>NZ_CP150241.1:0-4800000 GCF_037975235.1 Paenibacillus sp. FSL R5-0341
GTGGACAGCCATACTTCTGATTTATGGCAGCAAATTTTATCAATCATACAAAACAAACTCAGCAAACCCAGCTTTGACACCTGGTTCAAAGCAACCAAAGCCACCAAGCTGAATGACCGTTCAATCGTCATTTCCGCACCAACTACATTTGCCGTCGAATGGCTGGAGAGCCGTTACACCAAATTGGTTGGCTCGACGGTATACGAGCTGCTTGGCAAGCAAGTCGATGTGAAATTTGTCATCGAGGAGAACAAGCCTGCTGAACCGGACCCGCAACTGCCGGCGCCAACGCCTACAGTCGTACAGGAAGAAGCGGTACTCAGCATGCTGAATCCGAAATATACGTTCGATACATTTGTCATCGGGCCGGGCAACCGTTTTGCCCATGCCGCATCGCTGGCGGTCGCTGAAGCGCCCGCCAAAGCTTACAATCCTCTCTTTCTGTATGGAGGAGTAGGTCTCGGTAAAACTCACTTGATGCATGCTATCGGACATTACGTACTGGAGCATGATCCGGGCAGCAAAGTCGTTTATTTGTCGTCTGAGAAATTCACGAACGAATTCATTAACTCGATCCGTGACAACCGCGGGGAGAGCTTCCGTAACAAATACCGGAGCGTCGACATTCTGCTCATTGATGATATTCAGTTTTTGGCGGGAAAAGAATCAACACAAGAGGAATTTTTCCATACGTTTAATGCGCTGCATGAGGAACGGAAGCAGATCATCATCTCCAGCGACAGACCACCGAAGGAAATTCCGACACTGGAAGAACGACTTCGTTCTCGCTTTGAATGGGGGTTAATCACGGATATCCAGCCTCCAGATTTGGAAACACGGATCGCTATTTTGCGGAAAAAGGCACGTGCGGAAAACTTGGATATTCCAAATGAAGCGATGATGTACATTGCCAACCAGATTGACACCAACATACGTGAACTGGAAGGCGCCCTGATTCGGGTAGTTGCTTATTCTTCACTGACTAATCAAGATGTAACCACTCATCTCGCAGCTGAAGCACTGAAGGATATTATTCCTTCCAGTCGTCCAAAAATGATCACTATTCATGACATCCAACAAAAGGTCGGCGAGTACTATAGCCTTAAGCTTGAAGATTTCAAAGCACGGAAACGGACCAAGGCAGTTGCTTTCCCAAGACAGATTGCCATGTATCTCTCTCGTGAACTGACAGACTTTTCTCTGCCCAAAATCGGGGAAGCATTCGGAGGACGAGATCACACCACTGTCATTCACGCTCACGAAAAAATCTCCCAAGCGATTAAAAACGATCAGGATCTCTATAAAGTTATCAACAACTTAACCGAAAAAATTAAGAATCCAACCTGAACAAGTCCCAAGCCTATGCACAACGTATACACATGTGGATAGGCTTGGGTGTACGGGTTTATACCCACTTATCCACATATTCAGTGCCCCTATTACTATTATTACTAAAAAGATCTTAAAGATATCATCTCCAAAATAGCCATTTCGGAGCTTAGCCTTCGGCCTTTGAAAAACACCTTTCAACACCCCAACACCCAAAAAATCAGCTAGGAGTGAAACCATGAAAATCAGCATAATGAAAAACTACTTAAACGATTCCATACAGCAAGTATCCAAAGCGATCTCGAGCCGTACAACGATTCCGATTCTGAGCGGTATCAAATTCGACGTGAATCATCAAGGTGTAACGTTGACAGCAAGCGACACCGATATATCCATTCAATCCTTCATCCCGCTTGAAGATGGAGATAAAAGCGTGGTTCAGGTAGAACAACCGGGCAGTGTAGTTTTGCCAGCCAAGTTTTTCGTGGAGATCATCAAGAAGCTGCCATCCCAAGAAGTGCACATGGAAGTCAAAGAGAACTTCAACACCTTTATCTCTGCAGGTGCTACCGAGATTCAACTGGTAGGTCTGGATCCGGAAGAATTCCCGGTACTGCCGAGCATTGAAGAAAACCAAACCGTCTCCATTCCAGGAGATTTGCTGAAAAATATGATCAAACAAACCGTCTTCTCCATTTCCACACATGAGACAACGCCAATCCTTACAGGCGTACTCTGGAGTTTGGGTGATAACGAATTGAAATTTGTGGCAACAGACCGCCACCGTCTTGCTACTCGATCAGCAATGCTGGATAATGCAGAAGGTATTCGCTTTAACAACGTGGTCATTTCCGGTAAAACGCTGAACGAGCTCAGCAAAATCGTTCCGGATCAAAATACCCTTGTGGATATCGTTGTTGCAGATAACCAAGTCCTATTCAAAATCGACCGTGTATTGTTCTACTCTCGTATTTTGGACGGAACATATCCCGATACTTCTAGAATTATTCCAACGTCATACAAAACAGAACTTGTTTTAGATACAAAAAAATTAAGTGAATCCATTGACCGGGCTTATTTGCTGTCGCGTGAAGAGAAAACAAACATCGTGCGTATGCAAACGATGGATTCGGGAACAGTCGAAATTTCCTCAAGCTCTTCCGAGCTAGGTAAAGTAAGAGAAGAAATCGAACCTGCCGAGTTTACAGGAGATCCGTTAAAAATCTCGTTCAACTCCAAATACATGCTGGATGTGCTGAAAGTCGTCGAAAGTGAGCAGCTGATGATCGCTTTTACAGGTGTCATGAGTCCAATCATCTTGAAACCACTGGATGACAGTCACAGCCTTTACGTCATATTGCCATACCGGACGACCAACTAACGAAAGGAAGATCACAGTGAACCAAGTTACGATTCGAACGGAATATATTAAGCTTGATCAATTTTTGAAACTCGCTGATTGCATCCCAACTGGAGGTATGGCCAAAGCTTTGCTTCAGGAGGGACTTGTACGTGTGAATAAAGAGCCTGAGGAACGCCGGGGACGTAAGTTATACCCTGGGGATATCGTTGAAGTGGACGGAGAAGGCACATTCGAAGTTGCCGCAGAATAAGAAGACCAGTTCGATCCTGCTGCCTCCTGACGGACGGGATAAAAGGGAGGTTACCGCGTGTTTGTGAACAGCATTGATCTGCAGAATTTCCGCAATTATGAACATCTGAGACTGGACTCTTTTGGTCCTGTAAACTTATTGATCGGGCAAAATGCTCAAGGCAAGACCAATCTTGCAGAGGCGATTTTTGTACTTGCACTCACCAAGAGCCACCGTACATCCCGTGACAAGGAGTTAATCCGTTTTGGTGAGGAACGTGCCAGACTTGCAGCAGAAGTCGACAAAAAGTACGGAGCGGTCAAGCTTGAACTGTCTCTGTCACAACAAGGCAAAAAAGCGAAGATTAACGGACTGGAGCAGCGCAAGTTAAGTGATTTTGTCGGCGCGCTTAATGTCGTGATGTTTGCACCGGAAGATCTGGAGATCGTAAAAGGCACACCGGGGGTCCGCCGCCGGTTTCTTGACATGGAGATCGGACAGGTTGCACCCGGCTACCTGTATCATCTGCAGCAATATCAAAAAGTGCTGGTCCAACGAAACAATTTGCTCAAGCAGCTATGGGGACAAGGGGCATCGGCCCAGACCATGCTTGAGGTATGGAACGAACAACTGGTTGAGCATGGTGTTAAAATCGTCAAAAAAAGGAAACAATTCATAAAGAAACTGCAAAAGTGGGCAGAAACGATTCATCAAGGGATCACCGGAGGCGGAGAAGTCCTGCGGCTGGCCTACCTTCCTTCCTTCAGCGAAGCCGCTGAAGAAGATGAAGCTGTCTTAATGGACCAATTTATGATAAAATTATCACAAATGAAAGAGCAGGAGATTCGCCGAGGCACAACCCTTAGTGGGCCGCATCGGGATGACCTGTCCTTTTTCATTAACGATCGGGAAGTACAAACATATGGCTCGCAGGGGCAGCAGCGCACAACGGCGTTGTCCCTTAAACTTGCGGAAATTGAACTGATTCACGAAGAAATCGGAGAATATCCGGTCCTGCTGCTCGACGACGTCCTGTCCGAACTGGATCCTTTTCGCCAGACACAGCTGATCGAAACGTTCCAGAGCAAGGTGCAAACCTTTATTACGGCTACGGGGATCGAGAGCCTGAACGTTGACAAGCTCAAAGATGCCAGTATTTATCACGTTCATGCCGGACAGGTTGAACGCTAAGGAGTGAGGGCTTATGTACATTCATCTGGGCGGTGAGAAGATTATCCGTTCTTCCGAATTGGTCGCTATTTTTGATATATCGATTGAAAAATCCTCAAAGATCTCCAAGCAGTATGTCACGCATGCCGAGCAGGAAAAAACAGTGGAACACATCGGCGAAGAGGAAGCCAAGTCCATTGTGGTGACCAAAAACATTGTGTACTACTCGCCTATTTCCTCAGCCACGCTGAAGAAGCGGGCTCACATTTTTCCTGATCTCTAGCATTGGATTGGCATAAAAGGTGTGTCTTTTACTGCTTGTCTTTATGTGGACAGCTGGCTGAATGAAGGACGTTGCCTATTTCAGCAAACATTCTTAGTTAACGCATATTTACGATATTGAATCTATAGAAGTAGGTGAAAGGCATGTCTATGAATCAACCGTCATATGATGCGAATGAAATTCAGGTCCTTGAAGGATTGGAAGCCGTACGGAAGCGTCCGGGGATGTATATCGGTTCCACCAGTTCCAAGGGCCTGCATCATCTGGTCTGGGAAGTAGTGGACAACAGTATCGACGAAGCGCTTGCTGGTTACTGTGACCACATTGAGGTCAGTATCCATGAAGATAACAGCGTAACTGTAGTCGATAACGGACGGGGTATTCCTGTCGGCGAACATGCCAAAATGAAACGTCCTGCACTTGAGGTAGTTATGACTGTCCTCCACGCAGGAGGAAAATTTGGCGGCGGCGGATATAAAGTATCCGGTGGTTTGCATGGTGTTGGTGTGTCCGTTGTAAATGCTCTCTCTGAAAAAGTGGTTGTAACGGTTAAACGTGAAGGACATATCTACCAACAGGAATATCGCCGTGGAGCTCCACAGTATGACCTGAAAGTGATCGGTACAACTGACGAAACAGGAACAACAGTTAGGTTCCATCCGGACCCTGAAATTTTCACGGAAACGAGAGTTTATGAATATGACATCTTGCTTGCCCGTATTCGTGAGCTGGCGTTCCTGAACAAGGGTATTGGTCTTACATTGACGGATGAGCGTACAGGTGCAACCAACTCGTTCCTGTACGAAGGCGGCATTATCGAATACGTCTCCTTCCTCAACCAGAAGCGCGAAGTATTGCATGAAAATCCAATTTACGTTGAAGGTTCCAGAGATAACATTCAGGTGGAAGTTGCCCTGCAATACAATGACAACTACACCGAGAACATCTATTCCTTCGCGAACAATATCAACACGCATGAGGGCGGAACGCATGAATCAGGCTTCAAGAGTGCCCTTACACGGATCATCAATGACTACGCCCGTAAGGCGGGAGTAATCAAGGACAGCACCGGCAACCTTTCCGGAGATGATGTGCGTGAAGGTTTGACGGCTATTATTTCGGTCAAGATTCCGGAACCGCAATTTGAAGGACAGACGAAGACCAAGCTTGGTAACAGTGAAGTACGTGGTATTGTCGAATCCTTGTTTGCCGAGAAGCTGCAGGAGTTCCTGGAAGAGAATCCTTCCGTATCCCGTCGCATTTTGGAAAAAGGTCTGCAAGCTGCCCGTGCACGTGAAGCTGCTCGTAAAGCACGGGAACTGACACGGCGTAAAGGTGCACTGGAAGTAAGCTCACTTCCAGGTAAACTGGCCGACTGTTCATCCAAGGATGCTTCAATCAGCGAATTGTACATCGTCGAAGGTGACTCTGCGGGCGGATCAGCGAAGCAAGGTCGGGATCGTCATTTCCAAGCGATTTTGCCGCTCCGTGGTAAGATTCTGAACGTGGAAAAAGCTCGTCTGGACCGGATCTTGGGTAATGCGGAGATTAGAGCGATTATTACGGCGATGGGTACAGGTATTGGTGATGACTTTGATATTGCCAAAGCTCGTTATCACAAAATCATTTTGATGACCGATGCCGATGTCGATGGTGCTCATATCCGAACACTGTTGCTGACATTCCTGTATCGGTACATGCGCAAAATCATTGAGGCAGGTTATGTATATATTGCGCAACCGCCATTGTTCAAGATTGAGCGTAACAAAGTGATTCGCTATGCTGGTTCCGAGAAAGAGCGCGATGAAATTATTGCAACGCTCGGTGAAAATGCGAAATTCAACGTTCAGCGTTACAAAGGTCTCGGTGAGATGAATGCCGGACAATTGTGGGAAACGACGATGGATCCGGAGAGCCGGACCATGATGCAAGTATCGATCAACGATGCCATACTTGCTGATGCCATGTTCGACACCCTCATGGGGGATAACGTTGAACCGCGTCGTGACTTTATCCAGGAAAATGCGAAATACGTGAAAAACCTCGACATTTAACGATAAGAAGAGGCGCCTGAGAGGGCGCCTTTTTATATTATTGGAAATATCGAAGAGGGAGACTAATAGACTCCCGTATTGGTTTTTATCGACGTACACGTCTTTTGGTAGCTGAGGCCTGTGCTTTAGGGGATGGACGAGAGCTTTTGCTCTTTTTGGAGGGCAGACGACCGTAGGCAATCGCATATCGTTTGATCTTCCGGTAGGTCTCCTTGTCCGGTAGTAAGCCAAAAGCATAAATGCCTGGCAGTGTATTGACTTCAAGAATCCAGGGGCGTCCTTCTTCGTCTAGTGCAATATCTATACCAATCTCCTTGAGCCTTGGAAATGATGTTTGCAATTGCACGGCGGTATGAATGCCTAATCGGTACAGCTCATGGCGAAGCTTCTTGAAGCCATCCTGATGCAGATGGGGGAGTACGAGTTCTTCGAACGTGGCCAATCGTCCACCACCATGAATGTTGGTGATGATTTTTCCCGGGGCGGCGACTCGTCCCAGTACACCTGTTGTCTCCCAGTTGTGTTGCAGATTTTTCTGGGTTAACACGCGCAAGTCAAAAGGCAAACCTTCATGCTTCATCAGCGGGATCCCTTGTTGAATGATATAGTCACGTTTCTGTATACGATCATTCAGTGCCCGTTCAAGATCGTCCAAGGAATGAAATAACCTTTCCTCTGTTCCATATTGGAGTTGATATGTTGTTGTGAGTTGGGTAGCTCTGGAGGTAACAACACTTGCTTCGGTATCTTCGGATAGGTTCCGATCATTGTGTTCTTCAGTAACCTCTGTATCTGTGGTGGAATCTTCGGAATAAAACACAGGTTGGTACATACGGGTGGTTTTCACCCGCATAACTCCATTGCCGTAAGTGCCACGGTCCGGTTTGATATAGTTCGACTCGAATAATTCAGTCATCCGTTCCAGGGTTTGACGGCTATATTTTCGGGTCACAGGGATATATTCATTCACATTGCGACTGCGTTGTAACACAGCTGTTTTGGCCCATTTGCTGGAGACACGCTGAATACCCAAGATTCATCAGTCCTTTCATGTTTTGCTCAGTTCTCAAGAGGGGAAGACACGGAGAAATCGAAGGACAAGAGACGATTTCAGTGGTATAATAGAGAAATATGGCGTTTTGTGCGATGAGCTGCACAATTTGCAGTTTGATCGTAGAACGGGAACGGCTTTAGCCTCGGTGGGCACAGTACATATGCCGCTTTTTCTAGCATTGTATGTGCAATTGGGGAGGAAGGCAGGGCGAATCCCCAGAGACGCAGAAGTTCCCGGAAGAAAGGCTATTGCCCAGCGGACGTTTAATTGTGTAACTTTTGTGAAAGTAATATAATAAAGAGTAGCGTTCTTGCGCGGTTTTAGCCTTGTTAGGCTTTTCACATATAATCAATTTTTTTAGCATGACGGAATGGAACGTTTGTTTAGGACAAGAAGGAGGTCCAGCATGGCGGAAGAAATGAACTCGCAGATTACAGATCGGGATATTGGCGTCGAGATGCGTGAATCGTTTATGGATTATGCGATGAGCATCATTGTTAGCCGTGCCTTACCTGACGTGCGTGATGGATTGAAGCCGGTTCACCGGCGTATTCTGTACGCAATGTCGGAGCTTGGCATGACACCCGATAAACCACATAAAAAATCAGCCAGAATCGTCGGCGAAGTTATCGGTAAGTATCACCCGCACGGTGACTCTGCTGTTTACGAGACGATGGTACGGATGGCACAGGATTTCTCCCTGCGTTATATGCACGTAGATGGACATGGTAACTTTGGATCGGTCGATGGCGATATGGCAGCAGCGATGCGTTATACCGAAGCTCGTCTGTCCAAGATTGCAATGGAAATGCTCAGAGATATCAACAAGGATACGATTGACTTCCAGCCGAACTATGACGGTGAAGAACATGAACCAATCGTTCTGCCTGCTCGTTTCCCCAACTTGCTTGTCAATGGGGTCGGCGGGATCGCGGTAGGTATGGCGACCAATATTCCTCCTCATAATTTGGGAGAGGTCATTGACGGCGTACAGGCCATGATTCAAAATCCTGATATTACATCCATGGAACTGATGGATTACATTCAAGGACCAGACTTCCCAACGTCCGGTTACATTTTGGGACGCTCCGGCATTCGTCAAGCGTATCAGACCGGACGTGGTTCAGTAACGATGCGGGCCAAAACCAACATCGAAGAGAATAACAATAAAGCGAGAATTATCGTTACAGAGCTCCCTTATCAGGTGAACAAGGCGAGACTCGTTGAGAAAATCGCTGAGTTGGTACGTGATAAAAAGATTGATGGCATTACAGATCTTCGTGATGAGTCTGACCGTAACGGTATGCGGGTTGTAATTGAGCTTCGCAGAGACGTGAATCCGGGGGTTGTTCTGAACAACTTGTACAAACATACATCGATGCAATCCACTTTCGGAATTAACATGCTTGCGATTGTAAATAAAGAGCCTAAAATCCTGAACTTGCGTGAAGTGTTGTATCACTATCTGCAGCATCAGATTGAGGTTATTCGCAGACGTACGCAGTTTGAACTGAAGAAGGCTGAAGCTCGTGCACACATTCTGGAAGGCTTGCGCATTGCGCTGGATCATATCGATGAGATTATTACGTTGATTCGTTCATCCAGTAATGCAGATGCAGCCAGAGAAGGTTTGATTGAGCGTTTCTCACTCAGTCATGATCAGGCTCAAGCGATTCTCGATATGCGTTTGCAACGCCTCACAGGTTTGGAACGCGAACGTATTGAAAACGAGTATAACGAACTGATGGTCAAAATCAGGGAGTATCGTGAAATCTTGGCTAATGAGCATCTGGTGCTTGAGATTATCAGTACGGAGCTTCAAGAGATTCGCGACCGCTTTAGCGATGATCGCCGTACAGAGATCACGGTAGGTGAAGAGAGTATTCTGGATGAGGACCTGATTCCACGTGAAGAGGTTATTATCACGATTACCCATACAGGCTACGTGAAACGTCTGCCGGTATCCACATACCGCAGCCAGAAGCGTGGTGGACGTGGCGTTGTAGGGATGGACACCAAAGATACCGACTTTGTTGAGCATCTATTTGTGACCAACTCTCACAATTACCTCATGTTCTTCACTGACAAAGGTAAAGTGTATCGTCTCAAAGCTTACGAGATTCCAGAGCTTGGACGTACCGCACGGGGAACACCAATTATCAATCTGATCCAGATCGAGCAGGGTGAATCGGTTAATGCCGTGATTCCAGTTCAGGAATTTGAAAGTGACAGATACTTGTTCTTTGCTACCCGTCAAGGGGTTGTGAAGAAGACGCCACTTGAGGATTACACCAATATCCGCAAAGGCGGCCTGATCGGTATTTCCTTGCGTGATGATGATATCCTGATTGATGTTAAGCTGACCGATGGACAGCAAGAGATCATTATGGGTACAGCTCACGG
The DNA here is from genome assembly GCF_037975235.1 of Paenibacillus sp. FSL R5-0341. Lineage (NCBI taxonomy): Bacteria > Bacillati > Bacillota > Bacilli > Caryophanales > Paenibacillaceae > Paenibacillus > Paenibacillus sp. FSL R5-0341. Next base: position 9,886 of record NZ_CP150241.1, read on the forward strand.
GATGTCTATCCGATTCTCGGAAGGTAATGTACGTTCCATGGGACGTAGTGCAACCGGGGTTAAAGGGATCACTTTGGATGAACAGGATGCCGTTATTGGCATGGATGTAGTCGATAAAGAGCTTGATGTTCTGATCGTTACAGCCAAAGGTTACGGTAAACGTACACCTGTCAGTGATTATCGGATGCAGACTCGTGGTGGTAAAGGGATTAAAACCATCAATGTCACAGAGAAGAACGGCGCTGTAGTCAGCCTCAAAATGGTTAAAACCGAAGAGGATCTGATGATTATCACGTCTAGCGGTACTTTGATCCGGATGAGCATGGAAGGCATATCGACCATGGGTAGGTACACGCAAGGTGTGAAACTGATTCATATTCGTGATGAGGATTCGGTGGCCACAGTCAGCCGAATTGATAAGAATGAAGAAGAACCAGACGACGAATTGCTTGAAGGATCGGAAGGCGGGGAGACCCAAACTCCGGCAGTAAGCCTGGAAGAAGGCACCATTTCTGACGCGGAAGCTGATGCTGAAGTTGATGGCGACGATTCCGGTTCGGAAGCATAAGAATAGAATTTCTGAAAACCAATCTCTTGGAGATTGGAATAAGACTAAGAGGGCTCCCACTGGGGGCCCTTTTGTTGTATAAAGGAACCATCACTTTGATTAATCAGAATCTAGGATGTACAGCCTGATTTTTGAGTAATATAATGGGAAATATCATGAAAAAACCGGGACTATGGTCTTGTTTTGTTATTAACATAGAAGAACGATGAGTGAGGAGAATAAACATGGGATTAATCACCCTGTCAGAAGTCAAACCAGGACTCAAACTTGGAAGTGATGTGCAAACGCTTCGCGGCAACGTTCTGCTTCAGAAGGGCAAAGTCATTTTACCCAAGGATATGGAAGTTCTCAGAGCCTTTATGATTCACCAGGTAGATATTGAACAAGAAAGAATGGTATCAGGCAGTACAGGCACCAAAAGTGCATCTGGGCCCGCAGGAGGTACAACAAATGAGAATAATGGGGAACGGTCAGGGAAGACAGGGAACGTCACCACAGCTCCTGCAGTAACGTCTCTACAGGATGAGTATGAGAAGATGGTCGGACTAACCAAAAATGCATTCCTGTCCTCTCTGGCGGCTGAATTGCCTGTATATGAGTTGCGTACACAGTTGGAGTCTGTGTTTGTACATCTCAAACAATATAATGTACTTACCTTCAGCCCACGAGTAATGCAAGAACATGATTATGTATATCACCATGCTGTACTGAGCGCGATCACATCGTATCAATTGGCCCAATGGATGGATCTCCCCTCTAAGGATTGGATGCAGGTTGCTTTTGCAGGCTTGTTCCATGATATTGGTAACAACAAAGTAGATCCGCAGATTCTCCATAAACCATCCACATTGACGGTAGCAGAGCAGGAAGAGATCCGCCAGCATACCAAATACGGTTATCAGGTGCTTAAACAGGCAAAAGCCATTAATGAGGGGGCTAGACTTGCAGCCTTGCAGCATCACGAAAAAGTGGATGGATCGGGCTACCCATTACAGCTTAGCGGAACGCAGATTCATATTTACGCGAAAATTGTAGCTATCGCTGATATTTTCCACGCCATGACGTTAGAGAAGATCTATCGTAAGGCACAATCACCGTATCTGGTCCTGGAACAGATCCAGAGTGAAGCGTTCGGGAAATTAGATCCTGCAATTGTAAGTGTATTTGTTCAACGGTCGACCCAGATCCATAATGGCATCCGAGTAAAACTGAGCAATAACCAAATTGGAGAGATCATATTCTCTGATCGGGATCATCCTACGCGGCCTATGGTGTCAGTAGAAGGAACCATCATTAACTTAATGCAGCAGCGGCAGCTCCACATTCAAGAGGTTATCGGTTAATTATAGATAGTAGAGAAACTTGATGAGAGGGTCTTTCTTTTATAGAGAGGCCTTTTTATGTGAAAAAAGTGTAGTCATGTAGATAAATCACGATGATTATAGATAAATTAATAATTAAACAAAAAAAGACTTGCAATCAAAATCTGTACATGGTATATTCTAATTCCGGCCAAGAAAACACGATTTACACGGTGCGGCAAGCAAAACAAATAAGCTTCGAAAGAAACTTAAAAAAAGAGCTTGCAAAGTTGGTTCGGATGTGATAAGATATAAAAGTTGCTGAAGAGAACAACATTCGGTAACGAAACAAGTTTGATCTTTGAAAACTGAACAACGAGTGAGTAAATATTCTGCTTGCAGAATGAACGCGAAAGTTGAGACGAGCCTTGGCTTGAATCGACTGGAGCACAAATGAGATTTTTAATCTCGTCAGATTCAAAATGAGCTTATCGCTCTTTTCAATACTTTATTGGAGAGTTTGATCCTGGCTCAGGACGAACGCTGGCGGCATGCCTAATACATGCAAGTCGAGCGGACTTGATGAGAAGCTTGCTTCTCTGATGGTTAGCGGCGGACGGGTGAGTAACACGTAGGCAACCTGCCCTCAAGTTTGGGACAACTACCGGAAACGGTAGCTAATACCGAATAATTGTTTTCTTCGCCTGAAGAGAACTGGAAAGACGGAGCAATCTGTCACTTGGGGATGGGCCTGCGGCGCATTAGCTAGTTGGTGAGGTAACGGCTCACCAAGGCGACGATGCGTAGCCGACCTGAGAGGGTGATCGGCCACACTGGGACTGAGACACGGCCCAGACTCCTACGGGAGGCAGCAGTAGGGAATCTTCCGCAATGGGCGAAAGCCTGACGGAGCAATGCCGCGTGAGTGATGAAGGTTTTCGGATCGTAAAGCTCTGTTGCCAGGGAAGAACGCTTGGGAGAGTAACTGCTCTCAAGGTGACGGTACCTGAGAAGAAAGCCCCGGCTAACTACGTGCCAGCAGCCGCGGTAATACGTAGGGGGCAAGCGTTGTCCGGAATTATTGGGCGTAAAGCGCGCGCAGGCGGTCATTTAAGTCTGGTGTTTAATCCCGGGGCTCAACCCCGGATCGCACTGGAAACTGGGTGACTTGAGTGCAGAAGAGGAGAGTGGAATTCCACGTGTAGCGGTGAAATGCGTAGATATGTGGAGGAACACCAGTGGCGAAGGCGACTCTCTGGGCTGTAACTGACGCTGAGGCGCGAAAGCGTGGGGAGCAAACAGGATTAGATACCCTGGTAGTCCACGCCGTAAACGATGAGTGCTAGGTGTTAGGGGTTTCGATACCCTTGGTGCCGAAGTTAACACATTAAGCACTCCGCCTGGGGAGTACGGTCGCAAGACTGAAACTCAAAGGAATTGACGGGGACCCGCACAAGCAGTGGAGTATGTGGTTTAATTCGAAGCAACGCGAAGAACCTTACCAGGTCTTGACATCCCTCTGATCGGTACAGAGATGTATCTTTCCTTCGGGACAGAGGAGACAGGTGGTGCATGGTTGTCGTCAGCTCGTGTCGTGAGATGTTGGGTTAAGTCCCGCAACGAGCGCAACCCTTATATTTAGTTGCCAGCATTTCGGATGGGCACTCTAGATAGACTGCCGGTGACAAACCGGAGGAAGGTGGGGATGACGTCAAATCATCATGCCCCTTATGACCTGGGCTACACACGTACTACAATGGCCGGTACAACGGGCTGCGAAATCGCGAGATGGAGCCAATCCCAACAAAGCCGGTCTCAGTTCGGATTGCAGGCTGCAACTCGCCTGCATGAAGTCGGAATTGCTAGTAATCGCGGATCAGCATGCCGCGGTGAATACGTTCCCGGGTCTTGTACACACCGCCCGTCACACCACGAGAGTTTATAACACCCGAAGTCGGTGGGGTAACCGCAAGGAGCCAGCCGCCGAAGGTGGGATAGATGATTGGGGTGAAGTCGTAACAAGGTAGCCGTATCGGAAGGTGCGGCTGGATCACCTCCTTTCTATGGAGAATCGTTTCCTGCAACGGAAACATTCAAATATGTAGCTAAGCTACAAAACACTCACTCGTTGCTCAGTTTTGAGAGCTCAAACTCTCAAACAGCTTGCTTTTGCATGGAGCTTGTTCTTTGAAAACTAGATATCGAAACGAAACAAACGCGAATTAGAACATTCCTTTTTAGCTGAACTTGTGTTAAACAAGTTTAATAAATTGGTACTTAATTGCTTTTGCGATGGTATTGGGTGGGAGCGACTTTTGGCTTTGGACGTAGTCCAAAACAAGGGAAGCGAGCAGTCAAAACCGGAGCAATATGGTTAAGCTACTAAGAGCACACGGAGGATGCCTAGGCGCTAGGAGCCGATGAAGGACGTGGCGAACAACGAAACTGCCTCGGGGAGCTGTAAGCAAGCTTTGATCCGGGGGTGTCCGAATGGGGAAACCCAGCTGGGGTAATTTCCAGTTACTCATAACTGAATACATAGGTTATGTAGAGGCATACCAGGGGAACTGAAACATCTAAGTACCCTGAGGAAGAGAAAACAATAGTGATTCCGTCAGTAGCGGCGAGCGAACGCGGAGAAGCCCAAACCAGAGAGCTTGCTCTTTGGGGTTGTGGGACGTCTCACATGGAGTTACAAAGGAACCGATTAAGCGAAGAGGTCTGGAAAGGCCCGCCAAAGAAGGTAAAAGCCCTGTAATTGAAAGTCTGTTCCCTCCGAGACGGATCCCGAGTAGTGCGGGGCACGTGAAACCCCGTATGAATCCGGCAGGACCATCTGCCAAGGCTAAATACTTCCTAGCGACCGATAGTGAAGCAGTACCGTGAGGGAAAGGTGAAAAGCACCCCGGAAGGGGAGTGAAATAGAACCTGAAACCGTGTGCTTACAAAAAGTCAGAGCCCGTTTTAGGGGTGATGGCGTGCCTTTTGTAGAATGAACCGGCGAGTTACGTTCCCGTGCAAGGTTAAGGTGAAGAGCCGGAGCCGCAGCGAAAGCGAGTCTGAATAGGGCGATGTAGTACGTGGACGTAGACCCGAAACCGGGTGATCTACCCCTGTCCAGGGTGAAGGTGCGGTAACACGCACTGGAGGCCCGAACCCACGCATGTTGAAAAATGCGGGGATGAGGTGGGGGTAGCGGAGAAATTCCAATCGAACTCGGAGATAGCTGGTTCTCCCCGAAATAGCTTTAGGGCTAGCCTCGGAAAACAGAGTCGTGGAGGTAGAGCACTGATTGGGTGCGGGGCCCGCAAGGGTTACCAAGCTCAGTCAAACTCCGAATGCCATAGACTTACTTCCGGGAGTCAGACAGTGAGTGCTAAGATCCATTGTCAAAAGGGAAACAGCCCAGACCATCAGCTAAGGTCCCCAAGTGTGTGTTAAGTGGGAAAGGATGTGGAGTTGCACAGACAACCAGGATGTTGGCTTAGAAGCAGCCACCATTGAAAGAGTGCGTAATAGCTCACTGGTCGAGTGACTCTGCGCCGAAAATGTAACGGGGCTAAACACACCACCGAAGCTATGGCTTGATGCTTTGCATCAGGGGTAGGGGAGCGTTGTATAAGGGTTGAAGGTGTACCGTAAGGAGCGCTGGACATTATACAAGTGAGAATGCCGGTATGAGTAACGAAAAGATCAGTGAGAATCTGATCCGCCGAAAGCCTAAGGGTTCCTGAGGAAGGCTCGTCCGCTCAGGGTAAGTCGGGACCTAAGGCGAGGCCGAAAGGCGTAGTCGAAGGACAACAGGTCGAAATTCCTGTACCACCGTAAGCCGTTATGAGCAATGGGGGGACGCAGTAGGGTAGTGACGCGGACTGATGGATGTCCGTCTAAGCAGTAAGGCTGATGTGTAGGCAAATCCGCACATTGTAAGGCTGAGCTGTGATGGGGAGTGAAAATTACAGTAGCGAAGGTCATGATCTCACACTGCCAAGAAAAGCCTCTAGCCAGGTGATGGTGCCCGTACCGCAAACCGACACAGGTAGGCGAGAAGAGTATTCTAAGGCGCGCGGAAGAACTCTCGTTAAGGAACTCGGCAAAATGACCCCGTAACTTCGGGAGAAGGGGTGCCCCGGTAGTGTGAATAGCACGAGGGGGCCGCAGTGAAAAGGCCCAAGCGACTGTTTAGCAAAAACACAGGTCTGTGCGAAGCCGTAAGGCGAAGTATACGGGCTGACGCCTGCCCGGTGCTGGAAGGTTAAGGGGAGTGGTTAGGAGCAATCCGAAGCTGTGAACCGAAGCCCCAGTAAACGGCGGCCGTAACTATAACGGTCCTAAGGTAGCGAAATTCCTTGTCAGGTAAATTCTGACCCGCACGAATGGCGTAACGACTTGGGCGCTGTCTCAACGAGAGATCCGGTGAAATTTTAATACCTGTGAAGATGCAGGTTACCCGCGACAAGACGGAAAGACCCCATGGAGCTTTACTGCAGCTTGATATTGAATTTGGGTACGATCTGTACAGGATAGGTGGGAGCCTAAGAGACATGAGCGCCAGCTTGTGTGGAGGCAACGTTGGGATACCACCCTGATCGTATCTAGGTTCTAACCTGGTACCGTAATCCGGTGCGGGGACAGTGTCAGGTGGGCAGTTTGACTGGGGCGGTCGCCTCCTAAAGAGTAACGGAGGCGCCCAAAGGTTCCCTCAGAATGGTTGGAAATCATTCGAAGAGTGCAAAGGCATAAGGGAGCTTGACTGCGAGACCTACAAGTCGAGCAGGGACGAAAGTCGGGCTTAGTGATCCGGTGGTACCGCATGGAAGGGCCATCGCTCAACGGATAAAAGCTACCCTGGGGATAACAGGCTTATCTCCCCCAAGAGTCCACATCGACGGGGAGGTTTGGCACCTCGATGTCGGCTCATCGCATCCTGGGGCTGAAGTAGGTCCCAAGGGTTGGGCTGTTCGCCCATTAAAGCGGTACGCGAGCTGGGTTCAGAACGTCGTGAGACAGTTCGGTCCCTATCTGTCGTGGGCGTAGGAAATTTGAGAGGAGCTGTCCTTAGTACGAGAGGACCGGGATGGACGTACCGCTGGTGTACCAGTTGTTCCGCCAGGAGCACCGCTGGGTAGCTATGTACGGACGGGATAAACGCTGAAAGCATCTAAGCGTGAAGCCCCCCTCAAGATGAGATTTCCCAGTATGTAAGACCCCTTGAAGACGACGAGGTAGATAGGCTGGGGGTGGAAGTGCAGCAATGCATGGAGCTGACCAGTACTAATCGGTCGAGGGCTTATCCAATATGCAAGTTCTGATCGCGTAAGTTTCGTTTCGAATCTAGTTTTCAGAGAACGATCTCTGAATGTAAGCTAAGCTATGCGTTTGGTGGCGATGGCGGAGGGGTTCCACACGTACCCATCCCGAACACGACCGTTAAGCCCTCTAGCGCCGATGGTACTTGGACCGCAGGGTCCTGGGAGAGTAGGACGCCGCCAAGCAATTAACCACTGCCGATGTTATTCGGTGGTGGTTTTTATTTGTTTATAAGGATTAAATATAATGAGCAGAAGCCCTAACATGATCGATATTGGAAGGTAACATTTTTGTTACGGATAACAGCGGTAAAACCAGTATAATAGGACTATGTTAAATATGCTAAAAGTACCTGACCACAGAGCTGGAATGTGCAGCTGTGAAAAGGAGGGTGTGTGTGTTAAGTTGGCGGAGACTTGGACTACAATCATTTCTGTTGCTTTGTCTGACTGTTGTTCTGGCAGGATGCGGTGAAGCTTCAGGAGCTGTATGGACTTCATATGAAGGTGCGGTTAACGAGAAGAGTTTTCCGGTACCTAAAGTAGCGAATAAATCTGACCAGTCCGAAAATAATTCGGATATGGATTATGTTCGATATACGCTGTCTGGTATTAGTGAAAGCACTAGCTTGCCTGAGGTATATTTAGACGAGATTAAAAGCTGGGGTTGGACAGAGAGGCAAGCCAAGGGTACATCCAATGAATCCAGTACCTTGCGTGTATTTGCAAAGGAAGGACATACTGTGCATTTAGCGGTACATGATGGTTCCTTTACACTAATGGTTCCTAGAAATGATGCTACTCAAACGACAGTTAAATCATTGGCTGAAGACGATTGAGCTGTTGCAGGTAAGGTTGGATATGATTAATTAACGCTGTGATGTTCCTTATATAGTAAAGCTCCCGTGTACTTGATCGGGGGCTTTTTGTTATTTACGAAGTAAGCTTTAGTAGTAATGGGAGAAACGATCGCCCGCGTAAAGCGCAGGAGAGGGTATGAGAGTTACACAGAAAGTGTATTAGAATTTATGGAACAGGGATAGGGGTATGTGTGCTTGAACTATAGGGGATTGGTAAGCTTTAAATACAGAGGTGTAGATTTCTATAAAAGCATTGTGAGGTATTGAATGACTGGTGAACACGGCTTAACTAGAAAGGAAGATAGAGCTGAGACTGAGTCAGAGATCGCTCAAGGCGAAAGTTCTACGAAACAAATCAGGTTATGAGATATGTAACAACAGGCGAAAAAGATTTGAATAATGGAGCCTGGTGTGGGGATAACTCATTTAACTATGCCCATGCTGTGGATAATGGATGAGAAAGTACGACAAATAAAGGTTATCCACAGTGGATAACCTTTATTTAAGCAAGTGAGTTGAATCAGCTAGATGATACCACAATCCTGTATTGTATCAGAATATCCGAAAGGGCTCAGCCATTATGTATTACAGGTAATTGAGGTACATGTTCTACTGATGAATGAAGGGCAATTATTGCAGATAGTATGAGACATCTTGTTCATTCAATTTGATGAGTCCATCTTTGCGCTCGCGGGAGAGAACCATGACAACATATAAGCGAGGGCCCAGCAACCACAGATGCCAGAAAATCAGCGAGAGGGTGAAGGACAATGGCGACCATATCAAACATATTGTAATGATACATAGCCCAATCCAGCTCATGTTTAGATGTACCCGGACAAACATACGGAAGCTGAAATGCTGATCAGGGATATAACCTAACCAGGGCATACGCAGATTCCAGCGCCAGCGTTTGGCATAAGAGGTACGGACCAGAAGTAATATGGTTCTTGCGATGACATAATGAATCCAGATGGTAATTGGGCCTGCCAGCACAAAAAAGAAAAGGCCAGTCCAGGAGAATGCAAGTAGATTGAATAAGAGCATGATGACCGGCAGACATAGATAGCTATAAATGACGCTGCGGGCGATAGCCTTTTTTTTCAGAAGCCGGTATTGATAAAATGTTGCCTTATTCTCCGGTTCGGCGATCATACGATTATATATCCTCCTTCGGATTCACGTTTGTGTGGGGTAGGTATTCGTTTTTACACGTGTAAAAGGGAAAGAATCATGTATGTATATATGAACCTTGTATCTCACGCCATGACGATTGTACAAGATATTGAGATTCGACGGAGCTTATCTCAGTATACTCCCGAATGCACGGACTGTCAGGCTTTGATATCGTTATCATGTATTATATATCGGCTGAGATTCCAAGTTTTTTTAAGGAAATTGAATATAAGTTTGAGTCAGGCCAAGGGATGCGTGATGTAGAGGTAAATGCGGTGGAATGTAGGATAACTGTATTACATAAGCAAGTGAATGTTCTTGTAGGGAGAATGAATGTATTTTTCGGTACAGACACCCAAGAGGGGGTGGGCGAATATATATATTTTATAGAAAGAAAGCACTATGAAAATGTTTAAAATAATAGAAACTGTGCAATACTGATAGTAAACGTAAAACAAGGTGGGATGGTTCATGGAAGAACATGCCGAACACACATGTATTATCTGCGAGCAAAGAAAAAGAGAAGGTATTTTTATTGTATCTGAATTCATATGTGACACTTGTGAAGCAGAAATGGTTCATACCGATGCGCAGGATGCCAAGTACAATTATTTTATCAATCAGATGAAACAGATTTGGGTACAAAAGAACGCATAGTCAATGTTGCCATAGAAGTAGAAGCTAAACATCGCATTGCAAGGATGCTGATGTGTATAGAGGCCCAATGGGCCTTTTTCTGTTTTTATGAGGAGAGATTGTCTTGTCTGCCATCCAAGGAAGGCGTATGCTGATATAATGATATGGGAAATTTGCAGTAACGCGTGTGAAAATGGGGAAGAAGGGCGTTGCTTAGATTAGAATGCATTTTGAAGCGCATCGGGCGCACATTATATATGTACAGGATGGTACTTCATGGATCATAAAAATAAATCAAGTAGAGCCCCTTTATATGAAGCGTTGCTTGCGTATCGTGATTCGAAGCAGCGTTCTTTTCATGTGCCTGGGCATAAGAATGGACAAGCTTACCGACATTTGGTGGAAGAAGCAGAAACGGGACAACTTCCTATTAAAGAAATTGTTAATGAAGAACACCAGCAAAACGGAGAGACTCAGAGGGATGTAGGTAAGAATGCTAACCATAGGGTAGAGCGTTTCAGTTCGGTGGATGAACATGGGGCTGATCTGGGTAGTGGGAAACGTTCTGGCGATGAAGGGGCTTGTTCGGAAATAGAACTGATACCGGTGCGTTCATTTCTGGAGATGATGGAGATGGATGTTACGGAGATTACGGGCACCGACGATTTGCATCATCCGGAAGGTGTGATCCAGGAAGCGCAGGAGCTTGCGGCAGATTGTTTTGGTGCCGAGGAAAGTTTCTTTCTTGTGGGAGGCAGTACGGCAGGTAATCTGTCCTTATTGCTCACTGTGTGTGATGAGCCGAACAGTATTGTACTGGTGCAGCGGAATGTACACAAATCCGTTATTCACGGGTTAATGCTGGCAGGTGCAAGAGCTGTATTTCTGGAGCCGTGGGTCGATCCTGCGTCTGGACTTGCGGTCATGCCGTCGGTAGAGACGGTTCAGGCTGCTGTCCAGTCCTATCCTGAGGCAAAGGGCGTACTCGTCACTTTGCCCAATTATTACGGCATGGGCGCTGATCTGACGCCTATAGCCGAGGTATGCCACGCTGCTGGCATGCCATTGCTCGTGGATGAAGCGCATGGCGCGCATTATGGGCAGCATCCGGAGCTGCCTGTCTCTGCACTGTCGTGCGGAGCAGACGGTGTGGTGCAGTCGACACATAAGATGCTGACGGCTTTCACCATGGGTGCCATGCTGCACATTCAGGGACCACGGTTAAATCGGTCCCTGTTAAGGCAGCGCCTGGCCATGGTGCAAAGTTCAAGCCCATCATACCCGGTGATGGCTTCGCTCGATCTGGCGCGCCGGCTGCTGCACGTGCAGGGCGCGAACACATTCACGGCGGGGCTCGCCGCCGTGAATGCCTTTAAGCGCGGCCTTGCGGAGCTGCCGCGCTTCCAGTTGCTGCAGCCTGCACAGCCGCTGCAGCAAGAACCGCCAGCCGGAACAGCGAAGCCGGCTGGCATGTCCGTGTCCGCTGCGCAGCAGACACGGGAGGGCCTGACCGCGGCGGCAATGCCAGCTGCCGCGGGGTATACCGCTCAGGACTCATTTAAGGCCGTCATCTATGACGGCACAGGGGTACTGAGCGGTTATGGGCTACAGCAGCAGTTGGAAGCATGCGGCTGTGTGCCTGAGATGAGCGACGAGCGGTACGTCGTCTTGCTCTTCAGCCTGGGCTCGACGGTGCAAGATGCTCAGCACCTGTTGCAGGCTTTACACCACATCAGCTCTGCCAATGGGCATGAGCAGATCCAATCCAATGCAGAGCCACCGCAACAGCTTGCCAAAGGTTCTGCTCATTATATTTCCACGTGGAACAATTTACAAGAAAACACTCGCTACTCGGAACCGATCTCCTTTACACTGCAACCGATTGTGGAGACGGATACGATCAATGTCCCGATAGAAGAAAGTGCGGGCTGTCGATCAGCTGAGATGGTAGTCCCGTATCCTCCAGGGATTCCGCTTGTATATCCGGGGGAACGCCTAAGCCCATCGATGGTGGCACGTATACAACTCCTGCGGGATGAAGGAGCAAAGTTTCACGGAATATCAGATGCATCTCTACAGGTATTGAAGGTCATGAAGGATTAAAAGTTACACATAAAAATCTGAATTGCATTCACCAATAGGTAGTCTATATGACCAATACGGATATCAATAATGGACCCTACACATGTGAGGGTCTCTTGGTCATTATCTACTTGCTAGGATGTGTCTTCAAACTCAGGCATGCATTACGTTGAAGGATGTCAGTGTCCAACATCTTGAAGTCCAGGCTCGCTGATCCTGGCGAATCGTCCAGACGATTTTCTAAGGAACCGAGGACGTCTTATTGAGTCTTCGAGTCCTCCTTTTATTTTGTAAGGAACCTGAGACACGTTGTTTACCAGATTCACCTAACAAACATGCTGTAAACGGCTGGTTACTCCAATATGGCGTGTTACAGATTCCTTAGATTGTTGCGGGCACTTCAAATCGCTGAATAAGACGTCACAGGTTCGTTAGCGCTCCTGCTCCATGCTCTGCTCCAGACACGTTTAGTTACATTCCGGCTTTCGGCAGGTTTGAAGACACGCTCTGGTTCAACTTACAAAGGTAGACATAAGAAAGAAGGGACCACTTTGGGTATTCCGCTAAAAAAATATACAGGAATAGTCCTGCAAGTTTTGTTGATGTACGGTTTTTATTGGATTGGAAACTTGATTCAAGCTCTATTACATTTGCCCTTAACAGGCAGTATTGTGGGCATGCTGGTATTGTTTATTGCCATTCAACTGGGATGGATCAAAATGAGTTGGGGAGAAGAAGGGTCAACGTGGCTTCAATCGCATCTGCAATTGTTGTTCATCCCACCCACTGTAGGTATTATTAATCATTTTGATTTTTTTAGAGCCAACACATTGGTATTGGTCCTAGGTTTGATCGTTAGTACATTAATTACATGTCTGATATCTGCCAAATTGAGTGAGTGGCTCATGACATGGAGATCGTCTCATGCAGGTAAAAAGGAGGCGATCCCTTGTCAGCATTCATCCTCGGAATTGGAATGATCGCGCTAACCATTGCTGTATATATTCCAGCCACTCGTCTATATAAAAGACTGAAATGGCCGATACTTATGCCTGTACTCACAACGACTGCCATCCTGATCCTGATCTTGGTGATTTCCGGTATAAAGCTGGATACTTACATGCTGGGTGGCAAATGGATACAAGAGCTTTTGGGCCCAGCAGTCGTTTCTCTCGCTTTTCCTTTGTCCAGGCATCTGCATGTGCTGAAGCAAAATATCATTCCAATTGTGGGTGGAACGATCGGAGGCAGTATTACAGGTATTGCCACGGGCGCTTTAATCGCCATTTTGCTCGGGTATCCTAAAGAGATGGTCATCGCTTTATTGCCAAAGTCCGTGACTACTCCTGTGGCTATTCAACTTGCTGATCAGGTTGGAGGCAACGCCTCGTTTACATCGCTGTTTGTGATGATTGCAGGTTTCTCGGGGATATTACTGGGGCCGATGCTGTTGAAATGGGCCAAGGTTCGCAGTGAACATGCCTATGGAATCGGACTGGGTTCAGCTTCTCATGCCCTCGGCATGGCAAGGTCTTTCGAATATGGAGAGAATGCGGTAGCCCTCAGCTCGGTATCCATGATTGTCAGTGCTATTGCCGGATCCATCATGCTTCCATTATGGGTATGGATGATCTACGGTTGACACTTTACTTTGTTGTTCATCTTGGAGTAACTGCTGACCTATAGTATTATAGAAAGAAAACAAGCTTGTATTATTTTTGTGTTATTATTACGTACCAGTATAGCTGTAGCTATACACCTCTGGGCGGGGTATATCATATCCTGTAGCAAGAGGGTCTAAGCATATTTGTTAATTCAGCAATAGATGCAATTATCGACATAGAAAGCAGGGAAGCATATGCAGGGCAGAGGTAAATTCATTACGCTGGAAGGGGGAGAGGGTTCCGGTAAAACAACGATGATCGGTAGAATAGGTTCTTATTTTGAAGAACGGGGTATACCTTACGTAGTTACGCGAGAGCCTGGCGGGATTGAGATTGCGGAGAAAATACGTTCCATTATCCTGGACCCTCTTCATACGGCAATGGATGCTCGAACCGAAGCGCTATTGTATGCAGCTGCACGCAGCCAGCATCTGGCGGAGAAGGTAGAGCCTGCACTGAGAGCTGGAAAAGCAGTCATCTGTGACCGATTTGTCGATAGCAGTCTGGTCTATCAAGGATACGCCCGTGGACTTGGGATAGAGAATGTATGGGCTATTAATCGCTTTGCGATTGGTGATCTTATGCCGGATGTGACCTTATATCTGGACATCGAGCCTGAAGTGGGGCTTGCCCGGATCGACGCTCATGATGGCCGCGAAGTGAACCGTCTGGATCTGGAGAACCTGGAGTTTCACCGTAAAGTGCGAGAGGGTTACTTCCTATTAAAAGAGCAGTTCCCGGAACGGATCAGAGTTATCGATGCTTCCATGAAGCAGGAGGATGTCTTGGCAGCGATGATTTTGTCGCTGGAGACAGGGATTTTGAAGGATTTTGACGAGTAATTGTCTAATATATAGACAGGGCATTTAGTAAGGTGCTTATTCTAAAGGAGGTTATGCAGGATGAAACTGATTGTTGCGATTATACAGGATAAAGACAGCAACCGATTATCCAGCGCATTGGTCAAAGCAAACTTTCGGGCAACGAAGCTTGCCAGTACGGGTGGATTTTTGAAGGCAGGCAACACGACGTTTATGATCGGTGTCGATGATGGTCAAGTCGAGTCCGTAATGAACGTCATTCGCAGCAGCTGTAAGGTTCGTGAACAGCTCGTGACTCCGGTCACACCGATGAGTGGAACAACCGACTCTTACCTGCCGCTACCTGTTGAAGTTCAAGTAGGTGGAGCTACTGTATTTGTTCTCCCGGTAGATCGCTTCGAACATTTCTAATTAAACCTTTTGCATGGATCATCCCATGAGGGTCTTTCATGATTGATAAGCATGTTGGAAACGATGGATGAAGGAAGATTTAGACAGAGTTCGTGCGTGCCGCTGATGGAACGCCTTTCTTGATCAGAAGAATGGGCACACTCTTTCCGGATGAGCATTTCCTGACTGGGGAATGCTCATCCGGAAAGAGGTTGACTACAAACAAACAAGTCCTTGATGGTAACGTGTATCTAACATTATATATAGAATGTGATCAGCATATATAAAAGCCTCATCCTCACGCACAGGCGCAACGCGCACTGTGCTGATGGGCGATTGGCTAACTATGATAGAAAGCGGGCGTATCCATGAAAATCAATCCTGGATTCAGACCGATTCAGAGCGGGATCAGTTCTACTGATTCAGGCTCCAAACCGGTTCAATCCAAAAATTTCTCTGATATGATGAACCACCAGGGGGAACGAGCCTCACAAGCTGAACTGAATCGCCGGTTTAGTGAAATCCAGCTTCAGGGCGATCGCTTGGCACGTTCCATGACGATTCGTGAACTGAAGGCGTATAAGCAACTTGTGAAAAGGTTCCTGGAAGAGACCGTTCGTCGCGGTGTATCCATGAAAGAGACAAGGGGTTGGGATCGTCGCGGCAGAGGCAAGCGGTACAAGCTGATTGATGAAATTGACTCCGCTCTGTTATCCATGGCTGATGAACTGCTGGATACAGAAGAAGGAAAAATCTCTCTATTACAACAAGTAGGCGAAATTCGGGGGATGCTTATTAATTTAAGCTTCTGAGGAGGAAGTATGTCCTTTCAACAGATTATGGGTCAACAAGCGGCCAAGCAAATGTTACAGAGCAGTTTGAGACGTCAGGCCATAAGCCATGCGTATTTGTTTAGCGGGCCATCGGGTAGCGGGCAACGGAAGACGGCAATTACCTTTGCCAAGGCAATATTCTGTACAGAGCTTGAAGATGACGCATGCGGGCAGTGTCTCGAATGTCGTAAGGTGGAACATGGTAACCATCCGGATCTAACCATGCTTGCACCAGATGGAAACAACATTAAAATAGATCAAATCCGGGATCTGCAGCGTATCTTTTCATACCGATCCGAGGCAGGCCATCCCAAGGTATATATTATAGAACAAGCCGAGAAAATGACGGTGCAGGCAGCAAACAGTTTGCTGAAGTTTCTGGAGGAACCACAGGTTCCCGCAGTCGGCATCCTGATTACAGATAATGGACAGGCCATGTTGCCTACGATCCGTTCACGCTCCCAATTGGTGCCGTTCAGTGCATTGAATCCAGAGGAGATGTTGCAATCTCTGATTGAGGAAGGGCACCCTGCCAATCTGGCTCGCTCTGCCGTCCATTTAGCGTCAGGATTGGAAGCATGTAGAGAAATTCTCCAGCAGAATTGGTTTGCAGAAATTAGAAACGTAATGTTACAATTAGGGAAGGAGTCCCTGGGTAGAGGAAGTACATCATTGATCTCTGCACAGCAGAAGCTTTTTAAAACCGGACTCTCTGAACACCTGGACATGTTACTAAGTTTGTTCCATCTATGGTTTAGGGACATGCTGTATGTTCAGTACGATAGGCATGAACATATCGTTTTTATAGATCAGTTAGACATGCTATCTCAGTTGGCACATACCCGCAGCACAGAGCAGTGGGTCTCCTATATGGATATGGCCGCGGCATGCAGAAAAAAATTGCGTTTCAACGTCAATGGCCAGCTTTGTCTGGAGCAATTTTTGATCGGTTTGGCATAAGACTGGGAGAGGGCAAAGTTAGCTCCAATCATATGCAAACGGTTATAACTTCGGCCGGGTTCCCTAAGAAGACAGGGCTTCAGACGAAGTGGGGTTGGCTTACAAGGGGGTTAATTTTTTGTACAGTGTAGTGGGTGTCCGTTTCAAAAAAGCGGGCAAAATTTATTACTTCGATCCCCTGGACCTTCCCATTGAGAAAGAAAACTGCGTTATCGTGGAGACAGCGCGGGGGGTTGAGTACGGTAAGGTTGTCGTAGGTAAGAAGGAAGTGGGCGAGTCCGATGTGGTGTTGCCGCTGAAGAAAGTCATCCGCGTTGCGGGCGAGACAGATGCCCGTGTAGTTGATGAGAACAAGCGTGCAGCCAAAGAAGCATTCGGTACTTGTTTAAATAAAATCAAAGACCATGGCCTCAAAATGAAGCTGGTCGATGTGGAATTTACGTTTGATCGCAATAAAATCATATTTTATTTTACAGCTGAAGGAAGAGTTGATTTCCGGGAGCTGGTTAAGGATCTGGCAAGTATTTTCCGGACACGAATCGAGCTGAGACAGATTGGTGTACGTGATGAAGCGAAGATGCTTGGCGGAATCGGACCATGCGGCCGTGTGTTGTGTTGTTCTTCCTGGCTGGGAGACTTTGAGCCGGTATCAATCAAGATGGCTAAAGATCAGAGCCTGTCACTGAATCCGACGAAAATTTCAGGGTTGTGCGGAAGACTCATGTGCTGTCTGAAATTTGAGCATGATAACTATGAAAGTGTGAGAGAAGAACTTCCGGCTGTAGGCAAATTGGTCGTCACCTCATTGGGTGAAGGAAAAGTTGTCGGAATTAATGCCGGTAGCCGCACAGTCCATGTTCAACTGTTCGACATCAGTAAAGTCAAAGAACTTCCGCTGGATGACGTCGTTATCAAGTAAACCATAAAGGTTGCTTCGGGGTGGAAACTTGGAAAAGAAAAATCTGTTTACGCACATTCATGAAATGGAAACCCAATTGGGTCAGTTGCACGGTGATTTAGGAGAGTTAAAAATGATTGTGAAGGAGCTGCTTGAGGATAATCAGCGGCTTACCATCGAGAATGAGCAGTTACGCAAGCTGCTCAAGCGTGAGGCTCCGGCAGATCTGCCGATCTCCTCAGCACTTGCTCCCGTAGCAAGACCAGCAGGTCCGGCTACAGGTGAAGATGTTGTGGGTGAAGGGTATGATAACCTGGCCCGGTTGTATCACGAAGGCTTCCATATCTGCAACGTCTATTATGGACATCTGCGGACGGAAGGCGATTGTCTGTTCTGCCTGTCTTTTTTGAATAAATGAAGTGACCGTAGGGATCCCCTACGGTTTTTTTTCAAGGTTACAAACCTAAACTTAATGAACATGAGATATAGAGTACCGGAGGATGAGCGTAACATATGAAAGCAAATGAAGTAGTGTTACATGAGTCAGAGCGGATTGATGATCTGCTCTCTCATGATCTGAGAATCATTCAAAGTGATGAAGTATTCAGTTTTTCGATGGATGCGGTATTGTTGGCTCGGTTTGCTTCCGTACCCAAACGGGGACGTGTACTTGATTTGTGTACAGGTAATGGGGTGGTTCCCATTCTGCTTACAACGCGTACGCAGGCTAGTCTGGAAGGGATTGAGATTCAGCCACGTTTGGCTGATATGGCGCGTCGCAGCGTGCAATTAAATGAACTGGACGAGTCGATTATGATTCGTGAAGGTGATTTGCGAGAACTGGTGAAAGAAACGGGTCACGCTGTCTATGATGCAATAACGGTTAATCCCCCATACATGCCTCTGAATGGTAGTGATCTCAAAATGAATACACACCAGGCAATGGCACGTCATGAGATCGGATGTACGCTGGAAGAAGTGATCCAGGCTTGCAGTCGACTTGTACGTAATGGGGGCAAAGTATCGATGGTTCACCGTCCACAGCGTCTTGCAGAGATTATCTCGCTCATGCGCGATTATAAGCTGGAGCCAAAACGGATTCGGATGGTACATCCCCGTGCTCATCTGGAAGCCAACATGGTATTAATTGAAGGAATGAAAGATGGTAAACCCGAAGTAAGGATGCTTCCTCCACTCATTGTCTACAATGAAGAGGGGAAATACTGTGATGAAATTATGGATATTTACTATGGTCAGCAGCATGCTGAGCGTACAACGAAGGGAGGACTTTAGATGACTTTGCATATTCAGAAAAGTTATGCGGAGCAGCCTGAAGGATCAGGTAAGCTGTATCTGGTTGGAACACCCATTGGTAATCTGGAGGATATGACCTTCCGGGCAATCAAGACTTTGCAGAGCTGTGACATCATTGCAGCAGAAGATACACGCCAGACTCGAAAGCTGCTTACCCATTTTGAGATTACACCGTCCATGTTGTTTAGTTATCACGAGCATAATAAGGGAGCAAGTGGCCCTGAACTGATACGCTATATAATAGAAGGAAAAAATCTGGCACTCGTCAGTGATGCCGGTCTGCCAGCCATTTCGGACCCTGGTTCCGACCTTGTGCAGCTTGCGCTGCAAGCCGGAATAACGGTTATTCCCATCCCTGGACCCAATGCTGCGTTGTCTGCTCTGATCGTGTCCGGATTACCGACGGAGCGTTTTACATTCGGCGGTTTTTTGCCGCGGGAGAAAAAGGACATGCGAAAAGTGCTGGAGGCTTTTGACGAATCCAACGGGACTTTGTTATTTTATGAATCACCTCACCGTATCCGAAAAACATTAGTCCACCTCGAAGAAATTTTGGGTGATCGCTCGATTGTCCTGGCTCGTGAACTAACCAAGCGTCATGAAGAGTTCGCAAGGGGGAGTGTGAAGGAATGCATAGACTGGCTTGAAGAGCACCCACCTCTTGGCGAGTACTGTTTGCTGGTAGAAGGCATTAAGGAAGAGGAGCGTAAGGCTGAGCGCGAAGCATGGTGGCAGCTCATGTCACTTGCGGATCACGTCAGCCATTATGAGGGTGAAGGACATAACCGTAAAGATGCGATGAAAAAAACGGCAACCGATCGTGGTCTGACGAAGCGGGATGTATATAATGCGTTAATCGAGTAGCTAAACTAAACAAATATCTTCTGTAATGGGGAACATAACCTGAAAAGAACCTTATACCCAACCTTAGTGGAATCTTAAAAAAGCAGAGCGGTTCAAAAAAACTCCAAATAAAATTTACCGCTCTCTCCCATTTGGCGTGTGACAGACCCGTTTTGGGTAATGGAACCCATAACAGGGCAAAAAAATACCTTCCACGGTGGGGTTCACACCGGGAAGGCCATTAAGGAATATTAAAAAGGTTAGAAATAACAATTTAGATAAGTCCAGTATACCTGTTTTTTCTTATTTTGTCACAGGTGCAGGGATTTCGGAAATACATTCGTTACAAACAATTTTACCTTTGAAGTAAGTAACGTTCTCTGCATTACCACAGAAGATACAAGCAGGCTCGTATTTTTTCAACATGATGCGCTCGCCGTCAACATAGATTTCCAGAGCATCTTTTTCACCAATACCGAGCGTACGGCGCAATTCGATTGGAATAACTACCCGTCCCAGTTCGTCCACTTTTCTTACAATACCTGTTGATTTCATCATTATAATCAGTGCTCCTCTCAGCTAACTATCATTGTCATTATTCGACATTATTTTATGTTTTATGATACTCATCATACCAACGATTCCCAAAACAGTCAACCTTAAAATTAGCTTAAAATTAAGGCTGTTTTTCACAAGGTTACTGGTGGTAAGGGATTGTAAGCCGTTTTTCGTATTTAAACATCAATGTCAGCTTTGTCGATTTGGAAAACGACAAAACTACGTTATTCGACAAAGTTCGTCATTTTGTGTCGAATCTTTGGTGAATTGTAGAGATCAAAGCGTTAATATAAGAGAAATTAAAGGAGTGAGTCGATATGGAACAACGTTTAACGGAAGAGAAAGTGTTTAAAGATCCGGTACATAATTATATTCACGTGCAAGATCCAGTTATATGGGAGTTAATTAACACTCCCGAGTTTCAGCGTTTACGCCGGATTCGGCAGTTGGGAACTTCTTACCTTACCTTTCATGGGGCAGAGCATAGTCGTTTCTCACATTCACTGGGTGTTTATGAGATTACGCGAAAGATCATTTCTCAATTTGAAAGAAGTCATTATTCGGATTGGCCGAAGGAAGAAAAGATTGTAGCTCTGTGCGCAGCTTTACTTCATGATCTTGGGCATGGGCCATTCTCTCACTCCATCGAGGAAGCTTTTGACATGAATCACGAAGATTGGACTTGTCGCATCATTACAGGTGATACCGAAGTAGGGGCGATCTTAAGACGGTATGCTCCTGATTTTCCTGAGAAAGTGGCTTCTGTAATTCAAAAAACGTATGAGCAGCCGATTGTGGTCAATCTGGTAACCAGTCCTCTTGATGCGGACCGAATGGATTACTTGCTCAGGGATGCTTATTTTACAGGAGTAAACTACGGAACAATCGACCTTGATCGTATCCTTCGCATGCTGCGCCCTTATCATGGACGGATTGTAGTCAAAGATTCAGGCATGCATGCTGTAGAGGATTACTTAATGTCTCGGTATCAGATGTATTGGCAGATTTACTTCCATCCGGTAACCCGTAGTTCCGAAATTATATTGCGGCAAATATTCAAGCGAGCGAAAACACTGATACATGAAGGTTTTCAATTCCGCTTCATGATCGATCCACTACCTCAATTATTTGAAGGAGAACTTTCGGTAGAGGAATATTTACAGTTGGATGAAGCTTTGATTCAGACGGCATTTACGCAGTGGCGCAAGGAGGACGATGCTGTTCTGAGTGAGTTATGCGAACGTTTTATGGATCGCAAGTTATATAAGTATGTAGAGCTTGAACAGACCGACTTGACAATGATGGAAGAGATTCGGGAAGCTTTTGTTCAGGCAGGTCTCAATCCCGAATATGATCTTGAAATTGATTTTCCGTCGGATAATCCGTATGATGTGTTTCGTCCGGATGAATCTACGGATAAGCAGATTCTGCTGCTCGATCGACAGGACAAGTTACATGAGTTGTCAGAGGTATCCGACATTGTCCGTTCCATCAGTGGGCTGCATCGGGGAAAACATCATTTGTATTACCCGCAAAACAAGGTGGATGCGATTATTCACGAATTACCGTCCCATATACGCCCCTATTTCTTGTAATGGTGAAGATACAACTTGGTGAAGAATTTCGATATCAAAACACTTTCTAAAAGAGCTATTTTTCATGATACAGTAATCTGCTTTAATGGGGAGTATATGTAGATCGACATAATTTTGTAAAAGAAAGTAGGTTGAGTCATCATAAGTAGCGATATATAGATCTAAATATCCGTGTATCTTCTATATATTGTAGTTTGTGAAGAAATGAGAGTAATGATGGGCAATCCACGGATTTTTAAAATTTTCTTTACGCAGCATTAAAATAATGGATTTTCTAAATTAAATTTCCAAGAGAAGATAGTCGTTAGTTCGACATGAAGGGAGATATAAACATGATGCTGTTCGACACACATACACATCTGGATGCACCACAATTCGACGAGGACCGCGAGGACATGATTCAGCGTGCTGTGGACGCCGGGGTTGGTCGCATGATCAACATTGGCTTTAACCGGGAGACGATTCCAACGACAATGAAACTGGCCGAAACGTATGACTTTATATATGCAGCTGTAGGGTGGCATCCGGTAGATGCGATCTCGATGCAGGAGGGCGATCTGGAGTGGATTGCATCTTTATGCAAGCATGAAAAAGTAGTTGCAATCGGTGAGATTGGATTGGATTATCACTGGGATACTTCACCGAAGGAAGTGCAGCATCGCGTATTACGACAACAGATTGCATTGGCTCGTGAAGTGAACATGCCAATTGTCATCCATAATCGGGATGCACACGAGGATATTATAAGAATTTTGCGTGAAGAGAAGGCGGGCGAGGTTGGCGGTGTGATGCACTCGTTCTCCGGCAGCTGGGAAACCGCGAAAAGTTGTCTCGATATGGGCTTCCATCTGTCCTTCGGAGGTCCAATCACATTCAAAAATGCAAAGCAGCCAAAAGAGGTTCTGGAGAAGGTTCCTATGGACCGGTTTTTCATTGAGACAGATGCGCCATATTTGACACCTCATCCGTACCGTGGAAAACGAAATGAGACAGCGCATGTACGTCTGGTTGCAGAGGCAGCTGCGGAAATTAAAGGCATTTCGGTAGAGGAAATTGCTGCAATAACCACCAAAAATGCCATGGAACGATTTGGGATTCGTTAAAAAAACGAGTAAATCAGGTGAAAAAGGGAGTTAAGCGGAGTTAATTTGCTCTTTGATCCAAATAAATCAAGAATATTACAATATTTTAACCAAATATTCAGAAAAACGTACTTGATCAACGCTTTACAACATGCATCAAAACAGGATATCATCTTTTCAGTGAATTGTTGTGCGGAAAATTGGACAGATGTTCGGGGGATGAACAAAGGGACACTTTCCGAGGAAGCAACATTACTTTCATGAATCAGTCTCGCTGAGTCTCCGTTAACGGAGAGCGGGGGAACCAATAGGGCTTAAACATCGGTGTATTTGGCCGGTGCGCATCATTCGCTGACCCAAAAGCAGCGAAAGGATCTGCGAAGCCGTATTTGATTTCTTCTTTGGGTCTCGGGGTGAATTCAAGGGCGTCCGCCATGAGCGGGTGACCTAAGATAGGGCGGCTCTCTTTCGCCCGAACCCGACAGCTAACCTCGCAAGCGGAAAAAGAGAGGCAACCTCGTGCATGAATTTCCGATATTCAGAATCATTCGGAAGCCACGAAAGAGTTCCTCTTACACTCTTTCTTTGGCTTTTTTGTTTTTGAATAAAAGAAATGTTGTCATCATACGGTAGGTATTCAGGAGGATGACATCATGTTGCGAAGATTGATTCATGGTGCAGAACCGGATTATGTTGGTCCAATCTGTGTTCTGTAGAAAATTTGGTATAGTCACGTCAAAGACATCATGCATTACTTTAGACGACGAGGCTATGAAGGAGGACGGAGAAGTGGGCACATTCCAACCAGAAGAGACCCATGAGTCACGATCATCCAGTAAGTCTTTCGCGTTGCGGTGGAAGCATGAGAACATGCGTCAAATGGCATTGATCGCGATTTTCTCAATTGCGCTTACAATCATGATCTTGTTAGTCGTTTACGGTCAGGCCGGGAAACAAATTTCACTGGTTATTGATGGCAAAGCTCAGGTGGTAGAGACTCGTACAGGAATGCTTCAGGAAATGCTGGAGGAGCAGTCAATCACAGTCAGCCCTCACGATAAGGTATCCATGTCCATGAACGGGGCGATTACAGATGGAGACCGAATCGTTATTGAGCGGGCCGTTCCAGTTAACATTACGGCAGACGGAGACACCAAGACTCTGTATACAACCGATTCATCGGTACAAGAGGCAATTCAAAAATCAGGTATTCAAGTTGCAAGTAATGACAAAGTGTATCCGGCGCTTGGAACTACAGTCAAAGCGGATATGAAAATCCGTGTAGTGCGGGTAACAAAGCGTACAGTGGATGTAGAACAACCGATCGCTTATAAAGTGATCAAAACGGCTGACCCTAGCTTGTACAAAGGGGATAACCGTGTTGTTGTAAACGGCAAAGAAGGCACACTTGTCCAGCATATCGAAAAGGTATTTCAGGATGGAGAATTGGTCTCCAAAAAAATGGTCGGCAAATCCGTCGCGAATAATCGTGTAGATAAAGTGATCGCAGTCGGCACCAAAGCAAAACCGGTCGTAAAAGAGCCTGTGATTCAGACCGTATCGGCTCAAACTTCAACAACCAAACAGGCAACAACAACGAACTCGAAGAAAACCTCTGCCTCGGGCAGCAAAGTGATTACCGTATCCGGAACTTCTTTTAAATACTCCAAAGTACTTAAAAATGTATCCATGACTGCCTACTCTTCCGAAGAGCCTGGCATCGGCACTAAAACAGCTTCCGGTACTCGTGTAACGGAAGGGCGCACCATTGCGGTTGATCCCAAAGTCATTCCAATTGGCTGGTGGGTATATATCGAAGGTCTGGGCTTCCGTCGTGCGGAAGATACAGGCGGTGCCATTAAAGGCAACAAAATTGATGTATATTATGACAGTGTGAAGCATGCTCTGAATTTTGGACGCAAGAAAGGCAAGACGGTCTACGTGATCGGTCCGGTGAAGCCGGAAGCGAACTAAAATCGTTTTACTTTGAAATGGGAATGCTATAAAATAGTTGCATGAATGATTCATGCGGAATATGCGGCGGAGGGGTCTGAATTCAGTCTCCCCCGCCGTTTGGCAGAGAAGAGGATATTCCTCTTCTTTTTGCGTTAGAAAGGAAGAAATGGAACATGATAAAAGAAGTCATAGTGGTGGAAGGCCGTGACGATACGGTAGCCATTCGTCGGGCCGTGGAAGCCGATACAATAGAAACAGGTGGATCAGCCATCAACCAGCGCATTTTGAAGCGGATTGCGCTTGCTCAGGAGAGACGGGGAGTCATCGTACTGACAGATCCGGATCATGCCGGCGAACGCATTCGTAAAATTATTGCGAACAAGGTCCCTGGCTGCAAGCATGCCTTCATTCCAGAAGCGGATGCGACGCGCAAAGGGGACATTGGAGTGGAGAACGCCTCACCGGAGGCGATACGGCACGCGCTGGAACGCGTACATACTTCATACGAAGGTGCTCCGAGTCTGATCGATTGGGAGGACCTGATCGCGGCAGGACTTATCGTGCATCCACAGGCTGCCGCACGTCGCATGGAGATGGGCAATCTGCTAGGCATCGGATATTGTAACGGGAAGCAGTTCCACAAGCGTCTCAGTGTATTTCAGATTACACGGGAAGAGTTCTCTACAGCATTAGCGCAAATTGAACGTGAAGGATTGTGAGCATATGAAGGACATGGAAGAGACGATAGAAATTGCAACGCCCAAGCGAACCAAAGAGATTATTCAAAGACACGGATTCTCATTCAAGAAAAGTCTGGGTCAGAACTTTCTGATTGATCAAAATATACTGAACAAAATCGTGAATGCAGCCGATTTGGACGAGTTCAAGGGCGCGTTGGAGATTGGGCCGGGTATTGGAGCACTTACGGAGCGTTTGGCTCGGGTAGCAGGTCCTGTCACAGCTGTAGAGATTGATCAGCGCTTGATCCCCATCCTGGGAGAAGTGATGCAGCCTTATTCGAATGTACGTGTTCATCATGGGGATGTACTGAAGCTTGACTTGGCTGAGTTGTTTAATACGGATTTTGCATCCGTGGACAAAGTTAGTGTCGTGGCTAACCTGCCTTACTATGTAACGACCCCAATCATGATGAAACTGCTGGAAGAGAAGCTGCCGGTAGACAGCATCGTTGTCATGATTCAAAAAGAAGTGGCTGAACGCATGGCTGCTGCACCAGGATCGAAAGACTACGGAAGTCTGAGCATCGCGGTTCAGTACTACAGTATGCCGGAGCTTGTGTGTATTGTGCCTCCTACGGTCTTCATTCCGCAACCTAACGTGGAGTCGGCTGTTATTAAGCTGAAGGTGCGTGAGCAACCGCCCGTGGAGATTCCGGATGAAGCACACTACTTCGAAGTGGTACAGGCTTCTTTTGCCCAGCGGAGAAAAACAATCTCGAACAACCTGAAAGCACGTTTTTTCACGAAGGAGAACCGGGAACAGGCAGACATTCTGCTGGAGCAGGCAGGTATTCAACCGTCCCGACGCGGAGAGACGTTAAGTTTGCAGGAGTACGCTACACTCAGCACCGTGATGTGGGAAGCAGGGGTACGCGCCGCGCTGTAAAATTCGAATGAACCAAACCGGGTCTCTGCCCATACGATGGGGTAGAGGTGATTACGTTGATGAATATCGGAGACTTGGTCGTTCGGAAGTCATACGGCGGCGATGTGACTTTTCGGGTGGAAGGCCTTCAGTTGGATGCTGCGGTCATTAAAGGGACTGAGTTCCGGCTGATTGCTGATTCCCCGGTGGACGATTTGATACAGGTTCCCTACGAACCACAAAGCGCAAAGACCAGACAGGCGCATATTAAGGCACATCAGACCTTGTCCCGCCTGCAGCAGAATCGTATGGAACAGGCAGAGCGGAATCGTGAAGGTCTGGTGCAGGATTGGTCTGCCCAGCAGGAACCGGCTTATTTTGAAATGCCTGGCAAGGTGCTTCATCTGGACGGAGATCCGAATTATTTGAAAAAAAGTATGGATCTCTATGAGCAACTTCGTGTTCCCGCAGAGGGACAATATGTCCATGAATCCGCAATGGCAGATACCTTATACCGTTTATTACCCAAAGTACGTCCGGATATCGTGGTCATTACGGGTCATGATGGGGTACTTAAGACACGTCAGCCCTACGACTTATATAGTCTTGGTAGCTACAAGAACTCGCAAAATTTTGTGTCAGCCATTCAGGTGGCCAGACAATACGAACGCCATCTGGATGCACTCACCATAGTGGCAGGAGCCTGTCAGTCCCATTTTGAGGCACTGCTGCGCGCTGGAGCGAACTTTGCCAGTTCTCCGGGCAGAATTCTCATTCATGCACTTGATCCGGTCTATGTGGCAGCCAAGGCCTCCTTCACATCTGTTAGGGATACCGTCAACATGAACGATGTCCTGCACAATACCATCAGTGGTAGCCAGGGCGTGGGTGGTGTGGAGACACGCGGGAGTTACCGGGTAGGTCTGCCGGGATTAAATGATTTATCTACGCTAAAAGTGAACCCATCGGCAGTCTGATGTAGGCCATTTAAAGTCCCAATTTGGGGCTTTTTTTGTTTGCAAAAAAATTCATTGACAACAACTTTTTGATGCTGATATAATAATTAGTTTTGATTTGACAATGACTGTAAAATCCGGTATAATGGACAAGAAAAGAGGTGGTCGTCGACAATGGCTAAAAACACGCTGTTGGATATCAAACGCAATCTCGACGCACATATAGGTCAGAAAATTATGTTGCGGGCTAATGGTGGCCGCCGTAAGACCATTGAGCGTACGGGTGTATTGGAAGAAACGTACCCTTCTGTTTTTATCGTTAAGCTTGATGAGGAGCAAGAAACCTTCAAGCGAGTATCTTATAGTTATGCGGATATACTTACGGAATCGGTGGAAGTCATGGTCTTTGACCCGGGCAGCCAGACGCATAGCTCCTACATGGAGACGTAAGTATCGTTTTACAGGCGATTCGCCCCACAAGGCGGATCGCTTTTTTGTTTTTACTAAATCCCCAATTCACCTCCAAAGGTAAACGATACATACGCAGGAATGAGCGAGGAACGGTCGCGGCATACTACTTGGACAGGTGAAGGAACAGTTTCCTAAAGCAAATGCAGGAGCTGAACCGGGCCTGATGCTAAAATGTCCAAAAGGTGAACGAACTCATCACATCATGAAATTACTTTGGAGGAGGATGGTTCATGAGTCGGAGAAGAAGAAGTGTCATGTCAGAGGATCTGAAGAATGAGCTGGCAAAAGACCTGGGTTTCTATGATACGGTGCAACAGGAAGGCTGGGGCGGAATTAAAGCCAAGGATGCAGGAAACATGGTGAAAAGAGCCATTCAACTGGCTGAGCAGGCTGCGCGCAAATCTTAATCCGGTTCAAGCAGACTGAAAAGCGGGGAAATCCGTGAGGAATAACCCCGCTTTTTCCCCTTAGATGCGGAATAGAAATGACTTGACAGCCCCATTTTGATATAATATGTTAAGTTGTCTTAGGGAAAAGGTGAGGACGGGTGAACGCCTTGAAAATTTACGAAAAAGCGCCTGCTAAAATTAATTTGATGCTGGACGTTTTACATAAAAGAAGCGATGGATTCCATGAGGTTGAAATGATCATGACCATGGTCGATCTGGCTGATCGGCTGGAAATGTCGGAGTTGCCGCGAGATACCATTTTCATCTCCAGTCAGGCTGGATATATCCCGCTGGACGAGAAGAATCTGGCCTTCCAGGCAGCCAGGCTTATTAAGGAGCGCTATAACGTGCGTACGGGCGTCCATATTCATCTGGATAAAAAGATTCCGGTTGCAGCTGGACTTGCCGGAGGCAGCAGTGATGCAGCAGCAGCGCTGCGTGGATTGAACCGTCTGTGGCGGCTGAATATACCGGATCACGAACTTCAGGAGCTTGGAGCTGAACTCGGTTCGGATGTTCCATTCTGTATCACAGGAGGGACTGCACTCGCGACAGGGCGTGGTGAGAAATTGACTCCCATACCTAATCCGCCGCAATGCTGGGTGATTCTGGCCAAGCCTCCGATCAATGTGTCTACAGCCGATGTCTACGGACGGTTCCGCAGTGACAAGATTGTTCGTCATCCGAGTGCGTCCAAAATGGAGCAGGCTATTCGTAACCAATCATTTACGGAAGTGTGCAACCAGATGGGCAATGTGCTTGAAGATGTAACGTTGAAGCTGTATCCGGAAGTTCAGCATCTGAAGGATGCCATGATTCGTCTCGGTGCAGACGGCGTGTTGATGTCCGGCAGTGGTCCAACGGTATTCGGTCTGGTCTCCAAAGAATCCAAGGTTGCCCGGATCTACAATGGTCTGCGCGGCTTCTGCAAAGAAGTATACGCTGTACGTATGTTGACTTAAAATTCGCTTTTATAATGTACAAACACGTATAAAGGTGGTATATTTTTAAATAATTATTCGGATTTGGATGTTTCCGTGATCGTGAGGATGGATCTCTGTGAAGAAGTTAAAACGAAGCGCAAGGCTGGTTGAAATGACGCAATACTTATTGTCCAGACCGCATACGGTTATTCCGTTGACCACATTTGCCGAACGCTATGGAGCTGCGAAGTCTTCGATTAGTGAAGATTTGGCGATTATCAAGGAAGTGTTCGAAGAAGGTGGGTCAGGAGAACTGCATACACTGGCTGGAGCAGCCGGGGGAGTAAGATGGATTCCGAAAGTGTCTCGAGAACTGGCACTGGCATTTGCGGAGCGACTGTCGACCCAGCTTGCGCAGCCTGATCGGATCTTGCCTGGAGAATACCTGTACATGTCCGATCTGCTTGGACAACCCGCATTGATGAATGAAGCCGGCAAGATCTTTGCAACGGCCTTTGGCAATATGAATATTGATGTGGTTATGACGGTAGAAACCAAGGGAATCCCACTGGCTTATGCGACCGGAGCCCAGCTCAACCTGCCTGTCGTGCTCGTACGCAGGGACCATCAGGCTACAGAAGGATCGGCCGTAAGTATCAATTATGTATCCGGGTCCCATAAAAGTCTGCATACCATGTCCCTGTCCCGCAGAGCGATGCGCGAGCATTCCAGAGTACTCATTGTGGATGACTTCATGAAGGCCGGTGGTACGGTGCAAGGAATGATCGATCTTTTGGCCGAGTTTAATGCTACGGTAGCCGGGGTAGGGGTACTGGTGGAATCTGGTTCTGTAGATTCAGAGGAGCGCTTGCTAACGGATTACGTCTCTCTGGCGAAGCTGACAGCGGTTGATGCCAAGAGCAGACACATTTCCGTCAAGCCTGGTAACTATTTCGACCTGTAGAAAGATGACGAATTTTGTGTCGGTAAAGGTTCTTTTCCATCGACCTGGCACTAACGTTGTCGAATTGTGTATTAAATAAAAAAATTCCTGAAATTAGGAAATTTTTGTGGTTATAAAAAGAAGGAGTTCGTATAGGCTGTGTGGAATTATACACCAAGTTCTGATGGAAAAAGGTGGTGAACACACACATGCAAATTACGGATGTCAGACTCCGCCGTGTTAACTCGGAGGGGAGAATGAAGGCTATCGCATCCATTACCATCGATAACGAATTCGTCGTTCATGACATTCGTGTCATTGATGGTAACAACGGAATGTTTGTTGCTATGCCAAGCAAGCGTACTCCTGACGGAGAGTTCCGTGATATCGCCCACCCGATCTCTTCCGGTACTCGTGAGAAGATTCAGGCAGCAGTTTTGACTGAATACGATCGTGCAGCAACTGAGGAAGAAGTCATTGAAGAAGGTGCCTGAGAACATTATTGGGGTTCGAAGGAAAAGAGAGCCATGTCTTATGGCTCTCTTTTCTTTTTGACCGGAATAAGATATATTCAGTATTGAGTTTATTAGCAGAGAACAAAAAGCGCATCGTGCGCTTGGTGGCAGGGCGGCATCTTAGGAATCATTGGGATTCGGTTAAGCTCGCAGGTACACGGCGTATACATATAGGTCACGATTCGTTGGTGTCCGCGTTGTTACGTGTGATTACAGAGACAGCAGGCGATGAACAGGACCGGCTTGAAGCCGGCTGAACGATACTCATTGGATATAGATCAGCAATGCAATTCAATGGGATTTTCAGAACAGGAGGTCGTTAATTTTGAAACGAATGGCAATCGTTCTTGCCGCAGGGCAAGGGAAACGAATGAAATCAAAATTGTACAAAGTACTGCATCCCGTATGCGGTAAACCTATGGTTGGACATGTGCTGGATGCAGCACTCAGCGCAGGCGTTGAACGCAGTGTAGTTGTAGTCGGTCATGGTGCCGAAGCGGTGCAGTCATTTTTGGGTTCCAGAGCAGAGTATGCACTTCAGGCGGAACAACTGGGTACAGGTCATGCAGTGAAGCAAGTTAAATCCTTGCTTGGCGGTGAAACTGGATCTACAATTGTGGTCTGCGGAGATACACCACTTGTGACCAGTGAGACGTTGGAAGGTCTGATGAAGCTGCATGAGAGCAGCGGAGCTGCAGCCACAGTTCTTACGGCTCAGTTGGACAATCCCAAAGGCTATGGCCGCGTGATTCGCGGAGAAGATGGGTCTGTACAACGGATTGTGGAACAAAAGGATTGCACAGAGCAGGAAGATGCTGTGAATGAGATTAACACGGGCACATACTGTTTTGATAATGCAAAATTGTTCGCAGCCCTGGAAAAAGTGACGAACCAGAACGCTCAGGGAGAGTATTATCTCACAGACGTGGTTGGCATTTTCCGCAATGATGGAGAAGTCGTTGAGGCTTATATGTCAGATGACATCGCAGAATCCATCGGGGTTAACGACCGACTCGCGCTTTCACAAGCCGAAGCCTTCATGCGTGAACGTCTCGCCGTACGCCATATGTTGAACGGTGTTACAATCATTGATCCGTCATCGACATATATCGGAGCGGATGTTACGATTGGAGCAGATACGGTATTGTATCCGGGGACGATCCTCAAAGGCACAACTTCCATTGGTGAAGCATGCCATATTGGTCCTCAGGCAGATGTGGAAGACAGTGTTATTCAGGACGGAGTTACGATTAAACATTCGGTAGTATCCAATGCCGAAATTGGTTCTGATGCAACGGTAGGTCCATATGCTAATTTGCGTCCAGGGACTAAACTGGGTCGCAACGTAAAAATTGGTGACTTTGTCGAAGTGAAAAATGCTACAATTGATGAAGGTTCCAAAGTATCTCATCTCAGCTATATTGGAGATGCCAAAGTAGGCAAAAACGTAAATGTTGGATGTGGGGCAATAACTGTCAATTATGATGGTTATAATAAAGCTGTGACAACGATTGAAGATGATGCTTTTGTAGGCAGCAACGTCAATCTGATTGCACCGATTACGGTAGGAAAAGGCGCTTATGTGGTTGCTGGTTCCACCGTTACCCATTCCGTTCCCGAGAATGATCTGGCCATTGCTCGTCCACGTCAGGAGAATAAACCTGGCTATGCGGAGAAGATTCGCGGACGTGCCAAAGCCAAGAAACAAAATGCCAAACCCCAATAAGGGGTTTTGATAACAAGATTGCCTCCCGAAGACCGGGAGGTGCCGACATGTCGCAGACGCTTATTGATTCCAATGAACCAGCACGGAGGGTTTTTATTTTATGACTTATTTTGATTCGAAATTAAAAATATTTACTTGCAATTCTAACCCCAAGCTCGCCCATCAAATTGCTGATTATATCGGGATTCCCATGGGTGAATCTCACACAACTAGCTTCAGTGATGGCGAAATTCAAGTGAAACTCTCCGAGAGTGTTCGGGGTTGTCACGTCTACATCGTGCAGTCCACTTGCTTGCCGGTTAATGACAACCTGATGGAAATGCTCGTTATGATTGATGCACTTAAACGGGCATCTGCCAAGACGATTAACGTCGTTATTCCTTACTATGGCTATGCAAGACAGGATCGCAAGGCACGTTCACGTGACCCAATTACGGCGAAACTGGTTGCCAACCTGATCGAAAAAGCGGGTGCAACCCGTGTTATCGCGATGGACTTGCATGCAATGCAGATTCAGGGATTCTTCGACATTCCGGTCGACCATTTGCTCGGCGTGCCGATTCTGGCTCAATATTTCCGGTCGAAACAGATCGAAAATCCAGTTGTCGTGTCACCTGACCACGGTGGCGTAGTCCGCGCACGTAAACTGGCTGATTTCCTGAATGCACCTCTTGCGATTATCGACAAACGTCGTCCTGAGCCGAATGTGAGCGAAGTGATGAACATTATCGGTAACATCGAGGGTAAAACAGCCATTCTGATCGATGACATTATTGACACGGCGGGAACGATTGTACTGGGAGCGAATGCTCTGATGGAAGGCGGCGTGAAAGAAGTATACGCGTGCTGTACTCACCCAGTATTGTCCGGACCTGCGATGGAACGTTTGGAGAATGCACCATTGAAGGAAGTCATCGTAACGGATACCATTCCAATTACGCATGCTAATCCGACAAGCAAACTCAAAGTGTTGTCTGTAGCGCCTTTGCTCGGAGAAGCAATTATCCGGGTTCATGAGGAATTGTCAATCAGCAAGCTGTTTGAAATTGAATAAGGAAGTCTGCATAAAGTAGTAGAGGGGTTACGTTTTCCGGTTCAATGGAAAATGTAACCCCTGTCGGCGTGCCGTTTTATTAAAGGTGAAACAGACGCTGGTCAGTCCATATAAGTTTGAACTACTCATTTACACAATAACGGAGAGGGCAGAAAAGATCTGAAGAAGCGAAGCGTTCGCCTTTATCACCGGATTTTCCCTTTGAAAAGGGAATCAAAAAATTTGGGGATAACAGCGATCGGAAGATGTTTCTGCACGCGCAGTGATCCAGTGTAAAATGGTTCGTTCATCTTATATGGTTAATACCCGGGGCGGGAGATAAATCGGAAACGACGCCGATGAAAGAGCGTGTCGGCAATCTCGACGAATTGATTATCGAAACGAGTGATGAGACCAATCTCAATATGGGTGTCGCGGTCGTATACCTGTACAGGTACGTGATATTCGAGATGATAGATAAAATCGCTATGTTGAGTCAGTTGTCCGTTGTCTTCGCGCAAAACCCGCTCACCTTCCTGGGTTGATAAAATAATAACTGTGAATACTACAGTAAATTCGGATCTTTACTTTCCTGATATTATATGAAATATAACATTCGAAGTCTATGCCTCACCTCAGGCTAATCCGAAGGAGGGAACAAGATGAAGTGGATTGTCGGACTTGGAAATCCAGGCTCGAACTATGCCAAAACCCGTCATAATATCGGTTTTATGGCACTGGATCGGTTGGCTGATCGTCATAGTATCTCCATTACACAGAGTAAATGTAAGGCGCTGATTGGAGAAGGCAACATCGGCGGTGTGAAAACAGTACTGATCAAACCAATGACCTTTATGAATTTATCTGGTGAATCGGTTCGAGCGTATATGGACTTTTATAAAGTTAGTCTTGAAGATCTGATTGTTGTGTACGACGACATGGATACAGAGATTGGAAAAGTTAGATTGCGTTATCAAGGCAGTGCAGGCGGACATAATGGGATCAAGTCCATTATTCAGCATACCGGTACACAGCAGTTTAACCGGGTACGCATGGGAATATCCCGGCCTGAACCAGGACATGCCATTGTCGATTATGTACTGTCGACATTTATGAAAAAAGAAAAAGAGGCCCTTGATCAGACCATTGAGCAAACGTGTGATGCCCTGGAGCATAGCTTGACTCATACGTTTGAACAAACAATGGCGAAGTTTAACGGTTAATTCTGTAAGACATACTGGTAAAATGATCAAAAAGACGGGTTCGATTCAGCCATACTGGACATACTGGACGTATAAACCATGTTCAGGAGGCATAAACATGTCAGTGAATTACGTATGTCGGCATTGCCGTACCTTTATTGGACGAATCGATTCTGCCCGGATAACGGAAGTAGAGCTTGGCTTTCATTTCTTGACCCCCGACGAGCGGAGGGATATAATAGCGTATAATTCCGGTGGTGATATTACCGTTCGGATTACATGTGATTACTGTAAGGAAGCCCTGGAGCACAATCCAGAGCTTAGTCTGCTCGCGAGTCCGCTTCAGTAGACATCGCCTGTAACAGGATCGAATGACAGTTGAGGGCGGTTGCGTAATAACGCTCCACCTTTTATAGCCTTGGCAGCCTGCTGAGGCTTCTTTTCAGTTGGAACGAAAGCCAGCGCTATCTCGAAATCAGGCTCAGCCACATCAACAGATGTGGCAATGTTGCGAGTAATCCTTTATGATGAAACAGGACAAAAAGGAATTTGTATCCATTTTAATAGTGATGCTACGCGTATGCGTGAGATAATCAAGTAAGTTATAAGAGAGGTGCCCCTTTTGTTACAAGCACTTATACAGGCTTTTTCCAAAGATCCGGACTTCGGGTCCATTACAGCCGGAATCAAGTCCGGCATGAAGGAACAATTGGTTTCAGGTCTATCCGGCTCGGCGCGTCAGATTATGCTGGCTGCTCTGCATCAGGAAATGAACCGACCATTGCTCGTAGTAACACACAATATGTTTTCAGCTCAAAAAATTGCAGAAGATTTACAGGAAGCGCTTTCACCAGATCAGGTGTTAATCTATCCTGCCAACGAACTTGTCGCTGCTGAAGCCGCTGTTTCCAGCCCGGAAACATTGGGTCAGCGTATTGATGTGTTGGTCCGCTGCGCCCAGGGATTCCGGGGCGTTGTTGTTATTCCCTTTTCTGGCGTAAGACGTTATGTCCCGCTTCCTGAAGTGATGGCCAATGCTCGAATTTTGATAAAACAGGGCAACACACTTCAGCTGGATTCCTTCCTGCTGGAGATGGTAAAGCTCGGATATGAGCGTGTGGAGCGCGTAGAATCTCGCGGTGAGATGAGTGTACGCGGAGGTATCATCGACTTCTACCCGGTTACTTCATCGATCGCGTATCGAGTGGAGTTATTTGATGATGAGATCGACTCCATTCGGACGTTCGACCCAGCAGATCAGCGTTCGATTGAACGGATCGAAGAAATTACGGTTCTGCCATGCAAGGAGTTAATCGCAGACCGTGAGCGGATGGAAAAGGCTGCCGATGCAGCTGCCATTTTGCTCGAGCAACAGCTGGAGAAAATGACGGACCGGCAGGCGAAGCTGCGTCTTCGTGAAGAAATTCACCGGGAGATCGAGCTTTTGCGGGAACACGTGTATTTCTCCGAAATGTATAAATATATTTCTCCGCTCTATCCGGAGAACAAAACGATCTACGACTATATGCCGGAAGATACCCTGCTGGTCCTTGATGAGCCTGCCAGACTATCGGAGACATCGAAACAGCTGGACCGTGATGAATCGGAGTGGAATCTGCATTTGATGCAAAACGGAAAAACACTTCCGGATCTTCCATTATCCGCAGACGGTGATGAACTCTTGTATGAGCGTCCATTCCAGACGCTGTTTATGTCGATCTTTTTGCGTCAGGTTCCACACACCCAACCACAGAACATTCTGAACTTCATCAGTCGTGGTATGCAGGATTTCCATGGACAGATGAACGTACTGAAGGCAGAGATGGAGCGTTGGCAGAAGGCTGGAGTTCAAGTGCTGATGCTGGCGAACGGTGAGGAAAGACTGGATCGGATGCGCCGCGTTCTGATGGACTATGATATTCCAGAGCCGGAGATGCTGATCGGTAACTTGCAAACTGGGTTTGAAATGCCGTCCATTCATTTGGCTGTCGTGACTGAAGGCGAGATGTTCTCGCAAAAACAGCGTAAAGTACGCAAACCAATTCGGAATGTAGACAACGCGGAACGGATCAAATCCTACAGTGAGCTAAAAGTGGGCGATTATGTCGTTCACCAAAACCACGGGATTGGTAAGTACCTCGGGATTGGTACCCTTGAGGTTGGCGGCATTCATAAAGACTACATGCATATTCTCTATGCAGGTGGAGACAAACTGTCTGTACCTATTGAACAGATCGATCTGATTCAGAAATATGTAGGTTCAGAAGAGAAAGAGCCTAAAATATACAAGCTGGGCGGCAATGAGTGGACACGAGTTAAAAATAAAGTCCGCACATCCGTACAGGATATTGCTGATGATCTGATCAAGCTGTATGCAGAGCGTCAGACGTCCAAAGGATTTGGATTCGACAAGGATTCTGCAGAACAGCAGGAGTTTGAGGACATGTTCCCTTACGATGAGACACGTGACCAGGTCCGTGCGATCGAAGAAATCAAGAAGGACATGGAACAAAACCGTCCGATGGACCGTTTATTATGTGGGGATGTTGGTTACGGCAAAACCGAGGTGGCTATTCGTGCTGCGTTCAAAGCAGCGATTGAAGGCAAACAGGTGGCTGTACTCGTGCCGACAACGATTTTGGCGCAGCAGCATTTTGAGACGTTCCGTGAGCGGTTCTCCGGTTACCCGTTCAATATTCATGTGCTTAGCCGTTTCCGCTCGCGTAAAGAGCAGAATGAAACAGCCAAAGGCATCAAGGCAGGTACAGTGGATATTGTCATCGGGACGCATCGACTGCTGTCGCAGGATCTGGTGTTCAAGGACCTGGGACTGCTCATTGTCGACGAAGAACAGCGATTCGGAGTAACTCATAAGGAAAAACTGAAGAAGTTGAAAACCAATGTGGACGTGCTCACGCTGACGGCAACGCCGATTCCACGTACGCTTCATATGTCCATGCTGGGTGTGCGTGATCTGTCCGTTATCGAGACTCCACCAGAGAATCGTTTCCCGGTGCAGACCTATGTGGTTGAACACAGTCAGGCGCTTGTCCGCGAAGCGATTGAGCGTGAGCTTGCCCGTGGAGGTCAGGTGTATTACCTCTATAACCGTGTTCAAGGAATTCAGGAGATGGCAGCCGAGATTTCTGAACTTGTGCCTGAAGCCAAGGTTGGTGTGGGTCATGGTCAGATGTCGGAGACCGAGCTGGAGAAGACGATTCTGGACTTCCTGGATGGTGAATATGACGTGCTTGTGAGCACAAGTATTATCGAGACCGGGGTAGATATTCCGAACGTAAATACGCTGATTGTACATGATGCGGATAAAATGGGGCTCTCCCAGCTGTATCAGCTACGCGGACGGGTGGGTCGTTCCAACCGTATTGCGTATGCGTACTTTACGTACCAGCGGGATAAAGTGCTTACTGAAGTTGCCGAAAAACGTCTGCAATCGATCAAAGAATTCACCGAACTGGGTTCGGGATTCAAAATCGCCATGCGTGACTTGTCGATTCGTGGAGCGGGAAATCTGCTAGGAGCAGAGCAGCATGGCTTCATCGCTTCCGTCGGGTTCGATCTATATTCCCAGATGCTCGCGGAGGAGATCAACAAACGCAAAGTTACGATGCTTGGCGAGGAGCCGGTACCTTCCGACCAGTGGAACACAACCCTGGATCTCAGTATCGATGCTTACTTGCCGTCCGATTATATTTATGACAGTATTCAGAAGATTGAGATCTACAAAAAAGTGGCGGTCATTGCTTCCTTCGACGATGCAATGGAGCTGGAAGACGAATTGGTTGACCGATTCGGTGATCTTCCGGAGGCCGTCATTAACTTGCTGGCTGTTGCACGGATGAAAGTATACGGCAAAATCTACGGTATTGAGTCTATTTCCCAACGTGGTGAGGACATTACCGTGAAGTTCTATGAAGGCCGTGAACATGCCTTTGAACTATCGAAAATCGCGCACATTGGAAATCAGTTCGAAAGACGTGTACAATTTGAACAAGGACCCCATATGCTGATTCACGCTAAAGGCAAGGGGCTTGGGGATAAGCAACTGATGGAGCTGGTAGAGAAAATTCTGGAGTCCATGAAGACGGCTTTTAAATCAAAGGGGGAACTAAAAGATGTTACCAAAGTATAAAAAAGTAGGAAAAGTACTGTCTGTGAGCATGGTCGCAGTACTGTCCTTATCATTGCTTGCTGCTTGCGGCAAGAAGGAAGAAGCGAAAGCACCGGAATCGACAGATACGAGTGCTGTAGTCGCTACGTATGATGGTGGTACCATTACAGCCAATGAATTCGATATGGAACAACGCGTTATGAAATTCTTGTATCCCGAATATGCACAAATGATGGATATGGACGATTTCAAGGAGTACCTGGTGAAACAGGAAGTTGCTTATGAATACCTGAGTGGCAAAGCAAGTGAAGAAGCCAAAACAGCAGGTGCCAAAACAGCAACTGAGCAATTCGATAAAATGAAAGCTTCTGTTCAGGCAGATCAATGGACTGAGATGCTGAAAGCTCAGAACCTGACTGACCAGAACATCAAGGATTATATGACACGCATCATGACGGTAATCAAAGACAAGGAAACTGGCGTTACGGAAGATGCGATTAAGGCTGAGTTTGAGAAAAACAAAGATCAGTTCACAACGGCTTCCGTTCGTCACGTGCTGATTAACTTCACAGATCCAAAAACGCAAAAAGAGCGTAAAAAAGAAGATGCACTGAAAATTGCAAAAGAAGTAAAAACCAAGTTGGATGGTGGAGCTGATTTTGCTGAAATTGCAAAAGAATATTCCGAAGATCCAGGTTCTGCTGAAAAAGGTGGACTGTATGAAGAAACACCTGTGGGCAGCTGGGTAGAAGCATTTAAGGAAGCTGCAAAAACGTTGCCACTGAACAAAATCAGTGATCCGGTTGAAACGGAGTACGGTTACCACATCATGAAAGTGGAAGCTCGTACAGAAGCAGACTTCACTAAATTGACGGCTGAGCAAAAAGAAAGTCTGAAGAGCCAATTGGCAGCTGCTGAGATCGATACGTTCATGCAAAATGAACTGGACAAAATCGTAAAAGAAGTTAACCTGCCAAAAACAGAAAAAGCTGAAGAAGGTACGACTGAAGGCACAACAGGTACAGGAACTGAAGGAGAGCAAACAACCGAACCAAAAACGGATGACTCCACAGGTACAGATACCAAGACTGACCAAGGTACGACTGGAACAGATAAAGATGCAACGACAGACGAAGGTACAAGCAGTAAGTAATATGGCTGTGTTAGCATACGTTCAGGGGTAAATCCGCCCGAATGAGTGCCTTGTACAACAAAAATATGGACAACCATACAGAGAAGCAAGGGGAGGACTTAGGACCTCCTTCTTGCTTCTTCTTGTATATATTCAAGCCGTATGGGTATATGGTCGCCTTCTTCGAAAGTTACACAACTATATTCTCCGATGTATGTATAAGGAAATGGGAACAGATGAATACTATGGTCAAGATATCACACTAAACGTTCTGGGACTTTCCTCTACCCATTAAGGAACAGTAGTTGAAAAATCTTCTCGAGAAAGTGGGGCAACATGTGAAATGAAAGCTACTGGTATTGTCCGCCGTATAGATGACCTTGGTCGTGTGGTCATTCCAAAAGAAATCCGCCGTACGTTACGTATTCGTGAAGGTGATCCACTGGAAATTTTCGTGGACCGTGATGGAGAAGTTATTCTTAAAAAATATTCGCCGATTGGCGAGCTTGGTGATTTTGCCAAAGAATATGCAGAATCCCTGTATGAGAGTACAGGACATGTAACGATGATCTCTGACCGGGATACCATTATCACGGTGGCAGGGGGCTCCAAGAAAGAGTATTTGGACAAGCAGGTAGGCCAACTGTTGGAGGGCTGCATGGAAAACAGAAAGACCATATTGGAAACAAACAACGGTTCTTATGAGCTTAGCAAAGATCATGACGAGACGTTATCCTCTTTTGTTATTGCGCCAATTATCTCGGGTGGTGACCCCATCGGAACGGTTATCCTGTTCAATAAGGATGAATCGGTGAAGATGTCTCAGATGGAAGTGAAGATGTCTGAGACGGCTGCTGGTTTCCTTGGCAAGCAAATGGAACAATAGACAGCAGATCAACTCCTGGTGCCCTGATTTGGGCATACGGGAGTTTTTTGCTTTTTAAGGGGCAAGGTGTTGATCCGGATGATTGTCATGGGGGAGGGTTAGTCTGCGCGCCTTCAGGCAGGTATAATAGCAAGGTATGCTTAATTGAACGCAGGGACATACGCAGGAGGGAATTATGAAACAGCCGTCTACAGGCTCAAGGCTGCTACAGGGTGCATTTGTACTTGGGCTTGCCGCCATTATCTCTAAAATCATTGGTGCTTTTCAGAAGATTCCGCTGCAGAATCTGGGGGGAGACGGTGTATTTGGCATCTACAATACGGTGTATCCGTTATATATGCTCATTATCACGCTTGCTGCTGCAGGACTGCCGCTGGCCGTATCCAAATTCGTAGCAGAACAGAACGCACTCGGAAGACCAGACGAGAGCAGAAGAATTATTCGACTGTCTTCCCTACTGCTCGGGGGAATTGGAATTATAATGGCGCTCTTGATGTATGCAGGTGCGCCGCTGATCGCCGAGCTGATCGGCAACCGACATGTCGTTCCATCGATTCGCGCAGCTTCATGGGCGTTATTGTTCGTACCGGTGATGACAGGGCTGCGTGGATATTTTCAGGGATTACAGCAGATGGTGCCGACAGCGGTATCGCAGGTTGTGGAGCAGACGATACGTGTCACCGTCATGATTGTTTTGCTTCTCTGGCTGATGAGGCGGGATGCTTCGCTTGAAACTATCGCTGCTGGTGCCATGATGGGCTCCGTTGCGGGCGGAATGGTTGGGCTACTAGTCATGTTAGGGTACATGGTCCGACATCGACGGAAAGACAGGGAAGTGGTCACCGGACCATTGATTTCGGAATGGAGCAGTAGAGGTGAAGAGGTTGGAGCAGACAGGCATGAGCGTCAGGAGCATAGGCCGGTTACGTCGCTGAAGAAAACGGTGAGCGCTATTCATCCCGCTCTGGGAGAAAGGCCACGATCCAACGGGGAATGGATCAGGACGCTGCTCATGTATGCTATTCCTGTCTGTCTCGGGTCGCTGGCCGTACCGCTGATGAATCTGGTGGATACCTTCACTGTGCCCCGGCTGCTGCGGGGAGAAGGGCTGGATGAGCTCCAGTCGATGGTTTCCTTCGGCATCTACAACCGTGGATTGCCGCTGGTTCAACTGGTGACGATGCTGGCCACGTCACTATCTGTGCTGTTTATTCCGGCGATGGCGGAAGCCCGGTTAAAGGGCGGGCCAGAAGCCGTCCGGCAGCAAGCAGGCCTCGCGCTGCGCTGGTTCTGGTTGATCGGCCTGGCGGCATCCGCGGGTCTTGCGGTGCTGGCGGAGCCGATTAACCGCATGCTGTACGGAGATGCCGCAGGCACGGAAGCACTGCGGTATATGGCGCTGACGGCTGCGGGCAGCACCGTCAGCATTATTGCGGCGGCGCTGCTGCAAGGCCTCGGCGCCGTGCGTGCACCCGCGTTCAGCATGCTGGCCGCCGCAGGCGTCAAGGCGCTGCTGAACGTTATGCTTGTGCCGGCGCTGGGCATCAGCGGCGCGGCCCTGGCAGGCGCAGTCGCCTACATGCTGGCGGCTGGCCTGAATGTGGCGCTGCTGGCGCGACTTGTCGCCCTGCGCCCTGCCCCTGGCGCCGTCCTGGCGAAGCCGGCGCTGGTGATCGCCGCCATGAGTCTGGCGGCGGTAGGCACGGCCTGGGCCGCCGAAGCCGTGCTCGGCGGCATGGGCATCGCGGCCGACCGCCGGCTGGCCGCGATGGGCGTGAGCCTGCTGGGCATTGCCGCAGGCTCGGCCGTGTTCTTGCTGGCAGCGGCCCGGATAGGGCTACTGACCGCCGCAGAGCTGGCGGCCGTGCCCAAGTTGGGTCCGCGCCTTGCCAAGCTGCTGCGCAGACTGCGTGTGCTGCGCTAGCTTCATGCTCACGGTGCTTCTGCATCCAGCACTAAGAATATGCAATTATAGGATATCGAATGATTCTGGTATAATACGTGTAATTATAGAGCGCCATCCTGTTCCGATATGATGAATATGTGAGCTTGAACAGGATGGTTCGGATGGAGGTTTACGTAATGAGTGCAGCTTTAACCGTAGTTGGTCTTGGATCTGGAGATGCAGACCAACTGACCGTAGGTATTATCAAAAAAATGAAACATGCAGCTACGCTGTATGTACGCACCCTGGATCATCCCGTATTGAATGATCTGAAGCAAGAGGGGCTGGATATGACATCATTTGATGCCATCTATGAGGCGAAGTCTTCCTTCCCCGAAGTGTATGATGAGATCGCGAACCAACTGATAGAGGCCGCTCGCAAGGGCGAGGCCGGAACTGAGATTGTGTATGCCGTTCCGGGTCATCCCATGGTGGCAGAAGCAAGTGTACGTTTGCTCAAAGAACGTTGCCCACAGATGGGTATTTCACTGCGTGTCATGGGTGGAGAGAGCTTCCTGGACGAAGCCTTTATACGGCTTGGTTTCGACCCAATCGAAGGATTTCAACTCCTGGATGCCAGCAGCCTGAACACGGAATTGGTACAACCACAGCTACATACGTTGATCGGACAAGTCTACGATGTGTTCACTGCTTCGGATGTGAAGCTATGCCTGATGGAGGTTTACCCGGATGATTATCCCGTATTTGTGGGTCATGCGCTGGGTGTACAGGGTCAGGAGGTTATTCACAAAATTCCGCTACACGAACTGGACCGGATCGAAGGGTACGGCAATCTGTCACTGATCTATGTACCGAAGAACACCGATGATGCCTTGCGTCGCCGATCCTTTGCGCGTTTGCATGAGATTGTGAACATTCTTCGCAGTCCAGGTGGCTGTCCATGGGATCAGGAGCAGACACATCAGTCCATTCGCAAAAACCTGATTGAAGAGACCTATGAAGTCATTGAGACGATCGACGAGGATGACCCCGACCATATGAAAGAAGAGCTGGGTGATCTGCTGCTGCAGATTTTATTGCATTCCCAGATGGAAGAAGAGGTTGGCACATTTAATGTGTATGATGTCATCGAAGGTTTGAATGATAAGCTGATTTTCCGTCATCCGCATGTGTTTGGCGATAATCAGGCAGAAGATGCGAATGAAGCTCTTCAGAACTGGGAACAGATGAAGGCAGAGGAGAAGAAACGCAAGGGTCTGGATCAGCAGAAGGTTTCCGTGCTGGACGGCATACCGCGTGACTTGCCTGCATTGATGAAAGGATACAAGCTACAGAAGAAAGCAGCCAAAGTGGGCTTTGACTGGGATGATGTTGAAGGTGTGTTTGCCAAGATCGAGGAAGAGCTGGCGGAATTGAAAGAAGCGGTGCAACAAGGCCAGTCTGCAGAAGAGCGGAAGCTTGAACTGGGTGATTTATTATTCGCAGCTGCGAACGTTGCAAGATTCATCGATACAGACCCGGAAGAGGCACTCGCTGCCACCAACCGCAAGTTCGTTGGGCGGTTCCAATACATCGAAGAGCGTTTGCGCGAACAGGGAAGAACACCGGTAGATAGCAATGTAGAAGAGATGGAGCAATTCTGGCAGGATGCGAAGAAGGCAGGATTATAAGGGGTTCAATTTTCTGGAAAATACCGATAAACCTTATTCCATCATGCTATGCAGTGTGTTATGATATACGAACATGTGTTCATCTGTGTAAACTGGAGTTGGTGTTTAGCGACGGATGGTTTCGGGTACTGGTCTTAGACTGTCCCCTGCTGACCATCGACAAAAAGCTAAAAAAAGTCGCGGACCAAGGCAGGATTTCAGATGCCAAGCCAGAATACATGTGTAGTAACCTTACGCGAAACCAGTGGCAATCGAAGTATTGTCAGGAATCGCAGATACTTTTTTTTCAATTTGGGAGGCTTTTAAAAATGAACAAAACAGATCTGATTAACAACATTTCAACCAAAAGTGGTTTGACTAAAAAAGACGTTGAGTCCGTATTGAATGGCTTTTTGGGAGAAAT
Source organism: Paenibacillus sp. FSL R5-0341 (assembly GCF_037975235.1). NCBI lineage: Bacteria > Bacillati > Bacillota > Bacilli > Caryophanales > Paenibacillaceae > Paenibacillus > Paenibacillus sp. FSL R5-0341. The sequence goes on from NZ_CP150241.1 coordinate 54,681, forward strand.
TACAGATGCACTTGCCAGCGGAGACAAAGTACAATTGATCGGCTTTGGCACTTTTGAGACCCGCAAACGTTCCGGTCGTACCGGACGTAACCCACAAACAGGGAATGAAATCGTGATTCCTGAGTCCACTGTTCCTGCATTCAAAGCAGGCAACAAACTTAAAGAAGCCGTAAAATAATGCGTCTTGATAAATTCCTGAAGGTCTCCCGGCTAATCAAACGCCGTACTGTGGCCAAAGACGTCTCTGAACAGGGACGTGTTCTGGTGAACGGACGTGAAGCGAAGCCCAGCGCCGCTGTTAAAGTAGGCGATGAGTTGACGGTTCAGTTCGGTCAGAAACTGGTCACCGTGAAGGTGGAACGAATTGCTGAGAGCACTAAGAAGGATGAGGCGAGTAGCCTCTACACCTTGGTTAAGGAAGAGCCGATCGCCAAGGATAACGGGATGAACTGGTAACAGTCCACCTGGTATGATTGAATACTCATTCAATGCAAGTTGAATCGAAACGTCCTCCTGTAACCGGGAAGGGCGTTTTTCTTTTATTAGATGCCGTGTTATTTGTTCAACAATGCTGGTTCTATTCCAACCTCTTCATCCATAAGCTAGGTGTAAGAAGGAGGGGTACATGCCATGGTTGAGCACGGTAAGGCCAAACAGCATCATCTGAGCATGCAGAATCGGAAACTGCTGGATCTGACAGGTGTCTCCAATGTGGAGAGCTTCGACAGTGAGGAATTTTTGCTGCAGACTGAACTTGGGCATCTGACCATCCGAGGGCACAATTTACATATCAAAAACCTGAGCCTGGAGGAAGGTCTGTTATCCATTGAAGGCACAGTCAGTTCACTCCAATATCTGGACCCCGGTTCCCAGTCCAAAAACAGTAAAGGCCTGTTTGGCAAGATGTTCCGATGAGTCCGGATACTCAATGGATCACATTGATGTGGATGCTTACTTCGGGGGTCGTGATGGGAATGGCCTACGACAGTTACCGGGTACTGTCCGGACAGCTGCGGTTTCCGAGATGGAGCATCCACACCCTCGATCTGTTGTACTGGGTTGCTTCCGCGCTGTTCGTTTTTCGGATGCTATACGCCGGAAACCACGGACAGCTGCGGTTTTATGTCTTTTTGGGGCTGATTATAGGGGTTTGCTTCTATTTTTGGCTTTTAAGTGTTACAACCCAGCGTTTTGTGGTAATGTTAATTAAACTCGCAAGAACGCTGATTCATTGGTGTGGACATATCCTTAACATCCTGATCGTTATGCCGGCTAAGGGGATTTATAAGTTAATTCGCGTATTATTCGGTTTTGTAATTGCGATACTATTATTCCTGGGCAGGCTGGTGCTGCAATGTTTGGTACCTTTCGGCAAGTTGTTCCTCTGGATGTTTAGGCCGCTCCTGAAATATTGGGTAACGCCGCATTGGATGATCCGTGTGGGTACAAGAATTGCAGCGATGTGGAAACGCTGGTTTTAAGGAGGTCCGTAATGGGTAAAACACCTGTGGGCAGATCAAAGGCTCCAACTAACCAAGGAAAATCTGCCGGTGCACGAAGGCGCCTCATGCTTTGGATGACGTTTATGATTGTATTTGTAATATGGGCAGGATATACATTCCTTGTGCAGAATGCACAAATTTCGGACAAGAGTTCTCATCTGGCTACTCAGCAAGCTTCAAAGGAAGATACGTTGAAGAAGCTGGAACAGTTGAAGTACGAAGTCAGCCGGTTGAATGACCCCGAATACATAGGACAGCTGGCACGGAAAAAGGGATATTATCTTCCTGAGGAAACGCCGATCCAGGTTGAAGAGTCAGGGAACTGATGGAATTCGGTCCATTACCGAGCTAGGTTTGTTATCCGTGTGTCTGAAGCCGTTAAACCGGAAAAAATAGGCTCTCTGATGGGGTAGTGTTCAGTTGACCTTGGTTTACGGCATAAGGTATAATTACATTAGCGCAGCATTGATTTTGGCATTCAAAAAATCGGGTTGTATATTTTTAAGGGAGGATCATTTTATTCTATGGCAATTGAAGTGGGCACCAAGTTAGAGGGCAAGGTGACAGGAATCACGCATTTTGGAGCATTTGTGGATCTGTCAGGAGGTGTCACGGGTCTCGTTCACATCTCGGAAATCGCCGACAATTACGTCAAAGATGTCAACGACCACCTGAAGCTGAATGACCTCGTTACAGTAAAGGTTATCAACGTTGACAAGGATGGCAAGATCGGACTTTCCATTAAGCAAGCTGTTGACAAACCGGTTGAGCAACAAACACAATCCAGACCCCCGAGAGCTCCTAGACCGGAACGCAGTGGAGGAGATCGCGAACGATTCAGCGGCGGAGGCCCAAGTGGTGGCCAAGGTCGTGGTGGCGGCGGCGGTGGATTTAACCGTGGTGACCGCGGAGGCCGTTCTTTCAAGCCCGCAGCAGGCAAACCTTCATTTGAGGATAAAATGTCACGCTTCCTGAAAGATAGTGAAGAGCGGATCTCTTCGCTTAAGAAGAACACAGAAGGCAAACGCGGAGGCCGTGGAGCCAAGCGTGTGTAATCTGTCTCAACCTGATCTAAACATATAAGAAAAACCGTTAGCCCGAGGGCTAACGGTTTTTTTGCGTTTACGTTCAACTTTTACAGATAAGTAGTTGAATAGCTTTTTTTGTAAATTCAAGCTCCATATCCCCAGTTTTTTTGCACGGCAAAATGGAACCATAAGAACATTTGTCGTATACCATTTTTTACCGACAGGTTTCCGTGGCATTCCACAGCTATCCTGCTCAAATGATGGCGAGGCCAAACCAACTCCGGTTCAAAATCAGACATTCCGCTTGTCGGAAACAGGTAGGAGAATGAATGAAACCACAATAAGGCCGGGGGTTTCGCACCACCGCGCCATGCTCGTTTCTTTTGTCGTAAACTTTTTGAACCCTGCCCACCTATTCTGACAAACTACGTCTTCTAATCTATCTATAATCAGAACCATCGAGAACGAAACACGAAAATTCAAATTAATCGAATGGGGTGCCTTGAGGATGATGGAAAAGTGGAATGTCATTCAATTTCCGGGAATGAAAGCAGGTAAAGGAGGTACGGAAGCTCGGGAGGAGCTGTCGGTACGTCTGAAACAATGGCTTGGCTCCCGCAAGGCTGTCCAAATGGTTGCTTCCCGCAAATGGGTACTGCTGCTTACATTTATGGGGTTCCTGCTCGGAAAGGCGATGATTCTGAATGAATTATCACCCTTCGCCATTGCCTACTTCGCTGTGATTGCATTCATGCGCAGGGATTACATCATTCCGGTAGGTGCCGCGCTACTCGCAGGCAGTCTCTTTGCACCGTTCCCAGTACCGCTCATTGTTGCATCGGAGATCGCCATCTTCTATCTGCTCTTCCGTGGACTGGAGTCATATGATCGTGCTGAATTATCTTATGCGCCAACGATGGTGTTTACCACTACATTTATGGTGAAGTTATTCGCCGTCGTGATTGGACCATCCTTCAGCTGGTACGCAATGCTGATGCTCACGATGGATTCGGTACTAAGCTTCGTGCTCACCCTTGTTTTTATACAAGCCATACCGATCTTCACTTACCGCAAAAAAAAGTTCAGCCTAAAGAACGAGGAGATCCTCTGCCTGATCATATTGCTTGCTTCCGTCATGACGGGAGCTGTAGGGTGGACCATTCAGTCCTTGTCCGTCGAGCATATGCTCTCCCGTTATCTCATATTAATCTTTGCGCTGGTGGGCGGAGCCCCCCTCGGAGCCTCAGTTGGCGTCATTACCGGCTTGATTCTGAGTCTGGCTGACATGTCAGCAGTGTATCAGATGAGCCTGCTTGCTTTTGCCGGGATGCTTGCAGGTATGCTTCGAGAGGGTAAACGTGCGGCGGTTGCACTGGGCATGCTGCTGGGTTCGTCCATTCTATCCATATATCTGGGAGGACCGGGCGATGTCATGAACTCATTATGGGAGACGTGTGCAGCTATCGTACTATTCATGTTAACACCTAAAAGTCTGATGACGGCGATATCCAAATATGTACCGGGTACGCAGGATCATACCAAATCGCAGCATGAGTATGCCAAACGGATACGGGATATTACGGCAGAGCGGGTAACCCGTTTCTCACAGGTATTCCGTCAATTGTCCCGCAGCTTTGATCAGATGTCCGGTGCGGGAGAGCCGATACAGAAAGAAGGTGGAATGGATCATTTCATGAATGCGGTTGCCGAGGGTACCTGTGCGAGCTGCTTCAAACGTGCGCAATGCTGGGATGCGAAGTTTATTCAAACCTACAAATATATGACGGACGTGATGAGTACGATTGAAGGAAATCCGGAGATCTCAGGCAAGCAGATTCCAGTGGACTGGAACAGGGTGTGTGCGAAACCGGAAGAGGTCCTTGAAGTCATGCGTGCCCAGTATGGACTGCATCAACATAACATGCAATGGAAGCGCCAGATTATCGATAGCCGGCAGCTGGTTGCAGAGCAATTATCCGGTGTATCTCAGGTCATGGAGGACCTGGCCAAAGAAATTCAGCGGGAAAGCGAGGAGATGGTACAGCAGGAGGAGCAGATTCGGGACGCATTGGAGTCACTGGGCCTCTCCATTCATTCTATTGAGATCATCAATCTGGAAGCGGGCAATGTTGAAATTGAGATTGTGCATGCATATACACGGGGATTCGATGAGTGCCGGAAAATGATAGCTCCGCTGATCTCGGATGTATTAGACGAGCATATTGCCGTCTTGCATGAGACCATGACAGATCCTCGTCAGGGACTGGCGACCGTTACGTTTGGTTCAGCCAAAACGTTCGAGGTAACCACCGGTGTTGCTGCTGCTGCCAAAGGGGGAGATGTGATGTCAGGCGACAGCTTCAGTACGGTTGAGTTAGGCAACGGTACATTCGCGGTGGCGCTCAGTGATGGAATGGGCAATGGGGAACGGGCGCGCATGGAGAGCAGTGCGGCGCTGAATATTCTGGAACAGCTGCTACAGTCCGGCATGGACGAGAAACTGGCGATCAAATCGGTGAACTCCGTTCTGATGTTGCGCTCACCTGAAGAGATGTATGCCACAGTGGATATGGCGCTGATTGATGAGTATACGGCGGAGACCACGTTTATGAAAATCGGATCGACGCCTAGCTTTATCAAACGTGGACAGGAGGTTATTCAAGTTTCAGCCAGTAATTTGCCAATCGGTATTATTAAGGATATCGAAGTGGATCTGGTGACGGTACAGCTGCAACCGGGGGATATCCTCATTATGATGACGGATGGCATCTATGATGCACCGGGGTATGCGGTGAACAAAGAGCTATGGATGAAGCGGCTCATTCAAGAGATTGATACAGATGATCCGCAAGATTTGGCCGATTGCCTGCTTGAGAGTGTTATCAGATATCAGCAGCATGAAATTTTGGATGATATGACCGTCGTTGTTGGAAAAGTAGAGCATTTCCGCCCTGAATGGGCCACACTACGTGTGCCTGGCATCAACCGGATGGAGCGTCCACGGACTGTCAGTTAATTGCATATTCTTCTGTTTGAAGTCTCTTCATTCTGGCAATGCTAGTCATAGAGTTGGAGAGTAACGAATAACGGAGGGATATCGGATGAAGCAAATCTTGTTGATCACCGACGGTTGTTCCAATGTAGGACTAAGTCCGGTGCTAGCAGCGGCCGAAGCGCGGGAAGAGGGGATTACGGTTAATGTGGTAGGCGTGATTGATTATGGAACCATTGGTGAGCTGGGTAGCCGGGAGATTGAGGATATTGCCAGAGCCGGAGGTGGAATCAGCCAAATTGTAGGTACACGGCAGCTTGCTCATACCATGCAGATGATGACAAGGAAAACGGTGGTTCAGACTATTCAGCAGGCGGTTAATAGAGAGTTAACACAAATTTTGGGAGAGAAGGAGCCCAAAACGGTAACGGATCTGGAGCCTGCTCAACGCGCCCGGGTCGTGGAAGTGATGGATGATATGGCTGAAACTACAGCGTTACAGGTGATATTGCTGATTGACGTCAGTGCCAGCATGAAGCCCAAACTGGCTGCGGTAGAAGAAGGCATTCGCGATTTAATGTTAAGTTTGCAGGCGCGTATTGGTGAGAGCAAGCTTTCCGTATTTCATTTTCCTGGGCGACACAGTGGAGAAGATGCGGTAATGGATATTGACTGGACAACGGATCTAGGCCGTGTTCGTTCCTTGTTTGGACGTTTGCAAATGAAGGGCGCAACGCCGACAGGTCCTGCAATTCAGAAGGTGATTGATTTTTACCGTTATGGTACACTGGAGGAACAGCAGGAAATAGAAGGGAACTATCGCATTGAAAGAGAAGGGATGCTCGGTGACAACGTTGTCTGACGCCTCTTTCCCGCCAGGCACAGTGGTTACAGGGAAATGGAATCGCAGTCGTTACACGATTCGTAAGCTACTGGGCAAAGGAGCCAATGGCATCGTTTTTCTGGTCCAACGGGGTGAAAATGGCAAACACTACGCGCTTAAAATGGGATTTGACCCGGTAGATCTGCAATCTGAAGTCAATGTGCTCAAATCTTTTCAACTACAGCGTAATCATGAGGCCCTTCGGCAGAGCGGCATTCCTTCCTATCTTAAAGATGTGGATGATTATGCCGTTCGTGGCCGGGATATTCCTTTTTATGTGATGCGTTACGTTCGAGGTGAGGCTCTTCATCACTTCATTCGGCGTCAGGGGACAGACTGGACACTTCTGGTTGGACTTAGACTCCTGCAGAAGCTGGCGCAATTGCATCAGGCGGGATGGGTGTTTGGTGATCTCAAACCTCAGAATGTGCTGGTATCCGATTATGGGCAGGTGGAATTGATCGACTATGGCGGAGTTACGTCTATTGGTCGAAGCGTCAAACAGTTCACTGAATGGTATGATCGGGGTTTCTGGAATGCAGGTAGTCGAACAGCAGATGGTACCTATGATGTATTTGCTTTTGCATTATTGTTGATTCATGTACTTGAAGCAGACGCGCTCAAGGCATTGGCAGCCGAAGGGTTGCCGCAACTGCGAAGTGTGAATCAGCTTGTAGCGCTGGTGGAGCGCAGTGAACGACTGGGTCCTTTTCGTAACTGGACGATTCAAGCCTTACGAGGTCAGTTTCGTGATGCAGGTCATGCGGCACAAGGATGGAAGGAAATGATGGCACGCCCCACGCCTCTCCGCCGTCGTTCCAACAGTACAACACCGCGCTGGCTTAAGAACGCATTTGCTGTATCTGTGATATTACTTATTGGGGTGCTCATCTATGCACTACGTTTCTGATCTGTGAGGGTGCATATACATAACGCAAGGAATGAGGAACAGGTATGGAGGCTTTACGCTGGAACATGCTGGTGAATAACGTGCTGGATGCAGCGGAAGAGCATCAGTTATGGGTTCCCGGGGATCGGATTGTCGTCGCAGTATCGGGCGGGCCGGACTCGGTGGCTTTTTTGCATATCATGCACGAGATCAGCAAGCGGCATGTGCCACTTGAATTGATCTGTGCCCACGTGCATCATGGCTTCCGGAGTGAATCTGATGATGAAGCGGAAAAAATGATGGAACTGGCACAGCAGCTTGGTATTGCTTTTGAATGGATCAAGGCCGATGTTCCTTCATATATGGAGCTGACGGGTCAAGGACCACAGGAAGCGGCACGCAACAAGCGATATGCCTTTCTACATGAAGTGGCTGCCAAATATAATGCGGCAAGCATCGCGTTGGCACATCATGCCGATGATCAGGCAGAGACGGTCATGCTTCATTTGCTTCGTGGAACCGGCTTGTCAGGACTCGCAGGAATGAAGTTTAAAAGGCGAGAAAAAAATGTGGAACTTATTCGTCCATGCCTTCGTATAAACAAGACAGACCTTGTAGAAGCTTGTAATACCCAGGGTTTTATGTATTTCAATGATGAGAGCAACGCCTTGCGTAAATATCGGCGTAATGCCATTCGCTTGGATGTGCTTCCTTTTTTGGGGCAGTATAATGGACAACTCACGCCGTCATTGAATCGGCTTGCCGAAATTGTGGGTGATGAAGACGATTTCATGGAGCAGAGTGCATATGACACATACAGGTGTCTAGTGCAGGTGAACGGCGGAAGGCAAACCTTTGAGGTGCCTTCCTTCTTGAAGTTACATGTCGCTTTACAACGAAGGTTGATTAAACTAATATTGAATTATCTGCCTTTGGACAGTGATTTTGTCGACTTTACCCGTATAGAAACCATTCGGCGCAAGGTCATGGAGACCCATGTGACGACCTGGAGCCTGGATATAGGACAGACACTCGCCTGCACTCGGGAGTATAATCTGATTTCTTTTGGCATACGGACAGACGTACAGGATCAATCTTACGAGTATCGTCTTGCGCAATGGAGTGGAACTTATGAGCTTTCACTCACCCAAATTAACCGGTATATTCGGTTGATGTCGGTGAGTCCCGAGGACTATCATGTACCAGAATCGGCGGATCAAGCCGCGTTTGATGCGGATCAACTGCTTATGCCGCTGGTTGTGCGTTCACGGTTACCTGGAGATACCATGAAAGTGATGGGATTAAACGGAAGCAAAAAGGTGAAAAATATTTTCATCGATGAGAAAATCCCCCCATCTGTCCGTCCACGTATTCCTGTGGTATGTGATGGAGCAGGTCATATCATCTGGCTACCGGGTGTTCGACGGTCCAATGTGGCTCCTGTCAGGGATAGCACTTCCGCAATCCTGTACATGACTGTAGGCGATTCAGCGATTCAGGGGTAGTGGTTATGGTTCAGGTAAGGCTTTCATAGTATAACTTAGGGGGTTCGCACAGTTGCAGAACGACATTCAGGAAGTATTGATCAGTGAAGAAGAAATTCAGAGTAAAGTCAAGGAATTAGGCGCAACACTAAGTGCCGAATATGCAAATCGCAATCCTTTGGTCATTTGTGTGCTCAAGGGTGCGTTTATATTTATGGCTGATTTGGTTAAAAACATAACGGTACCTGTTGAAATGGATTTTATGGCGGTATCCAGTTATGGCGCTTCCACCAAGTCATCAGGTGTTGTCAAAATCATTAAGGATCTGGATGTATCCGTTGAAGGACGGGAAGTCCTGATTGTCGAAGATATTATCGACAGCGGACTTACACTCAGCTACCTGATTGAACTGCTAGAGAACCGCGGTGCCGAATCGGTGCGTGTGGTTACGCTGTTCGACAAGCCTTCAGGCCGTAAAGTGGAGTTGGAAGCTCATTACACAGGCTTTGACATTCCTGACGCGTTCATCGTTGGTTACGGTTTGGATTTTGCCGAGAAGTACCGGAACCTGCCCTATATCGGGATTTTGAAGCCGGAAGTCTACAGTAGCTAATATCCTGCCCGACCCAAGCCTTGAGCTGTTCTTGGCTTCTGTTGAGAAGCCATGTCGGGCTATGTTAAAATAATTAAAGTGTCTCGAGAGGAGGTAGGGGATGAATCGGTTCATCCGGAATTCTGGTTTTTATTTGATTCTTTTTTTAGTTGTGGTGGGGATAGTCCAGTTCGTCAGCAATGGCGGCGAAGCCACCGATAATCCTAGATATGATCAGTTGCGCACAGCGATCAAAGCCAACAATGTCTCTGAATTGACGGTTCAATTCAACGGTCAAACGTACCTCGTGACCGGTCAATACAAGAAGGCACCTGATGGCGCCAAATCAGAAAATTTCTCAACGTATATTCCTCCTACGGATGAGGCAATTAGTGAACTTGTAGCTGCAAGTGAAACTAACAATTTCCAATATCATCAGGAGCCAATGAAAGGTGACAGCATCTGGTTGACGTTGCTGACTTCCTTTATCCCTTTGATCATTATGTTCCTGCTGTTCTTCTTCCTGTTCAATCAGGCTCAAGGCGGCGGCGGTAAAGTAATGAACTTTGGTAAAAGCCGTGCTCGTCTCTATAACGAAGAGAAGAAGCGGGTTACGTTTGAAGATGTTGCGGGTGCTGACGAAGAGAAACAGGAACTTGTTGAGGTTGTAGACTTCCTTAAGGATCCTCGTAAATTTGCGGCAGTAGGTGCACGGATTCCTAAGGGCGTATTGCTCGTAGGTCCTCCAGGTACTGGTAAAACGTTGCTCGCTCGTGCCGTTGCCGGTGAAGCAGGTGTACCATTCTTCAGTATTTCAGGTTCCGACTTCGTTGAAATGTTTGTCGGTGTCGGTGCATCACGTGTACGTGATTTGTTTGAAAATGCGAAGAAAAATGCGCCATGTATCATCTTTATCGATGAGATTGATGCTGTAGGTCGTCAGCGTGGTGCTGGTCTTGGTGGTGGTCACGATGAGCGTGAGCAAACACTCAACCAGTTGCTCGTTGAAATGGACGGTTTCGGAGCTAACGAAGGTATTATCATCGTAGCCGCAACGAACCGTGCAGATATTTTGGACCCTGCCTTGCTGCGTCCAGGACGTTTTGACCGTCAAATTACGGTTGACCGCCCTGATGTAAGAGGTCGTGAAGCTGTCCTGAAAGTACATTCCCGTAATAAACCACTGACCAAAGATGTGAAGATGGATATTATCGCGAAGCGTACAACAGGTTTCTCTGGTGCAGATTTGGAAAACCTCTTGAACGAAGCGGCATTGCTTGCAGCACGTCGTAACCGTAAAGATATTTCCATGAAAGAAGTTGACGAAGCGATTGACCGTGTCATCGTCGGTACGGAGAAGAAAAGCCGTGTCATCAGTGATCGCGAGAAACGCATCGTTGCTTATCACGAAGCAGGTCATACCATTGTAGGATATTTCCTCGAACATGCTGATATGGTACATAAAGTGACCATTATTCCGCGCGGACGTGCGGGTGGATATGTAATCATGTTGCCAAAAGAAGACCGTATGCTGGTTACCAAGCAAGAATTGTTGGATAAAGTAACCGGACTCCTCGGAGGTCGTGTAGCTGAAGAATTGTTCATCGGAGAAATTGGTACTGGTGCATACAGTGACTTCCAGCAAGCGACAGGGATTGTTCGCAGCATGGTTATGGAATACGGTATGAGTGAGAAATTGGGACCTATGCAATTCGGAAGTTCACAAGGACAGGTATTCCTTGGTCGGGATATCGGTCATGAACAGAATTACTCAGATTCCATTGCTTACGAGATTGATCAGGAAATGCAACGCTTTATCAATGAATGTTATGAGAAATGTAAGGACTTGCTTGTTAAACATTCAAAAGAGATGCATCTGATCGCTCAAACTTTGCTTGAGGTAGAGACTTTGGAAATGGATCAGATCAAGCAATTGATCGAAACAGGTTCTTTGACGCCAAAAGCAGAGAATGACAATGATGGTGAAGGTACGCCAACTGAAGGCGGAGAGCCAATCATCGACAACATCGGTGATGTTCGTGTTCGCATTCAAGGTAAAGATGAAACGCCTGAGCCACCAGCCGGAGATATTCCGAACGAAGCTCCGAATCTGGAAAAGGGTAATAACAATAACCCGGATGATGGCGGAACGAAGCCAACGTCTTAATGAATATTACATCTGGCTAGGACAGCAGGTGAAATCAAGAGAGCCCGCGGGCTCTCTTTTTTTGTCCATTATTTTAAAAACGGATAGATAAAGATAAATGGGAGTTAGATGGCGAACCAGTTAGTAAACGGGTGGTTACGGTGCAGTTCTGGGCCTTTTTCATTTATTGACAGAGTCGTGAACGTTGTGTAAATTAGTTGTTAAACCGCTTGTGATTCGTTTCTCAAGCGAAGATAACGACTTAGGATAGCCCTACGAAACAGCGCATGACGCTGTCCCGATAAAGGAGAGGATCACAGGTGGAAGCTCTGGCTTTAGAGCGCAAGGCTGAGATGAACCGCGAGCTGCGTGAGCGGCTTATGGAGTTGAAGAAGGAACGTAATGCCATTATTCTTGCCCATTATTACCAACGTGACGAGGTACAGGAGGTTGCTGACTTCCGTGGAGATTCGTTTCTATTAGCCCAGAAGGCAGCACAAACAGATGCGGATGTGATCGTATTCTGTGGTGTTCACTTTATGGGTGAAAGCGCTAAAATTCTGGCGCCCAACAAAACCGTTATTATCCCGGATGAGCGTGCGGGTTGCCCGATGGCAGATATGGTAAATGTGGATGGACTACGCAAATTGAAAGCACAACACCCTAATGCCAAGGTGGTTACGTATATCAATTCCTCGGCTGAGATCAAAGCAGAGACCGACATCTGTTGTACATCGGCGAATGCGGTCCGAGTTATTCAATCGGTGGATTCTGACGAAATTATCTGGGTACCGGATAAAAATCTGGGACATTATGTGCAGCAGCATACAGACAAAAAAATGATTATCTGGGAAGGTTACTGCAACACGCACGATATGCTCACAGTCAAAGATGTGGTGGAGATGAGAGCCAAGCATCCGAATGCTGAGTTTGTTGTCCATCCAGAGTGTCGCCCTGAAGTTGTAGAGATGGGTGATTTTGTAGGCAGTACAACAGCCATTCTGGAGTATTGTAAAAATTCATCAGCGAAAGAATTTATCGTAGGTACCGAAGATGGTACCGGATATCAGCTGCGTCTGGATAGTCCGGATAAACAGTTTCATTTTGCGACCAAGTTCCTCGTATGTCCCAACATGAAGGTGAACAACTTGAAGAAACTGGTGAAATGCCTGGAAACGATGAAGCCGCAAATCTATGTGCCACCGGCCGTTGCCGACAAAGCCAGAGAATCACTAGAGCGCATGTTATTGGTGAAGTAGAATGCGCTACTCTTGCTCCAAGACAGGTGAATAACATGATACCGCAATATTTAGTTGATTTCGATCTGTCTGCGCTACCCATGGTAGAGACGGATGTACTGGTTATAGGCTCAGGAATTGCTGGTTTGTTCACCGCCATTAAGGCAAGTGAGCAACAACGCGTATTAATGATCACGAAGAAGTCATTACTTGAAAGTAACACCAGGTATGCGCAGGGAGGCATCGCTGCGGTTATTGCTGAAGATGATTCGCCTGCTTACCACTCGCAGGACACACTTGTAGCAGGAGCGGGCTTGTGCCGCTCCGAGGCGGTAGAAGTATTGGTGAATGAGGGTCCTGACGGAGTGAAGGAACTGATTCGTCTGGGTACGTTGTTTGACCTGGAGAACGGCGAGTTGGCGTTGACGCAGGAAGGTGCGCACAGCCACCGCCGTATTTTGCATGCCAACGGGGATGCAACGGGATATGAGATTGTACGTGCACTTGCGGTCGAAGTGAATGAACACCCCGGAATTGAAGTATGGGATGAGCATTTTGTTATTGATCTGATTACGGATCGAGATCGAGGGGAATGCATCGGCGCTCTGATACAGAAGGATGATGGATCGAAGGTGTTCGTGAAGGCACAGGCAACCGTTCTCTGCTCTGGTGGGGCAGGACAACTGTACCGATACACGACGAATCCGGATGTAGCTACTGCCGATGGTGTAGCCATGGCCTACCGGGCTGGGGCTATCGTTCGTGACATGGAATTTATCCAGTTCCACCCCACATCTCTTTGTTATCCGGGGGCGCCACGGTTTCTTGTGTCAGAAGCCGTACGCGGCGAAGGAGCATATTTACGCAATGTGAAGGGCGAACGCTTCATGGATCGATACCATGCCCAGCTTGAACTGGCACCACGCGATATCGTGGCACGAGCGATTGTTAGCGAGATGGAGTCTACCAACAGCACTTTTGTGTATTTGGACATTACTCACGAACAGCCAGAAATGATCAAGCATCGATTCCCTACCATATATGAGACTTGTATGCGTTATGGATTGGATATGACAACGGACTGGATTCCCGTTGCACCTGCTGCCCATTACATGATGGGCGGAGTGAAAACGGATCTTAGCGGAGAGAGCAGCATCTCCCGGTTATTCGCTTGTGGTGAGGTGTCTTCTACAGGAGTGCATGGAGCTAACCGTCTGGCAAGCAATTCCTTGTCAGAAGCGATTGTATTTGGCCGGAGAATTGTTGATCGCATTCGATCTCTTCCTTCGCTTGGTTCATTACAAGTAAGAGGAACTGCGACTGCATCTGTGGATATGAATAGCAAGATTATGAAAGAGCAAAAGCCAATATCGGAAAGACGCTTACGACTACAGAAAATGATGGTTCGTCAGGTAGGCTTGCGCCGGAATGGTGAGAACCTGCAGAAGGCTATGGACAAGCTGCAACAGGAATTGCAATTTTTTGATCAGACACTTACCCATAAGGAAGAGCTGGAGTATGCCAACCTTCTGACCTGTGCCTGGTTAGTCACTAGCGGAGCATTACACCGCGAGGAGAGTCGGGGAGCTCACTATCGAGAGGACTTCCCGGCACGTGATGATATCGTGTGGCAGAAGCATAGTCTGCAGCAGCGAGAACAAGCGATTGTGGAGGAATTAATGTCATGATACTGAACGGATATAATGATGGGCTTATCGAATCAATTAAAAACTGGCTTCGGGAAGATGTTGGTGCAGGTGACGTTACAACGAGTGTAACGATCCCAGCAGGAAACCAATCCAAAGCCATTATACATGCCAAAGACAATGGTATTATTGCAGGCATGACCGTAGCCGAACTCGTATTTCAGATAGTCGATCCTAGTCTTGTATTTACACCAAAGGTAACTGACGGAGACAAGGTTAAGCATGGCACGATTTTGGCTGAGGTAGAGGGAAGTACACATTCACTGCTTACGGGGGAACGACTGGCACTCAACTTGCTGCAGCGTATGTCGGGAATCGCTACGCGTACGCGTGCCTATGTGGACATGCTGGATGGTCTTAAGACTAGGCTCGTGGATACACGTAAGACTACGCCGGGTCACCGGTTACTTGAGAAATATGCAGTGCGTGTGGGTGGCGGAGCGAATCATCGATTTGGACTGTACGACGCCGTTATGATTAAGGATAACCACATTAAGGGTGCAGGCGGAATTACCGAAGCGGTACAGCGTGCACGAACAATTATTCCACATACGATGACGATTGAAGTGGAGACGGAGAATATAGAGCAGGTGAGAGAAGCCTTGCAAGCCGGGGCAGATATCATTATGCTGGATAACATGCATCCAGAGCGGATGCGTGAAGCAGTTGAGCTTATTCGTGAACAGGCTCCGCATGTGAAGGTTGAAGCATCAGGTAACGTCTCTCTCCAGACCATTCGTGGAATTGCAGAGAGCGGTGTGGATGTAATTTCGGTTGGCAGGTTAACCTATTCTTTTGAGAGCCTGGATATCAGCCTGGATTTAAATGAAAAGAAAGAGGGGTGAACCTCTTTGATTCTAGTTGTAGACGTGGGGAACAGCAATATGGTGCTCGGCGTATATCAAGGCCGGGAGTTGCTGCACCACTTTCGTCTGAGTACATCACGTCAGTCAACAGTGGATGAATACGGCGTATTGATTTATAATTTATTTCATATGTCCGGCATCAGGGCAAGCGACATCGAAGGTGTCATCATCTCATCTGTGGTTCCGCCACTGGTGAATGTGATCGAAGCGATGTGTGAGAAATATGTGGGCAAAAAACCGTTACTCGTTGGGCCTGGTATCAAAACCGGCCTGAACCTGCGATACGAGAATCCACGTGAAGTGGGTGCGGATCGCATTGTTAATGCAGTGGCAGCCGTTGAGAAGTATGGCGGCCCTCTCGTCGTGGTCGATTTCGGTACTGCAACGACCTTTGACTGTATTGACGAGAAAGGTCATTACCTGGGGGGAGCCATTGTACCTGGAATTCACATTGCCACCGAAGCGCTCTACGAGCGGGCATCCAAGCTACCTCGTATTGAGCTGGAGAAACCCAAGAAGGTCATTGGGCGTAATACTATTCATGCGATGCAAGCGGGCATTATCTATGGCTATGCAGGACAGGTAGATGGTATTGTAGAGCGCATTCGTGAAGAAATGGGAGCTAAGCCCAGAGTCATTGCAACGGGTGGTCTCGCTACACTAATCGCGGAAGAAACCCGTAGTATAGAGGAAGTTGATCCGCTGCTTACGCTTGAAGGGCTGCGTATTATATATGAGCGGAACCGGGAAAGGTGAGCATAAAGACGGCATACAGCGGGCTGAGATTACAGCTTAAGTGTTGTGCCGTTTTTTCTGCGTTACTACTATTATGGCGATACGCCAAAGGAGGCTGAATGACTTGGAAAACAACAACAAGCATGACCGGTTAATTCGTGGTACAGCAATGAATGGAAAGGTAAGAGCCTTTGCTGTCCAGACGACACAACTGGTTGAGGAACTACGCAGAAGACATGATACGTTTCCCACGGCTACAGCTGCCATGGGGCGTACGGTTACAACAGCAGCTATTATGGGTGCGATGCTCAAAGGTGATGAGAAGCTAACGATACAAGTCAACGGTGATGGCCCCATTGGACAGATTGTAGCTGATGCCAATGCGAAAGGTGAGGTGCGGGGTTATGTTTCTAATCCGCATGTACATCTGCCAAGCAATAGTGTGGGAAAACTGGACGTTGCAGGCGCAGTTGGAACCGAAGGCTTCATCAACATAACGAAAGATTTGGGATTGAAAGAGCCATACCGTGGCAGTGTGCCTATTATCTCAGGAGAACTGGGCGAAGACTTTACGTACTATTTTGCCCAATCGGAGCAAACTCCTTCTGCTGTAGGCGTTGGTGTGCTGGTCGATACGGATAATTCCGTTATTGTCGCAGGCGGATTCATTATGCAGCTGTTACCGGGATTGACAGATCAAGAGATCACAGCGATCGAAAATGCCATTGGTACGTTGCCACCAGTGACAACGTTGCTGGATCAGGGACTTGAACTGGAAGAGTTGCTTCGCCGGTTACTACCGGATGTACAGGTGATGGAAGGGTTGGATATTCAATTCAGCTGTGAGTGTTCACGTGAGCGGGTAGAGAAGACGCTAATCAGCCTGGGCCAAACGGAGATGGAGCAATTAATTGAAGAAGAGGGCCGTGCTGAAGTAGTTTGCCAATTCTGCAATGAAGCTTATGACTTTAACAAAGAACAACTTGAGACCATCCTAGAGCAAGCCAAGAACTGATCTATGCGGGGACGGGATGCGGAATGACAAGACAGGAAAAAGGGTTGTGGACAGCTGTAATTGTCTTGACGCTGGGCATGCTGGTTATGGGAACGGTGATGGCTATGCATGGTCTCAGACAGGGCAAAGACGAGGCAGATGCATCCCATGATGCCAATACGGAAGAAGGAAGCACCGTAGCGACGATCAACGGAGAAGTTATCACGGACAAAGAGTGGACCGATGCGCTGAAACGACGTTACGGCAGTGAGTTATTACTCCAGATGTTAAACCGTAAAGCAGTATATGCCGAAGCAATTGAACGCAAGCTGATCGTCACTCCCCAAGAGATTGCAAGAGAACTTGCGGCCGCGATGGATGGGTACGATTCAGAGAAATCGTATTTTGACGAAATGAAGTCCCAGTTGGGCTTGTCGAAACAGGAGCTTGAATTGGAAGCCGGCTATAGGCTACTGCTTGAGAAAATTGCAACGATCGGCATACAGATCAAGGATGCAGATATTGAGCATTACTGGACTGAACACCGTGAGGATTACGTTTCCCCCGAGAAATATGACTTGTCCATCATCGTAGTGAAGGAAGAGGAGGAAGCCGATTCCTTACTGTATGCGTTGGAGAAGGGGGAAGACTTTGAAGCAGCTGCCCGCAGTCAATCGACAGACAGCTTCTCTCGTGATGCTGGTGGCAGGTTGGGATGGATTGAGCGCAATGATCCATTCCAGTCAGAAGAAATCCTTCAACTCGCTGCCGGGCTGGATATAGGCGATATGGCTGGTCCAGTTCAAGTGGAAGAGGGCTATGCTATTATCAGACTTAATGATAAAGAAGAACGCCAGGTGCAGTCGGCCGAAGAGGTCCGTGAGGAGATTCGAATGCAACTGGCTTTGAGTCAGGCTGATCCGTTGCCACAGGTAGAGCAAATGTTGCGCAACAAGTATGAAGCCGTGATCCTGTCCGAGATTCCTGCCTCCTGAATGCAATGGAAAAGATTGTATCGTACTGCTGCATCTTGATAAAAATACTCTGTCTGCGGTCTTAGGGCCGAAGGCAGGGTATTTTTTTTGAGTACTCATATTGACAATAAGGGTTAACGTTGATAAGATGAAAATAATAAATACCTACTCGTTTACTCGGATATAAAAGCTTTTATTTGTGAACAAAGAAACTTTCGGAAACCTTCGCCCTTTCTAGAAATCTTAGCAGTTAGGGATAGGATCAACAGGATTTCCGCAGTTCTTCTATAACATCCAGAGGCTATCGGCCGCACAGTATAGGTTAACAGGACTCAAGTTTTATTCATCCACTAAGGAGGGCATTCATATGGCTAAAGTAGTTAATAACGTAACAGAACTCATCGGAGGTACTCCGCTTGTTCGTCTGAACCGTATCGTACCTGAAGGCAGTGCTGAAGTATTCGTGAAGCTGGAGTACCAGAATCCAGGTTCAAGCGTGAAAGACCGTATCGCAATTAGCATTGTGGAAGAAGCGGAAAAAGAAGGCAAGCTGAAACCAGGTGATACCATTATCGAAGCAACAAGTGGTAACACAGGAATCGGACTCGCGATGGTGGCTGCAGCCAAAGGCTACAAGTCCGTTATTGTAATGCCTGAGACGATGAGCTTGGAGCGTCGCAACTTGCTTCGTGCGTATGGTGCTGAGCTTGTGCTTACACCGGGAGCCGAAGGTATGAATGGTGCTGTTAAAAAAGCCGAAGAACTGCTGAAGGAAAACCCATCCTATTTCATGGCTGAGCAATTTAAAAATAAAGCTAACGTGAAGATCCACCGTGAAACGACTGGCCCTGAGATTGTTGACGCGATCCAATCTGTGGGCGGTACGTTGGATGCTTTCATTGCGGGAATCGGTACAGGTGGAACAATTACTGGTACAGGCGAAGTGCTGAAAGAAGCTTTCCCTGGTGTTAAAATTGTTGCAGTTGAGCCAGCAGCTTCGCCAATTCTGGCGGGCGGCAAACCAGGACCTCATAAGATCCAAGGGATTGGTGCCAACTTTATCCCTGAGATTCTGGATCAGGAAATCTATGATGAGATCATTCACATTGAGAATGATGATGCATTCGAGACGGCTCGTCAGGTAGCGAAGGAAGAGGGCATTCTGTCCGGTATTTCTTCCGGTGCGGCGATCCGTGCAGGTCTTCAGGTTGCGAAACAGTTGGGTGAAGGCAAACGCGTTGTCGTGATCGTGCCAAGTAACGGCGAACGTTACCTCAGCACACCACTCTACAACTTCGAAGCCTAAGCCTACAAATGACAAAACCAATCCTCCTTGCCCGTATGACGGGTATGGAGGATTTTTGGCGTAATGCTTTTAAAAGGGGCGGCGCTTTAGTATACTATCAGACAATAGAACTAGCGACAGATGGAGGGCGGCAAACCGCAATGACACACCTGATGACAACATACGCCGACTGGATGGAGTGGGCTGGACAAGGCTGGACCATGATGCCCTATATCACGAAGTCGGATGAGGGACCGTATCATGGCGGTTTACCGTTATCGTGGGAGGCAGTCTGGCAGCAGGCGTCACCATACGCAATTGTGCTGGAGAATGGCAAAGGCGGAAGATATACATTTCTGGGGCTAGACCCCGTATCTGTTATTTCCGGCAAGGGTCAAGAAGTGGTTATTCATGATGTGACGCAAGGAACCACCTCGACAGACAGCGGCAAGCCGCTTGATGTATTGAAGAGATGGACAGCACCTTATAGCGCACCTAAAGTTACTGGGGCACCAGACTTTGGGGGTGGCTACGCAGGTTATCTCAGCTATGATGTAGCAAGATCGTTGGAGAAGCTTCCAGCTTTGGCTGAAGATAACCCGGCTCTGCCGGATTATTGGTGGATGCGTTTTGAAGAAATATGGGCGTACGACCATCAGCAACAGGCGCTTTTCTGCATGGTTCATCTGGCTATAGAGCCTAATCAGAACGAAACCGATATCCGTGGTCTATATGCAGTGGCTGAAGCACGAGCGACAGCGATGCAGCAACGATGGCTTCATATTATGGGATTTGCACAGGCCGAAGAACAACAGCAGGCACTGGAACGCCGCAATAGGCAGGTCAATCGTACCCCGCAGCCTGAGGATGCGGAAAGGGAATCCGAAGGGTGGGAAACCTCCTTTCCACAGGAAGACTTTGAAAAGGCTGTACGCACGGTGCAGGAATATATCAGGCAGGGTGATGTGTTCCAGGTGAATCTGTCCTTAAGACAGGAAAAGCGGCTTCATTCAAGCGCTGAGCATATTTATGAATGGCTGCGTCTTGTGAATCCATCACCGTATATGGGTATGCTGCGTAGCCCGGACTTCCAACTGGTAAGCGGGTCTCCCGAACTTCTGGTCAAAGTGGAGAATGGCAAAGTCAGTGCACGTCCCATCGCAGGGACCCGAAGAAGGGGCCGTGATGAAGCAGAGGATAAAGCTATGGCGGATGAACTGCTCAGCAGTGAGAAGGAACGGGCAGAGCATATTATGCTCGTTGATCTGGAACGTAATGATATCGGACGGATTGCGGCCTACGGTTCGGTTCATGTGCCTGAATTGATGACCATCGAGAAGTATTCCCATGTCATGCATCTCGTTTCCCAAGTGGAAGGCAGGCTGGCAGAAGGGTTATCCGTATTTGATGTGATCGCTGCGACATTCCCGGGTGGGACGATTACAGGAGCGCCCAAAGTGCGTACCATGGAGATTATCGAGGAGCTTGAGCCTGTGCGGCGTGGGCCTTATACGGGTTCCATCGGTTGGATGGATTACAGTGGAAATATGGAATTGAACATCGTCATTCGTACGCTTGCGATCAAGGATGGTATTGGTTATGTACAAGCCGGTGCAGGTATTGTTATTGATTCCGATCCATATCGGGAATACAAGGAATGCCGCAACAAGGCAAGAGCGATGATGAGAGCTGTGAACTACAGCGAAGAGGCGGAAGCGGACAGAGCTGTCGAACAAGAACAAGCGAAACGAACGGAAGCTGTTAAACTAAAATAAAACGAAGCAACCGTCACTTGCGTTGACGGAAGATGAGGAGGAGCAGGCATATGATACTGGTTATCGATAATTACGATTCCTTCACGTACAACCTGGTTCAATATCTGGGTGAACTGGGTGAGACGGTGGAAGTTCGCCGCAACGATGAGATTGATTTGGCAGGTATAGAGGCATTGGCGCCTGATCATATTCTGATTTCTCCGGGTCCTTGTACACCGAATGAAGCGGGCATCAGTCTGGCAGTCATCGATCACTTCAAGGGAAGCATTCCGATCTTTGGGGTCTGTCTGGGACATCAGTCTATTGGACAGGCGTTTGGTGGAAATGTCATTCGCGCGGAGCGCATGATGCATGGCAAAACATCCGAGATGCACCATAATGGAACATCTGTATTTGCCGGATTACCTTCCCCATTCACAGCTACCCGTTATCATTCCCTGATTGTGGAACGTAGCAGCTTGCCTGATTGCCTGGAGATTACAGCGGAGACAGCTGAAGGTGAGATTATGGGTCTGCGCCACAAAGAATATGCGATTGAAGGGGTTCAATTCCACCCGGAATCCATTATTACAGATCACGGTCACCAGATGCTTCGCAACTTCCTGTCCCAACAGGTGAAGGTATAACATGCAATATGCCGCGATAAACGGAGAGTTGGTTCATATGGCGGCAGCCGTGGTTCCTGTAACGGATCACGGCTTTTTGTACGGACTGGGATTGTTTGAGACGTTTCGGACGTATCAGGGGGTCCCTTATCTGCTGGAACGGCATCTGGAGCGAATGGCTTCAGGGTGTGAAGAACTGGGCATTCCTTTTACAACGACTGCGGCAGAGATGACAGATTGGATTCAACGCTTGATGAATGCGAACGGACTTCAGGATGCGTATGTGCGATACACGGTATCAGCCGGTGAAGCACCGCTAGGCTTACCTTCTGGTGATTATTCGAAGCCGAATCATATTGTACTGGCAAAAGCATTACCTGAACCTTCTCCCTCTTTATATGAGAGCGGCAAAATGCTTCAACGGTTGTCTACACCTCGCAACACGCCTGAAGGAGAAGTGCGGTTCAAGTCGCTGCATTACATGAACAGCATTCTGGCGAAACGGGAGCTGAACCGGTACGGGCAGTATGTGCAGGGGGCAGAAGGGCTACAATTAACTCGTGATGGTCATGTCGCTGAGGGCATTGTTAGCAATGTATGTTGGGTACGGGAAAATGTACTCTACACGCCAGCACTCTCAACCGGCATTCTGCCGGGCATCACGAGAGCTGTGGTACTTGAGATCGCCACGCAGCAAGGAATTGCCTGCATAGAAACGCTAGCGGCTTGGGAGGATCTCCTGCAAGCCGATGAAATATTTTTAACCGGCTCGGTGGCGGAACTGGTTCCTGTTACGACTCTGCGGGATCAGGAAGGAATCGAAACGATAATCAGCAACGGACATATAGGCCCGGTTACAGCAGTCCTTCTGGGTATGTACCGGCAGAAAGCGGGGTATACTTCATGACACTTACACCTGTCATCTATGAACGGAACTATGCATGGGGGCCAGCTGAGTTGAAGCTGGGTACAAGAACACAGATCATGGGCATTCTTAACGTCACGCCTGACTCGTTCTCGGATGGTGGACGTTATACCAACGTGGAGCGGGCGGTTACCCATGCCAAGCAGATGATGGAGGACGGGGCGGACCTGATTGATATCGGTGGGGAGTCCACCAGACCTGGTTCAGCAGTCGTCAATGCCGATGAAGAGCTGAGCCGGATCATTCCGGTTATCGAAGCATTACATCAGCAAGCCCCGCACATTCCAATATCGGTAGACACGTATAAGGCTGATGTTGCGCGTCAGGCCATTCTAGCCGGTGCCCATATCATTAATGATGTGTGGGGTGCCAAGGCAGACCCAGATATGGCCCGCACGGCAGCAGAGCTCGGGTGTCCCATCATTCTGATGCATAATCGGCAGGCGAGAGATTATACCGATTATCTGAGCGATGTCTTCAGCGATTTGCAAGAGAGCATACAAATTGCGCTGGGGGCCGGAGTGAAGGCAGATCAGATTATCCTGGACCCGGGCATTGGTTTTGTGAAGGATTTGAAGGAAAATCTGGCACTCATGTCATCACTCGGTTTGCTCAATGAAATGGGATATCCCGTGCTGTTAGCCACCTCACGCAAAAGATTCATCCAGAATACCCTGGATGTTGGTGCGGATGATGCGCTGGAAGGAACGGCTGCGACCGTTGCATTTGGCATTGCCCAAGGCTGCCAGATGGTTCGGGTTCATGATGTGAAGCCGATTCGGCGGACGGCAGACATGTGTGATTCCATGTTATATGCTTCTCCGGGTATACGGAGGAAATAATGCTGGCGGGTCCGAGTGACCCGTCCAGTGGAAGCGTAGCGTTTTTCAAAGGCACAGCAAAGGGAGAACTTCAAATAGATTAAAATTTCAATATATATAGAGGGCAGGCGGATCGTATGGATAGAATGGTATTACACCGTATGGAGTATTACGGATATCATGGGGTTTTTGCAGAAGAACGGAAGCTTGGGCAGCGGTACTATATTGATCTGGAGATTGATATGGACCTCAGTGAGGCTGGACGTAACGATGATCTGACCAAAACGATCAACTACGCAGAGATCCATGAGCTGGTAAAACAGATTGTTGAGAATAAATCATTCCAGTTAATTGAAGCTTTGGGCGAACATATTGCATCTTCTTTACTAGACACTTATACTATTATCAATGCATTGACAGTCAAGGTGACGAAGCCACATCCCCCATTCGATATTCATTTTGAGGGCGTAACGGTAGAGCTTCGCCGCACAAGAAAGTGAGAACCGATCATGATTGCACATTCGACCTCTGAATTTTCAGAGGCTTATATTGCTTTAGGGGCCAATTTGGGTGACCGGGAACAGACGCTGCTTGAAGCATTGTCTTTGCTGGATGAACACCCTCATATATCCGTTCTGCGCTGTTCTGCGCTATATGAGACGGAACCTGTAGGATATGTAGATCAGCCTGCTTTTCTGAATATGGCAGTCGCCGTAAAGGCGATGCTGACACCTGAGCAGTTGCTCACGGAATTATTGGATATCGAGAACCGACTCGGTCGTGTTCGTGATATTCGCTGGGGACCGCGCACTGTTGATCTGGACCTGCTCTGGATGCACGGGGAGACGCGAGATACCGAATTGCTACAATTGCCTCATCCCCGTATGGGCGAACGGGCTTTTGTGCTGGTACCGCTGTCGGATATCGTACCGGAGGGCGAGGAATCAGGTCTATATACCTTTGTACACTCATCGTTGTCTGTACTGGATGGAAAGGATGGAATACAGCTTTGGAAAACATGCAATTGGCCAATCGAATCCGGGCATTCCGGAAGCTGAAAGGTTTAACACAACATGAACTTGCTGCCGAGACCGGCATCTCGCTGGCCATTCTGGGAACTATTGAGCGGGGAAACCGTAAGGTAACACCGCAAGAGTTGGATCGAATTGCCGGAGTGCTGGCGATCAGTATCGAGGAGTTGCAGGGCAAGTAAGACCGTTTTGTTTTCGTCAAGCTACAACAACAGAGACATCGATCGATCTTTATATCGTGATATATACAGAATTAAAAAAGGAGTGGAACGACTACCGTGCTTAACATTGGTGGCATTGAAATGAAAAACCAGGTCGTACTTGCGCCGATGGCTGGCGTATGTAATCCGGCTTTTCGTTTGATCGCAAAAGAATTCGGAACAGGTCTCGTATGCGCGGAGATGGTGAGTGGCAAAGCCATCGTCCATGGTAATCAGCGTACACGCGAGATGTTGTTTGTAGATGAGCGTGAGAAACCGCTGAGCCTTCAGATTTTTGGGGGAGATCGTGATTCCCTTGTAGAAGCAGCCAAAATCGTGGACAAAGAAACGAATGCAGACATCATCGACATTAACATGGGATGCCCTGTGCCAAAAGTGACGAAATGTGATGCAGGTGCACGTTGGTTGCTTGATCCGAACAAAATCTATGAGATGGTATCCGCGGTCGTGGACGCGGTCGAGAAGCCGGTGACGGTCAAGATGCGTATCGGCTGGGATAACGAGCATATCTTCGCGGTTGAAAATGCGCTCGCGGTTGAACGTGCTGGTGGACAGGCGGTAAGTGTACACGGTCGTACGCGTGAGCAACTCTATACAGGGACAGCTGACTGGTCACACATCAAAGATGTAAAAGAGGCGGTCTCTATTCCCGTGATCGGCAATGGTGATGTCCATACTCCAGAGGATGCACGCCGTATGCTGGATGAAACAGGTTGTGACGGAGTTATGATTGGTCGTGCCGCCCTGGGTAATCCATGGATGCTGTATCGTACCATTCAATACTTAAGCACGGGTAAATTGCTTCCTGACCCGAATGGTGAAGAGAAGATCCGTGTTGCCATCCTTCATATGGATCGCCTGATCGCACTCAAGAACGAGACGGTTGCCGTACGCGAGATGCGTAAACATCTGGCTTGGTATTTGAAAGGCTTGAAAGGATCTGCCCGCATCAAGGACGTTATTATGGAAGGAACCAAGCGGGATGAGATGGTACAGATTCTGGAGAACTTTGTGGGTCAGTTGAGAAGCGAAGGTAATTTGGAGTCAGAACCGGTAATTGCCGGAAATGCATCTTAATTAAGACTGTAAAACGTTTACAGTTATAGAGGACGTAACATTGACTTTTCGAGATCGTTCCCCTATACTTTCACAGTATAAATTCGCCATGTGCGTTAATTAAAGGCTAGTCATCAGGAGGAATATTCTATTTCTCTGGAGAACTTCATATAGTTTTGAAGATGTATGCGGGCGGAGCTATGTAATTTAGAACTGATTCCGTTGCCGTACAATCCAAATTATTCCCATGACAGGAGAATCGGTTGAGATGAGCGACAAGGAAGTTATCCTTACACCAGAGGGACTTAAGAAGCTGGAAGAAGAACTGGAAACATTGAAATCAGTGAAGCGCCGCGAAGTGGCTGAACGGATTAAGGTAGCCATCGGGTATGGAGATATCAGTGAGAACTCTGAATACGAGGATGCCAAGAACGAACAGGCCTTCATTGAAGGTCGTATTATTACTTTGGAGAAAATGCTTCGGAACGCACGCATTATTAACAGTGATGAGATTGACACCGATGTCGTGAGTGTAGGTGCAACAGTTACTGTGGAAGATTTGGAATTCGGTGATATCACAGAATATACAATTGTAGGTTCTGCTGAATCTAACCCGCTTCAGAACAAGATTTCAAACGAAAGCCCTGTTGGTAAAGCGATCCTGGGCAAGAAAAATGGTACAGTTGTTGATGTAAGTGTGCCTGCTGGCGTAATTCAATATAAAATTATAGACATTAAAAAGCTATAGCAACGAAGCAGTTGGGCACGGTAAACAAAAGCTTCCTTAGGGAAGCTTTTTCAACATTTGAGGGATAGCGTCCTCTCGCGATGCCTGCAATGTAAATAAGGAGATGAATACAGATCATGACGGATGAAGTCTTGAATCAGGAAACCGAACTTAGCGAGCTTTTACAAATTCGCCGTGACAAATTGGACGAGCTCCGCAAATTGGGAATCGACCCTTTTGGCCAAAAATACGTACGTACCGAAGAAGCCGGCTCCATTCTGAAGAAGTATGAAGAACTGACCAAGGAAGAGCTGGAAGAGAAGCACATCGAAGTCAGTATTGCCGGACGGATTATGGCGAAGCGGGGAATGGGTAAGGCAAGCTTCGCACATATTCAGGACCTGAGCGGCAGAATCCAGATCTATGTTCGTCAGGATACCGTGCCTGAAGACAAGTATGCGGCATTCAGCCTGCTGGACCTTGGCGACATCGTTGGGGTAACAGGCGTGATCTTTAAGACCAAAACAGGTGAAACTTCTGTCAAAGTTAAAGATCTTGAAGTGCTGTCCAAATCGCTCTATCCGCTTCCGGATAAATTCCATGGTCTCACGGACGTTGAGCTGCGTTACCGCCAGCGTTACGTTGACCTGATTATGAGCCCGGACGTACAACAGACTTTCATCACACGTTCCAAAATCATTCAATCGATGCGTCGTTACCTCGATTCCCTTGGATATCTGGAAGTGGAAACACCTACGTTGCATACCATTGCCGGGGGAGCCGCAGCACGTCCGTTCATCACGCATCACAACGCGCTGGATATGGAACTGTACATGCGGATTGCGATTGAGCTTCACCTGAAACGTCTGATTGTTGGCGGACTGGAGAAGGTATATGAGATTGGCCGTGTATATCGAAACGAAGGTATGTCCACACGTCACAATCCGGAGTTCACGATGATTGAATTGTATGAGGCATATGCTGACTACAAAGATATCATGCATTTGACGGAAAATCTGGTTGCTCATATCGCACAAGAAGTACTGGGCACACAAGTGATTCAGTATGGAGATTATGAAGTGGATCTTAAACCGCAGTGGCGCCGTGTTACGATGGTGGATGCAGTTAAGGAAGTTGTGGGCGTAGACTTCTCTGTACACATGACGGATGAGGAAGCACACAGCTTGGCGAAGGAGCATAAGGTTCCGGTTGAGAAGCATATGACATTCGGTCATATTCTGAACGCATTCTTTGAAGAGTTTGTAGAAGAGACGTTGATTCAACCGACATTCATTATGGGACATCCTCTTGAAATTTCACCGCTGGCGAAGAAAAACGATGTGGACCCACGCTTCACGGATCGCTTCGAGTTGTTCATCGTTGGACGCGAGCATGCCAATGCCTTCACAGAGCTGAATGATCCAATCGATCAGCGTCAGCGTTTTGAAGCTCAGATGCTGGAGAAAGAACATGGGAACGACGAGGCTCATGAGATGGATGACGACTTCATCCGTGCGCTCGAGTATGGTATGCCGCCAACAGGCGGACTGGGAATCGGAATCGATCGTCTGATCATGCTGCTCACGAACTCCCCGTCTATTCGTGACGTACTGCTCTTCCCGCACATGCGTCCTCGTACACAAGATTAAATAAGGAACGTAGTATACGTTCATAATAGAAGAGGAACCTGCCGTTCAGTATCATGCTGGGGCAAGTTCCTCTTTAGGTTTACATAGGCGCTAAAACGGAAGTTTGTCAGTAGGTCTTCCTGTTCATATTGCGCCACTATGGGAGCACAGCTTCTTGCATTTGTTTAGATTAACCTGTTCGTATTTTGTTAAAAGAGGTGCCCTTCATGAAGTTCAGGCTTCACTTTGCCAAATTCTTATCACCCCCGTTAATCCTGGTCGGCGGATTTCTGCTTATTATTGCGATTGGAACGGTGCTTCTCATGTTGCCCATCTCCAACCAAAGCGGTGAGTATTTGGCGTTTATTGATGCTCTCTTTACATCAACCTCTGCCGCATGTGTGACTGGACTAGTCGTTGTGGATGTTGGGACGACGTTTAACTTGTTTGGTCAGATCGTCATTATGGTGTTGATGCAGCTCGGTGGACTCGGCTTCATGACCATGGCTACCCTCTTTGCGCTAGTATTGGGCAAACGAATCTCGCTCAAGGACAGGCTGTTGCTCAAAGAAGCCATTAATGCAGACAGTATGGAAGGGATTGTACGCATTATCCGCAAGGTGTTAATTTTCTCCTTTACCATTGAAGGGGTGGCTGCTGTCATACTGGCGCTGCGCTGGGCAACGGAGATGCCGTTTGGCCAGGCCGTATACTATGGAATATTCCACTCCGTTTCATTGTTTAATAATGGCGGTTTTGATTTGTTCGGCAACAGCTTTCAATACTACACTGGAGATTGGATATTCAATCTGACCGCTTCTGTGCTCGTTGTCTCTGGTGGACTCGGTTTTGTTGTATTGAATGATCTGTTTGAGTATCGCAAACGCCGTCGTCTATCCCTGCAGTCCAAACTGGTGCTGTCTGTATCGGGGGCTTTGATTGGTATAGGAGCGATTGTGCTGTTTGTTTTTGAATTCACCAATGGACACACACTGGCTTCACTCACCTGGAGCGAGAAGATCTATGCTTCCTTCTTCCAGTCTGTCTCTACACGTTCGTCCGGAACAAGTACCATTGATATCACGGAGATGAGGCAGGCTACCCAATTCTTCTTCATCCTGCTGATGTTTATCGGAGCTTCCCCAGGTTCAACCGGGGGCGGAATCAAGACGACTACATTCCTGATCATGATCGGTGCAGTGTATGCCATGATTCGGGGGAATAAGGACATCGTATTTTTCCGCCAACGTGTCCCGAAGGAGCTGCTTATGAGGGCGTTGACTATTATTATGGTTTCGCTGATCATATTCATGATCGTGGTGATGCTTCTGCTTACGACAGAGGATGCACCATTCCTTTCACTGATGTTTGAAGCTGCATCGGCAATTGGTACGGTGGGGCTTTCGGTGGGAGTAACTGATGAGTTGACCAATTGGGGAAAAATCATTATTACCTTTACCATGTTTGTAGGTCGGATTGGGCCATTAACCATCGCGTATGCTCTTCGTCCGCGCAAAGAGAAGAAACTGTATCGTCATCCGGAGGGCCGGATCATTATCGGATAAAAAGAAAAACCGTCAGACATTCAGAACTAACTCCTGTGATCGTAACAGGCTTTAGTCACAACGAATGTACTGCGGTTTTTTTTGTTTAACGACATAAGGAAGCAAGATGCAACGTGAGAACATCGTCCATGAGCTTGGCATTCATCTGATCGGGTCTAAGCACGGTATGTATACCCAAGCCATCTACCAGTGCATACAATCTCTCGATCTCCAGTTCTTTGTCCAGATCAGGTCTGGAGAGATCAACCTTAATCAGGTAAGTGATAACAGAGCCTACAGCTTGTTTGAGTTCATCATACACTGTATCGGCAAGTTCCTTGAGCGTAGAATCTGTTTTGGATCTGGCTGTAAAAGCGTACCATACCTCCATTTCGGCCAGTTTTTCTTCCGTGTTTGGTAAGAATTCGAACAATAGGCATTTCATATTGTCCATGGGAGAGCCGGTGAAGGACATTTGTTGGACTCGATGGGATACCCGTTCGGATACCAGATTCATAGCATATAGTAATAGTTCCGACTGTGTAGAAAAGTAGTGACGCATCGAACCGACCGAAATTCCTGCTTCTTCAGCGATATTCCGAACAGAGGCCTGTTCCATACCATCTCTTCGTATAATACGCCAAGCTGCTTCGGCCACGAGCACACGTTGTTTATCATGATCAACAATTTTAGGCATAGGAAGATTATATCACTGTTGATTATTATAATACAAATGTGCTAAATTGTATTTAATACAAATGTATTATAAAAGGAGGGGACGATAAATGATTGGTTATTTCATTATAGGGTGTGAGATTGCCTTCTGGATGTTTGTGTTTGCGGGTTTGAGTGTCAGGTATCTTCTTGGTATGAAAAGATTAGGCATCGGTTTGTTGATGGCAACACCTATTGTGGATCTCTTATTGCTGGTAGCTACAGTGATGGATCTTCAGCGCGGAGCTACAGCGGGCGTGATTCATGGTATTGCCGCGGTGTATATAGGGGTAAGTATTGCTTATGGTCATCAGATGATTGCTTGGGCAGATCGATACTTCCTATATTGGTTCAAAGGCGGAGAGAACCCTCGTAGTAGCAAGTTATATGGCAAAGAACATGCAAGTCGTGAGCGTAGTGGATGGTTTAGACATCTTTTGGCTTGGGCTATAGGCAGCGCATTTCTATTCGCCATGATATGGTGGATTGGTGATGCTGAACGGACAGCCGTCTTCTATAATTTAATTAAGATGTGGGGAACCATACTCGGTATCGATTTTCTGATAAGCTTTAGCTATAGTTTATGGCCCCGAAAGGTTCCGGTCCGAAATATTAAACAATAAAAAAAACAAATGGACGTGCATACAAACATTCTAAATTGGGAGAATACTACATGTACGTCCAAGTAGTATCATCTAGATCAATAGTTTAAATTCAAAAAAAGACTTGCAATCAAAATCTGTACATGGTATATTCTAATTCCGGCCAAGAAAACACGGTTTACACGGTGCGGCAAGCGAAACAAATAAGCTTCGAAAGAAACTTAAAAAAAGAGCTTGCAAAGTTGGTTCGGATGTGATAAGATATAAAAGTTGCTGAAGAGAACGACATTCGGTAACGAAACAAGTTTGATCTTTGAAAACTGAACAACGAGTGAGTAAACATTCTGCTTGCAGAATGAACGCGAAAGTTAGAAACAAGCCTTGGCTTGGATCGGCTGGAGCACAAATGAGATTTTTAATCTCGTCAGATTCAAAATGAGCTTATCGCTCTTTTCAATACTTTATTGGAGAGTTTGATCCTGGCTCAGGACGAACGCTGGCGGCATGCCTAATACATGCAAGTCGAGCGGACTTGATGAGAAGCTTGCTTCTCTGATGGTTAGCGGCGGACGGGTGAGTAACACGTAGGCAACCTGCCCTCAAGTTTGGGACAACTACCGGAAACGGTAGCTAATACCGAATAGTTGTTTTCTTCGCCTGAAGAGAACTGGAAAGACGGAGCAATCTGTCACTTGGGGATGGGCCTGCGGCGCATTAGCTAGTTGGTGAGGTAACGGCTCACCAAGGCGACGATGCGTAGCCGACCTGAGAGGGTGATCGGCCACACTGGGACTGAGACACGGCCCAGACTCCTACGGGAGGCAGCAGTAGGGAATCTTCCGCAATGGGCGAAAGCCTGACGGAGCAATGCCGCGTGAGTGATGAAGGTTTTCGGATCGTAAAGCTCTGTTGCCAGGGAAGAACGCTTGGGAGAGTAACTGCTCTCAAGGTGACGGTACCTGAGAAGAAAGCCCCGGCTAACTACGTGCCAGCAGCCGCGGTAATACGTAGGGGGCAAGCGTTGTCCGGAATTATTGGGCGTAAAGCGCGCGCAGGCGGTCATTTAAGTCTGGTGTTTAATCCCGGGGCTCAACCCCGGATCGCACTGGAAACTGGGTGACTTGAGTGCAGAAGAGGAGAGTGGAATTCCACGTGTAGCGGTGAAATGCGTAGATATGTGGAGGAACACCAGTGGCGAAGGCGACTCTCTGGGCTGTAACTGACGCTGAGGCGCGAAAGCGTGGGGAGCAAACAGGATTAGATACCCTGGTAGTCCACGCCGTAAACGATGAGTGCTAGGTGTTAGGGGTTTCGATACCCTTGGTGCCGAAGTTAACACATTAAGCACTCCGCCTGGGGAGTACGGTCGCAAGACTGAAACTCAAAGGAATTGACGGGGACCCGCACAAGCAGTGGAGTATGTGGTTTAATTCGAAGCAACGCGAAGAACCTTACCAGGTCTTGACATCAGCATGACCGGGCTAGAGATAGTCCTTTCCTTCGGGACATGCTAGACAGGTGGTGCATGGTTGTCGTCAGCTCGTGTCGTGAGATGTTGGGTTAAGTCCCGCAACGAGCGCAACCCTTATATTTAGTTGCCAGCACTTCGGGTGGGCACTCTAGATAGACTGCCGGTGACAAACCGGAGGAAGGTGGGGATGACGTCAAATCATCATGCCCCTTATGACCTGGGCTACACACGTACTACAATGGCCGGTACAACGGGCTGCGAAATCGCGAGATGGAGCCAATCCCAACAAAGCCGGTCTCAGTTCGGATTGCAGGCTGCAACTCGCCTGCATGAAGTCGGAATTGCTAGTAATCGCGGATCAGCATGCCGCGGTGAATACGTTCCCGGGTCTTGTACACACCGCCCGTCACACCACGAGAGTTTATAACACCCGAAGTCGGTGGGGTAACCGCAAGGAGCCAGCCGCCGAAGGTGGGATAGATGATTGGGGTGAAGTCGTAACAAGGTAGCCGTATCGGAAGGTGCGGCTGGATCACCTCCTTTCTATGGAGAATCGTTTCCCGAGTGGAAACATTCAAATACGCAGCTTAGCTGCAAAACACTCACTCGTTGCTCAGTTTTGAGAGCTCAAACTCTCAAACAGCTTGCTTTTGCATGGAGCTTGTTCTTTGAAAACTAGATATCGAAACGAAACAAACGCGAATTAGAACATTCCTTTAAGCTGATCTTGTGTAAACAAGTGAAGTGTATAAAGGTAGTTAAATTGCTTTTGTGATGGTATTGAATGGGAGCGACTTTTGGCTTTGCGCAAGCAAACCAAGGGAAGCGAGCAGTCAAAACCGGAACAAAATGGTTAAGCTACTAAGAGCACACGGAGGATGCCTAGGCGCTAGGAGCCGATGAAGGACGTGGCGAACAACGAAACTGCCTCGGGGAGCTGTAAGCAAGCTTTGATCCGGGGGTGTCCGAATGGGGAAACCCAGCTGGGGTAATTTCCAGTTACTCATAACTGAATACATAGGTTATGTAGAGGCATACCAGGGGAACTGAAACATCTAAGTACCCTGAGGAAGAGAAAACAATAGTGATTCCGTCAGTAGCGGCGAGCGAACGCGGAGAAGCCCAAACCAGAGAGCTTGCTCTTTGGGGTTGTGGGACGTCTCACATGGAGTTACAAAGGAACCGGTTAAGCGAAGAGGTCTGGAAAGGCCCGCCAAAGAAGGTAAAAGCCCTGTAGTTGAAAGTCTGTTCCCTCCGAGACGGATCCCGAGTAGTGCGGGGCACGTGAAACCCCGTATGAATCCGGCAGGACCATCTGCCAAGGCTAAATACTTCCTAGCGACCGATAGTGAAGCAGTACCGTGAGGGAAAGGTGAAAAGCACCCCGGAAGGGGAGTGAAATAGAACCTGAAACCGTGTGCTTACAAAAAGTCAGAGCCCGTTTTAGGGGTGATGGCGTGCCTTTTGTAGAATGAACCGGCGAGTTACGTTCCCGTGCAAGGTTAAGGTGAAGAGCCGGAGCCGCAGCGAAAGCGAGTCTGAATAGGGCGACTTAGTACGTGGACGTAGACCCGAAACCGGGTGATCTACCCCTGTCCAGGGTGAAGGTGCGGTAACACGCACTGGAGGCCCGAACCCACGCATGTTGAAAAATGCGGGGATGAGGTGGGGGTAGCGGAGAAATTCCAATCGAACTCGGAGATAGCTGGTTCTCCCCGAAATAGCTTTAGGGCTAGCCTCGGAAAACAGAGTCGTGGAGGTAGAGCACTGATTGGGTGCGGGGCCCGCAAGGGTTACCAAGCTCAGTCAAACTCCGAATGCCATAGACTTACTTCCGGGAGTCAGACAGTGAGTGCTAAGATCCATTGTCAAAAGGGAAACAGCCCAGACCATCAGCTAAGGTCCCCAAGTGTGTGTTAAGTGGGAAAGGATGTGGAGTTGCACAGACAACCAGGATGTTGGCTTAGAAGCAGCCACCATTGAAAGAGTGCGTAATAGCTCACTGGTCGAGTGACTCTGCGCCGAAAATGTAACGGGGCTAAACACACCACCGAAGCTATGGCTTGATGCTTTGCATCAGGGGTAGGGGAGCGTTGTATAAGGGTTGAAGGTGTACCGTAAGGAGCGCTGGACATTATACAAGTGAGAATGCCGGTATGAGTAACGAAAAGATCAGTGAGAATCTGATCCGCCGAAAGCCTAAGGGTTCCTGAGGAAGGCTCGTCCGCTCAGGGTAAGTCGGGACCTAAGGCGAGGCCGAAAGGCGTAGTCGAAGGACAACAGGTCGAAATTCCTGTACCACCGTAAGCCGTTATGAGCAATGGGGGGACGCAGTAGGGTAGTGACGCGGACTGATGGATGTCCGTCTAAGCAGTAAGGCTGATGTGTAGGCAAATCCGCACATTGTAAGGCTGAGCTGTGATGGGGAGTGAAAATTACAGTAGCGAAGGTCATGATCTCACACTGCCAAGAAAAGCCTCTAGCCAGGTGATGGTGCCCGTACCGCAAACCGACACAGGTAGGCGAGAAGAGTATTCTAAGGCGCGCGGAAGAACTCTCGTTAAGGAACTCGGCAAAATGACCCCGTAACTTCGGGAGAAGGGGTGCCCCGGTAGTGTGAATAGCACGAGGGGGCCGCAGTGAAAAGGCCCAAGCGACTGTTTAGCAAAAACACAGGTCTGTGCGAAGCCGTAAGGCGAAGTATACGGGCTGACGCCTGCCCGGTGCTGGAAGGTTAAGGGGAGTGGTTAGGAGCAATCCGAAGCTGTGAACCGAAGCCCCAGTAAACGGCGGCCGTAACTATAACGGTCCTAAGGTAGCGAAATTCCTTGTCAGGTAAATTCTGACCCGCACGAATGGCGTAACGACTTGGGCGCTGTCTCAACGAGAGATCCGGTGAAATTTTAATACCTGTGAAGATGCAGGTTACCCGCGACAAGACGGAAAGACCCCATGGAGCTTTACTGCAGCTTGATATTGAATTTGGGTACGATCTGTACAGGATAGGTGGGAGCCTTTGAAACGTGAGCGCCAGCTTGCGTGGAGGCAACGTTGGGATACCACCCTGATCGTATCTAGGTTCTAACCTGGTACCGTAATCCGGTGCGGGGACAGTGTCAGGTGGGCAGTTTGACTGGGGCGGTCGCCTCCTAAAGAGTAACGGAGGCGCCCAAAGGTTCCCTCAGAATGGTTGGAAATCATTCGAAGAGTGCAAAGGCATAAGGGAGCTTGACTGCGAGACCTACAAGTCGAGCAGGGACGAAAGTCGGGCTTAGTGATCCGGTGGTACCGCATGGAAGGGCCATCGCTCAACGGATAAAAGCTACCCTGGGGATAACAGGCTTATCTCCCCCAAGAGTCCACATCGACGGGGAGGTTTGGCACCTCGATGTCGGCTCATCGCATCCTGGGGCTGAAGTAGGTCCCAAGGGTTGGGCTGTTCGCCCATTAAAGCGGTACGCGAGCTGGGTTCAGAACGTCGTGAGACAGTTCGGTCCCTATCTGTCGTGGGCGTAGGAAATTTGAGAGGAGCTGTCCTTAGTACGAGAGGACCGGGATGGACGTACCGCTGGTGTACCAGTTGTTCCGCCAGGAGCACCGCTGGGTAGCTATGTACGGACGGGATAAACGCTGAAAGCATCTAAGCGTGAAGCCCCCCTCAAGATGAGATTTCCCAGTATGTAAGACCCCTTGAAGACGACGAGGTAGATAGGCTGGGGGTGGAAGTGCAGCAATGCATGGAGCTGACCAGTACTAATCGGTCGAGGGCTTATCCAAATATGCAAGTTGTAATTCGCGTGTTTCGTTTCGAATCTAGTTTTCAGAGAACAACAACTCTGAAATGTAAGCACCGCGTTTGGTGGCGATGGCGGAGGGGTTCCACACGTACCCATCCCGAACACGACCGTTAAGCCCTCTAGCGCCGATGGTACTTGGACCGCAGGGTCCTGGGAGAGTAGGACGCCGCCAAGCAATTAACCACTGCCGATGTTATTCGGTGGTGGTTTTTATTTGTTTATAACAGGATAATTGAAGTTCAATAAATAGCCTAGAATCAGCAGATTTATAGCTAATTTGCATCAAACGTGTACGTGAAGAGCCTGGTTTCTATGTATATAAAAAATAAACGTCGCTTAATATGAGTTGGCGTTTTTTTGTTATAATGATTAGACTTGTCCGCATGAGAAAAACAGTTGTATTCATCAGACAACACACCTGATATAACCAAGTACTTTTCCTTGACAGTCTAAATATCGCTTTGCTAAGATGGCAATAATAAATTTTTCAGAAAACGTATTTTCGGCGTAAAATACAGCCTGGAATCTTCGGGTTTTGGACCGTAAAGCTGAGCAAACATAAGGAGGAACACTTGCGTGTGGGAAGATAAATTTGGTAAGGAAGGCCTCACCTTTGATGATGTATTGCTAGTGCCACGGAAATCCGAGACACTGCCTAAAGAAGTAGATGTATCTATTCGTTTGAGCGATAGTGTAAAGTTAAACATTCCTTTGATTAGTGCGGGTATGGATACGGTAACTGAAGCGACGTTGGCTATTGCCATTGCACGTGAAGGCGGTATCGGTATTATCCATAAAAATATGTCAGTTGAACAACAGGCAGAAGAAGTAGATCGTGTTAAACGTTCGGAGAGTGGTGTTATTACGAATCCATTCTCACTGACGGCAGATCATCTGGTATCTGATGCGGAAGCAGTAATGGCGAAATATCGGATCTCCGGTGTACCTATTATTGAAGGAGATCAGAAGCTGGTTGGTATTTTGACCAATCGCGATTTGCGTTTTATCCATGATTACGGCATCAAAATTAGCGAAGTCATGACTCGTGAAAATCTGGTTACTGCGCCTGTAGGCACTACACTACAAGAAGCTGAAGGTATCCTTCAGAAGCACAAGATTGAAAAACTTCCATTAGTTGATGAGACAAACACGTTGAAAGGTCTTATCACGATTAAAGATATTGAGAAAGCCATTCAATTTCCTCATGCAGCCAAAGACGCTCAAGGACGTTTGTTGGTTGGTGCAGCGATTGGTATTTCCAAAGATACATTTGAACGTGCAGATGCTTTGGTACAAGCTGGTGTCGACCTGATTACGGTAGACTCGGCTCACGGACACCACATCAATATCATTGAAGCTGTACGTCAGCTTCGTGAACGTTTCCCTAGTCTGACCATCGTTGCAGGTAACGTCGCTACTGGCGCAGCTACTCGTGACCTGATCGAAGCAGGGGCTTCGGTAGTCAAAGTAGGTATTGGTCCAGGTTCGATCTGTACAACACGTGTTATCGCTGGTATTGGTGTACCGCAAGTAACTGCAGTCTACGATTGTGCAACAGTGGCACGCGAATATGGAGTTCCGATTATAGCGGATGGCGGAATTAAATATTCTGGTGAAATTACGAAGGCACTGGCTGCAGGCGCACACGCGGTGATGTTGGGAAGTTTGTTTGCCGGCACAGCGGAAAGCCCGGGGGAAACTGAAATCTTCCAAGGACGTAGCTACAAAGTATACCGCGGTATGGGTTCAATGGCTGCAATGAAACAAGGTAGTAAAGATCGTTACTTCCAAGATGATGACAAGAAACTGGTTCCGGAAGGAATCGAAGGTCGTGTCGCTTACAAAGGACCATTGTCTGATACGATCCACCAACTGATTGGTGGTCTGCGTTCGGGTATGGGATACTGTGGTACAAGTAACTTG
Organism: Paenibacillus sp. FSL R5-0341; assembly: GCF_037975235.1. Taxonomy (NCBI): domain Bacteria; kingdom Bacillati; phylum Bacillota; class Bacilli; order Caryophanales; family Paenibacillaceae; genus Paenibacillus; species Paenibacillus sp. FSL R5-0341. The sequence goes on from NZ_CP150241.1 coordinate 92,835, forward strand.
GAGCAACTTCGTAACGATACAGGCTTTATCCGAATTACAGGTGCGGGATTGCGCGAAAGTCATCCGCATGATGTACAGATTACAAAAGAAGCACCTAACTACTCGTTGTAATACGAAGAGAGTTAATCATTTCCAGGACAGGCTCGGTGATTTTCACCGGGTCTGTCTTTTTTTGCAGATACCCCTGTGATAGAATAGAACAAGCGGTGACGATCCAGGGTTGGATTAAGGCGTTGCCGCGGCTATTTGACGTGAATCTATGAATATGGTTTTGAAAAAGCAAATGGAATGCCAGTAAAGGCTGGCAGCTAAACAGAAGCGCGGACGTCCTTTTACATAAGCATTCGCAAAATGCGGACTAAGTGACAATCGATAACGAACTTTAGGAGCAATAATATTGCTCGTTCGATATAGCGCATATATCACACAACTCATACATCATTGCACAGGTTAGGGAACAAGAAAATTGCAGCTCAAGCTGCACTGAAGCATTTAACAATGCTTTGGATCGAAGGGAGTATTCATCATTGAAAGCCAAACACATGAATAAAAAGAAACGCCAAATGCTCAAAAAGAGCGTAGCCTCGGTAATGCTAATTAACATGCTTTGCATGTCTGCAGTAATGCCGGTCTTGGCTGCTGCGGACACCTCTGGTCAGGTTCTGACTGCTGCGGCAACAACAACGAAGACGGAGAAAGCTGTACAGGTGCCTGGGGTAGACTCGCTTGGGCTTGAGGTTAGATCAGCCGTCCTTATGGAAGCCTCAACGGGACAGATTCTGCTAAATGTCGATGCGGATAAAGCGATGCCGCCTGCCAGTATGACCAAGATGATGACAGAGTACATTGTCGCTGAACAGGTCAAACAAGGTAAATTCGGCTGGGACGATATTGTAACTGTTAAAAAGAATGCTGCACAAAGTGTCGGCTCACGTATCTTCTTGGCGGAAGGGGACCAACACACAGTCAAGGATCTCTATATTGCTATGGCTGTTGGCTCTGCCAATGATGCTACGGTAGCTTTGGCTGAGTATGTTGCAGGTTCGGAAGAAGCTTTTGTGAAAATGATGAATGATGAAGCGAAGCGTATGGGTATGAAAGATACGTTCTTCATTAACTCTTCCGGTCTGGATCGGGCAGATATGCCTGCTGACTTCCGTCCAGCTGAAGACAAGGAAACAGTGATGTCCGCACTGGATGCTGCAATTCTGTGCCGTTATATCATTATGGATCACCCGGACTACAAAGAATTTACAACGATTCAGTCCTACAAGTTCCGTCCTAATGATAAAGCGCCAATTATCAACTACAACTGGATGCTGGAAGCGAATAAAAATATAACCAACTTCAAAAGCTATGCCTATGAAGGTCTGGACGGAATGAAAACAGGCCATACCACGAACGCAGGTAATAACTTTACAGGTACAGCGGAACGTAACGGTATGCGTCTCATCAGTGTTGTTATGGGCACAGATTCGGAATCTGCACGTTTCAGAGAAACCAAAAAGGTACTGGACTTTGGATTTAACAACTTTGAAGTAAAACAGGCTGTCGCAGGCAAGACCAAAGTGACGGGCTGGGAAGCTGTACCTTTGAAAAAAGGTAAAGAAACGACCGTTCCTGTTGTGACAGATAATGCGGTAAGTTTCGTTGTTCCCAAAGGTACTCAAAACCTGGATGTGACGTTCAAAGCCAATGTAACTGAGGCTGACCAGCTGGTAGCACCAATTAAGGCAGGTACAAAGGTTGGTACGGTGACGTACACGTATAAAGCAGAGGGAATTGAGCCTCAGGAAAAAACAGTGAACTTGATTACTGCGGAAGAGGCAGATAAAGGCGGATGGTTCCGTCTGTTCTTCCGTGCTGTAAAGGATTTCTTCGTGGATCTCTTTGACGGAATCAAAAACCTGTTCTAACCCTTAGCAAACTTCATGAAAAGAGTATGATCATGATTTTGATGTTTATGTGATCAAATCATTGACAAAATACAAGTTATTCCGACCGGATGGATTGTATATTTACAATTTTTCCGGTAAAATATCAAGTTAGAATTCACGTATGATGAAGCGAAAAAGTCCAATGTTCGTTAACCATATGCAAGATCGTGGCTGGTCAGGAGAAGGAGAATGATCATATGAAGATCGGTGTTTTAGCACTTCAAGGAGCTGTCACAGAGCATATTCGAAGCATTGAACGTGCTGGAGCAGAAGGTGTGGCTATCAAACAGGTTCAGCAATTGCAGGACTTGGATGGTCTTATCCTGCCTGGCGGCGAAAGCACGACAATCGGTAAACTGATGCGCAAGTATGGGTTTATGGATGCGATTCGAGCGTTCGCAGCTGAGGGCAAACCGGTATTTGGTACCTGTGCAGGTTTGATCGTTATGGCTAAACATATTACAGGGCAAGAAGAAGCTCATTTGGAGTTAATGGATATGACTGTATCCCGAAATGCATTTGGACGGCAGAGAGAAAGCTTTGAGACAGACTTGCCAGTCAAAGGCATTGAGGAAACGGTAAGGGCTGTATTTATCCGAGCGCCCTTGATCGAAAGTGTCGGAGACCAGGTGGAGGTTCTCTCCACATACAAGGATGAGATTGTTACTGCTCGTCAGGGGCATTTGCTGGCTTGCTCCTACCATCCGGAGTTGACGGATGACTATCGTCTGCATACTTATTTTGTAGACATGGCCAGATCCTATAAACACACGGTAGACTCTAAATAATGCATGATGTACAACCTATGATCTCCCGGTCATCGGATCACTCCCCCAGAAGCCTTGTAGGGCCGCAGGTTGGCAGTTGCATCTGAACGGATGCCTGATGTTGCCTGTATCTGCTTCATAGCGGGAATCGCAGCGGAGGATGACACCGGGGCATAGGTTGTTTTTTAGGTTACAGGATCCGATAAGTATATAGTAAGGTATATACATTAGAGTTTTGAGAATGGATTTAACATAAACATAAGGCTTCACTTTGTGAGGTTATTTAGGAGGGTTATATCGTGCTTGATGTGAAAATATTGCGGAATGAGTATGCACGTGTAGAAGAAGCATTAACTAAACGAGGCAAATCGCTGGATCTTGTTGCTGGATTCACCGAGATGGATACCAAGCGTCGGGAACTGCTTCAAGAGAGTGAAACACTGAAGAGCCGTCGAAATACGGTCTCCGCAGAAGTTGCTAGACTGAAGAAGAATCGTGAGAATGCTGATGATCTGATTGTGGAGATGCGTGAAGTCTCTGATCGGATCAAAGCTATGGACGAAGAAGTTCGTGAATTGGAAGTGAAGATCAATGATCTCACCATGGCGATCCCGAACATTCCTAACGAGAGCGTACCCGTTGGAGCTTCTGAAGAGGACAATGTTGAGATTCGTCGTTGGGAAGAGCCTAAGTCCTTTACTTTTGCACCAAAAGCACACTGGGAAATTGCACAGGATCTCGATATCCTTGATTTCGAAGCGGCTGCCAAAGTAACAGGTTCCCGTTTTACCTTTTATAAAGGTCTGGGTGCACGTCTGGAACGTGCATTGATTAACTTCATGATGGATCTGCACAGCGATCAACATGGATATGAAGAGATTCTGCCTCCATACATCGTTAATCGGGATAGCTTGTTTGGAACCGGTCAATTGCCTAAGTTTGAAGAAGATCTGTTCAAGTTGAAAGATACTGAATATTATCTGATTCCTACTGCTGAAGTTCCGGTAACGAACTACCATCGAGAAGAGATTCTGAATGTGGATCAATTGCCTAAGCATTTTGTGGCATACAGCTCTTGTTTCCGCTCTGAAGCCGGTTCGGCTGGACGGGATACACGTGGATTGATTCGTCAGCATCAGTTTAACAAAGTAGAGCTTCTCAAGCTCTCTACTCCGGAAACTTCATATGAAGAGCTGGAGCAAATGACTCAAAATGCGGAGCGTGTGCTTCAATTATTGGGCTTGCCGTATCGCGTCCTGACATTGTGCACGGCAGATATGGGCTTCACTTCAGCTAAAACGTATGATATTGAAGTATGGTTGCCTGAGAGCAATACCTATCGAGAGATTTCTTCCTGCTCTAACTGTGAGGACTTCCAGGCACGTCGTGCCAATATCCGCTTCCGTAGAGATGCAAAAGCCAAACCGGAATTTGTTCATACATTGAACGGGTCAGGATTGGCCGTTGGACGGACGGTAGCCGCTATTCTGGAGAACTATCAACAGGAAGATGGTACGGTTGTCATTCCTGAAGCATTGCGTCCTTATATGGGCGGTACAGGTGTGATTGCACGTCGCTCTTAAGTAACAGTTAGCTAACCATCCTCATCAAGGGAATACAAATCCAATCCGTCATTTTGGAATGACGGATTGGATTGTTTTGTATAACGGGGGCAGTTGTCTGATACGGGATCATAATTTTAATATAAAAAGGTTGCATTATATTATCGAGATGTGGTATGATACTTTTCGTGGCAAGTTTATAAAATTTAATTTCCCTGGAGAGGTACCGAAGCGGTCATAACGGGGCGGTCTTGAAAACCGTTAGGGGGCAACTCCACGTGGGTTCGAATCCCACCCTCTCCGCCATACTACACTTATAACAAGGATTTGAGCGATATCGCTCAGGTCCTTTTTTGCGTTTATGCACGTGCTAAGTTGTGAGCCATATAGGTTGGCGGCCGATGTATACGTTGTCCAATACAATGCTATATTTCAATAAGATTGTTATGTATAAAAACATCTTCATCGCCGCACTTTATAGGAGTGGAGGTGGTAAGATGAACCGCGAGTTAAACATCGATCAGACAGAGCTTGTAGGGGCCTGGCAAGAACGTTTGCCCGAAGTCCTGAATGTAGGTGATCAGGCTCAAGTGATGGCTGATGAAGCCGATCAGCAGGCTATTCGGATACACATCGCGACAGCAGGTCACGAGATGTACTCTTTTGATTTCAAATGCGCATATGTCGATTCACGTGAGGTCAGCGTACAGCTGATTGATGTGGAACGGGATGGACGAACGACCGATGAGCGTACAGAACCGATTCAGGAACTGGCTCACGATTATACACGGCACATTCACGAATGCGCTCAGTCGTTACAGTCCCAGACGAGACAATAGCCTGAATTCTGAAGGAGTGAACTTCAATTGACGAAAGCCAAAGCGGGAGTGGACAAAAACCTGCAAAATGTAGTCGATGATCTGGAGCAGCCAGCTGTAAACAGTCATCATGCCCAGCAAATTCAGCAAGATATTAATGATCGCCGTCATCAGGATGCACTGAATCATGACAAAACGGAAGATAGGGACCCATCCCATTCCTAACAATGATGAGGGGGCAATATTATGAGCAAACCAAAAACAATTCCCGTACCGGAAGCGCAAGCATCCGAACAGCATCGTCATTCATCCAAACGCTCTTCCATGCAGGAACCACTATCCGGTTCCAAAAAAGTGAAAAATCAAAATCATGTGGATCATTTAAATCCCCAAGGTTAATAGAAGAAACAGATTCACGCAAAAGCCCCTTGTTACCTAACAGGGGGTATTTGCGTATTCATACATATATAAAGACAGGCACATGCATAATCCCAAACCTTACATAGGTCTTTGTAGCCATTTTAAAGAGGAAAGATCACATTTTTCCCAAATTAGGTTTCGGTATCTGGTGATATGGTATATCATTGATATTGAATTACTTTTTTTGGGGTTATCACGAGAGGAGAGAAACAAATGACTAAACGTATGGGGGCGCTTCTTCTTACGTTGCTGTTGACCGTATCTATGGCCTTGACAGCATGTAGCAGCAAGCAGGAACCAAAAGAGGCATTGAAGACGGCTGCGGCCAATGCTTCCAAACTGACTTCGTATGAAATGAGTTCTAACTTCACTATTAATGAATTGAGCTATAAACCTGGAGATGCTTCACAAACGGATCCGACCATGGCTCAATTTATGAGCATGCTGAAGGACGCTCAGTTGAATGTAACAGGTGTATACCAAAGTGAGCCAATGCAGACAGAGATGACTCTTGGCATTGAACTTAAAGGCGACATGGGTATGACCTTTAACATTCCAATGGTGATGACGGCTGAGAAACTTTATGTGAAAGTGCCGAATATTCCGTTCTTCCCGATTCCGGAGAACATTGTTGGCAAATTCTTGGAACTTGACCTGAAAGAACTGGCTGAGCAAGAGGGGACTGAATGGAACCCTGATGCTATGGACGCAGCCAAAACGCAAAAGCTGAGCAATGAAGTCATGGACGCAGTGCTGAGCGAATACGATCAAGCTAAATTCTTCAAAAACCTGGACACCAAAGATGCACAACTTCCTGAAGGTGTAGATGCGAAGCAGGTTGTACAATTCTCGGTGAATAATGACAATGTTAAAGAAGCGGTTACTGTACTGGTAACGAAAGCTATGCCTAAAGTATTGGATATTCTGTCCAAAGAGGAATATCGTGAAATGCTGCAAATGGATCAGGCTGATATCGACAAAGCTAAAGAAGATCTGAAGATCACTGAAGCAGATCAGGCTGAAATGGCTAAAGACTTGGATAAATTGAAAGATGTTCTGACAATCAACCAATTCAACATTGATTTCGCATTGGACAAAAACGACTTCCCTGTATATCAAAAGATGGTCGCTGATGTGCTGATCAAGCCAGAAGGTACAAAAGACGAAGTGAAATTGGCATTTACCGGTTCCAATACGTACACCAAGATTAACGAAAAAGCAGCATTCAAAATCAACATCCCTACTGGCGATGACGTAATTACCATGCAAGAGTTCGAAGAACTGATGAACGCTTCGTACGGATACTAATCTCGTCGAGTCAGTCCAAAGATAAACCGCTTGTTATTCAAAGTGAAGGATGATCTCCTTCCGCTTGGGTACAGGCGGTTTTTTTGTATAAAATTAGAGTCTATACAATGAATGGGGCGGAAGATAAACTATTTATAAATGACAGGAGATCAGGGGGCTACTCAATGATAACACCAGATGAAGAACAGCTTGCTTATGAATTCATTGAGCATCCTGTTCATGTATGTGGGATTTATCGTACTGTATTGCGTGCAGACATGATTTACGATGGGCACCGGGAGAAACGAACAGAAAAAAGTGCTTTGCTGCTGGTGTTACACGGACAAGCAGCGTTTCATTTTACGAATACGGATGGTACAAAATATCTTTATCATATGCAACCAGGCAAGGCTTTTATCGGGGGTAAGAATATGCATCTGGAGATCCATGTCGGAGACAGGAACTTTGAGTATGTATTAGTTCATTATTTACCGGCAATGCAAAAGGAAGAGGCACTTCATTCATTTCATACCGATCAGGTCTTTGAGCTGCAGATGAGCTTGAATGATTCAGAGTCCCGAGTTCAAGGGGAATTGATGCTTGCTCTCCTTAACGTTGCCTCGAATCCGGGGTACATGAATCAATTGGAGAAACAGACCCTATTTTATCAACTGCTCATCTCGGTATTACGTGGAGCGAGAAGCTCGAGGAACACATCAAATGGTGCATGGATACATTCAGCTCAGGAATTCATTCAGCATCAGTATGCTGAACCACTGACGCTTGAAGGTGTTGCTGCTCAATTCGATATGAAACCGAAATACTTTTCACATATGTTTCAAAAATATACGGGGATGGGTCCAATGCGTTATCTGATGCAGTATCGTCTGAATCGTGCACAGGAGCTGCTGGAGATCGGAAGTTACACCGTGAAAGAGGTGTCTGCAAAGGTAGGTTATGCGGACCCATACTACTTCAGTCGGGTGTATAAATTGCATAAGGGCTGTGCCCCGTCTGAAGTGAGAAAGATTATGGGACATGGAAAGAATCCATCCTGAATCGGACAGTGTCCATTGTACAGGCGGATATCACTGATATAATTGATAATGATAATTGTTATCATAAATTCGCTGAAGTAATTGGAGGAGCACTAGAGATGCATAGAACAAGATATAAGAGTTGGGTCATGCTTGTTGCAGTATTGAGTTTAGTTTTACTATTGGCTGCCTGCTCGTCGGGTGAAAAAAAATCGGAGCAAACGACAAGTCAAACGGAGCAAAGTGCTACCCGTACAGGTGAGAATTCCGGCTCATCATCTGAATCCCCTGATGAATCGACTGATAACTATCCACGTACGGTACAGACTGCTCGAGGAGACATGGAAATCAAACAACAACCCAAAAAGATAGCTTTGGCTCATTGGGGATTGAGTGATGATCTGCTCGTATTTGATCTGGATTCCGTGGCTATCACGCTTCCTTTTACAGAAGATCAATCGTTATTGAAAAGTGACTTGTACAAACCTTATGTTGAAAACAAAAACACGATTGATATCGTGGGTGAGAATACACAAGTGAATCTGGAGGCATTACTTGCTTATGAACCGGATTTGATTATTGCCGGCAATGAGACGAACAAGGACATTCTGGAGCAACTCGATCAGATCGCACCCACTGTTGTACTGGATGAGACCAAGCAGGATGTATTTAAGGAATGGCGTAAAGTCATTACAGATCTGGGGCAGATTTTGGGACAGGAAGAAACGGCTGTACAGTATATTAATGATTTTGATCAAAAACTTGCAGATGGCAAAAGCGAGCTTCAATCTATTGAAGGAACAGTTGCATTCATGCAGGTTCGTGAAAAACAGGCTTATCTTCAAGGTGCCGACTATATCACGGAATATTATGATGGTCTGGGACTAACGCCTCCGTCCACAGAGGCTGGAGAGCTTACATTGGAAGGAATTGCGAAGCTCGACCCGGATTATCTATTTTTGGGGTACTTCAATATGGAAGATCCATCTCTGTCTGCTGTAACGGATGAATGGGAGAAAAGCGCTGTCTGGAAAGGACTCAAGGCAGTGAAGAATGGGCATGTTTATAAGATAAATGGACAGGTCGCCTTTGGTTTTGGACCGGTAAGTAAGTCTTACGGCGTAGAGCAAATAACGAATAGTTTGAAAGCCCAATAAAAAAAGTGTCATACGAATAAAACCGCACTCTTCCCTAACTAGTAGGGTAGTGCGGTTTCGTATTTTGAATTTGTATATTGTTGAATTGGAAATGTAGACGGTGTGAGGAATAAGCTTCTTCTTATTAGTTTGCAAGTTCGTCCAAGTCTTCAGCAAGTACAGCATAGATCTGATGATCCTGATATTTGCCGTTGATCTTGAGATATTTGCGAGCAGTACCTTCAACCTGAAATCCGTTCTTCTCAAGTACTCGCTGCGAACCTTTGTTGGTGGGTAATACTGCAGCCTGAATCCGATTTAACTTCAGCGCACGGAAGCCATAAGCTACGGCCAGTTTAACCGCTGCTGTCATTCGTCCGCCGCCCTGATAATCCGGATGGATAAAGTAACCCATATCAGCATAATTGGCAACGCCCAATACAACATTGTTGATACTTACTTGTCCAATCAGCAGGCTGTCTTTAATGGTATAGATTCCAAATTGATATCCTGTACCTTCTTCTGCTGCTTTGACACGATCCTCAATCCGCCGAGTCTGAGCCTCCAGTGTGTAAAAATCATTCTCTCGCACGGGTTCTACAGCTTGATATGGGACACGTGTGACCTGAATCAGGTCCAGATAGGATTGTGTATCCTGAGATGTGAGCAACCGAAGGCTTATGCCATTGGCTGTATCATAGAGTGTTAGTGCCATTGCAGCACACTTCCTTTCCAATTGGAATGTTCGTAGTGCTATATGAATTGAACTAAAGAATATTACACTTGCCACTCCGATGACAGAACAACCTTCCGATCGCTGTTATCCCCCGATTTTTCGATTCTATATTATAGAGGTGGAAATCTGGGGATAAAGGCGAACGCGTTGCTTCTTTAGGTCATTTCTGTCCTCTACGTTCTCATGTAAATGTTTAGTTTCAATTTATATAGTTTATTTTTATTTTTTACGCAGACGTCTGAAAAATTGAGTCAGCATCGTGGAGCATTCAGGCTGAAGAATATCCGCAAGAACTTCGGTACGATGGTTAAAACGAGGTTCTTGCAGCAGGTTCATCAGTGTCCCTGCACAGCCGGCCTTGGGATCAGCCGTACCATAGATGACGCGGGGGACTCTGGATTGTACAATTGCACCTGCGCACATCGGACAAGGTTCCAGTGTGACGTACAGAGAACAGTCCAATAAACGCCAAGCTCCAATGGTCTCGCTGGCCTGACGGATAGCCACCATCTCTGCATGGGCGGTGGAATCCAGCGTAGTTTCACGCAGGTTGTATCCTCGACCAATGATTTGGTTGTTTTGTACGATTACAGCTCCAATCGGAACTTCCCCAAGAGCCTCAGCTTTGTAGGCTTCGGCAATAGCCTCCCGCATCCAGTGCTCATGCTGAGCTTCCTCGGATAATTGCGCAAGATCAGTCTGGAGAGAATGGTCAGTCATTACAATATAACTCCTTCCAAAAGCGTTTATTCAGCGAACAAGCATTCGGGTTGTTAACATGTTGTGTATAGAATTGTGGATAACCGTGTAGTTGCTCACATAGTTATAAACAAACTATCCACAAGCCTGTGGATTTGTGGATAAATATAGTGATTAATTTCATTGTAGAGTTCAAAAAGGCAAGAAACAACGAATTTCGAGCTTTTCAGCCAAGCGGTAACTTTTGGACAAGGGTCAATTATCCTTTTCAAAAACACATACAAGCGTTATGATGGATATAGGTTTTGCCATATATCGCCAGAGGGTACAAGCCGAGAGGTGAACAAAAAAACTTGTCTATTAAAACGAAATTATCCATGATTATGTCGTGCTCAGTGCTCGTTATTTTAGTGTTGAATATCGCACTGAGTTATTATACTACAGAAGAGAATCTGAGGCAGGACAGTGAAACCAAGATGGTGCTCACTGCGAAGCAGATTGCAATTGCTGTCGAACAGAATCAATACAGTTCGGATTATGTAAAAAGACAGATTGGAAACAATCTGTGGCTTGCTGCTGTCATGGCGGCAGAAGAATTGGACCCGGATATTAATAATATCACAAATGAAGAACTTGTACGCTTGAGCCAAAAGGTCGGCGTTTCGCATATTTCGTTAATGGAGCAGACGGATGATGATATTGTGGTTAGCCGCTCCTCCGATCCGAGAGAGCTGGGGCTGTCCACCAAATCCATGACCTATTGGTATCAGGCATTTAAGCAGTTGTTTGAGAAACAACAGGTGACGATTCCCCAAGGGCAGAAGTTGGAACATTTCTGGTCAGATGGATTCGAGTATTCGACGTCTAGTCCTTCGGATATCGATATCTGGGGTTACTACCATGATGGAAAGAGAAACTACATAATCAATCCCTTCTATAATAATACGGAAGTTGATGACTATGTGAAAATCTCTAGTCCGGATGAGATTTTGAATAAAATTCGTGAGGTCAATCCCTCCATTCTGGAGATTACAGGCATCAATCCGTTAACTTTCGGCAGCCCCAACATGGGTGATGACGGAAGAGATTCGAACTTTAGCAAGTTGAATAACAGACCGATTCGTTTCGGCACATACCAATATGGTTCTACGGAAGAGGACCACCGTGCTGTGGTGCGCGCCATTCGAACAGGGCAGAATGTATCTTTTGTCAGCGAAACACACGAACAGAAGGTATTGAAGAGTTTTATTCCCATTTTCACACCCAATCAGTCTTCCTATGTCATCAGTATTGTCATGGACTATAAGCAAATATCCTCCATGGTATCTGAGCAGCTGGTGAGCCATGCCTCAATATCTTTGGTTTTGCTGGAGATCGTGATCTTTGGCAGCTATTTGCTCGCAGGCTATATTACGCGCCCGATCCAATCCATACTGGGCAAAGTGAATGATGTAGCCGATGGACACTTTGACTTCCGTCTGAAAGTCCGGAGGAAGGATGAACTTGGCCAACTGGCTAATCGTATTAATGCCATGATTCGCAATCTGGGCCATTATACGAGCCGTCTGAAACAGATGTATGAAGAGAATCGAGCGGTGAAAGAGCATCTGGAATCCATTATCAATCAGACAGCGGATGCCATTCACATTACGGATCTTGAAGGGAAAGTGCTGCGGGTTAACCGGGCATTTGAACAATTATATGGCTTTCGAAGTCGTGAGGTGGAAGGTCGTAACCTGAAGATCATTCCGCCAGAGGCAGAAGAAGAAATGAAACGTCAGCATGCCCAACTCGTTGAGGGGATGTCCATTACGTCCAACGAAACCACCTGGATGAAGAAAGACGGGACCCGGGTAGAGGTTAGTGTCAGTACGGCCCCGGTACGAGATGAGGCTGGAGAGATTACCGCGCTCATTAGTGTCTCCAGGGATATTACAAGTCGTAATCGTATGGAAGAGCTGCTCAGACGCTCTGAGAAGCTTACAACCGTGGGTCAGCTTGCAGCAGGCGTGGCGCATGAGATTCGTAATCCGTTAACCACGCTGCGCGGGTTCTTGCAGTTACAGCAAGAGAGCAATAAGCTGAATCATCGTCATCTGGATCTGATGTTATCGGAGCTGGATCGCATCAACCTTATTGTCGGTGAATTTCTGATTTTGGCCAAACCGCAGGCGGTTCATTTTCAGAATCGGGATATTCGTTTTATTCTCGGCGATGTCATCTCGTTACTGGATAGTCAGGCGCATCTGCATGGTGTAGAATTTGTACTGCGTGCCTCATCCGATTCTGCTATGGTACACTGTGAAGAGAACCAGTTGAAGCAGGTATTCATCAATTTGCTGAAAAATGGTATGGAGGCCATGCCAAATGGAGGAAGTATTCATATCAAGCTCAAGCATGATGAACAGCTCAACAGGGTCAGAATTGAGATCAGGGATGAAGGGATTGGTATCCCTGAAGAGATGATGCCCAAGCTCGGGGAGCCTTTCTTTACGAACAAAGAGTCTGGAACAGGGCTTGGCCTGATGGTCAGTCAGCGCATTATTCAATCACATAAGGGCATGATGGATATTAAAAGCGTCATGAACAAGGGAACAACGGTTATTATTGAACTGCCTGCATCCGAGCAACAACCGGAAGTTATTGAGGCAGATCAGGTAACGGATGACACACTTACAGATGAAGAGAAATAGATGAGGTGAGATTACCTTTTGCGTATTAATAAATTTATTAGTGAAACAGGTTATTGCTCCCGGCGTGAAGCCGACAAGTTGGTGGATAGTGGTCAGGTAACCATTAATGGAGTTAAGGCTGAACTGGGCAGTCAGGCAGAAGAAGGCGACGATGTACGAATTAATGGTAAGCCGATCAAGGAAAAGAGAAAACACGTATATATCGCGCTGAATAAACCGATTGGAATCACAAGTACAACCGAGCAGCATATTCAGGGTAATATCGTTGATTTTGTCGGGCACGATGAACGTATTTTTCCAATTGGACGTCTGGATAAGGACTCGGAAGGTTTGATCCTGATGACCAATGATGGGGATATTGTTAACCGGATTCTTAGAGCAGAAGGACGCCACGAGAAAGAGTATATCGTCACTGTTGATCGATCTGTAACCCCGAGTTTCCTTAGAGGTATGAGCACAGGAGTCAAGATTTTGGGCGAAATGACACTGCCATGTACAGTGACCCGGATGACGGATCGTGTATTCCGTATTATCCTGACCGAAGGAAAGAACCGCCAGATTCGGCGTATGTGTAGTGCCTTTGGATATGAGGTTCGTAAGCTGAAGCGGGTTCGGATCATGAACATCCATCTTGGAGAAATGGCAACAGGTGCATGGAGAGAGCTTACTGCCGCCGAAAAAGCGGAGCTGGGCGGACTGTTGGACTATTCACTGGAATAGTCGATTCGACTCTGAACAATTAATTTAACTAATTGAAGCTCTGCTTTCCATAATGGAGAGCAGGGCTTTTTCGTTGCAGTCAAAGAAGTCAGGTGAATTATCCGAAATAATGTGAAAAATATATAGAGATAAACCAAAAAGACCGTTCTCCTTGTTCCTGGAGAACGGTCTTTGGTTAATGAATCGCTGCAGGCTTCTAGTTTCCTTCGCCCACGGCTTTTACATTGGTATTGTTACTTTGATACTTCCGAATGATCGAAACCTCTACGCGGCGATTCTGTGCCCGTCCGGTATTGGTGTCATTGCTGGCAATCGGGTGATACTCTCCATAACCACTTGGTGTGAATTTGGAAGGGTCCAATTGCGAGTTTAGCAACAGGATTTTCAGGAAGTTGAGCGCACGATCTGCGCTTAGATCCCAGTTATCCTTATATTGGTTGTTCGAAATGGGAATATTATCGGTATGACCGGATACAACCACTTCATATTCAGGGAACTCCTGCAGCATGCTTGAGATTGCTTTGGCCAGGGATCGTGATTCAGGCTTCACATCTGCTCGGCCTGAGGAGAACAGGGCGTTATCACTGATGGTGATCTTCAATTCAGACTGATTCAGCTTGGTGTTCAGCTGGTCCGAGAGCCCGTTCTTCGAGATATATTTGTCGAGTCGCTCTTTGAGTTTCTCCAAATCTTCTTGTTCTTTCTTAGCCATCTGTGCATCCGTAATCTGAGCTGGTGTTTTCTTGGTGATTTCTGTAGGTTCCTGTTTGTTCTTACCCAAATCAGCACCTGGCGTATCCGGATTCATGGACGAATGGTCAAGAATTCCGGAACCTCCATTTAATGCACTGTTTAGTGCGGAAGCCATTTGCTCGAACTTGGCTGCATCGATTGAACTCATACCGAACAATACAATAAACAGAGCGAGCAACAAGGTCATCAAGTCGGAATAGGGAAGCAACCAGCTCTCGTCTATATGCTCTTCATGTGGTTCGTGCTTCTTAGCCTTTTTCACCTGATGAGCCCTCCTTCTCTTCCAGTTGTTTACGTTCGGAAGGTGTCAGGAATACAGATAATTTCTGATTGATGGCAATGGTGGAAACACCAGATTGAATCGAGAGCAGACCCTCAACCATCATGAGTTTGATTTCCATCTCTTGCTTGGACATCCGCTTCAGCTTGTTGGACATTGGATGCCACAGTACATAACCTGTGAAGATACCCAAGAGGGTAGCGATGAATGCTGCTGCAATCGCTTGAGATAGCTTATCCATATCGCTAAGGTCCGCAAGGGCTGCGATCAAACCAACTACGGCTCCGAGAACGCCAAGTGTTGGAGCATACATACCTGCTTGGGAGAAGATCAGTGCACCACTGCGGTGACGTTCCTCTGTAGTGTGAATATTTTCCATTAAAACATCGCTAACAAAGTCTTGATCGTTCCCGTCGATAATCATTCGCATGCCGCTGCGAAGGAAATGATCGTCAATATCTTCTACTTTTGATTCCAGTGCAAGCAAACCTTCACGACGGGTAGTGGAAGCCCAGTCCATAAACGTGCCGATTAGGGATACGCGATCGATCAATTTTTGCTGTTTGAACAAAACTCCGAAGAGCTTCGGAATTCTTTTGACTTCTGACATAGGGAATGCCATAAAAATACTTGCTGCGGTACCAACAAATATAATCATGTAGGCTGCTGGGTTGTTGACCAGATTAATTACGGGAGCATGCTTTAACATCATACCGATTACAAGTGAAGCGAGTCCCAAAACAAGTCCAATAATTGTTGAAATGTTCATCATACACCTCATCCATGAGATAAAATTGAATCCTTTCAAGCGGCTATATTCGGGCTTCCGGACGAACGTTGGCCGCAATTCGTTTAATGCTTGGCACGCTTTTTGATTGCCAAAACAGTTAAAACGGTCATGTATAGTATTTATCGACCAATAGGCCTTTTTTTTTAAGGGTTATTTTCAGGTATAATAAGATCAAATCCGCTCCTTAGGGGCCGAATAGGAGTGAAAAGCCAATGGGCGTAAAGCATGGACGGGATTATGAAGGAATTTTGACAGATTTGACAACGGCAATCGGACGCATACCGGATCGGTATGTTTTCTTTGAAATGGACGCGGAAGAGTGGGAGAGACTCGGGGCACCTGAGCAACTTGAAGTGGACGAGGCGTTGGCGGAGGATCTGTTCTATGCGCTGGGTGAGGAGTCTGTCATTCCGGTTGGAAGTGGAGTGGTCATCCATGATAAGGAACAACACCGCATTCATATTTTGATTGGGGAAGAAGAGTTAACGTTTGTGCCATTAATTTAGTATGTGTACATGCCAATTTCGGGGGGATAAGATGGAGAATGAATTCTTCTCAAAGCCTTACGGTTATTGGTTCTATGGCATGTAGTTGATTGGATTTTGCAGCTTGTCCGTGGTAAGATGTTAGTCGTGAAATGGGCCAACCGCATGGCGGTGAGCCTGGCCTTTGAGGTTGCTGTGAATCGCACCGAAGGTCTCGATGGTTATACGGACGGATGTCGTCTGTAAGGTACCATCTTATGGGGAGGAAGATAACGCATGGTTTTTTCGCAAGAGGAAGTCGAAGCTCATCTGGGGAGGCTGGAAGGCTGGGAACTGGAAGAGGGACGGTGGATTGTACGTAAATTCGTGTTTTCCAACTACATGAAAGGGATTGCATTTGTGGATGAGGTCGCTGCGATCTCGGAAGCATTCAATCATCATCCTTTTATTACGATTGATTATACAACGGTTACGCTGCGTCTCACGTCATGGGATGCGGGTGGTATTACATCTGTAGATATCAAGGAAGCAGGACAATATAACGAAGCTTATGACAAAATGAGGTCCGAATAACGAGATTGGTTATTATGGCGCGGCCGGAAGTGAGTGAACCATACATGTCAGACTATAATCAGAAACAACCTCTTATTGCTGTCGTAGGCAGTCTCAATATGGATCTCGTGGTGAAGACAGATACGATTCCGGAAGAGGGAGAGACGGTGAGCGGTGAGGAGCTGCATTATCTCGCTGGTGGCAAAGGCGCAAACCAAGCTGTTGCCGCTGCGCGTCTGGGTGGACAGACCGCGATGATTGGTGCGGTAGGGTCGGACGGTTTTGGCGAACGTCTGCTGCACAGTCTGACGGAAAGTGGTGCAGATGCCTCGCAGGTTCGGATATTGGAAGACACGGTTACAGGGACGGCATCGATTTGGCTCTCTCGGGGAGATAACCGGATTATTGTTATTCCTGGCGCGAATGGACAAGTGGTGCCTGAGATGCTGGAAGAGGCGGATACGGTAAAAAGCCTGACTGCAGCCGCAGCGGTGCTGCTGCAGCTGGAGATTCCGCTGCCAGCGGTCACCCGCGCCGCCCAACTGGCGGCTGAAGGCAGCGCACTGGTGGTGCTCAACCCGGCTCCCGCGGTGCCGGGTCTGCCCCAGGAGCTCCTGCGGTGCGTCGACGTTGTCACGCCGAACCGCAGTGAGCTCGCCGTGCTTACCGGCCGGGATCATCTCCGGCCGGAAGACCTGGATGCGGCGGTCGCAGAGCTCGCCGCATCCCTCGGGGCCGCTGTCGTCACGACGCTCGGCCCCGAGGGGGCTGTGTACGCGGCGGCGCCTGGCGGCCGCGTACAAGCAGGGCGTGCCGGCGCGTGCCGTGCGCCCGGCTACGCCGTAAGCGCCGTCGATACGACCGGCGCTGGCGATTGCTTCAACGGCGCGTTGGCAGTAGCCCTCGCGCGCGGTGAGACTTTGGACGCGGCCGTAGGCTTCGCCATGGGTGCGGCCGCGTTATCCGTGACGAAGCTCGGCGCCCAGTCCGGGATGCCGTCCGCACGTGAAGTCGAGGCCTTCCTGGCTGAGCAAGCGCCAGAAGCTCAGTAAAGGATAGAACAAAGAGGCTCTTATTCTCCCAACAGGGGATTAAGGGCCTCTTTGTTATGCGTGTGCAAAGATTATTTCTTCTCTGACAGCCACATGGCGATATTGGCAATCTCTTCATCCTGCAGTCTGCCCTTGAAGGCAGGCATGCCACCTTTACCTTTGACAATCGTGGAATAGATCTTCTCCAGATCATCCTGGCTGCCGATGTTCGCCAGAGCAGGTCCTACGCCACCTTGAAGCTGATCCCCGTGACAGGAAATACAATTGGCTTTGACCAGTGCCTCAGCCTGTCCTGCATCCATCGTCACTTCCGGCATGGTTGGTTTCGCTTCTTCAGCCACTTCCTCTTTCCCTGGAAGCGTAAACATTAAAACAATAGCTAAAGCGCATGCTGCAAAAAATACCCCGCTCATGATCCATTTGTGCATCCCTTATGTCCCCTCCAGAATGAAAGATCATCTAACCTGAAACTATCCATATCATTATAACGGAACCTGTAGTGACATCATAGCATTTTGTGGTAATTTTTTGAACTAATCACATAACAAGGGGCAGATTTGGCTGTTTTGCAATGAATTCTACTCACGAGGCCCCTCATAAACCATACAGTGAAAGGGCATTAAACCGCTTGGGGTCTGTCGTTCGTATGTATCCTGGGTGACAAATCCATTCTTCAGATAGACTTGAATGGCACGGGCATTCCAGGTGAGAACTTCCAGATCGATCTCATTCGTCCGATTCCGGCGAATGGCTTCCTGTACAATGGCGGTGACAAAAGCTTTCCCTTGACCCTGACCACAAAGCTCTGGATGCATGCCGAGGCCAATCCGGGTTACCCCTTGAAGTGGGAAGTATTGAGCGAATCCGCAGATCCGATCATGCTGATCTAGAACAATAGCATATTGTTCCTGTCGCAGCTGTGCATCCCCAAACTCCACTTCCAGTGCTTTCATCTGCTCCCAGGGTAGCCAGCTATAGATATTGTAAGGCGGGTCATACTGCCAACTGCAGATAAGCTCCGCATGTTCTTCTTGCATGGGTACAACATGAAACGTTACAGGGGCTTCATTCATACATCTGCACGCTCCTCTCATTCATTACCAAACTCTCTGTCCACTCTACAAAAGAGCTGTTCATTTAGCAAGTCTCCCTTTCCAGGAAAAAAATGAAACAAAAGTTCCGGTAATTCCGTTTATATTATAACGGGATGGGTAAAAACATCATAAGGGCACGGACGAGCGAACGAAAAATGAACCTGTTGATGTCGCAGGATATACCTCGTGTGTAACTTGCAACGTAAAAACGTGAACAGGGAATGAAGCACAAAAAAACCGCCGGATACATTCCTGCGGAGAATGTACCGGGCGGTTCTGTTATGCTTCTTGCTTCGTTCCAGTATGGTTAATGGTTACAGCATCATGTTGCTCAGCTTGTCCCTAGTCAAGGGCCAGTGATTCATATGCGTCCGTGCTCATAATCCGTTTAGCGCCAACATAACGATTGGCCCAATAGTTTTCACTCAATGCACTGATCGTAACACCTTTGGAAGAAGAGGAGTGTGCGAACTTTCCATCCCCTACAAAGATTCCTACATGAGATACGCCTTTACCTGTTGTATTGAAGAAAACCAGATCGCCAGCTCTCATCTCCATGCGGGATACGGAATCACCCATGTCGAATTGGGAACTCGATTGGCGTGCCAAATCAATACCCAATTTGTCGAATACATACCGTGTAAATCCGGAGCAGTCAAAGCCGTTAAGCGTTGTTCCCCCACTTTTGTATGTAGTTCCCATTGCTGAATCAATTACTTTGTCCATCTTTGAATCTGCGAATGCGCTGCCTGCACCAAGCGATAACGCGAATGTGAGGCTAAGTACAGCTGCGGTTAATTTCTTCTTTAACAAGAGATATACCCCTTCCAACGCCTGCGAGGTTAGCTTAAGGATTCGGTTGAAGGTCCCCTATGATCCCTCTGTAGCAAGATCAATTCACCCATAACTGGTTCCCCCGCTTCCCAGGTGCCAGGAATTTGGCTATGCTAGTTATGCACCTGCGAAATCAAGAAATGACGATTTAATTTTAAGTAGTTACAAATATGAATGTAAAGATTACAAAGTTGTTACTAAAAACTCACTGCGATTATTGTAACAGAGGAGTACCGGTTTGGCAACGTTTAGCAACAAAATTAGCAAAAAAAACCTCGACCTTTGACGGGGAAAGGTTGAGGTTTGCCTATTTATAAGTACATATCAGGCCATAAGTTTAACATGTGATGGTAACAATTTTTAAACTATCTGCTCTAACCTTTGGATGTTTTGGACTGCCATAACCGGAAATGGGCGCATATTTTCCACAGGCTCAATAGACATCTGGCAAGTGGATACGTCTGTTGTAGTATAAGTCCGGTGAGTCCCGTTAGTAACCATGAGGCTGAAGTGAATGCCCCGAAGACGAGCAGGTGAACTCCGCCCAGCAGCAGTGCAATGCCGATCACAGCGATGAGATGACGCAGTGCAATCCAGAGCGCCTTGAGTGTACCGTGAGCCCCACCTTCCCCTTCCGGTGCCGAAACACCGAACTGCATGTAGAGCAGGGTGTGGTGAATAATCCAACCATATACGATCCAAGCAGCAACATAAGGTATGCCGGGCAAGAGTAATTGAAGGGAATGAAATCCATCCATTAGAATCGAGTACAGCTTTGGCACGAGCCAGTAGCCAGGCAGAAGCACCAATAATGTACGAATGGTGTGGAGCAGCAGCATCGGTTTCCACAGATTTTTAATCCCGCGGACGAATGGAATTCGCTCTTCTGTACTATTATAGTGCTGAAGCGAGTAGAGCAGTCCTGCCTGAATGAGGGGGCTGATTAACATACGAAGCAGTAGCATAGCCCCCAGAATCCACAGATAACGATGAACCTCCGGATGGGTAGACAGGTTCAGTTGGCTTTCCATTTTGAACAAAAGCGTACTCAGCTCCCCGGCATCAGTATCCGGATAACGCAGGAGTAGTGGGACGACAGCCGATTGTATCATTCGATAGAGGAAATATCCCCATATAAGTTGATAAAGAAATAAAAGTGCTGCAATGAACATATGCTGACGGACGAGAAACCAGCCTTCACGTATTTTCGCTTTCACCGTTTCCACCTCACCATGACAGACTTCCGAATATGGCTTCTATTAGTTTGGTTACACTCATGCTCCAGCGGGACTTCGCCTGCTCATCCAGTCCGGCTTTCAGGAAATTGTTCATATGGCGGTTCTCCAGCACGATCGTGTAGAGGGGATCGGTCATGGCCCAGGACACGGGAGATGTGTGAGTTAATTTATAGGTGATGCGATCTTCTTTGCCATCCCATTGCTTGGTGAGGATATGTCCGTCTTCAAAAGCAATTCGAACAGGAACGGCGTTGTAATCACTGCCTTTTTTCGCAATTGTTACGGATGACTCGTACAATGTTTGGCCGTCTTTCTGTACGGGTGTAACATGAATCTTCTCTACAGCAAAGTCAGCCATTCCGTTACCATAGACATATTGTTCAAAATAATCAGACCAGGAAGTACGGGTCACTTGTTCCACAACTTTTTGAAAGTCAGTCGAAGTGGGATGTTTGAAACGGTACTTTTTCACATAGGTAGAGAGAATGCGTTCCATCTTTTTCGCACCGACTTGATGTTCAATACCGAGCAATACAAGCTTGCCACGTGTGTAGACATTGGCTGCATACTCGTTCTGGGAATCGAACTTCCAGGATTCTTGTGTTAAAGATGAAGGAGACGTAATCAGTCCCGATTGCACCGGCAGGTTTGGGATCAGTCCGTATTCCTGCTCCATCAGTTTGTCTTCTGCATAAGAGGTGAACCCCTCATCCAGCCAAGCTTCCTCGAACTCGTTGCTGGCAACCATGCCATAGAAGTATTGATGTCCAATCTCGTGGACTACGGTTCGTTCCAGGTCATAACCTGGCGTGGTGTCATCCGCTCCAAAGGCTGTGATTAGCGTGGGATATTCCATGCCCCCGGCACCATTCCCCGTTTTAGGTGGAACAACGATGGACAAGGTGGCGTAAGGATATGGACCAAACCATTTGCTATAATTGGATAGAGCGGCCTTCGCAGCGTAGAAATAACGTTCTTTCAGATCCTGATGAGCAGGGTCCAGATATAACTTGATTCGTACACCAGGAACGTTGGGCGCAGAGAATGGCTCTTCGGCGTACACAAAATCGGGCGAGGCTGCCCAGGCGAAGTCATGCACATCATCGGCATAGAATTGATAGACTTTTTCTCCATTCTTCACTACAGCTTGCTGCGTTGGAAATCCGGTAGCAGCCACCTTGTATGTTTCAGGCACCCGAATACGCACACTATATATACCGAAGTCGGCGTAAAACTCCGAATTGCCGTGGTATTGGTGCAGATTCCAGCCTTCCGTTGTTCGTCCACGCCTGCCCACAGGTTCATAGGCACTTAGTTTGGGAAACCATTGACCTGCCATAACAAAATCATCAGCGGTTCCCATCCGGGCAAAAATCTTGGGCAGATTCACTTCGAATCGGGTGTGGACTGTGATGCTTTCCCCGCCTTTGACGGGTTTGGGCAAGCGTACTTTAATGAGGGTGGTGTCCTTGATATTTCCGTCATCTGGCTGCACATACTGCATCCGGTGCAGCAGAGAGAGCCCGTCCTCCGTTTTCATTTCGGTAATATGCATGGAGCCATAGCCATTGGTAGGCATGACATCACCCCGAAGCTTTCCGCCGGATTCCTTCATAAAGGTGGTGTCAGCAGAAGAGAAGGCATTGGGGTACATATGAAAATAAAGCTCATTGACGGTTTTTTTGCCTGGATGTGTCCATGTAATCGTCTGAGTTCCTTCCAGTACATTCCCTTCTGCCAGTTTTACATCCATGTGATATTCCACAATACGGTTACTGTACACTTCGGCGGTAGGGGTCTGTACACTTTCTGGAGGTGCTGGCGTTGGAGCTATTGCCTTGGGCTTGCCCGATTCCGGGGCGAGTACTGGCAATTCAGAATGAGTGGAGCGATTGTAACCCAGAGTGATCCATATCCCTCCGGCCAGCACACATAGGGCCAGGGATGCGGTGAGCCAGCTCTTGGCGCGTCGTGGAATCATCGATAAATACCTCCCGTTGACAAGCATCTACAGCATGTATATGTTTGCAATGGGCCAATTATTAGTTAAAATATTTGTATCAACTCTTGGAGGCTATAAACATGGACCAAAACGAGCAAAACGGCAAAAAACAGATTGCCTTGAATATCGTTAGTGCAAAAAGCAAGCATAAAGGCTTCGGTGCAGGCTCCATTGATCTGAACAACCTTTCTCCGGTCATTATTGATAATGGCGAAGCCAAAATTGATATCGGTGCGATGCATGCGAAGAGCAAAGTGGAGCGCAATATCAAGTTCTCGACGAATCGTGAGGATGTACCCAATGGACGCCAAGTATGGCTGGTGTGGGTAGCTGTGGATCGCACAGAAGAAGGGCAACTGTATGGTGGAGCAACGGCATGTGAGATGTGGATTGACACAGAAGCAAGACGTGGATGGAAACTGCTGGCGGAACATGTGAATCGCATGGATTATGCCATGAAGCGCCGTTTCATGCTGGATGAGCTCGGACCGGAAGCTCGGGCCGCACTCAAGACGCTGTTGATCTCGCACAACGAAGATTGGTGGAATGCTTCTCCGGATGTATTGAAGGAAGCACTCGCCTAAGTTAGATGATTCAACACAGTATAAAAGAAAAAAGCAAAAGGCCCCTTACCGGAAAGTTCGGTGGGGGCCTTTTTGCTTGTGTATTAACAGTATTCATCACTCTGAATAATTACGAGTTTTTATCCCAAGTGAATTTCCATATGCTCAATGTAACCAGGGGTCAAAGGTGACGCAACTAAGTCATTGCGCATTTGCGTCATTCTACCCACCAACGTTTGAAATCTCCCCACCAGGAATGCTTCTCTTCCTGTATGCCTTGTTGATTCTGTACCTGACGGGTTTTCTCATCTTCTCCTGCATCCGAATCATCCGTCGTACCATGACATACCTCTTTCGGTTCGGTGCCATCAATAAAGACTTCCAGTCGCTTCTCTTCACAGCCATTGCCTGCCAGCTTGCCGGATTCCGGGTCGATATAGACACTGACAACATGATCAGGTACGGTGAAAATTTTGGGTGGTACGCTCGCAAGGGCCTGCTCTGTGAACTGGGCAAAGATCGGTGCCGCCCGGCGGCCATCCGAAGTGGAGATGGCTTTGCCTTGGTCGTAACCAACCCATACCGCGGTGGAGAGCTCAGGTGTGAATCCAACCAACCAGGCATCGGTATTGGTTGTGCCCGTTTTTCCGGCTACCGGACGTTTAATCGCTGCAGACACCCGGTTACCCGTTCCCCCACTTTCGAAGACACTTTCCATTAAACGAGTCAGTACATAAGCTGCCGCAGGTTCCACAACAGTCTCAGCCTTCGTCTGCGGCGATTCGTAGAGCACACGGCCTGCGGCATCCGTCACTTGTAGAATAGCGACAGGTGGTGTTCGTTGTCCACCAGCAGCGATGACAGAAAAGGCGGAAGCCATCTCCAGCGGACTAACAGGTGAGGTTCCCAGTGCAAGAGAGGGCACGGCGCTCAGGTTACTTGTAATGCCCAGATTTTTTGCCATACTCACAACCTGCTCAGGACCGATCTGCATAATGGTGTTCACCGCATAGATATTGTCTGAAGCCGCGATCGCCTGCCTAAGATCAATCTCACCTAGATACTTGTCTCCGAAATTGCCAGGTTTATAGGTTTTGCGGTCGTTGTCATAATGAAACAGGGTAGGTTCACTGTTAAACATGGATGCACTGGTAAGCTGTTTGGACTCCAGGGCTGCCAGATACATAATTGGTTTAAACGCCGAACCCGGTTGGCGTGTAGTCGCTAATACATGGTTTATCTGATTGGTGCGGTAATTCTTGCCGCCCACCATGGCTTTGATGTAGCCTGTGCGAGGGTCAATGGACACGAGGGCCGTCTCCAGCTCGCTTTTGGCATCCATACCTTTCGCTATGGCGTCTTCAGCTGCTTTTTGTACACGTAGATCCAGGGTGGTGTAGATGTTTAATCCTCCGTGATCCAGCATTGCTTCACTGATTCCCAGTTCTTTGATAGCCAGACTCCGAATATAGTCACGGAAATACGGGGCGCTTTCCACCGTTTTACGCTCACTTTCCGGTTTGAACGAAAGCACTTTCTCATAGGCCTTATCGGCTTCGGTCTGTGTGATCTCACCGATATCAGCCATGGCATTCAGCACAATTTTCTGCCGGTCTTTGGCATTCTTCATATGGTTGTAGGGTGAATAGTAGGTGGGTCCTTTCGGGATTCCTGCCAACATGGCGCTCTCTGCGAGATCCAGCTGTTTGGCTGATTTGCCAAAATACATCCGCGAAGCCGCTTCGATTCCGTACGCTCCATGCCCATAATAGATTTCATTCAGATACATCTGCAAAATTTCATCCTTACTGTATTTCATCTCCAATTGCGCCGTGTACATGGCCTCCTTGGCTTTACGAGTCCATGTTTTCTCATGAGACAGATACAGGTTGCGCGCCAGTTGTTGGGTCAATGTACTTGCACCCTGCGACATCTGCATATGTTCGAGGTTAACGAGCACAGCCCGTCCCATTCCTTGCACGTCGAAACCGTAGTGATTATAGAATTTGCGGTCCTCTACAGCCAAAGTGGCATGGACCAGGTCTGGAGCGATGTCCTCCAGTTGAACAGGTACAGAATCTTTGCCACCTGCGGAGAAGGTAGCGATCACTTCACCTTGACTGTCCAGCAATCGGGAATTCCGATCAGAGTCTGCAAGAGGCAGGCTGGTTGCGTATAGGTACACCAATCCCGCAGCGGTAGCAAGCATGGCGAGAACGGCGAGCAGAGACAGGTTTTTAATGAATTTTCGTACACGGAACCCGCGTTTGCGGGTCTTTTGATTTGGCTTGGTCATGGAACGGGCTCCTCTCTTTTCTTCCAGTATGGGACTTGATTGGCAGGGATATTCAATCGGGTGCATAAGCAAACAAAATGTAGCATTTTCAACGGAAAAACCGTTTTGCAGTATAAACGTCAATCGCGTATAATGCAAAAGGGTAATGAAAAGGTAAGATTCGGCACAAGATACTAAAGCGCGTAAGGACGAACAGACGAATGGTCATTGTTTCATTGATTAGTCAGACGCTCTGCACGCTCTGGTCAAATTTAATCTATATAATGAAGTGAACCGCGGACCTTTCCCGCAGGCCAGCAATCATAACGCGATAATGGCGCCGAACGCTGGACGTGCTTGGGCGAACCGATTATAGTGCATAGCGCTTGGTCGGGTATGGCTGATCATTAACTTTACGGAAAGAAGGTAGAGATTATGGAATTGTGGTTTACGGAGAAACAGACCCCGGTATTCGGGATCACCGCGAAGATTAAGCAGACCTATGTTACAGAGAAAACCGATTTTCAAGACTTGGCCATGGTAGAAACCGAGGAATTCGGTAACATGTTGCTCCTTGATGGCATGGTGATGACTACCGTAAAAGACGAATTCGTATATCACGAAATGGCGGCACACCCTGCGCTGAACACTCACCCGAATCCAAAAAAAGTTCTGGTTGTCGGTGGCGGCGATGGCGGCGTCATTCGTGAAGTCATTAAGCATGCTGCTGTAGAAAAAGCAGTTCTCGTCGAAATCGACGGTAAAGTCATTGAATACTCTAAAAAATATTTGCCTGAAATCGCCGGCAAGTTGGACGAGCCTAATGTTGAAGTACTCGTAAACGACGGCTACATGCATATTATTGAACATAAAAATGAATACGATGTGATTATCGTAGACTCCACGGAGCCTGTAGGCCCGGCTGCGCCACTGTTTGAGCGTGGTTTCTACCAAGGTATCTACGAAGCACTCAAAGAAGACGGAATCTTCGTTGCCCAAACGGACAACCCGTGGTTCAAAGCGGATCTGATCCAGAAGGTGAACAAAGACGTCAAAGAAATCTTCCCGATCGTACATGTGTACGGCTGTAATATTCCAACCTATCCAAGTGGTTTGTGGACATTCACCATGGGTAGCAAGAAACATGACCCGCTTGAAGTGGATGAGACTCAAATCCCGGAGATGGATACCAAGTATTACTCTCCGCGTCTGCACAAAGCAGCATTTGTACTTCCTAAATTCGTGGAAGATTTAACGAAATAAAGGGGAAATCATTAATGAAACTGGATCAAGCTTATTCAGGAAACGTATTTATTTGCAGCTCTGAGGATTATGAGAACTCGAAAGCAGTTATCTATGGTATGCCGATGGATTATACTGTCAGCTTCCGTCCGGGTTCCCGTTTCGGCCCATCTCATATCCGTCAAGCATCGGTTGGACTTGAAGAGTACAGCCCGTATCTCGACAAAAGCATTGTAGACATGACGTACTTTGACGCTGGAGACTTGCTCTTGCCTTTCGGTAACGCGGGACGCAGCCTTGAAGTGATTCATGAATACATCGGCAGTCTGCTCGCTGACGACAAATTCCCAGTTGGTCTCGGTGGCGAGCATCTGGTTACTTGGCCAGTCATCCAACAGATGTACAAGAAATACCCGGATCTTATCCTGATTCATATTGATGCACACGCAGACCTTCGTGAAAACTATGAAGGCGAGCCCTTGTCCCACTCCACGCCAGTACGTAAAGCAGCTGAGTTGATGGGTGGCAAAAACATCTATCAGTTCGGTATCCGTTCCGGCTCTCGCGAGGAGTTCCAGTACGGTCGCGAGAACATCAACTTCTATCCGTTTGAAGTGGCAGCTCCGATGAAGGAAGCTCTACCGAAGATGGGCAACCGTCCGGTGTATGTGACCATCGACATTGATGTGCTTGATCCGTCAGCAGCACCAGGAACAGGTACAGCAGAAGCGGGCGGCATTACGTCCAAGGAACTGCTGGAAGCCATTCATATGATCGCAGGATCTGATGTAAATGTCGTTGGTTGTGACTTGGTTGAAGTTGCACCAATTTATGATCCAACACAACAGACACAGATTGTAGCTGCGAAGCTGATCCGTGAAATGCTGCTTGGATTCGTGAAATAGTCACAGAATAATTGATAAAAATCATGCTCTCTGTCTGCGCGGCTTCAAACCTGTGCAGGGGAGGGCATTTTTTTATTGATAAACGTTCATCTGCCTGTCCTCAACTACTCCAGCTTAAGGAACGGACTGGATGATAGATCAAAAAGTATTACGGCACACCCAATAACGAGGTTAAATTAAGTTAACTTAACTTAACTTAATTTAACTTTTATTCAGAGCTGTGCTATACTGACTACATCAGTATTTAGTAGTATATTAATTGATATATTACACTCGTGAAGTATATGGTGATCGGGTTCGGTCATATACTAAATAGAGCCTTTACCGCGTCAACGGTAAAGACTCATAGGACCCGAAAGGCTGTGGATTGCCACGGCACGCATGAACTAAATAATGCTATTCAAGCGAAACCCACCGTCAGGCGTCCAACCTTATGAGGTGGGTTTTCGCTTGTTACGAAACTTTTTGCGCAACCAACGGTAAAGCTTTCGCCCACTCAGTACAATACTGAGGATCGCAGCAATCCATCGGATTACATCAAGCAACGCCACAAGTTTGACCATCGACGTCACCCCCTTTCGGGAAGCTGCGCCGTGGTCTGGAAAACATCCACCGATATTAAAAGTCCATAACATTAATTATAGCACGTATGTTCCCGTGTCTCTACCATTTATTTCTTGTGTTACTACAGGCTCGCACATGCAGATATCTTGCCTTGGCATGACTCTATCTTAATATTTATGTATAATATGGAAATAGAGGTAGGTGAATGTGTATGCGTGTGATTCGGGCTCAATTGAGTATGTATCCCAAATGGCTAACTGTAGTTTTTATAGTGTTTGTCATCAATTTTGTATTAGCAGTGACGATATTTCTCAACTTTACGTTGATGGTGGCTAATCTGGCCATGCTTTTTGCTGCATATAGTATTCGGGAATATAAATACAACAAAATATATTTTAGTTTATGTCTTTTATTAAGTATCAGTTTTGTTATCCTTGCTGTGATGACGTATCCCATTTAACTTAGAGTACACACCGTTTGGTGATGAACCACCCTTGCCTACATGATCCAATCATGGGTAAAGGTGGTTTTTTTCTTGCGAAATTGTCATCGGGGTTTATCAGCTTGTTACGTTATAACCATCCGATTTGGGTAAAACCATAGAAGGAGGTGTTACGATGACAACCAAGAGTACAGTGACATGGAAGCGGATTGGTGCACTCGCATTATCGTTAACGCTGGCTTGGGGGATGGGACCGGTACATACGCTATCAGGTGCTAACGCTACATCCTCGCAGGCATGTGGAAAGGGAGATCATGGACTATCTACTACATTGAAAAAGGGCAGCGGTGTGGAGGAGCAACACCTGCAATTTACTGACATTGATTTTCTTAATGATACGACTGGACGAGCTGGGGGTGAAGGCTTCCTGATCGGTACCTCGAATGCAGGATGTACGTGGCAGTCCATATATACCGGGCAGTGGCAATTCTCACAGCTTGATTTTCCGAATAATGTGAATGGATATGCGTTGGCACAAGTGAAAAATTCACCTGCAACCTATCTGATCCGTACCCATGATGGGGGATCGCACTGGAAGCGGATCGATACGCCGGGCATTCAATTCACTCGAATCGATTTTCGCAACAAAGATGTAGGTTATGGTTACACCTATAATGGTGCATATCAGACGAAGGATGGCGGGGTAACCTGGCACAAAATGAATACACCTGCCAACACACGTGCAGCTGCTTTTGCGACAGAGAAGCAAGGGTATGCCGTCGTGGTTGTACCCGGATCGGGATATCATTTGAAGCAAACGAGTGATGGTGGCAAGAATTGGACAACCTCTCTTCGAGTTGTCTCAGACACCTGGAGTGGAGCAGATCTGTATGCACATGGCCAGCAAGTATGGGCCCTTCTGTATGGTGATGCAGGTATGTCCCAACAATCCTACTCCCTCTATGCGAGCGGTAATCAAGGCAAGAACTGGACCCAAGTATTTGCGCAATCTACAGCAGGAGGAGGACCTGCACCCGGTACAAACAGTACGGGCAAAGGAACCGGACCAGCCAACCCGGGTGGTCATCCCGGCAACATGGCGTTGATTGGTAATCAGACGGCTTATCTGTCCGCAGGTTCACCGGCAGCTGGCAAAGTGGGTATTGGGCGTTCTTATGATATAGGTTCCACGTGGAAAAACGTTGACTTGAAAGATCCAGGGTACAGTTCGCGTATCTCTTTCCCATCGGCCAAGACGGGTTGGCTCGTCGTAACAAGTGATAACTCCCCTGCGATTTATCAGACTACAGATGGTGGAACGACGTGGATACAAAAAATGTTGTTGCCTTCAGAGCAGGATTAAGTGCTTGTTATCTGAAATAACAACCAGGCAAATCCAAATTAGAAATGAATGATAATCAATTTGGTATGTCTCTGCATGGATTCTATAACAAACAAGCCTCTTCCTAAAAAATACACAGGAAGAGGTTTGTTTGTTATAGAAATAAAAACGGTTGAAACCTACTCCAAAACGAGTTATTGTAAGCGATAACAATACAATTTATGGGGGTTGAAATCATGGTTGATGTTATTCTAAAGGCAGATTCAGACCAAGGATTAATAAATCGCAATATATATGGTCATTTTTCCGAACACTTGGGACGTTGTATTTATGAGGGGCTGTGGGTAGGAGAAGATTCACCTATTCCGAATACGGATGGGATTCGGAATGATGTGTTAACGGCCTTGCAGAAGCTTAATATACCAGTGCTTCGCTGGCCAGGAGGTTGTTTTGCCGATGAATATCACTGGAAGGATGGTGTAGGTCCGAAGAGTGAGCGTGCTCGTATGATCAATACGCACTGGGGTGGTGTGGAAGAGAACAACCACTTTGGTACGCATGAATTCATGAGATTATGTGAGTTGCTCGGCACGGAGCCATATATTAGTGGCAATCTGGGTAGCGGTACAGTGCAGGAGATGCAGGAATGGGTGGAGTACATCACGTTTGACGGCGAATCCCCGATGGCGAACTGGCGGAAAACTAACGGCCGGGAAGAACCGTGGAAACTGAAATATTTTGGCGTGGGAAATGAGAACTGGGGATGCGGCGGAAATATGCGCCCTGAATATTATGCGGATGAATATCGCCGGTATGCTACATATGTACGTAACTATTCCGGAAACGAGATTTATAAAATCGCTTGCGGACCGAACGAAGGTAACTATGAATGGATGGAAGTCCTGATGCGGGAGGCTGCTCGCTTTATGGATGGAATCAGTCTTCATTATTACACTATCCCTACAGGAGAGTGGAATGATAAAGGCGCAGCTACAGGATTTGGTGAGGCTGAATGGTTCACTACCTTGAAAAAGACGCTCCATATGGATGAATTACTGGTGAAGCACTCCGAGATTATGGACAAATATGATCCAGAAGGCAGAGTCGGCATTATTGTGGATGAATGGGGTACGTGGTATAACGTTGAGCCGGGAACCAACCCAGGTTTCTTATATCAACAGAATACGATGCGGGACGCTGTGCTTGCAGGCGTTAACCTGAATATTTTCAACCAACATAATAAACGGGTACAGATGGCAAATCTTGCTCAGATCGTCAATGTGCTTCAATCGCTTGTGCTCACGGAGGGTGACAAAATGCTCCTGACCCCTACGTATCATGTATTTGATATGTATCAGGTTCATATGGATGCGCAGCGACTGGATTTGAATTATGAAAGCCCAGGATACACATTCGGAGAAGAGACCATTCCGCAGCTCAGCTTATCAGCATCCCGCAACAAAGATGGGATCATTCATGTGACGGCTTGTAATCTGAGTCACACGGATGAGTTGGAAGTCGTGTGTCAGCTGGAAGCAGCTCAAGCGGCTAAAGTATCCGGGCAGATTTTGCATCATGCTGATTTTGGTGCATTCAATACGTTTGAACAACCGAGTCAAGTTCAGCCTATGGCGTGGGATGGAATCACACTGGAGAATAACACATTGCGTTTTGTACTTCCACCAGCATCGGTTGGGGTGCTCGCTGTAGAGGGTTAATGAATGAAAAGGCAGGAACCTTGCAAGGGATGCAATGATCAGTATGATGTGAAGATCAGCGATGCCAAAATGGCCAGACTTGTGGAGATGGCCTCACGCTCGCGTTCGACCGTACAGGATGAGGAATATGAGCGGCGACTATCCATCTGCTCTGCCTGTCCAGGATTACAATATGGCACAACCTGTAGGCATTGTGGTTGTCTCGTACAGGTGCGAGCGAAGCTGAGCGAGTCGACATGTCCTTTTCCTTATGAATCCCAATGGGCCTGATCGGATGAACGAATCTTATTATAATGAAGCAAAAGGGAGTTGCACTTTACAGGTGTGGCTCTTCTTTTTTGGCTTGATGAGGAAAAAACTCTGAATTTGGATTTGAATTGAGCGAGGGAACTGGATATAGTTATACAGTAGAGTGTAGGATAGCGAGCTATCCGGGAATATGAGCGCGTATAGCGACACAACAATACGGGAAGGGCTGTTCTCACCGGCCGTGCCTGATTTTGCGTCGCCTCGAATATAATGGAGGTTAACATTCATGTCGAACATGCGACCGGTACACATCCGGCTGCACAGCCGTTATGAAGGTGAAGATGTGCTGCAGGAAATGCAGGGTGAAGCCGTGTTGAAAGGGTCCGTTCTTTATGTTCGTTATGAAGAACCGCAGGTTGGACCCGAGGGAGGCATAACCCGCACCACATTGAAGCTGGGCGGACAATCCATCAAGATTATACGTCATGGTGAGGTTGAATCGGAGCAGACTTTTGAATTGAATCGGAAGCTTCCTGGTTTCTACCGATCGCCATACATGTCGTTTGCCCTGTCCACGCATACACAGCAGCTGGAACTTTCCATTCAGGGATTGAGCGCACGCGCAGCGTGGAGCTACGACTTTTACCGCTTTGATGAAGAATCCGGACATTTCGCGATTAGTTTGCATATACAGGAGGAACCAATTTCATGACACGTAATCCACTAGATACGATTAACGAACGGGTAAGCACGGCCATCGGTAACGCCATTGTGGCTGCCGGAATTGTCACGCAGGATGAATTGCCAGCCATCACACTGGAAGTGCCGCGTGAGAAGACTCACGGGGACTTGGCGACCAATGCTGCCATGCAGCTGACCAAGATTGCCAAGCGCAATCCGCGTCAGATTGCTGAAGAGATCATTGCCAATCTGAATCTGGCTGAAGCAGGAATTGAGAAGGCAGAGATTGCTGGTCCGGGATTCATTAACTTCAAATTGGACAAGAGTTACCTTTACCCAGTACTTGCGCTTGTGCAAGAGCAGGGTAAAGATTACGGAAGAATTAGTATCGGAGAAGGACGCAAAGTCGAGATGGAGTTTGTCAGTGCCAACCCGACAGGCAGTTTGCATCTGGGTCATGCCCGAGGAGCAGCTGTAGGGGATGCACTATGTAACATCCTTGACTACGCAGGATATGATGTAACCCGTGAATACTACATTAATGATGCAGGTAATCAGGTGTTTAATCTGGCTCGTTCTATTGAAGCTCGTTATCTGCAAGAGCTGGGTCAGGATGCTGAGATGCCTGAAGACGGTTATCATGGCGAAGATATTAAAGGATTCGCCAAGCAGCTTGTTGCTGAAAAGGGTGAAGAATTGCTGTCCATGCATCCCGGTGACCGTGCGGCTTATTTCCGTGACTTTGGTCTGGAGAAGGAACTGGACAAGATCAAACGTGACTTGAATCGCTTCCGTGTTAACTTTGACATCTGGTTCAGCGAAACTTCCCTGTATGACAACGGAGAAGTGCTGCGAGTATTGGATGAATTGCGTGACCGCAATGAGATCTATGAGCAAGACGGGGCAACTTGGCTGAAAACGATGCAGTATGGTGATGACAAAGAACGTGTATTGATCAAGAACGATGGCACATATACTTACCTGACGCCGGATATTGCTTATCACCGTGATAAGTATGCGCGTGGATACGACACGATGATTAACATCTGGGGTGCGGATCACCATGGATATATTCCACGGATGAAAGCCGCGATGCAAGCACTGGGCAATGACCCTGAGAAACTGGTGGTCCTGATTGCACAGATGGTGAGCTTGTTCCAGAACGGTGAAAAAGTGAAGATGTCCAAGCGTACAGGTAAAGCTGTAACGATGGAAGATCTGATGGATGAAGTCGGCATTGATGCCATCCGTTACTTCTTCACCATGCGCAGCATGGACTCCCATCTGGACTTTGACATGGACCTTGCGATTTCGACATCCAATGAGAATCCGGTATTCTATGTACAATACGCGCATGCACGTGTATGCAGCGTATACCGTCAGGCTGAAGAACAAGGTATTGAACTGCTGCCACTGGCACAGATTGACCTGTCCAAGCTGACAACAGAGCATGAGTATGACCTTCTCCGCAAAATGGGAGAGTTGCCTGAGGAAATCTCGGCAGCAGCAACAGGATATGCGCCTCATCGTATCATCCGT
Source organism: Paenibacillus sp. FSL R5-0341 (assembly GCF_037975235.1). Classification (NCBI taxonomy): domain Bacteria; kingdom Bacillati; phylum Bacillota; class Bacilli; order Caryophanales; family Paenibacillaceae; genus Paenibacillus; species Paenibacillus sp. FSL R5-0341. The sequence goes on from NZ_CP150241.1 coordinate 127,247, forward strand.
TATGTATACGAGCTGGCATCCCTGTTCCACAGCTACTACCGTGCAGAACGTGTCATTACGGAAGATGCGCAGCAAACTCAGGCACGTCTGGCACTGATCGGTGCTGTTCGTACCGTTATTGCAACAGCGCTTCGTCTGGTAGGCGTAACCGCTCCTGACAAAATGTAAATTCCATGCGAGCGGCACATCGCCGCTCTGCCTAAAACAAAAAGTCTCCACGTCCACGTTGAGTGTTTTCAACGTGGTACATGGAGACTTTTTTTGTGTTGTACCCGGGGCTGCAGAAACCTGCCTATCCCCTGGTACAACACAAGGTCTGCTCAGCCCTGCTCTGTCATTACAGCGGGAGCAAGCTAGAGGATTTGCCGCTATGCATTGCCTCTTCGCGCGTACTGTGCCGGGAGAGCTACTGCGTTTCGCGACCAAGCTTCAATCGAGTCCTGCTGATGGCCGGCAGAGCTGGATCACTCCCCGCCCTCCTGCATTAGCCGCAGGGCGTCAATCTCGCCACCGCGTACCTTGCTTTTCGCGGTGGTGGTCTTACGAGCGCGCAGCGGGATCGTAGCACGCTTGACGAGCGTTTTGATTTCACTAGGGGATAACCCCGGATGTTTTGCGAGCAGCAAGGCGATAGCGCCACTTACATGCGATGTTGCCATGGATGTACCACTCATCTCGTGATGCTTGCCCTGTACCCAGGAGGAAACGATTTTATCTCCAGGTGCATAGACATCCACGTATGCGCCGCGATTGCTGAAGGACGCAATACGTCTGTTTTTGTCGGTTGCCCCAACAGATATGGTCTGCGGATACCGTGCCGGATAATCAATACTGCGGCGTTTGCCGTCATTTCCTGACGAGGCAACAATGACGATTCCAGCATGGTATGCACGATTGACCACGTCAAGAAGCGCCTTGCTACGTGTTTTCATGCCAAAACTCATATTGATGATATCGACCTTGTTGCGCACACACCAGTCGATGCCAAGTACAATGTCGGATACATAAGCCGATCCGTTGTGGTCAAATGCTTTCACCGGATAGATCAGGGAGCGTGGAGCTACACCAATCATGCCTGCGGTGCTGTTGGCTGCAGCGATGGTCCCTGCAATGTGGGTGCCGTGTCCATTATCATCATGGGGAAGCAGGCTGCGATTTAACAGATTGATTCCGCGTGCCAGAGAATAACGAAGATCGGGGTGGTGGTAATCAGCACCTGTATCAATTACGCCGATTTTAATTCGGTGTCCGGTAGACACAGACCACACTTTGGGTGCCCGAATCTGCTTCACTCCCCAAGGTATGCCTTGGGCATTGCTCGGTTTACTGTGAAGTGCAGCGGCGTGAAGGGAGATGGGGACGTCTGCTTCAATCGTAATTTCATCCCCATAGCGGTACAGATCCTCCGGGCGTTGCACTGGGGCGATAATGGAACGAGCGAGTCGCGAAGAGCGAACAGCTCCAAGGTCGGTGAATTCGTTCCGCATTCGGGACAATTCCAGGAGACAGGCTTCATACTGCTGTGGTTTGGCAAATCGGATCAAATATCGCCCTCCCTGTTCTGGTTCAGGGCGTCGCATTCCGTCAATCAATTGATGCAATAAACCAGTATAGTCCATAATGGGCAGCCCCCTTCGGGATGAACATGCTGAGGTATTCTATGAATGCGCTCATCCCGCCGCATGGGGAACTTGCCCTTTTTTTACAAAAACACATTCTCTTCGTGTCAAAACGGGCGCAGGGACATATGATGGATGGAGAGCTAGAGGGCTCTTGCGGGGAACCTGGTGAGGAGCAATCCTTCAAGGGTATACAGTCAGAAGGCGGAGGGGACTCCGTCTTTTTTATTTTGGAGTTGTCTTTTTTGTGAATGAGGATATTTCAAGGAGTTTGATGTCAACTCACGTTCAATATATGGACATATTGGACCTGCTCTCCGCATTTGCATCACATCCATACATAAAAACTTGCTTTTTAACGCTAAATAGGTTTTACTTAGGTTTGTTAATGGATATGTTATACGTAACAGTCCAGTTCGTAGGGGTTAAAAAGTGAATTTTGTGTGAGAGGAAGTGTCTGCAGTGAGTACCTCGCTCAATTTGAAAATTGATAAAGAAAAGGTAAAAGAGATCCCTTTGGTGGACCTTGCCTTTATGGTGCTGAAAGCGGCTAATACGCCGTATTACTATCGTGACTTGATGAATGAGGTAGCGAAGCAGCGCGGAATGACTGATGAAGAAATCAACGAGTTTATCGCCCAGCTATATACCGAGATTAATATCGATGGTCGTTTTGCTTGCGTCGGTACGAGTCTGTGGGGCTTGAAGCGCTGGTATCCGGTAGCTGGAACAGAAGATTCCATGACGGGTGCGAAGCGTCCGCGTATCATCAACGATGAAGACGATGATCTGGAAGATGAAGACTTCGGTGAAGAAGAAGACAGCTATAACAGCGACGAAGACTTCGACAGCACGGATAAAGACGAAGATGAAGACGAAGAAGATGAAGACGAAGACGACATCTTTGATGAAGAAGACAGCGAAGAAGAAGTGCTGGTCGAAGATGACGATCTGGAAGATGAAGACCTCGAAGAAGACGAAGAAGAGTCCGAAAACGAGGATGAATTTGACGACGATTCTGATAATCGGTAGTCATTTTTGACGTCTATAATTTACCCGTTTCCCCGGAATAGTCAGCCTTGACAGCGGACGGGGTAACGGGTAAACTATTGCATGGGCTTATGAATGAGCGATAATATATTTATGTTTTTTATAGAAGGTGCCCCGTCCTGCGGGAGTACTTTTTTTTGTATTTTTAGAGGCATAATTTTGCAAAATGTTTTCATTTCCGCATGCTCCCGGCCAACATTTCGTGGCCCGTTTTTGTATATCAAAAACACCAAATGGAATGAAGGCTACCGGAATGTTTGCGCCATTTTTTGCTGTAGAACAACGTTTATTTAAACCGTCTTCGCAGAAAGAGCAGTTCGCAGATGCAGGGAATTTCTGCCATTGCTCTTTTTAACGATGATTACCTGGGAAACAGGTTACGATAACACCATATATCGCCTGAATTTCTGTACTTATATTAGGAGGGTAATAACAGTGACAAAGTATATTTTCGTGACGGGCGGAGTTGTGTCCTCCCTGGGCAAAGGGATTACGGCTGCTTCGCTGGGCAGATTGCTGAAAAACAGAGGGCTTAAGGTAACGATTCAAAAATTTGATCCATACATCAACATCGACCCAGGGACAATGAGTCCTTATCAGCACGGCGAGGTTTTTGTTACGGATGATGGCGCGGAAACGGATCTGGACCTTGGCCACTATGAACGTTTTATTGATATCAATCTCTCCAAAAACAGCAACGTCACGACTGGTAAAGTATACTCTTCCGTCATCAGCAAAGAGCGACGCGGGGAATATCTGGGCGGAACGGTACAAGTTATTCCACACATTACGAACGAAATCAAAGAGCGTGTATTCCGCGCTGGACGTGAAGCAGGTTCGGATGTTGTTATTACGGAAATTGGCGGAACAGTGGGCGACATCGAGAGCTTGCCTTTCCTGGAAGCTATTCGTCAAATCAAGAGTGATGTGGGTCGCGACAATGTAATGTACATCCACGTAACGCTTATTCCTTATATCAAAGCAGCTGGTGAAGTGAAAACAAAACCAACGCAGCACAGTGTTAAGGAATTGCGCAGCATCGGTATTCAACCGAATGTGATTGTATGCCGTACGGAGTATGAATTGTCTGACGACATGAAAGCCAAAATCGCTCTCTTCTGCGATATTGATGAGAATGCCGTGGTTGAATGTCGTGATGCAGACACGTTGTATCAAGTACCTCTGAACCTGCGTGAAGAAGGCTTGGATGAGATCGTGGTAAACCATCTGAAACTGACTACTCCTGCACCGGATATGAGCGAGTGGGAAGGGTTGGTTGACCGGATCAACAAGTTGGAGCATACGGTTGAGATCGCTATTGTTGGTAAATATGTTGCGCTGCACGATGCATATCTGAGTGTTGTTGAGTCCTTGTCCCATGCAGGATTTGCATCCAATGCTGATGTGAAAATTCGCTGGGTTCCTTCTGAGGATATTACAGATGAGAATGTAGGCGACCTGTTACATGGTATTGGCGGTATCCTTGTTCCTGGTGGATTCGGAGATCGTGGTATTGAAGGTAAAGTATCGGCAATTCGTTATGCTCGTGAGAAACAAATTCCGTTCTTCGGTATTTGCCTGGGTATGCAGGTTTCCGTTATTGAGTATGCACGTTCCATCGTTGGTTTGAATGGGGCAAACAGCTCCGAGATTAATCCGGCTACGGAATTCCCTGTGATCGATCTGTTGCCTGAGCAAAAAGATATTGAAAATCTGGGTGGCACGATGCGTCTGGGTCTGTATCCTTGTAAGCTTCAGGAAGGTTCTTTGGCGATGGCTTGTTATGATGACGAGCTGGTGTATGAGAGACACCGTCACCGGTATGAGTTCAACAATGAATACCGTGAAACGATCGAAAAAGCAGGACTGGTTATCTCGGGTACATCCCCGGATGGACGTCTGGTTGAGATCGTGGAACTTCCAGGACACCCATGGTTCCTGGCAGTACAATTCCATCCGGAATTCACTTCACGTCCGAACCGTCCGCAACCATTGTTCCGTGAGTTTGTAAAAGCTTCTCTGGAGAATGCGCAGAAGTAATACATGGTTTTAGTGTTAACGTAAAAGATATCAGGGATGTTCCTGGCAACCATAGCGGATGCCAGAACATCCCTTTTTTTGTGTAAAAAGCAGATGGAAATGCTTTTTGTCATTTTGTGAAGGTAGCAGGATTTTAATGGAAGAGGTAGAATACTTATCATGACGACTATGGGATAGTTATCCAGATTCGAAGATGTACATGCTTTCCTAATTCTAGGAGGTTACAGAGTGGAAGATAAAAAAGTTTTGATTGTTGATGACCAGAATGGTATTCGAATCCTGTTAATGGAAGTGTTCAGCAGTGAAGGATATAACACGTTTCAAGCACCCAACGGCAAGGTTGCCCTGGAGATTGTGAATAATGACAAGCCTGACCTAGTATTGCTCGATATGAAGATTCCTGGGATGGACGGTCTGGAAATCCTGAAGCATATTAAAGAAATTGATCCGGATATCAAGGTCATCATGATGACCGCTTATGGTGAATTGGACATGATTAAGGAAGCCACGGATCTTGGAGCTCTCATGCATTTCACAAAACCGTTTGATATCGATGAGATGCGAGTGGCTGTGAATATGCAACTTCGCAATGGGGCCGCCAATAAATGCAGCTGAATCCTGTAGATACAGGATTTTTTTGCGTGTGAAGAACATAGATGGTACTTGGTGGAACAATGGGGTATTTCACTCCTTCATCCGGGGAATATTGGAAATGGGGAAGTCATAAAGCGGTGTCTATGAAAACTGTGCTGCAAAGCACAGCATTTTTGCAAATGCTTGTTTAGTATTTGACATGGGATGTGGTATAATAAGCCCGTATGTGATTTCGGCTAAAAACCATAGACACAACCCAAACCCCTAGGAGGATTGAAACCATGCCATTAGTATCTATGACAGACATGTTGAACAAAGCACTCGAAGGAAAATATGCAGTTGGTCAATACAACATCAATAACCTTGAGTGGACTCAAGCGATTCTTGGTGCTGCTGAAGAAGAGAAATCCCCAGTAATCCTGGGTGTATCCGAAGGCGCAGCACGTCACATTGGTGGCTTCTACACTGTAGTTAAAATGGTAGAAGGACTTATCCACGACATGAAAATCACTGTTCCAGTTGCAATTCACCTGGACCATGGTTCAAGCTTCGACAAGTGTAAAGAAGCGATCGATGCTGGATTCACATCCGTAATGATCGACGGTTCCCACCACTCCATCGATGAGAACATCGAAATGACTAAAAAAGTTGTTGAATATGCACACGCTAAAGGCGTTTCTGTAGAAGCTGAAGTAGGTACTGTAGGCGGACAAGAAGACGACGTTATCGGCGGCATCATGTACGCTGACCTGAACGAGTGTATCCGTATCGTTAAAGAAACAGGTATCGACACATTGGCACCAGCTCTTGGTTCCGTACACGGTCCTTACCATGGCGAGCCTAACTTGGGCTTCAAAGAAATGGAAGAAGTTCGTGACGCGGTACAAGTTCCACTCGTATTGCACGGTGGTACAGGTATTCCTAAACACGACATCGACAAAGCTATTTCCCTGGGTACATCCAAAATCAACGTAAACACAGAGAACCAAATCGCTTTCTCAAAAGTGGTTCGTGAAGTGCTTGCAGCTAAACCAGATGCTTACGATCCACGTACATTCATCGTACCAGGCCGTGATGCAATCAAAGAAACAGTTAAAGGTAAAATCCGCGAGTTTGGTTCCAACAACAAAGCGTAATTTATCTTTACCAGTTCCATACTGTGAAATGGAAAAACACCGCCTAGCCGGTGTCTTTCCATTTTCACACCTTATTTCTACATCGGAAGCCAACAGCACGTATTGCCGTTCATCGGCTGCAAAACACGTAGGGGGACATTAAGCTTTATGGAAAAATTGATGATTAGTGGCGGACGTCCGTTACAGGGAACTGTAACTATAAGCGGCGCCAAGAACAGCGCCATTGCGCTTATTCCTGCAGCATTGCTTGCCGAGTCAGAAGTCGTGTTGGACAACCTGCCGCTTTTGAGTGACGTGGCGGTTTATGCAGAAATTTTGGAGGAACTCGGAGCACGTGTGACTTGGGAAGGTAGTCAGATGAAGATTGATCCTTCTGACATCAAATCCATTCCTATGCCGAATGGTCCCGTGAAGAAGCTTCGCGCTTCGTATTATATGATGGGTGCATTGCTAGGGCGTTTTAAAGAAGCGACCATAGGTTTACCAGGGGGCTGTAATTTTGAGCCTCGTCCAATTGATCAACATATCAAAGGGTTTGAAGCGCTTGGCGCAACCGTAACAAACGAACACGGCTCCATTCATCTGCATGCCAAAGAGCTGCGCGGAGCAAAGATTTATCTTGATGTAAGCAGTGTCGGTGCAACCATTAACATTATGCTGGCGGCTACTCGTGCCAAAGGCTCTACAATTATCGAAAACGCGGCTAAAGAGCCTGAGATTATAGATGTAGCAACACTTCTGAATTCCATGGGTGCCAGCATCAAGGGTGCAGGTACCGAAACGATCCGTATTGAAGGAGTTTCGGAGCTTAAAGGCTGCCGTCATTCTATCATTCCGGACCGTATCCAAGCAGGTACGTATATGATTGCTGCAGCGGCAACGCGCGGAGATGTTCTGATTGACAATGTGATCCCCAAACATCTGGAGGCTTTAACGGCAAAGCTGCTGGAGATGGGTGTTGGCATTGAGGAATTGGATGAAAGTATACGTGTCATTGGTAAACCAAATTATAACCATGTTGACGTGAAGGCACTTGTATATCCTGGTTTCCCAACAGATCTACAGTCACCGATGACCAGTGTTTTGACACAGGCTACTGGCGTGAGTGTCCTGAGCGACTTTGTATATAGTAATCGATTCAAGCATGTGCCTGAGCTGGTGCGGATGGGTGCAAAGATTCGGGTAGAAGGACGGTCAGCGATTATTGAAGGCAGTGCATTGAATGCGGCCAAAGTAAAAGCATCCGATCTTCGCGCTGGAGCGGCGCTAGTGATTGCGGGTCTCACCGTCAGTGAAGGTGTGACTGAAGTAACTGGGGTCGAATATATCGACCGTGGTTACGATCATCTGGTGACCAATTTGCGTCTGCTTGGTGCAGATGTATGGCGGGAAACCGATTAATATGGCAGTATCATGCATGATTCAGTCATACACATGTTATTTTAACTGAACTGCATATCCTTTCAGTAATTGGGTAAACCTGTTTTAATAGAGTTCTCAGTCTCTCCGGCATAAGACGAAATGTTTCTGTTTCCTTTACCGGAGGGTCTTTTTTTGAGTCAAACTTCATATGGCTGTAAGAACATCATTTCTCTTCCCCAACCCCCGGTTTTGTTTGAACCTGCGCTCCATAGCCGGTCTATCCGGATTGATCGCCTCAATGCATCGTGTTCACTCATTAGCGGATCTTGCCGAATATTGGCCATCCCACCCGGAAACTTACACTCAAAGACAAGTATTTGCATTATAACGGTTACATTCCGTACAATGGACAGAAGAGATTGTGGCAGATGCTGCGCTCTATAGCCGGAACATCTAGCGAAACTATCCATTTCACACGGACTTATTAATTGAATAGGTGGTTATTATATGGATCTACAAATTTCCGATTTGGAAGAAATGAAATTAACGGACCTCTACAAGCTGGCCAAAAAATATCAGATACCTTACTATGGTACGTTAAAAAAGAAAGAATTAATCTTTGCTATATTACGCGCACAAGCTGAACAGAGCGGTCTGATGTTCATGCAAGGCGTACTCGAGATTTTACCTGAAGGTTACGGATTCTTAAGACCCATTAACTACTTGCCAAGTACGGAAGACATCTACATCTCAGCTTCTCAGATTCGCAAGTTTGACCTAAGAACAGGTGACCTTGTATCAGGTAAGTGTAGAACGCCTAAGGAAAACGAGAGATACTTCGGATTGTTGCAAGTCAACGCTGTAAATGGTGAGAATCCATCGGCGGCTGCAGAGCGACTTCACTTCCCGGCACTAACCCCACTGTATCCGCAGAAAAAACTGGTTCTCGAAACATCCCCCAACCATTTGTCCACACGCATTATGGATGTGCTCGCCCCGGTAGGATTGGGACAGCGCGGATTGATCGTAGCACCTCCCAAAGCGGGTAAAACGCTTCTCCTCAAAGAAATTGCCAACAGCATCTCAACTAACAATCCTGAAATTGAACTGTTTGTCCTGTTGATTGATGAACGTCCAGAGGAAGTAACGGATATGTCGCGTTCGGTAAAAGGGGAAGTTGTGGCTTCTACATTTGATGAATTGCCTGAGAATCATATCAAGGTGGCAGAGTTGGTGCTTGAGCGTGCGCTTCGTCTGGTTGAGGCGAAAAAGGATGTCGTTATCCTGCTGGATAGCATTACGCGTCTTGCGCGTGCATATAACCTGGTTATTCCACCATCTGGTCGTACACTTAGTGGTGGTATTGACCCAGCTGCGTTCCATCGTCCGAAACGTTTCTTCGGTTCTGCCCGGAATGTGGAAGAAGGCGGAAGCCTGACCATCCTGGCAACGGCATTAATTGATACTGGTTCGCGTATGGATGACGTAATTTATGAAGAGTTTAAGGGTACGGGTAATATGGAGCTGCATCTGGACCGTCGTCTGGCTGAGCGTCGTATATTCCCGGCGATCGACATTCGTCGTTCGGGTACGCGTCGTGAAGAAGTATTGCTCAGCAAGGAAGAGCTGGATACGATCTGGACGATTCGTAAGAACATGAATGATTCCCATGACTTTGTCGAAGGTTTCCTCAAGAAACTTCGTAACAGCAAAACGAATGCAGAGTTTTTGGCGGCATTTGATTCAGCTGGTAATGCTCCGACAAGTAATTCGGGGACAACAACAACCCGTCGCTCACCGAGACAGACAGCTACGTCAGGTACATCGACATAAGTGTCGTTTGACCAATAACATGCTTTTACAGCGTTGCTGTGAATTTTACAATACACTCGTCGTTAGGTTTAACCCATTAGATGTGAGGAGAACATCATGTATTTAGTATACGCAGATGAAAAAGGTAATGTATTTGATCACCCTTCCCTGTACGGGCTTGCCCGCAGTGGAGATATGATCGTTGAGATTATGGAGGATGAGTTGATTCCTTTGCCAGAGGGTGCAACGTTGGTTGGACTCCCAAGTACCCGGCCCATTGGTATGGACCCGGACACAGGTGAGATGCTGCCGATGCCAACAGACACACAGGCTGTAGGTGCGTTGCTTCCACAAGGATTCACTCGTTTGTGTCTCCCTGGTTATGTGAAGACGGATAAGGAGTATAAGTTGCCGTTGTTCGGTTATTCCGCAGTAGTTTGGAAAGACGGCGGTTTCTATGTCACGGCTTCGAAGTCGGATAGTCCCGACAAATGGAATCCGCTGAACTGTGATCGGGACGATGTGCGTTCCGGAGTTAAACGGTTGACGGAGCAATATCCCGAGAACCGCCTTTATACCCACCTGTCCAATTGTGCACTGGGATATGAATGTCTAACTTCGTCGAACACGTTCCTGAATCGTTGGGAAGGCGGAGTACCGGTATCTTATTCCTGTAATGCGGGCTGTTTCGGATGTATCTCCGAGCAACCGGATGACAGTGGCTTTGTTTCACCGCAGACACGTATGAACTTCCGTCCGCGTGTGGATGAGATTGTCCAGGTCATGATGGAACACCTGAAAACGCCGGAATCCATCATTAGCTTTGGACAAGGTTGTGAAGGGGAGCCCTCCACGCAGGCCAAGCTGATTATTGAAGCGATTCGTGAAGTGCGTTCTGTAACGGATATGGGGTATATCAATATTAATACCAATGCCGGTCTGAACGATCACATTAGAGGCATTGTAGACGCTGGATTGGATCTGATGCGTGTAAGTACAATTAGTGCACTGGATGACCATTATAACGCCTACTATAAGCCACGTGGTTATACCTTGGCTAATGTCGAGAAGTCGATGAAATACGCAGCGCAGCAAGGCGTATACACATCCATTAACTATTTGATTTTCCCGGGCGTAACAGATCGTGAAGAAGAAATCGAGGCAATGATTGAGTTTGCACGAAGAACGGATCTACGCCTGATTCAGATGCGTAACCTCAATATTGATCCGGAGAGCTACTTGGAATTAATTCCCCCAGCTCAAGGCGATATCTTAGGTATGAAGCAGATGATTGAGATCTTTGAAGACGAGCTGCCTGATGTGGTGATTGGTTCGTATACCCACGTTCCACCAGCTGGAATGGCACGCCCTAAACGGTTGATTACCTCTTAACAATAATGGATTGCAACAGGCAATAGGCCGTGTTATAATCTCAGAGTTGTGCCATTTACTCTGGGTCCGCTTGAGGCTCAGGGCGGAAAGAGGTGAAAGGTAATGAAAGAAGCAATTCATCCTAATTACACGATTGGTCAAGTATCTTGCGCTTGCGGGAATACTTTTGAGACAGGTTCGGTTAAAGACGGACTTCGTGTAGAGATTTGCTCCGCGTGCCACCCGTTCTTCACAGGTAAACAGAAGTTTATCGATGCTGGCGGCCGTGTTGATCGTTTCAAGAAGAAATACGGAATCTAATAGGACAATTCTCGGAGTTGTCTGCTAATTGCATCCAACCCACCCCTGCTGAACTGGCAGGGGTTTTTATATGTTTTATGTGTGCCTAGTTGTCTACGCGTTCCTTCTGGTTGCAATTTGGATAACCTTACGTTATACTATTTCTTACCGTGCTAGATGGGGAGGTAGCGGTGCCCTGTAACTCGCAATCCGCTATAGCGAGGTTGAATTCCTGCTAGAGGTTTTGTCGATGTGAGGTTTGGTCCCTAAACGTGGTGTTGACGGTTGGGTCCTCCGCAATGAGTACTCATGAACCTGGTCAGGTCCGGAAGGAAGCAGCCATAAGTGAGATCACTCTTGTGCCGGAGGGTTGCCTAGCCCGAGCTATTGTTCAGGGGTGCCACTTGGATCGCAAATATCGATAGCAGGTGCACGGCTTACCATTTAAATGTAGAGACCTTTGCAGTTGTATGTATGCAGGGGTCTTTTTGATATGCCTTAAAAAACCACGCATGAATGAGTCAGATAAAGTTTGGATTCACCCCGGAATATAGTATAATAGGGGAACGACAAAGGACTCGAATGCGAAGTGGAAGGAAGGTAACGCATCATGGAGCATATCGCGTTATACCGGGCTTGGCGTCCCCAGTCGTTTCAAGATATGGTGGGACAACAGCATATTATTCAGACCTTGCAGAACGCGATTCGTGAACAGCGGACTTCCCATGCCTACTTATTTAGCGGGCCCAGAGGAACGGGAAAGACAAGTGCCGCCAAGATTTTGGCCAAAGCTGTGAACTGCGAACGTGGACCTGCGCCTGAACCTTGTAACGAGTGTGAAGCTTGCCGCAGGATTACGACTGGCGCTGTGATGGATGTGCAGGAGATTGATGCTGCATCCAATCGAGGCGTTGAGGAAATCCGTGATCTTCGGGAAAAGGTTAAATATGCGCCAACCGAAGTCCGGCAGAAAGTCTATATTATTGATGAAGTGCACATGCTGACGACGGAGGCATTCAATGCTTTGCTCAAAACATTGGAGGAGCCACCACCACATGTGATGTTTATTTTGGCAACAACGGAACCACATCGCCTGCCGGCTACCATTATATCGCGTTGTCAGCGATTTGATTTTCGTCGGGTTTCCCTGGAGGAGCAGACAGCAAGGCTTACACTGATCTGTGAACAGGAAGGCATGGAAGCTGACCAGGATGCACTCCAATACATTGCCCGTTTATCGGACGGTGGAATGAGGGATGCACTTAGTGTGCTGGATCAGATCTCTTCATTTACGGATGGACGAGTAACGTACCAGCAGGTTATGGATATGACTGGTGGAATTGCCTCAGAGCAATTTGCCAAATTGGCTGCTTCGCTACTCAAAGGTGATGTTGGTCACATTTTGCAGATGATTGAAGGCTTCATGCACGAAGGAAAGAGTGCAGACAAGTGCATGGAGAATTTACTGTATTATTTCCGTGATTTGCTTATGATTAAGATGGTGCCTGATGCAGATAAACTGACGGATCGGGTACTTAATCCGGAATCTTTCCGTGATATGGCCGATTCCTTCACAAAGGAACAACTGTTCCATATGATCGACACCCTTAATCGGTACCAGAGTGAAATGAAGTACGCGGTACAGCCACAGACATTATTTGAAGTCGCGTTGCTTAAACTGTGTAGTATTCCAGCACAAGGAGAGGCTTCTGTTCAAGTTGGAGCTTCGTCTCATGCGGCACCTGCTGATGGGGGAGAGATCAACCGCTTGAAGCAGCAACTTGCTGAGCTGGAGAAGAAATTGGATCGAGCACTTAAAAGTGGGTTGTCTGGTGGAGAGGGTGCATCAAGTGCTCCATCGCGTCCGGCAACAAGAGCCCCTGTATCGAGAGGGAACTCGCCTGCGAAGCTTCCTGCACAGTTGGATCAATATGTTGCGCGCAAGGGAGCGCCTGAGTTCACAGAAATCAGCAAAAAATGGAGTCAGATCCTTCAGCGAGTGAAGGAGGAGCGGGTTACCGTTCATGCCTGGTTTGTGGATGGTGAGCCAGTATCATTGCTTGAAGACAACGTTCTGGTTGCTTTTAAAAACAATATCCACCGTGAAACAACGGAGAAGCAGGCTAACCGCGAAGTTATTGAGCGGGTGTTGTCCGAACAACTTGGGCGTCCGGCACGTTTGGTGACGATGATGCTCAAAGATTGGACCGGGGCAATGGAAGGAGCTTCTGAAGCGCCAAAGGAGGACTTTAAGCTTGAACCTGAGCATGAAGACGGCGGTTCAGGCAACAAACAGCCTTGGATTGATGAAGCCATCCAGCTCTTTGGTGAGGACCTTGTAGTGATCAAAGAATAATGCGCATAGCGCGATAACCATAACAAAGGAGATGAACAATTATGAACAACATGAACCAAATGATGAAACAAGTGAAGAAAATGCAGGAGCAAATGCTGAAAGCACAAGAGGAACTGGCGGACAAAACAGTCCAAGGTACTTCAGGTGGCGGTGTTGTGACGGCTGAAGTTAACGGACACAAGAAATTGCTTGCTATCACGATCAAACCTGAAGCGGTAGATCCGGAAGATGTTGAAATGTTGCAGGATCTCGTTATGACAGCTGTTAATGATGCAATGGCCAAGGCTGATGAGATTGCCAACAAGGATATGGGCAAGTTCACAGGTGGCATGAATATTCCGGGATTATTTTAATTAAAAATTGATCCTGTCAAAGGAGACACAATCGATTGTATTATCCCGAACCGATAGCCAAGCTGATTGATGCCTTCACCCGGTTGCCGGGTGTGGGTCCCAAGACTGCGGCGCGTTTAGCTTTTCATGTGCTTAACATGAAGGAAGATGACGTTATCGATTTTGCCAAAGCACTCGTGAGTGTGAAGCGTAACCTTCATTACTGCTCTGTGTGTTGTAATATCACCGACACGGATCCGTGTCGAATCTGTCAGGATAAGTCCAGGGATGTCTCTGTAATCTGTGTAGTCCAGGATTCGAAGGATCTGGTGGCGATGGAGCGCACCAAGGAATTCGATGGGTACTATCATGTGTTACAGGGTGCGATTTCACCTATGGAGGGAATTGGCCCAGACGATATCCGTTTGAAGGAACTCCTGATTCGATTAAGTGATGAACGGATAAAAGAGATCATTCTGGCGACGAACCCCAATATTGAGGGTGAGGCTACAGCGATGTACATCTCCCGCCTGGTGCGTCCGTTTGAGATTAGTGTGACCCGGATTGCCCATGGATTGCCTGTAGGTGGCGATCTGGAGTATGCGGATGAAGTGACTCTTTCCAAAGCGCTGGAAGGGCGTAGGGAGATGCGTTAGTGTGTTAGAATTGGTTTCGCACAGTATACTTCCATAGAAACTTCGGATGCTAAATATGCTTTGATGTGCAAAGAGAGCCCTAGGGCTCTCTTTTTTTATGATTAAAATGAAACGTCCAAGTTCTAAGTTTGTCCTTTCCCTGATAAGTATGAGAATATGCTGTGCTGATCAGGAGGAGGAGAGCTTATGTTTATGTGGCGAAATACACGGAACTCGGTAGAGAAACACAACAGAATGTTGAAGGATCTTGAGGCGGACCAGATCTATGCAGATATTCAGACGGCAAAGCAGGAATGGGAACGGGCTATGAGACAGTTCGAAGAAGCGCAGGGGCAAGATGAGATTGATTATGCCATCTATGTATTGGAGGCGGCCGAGCGGAAGTATCAGATCCATTTAAAGAGAGCCAAACGTGCCAGAGCTAATGATGAGGTTGAAACACAGCGAGGGATTAGTATGTAGATTCAGATTTACACTATACATGGAGGTGTTGGATGTGAAGAGTATCATATTGGGAAGTGTATTGGTTATATCATTACTGGGGCTTATCGTTATTTTATTCAGAAAGCGGATAGGTTTATCGTTTTTCACATCGTTTGGAATTCATCTGGTGTTGGCAGCAGTAGGTATATATATCGTCAATTATTCCGGCTGGTTAACTGGAACCTATATCCCTCTGAACCCTGCAACCATAGGAACTGTAACTGTTTTGGGATTGCCGGGTGTGGGGCTATTATTGGGATTGAAAATTTCTTTGTTTGGATAGTTGACTTCGGAGATATTTATATGGTACATTATATCTCGTTGCTTTGCTTGCTTGGTTACATGCTTTTGATGAAATAAAGAAGTTCATTACGAGCTTCGAAAAAGAATTTCAAAAAAACACTTGACCAAAACAAACGAAGTATGATATATTATAAAAGTCGCCGCTGAGAGAAAATGGTGACAAAAAAACAAGTTTGATCTTTGAAAACTGAACAACGAGTGAGTAAACATTCTGCTTGCAGAATGAACGCGAAAGTTGGAGACAAGCCTTGGCTTGAATCGGCTGGAGCACAAATGAGATTTTTAATCTCGTCAGATTCAAAATGAGCTTATCGCTCTTTTCAATACTTTATTGGAGAGTTTGATCCTGGCTCAGGACGAACGCTGGCGGCATGCCTAATACATGCAAGTCGAGCGGACTTGAAGAGAAGCTTGCTTCTCTGATGGTTAGCGGCGGACGGGTGAGTAACACGTAGGCAACCTGCCCTCAAGTTTGGGACAACTACCGGAAACGGTAGCTAATACCGAATAGTTGTTTTCTTCGCCTGAAGAGAACTGGAAAGACGGAGCAATCTGTCACTTGGGGATGGGCCTGCGGCGCATTAGCTAGTTGGTGAGGTAACGGCTCACCAAGGCGACGATGCGTAGCCGACCTGAGAGGGTGATCGGCCACACTGGGACTGAGACACGGCCCAGACTCCTACGGGAGGCAGCAGTAGGGAATCTTCCGCAATGGGCGAAAGCCTGACGGAGCAATGCCGCGTGAGTGATGAAGGTTTTCGGATCGTAAAGCTCTGTTGCCAGGGAAGAACGCTTGGGAGAGTAACTGCTCTCAAGGTGACGGTACCTGAGAAGAAAGCCCCGGCTAACTACGTGCCAGCAGCCGCGGTAATACGTAGGGGGCAAGCGTTGTCCGGAATTATTGGGCGTAAAGCGCGCGCAGGCGGTCATTTAAGTCTGGTGTTTAATCCCGGGGCTCAACCCCGGATCGCACTGGAAACTGGGTGACTTGAGTGCAGAAGAGGAGAGTGGAATTCCACGTGTAGCGGTGAAATGCGTAGATATGTGGAGGAACACCAGTGGCGAAGGCGACTCTCTGGGCTGTAACTGACGCTGAGGCGCGAAAGCGTGGGGAGCAAACAGGATTAGATACCCTGGTAGTCCACGCCGTAAACGATGAGTGCTAGGTGTTAGGGGTTTCGATACCCTTGGTGCCGAAGTTAACACATTAAGCACTCCGCCTGGGGAGTACGGTCGCAAGACTGAAACTCAAAGGAATTGACGGGGACCCGCACAAGCAGTGGAGTATGTGGTTTAATTCGAAGCAACGCGAAGAACCTTACCAGGTCTTGACATCCCTCTGATCGGTACAGAGATGTATCTTTCCTTCGGGACAGAGGAGACAGGTGGTGCATGGTTGTCGTCAGCTCGTGTCGTGAGATGTTGGGTTAAGTCCCGCAACGAGCGCAACCCTTATATTTAGTTGCCAGCATTTCGGATGGGCACTCTAGATAGACTGCCGGTGACAAACCGGAGGAAGGTGGGGATGACGTCAAATCATCATGCCCCTTATGACCTGGGCTACACACGTACTACAATGGCCGGTACAACGGGCTGCGAAATCGCGAGATGGAGCCAATCCCAACAAAGCCGGTCTCAGTTCGGATTGCAGGCTGCAACTCGCCTGCATGAAGTCGGAATTGCTAGTAATCGCGGATCAGCATGCCGCGGTGAATACGTTCCCGGGTCTTGTACACACCGCCCGTCACACCACGAGAGTTTATAACACCCGAAGTCGGTGGGGTAACCGCAAGGAGCCAGCCGCCGAAGGTGGGATAGATGATTGGGGTGAAGTCGTAACAAGGTAGCCGTATCGGAAGGTGCGGCTGGATCACCTCCTTTCTATGGAGAATCGTTTCCCGAGTGGAAACATTCAAATATGTAGCTTAGCTACAAAACACTCACTCGTTGCTCAGTTTTGAGAGCTCAAACTCTCAAACGTTTGGTGGCGATAGCGAAGGGGTTCCACACGTTCCCATCCCGAACACGACCGTTAAGCCCTTCAGCGTCAATGGTACTTGGACCGCAGGGTCCTGGGAGAGTAGAACGCCGCCAAGCGTAACCCATTTTGGGTTCAAATAGTAAATATAATGTGGGCCCTTAGCTCAGTTGGTTAGAGCGCACCTCTGATAAGGGTGAGGCCGGTGGTTCGAGTCCACCAGGGCCCACCATTTACATCTTTTAAACTTTATATGGGGCCATAGCTCAGCTGGGAGAGCGCCTGCCTTGCAAGCAGGAGGTCAGCGGTTCGATCCCGCTTGGCTCCACCAAAAATGATTTACAAGTTTGTTCTTTGAAAACTAGATATCGAAACGAAACAAACGCGAATTAGAACATTCCTTTAAGCTGATCTTGTGTAAACAAGTGAAGTGTTTTTATAAGGTAGATTGCATGAGCGAGTGATCGAAATGGAACGACTTTTGGATTTGCGCAAGCAAACCAAGTGGAGTGACAGCTCGAACACGAGCGATATGGTTAAGCTACTAAGAGCACACGGAGGATGCCTAGGCGCTAGGAGCCGATGAAGGACGTGGCGAACAACGAAACTGCCTCGGGGAGCTGTAAGCAAGCTTTGATCCGGGGGTGTCCGAATGGGGAAACCCAGCTGGGGTAATTTCCAGTTACTCATAACTGAATACATAGGTTGTGTAGAGGCATACCAGGGGAACTGAAACATCTAAGTACCCTGAGGAAGAGAAAACAATAGTGATTCCGTCAGTAGCGGCGAGCGAACGCGGAGAAGCCCAAACCAGAGAGCTTGCTCTTTGGGGTTGTGGGACGTCTCACATGGAGTTACAAAGGAACCGATTAAGCGAAGAGGTCTGGAAAGGCCCGCCAAAGAAGGTAAAAGCCCTGTAATTGAAAGTCTGTTCCCTCCGAGACGGATCCCGAGTAGTGCGGGGCACGTGAAACCCCGTATGAATCCGGCAGGACCATCTGCCAAGGCTAAATACTTCCTAGCGACCGATAGTGAAGCAGTACCGTGAGGGAAAGGTGAAAAGCACCCCGGAAGGGGAGTGAAATAGAACCTGAAACCGTGTGCTTACAAAAAGTCAGAGCCCGTTTTAGGGGTGATGGCGTGCCTTTTGTAGAATGAACCGGCGAGTTACGTTCCCGTGCAAGGTTAAGGTGAAGAGCCGGAGCCGCAGCGAAAGCGAGTCTGAATAGGGCGACTTAGTACGTGGACGTAGACCCGAAACCGGGTGATCTACCCCTGTCCAGGGTGAAGGTGCGGTAACACGCACTGGAGGCCCGAACCCACGCATGTTGAAAAATGCGGGGATGAGGTGGGGGTAGCGGAGAAATTCCAATCGAACTCGGAGATAGCTGGTTCTCCCCGAAATAGCTTTAGGGCTAGCCTCGGAAAACAGAGTCGTGGAGGTAGAGCACTGATTGGGTGCGGGGCCCGCAAGGGTTACCAAGCTCAGTCAAACTCCGAATGCCATAGACTTACTTCCGGGAGTCAGACAGTGAGTGCTAAGATCCATTGTCAAAAGGGAAACAGCCCAGACCATCAGCTAAGGTCCCCAAGTGTGTGTTAAGTGGGAAAGGATGTGGAGTTGCACAGACAACCAGGATGTTGGCTTAGAAGCAGCCACCATTGAAAGAGTGCGTAATAGCTCACTGGTCGAGTGACTCTGCGCCGAAAATGTAACGGGGCTAAACACACCACCGAAGCTATGGCTTGATGCTTTGCATCAGGGGTAGGGGAGCGTTGTATAAGGGTTGAAGGTGTACCGTAAGGAGCGCTGGACATTATACAAGTGAGAATGCCGGTATGAGTAACGAAAAGATCAGTGAGAATCTGATCCGCCGAAAGCCTAAGGGTTCCTGAGGAAGGCTCGTCCGCTCAGGGTAAGTCGGGACCTAAGGCGAGGCCGAAAGGCGTAGTCGAAGGACAACAGGTCGAAATTCCTGTACCACCGTAAGCCGTTATGAGCAATGGGGGGACGCAGTAGGGTAGTGACGCGGACTGATGGATGTCCGTCTAAGCAGTAAGGCTGATGTGTAGGCAAATCCGCACATTGTAAGGCTGAGCTGTGATGGGGAGTGAAAATTACAGTAGCGAAGGTCATGATCTCACACTGCCAAGAAAAGCCTCTAGCCAGGTGATGGTGCCCGTACCGCAAACCGACACAGGTAGGCGAGAAGAGTATTCTAAGGCGCGCGGAAGAACTCTCGTTAAGGAACTCGGCAAAATGACCCCGTAACTTCGGGAGAAGGGGTGCCCCGGTAGTGTGAATAGCACGAGGGGGCCGCAGTGAAAAGGCCCAAGCGACTGTTTAGCAAAAACACAGGTCTGTGCGAAGCCGTAAGGCGAAGTATACGGGCTGACGCCTGCCCGGTGCTGGAAGGTTAAGGGGAGTGGTTAGGAGCAATCCGAAGCTGTGAACCGAAGCCCCAGTAAACGGCGGCCGTAACTATAACGGTCCTAAGGTAGCGAAATTCCTTGTCAGGTAAATTCTGACCCGCACGAATGGCGTAACGACTTGGGCGCTGTCTCAACGAGAGATCCGGTGAAATTTTAATACCTGTGAAGATGCAGGTTACCCGCGACAAGACGGAAAGACCCCATGGAGCTTTACTGCAGCTTGATATTGAATTTGGGTACGATCTGTACAGGATAGGTGGGAGCCTTTGAAACGTGAGCGCCAGCTTGCGTGGAGGCAACGTTGGGATACCACCCTGATCGTATCTAGGTTCTAACCTGGTACCGTAATCCGGTGCGGGGACAGTGTCAGGTGGGCAGTTTGACTGGGGCGGTCGCCTCCTAAAGAGTAACGGAGGCGCCCAAAGGTTCCCTCAGAATGGTTGGAAATCATTCGAAGAGTGCAAAGGCATAAGGGAGCTTGACTGCGAGACCTACAAGTCGAGCAGGGACGAAAGTCGGGCTTAGTGATCCGGTGGTACCGCATGGAAGGGCCATCGCTCAACGGATAAAAGCTACCCTGGGGATAACAGGCTTATCTCCCCCAAGAGTCCACATCGACGGGGAGGTTTGGCACCTCGATGTCGGCTCATCGCATCCTGGGGCTGAAGTAGGTCCCAAGGGTTGGGCTGTTCGCCCATTAAAGCGGTACGCGAGCTGGGTTCAGAACGTCGTGAGACAGTTCGGTCCCTATCTGTCGTGGGCGTAGGAAATTTGAGAGGAGCTGTCCTTAGTACGAGAGGACCGGGATGGACGTACCGCTGGTGTACCAGTTGTTCCGCCAGGAGCACCGCTGGGTAGCTATGTA
This sequence comes from Paenibacillus sp. FSL R5-0341, assembly GCF_037975235.1. Classification (NCBI taxonomy): domain Bacteria; kingdom Bacillati; phylum Bacillota; class Bacilli; order Caryophanales; family Paenibacillaceae; genus Paenibacillus; species Paenibacillus sp. FSL R5-0341. The sequence goes on from NZ_CP150241.1 coordinate 147,937, forward strand.
CGGACGGGATAAACGCTGAAAGCATCTAAGCGTGAAGCCCCCCTCAAGATGAGATTTCCCAGTATGTAAGACCCCTTGAAGACGACGAGGTAGATAGGCTGGGGGTGGAAGTGCAGCAATGCATGGAGCTGACCAGTACTAATCGGTCGAGGGCTTATCCAATATGCAAGTTCTGATCGCGTAAGTTTCGTTTCGAATCTAGTTTTCAGGGAGCAATCCTTGAATGATGTTGAAGATTGTTATTTGGAGAGATACCCAAGTGGCTATAAGGGGACCCTCTGCTAAGGGGTTAGACTGCGTAAGCGGTGCGAGGGTTCGAATCCCTCTCTCTCCGCCATCTTTACCTAAAGATGGACAAGCAATCAAGACACAATTAATATGGCGGTGTAGCTCAGCTGGCTAGAGCGTACGGTTCATACCCGTAAGGTCGGGGGTTCGATCCCCTCCGCCGCTACCATATTACCCAGGAGGCTTAGCTCAGCTGGGAGAGCATCTGCCTTACAAGCAGAGGGTCGGGGGTTCGATCCCCTCAGCCTCCACCATATACGCCGGTGTAGCTCAACTGGTAGAGCAACTGACTTGTAATCAGTAGGTTGGGGGTTCAAGTCCTCTCGCCGGCACCATTAATGCCTGGAACCGTGGTGTAGTTGGCCTAACATGCCTGCCTGTCACGCAGGAGATCGCGGGTTCGAATCCCGTCGGTTCCGCCATTAATCCTAAAAATTAAATATGGCTCGGTAGCTCAGTCGGTAGAGCAGAGGACTGAAAATCCTCGTGTCGGCGGTTCGATTCCGTCCCGAGCCACCTTTAATCCTTGGAGGATTAGCGAAGTGGCCAAACGCATCAGACTGTAAATCTGCTCCCGTACGGGTTCGGTGGTTCGAATCCATCATCCTCCACCAGTTTTATGAGTCATTAGCTCAGTTGGTAGAGCACCTGACTTTTAATCAGGGTGTCGAAGGTTCGAGCCCTTCATGACTCATCTTTAAGAAAAGAGTGATTAATCATAAATTTGATTAGTCGCTCTTTTTTGTTATGTAATTTTAACGAAATATGGATATTTATTAATGCTGGGCAAGATATGATAAACTAATAGAAAACATGCAGAGTGGTGACGTTCATTATATGAAGCTCATACCTGATCTAAAACAGCAAATTGAAGTCATTATAGGCACAACTTTGGACGAATATGAAATCACAATACAAGAATGGACGCAATCCGTAGTAAAACTGGTTGGTCTTCATGGGAATTCAGAGATCTTTGGTAATGAAGGTGAGATTCAGGGGTTATCTGATCACTCTATATCCCAAAGTACATTATCCGATGTGATCAGTTTGAACACGGGAGAGCGCATCTTTTTTAAGGTTCGGATGAATGAGAAAGAAGAGACTGTCGTGTGTTGGGGATGCGTAGCCAGATCTATTACTGTGGAAACACGGCGGTTTATTGAGCTTTTGATCCGTACTAACACGGGACTAGCTGACGAGACACAGCCTGTTGTATATGAGAATGATAGAGAGCAGTATCTGACTGAACTGGGTCTCTGGCTTAAAGAGCAGATCAAACAACCAACCAAGCAGGAATCTGAAAGTGTTCCTGATCGCTTTGTGGTGGCTGCAGGATTGAATGCTGAGAAGATTCTGTTCTTGCTACAAGGGGATACACCTGATGCACATCGTTTACGATCCAAGGAACTGAACAAGTTGCTTGAGAGTTACTTTGGCGAGGAGATTGTATTGATTCCTTTAGGAGAGCAAGAGTGGATTTTTATGGGTGATAAAGAGATTGTTACAGAAGAAGCCGAGGAAGATACAACGGAAGCCAAAAAAGATTCACTAAACGCATTTTGTCTGGGACTACATGAATTGGTCGCGAGTGAGTGGGCAGGTGTATTCCATCTCTCTGCATCCCTGCCATGCATTCCTGCACAACAACTAGTATCGGTCACTGCTCTTCTTAAAGAAAGTGTTCAATTGGGCAGAGCATTCCATGTTACGCAGCACATTCATCTCCCATGGGAGATGCATCTGGAACGTTTGGTAGCGAGCATTCCAGATGAACAACGTATACGCTTTATACAGGAAACAGGCAAGGACACGTTAATCTTCAATGATAGTGAGACGCTTGCTACGCTGGAGACCTTTTTTAGCCTGGACTGTAATGTTAGTGAGACAGCCAAACGACTTTTCATTCATCGAAATACGCTGGTGTACCGTCTGGACAAGATCAAACAAGAGATTGGTTATGATGTAAGGCACTTCGAAAGTGCCGTTCTAGTGCAGTTTTTACTGCTTATGTACAAAGTGACGAAAAAGCATTGATATTTTTGTGCAGTTTGCGAATAGTCAAACCTCATACAGATAGGGTAATATAAAAATACAAATTGTATTCGATTACAAAATGATCTCTGAGGAGGCAACAATCATGGCTGGAGTACGTTTAGAGCATATTTTCAAAAAATACCCGGGTTCTGATAAAGCAACTGTAGTTGACATTAACCTGGACATTAAAGATAAAGAATTTCTGGTATTGGTAGGCCCGTCCGGTTGTGGTAAATCAACAACACTGCGTATGATCGCAGGCCTTGAGGAAATTTCTGAAGGTAAACTCTATATCGGTGACCGTGTCGTTAATGATGTTGCACCTAAAGACCGCGATATCGCGATGGTTTTCCAATCCTATGCCTTGTATCCGCATATGAGCGTATATCAAAACATGGCGTTTGGTTTGAAATTGCGTAAGGTTAAAAAAGATGAGATCGACAAACGTGTACGTGAAGCAGCTAAAATCCTGGATATCGAGCATTTGCTTGAGCGTAAACCTAAGGCATTGTCCGGTGGTCAACGTCAGCGTGTCGCTTTGGGACGTGCGATTGTCCGTGATCCACAAGTGTTCTTGATGGATGAGCCTCTCTCCAACTTGGATGCCAAACTGCGTGGTCAAATGCGTGCGGAGATCACTAAACTTGCGAAACGTTTGGAAACAACTGTTATCTACGTAACGCATGACCAGATCGAAGCGATGACGATGGGTGATCGGATCGTTGTTATGAAGGATGGTATCATCCAACAAGCAGCTTCTCCGGAAGAGTTGTATAACCTGCCGGCTAACCTGTTCGTAGCTGGTTTCATCGGTTCCCCGACAATGAACTTTATCTCGGGTAAACTGGCTGAGCAAGGTGCTAACTTGCACTTCGTAGCTCCAGGCGTGGACGTTGAAATCCCGCAAGGTAAAGCACAAGTGTTGAAATCTAGAGGATACATTGGCAAAGAAGTCATTCTGGGTGTTCGTCCAGAAGACATTCACGAAGAGCCAGTATTCCTGGAAGCATCCCCGAACTCTGTATTCTCTACACACGTAGATGTTACAGAGAACCTGGGTCACGAAATGCTCCTCTACTTGAGCGGTGTTGGTAACGATACAACGATCGCACGTGTAGACGGACGTTCTAACACTCGTGATGGTTCCACAGTTAAAATGGCCATCGACATGAACAAGGTTCATATCTTTGACAAAGAGACTGAAGTGAACGTACTTCTTCAAGACTAATACTACTGAGATTCCTCGGTGACGATGGAACCTGACAGTTAACGCAATTATACATTGTAATGAGAGCCCCTTCCGTTATTGCTGGAAGGGGCTTTTTTTAAGATTATAATTTATAAGTTTTCAGCGGGCTGAAGAATTCGATAACTTAAGAAAAGCAACCGTTAAACCACGAATATAGCATCTTCGAAAGTGCTTCGATCAGAGAACTTTTTTTACTAATGGTTGTGGGAGGCCGAGATTGCATTCAGCCCGGAATTCATTTAAGATTATTTGAAGGTCTGTCTTCTTATGATTAAGAGAATGGACTGTTGGAAGGGTATGCATCTGTACCCCATGTTGTGAATGCGCTAATAATGGAAAGAACTGATACACGATCTGATGTACATAGAGGCACAGCGAATGCTGAAAGGAAGAGACAAATGGCGAAAAAAGTGAAAGTATCCGAATTGGTGCAGCAGTTTCAGTTAGAGGTTGTTTCTGGATCTCACGGACTGAAAAGAGTCATTACGGTAGATGATCTGAACCGTCCTGGTCTGGAAATGGCCGGTTATTTTGAATACCATCCACAAGAACGGGTACAGCTACTTGGAAGAACGGAGTTAGCCTTTTTTGCAATGTTGCCCGAGCAAGAGCGGCGCGATCGTATGCAACGTCTTTGTACGGAAGAGACGCCTTGTATCGTTGTCACGCGTGGACTGGAGGTTCCGCAAGAGCTGATTGATATCAGTGAAGAGCAGAATCTGGCTGTACTTCGCAGCAACATGGCGACAACGATTCTATCCAGCCGGATTACCGGTTTCCTGGAGAAGAAACTGGCACCTACAGCAACCATTCACGGTGTACTTTGTGATGTCTATGGCGTAGGTATGCTGATCACGGGTAGTAGCGGTATTGGTAAGAGTGAAACAGCACTTGAACTGGTTAAACGTGGACACCGACTAATTGCCGATGATGCGGTAGAGATCCGTCAAACGTCAGATTTTCAGCTCCACGGTACTGCACCTGAATTGATCCGCCACTTGCTCGAAATTCGAGGTGTCGGTATTATCAACGTCATGACATTGTTCGGAGCCGGTGCGGTTCGGAATAACAAACGGATTACCTTGGTTGTACGTCTGGAAGCATGGCAGCAGGATAAACAATATGATCGTCTGGGTCTGGATGAAGAGACTACACGCATCATTGATACCGATGTGCCTCTCGTTACGATTCCTGTTCGTCCGGGACGGAACTTGGCCGTTATTATTGAAGTGGCTGGCATGAACTATCGCCTAAAACAGATGGGTCTGAATGCTGCACTGCAATTCACGAACAAGCTGACAGCAACCATCTCGGAAGATATGGAAGACATGGATTAAGAAATATTTTATACAAGGAAGTCAAGACAAATGGTTGACATGAACTGCTTCTCTTAAGGCGCAGGGTATGCCAACCATTCGTCATGCATGCGATTGATTGAATTTATAGGAGTGTGAATGAATGGATACATTATTACTGTTGAACCCAATTGCGTTCTCTATTGGAGCGTTAAAGGTTCACTGGTACGGGCTTATTCTTGGTGCTGCGGCACTGATAGGATTACTGCTCGTGATCCGGGAGGGCAAACGCTACAATATTCCGCAGGAAGTGTTCATGGACATGGTTCTGCTGGGTGTGCCTTCTGCCATCATTGGTGCCCGTATCTACTACGTTGCATTTAAATGGGAAGATTATAAGGATAATTTCTGGGATGTCTTTAAAATATGGAATGGCGGTATCGCCATCTACGGTGCACTTATTGGTGCTATTATCTGTGCAGTTATTTTCTTCCGTCGTAAAGGATATAACTTCTGGCGTATGGCCGATATCTGTGCGCCTGGACTGCTCGTTGGACAGTTAATCGGACGCTGGGGTAACTTTGTGAATCAGGAAGCCTACGGCGGTCCTGTGGAAGAATCATTTTTGAGAGACAAGCTTCATCTGCCGGACTTTATTGTAAATCAAATGAACGTAGAAGGCGTATTCCACCATCCTGCGTTTTTGTATGAATCGATGTGGAGTCTCGTTGGTCTGGTCTTGCTGTTGGTTCTGCGTCGTCAGAAGTTTCTGCGTTCAGGTGAACTGTTCATGTCTTATTTCATCTGGTACTCTATCGGTCGCTTCTTCATTGAAGCTTTGCGTACGGATAGTCTGGGCTTCCAGGCTCCGCAGTGGGTTGCTTCATTAGTGAACGGGCTGTGGTCTCCAATGACTGCAATGGGCTTTGAACAAGGATATCTGGATCCTGCTTACGGTAACGTACGAATCTCACAACTGCTCGCTATTGGCATCATTATTGTTGCTGTTGTATTCATTGTGGTGAGAAGAGTGACAGGCAAAGCGGATGTTCGTTACAGTGATCCGATTGTATCGTCCAAAGTCCCTGCAGATGATATGGAGCATACGGGAGCGGCTACTGGCAAAGAGAATAAGGTGACACCTCCAGCCAAAGATGAATCCAAGCAAGTTGAAGATAAAAAGGAGTAATGCAACATGATTGACACGGTATTGTTTGATCTGGATGGAACGATTATTGATACCAATGAGCTGATTATCAGCTCATTCCAGCACGTCATGGGGGGATGGGAACATTCAGCTCCATGGACACGGGAACAGATTATTCCGCATATGGGTGGCACACTAGAGCAGCAAATGCGGACTTTCTCTGGCCAGGAGGAAGTCTCCGAGTACGTGAAGGGTTACCGTGCCTATAATGATATCCATCATGAAGCGATGGTTAGACCTTTTCCACATGTTATTGAGGTAGTAGAGGCGTTGCATCAGGCCGGCATCGTAATGGGTGTAGTCACGACCAAAATTCGTCCATCTACATTAAAGGTGTTGGAGCGTTTTGACCTATTGAAGTATATGAAGACGATTGTAACAGTGACCGACGTAACGAATCCGAAGCCGCACGCTGAACCTGTTCTCAAAGCCATGACGGAACTAGGGGCAGATCCTGCTAAAACCTTAATGGTGGGTGACAGTCCGGTGGATATCCAATCGGCACAAAATGCTGGTGCTCTCTCGGCGGGGGTTGCATGGTCTCTTAAAGGAGAAACGATCCTGAACGGATATGGCCCGGATCACATGTTGCACGACATGAGAGACTTGTTGAAACTCATCCGCATTGAAACGGGACGTTCATGAGAAAAGTAACCCGCTATCCGGTAGAGGACCAGAATGCACTTTGGCATATCTACAAGACAGTGAGTCCGTGGAAGGGCGTTCGTAATTTTATCTGGATCCAATTGTCACGCTACTGTCCGATTCTATCGGTGAAGAACTGGATTTACCGCCGGATGCTCGGTATGAAGGTGGGAAAACATACAGCCTTTGGCCTGATGGTGATGGTGGATGTATTCTTTCCGGAAAAAATAACGGTCGGTGAAAACTCGGTCATCGGTTACAACACAACGATTCTCGCTCATGAGTATCTCATTAAGGAGTACAGGCTCGGTGAGGTGATTATCGGGGAAAATGTACTGATTGGTGCCAACACAACGATTCTGCCCGGAGTAACTATAGGGGATGGAGCCGTTGTGGCAGCGGGAGCAGTCGTACATAAGGATGTTGCACCAGGAGCTTTTGTTGGAGGCAATCCACTACGTGATTTATCCCGTTCAGCAGCTTCTACGGAAGAGACGGTCTTTAACACGGATAATTCTTCTCAGGGTAGTTTGCATTAAATCAATAAAGTAATGAATAAAGAAGAATCGATGAAGATGATTCGAAGTAAAAAGCTGCTGATGGCAGCTTTTTTCGTATATAAATACCGATTGGTGAGGGCAACGGCGTGTGTATAAAACAATATGTCCATCCAGGGGTGATCAAGCTTCGGTATTGTTGACGGTAGTGCGGATTTCATGTTATCATATCCCATATCCTTTAGTTTGTTAGCACTTTACCATGTGAAAGTATTCGGGGAGAATGTAACGTGATAAAGGTTGAACTAAACCAATAGTTGAAGGCTTTTGAAGCATTACGGTGATTCAGGGTTACAAGATAGAATGGGGATTTACATTACATAAATCCTGTTGAAATAGAACGAGCAAAACTCTTAAATTACTGACTCGGGGTGAATAATACCAATGTCCAAACCAAAAGGCTTTGAAAAACCGACCGGATTTCGCGACTATACGCCACATGTAGTATCCAAGCTGCGGACGATTGAGCGGAATGTACTGGAATGTATGGAACGCTGGGGTTACCGTCAGATCATCACACCAACGATCGAATACTACGACACGGTAGGTGTAGCGAGCTCCACATCAGATCGCAAATTGTTTAAATTATTGAACAGCCGTGGAACCACGCTGGTACTGAGATCGGATCTAACAGCTCCAATTGCACGTGTCGTTTCATCCATGCTCAAAGATGAGCAGTTACCGCTGCGTCTGTCCTATCATGCGAACGTATTTCGTTCCATTGAAGAGGAAGCTGGACGTGAGGCTGAATTCTTCCAGACGGGCGTGGAGCTGGTTGGAGACGATTCACCTGAAGCGGATGCAGAAGTTGTTGCGCTTGCGATTGCCTCTTTGCAGGCAGCGGGCGTGTCTTCTTTTAAAATAGCCATGGGCCACATGGGATTCCTGAACGGGTTACTGGAGGAAGTGATTCCAGGCCAGACCGCTGAGCAAGAGCAATTGAAGGAAGGGTTACTCGGACGTGATTATGTCGGCTATCGCCAGTCGATTGAAGCATTGAATCTGGAGCCAAAGCTGAAAGAACAGCTTGAAGCGATCCTTCGTCTGCGCGGTGGTAAGGAAGTATGCACACATGCGGTAGAGCTAAGTTCAAGTGCTGAAGCAGCCCAGTCGATTGCACATCTGTGCGCAGTATTCGAAGTGCTGGAAGCATACGGTGTATCCGAGCATGTGCTGATTGATCTAACGATGATCGGTGATTTCTCCTATTATACGGGTATGACGTTTGAAGGGTATGCAGCAGAACTGGGCTCCCCGGTATGTAGCGGCGGACGGTATGATAATCTCTTACAACAGTTTGGGCGCTCGTTGCCAGCTACAGGATTTGCACTGAAAACCAACCGGATTATTGATGGCGTTCACGGCATTACCATTGAAGAGAAAAAACCGGTGCTTATCCAATATAGCCCGAAACGTCGGGCGGAGGCATTAACTGAAGCGGCAAGATTACGCAGTCTGGGACAAAATGTAGTGACACTCCTTCTTCCTGAAGACGGGGCTGGGGCAAGTGCTATATCTGCTGGAGCAACAACCGTCCAGGCTGAGCAGGTTATTACTTACGGATCTGAAGAAGGAGGACGCTGAGATGTCGGATATTCTGAAGGTGGCCATGCCGAAGGGCCGAATCTATAAAAAAGCCTCCAAATTGTTCCGTGAAGCGGGGCTGGATATTCCAGAAGACGTGGACGATACACGTAGACTGGTCATCGAAGTACCGGAAGCCGGAATGGAATTCATTATGGCGAAACCCGTGGATGTTCCAACGTATGTGGAGTACGGTGTTGCCGACATCGGAATTGTCGGTAAAGACGTGCTGCTGGAGGAAAATCGGGACGTGTATGAACTGTTGAATCTGGGAATCGCCCAGTGCCGTATGTCTGTCATTGGACTTCCGGACTGGAAGCCCGGCATCCAGCAACGTGTCGCAACGAAGTATCCTAGGATTGCTTCGCAGTATTTCCGGGAGCAGGGACAGCAGGTCGAGGTGATCAAGCTGAATGGTTCTATTGAGCTCGCACCCCTGATTGGTCTGGCAGATCGAATCGTCGATCTGGTGGAGACAGGTCAGACGCTGCGCGAGAACGGACTCGTGGAGATGACAGGCATTCTGGATATCACGAGCCGACTTATCGCGAATCGGGTAAGTTATCGGATGAAAAATGCACGAATCCAGGCTTTGTGTGATGCACTTCAGCAGGTCATTCCGGCATCGAATGAGATTTCGGCGGGAAGCTTTCGGGGATAAACTAATGCGTTGGAAACATAGATGAGAAACATGCAAAGCAGAAGCAAAAGCAAGAATAAGAGTAAGAGACACAACAAAGAAATGAATCGGCTATAAGTCGGCATTACAGGGGATAAGGAGGTTGTACGCATGAAAATTGTACCTGCACGGGATTTTGATCTGAAGCGGGAAGTGGAGTATGGCACGCCAGAGCAAAATGAAACGGTACGGCGTATTGTCAGCGACATTCGCCGTGAGGGTGATGCGGCACTGCTGCGTTACACGGAGCAGCTGGACCGTACGAAGCTGACGGCCGCGGAATTACGCGTGCCGCAGGAAGAGCTGCAGGCGGCTTATGCAGCCGTGGAGCCATCCTTTGTGACGGCGATTCGACAAGCCGCCGCCAACATTCGTGCGTTTCACGAGAAGCAGAAACGCAACTCGTGGATGGATTGGCAGCCGGACGGCAGCCTGCTAGGCCAGGTCATCCGACCGCTGAAGCGGGTCGGGGTCTATGTCCCTGGCGGCAAAGCAGCGTATCCATCGTCTGTGCTGATGAATGTAATTCCGGCACAGGTGGCAGGCGTGCCGGAGATTGTTCTGGTGACGCCGCCGTCTACGAACGGTGGCGAAGGTATTAACCCGTACATTCTCGTGGCTGCTGCGGAAGCAGGCGTGAGCGAGATGTACCGGGTTGGCGGCGCTCAAGCCATCGCCGCCCTCGCTTACGGCACGGAGAGTATTGCCCCGGTCGATAAGATCTGTGGACCGGGCAATATTTACGTGGCGCTCGCGAAGCGCGAGGTGTACGGTGCGGTCGATATCGATAGTATCGCCGGGCCGAGTGAGATTGTGGTGCTCGCCGATGATACGGCGAATCCAGTGTATGTCGCCGCCGACCTTTTGTCGCAGGCGGAACATGACGAGATGGCATCGGCCATTCTCGTCACGAATTCGGCCACGCTGGCGGAAGCCGTGCAGGGCGAAGTGCAGCGCCAGCTTGAAGTGCTGCCGCGGCGCGATATCGCTGCTGCTTCGGTAGAGCAGTATGGCGCGATTATTGTGGTCGATTCCATCGATGAGGGAATCGATGTGGTGAACCGGCTTGCACCGGAGCATCTGGAGATCATGGTGCAGGAGCCGATGGCTTACGCTGGCCGGATCGAGAATGCCGGTGCGATCTTCCTCGGCCCGTACAGTTCGGAGCCGGTAGGAGACTATTTTGCCGGACCCAATCACATTATTCCGACCAATGGAACTGCACGGTTCAGTTCACCAGTGGATGTGGATGATTTTATCAAAAAATCGAGTCTGATCTATTATAGTAAAGAAGCGCTGCTGCAGAACGGAGCGGCTATTATAGAGTTGGCCCGTCATGAGGGTCTTGAAGGGCATGCCCGTGCAATCGCTGTACGGTTAGAACAGGAAGGAAAGGCGGAATCAGACAATGGATAAGCAAAATAATGGTGTGGAACTTGAAAACAAAGGCGCAGTGCGCCAAGCAGAGGTTGATCGTAAAACAAACGAGACCAATATCCAATTGGCTTTTGCCGTAGATGGAACAGGACAATCCACGATTGAAACGGATGTACCGTTCCTGAACCATATGCTGGATCTGTTCACGAAGCACGGACAATTCGACCTGAACGTTCAGGCTCGCGGAGATATTGACATCGACGATCATCACACGGTTGAAGACATTGGAATCTGTCTCGGACAGACGTTGCGAGAAGCATTGGGTGACAAACGTGGCATCAAGCGCTACGCCAGTGTGTTTGTACCGATGGACGAGGCGCTCGCCCAGGTTATTATCGATGTGAGTAACCGACCTCACTTTGAATATCGTGCAGAATACCCTTCCCAACAGGTAGGCAGTTTCTCCACGGAGCTGGTGCATGAATTCCTGTGGAAATTGGCATTGGAAGCTCGGATTACTCTACACGTCATTGTGCACTATGGACAGAACACGCACCACATGATTGAAGCGATCTTTAAAGCATTGGGACGTGCGCTGGATGAAGCAACGATGATTGATCCACGTGTAACGGGTGTGCCTTCCACGAAGGGAGTGCTGTAGACGATGGCGATTGCAATTGTCGATTACGGTATGGGGAACCTGCACAGCGTCGGCAAAGCGGTCGAACGTCTTGGCTACGAAGCGCTGGTCACGGGTGAACGCGAAGAGATTCTTGGCGCAGATGGTGTCATTTTGCCAGGCGTAGGTGCTTTTGGTGATGCGATGGTTCACCTGCGGGAGAGTGGACTGGATACGGTGGTGAAAGAAGCCGCTGCAGGCTCCAAGCCACTGCTTGGTATCTGTCTGGGCATGCAGTTGTTATTCAGCTCAAGTGAAGAGCATGGCGAGCATGAGGGACTGGATATTTTACCAGGTAAAGTGGTACGATTCGCACCAGGAGAGCTGAAGGTTCCTCATATGGGATGGAACCGTTTGGAATTCCTGCACGCGGAAAACCCGCTATTTACTGGGCTTGAGGCAGGTCACGTCTACTTTGTCCATTCCTATCATGCACTTACCGAAAACAGAGACGATCTGCTGGCAGTGACGGATTACGGACATCCGGTTACAGCCATTGTAGGTAAAGGATCGAACTTCGGTATGCAGTTCCACCCGGAGAAAAGTGGCGAACTTGGGATGAAGCTGCTCGGCAACTTTCTAGCTCTGACAGGCGCGCCTGTCCAAAGGTAAATACCTCTGGAATACGTTCTGTGGATGACAGGACTGGTGCAAGAGAACGGATGTATCGTCTACGGAAGCCTAAAGAAAAAGTTTTTAGCTGAATTTCAATTTTATATGATCAGAGACGGATGACTCACTGCTAAGGTGTGTTAACATTGCATGCCTGGTATGGAGATTGCGCGACTCTTCTAACCTATAGAAATACCTGAAGTTAAACACGCGGGCACAGAATCCAGCGTACCGATAGAATTCATATCGTCAGTATGTAATTAAGCGTACAAATCTAATCCATATTCAGGAGGCCTTTTATGTCATCTTTTATCCTATATCCGGCGATTGATATCCGGGACGGCAAATGTGTAAGACTGGTGCAGGGAGATTATAATCAGGAGACCGTTTATAACGATGACCCGGTTCAAGTGGCTATTTCCTGGGAGAAGCAAGGCGGTACATACGTCCATCTGGTGGATCTGGATGGGGCCAAAGCAGGACGTCCCGTTAACGATGAGCTGATTGGACGGATTGCCTCGGCGGTGAACGTACCCGTTCAGGTTGGTGGCGGACTTCGTACGGTAGCGGATGTAGAGCGTTTGCTGGGTCTGGGTGTTAGCCGGCTGATCATCGGGACAGCAGCGATTGAGGATCGTGCTTTTACAGAGGAAGTATTGGGACGTTACGGGGATAAGGTTGCAATTGGTATCGATGCACGTAACGGTTACGTGGCAACTCGCGGTTGGCTTGAAACATCGGAAGTACAGGCAGAGGTGCTTGCTAAGGAACTGGCGGCATATGGAGCAGAAACGTTTATCTTTACGGATATATCCCGTGATGGCATGATGCAAGGTCCTAATGTGGAAGCGATTGTGTCTCTTGCCAAGACGAGCGGACGGACGGTTATTGCTTCCGGTGGTGTGAGTGTGATGGATGATCTGCTTCGTCTGAGTCGTCATGCGGATGATGGTGTTGGTGGAGCGATCGTGGGCAAAGCGCTGTATACTGGTAGTATCGATCTGTCTGAAGCAGTACGTGTGGTAAATAAGTAAAGGATATCCGGTTAGAGAGGAAGAGGTAGCATGCTGGCAAAAAGAATCATTCCCTGTCTGGACGTGAAGGACGGCCGGGTCGTCAAAGGCGTCAACTTCGTTAATCTCCGCGATGCGGGTGATCCGGTAGAGCTGGCGGCGCTATATGACCGCGAGGGCGCGGACGAATTGGTATTTCTCGATATCTCCGCTTCGGTAGAAGGCCGCGAAACGATGGAAGAAGTGGTACGGCAGACAGCCGGCGAGATTGCGATTCCATTTACGGTAGGCGGTGGCATCTCCAAAGTGGAGGACATGAAGCGGATTCTCCGTGCAGGTGCAGACAAAATTGCAGTGAATACAGCTGCTGTACTTAATCCGCAGTTGATTGCAGATGGTGCACGTCGCTTTGGCTCCCAATGTATCGTCGTAGCGATCGACGCCAAATATAATGAAGCTTGGGGCGAGTGGGAGGTCTACACGCATGGTGGACGGAAACCCTCTGGGATCAAGGCGCTTGAATGGGTTAAACAGGCAGAAAGCTTGGGCGCGGGAGAAATTCTGCTGACAAGTATGGACGCGGACGGAACGAAAGACGGTTTCGATCTGAAGCTGACGGCAGCCGTATCCGAATCTGTGCGTATTCCAGTCATCGCATCGGGCGGTGCGGGCAAGGAATCTCATTTTTATGATGTATTTACCACAGGCAAAGCGGACGCAGGTCTGGCCGCAACGATTTTCCATTACAAAGAAATCGCCGTACCGGCGCTTAAACAACATTTGAGAGAACAAGGGGTGGAGATCCGTGACTAAAGTGAGTGATGAAATCAAGGAACAGTTATCCTTGGAACAGGTTGTGGAACACATTCGTTGGAGTGATGATTTGGTTCCTGCCATTGTGCAGGATGTGGATACTCGTGAAGTTTTAATGATGGCTTATATGAATCGTGAATCCCTGAAGTTGTCGCTGGAATCCGGTGAGACCTGGTTCTGGTCGCGCTCTCGTCAGGAGTTGTGGCATAAAGGTGCAACCTCTGGTAACGTGCAGACGATTACTTCCCTGAAATATGATTGTGACGGCGATACCTTGTTGGTTGAGGTCAAACCCAATGGTCCTGCTTGCCATACAGGTGCGGTGACTTGTTTCCATAATGAAATCATTGGTTTGCCAGAGAATTTGGCAGACAAGGTTTCGGATGAAACGGGTGCGGCATCTGCTTCTGCAAGTTCCAGTTCCGAAAGTCGCTTCGAGGTATTGGCTGAACTGGAATCCGTTATTGCAGAACGTGAACGTGAGCGCCCTGAGGGTGCATATACAACGTATCTGTTTGATAAAGGTGTAGATAAAATACTGAAAAAAATCGGTGAAGAAGCGTCCGAGACGATTATCGCCGCCAAAAATAAAGATAATGACGAGCTTCGTCTGGAAGTCAGTGACCTGATGTATCACCTGCTCGTCCTGTTACAGGAGCGCAAGCTGCCGCTGGACGACATTATGTCAGAGCTGAGCCGCCGTCATGAACGGCCTCGCCGCGATTAGGAGGCGAGTTACGTGCGTATAGACTATCACACACACCATGAGCGGTGTGGACATGCAGTCGGTAAACTGGAGGAATACGTGCAACGTGGTGTGGAGATCGGACTATCCCAGATTGGATTATCCGATCACATGCCATTGTTGCATGTCGATCCAGCTCAATATTATCCGGAAATGGCGATGCCTATGGATGAACTGCCGCGTTACATAGAGGAATGTTTCTCCCTGAAAGAACGTTACCGTGGACAGATTGACGTACGTGTTGGTCTGGAAGGTGACTATATTGAAGGCTGGGAAACAGAGATCCGTGCAATCATCGAGCGTTATCCATGGGACTATGTGATTGGCTCCGTTCATTTCCTTGGGGAATGGGACATTACGGACTTCCGCCAGACCCATCACTGGGAGGGCAAAGACGTCCTTGAAGTATATCGTCAGTATTATGATGCTGTAGGCAAGGCTGCTGCGACGGGCATGTACGATATTATGGGCCATACGGATGTCATTAAACGGTTTGGCTTTGTTCCTTCAGCGGAGCAGACAGAAGAACGTATCACATTGGAGAACGCAGCGCTGCAGGCTATAGCCAAAACCGGCTGCGCCATGGAGCTGAATGCTTCCGGATTATCGAAGCCTTGTGCCGAGATGTTCCCTAGTCGCAGAATGCTGACAGAAGCTATTCGCTTGGGTATTCCATTAACCATGGGCTCTGATGCACATGACCCAATGAAGCTGGGCGATTATTTGCCCGAAGCTGAAGCTCTTTTACGTGAGTTGGGCTGTACGGAGGTCGCTGTTTTTGAAGGCCGTCATCGTTCTTTCATTCCTTTAAATGTATAAGCCAGTGGAGTATAATGAGGGTAGGAAATAACCTTTTAGATAAGGGATTATATAGGGATTTCAACCCTCGGGAGGGCATTATGCAGCATTCGTTACGTATTTTTTCCGGTTCATCGAACCCTAAGCTGGCAGAACAGGTATGCGACAAGCTGGGAGTACAACTGGGCAAGATCAAGCTGTCCCGGTTCAAGAGCGGAGAAATTTACGTTCATTATGAAGAAACGATCCGTAATTGTGATGTGTTTCTGGTACAGTCGTTGTCTCATCCGATCAATGAGCTGTTTGTCGAGCTGCTTGTGATGATTGATGCCGCAAAGAGGGCTTCAGCGCGCACTGTGAACATCATTGTTCCGTATTACGGTTATGCTCGTCAAGAGCGTAAATCTGCTCCTCGGGAGCCGATCTCGGCCAAGATGGTAGCAGATGTATTAACGACAGCTGGCGCCAATCGGGTAGTAACGATCGATCTGCATGCAGCGGCCATACAGGGATTCTTTAACATTCCGGTTGACCATATGACATCGCTGGATCTGATTAGTGACTATTTGTTAAGCAAAGGAATCGAGAATCCTGTTGTGGTCTCTCCGGATGCGGGACGAGCATCGATGGCAGAGAAGCTGGCGAATCGTCTAGATTCCCCATTTGCCATTATGATCAAGAAACGTCCAAGCCATAATGAATCGGTGATCACCCATGTCATTGGTGATGTTGAAGGCCGAACACCCATTATTATTGAGGATCTGATCGACACCGGAACAACGATTCTGAATGTCGTGGAAGGGTTGAAGGAACGTGGGTCCAAAAATGTATATGTATGTGCAACACACGGATTGTTCTCGGATGGGGCAGTGAGTAAATTGAATCACCCGTCTATTGAAGAGGTGGTGGTTACAGACTCGATCGCCCTGCCAGATGATCACCCTGAATGCTTCAAAGTGTTACCTGTTGCACCCATGCTGGCCCGCGCCGTACGCATTATTGTGGATGGCGGCTCCATGGCCACATTGTTTAAGGATTCTGGAATTTAGAGCATCGAGGATTTATCGGTGTACTGCCAGATTAACTGATCCGTGTCTGAGTTGTTGTCTGCTCAGCACGGTTTTTTGCTTTTGACTCTGCGAATTCAATTCTTGCTTTGCTGCTCGGAGGCTTGTGCTATAATAACATAAAATCAGTTATGATAGCGTTATCATATGGTATTCAGCCCTGAGGTGAGGATGCTGAACAGTAGAAACCACGGCTGAGAACATTGGCATCGTGGAGTGAGGAGTGGGGTCTATTGTCTCGTAATTGGTACTACCGGTTACTGTTCTCGTATTTCCCGATTTTTTTTCTTACGGTGACCATACTCATTTTCATCGCGTTTGTCTTCATTAATGACATCTCCAAGGAGGAAACGAAAAAAGCAGACCGGATCTCCTCCAGTTATATGTTAGATACGGTGGATCGTACAATCAGAGATATTGAACTATCTATCCTTGAAACGGCACAGAGTCAGCAGGCCTACAAACTCTATTTTAATAACACAAACCAGACCAGCTCAGACACGGTATATGCGATTGCGCAAAGTTTACGTGAGCTAACCAATTCATCCTCATGGATTCAATCCATCTATCTGTATGACAAGCGAAATAAACATGTACTGACCGTAAGTGGTTCCAGAGAAGTGGAAAGTTTCTCGGATAAGGCATGGATTGATCAAATGGAAGCCGGGTCTATCGGTTCAGGCTGGCAGCCGGTCCGGGAATTCGATGCGGACTCTGTTCAACGTACCCCTATTCGCGTATTAACGGTGAACAAGGATATGCCTTTGCCTTTTGGCTCTCAGGGCACACTGGTCATTAATATCAAGATGAGCAGCATTGAGCAGAGTGTAGACAGTATGGTTAATGGTCAGCTCTCATTCCTGACGATTACGGATCGGGAAGGTAAGGTTGTGTACAATGCACACTCGGACCAAGAAGGCTCGATAGATGGTCAGGAACTGAATACGCTACCGCTAGAGAGACTGGGCTGGACAATATCCAGTGGAATTAAGGCCGGCAACTTATTTGGCTGGGTATCTGTAGTGTCTTATGTATGGGTAATCATTGCGATTGTGACTGTCATCTGTGCGATTGTGTATATCGTGTACATTACTCGCCGTAACTATAAACCCATTCAGATCATCATGAACCGGATTGAGTCTCATCAGATTCGGGCGTTTGAACACTCGGGTGCTCGCACGGATGAGATGAAGATGATTGACGGTGTGCTTGAAAATCTGATTAATCACATGATGGATTATGATAAGAAAAGCAGGGAAAATGTACTCATGCAGCGCAGCAAGTTGTTCAATGCCCTGTTGCATGGTGAACACACGGAAAACGCAGCAGAGCAATTAAAAGAACTTTCTCCACTGAATGATGTGCATGACTCGTCGCGCTTTGTCGTTGTTGTTGGAGAGATTAACCGTTATGAGAAGGGTTTTCAGGAGAGGTACACGAGAGGTGAACAAAATACGCTGAAGTTTGCCTTAATGAACGTTTTGCAAGAGCTGTCACGTAATACTGGAGTACAATGCTGGACGGAATGGATTAGTGTAGATCGAATTGCGATCCTTTTTGTGTTCAAAGAACAGAGTGATAACAACTTGGACATGTCTGGGCAGATTCGTGTTGTAGCTGAGGAATGCAAATCTTGGGTAGAACAAAATCTACGTATTTCCTTAAGCTTCGGTATTGGACCTATTGCTCAGGGAGTTGGTGCAATACGAGACTCCTATGCGGCTGCAGAAGCGGTAATGCAACGCAAACTGTTGATGAATGGAGATGTGGGCCAAGCCGACTGCGGTGAACCACAGCATCCTTTACTGGATACCTATACTTATCTGCAGATGATTGCGGACTTTGTTAAGCGGTTCCGGATGTCGAGTGGACAGTGGCGGGAACAGTTGGAGGAGATCTTTACAGCATTTGAAAAGAACAAACTGCCGGATGACGAGATTCGTTCTCTGATTCAAGCCATGTTACAGATGCTCAGCCGAGAGGTGGCCATGATGTCGGAAGGGCTTCAGGAAGAGCTGTCCGAAGAAAACATCAACAGATGGTTGAGTGCTGTGGAAGAGGCGGAGACGCTTACGGATGTGAAGAGTCTTTTGTTCGATGGCCTGACGGACCTGTTCAGAACGTATGTAGCGGTCACGGAAACCAAGAGTTACAAAGCCATGGTTAACGAAATGAAAAATTATATCGAAGAACAGTTTGCGAATCCGGATCTTTCATTGAAACATCTGAGCGACCGATTCCAGATTACGGGCAAACATGCGAGTTATTTGTTCAAGACAGAATTCAACATGAAGTTTGTTGATTTTGTTACAGAGCTGCGTATGAAGGAGACGGAGCAGCTTCTGCTCAATACGGATTACTCTTTGCAGGATATTGCCCTGAAGGTTGGGTATGCAAATGGAATTACGTTGGGACGTGTATTTAAGCGGGTAACGGGCATTACACCAGGAGATTATCGTCGTTTGAAACGTGAACATCGAGAACCCGAAGAGTAACGCAAAAGTGATCATATTCTGAGATCTGTACATCAGGATAGCACAGGGTGAATTTCATGCAGTCACTTTCCACCAGGAGAGCAGGCTCGCAGAGGTTCGCCCTGTTTTCGTTGAACAGTTCTTTGGTATCCGAGATCGATGCAACGGTTTTCGCAGGATAGCAAGCTAATATTCCTATTTTTCCCCGTTTACGAATATAGGCGGTGTGTGAAAATGGTTTATCCGAATGGGGACAGGCAGTTCCGAGTCGTGAGGTGTTGAGAGCCATCACAGCCTAGAGCAGCGCAGCTTTGGGAAAATAATCAGTCTGCGAAAATGTGCTTAACATATAAACCATAATCCGTTTGTAAGCGCTTCCGAAATTGGTTTATTGCTAGAGGTCGGAAAGATGTGGAATACTCGGAGCAAGCCTTAAACATTCACGCAAAGTAAAAGGGGATGACAAAATGATTGGAAAAGCAACCAAAGGGAGTAAGAAGAAATGGATGGGTCTGGCACTTACAATAGTAATGGGAGTGTCCTTACTTGCGGGGTGCTCGTCTGCATCAGAAAAAGAATCAGCAGAAGGCGGGGCAACAACTAATGGTGAGCGTGTTACTTTGAAAGTGGAGGTTTTCGATCGTGGTAACAGTCCTTCTCCACATACGATTACGAACAACTACTTAACTAAATTTGTTCAAGAGAAATTCGGCGATCCGAATAACATTGATGTGCAATTCGTACCTGTTCAACGGTCAGAAGAAACAACCAAACTCAACGTGTTAATGGCCAGCCCCAGTGACGTTCCAGATATTGTGTTTGTATACGACTCCAGTGTGTTCTACCGTTATGCTCAGCAAGGTGGTCTAACTGACGTAGGTGAACTTCTTAATGAACATGCACCTAACTTAAAAGAATATCTCGGCGATGACCTGTTGAAATTCGGTCAGCTTGAAGGTCAGCAATTCGCTATTCCGGGTAAACGTGCCATTACGGCTCGTTACAACTCCTATATCCGCCAGGATTGGCTCGATAAAGTCGGCATGGAAGCTCCAACAACAACGGATGAGCTGTACGAAACGTTGAAAGCATTCAAAGAGAAAGATCCGGGCAATCTGGGCAGCAAAAACATCCCAATGGGTATGGCACTTGCCCCAGCGCAGTACGAAACATTGATTTACTCCTTCATTAAACCTGTACAAGATGGGCTTACGTACAGTCAGCGCTACGAGCTACCATTGCATGATGGCTTCAAAGATGCGATGCAGTTCCTTAACAAGCTTTACAATGAAGGTCTGATCAGCAAAGATTTCAGTCTTGACGAAGAAAAAACGCAATTGGTCAAAGACTTCCAGAACGGTAATATTGGCTACATGTCTGAGGACGTAGGTCAGATTCTGTATGCAGATGGTATGCTTGATAATTTGTATAAAAATGTACCGGATAGCAAAGTTGTAGCAGTTGACGCTTACACCAACTCGAATGTGGACAACAAACACATCAAATCACGTTATGGTAGCAACGGTATGTACATCATGATTCCAAAAAGCAGCAAACGTTCCGTTGAAGCAGTGAAATACCTAGACTGGATGGCTTCTGGAACGAACTTGCTGGAGATGAACACCGGTGTCGAAGGTGAAAATTACGATATGGTTGATGGCGTTCCAGTTGTTAAAGATGATGCACCACAGGATGTCAAAGATCGTCTCTACAACGGTGGTGACATGGCCATTATTGCCAACGGTAAAGTAGTTGGAGATCAGGCAGCTAATGAAGCCGCATGGATTGCTGGCTTCCCAGAACGTAACCATGAACTGATGAGACAGTCTATTGATATCGCTAATACGGATACGATCGGCCCGGTTATCTTCAGCAAACCAATTGAAGCAGAATCTAAATATGGTACAGCGCTAAATGATAAGTTGAAAGTGCTTATTGTGAAAACTGCGATGGCTAAACCGGCAGACTTCGAAGCGGTATATGAAAAAGAAATAAATGATTTTATGTCACTGGGTGGCACAGAGCTGAAGAAAGAGCTTGAAGCAGCACTTCAGTAAGCGTTATCAAATAAACAGATTTATCTTGTGATTACTAAATCAATATGTAATTTACCGCATAACTTTGGAAGGAACGCGTGCCGCCAGTATGGGCGGCACAGCCGTTTCTCTGTTGATAGGAGGAAACCGACTTGACCATCACATACTTGAAAAGGTATTGGCAATTATATGCGCTCATCTCACTGCCTCTGATCTACTTCTTGATCTTTCGTTACGGCCCAATGTACGGGGTTCAGATCGCTTTTAAGGATTTCAACTTGTTTCAGGGCATCAACGGGAGTGAGTGGATCGGTTTCGATGCTTTCCGTGAAGTATTTGGAATGCGGGACTTCTACACCACATTACGAAATACCTTCATGCTAAATTTCCTCGACCTGCTTGTTTCGTTCCCTGCTCCAATTATATTGGCCATCATGCTCTATGAAGTTCGATTCAAATGGTTTAAAAAAATATCGCAAACGATTCTGTACATTCCTCACTTTATCTCCTGGGTTATCATCGGGGGAATTGTATACCAATTGTTCGGTAATCAATCCGGTATGGTTAACGGTGTGTTGGAGAGTATGGGCTTAAATTCAATCCCATTTTTGACAGAGAAAAACCCATGGCTTGTGACGTACCTGTTCACAGGTGTCTGGCAAAGTGCAGGATGGGGAACCATTCTATATCTGGCCGCATTAACCGGCGTCAATAAGGAATTGTTTGAGGCTGCCGAGATTGACGGAGCTTCAAGACTGAAGAGAATCTGGCATATTACGTTGCCAAGTATCAAGCCAACCATTGTGACCTTGCTCATTCTTAATCTCGGACATATGGTCAGCATTGGTTTTGATCGACCTTATATTATCGGTAACACAGCCGTACGTGAATATTCAGATGTACTTAGTACTTTTGTATACAGGGTCGGCCTTGAATCAGGACAATACACGCTGGCAACTGTCGTAGGACTATTCCAGGCTGTTGTTGGGCTAATCTTTGTACTTGGCTCTAACTATATTTCAAAAAAGGCAACCGGCGAAGGCATTTTATAAGTTATCAAAGCATGAAAGATACGCCAATCGGCTTGTATGTATAGACTATCAGCAAAGGAGCTGTGCGCATATGAGTGAACGCACCTCAAATCGGATTTTTGATATCGTTAATATCTCCTTTATCAGTTTGTTTGTTATATTCTGTCTGGCTCCATTTCTGCACACCATTGCGATATCACTAAGTTCTAACCGGGCTATTACTTCGGGAGAAGTGACCATTTTTCCTAAAGAATTCAACTGGGATGCGTATATCCAAGTATTCTCTGATCAATCCATGCTATATTCACTTGGCTTTACGACTGTTCTGACAGTGGCAACCACAGTGTTGTGCATGTTATTCACACTTGCTGCTGCATACCCCCTAACCAAGAAAAAATTGAAAGGGCGCAAGCTCTTCATGTATGTCATCATCATTACGATGTTCTTCAGTGGCGGGATGATTCCCGAGTATTTGCTCATTCGTGATCTCAATATGCTTAACTCAGTCTGGGCACTGATCTTACCGGGACTGGTAAGTCCATTTAACCTGATTATCCTGATCTCATTTTTCAGAGGCATTCCTGAAAGTCTGGAAGAATCAGCAGAAATTGACGGCAGCTCACATGTTCACACGCTATTCAAAATCATATTGCCATTATCCATGCCTGTACTTGCCACATTAGCGCTATTCTATGCAGTTGGTCGCTGGAATGGATTCCAGGATTCACTGTTGTATATTAATGATCCCAAGTTGTATCCACTACAACTGAAGCTCTTCCAAATGGTTCAAAACAACATGGTAAGCGAACTTACATTGATGGAAGGTGCTAACCGTACACCACTGACTCCGGAAAGTCTCAAGGCAGCTACAGTTGTATTCGCAACGGTACCCATTCTGCTTGTCTATCCGTGGCTGCAAAAGTATTTTGTCAGCGGTGCCATGCTTGGCGCGGTAAAAGGTTGATATAAAACTACTGGGCAAGCTCTAGCTGTTGGGGAGGAGAAGGAAATCAGATGCAGCAAAACGATAAAGGTATATATTCATTTTCGACATGCTGGAATATCCGAAAACATGATGTTGGGGAAGACATGATACGGGAGATTGCGGATCTCGGCTTTCGCCGAGTGGAGCTCAATTATAATGTGACGAAGGAAATGCTCAAGACGATTGAGCCCATGATTGAACGCGGAGACATCGGCGTCTCCAGTGTTCATAACACGTTTCCACATGACCCTGATCCCGATTATGGTACGGATTCCATCTTGCTCGGCTTCGAAGATGAAGTGAAACGTAAGCGGGCGATCGAGTTGCTGGTAGAGTCGGCTGAATATGCCCAGCGTTATGGTGGAGAAGCTGTTGTTGTGCATCCCGGAGAAGTACCTTTTCCTCAGGATATCAGCAAAGATCTTGGCAAGCTCTACAACGAGGAAGGTCCGGATTCACCGAAGTATCGCAGCAAATGGGCGGAACTGATGGAGCGGCGAGAGGCACTCAGTTCTGGTTATGTCGAGAAAATTATCGCCAGTCTGGATGAGGTGTGTAATCGAGCGGCAGCTAAAGGTCTGGATGTTCGTTTTGGAATCGAGACGAGATCCAGACCGCAACAGATTCCTACCCTTGCCGAGGCCAAGACCATCATCACAGCTCTCAAAGGAGCGCCGGTTGGTATCTGGTACGATACGGGTCATGCCATCATGATGGACCGGCTGGGCCTCTATGATAGTGTGGGAGAAATGCAGGGGCTGATGGATGATATCGTAGGTGTTCATATCCATGAGACACTCGGTCTTTCTGATCACTGGTGCCCTTATGTACACAGTAAGGACATGAACTTTTATGATGCTTATCTGCCGATGATTCGCCGGGCACAGGTGAAGGTATACGAATTGAAATCTGTCTGTAAGCCAGAAGAGATCCACGAGAGTCATGACTTGCTTATGAAGAAGCTTGAAGTGGCAGAGTAGGGACGGTGATATGGGGAACAGTGTGCTTGTTAACAACGTGTGTTAACGATTGTTTCCTCGGTGATGAAGACCCATAAATACGTAGTGAATTAAGAACGGATTTTCTAGCGACTTTTGTCGGTAGATGGTATATACTGACGAGAAAAATGAACTCACCTACGGGCGGTATGAGTAAGCTTCCGGTCTGAATTAAGGGGCTGAAGCAACTTACTCCGCACCTCGGGAGAATGCATTGGTATGGAGGGGACTGCATATGTACAAACAACTGGTGGACAGTAATGACAGAGCGGTAGAAAGAGGCATATCGCGGCAGATGCTTGACCCGGAAAGCCGTTACTATGGAGGGACAATTGATCCCTTCACAGGTGTTGCCTGGGTTAACCACACGACTGGAACGCCCACGGATATGTGTTACTGGGGAGCTGCGATCTCCAATCCGGATTCCATCTATTACCGGGATGAGGCGTTGTTAAATCGGCTGCTGTTAGCTACGGAATACGTACTTCGCTTCCAGCATGAAGATGGTTCAATATCGCCTGGCTGGACCAATTACCATTCCCCTCCCGATACCGCATTTGTCGTTGTAGGGTATTCACAGTTGTACCAGCTTCTGCAGCAGCAGGAATGGGAGCCACTGCAACCTGTACTGAACAATATGAGGCTGTTTCTGGAACGTACAATCCCAACCATGCTTACGGGAGGATGTCATACACCTAATCATCGCTGGGTGCTATGCGCGGCGCTCGGTTTCTTGCATGAAATATTTGATCTGGAGGAAGCTGTGCAGCGCGCAGAGCAGTGGATGGATGAAGGGATGGATATTACTCCCGATGGGGAGTGGACAGAACGAAGCAATGGGATATACAGTGCAGTTAGCGATATCATGTTAATTCATGCCGCACGCCTGCTCAATCGTCCTGAACTGCTGGAACCGGTGAGGCTCAATCTCCGCATGATGGTGTACCTTGTGCATCCAACGGGTGAAATTGTTACGGATTATTCAGGTCGACAGGATCTGGGCAGTGTTCATGATCTGTCACCTTATTATTTACCTTATGCCATTTTGGCCCGGCTGGACGCTGACCCACTCTTTGCCGGCATGGCAGCCTGGGCCGGAGATACATTAACAGATCCGGGAGTATGCTCAGTGAATACGCTCATTCGGTTGATGCTTGAGCCTGAGCTTCAGCAAGCGAATGAGGCACGTGATGTATTACCAGAACAGTATGAGGTCATGCTGAATGAACACTTTGTACGCGACGAATATCTGGAGCAAATGGACGCAGTAGGGCATCATGGACGTATCTCGCATAGTCGTATGCATACGGATTTTGGTGCTCCCGTAGCCCGAATTCGGGATGGGGCTACTAGCATGACAGTGATGACAGAAGTTCCTTCCTTCTTCGCTCTTCGTCATGGTAAGGTGCGCTTACTGGCTGTGCAGCTGGCCTCTTACTTTAATCCAGGATATGTACCTATGCAGCAAATGACGAGGTTGTCCGAAGGATATCAACTGACTGGCGAGCAGAAAAAAGGCTATTACGGTCCAGTCCCTGCGAACCTGTTGCCAGAATCGGCTGCATCAGCCATCAGTCCATGGTACTTGCTACCTCATCAGAGCCGTCAGCTCACTCATGAGCAGACATTCCGTGTAGGGGCAGAAGTGCAACCAACGGAAAATGGATGGACCATGCATCTCTCAGGGCAGGAGCCGGAAGACATTATGATGCAGCTATCCTTTGTATTCGGAAGCGAAGGGGAGCTGACCTGCGAGGACGCGATTGAAACGAGTGAGGGCCACTACTTGTGGAAAGGCGGTACGTTACGCTATACCTGCGGAGAAGACTGGCTGGAGATCACCGGGGGTGAGCTGGGGCATCTGGCAGCATCGGTGCGGGAGGCGAAACTGCCAGACAAGTGCAAGGTTGTGCTGGTCAATTTCATGACGCCATTTGATAAGACCATTCATATTTCACTTTCGCCTTCAATGGCGTTGAAGCTTTAAGTCATAACTGTAGGAGACCGAGCCTTTGGGGCTCGGTCTTCTTTTTTGCGGCTGATTACGGCAAAGTTCACTATATTCCACGTCTTATAGTTGTGACCTATTATTTCAGTTGCTCTAAAGCAGCTTCAATTGGTTTAGTTAATAGAGGATACTCTTTGGTATTACTCCAGTAAACGATGAGAGCATTTTCTTTCTCATATAGAAAAGGGAATGTTGTAAAATGGGCACCTTCCATATTCTTATTGAATTCTGTAGTCCCTTTCATGCGATCCTTTTCAGAGTTGAAAATATAAAAATGTATAAATTCAGGGTTATCCTGTTCCTCTGCAGCTTGCACCCCAATGGAGTACACCTCAGGTATAACATCATTTAATTTCATTGGGTACCCGGTTATGCCAAAGGATACTAAATTCAGTTTTTGAGATTCAAGCGCTGTTACTACATCATCTAGTGTGAGAATATTTTCTTCATTTTTTATATCTTCTGAACATCCGACCAAGGCAAACAAGCATATTAAAATGAATACAAGTGCTTTTATTTTCGAGATAAGCAATAGATCATCTCCTTAAAAATAAGAATGATGCTGCCTTGTAATATGAAATGACACCGGAGCTAAAGAATAAAAAAGTCGCACGTATTTGATTCGTATACAAAGCATTTATGAAAACCATTCACAGCAGAATCAGATCATGAGCTACATTTATCTTACCATAACCGAAAGAAGCCAGTTGAATGGCCCTAACCGATAAAGATGGAAAGTCATCTTTATTTGCATTTTTTTCATAAACGACATGAAACTACATATTGAGAAGTGGGCCTTAAGATGTGGTATACTGAAGAGTATGAATGAAATGCAAAGAGGAGGTGCCTTGGAAGATGAAGGGCAAGCTAGTGCGGGCTGAGGGACACCTTGCCAATATTATACCGATTCACTTGGATGCTTCTTTCTTCTTTGAAAGAGCTGTCCGCTCGCTGGACCGTAATCATGTCGACAAGGCATTAAAATATTTTCGCAAAGCTGTTGAATACGAACCGGAAAATCCGGTGAATCATTGTAATATGGCGGGTATATTATCGGAGAAGGGCGATTACGAAGCGTCCAATGCCATTCTGGCTAACGTGCTGGAAGTGGTAGATCCGTCGATGACGGAATGTTATTTTTACATGGCGAACAATTATGCAAATATGGATCGGTTTGAGGAAGCCGAGAAAGCACTTGTTACCTACTTGGAGGAGGACACCCAGGGTCAGTTCATGACGGAAGCTGAAGAGATGATGGAGCTTCTGTACTATGA
Source organism: Paenibacillus sp. FSL R5-0341 (assembly GCF_037975235.1). Taxonomy (NCBI): domain Bacteria; kingdom Bacillati; phylum Bacillota; class Bacilli; order Caryophanales; family Paenibacillaceae; genus Paenibacillus; species Paenibacillus sp. FSL R5-0341. The sequence continues at coordinate 175,385 of NZ_CP150241.1, forward strand.
GCTGGATCGTCCGGCCAAACTGAATCGAATTAAATCACGCAAAGGTGTAGTGGAGCACGATCAGGCACGGGAACTGTTGGAAGAGGGGAAATTCGCACAGGCTGCTGAGCTGCTCGAAGGCATGTCATCGGATTATCCTGACTACTTGGCTGCCCGTAACAATCTGGCACTCGCCTACTATTATATGGGGCTGTTTCCCAAAGCCAAAGAGACCATTGCCGAAGTGCTTGAACAAGAGCCCGGTAATCTGCATGCACTCTGTAATCTGGCCATTTTCCATCAAAATGAGAACCGGGCTGACCAAGTGCTGCTTTTGATCGAAAAATTGCGTGTCATCGTGCCATTCCAGCACGAACAAGTCTACAAACTGGCTACAACGATGGGAATTCTGGGCCAACACGATACGGCTTATGTTCATTTCCGTCGTTTGCTCAAGGACGAAGAGACAGCTGCCGATCCGGCACTTGCTCACTATGCAGCAGTGGCGGCTTATAATACAGAGCGTTATGACGCTGCTGAGCGTCTATGGCATCATGTGTCCAAGCTTGATCCGGGTTCCGAAGTATCTCGGTACTATCTGTCCGGTCTTGAGGCCGTACGGCAAGGCGAGCAAGAGCCGGAGAAGCTGAGTTATCACTATCATCTGCCGTTTGACGAGCAGTTCAGACAGTGGGAGAACTATGGTAACGGCATACCTGAAGAAATGAAGAATGATCCACTGATTCGTTCATCGTTCTTCTGGGCATTGCGACACGGTGATCGGGCAACCAAGCTTCAGGTTATTCATGCACTCGGGATGATCGGTGATTATGAGGTGCAGCAGGCGCTGCAATCCTTTATTGAAGAACCGGGAGAAGAACAGGATCTGCTTGAGGCAGCACAAGCTGTGCTGGATGGATTGAAATCGGCTGAACATGAGGAGCAGAATACTCAGGTAGTTCGTCCCTTTTCTCCTGTAGCTTTGAAGTCCATCGGGAAGGCTCAGTCCATATCAGAGCAATCGCAGACTCACTCAACTTCCCATTGGCAGGCTGTTGTCGATCGAGCGCTACAGATGTCTGAAGCGAAGGCTGAGTTGCAGCAAGAGATGGAACGACTCTGGACGGACTATGTATCCCGGGTACATCCCGAGGTTCCGAGTACGAAGCAGATTGAGGGCTGGGCTGCTGGACTTGAATATTTGGCTGCCAAGAACCACAGCCGACCTGTTACCTATCAAAGCATCGCTGAGCGGTATGGCATATCGGCATCAACGGTTAGCAAGTATGCTAAACAGATCCATCGGGTTTGTAGCAGCAAACCACCACTTGTATAGAAAGAAAGTTCGCTTCAACTCGTTTTCAGAAAGACATCATCAGGTGAAGGATACAACAACCGGGAAAACGGGTAAACTTAACGAATGGGCCTCGTAAACGCCTGTAGGATATCATCTTGGCAAGTTCATCGCTAGTACAACACACTCTCACCTTATTAAGGAGGCTGTATCTATATGTCTAAATACAGAACGATTGTGATCGGAACGGGACCTGCGGGTCTGACAGCAGCGATATATCTAGCTCGTGCTAATCTGAACCCACTAGTTATCGAAGGTCTTCAACCGGGTGGTCAATTGACGACGACAACGGAAGTTGAGAATTTCCCTGGTTTCCCGCAAGGTATCATGGGTCCGGAACTGATGGACAACATGCGTAAGCAAGCGGAACGTTTTGGAGCGGAATTCAAAAATGGTTGGGTAGAAGAGGTTGATTTCAGCAAACCGCCCTTCAAGATCAAAGTTGGAGGAATAGGTGAACTGGAAGCTGAATCGATCATTATCTCCACAGGTGCTTCCGCTCGTTATCTCGGTATTCCGGGCGAGCAGGAAAATGTGGGACGTGGTGTAAGTACATGTGCAACATGTGACGGCTTCTTCTTTCGCGGCAAAAAAATCGTGGTCGTTGGCGGTGGTGACTCCGCCATGGAGGAAGCAAGCTTCTTGACTCGTTTTGCAACGGACGTCACATTGGTTCACCGCCGGGATGAGTTGCGTGCATCCAAGATTATGCAGGATCGGGCTCGCAGCAATGAGAAGGTGAAGTGGGCACTGAACCGTACTCCTCTTGAGGTCGTGCCTGAAGCGCTGGGTGTCAAAGGGCTGAAGGTGCGTAACAACGAGACGGGGCAGGAAGAGTTGCTTGAGGCAGATGGCGTATTCGTTGCCATTGGTCACACACCGAATACCGGATTCCTGGGTAATGCGATCGCACTGGACGAACATGGCTATGTTGTGGTTAAACCGGGAACAACGGAGACCAATATTCCGGGTGTATTTGCCTGTGGTGATGTTCAGGATACAAAATATCGTCAAGCCATTACGGCAGCCGGATCAGGTTGTATGGCCGCGATGGATTGTGAGAAGTTCCTTGAAGGAAGCATTGTGCATGACTGGAGCGAAACGCTGGATAAGTAAGCATGACATGCGTGAGGTTAGGCATATGTTAGGAATAAGAGACAACGGGAAGTCTCATGAAATGAGAGAAGCCGGAAGGCTTCTCTTTTTTTGAAACTACAGTGGGCATGAGTTCGTATACATATGGGGCATATTAGCTGTGAGGTGAAGATTTTGGGGGAAATGATAAAGGATTGGTTACAGAATGCAACAGTGAGGCGGTTTTTGATTCTGCTCTTGTTCTGTTTAATTTTGTTCAGTATGGGGAGTATGCTGCACATGATTCTGCTGTTGTTCCTGGTGACATATGTCATGAACAGGTTGCAGCATTTCATTACAGGTGGTTTGAATCGGTTATTTAAAATCAATTATAAAGTCGTGGTCATCCTGCTCTATATGATCGTTATCGCAGTGATTGTACTGGGTATCTCCAGATATTCACCACGGATTGTTGATCAGGTCGTTCAGTTGACGAACGAGATTATGAAATTTCTGGACAGTGCAGATGGTGATAATTTTGCATCCAAGATTGCGGGTTACCTCCAATCCTTCGATATCAAAAACTACACCAATGATGCATTGAAATATATTTTCGCTTTGAGCAAATGGTTGGAGTTTATTCTGCTTGTTATCATTCTGAGTCTGTTCTTCTTGTTGCAGAAGCAGGAGATATCCAAATTCACATCCAAGTTCAAAACAAGCAAAATCGGCTGGTTTTATACTGAAGTAGCTTACCTTGGGGACAAGTTCGTATCTTCTTTTGGTAAAGTTATTGAGGCTCAATTGCTGATTGCCGTATTCAATACGGTGCTGACAATGCTGGGGCTCTGGATTCTGGGTTATCCGTACTTGTTCGCGCTGACCATTCTCGTATTTATGCTAAGTTTGGTACCCGTGGCAGGGGTGATCATCTCTCTGGTGCCGCTCTGTCTGATTGGATATCAGATGGGTGGACTGAAACTGAGTATTATCGTGATCATCATGATTATTATCATTCATGCGTTGGAGACGTATTTCCTGAATCCAAAGCTGATGGCACACAAGACCAAATTACCGATGTTCTACACCTTTATCGTACTGATTTTGTCGCAACACTTCCTGGGGATCTGGGGACTAATCATTGGTATTCCAATCTTCGTCTTCCTGCTCGATATTCTGGATGTGAACAAGATGGAGAAGACAGAAGAGCCGGTACGTGTGGAAACGAAGTTATAACGTATAGCTGAAGAACGGCTGAATGCTGTGTAGTAACGATGTGTATAAAAAGATTAAAACGCCTCCAGTTCGCTGGAAGGCGTTTTTTCTATGCCATACACCAGAAGGTGTAATGGATCGTGAATGAAGTTCTATCTGGACCATATGTCTTGTATCGCGAATAAAAGTCCTATGACAGCCAGCCTTTCTCCTCGGCAATGGAGACGGCTTCCATCCGGTTCTTGGCATCTAGCTTGGCAAAGGCCTCTGATAAATAGTTACGTACAGTCCCGTAGGAGAGATGTAGAGAAGTAGCAATATGATTGGCATTCATCCCGGTGGCAGCCAGCTTGAGCACTTCCTTCTCCCGTTCTGTTAGCGGGTTGACGGCTTTGGCCGCGCCAAAAACAAGCTCAGGTGAGACTTCCCGCCCACCGTTCATTACACGTCGAATGGCCTCGGCTAAACGGTCACTGGGCTCATCCTTGAGCAGATAGCCCTGAACTCCGGCTTGTATAGCCCGTTCCAGGAATCCAGGTCGAGCAAACGTTGTGAGGATGATGATCCGACAACTCAGACCAAGCTGCTGAATGCGTTCAGCCACATCAAGTCCACTCATCACAGGCATTTCAATGTCCATCAGGCAAAGATCTGGCTGGAGAGTAGCAATCTGCTTCAGAGCTTCCTCTCCATTACCCGCTTCTCCAATGACTTCAAAATCATCTTCAAGATCAAGCAGGGAGGCTAGAGCACCACGCAGCATACGCTGATCTTCGGCAATTAATATACGAATCATAATGATATCCCTCCTTGTGGCTCGCTGGCGATTAAGGGAAAGAAAACGACGACTCGGGTTCCTTTAGAACCGGAGGAAATCTGAAATGACCCATCGATCAAATCCAGGCGCTCGGACATTCCCTTCAGCCCGTTTCCATGATGTTTATCTGAACTGATGCCAATGCCATTATCTTGGACCATAATCCTGATTCCATCAGGTATTCGTTCAATTTGAATAATCCCTATAGTGGCTTTGCTGTGCTTTACGATGTTCGTTACGGACTCAAGAATGCAGAGACTTGCCATGTTCTGAGTCAAATCAGGCACATCAGCATAAGATCCTTGTTCTCCGATCAGTCGCAGTTCAATGTTGGCACTTTTCAAGGTTTCTTTGGCATCAGCCAATGCCTCCACAATGCTGATTGCCCGCATATCGGAGACAAGTTGACGTACTTCTCGTAAGGCAGCACGGGAGGTGCGCTCAATTTCGCGTGCTTCTTGAATGGCACGTTCGGGATTTTTGGCGATAAGTTTGGTAACAAGTTCACTCTTCAATGTAATCAAAGAGAGCGTGTGCCCCATCGTATCGTGCAGATCCCGGGCAATACGCATGCGTTCTTCTCGTTTGATCAGCTCTTTAATATGCTGGTGCGCTTCATCGAGCTTGGCTTCCAACTGCTGACGATCTAGCATGGTTTTGATGCCATAGGGAGATATCAGCATGATTAGATAAAACGGAATAAAGAACAGTAGCTGCTCGGTACGAAGTTGATCGAGGGCTATGGTAATGACCATCGGAACGGTCTGTATGACAGCGAAGATAAGCAAAAAAAAGCGAAAGGTACGCTTTTCCGAATACCATCCAATGAAATTCGCTGTGAAAAATCCAAGAAAAAACATGTTAGGATCAATGATCAGGCTAAGAATGAGAACACAACCCATTTGCATACAGAGCCAATAGGAAAAAAGATATGTGCCTGCGTTCATGTAGAGTTGTCGATAGGTAAGGACGAAAACGATAAAAGCTGTGATTCCGATGTACTGCTGAAGCCCTCGCTCATTCCACAGATAGTATAAAGGCATGGCTAAATAGATCATCCAGATATATGGATAGACACCGTATCGTTTAGGGAAAAGTTCAAAACCTTGAAGCATGCGTCGAAATTACGCCTCCTTCTGTTTGCTGCGGATATATGTGGATAGTAACATAAATCCCACCAGATATGCTGCTAAAATAAGGATATCTCGCATATGAGGCATATCTCCAGCTATGATGACCCATGCTCCGTTGCCGAAGCTGTGTGAAGGCAACCAGCTGCCGATCTGCCTCAGCCAGTCTGGCATGACATCAAGCGGCATCCACATACCTCCAAGCAAGGCGAGGGAGAGATACAGAGCGTTGCTCAATCCGCTGGCAGTGTCTACCCTGCGGAACGTGCCAATGCATGTACCGAGCGCAAGAAAAGGCAAAGAGCCAGCCAGAATCCAGAGCGCAGAACCAATCCACTGTGATGCCGTGAGGGAAACACCGTTAATCAGATAACCGGATATAAAAATAATGATAATCGAGCACAGGTGGATGAAGGTCTGACCAATCATTTTACCACCAAAATAAATGGAGTTTGGTAGCGGTGTAACTCGAAGATAGGTAATCCAGCCGTGCACCCTCTCCTGAACAAGACGAATACCAAGAGTCATGATAGATGAGCCCATCACGCTGAAGCAGGTCATGGACATCAGATAGTGTGCATTCCATTGCTGAGCATCCACAGCATCTGTGGTAAATATGCGGGTATACAGGATATAGAATAGTACAGGCATCAGTAAAGACCAGAATACAAAATAGACATTACGTGACATGCGAAGCATCTCTACTCGGGATTGGGCCAGCAGCATGGACATCTTAATGATCCTCCTTTATGGTTTCGAGCAATGTTGCGTAAGCATCGTCGAGCTGTCCGGCTTCAATGCGGATCTCCTGAACGGGAAGCTGAATGGTAATGATGTGGCGAATGAGTGCATCTGTATCTTGGGTATGAAGAATGCATCGATTTTTACGATACTCAATCTTGTCTACCCCGGACAACCTTTCAACTTGAGTGCGAATGTCTAAATCTGAGGAGAATGAAAAGGATAGTGTTCGCTTCGTGATTCCGCCTTTGATGCTGTCGGGGGTTCCGTCTGCAACGATGGAGCCTTCATTGAACAGGATAATTCGATCGGCAGCTTCATCTGCTTCGTGAAGGTAGTGGGTGGTGAAGACCACAGTTTTGCCTTGCTGCGCAAGCGCACGGATCTGTATCCAGAAATGCCTGCGGGTCTCGGAATCCATTCCGACAGTAGGTTCATCGAAGAAGAGAACGTCAGGGTCACCGGCCATGGCCAGTGCAAAATTCAGGCTGCGCTTCTGTCCGCCGGACAGCTTTTCTGCTCTTCGATTCAAGGCAGCTGGCGCAAGACCGGTTAAGCCTTCAATCACGTCTGTATCCAGCGGGGTAGGGTAGTAGCTGTGAACCATGCGAATAATCTCTCGGACGGTAAGTCCGTCCATGACACTGACATCCTGTAACATGACACCCATGCGTTGACGAACCTGTTTATGATCCGGTGCCACTCCCAGGACAGTCACTTCACCAGAGGAAGGGCTGGACAGGCCGAGCATCATTTTCATGGTGGTTGTTTTGCCAGCACCGTTAGGTCCGAGTATGGCCACAATCGAGCCGCTGGTGATATTTAGTGAGATATGCCGAACGGCGTGTTTGTTTCCAAACTGCTTGCTTACATTGTTCAAATGGATAACCGTTGAATCCATATTCATCGTTATTCACGTCCCTCGTCTGTTCAATAAGATAATTTCATCTTACGGAAAAAGTCGTGGGTGATTTAGTAAGCATTGTCATGACTTTCAGGTGACAGTTGTCATCTTTTATGAATGGAACGAGTGAACATGAAATATCATGAGTTGAGGCTTCCCTTTCTATGAGGGAAGAATAAAGCTTGCTTTTTAATAGGAGAAAGGGAGGATGTATACGTATTCAAAAATGGTGTGTGATATGGTTCACAACCCCGGCGGAGCAGGAGGTACTAGAGGTCTTCTCGTCTTGACCCAGGCGTATCCTTCAATTATAGTTGGTACGTAGGACTTAAACTATTTTAGATAGATAAAGGTGGCTTGCAGCATGTCTGAGAAAATCTACGTTGGGGTCGATCTCGGCGGAACAGCAATCAAGGTCGGTATATGCGATGAACAAGGTCAGCTAATGCATACGTATGAAGGACCGACTGAAGTGGATAAGGGCGTAGACACGGTCATCGCCAACATCGAGAAGTATGTCCGACATATCGTAGCCGAATCACCTTACAGTTGGGAACAGCTTGAGGGTGTAGGTGCTGGTGTGGCCGGGTTCACGAATGTACGTGAGGGAATTATCGTTCATGCCCCTAACATCGGATTTCGGAATGTAGCCATTCGTTCGATTTTGGAGGAACGTCTGGGCAAGCCAATCAAAATAGATAACGATGCCAATGTAGCTGCACTGGGTGAAGTATGGGCAGGTGCGGGCAAAGGCGTAGACAATTGCGTATGTTATACACTCGGTACGGGCGTTGGTGGAGGCTTGATCTTGAATGGTAACATCTATCAAGGATTCTCCGGTATGGCGGGAGAGCTGGGTCATATCAGTGTTGTCCCTGATCTGGAGGCCATCAAGTGCGGCTGTGGTAAAATGGGATGTGTTGAGACGGTATCGTCTGCAACAGGTATTATCCGTATGGCGAAGGATGCCGTAGAACGCGGTGATCATACGTCACTGGCACTCGTTGACAAGATTGCAGCCAAAGAAGTATTTGATGCTGCGAAGGCAGGCGATGAAGTAGCACAGCGCATTGTAAACCGTGCGGCCTTCTACTTGGGCAAGTCCATGGCTACTGTAGCGGCTGTCATTAACCCGGAGATGTTCATCATCGGTGGTGGCGTATCTAAAGCGGGTAACTTCCTGTTCGACGAAATACGTACCGTATTTGCTAAGTTGACACCGGAACCGTTGCAAGAAGGGGTTCAGATTTTGGAAGCTACACTTGGTAATAATGCAGGTATTGTAGGTGCAGCAGGTCTTCTCTTGCGTTCCTAGTAACCTCGTAACAATATATGAAGACAGCAATATGATAAGGAGGGGACATTTATGCTTGAAGGTGAAGGCTCACCAGGCACAGGCGCCACGCTCATTATCATTACGGGCATGTCCGGAGCAGGTAAAACCATTGCAGTACAGAGCCTGGAGGATTTGGGTTTCTTCTGTGTGGATAATCTGCCGCCGGTATTGATTCCAAAATTTGCGGAACTGATTGAACAGTCAAACGGCAAGATCGGTAAGGTTGCATTGGTTATCGATCTGCGCGGGCGTGAATTCTTTACGGCTCTGTCCGAGTCTTTGAACTATATTAAAGATCATTTTACCATTCATTGCGAAATTTTATTCCTGGATGCTACAGATTCTGTACTTGTTCAGCGTTACAAAGAAAGCAGGCGCAGACATCCGCTGGCTCCTGAAGGCATGCCGTTGGACGGCATCCGGTTGGAGCGTAAGATGCTGGAGGAACTCAAAAACTCCGCTACACAGGTACTGAATACAAGTACAATGAAGCCTGCTCAACTGAAAGAACGCATCATATCCCGCTTTTCTCATCTGGAAAGCCAAATGCTGTCGGTGAATATTACGTCGTTTGGATTCAAGTATGGCATTCCAATCGATGCCGATCTAGTATTTGATGTACGTTTTTTACCGAATCCGCATTATATTGATCATTTGCGTCCGAATACGGGACAGAATAGTGATGTGTATGAATATGTTATGAAATGGCCAGAGACACAGGCGTTTCTGACAAAGTTGCTGGATATGCTGCATTTCCTGATTCCGCAATACCGGAAGGAAGGCAAAAGTCAGGTTATTATTGGAATCGGCTGTACCGGAGGCAAGCATCGTTCGGTAGCAATATCGGAATATTTGGGCAAGATGTTGGGAAGCAGCGAGACTGAAGCTGTCACCGTGAGCCATCGCGACGCTGACCGGGACCGTCATTAAAGAGGGTGAAGGGATGAAAGAGGCCGGACCACGAAGAGAACGTCCGAGAATAGTTGTAATGGGCGGCGGAACCGGATTATCCGTGATGTTGCGCGGTTTAAAAGAAAAACCGCTGGATATCACGGCCATCGTCACAGTTGCAGATGACGGTGGAAGTTCAGGCATCCTGCGCAATGAGCTACAAATGCCGCCTCCGGGCGACATTCGCAACGTGCTTACGGCACTGGCTGATGTAGAACCATTGCTTTCAGATATGTTGAAGTACCGTTTCAATACAGGCGCGGGGCTTGCAGGCCACAGCTTGGGGAATTTAATTTTGGCTGCAATGACGGATATTTCGGGCGACTTCGTGACCGCGGTGCGGGAACTTAGCCGCGTGTTTGCCGTTCGAGGTGAGGTATTACCAGCCGCCGGTCAGGCCGTGGTGTTGCATGCCGAGATGGAAGATGGGACAATTATTACAGGTGAGTCCAAGATTCCGGAGGCAGGTGGACGCATTAAACGCGTTTTCCTTGAACCGGATCACGTGGAGCCGTTGCCAGAAGCGGTAGAGGCTATTCGTCAAGCTGACGCCATTCTGATCGGACCAGGCAGCCTCTATACAAGCATCCTTCCCAATCTGCTCGTACCAAAGCTGGCAGAGGCTGTGGTAGAAGCTGATGCGGTGAAGATGTTTATCTGTAATGTGATGACACAGCCGGGAGAAACAGATAACTATACAGTAAGTGACCACCTTAAGGCGGTACACGAGCATATAGGTCATCAGCTCTTTGACTATGTTATCGTAAATAATGGTGATATTCCGCTGCAAGTGCAGAATAAGTATGCGGAAAAAGGAGCAAAACCGGTTGTATTGGATATGAATGTACTCGAAAGTGCCGGCTATCAGGTGGTTGCAGATACCCTTGTTCTGTTCAAAACCTATCTGCGTCATGATGCCGACAAGTTGAGTCATCACATCTACCAACTGGTACAAAATTGGATGTTACGGAAGAGGTGAAGTCCCATGTCGTTTGCAGCACAGACCAAAAAAGAGTTAACCATGATCGAGAGCGAACCGTGCTGCGAAAAGGCGGAACTTTCAGCCCTCATCCGTATGCTTGGTGCAGTGCAGTTATCGAATAAAAAAGTGATCTTGGATATTTCGACGGAGAATGCCGCCATTGCAAGAAGGGCATACTCTCTGCTTAAAAAGCATTTTCAAGTGCATACGGAACTACTGGTCCGCAAAAAAATGCGGCTGAAAAAGAACAATGTATATATTGTTCGTATTCCAACCATGGTACAGGAGATTCTCAATGGTCTTCATATTGTATCGGAAGGATTTCTGTTCACACCAGGGATTCATGCGGAGCTGTTTCAGCAGAACTGTTGTAAACGGGCCTATCTTCGCGGTGCATTTCTGGCAGGTGGATCGGTTAATAATCCGGAAGGTTCTTCCTACCATCTGGAGATTGCGTCCATGTATGAGGAGCACTGCCAGGCACTGGTCGATCTGGCGAATGAATTTCATCTGAATGCCCGGTGTATAGAACGGAAAAAAGGATTCATCCTATATATCAAGGAAGGCGAGAAAATCATTGAGCTGCTTAGCATCATTGGTGCTCATCAGGCCTTGTTCAAGTTTGAAGATGTACGGATTATGCGCGACATGCGTAACTCCGTTAACCGTATTGTCAATTGTGAGACGGCCAACCTGAATAAAACCATCGGAGCGGCGGTAAGGCAGATTGATAATATCCGGTTGTTGCAAAAGGAAGTTGGTCTGGAATCACTGCCTGAGAAGCTTCGCGAAGTGGCGGAGGTTCGACTCGCTCATCCAGATATCAACTTGAAGGAAGTGGGCGAACTCCTTAAAGGGACAGTCAGCAAGTCGGGAGTGAACCATCGGCTTCGCAAGATCGATGAGCTGGCTGAGAAAGTACGTACAGAACGTTATGGTTAAGACGGAGTAGGGTAAAGTGACAAGGTCAGCTGTTTCTGTTGAACAAAAACGGAGCAAGAAAGCCTGATGTAAAGGAGCCAGAAGAGTCACTCAGGCAGCTTGGTGCCATGTGCAATGGTAATGAAATGGGGCATCATAATGCCCTCCATAGCACCCTGAGTTTTTTCTTCTAGTGTCCGGCACAGGTTAATGTTATAATGTTGTATAAATATAATTGTGTATTTAATGTCCAGATTTCATAATAGGGGGTAAGTTTCCATGACAAAGCACCCGGTAGTTGTCCGTTTGAAAACGGGTCTCCATGCCAGACCTGCGGCACTGTTCGTTCAAGAGGCGAATAAGTACTCATCTGAAGTGTTCGTCGAGAAGGACGACAAAAAAGTTAATGCAAAAAGTATCATGGGGATCATGAGCCTTGCGATCAGCACAGGTACGGAAATCCAGATTAGTGCAGAAGGCGCGGATGCCGAACAGGCTGTAAACGCTTTAGTTAGTCTGGTAAGCAAGGAAGAGCTTGAAAACCAATAAGATATGATTCTTTCAATGAAGAAGTCCCGAAAGGGGCTTTTTTGCGTTTTTATTGTTTTCGCTATCGTCAAGTGCAACATTATGGAATTTGTCCCGTCTGTTAAGGTATCAAATGCTTTAAAGTTTGAGATGTTAACACATAAGGGGGCTATCGTGATGGGTAAACAATGGATGAAACCGTTTGGTGCGGTGCTGGTGGCAAGTACGTTGCTTGTTGGAGGAACAGCATGGGTTGCACCAGGTAACTATGCTTACGCTGCAGAGGTTCAGGGCGTACAACAGAATGTGATTAATGTCGTGGGTAAAGGTGAGATTCAGGTGAAGCCGGATATTGCTTACCTGTCCATTGGCGTGAACAGTACTGCAGAGACAGCTGCATCTGCCCAAAAAGCAAATGCTGCCAAAGTTCAAAAGGTATCCAACTTGCTGAAGAATACGTGGAAGATCAGTGCAGATGACATTCAAACCAGTCAGTTCTCTGTACAACCGAACTATACTTATAGCGAAAAAGACGGACAACAAATTAAAGGATACACAGCACATCATACGCTGACGGTCACATATCGTGAAATGGACAAAATCGGTGAGCTGCTCGATGCTGCTTCACAAGCAGGTGCCAACAACATTGAGAACGTGCGCTTTACTGTAGAAAATCCGGAAAGTTATGAGTCCCAAGTGATTGAGAAGGCTGTTGCCAATGCAGATGTGAAAGCTGGCGCCATTGCAAAAGCGGTTAAACGTCAACTGGGTGCTGTTCTTTCCGTGAGCCAAGGCGATGCCAATGTGCCTGTATTCTATGCAAGTGAGGCTTTGATGTCCAAAGCACTAGATACAGCAGGTAGCACTGAGATTGAAACAGGCCAGGTTAAAGTAAGCACAATCTTGAATATCACGTATGAAATGAAATAAACAAGAGTGAAATAAGGATTGTAAGCTAAATTAACCTTTCAAGTGTCATTTGAAGGGGTATAAAGAAATAATGACAAAGACTTTGTCCTCAGGACAGGGTCTTTTTTTGTTGTAAAATCAAACTTTAATGAAGTTAGAAGGGATGATACCCTTTTGAAAATAAATGAAATGCTGTTTTTTGGTATCTTTTTTGTATAGTTGTTCGTGACAAAAAGGTCATATCCCGTTATATTTTCCCTCCGATAATCATCAACATTGTAACTCGAGCTGTAAACCTTTCCGAAATTGGGTTAATTATAATAAAGAGGTGAGCGTATGAGATATGCGATCAGTTCAGGATTACATACGCAATGATCCCTAATTGTAAATTCAGAGAGGAGTTTTATATATGACATCATGGAAAAAATGGACAAGTGCGTTGCTGGCAGCAGGAATTATTGTGGGGAGCGGTGCAGTGTGGCAAGATAGTTCGGTACAAGCGGCTTCTGTATCCTCCAAAGTGACAACCCCGGCTGAGGTGACCCTGAAATCGGGTGGGAAAACACTGACTCAAAAAGGACTTCTTCAAGGTGGCTCAACTTGGGTCTCTCTTACGGCAGTTAAAGATGTGGCAGGTGGAACCTTGAAATATGATGCGAAAACCAAAGAGTATGCTCTGACAGCAGCCAATAACACGCTGACCATCAGCCTTTTGGACGGCCAGCCGAGTGTTCGAATTAACAACTATTATCCTCAAGTGGACGCCAAGCTGATCAACGGCAGACTATATATCCCATTCTCGGCGATGAGAGATTATCTGGGTGTGCAGGGGAACTGGGATGGCAAAACCAAAACGTTGACACTCAGCAAGGTGAAACAAAATAGCGTGAAAGTTAAAGCGGCAACCGTTAATGTCACTGTGAAAAATGCTGAAGTTGATGTTCAATATCCGCAGGTGAGTGGACTTGCCAGCAAGGAAGCTGAAGCGGCAATCAATAAAGTGCTTAAAGACGAAGTGGATGCATATGTAGCTGACTTCAAGAAACAGACATCTGAGTTCGGTGGCGCAACCGCCAACCGCCCATATGCATTTGAGAGCTCTTATGTGGTGACCTACAATGAAAGAGGCGTGCTGGGACTCATTACACAACGTTACGAGGATTATGCTGGCGCTCATGGTATGACAACCCGTACAGGCCACACCTTTGCGCTGGACACAGGTAAGGAGCTTACGTTAGATGATGTGCTGCAAAACAACAAAACCATGCGCGAGACGGTGGGTAAAAAAGTCGGTGAACAGCTGAAAGCCCGCGGTGGATACCTCGAAGGTTACAAAGAGTTAAATAAAGATCAGGATTTCTATGTGACACCAACAGGGGTGGTCGTGTTCTTCCAGCTGTATGAGTATACAGCGTACGCAGAGGGATTCCCTGAAATGCCATTTACGTATAAAGAGCTTCTTCCTAAAGGCACAGAACCTTTTAGCAATGTAACGGGAACCAAGTAAAGAATGATCATCGTGCACTCTTAAGTTATCTTTCTTATAAAATGAAAAAAAGAAGCCCCTATCATGTGATCATGATGAGGGCTTCTTCTCTTATAGACAACATAATTATATGTTGCTGATTACGTTAGGTGTTGATTATGTTAACGCGTAGACCGTGGTCTACGTCACACTTAGATGCCTTGGGAACCTACGTTTTCGATAACTTTATCAATGATACCGTAATCGGCAGCTTCAGCAGCACTCATGAAATAGTCACGATCTGTGTCTTTCTCGATCCGCTCCAGCGGTTGACCTGAACGCTCAGAGATGATGCGGTTCAAGGTATCACGCATTTTCAGGATGCGGCGAGCACGAATTTCGATGTCCGAAGCTTGACCTTGAGCACCACCAAGTGGTTGGTGAATCATGATTTCACTGTTAGGCAACGCAAAACGTTTCCCTTTCGCACCGGCATTCAGCAAGAATGCACCCATGGAAGCGGCCATACCTACACAGATGGTAGATACATCCGGTTTGATGAATTGCATTGTATCGTAAATCGCCATACCGGCTGTAATCGATCCGCCTGGGCTGTTGATGTATAAGTGAATGTCTTTCTCCGGATCTTCCGCAGCCAGGAACAACATCTGTGCCATAATGGCATTAGCCACTACGTCATTAACATCGCTACCAAGGAAAATAATACGATCCTTCAGCAATCTGGAGTAGATGTCGTAGGCGCGCTCACCTCGGTTGCTCTGTTCAACGACCATTGGAATAAAACTCACGTGAAAAACCTCCTCGGAATGTAAATGTTATTGGTGTTTATACTTAAACTGTTACCGTATTACCCACATAATAAACAATTCCAAACAAAAAGTCAAAGAAAGTCAAACTAACTTGCAAAAAAAAGAAACCTTTCCGGTTTCATTGGTTAAATGGGTTATGAGCTGTTAGATAAAAATGGCGCGCCCGCCAAGAATCGAACTTGGATCTCAGGCTTCGGAGGCCTACGTCATATCCATTGGACCACGGGCGCACATTATGTGACAGCAATAATGATTATAGCTCATGAAATATTTAATTGCAAGCAGTTCGTTGTGGTATTGGTTTGGATTGAGTTAAAAATGATCATGATGAAGAAGAGTGGATAAAGAGTGCATTTAAGTAAATGCTATTAGAGGTTTTGGACATGCCGTGTGAAATGTGTTTCTGAGCGATATGTAGACGAAAATAATTTGTTTCTTCTATATATGGTATGCGTGAGCTAGTCCTTGATCATGGAAGTCTAGGATTGTGAAAATAGGCGCGTACAAACGCTGGAAGCGTGTCGAAATAAGACGTTGAAACACTTGCATGTCACGTCAGTTTTAGGTAGAATAGACGTGGGACTTAAAAAGTTAACCCGGGACGTTTTAGGGCCACGAAAGAGAGCTTGGAACGAGAACTTGCGGGAGTGGAAAGCATGCGAACGATTTTAGAAGTACAAAAGCAGCTTCTGCCTGATCTCATGGATATCTTGAAAAAGAGGTATACGATTCTGCAACAGATCATGTTATCGGATGTGATCGGACGGAGAACGTTAGCTAATTCCATGCAGATGACCGAGCGGGTTCTGAGGGCTGAGACCGATCTGTTAAAGGCTCAGGGACTTATCGAAATTGACAGTGCAGGAATGAAGATCAGCGAGGCAGGGTATGATTTGCTGCAGCAGTTAGAGCCCGTTGCCAAAGAGTTGTTCGGATTATCCGAGCTGGAAGAGCGCATCAAGCAAGCCTACGGTCTGCAAAAGGTAGTTGTGGTTCCTGGCGATTCGGATGTTTCTCCATTTGCCAAAAGGGAACTGGGCAGAGCCGGAGCGAAGGCTCTCGGCAATATCATGAGTGACAACGACGTTGTCGCCGTAACTGGCGGATCAACAACGGCCGAAGTCGCAGAGCAGCTGACTCCGCCAACATCGCTCAAAGGTGTCTGGTTCGTACCAGCACGCGGTGGACTTGGAGAAAGCCTTGAAATTCAGGCGAATACGATCGCATCCACAATGGCAAAACGGGTAGGAGCGCAATACAAACTCCTGCATGTACCGGATTTGCTTAGTGATCATGCCTATGAATCATTAATCCAAGACCCCAGTGTTCAGGAAATTCTGGAGCTGATTCGGAAATCGCGGATTGTTATTCATGGAATTGGTGATGCCGTGGAGATGGCGACAAGACGTAAACTTGCGACGGAGATTATAGATGAACTCCAAGAGCAAGGGGCCGTATCTGAGTCTTTCGGTTATTACTTTAATGATCAGGGTGAGGTGGTACATACCATGCTTACACTGGGAATGCGACTTCAGGATATTGAACGAACCGATGTCGTGATCGGAATTGCAGGTGGCAAAAGCAAAGCTGCTGCCATTCACTCCGTGTTGCGATTTGGTCAGGAAGATATTCTGATTATTGATGAGGCTGCTGCCGAAGTCATCGTAGCCGAAATGGAATAAGAGTTTACTTTTCATTACAACCATTGTTGTCTTGACGGACTTCACCGTCTGTCTTGAATATATAAGTTTCATAAAAAAATTAATCAAAACTTGGGAGGAACTTACTCATGATTAAAGTAGGTATTAACGGTTTTGGACGTATTGGACGCTTGGCATTCCGCCGTATTCAAAATGTAGCAGGCATCGAGGTAGTAGCAATCAACGACTTGACTGACGCTAAAATGCTGGCTCATTTGCTCAAATATGATACAACTCAAGGTCGCTTCGATGGCGATGTTGAAGTACACGATGGCTTCTTCAAAGTGAACGGCAAAGAAGTTAAGGTATTGGCTAACCGTAACCCAGAAGAACTTCCTTGGGGCGACCTGGGCGTAGATATCGTTCTGGAATGTACTGGTTTCTTCACAACTAAAGAAGCAGCTGAGAAACACTTGAAAGGTGGAGCTAAGAAAGTTGTTATCTCCGCACCAGCTACTGGCGACATGAAAACCATCGTTTACAACGTAAACCATGAAATCCTCGACGGTACTGAAACTGTAATCTCCGGCGCATCTTGCACAACAAACTGCCTGGCACCTATGGCAAAAACACTGCAAGACAAATTCGGAATCGTTCAAGGTTTGATGACTACAATTCACGCTTACACTGGCGACCAAAACACGTTGGATGCTCCACACCCTAAAGGTGACTTCCGTCGTGCTCGCGCAGCAGCTGAAAACATCATCCCTAACACAACTGGTGCTGCTAAAGCAATCGGTCTGGTAATTCCAGAACTGCAAGGCATCCTTGATGGTGCAGCTCAACGTGTACCAGTAGCTACTGGTTCCCTGACTGAGCTCGTAACTGTTCTGAACAAAAAAGTAACGGCTGAAGAAGTTAATGCAGCTATGCAAGAAGCTTCCGATCCAGAAACTTTCGGATACACTGAAGACGAAATCGTATCTTCCGATATCCAAGGAATCACTTTCGGTTCCCTGTTTGATGCAACTCAAACTAAAGTTCTGACTGTTGGCGACCAACAATTGGTTAAAACTGTAGCTTGGTATGACAACGAAATGTCCTACACTGCACAATTGGTTCGCACTTTGGAGCACTTTGCAAAAATGATTAAGTAATATCTGCAATAACATAGAGCGGAAACAGATGCTATTGTTTCCGCTCTTTATATATCTACATTTTGCAAATTTCTCAAAAACACCAGGATTGACAAGGGATTTCAGCTCTTGATTGGTCCACCAAATACATGGGTGCGGAGGAAATACAGATGAACAAAAAAAGTGTACGCGATATCGAATTGACAGGAAAACGGGCTTTTGTCCGTGTAGATTTCAATGTGCCGCTCGAAGATGGTAAAATTACAGATGACAAACGTATTCGTGCAACGCTTCCTACAATCAACTTCTTGATTGAAAAAGGTGCTAAAGTCATTTTGGCAAGCCACATGGGTCGTCCTAACGGCGAAGTGGTTGAATCCTTGCGTTTGACTCCAGCAGCTGAGCGTTTGTCTGAATTGCTTGGTAAAACAGTTGTTAAAGCTGACGATTCTGTTGGTGACGCTGTTAAAGCTCAAATCGCTGAACTGAACAACGGCGACGTATTGTTGCTTGAAAACGTTCGTTTCCACGCAGGCGAAGAGAAAAATGATCCAGAACTCGCAAAACAATTCGCTGAACTGGCTGACGTTTTCGTTAACGATGCGTTTGGCGCGGCTCACAGAGCACACGCTTCGACTGAAGGAATCGCTCACTTGCTTCCAGCAGTGTCCGGTTTGTTGATGGAGAAAGAACTTGAAGTGTTGGGTAAAGCAATCTCCAACCCTGAGCGTCCTTTCACAGCCATCATCGGCGGATCCAAAGTTAAGGACAAAATCGATGTAATCGACAACCTGCTGAACATTGCAGATAACGTGATCATCGGTGGCGGTCTGACTTACACGTTCTTCAAAGCACAAGGACATGAAATTGGACAATCCTTGCTGGATGAATCCAAACTTGATGTTGCTCTCGGTTTCATCGAAAAAGCGAAAAAACTGGGCAAGAACTTCTACCTGCCGGTAGATATCGTAGTGTCTGACGATTTCAGTGCAAAAGCTAACACGCAAATCGTTGACATCGACGGCATCCCAGCAGATTGGGAAGGTATCGACATCGGTCCTAAAACACGTGAGATCTATGCTGACGTAATCAAAAACTCCAAATTGGTTGTATGGAACGGACCAATGGGCGTATTTGAAATCGAGCCATTCTCTCACGGTACTCGTGCAGTAGCGGAAGCTTGCGCAGAGACAGAAGCTTACACTGTAATTGGTGGCGGTGACTCCGCAGCAGCAGCTGAGAAGTTCAAATTGGCTGACAAAATGAACCACATCTCTACAGGTGGCGGTGCATCCCTCGAGTTCATGGAAGGTAAAGTACTTCCAGGCGTAGTGGCATTGAACGACAAGTAAGTTTTAGTCTATAGCATGAAGGAGTTGAAACCCATGAGAACACCGATTATCGCAGGTAACTGGAAAATGTTCAAAACGGTTTCCGAATCCAATGACTTCATTCAGGAAGTTAAAGGAAAAGCGGAAGTTGAAGGCGTGGAGACTGTAATCTGCGCACCGTTTACAAATCTGCCATCCCTGGTAGAAGCCGTTAAAGGCACAAACATCAAAATTGGTGCACAAAATCTTCATTTTGAAGACAACGGTGCATTCACAGGTGAAATCAGCGGCGTGATGCTGAAAGACCTGGGTGTGGATTATGTCATTATTGGTCACTCGGAGCGCCGTCAATATTTTGCGGAAACCGATGAGACTGTCAATAAAAAGTTGCATGCAGCATTCCGTCACGGATTGACTCCAATCTTCTGCCTTGGTGAGACGCTTGAAGAGCGTGAAGCGAACCAAACAAAAGACGTATGCAAAGTGCAAACAGTAGCTGCTTTTGAAGGTCTGTCTGCTGAGCAAGCGGCACAAGTCGTTATCGCTTATGAGCCAATCTGGGCGATTGGTACAGGCAAATCCTCCACTTCCCAAGATGCGAATGAAGTTATTGCTTACATCCGTACGCTGGTGAAGGATCTGTACAACGAGACGGTAGCTAATGCAGTTCGTATTCAATACGGCGGCAGTGTTAAACCGGAGAACGTAACAGAATACCTCGGACAAAGCGACATCGACGGCGCGCTTGTTGGCGGTGCCAGCTTGCAGCCGGCTTCGTTCATCGCGCTTGTTGAGGGGGCGAAGTAAGATGACAGCTCCAAAACCTGTAGCACTGATCATCATGGATGGCTTTGGTCTGCGTAACACGGTGGAAGGCAATGCGGTCGCGCAAGCCAAGAAACCGAACTACGACCGTTTCATGAGCCAATTCCCACACACAACACTCACTGCTTGCGGTGAAGCTGTAGGTTTGCCAGAAGGGCAAATGGGAAATTCCGAGGTAGGTCACCTGAACATTGGTGCCGGCCGGATCGTATACCAGGATTTGACCCGTATCTCCAAATCCATTCGTGACGGCGAGTTCTACGACAATGAAACACTTGTCAAAGCTGTTCGCGAAGCGAAACAAAGCGGCAAAAAGCTTCATCTCTACGGCTTGTTGTCCGATGGCGGCGTACATAGTCACATCGACCACCTGTTTGCTATGCTGGATCTGGCTAAAAAAGAAGGAATGAACGATGTATATATTCATGCCTTCATGGATGGCCGTGATGTTATGCCAGACAGTGGTAAAGACTTCATGCAGAAACTGATCGCCAAGATTGAAGAAGTTGGTGTAGGTAAAATCGCAACGGTTCAAGGTCGCTATTACGCGATGGACCGTGACAAACGTTGGGAACGGGTTGAGAAATCATACCGCGCCATCGTTTATGGAGATGGACCGAAATACACTGACCCACTCAAAGCGGTTGAAGAATCGTATGAGAAATCCGTATTTGATGAATTCGTTGAACCAACGGTTATCGTCAAAGCGGATGGTGAGCCGGTAGGTTTGGTAGAGAGCGGCGATTCCGTTATCTTCCTTAACTTCCGTCCTGACCGTGCGATCCAGTTGTCGCAAGTATTCACGAACCAGGATTTCCGCGGTTTCGATCGTGGTCCGAAGTTCCCTGTGGGCTTGCACTTTGTATGCTTAACTTTGTTCAGTGAGACGGTTGAAGGTTATGTGGCTTATTCGCCGAAGAACCTCGACAACACGCTGGGTGAAGTTCTGGTACAGAACAATAAAAAACAACTGCGTATTGCAGAAACTGAGAAATACCCGCACGTTACCTTCTTCTTCAGCGGCGGTCGTGATGTGGAGCTTCCGGGTGAAACTCGCGTACTGATCAACTCACCAAAAGTTGCAACGTATGACCTGCAACCGGAGATGAGCGCGTATGAAGTGGCTGATGCATGTGTTCGCGAGATCGAAGCAGACAAACATGACGCCATCATTCTGAACTTTGCTAACCCTGACATGGTTGGACACTCCGGCATGCTGGAGCCTACCATCAAAGCGGTTGAAGTAACAGATGAGTGCATGGGACGTGTTGTGGATGCAGTACTTGCCAAAGGCGGCGTTGTACTGATCACTGCGGATCATGGTAACGCGGATATGGTGTTCGATGAGCAAGGACGTCCGTTCACAGCTCATACAACGAACCCGGTTCCATTCATCGTTACCGATGCAAATGTAACCCTGCGTGAAGGCGGAATCCTGGCGGATATCGCGCCAACGATCCTTGACCTGATGCAATTGCCTAAACCGGAAGAAATGACAGGAACATCTGTTATCGCTACCCGTAAATAAGTTACGCAACAACATATATGAAATTGGGAAGTTTGGAGTTTACCCGGAACGAAGGCAGCAGAAATAGTCTGAAGAAGCGGAGCGTTCGCCTTTATCACATGATTCCAACTTATGACGATAAGTTCAAAGAAATCAGGGGATAACAGAGATCGGAAGACGATTCTGCTAACGTAGTGGAAAAGGGAAAACACAAGTGGTCCTAATTTTTAATAAATTTAAATTTAAAGGAGATTATCACAAATGACTATTATTTCTGACGTGTACGCTCGCGAAGTCCTCGACTCCCGCGGTAACCCTACAGTAGAAGTTGAAGTATACCTGGAGTCCGGCGCAATCGGACGCGCAATCGTTCCATCCGGTGCATCCACTGGTGCCCACGAAGCAGTTGAGCTTCGCGATGGCGACAAATCCCGTTACCTCGGTAAAGGCGTTCTGCAAGCTGTTAAAAACGTAAACGAAACAATCGCTCCAGAAGTTATCGGTATGGATGCATTGGATCAACTGGGAATCGACAAATTGATGATTACTTTGGATGGTACGCCAAACAAAGGTAAACTGGGTGCTAACGCAATCTTGGCTGTATCCATGGCAGTAGCTCGCGCAGCTGCTGACGCTCTGGACCTGCCATTGTACGTTTACCTGGGCGGATTCAACGCTAAAGCACTGCCAGTACCAATGATGAACATCATCAACGGTGGTGAGCATGCTGACAACAACATCGACGTTCAAGAGTTCATGGTTCTTCCAGTTGGAGCACCAAGCTTCAAAGAAGCTCTTCGCGTAGGTGCGGAAATCTTCCACAACCTGAAATCCGTATTGAGCTCCAAAGGCTTGAACACAGCTGTAGGTGACGAAGGTGGTTTCGCACCGAACCTTGGTTCGAACGAAGAAGCAATCACTACAATCATCGAAGCTATTGAAAAAGCAGGTTACAAACCAGGCGTTGACGTATTCCTGGGTATGGACGTTGCTTCCACTGAGTTCTACAAAGATGGTAAGTACACACTTGCTGGCGAAGGTAAATCTTACACTTCCGCTGAGTATGTTGACCTTCTGGCTTCATGGGTTGAGAAATACCCAATCATCACAATCGAAGACGGTATGTCCGAAGATGACTGGGATGGTTGGAAATTGCTCACTGAGAAATTGGGAGACAAAGTACAACTCGTTGGTGATGACCTGTTCGTAACGAACACTGAGCGTCTGGGTAGAGGTATCGACGAAGGTATCGGTAACTCCATCCTGATCAAAGTTAACCAAATCGGTACATTGACTGAAACATTCGATGCAATCGAAATGGCTAAACGTGCAGGATACACAGCTGTAATCTCCCACCGTTCCGGTGAGTCCGAAGACAGCACAATCGCTGACATCGCTGTTGCAACTAACGCTGGTCAAATCAAAACGGGTGCTCCTTCCCGTACAGACCGTATCGCGAAGTACAACCAATTGCTCCGCATTGAGGATCAACTGGGTGAACTGGCTCAATACAATGGTCTTAAAGGATTCTACAACCTTAAAAAATAAGCTGGATATCCAGCTTTTACGGGCAAGCCGGGTAACCGGCTTGTCTTTTTTATTGAAACAGAATAGTGGTATATCGTGCAGATTACGTAGATGGTGAAATTTAGGGCATTGTATGAACTGCACTACTTGTATCACAACAATAGCTATGTTACAATTAAAGTAACTGTTTTTATGGTGAGATGTTATGCCCACATGGGTAGGAGGTGGAAAGAATGGATATTGCTTTGAAATTGCTGCTCGTTGTCTTCTCGATCGGTCTAATCACTGTAGTATTGCTGCAGCACGGAAAAAGCGCTGGTTTGGCGGGTGCCATCTCCGGTGGTGCGGAACATCTTTTCGGTAAAACGAAAGCGCGCGGATTGGATCTCTTCCTGCAACGTGCAACGGTGGTACTGGGTGCAGGATTTATGATTTTGTCTATTATTGTTACGGTTGTTTCCAAGTAAGACTTGGAACTGCTGAGCAATGAATAGCTTAAGCCAATGGCTTCATTGATGAACCTTCGTTTCGTGGAGAAACGGGGGTTTTTTAATAAATTCTTACGCGTCCAAACTTTTCCAACGATTTATTGACTCCATGATTTCGGTCTTCTTCTCACTTCTGTTCGGTTTTCCTTCCTTAGTGGCAACACACCCCTATCATGTATGGTATGTCCTCGCTTATTCGTTACGCGAACTTACTCCTTATAATGAATGTCATGTGTACAGAAAATTTTCGGATGTGGTCGTTTTACAGATGCGTGCAGCACGTGTATTGCATAAAATGTCTGTAGAGATACGTGAAAGCGTGATTTTAGAGGAGCGCCCGGCAACTGTGGTTTTTTTGCGAGGTACGGATGGGCCGGATTGAATTCGTGTATACTAGGGTATGAGATAGTATGGTTGCACGACTACACTCTTCACGACAGTTACATTGTACTGCATGAAAATGGTATGGATTCCGATACATAAAGAGATGAGACCCGATTACACTTTTATGTTTCCCGAGGTGAATATATTAATGATAACAGAACAACAATTGCTCGACTTCATGCGGGAAACCGCTTATAAACCGATGACTTATCAGGAGTTGGAACAGCACTTCGGGCTCGAAGATGCAGCTGATTTCAAAGCCTTTTTGATTATGCTTAATACGCTGGAGGAATCCGGTAAAGTTTTGCTGACACGTAACAATCGCTATGGCATGCCAGAGCGCATGGATTTGGTACGCGGACGTTTACAAGCTCACGCCAAAGGTTTTGCTTTCCTTATTCCAGAGGATCGGGAGCACCCTGATGTGTACATTCACGCCAATGATATGAAGAGTGCGATGAATGGTGACACCGTATTGGTTAAAGTTACTTCTCAAGGACCTTCTGGCGGCCGCCTGGAGGGTGAGATCGTTCGTATTGTTACTCGTGCTGTGACACAAGTGGTTGGTGTGTTCCAGAGCCATGAGGTGTACGGCTTCGTCATTCCGGATGACAAACGGATTAATCGCGATATTTTCATCCCGCGTACGAATTTTGCTGGGGCGGTTGATGGACAGAAGGTTGTAGCCAAAATCCTCAGCTATCCGGAGGGCCGTGCGGCAGCTGAGGGTGAAGTGATTGAGATTCTCGGTCATAAGGATGAGCCGGGTATTGATATTTTGTCCGTCATCCGCAAGCATCAGCTGCCTGAAGCTTTCCCGGATGAAGTGGTAGAAGAGGCGGAGAAAGCACCAGACTCCATCACGGATCAAGAGATTGTACAACAGGGGCGCCGTGATCTGCGTGGACTTAACATTGTTACGATTGATGGCGAAGATGCCAAGGATCTGGATGACGCTGTTAACGTAGAGAAGCTGCCTAACGGGAACTATCGTCTGGGTGTTCATATTGCCGACGTTGGCTATTATGTGCAGGAGAATTCCAAGCTGGATCAGGAAGCTTATAACCGCGGATGCAGTGTGTATTTGGTAGACCGGGTTATTCCGATGTTGCCACAACGTCTGTCCAACGGGATTTGTAGTTTGAACCCACAGGTAGACCGTTTGACTTTGTCTTGTGAGATGGAGTTTAACGACCAGATGAAGGTTGTGAAACATGACATTTTCACGAGTGTAATTAAAACTAAAGAGCGGATGACGTATTCCAACGTTCGCAAAATCCTTGAAGGTGAAGAGCCCGAATTGCTCGAGCGTTATAAGGATCTGGTTGACGATTTCCATCTGATGAAAGAGATTGCTTTGAAACTTCGTGCTATGCGTATGCGCCGTGGTGCGGTTGACTTTGATTTTGAAGAATCCAAAATCATTGTGGATGCAGAATGCAAACCGGTAGATATCGTGAAACGTGAGCGCTCGATTGCAGAGCAAATCATTGAGGAGTTCATGTTGGCAGCGAACGAAACAGTGGCAGAGCATTTCCACTGGTTGAAGGTTCCGTTCATTTATCGTGTGCACGAAGACCCGGATCAAGAAAAACTGCAAAATTTCCTCGCCTTTGCGGCGAATTTCGGACACCAGGTCAAAGGACGTGGCAACGCGATTCATCCACGTGCACTTCAATCATTGCTTGAAGATATCAAAGAAACGAAAGAGCAAACCGTGATCAGTACGATGATGCTCCGTTCCATGAAACAGGCGAAGTATGATTCCGAAATGTCGGGTCACTTTGGCCTCGCGGCAGAATTCTATAGTCACTTTACGTCTCCAATTCGTCGTTATCCCGATCTCGTCATTCACCGGGTGATTCGCGAAGTCATTGAAAATAATGGTGCATTGCCGGAGAACCGTCAGGAGTATTTGGCAGCACGTATGTCCGATATTGCGCAGCAGTCTTCGGAACGTGAACGTGTGGCGGTAGAAGCTGAGCGGGATACGGAGAAAATGAAAAAAGCCGAGTACATGCTCGACAAAGTAGGCGAAGAGTTCGAAGGCATGATCAGCAGTGTGACCAGCTTTGGTATGTTCATTGAACTGGAGAACACGGTTGAAGGTCTAATTCGCTTGAGTGCACTCACGGACGACTATTACCATTTTGACGATCAGCATATGGCTCTGATTGGTGAACGTACCTCGAAAGTCTTCCGCATCGGTGATGAAGTGAAGATTCGTGTGGCACGTGTAAGCATGGAAGAGTATACGATTGATTTTGAAATGGTCGATATGAAACCTCGCGGTGAACGTCCTGGCGGCGGCTTCGGTGGCGGACGTGGCGGTAAAGGTGGACGCCCAGCAAGTGGTGGCGGACGCGGCGGTGCCAAGGGTGGACCAGGTGGATTCAGCGGTTCACGTGGCGGCAAAGGCAGTTCGGCAGGTGCTGGAGCCAGTCGTGGTGGCAGATCAACGGAAGAAAGCAGCAAAGGTGGACGTGGCGGTCGCGGTGGAGCAGCGAGTGCAGGCGCGAGCGCAGGCTCATCCGGTGGCTACGCAGGTAAAGGCGGCGGTAAACCAAAAGGTGAGCGTCGTACTGGTGAAGCTGGCGGATCGACTGGCCGGGGCAAAGGTGCGGTGAGCTTTGGTTTTGGCTCCGGTAAAGGCGGATATAGCTCTACATCGGGTGGATCGGATAGTAGTTCAACCGGTGGACAAGGAAGTGGTCTGAACGGCGGCAGCGGTCGCGGTGAAGGAAGCTTTAAGTCCGGCAAGGGCGGCGGTAAAGGTGGCAAAGGCGGAAGTGGACGCAAAAACACTTCGCCGAGCGGTGTATTTATTGGAGAGAATGCAACTCCTGGTGGCGCTCAGGAAGGCGGAGCACCACGACGCAAGCGGAAGAAGAGCAAAGGTGCAGCTGGTAACGGCACGGCAGCTTTTGTACGTAAAAAGAAAAAATAATAAGGCTACAGTCACTTGGAGAGCTGGACTGCAATTAGTTCCTCCAAGTTAAGCGTTAGAGAAATAGTAACTTCAGCCGGTGTATTGTTTCGCACAGTCTGAAAGTGGTGTAATGAGGAGGGGCGGCAGAGGTCGCCTCTTTCTTGATTTTAACAGCCGTACTTGCTACAATTAAGGTCTGGCACGTGGTACCTTGGTGCAACATTGGGTGCGCTGCTATAGAGCATGGTACCGGCTTATTTTACGGAGAAGGAGTGAGGACATGGGCAAGAATGATGGACAGAGTAAAGTGCTCGCACAGAATAAAAAGGCTTCCCATGACTACTTCATTGAAGATACGTATGAAGCGGGCATGGTGCTTACCGGAACGGAGATCAAATCTCTTCGTAACGGCCGTGCGAATATTGGTGATGCGTTTGCCACGATTCGGAACGGTGAGATTCATATTCACAATATGCATATTAGTCCTTTTGAACAAGGGAACCGAAATAATCCGCTCGATCCAACTCGTACGCGCAAGTTGTTGATGCATAAAGTGCAGATTCACAAGCTGCTCGGGCTGTCGAAACAGGACGGATACAGCATTGTGCCTTTGAAGATCTATATCCGCAACGGTTATGCGAAGCTTTTGCTCGGACTGGGTAAAGGTAAGAAACAGTTCGACAAACGTGAGACTGCAGCCAAGCGGGATGCACAACGTGATATTCAACGGGCAATGCGCGAGAAGCAGAAGGTTGCGCGTTAAGTGGATTGTTGGGCGTGGAAAGCTGCATCTTAGGTGTAAGTTAGTTCTCGTATGGAGCTAGGAAGAGTGTTGTACGAGTTAAGGAGTCTCAAGGTTTGTCCTGTATTGGGCAAGATTGAGGCTTTTTTTATTTGTAGTGTGGAAGGTGATTTGATGTGAATAGCTGAAATATGAAGTTGGCTGATTTTTGTTGTGTGTGATTAAGTAAATTGCTAGGAGTATGAAGCTAAGTGCGGTGAGGAATCTAAATTATCAGCTGTTGCGTAGTTTGTCAGGGTAGTGGGTAAGATACTTAGGTACAGTTGTTCGTGATCGGATCTGGGTAAACTTTACTTCCGATTGGTGACGCGGTATAATATGTAGACGATTGAGCCTGTTGTACTGGATAACCTTGCACACATGCTCAGCCTGCTGGAATGTCTTCCAGCAATCTGTACTATTTCGGTGATGTGTCCTGTGTTATGATTATTCATGTAGCAGACAGGAATGCCGAGTTTGAAAGAAGCATCTTTTTACCTTGGAGGAAAAAGATGTGTAGCACCTTTGCTCCGTATTCACGGATTAATCCTGGAGCCCTTCTTCATTGAGGGGGCGTTTATGGATTCGACGGGGATAGTTCGAGCATGGGTAGCGGGTAGTGGGGACGCGTCCGCTTCATCAACGCTAAAGCCTATTAAACGGCAAACAACAAACAAACTACGCTTTCGCAGCCTAAGAAACTGTGTGCGTGCTTCTAACCTGCATCGCCCATGTGACAGGATTAGGGGCTAACAAGTAGTGGGATACGCTGTCACATCTCCGCCTGGGGTGTGCTGAAGAAGACAATCAGGCTGACCCAACGTATAGCCGGTTACGGGGCGATACTCGGGTGACATCAAAACTGTGACTACACCCGTAGAAGCTTATGTGTCGTTATCTTCGGACAGGGGTTCGACTCCCCTCGCCTCCATTAGTCAAATCCACAACCGCATCTGGTTGTGGATTTTGCGTTTAATACATCATTCATTTAAAGGAGAGTGGATGAGTACGAAGAAGTTTTAAAGTAGATTATTAAAGGAAGTTGCAGTGAATTTGTTTCTTATGAACAGCAATCCCCTTTATAGTTTGAGTACTACTGACTTTGCTAGATGAGCGTTCAATCATTCCAAAAAAGAATAATTCGACTGTTTTATTGCTTTTCTTTGCAGAATTCAGTTCATTTACAATATTTTTGAATACTGGGGCAAATACTCTTAGTCGGGCGAATGTCTTAACTTTGTCTTGTGTTCTGAGAGTAATGGGTGTTTTTCTCAGGTTGATTTCATACCAATCGAAACCATCCTTATCTTTTTCAATCTTATCAACACTACTGAAAATCCCTCTCATCACTATTAAGTCTTTTGGTTTTGGTGAAGAAAATTTGTTATAAAGCTTGTCCCAGTTTTCAAAATATAGGTTCATCCAATTGCTTGTAACACCAAAGAAACTAAACTCCATAAAATTTATTGATTTATCTTTATCCCACTCATGAGCAACTTTAGCAATTGCTTTTGCGGAGTTAATATAATCCGATAGCTTTGTGGTACTTGAAGTGTAGTTACTTCTTAAACTAGTGGATTTATCTTTTTCTTTTTCTTTTATGGGTATGAATTCTTCAGACAAAACCTTCATAATGTTAAACTTTAGTTCAATTGGTATGTTAATTCGAATCTTTAAGTTTTTATTAGCAACTACCCCATGAACTTTACTTGTAGGTTTTTTAATGTTTTGATGAACATTAGCCTCAAAGTCGCAGGGATTACCATTTACAAGATTGTGTGAATGTCCGTTCTTTAAACGAAATAAATGTGAGATATATACCTCATTTCGAATATGTGACCTGACAAAAGTTATTGGCGATTTACAATACTTACATTCTAAATTTGTTCGTAACAGGTTATCCATTTCTGCATCTTCAGATGTTATTATGCCTTTGATTAAATGCCTTGCTTCCTCCATGCTTTTTCCTTTTGTTTTGGTCACTGTAGCCATCTCCAAAGGTTATTTAGTGTCATAATTATACTTCAATAGAGGTAAATCCCTTAAATTGTCGTGTGGAATTGAAAATAATAGATTTATTTTAATAACCTAGGCTATCACATCATATTTCTCAGCATCATGTGGCGACAAATTGTAGTTTTGCACAGCCACGGTTCGCCCCCATCACTAGGAACACCATCCGCAGAAACATGGTGTTTTGCTTTTTATGTTGTTATCGGATGGGAGTGGGCTTCAATGATTGCAGCGGCGTGTCCACGGTCGAATTGATGATTAACCATATCCACCGTAAAGTCTTCGGCTTTCTGGGTATTCATTTTAAAATGCAAGCCATTGTAACGCAGAAATATAACTAGTGCTGTAAATGCTGTTCGTTTATTTGCATTGTGAAAAGGATGGTTTTGACCAAGTGATTCGAACAAAGCGGCAGCCTTTTCATAAATAGTAGGATAAGCATCATTACCAAATACCGTAGATTGTGGTCGGTGAACAGCCGATTCGAGCAATCCAGGTTCTTTAACGCCAATATGTTCCCCTGGACTGTAACGTTGAATCATAGCTACATTAATGGCTATTACTTCCTGAACAGATAAATAACGAGTTTGCGTCATCTATCTTTGAGTCCCTGAAGTGTTTGATCGTATTCCTCGATGACATCGGTCAAAGCGTTCATAAAGTCTGGACTAATTCCTACAGGCAAAGAGACTTTTGTTGACTTCTTAATAATAATTTCCCCTGAGTCTGGACTAACCTCAATGTTGACTGTATCACCTTGATCCAATCCAATTTGCTTCAAAGCGTCAGTCATGGTTATACCTAGACTGTTACCAAATTTGGATACTTTTCGCTCCATCTCAACCATCCTTTTCATATGTGCTCCTCCTTATCATCATATTCAACTGTTATAACAATTATACAATTATAGACGTAGAATTCAACCTATACGGGCGTCTGTTCAGGTGACATCAAAACTGTGACTACACCCGTAGAAGCTTATGTGTCGTTATCTTCGGACAGGGGTTCGACTCCCCTCGCCTCCAAGATGGTACTTAATTAGTAAGTACTATGTTGAAGGCGTTTAGAGAAAATCTCCAAGAAAAAAAAGAATCAGACGGTGAGCATCTGAATGATGTTCCACCGATCTGATTCTTTTTTTATTACAATCTGACGGAACATGGATTGCACAAGTAGCTTTTGCGTCTCAGGTTCGATCAGTACCCAGTTATCTTTCAAGTTGCCATCATGTCTTTTATTTCTTCGGTTGTCAGCTCATTGATGTAATAATTATCAGGACTGTTTTGTTTACGTATATATTTTTATCAAGCAGCGTGTCCGGCTCTTATTTGTCTGAAGCTCAGCGGTGGCCTTGCGCCCCAGTAAACGTTTGACGATCTGGACCACTTAATAATACTTGTCTGCACCGGTAGAGGATTACTGCTGTCATAACACTGGTGAAGTCCTTTTTTTGTTTTATTTTGTTCATTATTTCTAAATTAACAATATATACACAATTATTTACAAAATGTGGTTGAAAGAGTTTGTGGATCGATATAATATACAAAATGTAACAAAATCCCAATTAAGGAGTGATATTTTTGTTGAACAAAGCGTGGAAAGTTGGAGTTGCCTTCGCATTATCTAGTGTTATGATGGTAGGAACATCGGTCGGTGCCTTTGCTTCAAGTTTACCACAAGAAAAAATCATTACTGAAATTGAAACTACTATTACAACGCCTACTGTAACTCCTATTGTAAATGAAACTATCAATGCAGCACCTGGTAACGATAATGTTGAAATTCAAGGTAAGGCAAAGGTTGCATCAGCCGCAATTAAGGCATTGTCTAAATTCGTAAAGAATAACTCGGATACAATTCGTGATCTCTTGCCTGGCGATAAATTGAAAGATGCCTGGGATGAAGCTAGTTGGAATATTACTAATGAATTGGATTTCTTAGCTTCTTTAGGTGACGCGGTTGAAGACCAAGTTCAAAATGCTATTGTACAAGCTATTATGGGCGTAGCTCAAGGATCTATTAGCAGTTCAGTGGCTAATAGAATTGCTAATGTAGTAATGTTGTTCTTATAAAAAAGGAGTAATATAATACTATGCCAAACGAATCACTAGAAGAGAAAGTAGAAAGATTGGAACTGTACGTTACGCTCCTGCGGCAAATTGCTGTAGATCCCGAGGAATATCGATTGTGGGATTGGGTGATTGCAAATGAACTAAACGTTGATCAGTATAATTCAATTAAGAATGTATTAAAATTATGTGTTCGAGCAAATCTTGCGGCCGAGAAAGATCCATCTGTGAAAATTCCTACATTGGAAGAACTGGTTGATGACTTAGTCCCAATTCTATCTCCAAATCCGAGAATAGCACATACTAAGGGTGTTATCGAACTGTTACGAAATGCTGTGAAAATGACACCTTACCTATCTTTACAAAAATACTTATAAGCGTATCAAAGCAACGAATTTTGACTTTGAAGGGTTTTGGAAAAGCTTCATCTTGCAGTAAATCTGCGGATGGAGCTTTTTTCATGTTGAATAACGAACGTACATTCGCATATAATACAAACAAACGTTCTTATTGGAGGGATATACATGCCAGTGAAATACTTGGGTTGTTTAGTTGAAATCATTTACGAGGATCAAAGCGGAAAGATAACGAAGCGTCGTATCCAAGTTAAAAGCATTCGATCCGGAATGGTCAAAGTATTGTCAGGGCAGCCGCGGACATTTAAGGAATCCGGTTTACTGGCATGTCATCCGATCATGACGACAGCACAGGGGGCATAAACATGTTGACTGATTACGAACGGAAAGTACTAAGGATCTTGTTTAATTACAGTAGCGGCCGCAGACGATTACCAACGGTCCATGAACTTACGGTTAAGACAGGTAAGGGGAAGCCAGATGTTATGGCTGCTTTGGACTCTCTTGTGACTGCTGCATACATACATTGGGAGGACAGGTCTGAATCTGCCCACATAGTGATACTGGAAGGCTGGGAACGTGAATCGGAAAAGCCTAAGCTTCCCAAGGCAACACCATTGGAACAGCAGAATGATTTAAGTTACTGGACCCAATATTAAGAAGGCGTTTATATGGGCAGGCACATTCTTATTCATACGAAGCATCTTTTTTTGTATATTTCTAGACTGATCAAATCGGCTGGCAAGTGTACTGAGATTTGTCTGAGGACAAGAAAATATTCACAGTAAGAATCGCTATTTTAGCGGCACATGTAGGTGAATATCTAAATAAAAAAACGTATGTATTTTAAACCTCTATAAGTGCCATAACACATGACCTCCAGCGATTACTTTTCGAACAACCGAAAAAAACCTTTATTTCCTTAATAACCCAGTTCATAATATGTATGAGATTACATACTTTATTAGGAGGGTTTTTATGATTAAAAAAATGTTATCATCTTTACTTGTTTCCGCACTTATAGTTACAGGAAGTTCTGCTGCTTATGCTTCGCCAGATGAAAGTGCCAAAGCTCCCACTATACAAACTAATTCGATCAGCAAAGATTTGTATACTGTTGATGGAGATTTCCTTGGTAGTTTGAACAAAACCACAACTATAGAACAAGTAACTGATGAAAACGGTAAAGCCTCGTATACCTCTACTGTGACTAAGGATTACGAACTAACAGAAGCATATGCAGCTATTCCGGCATATGCAGAAAAATTCGCAGATTCAACCGAAGTTAGAACATTTTCTGTTAATGAAGAAAATGAACTTGAAGTTAATGGTGAAGTGATTTCAGAAAATGATTTCCCTACAACCTCATTTAGCCGCCCTGGTTTCGGTGGTACTTCATTCGCATTAAACTCTAGCGACGCTGGTGGCCCTCCTACAATTTCCCATTACTACAGCAACAGTGATAGAACTAGATATACCTTTGGTACATATAGTGGTGTATCTTTTAAATTTGATCATGGGGTATACGTTGGTCCTACTGGAAGCAATGCTTCCAGAACCAGTATAACGAAGAGTAATAATTATTTCTATGAAGCTAAAGCAGCTATGGATTCCGCTGAAACTAATTATCGTGACACTTATGTAAGTGCGGCATCGTTTTCGTTCGCAGCTACTCTTACATTTTTCTCTATGGGTAATGTACTTACATTTTTACCTGCTGGAGGCGCACTTGGATTTGCTGCAGTAGACCTTTACAATACTTTTAGCGATCTTCAAGATGATGTTGCAGATGCCTATTATGCTGTCTCGCATATGTAACTAATACACGTAATTATTCAGATCTTTAGATTTTTTCATGCAATTGATACAAATTAAAGACAATAAAGGAACCTACTACTCCATTTTATTTTGGTAAAGAGGTTCCTTTATTTTGTTTATGGAGTTATTGTTATTAATAGCATAAATAATACAAGGGGCGTGAGATTATTAACTGGACAGTTTTTGTAGGCTTGGGTTTATATATTTACATTGTTATATTAGTGAGTTATCGGTTGATAAAAAAAGATACAACAAAACACCATATATCGAACATAGCATTCTTAATACTCTCTATTATTTGCATAAACGCGATAGATTCAGTAAACATATTTAGACCGATAATTATGCTGGTTACGTTTGTGATTTTAGTTATATATGTATCTATTTTAATTATAAAAATTGTTAAGAAGAGACTGGATTAATTAACCAGTCTCTTTTGTTCTTCTATATATAGATCTCTTTACCGAGCGATGCAAATTTTTCTTCTATTATAAAGGCGAATCAGCAGTTATCAAATATTAAGTACCAAATGGGGGGCGATGCCCCCTGCCTCCATTAGAGTCAAGAAACCATCAACCAGCGTTCTGGGTTGGTGGTTTTTTAGTTTATGATATAATAAACAGAAATTTAGATTGGGGGACTCCAGATGTTTGAAAATCGAGAACAGCTCCAAGAAATTTTGAAAAAAGCAAATCAATATGCACGGAAACAAGCTAAAGAATCAGGTGCCTCTATCTATTATATAAAGAATAACAAACGCGTTCGTGAGGATGCTGAAGGCAATAAATTTGAAATTATTTTTGATGCTACTGGAAAACGGCAGGAGTTTGAGTATCATGAGTGAAACCAAACCAGTCATGACTGTGTTTGCTGGAACCAATGGAGCAGGGAAAAGTACACTCAGCATGCAAATGAAAGAGTGGCTTGGTGAACTGGTTGATCCTGATCAGATTGCCAGAGAGTTGAAGCCAGAGAATCCGCGCAGTGCTGACCTGTCTGCTGGCAGGGAAGCTGTGAAAAGAATCCGATCTCTGATTAAAAGTGGTGTAAACTTCGCTATTGAAACGACATTGTCCGGATCATTTGTTTTAAAACATATGGAAATAGCAAAAGAAAACAGTTACGAAATTTTTGTATACTATATCGGCCTTGAGGATGTCCAAATGCATATAGATCGTGTAGCCTCACGTGTTGAACAAGGTGGGCATTGGATTGCAGAAGAAGATATTCGTTATCGATATGGTGAGTCATTGAAGAACCTTAAACCGGCTCTAGCTATCGCAGATCAGGTTATCATTATTGATAATACATACGAGCCTTTAATTGTTGCGGAAATCATACAGAGTGATTTGATCTATTGTGTTGAGTCCATACCTGCTTGGGCCAATCCTGTTCTTAAGGATTACTGATACTTGGGTGACATCAAAACGGTGAATACACCCGTAGAAGCTTATGTGTCGTTATCTTCGGACAGGGTTCGACTCCCTTCGCCTCAAATCCACAACTTGTAGCTTAAAGATGACGTGACTCCATATATTCCTTGTATACGAGTACCTTTTCTTCGTAATTACCAATCAACTTCTTGATTTCAAGAAGGTTACGTCTAGAGATGTGGTCCTTAAGTCAGAAAGCAGTTGTTGCAGATATTCTTCTGTAATGACTGCTTTTTCTTTTACCTAAGGGGCTTCTAACAACTTCGTTTCCAGTTCAACCTTTTGCTGCTCTAATGCCCCTGAATTTCAAGAATGATAGGCTTATTAAACCACTAGCTACTACATTTAGAATGTTCTCGTTCTGAAATTCTACATCTACTAAACTTTTGGACAGGTGCCGTTTTGAATAGTAAGAGATACAGGGGGAGTTAGTTTGAGGAATACTCGAAAAAACAGTAGTGACTGAGTGGCTTGTTTATGTGACTCATTGCAAATTTTAATAAGTATGCCTCCAGACAGAAGAGCATGATCGCAGGTGCGATCAAAGGTTAGATTAGAGAGCAGGTGAAGTTGTGATTTCTTGACTAGACCGCGGCGTATAGACATGGAATAATAAGGGGGATGTAGCCAGTCAATTGCAGAGAGGGGGTATTATTTATGGTCAATATCGCGATGGTAGAGCAGGAGTCTGTTCGGGAAAAGGTTGTGGCGTTCACGTTTGATGATGGGCCGCATCCGGTGTACACACCTCAAATGCTTGAGATTTTCCGCGCTGTTGGTGGGCGGGCGACGTTTTTCATGATTGGCCAAGAGATGGAGGCTCACCCGGAGATTGCGGCAGAGGTGCACCGGGAAGGGCATGAGATCGCCAACCATACGTACACGCATCCGAACCTGACCAAGTTGACGCTGGAGGAAGCCAGGGAGGAGCTCCAACGCGCAGAAAATCTTGTCCAAGAAGTCACGGGGCAACCTGCCCGCAGCTTCCGACCGCCCTATTTTGGAGTAAATGATGATATACTGTCTCTGGCGGCGGAGCGCGGATATCGCACGATTGGTGCGGTCAACGGTGATGCGAGAGATTGGGACAATCCCGGCGTTGAGCACATTCTGGAGCATACCCGGTCTGCGGTGAAACCCGGCAGCGTGCTCATATTCCATGACGGATACGGGGATCGTTCCCAGACGGTGGAGGCGGTTCGTGTGTTGGTGGATGAGCTGGTCGCGGAAGGGTATAGATTGGTGACAGTAAGTGAGATATTGGACATTTCTCATGTGAATGATATAAAGACGACATAATCAAGTGGGCCCATCATTCTTTGAATGAAAGGGTCTTTTTTTAATATATATAATGCATATGAAGAACGGAGCGGAAGCACAAATTTTGCTTACCAACCTAATCTACTTTATAATAATAGGCTAAACTAGACTGCGTTAGGAGGAAACAATGGACTTTATCAGAAATCAACTAGAGGGAATGGGCATGAGTGAGCCATCCATTGGATATCTTTCGAATATAATTATGGTTATTTTTATAGCGGTGATCTCGGTGGTTGCGAATTTCATAGCCAAAAAGATTGTGCTGAAGACGATCAACCATATCGTTAACAACAATCGGTACAAGTGGGGCAACATCATTGTGGAGAAAAAATTATTCCATAAGTTGTCGCATCTCGTGCCGGCGATTATCATCTATTATTCGGCTTATATTTTTCCGTCCTACCAGGCCTTGATTGAAAAGGCTGCGATGACATACATGATCGTTATCATGATTACGGTGCTCAACGCACTGCTGAATGTCTTCGATGATATCTATCGTTCCTATGAAGTGTCGAAGATTCGCCCAATCAAGAGTTACATTCAGGTAGCTAAGATCGTCTTGTTCATCATTGGTGGAATTATCGTCATCTCCAGCCTGATTGGACAAAATCCGCTTATTATCCTGAGTGGACTTGGTGCGTTATCGGCTGTACTGATGCTGGTTTTCAAGGATTCCATATTGGGTCTGGTAGCCGGCGTTCAACTATCTTCGAATGACATGGTGCGGGTCGGTGACTGGATTGAAATGCCCAAATATAATGCAGACGGTGATGTCATCGACATTACATTGAACACAGTGAAAGTGATGAATTTCGATAAAACGATTACGATGATTCCAAGCTACGCCCTCATTTCAGACTCGTTCCGGAACTGGAGAGGCATGCAGGTCTCTGGGGGCAGACGGATTAAACGAAGCGTCTATATCGATATCAGCAGCATTCGTTTTTGTACAGAAGAGATGGTCGCCGAATTTGAGAAAATTCACTACTTGAGCGATTATGTTTCCGCAAAATTGAAGGAAATTCAAGCATATAACATGGAGCACCAGGTGAATACGGAAAGCAACGTGAACGGTAGACAGCTCACCAATGTGGGTGTGTTCAGGGAATATATCCATCAGTATTTGAGGAATCATCCGAAAATCAATAAAGATATGACGATGATTGTGAGACAACTAGCACCAGAAGATCGCGGGCTGCCTCTGGAAATCTATGCATTCAGCAACGATATTAACTGGGGTGTGTATGAGAATGTGCAAGCGGATATCTTTGACCATATTTTTGCGGTTGCACAAACCTTTGGACTTCGTGCGTTCCAGAATCCAACCGGGCATGATATTGTGCAACTGAAAGAGGATAAACAATTTGCACGAGAATATTAGGTTTTTTTCAATTCATAAGCTGTTAACCCATCTGGGTTGATGGCTTTTTGTCTGTGATATAATAGGCATATTTTAAGAACGAAGAAGTAGGGGGAACGTGTATGGATTGGGAAGCCCATATCGAAAGGTGGAGCCGAACTGCCGTTAGATTGCTGGATATTCGGCATTATCGTGCGGAGCATGGAACGGTTCCTGATCACTATGTGGCGCATACGAACTTTTTCTTAATCACTACTCATGGAGAGGCTAGGGTGAGCATATCGGGCAAGGTCTACCAGACCCGTTCATCTTACATATTACATGGGGGAGCAGATGCTGAGCTGAGTATTGTGCCGCTGGGTCAGGACTTTGCCTGTTATCTGATTTTATATACAGCCGAGTGTCTATCGCCGGAGGAACGGAAGAGCTTCCAGGTGACGTATGCGTTTGCTCCGTATGCAGTACTCCCTGTTCAGGAAAAGTGTGAATCTATGAACCGTTTGTGGCAAGAACCCGCTTCCATAGACAAGCTACAGGCGCAGTCGGTCTTTCTTCCATTGGTGTACGAGATCATGCGGCAACAGATCCAGACATTGGCCAAAAAGGAAAGCAGCAGACCCAACATCGTCACTGAGGCAATCCACTATATTCACGATCACTATAGCGAGCCGATTACAGCCGAGGAACTAGCCAAGAGATACCATTGCAGCGCCAGCTATTTATCCCGTTTGTTCAAAAACCAGATTGGACTAGGACCCATTGAATATCTCATTCATGTGCGCGTTCACAGATCAAAGCAGTACCTTCTAAAGTCCGAGGCACGTATCCAGGAAATCGCGAGCAACGTAGGTTATGCAGATGTGTATTATTTCAGTCGCTTGTTCAAAAAGCATACCGGATTATCGCCACTTCAGTTTCGTGCGGAACATCGGCAACAGATCCAGGTTCAGTATAATCCATTACGCGGGTTAGAATCGTCTATTGTAACCCCTAACTCCGGTTCTCATAATGAGAATGAGACTTATTATCAACGGATTAGGGAAGGGGACACATCCATGTTTAGATTTTCACGACCGGCCTTTGGGGCGATGATGTTATTATGTACATCCTTGCTTCTAAGTGCATGCCAGACAAGCAGTACTCCAGGAGCAGCGGCTTCCCAGCCAGCTTCATCAGATACGACTACTGCTGTAACTACAGACAGCGTAGCTACGGAAACGCGGATGTATAAGCATCTGAAAGGCGAAGCCGAAATTCCTGTGAATCCACAGCGAATTGTCAGCTTCTATCACTTGGGTGAGTTAATGGCGCTTGGGGTGAAGCCA
The DNA here is from genome assembly GCF_037975235.1 of Paenibacillus sp. FSL R5-0341. Classification (NCBI taxonomy): domain Bacteria; kingdom Bacillati; phylum Bacillota; class Bacilli; order Caryophanales; family Paenibacillaceae; genus Paenibacillus; species Paenibacillus sp. FSL R5-0341. Next base: position 214,763 of record NZ_CP150241.1, read on the forward strand.
GTTGGCACAACGACATTTATTTTAGATAATCCACTTATAAGTGATACTTCCGGTATTTCAGATGTGGGTGTTCCGCCAGATGCGGAGAAAATTCTGTCACTGGAGCCAGATCTGATTGTTACAACGGCAGCATTTGCGGAGGCTGTGGAAGGCGGGTATGATGCACTGAGTCAGATTGCTCCAACCATTGTTGTCGAGCAGTACAACGACCCGATTAAAGATGTGGAGATGTTTGGTGATATTCTTGGGAAACAAGAGGAAGCACGGCTATGGAACGAGCAATTCACGGCTAAAATCGCGGAGTATAAAGATAAGATTAGCCCTTATGTAGGTTCCGATGAGACGTTCTCCATATTAAATGTGCGTCCGGATGCACTTTTTGTATACGGGGATACCAATATGGGAGGCAATATCATCTACAAGTACCTCGGGTTGAAGCCAGCCGCCAAGGTAGAGACAGACGTGATCAAAGGTGAGACGTGGGAAATTTCTTCTGAGGTGATTCCTGACTTTATTGGTGACCGGTTATTCCTTGCTGTCAATGACGGGGCGGAGGATAAACTCAAGGATGTACAGAAACTGATTGAGCAATCGCCAGCAGGGAAAGCGAATAAGGTCTACAATATTGATTTTGACGAGTTTCTGCTCAGTGACCCCATTTCGGTAGAGCAACAGCTGGACATCATTGTTGATATACTGGTCGGAAACAACGAATAGAACGTCCAATACCTTGTGGTCTCTCTTATGCCAAATTGATTCAAGCCCACTGGGAGGGGTAGAATAACGAGAGGATGATCAATTTTTAACAGTCTAATCTCGGAACGAAAATCCAACCTTTTGGCAAAGGAGAGTTCTCACATGAAGCATCACATTCCGGAATATACATTGAACGATGGCTTGAAAATACCCGCAATTGGATTTGGTACCTATAGTTTAAAAGGTGAAGAAGGCGTTAAATCGATCGTATCCGCGATGGATGCGGGTTATCGATTAATTGATACGGCATATAACTATGAGAATGAGGCAACAGTGGGCAAAGCAATCAAGCAGAGCTCCGTTGCCAGAGAAGAGCTGCTGATTTCGTCGAAGCTGCCGGGGCGCTATCACGCTCATGATAAAGCGCTCGTAGCGATTCAGGAATCCCTGTATAGAGCCGACCTGGATTATTACGATCTGTATCTGATTCACTGGCCCAACCCCAAAAAGGATGTGTACGTGGAGGCATGGCAGGCTCTAATTGAAGCGAAAAGACGCGGATATATCCGATCCATTGGAGTGAGTAATTTCCTGCCCGAGCACAATGAACGCCTCATTAAGGAGACGGGGGTAGCACCGAGTCTGAATCAAATTGAGCTGCATCCATTCTTTGACCAAGCCGATCAGCGGGAACAGGATAAGAAACATGGCATTGTGAACGAGTCCTGGAGTCCAATCGGACGTGGCAATGATGCTGTTCAGGACATCGTCAAAGACGAAAAAATTCTCCGCATCGCGGAAGCTCACGGGAAAACGCCTACCCAAATCATCTTGCGCTGGCATATCCAGCTGGACTCCATTCCAATTCCGAAAGCCGGCTCGCTTCAGCATCAGCAAGAAAATATTGATATTTTCGACTTTGAGCTGAATGCGCAGGAGATGGAGATGATCTCTTCGTTTAGCCGTCCAGATGGACGATTGTGGGATCAGGACCCGAGTGAGTATGAAGAATTTTAAGGCCAACGTAACCACTGGCTAAATTGGTTGCTGTATAATCTATCATCTGTAATCAGAAACCCCTATGAATAAACATGGTACAGCCTGCTGGCTCTACCGATGTTATTCCGGGGGGATTTTTGTATTTTCGGCGATAGAAGATATATTAGTTTAATTAATGATTTACACCGTAACGGAGAGGACAGAAAAAACCTAAAAAAGCGAAGCGTGCGCCTTTATCCCCAAATTTCCCCTTGAGGAATAATCGAAAAATATGGGGGTAACAGCGATTGGAAGGTTGTTCTGTCATTGTAGTACCAGTGTGAATAATATTTAGTTGAACTTATATAGTAAAAAGAAAAAGAGTGCCCCTGTCATGAATGACAGGAAGCACCCGTAATATGAACGGCTATGCTACATAACTTATCGATAAATGTACCCGCTACGCGTTCGCAATCCGGAAGGTTAGAATCTCATACGGTTTGATATCAAAAGAAATTCGACCATTTTCCACGGCGCATTCCGCTTCGTTATTTTCCAACAGATCACACGCATATGCTTTAGCACTTGATCCTTCAGTAAGTTGGAGGGAAGCCCGAGTGCGGCGGCCATGCGCTTCGTAGACTCGGATGATCATATCATCGTTGTTCTCGGCTTTTTTGATAACCTCTAACACGACATTCTCTTGATCGACCGATGCAATTGACCATGTTCCCGGCAACGTACCGGTTTGCGATGCAATCTCACGAGCAACCAGCGGACGGTTGAGATCATAAGCAGCTTGGATGACACGTCCTTCACGGAAGTCGCCCTGATGCGGATAGAGCGCGTAGGTGAATACGTGTTGCTCTTTGTCGGCATTTTCATTCGGGTACGTTGCGCTCTTGATCAGTGACAGTCGCATCACCGAGTTATGAATATCATATCCGTATTTGCAGTCGTTCAGCAGAGCAGCGCCGTACCCGTTCTCCGCCAGATCGGCCCACTTCTGTCCGCATACTTCAAACCGTGCCTGATCCCAGCTCGTATTGCGGTGAGTAGCACGCTCAACGTTGCCGTACTGGATTTCGTAGACGGCCTTTTCACTCCAGATATCGAGCGGGAAGGCGGCTTTCAGCAGCAAATGTTCCTGCTTCCAGTCTACGAATGTACGGAAATCAATCCGGCGAGTATGCGCATAGAAGATGATTGTCTGCTCAATGATCGAGTCCAGGAACTGTCGCTTCACTTGCAACACAGAACGCACCGGTCCACTTTCAACCCACTCCAGCGACTCTAGGTCGCTAATCTCCCACATATGCTGTTCATAGTAATCATCAATGTTCCACGCTTCGTATTCCGCAGGTCGATCCTCGAATACTTGCAGCACGTTACCACGCTTTCCAGACTGAAGCAGCTCACGGCCTTCCAGCTTGTCCCAGACCGATACGAACTCGGCAGATTCATTCAGATGGATATCATACCAAGGTGTATGGATGTGGCGCTGATCTGCTTCCCACTGTACAACCGATACCCCCGCGACAAGCTCGTCTGTCAGATCCGGTGTAATTCGGAAGGATTTATACCCGGATGCAGGCACGTTCTCTGCAAGGAACACAAGTCCGCCTTCGGGAGTTCGCTGGCTTGGTACAGGGTGATCTCCATCGTAGACGGTTACTTTTCTTGCAAAAGCAGGCAGTTCAACCACATCCGTGCGTACAAATCCGGTGGTGTTAAATACCACAATGGCTTCGCCATCAGATGTAATTCGACTGGAAATGCCGTTCAGTGCGCTGTCTTTCAGCTCATCTGTGACACGCAGAACTTCTTCATATTGCTCCTGGGAATCCACATAGACCTGCTCAATGGAGCTGCCCGGGAGAATATCATGGAACTGGTTCAGCATCGTCAGCTTCCATGCATGCTCCAGTGCATTGGTTGGATAGGTCGCCTGTGCATTCGCCTGACGATGAATCATGGCATACAACTCAGCATCGGCCAGCGCAAATTCACTATGCCGGTTATACCGTTTATTGCGAGCCATGGACGTGTAAGTCCCCCGGTGGTACTCCAGATATAGCTCACCCGACCAGCGCGGAACGGAAGGAACATCCGCCAGATTCTGTTCCAGCTTCTCGAAGAACTCTCGTACAAAAGTACGTTTCACGTCCGGTAAGCCTGGTAATCCTTTTTCAAGCCGTCTGCCGTGCTCTAGCATCTCCTCCGTTGGTCCGCCGCCTCCATCTCCAAATCCGAAACATTGCAGGACATCTGCATTAATGTTTTTGTTCTGATATCGCTGCCACGTGCCTTTCACTTGCGAAGCATTAAACCGTCCATTATAGGTGGTTTCGAACCGCCGTTGCCTGAAATCGGGATACTTGGCATAGTCTGTCGCTGTGATGAAATGCGTTAAAACCTCAGATCCATCGATTCCTCTCCAGTACATCGTATCGTTCGGAATCTGGTTTGTATCATTCCAGGCAATTTTGGTTGTCATAAAATAATCAATACCGCTCTTGCGCATAATCTGCGGCATCGCTGCACTATAACCAAATACATCTGGCAGCCAGAGAACACGGTTCTCCACGCCAAACTCTTCCTTGAAGAAACGCTTTCCGTAGATAATCTGACGGATCATGGATTCACCCGAAATCAGGTTGCAGTCGGCTTCCAGCCACATTGAACCTTCCGCTTCCCAGCGTCCTTCGGCTACCTTTTCCTTGATTTTCTCATAGAGAGACGGGTAGTCTGCTTTCAGGTACGCATATAACTGCGGTTGCGAGGACATGAACGTATACTCCGGGAACTTGTCCATCAAGTAGAGTACACTCGCGAAGCTCCGAATGACCTTCTCCCGAGTTTGGTCCAGAGTCCATAGCCAGGCCACATCAATATGGGTATGACCAATGCAGTGAACGGTGGGAATGTGATCACCTGCAGGCCGAGTTTCACCGTAGATATGATTTTGCATATAAAGGCGGGCTTCCAGCACCGATACATGAAAAGCAGTACTGTTTTCCTGACGCAAATCCAATAGATTTACCGCCTGATTCAGATGTTCAATCAGCTTCAGCCGCTCCAGGTCATCCTCACGCAGTAGATCCGCGGCATCGAGTGCAGCCTTAAGATCGTAATATAAATCTGTAACAGGCTGATGATGCTCAGCTACATATACATTGAGGAAGACATCCGCTGCCGAAGTACTACAGTACGCATATAGTGCCAGTTCGAATTCTTCACCTTTTACCGCAGTAGGTGTTAGGTCAATTTCCGTATGATTCACGTCCAGACCGCAGATCAGTTCCCCATTGAGGAATGCCAGAAATTGCGGGTTATCATAGTTCCAGATATCATCAGCACCGGTGACGATGGTACAAACGACTTTTTTTCCTTCCATATGATCCGGGATTTGAATGCGGGTTTTGAAGCAGCTGTGTACATCTTTACCACCCCAGCCATCCCCCTTACGGAATACGTTCCAGGAGGAAGGGTCCTCATGAACCAGTTCCCAGGAGTGGTAACCACTCTCTTTATGATAAAGCTCTGGTATATATGTCTTTGAGGTCAGTCGTGCACGTTCCAAGTGTTTCACAATGGTATGGATCCGAGTATACAAGGAATTCATTTTCATGTTGGTTTCCCACCTTGGTTTGTAGTAAGTACAGGCTGTAGTCGTTGTTGGAACGAGAATGCTGCAAGCGCTAACATATCAACTTTATCATACCAAAAGAGAAATGGGCGAAACTATGTATTGTATGCTGAAAATAACGTCTTTTTATTGCATTTCATGCTAAAATAAACTCATTAGAATCGGGATAGGGGGCATGTCCATGAAACCATCGGTTTTGGCATACGAGCAGGGATATGCGATCCATGTAAACGAGCCTGGAGATTCACTTTTTTATAATCTGGATTATGACGAACGCTCTCATGAACTGAATATGGAGTTTCAGCATTTCCACGATTTCTATGAGATCTGTATTCTTCTGGATCGCACGGCTGCACATATCATTGAAGGCAGTATGTACGAGATTCAGCCGTATGATATCGTTCTGCTACGGCCTTCCTTACTACATAAAACGCAATATCCCAAGGGAGTGCCACCCAAACGGTTGATGATTACCTTTGCCATGCCACGCAATACACCCGGTCTTGAGAGCGGTTACACAGAACTGTTTTCGATTTTTGAAGAACCAATACCGATATTCCGATTTACAGAAGAACGGCGTCAGGCGGTATTAGCTCCTTTAAATGAAATCTTTTCTTTATCGCAGAATCCCTCCGTACTTCAATCAGTTGCAATTCATAGCAAATTCGTTGAGTTTCTCTGTACAATCCATCGATACTCAGCGGAGAATAGCTACGTTCGTGAAGAGACAGGTTCGTCTATGTCGCAGCGGATGTATGCCATTGCATCGTATATTCACAGCCATTATCAGAATGAGTTGTCGCTTGAAGAGATATCCAAACGGTTTTTCGTGAGTGCCCATCATCTATCCCGTCAGTTTAACAAAGTCACAGGCTTTACATTTACCGAGTATATTCAGATGACCCGAATTCGCAACGCCCAACAAATGCTCCTGAACTCTAACCAAAAAATCACCGAGATTGCAGCACAGTGCGGCTTCGCCAGCTTCTCTCAATTCAATCGCATCTTCAATAAACTGAATGGCATGCCACCAAGTGCATATCGCCGAAGCAGACAATCGCAGAGCGAACGTGAAATGATGAAGAGAGATAAAACGAATGCGAGATAAAGAGAACTGGATCAAAAATAGAACGAAGTACTTAAATAGTGAATTGTTAAAAGAAGAAGATAGGTCAAATGAACTATAAAAAAATCGTATAATTTGGTACTATTAAGAAAATAGTGTCAATGATATTGACTAAAAGAGGGGCCAATTATGAGTATACATTTAGAAGATTTATGTAATGATTATCATGAGAATAAAATTGTTCCTCTCATAGGCGCAGGGCTATCTATGCCTTTTAATATACCCAATTGGGGAAACTTAATAAGAGAAATAACTGCAAAGTATGCTGTAGGTGATTCATCTTTTGTAAAGTTGGCTGTAGAAAAGGATTTGGAGAAATATGATTACTGGCAAGCAATCGATATTTTAAAAAGATATACAACAGTTCAAGAAGAAGACATTCAAGAATATATAGCAACAACGATACAGAGTAAAAACAAAAGAATTGATGATGATCTACTTCATAATTATTTAGATTTAAAAGAAATGAATTTCAATCTTTTCTTGACTACAAATTATGAAAGTATACTTCACAAATATTTAGATTGCGAATTAGATCCAATTTTACTGAGAGATATAAACTTTAATACACAAAATTTGTTTGATCAAAAAAGGGTTTGTCAGTTACATGGTACGATTTCCAATTCCGGAACCATTGTCATTAGTAAAGAAAGCTACCAACAGCTTTATAGTGATAAGAAGTATGAGAATATTTTGAAATTAGTAACAGGTACTAGGAAGATACTTTTTATGGGTTTCTCTTTTGATGATCAGTTTATAAGAACACTTATAAAAGAACACAAAGATTTTTTTAGTACAAAACATTATATAATATTAGCCGATCCAAGTTCTGAAAAAATTAGAGAGCTTAGAGAGGAATTTGGCCTACTTACTATATCCTATAGCACAAAAGAATTTACTCATGCTGAAGGTATAAGAGCGATTTTAGAGAAGATGAAGGGAAAAACTTCTAGCGTAATTGGAAAAGATAAGGATACAGCATTACCTATTTCTAAAATTGTAGTCGGTGCAGGTATTGAAGATCTTCAAAAAGATGTGGCTAATAATCTTTTTTATAAAAAGTTAAAGATTGAACAGATTGATGATTCTTTAATTGAACTTAGTTCTGCATTTTATGTAGCCTCAGAAGAGTATATTCGCGAATTGAAAAGAGCTGCCATTCCGTTAAATATAATAGATATGATGCTTAGAAAAGTTTTTATAAAGTACAAAGAAAGATACGCAGATACTTATAAAGAGTATGGTAATAGTGAGGAGTTTTTAAAAATTGTACACTCCAGTTTGAAAAACTTAGACTACGGAAGGTTGAAACAATTATTAAAAGACAATTTGGCAGATGAGGATGAGATCAGAGGCTTGATTCATCTTTTAGCAGAAGATGAAAAGTTGGAGGTATGGTGGGGAGGAAATAGATGTTAAGGGATAGGGATGGGTACTTGTCGGTTCCGTCATCTATTGAATTACTTTTTGAAAATGAAAAATTAGAATTAATGAAAGTACTTTGTTTGATTAGTTCTATGTCATCAAAAAGAAGAAAATATTTATCAGTTTCAGAGATTGTGTTTTATTATGCGATTGTAAATTTTAACCTTATCACAATATTTGAAGATGTAAATATAACTAGTTCCCCCAATCAATTTTTTCGTTTCCAATCAAGGATTAGTAATATCATAATTCGAATGGAAAATTTAAATTTTATCGAATTAAAAGCAACTTTATCGACAAAGAAAGATGATATTAAAATTAGAATTTCAAGCAGTGGAATGAAATTCTATGAAGAGCACAACTCAGTTTTTTTTCAGGAGTTGCAAGAAAGGTACGTATCAAGTTTCGAGAGGGTTAATTATACTGCTAAAAATTTAAAAAGATTAAAGGAGGGTAAGGCTTGAGTCAGATAATATTAAGAAGATTAATTTTGCAAGGTATTTCTTTTAGAAGAACTATCGAATTCAATAAGGGCCTTACAATCATTAGCGGTGAAAAGACTTCAGGAAAATCATTAATATTAAGCTTGATTGATTATTGCTTAGGAAAAAGCGAAAAAATTGATCTAACTGTTCAAAAAGAATTGAATACTTATTGTGATCAAGTTTATCTTGAACTATTGATTAGTGACGAAATTATTACTCTTAATAGGGATTTGAAAAAAAATTTCGATAAGATAAGAATGTATTACTGTCCATTCAATAAAATAGAAGAATTCACTCCGAAAATTGTAATCATCAAAGAAGCAATGAACATTATCATGCAAAAATTAAGTATTAATGAGTACAAACTAATTAGACATAAACAACACAGTACAGAAAAGGAAATTGAAGTAGTCTCTTTTAGAGACATATTTAGGTATGTGTACATACATCAACACAACCTAGGGACGGATAACTTTCTCGAAAATAACAGCGTTTTTAAAGCAAATAAAAATCCACATGCGTTTAAATTGATGTTTAACTTAATAGAAGTTGACAAAGATACATTAAATGAAAAAATAGTAGAGATTCAAAATCAAATTTCAGAAGCGAGAAAAGAGATAGTCGGTTTGATATCTTACCTAAGGGATCGGGATGCGGATGATCCTATAATGTTACAATTGAAGATCGATAGAGTAGAGAGAGAAATAGAAAATACAAAAAAAGAAAAGAAGGAAGTAGTTCAGAATAGTAAGTCTAATGAGAATAAAGAAAACCAGTTATATATTAAACTGAAAAGAGATATAGAAGATATCTCAAATGAAATTTTTAATTTACGTAAAGAAGAGAAATCATTGAGTTTATCTATATCTTCAAAATTACTTTTATTAGAAGAATATGAAGTAGAACTTGTTGAAATAAAAGAAACGTTAGAATTGAATTATAAGCTGATTATTGCTGATCAAACGCTTGAATGCCCTTTGTGTAACTCACAAATAACCCATACCCATACCAACTCATCATTAAATACTGGTGAAACAGAAATTGTTTTACAAAAGGCAAAAAAAGAGATTGAAGGTAAAAAAATTCTAGTTGCAGGTTTAATAGAGACTGAAAAAAAGAAAACAGAACAACTAAATTATGAAATAAGCAATCTTAATCAAAGACGTGAAATTTTTGATGAAGCAATTAAAGTTTTTAGCAAAAAAACAGAAGTTCCCTTCCTTTCTCAACTAGAAACTTTAAACAGCATGATTAATCGACTGACAAAAGATCAAGAAATTCTTAGAGAAAGCATGAGAATCTACCATAAAATTGAGGAAAAAGAATCTCTTATTATTGCGCTAGGGTTAGAAGAAGAAAAATTAAAGGGCAGACTATCTGCCTTACAAGTAAAAGGTATAGAAAAAGATGAGATTCTTAATTTACTTGATATAGAGTACCGAAAATTTATGAAAAGATTAAAATATGATCCTCTTGATGAAACGTATATTCATAGAGAAAAATTTATCCCTTATTATAATGGAGCCAGTGTATATTCTCATGAAAGTGGAGGATTGCTAGAAAGCATGCAGTTATCGTATCTCGGCGCTATTCTCAAAAGCAAGGAAGCTGGTTATGCTAAAGGTCATCCAGGTTTATTAATGTTAGATTCAATTAGTAAGTATGTAGGGACTCTGAAGAAAGATAGCAAGGAATCACATGTTGTCGAAGGGTCAACAAAAAATCAAGTTAGAGACCCAGAAGTTTATGAAGAGTTTTATAAAATTTTAGTTGAACTAGGCAATTACCATCAAATAATTCTTGTTGAGAATACGCCCCCGACTCAATATGATAGGGCTTATACTAAATATACTTTTTTCAATGGGAAAAATGGATTAATAGATGAAGAAGCAAATGAAATAAAAGAATAGTATATATGCATGATCTACAAAAAAGGCAAACCCTCTAAAGTTACAAAGGGATTGCCTTTTCCTTCTAATGTATATATTACGTCAGAAGTATATATATCTAGAAAATAATTAAACTTGATCCTTTGGCGCCAGTTCAATAGCAGAGCGGATGGCAGCCAGCATGCTTTTATCATCGGCAATATTTTTGCCAGCGATATCGAAGGCTGTACCGTGGTCAACAGACGTACGGATGATACCACCTTTCAGGCCAACAGTGATGTTCACGCCTTCCTCGATGCCCATTACTTTGATCGGTGCATGGCCTTGGTCGTGGTAGCAGGCTACGACGATATCGAAGTCACCGCGACCAGCGCGGAAGAAGAGTGTGTCCGCCGGGAGTGGACCAACCACGTTAATGCCTTCCTGCTGTGCACGCTCAATGCCGGGCTGCAGCTTCTCTTCTTCTTCTCCATTACCGAACAAGCCGTTCTCTCCGGCATGAGGATTGATTCCGCATACGGCAACGCGCGGATTCTCAAAGCCTGCTTTTTTCAGCGTATCATGAGCTAGCTTCACGACGGTGTAGGTTCTTTCCGGATTAATACTCGCAATAGCATCGATCAGACCCATGTGTGTAGTCAGGTGAATAACTCTAAGATTAGGCGTGGTCAGCATCATCGAGAAGTCCTGCGTATCCGTCAGGTCAGCCAAAATTTCGGTGTGTCCCGGGTACAGGTGCCCCCCTTGATGCAAAGCTTCTTTGTTCAAAGGCGCGGTGCAGATAGAATGAATCTGCTGCTTTTTGGCAAGATCAATGGCTTTGGCGAGAAATTGGAAAGCTGCATCCCCAGCCACGGCAGATACTTTACCGTATTCGAGATCCGCAGGAACGAGATTCAGATCAATCACATCCACGGTACCAAATTCATACTTGGCTTCGGAAGGCTCTTGAATCGCGTTAACGTTCAGACTTGAGCCGATGACTGGCAACACACGCTCCAGAATCTTCGCATCACCGATAACGAGTGGATTGCACTGATCGTACATCTCTTGATGACCCAGTGCTTTCATAATAATCTCCGGTCCAATACCTGCTGCGTCGCCCATTGTAATTCCAATTGTAGGTTTCATACAAGAATACCCCCTTTTAATTTTTGAATCGCATGGATAAAGACATCGGGTTTGCCGAATCCGCCTGCTTTGGTAACCACATGCAGATCATCAATCCCGATGAACTTGGAAATCGGCACGCCGATTTCAAGCTCATCCAGCAGCTCGAAGCCGCTAATATTCCATTTCAGACAGATCTGTTTTGCCGTATCGCCACCGGTCATGGACACCCCTTTGAAAAGTCCCTCTTCCAACAATCTGGCACAGATCTCACCCATCGCAAGTACGATTTCGTTGCTGACTTCCGTGTGATTGAGACCTCGAATTTCGCCCGTTGCCCGTGCCAGTTCGATATCCACTTGTTCTGCGGTGGAGTAGAGGACGACATCTTGTCCTTCCAGTGCTTTGTCTCGGACCTCGTTATAGACACGTTCCATCTCTTCCGCGCGATCTGCGGTTGCGGATACTGCTTTGAAGGAGTGGAATGAAACGGATGCAATCTTAGATTGGCGCAGCAAGCGATACAATTGTTCGCGGGAGTTTTTATTTACGCTACCCACAACCGTCAGGATCGGACCGGGATTCTCGGGTATCGTGAGTTCGGTGGACTTGGATTCAAGCTCGAAGTGAGCAGGGAGGTAGTTGGCAATGCCAGCAGACCCTGCCCAGGCAAAGGTATAATCCAGCTCGCGAGTCATTTGCAAGATCATCTCCAGATGCCGTTCTTCTGTAGAATCTACGAGTACATATGGAATGTTATTTTGCTTAAAATGTTCTAGTTTCGATTGAATGTGACCTTGGCCAACGTCCAGATCAGCAACCGTTATTTCGCCCACCTCATAATTCGTCTGTTGTTTCAGCAGGTCCGGAAGGTAGGAAAGAGTTACGGGCGTCTTTGGATCATTCGCAATCTCGGTTTCCGCGAGCGGAACGCCGTTCAGATAATGAATCCCCTCATGGATGGTACGGTTATTTTTTGGATAACCCGGAGCGATCATCATGAAATCAGGTTTGACGACATCATACAGGGCATCAATCTCGATGCCGATATTTCCACGCATGGTCGAATCCATCTTTTTGAAAATCGTCTCAAACCCAATGTTCTTCAGCAATTCAGCAGCCTGATATACACGGTTATACGCTTCCTGTGAGGATATGGAACGACTATCTGTATCAAAGACGACGGCATCGTAACGTGTAAGAGGGCCTTCATCCATATTAAAAAGAACACTGGTTTTCAAGCCATGACGGGCAAGCTGCACCCCGCTGTCATTGGCACCGGTCAAATCATCTGCAATAATGGCTAATTTCATGCAGTCATCCCTCCTTTGTAAGCACAATTTAATAAAAAGTCCGTTCAGATCATCCATTAAGCACAGATTAAGCACATTAGTTCAGGAGCAAACCCTTTATGTGCTTGGTCGTTGATTGTATTTCTCGACTCCACCTGATTTCTCCAGTCGTTTGGAGAGGAACCCGATGAAGATCGGCAACAGGATGGCTGTAGTAACAACGCTCGCCGCAATCTGCACCGTAGCAATCTCGGCAATCGGGCCAAATGAAGCATTAGCAGCCACGATGGCAGCAGGTGTACCTACCGCATTACCAGCGGTTGAACCTTCGGAAGCACCAACGATGGGGTTCCAGCCAATGGCTTTAAAGAGCAGGTATCCAATTCCGCCTGTGAGAAGTACGGTCAGAACACCAAGCATGATTCCGCCAAGTCCACCTTGGATAATCGAGGAGAAGTTGATTCCCATACCCAGTGAGAAGGCGAAGAATGGAACAAGTTTGTCGCTGCCTTTGTGCAGCCACTCCGCCAGATTGCGGTCCAGATTACCAATAATGACACCAACGATGAGCGGAAGCAATACAGCAACGAATGCCATGGGAGAGAACATGCCGTTGGCGAAACCCATTGCACCGAAGATGGAGAGCGCTACCATGGTCAGGAATGGACCATCGCTGAGCGCGAGGAATGGATAGGCTGCTTTATCATCTTCTTTACCGTATTGACCAGCGAGTGCGATGTAAAGACCACCGTTAGAGTTGGTCATCGCAGCGATAATGGCAAGTGGGGCCAGACCCAGGAATAACCCGCTTGAGTCTGCAAACAAAATGGCAACGAGACCAAGTGCTGCACCGATCGCCCACTTGACGACAAGCAAGGTAACACCCTTGCCGACGGACGAACCAGCTGTTTTGAACGTAATCTGTGTACCGGCAATTAACAGGAACAGTGCAATCAATGTACTGGAACTGTTAACGAAGAGAGCTTCCGTGAATCCGCCAATGCGCAAGGCATTTGGGAAGAATGTATTAATGGTTGCACCGAGTAACAGAGGAACGACCATCATACCGCCAGGGATGCGATCTAAAGTTGCTTTAATGTTCATAGTAGTAGCTCCTTATGAAGTAATCGTTTTTATGAAGCGCTTGCAGGGATTATGTTATCCCATATCGTTTAATATAGCAACATTAAATTATTGTAAATTTAAAATACATACGTAACTGTTTAAAAATGCAACACATAAAGGCGAGAAAAAAGACGTAAACTTAAAGTTAATCTTTAAGTTTACGCCATAATGTGGCCCGGTTAATCCCCAGACGCTCTGCGGCCTTCGATTGATTATTATTTTCCTCCTGGAGCACGAACTGAATAACTTCCTTTTCGATGTCCTTCAGAGTTCCATTCAACTTCATTTGGCTTGAAAGAGGTTGTTGATCCAGTAAACGAGACAAGGTAGCGGTGGTAATTACATACTCCTGTTCATTGAGTGCAGCCTGCTTGATCAAATGTTTCAACTGGTTGACATTCATATGTGTGATCTGATCCCGGATCAGCTGTAGTGCATCTTCTTTTATTCTCACCGCAGTAGTTCCGTATTTCTGGTAATAACCCGTAAGGAAATGCTGCATCAGTGGAGCCAGATCCTCTGGTCTATCCGCAAGATTTGGCATCATGATCGTATTAAGCTCTAAGTCGAGTGACCATAGGGGGTTCAATGCCTGCTCCCCGAGTATAAACACGCCAATCTGGCTTTGAAGGCAGCTCTGGATAAAAGAGAGCAACTCCTCATCTTCCATACGTGCTTCCATACGGTTAATCTCTACATTCCGAACCTTGGCTAGTGGTATCTTGTGCAAATGACCGGGCGGAACTTGCGTGAGATCAATCTGTAATAGCAGCCCACCACCGGAGTACATCTGATGAATATGTTTGACCAGAAAAGATTTACCGGAATCCGCTTCACCCAGCAGATAGATCGGTTCATGATGCTCGTAGAGTGCCCGAATGTTCTTCAATACCGCCTGCATGGCAGGGGATTCTGCAACGATAGGTTCCATCGATGCGTCCGTGAACGTTGTTATGCCGAATTGTGCAAAGGCATAAGGTTGTCCTTTTTCCAGCATATATACCTTGTAGCTCTTGTTGTCCAGGGTCGTTTCATAGGCGTTAACCGTGAGCTGGTAATCGTCCACGATAAACACATTTTGGATCTGGGATTGATGGAAATCCAGGCTGGTGTTGGTCAGATACATATGATTATCGGTTAGCGGATTTTTCTCAAAATCGGTCAGGTTCTCGAATACGACTTCATTCCGTTCATTTAAAATAAGTAAATTGGGATGTTCCTGTGTAACCAGGTCATTCAGTATGATCGATATCGCATGATTTTTGCTCAAATAACGGTAGACCAGCTGCGCATCCTCCATGGCTCTAAGGATAGATTCCTGGCCAGATTGGATTAACAATCCCTCCAGACCATAGGTCTTCGCGGTGTTGACGGTGATCACATCCCCGACAATCTGGCGGTAACCAGAAGCCTTCAACTCCAAGAGCAATCGTGCCACATCTTCCGAGCTATGTATGGTATAGACCTTGAGGGGCAGATCCATCAGATCAATAATCGATTGTGCACCAGAGGTGATGTTGGAGAAGCCAACGATGGCTGTTTGGCCGTTAAATTGGCTTGCCAGTGTAAGCGAACGAATCATATCATAGCCTGATAGCTGCACATCGATGACGGGAATGGTCACTGCTTTCTTAATCAGTTGGGCGGTTCCGCCGCGGCTGATGATAATCTCCGCACCGTTTTTCTCAGCTTGGGTTGCTAATTCCACACCGTTCGCCAAATCGCCCACGTCCGTCTGAATGGCCAACTGGGGAAAACGAGGAATGCACTCTTGTATAATAGGAATCATCGATTCGTAAGGAGCGATAAAGTGAACTCGTGTACGCATAATTTTCCTGCCTTTTATAGAAATCATTGATCCCCTTATTATAGCCAACTTGCGGATGAATGGCACCTATGGGAGAACCAACACGGCCATGCCTGTAAAAATACCTAAGGGGTATGTCGCCATAACTCTTCGAGTTGAATGTGATGAAGTGCACTGAATCGAATCCTTAACTATTTCAAAATTAATGGATAATTGCACACGATAAGTATAGAGAAATGAGGAAATTTCATATGGGAGATATTCATAAAGTGGCTGAACCGGATCACATCATTAAGGATGTTGTCGGAAAGTTCCCGTGCAGGGTGCTGTGGAGTGAGGGCCGTCCATGTTTGGAGTATCAGAGGGAAGAGGATGTAGCTCTAATCACAGAATACGTCCGCACGACGTATAACGTTGAGCTGTTGGATGTGTTTTTCACAGCGGTGGAGAGTCTTTTGGTTGAACCGTAGTTAGGTAGGGAGCTGTAGAGTTTATATAAGGTCATCAGGCGACACTATAAGTGCTCGTCTTTTCTTATATTACGCTATTATAGTATGGATTTGGATCGTATTAACTCCACTTGCCATCGTGAAATGTGAAACGTATGTCGCCGTATTCATGTATTATAGTATACATATGAACTTTTCGGAGGAGGAACAAGTCATGGGAATCTTATCGAGGTTTAGAGACGTGATGAAGGCCAATGTGAACCACATGCTGTCTCGGGCGGAAGACCCGGAGAAGAGTGTGAATGAGTATATGCGCAGCCTGAGCAGTGATCTGGGTCAGGTGAAGGCCGAGACAGCAGCGGTGTTGTCAGATGAGAGCCGGGCGAAGCGAGCATTGGATGAGTGCAGTGCCGAGGTCAAGAAATTACAGCGGTACGCTGAGAAATCAGCGGAGTCGGGAGACGAAGACAAGGCACGTGGTTTTCTGGAGAAGAAAGTGAAGCTGGCTGACAAAATGAACGAATTGCAGGCTGCCTATGAACGGGCTTCCGCCAAAGCCAAGATGATGAAGCATATGAATGACAAGCTCGTTGCAGATTTGGGGCAACTGGAAGCGCGGCATGCAGAACTGAAAGGCCGAATGGCAGATGCGAAGGCTCAGCAACAGGCCAACGAACGGAATGCATCTGCGGGCAGAGCTGATGCTGCATTGAAGGCCATGGAAGACAAGGCGAATCAGGCGCTGAACGAAGCAGAGGCTTTGGCAGAACTACGCGCTGGGGCACAGGAAGATGACTTGGACGAATTAATAGCCCAGTTGGAGAGGGACATGAACGCAGATACGGGTAATAATGAGAGTGCGTCGCCAAGTGCGGAGGAAGAACTCGCAGCGATTCAGGAGAAGTTGAAGAATAAGTAATACGTTATACCATTTCGTTAACATTGAGGTGAGCAGATGCCGGTTATTGAATATAAATGTCCCAACTGCGGGAGTGGCATGATCTTTGACAGTGTGTCAGGTGCATTGTCCTGTCCCAGCTGCGGCCGCCAGGACAACATAGAGCAGATCCCAGATCCGTTGAAGAGACAAGTGTTTACCGAAAATGAGGTCAAGGAATACCACTGTAACAGCTGCGGAGCTGACATCGTGACGGAGCCGGAGACCAGTGCGACGACATGCAGCTTCTGCGGTGCAGCGGTTGTACTGAGTGATCGGCTGACGGGCAACCTGGCCCCCGCGATGGTGATTCCCTTTTCGATTAACAAGGACCAAGCCAAGCAGGCTTTCAAAAAGTGGTGCAGAAACGGCCTGTTAACGCCAAGTGGCTTCATGTCCGCCGATCGGATTCAGAGCATTACCGGCATGTACGTGCCGTTCTGGTTGTATGAGTTACATAACAAAATCGAAGTGCATGGTCGTGGCACCAAGGTCAGGTCCTACACCCAGGGCGACTACCATTACACGGAAACACAGCATTTCGATATATACCGCAGAATTCGGCTGAATTACGTGAATCTGCCCATTGATGCATCGGAGAAAATGAAGGATGAGCTGATGGATAAGCTGGAGCCTTTCCCATATAACCAGCTGAAATTGTTCAAGACCCCGTATCTGGCGGGGTACATTGCGGAAAAATACAGTTATACGGACGAAGAACTTTTTCCACGGGCCAAGGATAAAACGAGATCGTACATTGATTCTTATATTGCCTCCACCGTATCCGGATATAGCAGCGTGAGCTACACGGACAAACAGATTGATACCAAGCTCAAACATGCGGACTATGTGCTGCTCCCGGTGTGGATGGTCAACTATGACTATAATCGTGCACAGTATACCTTTGCCATGAATGGTCAGACAGGTAAAGTGGTCGGTAAACCGCCGATCAGCAAAGCCAAAGTGGCCGGATGGTTCGCAGGAGTCTCTGCGGTCTCATTGCTGTCACTGAAGCTGGTTTCCTGGATGATGGGAGGTGGATTCTTATGATGAAAAGAACCCCTCTGGCCGTGATAGCTACGCTCATTTTACTTATGATAAACCTTGTCGCACCGTCGCTTCCCATGTCATCGGCATCCGCAGCGGAGAGCAAAAACCTCATCTATGATGAGGCCAACCTGCTGAGTGAGCAGGAGAAAAGTGAATTGAATCTACTTGCGAATCAGTATGGCGCGGAACGGCAGACGGACTTTGTTATCTATACAACGAATAATGTTGAGAATCAGGATGTTATGCTCTTAACGGAAGATTTTTATGATGAGCAGGGGTTAGGGTACGATAAGAAATTTGGTAATGCTGTCATATTGACGATGGATATGAATAATCGCGAAGTGTATCTGGCTGGATTTTATAAGGCAAAAGAATATCTGAGCGATCAGCGGCTTGATGCTATTCGTACGCGAATTACTTCTGACTTGTCTAGTGGGGATTATAAACTCGCATTTGAGAAATATATTGAGCTCTCTTACAAATATATGGGGTATGAACCCGGTGTAAATCCGAACAATATTTTGTTCAACGGCTGGTTTCAGTTGGGAGTATCTGTGGTCCTTGGCGGTATTGTTGTTGGTATGATGACTTATCGTTCCGGGGGACGTGTCACGGTCAATCGTGCGACTTATGAGGATTCAAGCAATTCCAGTGTAATTGATCGTCAGGATCGTTACATCCGTACAACCGTAACCAAGCGCAAAATCGAGAAGAACAATAACAACGGTGGAGGCGGTGGAGGTGGAGGTACCTCCCGAGGCGGTCATTCACACAGTGGAAGTAGAGGTTCGTTTTAGTAACGGAGTCTGCGAATTATGTTAATATAGAAGGGATGGAAACGAATATGGGATTTTTCAGAAATCAATTTTCGAATGTGGTGGAATGGGAAGAGTTCAGAGATGACATGATATTTTGGAAGTGGAGCAACCGGGAGATCAAGAAGGGGAGTAAACTCATTATCCGTTCGGGTCAGGACGCCATTTTCCTGAATAACGGTAAAGTGGAAGGCATTTTCGAGGACGAAGGATCGTTTAATATTGATTCCGAGATCATTCCGTTCCTTTCTACCTTAAAAGGGTTCAAATTCGGATTCAACAGCGGCATGCGGGTCGAAGTACTATTTGTAAATACGAAAGAGTTCACCGTGCGCTGGGGCACGCAAAGTCCGGTATTGATTCCAACAGCACAACTCCCGGGTGGGATGCCGATTCGGGCCAACGGCACATTTAATTTTAAAGTAAGTGACTATGTCACTCTGATCGATAAGATTGCAGGCATTAAGCAGAGTTATCTGGTGGAGGATGTCAAAATCCGAATCACTTCTGTGCTGGATCAACTTTTAATGAAGTGGATTAGCCGTGAAGGGAAGGATATGTTCAACCTGCAGGCCAATGCATCAGATATTGCCAAGGGGATTCAGGAAGATCTGGATATGCAGATGATGGACATCGGCATTGGGATTACCGGTTTCCAAGTAATGAGCTTCAATTATCCAAAAGAGATTCAGGATATGATTACGAAGACCGCTTCGCATGAGATGATTGGTAATCTGCAAAAATATCAGCAGGTTAGCATGACAGATGGTATCTCATCCGGTAAAGTACAGGGCGGCGGCGCAGCTTCGGATATGGCGGGCATGATGATGGGTATGAACATGGCCAATGAAATGATGAAAAACATGAACCAGAATCAAGGCCAGAATCAGAACAACAATGCGGGTTCGTCCCAAAATCAGAATAACGACCAGAAGCCAGCGGGAAATAGCAACGGTGATTCAGGTAACTCTTCATCTACAGAAGGCAACAAGAAGCCAAACTTCTGCCCGAACTGTGGAGCCAAAAATGAAGGAGCCAACTTCTGTCCAAATTGTGGTCAAAAGCTGGGTTAATCAAATAAATACATGTAGGGCTAGGTTCGTAGTAAGTGAAACTAATGCGGAGCTAGCCCTTTTTTGTCTGGATTCATAGTTAAAGCAACATGGAGTAGAGCAGAGGAACGGGGGCAGTAATTTAATTTTTATAAAAGAGTTGACAACCGCTCACAAATCATTTATCTTTAACTTAAGATATTTAATTTAAATATAAATAACAGCCAAGAACAAATATCTTTAATCCATTACATGAGGAGAGATCAAGATGATGATCCCAACATTGACCAGAATAAATGAACTTTCAAGAAAAGCCAAAGAGGGCGGATTGACGGAGATGGAGAAAGAGGAACAGGCTCGTCTTCGCAAGGAATATCTGCAAACTTTTCGCGGTTCGGTCAACGACATTCTGCTGAATGCAACCATCTATGATCCAAACGGCGATGACGTGACTCCTGATAAATTGAAACAAGAACAGGCCAATCAAAATAACGACTAGCATATTATTTGCTAGACCATATATCTTAATTTAAAGATAATACAAATTACTATAAATCAACTAACTAACTCAAATATCTCTAACACCTAATCAATTTAAACATGCTTACCACACCAAGGAGGAATTAATCATGACTATTCAAACAGCAGGTATTCACCATATTACAGCTTTCGCAGGCGATCCACAGGCCAACGTTGATTTTTATGCCGGAGTTCTGGGACTTCGTCTCGTGAAAAAAACAATTAACTTCGATGCACCTGATGTATATCATCTGTACTTTGGAGACGAACACGGAAGCCCGGGTACCATCATTACCTTCTTCCCATCGGCTGGATCACCACGGGGCAAAATTGGCGGAGGTCAGGTCGGCATCACTTCCTATGTCATTCCTCCTGGGTCGATTGGCTTCTGGCAGAACCGGCTGGAACAGTATAACATTGAGGTAACCAAAACAAGTCGCTTCAATGAAGAGCTGCTTCAATTCGAAGATAGCGAAGGCCTGCGGCTTGAACTAGTTGAACGTGAAGAAGGAGCAACCAGCACTTGGGCGCACGAAGGGATTCCAACAGATAAAGCGATCAAAGGCTTCGGCGGTGCTGTCCTGTTCAGTGTTAATCCGCAAAGAACGATGGATGCTCTTGAGAAAATCATGGGATTTGTCAGAGTGAGTGAAAATGATGAGTATGCTCGTTTCCGGTCCAGCGGGGATATCGGTAATGTCGTAGATGTTCCAGTGACCCGTATACCTCTGGGTATGGGCGGCGCAGGAACCGTGCACCATATTGCATGGCGCGCAAAAGACGATGAAGAGCATGCACAGTGGAGCGAAGCTGTACGTGATTACGGATACCAACCGACTCCTGTTCGGGATCGTCAGTACTTTAACGCAATCTACTTCAGAGAAGCTGGCGGCATTCTGTTCGAGATTGCTACCGATCCTCCGGGCTTTGCCAAAGATGAACCTGCTGATTCGCTTGGACAAAAATTGATGCTGCCAGAGTGGTTTGAGAAATACCGCCCTCAAATTGAGGATAATCTGCAACCGATCGTGGTAAGAACGCTCGTACCTGCTACAGCTGCGAATTAATAAGAGGGGATAACAGCGATTGGAGGGTTATTCTGTCATCGGAGTGTATGTGTAAATGAAAAACCAAAGGAGCATTGAAGGATGATGGAGAAAAAGGTTACCTGGCTGGAACTGTTCTACGATCTGCTCTTTGTAGCAGCGGTCTCCAAAGCGGGTCATGTCTTGTTGCATGCCGAACACGGAGTAATAACGTTTGAATATTTAATGAAGTTTGTGCTTATTTTCATCCCTGTTTGGTGGGCATGGGTCGGTCAGACCTTGTTTATTAATCGCTATGGTCAGGATATCCTGATCCATCGAATATTCCTCATCCTTCAGCTCCTGTCCGTGATGGTCATGACGGCGAGCCTCTCTACCCATTTTGACCAATACTATCTTTCCTTCTTCATCGGGTATATCGGTTCACGGGCGTTTACGGCCATTCAGTATCTGACGGCTCACAAGTCAAAAAGCGAGCATCAGCAGCAAGCGGCTCGTTACTTGGGTATCTGTTTCCTTATTGGCATATTGATCTCATCAGGTTCATTGTTCTTCGATTCCTGGTTACGATACGTGATTTTGTATGCGGGTATTGCTGTGGATATCGTACTTCCGCTGATCGGACGCAAAAACCTGGTGAAGGTACCGGTTCAGACCCATCACTTGTTGGAACGTTTTGCACTCTTTACACTTATCCTGCTGGGTGAATCGGTGGTGAGCATTATCGCTGTGCTGCAAGCCGATCATTGGGACATGAAATCCATCTTGTTTGCCGCCTTTACGTCCATCTTTGTCATTGCGATGTGGTGGCAGTACTTCGACAACGTGGAGAAAAAGGTCAGCAAAGAGATTCAGACTGCCGGGCAAGCGATCATATACGGCCATCTGTTCATCTACATCTCTATGAGCATGATCGCTGCATCGATTCAGCTGTTATATCAGAATCAGTTAAACTATGTGTTCATGATAGGGTTTGTATTTGGATCAGCACTACTGTATTTCTTGTCGACCTCCCTTGTGTTCCACCGTTACAGACACGCACATCTACGACTCCGGCCACGTCATCTGGCGGTGATGGTAGGGCTGCTGGTGGCATTTGTCCTTGTAGATCTGGTCTACCGGGTTCCAGGCTATGTCATCATGGGCGAAGACATGTTATTCTTCCTGGTGTATGCGAAACTTACAACATAATAGAATATTGATATGAAAAAAGAAAGCCACGAACAGGTCTGTTGGTGGCTTTTCGAGCTATTCATGAGCTGTCTACACCTAGATTAATAGCACGTGTTGTTAATTAAGTCTAAGATATTCTTGAATGACTTACGGAATCCCGGAATAGTCTTGTTATATTTAGAAGTATTATTCTGATAATCTACTATATTGATTTTGAGAGGAGCGTTATAAGATAAGTCTGACGTTCCTCTAAGACCTTAGGAGTCCATACTGAACTCTGTTCAATGAAGACTTTATTCGCACTAAAAGCATCAATTCTCTTTTTTAAGTAAATTTGTTTTTTAGTTATGAAATCATGATTACTCAAAGCACTATTTTTCTTTTTACTGATTAATACAAGATTAGCTATTCGATCAGTCCAATAACCTCTAGCACCTTCCGTAAAGTCATTTAGCCATTGACTATTTTTTTGAGGATTTTGCGGTAGAATATGTTCGACAGTAATATACTGATAATTTGATAAATGTACCGTATTGTCCCCAGATAAATATTCGATTTTTAGAAGTAAGTGTCGTGCGAACTGTTTTTTGTAAATACTTCCTTCAATATTGGTTCTTAGTTCTTCAGGGTCAACATAGAATAATTTTCTGTGATTTAATAAATCGTTTAAATTGTTTTCATTAGTTTTATCTATTTCCTTAAGTATGTTATTCATTGCATCTAATCGTACTGTAGGTGAAATACCACAGACCCAATCCCCAGTGAATTTATATTCTAATTTTCTAAGAAATAATTCTAATTTTTCGATACCGAATTTAGCATAGTAGTGCATCAGTGGTGGTATCCAATCTTCAGAACGCAATCCTATTTTCATGACAGTAAGTAAATTTTTAATACTATTACTTAGATTTTCATCTTGTAATTCAATAATTGATTCATATATATCATTGTATCTGTTAACAAAGTCTAACGTATCTTTACCTAAGCTAAGAAGTGGTGTTTTGGGTGACTTAATTTGATAAATCTTATCATTGAACTCTTCCAGTAGGTTAGCTCTAGCTTTTTCTTGTACTAAAATTGTTCGTAAGAATTGTAAGAAACGATCAAAATCATCTCCGTGCTTCCCTTCAATTTCTTCCCATATTGTTGCATACTTGTTTTTTTCTTTTTCGTTGGATAACGCTCCAATATTCTGTGATTTTAATATATCCGCATTAGTTAAAGGAATGCCCCGATTGTTTAGAATTGTAAAGAGTCGAAAAGCATCTTCTGTATTCTCTGTAGATACATAAATAAATATTGCCTTATTAAATATAAATTTTATAAATTCTTCAAGGTTACAATTTTCTTCCATTGTAGAGAACTGTTTATGCATTTGTAATATAGCATTAGACATATTAGATATAGAAACGTTAACATTTACTATTTTGGATTGTAATTCACTAAAAGAATTCGTCCCATCTATTTTTACAATATAATTTTGAATAAAGTCTTCAACGTTGTCCCTTATTCTATAAGTAATTCTGGTTCGAGATGGTATACTTTCTAATGAATTTTCTTCTTGAAAAATTTTCCTGTGCAATGTATCCTTGTTTTTTTGATTTATTATCATATCTCTTAGAACAGCCATCATTATAAAAAATGTTGTCAATCTTTGCTGACCGTCTAAGACTTCGTACTCGGGAAAAGAGCTATCTTTAAATTTCTTAAGTACAAGCGAGCCGAGGAAGTATTCACTTTCTGGTTTATTAATGAAAGCAAAATATAAGTCATCTAATAGTTCAGTGATGTTATCAGTTTGCCACACATATGAGCGCTGATATTCAGGTATTAGAAACCAAAAATCTTCTGAAAATATTTTCTGGAGAATCTTTTTATTTGCTTCAATGGTTCCTGTGGACATTTAGTTCACACTCCTACTAGAAATAAGAAAACACATGTAAAAACAGGGATATTATAACATACATTCCTCCCATACGTATTATTTCGCATAATATCTTATTCAGGGTTTTTGAAAGATTATTTGTAATTATTAAAAGAAATAGTGTGGATAAAATTATAAGCAAATGCGAAATTAAGCCCTGATTGAACCCTGTATCTTGCACTTTAACTTCTCTTGAATTAAATAGGAGTCAATGAAATTCGATCCGATCAAGTACTTTGGTGTTATTATTTACTAAACTGATCATGAACATTAACATAAAGAAGAACGGGCTGATAATGACGCTCCTATTAATTTTCTATCATTTTTTTGAGTAAACCTTCTTCTTTCTTCTACTATAGTAAAGTGAAAATCATAAAATTTCATTGGTCTTACGCTATTGTTCATCTGATAGATGTTTAAATCAATTTAAAGCATATTTCTCATATATTTTCATGCATGTAATCTGTTAATATGAGACTATGTACAAGTGAATCTACCAGATCATAGAATAGTCTATTCGTTTTTAGATATGGGGATGACAATCAGGAGGGAAATCATTGAGCACACATCAAATCGGAGTTCCATTGGAAGGGTTTGCAGAGTTTAGTCGTACGGTTGCCGCAGAAGGAGCCGTTCTACTCAGAAATGAAGGCCAAGTGCTTCCGCTTCGCGAAAACGAAAACGTTTCAGTTTTTGGTCGAATTCAAGTCAATTATTATCGGAGCGGTACGGGTTCAGGCGGTAGTGTTCATGTGGCCTACACAACAAATCTGCTGGATGGTCTTCGCAGCAAAAAGAATATTACGGTGAATGAAGAGCTGGCAGCTGTCTATGAGAAGTGGATTGAGGAAAATCCATTTGATGATGGCGGAAAAGTATGGGCAGCCGAGCCATGGAATCAGAAAGAAATGCCTTTGACGGATGAACTTGTTGCACAGGCTAGAAGCAAATCCAGCAAAGCCATTATCGTGATTGGTCGTACAGCGGGAGAAGATCAGGATAATGCGGATGCGCCAGGAAGTTACCAACTGACAGAAGATGAGAAAGCGATGTTGAAGCAAGTCACTTCGCAGTTTGAACACACAATCGTTGTGCTGAATGTCTCGAATATCATCGATATGAGCTGGTTAAACGAAACGTATCTACATCCAATCCAAGGTGTGATTTACTCCTGGCATGGCGGTATGGAGGGTGGTAACGCGATTGCTGATGTGCTGGCGGGAGACGTTACACCAAGCGGTAAACTGACAGATACGATTGCATATTCCATCGAAGATTATCCTTCGACAAGCAACTACGGCAATGAGTTCAAGAACCTGTATCAGGAAGATATCTATGTAGGTTATCGTTATTTCGAAACGTTTCGACCTGAGCGCGTTCAGTTTGAATTCGGTTACGGCCTGTCTTATACGACGTTTTTGACCCAGCACGAAGAAGCGAAATCCGTGTCCAAAGACGGCGAAACCTACATTGAAGTTCGTGTCAATGTGACCAACTCAGGTACAACATATGCGGGCAAAGAGGTAGTGCAGGTCTATTATGAAGCACCACAAGGCAAACTGGGACAACCGGTGAAGGCTTTAGTAGCTTTCGGCAAAACAGGATTGTTGCAGCCGGGCGAGTCAGAACTTCTGACGATCAGCTTCCCGATCCATGCCATGGCATCCTACGATGATGCAGGTGTTACAGGTCATGCTTCCGCATACGTATTGGAAGAAGGCACTTACCGACTACATGCAGGAACCAGTGTGAAACAAGTGGATCTCATTAGCATCGATGGCCAGGATGGCTATGTTATTGAATCCCTTCAATTGGTGGAGCAACTGCAAGAAGCGATGGCACCAACTGAAGATTTTACACGGATGAAACCGGGTCTGCGCAAGGAAGATGGATCATATGAACTGACTTATGCTGAAGTGCCGAAGCGTAAAGTTTCCATGGCGAACCGGATTGAGCAGAATCTCCCGCAAACGCTGGAGCAGACGGGTAACCAGGGCTACAAGCTGAGTGATGTTAAGGCTGGCAAAGTGAGTCTGGAAGCCTTCATCGCTCAACTGAGTGATCAGGATCTGGCGGCAATTATCCGAGGCGAAGGCATGAGCAGCCCGCTCGTTACTTCGGGAACGGCATCCGCATTTGGTGGTGTCAGCGACAGTCTGTTTAACTACGGGATTCCGGTAGCATGTACGGCAGATGGCCCGTCCGGTATTCGTATGGATAGTGGCGAGAAGGCAACACAGGTATCCATTGGTACATTGCTTGCGGCGACATGGAACAAAGATCTCGTTGAAGAGTTGTATGTGATGGAAGGACAGGAACTGCTGAGAAATCAGGTGGATACCCTGCTCGGACCTGGACTGAATATTCGCCGGAGCCCGCTTAATGGCCGGAACTTTGAGTACTTCTCTGAAGATCCACTGATCTCGGGTGTATTTGCTGCAGCATGTACGAAAGGTATCATGAAGGGTGGTTCCAATGCCACACTGAAACACTTTGCCTGCAACAACCAGGAGAAGCACCGTAGCAAAGTAGATGCTGTTGTCTCTGAGCGTGCCCTTCGTGAAATTTACCTGAAAGGGTTCGAAATCGCTGTAAAAGAAGGCGGAGCGAACTCCATCATGACCTCCTACAACCCGGTTAACGGACACTGGGCGGCATCCAATTATGATCTCAACACCACGATTCTCCGTGGCGAATGGAATTTTGAGGGTATCGTAATGACCGACTGGTGGGCGATTATGAACGATGTGACCGAAGGTGGAGAGGCTGATCGCAAATACACCAACTGGATGATTCGTGCGCAGAATGATCTCTACATGGTTGTACCGAACTACGGCGCAGAGATCAACGGTTGGGATGATAACACGATTGAATCTTTGGAAAATGGAACATTGACGCGCGGAGAACTGCAACGCTCTGCGATTAACATCTGCAAGTTCATCATGAATGCACCGGTGTCCGGCAGAAAACACGAGATCGTGGAGAACGTCGCTTCGTTCCAAGCGAATGCATCCCTATCTGCTGCGCAAGCTCAGGCGCTGGTGGAGAACGCACAGGTGAAACCTGTGGTAGCTGAACCCGTCTACATGAAAGTGGACGAGGCAGGCCATT
Organism: Paenibacillus sp. FSL R5-0341; assembly: GCF_037975235.1. NCBI lineage: Bacteria > Bacillati > Bacillota > Bacilli > Caryophanales > Paenibacillaceae > Paenibacillus > Paenibacillus sp. FSL R5-0341. The sequence continues at coordinate 242,421 of NZ_CP150241.1, forward strand.
ACCGGATTATCGTACAGATCATGTCCCCTGAGCCGGAACTGGCTCAAAGTGCATGTAACCTGCTCCTGAATGATCAGTTGGTGACCACCATCCAAACGAATGGTACGGAAGGCAAATGGATCAGACAGAAGCTTGTCAAAGTAGATCTTGAAGCAGGACTGTATGAATTGAAACTGGACTTCACCAAACCAGGCCTCCAGATTGATTGGATCGAATTCAAGCAGGTGTAGAAGATAATCGGATATATCAGGTGATAACAGCAATCAAAAGGTTGTTCTGTCATCAAAAGTAGAATACGTGGGTACATGCAAAGGACACTGTTCGCGGGTGTCCTTTGTTGTAACACGGAATAGCTACTGTTATGATAGTGTTATGAGATTCGTAGTTCTGAACAATGGGGTCAGGAGTGTTGCGAGGAATGAGAAATTATAATTTTTTGAGTCCAATCCTGCTGGTTGTAGTGGCGCTGATTGTAAGAGGCCTGGTGACTAACCTTGGAGTTCTTTTTGGCTTATCACAAGAAGTGGCAAGTAATATTGCCATGATAGCCATGATCATTGCTGCACTGATTATGTTTAATCGAATGACGAAGGCTCGGCGTAAAAAATAGAAAAAGCTCGGATAACCGAAAGGTTATCCAAGACATGAAGACACCCTCTGGGTGTCTTTTTTTGTATTGACGTTCTGATCCTAACGTTTTAGACTATTGCTAATAAATAATAACATTAAAAATAACGAAAATAACAAAAATTATCAGACAAAGTACATGATGTCCGTTGCGCTCTCTATTTGCTAGCCCATTCCGGTCCCCAAAGGAGAATCCAATCATGAAGATCATTGCCGACAAACAATATATCTTTCAGGAAGGTCAGCCTTTTCAGATTGAGATCTGGAAGCTGACCGTCGTCAAATAATGATGAAGAAGGACCGCAGGAGCGCTGATGAAGTGTTCAGTCGGTCCTTTATGTCATGGATCAGGCTGTGTGCAGTTCGAGTGATATCTATCGATGCGGGTTAACGGTTCTGGAATAATCTACGATGAAGTGAAGGGAGCGACCTTATGGAAAGACAGCCTGTATTGGAAGTCATTACTGTGAATGTGGAAGATGCCAGAGCCGCCGAACAAGGTGGTGCAAACCGAATTGAACTGGTGTCAGCGATGTGCGAAGGAGGACTTACCCCCAGTTATGGTGTCATGGAGCAAGTGATGTCCAAGGTCTCCATCCCGGTGTATGTCATGATCCGTCCGCATAGCCGCTCGTTCTGCTATAGCACTGATGACATTCAAGTCATGACCCGGGATGTACGCGTGGCTAGAGAACTTGGAGCCGCTGGCATCGTGATCGGCGCCCTTACAGGAGAGGGTGAAGTGGATCTTTTATCCATGCAATCATGTATGGCGGAAGCTCAGGGGTTGGGCGTTACGTTTCATCGTGCAATTGATGTGAGCGCAAGCCTGACTGAGACGCTCAAGGCCATCAACACATTGGGCACCGTCGAGCGTGTGCTTACATCGGGAGGGAAACAGACAGCGCCTGAAGCCATGCTGGAACTGAAACAGCTTCAGGAACTGGGGGAAACCTTGAACATCGCTGTCATGGCTGGCTCTGGGATAACCGTAGATGGGATTCAGATCCTCGTCCAACAAACGGGTATCACAGAGATACATATGGGATCAGGCGTGCGGTATGAAGGCAGCTTTAATTATCCCATTGCTCCACATTTGGTCGAAGAAGCCAAGCAGCAGTTATGGTTTGCTTCACAGCAATTCATGAACAGTAGTGCAATGAGTAGCGGTCCAAGCGATGGTGGTCTAGTGACATAGGAATGCATGAAATAAAAGGAGTGATACGCCATGAATCAAGAACTGCAAACATCCGAATGGATTAAGTCCGTAGCACAGGTAAGGCCATCGGAACGCCAGTTGAGGTGGCAGGAGATGGAGTTCTACGCGTTTATTCATTTTACGGTAAATACATTCACGGACCGGGAATGGGGCACTGGGGAGGAAGACCCGGCGATCTTCAATCCTTCTGAACTGAGTGCAGCGCAATGGGTGCAGGCGTGCAAGGCTGCGGGGATGAAGGGGCTGATTTTGACGTGCAAGCATCATGATGGATTTTGTTTATGGCCAAGTCAGTTTACAGCGCACACGGTTTCGGCAAGTCCATGGAGGAACGGTGCGGGGGATTTGGTTCAGGAAGTCGCCGATGCCTGCCGTCAGGGCGGGTTGAAGTTTGGCGTGTACCTTTCTCCTTGGGATCGGCATGAAGCCTCCTACGGGGATTCGGAGAGATATAACGAGTTTTTCCTCCAACAGTTGCGCGAGCTGCTCACGAATTATGGCGATATCTTTTGTGTATGGTTCGACGGCGCGTGTGGGGAGGGTCCGAATGGCAAAAGGCAGATTTATGACTGGGATGCCTATTATAAGCTTATTCGTGAACTTCAGCCCGAAGCTGTCATCTCGGTATGCGGGCCGGATGTTCGCTGGTGTGGCAATGAGGCAGGGCATACACGGGAATCGGAATGGAGCGTTGTGCCAGCGCATATGCAGGATAATGAGAAAATTCAGGAGCAATCACAACAGGTGGATGATGGTGAGTTCGCCACAAGGATCAATACGCAGGACAGTGATTTGGGAAGCCGAGAGGTCATTCGTTCCCAAGGTGACCCACTGATCTGGTACCCTGCCGAGGTAAATACCTCGATTCGCCCAGGATGGTTCTATCATGCCAGTGAAGATGATCAGGTCAAAACATTGGAAGAACTGCTCGCCGTCTATTACGGCGCAGTGGGGGGTAACGCCACCTTTTTGCTGAATCTGCCACCGGATAGGCGTGGTCTCATTCACGAACGGGATGTGGAGCGACTACAGGAATTGGGAGATTCGCTGCGTACCATTTTTCAGGAAAATTTCGCCTTGCAGGCGCCGGTAAAAGCATCGGAGACGATGGATGAACAACATGCCGTATCGGAAGTGCTGACGGAACGCCAGGAAACGTATTGGTGTCCTCACGAAGGAACGGAGCAGGCTTGGATCGAGCTGGATTTGCAGGAAGAACGATCGTTTGACCGGGTGGTGCTGATGGAACATATCCAGACAGGCCAACGGATTGAGCGTTTTACACTGGAGTCGCAGAGGGCAGATGGTGGTTGGGAAGAATTTTACAAAGGGACGGTGGTGGGGTATAAGCGAATTTGCTGTTTCCCACAGGTCACATCGAGAAAGATGCGTTTAAGCATTCATGAATCCAGATGGTGCCCTACGTTGTCCGGGTTAGGCATATATCTGAGCGAGCGAGGAGGGTTGTAACATGGCGGTGCTGACGTATAAAGGTTCACAATTTATGTATGATGGCGAGCCCATTCGGATTTTGTCGGGTGCCGTCCATTATTTCAGAGTGGTCCCCGAATATTGGGAGGATCGGTTACTCAAGTTGAAAGCCTGCGGTTTCAATACGGTGGAAACGTATGTGCCGTGGAATGTTCATGAGCCGCAGCCGGGGCAGTATTGTTTTGAAGGTTTGGCTGATCTGGAACGATTTATTCGCACTGCGGGAGATATAGGTCTGCATGTGATTGTTCGCCCAAGTCCTTATATATGTGCCGAGTGGGAGTTTGGCGGATTACCTGCCTGGCTACTTGCTGATGATGACATCCGTCTGCGGTGTAATGATGCAAAGTTTCTGGAAAATGTGGATCGTTATTATGATGTGCTTTTGCCCAAATTGAAACCCCTTCTTAGTACCAATGACGGGCCGATTATCGCGATGCAGATTGAGAATGAGTACGGTAGCTTCGGTAATGACGCGAGTTACCTGCAATATTTACAGGATAGCATGGTAGAGCGCGGTATGGATGTGCTTCTGTTTACTTCCGATGGACCGACAGATCACATGTTGCAAGCAGGATCGGTACCGGGGCATCTGGCTACGGTCAATTTTGGATCAGGGACTCAGGGAGCGTTCGCCAAGCTGCGTGAATATCAGGTGGACGAACCTTTGATGTGCATGGAGTATTGGAATGGCTGGTTCGACCACTGGGGAGAGTCACATCATACCCGAGAAGCCGCAGATGTTGCTGGTGTGTTTGAAGAGATGCTTCGAGCGGGAGCTTCGGTTAACTTTTATTTGTTCCACGGTGGGACTAACTTCGGATTTTATAACGGGGCGAACTGTCAGCAGAAGGATCAATACGAACCAACGATTACAAGTTACGACTACGATTCACTACTCAGTGAATCCGGGGAGCCGACAGCGAAGTTCCATGCAGTGAGGGACCTTATTGCTCGGTATAGCAACAAAGATCTGGGTGAGCTTGTGCTGCCAGAACCGAAGGGGACTATCGCCTATGGGCGAGTGGAGATGACTCAGCAGGCATCCTTACTGGCGCAGATGGACCGGATATCAGTCCCGGTACAACGTACAAATCCGGAACCGATGGAGAAGCTAGGTCAGGATTATGGCTTTATTTGTTATCAAACCCGGATATCCGGTCCCAGGGAGCGACAGGAACTGGTGGTTCAGGAGGTGCGTGACCGTGCGCTTGTGTTTGTGGATGGGCAATTTCAGGGCGTGCTGGAACGGGGGAATACAGCAGTATCGATTTCCTTTGAAGTGCCGCCAGAGGGCGCAGATCTATTGATCCTTGTTGAAAATATGGGGCGAATCAACTATGGTCCGTACCTGAGAGATCCGAAGGGCATCACCGAGGGTGTGCGACATGGCTTTCAATTTTTATATGATTGGACGATTCATTGTCTGCCATTAACTGATCTGTCGGGTTTACAATTCAGCGATGCGATTAGCGAAGCAATTAACGAAACAATTAATGAAGTACAGGGACCAGCATTTTATCGAGGAGAGTTTAATATCACGGATGTAAGAGATACTTTTCTGCGATTGGATAACTGGACCAAGGGAATTGTATTTGTAAACGGATTCAATCTGGGTCGATACTGGAATAAAGGGCCGCAAAAAACGTTATATGTACCTGCTCCACTTCTTCGCGAGGGTGAGAATGAAATCATGGTATTCGAGCTTCATCGGACGGCTGATCTGGCCGTAACGTTGGTGGATACACCGGATTTGGGCTAGGAAAAGGAAAATAGGTGAGCCAAACGATTATTGAGAATTGTCGTGTCCGCCGGAAAAAGGTATACGTTGGGTATGGACATTGACTACGTGAGAGGATGAGGAAAAATGAAAGTTGGACTCAGCACCTACAGTCTGCAACAAGCATTGGATCGCAAAGAATTAACTGTGCCGGATGCCATTCGTTGGATCGCCGATCAGGGTGGGGAACATGTGGAGATTGTGCCGATGGGATTCAGTCTGATCGATAACCCCGAGTTGATTAATGAGATCAAAGCTGTGGCAAAAGAGGTTGGAATCGATATTTCCAATTATGCCATCGGTGCTAACTTTGCTGTACAGGAGGACGCCGAAGCGTTGGAGCAAGAGATCCAGAATGTGATGCGACATGTGGATGTGGCTGCAGCGCTTGGCGTGAAGCTGATGCGTCATGACGTGGCATTCCGCCCTGCACCAGAGGGAACCGTAGCACAGTTCGAGATCGACCTGCCGGTACTGGTGAAGGCATGTCAGCGGATAGCCGATTATGCAGCGGATTTTGGAATCACAACAAGCGTGGAGAACCATGGATACTACGTGCAGTCGAGCGAGCGAATTCAGCGTTTGCTACACGAGACGGCGCGGGATAACTTCAAGACTACGCTGGATGTCGGAAATTTCCTCTGTGTGGATGAACATCCGGTGAGTGCCGTAAAAAATAACATTCCGTACGCGTCGATCGTGCACGCTAAAGACTTCTACTGGAGACCTTCCTACCGAAATCCCGGTGAAGGCTGGTTCCAAACCTCGCATGGCAATTACCTGCGCGGCGCCATTGTGGGCCATGGCGATATCGACATGCCTGAGGTATTCCGTGTGTTGAAACAATCCGGGTATGACGGATATATCTCGGTTGAATTTGAAGGCATGGAGGATTGTAAAACCGCCTCACGCATTGCTATGGATAACGTCCGCCGCCTGTGGGAAGAGGCATAGGGCTGAGTACTTGTTTTAAATGAAATATGAATAGTTACGTATGGCTCAAACGGAAAGTTAATTCAGTCAGGAAAAGTAGTGGAGGGGGCGAAATCGGTTCTGAAGAAACGAAGTTAAAAGCTTTCTGTAAGAAAGCTACTTCGTAAGCATTAACTCGCCTTTATCACCGGATTTCCCCTTTGCAATAAAGGGATTAAAGAAATCTGGGGATAAGAGCGATCGGAAGAACGATTCGCAACCGGAACGTCTACCCGCTGGACGTCAATTATTTTATTTATGGAGGAATCAGCACGATGTCCAAATTGAAAGTCGCCGTTATCGGTGCCGGATCCATATCCGATTGTCATTTGCAAGCCTATGCCAGTAACCCGGACGTTGAAATATACGCTATCTGCGACCTGAATGAAGCACGTGCCACAGAAGTGGCGAAGCAATATGATGCACCCCATGTGTTTACCGATTACAAAGAATTACTCGCACTGCCCGAGATTCATTCCGTCAGCATTTGTACATGGAACGACTCACATGCCGAAATTAGCATTGCTGCTCTGGACGCGGGCAAAAACGTGTTATGTGAGAAACCACTATGCCAAACGGTTGAGGATGCACTCGAAGTAGAGAAGGCTGTTCATCGTAGCGGAAAGCTGCTGCAAGTCGGTTTTGTTCGCCGCTATAGCGACAATGCACAGATTCTAAAGAAGTTCATTGACGAGGGTGAACTGGGCGAGATTTATTATGCCAAAGCCTCCAGTCTGCGTCGTCTGGGCAATCCAGGTGGCTGGTTCTCGGATATCAACCGCTCCGGCGGTGGCCCGCTGATCGATATCGGGGTGCATGTGATCGACATTTGCTGGTATCTGATGGGCAGACCGAAGGTGAAATCCGTCTCCGCTAACGTGTCTAACCGATTGGGGAACCGCTCGAACATTAACAATCTGTCATTCTACAAAGCAGCCGACTATGATGCGGAGCAAAACACCGTAGAGGATATGGCAAATGCCCTGATTCGTTTCGAGAACGGCGCGAGCCTGCTCGTGGATGTCAGTTTCACGCTCCATGCCAAAGCGGATGAGACTTCGGTCAAGTTATATGGTGACAAGGGCGGTGCCGAGTTGGAGCCGGAAATTTCGATTATTGGCGAGAAATTCAACACTATTTTGAACATGACCCCACAGGTGGATTTCAAATCATTCGACTTTATGGGCTCGTTCCGCAATGAAATCAACCATTTTATCGATAGTACACAGGGCCGCAAAGAAACACTTAGTCCCGTCGAGGACGGCGTCGAAGTGATGAAAATGCTCTGTGCCATCTACGAATCAGCCCGTCAGGGTCGCGAAATCACGTTGTAAAAGGGCTTTGCAATACGGAGATGCTCCAAGTTGATACTTTACTACTCCCGTGGCATTGAACGTTATGAGCAATTCGCTCCTTTTCAATGAAAAGCTCCACTCCGGGCGGGATTTGGGGTCGTCTTCTTGGCCCGCGGTTGGAGCAGAGTAGGGAGTGAACTAACGAATCTGAGGCGTCTTATTTAAGGCTCTGAAGCACCAGTAGAAATCTAAGAAACCTGAGACACGCTATATGAGAATAAACAGCAGTTTACAGAGTTTTTATCAGCAAATTTCGGGAAATAGCGTGTCTGATGTTCCTTACAATTTAAAAAGAGGACCAAAAGGCTAAATAAGACGCCCTGAGTTCCTTAGAAAATTTTCTACCTATTCGCCAAGATCAGCCGCTTGTATTTCCCTATAGAAACGAGGGAAATAAGGGATCCATAGTAATTGGAGAGGGCACCGCAATCGAAATAACAAAGTTACTACGCCCTGTATAGGTTAAGCGAACCGTTTACACTAAAACGGAGAACACAAAACCAATCCAATACAACAAAGCGCACTCTCTCTGCCCTCGGATTTCCCTATAGAAACGAGGGAAATAAGGGATCCACAGCAATTGGAGAGGGCACCGCCATCGAAATAACAAAGTTACTACGCCCTTTAATAGTTAAACTAGCGTTTACGCCAAAACGGAGAGTGCAGAACCAATCTGAAGAAGCGAAGCGCTCGCCTTTATCACCGGATTTCCAACAATTTTAAAGTGAAATAAAAGAAATCCGGGGATAACAGTGATCGAAAGACGGTACTGCACTCGGAGTGACCAGGCGTAACATGCATGGTTTATCTTTTATCCAATCCAAAGGAGATGAAACAGGATGAGCGAAACCAAAGAAACCGTACTGGAGCAGGAAGAGCAGATCGTCGAAGCCGGGGTGCACAATTTTAGCAAAGAGGATGAGTGGATCAAGCCGGAGGAACCGCTGCTCAATGAGCGGCTGGAGTGGTTCAAGGACCAGAAGTTGGGGCTGATGATGCACTGGGGGCCGTATTCCCAGCTTGGCCTCGTGGAGTCCTGGGCGCTGAGCGACGAGGACGGCGATTGGTCGCGCGATGACATCGACTGGACGGATGACATGGAAGACTTCAAGCGGGAATATTTCGATCTGAACAAAACCTTCAATCCGATTCGCTTCCAGCCTGAGGAGTGGGCTCAGATGGCGGCAGATAATGGGTTCAAATATTTCCTGTTCACCACCAAGCACCATGACGGTTTCTGCATGTGGGATACCAAGACGACAGATTACCGGATTACGGGCAAGGACACGCCTTTTCATACCCATAAGTACGCGGACATCTGTCGCGCATTATTTGACGCTTTTCGGGCTAAAGGACTCGGCATCTCAGCGTATTTCTCCAAAGCGGACTGGCATACCCCGTATTACTGGGCACCGGGCATGGAGCGTGGACGTCATATGTGGCGCGGCCCTTCGTATGATCCCCATAAGTATCCGTGGCTGTGGGAGAAATTCGTGGAGTTCACACATGAGCAGATCATGGAGCTGCTGACGAATTACGGGCGAATCGAATGTCTGTGGCTGGATGCTGGATGGGTGCGCGAAGGTCGCCATGGTCAGGATATCAGGCTCGGAGAGGTTGTGGAACGGGCGCGTCAGACCACACAACCTTGGCTTCTGTCCGCAGATCGTACTGTCGGTGGGCCGTATGAGAATATCGTTACCCCCGAGCAGACCATACCGGAACATCCGATGAACATTCCATGGGAGAGCTGTATTACAGTTGGTAACTCCTTTGCTTTCGGATTCGATGATCAGTATAAAACGGGAAGACAGCTGGCACATATTCTACTTGAAGTCGTGTCCAAGGGTGGTAACCTGGCGTTGAATGTAGGCCCGCAACCCGATGGGCGTCTGCCAAAAGGGGCAATTCGAGGCATCAAGGGCCTCGGTGAATGGTTGGGAACTCATGGAGAAGGCGTCTATGGAACCCGGATCTGCGGGCCATATTTTACGAAGGATTGGGCTTTCACCCAGAAGGAAGAGATCAACACCGTATATGCTTTCCGTATATACCGTAACGAAAATGAGACCGTACAACCTCAGTTAATCATTCCTTATCTGGAAAAGGTAGAGCGGATCGAACTCATCGGTAGCGATGACGTACTTTCGTATAAGCAGACGGAAGACGGGCTTCTCGTGGAACTGCCACAATCCGCCGCGACCAGTGCAGCACCCATCACACATACGTTCAGATTGGTCACAAGCGCATAGAACCACATAGAACGCCATGTCAATTCCGGGGGAGATATCGCAGCCTCCGGGATTTTTTTATTCATACATAAGGAATACGAATTCCAATAGAAACGGCTCGCAATCGCTTGTCACACAAGGGTTTGTGGAATAAAGAGGAGTCGGAGAAAATTGCAAATTGATAAAAGTTTATCAGGCGATGTACTATCAAATCAAGAAAGCGCTACCTGATATGAATGTTTACATCATCTTTGTGGGAGAAGGAACTAAGAACAGAAAAAAGGATGTTTAAGGGATGTAAATGTAATGTATTATTACACTTGAGGTGTAGAAGGAGTGACGCATATGAGTCGAGCTACGGAAAGCATACCCGCCAAGATGGAACTCCAGCAGAGGAAACATGTGGAGCCCAAGCGGCAGCATCCATTCATCAAAAGCCTCAAGAAACACTGGGAGCTCTACCTGCTCGTGCTACCCCCGGTGTTGTATCTGTTGATCTTCAAGTACATTCCTATGGTGGGTGTCCAGATCGCCTTCAAGGACTTCAGCGTGGTCAAAGGAATCTGGGGAAGCCCTTGGGTTGGATTCAAACATTTTGAAGCCTTCTTCCAATCTCCAAACTTCTGGCTACTGATTAAGAACACGATAGGCATTAGCTTCTATTCCTTAATCGCCGGTTTCCCTATTCCGATCCTTCTGGCGCTGGCGCTGAATGAGATTCGAACGGGTTACTTCAAAAAGACCGTGCAGATGGTCACCTACGCTCCACATTTTATCTCCACCGTTGTCATGGTATCCATTATCATTCTGATGCTCTCCCCGCATGTCGGCGTAGTAGACAAGCTGTTCACACTGCTCGGCTTCCCGATGACGAACTTCATGGGCATTCCAGAATACTTCAAATCGATCTACGTTTGGTCTGGTGTATGGCAGGGCATGGGGTATTCATCCATTATATATATCGCAGCTCTTGCTGGTGTTGATCCATCTCTCTATGAAGCAGCAAAGATGGACGGCGCCTCAAGACTTCGGAAAATATGGCATATCGACCTCCCATCGCTCGTTCCAGTCACCGTTATCATGCTGATTCTGAGTCTGGGCAGCATTATGGGTGTAGGCTTCGAGAAAATATATCTGATGCAGAATCCACTCAACACAAGCGCCTCGGAGGTCATCTCCACGTATGTGTACAAGGTGGGTCTGATCGGAGCGAATTTTAGCTTCTCCTCGGCAGTAGGATTCTTCAACTCCATTATCAACCTGATCCTGCTGGTTATCGTCAACGGCATATCGCGCAAAGTATCCCAGAACAGCTTGTGGTAAAGGAGGAGCTTATCCATGTTCAACCTGATTAATCGTAACCGGATCAAGGACCCGCTCGGTGACCGCATTTTCATGACACTTAACTACATCTTTCTGTTCGCCATACTGCTAACGGTGTTTTACCCGCTCTTGTATATCATCAGTTCTTCGTTTAGCTCTTCACGAGCCGTGACATCCGGTCAGGTGTGGCTGTTCCCGGTAGACTTTAACATCAAGGCGTACATCTCCATTTTCAAAAGCCAACAGCTTATGCTCGGTTTTTATAATACGATCATCTACACCGTGGTGGGCACGTTCATTAACGTGGTGCTGACCGTCATGCTGGCGTATCCTTTGTCACGAAAATCGTTCTATGGACGAGGGGCCATCATTATTTTCATGATGATCACGATGTTCTTTGATGGTGGTCTGATTCCCACCTACCTCTTGATGAAGGATTTGCACCTACTCGATACACGCTGGGCGATGTGGCTGCCCGGGGCGCTCGCGGTGTTCCAGGTCATCGTGGCGAGAACGTTCTTCCAATCATCCATCCCGGAAGAGCTTGGCGAGGCCGCGGAAATGGACGGATGCCGGGATATCCGGTATCTGATCAGCGTGGTTCTTCCCTTATCGAAGCCCATTCTGGCGGTCATGACACTCATGTATGCCGTAGGTCACTGGAATGCGTATTTCGATGCACTGATCTACCTGCGCTCCGAGAAGTTGTTCCCTCTGCAATACGTGCTTCGTAATCTGCTCATCCTCAACGCGGCTGATCCGGCGATGCTCGCCAATACCAGCCAACAGATGCGGGACCAAGGGTTCGAGCAGGTGTTGAAATATGCACTGATCGTTGTCGCGAGTATTCCAATTCTGATCATGTATCCATTTGTACAGAAGCATTTTGTTAAAGGGGTCATGGTTGGTTCCCTCAAAGGTTAATCCTTGTGAGTTAAGCCCGGTTGCCTCTTGAGAGGGGGTGGAAGGAACACGCCGGCTTCCGGGGTCGATTTTATACACGTGCAGTACAAGTCAATAGTTTGCCGTTATAAACAAAAAGGAGGAGTCAGATTGAGAAAATCTTGGATTTCGATGTTGTTTCTGGTCTTTGCTTCGATGGCTTTGTTGTCCGCATGCAGTTCATCCGAGGAATCGGGTGGAAGTAGCGACGGTAGCGGGGAGAGCGGCGGTCCTGTAACCATGACTTTCTTTGCTCCACAAGGCAAAGCGTCTATGGAAGAGAATGAATTCACCCAATTTATCGAAGACAAGTTCGACGTTACCTTGAAATGGGATCTGGCCCCAACGGACGCTTTGCAGGATCGCAGACAATTGCTACTGGCTAGTGGTGATTATCCCGAAGTGTTTCTTCACGGCAAGTTCACCACCTCAGACCTTCAAACCTATGGAAAACAAGGCGTGTTCCTTCCGCTACAGGATCTGATTCAGGAGTATGGTCCGAACCTGACCAAGATTATGGAAGAGAAGCCATACTTCAAAGAAGCCATTACGGCACCGGATGGCAACATCTATGCGCTGCCGATCTTCAATGAATGTTATCACTGTACGTATGCACAGAAATACTGGATCAACACGGAGTGGCTCGATAATTTGGGTCTGAAAATGCCAACCACGACAGATGAATTGTATACCGTTCTGAAGGCGTTTAAGACACAAGATCCGAACGGTAACGGGAAAGCGGACGAGATTCCACTCACGGGCGCACCGAACAAGTATGTATGGAATGGCAACATTGATGCCTACCTGATGAACAGCTTTATATACAATGACAACGACAAATACCTGATCGTGAACGATGGCAAGGTGAGCTTTGCCGCCAATCAAGAAGGCTGGAAGAAAGGGCTGGAATACATGAACAAGCTGTATGCAGATGGCCTGATTGATCCGGCTTCCTTCACGCAAAACGATCAGGCGATTGGACAGCTGGGGAACAAGGAAGGCGATGAAGTGGTCGGCTCTATTACGACGGCGCTGGTCAGTTATCTCGTGAATACCTATGACAAAGACATCACCCGTCACCAGCACTGGGAGATCGTACCTCCATTGAAAGGGCCGGATGGAGTGCAGACGACAGGCGCTACGCAGAGCGTAGGTGAGTTTGAGTTTGCCATTACCAACAAAGCGACAGAAGCACAGCAGATTGCCGCCATCAAAATCGTAGACTACATGTTCAGTGAAGAAGGTGCGCTGTACGCGGAGTATGGACCAACTGAAGGCAAGGGCTGGAAGAAGGCAGATGCCGATGAGAAGAACATCAATGGCGAGCCGGCCAAATACAGCTACTACAACCTGCCTGAGCGTGATCCGAACGTTGTTGTGAACGAGAGCTGGTCACAGATCGGAGCACATGACTTGTCCAACACGTTCCGTAATCTGTTTGCGGAAGGACAGAATCCTCTAGAAGCAGAGGGTTATGGTACACGTTTGGCTCAAGCGACCAATGTGTATGAACCTTATGCACCCAAAGAAGTATACCCTGCGAACGTATTTATTCGTCCAGAGGATACGGAATCAGCTGCACAACTGACTACGGCCATCAAGGATTATGTGCAGACGAATATGGCGCAGTTCATTATTGGTAGCAAGAGCATTGATAAGGAATGGGATTCGTATGTTAAAGGCTTTGATGGTCTGGGGTTGAGTAATTACCTTGAGATCTACCAGCGTGCCATTGAGAAGAATCAATAATTGAAGGATTCCATATAGAGGCTGTCCCGTCTGTCACCCGTGACCGGGACGGTCTTCTCCTATGACAACCCCACGTCATCCGATATAATGTACTGAACATTTATGGGAAATTAGCGATCAGCACAACTATTTGTCGTCATTCAGCATGAACAGTAACGGTGGGGGGATCTCGGAGATGAATAACAATTGGTTTAGGCGTTTGCTGTTATCGTATCTGCCTGTTTTCTTTATTGTGACGACCATTTTATTCTTTATTTTCTTTCAGGTATTCAATGAACAGAATCGTAGAGAAGCGCTTAAGGCGAATGAATTCCTTGCCTCACAGGTCACGCAATATCTGGACAACTCCCTGCGTTCTATCGACTTCAAGGTACTGCGTGAAATTTTGACCAACCCTAACTTGAAGAATTATTTCTCGGTATCTGGCAGCGAAGATGTGTATGCAGGCATTCAGGCGGTCCAGGTAGTTGATGAATTGAAAATAGAGTATCCGCTGATCGATTCGATATATCTCGTTCGATATGGAGATGGCACGGTCTTCAGTAACGGGAAGGCTGTTCCGATTGAAGAGTTCCCGGATGCAGACTTCATTGCAGATAGCCGGTCAAGGGATGAACAGAAATGGGCAGGAGCACGAGCGTTCAGGGCTTTTCCTTCGCAAGCGACGGAGCAGGTGATTACGATTGTGCGAAGTGTAGGGAACGGCAAAGGACTTGTGGTCACGAACGTGGATCTGAGTACCTTGAGAAAATCCATCATGCAGATGTATGATCCAGAATTTACGTTCGTGAACATCTTCAACCGATCAGGCGGCAATCTGTGGGATAGCAGCATGCCAGAAGGGGTTACAGCTTCTACTAAAACCACTTCGGGAGAAGTCTTCTCCGAATTTACGTCGAGTTACAGTGGTTGGAAGGTGAAGACAGGTCTCAACAATGGCAAAATCGTCAAATTGGCTCTGCAATTTTATAATATCTGGTTTGCCTTTGCTGTAGTGGTTGTGTTAATTGGCGTGGTATGGGTGATCTATGTGACCCGCAGAAACTACAAGCCGATTCAGCAGATTGTCACGTTAATTCAGACCGTCTCTTCACAGAAGCAATCGGGGCTGAACTATGGCAAAGAGAATGAGTTCCGATTCATCCATACAACGCTGGAACGCATGATTGATCAGACGAGACAATATCGGGAGGAGCATGAAGAGAATCTGATTTTGCAGAAAAAAATGTTCTTTCAGGAGTTGCTGGAGGGCACACGAGACTTTACGAGCACGGAGCTGACAGCAGAGATGAGGAAGTTCAAACTGCCTGAGCTGGAGCATCGTTGGGCCGTCATGGTAGTCGAGATGGATCGGTATGATGCATTTGTAACGGAGTATCATGATCAGGACCAATCCCTCCTGAAATTCGTGTTATCCAGTATTCTGCAGGAGAGTGCGCGTCATGAAGGAACGGAAGTATGGGCTGAATGGATCTCCGATCAGCGTCTGTACGCTATCCTCTGGATTCCGGAAATGGAACAGGCTGAGGAGACCGAGCATCGATTGCTCGCTGGTTATCTGGACAGAATCGATCAGTATCTGAACTTCACCGTGACCATCGGTGTTGGTCGGGTCGCTGTCGATATTCGGGGACTGAGAGCTTCATTGAAAGAAGCTGTGCACGCGCTGGAGTACAAGGCTGTACTGGGGATGAATCGCATCATTCCGTGTAGCGATGTACCGAATTCGACCAATGATGTGTATGAGTTCCTGAAGACCATCTCACTGCTGGTGCAGGCGATGCGCTTATCGGACGATGTGTGGGAAAAGCATTTTGAAAGACTATTTGAACAGATTAGTGAGTCCGTCCTGTCCCGGCAGGAGATTATGAATACGATCCAATTGTTATTTCAACATTACAATCGGGAATTCGCCGAACTTCCACGAGAGTACCAGGAGTCGTGGGCTGCTATATTCACCCCACTTCTGCCAAGGCTTGAGGGCTGGGAAACGTTAGACGATCTGCGTGAGCTGTGCTGGGAAGGGTTCAGGGAACTGGCGCTGCAGATGCAGACGCTGCATTGTTCTCGAAAACACAGATCACATATTCTGGAGATTCGCAAATATATCGAAGAGCATTACAACAATCCTGATCTGTCGCTGAACTACCTTAGTGATCTATTCGATATTAATCCGAAGTATCTGAGCAAGCTTTTCAAGGATGAGATTGGGGAGAAGTTTGTGGATCTGCTCATTAGTCATCGCATCGAAAAAGCCAAGCTGCTCATGCAGGAGACCGATAAGGCTATTCAGGAGATCAGTGAGGAAGTGGGATACACGAACTATAATTCCTTCAACCGGGCTTTCAAGAACGTGGTGGGTGTGGCACCGAGTGACTACCGCAAAGCCATGTGATGTAAGTGCACGCGCCTAACTAATTCCGAACGCATAAGGAGAATGTGCATATGGACTATAAAGATGCTTCGCTTCCTATTCAGGAGCGAGTTCAGGATCTGATTGGACGGATGACAACGGCAGAGAAGATTGGACAACTCATTCAGCCGATGGGCTGGAAGACGTATGACAAATTAGCTGATGGTACAGTACGGGTGACGGAAGAGTTCAAAGCGGACATGGAACAGGGCGGTGTCGGTTCTCTGTACGGTGTGCTTCGGGCCGATCCATGGACTGAAGTGACGCTGGAAACGGGGCTGACCCCACGACAAGGAGCTGTTGCTACAAATGTCATTCAGCAGTATGCCATGGAGCATTCCCGGCTGGGCATTCCCATTTTGTTCGGAGAAGAGTGTTCCCACGGGCATATGGCGATTGGGGCGACAGTATTTCCGGTACCGTTAACGGTGGGCAGCACATGGAATATGGAGTTATACCGCAGGATGTGTGAAGCCATCGCTGTGGAGACCCGGAGCCAGGGGGGAGCGGCAACGTATTCCCCGGTGCTTGATGTAGTGCGTGACCCAAGATGGGGACGGACAGAGGAATGTTTTGCCGAAGATCCATATTTAATCGGTGAGTTTGCAGTAGAAGCGATGAAGGGACTACAGGGTGATCGCCTCGATTCCAACCAGACAATTGTCGCGACACTCAAGCATTTTGCGGCTTATGGCAGCTCGGAGGGTGGGCGTAATGCAGCACCTGTGCATATGGGATTACGTGAATTGCATGAAATAGATCTGTTGCCGTTCAAAAAAGCAGTGGAAGCCGGGGCATGTTCCGTGATGACCGCTTATAACGAGATTGATGGTGTACCTTGTACGTCCAGTACGTATCTGTTGAATGACCTTCTGCGTGAGCAGTGGGGGTTTGATGGATTCGTCATTACTGATTTTGGCGCCATTCAGATGCTGGTCCATGGACATAACACCGCCGAGAACGGGGAGCAGGCCGTAGCACAGTCCCTTCAGGCCGGGGTAGACATGGAGATGTCCGGGTACATGTACCGCAAACATCTCGGTCAGGCGCTGGAGCAGGGATTGATCGAGGAGAAGGATCTGGACTTGGCTGTGTGGCGGGTGTTGGAGATGAAATTCAGACTCGGGTTATTTGAAAAGCCTTTCGTTGATCCAGACTTTGCAGAGCAGGTTATCGGATGTGAAGACCATACTCAGCTGGCGAGGGAAGTAGCGCAAGAGGGAATTGTTTTACTGAAAAATGAAGGGGCTACCCTCCCACTCGGCAAAACAGGTACAAAGCTGGCTGTCATTGGTCCAAACGCGAACCATATCTATAACCAGCTTGGGGACTATACCTCGCCACAGCCGAGAGAACAGATCGTCACCGTACTGGATGGCATTACGCGCAAGTTTGGCGCGGATTCGGGTCAGGTGCTGTACGCACCGGGTTGCCGGATTAAAGGCGATTCCAAAGAGGGATTTGAGCAAGCACTCGCCTGTGCGGAACAGGCGGATTTCATCGTGATGGTGATGGGTGGGTCCAGCGCCCGCGATTTTGGTGAAGGTACCATAGACTTGCGGACAGGAGCGTCTGTGGTAACGGATGATCCATGGAACGACATGGAGTGTGGCGAGGGCATTGACCGGGCTTCCCTGAATCTCATGGGTGTTCAATTGGAGCTGGTGCAGGAGGTACATAAGCTGGGAAAACCCGTTATCGTGGTGTATATTAACGGCCGCCCAATAGCTGAACCTTGGATTGATGAGCATGTTCATGCGATTGTGGAAGCGTGGTACCCCGGGCAGGAAGGTGGTAACGCGATTGCGGATATTCTGTTTGGCGATGTGAATCCATCGGGCCGCCTTACCATCTCCATTCCCAAGCATGTTGGGCAACTTCCGGTCTATTATCATGCCAAACGCACTCGTGGCAAGCGGTATCTGGAGATGGATCTTGCGCCGCAGTATCCGTTCGGATATGGGCTGAGCTATACCGAATTCAAATACGAGAATGTAAGGGTTATACCAGATGTGATCGGCCCGGACGATGAAGCTCAGGTGATGGTTGAAGTCACGAATACCGGAGCGGTTGCCGGAAGTGAGGTTGTGCAGTTGTATATCACAGATGTATCAGCTTCGGTCACGCGAGCTGAAATGTCACTGAAAGGTTTTCGTAAAATTCATCTGGAGCCAGGACAGACTCGGACCGTTACATTCTCTGTGCAAAAAGAACATCTCGCACTGGTCGACTCTCGTCTTCAGTCTGTCGTGGAACCGGGTGAATTCAGGCTCATGGTTGGCCGCAGTTCCACAGAATGGACTGCTTGCAGTCTGCAGATCCAGAAGGTGGGGGTGGAAGTATGATTCGAATTCAGCGATTCATCGAGGATCTGAAGCAGC
The DNA here is from genome assembly GCF_037975235.1 of Paenibacillus sp. FSL R5-0341. Taxonomy (NCBI): domain Bacteria; kingdom Bacillati; phylum Bacillota; class Bacilli; order Caryophanales; family Paenibacillaceae; genus Paenibacillus; species Paenibacillus sp. FSL R5-0341. The sequence continues at coordinate 260,904 of NZ_CP150241.1, forward strand.
GGCAATGGCTGGATACGATCGAGCTTCCAGCGTGGGAGATGCAGAGGGCCAGATACATTCGGCCAGGAGAATACGAGTACGAACAGGCAGAAGTAAATGAAGATGAGCAGGCAGACAAGGCCATGCAAAGCTTGAATCCGCTGAACAGCGTACATGGAACGACGTATTTTCTGCGCAAACGTGTGGAGATTCCGGAGGAGTGGCAATATCAGGCTATTGGGCTGATCTTCGAGGCTGGAGGAGAAGGGCTGCTGAAGGTGAATGGCATGCCGTATCACGGACTGGACCGGAATCACGGGTTCGTCCCCCTTCCGAGAAGTCGGGTAGGAGATACGCCGCAGTTGGAGATTGAACTCTATGATCCGATTCCAGAGCCGGATGACCCACTCAACCGACAAGCTGTTATTCAGCCGCCTATTCAGGGTATTCGGGCAGCATTGGTTCATATCAATCAGCCGTTACAGAGCCTGATGTACAGCGTGACGGTACTCGCTGAGTCGCTCCGGGCATATAACGAGAAGGAGCCCAAGCGGATGGCGCTTATCCAGGCCATTCATCAGGTGATGGATGACATGTACAATGACCCGGAACGCTGGAGTGATGCAGCTTGGATACAGAACTTCGAATATGCATTAGCACAGTCGGTACAGCAGGAAGACCCGGAGGAATATCGAAGTGGCTTCATGCATCTGGTTGGACAATCCCACATTGATATTGCCTGGCTGTGGCCTGTACGTGAGACGGTTCGCAAGTCCAGTCGCACGTTTTCGACCATGTGCACCTTGATGGACACGTACCCGGATTTCGTGTATTCCCAGAGCCAGCCGCAGTTATATGCCTTCGTGAAGGACCATTACCCGGAGTTGTATGAGCGAGTTAAAGCCCGTATTGCTGAAGGGCGCTGGGAGTTGGTCGGAGGCATGTGGGTCGAGCCGGATCTGAATATTCCGAGTGGCGAGTCGTTAGTTCGGCAGATTCTGTATGGACAGAACTTCTATCAGGCGGAGTTTGGCAAACGCTCCAACATCGAGTGGCTGCCGGATACCTTTGGCTACTGTGCTTCCTTACCGCAGATGCTGAAGCTCGCGAATATTCCTTATTTTATGACCACCAAGCTGAATTGGAATGATACCAATGCGTTTCCGTATGACCTCTTCGACTGGGTAGGCATTGACGGAACTTCCGTGCTGGCGTATCTGAATCATGGCGTGAATGAACATACGCGTCCCAAAGATGTGGATGAACACTGGCAATCGTATAAACAGAAGGATGTGCATCCTGAGCAGATGTTGCTTTATGGACATGGCGATGGTGGTGGCGGCGTGACGAATGAGATGGTGGAGTTTGCGGAGCGATCCCATTTGATGGTCGGACAGCCGATCAGCAAATTCAGCACGGCTGGTGCTTTTTTTGAAGACATATCATTAAATCATCCGACGTTGCCGAAATGGCACGGGGACTTGTACCTGGAGCTGCATCGCGGAACCTACACGACTCATGCGAGGAACAAACGTAGCAATCGAAAGGCAGAGGTACTGTATCGGGAAGCGGAGATCTGGGGGCAATTTGCCGGAGCTTGGGCTGCACACACGAAGAATGATCTGGATGAGGGCTGGAAGCTGATTATGCTCAACCAATTCCATGACATTATTCCGGGAACGTCGATTCCTGAAGTATACGTAACGTCCACCGAGGAGTACACGAAGGTATTTGCATTAGGTACATCCGCACTGCGGGAAACGTTGGATACCCTTGCGGAGAACATTGCAACAGATGAAGTCGATGGTCTTCCCTACATTATATTCAACAGCCTCGGCTGGGAACGGGGAGAAAATGTCACCATTACAGGCGATGCCCATCTCGCAGGGCTTGCTGCATTTGATCGTCAAGGAAAGCGTCTGGCCTGTGATCTTGAACAAAAGGAAGACAAGTATACGCTGCTCGTGCATGTTCCATCGATTCCTGCTTTTGGGTATACAACCATATGGCTGCGCGAGGCATCGGATGTTATCCTTCCAGTAAGGGGAGAAGAATCTTTCCCTTCCACATGGGAAACTGAATTCTACACGCTTGAGTTCAATGAATTGGGAGAGATCACCCGATGGTATGACAAATCGGTAGGACGCGACTGGCTGAAGCCCGGTGATCGGGCGAATGAGTGGCAGTTTTTCCACGACAAACCGACGTACTGGGATGCATGGGATATCGATCCACGGTTTGAATCCCAGCGAGCTGGTGCGGTGCAGTTGATCTCCAGAGAGGTTGTACAACGCGGGGCTACGCGAGATGTACTGCGTTTTGTCTGGAAGCTGAATCAATCGGAGATCAGTCAGGATATCATTTTGCATCGTCACCAGCGGCGTGTTGATTTCCATACAAAAGTGAAGTGGAATGAAAGTCATAAGCTGCTCAAGGTGGCCTTTCCAGTGGATCTGGTGGCAGCCAAAGCAGCCTATGAAATTCCGTTTGGAGCGTTGGAGCGTCCAACTCATAACAACACCAGTTGGGAGCAGGCGCAGTTCGAGGTCTGCGGGCATCGTTGGGCGGATATCTCGGAGGGAAACAGCGGTGTGAGTTTGCTGAATGATTGCAAGTACGGGTATGACATCAAGGATCGGACGATCCGCCTGTCCCTGCTTCGTGCCCCGAAATGGCCGGATGAACATGCCGATCAGGGCGATCATGAATTCACGTATTCGATCCTGCCCCACCAGGGCGATTGGCGACAAGCCGCCGTGGTTCGCCGGGCGATGGAGCTTAATCATCCGGTGGAGGTTGTGGCAGCGAGTCAGTCTTCCGGTCACTTGCCAGCTGAACATGCTTGGGTTCAGTTCCACAGTGAGCATGTCATACTGGATGCAATTAAGCCCGCAGAAGACGGCTCGGGAACGGTGCTGCGTTTCTACGAATCATCTGGAGGTCGGGAAACGGTGCAGGTTCAGTGGGCTGAAAAGGAAATCAAAGCGTCCATCATTAATCTGCTGGAGGATGAGATCCATCCGTTGGCTTGTCCAAACGGAGCATTCGAACTGAGATTCAAACCGTATGAGATTAAGTCGGTGAAACTTGTTCCAGTGAATCCAAATACGTAATCTTCAGGAGGTATGACATGAAATTAACGAATAAGATTGGTGTCATCGTGGATAGTTTTGGCGTAGGTGTACGGGAAGGGTTGAACAAAGCCAAAGACGTAGGTGCAGAAGGTGTGCAGATCTATGCCGTCAAGGGAGAGATGGACCCTGAAAATTTGTCACCTGCGGCACGCAAAGAGTTAAAGAGTTACATCGATTCTCTGGGTCTTGAAATTTCAGCATTGGTCGGTGACCTGGGCGGACATGGGTTTCAGGTCAAGGAAGATAATCCGTGGAAAGTGGAGAAGTCGAAGCGGATCGTGGATCTGGCCCTCGATCTGGGCACTAACATCGTCACAACACATATCGGCATTGTTCCACATGACCCTTCATCGGAGGTCTATGCTACGCTGCACGCTGCTTGTGAGGAGCTGGGCCAATACGCCAAGAGTGTTGGTGCGTACTTTGCCATTGAGACAGGACCGGAAACGGCTGCTGACTTAAAAGGATTCCTGGATACGCTGTCGACCAACGGAGTATCAGTGAATTTTGACCCGGCGAATATGGTGATGGTGACTGGAGATGATCCGGCGCGGGGCGTTCATCTGCTCAAGGATTACATCGTACATACCCATGTGAAGGATGGTGTGCGGCTGAAGGAAGTTGACCCACGAGACGTATATGGAGCGGTCGGTTATGCCCCTATGGATCACGATAAGATTGCCGAGATGGTCTCTTCCGGAACATTCTTCCGCGAGGTTCCTCTGGGCGAGGGTGGCGTTGATTTTGACGGATACTTTGCAGCGCTTCAGGAGATTGGTTACACCGGTTATCTTACGATTGAACGTGAGGTTGGGCATCAGCCGGAGCAGGACATTCGCAAGGCGGTTCAATTTATCCAACAATATCGATAGGGAGCTGAGCAGATGAAAGTGGGCCTGAGCACGTATAGTTTGTTGAACGATTTGAATTCGGGTGAGATGACTGTGCTGGATGTGATCGACTGGATTGCGGCGAACGGCGGCGAGCATATGGAGATGGTGCCTTACGGTTATACCGTGGAGGATAATCACGATCTGGCGGATGCAATTCGAGAACGGGCAGCGTCTGCGGGTATTGAACTGTCCAATTACTCGATGCCAGCGAATTTCGTGCAGGAGACGGAAGAGGCGTTTGCAGAAGAGATGGCTCGGGTCAAAAGGCATGTGGATGTCGTACACCGGATGGGTGTAAAACATCTGCGTCATGACGTCACTGCGTTTACTCTGCCGAAGGAGAAGATGACCATTGCCTGGTTCGAGCAACATCTGCCTCTGATGGTGAAGGGAAGCCAGATCATTGCGGACTATGCCGCGCAGTTTGGAATCACCACGACCATTGAGAATCACGGCTTCAGTGTGCAGGCGAGTGATCGGGTGCAACGTGTGCTGCATGCTGTAGATCGTCCGAACTTCAAAACAACACTCGATATAGGCAACTTCATGTGCGTGGATGAGAACCCGATCATCGGCGTCATGAAAAATCTGCCGTACGCTTCTCTGGTCCACTTCAAAGACTTCTACTTCCGTCCTTATGATGAGCATCCGGGTGAAGGTGAATGGTTCACCACAGCCTACGGCAACTTCCTGCGTGGTGCCATCGTTGGGCAAGGGGATATTCCAATCCGCAAAATTGTAAAGCTGATCAAAGAGTCCGGCTATGATGGCCACATTACGGTGGAATTCGAAGGCATGGAGGAATGCAAATCCGCATCCAAAATCGCCATGGACAACCTGCGCCGCTTCTGGGAAGAAGCGTGACAAATATCATAGAGAGATCATCAAGTGCCACGTTCAGACGTGGCTCTTTTTCTCATGTTATAGCAACTGAAAAAGCCTATCAGAATATGGTTCTGCGCAAGGATTAAGTTACGAGCATCACAAGTGTGGTATAATGGATATATTCAGCCTGATAATAACTGGCTATGGATAGGAGAGGTCGCTGATCTATGCAGGTATTCGAGGACTGGAATCAGAAAGTAAAGAAGACGTTTAATGCTACGAACCCCGAGGTAGTATTGACGGTATCGGAAGCTGGAAGTTTGCTCGGCTTGACCAAAGACCAGATGAAACTGTACGTGGACAAGAACAAACTAACGAAGGTCCCGATCATGAGAAGTGTTCACCGATACCTCTTATTGAAAAGTGAAATAGATAACATCGTTCAAGCTCGATAACTTCATAGGATTGAACACAACCATTTTACCGACAGGATTCGGGAGAGTGGTCTTTTTTTTATCGGAAAGGGGACAGAACATGCTGAATAAAGTGTCAAATTGGTTCTATCAGCGGGTCAATTGGAAATGGGTTGTAGCTGCAGTTGTTATATTTGCCTGTTTCATTGCATTTATTCTGCCCTGGCAGGCGGCAAAGTCGGAGGAGGCCACAGGTGGCGGGCAGTCCCCGGACTCCTCCTTTTTGTACACGGCGAATGATCTTTATCAGATGGCTGAACAGTATGGTGAAGCAGGGCGGAGCGCCTATATTCAGGCACGATTCACATTTGACCTCATATGGCCCTTGGCCTATCTATTTCTATTAGTTGTTCTGTTATCCGTACTCTATCGCGTGCTTCCGGTAAAGAGTCGCTGGCGCTGGGTGAATCTGGTTCCGGTCTTAGGTTGGGCTATGGATATGCTCGAAAATGTAGGTGCATCCCTGATTATGTATCGCTATCCTGAACGTACGCCTGTGCTTGCTGAACTCACTCCGATATTTACCCTGATGAAATGGTGTCTGATCTATGCCAGTTTTGCAGCACTGGTTCCGGGTGTTCTGATCACGCTTCTCTACTATATGCGTAAGCGCAAGCAGTAGTGGAGAGAGGGATGGATTCAGAATATGTTGGTAACCCTAATTATGTAAAGGTCCGCAGAGATGAGTGCCGAGATATACGCTTGTCAAAGGACTACCTGTTCATATATACTCTTGTCGCAAGTGGCGTGAATCGTATAATTACAAGAGCCCAAGGAGATGAAGAACGCATGTCGATCAGCTTGAATGTGTATCTGGTAACAGACGGTAATGGACGTGAAGCGGTAGAGTTTTATCAAAAGGCATTTGGAGCGGAAGTGCTCGCGCTTCAAACATTTGGCGACGGTCCATCTGACCCGAATCACCCCATTCCGCCCGAAGCGAAAGACCGTATTATGCATGCTTCATTGCAAATTGGCAGCTCGGTATTAATGTTGTCCGACACATTTCCAGGCATGCCGTACACTGTAGGTAATCATGTTACGGTTACGGTAAACACGGATACTGCGGATGAAGCCAAAGCAATTTTCAACCAACTGCAAGACGGCGGCGAAGTGAAAATGCCGATACAAGAGACATTCTGGAGTCCAGCCTACGGCTCGGTTGTCGATAAATTTGGTGTACAGTTTCAGATTAGTGCTACGCCGGGACAAGCTTAAGAGCGTACTTTTCGCTAATATAGCCTTCAAATGGAAAAAACCTCCGCGGTCTGCCTTGAGCAGTTGTGGAGGTTTTTTTGTGCTAATTTTTGCAATGATTCGTGATTATCTCACTTGATTAGCCTTCCTTCTGAATCTTGGAAGGGTTGTTGATTTTATAAGGAACCGGGTTACGTGTCAGCTTCTTCTTAATGATTTTCGCTTCAAACGTGATAACGTCTCCCACTTCGAGTTCCTGTTTCTTAACCGTAGCACTGTGGCTTGACCAGGCTTCTCCAACATCGATGACGTCTGGCTCCGTTATGGTAACTGCTTCGTAGATGATGACTTCATCATCATTGTCAGAGAAGTGATTCGGTACGGTGGTGAATTCTTTGACCACGGCACTCATCTTCACTTTGCCTTCGGGCAGATCAATCTTGACGGTTTTGGCTTTGCTCGCTGTTTTGGCCTTAGGTTTGGCTTCACTCGCTGCTCCGGTTTGAGGTCCAACATACTCTTCTACCAGTCCATCCGGATCACCCTTCAGCCCCGAGGAGAATTCATCTGTGTCCGTGTCGTCCGAATCATCCAGATCCGTAGGGATTTCATCCGGGTTATCCAGTGCATCGGGAGTTGACGTAACATCGGCAGGGGTACCTGGTGCGATGGTATTCGAAGTTGTCGATTCTGTGCTTCGATCTGACCCGGCATTGCTTATGCTTCTGGCGCTGTAACTGGACGCTTGCATTTCCTTCAGATACGAAGGGTGAATACAATGCTTTTGTCCATTATCCAGTTGAATAACGGCTGCCATGTGATCAACATATCCAATGATGGTGCAGGGCATGTTCAATCCGTTTCCTTTATAATAGAACGTTTTGAGTTTGGTCGCTTTACCGGAAAGCAGGCCCCACTCCTGACATTTCTCAATTAGCTCGTCTTCGTTATCCAGCGCAATAAAATCCTGCGGTTCAATCATAAATGCGTATGTCATATGGAATTTCCGCCCTTCCAATCCATTCTTCATGTTCATCGTTTCCAAATTACAACCAGTGTATCACAAATGAGCATTTTGCTTAAATCGAAACGCCGAAATCTGTACTCGGAGATAAAGATTCTCAAAGCCTGCTTACAGAGGGCTATGCTATAATTTGATCAGAATAATAGGGTGAGGAGATATAGCCTTGATATACATATTTCAGGAAGGGAAGATCTATATGGATAAAAAGGTGAATCATCAAGCCGTATGGCTGGCTATAGGTGTTGCTATGGGAGTCAGTATTGGTACGGCTACACAGCAGCTTGGACTCGGGATTGCTTTTGGCTTGGCGCTTGGCATTGTGATCGGTTCGGTAGTTAGCAAACGTGCGGGGGCAGACTCGGAACATATGCTCAGCGAACATGTCCGCGAATTGCACAAACTTGGTGACTGGGAAGACGCGCTTCATCGTTCGCAGGATCATCCGGTGCTCATCCTGAAGCATAGCACGACTTGTCCGACGAGTGCGAGAGCGTACAGAGAGTTTATGGCGTTTGTGGGCACCCATGCATCAGATCCCAAACAACCTATGGATTACCGCATCGTCAAAGTGATTGAAGATCGTTCGTTATCCCGCCACATTGCGGAAGAGACAGAGGTTCGCCATGAGTCACCGCAGGTACTTCTGCTCGATCAGGGAAAAGTCGTGAATCATACCTCCCATGGAAAAATTACGAAAAAGAGATTATTGCAGTGGGCACAGAATCCATTTGGATGAATAATACAATTTCATAGACCCGTTCTTTTCAGCCCCTAGCTGAGGAGAGCGGGTCTTTTTTTACGCTTTTTTTACACCCATAGAAGCATTTCTTTACCCCTTTTTTACAGCGTTTCGTATTACGATTTAACATGCAGCAGGTGCAGAGAACGGTAGAGAGAGGGAGGAAGGGTGCATGGTGAATGATGCCACGATGATTGGATTGGTTGTGCTGTTGTTTGCGGTGTTTTGGGGATTTGTGAAATTCTGCGAGAAGGCTTGAGGCTAGAAAGGGGGAGCCAGATGATCGTCATCGGCATGATTGTACTCGCACTGGTGATTTATCTCGGTTATGTGCTGGTGCAGCCGGAGAAATTCTGATGCTGACGATGTGCGTAATGCGGAACAAGGGAACATCGAATAGGGAGGAAATGCGGATATGGGTATCGGTGTAGTGCAAGTAGCGGTGACGCTACTGATTATTCTGCTGCTGGTTAAACCGGTGGGAAAATATATAGTGAACGTGTTCGATGGACAGCGAACGGGGCTGGATCGGGTTTTTGGCGGACCGGAGCGACTGCTCTATCGAGTGATGGGCGTACGCGAGAATGAGTACATGGGGTGGAAAAAGTACCTCACGGCCGTTCTCCTCTCCAACTTTGTAATGTTGATATTGATGTTTCTGGTGCTGCGACTGCAAAAATATTTACCGCTCAATCCGGATGGGATCGGCAATATGCCAGCGGCGCAGGCATTTAATACGGCCGTATCGTTCATGACCAACACGAACTGGCAGTCGTATACGGGCGAGAATGCTCTGTCGTACCTGTCACAGATGCTGGCAGTGACGTTCCCAATGTTTACGTCGGCAGCGACGGGATTTGCAGTGGCTATTGCATTCATTCGCGGACTGGTAGGCCGCCGGGATGATCTGGGGAACTTTTACGTCGACCTTGTACGGTCGATTACGAGGATTTTTTTGCCGCTGAGCTTCATCGTAGCCTTATTCCTCGTGTTCCAGGGTGTGCCTCAGACACTTGCAGGAGCGGTGAACGCTACCACGTTGGAAGGTGGACAGCAGACAATTACACGTGGACTGGTCGCTTCACTGGAGTCAATCAAACACATTGGTACCAACGGTGGCGGCTGGTTTGGAACCAATGCTGCACATCCATTCGAGAATCCGACAGCCCTGAGCAATCTGGTGCATATCGTCTGTATGATGCTGTTACCGACTTCTCTGGTATACGCATTCGGCTTGATGGTCAATAACCGGAAGCAGGGTTGGGCCTTGTTCGCAGCGATGAGTTTTCTTTTCCTGGTGATGTTGACCACCGTATTTGTCTCCGAATATCGCGGTGTGCCTGCGCTGGATGCAGCGGGTCTTCAGGGCAATATGGAGGGGAAAGAGGTCAGGTTTGGCATACCCGAATCGGCTTTATTCACGGCAGTCACGACAGCGGCTACTACAGGTTCGGTCAACAATATGCACGAGTCACTCACTCCACTTGGAGGCATGGTATCACTGGCTCAGATGATGCTCAATAACGTGTTTGGGGGCAAAGGGGTAGGGCTGATCAACGGACTGTTGTATGTGATTCTGGCTGTGTTTATCTGTGGATTGATGGTGGGACGAACACCTGAGTTCCTGGGCAAAAAAATCGAGGGCAAAGAGGTGAAGCTCGCATCCATCGCCTTGCTCATTCATCCTTTGATTATTCTGGCGCCAACGGCACTCGCGCTTATGCGGCCCGAAGCCATTGCTTCCATCTCAAACGGGGGCATGCATGGCCTGACCGAGGTTCTCTATGCTTTTGCTTCGGGTGCAGCCAATAACGGATCGGCCTTTGCCGGACTGAATGCCAATACAGACTTTTATAATATCGCGATTGGTATCGTTATGCTGCTGGGGAGGTACGTTTCGATGATCGCTATGCTGGCTATTGCGGGTTCACTCACCACCAAACGGGTTGTGCCGGTAACTACAGGTACGCTACGTACACACACACCTCTGTTTGCTGGCATTCTGGTTATGATGATTGTTGTTGTCGGCGCACTCACATTCTTCCCGTCGCTTGCCCTTGGACCGATCGCAGAACACTTGGCAATGATTCAATGAGGGAGATGACAGGGGTACTACAGAGGAAATGGTGTAAGGACGTAACGTATGGAGGTGGCAGTGCACGATGAATGCAGTCGAACGAAAGAAGGAGCAGACGATGCAACACATGGATACAGAAATGTTCAGAAGGAAGGCCAAGGAGCCGGATAACAACCGCGGTAATATTCAACGTGATCCCGGATCGAAACGGTCGTTAAGCAAGGAGATGATACTCCAGGCTTTAGTAGATGCGTTCAAAAAGCTAAATCCGGTGGTCATGATCAAAAATCCGGTTATGTTTATTGTTGAGGTTGGTACATTCATTACGCTCTTACTCTGCATCAATCCAGATCTCTTCATCGCATCCGAGGCTGGGCGCGGGTACAACATTGCTGTATTTTTCATTTTGCTGTTCACCCTGCTGTTCGCTAATTTCGCGGAGGCGCTTGCAGAAGGAAGAGGTAAGGCGCAGGCGGATACGTTACGCAAGACGAAGTCGGACACCATGGCCAATCTGGTGCAGAAGGATGGAACCATCCGGCAAGTGTCTTCGACCCAGTTGAAAAAAGGCGATATGGTCCGTGTGGAAGTCGGTGAACTGATCCCGACGGACGGTGAGATTATGGAAGGCTTGGCCTCCATTGATGAATCGGCCATTACAGGAGAATCCGCCCCGGTCATCAAGGAAGCAGGAGGTGATTTCTCCTCGGTTACCGGAGGTACACGCGTCGTGTCCGATTACATCATCATGCGTGTTCAGACCGATCCGGGTGAGTCATTCCTTGACAGGATGATCTCTCTGGTTGAGGGTGCTCAGCGCCAGAAAACACCCAATGAAATCGCGCTGACCACCCTGCTCGCCGTATTAACCCTGATCTTCTTAATCGTCATTCTGACGATGGTTCCGATGGCAAATTACCTGGGTATTCGACTGGATCTGGCGACATTGATCGCACTGCTCGTCTGCCTGATCCCAACCACAATTGGTGGATTGTTGTCCGCCATTGGTATTGCCGGAATGGATCGGGTTACGCAGTTCAATGTGCTCGCCATGTCGGGTAAAGCGGTGGAAGCGGCCGGGGATATTGATACATTGATTCTGGACAAAACGGGGACGATCACATACGGAAACCGTATGGCATCTGAATTCATTCCGGTTCAGGGCATTACTTCATCAGAGATGACGCGGGCTGCTTTACAGGCTTCTGTGCGAGATGAGACCCCGGAAGGGCGTTCTGTGGTGGAATTGGCAGGCAAACAAGGTCAGAGCTGGTCTGAGACGGAGTATGCGAATGCGGAAAATGTGGAATTCACGGCAGAGACCCGGATGTCCGGTCTCAATCTGATCAGTGGAATGAAGATCCGCAAAGGTGCGGTGGATGCGATCAAAAGATATATTACTTCCGAAGGAGGCCGCATACCGGGTGATCTGGATGAGATTGCAAATCGTATTGCGAAGGCCGGAGGTACACCGCTTGCTGTGGCCATCGATGAGCGAATCTACGGTGTGATCTATCTGAAAGACACTGTGAAGCCAGGGCTAAAAGAGAAGTTCGCTGAGATGCGCGCCATGGGCATCAAGACCATAATGTGTACTGGCGACAATCCGCTGACGGCAGCAACTATAGCGCTGGAAGCGGGCGTGGATGATTTTATTGCGGAAGCGAAGCCCGAGGACAAGATTGCTGCGATCAAAAAAGAGCAGCAGGAGGGCAAACTCGTCGCCATGACAGGCGACGGTACCAACGATGCTCCTGCTTTGGCGCAGGCCGATGTGGGCCTGGCGATGAATTCGGGCACCATGGCGGCCAAAGAAGCGGCCAACATGATTGACTTGGATTCAGACCCGACCAAGTTATTGTCGGTGGTCTCCATTGGCAAGCAGCTGCTGATTACACGCGGCGCACTCACAACCTTTTCGATATCCAATGATATCGCGAAATATTTTGCCATCATTCCAGCGATGTTCATTCTCGCCATGCCGCAGCTTCAGGCGCTGAATATTATGAATCTGGCTTCACCACAGTCTGCGATCCTATCGGCACTCATCTTCAACGCCATTATCATTCCGCTGCTTATTCCCATTGCGATGAAAGGGGTTAAGTATCGGGCGATGTCAGCCGAAAGGCTGCTTGGTCGCAATGTGTTCATCTATGGCGTAGGTGGTGTGATTGTACCTTTTATCGGCATTAAGCTGATTGACATGGTTCTGTCGGGGATTCTTTAACGAGATAACAACGCTTATCAAAATTGTTCTTTTATCCTAATGAATTCAGGAAGTGATCTGTATGAACATGTTCTTACCCGCCATAAGGCTATCTGTTGTGCTTATGCTGATATGCGGCTTAATCTACCCGCTTGTAACAACTGGTGCAGCCCAACTTCTCTTTCCTGCGCAAGCGAATGGCAGTCTGATTACGCAAGATGAGAAAATCATCGGATCGTCCCTGCTGGCGCAGGATTTCCAATCGCCGGGGCTGTTCCAGCCCCGGGCTTCAAATGCCGGTTATGACCCAACGGCTTCAGCCGGTTCGAATCGCGCGGTAGCTTCGGAGGAATATATCGGCGAGATGAAGGAAAAGATGGCTCAGCTCCAGCAGGAAAATCCGGGATTGAAGCAGATCCCTGCTGATCTCGTGACGGGTTCAGGCTCGGGGCTTGACCCGGACCTCTCTCCCGAAGCCGCTGAGGCACAGATTCCACGCATTAGCGAAGCAACAGGGCTTAGTGAACAGCAGCTTGTACAACTTGTAAATGAGCATACGGAAGGTCGTCAGATGGGTATATTCGGGGAACCGCGTGTGAATGTAACGGCTCTGAATCTGGCGCTGACAGCAGAAATGAACTAATGAACATATTAGCCTGCTCACGATATATCGGGAGGGGCTTTCTCCATTTTTATCTTCACATTAACAAGAAAGGGGGGAGGACGGATGGAAGACAGCTTCAAGCGCAAGTCACCGGAAGAGATGCTGAAGATGATTACGAAGCTGCAGCAGGGTACGCTCAAAATCTACATCGGCCCAGTCAGCGGATCAGGCAAAACGTATCACATGTTACGAGAAGGGAACACGTTGCGCGAGCAGGGCATTGATGTGGTCATCTGTGCCGTGTCCACGATGCGCAGACCGGAAACGGTAGAGCAGCTTGGCGCACTTGAACGGATACCAAGCATTCACTGGTTGCGCCAGAGTGATGATGTAGAGATGAAGGATCTGAACCTGGATGCACTATTGGTGCGTAATCCGGAGGTTGTGCTGGTGGATGGTTTGGCTCATCGCAACAGAGAAGGCGCTCGGTATGCTACCCGGCTGGAGGACATTCAGTTCTTGCTCCGAAACAACATCAGTGTCATGACGACGGTGAATGTGTATGAACTGGAAGGGTATACCGAGCTGGCACGACAACTTACGGGTATCGCAGCAGAACATACGGTACCTGCGGATACACTGGAACTTGCGGATGAAGTCAAGCTGATTGACGTCACACCAGAAACCATACTGAGCCGTCTGGCAGAAGGTCATCTAAAGGGGCATGAGGGGGAAGCTGTATTTCGTCAAGGTAATCTGGGTATTTTGCGCGAACTGGCCCTGAGATTGGTTGCAGAAGGGGTGAATGAATCCCTGCGTGAGCATCGGGAGGAGATGGGAATTACCGTTACAACAGGCATCATGGAACGGATTCTGGTGTCCACGCAATATCATTGGAACGGCTCGATCTATATTAGGCGTGGACAACAGATTGCCAAACGGCTGAATGGTGATTTGTGCGCCGTGGTTTTTCGGAATATGAAGCAGCCATTAACCAAGGAGGCAACCGTATTTCGGCGCAATATGATCAAGTTGGTAGAGAAGTTTGGCGGCCATATGGAAGAGTTGTCTATATTGCACCGTCGCAACATCCCGTCTACGCTGGCGCGTTACGCCATGGAGCACCAGATTACCCGGATTGTGATGGGACACTCCCGGCGTACGCGCTGGCAGGAATTGTGGCAGGGGTCCGTTGTTAACTCGCTGCTACGCAGATTACGTGGTGTCGACCTGTTTCTGGTTGCTGATCGAGCAGCTCGGGAGGGTGAACGTGTGGTTCCAGCTAAGGTTAACGATGTGGAGTCGCTGACATACCGCAGACTAAGCGAGCAGGAAATGAAGGAACAGATAGGTCAGATTCAGCGCGGCACATTCAAAATATATATCGGAGCCGCACCAGGTGTAGGCAAAACCTACATGATGCTGCGGGAAGGCAATGATTTGCTCCGTAAGGGCATCGATGTACAGATCGGCTTGTTGGAGACCCATGGGCGGGCGGAAACCGTGGAGCAGATGGGTCACCTATCTGTGATCCCTCGCGCACAGCGAGTGTATCAGGAGGCTCGTCTGGAAGAGATGGACGCGGAGGCTATTCTGTGTCTTTGTCCGGAAGTGGTGCTTGTGGATGAACTGGCGCATACGAATGTACCTGGAAGTGTCCGGCAAAAGCGTTATGAAGATGTCCTGCTCCTGCTGAATGCCGGCATCTCGGTGATTACCACAATAAATGTGCAGCATCTCGAAAGTCTGAATGATGCCGTTGAAAATATTACCGGTGTTCGTGTCCGCGAGACCGTACCCGATCGGATCATTCAGATGGCGGATGAGGTGCAGCTGATTGATGTGGCACCCCAGGCCTTGCGGCAGCGCATGAGGGAGGGTAAAATCTATGCAACTACCAAGGTCGAGCAAGCCCTTGCGAATTTCTTCAAAATCGGCAATCTGATTGCCTTGCGTGAACTTGCCCTGCGTGAACTGGCGGACGATGTGGATGAAAGGCTTGAAGCACAGCAGGCCAAAATTGCACTTCGAGGACCTTGGCGCAGACAGGAAGCCGTCTTCGTATGTGTAAGCAGTGACCATCATGCCGAGCGGCTGATCCGGCGCGGATTCCGCATGGCTTATCGTCTCAAAGCCATCTGGCATGTACACCATATCCACATCGGTGAGTCCATGAGTGACGAAGTGAAGTGCCATCTGGAAGCCTTGGAACAGCTGACGATTCGGCTTGGCGGTCAATTTCACATCCACCACAGTCCAAAGCTGCGGGATGTACCTGGGATATTGGCAAGAAAAGCATCGGAGGCGCGAGCAACCCAGCTGGTGGTGGGGCAGGCAAGACGGGTGTGGTGGCTGAATGGTTACCGCGGCTCAGGCTCGGTGGTCAACCGACTTGTACGCTTGTCGCGGCATCTGGATGTATTGATCGTTGCAGATTACGATTATGAATTGAGCGGGATGTGAATGGATATTGTCTGAACGAATAAAAAAAGAAACACTGCCATCCCATGGGAAACGGGTTCCGGCATATGTATGGGTGACCCTTGGGGTGACGCTGTTAACCTTGCTGCTTCATGCCATCGGCATGAGTGGTGATCTGGTTAATGTAGCGCTTATATATCTGTTTCCCGTACTGGTGAGTGCCGTGTATTGGGGAATGGGGCCAGCTGTATATGCCGCGAGTTTTAGCGTCATTATGTTTGACTTCTTTTTTGTACCGCCATATTTGAGCTTTACGGTTGAGGACTTGAGATATCTCATCTCCTTTGTCGTGTATCTTGCGGTGGCCATCTTGACAGCGAGTCTTGCAGGTCGGTTGCGACAACAACTGGAGATGGTTAAAGCACGCGAGGCCACGACGAACTCCCTGTACGCATTGAGTCGTCAGATGACAGCCATTACAGATCTGAATACCTTACTGGTTAACATTGCAACCCAGGTTTCGCTCACCTTGGGCAAACCAGCAGCTGTGTATCTTCCGGATGGGCAGGTGGATCTGCTGGTTACAAGCTCCCCTGCATCCACATCAGAAGGGGAAAAGGATGGCTGGGGAGATGGGGAGTCGGAGATTGCCATTGCCAAATGGGTGTATCACCACGGACAGATCGCTGGTAAGGGATCATCGACTTTACGGGAATCTCCCGGACTTTACGTGCCGTTACGCACAGAGGAGCAGATTCATGGCGTGCTCGCCGTGAGCATGGACGCTGGCGAAGTTCATGAGCAGCAAGAACAGCTTCGTCTACTGGAAGCATGCGGAGGTCTCGCCGCAGGTGCCATTGCCCGAGTGAAGCTGGCGGAAGAGGCCCGTTTGGCGCAGATCACTGCTGAATCGGAGCGCATACGTACAGCGCTGCTGGACTCTGTCTCTCATGAGTTGCGTACGCCCCTAACCGCGATTATCGGCTCGGCTACGGGATTGTTGGAGAACGATGCGCTTTTTACACCCGAGGATCGGAGAGAATTAACGGGCAACATTCGGGATGGAGCCTTGCGTATGAATCGTCTCGTCACGAATCTGCTGGGTATGGTTCGGCTGGAGAGCGGCATGCTGCAACTGAACCGGAAATGGTGTGACGTGGGAGACATCATTAGCGTTGTACTGACACAAGTTCGGGGATTCAGTCCGCATCGCAACATTCAAGTTGAACTGCCTGATGACCCTGCCTTCATTTACGGAGATGAAGTATTGCTGGAGCAGGTGCTGGTCAATATCATCAGCAACGCCATCAAATATTCGCCTGATGAGAGCCGAATTGTCATCACGGTGACGAGTGATAAGAGCCTAAGTCAATTGATGATCTGGGTAGCTGATCAAGGCATTGGTATACCGGAAGCGGAAAGAACACGTATATTCGATAAGTTCTATCGCTCGGAGTCCACTCAGCATGTTACAGGAACGGGGCTTGGTCTGGCGATCTGCAAAGGTATTGTGGAGGTCCACGGAGGTACCATTGTGGCAGAGCCGAATCCGGGCGGGGGAACGAGAATGCGCATAAATATCCCCATGGAGGCTCACGGATTGCGGTTTCCCTATTCAGAACAAGGAGAGGTTGAAGAATAACATGAACGGACCACTAGGGGCTCGCATATTGGTGATCGATGATGAGCCGCAAATTCGCAAATTGCTCAAGGTCACCCTACAGGCGCACCAATTCGAACTCCACGAGTGTGGGGATGGCGAAGAGGGCGTCATTCAGGCCAGTATTGTACATCCGGATCTGATCATCCTTGATCTTGGTTTGCCGGGCATGTCTGGCATGGAAGTACTTCGCCGGATTCGCGAATGGTCACAAGTGCCGATAATCGTGCTGACAGCGAAGGATCAGGAGGGAGACAAAATTGCCGCGCTGGATGGTGGTGCAGATGATTATGTGACCAAACCATTCGGAATGGGTGAATTGGTTGCACGTATTCGGGTGGCGCTGCGTCATGTAGCCAAAACGACGGATGAGCCGATACTGCGCTTCGGATCACTTACGGTTGATCTGGCCCAAAGGCAAGTTGAACTGGAGGGTACTTTGGTCAAATTAACCCCAACCGAATATGAGATGCTGAAGGTGCTCGCCTCGAATGCGGGGAAGATCATCACCCAGCGTCAGCTTTTGCAGCAAGTATGGGGAGGGCATCATCATGAGTCTGACAGTCACTATCTGCGGGTATATGTGGGCCATCTGCGTAAAAAATTAAATGAAGATCCGACAAATCCCCGATATATTCAGACGGAGCCTGGTATTGGTTATCGCTTCTTGCTTTCTGCCGAATAAGGTTCAAGGGAGCGGGGCGTTTCTTATCAAATGAATGCGATGCACGCTTTAGTGGGTGAGCGCTACGGAACGAACAAAACACCGTCCCCTTTAGCAGTAAAGGAAACGGTGCTTTTTTATTATGACGTGTATTTTGGCAACCAGTCGCCGTGAGCTTCAATCAACTCATCACACATCGCTACGATGTCATCGATAGACAGTTCGGCAGCCGTGTGTGGATCAAGCATGGCGGCGTGATAGATATGTTCTTTTTTGCCGGTAATTGCCGCTTCAATCGTCAGGAGTTGAGTGTTGATGTTGGTCCGGTTCAATGCCGCGAGTTGTGGAGGCAGGTCACCAATGTACGTAGGGCTGATCCCTGATCCATCCACCAGACAAGGTACCTCGACACATGCCTCGCGCGGCAGATTCGTAATCAATCCGTTGTTCATGACGTTACCGCCAATTTTGTAAGGTTGGTTCGTCTCCATAGCCTCCATAATATGCGACGCGTATTCCCGGCTACGGGTATGTTCAATATTTTCGCTGGCAAACAGCTTGGTACGCATCTCTTTCCAGCCTTCAATCTGGTTCACACACCGGCGTGGATACTCATCCAGTGGAATGTTGAAGCGTTCGATTAGCTCCGGGTAATTCCGTTTGATGAAATAAGGGTGGTACTCGGCATTGTGCTCGGAGGATTCCGTTACATAATAGCCAAAACGCTGCATCAGCTCAAAACGAACCATGTCGTCATGCTGTTCCTTCTGTTTTTCTTTCGCCAAACGTTTAATCTCGGGGTACAGATCCTGCCCGTCTTTTGTAACTTCGAGCAGCCACGCCATGTGGTTGATGCCTGCAATTTTGGCTACGACGCCTGTCTGATCGATCCCCAGTGCATCGAACATATGCGGCACACATACCTGTACACTATGACACAATCCTACGGTTTTGATCCCACCATGCACGTTCATGACGTTGGTAAGCACAGCCATCGGGTTGGTATAGTTCAGGAACCAGGCATCCGGACATACTTCTTGCATATCCCGGGCAAAATCCAGCATGACCGGAATCGTACGCAGATTACGGAAAATTCCACCGATGCCGAGTGTATCTGCAATCGTTTGACGTAGTCCGTATTTTTTCGGAATCTCGAAGTCCGTAATGGTACATGGATCATATCCACCGACCTGAATGGCGTTGATGACATATTTGGCTCCACGCAGCGCTTCTTTGCGATCATGATATACGTTAATGACACAACGACTTCCAATCGAACGGGCCAGACTGGTCAGCAATCGCTCTGAGTCGCTCAAACGTTCAGCATCGATATCAAACAATGCCAGCTCAAAATCCTGCAGTGCTTCAGTCATCATGACATCACCCAATACATTTTTAACAAAGACGGTGCTTCCTGCACCGAGAAACGTAATTTTGTTCATCTTAAGTTCAGCCTCCCTGAAAAATGTTGTACCCCAACTATAGGCCGATTCGGCACATATAACTATGGCTCAACCCCTTTCAAACATGGCATAATCCCATTTTTGTTTCCGTTTTCAACTAATATTTATTGACTTTAGCTGTTATAATTTAATTAGGTATATAAATGTTGATCTGCAAAAGGAAATAAGGAGGGAGGGCGAAAAAGTGAGTCGCATTGAGATGAATGTGGTTCCCGCCGGCTGGACACAGATGGAATTGATTTTGTTGTTTTTCGGGTGGGAGGCATGTGATCCTGCGCATTATTGGGGACCGGGTGTACGTGATTCTTACATTGTGCACTACATCCATGAAGGACGGGGCACCGTGTACATGGGGGATCGGGAGTACAAGCTGAATCGGGGACAGGGCTTTGTGATTCTTCCAGATACACTTATTCATTATGAGGCAGATCCGCAGGAGCCCTGGACGTATTCGTGGTTTGGATTCAAGGGCGTACAAGCCAAAGCATTCATGCAACGTGCCCAGTTAAGTCCAGAGCGACCAGTGTATGATGCCCATGATACGAATACGATGGAACACTTGTATACGGAAATGGTTCAGGCTTCTACACGTCCGGGAGGTGATGTGATGAACCAGAGTCTCTTGTACCGCTTGATGGCAGAATTAATCTCCTCTTCTCCTGTGGAGGAGGAAATAGGACAGCTCCTTTCGAGCAAAGAGACGTACATCCGACAGGCAGTTCAGTTTATGGAGAACAGGTACAGCCAGCGAACCTCCATTCTGGATATTGCACAAGCTGTGGGGCTGGATCGCACGTATCTATCGGGGTTGTTTAAGGAGCGCTATGGCATGTCGCTACAGTCCTTTTTCCTGGAGTACCGCATGAATCGAGCTGCTGAACTTCTACAAAATCCAGGGCTGTCGGTCAGTGAAGTGGCACATTCAGTTGGCTATACGGACCCATTATTGTTTTCGAAGATGTTTAAGCGAGTGACCGGTGTATCTCCAAAGGGTTCGAGAAATCGAGATTAGCCGCATCTAGTGTTTCAAATTTAAAAGAAAAGTTTTGATCATTAATCGTTGTCCCGCTATACTGATACAGAAGTGTAATTGAATATGTGGAACTTGGTGCTTTGCCCGTCAGGGTGGAAGCTTAATAGGGAAGTCCGGTGTGATACCGGCGCGGTCCCGCCACTGTAACAGAGGAGTCAGGTAGCGATAAATCCACTGGTTTAAGCCGGGAAGGAGCTGCAAGTGACGATGATTCTGGAGCCAGGAGACCTGCCAGGTTTAACAAACACAGTAGTACCCTACGGGAGATAGGAAGGTGTTTAGAGAGCATGATTTTTTCTGAAAATCTGTTTATTTAAGGCGTCCTCATCCAGTAACACGGAGAGGGACGCTTTTTTTGATATGTAGGAGAACATCATGGCACATACATAAAGTTTTGGGGAAGGGCGTTTGAGCACTTGAGCAGATATATCGTTAAACGATTAGTACAACTGGTAGCCGTATTGTTCGGCATCACGTTCCTGACATTCCTGCTAACCTACCTGTCTCCTGGAGATCCAGCCAGACTTATGCTCATGTCTACAGGTGTAACGCCATCGGATGAGCTGGTCAGGCAGGTGAGGTCAGAGCTTGGATTGGACCAACCCTTTCTCTATCGATATGGGACATGGCTGGGACAGGTGGTGACCGGAGACTTCGGTACGTCATATAAATACAATCGTCCAGTACTGGATGTGCTCATGGCACGGCTCCCGGCAACGCTTTGGCTGACAGGAAGCGCCATGCTTCTGGTTATTCTGGTCTCCTTTCCACTGGGAATGCTGTCGGCTGTCTATCGCAACAAATGGCTTGATTATGTCATTCGTTTGTTCTCCTTTGCCGGATTATCGATGCCCAGCTTCTGGTTGGGTATGTTGCTCATGTTGGTCTTCGGTGTACAGCTAAAGCTGCTGCCAGTGATGGGCAATGCCGGCTGGAACAGTCTGATTCTGCCCGCATGTACACTTGCGATTCCACTTGTTGCCCAGTACAGCAGACAGATTCGTACGGTCCTGCTTGAGGAGACAAGCCAGAACTATGTGATCGGAGCAAGATCCAGAGGTGTGAAGGAGTCGATCATTATTTTACGTCATATTCTCCCTAATGCTCTGCTGCCGATCGTTACCCTTATGGGCATGACGACAGGTGCCTTGTTAGGTGGTGCAGCCATTGTGGAAAGTTTATTTGTGTGGCCGGGTGTTGGCCAGATGGCGGTGGATGCCATTTTTACAAGGGATTATCCTCTGATTCAGGGGTATGTCATCTGGATGGCGATCATATATGTCACGCTGAATCTGCTGGTTGACGTATGGACACATCTTCGTGATCCTCGAATCCGACTGGATGTGGATGTATAGATGAGAGCCTTCAGACTTGTATTACTGCAAAATCGTTGGTTCACATTCCTGCTGTCTCTAACCGTCTTCTGGATAATTCTCGCCATGGTTGCACCGCTACTTGCACCACACGATCCACTAGCAACGAACTTTGCCAAAGTGTTGCAGCCATCCGACGCCGAATATCCCCTTGGAACCGATCAGCTTGGCCGCTGTGTATTGTCACGTCTTCTGTACGGGGCACGAACCTCGTTGCTGCTAACCTTTATGATGATTGGTATTGTGTTCGTACTAGGTGTAGCAATTGGGGTCATCGCCGGATTTGCGCGGGGTCTGACGGATACGGTGCTTATGCGGCTGTCTGATACATTAATGGCGTTTCCCGGCCTTATTTTTGCGATCGCTGTGGTAGGCATGCTTGGACCGGGATTGTTCAATACGGTGCTGGCACTGTCGGTTGTCTGGTGGGCGAAATATGCACGGATGGCCAGAAGCCTGGTGATTTCCCTTCAGCAAAAGGAATATGTCGCTGCCGCTGCTTTCAGCGGAGCACGTAAGATCCAGATCATCGGCAGGACGATCCTGCCTAATATGATGTCTCCACTCATCGTCATGGCGATGATGGATGTGGGGGGGATGATGCTGTCCATCTCGGGGTTGTCGTTTCTCGGGCTTGGCGCGCAGCCACCGAACCCCGAGTGGGGGGCCATGTTAAATGAAGGCAGAAGATATTTGCAGACTGCGCCGTGGTTGTTGATTTATCCGGGCCTGGCGATATTTAGCACTGTCATTATTTTTAATTTACTGGGAGACAGCCTGCGAGATGTACTTGATCCCAAGAAAAATACAGCTTAACTGGAGGAACCAGAATGAAGAGGAATTTACAAAAATCAATCCTGCTCACCATCGTATCCATGTTCGTTGTGTTCTTGCTTGCAGCTTGTGGTACTACCAATAATCCATCGACCTCGTCGGATGCAACGGAGAAGTCGGCGGCTACGGACAATGGTACGACAAGTGCACCAACGCATCTGAATGTGGCCCTGTTCTGGCTTGGCAGCAACCTGGACCCGGCAGAAGAATGGAACGGCTGGACACTTACGCGTGCAGCGATTGGTGAGACACTGATTCAGTTTGAAGAGAATATGAAGCTGGTTCCTAAAATTGCAGATACCTGGGAACGTGTGGATGATACGACATGGCATTTTCATATTCGAGAGGGTGTAACTTTCCATAACGGAAACAAAGTAACCGCCGACGCGGTGAAAAAATCGATCGAACGCTCCATTGAGTTAAATGAAAGAGGTAAAGCAACTGTGCCAGTTGCGTCGATGACTGCTGAAGGACAAGATCTGACGATCAAGACGACAGAGCCTTACGCATCCTTGCTTGGCAATATTGCCGAGCCGCTGTTTATCATCGTGGATACTAGCGCAGATACATTCAAATTCAAGAGCGAGCCGATTGCTACTGGACCATTTATGGTGACAGGATATACGCCGGATCAGGAGATCCAGGTGAAAAAGTATGACGGGTATTGGGGCGGTGCGGCAGATGTCGACACATTGACGTTGAAATACATCAAGGATGACAGCACACGTGCTCTTGCTCTGCAATCTGGTGAGATTGATGTAGCAAGTAACGTGGGACGCAGCAGTCTGGCATTATTCCAGGACAAGAGTCAATATACCATTGATGAAATTCCAAGCCTGCGCACCCAGTTCGTATGGTTCAACACGACCAATCCACTGCTGAGTGACCCGGAGGTTCGCAGGGCGATCTCTTATGGTATTGATCGGGAGATGTACGCAAATACGCTGGTGGGCGGTCAGGCAGCCAAAGGACCATTCACCTCAGCTCTGCCTTTTGGCTATGACAAGATCAAAGGATATGATTACGAACCCGAGAAAGCTAAACAGCTGCTGGATGGGGCTGGATTCAAGGATGCAGATGGCGATGGCATTCGTGAAAAAGATGCCAAGAAGCTGACGCTACAACTGATTCTCAACTCCGCTTACGAGTCCGATTCAATTGTGGCTGCTGCGATGCAGTCCCAGCTTAAGGAGATCGGTGTTCAATTGGAGATGACCTCTTATGAGGATCTAACCGATCATCAGAAGAGCGGAAATTACGATCTTGCTTTAACAAGTATCAATACAGGCATCACGGGTGACCCGCAATATATTTTGGATTTCTACTTTATGACGGGTGCGGAATGGAATGTGGGCGGATATAGCAATCCGAAGCTCGATGAAGTCATTACTCGTCTTCACTCCGAGTTTGATGTGGAGAAAAGGTATGCTCTCGCAGCAGAGGCTCAGCAGATGATTCTGGATGATGCAGCCTATATGTTTTTGACCTATACCCCGATTAATATTGTGAGTAAAAGTACCGTGCAAGGTGCGACGATGTATCCCATCGACTTTTATCTGTTGGATCGTAATATTAAGGTTGGGCAGTAATGAAGCCGCTGCTTAGTGTCAATAACCTTTCCGTAACCTACAAGGGTGATTCTCTGGCTCTACAGGAATTGTCCTTCTCCATGAATAAGGGGGAGATTATCGGAATTGTAGGTGAAAGTGGGAGTGGAAAGTCGACCCTGATTCGGGCCTTGCTTGGCCTGTTACCAGAAGGTGGTCGGTACACCGGAGGAGAGATCTCATTTCAGGAAAAAATGCTTCTACGTGACTCGCGATTGGATTGGGCTGGAGTGCGCGGGAAGCGGATCGCCATGGTGTTTCAGGACAGTGGTTCGTACCTTAATCCGATTCGCAGCATCGGCAGTCAGTATATCGAAGCAATTCGTACTCATTTCACCTTGTCCAGAAAAGCTGCTCGAATCATGGCCGTAAATATGCTCTCGGACATGGGATTGCATGATCCGGAACGAATTATGTGTGCATATCCCTCGCAGCTTAGTGGGGGCATGAAACAACGCACGGCAATTGCTATGGCGGTTACGATGGAACCTGAACTCTTACTTGCAGATGAGCCGACAAGTGCATTGGATGTGACGACACAAAATGAAGTAATGAATCGATTGAGCGAGCTTCGCTCCCGTCAAGGGACAGGCATGATCATCGTCACGCATAACATTGCCGTTGCAGCTCATATGGCTGACCGAATTGGTGTCATGTGGGGTGGTACATTGGTTGAAATGGAAGATACTTTCCGCGTCATATCCGATCCTCGGCATGAGTATACTCGCAAGCTACTTAGTGCTGTACCTGAATTGGAGGGAAATGTTCATGGCTCATGAGGAGTTACCGATTCTGGAACTGAGAAACCTGTGCAAAACCTACGAGTTAAAGGGGCACAGGACAGTTGATGCACTGAAAGCTGTTCATTTGGAGCTGTATCCGGGAGAATGTCTGGGGATTGTCGGGGAGAGTGGGAGCGGGAAGAGCACACTGGCTAGATGTGTAACCCATTTGGAGCGATTAACTTCAGGACAGATTCGATATCGTCAGCAGGATATTACCCGATTGAACGGAAAGGCGCTACGGCAGCAACGAAAACAGATCCAGATGGTATTCCAGGAGCCTTCGGCTATCTTTAATCCGCGAATGAAGATTGGAGCTTTTATCCGGGAGCCACTCATTAATTATAAAATAATGAAAGGCCAGCAAGCGGAGCAGGAAGTGCTCAGGCTGTTGGGAAGGGTAGGATTGTCTGCCGCTACGGCGGATAAATATCCGCATGAACTGAGCGGGGGAGAGCAGCAGAGAGCAGTTATTGCTCGTGCGATTGGAGTAGAGCCAGACATCATCCTGTTCGATGAAGCCACCTCCGCACTGGATGTTTCCATTCAGCAGCAGATCCTGGATCTGTTGGTGGAGTTGAGAAAGGATACAGGTATCTCATCTATTTTCATATCGCATGATCTGGCGGTGGTCCAGCAGGTTAGTGATCGAATTGCCGTGATGTACCAAGGCGAAGTCGTTGAGGTTGTGGAGAGTTCACAGCTAACCAGCTCAGCGAATCATCCCTACACCCGTAGCCTAATGGCCTCGGTGTTGTCCGTGAGGGAAATGAAGCATAAGGTGCAGGCGCAGAAGCAGGAAGCGGAACAAGAACAGGAACAGGAACAAGAGAAGGTGGAGGTTCTTCAGGAAAGTCTTTCGGGATAACTCGATGTGCGGTTCGGTAGAAGTTTAAGTCAGGTTATAAAAAGAGAATTACAAAAAAAATGGGTTCCCCGGAAGTCTATAGATGACTTTCAGGGGAACCTTTTTGTTGTATAACAGGCATGTTTTGTATAGTTGGGACGTGATATAGAAATACAGCAATAGCTTGTGAATGCTTCATCGTATGTCGTTTAATACACCTATGTCATTCAGTACACCATAGTTTTGCGTAGAATGTATAGTACTTATGCTGGCACTTCATAGTTATTTCATCATACAATTATTGATTGCTTTATTGGGTTATTATCGCTATAAATACAGTCAGTCTTATTTTGGAGAGGTACACCGCACAAGACTCTTCTGTCCACATGTAGTTGTCTACATCTGCCTAGTCAGTTGTATTGACTTGGGTGATTCAAGCTAGTGTGGTACTTGGGATTGGAAATCGTTCCGACTGGACAGATCAGCATGGTAAAAGACAATATCGCCATCCTTCAGCGGCCAGGTTCTACCTTGGCTGTCAGTTGGTGTGTTGTTGAAACCTTCCATCTGCCATTGATTCATCAATGGTGCATGAATATATTGCAGATGGGGTGCCTCTGTATTTCCATTCCGCAGGCTCTCCATGTTGAAGTTGACCACAATATAGCCATTTTTCAGAAAAATATTCGATTTCTCATCTAGTTGATTTTGTCGGGCAAGGGGTTCGAGATCCGTACCTTTTGGTACGGCATATACATCGGCTGGTAAGCTGTACTCCCCGTACCAGCGTTGGATTGCTGCATTGGCCCGGTCCACGTTGACCCCGGAAGGAATGTCCGTTTTGGGCCCAATAAGCGTCCTAATCGGAGCGGACAGGATCATCCAGTCATAGCGACCTACCCACGTTTTTTGATGAGAAGTCTGATCGACCAAGCGGACCATATGTTCTGCCAGCGTACGTTGGTTACGTTCTTCCGCTGACAGTTCATAAGTATACTGATAACGCGCTGTATCGCCTAACTCTGTGCCGGGTACATTTCGAAGCCTTGAGTTCAGGACAACAAAGCGTTTCTCCAGATCCTGTGCCGATCCGATACGGATTAGGCGTTCCTGACCGCGATGGTAGTACAGATCCACTTCTTGCCGGGAGGCCCCGTCTTTACTCACAAAAGCAAAAGTGGGTGTTATTCTAATCCCATCCTGTTTGCCAAACATATTGCCCTTGGTCTTCAGATCGAACTTGAAATGGTACCCCGTCTTCACAGACGCGTTAGCGAATCCCTGCACCGGATGGCTTCCTGGTCGGATGGGCAATACAAATGGAGCCAGGTTACCTCGTGGATTACCATCAATGCTATTCATCCCAGTCCAGTAGCTATAGCCCGTTGGTTCGGGACTGCCCAATCGCTTGCGAAATACATTTTCCCAGTTGTAATCGGAGATATCAGTGACGTGAAAATCATATAACCTTCCGATGACATCTACGGGTACGGTGTCTGCTGCAACATGATGTGCCAAATGGGTATTGGCATCCTGTTGCTCGGTAAAGTTTGCCGGTGCATTCTCTGCAATGTTGCGGAATACAATGTGATACTTGCCTTCGTCTACCCATACAGGGAGATAGAATGTGGTGTCCAGTTGATTGACCGGAATATCGACCCATGTCTTGGCAGGGATAAACTGACTCCGGTCAGCGTTATAGACATCAAACGGGAATTGTACCTGTTTGATCCGAAAATATTTGGCATAGTCCCGATTTCCATAACCGGGATAACTCGCTGCGTCCAAGTGCTGTCCTGATGTGGGAATTCGCACAATGAACGGACGCTCCAGAATGAGTGCAGCGCTGGTTGGGTCCGGTGCGGTTTTCTGATTATGCGGCTGATCATCCGATACCCAGGCGTAGTTGACGACAGGGGTGTGTACCGTGACGGTATTGATGCCGTTAATCGGCAATACTTTGTTGGCGCCGCCGTTCACGTTACCCGGTAGCAAATCATAATAAATCTCTCCAGAGCTTGTGGTGTCTGCTTTATTCAGCAGAGAATTGCTGATCATATTACCCGGTTTGTACAGTACATCGCGCCCAATTGTTGTTGGATTAGGAATGTTGGATGGTGTTGGGCCATCTTTGGTTGCTTCCACATCATTCATAATGGTTGTGCTGTTGAATTTTACTAGATCATTATTCACTTTACTTTGAGGTGTGTTGGATTCAGCCATGCCTTTTAACCGTGATGTATCATCAGGCACACTGGGAGGTTGATTCAAACCACCTGTTATTTTGGGTGGAGTATATGATATTGAAGTGGTTTGCCCTGGTCGAACATGGCTTTCTACAGATTCATCATTTCTAGACTCCAGTGTTGGTGGTGTGTATCCTGTTGGATTCATCGTAACGCTCTCACCAGGCAAAGCGTAATTATTCATGGTTGCTTTAGCGATCTTGTATACTTCCAGATTGTTAATTTTCCAATAGGAGTAATCTCTTGTGATTTGGAAGATGTATGGCTTGGGTACCGTGTCGTTCGCGGGTATGGGCGGTCCTGGTGTACAACCATCATCATCACATATTTCTGGTCCAGGTACTGTCCATTCTCTGTCGTAAGAGATTGTGATATTGCAGTCGTATGTAACTCTACCGCTCATTTTCGCCCAAGCTTGTTTAAACAGGTAATTGTCAGCTAAGGCATTCGTGTAGAGTGATTCAGAAGTAGGGATTCCTTTTAATACATTGAATGTCTCATTATCTCTGTTATCTGACTTAATAACACCATTGGCATTTGGATCGAGATCATTCATGCTCATGATGGTCCCAGCAGAAGGTGGTCCAATCGTTGGCGTGCAACCTCCACCACCGCCTCCGTTACCGTTCTCACCACCAGGACCCGGATCTTCTTCAACGCCAATGTTTGTTGTGGTAGTTAAGGTGAAATCGTCTTTTTCCCACAATACGGTGATGGTTGTTGTTCCTCTACTGACGGCTTGAACTAATCCGGAATTACTAACGGTAGCGACACCAGGATTGGAAGATTCCCATGTAGTTGTACCACCGCTGCCAGTGTTTACATTGGTCTCCGCTCCAAAGTTTCCATCTCCAGTTTTCGTTTTGACCGTAGCATTCAATTGTTTGGATTGGTTCAAGCTAAGTTGCCCGCCAGCGGTTAGGTTGATCTCTTTGGTTATTTCAACAAGACCTTTCCAGTAAAGATCTGTATTGAAGATGTAATCTGCCGACCATTTAGGTGAGTTATATTCTCTAGCAGCTGTTGCATTGATAACGCCCCCTATTTTCATTGTGAACACTGTTCTTCTACCATTGAAGGAGTCAACAGAAACAAGTTTAGGCATGTTTAAATCCGCATTGTAATATTGGTTGTCGTCCATATAATGAGGCGTTAGAGAGACCTCGGTTAATTCTGATCTTGGATAAGGATCGCTGTTCTTATCCATGTAAACTGCAGGTTTGTAAACTTCTTTATCGAGATCAAGATCAACACAAACTGTCGAAGAAACAGGACGATTCGTTGAAGGGTCGTTAGTTAGCAAAACATGATCATTAGGCCCACTACATCCGCCATCAACACTCCATCTTAAATCGTCAATTTGATAAATATAAATACCGAGATTGGTCATTTTTTGTCCTTCAACAGGTGTAACTTTTCGTTGAGATTTCGCAGGTGTTTCAGGCACCATATATTGAGGTTTTATTGCAGGTTTAGTACCAGGTCCGCCACCAGCGTACACAAATGAATAAGGTGTTAATAAAGCGCAGATGGTTAGAAAGGCTATCAGTAATTTACTGATAGCTGGCTTTAACCTTAGATCTTTTATCTTATTTTGTATCGATGACACTAAAGATTGCCCCCTCTTTGGTTTCTAAGGTCACAGCCCTCGTCACAGATTGATTAAAATGTAACATTCCTTGTGCCCAATATATAGGGTTTGTAACTCCAAATACTCCTCTGTTCAAAGTGTAATCTCCTGTTTTTGGAGCTCCGTATGACAAAAATGATTTTGACTGAGGGGAAGCCAGAGGATTAAAAGTAGCTGAATTAAGGAGACTTCCGGCTTGTGGTTGGTTCATGGATGCCGATTTAATATTTAAATCAAACTCAACAAAAGAAAAATACCTATCATTTTGGAGTTTTACTCCTTCATCTACAAAAACGGGATAATAAATGCTACGGCTATTACTAGCGACATTAGTATCAACAATAATCCAATTCAAAACTTTAAGATCTGCATAATTTGTATCGGTAACGATCTCTTTATTTCTAACTTTTGAAAAGTCATCGTTCACAACCTCATCGTACTTCTGATTGCTGGATAGAATAATTTTTCTTTCAGGTGTTTTTTTAAAAGAATTTGCAATAACACTCAAATTCGTCCCCGTCAAACCCACTGCTCGCAGCTCATTTAAACCTTGAAAATCGTCAGGCTTAGTCTTGGCAACTGCTGCATAACGGGCAATTAACACAGCAACTTCTGCCCGAGTGGTGGTACGATCCACACCAAATGTTTTATCGTTTGCTACACTCATTAATCCCGTTCCCAGGGCAACGGCTACTGCATTCTTTTGAGCGCTTGCGAGTTTGCCTGTGAAATATTCCTTTGCAGGCACAACGGTGTTGGTCACATCAGAGAATGCTTGTTTGTACTCAGGATCAACTACGGTTAATCCTTGCGTCAACCATGTAGCCATTTCGCCTCGTTGAAGAGCACCTTGTGCATCCAATTTCCCCTTGTAATTAGAAGGGCTGATAAAACCTTTTGCTATAGCAATAGAGACACCGCTCTTTGCCCACTCGGGTATGTCCGTGAAATTGTTTTGTTCTTGTGTTGATGCATTAGGCTGGTCGGATAGACGTCCTAGGATACTTGCCATTTCAGCTTTGGTGACAGGTGAGCTTGGTTTAAATGTTCCGTCGGCATATCCTTTGAAATACCCTTGTTCCACGGCCGAATTAATTGCTGAGGATGCCCAGTGTGTAGCTGGAACGTCCTTGAATTTAGTTGTGGCTTGTGCGGCTTCTACAGAACTCCCAACACTTCCAAAACCTACGATACCCCCTGTTAATAAAGCCAATGCCGTTACGCCAGAAATCATCATTTTTCTCATGAATCTTACTCCTCTCAATTGTGAATTTTTCTCCTTGATATGTACTATTCAGGTTACTAGATACTAAATTTGTGATAATAATCAATATTCTACCATGTAAAACTAGGCTATTGGTATGATTTATCAACAAAATTCCTCCTCTGCATAGAACTCTTACTACTTCTCTAGACCTATATTTCCTCCAAAAAACACAAAAAAAGGCCACGAATCCGCAGATTCATAGCCTTATGCTTTAAGGTCTCCAACATATGTAGTTCCTTCAATAGTCAATTCAATAGTCAATTCAATAATCAATACTTCAAGAATACTAGATTTCCAAACATTTGAAAAGCCCATATTCTTCGAACTCAAAATAAACTCAGGCTATCGGTGTTCCATTTGGCAATGGACTATCCGGTGTGAGCAAGACAACATCACCTTCACCAGGCACGCCGCCCAGCACGAGTACTTCAGAGACAAAACCGGCAATCCGCCGGGGTGGAAAATTAACTACAGCAATCACCTGTTTGCCAATGATCATGTCAGGCGTGTAGCGTTGGGTAATCTGAGCACTGGAACGTTTCAGGCCAAGTGGTCCGAAGTCGATCGTCATTTTAATAGCGGGAATGCGAGCTTTTGGAAAGGGTTCGGCTTCCACCACTGTACCAACCCGGATGTCATGTTGCATGAACTCTTCAAAAGTAGCCATAGGGGTAGATCTCCTTTCAACTATTAGGGACTATTATAAATGAAAAATCGACAAAAAATCCAGATTACGCTGTATCGTAACCTGGATTTCTGTTGAGGTGCTTTGCAGCTAGTTAAGCCCCATTCCAATTCTCTCCGGTGAGGTATTTCTCAGTGAGGATGGATAACATTTGAATGCCTACTTCATTATGTCCGCCTTCTGGAATAATGATATCAGCATACTTTTTGGATGGCTCGATAAAAGCATCGTGCATCGGTTTTACCGTTTCGAGATATTGTTTGTACACGGATTGAATTGTGCGTCCGCGTTCCTCGATGTCCCGCAGTACTCTCCGCAAAATCCGCACATCGGAATCAGTATCAACAAATACTTTGATGTCCATCAGACTGCGCAGATGTTCGTCGATCAGCACATGCAATCCTTCTACAATGACAATATGGTTCGGTGCCAGTTCAACCGTCTCATTGGCAGCACGGTTATCTATGGTGAAGTCATATACGGGAGCATACGCCGCTTGGCCTTTTTTCAACAGGGTGAGATGCTCAATCAACAGATCATTATCGAATGCAAACGGGTGATCGTAATTGGTGAGTCGACGTTGCTCAGGTGTGAGCTGCGACTGGTCTTTGTAATAATTGTCTTGGGATATAAATGTGACCTTACCTGATCCCAGACGGTCTATGACGGAGCGAGCTACCGTCGTTTTACCGGAGCCGGTTCCTCCGGCGATACCAATAATGAGCATGGTTGTTCCATAAGCCTCCCTAGAATGGCAGCATAATCATGGATAAAGGGCACTGATTCTCAATCGATTCAGCACCTTTACCCACTTGTCTGTCTGTGAATACACAATTCCTTCATTGTACCATAGCGCATTGCTTTTTTCATCTGCTTTGCAGAGGCATGTATTCCCTGATAAAGGAGGATTGACATTCTTGTGAACAGGCCTATAATAATACTTATATTCATAACACGGACTGTTACTGGGCGAACCAGGCATGACCGAATTCGATTATTTAACTGTAATCGCTTTCGGTCTTTTTTTATTTTCATCGGGGGGTGAGGACATTGAAGGTTATTAAGAAAGTAAATAACAACGTGGCGATTGCCATTAATGATAACAATGAAGAAGTATTTGTCGTAGGTAAAGGGGTAGGATTTCTGAAAACGCCTTATGAGCTGACAGAGACGGACTTGGTGGAGAAAATTTTCGTAGCACCGAAAAATATCCGTATGTATGACCTGCTGAACAGTATTCCGATTGAGGATATATATCTCGCTGAGGAAGTGATTAAGCTAGGCAGTCAGATTCTGAATAAACAATTTAACCCGAACCTGCTTCTCACCCTGTCCGACCATATCAGTTTTGCATTAACCCGAACCAGAGAAGGCATCAGTATCAAAAATCCGCTGGAATGGGAAGTGCGGACACTCTATCCGGACGAGACCCGGGTGGGGGAGGCTGCGCTGAAGCTGATACAGGAGCAAACGAATCTGGCTTTGCCGACAGCCGAAACGACGCTGATTGCTCTACACTTTGTCAATGCACAGGTTGGCTCGGGAGAGATGACGGATACGACCAAGGTAACCACAGTTACAGGTGAAATTCTATCCGTGATCAAATATGCTCTCAAAATTGATTTTCAGGAAGACTCCATTCACTTTATGCGATTTGCGACACATATCAGATATTTCATTATGCGGCAAATGAGCGGTAAATCGCTCAAAGACGAGAATGAATCGCTGTTTCTGATGGTGAAGGAGAAGTTTCCGAAGGAACTTGCTTGTGTGGAGAAGATTGCTGATTTTCTTAAAAACAATTACGGCTGGACCTGTTCGGATGATGAAAAATTATATCTGATTCTGCATATCCAACGATTAATCTCGAACTAACCGAATAATCCATATTGGACTGTTACTGATTCGATCAGGCATGACCAAGCGTAGGGAATGACGATTCCCCGGCTTGGTCATTTTTTATATAACTATTTCAGTAGATGTAGAGGAGAAGGGTCATGAACAACAAAGACTTGGCTAAAAACGTACTTGATCTTGTTGGCGGCGAGCAAAATATATCGGGTCTGACACACTGTGCAACCCGTTTGAGATTCGTATTGAAGGATGATAACAAAGCAGATCTCAAAGCGCTGGATCAGCTCGAAGGCGTGCTTAAGGCACAAAATTCCGGTGGACAGGTTCAGGTTGTTATCGGCGCAAAGGTAGATGCAGTCTACAGTGAAGTGAGGAACCTAACCTCTGACCAGATTGGCGAGCTTTCGGAGTCTACAGACAGTGGACCTAAAAAGAGACGCAACCCCGTCAATGTCGTGCTTGAAACCATCGCAGGTATATTCACACCTGTGCTGCCAGCACTTGTTGGTTGCGGGATGATCAAGTGTTTGGCTACCGTAATAACTGCAATGGGATACCTGGAAGGCTCCGGTTTCCTGACGATCATTAACATGATCGGGGACTGTATTTTCTACTTCATGCCGTTCTTCCTGGCTGTTAGTGCAGCAAACCGTTTCAAAACCAATCCCTATTTGGCGGTAGCTCTTGCTGCGGGATTAATGCATCCAACCATTTTGAACGCTGCGGCTCTGATTGCTGAGACGGGTGTAGACAGTATTGATTTTCTCGGCATGCCAATTCTGTTGATGAAATATTCCTCTTCCGTCATACCAATCATTCTGGCGGTGTGGATTATGAGTTATGTGTATCCAATCGTCAATCGAATGATTCCCAAGTTTCTACAGGTCCTGCTTACCCCAATGATTGTTTTGTTCATTATGATTCCACTGGAATTAATCGTGCTTGGCCCAGTAGGATCATATATCGGGGACTGGTTGACCAATGGCATCGACTCATTGTTCTCCACTGCAGGTGTTCTTGCAGGTGCGATTCTTGGATTTTTCAAACCGATTATGGTCATGTTCGGTATGCACTATGCCATCATGCCGATTCAGGTTCAACAAGTGGCTACACTGGGTGCAACCGTGCTGTTACCAACAGCACTGGCAGCGAATTTGGCTCAGGCTGGAGCAGCCTTCGGTGTGTTTGTACTAACGAAGAGTAAAACGATGAAATCAGCCGCTGCTTCAAGTGGATTCACCGCATTGTTCGGGATTACCGAGCCGGCGATCTATGGTGTAACGCTGAAATACAAACGTCCCTTTTTCGCAGGTTGCCTGGCAGGTGGATTAGTCGGTGGATTCTACAGCTTGGTGCATACAACAGCGAATGCAATTTCACTTCCAGGTGTATTGGCAATTGGCACGTATACCTCTGATCGTTACATGTATGTCGTTATTGGCTGTATTGCCGCAGTTGTACTCGGGTTTGTGTTCACGCTGTTGGCTGGCATCAAGGAAGATACAGATGGAAATAAATCGAAGCAACAAGCTACGAATAAAGTAAATAGCAATCAGACAGTCGTTGCCTCAGAGGTAACTCCAGCATCCGTATCATCACAGACATCCACGTCTTCTGACATGCTTATCGTTAGTCCAATGACAGGGGAGATCAAACCCATCTCTGAGGTAGAAGATCAGGCATTTGCCCAAGAGTTAATGGGTAAAGGTATTGCAATCTTTCCGACAGATGGCAAAGTATACGCTCCTTTTGATGGAGTAGTCGAGGCCCTTTATCGCACCAAACACGCCATCGGTTTGAAGGCAACGAATGGTGTCGAGATCCTGATTCATATCGGGGTGGATACCGTCAGTCTGAAAGGGAAATATTTTAACGCCCATATCGAACAGGGACAGACAGTCCAGGCTGGGGATTTATTAGTGGAGTTTGATCCAGAAGGCATTACGTCAGCAGGCTATAACACCGTTACATCGATTGTGGTAACCAACATGCAACAGTATGGAGACGTACTGACCACAGCGACCAGCGGCCCGATCCGGGAGAGTGAAGCTTTAATTAAGCTAATCCCATGAAACTTGTAATAAGACCTTAATAACACGTAATAACAGGAGGAAACTAAAATGACGAATTCCAATTTTCCAAAAGACTTTTTATGGGGCGGTGCACTATCTGCCTGTCAGGCCGAAGGTGCATATAATGTGGATGGCAAGAGCTTGACCATTCCAGAAGTGATGAAGTTTAACGAGAAGAACGATCGCAAAGTGACCAAGCAGATCAGAGTGAATTGGGAGATGATTGAAGAGGCCAGGAATGACCCGGATACCGTGAAATATCCGAAGCGCCGGGGGATCGATTTTTATCATAACTTCCGTGAGGATATCGCCTTGTTTGCCGAGATGGGATTCAAAGTATTTCGTTATTCCATTTCATGGGCGAGAGTATTTCCAGGTGGCGACGATTCCGCTCCGAACGAAAAGGCACTAGAGTTCTATGATCAGGTTATTGATGAATGTCTAAAACAGGGTATGGAGCCCCTGATCACCATCAGTCACTTTGATACGCCAATTGTACTGATGGACAAGTTCGGAGGATGGTATAACCGCAAGTTGATTGATCTGTATGTGAACTATTGTGATGTACTGTTTAATCGCTACAAGGGCAAAGTGAAATATTGGGTGACGTTCAACGAGATCAACATGAGCGTGAAAGCATCAGCCAAGACGCTGGGAATCATTGATTATGATGCTGCCAATTATGAGGAAATGCTGTTCCAGGGGCTGCATCATCAATTTGTAGCTGCGTCCAGAGCAACCAAGATGGCTCATGAGATTGATCCGAATAACCAGATCGGAAGTATGGTGGCTTATTTTACAACGTATCCTTACACTTGCAAGCCAGAGGATGCACTTCAGATGCAGCAGGATGATCAGATGAAAAATCAGTTCTATCTCGATGTGCTCAATAAAGGTGAGTACCCTTACTATAGTAAAACGTATTTCAAAAACAAGGAGATCCAGTTGAGCATCGAAGATGGCGATCTGGATAGCATTCGCGCACATACGGCTGACTTCGTGGGGATGTCGTATTACAACTCGATGATTTCCAGCAGTGATACAGAGCAGCTCGAACTAACGGCAGGCAATGTACACAGTGTATATAAAAACCCGCATCTGCCCGCTAATGAGTGGGGTTGGCAGATTGATCCGATTGGCCTGCGTTATACGCTTAATCTCGTCTATGATCGGTATCAAAAACCTGTCTTCATTCTGGAGAATAGCTCAGGCTTCTACGATAAGATGAATGAAGATGGAACGATCAACGATCCCTACCGGATTGATTTCCTGAGCAAACATATCGAACAGATGGGACTCGCCATTGCAGATGGAGTCGAAGTGTTGGGATACACGATGTGGGGGCCGATCGACATGATCAGTTCAGGTACTTCCGAGATGAGCAAACGGTACGGATTTATCTACGTGGATCAGGACGATTACGGCAATGGTACGCTGAAAAGATATCGTAAGGATTCGTTCTTCTGGTATCAGAATGTGATCCGTACCAACGGAGCAGAACTGTAACAGAGCATGAATATTCTGGGTCGTATCAAAAAAATACCCGGCGGCTTGCTGATTGTTCCTATGCTAGCCGCCGCGGTGATCAACACGATTTTCCCGTCGTTCTTTCAGATCGGAGATCCAACGACAGCACTATTCACATCGAAAGGTACCATGGTGCTGATCGGCATGATTTTACTGATATCAGGAACACAACTTAACTTGTCACAGCTTCTGGTGACTTTGAAGAGAGCAGGGGTGCTCTGTATCTCCCGTATCCTCATCAGCTGCCTGTTCGGCTGGGCGTTTGTACACTTTTTTGGCATTAGTGGGGTCGGGGGAGTTTCTGCGGTAGCCTTCATTGCCGTTCTGACCAGCTGTAATCCGGGATTATATCTGGCCTTGATGAACACATATGGAGATGATGTGGACCGTGCTGCGTTTGGCATTCTGAATCTGATTGCCGTACCGGTTATTCCGGTTATGATATTGAATTCGGCAAGTGGCGTTGGTATCGATTACCTCAGTGTAATTGCTACGCTAGTGCCTTTCTTCATCGGTATACTGCTTGGTAACCTGGATAGCAATATACAGAAGATGTTCGCTCCGGGAACACTGATTCTGCTGCCTTTCCTGGGCACAAGCTTCGGGTCCAATATTGATCTGCGTATTGCATTTCAGTCCAGTTTGTCCGGCTTGCTGGTCACAGTGTTATTTTTGCTGATCTGCATGCTACCGCTCATTGGAATCGATCGCGCGATACTAAGGCGGCCCAGTTACGCAGCGGCTGCGACATGTTCGGTTGCTGGATTGTCCATGGTGGTGCCTTCGATGGCTGCCGGGTTTAATCCGGCGTATGCGCCATATGTGGACACAGCTATCGCTCAGATTGCGTTTGCCGTGATCCTGACCTCGGTGACCGTGCCTTATATCGTGAAGCGTTTGGCTGGAGGAACAGCGAGGGAAGGTGTTGTACGGGCGAATCAATAAAAAAACAGCATGTGTTCTGTCAGGTCCTGACGGATCACGTGCTGTTTTGCTTTGTACATCTATATGATCTCCTGAGGGAGGAGAGGGATCGATCGGTTTATTTTACAGACCCAGCAATTGTTTAACACTTTCAGCTACCGCTTTGCTGGATTGCGGATTCTGTCCTGTGACCACGCGGCCATCTGTTGTGACATAAGAGCTGAAGGCAGCAGCTTTATCATATTGTGCAGCGCGTTCTCTCAACGCATCTTCCAATAGGAAAGGAACATACTCGGTTTGTTGAGCCAATGTTTCTTCTTCATTCGTGAAGCCGGAAACGGTTTTGTCATTGATCAAAAGCAGGCCGTTGGACAGCTTCACATTCAACAGAGCTGTAACCCCGTGGCACACGCCGGATACAACCCCACCTTTTTCATAGATATCACGAGAAAGCTCTTGAAGTTCAGCATTGTCCGGGAAATCCCACATCGTACCGTGACCGCCAGTGAAGTAGATTGCATCGTAGTCACTCGCGTTTACTTCGCTAGGTTTCAGCGTATTTTTCAATTGATTCATGAACGTTTCGTTCTCGAAATAGGCTTTGGTGCTCTCATCGAGGGAGTCGCCGAGACTTTTCGGATCAAGAGGCACGTTCCCACCTTTAGGGCTAACCAGATCGATCTGAACATTTTCGTTTTGATCAAACTCTTCAATAAAGTGCGTTGCTTCGCTCAGCCACAAGCCGGTAGGCTCGTCCTTCGTTGCGTATTTATCGACATTTGTTAGAACAACCAATATTTTTTTCATATAAAAAACCTCCCGTAAAGTATATAATATTCATTTATATTAAATATCACAAAATTAAATTGTGTAAAATGTATTATTAAATATAACATAACTATTATTTAAAGTAAAATCATGAACGTATCTTCGATCTCTAATGTGACTTTCAAGTGTAGGAGTAAAGAACAATCTAGTCGTAGTAAATATGCCCGTAAGAATGCACTTTTACTTATAATGCCCTGTTTATTTTACTCATATTGTAAGCCGAGGTAGGCGTGTGTAAGGTATATCAAAATTAATTCAAATTTGATGTTAATTTGATTGAACAACTAGTACTTTTGATTTAGAATGACGGAAGATGCCAACAAAAAACTGGTACATATTACATATGGACTCGGAGGAACAGTTATGAAACGTTCAGGTAAATTTTTCGCTTCATCCGTAGTTGCTGCTGTCGCTGCAGTATCTATCGTCTCTTCAGCTTCAGCGAGCACAGTTTCCGTCTCCAACATCTCTGGCGTAACACCTATCAACTTTAGCAGTATGGATATCGAAACAGCTTTGATGATGGTCCAACAAGAACGTACCAAATTACTGGATGCACAATTGCAAACGCAAATCCAGGAGGTGCAGAACCGTAATCAACAGATCGCGGATTTGAACTCTCAATTGCAGATAGCCCAGCAAAACGGGGATGAATCAGCTGTTCAAAAGCTGAAAGGCCAAATTGACGCAGCGAGCAACTCCCAACAGATGGACATGCTTCGTCTGCAGTCCATGTCCAACAAGCGTAATGAAGCATTTGATGTCATGACGAACTTTATCAAAAAAATGCAGGATTCAAGATCATCCATCATCGGTAACATGCGTTAAGAACGGATGATTAACTGCAACAATACAAAAAGAGCGAAGCCGGAATTTTAATTCCGAAACTTCGCTCTTTTTGTGTTTCTTATTTATTTGATTTCTCTGAAATCTGATTTTTGGCTTGTACTGTAAATTTTCTATCAAGTTAGCCCGACCAGTCACGACGCCGAGTGAACAGGTCTTTCAGCTCTTCCGTCGACAATTCGGTAATCCAGTTCTCGGAGCTTGTGATGATGTTATCGCTGAGCTGCTGTTTGCTCTCCAACATCTCGTCGATCCGCTCCTCCAATGTGCCAAGAGAGATGAACTTATGCACCTGAACATCCTTGGTCTGACCCATCCGATAAGCCCGGTCGGTGGCTTGATTCTCAACAGCCGGGTTCCACCAGCGGTCAAAA
The DNA here is from genome assembly GCF_037975235.1 of Paenibacillus sp. FSL R5-0341. NCBI lineage: Bacteria > Bacillati > Bacillota > Bacilli > Caryophanales > Paenibacillaceae > Paenibacillus > Paenibacillus sp. FSL R5-0341. Next base: position 300,992 of record NZ_CP150241.1, read on the forward strand.
TGGAAGACATGATTGGCTGCGGTCAGATTCAGCCCGACACCGCCAGCCTTGATGGACAGAATAAAGACCGATGGTTGCTTATCCTCAGGCAATGTACGGGATTGGAATTCCTCAATCATACGATCCCTTGCTGTCTTGGATGTGCCCCCGTGCAGGTAAAGCACAGGCTCTTGCAGCTCCTGACGCAGTACCTGTTGCAGCATCTGACCCATACCGATATATTGGGTGAAAATCAGGCATCGCTCGCCCTCGTCCCGCAATTCTCGGATAAGCTCCATCAGTCGTTCCAGCTTTGCGGAGCGGCTGATCAGCATCGCCATATCCTGCGGGCTGTACACGTCATAAGCAGATGTCAGTGCACCGTCTTCGGGCAGTTCCTCCGGCAAAGCTTCTTTCGTTAACAGCAGAGGGTGATCACACAACTGTTTAAGCTGGGTTAACGCCGATAGAATTGCACCTTTGCGCTTGATGCCTTCCAACTCTTTCATTTTATCCATCAGGGCCTGCACGGATTGGTCATACAATGCACTTTGTTCGCCCGTAAGGTGAATGTAAGTCTTCATTTCGTTTTTGTCCGGCAGATCAAGCTGGATATTCGGATCTTTTTTCTTCCGGCGCAGCATGAACGGTTTCACTAATTGCTGCAGATCCTGCATTCGCTGCTCATCCTTATCCTTCTCTATGGCACTGATAAAGCGAGTCTGGAATGCCCTTGCACTGCCCAGATATCCTGGATTGGTAAAATCATAGATCGACCACAGCTCGGACAACCGATTCTCAATTGGTGTGCCTGTCATGGCAATGCGGTGTTTCGCCGGGAAACTGCGAACAGCCAGGGACTGCTTGGTCTGAGCATTCTTAATATTCTGCGCTTCATCGAGACAGATGCATGACCACGTATACGTCTGCAACATTTCCTGATCCAGTGTAGCCGTAGCAAAAGATGTGATAATAATGTCCACCTGCTCCGTCTGCTCCCGGAATTCTTCCCCGCTTAATCGGCGTGCTCCGTAATGCAGGCTGACATGAATGGAAGGCGCGAAGCGGCTAATCTCCTTTTGCCAGTTGCCCAGTACGGAAGTCGGACAGATCAGAAGTGCCGGAGCTTGTCCCGGCTTACGTGGTTCATGTTCTTTGATGTGTAACAGATACGTGATGAACTGAATGGTTTTCCCTAGACCCATATCATCGGCAAGACATGCCCCAAGCCCGAATCTGCGCAGGAAACCAAGCCATGCAAAACCTTCCTTCTGATACGATCGCAGCTCGGCATGAAGCCCTGTCGGAATGGGCAGGGAAGGCGCGCCGCCTTGTCCGCCTCCGAGTTGTGCGATAACGCGATTTAGATGTTCGTTAAGTTCAACCTCCAGCCGAATGTTATCATTAGCCTGCGGTTGCTCTTCCTCCTCGGATTGTTGTCCTTCCTTCCATTTCTGGTTGCGGTATTCGCGCTGCTCATTATGTAGCAGATGCAGGTGCAGAATGTCCTGAAATGAGAGTCCCTGTTCCCGATCTACACCGCCCATGGCGCGACGTATCTGTTCCAGCAGGTCGGGGTCGAGAGGAACCCATTCTCCGCGGAAGCGAACCAATCGTTCATTACGGGCAACAAGGTCGGCGAATTCATCTTCGCTGAGATCCGTGTCACCAATCGCAATTCGCCAGTCAAAATGAATAATCGAGTCCAGTCCAAAGAACGACTGGCCTCGCTCACTGCCTTCCTCCGGTTGCACCTTAGCGCGCAGCTTTGGCTTCTTCTTACGTGCTGCTTCCCACCAACCAGGTAGCAGAACTTGCCAGCCCGCTGCGAGCAACCGTCCGCTATCCTTTGTCAGGAACTGCCAGGCTTCCTGATCTCCCAAAGGGTCACTGAGAACATCCCGTCTGCCGCTAATGGAGCCTCCAAGACGCGGCAGATGTGCACGAAGCTGATCCAGCCATCCGGCGGAGCGATCCAGAATGAACGGTGCCCACACCTCTGGCCATTCCCCTTCAAGCCGGCCCCGTGAATCGAGCATGACGGGCACCAATACAGCGGCATCCAGCTTGTTCTGCAACACTAGTCGCAGCCGCCAAGATGGCTCATCCTCGTCTGGCTCCTGCAATTGCAGCATGGGCCTGAATGGTGCGGCATCTGCTTTCCAGCCAATGGATACGAGCCAGGACTGAGCATCCATCCCGGCTGTTTTGGGTAGAGTGCCGCGCTCTGGAAACAACTGTGGGAATTCACGGCGCAGATCGGTTGCCGCTTCCTCCGAACTATACCAGCGCTGGAATACGAAGGCAGAGTAGGTCGCCCCGAGTCCCTCGGCATAGCTCTCGTCCGTTTGCTGAATCGCTTTGGCAAGCGATGCTCGATCCTGCTTTTTCAAGCTGTCCGGGTCCCAGGTCCACTGAAGCTGTCCTGCACGGTAGGCTTCAAAGCTGGGCACGTATTTGCGGTTCTCAATGGAGGCTGCGAGTGCTGGAGCCAATCGAATCAGATGTTCCGCTTGCTCGTCCCACTTCCATTCAATATGAAGCAGCGTATGCATCTCGGCAAAAAAGGGAATCACTTCTTCCGCAGGCAGAACAACCAGCTCAATCTCCTCAATCTGCCGAACTTCCAGTTCGGTGCCGTAGAAGGAAGGCACATGCCAAGCGAATAACCGCTGCTTAAGCGACTGTCCCGATACAAAATGGTGTGTGTTGAGTGCTCCGTAAAACAAAGCATCGCCATATCCGGTTAAAGCGACGTGAACCTCGATCGTTTCAGTGTAAGGATGAATTAAGCTCATGAGATCAGTTTACCTTTCCGAAGCTCTTCCTGCAGGGCACGCAGCCGACTGTTACGAACGGCGAGTGTGGTGATGAACTGCTCCCAGTGCGCTTCTTGCTTCAACTTTTTATAGATTTTGGAGAGGCGTTTCAGCAGCTTCACCGCTGCTTTGTATCCGTCCCTGTTCTTGTGTCCGATATAACGCTCCACCGCCTGATGATAGAAGGGGAGCAGCAGTTCAGGTGCATCTTTTTCAATCGGTTGCAGCACGGCTACGCGAAATTCGAGAGGCTCCGTCCCTGTGCTCAGCTGAAAATCAATCCACCTGCGCCACTGACCACGAGAATGCATGGCATCTTCATAAGCGGGGCGGGAGTGGGGAAGCATGCTGACAAGCGTGTCCCACATGCGGTTCTCTGAATCTGGCAGATGTTGAATGGCAGTATCCCACAGATGCATGTAATCATTCAAAGGTGTATTACGCCGATTCGCCAGGAGGGGGCCAAGTTGTACTAACCAATCCCCAAGTCGCTTCCATTCAGCCGAATCTGCGAGTACATGGAGAAAATGCAACAGTTGTTCTGGCGGGAAACCGTAGGCCGAGCTTCCATGGATGAGTCGCTGCCATGCCTGATCATCCTGCCCCAGATGGAAGTGCATCCAGCTCTGCGCGAGTATGAGTGGTAGGGGCAGTGTTGCGGCTTTGCCTGGTCTATCACTACTACTTCCATTACTTTGAGTGCTACCCAAGACACTCCCACCTGACTGTGAAGGTGGCGAAGCGGCGATTATACCGCGCTCTATATCATTTAAGATAGCCTGTTCCGATGATAGCATGTCCGGCGCCCCATGAAGCTCAGGTACGATCCAGTTCAACCACAGCTGTCGATAGATTGGCGTGAAGAACATCATGCTTGCCGTCTCAGACATCATATGTGTACGTAAATAGGCCGAGGTTTCGGCCAGTCTGTTCCAATGTTGCTCCAGCTTTTTCCCCTTTAGACCCGGCAGGTCTAGCTGATGGTTAAAGATCCGATCGATGCCTTTCAGAAGTGCATCCACCGCCAGCTGGGCAGGGTAGCTCAAGTACACGGGGGTATGCGTAATTGAGTTACGGGCCGGAGGCACGCAGAATCGGATGAGGTACAGTTGCACATGTAGTTCAAAAAGTTGGTCCATCGCAGCAGACAGCCTTGGCTTAATGGCATATAGCTCGTCCGTTGCTTCCTGCACGTAGGATGTGTTTGCTGTGCCGGTACCCAGCCGTCTCAGAGAGGAGTGAAATAGCTCATGCCATTCCGAGATTTCAAGATCGGCAAGCTCTGTTGCACGCTCCTTAATCTGGCTGTATTGGTTAACCGGAATATCCATATCCTGCTGTTCATCGGCATCTGCATAGCGGGATGTTCCTGCGGCCATGGCCCCAACGGGTTTGGTTGTTTGTTTAAGGGCGGTACTGGAGTGCGCATTCACAATCGCATGCACAGGTCGCTCCAGTTGCTCGGCATAACTCATCAATACAGCAGTCATATGTTTGCATAGGGAACTCACCGGACAGGTACAATGACTGGTAGACAGAGATTGCATGCTAAGGGTGACCTCATACTCTTCCGATCCTTGTACAACGGCCGAGACCCCTTGTTGTTCGGAATAGGTTAATGGTCCGACACGTTTCTGTTTATAATATTGGAATCCACGCATGATCGTCAGGTTATTAAAATGCTCCGCAACCTGCCTGATCAACTGTTGCCACTGCGCATCATCCATCCTCATGTTATTCGGTATGTTCATCGTTCCATCTCCTGGGGTAAACATAGGTTCAGTAATCACCACGTCTATGACGTTATGTTGTGAATTTAATGTATCCATCATATCAGTTATGAGCCATTCCGTGCATGGGTTATGAAGAATTTGAAGTTATTTTAGACCAACAGGAATCAGGATGAACACGTCGGTTCTGCTGGCGGACGGAATGCATGATTGCACCATATTGTGTATGCTTATGGTATGTATTCCTTTCAGGAACGATGCAGGCCGAGGAAACGGTCATATTACAAACAACAGGAGAGAGCATATGAAAATACTGACGTTAAACACTCACGCTTGGGCGGAAGAGGATCAACTGAACAAGATCAGTCAGCTGGCTGATTTTATCAATACACATCAATTCGACGTAATTTCCATGCAGGAGGTCAACCAATCCATGCAGGAAGCAGCGCTTTCTGAAGAAGAACTGAAGATGTATTATGCTACTGAATCGGATGCTGTGATTAAAAAAGATAACTATGCCTACGTCCTGCTTCAGCAGCTGACCGAGCAATATTACTGGACGTGGATTCCCGCGCATGTCGGGTTCCAAAAATACGATGAAGGACTGGCGATCCTTAGCCGGACGCCGATTAAGCAGGCTTTTGGAGAATACGTGTCCCACATGCGGGATTATAACAATTACCGTACACGCAAAATTGTTGGAATCCAGACGGTCGTCCAAGGTGAAGCAACCTGGTTTGTGAACGGACATTATAACTGGTGGGATGATGCGCAGGAACCTTTCAAAGGACAGTGGGAGTTGACGGAGAGCAAGCTTGCCCCCTACATGGATCAGCCGTTATATATAATGGGTGATTTCAATAATGTCGCTGAAGTACGTGATGAAGGCTATGATTATATGATGAGCAAAAGCTGGAATGACCTGTATACCACAGCATTGCAAAAGGATGACGGAGCAACCGTGGTGAAGGCCATTGCCGGCTGGGCAGACAACAAACGCGATCTGCGGATCGATTATATTTTCTCCAATCGTCCAATCCAGGCCAAGTCTTCCACCGTGGTCTTGAACGGTAAAAACGGGCCGGTCGTGTCCGACCATTTTGGCGTCGCTGTAGAAATATAATAGTCATTCGACTATAAATGGGATATCACCACAAATACGTAACAAAGCCTCCGCTAACTTCCTGTAAAGGGAAGTGTAGCCGGAGGCTTTTTGCATTCAAAAACATTTCCTATGTACATGTAACATTGTTTGTTCTTCTTGTTGCTGTGGAACTGGCCTACTACTCGAGTGACAGCATCTGATGTACAAACTTTTTCAGATTCGCACTTGTCTCACTAAGCTGTTCGATACTTTCCATGAACTCGGTAACGAGCTTGGCCTGATCTACCGTTGCGGTTGTAATCTGACCGATTTCTTGCTCCATATGTTTCATGGAATCTTGTACACTGCCGAGTGATGATTCAATATCAGCTGCTGCTTGCTTCGTATGATCCGACAGTTTGCGTACCTCACTGGCAACCACACCGAATCCTGCTCCCTGATCGCCCACACGAGCCGCCTCAATCATGGCATTCAGTCCAAGCAGGTTGGTTTGTTCCGATACTTCACGAATGACGTTCGTTACTTTAGATACACTGACCGAGTTCTCTGAAGCTTTTTTGGAGTTACGCAGAATCTCTTCCGAGGTGGCGGAGAGTTCTTCGGAATGTGCTGCAATCTGCTGAATGCCACCAACCAGAGCATTAATGGTTGTTTCATTTTCACGAATTAGATTTTCGAGGGTCATATGGCTATCCAGTGCGTAGTTCACACCCAATATACCTACGACCTGATCGTTTTCCTTAATGGGAATAAGGATGGCGTCGAAAGGTCTGCCTTGCAGATCACCAGGCATACGCGCCACGGTACGGGAATCCTTGTTGGTGAGCATTTTGAAGTTTTTATAATCATCATGCAGCTCATCCCCAACCTTCACGCCAATCTCCAGACTTTTTGCTTCGGAAAAATACAATACTTTCTCATGATCATTAATGGATATGGATATATCGTCGCGGAACATTTGGCTAACAAAAGGCATAGCATTTACCAGAGATTCAAGAGTATTCAATGTTTATCTTTCCTTCCCGATACAAAAAGTGGAATTTTTCAATCTATATAAGTTGAACTAAAGATATATTCACACGTACACTCCGATGACAGAATAACCTTCCAATCGCTGTTATCCCCAGATTTTTTTGATTCCCTTTTCTCAAGGGAAAAATCCGGTGATAAAGGCGAACGCTTCGCTTTTTCAGTTTTTTTCTGTCCTCTACGTTTCTGTGCAAATGATTAGTTCAACATATATAGTTTCTATATCGGTAACATTTTCCGGTTTTTTGAATTAATTTCCCAATGAAGGTGTAATTGGCGAAGGAAAAACCAAATCTTCTGATTTTTTGTAAGCGTAAACAAAATTCTATAGCCACCACAGAGCATGTCAGTTATACTGGGATTATTATTCGGCTGTTCTGAAGATAACCAAGGGACATATCTATTTCCCAGTAAGGGGATTATTCACCTAGGTTAAGCGCTATACTTAAGCGTTATGTATCCATATTTTACTCCAGTGTGGATGGTATGAATGCATTGATATAAGATTTTATTTCAACGTGAGAAGGATGTGTGCCGTCGATGACGACCTATTTCAGTGAACCGCAGAGCATGTATTACCGATTTGGAGAAGATCAGGATCAGGTGCTGAAGGTGCTGGCCGAGAGGTATATCGGGGCCAATGCACAGGCTGATTTTGTATATCGGGTATTTCAAAAGTCTGGTATTTTGCAAAATGAAAAAGGGCTTTATGATCTGAATTTAGGTAAACGCTTTCCTAATACACCCAAAGACCATATGTCTTATGCAGCTGCACTGGTCTGGGGGGATGAGGACCGAAATCTGGATGTGCTGATCCGCTGTTATGGACCTGTTCGCTTCTATTTCAATGAGCAGTTGATCTACCGCTCTACGGTAATGGATGAGATTAGTCCTGATGCAACGGTGAAGCTCAGCATCGACATCAAGCCCGGCTGGAACACCATATGGCTGGAAATGAAAAATACGCCTGCTGGCTTCGGCTGCCAATTTGGCTCAGATGAAGGTAAAGTGCGCATTTTGAATGTATTTGCTCCATTCCAGGAGAGACAGGGGCAAGCGGGATGGGTGTTCTCCCAACCGAACCCAGCCACAAGTAAGCAACCAGACCTGCTGGGAAAAGAGGCAGATTACAGTTTGAAGTGGCTGCCTGAGACAGGCTGGTCTGATGAAGATAAAACCAAGCCAGCTTTCGAGCGAATATTCGGAAATCTTTCTGGTAAGCATGCTTATGCTTGGACCCATCTGAACAATAACGATTCAACCGGGAATGCAGTACGATTGTCAGGTCAATCTTCCGGTTCTCTAAGTATATGGATTAGCGGCAAACCTGTGGCGCAAGTGAAGGAAGCGGGTTCGTTCGAGGTGGATGTACCAGCCTCTTTTGGACGGAGTGACCTGCTTGTCCGAAGTGAGTGCATTGATACGGCGGCGGGACCGTGGCATTTTAATTTGAACGCATCCGTTTCGGGTAAGCCACTTTCACTGGAACTTCCTCAGCGTGTGCACGGTGCTTCCGGAGAATCTTGGTTATATGTCGGCCCTTTTGAGTTGGAGGTTGAACCGGACTTGACGGATCTGACTCGAACGGACCGAGTGTATCAAACGGGGCAAGGACAGACATACTGGCGCTTAGATCGACCGGATGCTTGGATCAGACCTTATTATGAAAATGCCATGTTAAGCAACAAATGGACAGTGGGCAGTGTGACCAATTATGGTCGCTGGGATTATCCGTTGGGTGTCACTGTATATGGTCTGCTACGGACAGGACGTTATTTGCAGAGACCGGACATTACACGTTATGCAGCTGAACATGTGCAGGCTTGTACCCAGATGTATGAGTACTCCCTATGGGATCGGGAGCAGTATGGTTTCCCGGCAGTCAATCAACAATTGGTCATGCTGAAAATGCTGGATAACTGCGGTTCTTTTGGTTCAGCCATGCTGGAAGCGTATTCAGAGTGTCATGAACCGACGTTTCTCCCGATTGCTGAACGGATTGCGGATTTCATGCTTTCCCGCCTGGAGCGGCAGGAGGATGGTGCGTTTTATCGCACATGCGTGGGAGAGTATGCCGAGAATACCATGTGGGCAGATGACCTCTATATGAGCACGCCGTTTCTCGTTCGTTATGCACGGGTGACCGGAAACTCATCCGCATTGGATGAAGCCGCCAGACAATTTTCCTTGTATCGGAAGTATCTGTTTATGCCTGAGTTTAAGATCATGTCCCATGTGTATGATTTCAAATACGGACAGGCAACGCAAATTCCATGGGGACGGGGGAACGGCTGGACACTGTTTTCCTTGACAGAGGTATTGGAAGCTTTGCCAGTAGAGCATCCCGAGCGCCCAGCTTTAATTGATTTCTTCAACGAGCTGTGTGAAGGTTACGTGGCACTTCAAGAGGAAAGTGGGTTGTGGCATCAGGTATTGAATGATCCGCAGACGTATGAAGAAGCCTCCTGCACGGCGATGTTTGCCTATGGTTTTGCGCGGGGTGTACGCTTTGGCTGGTTCACAGACCCTGAAGTTTACGTCACAGCTGCCCAGCGGGCATGGAAGGGACTCATCTGTAAAGCGATTGATCGTCAAGGGAATGTGCATGGCGTGTGTAGCGGATCGAGATATGCGTTCACGGCAGAGTATTACGATCAGGACTTGCGTACTGTCACCAATGACAATCATGGAATTGGCATTATGATGCTGGCAGGAACTGAGGTAGCCAAAATGAAGGAACATCTGGCTGAGCACAGGGTGTCATCACCTGCCGGCTCACTGTCCTAACAGACCACCGAGGTCTGATTTTCATACTATCGTTTCTATACAACACGTTGTCTTCTGCTCCACGTACTACATTTCTATCCCCGTAATCATATCTGATACGGGAACATCACCGCCGGGAATGTCATTCCCGGTGGTTTTTGATTCCGATAACTCCTTACTTTTTTGACAGGAAAGCTTACTTTTGTTTATGTCATGTGCAGCAATGGACCGATACAATAGGTTTTGTAAGCGATTCCATAAATGCAAGAAGGGGAGGAAATTCATTTATGATGATCACGAAAAAGTGGGTAACCCTGTTCTGCCTGTCCCTGTTATTGTTCGCTACAGCCTGTTCTGGAGGGGCCGCCAATACACCATCTTCTTCTGGTGAAGCAAGTGGAAGTGAGGGAGACTCTTCAGGCAAGATTGAACTACGCATGACCTGGTGGGGATCACAGACTAGACATGATCTGACGACCAAAGTCATCCAATTGTTTGAAGAGAAACATCCGGGAATCACCATTAAGCCTGAATACTCCGGTTGGGACGGTTATTTTGACAAGTTGACTACACAGGTAGCTGGTTCGAATGCACCAGATATCATCCAGATGGATTACGCTTTTCTGACTGACTTTGCCCGGCGTGGTGCCTTGCTTGACCTGACCCCGTTTGCAGAGAGTAAAGACCTGCGGACAGAGGATCATGATCAGAGCATGATTACAGCCGGTTCGATTGACGATAAATTATATGCGATTACCCTCGGAGTTAACGCACCAGGAGTCATCTATGATACTACCGTATTTCAGGAATTAGGTATCGAAGAACCGCAAGAGAGCTGGACATGGAAGGATTTTGGGGATATTGCGACGAAGATCGCCGCAGCCAAAGGTGAGGGATTCTATGGATCTGCAGACATTTCCGGTACAACCAACATGTTCGAGGTGTTTATCCGGCAATCTGGGAAAGGATTGTTCGACGGAGGCACGATGACTGCTACCAGCGAGGAGCTTCAACAATGGTTCGATATGTGGGGTGCACTCCGAGAGAATGGTGGAGTGACCACAGCGGAGATCACGGCATCCACAACGAATGCACTGGAGACACGCCCAATCTCACTGGGTACAGCTGCCATGGATTTTGCATGGTCTAATCAATTGCTGACTTTCCAGCAGGTGAACAAAAACCAGGATCATAAGCTTGGCATCCAAGTGCTTCCGCATGGTGTTAACGAGCAGCAAATTGGCGAATACCTGAAGCTAGGCCAGTTCCTCTCTGGTTATGGCAAAACCAAACATCCGAAGGAAGTTGCCATGTTCATTGATTTCATGGTCAATGACCCAGAAGCAACCGCTATTCTTGGTTCCGAACGTGGGGTGCCAGTTAATTCAAGCATTCGTGAGCAGATGCAGCCAACGCTGCCGGAAGCGGAGCAAACCATTTTCCAATTTATCGACACCGTATCGAAGCATTCCAGTGAGATTGATCCACCATACCCGCAAGGATTTGCTGAAGTTGACACGAGTTTCAAGAGCGCAAGCGAGCAGATCGCCTTCGGTCAAGGCAGTACGCCAGATGTCATTGCCCAGTTTATTGAAGGAGCCAAGGCTACGCTTGCATCGAGTCAATAAACCATTGAAACCATTTCAGACTTCTAATTCTGCGGGGAGGTTGCGAAGATGACGACATCTCAGGTCAGTCAAGCCCGAATCGAGCGTGTAGCTACCCGGCGGGTCAAACGGAGATATGCGCATAATGGAGCCGCACTTCTATTTCTCGCCCCATGGCTTGTCGGATTGTTATTTCTCACCTTGGGTCCCATGTTGGTATCGTTATACATTTCGTTCACCGATTACAGTATCCTGGCCGCCCCTTCCTGGGTCGGTCTGGATAACTACACGACGATGTTTACGTCCGATAAACTGTTCACCAAATCACTCCAGGTAACGTTCACATATGTCGCTGTATCCGTACCGGTCAAACTGATCTTCGCGCTGCTTGTAGCGATGTTGCTCAACAAGGGGATTCGAGGGCTCGGTATTTACCGGACAGTGTATTACATCCCGACATTGCTTGGAGGTAGCGTGGCGATTGCAATGTTGTGGCGTAAAATGCTGGGTGGGGACGGGCTGCTCAATAGTGTGCTTGCCATGGTAGGCATTAAAGCTCCCGATTGGGTAGCGAATCCGAAGTATGCCCTGTACTCCATCGTGCTGTTATCCGTGTGGCAGTTTGGATCATCGATGATTATTTTCCTCGCAGGCCTGAAGCAGATTCCACCCGAGTATGATGAAGCCTCAGCGGTAGATGGTGCAGGTCCTCTGCGGAGATTCTTCTATATAACGTTGCCGATTCTGTCACCCGTTATCTTCTTCAATCTCGTTATGCAACTGATTACGTCTTTTCAATCATTCACACAGGCTTTTGTCATCAGTAACGGTAGCGGCGGGCCAGTGAACTCAACCTTAATGTACTCTCTGTATCTGTACAAAAAAGGATTCTCCTTCTTTCAGATGGGCTATGCTTCCGCGATGGCCTGGGTGCTGGTGATCCTGATTGGCGTATTTACATTGCTCGTATTCCGCAGCAGTAAGCTGTGGGTGCACTATGAGGATGGTGGAAAATCATGATTGGACAACGGAACTCCACAGCATGGGTCGTCGGCAAACATGTGCTGATCTCTGGCATCGCCTTTGTCATGCTCTATCCAATTCTCTGGATGCTCGGCAGCTCGTTCAAACCGGGACATATGATCTTTACAGAGACCTGGTTTTGGCCGCAGGAATGGAATTGGCAAAATTACATGAATGGCTGGTCGGGAATTCAGGGTAATCCGTTCTCCCGGTTCCTTAGTAATTCTGTTATCCTGTCGCTTGGTGCCGTACTGGGCAATGTCATCTCCTGCTCTATGGCGGCTTATGCCTTCGCCCGACTGAATTTTCGTTTCAAAGCCATCTGCTTCGGTCTAATGCTCATGACGATCATGCTGCCACATCATGTGACGCTGATTCCGCAGTATATTCTTTTCAACCACTTGGAGTGGGTGAATACGTATCTGCCGCTGGTGGTGCCGAAATGGCTGGCTACTGACGCATTCTTCATTTTTCTCATGGTACAGTTCTTCCGAGGGTTGCCCAAAGAGCTGGATGAAGCGGCCACTATTGATGGATGCGGTCCTGTGAAAATATACACCAAAATCATCATTCCACTGGCTTTTCCAGCATTAGTCACTACGATGATCTTTACGTTCTTGTGGACATGGGACGACTTCTTCAGTCAGTTGATCTACCTGAGTGACGTGAGCAAATATACAGTGCCGTTAGGTCTACGCCTGTTCCTTGATTCCAGCTCTCAATCCGATTGGGGTCCGATGTTTGCGATGTCGGTGTTGTCGCTAGTGCCATGTTTTATTGTATTTATCGTGTGTCAAAAGTACTTCGTGGAAGGAATCGCAACCTCTGGACTCAAAGGGTAATTCCAAGACGAAACGAGTTGATTTTCGCATGCGGAAAGGAAGATGGTCTTCATATATTAATCAAAAGCTGCAACAAAGCAAGCTCTCCACATTGATGGTGACTTGCTTTATTGCGTTTAACCTGTTGCTCGTCTCGGTGATCGTCTGGCTGGCATATCAGTCATTCTCAGCGGTCACCTTTGCCGAGATTAGCAAAGCACGCCTGGCTCTTCTGAACGAGAGCACACGCCGGGGATTTGATTTCATCACAGGGGTAACCGGAACAGCTTATGCTTTGGCGAGCAATCGGGAGCTGTCCAGTCTGCTTGAGACAATGGAGACCGGAAGACTTTCGCAGATTCATCAACGGCGGGAAGTATCCCGCATATTGGATCATACTCTGGTCGTCAGTGAAGGCATTACTTCTATAGAGTTGTACACGGATGCATTTAACGGTGTAGCTGTTACCATGCCTGATCGCATCTTCCCGGTAGATACGATATCCGGCGATTCCTGGTTCGAAGCACTGGAGCAGGCAGATGCAGCATGGGTACCTTTGCGCGAGAATGAATCGGGTCAATCCCTAATTGGTTATGCCCAGCGAATCTTTGACAGCCGAGGTGGGACGGTAGCCTACGTGCTTATTCGGCTGAGCCGCGCAGACATCGTACGCAGGTTTTCGGATATGCCCATGGTATTGGAAGGCAAGGTGCTGCTGGTGGATACGGCTGGTAATGTCGTCATGCAAATGGGTGAATCTGATTCCGTTGAGGGACCTAAGTGGTCTGATAACCCCACTACAAGTGGGGGAGATGGAGATTCTTCTTCTATTATAGATAGTGTATGGATTCAGCAACACGTCCAGCGTGGAGAAGACGGATTCGAAGTGGTTTCCGGTAAACCCGGTGGCGCTCAGCTTGTGCTGTACTCCAGACCAGCGATGCTTCAGTGGCGTCTGGTGCAGACTATTCCGGTTCATATGCTGTTATCCCCGGTCAGACACGCAGGGTGGCAGATTCTTGGCATTGCAGTACTGGGGTTGTTATGCTCGGCATTACTCGCATTTCTGTTCGTGCGGCGGATTATTCGTCCTCTACGCCAACTGATCAAGCGAATGAGACAATTGGAGAAAGGGGATTTTGATACTCGGGTACAACTGTCATTCACAGAGGAATATGCCCATTTGGCGTATGGATTCAATCACATGGCTTCACAGCTCACGACGCTGATGGAACAGGTGAAGGATGAGAGCCGTGCTAAGCGGGAAGCCCAGACGGGCTTGCTTGAGGCCCAGATCAAACCCCATTTTCTATACAACACTCTCGACATGATCCACTGGCGTGCGCTCGATTACGAAGCCAAGGATATCAGTCGTATGATTGTGCAGCTCAGTAAGCTTTTACGGATCGGACTGAGTGGGGGGAGATTATTTATTCGGGTACGGGACGAGTTGGAGCATGCGCGTTGTTACGTCAGCATTCAGTCAGAGCGTCTACCCTTCTCTATTCAATATCTGGAGCAGATCGATCCGCGTATTCGTGGCTGTTTTATTCCCAAGATTATCTTACAGCCCTTTATTGAGAATGCCGTTATGCACGGACATCCGGAAGAAGGCACACTTCGAATTCAGGTGTATATGCATGAGGCGGAAAGCTCTCAACCGGATATCGTCATTCGTATCACGGATAATGGCCAAGGCTTGCCAGAGGGTTGGGAACTCGAAGCGACGTGTGGCATCGGTGTACGGAATGTTCATCAGCGAATTCAGCTCTATTGCGGGAAGCGATATGGCGTTCAACTGAGGGATGGAGAGTCGGGTGGTGTGGAAGTGACGATTACACTCCCTCGTATTGAGACCGATGAGCAATTAAATCTGTGGCTGGACGGTGAAAAAGGATGAAGACCATCATGCTTGTAGATGACGATCCGCATATTGTAAAGGCACTAACGGAACATATTGACTGGCCTTCCCTGGGCCTCAGCATTGTAGGCACTGCTTCGAATGGCCTGGATGCGCTTGATCTTTTTCACCGCATGCATCCCGATCTTGTTATGACTGACGTTTATCTCCCAGGGATGACCGGGCTTGAGATTACGCAGACGTTGCGGCGTGATCATCCCCATCTGCCGATCATCATCCTTAGTGGATATGACGAATTCGAGAACGCCCGAGCAGCCATGCGCTGGGGTGTGAATCACTTTTTGCTGAAGCCTGCGGAGGTGGAGGAGATTGAGTCTGTGCTGCGGGAGGTGTTACTGGAACAAGATGTGCGAGAGCGGCATGAGCGGCTAGAGCGGACGTACAAGCAGGAGGTCGGACGGGTACTTCCGTATTTGCGCAAACAATTTCTACACGAACTGCTGACTACGCGATATCGGCCGGAGGAGCTGCTTAAAGAACGCATGGACTATATAGGCATTCATATGTCCTCACAAGCACGCGCCATTAGTCTGCAGCTGAATCGCCCCGTATTTTTGACACGGATGAAAGAACGGGATTGGCAGCTTCTCCGCTATGGGGCGGCTGATATTATCCAAGAGACGGTGAAGGAGCATGCGGCGCGCATGAATGATCTGGTAGAGATTGTTGATTATTCGGATCAGGTCTTTGTGTTGCTTCTATTAGGAGATACAGAGGATAAGGATCAGCTAGAGGATATCCTGCCACTCGTGGAAAGGATGATGGATCAGATCTTTACGTATTTGAAAATCGAAGTAAGTGCTGGAATAGGAAGATCCAAAAGTCACCCATGTGAGGTGATAGATTCTTATTTGGAGAGCAGGGAAGCGGTGGAAACAGCAGAGTTTCAAGG
Organism: Paenibacillus sp. FSL R5-0341; assembly: GCF_037975235.1. Taxonomy (NCBI): domain Bacteria; kingdom Bacillati; phylum Bacillota; class Bacilli; order Caryophanales; family Paenibacillaceae; genus Paenibacillus; species Paenibacillus sp. FSL R5-0341. The sequence continues at coordinate 316,684 of NZ_CP150241.1, forward strand.
TGGAAGTCGTATCTACCACTATGAAGCGTCAGAGGATACAGAACCAAGTGTGACCGATTATTCGCTATTACTTCGTCAATGGAGTGAGGCTTGGACGGATATCAGACCAGATCTGGCGGAAGAGGTATGGCATCATATTTGCCTTTTGCTGAAAGAGGGCAACTGTGTTGGCATACAGGATGTACAGGTGGTGGCCGTCAGTCTGTTTGACACGTTGATTCATAGCTGGAACCGACTTCACCCGATGTTACCCCCGCCGCTGGCGATGAGTGATTTTTTGCGTGAAATTCAATCGAAATATGCGTTGCATGATCTGGTAAGCTGGATGGATCGTATTATCTGCAACTGGCTGGAACAGATACGCAAGGAGATGGGCGAGAAGAAAAGTAATAAACTGATAGAGCAGGTGAAACAATATGTGGAGCTGCATTACGCCGAAGAGATCAGTTTTGAAGCGATTGCCAAGGGGCTATTCGTGCATCCGAAGTATCTGAGTCAACTGTTCAAAAGGGTGACCGGGGAGAATTTCGTGAGTTATTTGAACGGGTACCGAATTCAAAGAGCGTTGGAACTGTTGCAGTCGGGACATTACATGGTATATGAGGTAAGTGAGATGACGGGGTTCCGTAATGCCACGTATTTCAGCCAGGTGTTCAAGATGCTTACAGGTAAGAGTCCGTCTGAGGTGGGGTAGAGCGGTAGAGAGTATGGAATATTTAATTAAAGTGGAATAGGTGGAATGGTTCTTATGATTATCGAACAACAGGAATATTACGTTAAAGGAGTATCTTACTCGATTAGATTGGCAGAGGAAAAGGATGCTGAGGCCCTGTCTTCACTTCGTGTACAACTGGACGGAGAAACTGAGAACATGGATCGTGAAGAGGGCGAGGCGTATATCGACCCAGCCAGTTTCAGGCGTATCATCCATGTGGACACCGAGAAGTCGCGGAATCTATTCCTCGTTGCTGTAGTAGCGGGCGAGATTGTGGGATACTCCCGATGTGAAGGTACAGAGTTGAAGCGCTTTTGCCATAAGGTTGAGTTCGGCGTGTGTGTAGCCAGAGAGTTCTGGGGACATGGGATTGGCATGAACTTGTTGGAGCAGTCGATGGAATGGGCAGACCAGACTGGTGTAGAGAAGATGATGTTGAATGTACTGGCATCAAACGAAAAGGCAATCAAGTTATATCAAAAGAGTGGCTTCGGGATTGAAGGCGTTTTGAAAAGGGATCGTAGACATGCGGATGGACAGTATTACGACACGATAGTGATGGGCAGGTTCAAAGCGTAACAAGTAAAGAAGTGAGGACCATAACTTATCAAGCTCACAGAAGAGTGAGTTCATTACTATACTCGAAATCAAAATAATAGATAGCATTGTTCCATATGATATTGTGTTTCTTATTATATAGAAGGTAATGATGTTGATTGGTTCTGTTCGTAATCTATATAGAGGCAGAATAGACTGGCGAGTGTATGTAGGGTATAGTAAGAGGATATTGCCATCGAGAAGATAGTTTGAAAAGAGATTATATCAAGTAAACGAGAAATTCATTGATGGAATATTTTACAAGTAGTAATTATGTTGTGCATATGGTATATTCTATTTCCGGCCAAAAAAAACACGAAAAACATAGTGCCGCAAGCAAAATAAATAAGCTTCGAAAGAAACTTAAAAAAAGAGCTTGCAAAGTTGGTTCGGAAGTGTTATGATATAAAAGTTGCTGAGGAGAACAACGCTCGGTAACGAAACAAGTTTGATCTTTGAAAACTGAACAACGAGTGAGTAAACATTCTGCTTGCAGAATAAACGCGAAAGTTGAGACAAGCCTTGGTTTGGATCGGCTGGAGCACAAATGAGATTTTTAATCTCGTCAGATTCAAAATGAGCTTATCGCTCTTTTCAATACTTTATTGGAGAGTTTGATCCTGGCTCAGGACGAACGCTGGCGGCATGCCTAATACATGCAAGTCGAGCGGACTTGATGAGAAGCTTGCTTCTCTGATGGTTAGCGGCGGACGGGTGAGTAACACGTAGGCAACCTGCCCTCAAGTTTGGGACAACTACCGGAAACGGTAGCTAATACCGAATAATTGTTTTCTTCGCCTGAAGGAAACTGGAAAGACGGAGCAATCTGTCACTTGGGGATGGGCCTGCGGCGCATTAGCTAGTTGGTGGGGTAACGGCTCACCAAGGCGACGATGCGTAGCCGACCTGAGAGGGTGATCGGCCACACTGGGACTGAGACACGGCCCAGACTCCTACGGGAGGCAGCAGTAGGGAATCTTCCGCAATGGGCGAAAGCCTGACGGAGCAATGCCGCGTGAGTGATGAAGGTTTTCGGATCGTAAAGCTCTGTTGCCAGGGAAGAACGCTTGGGAGAGTAACTGCTCTCAAGGTGACGGTACCTGAGAAGAAAGCCCCGGCTAACTACGTGCCAGCAGCCGCGGTAATACGTAGGGGGCAAGCGTTGTCCGGAATTATTGGGCGTAAAGCGCGCGCAGGCGGTCATTTAAGTCTGGTGTTTAATCCCGGGGCTCAACCCCGGATCGCACTGGAAACTGGGTGACTTGAGTGCAGAAGAGGAGAGTGGAATTCCACGTGTAGCGGTGAAATGCGTAGATATGTGGAGGAACACCAGTGGCGAAGGCGACTCTCTGGGCTGTAACTGACGCTGAGGCGCGAAAGCGTGGGGAGCAAACAGGATTAGATACCCTGGTAGTCCACGCCGTAAACGATGAGTGCTAGGTGTTAGGGGTTTCGATACCCTTGGTGCCGAAGTTAACACATTAAGCACTCCGCCTGGGGAGTACGGTCGCAAGACTGAAACTCAAAGGAATTGACGGGGACCCGCACAAGCAGTGGAGTATGTGGTTTAATTCGAAGCAACGCGAAGAACCTTACCAGGTCTTGACATCCCTCTGATCGGTACAGAGATGTATCTTTCCTTCGGGACAGAGGAGACAGGTGGTGCATGGTTGTCGTCAGCTCGTGTCGTGAGATGTTGGGTTAAGTCCCGCAACGAGCGCAACCCTTATATTTAGTTGCCAGCATTTCGGATGGGCACTCTAGATAGACTGCCGGTGACAAACCGGAGGAAGGTGGGGATGACGTCAAATCATCATGCCCCTTATGACCTGGGCTACACACGTACTACAATGGCCGGTACAACGGGCTGCGAAATCGCGAGATGGAGCCAATCCCAACAAAGCCGGTCTCAGTTCGGATTGCAGGCTGCAACTCGCCTGCATGAAGTCGGAATTGCTAGTAATCGCGGATCAGCATGCCGCGGTGAATACGTTCCCGGGTCTTGTACACACCGCCCGTCACACCACGAGAGTTTATAACACCCGAAGTCGGTGGGGTAACCGCAAGGAGCCAGCCGCCGAAGGTGGGATAGATGATTGGGGTGAAGTCGTAACAAGGTAGCCGTATCGGAAGGTGCGGCTGGATCACCTCCTTTCTATGGAGAATCGTTTCCCGAGTGGAAACATTCAAATATAAAATCTAGCCAGGTCGGCTAGTTACTCACTCGTTGCTCAGTTTTGAGAGCTCAAACTCTCAGACAGCTTGCTTTTGCATGGAGCTTGTTCTTTGAAAACTAGATATCGAAACGAAACAAACGCGAATTAGAACATTCCTTTAAGCTGATCTTGTGTAAACAAGTGAAGTGTTTTTATAAGGTAGATTGCACGTACGATGGTATCGGGTGGGAGCGACTTTTGGCTTTGCGCAAGCAAAACAAGGGAAGCGAGCAGTCGAAATCGGAGCACGAGGTTAAGCTACTAAGAGCACACGGAGGATGCCTAGGCGCTAGGAGCCGATGAAGGACGTGGCGAACAACGAAACTGCCTCGGGGAGCTGTAAGCAAGCTTTGATCCGGGGGTGTCCGAATGGGGAAACCCAGCTGGGGTAATTTCCAGTTACTCATAACTGAATACATAGGTTATGTAGAGGCATACCAGGGGAACTGAAACATCTAAGTACCCTGAGGAAGAGAAAACAATAGTGATTCCGTCAGTAGCGGCGAGCGAACGCGGAGAAGCCCAAACCAGAGAGCTTGCTCTTTGGGGTTGTGGGACGTCTCACATGGAGTTACAAAGGAACCGGTTAAGCGAAGAGGTCTGGAAAGGCCCGCCAAAGAAGGTAAAAGCCCTGTAGTTGAAAGTCTGTTCCCTCCGAGACGGATCCCGAGTAGTGCGGGGCACGTGAAACCCCGTATGAATCCGGCAGGACCATCTGCCAAGGCTAAATACTTCCTAGCGACCGATAGTGAAGCAGTACCGTGAGGGAAAGGTGAAAAGCACCCCGGAAGGGGAGTGAAATAGAACCTGAAACCGTGTGCTTACAAAAAGTCAGAGCCCGTTTTAGGGGTGATGGCGTGCCTTTTGTAGAATGAACCGGCGAGTTACGTTCCCGTGCAAGGTTAAGGTGAAGAGCCGGAGCCGCAGCGAAAGCGAGTCTGAATAGGGCGACTTAGTACGTGGACGTAGACCCGAAACCGGGTGATCTACCCCTGTCCAGGGTGAAGGTGCGGTAACACGCACTGGAGGCCCGAACCCACGCATGTTGAAAAATGCGGGGATGAGGTGGGGGTAGCGGAGAAATTCCAATCGAACTCGGAGATAGCTGGTTCTCCCCGAAATAGCTTTAGGGCTAGCCTCGGAAAACAGAGTCGTGGAGGTAGAGCACTGATTGGGTGCGGGGCCCGCAAGGGTTACCAAGCTCAGTCAAACTCCGAATGCCATAGACTTACTTCCGGGAGTCAGACAGTGAGTGCTAAGATCCATTGTCAAAAGGGAAACAGCCCAGACCATCAGCTAAGGTCCCCAAGTGTGTGTTAAGTGGGAAAGGATGTGGAGTTGCACAGACAACCAGGATGTTGGCTTAGAAGCAGCCACCATTGAAAGAGTGCGTAATAGCTCACTGGTCGAGTGACTCTGCGCCGAAAATGTAACGGGGCTAAACACACCACCGAAGCTATGGCTTGATGCTTTGCATCAGGGGTAGGGGAGCGTTGTATAAGGGTTGAAGGTGTACCGTAAGGAGCGCTGGACATTATACAAGTGAGAATGCCGGTATGAGTAACGAAAAGATCAGTGAGAATCTGATCCGCCGAAAGCCTAAGGGTTCCTGAGGAAGGCTCGTCCGCTCAGGGTAAGTCGGGACCTAAGGCGAGGCCGAAAGGCGTAGTCGAAGGACAACAGGTCGAAATTCCTGTACCACCGTAAGCCGTTATGAGCAATGGGGGGACGCAGTAGGGTAGTGACGCAGACTGATGGATGTCTGTCCAAGCAGTAAGGCTGATGTGTAGGCAAATCCGCACATTGTAAGGCTGAGCTGTGATGGGGAGTGAAAATTACAGTAGCGAAGGTCATGATCTCACACTGCCAAGAAAAGCCTCTAGCCAGGTGATGGTGCCCGTACCGCAAACCGACACAGGTAGGCGAGAAGAGTATTCTAAGGCGCGCGGAAGAACTCTCGTTAAGGAACTCGGCAAAATGACCCCGTAACTTCGGGAGAAGGGGTGCCCCGGTAGTGTGAATAGCACGAGGGGGCCGCAGTGAAAAGGCCCAAGCGACTGTTTAGCAAAAACACAGGTCTGTGCGAAGCCGTAAGGCGAAGTATACGGGCTGACGCCTGCCCGGTGCTGGAAGGTTAAGGGGAGTGGTTAGGAGCAATCCGAAGCTGTGAACCGAAGCCCCAGTAAACGGCGGCCGTAACTATAACGGTCCTAAGGTAGCGAAATTCCTTGTCAGGTAAATTCTGACCCGCACGAATGGCGTAACGACTTGGGCGCTGTCTCAACGAGAGATCCGGTGAAATTTTAATACCTGTGAAGATGCAGGTTACCCGCGACAAGACGGAAAGACCCCATGGAGCTTTACTGCAGCTTGATATTGAATTTGGGTACGATCTGTACAGGATAGGTGGGAGCCTTTGAAACGTGAGCGCCAGCTTGCGTGGAGGCAACGTTGGGATACCACCCTGATCGTATCTAGGTTCTAACCTGGTACCGTAATCCGGTGCGGGGACAGTGTCAGGTGGGCAGTTTGACTGGGGCGGTCGCCTCCTAAAGAGTAACGGAGGCGCCCAAAGGTTCCCTCAGAATGGTTGGAAATCATTCGAAGAGTGCAAAGGCATAAGGGAGCTTGACTGCGAGACCTACAAGTCGAGCAGGGACGAAAGTCGGGCTTAGTGATCCGGTGGTACCGCATGGAAGGGCCATCGCTCAACGGATAAAAGCTACCCTGGGGATAACAGGCTTATCTCCCCCAAGAGTCCACATCGACGGGGAGGTTTGGCACCTCGATGTCGGCTCATCGCATCCTGGGGCTGAAGTAGGTCCCAAGGGTTGGGCTGTTCGCCCATTAAAGCGGTACGCGAGCTGGGTTCAGAACGTCGTGAGACAGTTCGGTCCCTATCTGTCGTGGGCGTAGGAAATTTGAGAGGAGCTGTCCTTAGTACGAGAGGACCGGGATGGACGTACCGCTGGTGTACCAGTTGTTCCGCCAGGAGCACCGCTGGGTAGCTATGTACGGACGGGATAAACGCTGAAAGCATCTAAGCGTGAAGCCCCCCTCAAGATGAGATTTCCCAGTATGTAAGACCCCTTGAAGACGACGAGGTAGATAGGCTGGGGGTGGAAGTGCAGCAATGCATGGAGCTGACCAGTACTAATCGGTCGAGGGCTTATCCAATTTGCAAGTGATAATTCGCGTGTTTCGTTTCGAATCTAGTTTTCAGAGAACAACAACTCTGAAATGTAAGCACCGCGTTTGGTGGCGATGGCGGAGGGGTTCCACACGTACCCATCCCGAACACGACCGTTAAGCCCTCTAGCGCCGATGGTACTTGGACCGCAGGGTCCTGGGAGAGTAGGACGCCGCCAAGCGAAACCCCATTGGGGTATTTTTTTTCGAAAATTGATAAGGGCCCTTAGCTCAGTTGGTTAGAGCGCACCTCTGATAAGGGTGAGGCCGGTGGTTCGAGTCCACCAGGGCCCATAGCAAGACCACAACAAGAAATACACCAGAGTATGGGGCCATAGCTCAGCTGGGAGAGCGCCTGCCTTGCAAGCAGGAGGTCAGCGGTTCGATCCCGCTTGGCTCCACCATTCCCTGATAGCTCAGTTGGTAGAGCACTCGACTGTTAATCGAGTTGTCACAGGTTCGAGCCCTGTTCGGGGAGCCAGTAAGGCCCGTTGGTCAAGGGGTTAAGACACCTCCCTTTCACGGAGGTAACAGGGGTTCGAATCCCCTACGGGTCATAATATGGAGGCTTAGCTCAGCTGGGAGAGCATCTGCCTTACAAGCAGAGGGTCGGGGGTTCGATCCCCTCAGCCTCCACCATATAACTTTTATAACGACGCGGGGTGGAGCAGCCCGGTAGCTCGTCGGGCTCATAACCCGAAGGCCGCAGGTTCAAATCCTGCCCCCGCAATTAACTTTCCTTGAGAAAGTATTATGGAACCGTGGTGTAGTTGGCCTAACATGCCTGCCTGTCACGCAGGAGATCGCGGGTTCGAATCCCGTCGGTTCCGCCATTTTTTAATTAAGTAAGGCTCGGTAGCTCAGTCGGTAGAGCAGAGGACTGAAAATCCTCGTGTCGGCGGTTCGATTCCGTCCCGAGCCACCATATATAACACCTGTAATACGCCGGTGTAGCTCAACTGGTAGAGCAACTGACTTGTAATCAGTAGGTTGGGGGTTCAAGTCCTCTCGCCGGCACCATGTAATCCTGGAGGATTAGCGAAGCGGCCAAACGCATCAGACTGTAAATCTGCTCCCGTACGGGTTCGGTGGTTCGAATCCATCATCCTCCACCAGTTTTTCTATGAGTCATTAGCTCAGTTGGTAGAGCACCTGACTTTTAATCAGGGTGTCGAAGGTTCGAGCCCTTCATGACTCACCATTATATGCGCGTGTGGCGGAATTGGCAGACGCACTAGACTTAGGATCTAGCGTCTTTGACGTGGGGGTTCAAGTCCCTCCACGCGCATCCCTTATTTGCGGAAGTGGCTCAGCGGTAGAGCATCGCCTTGCCAAGGCGAGGGTCGCGGGTTCGATTCCCGTCTTCCGCTCCAATATTTTGCGCCCTTAGCTCAGCTGGATAGAGCGTTTGACTACGAATCAAAAGGCCGGGAGTTCGAATCTCTCAGGGCGCGCCATTATAACTTCATATTTTGCCGGCGTGGCGGAATGGCAGACGCGCTCGACTCAAAATCGAGTGGGAAACCGTGGAGGTTCGAGTCCTCTCGCCGGTATAGATAACGGGATGTAGCTCAGCTTGGTAGAGCACCTGGTTTGGGACCAGGGGGTCGCATGTTCAAATCGTGTCATCCCGATTGTTGTTATGCGGGTGTAGTTCAATGGTAGAACTTTAGCCTTCCAAGCTAATAGCGTGGGTTCGATTCCCATCACCCGCTTAAATATTGAAAAGAAAGAGATGGTACTCACCGTCTCTTTCTTTTTTTGCGTTCATAGGTATATTGGAGATTGTAGTACACCATGACCACAGATTATATAGCTCACTAGATGTACCAGTATGTATCCCATTCTCACGAGAGATCGTTCCTCTCATAACTCTTAGTAATTGTGGAAAGTTCTCAAATGGAACAGGTCTAGCACAACACATCCTCCAACACTAAATCTAAGCTTCTTTGTCACATTTTATAAAAACGCTTACAAAAATAGCTTGCGTAAATCATCAGCCTGTAATACCATATCAATTAAGCGCTTAACCTTTAGGGGTAAGGCGCTTAAACTTAACTTAGATTAAGCGCTTAACCCGTAGAGGAAAGGATGGCGATCATTTCATGACAACAATTCGACTGACGATGGCTCAGGCATTGCTTCGATTTTTGGATCAGCAATATATCTCGGTTGACGGGGTGGAAACCAAGTTTGTGAAGGGAATCATCGGTATTTTTGGACATGGCAACGTAACAGGCATTGGAGAAGCGCTGGAGCGTAGTCCCGGAAGCCTGACGTATATGCAAGGAAAGAACGAACAAGGCATGGTGCATACGGCAGCAGCCTATGCCAAGCAGAAGAACCGCAGACAGATCTATGCATGTACAACATCCATTGGACCTGGTGCTTTGAATATGATTACGGCAGCAGCTACCGCAACGGTAAACCGGATTCCGGTTTTATTGCTTCCTGGAGATAACTTTGCTACACGGGAACCAGACCCGGTGTTACAGCAGCTGGAAGTAAGCAGTGATTATACAATTTCAGCTACTGATCCATTCAAAGCCGTCAGTAAGTACTGGGATCGCATCGTTCGTCCCGAACAGTTGATGATCGCTGCTACACAGGCCATGCGTGTGCTAACCGACCCGGCAGAGACCGGAGCAGTAACACTCGCACTGCCACAGGATGTGCAGGCAGAGGCGTACGATTACCCGGAATCGTTCTTTGCCCGAAAAGTACATTATCTGGACCGTCGACCGCCGGTACAGGCAGCCATTGAACGGGCAACGCAGCAGATTGCCCGTAGCAGAAAGCCGCTGCTCGTTGCAGGCGGCGGCGTGTTGTACTCTGAGGCATCTGCTCAATTAGTGGAGTTCGCAGAAGCATTTGGCATTCCGATCGCCGAGACGCAGGCGGGTAAGAGCGCAGTCTCTTGGGACCACCCACTGAATGTGGGGGCCATCGGGGTTACTGGCTCTCTGGCAGCCAACAGACTGGCGAGAGAAGCGGATGTGGTGATCGGCGTCGGTACTCGGTTCTCGGATTTCACGACGGCGTCCCGCTCTGCTTTTCAGCATCCGGAAGTGTCATTCATCAACATTAACCTAAACAGCATGGATGCCGCCAAGCTAGGCGGGGAAGCCATTCTGGCAGATGCACGTGAAGGGTTACAGACTTTGCAAAAGGAATTGCAGCAAAGACAATACCGCAGTGCATATGGCGCATCCGAAGTCGCTGATCTCCGAGTTGAGTGGAATGCAGAAGTAGATCGGCTGTATGGAGCACAACATGAAGCTGGACTCGCGCAGACTACAGCAGTCGGCGTAGTTAACCGGACGATTGATCCATCCTCCGTTATTGTGTGTGCGGCAGGCAGTCTGCCAGGCGATCTGCATCGTCTATGGCGAGCGGCTGAACCAAAGACGTATCACATGGAGTATGGATTCTCCTGTATGGGGTACGAGGTAAGTGGAGCGTTCGGAGCAGCACTTGCCGAGCCGGATCGTGAAGTGTACGCGATGGTAGGGGATGGCAGTTATCTGATGTTGCATTCAGAGTTTGTGACCAGTTTGCAGGAACAGAAGAAGATGACTATTTTATTATTCAACAACAATGGATTTCAGTGTATCCATAATTTGCAGCGGGAACATGGCAGTGACGGGTTCGGCAATGAGTTCCGTTATCGTGAATCCGAGAGTGGACGACTGACCGGGGATTATATGCCAATGGACTTTGCAGCTCACGCCCGAAGCATGGGAGCCAAATCCTATAGAGCCGAGACAGCAGAACAGCTGGAACAGGCACTCCGAGATGCGAAGAACGAAACGGTGAGTACGTTGATTGAAATTCCGGTTGTGCCTGGAACCAACGCAGGTGGATATGAGTCGTGGTGGAATGTAGGTGTGCCAGAAGTATCTGCCGAAGAGAAGGTAGTTCGTGCTCATCATACGATGCAAGCCAACCGTGCCAAAGCAAGACCTATTTAATCCGATTTTGAGCACTGCATTCCGATTGAACCACTATGTTGAACGAAAAAGGAGACGTGGAGCAATGAGCAAGCTGCCATTCCAGCTTGGGATTCATCCGATCAATTGGGTAGGTGAAGATGTGAAAGAGCATGGTGATGCGACAACGTGTGCACAGATTCTGGATGACATTCAGCGTCTTGGGCTGACAGGTACAGAGATGGGACGCAAATATCCAACCGATCCTGCTATACTGCGTGAGGAATTGAGTAAAAGGAATATCAATCTGGTCTCCCAGTGGAAATCAGTATTGTTCTCCGATCCAGCGTATCGTCAGTCGGAGTTGGACAATTATCGCAAACATGCAGAATTTCTGCAATCCATGGGTAGTAAGGTGATCAGTACAGCGGAGGTAGGCGGTTCACTTCATTTTGATCCAAGACGGACACCGAATGAAAAAGAAGTGCTCAGACTCAGTGAATCGGAATGGCATATCCTCGCTGAAGGATTAAATGAAGCAGGAGCCATTGCACGTGAACACGGGTTGAAGCTTACGTACCATCATCATGGAGGTACAGTGGTAGAGCAACCGGATGAGATTGATCGACTGATGGAGCTAACCGATCCTTCTCTCGTGTATCTGCTCTATGACACAGGTCATGCCTATTATGGCGGAGCCGATCCACTTGAACTGCTACGCAAACATTATGATCGGATCGCTTATATCCATCTGAAAGATATCCGCCCGCATGTGCTGGATGAAGCACGCGCGGAGCAATCCGACTTTGTCGGTTGTATTCGTAGAGGGGTGTTCACTGTACCAGGGGATGGATGCATTGACTTTGCTCCTATTCTGCAAGAACTGATCACACGAGGGTACGATGGCTGGGCGATGCTTGAGGGAGAGCAGGATCCGGCGATTCATAACCCGTATGAGTACGCCAAACGCTCCTTGAACTATATGGAGTCCTTATTCCAGCATAGCTGATATAGGCATAGCGATGGGGAGAGGACCATACCCATGAAGTGAAAAAGGAAGAAGGCCAGTAAGAGTATAAGGTTACGATTGGAAAATAAACTGACCTACTCTAGCCGTGTACTAATCCTCACGATGGAATGAGTAACCAGTCTAGATATTCATATACAACATGTAAAATTCCACCACAGAAAGGGGCTCACATACAATGACTTACGTATCCTTTCCCGTATCCAGGAAGAAGGATTTTACCGCGATTGGCCGTCTGTGTATCGACTTGAATGCCAATGAGATCAATCGCCCAATGGAAGAGACGATGACGTTTACGAAATATGTGGGTGGCTCTCCGGCCAATATTACGATTGGCATGTCCAGACTGGGTATGGAGACAGCTTTTATTGGTAAGATCGCGGGTGACCAAATGGGCAGATTCATCCAGAGTTATTTGGAGAAGAACGGCATCGACACATCGAATGTAGTTACAGATGACACCGGAGCGGTGACAGGGCTCGCTTTTACCGAAATCAAAAGCCCAACGGATTGCAGTATCCTAATGTACCGGGACAATGTAGCTGATCTGTTATTACAGGCGCAAGAGGTGCAGGAGCAGTTAATTGCTGACTCCAAAGTGCTGCTAATCTCAGGTACAGCCCTCGCGCAGAGCCCATCCCGTGAAGCCGTATTACAGGCACTTACGTATGCGAAAAAACATGGCACAGTTATTGTGTTTGATCTGGACTATCGCCCATACACATGGACATCGGACGAAGAGACGGCGGTCTATTATAACCTCGCAGCCGAGAAATGCGATATCATTCTGGGCACACGTGAAGAGTTCGACATGATGGAGACATTCGACCACAATCCGGATCATAGCGATCAGGTGACTGCGCAGAAATGGTTCGATTTCTCAGCGAACATCGTTGTAATCAAACATGGCAAGGAAGGTTCCATTGCTTATACGCGTGAAGGGCTTTCCCACCGTGCGGACAGCTATCCGGCAAAAGTGGTCAAAACGTTCGGTGCAGGCGATTCTTATGCGGCAGGGTTCCTGTATGGATTGATGCAGGGCTGGACGATTGAGCGCAGTATGGCGTACGGCAGTGGCGCAGCAAGTATCGTCATTTCGAGCCACAGCTGTTCGGATGCGATGCCAACGGTGGAACAGGTGAATGACTACATCGAACGTTGCAATCGGGGCGAGATTACCGTGTCTTGAAGCACGTTGCAATACTTTGAATAACACACTCATACAGATCAACATCAATGATATAAGTTCAACATAAGGGATCACACATAAGCGAAGGGAGACAGGGCTATGGGAAAAGGGATTTCTGAAGCGTCTGCAACAGTGACAATGGTACAAAACTGGATCGGAGGTGCCTGGGTAACCCCAGCGTCAACTCGTACGGAGCCGGTTGTGAATCCGGCGACGGAAGAAGTTATTGCACATGTGCCACTGTCCGAACAAGCGGACGTGGATCTGGCCGTTCAGACAGCACGAGAAGCGTTCAAGTCATGGAGCAGCACACCGGTTCCACGCCGTGCACGTATTCTGTTCCGCTACCAGCAGCTGCTGGTGGAACATTGGGAAGAACTCGCTCGCCTGGTGACGCTGGAGAACGGTAAAAGTTATGCCGAAGCTTACGGCGAGGTATTGCGTGGCATTGAATGCGTCGAGTTCGCGGCCGGTGCCCCGAATCTGATGATGGGCAAACAACTGCCTGACATCGCGACAGGACTGGAGTCGGGCATGTACCGCTACCCGATCGGTGTTATTGGGGGAATTACCCCATTCAACTTCCCAATGATGGTACCGTGCTGGATGTTCCCGCTGGCTATTGCGTGCGGTAACACCTTTGTCCTGAAGCCGTCCGAGCGCACACCGCTACTGGCAGGCCGCCTGGCAGAGCTGTTCAAGGAAGCGGGGCTTCCGGACGGCGTGCTCAACATCGTTCACGGTGCGCATGATGTCGTGAACGGGTTGCTGGAACATAAGGATATTCAAGCGATCTCCTTTGTCGGATCACAACCTGTGGCTGAATACGTCTACACTACTGCATCCAAGCATGGCAAACGGGTACAGGCACTCGCGGGTGCCAAGAACCACTCCATCGTTATGCCAGACGCCGATCTCGATCTAACCGTGAAAGAGATTACCAGTGCAGCTTTTGGTTCAGCAGGGGAGCGTTGCATGGCATGTGCGGTTGTTGTGGCTGTGGGTGATGTGGCTGACGAACTGGTACAAAAGCTGGTGGAAGCAGCTGACCGCATTACCATTGGTAACGGTATGAATGAGGGCGTGTTCCTCGGTCCCGTCATCCGTGGACCACATAAAGAGCGCACACTCAGTTACATTGAAGCGGGAGAGCAGGAAGGCGCGGCATTGATCCGGGATGGACGCAAAGATCAGGCGACAAGTGAAGCTGGTTATTTTGTGGGGCCAACGGTATTCGACCAAGTTGAGAGCAGTATGAAAATCTGGCAGGATGAGATCTTTGCTCCGGTACTCTCGGTGGCAAGAGTGTCTACGCTGGAGGAAGCGGTAGAACTGGCGAATCGTTCAGACTTTGCCAACGGGGCGTGTCTGTTCACCCGCAGCGGGGCGAGTATGCGTCAATTCCGTGAAACGATTGATGCGGGCATGTTGGGTATTAACCTGGGCGTACCTGCGCCAATGGCATTCTTCCCGTTTTCCGGGTGGAAGAAATCCTTCTACGGTGATCTGCATGCCAATGGCAAGGATGGTGTTGAATTCTACACTCGCAAGAAGATGGTAACGGCGCGCTGGTAACAACCAGAGCATAACTCGGGCTAAGGGGAACGCCCAGCCCATATGGACGCACATAGGGAGGATAACGGAATGGGCAAGGACAAAGTGAGAATTGGCATCATCGGTGCTGGACGGATCGGCAAAATTCATGCAGACAATCTCCTGCGCAACCTGCATGCCGAGATTGTGGGAATCAGTGACTTGTTCGCGGGTCCTGATTTGGAGGCTTGGGCCTCCAGACGTGGCATTCCTGTTGTAACGACAGACAGCAGTCAGTTGATCTCGATGCCTAATGTAGACGCGGTGCTGATCTGTTCTTCAACAGATACACATGTGCCGCTGATCGAACAGGCCGCCCAGGCGGGCAAACACATCTTTTGCGAGAAGCCGGTCAGCATGGATCTAGCACAGACTCAAGCGGCTGTAGCGGCGGTCCAGAAGGCTGGCGTGAAGCTGCAAATCGGATTTAACCGCCGCTTCGATCACAACTTCAGACGGGTACGTGCACATGTGCAGGATGGTACGATTGGTGATCCACATATTATCAAAATTACGTCTCGTGACCCGAGTCCGCCGCCTGCGGAGTACATTCGGGTATCTGGCGGGATCTTCATGGACATGATGATTCATGATTTTGACATGGCACGCTATCTGTCCGGGAGTGAAGTGGAAGAAGTATACGCCCAGGGCAATGTGCTGATTAATCCGGTCTTTGCAGAACATGGTGACGTGGATACAGCGATTGTAACGATGACGTTTGCCAACGGAGCGATTGGTGTTATTGATAACAGCCGTCAGGCTGTATATGGATACGATCAGCGTGTTGAAGTATTTGGTTCGATGGGCAGCGCGGCAGCAGCGAATGATCATCCGAATACGGCTGAGATCAGTACAGCGACCGGGCTGATGCGCGACAAACCGTTACACTTTTTCCTGGAACGTTACAATGAAGCGTATGTACAGGAGACAGCCCTCTTTATTGATGCAATCATTAATGATACACCGGTTATCGTAGATGGCCATGATGCAGTACAGGCAGAACGAATTGCGCTGGCAGCAAAAATGTCCATGGAGCGGGGAAGACCTGTGAAGCTGAGTGAAGTCCCTGGGGTGTCCCTGGAATCGCAAACGGCAACGTCATAGGTGGATAATTAAAGTCACTTTTTTGAATAGAGCGCATGAATAGTCCAATTTTTGTTTTTAGAAGTATCATGTTGTTGTGGACGACTACAGAAAGGAGTGGATGGCTAGATGTCAGAACGTATTGTGAAACCCGTGGTCAATCCGGAGGGGGACGGTACGCTTATCAACGTAACACCGGAGTCGGCGGGGTGGGAATATGTTGGCTTTCAGGTAGCGAAGCTGGCGGAGGGGGAGACGCTAACCCGTGAGAGCGGTGATCAGGAACTCTGTGTGGTGCTCCTCAGCGGTTTCGCCAATGTAAGTACCCGGGAGCACACATGGGATAATATCGGAAAAAGAATGAGTGTTTTCGAGAAAATCCCGCCGTATTCGGTCTACGTCTCAATTTCCGATCAAGTGCAGATCACAGCGCGTACTGAACTAGAAATTGCTATATGTGTTGCGCCCGGAAAAGGCACGTATCCGGCTCGTCTCATTGCACCCGAAGATGTAGGGGTAGAGGCGAGAGGATATGGCAATCTGGAGCGCCAGATTCACAACATTTTGCCGGAACAAAAGGAAGCGGACAGTCTGCTCGTTGTTGAGGTGTTCACACCAGATGGGCATTGGTCCAGTTACCCGCCACATAAGCATGATCGGGACGCACTCCCGGATGAATCTTTGCTGGAAGAAACGTATTATTTCCGTGTGCAGCCTGAGCAGGGGTTTGCCATTCAGCGTATATACACGGATGATCGCTCTGTGGATGAGACGCTTGCAGTGAAAAACGGTGAAGTGGTGCTTGTTCCGGACGGATATCATCCGGTAGGTGCTCCTCCGGGGTATGAGGTCTACTATCTGAACGTGATGGCTGGCCCAACCCGGACATGGAAATTCCATAACGACCCTGACCATGAGTGGTTGATGAAAAAGTAAAACAGTTCCTGCTACGCACATTGTGCTCGCTTCAAGTTGCGTATGCAGACTTCCCCCTGCATAATGAGAAGAGAACAATTATCTATGTATAACGAAATTTATATATAGCACAAATGGGGAAAAACAATGAAAGCAACCATATACGATATAGCACGCGAGGCGGGTGTATCCATTGCAACCGTCTCGCAGGTCATTAATGGCAAAGGCAAAATCAGCGAGAAGCGACGCGCCGAGATTATGGAGATCATGGAACGCCTACATTATCAACCCAGCGCGATCGCAGCTGCACTTACAGGTAAGCAGACGTATACACTGGGGCTGCTCGTACCGGACATTTCGAACCCGTATTTCGCAGAACTGGCGAGAGCAGTCGAGGATCGAAGCCGTCAATTGGGCTACAGTGTGGTCATCTGCAGTACGGATAATAAGGACGAGCGGGTAGAGCGTTACCTGAATCTGCTTCAGCAAAAAAGGGTAGATGGCATGATGGTCGGAACCGGAATCGATAATGCCGAAATTTTGTCACCTCTCTTGCAGCAGTCCATCCCTGTCGCTTTGATTGCCCGTCATATGCCGTCCCTGTCGGTTCATACAGTCACCATTGACGACATACTCGGCGGAGCACTCGCAGCGGAGCATCTGCTTGAACTTGGGCACACCCGTCTAGCGGTATTGTCGGAACCGTCCAAAGTCAGCAGCAGTCAGGAACGTGTACGCGGATTCCGTGAAACACTGATTAAGGCAGGTCAGACGCTGGAACCGAATCAGATCCGAGAATCGGCAGCTGACCTGAGCTCGGCCAAAAAAGAGGCGCTACTGCTGCTCGGTGAGAACGATCACCCAACAGGTTTGTTCTGTTGTAATGACATTCAGGCCATTGGTGCTCTTCAGGCAGCCAAAGAGCTGGGGCTACGTGTGCCAGAGGATGTGTCGATTATCGGGTTTGATAATACCATTTTGGCTTCGGTAACCAGTCCACCGCTTACGACCGTTGCCCAGCCAATTGAAGAACTGGGACATCGGGCTGTAGATCTGTTGATTGAAGAGTTGAAGGATGAGCGTAAAGAGCCGCAGAAAATTGTGCTGAAGCCTGAGCTGGTTATCCGAGATTCAGCAGGCCGTGTATTGGGCTGATAACAATTAGGTTTCCAGCGTGGGCTGACCAGCCGTGAGGCCAAACGGGCCAAGCCTACTTGTGTCATATTGAACTTTTATCCAGATACGGGTGCCGTATCATCCCTCATTCGGAATATGTAACATAACAATGTAACAAACAAGCCGCGTTCCCCCAATGGGAGAACGCGGCTTGTTGATTTAAATCTTGAACTTCTTCACTTCCTCGGCGAGCGTATTAGCTTGTTGAGCCAGTTCATTGGAGCGCTCCGAGATACTCGTAATGTAATTGAACTGTTCCTGCGTAGAGGAAGCAACCTCTTCTGTGGAAGCGGCGCTCTGTTGCGACATGGCCGCTACGCTGGAGATCACTTCAGCAATTTTGCCCGAGCTGCTGTCCAGTTCAGTTGTTGCAGATGATACCTGCTGAAGCTGGTTGTCGATGCCTTCAATGGATTGTTTGATTCGCATAAACGAATTTCGCATCTCATGCACCGCAGCGACCTGCTGCTCAATACCATGTTCAGCAGAATCAACCTCGCTCACACTTTGACGACTAGCCGCCTGGATTTCATTCAGCAACACGATGATATCCTGAGCAGATCCTGCGGATTGTTCAGCCAGTTTGCGTACTTCCTCGGCAACCACCGCGAATCCACGTCCATGTTCACCCGCTCTGGCCGCTTCAATGGAAGCGTTCAAGGCAAGCAGGTTGGTCTGGGAGGCGATACCTTGAATCATGCTGACGATGTCTTCAATCTTCTGTGATTTGTCTGCCAGTAGGGTGATCGATTCACCTACGCGGTCGATGGATTGACGGTTGCCATCCGAAAGTTCCACCTGGTGATCTACCGCCTGCAGTCCAGCCAGCATGGCTTCTCCTGCTTCGCGCATCATCGTTACGGACTGCTCCACACTGCGATTAATACCGCCCACACTATTGCTCATCTCCGACAGACGGCTTGAGCCATCATACACCGATTCAGCCTGTGTACTGGAGCCTTGAGCGAGTTCATCCGTGGCAATGGAGATCTGCTCCGCGATGCGCTTGGTGTTGTCCGTATGCTCCTGCATCTCACCCGAGATACTTTGTACGCGATCAGCAGAGGCCGTTACTTGTCTGAACAGCGTGCTAAGCTGATCTGACATCTGATTGAACGCCATGCCAAGCTCAGCGAACTCATCTTTGCCTTTGATCTGCACCCGTCCTGTAAAGTCACCACTCGACATCTGGCGTGACGTTCCATGCAGACTTCTCAGCGGCTTGATGAAGAGTGTTGCGATCCAATAGGCACCTGCCAATACAACCAGCAACGTAATACCGATAATGAGAATGTAGTTATTGCGCAATTCATAATACTCAGCGTAGGCCAACTTCTCGGAGATGATGGAGCCTACAGCCCAGCCGGTGCTTGGAATCTGATGATAGAACAATAGATAATTCTCGTCATTATATTGGAAGGGCTTCTGACCTGACGGATTCGCCTGCATATCTGCCAACAGCGGGTTTAACTCCGCATTATCAGCGGCTGAGGTGTTCACGAGCTTATCATCAGGGTGAGCCAGAAGCAGCCCGTTTTTATCGATTAAAAAGGTATAGCCCAACCCGTCCAGGTTTATTTTCCCCACGGTATCGGTAAGTGTAGAGAGCAACAGGTCGCCTGCGACAACCCCTTGCATTGTGCCTTCTTTATTTTGAACCGGCATGGCAATCGATACCGCGTATTGCTCCGACATCATATCCAGATAAGGATCAGAGTATGTCAACTGATTGGCTTGCTTCGCTTCCTGGTACCATGGACGCTGTCTTGGGTCATAATCGGCATCGGGAGTCCAGTCTGAACCATTCATGAAGCTGCCGTCCTGCTCTGAACCGTAATACAGATCCGACAGACTCTCTTTGTTACTGCCCAGCTTCATAATGTTAAAGTATTCTTCCGTGAGTTCTCCCTCAGGCACGCCTTCCTGGATGACAAAACCTAACGTTTCGATGACTTTGGCATTACTGCTGATCCAACCATCCAACTGATTTGCTGAAGAGGCCATTAAGCCATTCAATTTGGAGTCCACATTACGCGTGGCTTGCTTTTCAGTTTGAACCAAGCCAAGGGAAGCCAGTGGTAGTGCAGTAATCAATACAGCGGCCAGAAACATAATCATTAATTTTGGTTTGAGCTTCATTACAATTCCCCCTAGCGTTTAACAATTACATGCCTATACTTCTTCAAATAACATATTATCGTGCGTGGCGAGCATGGTGTTCCAAGCTGATTTGTTGATAATGCTCACTTGTTAAAACTGGCCCGAGTATAATCTCGGGATGTCATGGATGTGTAAGAATGAATGGAGCTTATGAAGTATATCGTCATTTTTAGTTTAAATTTTAGATAATCAAACAAGTTAGTTAGCGAGCATAGAAATTTATTTTAATTACTAAATTTGAAAACGGAATCATGATCTGGAAGTCTTGTATACGTCGACTACATAATTTTTTCGCTACCGTTCAAGCATTATCAGTAACTATAGTTTAGGCAAAAACGTTATCGAAATGGACAGGGTAAATAAGAATTTACTTTGGAACAGCAGGAGTGAGATGATATACTGGGAAGTATCATTAATTACCATTTTATATATGTTTTGTGGTATATGGAGGAGAGCGGTATGATTAAAAGAATTAAAATCATTATGAGTATCGTCATGATTATTGTTGTTGTAGCTATTGCAGTGCGTATGTATACCTCTGGTCAATACACTATGTATATCCCCAGCAAACATACGACGTTTCGAGCAGAGGTTACAGATCATATGAGCATGCTGGATAGATTGGATCGACTGACAATTAGGAAAATTTCAAGTGCAGATCTGTATAGTGAAGAAGATGAAGTGACGATTACAGATCCCAAAGAGATTAGAGATATGCTGAAGCTGTTGAAGGATGTTGAACTTAAAAGAGTACAGAAATTCGACGTTTCCAAAAGGAATCCATATTACTATGAATGGCGACTTACCATTAATAAAGAAGGTCGATTTACCGATCGATTCGGATTGACATTCTATAATGAGCATGCCGTTTCAATTTACAGTGAGTACAAGACACGAGACCAACTTCAAGATTACGAAATTACTAATGAGCTCAATATAAATGAGATGGAGCGCCTTTTTGAAAAACTGAAGGAGGAGCAAACATGACCAAGAAAAACTATCATATACGTCCGATCGAAGAACAGGATATCCCTTTTCTGTGGGAGATGTTATACGCATCCCTGCATACACGAGAAGGCGATGAACCGCTACAACTCGAAAGTGTACATACTCCTGAGCTATCCAAATATGTTGAAGGCTGGGGAAGAGAAGGGGATTTCGGGTATGTTGCGGTAGACCAGCATGGTAAAAGATTAGGTTCGATAACATTACGATTCTATACGGACCAGAATGCGGGTTACGGTTATGTGAATGCAGCTACGCCAGAGATGGGGATGGCTGTAACTGAAGATGCACGTGGAAAAGGTGTAGGCACCTTACTGCTTCAGACTGCACTGGATGAAGCCAAACGGCGGGGAATTGAAGCAGTCTCGCTCAGTGTAGACCCGGATAACGAAGCGATTCGTTTATATAGGCGGCTAGGGTTCGTGGAGGAAGGCTTCTGTGGTACATCAGTAACGATGGTGCGTGTAAGTAGCTTGGAATCTTAAAGGATCTGCGATCTTTCTGCTGAATTAATAAAAAGGCGCTCCCTCATGGGAAACGCCTCTTTCTTTTGTCGTGTATAGCACATACATGTTCTCTTTAAACTCACGCTGTAATACTTCGATTTATTTCAACAAAAATGCCAAAGCCTCGTCATACGTTTCCCATTGGAATTCAGTCTGGTGCGCCGATTCTTTGGAAATCCGATTCAATTGCATTTTGGCGATCGCACCACCAACGGCTACGCTGGCTCGCTTCATCCCCCACTGTGTCAGTAATTTCTGGTGTTCCACGATTTTTTCTTTCGTATCCTGAGGGAATGCCTTCATGCTTCGCATATCGACTAGCACATCAAACGAATTCCCTAATTGCTCCGCTAATCTCTGAATCTCTGTATTCGCTTGTTCGACATGTTCAGGGGAGACAATACCTTCCCAAGTAATTTCAATAATAGGTTTAGTTGAATCCAAACGTCTAACAGACATGTAGGCAACTCCTCGATAATAAAATGATATGTATTAATATGAGACTATAAGCCTATTAATTATACCTTTTTATAGCATGAATGAAAACTTAAATCAAAGTTATGTGGTTCTTATGAACTACTTCTTCCTAGTGGAGTTAAATTCAGGGATTGCTTCCATATCGTCAATTGGAAGGAGGTTGAATAGCTAAGAAGCCGTCCAGAGTATGAACTCCAGACGGCTTCTAAAACGGTGACACGATAAAGTGAAAGTCCTACGTCAGTTAGAGTCCGATCTTCAAACTGTTACCTTCCGTTGCTACACCTTTGGAAAGGGAAATGCTTAGCTTTTGTTCTGCCGAGAAACCAAGTGTTTCCCCGTCATGCAGTGTGACGTCGTTTTCAACCACATACGTTGTGGTCATGAACATCATCTCAAATACATCGCTTAAGGACTCCGAGGATTGCATAATCTCCATCTCTTCTTTGCCAAAGTTACGTAGTCCGTAAGTGTAAGCTGAAGCGCCTTCGGCATTTTGGTATAATCCGATGAAAATCCAGAGCGAGACGGGCATCTCATCATGCTTGATTCCACGGCTGGTCTCGACATATTGACTGGCTTCAACCACAAGCGGGGCCATGTATATTGCGAGCGCGTGATCCAACTGCAATAAGGCACTCGCTGTCTGAGTGAACAGAACATGTCCCTCAATAGCATCTGTTGCGTTCAGAACAGAGACAATAATCTGAGACTGGTGTCGTGAGGTAACTTGCTCTGCTTCTCGCCAAAGGATGTTAAGTTTGGCATTCTCCTCAACTTCACGGTCAGGCACAGGCGCGGCAATGTGGGCACATACCACCTGCATTCCATTCACTTCAAAAAAGAGATTGCCCTCCTCCGAGCGTTCCTCAATCTCAATATTCCATTCGTTTTTCATATTTTTGATGAAGAGGTCAAAATCACAATCTTCACGCTCCAGCAGAACAAAACCCACGATGGTTTCACTGTAATTCGTCGATTCGACAGCACCACCTGCAGGTACCTTCTCCTTTTTGCGCCGCCGAAGCTTGTCAAACAATCCCATGACATGTTCTCCTTCCAATTCCAGATCGATTCTGGTCATTGTACACTGCTATCTATTCACTACCTTACCATAAAGGAGTTAACATGAATCGAAGCAATGTACTATTCGACAGAAATTACAGGAACAGAACTAGCAACAATGCAATGATCGCAGGCAATCCTTGTTTAATAATGATGGAACGTGAAGAAGTAGCCCCTCCATAGAGGGCCGCGATAATCACACACGCCAGGAAGAAAATCTGAATATGCTGTCCAACGGCAACATCCGGATATACGAGTCCCCAGATCAGACCTGCCGCAAGAAATCCATTGTAAAGACCTTGATTGGCCGCGAGAGATTTGGTGGATTTGGCGAATTCCGGCGTGAGATTAAAGGTTTTCATTGTGCGTGGACGAGTCCACATAAACATCTCCATCACCATGATATAGATGTGTTCGACAGCTACAAGAGCTACAAAAATGATACTAATCAAAGGAAACACCTTACTTTCTATATGTAATTTATTTACTTGTCCATCTTAGTATAAATGTTTGCAACGAGAACGGAAAGAACAAAATTAATTTTCAACAATTTAATTGTGTATTATCTAAAATGTTTATCATTTTCCAAGTGCGTTATGATGTTGAAAATAAAAAAATGGATACAAAGGTAAGCATACGCCGATTGTCGAAAATCCATTCATTGGGTAATAATGAACAATAAAGAAGCAATATTGCTCAGGAAAGAGAGGAGATTACTATGGGAACTGTTCAATTCGTCTTGTTGGCTGATGATCCATCCACTTTTGTGACGCGAGTTGTTCCTTTTATCGACATCGAGCTTGCGGGAATTCCGGGTGACCGTCACTATGGTTTGCTTCATCCGGCGGACTCCCGTCAGAAAATCTACAAGCGCGGCATACCGATTGCGAATCGTCGCCAGATCAGCATTGTGTCTGAGGAAGAATGTGCTCTTATCGCTGAGAAAATGAACATTCCTGAAGTGCGTCCAGAATGGCTTGGTGCCAATATGCTGGTCCGTGGCATTGATCGATTGACTGAATTGCCTGCTGGAACGCGGCTTCTATTTCCAAACGGGACGGGGTTAATATGCGAAGGAGAGAATCTTCCCTGTGTGCATCCGGGGAAAATGATTGAGCAATTCTACGAACAGGACGGTTTGCGTAAAAAGTTCGTGCCAGCCGCTCGCAAAAAACGTGGGATCGTCTGCTCGGTTGAACGTGAAGGTGTAATCCATACGGGGGATACCATCGAAGTCATTCGCCTGTCCTGATTTTCAGGACAGGTTTTTAATTCATCAGCCCATAGCGCGCGCCATTCGGTTGTTTAGAGTGTATATACTCCTCTGGTGTGCTTCCGATAATGGACTTGAAATCTCGGATGAAATGGGATTGATCATGATATCCGAGATCCTGAGATAGCTTAACCAGATCATAGTGAAGACCACGCTCCATCCATTCTGCAGCATTTTGCAGACGATACAATTTAATTACGGTTTTCGGTCCAATACCTACATACTGATTGAACAGGCGCTGTAGCTTTCTTTTATGAATTTTCCAATACGAAGACAGATCATCTACTCTCAGCATCTCACGGTTCTGTTCAATCTGTTGCACAATATCGTTAACCAGCGTCGCTTGGGCATCTTCAGCTGGAAGGTGCGCACATAATAGCTGATCGATGTAACCGATTTTATCCGCATCATCATCCCCATCCTGAAGTAGCCGTTCTTCCAAGGAACCTGCTGTGACCTCAAGAATACGGGATACATCCATCGGTTGTCCGTAAAGTGAAGAGACAGGAACCCGAAGGAAGGGATAGAATCCTCCTGGTTTGAACTTCACACCAAATACACGGCCCTTCCCGCTCACAAGATAGGAGAATTTACGTCCCGACGGTCCGAAGCAAAACGTATTGTTCCGCTCCACAACCAGATTGACACAGGGGTTAGGCACGATATGTTGAGGATACAGTTCAAGTCCAGTCAGATCCCACGATACGATCCAATAATGTTTAACAAAAGGGCGAAGTGCTTCGGAAGGAGCATGGCGCGTCAGTTGATATCTTTGGTCACCTTCATTCAGATTCAGCAGGCCCATACTTGGTCTGTCTCCTTGATCTACCTGTTTCATCCGGACCATTCCTCCTGCTCATCTCACATTATTTAGGCTCTCTGAACAACAATGCCCGCACAGCAAAACGGGGTAAAATGAGTTGTCTACGCCATCTCGAAGGTTGACTGAGAAGGCGATAGAGCCACTCCAAATTAAGCTTCTGCCATATCGCAGGGGCACGTTTGGTTTTGCCAGCCAAGATATCGAGACTACCTCCCACTCCTATGGCTACACGAGCGTTCAACTGATGGCGATACTTGTTAATCCAGTGTTCTGCATGGGGTGCGCCAAGAGCTACGATAAGAAAGTCCGGTTGAGCAGTACAAATCTCTTCTACAATCTGTTGTTCCTCATCTGCCTGAAAAAAACCATGGTGTCTGCCTTTGACGACAACTCCCGGATAGCGTTGCGCAATAACCTTCACCGCCTGTTCACTGACACTTTCTTCTGCTCCCAGCATGTAGAATGACCAGTGTTTTCGATCGCCTTCCTCCAATAAACGAAATAGCAGATCACAACCGGTTACCCGTTCAGTCAATTGTCCACCCCGCACACGGGATACCATTACAATGCCAGCACCGTCAGCGGTAACCAACCCGGCTTGATCGACAACTTGGCGAAGAGAGGCATTATTTTGACAGGACATGACGATCTCGGGATTTCCTGTGATGACATGGAACAGTTCAGTGCTTTCCTGATCTACGACTTCACCAAGGATCGCAACAGTTTGATCCATCGTGACATTGGGAAAAGGGATACCCATAATATTGGTTGATTGGCTCATGTCTCATTTCCTTTCTGATTCCGACCCATGAGTGAATGGGGGACAAGCTTATGCGTGTGAAGTTCATGTATCATACTGTCAATCAGATTATCGAATGCATGTACGTTTGGATCATAATCGTGTAACAAATACAGTTTGCCTGAACGGCCAATAGCTGTGACTGCAGAATAGTAGTATCCGGTTAATCCAAGACAATAACAATCTTCATTAGCGTATTTCAAGATCGAATGCATCTCTGCGGAACAACGTAGCGTTTCTTCAGCATTCGGAATAAAATGAAATTCATATTCATGCCAAGGGCTTTCAGCAGGCACTTCCCCGGCAGTGTGGCTATAGTATTTAAAATATATAAGTTCATCTATTCCCCAAAACTCTTCAAGAAACGATCGCGCAGCCGGAAATAAATCTGCGGATGTAGAGCACTGCTCAATGTATGCCGAGATGTCAACGCATCGGTTCTCATACCAGCCTGCTTTCTGCAGCAACTGAATCATTTGTTGATAAGGTAACAATGAGGATTGTGACGTTCCAGTCATACTGAACAACTCCTGTTATTTCATTCCAGTTCAGTATATCTGATCTTCTGAAAAAGGACTATATAACCTGATGTCGCGTTTTTACAATACGACCTTTGGGGTATAACGATAGGATAGGAGTGCGAGGTTGGCAGATCGCATATCCAATACATAAAGGGAGTGAGTCTATGGAACTCAAATATGAGTTTTATATCAATGCAGGGCTGGAAGATGTGTGGAATGCTCTCATTTCGCCAGACGGCACACGGAACAGCTTTTTCGGTAGTGAACTTCGTACGAATTTTCAGCCAGGTCAGCCGTTTGCTTATGTAGGGCCGGGCAATGATGGTCCAGAGACTGTCCATGTGTATGGAGATATATTAGAATTCGAACCTTTGTCCAGACTCAGCTATCAGGAGCATCCAGGTCCATCATATCATGCGAACCATGCCGAGCTTCAATCCAGAGTGGCTTTCCAGTTGGAGACTGTGGGGGGGTGTACGAAGCTTACGCTGATCAATGATCAATTTACAGATAACCATCCTTCCTTTGCCAATGCACAGAGCAGCTGGTGGATGATCCTGAGCAGCATCAAAACTTGGGTAGAGACGGGAAAAACACTGAATTTTGGCTGGTAGTTAGCTGGCAAGAGGCAGTCATGAATGATTGATTATAATAATAAAAAATATATATAACAAATGAACCAGTGCTGATTCAGCGCTGGTTCATTTTGTTTATACAAATTAAGACTATAGCTCTACATTTAATGTCTAATTATGTCGAAATATATATCATATGACCTAAGAGGAGAAATGAACATGTTTCGTAAAAGCACTGAATCTACCAAACAACTTCGTATAGATGAGCATCAAAAATTACTGGAGTATAGTCGTAAGCTGGTTGCAAACGCAGAAAAGGGCGACTATGGTACATGGGTCGAAGATGGTATTGAATTTCAGAATACCAATGAAATAGCCAGTAACATCAAAAAAGCAGTACATATGATGAAAGCACAAAACGAAGCTGTGGAAATGCGTCTTAAGATGCTGAATCAGGCGATGAATGTGGGATTATGGGAATCTGAAATCGTTGCCGGTGATGCGCTGGATAACAATAATATCATCGCATTTTCGAATGAATTCCGCCAAATGTTAGGTTTCCATAATGCCAAGGATTATCCCGATTCCTTTGCAAGCTGGGCCAAATCTATCTATCCGGATGACAGACCTCAGCTAGTGCAGGAGATTATGAAACATGTGAATGACCCTGGAGCAACGAATGCTTATAACGTAATTAGTCGTATGATTACAAAAAGTGGAGAAATCCGCTGGTTCCGATGTCTTGGACAAGTCGTCCGAAATCAGGCTGGCGTTCCGGTCAAACTTCTGGGCATCATGTTTGATATTCATGAGGAAAAAAGTAAGTCCGATGAGCTGGAAGCACTCGTCACCCGATATGATCTGGTTAACCGCGCCTTGGTGGAGGCACCGTGGGATATGACCGTTGTGGCAGGAGATGTGGTTAACCCGAATAATGAATTTTGGTGGTCACCCCAGTTCCGCAGAGAATTAGGGTTCAAAGACGAGCAGGATTTCCCGAATGTGTTCAGCAGCTGGAGCAGCCGATTGCATCCGGAAGACCATGATCGGACGATCAATGAATTTGCCAGACATATGAATGATTACAGTGGCCGTACGCCGTACGATCTGGATTATCGTCTGCAACGCAAAGACGGGGAGTATCGGTGGTACCACGCGGGTGGAGAGACCATTCGGGATCAGGATGGAGTACCGCTCCGTGTAGCTGGAACGATTCGTGATGTAACCCATGAGAAGAACAAGGAGCAGATCGTGGAAGCCATGAATATGAAAACAAAACAATTGTCGGAGTCCATTGGTGAGATGGTACGTGGAATCAACTCGATTACTGATCAGGCACAGGATTTGGTAACTGCACAGGAATTGTCTGCCGATGCAGCCATTCAAGTGAAAAGCAGTGCAGATGATACGAAGAATATCACCGTGTTTATTCGAGAGATAGCCAGTCAGACCAATCTACTCGGTCTGAATGCAGCCATTGAAGCCGCGCGAGCGGGAGAGCTGGGACTGGGGTTCGGCGTCGTTGCAGGTGAAGTGCGTAAACTGGCTGATCACAGTTCGGAGGCCACAGTAAATATCGAAGATAGCATGCAGCAGATGAAAACACTGATTGATCAGATTCTTGAGCACATCGGTAATATGTCCACATTAACGCAAAATCAAGCTGCTCTGACACAACAGGTAAATGCTTCAATGGATGAGATCAACACCATGTCACAGGATCTGGTTAATTACTCGCGGAATCTATAATCTCGAAGCCGTTTGTTGTAACATCACGATCATTGGCACACATCATCAACAAAAAACCACCGGGAGGCATTTCTGCTTCCGGTGGTTTTTGTATTCCTTATTTATAGCTAAGATTATAGCTACAGTTTCAGCTATTTGATTAAACTTGTTGAACCTTGATCAGGTTTGTATTACCAGATTGACCGATTGGAACACCAGCGGACAATACAATGATGTCACCTTTTTCGATGTAACCTGTTTTGATTGCGTTACGAGTAGCAGACTCGAACATTTCATCCGTAGTGGTTACTTTGTCGCCCATGACCGGAATGACACCGGAGAGCAGGCAGATTTTTGCCAATACTTCTTCGTGTTGTGTAACTGCGATGATTGGTGCTTTTGGACGATACTTCGAGATCATGCGTGCTGTGAATCCACTCTCAGTCGAAGTGATGATTGCTTTTGCATTCAGTACGAGGGAAGAACTTACAGCGCCCTGACTGATAACTTCAGTAATATCAGCGATCTGTTGAGCCGATTTTTGTGCGAATTGCTCTTTGTAATCAATCATTGTTTCAGCTCGGCGAGCAACAGCAGCCATCGTGCGCACGGATTGTACCGGATATTTACCAGCAGCCGATTCACCAGACAACATCACAACGTCTGCACCTTGGAGTACGGCGTTCGCTACGTCACTTACCTCGGAACGAGTAGGACGCGGGTTCACTTGCATGGACTCAAGCATGTGTGTAGCTACGATAACCGGTTTACCAGCGCGGTTACATTTATCGATCATTTCTTTTTGCATCATTGGTACGTCTTCGATCGGTACTTCAACCCCGAGATCTCCACGAGCTACCATGATACCGTCAGATGCTTCAATAATGTCATCCAGGTTGGTCATACCTTCCTG
The DNA here is from genome assembly GCF_037975235.1 of Paenibacillus sp. FSL R5-0341. NCBI lineage: Bacteria > Bacillati > Bacillota > Bacilli > Caryophanales > Paenibacillaceae > Paenibacillus > Paenibacillus sp. FSL R5-0341. The sequence continues at coordinate 346,158 of NZ_CP150241.1, forward strand.
GTTTTCAATTTTGGAGATGATCTGAACGTGGTCTACACCGCGTTCTTTCAAAATGCTGCGGATTTCACGGATGTCGTCGCCTTTACGAACAAAGGATGCTGCGATAATTTCGATATCGTTTTCGATCCCGAATCCGATGTGCATAACGTCACGCTCAGTTACACCTGGCAGTGTCGTTTTGATTCCTGGCAAGTTAACCCCTTTGCGTGGTTTCAGAATGCCGCCACTGATAATTTTACAATGGATATCGGATCCTTCCACGGACAATACAGTCAGATCCACAAGGCCATCATCGATGAGGATACGATCGCCAGGCTTCACAACGAGGTTCAGTTCTGGATAGTTTACTGAGATACGCTCAGCGTCACCGAGAATTTCTTCAGTAGTCAGGATTAGTTCTTTACCAGCTTGCAGGTGGCAGGATGCTTCTTTCAATTTGCCGATACGTACTTCCGGCCCTTTGATGTCCATCATGATTGGTACATAAGTATTCAGTTCGGAAGCTGCTTTACGGATATTGTTGATCCGTGTCACGTGATCTTCGAGTTCGCCATGAGCCATGTTCAGACGGGCAACGGTCATACCTTCCTGAATCATTACTTTCAACAATTCGATTGAGTCACAAGCAGGTCCCATGGTACAAATAATTTTTGTTTTTAACATGCTAATTTCCTCCTCATATTTTAAGCTTATATGTGTATTGTAGCGTTTTCTGTCGAAACAGGGTATGAACTATAGTACAATGATTAGAGTATAGTCCAGTAATGAGGTGTGTTATGGTCACTCCACTTGAAGTACGGCACATTAATGGTGTTGGTTGGTACGAAGAAGGTGTGCAATCCCATGAGACTTGGCGGCTTAGTTTGGTTACTTATGGAAAATGTGTATATTGGGTGAACGGTGATAAACAGATCATGGAAAAGGGTGAATTGCTACTCATTCCAGGTGGCGTCCCGTATTACGGCAAGAGTATTCCTACGGTAACGCACACGCAGATTGTGATTCAACTGCAACGCGACCATACAGAAGGTCTGCCTGCACTGGAGCGATATGAGGCTTTGCGGCATAAACCCGGTTGTTATGAACTGATTCATCAACGCATGAGTGCTATTTATCAACAATGGCAGGAGCGTCCGTCTTATTATGTCATGATGAGCCAAGCCTTATTGATGGAAGTGTTGATTTATATGAACAGGGAGCTGGATCGGGGAGTTATTCCTCCGGAGAGGCATATTCATGTGGAACGGATGAAGCGATACATTGAGCGGCATTATCGGGAGAGAGTGACGAAGGAAGAACTCGGAGACGAGATCAACAAGACACCCAATTATGCTGCTGCATTATTCAAAAGCATGACCAATCAGACCATCAGCCAATATGTCCATGATCAACGGATGAAAAGAGCGGTATATCTGCTCACTGAGTCACAACTCTCAATCCAGGAAATTGCCGAATTTCTCGGCTACCGGGATCTGTCCTATTTTTACCGCATATTCAAGCGTATAACAGGAAGTCCACCATCCGATCTGCTCCATGAACGCCCACCTATAGCATGAAACGCATAGTCCAACCCCAATAAGTTCTTCTATATAATAGGTTCAATTAAATCAGTACAAAAAAGAGGGCCTAGGCCCTCTTTTACTTTATGGCAGGATCATCATCCTACCTGTTACATATAATAATGTCACTATACATGACTGCTTGGATTAGAAGCCGTGAGTGGTTGTTTGCCTTTCTTTCGTGCCTGCCCAAGACGAACGGCAAAGACATGGACAGTCCAATACGCGGCCTCTGCAAATAAAATGCCTCCGGCGATGTCCAGCAAGGAATGCTGTTTTACAAATACCGTCGAAGCAATAATTAACCATAGCCATACCGACCAGGATATCCGTGCTAACGGCTTAAAGTTCAAGTGGCGGATAATGATAATGAACAGCAAGTAGCTGGTCAGAACGTGAACACTCGGGAAACAGTTAAAAGGCGCATCATTCGTATAGATAAACTGTACTAACACGCTGCTCAGATCGGTTCCGCCGACTTCGGGGCGTGGTACATGGGTAGGAAACACCGCAAAACAGACATTGGCAGCCATGACACCAACATTATAGGTAATCAGCGTACGCCAGAATAACGACTTGTTCGTCAGACCCAAATATAGAAAACCAAGATACAGAATGGGCATCCAGCTAATGTACGGATAAATAAATTCTTTGAGAAAAGGAATCTGTGTATCAATCCAGGCATAATTGTAGAAGACATCACTTCCGGTATTACTTCCTAGAAATACGTAAATGGAGCCTTGGAGCGGTATGCACAGAATAGCCAGTAAATGCCCCCAGCGCTGAAAGAATGCTTTCATAGTATCCCCCTGATTTCATTATGCATTGTGAAACTATCGTTATGGGTACTTCATAGATATATGACGTTGGAGAGTCGCCACACCCCTGCAGCATTGAACTCTTGTAATACTATAATGGACAGATTCAGGTATAAGCCATACCTGATTTTAGGGGAAAAGCAGTTAGGATAAGTCTCTTTTTTGTTACTTTTATAGTTTTATCCATAATAGGGATATTCAATATACGGGTGATGTGATACAACTATATTGACATATAAATTCATATGACAACGAAAAAAGTAAATGAAACGAGGTAGGCAAATGTATGATAAATCAGCAATCCGAGCCAAAACATTCCTTTTCTGAGCGCAGACCTGTGCTCACCGTCGTGATTATTGAGCTACTTCTCTTGTTAGCCGTATTTGCTGCAGGGGCCATTGCGACAATAAAACAACTGGACTACACTTCCCCTGTACTCATCTCCTTTACACCAATTGCAATTGTTCTGATCATCTATATGACGTTAAGGCGCAAGTGGGGAGAGACCGGATTCCGGTCCTTACGAAGTATCCCGGCAAACCATGCAAAGTATTATATTCCACTACTCCTTGTACTGGGTACACTTGCCCTGAAAGGATTTGGGGAGCTGAGCTTGTCCCGGGTAGCCTTTTTCATCTTTTTCACCGTGCTCGTAGCTTTTGTTGAGGAAACGATCTATCGTGGACTTATTTTCAAAACATTGCTTCAAAAAAGTGCAGTGGCCGCAGTTGTGACCTCCAGCATCTTGTTTTCAATTACACATCTCCTGAATGCATTGTCTGGTCAGAATCTGACGGATACGATCATGCAATTGGTCTATGCGCTGCTTCTGGGAGCTGCACTGGCGTTATTGATGCTGAAGAACGGAAATATTGTACCGCTTATTTTGTTTCATTTCATACATAATCTGATTCAATTCCTCGGGAATGACCTGGAGGATAGAGGAACACTTCCTTACGATCTGTTTATACTGGCGGTATTGATTGCATACTGTGTCTGGTTAGTGTGGAGTCACCGAAAGAATTCATCGATTCCTTCCAAAGGGAGTGAGCAGGCCAATACGGTTGTTCATTAAGGGAATTGCTTGGAAGTAGTTATCATACAGTTTCCCGTCAGCAGTTGGATCATGGTATACTTCAGTCTGGCGGGAAGACAGGTATGTTCAAGATACGAGGTATGCCTATCCGTACATTAGGTTCAGACAGTAGGTGATATTGTGGAAAAGACAGCACAAGGCGTAGCAGAATGGATGGTTCAGGAGATTAAATTCACAGGAACACTTCATCAGGAAGCTGCCATAGAATATGTGAAGACCCATTTCGGTGAAGAGTTTGTTTTTGTGAACGAGAACGGTAATACTTCATTGTCCAAGGAAGTGAAGAAAGCTTTCCGGAAGCTTCATCGTGGACAAATCGCCTGGGATCGGGATGCATTTATGTGGGCATGGACATAGTGTGTTACACTGTAGTAAGATGATTCTTTGGTTGTGTTGGATATGCATGTCAGAATTTTATATAAAAAATGTATAAGTTGGATTAGATCTGCATATCCTTTCATAAGACCGCGCACGAGCGACCAGGCACATAAGCGTGATAAACCCTGTCCCCGTGCTAGTTAATAACATGTATTTCCAAAGCTGTTTGAAAAGAAAATACAAAGATTTGCTTTTTGGCTGAATTGGAGTTATAATAAAAACAAGTTGTAGAGAGTGGAAAACCTAATTCATATATTGTAAAGGGCGATCACTTATAGGTTTATGACTGGTACCTTTTTCAATGTGTGAATTTTTATTTGCTTGCTGCAAAGAACAAAGGAACATGTTAATCTTTATTTGGAGGTGTAATTCACATGCAAAACGGAACAGTAAAATGGTTCAACGCTGATAAAGGCTTCGGTTTCATCGAAGTTGAAGGCGGAGAAGATGTATTCGTACACTTCAGCGCTATTACAGGCGAAGGCTTCAAAACGCTGGACGAAGGTCAACGCGTGCAATTTAAAATTGTACAAGGAAACCGTGGTCCTCAAGCAGAAGAAGTTGTAAAACTGTAATTAAAGCATAGCTGCCTTTAACATGTTATAATGGTAAAGGCAGCTTCTTTTTTTTGATCAGTTATATGTATGAAAGTCGGCCCAATAGTTGTCGAGGCAGAAGTTCAGTGGGACGTAAGACTTCCGCTAAGTAGTGTCTTCTGTGAAATAACGTCGGTTAGATGTTTTTCCATAACAAAGGGGGTAGAAGTCATGTATAATCGCAAAAAACCGTTGGAAGAGATTCCACAAGCTGATGCGGCAATCTGGGAGTGTACGAGTGATACGTGCAAAGGATGGATGCGGGACAATTTTGCGTTTGATAACGTACCTACTTGTCCGATATGTGCTTCTGAGATGGTCAGCACGACTAGGATGCTACCATTGCTTGAGAATTCGAATAGCAATCTGAAAACGATGCCTAAAGGAAATCGGATTTAACATAGCTTACCCGCCTCTAACGAGGTGTTTTTTTTTAGATTAAACAGACACCCTGTGCGAAGGTAAGGGTATTAAATATGAAGTTCCCGGCATTCGTTTTAGCGAATGCCTTTTTTTGTATCATTTTTTAACAGAAAGTGTATTGTAATTGACGTGAATCGTATGAAAAAGACAAAGACCCTTTTCGCTATAAGCAAAAAGGGTCTTTGTTATGACTATAGTTTTAACACGATCAGATTGGAGTTTAGATGAACAGGAATGGCAGCAGAAACAATGTTGCTACCAGAGCCAGATCGATCCCCGCTCCGTAGCCGTAACCCCCACCGTATCCCCCGTAACCATATGGACCGTAGGCCGAAGATTTAACTTTCTTTGTTGCAACAGCATTTTTCTTGCTGCTTTTGACCAGCTGCTGTTTGGATTTTACTGAACATAGCCGTGGTCCCTCGAAACACCCGTTCAAATAAACTTTGCCATCACGACATTGACTAAGCGTACCATACATATGCTTACCGTCGTTCATAACGAGACAAACGGAACGTCCAACGTGCGGAGAAACCGTTTCTTCACATACCGGATTAATTCTGTACATGCATATCCTCCTCATTAGATGCAGTTGCCGCTTGAATTCAACGGTTTGTATATCATAGTAAAAAGAAGACCAATTGGTATGGACGAGTACCCGGAAAATCAAATAGGGAGGAGCCGTTTTTGAATCTGCTCCATACACTGGGAGGAGTGAGGAGGGGATGGCGCGTGGATTATCATGACATGCTGGCTCGGTTAGGGGAGGGGAGTGCTCATCCCGGAGGATTTATGGCAACGATGAAGTTGCTGGATGGCTTATCTCTGCCTGGAGGTAATCATATCCTTGAGATAGGATGTGGCACTGGGAGGACCGCGTGTTACCTGGCTAAAAGTGGTTATCGGGTAACGGCGATTGATCTTCATCGCAATATGCTGGATAAGGCAGTTCGGCGAGCTAGACGAGAACGGGTGGATGTTCGATTTGTTCAGGCCGATGTAGCAGCGCTGCCTTTTCCAGAAAATCATTTTGATGTGGTATTCGTAGAATCGGTTACGATATTCACCCAATGGCCGAGTTCGCTTGCTGAATATAGAAGAGTGCTGAAGCCTGCCGGACTTTTGGTGGATCGGGAGATGGTTCTATCAGGCAGGAAAACCGAATTGATGAGCCGCAGGTTGAAGCAATTTTACGGTATACGAACTCTGGCAACAGTAACAGCATGGAAAAAACGCCTCACACAGAGTGGTTTCACCAAGGTCGAAGTCCAAGAGCAATCGCGATCCATGGGAAAATGGGGCGTGGATCATGATCCGCATCGGGAGATGGATATGACTTGGTTTGAGGATGAACGTATGCAGCGAATGAGTCGCACCAATGATCGCTTGCTCGCTAAATACGGCAATAAATTGGGATATGCTGTTTTTGCGGCTAGGAAACCGTTGGAGGTCAAAAAGGAAAGATAGGAAAAAGGCAACTCACAATAGTGTGGGTTGCCTTTGATTTGTTAGGATATCCGCTATTATAGCATATCGTTGTCAATAATCCGCCAGTGGTGCTTAAGTAGAGCTTCCAGTTGGTTTTTATCCTTGGATCGAAAAGCGCTTAAAATTTGACGATGCTCTTCATTAACTTCGAGTAGTACCTCAGATAGCTTTGGCTTATTATCACTAACATACGACTGCCGGATGAAGCTGTTCTTCAATGTGTTTAACATCTCAATCACTGTGGCGTTACCACATCGCTGGATATACAGGTTATGGAACTGATATTGGTTCTTGTTGTAGGAAGCGAGATCAAGCTGGCTGATATCTTCGTCCATTCGGACAACCAGAGTTTCCATCTCCAGTAGTTCGGATGGTTTGAGGTGGTCTGCTGCGAGTGTGGCAGCAAGTGCCTCCAATGCACCGATCGCTTGGGAGAACTCCAATTTTTTCCCTGCATCAAAAGGAGTGACAATAAATCCTCTGCGTGGGATGTATTGCAGCAGATTGTCTGAAGCCAGCTGGAAAAGGGCCTCCCGAGTAGGCGTGCGACTGATGTCCAGCTTTTTGCATATCTCGGCCTCGTTGATCTTCTGGTTGGGAAGCAGGGTCCCGTCCTGGATCTTCTGGGCAATGTAATCGTATACGTGATCTTTCAAGGACCGGTATTTAGGTACCTCCATACCGAATCCTCCTTTCTATGTATAGTGATAATTGGATGGGCGTGGGGCCGTGCTGTATGCGCCGTTCAGGAGTTTCAAGTTTTTATCATCTTAACACCGAGGGGGAAGTTGGGCAAGCAAACTTCATGTTTCAGGCGATGTAAGTGCTGTGTTATATATACTACATTTTATGGAATTAGAGCGTATAAATGTTTAAATAATGATTGTGATAAAGCAAATTGTTTGTTAGTATTACTTACATATAAGTCCATATATTGTCTTATGTATATTGTATACAAATTATTATGCTACTCATTCAAAAAAAGAATAGGGGTATGATGTGTGAAAAAAGTGCTTTTACCAATGATGCTGTTGTTAGTGGTTGTAATCATGTCTGCTTGTGGGCAGGAAAAAACGACAGGAACCGGATCGGACGCTGCTTCGTCTTCCGGAAGTGGCTCTGCGGAAAAGAAAGTAATTGTACTTGGAACCAGTGCGGACTATGCACCCTATGAATTTCATAAGAAAATCGATGGTAAAGATACCATTGTAGGTTTTGATATCGAGATTGCCAAAGCCATTGCGGCTGATTTGGGAGCCGAGCTGAAGATTGAGGACATGGACTTTGACGGCCTTCTTATGGCCCTTGGTACAGATAAGGTTGATTTTGTAATATCAGGCTTAACCCCTACCGAGGAACGGAAGAAGAACGTTGATTTTACAGACATCTACTATTATGCCGAGCAGGCTGTACTTGTTAGAGAAGGCGACGATGTGGCATTAAAGTCCGTGGATGATCTATCGGGCAAGCAGGTTGGCGTACAAAAGAGTTCCATTCAGGAAGGGATCGCTCAGGAAATAGAGGGAGCAAAGCTCACTTCTCTGGCTAAAATACCTGAACTGATTCTGGAGTTGCAGACGGGGCGCGTAGACGCACTCATTCTGGAGAAGCCGGTGGCTGAACAGTATGTGAATAACCAAGAGGGCCTTGTTGTTGCGGGTGTAGAGATTGAACAGGCTGAAGATGAGGGTGGTTCGGCCATCGCGGTGAAGAAAGGTAATCAGGAGCTGCTCGATCAGATCAACACTACATTGGAAAAACTCAAAACCAACGGAGATATTGAACGTTTTGTCGTTGAAGCCAATGAGATGCTCGGCGAATAAACCGGACGAGTGAGGGATATGCCGTGAATTTAGATTTTTCCTTTCTATTAGAACATTGGCAGGACTATGCACGAAGTGCGTGGGTGACGCTTGAGCTTTCCTTCTTCGGCGTATTGTTTGGTACGTTGCTTGGTGTGTTCATGGCACTAATGCGGATATCCCGAATATGGCCTATTAAATTTGTGGCATCGGCGTATATTGAACTGATTCGAGGGACGCCGATGCTGGTACAGATTCTTATTATTCATTATGGTCTGACGGTTATAGGTGTGAACTTGCCGGCATTTATGTCGGGGGTGGTAGCTCTAACCATGAATAGCTCAGCTTATATGGCGGAGGTGTTCAGGGCCGGGATTCAAGCGATTGATAAAGGACAGACCGAGGCTTCGCGCTCCCTCGGCATGACGCATGGGATGACACTTCGCTACATTATTTTGCCGCAGGCTTTTCGTAACATGCTTCCAGCTATCGGCAATGAATTCATTATTATCATTAAAGATTCTTCGCTTGTTTCCATGATCGGTATAGCCGAGATTATATACACGGCCAGAACGATTCAGGGGGTTACATTCCAACCACTTGCTCCGCTGCTTGTTGCCGCAGGTCTCTACTTTATAATCACATTCACACTGGCTAATTTATTGTCTTGGCTGGAACGTAAATTGTCTACTTCTCGCTAAGGGGAAGATACTTGGAAGAGAGTTGGAGTAGGCTGGCGTGGAAAATGAGAGATGTAGTCGTAAATGGTGATGGTATCGCATACATTGATATTGTATTTTGTATACAATATTTCGGAAAGGTGATGGGTGTGTATGTCGGATTCCAAAATGTTAATTGATTGGTCGGAGCGTTATGCTGCACCTAATTATCATCCGCTCCCTATTGTTATTGAACAGGCGGAAGGGATATGGGTGGAAGACCCTGAAGGCCGTCGTTATATGGATATGTTAAGTGCATACTCAGCATTGAATCATGGCCACAGACATCCTGTAATCATACAAGCGCTCAAGGACCAGGCAGATCTGGTTACGCTGACATCACGGGCATTCCACAGCAGCTCCGCTTCTCTTTTTTATCAGAAACTCTCACAATTTACGGGGAAATCGAAGATTCTTGCCATGAATACAGGAGCGGAAGCGGTGGAGACTGCGGTAAAGGCAGTGCGCAGATGGGCTTATCGTTGCAAAGGTGTACCGGAGAATCAAGCCGAAATCATCGTATGCTCTGGTAATTTTCATGGAAGAACGCTAACGGTAACTTCCTTTTCTTCTTCAGCGGAGTATAAAAAAGATTTCGGACCGCTCACACCTGGATTCCGGATTATTCCCTATGGAGACATTGAAGCGCTGAAGCAGGCCATTACGCCAAATACGGCTGGCTTTCTTGTAGAGCCTATTCAGGGCGAAGCTGGAATCGTTATCCCGCCTGATGGATATTTGGCAGAAGTTTTTGCTCTGTGTAAGAGTCAGCAGGTGTTGACTGTGTCTGATGAGATCCAGACCGGATTTGGAAGAACGGGTCGCCGTTTTGCCTCCGACTGGGAAGGGGTAAAACCAGATATCTGGATTATGGGCAAAGCGCTGGGGGGAGGAGTCATGCCTATCTCGGCTATCGCTGCTGATGCAGAAATACTGGATTTGTTTGAACCGGGGTCTCATGGTTCTACGTTTGGAGGGAATCCACTCGCCTGCGCCGTGGCTATAGCGTCTCTGAAAGTTTTTGAAGATGAAAAGCTCGCTGAGCGATCAGAGCGATTAGGGAACTATTTTATGAAAAGACTTCGTGATATTCGGAGTTCAGTTATACGGGAAGTTCGAGGCAGAGGGTTATTTATAGGTGTTGAGCTACATGAGTCAGCACGTCCCTATTGTGAGCGATTGATGTCTGCTGGTTTGCTATGTAAAGAAACCCATGAGACGACCATTCGCTTTGCTCCACCACTGACGATTATGGAGTCCGAGATTGATTGGGCAATGGAGAGAATTGAGCAGGTATTGATCAACAATGAGGGAGCTGACCTACATGAAAAATGACGAGGATGTCCATGGTGGAATAAAAGATACTTCTAATGATACAAGTCAAACATCTGTGCAACGTAATGTTGCTATCATTAAGGTTCCTTTTGGACTCGGTGGAGCAAGAGGTGGAGCGGAGTTAGGGCCCGATGAATTGATTACAGCTGGACTGAAGCGGGAGATCGCGAGTCTTGGGTTAGTGCTTTCCAAAGAAGTGCGGGTAGAGTGTCCTTCTGAACCTGCTGTCTCTGCTGGGCGTAATCGTGTGAAACACTTAAATGAGGTACGCCAAGTCAGTGAGAAGGTGTGTCATGAAGTATCGGTTGCTGTAAGGGAAGGAGCCTTTCCGCTTGTACTTGGAGGAGACCATAGTGTAGCGATTGGCACTTTTGCCGGGTTAACTGCGCACTATTCGAATTTGGGTGTGATCTGGTTTGATGCGCATGCAGACTTGAATACGGAAGAACGCAGTTTGTCTGGGAATATGCATGGGATGAGTGTGGGTGTAGCCTTGGGGCATACTGCTTATAATCTGTCGCATATTGCTGGAGCAGGAGCGTTTATTAATCCAGCTAATTTAGTCTATATTGGACTGCGTGATCTGGATGAGTATGAGAAAGAACAGATTAAAGGACTGGGAATCCGAGCATTTACGATGCATGATATTGACCGGATGGGAATACAGCAGGTTATTGAGCAAGCAAGAGCTACAGCGGGACAAGGGACAGATGGTATTCATGTCAGCTTCGACATGGATTGTTTGGATCCGCGGGAAGCTCCGGGTGTGGGCACCCCAGTACCTGGTGGTCTGAATTACCGGGAGGCACATTACGCATTGGAGATACTTGCTTCCACAAATCAAGTTACGTCCATGGAACTGGTGGAAGTGAATCCGTTGTTTGATCATAACAGACATACAGCAAGGCTTGGCGTGGAATTGATCGCTTCGTTACTTGGTAAGCGCATATTGTGAGCGTTGAGAAGAGAAGTGTATGTCGTGCTTGAGATAAGTTTTTCTTCTTTATATAGAAGAAAAGGAAAAAGAGATCCCCAAAAACCAGGGCCAGTTACAATGAATGTCCTCTGCAAACTTAGAGGGTGTGGCTTCCCTGGTTAAGTATATTGGATAAGAGTAATAGAAGCTTCGTAATAAGCTGATGAAGTTATTGATATTACAGGAGCACAGATTACATATTGCGCGGATGAAGTAGGCTATGATCATTTATCAAAAAAAGACTTGCAATCAAAATCTGTACATGGTATATTCTAATTCCGGCCAAGAAAACACGATTTACACGGTGCGGCAAGCGAAACAAATAAGCTTCGAAAGAAACTTAAAAAAAGAGCTTGCAAAGTTGGTTCGGATGTGATAAGATATAAAAGTTGCTGAAGAGAACGACATTCGGTAACGAAACAAGTTTGATCTTTGAAAACTGAACAACGAGTGAGTAAACATTCTGCTTGCAGAATGAACGCGAAAGTTTGAAACAAGCCTTGGCTTGAATCGGCTGGAGCACAAATGAGATTTTTAATCTCGTCAGATTCAAAATGAGCTTATCGCTCTTTTCAATACTTTATTGGAGAGTTTGATCCTGGCTCAGGACGAACGCTGGCGGCATGCCTAATACATGCAAGTCGAGCGGACTTGATGAGAAGCTTGCTTCTCTGATGGTTAGCGGCGGACGGGTGAGTAACACGTAGGCAACCTGCCCTCAAGTTTGGGACAACTACCGGAAACGGTAGCTAATACCGAATAGTTGTTTCCTTCGCCTGAAGGAAACTGGAAAGACGGAGCAATCTGTCACTTGGGGATGGGCCTGCGGCGCATTAGCTAGTTGGTGGGGTAACGGCTCACCAAGGCGACGATGCGTAGCCGACCTGAGAGGGTGATCGGCCACACTGGGACTGAGACACGGCCCAGACTCCTACGGGAGGCAGCAGTAGGGAATCTTCCGCAATGGGCGAAAGCCTGACGGAGCAATGCCGCGTGAGTGATGAAGGTTTTCGGATCGTAAAGCTCTGTTGCCAGGGAAGAACGCTTGGGAGAGTAACTGCTCTCAAGGTGACGGTACCTGAGAAGAAAGCCCCGGCTAACTACGTGCCAGCAGCCGCGGTAATACGTAGGGGGCAAGCGTTGTCCGGAATTATTGGGCGTAAAGCGCGCGCAGGCGGTCATTTAAGTCTGGTGTTTAATCCCGGGGCTCAACCCCGGATCGCACTGGAAACTGGGTGACTTGAGTGCAGAAGAGGAGAGTGGAATTCCACGTGTAGCGGTGAAATGCGTAGATATGTGGAGGAACACCAGTGGCGAAGGCGACTCTCTGGGCTGTAACTGACGCTGAGGCGCGAAAGCGTGGGGAGCAAACAGGATTAGATACCCTGGTAGTCCACGCCGTAAACGATGAGTGCTAGGTGTTAGGGGTTTCGATACCCTTGGTGCCGAAGTTAACACATTAAGCACTCCGCCTGGGGAGTACGGTCGCAAGACTGAAACTCAAAGGAATTGACGGGGACCCGCACAAGCAGTGGAGTATGTGGTTTAATTCGAAGCAACGCGAAGAACCTTACCAGGTCTTGACATCCCTCTGATCGGTACAGAGATGTATCTTTCCTTCGGGACAGAGGAGACAGGTGGTGCATGGTTGTCGTCAGCTCGTGTCGTGAGATGTTGGGTTAAGTCCCGCAACGAGCGCAACCCTTATATTTAGTTGCCAGCATTTCGGATGGGCACTCTAGATAGACTGCCGGTGACAAACCGGAGGAAGGTGGGGATGACGTCAAATCATCATGCCCCTTATGACCTGGGCTACACACGTACTACAATGGCCGGTACAACGGGCTGCGAAATCGCGAGATGGAGCCAATCCCAACAAAGCCGGTCTCAGTTCGGATTGCAGGCTGCAACTCGCCTGCATGAAGTCGGAATTGCTAGTAATCGCGGATCAGCATGCCGCGGTGAATACGTTCCCGGGTCTTGTACACACCGCCCGTCACACCACGAGAGTTTATAACACCCGAAGTCGGTGGGGTAACCGCAAGGAGCCAGCCGCCGAAGGTGGGATAGATGATTGGGGTGAAGTCGTAACAAGGTAGCCGTATCGGAAGGTGCGGCTGGATCACCTCCTTTCTATGGAGAATCGTTTCCTGCAACGGAAACATTCAAATATGTAGCTAAGCTACAAAACACTCACTCGTTGCTCAGTTTTGAGAGCTCAAACTCTCAAACAGCTTGCTTTTGCATGGAGCTTGTTCTTTGAAAACTAGATATCGAAACGAAACAAACGCGAATTAGAACATTCCTTTAAGCTGATCTTGTGTAAACAAGTGAAGTGTTTTTATAAGGTAGATTGCACGTACGATGGTATCGGGTGGGAGCGACTTTTGGCTTTGCGCAAGCAAACCAAGGGAAGCGAGCAGTCGAAACCGGAGCACGAGGTTAAGCTACTAAGAGCACACGGAGGATGCCTAGGCGCTAGGAGCCGATGAAGGACGTGGCGAACAACGAAACTGCCTCGGGGAGCTGTAAGCAAGCTTTGATCCGGGGGTGTCCGAATGGGGAAACCCAGCTGGGGTAATTTCCAGTTACTCACAACTGAATACATAGGTTGTGTAGAGGCATACCAGGGGAACTGAAACATCTAAGTACCCTGAGGAAGAGAAAACAATAGTGATTCCGTCAGTAGCGGCGAGCGAACGCGGAGAAGCCCAAACCAGAGAGCTTGCTCTTTGGGGTTGTGGGACGTCTCACATGGAGTTACAAAGGAACCGGTTAAGCGAAGAGGTCTGGAAAGGCCCGCCAAAGAAGGTAAAAGCCCTGTAATTGAAAGTCTGTTCCCTCCGAGACGGATCCCGAGTAGTGCGGGGCACGTGAAACCCCGTATGAATCCGGCAGGACCATCTGCCAAGGCTAAATACTTCCTAGCGACCGATAGTGAAGCAGTACCGTGAGGGAAAGGTGAAAAGCACCCCGGAAGGGGAGTGAAATAGAACCTGAAACCGTGTGCTTACAAAAAGTCAGAGCCCGTTTTAGGGGTGATGGCGTGCCTTTTGTAGAATGAACCGGCGAGTTACGTTCCCGTGCAAGGTTAAGGTGAAGAGCCGGAGCCGCAGCGAAAGCGAGTCTGAATAGGGCGACTTAGTACGTGGACGTAGACCCGAAACCGGGTGATCTACCCCTGTCCAGGGTGAAGGTGCGGTAACACGCACTGGAGGCCCGAACCCACGCATGTTGAAAAATGCGGGGATGAGGTGGGGGTAGCGGAGAAATTCCAATCGAACTCGGAGATAGCTGGTTCTCCCCGAAATAGCTTTAGGGCTAGCCTCGGAAAACAGAGTCGTGGAGGTAGAGCACTGATTGGGTGCGGGGCCCGCAAGGGTTACCAAGCTCAGTCAAACTCCGAATGCCATAGACTTACTTCCGGGAGTCAGACAGTGAGTGCTAAGATCCATTGTCAAAAGGGAAACAGCCCAGACCATCAGCTAAGGTCCCCAAGTGTGTGTTAAGTGGGAAAGGATGTGGAGTTGCACAGACAACCAGGATGTTGGCTTAGAAGCAGCCACCATTGAAAGAGTGCGTAATAGCTCACTGGTCGAGTGACTCTGCGCCGAAAATGTAACGGGGCTAAACACACCACCGAAGCTATGGCTTGATGCTTTGCATCAGGGGTAGGGGAGCGTTGTATAAGGGTTGAAGGTGTACCGTAAGGAGCGCTGGACATTATACAAGTGAGAATGCCGGTATGAGTAACGAAAAGATCAGTGAGAATCTGATCCGCCGAAAGCCTAAGGGTTCCTGAGGAAGGCTCGTCCGCTCAGGGTAAGTCGGGACCTAAGGCGAGGCCGAAAGGCGTAGTCGAAGGACAACAGGTCGAAATTCCTGTACCACCGTAAGCCGTTATGAGCAATGGGGGGACGCAGTAGGGTAGTGACGCAGACTGATGGATGTCTGTCCAAGCAGTAAGGCTGATGTGTAGGCAAATCCGCACATTGTAAGGCTGAGCTGTGATGGGGAGTGAAAATTACAGTAGCGAAGGTCATGATCTCACACTGCCAAGAAAAGCCTCTAGCCAGGTGATGGTGCCCGTACCGCAAACCGACACAGGTAGGCGAGAAGAGTATTCTAAGGCGCGCGGAAGAACTCTCGTTAAGGAACTCGGCAAAATGACCCCGTAACTTCGGGAGAAGGGGTGCCCCGGTAGTGTGAATAGCACGAGGGGGCCGCAGTGAAAAGGCCCAAGCGACTGTTTAGCAAAAACACAGGTCTGTGCGAAGCCGTAAGGCGAAGTATACGGGCTGACGCCTGCCCGGTGCTGGAAGGTTAAGGGGAGTGGTTAGGAGCAATCCGAAGCTGTGAACCGAAGCCCCAGTAAACGGCGGCCGTAACTATAACGGTCCTAAGGTAGCGAAATTCCTTGTCAGGTAAATTCTGACCCGCACGAATGGCGTAACGACTTGGGCGCTGTCTCAACGAGAGATCCGGTGAAATTTTAATACCTGTGAAGATGCAGGTTACCCGCGACAAGACGGAAAGACCCCATGGAGCTTTACTGCAGCTTGATATTGAATTTGGGTACGATCTGTACAGGATAGGTGGGAGCCTTTGAAACGTGAGCGCCAGCTTGCGTGGAGGCAACGTTGGGATACCACCCTGATCGTATCTAGGTTCTAACCTGGTACCGTAATCCGGTGCGGGGACAGTGTCAGGTGGGCAGTTTGACTGGGGCGGTCGCCTCCTAAAGAGTAACGGAGGCGCCCAAAGGTTCCCTCAGAATGGTTGGAAATCATTCGAAGAGTGCAAAGGCATAAGGGAGCTTGACTGCGAGACCTACAAGTCGAGCAGGGACGAAAGTCGGGCTTAGTGATCCGGTGGTACCGCATGGAAGGGCCATCGCTCAACGGATAAAAGCTACCCTGGGGATAACAGGCTTATCTCCCCCAAGAGTCCACATCGACGGGGAGGTTTGGCACCTCGATGTCGGCTCATCGCATCCTGGGGCTGAAGTAGGTCCCAAGGGTTGGGCTGTTCGCCCATTAAAGCGGTACGCGAGCTGGGTTCAGAACGTCGTGAGACAGTTCGGTCCCTATCTGTCGTGGGCGTAGGAAATTTGAGAGGAGCTGTCCTTAGTACGAGAGGACCGGGATGGACGTACCGCTGGTGTACCAGTTGTTCCGCCAGGAGCACCGCTGGGTAGCTATGTACGGACGGGATAAACGCTGAAAGCATCTAAGCGTGAAGCCCCCCTCAAGATGAGATTTCCCAGTATGTAAGACCCCTTGAAGACGACGAGGTAGATAGGCTGGGGGTGGAAGTGCAGCAATGCATGGAGCTGACCAGTACTAATCGGTCGAGGGCTTATCCAAATATGCAAGTTGTAATTCGCGTAAGTTTCGTTTCGAATCTAGTTTTCAGAGAACAACACTCTGAAATGTAAGCACCGCGTTTGGTGGCGATGGCGGAGGGGTTCCACACGTACCCATCCCGAACACGACCGTTAAGCCCTCTAGCGCCGATGGTACTTGGACCGCAGGGTCCTGGGAGAGTAGGACGCCGCCAAGCGATTTCCCTTTGGGGTATTTTTTTTGCCCCCCTTGCCAAGGAATAAGGGATGTATAAGGGCCCTTAGCTCAGTTGGTTAGAGCGCACCTCTGATAAGGGTGAGGCCGGTGGTTCGAGTCCACCAGGGCCCATAGCAAGACCACAACAATGAAATATACCAGAGTATGGGGCCATAGCTCAGCTGGGAGAGCGCCTGCCTTGCAAGCAGGAGGTCAGCGGTTCGATCCCGCTTGGCTCCACCATTCCCTGATAGCTCAGTTGGTAGAGCACTCGACTGTTAATCGAGTTGTCACAGGTTCGAGCCCTGTTCGGGGAGCCATATGGAGAGGTGTCCGAGCTGGCCGAAGGAGCACGATTGGAAATCGTGTAGGCGTCACAAGCGTCTCGAGGGTTCGAATCCCTCTCTCTCCGCCAGATAATTTTTTTAGCAAGGCCCGTTGGTCAAGGGGTTAAGACACCTCCCTTTCACGGAGGTAACAGGGGTTCGAATCCCCTACGGGTCATAATATGGAGGCTTAGCTCAGCTGGGAGAGCATCTGCCTTACAAGCAGAGGGTCGGGGGTTCGATCCCCTCAGCCTCCACCATATAACTTTTATAACGACGCGGGGTGGAGCAGCCCGGTAGCTCGTCGGGCTCATAACCCGAAGGCCGCAGGTTCAAATCCTGCCCCCGCAATTAACTTTCCTTGAGAAAGTATTATGGAACCGTGGTGTAGTTGGCCTAACATGCCTGCCTGTCACGCAGGAGATCGCGGGTTCGAATCCCGTCGGTTCCGCCATTCTTTAATTAAATATACACCGTGCCGGTGTAGCTCAACTGGTAGAGCAACTGACTTGTAATCAGTAGGTTGGGGGTTCAAGTCCTCTCGCCGGCACCATTTTTAGTAATTACATCTGAATTTGTGATAGAATGTATATTATAGATGAAGTTACTAATACTAAGATACTCTTAGTGGATGAATGGCTTACTCTATGGCGATCGTGGCGAAGTGGTTAACGCACCGGTTTGTGGATCCGGCATTCGGGGGTTCAATTCCCCTCGATCGCCCCATGATTTTTTAATGGGGATTAGCCAAGCGGTAAGGCAACGGACTTTGACTCCGTCATGCATAGGTTCAAATCCTATATCCCCAGCCATTTCATTATGAGTCATTAGCTCAGTTGGTAGAGCACCTGACTTTTAATCAGGGTGTCGAAGGTTCGAGCCCTTCATGACTCACCATTATATTTTGCGGTCGTGGCGGAATTGGCAGACGCGCACGGTTCAGGTCCGTGTGGGCTAACCCCCCGTGGAGGTTCGAGTCCTCTCGACCGCACCATATGTTTTGCGGAAGTGGCTCAGCGGTAGAGCATCGCCTTGCCAAGGCGAGGGTCGCGGGTTCGATTCCCGTCTTCCGCTCCAATATTTGCGCCCTTAGCTCAGCTGGATAGAGCGTTTGACTACGAATCAAAAGGCCGGGAGTTCGAATCTCTCAGGGCGCGCCATTATTTTCATAAGTATCGGGATGTAGCTCAGCTTGGTAGAGCACCTGGTTTGGGACCAGGGGGTCGCATGTTCAAATCGTGTCATCCCGATTTTTTTTATTTTGCGGGTGTAGTTCAATGGTAGAACTTTAGCCTTCCAAGCTAATAGCGTGGGTTCGATTCCCATCACCCGCTTCCTAGTAACACACAGAAAAGTCTTTGCTTATAGCAAGGGCTTTTTTTGTGCGTTAAAAAGAATAAGTGTATTCCTTTCAAAATAGGGTCAATTGTCATTTGATTAAGGATGGAATTTTTGTTTAAATAAACAGAACAATTCTTATCTGATTAACCGTATTTATAAAGGAGGACAAACAGTAATGAAAAGAGCTCTGGTCATTGGCGGAAATGGAACACTAGGTAAAGCTGTTGTTGCGAAGCTGAGAGATCATTCCGTTGAGGTTATTACAGCGGGTAGACAATCTGGGGATGTTCAGGTGGATATGACGTCGACAGAGAGTATTACTTCTCTCTTTGAGACGGTGAGTAACATTGATTACGTCATTGTTGCAGCAGGCCAGACCCATTATGCGAAACTGGAAAAACTGACACCTGAGAACAATATGATTAGTGTGCAGGGAAAACTGCTTGGACAGGTTAATATCGTGTTGATTGGTCAGCACTATATTAACGACAAGGGGAGTTTCACGCTGGTCAGTGGCATTATACAAGACCACCCTATTGAGAAGGGGGCATCAAGCGCTATGGTCAATGGGGCTATTGATTCGTTTGCCAGAGCGGCAGCGTTTGAGTTACCAAGAGGTATTCGTATGAATTCAGTTAGTCCTAATCTTTTTGTAGAGTCGGCGGAAAAATATAAGGATTTCTTTATTGGATTTAATCCCGTACCTGTAGAGCGGGTTGCCAATACGTTCATCCAGAGTGCACTTGGGATTGAAACAGCCCAAAATTATAAAATATATTAAAAGCCGCACAGATATATATGATATTGATGATTATCTATCCCTAATTAATTGTAGGATGAGAAGGGTGTACATGAAGTGCATTTAAATGTTAAGCATGTAGAATCATTTTTCTTGAAACAGGACTGAGTGAAGCCATTTGGAGTATAAAATATAAAGGAGATCCACCGAAAATCCGGTGAATCTCCTTTTGTTTGCTGTGGATGAAACAGACGGTATGTTTACTATTATGGAGCAGGTAGTCCAAGAACTTCGAGCATTTCATTACGTTTGAGCGATTCGGCAATGGGACCGTCAATGAGCCATTTCTTAGCATTGAGGACATAGACATGACCATTTTGGACAGCGGGAAGGCTTTTCCATACTTGGAGTTGCTGGATTTCGTTGAGTTCATCTTTTGTTTTTTGCAACGCTTCAGCTGATCCATCTGAGCTAATGGACACGATAAACAGATAGTCTGCTTTGATTTCAGGCAAAAGCTCAACCGAGATACTGGCATTCATCCGTTCCGGATTTTCTGCCTCGAGTTTGGTAACGAGAGCATCGGGAGTGAATCCAATCTCATAACCCGCTCCTACATAACTGGAAGCCGGGAATGGCGTGGATGGAATGGACGAGAAGAACAAACGCATATCTTTCTCTTCCAGGCGCAGGAATGCAGCTGTAGGTTTGGTCTTGGTGATATCGGCTGCGAGCTTCTGAGCTTCAGTTACTTGATCTTTATTTTTTTGTAAAAGCTGTTCAGCCCGCTCATCAATATCCAGTGCAGTAGCTACCTGTACGATAGATTCCTGCCAATTACGGCGATCATAAGTGATCGTAGGCGCGATCTTCTCGAGTTGTTCGAGAATTTTGGCATCCAAACTGGCATTGGCAATAATGAGGTCCGGATTAGCGTTGACTACAGCTTCAAAATTGACACTTTCATTAATGGGTTCGACAGCCACGCCTTGGGCTTCAAGTTGCTCGTTCAGGTAGTCTTGCCGGCCAATAGGTGTAGCGAGTACCAGTGGCACCTCCAAGGAGAGGAGAATGTCCTCCATATTAATGGACACAATCCGTTCAGGATGTGCCGGGATTTCTTTGCTGCCACTGGCGCTCTCCACGGTCTTAGTAGCTGATTCAGCGGATGAGTCGCCATCTGTCTCCGCAGCTGATTTCACGCCATCTGCAGATGGCTGCGAAGTGCTTGCAGGTGTCTGTCCACACGCAACAAGTAACATGGCGAGTATGAAAAGGATCCCCGTTATTTTGACAAAATGCTGTTTGTACATCATAATCCCCCTGTGTTTCTAATGATATTGATTCTCAGTACACTTTATATTGTAGCGGTCTCATGTTGGGGGAGACATAGCCTTCTGTGCTATCCAGTCATGGATTAATGTGCTGAGTGCCACCAAAGAGTTTGATGGTTTCATCGATAATTTGATCATGGGCATACGGTGAATAATCTAACCAAGGCATTTCATCTAGCATATATACATGCTGGTTTTGCACGGGTTTCAAATCTTGCCATAGCTGAGTATGTTGTAGTTTATGCCAACGTTGCTGGGATTCCGAGTCCTGGTCCACAATTAGTAACATGCGATCTCCAGCCATTTGAGGCAACTCCTGCTCATCCAATGCGCGATAGACTTGCCCTGGAAGCAGATCGTGTGAAGGTGAAACACCGAGATCGTTATATAGAACAGCGCCCCCATTGCGTCGCCCGTAGATTAACAGATGACCCATCATGATATGAATGATGGAGATCGTATCTTTACCGATTAGATGATTAAGCTGCTCTTTGGCATGGGTTACTTTGTCATCATACAGCTCCAACCATTGCTGAGCTTCCTGTTGTTGTCCCACAATGGAGGCAACTTGTACGAAATGTTCCCGCCAGCTCAATCCTTTCCATGGGATAACGATGGTAGGAGCAATTCGCTGCAGCGTTCTTTTTAACGTATGGGCTTCGTACTCATTACAGAGTATGAGGTCTGGGCTCGCTTGCATCAACAACTCAACATTGGTTTGCCAGATACGAGGATTCATGCGTTTGCTACGTCCCAGATGATAAGGAATATTCGAAAAAAACAGATTCCTGTGTTGATCCCGTCGGTTATCAATCAGTGCCGCATGGGGGATAATCTGCAATGCTAGCAGGTGGCCAGTCGTTCCGAAAGAAAGAGCAGCGATTTTATTGCGTTTCTGTCGTTGATAGGTAGAGGGAGACACGCCAACATATTTTTTGAATTTGCGACTAAAATAAAACTCGTCCTGAAAACCAACCTGTGAGGCGATATGTTTGATGGTTTGGCCGGGGACGAGCAGCATCTCTTTGGCCCGGTCCATACGGATACTATTCACGTATTCCATGGGGCTGATGCCAGTGCGGTTTTTGAATACCCGCGAATAGTGCCATACACTCATGCCTGCCACTCCAGCAAGAACTTCCCGAGATAGATGTTCAGCATACCCAAGTTCAATAAGTTCAAGCGTTTGATCCAAAGCAGAGGTGTGCTCCGAATCCCCTAATGCACTCTCTTTGGGAGGAGCATACACATGGGTCAACAATTCATGCATCAAAGTCTGAATACGAAATGGACGATTTTCTTGAGGTACAGAGATGCATTCATGGAGCTGGGAGGCAATTCTGGTACATTCCTGAAAAAGTTCATGCGGTAATTCATCAGCGTAAGATGAACGAAGTAACCCTTTTTGGTATACCTCCATTACAGTAGATCCAGAAGTGGTTCTGTTCATATCTGAAATGGGCTTTAACAGATCAAAATATATCGCGAGTCCTTGTAAAGGATGAACTTCATCCGTTGTATATTCTATCGCTGTTCCTGGCAGGATTAGATACATCTTGCCAAGTGTGGCATGATTTTGCCTATGCCCAATACGGATAGTGGCTTCACCGCCAGTACAGATGAGCAGAAGATGTGAGTCTGTTAATACGAATGGGGGAAGAAAAGACGCTTGATCTAGAACTTCGGATGTCTTGAATCTTGCATATAGGTCACGGGTATGATCACCGTTAGATATCAGTGGTAAGACTTGCAAAGTCACCAGAATCCCTCCTTAACTTGCAATAGTAACATTACATATGATGTATTTGAGAATAATTATCAATTATCGCATATTGTCATACAAATAAGAAGTCCATATGATAATATGAAATGATATACAGAAGAGAAAGAGAAGGGGGTATATAGAATGTGGTTTTTACTTGGTTTTATTATTTTAGTTTCGATATTTGGTATTCGAACGACGAGTCGATCCAATAAACTAAAACAGCAGTTCGGATCAAGGTTACATGCAGTAGGGATTCATCAGTCAGGGCTTCCACAAGTTGCGGAAGGCATGCGGGTGGATGTGCTGATAGGTAATGGAAACTTATATATTCAAAGTGGTCAGCAAACGTTTGAACTCTCATTAAGAAAAATCGGGAGTGCAGGATATCCAAATAGAACAGGTAGCTCAAACTCGAGAAATTACCTCGTAATACACTATGAGATGAATGGTAGGTACGTCCAATAGTATTAAGATTTATGAAGCCTGCGCACGCTAAAGCATTTCTATGGGAAATCGAGGGTCAGCTATTCACGCGAAACTCAAGTGATGGAATTATAAGACTTTAGAAATTCTGAGCATTGAAGCGCGTAACTCTCCACTAAAAATTGAATTGATATAGGTTACCGAGCTGGAAAATAGCCAATACATAGTTCCCATCATCCAAACTGTTGAGATAATAACCGGTAAAATCTCAACCGATGTTAATCGTAGAATTACTTAAATAACAGATCATTTAATTCACTACGCAAAAAAAGACAAGCTCCTCTCCTACGATGTCTGCAGGAAGAGGAGCTTGTTTTTTAGCAAGATATAGCGATTAGTATCTTTCCAGAATGGTCTGTGTCTTCAAGCCATCGGCAGGAATCAGCCAGTTTTTGTTCTCCAGCAATTGCAGCAGTTGGGTACGCAGTCCGGATACGGCTACAGCATCATCGGTTTTGAAAGAAACCTCTACGATATTCTCAATACCTGTACCTGCTGCGTTGCGGATTGGCCATACTTCGAGTGTAAGTTCTTGACCATTCCATGTACCTTCATAACGTTGGAATGTGATCGGACCATATGCACGGGATTGCGTAAGTTGTTGTTTGCCCCAGTTGGAGGAAGTCCAGTTTTTCAATTTGCCCGGGAGCTTGTCCAGTAACATGTTCAGGGCATCTTGCTCCGAAGGAAGTTGAACACCTGTTGCTTTGGTATCGACTTTTTTGGTGTTGGAGAAGCTCAAGGTTTGTTTGCCATATCCCCAATCAATCTCAGCCTCGTAATTATCATCCGATTTGTCGAATCCTTCTTGGTTAGCCAGAGTCAGCGCTGCGTTGATATCGCCATTGATCACAGGGTAGCGTTTTTTATAAGTCAATTCGTAGTTATTCTTGTCATCTTTTTTGCGAAAACGAACGTTCCATCCTTGTTGATCCAATCCGAGAGCATTGGTGTCGAAGTACTCTACGTTAATATTTCTTGGCGTGGAATTCAGTCCGAGTGTCTGAATCACCTCACTGCGTGGTGTCCCATCTGTATTCAATACAAGTTCCGGCTTGGCCAGAAACTTCACTTCATAAGCAGGAACGGCATTGGCAGCAGCTGAAGCCTGGGGTGCTCCCAGAAATGTCATTCCACTTCCCAATGTTACGATGCTCAGCATCAATGAGGCAGTTACCTTTTTCCACTTTTTCAAAACCAATCACTCTCCTAATCTGGATTAACGTACAGACTCACTTTATCGCCCGAATATATGAAAGCGATTAAAGGGAAGCGCACATTGCGTTAACCCTGCATAGATTTGATGAATGGCAAACGATAGTTTATAGCGGATCAGGGCAATCAGCCATGGAAAATGGGGAAGCCGTGACTCACCTCTCGTAGCACTTCTTTGAAGCGGTTTACCTGAACTGAAGGGTGGCGGTCCTTGTTATGTACCGTATAGATATGGCGCGGCGCTTGCTCTCCGGGAATGGGAAGAACCTGAATGAGCCCCTGCTGTTCTTCCCATTGTACGGCCATCCGAGACATGAATGAGACATGCCCCCCGATTAACACGAGCTGTTTGATCGCTTCCAGGGAATCCATCTCCACCGTGCTACGCAAACGAATATCATGTTGCGCAAGCCATTGGTTGGTTAACCGACGCGTACTGGATTCATTGCCATGTAAGGCAAAAGGAATCTGCGCGATATGATCGGGTGTTAGTGTATCCTTCTGGGCCAAACCATGTTGCGGAGAACAGATTAATACCAAGTCATCTTCACACAGCGTCTCGGCTTGGAGGGCAGGTCCAACAAACGGCTCGGAAGAGATCACACCCAGATCAATCTGATGACGAATTAACATTTCGCGAATAACAGGTGATGGTTTGACGGATAAGACGATACGAATGCCCGGGAATTCCTGAGAAAAGGTATTGAGTATGGTGGGCAGCAAATATGTAGCCGGTACATAGCTTGCTCCAATGTGCAGGGTGCCCCGATAGAGACTGTCATATTCCTTTACGACCCGCCTTGCCTCTTGGGTCAGAGCATTGATTTTGACAGAATAGTGGAGCAAAGCCTGTCCGGCTTCGGTTAAAAAGGTCTTTCCACTGCGCGATTCAAATAATCGCACACCCATCTCTTCCTCCAATGACTTCATATGAAATGTAACGGTAGGTTGTTTGATCCCCAGTAACTCGGCCACGCTTGTCATGTGATGATGCTTATCGATCAGCTCAACAATTTGTAGTTTGATCAGATTCAATGTCCCAACACTCCTCTCACTTCTACTATATAAATTGAACTAAAGGTTATTTACACAGACACTACGATGACAGAACAACCTTCCAATCGCTGTTATCCCCAGATTTTTTGATTCCCTTTCTCAAGGGAAAATCCGGTGATAGCGTATGCTTCCGATGTAGCTTTCTTTCAGAAAGCTTTTAGGCGAACGCTCCGCTTTTTCAGGTTTTTTCTGTCCTCGCCGTTATCGTGCAAATGATTAGTTCACCTACTATAGATTTAATCTATGAACATCAACAGAATTCATCTAAAAAGTTAATTCCAATTTTACATACAAGACATACAACTCGCGAAAGCGGACGTTAGACTGAGAACAGTGCAAGAGATCAAGTAACAGAAGACAGGCAGGGATGCTTATGAAATTAGAGATAACTGGAATTCAAAAATCATTTAATCAAACACCCGCACTGCTGCCGACAGATCTAACGCTTGAACATGGAAAGTTCACGACACTGCTCGGCCCATCGGGCTGTGGCAAAACAACACTGCTCCGTATGTTGGCCGGGCTGGAACAGCCGGACGCGGGGGAGATTCGTGCAGATGGTCAGTGTATCTACTCTGCGGCGAAGCGGATTGATATACCAACACACAAGCGTAATCTGGGCATGGTGTTTCAGGATTTTGCATTATGGCCGCATATGACCGTATACGAAAATGTAGCGTTTGGCCTAAAGGCCGGAAAACAAAAATCAGATCTGCGGCAAAAAGTGAACGAAGCACTTGGTATGGTTCGCCTGCAAGGCATGGAAGATCGATATCCTCATCAGCTGTCGGGTGGACAGCAGCAACGGGTTGCTTTTGCCAGAGCTGTTGCGGTCAGACCTGGTGTGATCCTGTTCGATGAGCCACTGAGTGCACTGGATGCTGTACTCCGGGAAGAGATGCGGATTGAGATGATGTCACTGGTTCGGGACATGGGATTGACTGCGCTGTACGTCACACATGATCAGATCGAGGCAATGTCGATGTCGGATGAGATTGTGGTGATGCAGAAGGGGCGGATCTTGCAAAAGGGCAGCCCGGAAACGATCTACTCGGCACCAAGTGATCCGTATGTCGCTTCGTTTATCGGAAAGTCCAACTGGCTCACGCCTAATCAATCGATGGTGCGTCCAGAGCATGCCACCTGGAACAAAACAGGTCATGATGATCTGTGTTATCCGGGGACGGTACTTAGTGTCAGCTATGTAGGTGAGCGTTATGAAGTACGAGTGCAGATGGAAGGGCTGGGCGTATGGACAGCCTATATGAACCAAAGAGTGCGCCTAGGGGAGCGGGTTCAGCTCTATGTTGCTCCCGAGCGGATATGCCGAATGGATGGTTATGACCACCCGAGTATGAAGCAAAACGAAGCGATCGCAGTGGCATATTAAATTGTTGAATGAGCACGCAGTTGGAAGCAGGAGTACACATTTTATTAGAAACCAGGGGAGATGGACGAATATGTTGGGTATGAAAACACGGAAAAAGAGTGCAATGCTGTTATTAACTGCGGTAATGAGTATCAGTTTGTTCGGATGTAGTACGGGCAACACAACTACAGGCAACGCGGCACAACCCGCGGGTGAAGGAAACACAGCAGCAGCTGCGGAAACAACGAAACCGGCTGGTGGCAAGCTTGTCTTGTACAGTGCTGGTCCACAGAAGCTGGCGGATAACATCGTGAGCGGATTTACGGACAAAACGGGGATTGAAGTCGAGATGTTCCAGGGAACGACAGGCAAAATTCTGGCTCGTATGGAAGCAGAGAAATCCAATCCGGTGGCAGACGTTGTAATCCTGGCCTCTTTACCTTCAGCACAGGCTTTGAAAGCGGATGGACTGACTATGCCTTACCCCGAAGCAGCGAATGCAGACAAGCTGAACAAGGACTGGTCGGATGCAGAAGGTAATTATTTTAGCAGCAGTGCTTCCGCACTGGGTATTGTTTATAACACCAAACTGGTATCTACACCACCAACAAGTTGGACAGAGCTTGCTACGCCTGCGTGGAAAGATGCAGTGAACATTCCCGACCCTACATTATCAGGTTCAGCACTCGACTTCATCACAGGATACCTGAGTGCGAATGGTGAAAAAGGATGGGATCTGCTGAGTGCCTATAAAGCCAATGGTGTAGCGATGGCGGGCGCCAATCAGGAAGCACTTGATCCGGTCATTACGGGTGCTAAAAGCATCGTAGCAGCAGGTGTGGATTACATGGCGTATTCCTCCAAAGCAAAAGGTGAACCCCTGGATATCGTATATCCTGAGGAAGGCACGGTAATCAGCCCAAGACCGGCAGCGATTCTGAAATCCAGTCCGAATGTAGAGAATGCCAAAGCATTCATTGACTACCTGTTGTCCGATGAAGCACAGAAGCTCGTTGCAGATGCCTATCTAATTCCAGGCCGCGAAGACATTGAAGCGACCAACCGTGCCAATGTGAAGGATATTCCACAACTTAAAGTGGATTGGAACTGGATGAGCGAACATGGCGAAGAGACAGCGGCGCGTTTTTCCGAGACTTTTAAATAATAGGATAGAGACAACTAGGCAAAAGGAATACCTGCTGTCTGTGGAAAGTCATGTGAGGTGAACGTAGTGAAACCTGTTGTAATGGACAACAACCGTATTTTTCGGAGAGTGGGCGTGATTCTGGCCCTCTTTCTGCTGACTATAAGCATTGGGATGCCGCTCTTGCTGATCTTCTGGCAAAGTGTGTATCCGGATGGACAATGGGACTGGATGGCTCCGATTCGCACGATTACAGGTCATCATCTATCAGGTGTATTGCTGAATTCCGTCTGGCTTGGCATCTGCGTTGTAGCGGTAACCACACTGCTGGCGCTGCCGCTTGCCTGGATGATGGCGAAGACCCGAATGGGGGAGCATCGCTGGGTGGATGTGATCCTGATGATCCCGTTCATGACCCCGCCGTATATCGGCTCGATGGGCTGGATTCTGTTTATGCAAAAAGGGGGATATCTGCAGCAATGGGTACCATCATCTGCAGGCTGGAGTGAGTTGTTCTTCAGCTTCTGGGGCATGGTGCTCATCATGAGCTTGCATCTGTTCCCATTCCTGTATCTACTGCTTCGGGATGCATTGATCCGCATCGGTGGCAATCTGGAAGAAGCGGGGGCTGTGCACGGTGCACGTGCAGGGTACCGTTTCAGACGCATTATTTTACCCCTGTTATTGTCGTCCTACGGCATGGGGATCATGCTGGTCTTTGTCAAAACGATTGCGGAATTCGGAACACCGGCGACCTTCGGGCGCAAGATTGGCTATTATGTCATGACCTCCGAGATCCATAAGTACATCTCCAGTTGGCCGATTGACTTCGGTAAGGCGACTTCGCTGGCATCGGTGCTGCTGTCCGTCTGTCTGGTGATGTGGTATATGCAGTCTGCCATGAGTCGCAAGTTCACGTATCGTCTGGTTGGTGGCAAAGGGCAACGTTCGAAGCGATATTCTCTTCGTGGCGGAGCAGGATGGTTGTGTGGGGCGTATCTTGCGATTCTGTTGATCCTGTCGATAGGTATCCCGTATTTCTCCATCATCGCCGCTTCGACCATGAAGTTACGGGGATCAGGAATTGCTTTTGATAATCTGACCTTGGATCATTACAAGGAGCTGTTATCTTGGGGATCAGTGAGTATGAAGGCCATCGGGAACAGTCTGGGATTATCCCTCGCGGCTTCAACCGTTGCTGTTATTATAGGTACGGGGTTTGCACTCGCGATCGGCAGATCATCTTCATTCATGCAGCGTGTGATTGACTTGTTCAGTCTGTTGCCTAATACGGTGCCGGGTATCGTAATGGTGGTGGGTCTGATTCTTTTCTGGAACTCACCTTGGATGCCCGTCACGTTGTATAACACCTACAGCATGGTTGTGCTCACGTACGTTGTTCTCTTCTTGCCTTACACGGTGCAGTATGTAAAATCGAGCTTTACCCAGATTGACGGAACATTGTTCCAGGCTGGGCAAGTCTTTGGCGGGAAGCCGCTGTATATTCTGCGGCGAATTCTGATCCCGCTAATCCTACCCGGCATGCTGGCCGGCTGGATGATGACCTTTACGATTGCTACCCGTGAGTTGGTAGGTTCGTTGTTGATTCTTCCGCCGTCGATGCAGACGTCGGCTACGTATATTTTTGCCCAGTTCGAACAAGGTCAAGTATCACTCGGAATGGCGATGGCCGTGGTGACGGTAGGCATGACGGTGCTGATGCTGCTGGGAATCGAACTGCTGAATTCAAAGAGAAAGTGGAATGCATCATGATCAAACTGAACGTATGGGGCGGTGCAGGGGAACACGGACGTTCCGCCTATCTCCTGAGCGGGAGCCGGTTTCGCCTTTTGCTGGATTGTGGTGTGAAAAAAGAAGGCACGGGCGAGTATCCGCTAATTGACCCGGAGATTGTTCCGAAACTGGATGCGGTCCTGTTGTCCCACGCCCATGAGGATCATTCGGTCGCCATCCCTTTGCTGTATAAGATGGGCTACCAGGGTGAAGTGTGGACGACGAGAGAGACGATGGCGCAGCTGCGTACGTATTTTGCCAACTGGCGTAGGTTTGTAGAGCGTATGGGCGAAGAACTTCCTTATGATGAAGCAGATGAGCAAGCTGTTCGTTATCGGTATCTGGAGGATGCGGTTGTATCCCAAACCTGGTTCGAACCCATTCCTGAAGTAAAAGTGATGTGGGGCCGGAGTGGACATCTGGCTGGATCGGTGTGGTTTGGGGTTGAAATGGAAGGTAAGCGGATTTTCTATTCCGGGGACTACACGTCCGAATCGCTGCTTTTACAGGAGGATTGTCCAGCGGAGGTGTTCTCGCAGGTGAGCATGATTCGTGAAAATACGTTGTTTGATACTCCGAGCAGTGAACGGTGGGATGCGGAGGAACTAATCGCTATAAACAGTGGGCAAAAGGCTGGAGGATTCATAGCTTCACAGGATCGGATAACTGTTGCATCAGAAGCGTCGTCAAGAACACTTGTATCCACGGAGACACTCATGAAGCAGGGGAATTTCACATCCAACGAAGCAGATGGAGTAGGCAGAGCAAATGTAGCAGGCAGAGCAGATAGAGCAGCAGTATCTTCCGTCGGGCTGGTGGATCTGGCGATCGTTGATGCGGCCTATGGTACGGACCAGGATACACAGGCTGACAAACTGGAACAGCTTGAACGAGTCATTCGTCAGACGATTGCCTGTGGTGGAAAGGTGCTGCTACCCATGCCTGTCGTAGGGCGTGGACAGGAGATTATACTGTGGGCACAGCAACAATTCCCGGATATCCCAATTGTAGTGGAACAAGGGCTGGTGGACGGCATGAAGCAGCTTATGCATGTTCCATACTGGTTGAGGGAACAGGGGGAGCATATCACTGGAGGTTCGTTGCAAGACGAAATTGATTGCTTTCTGACCGGACAAGGATGGGATCTGCCTACAACCACCCAAGAGCGTGAACAATTGTTGAAGCATCATGCTGCATCGCTATGGTTCATTCCGGACGGGATGATGCAGTCCTCGCTTGCCCGTTGGTATTATAGTCAATTATCGGACAGGAAGGAGAATTTGATTCTGCTCACCGGGCATGTTGCTCATGGTACATTTGCTGATAAGCTGCTACGGGTTCCTGACAAGTATGGAGTGTGTGAGGTGCGGAAAATGCGCTATAAAGTACATCAGGGCTGGAAGGATGTTGAACGGATGCTGCATCAGGTTCCAGCAAGGCATACGGTCCTTGTGCATGCTGACCGGGCAGAGACGGACAGATTAAAAGAAGGTTTGCTCAGAAATAGCCCGTCACCGGGAACAGTTATACATTCACTGTCTGCTGGTGACGAGCTATATGTGTGAATTGTGCATGAATCGAATTAATGCGTCAGATTGGAACGTCCCTGGGGACGTTCTTTTTCCATTGAATTGTTATAATTTAAGGTTCGCGATGAATGGGGTGCTCCAGTTCGGCGATCCTGCTGAAGGATCGCCTCTTATTGCTTTTTATGAAAATAAAATTATTGCAATTGCAGTGCTTTAGCTGTTTTTGCCTCAACTTCATCCAAAAGTGAAGTCATGTCCATACCTGCATGATTGCCGAGCAGGATAATGGTGATATCATCGGACAGATTACGTGAAAAGGCTGTAGCAAACCCGCCACCACTACCGTTGTGGAAGACGGTACGGTTCGTGCCGTTCTCTTTCAGAATCCAGGCGTAGCCATAGTTTTTATCAGAGTAAGGTTCATACATTTGTTCAATCGTATCCTGGCTTAGAATCTGGTCCGTATACAAGGCACGATCCCATTTGAGCATATCGTCCACCGTGGAATAGATGGTTCCTGATCCGGATTGAGATACATAGTAAGGAGCAGTTACCCATGCGTTATTTTGTTGAACAAAACCACTAATGGTATGCACTTTACGGGAGGCTTCTCCCGAATTTTTCATGCCAAGTGGCTTCAGTATAGTCTGCTGCACGTAATCGGCATAACTCATGCCGGATACCTGTTCAACGACGTAAGCGAGCAGAACATACCCGCTGTTGCTGTACAGATAAGCACTCCCTGGTTCAAACTTCAGCGTTTTGTGGCGAATCTCCTCTACAGTCTCTTCCATAGAAGTTCCTTCACCCCGACCGAATGCGGATGGCAGACCTGAGGTCTGAGATAAGAGCATATGCAGCGTGATCTGATCTCCCTTCGGTATACCGGAGATGTACTTGGAGATTGGATCTTGCACATCAACCTTTCCTTCTTCCGCCAGACTAAGAATGGAAGCGGCCGTGAAGGATTTGCTCAGCGATGCGATTCGAGTCTTCTGATCCGGACGATTCAGTGTCTGTTCGTCGGCAAGTCCGTAGCCTTGCTTTAGAAGTACTTCACCATCACGGGCAATCAGAGCCATACCTGGATAGTTGATCTCGCGCAGATACGTATCTACGCTGGCAACTTCGCTCTTCAGCAGGCTGACTTGATCGGTAACCATATTCACACTCATCTGACCTGTAGCTGTGCGTTGGACCTTGATATCGGCCTTGATTGCATTAGCCATGGCCCGGACAGGGACCATCAACGTACCATTAACTGTACGTGAATTGACACCTGTGGCCAGATCGACTTGGTTTACCCTAATGGAATTACTGCCAGCCTGATGGACCAGCTTGTCTCTGCCAACGGTAATGGTAGCCGTCTTGGTGCGATTATCCCATTTCAACGTGCCTTTAACCGATGTGACCACATCCCGTAGTGGAACAAACGTTGAACCTTTGATGATAAGTGGTGCGTTCTTCCAGGATTGTTGCTCACCATTCACTTCAATGTGAACTGCTTGCGTCGTCTGCGCTGCAGATGCCGTGGTACCAGCTTGTCCCAGAATCGGGCCTGCGCACAGGATGAGCGCTAACAGAATGCGGAACATGGATGAATATACAGTGGAAATGCGTTGCCTTTCATTTAACTTGCGTAAGATTTGAATCCTCTCCTTCCAATCGTTTCATGAATAGCCAGCTTATGAGCATTGTAAACGATCTCGCTAAGAGGGTCAAAACGAAAAGTAGGATAAGGTGAATCCATCCAACCTGACCGAAAAGATTAAATTTATTCTAATTTAGTATCTATACATAATATTTTTACAGGAATTGTCCGATAAAAGGATGGGTGAAGATTATGATGGGGGATAGTTAAAATGAAGAAAAGGATTCGAAATTGGTTTACTTTAACCGTAAAAAAACGCCTGATTGCTGCATTGCTCCTGTTCCTGGTAGTACCGAGCATTACCGTGGGATGGTTGTCTTATCAAAAAGCTGCTGACCAGGTTAAGCTGGAAATTATTCGTTCCGCACAGGCCAAAACAGAAATGCTTAGTCTGCAGATAAATCAAATGCTGGAAATGGAGAAGGATAACGCAGCACAGATGGCCGCGGGTATTACTTCAAACGATATTATTAATCAGTCCCCTGCGCTTCAAAGGCAAATGGACCGGATGTCCCAGAATCATAAGGAACTGGGTGTGCTTACCGCAGGTGCCGAAGATGGTAGCTGGATGAAATCCCCTGAATCCGAGGAACAGAATTATGATCCTCGAGAACGTTCATGGTATAAGATGGGTATGTCCCAGGATGAACCGGTAATCTCAGATACGTTCCAGTCGGCTTCGACGGGCGAATGGGTTGTGACCGCAGCAGCCAAACTGGCTGATGGTAAAGGGGTATTTGGGGCCAATGTCAGTCTTAATCATCTGAAAGAATCCGTTGATCAGATCCGTATTGGTAAAGAAGGAAAACTGTACATGCTGGATAACGGGGGTAAATTCCTGTTCCACTACAATATTGAATCCGGCACACAGTCGGATGAAAGCTATATTAATGAGATGTATACGCAAGAAAGTGGGACCGTGAAGTATACATATGGTGGTCACGAAGTGGAAGCTGTGTATTTTACTAATCCGGTGACGGGTTGGAAAATTGTTGGTGAGATGGTTCCTTCGGAAGCAACGGAAGCCGTAATGCCTATTTTGATCCGTGCAATTACAATTGTGGCATCTGCATTGGTTATTGGGTTGGTTCTGCTTATTTTCATTATCCGCAGCATTCACCGACCACTACTGCAATTAACGCAGGCAGCATCCAAAGTAAGCGCCGGGGATCTCACCGTTCGGGTTGGTTTGCAGCGCAAGGATGAATTCGGACAGCTTGGAGAAAGCTTCGATACAATGACGACTTCACTACGTAGTGTGCTTGGAGAGGTACATGATACGTCCAGCCAGTTGGCAGCTTCTTCTGAAGAGCTGATGGCAAGTTCCGAGCAGACATCCAAAGCCACAGAACAGGTAGCTGAACTGATGCAGGATGCAGCTGCGGGAACGACTTTGCAGAACAACAGTCTTGCTGCTACTGGCCAACTTGTGGGCGAAATGTCCATTGGAGTGAAAGAAATCTCATCAAGTGCTGAGGACACCGCTCGTATCGCTCTTGATGCTTCCACCAAGTCGGAAGCGGGTATGGTTACCGTAGAAGAAGCGGTTACGCATATTCAGCAGGTGAATGACGAGAGCAAAGCCATGTCTGTGGTCATTGAGGATCTGCGCGCGAAAAATGAAGAGATTCTTGTGATTGTGGCCGAAATTACGGCCATCGCCAAGCAGACCAACATTCTCGCATTGAATGCATCAATTGAAGCTTCAAGAGCTGGCGAGCAAGGTCGCGGATTCGCGGTCGTAGCGAACGAAGTGAAGACACTGGCTCACAGTTCTGGCGCATCAGCCGAGCGCATTAACGAGCTTATGCATGAGATGCAGGAGAAAACCAATGCAGTGCAATCGACCTTTGCCCGTACAGGAGAAGGTATGGTCAAGAGTTCGCAGATGGTTACGGAAGCGGGCGAAGCCTTCCATAACATTCGTACTGCTGTACAGTTGGTTGCTGCACAAGCTGGAGAAGTATCCGCTGCTTCCCGTCAAATTGATGGAGGCATGGGTCATATCAACAAGGCCGTAAATGATACGATGGTTCTGTCAGACAAAATTGCTTCTGGAACGGAAGATGGATCAGCGGCTGCTCAAGAGCAGTTGGCTACAATGGAAGAGGTAGCAGCATCCTCGGCGGCATTGTCACGTATGGCTGAAGATCTGCAAAGCATGATTGAACGATTTAAGTTGTAACAGGCATTGAAATGAGACAATGAGTCATGAAGAATACTTAAGGAAGGCGCTGAAATGCTCTTTCTGCAATGAGACTGCAGGGTTGCGACCCTGTGGTCTTTTTTCTATTGAACAAGGGGTATCCGGTATGTCTTCGAACAGAACATTCCTTTCAGTTATATTGACATAAACTAAACATAATTATATTATGTCTATAAATAAACAAACAAAAATATAAATTAGTTGATTGATATTCGGTTGAAATGAACATAACAATAATAAAAAGGAGCTTTTACATGAAATCATCGGAATCCGGGTTGCAAACCGCTTCGTTGGAAGAGATCAAGCGTGGTTATATGGAGGAAGGTCCTGCCTATATATGCGTCTGCTGCGGATACAGGACGGAAGCGGGAATTATTTACCCTGAAGAAGGGGTGCTCTATGAGGCTGCCCGCTATATGCGTGTTCATATCGAGAAAGCTCATGGATCGGTATTTGAGTATTTGTTGGAGCTGGATAAAAGTGTAACCGGATTGTCTGATGTGCAACGGGGCTTGCTGGCCCAATTCTATGAAGGCAAGAAGGATGCTGAAGT
Organism: Paenibacillus sp. FSL R5-0341; assembly: GCF_037975235.1. Classification (NCBI taxonomy): domain Bacteria; kingdom Bacillati; phylum Bacillota; class Bacilli; order Caryophanales; family Paenibacillaceae; genus Paenibacillus; species Paenibacillus sp. FSL R5-0341. The sequence goes on from NZ_CP150241.1 coordinate 381,414, forward strand.
ACAGAAGGCCCTTGGCATCGGGAGTGCTTCCACAATCCGGAATCATCGGTTTGTATTGAAGGAGAAGGAACGGCAGGCCAAGATATTTCTGGCATTAATGGAGCTTCTCAAGAGTAAGGATATCCAAGCTCCGGCTGAGTGGGTATCACCTGTGACAAGGCATGGACATACGATCCATCGTGACTCATTTGATATTACAGAACAGGATCGGGAGAAGGTGCTGAACAAGTATTTTCCAGAGGGTACCAGTGGTCCATTAAAGACGTTTCATATGCAGCAAAAGCATAAATATATCGTGCTCACTGAGATAGCCAAACGATTCGAGACAGAGCGCAAATATTCCGAGAAACAGGTCAACGAGCTGCTGAAGGAAGTTCATGATGATTACGTGGAAATACGGAGGTATCTCATCGACTATGGTTTGCTGGAACGTGAGCCAGACGGCAGTCAGTATTGGCTGGGAAGCCGCGCAGATCAACAGAGCGCCGGAGATGGAAAACAGGAACGCAAAGAAAAGGGGGAGCAGGAGAAGATGAATCGTCGCAAAGAATTGCAGGAACAGGCCAAAGAAGTTAAAACGGAAGCGGGTATCTACCAGATTCGGAATGAACGTAACGGTAAAGTCTATATCGACAGCACACTTAATCTGAAAACCATTAACGGACAACGGTTTATGCTACAGATGGGTAGCCATCTGAATCGAAGATTACAGGCTGAATGGAATGAATATGGAGAGACTGCCTTTGTAATCGAGGTGCTGGAGACATTGAAACAAGACGATAATCCCTATTACGATCCCAAAGATGCGTTGGCTAAATGTCTGAATCGCTGGTTTGAACAGTTAGAGCCTTATGGAGATCAAGGGTATCACGGAGATAAAAAGCAATCTGCTGAATAGGAGAGGCATTTTCCTCTCTAAAATACCTGACCTTTTATAAACTAAAGCCCCTTTGCCAATATGATGGCAAAGGGGCTTTGGATATTACAGACTACTTAATTTTATAAGTTGAACTAATCTTTTACACGATAACAGCGATTGGAAGGTTGTTCTGTCATCGTAGTGTCAGTGTAAATAATCTTTGGTTCAACGATTACAGCTTGAATTGTTCCACCAGCTTCTGCAGCTTGTGAGCCAGATGTGCTAGCGAGTCAGCAGAGGATGATATCTCCTGCATGGAAGCAACCTGCTCCTCCGTAGCTGCAGAGATGTTCTCTGTTCCGTCCGCATTGGTTTCGGATATGGTGTGGATCTGGTCAATGGATTGTACCACTTCGGCTGTACTTGCAGACATCTGTTGTGAGGCTGCTGCAATGTTCTCAAGCTGATGATTGACGACACCCACAGCCTGACTAATCTGGGCAAAAGCTTCATCTGCAAACTGAACGGCGCGAATGCCGTTGCTTACATCCTGTTGTCCGATCTGTACATTGTGATTGGCCATTGAAATCTCCTGTTGAATCGCTCCAACCATCTCTACAATCTTCTGGCCGGACAGGCTGGATTGCTCCGCGAGCTTGCGGACTTCGCTGGCAACAACGGAGAAGCCGCGTCCATGCTCACCTGCACGTGCTGCTTCAATCGAAGCGTTGAGTGCAAGCAGATTGGTCTGTGCAGCGATGTCTGTAATGACAGATACCATCTCGCCAATGGAAGTGGAGTGCTGTTCAAGTCGTCCAGCAGTGTCTGCCATACCTTGCACAAAGCGACTGACGGAATCCATCTCGGATACGGCCGTCTGCATGGTGGCATTCCCTTTATCTGCGAGCTCACTTGCTTGCATGGCCGCTTCAGATACTTGCTGCGTACTGTGTGTTACCTGCCCCACACCTCCGGCCAGCTCATTCATCTGCTGTGCCGTATGCTTGAGGCTACTTGCTTGTTTCTCAAGTCCAGCTGCGGACTCTTCCGTGATCAAGGCAACTTGTTCTGTTGCTTTGGTTGTCTCCGATGAGTTGACTGCCAATTGTGTTGAAGAAGCAGTTAACTCGTCAGCCGTGTGTCGCACGTCCTGAATGACGGTTCGCAAAGATTCGCTCATTTTATTGAAGCTGGTACTCAGCTTGCCGAATTCATCTTGCCCCATTACAGCAACCTCGATGGTCAGATTACCACCACTAATTTCGTCAGATGCCTTCACCAAGCGGTTCAGCGGTTTGGTGATGGACTGCACAATCCAGAAAATGATGATGGAGCTTACAGCGATTGCAATCGCTACAACGACAAGTGTGGTATAGAGGATTGGCCGAACAGACGCGGTCACTTCACCACTGTCAATCACACCAACCACGGTCCAGCCCGTCGTTTCATTGGTGGCGAAAAAGGCATGTTCCTGGTTTCCATTTAGTGTATAAGTCAGGCTTCCGTTCTTCTGTGCAAAAATATCATTATAGGGTTCCATGGTTCCTTCGGTCCCTGGTTTTTCGGTAGGATGTACAATGATTTTGTTGGCATTATCAATGATATAGACATAACCCTTCTCGCCAATCTTGGTGGAATTAACCGTCTTGGAGAGGGCTTCAAGCGACAGGCTGACAGAAACGACACCATGGCCATCCGCTGAGGTCTGGGCTACCGAAGCAACAACATTGCCGGTATTGCTTGATATGTAGGGTGTAATTACGGTAGGCACATCTTTGTTCTGCGTAGCAGCCTGATACCACGGGCGTTCGCGCGGGTCGTACCCTTCTTTGTTCACGGCAGTTACAGGGGAGTTAATATACACACCCTGATCGGTACCGATGGAGGCGAGTTCTACGTCATCATGGGTTTCCTTATACGCATCGAGCAAGGTACGTATGGTATCTGTTTCGTCACCCTGGTTGGGTCCGACATTGCCTGCGTCCAGCTGACTTGCTAGGAAATCAACATTTTTGCGTGTCGCACCAATGATTTGGTCAATAGTCTGGTTAAGTACGGTAACACTGCTGATTGCGTTCTCATACATTTTCTCTTCAACCTTGGCATCGGCTGTTTGGAACGAGATAATGCCCAGACTTATTGTTGGAATGAGTAGTACGATGGCAAATGACAAAATCAGTTTTTCTCTCATCTGCAGCGTTCTTTTGGCCCCTTGTTTACGAATCTTCTTCATACACATTCCCCCTCTGTGTAACCCATCCCTATGTCTGGTGGACAAGTCAATCTGGTAAAAGATAGTTCATTCCATCCTTTCCAGATGTTTCTGGTGCTATCGTATGACAAAATTCGAGTTTATTCAACAATATTTATGAGTTTTACGAAAATATTTTTCGGTTTTGTAGGTATTTAGGATTACATCTGTTCTATAAAAAGTAATCTGTCTCTCCCTTAGTGCACATCTTGTGGTATATTTCTGAATTAATGCGAAGTGAAAAATGAACCTGAATGCATATATATCGATATATATCGGTTTATGGAGACCAAAATTGGAGAGGGGTTGTACCGGAGTTGGACCAAAGTACATTACAGATATCTGGACAGGAGAACACAGAAGAGGTCCAGGATCAGGCTACATTCATGCAGGGGGTCAAAGATTGTATCCCAACGCTGCTTGGCTATTTGAGTATTGGCTTTGCTGCGGGTGTCATTGAAATGACAGCAGGTCTGAGTCTGGCGGAAACGGCCTTGCTCAGCCTGATTTTATATGCAGGATCGGCTCAGTTCATTGCAGCAGGCATGCTCGCATCGAATGGATCAGCAGTAGCCATCATGTTCACCATATTTTTCGTGAATCTACGTCATTTGCTGCTCAGTGCAGCTGTATCACCGTATTTTCGTCATCTGACCCCACTTAAAAATATGTGGATTGGTTCACTGCTTACGGATGAGTCTTTCGGTGTGGCGATGACTCGTGCTATTGGCAGGGAAAGGCTCACTGAACGCTGGATGCACGGTCTGAATATTACCGCATACCTAAACTGGTTCGTGGCTAATATGGCGGGAGCGTACTTTGGACGCTGGATCACTAACCCGGAAAGACTGGGTCTGGATTATGCCCTGCCAGCGATGTTTATTGGACTGGTCGTACTCCAGTTGGTGCATCGTAAAAACAAAAAAATACACATTAATGTGGCTATTATCGCCGTTGTCTGTGTAATCTTCGCCAGCATGGCTTCACTTGGCAGCATGAGTGTCATTGTGGCTGCGGTCATTGCGGCAACGATGGGAGTGTTCATGGAACGATGGAAGTAAGATGGGATGTATTTTGGATTATTATGGGTTCGGCACTGTTAACATTTATTCCGCGTGTACTGCCACTGATGCTGTTCAGCAAGATACAGATTCCAATGTGGTTGTTACGATGGCTGGAGTATGTACCTGTAGCGGTCATGGCAGCCCTGATTGGTCAGGAACTGTTTATGTCGGACAACCAGTTAGTGCCGATTACGCACAATGCAGCTCTGTGGGCATCCCTGCCTACGATTGCAGTCGCCATCTGGACACGCAGTCTGCTCGGAACCGTATTGGTCGGTATTGTGGCTATGATGATTTTGCGATATTGGATCGGATAGTTGAGCTAAAGAATATTTACACTAAACACTACGATGACAGAAGGTTGCTCTGTCATCGTAGTGTCAGTGTAAATATATGTAGTTCAACTTATATAGTGATGAAAACGCTATTTTCTATTGTGGCCGAAAGGGATAAAATGGAGACTGAGGTGTTCAGTGTTTCCATTTTGCACAAGAGGAAGGAACGATTTCAATCATGAGTACAAGTCCATCCGTTATATTGTTTCAAGGAGACTCGATTACAGATGGGGGAAGATCACGCAATGATGATCCGAATCATTTTCTCGGTCACGGCTATGCGTATCTGATCTCCAGCAAACTGGGTATGGAACTGGCGGGAAAGCAAAAGACGTTCTATAACAGAGGCATCAGCGGGGATCGGGCATCCGATCTGTATGCACGCTGGAATGAGGATACGATTAGTCTGAAACCAGATCTGATTAGCATTCTAATTGGGGTTAATGATGCCTGGCGCACGATGAATGGTGAACCTAGCGGGATTACGGATCGTTTTGGACGAGCGTATCGCCATTTGCTCGAAGAAACACGGGAAGTGATGCCCGATACGGGACTGGTTTTGCTGGAGCCATTTATTCTGAAAACCGGAGCGACTGTGGAGAAATGGGAAGCCTGGGAAGAGTATATCGGTCAATATCAGAAACTGGCCCAAGGTCTTGCTGAAGAATTCGGAGCGGTGTGGGTGCCATTGCAGCAAATGTTCAATGATGCTCTGAAGCAGGCGGATGCAGCCTACTGGTTGTGGGATGGCGTACATCCAACCGCAGCAGGTCATGAGCTGATTGCACGCCAATGGTTGTCTGTTGTGCAAAAATCTCCACTTGCGATTGTGTAACCAAAACGGAGGACCTGACGAAGGTTCTTCGTTTTTTTCATATAGGAAGGAGAAGGACTTCGGGTTGTGGAAAGGGTTCAATGGATAATTCTTCAAAAATGCTATCATATCCGGTAAAATGAAATCGATTACATTATTATGTTTGTATGACAATCCATTAACGAAGAGTGGTGAATCCAGTGGAAGATTCCATTCACGAAGTCGAAAATGAAAACATAAACAAGCGTGGAAACGAGAGCAAAGCAGTGAGTTCCCTAAGTGCCAACAGGCTTCGAGAGAAGTTATCCCGACCTGAATTGGCTACGCTATACACGGACTTGAAGTCATATGGTGAACGCGCTTTGATTGAACCCATGCCTTCCTTAACGTTCCGTCTATATCGCCAGTTCAGAGATACGGGTGAGCGGAAAGCCTATGAACAGGCTTATTTCGATCGGAGGGGCCGGTTGGCTGCTGTGGCGATGCTCGCATTGGACACGATTAGGCCGGATGCACTGCAAGCGCTGGAAGAAATGTTGTGGGACGTGTGTGATGAGTATACGTGGTGTTTGCCAGCGCATCTGGGTACAGGTGAGGTCAACCAGGTGGATGGAAACATCGATTTGTTCGCCGCAGAGACGGTACAGATGTTGGCCGAAGTTGTAATGATTCACGCCGAGCGGCTGGACCGCCTTGTCATAGAGCGGATCAGGTCTGAAGCAGATAGGCGTATCTTCACCCCGCTTTACCGGGATCAACGGAAGTTCCACTGGCAGACAGCGGATCACAACTGGTCTGCTGTCTGTGGTGGGTGCTGTGGCATGGCCGCATTGTTGCTGCTCAAGGATGAGTCCACGCTACAGGAATCGATCTCCCATACGATCAGCTGTATGAACGCATTCCTGAGCGGTTATGGCGAGGATGGCGGCTGTGCCGAAGGCATTGGATATTGGGTATATGGATTTGGTTATTTCACCTATTATGCCGAGATGCTCCGTGAATATAGTGAGGGCGAAATAAATCTGCTGACGGGTTCAAAAATAGCAGCCATCGCAGCCTTCCCGCTGCGAGTTCATCTGTCGGGCGGCACATATGTGAATTATTCGGACAGTGCTGAGCAGGAAGAGGTCCCTTCCGGATTGCTGTCCCTACTCGCATCCCGGGTTGGGTTGCAGGTGGATCTGCCGCTTCATATTCCACTGCTGACCAATGATCCCTGTCATCGCTGGGCACATCTGTTGCGCAACATAATGTGGAGCGATCCGGCAGTGTACGGTGATGGAGGTGGCTCTGCACCGGCTGAACGTGGATTTATTTTTCAAAACCTGGGCTGGATGATTGCAAAAGGGGCGCTCGATTCTTCGGATACAAAACGTACGAACGGCGAACCCCTTCATGTGGCTATTTCCGTTAAAGGCGGACATAACGATGAACCTCACAACCATAATGATCTGGGGCAGTTCATTATCCATTGCGGTGGTGAGAATATTCTGTGTGATCCAGGAGCAGGGTTGTATAGCCAAGCGTATTTTGCACCAGGCAGAGAGCAACTGTTCCACATCTCATCATCCGGGCATAGCGTTCCGCTCATAGAAGGCCAAGAGCAAAGCTCGGGTAGGCAAGCGCAAGCTCAAGTTTTAGAGGCAAAGTTGGTTGAGGGTGGCGGAGAACTGGATATTACATTGAATCTGACATCTGCATACTCTGGGGCTGCCTCACTGGCACGTTATACGCGCCAATTCAATTGGAAGATGGCTTCTGACTGTCCCAAAGATAGAGCAGAATTGTGTCTGATTGATCGTTTTCGATGGAAAAGCAGGATGGTGTCTTCGGCTGAACCCTTCTCGTCGGTGGACGATTCAGATACAGGATGTTCAAGCGTTGTAGAGCGATGGATGAGCAGAGTACAGCCTGAAGTGGTGAAGAGCGGTGACCTTCGCTGGCAAGGTACACATGGAACGGTCCATATGACGTATGATGCGAACCAGTGGCAAGTCCTTACGGAGGCAATAGACACAGTTGATCATGACAATGTTCCAATCATATTCTATCGGACGTCACTATCATGGACAGGTGTGAATAATGAGACGGATGTTCGGATAGAGAGTCCTAATTCGCTTGAAACGGTATGTGAGGTGCGCTTCATTATTGAACCGAATATGGTAGAAACCGAGGTGAGTATGCGTGAGTAAATATACATCCGCGTCCACGTATCCATGGAAAGATGAACTCGAACGTTACCGTACATTGGCAGAACAAGCGGGTCCCGCTCCGGCAGAAGGCTGGAAAAGGGATCGTAAGCTGGCACTTGTTGAGAGTATTGTTCGCGCTTACACACCTTATCAGGACAGCCAAGGCGCAATTATCGATCCATTCTCGGGTGTGGAGAGATATTATTCTACACCAGCCTATGCGATGGCTGCGGCGGTTCTGGTTGATGCGGGACGTACAGATCTTATTGATTCCGCAGCGGCAGCCCTGTCACAGAGCATTGATGCCGTGGTCAAAGGTAGCGCACCAGACAATCACCCCGACTTTTTTCCAGTGCTTATGTTGAGAGCTTATATGTTGTTGAAATCACATCTGCCTAAACAAGCGGAGATCTGGGCTGAAGCACTCAAGACCATCAGTCCTGAACAAGATTATGTATTTACGATGAGCAAGATGAACAATCCCAACCGCATGATCAACTGGAACGCCATTATGATCTCTGGTGAGTATCTGCGGTGGCGTGAACAGCTGGCAAGTGAGGATACCAGGTGGATGGATCGTTATCTGGAAGCCTATCATGTGCCCCGATTTACGGCGCTTGGGTTGTATCAGGATGGACCGCTGGACCGCCCAAATTGTCCGTTTTCCTATGATATTGCCACCCGGTATCACCTTGGGGTGATGCTTGAAGCTGGTTACGAGGGAGCTACTGCCGATACGTTACGTGAGCAGTTGCGACATGGTGCGTTCAGCTCGCTACTGACGCTCTCACCGCTAGGTGAGATTCCACCGCGTGGTCGCAGCTCCCAGCACCAGTGGAACGAAGCAGCCGCGGCTTATGTATGCTCCACACATGCAAAACTAGCTTTGCAGGCGGGAGATCAGGTGATGGCAGGTGCTTTTGCACGTGCGGCCAATCGGTGTTTTGCTGCTGTAGAGCGCTGGAAAATGGATGATGGGCGCCTGAAAATTGTACGCAATGAGTACGCGCCAGAAGATCGCCACGGGTACGAAATCTATACCAACCATACCTGTTACAACCTGTGGACGGCAGCAGCACTGGCTCATGCTTGTCTCAGTGATCCGGGAGACGATGTGAGCGAAGTATACCTTCCTTCCGAGGTGGGCAGCCGAGTTTTGCAGACGGATGGGTGGTTCGAAACCGTGATTGCTTCCATACCTGGTCAGCAGCTGGTATTACACACGGCGATGAATGATCCGTATACGATCCCTGGTTTGGTACGGATTCAGCAGATGGGGTTACCTGGTCTGATTGGTCCGTCCGCTGCCAGCCATGTGCAGGCTGGATTCACGGAATTTGCCGAAGGGGAGGTCCGTCCGCTCAGCTACTGTCCTGCCTGGAAGACACCAGATGGGGTATGGCACAGCCTCGCAGAGGGCATTCCATCCGGTGGGGCGTATGATCGTGATGTTGGATTAGACCCTGCTCAGGGAGGTGGTTCCATTATGTACGAGAAGGTGGAACTTGATACACGAAATCAATTGGAGCAGCATCTGGCGGAAAGAGCGGCAGAAGATGACGAAAACGCCTCGGAGAATTCATTTGCCGTGACATGGGTTGGTCCGTTACCCGGAATTGAAACATTGCGTACCCATTACGTGCAACAGGCGGATGTGCTGACCATAACGTATGAATTCGAAGGTGAGATCGCGGCGGCAGGGGCACTGATTCCATTGATGTTTCATGATGGTCGCGATCAGGCGGTGATTACTCAAACGGATCATAGCGTAAGAACGGAGTATCGGGGGGCCTATGTAGAATCTACAGCGCTGGATCAGGAAGCCATAATTCATCTGGAAGAGCAGGCTGTGGCTTCCCGTAATGGGTTGCTGAAGGAAGCGCGAATTGAAGTGAATGGAGCCCGTAGTCTGACATTTGCGATCCGATTGGGCGAGGTTAGTGATATTAACTGATAGATATTGCAGTTACGGCATACGACGCTATAGATAAGTTGAGGATGAGCTGGAGCATCAAGCATAGATGTCCGGTATTGAATCGAGGAGGGATATGTTCATGAACACATCAACGTCGGTAAAATGGCTGGAGGAAGCGTGGCAACAGGGAGCTGCCAAGACAATTCGGAATGCAAAGCGGATCAAGGATACTTTTCCGCACATTGCCCCGCAGGGGACGTATGACCGGAATGATCCGGAGTGGTGGACAGCAGGTTTCTGGCCTGGATTGTTATGGCTGGTCTATAGGGATGCGCCAGAAAGTGAAGCGGTCGCTCCACTATATCGTATTGCCGAAAGCTGTGAGCGGCAACTGGAAGGTTGCCTGCGTGATCCCGAATCGGCCGATCACGATCTGGGGTTCATCTGGCTGCTTAGTGGCGTAGCCAACTACCGACAGACGGGCAGCGCGGATGGACGGCGGCGTGGTATGCTTGCCGCCAACCTGCTCGCCGCCCGCTTCCACGTGCGCGGTGAGTTCATCCGCGCCTGGAACTTCAGCTCGTCAGCAATGGATACGCGCGGCGTAGCCATCATTGACAGCATGATGAACCTGCCGCTGCTCTACTGGGCATCCGAGCAGAGCGGCGACCCTCGCTTCCGCTGGCTGGCGGAAGCGCATGCGGACACCGTGGCGCGCGAATTCATCCGCGCTGACGGGTCCATCTGCCACGTGGTGGAGTTCGATCCACACACGGGGCAGAAGCTGCGAGAGCATGGCGGACAGGGCCATGCTCCAGGTTCCGCCTGGGCGCGGGGCACCGCCTGGGCGTTGCACGGGTTTGCGCTGTCTTTCCGGTATACGGGCGAAGCCCGATATCTGGAGACAGCGGAGCGCGCGGCCGATTTCTTCCTCGCCATGCTTGGCGAAGAGATCGTGCCGGTGTGGGATTTTCGCGCACCTGCGGAGCATCAGGTGGCGTGGGACTCGTCCGCTGCGGCGATTGCTGCGAGCGGGTTGCTTGAGCTGGCGAAGCTGTCGCCACGCGGGGAAACCTATGCCGCCGCGGGAGAGCGTATCGTCCGCGGCTTGCATGAGAACTATAGCTCCGGCGACTCAGCAGCGGAAGAAGGTCTGATCATGCAGGGAACGGTGCATTACCCGGAAGGGCGAGGGTTGAATGTGCCGATTATATACGGCGATTATTTCTATATGGAAGCGCTGGCGAAGCTGCGTGGACGTGAGGGGTTATTTTAGAAGAAGCATTGAGAATTACGTGCTGGAGGAACTGAAGATCAGAACTGATCTGTAGGTCGTATTCGTGTTATTAACCTGTGAGTTGTTGCCTTAGATTCAATCCATAAAATCAGTTATATGTTCAGTAGTCAGTAGTATCAGTAGCCAATCATCATCACCTGTCCGCGTGAGGCTGTCTCCAGTATTAGCGACGATATCCCTTCTATTGGAGGCGGAGTATACCTAAGGGTATTCCTGAAATAGACAGATCAAGATGAGCGGACAGGCGGATGATATACATACGCGAATGAAAGAAGAATGAAGAACCTAACATACGATGATCTCACTCATGCGGTTCCCGCTGGGGAACAGATGTGTAGTTGTTATACATTATTAGAACGAATTTATCTCACTTCGAAGGCGTACGTCTCAGGATAACAAAGTCGGCAGAAGACTGATCGGGATAGCGCTGCGGAATAATCTCATGAACTTTGAAATCAGGATAATCGAAGAGATAATCGAACAGATTACGGTCCTGGATCGTATCGATCCCCGGATTGCCGTTTTCTTTCAAACGCGTGTATAACACCACCCATGCTGTGGAAGAGTGCAGAACATCATAGAGGGTATTGCGAAAATCGGTTTCATCCGTAATGTGATATAACACATCCAAACAGACCGTCAGATCGGCTTGCAGGAAACCACGGTTAATCCACAGACCAGGTGTATATAGCATGAAGCTCTTGGACGAATCCTTGGCAAACTGGGAAGCACAGCGTTTTACCGAAGAGGCAGCCACATCAACACCGAGGTAATCCTCATAGTTCATATATTGCAACTGGTTGCCATCCCCACATCCAAACTCAATGACTCGATGAATGCCTTCACGCTGGATCAGTCCGTTCACAACCTCGGCTTTGAATTCGGCCAATACCCCGTATGATCCCCTTCCGGAAGTCTCACCCGAACGATACGTTTGCTCCCAATATCCTTTGTAATCAAAAGGTTGACGCATATGTTTCCCCCGATCCTGTGAAATGAAGTTCAAGACAATCACTATACATAGGTTATGCGCAATATTCGTAGGTATGAATTAGTTAGGAAATGAAGAAAGAATGAATTAATTTCCACAGAATTCCCTGAAAATTTCCTGAAAGTCTAAACATCTGGAAAGGACTTGCCGACATTAAACATAAGGAAAAAAATGATGATAATCGGGGGGAAATGATGTTAAAGCCAAGATTGACCAAGTACATGGTGATGATGCTGGTGTTGATACTGAGTATATCCAACGTAGGCTTGGCCGCTGCGGCAGACAAAGAACTGTCCAAAATTGTGGTTTCCAAGAATGAAATGTCGCTCGAAGTTGGTGATTCCAGTTCCGTTACGGTGACAGGGGTATATTCTGATAATACGTCAGCAAACGTAACGATCAGTTCATCCTGGAGTACCAGTGATACTTCGATAGCAACTGTATATAATGGTGCAATTACAGCCAAAAAGGAAGGTACAGCGACGATTACCGCAGCTTACCAGGGTCAAAGTCAAACCGTTCAAGTGAAAGTGACGAAAAAGGTCAAAGCTCTTTCGAAAAACGTGCAAAGTCTGGATTTGCGCACGGGAGATACGAAAGAAATTATTTTGACAGCAACGTATAGTGACAATGAAACAAATAATGCAGCAGCAAGTACCGCAGAATGGTCTACCAGTGATGAGAAAGTGGCTACCGTTGTGAATGGTAAAGTAACTGGACAAAGCGCAGGTACAGCGGTTATCACAGCCAAAGTTGGCAGCCAAAGTGTGACGGTGGATGTTAACGTTGAAGTGGTTAAACGTGTAGATGTAGACAAACAACAGGTTAATCTGTTGTTGAACAAAAGTGAAAGTGTAAAAGTAACGGCTACTTATCCAGATGGTACAACCAAAGATGTAACGGATCTGGCGGAGTGGACATCCAGCAATGAGAAAGTCGCAGATGTTCTTAAAGGCGAAATTACAGGATACTCGGCAGGTTCTGCCAAGATCACAGCGAAATACGGTACGAAATCCGTATCCGTTGACGTGGATGTGGATCTGACCAGCAAACTGAGTGTGGTGAAACAAAATATTTTCTTCCGTTTGAGTGATACAACCAAAACGGCTAATGTCGTTGTAACGGCTTCTTATCCAAACAGCAGCGATGTGAATGTAACAGATCAGGCAACATGGACATCGAGCAACGAGAAGGTTGCAACGGTATTCAAGGGACAGATCACAGCGATTAGTGCAGGTTCAACAACAATCAAAGCAACTTATAGTGGCAAAACCGTAGAAGTTGCTGTGGATGTAGATACGGCAAGATATTTGGATATCAAAGATGTGACTGACAAGCTCGCCATGAGTGTTACAGGTGAGAACAAGTCCAAAAAATTGGTAGCCAATGCAGAGTATATTGATGCAAGCACAGAAATTGTAACTTCCAAAGCAACATGGACTTCAAGCAATGCAGATGTTGTATATGTATCGAACGGCGATCTGATCGCGTACAAATCCGGTACGGCTACGATCACTGTAGCTTATGGCGGTAAAACGGTTAAATTTACAGTAAATGTAGACGTTCCGGACAAGTATGAAATGGATAAGAAAAAAGCATCAGTAGCTGTTGGTGGAACGACTTCTGCCAAAGTACTGGCGTTGTATGGTGAAACATCCAAAGATGTATCCGAAGATGCAACTTGGAGCAGCAGCAGCGACAAAATCGCTGAGGTAGATAGCAAAGGGGTTATCACAGGTGTTGCTACAGGTAAGGTAACCATCACAGCGAAGATTGAAGGTAAAACACTGACTCTGCCTGTCGAAGTAGGTATGGCTAGTGGACTGGAAGCAGATGTGAACTTCGTTGTTCTGTCCGCCAAAGAAACACAGACCATCCTTCTAACAGGTACGGATGAGGACGGCAATACGCTGGATGTTACATCCGAAGCAACTTGGAAATCCAGCAATGCACGTGTAGCTGACGTGAAAAAAGGCGTGATCACAGGTAACAGCAGTGGTAAAGCCAATATTACGGCAGAATACGGCTCCAAAAAAGTAACCATTCAGGTCGAAGTGGATGTCATCTCACGTATTGAAGCTTCCGAGCCGGCTCTGTCCCTGAAGTCAGGCGATACAGCTGATCTGACGGTAACTGCGATCTTGAGCGACGGTAGCGAGCGTGATGTTACGGACAAAGCTGAATGGAAAACGAACAGCTACAAAGTAGCTCAAGTGACCAAAGGTAAAGTCAAAGCTACAGGTTCTGGTAAAGCCAAAATTACTGCAAAATACGGTAGCAAGTCTGTCACGATCGCTGTAGATGTGGATACACTGAAATATTTGCAGACAGATAAAGTAACGTTGACCATGAAACCTGGTGAAAAGGTAACTGTAGCGGCTACTGCAACGTATGCCGATGGCAGTGAAGCCAATGTATCCAAACCGGCTCTCTGGAAATCTTCCCGTATTGCAACAGCATCGGTGAAAGATGGAATCATTCAGGCGAACGGCAAAGGTAAAGCAACGATTACAGTAACATTTGCAGGTGTGAAAACCAAAGTAACGGTAGTGGTTGAAGCGAAGTAAGTTGATTTTAGTATTCCTTGCGGAATTTAAAAAGCAGAGATGACAATATAGATACTGTCATCTCTGCTTTTTTTTTTGTTTCTCGTGGATTACATTTTTAATTATTAATAGTAATTTTTGAGATATTATTAAAATAAATCTGGATGTATGTTTAAGCATAGATACACTGAAAATTGATATTTACAACTAAAATATAATTTACATATATTGAAATATATTTAATAATAAATGTGTATTTCATCCAATAAAACAATTATATGGAAAGTAATGATTTTTTGAATATTAAACGTATGCTTATGGTTATGTGTTGTACATTCTTAGTTACTTCCCTAATTACCCCTGCTATTTCAGCAAGAGAAGAATTTGATATAGTTGAAGCAAAACAAGAATTAGTTAATAGAGCCTCATTGAAGTCAAAGAATTTAGTGGAAATCAATGTTGATATTGATTACACTTTGGCGAAATTAACAGCAGAGGCTAAAGATGAAGAAGAAATTACGGATGTGATGGAAAGTTTAGGTGTATATAAACTTGAGATTCCTAAGGAGTATAATGATGAGTTTTTAGGTGCATTAGCAATTGATAATAGTAATATTACCATGACTAAACCAAACATTTACTATGATAGTAACAGTAAGGAGTGGGTAGTCGTTGGCGGTGGTTGGCGGTGGTTATTGGAAAAATGATAATTGGATCGAACATAATCCATTGGTTTGGCCAGGGATAGGTAGGGTTGGAGAAACATATAATGTTGGTGGTGTGGAAGGCTTTGGAGTTGGTTACACTAGTATGGGCGGCACATACAAATCGAAAATTAATAGTGTATATGGGTATATCTCTGATGGTAATGGTAATGAAGTAACTACAAGCAATAGATCAGACGGAGACGGAAGTAAGGGATTCGGTTTCCAGATTCAAGATAAAATTAGAGTTAAGAAAACTTGGCTTGGCATAACTCCAACAACAGAATACTTTTCATATATTGGTAAACATTTTGCGGGATTAGCGAGATACTCATCGGATTTTTCAAGTTCAACTGGTGTAGCAACAACATACTATGTCCATACTTGGAATTCGACTTCCATTGACAGTGTTAAGTTTGGTGTATCTAGTAAAACTGCTGGGGTTGATGTATCTTATAAAAACGCTGGATCAAGTTTTCCTGCTTTTAGCAATGACGTTAGATTTTAAACGAATAAATGTTTATACTGTTATCTAGTCTATACTTATACAAACATTAGGAGAATGACGTGATGGCCCTACCATTGGCTCTTATAATAATAATATTTGTATCCGCTGTAATTGTTCTTTTATTAAACACTCTATTGAGGAAAAAAAGTACATTGCAAATCGGTTTATTGGGAATTGAAATGGGGATTTTAGGTCTTTTTTTAACAAGCCAATTTCAACTCAACAGTTGGTTAGGTATGGCAGGAATTATTTTATTAGTCGCGGGTTTTATTCTGGTGACTATTGCTATGGCAAGAAAAAGTTAAACAATGCAGGATTAGGTAGAATAGGCATACCGTGAACGGTATGCCTATTTTTTATGTCTAATAATTAGATTGATATAAACTACATCGTGTGAGACAGTACCAGCGCACCATAGGCAAATGCGATCACGATCAGAATGGCTGGGTGCAGCTTGGTCTTGGTCATGACCCAGAGCGAGATGCCTGCAATGATCAACGTCTGCCAGATGCCGATGGAATCGGTGGATAGCTGACCGAATTCCCATGTGAGCAGAATCATGAGCACAGCGATAACAGGCTGCACGAGTAGAGTCATACCTTTGACTTTCGGTGAAGTACGATGTTTGTTCAACAGACGAAGTAATATAATTAGTGCGGTTGCCGAAGGTACAATTGTGGCAAAACTTGCGATAAATGCCCCAAACCAGCCTGCCACGTGATACCCGACAAATGCAGCAATTTTGGTTGCAATCGGACCGGGAAGGGCGTTACCAATCGCCAGCACATCCCCGAATTGTTCTGTGGTCATCCATTGGTAATGGTTCACAATCTCTTCCTGCATTAGCGGAATGGACGCCGGGCCGCCCCCATATCCCAATATGTTTGCTACGAAAAATCCCCAAAATAATTCCCACCATGTCTGGAGCATCCTTAGGACACCCCCTTATCGGATTTGCCTTTGGATTTGAAGCGCTGGACCAGATCCAGATGGAAGACACCATATCCAAGGAAAACCGCGATCACAATCCCTGGATGGATATCCAGCAGCTGCAACAGTACAAAGGCAATTACGCCGAAGAGGGCGGCAAAAGCTTTGCCGAGTCCCTTCCAGGCTTTCATGGCGAATTCATAAGCCATCATGCCCAGCATGACAAAAATGACTGGCCGAACAGCGGCTACCATGCCTGCTACCACTTTCGACTCGCGCAGCGCGTACATGGAACCGAGCAGAGCAATGATGGCAATGCTTGTCGGCAAAATATGAGCGAGTACGGACACAATTGCGCCCAGTACACCTTTGGTTTTATAACCGAGATAGGCGGCCATCTTGGTCGCGATGGGACCCGGCAGGGCGTTGGCGATAGCCAAAATCTCGCCGAACTCCTCATCACTGACCCATTTGTAACGCGTAACGGCTTCGTAACGGATCAACGGGATCACCGAAGGGCCGCCGCCATATCCGAGAATTCCGGTTCGTACCATTCCGATCACGAGACCGTTGTAATCTTTCCAACCCATGCTGATTTCCTCCTAGAGTCTCATGCCCATCCGGCTTTTATATCGTTTTAATAACAGCTGTGATTCCACTTTGACGATGCCTGGCATCTTGTAGAGCTTCTCCAGCAAGAACTGCTCCATCTCTTCCATATCCGCAAAAATACCGTGCATGTGCAGGGTACTCGGGCCTGTCATATGATAGAGGCTGGTGACAGCTGGCTCTTCGTCTAGTTTCTCTGCCACTTCATCCAGGAAGGGTGGTTCGACATCCACATTAAAAAAGGCCGAGACCTGAAGTCCAACCTTGCCAGGGTTGATCACAACGGTGAAGCGTTCAATGATTCCTTTTTCGGATAACGCATTGATGCGTGCTTGGACTGCTACACGTGACAACCCGATTTGTGTTCCCAGATCCGTATAGGATATCCGGCTGTTCTTGTGAAGCGCAGCGATGATTTTGCGATCCATCTCGTCGAGATTGTACATTTGCGGAATTTCTCCTCCCTTGGAGGAGCGTTTCTCTGACATGTTGACCATCCTTTTCTCTCGCTATATAAAATGAACAATGAAATTTTACTGAACATACAATGTGTATGTGGCATTCATAGTTTAATGACGAATCGTAACTCAAGTCAATCTATTTATCATGATTATTGAATTTAACCGATTTTGATCTTTCATTTTGTTATTTTGACCAATTGAAAAAAATAAAAAGGCCACTCGCGCGTTCCAATAGCGAGCAGCCGTTAAATAATAGATAGATGGAGTGAAGCGCAAAGCACGATGCGAAGAAAGTCGGTTATGCTTGTGCTGTCTTGGGCAGTAAAAGGGTAACGGTGGTCCCTTCGCCAGGCTCGGAAGACACTCTTAACGTTCCTCCTGCACCACGGGCACGCTCTTCCATGCTGAACAATCCAACGCCATTGCCAGCGGTTGCTTCGCTGAATCCAGCCCCCTGGTCTTCAATAATAACCATCGTCATGTCCTCAGCATCTTCGACAGTAACACGTGCCTCGGAAACATCGGCATACTTTGCGACATTCGTTAAGGCTTCCTGAATAATCCGGTATATGGAAATCTCCCGATTCATCTCCAGTCGCTTGCGCAAATTACATTCCAGATCGACTTCGATTCCGTAGTGACGGGTGTAATTCTCAATATACGTCCGAATGGCCGGAACAACACCCAGATCATCCAGAACGGATGGTCTCAGCTCCCATGCCATACCGCGCACATCTTCCATGATGCCCGTGACCTGCTTCCGCAGTGCTTCAACACCCGGTTGAGGCTGGTCTGCCAGCAGTCGGTCCATCTGAATAACCAGAGAGAAGAGACTCTGCCCAATCCCGTCATGCAGTTCACGTGAGATCCGACGTCGTTCCTCTTCCTGAATGTTCATCACTTGGGACATCATCTTCTGTAATTCGGCTTCGACGGATTTCAGCTTGGTTACCTCACTACGTACAGCCAGGTATTGATAGGGTTCACCGTCATTATCGAGGAAAGGCACGATGGTGGTGTTAACCCAATAATAACTGCCATCCCTGGCACGATTGCGAATTTCCCCGTTCCAAACCTTACCTGAGGATATCGTGTCCCACAGGTTTTTCATAAAGGTCTTGCCATGGTATCCGGAATTAATGATTCGATGATCTTTACCGATCAGTTCCTCGCGCTCATACTGCGAGATTTCACAGAATTTATCATTCACATATTGGATTTTCCCTTTGCGGTCCGTGAGGGCAACGATAGAGGACTCATCCAGAGCAAATTTCAGATCACTTAGTTGATGAAGGGAACCTTTCAACCGGCTGCGAAATTCGTTATCCGTAATATGATTGTCGATTTCGTTCAGCAGGAGCCGTACGGGTTGGTCTGCGAGTCCACTTAGTCTGTTCTTGCGTGCACTACTCAAAGTTCAGCAACCCCTTTTTCATGGCGAACTTCACAAGTTCGGGTCTTGTACGCAGACCAAGTTTCTCCATCAGATTGCTTTTATGGGATTCGACCGTTTTGACACTGATGATCAGATGTTCGGCGATCTCCTTGTTGGCGTAGCCTTTGGCAATCCAGGACAAAATCTCTTTCTCCCGCTCGGATAACGTGTCATACGGTCCGGCGTTTTCCTGTTTGGCTTTGTCCAGGTATTCACTCATCAGCCGCTTGGTTGCACTGGGGTACAGATAGGCGCTACCCTCTGCTACGGAACGAATCGCGGCAAGCAATTCTTCATGCGGCGCACTTTTGAGTATATATCCGGATGCTCCCGCGTGGATGGCGCGGAACAGATATTCTTCATCGTCATGCATGGTTAGTATCAAAATGGAGACATCCGGCATCAATTTCTTCAATTCAGCCGTAGCCGTCAGACCGTCTTTGCCCGGTGGCATGCTGAAATCCATCAATACCACATCTGGCTTCAATTCTTGAGCCTTGGCAATGGCTTCATCGCCGTCAGCGGCATCTCCAACGATATGTATATCATTCTTTCCTTCGAGTAAGGCGATCAGCCCGGAACGCACGACGACATGGTCGTCTACAACTAATAGTTGAATCACATGATTTCCCCCTGTCCGCTTCCTCAGTTCTATCTATATCATAACAAAAAAAGAAGCGATTCAGAGCTTAAATCTCCGAATGGCTTCTCTCACTCTATAGTTCAAACTTTTATCCAAACACCTTCGGCTGAAGATGTAGAGCGACTTGCTCCGTCTGCCGGACCATGTCCGGTGAGAAGGTACAAGGCAGTCTGCTGCCAACGAGCAGCACGGCGCCAGGCACGCTTCCTTCCTGGAACACAGGTACCGCTATGGCACTTACCAGCCGCTCAGCAAGCATTAACGGGCAGCGACCGGGTGTATGCTCCCCGGTGGATTGTGCATCAGATCGGGCTGTGCGTCCAGTCCGAAGGGCTGTGCCTACCAGATCTTGTCCGGGACGCATTTCCATGCGTTTCACCCGTTCATTACTAGCCCCAGAGGTATACTTCCAGCGCAGCATCGTCCCGTTCAGACAGGCAAGTCCGCAGAAGTCGCTGGATGTGTTCAGGCGCAGGCCGTCGATCATCTCCTGAATGCCAGATGGCAGTTCATCATGCATGAGAGGACACTTCCTTTTTCGGAATTATAACGTACGTAAAGTAGAATCAATATCATTAACCTTTGCTAGGATCATCTTAAAGTAAGGGTATTACGATGTTAGTTCTATTGTAGTCCCTTTCTCGTACATTGTAATTCAGGGAAAACCCCTATTTCCGTTCTAGAATCTACTGAACCTGGGCCGTGGAGGGTTCCTGAATAAGGTGCACCAAGGGATTGAAGAAATGCGAAGGATGAGGCATATCGGTGAAATGTGACTTTTCTCACAGCAAATTCAGGGAGTTTCTCGCCAAGGATCAGGTAATCCCCCGATAACCCTGAAGCTACTTTCGCGATATGATAGATACATAAGGAATCACGGAGGGGGACGAAGGTTATGGGTACAGTATTTGTAGAAAGAACAACCCAAAGAACAGAGCAGAAACAAACGGAGGCGGGCAAAATGACACGAGAAACAGGCGGAATCCTTTCGTTCGTTACACCTGAGCAATGGGACCTGATTGAAGCGAAAATGCAGCCCAAACGGGTAAAGTCGGGGTATAGTCTCTTTCTCGAAGGCGATGAAGCCGGATATCTGTACTACATTCGTTCGGGACGAGTGAAAATGACCAAGTCGACGGAGGATGGCAAGGAAATTATTTTATCCATTCAGCAAAGCGGCGATCTCATCGGTGAATTCGGGGGCATCGGCGGATTGAATCATAGCTACAGTGCAGAGATGGCGGAAAAAGGGGAACTGGCCATTATCTCGCTTAGCGACCTGGAAAGTATACTCAGCAAACATGGCGACCTTGCTTTGAAATTCTTGCAATGGATGGCACTGTCGCAGCGAATCACTCAGTCGAGATTCCGTGATTTGCTGCTCTATGGCAAGGCGGGTGCACTCGCTTCGACTCTGATCCGTGCTAGCAACTCGTATGGCAAGACTACACCGGATGGCATCGTGCTAGACATGAAGCTGAACCATACCGAGCTTGCCGAGATGATCGGAGCGACCCGGGAGAGTGTAACGCGGATGCTGGGGGCATGGAAGGAACAAGGTACGCTAGATATGATGGACGGCAAACTGATGATTCGGGATCTGGAAGCCTTGCGCTGCATGTGCGGATGTCCGACATTCCCAAGCTGCCCGGCAGAGCTGTGCCGATTGTAAGTTAGCTTGTCCGGGTGTTCCGAGGCTTCACCTCCATTGGCGATTGGGGTCGTTACGGAGAGTAAGAAAAAGCTGGCATCCGTATCGGTGGTGTCAGCTTTTTGGTGTGCGCGGAGAATACGAAGAATTACATATGTAACGTTTGGTCTCCATTGGTTGCCCCATATTCACTGGCGAGAATCGAATAGAGCACCGAATCATGAAAGGAGCCTTTGTAGAACCAGTGCTCTCGCAGCAGACCTTCACGCTGCATACCAATCTTCTTCATAACGTTCTCCGAAGCCGTGTTGTGCGGACGACATTTAGCGTAAATGCGGTGAATGCCAAGTTCGTTGAAACCGAAACCCAGTAAAGCGCGAGCTGCTTCAGCGGCATAACCTTTCCCTTGGTAAGCAGGGTTGAGGACGTAACCGATCTCTGCATTGGTTTTCTCCATAACGTGAATGCCGACTCCCCCAAGGAGAGTCCCGTCACTTTTTAAACATATCGCAAGTTCAAAGCCCTCTCGTGGATGTGCCTGCTGCGTGTCCAATACAAACTGCACGTATGCCCGTGTATCCTCTTCCGTATTCGGTCCCCATGCTGTATGCTGTGTAACTTCCGTCATGGAGGTATAGGCATGAATTCTCTCCCAGTCGGTCTCCCGAATCTCCCGGATGATCAATCTGTCCGTCTCCAATTGCATCGTTGTTCACTCCTTTACGTTTGATAACTTTAATGTACATTGTACAACAAAAATAGCCCACAACAGATTCAACGAATGAATCGGTTATGAGCCATGATGTAGATCTATGATGTATGTGGAATGCTATTGTGGTTGTTTACATTGAACTGCGGGATACGTATACGCCAGCTTGCGGATAATTTCCTTTTGCCATTTCGTATCACCCAGATTGGTTGCCAGGTTCAGAAGATCCAAGTAATCGTCAAGCTGCAGGTCAGCCTTTTGCAGAGGTGTATTCATTCGATGTTCGTTCCCCTTTATCTATAAAATCGTAAAATCATATGCAGTAGACAGGTACATAGAGACAAGTTCAATAATGATAATCATTATCACAGTTATTTACTCATTATGCAATGAACGATGGCAAAATGCAATCCCAAGTCCGTAATGAATTCAACTTTTTTCTGAAAACAGGCTCATCCACAGCACATAGGGGATGTATACACCCAGATATGCAGCCGGATACAGGAACCAGCCATTCAGCAGGAAATGGTGAATCTCGGTGGTGAATGTGGTCATATGGGCATTGGTCGCATACACATCACCTGCGATGACCGTTGCCGCACTATAAAAGCAGAGCAGCGCAACAATATGGAACAGTCGGGTAACCATCCGAGAACGAAGTGCAACATAAGCCATAATTAGAGGAACAATCAACAAAGGTATTAAAAATATAAGCTTCGTCATAATCTATCATCTACTCCTTCGACTATGTAAGGTATGATCAACAGTATGGGCAAATAGACTCAACTTCTAAACTTTTTCATAAATTTTACAAAAATATAGAGGAATTCATCATATGAACAATTAAATTAAAGGAGGATAACCCATTATCAGGTAATTTGGAGGAGGAGAAAGGGAATATGAAGAAGGCGTTATGGCAGCACTGGATCGGGGCATTCCTGGTCTTTATCATGATGGCAACCGCATTGCTCGGGCCGGGTTCGCAAAGTCCGGTACAAGCTGCAGCACCACTTACTGTATCTCAGGCCATCGCTGCCCAGAGCGGTGGAGGAACGGCAACGGTTGAAGGGATCATTGTTGGACATGCTACCGGCTCGCTTACAGCCAAGTTTACATCTCCGTATGCCAATGATTTTAATGTTCTGATTGCAGATTCAGCGTCAGAGCGAACCAACGCCAGATTATTGGATGTACAAGTTCCCGCATCTTTCCGTTCGCAATATGGACTGGCTTCCAATCCGAGTCTTGTAGGTAAAAAGATCATCGTAACCGGAACCTTAGGTGCCTACAACAGCTATGCAGGAGTCAAAAACCCAACGTCCATCGCGCTTTCCTCCGGAACAACCAATCCTGATCCAGAACCGAACCCAGGTACAACATTACCGGATGGTACTGGCAAGAAAGTATTGTTCGATAATACCCATGCCCAGACAGCAGGTGCTGCCGACTGGATTATTGACGGGGCATTTTCGGATTTTGCCACTGGTCTGCGAAACGCAGGCTTTGCCGTGGATCAGCTGGAACGCAGTATCCCGTATACATTTGGTGAGCAAGCCATCACCTATAATAAATTGAAAGATTACCACGTCTTTGTCATCGGCGAAGCCAACGTGCCGTTCAAGGCGACTGAGCAGGCTGCGCTGGTGCAGTATGTACAGAACGGAGGAAGTATCTTCTTCATCTCCGATCACTATAATGCAGACCGCAACAAAAATCGCTGGGATTCTTCCGAAGTATTCAACGGTTATCGCCGTGGTGCCTTTCTGAATCCAGCCAAAGGCATGTCTTCGGCTGAAGCTGAATCACCTGCCATGCAGGGTGTGATTAGCTCCGATTGGCTGGCGACGAACTTTGGTGTTCGTTTCCGCTACAATGCTCTCGGCGATGTGAACGCATCGGATATCGTTGCACCTGCACAATCCTTCGGCATTACGGCTGGCGTTAATTCTGTAGCCATGCATGCCGGATCGACCATTGCAATTATGGACCCGAACAAGGCCAAAGGCTTGGTGTACGTACCAAGTGGTGTGTCCAAGTGGGGGAATGCCGTGGATCAGGGCGTATACAATGGTGGTGGACGAGCTGAAGGAGCCTATGCCGCCATCGCGAAGATTGGTGCGGGCAAAGCCGCATTTATCGGCGACTCTTCCCCTGTAGAAGACGCTACTCCGAAATATTTGCGAGAAGAGACTGGTGCTACCAAGAAGACTTATGATGGATTCAAAGAAGTGGATGATGCTACTTTCCTCGTGAATACCGTGAAATGGCTCGCAGTCAAAGAGAGCTATACCAGTCTGGCGCAAGTGCCAGGACTGACATTGGATACGGCAACAAGCCTGCTTCCGATGGAAGCTCCGGCTGCATCGACCGAGCCGCAACTTGAGCCGTGGGCTGCACCCGCAGCAGGGTACAAGTGGTATGACCCGACTACATTTAAGGCAGGTTCATACGGAAAAGCTCAATAAGTGAAATAGGCAAAGATCAAATTATTATGCGAATAGGGCCTGACCGTGAAGGTTTGCGGACAGGCTCTTTTTTTACTTGTTATACCCGTTGCAATAAGACCTTGATTAGCTCATACAGCCTTGCTGTCATTGCATAAATACCTGCTCCGAAGGGGAAGTTATGGGTACTAATGATGTGGTGCGAGGTACAACAGGTCCAACCCAAAAAGGAGGCGACGAATGATGAATCGGCAAGCAGACTGTGACAGTTCTTCGATGAGACAGAAGCTCAAGGCGGACCTCCATCGTGTGGCGGATCGAATGAATCTGACGTTATCCCGGTTTGACAATGACAGTGCCTGTCTGTTGGGACAATTTGCAGAGATTCGAGCGGAGATCAAGCAGATCGAGGTACTCGCCTCTTCGTTTTATCTGGATTGTTATCTGTCACCCTTTACCGAGAAGTTTGCCGAATTAACATCGAGCGTACAGCATCTATCTGACCGGAGATATGGTGCGCTGATTGTGATTGAACGCGAAGTTCCGTTGGAGTCGATCATCCATTCAGGGGTGGCGGTGGATGCGAGAGTGACGCATGCGTTGCTGGAATCGCTGTTCATTCCCGGTGCGCCTCTGCATGACGGGGCCGTACTAATTCGTGGCAATCAGATCGTATCCGCGGGAAATGTGTTGCCATTGTCGCAGGCAGAAGTGCATGAACGAAAGATCGGCACCCGTCATCGCGCTGCGTTGGGACTAAGCGAATTGACGGATGCGGTTGTGCTGGTCGTTTCTGAAGAGACGGGGCAGGCCTCATTCGCTGTAGATGGCGATTTGCATCCAATCAATGTGGTTGAGATCCTTTCTTAAAATGTGAACCGATGCTTCTCTGACATTGCGATGTGATTTTGCACAAACTGGGTATTCATGGGTACAATAGAGGATGGTAATTAAATAGAGAACACTGCGATAGGATCGCAAAAATGGTTGGAGGAGACGGTTAGCACATGAGTTGGTTTGAAGCAATGGAGCATCACGATTATGAGGAACTGGTTCTGTGCCAGGATCGAAATTCAGGGTTAAAAGCAATTATCGCCATACACGACACTACACTCGGCCCTGCGCTGGGAGGGACGCGGATGTGGACTTACGCTTCAGAAGAAGCAGCCATTGAAGATGCCCTGCGCCTTGCCCGTGGTATGACATATAAGAATGCGATATCAGGCCTCAATCTGGGCGGCGGCAAGACCGTTATCATCGGAGATCCGCGGCGTGACAAAAACGAAGCGATGTTTCGGGCGTTTGGACGATATATTCAAGGATTGAACGGACGTTATATCACGGCCGAGGATGTGGGAACGACGGAAGAAGACATGAACTTGATCTATCAGGAAACTGATTATGTAACAGGCATCTCGGCAAGTTATGGTTCATCCGGGAATCCATCGCCTGCAACGGCTTGGGGTGTATATCGCGGGATCAAGGCAGCAGCCAAAGAAGCATTTGGAACAAATATGCTGGAAGGCAAAACGATAGCGGTTCAAGGCGTGGGCAATGTCGCAATGCATCTATGCAAATATCTGTATGAGGAAGGTGCACGTCTGATCGTTACGGATATCCATAAGGACTCGGTCAAGCAGGCTGTGGATCGCTTCGGCGCGACCGCTGTGGATCCCGCAGACATCACGGGTGTGGATTGTGATATCTATGCACCATGTGCGCTGGGTGGCACGATTAATGACGACACACTCAAGACGCTCAAGGCGAAGGTGGTCGCGGGCTGTGCGAATAATCAGCTTCTAGAGACCCGTCATGGAGATCAACTATATGATATGGGCATCGTATACGCGCCTGACTACGTCATCAATGCTGGTGGTGTGATCAATATTGCAGATGAGCTGAATGGTTACAACGCGGATCGGGCGTGGAGCAAGATCGGAGAGATCTATACCAATTTGGAGAAAATATTCGAAAGCTCACGTACCGAAGGCATCGCAACTTATGTTGCCGCAGATCGTCTGGCTGAGCGACGGATCGAACAGATGAAGAATACGCGTAGCACATTCCTGCAGAATGGTCATCACGCTTTGAGTTCCCGGAGATTGCGTAAGTAAGCTTCATCCATTCATCGTATAATCTGAAAACTGTCTGTTAGATAACGGCAACATCCATTCCAGAGATGGATCATGTCGATCTGACAGGCAGTTTTTTTTATGCTTTCAGAATATAAAAACAAAAAACAGTGGCAATTTTTCTCTAATACATCAATTCTAATATTGTTTTTTCCGATAAAGTAAATACATCGATCAGATGGAGATGGTTCAGGGAAGTGGGGAGAAGTGGAAATGGGGAAAACGGGGGAAAAGCAAGGGATAGGGTATAGGATCAAAAATGTGTCGCTTAAAATTAAGCTACCAATTATGCTTAGCTTTCTGGTAATTGTGGTGCTGATCGGGACAACGGCCACGAGTTACATGATTTCATCTGATGTTGTGGTCAGGAAAAGCAAGGATGAGATTAACGTGTTGGCTGACCGCCTTGGGGAAGGGCTCTGGACAGCGATGCAACTTCAGCAACAATTGAGTCATGCTATATCCGTACATAGTACTTTCAAAGAACTCTTGGATTTGCGTAATACCAATGAAATGACAGATGAGACCTTCTTCACAGATGAGAATCCATACTTCAATAGAGCGAATACGATTCTTACCGACAGTATATCTGACACGATCGGCACCAAGCCGGACCTATTCGTGTTTGATAAGGAAGGAATCATGGTGGCGGGAACCATGCCGGAAGTGATTGGGCAGTCACGGGGAGATCGGGAATATTTCAAGGAGTCTATCCAAGGGAGATCCTTCATCAGTGATGCCGTCGTCTCAAAGACTAGCAAGAAGCTAATTATTGCATTCTCGGAGCCCATCATCGATGATGAGGGGAATATACTGGGTGTGTTCGCCATGTCGGTGGATAGCAACTTTTTCCTGGGGCAACTCGGAGACATTAAGATCAATGGTCAAGGCAAAGTTGAAGTGCTGAGCCGGAGCGGCATCATTATGTATGATTCAATAGACCCTTCCGTTGTGGGACAAACGCTGGAAGAGGATAAAGACGCGATGGGAATTATCGAAGCCAGAGCCACAGACAAAGTGAAAATCACTTCGATGGATCGAGACGGTACCTACTATCGTATTAATCAGATTCCGGGTGCAGATCTCTCTGTGGTGATTATTGACGACTATGATGATATAAGACGCCCGGTGGAGGATATGTTCAAACAGATGCTGGTCGTTACTGCAATCGGAATCATGCTGGCAATCTTTGTTGGGTTGCTCATATCTCGTAATATAACGAAACCAGTCATTCGCCTTACAGGTCTGTTCAAGCAACTTGCCGAAGGGAATCTGACCGTAAAAGCAGACGGCAAGTATAACAGCGAATTCAAGGATCTGGCTGAGAGTTTCAATGGCATGGTGGAGAAAAACAGGATCCTGATTACCGATATGAATAGTTCGATTCATGTCCTTCAGGCCAGCACGCAGGAGCTGGAGGAGACATCCAGACAGACGGCCAGATCCATTGATGAAACATCGGCGACGTCCATGGGGATCGCGAAGGCGATGGAGGCCCAATCGGAAGATACGGAGCAGATTGCAGGCAAATTCAACAGCTTCGGCGATAAAGTGGCTGCCATGAACAGCAGTGCACAGGATGTGAAGGCAAGAGCGGATGAGATCGAAAATGTATTTCACAACGGGAATGAAGTTGTCAATGAACTGATGCGTATCAATGAGGTGAACGAACGGGAAGTGGAGAAAATCTCTGAGATTACCGTCAAACTTCAAACCAGTTCGGGCAGTATTAGTCAGATCACGGAAGCCATCAGCCAGATCGCTAAGCAGACGAACCTGCTTGCATTGAATGCTTCAATTGAAGCATCACGGGCTGGAGAGCATGGCAGAGGATTTGCGGTAGTGGCCGAAGAGATCCGCAACCTGGCAGAGCAGAGTGCCCGCCAGTCCAAGGAAATCTCTAGCATTATCGAACAGAACCTGGCCGATGTCGCCGAGAACAACCAAAGTGTTGCGGAAATTCACACGATCTCGTCCAGGCAGGATGAGCTTGTCATTCAGACCCGTCAGGCGTTTGATGTGATTTTGGAGAAGGTGACGGTCATTAATCAACAGATCGCCACGATGGCAGGACAGATGCAAGAGATGTTGCAGAACAAGGACGACGTACTGGAGTCAGCACATAGCTTGTCGGCTTCAGGAGAGCAGGTATCTGCATCGGTTGAAGAGGTAACGGCAACCATGATGGAGCAGTCTTCGACGGTACAGCAGTTGGCGAACATGGTCGATACGATCGATCAATTGACGCAAAAGCTGGCCGAATCGGCCGCAAGATTCAAGGTGGAGTAAGCGCTAGTTGAATATGATATAGAGGGAAAAAATAACGCAAAAAAAACACTCTTCGGAGTGTTTTTTTTGTTTTGCAACCAGCACCCCTGTCTCCATCTAAGTAATGCGTAAGAAGGCAATGTTCCGTGTGATGGTGTTGTGGTATAGGTTGCACTCTTAAAACGTAATGCACTTCTGATTCAGCAGCTTCATGAATTGGTCCAGCGCACTGCTGACATAACGATCCTCACCGCGGACAAAGGTTGTCGTGGTATGTGTAAAACGATCTGCCAGATCGAATACGGAGAAATCATTCGGTTTCTTGTGAATAACGCTGCACGGCATAATGGTAAAAGCAATGCCAGACTCCACACAGCTAAGCAGGTTTTCCATCGTACTAACTTCAATGATATTACGGGCGGACAGCCCCTCTTCCTGCAAAAATTCTTCGGTCATTTCACGATACGGGCAGCCCTCAGGGAAAACAACCCACGATACTTGGCACAGGCTTTCGGGTGGTGCGTCTGTCTTTTTGGAGATGATATGAACGGTGTCCTGCATCTCGTATTCCACCTTCAAACCTTCTTTCACACAAGCCCCGCTAATAAAAGCACCATCAATCTCATAGTCCTGTATTTTCTTGCGCAGTACTTTGGGTGAAGTGGCGTTGACGAGTGAGATGGATACCTTCGGATAGGTTATTTGATACTCATTCAGAATTTCCATAAAGCGGCTAGATGCCGCCGTCTCCACAATGCCGATTTTTAGCATGCCAGAAGGCTCCCCGGGATCGGTCATATCCTGCTTCAGATCGTGCAAAAGGTTGTGAATGCGTGTAGCGTATTCAATAAACTGTTCTCCTTTGGAGGTCAGCACAACGCCTTTGGGAAATCGATTAAACAGCTGTATCTGATATTCCTGCTCCAGTTTTTTGATGCGTGTGGTGACATTGGATTGCGCGTAATTCAGTTCTTTGGCGGCCTGTGAGATTTTGCCTGAACGTGCCACCGCGAGAACAATATCGATATCGGAAAGTTCCATGCTATGTCCTCCTGAACGTGGATTAACTTCAATTGCTTCCGCAGATGTGGATGTTAGGTATCTCTATGAGAGATACATCTATATATTTCAATCATTTTACGATATATCAGAGCCGCCTTACAATATCCATAATGACGAAGAGAGTAGGGATATGACATGGATAACACGAATACACGTTCAACATTATTAAGCCCGGTAACGATTCATCAGTGGCAATTAAGGAACCGAATTGTGATGGCACCGTTGACCCGGGGATTTGCTGATGATCGGGAGGGGACCGTGACGGATGAGATGGTGGCGTATTATGAGCAGCGTGCGCGAGATGGTGTGGGGCTGATCATTACCGAGGGCATTAACCCGAATCTGGCAGGCAAAGGCACTTACGGCATCCCCGGTTTATATACAGATGAACAGACGATTTCTTGGAAAAGGGTAACAGATGCTGTTCACAGACATGGAGGCACCATTATTGCTCAACTGTGGCATGTCGGAAGATTGTCTCATTCCGATCTAATCGGAACCGCTCCATTGGCGCCCTCCAGCCTTGCGGCAGAGGGAAGAGTTCATAAGCTTCATAAGCTGTATCAGGTTCCTCAGGCGATGAGTGCACAGGATATAGCGGATACTATTGAGCATTTTCAGACGGCCGCCCATAATGCGGTTCTGGCAGGGTTCGACGGGATCGAGCTGCATGCTGCGCATGGGTATCTGATCGACCAGTTTATCAATGAGAAGACCAACCACAGAACAGATGAATATGGAGGCGACACTGCGGGTAGATTGCGGTTCCTGCGAGATATTATTGTGGCTGTGAAAAAAGAGATCCGTGTGGATCGCATATCGGTACGATTCTCTGAGAAAAAGGATGATGATGCATCCTATGCTTGGGCAGATAAAGCTGGAATGATAGATGCATATCTGAACTTGTTCCGCGAGACGGGAATAACAATCTTGCATCCCTCAACAGATCATTATGCGAAAGCGTGGGATGGTGAGCAGTCCTTTCACGAGCGGATTCGAAGTCAGTGGGATGGAATCATCATTGGTGTGGGGGATCTGGATGTTCAGACTGCGGAGCACGCTATTGGCAAGGGAAGCATAGATCTGGCTGCGTTCGGAAGACCGTTTATCGCAAATCCCGATCTGGTCCGGAAATTGCATGCCGGTGAGCAGTTGGTGGAGTATGATGCGAATACGCATCTGCCTGTATTGGTGTAAGAGAGAAAGCGAGTAAGAAATCGAAAAAATTAAAAAAAATGAAAGAACACTACTGACATACTGTTGGCAAGAGCGGCCTTGTATGATCAAGATATACACATACTAAGGAGGACATTACATTATGTCAGCAATTGGACCGGATTTCATTTCACTTCAGGTTAGCAATCTTGAAAGCTCTGCCGAATTTTATCAAAACTATCTCGGACTGGTACGCTCACAGGCGGGACCACCTCATGCGGTAGTTTTTGAAACAAAACCTATTGCATTTGCTCTGCGTGACCTATTGCCGGGAACCGAACTTGGTTCAGGTGCTCAGCCAGGACTTGGTGTTGCTCTGTGGCTCCATGCCCCGGATACGCAAGACATTCACGACAAGCTTGTTGCAGCAGGCGTAAAAATTACATCTGCACCAATAGATGGACCATTCGGGAGAACCTTTACATTTGCCGACCCAGATGGGTACCAAGTTACCCTTCACAGTAAAGTCTAATACGCAAATGTATCCATCTTAATCATAGTGATAACTTCCTGTCACAGGGAAGCCAAGTGGGTATTACAACAGTAAGGGCAGAGCTAATCTTGATGATTAGCTCTGCCCTTACTCCGTTAATCAGATTGAACGATATATTCATTCTATTCATTGCTGACGACTACGGCTTTCTTTTCCGTAAAGTAATACACCAAAGCAAGCAGTGGCATGATCAGGCCAATCAGCGATGTGAGACTCCAGCCCCCATGGGCGTAAGACCAGCTTCCAAGAGAAGATCCAATAGCTCCGCCGACAAAAAAGATCGACATGAATATGCCATTCACGCGTCCTCTCGCTTCACTTCCTAACGAGTAGATGATGCGTTGACCCAGCACCAGATTTCCCGAGACAGCCATATCCAGTGTGATTGCGACGATCACAAGCAGGATCAATGCAAACGTGGAGTGGCTCTGGAACGCATAAGCAAGACCGAATGAAGCAGCAGCGATCACCATGGCAGCACCCGTCAGAATACGCGTTAGTCCGCGATCAGCCAGTCTCCCGGCAATGGGAGCGGCAATAGCACCTCCGACACCAGCCAGAGCGAACCAGGCAATGCCTTGCTGTGACATGCCAAAATCGTTAGCCAGTCTCAGCGGAACCGTGGTCCAGAACAAGCTGAAAGCACCAAACAGACTGGCCTGATAGAACGCCCGGCGGCGCAGCAGCGGCATCGTTCTGAACAGTGTGCCCAAGGACACGATTAATTGACCGTATTTTAAGGCGGGTTCAGGTTGGCGAGCAGGAAGAGCACGTGATAGGAGCAGCATGAGAAGTGTTATGACAATGGCGGAGAATACAAAAACTGTCTGCCATCCGAAGAGACTGGTGATAAAGCTTGCGACAGGACGAGCCAGCATAATGCCCAGTAGCAACCCGCTCATTACATTGCCCACAACACGCCCGCGCTGCTCTTCGGAAGTAAGATACGTTGCATAGGGCACCAGAATCTGAGCGACAACAGAACCTATGCCAATGAATAGAGAGGCAGTCAGAAATATAACAGCCGTGGGCGAGAAAGCCGCAGCAATTAGGGCAACGACCAGTGCGATGAGGAAAAGTACGACCAGACGCCGATTCTCGGTAATGTCACTGAGCGGCACGATGAATAACAAACCAATAACATAACCAATCTGAGTCAACGTTACGATCAATCCGGCAGCGGCAGAAGAAAGACCCGTGGTTATGCTGATCGGTCCGATAACGGTCTGAGCATAATACAGGTTTGCCACAATCAATCCACAAGCTGAGGCCAGCAAAAAAATAATCCACGTGGGCACAGGTGCCTGCTTCACTTGTTGTCTCATATTCATCGTAATCATCCTCCACAGATATAAATTAATATTCCCTATAAACAGTTCATAATAAAAGTATTAATTACTAAACGGTGTGTTCACTAATTACAAACATATAATAAACTAAACGTTTAGTATTGTAAATAGGCATCACATAATTCTAATGAAACTTTAAATGAGAACGAAAAGGTAAGCGGAGTATGAATTGTGTGTACTCATCACTCTTTAGTATAATGAACGTATCGTTTTTATGAATATTACTGATGATGCTATATATGATTTGCATCCAGGAGGGCTCAAGATGACTGCCAAAAGAGGACGTCCGCGTAACATGGAAACCCAGAATGCCATTCTTACAGCATCGTACGAGTTGTTGTTGGAGCACGGCTTCGGGACAGTTACGATTGAAAAAATTGCTGAACGTGCACAGGTGAGCAAAGCCACCATCTACAAATGGTGGCCGAATAAAGGCGCCGTCATCATGGACGGATATATGTCTGCTGCAACGGCAAGATTGCCAGTACCGGATACAGGCTCGGTATTGGAGGATATACGCATACATGCGAGTAATCTGGTTCGTTTTTTGACCAGTCGGGAAGGAAAAGTGATTACGCAGATTATTGGAGAAGGGCAGTCGGATGAAGGGCTTGCCGAAGAGTACCGTACACGATACATCCAACCACGTCGGCGTGAAGCTCGGGGAATTCTGGAGAAGGGTGTGGAGCGCGGCGAATTGAAGAGTGGGATAGACATTGGATTGTACATTGATCTGATCTACGGACCAGTGTTCTATCGCATGTTAGTGACGGGTGAAGCAATGGATGATCGGTTTGTAGATGTGTTGCTCCGTTCATTGTTTGAAGGCATTCAGTCCAAGTAGGTACAGGAAGACCGACGATACAAGTGGGAGTACGAGGGAAGAGGGCGATTCGTAGGAATCACCCTGGAAGGAACTCGTGTATATTGTACGGGGCAACTAAACCTGGAATATAGGTGAGATGGCTGTGGGCCATGAATCTGTAGCATTAGAGGAAAGGAAGGATGAGTGCTGGGTTAACACCGGGGGTTCATTCCATACCGAACTGGGCAGTTCTCGGCGTAAGACAGGGGCCACTTCCTTGGCAAAACGCTCCACTTGCTCCAGCTGCTCGCTATGCGTCAGTCCATCTACGCTGATACTCAGCACCTGATGTCCGTAAGCGGCATGATAATCCAGAATTTTCTCAATGACCTGCTCCGGACTGCCGATTAATGCAGGACCTCGTGCAATGTTATCCTCCAGATCGGTGAAGGGAGACTGGTTATGCTGTGCGGCGGCGGTGGCATGGAACGCTTCATAGTATGGCTTGTAGTGACGGATGGCTTCTTCACCGGTATCGGCAAGGTAGAGACTGCCGGCACCGGAGCCAATCACTGCCTGCTGCGGATCATGACCATAATAATCGAGGCGCTCCCGATAGTGATCAATTAACGCTTTGTATTTGGCCTGAGGGTGAAAAGAGTTCGACGTGAAGAGCGGCTCGCCATATTTGGCAGCGAGTTCAGTCGAGACCGTGCTGGACGCGCTACCGTGCCAGATCGGGATGGATTGCTGAAGCGGTCTTGGCCAGGTGGTTACTCCCTCAAGAGGAGGGCGATACGTTCCCTGCCAGGTTACATTTTCTTCAGACCACAGCCGTCTTAGCAGATGATAGCGTTCATCGAGTGAATCCCATTGTTGCTCTTCGCTTATGCCGAACAGCGGATAGTGCCGAGGGTCATTGCCTTTCCCGATGATCATCTCCAGCCGTCCGCCCGATAATTGATCCAGCGTGGCATAATCCTCGGCAACCCGGACCGGATCAAGTATACTAAGAACAGTGACGGTGGTTAGTAACCGGATGCGTGTAGTTGCTGCGGCTATTGCGGTTAATACGACAGGTGGCGAGGAAGATAGAAAAGGTGCACCGTGTCGTTCACCGATTCCATAGGCATCGAATCCCAGTCGTTCAGCCAGCTTCGCTTGCTCTAATATATTGTGGAATTTCTGTTGAGTCGTCAGCGCTTCCCCGGTTACTGCATTAGGCAGATTCATCATGAGACTAAACAAGGCAAATTTCATCTGACCTTCTCCCTGAACTGATTTGATAATGTCTGTGTCGTATAATCCTATTGAAATAGTAGGATATGTAAGTTGGATTAAATGTATCACGTTCTCACGAATTCTTCTAATGGATTTTTTCTATAAGCAGGGATATTCAGGCTTCCTTGCATATATGTGAAGGAAATTGCCACGATTTTTATTGACCGCTGTAAAATTTAGGATTAAAATTGTGCTTATCATATAAATTCAAAATTATGGATTTTCATTGTGGAGGTGGGATACATGGAACCTACAACTACGATACGCTCATATATTGAGGACTACATCAGGAAACAGGGGTACACCCTTCAGTATTTTGCCGATATATCGGGGGTTAACGCTGGAACGCTTAGTGCGATTATTAAGGGGACTCGGCCCATCGCTATGGCTCAACTGGATCTGATTACCCAAGGCATGAAGCTGGAAGAGGGATATTTCTACGAGGTCTATGGGGCTGAATGTTTCGTGGAATCGGCGCCCCATTGGAGAAGACTGGAGCCATTCCTGCAGCGTTGTGCTGAATTGGACAAGCTGGAATGTATTCAGAAGGTTATCCAGCAAGTGACGGATGATCGCTCGTATATCTCGGAGTTGTTCGAGATGGCGGAAGGCATGCTTGAGCGTGGACAGACGAAGGCTGCACGGATGTTGTACGAATGTGTGGCGGAATGTGAGAAGTATCAGCACTCGGAGCGTCTGGCTCTGTGTCAGTATCGCATCTTTACGCTATCTCTCGGTCAGGACCAGCATGAGAATCTTCGTGCGGCCGTACATTTTGAACCATATATTAACCGGCTGGATGAGGAACGGCAACTGGATGCGATAAAAGACCTGGCGAATACATACTTGGCTCTAAGATACTGGGACAAGGTATTCACTTTGGCTGAAGATCTAGAGCAGAAGACTAAAATTTTGCAATCCTACACAAAGAAAAAAACGGATAAAAGTGATCGGATAACGGCATATCCTTTGTTTGTATATAGAGCATATTCAAATTTGCTGAAGTCTTCCGCATGTGAGAGACAAGGACGCTACGAAGAAGCTCTACAATATACAGAGCTCTACGCCAGTCTTACAAAAATTGCTGAACCGGATGAAGAAGATCAGATTTATATTGATAAATTCGAGGGTTGGACGGAAGCAAATAGCTATCTATATAAGTTAATGATGGGCGATCAAGGTGTTTTGCCGGCTTACGTGAATTATATAGAGCAAAATGAAATGGAATTGCTGCCAGCAATGATAAATATTTTGGAGGCGGCTAATAAATTTGATCATAATATTGATGATATCATTTACAAGTTCAGCGATCAGATTAATTCAGAAGTTACGCGATTAAAGGGATATACTGAACAGGTGGAATTAGATATGTACATCACGTTCTTACTTGAACGCACTATCTATCATCTCAATCGTTGTGATTATCCAGAAGGTATGAGGCAGCTGATGCATTGTTTGGAAGAAGCCGTCAAAATAAAAAATCAAACAGACATTATCCATTGTGTAGCGTTATATGAGAGATATAGAAATATAGCAAATGCTGAAATTGAGCATCAGTATAAATTAATAATGATGGAGGTTCAGAGCTATTATGATAAAAAAGAAAATCCTGCATTTAATCTTGCTTAGCTTTATTGTTATTAACATTAGTCAATTGGTTACTTTCGACGATGTGTCACCTATTCAAGCATTATTCCACGTGCATGGAGGCGGCGGTCTGTAGTTATTAAATCAGAAATTTGTTGGTTGCTATAAACTTACTTCCTGAAAGGGGAGTGAGTTTTTTGTTATGTGGAGATTGACCACTGTAAAACACAAGATTAGAATTACATTTATTATAACTTATTGAATAATTAATTCATTTTGGTTGATGGAGGTGGGAGAATTGAAACTTGCACCTACGATACGCACATATATTGAGAATCACATGAGGGAACATGGATTTAAATTGCAGCAATTCTCTGATATTACTGGTGTTAACGTTGGAACCTTGAGTGCTAGTCTTAAAGGTAGCAGACCAATGGCAGTGAGTCAGCTAGATCAGATCACTGCAGGTATGGGATTGGAAAAGGGTTACTTCTATGAAATGTACAGTGTGGAGTTCTTTATTGAAGCGGCTCCGCATTGGAGACGTTTAAAGCCTTTCCTTCATCGTTGTGCTGAGTTTAATAAGTTAGCTTGCATTCAAAAGGTTGTCATTCAAGTTACGGATGATCGCTCCTACATTTCAGAATTATTTGAGATGGCCGAAGAATTTAATAAGAATGGGCTGAGTGAAGCTGCACTTATTTTATATGAATGTGTGGCAGAGGGAGAAAAATATCAGCATTCGGAGCGGTTGGCTTTATGCCAGTACCGTATTTTTTTGCTCCATAAAACCATTAAACAATTCGATAATCTAAGTGCAGCGATAAAATTTGAGCCATATATTGAGAAGCTCGATGAAGAGATACAATTGGATGCAATCAAGGACCTAGCAAATGTTTATAACACAATACATCATTGGGATAAAGTTGATAAATTGGCGGATGCACTTGAACGGAAAGTTGATTTTCAGCTCGAACTTCAATCTCGAAGACGGAAAAATATAAAGAGGGTTGCCTTTTATCCCATATTCACATATAAAGCGTACGCAAATTTATTAAAGGCGAGTGTATGTGAAGCACGAAAGGAATTTGAAAAGGCGCTGGAATACACAGATATTTATGCAAAAGTTGTTGAAGTTTCTAACCCGACTGAGGAAGAACAGATATTAATAGATCGTTTCAAAGGATGGGCAGAAGGAAATCGATATTTATATCGCTTAAGTAGTGGAAAGCATGAGGTTATTGAATATTATTTAGATTACCTTGAATCCAATCCTCACGAAATCTTAATAGCATTCGTAAATATTGTTCAGTCAGCTAATCAACATTTGCTTAACATTGATTTTGCATTGGATAGATTTGATTCGTATATTACAGATTTTAATACGGAGAGACATTTAGAAGGAACCTACAACCAGCAAATGTTAAATCATAGGTATATACGCTTTTATTATGAGTTAGCGAAGTACAGGCTCCACCAGCAAAAGTATATGATGGGTATTGAAGCTTTGCTGACAAGTTTGGAACTGGCTTCAAGTAGTAGAGATGACCTTATGTCTATTAAATTAATTGATCTTTATGGGAAATTTAGAAGCCAAGCAACTATTGAGCAGGAAGAACTGTACACTGGATTAATAACAAACCGAAGTATAGAAAACTATATATAAAATACTACTCTACAAAGAATATAAGCTCGTGCAATGCACTTAAACATATTGCTTAAGGTGAGATTTAGATTTTTGCAAAGTATTCGATTATCCATTGTTTAGAGAATGTACCCTAGAATAGGTTGAAAAAGGGGGGGCATGCTGTGAGTGAACTGATACAGATCAGAGACCAAATAGAACAGAGTAAACAACATCTTCGTCTCTTGGTAGAGCAACATGGCATGCAAGACTATAAAGTTCTTCAACAGTCTAGGGTTCTAGATGAACTGATTAATAGATATATTCATCTTAATAAGAATAAATTAAAAAGGAAGTAGTTATTAAATATGACATAACGAAAAGAGGATTCGCCATTGCAGATTGATATACAAAAGCTTTATGACAAATATATAACGTTAAACATTCCTAATCCATTCACTTTAGAGCAGATCCATGAACGACTAACAGAGAAATACTATGCTGAGAAGGTCGATTTAGAGGAGTTTTCCGACTTGCGTAACGACCCTTATGCCGGATTCGATCAGGCGGTTGCAGCTTATGTATTTAAGGATGAGAGGGGAACTAAGCAATTAATTAGCCTGAACAAGGATGAAGATATCCATGAGCCACTAGAATTTGCATGGATAATTGAATCTACTGTGCGAGGATTTTCTCTTGTATTAAATCTTGAAATCAGCGTATTTTATGGAGTGGAAGAGAGTGAGATGACTCTTGGTAATCAGCGTTTTGAGGAATATCTGATCCTGCTCTATTTAACATGTTACATTGAGTTTGAAAATGATTACTTCATAAATCCATTGCGTGCTCGTTATCGAGAGGGATACAGACTTCGTTATTTTGGCATGCAGAACGGTGATGATAATTATCTATATGAATAGATTACTTTCTGATAAAGTTATTAACTTTTTGGAGAGAAAGGTACCAAAAACACGTGGGGAAAAAATGATAATATGTCCATGACTCACTTTGGTGTCAATTGATTTGAACTTTCTTGAATACGATATGTAGACATGCTATAAATTTCTTTGCCCACATCTTGTAGAGATGAGGAGAGTTCATGTCTCCATGCAAAATGCTTGATGTTGAAAGTATCTCGATGTAAATAAATATTTTATTCTGCAAAGGAATAAAATATGAATTTTTTGGCAATGTATCCTAAAATGTTATACAAAGAGGGGGTGCATGCTATGAGTGAACCGAGGCAGATCAAAGATAAAATCGAACGGAATAGGCAAGAGTTAAGTCGTTTGGCGGAGAATCATGGCATGCAAGACAACAAAGTCCTTCAACAATCGATGCTACTGGATGAACTGATTAATGAGTATAATCGTTTTAAATATAAGACCGGATTTATGAATAGGCAACCGATTGCATAATGCAGTCGGTTGTTTTTAGTTGGAGTATATGGGGCGGAATAGAATGGGAGAGAGGCTCCGTTCGTTCCAAGCCTAATGCCAATAGAGCTAATAAAGATAAACAAGACTCCAAAACCACGTAGAAGTGGATTTGGAGTCTTTGGACTGTCTCAATTCATTCGTGCCTCAAGTCGTCTTGCGACAATGGACAGCGCGTAGTTGATGACAAAATATAGTACGGCTGCAAGCAGCAGGGCCGGGATGATGTAATCGAAACTTTGGCCGCCAAGGATCTGCACGTTGTGCATCAGCTCCGGCAGGGAGATGATGATGGCCAGTGATGTATCCTTCAGAAGCGAAATGAACTGGCTGACCATCGGCGGAGACATGCGGCGTAGTGCCTGTGGCATGATGATGCCACCGAGAGTCTGCATGTAGCTCAGGCCCGAGGAGCGGGCAGCTTCTACCTGACCACGCTCAACGGACTTCAGACCGCTACGGACGATCTCAGCGATCATCGCGCCTTCGAACAGACTCAGTCCAACGACCGTGGACCAGAAGACGGACATTTTGATCCCGAGTTGTGGAAGTACGATGTGGATGAAGAAAATGATGAGCAGCAGCGGTAGATTCCGGATCGTATCCACAATCACCGCCACGATCTGCGACAGAATGGGGATGCGGGTAAACCGCAACGTACCCAGCACAGTGCCAAGCATGAAGCTGAATACAATAGACAGCCCTGCTACCTGCAGGGTAATCAGGAATCCTTGAAGCAGGAAACGAAGGTTGGGCCAGGCATAGGCCCCGCTAAAGTCCATATTTTATTAGCCTCCTTCTGTATGCAGGAATGAAATATCAGATATATCTCCCAAAAAATCTGTACCGAGAAAAAGGTCGATCTGTTACATGGTGACCTGACCTGCTGGTTTGTTCTTCTTTGGTTTGCCCTTGGTGCTACGCGCCTCTGCATCGCTCTGCCCGAACCTGCGCTCCATATAATGCACCAGGAAGCTGAGTGGTAGTGTCAGCACCAGATAGAACAGCGCAACAATGGTGTACACACTTAGCGGCTGGAACGTATCCGAGTTAACGAGGTCGGCAAAATACATGAGATCCATGCCGGCGACGACGGCAAGAATGGATGAGTTTTTAACCAGGTTGATGAACTGGTTGCCAATGGACGGCAACACAATCTTGATGGCCTGAGGCAGAATGATCAGGTTCATGGCCTGTACATAGGACAAGCCGGAGGATCTTGCTGCTTCCAGCTGTCCACGCGGCACAGTCTGAATGCCCGCTCGGATCGCTTCAGCAATGAAAGCGGCCGTGTAGATGGTTAGGCCCAGAGTACCGGAGACAAACCCATCCAGCGAAATGCCGAGTGCAGGCAGTCCAAGATAGAAGAAAAATACAACCAACAGCAGTGGGATGTTCCGGATAAATTCCACAAACCCCGTACCGATCCAGTTCAGCGGTTTCACAGGCGATATCCGAAAAATGGCCAGAATAGCGCCAAGGATAAAGCTGCCGATCAGAGCCATAATGCTCACTTGAATGGTGTTCAGGAAACCTTCCAGAAACCGATCCGAGTGTCGCATCAGTACGTTGAAATCCAATGTGCCCATATAGGCGAAGCCTCCGTTCTCCAGATGTAGAAACGGCGATTACGTCTGCTTATGCATCGCATCCAGCAGACGAAGTCGCCGCTTACTCATCATTAATCGGGGTTACTCGGGCTTCGCGCCCAGCCATTTCTCATGTAATGTGTCGTATTCCCCGCTGTCTTGCATGCTTTTGAGCAGTGTGTTGACCTCTTCGACGAAGGCGGTGTCGCCTTTGCGAATGGCCATACCATAGGGTTCACTTGTGAAATTTCCGCCAACCAGTTGGAAGCTGTTATCCGTCTGTTGCATACCGATAAGGATGATGTTATCTGTGGTCAGCGCTTCGCCTTTACCGGCTTTGAGAGCGGTGAATGCATCCTGATAGTTATCGAATTCGAGCACCTCAGCATCCGGGGCTTTCTCGCGAATGTTCTGAGCGGATGTGGAGCCTTTCACCGCGAGCACTTTCACACCGCTAAGGCTTTCCAGGCCAGTAATCGCACTATCATTTTTTACGAGCAGGGACTGCCCTGCTTCAAAGTAAACGTCACTGAAATCCACCTGTTCCTTACGCTCATCCGTAATCGTCATCGTGGCGATAATGATGTCGATGTCTCCATTTTGCAGCATGGGAATACGCGTCTTGGAAGTGACCTCTTTCAGCTCGACCTTTGTTTCATCTCCAAGAATTTGTTTGGCGAGTGCCTTGGCGATATCAATGTCGAACCCCTCAACGTTGCCACTTGCGGGATCTTTCAATCCGAATAGCTTCGTATCATATTTCACGCCAGCAATGAGTTTGCCGCGCTCTTTAATCTGCTCAATCGTGCCTTTCGTCTCGGCATCACCACCACCGCTCGCAGAAGGTGTATCTGTACCTGTACTACAACCTGACAATACAAGCGAGAGAATGAGGATAAGCATAAATGATGGCCATTTCAATAATTTCTTCATGAATAAAGACCCCTTTCAAAATGGAATAGTGGATTATTCTCAATGATGAATCAGACGGCTCAGGAATTGCTGTGCTCGTTCTTCTCTGGGGTTGTCAAAAAATTCAGCGGCGGTGGCCTCTTCTACAATTCGGCCTTCGTCCATGAAGATGACCCGGTCCGCAACTTCGCGGGCGAATCCCATCTCATGGGTAACGACGACCATGGTCATGCCATTATGGGCAAGGGAGCGCATAACATCGAGGACTTCCCCGATCATTTCGGGATCGAGTGCAGAGGTGGGTTCGTCAAAAAGCATAATTTTGGGCTCCATGGCGAGTCCCCTGGCGATGGCTACCCGTTGTTGCTGTCCACCGGACAACTGGGAGGGATAACTGTCTGCTTTGTCGGCAATGCCTACCCGGGTCAAATACTTCATTGCTGTTGATGCTGCTTGTTCTTTGGGTTGTTTGCGCACCTTCATGGGTGCAAGGGTAATGTTATCGATGACTTTTTTGTGAGGATAGAGATTGAAGTGTTGAAATACCATGCCGATGTCACGGCGGAAGAGGTTAATGTCCACCTTTTTCTGATGTAGAGGGATCCCACTGACGACAAGTTCACCTTCGGTAATGGTCTCCAGGCGATTAATACAGCGGAGTAATGTGCTTTTGCCGGAGCCGGAAGGTCCGATAATGACGACGACCTCTCCTTCTTCAATGTGAAGATGGATATCTTTGAGGACATGAAAATGACCGAAATGCTTTTGGACACCCCTAAATTCAATCAAGAGTACACCCCATCCTTTCTGCAACGTTTGTGTGGAAAAGGAATAATAAGGAATTAATTGAAACTAGTTATTTAATCATACATAGTCATCCTGCTTATGGCAATTGGTTTGTGATAAAACATGACATAAGTAATGGTATTTCTAGGGCTATAGCCAGTAATTGTGTTATATATCTGTCAAGTTATTAAATCTCTTGTGACGAATCCTGACAGAAAAATGAATCTAATCTCCTAGTTATTTACCAACCTTTGGAATAGATGTATAGAGTATACTGAAAGTGATGTTCGATTTATGACTCTGATCAACAGAACAAATTCCATCAAGTTCTAACCGTACATGGCAAAAAAGCTCAACCCTGTGCATCATGCCATTGATATGATGGAGCGGAGAGCACCCGTCTGAACGTAAAAAAAGAAGGTCGTAACGAAATATTGATCCCATAACGATACATTACAAGTAGAGAGGATGATTCTGCACGATGAATACATATCACTCCCCATTATCGACAGGAGCAAGTGCCCAGTCCGATGTTCGAGCTTATGAAGTTAATTTGCCTGTCATTCCTGCTCAGGAATTTCAAATTACAGACTATGGAGCTGTTGGAGACGGTGTAACGGATAATACGGAGATGTTCAGACTTGCCATTGCGTCATGTGCCGAAGCAGGAGGTGGCAGAATCGTAATCCCTGCCGGGGTATGGCTCACAGGCCCGATTGTAATGCGTAGCCGTATCGAACTACATGTGGAAGCAGGGGCACTGGTGACGTTTAGCCGAGATTTTGATCAATACCCATTAATTGCGTCAAGCTTCGAAGGCTGGCAGGTGGTACGATGCCAATCCCCGATCGATGGGGATCAGCTGGAGGATATTGCGATTACTGGTGAGGGAATATGGGATGGTGGCGGGGAAGCGTGGCGTCCGGTGAAACGCTCCAAAATGACCACTTCACAATGGAACCGATTGGTTGACTCGGGTGGCGTTGTTGAGCAATCCGGTGGAGATGAAGAGATCTGGTGGCCATCCGCATCTGCACGTGAAGGCGGTACCATTGCGAATCGTTTGCATCAGGAGCAAGTACGTGACGTG
This sequence comes from Paenibacillus sp. FSL R5-0341, assembly GCF_037975235.1. Taxonomy (NCBI): domain Bacteria; kingdom Bacillati; phylum Bacillota; class Bacilli; order Caryophanales; family Paenibacillaceae; genus Paenibacillus; species Paenibacillus sp. FSL R5-0341. Next base: position 425,401 of record NZ_CP150241.1, read on the forward strand.
GCATCTTATGAAGAAGTCAGAGACTTTCTACGCCCTAACATGGTCAGCTTGCGCAGATGCAAACGGGTATTGCTGGACGGTCCAACGTTCCAGAACTCGCCTGCATGGAATCTACACCCATGGGCATCGGAGCATGTAACCATTCGTAACGTGAGTGTACGGAATCCATGGTTTTCACAGAATGGAGATGGGCTGGACATTGAATCCTGCCGTCATGTGGTGGTGGAGAAGAGTGTATTCGATGTCGGTGATGATGCGATCTGTCTGAAATCAGGCAAGGACGCCGAAGGTCGTGAACTGGGTCTCCCATCCGAGTACATCACCATTCGGGATTGCACGGTGTATCACGGTCATGGCGGTTTTGTCATTGGCAGTGAAATGTCCGGTGGTGTGCGGCATGTGCGTGTGTCGGATTGTACGTTCATCGGTACGGACATAGGACTTCGCTTCAAAAGCGCACGTGGACGCGGCGGGGTGGTAGAGGATATTCAGATCGAGCGCATATATATGAAAGATATCATTATGGAAGCGATCTCGTTTTCCTTTTTCTATGCGAATCAGGAAGGGTCTGCTCGGGGCAGTGATCTGTCTCAGGAGATTAGCGAAGAGACGCCAATGTTCCGGGATATTCGAATATCGGATGTGGTCTGTGCCGGTGCCGACACTGCATTGCTCGTGAGTGGGTTGCCGGAGTTGCCTTTGGATGGCGTTAGAATCGAGCGCTACAACGTGCAAGCCCGCAGTGGTGTTCAATGTGGTCATGCGAAACATCTGCATATCGCTGAATTACAGGCGCAGATCACGGAAGGTCCGCTGATTCATTTGCATCAGTGCAAAGGGGCAGAGTTAGAGAGCATTCAGGGTAAGGGGGCAGATGGGCGACTTCTGATGGTGACCGGACACGAGTCCGCAGGCATTGTATGTCGTGAAGGTGATGCCGACACAGATGGGCGTCAGATCTCTGTTGGTCCTGAGGTACGAAGTGGTGTGATCATTCGCAGGTAAAAGGTGTGTAACAGGTAAACGGTATGTAATTAGGTTTATATAAGTTGGTCTAATTCAGCCGTAGTGGCGTAGCTATAGATCCAGTAACCAAGGCGCTTCTCGCTATAAGAGGTGAGTAATCTCTGGAGCAAGGCTACCCACTCGGCTTCTATATGATGTTATTTAATGATCTACCGGTGTTCCTTGCGATAGCGCAGCGGTGTTGTACCGGTGACCTGTTTGAATGTTTTGTTAAAATGAGCCGTATGCTCAAATCCTACTTTCTCTGCGATCATCTGGACACGCTCTTGTGTGGACAGCAATCTTCGTTGTGCTTCCCGGACACGAACAACACGCAAATATTCGCTAAATCGAAACCCGGTAAACCGGCTGAACATCCGGCTCAGATAGGATGGACTGATATAAAAACGATTGGCTGCACCCTCCAGCGTAAGTGGTTCGGTATAGTTTTTATTCACATAAGTAACAATTTCACTGATTTTGTCCTGCATCGGATGCAACGGACCTGGGCATGACTGCCGGATGATCTCCTCCACCCGATGAATACGAATCAAAAGTTGGGCAAGCAGACTTCTGACCGCAATCTCATAGTGAGGTCGGCGCTCTTTGCATTCCTGCAGCATCTGCCACAATATACGCTCCATCTCGGGCTGTTCCGCTTCAGGCAGGCGAAGGAGTCTTGAGCAATTAAAAGGCAGCAGACCACATATGCCGAGTTCCATCCCCGTCGCAAAAGCAGGCGAAAAACCGATTAGAATCCGCTCAAAGCCGGGAATGCTTCCTTTGGAGGTGGTATGTACATCGTGTGGATTAATCAGAATAAAATCACCCTTGCGGGCGGATAAAATCTGACCATTCATGGAGTAGACCCGTTCCCCTTCAAGCAGGTAATACAGTTCGTAGAATGGATGTGCATGAGGCTGTGGCATACCGTTCCCATCCTGTCTGCGCATATGTTCAATGGTAAATGAATGTTCCCCGATTCGATATTTGGGCCCAATCCGATCCTCTATGAGACTCATGGTACAGCACCCCTCTGCTTCACGGATTAACAACGATATCCATATCATAACGGAAAATCCATCTTTTTGTAAACGCTATCATTGGAAATGAAATATTTCTTTAATCATATCGTTAAATACCGGGAGAACGAATCTGGCATGGCCCATGTGCGCTGTCAAGGTGACAAAACTTGAATGATGTTTTAGAGTAGGGGGAGAGAGGCAAAACTCTGGTTAAGGAGTGTCTCGACTATGATTTGGAAGGAAGGAAACAGGTTATGACGACACATGAATTATCGCCATTGGTTGCTGCGCTCAATATGCAGCCTCACGTTGAAGGCGGTTGGTATAAGGAAGAATGGAAGGCATCCTATCAGATTCCACAATCCGTTCTGCCGGATACATACTCCGGCCCACGATTCTCGGCAAGTTCCACATATTTCTTGCTGCACGCACATGAGATCTCCGAGTGGCATACGGTTCTGTCCGATGAACTTTGGCTGTGGCACAGCGGCAGTCCGGTTGAACTGAAGCTGGGCGGCAACGGGGAGAACCCGGAGAACGAGGAAGTTCTTGTTCTGGGAATGGATATTGCTGCAGGACAATCACCACAGGTGCTCGTTCCCGCTGGTGTATGGCAGACAGCACGCCCGCTGGGCGATGAGCCTGTACTGGTAACTTGCGTGGTAGCGCCAGGGTTCCACTTTGATGATTTCAAGCTGGTATCCAAAGGCGAATAGTAAATACTTGATATGAGAAATGAAAATCCCGATCCGAGATGCTCAGGCATCCGAATCGGGATTTTTTAGTTATTTGAATGATGTAGTTAGAAGTTAAAGTTGTCTGGATCCGAACCAAAGCGTTTGTTCTCGTTCAGGCCGTTAATCTGCTCTACTTCTTCCGAAGTTAATTCAAAATCATAGAGATCGGCATTCGCGTGAATACGCTCAGGCGTAACGGATTTCGGTATGGTCACGATGCCGTTCTGCAGATCCCAGCGCAGAATGACTTGTGCGGGGGACTTGCTGTATTTGGCGGCGATGTCCTTCAGCAACGGATGATCCATCAGATGGCCTTGCCCAAGCGGAGACCATGCTTCGATCTGAATCTGATGTTTGTTGCAGTACTCCCGCAATTCGGTTTGAATCAGTAGCGGATGAAGCTCCACCTGATTAACCGCAGGTTTGATCGTGGCATCGATCATCAGGTCTTCCAGATGGTGAATCTGGAAATTGCTCACGCCAATCGCGCGGATGCGTCCTTCTTTATGAAGTTTCTCCAGCGCTCGCCATGTATCTTTGTACTTGCCTTTAACGGGCCAGTGAATAAGATAGAGATCCAGGTACTCCAGTTCGAGTCGTTCCATGCTTGCTTCGAAGGCAGCGAGCGTGGATTCATATCCCTGATCACTATTCCATACTTTAGTGGTAATGAACAGATCCTCACGGGCTACTCCGGATTCACGAATACCTTGAGCAACACCTGTTTCGTTGTTATACGCTTTGGCTGTGTCGATACTACGGTACCCGGCTTGAATGGCCGTTTTGACAGCATGAACGACTTCGTCTCCGTCTTTAACTTTGAATACGCCAAAACCCAGCCATGGCATTTTGACTCCGTTGTAGAGCGTGGTTGTGTCCTGCACGTGTTTCATGGTCCGAAATTCCTCCTCTTATTGATCCATTGTTCCACTATGTAATTACCCTGCTGTTCCGCGGCCAATCGATATCGAAGGGCCGTCTTAATTGATTATACTAAAAACTTCCTTGTATTGGAAAATATCACGATTCATCTTGCAAAGTAAACGCCGTGATTATGCTTTTTCTTCAACCAGAGGTTTGGTTTTGACGCTTGTGGGTGATAAGATGAAGTATACGATATATGGAAGTCGAAATTTTGCTATTGGAGATTTTACATAAGAAACGAAGAAGTGCGGAATCGAGTACAGGCCGGGCCGTACGATTAACGATAAAGGAGCAAGAATACAATGGCTAAACCTAAACAAACCAAAAAAGCAGCAGCCTGGTCTCTCGTGGTGATGGGAGCAGGATTTGCTGCATCCCTGCCTTTCCAAGGCGTGCCCGTGGGCAAGTTGCTGGTAGGATCATTTGAAGCGGGACTCGTGGGTGGACTGGCGGACTGGTTCGCAGTTACGGCGCTATTCCGTCACCCGCTGGGTATCCCAATTCCGCATACGGCTTTATTGCCAAAAAATCGGAATAAAATGACCGAAGGTCTGGTCTCCGCAGTAGAGAATAACCTACTCAACAAAGACAGCATTACCGAGAAAATTGCAGATTTCAAAGCAGCAGAGACGGTGCTCGATACATTGACGCGTGAGCTTCACAATGACGGGATCAAGACGATGATTGATACGCTCTGCAAACGAATTCTGGCGGGTCTGCCGTTAGAGCAGATGGCTCCCCTTGTAGCGCGTGAGATCAAGTCACAGGCGGGCGCCTTTGATCTGGGACCGATTCTGGAACGGGCTGCTCACCAGATGACAGAGCGGGGTTATGACGCCAAAGCGTTGGACTACGGACTGAAGCAAGCCGAAGAGTGGCTCGTTAAGCCCGAGACAATTATGTTTTTGGGTGAAAGCGGCATGAAAGCCATCAGCGGTATTCAGATGAACGGGTTGATGCAGTTTGCGATGAATGCATTCCTTGGTTACATGAACGAGGAGCGCCTGGGTGGCATTTTGCAAGGATATCTCTTCGATCGGGTAGAGGATATGAAACGTGAAGGTAGCGCGCTAAGGTACAAAGTGCTGGATCTGGTACGTACCCAGACCGTAAGGCTCGCGATAAGTGATAGTGTGCAAGATGGAATTAACAGCTGGAAGAACAATATGCTGGATGGCTGGAACGCCGAGGAAACCGTGCTGAACAAGCTCACCGAACTGAGAGATAAAGCGCTCGCCGCGATGGAAGATGGACAGTATGTAGATACGTATGCACTGCCTGCCATTGAGCGGGTATTGGTTGATCTGCGGGCAGATCACGAGTTGATGACGGGTATGAATGCCAAGATTGTGGATGGCGTTACTACACTGCTGGAGAAAAACCATTCCAAAATCGGTAAACTGGTGCGCGAAAATGTAGACAAAATGGATAATGCCACTTTGGTTTCGATGATTGAGGATAAGGTTGGACAGGATCTGCAATGGATTCGGATCAACGGAGCCGTTACGGGATTTGTTATCGGTATTGCGCTGACTGCGCTGCAGATGGCATTGGCATAATAGTTCAACATGGCATAAAAAGGGCCGCTCTATCGAAGAGCAGGCTCTTTTTGTCGTGAATCGGAAAAAGCACAATACTCTATAGAATTATGATGCAAAATTCAAGAAATCGGGTAATATACACGCGAACACGCATATGAATCATTTAGGAAGAAAGATACATAAAAACGATGCTCTCAGCCGATGTGGCGATGTTGATTTTGTACTATGATTCAGGTAACACAAGATAAAGGCATGAATGAGTGAATATTCCTGATTCTATGGGTGCACATATACATTGAAATCATAAGAAGAAGGTGATGGGTATGGGGCCAATACAAAAAAGGGTAGGTGTATTCTTTTTAATTGCGCTAGCTATCTTTATTTTGGGAGGTTGTCAGGACATGAAGGAAAGCGAGAAACAGGCACTTTTTCAGGAAGCAGAGACAAAAGCAGTAAACTATTTCAAAGACAAGTATGAGCTCAATGTTGTTATTACCAGCAAGGAGTTACTGCCCGAAATGGCACTTGATTCTATTGCGATGGAAGGGCACGTGGTCGAGCAAGAAGAACAAGAGTTTACCATTTCATATGATTATACCGATAAGAAAATCAAAAATTTTGGTATGAGTCCTGCGATCAAAGCAGCCATTATTGCGAAGGGCTATGATCCTTTTGCCAAGTAGATTGTACTGATTCTTTGGAGGTGAACATAACATGAGCGATACACCACGAATTGATGATGAAACATACCGACTGATGTCGGAACTGGCTTACGAAAATGCTAAAGCAGGCACCGAATATGCGAATCTGCCAGGATGGCAAGTGCTTGAGGATACGCATGGTAACGGTTATTCCGGGTTTGATGCAGTAACTTTCTATAATCCGGAAACGGATCAGGCGGTCATTTCTTACCGGGGAACGGAGGGAAGTGCCGGCTGGGATCGTAAAGGGCTTGATTTTCTGGCGGATGGTCAGATTGCGATCCCGGAACTGGGCAGAAAAATTGAACAGTCTACCGATTTCACACCCGATTGGTTATCAGGTGGCATTCAAAAGGTAAAAGACGTCACCGGACTGACCCATTTGGATAATGCAGTGGGTGAGCTTGATCGACAGCTTGATAAAAAGTTGAATCCTTTTCCGAATCAAATGTATGAAGCAGAAGACTACGCAAAGGATATGCAGAACAAATACAAGAATTTGGACTTCTCCTTGACCGGTCATTCGCTAGGCGGCGGAAATGCCCAGTATGCAGCAGCGCATACGGGAATGACAGCAGTAACCTTCAGTGCGCCATCTGTCATATCCAGCTTGACTCCATCACTGAAACGTAAGGCAGAAGAGGGTGGATTCGATAGTCAGATCACAAATTTCGGTCACCCGGGTGACTTTGTTGCCAGTGGATTCTTTGGTGGATATGATCGCCATGTTGGTTCCATGTATTACATCAACTCCAATTATGAAGACATGAACGGCAGCATGAGCATGTTGGATAAGATCAATAACACCTTTGGTGGAAAGGAATACCACGACCTGAAGCAGTATCAGTTTGAGAATGGTTATATTTCCAATGATCTGTACGACCCTACCACGGGTGAAAAAATCAATAAAACGCCTCGTGAGCCTTCCAATATCATGACGGAGCTTGCAGATATTATGCGTAGTTTTGGAGTGCAGACCAGTAAGATGGTTGCAGGTGTGGGTGCCGTGGGAGGAGTTTCCGGTCTGATTCAGGTAACGCCGGAAGAACTGAAGAGTGTCGCATCCCGGTGGAAGCAAAATGCACAGCAATGTAATGCGGAGCTGAATCAGGTCCGAAGCCGAATGGCTCAATACCTGCATACGAGCCGCAGTCGCAGACTGGAGCCAATTGTCACCCAATTGGACGCGTCCATTCATGAGCTTGGCACATGGCATATGAAACACACCAGCCAGTTCCTGAACTTTATCGATGAGAAGGCGGATGCCTTCCGGCAGGCGGACGAAAGTCCGGTTCATTTTTAATTAGGATTCCTAGGTTAGCGTTGATATCACGTACATAGGGGGAGGGAACACGAGTGGGTGGACAATTGCTGGTGGAATTGAATGATCTTCGGATTGCGGAAAAAGAACTGACACAGCTGCTTGCCCGTCTGCAAGCCGATGAACAGGAAGCGAGGGCGCTATACAGTCGCCTGAATGATTGGAAAGGGCAGTCTGCAGATCATACAAGGCAGCAGATTGAAGAGTTTTTTGCGGGCCTGTCCAGACGTATTCAATCCATCGAACAGCAGAAGAAAAGCTTGCTGCAATACATTGAGATTATGATCCAGACGGATCAGCAACGCTAAAGAGTGGTAAGGCTGATGTCATATTGCGGATGGCAATCAGCGTTAAGATGAGTGTGACAGTGGAGAGGCATTGCTTGAGCGCATAAACCACGGATCGTAAAGAACATGAGTAGTCAATCAAGATCATGATAGCTAAAAAAGCCTATGGCACATCGGGTTTGAACCCGTATGCCATAGGCTTTTTTGTTATCTGAACTCTTCTTAAGTGAGCGTAAATTGCTGCACGTTAGTTCTTAACGTTTTTTGCGACGTGTAGCCAACGCGATCCCCAAGAAGGACAAGATCAGGGCCAGAATGGATACGATCAATGTTGCTTGTTGAAGCTTCAGCGTACCCGGGTCTGTATCCGTGTTGTTCGGCTCACCTGTAACGGTGTCATTGAGTGCATCGCCGAGTGTGGTGTCATCGTTTGCTTTGCTATCGTCGGTAGCTGCATTATCCCCAGCGGCTCCTTCTGTACCTGCACTATCATGTCCATCGTTGGCATGACCTCCACCTGCCGCAGCATTACCAGCAGCAGCTGGATCTTCGCTAATCGTTGTAATACTGTGCGGGTTGGAGTCACTTGGTTGGCCTGTCCATTCTACGATGCTGCCGTCGCTGTAGTATTGGAACGCATCCCAAGCCACTTCAGCTTCAGCCGTTGGGTTCTGTGCAACGAAGTTGAACTGCTGGAATTGTCCTGCCAGAATTCCTTCGTTATCGCCGTCAATTTCCCACGTAATCGATGTTACTTCATTGGAATCGTTCTTCTCGGTGGTGATTTTCCAGCCTGCCAGTGGTTGGTATTGCTTGAATGCAACACCTTCTGGAACTTTCATCGTGATTTTGGTCGTAGGCAGTTCCTTCTCGGATGGAATCTTAATGGTGTACGTCTGCCATGCGCTTGTCTGTGCAACGGATGGGCTAACGGTAACGTGAGCGCTCGCGAATCCGGCGAATAACATGAATGCTGCGGTACCTGTTGCGATAGTGGATGTTAGTTTGGAAATCCATGATGTTTTCTTCAAAATAAATAACCCCTCTCAGTTCTTATCATATATGATGCGGCCCATTTTCTTAAATGAGTGTCTACGTTCTGCAAAGGCCGTTTCGGTTACGAATGGTCTTTCGATCACCGTTATTCCCGGTTTTTTTTGATTCAAATATATAAATTGAACTTAAGATGGTTTACACATGCACTCCGATGACAGAATAACCTTCCAATCGCTGTTATCCCCAGATTTTTCGATTCCCTTCTCTCAAAGGGGAAAATCCGGGGATAGCGTATGCTTCCGATGTAGCTTTCTTTCAGAAAGCTTTTAGGCGACCGCTTCGCTTTTTCAGGTTTTTTCTGTCCTCTCCGTTTCAGTGTAAATAATAGTTCAATTTAAATAGTAATAAGTTGAAATCCCGGAATAAAGGCGAGTGCTACGCTTCTCCAGAATCAATTTCGTTTCCTTCACTACATTTGCAGTTTGTAGAAACACTAATTTTAGATTGGGTCACTTTTCAATCTGAACGTTGTGTAACTATGGCTTGGCGGTGTCGATCTCGAATTCGGCATCTAGTGCATCCAACGTTTTGGTCAGAAGATGTACCTTGATATTCCAGCGTCCAGGCATGGAGATGTAATCTTCAGCCTTGTACACGCCGGTGTCATTTTTCGGAATGGTGATCTCATAGATCCCCATATCCATGTCCAGATGTGTGAGTGACAGGGTGATCTGTTCCAGATCATTGACGATACTACCATCTGCACTTTTGACGTCCACTTCAAATTGGTTCTCTCCCGTTACATTGGGACTCACCTGAAGTGTGATCGCTGAGCCATCTTCTGTAGTCTTTGTCTCCTGATACGGTCCGATTGCTGCTGGTTGCCCCGGAGACAGGTGGGTCAACACGGCAGCCAGAGCGAGAATTACAGCGCCGGTGGCAAGCTCGGCTTTCAGGCTACCGGATAATCTGCTTCCCGTTGCTGCTCTTGCCAGTCTGGCATGACGCCATGCGAAGACAAGCATCACAATTAGCAGGACAATCTTGCCGATCAGGACAAGACCATAGGCTGTAGTGAACAAGGAGGTCAGCACGGGTGCAGGCAGAATAATGAGACTGCTGTATATTCCTGTAGCGACCAGAGCGGCTACGGCGCCAATCCCCCAGGCGGTAAACCTGCGAATGGCAACCCAGTATACTTCTCCTCGAACCTTCGATGGCAGCTTATCCGCCAGTGGAGGCAGACATATCGCCATGGCCGTCAATGCGCCAATCCAGAAAGCGGCACCGATCAGATGCACGAAATCCATGGTAATGGCGAGTCCGCGTTGATCGGCAGCAGCCGGGTGTCCTGTCATGGCATGTGTGAACAACCAGCCGAGCACGAGCACAAGTGAGCCATAGGAAGACCAGATGCGCACACGGATGGAGCGATCCCGATCATATCCAGATAGAATGGTGACTGCCAGCAGCATCACGACCAGCATCTGTACCATCCAGATCTGGCCAAAGGATGTCAGCTTGAGCGCACTTCCGATCAGTCCCCAACTCAGCTCACCCAGCGCCACGCCAGATTCGTATAACGTGTTCAGTGGAAGGCTGACCAGAGCGGCAAAAGAAGCGGCAGCATAGCTGATCCACAACAGTCTGTAGCTCCCCGGAACGTCCATAGGTTCTCTTGTCATGGAAGTCGGAGCGATCCGCAGCAACATGAACGCGAGTGTACCCAGAATGACAGAAAGTCCGAGATACTGAATCCAGTCGGTTAGGGATACGATCCATTTCAGCGGTCCACCTGTTGAACCGGAACCGGATGTAAGATCACTCAGCCCGGCAGGCGATCCGGAAGGTTCACCGATATGGAAAACATACACTCCCTGAATCGGATGCCCATCGGCAGATACAGCCTTCCAGTTGACGGCATATGTTCCGTTGCCAAGTCCGGTCTGCAGGCCAGTCTCCAGAATATGAGGGCGACCCGCATCAATCTGCACCTTTCCATCGTCTGCCTGAGTGCCGTCAGGTCCGGTAATTTTGATATCATAAAAGGCCGTCTGCAAGGATTCGTTGAACTCCAGCGTCAGCCGCTCCGGAGCAGTTACGAGTATCTCGTTCTCTCCAGGCGAAGCCTTAACAATATAAGCATGGGCAGATGCCCACTGTGGCATAACAAGGCAGCACACGAGCATCAGGCAGGTGACTAATGCCCAGTGCCGTTTGCCCCATTTCAGGGTAAAGCTTGTAAAAATCAAAAAATCATCACCCTCAGGTTATAGATTTATAGTCACTCATGGCGTTTGGAACACAATCTAACCCATTATAACTTTGTCCAAAATGACTGCGTATGACTACATTGGGCTATAAAAAAACGATTTGGTCTGCATAATTGTGACAAAAGCATGAATGCTATGACATTCCGCACCTATGCATTCCATTTCGAAGCAGCGAGTTTATTTGCGAAGCTTGCGCCCTGCCAGCCCGCTCTCTAGTGCATAGCGGGTAAGTTGTACCCGATTTTCAAGCTGCAACTTCTGCAAAATGTTTTTCAAATGATTCTTCACCGTCTGGTCGGAAATGCCGAGCTGATCGGCGATCTCCCGATTGGTATATCCTGCGGATACCCATTGCAATATCTCAAGCTCCCGTGCCGTGAGCGGGTTATCTTGCACATCTTCACTGCGTGGCGCGGGAAACTCCTGCAAAATCCGGTAGGCCAGTTCTTTGCTAAGTGGTGCATCGTCACTGACGATGGCGCGCAGGTACTCCAGCCAGGTGGAAGGCGTTAGATTTTTCAGCAAATATCCTTGAGCGCCTTGTTTCAGTGCTTCGAACAGAAAGGTCACATCATCGGATACCGTGACCATAACGATAATAACATAAGGGAAGCGCAGCTTGATCTGACGGGTAGCTTCCAGCCCATCCATGTCAGGCATCTGCACGTCCATCAGGATCAGGTCAGGCATCCATTGTCCGGTTAACTCCAACGCTTCCTGTCCATTCGAAGCTGTACCAATCACTTCAAACAGACTATCCTCGGATAAAATGCTACAGATCGCTTCACGCGCATGCGCATGATCATCAACAACCAATACACGTACATGTTCCATGTTAGGCATGCTCCTTTCCAATCGTCATTCGTGTATGCCCCGGTCTTGAATCGAGGGTAAAAGACCAACCCATCTCGGCAGCACGCTCTTTCGTAATTCGCAGTCCGTACCGATCCTTCAGATGAAGAGGATCTCCACTTAGTCCATTCCCATTATCCTGAATATAAATGAACCAGGCAATCGGGTTACCCTCCGCATGAATCTGTACGCGGGTAGCCTGCGCATGTTTGCGTACATTTAGTAAAGCCTCCCGGATACAGGCCAGCAGTTCCACTTGCTCCTTGGCAGTGAACGTTACACCGCTTAGATCCCAGTGAATCTGTGCACCAGGTACTGTCTCCTTGACGAGCACTTCAACCTGCGCATGCAGTGAGATAATCTCGGGTGCCGCCGTAGAGGAGGGAACATAACGCAACTGGGCAATGGCTTGCCTCACATATGTATTGACTTCATGCACCGTTTTTTGAATCTCCTGGATCTCATGCTCATGTCCGCTTCCGGCCAGACTGCGGCCCGCTTTATCCGTCTTTACCGATAGAAGGAAAAGGGATTGGGATATGCCGTCGTGAAGCTCTCGTGCCAATTGATCTCGGGCTTCCAGTGCGGCTTTGGCAGCCCGCTCTTGCTCCAGAGCAGCCCTGGCGCCTTCAAGCATGCGGAACAATCTGCTGAGCAGAGTCACGCTCACGAGGTAAACGATGACGGGCGTTAACCAGTTTCCGGCATCCATCGAAAGGTACGGCATCAGGAACTGATGGCGAATATATTCCCAGATGCCTACTGTGAATGTGGGGATCAGCAGAATCATCCATTTGATTTGTTTATAGGACATGAATGCAGAACTCCTTTGATCTAGGATTAGCTGAATAACGTACTTTAATTATGCAGGGATGGGACCATTATAACGCAAGCTTGTCCAAGACCCTAGTCTGTGTCTTTGGAGAAACCTGGGGAGGATCAGGGAGTATTTAGAAGGATATCTAAGAACGACAAGGGGTGAAATGTTGTCACGCTAGGTGAGGGTTGGTGTATCCAGCTGAGGAAGGCTGAGTCCGTTTTCCCTATCGGAGAAGGTCCTCTATACTTAATATAGAACGTGAATTCATTACAAAACATGTTAAGGAGTGACGCAACAACATGAGTCAAGAAGTATTGGAACGTCGCAGTGAATTGCTCAAAAAGAACATTCATCAGATGCTTGTTCAAGACAATCAGCACGGTATCAGTCGCCAAGACAACATGTTTTTGCAGCAGATGATTAAAGAGCTGCATCAGACCTCACATGAGATGAATACCAAATCTTAATGTAGAATCTGCACGAGAATGAAGTTGTCTGGTGTACGATTCATTCCATGAAAATGAAAATGGCGCTATCTCCGATCAGACCGGGGATAGCGCTTTGACTTTTTAAGGGGATATAGAAGAAGCTTCGTTCATCTTACAGCAACTGTTGCTGAGCGGTTCTTTTCTCAATATATCGAATGAACAACTCCGCAAGCTCCGGATCGAATTGTGATCCCGAACATGCGCGTAGCTCCCGAATGGCTTCCTTCACATTCTTCGTCTCCTGATACGGGCGTTCTGTCGTCATGGCATCAAAGGAGTCGATGACGGTCAACATCCGGCATAGCCGAGGAATCTCGTTACCCTTCAGACCATAAGGATAGCCTTTGCCATCATAGCGCTCGTGATGCAGCTCAATATAAGGAATCAGATCGGCGAAGCGATCGTTCGTGATCACCATTTTTTTGCCCCAAGTGACATGCCCTTTGATTGTTTCCCATTCTTCTGCGGTGAGCTTGTCCTTCTTGTTCAGAATGGACCAGGGAATCTCCAGTTTGCCGATGTCATGAATTAATGCCCCCAACACGAAACGCCGTTTCTCTGCATTGTCCAGCTTGAGCAATTCACTGATATCCAGTGCGTATTTATAAACCCGTTTGGAATGTTTGAACGTATCCATATCCTTGTATCTGAACAGATTGAGCTGCTGCTCGATGTCACGAACATCCTGTACCAGATCAATCTCGTGCTCCATACCATCATTACTGCCGTGACGGTGCACGTTGTTCTTGCCTTGTTTCTTCGCATAATACAGTGCTTTATCGGCTTGATCCACGAGCTGGGATTTGTTATACATATCCACCTGATAGGGTGCGACGCCGCCCGAGAAGGAGAGACAACCGTGCGGAAACACTTCAACGCCTTCAAACGGTGTATCGTTCAGTTGCTTGCGCAGCTTGTTCATGAACTTGTAGGATTCGTCCAGCTCCATGCCTGGCATGAGCAACGTGAACTCTTCTCCGCCATAACGAAAGGCGGTAACAGGTGTACCTTCCGTCTTTCGCATCAGAAAATCCCCCAGCAGGGCTAACAGGCTGTCACCTTGAAGGTGACCAAACCGGTCATTATACTTTTTGAAATCATCGATATCTAGTAGTCCCAGACAGAGCGGGGTTCCTTGCGTTCGAGCGTTACTCAGTTCACTTTCTAACATGCTTTCGAAATAACTATGGTTGAACAGACCCGTACGTTGATCCGTGTTGGCCTTTTCCTCAATCGTCTGATACATCACGAACAACTGTCTGAATGCATGGGAGAGCAGAATGCTAAGACTCAGATACAACAACAGGCCAAGTACGCCATTGTGCACAACCAGAATGGTCAGGACAAGCGCCAGAATCAGCGTACACAGATAAACCAGCAGGGATTCGGTAACGAATGCCCGCTTCATCTGCTGTAATGCATCCTTCGTCGAGAAATGAAAGAACAAGCCGAGCGTGATCGTGTTAATAATGAAGTAGGCTGCGAGCGCTGCGAAATAAGGAAACAGGTTATATCCATTTAACGTACCCGATTGACCACCCGTCCACTCAAACACGGCAGCTGCTCCTGTAATCATGAGACTGTAGATGCTGAAGTTGACAATGTGTTTCCACCAGGTGAGCTTGCGCTCTTTGATGAGCAGAATGATGGACACTGGGAGCAGCACGGACAGACTGAACGCTCCGCCAAACATGAATATACAGGCAAGGTACACCGATGAGTCCATGGATTGCTGATTGCCTTTGGGTGGAATCTGGAACGTGAAATAATCCAGAATCAACGCCGCACCCAGCATGGTGTAGACCATAACCCAATCAGACGTAGATAGATGAAGATAAGACCATTTGTTCATGTACAGAAAAACACCGATACCGGTGCAGCTAAGCAAAATAACATACAGACTGCTTCGATCTGCCTTATGGATAAGGTTACGAATAAAGTTCATAAAAAATCTCCTGCTTGGGTTTAGTCTACTCTTGATGTGTATATAAATTGAGCTGATAGGTATTAACACTTACACTTCGATGACAGAACAACCTTCCGATCGCTGTTATCCCCAGATTTTTTGATTTCTTTTCCAAAAGGGAAAATCCCGGGATAGCATATGCTTCCGATGTAGCTTTCTTTTAGAAAGCTTTTAGGCGAACGCTTCGCTTCTTCAGGTTATTTCTGTCCTCTCCGTTCTCGTGTAAATGTTCAGTTCAATATATAATTGGTGTTCTTGTATAGAGGTATACTATATAGATGTATAACATATCAAGTTGACTACCAAAAATCCAGAAAGAAAAAACAGGCCGCGGGCAGCCTGTTTGTCTTGTTTGGCGGTATGGATACTAGCCGCCCAGCTTGTATCCCGAAGTTAATGCCACAACGACAGAAGCCACGATGATTGCGTTGATGACAATGCGGGAATATTTCACACCTTCAAATTTTTTCATGGAGGAGACCTCCCTTCCTTGGAGTCTGACTGATCTTCTTCAAGCCTGATGAGTTTTAGCCGGTTGTACAGCCTTTTTATCCCGACTCACCATCATGTACTGGATAAATAGGAATATGCCAACGTTCATGACCACATCACCGATGCTAATCACCTGAGTCCGTGGATAAGGGCTGGACAGTGGGATGATATCACCGAGAAAAGGCAGGTGTGTAGACGCATCCATCATGAAATGCTTCGATATGGCTCCGCCTTCCCGAAGCATGTCTACATAATACGGTCCCAACACAGCGGAAGCTTCCACAGAAACCGGCATGCGCCCACCGTTGACAGCCATCACGGCAAAATTAAGAAAGACCCCAATCCAGATGAGCATGAAACCGGTATGATGCCTGTTGAGCCATAGAAATGCGAGCCCTGTAATGTAGACGGCAGCAAAGAGGTAACCATTGATGGAAGCCACCCATTCGAATCGTTCCTGCAAATAGAAAATAAAGAACTGGATAAGTAGCAACACAGGGAAAATCCAACCACTTCTTAGCTTGAGTGCTGCAAACTGGTTGAGCCCATGCTTCAACCCGCCCCGAAAAAATCCAACGATCAAGCCGAGTAGAATACCGTCATATACCATGAGTAACTCCTGTTCGTGCGGAGATATGCAATGTAATTGCGTGTTTGTGTACATATAGGATTCGACCTTATATTGGTAATTCCTGCATGAGAAAAATGATTTTTTAGAAGAAATTTGCAAAATGCTGAACAAAAAACCGTCTTTACGAATCCAGAGGTCGAAACCCTTGTGAAATTCGGTAAAGACGGCTACTTATGATGCCAAAATACGAGCTTTAATTCGGTTGGAGATGGAATTTATTTTATTCGGAACCACCGTTCAGGTAATTGAAGAAAGGCTGATCCACCCAGAAGTCATACGTCGTAATATCCGCATCAGGCGCCAGCTTCAGGAAGCCTTCACGAATGGCTTTGGCATTCTCTTTCAGAGAGAAGGACTGAGCATAGTAATTGCCAAGCGCAATCTTATTATTGGAAATGACCGGATAGTTTGCCAATGCAGTTGGTGAATAATACAGCGGCTGCCACCAGGAGCTGAGAATCAGTGGAGATGTGCTATCGCTGTTCTTCTTGGCATATTTCAGAACAATGTCGTTGAAGCGAACTTTGTCTGCCACATTGTTGAACTCGAATTGAATGTCATATTCCTTCGCAGAGGCAATATAGTTGCCATTCTCGATCTGTGTCACTTTATAGTCAGGCGTTTCTTTCGGCTCGCCCCATTCCTTCAAATAAATGAAGGCAGATGTCTTCGGCTGGAATTGTACATCAGCATCAATACCTTCGCTACGCAGCAAACCAATTAATTGTACAGCGTGCTGGATATTATCGTGGCCGTAAGTAAGTGTCAGCTCATCGATAAAGTTGGAATCAAAGCGGCTATCCTTTAGATTGTAACCTGTGACGAGATCATCTCGCAGGGCCTGATCCACAATTTTTCTCAGTTCAGGTGACTCGATCAGATCCGCTGTGCGATATGCAGCATACAATTTGGAATAGATGTCTGCATCACCGGAACGTCCAATCTCGTGTTTATATTTTCCTTGGCTGATCAGGACGCGTCCAAGCAAGGTATTAGCGAAATCTTTACTTGCTACGCCACCCTTAAGAAGAGCAGGGTACAAGCTTTCGGGAATCAGACCCGTATCAATCGCTGCAGCGAGTTCCTGTGCGGCTTGTCCCTGAACACGGTTTGGGCTAATGCCAACCTTGGCAAGCGCTTTGGCTGTTTTCTCAGCAGGATATGTATAGGCGAGTTCCTTGAATCCAGCTGCTTTTACCGCGATGAAAACAGCTGCATAGGCGCTCAGTTGATCCTTGGCACGTACTTCTGTACCTGTAAGAACCCCATTATTGTATAAGGATACGGCAGCATCATAGGAAGAATCACCAGAGGCCAGATCCGTAAAGGCTGGAGCCTCAGCTGCACTGTCGCTTGCTTGAGCTGCTGTCGTGATGGATGCAATGGCTTGAATGAAATCACCTTTGGTAATCTGTTGCGGCAATTGAATACTGTATTTCGCTTGCAAGAATTGAGCAAAATCCGCTGCGCTTTCCGTATAAGCAACAGGAGCCTGGGCTACCGGTCCTTTGACACTTTGTGAGGTGGTTGGTTTAGCCGGAGTTGCAGATGCTGCAGAAGCAGAAGCGGGCAAGCTCAGGCTGCCGAGTGTTACCGGAGCGGCGAGCAGGGCCGCCAGTGTGATCTGGGTGATTTTTTTCAAATGAATAGCCTCCTTAGAATGGGTTGGAAAATAATCAGCTTTGGGTTATAATTCTGACAAATCCTATATGAATAGAATAATTGGATTGACTTTAGCACGGAGACGCGCTGTATGTCAACGAAAAAAAAGCTTGATATAGAGCGCTTTCCAGAGCTTGGAAGAAAGCAAATCGTCAATTATATTCTAATTGAGTGTATACGCTCAAAGATTTATTGACAAGGATCGACAGTATCCGCTAGGATAAGAAAAAAGAATGTTGAAAAGGGGTATTTTCAAAATGAAAAGAGGTTTATCGTTCGTCTTATCGATCATCATGTTGGCTATTTTGTTGGCAGCTTGTGGAACTTCGGCTTCAAAAGACGAACAATCCGCCCAAGGCAGTGATTCGGAGAAATCTCTTCGGATGGCCCTCGTACTTCCCGAAAAAATAGGGGTTAACCCTTTCTTTGTACAGATGGATGAAGGCTTCAAAAAAGCAGGCGAAGAATTCAAAGTAGATACCAAGACGATTGAATCAACAGACCCGGCAGCATTTGAACAAAATCTGCGTGCTGCGGTTGCCGAGAATTATGATCTGATTATTACAGCTACTTTCCAGGCAGAAGATGCATTGAAGAAAGTCGCTGCAGAAAATCCGGACAAGTCCTTTGCGATTGTAGATACCACCGTTGATCTGCCTAACGTACGTAGCGTTGGTTTCCGTGAATATGAAGGGGCGTACCTGCTTGGTGCCGCTGCCGGATTGTCCACCAAAACAGATAAAGTCGGCATGATCGCAGCAATGGATGTTCCATTGATCAAGAAATATACGGAAGGTTTCAAAGCGGGATTGGAATCCGTGAATCCAGATGCAGAATTCTTGGTGAACTATGTAGGTGGATTTAATGACCCAGCCAAAGCAAAAGAATTGGCGCTGGTACAATTTGGTAAAGGCGCTGACTTCATCGCTGGCGCATCCGCTGTAGGTGATCTCGGCGTGTTCGAAGCAGCGAAAGAAAAAGGCTTCTATACTTCCGGTCAAGATACGGACCGCACAGTTGAAGACCCGGAACATATCGTATTGTCTCAATTGAAATCAACCGATACGGTTGCTTATGAGACCGTGAAAGATTTCGTAGAAGGCAACTTCAAAGCAGGCGCTGTTAACTACGGTTTGAAAGAAGACGGTGTAGGCCTGACTTACGTTACTCGTGATAGCGAATCTCCGCTGAATGCTTTTGTTGGACAAGAAGTGATCGACCAAGTTAAAGCAATCAACGATGATATCGTATCCGGCAAAATCGTAGTCAAAGATCCATTGCAACAATAGTTTTAAATGTTCTTTTCAATGAATGAGTGATGGAATTGATCAGCCGGCTGCCCGATCAGGCAGCCGGTTTTGCTGCTATTAAATGACCAGTATATGTTCAACTTATCGTTTACACGGTAACGAAGAGGACAGAAATAACCTGAAGAAGCAATGCTAAAAGCTTTCTGAAAGAAAGCTGCTTCGGAAGCATACTCCTCGCCTTTATCACCGGATTTCCCCCTTTATAAAAGGGAATCAAAAAATCTGGGGATAACAGCGATCGGAAGGTTGTTCTGTCATCGTAGTGGCGAGTGTAACCTTATTAAGTTGAACTGAGGGGAGCGAACGCGAGATATGCTGTTGGAGATGGAGCAGATTACGAAGAAGTACGGCGGCTTCACCGCTAACCGTGACATCCGTTTTAATTTGCGTGAGGGAGAGATTCATGCCCTGGTAGGTGAGAACGGAGCCGGGAAAACAACCCTGATGCGCATGCTGTACGGTATGGAACAGCCCACGTCAGGTACAATCAAAGTCCGTGGACGCGAGGTGAGCTTTGCCACGCCGTCCCAGGCGATGGCAAGTGGCATCGGCATGGTGCACCAGCATTTCATGCTGTTCCCTTCCTTTACGGTGGCGGAGAACATCGTGATCGGACGTGAACCGGCTAAGGCAGGTGCATTTGACCGCAAAAAAGCAGCGGCCCAGGTGAACGAGCTTGGCAGACAATATGGCATGCCGGTTGAACCGTGGAAGAAAGTGTCCGAGTGCCCACTTGGCATGCAGCAGCGTGTTGAAATTCTCAAAGTGCTGCATCAGGGCGCAGACATCATTATATTGGATGAACCTTCGGCGGTACTGACTCCGCTTGAAGTGAAGGAACTGCTGGCGAACATGAAATCTCTCGCTAAGCTGGGCAAAACCTTTGTACTGATTACACATAAGCTGCAAGAAGTCATGGATGTAGCCGACCGAATTACGGTGCTTCGGGATGGTCAGGTGACAGGTACCTTGGAAGCCAAGGATACACATGTGGAGGAATTATCTCGTCTGATGGTTGGTCGTGAACTTGTGCGTATGGACAAGCAGCCGTCGGTTCCAGCGGAGGCTGTGCTTCAGGTGGAAGGGGTCAATCTGTCCGGGGCTAAGGATCGTTCGGCGCTCAAGGATATCCACATGGAGGTTCGAAAAGGCGAGGTCGTTGGCATAGCAGGCATCTCGGGTAACGGCCAGTCAGAACTAATTCAGGTCATTGCAGGACTGCGTAAGGCAGACAATGGTCGTGTCTTGCTTTCAGGTCAGGATACTACGAACTGGCCTGTGCGACGCATTCGGGAGCATGGACTTGCTCATATCCCGGAAGATCGCTACATGTGGGGAGCGGCAAAGGACGCAAGCGTTCGTGAGAATGGACTGATGGGACACCATCATCGCCTGCAGTCACGTGGCATTATTAAAGCCAAAGCGGCAAGAACGATGGTAGAGGGCTGGATTAAACAGTTTAGCATCAAGACGGGTTCTGCGGAGACGAAGGCACAGTTTTTATCCGGAGGAAACTTGCAGAAGCTAATTGCTGCCCGTGAATTTGCACAGGATACGCCGTTTCTGATTGCAGCTGAACCGACTCGTGGTGTGGATATTGGAGCCATGGAGACGATCCATGCTGAATTGTTACGCAAACGCAGTGAGGGTGCGGGTATTCTACTCATTTCATCCGAGTTGTCCGAGATTTTGCAATTATCTGATCGGATTATTGTCATGTATGAAGGTGAGATTGCCGGAGAACTGCGAGCAGAGGAAGCGACTGAGGAACAAATCAGCTTGTTAATGGCAGGAGGGAAAGAGCGGATATGAATCGGGTAAAAGAAACACTTCGCGGACTCGTACAGCCGCTGCTTGCCGTATTCATCGGTCTGCTTGCAGGGGCTGTAGCGATTCTGATCGTTGGTGGTAATGTGGTAGATACGTATGCGGAGATGTGGAAAGGGGCCTTCGGCAACTTCTACTTCTTCACCAATACGTTGGCTCGTTCCACACCAATCATCTTGGCGGGGCTTGGCGTAGCATTGGCATTCCGTGCCGGATTTTTCAACATGGGAGCCGAAGGCCAGATGATTCTTGGCGGGCTCAGTGCCGCGCTCACGGCGCTCTATCTGCCAGGACCAGGCTGGTTCGTGTGTATTGCTGCGATTGTGGCTGGTATTGTTGCCGGGGGAATCTGGTCGCTGTTTGCAGGTTGGCTAGATGCTCGATTCGGCATGAACTTGTTGATCACTACTTTACTACTTAATTATATTGCCATTTACTTTGGCGGATACATGGTCTCCTATCCATTCAAGGATCGGACTGGATCTGCAGCAATGGCCCAGACACCGATGATTGATCAGAGTATCTGGTTGCCGAAGTTGTTTCAGGGTATGGGACTGCATGCAGGCTTTATCATTGCCATTGTAGCGGCTATTCTGATCTACTGGTTCACTCACAAAACGGTGACTGGTTACGAGATCCGCATGCTCGGCAGCAACCCGTCCTTTGCAACCTATGGCGGTGTTCGCCGCATCCGCATGATGATGCTGTCCATGGTCATCAGTGGTGGACTTGCTGGACTCGCGGGTGCGGGGGAAGTGCTCGGTACACAGTACCGTTTCCTTGATGGCTCATTGTCATCGGCGAGCTACGCATGGAGCGGCATTATGGCAACGCTGCTTGCCCGCTCGCATCCACTCGGTACAGCTGTGGCAGCTATTTTGCTGGCTGCGCTACAGACAGGTGCCATGGGGATGGAACGGAATACGGATGTGCCTCTGGAAGTCGGCAGTGTCATCCAGGCTGTATTGACGTTATTTGTATCAGCTCAGATCGGTTATTCATTCCTGAAGCGGAGAAAGGAGAAAAAGTCCAATGCAACAACTGTTTGATGCAGCCATGTTTGGCTCAACCTTGCGGATTATGACTCCAATCCTGCTTGCAGCGCTCGGTGGGGCTTTATGTTCTCGTGTCGGTCTGTTTAACGTGGGTCTTGAAGGACTGGTTCTGATCGGTGCATTCTCCGCCATTGTCGGCAATTATCTGTTTGGCAATGTGCTGCTGGCTGTACTCTTTTCCATTATAATTGTGATGTTATTCTCGGCGCTCTTTGCCTTTATAAGCATTAATCTGAAGGCCAACGCCATCGTGGTCGGGATCTCGCTTAACTTCCTGGCTGCGGGGGTGACAACCTTTGCACTGCGTGCGATTTTTGATGTAAAAGGTGCATACTACGACAAAGACATGGTGGGACTTCCCAAGTGGGATATTCCGCTGATCAAGGACATCCCGTGGGTGGGCGATGTATTATCGGGACATAGTCCCCTGGTCTACCTCGGCATTGTGCTCGTAATTGGACTGCAATTCTACCTTTTCAAAAGTGTATCTGGCTTCCGTCTGCGCTCGGTCGGTGAGAACCCGATTGCAGCACAGAGCATCGGGATCAAGGTACGTGGCATCCAGTATGGTGCCGTTCTGATGTGCGGCGTGTTGTGTGCTCTCGCTGGAGCACAGTTGTCGCTCGGTCAGGTAACGATGTTTACCGAAGGTATGACCGCTGGTCGTGGCTTTATCGCGCTGGTGGCAACGATGTTAGGACAAGCGAATCCGCTTGGCGTCATGGGCTCCAGTGTGCTGTTCGGCTTCATGGAAGCATTGAGTATACGTCTGCAAGGATTCTCCCTGCCAACCCATTTCACGTTGATGCTGCCGTATATTGTGACGCTGGTCGCGATGTTCTTTTTCAAAGACCGTACCTATGCACAGGATGCACTGAAAGCGGGCGGAAGCTCGCGTTAATTCCTGAATGCCTATGCTAGAGACAGTAAAAGAAGGAGGGATTCCACTTGCATAACAAGGCTGAACGTTTGAAAAAAAGTAAAAGCCCGGCATCCAAAACAGGCAACGATCACGGAGATCGGCTGCCGCCGGGACAGATGCTGACGGAGAAATTCCCGATTCTGCATGAAGGGGAAGTGCCGGAATATGACCTGTCCACGTGGGATCTGAAGGTATTCGGCGAAGTCGAAGAGGAAAAGGTCTTCTCCCTAGCTGAGTTGCAAGCGATGCCTCAGGTGAATACGGTGAGTGATATTCACTGTGTCACACGCTGGTCGAAATTCGATACGCCGTGGGAAGGGATTCGCTTTTCCGATTTTGTGAAGCTTCTGGGGGTTAAACCGGAAGCAAAATACGTCATGATCCATGCGGATCATGATTATGAGACGAATGTACCGCTCGAAGAGTTGATGCATGATGATGTATTGCTTGCATTCAAATATAACGGCGAGCCACTAACGCCCAAGCATGGTTTTCCGCTGCGTATGGTCGTGCCACAACTCTACTTCTGGAAGAGTGCGAAGTGGATACGTGGACTGGAGTTTATGACAGAAGACCGGAACGGATTCTGGGAAGTGAATGGTTTCCACCATTTTGCCGATCCGTTCAAGGAACAACGATTCTCGGGTGAAGACCTGCCAATTCCGGAAGACGAGTGGACGAAGAAGGAGTTTGATTGAGATGTTGATGCCTATTTTGCAGATTCATTCGGAAGACATGCCGGCATACGCCATCGTCTGTGGCGATCCGGCACGAGCGGAGAAGATTTCCCGCAAGCTGGAGCAGGCGAAAGAACTGGCGTTCAGTCGGGAGTATCGCACGTTTGTTGGTTTGTATGAAGGGGTACAGATGGCTGTAGTCAGCCATGGTGTAGGTTCACCGGGAGCAGCTGTCTGCTTCGAGGAATTGATTCGCGCGGGTGTAACGACTCTGATTCGTGTTGGTACAGCGGGATCGTATACAGCCGATTATCCGGCAGGTAGTGTGATTGTGAGTACAGCCGCTGTTCGATCAGACGGATTGACTCGCCAACTGGTGCCAGATAGTTTCCCTGCGGTAGCGGACATTGGGGTGACACAAGCGTTGATCGAAGCTGCTCGTGAGCAGGAGAGCGCAGATGCTGCAACATTTGCAGGCAAAGTGGGCGTTGGTATCACCGTAACGCTGGATGCGTTCTTTGCAGGCGTGGAAGAGATTCCACACCGCAAGTACAAGCAGGCTGGAGCGCTTGGGGCCGAGATGGAAATTGCGGCCCTCTACATCGTCAGCACCTTGCGCGGTGCTCGCGCCGGAGCGATTGTCGCGATCGATGGATTCGCAGACAGCGATCTGGCTGCCGAGTATGATCCGCATACGGATGCGGTTGGACAAGCGGTGGAGCACGAGATTAATGCAGCGCTACGTGCGCTAGCGGTGCTTGCTCGTCAGGATCAAGCGTAATACGAAGCTAGTAATTTAATCGGTTAAACGTCCAGCTTAGATGTGGACATAAGAAGAGGGCATCCTGTAAGGTCATGAACATGACCAGTGGGATGCCTTTTTTGTGCTTTAACGAGAGTGCATCCACTTAACGAACTCAGCACATCTTATTCGGGCGGAAATCGCAAGTGCGAAATTCTAACGAATCTTATGGAGCTAGAATAAAAAGTGGACACCCGTTAACGGACGGAAGGATAATAAGACTAACGGAGGTGTCCACATGGGAGAACAGCGGCAACGATATAACGAAGAATTCAAGAAACAAACGGTCAAATTCATTCAAGAGCAGACGAAGACACTTGGAGATTTGGCAGAAGAACTCAACATCCCAAAAAGTACGTTGCACCAATGGATGAGTAAGTACCGCGAACTAAAACATGAGCCTGTTGCCAGCGTAGATCGAGTGAAGGAACTGGAAGCAGAGCTTCAAGAGATACGTCGGTTGCTTCAAGAGAAAGAGCACACGCTTGCGGATACACAAGAAGAACTGGCGATTGTAAAAAAAGCAGTGCACATCTTCAGCAAACCAAAGAGCTAAGATTTCAGTTTGTGGAAGACCATCGCTCCGAGTTTTCTTTGGAGAAGATGTGCAGTACCTTTCAAGTCTCACGGAGCGGATATTACAAATGGCGAATGGACCGAACCAGCATGCGGCAGAACCGAAAAGACGAGGTCATGAAGCGTATTCGGTATCATTTTTACGACCACCAGATGCGGTGTGGAAGCCCTAAAATTACGTATCTGCTCCATTTAGAAGGGTTGCGAATCTCTTCCCGTACCGTCAGTATATACATGCGTCAAATGAATCTACGTTCTGTAGTCATGCCCAAATATCGCGTTCAGACGACGGATTCCAAACACAACCATCCCCTTGCGCCAAATACGCTGAATCAGCAATTTAAAACGTCCAAACCGAATACGGTATGGGTTACCGACATCACCTACATTCCTTGCCGAGGAGGTCGTCTATATCTCGCCAGCGTTCTGGATTTGTGCACACGTGAAATTGTAGGCTGGCGTCTATATAACCATATGGAAACCAGTTTGGTGATGGGTGCACTGGAGGAAGCTTACAAGGCCAAACGCCCCGCTCCGGGATTACTCCATCACTCGGATCGCGGCTCTCAATACACGTCAAAAGAATACGTGGAACAACTAAAATCATACGGAATGGAATCAAGCATGAGCCGCCGAGGAAACTGTTATGATAACGCCTGTATTGAGTCATGGCACAGTATTTTAAAGAAGGAACTCATTTACTGCAACCCTCGTTTTAAGACGCCGGAAGAGGCTTATACTGCCATCTACCAGTACATTGAGTTCTATTACAACCGCAAGCGAATGCATGGCGCGCTAGGGTATCTTTCCCCTGCTCGTTTTGCGATGAAATTTACGGACAAATCGGCAGCGTAGTGTCTACTTTTTTGACATAGGTCCATTAGGCACGCTAAAGCCTGGATAGGCCCCTTTTTTCCAACCAATTCGATGAATTACTGTGATATAACGTGTCTGAGATTCGTTACATTTTCATTTCGCCTATATTTGCCCTTATAAGGTGTGTACGATTCGTTAGCTCTGACGCCTGTCTCTCGTGGAGAATGATAATGCAGAAAATGGGCACGTTATATAAAGGAACATCAACATGAATACGAAAAAAAGGGAGGACTCTACGATGACACAGAACAATCAACCTCAGGACGAGGCGGAAATTCGCAACAAGCTGGATGAAGACGGGGATTCCTTGATGGAGAAAAAGAAAATTTTAAGCGGAGTGGACATTGAGCCGCAAGCGGATGAATGGGCAGCGAAGCCATCACCTGTTGCTTTTAATGAAGGAAATGCTTCTTCGAAAAAATAAACAATGAGCATCACATGGGCTTGATGGAATGAAGATAAATTTAGCGAAGCAGGTACCCTTATGGTATCTGCTTTTTGGTTGTATAATAATGTAAAATTCATTGGATGGAAGAGTGATGAGGATGAGTACTGGGACGATTAACATCAGAAAGGCAGAAATGAGGGACTACTCTGGCGTGTCATTGCTGATGGATGAGCTGCACCAGATGCATGTCGAGGCGCGGCCGGATCTATACAGAGCGTTAGAGACCAGAATGGAGAAAAAGGAGTTCTCTGAACTGCTGGAAACGGACAAGCGTTACCTATATGTTGCCGAGTCTTCGGAAACGGGCTTGATTCTGGGTTACGGGAGTGCGCAGTTAAGTGTAATTCAAGATAACCCATTGATGGTGGACCAGAAGATGTTATACATCCATGAACTTGTAGTGGATACCAAGCATCGGGGCCAAGGGACAGGCAAACAGTTACTACAAGCATTCATCGAGCTAGGGAGAGAGCTTCAGGCAGACAGCGTGGAATTATCCGTGTCGACGTTTAACTCTGGCGCACAGGCCTTCTATGAACAGATGGGTCTGGTCGTCCGCAGCAGCAGGATGGAGTATACCTTGTAAGGCGGGACCAGTAGAGTGATAGGAACATTGGCATGGAGGGGAGGGAGGCGCATGAAGGGGATGAGAAGCATTAATGAAAAAGAGCAACTGGGCCAGAATAGCATTCTGCAATCTACTGAGGATGTGGAATATCTTGTTCGCAGTGTGCAAAAACTGTTGGAGGAGCCTGACGCAGTAATACAATATTGGGAAGTTGAACGCATCAATCCAGGGCTACTTAATTTCACCACATCAGGTATTTATCGAATTCGTGGAACGGCTACCGTAGTTGGAGGATCGCTGTCATGGTCACTTATTTTGAAATGTATTAAACCGGACTCAGCAGAGAAGGAAGATGTTACATACCATAACTATTGGAAAAGAGAAGCAGAGATCTTCTCATCAGGGCTACTCGATCATTTACCAGGGCGTATCATAGCTTCACATTGTTTCGCTATACAGGATAGACCGGATCAAACCATTGGGTTGTGGATGGAAGATGTGTCTGGTCACTCGAAGTGTGAACATGTCTGGCCTCTGGACGATTGGGGTTGGATTGCGGAACGCCTTGGTGAATTTCACGGAGCTTATCTCACGGAAACTTCACTACCCCAACAAGAATGGATCTGTCCGTATTGGCTCAAATCCTGGGTTAGGGGGTGTCGTCAGTATGCCCCTTCAATTCAAGAGCCTAAATTGGAAAGTGGACGTGGTGATGATGATACTGGAGCTAGAGGAAGGCATATCGGAGTAGGAGATTCTGTGAGGTATGCCAGTGGGGGAAGCAAACAGGAGCAGGCCCACTCGATCTGGCAGTGGTTCAACCAATATAGTGGGCAGATGGACAAGGTTATAAATTCACTAGACCCATTACCACGAGTTCTATCTCATCAGGATCTGGCGCAAGGCAATATATTTATGCCATCAGAACGTCTGGACGATAGCGTACTTACTCTCATTGATTGGCAATTCATGAGTAATTCTGGCGTTGGTGAAGAGTTAGGAAAGCTATTTGGGGTTAACGCAAGTTTGGGTCATATTGCAGAAGAGGACATATTGAGAGCTAAAGAGGAAATGTTCGATCGTTACATGTATGGACTTCGGACAGCAGGGTGGATAGGCGATGAAAGACTTGCAAGATATGGATACTGTGTCGCAGTTGCAGCTAGAAGTGTGTGGGAAGTTCCTGAGTGGTTGAAATGGGTGGATCAGTCATGTACTGCTTCAGATAGTAATGAGGAACTTGATCGGAAAATAAGTACCCGTGCCCGGATCATAACTATTCAGAAAGAGATGTCATTCGAAGCAGCTGAGCTGGCTCATGTTTTATTTAATCAGGAATAAGCCAATCCATATTCAACAAAATATCAGAATGCTCTTGAATACCCCCATGGGGTATGTTACTCTTAGAAAAGAACGAAAGAAAAGGGGTGTTCATGATGGATCATCAGAGCCATCCCGAGGAACCTTTGCAATCCTCCGTGTCAGATTCAACTGAAGCTTTAGGTACAGATCAAGAAGCGGTATCCTGTCATGCCGAGGGCAGTGACGGGAAGCATGTGCGTAAGAGTCACCATTCGCAGGAGATGAAGAGTAACCTGGTTTCTCGCTTGAACCGTGTGGAAGGTCAGATTCGCGGGATCAAGGGATTGATCGAGAAGGATACGTACTGTGATGATGTGCTGACGCAGATTGCGGCGGCTCAGTCTGCTCTCAATTCGGTAGGTAAGCTTTTGCTTGAAGGCCATATGAAGAGCTGTATCGTTGAGCGCATTCAGGCTGGTGAACATGAGGTTGTGGATGAACTGCTGGTTACGATGCGGAAGTTAATGAAGTAAGCTGAATTTATTTACCAATTCAAATCTATCATTTTAATATACCCCAAGGAGGAATTTACAATGTCTAATGTTACGTTAAGCGTTACAGGAATGTCTTGCAATCACTGTGTGAAGTCGGTTGAAGAGGCTGTGAAGAATGCTGGGGCGAATGGTCAGGTTGATCTGGCGGCGGGAACCGTAGCTGTGGAATATGACGAGCAGAAAGTAAATGTAGATCAGATCAAGGCTGCGATTGAAGATCAGGGGTACGATGTAGTCTAACCGCATCACAGGCTTAAACCGAACATGCTCATGGGCGAAAAAGAGGTCAATGGCCTTTTCCCACGAGCCAGGTTTAAGCCTAATTTTCTGTCTGATATATACCCCTTAGGGGTATGTTAATGCAACATACAATAAATTGAATCGATATGAAAGGAGCTGACATGATGGATAACTCAACAAGTAAACCAACGGACAGATCATCTCAACCCACACCAATGTCACCTATGGCAGACGCGCCAGGACTAAAGACAACACTGCACATCACGGGGATGACCTGTGCTGCGTGTTCGACCCGAGTGGAGAAGGGCTTGTCCCGTATGGAAGGGGTGCAGCAGGCCAATGTGAATTTGGCCATTGAACAGGCAACCGTTTCTTATGATCCGAAGACAATCAACGTGAATGCGTTGCGAGATAAGGTGGAAGCATTGGGCTACGGTACGGTGTCCGAATCCGTTGATCTGAACATCACGGGTATGACGTGTGCTGCTTGTTCTGCCCGGATCGAAAAAGGTCTTTCCCGACTACCGGGGGTATCTCAGGCGAATGTGAATCTGGCGCTGGAAACAGGGCATATCGAATATGCGACTGGCGCACTCAAACCTTCGGATATTACCGCCAAGATCAAGCAGATGGGCTACGGTGCTGAACTGCAATTGACGCAAGAAGAGACCAAATCGGTTCGTGAACGTGAGCTGCAACGCAAAAAGTGGAAATGGATGATATCTGCGTTGTTATCGATTCCTTTGCTGTGGGCAATGGTCGGGCATTTCTCGTTCACATCCGGAATCTATGTTCCTAAGCTGTTCATGAACCCTTGGTTTCAGCTGCTGCTGGCAACGCCGGTACAGTTCGTCATTGGGTGGCAGTTCTATGTGGGGGCGTACAAAGCATTACGTAACCGCAGCGCCAATATGGACGTTCTCGTCGCATTGGGTACCAGCGCAGCGTTCTTCTACAGTTTGTATTTGACGCTGTCCAGTGGGTACTTACCTTCTACAACCATGGATCATGGGGCAATGGGAACGAGCACAGCCGCCATGCCTTCGGTAGAACTCTATTATGAGACAAGTGCAATTCTAATAACGTTAATTTTACTTGGAAAATGGTTCGAAGCTGTGGCGAAAGGTCGCTCTTCACAGGCGATCAAAAGCCTGATTGAACTGGCTCCACGTGAAGCCCGTGTCATTCGTGATGGACAGGAAGTTATGGTTCCTGCCGCATATGTTGCGGTAGGCGACTTAGTTCTAGTGAAGCCGGGGGACAGCATCCCGGTAGATGGTATCGTTGAAGAGGGCCAATCCTCTGTGGACGAATCCATGCTAAGCGGAGAGAGCCTTCCCGTGGATAAAAAAACGGGAGATGCTGTCACAGGTGCTACGCTGAATAAAAACGGGGTATTACGACTGCGTGCGACCCGAGTGGGATCGGACACGGCTTTGTCCCAGATTATCAAAGTGGTGGAACAAGCTCAGGGCTCCAAAGCACCGATCCAGCGGATTGCCGATGTCATATCAGGTATATTTGTTCCGATTGTCGTGGGTATTGCGGCGCTGACATTCCTGATCTGGTATCTGTTTGCAAGTCCGGGTGACTTCGCTGGTTCCCTTGAAAAAGCGATTGCCGTGCTCGTTATTGCCTGTCCATGTGCATTGGGACTGGCAACGCCAACCTCCGTCATGGCTGGATCAGGACGTGCAGCTGAATATGGCATTCTGTTCAAAGGCGGTGAACATCTGGAGTCGGCACAACAGATTCAGACCGTGGTGCTCGACAAAACAGGTACAGTGACCCAGGGTAAACCGGTCCTTACCGATGTCGTTATGGCTCCAAATTGGACGGAATCGGATCTGCTTGAGCGTGTAGGAGCGGCTGAACAGAGTTCGGAGCATCCGCTGGCAGAGGCGATTGTTGCAGGTATCCGTGCCAAGGGTCTGGATCTGACCCCAACAGAGAAGTTCGAGAACATACCGGGATATGGTGTGCGAGCTTCATTAAAAGGGCAGGAAATTCTGGTCGGTACGCGGCGGTTACTTGCGGATGCACAGGTGAATGTCTCCGAGGAAACCGTTCAGCACATGAACCATCTGGAGGAGCAGGGACGTACAGCGATGCTGGTTGCAGTAGACGGTCAGTGGGCAGGGATCGTCGCTGTGGCTGACACCATCAAGGATACCTCTCGTGAAGCCATCGGTCGTCTTCAGGCGATGGGGATCGATGTTATCATGATTACGGGAGACAATGAGCGAACTGCTCGCGCTGTAGCAGAACAGGCAGGGATCGGTAAAGTTCTGGCTGAGGTTCTGCCGGAAGGCAAGGCTGCGGAAGTGAAGAAACTTCAGGAGAGTGGCCTGAAAGTCGCTATGGTAGGTGACGGGATTAATGATGCTCCGGCACTCGCCACAGCGGATATTGGGATGGCCATCGGAACAGGAACGGATGTAGCGATGGAAGCGGCAGATATTACGTTGATGCGTGGTGATCTGAACAGCATTGCAGATGCCATTGAGATGAGCCGGCGCACGATGGGTAACATCAAACAAAACCTGTTCTGGGCACTCGGATACAACGTTATTGGTATTCCCATTGCGGCAGTTGGCTTCTTGGCTCCATGGCTGGCAGGGGCTGCGATGGCGTTCAGCTCCGTGTCGGTTGTCCTGAATGCGCTGCGTCTGCAACGCATGAAGCTGAAGAGAAGTGAATAACTGACCTTTGTTTGGAGATATATTCAACGTCTCATTGTAATGAAGTGAGGAGAAATCAATGCGCGGTTCGCTGCGGCGGACCGTGTTTTTCTGTTGAGAAAATACGGTCTGAATCGCCAGAAAAGTAGGTCTGAAACGTTGGTATAAGTGTTCTTTTCTTTGGGAAAAGAATATCATAATGCCCATTTGTGAAAATGGATAAATTGTATTCATGAATAAAGCTTACGTTTTCTGAATTTTTCAAAAATCAGTTGACAATATGGTCATATTCACATAAAATTTAAACGATCGTTTGATTCAAACAATTGTTTAAATCAAATTAGAACTAATTGAGTAATGGAGGACACCTTTTATGTTGCAGGCATTACGTACATTGTTTAAAAAACCGCCAGTGATCGTGGGGATCGTAACAGCACTTATGTTCCAAGTGATCTTTAGCGTGATCTGGATGACCGCATATTCGGGAGTAAATGACCGTACGAAAGAATTGACGGTTGCGATTGTGAATGAGGATGGTGAAATGTCCAAAGGAATCGCAGATTCGCTCGCAGGAACACTGCCTTTCCACACCGTATCCAATCTGAGTGCGGCTGAAGCGTTGGATCAGCTGAATCATCACAAAGTACACATGGTGATGGATATCCCGGCTGGATTCAACGAATTGCTTCAGACGGCTGGCTCAACCGCTGAGATTAAATACACCATTAATGAAGCGAACCCGGTTACGATTAAAAGCATGATGCAAGGTGTATCACAAAGTGTGACAAACACGATTAACAAACAAGCTACAGCACAAGGGGTACAGACGGTGTTGACCGCTTCAGGCGCACCTGCGGATCAGGCAGCTGAAGCTGCTACGAACCTGACTACCCGAGTGGAAGGAACGACAACGTCCATCAACCCGGTTAACGGGATGAATAATCAGATGGTGCCAATGATGATGGTACTGGCTTCGTATGTAGGAGCCATGATCATGGGGATGAATCTCCAGACAGCGATGGGCATGTTGTCCTCTACCTATTCCCGCTTGACTTTGTTTGGCGCAAGAGTAGTCATTAACGTGGGTTCCGCATTGGTCGTTTCCTTGCTAGGATCATCATTGATCGTGGCATTGGGTGGACAAATTGAACAAGGATTCGTCGCATTTTGGTTGTTCCAGGCGCTCTTCCTGTGCACGTTCATGTTCTTCTCCCAGTTCTTCCTGATCTGCTTCGGACCGGCAGGAAGTCTGTTCAACATCATCTCACTGTCCTTGCAACTGGTATCCTCCGGTGCAATGGTACCGCGTGAATTGCTGAACAGCTTCTATAGCGGTATTGGGCAGTACCTGCCTGCAACATACGCCGTTCAGGGTATTCTGAGCGTACAATTGGGAGGCCCAGGAGTTCAGTCTGCTGCGGGCTCTATCGTGATTGTACTGTTGGTTGCCGTTGCTTTGTCACTGGTCGTGACGTTGTTGAAAAAACAACGCATGCCAGCTGGGGCACCAAGCCCGGCTCAAGCGGCGAACAACTAATACAGTCATATTATTGACTCATAGGATAGGACAAGCACCCCGATGATTTTCATCGGGGTGCTTGGTGTAATATAATAGACAGATAGATTACCTGACTACAGCCCTTGAGCTGGAGCAAATGAAATGAACGGACAAGAGGGAGCGGGACGGAATGACGGAACCGGAGTTGGATATCAAAACGAGGATACTGCTTGCAGCCAAGAAGCTTTTTGCACAGCAGGGGTATGACGGGACGAGCGTTCGTCAAATCTGTGATGAGGCGGGTGCGAATGTATCGCTGGTCTCATACCACTTTGGCGGAAAAGAAAAGGTGTTCGAGGCGTTATTCGAGCATTTTTTCCCTGGACATATGATGAACTCGCTGGCGGAAGAGTCCATGTCCTCGCCTGTGGAAGGTATCCGACGCATTATTGGTGAAGTTGTGAAGTTCACGATGACGGATCGGGAGATGAGCGATATTGTGCAGCTTGAAATTACACTGCGTACACATCGCACAGCTACCGTATTTCGTTTTCTGGACCCTGTCTGGACCCGTGTGAGGGAACTCCTGCAAGAAGGAAAAGACCAGGGATTGTTCCAGGTCGAGTCCGTGTCATATGCCATGCTTCAGGTTATGGGTGTGGCTTTGGCGCACAAACGGGCCAAGAATTCACGATTTGGCTTTGATTATCAAGATATGAATACAGACGAGCTCGCTGAGCAGACGATTGAGTTCGTACTTCGAGGATTGGGAGTGAACAGCCATGAATGAAACGATTGAGTTGATGATGAAACACCGCTCTGTACGCAAATTTAAGCCAGACCCGGTGAGTGATGAGCAGCTTGCAGCCATCGTAGCGGCTGGGCAGATGGCTTCCTCTTCAAGTAGTGTGCAAGCCTATACTGTGATTGCTGTGACGGACTTGGAGCAGAAAGCCAAGCTGGCTGAATTGGCAGGCAATCAGGCCTACGTCAATGAATGCCCTGTGTTTCTTGTATGGTGTGCTGATCTGTATCGGCTGAGTGATGCTGCGAAACGTCATCTTCCTGAGAAGGAATCGTATGCTGATTCCACAGAGAATTTCATGGTAGCCACAATTGATGCTGCACTGGCTTCCCAGAATGCTGCTCTTGCAGCTGAGTCACTTGGCTTTGGAATTGTATATATTGGCGGGCTTCGTACCCGGATTGAGGAAGTAGCCGAGCTGTTGGGATTGCCGGAGGGCGTATATCCGGTGTATGGCATGTGTATTGGTATTGCAGATCAGGAAACGGGAATTCGGCCACGTCTGCCACTTAATGCAGTGCTGCATCATAATCGCTATAATGCCGAGCAGAGCATCAAAGGTGTTGAGCAGTACGACGAGACAACGACGGCGTACATGAAAGAACGGACCAATGGTGAACGAACGACCCCATGGTCCGAACTGATGGCGAAGCGCCTGACTGAGCCAACACGGTTGCAAGTGAGACCGTTCCTGGAAGGCAAAGGATTCTTGAAGCGTTAAGTTGAACTGAAGGTAGTTACACTTGCCACTCCGATGACAGAACAACCTTCCGATCGCTGTTATCCCCGGATTTTTTGATCCAATTTTGTGAAGGTGAAAATCTAGTGATAGCGTATGCTTCCGAAGTAGCTTTCTTTCAGAAAGCTTTTAGGCGACCGCTCTGCTTCCTCAGGTTATTTCTATCCTCTACGTTCCTGTGTAAAAATTTAGTTCAACTGATATATATATATATATATAGTAAATTAGAAGTCAGTCGGTGGCGAAGCCGACTGGCTTCTTTGTGCTGTGCTTGCGCTACCAGATTGTACTTAAGTTAAGCCATAGAAACGCTTCGTATTCTGATAAAAGAGACGGGCGGCCCGTTCGGTTCCCATGCCGGTGATCTCACTCCATGCTTGAATGACCTGTCTGGTCATGGCCGGGTGTGTCATTCGTCCCTGAAATGGTCCTTCGAAGGGCCAAGGTCCGTCGGTCTCGGCCATCACTTGTTCCGATGGATACTGCCGGGCGAGTTCACGGATCTCTTCTTCATACCGAATATCCGGCGTGAAGGAGATGAAATAGCCATTGTCCGCCATACGCCTTATGGTTTGGCGAGATCCTTTGAACCAGTGGAAATGAGCGCGTCGGAATTGATATTTCTCCAGCAGATCACAGACGATATCCGCATCATCGTATACCGCATGAAGGACAAGTGGTTTGTTGTGCTTTTTGGCGAGTTGGATGAAACGTTCGAGCAGTTCGATATACCCGCTCTGATCGAAGTGCTGTCCTGCCTGCTCGGCTTCCATACGGTTGTAATAGGGAAGCCCAACTTCTCCTATGGCTATGGCTTGTCCCATATGCTTCTCAATCCATTGGAAGAACAGGTCCATTTCTGGAACGGAGGGCAGTTCCTGTTCCGGATGGAAACCGAAGGCCGGATAGATGGTGCCTGGATGTTGTTTTGCAAGCTCCAGATTGGCCTGGGCAGAAGCAAGATTCATGGACACGGCGATGACTGCTTCGACTTGCTGAGACGGGAAAGATAGCAGCATCTCACGCTGTTCATCAGGCGTATACTGATCGAAGTGAATATGAGCATCAATTAAGGGCGCGAAAGCTTGAGCATGCACGAGGGAATTCCTCCTTGTGTTCATTTATATTTTAACTATGTTACGCAGAATTTCTTATGGCGGATCACCCATTAAAGGAAAATAATAACTTAAAAAACCCGCGCTATTATGATAGGCGGGCTTTCTGCTGTTCTTCTCTCATCCACTGTGCAATCTGCCGTTTACGCTCAAGGAATGCGGACTCCTCCGTAATTTCTTCTCGTCTTGGGCGATCAAAAGGAACATGTACTTCGTGCAGCACCGTTGCAGGTCGGTTGGATAACACATAGACCCGATCGGCAAGCAGCAATGCTTCTTCGATGTTGTGGGTGATGAACAGCACCGAGCGGCGGTTCTGTTCCCAGATATCGAGCAGCCAGCGCTGCATGTCGCTACGTGTCAGGGCATCCAGCGCGCTGAAAGGTTCGTCCAGCAGCATCAGTTCCTGCGGACTGAGCAGGGCACGCAAAAAGGCAGCACGCTGCTGCATTCCGCCCGACAGCATATGAGGATAGGCCTGCTCAAACCCAGCAAGACCCACGCTGCTTAACCACTTTCGAGCCTCTGCAAGTGCTTCGGCCCGAGGGGGAGCGCTGGAAGCTACTTCACCAGCAAGTAGTACGTTATCTTCAATGGTACGCCAAGGGAAAAGAGCAGGCTGTTGTGGCATGTAACTGATCTTGCCACGTTGGCCGGTCACATTGAGATCATTCATCAGCACTTGCCCTTCCTGGGGCTTCAGCAGACCGCCGATGATATGGAACAGGGTGCTTTTGCCGCAGCCAGAAGGCCCAACAATAGCGACAAACTCGCCTTGCTCCACAGTCAGGGACAGGCCGTTCAGAACCGATAATCTGCTCCGTCGTTCGCGGAATGAGGCATGAACATTAACAACGTCCAGTGCAGGTGGAACAAGAGCAGGAGTAGCATTGGCAGGTTGATCAGGGGTAGCCGAGTGAAACTTTTCACCATGCTTGGGCTCCATTACGCTTGCTCCTCCTCTAGGCAGGACTTGTCCGTCCTGTTGCCGATTCATATGATCATCACTTCCTAATATACAGATTACATCTTTACTATCGCTTCTGTGGCCGCCAGCGCACGAGCAGCTTCTCCAGCAGCGCAATGAGCAGGAAGAGCAGCAAGCTGAGCGCGACAATAATCATGATCGCCACGAATAGGCGGTCCGTACGATAAGCTGACTTTTGCAGCATCATATAATAACCAATACCCTTGTCTGCACCAATCCATTCGGCGATGATGGCACCCATCACGCTATAGGTAGCGGCGATTTTGACACCGGAGAACACGGATGGCAGCGCATGGGGAAGCTCCAGCTTCCAGAAGATCTGATGACGTTTCGCACCAGCCATGCGCATATAGTTCATCATCGCTGCATCTGTACGGGTCAAGCCGTCCATGGCCGCCACTGCAACGGGGAAGAAACAGACCAGGATGATCGTAATCAGCTTGGGCAGCAGCCCGAATCCGAACCAGATTAAGAGGAGCGGTGCGAGCGCGATGGTCGGGATATTTTGACTAAGAATAAGTAAAGGATACAGGGCTGACTTGAGAAAAGGGACCAAATGCAGCACCATCGCAATCAGCAATCCGACCGCTGTGCCAGCCGCAAATCCGATCAGCGTTAACTGAATGGTTGCGGAGGCATGCATGCCAAGTCGCTCGGCCTGGGTTGTCGCTTCGCGGGCGATGTCGGACGGTGCAGGCAGCATCCATTTCTCAATATGGAACAGGGAGACGGCTCCCTGCCATATCGCTATAAAGAGAATAACCGCCACAATGGGCGGCCATACACTTTTGAAATAGGCAGGCATTAGCGATACTTCTCCGTCAGGGTATCCATGCTGAAGCCAGTAGGGCTATGGGCGATTTTGATCTGAGAGATGATGCTTGGGCTGCCAGCCTCTACGAGTACCTCGTGCATTTTACGGACAACCTCGAGCAGTTCTTCCAGTTCCCCCTCCATCGTGGTGTCGAGCGCGTTCACCTGATACTTCAGGCCAGATTGCTGAATAACTTCAATGGCACGATCTACGTAAGGATAAGAGTTCTCGCCATTTGGCGTTTTCGGAATAACCTGAATGCTAAGTAGTGTGCTTGCCATGAGAGATCACGGCTCCTTTCGTGATAAATTGCATGAATTGAACCAGATTTACACTTATAACTTCGATTGCAGTACCCTCTTCCGATCACTGTTATCCCCGGATTTCTTTAATGAATTCTAATGGAAGAAATCCGGGGATAGCATATGCTTCCGAAGGAGCTTTCTTTCAGAAAGCTTTTAGGTGGGCGCTTCGCTTCTTCAGATGGGTTCTGCACTCTTCGTTCTTGTGTGAAAAAGTTAAACTTAAGCAATTTTTATTGGGGTAAAAACTCGTTTGTATATGCTTTGCTCACATCGATCTGTTCATCCAGCAGTTGTTTGCTAAACATCCAGTCGGTGTAGTTCTGCCACACTTCCTGTTTTTGTTCACCCCAGCGTGGGGCGTCATCTGTGTACTTGGGACTGAGCCATTTCTGGCTTGCCAGTACCAATTCCTTGTCCAGATCCGGTACAGCTTTGATCAGAATGTTCGCTGCATCTTCGGGATGATCAATCGCGTATTGATATCCTTCGGAAGTGGCTTTCAAGAATGCTTTCACCAGCTCAGGATCGTTCTGAATCGTCTGCTCGTTCGTTACGAGGACAGGTGTGTAGTAATCCAGTGCATCTGAATAATCTTTCACATATAACATGTCGATCGGTTCTCCGCGCAGTTCGGCTTCAATACCCGTCCAAGCGTAGAAAATCCACGCGAAATCGATGTCCCGTTTGACTGCGGTGAAAAAGTCAGCGTCACCCATGTTAATGTTTTTCACTTTGGATACATCAGCTCCGTCGCCCTCCATAATGGATTGCATCACGGCTTCTTCAACAGGAGAGCCCCAACCGCCATAAGTTTTACCTTCAAAATCTTTGGGTGACTTGATATTTCGATCCGCCGGAGCAGCGAACCCGGATGTATTATGCTGAATAACTGCTGCAATGGAGACGAGTGGAACACCCTGTGTGCGGGCTTGAGTTACACTCTCCTGATAACTTACGCCAAAAGGCACTTCATTCGATGCAAC
Organism: Paenibacillus sp. FSL R5-0341; assembly: GCF_037975235.1. Lineage (NCBI taxonomy): Bacteria > Bacillati > Bacillota > Bacilli > Caryophanales > Paenibacillaceae > Paenibacillus > Paenibacillus sp. FSL R5-0341. Next base: position 464,207 of record NZ_CP150241.1, read on the forward strand.
CATCGTATCTGCTCCACCAGCACCTGGTTGAACAATCTCCACGTTCAAGCCTTCTGCCTTATAAAAACCTTGATCCACGGCCGCATACAGGCCGGTATGATTCGTATTCGGTGTCCAGTCGAGCACCACTCTAATATCTTTCAGAGCGGCAGTGTCACCTTCGTTGCTGCTTTCCGTATTCGTGCTGCCGTTCTGTTCTGCCGGGGCAGCTTCTTTGCCGCCACATGCGGCCACCGTCACCAGTAGTACGCATAAGAGCAACAATCCCATTGTTTTACGCCAATTCATTTTTGATTCTCTCCTTCGGTATGTCCGGCCGATTGGCACGGGTACTCCTTGGCTTCATATCCAATCATCTTGCATAAATCGACAGATTTATACCAGTTGGATCTGGATGACTTATTTTTGTTTCGATAAATAAAACAAAAAAAGCGTCCCGTAATCCGGGACGCGTGCAGGCGTTAGAGAGGTGGCGTTCAGCCATAGGGCTGTGCCATTTCGATATACTCCGATTCCTACGCTGGCATGATCCAGATCAGGTCTAAGGGTTAGTATCTTGGTGGGATACACTCTCAGCCGGCCAATTCCGACTCCCCTGGGAAACTATGAAGTTACGGGCATTACTAGGTGTAATTATAGGCCAGCGGGTGGAACGTGTCCAGTCAGGAACTGGATAGAGTGCGGTCGGAGTGGAGCATGCCATCCATCAAACGAATTACAGAGGTCATTATTGAACCGTCCTAACTGTCCACACTCCAGCTGAATTTCTCAACGTTGGAAGAATTCGATCCATTCTTTCTCCGGACCATAGATGAAGAAATAACGGTAACCGTTAGGCAGTGTGATGATTTCTCCATCGATAAATTCGGCTTCGGTGGCTTGGACGCGTTTGTACTCAGAATCAAGGTCATCTACATGGATGGCAAAATGGTGCACCGTACCTTCGGCAGGCAGCTTGTCGCTGTACCCTTGAATTAACTCTATTTCCGTCTCATTGCTTCCATTGAAGCCGAGGAAGGCAAGCTGAATGACGCCGTTTGTATGTGTCACCCGGTCTTTCAGTTCCAGTCCAACAACCTCCGTATAGAAACGGAGTGTGGTATCCAGATCACGAACGGCAATGCCGACGTGGTCGATGCGCTTTTGAAAACTCATCGTAGTAATCCCCCTTATGATCCGTGAATGTATTTTTGACCAACATTTCCCTAGCATATTAAGGAGTATGATAGTTGTATAAAACCTAGCTGTCAAGTAGGGATTAGTGATATGTACACGTGTGAAATTGAGCTGGAGTAACCATCTATTTATTATGTAGTTCACAGAATGTTCACTTATGTGGTGGGGTTCATCATCTCTATAATTACGAAGGTAAACAGAGAGGATGAGAGAATTGCCAACAAGCAAGAAGGAACAAATTATTTTCGGATTAATGATGTGTACAGGGATGGTCGTGGTCATGATGTTCTTCAATCTATGGCACAGTGGGTTACTCGGTAAGATGTCCCCGCTTGAAATAATGCTTCAATTCATATTGTGTTTTGTCATCGCGTTTCTGGTGGAATCCTTCATTGTTGGCCCTGTGGCGAGAAAGATTGCATTCTCCTTGCCTTTCGACAAGTCCAACAAGATTCTTGGTGTGCTCGCCATGTCATTTTTTATGGTAATTGGCATGGTTCTGATCATGTCCATGTATGGAATGATCTCGGCATATCTTGCGGATCAGTTAAGTGGGGGTTCCATATTCCGTACCTATCTTCAGACGATCGCTCGTAACTTCAGCTTGGCACTTCCATATCAGTTGATCGTTCTGGGGCCACTCGTCCGATATGTATTCGGTAAATTTATCAAGGATAACGGGCCCGTAATGCCTGTCGTTAACAAAAGTGTGTGATTCAGATGGGCCTAAAGTATTTCCTGGGCAATCTTGTGCAAAAGAATAGTTCGCATGATCACCTTTCATGAAAGGTGATTAGAGAGGAAAAGATAGGGCACTTCCCACCATGATAACAGTGCTAACGAATCGAGGACACCTTATTAGGCCAGTTTCTAGGGAATGAGAAATCTAACGAATCTCAGCGGCGTTATTATGCAAAAAACCTCCAACGAGACCTTGAATTTGAGATAATTAACTATAATAACGTCTCTAGGATTCGTTAGATTTCAAATATCCTGAAATGCAGATGAATAGCGTGTGCCAGGTTCGTTAGAATGGAATAACGCTACAAAAAAGATGTCCACTGTCAGGTCATGAAGGTGGGCATCTTGATGTATTTAATAGGTACTCTAATTCTGATTCTAATTCTCAGGACTGCATCAACACATAACTGTTAAGTTGCTGGATCTACGACATATTTGTTCTGCCATTGATATGTGATCACGCTAATGACAAGCAGGCCAACCGCAAAGATCGCAAGCATCCATGCAGACTGATTAACCGCCAGATGATCAAGACTCCACCCCGTCGTCAAAGGCAGAATGGCACCGCCAACCCCGCCTGAGGCAATCAAAATGCTGGGTGTGGATTCTTCGGTTCCAGGCAGCAGTTTACTGGCGAAGACAAGGGCAATGGAGAAAATTCCTGACATCGCAAGTCCAAGCAGCAAGATGATGAGAAACGCAGACCAGATTTGGTTCGTAAATGGAAATACCATTAACAAAAGAACAGACGCGAGACAACTGTACAGGACATACACGCGGTATTGGAATTTCTCTGCGATATACCCGGCGAAGAGTCTTCCCACAGACATGGCAATCCAGAAACAGGTGACGCTAAGCGCTGCTCCGGCTTCCTTCATGTTCATTTTCTCAATCAGGATCGCTGGCATGAAGTTCGCAAGACTCATCTCCGTGCCAACGTATAGGAAGAAGAACAGGACGAATAGTACTAGCAGAGTCAGGTTACGTCCGCGATAGGTTGGGCCGGATGAACTGGCAGGTGCGGTGTGCATCTCACCCGATGTTCCAGCAGAGTGCGTATGTACCGAAGCATGATTTGAACCTCGTCGATCCAGCACCTGGTCTAGCTCACCGAATGATCCTTTCGCCCAGAATATAAAGGTTAGTGCTGCGCAGATCGCAACAACGAGAAAGGAAAGGCGCCAGTATCCGGCAGCAATCAGACCACTGGCAATGAGCGGCATGACCATCGCCCCGATTCCGAATAACACTTCCAGTCGACTCATGGCAACGGCCGTATTGTCTTTGATTGCAGCGATGATAATGGTGCCAATGACAGCTTCAACCATTCCGAATCCGAAGCCGGCTGCGGGTGCGATGACGAACATCCAGCCCCATGGTGGCAACAGCATGTAGGATAATTCTGCAATACAGAGCAACCCTGTGGCGATTAACAGACCTCCCCGTTTACCGAAACGTCTGTTCAGCCATGGGGATAACAATACACCACCCAGGAATCCGGCAAATTGAGCGAAGATCAGCGTTCCGCCTTGGCTATAATCTTTGCCGTAATGTTCAAGTGCAACCGGTAGAATGGAACCGAGTACAACGTGTGCCAGTCCAATCAGGAAATAGGACAGACATCCGATCCACAGTAATTTTTTCATAACGAACTCCTTCTACTTATATACATAAATTGAGAATCAGAATAAAGCGTAATCATGGAGACAAAGTCTATCATAACAGGACATGTCAAGTTGTGCCATGAATTCCTGATCGATACATAAGGTTGCAATTTGGTCTGACGATCGTATATACTGAGACACAACAATTACAGATCGGACCATGCCGTTGAAGAGCATCCAACTCGGAGGCGTTTTCGCCAGGGGAGCGATATTTCCCCAAGTTAACCGGAACCGCCCGTTATCGCGGACCAAGAGGCTGGAAGCAGGATATCCTGATTCAGCAAGTTGGGTGGCACCGCGAGCAGAGCGCTCCTCGTCCCAAGGGATGAGGGCGCTCTTTGTATTTTTACAGCCAAAGGAGACGGTGACCATGTTAGAAATGAAATGGATTCGGGCACATGCAGAAGAGGTTCAGGCCGCAGCAGACGGGAAAAAAATCAAGATCAACATTCGTACATTGCTGGAGCGGGATGAAGAACGCAGAGCACTTTTGCAGGAATCGGAAGAAGGACGCAGATTGCGCAATACGTTATCCGCGGACATTGGCAGACTCATGCAAGCCGGGAATAGGGAACAGGCCGAGGGTTTGCGGGCACAGGTGAAACAGCTCAATGAACAGTTGGAACACGTGGAAGCTAGGCTTGCCCCTGTGCAGGAGGAAGTAACCAAGTTGCAATGGCTGGTACCCAATATCGTATCCCCGGATACCCCGAAAGGCACGTCGGACGCGGATAATGTGGAGGTACGACGTGTGGGAGAGGTGCCGACATTCGAGTATAACACCAAAGATCACGTGGAACTGGGGGAATTGCACGATCTCATCGATATTCCGCGCGGGGTGAAGATTGGCGGGACGCGAAGCTATGTATTGAAAGGTGCTGGCTTGCTACTGCACCGTGCTGTGCAGCAACTTGCGCTGGATCTGCTGCTGAAGCACGGGTTTACACCGATGGAAGTACCTCTGATGGTCAGGGAGGATGCGCTGGTGAACACCGGATTCTTCCCAACTGGTCGAGATCAGGTCTATGAACTTGAAGGGGAGAACAAGTGGCTCGTGGGAACTTCTGAAGTACCGCTGGTCTCGTATTATGCGGATGAGATTGTTGATGTTGCAGAGCCTGTGAAGCTGGCTGCGGTATCGACGTGTTTCCGCAGTGAAGTTGGCTCCGGCGGACGGGATGTACGCGGATTGTATCGTGTGCATCAGTTTGCCAAAGTTGAGCAGGTCATTCTCTGTGCCCCTGATGCGGAAGAATCGGAGCGCATGCTGCAAGAGATTACGGGACACGCGGAGGAATTGCTGCAATTACTGGAACTGCCGTATCGTGTTGTAGCCGTGTGTACCGGAGATATGTCGCAGAAAACGTACAAACAGTATGACATCGAGACATGGATGCCGAGCCGAGGTGCATATGGAGAAACCCATTCGTCGTCAAACCTGCATGATTTCCAGGCTCGCCGTTCGAACATTCGTTGCCTGGACGCCGAAGGCAAGTTGGCCTATTGTCACACCCTGAATAATACGGCGGTGGCATCGCCGCGTATCCTGATTCCGTTGCTTGAGAACCATCAGCAGGAGGATGGAAGCATCCGCGTTCCGGCAGCACTGCGGCCCTATATGGGCGGGGCCGAGAGCTTGATTTTGCCAGAGCAGGATGAAGTGAAGTAGAGAGGTTATGTGACTCTTTAGGAAGTAGAAAAGGGGATGTTCCACACGTCATGTTGCATGTGACGATGGACATCCCCTTTTAAACGGTAACACTATTTAACGAACCGATCTCCTACTATGTTGGGCTAAATTTAACTGGTCTGGTTAGTGCTTGGATCTAAGATATAGCTTACTGCCTTGATCACAAATTTCTTCTCTTATGTAAATAAATAAAATTATTTCTTACATGTTAATGCAGCTTCCATTCACGCTCGTTAATGATTTCAATTTGTCCAGATTCAAGGGCTTTTTTGAAACGATTGCGGGCTGTTTTCATCAATAGAACCATCTCGTCTTCAGGACGAATCTTGGTGGATGTCGAAGTGACAATAGCTTTCATACGTTTACGGTTATTTTTAGGTGAAACCATATCAAGCAAATTCTTTTCGATCATACATATCCCACCCCCATCTTTTAGGTTTATTAAAACAGTATTACGCGACCGTCCCATATTATACAATGAAAATCATGAATTGTTCCAACACTCCCACTTACGTTATTCAACTTTATGCAATTCGTATCCGATATAATATAATAGAAGTAAAATATTGGATTATGGGAGATGGAGATAGAGATGAATAGAATCAAACTGGCGCTTCGTGGCACGCTTGCTCTAATTATGGCATTAACAATATTGGTCCCTTCGTTGGCCTTGGCGGCTACCGGTGACGTGACATCGATTGAAATAACCAATAGCAGTCCGCAGAAGATGAGTGTCTCCGAAACCGCTGCGCTTCAGGTGATGGCAACGGTAGAAGGTTTTGATAACAAGCAGGATGTTACCGAAGGCGTGACATGGTCCACCAGTAATGCAACTGTAGCGACGATGGTGAAAGGCAAAGTCAAGGCTGTGGCCGCAGGCGAAGCAACCATTTTTGCAGAAGTAGACGGGGCTAAAGCCCAGTTGGTTGTGCAGGTGCAGGAGAAGATCAAAAGCATCAAAGCTTCACCGAACTCCTATAATTTTGTTAAAGGCAGTGAGAGCACCCTCCCGAAAGTAAGCATTACACGTGCGAATGGTAAGGAAGAGGATGTGACGTCTGAGATTGTGTGGTCCGTATCCACTCCTTCTGCTGTGCTGGAAAACGGTAAAATCAAAGGCGTTACACCCGGCAGAGTATTGCTGCAAGGCAAGTACGGAACAACGATTGTGAAAGTCCCTGTTGCTGTGACTGACGAAATTACCAAAGTCGAGGTCACTCCTGCCACAATGCAGCTAAACATCAAGAAGTCCAAGGCGTTGAAGGTTATCGGGACCTACGCGAACGGCAAAACCATTAACCTTTCGAAACAGGTCATATGGACCTCTTCCAATACAAATGTAGCTATCGTGAAAAATGGAGCAGTCAAGACGCTGACAGAAGGACAAGCGACCTTGACAGGAACTTATCAAAATCAGACAATAAAGGCAGAGGTTACCGTTGTACCTTTACTCAAAAAGCTGATTACAGGCCAGAAAAAACTCGTCTTGTCTCCACAGGGAAGTACAACGCTGAGTGTGATGGCCCAGTATGATACAGGCAAAACCACTGTTGTGACCAACAGTGCGGTATGGAGCAGCACAAAGCCGGGCGTAGCGACAGTAACAAATGGCAAGATTGTCGCTGTAGGTAAAGGTAAAACATCCATAACGGCCAAATGGGGTAACAAAAAAGTGACGGTTCCTGTTACGGTAAAATAAATATTTATATTAATGAAGTGCTTTGCATCAATTCAAAGATAAAATCAATACATGACACGTTAAAATCATCAATATCATCAAGGTAACAGACAACCAAGGGGCGTAGACATACGCTCCTTTTTGGATATATAGAAATTTAATGAGATCAAGGAGTGAGCTTGGTATGACAGATCCAATGCAACCGGAAAACTGGCCTGCCTGGGCGACAGAGTCGGTAGAGATTGCTCCGGCCAACCCCAATTGGGGCGCGCAGGCTCAAGAAGAAATCCGGCAACTCAAACGTCTTCTACAGCAGTTTAATATCCATCAATTCGAACATATCGGAAGCACGTCCATTCCAGGGTTACCCGCTAAACCCATTATTGATCTGATGGCAGAGGTACAGTCCTGGGATGACATGGATCTGATTGCGGATCAGCTGAATCCGTTGGGCTGGAACTACGTTCCGCCTGAACTGGATGGCAGGGAATATCGACGATTCTGGGTCAGGGTTAATGATGGCAAGAGAGCTGTGCACCTTCATCTTATGCGCCCAGGAGAGGAACGTTGGGATCGTCAAATTCGGTTTCGGGATGTTCTGAGAAAACGGCCAGATCTGGTGGAAGCTTACGCCGTCCTGAAGACGAAACTTGCTGACGAGAATAAGGAAGACAGGGAATCGTATACCGCTGCCAAAACGCAATTTATTTTACAAGTGCTTGATGAAGGCGTGTGATGGATTGAAAAGCGTACTTATCAGAGACAGGCTGATCTATTTCTTCGCAGTTATGTTGACCATGGCGGCAGGACTCGCATCCAGACACTTTGGTGAACGATTGCCGGATTGGGTGCATGAACATTCCGGAGACGCATTGTGGGCAGGACTGATTTATTTTGGAATACGCATGGTGTGGCCTCGTTCCAGCCTGGTATGGGCGATGAGTTTTAGCTGTATATTCAGCTGGATGATTGAGTTCTCACAGTTGATCCAGATGCCTTGGCTTATTGAGATACGCTCAACTGTATGGGGTGCTCTTATTCTGGGACATGGTTTTCTGGTGATCGATCTGATTCGATATATGGTCGGTATTCTGTGCATGGTGATAATAGATCGTTATTTCCTGAGAAATAAGATGGCTGGATCATGAACTCAATTTGAATCATGGAGGTGCCCTGAGTGAATGTAGAAAAACTTTTTGCCGAATCGCCCGAATTCGAAACACAGCGGTTAAAGCTGAGGCGCCTTGCGATGGATGATCTCGATGAATATTATGCATTTGCCTCTGATCCGCGAGTGAGTCAGCAGAGCTTATGGAACTGCCATGAGACGGCGGAGGATTCGATTCAATATATTCAGCGGGTGCTGGATAATTATGAACGGAAAACGGTCCATATCTGGGCTTTTATTTTAAAGGAAACAGAGACCTTGATCGGGAGGGGTGGCATCTTTCATATCAACGAACCCATGCAGAGTGCTGAACTGGGATACGCGATAGCCAGCAGTCAATGGGGCAAGGGACTCGCAGCAGAAGCGATGCAACCCATCGTGGATTATTGCTTTCGGGAATTGGACTGCAATCGGTTGGAGGGGAAATGTAATGCAGGCAACATAGGCTCTGCACGCGTAATGGAGAAGCTGGGCATGTCATACGAAGGTTTGCTACGCAAACAGTTGAAGATCAAAGGTGTATTTACAGATCAAAAAGTGTACTCCCGTATCCGGGATGATCTATAATACTTCCAATGACGCATAGGTTACATCGCAGAAATTGAAGGAGGCGGAACCATGATCTATAGTATTATTTCCCGTTCGTTGTGGGAGCAAGTGTCGAAGGGGACTGAGTATGCACCAGATAGCCTGGAGACAGACGGATTCATTCATTGTTCCACCAAGGAACAGATTCCATGGGTAGCCGGGCAATATTATGCAGGTCGTACAGATCTGGTATTGCTCAGTATTGATGAGAAAGCGTTAAAGCCGGAACTGGTGTATGAAGATCTCTACGAATTGAACGAACTATTTCCACATATCTATGGAGAGCTGAATCTGGATGCTGTTCGTAAAGTCATTCCATTTGAACCGAATGCAGACGGTACGTTCTCATTTCCTGAATAAAATAACATGTGACGTGTCTTTCTGAACGTAATCAGGCGACATCATACTTTTTCAAAAAGGCGGTTAGCGGATGGATATGAATCAGGTTTTTCTAGAGACGGCGGAGAAGCAATTTCTGTATTACAAGCAGCTCGGGGAAAAAGCTATGGCGCAACTGGATTCCGAGCAATTATTCCAATCCTGGAATGAAGACGCGAACAGCATTGCGGTTATCGTAAAACATCTATGGGGCAATATGCTGTCCCGTTGGACCGATGTACTGACAACAGATGGTGAGAAACCGTGGCGTGAACGGGATGCCGAATTCGTGAATGATATTGCTTCCCGGGAAGAGTTACTCGTCAAATGGGAGGAAGGCTGGAATTGTCTACTTGAAGCCATTCGTTCGTTTACCCCGGAACAATTGTCTCACATCATATACATTCGCAATGAAGGACACACCGTCATGGAGGCAATTATTCGGCAATTGGCGCATTATCCCTATCATGTAGGGCAGATTGTATTTGCCGCGAAAATGCTTAAAGAAACAGCTTGGGACAGTCTTTCGATTCCGAGAAACGGTTCAGATCAATATAATGGCGGCAAATTTGCCAAGCCGAAGGCACGAAAACATTTTACAGAAGACGAACTTCATATAAAAAAAGGTGAGGAACAACAATGACTCAAATTGCATTGATTCGCCATGGAAGCACAACGTGGAATAAGGAAAAACGTTCGCAGGGACAGACGGATAATCCGCTGGATCAGGAGGGCAGGGAACAGGCAGTATTACTTGCTGCGAGACTGGCCGAGGAATCCTGGGATGCTATCTATGCAAGTGACTTGGAACGTGCAAGTGAGACAGCCCGCATCATTGGTGACCGCTTGGGCGTTCAGGAGATTCATCTGGACCCTAGGCTTCGCGAGATGGGCGGAGGACAGGTCGAAGGAACGACGGAAGAGGAACGGTTAGCCAAGTGGGGAGCGGACTGGAGTACCCTGGATCTGGGACGGGAGCTTGCGGATGCAGGGACTGTTCGAGGCAGTGCGGTGCTTGAGGATATTGTACAGCAGCACCCCGATGGAAGAGTAATCGTTGTCAGTCACGGGGCCATCCTGCGGAATACACTGCGAGGTCTGGTGCCTGAACTGGATATCAGCGTGAAGCTGTCCAACACATCCATTACCCGGATCGCCAAGAAAGAGAATGTCTGGCAATGCGAACTGTACAATTGCAGCGTGCATTTGGATTCTTCCAGGGAGTCTCAATAGATGGATGCCCTGACGTTAGAACGCTAGCAAACTTAGTGGATAAGGGGGAGGTGGCACATGAGCGAATTGTCGTATTCATGGACGGAGGAGATTCTATCTCCATTGGGTGAGACAGCTGTTATCATCCATTGCGGGGAGCACTTGTCTGAAGCGGTGCAGCAGAGAGTGATGTCTGTATGTGCATTGCTGGAAAAAAGCACTTTGCCAGCCATGATCGAATGGGTGCCTTCTTACACGTCCGTTACACTATTTTATGATCCGTTCATCTCCCCGTACCCCGAGTTATGCCGCACTCTGCTTCAGCAGTTGAATCAAATGAAGGAATCCGTACAAGACAAGTCCAGAACGGTTACTATTCCTGTATGTTACGGTGGAGAGTGGGGGCCTGATCTGGACTATGTTGCCAGTGAGCATGGACTGACCGCAGAGGACGTTATTGCGATTCATACATCCGGGGAGTATCTCGTACATATGATTGGGTTTGCACCGGGTTTTCCGTATCTCGGCGGGTTGTCAGAACAGATTGCTACGCCCAGACGGGCAACGCCAAGGCTACGGGTTGAGGCGGGTACAATAGGTATTGGTGGCAAACAGACGGGAATCTATCCGGTGGACACACCCGGAGGATGGCAATGTATTGGTCGAACGCCACTCCGGTTGTTTCGGCCGGGTGAGAACATACCGAGTTTGCTGGCAGCAGGTGATCGGGTTCGATTTGAACAGATTACGATGCAGGACTATCTGGCGTTGAAGCGGAAGGAGGGCGAACGATAAGTATGGAAGTGATTCGCCCTGGTCTGTTATCTACCGTTCAGGATGAAGGCAGAACCGGCTATCGCCGGTATGGTATTCATCCTGGCGGGTTCATGGACACCTTTGCAGCCAGAGCAGCGAATATGCTTGTTGGTAACTCTCGTCATGCGGCAGTACTGGAGATGACGATGACGGGGCCAGAGCTTCAATTTCAGGAGAGCAAGCTTATCTCATTATGTGGAGCTGATTTGACGGCAACCGTGGATCATCTGCATGTACCTTTGTGGCGTCCTGTGCTGGTACGGGCTGGAAGTGTACTGAAGTTTGGCCAATGTCGTCATGGCTTGCACGGTTATCTGGCGTTTGCGGGTGGAATAGCTGTGCCTGAAGTGATGGGCAGTCGAAGTACAGACCTCAAGACAGGTCTTGGCGGTTTGGAAGGGAGAGCCCTGCGTGTGGCAGATCTGTTATCTACGGGTGAACCTTCTGACGAAGCGCAAGGTTGGATGCAGCGTATGGAAAAGCACGCAGAGAAGAGTGATCCGGGACGCCGAATATTGGCGCCTGCATGGTTCTTGTCTGAGCGTGAAAGACCTGACTATTACGGTCAACCTGTTATTCGTGTGATGGAGAGCAAGGATAGTTCGCTGTTCAGCGAGGGAAGTCTGGGACAATTTTATGCCGAAAAATACGTGATCACTTCACAATCCGATCGGATGGGCTATCGCTTGCAAGGCTCCAGACTGGAGCTGGATCAGCCGCTGGATCGGTTGTCTGAAGCCGTTACCTATGGGACGGTGCAAGTGCCTCCGGATGGGCAGCCGATCATCTTGATGGCAGACCATCAGACGATTGGAGGTTATCCTGTCATTGCACAGGTAGCTCAGGTGGATATGCCAATCCTGGCTCAAGCTAAGCCAGGAACCCGAATTGCTTTTAAACAAATTACGCATGATCAGGCCCGTCAGTTGTACATGGAACAGGAACGCAACATGCAGCTCATGGATAAGCTGATTCGCAGAAGAATGGCAGAAATGGAGGGCACTCAATGAATACCTTGAAAACCCTGGATATCAATTGTGATCTGGGCGAAAGTTATGGTATATATCGCACTTTATCGGACGAAGCCATTCTGCCCTTCATTACGTCTGCCAATATAGCCTGCGGGTTTCATGCAGGGGACCCGGCTACGATGCGACTGACGGTGGAGGGTGCATTGGAGCATCAGGTGGCCATTGGAGCCCACCCTGGGTTGCCGGATTTACAGGGGTTTGGCAGAAGACGTATGGACATTACACCACGGGAAGCATATGACATGGTGGTGTATCAGATTGGTGCACTGGATGCCGTTGCCCGGGCAAGTGGAGGTCGCATGCATCATGTGAAACCACACGGCGCCTTATACAATATGGCTGCAGAAGATGCGAAGCTTGCTGAAGCTATTGCCGAGGCGATCTATCAAGTACAGCCTGAACTGTATTTGTATGGTCTGGCAGGAAGTGAGCTGATTCATGCTGCGGATCGCATCGGTATGCGCAGTGTGAGCGAGGTATTTGCGGATCGAACGTATGGGGCGGATGGGAAGCTAACCCCTCGCAGCCAAGCCGGAGCCGTTATTGAAGAGTCGGGACAAGCGATTGCGCAAGTGCTCCAGATGGTGAAAGACGGCGTGGTTGTATCCACGGCTGGTACGAAAGTTCCCATTAAGGCTGAGACGGTCTGTATCCACGGTGACGGAGCAAACGCGTTGACATTTGCGCAAGAGATTCGTCGCGTACTGGAATCGGAAGGCATTAAATTATCTGCGCATACCACGGGATGATACCCATGTTCAGCAGAACAACAGTAGTATCAGGTTGTTCGGATTGAACTTTGAAATTTTGGAATGACAAGGAGTGAATGAACAGAATGAAACCCATACGCAACTCGGCGAAGGCCGTCATAGTGCAGGATGGTCGGTTGCTGGTTATCCGATTGGAAGACCAATATGGCACCGCTTATGTGTTTCCAGGTGGAGGACAGGAGAAGGGTGAAGAACTCAAGGATGCGGTCGCACGCGAATGTCTGGAGGAGATTGGTCAGGCCGTGAACGTGGGAGAGCTGTTACATATCCGGGAATATATCGGGAAAAATCATGAATTCGCCGAATGGGATGCAGATATCCACCAGGTTGAATTTTATTTTGCGTGCAGCCTGATCGATCCGGAGGCAACCGTTTTTGAAGGCTCCAATCCAGACGATCATCAGGTCGCCGTGGAACGGATTGCCCTTGAAGACCTGTCCCAGATTCGTTTATATCCAAAAACGATTGGCGAATTGCTGCTTCAATCAGACTCTTCCTCCATCTATCTTGGAGATTTGAATTAAATCAGCGATGAATAAATTTCGCACTAATCCCTTTATGTAAACATTTTTATAAAGAACTTTTCCAATTTTGTCACGTTAGCGTATCGGTTCATGGATTCACCATAGGTGAGGTGGGTACACTATAAGTACAGACGTATTACACTTAACGTAAGCTGACTGTATTTATACACATTAACGGAGCGGATAAAACCTAAAGAAACGAAGCCTGCAAAGTTAAGTACAGGTTTCTGTTTGAACTTTAGCTTACCCACTCCTCAAATTGGAAGAACAGTAGACGTAGTGAAGGGGACGGAATCGATTCTGAGGAAGCGAAGCATTCGCCTTTATCACCGGATTTTCCCTTTGAGAAAAGGGAATCAAAAAAAAATCTGGGGATAACAGCGATCCAAAGAACGATCCGTACCCGGAACGGCCGCCTACAAGAGTCCTTCCAATATACCCCCAAAACCGAAAGGAGCAGTTCCCATGAACCAGACTGAATTGGAACAAAACATTGTAAAAGCATTGGAAAACAACCCTTTTTGCAGCTTCTCCACTGTGGAGGATGGTAAACCGAAATCCCGCTATATGGCGCTTTTCAACGATGGACTGAACATTCATCTGGCAACGAACCGCCGTACACACAAAGTAGAGGAACTGGAGAATAATCCGAATGTTAGCCTACTACTTGGTTATGAGGCTGGTGGCTCCAAGGAAGTGGTTGAGATCGAAGGAACTTGTGAAGTGACGAAGAACGAAGGTTTGCGAGAACAAGTGTGGAACGACGAACTGAAGGCCTGGTTCGATGGACCTAACGATCCGAACTATGTCATTCTGGACATCACACCGGCTCGTATTGAGTATACGGGCAAAGACCATGAACACCACGTGTGGGAACAATAAGTCCAATATGAAAATAACCTCTGCGAATTAGCATCCTTATGCGGAAAACCGTGCAGATTTCAATTCAACCGTGAAAGCCTTCTAGGCTTCACGGTTTTTGTTGTGAATGAAGAACGCTGAACTGGATATAGTTGTAAGGTGCATGTAATATACGTATTTTGAAACAAACAAGCACTAAATACCTACTAAAATGTTGAAAAAAATGTCGAAATCACGCATGATAATGTAAACTCGGACTGATATGTGCGGGTAATGTAAAAAATAATGCTTTTCAATGGCTGAACATTGCGTTATGATTTGGAATGTAAACGACAAGCACAGACATAAATAGATGTTCATGTGAGATAAACTTACCTGAAATTCCGATGCATGCCATCAGAGCGTCAGTACGCACAACCCATGAAATCTATCTTTTTTCTGCGCTCTTCGTTTGCCCAATAATGCATGATTCAATGTACATAACCGGGAGGGGTTATTTTGAAAACGAGTAAAAAAGTATTATCGAGCCTGACTGCCGCTTTGGTTGCATTAAACGTGCTTGCGGTATTTCCGGTACCTGTGTCGGCTGCGGATGCTGCCAAAGTGAAACTGCGGATCATGGAAACCACAGATATTCATACCAATCTGGTTAACTATGATTATTATTCCGACAAAGAGACAGACCAATATGGACTCGCCAAAACAGCAACACTGATTAAGAAAGCCCGTGACGAAGCGAAAAACAGCCTGCTGTTTGATAACGGGGATCTGATTCAGGGAAATCCGCTAGGAGACTACGCTGCCAAAATTGATCCACTGAAAAAGGGTGAGACTCACCCTGTATATAAAGCGATGAATCTGCTCGATTATGATGCAGGGAACATTGGTAACCATGAGTTCAACTATGGTCTGGATTTCCTGGACATGACGCTGGAGGGAGCAAACTTCCCTTACATTAATGCCAATGTCTATGTAGACGATGGTGATGATGATGAGACAAATGACAAAAATTATTTCACACCGTATGAGATTTTGGATAAGAAAGTGACGGACGAAACGGGTAAGGAACACACGATCAAAGTGGGTGTAATCGGATTCGTGCCACCACAAATCATGCAGTGGGACAGCGCTAACCTTGAAGGCAAAGTAATCGCCAAAGATATTATCGCTACTGCGAAAAAATTCATTCCTGAGATGAAAGCAAAAGGTGCCGACATTATTGTAGCTATTCCTCACTCCGGATTTGAGGAAATTCCTCAAACGGATCTGATGGAAAACTCCGTATTGTATCTGAGCCAAGTTGAAGGCATTAATGCCATTTTGTTTGGACATGCCCACAAAGTATTCCCAAGTGCTGATTTTGCCGGCAAAAAAGGGGTAGACCTGGAAAAGGGCACCATTAACGGCGTTCCTGCTGTAGAGCCAGGATTCTGGGGGGATCACCTGGGGATTATTGATCTGGATCTAGAACAAGTGGACGGCAAATGGAAAGTGGTGGATTCCAAAACGGAAGCACGCCCAATCTATGACACAGCCAACAAAAAACTATTGGTAGAAGCGGATCAGGACATCATTGATGCGGTTCACGAAGAGCATGAAGGCACATTGGAGTATGTTCGTGGTCCGGTGGGCGAAACGACTGCACCAATCAACAGCTTCTTCGCTCTGGTTCAGGATGATCCATCCATTCAAATCGTAACGAATGCACAGAAGTGGTATGTTGAAAAACATATGCAAGGTACGGAATATGAGAAAATTCCTGTATTGTCCGCAGGTGCTCCATTCAAAGCCGGTGGACGTTCAGGTGCTTCGTATTACACGAATATTCCTACTGGCACCATTGCCATCAAAAACGTTGCTGACTTGTACGTGTATCCAAATACGGTACATGCTGTAATGGTTAACGGTGCAGAATTGAAAGAATGGCTGGAATGGTCCGCAGGCCAATTCAACCAGATCGACCCGGCCAAAGGTGGACAACAACAACTGATCAACAATGACTTCCCGACGTACAACTTCGACGTTATTGATGGCGTAACGTATCAGATTGATGTAACCCAACCAGCCAAATACGATAGCAAAGCTACGATAGTTAATGCATCTGCAAGCCGGATCAAAGATCTGAGCTTTAACGGTAAACCGATTGACCCAGCACAAAAATTCATTGTAGCGACGAATAACTACCGTGCTTCTTCATCCAAACTGGCTAACCCGGACGGCAAACGAATCGTTCTGGCTGCACCAGATGAGAACCGTCAAGTGATCATCGACTACATTCGTGAAAATAAAACGATTAATCCAGCAGCGGACGGCAACTGGTCCCTGGCACCAATCAAACCATCTGCTGGTGTAACTACAGCAGCGCTGAATGATCTTGAAGTGGTATTTGCTTCTTCCCCGGATGCGAAAGATCTGGTTGAAGCGAATCCGGCAATGTCATTCATTGGTACGAACAAAGAAGGTTTTGCAGAGTATGGCTTGAAACTGACAGGTGAAGCAACGACAACACCTGAAACAGGTGTGGAGCCAGCTCCGACGCCTAAACCAACTCCAACGCCGACACCTAAGCCACAACCTGAGAAGCCGGCAACCAACAACAAAGTTGTATATGTGGTGAAAAAAGGGGATAACCTGTACCGCATTGGTTTGAAATATGGTGTGGACTGGCGCAAGCTTGCGACAGCTAACAAAATCTCAAATGTGCATAACCTGAAAGTTGGACAGAAAATCGTGATTCCCGCTTCATAAGTTTAATAAGCGGTGAGGAGGAGACCGACAGTCATCAGACTGTCGGTCTTTTTTTCTGCAATTTTGAATATATTTGTTTCAATAACCGTCATATAGGAAGTCATCAAAACAGTAGAGATTAATTTCAAGACCCATGATATAATATTTACAAACTTTGGGTATATACAAGTGAACATTAATGGACATGGAATCATAAATTGGCAAGGGGGTCCTACATGAATTGCAGTGGCTGCAGTCCAATCTATCCTATAGAGGGTCAAGGTACCTTATACCTGCGTCCCATTTCCCCCGCTTTGCTGGAAGCGCTGCAAACGCCGGGAAGACATATCGAGACGTCGGATGATATGATGTGGATGCATTTTACGAATCTTGAGGCGGTTCAGAGCTTAATAGAAGAAATCGGCGAAATTGATCCCACTTTACGTGATTCCCTAACCGTTCAGATTACACCTTTATATGAACAGGCTAATGAAGAAGACTGGATCAGTCTATACATGCAGGAGTCCCGTTTCAAGCATGCGGAACTCGTTTCCATTATTTTGGAGCATCAATTCAGCAGTCATATGCAGCCCATCGTTGATGCATCGGAGCAGATAATCGGATATGAGTTTTTGCTTCGTCCTGCTGAGAATGGAAAACCCTTCAGTTCCTATGAATTATTTGAAGTTGCGCGCGAGACCGGATTACACTCTTTTCTGGATCGAACGGCGCGTATTATCGCCATTGAGACCAGCGCCCTTTTTCTGCCGCATGGTGTCAAACGCTTCGTGAATTTCCTGCCTTCCTCCATATATAATCCCGAATATTGTCTGACACATACGTTTGATGCGATTGAACGTCTTGCCCTTGACCCTAAAGATTTTGTGTTTGAAGTCGTGGAAACAGAGCAGATTCAGCATATGTCCATCTTGCAGCACATCTTTGAGGTGTATCGTTCACGCGGAATGTCGGTTGCGTTGGATGATGTGGGTGCCGGATATTCGACAATAGAGTTGATGAATCGGTTAGAACCGGATTTTGTCAAAATAGATCGAAGTCTTATTGATCGTTGTGATCAGGATTCGACCAAACAAGAGAAGATTCTTGATATTGTTGAGATGTCGAGTCGATTTGGGGGTCAAGTCCTTGCCGAGGGGATCGAACGAATGGAGGAGTTTGAATTCTGTCGTTCCATCGGGATTGAGCTTGCCCAAGGTTACTTTTTTGGTAAACCCGCGGCACACCCTCTAGACGGTCCATGTTCCAACACTTGACCTAAATTCATGAAAAATTTAGTACCTCGTACTTTGTACAAGTCACTTCTGCTCAGAGGTGGCTTGTTTGACGTACCTGCACATTTTTCTCTCAAATAAATACCCTCATTCAGCCGATATATAAGATAAGCCTTGTAGATTGATCCATACATACAAAGAAAGAGGGCATTTTTAAATTAAGAGGGGGAGAAAGAAATGAGTGGAGATCAAAATAATAAACCAATGAAAGCAACAAAACCCGCTAAGCCAAAACAAAATAAAAATAAAAAGAAGAATAAAAAGAAAGGTTTTGTCTGGAATATAAGGAACAAATTATTAGTCTCCTTCCTGGCAGTTCTGCTTCTGCCAAGTCTGGCAGTCGGCTTGATCACACTTAAGATGGCTGAAAACGGCGTACAAGGACAATTGGTGGATAGTGCCCTGCAAAGTGTGAGCACTGCCAATACCATTGTAGAAAGCCAAGTGAATTACAAGATTCATGACATTAATTATTTTGCGGATTCTCTTGATCCGAACCTGATTAAAGGGGAGAACGATAGTACTGAGCTTCAGGTGAAGCTGGAGCAATATCTGGGCTTGCATCCCGATGCCTTAAATATTTTTGTAGGAACGACAGAGGGGGTCATGGTTCGAGGTAAACCAACAGCGAGCAGCACGCGGGGAGATGCATATGATCCACGGGAGCGGGAGTGGTACAAGCTTGCGATAGAGAAGCCGGGTACGACTGTGGTGTCACCTGTATCCATCAATACGGATGGCGTTGCCGTTGTGTTTATTTCCAAAACATTAAAGGATCAATCCGGTGTAATCGGTTTGTCTCTGGACCTGACAGACCTGCAAGAACAGGCATCCATTAAGGTGGGCAAAGAGGGCTACGTCATCATTATGGATGCGAACAAAAATTATGTCGTTTCTCCAGTAGTTGATGCAGGTACACAGGAAACGAGCGGTTTGCTGGATGAAATGTATGAGAGTCAAGAAGGTCAATTCGATTACGTATTCAACGATCAGCCGAAAATGATGATCTTTGCGACAAATGAAGCAACGGGCTGGAAAATTGCCGGCACGATGTTCAAGAGTGAAATAACCAATGCGAGCAAGGACATTCGCATGATTACATTTATAGTGATTCTTGCGGCCACGTTCCTTACGCTCATCTTTATTATCTGGTTTACACGCTCCATGCTGCGTCCGATCAAACGACTGCAGGAATCTGCGAGAGCTGTAAGTAAAGGTGACCTGACTGTGAAAATGGAAACAGGGCGTAAAGATGAAGTCGGTGATCTGGCGAAGTATTTCGAGCGTATGGTGGATAATCTGCGAATGATGATTCTGGGTGTACAGGAAACGACAGAGCAGGTATCCGCTTCTTCTCAAGAATTGTCTGCCAGTGCAGAACAAACCACCAAAGCAATTGAACATTCAACACTAGCCATTCAAGAACTGGCTGAAGGTGCAGAGCAACAAGTGAACAGTGTGAAAGACGGATCTGGACAGATGAGCCGAATGGCAGAAGATGTTCGAATGATGTCGGAGCGTGTGCAATCGATCACGGCAAATATGCGGAATACATCTGGTGCGGCTTCTTCGGGTAATGAGGCAGCAGGACAGGCGGTAGAGCAGATGAACAGCATCCAGGAGACGGTGGAGCAGCTGGGAACGGTAGTTCAGTCACTGAATGCCCGTTCGGTAGAGATTGGCAGCATGGTTGATGTCATTGCTTCCATCTCCAAACAAACGAACTTGCTCGCATTGAATGCTTCCATTGAAGCGGCAAGAGCGGGTGATGCGGGTCGTGGGTTTGCCGTCGTAGCGGGAGAAGTACGTAAACTGGCAGAGGAATCCGGTAGCTCGGCAGCGCAGATCGGTGAGGTGGTTCACAATATCCGTCATGATATGGATGCCGCTCTAATCGCCATGAATGCCGCTCAGACTCGGGTGGGAGAAGGAATTCAGGCCGTGAATACGTCCGGACAATCGTTTGCCCAGATACGGGAGGCGGTGGAAGATGCCGTTCATACATTGGATGACTTGTCCGAAACAACAAAGCAACTAGAGAAGGGTGCATCCCACGTTGCCAAGGCGATGAGCGATATTTCGAATGTGACCCAGGAATCGGCTGCAAATACAGAATCCGTGTCTGCATCTTCGCAAGAGCAATTGGCGTCGGTAGAGGAGATTGCATCATCCTCGGCACATCTGAATAGCATGGCAGAACAATTACAAGGACTGCTCGGCATGTTCAAGATGGTGGAGGATACACCGAAGGATAAGGGTAACGATAAATCCTAACGTCGGGACAGCGAAACCGACTATATAAATTGAACTAAACGTTTACACGAACGGAGAGGACAGAAAGAACCTGAAGAAGCGGAGCGTTCGCCTTTATCACCGAATTTACCCCTTATATAAGGAATCAAAAAAATCTGGGGATAACAGCGATCGGAAGGTTGTTCTGTCATCGGAGTGTCCAGTGTAAATATTTTTAGTTCAACTTATATAGATATACAAGAAAATAAAGATAGACATTGCTCCTGCGGCCCTGTATAAATATATCGTCTGGTTCTTCCGCGCATCATGCGGTGTAATCTTACAATATAATGATGGAATGAACGATAGATTATATCGAGACAGGGTACAGCAGGAGGCTCTATGGTATACGTAGCAATATTGATTTTTGCAGTAACAATCACCTTGGTGATTTGGCAACCTCGTGGATTGGGTATCGGCTGGACTGCCTCGGGTGGGGCATTGCTTGCCCTGCTGTGTGGAGTCGTCAGCTTGAACGACGCATCGGATGTGGCATCCATTGTATGGAATGCAACGCTGGCTTTTGTCGGTATTATTATGATTTCTCTCATTCTCGACGAGACGGGTTTCTTCGAATGGGCTGCCCTTCACATGGCAAGGCTCGCTGGAGGAGATGGTCGCAGACTGTTCTTCTACTCCATTTTATTGGGGGCCGCAGTATCTGCTCTGTTCGCGAATGACGGTGCGGCACTCATTCTGACGCCAATTGTACTGGCAATGGTACGTGCATTGAAGTTCGATGAGCGGATGGTGCTGGCTTTTGTAATGGCGAGTGGATTTATCGCGGATACCACATCGTTGCCGCTCGTCGTCAGCAATCTGGTTAACATTGTGTCCGCTGATTTCTTTGGTATTACATTTGTGGAATATGCGGTGCGCATGGTTGTACCGAATCTGTTCTCGATCGTAGCGAGTACGGGCATGCTGTTCTTGTTCTATCGCAAAAGCATACCCCGTCGCTACGACATCTCCGCGGCACGCGACCCGAAGGAAGCGATACGTGATCCCCGGATGTTTCGAATCGCCTGGTTCATGCTTGGGCTGTTATTGGTGGCCTACGCATCGAGTGAGTTTCTGCCGATTCCCGTGTCGGTTATCGTTGGCTCCGTTGCATTGCTGTTCGCTTTACTGGCACGTAAGAGCGAGGCTGTTGATCTGAAACGGGTAATTAAGGAAGCACCATGGTCGATTGTGGTATTCTCGGTGGGCATGTACATCGTTGTATATGGACTGCGTAATGCAGGGTTAACCGATCATCTGAGCCGCTGGCTGGATGCCATAGCAGAGCATGGTCTGCTGGCTGCTTCGCTCGGGATGGGCATCATAGCGGCCGTATTATCATCCGTCATGAATAACCTGCCGACCGTGTTGATTAACCTGCTAGCCATCCAGGGTGCTCATACGGAGGGGATCGTTCAAGAGGCTTTGATCTATGCCAATGTCATCGGTTCCGATCTGGGTCCCAAAATGACCCCGATTGGATCACTTGCCACATTGCTGTGGCTGCACGTGTTGTCTCGCAAAGGTGTGAAGATTACATGGGGTTATTATTTCAAAGCAGGTATCATCCTGACGATCCCAACATTGTTAATTACCCTAGCTGGATTGGCATTGTGGTTATGGATCCTGGGTTAGTAAAATTAGATTTTACATTAGGTATTAATAAGATAATCTGTTTTCATGTAAAAGCTGCTCTCACAGCTGGTGCTATGCACTGGCAGTGAGGCAGTTTTTTTATTTCCTGCTTTTGCATCTTCTATAGAAGAAATGAATTCTGTTTCTCTGTTAAGTACCTAAGCATTTACACAAGGTCAGCCTACAATAGGGCTGGCCTTCTTTGCCTGCACCCCAAGCAGAGATTGAAATGTCTGGGAGCAAGAAGCGCTGACACAGCGCAGGGAAACCGCGATCGTAGTGGAGGAGACGGAATCGATTCTGAAGAAGCGAAGCGTTCGCCTGAAAGCTTTCTGTAAGAAAGCTGCATCGGAAGCATAAGCTGTCTCCCAATTTCAACAATTTAAATTGTTGATAAGAGAAATTTGGAGACAACAGCGATCAGAAGAACGATCCGTAACCGAAACGGACACTGTGAGTGTTGAATTTATATTTATTTTATTAATGTGTAAAATCTTCACGGAAATCTGGACACAATACGGATTGAAGCAACGTCCGTTCCCGAAGCGACCTCTTCAGCGCTAGATTAAATCCCAGATATTTCAATATGCAGCCGATATTTTTAACATTGCGTTTACAAAACACTGATTTTAAGATGACATACCGAAACTACAATGAGTAAAGAGTTGATGGTGAACAAACAAATTCACAAAACGCCATCACTACATTGGGGGAGGAAAACAAAACATGTTTAAAAAGTTGCCGTTTATTTTGATGACCTTAACGTTCGTACTGGTGCTCGCTGCATGCGGATCGAAAAATGACGCTGGTACAGAGGGTGCCGCAAGCAATGGATCAGGAGAAGCTGCTACTGAGCTTAGCGGTAACATTCTGGCAGTCGGATCGACAGCATTGCTACCTCTGGTAGAACAAGCTGGACAGAAATTTATGGCAGTTGATGAATATAAGAACGTAACGGTTCAAGTTCAAGGTGGCGGTAGTGGTACTGGTTTGACACAAGTATCCGACGGACAAGCTACAATCGGTAACTCTGATGTATTTGCAGAAGAGAAGCTGGAGGACGAAGCCAAAGTAAAAGAATTGGTTGACCATCAAGTAGCGGTAGTAGCTATGGCGCCAGTTAGCAACAAAGATACAGGTGTAGAAGATTTGACGAAGCAACAACTGGTTGACATCTTTTCCGGTAAAGTAACGAACTGGAAAGATGTTGGTGGTGCGGATCAAGCAATCGTTATTGTAAACCGTCCAAGTAGTTCCGGTACTCGTGCAACTTTCGAGAAGTATGCACTTGGTGCAAAAATGGATGATATCCAAGGTTCCATTCAAGAAGATTCTTCTGGTAACGTAAGAAAATTGGTAGCTGAAACGCCAGGTGCTATTGGTTACCTCGCCCTGTCTTACTTGGATGACAGTTTGCAAGTGTTGAAATACGAAGGTGTAGAAGCAACAGTTGAGAACGTAGAAGCAGGAACTTATCCAGTATGGGCTTACGAGCACATGTACACGAAAGGTACGCCAGATGCAGCAACACAAGCATTCCTGGACTACATCTTGAGTGACGAAATTCAACAAAATGACGTGACAGAACTTGGATACATTCCAATGTCAGGTATGAAAGTAAAACGCGATGCAGCAGGTAACGTGGTTGAGTAATCTTTGAACTTGCGCATACAGCGAAAGAGGCGGACTTAGGTCCCGCCTCTTTACGCGGTTTGCTCTAAAATAATCCCATATTTTGCATTAATTCTACTATAGAAGGATGGTTGTTATGGAACAGACCGAAGGGGGAACGGTAATGAATAACAAGTTGAAACCGCGCCGGCCCTTAAAAGAGAAACATTATTGGGAAGAGTGGACGGGACGGATCTATACGTCGATTTGTGTCGTTTTCCTGATCGTTGTCATGTTTTCCATTGTTTATTTTGTAGCGTCCAAGGGACTATCAACATTTTTCCAAAATGGAGTAAGCATAAGTGAATTCCTTGGTGGAAAAACGTGGAATCCAACGGGAGAACCTGCTTTCTATGGGGCATTGCCGTTCATTACAGGTTCCTTCATTACAACCTTGCTTGCAGCGCTTATTGCAAGTCCGCTTGGTCTGTGTGCAGCACTCTTCATGACAGAGATTGTACCGGGTAAGGGGAAAAAGATCTTGCAGCCTGCCATTGAGCTCTTGTCCGGTATTCCGTCTGTTGTGTACGGATTTATCGGTCTGAGTGTCATCGTACCTTTGTTACGCAGTATCTTTGGTGGAACAGGCGTCGGGATTGCAGCCGGATGTCTCGTTCTCGCTGTAATGATTCTTCCTACGGTGACAAGTATTATGGCAGATGCATTGTCCGCATTGCCCAAAGGATTGCGTGAATCCTCCTACGCACTCGGTGCCACTCGCTGGCAAACCATCTACCGTGTCATTATTCCAACGACTTTGCCAGCCTTGTTGACTGGTGTCGTATTGGGTATGGCCCGTGCTTTTGGTGAGGCACTTGCTGTGCAGATGGTTATCGGTAATGCACCGCATGTTCCAACATCCTTGCTTGAATCAGCTTCAACATTAACAAGTGTAATTACACTCAGCATGGGTAACACCACGATGGGTTCTGTTCATAACAATGCACTGTGGAGTATGGCGCTTGTCCTGTTGGTGATGACCTTTGTCTTCGTCATTCTGGTTCGCCTGCTTGAAAGGAGAAACCGGGTATGAAAATGAAGGCAAAGACGGTAGATAAAATTGCAACATCCGTTATCGTTGTATTGGCCCTGTTCATTGTTATTCTATTGCTCGGCCTGCTTGGCTTCATTATGTTTAGAGGTATTGGGCATATTAACTGGCACTTCCTGACGAGCGCTCCACAGTTACTCAAAGGTGGCGGCGGGATTGGTCCACAGCTCTTCAACTCCGTATTCTTGCTGGTCCTGACTTTAATTGTTACCATTCCACTGGGGTGGGGCGGCGGAATTTACATGGCGGAATACGCCAAGCCAGGTAAGATTACCAGCTTCATTCGTCTGGTCGTTGAAGTATTGTCATCATTCCCATCCATCGTTATCGGTTTGTTTGGTCTCTTGCTACTAGTAAATCAATTTGGTCTTGGTTTCTCCCTGATCTCGGGTGCCTTGGCTCTGGCGATCTTTAACTTGCCACTGATGGTACGGACAACGGAGCAGGCCTTCCGCGCCGTTCCGAAGGAACAGAAGGAAGCAGGTCTGGCGCTTGGACTGTCCAAGTGGAAGATTATCACTTCCATTCTACTGCCTGTGGCATTGCCGAGTTTGATTACGGGTACGATCCTGGCATCGGGCCGGATCTTCGGTGAAGCAGCCGCGCTGATGTTCACCGCAGGTATGAGTAGTCCACCATTGGACTTCACAGATTGGAATCCGACGAGTCCAAGATCACCGCTTAATCCTTTCCGTCCGGCAGAGACACTTGCTGTCCATATCTGGAAAGTAAATAGTGAAGGCATTGGGCCAGATTCCAAAGAAGTGGCAGCAGGGGCATCCGCCGTGCTTGTCATTCTCGTGCTGGCGTTCAATCTAAGTGCACGCTGGATCGGTCGGGTTGTATTCCGCCGCATGACAGCTTCGAAATAAGGAGGAACCAACATGGCCATACCTTTTGGTACGGAACAGTTAAGCATATATTATGGACATTTCCAGGCGGTCAAGCAGATCAGCCTGACGTTTCCCGAAGCAAGCGTAACAGCGCTTATTGGGCCGTCTGGTTGCGGTAAATCCACGTTCCTCCGGTCGCTGAACCGGATGAACGACGAAATTGCCGGTTCTCGCACAGAGGGGCATATCTGGATGGACGGTAACGATCTGAATGAGCCTGGAACCGATGTAATCAAGCTTCGCCAGAAGATTGGCATGGTATGGCAGAAGCCGAACCCTTTTCATAAGTCCATCTACAACAATATCGCGTTTGGCCCCCGCTACCGTGGTACGAAGAGTAAGAAGGCACTGGATGAAATTGTGGAAAAAAGCTTGCGCCGTGCTGCGCTCTGGGACGAAGTGAAAGACAGGCTGAACGAGTCAGCCCTGTCTCTCTCAGGTGGACAACAGCAGCGTCTATGTATCGCACGCGCCTTGTCTGTTGACCCGCAGATCCTGCTGCTCGACGAGCCAGCATCTGCACTTGACCCGGTATCAACGGGTAAGGTTGAGGAATTGATTACCGAGCTTAAGAAAGATCTGCGGATCGTCATTGTTACCCATAACATGCAGCAGGCAGCACGCATCTCGGATTATACGGCTTATTTTTACCTGGGAAGCATGGTTGAGCATGGGGATACAGAGCATATTTTCACCAACCCCGACAATCGTCTGACGCAAGAATACATTATGGGTCGTTTCGGTTAATTGGATCATGGAGTGTCACATAGAGTAACGGACAGAGAGATAGAGAAATAATAGAGACAAAAGAAAGCACAATGCCTGAACGGTTGTTCGGGGATTGTGCTTTTTTTAATTTCTTTTTGGAAGAATTTGCTGTATATCAAACAATCATGCTACGATAATCAGTATTGAGAGAGCGTTTACATATCTTCGAAGGGGGATGTTGATAATCACTACGGATCAGTTGTCTTACGACTACATGGCAGCCCAGATCATACAGAACTATAGCATGGAGAAACCTGTCGTTTCCTATATTCGTCACAATGAAAATCTGACGTATCATGTCGTCGATGAAGCCAGCGGGCAGAAGTATCTGCTACGGATACACAAAGCTGCCTATGCAAGTATGACAGGTATTCAGCATACGCTTCCTGCACTAGAGGCGGAGATGAACCTGCTTCATGAGTTAAATGCAACGACAACATTGCGCGTGCAGCATCCGGTACGGAATGTATTGGGAGACTGGGTCACGGTATGGACAAGTGAAGCGGGTAAAGAAATCTGTTGTACAGTGCTGGAGTGGATTGAGGGCAGGGACATCCAGCAGGGAGAACGCCTGACAACAGAGCAGATCTATGATCTGGGTGTCCAACTGCAGACGCTTCATCAATATGGACGTGTGCAAGATACGGCCGAAGCCACTGAGGGAACGGTTGATGGTAAAGGAGTAGTGGATGGCAACGATCATCAGCGGACAGGGAGAGAGATGAGCCAGCTAGATCGAACGAAGGTGCGCCCGGCATATGGCAACATCCATGAGAACCTAGTCATGCTAGGACAACTGGAGGAAGGCGTCCGACTTGGGATTTTTACAACGGAAGACTTCGATCTGCTTCGTGAGACGTTCGAGAACATTAATGAGCAGCTGGAAACGTACCCGCAGCATACGGAGATATGGGGCGTCATTCATGGAGATATTACGCGTAACAATCTGCTGATAACAGATCAGGGGATTTCCATGATTGATTTTTGTCTACATGGCTATGGTTACTATCTTTTCGATGCGGGAGGGGCTGCGCTGATGTTCAATCGGGAAGAACGTGACATATTCTTATCCGGTTATACGAAACAGACCGCACCACTGACGGATCGTGATATCCGATTAATGGAAGGGTTCATGTTGATCTTTACACTAGGTTATTATGCTTTTCAGATGGCAAACGTGTCGAGGCACGAATGGATGAAAGACCGCATGCCGAAGCTATGTAGCAAGTATTGCAGACCTTATGTACAGAACGAGAGTATCTTCTACGAACTGTGAATGATAATCCAGATGTGCAGACCCAGATGAGCTACTGAGCAGTGTGGTTCAAAGATGATGTTTGCCTGAGCACCCGAACGTTTTCATGGACAACATCATAAATAGTAGTAAGCACATCATTGTATGGATTACAGGAAAACGAAATGAGCTGTTGAAAGATCTTTTATCGTATTAATGTGATGAAAGCTGACAAAATATTCTGCTTTTCGTTGGCTCAATAGGAAATGAAGGAAATATACCCAAAGAAATCGTTAAGTTTGTTGACACTGATCTTCCGGTCGATTAATCTTAATGAAGAAGAAATTAACGACTTCCATTACTATTCTGTATAAGCTCAGAATGGTTCCATACAGCGGATGATAACGAGCGGGAGAGACCTGATTAGCTGAGCAAAATGGCTAGTGTTCAGGCACCGAAGGAGCAAGCTGCTGCGCACCCGGCGCAGTGGTTAATCTCTCAGGTAAATGTACCATCGTTGGACGCAACTCTGGAGAGTGCGCGAACTGCGCCACCCAAGGGGTATATGATCAGTCAGTCCGGTGATCTTGTCTGTAATCGCAGGCAATACACCTTGTCGTGAGACACTGCTGATTGTGAAACTCTCAGGTATCGAGGACAGAGAGAGGGCCTGAGGCCTTCTTCTGTCCTTTTTTGATGTCATCATTCAGTAAATAAGGAACAATATGGCTCAGTTTCTGGATGGAAATGACGAATACAATTGGAGGGTTACAAGGTGCGATTTAAAGATGTTTTCTCAATTATTGGTCCGTCCATGACAGGTCCTTCAAGTTCACATACAGCTGGAGCAGCCCGGCTGGGAAGAATTGCTCGTCAGTGGCTGGGCTGCACGCCGAATCGTGCCCGGCTGACGCTGTACGGTTCATTTGCAGATACGTATCAGGGGCACGGCACGGATCTGGCATTGATCGGCGGTCTGCTGGACTATGTCACAGACGATCCGCGTATCCCGGATGCAGAGCAATACGCAGAGGAAGCGGGCATGGAGGTTGAATTTTATACAAGTGGCCTGCCGGCTCCTCATCCAAATACGGTCAAAATTGAATTGTGGCATGGCGAACGTGCTTGCTCCTTGATCGGAGCTTCCATTGGTGGTGGTAGTGTATCGGTGCATGCGATGAATGATTTTCGTGTTCAGATTAGTGGTGAGTTTCCAACACTCGTTCTGCGTCATGCGGATAAAGCGGGGGTGCTCGCATCGGTGACGTCCACGATCAGTTCATCCGGGGTTAACATCGGCTATATGCAGGTAGATCGGAAAGCCCGGGATGGTGAAGCACTGACGGCAATGGAGATGGACGGCGTGCCGAATCCTGATATGCTGAAGCGTCTGCGTACGCTCGACCATGTACTGGACATTCGTGTCATTGATTTGAAGAGAGGAGTTGATTCGGATGCGGTTTAAACATCTGCACGAACTGAACACGATCTGTACAGCGGAATCCAAAACGATTGCTCAGCTGATGATTGAGGAGCAGGTCCAAGAAACGAATACGCCTGAAGCGGATGTTGTGCAGCAGATGTCTGAATATTATCAAGTGATGAAGGAAGCGGTACGCAAAGGATTAACGGAAGATACCACTTCACGCAGTGGATTAACGGGTGGAGACGGCAAAAAAATGGCCGAATACATTCGCAAGGGTGAGACTTGCTCGGGAGATGCTTCCGCACTTGCCATGGCGTATGCCCTGTGTGTATCTGAAGTGAATGCCTCCATGGGTCGGATCGTAGCAACACCAACAGCCGGTTCCTGCGGCATCATCCCCGGTGTTTTTATTAGCTCACAGGAGCGATTTGGCTGGACGGACGAACATTTGGTGAACGGGTTGTTCTGTGCGGGGGCGATTGGTTATGTTATCGCCAACAATTCATTTATCTCCGGTGCCGAAGGTGGCTGTCAGGCGGAAGTGGGTTCCGCGATCGGCATGGCTGCGGGTGCCATGGTTGAACTGCGTGGAGGTACACCGGAACAGGTCGTTCATGCCGTTGGCTTGGCGTTAAAAAATACACTGGGCCTGATCTGCGATCCAGTTGCAGGCCTCGTTGAAATTCCGTGCATCGTCCGTAACGGACTGGGTGCCGTTACGGCACTGGCTGCGGCCGACATGGCCTTGGCCGGAGTGCGTAGTGCCATTCCGTCAGACGAAGTCATCGACGTCATGCTGGAAGTGGGTAGTGCGATGCCGAGCCGCCATCGGGAGACAGCCCAGGGCGGACTGGCTCAGACACCAACCGGCCGCAAAATGATGCAGAAGCTGGCTAAACCGAAGGCAAAGCGAGCAGAGCCTGAGACGGAAACACAGGGTTCAAATACCACTGACGACTCAAACACAACTGTAAGTGAGACAGACACGGATTCTCAAGGTTAATCTGAAAACAGGTACTTCCGAGAAACGAGTCTACGAACTTATCCATAACGGCAAATACACAAAATACACCAAATAAGCGTCCGCAACCCTGGAATCCAGGTCTGCAGGACGCTTATTTTTTGTAGCCAGGTGAAGCTAAGCTGATTTCTTAAATGTGACTCTTGATGTATGTGTATTATGAATCTAGTCCTGGCCCACAGCCGTACTCAGTACGGCATATCCATACGCAGGCAGTTCAATCGCAAGCACGCCATCTTCCTTGGCGGTACGATGGTTTCCGCCGAATAACTCAGTCCATTCCTCGTCACCAGCCTCCAGCTCGACAATGGCCGTCTCTTCTGAGCGATTGAACAGAACCAGAATGCGTTCCTTCTCATTTTGCCGCTCGAATACCAGTTGGCTACCATCGGAACGAGCCTGCAGGAAACGAATGGTGCCTTCTGCACGCAGAGCAGGATGAGCATGACGCAGGGAGATCAGCTTCTGATAAAAGTCGAACAGCTCCCGGTCTTGCTTCGCTTCATCCCATTCCATGCATTTACGGCAGCCCGGATCATGCTCGCCGTCCATTCCAATCTCGTCTCCGTAATAGATGCACGGAGCGCCCATATAAGTGAACTGGAATAACGCAGCCAGCTTCATCTTGCGCTGGTCGCCTTCACACAGCGTGAGCAGCCGCGGGGTATCGTGGCTGTCCAGCAAATTAAACGCCACTTCGCTGGCCTGAAGCGGATAGCGGGATAACTGCCGACCAATGGAGTTCGCAAACTGTTCGGCGTGCATTGTACTTTTCACAAAGAAAGCATTCACGGCATCGGTAAACGGATAGTTCATGGACGCATCGAACTGATCGCCTTGCAACCAGGAGGAGGACTCGTTCCATACTTCGCCCAGAATATAGGCTTCCGGATTAGCGGCCTTGACTACACGACGGAAATCACGCCAGAATGCATCATCCACCTCATCTGCCACATCCAGTCGCCAGCCGTCCGCACCCACTTCCTTGATCCAGTACTCGGCAACCTCCAGCAGGTAGGCCTTTACCTCGGAATTCTCCGTATTCAGCTTCGGCATGTGCGCTTCGAATCCGAAGGTCTCATACGTAGGAATGCCGTCCTTCACATCCAGCGGGAATTCTTTTACATGGAACCAGTCTTTGTATTTGGATTGTTCACCGTTCTTCTGCACATCCACGAACGGCGCAAACGTCTTCCCGGAATGGTTGAACACGGCATCCAGCAGTACGCGAATTCCGCGCGCATGGCACAGCTCGAGCAGTCGTTTCACGGTATCTGCGTCACCGAAGTGACGGTCTACCCGCAGATAGTCCTCGGTATCATATTTATGATTGGTGGTTGCCTCAAAGATAGGTGTGAAGTAAATCGCATTAATGCCCAGCTCGCTGATGTAATCCAGATGGTCGATCACGCCCTGAAGGTCACCGCCGAAGAAGTTGAAAGGTGTCGGCTCACCACCCCACGGCTCAACCTTTTCCGGACTAATATCCGGGTTACCATTGGCGAATCGTTCAGGGAAAATCTGATAGAACACCGCATCCTTAACCCACGCAGGGGGTGTGAATACAGCTCCGGCATGAATATAAGGGAACTGGAACATACGACCCGGATCGTCCGGCTCTTCTTCCTGGAAGTCCGTCTCGGTCATCCAGATCTGTTCGTCTCCGTTTTTAAGCAGAAAAGAGTACTTCAGCCGGTGGTAGGGAGGTTTCACCTCGCCCTCGTAGTAATCGAACATGGAGTCAGAGGTAAACTTGGTTAAGGGAACCAGCGCTTTGGTTGCATCCCAAGCGTATTTGTCACCGGTCAAGGCGTGTACCTCAGTCAGATCATTTTTTTTGGTACGCAGGCGCAGATGGATTGTATCTTGGTCATAGGCATAGGCCCAGTTCCGTTTCGGTTGATGATAGATGGCTTCCAGCAGCATAATGAAATTCCTCCCGTCAGGTGTAGAACTAATATGTACTTGGTAGACTTGATGGATATGACATTACCCAAGGTAATGGATAAGCTATAATTAGAATGCGTGGCAACGTGAGACTTCAACATTTCAATAAGACATGAATCCATAGGTTATAGGCAGCTTTTATCATTATTATGCTCAGATATATCATTAACCCAATGGGGGCAGAAAGGAAACGAATATTCGGATGAAAACCAAACTGTTATATATTGAAGACGATACGGAAATTGCGACTTGGGTCAGAGCCGATCTGGAGGAACGCGGTTATGAGGTGCAATGGCTCGGAAGTGGTGAAGGTGCCGCGGAGGCTGCTGTCGGTTGCTCCCTCATTATCCTGGATGTCATGTTGCCAGGATTGGATGGATTTACGGTGGGCCAGCGACTCAAAAAAGAATATCCCGCCGTACCCATTGTCATGCTCTCCGCCAGAACGTCCATTGACGACAAGCTGCATGGTCTCGATTTTGCTGATGACTATGTGACCAAACCATTTCATCCCGATGAACTGGCTGCCCGGATTGAGGTTCAACTGCGTAAGGCAGGAACAGCGGTCTCATCGGATGTAGCCCTGAAGCTGGATCATCTCTCCATCTATGAGAAGGACAATCGGATCGTCAATGAGGAGACGGGGGATGAGATTATTTTATCAGGAAAACAGTTTCACATCTTCACTTACCTGCTACGACATATGGGCATGATTCGAACGAAAGAGCAGATTTATGAAGCTGTCTGGAACGAGCCCTATCTGGATGGGGATAAGACTTTGATGGTACATATTCGACATCTGCGCGAAAAGCTGGAGCTTGATCCGGCCAATCCTGGTGTTATTCAGACGGTCCGCGGTGTGGGATATCGTGTGAAAAAGCCATGATCCGGCGGTTCAGAGAACGGAAAATCATGAAGAGAGGACAGAAGGGAGAACGAGGCATGGATCAAAAGCAATCTGGGCGACGCAAGCTTCGCTTTGGGCGGTCCTTGATGTCCAGATATATGATCCTGATTCTCGCGGCAGTATTATTCGTGCCCGTCGTTCTTCCGATCATATCCATCATTTATGTTGTGGTGGTGAATAACACGAATTCGAATCAAGCGTCACCATATGGTGACGTTACCCGAATCAGTAACTTGTGGTTGCGTGAAGCACAGAAACTGGATGGTGCTACAGATGGAGAGGTTAGCGCACGGTTGAAGCAGTTACATCGCAAGTATTCCAAAGCTTCCATGTATCGAGTGAATGCTCGTGGTGAGACGGTTTTTATTCTGGGTGGTGAAGATGTATCGCTGGTGAAATCCACGTCGGCGGATGGCAAATCAGACACGATATTGAAGTGGTCATTGGATTCAGGGAAAACTACAGAGACCCGAATTCCAGCTGAATGGAATGCGAACAATACCGTGCAATTCATGAAAGAAGCTACCTATCGTGATCCACTAACTGTAGTTGCCTATGTAGGCGGAGATGAACAGGACAGAGGACAGGGCTTCATGGTCATTGAAGTGCCGCGATCTCTTTTGCAAATGAAACAGAACAATTGGCCAATGGAACTCTTGTATCTTGGCATTGTCATGACTCTCATCTTTCTGATCTTCATCATCATGTCGATTCTCTTCTTTGCACGTATTCGCAAGCGACTTATTCGTCTGCAGACGGCGATGATGACCCCGGGCAAGGAAGGCATTCCACTTCCGGTGGATATCCGCCGGTCAGATGAGATCGGTCAGCTGGAGGAATCCTTCAATCAGATGGTGCATCAACTGTCCGACAGCCGCGAGCGTGAACGAGAGGAAGAACAATTGCGCAAACGTCTCATTGCGGGGCTTTCCCACGATCTGCGCACCCCGCTAACAGTAATTCGTGGACATATGCATGCTTTGCACAAGGAAGCGCTTAGTGAGCGAGGTGACCGTTCATTACATCGAATGGAAGCGAAAATGGAGGATCTCGGCGGGCTCATCGACAACATGTTATCCTACAATTTGCTCACGAGCGGGAAATATACCCTGAAGCTGGAGGAGAAAGATATGCTGCGGATCGTCAGGGAAACGGCGGCGGCCTGGTACCCAGTCTGGGAGAAAGAAGAGTTCGAGATTGATATTGACCTGCCAGAGGAACCGCTGATCTGGCATATGGATGAACAGGGCATGCGTCGTATCCTCGATAATCTGTTCCAGAACGTGATCCGTCATGCCGCCAGCGGGAAATACATTGGCATCTCAACCCAGGAGATTCAGGGCGAGACCGCTATTGTTATTCAGGATCGGGGTCCGGGAATGCAACCGAGTTCCGACACGAAGGGGACGGGTCTGGGGCTATCCATTGTAGACCTGTTGATTCGTGAGATGGGACTGCGGAAGCGGGTGGACAGTTCCAATACCGGTGTTAGGACATATATCTACAGTGGTACGGGAAACAGGGAAACAACAAACCGCTGAAATCCCTTTTTTTAAACTAAATTTAAACTGGAGACTACCTTGGCTTTAACCTTGGAAGGTTACGATAGTTCCGAGGTGATCATACAGTGAGTGAAAATATTATTCAAACGGCGAATTTATGGAAAACATACCGGGACCGTGCAGCGGTCCGTGAACTTGATCTGCATATTAAAAAGGGAGATATCTATGGCTTCCTCGGTCCCAATGGTGCCGGCAAGACAACAACGATTCGCATGCTTCTCGGCTTGATTAAACCAACCAAAGGCGTGATCCGGGTCTTCGACAAGGATATTCGCAAGGAGCGCATGGACATTTTGCGTCGTGTGGGCTC
This sequence comes from Paenibacillus sp. FSL R5-0341, assembly GCF_037975235.1. Classification (NCBI taxonomy): domain Bacteria; kingdom Bacillati; phylum Bacillota; class Bacilli; order Caryophanales; family Paenibacillaceae; genus Paenibacillus; species Paenibacillus sp. FSL R5-0341. The sequence continues at coordinate 499,240 of NZ_CP150241.1, forward strand.
CCTAGTTGAATACCCGTCCTATTACGGACATCTGAACGCAGTAGAGAATCTGGAGACCTTGCGCCGCATTATCAATGTGCCGAAATCGAGAATTGCTGAAGTGCTGTCCATTGTAGATCTGACGAAGGATGCCAAACGTTCGGTGAAGGGATATTCCCTTGGGATGAAGCAGCGTCTGGGGATTGCCAGCGCTTTGCTGGGTGAGCCGGAGCTATTGATTCTGGACGAACCGACAAATGGGCTTGATCCTGCCGGTATTCAGGAGATTCGGGAATTGATCAAACGCATGCCTCTGGAACATGGCATTACTGTTCTGGTGTCCAGCCACTTACTGAGTGAAGTTGAACAGATGGCAAGTCGCGTCGGTATTATCCGTGAAGGCAAGATGGTGCTTCAGGATACCATTGCGAGTCTGCATAGTCAGACGGGCAGCTCTATCCGGTTAACGGTATCGGAGCCGGAAGAGGCCATGAAGCTGGCCAGAGAACAGGGCCAATATGGTCAGCGGCAGGGTTCTGCGTTAACGTTCCCTTATATGGATAACCCTTCGGTGGCACTGCTTGTGCGCCGATTAATTGAGCAGGATCATGATGTGTATCGTGTAGAGGAACAGCGTCAGTCTCTGGAAGATCTGTTCATGCGGGTCATCGGCGAGGGGGCATCCATATGACCAGGCGTGCATTATCATCGGATTGGCTCAAGATTCGCGGGAAAGGCATCTGGTTTCTCGTCTTCCTGGCTCCGATTGGATTGATAGCCATGCAGGCGCTTAATTTCGGGCTACGGCTGGATTATCTGAAAGAACAGTACGCCGATAACCTGTGGGGTGGGCTATTGGGCAATGTGGTTATCTTTGTGCCTTTGTCTCTGATGCTGGGGGCAACCATTCTCAGCTCGATGATCGCTAATGTTGAGCATGAACAGGGATCGTGGAAGCAGCTGCTTGCGATGCCGATTCCTAGACCGGCTGTGTATCTGGCTAAGTTTCTGCTTGCTTGTCTGCTGCTGATGATCTCCTGCCTGCTGTTAACCGCTGGAATCGTGGGTCTGGGACTGATCCTCGGATTCCATGCCAGTGAGATCCCTTGGATGCAGGCGATTAAGCTGGGGCTGCTACCTTTGGCTGGTGCGCTTCCCGTGTTATCTCTGGAGTTATGGCTCACGATGGTAAACAAGAATCAGGCGCTTCCGGTCACCCTTGGTATTGTGCTAGCGATAACGGGCATGTTCGCACTCAGTATCTCACCGAACTTTCCACTCGCTTGGGCGCAGATGGCCTGGAATGGACCCAATCCATATCTGTATGCAGGCATGGGTGCAGGTCTGGGAATCTTGATTCTGTTGCTGGGTATGGTGCACTTTAGTCGGAAGGATGTGGCCTGACATGAGCTTCGCGACAACCTATTTCCGAATTCTATCTGCTGAACGGTTGAAAATGGGTAAATCGCCCATATGGCTGCTGATCCTGCTGAGTCCACTCATTGCGCTGCTCATCGGACTCTTGTCCACGCCTTCTGGGAATTGGCAGGTTTTGATGGGCACCATGGTATTTCTGCATGGATTGCTCCTGTTGCCAATGCTGACCGGCGTGTTTACGTCCTTTATCTGCCGATTTGAACATGCAGGAGGAGGGTGGAAGCAGATGCTGGTTTTGCCGCTCACACGTTCAGGTGTATATGCAGGCAAACTGACGATTGTACTCATGCTTCTGGCGGGTACACAAGCATTGTTGCTGATGTCCATTCTGCTGGCAGGGTTGATTCATGTCATCACAGGGCCAGTCCCTTGGGGATTCTTGGTGAGCAAGCTCCTGCTTGGATTATTGGCCTGTGTACCACTGGCTGCCCTGCAGATGTTCGTTTCATTGGTGTGGAGCAGCTTTGCCGCACCACTCGCACTGAATTTTGCACTGACCGTACCGAATATTCTCATCGTAAACTCAGCTACATTTGGGCCGTATTATCCATGGGCACAACCGATGATTCTGATGACGCCAATGGATGGCGGAGGTTTCGGAGCCTATAATGTTCCGTTGATGACGATGCTGGCGGTCGTCGGAGGCAGTGCTGTCATTTTCATTGGGATAGGCATGATGTATTTTGCAAAAAAAGAAATTTGAATAATCTGTTATAAGCCTGGTTATCGTAAGATCAAGATCCTCTTTAAGCAAAACATGCAAAGCTCTGTTGTATGTAGGCTTGAGGAGGATTTTTTCTAATGTCTGACCCACCCATCGTGAATGGTTAACTCCCGAATGATTTTGGCCGGGGCTCCGGCTACAAGTGTATTCTCGGGTACGTCTTTAGTTACCGTACTTCCTGCAGCCACGACTGCATTTCTGCCAATCGTCACTCCGGGCAAAATGAGTGCGCCTGTGCCAATCCAGGCATTATCCTGAATGATGATGCTTTTGGCGGTCTGGCTCCCGTCATCCAGCGAATCAATGCGGTGATAGGCACTGTCAAATATGCTTGTTCGAGGACCGATCATGACATTATTGCCGATCGTCACCTCTACGTTAGCCGCAATCCCCACACCGGCATTAATCATGACGTCATCTCCAATGGTTAATCGTGCTCCTTTGACCACGGTTAGCTGGGTTCCCCAAGGTTTGCCTATGATGTTAAGCCGTTTTCCCACCTGCAAATCACCCAATTTATTCAGATAAACCTTACCCCTAATTCGTGGCAGCAGGCCCATTGAGGGTTGAATTTTACCAAAGATGGCCAAGCCTCTTAGTTTGCCATAAACAATTTTAACTCTGTTGGGCAGCATGATTCATCCGTCCTCTCCGTAGTCAAATAACGCTTTTTAACGATTATATCTTTTTTGATACAATTTGTATCGTTGAATTTCTGAATTATAATAAAGTAGAAATTTAAATTCCAACTATTACATCACACTTCATGTGAATTGAATCATAGATTGTAAGCAAAAGCACACGAGAATCTGGTAAAATAAAAAAAGCTGTTTCTAGGCAGGCTTACATGGTTATTCGAGGGTAGGCCCATTTCTACGGAAATAATTAATTCCTGCTGTTAGATGAAGATATTGGCTGAGAAAAGAGGGGTAAGCCTTGGATATTAATAAAATGGAAACCCTGAAGCGCATTATTTCTGAGGGAAGTTCTTACCAATCATTGTTTTTTAACCACCCGGATGCCATTTATGTGATGGACATCCATGGAAACTATATTGATGCTAATCCCTCGGTAGAGCGGATATCAGGGTATACACTGGATGACTTGATTCGTAAGAATCAGAGTGAGATCTGTCCTCCGGACAGTGAAAATTCACGCAAAGAATATATTAAAGAGGTACTGGCTGGACGTTCAGTCAGTAATTCCATTACTTTTTATCATAAAGACGGATCTTTGAAACACGCAGAGATAACGTATGTGCCCATCACGGAGGGTGAAGAAGTTGTTGGCATCTATGGTATTGCCAAGGATGTTACCGAGACGTTAGAAGTGGAGCGTGAGCTTCGGGAGACACAAGAGAAATATCAGGTGCTCGCTGACCATGCACAAGATCTGATTACGACCTGTGCAACGGATGGAACGTTGTTGTACGTCTCACCTTCCGTGTACAGCTTGCTGGGTTATAAGCCAGAGGAAGTTACAGGAAAGTCCTTCAAGGATTATTGTTATCCGGGAGATTATCCTGATCCTATGGAGCTTTCCGAGATTGGCAATGGCTGTAAGATGCGCGTGTTACACAAAAAAGGACATTATATCTGGATGGAGACATTGGCGAAGCCTGTGGCTGGAGTGCGGGGTAAGAAAATTCAGATTGTAAGCATTAGCAGGGATATTACCCAGCACAAAGATGCGGATAGACGTCTTCGAGAAAGTCGTCAGCGTTACAGATCACTGTTCGAACATAATCCGGCAGCCGTGTATTCATTGAATATGCAAGGCCAATATAGTGCGGTGAACAGCAAGCTTGTACAAATGCTGAATGTTCCACGCAATAAGCTTATTGGTAAATCGTTTTTATCCAATCTGGATAAATGCGAAGTGCAATACGGCCAAACGAATTTTGAAATGGTGAAGCAGGGCGAACCGCAATATTATGAGACCCGAATTGTCAATTCAAGTGGTCGGAAGATCGAAGTATCCGTTACGAATGTGCCTATTATTGTGGATAAAGAAGTGGTAGGTGTCTATGGAATCGTATCCGATATTACAGAGCGTAAGGAATATACGGAACGGATTCAGGAGCTTAGCAAGCAACATGAGCTGATTCTTAACACGGTTACGGAAGGAATCTATGGTTTGGATGCAGATGGAATCACCATGTTTATGAATCCTGCAGCAGCTTCGATGTTCGGTTATGAACCGAAAGAATTCATCGGCAAAAACTCACATCCCATTATCCATCACACGCGTGCAGACGGGAGTCATTTCCCAAAAGAAGAGTGCCCAATCCACATGACCGTTTTGGATGGACAGAGACGCTCAATCAAGGAAGATGTGTTCTGGCGTAAAGATGGCAGCAGCTTTCTGGTGCAGTATCAGGTGACGCCGATTATTGAACAGGGACAGATTCAGGGCGCGGTGGTCGTGTTCAATGATGTGACTGGCGAACGTGAAATTGTACGTGCCAAAGAGACAGCTGAGCTCGCAGCTCAGGCCAAGTCAGAATTTCTGTCGATGGTCAGCCATGAGATCCGGACACCGATGAACGGGATCGTGGGTATGACCGAGTTGTTGATCGGTACCGATTTATCGGAGGAACAGCGAGAATACGCCGAGATTATTCAAGATAGCGGCGATGCTCTGCTGAACATCCTTAATGATATTTTGGACTTCAGTAAGCTGGAATCCGGGAAAATGGCGCTGGCTTATGAACCATTTGCATTACGCAAGATGCTGGAACAGGTTGCCGAACTGTTTAAACCCCGTGCAGATGAGAAAAATCTGAAGATCAGATTTCGTCTCAATCCAAGTATCCCTGAGTTCATGGTAGGCGACTCCATACGTATCCGACAGATTCTGGTGAACCTGGTTGGCAATGCGCTGAAGTTCACAGACCGGGGAAGTATTGATGTCACCGTAGATATCATCAAGGGCAGAAAGCCCGAAGACAGCGTTCTTGATTTTGCGGTGCAAGATACGGGGATTGGCATCCCCGCTGACAAGCTGGATCAGTTGTTCCAATCCTTCTCTCAGCTGCATCCGGTGATTAACCGGAAGTATGGTGGTACTGGCTTGGGCCTGGTCATCTCCAAGCGACTCGTAGAGATCATGGGAGGCAGTATCAGTGTCGAGAGTATAGAAGGAGAAGGTTCGACCTTCCGGTTTGCTGTCCCTGCGACGAGTGTAGAAGCTTCAGCGGAACAGACAGCAAGTCAGTTCCATCATGATCGCACACGTCAAAGTGACAAGGTCGCCATGCGTATTCTGGTGGCGGAAGATCATCCGGTAAACCGGAAGATTCTGCGAGAATATCTGGAGAAGCTCGGATACCAGGCAGATGTGTGTACCAATGGCGTAGAGGCGATTGATGCCATCTCTCAGAATGCTTATGATATTGTCCTGATGGATATTCATATGCCTGTGATGGATGGACTGAAGGCGACAGACCTTTTACACCGCCTGATTCCACAAGACCGAATACCGCCAATTATTGCTGTTACAGGCAATGCCAAACGTGAAGACAAGGAAGCTTGTTTGGAGATAGGTATGCGTGACTTCATTAGCAAACCGGTTATGCTGAGTGAGTTGAAGCGGGTGTTACAGCAATGGGGACCAAGGGACGAACCTCAGCTTGCACCGAATTGAACAATAGTTCGACCGTGAAAAATAATAAATACAAACATGCCAATAATCCTCCTCAGATGGAGGATTATTGGCATGTTTGCGTTGACAGGCTTTTGAAATTGAGCTGATGCATAGAATTGGAGCTTATACGAATGGCTTATGCCAGTGTCAGACGATTGATGTTACCTGATAGAATTTCACAGGAGTTATTGAACTTCTGGCGTTCTGTTGCATCCAGATTCAATTCGATAATCTCCTGAATGCCATTTCCGCCGATAATTGCAGGAACACCGACGCAGACGTTATGTTGCTCATACTCTCCGTCCAGAATAGCTGATACGGCGATGATTTTGTGTTCGTCATTGAGGATGGAACGGGTGATGTGCGCGAGGGCGTTGCCGATCCCGAATTGGGTAGAGCCTTTGCGAGTGAAGATCTCCCAGCCGGCATCTTTCGTTTTGCGTGCGATATCGTCCAGATCCAGATGTTTGAAGCGCTCCTTGTGCTGATCCATAATATGCATAATCGGTTTACCGCCGATGGTCACATGCGACCAGGCCACGAACTGGGATTCTCCATGCTCCCCGAGAGCATAACCATGCACGCTGCGTGGATCGATGGAGAAGACTTCAGACAGCAGCGTTTTGAGTCGTGAAGAGTCAATGGACGTGCCTGTACCGATGACATGTTCGCGCGGGAGGCCGGATAATTTCCATACCATATAAGTTACTATGTCAACCGGATTGGCAGCGACGACAAAAATCCCGTTAAATCCACTGTTCATGATGGGAACCACGATGTCTTTGGCAATGGACTCCGCTTCCTCCAAAATATCCAGCCGTGTCTGTCCTGGCTTGGGATTCGCCCCGGCGGTTAAGATAATGACATCCATATTGCCGCAATCGGCATACGTTCCTGCATATACTTTGGTGCGATTATGTGTGAAGTCCATGCAATGGGAAAAATCCAGTGCCTGTGCTACAGCACGGTCATACGTCCGGTCCACCATCATAATTTCCCTGCATATCGATTGATTAATCATGGAATACGCACAACTCGAACCGACAAGACCCGCCCCGATCACCGCTACTTTACCTGATTTGCCTAACACTGCCGTTCAGCCCCCATTACATTGATATTTATCCGTCACTTACGCGTCCTATGTTAAGTATAGTCCTTTATTTTATGCTGAAATGTATTTCTACGTTACATAAGATAACACATAAAAAAGCTATACAGCAATGATATCCGCTATCGCGGGAGCGTACTGGAGTAACGAAGTTAACAAAATTGACATGGAAAATTCATAATCCGTTGATTTGACGGCATTTGCACCTGTCTTATTCGACATGACAGCATTCATGCTCGTTGTCGGATCAAGGGTTATTTGTGCGAATCATATACCTGACAAAAGTTCTTAGGAATCCGCAGAAACAGAACAAAACCGCCAAAGGGATCTGCCGAGAAGCTGACGAATACATACGGACAAGCAAAAGATAAGCATACATGATCCATAAGACAGGTTGCCCCGATCCGATGACGGTTCCATACAGGAACGCTGAAGCCATAATGTTTTTATCCAAGAATCAATTTCATAACTCACTAAAGATATTATGAAATTGATTCCCAAAAGACTTCATTCCGGGAGGGAATTAATGATGATTGAAGAAGCAGGAGCAACGACGGAAACGGCCAAGAGCCTGGGCATAGGTGCCAGTACTCTTCGTAAATATGCGGCGGCACTGGAAGAGCAGGGATACCGGTTCGAACGTTCCGCCAACAAATCCAGACTATTCAAATCAGACGACATCGAGTGCATTGAACGCTTGATGACCGAACTTAGAGAGCATAATCTGCCATTAGCTGATGCTGTGGTGACTGTATTGGCTCCAGACATACCTGTCGTAGAAGTAAATGTAGATGTACCCGCAGTGAGAATTGAAGGTCTCTCAGAGCCAGAATGTGCAGCAACATCGATGTCATCTGTATACCCTGAAGAACCTGAAGTAACAGGTAATCTGAGATCCTATGAGGGTCTGGGGCAGCTGGTAAGTGAGGTCACTTATGGTGCTGTGGAACAACAACAACAGGATGATCGGGTACAGCTGCTGCAACAGCGGGTCGATGAACTGGAGTTGACTCTTCAGCATCTGGCCGATACACATATGGCGCTTCAGGAACAGATGGAAAAACAGCGTCTATGGATGAACGAGAAACTGGAAGAGGAGCGGGATCGTGAACTCGTGACCAATCTGCGCAGCTTTCAGGGAAGAAAACGTAAACCCAAGGGAGCATCCCTGCGTATGTTGTTCGGGCTGCTGCCCAAGAAGCATAAGGAAGCTTGAGCAACAGGCTTTTGCCCATCGTGATTTTACAGTATCGGCCTGATATAATAAGCTCCATACAACATGAAGACTGGTAACGGATTGCTCGGTATAGAATTAGACCGGGGAGATCTGGAAGCTGGCATGGGAGGATCTGTGGAGCTGCGACGAAGTTGGCAAAGATTGCTCGGACTATGGACTGACCGTCCTAGGCGTCAGGGGACGACCATTGCTGAGCGTTATACGATACAGGAATTGCTGGGCATGGGGAGCTATGGGCTGACATATCTGTGTACAGATGACCAGACTGGTCATGAAGTGGCGTTGAAGGAGTCCAAGCCCAGCAAGGGCAGACTCGCTGCGCACCTGTTGGAGCGGGAGGCGGACGTGATGGAACGTCTGCACCATGAGGCGATCCCTGACCTATTGGATGTGTTCACATCAGGGAGAAAAAGCTATATCGTTACCGAGTATATTCGTGGACAAACGCTTGAAGATTGCATATTTGAGCAAGGACTTCAATATTCGGAGCGGGAATGTCTGGAACTGGCAGGTCAACTGCTTGCTCCGGTGGCTCATGTGCATGAACAGGGGTATATTCATGGAGATGTACGGATTCCCAATGTTATTTTACGTGAAGGGATGTTGCATTTGATTGACTTTGGCCTGGCGAGACGCTTGGGGGAGCCGTTGTTGCCGGAGCTGAAGCGACGTATGCGTGAAGTCCCTGAGCCAGAAGATGAACAGGCTACACCGGATCATGATCTGCAGGATATCGGTCACTTTCTTCTATTTATGCTGTATTCCGCCTATGAGCCAGAGAAGGGCCGAGAACCTGCCAGCTGGCAGGAGGAACTGAAGCTTACGCCTGAATTGCATCAGATGCTGGAGAGACTTCTTGGACTCCGTCCAGGTTATGAGGGTGGGGCGCCAGAGTTACAGGCAGAGATTGAGAATGTGTTGCTGAAATTACAATGAAATAAGCTCTGTAGGCGGACCTATATTTGTTATCCGTGACCTCTTCGTATGATAGCTGTAGGGGTCTTTTTCCTTTTCGCTTTTATAGAAACAATAAGAGGTGTTCTGCAGACCGTGTGTACGGCTGTCGAACACCCCTTTGTTACATATTCAATAATTGTAGCGTCCAATAGACCGAGGCGATCATTGCTCTTTAAAGGCACTAGTGAAAGCAGCTTAGCTGGAGCTGTATTTTCTGCTTTTGTAATACCCGGAGCCACTGCGGCTATCCCGATATTTCACATCCGAAGAAGAATAGCGCTTGTAGGAACGCTTGCCTGAGGAACTGCTGTGACGTTTATATGAGCGCCTGTCCGAGGAGCTATAACGTTTACGGTGAGATGAAGATTTCGAATCGATCAGTTTGCCAATAATCTTTTTGAACATGAGCTTTCACCCTTTCGAATTCAACTGTTTTTAACCATATACGTGGTCCGATATGAAGGGGTTTCGAGTTTTTCATGGAAAATTGTATTCATTGGACAGGAGCTTGGCGTATAATAGGATGTTGCTGATTCCACGGAATTTTTTATTTTGAGCGTTTAGCGTTACAATAGAGGACAGGATAAGATTTTAACGGACAAGGAGTAGTTGTTATGATTACGTTGAAGACCAAAGAACAGATTGAATATATGAAAAAAGCCGGAGAAATTCTCGCCGCGTGCCATAGAGAAATTGCAAAAATGATTCGACCGGGCATCACGACACAGGAGATCGATCAGTTTGCAGAGGCTTTTATGAAGAAAAATGGCGCTACGCCGGAACAAAAGGGATACAACGGCTACCAATATGCGACATGTGCGTCGGTTAATGATGTGATCTGTCACGGGTTCCCGGGGAAATATGCACTGAAAGACGGCGATATCGTTACAATCGACATGGTTGTTAATCTGAATGGCTGGCTGGCTGATTCGGCGTGGTCTTATGCCGTAGGTGAAGTGACTCCGGAAGCACAACATCTGCTGGACGTAACCAAAACCTCTCTGTACAAAGGCATTGAACTTGCTGTGGTTGGCAACCGGATCGGAGATATCTCCCATGCCATTCAAGTGTATGCAGAAGGTGAAGGTCTGTCGGTTGTACGTGAGTTTATTGGACACGGCATCGGTGAGAAGATGCATGAGGAACCACAAGTCCCTCACTATGGTCCACCACATCGGGGTCCACGTCTCAAGGAAGGCATGGTTATTACGATTGAACCGATGCTGAACATTGGTACGTACCGCAGCAAGCTGGATTCGGATGGATGGACTGCGCGTACGATGGATGGAAGTCTATCTGCCCAGTATGAACATACGATTGCGATTACAGCAGATGGTCCTGTGATTTTGACAGCACAATAATAGCTAAAAGCAGCTACAATGTGACGATATTTGCATATTTCAAGGCGGCCCACGTTTGTGATCCGCCTGTTTCGGTTTAAACTAATAAGAAGTGATAACACAGAGCCAGTGGTGAGTGATCTCAGCTGACAAGGGTTAACCTTGCGTCCACTTGGCAACAAGGAGGTAATTTTGGTGTCTGTAAATAAACAGATCGTACTTGCGTCTCGTCCCGAAGGTGCCCCATCCAGAGAGAATTTCAAATTTATTGATGCACCCCTTCCCGAACCGGAGGCTGGGCAAGTCCTGGTACGTACATTATATTTGTCGGTCGATCCGTACATGCGGGGCCGCATGAAAGATACAAAATCCTATGCTGCACCGTATGCATTGAATGAAGTGATCAAGGGTGGAGCCATTGGACAGGTTGTGGAATCTTCGGAACCGAATCTGCGCAAAGGAGATCTCGTGTCCGGCATGTGGGGCTGGCAGCAATATGCCGCAGTGAATACGGGTGACCTTTCGCTGATTGATACGGAAGAGGCACCGATCACGGCTTACTTGGGTGCGCTGGGCCTGACGGGGCTGACGGCTTATTTTGGTATGGAAGACATCGGCAAACCCAAGGACGGCGAAACGGTAGTGGTATCGGGAGCAGCCGGAGCGGTAGGCATGATTGCAGGTCAAATTGGTAAAATCGTAGGAGCACGCGTGGTCGGCATTGCAGGCTCTGACGAGAAATGCGATTATCTAAAAGAAAAACTGGGTTTCGACGTGGTGTTGAACTACAAGAAGGAGCAGGATATGTCAGCAGCCATTGAACGGGCTTGCCCGGATGGCGTAGACGTCTACTTCGACAACGTGGGCGGTGACATCTCGGATGCAGTGTTACGCCATATCAATCGGAATGCACGTATTCCGTTATGTGGTCAGATCTCGTCTTATAATCTGGAGAAGCCGGATATCGGGATGCGCCCACAGACGCTGCTGTTAACGAATACAGCATTAATGAAAGGTTTTCTGTTGGGTGACTACACCAAATCCTTCAAAGAAGGCCGCGCGAAGTTGGCGAAATGGATCAAGGAAGGTCATATTCAGTATGAAGAGAACATTGTGGACGGATTCGAACAGACGCCGGAAGCATTCATGGGTCTTTTCTCGGGAGATAATCTGGGCAAGCAGCTGGTTAAAGTTGCAGATCCTGAATAGATATCGAATGGTTTTACATTTATAAATAGGTTGAGAACACCAAAAGACACGTTCTGCACACTAATGGTGCAACAGAACGTGTCTTTTGTCTGTGAAACTGTGCGTGGTCTACGGTGACTAGTGTTCGGCAACCAGCACTTCTTTGTAGTGTTTGTACATATATACACGCCAGCGTACAATCATGCCAAAAGCCAGCAGGAAGAACAATCCGCCCGTTTGCGGAATGCTTACATACCGCTGAATGACTTCATGCAGGATCAGGCGTACGGCCAGCAATCCGAGCAGAATGAAAGCAAAGCTGCGGGAACGCGTGGCGAAAATCTCTTCGCCTACTCGTTCAAACCGTGTACTTCGAATGAGGGGATACGAGAAGAGAAACCAGCCCACCAGCAACGCAATGAATGCCCAGAGTAGAGGAACATGCGTCTCCGGTACAACAAACATGAGAAATCCTGTGCTCATGCCGAGCGGAGGAATAAGGATTTTGCGAATGGTCACAGGTCTGTGACTGGCTTTCATGCGGATGAAAATAGCAAGCAAGGCCATGACAAGCATGCCCACGGTTGCTCCGATTTGCAGGTAGTACGGACTGATTTGAGCCACGTAGAACTCCCTCTTTCTGGAATAATATGTTATCCGGAGATCCGGAACCCAGTACGAATTGCCGGAATTTTCAGTTCCTATTATATCACAAACGTAGAAAGCCGATAGAAAGCTTAGTGTATCATATACCCGATATGTATTCACAGGGTGTATTTGAAAATTTTGTATTATTGTGCCCGTTGTAAGGCCGTTTATTCGATTAAGGGGAAATCATGCAATGATTGGACAAAAATGGATGTACATTAAGCTTATCGGTTCACATCGCACAGGTTGGCTTGCCAGTAATACAGATTGGTTAGTACATGTGGTCAGCCTGATCTGTGCAAGTGTGATGCTTCTTTTGCTGGTTATCTACGGTTATATCTTATGGACGAAATATAACAGCAGACGCAGGGAAAAGGTTAAGATAGTACTGGTGCAGGAATTACTTGCGGAGGGATCGGTTTTACAGCGGTACCTTGACCACGGAGAAATTGGCGTAGAATTATTAAATATGAGCAGAGATCAACAAAGTGTGTTGCAGCAGTTGTTATTGCAACGACTCGCTCAAGGTGCGGAAGAGCACGAGATCTTGCGGATTCGCCTGTTATCCTGGCAAGTCTTTGGCGGTTCATACCGGTCGGTACTGAAGAATGGAAAATGGAATCAACGAGTGAACACGTTGTTATATATTGAACAATTTCATATGGTGGAGCTTCTGCCCAGGTTAGAGGATATGCTGCGGGTTAGCTCATGTACGTTACTTGAACGCTTCATCATTTTGCGCATATATGCCAGAACCGGTTATTTCAGAATTGTGAAGGAACTAATGCGTGAGAAATATGTATTATCCGATTCGCAGTATCTTCAGATTCTGCTGTTGCTTACCGAGTCATCCTGGACTCGTCTTAAGGAGCATTTCAAGGATGTACCTTATCAGGTCCAGTCTAATATCATCCATGCCATTCGTATTCGGGATGATCAGACGGATGGCACTGTTGCTCTACTGGAGAAGCTCATTCTCGGAGACGATGCGCAGCTACGTATTTGCTCTTATCAGGCACTGGCTCACGTGGGCAGAGGTCGTGAAGATTTGTTGAAGGGGCTACTGTTGATATGGAACGAACATGGTGAGGAAAGGCAGCGCTCTGAACGACTAACAGTGACCCAGCTTATGGGTACTGTTCACGCGGATGCTTTTATCCCTCGTCTGAAGGTGATGATGGGTGATCCTTCTTTTCAGATCAGGCAGGAAGCGGCGAACTCTCTTGCCCGGTATGAACAGGGACTTGAAGAACTTCGGGATACGGCTGTGAATCATCCGGATAAATATGCAAGGCAGATAGCGGAAGAAACGCTGGAAAGGATGCAGTATGGACGAGAGATGGATTGAGATGCTGCGGAGTTTTATTTTGGCGTGTTATGAGGGAATGTTTATGTATCTAGTGCTAGCCATTGTGATGTGCAGTGTACTGGTTGTCGCCGCTGCTCGGACATTGATCCGTGGGAGGGATCTGGACCCGCTGCAATATCATGAGATGTTAGATGAGGAACTGGCTCCGGCGGTCTCCCTGCTTGTTCCGGTGCGGAATAGCGAGGATACGATTGTACAGCGAATTAGCTGTCTACTGGATATTCAATATGCACGCTATGAAGTGATTATCATTAATGATGGGTCAGAGGATGGGACTATGCGGCGTCTAAAGGAAACCTATGATCTGATGCCCATTCAGAGTAAAGTTCATTATTCGAGACTCGGCCAGGAGACGGCTCAGATTAATGGGGTCTACCAATCCAGGCTGCATCATCGTCTCATTGTGATCGACAAGGCGTATGGAGGACGAATGGACTCCCTAAATGTAGGCCTGAAAATTTCGCAGTATCCCTACATCGCCTCCGTTGGACCTCACACAGTTCTGGAACGGGATGCATTGGTGAAGATCATGAAACCCGTTATGGATGCTCTCCCGGGAGAAGAGGTCGTTGCTTGCAGTGGACGAGTAGATCTCATGGCACCGGGAAATACGAATCATGCGGATTCAACCGACAACGGCGCAAGACGGACGGGCAGTACGTTGTTTGTAATGCAGACCATTGAATACGTGCGTGCTTTTCTGATTAGCGGCGTGGGACTCGTTCGGTACAATATTAATGTGCTTTTATTTACGGCTGAAGTATTCGGTGTATTCAAAAAGAACCGGGTGTTGGAAGTGGGGGGTTACAAGCGCGATGACCAGGTCGCTCACATGGAACTGGTGATGCGGTTACAGAAACATATGAAGCAGATCCGGGAGCGTGGCCGTATTATATATATTCCCGATCCAATCTGCAGGGTAGAAGTACCCGGTACATGGCGTCAGCTGTGCAGACAGCGTATCGGTTGGCACATGCAGCTTGCAAGCAGTCTGTGGACTCAGCGGAGCATGATCTTCAATCCGGCCTATGGCTGGATGGGGATGGTATCCATCCCGTATTTTATTTTGATCGAATTGTTGGGGCCTGTGTTGGAACTGGGAGCGATCCTGCTGTTCATTGCAGGCATAGGGCTGCAGTTGGTGGATATTAACCTATGTATCATTCTCGCTCTGTTGCTGACACTCTATGGTTCCTTGTTGTCCGCAAGTGTGGTGATGTTCGAAATATGGTGTTCACGCAAGGCATATACATCCCGAGAGGTGACACGTCTGCTGGTGTATGCATGTACGGAGACGTTCTGGTTCAGACCGCTGAATAACATATCCCGTATAAATGGAATGTTGCAGGCTATGGGATTAAGGAAGGCAGAGGAAAAGGACAGCAGACATGGATTAGGGTAATCTACTGACCAATCCTGACAATACCTTGGAACAGAGCAAGGAGGAATACGCTTCATGAAAAAAAGTTACAGGCCAGCCACGATGTGGACGCTGGCTTGTTTTACAGTGGTATCGGTGGTGCTGGTTGTCCCCTGGATTATGTGGCAATCTCAGGCCCCGGTTCCGCTTAACATCATGATTATAGACAAGAGCAGACCTGATCAGTCTTACCAGGGGCACAAGGGATTGGTCTGGCTTCTGAATCAGCAGAAGATCGTACAGCAAACAGGGGAACACTATTCCTATGAAGAGGATTATTACGGCTATGATCTTCAGGACGGGCTTCCTCGGATGAAACGATTGTTGCCTGATGAGGTGACGGATACGGATCTGATCTATCTGACGGCGAATCGGAGTAGTCTGTCTGCACACAAGAATGAACGGAAGCAAGACGGAATCTATGAAGGCTTAACAATATATGATGTACAGAAGATTCGCGAGGCTGCTTATAAAGGCGTAACGATTGTCGCCGAATACAGCGCATTGGCGAATACAGCTTCCAAGATGACAAAGGACCAGCTATATCCCATCTTGGGCGTGAACAGCAGTGGATGGCAGGGGAAATCGGTATCTAATCTGCAAAGTATAGAAGAAGTACCCCGTTGGATTCGGACGAACTATGAGCAGCAGGAGAAGAAGAAATGGCCTTATCACGGAGCTGGCATGCTACTGGTTCATGTGGACGGACAGGTCATGGTACTTGAAAAAGGTCCGGATGTGAAGGCGGGCAATATACAGATTGCATTTACACCGGAAGGCAGTGATTGGAGCGGCATAACTCAGGATATACATTATAGCGGGTGGTTCGATATCATTGTGCCGCAAGAGAAGAACTCCATACTGGCCTGGTATAAGACGGATCTGACGGAGAAAGGCGAGCAGAAGCTGGTGGCTGCAGGAATTCCTGCGGCATTTGCTGCACTTGTCCGATATGACGACTATAATCGATCGTACTA
The DNA here is from genome assembly GCF_037975235.1 of Paenibacillus sp. FSL R5-0341. Classification (NCBI taxonomy): domain Bacteria; kingdom Bacillati; phylum Bacillota; class Bacilli; order Caryophanales; family Paenibacillaceae; genus Paenibacillus; species Paenibacillus sp. FSL R5-0341. The sequence continues at coordinate 515,269 of NZ_CP150241.1, forward strand.
CATGGCAGGCTCCTTTGGAGAGATGAAGCACTATTCTTTCTGGCGCCGAATCCAAGGATGGGAGGTCGTCAGGTCCAAGTTTACGCCCGATCAGAAAGAGATTCCTGACATGTTCTACTGGAAGGTGTACGTGCCCGTGATGAAGCATATTTTAGAGGAAGTGCAGGATGGTCGGCAGCAATGGCCGTAGGGTGGCTGTAAATTAAAAAACGTTCGGATGGAGAGTAGACAGCGAAAGGCGGCTCTACTGGAATGAGGAACGGGAGATGTACATATTAGAAGTGTGTAGATGGGATGTACCAGTACACGACAACATAAAAAGGACTGCAGCGGATCTGCAGTCCTTTTTCGTAATGCTATGCGGTCTTTACTAATTTTCATGAAGATGCCGGAGTCCGTGCAGGAATGCGGATACGGTTAGACGCAGACTTTCGTCTGGATCAAAGTTCATGCCGAAGCCCCCCTGTGCCTCAATGGAGGCAAATCCATGGCAGAGGCTTCGCAAACCACGAACGGCGTGCAATGCTTCCGCTTCGGTGAGCGGGTAGGGCTGCAAGCTGTGCAGCAGCAACTCCAGCGTGGCTGTGCTGGCCGCGGCGAGCTGTGGCTCCTCGCGGTCCGGGGCATGAAATGAGGCTTCGTAGAGCCCGGGGTGCTCGCGAACGAAGCCAATATATGCCGCGGCGATGGCCTGAATGGCCTCATCGCCAGTGCGGTCAGCGATAGCCGCGGTTAATGCGCGGCTAAGCTGTTGTACGGACATCAGCGCCATTTCCTGGCGAAGCCCGGGCAGTCCGCTGATGTGGTTGTAGAGCGACGGCGAGCGCACATCCAGCCGCTGGGCCAACGCGGCAAGTGTCAGCGCCTGAAAGCCGTCGCTGTCAGCAAGCTGGATCGCGGCGCTGAGCAGAGCGCCGCGATCCAGCCCTTGCCGGGGGCTCACAGCTGCCCCCCGGCAAGACCAAGCCGCTGCTGTGCATCAGCGGCTGCCGCGCGCATGGCGGCCGCGGGCTGGCGCAGCATCCGTCCGTGGCCTACAGCCAGCACGGACGGTTCCAGCTCCGCCAGGCGCTTCGCGCTGGCCAGAGCCGCTTCGCGGTTCCACGTCGCCAGCGCGGGAAACGGGAAGAGCGGGCGCACGCGGCCGGATACAGCGAGGCCGCCTTGCAGCTGATACGCGTCGCCAGCGATGAGCACGCGGCTGCGCGTATCCATGAAGGCCATATGCCCCGGCGTATGGCCTGGTGAGGCAATGGCGACCAGTGATCCAATCTGGTCACCGTCATCCAGCAAGTGGTCCGGCTGGGTGCGGACCACTTTGGGTTTGGGTACGCCGCCGCGTACCGGGGTCTGTGGCTCACCTGGAAGAAGTGAGGTATCTCCCGCCAATAGCCGGGCATCCCGTCTGGAGATGAAGAACTCCGCTTGGGGGAGTGCCTCTTTGAGAAGATCCAGTGCACCAATATGATCGCTATGCGCGTGAGTCAGAATGATTTTGGTAATGGGTTTGCCAAGGGACTGGGCAGTTGCCAGAATCCCTTTAAGACTGAACGGCATTCCGGCATCAATCAGGGTTAATCCATCTTCCTCTTCAACAAGATACACGTTCACAGGGAAGAGCTTCGGAAGGAATGTAACTTGAACGACATCAAACTCTCGGGTAATGCGCATCGATAAATCCTCCTTAAAACTAATGATATTAGTATAATAACTAATGGTCTTAGTTTTAGCAATACCTATGGTTCATTTTGTTCGAATAAAAAAATTTTTAAATAATGATGCACTTTACAAAAAAAGCGTTTTCAAAATGTAGATTACCGATTATAATAATCACGTAAGCCCTTTCATATGTCTATCTTATTGGAGCCCTTCGCTTAGCGAAAGGCTCACTTTTTTGTTCATTTTGAATTGAAATGCAGATGGGATGTGGCTCCTGGCTTGATTGTATAAGGTGCTGTAAGTATTGGTATAACAGGAAAAATCACGTTTGGTCTCCAGCTTGGGCGAGAGTTGACAAACATAACTGTTATTCATATAATGACAGTTATACTTACCTTGGGTTGAAGTTCATCGGTGTTGTATGCCGGGAAGGGAGTAAGTTATGAACAGCGAATTTACCATAGCGGTGCATTGTCTTGTTTTTTTGTCGATGAGAGATGAGTGTATGGCCAATAGTGAAGATTTGTCCCAAAGTGTGGGTACGCACCCGGCCAGAGTCCGTAAGGTACTTAGTGTTCTACGCAAGCATGGTTACCTGACGACCAAGGAAGGTGCTCATGGTGGGTACTTGCTTAGCCGTCCAAGTGAGGAGATCAAGCTTGGTGAATTATACAGACTGGTAGCTGGTGGATCACTTGGTCCCAACTGGTGTTCAGGGGAGTCTGGTTCATCGTGCGTGGTATCTTCCAATATGCAGGATGTGATGGGCAACATTTATAACGGAGGCGAAGAGGCGCTCAGCGCTTATTTTGACCGTATATCCATTCAGGATGTGAAAGAGCGCATAGGTCATGGGGAAACATTAACTTTGTCGCTGAATGGATTGCCTGCAAAGGAGAAGTCCTGACGGAGTCCACAACGAATGGTCCTTCAAGACATGGCCTTGGTTAGTCAGGCATGATGGACAAGTTATGGCAAGGTCGTATGCTCCGGTGAAGATCCATCGATTTCTCAAGCGATTCCGGGCATAACGTGAACACAGATGGGGAGAGATCGTCTGCGCTGATGTTATTTTCGGAAGGCAAGTCCTTGGTAGAGATGACTTCAAGATTACCTTGCGAAAGTAAAAAGAAGAATACAAACAAAATAGATTCTGGGGAGTGGAACACATGTCAGGCATTGAAAAAAATGAAACACTTCGCGTTATTAGCGAACGCCATGCTGTCAAAAAGTACGAAAAAGGGTTTGAATTGCCTGAAGCTGATCTCAATGCGATTTTGACAGCAGCTGCTGAAGCACCATCTTCATGGAACCTGCAACACTGGAGATTCCTCGTAATTGAATCCGAAGCAGACAAAGCGAAATTGCTGCCAGTTGCTTACGGTCAAAGTCAAATCGCGGAAAGTTCAGTTACAATTGCTGTTCTCGGAGATTTGGAAGCAAACCGTAACACGGTAATCTACGATCAAGCTGTTGAAGCCGGCGCACTGACTGCTGAGGTTCGTGACGCATTGGTTGGACAGATTAACGGTGCTTACCAAAACGCACAAACGGCTCGCGATGAAGCGATCCGCAATGCATCCTTTGCTTCCCAAAATATTATGCTTGCTGCACGCTCCCTGGGTTACGATACATGTCCAATCGGTGGATATAATCCACAAAAACTGATCGAAACATTCAACATTCCTGCACGATTTGTGCCAACGTTGTTGATCACTGTAGGTAAAGCTGCACAGCCAGCTCGCCCGTCAGGACGTTTGCCATTGTCTGAGGTTGTTGTTAAAGGTTCTTTCTAAGTTAAAAAGCTACATCTGATGATTGCATCAGTGATATAGGTATAATTCAAACAGCCGCACTTCCCTGTTGAGGGAAAGTGCGGCTGTTTGGCATATTGAGGTTGTATGGAAAAGTCCAAACTCACTGGAGGGTGACTCCAATCGAGCGGATTCACCACTCAAGTGAGTTCTTAGCTTCCACCATGAAATGATTACTTTTCAGGTGTTTCCGGGATTTGCGGTGCATGGAACGATTCCAGATACTCGATTGCGTTATACATCATAACGGCTGCTTCAGCACGAGTAATCGTTTGTTTGGGATTGAAGTTGCCGTCAGCATCCAGTTCATTGATTTTGAGAACGAGTGAACGTTGAATAGCACCTTGATACTCCGGAGTAAGTTCCTGTTCGTCGGCAATGTCCACAGGTTGGATTTTAATCATCGGCAGACCACCTTTGGCCTCGATGCCTTGCATCAGGAACAGCGTGTATTGTTCACGAGTGAGCCCTTTGGATGGATCGATATCCTGTGACATCTGAATTCCATTAAATTGGGCGCGGATAAATGCATCACTGTACCATACGCCATCTTTTACAGCAGAGAAGTAGTCACTTGGTACCGGCATTTTGATAAAACGAATCGTGTCCAGATTCAGATTCAGGCCGTCCGCAATCAGTTGAATGCCCTGAGCGGTATTTAACTCCAGTTCAGGTTTGAACAAGCTGTCGCTCACACCTTTGATGAATCCATCCTGATGGAGAGATTCGATTTTGTCGGCTCCTGCAATACCTTGAATATCCGTGAATTGGGTCTGTGCAGCGTGGATTGGACCTGCACTTAGAGAGAGCGTGAGCAGAGCTCCCGCGGTTAATGTAGCAAGTATATTTTTCTTCATTTTGAATACGCCTCACTTTTCCAGGAATGATCCCTTTATATAAAAGTTATTTGCTCCTATAGACGACCTTACTGTTCGAAAGGTTGCTGTAATTTGCAAATAGAATTGGCGACAACAATTCTGAAAGATGTAAGTGAAGCACTGTGAAGGCACTGCATCTATCCTTTGGATTTATTTCGGTAATCCGTGGGAGAACGGCCCATCATTTTGCTGAACAGTCGGGAAAAGTAGTACGGGTCCTTGAATCCAAGCTCGGAACTGATCTGCTTGACGGTCCAATCGGTAAAATCCAGATAGCGGCAGGAATGCTGGATCTTGAGCCGCAGGAAATAATCGATGGGCGAATGCCCGGTAGCTTGTTTGAACAACTGAGAGTAATGGGGGACAGAGAGCCGGGCGTGTGCTGCCAGTTCCTTGAGAGTGATTCCGTTCTCCAGATGCTTCAGCATATATTGAACAGATTGTTCAGCCGCACGTTTACTGCTCATGACCCCGCCATCTGTTCCTGTCGTCTCAGGTCCATAAGCGAGCATACCCAGCATATAACCGATAATCTGGGAGGCATATGTCATCGTCTGCATGGAGTAACCCGTTTCTAGCGCGCCGTAACATTCATGAAAAAGCTCAAGCCATTTTTGAGCCTTGGCTGGTGGCATGGTAGTAATATGGTGGGCTAACAAGGGTTCTATGTAGGATAAAGCGTGTTCCCCGCGCAGATGAATCCAGAAGATGCTCCATGGTTCGGCTGCGTTGGCTCCGTACACATGAGGAACATGTGCAGGCAATATAATGAGGTTTCCCGGGCGGACATCATATGTCTTGCCGCCATCCATCGAATACCAGCCTGTGCCTTGGGCACAGTACATCAGAATGTGTGATTCACAACCATCGGGACGGTCACGGTAATGATGCTCTGCTTCGTGAAAGTAACCGATATCGGTAACATATAATCCGGACGTGACCGGATAAGCTGCGGTTTCTTGCAGCAGCGGGTCAGGAAGCACAATGAGTTTTTGCATACGAAATCCGTCAGATTTACGCTGTAGGGGTGGTCGGTTGTTAGGTCTCATACTTTGTATTATGGTGAGAGGGGATAGGGGAGTCAATGACAGATATGAGAGCGCTCACTGAGGTTATACTCGATTTAGAAAGCCACGTTACAGGAAGTGAAGCAGTTGCCCGTGAATTGGGTAAGTACATACCAGTGGGAAGAATCAGACCAATGAATATATAGGATAAGGGAGAGATTAGATATGGAAACAGTCACAACCCAGGAAACGCTTTTCTATACAGGTACGTATGCTTCAGCAGATGAACCAGGAATATTTCTATGTGCGTTGAATGCGGATACAGGAGAGATGCGAATCGTCAATCACATGGAGGGTGTAAGTAATCCTTCTTATCTGGCGTTATGCCCGGATGGAAATTGTCTGTATGTGGCGAGTGAGACGGATGAGGGAGAAGTGTTAGTCTATCGCAGAGATGCGGCAACGAGTGAGCTGCACCTGATGGATCGAAAGCAGACCAGAGGGGCTTCTCCCTGTTATGTCTCTGTCGCCAAGGATGGTCAGTGGGTGTTCTCATCCAACTATAGCAGTGGCAGTGTCAATGTATTCCCGGTAGGCGATCAGGGAACGCTCGGTGAGATGAGTGCATGGGTGGAGCACACGGGAAGTGGAATCAACGAAGAACGCCAGGAAGGGCCGCATGCGCACTCCATCCAGCCAGATCCGTCTGGACAGTATGCTGTCGTATGTGACCTCGGTCTGGATCAGATCATTGTGTATCGGTTGGAAGAGGGACGTCTGGTTACCCATCGTGAGACGGATCAGCCACCAGGCGCAGGGCCAAGGCATCTTGTGTTCCATCCCAATTCGAAGTGGGCTTATGTAATCAACGAATTGAACAACACCGTTACGGCATTCCTATATGATGAGCGTAGAGGGGAGTTCACTGCGGTGCAGCACATCTCGACACTTCCAGAAGGGCATAAAGGAGAGGGTACGGCTGCAGACATCCGTGTATCTCCATGTGGACGTTTCCTGTATGCATCCAATCGGGGAGATGACAGCATCGTGCTCTATCATATTGACCAGGAGAGCGGCGAGTTGGAAGCTGTAGAGTGGACGTCCACGATTGGGCAGACACCGCGTAATTTTAATATTTTGCCAGGCGGGATTCTGGTCGTGGCGAATCAGGACAGCAATAACCTCGTAGGTTTCCACATCAGCGAAGAGGACGGACGCCTGACGCATAATGGATTCAAGCTGGAACTGCCTCGTCCGGTATGTATTGCGCCTGTGGCATAAGTTGTAATGCGGTGAAGTAAAGGTGGAATATTACATCTGAAAAGTGTTCCATAAGCTGTGAAATCATGGGGAAACACATGGTTTTACAGCTTTTTTTAGTCTTTTTATGTGATTAACTTGAAAATAGTGGCAATTATCACATTTTTTTATTGACCAACGTTCGAACGTTCATTATGATCAGAATATATGGTGATGAAACCTAAAATCTGGATGTTGCACGAAGGGTGGTGCTTTCCTTGGAACCTGCAAATTCAATTCGGGAGCAATTAACCCAGTTTATCAATAAGAACAGCATGACGCTCTCCCGATTCTCGGAAGTATCTGGCATGAATACAGGAACAATTAGTCGTATTTTACATGGGAATCGTCCCATATCCGTGAGTCAGTTGATTGCGATCTCATCAGGAATGGGCGTGGCAGCAGATCATTTTTTTGCCGACTATGTGGAAGAATGTTTCGCTTACTCCGTCTCCATGCGGCGGATCAGACCTTTTATTCTCCGAAGTGCGGAGTTAAATCGGCTGGATTGCATTGAACAGATTCTTCATCGGCTACTGGACGACCTGGATTATGCGACAGAACTATTTGAGATGGCAGAACAGTTGTTTGAACGGAATCAGCGGTCTGCCGCAGCGTTGTTATATAAGAGTGTGAGTGAAGTTGAGAAATATCAGCATTCCGAACGGCTTGCGATGTGTCAGTATCGGTTGTTTTTAATTGCACAAGGAGAGAACCTGGAGGAAAATCTAAGAACGGCTATCCTGTTTGAGCCCTATGTTGACCGGTTGGATGACGGATATCAACTGGACGCGCTGAAACATTTGATTCATTCTTTCGGCTCAGTGCATAAGTGGAACAAGGTTAATGAACTTGCCAACAAAATGCTTCATTTAGCCCAAATACAGTATGAGGCACCTAGAAATCGTAAACGTAAGGATCAGGAGCTGAAACGAACAGAGCGACCACTATACTTTTATATATTGTACTCCTGGTTAGTCCAATCCACTGTATATGAGGAGCATAGGGACTATGTCCGAGCACTCGACTTTGTGAAGTTATATGCTGACGGACAAAGATGGGTGAAAGAGGACGATGAAGAGTCCCGTCGTATATTGAAGCAGTTTGAAGAGTGGGCTGTAGCTAATACCTATCTCTATCGTTTAATGTCTGGCGAAGTGGATGTTATTCCCGATTATGTAGACTATATTGAGGGACGTAAAGACGAAATCTTCATCGCCCTTCGATATATAGTACAAGCTGCAAATAAATTTGACGTTAATATTGATCACATTTTGGATCGCTTCTCTGATCATATCCCCTTACGTACGTACAAGACTGAATTTGGGGAGTACAATCATGCGATTATGGGCGAGAGTTACGCACAGTTTTTAAGTGATTTAGGAGTATATAATCTTAGCAAACATCGTCGTAATGCAATTAATCTAATTTTGGAAGGTTTGCATTTTTCAGTTAAAATAAATAGTGATCGGAATATCATCACGTGTATGACCCTGTTTGAGCAATACAGGGATCAGGCCGATTCAGTTGCAACACAAAAATTCAAATCTCTAACAAGTGAGGTGCATCGGATCAATGCAGAAAAAATGGTCGTTACTTCTATTTCTATGTAGTTCCATCATCATAAATCCTGAGATTATAGTGCTAATGGGACATGGATGGGGTGGAGGATAAACAGTTGAAATGAAAACTGTGCACCAAACAATCTTGTTTTAAATGCTGTACCTTAGAGTCGAGGGAGAAATCCTTCGGCTTTTTTATGTATAAACCATTTAATTACTAAATTAGACCTATAGATGGAATTATATGTTTAATTTAAAATGAATATATTAAAGCGCTTACATATAAGATGGCGCTACAAGGGCATCGGGCTTACCAATACAATTGGGGAGGCAATTGTTTATGGGAAATCGATCATCATTGTGGAAGCGCACATTACGTACAGCCGGAGTATCGCTGCTGAGTTCCGCGTTACTGGTCACTTCGCTTGGCTTGGGCGACACGCCGGTAACACATGCAGCGGGAGCAAGGCAGATGGAATATCTGGATCGCGGTGTGGTAGCTGTGAAGACCGGGGCAGGTGTGTTTGTCAGTTGGCGGCTTCTGGGAACGGAAGGGTCGAATGTATCGTTTAACGTCTATCGGGATGGAACCAAGGTGAACGCTACGCCCATAACGAACAGCACCAACCTTCAGGATGCGAGCGGGACAAGCAGTTCCAAATACACGGTTCGCGCTGTGGTCAGTGGAACAGAGCAGGCTGCTTCAGCGGCAGCGAGCGTATGGGGCAACAATTATCTATCTGTACCGCTCAGTGTGCCCGCAGGTGGGACAACACCCGATGGAGTAGCCTACACCTACAGTGCCAATGATGCAAGTGCAGGAGACCTGGATGGTGACGGGGAGTATGAATTGATCGTGAAGTGGGACCCCTCCAACTCCAAAGATAACTCTCAGAGCGGTTATACCGGGGAAGTGTTTATCGATGCCTACAAATTAAACGGAACACGCCTCTGGCGGATTAGTCTGGGCAAAAATATACGTGCCGGCGCTCACTACACCCAGTTCATGGTGTATGATCTCGACGGTGACGGCAAAGCCGAGGTTGCGATGAAAACAGCCGATGGTACCAAGGATGGTACTGGCGTGGTCATCGGGGATGCAAGCAAGGATTACCGCAATTCCAGCGGTTATGTGTTGTCTGGCCCCGAATTCCTGACGGTCTTCAACGGTCAGACTGGCAAGGCGCTCTCCACGGTGAACTACGAACCGGCACGTGGCAATGTGTCCGACTGGGGAGATAACTACGGCAACCGGGTGGACCGATTCCTTGCTGCAATTGCTTATCTGGATGGGGAGCGTCCAAGTCTGGTCATGGCGCGAGGGTACTACACCCGGACAGTGCTCGTGGCTTATAACTGGCGAAATGGACAGCTGACCAAGCAATGGACGTTTGATTCCAATACATCTGGCAATTCGGGTTATGCCGGGCAAGGAAATCACAATCTGAGCGTGGCGGATGTGGATGGAGATGGGAAGGATGAGATCATCTATGGTGCCATGGCGGTGGACGATAACGGCAAAGGATTGTACACGACAGGACTTCATCATGGCGATGCCATGCATCTGAGTGACCTCGACCCGGACCGCCCTGGACTTGAGGTATTTCAGGTCCATGAGACACCGTCCAATGCCGGAGTGGAGTTCCGGGATGCAGGTACAGGTCAGTTAATCTGGGGAGTCAAAACAACGAAGGATATTGGACGTGGCATGGCGGCAGACATCGATCCAAGATATAAAGGTGCCGAAGTATGGGCAGACGGCAGTCTGTATACGGCCAAAGGGCAGAAAATCGGGACAACCCTGCCGTCCTCCACGAATTTTGGGATCTGGTGGGATGGTGATTTGCTCCGTGAACTGCTGGACAGCAACCGAATCGACAAGTGGAACTATGCCAATAACACAACGATGAACCTGCTCACCGCTTCCGGCGTATCTTCGAACAACGGAACCAAGTCTACGCCGAATCTGCAGGCCGATCTGTTCGGGGACTGGAGAGAAGAAGTAGTATGGCGGACGAATGACAGTTCGGCGCTACGGATCTACACCACAACAGCAGTGACGGACAAACGCATCTATACGCTGATGCATGATCCGGTGTACCGTCTTGGCGTCGCTTGGCAAAATGTAGCCTACAATCAACCGCCACACACCGGTTTTTATCTAGGGGAAGGCATGAACACACCACCGGTACCCAATATCCGGTATGCGGGCAGATGAGGAATGGACTAAGCGTAGCGGTCCAATTTCGTTCATGTTTACAATAGACAGCGAAGCATGGAATTCGCTGAAAGGAACAACGGACGATGATTCGTTGTTCCTCTTTTTTTTGCCAATAGCGCAGAAATCCGGTAAAAATCGGAAAAAACGTTTGACAGGTATATAGACTGCCTTTATTATACGTATATAACTTACTAAACAGGTAGGAATAATAAAAATGAATCTGTTTTCATCGTGAAAACGGTCATTTTACAGACACATGCAACCATGCATCCTGAACAGAATAACGTTCTCACCGTATAGACGGAGGAACACCGCAGCGCATCATTTCCAGATGAAGCATACACAGCCCAGGGGCTGGCATGACTTTATGAGGGAGAAGTGCGCGGGGGTTCCTCCGTCTTCTTATTTTTTACGGGGCGTTCCATCCTGTTCAGCCGGCCTGAGGTAGTCATGCAGATCTATATCGGGGGAGTGTTATTCATGAAAAAGAGAATTCACAAGGGTATTTTGGTTGGTCTGGCACTGGTGTTAACAGGGGTACTGGCAGCATGCGGATCGGATAGCGGCGGGTCCAGTGCGGCAGGAACATCAGGGGGAGCAGAAGGCGGTACAGAAAAGGCCAAAGCTATCGAGCTGCTGAATGTTTCCTATGATCCAACGCGGGAACTCTATGAGCAATATAACAAAGCGTTTGCGGCGCATTGGTTGAAAGAGAAGGGCCAGGAAGTAACCATTAAGCAATCCCACGGGGGATCGGGCAAGCAGAGCCGTTCTGTTATTGACGGACTGGATGCGGATGTGGTGACACTGGCATTGGGATACGATATTGATGCGATTGAAGATAAAGGTCTGATTAATGAGGGATGGCAGGATAAATACGAGCATAACAGCTCTCCGTATACCTCTACGATTGTATTCCTTGTACGTAAAGGTAATCCAAAAGGCATCAAGGACTGGGATGATCTGATCAAAGGGGATACCCAAGTCATCACACCGAATCCCAAAACGTCCGGCGGGGCGCGTTGGAACTACTTGGCGGCATGGGGATATGCCCTTAAACATAATAACAATGATGAAGAGAAAGCGAAGGAATTCGTGGGTGAGCTGTTCAAGCATGCGCCTGTACTGGATTCCGGTGCTCGCGGATCTACGACAACGTTTGTTGAACGTGGCATCGGGGATGTGCTGCTTGCCTGGGAGAATGAAGCGTTCCTATCGGTAAAAGAGTTGGGTCCAGACAAATTCGATATTGTCGTGCCTTCGGTGAGTATCTTGGCTGAACCACCCGTTGCAATTGTGGACAAAAATGCAGACAAAAAAGGAAGCCGCGACGTAGCGGATGCCTATTTGAAATATTTGTACAGTGAAGAAGGACAGACGATTGCTGCTGAAAATTATTACCGCCCAACGCTGGACAGCGTGGAGGAAAAATTCAAGGATCAGTTCCCGGCGCTTGAACTATTCACGTTGAAAGATGTATTCGGCACATGGCGGGATACTCAGGCGAAACATTTTAATGACGGTGGTATCTTCGACCAGATCTATGTTCCAGGCAGCTGAGGTTGCTCTGTTCAATGAACACCCGATCAATCGCGCTGTGAGCGGCCAACCAGCCTTACCGGCTGAAGGCAGAGAGGATGAACGTGCATGAGCAAGGTGATGGTGGCGCGGAGACGCACATTGCCAGGATTCGGATTAACGATGGGTTACAGTGTGTTCTATCTGAGCCTGGTTGTACTTATTCCATTGGCTGCGCTGTTGTTTAACTCAACAGGGCTGACGTGGGCAACCATGATTGAGGTTGCGACCAATCCCAGGGTGCTGGCTTCCTTCCAGGTCAGCTTCCTGACCGCAGGTGCAGCGGCCCTGATTGATCTCGTGCTGGGGTTACTCCTGGCATGGGTGCTTGTTCGGTATGAATTCCCTGGTAAAAGGCTGTTTGATGCGGTCATTGATCTGCCTTTTGCCTTGCCGACGGCGGTAGCAGGGGTTGCCCTTACGGCGATCTATGCCGGCAATGGTTGGATTGGACAGTTTGTAGAGCCCTTGGGCATTAAGCTCGCCTATTCACAGGCTGGGATTACGCTGGCGCTGATGTTTATTGGAATTCCGTTCGTGGTTCGTACGGTGCAACCGGTGTTGGAGGAGCTGGAGGCAGAGGTGGAAGAGGCGGCTGCCACACTAGGGGCAGGAAGATGGCGGATATTCCGTACGATTCTGCTGCCTGATCTGATTCCACCACTGCTGACGGGCTTTGCTCTGGCCTTTGCTCGGGGCATCGGTGAGTATGGCTCCGTTGTATTTATCTCAGGCAATATGCCGATGAAAACGGAGATTGCTCCCTTGCTGATCATGGCCAAGCTGGAGCAGTTCGATTATGCAGGAGCTACAGCTGTAGCGTTGCTACTGCTACTGGTCTCTTTCATCCTGCTGCTAATCATTAATTCCTTGCAGCGTTGGAGCCGGAAGGCGGGCAGAGCATGACCATGAAGCATGATGCAATATGGATACGAACAGATGTCACTCACCCAAACCAAAGGAGGTGCAGCGTATGGCGGGTTCCGTTCCACTGAGCCCTGTTCCACCTGTGAAGACTGGCCGTGGAACTAACCGTGCAACAACGGAAGCTCCATGGGTCAAATGGTTGTTGATTGGACTGGCGAGCCTGGTACTCATATGGCTGCTTATTTTGCCACTGGTTATTGTACTCATGGAGGCGTTGAAGCAGGGCTGGGGTGTGTACATCGCCGCTCTTACCGAGCCGGATGCCATGTCTGCACTGAAACTCACGTTATTGGTTGCGGCGATTACAGTGCCGCTGAATACGATATTTGGTGTGGCTGCTGCCTGGGTGATTACCAAGTTCCAGTTCAAGGGCAAGGGACTCATGATCACCCTGATTGATCTTCCCTTTTCCATCTCGCCTGTGGTGGGCGGGTTGATCTTTGTATTGGTCTTTGGTTCCAATGGGTGGTTTGGGCCGTGGCTGTCCGAACATGATATCAAAATCATTTTTGCGCTGCCAGGCATTGTCATAGCAACGTTATTTATTACCTTCCCTTTCGTAGCGAGAGAACTGATTCCGCTGATGGAGGACCAGGGAACCCGGGAAGAGGAAGCGGCGGTTACGCTGGGTGCCTCCGGGTGGCGAATCTTCTGGAGTGTAACTTTGCCCAATATCAAATGGGGACTGTTGTACGGTATTATTCTTTGTAATGCCCGTGCTATGGGTGAGTTCGGAGCGGTATCTGTGGTGTCCGGACATATCCGCGGGGAGACCAATACGCTGCCGCTACATGTCGAAATTTTGTATAACGAATATCAATTCTCAGCTTCATTTGCCGTAGCTTCCCTGCTCCTGATTCTGGCTCTAGCCACGTTGCTTCTCAAGAGCTGGCTTGGACACAAAGCCGTTTCAGAAAAGTGATGATGAGAAGAAAAAAATACAGATTGACAGCTACTGGAAGCCCTGCTAATGTATAAACCAAGTATATAGGTTGGATAAGAATGATTTATAAATCCGTTGGATGATAGCGCACTTAGGAATATGGCGGGCAGTAGCCCGAGAAGAGGAGGCGGCTCTATGGCTAAGCCGTTAAAAGTGGATGAGGTATGGTTGGACCGAATTGCCGGACAGCTGAATGACATGGAGTTTGGTTCTTTGCACATCGTGGTGCACGAAGGTCAGATTGTGCAGATGGAGCGGACCGAACGCAAGCGTTTTGAAAACACGCCCTCAGGCAGCGCCTCCAAATCCGGAAGCACGGCACGAAGCAGTTCAGCCCGTTCACTACGCGGATCGAATGCGAGTGCGAAGGGATAGAGAGTGACTAGCGTGAGGGAAGCGGGGATGGGTGCATAGGAAGACACACGTATACTTTCCAGAAACTACTCATGGGAAATGTATGTTCCATATCGTCCCACCTATTGCGCGTGACTCGTCTCCTTATGCTCGTTATACCAATGATTCGCTTCAAGCAGCACCTGTTGCCCACCTGCATCCATAAATTCTTCCACAAAGGTATCAAAATACTCGACAGGCTGATCGCCAGTGATGATGGAGATATACGCTCTGTCTCTCATGCGAATCAGCTCAGATGAATATTGAATCAGGGCAGGGGTTGCAACCTCCAGGCGATTATAGATACCATTCTCCGTTAATCCTGCAGATGCAGCCCACTGTTCACGTTTATCCGAGGGCGTACCTGGAACAGTCATACCGATACTTGAACCGATCATATTGGTGTAATTCTCTATTCGATTATATGGAGGGAGTAAGTGGAATGATCTTGAAGCTTCGGTGCTCCAATCCCAGTGCTTTCCTGGAAGGCCATACTCCATTTTGATCTGCTCCACCGGATCGGGGTTGGCACTTACATAATCGAGTATCTCCAAAATTTTCTCCAGTTTTCCCGGCTCTTTTGCAGCCTCAGCACCTATAGCAATAAAATTCATCAGCAGATTGTTCCCTTTGGAACCGCTTTGTCCATCCGGACCAATAACAGGAGAACCAAATACAACCTCTGCAGCTGCATTCTTCTGTAGCAGCTCATTAACATTGAACGAGGCTCCCACGGGGGTTTCTTTACCATTTCCATTGAGGACACTGTAATCTCCCTCTTGATTCCAATGATAGTAGTTGCCCATTGAGGTCATCCCAATTTTTCCGTTAATAAAAGTATGGGATAGATGTTTATAGCCGCCTTTGTTTTCACCTGTTATGAACTCAGGGTCGATAATCCCGTCCCGATACCATTTTTGCATATAAGTCAGGGCTTTTTTCATCTCAGGCTGCAAAGCGCCGATCACGAGATTGTTGTTGTTTTCATTAAAATATAGCTGCTCAGTGAAAACGGACTGTCCAAAAGCGCCAAACACCACATTTAAGCCCTCTCTGGATAGACCATACGTATCCTGTTTACCATTCCCGTCGGGATCACCTTTGGCAAAGGCATACATGACCGTTTCAAATTCCTCTAATGTCTTCGGTACGTCCAGACCAAGCCGCTTAAGCCAGTCCTCTCGATATACGACAGGAGTTCGATAGATGTTGGTCTCATTGATGGCCGGTATTCCATATAAGCTGCCGTTTATTTTTCCATACTCCAGGTAACGTGAGTCATAATCGCGAATTCGCTGAACAATATTTGGTGCATATTGTTCAAGGACCTCTGGGGAAATTTCCGCTAGGACCCCTTGCATTTGATACTTAAGCAGATCATGCGGCTGCCTGATTCGGAACAGATCCGGTATCTCCCCTTGAGCCAGCTCCATATCCAACAGTTCCTCGTACCGCTTGTTCTCAAGGTTCCATACTTCCAGATCGACATCAAACCGATCCTCTATATATGCAATCATCTCTGCGTCCTCAGGAACAGCAACATTTTGATGCATGGTCCAGGATATCGTATACTGCGGTGCTGTATCCTTCTCAGCGCTTGCCAAATGGCCTTGCTGCTGCCCTTGTGATCCTTCCCTGTTTAGAAAGGTACAACCGCTCATCAATCCTATAAGAATAGATGTAGCAATCAATAGACATAGCGTTCTTAAATGGTTGATGTTCATAGCAGCTCCTTTACTAATTTTAAATTCTATATAGCTTCAATTTAACATTTACACAAAAACGGAGAGGACAGAAAGAACCTGAAGAAGCGAAGCTAAAAGCTTTCTGAAAGAAAGCTGCATCGGAAGGTTGTTCTGTCATCGGAGTGTCCGTGTAAATATTCCTAATTGATCCTATATAGACCCCTGTTCCATTAGACTGCGCATGAAGTTTTTTGGTGTACAGCCGTGAATTTCTTTGAACTTTTTAATGAAATAAGCAGGGGTACGGTAACCGACCGTATTTGCGACCTGCTCAACCGTAATTTCGCGTTGTGTCATGAGTTCCCGTGCGCGTTCCATTCTCTGATTCGTAACATATTCGGAATAGACAATCCCGGTTTCTTCCTTGAACAGTTTACTGAGATATTTAGGGCTGATGAATACTTGTTCTGAGACATGATCCAGCGTGAGATCGCCCGAAAGATGCTCATAAATATAGGCTTTGACAGCCGAGATGGTATCCACACTCCGTACCTCGCTTCGCTTCTCCATATGCGTCACAAATTCGGTCACGAGATGAATCATCCACTCCGAATAGTGGTTGATATTGTAGAACAATGAAAATTGCTTGTACAAATTCATCGTGCTTGTCTCGGCGGGTTGCAGGCGGACCTGATTAATACATTCAGCGTAAGTAGATACCGTTTTTAATAATATGATCCGACTGTATTCGGCCGAATATAGGCCTTCCTTTATTGTCGAGACCAACTCCTGAATGGCCTGAACCGTACCTTGCATATCCCGAGCCTGCAATTTCTTCTCAAAGTTTACGAGGTATGAGTCCGCAATCTCCAAGCTGCTGGTTTCCCTGTTCAGAAGATCAAGATCCTGAATGGCGGACTGCTCTGGAAAGAAGTAGCTGTATCGAATCAAGGCATTCGCCTGATGATAGCTTGTGTGAATCTTCGTGAAGTGCTCTACCCATCCGCCTAAAGATAGTGCAAATTCCAGACCGAATCTGCTTCTCGCCTCAGCGTGAATAAAGTCTATAATGTGATCAGAGAGAGGTTCCTCGGGTTGATTGGTACAGATGATGACCGCAATTTTGTGATCCTGCATTTCCTCTGCGAGCAGTTGAGTTTCGTCTATATTTGCGATCTCAAGTTGCTGAATCATCGTGTACAACGTATGCTGCAACTGTCGTGGCTGCAGATCTTTCCACTTCTCATTGACCGGGTCAATGACGATGCAACGGAAGCGGGAGTAAGCCATCGAAATGTGAACGGAGTGCAGTTGCTCTGTAAGCTCCTCCGGTGTAAATCGGTTATTTAACATGTTCAGCATGATACTATGCTTAATCATCTTATGATTGGCTTGTAGTGTTTCCTCAAGACTGTCAACTTTGTTGGACAGACGGTTAATCGTTGTATCGATGAACCGATATTCGTCCTGCTTCAAGCTGGTTGGGTTATCCATCCGGCTCTTGATGTTATTCAGGATTCGCTTAAGAGGACTATAGTTGGCCCTGGTAAAGATGGACGACATCACGATCCCAACCGCAACAGCCAACAAGCCAAGAAGAACTGAAATTTCCTTCAAGCTATCCAATTTGTAATAGAAGCTTTCATTAGGTGTGGTCGTGTAAATCCGCCATGCATTTCCTTTAAATTGATCCTGGGTAACGACTTGCGAGTCATGGTTAAATACAGGCGTGAAGCTCTCTTCTGATGAATGAAAAGAGAGTAGCGACTGCGTTAGATTCTCCTCCGTGGAGCTGCCTAACAACGTTTTGTCCGCGGCAGAAATGACGGTTCCATCCTGATCTATGATTAATGTATTCGCATAGTCAGCAGGGAGCATATTTTTAATGATCTGACTGATCGCTGATTCTTTGATATCAATCGCAATCATGGCTTTACTGTCTTGTCCAGAAGATTGAAACGGGTAACTGTGGACATAGGAAATTAGAGGACTCATGTTGCTCTGTTCCCGCGATTCGATATAAGCATCCTGAGGAATCATACGAGTCTGAATCCATAAGGAGCTTTCTTTGGTCTCTTTCATCGCAGTAATCCAATCCGTCGTATGATCCACACTCGAAGGCATGTCCTCATAGAGCATCAGGCCGTACACAGATGAGACGATGAAGTGGTTCTTCGCATCGTACACATGAATAGCTTCAATGAGATCGGAATAGTTTTGCACCATATTTTTGAGGGACTGTTCGATGTCCAGAATTTTGCTATGGTTTCCTTTTAAGCTATCTAAATCGATACTTGCAGCGTTACCCAGTGCCAGGGACAGATAGACCTGATTCACCTTCTGGATCACGGAACTCTCAATAGTATTGACAGTGCTTTTCAGCGACAGTTGATTATTGATACGGATCTCTTTGCTGTATTGATGGGAGAAGAAGGAGTATAAAATGGAGCCGAAAAGAAGCGCAATGACAAGAACGACAGCGAGGTAGGAAAGAACCATTTTGGATCTCACAGACTGAAATGGCTTACGCATTCTTTTTCCCCCTTCATTTCTCGTTTCTAAACAACTTCATCATTATATAGCAGGCCGAGGACTAGAAATCATGTTGACCGAAATTTAACAAACTTCCCCCTCTCATTTTACACACATTTAATAAAGCGTTTACATAAAAAGATATCATAAATAACGAAAGTAGTATGCACTCCATTTTTTCAGGGTGAAAAGTGTCAGAACGTACGATTTTGATATAAAGCGGAATTTGTTCTATAGATACCAAACGCCCCCTAATGCTACAGTAACGGCAGATCAGACATCTGGATAGAGACTTTCTTACTCATTTGCTGACGCAGAAGCAAAAAAATTATTTCTATAATGGGAGCGTGTATTTGTAAGCCATGAGAAAACCACTTAAAAAGTCACTGGCACTACTTCTAATGTTGTCTATGGTAGGTCCGACGTTTGCAGAGAAGAGTTTTGCAGCCGATCAGAAGATTCAGTTCTCTGATATTAAGGGACACTGGGCGGAAGCAAATATTCAAGCATGGGGTGATGAAGGCTTAATTCGAGGCTATCTGGATCGTTCATTTAAGCCGAACACGTATATTACCAGAGCAGAATTTATGAATTTGGTAAACGGTGCATTTGGATATTCCGGACAAGCTAAAATTACCTTTAACGATGTGTCTGAGAGTGCATGGTATTACGAAGCAATTTCTATTGCAAATGCGAATGGATATATAGATGGATACACCGATGGCACAATGAAGCCGCAAGATCCGATCACCCGTCAAGAAGCAGCTAAAGTGATCGCTGGCATTTTGAATCTGGAGTTAAATGAAACAGCAGCGAATGTATTTAGCGATTCATCGTCTATTGCGGCGTGGAGCAAAGGGGCTGTAGGTGGAGCGGCAGCAGCTAAAATTATCGCCGGATATGCAGATGGAAGCTTCAAACCGCTTAATTCCATCACTCGTGCAGAAGCAGTGTCTGCGCTCGTTAAGGCTGTGGAAGCAGATGCTACTACAGCTGCCAAACCAGCTAAGCCAAAAGGAACGACAACCGTACTGAATGTTAACCCCCCGGCAGATGAAGCTCGGTTGTCCGCCGTGAAGCACGGAGCCAATGCCGGAGACGACACCTTGAAAAATATTGCGGAAACCAATCCGTTTATTGATATTTTGGACGGTTTTGATCAAGTATGGTCCATGAACCTAGCGGATTGGAGAGATGGAACAGCGGCAACTAAAATTGGAGCTGACGGGAAGAATGCAAAGTATGGCGATGGACCGACTCCATATTATGACGGCTTTAAGAATGATCCAACCGTAGCTGTCGCTGATCAGAAAACATATGCAAATGAAGAGATCCGCAACAAAGCGACTTGGGAAGCCAATATCAAATATGTAGAAAAGGTCACGCAAAATCGCACAGGTGAAGAGACATTGGCAGCCTATTATGATGACCAAAGAGATAAGATCTATAGCGTGATGGAGGGCTTTGGTCCGTTGGCTAACACGTATGTAGATATCATCAAGCCAAAGACAAACGTTGAACGAACGGTGGACGAGATGAATGTGGTATTGACCGAAGAAACAGTGGAAGATGAAAGCCAAGGCATTGGAGATTGGGAAGCAAAGACGGAACTTTCAGACTTGGTCAATTTAGTTGATCTGGTTCGATTCAAAATTCCTGCCTCATCTAATCCCTCTAAATATTTCTACTCTTCCCCTAGACCGTGGAGAATGAATTCCAATGGAGAAGTGAAAGAAGTTGTTGACAGCAAGGGACTGCCTGTATGGGAAACCTTGGGCGAAGGTGAGAAAAAAGAAGTACCTTTGGCTTCAGGCGGCACCAAATCAACAGGAGAAAAACATTACCAGCAATACGAAACTAACGTTAAGCTTATTCCTGCGTTAACTTATGTCAAACGAATCGCTGAGGATGGAAGAGGAAAAGATGGCGCATTTCCGAGCGGACATACCAGTGCAGCTTACTTATCCGTATTTCCTTTGGCTTACGCTACACCAGAACGATTCACTGAATTGTTAACGAGAGCAGCTCAGTTGGGCGAGAATCGAATCGTAACGGGGATGCACTCACCGCTTGATGTTATAGGAGGAAGAATACAATCTACAGCCATGGCTGCATATGCACTTAATAAGGCTGAGAATAAAGATGTGTTAGAGAAAGGTTATGAGAATGCAGGAGAAGTATTTGGAGCTGCAGCCAAGGAAAAAAATATGAGTCTGTATGAGTATGCACATACCGTAACAGAGGATTACACGTTCAAGAGTGCTTACGATGAACACAAATGGGAAGATCACGATGCCAATAAAGCCTTCTATAGAGAAAAGATGACTTACGGTCTACCACAAACCGGAACCAAAGGTTTGGCTCCAGTTGTACCTCAAGGAGCAGAAGCTCTGTTGGAAACGCGTCAACCATATTTAACAGATGAGCAACGCAGACAAGTATTGTATACAACATCCATTGACTCTGGATATCCTGTACTGGATGAATCCAAGGGCTGGGGTAGAATTGATCTGGTCACGGCAGCGGATGGATACGGTGCATTCTTGAACAATGTAACTGTGGATATGGACGCTTCCAAAGGGCGCTTTAATGCAGAAGATTGGTGGAGAAACGATATCACGGGTAGTGGAATGCTTACGAAAAAGGGAACAGGGACCCTTACATTAACAGGGAAAAATAGCTACTCAGGCGGAACATTACTGCAAGCAGGAACGCTGGTAGCTGAATCTGAAGCTGCTTTTGGTACAGGTGATCTGTATGTAGAAAATGGAACTGTTGTTGTGAATGTCGATGGAGCATTGAACTTGAATAGAAACTTCACCATGGATAATGGTACTTTGGAATTGGTAGTGGCTGACGGCAACAGTCAACTGAATGTCGGCAGAAAGCTCTATATTGATGGAGGAAGTCTCAAACTGGACTTGTCCAACTATAAGATCGAAGGTTCCAAAGATATTACGTTAATCACGGCAAATGGAATTACAGGTGAATTCGACAGTGTAACGGCAGATGGTTATGACGTGACTGTCACGTACGAAAACGGCCGTGTCATTGCACATGTTGTAGCGAAATAAGTGAAGTAATTGTCCATGATATAAAGTGAACTAAAGAATCTTACACATGCCACTTCGATGACAGAATAACCTTCCGATCACTGTTATCCCCAGATTTTTTTGATTCCCTTCTTCATAGGGGAAAATCTGGGGATAAAGGCGAACGCTTCGCTTCTTCACGTTATTTCTGCCCTCTCCGTTTCTTGTGTAATTATTAAGTTCGTTTTATATCGTTTAATTCTTCGCAAGAAAAGATTATAGAAAAGGGCTGAAACTACATTGTAGTTTCAGCCCTTTTTCGTGTACAAACGTTGGATATAGTTAATGAAAGTCCGGCCATCTAAATTAAAAAAAGTGAGCTAAGCGTAAGTTATTCGTCGGTGTTGGTACCAGATGTACGACGTGTATTCCCTTCAATTTCCGTAGAGACTTTCTTCGCTGGTTCCAGTTCCGTATGTCCTGCGTAGGGGCGGTCACTTCGAGAGCGTGTACCAGTCAACCCGAAACCCGAAGTGAATATAATCAGTTGTAATCCCAGGGCATAAGGAGCAGCAACAGGTCCAATCAGATGGAATAAGGAGCATAGCGCGATCAGCAAGGAGAGCGTTTTGGTTACTGTACCTGGCGTATCCCGGCGTGGGCTTGCCCAGAGCAGATATCCATACATAATGGTGATCATCAGGGATACCGCGCGAATCCATGGCAAGATGCTGTCCCATGAGTCCACAGAAACGTCCAACATCCGCTGACGAAATACCAGATCTGTAACCAGAAATCCTGTGGCGGCCAGTGCGGCTGGTTCAGCTACGGGCCGAAGGATGGTCCAGACCGCTGTGCCCCAATGATCTGCATGAGTATCCCGGCTGAGTTCATCCGATAATACGGTGCATTCTCTTTCCAGTGCTCTATGCATCAGTCCGAGTCGGGCAGGATCATGTTCCTTAATACAGTCACGGATCTGGTCCTGTAGCTGAGGGGATAGGTAAGATGCAGCTTTGCAGGCTAACATAGCCGTTATCAGATCGTTATGTTCGTGTTCCGACTGTTCATATTTCCGAATTTCCTGGATGGTAAGTTGTCCCAAGAGGGCTGTACTTATGTATAATGTATCTCGTATCCTTCTCATTCGCCTTTCGTGGCTGCGGCGAACTTCAGTGGCAGACCATATGTATATCCCTAGAAGCAAAGCCATGACTCCAAGCAACACAGCCACAGCGCCTGGGCGCGATGTTAGATCTTCAATCCAACGTTGAAACACACTTGTTCCTCCTTTGCACCAACTTCACGTATCATGAAACACGCTTCACGTAAGCTTTCTCTCACTATTACACAGGAAGTAGATGAATTCAAGCAGAAAGGGGCACAATTCATGGATCAAGTGAATATTGAACACACACCACCCGCAGCAGTGGAGTATCTTTCCCTGCGGCAAATTGCCGGCCTTAGTGCAATGAGCAGGGAAGGGGCGGAGATTGGACTACCGAACAGTCTGTTTGCCGTATGTCTGCGTGAAGAAGATATGCTGATAGGTATGGGGCGAGTGATTGGAGATGGCGGTTGTTTCTTTCAGGTCGTCGATATTGCTGTACATCCGGATGTTCAGGGCATGGGTTATGGAAAACTGATCATGAGCGAGATTATGAATTATCTGCGTGACGCTGTGCCTGCTCGCGGTTTGGTTAGTCTGCTGGCGGATGTTCCAGCTGATCGTCTGTATGCTCAATTTGGATTTGAATACACAAGCCCAAAATCCGAAGGCATGTGGTGGAGACAGGGAGAGTAGTGAACTAGTTAAATAACATATTCGGCGGACCTTTGGATATCCAAAGGTTTTTTGCTTTACAACCATATATTTACAGGTATAATGTAAATTAAAACCAATTTACGATTTACAAATTACGATATACGCATACACTCGTGAGAATGGAGGAAATGAATATGTACAATGACCAGAAAGCTCAGTTTAACCAGATGGTGGAACGATCTGTGGAGCAGGCGAACAAAAACCTTTCGGGAGCCAAGGGAGTCGTTTCCGTCCGATTAAGTCAGGAAGAGATTGATATCATTGATCAGCTTGTATTTCTTGAATTAGCCAAAAACCGTTCTGATGCGACTGCAATGTTGATTAGGGAAGGCATACGAACCCATCAGACCTTATTGGACGAGATACGCGAGTATACGGCTGAACTTGAACGGGTAAAAGCCAAGATACAACAGACCATTCGAGATTCAGGTTTGGTTACGCGTCTGCATCGTATTAGTGATGATGAATCTGTTATGTACGAGGGAGAGGCGCGTGAAAAAGATGAAAAATGAAATTCGCGGCGACAGTTATCGGGCGGTTTTGCGCCTTCCTTCTTTTGTTGTGCTTCTTGTTGGTAGATTGATTTCTGGCGCTGGGCAGATTTTATTTTCTATGGCGACGATGTGGTATATCCTCCAATTAACGGAGTCGGCACTTGCTGCCGCACTGATTCCGATGTTGCCGTACTTGATCTATGCATTTTTGGGCATTCCTTTGGCTACGATCAGTGATCGCCTGCCGAAAAAGCAACTTTTGATCTGGACAGATATATTGCGTGCAGGCATAGCTTGCATATTGGCTCTTTTGTTCATGACAGGAGCCATGCTTCCGTGGCATATTTACGCAGCCAATCTGCTGATTGCAATCCTTGGTTTTTTGTTCAATCCGGCAACCCAGACAGTCATCCCCGCTATTTTGCCAGAACCTACAAAACAATTAGCTCCAGCGAATGCATTACTGAACTCTTCCTCCAAAACGATTGAATTGCTTGGATACGCCTTGGGGGGCATATTGATCGCGCTCATCTCCGTTCAGTCCATCCTTTTCATCTATGCCGTTACATTTCTGCTGTCCGCCATATCCATTTTCTTTATCCACATCCCTGTAACCAAAGTAGTGAAACAAAAAGGAGTCTCCGGTTTTGTTAAAGATAGCATGCAGGGAATTACGTTCCTGTTTTCCCGTAAAATTTTGGCCTGCTGCATTATCTTTGGAGCCATTATCAATTTTGCGGGTGCGCCGCTGCATATTTTCACGCCGATTTTTGCCAATATGGTGCTGCAAGCCGGACCACAAGGCTACGGCCTGCTTCAGTCAGCTTTTGCCGCTGGCAGTATTGCAGGCTCTCTGCTCAGTGGTAAATATGCCAAACGACTCTCACTCGCTCACTGGTTTTTGATCAGTTATCTTATCTCAGGTACAAGTTTGCTGCTCATGCCGATGTTTCCCAACCTGTATATCGCTATTGCGTGTTCATTTTTGTTGATGCTAGGACTTGCTCTTGTGAATGTTCCACTAGTTACCTCCATTCTATTATCCACCCCGGAAGAAAAAAGAGGACGTGTCATGAACAGTATGGGTGTCTTGATGAGTGGCATTAGTAATCCGCTGGGGTTGTTACTGGGTGGCTGGTTCATTGAAACGTACAATCCTTCATGGGTGTACATGGGGATTGGTACATTTGTTATTTGTATGGGCGTGGCAAGCCTATTTGTCAGACCTTTCCGCGAAGAACGGAGCAAGCGTACTCAACAACAAACGAGTGCGATATAGTTTGAAATTTGATGTCATATTACTCCTCTTTTTAGTCCGGTTAAACAAGGAATTTGACATGGTTAGGGGATATAAATGGATTGTATAAATAATTTATGTAAAATAATTCAATTAAAAAGAAGGAATATCAAAATTTATGTAGAAATTGGTTTATAAGAGGGGGAGACAAATGGGAGGTAATTTATCATGGAAAACAAGGAAATTTTATCTGTACAGGATTTGATGGCACTAGAGGTTGAAGAGGATAACAACATGTTTGAGGAAACAAGCTTGTGTACAGTGTGCAGCTGGACTAGCTCACAAACGATCGTTGTCGAAAGCTAGGAACTTCCTTACACGCTCTAATCACTGAATCATTTGAAAGATAAGTCTTTGATTTTCTCGCATTACTAAAATAATTGTACCTCCCCCTCTTACTTTATCTAAAAAGGAGTGATTCTCATTGAAATTCGCAAGCGTAATCCCCAGGAAGGACGCCTTTGAGAACGCTTTGGATCATATAATCCGGGAACTTCCCCAATCCATCCAATGGTCGAATGACGGCCATTGGATTTGTTTTAGACCGGAGGAATTAAGGCTTCCCGCGCAGGGGTGGAAAATCCATTTATCGGTTATCCCTGTGGAAGGAGCTAAATTGCTGCGACGCATTACACCTGTACTATCAGAAAATGAAGTGCAATGGAAGGTAGTGAGCAGTGGGCTGAAACTGATTGAAGCATCTAACGGTTCCATACCTCTCCCTCAGACTGGGAAGTGTGTCACCATCTACGCACGAGACGAAGAACAGTTCTTGAAGTTACTTGAACTAATGCATTCATGTACAGGTGATCTGGAAGGACCAGCTATTCCGACAGATCGGGCATACCTAGGTAGCCAGTGTGTATTTTATCGTTATGGTGCATTCACTGATCGTTTCTACTATGACCGTTACTCGGGTGCAAAAGTGTATGCCATCCAGAATCCAGAAGGCAAGCTGGAGGAGGATCACAGAACACCGGGCAGGTATAAACCGGAGTGGGTGAGTGAACCTGAGGAATTACTGCGGATTCAGGCGATGGAGAAGAATCGGGCTGCTTCTCGTCATTCCGATTCCAATAACAATGAGTTTGGTATACGAAATATTCGTGTGAGACGTGTACTCAAGAAATCCGGCAAGGGAGGAGTATTTCTCATCTCTGGCACATCCTATGAACAGGCTGTCATGAAAGAAGCGGTGTACCGCATGCGTGTAGACGGTGGTGGACGGTCTGCTCATGACTATCTGGACAATGAGTATCGCGTGCTTGATCTGATGAAGGATACGGGGGTTACCCCAAGGCCGCTTGATCTGTTTAGTACTGAAAATAACCGTTATCTGATCCTGGAGTATTTTGAAAGCATCAGCTTGCGTGAATATATCCATCGCAGACATGTAGCCGCAGATTACAACCGGGCGGATATGCATCGGATGGGTATACATATTCTCAATATGGTGCAGCAATGTCACGATAAAGGAATTGTGATCAATGATCTGACGCCCAACAATATTGTTGTGCTGACGGACGGAAGTGTACGCCTGATTGATCTTGAACTGGCTTATGTCAGAAGTGATGAGGATCAGGCCGATCCATTGACCGGTCATACTCCGGGCTATGTGCCACGGGGACGTGAGCACAGCAAGCGATCCAGTTATGAGGATGATCTGTATGCACTGGGAGGCGTCTTCTATTACATGTCTTCATCCATCGACCCCTATCTGAAATACCAGCAATTCCATCTGGAAGCTGCACAGGATTATCTGGATCATCAGAGTAATACACAGCTTCGTGGCTTGGGGAGTCTGGGCATCGAGATCATGTCTGGCGGACATGTGGAGTTATCAGGAATTCGTGAAACACTGATTGCATTGCTAGAGCAGCGAGAGGTCAATTCAGGAGAAAGCATGGATGGACTAGAGAAAAATGAATGCAATATGGAGCCAGAAGAAGTACTCCGTCAGGCCGAGCGTAGGGTAAAGACACTGTATACTTCTCTTGATTTTAATAACCCCTTGCAACTGTTCCCAGAAAACAGCATGAGCAAGATGTTTCATCCGGCGAATTTCAACTTTGGATGGACAGGGATGATCTTTGGTTTTAATCAGCTTGGTCAGATTACACAAAACAGACAATACCATCAATATGCGTATGAAGTATTGGAATGGATTTTGACGAATCACCCTTACGTTCCAGATGAGACACCTGTAGCATTATACTTTGGATATGGCGCTGTTCCCTGGGCAATGGCAGAGACGGCTGAACGATTAAATGATCCATCGTTGCTTCGACGTGCAGAGGATCTGGCATTGGAAATCACCCGGGATGAGCCAGTACAGACCAATATTAGTCATGGAGCGGCGGGGTTGGGATTGATGCTGCTTGAGATATACCGTATTGGCGGCCGCCCTGAACTTCTGGCAAGAGCAGAGGAGCTGGGGGTTTATATTTTGGAACAAGAAGAGCAGACAGATGAATCATTGAGTTTGTGGAAAGTGAAAGATAAATCGGACAAAAAAGGCCATTATTCCCTTGGATTTTCTCATGGCATCGCAGGTATCGGGTATTATCTGCTTGCCTTGGCGGAGCGTACAGGAAAGGAAGCGTACTATTCTGCTGTGAAGCGAATTGTAGATACACTTGATCGTACGAGTCATGGAGGACAGAATGGCGTGAGCCTGTGGCCTGCATCCCCGGAAAAACCGGATACACTCTGGGTACATTGGTGTAATGGATCGGCGGGTATTGGGCGATTTTTGATGGCAGCGGCTGATATTTTACAAGATCCCCTTTGTACCAGACTTGGACTTCAAGCAGCGGATGCAGTGGCACAGGCAACGGTATTTGCTTCTTTTGGACAGTGTCACGGAATTGCAGGCAATGGAGATTTTCTGCTCTTGGCTAACCGCAAGTTCCCAGGCAGATATGAAACCAAACTAGCTGAGTATACACAGAGCTTGTATGTATTGCGAAGTGATCCACAGGAAGACATATGGATGTGGCCTCTGGAGGACATGGAGTCCTTCTCCCCGGATTATATGACCGGTTATATGGGGATCTATACATTCCTGCTACGCCGGTTTTATCCGTCTGTTGCATCCGAACCACTGGTTTATTCAGGTTTCGATTATAACAGGGAGGGGGAAGCGTATGATGCTAACATCCATATCTGATATCCTGCCGCAATGCCAGCAAGAATCGGGGAAGACGGGGGATCGCTATTATGCAGTTGAACCTGGAAACGACGAAACCCTATCTTCGTTCATGATGATTGATCAGGGTGAGGGGCAGTACACATTGGATTTATGGAGTGAAGCACATTCTAATCATTATTGGGAAGATCGGATTTTATCCATTTTGGATAAAATCACATGGTCCTCTCTATATGCAACTGTTCCTGCCTCATTTCCGTGGGAGAAGCTTGGATACCGGGCGGATATTCTTGCCCATCGGTATCGATTTTTCGGCAAGTTGAAGGACGTTCCCATGCCGGATATGCCACATGAAGACGCGGTTTGGATGTCTGCGGAGGGGCAGGCGGATTCCCTTGCACACTTGCTCCAGGCCAGTGATCCTACCTGTCCAGGTTGGGAAGCTGCTCGTCAAGCTATCGGGGATATTTATCAGGGTGTATATGGCAAGCTGCTGAAAGGTTCCGGGCTTGTGGAACTGGAGGGAAGGAAGATTGGGGGCTGTCTGTTAAGCGATGAGTTTGGCAGTGTACTCCTTGCTCATATATTCACGATACCTGCAGCGAAACGTCAAGGTTGGGCCCGATGGCTTGCTGCATATGGTCTCCATCGGTGCAGTTCAGATCCGGATCAGTGGATTAAAGCTTCACTTGATGCAAACAACCGGGGCAGTTATCAATTGATGACGGCGCTGAATTTACAACAGGTGCCTGAACTTATACACGTATGCCGAATCACGAAAGAGAGTGAACTTTCATGATGCCTGTCTCACTGGAAAGTACGGATTATCATGATCTGAGAAGTATATGGTTTCGTGAGAGTCATGAACCTGGATTGTTTGTTGTTGAAGGGACATCAGATGCGGTGAAGCATGAAATTCACAAACTGAAAACGCATTGGCAGGATAAGGTTATACAAATTGCGGTTGGTGATCCGTATGCTACTCTCCCACTGATCTATCAACTAAATCCATTTCAGCCAATAGATGATCTTGTGGCATGTAAAAATGCGTTATTGAGATTCCAAAGATCAGGGTGGACGCCTGGTAATCGGAAATGGGTTCTGGTTGAAGTATCTTCCTACCTTCACCCTGCGGATCTGGGAGCCATCCACTATATCCTGTATCGACAGAAACTAAGGGGAGTAAGTGTAGTGCTTTTTTTTCATCGATATCCAACCATGGCGAATAATCCTGAGGATATACCCAAACTTCCGGTATCTATTGTCAGGGATACGCCCGATCAGACCCGACGTTTGTTGGGAGAACAGCTACAAATGGTAAGCAAGGATAATGGAAAGGAAGAAGAGGCAGCGTTGGCGCTCTACAATAGGCTGGCCTGGGTTTTGTTGTCCAAATCGGCTGATCCGGCCCGTTATAGGTCCTGTTTTCATTTTTTCGACCATAATTCTTTATTTCAACGGTTGTCGGCGACACAGCAGGCAGTACTCTGGTTTGAGTTGGGTCAGCTGTTGACCAAAAACGGGAAGCAGTATACCGAAGCACGACACTGTTATTCGAAAGCTCGGGAAATCATTGCCCATGAAGAACTAACTGAAACGTATCGTACTGGGAAATGGGCTGCGCTTGATAATGGTGAGGCATTAATTGAGATGCAGGAGGGCAATGTAGAACGCGCAATTATGCTGGAGCAACAGGCGGGCCAGCGTATACGCCAGCTTTCTGATGGACCCGATAAGCGAGTTTTTCAGATTCAGACGTTACTAAACATTGCGGGCTTGCAGCTCCGGGCGGATCTCTATGCAGAGGCAGGTAAGACGTTGCTGGCTGCGGAGAAGTTATGTGTTGATGCGTATGTAGATTGGCTGGGGCATGTACTGCAATTAAAAATGGTATTACATCAACAGCTGGGTGAGAAGGAGCTGGAATATGAACTGTTGATTCAGTTGTTACGTATGAAGACAAACACTATCCATTCCAAACTGCTTGGCCGTGCGGTGGAAATCGCTGGTGCGCTGATTACTCAAGGGTTAGAGGAACGAGCATCCCGGGTGTACCGTCTATTGATGATGGGGCTGCCGGTTGCCAGTCTGCCACAGATCAGATTGATTCGTGAAACATTAGGCAGACTGGGGACCGTTACTCCCCTAGATGCATACACGCAGGACCAGTATATTGATAAACTGGAATCGCAATTGGAGGGATGGGAGCAGTTAAAACACTGGAATGAAAGGAGGAAATCCGGTTGGGTTATCCATTCCTGACACGAATGAGTGTGAATAAGGAACGAACGAGTATGCTCTTGGGCTATGATGACAATACATGCGAATGGTGCAGTCTTGATGATACAGGCCGGATTGATAGCCGTCAGAGCCTTTCTGAACATGGGACAGAGTCAGATCAGCACACGCAGCATATTCAGTTTATTGGAAGGAATCGTGTTCTGGTGATTACTCAGGACAAGACGGGGAAATGGCTTCATATATACGAGAATGAGAAGCAAGCAATTCTGGTTCAGAGCCTTTTTGTGAAGTTTCCATTTCCTGTGATGCAGGCCGCTTGGCAAGAAGGGCAATTAATTCTGCTATTTTCCATTAGACATCGTTCAGGAGCTGTCCGCATAGGTCTTTACGATCCCGAGAAGGATGAGGCGCGATGGGTTACTCCTGATTTGGACAATCCGCAATTTGTATTCTGGTCTGCATCAACACGAGAGGTTGGTGTAAACGTTGGTGGATTCGGAAGAGTGTACTCATATTCCAAAGATATCTTTCCATCATCCGAAATACCCTACACGGAGTATGCCTACCCTGTGATGGATAAGCAGGGGGATCTGATAGCCGTTTCTATTCCTGTGGAAGATGGCTTCCAGCCGGGATGGATCAGGCAGGGAGAGGATCGGGTGCATGAATGTTCAACGGATAGCCAACCCTTCTCTGAAATGATTAGAATGCAACTCGATCTACATCAACAGCTAGTCCTCTGCGAAGGGATAACCTGCGGCAGGTGGCAATATGTTCAATATACATTGGACAGAGAGAAGAGGTATGATCTGTATGATTATCCGGGAATCTTGACACAGGCTGTGCTCAGCAAGGACAGGCAGGGCTTGATCGGAAAATATGAATCTATCGTAAGTCCTCCGGTGCCGGGGATATACCGGTTTTTGGAACAAACGCGTACGATTACCCGTTTCCCGGTTGAGCGAGATGAGAGAATTGGCAAGCATCCTGACGAGGAACCCGATGTAATCTATGGATGGGTTCGTTATGGACATGAGATGATTCCGTACATGGACATACACCCGGAGGGCGCAGAACACGTGGTCATCTATCTTCATGGCGGACCTCATAATTGCCTGTTTGACAGCTTTAGTCCGGTCATCAGCGGATTATATCAGGCAGGAGTGCGGGTTATCGGGCTGAACTATCCCGGTAGTTCAGGGTTCGGCACGGATTACAGGATGCGCATTCAGAACGATTGGGGCGGCGTGGATGCAGATGTCATCCAGTTCATGCGGGAGCAGATGTTATCTTCCTATTCACACGTATCTCTCTATGGGGTGAGCTATGGGGCTTATCTGGCATTGCTGGTAGCAGGTAAAAGTCCGGCTTTATGGAGTACTGTGGTTGCCTGTGCACCATTTACGGATCTGGAAGGACTGTACGCAGGCGGAGGAACGAAGCTGAGGTCATTCTTGGAAACTGAAATCGGTGAGCTTTTGCATGATCCATCTGCCCTGCGGGACAGAAGCCCAACAGCTTATGTATCCGGGCTCAGTGAGGTGAATATTCAGCTCATTCACGGTCAGTCTGATCAACTGTGTCCCGTAGAACAGACGGAGAGGTTATATCTGGATATCACTAAAAACAAGCAGATGTCTGGAGCTGTAGGCAGGATTGATCTTCATATTGTACAGGATATGGCGCATGAGGCTTATTCGGAGCGAATCTGGGCGCAGAAGGCTGTTGATTTTCTAACCTGCAGTAGAGTATCCACGTAAGATAAATACGTGATTGAAGCCGCAAATGCGGCTTTTTTGGCGATGTTTAAGGTCATGATATGGAAAGGAAAAGCGGTTGGGGAAGTGTTGTTCGTGGTCTGATGCGTAGCTTGAGAGGTTAAGCGAATGAACATTAGCGTTTACAAGATGTCACATCCGGTTTAAGATGGCGTGAGCCGTTTAAGGTATATAACAATAGGATTAAGTATTAAAATAACGGTAAGTTGACGAGATGATATCTACAGAAAAGAGGGAATTATTATGAAAGTAGCCATTTTTGGAGCAACCGGAGCGATTGGCAAGACGATACTGTGGGAGCTGATGGATCGTGGGCATGAGGTGACAGCGGTAGTGCGTGACCCGTCGAAAGTCGAGATGGTGCATGAACGCTTGCGTGTGGAACAGGGAGATATGCTCAACCCAGATCAGGTGGCTGATTTTGCAGCGGGTCAGGAAGCGGTTGTGAGTGCATATGGACCGAAGTTCGGTGAAGAAGAAGAGATGCTGGAAGTGACACGATCGTTGATCGAGGGTGTGCGCCGGGCAAAAGCAGGACGTCTGGTGGTAGTTGGTGGAGCGGGAAGCCTGATGACCGATTCCGGTGAGATGCTAATGGACACGCCGGGATTCCCGGACGAAGTCAAACCACTGGCAAAAGCACATGCAGAAGCATATGACCTGATTGAAGCATCAGGTATTCATTGGACCTACATGAGCCCTGCTGCGACAATCACAACAGGACGCCGGACTGGCCAGTTCCGGGTTGGCATGAACCGGGTGATTACGGATGATATCGGGGAAAGCTCGATTTCCGTTGGCGATTTTGCAGCGGCTTTGGTGGACGAACTGGACGATCCGCAATTTATACAGGCACGATTTACAGTAGGTTACTAAGCGTAGACAGGCTTTGGAATGGATAATTTAATCTGAAGGTCTCGTACACGGAATCGATAGAGTTTCCGATGATGTATCGATTGGATTGTGGTAACTGGATAAGGTAAGGGAATATAGTGATACACTTACAGAACACAGCGTTTAGGTGCGAATTTGCTACTTTTAGGTAAGAGATGAGCTTGTCACGGGGAGGGATGAACGTTGTTTATCGTAACCGCTGAACAGATGCGGGCTGTAGACGAGTATACTATTCATCAGCTCGGTATTCCGGCAGCAAGTCTGATGGAGAATGCAGGCCGCGCCATAGCCGAGGAAGTCATCAAACTGTGCCGGGAAGGGCAACCAGAAGGACGGCTTGCGGATTCAGGGCAGCTTGGCTATAGCAGCCAGACAGGTGCGAGGCAGGCACACACCGGGCCCGGTGATCGGCAAGGTTATGGTGGCGACATCATCGCCGATCCGGCGCTGGTGATGGAGCGGCCGGGAGATCAGCAATGGTACATGCTGATCGGCAAGGGCAATAATGGCGGCGATGGGCTGGTGGCCGCGCGCCATTTGGTTGAAGCAGGGCTTGGCGTGACATTGGTCTACGCCGATGCCCCTGAGGCACTGCGTGGCGAAGCTGCAGTGCAACGGGATGCCGCTGCTCAGCTCGGCATCCCTGCTCTTGTCCACGGGCGCGAAGCCGTGGACTTCAGCCGGTGCACAGGCATCGTGGATGCGCTGCTGGGCACCGGGTCGCGGGGAGCGCCGCGGGGGGATTACGCGGCGCTGATTGAGGCGGCGAACGACAGCGGCAAGCCGGTCGTGTCCGCCGATGTGCCGAGCGGGCTGGACGCCGACACCGGAGAGGTGTACGAGCCCTGCATTCAAGCCCGGGTGACGGTATGCCTCGCGCTGCTCAAGCGCGGGCTGGTGCAGTACCCGGGCGCTTCTGCCGCGGGGCGCATCGTGGTGCGCGCCATCGGCATTCCCGCGCTGCTTGCGCCAGAGTATGGCCCCTCGGTCCGTCTGCTGACGGACGAGGTGCTGCGCGTTGCGCTGCGCGTGGACACAGGCCGTCTACGGACACCGGACGGCCACAAAGGCACCTACGGCCACGTATTGCTGGCCGCAGGAAGCCTGCCGATGAGCGGCGCAGGCCTGCTCTCGGCCAAGGCCGCGCTGCGCGCAGGCTGCGGGCTCGCCACATGGGCGCTGCCCGCGGCACTGCTGCCGCATGTCATCGGCACCGTGCCCGAGCTCATGCTCGCTGCCGCCGCCGATGGCGACAGCGGCGAATGGAACGCGGCTTCCGCTGGCGTCGTGCTGCGCCTCGCGGAGAGCCGCGACGTGCTCGCGACCGGCCCCGGCCTCGGCCGCTTCAAGGGCGACACAGACTGGCTGCGCCGTCTGTGGCAACAAACGGATCGTCCGCTCGTCATCGACGCGGACGCCCTCAACATGCTGGCAGACGCTGGCCCACATGGGCCTCGCGACTGGGGCCAGCGAAGTGCGGCGACGATCCTGACGCCGCACCCTGGCGAGATGGGTCGACTGCTGGGCATGTCGACCCGGGAAGTGCAGCGTGACCGCATTGGACACGCTGCAAAATACGCCCGCGAGCAGGGCGTAACCCTTGTGCTCAAAGGAGCACGAACGGTCATCGCAACGCCATCCGGCGAGGCGTACATCAACACTACCGGGCACGCTGGCATGGCGACTGGCGGTGCCGGAGACGTATTGACCGGCATCATCGCCGGTCTGCTTGCCCAAGGTCTCAGCGCGGAGCGAGCCGCCGCGTTCGGCGTATATCTCCACGGACAGGCCGCCGAACGAGCAGCCCTGCTGTGCGGTGACCCATCGTCGCTGCTAGCCGGAGACATCATCGACGCACTGTGACGACGGGACAGATGTGGGACAACTCGCAGTTTTGGAATACTGCCTATGACGACTCGTTCCCAAATGCAAGTGATTCAACGAACCAGCACACCAAAAGTAGATGACTACTACTGAAAAGGGAGCCCTGTCATGATCATGACGGAGGCTCCCCTTTATTTGCTTGTATGTCCACGCTACCTGATCCTTGCTCACCTATAACCTGACTATAACCTGCCTGAAATTTGCATCTAGCCTACCCCTAAACTACATCCGACCTACGTCTACTCCGAATTCTCCCGGCATCCTGCCTACAACCTGAAACGCAACAACTCCTGATGCATCTCGGCACTGATATCACGCAGTGACTTCACCTTGATACTCGCTTCAGCGAAGGAACGTTGTTGTTCCGACGTGGAGGCGGTAATCTCTTCACTGCTGGCAGCCGACTGCTCGGTGATGGCACTGATATTTTCAATGGCCTGTTGCACCTGCGTACTGAATTCATTGGAATGCTGCATGTCCTCAGCAAGCTGACGGATGCCGGTACTAATGCGCTCCACACTTCCGCGAATGGCAGAGAAGGATTCCCGGGTCTGGCTGGTGGCTTGTTCCTGTTCCCCGAATAGCTGCATGCTTTGCGCTACCGAGTTCTTCACCTTGTCCATGGAGGTTGTAATCTCGCCCACAGCCGCGTAGATATGCTTGACCGATTGCGCAGATTGTTCTGCAAGCTTATTCACCTCGCCCGCAACAACAGCGAAGCCACGTCCGGCTTCTCCGGCACGAGCAGCCTCAATGGAGGCATTCAACGAGAGCATGGTCGTCTGCTTGGCAATCTCCGATACGTATGCAGTCATCGTGGTGATTCGAACCGCGCTGTCTTCCAATTCCCGCACCGTTTGTTCTACCTCGTACATTGCCAGACGATTCACTTCGGCCAGACGGAGTTGCTCTGCGACGGCTTTATTGCCTTCTTCAACGGTAGTTAATACTTCACGACCATCGATCACGGATTGGGAAGTGGCCTCCAGATTACTGTTGAAGGTAGACTGCATTTTGTCCACGACCATCACCGTTTCACTCAGATCCTCAGCAATCTTTTGACTGCCAATTGATAGTTCTTCCGTGGTACGGGATACTTGCTGCACAATCGCTTGGGCCGTATCGTTGCCACGATCTATGTCTTGTGCCATCAGATCGACACGATGACCCGCTGCACCAATGGATTGAATAATACCTCGGATATTATGGGTCATAATACCGAAGGAGCGACTCAGGTCATCGAGTTCATCTTTGCCCCGAGCTTCCGGTAATTGTCCGGTAAGGTCGCCATCCGCAATTTGTCCTGCTGCGTCTTTGAGCGTACGAATACGCTTGGCGATCTGACGTGAAGTATACATATTGAACAGCATCACCGCGACGAGCAGTACGATGGCTCCACCGAGAGCGATTTGCCACGTTTGCTGGATATCTCGCTCCAAATCAACGGTATATTGATCATATCGATCCCGAGTTATTTCATCCAACGAATAGATATCATTCTGTATGCCCCGAACCCGAGTGCTATACCGTTTCGCTTCCGCTCCGTCCATCTCTGTCATGGCCGCGGTAGCTCCCTGACTCAGAGCAGTGAGTTTTATCTGGATGGACTGAATAAGCTGCAACTGCTGATCCGTTTCAAGTAATCCGTCCGTAAGCTCCTGAATCATCGCTTGACCTTCATCCAGCAAGCGGAGCGCTGTGTCCTGATTTCCTGCTGTCATGGAGAACGAATAGACATCCAGCGCCTGCTGGGTCTGAATCTGATTGGCATTTAGTTCACTTACCTTGAGCATGGCAGGTACCAGATTTTGATTTTTGGCATTCATGCCGAGCAATTCCGTGATGATAAAGGCTACCAGCGCAAGGCATAGAAGTAGCGAGATTAGAGCATTAAGTATCAGTTTTCCCTGTAGTTTCATGTGCGTACCTCCTCGAATCCGATGGGTTATTGATCAAGCGTAATTTTGATTTGACCGGAAGAGATCTGTGTTTTCAGATCTTCGAAGGTTTTCTGCTGTTCATCACTGAGCGTGATATTATGTAGTGCGGTCAGGCCCACGGCGTTCTCCGCCAGCCCCTCCACGATTTCCTTTTGAGGGAAGGCATGATTGTTTTGAATAAACGAGTTAACGGCATTATAGATGGATACATCCACATTTTTCAGCATGGACGTAAGAATGGCTTTTTCCGCCAAAAAGAATTGATCGGTATCTACACCGATGGCGTATTTCCCTAATTTTTGAATCTCCGTCAGTGCGCCCACACCTGTGAGACCGGCAGCCACATAGATCACGTCAGCGCCCTTGTCCTGAATCATCTGTGCAGCGAGTTGTTCACCCAGATCGGCATTACCGAAGTCCCCTGCGTAGACGACATCAACGGTTGCATCCGGCTTGACAGCAAGAACACCTTGCTCAAAACCCTGCTCGAAATTACGAAGGACCGGGATCTCCATTCCACCAAGGAAACCAACATGATCCTCCGTTGAAGCCATAGCGGCAATAACGCCTGCCAGATAACTTCCTTCTTCCGCCCGGAATGAAATGGAGGCAATGTTAGGCAGTTCGGACCGACTATCAATCATGAGGAACTGTTGATCAGGATATTTGGCTGCAACCTTCTCCATATCCGCTTGGACCGTATCGCTGAGGCCGATAATCAGATCGAGTTTGGCTTCTGCAAACTCCTCAAAAGCAGCTTCGGCGGTTAAATTGCCGCCCGGTTCACGATAGTCAAAGACAATGCTTTTCTCGTCTCTGGCCTGAACCAGTCCATCAAAAGCAGCATCATTAAAAGAACGGTCTCCCAGACCCACTTCGGTAAGTACGATCCCGACTTTTGTTCTTGTGTCTGTTGCCGATGTTGTATTATTGGCTGAACAAGCCCCCAGGATCAGTACCGTCAGGATCATCATTAATGTGAGACCAAGACCTGCGCGTCTGTTCTTGTTTGTTTTCATGTGTGGTACCCTCATTTCTGTAGTCGCATTTTTCTGATTTGAATTGTTCTTCAGCTCTAGGGAAATACGCATATATGGATGACACGTGTGGTGAGGATTTCCCTTTATCTATATCGGACAGAAAGGTACGGTGTTTTATGGTATGTAGTGAAAATTTACAAAAATCTAAATATGTTTCATGAATTATACATTAGTTTTACATTTCTCTGGTTAAAAGGGTGCATGAATAACTACAGTATGTTGTTTACTGACGTTAAAAGCTCCAAAAAGACACAACAGAGATGACATGAATCATCTCTGTTGTGCCTTTGAATAACATCATATATGGTTCAAAGCTGGTTTGTCCCTATATTGAAATGACATGAGTTTTACCAAGCCGCAATCGAGCCATCCGCTCGGGTTTCCGTACCCCCACATAATACGCCATTGTTCGGGTTGCGCCAGATGATCTGACCGCGTCCAAACTGGGATGGATCGAGCGCTACTTGAATATCATGTCCCTTGCGGGCAAGTGCCTGTGCAATGTGCTGCGGGAAGCCAGGTTCCACGAGAATCGTTTTGCCCTTCGTCCACTGCCAGCGTGGAGAGTCCAGTGCGGCCTGGGGATTCAGGTGATAATCGATCGTATTCATGACCACCTGCACATGACCCTGCGGCTGCATGAAACCGCCCATGACACCGAATGGCCCAATCGCTTCGCTGCCGCGGGTGAGGAACCCCGGAATGATGGTGTGATAGGTTCGTTTACCCGGCTCCAAGGCGTTTGCATGATTCGGGTCCAGTGAGAAATTATGTCCGCGATTCTGCAAGGCAATGCCTGTCCCCGGAACGACGAGTCCAGATCCGAAGCCCATGTAGTTACTCTGGATAAAGGAAACCATGTTGCCTTCACCGTCAGCCGTAGCCAGATAGACCGTTCCACTTGCTCGTGGATCGCCTGCCTCAGGTGCACGTGCGGTATCACCAATGAGTTTGCGCCGTTCTTCAGCGTATGCCTCGGACAGCAGTTCCTCCACCGTCACGCCCATTTTACGTTCTTCGGTAATATATTTCTCCCCATCGGCAAATGCCAGCTTCATGGCTTCCAGTTGCTGATGATACGCGAGAACGGATTCTTTCTCGTCAAACTCGTAACCTTTCAACAGATTAAGCGCTGCGAGAGCAATCAGCCCTTGTCCATTCGGTGGGATTTCCCACACATCGTATCCGCGATAGGAGACAGAGATGGGATCAACCCACTCGGGCTGGGATGCTGCCAGATCTTCGCGAGTCAGATAACCACCGTGTTCTGCCATAAAGGAATGAATGCGTTCCGCCAGTTCCCCTTCGTAAAAGTCTCGCGCTTCGCTCTCGCCAATCTGGCGCAAAGTCGCCGCATGATCCGGCGAGCGCCACATCTCTCCAGCTGCGGGAACACGCCCGCCGGGAGCAAATGTCTCAAACCACGCACGCCCTGCCTCCGCATCACCCTGGCGTGCATAGATCTCGGCTGCCCTTGCCCAGTGGCGGGCCAGCCCAGGCGCAAGCGGGTAACCTTCCTCCGCATAGCGGATGGCTGGTTCCAGCGCTTCCGCCAGCGTGAGCCGCCCGAAACGGCGGCTCAGCTCAGCCCAACCCGCCGGTGCGCCAGGCACCGTCACCGGAACAACCCCAAGCTTCGGCATCTCCGTATGGCCTGCCGCTTGAAGCGCCTCAATGGATATGCCCTGAGGCGCAGGGCCGCTGGCATTCAGGCCATGCAGTTTGCCCTCGGTCCAGACGAGGGCAAAAGCATCGCCACCAATGCCATTGGACGTAGGCTCCAGCACGGTGAGTGCTGCTGCAGTTGCAATGGCGGCATCAATGGCGTTGCCGCCTTTTTTCAAAACATCCAGGCCAGCTTGTGCAGCCAGTGGCTGTGACGTGGCGACCATGCCTTGCTTGGCATATACAGGCACGCGGTAAGAGGGGTACGGTTGGTAGAGTGGATCGAAGTTCATCAGGTTGTTCAGCTCCTTGTCGCAAGATGTCAGGTTCCGGTATAACCGGATCATACTCCTAACCCTCTTCGCAACCGGACAACCGATATCCTGCCACACCTGCCAAATCCAACCTGACATCAGTTAACGATATCATCCACTTTACCCTAAGTTGTTACCATATCGCCGCCATTTACATGAATGCATTCACCTGTGACGTAAGATGAATCGCGGGAGGCGAGATAGACGTAAGCTGCCGCCAGTTCGTAAGGCTGGCCAGCCCGACCCATGGGCGTATCTGTTCCAAATACCTGTACATCCTCCGCAGAGAAACTAGCAGGGATGAGCGGTGTCCAGATGGGGCCAGGAGCAACGGAATTCACGCGGATTCCCTGTGCAGCAAGCGATTGGGAGAGTACACGAGTCAGCGACACGACAGCTCCTTTGGTGGAGGAGTAGTCGATCAACTGGATGTTACCTTTATATGCCGTAATGGAAGCTGTATTGATGATGGAGGCACCTCTGCACAGATGGGGGAGAGCGGCCTGGATCAGAAAGAAATAGGCGAATACATTCGTCTGAAAGGTGTGATAGAGCTGCTCTTCCGTAATATCAACAATGCTCGGCTGCACATACTGTACGCCATGGTTGTTAACCAGAATAT
This sequence comes from Paenibacillus sp. FSL R5-0341, assembly GCF_037975235.1. Taxonomy (NCBI): domain Bacteria; kingdom Bacillati; phylum Bacillota; class Bacilli; order Caryophanales; family Paenibacillaceae; genus Paenibacillus; species Paenibacillus sp. FSL R5-0341. Next base: position 555,941 of record NZ_CP150241.1, read on the forward strand.
CGATCTTCCCGTAGGTTTCCATCGTCGTGCGGATGACAGCCTCACAGTTTTTCTTTAAGCGGAGATCAATCTCGATTAACAGACAGCGCTGCCCCAGTTCTTCAATCCGCTCGCGAGTCCTTTCGGCATCTGTCCGTTCATATAGATAAGCAATGACGATATCCGCACCTTCCTTGGCAAAAGCGATGGCTGTCGCCCGGCCGATTCCACTGTCACCACCTGTGATAATCGCAACTTTGCCTTGGAGTTTGCAACTGCCGATATAAGCAGGATCTTCGCTAATTGGTTCAGGCACCATCAGGGTTTCCAGACCAGGTTGCTGTTCCTGATGCTGGGGTGGGAATGCCAGCTTTTGCTCTTTACACACCGTTTTCTCACCATAAAAAGGATAGACAGGGTTCATGTGCTAAACATCCTCCTCGAACGTTCATTGATACGGATAAACTATGCATTCGCCCAGAAGAAGGTGCGAGGGGAGGCAGCAGAGTTGTTGTTTTTTGCACAAAATATACCATAATAAGGATAGGTCCTTAAATTGATGGAGGTGTCAGGAGCCACATGAATATTCAGGGAATTAATCATTTGTGCTTTTCCGTATCCAATCTGGAGCGGTCCATTACCTTTTTTGAACGGGCTCTCGGTGCCCAGATTCAGGTGAAGGGACGCAAACTGGCGTATTTTGAGCTTGCCGGTCTGTGGATCGCCTTGAATCAGGAGGATGTTATTCGCAACTATACGGAACGAACCTATACCCATATTGCATTTACCGTTACAGAAGAGGAGTTTGACGGGTCTGTGCAGCAGCTGCGAGCAGCTGGGGCTGACATTCTTCCCGGAAGGCCCAGAGATCCGCGGGATGCGTTATCTGTTTATTTTACCGATCCGGATGGTCATCTGTTTGAACTGCATACAGGTACGATGAAGCAAAGGCTGGATTATTATCGCGAAGACAAAGCTCATATGACCTTTTATCCGTGAGTTTGAGATAAAAATGGGGAGATTCGGAATTATAACTCACATATCTATTGTCTAAACATTGTCATTACCTATAATATGGACAAATGGTACCTTAATTTACCAATGTTGAATTCATTGGTTCAATTCCAAGGAGGTTTGTCATGATTCAGTTCCCTAAACCGGATGTCGAGCAATATTTTCAGACGTACCGAATTTCGCATTTTGCCGTATCGGCCGACGAGAAACGTTTGTTCATGGACAGCAATCTGAACGGTCAGCCAAATATTTGGGCGATGGATTTGCCCGGAGGGTACCCGTATCCTTTAACGTACTTGAATCAGAGCAGTCAATTTATTAAAGCAGACCCGCAAGGACGTCATCTTCTTACCGCCTTTGATCGGGATGGTGACGAGAACTATCATCTCTATGCACTTAAGCCAGAGGGTGGTGTTCCACTGCCTGTTGTACCGGCAGAGCCGAATGATCGCTGTTATTTCTCTGAGTTGTCCGAGGATGGACAACGTCTCTATTATGTCACCAGCGCGGGTAATCCGAACTATCTGAATTCACGCCGCATCGATCTGGAGACAGGTGAGGATGAACTGTTATACAGTGGAGAAGAGGTTACGAGCAGCCTGGTTGCTGTAAGTCCTGACGAGAAGAGTTATGTCATTTTAAAAATGTATTCAAATACGTATCAGACAGCTCATCTGTATCGTAACAATGAAGAAATGGTGATTCTGCCAGCCTCAGAGCGGCAGAGTCAGGTATCCGATCTGATTTTCGCAGATGACAATCGCCTTCTGCTGATCACTAATGATGACTCATCATACTCATATGTGGCTGAGTACCGCATCGATTCCGGCGAGTTCCGTCCATTGTGTAAAATTGAAGGGGAAGATGTGGAGAACATCCGCTGGCATCAGGCTTCCGGGACCTTATATTTCTGGACACTTACAGGGCCGGAGAATCGTATGTACGTATTGGGTAAAAATGTCGATGAGCCTCGGCGCATAGAGATGCCGCTGGATACAATTGAGCAGGTGACTGTTACGAAGGCAGGTAATGTATATATTCTGGGGCGTGGAGCAATCCTGCCGCATAACATTTATCGCAAAGTGGCAGGTGCTGAATCCTGGGAGCCGCTGACTGCCAATCGGGTAACCGGGCTAGACCCAAGTGATCTCGTGTACCCAGACGTCATTCGGTATAACTCCTACGACGGACTGGAGATTGAAGCGCTTTTGTTCAAAGCAAAGCCTGAGCAGGCCAATGGTTACACGGTATTTTGGCCGCATGGTGGGCCGCAAGCATCGGAAGCGAAGTTTTTCCGGCCAATGTTCCAGATGATGCTCGCTCAGGGCTATCATATCTTTGCACCGAACTTCCGTGGCAGTACCGGATATGGTGCGGAATTCGTCAAATTGGTTGAGCGGGATTGGGGCGAAGGCCCAAGGCTGGACTGTGTTGCCGGAATTAACTGGCTGTTTGATCAGGGAATTACCTCGCCGGAGCGGTTGTTTGTGGTAGGTGGAAGTTACGGTGGATACATGACCCTGCTACTAGCAGGGCGCCATCCGGAGCTGTTCCGGGCCGCGGTCGATATTTTTGGGCCGAGCAACCTGTTCACATTCCTGGAATCCGTGCCGGAAGACTGGAAGCCGATGATGGATAACTGGCTGGGTGATCCGATCCGTGACCGCGAACGCCTAACGAAGGATTCACCGATTACGTATCTGGATCAGATGGTAAACCCGATGCTGGTCATTCAGGGAGCCAATGATCCAAGAGTCGTGAAGGCTGAATCCGATCAGATCGTGGCTGCGCTTCAGTCAAAGGGGCTGGATGTGGAATACATCGTTCTGGACGATGAGGGTCATGGCTTCTCCAGAAAGACAAACGAGATTCTCGTGTATCGCCGGATGTTGGAGTTTTTGCAGAAACATCAGGAGTCACCCGTCGCACAGGCTTAAGTTGAGCGGGGTTTCATCGTTGATCGAAATATATCGTGGTAGGACGAAAACCGCCAGAGATCATCATTGATCTTTGGCGGTTTTATGCATTCGCCCGGATGTTGGGCGACATATATGGAAGTATACATACGTAAGTTTGGAAGGCCGATATCCTTTGAGCACCCTGTCTAAATCTAATCATCCAGTAATGCAAGAATTGAATCAATGGATTGCTCTGCCCACTGTGCAAAAGGCAGGTCGGCTGCCCACGTCACTTGTCCTGTCGCTTTGGCTTCACCCCACCACAGGATACGTTGATAGAGCAGATGCACGCTGAGACGTGCACGGAAGTGCTGACATTTCTCCACATCTGCTGCACAGACCAGATCCCGGTAGCAGCGAAGGAACTGTGCGGCCAGTTCTGGCTTACCCTCACGGACATACCTGGTGGACATTTTGGTCAAGTCGGCTGTGCCGTCTCCGAAATAGGCAGTTGTAAAATCGAACAGACCACTAATTTGCCAGTCTGAAGAAGGATCATCCTTTTTTTGAACTAGCACATTCTCGACCTTGAAGTCTCCCATGACAAACCCGGGAACAGCTTTGGACCGAAATGCCGGTTCCGCATTCTTGAATTGCTCGTCCACCCACTGCACATCTTCATCCGTAATCACCGAGTACTGTTCAGCATCATGTAACCAGTGGCGGATAGTTCCGTACAACCAGTCCAGATAATCGCCTGCAAAGGAAACAATCTGCTTCGCTACAGGGTCATATTCCCCAGCATCAGGCACCTTCCAGCGGTGCAGTTCAGCCAAAGTATGGGCAAACATACAGGCGATCTCTTCCTGATCTTGCTGTGACAGTGAGATCTGGAATGCTGGATCATACAGGTGATTCCCGGGCAGGCGCGGCATGATGGCATAACTCCAACCTAGAAGATTGATATCTTCATGTAATAAATAGGGGGCAGGGACGGGAATGGACGTATGCTTCGCCAGTTGTTCTACGAAGAACTTTTCTTCCTGTAACTGTCCTGAGTATAACGGATTACCTTTCAGAATATATTCTCCACGGGAAGAGCGGATGAGCAGTGTCTGACCCATAACGCCTTTATCCGTTCGTTGATAATCTTCAAGGGTTCCCAGATCGTATTCATTCAGCGCATCTTGCAATGAAGCTGCGGCCACTTCGCCGAGCTGATTGGAACCAAAATATATACGGGTTGTCATATGGCCGGACCCTCCTGGATTTTAGTCCTCATCCTGTTCGTCAGACAGGTCATACGTATCCTCATCGAGCAAGCCACGGATGAAAGCTTCAAAATTCGGCGCAAGATATGTAATCTCATAATCATTTTCCTGATCCACATGAACCACACAAGGCTCGCCTTCAGGACCACAGAATCGATAATCCAGCATAACGACATCATGACCAGCGGACGGACAATCACAGATTACAATCCCCAGATCGGGGTATCCCCAATCTTCGATCATGAACCGACTTCCCAACTCACCGCCCAGCGCGTATATCTTATCGTGTCCGATTCCCATAATGCTTGAAATGGCGATGTGATCATCAGCCCAGGAAGTCGCTTCTTTGGTAGGAAATACAGTGCGCGCGGGGATGCCGCCGTTCTGGGTATTCATTAAATGAATATAGGAAGCGGGCAGCTTGTACCCCAGTTCCTTCTCAATAGACACGATCTCTTCTTCATCAAAAGGTTCCGATACATGATTTTCCTGCGCATAATCGCTGTGTACCCAGAACGTTGCGGGAGCGTAAGTCCCTGATGCCGCTCTTAGATGGTTCTGTGTGCCGCTCTGCTCCAATGCTGCGATATTCTCTTCATGGCGTTGACGATCCAGCCGCATCTTCTCCGCTTGGGGACGAATCTGGCGAAGGAATTCAAGGGTAGATTCATCATGAGGCAGAAGTTCGTCAGCTCTCTCAAAAGCCAGTAGTGCCTGTTCATAACTTGCGATGTAACAGTATGCATAACCCAAGCGATATTGCCAGAGCGGGTCGTTTACCCCTTGCTCCTCGACAGACAACAAATGTTGAATAGCTTCGCGGTATCGTGCGTCATTATTATAGGCTCTGGCGAGTTGACCAATCAGATCATAATCCCGCTCTGAGACGGGGATACGTTCAATACGTTCGATAATGAGTCTGAATTGGTCCTGCTCATGCCACAAGTTGATTTGTTCCAGCAGTTCTCTATCCATTAATAGGCCTCATTTCAGTCGGAGGGATGTGAATCTCTTCCAAACTATCTTACTAGGTTAAGGGACAAAAAAACACTCCCGCATGCAGATAGCCATGAAGGCATTCTATCCAAGGGAGTGCTTTAATGTGTGCTTATTTATATTGGTAATACTCGATCAGTAGAGTTTACAAATCGTCAAATCCGTTATCGTCGCCAACTTTACCGTAGTTACGGGATTTGGCTTCGAAGAAGTCGGTTTTGGTTGCATTCAGTGCTTCATCGGAAAATGGTTTGATCCAAGGCATGCAGTTTACATCCACACCTTCATACGCTTTCTCCATACCCATCAGACGCAGACGTTTGTTGGCGATGTACTTGATGTAGTCTTCCAACTCGTTCAGGTCAATACCGCGTACGTTGCTGAGTGTGTAATGTGCCCAGTTGGTTTCAAGCTCAACAGCACGATGGATGGTTTTGTATACATAGTCCATGTTCTCAGGTGTGTTCAGTTCAGGGAAGTCTACCAGCAACTGTTTGTACACTTCAGCGAAGAAGTAGCAGTGTTGGTTTTCATCCCGCTGGATATACGAGATCATTTGGCTGGTTGCCATCATTTTCTGGTCACGGGCCAGATTGTAGAAGAAGGCAAACGTACTATAGAAGAAGATTCCTTCGAGTACCAGATCGGCTACCATCGCTTGGAAGAATGTCTGTGGAGACGGCTCGTCCCGGAAGTTTTGATAGATATCAGCGATGAAACGGTTGCGGTCAAGCAGAACTGGATCATGTTTCCAGTATTCAAAAATTTCTTTTTGCTCCCGATCGGATACGATCGAAGACAGGACGTAGGAATACGATTGGTTATGAACGACTTCCTGTTGTCCGATAATGGCCGAGATCGCTTCGAGTGAAGAATCAGTAAAGTAACGTTTTACGTCACCAACAAACATCGTCTGCATGGAATCAAGTACCGCGAGCAGGGAGATATTGATTTTGAACGTACGTTGTTCTTCCTCGTCCAGTTGAGCAAACTGGGAAGCATCTTTGGACATTGGAATCTCGTCTGCGATCCAGTGGTTGAGCAGCAGTACTTTGTATAATTTGTACATATGAGGCATGCGAATGTCGTTCCAGTTCAGGATACCGGAGCATTCACCTTCAATAATACGGGTCGATTGGTTAGGGGCTTCGGTGTTGAAAATTTTCTGTACTTGCATTGTTCCGTTCACTCCTTGAATTTCATAATGTTCTGCCGACAGAACTTTGGAAAAGCATCTATATCAACATCTTGCGATGCTGTGATCGTATTTTAGGCAAAAAAGAACCAGGGCAACGCCATTTTGCAATCAAAACAGGATGCCCTGGTGGTCACCTTGAATCTAGTAAATCTTCTCTATCGTGGATAAAACGTAACTTGCGATAAAATCAAGCTTCTTCAATCGTTAATGCCCGGCTACGAACATAATAAGTTGATTTCATGCCGGCTCTCCAGGCGTGCAGATGCAATTCCAGGAATTCGGTTGCTTTGATATCCGGTCGAACGTAGAAGTTGAAGCTTTGTCCCTGATCGACGTGACGCTGACGGGCAGCTGCCATATTAATGGAAGCATGTTGATCCACCATGAACGCCGTTTGGTAATAAGGGCTTGTTTTTTCGGACAGATCCGGAGCCGGATTGGCAATTTTGTACGTTGTTTTCTCTTCATAAGATAACAGCTCATAGAGCGGATCAATACTAGCCGTTGAACCGGCAATGATGGACGTGGAACCGTTAGGTGCAATGGCGAACAACCAAGCATTACGTACACCGTTTTGTTGTACTTCAGCTTGCAGTTCTTTCCACTGTTCGGTTGTCACGAACTCGCCTACACGCTCACCTGACGTGTACTCGCGTTGGTCAAAGTAGTGACCACTTTCCCAATCGGAACCTTTGAATTTCGGATAATGTCCTTTTTCTTTGGACAGCTCCATACTGGATTTCACGAGCAGGTAGTTAATTTTTTCATACAGATTGTCGTTATATGTTACCGCTTCTTCAGACTCCCAATGAATGCCTTCGAGAGCAAGCAGGTGGTGAAGTCCAAACGTTCCCAGACCGACTGCGCGATATTGGCTGTTGGTATATTGGGCTTGCAACACTTCAATGTTGTTAATGTCGATAACGTTGTCCAGCATGCGCACCTGAATCGGAACGAGACGTTCCAATACATTATGAGGTATAGCACGTGCCAGATGGATGGAGTTCAGGTTGCAGACAACAAAGTCGCCAGGCACTTTGGAAATCACGATGCGAGTTTGTCCATCTTTGGTTACGAGTTCTTCCTTTTCAATCACAGTGGCAGACTGGTTCTGCATGATTTCGGTACACAGGTTGGAGGAGTATACCATACCGTGCGCACGGTTAGGATTCGCGCGGTTAACCGTATCCCGGTAGAACATGTATGGCGTACCTGTCTCCAGTTGGGATTTCAGTACACGCTTCATGATATCGATCGCCTGTACTGTAATCCGGGACAGCAGTGGGTGATTCACCGCTTCTTCGTATTTATCACGGAACGCACCTTCGCCAAAGGACTCATCATAGAAATCTTCCAATCCGAGTGCACGACCATTTTCGTCTTTCCAGCCCATCACTTTCTTCGTTTCGTGCGGACAGAACAGGCTCCATTCGCCGCGAGTGGATACCCGCTCCATGAACAAGTCAGGCAGACAGATGCCGTGGAATACGTCATGCGCACGCATCCGCTCGTCGCCGTTGTTCAGCTTCAGATCGAGGAAAGCCAGGATGTCTTTGTGGAAAACGTCCAGGTAGACGGCAATGGCACCTTTACGTGTACCGAGCTGGTCTACGCTGACCGCTGTATTGTTCAGTTGGCGAATCCAAGGGATTACACCGGAACTTGTATTTTGGTGACCACGGATATCCGAACCACGAGCTCTGACTTTGCCGAGGTAAACGCCGATGCCGCCACCCATTTTGCTCAGACGTGCTACATCCGTGTTGGAATCGAAGATACCTTCGAGTGAGTCGTCCACCGTATCAATGAAGCAGCTGGAGAGTTGTCCGGCTACTTTTTTTCCTGCATTGGACATCGTAGGAGTAGCTGCGGTCATGTACATGTTGCTCATTGCCCAGTAAGCTTCCTTGACGAGATCCATACGTTTCTCGGCAGGTTCCTGATGCATTAGGAACATGGCGATTACCATATAACGTTCTTGCGGCAATTCCATTACTTTTCCATCAAAATCGTGAGCGAGGTAACGTTCTGCCAGTGTGAGCAAGCCGATGTAATCGAAGAGCAGATCGTTGCGATAGTCAATGCACTCAGCAAGTTCGTCGATCTGTTCTTTGGTGTAACATTCCAGCAATTCTTCGCGGTAGATACCTTTCTTCACGAGATCTACAAGGAGAGGATGGAATGCCCCGTAAGGCTCGTCCGCGTAAGATTTGTATCTGCGGTTGGTAGCCGCTTTTTTGTATAGGGAAGTGAGCAGGGAGCGTGCCGCTGCAAATTTCCAATTAGGCTCCTCTTTAGTTACGAGTTCCAGTGCGCTCATGATAAAAGCGTTGCTGATTTCGTCTCCGGTAACTTCATCACGGCGGAGCTTGCTGTTTACCCCACGTACCAGACGTTCCTTGTCCAGCATTTCCAGTCCTTCCAGAGTACGGTCTGCATATACCGAGATGCGCATATCATCAAAGGCAAGCTGGCGGTTGTTCGGCTTGGTCACAACTTGTGGCATGAATATTCCTCGCTTTCGCATGTTTAAGAGATAAATTGGAGAAATTCTTTATATAAAGAATTGAGTGTCTTCTTACGGTGAGAAAAAGGTAAAGGTTGCGTTTGGCGGACTGAAACGGCGGTGACAGGTCATGTCTTAAATCGCTCAACTTGAGGAGCACAAAACAGCACAATGCAGAACATGCTCATATAAAAAGCATTCTCCCCGCCTCGCGGCTGAAAATGCCCATGGATGCTCTGGCTTCCTTACTGTCTTAGAGGTTCAGTATATCGACAGAAAAGGGTGCTTATGTAAGCTTTTGTCTATTGCAGATGTACCTGTAGTTTGAGGATACCGGATGCAGTCCAAACAGCCCCGTTAACCTCCGAGTCAACTCTGTTTCGAGAAAGCGATTTACACCTACAGGGACGTGCCTTTGGAGGTGATTTCATCCTGTTTTTCGCGAGAATGCAGAAGGTGACTAATAGAAGCGGAGAAATCTAGTGTTACTACATTTTGTAGCTGTCAACATACTGTAACCCAACATATTGTGTTTGTAAAGTGGGCCGATACAGTAAAACGTAATTCCGAGTATACCATTTAAGCCAGGAATCCGCAAAGGAAAAGGACTGGAAGATTTGAAGATTTATCAAAAAAAAATTTTGACCAATTTGAATGACGTCTTCACGTCAGTTTGAATTGTAACGTATTCAACTGGTAGAATAAAAACAGTCAAAAATCGACTAAAAATAAGTGGCAGCGGTTGTTCACGGGGCCCAGAGGAGGCGGAGCAAAATGGCAATAGCAGAAGTGACTGTAATTCCAATTGGAACAGGTACGACGAGTCTGAGCAGTTATGTGGCAGACATGCAGAAGGTATTGGAACATCAACGGGGCATTACATATCAGTTAACTTCCATGAGCACCATTATTGAGGGGCCGCTTAACGAGGTCTTTACAGCAATTGCGGCTTTGCATGAAGCACCGTTTTTGTCAGGAGCTCAGCGTGTATCCACATCTGTCAAGATCGACGACCGTCGGGATAAACCGGATGCCTCAAGCATACAGAAGCTACAATCGGTTCAGGACAAACTGACATCACTTCAGACAAGACCTAATTAACCAAGTACAACGCGTGAAAAAAATAGTCTCAAATCACTACTGCAAGTCCCGGTCCGGGGCTTGCAGTTTTTGCTCTTTATTGTGGTTTTCAAAGTTAGAAGATTCTTGCAAGGATTCTTTCAGAAATTCGCAGATTCTGCCGTGTCTTTCAACGAGAGATCACATGTTTTATAGTATACTGTCAAGCTTTGTCGACGGTGGTATAAGAGGAAAGGAGCGATGAAAATGCCCTATAGTACAGGTCTCCTCTTTAACTCTCCAAACGGGGTTGATCGTGCCACACAATTAATTGTGACCTGTTTGAATGATTCGGTTAACATCCCGTCCAACATTGAGCTTCAGGTCTTTCGCTGGGACACTTCACAGAACGCGAGAATTCCAATACGTCATGATCTGTTCCAGCTACCAGCTCAAGTGTCCAAAACTTTATTGTACACCCTGAACACTGCTGATTATTTTGAGGTGCAGAGTGACTTTTTCAGCGCAACCAGCACGATTATTCAGGCTTATAGTTTGGACTCCGTAGGCAATATCACGCAGCGTGTGCTGCAATCGGAGATGATGTGGATAGACCGCTTTACCAATATTCCATAATTTCAATAGGCGGAGGTGAATGCAGATGCCGGTTGTAAATATTACAGGAGCACTGGGTGGCAGTCAGTTCGAACCGTCCATTGCGGTTAATATATTACTTCCCAATATTATGTGCGTTGTTGCGGTCGATACAAGTGCGGGACCGACACGGACCGGATTCTATCGTTCCATTGACGGGGGGCAGACCTGGACGACAGCAATCTTGCCACAGCCTGCCGGATACGAAGGTGCGGAAGCGCCTACGATTGATTATACCTTTCCGAGTACATTCATTGTGACGGTGCATGTGTTCAATGGGGAGAATGACGGAACGATTATCAGCTATACATCACTTGACGATGGGGTGACCTGGACTCCGCCTGTATTTATAAACAGAGGTTACGGACTCGTTGTCCACAATGATGAACCGTTTATTGCCTGTGACCGCACACCAGGCAGTCCGTATCGAGGGAATGTTTATGTTGGCTATACCCCGCTGGCAACGGCAGCGTCTTCAATCTTTTTACAACGATCTGAGGATGTGGCGTCAACCTGGCAGATTCCGAGTCGAATTTCCATCCAAGAGGTTTCCATGATCGGGCGACCATCGGGATTGGATTCACAGGGGAAGTCTACGCCGGTTATATCCTCACGGGTCCTGGGAGTGCGTATGCGTTACTTCGGACTTCCTATGACGGGGGCACTACATTCCAGCCACCTATTAGCAATCAGTCCACTCTAATTGCCTCCGTTGTACCTTCACCGCAGGTTTTGCCTGTACCCAATTATGCATTTCGTGTCCAAAAAAACCTGAATCTGGCTGCGGACATATCCAACAGTATCTACAGTGATACTGTTTACGCGGTATGGAATGATGCCCGGAATGGGTATACGGATGTATTCATGTGTACCTCACCCGATGGATTGCTCTGGAGTGAGCCAGTGAGTATTACAGGAGCACCGGTGGGGACACAGAATTTCTTTCCTTCCATTACCGTATCTCCGTTCACCGGTGTAATACGGGTTATCTACTACACCAACCAGCTCGATGGTTTTTTGCTGGATGTCTATGTGGCGGAATCGTTTGACGGGGGGGGGGCGACTTTTACGAATCGGAGGCTTACTACAACATCGTTCAATCCGAATGGGAACTCGCCTACACCTACGGTACTCATTGGCGACTATATCACTGCTTACACCCAGGCACCTGACAATCTGGCTGCGGTATGGATGGCGACAACCCCGCCCACAGGGAAGCTGGATGTATATTTCGGGTCATAAAACAGAGATGTGTCTATAAATTAAAGGACAAAAGGACCAGCTTAATGTTCATTAAGCTGGTCCTTTTGTATATGCATGTAACATATTAATCTGCAATTACCAGTGAAGCACCAATCAAAGTAGCATTGGTATAACCACCACCAACATTTTCAAAAGAGAAGTTGGTAATTGGCGCACCGAAGAACTAACCCTTTATGTATATGCAATTAGAGAATAGTCGATGGAAAAAACAGCCCATTTTCGACCTGAGCCCGGTCCCATGTGTGATCGGTGCATATAGTGAACTGTACCTCAAATCAAAGGAGGGGTTTACATGAGTGGAGTAGTAGGTGGATACGGCGGCGCATGGACATCGACTGGCGCGATCTTGGTTCTCTTTATCTTGTTGGTCATCATCTCTAAAGCATTCTTGATCTAATAAACCGTTTGGACCCTAATATATTCGTAAAGGAGGGTTCTGCATGAGCAAAGTAGTTGAAGGCGTAGGATACGGCGGCTGGACATCGACTGGAGCAATCCTGGTTCTGTTCATTCTTCTCGTAATCATCACTAAATCTTTCTGGGTATAATATGGCGAGCTCTGCCGGGCAACCGGTGGGGTTTTTTTTGTAGAGGACAAGCATGGGAAGGGCACCCAACGGTTAAACGCCCATTTTGTCAAAATGAGGGCAATAGCCCGGTCCAGAGGTAGGCTAAATACATAGCTTAGGGGTGTAGGCAAATGTTAAGGAGGAATGAACAATGAGCGAAGTAAAACCGAATTCACCGAACGGACAGGGACACGTATACGGACATACGGGAGGTTATGAGCATATGCAAGGATACCAATACACAGGTCATGAAATGCATGGGTATGGATATGGTTGTGGAACAATGCCAATGGGATATGGCTATGGGTACGGACACCATGCCAATCAGGCTCCAATGATGCACGGTTATCAACAGGGTTGTGGGGTATCCTACGGTCATGGCGGCAGCAGCTGGGGCTCCATGGGTACGATCCTCGTATTATTCATCTTGCTGGTTATTATCTCTAAAACCATGTTTATCTAATTAGTAGTGAGTGCAACGCGGCTTTGCTGAATGTGGATCGTTACGATAGGTGCTCTAAATAAACTCCGAGTTTGAGTTCCATGTTGGGGCATAACGTACCTATGATTCAGAAAGGGACAGCGTAGGGAATTATCCTGCGTTGTCCCTTTTTTTATAAGAATTAAGTGAAGGAGCGTGGGGATTAGAATGGGAAAAGGGGAGGTCTGCTCGAATTAACGAACTCCACAGGCTCTATTCCATGAATTTCTGCCATTTCGATAATTTAACGAATCGGAGACATCTTATTATCTGAATTTGGGCATGTTTGGAGCCTATACTGATGAATTGACATCGATTAACGTGGCTGAGATTCGTTAGATTTTACATAGCACAGAAATTCTCAATATAAGGTGTGCAGGATTCGTTAGCGTCTGGTGAGCGCAAGGAGAGACTTTTCTCAGTGAAGGAACGGTGTCCAACAGTATGTAGATGATGCTGAAATGTGTATGTAGACATGGATAAACACCCGGAACCCAATTCCGGGTGCTTGTGTATGTTTTCAATCTTCTCAAGAATAAGTGATATCCAAAACAACAAAAGCCCTACCTCTCTTTTGTCCTTGCGGCTCCGATGACCGCGCCAGTGTGAATGGGAACATCTTGTGAAACTCTGTACTACCGGGTTATTGTTATGCAGGTTCTTCAATCTTCATAGGTTGATTGTGCTTATTCGCTGCGGTCGCAGCATGAAGAAAATATTCCGGGGTTTAAAGAAGACAGAAATCATATGAGGTTGTTTAATACAACTCTTATACTATACCACAGGTTGTAATTTTTTGCAATAAAAAGGAAAGCTGCGAACAGAGCAACATGTTTTCAGACTGTTTTTAAGTTAGAAGTTGAAAGGTTAGTTTGAAAAGATACAGAAAATTCTTCAAACTATTTCTCCATTGAGGTAATCCTCTTCAAAAGTTTCTGCGTAGGTTATAATAAGAGGGAAGAAACAGAAAGGGGCCCTCGCATGACTGAATCGATGGAGGACAGCAGGTTAATGCGGCAGATTGCGGAACGAGATGCTTCCGCACTGGAGCTTTTATATGACCGTTATGAGCGAGCGGTATACTCTTTTGCCTACCGGATTGTTGGTGATCCCATGACGGCAGAGGAGACCGTTCAGGAACTTTTCCTGCGGGTCTGGAATAATGCTGAACGATACGATGCCTCACAGGGGAAGCTGACCACATGGATGTTTGCGATTACGCGTAACATTGCAGTGGACATGCTGAGGCGGAAATCAAAAGGAGCAGCGGCTACTTCAGTTGAACACGAGACACTGGCGGCCTATGCCGATGAAGATACGAACACGGAAGAAGAAGTACAACGTAAATGGGAAGGCACCCGGATTAAAGAGGCGTTGTCCCAGTTGAACGGTGATCAGCAACAAGTTATCGAATCGATTTATTATGCGGGATTAACCCAGCAGGAAGTATCCAGCCGATTCGGGATTCCGCTGGGTACAGTAAAGAGCCGTGTCAGGCTTGCCATGCGGCAGCTCCAAAAGTTGCTGGCCGATGCTGAATTGCATCCGGACGCGGGAAGGGAGGGCATACATCCATGATAGAACGACATGAGGAGTGGTCTGATCTGGCACCGATGTATGTGCTGGGCGGACTGGAAGCAGAGGAAGTGGCGGCGTTTGAAGCGCATATGGCCAATTGCGAACCTTGTCGCCAGGAGGTGAGGGAATTGCAGGAAGTGACTGGCTTCCTGCCACTTGCGGCGGAACCTGTAGCACCGCCGCCTGGCATGCGAGCACGTGTGCTGGGCAACGTGCTCGGACATGTGCAGGAGAGCGCCGAGGCGAAGCCAGCGGCTGCTCCTGCACAGCCTGAAGCACCCGTGGTGCTTCAGGAGGACCTTGCGCCGCAGCACGAACGTGCGGCCCGGGTGGAAGAGGCTGCCCAGGCACAGCCATGGCAGCCACAAGCACGCGCGCGTGCGCGCAGCAGCAGCGCCTGGCGCATAGCCAGTGCCGCCCTTGCGGCAGCGGCACTGTTGCTGGGCGTGTACACGGCGCAGCTGCAGAGCCAGATCGACTCGCTGACGCAGCAGGCGGCGGGCTCGTCGGCTACGCAAGAGCAACTGGTGCAGGCACAGGCGCAGAATGCGCAGCTGCAGGAGCAGCTGGCATCAGCTCTGGAACCTGCACAGGGCATGCAGACGGGCGAGGCAGTGAAGCTTAATCCTGCAACGCAGGATATTGTAGCTCAGGGTCTCGCAACCATCGTGATTGACAGCAAGGGCACTCACCTGGTTGTGCAGGCTGAGAACTTGCCGAACCTGGAAGGCAACGAGGCATTTCAGGTCTGGTTGATCAAGGGAGATACCCCTCAGAATGCGGGGACTTTCCTTAGTCGTGACGGCACGGGAGCGGTATACTACACATTGGATTCGGCGAACGACTATGATACGGTTGCGATCACGCTTGAACCGGATGCCATGGGAGATGAGCCGCGCGGTACGATGATTTTGGCTGCCAAGATCAAAGGATAAATATAGGATATATCAGAAAAGGCTGCTCCTTCGTGGAGCGGCCTTTTCTTGTTGTCCGGATTGCCACCAAGTTACCGCGCAAAGGGTCAAATATTTTGAAACGTTTCGATAGATGGAGTTTTGGTGTCTAATCAGCAGATTTTATTAATTTTTTTGGTTTGAATAACCGATAAACAAATAGGAGGCTATACCCTTAATCTCCCCGTGACATCAAGGGAGAACTGGTTGCACATAGAGAGCGAGGGGTTCAGTTGGAAGTATACCGTTCATTTATTTTTCGTCTGCTACGCAATTATCTGATCGGTTCACTGGCAGCTGTTTTTGTTGTCGGTACAATGGTTATGGTATCCACCTTGCAGATACCCAATATTCAATTTGTTCGACTCATCTTCATTGTGTTGATATCACTTTTGTTCATGCTTGTTGCAGAATTAATTACACTGTGGGCGCAGCTTGGACCCATAAGGCAATTTTTTGCTTCCGAGCATCACGAGAAAGATGAACTGAACCGCATGTATGAGAGTGTTCATCGTTTCCCTGGACAGACCATATATCGGATTATGGGTCCGCACATGCTTGGTTTTTCAATTCCGGCAGCCGGATTAACAATATGGATGATATCCACGGGGTGGCTTGACTTCCCTTATGGGTACGTTGTGGTGGCAGCTGCGTGTGCAATTTTGATCGCCGTCATGCATGCACTGATTGAGTATTATCTGACGGTGCGGGCAGTTAGACCCTTGCTGCTTGAGATTCGTCATCGAGGCAAAGTCCAGTATGGGATGGAACCTTCACTGGGAGGACGCATCCTGGTGTCGATTCAGCGTAAATTTCAGCTAAGTACGGCACTGATCGGATTATTTCCTTTATTTTTGTTTTTTCTGGCTACATATATTCGGCTTCAGTATATGGATAGTGAGTTTGCAAAAGAGTACATCCTGTGGGGCGTATTTATCGTCATTCTAGGCGCTGGGTTTGCACTGGTTGGCAGCTGGCTGTTGATTCGGGATGTTCGTGATCCGGTTGCTGAACTGACACATGAGATGAACCGAATTCAAGGGGGAGATCTTGGCAGAAGAGCCCCAGATCTGTATGCGGATGAATTTTCGGCGTTGATCTCCGGCTTCAATATGATGATTAATCGGCTTGAGATGAGACAGGAACGTAATCGGCAGCTGCTGCAAAGTTATTTTTCTACGTTGGCGGCTGCATTGGACGCCCGAGATAAATATACGGCAGGGCATTCGATGCGTGTGGCAGAGTATTCGCTGATGATCGGCAAGCTGAGTGGAATGGATGAAGAACAGGCGGATTTATTGTACAAATCAGCCCTGCTCCATGATATCGGGAAAATCGGCATACCTGATGAGGTGTTGCTGAAGGATGGAAAACTAAGCGATGAAGAATTCGCAATTATTCGGACACATCCCGTACAGGGGGAGAGCATTCTGCTCCAGATTGAACCAATTGATGCCATGGCTGACTTTTTGCCTGGTGTACGATCCCATCATGAAAGATACGATGGCAAAGGGTATCCGGACGGAATGGCAGGTGATGAGATTCCGCTATTTGGCCGCATCATTGCGGTTGCGGATGCCTTTGATGCCATGACGTCTGATCGACCATACCGGAATGGGATGAGTCACGAGAGAGCGCTAACGATTTTGGAAGAAGGAAAAGGGACCCAATGGGACCCCTATTTTGCAGGTTTGTTTATTGATGAATGGAGACGACAACAGCATATTCAGAAACCGTCGAAGTGAGGGATCAGCTGATCCCCTCTGTCCACTTCGATTCTTTTCTGCGTCTCCGGTATTGAGAGAGGCCAGTTATGATGGTGAGAACACATTCGCCGAGTATGACTGCACCCAGGGCATCGTAAATCACATGCTGTTTGATCATTAGCGTGGATACGATAATGGTTGCTGCCCCGGCGGCCACCAGAATCTTGATGGGTTTGCGGATGCTTGGAACCGAGAGAACGGCACGCATAACGAGATAAGAGTGAAGAGAATGAATACTTGGAAAACAATTATAAGGGCGATCCTGGCTATAGAGCCACCCCAGAACAGATGCTCCCAGACCTGTCCCCGTTAGTTCCGGACGCGGTACCATGGTCTGAAAGTTGAAGTAGATCAGATAACAGATCCAGACACAGATATTCATGGATAACAAAACGCGGTAATACGTCAGGCGATCCTTAGCACACAGGTAAGCCAGCACACCAAATACAAACGGGTACCAGCCCAAATATGGAATGGACATGGCAGGCACATAGGGAATGAACCGGTCAAGCGAGGAATCAAGCACTACGAACCCGCGTTCCGGACTATTTAAAATATCGTAGAACAGCCCCATGACGGCCAAAGACAGCATTAAACTCAATGACAGCCAATAGGATTTGCTTTTTAACAATTGCACAACATCTTTCTCCTTTCATTCATGTTCCGACGAACATGACCCCAGCAAATAACTATATAAGTTGCACTATACATTCATTTACACGAGAACGGAGAGGACAGAAATAACCTGAAGAAGCATACGCTTCGCCTTTATCCACGGGTTTTCCCTTTCAGAAAAGGGAATCGAAAAAATTTGGGGATAACAGCGATCAGAAGGTTGTTCTGTCATCGGAGTGGCAAGTGTAATTATTCTTTAGTTCAATCTATATAGTAGTTTAAATTTAAACAACAATATATTTTACTACGTCCAGCGCACAAATTGAATCCTGATTTGTGTATTTTTGTGTATTTTTTTGACGAAGAAGGAATGCGTAAGCTTCAATGGGCATGATATGATAGAAACACATACGGACGAAGGTAATTTGGCCAGTAAAGTCGGGACAACAGGAGTGAGTGAATGCAATTTTCAAAAATGTTCGTATTGAATATGGGGATGCTTATAACGATTGCCTATCTTGCTAGTGTGTTCTATAAATATATCGTAATACGTATCTCTTCTCGAATGAAGCAGATCAGCTCCGTGCTTGTCCTTATTTTTGCAGGTTGGATCAGCACGGTTTTTGGCCTTCAACTTACCGATGAAGTGATCTTTGATCTTCGTTATGTCCCTTTAATTGTTGCCGTTTTAACGTATAGACAACCCTATAGCGTAATTATCGTAGGTGTCGGGATTGGACTGTCGAGGCTGACTTTTGGCATCACGGACGCTACTGTAGCAGCGGTAATTAATATGTCTCTTCTTGGACTGATATGTGCGGGTTTAAATATATGGATGAGACGCAGCAACTTTAGACTAATCAGTAAAGGCGTATTAGTGATACTCATCGTCAACGTATTTAATAGTATAGGCATAGCTATTTTTGGGGTAATCCCGGCTACATATTTTTTCTCGCATATTATGCCGTATACGCTTCCTACAGGTATTGCGCTCAGTTTGATGTTTGCATTCATTTTACGTGATTTTCAGAATGAACAGAATCGCATTTTGCTTATCCAGAGTACAAACAGGCTATTGTCTGTGCAAAAAGAAGAGTTACAGAAAGCCCAGATTGTGCTGGAGGATCGAGCAAAACAATTGATGATTGCCTCCCAATACAAATCGGAATTCCTGGCGAATATGTCACATGAGCTGCGTACACCACTGAACAGTGTCATTAACTTCGCCCAGATGATCAGTGAGAACGCTGATACGATGGATCAGGAGGAGATTGTACGTTTTTCCACCATGATTGATCACTCTGGCCAGGAACTGCTCACGCTCATTAACGATATTCTGGATCTGTCCAAAGTGGAAGCGGGACGGCTGGATATTGTACTGGAGGATATCAGTGTCGCACAACTTACAGAAGATGCCATGAGTCACTTTCAGCTGGTTGCCGAGAAAAAAGGTATTGAGTTGCAAATGGATAAAAAGCCAGGACTGCCCGAGACACTCTGGTCTGATCCTCAGCGGGTTCAACAGATTTTGCGGAATCTGATGTCGAATGCCATCAAGTTCACTCACCGGGGGAAGGTCACGCTGACCGTAAGCACCAAGCAGATTAAGAATGCAAGTATTCAGAATCGATGGCTCGTTTTCTCCGTTCAGGACACAGGCATTGGTATTTCTGAGGACAAGCATCATTCCATATTTGAAGCATTTCAGCAAGCAGATGGATCGATTAGCCGCAAGTTTGGCGGGACTGGACTCGGTCTTTCGATCAGTCGGGATCTGGCCAGATTACTGGGAGGATCGATTGAACTTGAGAGCGTTGAAGGGAAGGGCAGCACCTTCCATCTCTATCTTCCGTTGAACCGTGAAAAAATGAGTTGACAACCTTCGCGCCGTGAGTAGAATTTGGGGTGACAACTAGCATCGACCGGCGTTCGAGACCCGGTCTAAGGAGTGTATCCCCATACAGAAGACGGTCAACGTTAACCCTCCCCCGTTAGCAAGCAAACCACGGCGCAAGGGTTCGACACAACGCACGAATTTATCGATTGCAACATGGGAGGGTGTACCGGCAATTATTTTACAGACATTGCTGGGAGGCCCGTTTTTAACCGGGTTTCTGCTGTACCTTGGGGCCGGGTCGAGACATATCGGCTTTGTGCTCGCGATTACCACGTTCGTGAACATTGCCCAGATCGGAGCAGCTTACTGGATGCAGCATATTCGCAGCCGAAAACGCATGCTGCTGCTATTTGTGGGCACACATCGTATCTTATGGAGTGCGACGGGACTGATCCCGTTTATATTTCCCAAAGAGTGGTGGGTAAGCGTATATATTGGTGTGTATACGGTTGCTTTTATATCAAATACCATCGGCGGCATGATCTGGACTTCACTGATTGGCGATATCGTACCTGCCAAGGTGAGAGGGCGTTATTTTGGAATTCGAAATACGATTCTGAATGCACTTGGAAGCGTATGCTTATTCGCAGGCGGCATTGTTTTGGATCGTTATCCCGGAGAAATGGGCTTTTTGATCCTATTTATTCCGGTTTGGATCTGTGCAATCGCGAATACAGTCATCTATTTCTTCTATCCGGACGTGCCTTTTGAACGTTCTACCGAAAAGGTTTTCTGGCGGATGTTTATCAAGCCGTTCCAAGATCGTTCTTTTCTTAAAGCAACGCTGTTCCTGGCTGTCTGGTTATTGATTCAGACCTTGATTGTTCCGCTTTATTCCTATGTGATGTTGGATCTATTGAATATTAATTATCAGACCGTGTCCCTGATCACGGTAGTCCAGACGCTGGTTATGATGGCCGGTTTCTATGTCTGGGGCAATCTGAATGCCAGATTCAGCAACAAAACTCTTTTATTTTGGACATTGCCTGTCATTGCACTCTCCTGTCTGTCGTGGGGGTTAATGTCGTTCATGCCTGTATTGGTCGCGCTCTTTCTATCTCATATCTTCCTTGGGATCGGTGTAGGTGGATTCAATCAGCTGGCATTTAACTTTACGATCGGAGATACACCGAAAAGCGAAAGACCCATGTTTGTCGCCGTGTATTCGGCTCTGACGGGAGTGACTTCGTTTCTTGGGCCGCTGATGGGCGGCTGGCTGTATGAAAAGATGGAAACCTGGTCCGATGCACTGGCCTGGATCTCTGCCTACGGATTTCAGGTGGGGGTTGGTCTAGTGATGCTGGTTCTTACATTTACCCTTGGACGTCGTGTACTGTTAAAATAGATATTGAATATTTACACTGGCACTTCGATGACAGAACAACCTTGTAAATGTTTAGATTGATCATATGTATCTGGTATGACTTCAAAAAAAGGTAGCGAAGTGGAGGGATGTATTTGAATCGTCTCGAACGGAAAGCCATGGTGATTGGAGCCACTGGGCTTGTAGGCGAATTACTGGTTCATCATCTGCTGGAGCACTCGGCATACAGCCTGATTCGTGTTCTGGTTAGACGTCCGCTTGAGCTGCAGCATCCTAAACTGGAACAGCATGTGGTGGACTGGGAACAGCTGGAGAGCCAAGGCCACTTATTCGATGGAATCGATGACCTGTACTGTTGTTTGGGTACAACGATCAAAAAAGCAGGCAGTCAGGAGAATTTCCGTCAGGTGGATTACCATTACCCGGTTCGTGCAGCTACGATTGCGAAGCAGCACGGAGTATTACAGATGCTTGTAATCTCCTCCATGGGAGCGAGCGCAGGTTCCCGTGTCTTTTACAGTCGGACCAAGGGGGAAATGGAGGATGCATTGTCCGATATCGGTTTTCAGTCATTGCATATCTTCCGCCCGTCCTTAATCCTGGGAGATCGAAACGAGAAGCGGTTCGGTGAACAGATGGCTGCTCATGCGATGAAGCTTCTGGATCGCTGGATGAAAGGCAGAGTGGACAAATACCGGGCGGTCCATGCTGCGACCATTGCACAGGCCATGACGAATATTGCGCTGGTGCAAACCAAGGGAAACCATGTGTATCCGAATGATGTCATTCATGTCCTTGGTGTAGACGGAGGTTAATAAACCTTTAAGCTAGCTGTTTGCTTCATGTGGCTAGGGAGGGGCGTTTCTCGCTTGAGGTAGATCGTGGTATAATAGGCAACAAAAATGAGTTCGAACCCTGACTCCTTGTGGCAGCAGGATAACGAACATGAAGGAGAACTCGTCCATGAAAAAACCAATCTCTACCGATCAGGCGCCAGGCGCCATTGGTCCATACAGTCAAGCCGTTGATGCAGGCGATTTCATCTACACTTCCGGACAACTTGGTCTGAATCCTCAAACGGGAGAGTTCGGCGCAGATGTACAGGAGCAGACACGTCTGTCTTTGAGCAATGTGAAGGCTATCCTTGAAGCAGCAGGTACAAGTATGGATAAAATCGTGAAAACAACGGTGTTCCTGAAAGACATGAACGACTTCGTTCCTGTGAATGAAGTGTATAGCACGTTCTTCGAACAGCCTTATCCTGCACGCAGTGCAGTGGAAGTTGCTCGTTTGCCAAAAGATGCACTGGTGGAGATTGAAGTTATTGCCCTGAAATAGGACAACCTAGACTCGCGCCGGTATACATAAAAAGCCGATTTCAGGTCAAATGACCAGAATCGGCTTTTTGCATTTTTACGTTATATTTAAGCGCTATATAGAAGGGGAAAACTCAATCACGATCCTGATTACGGGCGAAGAACAGCCATACCGCGTAGATGGCCAGTAAGATCGCAATGATGATTGCCGTATAATATACGGAAGTGACATCCTTTTGTTTAAGTGCAATGGCAATATACGCCCATGTGAATACAAGAGGGTACACACTGTCCCGATAACGGAAGCTAACGAGAACAGCTAGCACCATACCGACAATCAGCATGATGATCGTCCAGGTCGGTTCGCTGATACCAAAACCATCCCAGCCTATTTTATATAACAGCACCGCTGCATTTACAATGGTTGCCACGCTAATCCATCCCAGATAGATGCTGAATGGCAGCTTTACAAGCCAGATCTCAGCCGTGGTCGGAACAGTAATGGTACGTGTTTTTACATACAGCACGATCAGAGACAATAGAAGCAGTACAATGATCAGTAAAGCGAGACCGGTCTGCAAGTTTTGAAAAGCAAAAATCCATGCTACATTGAAGGCACAGCTTGCCAGAAACCAACACCCGAGACGGGTAATCGAATCCCTTTTCCAGGAAGCGGGCACGAACTGATAGATCACAAACCCTGCCAGCAGCAGGTAGATCAGACCCCATATAGAGAAGGCATAGCCTGAAGGTGTGAGCAGCACAGGGTACATATCCGATACTTCTTTGTTGGTCTTGCCTCCGATTGGCAGAGCGTTGGAAAGGTAGTTCACGATAATTACAGCGATAAAACCAATGGCGTTTAACCACTTGTACGGATTGTTACGTGACATTGAGTTTCCTCCTTGGTTTAACGAAATGAATGAACCACGGGTCAGTCTACAATGAATATACCCAGTTCTCGCACATTCTAATAACAACCGCAAAAAAATTCACAAGATGACCTTTCAAATTCTACTGCTTTGCCGCTACGTTGGAATGGTACTCTGTCCCAATGTACGCGAAGCGAAGCAGGAATATGTCCACACCATATTATGTCCCACATGTCCAACGGAGGAGGAGAAGAATGCTTTCGAGAGAAACGATGGAGAAACAGCAGACTTGGTTCTATGTAGTTGCACTGTTCGTAGGAGCAGCGATAGGGCTGAGTAATCCAGCATGGGGGAATATTTTGGGCTACACCGTGTCTCCGATACTTGCCATTCTGTTATATAGCATGTTCGTACAGATTCCCTTTCTACAGTTAAAAGAATCCTGGTCCAACCTGCGATTTATGGGCGCGTTACTAGTGGCTAATTTTATCGTTGTACCTGTAGTCGTATGGTTGCTCACACTTGTCTTTCCGCAATCACCAGGCGTTCTGATCGGAGTTTATCTGGTACTGCTAACACCCTGTATTGATTACGTCATTGTGTTCACACAGCTCGGCAGGGGCGATGAGAAACTGATGCTCGCCGCAACACCTCTCCTGTTTGTGATACAAATGATCCTGTTGCCGTTTTATTTATGGCTATTAATGGGTACCGAGGTAGCGCAGATCATGCAGGTAGGTCCGTTTGTGGAGGCTTTTCTGTTCCTGATCGTTATTCCACTGTTGCTCGCTGTCGTTACACAAGTCTTCTCAAGAGGTAAAGTGAGCGGGGAGCGTGTCATGAAAGCCACGGCATGGCTCCCGGTTCCGATGATGGCACTCGCGCTGATCGTGGTTGTCGCCTCCCAGATTGGCAAAGTCTACAATGATATGGCGATCATCGTGAACGTGATCCCGATCTACGTTGCTTTTATGATCATTATGCCTTGGATATCACGAATCATTGCTAAGCAGTTTCGATTAAATACAGGCGCAGGGCGTGCGTTAATTTTCAGTTCAGCCACACGGAACTCGCTGGTTGTTCTGCCGCTAGCGCTGGCACTCCCTCCAGAATGGGCAACCATAGCTGCGGCAGTCATCGTTACACAGACGATAGTGGAGCTTGCAGGGGAGCTAATCTACATTCGACTTGTACCTGCGGTGATTTTGCGGAATCGGTGAGCAGACTAGGACGTATGTATGTTATGATTTAATATAATTAATAAAACCATTTTTGGTAAATAAAAGGAGGAGATGAGTATCCCTACTTATCGGAAGATCATGTTCTACCTGGATATTATACTTGTACCGTTTATCGTTATCTTTTTTTCCATAGCAGCTCATACAACAGGAAATAAAATTTATTATCTCTACTTTGGTGTAGCTGTAGCCGCAATCTTTCGAAGCATATCCTATCTTAGAAAAGAAAGAGCCAACAAATCGTCATGATATAGGCTATTTTCTATAAAAGTAAAATTAAAAAGAGTACTTCCGATGGGTTATGCCGGGAGTACTCTTTTTAATTCTGATCAGGTACTCGTTACGTACCAGCCTCCAATAATGTTTTTCGATATTCCGCTGGCGTGATGCCCTCCATTTTTTTGAACACTTTGCTGAAATACTTTTCGTCCTGAAACCCAACCATCTCCGAGATTTTAGCGACTCGCAGGGAAGGATTTTGCAGTAACAGCTTAGCGTTGTTGATCCGCAGTTTGCCCAGATATTCCGACCAGTTCAGACCAAATTGCTGTTTGAATTTGCGTGAGATATACTCCCGGCTCAAGTAGAAACGCGCGGCAATCTGCTGTAAGGACAGGTCCTCCTGATAATGGGCGTCCATATAACGTGCAATCTCATTCATGGGATCAGGATTGGCGGGGTGATGGGCAGTGAGCACCTTTCCGGCTGCAAGCAGCCGTTGTTCTAACAATGAACGAAGCAGCGGGAAAGATATCAGTCCTTCAGCGTCAAAAGGTAACTCGGCAAAGGGAATAGACTGCTCCTCCGTCACTTCCTCCTCTTTGGATGGCAAACCTGCCATATCATCAAGCCAGCAGCTCAGCATCCATTCGAGCTCATCGATCCATTGCTGGATCTGCTCGGCACTGACAACCTCAAGGTCAGTAATCGGGTCAAGCCATTCCGCGACCGCAGCAGATACACTGGAAGCCCGGCAGCTCATGGCTGCCATACGCAGGGGTTCTTCATGGGCGGTTAAACGCCTGATTTTATTCCCATTTGATGATTCCACTGAGGCATGGATTCGCTGTTTAATTTGCACAGCATTACGTCGCCACAACCTTGAACTTGCTTCCAGATAGGCCGCTGAGATTCCGCCAGGATAAGACTCACAGGTGGAGATGCCAAAATGAAGCCGGCGCTGAATCGTCTGCTCCAATCCCTGATTGACCTTGTCTAGAATATGTTCCAATGAAGTAGATGGGCCCCAATGCAGCAAAATAATTTCGTCCGGTTGATCCAACTGGCGGAACATTACACCTTCATCAGGTGTGGATAACATCTCTGCACAGATATTGAGTACCGAGAACACAAGCAGATCTGGTTGACTGCGGTATTTTGCCAGACAATCTGCATCCAGATGGGACAGGCTGGTGACAGCGACACGACAGACAGGGATTAGACTGGGGAGATTCAACTCATCCTGCAATCGCTGCATGTGTGATGGGTTGCTGCCTCTTCCGACGGCAAGTTCGGTGAGCAGACGATCCTGATAGTGGGGGCGCATTCGATTAACGACAATGGATTGTCGGGTGGATTGTATCCGAATGGCGTCTTCCTCTTCCCAAGCTGTAACGGCCTTTAATAGAGAGCCGTTCAGCTCATCTGCTTCCACGGGTTTCAGCAGGTAGTCCATGCCACCATGCCTGATTGCATGCCTCACGAGTTCAAAATCATCATACCCGCTAATAACCAGCACCTTGCTGTGTGGGGCATGAGCGGATATCCATTCAAGTAATGCCATACCGTCCTTGCCCGGCATACGCATGTCACTGAGAATGATTTGAGGCTGATGTGCCGTTATGGCGGCGATGGCTTCATCCCCGTCTGCTGCTTCAAGTAATGTATTAATTCCAAAATCTTCCCAATGACCAAGCAACCTTATGGCATCGCGGACATGTTTTTCATCATCTACAAGCAGTGCCTTCATGTTGTTCACTCTCCCGCGTATAGTTTAACCTTGATCTTCACACCATTTGGTTCCCGATTGCTGATCTCAAGTGTGGCTGAGTGACCGGGATGTGAGTTCAATTGAAGTCTGCGTATCACATTTCGTAGTCCGATGGACTCGGACTCGTCGGATTCCTGTGTGACTAACCCGGTTGCTGTGTGATTTTGGTGCAGCCATCCCCGGATCTCCAGTAATTTAGCTTCAGGTATGGAGGGTCCGTTATTATTCAGTTCGATTTCAATCCAATGATCACCAATCCGGCGGCTGGATAGGGAGATGTGGCCTTTGCCTGGCTGAATATCTGCCCCATGTTTGAAATAGTTCTCAATTAAAGGTTGTAACGTCATTCTTGGCACTTCGACAGATAGGGTATCTTCGGCAAAATCTAAATCCACCTCAAGGCGGTCACCGAACCGCTCCTGTTGCAATTCCAGATATAATCGGGCATGCTCCGCCTCTTCGCGTAAAGTCACGCAGGTCTGATCCCGCATGCTGTAGCGCAGCATTTTGGACAGGGAAGAGAGTAGGGTATACGCCCGCTGTCCTTGCTGTTGAAGGGCAAGTGTACCGATGGATTGCAGTGTGTTATACAGAAAATGCGGATGAATTTGCGCTTGTAACGCTTTGAGCTGATTGGTCTTATTGGCGATCTCCAGTCGATATTCCCGCAAAATCAGGTTATTGACCGTATCCATCATATCTCGGAAATGACGAGCGAGCACCCCGAATTCGTCACGGCTGGATAGATGGATATCCACATGCAGACGCCCGGCTTGAATCTGGTTCATATACCGCATGAGTTGCTTGAGCGGACCGGTGATTCGGATGGAGATGAACAAGGTTGCAACAATGACCAATACAAGTGCCGTAATGGCAATCAGTGCGTTATTCCACGTAAGTGTGGTGGCTCTGGCATATAACGTCTCATTCGGGATCTGTTTAACGATGGTCCAGTCGGCGTACGTGCTACCAAGCTGCTGGTATACATACATGGAACGATCCTGTTCAAAATGTCCTGCGACATTCTGGGCTGTACCAGCGCTAGATCGTGCAATATTCAGTTCGCTAGCCGTTTCATCTCGTAATGATTCCGTATGATTGACCTCAGAACGTCCCTGGTAAATGATCTGATTCTGTCCATCCACAACATAGATCTGTTCCTTAGCCGGATCATACAACCTGCCGGTTATCGCTGCAATGGTATTCATATTCAGATCAATAGCGAGCACACCCAGACGCTCGGTGGACGGAATATCCTTGATCACTCGATGCAAGGTAATGACCGTTCTGGCAGGGTCATCTGGGGAGGCAGCCTTGAATCCGTACGTGTGACTCATATGGGCCGATTCCACCCAGATATCTGAGCTGCCACCGCCCATTTTTCCATGAAGTGAGTCGGAATAGGCCTGTTTGCGTTCTTCCCGCTTTGGAAAGGGGTTCGTAATTAAGGTGGATTGATCAGCAGCAAAAGAGTGCAAATAAAGCTGGAATACATCCGGCACAGCAGCGCGGATCGTCTGCAAAGTAGTGTACACTTCGGCCACCGCACGATAATCCCCAGGAATCTTCGCCAGGTTACGCAGAAAGTTCGGGTCATTATACACAGCGAGCGACGCTCTGGCCACGTTATCCACATAGTTATTAAGATTCGTAGATGCTTGGTAGATCAGGCGTTTGTTCTCTTCAACAGCCTGTTCCCGCAGGGCCGTCTTAGTCTGGATAAACGTCATGCTGATCGACGCGAGCAGCGGAAGTGTGGTAGCAATGAGCATAAAGGCAATCAATTTCGTGCGTATACTGTAATATTTCGACATCGGAACACCCCTTCTGGTTGCAGGTTAAGAGAGGACAATATTTTACCCCCAACTGTTCACGAGGGTCGGTGTTTCCCTGCGCGATATTGGGGTTTAATAGAAAAAGAGACCAATTTCATCCATCTATAGAAGGGGAGAACGATATGAAGCATCGCAAATCTTCACAGCTGTTACAGCAGCTCGTGTTCGTGGGTCCCTCCATCGTGTTTTTTATTCTCATCATCGTGGTCCCTTTCCTGCTTGGCATGGTGTATTCCTTCACGGATTGGAACGGGGTATCCGAGAACATTAATTGGGTAGGGTTCGATAACTTCGTGCATGTTTTTGCGAATGATCCCAAGTTCCAAACGGCATTTTGGTTTACGGTGCGCTTCACCGTGGTTGGTGTGGTACTGACCAATGTGATTGGATTTTTCCTGGCGTATTTCCTGACCAAACCGCTGAAGACGAGAAACATTCTGCGTACGATCTTTTTTATGCCTAACGTGATCGGTGGGTTGTTGCTCGGCTTTATCTGGCAGTTCATATTTGTGAAAGGGTTTTCAGCAGTAGGCGATGTAACAGGCTGGTCCTTCTTCAACCTTCCTTGGTTGGGAGACGAACCGACCGCCTTCTGGGGAATCGTGATTGTATTTGTATGGCAGACCGCAGGATATCTGATGGTCATCTACATCTCATCTCTGACAAATGTATCTCCTGATCTGCTGGAAGCCGCCGAGATTGATGGCGCAAGTCGCTGGCAGGTACTGCGGAGCATCATTCTTCCGCTCATTATGCCGGGTGTAACGATCTGTCTGTTCTTGGCGATCTCCTGGTCGTTCAAAATGTTCGATCTCAATCTTTCGCTAACCAAAGGTGGACCATTCGGATCGACAGAGTCGGTTGCACTCAATATTTACAATGAAGCCTTTGTGAATAACAGATATGGCATCGGAACCGCCAAAGCGCTCGTGTTCTTCGTAATTGTTGCCATCATCACCATGATTCAGGTGCGTCTGACGAAGAGCAAGGAGGTAGAAGCCTAATGGAGACGACGAAAAATTACCGCCTAAGTACCATTCTAACCGAGATTGTTATGGTGCTCATTGGACTTTTATTCCTGGTTCCGTTCTACTTCCTGTTCGTGAATTCGGTCAAAACCTTCGGTGACTTGCTCACCAATTCGGCTGCATGGCCGGAAGTATTCCAATGGGGCAATTATGCAAACGCCTGGGAGAAAATTAACTTCCCGTCCGCGCTGATGAACTCGCTTATCGTTACCGTAATCAGCAACCTGTTGCTTGTGCTGATCAGTTCCATGGCCGCGTATCGAATGGTCCGCAGCAATACCCGGTTCAACCGGATTTTGTTCGGCATGTTCATTGCCGCTATGGTGATTCCGTTCCAGTCTATCATGATTCCCCTCGTTACTGTAACCAGTAATCTCGGGCTAATCGATAGCCTTGGCGGACTCATCATCTGTTATCTCGGTTTCGGGGCACCGATGTCTGTCTTTCTGTTCCACGGATTTGTGAAATCCGTCCCACTGGAGATTGAGGAGGCGGCTCGTGTGGATGGAAGCTCTGCCTACGGGGTGTTCTTCCGGATCGTATTTCCACTCATGAAACCGATGTATGTAACCGTCATCATTTTGAACACACTCTGGATTTGGAATGATTATCTGCTCCCATCCCTGATCCTGCAAAGTTCTAACTTGCGTACGATCCCGATTGCGACCTTTGCGCTCTTCGGACAATATACGAAGCAGTGGGATCTGGCTTTACCGGCACTTGTGCTCGGTATCATGCCGATCATTATTTTCTTCCTGCTGATGCAGAAGTATATCATTCAGGGGATTACGGCTGGATCAGTTAAAGGGTGAGTGCGAGGGCAAGATCGCTGCGGGATCAAGTTGCGCTTTCGGTCGCTGTTGCTCCTCGGTGGCCTGAATGGATTGGGGCAAGGAAGCCACCGAGGTTCAAAGCGCTAACGAACCCACCGCATCTTAATAGGTGGATAATCAAGGAATCCAAATTGTAACGAATCTCAGCAACGTTATTCGGGTACAAAACGGCGTCAGAGCCTTAAAATTCGAACAAAACAACGAAATAGCATCTCTGTGATTCGTTAGGCTGAAGATTTGCGCAAATAGGAGCGAATAACGTGCGCTCGGTTCGTTAGAATGAAAACACGCTTCAAGGGAAGGTTATTCTGTCATCGGAGTACCCGTGTAAATATTCATTAGTGGAACTGTTATACTGAAACTACTATAGGGAGAGTGTATGTATGAAAAGAATGACGAAGTTGACGTTGCTTATGCTGATTGCTTTTTCGGTAATGCTCGCAGGTTGTGGCAACGGGGATAAAAGCGGCAGTCCAGTCAACACGGATACTCAAGGTGGTGGCGAAGCTGCTGCCGGGGACAAAACCATTAAAATCTTTCAATTCAAAGTCGAAATTGCGGAAGCGCTTAATCGTCTCAAAGCGGAATATGAATCCTCCCATCCAGGCGTCAAACTGGACATTCAAACCGTGGGTGGCGGCAGTGACTACGGTGCTGCATTGAAAGCCAAGTTTGCCGCAGGCGAACAACCGGACATTTTCAACGTAGGTGGTTATCGTGAATTGGATACATGGCTTGAATATCTGGAAGATCTGTCTGGAGAATCATGGGCCAAAGATGCGCTCGAAGTAGCCAAAGAGCCAATGACCAAAGACGGCAAGCTCTATGGACAGCCACTCGCGCTGGAGGGTTATGGTTTCATTTATAACAAAGACCTTTTCCAAAAAGCGGGTATTACCGAAATTCCAACGACACTGGAACAATTGGACCAGGCTGCACAGAAACTTCAGGCCGCAGGTATTACGCCTTTCTCGAACGGATATCAGGAGTGGTGGGTATTGGGGAACCATAACGTAAACGTGGCATTTGCGAATCAGGCAGATCCGGTGAAATTTATTCAGGGGCTCAACGAAAGCACGGAAAAAATTCCTGGCAATCAGGTGTTCACCGACTGGATTAACCTGCTCGACTTAACGTTGAAATACAGCAACAAAAACCCACTGACAACCGACTACAATACACAGGTAACCTTGTTTGCGAGTGGAGAAGCGGCGATGATGCAGCAAGGGAACTGGACTCAAGTTCAGATCGATGGAATCGATCCGAATCTGAATCTGGGTATCCTGCCAATGCCAATTAACAATGAACCGAATGACAAATTGTTTGTCGGCGTGCCGAACTACTGGGTTGTGAACAAGAATTCCCAAGTGAAAACGGAAGCGAAAGAGTTTCTGGAGTGGCTTGTAACTTCGGATATCGGTAAACAATATATGACCAAAGAATTCAAATTCATTCCGGCGTTCAGTTCCATCACGGCATCCGAAGAGGATCTGGGTGACCTCGCGACAGATATTATGAAATATAGTCAGGAGAACAAAACACTGAGCTGGAACTTTAACCGTTTCCCTGAAGGTGTTCCGCAGGAATATGGTAGCACGATCCAAGCTTACGTTGCAGGCAAATCGGATAAAGCCGGATTGCTCGATGCGTTGCAGCAGAACTGGGATAGTCTGAAAAAATAACAGATTCCCATTCATTTAATTAATGTGTGAATAACAAAAAGACATGTAAAAGGTGGCTCCAGATTAATCGGAGTCACCTTTTTTATTCGGAAAATTTCCAGTTAGAAAGTGCAAATATGAAAGAATGGATCGACTAATACAGAAAGTAGAGGTGTTTGTATAATGTCTACAACCTGTTGTTAGTACAAGATATGGCAACAAATAGCCAAAATTTAAATATTTGTAATTTTTAGATTGACAGTCCCAACCGATATCCATATTATAGAAAAATATAGCAGAAAGTAAAGAAATTTGAATTGGAGGTGAAGTTCTTTATGAAGGATATCGTATTCCTGTGTGACAAGCGGATTAACACCAAAACCGGGTTTCTCGATGCCTTGTCCAAAATATCGGATACAACCAACATTTTGTTGGTGGAACAAGGATATGAACAATTTTCCTCATTACCAGAGGGGTTGTTTAGTGCTGTGTTCGAAGTGAACGATATTACTCGGATTGATCAAGTGGAAGAGGTTTTTGAGCGCATTTTGGATGAGTATGATGTGGAACGAGTGATTGCCCCCACTGAAAATGTAGTGGAAACAGGAGGGTATCTCAGAACACGTTTTGGTATCCCTGGCATTCAGAAGAACCAGGCCGAGACGGTGCGAAACAAGTGGATCATGAAGGAGACATTGCGGCAGGCGGGAATCCATACGTCACAGACACGTATTGCGTCCAATGCAGTACAGATTAGAAAGATCGTTGCAGGTATTGGCTTTCCCATCATTATCAAACCGATTAGTGGCTGGGCGACGATCATGACGTACAAGCTTAGCAATCAAGAGGAGCTTGAGCAGTATATCAGCCATTCCTGGAATCGAGAATCAGTGCTCATTGAGGAATTTATCACCGGCAGGGAGTTCCATATAGACTCCGTCGTTTCAGAAGGTAAGCTTATGTTTTCCTCTGTCTCTGAATATTTGTTCAATTGTCTCGAAATCGTCCAGAATGATCGCCCTTCCGGCACGATCTGTTATCCCACTAACACCAACTACGAATATGTGGAACGGATGCAGTCATTCAATGAAGAGATCATACGGACGCTTGGAATACGTAACAGTGTGTTCCATGCAGAGGTATTCCTTCTGCCGAATGGTGAGATCTGTTTTGGAGAGATTGGAGCACGTATTGGAGGCATTGTCATCATTCCGCCAATGGTGTTGAATTCCCACCAGGTTAACCTGTTTGATGCAGCCATTCAAACGGAACTGGGAATATATGAGGCCCCAACCCTTGTTAATTCAGGCAAATACACTGGTGCGATTAATTTCCCATCTGCTGTGGGCAAGATCGAAAGTATCTCATCAGCAGAAGATTTCAAATCGATGGAAGGACTTATTGATATCCGAATTAACTATACATCGGGTCAGTCCATTTCAGGTGGTCGCGATACGATGTCTAGATCCGGATTTGCCATTGTGGAAGGTCCAGATATTGAATTCGTTAGAAAACAACTTCTAGAACTACATGACAAGTTTGTCCTGGTTCACCAATAAACCATTCTAGGAGGGCTTTGGGTTGTTGCTAGATAACGCTGATGTGAAGAGATTGGATAGTCATGATTGGAGAAAGCAGGAATTTGAGCATTTTGAAAAGGACATGACCAGTGAGAGTCCACGGTTTCCCTGCATATTCGGCTCGATGGGACTCAACCGTAATGAGCTGCGGTTCTCTTTTTTTAATGATATAGAAGATGATTCCATAGAAGAGCTTGCAAAGGCATTGAGAGAATATGTGGAACAGGCAAGGAGCTTCGGAAACTACACCTCCATGGTTACATTCTTTAATATTGACAAGGATTTATCCATCCATGAATATCAGCATACATTTTGGTCCATCCTGACCCGGCTGCACAACATCGACTTGAAAGAATGGCCAGAATCCATACCGAATGAAGAGAATGATCCTTTATGGGAATTTTGTTTTCATGGGGAACCCATTTTTGTCGTTTGTAACACACCAGCACATGAGATGAGAAGGAGCAGACGTGCGAATACATACATGATTACCTTTCAGCCCCGATGGGTCTTTGATTCGATTGGCTTGGGAACACCAAAAGGAGATAAATCCAAGGATTTGGTGCGAAGCTTGCTTCGGCAGTACGATGCAATTGATCCATTCCCGCATCTTGGGATCTACGGAAGTCCCAATAATCGGGAGTGGCTGCAATATTTTATTCCAGATACCAACGAAGTTTCTGCTACAGCGCAATGCCCATTTCATCATATGAGGAGGAATAGTATGAGTTCAGTTCAATATATCCAGGGGTCTGACGTCACACTTGAAGAAGCTGTAATGCAATTGCTGCCTGTAACCGGTTCAGTCGAGGTTCAAAGAGATACACCATTCAGGGAGCACAAATCCCATACCCATCCAACAGACGAAACTCTTTTAATCATAAGCGGAGATATTACTTTCTATACTGAAGAGGGGGAGCTGTATTGCACGCCTGGTGACCGCATTCTGCTTCCGGCTAATACGGTGCACTCCTCCAAGGCTGGGGAGAATGGGACGTTGTATATTATTGCTTTGGAGTTCGTGGAGCAGCCGAAAGAAGAGGTTCTGGCATGAGTCGGTCCTCCGTTGGTCTGCTCATGAGAAAAGGTTTTTCCCTGCACGGGGATCATATTGAAGCTCTGGGGAGAATTTTTGAGGAGGTCCATTTATGGACCTCTGTTCCTGGGTATGAACAAGATCCGCGCTTTCGGTCGGTTCAGCTTCTTCCCAAGTATGAGAATGTGGAAGAAATGATTGAGCAGGCGAAAGAAAAGGGAGTCCCGTTTTTTGTTACCTGGCAGGAGACGGATATTGTGCTGAATGCCAGATTAAATGAAGGATTGGGAAGACAGGATATCCCTGTTCGGGCAGCTGAGATTGCCAGAGATAAGTCCAGACAACGTCAGTTTTTGCAGCAGCAGAACACAGCCTGTCCGGTATTTCATGCTGTAAATACGATGGATGAGGCCGTATCAGCAGCAGCAAGTGTAGGTTATCCGGTTATTATCAAACCGACACTGGCGGCATCCAGCAGTCACGTAGCGCTCGTTCATTCTCTTACCGAATTGAAGCAGGCCTTTGATAGCATATCGCAACTTGCCGTTTCGCAATCCGGATTGTACTTCGATGATGAATGTCCTGCAATAGCGCTGATTGAAGAGTTCCTTCCGGGCGAGGAGATCACACTGGATGGAGTGGTCGTCCACGGAACGTTTTATCTGGGGGGAATACATAACAAACTCAGAATGCCAGGTCCTTATTTTGAAGAGGATGAATATACCCTGCCTTTCCAGGGAGAATCCAATGTGGAACAAGATCTTTGTGAGATGGCTCGGCAAATATGCACAGGTCTCAAGCTTGAAAATGGACTGTTTAACGTTGAAGCCAGACAAAACGCAAACGGGGAGTACAAAGTGGTGGAATTCAGCTGTCGTATCAGTGGGGGGCATGTCTATCGCAATATCCGCGATGTGTACGGGACCGATCTGGTGACCGCCCATGCTTACGGTCTTCTGGGCGAGGATGCGCTTGCTGCCCATTTTGCGAAACGAACGGCTCCAAAGTGTGCAACCTGTATCAAATTTGTCTATCGTGACGGGAAAGTATTAAATAATGCCAGCGGTGAGGCAGCGAGCGATGTCAGGTACCGGGCTTATTATCCGGTAGCTGCCAAAGGAAGAGTGGTCCACTCTGCTCCAAAAGGATTCGACATCACAGGTCTGCTGTCTGTGCGTACCCAATATGAGGGTCCTGAGGACATTGAATCGGTTAAACTGGCTGCAAGGGTTCTTGAACAAAAGCTTGATTTGCAAGTTGCTGAGGTGAGACAGCTGCAATGATGCAGACTATTCTGTTCATCCTCTTCCTGTCTATTACCCTATGTGGAGATACCATTCTGAATATTACTCTGATCTGGTCTGTACTGGAACAGGGCGGGTCCATTACTCATCTGAGTATCATTATTACGATAATGAGTTTGGTGCCTATTTTACTGCAAAAGTATAGCTTTTTTCTTAAAACGGCCCTTAAAGAAAGACCATTACTAATTTTCAGCTTGGCCCGTATTCTGGGCATTGTGTTTCTGCTTGTGTTTTTGATTCAATTTTCAGGTAATACCAATGTGTATGGTTTATATCTGATTGGTGGTATTTTCTCCGTGATTCTGTTTTTGTCCAATCAAAGCCTGGAAATCTACATGTCCCAGATGGTATTGGACGGGAAAATCAAATCACACAAGGCCTCGCATGACTTGCAGACTGCAATTCAGATTGGTGCATTTGGAGGGAGTGCGGTAACTGGAATCCTGCTCAGTATAGGTGGGTTGCCAATGATCTCGACGGTACTGATGGTGACGCTGGCTGTGGGCATGATGGCTCCATGGCTCATTCCGATTCTGTCCCGATCCGGTCAGGTGGATCAGAACGTACAATCAACGGAGGCGCCGCAGATTGCGTACTCCGACGTCGTGCGGAAAAAAGTACTGAACATGACCATACTGGCGGTAGTTGTATTAACCGTGCAATTGGGAGCAATCAATTTTATAGTACCGATTTTGTTCCATGATATCTATAACTGGGATTCATCCCGGTATGGGGCCATGGGCGCAGCAATGGGTCTGGGTGCTTTTCTGGCAACGATGATTCGTAAGTGGGAACACCGAATTCCAATGTATCTATTTATATTGATTGGTGTGATAGATATCATCATTGGCACAGTACAGGTGTTTGCGGTGTCGTTGATCTGTGGATTCATGCTTGGGTTTGTATTTAACCGGACTCGTATCATGCAAAGGTCTGTCATGTTTGATAACTTGCGCAGCCGCGAAGAGACCATGAAGTGGTCGGGGAGATCAACGTTCGCCACTCAATTTACAAGATCAGTTGTCCCACTGGTGCTGGCACTTCCGCTATCTCTGATGGGGCAGGAGAACACGGGCGTGCTGTTAGGAACACTGGGTGTTACGGTGACAGTTATCTTGTTTGTCGCCATCCGACTGGAGAACAGATTGCCGCTTCAAGGCACCGAATCGATCATTGCTGGGGATAGTAAACCTTCAGTTTGAAACAAGGATACAACCCGTATCGGTTGGAAAATGAATTATACGAAGGGTCAGCCAGGTACGTTCTGGTTGGCTTTTTTTTGTTGTATCCACAGGAAGATATGTGGACAAGTAAGGAGGAGTTGGAGCATAAGAGCCTCTTTTGTTAACAGAAAAACTTGTTTTTATTTAACTAGTACTATATAGTTCTAAATATGACAAATCAAAAATCGAACACAGTCCCTGCCAAATCCAAGAGTACCAATCCGGTGAACCGGACCAAGGCAGTTGAAGTGGCTGCACAGTTATTTCTGCGTCAGGGGTACACCTACGTCAGCATGGATGAGGTTGTACGAGTGAGTGGAGTATCCAAGTCGAATATCTATTATCATTTTAAAAACAAGGAGGAATTGCTTCAGGCCGTGGTGCAATATTGGATTGCCCAGTATGAATCGGAGCTGTACCTGCTGCTCAGTCAGCGCGAGCGAGGGGTAGAGGAACGTATTTACTCATTCATGGCTATGCTGTCAGCAGGCATTGAGGGCCGGAATTACGAAGGAAGCTGTCCGTTTGTCACGCTATATATGCAGACACCCGATAGTGCCCCCCAAGTGAAGGAAAGCATATCCAGATTCTTTCGTGAGCTTAGACCGATGGTGGAGAAGCTGTTTCAGCAAGGTTTGGATTGCGGTGAATTTCGCAAAGAAATCGAACCGGGACCGGCCGCGTTGTTGTTTATTGCAGCATTAGAAGGTTCATTAATCCTCGCTGGAACTGCCCGTGATGTTGGGATTATAGAACAATCGGCACGTACATTTTGTCAGATGCTTCGTTAATCGAAGCTCTTTTTTTGAATATAACTAGTACTATATAGTACTAAAAGGAGCCGAAACAGAATGAATGTACATACTAACCATGAAGCAACCACGACCATTTTTATGACAGGTAGCACAGGTTTTATCGGCAAAGAAACGGTCAAACAACTCACGCAGGGAGACGCACAATTGCTCTTGTTGGTTCGTTCGGAACAGCGAGCCAGAACTGTGCTGAAGGCTTATGGAGTGAAGGATTTCAACCGAATTACTTTTATTACAGGTGATTTGTCCATTTGGGGTCTTGCCCTTACCGCAGCGGATCGGGAGCGTGCTCTTGAAGCGAGTGTGATCATTCATGCGGGTGGAACAATGGACGTCACTTTGGAACGAAAGGTAGCCGAGCAGATATTTATGAACGGGGCCAGAGAAGTGGCTCAGCTTGCACAAGAAATTCACCGTACCCGTGGACTGCGGCACTTTATCCACGTTGTCGGTTTCATGAGCCCTTATGGAGAGCGGAATGAACAGGGGAATTATCTACAGGTTGAGCATGTGGATAACAATGAAAGTGCGTATGAAGAGATGAAGTTTCATGCTGATTTGCATATTCGGGAGCATGCAGAGCAGCATAACTACCCCTTATCCGTTGTGAACCCGAGTACAGTGGTTGGACCGCGTCCCACCGGTGAAACAGAGCAAACGGGTGGGATTGGGCTGCTTATCCAGGCCATCCAGAGAGGTCTTATGCCCGTAGTACCTGGAGGTTCGTCCTATTGGTTACCCCTTGTGGAGAACGATATTGTTGCACAGACGCTTGTTTTTCTATCCAGGGAAGCTGCTCCAGTCGGAGGCACCTACCCACTGTTGGCGCGGAAGGAAGACAGTCCCAATATGAAGGTGTTGCTGCATCTTCTGGCACAGCAATTGGACGTATCCAAACCCATAGGGGCCGTACCACTATCATGGATTCAATGGGCTATGAAGTCAGGTGGTACACGTATCAGTGGTGTTCCAGCGGAGTCGGTTGCTTTTATTACCAACAGGTCATTCCCGGTTGAAGAGACGGAGGCTCTGTTCACACGTATGGGGCAATCCTGGCCGGACATCCGGGAACAGCTTCCGCTGGTTACAGCCGATCTGGATTATCGTCTTCGTTATACGCCGTTACCTGAGGGTTTTCCGACAGATTATATCCGGTCACGGAGTGGGGATATGGCTATGCTTGGTTGGGAGGGTGAAGGGGAGCCTTGGATCATTGTGCATGGCTTGCTTCAATCTGCCGATGAGATGTTACCGTTGGGACGACAGCTTAGGGAACGGACAGGGAACCCGGTATGGTTAATCGATCTCGCTGGATTCGGACGGTCCCCTGTGCATCAGGGAGATGAGGCATTTGAAGGTCAGGTGAATGCACTACTTAAGGCGCTTGGTGAGTTCGAAGGTCCTGTGAAGCTGGTGGGTCATTCGATCGGTGCAGCTATTGCAGCTGCAGCACAGATGCATAGCGGGCGGACAGACATTCGGCTGGGTTTGCTTCAGCCAGTCGCTAACAATTCGAATCCGAATGTACTGAGATGGATTTCCCGTTTGCCAAGAGGTGTGATGCGCTCCATGCTGCGTGGCAGATCGGAAAAAAGTTGGAACCGGATGTTCAGTGCATACAGCGATGGAGAAGACAACAGTGTTAGGTATCATACGATGGCCAAGAGAATACGCTCCAGCCTCCAATCTCCTCGAATTGCGGGAGCACATGCGGATTTGTTGCGGTGGATCCACTCCGGTCAGCGAAAAGGCGCCAGATCAACGTTGTGGGCGAAATTAGAGAGTCAGCACCGCGCTCAGAATGCATTAGTCATATGGGGCAAGGCAGATCGAGAATATCATTATCCCCGGGATATGAACCCACTGATCAAACACATAGAAGTGCCCTATGGGCATTACTTTCCGACGTTTCAGTATAAGGAAACAGCTGCAATCCTCGCCGAATGGTCCGATACCGTGAGATGAGTTCAGATTCGGACATGCAGGAATCCCATGCCAATTGTCGAAAGGGTCAAGTCGGGTTGTGAAGAGATACACCATAGACAGGAGAGATAAATGTATGAGTCAGCAACGTGTTGAAATCAGTAAAAATGTGCTAACCGAGTGTCTGGGGCTGCGTAGCGGAGAGAATCTTGTGGTTGTCGCAGACGATATGAAACGGGATTTGGCGGAATCCATCTATGAGGCAGGAAAAGCACTTGGAGCAGAGTCGGTCCTGCTAATTATGGAGGAACGCAGCAGATCTGGAGAAGAGCCGCCTGCACCCATTGCAAAGGCCATGATTCAGGCGGACGTAGCCGTGTGTATAACGCGGTATTCATTAACCCATACCCAGGCACGCAAACAAGCGGCTGCATCAGGGACCCGAGTGGCAACGATGCCTGGTATGACCGAGGATATGTTTATGAACGGAGCAATCACGGCTGAATACTCACAAGTAAAGGCATTAACCGAGAAGGTAACGGATCTATTAACGGCAGGTCGTCATGTACGAATAGAAAAGCAGGGCCATAGTCTTTCCTTTTCCATAGAAGATCGTAACGGTGTACCGAGCACAGGTATGTACTTGAATCCCGGTGAATCGGGCAATTTGCCATCTGGAGAAGCCTATATAGCTCCGGTTGAGGGTAAAGGCGAAGGCCGTATTGTTGTAGATGGTTCCGTTGCTGGAATAGGTGCACTCCGTGAGCCTATGCTACTAACCGTCAAGGAAGGACGTTTGGTGTCAGCTGAAGGCCCGGATGGGGCTCAATTACTGGCAACACTTGGCGAGGGGGATGGTCGCTTTCTTGGTGAATTCGGGATTGGGACCAATAACAAAGCGCGAATCACGGGTGTAGTGCTGGAAGATGAGAAAGTGTATGGCACAATTCATATAGCCTTTGGCAGCAATAATACATTCGGTGGAACGATTGCCGCCGGTGTGCATATCGATGCAGTTGTACAAAAGCCGGATGTGTACATCGATGATAAGTTGATTATGCGTCAAGGTGAATTGGTCGAATAAATGAATCACTGAATAACTTCATTGAAGGGAATTGGGCATGTCCACAACGTGTCCACAGTGATGGATAACTAGAGCGAAAATTCAGATTTTACGTCAGATTTACAAACAAATACACAACATGTCCACATTAAAATAATGAATATCCACATGAAATGCTAAACATATCCACAGCATGTGTGCAATATGTGCACAAC
Organism: Paenibacillus sp. FSL R5-0341; assembly: GCF_037975235.1. Classification (NCBI taxonomy): domain Bacteria; kingdom Bacillati; phylum Bacillota; class Bacilli; order Caryophanales; family Paenibacillaceae; genus Paenibacillus; species Paenibacillus sp. FSL R5-0341. The sequence continues at coordinate 596,891 of NZ_CP150241.1, forward strand.
TTATCCACAAATCAGGTATAACTCATGTTTTCATTCGAGAAAACAGTCCTTTTGGAGTAATAAAACGAGTTATCCACAGAAATCTCAATTTTTTGTTCCAAGTATTTGAAAACATAGAAACAGATCCATAAATATGGGGATAAAAAAGACCAAAGATCAGCTTCGTGCCGATTTTTGGTCTTTTCACATGTGAAATAATGAAATTGAATGTTAGGTTACTTACTCTCCGTATTGAAACGACTAACTTCCAAGAGCAACTGATCTGCATGATCCGATAATGCCTTGGCGGCTTCTGCGATGTTACCAATAGATTCGGATTGCTCCGTTGTGGAGGATGCAGCTTCTTCCGTCGAAGCAGCACTTTGCTCGGCAACCGCTGCGAGGCCTGTAATGACGTCAGAGACCTGAGCTGCACCTGATTTGATGCTGTTCATGCCCGAAGTAATGGAATTGATCTGATGAATAATCTCTTCAATGGACTGACGTATATTCTCAAATGATGCTGACGTCTCTGCCATAGATTCGGATTGGGCTGTACTATTCAATCTGAATTGCTCCAGCTCTGCTGCACTTTGCTGACCTGCAGTATTCAGATCATTCAGCAACTGATCGATACCCGCTACAGACTGTGAGGACTGTTCTGCCAGTTTCCGAACCTCACCAGCCACCACTGCGAATCCTCTGCCATGCTCTCCAGCACGGGCAGCTTCAATAGATGCATTCAAGGCCAGCAGATTGGTTTGGGCCGCAATATTCTGAATACTGCCCGTAATTTCGGAGATTGCTCCAATTTTGCTAAGGAGTAGTTCATTGGATGTTTCGACTCGAGTAGTGGATTGTTGCCCGACTTCAGAAAGATTCATCTGGCGGCTGATAGCACTTGTACCACTTTCCATGGCCTGAGTAACATCCAGTATCGTTTGAGAGGCTTGATGAGCCTCATCTGTAATCTGATCAATCACTTGATTAATGCCAGATACCATTTCTGCACCGGATTGGATGGATTCAGCCTGTTCGCTTGCACCCTTGGCAATCTCTTCAATGACTGTGGAGATCTGACCTGCAATTTCATTGCTGTCGGAAGCTTCCTTGTACATCGTTTGAGAAGAGGCCTGTACTTGCTGTGCGGAGTGATCCACCTGTTGAATCAACTGACGCAAAGAAGTAGACATGGCATTGAAAGAAGTACCTAATTGGGCAATTTCATCTTTACCTTTGACGTCAACTTGCACCGTAAGATCTCCTGCGGCCAATTGTTGCGCACTGTTCTTCATATTCAGCAGGGGTTTGATCGTTCTGAGTGCTAAGAAGTAGGCCAGAGCGGCCAGCACCACGGTGAAAATAACGATAAACGCCAGATACAGCTGTTTTGTCTTGGTGAATTCCGCCAAGGCAGCAGCTTTGGAGATGGAGGTTGCTACAATCCAGTTGGTATTCGGAATTTTCTCGTAATAGATTAACTGCCGATCGTTATTATACGTATATTCGGACAATCCGCTAGGTTGATTAAGCATCGTACTCACAATATCGGTATAGTCACTCTGCTCGGCGAGAGGTGTGTTCAACAACTCTTGATTCGGATGTGAGAGCACAACGCCCTTTTGGTCCAGCAAAAAGGTAAATCCGTTGTCTGTGTGGATTGAACTGATCTCATCCTTAATGGAATCAAGTGATATATTTTCCGATATGGCCCCTTGGAAATTCCCATTCTCGTCATGTAGTGGCACGCCGATGAAAATGGACTGTATACCGGCTTTGGTGACATAGGCATCACTGAACGTAAGCGCGTTCGAAGCTTTGATGGCTACGTACCATGGACGCTCTCGTGCATCGAAAGTGGCATCTGGTATGAAGCCTGCTCCGTCTAAATATGTACCGTCTTCGAGGCCGAAGTAAATGGTGGCGATATCCTCTTTGTTAGAGGCCAGTTGGAATGCTTGTAGATGCTCCATGCTGATCTCATTGAGGGGTACCGTATCATCAATGACTTTGCCCAGTGTTTCGATGACTTTGGCTTGAGTCAAAGCCCATCCATCGACTTCTGTTACTGCTTTTTGAACTGTGCTTTGCAGCTCATTGTCTACGGATTCTGTCGCTTGCTTCTCAATCACGTACAGCGCGATATAGCTGAGTGGCGCAGCGAGCAGAATGCAGATGGTGGTGACGATGACAATGACTTTAGTTTTGAGCGTCATGATTTTCCTCTTTTCTAATCCTGTATATACTATTTATATCGGCAGTTGATGCGGTAATTTTATATGGCTGTTGGTAGGGGGAGTGAGCGATTCAAGATCAGATTTCTTCACGGGCAGAAACAGTTACACAAGCGGCCCTTTCATCAGACGTAATCCAAGGAAATGGAATTTTGTTGAATCCAACCAGGGCAAATGAGCAGAGCGGAGACAGCAACCGTAATGCAACGTTTGTTGAAGTTGGCAAAATTGATCTGAAGCCTAAACATTTGACTGAAAATAACCGATACACCAAAGTAACATCTAATGAGACGAAAGTAGTCTGATTATACGGAATGAGAGGGTATGGGGATAATTATGGATGAGGGCATGCAATATATTAATTTTTCGGTAGGAGACCAGATCTTTGCACTACGAATTGATGAAGTTCATGAGATCATCAGAATGGTGCAGGTGACAACGGTGCCATTTGGAAGTCCGGAGATCAGAGGTTTTGCTTCGTTGTATGGTAAGGTCGTTTCGGTTGTGAGTCTACGTGTATTGTTAGGCATGCCAGACCAGGAGGATACCACTTCTACACGTATTATTGTGGTGCCTTACAAAGGTGGATTTGTACCGCTGATCGTAGATATGGTCGATTCTGTCGTAAGTTACGATCGTTTTGAGGAACCTGCTGAGGAACATCGCCGTTTCATGCTTGGCGTTTTTGACAAAATCGGGTTCTGTGAAGATCATCGTGCTGGCATTTTGAACCTGGATGTATTGCTGGGCAGCTTGATCAGATCATAGTAATATAACGATCCGTAATTCTTTGAATATTCAGTATTATCCTTCGATTTACCCAAATGTTCCTCATCCGCTTTTCGGGAGAAGGGACATTTTTTTGTACCGCTAGGGCGTGTCTGAAAACTCCGAAGGATGCACTTCAGTGAGTTTTGAGACACGCCTTAATCATCGAAATAACCACTTTTTGTGGGTAAAGGTTTTTAAATCCGGTCATTTTCGTATATGATGGAGAGTAACAATGCGAAGGGATGACGGGAGACTTTAATGATGCAATCGCTGTATGGAGTATGGCTTGGTGACGTATTTTTTTGTTTTTCCGGTGAAACATCGGAACCACGTGTGGATGCATGGAGCCACGTGGTAAGAAGGTTGAATTTTGGCGACGGGGGTCGTCTGTTTCAGCCTGCCGCTCTGCGTCTTGCGGAGCTGCGCTGGCCGAATCCGCTGAGGAACACGGCTGAAGCCAAGAACACGAAGCGGCGTCAACTGCTGGGACGCACATTGGAAGGATTGGCAGTCTCGCCCAAGGATGCCTTCAGGCTACTGCTGCAATGGGATGACCGTTTGTTAAATGCAGCCGGAATTCAGGTTGGAGAAGAGATGCGTTACTGGATCAAAGCGGCGCAGTTCACACAGGAGCTGCTGTTGCGAGGAGCAATTGCTCCATCGGCTGAATTCGCAGCAAAGACCGGCGCACGGCGACGGACCGGGCAAGAAACATTGACGGGAGTATGGCGGCCACGCTTGGAACAGGAGGAGGACATCGAACGATTCCGTGATCTTGCTGAAGCGATGCCTCCCATCGGATTGGCTGCTCCCGGAGCCTATGCTTCATTGGAACCGGAAACGCGTGAAGAAGCAGGGGCGGCGGTATTATTTTCATTCATGAGTGGAATGATTCATGCTGTAGTGACAAGTGAGTTGGAGGGTATGGACAGTGAACTGTCCCGATACCGTACTCCTTATCGACGCGGATCTTCGCCAGTAGCCGAGCTCTGGTGGAATAGTCTGATCTCGATGTTCCGTCCTGTAACAGTGCAAGGGCCGACGGACGACATGACAGCGTTTATTCATACGTTGCAAGAAGCTGGTGGAACGACGATGCCGATCGTGGGAGCCGAAGAAATGGCGCCTGCCGAAGGCCAATTGAAGCTGGTACTCCGTTTGGAGCCGCCACTGGGCGAACATGAAACGATCTGGGGAATAAGCTTTTGGGTAGACAGTGAGCAGGAAACGAGCCTGAGGTTGCCTGTACGTACCATCTGGGCACATCCAGAGCGAGATCTGGACCGGGGGAAAGTATTATATACCTCGGCGGCAGAGCAGCTGTTGATGGCACTCGGGCATGCAGCAGAACTGGCACCTGAACTGGAGACGGCGCTGCTCACCGCTCGTCCCGAGGGAATTAAGCTGGAGCAGCAGGGTTTCTTTGAATTTCTCACGCATGCGGTTCCACGTTTGCAGAAGGCCGGGATAACCGTTCTCATGCCTTCAAGGTGGAGTCGTGCCGGGAAACGTCGGGCGGGACTACGTCTACAGATGTTGAATCGAGGAAACGAGCGGTTGCCTGGAGCCACATCGGCACTGGGCATGGAACAATTGGTTGCTTTCAAGGCGGAGCCTATGCTGGATGGCAAACCCGTCACGGCAGAGGAACTGGCAGCACTGGCTGAATCCACAGTTCCCTATGTTATGTTCCGCGGTGAATGGATTGAAGTGGACACGAAAGAGATTCGCCAAGTCCTGCGTTATATGAAAAAAGAAGAAGAACAATATATGCCTCTATCCGAATGGCTGCATCTCGCAGCGGATGAAGGGGAGGATTCCGCATGGAAGGGCCTTTCCGTCTTCGGTGCAGAATCTGATGGGCTGCTCGCTTTCCTGCTCGATGGACAGGTGCTTCGTAGCATTGAGCCTCGTCAGGTTCCGGCAGAATTGCACGGTGAATTGCGTCCTTATCAGGAAAGAGGTTACCAATGGTTATCAGCCATGCGCGAGCTGGGCTTCGGCGTATGTCTCGCAGACGATATGGGACTTGGGAAGACCATTCAGGTAATTACCTGCCTGTTGGACCGCAAACACGAGGAGCGCCAGGCAGCCGAAGAGGAAGCCCGCGAGAATGAGATGCTGAACGGATCTGATGATGTATTCCCAACGGATCAGCATACGCAGGTGCAGCCTGTTCATCTGCCTGCACTTATTGTGTGTCCTACCTCGTTGCTTGGAAACTGGCAACGTGAGCTGAAGCGGTTTGCCCCGGATCTGTCACTGTACATTCATCATGGCGGACAACGGTTGCACGGGAACGATTTTCAGGCAGAAGCGCAGACGCATGACATTGTACTCACGACCTATCATCTGGCAGGTAGAGATGGACCGGATCTGGCTTCGTTGCACTGGTCCACCATTGTGCTGGATGAGGCTCAATATATTAAGAACTACCGTACCAAACAAGCGCAAAGCGTGATGCGTCTGTCTACACTTCATCGTATTGCGATGACAGGAACACCTGTGGAGAACCGCTTGAGTGAACTCTGGTCCATTTTCCAGTTCCTCAATCCGGGGTATCTGGGCACAGCTTCATCGTTCCGCCAGCGGTATACGGGACTCGGCCCATCTGAAGAAAATGCGGCATCCTTGCGTGAACTTCATCGATTGGTATCTCCGTTCATGCTGCGCAGGCTGAAAAGTGATCCGGATATTCGCAAGGATCTGCCGGAGAAGCTTGAACTGAAATCCTATTGTTCTCTGACGCCGGAGCAGACGGTGTTGTACCAGCGTGTGGTGGACGATCTGATGGGTGGTCTGGATGGCAGAAACGGGATTGCCCGCAAGGGAATTGTTCTGTCATCTCTGACCAAGCTCAAGCAGATCTGTGATCATCCGGTGCTGGCGGACAGCAATCGGAAAGACCACGGTAAGGCTGAGGCATCCGGTAAGATGGAACGTTTGCTTGAACTGTTGGACGCCATCCGTGATAACGGAGAATCTGCCCTGATCTTCACGCAGTATGTTGCTATGGGGGATCTGCTGGTGTCGAGGTTGAAACAACGATATGAGGAAGAGCCGTATTTCCTGCATGGTGGTGTGTCGAAGGCGCAAAGAGACGATATGGTGGATACTTTCCAAAAAGGTGAGGGGCCGTCCATGTTTGTTCTATCTCTTCGTGCCGGAGGTGTAGGTCTGAATCTGACCCGCGCGAGTCATGTCGTTCACTATGATCGGTGGTGGAATCCCGCGGTCGAGAATCAGGCGACGGACCGGGTATTCCGAATCGGGCAGAATCGCAATGTACAGGTGCATAAGCTGATCTGTCAGGGAACACTGGAGGAACGGATTGATGAGCTGATTGAAAGCAAGAAGGCACTGTCCGAGCAGGTCGTCGGTTCAGGTGAGAATTGGCTGACCGAGATGTCGGATGATGAGCTGCGCGGTCTAATCTCACTTCAGGGTGAGACGTGGCTGTGACCTTGAAAGCTCAGGAGAATATAGATGTTGAGAAAGGGGGATTGTTGTGAGCGAAAAATGGAAGATCGAGATGCATATGTCCCCCGGTGGATGGACAGCAGAAGTAAATACAGCAGCGGAAGCGGAACAGGAAGTTTCCGTTTTCGCTTCCGCTGCTGAGGGCAAGACCGGATCAGCCGCAGGCGTGTTCACGGTCACGGGAACGCCATCGCCACTGAGCGAAGCCCAGCGCGAGGCTGTACTGGCTCAGCTGCGCAAGCGCCCGCTGACGCTGTACGCTCTGCTGCGCGGCGGCCCGGCGCCTGAAGAGCTTGCCGGGCTACTGCCGGCTGCGCAAGCGCCCGAGGGCTCGCCAGGCGCAGCCACGGCCAGCTCGGCCGTGGCGTGCACCTGCGGCCGCCCGAGCTGCGCGCATGCCGCGGCCGCTGAGCGCGCCGTAACCGCGCGCCTCGCGTCCGAGCCGCTGCTGCAGCTGGCGCATGCCGGCCTGCCGCGCGAAGCGCTGCTCGCCGGCGTGCTGGGGGCATGGGCGGAGGAACTCGCCCATGATCCCAGCGGCCCCGGCCGCGCAGCAGAAACGGCTGGCCGCCCGCAGGCGCGGGGCGGCGAAGGCGGCGCAGCCGTCGGCGAGTGGATCGCCGAGGCAGCCGCAGACGGCGCCATGCACCAGCCGGGGCCGGGCTTTGGCGCCGTTGAGGTGCGCCTCGCGCAGCCGGGCAAGCCGCCGGCTCTGCCGGAGCTGACGCGCTGCTGCTGCCGGGCGTGCCGGCCACCGCAGGGCTGGACTTGATCCGCGAGCGTGTAGCCGCGCGGATGTGGCAGGCTGTCCAGAAGAAGACGGACAGCCCGGCAACCAAATGATGTACTCATCAGAGCGGGGGAGATCTCAGATCACCCCTGCTTGTTTTTTATTGCATAATCACTTTTGGATATATGAAGGCATATTCCCATTTCACTTCTATTGTGTACAGCACTGGGATGTTGCTCTAAAAGTCCAAAAAACGATCATATAAGCTGTACAGCGCGTATATATTCATCCGGATCTCGTCTAAAGGAGGTCTTTACCGGTGGAGCTTCGCTCCCAATTAAGGTATACTGTCGCAGGGAACATTGCACGCAGACAACTAGACAGCAACATTTATATTATGGCGATAGGAGTTTTTACATGAAATCACATACAGGAAGACAGCGCCGCATGGTGGTTATGCTGTCCTCATTGATGATATGCGGAGTATTGCTTGCCGCGTGCCAGAACGGTTCAGGCACAGAGGAGAGCCAGAATCCGAATGGAACAGGTAACACACAACAGGAGACGGACGGCACTACGGTTCATTTTACGGAGGATAAAGGAACGGATGGCGACAATGCTGGCGGTGATGACACATCATCTTCTGGCAACAACGGTGAAGGCACGGATAGCGAGTCTGGGAATGCTTCAGCGGGCGAAGGGCAGGGCTCTTCGGACAATGGTAACGGGGCGACAGCGGAAGATCCATTGCTGGAGAAACGCAGTATCAGCGCACTGCAAACGACAATTGATGCAAAATCCGTGGTGACCAATGCCGAGTCTATGACCGTTATTGTGAACAAGCAACGGAGTCTGCCTGACGGTTACGAGCCGGACGATCTGGTAGAGCCGAATGTACCGTTCTCCTTCGACGAACCACACGAGAAGCGGCATATGCGCAAGGAAGCAGCCGAGGCACTGGAGAAGTTGTTTGCAGGTGCAAAAGCGGATGGCATTGAGCTTCGTGCGGTGTCCGGTTATCGTTCATATCAGCGTCAGGTATCCATCTATAACAATAATGTCAAAACCAAAGGTCAAGAATACACGGATCGCGTGAGCTCTGTGCCGGGCCGAAGCGAACATCAGACGGGTCTTGCCATTGATGTATCCAGCCCGAGTGTGGGCAATGTGCTGGAAGAGGTATTTGGCACATCGAAGGAAGGTCAGTGGCTGGCTGAACACGCTGCAGAATACGGATATGTCATCCGTTATCTGAAAGGTGAAGAAGATACCACAGGTTACGTCTATGAGCCTTGGCATATTCGGTACATCGGTACCGATTTGGCACCGGATGTGGCGAAGAGTGGGTTAACTCTGGAAGAATACTTCGATGAGGCTAATATCAAGTTGTAATTTAAATCCCCGAATGAACCGTCCTTGATCTAACCAATGGGCAGTCATTCAGGGGATTTTTTTCTGTGCAAAAATGTTAATGGAGTTAAGATAGAATTAAACTTGATTCCATTGTCCGAGATGATGGGAGACTGATATAATTCATGTTTAATCAGATGAGATAAATACAACCAAAGCGAGGGACGAGAAAATGAGTAGACAGCAAGTATTTACCGGTTCCCCATGGGGAACCGTTGGTGGGATATTGCCGTGCCATCCGTGTAGGTAACCGAATTGAAGTGGCGGGTACAACCGCGATGCAAGATGGTGTAGTTGTTGGGGCAGGTGATCCGTATGCACAGACAAGGTTCGTTTTGCAGACGATCGAGAATGCACTGAAAGAACTGGGGGCGGACATGTCGCATGTGGTGAGAACCCGGATGTTTGTGACCGATATCTCCAGATGGGAGGAAGTTGGCAAGGCGCACGGTGAATTTTTTGGACAGATCCAGCCTGTAGCTACCATGGTTGAAGTTAGCGCACTCATTGATCCCTTGTTGATGGTTGAGATTGAAGTGGAAGCGATTGTTGAAGATGAAACCCAAGCCGGTTGATTCTGGCGATACCCGGAAGATTTTCTAAGGAACACGGGACGTCTTATTTGGCGATAAGGTCCTCTTGCTAAAATGTAAGGAACATCAGACACGTTATTTCCCAAATTCCTTTGATAAAAATGCTGTAAACAGCTATTTATTCAAACATAGCTTGCCTGAGATTCCTTAGATTCCTGCGGGTGCTTCAAATCCTTGAATAAGACACCTCAGATTCGTTAGCGTTAACTCCGCTTGCTCTTACATTCAGTATGCAACGTATTTCGTATGCAGCGCACATCGCACGTGTCTGCTCCGGACAAGTTTCAGATATCCTTCGGTTTTAAGCAGTTTGTAGACACACTCTAAAAAACCAGAACCAAAACCAGAACCAAAACCAAAACCAGAACCAAAACCAGAACCAGAACCAAAACCAAAACCAGAACCAAAACCAGAACCAAAACCAGAACCAAAACCAAAACCAAAAAAAACAACCTTATCCATGCCTGTCAAAAGACAAGCGGATAAGGTTATTTTGAATTGACTTCGCCGCCTGGCCGCACGGCCGAGCTCTTGATGCACCAAACTCATGACACTGCGCGTCAGGAGCTACATGCGGATGGCTGGTCATTATGATGCTCCACACTCATGACCCCGCGTTAAGCGATGCACGCGGTCGTCTGCAACAACATATAACATGTGTTTCAGCCAGACGTTTTTCTAACCGTATTATTTCGCTTCCAGCTCTGCTGCAGGTGTTTCTAGAACCACTTTCCAAGCTGTTCCGATTGGAGGCAGGCTGCGTGTCAACACAGGGCTGTAGAATCCAATGACTTTAGTTCCTTTGGTCAGTTCTTCAGCTTTCACTGTTTCACCTTCGTGGTTCACGATCATTGTGTCTTTAGCAATGTTCAGCACGACATGGTCAGGGGCTGTTTCTGTTAACCGTGTACCTGTAATCTCAATCTGTGAGATGCTGCCTTCAGCTGTTGTTACATTTTCAATTGTACCCGCTGTACCCAGAAGCTCTTTAGGTTGTGCTTCAGATGTTGTAGCCGTATCCAGCACAGTGACTGTATAGGTCGGCGTTTGTGGTGGCAGGCTGCGGGTAGTGATCAGGGAATGCTCAGCTTCCACATTCATGCCAATGGCCAGATCAGTCAGTGCAATCTCTTTCCCCTCAACTGAGATGAATTTCGTCTCATCGCTCAGATTGAGCACAATACCCTCCGTACCTGCACCGCCAATCTGGATGGACTTATATTTATCTTGGTTCGAGATTCTGGTAATTACACCACGTTCAGTAACCGTCTTCACGTCCTCTTCACTGGAGATAGTCACTTGATTCCCCGTTGTGTTCACTTGTCCATGCAGTACCTTTTCAGCAAAAGAAGCAGGTACATACAAAGTGCCGCCTGTGATTTCAGGCGCTGTGCCCAGCGTGAGCAGCATTTTATTTACGGAATATTGGTCCTTGCCTGTAATTACCTGTGTCCACAGAGCACCCCGAGTCAGCTCTGCAGTTTTAGTTTCTTTATTCCATTTAAGTTCAATACCCAGTGCGTCGGTAAGATCACGCAGCGGGATCATGGCTACTTTGCCATCCTTTTTCCAATAACCATCGGAGATGGATGCACCATTCACGGATACGTTTACTACACTCACTGCGTTACTATCTGCTGAAACGGATGTTTGATGGACTGGTTGTGTGTGGTCCAGTGTTGCTGCATAAGCGGCTCCACCACCCAATGCCATGGATAGGGCCATCAGTGCACTTACTTTTTTCATGTTGTTGTTCATCAATATTCATCCCTTCTAATCTGTGTACTGACGCGGTAAAATCTTCCTTAGGGCCGCGCTTCAAGTTAATAGACGGGACAAATCGTCTAAGTGTTGCAGTTGAAATGTAATGAATGTAAGCGGTAGGTTAGTTTAAATTAGAAATATCGCTTGTATTGCAGGTTATCCGCAGCAGGATCAGGTTAATTTCAGGTAAGTGGCCAAACCTTTGTCCTATTTCACATTCAAGTACGAGGAGGAACGGATTAGATGAGTGATATGTTGGTAGCGCTCTATCGTTTACCGGAGCAAGAGAGTGGACTGAGAGCGTTGGAGGAATCTTCTATTGTGATTCGAAGAGCCATTGCCCCAGAGAAACAACTTGTATTGGATTGGGTGAGGTCACATTTTAGCCAGGCTTGGGTGGATGAATGTGAAGTTGCTTTTGCACGTCAGCCGGTGTCCTGTTATATTGCGGTTGAGCATGGGAAAATGATTGGATTTGCCTGTTACGAAGCGACATGTCGCAACTTCTTCGGACCGACAGGTGTGAGCCAGGATGCACGGGGCAAAGGTGTAGGCACAGCCTTGTTACTGGCCTGTATGCATGCAATGAAGGCGGACGGTTACGGGTATGCGATTATCGGATCAGCGGGACCTGTGGATTTCTATGCCCGGACGCTGGGTGCCGTGAAGATTGAAAATTCAACGCCGGGTATTTACGAAGGCATGCTGCGGGCAGACTAAGACGATAATGATGTTATGGAAGTTGTGGAAAAGGAAGGGAGGACGATGATGAGCACGAAACAAATGTTGCACATCGGAATGATCGGTACAGGATCAATCTCGGATCTTCATATGAGGTGTTATGCCAAAAACGAGGATGCCGTCATCTATGCCATTTGCGATCTGAACGAAGAACGGGCTAGGGCTGCTGCGCAAAAGTATGATGCCCAATCCGTGTACACCGATTATCGGGAGATGCTGGAGGACCCGCATGTGGATGCCGTCAGTATCTGTACCTGGAATAATACACACGCCGAATTTGCCATTGCTGCACTGGAGGCAGGCAAGCATGTATTGTTGGAGAAACCAGTAGCAACCAATGTGGAAGATGCACTGCGGATTGAAGAAGCGGTGAAGAAGAGCGGACGTACGTTTATCGTTGGTTTTGTGCGGCGTTATGATAACAATATGCAGATGATGCGCAGATTCATTGATGCCGGGGAGTTTGGTGAACTGTATTATGCCAAAGCTTCCATTCTGCGGCGTCACGGCAATCCAGGCGGTTGGTTTGCTGATAAAAGCCGTTCCGGCGGCGGTCCCCTGATCGATCTGGGCGTACATATTATCGACCAATGCTGGTACCTCATGGGCAGGCCGAAACCTGTTTCGGTCAGTGGTAATACGTATCGGAAGTTGGGCAATCGTGCCCATATCGAACATCTTTCTTTTTACAAAGCAGCCGACTACAGCGCAGCTGTGAATGACGTGGAAGATATGGCGAATGCGCTCATACGGTTTGAAAACGGGGCTTCGCTGGCGGTGGATGTGAGCTTTACCCTGCATGCACGCGGAGATGAATCTTCGGTGAAATTATACGGCGAGCGTGGTGGGTTCGAACTGGAACCGGAGACACTGATCGTCACGGAGAAAAATAATACCATCCTGAATATTGAACCCCAGACGGACAATACGGGTCTCCATATTCATAGTGCATTCCAGAACCAGATTGACCACTTTGTGGATTGTTGTCTGAACGGTACAGAGCCGATCAGCCCAATTGCGGATGGTGTGGCTTCCACGCGCATGTTGTGCGGAATCTACGAATCCGCTGAGAAAAGGCAGGAAATTCGTCTGGATTGAGTTCATTTTACACATGGCAGTTGTCCTTCATCATACTTAAAAAGCATGCGTCTTCCGCGTGATCTGCGGTTACGCATGCTTTTTGGCATCAGGTCATTTATTCAGTGGTGAATTCTCGTATCCAGGGTCATCATAATCCGTATCCTGCAGCCTTGGAAGTACGTTCATACTCTCAATTGCCTGCCGGGTATCTGGCGTACCATGGTCATACAGAAAGGTATACAGCAAGGTCATGCCATCCGAAAATTGCTCTGTTGCCTCATCGTGGTCTGCCGACTTGTAGGGTACGGGAGCCCGTTGCAAAGTATATGCATCGTCATCCTCCAGCACCTTCATCAAATCTTTCAATCGGCCCAACTGCCCGTCATCCACCAACACTTCAAAGGGTGTAGATTCGTTCTTTGTTCGTTCAATCAGGTTATGAGTTACCGATACATACAGATGTTGTTTGTCGTCCTGCATAATCCAACCCCCATTCTGAAATGGAAAAAAGACGCTTCTACTGTTAATAAACAGCAAAAAGCGCCCTGAAACGAGCTAGTATGCTCGTATTATTTGAGTTATTTCCCAAATCTCCCCGTTACGGGAACCTGGCGGGTACCGGCCTCCATCGATCCTGAACACAGGGGACAGGCGGGAGGGCCCGATGATGCCTTCTTGGTTACTTTAGAAGGCACAGAAGGCTTCTGTCTTAGCCACGCTTTACAGGTGGATGAACTGCACTTCCAGACCGCAACGGTCTCCGTACGCTCAGCATTACCTGAACCTGAAGTGTACGAATGTGAACTAGAGGAACTCGCAGCTGTCGGACTTATGCCTGTGGTGCTGAATGCCTTATGGTTGCGAATTTCACCACTGCCACGTCGTTCACCGAAGCGATCCTCATCACGTTCGTTGTGAACCTCGTAGTCACGACGGTCACTGTGGCTGATGGCACGACGCTGTGCCACATCCCGACCTTCGGAACGGGCACCTGAGCCCGAGCGGGTATACGGTCCATTACCTTTACCATATGAAGCCTGACTGCTCGTCCGGCTCTCCTCACGAGGTTTACGTTTGTCCGGAACTTCCATGCCGAAGGCTTCAAGCAGGAAGCGGGACACATCCGCTGGTTTTCCGTGATGGCTCGCCGGTGAGGTAACGTACAAGTACTGCTTGGCCCGTGTGATGGCAACGTAAGCGAGCCTGCGTTCTTCCTCCAGTGCCATGTCCAGCTCCGCGTCTGTCTGCTGCACAGCAAGCGCAGCTTTCTGATCCTCAGGGATATCCTGGCGCAGTGCTGTACTGTGAGGCACAATGCCTTCACTGGCTCCGATCCAGTAGACACAAGGGAACTCCAGTCCTTTGGCCCGATGAATGGTCATCAGCTGCACTGCGTCACTGTCCTGTGCGCGGCGCAGAGATTCCATCTCCCGGTGTCTGCGGGAGAGCTCATCCGCGAATTGAATGAACTCTTCCACGGTTTCGAATTTTTTGACGGCAGCTTCGAATTCATCCAGGGTTTCCAGCATCGTTTCCTTATAATGGGTGAAGATGCTGGGATCACCACTTTCCATATACTTATCGTAGAACTGCCTGCGCATCTCCTGAATGGCGATGAGGGGCTTTAGTTTGTGCAGCGATTTGATCAGCTTGATACGTTCTTTGACCTGTTCCTGCTGGAACGGTTTCAGCTTGTCCCATTTTACCAAATGAATAAGCGGATATTTCTTCGCCTGTTGTTGTTCACAGCGCTGAATCCATTCCAGGCCAGCATCCCGTGAAACATAGAGCGGTCCCAATGCACTGGGGAGAGCATCCATGGCACGTGGATCAAGGGACAGACGCAGATGATCCATCAGGGGTCTGATGAGAGACTGGTCATAGAACACCGGAGAAGCACCATGCTGTACAAATGGTACGTCTTTCAACACAAGCTGCTCGAATACAGCCCGGCTGCTGCTGGCTGTCCGGTGCAGAATCGCAATATCACGATAGGTGTGTTGCCCTTCTTCAACCTGCTGGCACAGCTGGTTTACGACCCACGCCGCTTCTTCCTCCGCATTGGAAGGTGTAGCGAAGCGCGGCGCATCTCCGCGATTTCCGGCGGCACGAAGCCGTTTGTCACGTCTACGTTTATTGCGGGCGACCAGTTCACTTCCGAGCCCCAGAATGCGTGCATCACTGCGATAGTTGATATCCAGCGTCACGATGCGTGCACCGGGGTATACTTTATCGAATTCCAAAATCGATTCCTGGCGTGCGCCATTAAAGGTATAGATCGTCTGGTCATCGTCTCCCACAACCATCAGGTTGCGGTGGGCGGAAGCCAGTTTTTGCACAATTTCATACTGTAGATGGTTGGTATCCTGGAACTCATCGACCATAATGTACTGGAAACGCTTTTGAAGCGGCCCCAGAACAGCAGGATCACGAAGCAGAGCAGATGCCCGTAGCAAAATATCATCAAAATCCATTTTGCCCCGATCCTGCTTCCAGGCTTCGTAACCTAGCAGGACACGCTTGGCGTCGCGTTCTTCCTGTGACTTTTCGGGCAGGTCGGTGGTTTCCGATCCTTGCATCTTCCATGCGGACAGCATGGCCAACAGACTTTCGGGCTGGAAGGCTTCACTCATGCCATTTTGGCGAAGAAGCATCTTCAGTACGGTGTGCTGAGCACGCGACTCGCCAAAGATCTCTTCCTGCACACCGTAATGACGCAGCAATGTCAGCGCAAAAGAGTGGAAGGTGCGAGCTTGTACCGCTCTTGCGGCTGCCGGACGTATACCTGGCAATGCGGCAATTCGGTCTTTCATCTCCGTGGCGGCCTTGTTGGTGAACGTCACCAGCAGGATACTACCCGCATGTACGCCACTGACCTCTATGAGGTAGCCGGCTCTTGCAGCCAGCACAGTCGTTTTGCCACAGCCAGCTCCGGCGAGCGTCAGAATAGGTCCTCTGCCGTGACGGACTGCCGAGATTTGTGGTGCATTTAGCTTGATGCCCGCCTCTTCCAGAGAACGAAAATAAAAGGCATCCTGTTGATCATTACCCACGAGTTGCCGACTGGTCTCCAGCGGAGCAGACGGGGACTGGGGCAGGGACGCCGCCGGGGTAACCCCGAGCGGACGGGGGTAGAACGTTGAGTTCGGACTTAACATGTTTCATCCACCTCTGTATGCATTCAGGGATAGGACTATCCCGGTTAAAAGTAAACCATTTGCCCTTTTCACAATCGCATTGTAAATTGGTATGATAGAGTTATTCGCCTAAACAGGCGGTTAAGTATGGCCAAAGCTTCATTATACCCGAACATATGGTCTTGACGAAAGCCCCCGATTTCATCCAGTATCGGTATAAAACGGGCACCAGCACGAGATTACGCAACTTTTTGGCATGATATCGTATAAGTTATATGCCTGAGCATTTTGCATGAAAGATGTAATATGCTAATCTACTAAAATTTGAAATGATAGAATCAATTTCATGAATCATTAAAAACGTTTATGAAATTGATTCGCTAATATTGGTTTTGACGGGACAGAGGAGGAATGGTCATGAAACTGCTTCAGCGCATCAAAGACGGAGCGAACAAAGCAACAGAGCGTGCCCAGCACGCCGTTGAAATTGGGAAATTGAACAACCAGATTGTGGGCTTGCAACAGGAACAGGAAGTCCATTTTACAGATATGGGTCGCATCTTCTATGAGGGTTATCGGGCACAGGATATGACGCGTGCGGAAAAAGAAATGGTGGATCTGTCGCAGCTTTGCGACGAATTGCAGGACGAGATTGATGGTCTGCGCAACAAGATTGCACAGCTTAAGAACGAACGGTTGTGCGAGTGTGGACACGTCGCTTCCCTGGATGCCAACTTCTGCCCTAAATGCGGACGCAAGTTGGGCGAGTTCAAGACACCAGCACCTACAGTAGGAGCTACAGGAGTCGCAGGAGCCACCACAGCCGCGAGACAGGAGGCAGCTGTAGCTCAGACCCAAACTCCGGAGCCGGACTTCTACGATGTGCCACCTGAATTGGAACTGGAGGAAGATGAGCCGTATCACACGGTCATTCCGTCCATAGCCGATCTGGAGACCGAATCGGAATATAACAGTACCGAGTTTACCCAAGAAGAAAAGGAAGCGTTCGATGCGGAATGGGAACGTCGCAGAGATGAAGAGATGCAACGCGAACGTGAGCGTCAGCAGGAGCTGGACGAACGCATCCGCTACTGGAAAGAAAATAACCCGATCGTGAATACGGTGGACGTACAGACCGAAGTGTCACGCGAAATGGTGAATTGTCAGATTTGTGCAGCCGAGCTGCCCAAAGGGTCGAAGTGGTGCCCGCGCTGTGGTGCCGAACAGATCTGATCTGATGCAGTAGAAGCACTGCCGCATCAGTGTGAGGCAGTGTGGGTTGCTGACAGCATGGGGGGACGGGAATATGGACCAACTGCTGCATCATTTGCGTCATCTCGGGTTTACCGAGATGGAATCTAAAATTATGGTGGAACTCGCTCGTCAGGGATCAGCCTCAGGATATGAGGTTGCGAAGCGGCTGGGCGTGTCCCGTTCCAATGTATATGCGACCCTGCAACGGCTGGAACAGCGTGGGTTCTTGCGGTGTAGTCCGGGGGAGCCTGCGAAGTATAGTGTGCTGAAGCCTGAGGAGATGACACGCATGATCTCTGATCAGATGCGTACCTCTCTGGATTATGTCCAGAGTAGCATGCCCAAGAGCGAACCGGAGAAGCCTGTCTTCTATAACATTGAAGGTGACAAAAACGTGTTTGAGAATCTGAGCCGTGAATTGGCCGAGGCTCAGCATGAAATTGTCGTAGACGTTTGGCGTGAGGAGGCAGAGCTGCTACGTAATGACTTACAGCAGGCTGAGGCTCGCGGTGTGCGGCTGTTATGGTCGTGTGATGGCGGCGAAGGCATGCTCGATCAGCCTGTTCCTTTGCCGGGATTGCCTTTGTATGGCACAGGTAATGGTCGGAAATTTTCCTTGGTAGTGGATCGCCGCTGGTGCATGCTTGGCATGCGCGGTGAATCCTGTGCCACACAGGCAGTGATGACGGAGCATCCGGTAATGACCGGACTGCTGCTGAATCATTTTGCTCAAGAGCTGGTGTTGTACGAACTGGAACAGGATATGGGTGAGGAACTGGAGTCCCGCTACGGGCACCGGTACGAAGATCTCTCTGCACGTTACTGGTCTTCTCCTTCAGGAGAGGATGACAAGAACTAGGCAGATCGGCGACTTAACCACTTCTGATGAAGTGAACACTTCAGCACATAATATCTTTCTTTGATGAAATGAATATGTGTACATAAAGCAGGCGCTGCCTTGAGGCAGACGCCTGTTTGTGCTGATTTGAGATATGACAGTGATGTTCGTCACAGCATCTGTTTCCAGTCAAGTCGATAGTAAAGGTATGAAGTTATGCTATTTTTGAGAAAATGAAGCTATGAACATTCGATTGAACGGGATCGGGTTGAACAGGAACGTACATGATCAGTCTTTGGGCACGTGATATAGAGCTTCGAGCACGTCCGTATAATAAGCTGTGCCATGGGGCACGAAATCCGTTGCCCGAATCTCGCGAACGATACGTTCCGTTTCAGTCAACGGCTGAGTCTGAACTCCGGTAGCTTGAATGACGTCGATCTCACTACGGAACAAAGCGAGCAGATCATCCAGCGGCACTTCATACAGGCTATCTACCTCGCTGGGCTGTAGAACGTAGGCTTCGAGCGGCTGATTCAGACATAATCCATAGACCGCGCTGAATTCCCGATCTACAAATGGCACACCACGCACCTCGCCTTGGAGCTGCTGTGTAGCCGTGAGTAGATAGGTTAGTGCCTCAAATGGAGCATTCACACCCAATTCTTCCTCCAGCTCACGACTGGCGTCTTGCAGTTGCTCACCAGCGGTGAGATGACCTGCTGCTGTGATGTCATAACATCCGGGGAAGGTATCCTTAATATCACGCCGCCGCTGAAAAAGAACGAGTCGCTGCTCGCCTTCGTCACGCACGATCCAGCAGTGGAATGAACGGTGCCAATATCCTTTGGCATGGACCTCGCTGCGTAGTGAAGTGCCGATCCAATTTTGCTGATCGTCATAAATGTCGAAACGTTCTGGGGTCATGAAACGTATCTCCTTATATAGCAGTTTTTAAAGTTCAAAATTTCACAAAGTATGTTTTACACGAAAGGGGAACGATCGTATGGAATGCATTGTACACTTTCAGGTGATTTATCCGCAACCTCAGGAACGTAAAAGTCTCAGAGGACTTATATTTGTAGGACAAGGTCAGGAACCGGCTAACAGTCAGTTAACCACCATGTTTAAGGATATGGGATTCAATGTACGTTTGGAAGATGAGGCCCAGTTGTTGTTCAAGCCAGTGGATGCTTCGGCTAACTTTGAATATATTCGGGTGACGGAGCTTGATACCGGGGAAGAAGTTTACAAGGAAGATAAGGATCTGAAGTCGATCCTGGAGCATTTGCTGCCACGTCGTTTCTAGTTCATGAGCGTGAGTGCAAATGAAATTCATGGGGGAGCACATATAACGCATGTATGTTAGGCACAAAAAAGGCCCCACCTTTACGGTGGAACCCTTCAAACCTTTAAGCTACGCAACGAATTGTTAATGAAGCCCATATGGCTAGCTTTTCATACATAAACCCTAGCAAGTGAGCGGTTGAACCCCCCGCATCAGGATTTATATATTCGTAATTCAACTCGGTGAGTCTGTTAAACGCTCATTGTGGTTACGCCGGAGCGCTGCTTCCTTCTGCTTCAAGCTCTGAAGTACAGTGCGAGCAGCGGGTAGCTGCAGCCGGAATTTCAGATAGGCAATACTTGCAAGCCTTGGTCGTTTTTTTCGGCTCGGGCTTTTTGTGTTCTTTGCTTTTCAGATAGTTAATACCCTTCACGAGCATGAAGATACAGAACGCAACGATGAGAAAATCAATCATGACGTTGATGAACTGTCCGTAAGCAATCACCGTAGCGCCAGCTTCATTCGCTTGAGCAAGTGTGGTGATGTCCTGTCCGTTTGCTGTTTTGATATCCCCGTCCAGGTTGATGATTTTCTGGCTGAAGTCGATTCCGCCCATCAGTTTTCCAACTGGAGGCATAATGATATCATTCACAAGGGACGTGACGATTTTACCAAAAGCAGCCCCAATAATGACACCGACCGCCAGATCGATGACGTTGCCGCGGACGGCAAACTCTTTGAATTCTTTAAGTACGCCTTTCATGTCTGCATATCTCCTTTGATCATTTCATAATATAGGCCGCGTCTCCATGCATTCTCCGTTCAGATCCGCACTTCCGTTCTCATATTGTACATAAAAAACACATTCCAATCACCCCTTGTTTGCAAATTAAGACAAGTTTCCGCAACTTCCATGAAAATACTTCTTTATTTCACGCCGCCGATTGGGTATACTTCTAACATTGTCAGTTATGTTTAACCATTTACATTCAGGTTCGCGATCATACATTGTAACGAATCATGGAGCCAAAAATTAAATATGCCGTTACTCGTATATGTGCAGGAATAGGCCTGCATGTCTCTACCCGATCACCGGAATGATCGGACTACGGGAAAGATGTTGCAATATTTTGTGTGGTTGGGATGAGATCATCCTCAGACAGTTTGACTGAAGAGCAGGTTCGGATAGCTTCTATCTGTTTCTGATTAGTCTGCTTGGACTTTCTCGCGTCAGGAGTCATATCCTGTCTTTCTGTTCTTCCATTACACTTGTAGCGTCCATACGGCTTGTCCATATACGTACAAGTCCGTCTTTCCCGTCTCCGGTTATTCCGCAGCGTGTGAAAAGGCGGGCTTTTTGTTTTTTTACCATGGGATTGGAGGGGCATGTTGGCATCTGTGCGGAGGGCATTCAGGGGGAAGAAATGCAATGCAATTGTTAAAAGACAAGGTAAGACAGGAAGGTATTGTCCTGTCCGAGCAAGTACTCAAAGTGGATTCATTCCTGAATCACCAGATGGACCCAGTTCTTATGAAGGAAGTGGGCAAGGAATTCATTCGCCGCTTTGAAGGAGAGAACATCACACGTGTATTGACGATTGAGTCGTCAGGGATCGCACCGGGCATCATGACCGCATTGGAACTGAACGTGCCGCTGATTTTTGCACGGAAGCAGAAGTCCCTTACCCTGACGGAAGATATTCTGGTGGAGAAAGTATACTCTTTCACCAAGCAGGAGACGAATGAAATTACTGTTGCCAAGAAGTTCATGAAGCCTGGCGATCGCGTGCTGATCATTGATGATTTTCTGGCGAACGGTGAAGCAGCATTTGGTCTGGCTCGTATTGTGGAGCAGGTTGGAGCAGAAGTGGTTGGTATCGGTATCGTGATTGAAAAAGCATTCCAGCCGGGAGGTCGCTTGCTGAAAGAAGCAGGATACCGTGTGGAATCTCTGGTTCGCATCGGGGCGCTGTCGGATGGACAGGTTACCTTTGTGGACGAGGAGGGCACGAACTAATATGGCACGCGAACGTATTTTTCAGCGGCATCGGCACCCGATCAAAACTTTCTCACTTGGACTACAGCACGTGCTTGCGATGTATGCAGGAGCCGTCGTTGTTCCACTGATCGTCAGTAAAGCATTGGGTTTTACACAGGAACAACTAACTTATCTGATTGCCATTGACTTGCTGGCCTGTGGTGTGGCTACTCTGCTTCAGGTATGGGGAAATAAATATTTCGGCGTAGGATTGCCGGTCATGCTCGGTTGTGCGTTCCAGGCTGTGTCTCCGATGATCCTTATCGGGATGAACAGTGGGGTATCTGCCATTTATGGAGCAATTATTGCCTCAGGGCTGTTCGTGTTGATCTTCTCTGGTCTCTTCGGGAAGCTCATTCGGCTTTTCCCTCCTGTAGTAACGGGTTCCGTTGTGACTATTATTGGTCTGACTCTGATTCCGGTTGCTTTCCACGATCTAGGTGGCGGCCAAGGCCAACCGGACTTTGGTAGCGGAACGAATCTGTTGCTTGGATTCGGTGTACTGCTCTTTATCATTCTGATGACGCGTTTCACAACTGGATTCATTCGTTCCATCTCGGTACTGATCGGTTTGCTCGTAGGTACGATAGCAGCAGGATTCATGGGTAAAGTAAAATTTGCTCCAATTCTTGAGGCAAGTTGGTTCCATGTTGTTCAGCCGTTTTACTTCGGTAGACCGACGTTTGAGATTGTACCAATTCTGACGATGATCCTGGTGGCGATTGTCAGTGTAGCTGAGTCCACAGGTGTATTTATGGCTCTGGGCAAAATCCTGGACAAGGACCTGTCTTCCAAGGATCTGGCCCGTGGTTATCGTGCGGAAGGTTTGGCTATTGTATTAGGCGGTATTTTCAACTCGTTCCCATATACAACGTATTCACAAAATGTAGGACTTGTACAGATGACACGTGTGAAGACGCGTGATGTCATTGTTGTAGCTGGTGGAATCCTGGTGGTCATCGGATTTGTACCGAAGATTGCGGCACTGGCACAGCTCGTTCCAACAGCAGTTCTTGGCGGAGCCATGGTGGCCTTGTTTGGCATGGTGGTATCATCCGGTATTCGAATCATCGGTAGTCAGGTCGATCTGAACCGTCATGAAAATTTGTTTGTCATTGCTTGTTCTGTAGGTATGGGCCTGGGTGTTACTGTTGTGCCTGAGTTGTTCGCTGGTGCACCGGATTGGGCTCAGATTATGCTCGGTAACGGCATCATTGCAGGTAGCTTCACGGCGATCTTCATGAACTTGCTGTTTAATGGTCTTGGCACCAAGGAAACGGCTGCCAAGATGGCTGAACAACAGGCAGATGCCATCCTTGGAGAGACGGGCAAATCGGCTTAATTAGCCAACGTAGGCTAGATTTGTCATCCAGCATGATTGTTATGTTAACTCTTCTGAATAGATGCTTAACAGGATGAATATTCAAGCGGATTAATACATGCTGATATACAGCATGAATGGTTTATGACATACATCATTTATGCTATGAATATTTAATCACATTAAAGTATGAAGGCATTCCTCTAAATCATAATTAAAAGACGATCCAAACCCAGTTGAAAAGGGAAGGATCGTCTTTTCTTTTGATCAAGTCTCCTAAAGTTACAGATGTCGCATCTGTTTCTCAGCAAAATCGCCGACCCACGGCAGCTTCAACCATTTTCCCTGCAGGCTGGTGACGACCATGATGAGCCAGACCACCACACCGAGCAGGGATAACAGCGATGCCACCAGGGGTCCAAACAACGGAAGAAAGGTCGATAAGACATGCCCGACCATAATGATGCCAAAGACCGTTACGGATTGCAGCGCATGGAATAACACGAACCGACTCCGCTTCTCTACAGCGAGAAAGACAATCCCGCCCACAAAGGTGAACAGATAACAGAGCATACCGGCAATATTTTCATCCAGACCGCTAGACGATTTCATGGGGGACATCCGGTCCAGCCTCCTTTGTCCTTTTTAACTAGGCTATGAAGGAGTTGGACAGAACTGAACCGGTGAATTTATTTGCTGATTAAACGAACGTAATTCTTATCCTCCCTCGATCTGTCTACGAGGGTTTGTGATCTTGCCAATTTTATCGGTGTCATTTTCTTTGGGCACCAAACGTTCATCGGTACGTCCTTCATGGTGATTATCATATGCATATTCCGTCAGTTTCCATTCCGACTTGCCGAGAACCGGATCAGCCGGGAAGTGTTGCCCCCGATGCAAATGTTCCTCACGTCCAGCTTCGTTGATGTAGACTCCATCTACTTCCACCTTTTCATGCGAAAGGGGCAGCATATCCTGTTCTTTGCGTTCCATGAAACGGCGCCTCCTTTGGATACCAGTAATTTAACTATATGGGTTGTCCGTGATAATATCCCCCGAATAGTTCAGTGTTATGCTGGATATATTAATTCCGTATAGAATGACGGCAATCATAACTTATGATTCGGAATTAAACTTTTTGGGCATGAAAACCGTTATATTTATTAGAGGAAATCGTCAAGTCGTAAGATACTTCCGAATATGCTACAATAAGATTATGATTCATTCCGAATCATATCGGGTATTTATAGTGTCAGGTACTTGCTTTCTAGCGAGGTTCCCGACCTAAAGCTTGCTTTAAGCCGCGCACACAACTTCATGGATGGCATTTAAGACTTATTCGGCATTCTCTAAACGGAGCATTCACTTTCAACGTTTTGGGAGGGAATTACAATGGCAACGAAAGGTCACAATGAGGTCAAAGAAAGTTTGAGGGAAATGACTCGGATTTTCCGTCCTAAGGATCCAAAAAAATTCGTGAAGGAGTACGTGAGAAAATACCGGATTACGGGTGGATATGAGGAAGAATTGACTTCTGTGGTTGAGCATGAGCTTGTCAAGATGGATTCTTCCGTGTCCTGAAACAACACACAACTCTGATTATACTGTTCCGATAATGAATAGAACCGTCTCTCGGGCGTTAAGCTCCGGCAGGCGGTTTTTTTTGCGTTCCTGCTGCATATATATGGGAGTACACCTATAGCGGGAAGGATGAATGCATGTGGACCCTATACTGAAAACCAAAGAAGAGATTGGCTACATGCGGGAAGCAGGACGAATTTTGTGGAGCTGTCACCAGCATATTGAGCAGTGGATGGTCCCTGGGATCACGACAGCAGAGATCAACGAGCGGGTGGAAGAGTTTCTCGCAGAACATGGGGCTACACCGGAGCAGAAAGGGTACAAAGGGTATCCTTACGCGACTTGTGCCTCCATCAATGAAGTGGTCTGCCACGGATTTCCGGGTGATGAGATTCTGGCGAGCGGAGATGTGGTGACCATCGATATGGTGGTAAACAAAGACGGCTGGCTTGCTGACTCGGCCTGGACATATGGAATCAATGAACCAAGCAGATCCGTTCGCAAGCTGATGAGACGTACAGAGAAGGCGCTTGAGCGGGCCATTGCACAGGCAGTTCCAGGCAACACGCTCGGAGATATTGGAAGTGCCATTGAACGAACGGCAAGACTCTATCGATACGGCATTGTGAAGCCGCTCATCGGTCATGGGATTGGTCAGTATATACATGAACCGCCGAATGTACTGCCTTATGGCAAACGCAGAACGGGCATGATGCTCACCGAGGGCATGGTTATTACCATTGAACCGATCTTTACAAAAGGCAGTTCAGGAGCCGTTGTATGGGATGAGGATGGATGGACGGTGAGGACGGTGGATGGCAGCTGGGGTGTTCAGTATGAGCATACGGTTGCCATAACCGGAGACGGCCCTCTAATTCTGACCAACGGTACGTAAGATGAAGTGCGCGAAGCAGATAAGCTGATCGGGCTACAATTCGAGAGCTAGGATTCAAAAAATCTCAGAATTCTTCAAATGCTCCATGCTGTTTGAGTTTGAATAAAGCAGTATGGAGCGGAATGTATGACTTCCAGATGAATATGGAAGATGTTATCCATAAAATTGGATCTTTCTTTTGCATAATCCCGCATGTTTTCAATGTGAGAAAAATCGCCAATAAATCAAGTTTTATCACCGAAATTTGGCAAAAATTTTCAAATGTAGAGAGTAATATTTTTAACTGAAATCGTTTACAAATCAAGTTGCAGAGCGGTTTTTTACATAAAGTGAACAATTTGTGAACATGTGTCCAAAGATTGACAAAATCATACCCTCAACTTATATTTAATAAGTGATTGAAGCATATAGAATGAATTGGAAGAATACGCAGACATGCCCTGAGCAGGAAATGACGGGAGTACTGGAAGCGTTATTTTTGTAAGCGTTCTGTATGACGAAGAGGATTATGCGTATCGTGCTGAAACGTACCTTTTGTTGCCTTTCTACCGAACGACAACGGTAATCTACGAAAACGTAAAAAAGTGGGGTAGATCAATGATGAAACAGTGGCAGGTTGCAAAGCGAATTCTCCCCTTGCTGGCGGTGTTCTCTTTGCTGCTATCCGCATGCGGGCGGGAAGACTTGTCGGTAATGAAACCTCAGGGTCCTGTGGCGCAAGGCCAATATGATCTGATGAAGCTGTCCATCGCGATTATGATTGTGGTGCTCATCATTGTATTCGCCATTGCGGCCTATGTCCTGATCCGGTTTCGCAGACGGGCCGGGCAGACTGAGATGCCCGAACAGGTTGAAGGAAATTTCAAGCTGGAAGTAATATGGACAGCCATTCCGTTATTGCTGGTTATTGTGCTGGCAGTACCGACGGTACAAACGATTTTTGCCCAAGGTGAAGATCTGTCCAATGACAAAAACGCACTTAAGGTCCAAGTCACCTCGCATCAGTACTGGTGGGAATTCACTTATCCTCAATATGACGTAACCACCGCTCAAGATCTCATCATCCCGACCGGAACCAAAATCGCATTCGAATTGAAAACCGCTGACGTGCTTCACTCCTTCTGGGTGCCGTCACTTGCGGGCAAAATGGACACAAACCCGGATGGAACGCTAAACAAGTTTAGTTTCTCCGCACCAAATGAAGGCGTTTACCGCGGTAAATGTGCCGAGTTATGCGGCAGATCGCATGCTTTCATGGAATTTAAGGTAAAAGCAGTGAGTCAGGAATCCTTTGACAGATGGGTGAATCAGATGAAAGCACCCGCAGTCCTTCCTGAAGATGCTCAATTGGCCGAAAAATTCAAAACAAATTGCCTTTCTTGCCACGCTGTTGGCGACCAAGGTGGACCTGTTGCACCTGACCTGACGGGAATCGGCGGCAAAGAATCTGTCGCAGGCATTCTGCTGAATTATCGTGAGGGACAGGAAGAAGGAAACCCGGTACTGGATAACATGAAAGAATGGCTCCATGATCCACAATCCGTGAAGCCGGGCAATACCATGCCGAATCCCAAAGATCTTGGGTTGACGGATGAAGAAATCGACGGAATTGCCGAATATCTGGCCAACTACAAATTGGACTATGAATAGAACAGCAAGGACGAAGAAGGGGGTACACAACCTTGGCTCATGCGCATAGCGTCAAGAGGTACAGGGGCTTGATGGATTGGATCACCACCGTCGATCACAAAAAAATCGCCATTCTCTATTTGGTTGCAGGTGGATTTTTCTTTGGAATCGGCGGCATTGAAGCCATTTTGATTCGGATTCAACTGATGAAGCCGATGAATGATTTTGTATCGGCACAGGTCTTTAACGAATTGATTACCATGCACGGAACAACGATGATTTTCCTTGGTGTCATGCCACTTATATTTGCCGTTATGAATGCTGTCGTGCCTTTGCAGATCGGGGCGCGGGATGTGGCTTTCCCGTTTCTTAACGCGCTGGGTTTCTGGACGTTCCTGTTTGGGGGATTGTTGCTGAACCTGAGCTGGGTTATGGGCGGGGCACCGGATGCGGGCTGGACCTCATATACGCCGCTTTCGGGCAGTGAATATAGTGGAACGCATGGTGTGGATTTCTACACCATCGGTCTCCAGATCGCAGGTCTGGGAACACTCATCGGGGGCATTAACTTTCTCGCAACGATTATTACCATGCGTGCTCCAGGCATGTCTTACATGCGGATGCCGATGTTTACATGGACGACATTTATTACATCTGCCATTATCCTTTTTGCTTTTCCTGCCATCACGGTAGGGCTTGTACTTTTAACGTTTGATCGTATTCTGGGAGCGAATTTCTTTGATGTCGCAGGTGGCGGTAATCCGGTACTCTGGCAGCACATCTTCTGGATCTTCGGGCACCCGGAAGTATACATTCTGATTTTGCCGGCATTTGGTATCATCTCGGAGGTTATTCCGACCTTCTCGCGTAAGCGGTTGTTTGGATACAGCTCCATGGTATTTGCCACCATCCTGATTGCCTTCCTGGGCTTCATGGTATGGGCGCATCACATGTTTACAACAGGTTTGGGTAATGTAGCCAACGCGCTTTTCTCCATCTCCACGATGTTGATTGCCGTACCAACCGGGATCAAAATCTTTAACTGGCTCTTTACGATGTGGGGTGGACAGATCCGCTTTACGGCGGCAAATCTGTTTGCGGTTGGATTCGTTCCAACCTTCGTTATGGGTGGTGTTACAGGCGTCATGCTGGCATCTGCTCCGGCGGATTTCCAGTTCCATGATACGTACTTTGTTGTGGCCCACTTTCACTACGTTATTGTAGGGGGACTGGTGCTCGGATTGTTCTCGGGACTGCATTACTGGTGGCCGAAGATGTTCGGACGTATTCTGAGCGAAACACTGGGTAAATGGACATTCTGGACATTTATGATCGGTTTCCAATTAACGTTCTTTGTACAGCATTTCCTCGGTCTGATGGGGATGCAGCGCCGGATCGTTACATACTTGCCGAATCAGGACTTTGACCTGCTCAATCTGGTCAGCTCTGTCGGTGCGTTTCTGATGGGTGTTGGGGTTATTATGTTCCTCGTGAACATCGTAATCACAACAAGAAAACCGGCTGGTGCGCCGAACGATCCGTGGGAAGACGGACGTACACTGGAATGGTCCATTCCTTCCCCGCCACCGGAATATAACTTCAAGCAGACTCCACTGGTACGCGGAATCGATGCGTATTGGAAGGAAAAGATGGCAGGACATACAGAGATGACACCGGCAGAACCCGTAGGTTCGATTCATATGCCTTCAGCAACGCCGTTGCCGTTTGTAATGTCTGTAGGTATCTTTATCGCAGGACTCGGCTTGATGTTTAGCAAGGATGATTTCGGCAATGCGTTTATGAACGGATTATTCAACAATTATATTGTGGTTATTATTGGACTCGTAATCACATTTGGCGCAATGGCACTTCGTTCACTTTATGATGATCATGGCTGGCATATTGAACCGGAGGATCAGGATGAGAAGGGGGCTAGAACATGACAACCTCACATGCCGAACCGGTGAACGACAAATTGCCGCATGAACCGGAGAAAGCAACGCTGGAAGGACGTAACAAGCTTATCGCCTTCTGGTTGTTCCTTGGCGGCGAGACGGTACTGTTCGGTACACTCTTTGCTACCTTCCTGGCTCTTCGTGGTCAAACCAATGATGGACCTACGGCGAATGAATTGTTCCACCTGCCACTGGTGGCCGCTGCAACGTTTATACTCCTGGTCAGTAGTTTGACGAGTGTATTTGCGATTCAGGCCATGCATAAGGGCAAGCGAGATGCACTAGCGTTGTGGCTGGGCATCACGGTGGTACTGGGTATGGGATTTCTCGCACTGGAAATATACGAGTTCTATGAGTATGTGAAACATAAAGAGTTCGGTATGACCACGAGTGCATTCAGTTCAGCATTTTATACACTGGTCGGGTTCCACGGAGCCCACGTTGCTTTCGGTATTGTGTGGATCGGAATCATTATCGGGCAGCTGTTCAAAAAAGGATTGACGGTCGTAACTGCACCTAAAGTATACGTCTCCGCAATGTACTGGCACTTTATTGACGTGGTCTGGGTGTTCATCTTTACGGTCGTGTACCTGCTCGGAAAGGTGGGGTAACACATGTCTGCACAGGATAAGACAGATCAACAGCCTGTGAAACACCGTCACCGGACGGAAGGGCCGCAGAAACACGTCGTGGTGTTTATTTTCTCCATTATTCTTACGCTGATTGCGTTTGCGGCTGCTTCTGCCGGAGGGGTCAACACAACCTTTACGATTATTATTTTGCTCGTTATGGCTATTCTTCAGGTATTCGTTCAATTGGGTTACTGGATGCACATGAAGGATAAAGGGCATCTGATGCCGATTCTGTTCATGGCCTTTGGATTTTTCGTAGCCTTTACGTGCATTATTATGGCACTGTATTGGGTCTGGTGGTAAAAGAGATGGCGGCGGCGCATTGCCGCCGTCTTTTCCCCTTTTTGGCGAAAGGATCTTCTCAAAGGAATACTGGCAACAATCAAATTAGGTCACGGGGAGGTTTCCCGTATGCTCGGGTTGCAATATTTTAGCTTTAACGACTTATGGAGTCCGCTTATATTGGCTTTATTTCTGATCATTGCTGCAGCCTATTTGGTGCTTGTCGGACCATTAAGCGAGCAAATAAAGGATGCAGAGCCAGCGACTGCTGCACAGAAAATCATGTTTATTACGGGGTTGTTCGTCCTGTACCTGGCTCAAGCAGGGCCCTTTAATTTGCTCGGTCACGTGATGTTTAGCTTCCACATGGTAAGCATGGCGTTCTCCTATCTGGTAGCCCCGCCGCTGATGATGAAAGGATTGCCGATCTGGGTATGGCGCAAAATCGTACGTTGGTTGCCTACACGCCAGCTATCGTTCCTGGCTCATCCGATCGTTGCGGCAGTACTCTTTAACGGACTGTTCTCGCTGTATCATCTGCCAATTGTACATGATTACGTGATGTTGAATTTTACCGTTCACCGGTTGTATTATATTGCCCTGTTTATCACCTCCATGCTGATGTGGTGGACATTGCTGAATCCATTGCCAGAAGGCAGACAAGCATCGGGGTTATCCAAGATCGGTTTTATTTTCTTGAATATGGTACTGCTTACGCCTGCGTGTGGCTTGATTATCTTTGCGTCCGAGCCGTTGTATCAGACGTACAGCAACCCTGCAGTATGGGCTGAAGCGATGAGGTATTGTGTGTCTGGAGATTCTACAGCGTTACTTCGCTCATTTGGTGGTCCGGCCTTCTTCAACTTTTTGTCTTCCGCGAAGGAAGATCAGCAGGTTGGTGGCATTGTGATGAAGTTTATTCAGGAGGGGATCTTTGCCTCCATGCTGGCCTATGTATTTTTCCAATGGTATCGGAAAGAGAAACAGGAAGATGATGATGATTCGTATCCCGCAGGGGGTACAGGAGGGCCGCTTAATCCGGCTGCCAAATAATGAAGTCAATGTTCTAACAAGAGGGGGAACACACGATGGATATGTATTTTTTGCTACCCACGATCAGCACTTCGTTCATTGTGATTAGTGCAGTATTGGTGGGGATCGGATGGGCACTGATTATTCGAGGCAAACGTGAGGCACACCAGACCGCTATGGTAGCGGGAGCGATTGCGGCTCTGATCTTCTTTGTGATCTATATGTCCCGAACGGTGTTTGTGGGCAATACGGCTTGGGGCGGGGACCCGGATCTGGAGATCTTTTACCGGATATTTCTGATCTTTCATATTATCCTGGCTACCGTGGCTGCGGTATTCGGCATCTCCACACTGGTGCTGGGATTCAAAAAGAAGTTCGGAACGCATCGCCGCTGGGGCAAGTTCACGTCCATGATCTGGTTCGGCTCAGCACTGACAGGTGTTATCGTGTATGTCCTGTTGTATCTGTTATATCCTGGTGGTCATACACGTCCGGTATGGGAAGCTATCCTCGGCGTATAAAAGTAGAGGGATAACGTCCGGCTACTCGGGCGTGCGTCACTATGTCCTTCTGAAAATATGAAAATGGACAAATCTAGCAGACGATTCGTCCACGCTTCCTCTCTCATCCATTCATAGAATGAGTTCGAGAGGGGGAAACAAAATGAAAAAAACAGTCAACGTCAGTCAAACGTATCCGCGTCTTACCGTGTATTCAGAAGAGAACTACAGAGGGAGAAGCCGCATCTATCGTGGCAACACAGGTCTTCGTAACCTGGACAATATTTTGGACGGGGTAGAGAGCCTGCGCTTTTTTTCAACAAGTTCCAACGCAACACTGGTTGTGTTTACGCGGCCTAACTTTCAGGGTGGATTCCGTGTCTTCCGAGGCAACACCAACTTGAGAGATTTGGATGATCTGATCCGTGGCAATGACGTGGAATCCCTGATCTCTACGAATGAGCGGTTGACTCTGGCCGAGATTCGTGCGATCCGTAGCAACCGCAGTCTGCCTAGCGGCTATAACCTCGTATAATCGCAAGGCCTCTTCTTCTAACAGGTGCTAGAGAACGGCAAAGGGCTGTACCCGAATTGTGTTTACACAATAATGGGTACAGCCCTTCTTTTGTGATTAGGGAATAGGGTTTAATCCCCACTGCTGTCATTGCTGCTACCATTGTCGCTGTTGTGATGAGAATGTGTGCCTGATGAAGAGTCCGAATCATGGTATTTGTGATCTGGTGTGTGTCTGGAATGTCGATCATAAGAGTCATCTCCTGTAATGACCGGATATCCCGAAGCAGAGTCCGCATAACCGTTGTTACGGCGGATGCGGTGTCTGCCTTTTTTGGCAGAATGACGATGAGGTTCATCCCGGAGGATCAACCAGATGACGACGATAAGGAAAAGGAGGACAAACCCGATCTCGATCAGCCAATCCATAGCTGTAATCTTCCTTTCTTTGGTTCGTTACTATAATCATTTTAACGTAAATTCGAACTATGTCCCATCCCGTCTTCCTGATTCAGGAAAATTAGGGGTTGACGGGATGGGAAATCGGTCTGTATACTGTGTATATTGATATATACAGTAAACACCATAAGCAAGATGAGTGGATGACAGGTGAAAGGCAGGCGTGCATATGAACGAATGGAAGCAGGCGTGGTGGTTGACCCGCAGCCAGATGCATAAGGATAAGCTCCAATGGCTATGGTCTGCATTATTCATGATATACACTGGCAGCATGAGCGGTGTGATGTTATTAGGACAACAACAGACAGATTTCATTAATCCTGTAGTGGATGCCTTCTTTTTGATCATGTTGCCATTTCAAGGGTTCATGTTCTGCAGGCGCTCCTTCCGTTACATACAGGAGGATTCCTATACGCAGATGCTGGCCTACTATCGCAGAATTCCCATCCCGGAACAAGCGGTGATGTGGTCCAGGTTACAGCAGTCTCTGATGGCGTTTGCTTACAATGGTATCTTTTTCTACGGATCGTTATATGTAGTTAACCTGCATGCCGAAGGATTCCGATGGGATCAATATCTGGCCTTTAGCCTTACCTGTACGGGTTATGGACTTGTGGTAACAGGATTGTATATTTACGGAGAGTTTCTAAACAGTGGCAAGAAATACTTGGTTCTTAGTATGCTTTTTATACCAATCGCGATTGGCCTATCCTTGCTGATTCGAATGTCAGACAGTTACGGATTGCGAATGGTAATGGATGCAAGTAAATCATGGGGGCTGCTCTCCCCGATCATGTGGATTGCTCTGATAGCTGGCGTAGCTGGATTATGGCTGTTTAGTCGCTTGACGTTGAAGAAGTTGGTTCTTCGGGATTTGAATTAAAATGAGAGTTGAGCTTATGTACGAATACAGGATGAAACCGGCATGGTCAGCTAACAGCCTGGAGTGTACCGGAGGGCGAGGTGCAAGATGTGAAAATACCCATTCAAATTAATGAAAATAGCGCTGAACCTTTATACCACCAAATTGAAAATCAGTTAAGATCGTTAATTATTACGGGTCAGTTGGGGGAGGGAACACATTTGCCGTCCATTCGTGAGTTCGCCGGAGCGCTGAATTGCAGTGTCATTACGGTTAGACGGGTCTATCAGGATCTGGAGAATGAAGGCCTGCTTCGTACGAAGCAGGGGACAGGTACATTTGTGGCCCAGGTAGAAGCCGGCGACAGAGAAAATTATAGATTGAAGGCCGCACAGGAAGCGATGCAGGCAGCGGTGCAATCCGGGAAATCGGTAGGATGCACGGAAGACGAGATGGAGAGCCTGTTCCGGGAAGTCCTGAAGACTATTTACGCGAAGTAAGGGAGTGATGCATACATGGAACCCATAGCAATCCAGTTGAACGGCGTATCCAAAATGCGAAAACGCAGAGTTATTGGCCCGATTGATCTTTCCATCCCGGAAGGGTATGTAGTCGCTATTCTCGGTCATAACGGTTCAGGTAAAAGTACACTTCTTAACATGCTGCAGCAAGTAGTGCTGCCAGATGCCGGACAGATTATATGGTTTGGGAAGGAACATGAGGGGCCACTCCCCGTTGAACTGAGACAACAGATTGGTTTTGTGGCTGACAACGCTGGTTCGGAAGAGAACCGGATAACAGCACAGGAAGCAGCTCATTTTCGGTCCTACTGGTACCCGCGTTGGGATATGAAGTTGTTCGACCAACTGATCCATGACATGGAAGTACCTGTTGATGTGAAGCTGAACAAGATGTCCAAGGGAGAACGGCGAAAGTTTGAGATTGCAGCTGCAATTGCAGCTCGCCCAAGATTATTACTTTTGGATGAGCCGTCATCAGGACTGGACCCCTTTGCCTGGAAAGTGATGGTTGAGCAGTTCCGTACCTTCATGGCTGGGGGAGACACCACGATTCTGATTGCCACCCATATTGCGGACGAAGTCAAAAGGCTTGCGGATTACATCGTATTGATGCACCGTGGTCAGTCACTGGGGATGGCCGAAAAAGATATGGTGCTCGATCAATGGAAAGAAGTCTGGTATGAAGGAGATTTAAGGCCAGAGAGTATCCCAGGTGTTGTGGAATCTTCTTTGGAAGAGGGAGGTCTGGTTCGCGTCATTACAACTCGGGTCAGCGAAGCGCAGGAAAGGTTGGAGTTGTCCAGTAACCGAGTATTGAAAATCCGTAACCTGGAATTGGATGAAGTGCTGGCATTCTGGATTGCCGGGTATGCACCCGTACAGTGGAAATAACCGAAGGGAGACGATAAATGATGAACCGATTGGAATTGAAGCAAGTCGTCAAGCAATATGCAGACAAAACAGCCGTTAATGGAGTCACGCTCAATGTAAAAGAGGGGGAGATTTACGGACTGCTCGGAGCCAATGGTGCAGGTAAAACGACAACAATGCGCATGGTGCTCGGACTGATTCACCCTGACGGAGGCAATATCCTGTACAACGGAAAGCCCTACAACACGGAGCTGCAGCAGATTATGGGTTATCTTCCGGAAGAACGCGGATTGTACCCGAAGGTGAAAGTCAGCGAACAGATTAATTACCTGGCACGGCTTCGTGGCATGAACGGCAAGGACGCAGACCAGAGCCTCAAGTACTGGCTGAACCGGTTTGAGGTACCTGAGTATTACGATAAAAAGATTGAGGAGTTATCCAAAGGTAATCAGCAGAAGATGGGCTTTATCGCAGCCGTAGTGCATAGACCGCAGATTCTCATTCTGGATGAAGCGTTCAGTGGACTGGATCCTGTGAACGTGGAATTACTCAAATCCACCGTCAAGGAGTTGCGTGACGAAGGCACGGCCATTCTGTTCTCAACACACCGTATGGAGCATGTTGAAGAGTTGTGTCGTCAGATCACCATTCTGCATCGTTCCAACACTGTGGTACAAGGAGAGATCAAGGAGATCAAGAGCCGGTATCCGCGTGAACAGGTGTTCCTGGGTACGACTGGAAATGTGGAAGGGCTCGAACAATTGTCTGGAGTGAAGAAAGTTGAGCGGAATGAGCGCGGGTACCTGGTACATATTAGTCAGGTGGAAGCGGCTCAAGAGATTTTGAGAACAGCTATGACCCAGACGACAGTGGAACACTTTGAACTCAAGGAACCAACGCTTAACCAAATCTTTATTCGTGAGGTAGGTGAGTCGAATGAATAAAATGGGAACGATTACGGGTTTTACATTTAAAAACAAAGTTAAAACGAAATCATTCATGGTGACGACCATTGTACTTGCACTTTTAATTTCAATCGGACTCAATGTTCCGTATTTCATTACCTTATTCAACGGGGGTTCCATTGGCGGAGCTTCAAGCAGTAATCCTGTAAATATTGGTCTTCTGAGTTCAGGGCAGCCTGAAGTTTCCGAGAAACTGGAGAGCTTCTCTGCGGCTCAAGGAGATCAGGCCTATCGATTCATCACCAGTGGCGACAAAGATGAGGCAGCTCTTGCGGCAGATGTGGAAGCAGGGCTTACCGATGGCTATCTGAAGTTTGAAGCCGTTGCCGGGCAAGAGTTCCCGCAGCCGATTCTCTATTCAGCAGAAGACGTATCACCTCAGATCATCGCATCTATTGAAGCTGCGTTGCAGAGTGTGAAGCTGGATGTAGTTGTGAAGGATGTACTCACAGCGGAGCAGAAGGAACTGATTACAACACCTGTGAAGCTCACCGAGCAAAGCTTGAGTACAGATGAGAGCGGAGCAGGTGCTGAGTCTGAAGGTGCAATGAGCCCGATTAACTATATTGTGGTGTACTTGCTGATTATCCTGCTGTTCACTTCGACTATGATGACAGGCAACATGATTGCCTCTGAGATCACAGCTGAGAAGAGCTCACGTATTATGGAGATTTTGATTACGAGTGTATCACCGCTCAGTCAGATGTTTGGTAAAATCATTGGTATTTTCATGGTGGGGATGCTGCAAATCGGGATCTTCGGAGCGGTGGTTGCCGGAAATATCTTGCTGCCGCATAACCGTGCAGTATTAGGTGATTTCAATATGAGTCTGAGTGATGTGAATATTGCGGTTATTGTGTACGGACTCATATTCTACATTCTGGGCTACTTCCTGTATGCGGTGTTGTTCGCTGCTATCGGTTCAATGGTAAGCCGTACTGAAGAACTCGGTCAGGCTGTGCTGCCGATTACGATGTTGTCGCTCGTTTCCTTCTATATTGCGATCTTCAGTATTTCTACGCCGAACATTCTCTTGTTGAAAATCGCAAGCTTCATTCCATTCACGTCGCCGACCGCGATTCTGGTACGAATCGGCGCAGGAGTTGCGCCAACTTGGGAGATTCTAACCTCCTTAGCGATTCTCATCGTATCTATTATCATCTTCGGATGGCTTGCAGCCAAAATTTATCGCACGGGTGTGCTGATGTACGGTAAACGCCCAACCTTTAAAGAGTTATTTAAGGCTATGAAAGCTTACAAGATCTAAGATAGGAACTTACCCTGCCTGGGCTAGAGTAATGCTGTAGTGAGTGAGGCAACCACTACAACATTAAATTAAAAACGATTCAAATAAACACTATGGAGGTAATTAATATGATTAATCAATTAAATAGTAAGTCCTATAAGTTAATGAGTGCAGGAGTAGTTGTACTACTGTTAGCATCAGTTATCAGTGGAGAAGGCTCTCTAGTGAAGGATGCCGTTCAAGGGGTGATGATGGGAGCTGGAGCTGTTTTCGCAGCTGTAGGTCTCTGGATGGCTGGGAGTAAGAAATAAGAAAAGATAAGAAAGGTGTTACTCTAGAAATGGAGTGACGCCTTTTTACTATTTAATCAACTAGACTTGTTAATTAAAACTTAAATCGGCTTTTAAAGCCACCTCTTAATCAAGAATGAAGGTGGCTTTTGCATATTTTCGAGGAGGAATCGTTATATGTCTATTTTCGCTAACGTAGGTCGTCGATCATTTCGCTACGCAGCTTTTTTGTCTTGTTAACCTGATGCGGAATAAACAGGACTTGAATTTTTTGCTCTTACAAGGAGGCTAACAGGAACGATTAGTATCGTCATGAATTTTTTAGTTAAGTATCTATCCAGTCTTTTATTCTTAGGACAAATATCCGCAATGATTAAGGAGTACATTCCTAAATTTGATTATCCAACTTCATATGTACGTGCCCAAAACATTACCGAAATGGTTGGATTATATGGTTCACCTGTTAGTGGTTATGAAAGGGTTCAAATCTATAGATTTTGAAAATGGCGAAATGGAACGCGGGAGTGTAATAAAAGAATATGTTGACGAAACATTTATACTAACTTAATCCAAGGGATTACAACTTTGTACCACAGTACATTCTGTGATAATGAAATTAATGAGATTGAAGAATGTTTGAATCTTATAAGAAGTGGAAAGAAGGGGCTTCTACGTACAGCCCCTTCTATTTCAGCGTAGTTTTTCTTGTACTTCATCCTCTATGTCACTAATTATTCGCTTTTCTAAATCTGATACAACCGATGATTTATCGACGTATTCTTCACTGGTCTATCCCAATATGATCTAGTATGTTCACTAATCAAGTCTCCCATATTATAATTATCACAATATCCTGTGGTGTCTGCACACTCGTAATAGTACATTATGCTTTCATCTATTTTTTCTTTACAGATTTGTTCAATCCATGAAGGACAATTTTCTTGTGCTTCAAAAAATTCATCCAAAAGATTTATTGTCATAACCAATTCATCTAAATCTAGGTTTTCCAATAGATTAGAAATACTATCTTGTGAGTAAATAAATTGGTCTATTGAGTAGAACCTGTAAAAATCGTTGCTAAGTAAAGCAGACAAGACCTCAAAATGATTGAACCAATTTACATGTGAAAAGTTATAATAATAGGAATTGGATAGATAGTCAAAGATTATGGGAGTATAATTTGTGTTCTTTATATGATATTCAGAGACTTTTGATGTAATAAAATAATTCTTTTGATGTGTATCGGCAAAGTCAATTTCGTGAACTGCCCCATCAAGGATTAGTTGACAGTAGATATTAAGAAGTTCTTCTTTTGTATAGCATCTTTCAAATTGAAGGGAATTACATATGGAATCCCGAATAGCACTTAGCTCTAAAAAATTATTTGTAAACACCAGCTTCAGATAATCATTTACAGAAGGGTTAACTACTCCGATATGTTGTTTGCCTTTAATATCAACAATATTATTCTATTCCTGTTGTACTATGTGGCATGCCTAGCTCTCTCAGAATTCTTGCTAAAGAAAGACAACTAGACAGAAGGTTCGTTACTATGGTGCAGATGAGGGGATTTGAATATTCAACAGCAGAGTGGAAAATTATGTGTCTGGTCACTCGTTACGCTAAATAGCTTGTATGTTTAAGGCTTTTTGGACTCTTGCATCTCTCATAGTGCGGGTTGCTTGAGTTTGAGGATGCATCCCAGTGTAGAAAGAGCAAAAATTAAAATTTGAAATAGTGTTATAAAGCAAATTTTGGTACATATATTATGATTCATTTATAATAAACTTGAGAATTTCCAGCAATATCTTCGAAAGAATGCTTCAATTTTATTCTTGTATTAAGTTTGAAAATATTTGAAGAATCCAGTAAAAAAGTCAAAGTGAAACTAGCTTGAGGATGCGAGTATGTTTAATGCTAATTATCTGGAGAGTATTTATTTAGTTTCTGCGAAATGAGTTTAATCTAAACAAATAGAATACGTTAGACTGAGACTGCTATCCATAAAAGATAGTGGTTTTTTCTGTATAATTAAGATTAAGATAACGCATAAAAACGTATCCATTATGATGCATAAAGATGCAAATTGAGTTTTGCGCTTTTTCTCACTCATTGTGAAAATATTGAATATTTTAAATTGGAATGATAAAGTTTTCTCGCTCTTTATGGAAATTTGTATGGATACATAGGCTTTTTTTGACGTTTTCTCTCACTAATTATGACAACGCACAAAAAAAAGTAAGAACTACTCTGTTCACAGCATAAATACAAATGAAAAGCCCTTGTTTGACAACGGGCCTTTCTTCATGCATTTAAATCCATCTCGCAACAATGACTACAAAACCGCAGTTTTCGGATGAATTATTGTCCGTATTTCCGGTTCTAGCGGCTACGCGGTACCGATTGCAATAGGAGCGATTGCAGAATTAGGAGTTGTCGCGCATTGAAACACTGATGGGTACTCCCGTGAACAAAGAGTTTCACGTTCCGGTGATTTCGTAATAACTGGGTGTGAAAAGGTCAAGATATCATACGCATACGTTCTTGGTCATACTTATTGTACAAGTGATACTCATCGTTGAAATGTCGTGCTATGCAGTGGTCGAGGACGTCTCCTCACTTTTGAATCGAGTTAAACAAGAAATTTGTAGGTTCTTCTAATAAATTTTCAAGGTACAAACAAATTATTATGATATAATAATTTTTGGGACCATTTCCCACTTTTGTTCGTAGAATCTAAGTATGTCTATTCTATTAAAATGGATAGGCAAAGTAATTCACCAAAGGAGAATACATAATATGAAGAATTGGAAACGAATGCTCTTATCCCTTACAATCTCGTTAGGCCTGCTCGGAACTGCCGTTCCGGCAATGGCTGCTTCGCAGGAGACTTCGGTCAAGGTCAACGACGAGGCTGTGAAATATGCCACAGGAGCACCCATCTTAGATAAAGGCACAACACTTGTTCCATTGCGCACAACGTTGGATGCTATGGATGTAAGGCTGACCACTGCTAAAGATGATACGATCACAGCTGTGGTAGATGGCAAAACGATTACACTTAAAAGCAAGTTAACACGCATTGATGGTGTAACGTATGCGCCAATCCGCATTGTTGGTGATGCAGCAGGTTATGAAGTCCGCTGGGATGCTACAACGCGTACAGTACTATTGGTATCTAAAGGTGGAGCAACCGAAACTGCTCAAACTGGTGGACGTGGCTTCATGTGGGAAGTTGAAAGCAATGGGAATACGATCTATCTGGTAGGTTCAATGCATATTGCTGATGAAAGCTTCTACCCGCTTCGTCCGGAGTTTGAAGAGGCATTTGCTGAAGCAGATTATCTTGGCGTAGAGATTGATATTAGTAATGCAGCCGATGAAACCACACAAAAATTGATCCTAGATCTAAGTATGTATGAGGATGGAACTACACTGAAAGACCATATTTCCAGTGAGACGTATTCCAGTCTGGTCGAGCTTTTGAAGAAAAGTGGTTTAGAGCCGAAAGCTTTTGATGCATTTAAGCCTTGGGCGGTACAAAGTGCACTTGTAACATTGCAATCCACGACGTCTGGATATGAAATGTCATCTGGCGTGGATATGTATTTCATACAGAAAGCTATAGAGCGGAAATTACCAGTCATTGGGCTAGAATCCTATGAGTCTCAACTCGGTATGTTTAATGACTTTTCTAAAGAGTTGCAAGAAGAAATGTTAAAAGGAACAATAGATAACTTTGACGTACTAGATAGCAGTGTGAATGAAACGGCGGAGATGTGGAAAACAGGTAATGACGAGCAACTGCTTGAATTGACAGACACCTTCTCTGACAACGAAGAATACAACAAAGCAATGCTTGTTGATCGTAATATCGGTATGGCGGACAAAATCGATGGCTACCTGAAAAACGGCAAAGGTGAGGAGTATTTCATTGTTGTCGGCGCGGCACACTACCTGGGCGATCACGGCATCGTGAAACTGCTTGAGGATAAAGGATACAAAGTAGAACGTAAGTAAATAAAGATTACTTTATAAGGTAGCCCTTTCTTCTCGAACATGAGAGTTGAGAGGGCTACATTCTATATATAGAAGAAAGACGGATTAAGTAGAGATGATTAAGCTAAAGGAAACTACAATGTAAACTAAGATTTCATCCTAGATTCATGGTCGTTAATACAGTTAAAATGTGGATTTTATACTTTTAATAATTAACTCTTTACAAGTGCTTGTTCTGCGTGGTATATTATTTATCCGGCCAAGAAAACACAAGATACATGGTGCGGCAAGCGAATGAAATAAGCTTCGAAAGAAACTTAAAAAAAGAGCTTGCAAAGTTGGTTCGGACATGATAATATATAAGAGTTGCTGAAGAGAAAAAAATTCGGTAACAAAATAAGTTTGATCTTTGAAAACTGAACAACGAGTGAGTAACGATCTTGCTTGCAAGATCGACGCTGAGAAATGGGTACAAGTCTTCGGACTGTATGATTTCGAAGCATAAATGAGATTTTTAATCTCGTCAGATTCAAAATGAGCTTATCGCTCTTTTCAATACTTTATTGGAGAGTTTGATCCTGGCTCAGGACGAACGCTGGCGGCATGCCTAATACATGCAAGTCGAGCGGACTTGAAGAGAAGCTTGCTTCTCTGATGGTTAGCGGCGGACGGGTGAGTAACACGTAGGCAACCTGCCCTCAAGTTTGGGACAACTACCGGAAACGGTAGCTAATACCGAATAGTTGTTTTCTTCGCCTGAAGAGAACTGGAAAGACGGAGCAATCTGTCACTTGGGGATGGGCCTGCGGCGCATTAGCTAGTTGGTGAGGTAACGGCTCACCAAGGCGACGATGCGTAGCCGACCTGAGAGGGTGATCGGCCACACTGGGACTGAGACACGGCCCAGACTCCTACGGGAGGCAGCAGTAGGGAATCTTCCGCAATGGGCGAAAGCCTGACGGAGCAATGCCGCGTGAGTGATGAAGGTTTTCGGATCGTAAAGCTCTGTTGCCAGGGAAGAACGCTTGGGAGAGTAACTGCTCTCAAGGTGACGGTACCTGAGAAGAAAGCCCCGGCTAACTACGTGCCAGCAGCCGCGGTAATACGTAGGGGGCAAGCGTTGTCCGGAATTATTGGGCGTAAAGCGCGCGCAGGCGGTCATTTAAGTCTGGTGTTTAATCCCGGGGCTCAACCCCGGATCGCACTGGAAACTGGGTGACTTGAGTGCAGAAGAGGAGAGTGGAATTCCACGTGTAGCGGTGAAATGCGTAGATATGTGGAGGAACACCAGTGGCGAAGGCGACTCTCTGGGCTGTAACTGACGCTGAGGCGCGAAAGCGTGGGGAGCAAACAGGATTAGATACCCTGGTAGTCCACGCCGTAAACGATGAGTGCTAGGTGTTAGGGGTTTCGATACCCTTGGTGCCGAAGTTAACACATTAAGCACTCCGCCTGGGGAGTACGGTCGCAAGACTGAAACTCAAAGGAATTGACGGGGACCCGCACAAGCAGTGGAGTATGTGGTTTAATTCGAAGCAACGCGAAGAACCTTACCAGGTCTTGACATCCCTCTGATCGGTACAGAGATGTATCTTTCCTTCGGGACAGAGGAGACAGGTGGTGCATGGTTGTCGTCAGCTCGTGTCGTGAGATGTTGGGTTAAGTCCCGCAACGAGCGCAACCCTTATATTTAGTTGCCAGCATTTCGGATGGGCACTCTAGATAGACTGCCGGTGACAAACCGGAGGAAGGTGGGGATGACGTCAAATCATCATGCCCCTTATGACCTGGGCTACACACGTACTACAATGGCCGGTACAACGGGCTGCGAAATCGCGAGATGGAGCCAATCCCAACAAAGCCGGTCTCAGTTCGGATTGCAGGCTGCAACTCGCCTGCATGAAGTCGGAATTGCTAGTAATCGCGGATCAGCATGCCGCGGTGAATACGTTCCCGGGTCTTGTACACACCGCCCGTCACACCACGAGAGTTTATAACACCCGAAGTCGGTGGGGTAACCGCAAGGAGCCAGCCGCCGAAGGTGGGATAGATGATTGGGGTGAAGTCGTAACAAGGTAGCCGTATCGGAAGGTGCGGCTGGATCACCTCCTTTCTATGGAGAATCGTTTCCTGCAACGGAAACATTCAAATATGTAGCTAAGCTACAAAACACTCACTCGTTGCTCAGTTTTGAGAGCTCAAACTCTCAAACAGCTTGCTTTTGCATGGAGCTTGTTCTTTGAAAACTAGATATCGAAACGAAACAAACGCGAATTAGAACATTCCTTTTTAGCTGAACTTGTGTTAAACAAGTTTAATAAATTGGTACTTAATTGCTTTTGCGATGGTATTGGGTGGGAGCGACTTTTGGCTTTGGACGTAGTCCAAAACAAGGGAAGCGAGCAGTCAAAACCGGAGCAATATGGTTAAGCTACTAAGAGCACACGGAGGATGCCTAGGCGCTAGGAGCCGATGAAGGACGTGGCGAACAACGAAACTGCCTCGGGGAGCTGTAAGCAAGCTTTGATCCGGGGGTGTCCGAATGGGGAAACCCAGCTGGGGTAATTTCCAGTTACTCATAACTGAATACATAGGTTATGTAGAGGCATACCAGGGGAACTGAAACATCTAAGTAC
The DNA here is from genome assembly GCF_037975235.1 of Paenibacillus sp. FSL R5-0341. Lineage (NCBI taxonomy): Bacteria > Bacillati > Bacillota > Bacilli > Caryophanales > Paenibacillaceae > Paenibacillus > Paenibacillus sp. FSL R5-0341. The sequence goes on from NZ_CP150241.1 coordinate 640,416, forward strand.
CCTGAGGAAGAGAAAACAATAGTGATTCCGTCAGTAGCGGCGAGCGAACGCGGAGAAGCCCAAACCAGAGAGCTTGCTCTTTGGGGTTGTGGGACGTCTCACATGGAGTTACAAAGGAACCGATTAAGCGAAGAGGTCTGGAAAGGCCCGCCAAAGAAGGTAAAAGCCCTGTAATTGAAAGTCTGTTCCCTCCGAGACGGATCCCGAGTAGTGCGGGGCACGTGAAACCCCGTATGAATCCGGCAGGACCATCTGCCAAGGCTAAATACTTCCTAGCGACCGATAGTGAAGCAGTACCGTGAGGGAAAGGTGAAAAGCACCCCGGAAGGGGAGTGAAATAGAACCTGAAACCGTGTGCTTACAAAAAGTCAGAGCCCGTTTTAGGGGTGATGGCGTGCCTTTTGTAGAATGAACCGGCGAGTTACGTTCCCGTGCAAGGTTAAGGTGAAGAGCCGGAGCCGCAGCGAAAGCGAGTCTGAATAGGGCGATGTAGTACGTGGACGTAGACCCGAAACCGGGTGATCTACCCCTGTCCAGGGTGAAGGTGCGGTAACACGCACTGGAGGCCCGAACCCACGCATGTTGAAAAATGCGGGGATGAGGTGGGGGTAGCGGAGAAATTCCAATCGAACTCGGAGATAGCTGGTTCTCCCCGAAATAGCTTTAGGGCTAGCCTCGGAAAACAGAGTCGTGGAGGTAGAGCACTGATTGGGTGCGGGGCCCGCAAGGGTTACCAAGCTCAGTCAAACTCCGAATGCCATAGACTTACTTCCGGGAGTCAGACAGTGAGTGCTAAGATCCATTGTCAAAAGGGAAACAGCCCAGACCATCAGCTAAGGTCCCCAAGTGTGTGTTAAGTGGGAAAGGATGTGGAGTTGCACAGACAACCAGGATGTTGGCTTAGAAGCAGCCACCATTGAAAGAGTGCGTAATAGCTCACTGGTCGAGTGACTCTGCGCCGAAAATGTAACGGGGCTAAACACACCACCGAAGCTATGGCTTGATGCTTTGCATCAGGGGTAGGGGAGCGTTGTATAAGGGTTGAAGGTGTACCGTAAGGAGCGCTGGACATTATACAAGTGAGAATGCCGGTATGAGTAACGAAAAGATCAGTGAGAATCTGATCCGCCGAAAGCCTAAGGGTTCCTGAGGAAGGCTCGTCCGCTCAGGGTAAGTCGGGACCTAAGGCGAGGCCGAAAGGCGTAGTCGAAGGACAACAGGTCGAAATTCCTGTACCACCGTAAGCCGTTATGAGCAATGGGGGGACGCAGTAGGGTAGTGACGCGGACTGATGGATGTCCGTCTAAGCAGTAAGGCTGATGTGTAGGCAAATCCGCACATTGTAAGGCTGAGCTGTGATGGGGAGTGAAAATTACAGTAGCGAAGGTCATGATCTCACACTGCCAAGAAAAGCCTCTAGCCAGGTGATGGTGCCCGTACCGCAAACCGACACAGGTAGGCGAGAAGAGTATTCTAAGGCGCGCGGAAGAACTCTCGTTAAGGAACTCGGCAAAATGACCCCGTAACTTCGGGAGAAGGGGTGCCCCGGTAGTGTGAATAGCACGAGGGGGCCGCAGTGAAAAGGCCCAAGCGACTGTTTAGCAAAAACACAGGTCTGTGCGAAGCCGTAAGGCGAAGTATACGGGCTGACGCCTGCCCGGTGCTGGAAGGTTAAGGGGAGTGGTTAGGAGCAATCCGAAGCTGTGAACCGAAGCCCCAGTAAACGGCGGCCGTAACTATAACGGTCCTAAGGTAGCGAAATTCCTTGTCAGGTAAATTCTGACCCGCACGAATGGCGTAACGACTTGGGCGCTGTCTCAACGAGAGATCCGGTGAAATTTTAATACCTGTGAAGATGCAGGTTACCCGCGACAAGACGGAAAGACCCCATGGAGCTTTACTGCAGCTTGATATTGAATTTGGGTACGATCTGTACAGGATAGGTGGGAGCCTTTGAAACGTGAGCGCCAGCTTGCGTGGAGGCAACGTTGGGATACCACCCTGATCGTATCTAGGTTCTAACCTGGTACCGTAATCCGGTGCGGGGACAGTGTCAGGTGGGCAGTTTGACTGGGGCGGTCGCCTCCTAAAGAGTAACGGAGGCGCCCAAAGGTTCCCTCAGAATGGTTGGAAATCATTCGAAGAGTGCAAAGGCATAAGGGAGCTTGACTGCGAGACCTACAAGTCGAGCAGGGACGAAAGTCGGGCTTAGTGATCCGGTGGTACCGCATGGAAGGGCCATCGCTCAACGGATAAAAGCTACCCTGGGGATAACAGGCTTATCTCCCCCAAGAGTCCACATCGACGGGGAGGTTTGGCACCTCGATGTCGGCTCATCGCATCCTGGGGCTGAAGTAGGTCCCAAGGGTTGGGCTGTTCGCCCATTAAAGCGGTACGCGAGCTGGGTTCAGAACGTCGTGAGACAGTTCGGTCCCTATCTGTCGTGGGCGTAGGAAATTTGAGAGGAGCTGTCCTTAGTACGAGAGGACCGGGATGGACGTACCGCTGGTGTACCAGTTGTTCCGCCAGGAGCACCGCTGGGTAGCTATGTACGGACGGGATAAACGCTGAAAGCATCTAAGCGTGAAGCCCCCCTCAAGATGAGATTTCCCAGTATGTAAGACCCCTTGAAGACGACGAGGTAGATAGGCTGGGGGTGGAAGTGCAGCAATGCATGGAGCTGACCAGTACTAATCGGTCGAGGGCTTATCCAATATGCAAGTGATAATTCGCGTGTTTCGTTTCGAATCTAGTTTTCAGAGAACAACAACTCTGAAATGTAAGCACCGCGTTTGGTGGCGATGGCGGAGGGGTTCCACACGTACCCATCCCGAACACGACCGTTAAGCCCTCTAGCGCCGATGGTACTTGGACCGCAGGGTCCTGGGAGAGTAGGACGCCGCCAAGCAATAGGAAGACACACTTGATGATATCGAGTGTGTCTTTTTTTGTTAATTTTTTCTGCGGATAATTAAACTAACTATATTAAACTAACTATATAGATAAGACAGCATCAATATTTCATTAATCTGAAGACTCTTAGAATTAAAATTGGACTATGGAGTAATGCTGATATACATACTTCAATACGATAAACTTCTGATTCTTAGCTCGTTCAGCAACCTTTCAGTTGAATTTAACGTACAACTCATTGGATTAGGGTATAGTGGAGCCAAGTAAAGAGGAGGAGAACCATAATGAATATATCTTCTGCAGCCAGTTCCACTACATCTTACATATCGACATCTTCGAGTACGGACAATTCAAGTAGCTTGGAGAAACAAAAGACGAAGCTTGAGGCTCAATTGGAGAAAGTGCAATCCAGCAAGGACGATGAGAAGACCAAGGAGACTAAGACCAAACAGCTTGAACAGCAGATCAAGCAGATTGAGGCACAGATTGCACAGCAAAGCTCTCAAGGAACCGGTACAACTGCTACGAAGGAGGCGCCACCTGCCCAACCAACATCCAATGGAATGGGCGTAGCTACCCCTAAGGAAATTGCGAACGCAACAATAGACAGCAATGGTCGTTTTGATATACGCATCTAATTACATCTAATTTAGGATAAAACAAAGCCCTGACCGATCTATATTGATCGTGCAGGGCTTTGTTTTATTTGTTTGTTAAATTTATTATGAGGGATACCTACATTCCATCTACGTTCCATTTATTTGCTATCTGTTGCCGTTAGTATCTGTGAGCGTTACTCAGACTGCAACGCGTTTATTCGATCCGTAAGGGATCGTTTTCTATAGTATACGGCTATGGTTGCGAGAACCAGCATTTCGGACAGTGGTACGGCAAGCCATACACCCGTGACACCAAAGAATGAAGGGAGGATTGCAATCAACGCAATCATGATGATCATTTCACGCGCAGCTGTAATCCAAATGGCCATTTTGGCATTACCTACAGATTGGAAATAGGTGCTCATGACAAAGTTAACACCCATAAATACATAGGCAAATGTAAATATCCGTAATCCGTAGACGGCATTATCTGTTACGCCGGTACTGAAGTTTCCAAAGATTTGCACGAAATAGGGTGCACCAATTTGAACAACAAGCAGTAACAGTAGACTACATGCCAAAGCCGTTTTGGTGGCTAAACGTATCGTTTGTTGTACCCGGTTAATCTGTTTCGCACCGTGATAATAGCTGATCAGAGGTTGGGCAGCAGACGCCAGACCCAGGAACGCTAACAGTACCACACCATGAATATAGTTCAATACGGTAAAGGATGCTACACCATCCGTGCCCGCAATGCGGTCCATGGAGATATTGTGAGAGACAGAGAAGACCGACATACCGAGTTCAGCCAAAAAGCTGGGGAAACCTATGAGCAGCAGGGAAGCCAGCAGTTTGTTATTCCATTTGAACCGGGTGAACGTGAGATTATTAGTTTTTTTGAAAAAGTGAGTGAACAGGACAAGTAGCGCAAGAGACGCCGATACAATTGTACCGAGGGCCACACCGCGTACACCCCATTCGAGTACATATAGTGTTATATAATTGATGATGATATTGGCTACAGCAAATGTAATCTGAGCATACATGGATGTGTTGGGATTCCCATCATTCCGTACAAAAACAGAGAGCGCATTCTCAATGGTGAAGACAAACCCGAACAACAACATGATATTCATATAGTCCGAAGCAAACGGGAAGGTCTCGGCATTAGCACCGAGGGAGAATACCAGCTTGTCTTTGAACGTAAATGCAGTATATCCAATGGCTATCGTGACTAGCATAATGAGCATAATGGATTTGGTGAAAATTTCTTTGGCTGATGTGATATCTTTTCTACCCATCGCGTTGGAGTACAGGGTTGCCCCGCCCATACCAATCCACAGCGACATGGCAACAAAAAGCGTGTAGACAGGTGAGGCAATGCCGATCCCGGCCATCGCGGTAGAACCCAGTTTGTGTCCAACCATAATGCCGTCGATAATAAAATTAAAAGCAACTACCAGCATCCCCAATACGGAAGGCACGAGGTAGCTCATAAAAGCTTTACCTACAGTTTGCCCTTCCAATGGATGCGTCCAATTCGTATTCATAATGACCTCCGTTAGTAAACTGAATGTTCATTCTGTATTTATTAATACTGAACGTTCGTTCTGTATGATAACACGGCTTGATTTCGCTTGGCAACTTTTACGTTTAAATATCGTTTATGTGGTAGAGTAGGTGGATATTTATATGGCGGGAGGAATCTCTTGATGAAACAAAATAAATACGATGAGGCTGAGTTTTTCCAAAACTATAGTAAGATGGCTCGTTCTGTTCAAGGGTTGGATGCAGCGGGGGAGTGGCATGAATTGCAGACCTTACTGCCTGATTTGAAGGACAAGCGTGTGTTGGATTTGGGATGTGGTTTTGGTTGGCACTGCCGGTATGCGCGAGAGCAACAAGCGAGTTCAGTGATCGGTGTAGATCTGTCTGAAAATATGCTTCAGCGTGCTCGTGAAATGACGGACGATCCACAGATCCAGTTCAAGCAACTGGCAATTGAAGATATTGATTTTGCACCAGGACAATTCGACGTTGTGATTAGTTCACTTGCTTTGCATTATATTGAACGGTTAGACACGGTGTACGCTAAGATCAATGATTGTCTCGTAGAAGGGGGCACATTTGTACTATCTTCCGAACATCCCATCTTCACCGCTCGCGCTGCGCAGGATTGGCATTACGGACCCGAAGGTGAAATCCTGCACTGGCCCGTGGATGATTACCACGAGGAAGGGAAGCGTGTGGCAAACTTTCTGAATCAGGACGTAGTCAAATATCATCGTACACTGGCAACACATATGAATGAGCTTATTAAGGCAGGGTTTGCTATTGGGCAGGTAGCTGAATCCAAGCCATCGCTGGAGATGATCGAACAGGTTCCAGGCATGAGAGACGAGAACCGGAGACCAATGTTTCTGATGATTGCTGCGGTTAAAGTATAACGATGAAAATGTTACGTTAGACCAGAGGACAGAAAGAAACTGTTGAAGTGGAGCGTTCGCCTAAAAGCTTTCTGATTGAGATTACTAACTACGTAAACTTGAAGGAATCAGTGTGTTCAGCGATGTTGAACATGCTGTTTTTTATTTTGCTAAAATATCAAGAAATAATGTCCAAAATAGGGAACTAATTCACAGTAGACTCAGTCATATTAAGTGAGGTGAACAACAGTTGGATTATCAATTTCTGGCACAGGCTCAGACGATCGACAATTACACACTTAGCAGCATGATGGATGACTACGGAAATGACGTGTGGAATTACGCTTATTTTCTGACCAAAAGTGCCGAACAGGCAGATGACTTGTCACAGGAGGTATTTATCCGAGCATACTCGGGGATTGCCCAGTATCGGGGAGAGTGCTCACTGAAGACGTGGCTACTGACGATTACTAGAAACACCACTTTTACATATCGAAAATCCAGATTCTTTCGTAGCAGCTTATGGGGAGAGACACTACCCATTGAGACAGAGCGTGAGCTTTCGGGCCGGAGCGTAATGGTTCCATCTCAGTCTGCACATCCTTCGGCCGAGATGGAAGTGATGCGCAAGGAGCATGTCCATGAAATCTGGGATATTGTTCTGGCGTTGCCGAAGAAATTCCGGGAGATTCTTTTGCTGAATCTGAGGTATGAGCTCACGACGAGTGAGATTGCAGAGATGTTGAAAATCAGCTTAGGCACAGTAAAATCCAGACTATCGAGAGGTAAGGATAAGGTACGGAAACAATGGGAGGAGCGAAGCGAATGACACACAAGGATAAGCAGTGGGAAAAGGAAATCCGGAAGGGGCCGTTTGCGTCGTCTCCTTTTACAGAGGATCACAAGCGAAAGGTGCTTCAACAGGTGGAGTGGATGAAGAAGTCGGAAGTGGGAAGCAAGGGAGATTGGTCAGAAGGCAGTTCTGGGCCATCCAGGCCGTTTAGACCGCAAGTGAACAACGCGTCACACAAGCGTCGCTCTAGAAGAGGGCCTCTTGTTGCAGGTACGGGTGCGTTGGTTATTGCTGCTGGATTGTTTCTATGGAGCTGGGATGATGGACAGCTGGTGAAGCCTGTGATCGAGCAGGTCTATCCCACGGCAGCGTTACAGTTATCTGATGATCTAAGCACGAATCTGCTAACGGATAAGATGAAAAGAAATGTTGCGACTACCATGCGAGACGATCTGGGTAAACAGCTGAAGATTACGAAAGTGGAAGACTTGCCTGTGTCCGGCAGAATATATGTAGAGGCTGGAAAAGAAAGTGAGAAGGAGTATGCGCAGATATGGCTTGATGCGGCAACAGGCAATCTGCGTGAAGTACAGATGAGACGTGAGATGCAGCCGAACGAACTGGAGCACCGTTATATGCGTCAAGTTCCATCGCTTTTGCAAAGTATAGGCAGCACTCCAACGCTTAAACCTGTATCAGTTCAACGTTATGTGAGTATGAAGCAAGGAGAATTGGAGCCGATATCGCATACGACATTAACATTAGTGAATGAGAATAATTATGGAGAGATTGCATGGCAGCAGGAGCAAGCCGTATCCATTTCAGGTGATCTTAGTCCTGATCAGGTATCTCATTCAGTATTGGCAGATGCCGAGGATGCCGTTAAGGCAGTATTCGGTGAAACATCTCTAAAACTTAGGGGCGTAAGTCGTAGCAAAGATGATGAAATTGGGAGAGATATAATTAATCTTAGTTTCAATGATCATTACTTAGTTCAAATGACTGTAGCAGAAGAAAATAAGGTTTACTCTATTATTGGGGAGAATTCTTATCGAAATGATTTTAGCAATTGGGATGAAGTAGAGGCTTACCATCAGAAGATTTATGATGTGAAGGAACCCCTCCTTAGGGACAAGGTAGGGCCGATGATTAAAGAAGTATTTAACGTTAACCTCCAAGAATACAGTCTTCATAGGGAAGTTGACAATCCGGGAATGGCCACATTTGAACTAGAGTCGACGAAGGATGTTATACAGGTTCGTTACAATGAAGATGTAAAAATTACGATGATTACCAGAGGTGAGCTATAGGGCTTGATCTTATATGTTACAATTTACTTCATAGATGGAATGGGCATAAGGAGATAACGATGAAATATTTGGTGAGTTCATGTCTGGCGGGGGTAGCCTGCCGTTACAATGGAACAGCTAGCCTGGATGAGAAGATTCAGGAACTTGTGGAGCAGGAGCAGGCGAAGATGGTGTGTCCGGAGTTGCTCGGTGGATTCTCCACACCCCGTGAACCAGCTGAGATTATCGGTGGTACGGGCAAAGACGTATTGGCAGGCACTGCGAAAGTGATCGAGAAAAGTGGCAAGGACGTCACAGAGCTGTATATCAAGGGAGCCTATCAGACATTGGAATGGGCCAAAAAATTGAATGTGTCGTGTGTTGTGTTGAAAGAGTTCAGTCCGTCCTGTGGAACGAAAACCATTTACGATGGAAACTTCGCTAATCACAAGGTACAAGGTGAAGGTGTTACCTCCGCACTGCTTCGGCAAGAAGGATACACCGTTATTTCGGAAGAAGAATTCATGGAACAATTATAGGCGTGATTAGTATATCTTCACGATTATTTTATCGCCGAATTCATGGGGAACAGACAGAAAAAAATTAGAGTTGTTGTGTTTGGAGGTTGAATATTACCATGGAAGAATTGAACAGGCTGATTGACACATTCTTAAACCAATTATACAGACGTCTCGAATGTTGTGACACTAGTGATTCCGACGTACTTGACGAGATAAGCAGGATTTTGCAGGTGTGGCCTGAGGTGCCGAGTTCTGGAAAACTTCCTAGCCCATCAGAATCCACTGTCACCAAATATCTGGATGCTGCTATGAAGCTTGGTCACACAGGCGCCGAATCAAGCCTGATTGCAGCGATCAGACCTTTGGCACCTTTCCTTGACTGGACCTTCGGTTATCCACCACATCCGCTGTATCCTAACCTAGAATCACAAGTAACTTTTACGCAATTTATCGGACCGGAGGATCTGGGAACGGCTGATCACTTGCTTATGGGCCTTACCTTATTAGCTCCAAAAACGTATTATCCACCACATGTGCATCCTGCAAATGAATTATACATCCCCCTTGGTGGTACAGGAATATGGACCAAAGGTAGCGAAGAGCCTTTACCAAGAGAACCTGGGTCTGTTATTCTGCATCCAAGTGGGGTCATCCATACAACTGAATCGAGAGAAGACCCAGTCTTAGCCCTCTACATCTGGCGAGGCGACCTTATAACGTCATCAAAATTCATAACGGACCAAGAAAGTTAACTGAATAATAGGATACTCGTTGCAAGTGATTGGTGTTAATATCATTCGTGGATATTCACAGAAGGGGATTCCCAATGTGGCTATTTATGTTGTCAGAATACAATACTTACTTTTATAAACTAAGAAACAATATTGTGCGTACTTTTCATTTTTGGATATAGATTCTAAACTAATACTTAAGCAAATCAAAACTGGAGACTGATGCTTCAACATAAAAAAATATAAAAAGGACGTGGAGTTTCATGGAAGATACAACACAGGCAAAGAAAAAGGAAGACATTTTGAAGGCATATCATTTCCGGCATGCAACAAAGGTATTTGATAATACCCGCAAAATCTCAGATGAGGATTTCCAATTTATATTGGAAACAGGCAGATTATCTCCAAGTTCCATTGGTCTTGAACCGTGGAAGTTTCTGATTGTACAAAATCCGGACCTGCGTAAACGTCTGTCCGAAGTCTCTTCCGGTGCTCAAAAGCAATTGGCGACAGCAAGCCATTTTGTTGTTATTTTGGCCCGGTCAGATGCTAGTTATAATTCTCCCTATGCGGAGTACATGCTGAAGGAAACAAAGGGAATGCCGGATGATGTATTTAAGTTAACAAGCGAGGCTTATGGAAAGTTTCAAAATAACCAGAGAATTCTGGACAATCCACGATCATTATTTGACTGGGCATCCAAACAGACGTATATTGCACTCGGCAACATGATGACGGCGGCAGCTCAGATCGAGATTGATTCCTGCCCGATTGAAGGTTTCAGCCGTGAGAATGTCCATGGGCTGTTGGAAGAAGAGGGCTTGCTGGAGAATGGCGCATGGGACGTCTCGGTGATGGCAGCCTTCGGTTATCGTGCTGAGGAGCCCACGCGTGAGAAATCCCGACAATCTATTGAAAAAATTACTCAGTGGATTAACTGAATTCAGCAAGAATTCAACATGAATCCAAAAATGATGATCTAAGATCTAACATTATAGAACAGCATCAAAGCAGGATCGAAACAGCCCGATATTTTCCTCATGCTTTACAGGTGGAAAGGGCTGTTTTTCTTATTAAAAAATAAGCACTTGAAAATACATAGATATCTATGTATAATGAGGTCATGCCAAAATACAACGCAATTGCATTAATTGCAAGAATCAGAGATCATGTCAACAAACGTATTGTTCACGAATTGGAACAGCATGAAGTGACAGGCATTGTACCTTCACATGGGGATATATTAATGTTCTTGTACCGGGAAGAGACACTGTCAATCAAGATGCTGGCGGAACGTGTTCAACGCACGCAACCAACAGTAACGGTACTGGTCAACAAGCTGGAGAAGCTCGGATATGTTGAACGCAGCAAGAGTGCCGAAGATAGCCGGGTGACGATGATTCGCCTTACCGAACAGGGGAAGCAACTCGAACCGATATTCGATCAGGTGTCAGAACAGATTAATGACCTCATCTATAGTGGCCTGTCCGATGAACAGTCGGAGCAATTGGAGAGCTTGTTGTCCACCATTGTCCGAAGATTATAGTGAATGAACTCTTCTGCCTGCAACCCTTCCTGATTTGAATGCGGTGGAGGCAGAGGAGCCCAAATATTTTTTTGTCCACATACATAGATATCTATGTATGCGAGACGTATCAATGTAAACCTATCTTCACAATTTAACTCAAACCAAACCTGGAGGGATTAACACTATGAAACATCTTATCGTATATGCTCACCCACACACAGACAGCTTCAATAACGCAATCCTCAATACTGCTGTAGAAGCTCTTGAAGCTCAAGGCCACGAAGTAGTTGTTCGTGATTTGTACAAGCTTGGATTCCAACCCGTACTGACTGAAGCCGATACAGCTTCCATGCGTGCAGGAGAGACACCACAGGATATTGCAACAGAGCAACAGTTTGTTACGGATGCAGAAGCCATCACATTCATCTATCCGATCTGGTGGACAGGTCTTCCCGCCATTTTGAAAGGATATGTTGACCGTGTATTCGCTTATGGTTTTGCTTATGCGGCGGGTGAAGCGGGAATCGAGAAATTGCTGACAGGCAAAAAAGGACTCATCATCAACACACATGGTACACCAAGTGAAATCTACGATCAGATTGGTATGACTGCTGGGTTGAAAGTAACCTCAGACGTAGGTATCTTCAACTTTGTAGGCATTGAAGCCGTAGATCATCTGCTCTTCGGTAGTATTGGTTACCTAGATGCACCAGCATATCAAGCGATGTTGGATCAGGTTAAGCAGACGGTAACGACCAAATTCTAATATAGTTTTGGAATCTCTATAGGATTCCATATGATACCAGACCGACTCGATCACGAGTCGGTTTGTTTGTTCATGTGCTTGCAAAATGGATGAAAGGGGGTATAATCGTACCCATGGAACCTATACTTATATTCAAAGCGTTATCTAACGAGACACGTAGACAAATCTTGTTGTGGCTCAAAAACCCGGAGCAACACTTTCCACCTCTTGAACTATCTCAGCATCCGGATGGTGGCAAGAACGGAATCTGTGTCGGCACGATTCAAATGAAGGCTGGGCTGGCCCAGTCGGTCATATCCAGTTATCTGCTGACCATGCTCAAAGCAGGGTTGCTGCTCTCCGAGCGAAGAGGACAATGGACGTATTATCGGCGCAACGAAGAGACAATCCGTCAGTTTGCCGAGTACGTGCAGAACGAGTTATAAGCCGGATGCCGGAACGGAAGCTAGGATGCACATGCAGGCAAGGATTCCGTCCGGATGTAAACGGCTAATTCAGTATTACATCGTATTCAATTGCGGTATAATTAATCTATATATCTGGATATACAAAAATATAATCATCGAGGAGATTAAACGATAATGACTACAGAAAATACGGCTTCATCCCATAAAGAACATATTCATGACGTTAAGCTTTCCATCCTGGATCTGGCTCCCGTCGTTGTGGGTGCAACACCCGCTGATGCGTTGCGCAACAGTTTGGATCTGGCCCAACATGCAGAGCGGTGGGGATATCACCGTTACTGGGTAGCTGAACATCACAATATGCCGGGTATTGCCTCTTCCGCAACTTCGGTCGTTATTGGATATCTGGCTGGTGGAACCAAGACGATTCGCCTAGGTTCAGGCGGCATCATGTTGCCTAACCATGCACCGCTTGTCATCGCTGAGCAGTTCGGTACATTAGAGTCCCTGTATCCAGGCAGAATCGATCTGGGACTGGGTCGTGCACCCGGCAGTGACCGCCGTACATCGCTCGCGCTACGCAAAGATCTGAACAGCGGGGAAGATTTCCCGGAACTGTTGGCAGAGCTCAGAGCATACTTTGATGCTTCGGCGACATCTTATCACGCGCCTGTTCGCGCTGTACCGGGAGAAGGCCTGAATATTCCGATTTACCTGCTGGGCTCCAGTGATTTCAGTGCACGTCTGGCAGGTCAGCTGGGATTGCCGTTTGCTTTTGCCAGCCACTTCTCGCCCGATTACACCCGTATTGCACTGGAGACGTATCGAAACAATTTCCAACCATCTGATAGCTTGAAGGAGCCACATGTGATTGTGGGTGTTAACGCTGTTGTTGCGGATACAGACGAGGAAGCAGCATGGCTGGGTACAACGATGCAACAGCAGTTCTTGAACATTATTCGCGGCACAACGGGATTGGTACAGCCTCCGGCAGAGATGGAAGGCAAATGGACGGACCGCGAGAAGGCGGGCGTTGAGCAGACGCTGAAAGCAGCTGTTAACGGTTCACCAGAAACGGTACGTGGACAGCTGGAATCCTTCATTCGGCAGACACAGGCAGATGAACTGATTATTACGTCGATGATCTATGATCATAAGGCACGTCTGCATTCCTATGAGTTAATCGCACAATTGGCGGGAAAAGCTTAATCTTCATTTTCAGCGTAAAAGCTGGCTTGATGGTAAGCTATAGCTACAAATTAACGGTTCGTCTCCCAGTGAGGCGAGCCGTTTTTGAATAGGGAGAATTTGCAAATGGTTGGTGTGGGGCAGAAGACTCATTTTGGGGTAAAATGACTTTACCGGTTTAATTTGAAACGGTTAAACAGCACCATACGTATAAAACCAGAGTGTTATACATATGTTGGCTTGTACAAGGTATTTTATTTTTTACAGGCAAGGGGCATTTATCTAGATTTATAGTTTAATTGTGATTAAGGTTACATGAGAGAGGACGACACGCCTATGGAGCAACCTGAGCAACCCCGCGTTTGGCCTGAGCGGTTCAAGCGATTTTTTCTTAACAACAAGTTTGTCCTATTTCTGCTAATTTTGCTGTTGGTGGGACTGAACGTGATGGTTCTGACCAAAGTATCCTTTGTTCTTCATCCGCTCGCAGTACTCATCAAGACGATTGTGCTACCTATTATTCTGTCAGGCATACTTTACTACCTGCTGAATCCGATTGTGGATGTCATGGAAAGGTGGAAAATCAAGCGAGGCTGGTCCATTCTGATCCTGTATCTTGCAATAGGAGGCATTCTGACCGTCGTCGTGCTGGCAGTCATTCCAGTGCTTCGCAATCAGATTATGGGGCTTATCGCGAATTTCCCAACGTACAGTGAGACCGTAAGACAGCAATTTGAGGAATTGACGGGTAGTCAGCTGTTCGGTCAGGTCCAGGAAACACTCAACATGAACTGGCAGGACCTGTGGAGAACAGCTTCCCAGAAGGCCGCGGAAATCCTTGATTCAACCTGGAGCACATTGGGTGGGTTCCTTGGAGCTTTCACTGAAATCGTACTCTCCATTGTGACAGTTCCATTCATTCTGTTCTATCTGCTGAAAGACGGCAAGAAGCTGCCATCGAAAATCCTGTCTTTCTTGCCGATTAAGAGCCGTACGGGTGCAATGCATGTGCTGGAAGACATCAATCACCAGATCAGTTCATTCATTCGTGGACAGATTATCGTCAGCTTCTGCATCGGTATTCTGCTCTACATCGGTTATATGATCATCGGTCTGGATTATGCCCTGATTCTTGCAATTATCGCATCGTTTACGAGTGTTGTTCCGTATCTGGGACCAGCAATTGCGATTACACCCGCGTTGATCGTGGCTTTGGTCACTTCGCCGGTGATGCTGCTGAAGATGGTTGCCGTATGGACAATCGTGCAGTTAATTGAGGGTAAATTCATCTCGCCACAGATCATGGGTAAAACACTGAAGATTCATCCGATCACGATTATCTTTGTCATTCTGACTTCGGGTAATCTGTTTGGAGTCGTGGGCATTCTGCTTGCTGTTCCAGGATATGCGGTGCTGAAAGTATGTGTATCGCATATCTTCAACTGGTTCAAGGACAGATCCGGCCTGTACGATCCGAACAAGAACAATCTTTTGTAACGGCGCGGCAAGCACCAATTGAACGGTAATCAGAAGGAGTAGTTACTTTATATCTATCCTGTATAAAACGGTACCCTTACCAAGAAGAACCCCCGCCCATCGGCGTATAGCCGAGAGGCGGGGGTTCTTCTTCATGAACATGCTGGGCTGCTGCCTAGCTGTGTTTAATATGCTGGAGCGTTTGCAGGAAAATCTGCTCAATATGAGCATCATCCAGAGAGTAGTACACCGTCTTGCCTTCCTTGCGCCGCTTGACGATCCGCATGTTGCGGAGTGAACGCAGCTGGTGCGAAATGGCCGACTGACCCATATCCAGCAGAACCGTCAGGTCATGAACACATAATTCCTTCTGTAACAGCGCATCAATAATACGTAGACGTGTTGGGTCACTGAATGCTTTAAACCAATCCGCCATCTCGGAAGAGGTCTCCCGATCTATGAGTGAAGTGCGAATCGTCTGCACGTCGGCTTCAGTACCTGAGCAGGCCGCATCACATTCGCTTGGTGCTTTAACCGGTTGTTCCATTTCCTATCACCGCCTATGTTAACAACTATAGCTCTATTATATCCAAAAAACGTCTAAAGCGAAATGATTACTATTAGCATAATCTGTATGAAAAATCAACAACGATTGTTGACACTCATGTTTAGGCGTGCATATAATAGGGGTAACCAAACATATGAATGAGTGCTCATATATTGAGTGCAATTGAATGATAACATCGTTTTTGTACTGCAAAGGGGAGAATTCACATGGGAACCGGACAGGAACAGGTGAAAAGGGAACTGCTGCTTGATGGACTGGATTGTGCGAACTGCGCATTGAAGATTGAAAATGGCGTCAAAAAAATTAAGGGCATTAACGAATGCTCTGTCAATTTTGTTACCAAAACATTATCACTACACACCACTTCCGACATGGATGAGCAGGTAGTGGAAGAAACGAAACGCAAAGTCCTTCGACTGGAGCCGCATATTCGCATCTCAGAAAAAGGAAAACCCGTGAACGGACATGTGCACACCCATACAGGGAGTGCAGCTGGTGCGCATAACCACAGTCATGATCATGCCGGACATAATCATGGACATTCCCATTCACATGGCAAACACTCACATAATCATGACCAACATCAACATGGTCACGCACATGATCATACACATGACCACGGAAGTCATGCTGGGCATGATCACAGCCATACCCATGATCATGATGCACATGCAGGTCATTCGCATGAACATGGTGCAGGACAGACGAAAGTATTGCTCGCTCGTCTTGCTGCTGGTTCTGTGTTGCTCGCTGCCGCAATCTGGTCGCCACTGGAGGGCTGGGCTCAGTTTACTCTATATGCCCTCGCGTATCTGATTGCCGGGGGAGATATCGTGCTCCAGGCGTCCAAAAACATTATCCGCGGTCAGGTGTTCGATGAATACTTCCTGATGTCGGTCGCTACCTTGGGTGCTTTTGCCATTGGAGAGTATCCGGAAGGGGTAGCGGTCATGCTCTTCTATCAGCTCGGGGAGCTGTTTCAGGGCATGGCGGTTAATCGGTCACGCAAATCGATTCAGGCGCTCATGGATATTCGCCCGGATTACGCGAATATCCTGACGGGTTCGGGTGGCGAGACGCGTCGTGTATCTCCGGAAGAAGTACAGATTGGTGATCGAATAGTGGTTAAAGCAGGCGAGCGAGTACCGCTGGACGGTATCGTAAGAATGGGGCGTTCCATGGTGGACACTTCTGCTCTGACAGGTGAATCGGTACCTCGTGAGCTGGAGCCCGGAAGTGATGTACTGAGTGGATTTGTGAACAAGAACGGCATGTTGACGATTGAAGTAACCAAAACGTTTGGTGAATCAACGGTATCCAAGATTTTGGAACTGGTGCAGAACGCGAGCAGCCGAAAAGCGAAAACAGAACATTTCATTAGTAAATTCGCCCGTTATTACACACCGGTTGTTGTTATCCTTGCAGCCTTGATTGCATTTGTTCCGCCGTTGATACTTAGTGGTGCAACATTTGCTGATTGGATTTATCGTGCATTGGTCTTCCTGGTTATCTCATGTCCTTGTGCGCTGGTCGTTTCTATTCCACTTGGATTCTTCGGTGGCATCGGAGCGGCTTCACGTAACGGTATTCTCGTCAAAGGCAGTAACTACCTTGAAGCGTTGAATGATGTGAAAGTCGTTGTTTTTGATAAAACGGGTACACTAACCAAAGGTGTATTCAAAGTAACAGCCATTCGTCCCGTAGGCGGACGCACGGAAGAAGAATTGATGAAGCTGGCAGCCACTGCCGAAGCGAATTCCAATCATCCGATTGCCGAATCCATTCGTGCAGCTTGGGCCAAAGATATTCCTACGCAAGGTGTGGAAGGCTATGATGAAGTTGCCGGACACGGGATCAAAGTGAGCGTCGATGGTCAGGAAGTGCTGGTAGGCAATGCTAAATTAATGGAGCAGGCGGGTATATCGTATAGCACACCAGAGACGGCAGGAACGATAGTCCACGTTGCTGAAGCAGGCACGTATGTTGGTCATCTGATCATTGCCGATGAAGTGAAGGACGATGCAGCTGCTGCCATTCAGGCGCTGAAGAAGCTCGGAATCCGCAAAACGGTCATGCTGACAGGCGATGCGAAAGCCGTGGGTGAAGCGGTAGGACGCGAGCTGGGTGTGGATGAGGTCTATGCTGAATTGCTGCCACAGGACAAAGTCGAACGTCTGGAGCAACTGGAAGCTGCCAAGTCTCCGAAGGAAAAAATGGTGTTTGTCGGTGATGGTATTAACGATACACCAGTACTGGCACGCGCCGATGTTGGCGTAGCGATGGGTGGACTCGGTTCAGATGCCGCCATTGAAGCGGCTGATGTGGTCATCATGACCGATGAACCGTCGAAACTGGCGAGCGCAATCCGCATTGCAAAGCGTACACGAATGATCGTGTGGCAAAATATCGCGTTTGCCCTAGGTGTTAAGGCGATTTTCCTGCTACTGGGTGTGTTCGGTATTGCCACCATGTGGGAAGCGGTATTCTCCGATGTGGGTGTCACGGTGCTGGCTGTCCTGAACGCCATGCGTGTACTTCGTGTGAAGAATATCTAAGTTTACGAAACGATTCAGGCGGCTCTTCGTATATACGTAGAGCCGTTTTTTATATTTTTATGGCATGTGGTTTAGGAAGTTATATAGTGAAGGGGAGAACGTTTTGACAGGAGCAGTAGTTGGGATCATCATTGGAGTGTGTTATTTCATTCTGGGGTTAATGGTGTTCAAAAAACCACCGAAAATGATTAACGGAATATATGGTTACCGGACCCCGCGTGCAATGAGTAATCCCGAGCTATGGGACGAAGCGCAAAAGTATAGCGCCAATCTGATGATGCAGTTCGGTGTGATTATTACGATATTCGGCATTATCGGTTTCTGGCTTACAGATGTACGAGCGTTGGTTCTGAGTCTGGTTGCTACAGGATTCTATACGTTTAGACTGTTTACCAGAGTGGAAGGCCGTCTGAAGCAAATGCAGCGTGCACAACAGCAACAGAATGAGCAGAACGCTTAAGGTAAGATTAGTGAATAGGGTTAGAGAAGAGGACTCGCGCGTGAAGCGGGTCTTTTTGTGTTGGAGATAGGGAACGAAAGGCGATGTTTATCTCGCCAAGATTTCATATATAAAATCTAACGTTGACGTTAACGTTAATATTATATATAATTATGTACATAACATTACAGACATATGAAAAGGATGAAAGAGGTGAAGGAATGAGTTTATATAAAATCGACGACGTAGCCAAGGAGTGCGGTTTGACCAAGCGAACCATTCGGTATTATGAAGAGATTGGTGTCATGCCTTCACCTCAGCGTACAGATGGCGGGACGCGGTTGTACACTCGGGAGGATATCGAATATCTGAAAAAGGTGGTTCGCGCCAAAGAGGTACTTGGATTCTCCCTTCAGGAGCTACATACCTATGTGGCAACGGCAGATGCATTGAACGAACAACGTTTTGACTACCAGCAGACAACCGAAGTGAGAGAACGGATCGAGAAGCTCACCACGATGGAAACAACGCTGGATGGTCAGCTGCAACTGATTGAGCAGAAGCTTCAAAGCATACATGCCGTACAGACTGAACTGGAAGAGCTGCGTGAACGCGTTCGGAGCGGTATTCAGAAATTACAGGTACATGATCCGCAGGGTGATGAAGACGGCTAACTAAGTTAGCATCTATTGTTTAATAAACAAAACTGTATACACATAATCGCTACATGGAGTGAGTACCATAGTACCTGTGGCGATCCTGTACAAGCACCGGATGTTCCGGTGTCATTTGTGCCGTTTTGTTACCTCTATTCATGAAAATAGACGCAATGTTTTCATCGTTTTCACGGACATTTTCAAATATAAAGATTAACCACATAAATTATTCACAGGAGGAATTACGTATGAAAAGAGATACATCATTACCAGACGAATTGCCGTCATCACGTGGAGGTCTGCTATCCCAACCGCGAGCGGTATGGGCGGTTGCCTTTGCATGTATCATATCCTTTATGGGTCTGGGTCTGGTTGACCCGATTCTACCCGCAATTGCAGATCAGCTGCATGCTTCGAAAAGCCAGGTGTCACTGCTATTTACCAGTTATAACGCTGTAACCGGGGTAGCGATGCTGATTACAGGTGTCGTATCCAGCCGTATTGGTGTGAAGTGGACGCTACTCAGCGGTATATTGCTGATTATTATCTTCTCTTTCCTCGGTGGTACCTCAGACACGGTGGGTGCACTGGTCGGTTATCGTGGCGGTTGGGGACTTGGTAATGCCTTGTTCATCGCAACGGCGTTATCTGCCATAGTGGGACTGTCCACATCGGGGACAGCCAAAGCGATTATTTTGTACGAAGCAGCACTTGGTCTCGGGATTGCGGTTGGTCCGCTGCTTGGCGGTGAGCTTGGTTCCATCTCTTGGCGTGGCCCGTTCTACGGCGTGGCTGTTCTGATGGCGATTGCCTTTATCAGCATTACATTTATGTTGCCCAAGATGGCAAAACCGAAAACACGCAGTTCTTTGTCCGATCCGTTCAAAGCATTGAGTTATCCTTCATTGAAAACATTGGCGATTACCGCCTTCCTGTATAACTTTGGTTTCTTTACCTTGATGGCTTATTCACCCTATGTCATGAATCTGGATGAGCACGGCTTGGGTTATGTATTCTTTGGCTGGGGACTGATGCTTGCGATTACGTCGGTATTTGTGGCTCCAAGATTACAACGCCGATTTGGATCGGTGCCGTCCATGAGTGTCATGCTTACGCTGTTTGCGATTGATCTGGTTGTTATGGCAGTAGGTACGGTGATGGGTTCACCAACTACCGTTATTGTAGCGGTTATTGTGGCAGGGATCTTCCTTGGGATTAACAACACGTTAATTACAACGGCTGTTATGGAAGCTGCACCTGTGGAACGTTCTGTTGCTTCCGCTGCATACAGCTTTGTTCGCTTCCTGGGTGGTGCGCTTGCTCCATGGCTTGCGGGTAAATTATCCGAGTGGTTCCTGCCGGAAACGCCGTTTTATTTTGGCGCATTAATGGTTCTGGTTGGAGTCGTGGTACTGCTGGTGCGCCGTCATCATCTGCGGGATATCGATTCCGCCATTACATCTCACTAATTCACAGGAGGAATTGCAATGCTGAAACGTATATTGGTTGCTGTTGATGGTTCAGATCATGCGCATAAGGCTTTGGAGCAAGCGTTGATTCTGGCTGAGGATATGAAGCAACCTGCGAATTTGTTGATCGTACATGTTAATCCTGCCATCTCCATTAATGAACCTGCATTGGGTGTTGATCTGGAAGCTCGGATTGCCGAAGAAGGGCAACATATTATAGAACCGGTGACCAGACAGTTGTCCGGACGGAATGTTGCGTATGAAACGCTGCTGATTGCGGGTGATCCCGTTAATGAGATATGCCGTGTAGCGCGTGAACGAGATTGTGGAATGATTGTGATGGGTACAGGTGGGAAAGGCATGCTGGCAGAGATGATCGTGGGCAGTGTCAGTCATGGTGTGTTAAAACATGCAGAGTGCCCCGTCCTGACGGTTAAATAAGGTTG
Source organism: Paenibacillus sp. FSL R5-0341 (assembly GCF_037975235.1). NCBI lineage: Bacteria > Bacillati > Bacillota > Bacilli > Caryophanales > Paenibacillaceae > Paenibacillus > Paenibacillus sp. FSL R5-0341. Next base: position 661,186 of record NZ_CP150241.1, read on the forward strand.
TGAAATCCTTTGTAATGCAACGGTTCGAGATCGCCACAATGGCTCATCAGGTACGTTACAAGCTATGATTGTCGCATGCCGTAGTGGGTTGATGGCACGGAAATAGTGTATAAATAGATTATATAAATTGAACTGAACTTTTACATGAGACAGCGATTGGAAGGTTGTTGTGTCATTGAAGTGGCGATGTAACATTCAATAGTTCAATAAGGTTCGAAAAGAATGGAGGATGCAGCATATGAAAAAACAACATCTGTTCATCGGTGGCAAACCGACCGAATCCGTAGATTATAAATCACTTCAAGCACCATACTCCGGGGAAACGCTGGCAGAAGTCTCGTCGGCTTCAGCAGAGGAAGCGGAGGCTGCTGTTGCAGCTGCGGTTCAGGCTGGGAAGGCAATGCGCCAGATGCCTGCACATCAGCGTGCAGATATTCTGTACAAGTTGTCCTCCATGCTTGAAGAACGCAAAGAAGAAGCAGCGCGAATCATTGCGCTTGAGGCAGCGAAGCCGATTACCGCAGCACTGGCCGAGGTTGATCGTACGGTGGAAACGTATCGTTTTGCCGCTGAAGAAGCCAAGCGACTGACCGGAGAGACGGTTCCGATGGATGCAGCCAAAGGCGGAGAAGGGCGCATCGGGTATACGATGCGGCAACCTTTAGGCGTCATTGGCGCAATCACGCCGTTTAATTTTCCCATGAACCTGGTAGCTCACAAGGTAGGTCCAGCGCTGGCAGCGGGCAATACGATTGTTCTCAAACCTGCGGAGCAGACGCCGCTGTCTTCCTATTACATTGCTAATCTGCTTCAGGAAGTCGGATTGCCGGATGGTGCACTGAACGTGGTGAGCGGTGATGGTAAAACGATTGGTGATGTGCTTGTCGAGCACCCCCATGTTGCTCACATTACGTTTACAGGCAGTCCAGCGGTAGGGACGAGCATTCGTAGCAAAGCAGGGCTGAAACGCGTGACACTGGAGCTTGGGTCGAATGCAGCGGTGATCGTGGATAAGGACGCAGATCTGGACAAAGTGATTCCTCGATGTGTGACGGGAGCTTTCACGTATCAGGGACAGGTATGTATCTCGCTACAGCGGATTTACGTACATCGTGACATCTCGGAAGAATTCATCCGGCGTTTTGCTGAAGCGGCGAAACAAGTGGTGGTTGGAGACCCTCTCGAGCCGGATACGGTAGTCTCTGCGCTGATTACGTCTAAAGATGTGGAGCGCACGCTCGATTGGATTGAAGAAGCCAAGCAGGCCGGGGCTGAAGTAGCAGCAGGCGGTCAAGCTGAAGGAGGCGTTCTGCGTCCAACCGTGCTGGTTAACGTTCCCCGTGATGCCAAGGTATCCTGTCAGGAAGTGTTTGCTCCCATCGTGGTGATTAATACCGTGGATTCGGTTGAAGAGGGCATTGAACATGTCAACGATTCCATCTATGGACTTCAGGCTGGTGTATTCACGAACGACATTCATACGGCTCTCCATGCCGTCGATCAGATTGAAGCAGGCGGAGTTATGATTAATGACATTCCAACGTTCCGCGTCGATCACATGCCTTATGGTGGTGTGAAACAGAGCGGTATTGGACGTGAAGGTGTAAAATATGCGGTAGAGGAAATGACGGAATTGAAGTTTGTCATGTTTAATAAAAGTTGATTTTTTTCGTTTCCCGTACTCGATATTCCGTATCCCAATGAAAACATAATGATATGATCCTGTGCCACGATAATGGCGCAGGATTTTTTTATAAAAAAATCGTGGAAAATAGTTTCAAAAATACATAGTGATTCTTCACTGACTGCGGGTTCACATCTGATGAGACGGGTATAACATAGTTAACATACCGCAACATAACTGACCATACGCCGCTCATATCACCGAAGCATGATGTACCCATCCAGAGCACGAGCGGAATGAAGCGGTACAGCATTGCCGAAAGTCTTATATTCTCTCATTATTCAAATAAAATGCAGTATGAATTAAGCCTGAACTCTGTAGTTGCAGGACAGGCAGGAGGTGTATTCAAATGGCATATTCCATGGTTGACGTATCCGGAATGTCAGGCGTGAGTCTGAACGAGCTGAGCCAGTATGCGGAGACAGGTCTCCTGAATCCGGCCTTTGGTGGTTTGGATGAGGATACCTATTATGAAAAGCAAGAACTGTTGAGACTCCAGCAAATTCTCTTCTGTAAGGAAGTAGGCATGGAGGAGAATGAGATTGGATCGATGCTCCGCGATAATCCTCAGGACGTCATTCGCATCATGCAGCAGCATCGCATTGAGATTCTGGAGAAGGCACTCCGTCTGCATGGATTGATTCAGACACTGGACAAAACGATTTCTCATTTGCAAGGTGAACAGGAACTGGATGAACATGAGTTATATATCGGTTTTGTAAATAAGGGACGTCACCAGCTGCTGAATGAAGCGAGTTCTAACCATGTAGTCAATAATGATATGAATCAAGTGCCGACGGAGGACGTTCAGAGGTCCGACATCCAATCTTCCCATTCGTCCGCATTGTCTGAAAACCAGGAACTGAAGTCAAAGGAAGATTATCTCGATTCCCAGGCAAAAATTGATCTGGTTCATCTCGACTTGCAACAGGCCATTGAGGATGGATTGGAACCGGGGAGTGCGAAAGTACAACGGATTATTGGCAGGCATCTTGAATGGATTAAGGGTTATTATACGCCCACTGCTGAGATCTATCGGGATCTGGCCAATCTGTACGTCGAGCATCGAGATTTCCGCAAAATGTACGATGGTTACCACCCGAGGCTGGCTGAATTCCTGCGCGACGGGATGATGATTAAAGCGGAACAGGATTTATCCTAGATGCATAAAGTAACATGGGCGAGCAAGAACATGGGTGTGAAACGTTAATGGATAACAAAGAGCGCAGACCTCTGAGAGGACTGCGCTCTTTGTTATTACGGTTGTTCGCTTACAACTGCTCTGAGAGCAGGCTTACGGCTTTCTCCAGGAAGACGCGGTCTTCGTCGTCAAAACGGTTTTTGATCGGGCTGTCGATATCCAGCACCCCGTAAAGTTCGCCGTTTTTGATAATCGGTACGACGATCTCACTGTTCGATGCTGCATCACAGGCAATGTGGCCTGGGAAAGCATGAACATCGTCAACGACCAGGGTACGTTTTTCCGCAGCAGATGTACCGCATACGCCACGTCCCAAAGGAATTCGGATACAGGCAGGCAATCCTTGGAATGGCCCAAGGACCAGTTCTTTTCCATCATACAGATAGAAGCCGACCCAATTGGTGTCGGTCATAAATACATTGAGCAGCGCAGCAGCGTTCGCCAGATTGGCAATCGCACTAGGTTCATCGCGGATCAGAGCACTTAACTGTCCCAGGACGGCGGTGTGCTGCTCACTTCGTGTTCCTTCATAGGAAACAGCTTGAAACATGGTAAATCACCCTCCCGAGCAAAATGGTACTTATTTTCAAGATAGTGCAGAGGATGCGGTTAGTCAAGCGGAGGATTTCGGAAAGGGAAGGGAATACCTGAAGAATCCTCCTGTTTCTCAGCTTCTTGGGTGGGGTAATTACTTAGCAACCACGGAGGGCTATAACCCGGGAAGGAGCTTGGCTTATGCATGCAGAGGTACAGAATCTTTTTGTACGGATACATCTACTATATTTCGCGCAAAATCAGGATTTGAACGTTAGCGAGGCGCTGCCCTTATTGGAAGAACGGGGCTATCGCGTTGGAGAGCGGGAGATCAAGCAGGAGCTTGAACACCTGACACAGGAAAACTTCCTGACCGCCCACGGGGACCAATGGAGCCTAACCGGGACTGGCATTGAAGAATTCAAGGAAATCACGGCTGTGTTTGGCCGGGTTAGCGATGAATTACTGGGGAAGGGCAAGAAAACGTCCAAAGCTTAAAATTCATTCGGACAAGCTCTGATGCTGTAATTCACTCAAACTTGAATTGATCCATACGTACAACAAGACCGGGAGCGACATTGGCCCGGTTTTTTGACGTGTGTCCATGACTGAATAGTTGCCATTCGGCGCAGGTTATGATTAGATGACTAGTGAATCTTATGGTCTGCAGAGATAGATCGGATCGGAGTGTCTTATATGTATAAATGCAAGGGGAGAATTCCCGAAATGGAGACTGCGCGGCTTCGTCTGCGTAAAATGCGTCGCCGGGATGCGGCCCAGATGTTCGCATGCTGGTCAGATCGCGAGGTGACCCGTTACATGAATCTTGCACCCATGATTGGGACAAGCGAAGCGGCGGACATGATTGCACTGCTCAATCATATGGCAGGGGAAGAGGATGCGATCCGCTGGGGGATCGAGCTCAAAGAAACAGGCAAGCTCATCGGCAGCTGTGGCTTCAATACATGGCAGCTTGAAGGCGCATTCCGGGGTGAGATCGGTTATGAGCTGGGACGTGATTATTGGCGCCACGGTTATATGACGGAGGCTTTCTCGGCATTGCTGCCCTTTGGGTATGAGACCATGGGTCTTAATCGAATTGAAGCGCTGGTTGACCCACGCAATCTGGCTTCCGGCGAGTTCCTGACGAACCGCGGCTTCACACGAGAAGGGTTGCTGCGACAGGTGCAGCATACGTCCACCGGATACAAGGATATGGTGATGTATTCGATGCTGTATGATGAGTTTCTTCGTAAGAAAAGTAAATAAAAGAAAAAATATATAATTGTTTTTTAATTTACAGGTAAACGGAGAAACAGAACAAAGCTGGAGAAGCACCAATTATATAGAGAAACGAAGAGAGAAGGGTTTGTGTGAATGCAACCGGAGGTTTGAAGCGCAGTTTCATCTTGACGGGGCTGTTGCTCGCGACATTTCTGTCAGCGATAGAAGGCACCGTGATTGGCCCAGCGGGACCAACCATTGTCAGTGAACTGGGGAGTGTACAGCTGCTTAGCTGGATTTTCACCGCATATCTGCTGACGATGGCTGTAAGTACACCCATTTTCGGCAAAATCAGTGACTTGTATGGACGAAAGCCTGTATTTCTGATTGGCTGTGCCTTATTTTTACTGGGTTCACTCCTGTGCTGTCTGTCGCAGAATATGGAGCAATTGATTATTTTCCGTGCTATTCAGGGGATTGGTGCGGGTGCGGTAGTTCCTGTTACGTTTACGATTATCGGAGACATCTACGCCATTGAAGAACGTGGCAAAATTCAGGGCTGGATCAGCTCCGTGTGGGGTATTTCCTCTCTGGCGGGTCCATTGCTTGGTGGTTATTTTGTAGATAATCTGGGCTGGCAGTGGATCTTTGGTTTTAATGTGCCATTTGGTCTGCTCGCGATGTGGTTTGTATTTCGTTATCTGAAGGAAGATATCTCTCCGCGTACAGCCAAAATTGACTATGTCGGTGCGCTGACCTTCACGGTGGGCATTACCGCATTGTTATTTGTCCTGTCGGCGGGTGGACAGTATTATGCCTGGAGTTCTCCGTTGATTGTAGGACTGAGTGTGATTGCCGCTCTGTTTATCATTTTATTTTTCGTGGTGGAAAAAAGAGCTCAGGCTCCAATGGTTCCTCTACATCTGTTCCGAATTCGGGACATCCGTGTGGCGAATATCGCCGGATTGCTAACCAGCACTCTGATGATCGGTCTAACCAGTTATTTGCCGCTCTGGGTGCAGGGGGTTCGGGGAGGTAATGCGACGGAATCCGGGCTGTTGCTCGCACCGATGTCGGTGGGCTGGCTCATTGGTAGTGTGTTGGCAGGCCGCCTGTTAATGAAAATTGGATCACGTATGACCGCATTGATTGGATTAACAGGAATTGCGATTGGATCGGGTGGACTCTTTCTGGTGGGCGGGACATCCCCGCAGGCCGTGCTCTTCATATTGACCTTTATTTATGGTCTCGGCTTCGGATTTGCGTTTACGATCTTCACTATTATTGCGCAGTCCTCCGTAGGGTATAAGGAGCGTGGCTCCTCTACGGCACTGCATACGTTCATGCGTACGTTGGGACAGACGATTGGTGCAGCGGCTTTTGGTACCTGGTTGAACTATCGGATCTCCACGTTATCGAATGAACAGAATCTAGCGGAGGCCGGAATTTCGGAAAATGATCTGAATGAACTGCTCGCACCACATACGGATGCTGCTCTGTCGGATGACAAATGGGCGCTGCTGCGTAACGTGCTGGAAGGAAGTTTGCATTCCCTGTTTGTCATTATGTTTGTCATTGCATTGGTCTCGTGGGTAACGACGCTGGCTCTACGCAAACGTTTAATTCTACCCGAAGATGCAGATGCTCCACCGCAGCCACAAGCATCAAAGTAAAAAGAAGATATATACGAAAAACCGGATTCGCCGATGTCAGGCAAATCCGGTTATTTTTGTTGGCACTTGCGCAATGAATGTTCTAACTGCTTGCTGATAAACGATCTGCAGAATGTGCAAGCCTTCCCAAAAGTTCGGACAGCAGTTCCTTATCTTCCTCGCTCAATCCACTGACAGCACGGTCGATCTTCACCGCATAGCCTGGATAGATTTCATCCATGGTGCGCTGACCTTCTTCGGTCAATTCCACAAAGATGATACGTCTATCTTGCGGACAATGCTTACGGAGTAACAGTCCTTTTTGCTCCAGCTTATCAATCACATAGGTCACATTTCCACTTTGCAGCAGAAGTTGTGCACCAACCTGTTGAATCGGCTGAGCTCCTTTCATATATAACACTTCGAGCACCCCGTATGCGGTGGGGTTGAAGCCATGCACTTTGCTTCCGGATACAGCGTGTTCATTCACGCTCTTGAATGTCTGGGCCAAGGTGCGGTACAGATGAAGTGAACGTTCGGCTCCAATTTCTTGTAATTCCAGCATGCTGATCCCGCCTTTTCAGATTAGTTTTATAAGTTGAAATGATGAAGAGTGGTCCTCTTCCTTATGCTGTTCATGTAAAAGATATTTCAACTTATAGGAGTTGGTTAGTTATGTTTGACGATTCAGGTTGTCGCCATGCTCTTATTGTAAACCTCTGTTTCCACGAAAAACATGCGATATGTCACAAGATCTGCATTTTTAGCATTTAAAATTTGATCATTCATCTTGCAGGAAAATCATCCTTCAGATGTCGCTTCTTCTCCGCCTCTGGCCGGAGGTTGAGTCAAGCCATGCTCTTTTATAATGAGTTCATATTATGAATTCGGAAGGCACTGGAGGAGAAGCAGGATGACAAGTGAGTTAACATTTGAAGCACAACGACCGCTGAAGAATAACCGATCTTTTGTAACATTGATGGTGGCACAGGCCATCTCCAATCTGGGGGACTGGCTGCATCTGCTGGCGATCCTGACACTCGTAGGTATCCGCTGGAATGCAACGCCGTGGGAGATTACGTTTGTCATGTTGTCCGCAGCATTACCCATGTTGGTGACGGGGCCGTTTGCTGGAGCACTCGCGGATCGGATGAATCGCAAATGGTTGATGATTGCTGCTGATGGCGCGCGAATCGTCATCGTGGGTGCGTTGATTTTTGCCGACCAGATCTGGCACGTCTACATACTGCTTGTCCTCAAATCTCTGTTTGATGTCATCTTTTCTCCTGCCAAAAACGGAAAGCTAAAGGAAATTGTACCGCATGAACAGCTTGCACAAGCGGTATCCATCAGCTCAGTGATTGAACAGTTGTCCAAAATTATCGGTCCAGCGCTTGGTGGACTGTTGGTAGCTGCTTTTGGCATTACCTGGTGTTTTGTTCTCGATTCAGCGTCTTTTCTAATCTCCGGCATCATTTTATTGTGGATTCCTGGAACTCGGGTGATCCAAACCGCAATTCATAACGTAACAGAAGTAGAGGAAGAGACAGCTGGGGATGTTAACAACCGCCGAAAAAACTCTTTTTGGAAAGAAACATTGGAGGGCATCCGCATGCTCGCTACTCTTCCCCACGTAGGAACGTCTCTGATCTTGCTTGCTTCAGCCATACTATTTTTGCAATTTGCCGATTCACAGACTGTGGTGTTATTTAGACAGCTTCCCTGCATTTCAAGTGATCTGCTGGGATGGTGCGTGGCGGCCAGTGGTGTAGGAACATTAATTGCAGCGATGAGTGTGCGGAAGTGGAGGCAAGCAGGGCATGTTTTGAAAATGGGTCTGGGAACCTCGCTCACGGGTCTGGTCATTGGTACAGCCGGAATCATTGTCGTGGCCTGGCCATCTGCTGGACTTAGTGCGCACCTGCTGCTTATAACCTTGTTTGCCTTGGCGGGAATCGGAATCGGGTTTGCAGTGGTACCCTTCCAGATCCTGTTGCAGGAACAGACACCTGAGGCGATGACAGGCAGGGTGTTTGGAACGGTAGGAAGCGTGATGACAGCCAGTAATATTATGGGTCCGGTAGTCGGTGGATTCACGGTCACCTCGTTCGGCGTCGTACCGGCTTTTGTCTGTTCGGGCATTTTGCTGACCTTGCTTGGGTTGATTTATTTGATGAAACGCAACGGGAAAAAAGTCGATATGAAAGGCTCCATTGCGCCAAAGAGCATGACTGCGGGCGACTGAAAACATGCCGGACCCGTTCAGGTTAGAAAAGTTGAAATGAAGGTTTGAATTTACTTCAAATTTTAAGTTTTTGATGAAAAAGCGTTTGAGTAAACGCCTTCAAGTTTAATGAGGAACAGGCAGAAATCCCTGTATTCTAATTATTCATAGGGGAAAACTCATATGCCTTGTCCCACCAACGCATTAGCGGAAAGGGGGTGAAGCAACTTGAATGCAAAATTACCAAAATCCATCGTACGTCTTGGAAGCATACCGCTGGCAATACTTGCAGGGACTTTGATGCTGGGGTTTGGATCGTCACATGTGTATGCGGATGATGCTCAGGTATCTTCTGAAAAACCGTCCAGCGGATTGTCGCTAAATCTGTTTTCACGCGATTCGGATGGCGGGTTGAATCTGACTCCATCGGTATCGGTATCCACACCACTACTGGATGTTGAAGTTCCGTCGATCAAAGCGAATGAATCCACAGGTAAGCTGAGTGTATCCGAGCTGAAAGTAGATACACCGCTTGGATCGGCCGGAACATCAGAGATTGGGATTGATGCGAAGAAGGGAACCGTCGAACTGCCGTCTGTAAAGGCGGATACACCGGTGATCAAAGCCGATGTATCAAGCAGTCAGGTGAACCTGAACGAAGGTACAGCTTCCTTGCCCGGGCTTACCGCAGAGGTACCCGAGGTGATCAAGGCAGAGACGTCTGCTGTGAAAACAGACCTTCGGCAGGGTAAGGTTGAATTGCCTTCCGTGAAGGTGGATGTACCTGAAGTTACTTCGGTCAATATCTCTTCATCCCGTGTGGATCTGACTAAGGGAAATGTACAGTTGCCTTCTGTGAAAGCAGAAGTTCCAGTTGTAGACGTATCCGCTGAACTCAATCCTGATCAGGAAAAGGTGGAGATTCCAAGTGTGAAGCCGGAACGGCCTGTAGTCACTCCGGAACAGCCGGTGGTCGTCAAAACACCGAATGGTGAAACTTCCAATACAAGTTCACTCGCAGATCCTGTTTCATCTCAGAACAACGAGGAAGGGCTGGACGCAGTAAAGGTTACAGGGAAAGTGATTGAGGTCACCCCGGAACCAGTAATACGTCCAGAACGACCCGCTGCCCCGCAGGCATTGCCTGTGGAAGGAACCGATCTGACGCAGGATTCCGATGTCAATGCAGAATTGCCAGATAACGAGTTATTCCTCGTAGATCAGCCAACTGCTGAACCATCTGTCACTGAACAAGTGCAGAGTAACCAGGAAGCCATTCTGAAACAAGATGATACTGATGCAGCATCTCCATTGCAGCCTCGCACAGAACGACCCAATAGTTGGTCTGTTGCAGCAACTTCTCCCGGAGCAACTAATGCTTCCGCAGGGACAAGTTCCGTTTCGTCCAGTGTAACTGGAGGTGGAGCAACCGCTCCAGCCGCTGCACTTCCGGGAGCAACAACGGGTCTGGTTACGCCAGATTACGATTTTGCTTTCCGAATGGAACGGCTCGATGGGTTCAGTCAATGGTCACAGGCACCGCCGGGGCGGCCGCCGCAATATACCTCTTTCTCTTAGGCAACAATGGCGTTAATTCAACCAAAATTGAGAAGGAGTGTATATTATCATGAAAAAAGTGAATCGTTGGGTAAAATTGTCGGTATTGTCGGGTACGTTGGTGGCTGGATTGCTGGGAGCTTCGCAGGCAACTTACGCAGATAGCTATAGCAATAACAGCAGTGGCAATCTGGATCTGAATGCAGGTTTGCGTCTGGAGTTGGGATCTCTTCTGTCAGGACACCGTGACACAGGTTACGGGCACAATGGTAGCTACGGAGGTTCATCCAGTGCAAGTGGAGCATTGAATTTGGATCTTGGACTCAATGCCGGCTTATCCTCAGAGAGCACGAACCGATACAATGATCGTTCTTCCGATCACACTGCTGAGCGTAGCAGTTCTGGCAAGCTGGGCCTTGGCTTGAACGCCAATGTGTCGGGAGAAGGTACAACGATGAGCGATTATTCACGAGGCGGCGACCATCGGAACGTGAACAGCAGCTATGCGAGCGAAAGTCGTGGAGCGCTGGATCTGGGTCTGAACGCGAAAGCGGAGGGAGAGAGTGCAACGTGGACTCAATCCGAACGCAACAATAGCGTGAATGACCGTGAGCGTAACGACAGCAGTAGCTATGCGAGCGAAAGTCGCGGCGCACTGGATCTGGGTCTGAACGCGAAAGCCGAAGGAGAGAGTGCAACGATGACTCAATCCGAACGCAATAACAGCGTGAAAGACGGTGAGCGTAATGTAAACAGCAGCTACGCAACTGAAAGTCGTGGAGTGCTGGATCTGGGTCTGAACGCGAAAGCGGAGGGAGAGAGTGCAACGATGGCTCAATCCGAACGCAATAACAGCGTGAAAGACGGTGAGCGTAACGTAAACAGCAGCTACGCAACTGAAAGTCGTGGAGTGCTGGATCTGGGTCTGAACGCGAAAGCGGAGGGAGAGAGTGCAACGATGGCTCAATCCGAACGCAACAATAGCGTGAATGACCGTGAGCGTAACATAAACAGTAGCTATGCGAGTGAAAGCCGTGGAGCACTGGATCTGGGTTTGAACGTGGATGCGGAAGGAGAGAGTGCAACGATGGCTCAATCTGAACGCAGCAATAGCGTGAAAGACAGTGAGCGTAACGTGAACAGCAGCTACGCGAGCGAAAGCCGTGGAGCACTGGATCTGGGTCTGAACGTGGATGCGGAAGGAGAGAGTGCAACGATGGCTCAATTCGAACGCAACAATAGCGTGAATGACCGTGAGCGTAACGTAAACAGTAGCTATGCGAGTGAAAGCCGTGGAGCACTGGATCTGGGTTTGAACGTGGATGCGGAAGGAGAGAGTGCAACGATGGCTCAATCTGAACGCAGCAATAGCGTGAAAGACAGTGAGCGTAACGTAAACAGCAGCTACGCGAGCGAAAGCCGTGGAGCCTTGGATCTGGGTCTGAACCTGGATGCGGATGCAGAGAGTGAAACTACATCTGTGGTGGAGACAAATCGGTAATATGAGATTTTCATCGTAATATAAAGAAGCAGGGGCTCCGGAACCCCTGCTTCTTTTTTGCATTTATAAGACATATGAGCTAGCGTTCTACTGAATGTTCTTCTAATAAGCGTACTATCTTTTCAAATGTATACTCGCCTTCGGCAATCTTGACCATAAATTCAACGGCATATTTACGTTCCATCTGCAAATGGTACCCATTCACTCGCAGAAAGGACTTGGTTACAAGATAAGCTGTACGTTTATTTCCGTTATAGAAACAGTGGTTTTTAACCAATGACTCTAATAAGGCAGTAGCTTTATCAAATATGGAAGGATAGGCATCCTCTCCAAACAAACTTTGGAGAGGTCTATTTATCGCAGAATCCAACAAAGCAGAATCCTTGACCCCAGCTTGTGCTGTATCATTCATCTTCTTCATCATAAAATGGTGAGCGGCTACTACTTCTTCAATGGTAAGGAATATGGTCATCTTAACGATCCCTTAAATCATTGAGGATATCCTCATCTTCTTCGAAAACGTCGAAGAAAGCTTCCAGTACTTCGGGTCTTACATTTTCGGGTATTTTCATTTGTTTCACCTTTTTTAGTACAATTTCTCCCTGACTGTTTTCAATAAATTCAATCTCATCGCCCTGAGAAACATGGAGCTTATCAATCAAAACTTTGGGCAAGCTAACGCCCAAGCTGTTTCCCATTTTGCCTATTTTGCGAGAAAGGATTTTTCTTTTGGAATGCTCCTCTTTCATCTGAGCCCCACCATTCATGATATATTCCTCCTATAGTATGATCCAACTTATGAAAGTAATACGTTAGTATGTATTAATGTTAGTATGTAATAACATTATAACATGATTTGTAATTCAAAATGCTTAAAATGATCAAACAAACAGCCCGCAACTCGATTACAATAAAACTAAAGAATGAAATAAACGCCTGATTAGAACAGGGAGTGAATGATATGGGAACGGAATATAAAAGCACGGAAATACAGGAGTCCATATTAGACGTACATATTACCGAGGCAGGATACGAGCCGGGACAATCGACCATACGCAATATTCGAATGAATGTGGCGCGGGGAGAGCTGGTAGGTATTATCGGACCGAATGGTGCGGGCAAAAGTACCACGATCAAAACGCTGCTGGGTCTGCTGGAACATGCGAAATATGAAGTGACGATTGGAGGAGATGGTCGTTATGCCTATATCCCGGAGCAACCGGTTTTTTATGAATATATGACCCTGTGGGAACATCTTGATCTGGCTGCAGCGGCGTATGAAATGGAGGAAGAAGGTTTTGTTGCCAGAGCGGAGGAGCTGTTGGTTCGTTTCAGTATGGACCATGTTCGGAATGATCTTCCAGCCAGTTTTTCGAAGGGCATGCGGCAGAAAATGATGCTGATGATCGGATTTCTGTCTTCGCCGGATATCTATATTGTGGACGAGCCATTCATCGGACTGGACCCTCGTGCAACCAAGGATTTTCTAAAATTACTTGATGATGAACGTCGCCGCGGTGCGGGTGTGCTCATGTCTACGCATGTGCTGGATACCGCTGAACGAATCTGCGACCGGTTTATTCTGATTGCTTCGGGCAGATCTGCTGCCGAGGGAACATTGGATGAAATCCGTGAAGCGGCAGGATTGCCGGAAGCCTCTTTGTTTGACTGTTTTGATGTACTGACGTCTTAGATAGAGAGAGGGTGAGAGAGAATGGAAACTTCCCAGCGTTATACCCCACTTCGTTTATACAGGCGAAGACGCAAAGAGCACTTCAGGGAACAAATGAAAAATCTCAGACTCGTCGTGGATTGGACGGTGTGGGTATATCTGCTTGTTCCGGGTCTACTCTATCTGATTGGGTGGTACACGAGTCTGTGGACCAAATCGCTGCCTGCTTGGGCGACAGGATTACCACTACCCGTACTGACCGGGCTGATCGACGTCATTATGCTTACAGGGGGTGTGTTGATATTTGTGGAGGAAGCGGATGTATTGTTTCTGAAATCAAGGCCGTTGTGGATGCACACGTTAATGAGGCAGGGGATCTACCGCGCCTGTCTGCAACATCTGGGCAAAATGATCTTGGTTACAGCACTCACTGCACCTCTGTGGTCCCGTGTCTATGAGATGTCGAATCTTCAGATTGTTCTTATGGCTGTCTGGTTCGGTGCAGTAGCTTCATTCCAGGCCATAACACTACATATGACGAAGGTTCGACTTACAGGATGGCGACGCTGGATTCAGATGATCCCTCTCGTCATCGGCATAGGTTATATGACCATTCATGCGACATCATGGATGCATGGGCAGACGTGGAAAATCAGTTTCGGTATCGGGGTGATCATGCTTCTTCTGATTACAGTCGGACAGATGAGGCTCTTGATGAAGGGAACGTTTGAAGGGGATGTACGGGAGGATCTGCGGAGCAGGCTGCAGCTTACAGCTCTAATGTTAAGCCGGGCGGTGAGTAAACCGAAAGCCCCGCGAACAAGGTCCATCATCTTCCGCAAACCGCGTAAACTGTTACGCAATCGTTCCATCGCGAATCGCACAGCGGAGATTGCGTTCAAGGCATTTTTCCGAAACTCAGCTACGATGAAATTGTATTTGCAGCTTGGAGGGCTATCCATCGCAGCAGTCGCATTACCACCTTTTCCGGTCAACGTCATCGTGTGTGCGTTATTAATCATCATGTTGACGGTAATGTTTTATCGTTCCTGGGATGTTTTTGCCACGTCCGACTATGTTCAGCTCATAACGTATGACTCGGAGGCGCTGCATCGTGCAGGTTCGATGATGGTTCGGATGTTATTCGTCCCGATTGGCATTCTTATGGGATTCACGCTGGGATTGGCCTGGCTCGGGTGGATCGTCGGTATTCTGACAGCCGCAGGTGCGGTGGCCTTTGGACTCTGTGTGTTATCTATTGCCGGATGGGTTCGGCTGACCCGGGCCTAGGACGTGTCTCAAAAACTCGCTGAAGTTCATCTTCTACCGCCTTTTCGCCCCATGCTGTGTCACTTACCCTTGACGTGCCCCGGCACGCCTGCGGAAAACTTCCTTGCTTGGAACGAAAATTCGGCAAAATCTGCTTCCTTCGGAGTTTTCAGACACGCCCTGAAGGAATTCCTTTCTAAGTCAAAGCATATCGTGCGCTATATCTGCCCATGCTATAGAAGAAGAATCTCATCTATGGGTGATGAGAGATTAGCTGTAGCAAGGAGGAAGAGACGATGATGGATAATAGCGAACTACAGGTGCATTTCGCAGACGGTTCGGCGTTGAATGCCGCCAGGGCAACCTTGGAGGAATTGGGATATAAGCCGTATCAGTCCGGTCCGCTGGAATTGTACATCCCGACAGATCGCCAAGATCCTCAGTCTGCCGTAGAGATTGTACAATCTCATGGAGGAAGTGCCGTATTTGCCTCGCAAACGGAAGAGCTTGATCAGTTTCAGAATATATCGATTCCGGCTCATCTCGTGAATGAGGATTGGAACGATGGTTATACGAGCGGAAACCAGGGGAGCCAGGCTGAGCAAGGTGCACATAACTATAGCGAGGACCCGGCATACGATGATTCGGCTGATGGATTCTCGGGCAGTGTCAAAGCCTAGAAGGCAAAAATCACAAGCGAAGAGTGGTTCGATCCACCTTTCTAAAATGGAACAATGCTGAAAACCCCGATACTCCACGGATAGTGGACATCGGGGTTTTTGACATCTGAAGCAATTCAGCATGGGTATGAAGTGTGTAATACCTATTATGATGTGGCGTGTTTATATTCAGCCGCATGCATACCAGCCGTATATCCTGTGGAGAAAGCAGCGGTGATATTATACCCCCCAGTGTAGCCGTGAATATCCAAAACTTCACCGCAAAAGAATAGTCCAGGCAGCAGCTTGGATTCCATTGTTTTTGGGTATATCTCCTTTAAGTGGATTCCTCCCCCAGTAACGAAGGCTTCTTTGAGCGATCTTGTTCCGTCTGCACGGAAGGTAAAAGCCTTCATTAGCCCGCACAAATTGCTTAACATGCCTTTGGGAAAATGGTGGAACGTGAGGTCATCGCTGATCTCCGCACGTTTCATCATTAATGGAATCATGCGTTCCGGAACCCATGTTTTTAGTATGTTTTTGACAGCCTTGCGGGATTCTTGTTCCAATACCTGTTGGACCTGGGTTTCCAATGCACCTGCGGACAGTTCAGGGAACAGATCAATGCTCATGATAACCTGTGGGTTTCCAGACTTCATCTGAACCTTGCGGATAAATTGGCTGCAACGCAGTGCGACCGGTCCGGACACACCAAAATGCGTGAAAATCATATCCCCGCGATGGGAGATGACGGGTTTTCCTTTGGCGTCGATAACAGATAAAGCGACATCTCTCAAGGATAAACCTTGCAGTTCCTTGGACTGAATCCAACTCTCCCCAGACACAATAGGCACTTCAGTTGGATATAACTCTGTAATCGTATGACCGGCAGCTTCGGCCCAAGGATAACCATCTCCGGTTGATCCAGTTTGAGGCACGGATTTGCCGCCAGTAGCGATAATAACAGAGCGTCCAAGGATGGTTTTACCTGAGAGCAATTTAACACCCTGTACCTGCTGACCGTTCTGAATGAGTTCCTTAACCGGTTCTTTGGTGCGAATCTCAACGCCGAGGGAGACGATTTTGCCTACCAATGCATCCACGACTGTTTTCGCTTTATCGGTTACGGGGAACATTCTGCCGTTATCTTCTTCTTTCAGGGCAATTCCGAGATTCTCAAAAAAACGCATGATCCCCTGGTTGTCCAGATTCTGAAACGAACTATATAAAAAGCGGCCATTACCCGGAATATGCCGGATGAGTTCATCCGTTTCCTTGGCATTGGTTACATTGCACCGACCTCCGCCAGAGATGCCGAGTTTACGACCCAGTTGATCTCCTTTATCCAGCAGAAGCACAGAGGCTCCATGCTCGGCAGCTGCAACGCAAGCCATCAGGCCCGCAGATCCACCACCAATTACAATGACATCATACATACGTTATTACCCTCTTTTTTCATTGATTTTGTCTGTTTTACGTAAAACGTGTCTACTCCTGCCTTTTTCTGAAATATAATGGAGTTAGGAGAAGTTCTATTATGCAGTCTTAAGGGATATATTGTAATATACTGTCGCCTATGTTTTAATCAGAAATACATGAGGGAATGTGCAGGCAGAGGAGGAGATGGCATTGTGGTTGCGTTAAAGGACATTCTTTTACAAGTACTGCTGGCAGGGTCGGCGGTATTCCTGATTCCCTTATTCCATCTGGGGCTCCCCAGGCGGGCTATTGCCAAAATGGAACATGCCGGAACAGTACAACCCAGTTTAGCTGTGACAAGTGTCGCGAGCATGCTGCTGTGTTTGCTGTTTGCGCTTTTTGCGAGTCCAGTGGCCGTACCCATATCATTAAGCATCGTACCTGTGATACTTGTTATTTTGTATTGTAAGTCCGCTATAGGCTTAACGCTGTCCATTCTACATATTCTCTTCTATTTTCTTTTTGCGCATCCCTATGATCTGTACGGATTTCTCCTTCATACGGGCATTCTTCTCTATCCTATTGTATGGTTGTCTGCCAAACGATTCAAGCATAATACGTCTTCGCGCAAAATGGCGATCCTGATCTCCCTGATTGCAATGGAACTAATTGTAACGAGCCTGTTGTGGATCGCATCCCACCAGAATGACTCCACATACTCTGCAACCTACATGATACTTACAGCTCTTGGATATACTGCTGGTGGCATTGTTGCGGGCAGTCTGAGTCTGCTATGGCTGGAACGGATGAAACATTATCGTGGGCTGGAGCAGCATCTCTCCGAAGTTCACCACCGATACATAACCGAAACGGAGAAACTTCATCAGATTCTGAATGCAATTCCCCTCTCCATTGCCACTGTAGATAAAGAAGGCACGGTCATGTTCGTCAATGAGATGATGGAGCAAACAGCGAGAGAGCAGTTACCTTGTACCTCCACGCCTGATCTCATTGGACAGCCTGCCAGTCAATTTGTTGAACAAGGTCAGGCGGACAAGATGGATAAAAGCATTCGCAGAGCCGTCATTCATGGTGAGATTAGTGGATTGACCGTTCGTTACGGTGCTCACGTATTTCAGTCCCGAACCGTGCCAATCTATGCCTTTTCAACAGAGCCTGCCAGAGAAGTTACAGGGGCTATGCTAATTATTCAGGATATCACGGAGCTAGAGATGCTGCGAAGTGAGCTGGATAATGTGGACCGTCTCAGTCTGGTGGGCCAGATGGCTGCGAGCATTACGCATGAAGTACGCAATCCAATGGCTGTTGTGCGTGGCTTTCTTCAACTCATGCAGGAAAAAAGTCCGGAATCCCTGGATCACTATTACCGGATCGTCCTGGAAGAGCTGGACCGGGCGAATAGTATCATTAATGATTTCTTGTCTCTGGCTCAGAATCGCATTGCGGAGAAAGAAGAATCCCAGCTGCATGATATCATTCATGAACTCAGTCCATTGTTATGGGCGGATGCGAATCTGCGTGGTCAGAGCATTGAACTCCTGCTCGCACATGATGTGCCGAAGCTGAATCTCAATTCAAAGGAAATCAAACAGGTGGTATTGAACCTGGCCCGTAACGGGATGGAAGCCATGAATGAGAAAGGCGTGCTTACGCTGGAGACGCGGATGGTAGACGACAGGGTGGAGCTGTGTGTACGTGACACAGGACCGGGTATACCGAGGGTGAAAAAGGAGAAGCTGTTTGAACCTTTCTATACGACCAAAGCCAAGGGAACCGGACTCGGATTGTCCATGTGCCTAAGTATTGTGGAACGACATAATGGAACCATTACAGTGGAATCGGAGGAAGGTCAGGGGACCACCTTCAAAGTGGCATTTGAACAATAGGTATTCAGCATATTTTGCCAGACCATGAGACATAATATTATGGAAGAAGCCTTTCCGCAGGCGGTTTCTGAATCTTGCTTTCATTGCTTATGGATGTATAATAGGAATAGCACATCATTACATCCATAATTTTCGATATGAATGTAACGTTGTTTTGGATAGCTATTCGCCTCTAATTCTAACGAGATTATAGAACAACCATTTATAAGGAGTGAAACCGAATGTCAATGTCATTTGATCAATACATGAAAGATATGGTTCAACCTATGCGGGATGAGCTAACTCGTCTGGGCATTCAGGAGTTGCGTACTCCTGAAGAAGTGGAAGCAAGTCTGCCGGATGCAAAAGGAACAGCGCTGATCGTCATTAACTCAGTCTGCGGATGTGCCGCAGGTCAATGTCGCCCAGGTGTATCTCAAGCCCTTCAGAACGATATTACACCGGATCACCTGTACACTGTATTTGCTGGTCAGGATAAGGAAGCAACTGCAAAAGCACGTGAATTCTTTGCACCGTATCCTCCATCTTCACCGTCCATCGCCTTGATGAAAGACGGAGAACTCGTTCACTTTATTGAGCGTCATCAAGTGGAAGACCGTTCTGCAGAGGAAATTGCGGCTGATCTCACTAGTGCATTTGAACGTTACTGCCGTTAATTCGCTCCATAGAACGCCCCGCCCTTCGGATAACCGATGCCGGGGCGTTTCATTTTGGATAGATAAGGTTATTGAACCATTCGGACCTTTCAAGATGGACATCAAATTTCATTAATTTAGAAACGGGGTGTGTGAACGATGAGTTTGCAACAACAGATCATCGCTGAATTGAAGGTTAAACCAAGCATTAACGAAGAAGAGGAAGTTCGCAAGCGTGTTGATTTTCTGAAGACGTATGTTAAAAATGCGGGTGCCAAGGGTTTGCTGATTGCGATCAGCGGCGGTATTGATAGTGCAGTAGCTACGGCGCTTTGTAAACAAGCGACGGACGAGCTTACACAAGAAAACAATCAAGAGTACAAAACTCTCGGTGTATTCCAACCTTACGGTGAACAAGCCGATATCGACCACAGCTACGCTGTAGCGAAAGCATACGATTTGAAGCATGTCGTGGAAACCAATATCGAAGATGCCGTTAACGAGATTGCACTCGAAGTGGAGCAAGGCTTCAAATCCTTGGGCAGCCCACGCCATATGACTCACCAAGGCAAAGGTAACGTTAAGGCAAGAACTCGTATGGTTATGCAATATGCGCTTTCGTTTGAAGAAAACCTGCTCGTTGTAGGTACGGATCACGCGTCCGAAGCCATCACGGGTTTCTATACCAAATGGGGCGATGGCGCTGTGGATATCACGCCACTGAGCACCTTGAATAAACGTCAGGTACGCCAGCTGGCAGCATATCTGAACGTGCCACAAGCTATTTTGGACAAGGCACCATCTGCGGGATTATGGGAAGGTCAGACGGACGAAGATGAGCTGGGGATTTCGTATGAAGCGAACAGCGACTATCTCGAAGGCAAGCAGATTGATCCGGCTGCACAAGAGCGCCTCGAAGCGTTCTATACGCGCACACATCACAAACGTAATGCCATTCCTGGTATCTAATACGGGTGGATGCGCACGCACGTTATAAGCTGTTAACACCAATATTGAAATACCGTCCCTCTTAGGGAATACAAAAAGAGTCACTGCTCACGCAGTGACTTTTTTTGTTATGTGGAACGAGAAACCGCAAAAATCCGGGTGACTACTATATTAAAGAGGAGTTAGCTATTCCATTCTTTGATCTGTTGCAGGGTTTGGGTGATGGCTTGCTCCAGTTGCGGAGTGGTTTCCTTAAAAGGATGTACCGTATTAAAGGTGTGGTTCCCTTCAGGTATCTGGTGCCATGGAATATCAGGGCGGGCTTGAACTAATGCGGCAGAACCGTCCCGCAGACGCTGGGGATCTTCTGTTCCCTGAATGAGTGCGACGTGCAACGTTGAAGAAGCCAAACGGTCAATGATCGCGTAACGTTCGTGATGCTTGTCCAGGTCCTCCAGAATAGAGACGTCCAGTGGCATCTGCTGGCCTGTACGTCCGTTAACGACATGGCTGCGGCCATGCGTACGCATTTCTTCTTTTTGCTCCGCTGAGAAGAGATCCAGATTGGTTACCCCATTCCAGGAGATGACACCTGCCACCTGCTCGGGATGATCCAATGCATAAACGAGACTTACGCCCGCACCACGGCTATGTCCAACCAGGTATACAGGAAGTCCAGCGAGTTCAGGTTGTATAGCTACATACTCAAGCACTAGGGCCAGATCAGCAAGCTCCCGGCTGTACGTATTCACTGCGAACTTTTCAAGTTCAGAGAATTGCTCCAGATATTCGCCAATACCGTTGTGAGAGAAATTGAAGGTCAGCACATGATGTGTCTTGCTTAGTTGTGAAGCTGCATAGGGGAACATGCCCCAGTCTTTGAAGCCTTTGTATCCGTGAGCCAGAATGATGACCCCTTGAGCGGGTTGTTGTGCAGGGAAAAAGTCCCCGCGAATGATAGCATCTACGTCAGTGGGCAATTCAAAAGTTATAGGCATTATTCAGACCTCCTAAGAGTTTCAGATGATTCCTGATTCATATTTTAGCATAAATGGGAATGCGGATAGGTACTCGCTTCTGGTCGCCCCTCCTGCTACAATAGAATACGTGTTCGGAGAGTTACGGATCATGTGATTGAATGGAGATCTTTTACAGTATAAAAGATTAAGCGGGTGAAGCGTTGATGATATATGGCATTGGCAATGATGTGCTGGAGATTGGACGTATGCGCAAGCTGCTGTCTGGTCGCCATGCGGAAGCTTTTATAAAACGAATTTTAACGCCAGCAGAGCGGGAGATCGCGGCAGAGCGGGGAAAGCGGATGACGGAGTTTGTATCCGGTCGATTTGCAGCGAAAGAAGCGGTGTCCAAGGCATTTGGCTGCGGGATTGGTGGCATCATGGGCTTCACTGACATTGAAGTGCTACCTGATGGGACAGGGCGTCCCGTGGCCTCGCTGTCCAGTCAAGCCTGGGAACGTCTGCAGCTGCCATATGATAAGCAATATGACATTCATTTGAGTATTACGCATCAGACGGAATTGGCAGCGGCCTTTGCGATCGTAGAACAGATGGAAAAGTAGTTAGCTTGGCAATAGGAGAGGACGGAACTATGGGTTTACAGGAACAGAAACAACATTTCAGCGTGAATTTGCTGGACTGGTATATGGTCAACCGACGGGATTTGCCGTGGCGTCGCCACAACAATCCGTATTTCACATGGGTATCGGAGATTATGCTTCAGCAGACTCGGGTCGATACGGTAATTCCGTATTTCAATCGTTTTATCGGAAATTTCCCGACCGTGCAGGCGTTGGCGGAAGCACCCGAAGAGGATGTGTTGAAAAATTGGGAGGGACTCGGGTATTACTCCCGTGCACGTAATCTTCAGGCAGCCGCGAGACAAGTCATGGAGCTGCACGGAGGAGAGATGCCTCAGGAGAAACAGGCTGTCTTTGCATTAAAAGGGGTGGGCCCGTATACGGCCGGGGCCATTCTCAGCATTGCCTTCAACCAGCCGCAGCCTGCGGTAGATGGCAATGTCATGCGGGTACTGTCCCGATACTTCCTCATCGATGAGGACATTATGAAGGGCAGCACCCGGGTGTTGATGGAAGAGCTCGCAGGAGAGCTCATTCCGGAAGGGCGGGCGCGTGATTTCAATCAGGCGCTGATGGAGCTTGGTGCGCTGGTGTGTACACCCAAAGCGCCGCACTGCCTGACTTGCCCGGTCATGGAGCAATGTTCCGGCCGTATCGCCGGAAGAGAGCTTACGCTGCCGGTTAAGACCAAGGCGAAGCCGCCGCGCCCTGAGCAGCGGCTGGTCGCGATTGTGGAGGGCCGCGGTGCTCATCGCGGCCAAGTGCTTGTGCGCCAGCGCCCAGACACGGGCCTATTGGCCCGCATGTGGGAGCTGCCACATGTGCTCGCGGCGCCCGCCGCAGCGAGCAAGAAGGCAGCGCCGCTGGCGGATGAGCCGGCCATGGCATTGCTGGCCGGCAGTCTATGGGCGGAAGGCTTCGCTGCCCGCCCGGAAGGGCTGGCTACCCATGCGGAGCATGTGTTCAGCCACATTGTCTGGAGCCTGCAGGTGTACAAGTGTACCGAGCAGGACCAGAGCAGTGAGCTTCCGCTGATCGCAGCGGAAGCCAGAGCCGCCTACGATGCACAGGCGGCAACAAGGGAGGGCACAGCCTCATCATCAGCTGTGTCACCTGAATCAGACACAACGCATTCATCGGAGCCGGGCACGCCTAATGCGCAGAACATCTCAACATCGCTTAACGATGGAGAGATGTTGATGTCATCATCTGACGTTAGTGATCCTGCGCTGAGCACGCTGACACTGACAGGTAAAGGTGATGGCTTGACCTACCGCTGGATCGGTCCGGAAGATATGGACAAGATGGCATTCCCCAACATATTTCTGAAGCTGATCAGCAGTTATTTTGCTGGTGCGTATGATCAAGTGAATAATTAAATGGGGGAGCTAACGAACTCCAGAGGTTTTATCATGTGGATATACCACAATTATAAATTCTAACGAACCTGAGTGACGTTATCATAGCCAAATCAATCCAAAAGTACGCATCAAAGCCCGTATTTGGAGAAATAGCTACTCTGAGATTCGTTAGGTTCGCGATACGATGAAATATGGAGCAATAGCGTGTCCTGGGTTCGTTAAAAACAAAACACCCATTAACTATAACTATAGCGATAGCAAAAAGAGAGCCTGATCACGGTCACAACGACCGAATCAGGCTCTCTTTTATGTTAACTGTTGCATACTAACAGTCTTATTTTGCAGAAGCGTAACGTTTGTTCACTTCATCCCAGTTGATTACATTCCAGAAAGCGGCGATGTAGTCAGGACGTTTGTTTTGGTAGTTCAGGTAGTAAGCGTGCTCCCATACATCCAGACCCAGAACCGGAGTCAGACCTTCGAAGAGAGGGCTGTCTTGGTTAGGTGTGCTAGTGATGGACAACTTGCCATCTTTGCCAACTACGAGCCAAGCCCAGCCGGAGCCGAAACGAGTTGTAGCTGCTTTAGCGAAATCTTCTTTGAATTTATCAAAACCACCCAGTTCGCTATCGATAGCTGCTGCGATATCACCTGTAGGAGCGCCGCCGCCGTTAGGTCCAATGATTTCCCAGAACAAGCTGTGGTTAGCATGTCCACCACCATTGTTGCGAACCGCTGTGCGGATGCCTTCAGGTACGCTGTCAAGGTTAGCAATCAGATCTTCCAAGCTTTTTTCTTGCAGTTCAGGAGCGCTTTCCAGAGCTGCGTTCAAGTTAGTTACATAAGTATTGTGATGGCGATCGTGGTGGATTTCCATCGTTTTTGCATCGATATGTGGTTCCAGTGCGTCGTTAGCGTAAGGAAGTGCTGGTAATTGAAAAGTCATAATGAAATACCTCCTGAGATTTTAGTTTTTTTGAGAACAGGTACATATGTAATAATACCCTTGCCACTAATATTAAACCGCATTCGAGCTAATTAAGCAACATTTTTGTTTATTAAGTCCCCCGAAGCGTTGATCTAATGATGGGCCAGAGATAACAAACATATTTTACCCATTATGCAACTATTTATGTGTTTTCAGGCGTTTAAATGGATGAAAAGTTTAATATTCGTATGTAAACGGTTACAATTAAGCGCTTTCAAAAGAAAATGCGTGTTTTATGGAGAAAAGTATGGTTTAATTGACGAAGAAGCGGTATTTTCTCGTTTTTTGTCATTATATGAACATTGGGTTTTTGGTAAAAAGGGATTCCCTTTTTGTAAAAAACCTCATCTAAGCTAACGAAAAGGGAGATTTAAGACATGCACGTTCGTTCCTTTCAGTTGAGTGATGCAAGCCAGATGACGGAGCTTCTCCAGGTTGCACTATCGGAAGAGTGTTATGAGAACACGATGGGCCCGTTTGCCCGTCAATTGTCATGGGATTCTGACCTGATCATGGTTGCGGAAGAAGAGGGAGACCTCGTAGGCGCTTTGATCGGTACGATTGATCACAACCAGGGTTGTATCTACCGTATTGCGGTACATCCAGACTATCGTCGCCGTGGAGTCGGCAAAACACTTGTCGAGGCTATGGAACAGCGGTTCCAGCAGCGTAAAGTCAGCCAGGTATGGGTGGCGGGTGATGAGCACAACAAAGTAGCCATGCCTCTATATGAAGCAATGGGTTACGGTGCCAATCAGATTATGAGCGCTTTCCAGACTCTTAGTATTTTGTCCAAAGCTTAGTTTGCATGTTTAAAAAGAAATAAAAAAAGATTTTCATTTCATATTAGGCATATCTCTTTAACGTGTAAGAACGTGAGGGATGTGCCTTTCTATTTATATGAGTGTTCTTCACGTCATATTCCTCTGGTTCCCTCATTTTATGAACATGCTTCGGAGTCTCCGAATTCTATTTAAATTAACGCGACTATCCCGGCTGTATTCACGATAACGAAGGTATTGGTGCTCATAACCAATTGTTTCACTCTCCCAAATGAAGTAGACTGAAAGGGAGTATGGTCACCATGTTACAAGTTTAATTCAACTATTTAATAAATGAGGTGTCCCTTTGAATTCCAATAATTATTCAATGGAACATGTGACTTCCGAGCAACGTAATGAACCGTCAAAGCCTGAACAACCGGGGAAATCCTGGGTGGTCGAGCTGTGGGACTGGGTCAAAACGATTGTTGTTGCTTTTGTAATCATGATGCTGCTGAACCTGTTTGTGTTTAATCTGTCAATGGTCAAGGGACAGTCCATGCAGCCGACACTGGTTGAGCGAGATCGCCTTTTCGTCAACAAAATCGTATACCATCTGGGTACTCCTTCCCGATCAGATGTGATTGTACTTCGTGATCCAAGTGAAGGTGTAGAGAAGAAGGATTTTCTGGTGAAACGGATCGTTGGACTTCCGGGAGATACAATTGAGGTCAGGGATCACCATCTATATGTGAACGGCGAGCAACAAGCGGAAACGTACACTGATATTGAAGTGCAGGACCCTGATTTTGGCCCAATCACATTGGAGCCGGATCATTTCTTCGTGATGGGGGATAATCGTCATGAAGGCAAAAGTAAGGATAGCCGAGTATTTGGCAGTATTACATCTGATGAAATTGTAGGCAAGGCTGAATTTATTTTCTGGCCATTCTCTGAATTGAAGAAATTGTAAAATGATTACAGCACAACAACTTCAGAGCGCATATTGCGTTAAAACATATAGACTCGTTCCGTTTGAATTCAATTATGCAAGGCATATATAGAAATTAACGCCTGTCCTCTTACGTGAGGCGGGCGTTCACTATTTACGGAATAAGTGTCGGAAGAAGAGAGGAAAGAGAAATGACGAGCGTACAGACCGGGGCAGCACATGCAGCCTCCGTATGGGAAAAGTTAAAGCAGGAGATCAAGGCAGCTGGCCCCGGACTGGGCATTGATGATATCGGATTTGCTTCGGCAGAGCCCTTCGTAACGCTAAAATCCATACTGGAACAGCATCGGGCTAAAGGGTACGAGTCCGGATTCGAAGAGCCTGATCTTGAGAAAAGGGTTCGTCCAGAGTTGAAGGATGGTGAGCCTGCTTCACTCATAGCGATAGCTGTGGCCTATCCATCCAAGATGGTGAATCCGCCGAAGTCGGAGCCGGGAGCCTACCGGGGGATTTTTGCCCGCTCCGCGTGGGGGCAGGATTATCATCAGGTTCTGCGTACAGCGATGGACAAATTGGTTAATTTCATAAAGGAACGCGTACCTGAAGCGATGATCGAAAGCATGGTAGACACAGGTGCGTTGGTGGATCGTGCGGTATCCCAGCGTGCGGGGATTGGTTTTAGCGCCAAA
The DNA here is from genome assembly GCF_037975235.1 of Paenibacillus sp. FSL R5-0341. Taxonomy (NCBI): domain Bacteria; kingdom Bacillati; phylum Bacillota; class Bacilli; order Caryophanales; family Paenibacillaceae; genus Paenibacillus; species Paenibacillus sp. FSL R5-0341. The sequence goes on from NZ_CP150241.1 coordinate 687,623, forward strand.
AACTGTGCGATTATCTCACCCAAATTCGGATCATGGATTTTCCTCGGAGAACTGGTGACGAATATTCCGTTTCAGCCGGACACCCCTGTGACCGAGGACTGCGGTGAATGTACGAAATGTATCGATGCCTGTCCAACAGGAGCATTAGTGGGGCCTGGACAGTTGAATTCACAGCGGTGTATTTCGTTTGTAACCCAGACCAAAGGGTTCGTGGATGAAGAATTTATGCTGAAAATTGGCAACCGTCTATACGGTTGTGATACGTGTCAGATTGTTTGTCCGAAGAATCGGGGCAAGAACTGGGATCACCATCCCGAGTTTCATCCTGATCCGGAGATTGTGAAGCCGCTGCTGCTACCACTTCTGGACATCGGTAACCGGGAATTCAAGGAACGTTTCGGTCAAAGTTCCGCCGCCTGGCGGGGCAAGAAGCCGATTCAACGCAACGCCGTTATTGCCCTGGGCAATTTCAAAGACAAAAGTGCTGTACCTAAACTTACAGAAGTACTAAAACGTGATCCGCGCCCCGAGTTGCGGGGAACCGCAGCCTGGGCGTTAAGCAGAATTGGAGGAGAAGACGCCATGAGAGCAATTGGGGAAGCTGCCGCTAACGAACAAGATGGGAACGTACTAAGCATGCTGCAGAAGGCTGAGGAGCGACTGAGTTCGTCCGAGACCTTACCCAAACAGCCACAGGCTGGGCAAGTGAATGAGAAGCAGCCAGAGGAACAGAAGAACAATGAGCATAATTCTTTACAGGCGTTACAGCAGGATTTGAAAATGGAAGCAGCGAACGAACCGGGGAATGAGCAGTCTGGACAATCTGTCAAACCGGAAGCCGCAGCGTGGAAACCTTCAGCAGTTACGGGGCTTCATGGCAAGCCTGTGTACTACGATGAGGTACTGACACCGATTGGTACACTCACGTTATGCGCTACCGATGAAGGACTGTGTCACATTGATTTTGGCGCCTTTCACGTACGCGAAGCCCACCTGCAACAATGGGCCCGTACCTGGATCGGCGAGTATCGATATGAGAAGAATGAAGAGAAGCTCAGCGAAGCTGCAAAGCAGTTACAGCAGTATTTTGCAGGGGAGAGAAAAACGTTCGACTTGCAGCTTGATCGGCTTGGAACACCATTCCAGCTACAAGTATGGCAAGTTCTGTCCGATATATCTTATGGAGAGGCCTCATCACACCAACAGGTTGCGGAAATCATCGGCAGACCCAAGGCTGTTCGTGCAGTTCTGGACGCCATTAGCAAGAATCCGATTCCGATTATTATTCCCTGTCACCGCATCAGCGGTAAAGACGGCACCCTGGTGGGTTATGTAGGCGGTCTGCAAACCAAGGAGCAATTGCTCGCATTGGAGCAGCGATCGTAACGTAAGAGCGGGGGACGTTCATGAAATATGTAAACGTGGAGAGCGTGGAAGCGGGGGAGCTTCTGGGCAAGACGGTATATTCCAGTAACGGTACGGTACTGCTGTCTGCCGGAGTCCAGCTCACCGTATACATGGTCAATACGTTGAAGCGTATTGGCGTGACCATGTTATACATCCAGGATGAAGCGTATAAAGATGTGGAACCAGAAGACATTCTGGATGAAACCACGAAACGGGCAATAATTAACGAAATGAGTGTGACACTCGAAGCGGTTCGTTCCGGGAAGGATTGGAGTCCCAGAAAGGTCGCCCTCAGTATAGATAAGTTGCTGAACGATGTACTGAACGGGCGTGAACTGCTAGTGCAGCTCACTGATATTCGCACCAAAGACAATGCGCAGTATGTTCATGCGATGAATGTGTGTTTGTTGTCTTCGGTCATCGGAATGAATATGGGACTCAACTATAATCAACTGAAGGATCTTGCTGTGGGAGCACTGTTACATGATATTGGCAAAGTGGGGGAACCTCCCGGCAGTAGTTCTGCCGCTAATTCTTCGCTGCATCACACGTGGCGTGGATTCGAAGTGATTAAGAACAAGCGGGAGTTCAGTCTGTTGGTCGCTCATACAGCGCTGCAACATCATGAGCATGTAGACGGTACAGGCATGCCCAGGGGCATCAAGGGAAATGATATCCATCTGTTTGCGAGAATCGTTAGTGCAGCTAACATCTATGATAATCTCATTAATGGGTTATCGAGAGATAGCCTGTTGCCACATGAAGCTTGTGAAGAGATGATGGCGCTGTCTGGTACCAAGCTGGATCGGGACATTCTGATTGAGTTCAACAAGAGTGTATCTGTGTATCCCAATGGCACAGCTGTACGACTGTCTACCAAAGAGACTGGAGTCATTGTGCGTCAGCATCGGGGATTGCCAGGCAGACCTGTAATCAGGGTGGCGCGCGGAAGTACGCGTTATTCTCTGGATGTGGTTGAAATTGATCTGGCTCTGCATACAACCGTTTTCATTGAAGCCGTCATGAGTTAGCCTACAGGCGGTTAAACTGGAAAATCCGTTTGCTCAAGGCGTGCGGAAATGCTATGATACTTTCAGGAAATCCGGTCTGTGTCAGGTTTGCAACGTGTGCGTTGAACATCATGGAGTGACACGGATTATCAGGCTTTTTAGAATGCATACAGAGGTGTCTAAGAGATGGATATTGTAATACCGATTATTACATTGGTTGTTGGTCTGGTCGGGGGATTTTTCATCGGGGTGTTCTACTTGCGTAAACAACTTGAGAAAATGCAAAGCAATCCGGACATGCTTCAGAAAATGGCGAAGCAAATGGGCTACAACCTGAATGGCAAGCAAATGCAGCGTGCCCAGCAGATGATGAAGAACCAGCAGCCAGGAGCGAAAATGCCTCAGCCGCAACAACATCCTGCGCGTAAAAGTTCGGGCCGCCGAAAATAATAGCAGTGAAGTGAATAACTGCTTACCTTATTGTGGTTCGAAAGGAGGCGTTCGGCAGTGGCTGGCGTTAAAGATTATATGAATTCAAAAGTATCCGACAATCGGGAGAAGATCGAGTATCATGTAGAGCAGATCCTGAAGTTGATCGGAGAAGATAGTACACGTGAAGGGCTGCTTGAAACGCCTGCACGTGTGACCCGAATGTATGAAGAGATTTTTGGCGGATATGAAGTAGACCCGCGCGATGTGCTCGGTGTCACGTTTGACGAGAATCATGAAGAACTGGTTATCGTTAAGGATATTGTCTACTACAGTCAATGTGAGCACCATATGGCGCCGTTCTTCGGCAAGGTGCACATTGGCTACGTACCAAGCGGCAAGATCGTCGGTCTGAGCAAAATGGCTCGTCTGGTCGAAGCGGTAACACGTCGCCTGCAGGTTCAGGAACGTATTACTTCACAGATCGCTGACATTCTGACAGAGGCCGTTGAGCCTCACGGGGTTATGGTCGTCGTGGAAGGCGAGCACTTGTGCATGTGTTCCCGCGGCGTGAAGAAACCGGGAAGCAAGACGGTAACGTCTGCTGTACGTGGTTCTTTCCGTGAGAATCCGGCACAACGTGCCGAGTTCTTGTCTTTGGTGAAAGATTAAAATCAGGTATGTCTACTCGTTGGACAAGCCAGATGAGCAGGTTCCTTTGGTTTGGGAAGCAGCAGTTACTGAGCCATTGGATGTGATATAAATAAGCCGTGTTCCCTGGGGAACCGGCTTATTTATATATGGCGTTGTCATTCCTATATATACTGAATACATACGAATTCGTTAAGCCGGAGGTAATGGAACGATGAGTGTACCTTCCCAATCAGATCAACCGGTTCAGCCGGAAAAGGGACCACAAGCAGATCAACATGCTACATTGCGTCTGCAAATCTGGGAGACACCGCTCATGCGACAAGGCAGCAGTGTGCTTGAAGCTTTCGCATGGGAGGAAGTCATGTGCCGGCGGGTTGGAGCAGGGCATCTGCCTGTTGCACATATATGGAGACACCCAGATGCCTTTGTAGCGGGTCTGCGCGACCGCAGGTTGCCACAGGCTGTAGAAGCGATGGAACAGATCAGAAGCCAAGGTACAGCGGTCTGTGTTCGTCCTTCTGGTGGAGCGGCCGTACCCCTGAATCCAGGGGTGGTCAATGTGTCGCTGATCCTGCCTAATCCAGGACATGCCATCAATATTCATGATGATTTCCGGGAGATGGCTTCAATTATTGCCGAGTCGCTAACGCCGTGGTCGAATCAGGCGCAGACAGGCGAAGTTCAGGGTGCATTTTGCCCGGGGGATTATGATGTCAGTGTAGGTGGCCTAAAATTCTGTGGTATTGCCCAGCGCAGGCAGGCCAAGGCGTATATCATTACTGCTTTTATCATCGTGGAAGGTCTGGGAGATCAATTGGCAGCAGATGTGCGTCGATTTTATCAGCATGCGGCAGGTGGGGCGAGTGAAGGATATCCCGATGTTCAGCCTGGCACGATGGCAAGTCTGAAAGAGTTGGCAGGTGTACCTTCTGCTGCGGCATATACTGCGGCTTTGGTTCGAACACTGCGCGATCGCTATCCGCAGGCGGAGACCAGCAGGGTGCTTAGTGTTGGATCTGAAGAAGTACGCCTGACAGCTGAGCAGATGAAGCTGCGCTACGATTAGCATTTTTTACTAGGGCTTGGAATTGGTTAATAGAGATGATATGATGTGATTTCGGAAGGAGAGTGTTAGGATGGACACATTGAGATATACGTATTTATATGAGGTTGTATCAACAGGCGAAAAATCCGAGTTCAGCCAAATGGCAACAAGCAAGGAAGAGGCTGCTACACTGATCGTTGCACGTATAGCTGATCTGGAGTTTACAGATGAGTCTGATATCAAGCTGGGCGATCTGATCTCCATTAGCAAACAGGTTGGCGACAACTATGTGGCGTGCGAGGGCTGTGCTTCTTAAGTGAGCATTTAGAAATAGGAAGTCTCTCAAAATACAAGCAAGTCTCTTATTACAGGAGGCTTGCTTTTTTGTATACAAATTTTGTAAGGGGATGCGAAAAATAGCCTTTTTACATGGAAAATGTCGAGTAATGTTCAGAATCGGTTCAGAGCTGACAGTTATAATCCTCTTCATAAACAGAAAGAGAAGGGACAGATTATAATGCAGCAGCAAGGTTACAAGAAAAACACTATTTTCAGGAGATCAAATATGATATTACTGGCCTTCTTATTTGTCTGGGCCACCTTGCCCGGATTATTTGGACAGGCTGGGGTTAAGGCGAGTAGCTGTTTTGAAAATACAGAGATAGATGGGGCAGGTCAGCTATGGAATTTAATATCTACTCCCCAGGAATTGGACTGTGTGCGGCAAGATTTGAGTGGGAATTTCAAATTAACTAATAATATTTCGAAAGAAGACATGGAAAGCTTTTTGATGGATTCTAGCACACACACGATTCGCTCTTGGGAGCCTATTGAAGGGGCAGATGATGAACCTTTTACAGGGAGATTTGATGGAAACGGTCATAGTATAGAGGGTTTGACGACGCAGATACCAGATATGGAATATGTGGGTCTCTTCGCCAGACTGAAAAATGCAAACATCAGTAATTTGAAAATCGTTAATGCGAATATTGTTGGTAATGAATCTGTAGGTGTACTTGCGGGAAGATCCGATAATTCAATGATAGATAAGGTCCATGTAACCGGGCTGGTCAGTGGTTATTATCGGTCAGGAGGATTAGTAGGCTATTCTACTGGAAGTCTCATTAGTGGTAGCAGCGCAACGGTGGATGTATCTGGCCTTGAGAGTGCTAATGGAACGTTTGGAGGATTAATAGCTAGAAGTAAAAATGATATCATCGTCGGAAACCGGGCTTATGGAAATGTATTGGTCCAAGAAAACGCCGATTCCGCTGGTGGATTAATTGGAAAAGCGGAGAACAGTAGCATCGCACGTAATTACGCGTTGGGCAATGTGGAGGGGAATTATGAGGTCGGGGGCCTCATTGGCGAATTAGAATATGAAAAGCCAATGAGTATTGTTAATAACTACGCTGTCGGAAAAGTTATATCCAAAGGTAATGGTACAAATGGAGACTTTAGTGCCGAGAAAATTGGGGGTTTGTTTGGCGCACTGGATTTAAACTTTGATGAGCCTAATGAAATCCTTGAAATTCATAGTAATTACTATGGAGGCTCTCTTGAAATCATAGACGACAGTACGGATGGACTTAGTATTGATTCAGGCAGTGTGGGTGCTTTTCTGGGTGAAAAGGGTATTACTAACGATCATGTGGAGTTTTTAAACAACTATTTTGTATCGGTTAATGATCCAGCATTTGAGCTTGACCAATCTAACTATGCTACAGGAAAAACTCCAGCTGAAATGCAACTTATGGATACTTTTAAAGAATGGGACTTCAATATTATTTGGGATTTCCAACTAGGAGTAAACAACGATTTCCCTGTATTACGGCCATATCCTGGTAACCAAACACCAGCACCAGCTTTTGAACCGGGTTATCCAATGTTGAGTACAGTTACGCCGTCAATGACCAAAATAGTCGTGAAGCTTAATAAGGCTGGAAGAGTATATTTTGACAATCAGCCTCTGGATGAATTATCCGACCAGACAAGTGAAACCACGAAGTTAAATGCAATAAGTCAACAAGCTTATGTTGATGTGCAAGCAAATGAAGAAAAAGCATATCTCATTAAAGATTTGAGTCCTGGTACTGATTATAGTATTTTTATTACTGCTGAGGACACACAGAGTAAATTAGTAGACTATCCAGAAAAAAGGAATTACAAAACTCATAAAGCTTCACCAATCATTCCGCATAATGTCATCGCAACGGCAGATGATGGTCAAGCGATGTTAACATGGACATTTGAACAGGGTGCTATCTACGAGTTATATCTCTATGAAGGAAGCGAAGCACCAGAAGATCCAGAGGATTGGGTCGCGGTAGGGAACTATCATAATCAGTTTGTTACAGGGCTGACGAACGGTATATCTTATGTCTTTGCTGTCAAAGCATATTATATCGAGGATGGTAGTGTATCCGAATTCATCCCATCCAATGTGGTTACACCACAAGCAGCTGGGACGCCAGTGCTACCTGATGCACCTGAAACTATTGTTGCACAAGCTGGAGATGGAAAAGCTACTGTTTATTGGGCTGGAGTAATCAATGTAAATCAATTTGTACTCTATAAATATCAAGGAACCCAAGCACCCCAAGATAAGCATGATTGGATCAAGGTGAAAAGTGGTATTGAAGCCGCATCGTATACCGTTGATGATTTAACGAATGGCCTTCCTTATGTATTTGCAATAAGATCATCGAATGAGAATGGGCTATCCGACTATAAGGTGTCCGGTCCTGTAACACCTAAAGGATCAGGAAATGAAGGTGGCGGAACACCTACACCAGGACCAACACCGAATCCGACACCAACGCCTTCTCCATCAACATCAGCACCTTCAGTAACTCCGGCACCGCAAAAGGAAGTTATTAAGGTGAACGTAGAGAATGGAGATCAAGCTGCTACCGTTGCATCATTGGAAATCAGTCGTACTCGGGGAACGGATGGTACAGTAAAAGACGAACTTCAGCTCAGCCAAAGTAAAGCACAGTCAATCATTGATCAGTTGAAGCAGACGGGTTCCAGTACAGCAGTTATTCTTATTCCGGATGTGAAGGACGAAGTAACGCAATGGGATCTGACTCTCTCTTCAGGATCGTCTGCGCTGTTGGCTGAGCAAGGTGTGAACCTGGTTATTTCTAACCCTAACGTTCGTATCACGATTCCAGCCAGCTCTTTAAAAGATCGTACAGACGATATCTACTTCCGCCTCGTACCCGTCAAAAAAGAGGCTGAACGTGCAGATATTCAAACGAGAGCACAATCTAATGAGTCGATTTTACAATTCGCAGGTACAAAGGATATCCAGATTCTCGGCCGTCCAATGACTATCGAAACCAATTTGCAGAGTCGTCCTGTAACGCTCGTATTGCCGGTTATAGCTAACCAGCTTGCAGGTGTGAATTCTGAAGAGCTGGGTGTGTATATTGAGCACAGTGACGGGACCAAGGAGCTTGTACACGGCAAACTGGTCACACTGAATAGTGATAATCAACAAGGAGTGGAGATTGAAGTAGACCATTTCAGTACGTTCTCCATTGTGAAAGTGAAAGACTGGACAGACAACACCTTGAAAGCACAGCCTTATATTCAAGGGTATGCTGATGGCAGTTTCAGACCCGAACGCTCCGTAACTCGTGCGGAGATGGCTACGCTGATTACTCGTGTTCTGGGCACGTCAACAACGGAAGGGAATCACACGTTTAAAGATGTGAAACCTACTCACTGGGCAGAATTGGCCATTGCGGCTGCTGCCCAATCCGGTTACGTTAAAGGCTACACGGATGGCAGCTTTAAGCCAGATCAAGCAATGACTCGTGCCGAATTAGCCAGCGTGTTACAGCACTTGTTAAACACTGAACAGACAGCTGATGAAGCGAATACATTTAATGATGTGAACGATCATTGGGCTCAGCAAGCGATAGCTCGATTGAACGCGGCAGGAGTAGTTACAGGGTATGCTGATGGTACCTTCCGTCCAAGTCAGCCTGTAACTCGCGCTGAAGCCGTCACGATGCTCAACAAACTGATCGGTCTTGATCCTGCAACGAATGCAGTAAGACAGTGGTCGGATGTGCCTAATACACATTGGGCTTATAAAGCAATTGAAGCGGCATCGATTAGTCAGTAATACTGATATACTAGTATCAACCCAAAAGAGATATCATTCAGTCATTCGGCTGGAGATATCTCTTTTTTCTATCCATCTAACCCAAAGCTTAATAAGGCGGCCACAATAGCTTGCGTGCCGTTTCGTACCGCTCGGCTACAGCCGGCCAGTAGACCACATTCCACCAGTCTTCAATATACTTTTTGCGCTCGTTCTGATGCTTCAGATAGTAGGCGTGTTCCCACACATCCAGTGGCAGGAGAGGAACGATGTCGGACTGGGACAGGTTCTGGTGTTTTTCCGCCTGCAAAATCTCCAAACGGTGTGCTCTCGGGCTCCAGACCAGCATCGCCCAGCCACTGCCTTCCACTTTGTTTGCGGCTTCCGTGAATTGATTCTTAAACGCTTCATAACTTCCGAAATCGCGCTTAATCTGCTCTGCGAGCATGCCAGAAGGTTTGCCGCCGCCAGCAGGGTTCATAATCGTCCAGAAGATCGTGTGCAGGTAGTGGCCTGCCCCGTTAAAGGCGAGTTCACGTTCCCAGTGCTTGATGAGTTCAAAGTTATTCTTTTTTCGCGATTCCGCCAGTTTTTTCTCTGCTATATTTAGTCCGTCCACATAAGATTGATGGTGTTTGTCATGATGGATACGCATCGTCAGCTCATCAATATGTGGCTCCAGCGCATTGTACGCATAGGGAAGGGGAGGAAGTGTGTGTCCTCCAATGGGTACCGGCTTTTCTTTGACCTGAGGTGAGGTAGAGACAGGCTGGCTCGCAGCACTTCCGCTGGGGGAAGGCTGAAGTGCTGCGGATTGGATCTGTGCTGAAGCAACAGGTGCATTTTCATTTCCCTCTGGGGAAGCTGGAGCTTCTGAAGCTTGGCGATGGATGCTTCCTGACCCTGAGGCATGCAACGCATTTTCCAGCAAAAGTGATGGCTCGGAATCCGTTTCTCGCAAGATGCCAGGTTGACCGAGCGTATCCAATACACCCAGAAAGTACTCCGATTCGCGAATAAAATGCAGAATGAGTACTTTGGCAAGCGGAACAGCTTGCACAGCAGTACTTTGCTCCAGAAGAACATACAGCTGCTTGATGAACTCCCTGGATTGCTGACGAGCTGCCGCCACAAGTTGATCGATACAACGAATGATGTAAGGAGCAGGTGGATGAGTTGCGGGCAATAGTTGTTTTAAAATCTGATTCGCTACTCGCTCGCTGTTTGCAAAGATAGCCTCCCATTCCTCCAATACCTTGACGTATGCGGGCTCCAGATCAGGAACCAGTGCACGAATAACGAGCGTATGTTCCTTCTCCTGCTCCTTCCAGAAACGAATTTCCTCCAATATCCGCAGAGGCAGCAGGTGACCATATTCATACCAGTTCATATACGCGAGACCTCCTCCAGATGAAATTCAAAAATGCAAAATAGTTCATACAGGTAACCTAATCCGACCAATGATCTATGCGTTCAGACCGTCTGTTCATGCGTCACAAGAGTATATTCCGCGAGCCTGTTGTCCTATGAGTGCAAAAAAAAAGAGCCCCTGAGGGCTCTGGAATGAACGAAAAGTTCGAGGATTGAAATTTGGTTATTGTCCACTATTCGTGTTTTGCACATCGTCACTGCTTGTCTTCGTTACATGACTCAGGAAAGTTGAGACACGGCGCAGGTATTCTTTCGGATGCTCCCGGAAAATAAGTTCATGATGCGCGTCCTGGACAATCCATACATCCGAATACGGATTAGTCTGGTTGGCGGCGAGTTGCTCTGCAATCGGGTATGGAGCCTTCTCGTCTTCCGTACCATGAATGAAGAAGATCGGGAACGGATAGTCCTCTTTTTTCACTTCCTGATAAGGGATCTGTTGCAATCCGGTACCATTCAGAACAGGGAACAACAGCTTCATGATCTCCAGTGTAGGCTGACGCGGGAGATCGATCTGGTTGTGAATGTTGTGATACAGCGTATCTGGCTCCAGCAGGAACGCACTGTCCAGAATCATCGCATCGACTTCCTGCGTAATCAGTCCGGTTTGTAGCGCCGTACCGGCACCCATGGAGAAGCCCCAGACAACCAGTTCCTGTGCACCGCGCTGCTTGGCAAACTGGATCGCGCCCAGCAATTGCTGTGACTCAGCTTTGCCACCGGTGGCTACAGCTTTGTTCACCTGGGAGGCGAAGCCATAATCGAACATGACGACGTTGAACCCAAGTTGATGGGCATAGTGTGCCAGGTCATACATGGGTACCCATGTTTCTTCACGATTGGCACCATAGCCGTGACTGAAAATAATCGTTTTGCTTGCGGCATTGTCAGCAGGAATATACCATCCCTGCATCGTCCGGCTGCCATCTGCTGCCGGGAACGTGATGTCTTCGTACTTCATATTCTTGGCCTGCATCGGATTGGAGAAGACCGGCGCTACTGTTGGATTGGATAATACCCATGCGATATAACCATGCAGTGCAATAAAACAAAACAGTAGAAAAAATACAACGGAGAGCAGCAACGCTACGATAATATGTTTGAACCGAATCAGCCTCGGTGATAGCGAAGAGGGCAGATCGGACACTTTTGTTTGCAGCGGGGCTTCGCTCTGGGATGTTGGATACATGAATGCCCCTCCTTTGAAGTTCAGTTGAAGATAACAACGACATGAAAAGAGAATTGCGTCTATTTCAGAGCCTGCTTCAGAGCGATATCTTAATGTAATATATCTTTATCGTATGTTCCAATATAGTCAAAGTCAATTGATTGAGGGCATTTGTTACGCAATTGTTATATAGTTCTTAAGATATATGGGTAACATTACCTTAGTGTGCAAATTACAGGGGATTAAGTCTTATAAAAAGGAAAATTTTACACTTTCTCCTATTCTGAATTTGGCTCTTTTTGGTTTACAGATGAGACCGTTTCTCATATAATTTATGTAACCAAGTTTCATGTGATGAAACATGAGGAGGGCATTATGCCATGGAAGATCGTAAGTTAACCGTCCGGGCTGTGGAACGGGCGCTGGATATATTATTATGTTTTACCACACGCAGTGATCTGGGACTCACCGAGATTGCCAGCCAGATTGGTTTGCACAAAAGTACAGTGCACCGCCTGATGGCTACGCTGGAGGATCGAGGGTTCGTGATCCGGGATGCGGCAACGGAGAAGTACCGACTTGGCATCCGAATCTGGGAGCTGTCAGCTCATATGTCCCGCAGTGATGATCCGGCTATTCTATTGCTGCCTGCGATGGAGCGACTGAGAGATCGATTGGGGGAGACGGTAAGTCTGTACCTGCGTGATGGCAGTGAACGGATTCGGATTCAGGCGGTGCAAAGTGATCAGGCGATTCGCCGTGTCGCTCCCGTTGGCGTTAGACTCCCGTTGTCTGTGGGGGCTTCCAGCAAAGTCCTGATGGCTTTTGCCACGGACGATGATCGTGAAGAACTGATGAATGGACCGGAATGGCCAGTGTTTATTGATCCGGCGGTGTATTTGGCGCAGATGGGAGACATCCGGGATAACGGATATGCCACAAGTTATGAGGAACGTGAGCCGGGGGCTGCCGCGGTATCGGTACCAATTATGGATCGCAGAGGCAATATTGCAGCTGCCCTCTCGGTCTCGGGACCTGTCAGTCGACTTTCACAGGAGACTTTGCATGAATATGCACCTGTATTAAAGGAATCGGCTACGCAGATGGGGCTCATGTTATCCTGATGTTGATGTAAGGTTCGTCTCCAATGGAGTTTGATCATTTGGAATATAAAGGTTGTTTTTATGTTCCGGTTGCGCTAATCTGTTATGGACGGCCCATCGGGGCCAGCTTCATTGAATATGAACTGCGGCGTGTGTATGCTGCAACTTGTTAACGTTACTGGGGGAGTCCGAATTGTCCGGACTGAGACGGAATCGCATGAGATTCCGGACCCTTTGCACCTGATCTGGATCATACCAGCGTAGGGAAGTAATCGGCGATATGACCACAACCACCACATGATGTGACCCTTGTAGTCTCCGTTAAGGAGCTGCATGAAGGTGCATTATTGGTGATGGACATTAAAAGTCGGTTCCTTCGGGGACCGGCTTTTTTATATACAGTGAACGGGCGATATAGCACATACTCCATGGACTTCTTTTTCAGTAACCTGCGAAAGTGGATTAGGCCAAAGAGAGAAGTCGCCATAGATCCATGATCTGTGGTAACCTCCGTTCTGTTGTTAACTGTACATGAATGATGTCTCCCCTGGTCTGGCGTAGGATCGCTCTTTCTTCTCTGCATTGCGCATGATTTGGGACAGGTACGTAACCAAGTTAATGATGATACCAACCAAACCAAGCGAACGAACACTGAGGAGGAGACAATCGAACATGAGTACAGGAAATCAAACGGGACAACAAGCGATGGAACAGGAACATAACGGTCAGCAGGTGGAAAAGGAAACAAGCGCGGCCGGACGGGTTCAGCCCTTTCCGGGTAGCCGTAAAGTCTACATTCAGGGCTCACGGCCGGACATTGCTGTTCCGGAGCGTGAAATAGCCCTTCATGACACGAATACTCCCCAAGGGGTGGAGCATAACGAACCGCTGCGTGTCTACGATACGAGCGGCCCCATGACTGATCCCGCATTTCACGCGGATATCCGCGCAGGTCTACCAGCTCTGCGCACCCGTTGGATCACAGCGCGTGGTGATGTCGAAGCTTACCAAGACCAACCGGAGGATAACGGACTGAAGCCCGGAGGAAAGAGAGCTGGAGCCGAAGAGTACCCTGGATTGCGCGGAAAACCGCTACGGGCACAGCCAGGACGCTGTGTGACTCAGATGCACTACGCGAGGCAGGGAGTCATTACGGCAGAGATGGAATTTGCCGCCATTCGTGAAGGCGTGGAGCCGGAATTTGTGCGGCAGGAGCTGGCGAGTGGACGGGCCATTCTGCCATCCAACATCAATCACCCGGAGAGTGAGCCGATGTTGATCGGTCGTCATTTTCACGTGAAGATCAATGCCAACATTGGTAATTCTGCCGTATCCTCTTCCATCGAGGAAGAGGTGGAGAAGATGACTTGGGCGGTACGTTGGGGATCGGATACCGTGATGGATCTGTCCACAGGCAAAGACATTCATACGACCCGGGAATGGATCATCCGCAATTCACCAGTGCCGATTGGCACGGTGCCGCTCTATCAGGCGCTGGAGAAGGTGAATGGCGAAGCGGAAGCGCTGACCTGGGAGTTGTACCGTGACACCCTCATTGAGCAGGCAGAGCAGGGCGTGGATTACTTTACGATTCATGCAGGCGTGCTACTACGTTATATCCCGATGACCGCCAAGCGAATGACAGGCATTGTGTCTCGAGGCGGGTCCATTATGGCAGCATGGTGTCTTGCGCATCATCAGGAGAATTTTTTGTACACCCATTTTGAAGAAATCTGCGAGATTATGAAAAGGTATGATGTGGCATTTTCACTGGGAGATGGACTTCGTCCAGGCAGTATCTACGATGCCAACGATGAAGCGCAGATGGCGGAACTGGCTACGCTCGGGGAGCTGACGCAGATCGCGTGGAAGCATGATGTGCAGGTGATGATCGAAGGTCCGGGGCATGTGCCGATGCATAAGATCAAGGAGAATGTGGACTTGCAGATGGAAATCTGCAAAGAAGCACCGTTCTACACACTTGGGCCGCTAACGACCGACATTGCGCCAGGATACGATCACATCACGTCCGCCATTGGGGCGGCTATGATTGGCTGGTTCGGCACGTCCATGCTCTGTTATGTTACGCCAAAAGAACATCTGGGCCTGCCCAACAAGGATGATGTGCGCGAAGGGGTTATTGCCTACAAGATCGCTGCTCATGCCGCCGATCTGGCGAAAGGCCATCCACGTGCTCAACGCCGAGATGATGCATTGTCCAAGGCGCGCTTCGAGTTCCGCTGGAGGGACCAATTCAATCTGTCTCTGGACCCGGAACGGGCATTATCCTACCATGATGAGACGCTGCCGGCAGAAGGCGCCAAAGAAGCTCATTTCTGCTCCATGTGCGGACCGAAGTTCTGTAGCATGCGCATTACGCAGGACATTCGTGCCTTTGCAGCGGACAAAGGATTGTCTGATCATGAAGCTGTAGCAGCGGGCATGCAGGAAAAGGCCGAGGAGGAGTATCGAACACGTTCCTAGGCGTCACTACAGCGTAAGCTGGGCAGTCTGAAATAGAGATAAAGCCGTCCCTCTCTGTCATTGCAGAGAAGAACGGCTTTTTTTGCTGTGACATGAGTTTATTTTAAACTAGGCTAGCGCTCTCCATGTTATTCAGAATTAGCTTTATGATTGTTCTGTGTCCATATCTTATACAGAATGCCTGCGATAACAAATAGGAGGGCGTCACTGAGCTTAGGAGCTCCTCCATATAGAAATGCAGAACAGGAAAAACCCACTATGAATAGTACTATAATATAGAGGGAACGCATATTAGTTCACCTCGTTAATTAGTGGTGTTAGTTAGTAAGTGGTTTCATTGCGGAGCCACGCCCAAATGCTTCTCCAAATACGTTGCAAGCAATGCCAGCGGGCTATGGGTTGCCAAGCCCGTATCTGTTGCAACCTGTGCAGCAGCGGGAGCCATAGAAAGCTGGGCTGCGATTACCCTTTTACCCGGATACTGTTCAGCAATCTGTTGTAAGCCTTCACGTACCGCTTCGAGGTACCCTTTCTGATCTCCACGCATAATCAACTCAAATGTCCCCGGGATGCACACCGCTTCCGTCTGAGATACCTTGGCGACGTGTAATTGCCCACTCTCATTCTCTTGCTCATGCTTTTGCTGTAACGCCTGATTCACCCGTACCATCGTTCCTTCAACAGTTGCCGGGTTGGTGAACACGATGATGAACTCTCCCGGTACTCTCCGCATTTCCTGCAATAGCGGATCATCTATGCCAATCACCGGCACGGGGACCTGTTTGGCTTCCTGCTCCAATACTGTCGCAAATAGGGTGCAAGTGACCAGAATGGCATCGGCATGACACTCAGCGATCCATTGGAGCGTCTGGGCTACCTTCTCATGAATAACGGCATCGGAAAAGTCAGCGTCATGTTTAAGACGGTCCAGACCTGGATCGACGTAATGGACCAATTCAACTTCATAAGGAGCAAGCGTCTCTTCAATTAAGGCGATGTTGGAATAATGAGCGTGAAAACAACCAATGGTGATCATGTGATAAGTCCCCTTTTACAGTTCGGATATGTCATGGATCTCGTAGATATTTAAACCATTATAAAAACATGACTGAGGACTGTACAGTCGTATATTGCTCAACGCCAATAACCGCCATTCCGCCAAGCTGCGGAAAGACGGTTGATAACCGGACTCGAATACGGTCAGGTGTCCATTTTATCGAAGGGAAGGAGAAGCATTCTTCTTCGCCATTTTTTGCTGTAGAATTTCATGAAAGGATAGACCTTGAGTGTTCTCATTCTCCTTTTTAGGAGCAGTGGTCGCCGTGTTGCGCGGATATTGGTGGTGGTACGGGATCATTTGCTGAATAGGCATGCGGATCATCTTGGTTCCTCCTTTGATGCATTTTTTGAATTATGTATTTCGACTGGTGATATTGCCAGGTGCGCATATAGGTACATATGACTTGTTAGACGAAATAGATGACTTTAGAATGTAATTCCAATTGGATTGTAGTGATTTTACCCGGTTTTAAGGAGATGTAAACGTTTTTAGGGAAATTCAGGAGGAAAGGACCTGATATGAAAGGTTAGATATGGGAGGATCGAATTGGTTGTTATGCGAATAGTCCCAATTTTAAGGAAGTCAATGGTACCCGCATATGAGGCATATTGTCTGGTTGAATAGGTAGGTTACGTGCTAACTAACTTGGTACTATAGGCGGTTGTATCATGGGTTAAACATCAAAAAAACCGCCGAGCGAACCCGGCAGCTTGTGTGATATGAAGAAGGATGTGAGGATGCTTTTACCCTGTTTGAGATGCATAGTATTGTCTTTATCTACTTTGGCGAACGGCAATGTATATATCGACTTGTACACTTTCAGGATTCAGACTGCGTTCATCATACAATTCGAAATCTCCTGTGAACGTACGATCGCTTTGTTTATCCCATGCCCACACGGCTCCCCATGCTTCGCCAACAACCTCTGCCATCGGTCCTTTTCTGGAAGTGAATACGGCGTAAGTCGCAGGAGGGAGCAGAATATCATTGAATCCTTCAGGTAATGTTTCATCGGAGCTGACCTCATGCCCCACTAGTATGGTGTACTCTCCGGTAATGCCATCCGTGTAATCCGCGTAACAGCCATAGCGGGTAGCTTCAGGTGCAGGGAGGTGCTCTGAGGCAAAATAATTGTTCCAGAGTCTCTGAATACAGCCTTTGCCACTGATCTCAATGGCATTGGTTGTGCGGGCGGATACGCCTGCAAGACGTTTGCCGGGGAGCGTGACATAACGAACGGGCTGGGCAGATAACAAGGGATGGATTGTAACCTGACCCGGTATAGCAGAAGTGGTAGAGTTTTCAACCAGAGATTCTGCATGCTGATCCGTTGTATTCGTGCGCCAACGTTTCAAAAAAGGAAGCTGGTTTCGCAACATCGAACGAGCGGACTCCTCGTCCATGCCCTCGTCCTTCAGAATGGCAGTGCACATCTCCGTCATGCCTTCGAGTGAAATACCGGGTTGCTCGAACTGGCCCTCTTTGTAACAATAGATACAGTACTCACGGGTTGTGCTTCCATCTGCTTCCGTTCCGAATTGGGCAGGGGTTGTGAGCGGCATGCCGCAGCTTTGACATACAGTGACGTTCATGATGGGTTCCTCCTTGTATATGTACAAATTGAATATATCTGAAGTATACGGGGAGGAACTGGACAGCTGTCTGTCAGGTTTGAGTCGGAGGTATATAATTTTGTACAATTTGCCCGGCGATACGGCAGATCTCGTCCCGAATATGCTGAGGTTCCAATACCTCAACATCTGCGCCGAAGCCCAGAATGAACCCATATAACCAGGCATCCTCGGGAAAAGCAACCTGGCTGATATAATATCCAGTCCCATCAGGGATGACGTTCTCGATCCCAAACCATTCTTCCGCAATATGACGAACGCGAGCATGGAATTTCAAGGTTAACCCAGCCTGATTGCCTGGGCGGGTCCATTCCTGCTGCCAGGGTCTGTCCTGTGGGTTGATTACTTTACGCTCGAAGCGCTCATCAGCAAGTGTGACATCTTGCATGCGTACGAGTTTGAACATGCGAAATTGATTCCGCTCGTGGCAAAAGGCATACAGGTACCAGGAATGCTTCTTGAGCACGATGGTATGAGGGTCGGCAGTTCGGTGAGTCTGTGCACCTTCTGCACTGCAGTACGTAAAGGTGACGGGCCGTAATTGATCCATGCCCTGCTCGATAAGTTGAAGCTTGATTTGCAGGGCTTCGGGATGCGTCCAAGTCGAATAATCAACGATGAAACGATTGGTGTTGGCCTGAAAATCGTCATTTTTGGCTTCAGGCACGATACTGCTGAGTTTTTCCACCAGAAGCTCACGTGCCGCATTGGCATGAGAGGTGGATACACTGCGCAGCGCCGTGACGATGGAAGCGAGGTCCTTGTCTGTTAACACGTTTCGATCCAGACGGTAGCCCTCAGCCAAACCAATGCCACCACTTGCCCCTTGATACGTCACCACCGGAATGCCAGCTTGGCCCAATGTGTCGATGTCCCGATAGATGGTCCGAATGGATACTTCGAACGTATCTGCCAAGTCTTTGGCTTGTACTCGTCCACGATTGATGAGCAAAACTACGATAGCTAACAAACGCTCCAGTTTCATATCTATGGATTCCTTTCATTGGTTTATCTGTTGGATTCAAATATGTTATAATGCCCAGCATCACACATAGGAGTGGAATAAGCAATGAAGCGAATTACGATTCTGATCGCAGACGATGAAGTTGAGATCGCTGATCTGGTTGCTTTACATTTACAAAAAGAAGGATATCACATCGTTAAGGCCTTTGACGGGAAGGCGGCGGTACAAGCTGTTCAGACCCAAGCGATAGATTTGGCGATTCTGGACATTATGATGCCTGGCATGGACGGGTATGAGGTGACCCGTAAAATTCGGGAGCAGCATCATTTACCGATCATTTTCCTGAGTGCCAAAACGTCAGATATGGACAAAATTACGGGACTCGTGATGGGTGCGGATGATTATATGACCAAACCGTTTAATCCGATGGAACTTGTTGCTCGGGTTAACTCTCAGTTACGTCGATCTCTGCAATTCAGCCAGTCTGCGCCTGTTCAGCGCTCTATTCTGGAGAAGGGCGGGCTCATCATCACGCCGGATCAACATCGCGTTACACTCTACGGCAAACCAGTGGAACTAACACCGAAGGAGTTCGACATTCTGTATCTACTCGCGAGTCACCCTAAGCAGGTGTTCAGTGCGGAAAGCATTTTTGAACAGGTGTGGGGAGAAGCCTATTACGAGAGTGGGAACACGGTGATGGTCCATATTCGCACCTTGCGCAAAAAGCTGGGAGAAGATGTGAACAAGAATAAGTTTATCAAAACCATCTGGGGTGTGGGGTACACGTTTAATGACTAAGCGAAGAAGTTTTCGGACAACCATGATTATGCTGCTCGGTCTGAGCATGTTGTCTTCTGGCGTCGTAACATTTATCGTGTACAGGCTGTTGCAGATGTATTATGCAGGGGTCAGGAGAGAAGATCCGTTGGCGGAATATCGTAATATCATGAGAAGTATTGGTGACATATATGTCTTTATGCTGCTCTTTATCCCGCTTGCAATTTTATTTTTCTACTTGTTTACGAGACCTTATGTCACGTATTTCAAAGAGATTTCCGCAGGAATTAACCATTTAGCGAATGGAGACTTTCAGCATCGTGTGCAGATCTCCTCGAAGGACGAGTTAGGTACGATTGCGGAGGATGTGAATCTGGCAAGTGAGAAGCTGAGGGAAGCGGTGGAACGAGGGGATTTTGCTGAAAATAGTAAAGACCAGCTTGTTGTCAATCTGGCGCATGACCTGCGAACTCCGCTGACCTCTGTGCTTGGATATTTGGATCTGCTTATGAAGGATGATCAGCTGACCGAGGAGCAGGTCAAGCACTTTACGTCGATTGCATTCACGAAGTCACAGCGTCTGGAGAAACTGATTGATGATTTGTTTGAAATTACTCGCATGAATTATGGCATGTTGCCTATAAACAAGACACAGCTGGATCTTAGTGAGCTGCTGAAGCAGATGAACGAAGAACTCTATCCTGTATTTGAAAAGAACCAATTAGTCGCCCGATTAAAAATAGACACTGACCTTACGGTCTCTGGTGATGGCGAGTTGCTGGCACGTGTGTTCGAGAATCTGTTAATTAACGCTGCACGACACGGCAAGGATGGCATGTACGTGGATATTAACGGATATCGGGATGCAGAACAGATCATCATTCAGGTGATTAACTATGGGGGACATATTCGTCCGGAGGAATTGCCGCATATCTTTGATATGTATTACACCGGAGATCGTGCTAGGACCCCTCAGGAGGGTGGGACAGGCCTTGGCCTGTTTATCGCTCGCAATATAGTTGAGCAGCATGACGGTACGATTTCGGCCCAGAGCGATGTGGTACGGACGTTATTCGAAGTTCGTTTGCCCGTATTCCAATAAGATTCGACGTTAAATTTAAGAAAAACTTTAAAATTGCCCTGCTTTTTCTTTAACTTGTGTTGTCTATCCTTGATGTATGAGGTAAAAGGAGGAACAAGCATGAAGAAGTGGGGCTTTTTGATATGTATTATTTTGATCGGATATATCGTTACGCAATCACCGGGATGGATTCAGCAGAAAAATGAGCTGCCCATCGAAATTCAGAATACACGTGAAAATCCTGCAGGTTATACGGTATCCGTCACGGGAAATATTCAGGATCAGGTACATAAGGGAAACTTGTTACTGGTTGATAAGCAGTACCCCGTTCACCCGGAAGGGGTTAAATCCGATATTGTATATGTGGCACATGAGGATGATCTGCTTCGTGGATATGGGATACTGGATCAGAAAATCATGTTATCACGACAGGTGGCGCATGAGTTTCAGAGGATGGTTGAAGCAGCAGGCGAAGAGGGAGTCCGATATTTTCTCGTCAGCAGCGGGTACAGGGACTTTGAAAAGCAGGATGAGTTATATCGGGAAAAGGGTTCAGACTATGCACTTCCTGCGGGACACAGTGAGCACAATCTCGGGTTATCCCTGGATATCGGTTCCAGCTTGGCTGCCATGAATGAAGCGCCAGAGGGTGCATGGCTGGAGAAGAATGCATGGAAATACGGATTTATTTTGCGTTACCCGAAGGATAAAGTGCGTATCACGGGTATACAGTATGAACCATGGCATTTTCGATATGTAGGGCTGCCGCACAGTGCTGTCATGTATAAGAATAATCTGGTGCTGGAACAGTATCTGGATTTGCTAAAAGAGAAAGAGAACATTACTGTGGAAGTAGAGGGTGAAGAATACCATATCCGCTATTATAGGGCCGCCCAAGATACGACCGTTTACATACCTGAGCAAGGCCACACTGAAATATCGGGTGATAACATGGATGGAGTCATTGTCACCGTAAAGAAATAACAGGGCAACGCAGGGGAGGCAGAACAACATGAAGCATAACAACCAGAAGAAAACCAAACATTACATCCTTTGGATTGCCGTTTTCATTATCTATTTATATCTGTTGACGAAGCTGATCCTGTTCAAAGGAAGTCCAGTCGATTTTGGCATCGTGAAGGATCGACTGATGGCGTTCTTGCAACAACCGGATATGGTCCATACGCGAACCGTCAACCTGACGCCATTTCAGGAAATCTCACGAGACTGGAATAGCCTGTCTTTACATCGTCCAGGTACCGCAATCCATCTGGTAGGCAATATACTGGCTTTTATCCCACTCGGCATCTTCATTCCTGTGTTAACGGGCAACAAGTTATTCTCTGGCGTAAAGGTACTCTTGCTGTCTCTGCTGCTCAGTCTAGGCTATGAAGTGACACAGTTAGTGACGGGCATGGGCATATTCGATGTGGATGATCTGATGCTCAATACGCTCGGCGGCTTGATTGGATATATTGTTTTCACTATGGCCATGGGTCTGAAAAGGGTGTTGGTGGGAGGAGAATCCCGCGTGACGACGAAGAAGTTAAATTCTAAGGAAAGTCATGTGTAAGGAGGGATTACGTTGATCATCATGGCTGTACTGTTCATTAGCGCAGGGTTAATGTTTCTTGTGTATCCACACAGTATAACGGATGCTTCGGAGAAACAGATTACGGAGCGAGTAATCATGTCGCGATGGGTTGGCGGCTCGCTCATTATCATGTCATGTCTGTTTCTGATCATGGGTACGATTCAACTGATAGATCAAGCCTCACATCACATTGCGCATTAAAAGGAAGATGGCCTTGAAGCAACGGAGGACACACATATTGAAACCAAAGGCTCTCCATCATTGTGCAGTCTGCACAATGATGGAGAGTTTTTTGCTGTTTCATAAGGTATCCAATTTAGGATGGGATCAGTGAACTTTGCGAGTAACATCGCCAATGAGGTAGAGTAGAGATGATGCGTTAGTACCTATACCTTACCAAGAAGGAGGACATATATGTATTCATTAGCTAAAGAACTGGCAGGCACAATGAAAGCCATTATGCAAATTGAAAGCGAAATTGCTGAAGCTAAGATTGATCACTACGACGAAGAGGTAGTGCGTGATCTAGAGCGGAAAAGAACTGATCTGATAAGAGCCTGTACACGTGATGAGTTGCTGGTGATAAAAACGATCATGAATGTGGGGCAATCGGAGAGAGGATATCGACATCATTTCAATTCGTATGACGTTGAGATTATTCACCTACCCATTGAGTTAAACGAGCATGAGTTGATGCAGAAATATTCCTATTACCTGATACATAAGACTGAACGTGAACTTGGGGATAGCATTGAGTACTATACCGCTGTGTCAGAACAACTGAAAGAAGGTATGGAGATCTTAAAGCTCTAACTGTGATCTGTAAGTTCTAGGAGGCTAGTAAAATGATAATGAAAATTGTGGTCTATCACTTTGATGTGTTCTACTACTACGTTCCTGATCAATATGCAGGACAAATTGCCGAGTGGAGAGGAGAATTTATCGATTTTTTGCAGAGCCTAGAGTATAAGCACCCATTCACCCTGTATATCGAGTCTATTGATCATGAGGGAAATACGGAATATGCTCACTTTATCCGTAGTTACGGGGCTGATGACTTTGTGGACTGGATGAACGTGGAGAAATTAAACTGCAGAGGTGTATTTCGTATTGCTGAGCCACCTGATGATTCAGAAGTTGGTTTAAACTTTGAGTTTTAAGTGATAAGAACCTACTTGAAATTACATACCTATCGTTAAATAATTCTAAAAAAGCTCCCCATTACGTGCTGAGTGCACGTGGTGGGGAGCTTTTCTGTATGACTACATCACATTAATGATTCATGTCATTAAGCTTTTTTCATCATTTGACGCAATACGGTTTGCAGGATACCGCCATTATGGTAGTAATCCACGTCAACCATGCTGTCCAGACGAGCAATGACAGGGAAGTCGAACTGTGTACCGTCTTCACGAGTTACGGTAACTTTCAACTCTTGTCCTGGCTTCACATCATTGCTGAGGCCAGTAATGTCATACGTTTCACGTCCGTTCAGGCCGAGGCTGGACCAGCCGTGACCTTCCTGGAATTGCAATGGCATTACGCCCATGCCGACCAGGTTACTGCGGTGAATCCGCTCGAAGCTTTCTGCGATAACGGCTTTGACGCCGAGCAGGAATGTTCCTTTTGCCGCCCAGTCACGGGAGCTTCCTGTACCATACTCTTTACCTGCGATAACGATCAGGTTCTGTCCTTCATCCTGATACTTCATGGAAGCATCGTAGATGGACATTTCTTCGTCCGTTGGCAGGTACTTCGTAATACCGCCCTCGGTGCCCGGAGCCACCTGGTTACGAATACGAATGTTGGCGAACGTACCACGCATCATTACTTCATGGTTACCACGGCGTGAACCGTAGGAGTTAAAGTCTTTGCGCTCTACGCCATGCTCTTTCAAGTACAGTCCAGCCGGGCTGGATACGGCAATATTACCTGCTGGCGAGATATGGTCCGTTGTTACGGAATCCGCAAGCAATGCCATCACGCGTGCAGAACGGATATCTGCAATATCGTTCAATTTGTCGCCAATCTCTTGGAAGAATGGAGGGTTCTGAATGTACGTGGAGTTCGGATCCCACTCGTACAATTCGCCTTCCGGTACAGAGATTGCATTCCAACGCTCATTAGCTGTAAATACGTTCTCGTACTTGTTGCGGAACATCTGAGCGTTCAGGGAACTAGCGATGGTATCCTTGATTTCCTCGGAGCTAGGCCAGAGGTCTTTCAGGAATACAGGCTCATTGTTCGTATCATAACCGATTGGATCGGTTTCAAAGTCAATATTCACTGTACCTGCAAGTGCATATGCCACAACGAGTGGTGGAGATGCCAGGTAGTTTGCTTTAACTTGTGCATGCACACGGCCTTCGAAGTTACGGTTACCGGACAATACAGCCGCTACGGTCATATCGTTCTCAGCAATAGCTTCGCTCACTTCGTCCGGCAGTGGACCGGAGTTACCGATGCATGTTGCACAACCGTAGCCGGCAACGTTGAATCCGAGTTTGTCGAGGTACGTGATCAGGCCTGCTTTTTCCAGATACTCGGTAACAACAAGGGAACCTGGTGTCAGACTGCTTTTCACATATCCTGGTTTGGTCAAGCCGCGTTCAACTGCTTTTTTCGCCAGCAGTCCCGCTCCGACCATAACACTTGGATTCGAAGTATTCGTACAACTTGTGATCGCCGCGATCACAACAGCGCCTGCTTTCAGTTCACTAGAGGAACCGTTCGGGTGCTTCAAAGGTACGGTTTGTTCGATTTTCTCATCGCTCAGACCGTAGCCGCCTTTATCTACAGGTGTACGGATGATGCTGTTGAAGCTTTCTTTCATTTGTGTCAGCTCGATGCGATCCTGTGGACGTTTTGGTCCTGCAAGACTTGGTACAACAGAGCCGAGATCCAGTTCAATTACATCTGTGAATTCAGGATCAACGGTGCTGGAAGTACGGAACATGCCTTGAGCTTTGTAGTAAGCTTCAACCAATTCAACCTGCTCGTCAGGACGACCAGTGCTGCGCAGATAGTTCAACGTTTCACTATCGACAGGGAAGAAGCCGATGGTAGCTCCGTACTCTGGTGCCATGTTGGCTACTGTTGCACGGTCAGCCAGACCGATGTTGGCAAGACCTGGTCCGTAGAACTCAACGAATTTACCAACAACGCCTTTTTTACGAAGCAATTGGGTAACGGTCAGTGCCAGATCCGTTGCTGTTGCGCCTTCACTCAGGCTGCCTGTCAGTTTGAAACCGATAACGTCCGGTGTTACAAAGTAAAGCGGTTGACCCAGCATGCCTGCTTCGGCCTCGATTCCACCAACACCCCAACCAACAACGCCAAGTCCGTTGATCATGGTGGTGTGGGAGTCTGTACCTACGAGGGAATCCGGGAATACAACGGTCTCGCCGTCCACCGTTTTCGTTGCTGCCACGGAAGCCAGATACTCCAGGTTAACCTGGTGAACGATCCCTGTGGATGGTGGAACTGCACGGAAGTTGTTGAAAGCCGTTTGTGCCCAACGCAAGAAGCGGTAACGCTCTTCATTACGCTCGAACTCGACTTGGATATTGTAATCAAGTGCATCGTTGGTGCCGAAAGCATCAACCATAACGGAGTGGTCGATAACGAGATCGACGGGTACGAGCGGGTTGATCTGTTTCGGGTCGCCGCCTGCTTTTTTCACAGTATCACGCATTGCAGCGAGGTCAACGACAACCGGTACCCCGGTGAAATCCTGCAGAACGATACGTGCAGGGATGAATGGAATTTCCTTGTTATTGTCACGGCCATCTGCCCAGCCGGTCAGTTGTTTTACGTGTTCTTCGGTAATGGCACGTCCGTCGAATTGACGAATTGCTGCTTCAAGCAACACTTTAATGGAGAAAGGGAGCCTGGAAAGATCGCCGTGGCCGCCTTCCTGAAGAGCATCGAGACTGTAGTAGCGGTAAGACTTGCCTCCAACCTCAAGACTGCGAGCGGCGGAGAAATGATTCTTTGCTGACATACATGTACCTCCTTGGGATGTGTCGGTGAGATGAAGAAAACGTTCATTTAGGTGAAGAACAGGCCTTCATCGTTCCGTGTTCTCGTTCGTTAGTTTCATCAGGTGAAACGTAATTTCATAATCATAACTTTAGTTTTAAGTATACCGTTTTCACCTCCGTACGTAAAGGGCTTTTTACCTGTTCAATCAAGCTTTTGAACCAATGAAGGCGTTTTCGTGAAGCAAGAAGGAATAAGAAATATCATGTACCTGTATTTGCCGAATTTTGAGTCTTCATCCCGAGCTATGTACATACAACTGAAGACCGTCTCATATGAATAGTAGGAGTTTATATATGCAATGAAATATTCCAGACAGAACTCATGCCAAAGGGGGACATAGGCTTGGAACGGGAATGGAAGAGTGCCTTATATACTTACGTGAACCAGTACAATCGCTGTGAGATCGACTACCGTCCACAGACCAGCGAACGGATCGTTACTGATCCTGACTTCGTGGTGGAACGGGGAGAGCGTATGGCAAGGCTGGACGAATGGTACCGTAAGCGGCGCGCCGTGCCTCTTCGCAGTGAGACCAGCGCCAAGCTTGTGCGCACGCTAATGGATGGACAGGAAGAAGCGGTGGTGGATGTACAATTGTACAGCAGACTGTTCTACGAGAAGAGCGGGATCACACACCGGGAGGACCGGATTGAGCGAGAGCGGTTAACCTTTCTGCGGCAGAGTGGTGGATGGATCATTGGACGGGTCGAGCGGGAAGTGCCGGAGCGTCGCCCCGCTGGGGAAGGACGTCCGTTTCAACAGGCCGATTTTGTACAGGCGATGAACCGGCCGCTGCTGAATCGGGAAGTTTTGGGTCAAGGCAGAAGCTCACGTCAGCAGGCATATCGCAGGGATCTGGCGGTTGCCTATGCGGATCGATGGTGGAATGCGGGGAATCCGGCATTTGAGGAATTTGATGTGGATTGCACCAATTACGTGTCCCAATGTCTCTTTGCAGGGGGCGCACCCATCCACTATACTGGTAGAAGAGAAGCTGGTTGGTGGTATAAAGGGTATGTAAACGGCTCCGAAATGTGGAGTTACAGCTGGGCAGTCTCCAATAGTCTGGAGCGTTATTTATCAGGCAGCAGCTGGGGTCTGACTGCAACAGTTGTGGATCGTCCTGAGCAGCTGATGCTGGGAGATGTTATTCTCTATGATTGGGATGGAGATGGGCGATTTCAGCATAGCACCGTTGTAACCGCGTTTGATGCGGGTGGTATGCCGCTGGTTAACGCACATACGGTTAGCAGCCGTCACCGATATTGGGATTACCGGGATTCTTACGCTTGGACGGAGCGGACGGTATACCGGCTTTTTCATATTGCAGACGAGTTTTAATGACGAAAGATTTTCGGGATGCGGTGACGCAGACATCCAGTTCCGTGTAAAATAAGACCATGTAACGCAAGCAGAATAACAAGGGTGCTGAGCATGCAAGGATGACAGCATCAGGCACAGATAATCGGAGGTTACGCATGAGTATGGATAAATTAAAAGTAGGCGTCGTGTACGGCGGAAAATCGGGCGAGCACGAGGTGTCGCTGCAGACGGCGTTTGCTGTAACGAACGCATTTGATTATGAGAAGTATGAACTGGTTCCTTTTTATATCTCCAAGCAGGGGACGTGGAAAAAAGGACCTGTCATGCATGCGCCGTTCGCACAGATTGAAGATTTGAAGCTGGAGCAATCGGCAGGTGGAACTCAGGATGCGCTAAACGCACTGTTTGGCCGTTTGTATGGCGGAGCGGAAGCGCTGGACGTTATGTTCCCTCTGCTGCATGGTACATTTGGTGAAGATGGTACCATTCAGGGCATGTTCGAGATGGCGGATATGCCATATGTAGGTGCAGGTGTACTCGCTTCAGCTGGTGGCATGGACAAAGTGGTCATGAAGAAGCTGTTCGCACAGGCTGGCATTGACCAATGTGCCTTTACGTATTTTAACGCGACACAATGGATGCAGACAGAGCACGAGATGATCGTACAGGTCGAAGATCAGCTAGGGTATCCTTGTTTTATCAAACCGGCAAATCTGGGCTCCAGCGTAGGTATCTCCAAAGCTCGTAACCGTGATGAGTTGAAAACAGCTGTCGAGTTTGCACTTCGGTATGATACGAAGGTTGTCATTGAAGAGTTTGTTGAAGCACGCGAGGTTGAGGTCAGCGTCCTTGGCAATGACGAGCCTATGGCTTCCGTTCCAGGCGAGATCGTATCTTCCGGTGAGTATTACGACTATGCAGCCAAGTATATTGATGGTCAATCCCAGATGCTGATTCCGGCTCCACTGGACCCTGAGGCCGCAGATCGCATTCGCGAAGCAGCATTACAGGCGTTCCGTGCAATTGAAGGTAACGGTATTTCCCGTGCGGACTTCTTCATTCGGAAAACAGACGGCGCATTACTTATTAATGAAGTCAACACGATGCCTGGTTTCACACCGTACAGCATGTATCCACTCTTGTGGCGTGAGACAGGTGTATCTTATGCTGAGCTACTGGATCGCATGATTGAGCTGGCACTGGAGCGTTACAACCGCAAGCAGGCACTGAATTACGAGAACGGCGTACAGGCGTAGCCTGAGACGACAAGATCAGGAGGGGTATGCATGGGATTTCAGACTGAATTCAATTCCGTATGCAAGTTCAAGAATGAGCAGGAGCTGTTCGAATTGCTTGAATACGGACGCGGCAAAATGGTCAAACAGGGCTTCCGGGTATTTCCTACCGGCCAGAAAGTGATTGCATACACACCGGATAACGTGGCTGTAGCCATCGTCAAGATCGTGGTTTCCATTGCAGAGATCAACTTCCAGGGGCAAGAGGTAACTGAGGTGGAGATGCAACTCATCCGCAAATTGACTGAGGAAGAATCACGCATTCAGACTGCCCTTGCGGATGAGATGTTCTTTGGGGAGCAAGCACAGGAGTAGTTGTTGACTGTAAGTGCGGGTCGGAAGGACTGATTTGCCAGAATACGATTATGGTCACTCTTTTAGGGTAAAACTTGGTTATATACAGTGACGGTACATCCTGACGGCTGAATATGCCGTGCGGGTTCTCCGCCCTAATAGAGAGGAAGAGATTCATGCTCGTACGCTTTGGTTACGTGGCAATGTCCGTGCTTATAGAGAACGCCTCGCCTTCCCGGACCATGACCATGTCGAGTTTTAACAAAATCGATGACAGGGAAGCAGCGATCCGCAAGCTCGAACGGATTGCAGCCGAGAACCTGCACAATACATTACGTTTGCTCAGGCACAACAAGGGTAGCCATATTCATGTATATCGCTTCTCTTCCAAATTGATTCCACTGGCAACACACGAGGACCTGAATGACTGGGACCCGTTCCCGGCACTGAAGCAGGACTTTGCGGCCATTGGTGATTTTGTGAAGGAAAATCATATGCGTGTGTCCTTTCATCCGGATCATTTTACCGTACTTAGTACCCCCCGCGAGCAAGTTCTGCACAACTCGATTCGCGACCTTCGTCATCATGTTCGGATGCTGGATGCCATGGGGCTGAATGCCACTGCCAAGAACAATATACATATTGGTGGTGCATACGGGGACAAGCCTTCGGCGGCGCTTCGTTTTGAAGAAAACTTTTTGAAGCTCGATCGGGACATTCAGGAGCGGCTCACACTCGAAAATGATGACAAAACGTTCAATGCGCCTGAGACACTTGCCGTGTGCCAGCGCTTGGGATTGCCCATGGTACTGGATATCCATCACCATTGGGTGAACAACGAAGGAGAACAGGCATGGGATCTGTGGCCTGATATTCTAAAGACCTGGCAGTCACCGCTTGCCCAGGCAGATTCACCGGCTGATCAGCCATTGCCACCCAAAATCCATGTCTCCAGTCCAAAGAGTGAGAAGGATCTGCGAGGTCATGCCGATGGTGTGGAGGTAGAGCCTGTGCTCGACTTCTTGCGTCATATCGCGGCAGATACCCCGAGGCTTGACGTGATGATTGAGGCGAAACGCAAGGATGAGGCTCTTGTGCAACTGATGCAGAAGCTGGCATTCTATCACGAAGAGGGTGTGGAGTGGGTGGACGAGTCTACCGTCATCATTCATCCGTAGTGCCAAAAGGGGCCTGGGCAACGAGAAACTTTACGACCTGTGGGGCGTATACTTTTAACAAGTATTTCAACTTTTCGTAGATTGATATAGAAAGTAGAGTGAACGCTTTGAATGAGAAGGAAAAGACACCTTATGTCGTGACAAGCAAAAGCTATACTGCCGTTGCCATTAATGCAGCTTCCAAAGCTGGCGAATGGATCAAAAGCCGTCTTGGGACGGTAGCTGAACTTGGCACCAAATATTCACCCCAAGATCTGGTGACCGAAGTGGATAAAGGAGCGGAGCAGATGATCCGCCGCCTGATTCTCACGCATTTTCCCCACCATGCCATTCTGGGTGAAGAAGGCGTCGAACCGGGACCGGAAGCTTCGGCAAAAGCACTGAAAGAGGCCGAGGAAGAAGAGTTCCTGTGGATTGTTGATCCTGTGGATGGAACGACGAACTTTGTACACGGATTCCCGTTTTATTCGGTGTCCATTGCATTGGCTCACAATGGTGAAGTCATTGTCGGCGTGATCTACGACCCTTCCCGTGATGAAATGTTTGTTGCGGAAAAGGGGAAAGGAGCATATGTTCACGGAAACCGGATGCTTGTATCTGGTGAACAAAAACTGGCTCAGAGCCTGATTGCGGTTGGTTTTCCGGCAGACACAACCTTTGCGTTGCCACTGAATATGGCCGCTGTACAGGCGCTTGCTCCGCAAGTTCGTAACTTGCGTGCAGGCGGATCTGCCGCCCTTCATCTGGCGTATGTTGCCGCAGGACGTCTAAGCGCCTACACCGAGGTTGGCCTGAAACCGTGGGATATAGCCGCAGGTGCGCTACTGGTTGAAGAATCCGGCGGCAAGGTGACAGATACTATCGGAACGCCTTATCAACTGTCTGTGAATCATGTCGTTGCCAGCAATGGTAAAATCCATGATGCATTAACAGGTGTGTTGAAGGAAGCAAAGGCTACTGGGTTAGAGTGAAATTGATTATAAGGAGCGAAAACAATGGATGAATCCAAAGAACTGGAACGACGGCTCAGTGATATGCTGACGGAAGGGGACATGGAAGAGTCCGGCGACACCGATCAGCGGGAACGCCAGCTGATTCCTCCCAAATATGAAGTGCGGATTCAGACGGAACGTGATCCAATCGTCGAGGAAACGTTAAAGTACCGGAAGATGGCACGCGAAGTGGACGATCGTTATGATCGGTATCTGGAGCGAGCTACCGGGAACAAACCGGCGAGCGACACGGATCAATCGAATTCGGAAGACTCGAATAAGCCGCAATCTTAATTAATCACTGAACGTCATATCTGAACTTAGTCAATAACAGGCTCCCCATCAGGGAGTCTGTTATTTCATGTGTGTTCTCAGCAGAGAGGACAACGACTACTTTAAAATGATAGAATAGAGTAACACGAACTGATATCATTGGAATGACCGATGTACTATATATTAGGGAGGTAGTTCAAAAAGTCCGCTTTTGATTACCAAGGATGCCTATGAGGCATCATCAGCATCGAATATGGAATTCAGCCGAAATAAGCGGGAGGCTTACGAAGTATGTTTCCAAAGGAAACATTTTGGTTGCTCACGTAGTTTTCCTACGCTCCGCTACTCCATTTCTAGCTTCATCCCATCTTCTCGGTACTGAAAACCGACCTTTTTGAACACGTATATTAGTGTAAATTATTATAGATTCACGAAAAGGAGTGTTACCCCGAATGAAGCGTAAACGTATATGGGAAAATACAGCTGCAGGTTTAACAGCCAGCATGCTGGCAGGGATGCTGCTCTTCACATCGTCTGCATTGCCTGCACATGCTGCAGACGCCAAAACAGGCGTATTGCCGGCGGGTACAAACGAGGCATCACTGACTGCCAAGAAAGATGCAGTAGCCGTAACGAAGGAGTTCCGAATCGTTACCTTGGGAGACTCCATAACCGTAGGTTATGAGCCCAACACAAAAGAGCTGCCTTATGGTTATGTAGAACGTCTGCAAGAGCAGGGTTTGCTTCATGGACGTACAAAGGTGGACAACTACGGGATTGCAGGATTAAAAACCAGTGGCTTGAAAAACTTCACTACTGCAATTAAGGATGGCAAAACGCTGACTTCTGAAGCCATTCAACCAAGTCTTCCCGATCCAAGAGCGGGACAGATTGGAGCCAATACAGCTGCTATTCGCGAGAGTATAGCACAGGCGAACTTGATTGCAATTACCATCGGGGGAAATGATGTATCGGAGTTGCTCGGTACAGCAGACAAACTGAGTGATCAGGAACTACAAGAGAAAGTAAAAGAATTGCTCGCCACATATACAGCCAATGTTAGTGCAACGATTAATGATATCCATGAGATTAACCCGACAGCTAAAATTGTCATTGCTGATCAGTATCAACCGATGCCAGAAGTAGCAGGCAAGGCATTGTACGCTAAACTCATGGAGGCATCCCAAGGCTTCACACAAACCATTGATGGTATCGCAGCACAATTCACTGCTCAGGGTACCGATGTCAAAGTGGCACACGTGGCTAGAGAATTTGTTGGCGGCGAAGGCACCATGACACATATGATCAAAAATCGTGATTTCCACCCGAATCAATTCGGATATGCAGCCATTGCCGAAGTATTTGCCAAAACGATCTGGGGCGACTACACCAAGCTGACTGCACCTGCGACAGGTGAGCCGATGAACATTATTGTGAGTGGCAAAACATTGAATACACCGTACAAACCGATTATCCGTAACGGCAAAAACTTTGTGGCAATCCAAGACATCGTGAACGCTGTCGGTGCTACTACGGTTTGGGATAACAAGACTTCAACTGCAACTATTACATACGGAGACCGGAAGGTTGCCGTGAAAATTGGTGCCAATGCTGTGCAGGTCAACGGAGCATCCGTTACCGTGGATACACCTGCATTCCTGAACAAGGTAGGCAAAGAGTCCAAAACATATGTACCCCTTGCCATGGTAGCTGAAGGCCTTGGCTTTGACGTGCAATATGTAGCGAAGCTGAAAACCGTGTTTGTTAATCCGTAATATGCATTTCGTGTTCTAACATAGCATGTTATTTAATAGCCAGAATTCCTTGATCCGTTCAAGGCGTTCTGGCTGTTTTACGTTCTATGAGAGTTCCTTACATAGGTGTATACCTTCTCTAGTGACCTAAAATGTTGCATAAATATATCTTGTCAGATGACCATGGATGTGTAAATATGAAAATAACTGACAATAAAATAACTAACCCATAGCACGACAGCACCCTTCGCAAGCCAAAGGAGCGCTTAGGATGAGTAAAATTAAGAACGCTTTCACAACACTGCCAATTCATCACAAAACGATTCTTCTCATCGGACTTTTGATGTTAATCAGCTTTACGTTTTATGCATCCGTACTCCGATATGTGTTCAGTATCTATGATCGGCAAATCTATGAGAAATCCTCGCAAGTCCTCAATATGTCTTCGGTAGGCATTGAGAATCAACTGCGTGAGATTTCCAATCTCTCCTTCAAGGTGATGTCGGACGAGCCGCTCCAGCAATATTTGCTTCAACTGAAAAAGGTCGAAACGGGTTACGAGAAAAATGGATTGCGCAAAAAGATTACCAACAGATTAGTCGCTTACGCGGGTTCCGAAAAATACGTCTATTCCATGCTATTTATCGATAATGATAATAATGTTATGGCCGCAGGCAATCGGGAGGGAATTTCGGAGTCAAAGCAAAAGGAACTGGTTGCACTGGGGCAGCAATATTCCGGCTCCAATGCCTGGCACACCAGCGGGGATAAACAGTCCAGACTTTTGTCCGTCCGACAGGTGAAATCCTTTGTTGGCGGAGCATTCACATTGGAAGACCTCGGTACATTGATCATCCGCGTGCGTTTGGACCGAATTGTACAGGATCAGATGCAAGAACCGGCTGAGGACTCTCAACTACTCATTACGGATGGAAAAGAAGTGATCTATCCAACAGAATCGTCGGTCAGTGAAGCCGAGCTTGAGTCTGAATTAAAGCGCACTCAGCCTTACGGAATTGCCATGTTGGAGCAGGGAAGACACTTTGTTGCCCGTGCCCATTCTTCCTATACGGATTGGACCTATTTGTACACAACCCCGTTTGACCAGATGTTTAAACAGATCCAGTTTGTCAAACAGTTGGTCACGGTTATCTTTATCATGATTTTTCTCGCAGCGCTTATCATTGGAGCAAGATTCTCTCGCAGTATTACACACCCGATTGCCCAGTTGATCAAGAAAATGCGTAATATCGAAAAAGGCGATCTGGATAAACTGGAGGAGGCAGCCCTCGGCAATGTTCCGATATCTCCACAGAATGAGGTCGGACTGCTGCATCGTACATTTAAGATGATGCTTCAACGAATACGTGAATTGATTGATGAGAATTATGCGAAGCAACTGGTGATTCGTGAGACTGAGTTGAAAGCGCTTCAGGCGCAGATTAATCCACATTTTCTATACAACACGCTTGAATCCATCAACTGGCTGGCCAAAGTACAGAAACAACGTCAGATCTCGGAAATGGTTGAGGCACTCGGTTTTCTGCTGCGTAGTTCTGTGAACATGTCCGAGAAGTGGATCACGCTGGAAAGAGAATTGGATATTGTCCGCAGTTACGTGACGATTCAGCGCACTCGTTTTGAGGAAAGACTGGATTTTGATATGGAGATTGCCCCAGAGGTAGGGACGGCCCGAATTCCGAAGCTAACATTACAGCCGTTGGTGGAGAACGCCATTCACTATGCACTCGAGCCAAGCATTGACCCTTGCCGGATTCGGATCCGGGCGAGAGCAGAGGGAGATAAGGTGATCATTGAAGTCGAGGACGATGGTCCGGGGATGACACCGGAATTCCTGGAACAACTACACGAAGGACGTATTCAGACAAGAGGACAGGGCATTGGGTTATCTAACATCCAGGAACGAATCAGACTGACCTTCGGTGATGAAGGTGGAATGGTGATGAGCAGCAAGCCCGGATCAGGAACTGTAGTATCGATCAGCATACCTTGGATTAGAGAGGACGATGACGATGTACAAAGTGATGCTCGTAGATGATGAACGTGTCATTCTGGAGGGGATTTCCCAAGTGGTCGATTGGGCCGCGGCAGGTACGGAATTGGTGGGAACGGCGAGGAACGGGATCGAAGCATTGGACAAAATCGGACAGTCGAGACCCGATATTATCATTACGGATATTTCTATGCCGGGTCTGGATGGTCTCGGACTCATAGAGAAGGCATCCGAAGCATATCCGGGAGTACGTTTCATTATGTTATCTGGCTATAAGGAGTTCGAATATGCCCGCAGAGCGATGCAATATGGTGTGAAGCATTATTTGCTCAAGCCCTGTAACGAGAATCAGATCCATGATGCACTGACTGAACTGTTGCAGGAACATCAGGATGCCCAGGTGAAGGAGCATGTTGCCGGTGAGATGAAACAGCGGCTGCAACGGGTACTTCCGCATGTGAAGGAGCAATTTTTGCTGGAGTTCATGACCAACCGCACCTATGGGCCAGTGGATTTGGAGTATTATCAGGAGCTATTCGATCTGGAGCTTGAAGAGAACGCGGTTCGGTTGCTGCTGTTCCGAATTGTGGATGAACATGATTACAGTCACTTATTTGCGATCAAAAACATTGCCAGTGACCTGCTCCCGCATGTACTGTTAAGCACAACCATCGAAGGCAAACTCTTGATTCTGCTCGCGGATTCTGCTGATCCGGCTGGACTGAAGGAGAGCATTGAAGAAGTTCGGGCTGCGTTTACCCGACTATATAAATTGGAAGTGACCGCTGCGCTGAGTGAAGCAGATCGAATGATCCAGTCCCGGCGGTTGTTTCGTGAGGCATTGCAGTATCTGAACCATCGCTTCTTTATCGGTGAAGGCAAGCTGATCACGAAGAATGATCTGGTATTGGCCGGAGAATGCGACGGGGTGCATGTAGAGCAGGATGCGGAGCAACTGTGTCAGTTGATCAAATCGGGCAATACCGAGGAAACAGCGTTAGAGGTGGAGCGTTTGTTTGATCTATTGTCGCGCCAGCAGCTGGAAATCGAGGTGACTCGCTCTTACGTAGTGCAGCTCTACTCCGCGATGGTTCATGTCTGTCCGCCTGAGGAGGCAACGGAATTCACCCAGCGTATGGCAGAATTGCCTCATATCGATACGTTATCTGGTTTGAAATCTTTTGTTGCAAGTAGTGCATCCCGATTAACTTCCGGTTATTACAAAAACCATATCAGTCGCCAGTCTTCTGCCGTGGAGAAGATGATGGATATCGTGGATCGTCATTTTGGAGAGGCAGATCTCTCCCTCAATGGAGTCGCCCATCAGATGCTTTATATGAATCCAGATTATCTGGGCAAGATTTTCAAAAAAGTCACAGGCGAGAATTTTTCCAACTACGTGAATCGCCTGCGCATTGAACGCGCATGTGACCATATTCGCAGAGGCGGGGATGTGAAAGTATTTGAGCTTGCTGAATTGTTCGGATTCGGCGGGAATTCACAATATTTCAGTCAGGTGTTCAAAAAGTGGACCGGGATGACTCCTACGGAATTCCGCAGGATCGGCATATAACAATGGGCTACCAATCATGTGATTCATGTCTGGGGAGGACGAACAGCGCCGAGAGGGGGACTGTTGTCCTCCTCTGTTTTTTGAACCAACAAGACGGTTTTGTGTATTCAACTATGGTCGTACATTTGCGAAAATGACATTAACAAGTTTGTGAAAGCGTTATCAGAAACGAGAGGATAACTCGTTCACACAACCATATCAACATAAAAGGGGAGATTGGCATGGTGAAAAAGGCAATATTCCTGATGATGGCTGCATTGCTCGTTTTTACAGCGGCTTGTAGTTCAGGTGGAGGAACTGAAGGAGCATCTGGAGATGACTCAGTTACCCTGCGGATCGCTTGGTGGGGCTCCGATGCAAGGCATGAATATACACAGAAGGTCATCGACCTGTACAAAACGAAAAATCCGAATGTCAAAATCGACGTGGAATATGCTTCATTTGATGACTATTGGAAAAAGCTCGCACCACAAGCAGCGGCAAATCAGTTGCCTGACATCGTTCAGATGGATATTTCCTACATCAGCCAATATGCACAGAATGGTCAGCTTGAGGACCTAGCGCCTTATCTGGGCAACCAGATCAAAGTGGACGATGTGTCCGAGAATGTTATCAGCACAGGTGTAATTAACGGTAAACAATACGGTGTACCTGCCGGTGTTAACGTTCTGGGCTTCCAGTATGATCCGGCGTTGCTTAAAACAGCAGGTGTGGATGCAATCCCTGAGAATATGACTTGGGAGTCGTACGAAGCATTGGGTAAACAAGCCGCAGATAAAGGCCTGTATTTGGATGGAGGAGTAGCTCCGGATATTTTCTTCCACTACTTCCTGCGTACCAAAGGACTGTCGCTTTATAACGCTGAAGGAACAGGGCTTGGCTATGATGATGACCAATTGTTTGTGGAGTTCTTCGGACTTATGCGCCGCATGATTGAGCAGGGCGCAGCACCTACGCCGGACGTAGCTAACCAAACCAAAGGCATTATTGAGGAATCGGATCTGGTGAAGGAAAAAGGAATTGGCGTATGGCAATGGTCCAACCAGTTCGTAGCCTTGCAACAGGTAGCGAACCGTCCACTCGATATCGCGCCAATGCCAGGACCGGATATGGAAAAAGGACTTTATATGCAACCAAGTATGTACTGGGGTGTAACGTCCAACTCCAAAGTGAAGGAAGAAGCGGCTAAATTCATCGATTTCTGGGTGAATGACGTGGAAGCCAACAAACTGATCAAAGGTGAGCGCGGTGTGCCAATCTCGGGAGCAATCAAAGAAGCCATCGCACCTGAGCTGAGTGATGCAACGAAACAGGTCTTTGAATTCGTGGCAGCCATGGAGCCTAAAGCTTCACCAATGAGCCCTCCGCCACCGGTTGGTTCACCTGAAGTAATCTCTTCTCTGGCAGATGTGGTTGAAGAGTTGAACTTCGGCAAAATTACACCCGAACAGGCAGCAGAAACATTCCGCAAGAACGCTGAATCTGTACTTGCGAACAATAAATAACAGTTGAATGATAGCTTGCTCGTCCCACCACTGGGATGGTCGGGAAAGGGGCTACTCGCGAATGCGAGGGCCTTTCCCCGTCCAGATAACCCGAAGCAAGGATTGAGGCAGCAAGCTGATCCATGAAGGAGGTTCGTTCCATTGAGGCAGTATTCATCGCTACGTAGAAACTTAACCGGATATGCGTTCATCAGCCCGTTTATTATTGGATTCCTGGGTTTCACGCTCATCCCCATGTTTGTTTCCTTATATATGTCGTTCACGAGTTATAACTTGTTCACTTCTCCGCGGTGGATTGGGCTCGATAACTACACCAAAATGTTTTTTGATGACCCGAAATACTGGAATTCGGTCAGAGTGACGTTTCTGTATGTATTCATTGGGGTACCGTTAAGATTGATCTTTGCCCTCTTCGTAGCGATGGTCCTGAACACTGGCTCTCGTATGATTGGAACGTACCGGACACTGTATTACCTGCCATCCATTATCGGTGGTAGTGTAGCCGTATCCATTATGTGGCGTAACCTCTTTAGTAATGAGGGTGTTATCAACAGTGCTCTAACGGCAATTGGGATTGGGCCTATCAGCTGGTTTGGTGACCCGAATGCGTCCCTGGTTATGCTTATCTCCCTGTCTGTGTGGCAGTTCGGTTCGTCCATGCTGATCTTCCTGGCTGGTCTCAAAAATATCCCTACTGAGATGTACGAGGCAGCAGGTGTAGATGGTGCGAATCCTATTCGGAAATTTTTCAGCATTACCTTGCCGCTCCTTAGCCCGATCGTTCTATTCAATATGATTATGCAAACGATTGGTGCATTCATGACATTCGTACCAGCCTACATTATCTCCAAAGGAGAAGGCGGTCCAATGGATGGTACCATGCTGTACTCTTTGTATCTGTT
The DNA here is from genome assembly GCF_037975235.1 of Paenibacillus sp. FSL R5-0341. Classification (NCBI taxonomy): domain Bacteria; kingdom Bacillati; phylum Bacillota; class Bacilli; order Caryophanales; family Paenibacillaceae; genus Paenibacillus; species Paenibacillus sp. FSL R5-0341. Next base: position 726,728 of record NZ_CP150241.1, read on the forward strand.
CCGTCAGGCATTTATGTTTAACAACATGGGTTATGCTTCGGCCATGGCTTGGATCATGCTCATCATGATCGGTATACTCACGGTAGCCGTGTTCCTGACATCCAAGTACTGGGTGTTCTACGAATCTGAAGGAGGGAAGTAACGATGGTTTGGAGAAATGTAAAATGGCCCATTTATCACCTGTTCGTTGCAGCGCTTGCCCTCCTGATGTTGTATCCCGTACTTTGGATGCTCTTTAGTTCATTCAAGGAAAGCCGTACAATCTTCGTCACTGCGGATACCCTGTTCCCTACCGAGTGGATATGGAGTAACTATGTGGATGGTTGGAAAGGAACGGCTGGAAGACCGTTTATGGATTACATCACCAATTCACTTGTTATCGTAGTTATTTCCACCATCGGTGCCGTGATATCGTCATCGCTGATCGCTTTCGGTTTTGCTAGACTCAACTTCAAGGGACGTACATTCTGGTTCTCCTTGATGATGTTAACACTGATGTTGCCACATGACGTGGTATTGGTTCCTCAATACATTATCTTTACGAAGCTGGGCTGGTTAAATACCATTCTGCCAATCGTAGTCCCTACATTCTTCGGAATGCCGTTCTTCATCTTCCTGATGGTACAGTTCATTCGAACGATTCCGAAGGAGTTAGATGAGGCTGCAACCATCGACGGATGTAACAAGTTCAGACTGTATATTCAGATTATTATGCCGCTGATCAAGTCTTCTCTGGCGACTGCAGCCATCTTCTCTTTCTACTGGAGATGGGAGGATCTGCTCGGTCCGGTATTGTACCTGAACTCGCCTGATAAATACACCGTGTCGATGGCGTTGAAAATGTTCCTGGATAGCGAATCTGCTTCCAACTGGGGCGCGATGTTCGCCATGTCCATCGTCAGTCTGGTTCCGGTTGTAGCGGTGTTCTTCATCTTCCAGAAACAAATTGTTCAAGGGATGAGCACTAGCGGATTGAAAGGATAAGCAGGATTCAATGTATCTTCGTATCTTCGCCCGAATGAACGTTTACGAAAGTTAAACAAGGAGGTTGTCGCTTTTGAATAAAGCTCAGGGTAGTCAAACCGTTGCCGTGGAGGCAGCGGCTGAGGGCCAGGCAGTGTCCGTGACCAGCTGGAAGTTTAACTTTGGACCGGACTCGGGAAGAGAAGAAGAGACAGGAGATTATCTGAATGTGACTGCAACAACCACATATGAGGAACGCGGAGGATACGGATTTGAGGCAGGATCTCTGGTGTATGAGAAACAACGCATTCGTGATGACGATGTGTCGGATCCTACGAAACAACATTATAACAATCCGGGGCAGACAACCATGTCTGCCCGATTGCGTTCAGGCTTCTGTATTCCGCTCAAAGCATCGTTCATCGTGGATGTTCCCGACGGAACCTACCAAGTATTACTCGTTGCAGGTGATGAATTGGCTGAGACAGTGACCCGCGTGAAAGCTGGTGAGGGTAGACTTGTACTGCCAACCATTCGCACACTTCCCGGACAATGCGCAGAGGTTCGATTCTCGGTTGTTGCTCGTGGCGGCAGACTTCGTCTGTCATTTTCCGGTCCTGCACCAAGAATTAATGCGTTAGAGATTACCCTTGCGAATCAGACCATGACTGTATTCCTTGCAGGGGATTCAACTGTAACGGATCAGCCAGAAAGTGGATATCCGTATTGTGGTTGGGGCCAGCTGTTGCCTGCACAGTTCAAACATGATGTGGCAGTGGATAATCACGCACAGTCAGGCCGAAGTTCCCGAAGTTTCATCAATGAAGGCAGACTCAGCGCCATTATGGAGCGAATCAAGCCGGAAGATTTTTTGTTTATTCAATTTGGACATAACGATGAGAAGCCGGACCCTGAACGTGGGACCGACCCATTCACAACATATAAGGAATATTTGAAAAAGTATATCGATGCCGCCCGCGAAGCCAAAGCTCGTCCAGTGCTCGTGACCCCGGTGCATCGGCGTTATTTCGCGGACGACGGTACTTTGACCGATACGCACGGCGATTACATTATCGCCGTGCGTGAGCTGGCGGAAGAGGAAGACGTTCCGCTGATCGATCTGGCGGAGCGCAGCCGTCTTCTGTTCGAGCAGGCGGGCGTGGAAGGCAGTAAGGAAGACTTTATGTGGGTGCTGCCAGGCGAATATGTGAACTTCCCGTCAGGCGTGGAGGATAACACACACTTTCAGGAGCGCGGCGCCTCCCGCCTTGCCCAGCAGGTGGCAGAAGCCATCCGCGAGTTGCAATTGCAACCGTTGCAGATGTATCTGCGGTAGGTTCATGTCTTTAATTATTAAGCGAGTTAAACGAAGTAACGAGCCAGCAAAAGTTGCCCAGCGAGTAGCGGCGGCAATAATGTTTTAAATCATTCCGGCGAGCGTTGCGGCGGAGGAGGGCGGAATCGGGTAGAGGGAGCGAAGCGTCCGCCTTTGGAGCGGGATTTCCCCTGCTGAGGGGGAATGAATAGAAATCCCGAGCCAACAGCGGCCCGTAGCCCGATCCGCCCACCGAAGCGACCGCACCGCGAGCCGCCCCCACGTTTTTAATTTAATTATTGGAGGATATACTCAAATGACATTGGACCCGACCAAACAAGATACTTCAGCCCATAAGACGGCTCCAACAGCTGCAGGTCACACCTATTGGGTGATTCCGGATGGCTACATCCCGCCGGAGAGTAGCGGCACACTGGAGAGTCATGAGAGCATCTGCGTATTAAACACAGGTGCAACAGATGCGGAGTTGCAAATCACGATATACTTTGAAGACAGAGATCCACTTGAAGATATTATAGCTGAAGTGCCAGCGAGAAGAACAAAGCATATTCGTACTGCATCGCTTCGCTCCGGTGAGCAGTCTATTCCGGCAGGCGTACCTTATGCGATCACTGTTTCGAGCAACATCCCCGTCATCATCCAGTACAGTCGCTTGGACACGACCCAGCCTGAATTGGCATTGATGAGTGTCATGGCGTATCCACTGGGATAACATGGCGACTTGGTTTCAAAATTCAAGCCAAAAAAGAAGACCCGTAACCTTGCATTTATTGCAGGTGTACGGGTCTTCTTTCATTACAATCACTTACTGTATTTATACGTGCTTGCATTAAGGATATCCACATGAACTTCTACTTTGCCAAGCTTGAAACGCTCCAGGGGGTCAGCACGTTGGGAGACCTCTTGTTGCCATAATGGAAGATTGTGGCGATAGAGGTGTTCCGCCAGACCGTATGAATCGATTTGGCGTGACTTGGTTTTTTCGAACGTATCTCGGATTTGGGATTCGATTTGTTTCTCCGCTTCCTGTTCCATGGCATGTGGAGACCGAGGAGCCCCGTGATCTTCGGTGATGGAGCTTTTGACCGAGGTAACCAGATCGAATGTGACGCCATCTCCTTGTTTTCTCGCCGTGATTCTCGTCTTGGGATTACGAAGCATCAGGGTTAAGTCAGGAGTTTTCCCACCATTCCCATCTACGTATAGTGGGTACTGATGTACGCGCTCATAATTTACGTATCGTGTACCATCTGCGTCTGCTCCTGCAACTCTACCCTGACTTGTGCCTTTGGAAATGACATAAAACCCATCCATTCTAACAAGGGGGGGAGTTTTATCGCCGTTGAACCAGGTCTCGTTTCTCGTTGAAACCGAGGGTAAAAGAACGACGGAAGCCGGCTCCCGTAGTCCATCGAGAAGCTGGTGAAGCCGGATAGGTTCGTAACCGGAATGCTGTTTGTATAGCCTCATGGGCTCAAATAACTCAATGGTTTGAGCGGATTGGTTCAACAATGCAGAGGGAGAGAGTATATCCGGAATGTTATGCTCTGTAGCGTAGATCCAGGGTGTATATCTTAGTTGACCTGAATGAAGAAGTGTATTAAAGATATCCTCCAGTCGACCATCTAGCGCTTTTTTGGATAAGACAATAGCTTTGACATGAGTCCAGAGCGTTTGCTGCTGTGACGTTTCATACAAGTCGTTAATAGCCATGCTCAGAGTTGTACCTTCGCCACGTCCAGTCCAGATATCCCTTGTCTCCCGGGAAGTTGGCGTTTCCTGTTTTGCAATACTGGAGAAGTCAATCAGTTGGGCATAAGCAATGTACTGGTTGTCCACGTAATCTATTCCAATGGCCGTGATGAAGTTAATACTTTGCACTTCTTTGGAATCCCAGCACCCCGTTAGCAGAATCAAGCACCCCACAAGTAGGCCAATCATGGATGTACATCTGATCATGGCCCTTTTCTCCGACGAGTGGAATCTTGGGTATGAAGTGCTGCTGGACGTTTGGTTCTTTTCATGGAAGGCGGCATGGATACGGCCTGAGTGAAATCTCCGGGAATGTAGGGAGATACGGGAGCCAGATAGGATACGCCATAACACTCCAAGGATACGAGGTGCACCAACAGGGCGAATAGTCCAATCATAAATCCGAATAATCCAAGGACGGATGAGATGAGAAGCATCCAGATCCGGATATGGGCAGTAGCCCCGCTCAGCACGGTGTTCACGAGAATATAACTGGAGATGGATGAGATCGCTACCGTGACTATGATGGTGGGAGATGTAATCCCTGCACGAATAGCCGCATCCCCAATGATAAGTCCGCCTACCACACTCACGGTCTGGCCTAATGCACGGGGCAACCTGCGACCGGCTTCGTTAAATAGCTCAAACATAAAAATCATCAGAAATGCTTCCAGCGTCACTGGCATGGGCAGGCCCATCCGAGTACCAGCAATCGTAGCCAAAAGAGGCAGCGGGATCTGTTCCACATTGAAACTGGTCAAGCCGATATAGAAGGCTGGGAAGAAACAGGCAATCAGCAGTCCGGATATGCGCAAGATTCGTTCAAAGGTAACGATGAAAAAGGGTGTACTTTCGTCTTCAGGAGATTTCAACTGATTGAAAAGTGTAGTTGGGGCGATGACCGCTACAGGAGAACCATCAATGAGAACGGCAAAACGTCCATTTAACAAGGAATCAACAACAAAATCAGGACGCTCGGTATTATCTGTAAGCGGAAAGATACTCCGAACGCCTCCCATTACAGCCCTTTCCATGATCGAGGTACCCAGAATGCCATCAATCTCAATCTGATCCAGATTATGTCGTGCTTCTTTCAGAATGTCTGGATTGATAATATCTTTTACATATAAAAGGCCAATGGCTGTCTGGGTACGACTGCCTTTGACGTATTTCTCATAACACATCGAAGAGCTTTTCATTCGTTTGCGAATAAGGGCAATGTTTGTGGTGAGTTCTTCGGTAAATCCGTCGCGTGGCCCTTTAACTGATGTCTCAATGGCTGATTCTTCTGGACTGCGTCCAGGGATATCAGCAATATCCAGACTGCAGGACTGAACGCCATTGCCGAAAATGATCAGCAGTTGTCCGCTAAATATCAACATATTGAGCTTATCTGTATCTGTGAGGTCATCCAGTGGATTTAATGTTAATCCCAGTTCTTTCGGATGGGATTCCTCAATGATCAGGGAATGCTGTTCCAGACGGGGAATAATAAATTGGTTAATTTGTTTACCGTCGACAAGACCGTCGCAATACAGCAGTATCACAGGCTGATCGGATTCGTCTTTAACAGGAAAAGTCTGAATTACTACATCTGCACATGGATTGAACTGCTCTTTCAAAGAGGCAAGCAGTGTTTCATGGGACGTGGTGTCAATCGCTTGATGCTCCATGATGTTTCCTCCTCTGATGGCGTGAATGGATAAAGGCAACTGTCGTTGCGATAATCGCAAGTCCGCTCAGATACACGAGATTGAACGGGAATATGTATTCGACCAGAAGCTTTTCAAAGGTCATATCATCCAGAGGGAACAACATGGTTAGAATAAAGAAGACACCTAACGAGATACAACTGATGAGCCTTCTGGTAGAATTCTTAATATTCCATATTTCAATTACAATATACATGGCCAGACTGATTCGGGTGAACGACCCTGCGAGCCACTGGTAGATAGAAAAGAAGTCGGTTTGGGCAATGTATTTGCCCAAGGAGGCAATACGCCATTCTTCAAAGGCGGGATATCGCATTTTGGCAGCCTCAAAAGGATCGAATTCCACAATCGCCCCAATGAGTGGGCCTACAGTCAGTCCCACAATAATGAGTGCGAGCAATAGATACTGCCATACACGTATACGTTTGGTGAGATGAGGCTGGATGTACCAGATGAACAGCAGTTCAAACATGCCTGAAAGACTGTAAACCATGCCTTTAAAAACAGGGTGCCAACCATGTTCAAGCACGGGCAACAGACGACTGTAATCCTTGTATTGGGTATTCACGATAGCCACATAGAAGCCCAGCAGTACCACCAGTGGAAGGATCAATCCTGCCGTAAATGCCAGCGAGCGAATACCTTTATACGCAGCGTAGGCACAGAGCGACATCAAGGCAATGCTGGTGACCAATATTGGCGTCTCTGTCAGGTAGTTCGTTTTGGCCCAAGTGGTCGTATCGTGCAGGGTGAAATAGATGACGCATAGAAAAAACAGACTGTTCCCAACTCGAAAGAACAGGCCAATGGGCTTGCCGAGACGGGATGTTAGCCATTCATGCAGGGTTTGATGCTGGAGAAAACGAGAGACATAAGCGAGCATTAGCGCAAATATCAGAAATGGTCCGGCTGATAGCAGGACGGAAATCCAAGAATCCCTTTTGGCCGCAGCCAAAAGGGCAGGAATAATCAGAACATGGCTGATCAAGCCAACGGACAACATGATCAACATCATGGCTTGTAAGAAAGAAGGCTGTGTTCGCTTCATGCTGAGGGTCCCCTTTTCCCAGTAGACTGTCCTCAGCAGTGTTAACGGGATTGGAGCGCTTCATACTGTCAGTCAAAATAACGAATACCCATGGCTTCTCTTACCTCTAACATCGTTTCCACGGCTGCTTCATGTCCTGTCGTATCCCCTCAATAAGAATTTCTTTCACCTAATGCGTATCACGCTTTGATTCCACTGACCAGCCTATGTTTGCGACCGCTCATATTGGTGCCAAGCACACCGGTGATGATCAGTAATGCTCCGATAAAATGATAACCACTAACAGGTTCATGCAGTATCCATGCCCCACCTACGATGGAGATGAGCGTGGACAGGTTGCTGAATACACTCATTTGGGAAGCCTCCAGATGGGTCAGGGCATAGCTCGCAAGCAGGGTGGAGATCATGGTGGAGAGGATCGCCAGATAAGCGAGTGCACCCAGATAGGATGCATCTCCAAGTGGTTTGATGTAGTCCATCATGGAACCGCTGGACGCATGTCGGATCAGTGAAGCGGCGTTAAACACAATACAGCCAACCATTAGGGTGACCCATGTTAATTCCATCGGTTTATACTTCTGGGTTAACGGTCTCGCAAGCACACCATAACCTGCAAAACAGACTGTGGATAGCAGCAATAATGCAATGCCCTTCAGGTTACCCACAGACATGCCATTTCCTTGCATCATGAAAATAAAAACTACTCCAGCGACAGACAGAAGCAGGAACAGCTTCTGCATCGTAGATGTGCGTTCCTTCAGGAAAACTGAAGCGAGAACGAGTGTGAATACAGGGGCCATAGCCTGAATAATACCGGCTTCCGATGAGTTGGAAGATACGAGCCCAAAGGCTTGAAAGGCAAAAAATAATACGGGAGATAGTAGCCCCAGCGGAATAATTCGCCACAGATCACGAAGGCTAAGTCGAATTTTGATCCAGCCAAAAATGACAGGAATGCTGACAACGATCAACGACAGCGCGAATCGGTGGGCAAGCACATCAATCGGATGTGCAACAGTGACGGTCATTTTAACAAATAGAAAAGATAGACCTATAATAGCCGCGTATAGAATAGCTGCGATATAAGCGTATCCCCGAGTGTGTGTTGTGTTCATGAATGCTCCTCCAATACAGTAGTCATAGCGTTTTATCTTTTATTATCCTGAAATATGTCAGGTTCGAGGCATGTGCTGGCCTTATTCAATATACTGCCGGGTGCATCGTGCTACAATAGATAAAAGGTTGAACTGTATCGGTACAGTTGTTGGAGAGGGATGATTGCATTGAGAAAATACGAAGTGATTGCCGAAGCATTAAAGCAATGGATTCAGGAACAGATGCAGCAGCAGGATCGTCGCCAGTGGGCAGATAAGGGCATTCGACTGCCAGCAGTTCGAGTTGTAGCAGAACAATATCAATGCAGTGTAAGTACAGCGATTCGAGCATATGAGTGGCTGGAACAGCGGCATTTGGTGTACGCCATACCTCAATCTGGCTACTATGCTGTACAGAACGGGACAGGTGCTCAGGATATGGACTGGCAGGGAGCGCTGGACTTCGCTTCGGCTGCTCCTGATCCGCGGGTGTTCCCTTATGCAGACTTTCGTCATTGTGTGGATCAGGCGATGGAAAAGAAGCAGGCAGAGCTATTCATGTACGGTACAGATCAGGGATTACCATCGCTTATTCTGCTGTTGCAGAAGCAGTTTGCGGATTATCAGGTGTTTGCGAGAACAGAGCAGTTCTTTATCACATCAGGTGTGCAGCAGGCGCTGGCTGTACTTGCATTGATGCCTTTTCCCAATGGAAAGAGAAAAGTATTGTTGGAACTACCGACGTATCACAATATGCCCTCGCTACTCAGTGGATTGAATGTGCCGATTGCCGGTGTGAGACGTGCCCTGGATGGATTAGACTGGGCATCACTTGAACGTCAGTTTGCTGAGGGAGATATTAAGTTTTTCTATGTCATGCCGCGGTTTCACAATCCAATTGGCACATCGTTAACGGTTGCTGAGAAAAAGAAACTGATCCGGTTAGCACAGCGGTACGATGTCTATCTTGTTGAGGACGATTATCTGGCCGATTTGGAGGACAATACGAAACAGGACCCGCTCTGGTCCTATGATACTGAAGGTCGGGTCATCTACCTGAAGAGTTACTCCAAAATTTTGTTTCCAGGTCTGCGTATTGGTGTAGCTGTTCTACCTTCGCCTCTAATTGAATCGTTTGGTGCCTACAAAAAAATGCTCGATATCGACACGTCCGTTCTGTCTCAAGCTGCTCTGGAGATCTATGTGCACAGTGGAATGTTTGCTCATCACAGAAAAGTGATTCGTAACCGCTATGCTGCCCGGATGCACACGGTGCATGAGCAACTGGATACGTATCCAGACTTTGCTCCGTTTAAGGACGCCCCTCATACAGGAGGGGAGCATACCGTATTGCCTTTGGCAGGTGATGTGCCGCTTCGTGTTCTGGTTTCCCGGCTCCAAACTCGTGGAGTCATCGTCGATACGACAGAACGATATTATCCGGAGGGAACATATCAGGTGCATGAGGATCAAATGCTGCGATTGAACATCTCCAATGTGCCGAAGCAGAGAATCGAAGAAGGGATGCAGGTGATCCGGGAGGAAATTTTGAAACTTCAGATCAGGCAGAAATAACGTGAAGAATCGGAGTGTTGTCCGTATATAACAAAAGGCGTCCACACAAGTTGATCACTTGTTGGACGCCTTTTCCATGAATTGTTTTCCACCGACCATACAGCTTGTACGCTATATTGTAGATGGAAATAATCCGATTTATTCCTGAGCCATCGCCTTGAAGGAAGCTTCTGCAGCTTCCAATGTAGCCTGAACATCCTCGTCTGTATGGGCCGTGGTCAGGAACCAAGCCTCATATTTGGATGGAGCCAGGTTAATGCCACGGTTCAGCATGTGACGGAAGAAGGAAGCAAACAGCTCTCCATCCGTGTCTTGAGCATGATCATAATTCGTAACCGGATGGTCACAGAAATGGGTGGAGAACGCACCGCGGATCCGGTTGATTGTCAGTGCAATCCCATGACGGTCAGCAGAAGCTTGCAGACCTGCCGTCAGGTCGATAGCAAGACGTTCCATCTCTTCGTATACACCCTCGCCTTGCAGGACCTCCAGACATGCGATACCAGCCGAGATGGATGCAGGGTTACCAGCCATCGTTCCCGCCTGATAAGCAGGGCCGAGTGGGGCAACCTGCTCCATAACATGTTTGCGTCCGCCGTAAGCACCGATTGGCAGGCCGCCACCAATAATTTTACCAAGAGCCGTCAGATCGGGTTCAATCTCCGCATGATTATCGAGTCCGGCATACGTCTGTGTAGAACCGTAATGGAAACGGAAAGCCGTAATAACCTCGTCATAGATAACCAGTGAGCCGTTGGCCCGTGTCATGGCACAAAGGCCTTCCAGGAAGCCAGGTTCCGGCATAACCATTCCGAAATTCCCAACGATCGGTTCAACCATGACCGCGGCAACATCGTCACCCCAGTGCTCCAAAGCATCCTTCAGGGCTTCCAGATCATTGTAGGGCACAGTAATGACTTCTTGTGCAATACTGGCTGGAACTCCCGCACTGTCAGGAATTCCGAGCGTGGACGGGCCTGAACCTGCAGCTACAAGCACCAGATCCGAGTGACCGTGGTAACATCCGGCGAATTTTACGATCTTGTTGCGTTTGGTGTAGGCACGGGCTACGCGAATCGTAGTCATGACCGCCTCCGTACCGGAGTTTACAAAACGAACTTTATCCATGGAAGGAATGGCTTCTTTCAGCATTTTGGCGAGCCTGATCTCAAGCTCTGTTGGGGTACCGTACAGCACACCATTTGCTGCAGCTTCCGTAATTGCCTGCGTAATATGAGGGTGGGCATGTCCTGTAACAATTGGACCGTAAGCGGCCAGATAGTCAATATAACGGTTGTCATCGACATCCCAGAAGTGGGCGCCTTGGGCTTTTTTCATAAATACAGGTGCACCGCCACCAACGGCTTTGAACGAGCGTGATGGGCTGTTAACACCTCCTACAATATGTTCAAGTGCTTCTGCGTATAGAAGTTCGGAACGGGAACGTGATGTATTCATAAGATAACTTCCTTTCGTAATGCAAAATATGATAAAGGTACAAGCTACAGAAAGATATGATGATTTTCTCATAATAGTATAGCCGGGCACAACGAGAGGGCAGCGTAATGGCTGCCCTCTGCATGTTTACATTACTGAGCCGGTTGCTCTGACTTTTGATCGTCACCACTGGCTGTTTTATCTTCGGTGCTGGTTGTACTATCATCCGTTGTAGCAGGCGGGTGAATAATATCCTGAATATGCTGCTTCAATTTCTCTTCATTGGTAACCGTCAATACTTGCGCACCGCCTGCTGTACGTTCTTCTTTCAGCAGATTCATTGGCGGGATCTGCTCACTGCCATTCATGCTGCTCTGGTAACCGAGGCCACCCAGTTTCCACATATCGGAGAGTGTCAGATTCGTATCCACATAAGGATTAACCTGTTCCAGAATGGAAGGCAGCTTGGCAATGGTTGTTGTTGACTGCATTTTCGCCGTCACAGCTTTCAGCAACTCACGCTGACGCTCGGAACGAGCGAAATCCGACATCGCATCATGGCGGAAACGAACGTACATGAGGGCTGTTTCGCCATCCAGATGCTGATACCCTTTTTTGAGATCAATATCGTATTCGTTATTGTCTGCTTTACTTGTATAGTGCATGTCTTTCTCCACATCAAAATCAACACCGCCAACGGCATCCACCAATTTGATGAATCCCTGGAAATCCGTATACACATAATACTGTACAGGAATGCCGAGCAGGTCGCCGGCAGCTTGCATCGCTGCATTAGGACCATGGGTGATGGCAGTGTTGATCCGTTCCTTGCCATATCCGTCAATATTGACGTAAGTGTCGCGCAGAATGGAGAACAGATTGATTTTTTTGGTAAGTGGGTCGAGCGATACAACCATCATGCTGTCGGAGCGGGGAACTTCACCTTTTTTCAATCCGCGCGCATCGACACCCATAACGAGAATATTTACCGTTTCTGTGCCTTCCCATTTTGGAGGGTCAGGAGTATTTACTTTCTCCACATTCTCGATACCTGCGAATGGTGATTCGTCGCCGTCTTTTGCCAAACCGTCCAACTGATTGAGAATAGAACCGAAATAATATGCCGCTGCTCCTCCGATAATTAACACGAAGGCGGCAAGAGAAATCCATATGGTTCTCTTCGTCTTTCTGGTCATGCTAGCTCTCCTTTGTATTTGAGATGAAATAAAAAACGAGTTCGGGTATTGCTGAATTTTGACTGATACCATTATAATTTCTTTTTGGGCTACAAGCAATTTCAACAAAATCCAAGTGAGGTATAATCATGCTGGCGATTGATGTCAAAGATTTGCGCAAGTCGTTTAGCGTCCAGAAAAGCCGAGGTGGGCTGAAGGGCGCATTCCAAGACCTGTTTGCACGTCAATACCAGGAGGTATTGGCTGTAAATGATATTTCATTTCAGATTCCGCAGGGCGAAATATGCGGATATATTGGGGAGAACGGTGCCGGTAAATCAACAACAATCAAGATGTTGACCGGCATTTTGGTGCCTACTTCAGGGCAAATATCGGTTGGTGGATATGTTCCGTATCAGGAACGGGAGAAGTTTGTACAGAATATTGGTGTTGTTTTTGGTCAGCGCAGTCAATTGTGGTGGGATATTGGTGTTATTGAATCCTTCCATTTATTGCGCAAAGTATATCGTGTAGGAGAGGCTGATTTCCGCAAAAGGTTGGATGAACTGGTTGAGCGTCTACAGCTTCAGGACCTGTTAAGCCGTCCGGTACGTAAGCTCAGTCTTGGTCAGCGCATGCGCTGTGAGTTGGTGGCAGCCTTGTTGCATAACCCGAGTATTGTTTTCCTGGACGAGCCAACCATTGGCTTGGATATTGTCGTGAAGTCGGAGATTCGGGATTTCTTGAAAGACATGAACAAGGAGCATGGAACGACCATTCTGCTCACAACCCACGATTTACAGGACATTGAGGCCCTGTGTTCCCGGGTCATCATGCTTGATGCAGGCAACATCATCTATGATGGAGGTCTGGATCATCTCAAGTCCCAGTGGGGTAAAGAGCGGGAGATCCGCTTCAAATTTGGTTCAGCTCACAACATCAGTCAGATGCAGGAATGGACTGCAGCGTTACCTGTACGTTGGACGGTTGAGAATGAATTGTCCGCATCCGTATGGATTCCGCTGGAACTGAATGTTTCGGATGTACTCGGACGTGTCGTTGGACAGGCCGATATTACCGATATTCAGATTATCGAGATCAATACGGATGAGATTGTGCGCAGTATATACCAATCCGGTTCCGCCGAGCGTCCCGAGATTGTGGGAGCAGGGAAAGAAGCGGTGGGTGTATCCTGAGATGAATAGTGCATTTATTGATTTTATGCGCATCCGTTTTTTAACGATGCTGGCATACCGGGTGAATTATTACTCCGGCATTTTGATATATACGCTGAATATCGGCGTGTATTACTTTACCTGGCAAGCCATTTACGGTAGCAGTGGTGAACTTGGTGGCTTCACGGCAGCTCAGATGACCACGTATATCGCTGTATCCTGGATGGCACGTGCCTTTTACTTTAACAACCTGGATCGAGAGATTGCCGCAGACATACGGGATGGCTCCATCGCGATTCAATTCATCAGGCCGATCAATTACGTTATGGTCAAAATGATGCAAGGCCTGGGCGAAGGCATTTTCCGCTTTCTGCTCCTCATGATTCCGGGGATGCTCATCGCCATTCTGCTGTTCCCGGTTGAACTGCCTACGGCACCATCCGCTTGGATTGGCTTTCTCGTCATGCTGTTCTTCAGTTTCCTCATTAATTCCCAGATTAATGTGATAACAGGACTGGCGGCATTCTTTGTGGAAAACAATGAAGGCATGATGCGTATGAAACGCGTCGTGGTCGATCTGTTCTCTGGTCTAATCATCCCGATTAGCCTGTATCCAGGCTGGATGTCTGCGGTGATGAAGGTATTGCCTTTTCAGGCCATTACGTATCTGCCCGGTTCCGTTTTCACTGGAAGAGTGGAAGGTACCGCCATCTGGAGTGTACTCGGTATTCAGGTGTTCTGGTTTGCCGTGCTGCTGCTTCCGATGGTATTGATCTGGCGTAAGGCGCGCAAGCGTCTGTTCGTGCAAGGGGGATAACAGATATGTACTATATGGGTCTGATCTGGGAATATTTGAAGAATTACATGAAAACACGACTCACGTACCGTGCCGATTTCTGGGTGGAGATCCTATCGGATCTGCTGTTCCAGGCAACCAACCTGATCTTTATCTTTGTGGTTTTCCGTCATACGGATAACCTGGGCGGCTGGAGTGAGAGTGAAGTACTCTTTGTTTATGGATATTTTATGGTGCCCTATGGCATCTTCAGTTGTTTTATCAATCTGTGGGGATTCAGCGAGCGGTATATCGTCAAAGGTGAGATGGATCGGATCCTGACACGCCCTGCTCATAATCTGTTCCAAATATTGCTTGAAAATGTGGACCCGCCTGCACTCGTGGGCTCGTTTATCGGCTTGATCATCATGATCTTCAGCGGAGCAGAGATGGGCTTAATGCTGGAGTGGTGGCATATTCCGGCCTTGATTATTTTGGCACTCAGTTCAGTAATGATCTATGCCGGCATTTATACCACACTGACTTCGTTGTCCTTTTATTCGGACGCGCCAACAGGTATTCTGCCATTGATGTATAACATTCAAGGATACGGACGCTACCCGGTAACGATCTATAACCGTGCCATTCAGGTGCTGTTAACCTGGATCATTCCGTTTGCCTTCGTGGGCATCTATCCGGCAGCCTTGTTCCTGGAGAGGTCCGAGATGCATCGCATGGCGCTGCTTACACCTGTAATGGGACTGGTGTTTGGCTCGATGGGCTTGCTGCTGTGGAATTATGGCGTGAAGCGGTATCGCGGAGCAGGATCATAATAAACGCACTATAACAATTCATGGGGAAGATTAGGGAGGAATTGACATGACGTTAACTGTAGGTGAATTGGCACCGGATTTTGAGCTTCCGTCCAGTACCGGAGAACGGGTGAAGCTTTCGGATTACCGCGGACAGCGGGTGCTGCTTTATTTTTACCCTAAGGATATGACATCGTCCTGTACGCAACAGGCTTGTGATTTCCGGGATCGACATGCTGAATTTGAGGGGCTGAACACTATCATTCTCGGGATCAGCACCGACCCGATGAAACAACATGACAAGTTTATTGCCAAGTATGGACTGCCGTTCACCTTGTTGTCGGATGAAGAGCACGTTGTAGCCGAGCAATACGGTGTATGGCAGCTGAAGAAAATGTATGGCAAGGAGTATATGGGGATGGTTCGCTCCACTTTTCTGATTGATGAAGAGGGAACGTTGATCAAGGATTGGTCCAAAGTTCGGGTCAAAGGACATATCGAGGCTGCACTTGAGGCTATAAAGGCCATATAGGCTGCCCCGACAGCATATTCACCAACAATAAAAAAAGGCTGTGCTCGCGGAAGTTGCCGTGAACGCAGCCTTTTATGTATTCGGATTTTCAGCACTTTTATCTGATATTCAAAAAAAATATACAATTAGAGGGAGTTGCTTTGCTTCCTTTTGCGGGAGCGAATGCGATGAACCAGCAGGAGGAACAGCGGGATAATAAAGCTGACAGTGATATCCCAGTCTACCCAAGCAGGCATGATGGTAGTGGTATAGAAAATAACATTCGGAGCAATAAGGACACCGAGGGCGAATAATAACAGAGACGAAGGCAGAATAAGAGGCTTATATGTCTTCAAACGAAATAATTGTGCTGTTCCCAGAACAAAAGCAAATAGATACAGCAAACTTTTGAAATAAGTAGATATTAACCAGGAGATAGCCATGAACGCTTCGATTCGTTCGAAGAAGTTACCTATATTAATTTTCTGCGAAAGGGCGTATGAGATATAAATGCCATGTTGCGTCAGTATAGGTCCCATCACCATGAGCGAGATGAGCAGCAGCAAGCTTAGAAGTAATCCTCCAAAGAGGGTTGCCAGCAAGAAGTCCCGTTTGAAATGAGGCCCGGAGTTCACATACGGGAGAAACACGGAAAGAACGATAAGCTCGCCAAAGGAAGTAAAAGCTGCGCGGAAGATGGACTCCACAAGATGTATCCAGGGTGTGCTGAAATACGGCTGCAGATTGGCGCTTTCAGCTTGAGGCAGGAGCCCCAAATAGAGAGAGATAATAAACACCAAAACGATAGGGGTCAACAGTTCGGAGCTCAAGCCGATAGTTCGAAAACCATGGGTAAGCCCCCAGGCAAGGGTGCAAATGATCATCAGAATAATGACCCGAATGGGGGTCTTGAGATAAATTTGGGTAGTCAAGAAGTCACCGACCTCACGGACACATATGGCTGCACCTATGGCAAAATAAAATAGGTAAGCAACTGAGAGCATGGAACCAGCCCAAGTCCCGAGTACTTTTTTACTGATTTCAAAAAGACTCAACTGAGGATGTGTTCGATGGAGTGTATACAAAACCCACATGATACCAACACCGATCGGTAGACTAACTAGAGAACAAAACCATGCGTCCTGCTTGCCAACTGCGGTGACGAGTGAAGGGTAGATGAGAACCATATCTCCAACCATAACCAGGAAAGTGAGCAGGGTGAACTGCCGAATCGTGAGTTTTTCTTTCATCAACATGTTCTATACTCCTTCCG
This sequence comes from Paenibacillus sp. FSL R5-0341, assembly GCF_037975235.1. Taxonomy (NCBI): domain Bacteria; kingdom Bacillati; phylum Bacillota; class Bacilli; order Caryophanales; family Paenibacillaceae; genus Paenibacillus; species Paenibacillus sp. FSL R5-0341. The sequence continues at coordinate 743,366 of NZ_CP150241.1, forward strand.
GTAATTACTGTTTTAAGCTCCCTCCAGAATTATCCCTCAGTTGTTGGCTGGGGCTGTGAATTGGATTTTCTGCGGGACTTCACTAATTGAATTAGAACCAACATACCCGGAAGAATGATACCTAGCGTAGTATCCCAATCTACCCAATACGGAACGATGGTGATAATGATAAACGTCAGGCTAGGCGCGACGAGATTGGCCATTCCATATACAAGCATGGACGATGGCAGAATGAGCATCTTGAACTGTTTTAGCTTGAAGAGTTCTGCGCATCCAACAATAAATGCATATAAGTAGATCATCGCTTTGAAGTAGGTAGAGATGAGCCACGAGCAAGCCATGATCACCTCGATTCGTTCGAAGAATCCGCCGATGCTAATCTTCTGAGATAAAATAAAGGAAGCGTATATATTGTGTTGGGTAAGAAAAGGTCCGAGTACGAGCATGGATATCGTAACCAGAACAGCAAGGATCAGGTTGCCCAGCCCTGCTGAAATGATGATGTCACGCATACGATGGCGGCTTCTTGCAACGTAGGGCAGGATCATCAAAATGGGAACAGTTTCGCCAACGGGATAGATGATACTCACCAGAATACCCTGAGCTATGGATACAACGCCCGTATCTGTTACGGGCTCCAGATTACTAGTGTCCACCTGTGGAAGAAGACAGAAAGCGAGTATTACGATGAACAATATAGCGATGGGCATGAGCAATTCACTTGTTCTCGCGATGGTCTCCAAGCCATGATATACACCACATCCGATGGCAATAACAAACATAAGGATAATTACACGTATAGGAGTATATTGAAAAATTTGGGAGGTCATGAAGTCTCCAACCTCTCGGGTATGTGTCGATGTACCAATCAAGAAGAAGAACAGGTAGAAGCATGAAAAAAGGGTACCAGGCCAAAAACCCAACGTACTTCGGGCAATCTGCACCAGGTTTTTCCCGGGATGCATATTGGCCAATTTCATAATCAGGGCCATGAGAGCCATCCCGAGTGGAACACCAATAAGAGCACATATCCAGGCATCTTGCTTGGCATAGGACGTGATGACGGAGGGGTAGATCAGCATCATATCTCCAATCACTAACATAAATGTTAGGGTGGACAATTGTCTTGTTCCGATCCGTCCCTTTTCAAGCATGATGTACCACCCTCCTCTCCTAAGTTCCAGTCAAACGTGCTAATAAATGGTTCACGGGGTCATAGATCCACATAATGATATAAAGGGGGCTGGGGAATTCCCACAAATTAGACGCTATGACACCGAAGACTGTAGCCGTAAGAAGCATTACACTGTATACGGCAGTTTCTCTCCATTCCTTTCGGCGAATGAGGACAGGCAGATCAACCCAGCCAATAATGACTGCTACGACGATAACCGCGAGTGTTAGCAACACAACTTCTCTCACTCCTTCAATTGATCTTTAAATGAATCGTCCAGTGTACCTACACGTTTAATCTGCACATTGGCTTTGTACTTGATATCCAGTTCTTCAAAATATTTGTCCCAGTCATTTTCCATCGTCTTAAAAAGCTTGGGATCAGCATGGTACACATCCTGTCCGAAACCGAATATATCGACATGGAATTTGCGTCTTACTGAATTGATGGATTTCTGCATCAGTTCAATTAACCGCTCTTCACTATCTGTTTCAAGCTCTTTGAGAACTTTCATGGAACCAATCTTGATGTCACATTCGACTGCACCGATGGAAGAGACATTCTTGATATCAATGTTAATTACAGGCTTACCGTTTACGATTTGGGCTTTTCTCTTCGTTGTTGTGCGGAGGGCCTTAAACGTCACGTTGCCCTTCTTGCGACAAGGCAAGTGGCTTACGGTAGATTGCACATTGTCACGAATGTAATTGTAGCCTTTAGATTCATCCTCCGTTAACCAGCCAATCAGCTTGTCTTTCCTGAATACACTCAGCCCCGTTGAATTAAGGCGGGCAGGTGATCGGATGGTGGCTATATTCTCTTTATGACCACTTTGTTCTTGGTTACCGAGAATCTCTATTCCCGTAATAACAGGCTGAATGCCAGGAGATAACATGAATTCGATTAATTCATCCCCGGTTACTGTAGTGGTGGGGGACCAGGTCTTGGAGGATACATCCAGGGAATTAAACAACTTCTCCGCAGGAATATTCTCTAAAGGTGTAAGCACATCAAGTACTTGGGAGGCCGTTGTATTCTTTGCCACCATAACGTAATAATCAGGTCGAACCGTAGGTTCGCGCATCAAGGCTTCCATAACATCGTAAATGCCTTCCTTGCGGGCATACTCTTCACCAAATACCAGCACGCGGATATGCGCCATGAATATGCGGCGTGGACTAGTCTCCGTTAATTTCTGAATCGCTTCAAACAAAGTGGTAGCAGATGCTTGATACTGGGTAACTGGCGTCCCTTTCCCTCCGCCCGCCTTGGAAGATACCTCATTTGGAACAACGACCTGAGCACTTACTTTGATCATATCGCCATCTTTGTCCACGCCAAGGCCCAACATAATACCAAGTTCATTCAACTCCTGGCGATCCCAGCATCCGGTAAGGAGAGGAAGCAGAATGGCACAGGATAAAATTAAGCGTAAGCATCTGTTCATGGATGTGCACTCCTTACCGAATTACCGCTTCGTTTTTTTGGTGGACTGTCTGACTTCATTCGTTGTGTTAGTAGAGAGCGGGCGAGTTTTCATATGGGACCAGGGTACACGAAAGATTGTGTCTTTGAGATCTTTCTGAATAAAAGGTGCAAAAGGAGACATGTAGGACACCCCAAATGAACGTAAGCTGCATAGGTGGGTCACGGTAATTAACAGTACAATCAGGATGCCATAGAATCCAAAGGCAGCGGCCAGGATCATTAATACGAACCGCAAAATGCGTACCGAGATAGAAAGTCCATTTTCTGGAATGACATAGCTGGATATCGCAGTGATGGATACGATGATGACCATTGCAGCGGATACAACCCCCGCATCTACCGCGGCTTGACCAATAACAAGCGTTCCGACAATAGAAACGGCTTGACCCACTGTCTTGGGAATCCGAATGCCTGCTTCCCGCAATATTTCATATGTTAGCTCCATAAGTATGGCTTCAATGAAGGCGGGAAAAGGAACACCTTCACGCTGGGCTGCCAGACTGATGAGCAGGTTGGTAGGCAACATTTCCTGATGGAAAGTGGTAATGGCAATATAAAAGGATGGGGCAAGCAGGGCGATAAAAAAGGCTAGATATCGGATCATTCGAATCAGCGTACTGATATCGGCTCGTTGATAGTAGTCTTCTGGAGACTGAAAGAAATGAACAAACAAAGCGGGAACAAGCAATACAAAAGGTGTCCCGTCCACAATGATTGCAACACGCCCTTCAAGCAAAGCGGCAGACACGGTATCAGGTCTTTCACTATTGTAGACCGTGGGAAAGATCGTTCCCGTCTTGTCCTGTACCAGTTCCTCGATATATCCACTCTCAAGGATACTGTCGATATCGATCTCATCTAGCCTTCGACGTAGTTCTTTGACAATCTCCTGATCCACAATATGTTCCAGATATAGTACAGCAACTCGGGTTTTGGTAACCCGACCTATTTCTCTTTCTTCGATCCAAAGATGAGGATTACGGATTCGTTTGCGGATCAATGATGTGTTGGTACGCAGGTTTTCGTTGAAGCCCTCCATAGGTCCCCGAACGACAGTTTGAGAGACAGGTTCTCCGACGGATCGATCTTCCCAGCCTGCTGCCCCAATCTTCAATCCTCGTACAGATCCTTCAAGCAGTAAGATGGCCGAACCCGAAAGAAGTGCATTCATTACTTCATGCATATCATCGACCAGCAATACATCACTGGCGATCAAGATATCATTCTGGAGGTAACTGAGATGTTCATCGTCTGCAGAGAATTCAGGGAGATCACGCTTTTGCAATAATGATTCCATGATGGAGTGATTCAGAATCTGCACGTCCACCAATCCATCGATGTATAACATGACGGCAGGCCATTTATGTAGACACTGGAGAGGTCGTATCATCAAGTCGTTGCTGTTCCCCATCACTTGTTTGCAATATTCCATATTTTCGTGCAGATCCGGAGAGATTTGTTTCTGATCCTGACGGTCCAGTTTCGATTCGCCCATCCCTTCACCTCCCTATACACCCTATATTTTCAAGTTAGTATGACCTGGATGAATTCGGATTATCACAAAAACATAAAAGAATGATTAGTTCTTACACCGTTAGGATAAACGCAAAAAAGGAGCCGCGATGATACGTGGCTCCTTACTTATAGATAGACGTTCGTTTGAATTCACTTTTGTCTTTGTCGAACAGGGGCAGGCTTTGATACGGATCTTGTTGTCCATGCTTTGCGGTAACGGTAAAGCACGGCTACGATGAGCAATAGGCCGATTCCTCCCACGATATATGCTGCATATTGATGAGCCAGATGGAATACGGCATTCCATTGGGGCCCGAATATTTTACCAATGCCCAGAAATAAAACAACCCAGAACAATGCGCCTGAGTAGGCGTAGAGAGCGAATTTGCGAAAAGGAACAGCAGCTATGCCTGCGAAATACCCGGTGAAATGTCGTACTCCCGGAATGAAATAACCGATGAAGATCAAGGCATTACCATACTTGGCAAACCAATTTTGTGTTTTATCGAGCTTGTCCTGTTTCAGTAGAAACCACTTTCCGTAACGTGTTATGAAGGGCAGACCTGCTTTGGCTCCAATAAAATAAGTGATGGTCATGCCAATCGTCGTTCCCAGAAAAGCTAGTATGGTGAGGATTCCGAAATCGAGATGTCCCTTGTAGGAGAGAAACCCTGCGTAAGCCATCGTTGTTTCACCCGGAAAGGGGAGTGCGATGAATTCAAGCAACAAGCCAAAAAACAAGACGCTGTATCCGTAGGACCCAAACAGATGTTGGATCTTCTCAAGCAATTCCAATAGATTTCACTCTCCTGAAGACGGGGTGGGAGCATGATTCCTCTCCAAGGTGTTTTGTACACGTTCTGCCTGTCCATTATGCTACCTAATCCGAGGCGAAGAATCAATCACGCTCCATACCAAATTGTGAAAAATTATTAAACAAAATCGCGTCTTTTTTCAATGAAGCCTCCATATAATTCTAACAAATCTGCTGAAGTCTATCAGCAAATTACTAGAGACGGTGGAGGTCGATTCGTAAATGGTACAGAGATCGGAATTTAGCATCAAGGAAAAAGGGGAAAACCTTGCAACATCCATACATATGTTTTTATCTGGACAATGGTCTGTCATTCTAGTGCGAATTGCTATATTGTTATGTGCATTTACTGTATATGCAGGCACGGCTGATGCCTCTTCTGCTTCTGACTCAGATGAGGTCTCGGCAGAAAAGAATAATCAAGATAAGGTAGTCTATCTGAGTTTTGACGATGGACCGGGTAACCATACCCGTGAAGTATTGGATATTTTACGCAAGGAGCAGGTTCCGGCTACATTTTTCGTATTGGGTGAGCAGGCAGAGCGTTATCCCGAGTTAATCCGGGCACTTGTGGAGGATGGACATGCACTGGGCAATCATACGTTCAATCATCAATATGAACAGCTGTACAGTGATTTCAAAGTGTTCTGGAAACAGATCAAGCAGACAGAGGCAGTGCTGGAGCGTATCACCGGCTTCCGTCCGGATCTGGTCCGAGCACCTGGCGGTACCTATGGTCATTTTGACCAGAGTTATTTTGATTTGCTCCAACTGGGTGGATACACGGTCATGGACTGGAACGTCGACAGCGGGGATTCCAAGCGCAAAGGTGTCCCTGCCAAAGAAATTCTCAGCAATTCGACCAAAGTACCTGCGGGAGCACGTTCGGTCATAGTTCTGATGCATGACGGAGGCGCACATGCTGAAACGGTCAAAGCTCTTCCGGGTATTATCAAATATTATCGTGATCATGGATATCGTTTTGACACCATGAAGAGTACGGATCAACCGATTCAATTCCGTGTACATCCAGATGGTAAGTATAAGGCGCGCAAGGCACCAGGAAAGGCCTGGATCGCAGAGCATGTAGAAGCGAATGCGACGTTGTGGCTCGCAAGCAAGAAGCTGAAGGTAGAGGTGGGATTGGCCGCGGCTACCTTGCAACCGGGTGAGTTTCGCATGGAAGGTCAGCGAATCATGGTGCCTTTGCGTACATTTATGAAAAAATTCGGGGGCAGCACTCGCTGGGACTCTGAAACAAGGACAGCCACAGCTGTATGGAAGGAAAGAACGATGCATGCAGACAGTGTGAGCGGAACACTGACAACGACGGGGGCAATTGAAACGGGAGCAGTACAGAGTCAGGGGGGGACCATCTGGGTTCCGTTACGTGAGTTGCTGGAGCAGATGGGATTAAGGGTGAATTCCTTAACCAGTAATGAAGCAGAGTGGTCGGTGAAGGCAGGATCTTCCATATCCATTTCGGCAATGAACTTCATATATAAGTATAAAATGATCTGAAGAAAGTCATTCTTGCAGGACTATTCTCTCTACTTCTGGGCAACACTGAATCATAGATTACTATGGCTCAGAAATGCTGATGGACGGAAGGAGAATAGGAGAAATGTCTTATATTCGAATGGAACATGAACATGCGGTTGAATTGCTAAACAGAGTCATGAAGCGTGTTGAAAGTGTGATTATTGGCAAAAAACAAGAGATTCGTTATGTTCTCACTGCAATGCTCAGTGGAGGCCATGTACTTCTCGAAGATGTACCGGGTACTGGGAAAACGATGCTGGTTCGTGCTGTTGCTTCTGCGCTGGATTGCTCCATGGGCCGGATTCAGTTCACGTCCGATGTGATGCCGGCAGATGTTACGGGCACTTCAATCTACCACCCGCATACAGCTGAATTCAAGTTTCGGCCCGGACCCGTCATGTCCAACATCGTACTGGCTGATGAAATAAATCGGGCTTCACCCCGCACTCAGTCTGCCCTGCTGGAGGCAATGGAGGAACGACGTATTACGGTTGATGGCACAACCTATGCCTTGCCACGCCCATTCTTTCTGCTGGCTACACAGAATCCGTTACAGTTCGAGGGTACGTACCGTCTGCCTGAAGCGCAGCTGGATCGATTTATTATGAGGATTGGACTGGGGTATCCCGATCCAGAGCAGGAACTGGAATTGTTAACCCGCATGCAAGGTAGAGAAGAGCTTGATGAGCTTCGCCCTGTCCTGCTTGCTGAAGAGGTCGTAGCCATGCAGCGTGAAGTCAAACAGGTACATGTTGATCCGGTCGTTAAACAGTATCTGGTGGCAGTTGCTGTGGCCTCTCGCAGCCTTCCGGCGGTAAGACTGGGCATCAGCCCGCGTGGAACATTGGCCTGGATGGCTGCTGCGCAATCATTTGCCTATCTTCAAGGACGCAGCTATGTCATTCCGGATGATGTCAAAGAGGTGGCTGTGCCTGTTCTTTCCCATCGTATTCAATTAAAGGCCCAGAACAGAGCGGAGATTTGGGGGCAAGTACAAGTCATTGAAGAAGCGTTGTCATCGGTCCCGGTACCTGTACAAATGGCATCACAGGGAAGGGGACGCAGGCAATGACTGCTCTGGGACAACGGATTTTGAGTGCTGTCTTGGTGGTGGCTTTCGCTTCCTTGTATCAGTGGCATGGGGGCAGAGCGGCGTTGTTTCTATCCATTATGGCTTTCTTGATGTTCACAGGAGGTCTGCTTCTCCATTGGTTCAGACCACGGCGTATTCACATCCATCGGAAAATGCACACGAACCGGATTGAGGCAGGCGATCAGGTGCGGGTTCTGGTCGAGCTGGAATTCGAATGCCGTATTCCATTGTTATGGATCGTACTGTGTGAGAACACACCTGCAGGTGTTCATCGCAAATTGATTTTTCCGGGAACACGGCGTCAATTTACCTATCAATATGAATGTTCTGGTTTACGCAGAGGAGTCTATAGATGGGATACCGGAAGATTGTACTGGGGAGATATTTTTGGCTGGAATACGCTATCCGCAGAGACCACAGGTGACACGCCCTTGATTGTTGTTCCTCAAGCAACGGCTTGGGGGAAGGGAGATTCGGTAGAATTCGCAGCGATGATCGAAGGGACGCTGTCTGAACGAAGAAACAGTCAGGGAAACCGTAGTCCTGAATTCCGTGAATATCAGCAAGGGGATCCGCTGGGACGTGTTCATTGGAAAAGTACAGCCAAAACGGGTCGACTTCAGACCTTTTTGCCCGAAACCACAGATTTAGCTTCGCTGGGCATCCTTGTATATGAAGCCGCGTCGGGTTATGACGTGAAACAGGCGGGGATCTTGGATTCACCTGCTTTTGAACGTGTGGTTCGTACAGCTGCCCGCTGGGTTCATACCGCTGAACGGGATGACATTCCTTATCATCTGTGGATGGAAGGTGGCAATAAGAGCTATGACCCACAAGATTACAGGCAACAGGGACCATTCCATACGAATGATGAGAATCATGGACTGGACAAGCTTGCGGGGGCACGAATATCCAAGGCAGAATCTGTCTCGATTTCGCTCCGCACGGAGATGCTGGATAGATTGGCGAGCGGGTCTCGTATTGTGGTTCTCACAGGTAAGCTGGATCAGGTTCTGGCAGAATGGATCATGTCTGCAATCGGGTTGGGTTATCGCGTAGAGGTGCAGCTGACTGAATCCACAGAGTTAGGATCAACCAATAGGTCGATGAATGGATTGGGATATGACAGTTTGAGTTTGGAGCAGCTTCGTCACAGCGGGGTGCCGATCCATTCGGTGACAGAGAGCGCGTTATCTTCAATGGGAAAGGCGGAGGTAACGGATGTGGGAGCATAATGGAAACGATCGACCGAATTCTACTGCGGTAGACAGGGAGTCCGTAGAAGCCAATATGGGATCGGCTCATTCTATATATCAAGCTGTGAACCAGACAATGGTTACCGATGTAAAGGATGAAGGTCATGTTGCAGTACCTGTCCTGTACAAATTTTTTATTTCAGCCATTTTACTCATACTGTCTCTGGAATGGATATATCCTGTGACGTCATCGAATCAGCAGGGCAGTGAACGGTTCTTGTCCGTGATGGCGGGATTAACGGGAGCTTTGCTGCTCGCGGGGTTAATTCGTACAGGCTGGGTCACGGGAGTACTGATCCGATTGGTCATTGCACTCGCTGCGCTATGTCTGATGTACGGAGGAAGTGATCCTGCCCGTTGGGCAGTTGCATACCCGGGAATACTTTCAGCGGATATGGACACGTTTATGAATAACTGGCGATTTCATTCGATTAGTACAGAAACGAGAGGTTTGTTCATGATGTGCGGCTGGAGCATGCTCATGGCTTCGGTACAATCCCTTGTATTGCACCGTCGTAGCGTTATGCTGTTTGGCAGTGCAACGGTGCTCTATTTGCTTCTGCTTGAATCCTTTGCTGGGCTGGATGTATATGCTTCAGTGATAAGGTCTGTCCTATGGATTATTCTTATTCAGGCGCTGCTTCAGCTACTTCGTCTTAACGGAGGAGTAACTACCCCGAGTTATCGCGGCAGTCCCTATGGTCGTTGGAGTGTTGTAACCATTGTGGCTTCTGCAGGTATGGTACTTTGCTCTGCATTACCTGGTCAGTTCGCTTCCATACCTCAACCGGAACGCATATCCCTGGAACAGATGGGTGAACGCTTAGCTCGCTGGGCAGGTTATACACAGAACAATAGTATCCCTGCTGCAACAGCGGTCACTGGATATAGCACAGCGGATGCGCCAATGGGAGCACCTTTGGTGCAGGGCAATTCCATCTTTTTTACGGCGAAAAGTCCGGAAGTGACGTATTGGCGGGGAGAGACCCGTTCATATTATAACGGTAGTACTTGGAGTGATCCTGGTCAAAGCTTCGAAATGGCGAGTCCGGCCGGATTGCTGCGAACAGATGGATGGGAGAATCCAACCTATTGGAGTCGCATTCGTCAAACCGTTACGATGCAGCGAGAGTGGAAGGGACCGAATCCACTTTTTACCGGGGGCATACCGGTTAACGTATCGTTCCAGGATAAGAATAAGGATAATCAGGAGAACTTGCTCTCTTTGCTGTCTAATCGAGATTCCGCAACGTTGTGGCTCGCAGGCTCCGGGAATGATAAGACGGTTAAACATTATACAGCGGACATCATGGTTCCAGTGGCATCGCCTGAACAGTTACGTCAGCTTGGGGAGACGGATAAAGGGAAAGATCCGGCCTCTATTCGGAGAACATATCTGCAATTACCCGCGACACTCCCGGGTCGAGTGAAGAGTCTCGCCAAGGAAATCATGCAAGGAAGTGATACGCGTTATGACGCTGTGCAAGCCGTGAAAACTTATCTGGCTGCTCATGCGGAATACACGTTAGATACCCGTATGCCACCGCGAGGAACAGATTTTGTGGACGATTTTCTATTCGTCACACGGCAGGGGTATTGTAATCATTTCTCGACAGCCATGATTGTGCTGCTGCGTGCAGAGGGAATTCCCGCACGTTGGGTGAAAGGCTTTGGCTCGGGCGTAGCTGACCCGGAAATACCCGGTCAGTACATCATTTCCCAAGGAGATGCACATTCCTGGGTAGAAGTGTATTTTCCGGGTGCAGGCTGGATGCCGTTCGAGGCCACGCCAGGCTTCACCATGGCGCAAGGCGTGGGCGAAGATGCAGCAGCGCTCGCCGGGCCGCAGCCTGTTGCGGAGACTCCGCCGTACATGGGCGGCGGAGTGGCTTACGCGGGCGCATGGCTGATCGCCCGCGCACGGGCTTTTGCCGCGGAGCCATGGCTCGCGGCAGCCCTTGTGGCAGCGGCCCTGCTGGGCGCCGCTGCCACGGTCCGCATGCGGCGGCTACGCCCCGCGCTGCGGATCAGACTGCTGCTGGCGTGGCCACGCAGCAGCTTTCCAGACCGCGAGCGGCTGCTAGGTGCCGCCGCTCCGGTCTGGGCCGCGCTCGCGCGCCGGTACGGCCCGCGGCCGCCGGGCATGACGCTGCGTGAATATGCAGCGTCACCGGCTTTGGCCGCAGGCGTGGACGGCGCGGTCATCGCGCGGTTTGCAGCCGACTGGGAACGGCTGCTGTACGGGCCAGACCGTCCGCTGCGCGCGGACAGTCTGGACTTCCTGCGCCGGGCGCTTCGTCTGGCCCGGCGATTGCAGGCGTTGTAACACAGGGATGTTACAACAAGGACGCCACACAACCTGCCGTGGAGTTATCTCTCGCTATCGCTTTCCGATACAGTTTGGCAGGTTGTTGACGGATGATGCTCACCACGGGCATATCTATTCTATGGTTTACTGTGCAGTGTTTGTTGATCGTTGCATGCCATACATAAGACGCCTTTCTCACTATGCTGAGAACGAGGCGTCTTTCCACGATCATACACCTGATCCATCATCTTGCTGACAAACTTTCTATCCGGAATTTCATATTCAGAGACATTCGGTAACCTTTGTTTTGAGATGTCGAAAAAAGGAGTTTCGCCTTTCCTTGACGGTATGTTTTGTCGTTGCGTATAATTAGTTTCATTGAATTGAGGGAGGCACGGTTATGAATAAGCAGAATGAGATTGTGGTTGTCCTTGACTTTGGGGGCCAATACAACCAGTTAATCGCCAGAAGAATCCGGGATCTTGGCGTATACAGCGAGCTTTTGCCGTATAATACACCGGCGGAAAAGATCGCAGAAATGGCACCAAAAGGAATCGTATTCTCGGGTGGTCCGTCCAGCGTATACGCTGAGAACGCTCCACACGTGGACCCAGGTGTTTATGATCTGGGCTTGCCGATCTTCGGTATTTGCTACGGAATGCAGCTTATGGCTCAACAGCTTGAAGGTAAAGTAGAACGTTCCGAGAAGCGAGAGTACGGTAAAGCAGACCTTGAGTTTGCTGCTGGGTCTACACTGGCAAAAGGCATTGAAGGCGAACATACCGTATGGATGAGTCACGGTGACCACGTGGTTACACTTCCTCCAGGTTTCAAACTGGATGCAGGCACGGAAAGTGCGCCAATCGCTGCCATGAGCGACGATGAGCGTAAATTGTATGCTGTTCAGTTCCATCCGGAGGTACGTCACTCTGTTCGCGGTAACGACATGATTCGTAACTTCCTGTTCGAAATCTGTGGTTGCGAAGGCAACTGGACGATGGAGACATTCATCGACGACACGATCAAAGACATTCGTGAAAAAGTGGGCGACAGCAAAGTGCTGTGTGCGCTTAGCGGCGGTGTAGATTCTTCCGTTGTAGCTGCATTGCTTCACAAAGCCATTGGTGATCAACTGACGTGTATGTTTATCGACCACGGTCTGTTGCGTAAAGGCGAAGCAGAAAGTGTAATGGAGACGTTTGTCGGCAAATTCGACATGAAAGTTGTCAAAATCGATGCACAGGAGCGCTTTATGTCCAAGCTTGCTGGCGTGGATGATCCAGAACAAAAACGTAAAATTATCGGTAACGAGTTTATTTACGTATTTGACGAAGAGTCCAAGCAGTTCGATGATTTTGCATTCCTGGCGCAAGGTACACTCTACACGGACATCGTGGAAAGTGGTACAGCGACTGCACAGACGATCAAATCCCATCACAACGTGGGCGGTCTGCCTGAAGACATGAACTTTAAACTGATCGAGCCACTGAGCACGCTGTTCAAGGATGAAGTACGTAAAGTCGGTACCGAGTGTGGCCTGCCGGACGAAATTGTTCACCGTCAGCCGTTCCCTGGTCCGGGTCTTGCGATCCGTGTTCTTGGTGAGGTTACTGAAGAGAAACTTACCATCGTTCGTGATTCAGACTACATCCTGCGCGAAGAGATTGCCAAAGCCGGTCTCGACCGCGAAATCTGGCAGTACTTCACAGCCCTGCCGAACATGAAGAGTGTCGGCGTTATGGGTGATGCACGTACGTACTCCTACACTGTAGGTATCCGTGCCGTAACATCCATTGATGGTATGACTGCAGACTGGGCACGTATCCCTTGGGATGTGCTGGAGAAAATCTCCGTACGGATTGTTAACGAAGTGGATAACGTAAACCGTATCGTCTATGACGTAACTTCCAAACCACCTGCAACGATCGAGTGGGAGTAGGACGTAATATAAATTTAAATGTATAATTAAAATACTCTTCTCTATCTGTGAATTTCAGCAAATAGAGAAGAGTATTTTTTGTGCTCAAGCTATTTTGTTAAGTATTAAGGTTTGGAAGGATAATCTATATACAATTTCTTAGTTGCATTGCTCCATTTAATGTTTGCGCCAAGAAGAGACGGGAGATCCTTTGCTTTAACATATGAAGTTCCCGAGATATTTCTGGACTGTGTCAGGGGACTGCCATAGAGCACTGGTAACTTCTTGGAGGAATCATAGCCTACGACAACACCGAAGGATTCGCTGATAGCACGTAAAGGAATGTATACTGACCCACTAACGATGCGACCTGAATCTGCAATTATTTTGCCATTTATAATAACTTGTACTTCTATTGGCTTGGAATCTGATCTAATTACGGTAGCATATGGCTCAGGCTCTGCATTCATTATGGCGGCAGTAGCAGGTGTTACAACTTTAATCTTCTTCTCACCAGTTATAGAACCGAATGTGACCTTTACTGAGGCGGTTCCTAAGCCTACAGCTTGAATGTTGCCGTTTCCATGGGGCTGTAATACTTCTGTGTTTGTTGAATGCCATGTGACCATATCCGTTACATAGACAGCATCTCCATTTTCAAAGTATGCAAGTGCATTCAGTTCGTTGCCATCATTTAAACTGAAAATGAATGGTAGAAAGTCAGGTCGCATTGTCCCTGCAACAACGAAAATGTTCTTTGGCATAGAAACGAAGATATTTGCTGGTGTTGTGTTATAACTCTGAATTGTTTCTCCAGTATGATTTACCAAGAGAGTCATAGCAGGTAAAACTTCAATAGACGTTTGTTTATTCAAACTGTCCTCTTTAGTTTTTAGATAAAAAGATATAAATGCTTCGCCGGAGGAAGAACTAATCGATTTACCATTTTTGGCTGAAATCGAAATAATAATTTCTTGTTTACCGTCATTAGGGTCAAGATCTGCGGGTTCTGGATTTTGGATCGTGTAATCCTTGGATTCAAAATAGTCGGTAGGAATGATAAAGGCATCGTCTCTCCATATGTATTTTCCTAGTGTTTCGTCAAACCGTAGTACTTCAGCTTCATCCGTTGTAAAAATATTCTCATCATAGCTCAAAACGATAGTCGCTGATTGGACGTCTCCCTTTTCATGAGGGGCGCCAGGGTTGAGAATTCCAACGTTCACCGAAATACCTTGACCAGGTATTAGGGTTGAATTGCTTGTTACATCAATAGAAAACCCCTTGGCTTTCGAATCCTTTGCTACGACAGCGCCAGAAAGACATCCCGCTATCAATAGAAAAGACAACACTCCCATAACTAATTTTTTTCCGAAATACATCTCATAACATCCATAATACGTAATTTTCTTGTTTTATATCGGTAATTTTATAATGATAGTTAAGTTTGTAGAGGTAGTCAGTAACTTTTCATTAGATCAAAATAATTAGCCTCTACCTGATACTTGATTGGAGTCTGCAATTTCATCCCATTTTAAAGTTCACTTCATGACCCTTTCAGGTCCAGCCTGTACAATAAGTACATACTAAAGGCTATATGGCTACTGAAGGGAGAACTGAATGTATGCGTAAAACCGACTATATGAGCAAATGGAAGATGGGCATAGGAAGTGCGTTTCTGATGGTGATGCTGGCAGGATGCGGTTCAGGTGTGCAAGACCTGGCTTCCGGTTCGGGGGACTTTCCATTTGTGAACTTAGAGGCAGCGGATGCTTCTTCCGATCAGACCAGAAACCAAGAGTTATCCTCTGACGTAACAACGAACACGAATCAGGATCGACAAGAGATACAGGATGCTCCGCAGACAGAGATTTAATTAACATAGGACTGATCCGGTAAAAAGTAGCTCCGGAACATGTCGCAAATTGCTCCATATACCTAATCATTATATGATTTCGGAATACCAGACATCGTTATTCCAAGATCAACATCCCCTGATCAGAGGCCTTCTTGCCCTTTGATCAGGGTAGTTTTTTTATATTAATCTGCTGATCTTTCAGTCTGACAGAATGAACATATTCCCTTGAGATCTCATCGAAAAAAGCGTATTCAATTGGGTTGTAAACCGCTGAACTGGTTCAATCTGTTAAATAATACGAACGATATTATATAATTGTGAGATTAATATTCGTTTTTCTCATTGACAAAAACATACTGCCCTCCTAAAATAGTGATGGGAAACAAACAAATAGCGCATACTAATTCGTATAATCCCGAGAATTGGCTCGGGAGTCTCTACGAGATCACCCTAATGATCTGGCTACGAAGAGGAGAAGGCTAAGCACATGAATTCTACATGATTGCGGGGACATCACCGCACATTAGAATTTTTTTTGTTCTTAGTAAAGGCATCGTGCCGCTCCTTGTCAGCTGAACCCTGGGTGAAGAATCTTCATCAGGGTCATTTGTCGTTTTTCAATATGGCTTCAACATCTCTAAGGGGGAGTTAGTGAATTATGGATCGTTTCTTTAAATTAAAAGAAAACGGAACAAACGTTAGAACGGAGATTGTTGCGGGTCTCACTACGTTTATGACAATGGCGTACATTCTTTTTGTGAATACGTTGTTCTTGGGTCAAGCCGGGGCGGGGATGTCGGATAATGCAGTATTCTTTGCAACAGCCGTCGGCGCCGGATTAATGACTATTATTATGGGATTGTTCGTGAATATTCCGATCGCGCTCGCACCAGGTATGGGATTGAATGCGTACTTCATGACTGTCGTTCTAAGCTCGAATGGAGCGATTACTTGGCAAGCTGCTCTCGGAGCGGTATTCCTTTCCGGTATCGTGTTCATTATTTTAACCGTGACGAAGATTCGGCAAATGCTGCTTGTTGCAGTTCCGCAGTCGATCAAAATGGCCATTACGGTAGGTATCGGTCTCTTTATTACCATTATCGGTTTCAAACTTGCTAATCTCGTGGCTGTAACAGTTAATGTTGCACCAGACGCAGATCTGAGTCAGCCGATTCCAGGTAGCAGCTTTAATCTATCATTAGGGAACTTTATAACGCATCATGATGCATTGCTTGCACTGATTGGTTTGCTCCTTATTGCTATATTGATGGTTATGCGCATCAAAGGCGCTCTATTGATCGGGATCGTAGCAACAACGCTGATTGGTATTCCGATGGGCGTTACGAATCTCAGTGGTCTTTCAGGCGCAAGCTGGTTGCCTAACTTCAGTGATCTTGCGGTAGGACAGCTGGATTTGAAAGGTGCTATCAGTCTCGGATTGTTTGAGATTATCTTCATCTTTACCTTCGTTGAATTGTTCGACACGTTCGGTACGATGGTAGGTACTGCAACACGTATGGGCATTATGAAGGATAAGAAAAAAGGCGAGAAAACCATCGGTAAAGCGATGCTCGTCGATGCAGTTGGTGTTAGCGCAGGTGCTGCACTGGGTACAAGTACCATTACTGCATACGTTGAAAGTGCTTCAGGTGTTGAGGCAGGTGGACGTACAGGACTGACTTCCGTGACGACAGGTTTGCTGTTCATTTTGGCCCTGTTTATCGCGCCACTTGCGCTAGTTGTCCCATCCGCTGCAACGGCTCCGGCATTGATCATCGTGGGTGTGCTTATGATGAGTCAAGTGCGCAGCATCGAGTGGGATGATTTCCTGCAAGCTTTCCCAGCGTTCCTTACCATTGTATTGATGCCTTTCACAGGCGGAATTGCGAACGGAATCTCTGCTGGTATCGTATCTTATGTGATTCTGGCGGTGTTCAGTAACTTGGTGACAGAGCGCAAAGTGAAAATTCACTGGCTCATGTGGATCCTAGCGATCATCGTAATCTGTCGATACGTATTTATTGGCGGGGAGTAAGGGTCCGTTAGGTGTAACGAAGAGCTATCTGAGATACGTTTCTTATCTTATAAATGAAAGAAGCGGAAGCCACGGGATTAGACCCGGAGCTTTCGCTTTTTTTTGTATTCTTTTCTTGGGATAAAAGAATTCCAAAAATGTTTTCCTTCTATATAGAAGGAATGAATATAATGATCTATGATGTGTTAGTTGTTTATCCAATGAAATCATCGGTTAATAAGTTTCTATAACCTGATGAGTCTGTACTCTAAACAACATGAGTTTCTTTATAATTGGATAGGGAGTATACGGGGAACCTTTTGCGCATGTAAGTTAATTGCTCCGATTCGTCAAAGGAAGTGCGCAGATGTATGATTTGGACGGCTATAAGGAGATACTTGTTAAAAGGACTAAAGGATACTTGTTTTATAGAGGATTAATGTTTTTTAAAAAAAGACTTGCGTTACTTATCTGTACATGGTATATTCTAAGTCCGGCCAAGAAAACACGGTTTACATGGTGCGGCAAGCGAATGAAATAAGCTTCGAAAGAAACTTAAAAAAAGAGCTTGCAAAGTTGGTTCGGACATGGTAATATATAAGAGTTGCTGAAGAGAACAACTTCGGTAAACGAAACAAGTTTGATCTTTGAAAACTGAACAACGAGTGAGTAAACATTCTGCTTGCAGAATGAACGCGAAAGTTTGAAACAAGCCTTGGCTTGAATCGGCTGGAGCACAAATGAGATTTTTAATCTCGTCAGATTCAAAATGAGCTTATCGCTCTTTTCAATACTTTATTGGAGAGTTTGATCCTGGCTCAGGACGAACGCTGGCGGCATGCCTAATACATGCAAGTCGAGCGGACTTGATGAGAAGCTTGCTTCTCTGATGGTTAGCGGCGGACGGGTGAGTAACACGTAGGCAACCTGCCCTCAAGTTTGGGACAACTACCGGAAACGGTAGCTAATACCGAATAGTTGTTTTCTTCGCCTGAAGAGAACTGGAAAGACGGAGCAATCTGTCACTTGGGGATGGGCCTGCGGCGCATTAGCTAGTTGGTGAGGTAACGGCTCACCAAGGCGACGATGCGTAGCCGACCTGAGAGGGTGATCGGCCACACTGGGACTGAGACACGGCCCAGACTCCTACGGGAGGCAGCAGTAGGGAATCTTCCGCAATGGGCGAAAGCCTGACGGAGCAATGCCGCGTGAGTGATGAAGGTTTTCGGATCGTAAAGCTCTGTTGCCAGGGAAGAACGCTTGGGAGAGTAACTGCTCTCAAGGTGACGGTACCTGAGAAGAAAGCCCCGGCTAACTACGTGCCAGCAGCCGCGGTAATACGTAGGGGGCAAGCGTTGTCCGGAATTATTGGGCGTAAAGCGCGCGCAGGCGGTCATTTAAGTCTGGTGTTTAATCCCGGGGCTCAACCCCGGATCGCACTGGAAACTGGGTGACTTGAGTGCAGAAGAGGAGAGTGGAATTCCACGTGTAGCGGTGAAATGCGTAGATATGTGGAGGAACACCAGTGGCGAAGGCGACTCTCTGGGCTGTAACTGACGCTGAGGCGCGAAAGCGTGGGGAGCAAACAGGATTAGATACCCTGGTAGTCCACGCCGTAAACGATGAGTGCTAGGTGTTAGGGGTTTCGATACCCTTGGTGCCGAAGTTAACACATTAAGCACTCCGCCTGGGGAGTACGGTCGCAAGACTGAAACTCAAAGGAATTGACGGGGACCCGCACAAGCAGTGGAGTATGTGGTTTAATTCGAAGCAACGCGAAGAACCTTACCAGGTCTTGACATCCCTCTGATCGGTACAGAGATGTATCTTTCC
Source organism: Paenibacillus sp. FSL R5-0341 (assembly GCF_037975235.1). Taxonomy (NCBI): domain Bacteria; kingdom Bacillati; phylum Bacillota; class Bacilli; order Caryophanales; family Paenibacillaceae; genus Paenibacillus; species Paenibacillus sp. FSL R5-0341. The sequence goes on from NZ_CP150241.1 coordinate 762,179, forward strand.
TTCGGGACAGAGGAGACAGGTGGTGCATGGTTGTCGTCAGCTCGTGTCGTGAGATGTTGGGTTAAGTCCCGCAACGAGCGCAACCCTTATATTTAGTTGCCAGCATTTCGGATGGGCACTCTAGATAGACTGCCGGTGACAAACCGGAGGAAGGTGGGGATGACGTCAAATCATCATGCCCCTTATGACCTGGGCTACACACGTACTACAATGGCCGGTACAACGGGCTGCGAAATCGCGAGATGGAGCCAATCCCAACAAAGCCGGTCTCAGTTCGGATTGCAGGCTGCAACTCGCCTGCATGAAGTCGGAATTGCTAGTAATCGCGGATCAGCATGCCGCGGTGAATACGTTCCCGGGTCTTGTACACACCGCCCGTCACACCACGAGAGTTTATAACACCCGAAGTCGGTGGGGTAACCGCAAGGAGCCAGCCGCCGAAGGTGGGATAGATGATTGGGGTGAAGTCGTAACAAGGTAGCCGTATCGGAAGGTGCGGCTGGATCACCTCCTTTCTATGGAGAATCGTTTCCTGCAACGGAAACATTCAAATATGTAGCTAAGCTACAAAACACTCACTCGTTGCTCAGTTTTGAGAGCTCAAACTCTCAAACAGCTTGCTTTTGCATGGAGCTTGTTCTTTGAAAACTAGATATCGAAACGAAACAAACGCGAATTAGAACATTCCTTTAAGCTGATCTTGTGTAAACAAGTGAAGTGTTTTTATAAGGTAGATTGCACGTACGATGGTATCGGGTGGGAGCGACTTTTGGCTTTGCGCAAGCAAACCAAGGGAAGCGAGCAGTCGAAACCGGAGCACGAGGTTAAGCTACTAAGAGCACACGGAGGATGCCTAGGCGCTAGGAGCCGATGAAGGACGTGGCGAACAACGAAACTGCCTCGGGGAGCTGTAAGCAAGCTTTGATCCGGGGGTGTCCGAATGGGGAAACCCAGCTGGGGTAATTTCCAGTTACTCACAACTGAATACATAGGTTGTGTAGAGGCATACCAGGGGAACTGAAACATCTAAGTACCCTGAGGAAGAGAAAACAATAGTGATTCCGTCAGTAGCGGCGAGCGAACGCGGAGAAGCCCAAACCAGAGAGCTTGCTCTTTGGGGTTGTGGGACGTCTCACATGGAGTTACAAAGGAACCGGTTAAGCGAAGAGGTCTGGAAAGGCCCGCCAAAGAAGGTAAAAGCCCTGTAATTGAAAGTCTGTTCCCTCCGAGACGGATCCCGAGTAGTGCGGGGCACGTGAAACCCCGTATGAATCCGGCAGGACCATCTGCCAAGGCTAAATACTTCCTAGCGACCGATAGTGAAGCAGTACCGTGAGGGAAAGGTGAAAAGCACCCCGGAAGGGGAGTGAAATAGAACCTGAAACCGTGTGCTTACAAAAAGTCAGAGCCCGTTTTAGGGGTGATGGCGTGCCTTTTGTAGAATGAACCGGCGAGTTACGTTCCCGTGCAAGGTTAAGGTGAAGAGCCGGAGCCGCAGCGAAAGCGAGTCTGAATAGGGCGATGTAGTACGTGGACGTAGACCCGAAACCGGGTGATCTACCCCTGTCCAGGGTGAAGGTGCGGTAACACGCACTGGAGGCCCGAACCCACGCATGTTGAAAAATGCGGGGATGAGGTGGGGGTAGCGGAGAAATTCCAATCGAACTCGGAGATAGCTGGTTCTCCCCGAAATAGCTTTAGGGCTAGCCTCGGAAAACAGAGTCGTGGAGGTAGAGCACTGATTGGGTGCGGGGCCCGCAAGGGTTACCAAGCTCAGTCAAACTCCGAATGCCATAGACTTACTTCCGGGAGTCAGACAGTGAGTGCTAAGATCCATTGTCAAAAGGGAAACAGCCCAGACCATCAGCTAAGGTCCCCAAGTGTGTGTTAAGTGGGAAAGGATGTGGAGTTGCACAGACAACCAGGATGTTGGCTTAGAAGCAGCCACCATTGAAAGAGTGCGTAATAGCTCACTGGTCGAGTGACTCTGCGCCGAAAATGTAACGGGGCTAAACACACCACCGAAGCTATGGCTTGATGCTTTGCATCAGGGGTAGGGGAGCGTTGTATAAGGGTTGAAGGTGTACCGTAAGGAGCGCTGGACATTATACAAGTGAGAATGCCGGTATGAGTAACGAAAAGATCAGTGAGAATCTGATCCGCCGAAAGCCTAAGGGTTCCTGAGGAAGGCTCGTCCGCTCAGGGTAAGTCGGGACCTAAGGCGAGGCCGAAAGGCGTAGTCGAAGGACAACAGGTCGAAATTCCTGTACCACCGTAAGCCGTTATGAGCAATGGGGGGACGCAGTAGGGTAGTGACGCGGACTGATGGATGTCCGTCTAAGCAGTAAGGCTGATGTGTAGGCAAATCCGCACATTGTAAGGCTGAGCTGTGATGGGGAGTGAAAATTACAGTAGCGAAGGTCATGATCTCACACTGCCAAGAAAAGCCTCTAGCCAGGTGATGGTGCCCGTACCGCAAACCGACACAGGTAGGCGAGAAGAGTATTCTAAGGCGCGCGGAAGAACTCTCGTTAAGGAACTCGGCAAAATGACCCCGTAACTTCGGGAGAAGGGGTGCCCCGGTAGTGTGAATAGCACGAGGGGGCCGCAGTGAAAAGGCCCAAGCGACTGTTTAGCAAAAACACAGGTCTGTGCGAAGCCGTAAGGCGAAGTATACGGGCTGACGCCTGCCCGGTGCTGGAAGGTTAAGGGGAGTGGTTAGGAGCAATCCGAAGCTGTGAACCGAAGCCCCAGTAAACGGCGGCCGTAACTATAACGGTCCTAAGGTAGCGAAATTCCTTGTCAGGTAAATTCTGACCCGCACGAATGGCGTAACGACTTGGGCGCTGTCTCAACGAGAGATCCGGTGAAATTTTAATACCTGTGAAGATGCAGGTTACCCGCGACAAGACGGAAAGACCCCATGGAGCTTTACTGCAGCTTGATATTGAATTTGGGTACGATCTGTACAGGATAGGTGGGAGCCTTTGAAACGTGAGCGCCAGCTTGCGTGGAGGCAACGTTGGGATACCACCCTGATCGTATCTAGGTTCTAACCTGGTACCGTAATCCGGTGCGGGGACAGTGTCAGGTGGGCAGTTTGACTGGGGCGGTCGCCTCCTAAAGAGTAACGGAGGCGCCCAAAGGTTCCCTCAGAATGGTTGGAAATCATTCGAAGAGTGCAAAGGCATAAGGGAGCTTGACTGCGAGACCTACAAGTCGAGCAGGGACGAAAGTCGGGCTTAGTGATCCGGTGGTACCGCATGGAAGGGCCATCGCTCAACGGATAAAAGCTACCCTGGGGATAACAGGCTTATCTCCCCCAAGAGTCCACATCGACGGGGAGGTTTGGCACCTCGATGTCGGCTCATCGCATCCTGGGGCTGAAGTAGGTCCCAAGGGTTGGGCTGTTCGCCCATTAAAGCGGTACGCGAGCTGGGTTCAGAACGTCGTGAGACAGTTCGGTCCCTATCTGTCGTGGGCGTAGGAAATTTGAGAGGAGCTGTCCTTAGTACGAGAGGACCGGGATGGACGTACCGCTGGTGTACCAGTTGTTCCGCCAGGAGCACCGCTGGGTAGCTATGTACGGACGGGATAAACGCTGAAAGCATCTAAGCGTGAAGCCCCCCTCAAGATGAGATTTCCCAGTATGTAAGACCCCTTGAAGACGACGAGGTAGATAGGCTGGGGGTGGAAGTGCAGCAATGCATGGAGCTGACCAGTACTAATCGGTCGAGGGCTTATCCAAATATGCAAGTTGTAATTCGCGTGTTTCGTTTCGAATCTAGTTTTCAGAGAACAACAACTCTGAAATGTAAGCTATGCGTTTGGTGGCGATGGCGGAGGGGTTCCACACGTACCCATCCCGAACACGACCGTTAAGCCCTCTAGCGCCGATGGTACTTGGACCGCAGGGTCCTGGGAGAGTAGGACGCCGCCAAGCAATAGGAAGACACACTTGATGATATCGAGTGTGTCTTTTTTTATTTGTGTTTTGATCGTTCAACTATAATACTTGTGTGAGTTATAAATAGCTTTTTTCTTTTTTGTATAATTGAGTATGGATTGTTAATTATTCCATTAATAATACCGATATAAGCTAAAGGGAGCTATTATCTACCTAAACATGATAACAAGGGGACTGAGGAATGAGAAAGTTAGTGATATATTGCTTCACATTCGTGCTAGTAATTACTATGCTTGGCTTACCTGCTGTACAAGAGAAGGCTGAAGCGGCAACAGCGATACCAATTTTAGTAAATGGTGAAAAGGTAAAATTTGAGGTTGACCCTATACAAACGGCGGGTACAACGTTAGTGCAGTTTACTCCGATTTTTCAAAAGCTAGATTTGCTTTATCAGTGGAATAATGCTACTAAAACCGTCACAGCAATGAAAGAAGGCTTAACAATAGAGCTTACCTTAGGGAAAAAGCAAGCGATCGTCAATGGTAGCTTGATTACCTTGCAGGTTGCGCCACGACTTGTGAAAGGGAAAATGTTTGTACCGTTGCGTCTAGTAAGTGAAGCGACTGGTGCAAATATTACTATAAAAAAGAATACAATATACATAGCAACATCCAATTCTAATGCTACACCTGATCAAACTTTAGAAACAAAAACACCTTCTAAAAATACTAGCTCTGCTAGGAAAGCAATTGCGGATGCTATTTTAAATGATTTAGCTAAAAATAAGAGTCAACTAATTTACGATGGAATTGTATATGAGAATGAATACCTCGTGGAGATTTCATATGATAATAGTCTAGAGATCACGATGCTGTATGATATTGAAAGTATCGATCACATTTATGATGCAGAGTATAATGACCAACAAGCTTCGATCTATATGACGGTACCTATTTCGGATTATTTGCATGAGAAGTATGAGTTTACCAATATTCATATTCACCAGGCTTTTAGAGGCGTTTATGATAGCGATCCTTCAGGTGATGGGAATGATAATTTGCATGAACCTAGTTATGTGAAATACTTAAATGGTAAGTATGTTGTAACTGCTGTCGTGACCTCAAGTTTGTTCGAATATACAACCAATAAAGTAACCTTAATATTTAATACTTTTAGTGGTTATCCATCAACCATTGCTGTAATTACTATCCCATAAATAAAAAAGGTTCAAAATTTCTTAGCAGGTTCACTTGTGAGGAGTAAAGTGTGTAATGGGAAAGCGTGTCGACAAAAAAATGGCTAAAAGAATCCTTATTTAGTAAGGATTCTTTATTTTCAATAAAATAGAAGAAATGATTTAATTTAGAGATTCTTCACGTCCACTACCAGATCCGAGTGTCTTCTCATCAGAACTCGATGCCACAGCTCTCGTGATTAAGGGTAATTGATAATGAATATTTTTTTAATAAAATTAGTACCAAGTACTAAGACTTAGTGCTATAATGGTAAAAAACAAGTGAGGTGATCACCGGTATGAATCATCAATCAAAGGCAACCATCACGGCAATGGGGACGTATGTACCGGATCGAATATTAACGAATGCTGATCTGGAGAAATTGGTCGAGACAAGTGACGAATGGATTGTACAGCGTACAGGTATGAGAGAACGAAGAATTGCAGCTGAAGATCAGTTTGTATCTGACCTGGCTACGAAGGCTGTGGAAGACATGATACGCCGTTACCAAGTAAGTATAGAAGATGTGGATATGATCCTTGTGGCTACAAGTACACCTGAATATGCTTTCCCAAGTACGGCATCCAGAGTACAGGCTAATCTCAAGATCCCACACACGGGTGTACTGGATTTAAATGCTGCATGCGCAGGTTTTACTTATGGGCTACAGCTAGCTGACAGTCTGGTGACCAGTGGAATGTACCGCAAAGTATTGGTTATTGGAGCAGAGACATTATCCAAAATTACGGATTATACAGACCGCACGACTTGTGTATTGTTTGGTGACGGAGCGGGAGCCTTCTTAGTGGAGAGATCAGCGGGTGCTGAAGGTGACTTTATGGCAGCCATATCAGGTACGAATGGAGATGGCGGTGTACATCTCTATAAGAGTGGCTTGTCTTCAGAGATGAATGGTGTGCCTTTACAGGGCGAAGGTTGTTTAGTTCAGAATGGCCGAGAGATCTATAAGTGGGCTGTACGGACGATTCCAGAGCAATTGGGTAAGCTTATAACAAAAGCTGAATTAAGCCCTGAGCAGATTGACTGGTTTGTCCCACACAGTGCTAACATGAGAATGATTGAGGCTGTTTGCGAACGTGGACCGGTTCCCTTGGAACGTACTTTAACCAGTGTTGAGTATCGTGGGAACACATCTGCCGCTTCCATTCCGCTGGCGCTACAGATTGCAGTGGATGAAGGGAAGTTGAAAGAAGGACAGAGCGTAGCTCTCTTTGGCTTTGGCGGTGGTCTGACGTACGCAGGTTTGGTGCTGAAATGGGGCGTGCCGGACAGGGTTCAGTAATAAATAACATACGACGTATGCAACATAAAGTAAAATAGGGGAAATAAAAGAGACCACCCAGACTTCATGTAGTCATGAAGAGGGTGGTCTCTTTAGTGGGTTAACTCGTTTCAAAAAAAGTGATATGAATGCATCTTATTTTTTTGTGTTAACAAGAATTGCTTAACCCCATAAATATTTTACGGCGTAAGCTTAGGAGCTTGGCGGTGATGAGTTCCTTGTTCGTAGCTATAAGCTAGCTTGATCAAGGTTCCTTCATCAAAGGCACGACCCAGGAATTCCATACCTACGGGCAATCCATCGGTTGTGAAACCGGCAGGTACAGTGATCGCCGGGAAGCCGGAGAATGGACTCAGACGGTTGTTACCACCAGATGTTTGACCTTCGCCGATCACGCCAGCGGCTTGTGTAGATGTAGGATAGATGATGGCATCCAGGTTATTGTCTGCCATAACTTTCAGCAGGGACTCACGTGTAACTTGGGTACGTTTCAGGACGATGTCCTTGTATTCGGTAGTCTCCAATGTTTGGCGTGCATCCCGAGTCTTCATGGATTGCTCCTGAGATTTGTCGAACTCTCCGGAAGCGATGATCTCGGACAGACTGTGATAGGGAGCATCTGCGCCCAATGAGTCCAGATAGTCATTTAGTTGGAACTTGAATTCATATCCACTAAGGCTTGGATATTTGTTGATCTCAGTCAAGTTCGGGATGGAAATGGGAACTGCGGTAGCGCCTAGTGTCTTCAGTTCTTCCACAGCGGTGTTGATCACGTCAGCAACGGCTTTTTCTTCAGCTTTGGTACTTGGGATGAGTTCTGTGGCCACACCGATGCGTGCACCTTTCAGTCCGTTTACATCCAAGAAGTCTGTATAGCTGGAAGGGATTTTTCCAACCGCGTAAGCTGTAGCGACATCCTTTTTATCATATCCGGCTGTAGCATCTAACATGATTGCAGCGTCACTAACCGTACGAGCCATAGGTCCACCTACATCCTGTGTCAAAGCCAATGGGATAATGCCTTCACGGCTGGACAGTCCGATGGTTGGACGGATACCCACAAGGCTGTTAAAGCTGGACGGGATTCGGATCGAACCGCCAGTGTCTGTACCCATGCCGGCTGCGGCAAAGTTAGATGCAATGGCAGCACCTGTTCCACCGCTTGAGCCACCTGGATAGTGGTCCAGGGCGTAAGGGTTCAGTGTTTGTCCACCCAATGAGCTGGATGTCGTGATGCCGAATGCGAATTCATGCAGGTTCGTTTTGCCCAAAATAATGGCGCCAGCTGCTTTGAGCTTCTTCACTTGTTCAGCATCGTGAGCAGGGACGGAATCTTTCAGACAGATACAGCCTGCGGTTGTAGGCATGTCATTGGTATCAAAATTGTCTTTCACCAGAATTGGAACGCCATGCAGAGGTCCGCGAGCACCTTGAGCTGCACGTTCTTCATCCAATTGCTCCGCAATTTGGAGTGCATCCGGGTTCAGGGTTAATACGGCGTTGATGCTTACACCTTGATCATCGTATTTCTCAATGCGGTCCAGATATTTCTGAACCAGCTCTTTTGATGTCAGTTTTCCTTGCGTCATTGCAGCCTGGAGATCCATGATGGTTGCTTCCTCCAGCACAAACGGTTTTATGTAGTTATAAATGCGATCTTTCAATATGGAGAGGTCATTCTCCGTAAGTACAGCGTTTGGAAGGAAGAGGGATTCCGTATAACCTTTCATCAATCCCGCAGTGTTCAATGCACCAACAGCACCTGCGAAAGTGGCTTCATCCGGGACATCCTTGAATGATTCGGAAGTCGAATCAAGTTCGAGCCATTGTTGCAAGGCGACAGCAGCATCTTTACGTTGTACGGTTGTGCCAGAGAGCTTGTCCATGGTAAAAGGAACACCTGCAAGTGTAGCCGCTTCTTCCATGGCCTGAATAAATGCTGCCGGAGTAGCAGGGGCTTTGCCTTTGGATACCGCAGCAACTGTTGTTTTACTCGTAGGCGTTGCCGATGCAGCTAATGCCGAAGGCACCGTTCCTCCCCATGTTGTGGCAACAACAGCTCCCGCCAGTAACAAAGCTCCACTTTTTTTCAATACAGATCCATGATAAGTCATGCATCCACGCTCCCTTCCTGTGTCTCATTGATGTGTTGTAGCAGCGATTCTGTTTCTATGCTTTTGACACATTGTATAGTCATGTTAGGTAAACTTACAATGTTTATATTTATCCAAAAAAACGTATACATCAATACTGTACCGTGTTAATACTTATTGATGCTTCTGATTCCGTGTACTCAGGAAAACTACTAATCTCCTATGTGTAATAAAATATGACATACATACGACATTGTGATTAAACATGAGGTTACATGATGCAAACAGATTAGGAAAGAGAGATGACAGAGCATACCTTTACCATGAAATGATATAATGAAAAGATAGGAATAGAAGAGACATAAGGCATTACAGAGAGGAAGAGATATGAAGTGAAGACATTGGTACTCGCAGAAAAACCGTCTGTAGCACGCGAAATAGCCAGAGTTATGGGTGCGCGTGATAAACATAAAAGTTATATGGAAGGCCCGAAATATATCGTTACCTGGGCGCTTGGACATCTGGTTGGATTAGCTGAACCGGAGGATTACGACAAGAAGTATGCAACATGGAATCTGGAGGACCTGCCCATTCTGCCAGAACGTACGAAGCTGAAGGTGCTTAAGGAAACCAACCATCAATATAAAGCAGTACAGCAGCTGATGAAGCGTCAGGATGTGGGTGAACTTGTCATTGCGACGGATGCGGCACGTGAGGGAGAATTGCTGGCTCGTTGGATCATGCAGATGGCGGGATGGAAAAAACCTTTTAAACGCCTGTGGATCTCATCCCAGACAGATAAGGCGATCAAAGACGGATTTGCATCGCTGAAGCCAGGCAGTCAGTTCGACCGTCTCTATGAATCTGCACGTTGCCGGGCGGAGGCCGACTGGATGATTGGGCTTAACGTAACCCGTGCGTTAACCGTTCGTTTTAATGCGCAGTTATCAGCTGGACGGGTTCAAACTCCGACATTAGGTATGATTATGGACAGAGAAAGTGAAATTAACGGTTTCCGCTCGCAGGAGTATGAGACGTTAACGGCAGATTTGGGAGGTTTTCAGGCTGTGTGGCGGGCAAATGGGGGAGATTCACGAATCTTTGACCCTCAGGAAACGCAGGAATTGAAGAAACGGGTAGACGGGCGCAAGGGGACAATTGCCCAAGTGAAGAAAAGCGAGAAGGTAGAGCCTCATCCACTTGCATATGATCTGACGGAACTGCAACGGGATGCCAACCGGAAATACGGTTTCTCTGCGAAGCAAACATCAAATGTCCTGCAACGTCTGTATGAACAGCACAAGCTCGTAACGTACCCACGTACGGACAGCCGATACCTGACTTCCGATATGACAGCTACATTGAAAGAACGTCTGGACAGTGTAGCCATTGGACCTTATGCCTCTCTGGCACGTCCTTTGCTGCGTAAAAATCTGAATATCACGAAACGTATTGTGGATGACAGCAAAGTGACCGATCACCATGCAATTATCCCTACGGAGCAAACGGTGCTTCTGAATCAACTGAATCCGGAGGAACGCAAATTGTACGATCTGATCGTACGTCGTTTTATAAGCCTGTTCTATCCAGCAGCGAAGTATGATTCGGTAGCGATCACGGTTCAGGTGGGGAACGACTCCTTCCATGTCAAAGGTACAACGGTGAAAGAAAGTGGATGGCGTGAAGTATACGGCGGCGATTACAGCGATGATGACGATGACCGGGCTGACGATGCAGCAGACCATGAGCGTGCGCTTCTGCCAGATGTGCAGCAAGGACAGTCCGTAACGGTTCAGCGTTGCCATATTAAAAGTGGACGGACGATGCCGCCCAAACGGTATACCGAAGCCGCTTTGCTTTCCCAAATGGAGAAGCATGGACTCGGCACTCCGGCTACACGTGCGGATATTATCGAGAAGCTGGTCAGTTCCGATACAATAGATCGTCAAGGCAACAGCATGCACCCGACTGGCAAAGGAAAACAGTTGATTGAACTGGCTGCTCCGCAGCTTCGTACACCGGATCTAACTGCTCGCTGGGAAGCTGAACTGGAACGCATCGCTCGTGGGCAAGGGAAACCGGGGCCGTTTCTGGATAGTATCCGATCCATGGCAAAAGAGCTGGTGTCTACGGTAAAAGGCAGCAAAGCGGAGTATAAGCCACATAATGTGTCGAATAGCCATTGCCCGGACTGTAATGCACGATTACTGGAGAAGAAGGGCAAGCGCGGTAAATTCCTTGTATGTCCTACCGAGGACTGCGGGTATCGTCGTTCGGCAGAGAAGAGACTGTCCAATCGACGTTGTGCACAGTGCCACAAAAAGATGGAAATCAAAGAAGGTAAGGCGGGACTATACGTGCAGTGTCTTCCTTGTGGTATTACAGAGACTTTGGATAAGGACAAACAGCATGTGAACAAACGCGATCAGCAAAAATTGGTGAAGCAGTATGCGAAGCAAGAGTCGATTGGCTCCAATCTGGGTGATCTGCTGAAGGCGGCTATGGAGAAAAAAGGGCAGTAACACGCTTGAGGTAGTTGAGATCGTGCCTCGTGCGGTACGAGCCATACGAATGATGTACTCATTTACTTCAAAAGGACTGACTATAACTTTTCTCTACTCATCTATGTGAAGTCGTATAAGATCCTTCGTTTTCAGGCAACGTAAGCCAAGGAGGTGATACCTACATGCCGCATAACAAACCAGAGAAAATCCATAATCAGCAAAACAAAGACAGTATTCGGGAAGAGAGTATCGCTGTGCGTCCGGATAAAGCAGCCAAAAGAGCGCCAAGCCTGAACGGTATTCCCAAACAGGAGTCCTAGAGTCAGCGCGAGGTTACCATTCTTACACAAACTTGCGGTTCCCTACCGGTGCGTTGAACATGTCTCTAATGAGGATTATAATGGAGACAGGGAGATGTCCCGGGACAGGGGGATCGCTAGAATTATATGCAAACCGGACTTATATTGTGGTTTCTATTTATTAATGTAGTTGGTTATCTGGTGATGTCGGATGATAAGAGGCGTGCACAGCAACGTCGTGATCGTACACCTGAACGGACGTTGTTTTTGCTTGCGTTTATTGGTGGTGCTTTGGGAGTCTGGATCGCGATGTATCGGAAAAGGCATAAAACCAAACATCCCAGCTTCACCATTGGCATTCCGTTGTTGTTGTTCCTGAATGCCGTAATCTATGGTTACTTTATTCAATGAATTCATGTGAAATGGTAATCAGTAATTTGTCTGATATGTAAATTCATTCGTATAAATGGTTCATAGTGACTCCGGGATGTTTAAGGAGTTATATGGTTCTGTTAGTTTATTGCATGTCAGACCGAAGCTTGCTTCGCGTGCTCTACATATAAAGGAAGGGACGGGATTCACATGTTATTTTCCAAAATATTAGTGGCTTATGATGGTTCCAAAGCTTCAAATAAAGCACTCGATCGTGCGATTGAGCTAGCTAAAGTGTCCCCGGATGCTGTATTGGATGTTATTCATGCTTTTGATTTCCCGCGTGTATTCATTGGTGAAGGGTTAGCTCCATTGCCGCCTTCGCTTAATAATGACTATTACAATCTGGCGGTGCAGACGACGGATGAAGCGAAAGAACGAATTCAGGCTGCTGGTGTAACGGCCAACGTAGACCTGATTCAAGGAGCGGCTGCGGAAGTGTTGCTTGATTTTGCCAAAGAAAATGATTCTGATATCATTATCATTGGTAGCCGCGGACTAGGCGGAATTCGGGAATTTGTCCTGGGTAGTGTCAGTCATAATGTGGTGCAGCATGCTCAGGTTCCAGTACTGATCGTAAAATAGTGAATGAAGTGTGCATGCACGAGAGAGCAAAAAGCCGGTTGTCTTCGAGAGATTGAAGAGGAGCCGGCTTTCTTTTATGGGATGAAATGGATGACTAAGCGAAATTAATGAAGCAATTCCCGAACATTATATTTGTCAATATGTTAAATGTTCGTCTTTAAGTTGACATTAGCTGTAGGGGATTGTTAGAATGTTAGATGTGTCGATCAGGTAAGAATAAGGTCGAGTAGGAACGAAATGTGTAACAAGATATATCAAAATGAATCAAGATGGTTTGAATAGATATTTGCTCGTATAACGCCGGGAATAGGGCCCGGAAGTATCTACCCGGGAACCGTAAATTTCCGGACTACGAGGAGATACGGCTGAGAGTCGCATGCAACCAGATGCGGACAGCAAGCCCCCTTTTGGCATGCCCAAATGAGGGATACGTATTTCTTGGAGTCCGGTGTCCGGAGAAAATGTGATGTTTTCGCGGGTAGCGGATTTTTTCATTTCACACGTAAAATGAATTCCTTATTAGCAAGTGTAATCAAAAAAGCTCAGACGGGAGTTGGATGTATTCATGTCACTGCAAGTCGCTGTAATTATGGGCAGTAAGTCGGATTGGGAAACGATGAAGCATGCGTGCGAGGTTCTGGATGAACTGGAGATTGGTTATGAGAAAAAGGTTGTCTCAGCCCATCGTACACCGGATTTGATGTTCGAATACGCAGAGCAGGCGATTGATCGAGGATTCAAGGTGATCATTGCAGGCGCAGGCGGGGCGGCACATCTACCTGGTATGGTTGCAGCCAAAACGATGCTCCCAGTCATTGGCGTTCCGGTTCAATCCAAAGCATTGAATGGTCTCGATTCCTTGTTGTCCATTGTTCAGATGCCTGGCGGAATTCCCGTTGCAACCGTTGCAATCGGTAAGGCGGGGGCTACCAATGCAGGGCTGCTCGCTGCTCAGATGATCGGTGCATTTGACCCGGATGTCCAACGTCGCTCTGAAGCTCGAAGAGAGCGCATCAAACAAGAAGTACTCGAAAGCAGTGAAGAACTATGACTAGAGAAGGTTTACAGTCGGGTGCGGCAGGAGAGCTGAAAAATGTCCTGCTGCCCGGGAAAACAACCATCGGCATTCTTGGAGGCGGACAGCTCGGACGTATGATGACGCTGGCAGGAACGGCAATGGGGTATCGATTCGTTACTCTTGATCCCGCTGCGGATGCACCTTGTGGACAAGTTGCTCGTCAGATTGAAGCTGGATATGATGATGCCAAAGCTGCACTCGAACTCGCTCGGCAATGCGATGTCATTACGTATGAATTCGAAAATGTGGATGCAGAAGTCGCTGGGCTGCTCGAGCGTGAGTCTTACGTTCCGCAAGGAAGTGCGCTACTGTACACCACACAACATCGGTTGCGTGAAAAACGTGCGATCGAAGCCGCCGGAGTGAGGGTCGCGCCTTATCGGGAAATCACAAGTGCGGATACAATGCTTGCTGCTGTAAGCGAACTTGGAGTGCCCTGCGTACTGAAGACGGTGACTGGAGGCTATGATGGCAAAGGCCAACGGGTAATCCGGGAATCAAGTCAGGCTGTTGCCGCATACGAAGAACTTGCAACTACAGGTGCGGAACTGGTGCTGGAACAATTCATTAAGTTCGAATGCGAGATATCTGTCGTTGTAGCGCGTAGTACAAATGGGGAGATCAAGACGTTCCCACCAGCGGAGAATATTCATGTGAACAACATTTTGCATGCGTCAATCGTACCGGCTAGAGTTGCTGCAGACATCCAGATTGAAGCTCAAAAGCTGGCAGCAGCGGTGGCAGAATCGATGAAAGCTGTTGGATTGCTGGCTGTGGAACTGTTTGTAGCGGCGGATGGAAGACTGTACGTCAACGAACTGGCACCAAGACCGCATAATTCTGGTCACTATACGATGGAAGCTTGTGCGACTTCTCAGTTCGAACAACATATCCGTGCCATCTGCGGGTTACCACTTGGGGACACTTCGTTATTGAGTCCGGTTGTTATGGTCAATGTGCTTGGAGAGCATCTGGAAGGCATTATCGCAAGAACAGGGCAACCTGATGCGGAAGCGATAGAACTCGGTGTGATTCCCAAGCTTCATATATATGGTAAAAGTGAAGCGAAAACAGGACGGAAGATGGGGCATGTGAATCTGCTTTGTCAAGATGTTGAAGAAGGATTGCAATGGATTGAACAAACTAATCTCTGGAGGAATACAAATTCATGATTGAACGTTATAGCAGACCCGAAATGAGAGCCATCTGGACAGAAGAGAACAAATTCCAATCATGGCTGGAAGTTGAAATTTGTGCATGTGAGGCGTGGGCTGAACTGGGTGTTATCCCTAAAGAAGAAGCAGCATTGCTTCGTCAGAATGCATCTTTTGACATCGACCGCATCTATGAGATTGAACAGGAAACACGTCATGACGTTATCGCATTTACACGTACAGTATCTGAGAGTCTGGGTGCGGAGCGGAAATGGGTGCACTACGGACTGACTTCCACAGATGTCGTGGATACGGCTCTGGGATATGTATTGCGTCAAGCGAATGAGATTCTGGAAAAGGATATCGTGAATTTCATTGAAATTCTTCGCGAAAAAGCACTGGCTTATCAGCACACACCAATGATGGGACGTACGCACGGGGTACATGCAGAGCCAACGACTTTTGGACTGAAAATGGCGTTGTGGCATGAAGAGATGAAACGGAACCTGGAGCGTTTCCGTCATGCAGCAGACAATGTACAATACGGCAAAATCTCAGGCGCAGTAGGAACGTACGCGAACATCGATCCGTTTGTCGAAGAGTTTGTCTGCGAGAAGCTGGGCACGAAACCTGCGCCGATCTCGACTCAAACATTGCAACGTGACCGTCACGCAGAATATATGGCTACACTGGCGTTGATCGCAACGTCCCTGGACAAGTTTGCTACAGAGGTACGTGCACTACAGAAGAGTGAATTCCGTGAAGTGGAAGAAGCTTTTGCAAAAGGTCAAAAAGGATCTTCCGCAATGCCGCACAAGCGTAACCCAATCGGTAGTGAAAACATTTCCGGTCTGTCCCGCGTCATTCGCGGACATATGGTATCGGCATACGAGAACGTAACGCTCTGGCATGAGCGCGACATCTCGCACTCTTCCGTAGAACGTATCATTCTGCCGGATGCAACGATGCTGCTGAACTACATGCTGAACCGTTTTGGTAACATCGTGAAGAACCTGACAGTGTTCCCTGAGAACATGAAACGCAACATGGAGCGCACCTACGGAGTACCATTCTCCGGTCGCATCATGACAAAGCTGATTGACAAAGGTTTCAGCCGCGAGCAAGCGTACGATACCGTTCAACCACGTGCGATGCAAGCATGGGAAGAGCAACGTCAGTTCCAGGATATCGTGAAATCCACACCGGAAATCACGGAAGTACTGAACGAAGAGGAAATCGCAGATGCATTCAACCCGTCATGGCACCTGAAGCACGTAGACACCATCTTCAAAAAGCTCGGTTTGAACGACTAATATATTAAGGCTTTGAATTATTCTATTCCCTAAAAGTATAGGTTGATTATGTGTTCACGCTGGAACGGAGAAGGCAGAAAAAACCTGAAGAAGCAAAGCGCTCGCCTTTATCCCCGGATTTTCACTTTGCAAAAGTGGAATCAAAAAATCTGGGGATAACAGCGATCGGAAGGTTGTTCTGCATTCGTAGTGGCCCCGCGTGAAGAGGGGAATTGGACGTATACTTTACATCTCCTGAAAGAAGGTGAGCCCATGGCACTGTCCACTGCGGCAGATCTCGTTAAAGCACCTCTGTTATATAAAGGAAAAGTACGTGAATTGTACGATCTGGGTGAACATTTTCTAATCGTGGTTACGGACCGTATCTCGGCATTTGATTATGTGCTGGACCCGGCAGTTCCCGAGAAAGGAAACGTACTGAATAAACTCAGCAGCTTCTGGTTTGAACTGACAGGTGACATGATGGAGAATCACGTCGTTCATACCGATGTGAATCAACTGGGTGATCTCATCACAGACCCTGAATTGCTCAAAGACCGCATCATGGTAACCCGCAAAGCAGAACGCATTGATATTGAGTGTGTTGTACGTGGATACATCACGGGTGGTGGATGGAGACAATATGAGACAAGCGGAGAAGTGAACGGGATCAAGTTGCCTGATGGACTTCGCAAAAACGCCAAGCTCGAAGTTCCCATTTTCACCCCGGCAGCCAAAAACGATGTTGGTCACGATGAAGACATCCCAATGGATCGCATGAAAGAACTGGTGGGAGACGCACTCGCAATTGAGCTTCAGGAAAAAAGCTTGCGCCTGTACGAATTCGCCCGTGATTACTGTGATCAGCGTGGCATCATTCTGGCAGATTGCAAATTCGAGTTCGGCATTGTGGATGGCAAGGTCATCCTAATTGACGAAATCTTCACTCCAGACGCTTCACGCTTCTGGGCCAAAGAGAATTACGAACTCGACATCGAGATCGACAGCATGGATAAAGAGCCAGTGCGCACCTATCTCGCCGGAACCGATTGGGACAAGAACAGCAAACCCGATCCACTCCCACAAGAGGTAGTTGAAGCAACAACCGCAAGATATGTCGATATTTATAACCGTTTAACGGCACAATAAATTTAATTGTTTTCATGTAATGGTTAGTCTAGACCATTACCCACCGTGCAACGTAAAGGTTTAGGCCTTTAAAAAAACGTCGCAAGGACTAGCGGAGGGGCGGAATTGTTCTTAAAGGAGCGATAGCGTTCGCCTTTGTCCCCGGGTTTTGACCGCACAGCGGTTCAAAACAATCAAAAAACCTGGGGACAACAAGTGACCGGAAAGAACAATCCGCCCCGGAGCAAGCTCCACACCCCATTTTTAACAGCATAAAGCATTTATCCCGTTCATTACTGAGGAGGAACATAAGGATCATGATCAAAGCAACCGTATATGTCACTATTAAGCAAAGCGTACTCGACCCGCAAGGCGTAGCTGTTCAAGGAGCCCTGCATTCCATGGGATTCAACGAAGTGGAAAGTGTACGGATCGGTAAAGTCATGGAATTGAACCTGGATACAACAGATCGTGCGGAAGCGGAGAAACGATTGAAAGTCATGTGTGAAAAGCTGCTGGCCAACACCGTTGTTGAAGATTACCGCTACGAATTGGAGGGTTAATCTCATGAAATTTGCAGTTCTTGTGTTCCCTGGCTCCAACTGCGACATCGACTGTTACAAGGCAGTGGAAGATGCCATTGGGCAAGAGGTTGATTATGTATGGCACACGGCTACAGATCTATCGGCTTATGATTGTATTTTGGTTCCGGGTGGTTTCTCTTATGGTGACTACCTGCGCTGCGGAGCGATTTCCCGCTTTGCACCGGTAATGAACGAGGTAGCGAAAGCTGCTGAACAAGGTAAATATATTTTGGGTATTTGCAACGGATTCCAGATCCTGACCGAAGCGGGATTGCTTCCAGGTGCATTGATCCGCAACACTTCCCTGAAATTCCGTTGTCACGATACAGTATTGAAAGTGGCGAATGCAGATACGCCATTTACACGTGACTATGCACCTGGCGAAGAGATTATCATCCCGATTGCTCACGGCGAAGGCAACTATTATTGCGACGAGGAGACGCTCGCGAGTCTGCAAGCGAACAACCAGATCGTATTTACGTATGGCAACAACCCGAACGGTTCCCTGGGTGATATTGCGGGAGTCTGTAACGAGGGTGGCAACGTGGTCGGCATGATGCCGCATCCAGAGCGTGCAGTGGACTCACTGCTAGGTTCGGAAGACGGCAAACGTATGTTTACATCTATTTTGAAAGCATGGAGGGATCGGCATGACGCAGCAGCTATCCGCTAAGGAACCGACAGCAGAACAGGTCGCAGAACATAAACTTTACGCACAAATGGGCGTATCTGACAGCGAGTATGCGCTGATCTGTGAGTTCATGGGGCGCAAGCCAAACTACACGGAAATTGGTGTGTTCAGTGTAATGTGGTCCGAGCACTGTGCTTATAAAAACTCCAAGCCATTGCTGCGCCGTTTCCCAACGTCTGGACCACGTGTCCTGATGGGACCTGGTGAAGGTGCCGGTATCGTGGATATCGGTGATAACCAGGCCGTGGTATTCAAAATTGAAAGCCATAACCATCCTTCCGCAGTTGAGCCTTATCAAGGTGCGGCAACAGGTGTGGGCGGCATTATCCGTGATATTTTCTCCATGGGTGCAAGACCGGTAGCAATACTGAACTCCCTTCGTTTCGGCAAGCTGGAGAGCGATCGCGTTAAATATTTGTTCGAGCATGTTGTATCGGGTATTGCCGGATACGGTAACTGTATCGGTATTCCTACCGTTGGTGGCGAAGTGATGTTTGATGAGAGCTATGAAGGCAATCCGCTGGTTAACGCCATGTGTGTGGGTCTGATTGATCATGACAAGATCCAGCGCGGCGTAGCTAAAGGTGTAGGTAACCCTGTTTATTATGTTGGGCCGCCAACAGGCCGTGATGGTATTCATGGAGCAACCTTTGCATCGGTTGAATTGACGGAAGAATCCGAGTCCCAACGGACAGCCGTTCAGGTTGGTGACCCGTTTATGGAGAAACTGGTGATGGAATCCTGTCTGGAATTGATCGACACTGGCATCGTGCTCGGAATTCAGGATATGGGTGCTGCTGGTCTGACATGTTCAAGTGCAGAGATGGCAAGTAAAGCGGGTAACGGTCTGGAATTGTATCTGGATCAGGTGCCACAGCGTGAAGAAGGCATGACACCTTACGAGATGATGTTGTCCGAGTCCCAGGAACGGATGTTGTTCGTCGTTGAGCCGAAGGATGAGGCGCAGGCGATGGAAATCTTTGAACGTTGGGGCGTAATCTGTGCCAAAGTCGGTAAAGTGACGGATGATGGTCGTTTGAAATTGATCCACCACGGCGAAGTGGTCGGAGATATGCCGGTAACGGCTTTGGTTGATGAATGTCCAGTGTATGACAAACCTTCTTCGGTACCTGCATACTACGAGCAAAGTGCTTCCATCGACACGCTTCGTTACGACGAAGTGTCGGATCTGGGCGGAGCACTGAAACAAGTGCTGGCTTCACCAACAGTAGCAAGTAAAAAATGGATTTATGATCAATACGACTACATGGTGCGTACAAGCACTGCCGTTCGTCCAGGGTCGGATGCAGCCGTAGTCACGATCCGTGGCACACGCAAAGGTCTCGCGATGACAACGGACTGTAATGGACGCTATGTGTACCTTGATCCTGAGGTTGGCGGACGGATTGCCGTAAGTGAAGCAGCGCGTAACATTGTATGTTCTGGTGCTGAGCCGCTGGCGATTACGGATAACCTGAACTTCGGTAATCCGGAGAAGCCGGATATTTTCTGGCAAATGGAGAAAGCGGTAGACGGTATGGCAGAAGCTTGTCGTGTGCTGGATACGCCGGTCATCGGTGGTAACGTAAGTCTGTATAACGAAAACGCCAAAGGCTCCATCTATCCAACGCCAGTTGTCGGTATGGTAGGTCTCGTTCATGATACGGATCATATCACGACACAAGCATTCAAATCCGAAGGTGATGTTATCATCCTCCTCGGTGAAACGAAAGCTGAACTGGGTGGCAGCGAGCTGCAATACGCGGTTCATGGTCAGACGGAAGGTCGTCCACCAGAACTGAATTTGCAAACGGAAAAAGCGCTGCTCAGCACAGTGCTGGAAGCAATACAATCCGGTCTTGTTCGCTCGGCACATGACTTGTCTGAAGGCGGCTTGGCTGTTGCACTCGCAGAGTCTTGTATCAGCGGTAACGTAGGAGCACAGGTGAATGTGGAGACTGCACTGCGTGCAGATCACGCTTTGTTCAGTGAGAGCCAATCACGTATCTTGTTGTCGGCTACGCCAGAGCAAGCGGGTAAGCTTGAAGCATTTGTACGTGAGCGCGGTGTACCTGTAGCTGTGATTGGACGTGTGGAAGGAAGTAACCTGACGATTGAACTGAACGGAACATCAGCCGTGAGCGAACCTGTAGGAGGTTTGGCTCAGGTCTGGGAGGATGCGATTCCATGTCTCATGAACTGACGACAGGACCGTTGTGGACAGGCGATTATTATAATGAAGGGTCCGGCAAGGAAGGACTCGATAAATTGAAGGAAGAATGCGGCGTGTTCGGGGTGTTCAGACACCCTGACGCGGCTTCGCTCTCCTATTATGGACTGCATGCGCTGCAACATCGGGGCGAAGAAAGTGCAGGCATGTGTGTGAGTGATGGCACCCAGTTTAACTATCATCGCGGTATGGGTCTGGTGAAGGAAGTATTCACCAAAGACCTGATGCAGACGTTGACCGGGGATATTTCTATTGGACATGTCCGGTATTCAACAAGTGGTGACAGCAAACTGACGAACGCACAACCATTGGTATTCAAATACCGTGATGGCGATTTGGCAGTAGCAACCAACGGTAACATTGTGAATGCACCAACGATCCGGCGCGAGCTGGAGCAGAGCGGTTCCATTTTCCAAACAACGAGTGATACCGAGGTTATTGCGCATCTGATTGCACGATCCTCCAAAGGGCTTGTGGAAGCGGCAAAAGAGGCATTCCAGCGCATTGTTGGCGGTTATGCATTTCTGATCATGACCAATGACAAGTTGCTCGTGGCTTCCGATCCACACGGACTTCGTCCGCTCACGATGGGCAAGCTAGGGGATGCATATCTGTTTGCATCCGAGACGTGTGCACTCGAAACGATCGGCGCAGAGTTGATTCGTGATATCGAGCCGGGTGAATTGCTTGTGCTGGATGCAGATGGTCTGCACGAGGATCGCTTTGATCATCACAAACACCGCAAGGCATTATGTGCAATGGAATATATTTATTTTGCTCGTCCGGATAGTGACATGAATGGTGCGAACCAGCATGCGGCCCGTAAACGGATGGGAAGCCGGATGGCCATTGAGTCATTTGTGGATGCGGACTTGGTTACGGGGGTACCAGATTCCAGCATCTCGGCAGCAATTGGATACGCTGAACAGACAGGTATTCCGTATGAGATGGGTATGATCAAGAATAAATACACCGGCCGTACGTTTATCCAGCCAAGCCAGGAATTGCGGGAGCAGGGCGTGAAGATGAAGCTGAGCGCTGTGCGTCGTGTTGTGGAAGGCAAACGTGTGGTTATGATTGACGATTCCATTGTACGGGGAACAACTTCCCGGCGGATCGTGAACATGCTGCGTGATGCAGGAGCTACCGAAGTCCATGTGCGCATTACATCACCACCGTTCAAAAACCCGTGTTTCTATGGCATTGATACCCCGGATAGCCGTGAATTAATTGCTTCACAGTTGTCGGTGGAAGAAATTTGCCGTGAGATTAATGCGGATTCCCTGTCGTTCCTCAGTCCGGATGGACTGATTGCATCGATTCAGGGAGATAATCAGAATGATCCCAAAGGCGGGCTTTGCCTCGCATGTTTTGATAATGATTACCCAACCCGCCTCGACTTTGGTGGCGAAGAAAAATTCGGCTGCAGTTGCTAGCTGTTATGTGGCAAGACAAATGTATCTTGCCGCCCCGGGCGTAGCCCGAGCCCTCAGCCCCGCCTTACGGAGTAACAGGGGCCAGGGCAGCCAAGCGAAGCCAGCTGCCACCGGGCCTAGCCCGCGCCCTTAAGCCCCGCTTTGCGGAGCAACAGGGGCTAGGCAGCCGAGTGAAGCAGCTGCCCCCGGGTCTAGCCCGCGCCCTTAAGCCCCGCCTTGCAGAGCAACAGGGGCTAGGGCAGCCAGGCGAAGCAGCTGCCCAGCGGGCTTGCCCCGCAGCGTAGCTGAGCGGGGTTCGCTGACCGATGGCTTGCAGCCAACGGAATCGGCGAACAATCCCGCGAGATCACGCACGAATCAACCATAGCAAGATCACACCAGCCACCTCTGCACCGCTTTTTTTGGCGGGTGTCCAGAGGGCCTGCCAAGGTCCTATGGGGTCCTCCCGGGCGGGAGGATTTAGGTGGGGCGAAAAAAAAGGAGATGATTCCACTTGTCTGAAGCATATAAAAAGGCCGGCGTCGATATCGCGGCAGGTAATGAAGCGGTTGAACGGATGAAAAAACACGTGAAGCGTACCTTCCGTCCGGAAGTGATGACGGATCTGGGTGGATTCGGTGCACTGTTCGGTTTGAACAAAGATAAATACGATGAGCCGGTGCTTGTATCCGGTACAGACGGCGTAGGCACCAAGCTGAAAATTGCATTTGCCATGGACCGTCACGATACCATCGGAATCGACGCGGTAGCGATGTGTGTGAACGACATTGTGGTACAGGGTGCAGAACCACTCTTCTTCCTTGACTATCTGGCATGTGACAAAGTCATTCCTGAGAAGATCGAAGCTATTGTTGCGGGCATCGCTGAAGGCTGTCATCAGTCTGGTTGTGCGCTGATTGGTGGCGAGACGGCGGAAATGCCAGGTATGTACAGTGAAGGCGAATACGATATTGCCGGATTCACGGTAGGCATCGTGGACAAAGCGAAGATCATCAACGGTACAACCATCGCACCTGGCGATACAGTGATCGGACTTGCCTCCAGCGGTGTGCATAGTAATGGATTTTCGCTGGTACGCAGACTTTTGTTGGAAGATGCGGGACTTGATCTGCATGATGAAGTAGCGGAACTGGGCGGTAAACTAGGTGATTCTCTGCTGGAACCTACGAAGATCTATGTTAAACCGCTGTTGTCCCTGCTGGAAAAAGTAAAAGTAAAAGGTATGGCACACATTACAGGTGGTGGCTTCATCGAGAATATCCCACGTATGTTGCCAAGCAACGTGAATGTGGATATTGACTACGGATCTTGGCCGATCCTGCCGATCTTCAACCTGTTACAGGAAAAGGGCGCTGTCTCGAACCGTGACATGTTCACCACATTTAACATGGGTGTTGGGCTTGTACTGGTCGTTAATGAAGCAGATGCAACGGAAGCGCTGCAACAACTGAAAGCATCTGGTGAAGAAGCGTACATCATTGGCCGTGTTACCGAAGGAGATGCGCGAGTAACCTTCACGGGAGCGGATGTTTAATGGCGAACTACCGCATAGCTGTATTTGCCTCGGGTGAAGGATCCAACTTTCAGTCATTGGTCGATGCAGTACGAAACGGTGGGCTGGATGCATCCGTAGATCTGCTTGTATGTGATAAACCGTCTGCACGCGTTGTGCAGCGGGCACAGGACGCAGGCGTGGATTGTCATCTGTTTACTCCGAAAAATTATGCTTCCCGTGAAGCCTATGAGGCAGAGATCGTGGAAGTGCTTGAATCCAAAAAGATCGACTTGGTTGTTCTTGCGGGATACATGAGATTGCTGACTTCTGTTGTGGTGGATCGTTACGCTGGGCGGTTGATTAATATTCATCCGTCCTTGCTACCGGCATTTGCAGGTAAGGACGCGATTGGACAGGCTCTCGAATACGGCGTGAAAGTTACGGGTGTGACCGTGCACTTTGTGGACGGTGGCATGGATACAGGGCCGATTATTGCCCAGCATCCCGTTCCTATTTTGCCAGAGGATACTGCTGAATCAATCAGCCGTTCCATCCATGCTGCCGAACAGCAGCTTTACCCTGAAGTGGTATCCTGGTTCGCGCAAGGTCTGGTTCAATTAGACGGACGTCAGGTCACAGTACAGAAAACGGTTTGATATAAGTTGAAATTTTTTACACATTAACGGAGAGGACAGAAAAAACCTGAAAAAGCAAAGCGTTCGCCTTTATCACCGGATTTTCCCTTTAAGAAAAGGGAATCAAAAAATCTGGGGATAACAGCGATTAGAAGGTTGTTCTGTCATCGGAGTGTCCCGTGTAAACATCTTAGTTCCACTTATATAACATAAGTCGAATATTGGTACGCATTTTGTGATATTTCTCGGGAAATAAATCGGCTGTGTTTCGTCAGGAAACGCGAAGCCATGGGACATTAAAGGAGGAGCATATTGTGAGTATCAAAAGAGCGCTGGTCAGCGTATGGGATAAAACAGGCATCGTGGACTTTTGCCGCGAGCTGTCGCAAATGGGTGTGGAGATTATTTCGACAGGAGGTACAAGCAGCCTGTTGTCGAAGGAAGGCGTACCTGTCATCGGGATTTCGGATGTGACCGGGTTCCCGGAAATCATGGACGGACGTGTCAAAACTTTGCATCCGGCAGTTCATGGTGGATTGCTGGCTGTTCGTGACAGCGAAGAGCATAAGCGCCAGATGGAAGAGAACGGACTGGATTATATCGACCTCGTTGTCGTAAACCTGTACCCCTTCCAAGATACCATCGCCAAACCGGATGTGACGTACGAAGACGCGATTGAGAACATTGATATCGGTGGTCCTACGATGCTTCGTTCTGCTGCCAAAAACCATGCCTTTGTTAGTGTCGTTGTTGACACAGCAGATTATGGCAAGGTGCTTGAAGAAGTTCGCAGCAATGGAGATACGACTCTCGAAACACGCAAACGGCTTGCGGCAAAAGTGTTCCGCCATACAGCGGCTTACGATGCAGTTATTTCTGACTATCTCTCCAACCTGAACGGTGACCCGTTGCCAGAGCGTCTGACGGTTACTTACGAAAAACTCCAGGATTTGCGTTACGGCGAAAATCCACACCAGCAAGCGGCATTCTACCGCAAACCACTGGCTGCTCAAGATACGCTGACAACAGCCGAGCAATTGCATGGCAAAGAGTTGTCTTACAATAACATCAACGATGCGAACGCAGCATTGCAGATTGTGAAAGAGTTTGAAGAACCGGCCGTTGTCGCGGTTAAACATATGAACCCATGTGGCGTGGGTATTGGCGTAAGTATCTATGAAGCTTACAGCAAAGCATATGCTGCAGATCCAACGTCTATCTTTGGTGGCATTGTGGCAGCGAATCGCATTATCGACAGCGATACAGCAGGTAAATTGAGCGAGATTTTCCTGGAAATCGTACTTGCTCCTGATTTTACGCAAGAGGCTCTCGATATCCTGACGAAGAAGAAAAACATTCGTTTGCTCAAAACGGGTGAGTTGAATGCTGCTCGTAAACGGGAAAGCCAATTCGTGGTAACGTCCATCGACGGCGGCATGATCGTGCAACAGTCGGATGTGCATTCCATTGAAGCGAGCGAGCTGAACGTGGTAACGGATCGTGCGCCATCGGAAGAAGAACTGAAACAGCTGTTGTTTGGCTGGAAAGTAGTTAAACACGTGAAATCCAACGCGATTGTACTTGCTGCGAATGACATGACGGTAGGTGTAGGCGCTGGACAAATGAATCGTGTGGGTGCAGCCAAAATTGCGATTGAGCAAGCTGGTGAGCAAGCAAAAGGTGCTATTCTGGCCTCC
This sequence comes from Paenibacillus sp. FSL R5-0341, assembly GCF_037975235.1. Lineage (NCBI taxonomy): Bacteria > Bacillati > Bacillota > Bacilli > Caryophanales > Paenibacillaceae > Paenibacillus > Paenibacillus sp. FSL R5-0341. The sequence goes on from NZ_CP150241.1 coordinate 787,957, forward strand.
GATGCGTTCTTCCCAATGGGTGATACGCTGGAACTGGCAGCAAAAGCCGGAATTACAGCAGTGATTCAACCTGGCGGTTCGATCAAAGACGAAGAATCCATCAAAGTAGCAAATGAATACGGAATTGCCATGGTCTTCACAGGCGTTCGTCACTTCAAACACTAGAACGAAAAAGGTTTAATAAGGGGTGTCGCCTGTCATGTTAATGACTTATGGTACACCCCCTCTTTTTTAGGTTTTTGACACGCAATAGCCTAACAAATTCAGTTATGCACGGAGGGGAACAGAGCGAATGGATATTCTGGTAGTAGGCGGCGGTGGCCGGGAGCATGCAATTATCTGGGCACTGGCGAAGAGTCCAAAGGTAGACAAGATTCACTGTGCACCGGGAAATGCAGGCATTGCTCAGTTGGCTGAGTGTCATGCCATTGCGGTAAATGAATTCGATAAATTAACAGCTCTTGCTGTAGAGCTTAAAGTGGGTTTAGTGGTTATTGGTCCGGATGATCCGCTCGCGGATGGGATCGTGGATGCATTTGATTCGACAGGTATTCCGGTATTCGGACCTCGTCGCAATGCAGCAGAGATCGAAGGAAGTAAAACGTTCATGAAGGATCTGCTGCACAAATACAATATTCCAACCGCAGCCTATGAGAAATTCCATAGTTACGAACAGGCTCAAGCATACCTGAATGAACAAGCAATTCCGGTTGTTATCAAGGCAGATGGACTGGCAGCGGGCAAAGGTGTGACGGTAGCTTATTCGCGTGAAGAGGCTGATCAGGCACTTCGCAGTATCATGGTGGAGAAGGTATTTGGTGAAGCGGGAGCCAAAGTCATCATTGAGGAATTCCTCGCAGGGCAGGAAATGTCCATTCTGGCCTTTGTCGATGGAGAGACGGTTCGTCCGATGGCCGCAGCACAGGATCACAAACCTGTATTCGACAATGATCAGGGGCCAAACACAGGCGGTATGGGTACATACTCACCATTGCCACATATCCCTGCATCCATTATTGAAGAAGCCGTGGAGACGATTATCAAACCAACGGCCAAAGCAATGGTGTCCGAGGGACGTCCGTTCCAGGGAGTATTGTTTGCCGGGCTGATGATCTCGCCGGATGGCAAACCCAAAACGATTGAGTTCAACGCACGTTTTGGTGATCCGGAAACACAGGTTGTACTGCCGCGTCTGAAGAGTGACTTGTTCGATATCTTCTGGGCAACTGTTCATGGCAAACTGGCTGACATTGAGATTGAATGGAGCGATGAAGCCGCAGTATGTGTAGTGCTCGCTTCAGGAGGTTATCCTGGTCCTTATGCCAAAGGTGTAGTCATTGAAGGATTGGACCAAGTAGATGATGCCGTAGTATTCCACGCAGGTACAGCACGCAGTGAAGCAGGAGACTGGGTTACGAATGGTGGACGAATCCTGGGCGTAGTTGGCCTTGGTGCGGATATTGCCGAAGCCAGAAACAAAGCCTATGCACAGGCGGAGCGTATCCGATTTGATGGTAAACATCAGCGGACAGACATTGCTGCCAAAGCACTCGTATAGAATGAATACAAGAGCCCGTAATGATGTATACCGGAAAGGTATTTGCATCCTGCGGGCTCTTTTTTGCGTATATAGATGTATCTTTTGTAAACGACCGAACTTGTCCGTACGAGAAAGCCATGGGAAAGACGCAAACTAGGAGCAGATCAGCATGATCACGCATGTTTAATGCCCTAAACTAAAGGGTAGTATTTTTATAAATTGGACTATACTAAACATGTGAAGATTATCACATTATGAGGTGATAACCATCATATTATAGAAAGTACGTAACATACATAAAGACTAATTTGTGAACATTATACTGTAACCTTGTTCCAAACCATAACGTGCAACTGGATGGTTGAGCGGGAAACATGGTATACTTTTCGGAAACAGGAATGAGTATGAGGGGAGGTGGATATCTATTGGGTAGGCGATATTGTAAATTGTCCAAATGGCGAATCTAGGTGGAGTTGAGCGAGGAACAATTGACAGCATGAGGGGTAACCCGATTTGAATGAAGAAGTTTCTGCAAGTCATTGACTTCATCTTGAATTCCTGTTTTGTAATTTTACAAGGTCAAACGTAAGACTTATACAAAAGATATCATTGAAATCGATTTTATATAAGGCAGACGTCGTGTTGAAAGAATAACAGTTGATGAATGGTTAACCTAGTTAACGGATCACACTGTAACTATCTCTGGAGGTGAATCCCTGAGAACCGGGGAAATCATTGGACATAATTACCATATTGAATATCGCTTTACTTATTATCTTGATTGCATTGACTGCATTTTTCGTAGCATCGGAGTTTGCTGTAGTCAAAATTCGTACATCAAGAGTGGATCAACTGGTCGCTGAAGGCAATAAAAAGGCTGTACTAGCCAAAAAAGTTGTCTCAGACCTGGATTATTATCTGTCAGCCTGTCAGCTCGGTATTACGGTCACTGCACTAGGACTGGGAGCGCTCGGAAAACCGACGGTTGAGAGATTGTTATACCCGGTATTCGATTACCTGAACGTATCACCTTCAATCTCGTCGATTGCTTCCTATGCAATCGCCTTTATCCTCGTTACGTTCTTGCACGTGGTTATTGGTGAGATGGCACCCAAAACGCTGGCGATTCAGTTTTCGGAAAAACTGACGTTGATGCTCTCCCCATCCCTGTATTGGTTTGGTAAAATCATGTATCCGTTCATCTGGGCGCTTAATGGAACCTCACGTGTTCTTCTGCGAGGATTCGGTGTAAAGCCTGCCAAACATGATCAAGCCTACTCGGAGGACGAGATTAAAATCATTATGAACCAGAGTTATGAAGGTGACGAGAATAACAAGACCAAGCTTTCATATCTGGAAAATGTATTTGTGTTCGACGAACGTGATGCCAAAGACATTATGGTACCACGTACAGAACTGGTGACATTAAATCAGGATATGACCTATGACGATATTATTCCTATATTGGATGAACATAACTATTCACGTTACCCTGTCATCGAGGATGGGGACAAGGACCGCATTATCGGCGTTGTGAATGTGAAAAAGATTTTGCCAGACATGGTTGCCGCAAGATCGTATCAACTAAGCGAGTTCGTTCGTGAGATCCCATTCGTGTCCGAAGTTACATCTATCCAGGATGCGATGATTAAAATGCAGCAGGAACGTGTACACATGGCCGTGGTCGTGGATGAATACGGCGGTACTTCGGGAATCATTACGATGGAGGATATCCTGGAGGAGCTGGTCGGTGAGATTCGTGATGAATTCGATGCCGATGAGGTGGCCGATATCCAGGAGACTGGAGAGAATCAATATCTCATTAATGGCCGGGTACTTTTGGATGAAGTGGAGCGGCAGTTCGGACTTATCTTTGAAGGTAATGAAGAGATGGATACCGTGGCCGGATGGATTCAGTACCAGAAGGGTGTAGGTGTGGAAAAAGGCGACACGGTAGAACACGGTGATTATGTCTGGACCGTCGTGGATACCGAGAACTATCACATCAAACAAGTTCTTCTGGAGCGGGTAAACGGCGCACAGGTTGAGGAAGCGACTAGCGATCTGGCGTGATGTTGCGGAAATTTTTTAAAAATTTAAATGTTTTTGCGATAACGGAGAGGACAGAATAGACTGAAGAAGCGAAGCGTCCGCCTTTATCCCCGGATTTCCCCTTTTATATAAGGAACTAAAAAATCTGGGGATAACAGCGGTCGGAAGGTTATTCTGTCATCGGAGTGGTCTGTGCAACCTTAATATAAATTTTACTTGGAGGTGAATCCCTCAACCTGAGGGAAATCATTGGACGGAATAATAGCCTTGAATTTATTTTTAGTAGCCGTATTTATCGGCCTGACAGCCTTTTTCGTTGGAGCTGAATTTGCAATTCTTAAAGTACGGATGTCCCGAATCGATCAATTGATCTCGGAAGGCAACAAAAAGGCAGTACTCGCCAAAAAAGTGGCGCACAACCTGGATTATTATCTGTCTGCATGTCAATTGGGGATTACCATCACGGCGCTGGTATTGGGAGCCTTGGGTGAACCTACCGTTGAGAAAATGTTACACCCGTTGTTTGAGCGCATGGAAGTGCCGGCGGCGTTGTCTACTGTGCTTTCCTACGGTATTGCTCTGGCGATCATTACGTTCCTGCACGTGGTTATCGGTGAATTGGCACCGAAAACACTGGCGATCCAGTTTGCAGAGAGAATGACGTTGTTGCTGGCACCACCACTTTACTGGTTCGGTAAAATCATGAATCCGTTCATCTATGCATTGAATGGAGCTGCGCGTCTGTTGCTTGGCATATTTGGTGTAAAACCTGCCGGGCATGATACCGTTCACTCGGAAGAAGAGCTGAAGCTGATTATGGCACAGAGCTATGAGAGTGGCGAGATCAACCAGACGGAACTGGACTATCTCAAAAATATTTTTGCTTTTGATGAGCGTCTACTTCAGGAGATTATGATTCCACGAGATAAAATTGTTACGCTGAATAAAGAAATGCCGCTTGATCAGATCATTGAGATGCTGAATCGACACGAATACACGAGATACCCTGTTATTGCAAATGGGAATCAGGATCATTTTGTTGGTTTCATCAACACGAAAGAAATGCTGACAAGTGTGGCTGCGGGCCGCGCCTTCAATATGGAGACATTTGTTCATAATACGCCGAGTTTCTCCGAGAAATCTCCAATCAAAGACGTGTTGATTCAGATGCAGCAAAGCCGTGTACACATTGCAACCGTGAAAAACGAAGCAGGTGCTACGGTAGGTATGGTTACAATGGAGGATATCCTTGAAGAGATTGTGGGCGATATCAAGGATGAATACGAGCACAAAGATTTGGTGAATCCGCCAAAAAGAATGAAATTGGTTTAAAGAAGCATTGGTACAAAGGTAAGACAGGATGAGCAAAGCGACGTAATCGTTTTAACGAGCAGGCTCCCGATGTGATCGGGGCCTGTTTTTTGTTGTGGAATCTTAATTTTGAAATAAATGCTTGCATATTGCTTTGCAATGGATTAATATAAATTTAAAGAATCTTAATTTAAAGATAAATAACAAAAACGAAATAAATAAAAGAAGCTAAATAAGTCGAAATAATAACTTACACGTAACGAAGAGGACAGAAAAAACCTGAAAAAGCGAAGCGTTCGCCTTTATCCCCGGATTTTCCCTTAGGAAAAGAAATCAAAAAAATCTGGGGATAACAGCGATTGGAAGGTTATTCTGTCATCGTAGTGCCTGTGTAAATAAACCAAGGGAGTGGAGATTATGTTCAGAACTTCAGGAATTCATCATATTACAGCTTTTGTTGACGATGCGCAGAAAAACGTTGATTTTTACGCAGGGGTGTTGGCGCTCAGACTGGTGAAAAAAACTATTAACTTTGATGCACCAGACGTGTATCACTTGTATTACGGAAACGAGCAGGGTGCACCGGGCACAATTATCACCTTTTTCCCACAGCAGAATTCAAGAAGAGGTGTCATTGGTTCAGGTCAGACTGGAGTTACCGTATATGCGGTTCCTGTGGGCAGCCTGCCATTCTGGAAAAAACGTCTTGCTTCCTTCGATATTCCATATGAAAATAAAACGAGATTCGGTGAGCAGTACATTCGTTTCTTCGACAAAGGTGGTCTGCTGCTTGAACTGGTTGAACGCGAATGTGGTCAGCCAAGCAAATGGTCTTTCAACGGTGTAACACCAGAGCATGCCATCAAAGGATTCGGCGGTGCCGTATTGTTCAGTCATGTTCCTGAGAAAACCATGGACGTATTGGTGAGCAAACTGGGTCTGGAGCAGGTTGGCGAAGAGGACGGACTCCTTCGTCTTCAGGCAAGTGGCGATATTGGCCAGATCATCGATATTCAGTCTACAGGCATCCAACGCGGGATTGGCGGAGCCGGAACGGTTCACCATATTGCATGGCGTGCAAAAGATTATGTAGAGCATGAACAAATCCAGCAGGATCTTGAACAATCCGGATATCATCCAACGCCAGTCATTGACCGTCAATACTTCAACGCTGTGTATTTCCGGGAGCCGGGAGGCATACTGTTCGAATTGGCTACGGATCCTCCGGGATTTGCACGGGATGAACCAGCAGAGAGCATGGGCGAGAAACTGATGTTGCCTGAATGGTATGAGACACAGCGTGAGCAGATTGAACAATTGTTGCCACGAATTGAAGTACGTGAATGGAAAGGAGAGTCCAAATCATGACCACAACCAATACAATGAAACACATCTATAAAGCAGGTGCTCAGCCGGATGCGCCAACAATTCTGTTGCTTCACGGTACAGGAGGAACCGAGAACGATCTGATCGGTCTGGCGGAGATGATCGCACCAGGAGCTGGCATTCTTGGGGTGCGGGGGAACGTATCGGAGAACGGGATGCCCCGTTTCTTCCGTCGTCTGGCCGAAGGCATTTTTGATGAAGAGGACCTGATTGCTCGTACGGCGGAGTTGGGATCTTTCGTAGATGCAGCTGCGGTGGAATATGGCTTCGACCGTTCCAACGTGTATGCACTGGGCTACTCTAATGGCGCCAACATTGCGGCGAGCCTGATCTTCCATCAAGCGGATGTATTCAAAGGTGCAATTCTGCATCATCCGATGGTACCGCTGCGCGGACTGGAATTGCCGGATCTGAAAGGTCTGCCTGTGTTCATTGGTGCGGGCGAGAACGATCCGATTGTACCAAGACGTGAAACCGAGGAACTTGCTTCGCTGCTGAGCGGTGCAGGTGCCGATGTAAACACGCATTTGGAGCGTCAAGGTCATCAGTTGACTCGTACCGAGGCAGAAGCTGCGGCAGCTTGGTTTAAGACACAGGCGTAAATTGGCTGGATAGACGGTTATGAAACAGGTGAAGACAGCCTGATCGTGAAGATCGGGCTGTTTTTTCTTTTTATTTATCATGGTCAGGAAGAGGAAATGATTGTCTGGTGTTATGTAACCGTTACTAACCGGGTAAACATTTGAATGTGTGGTAGATAACCTTGTATGCTTAGTGATATAGCTATGCATCAACATCATGAACTGGAGGGGTTAATGTGGAACGTAACATCAAAGAACTGGTACAGCGGATGACACTGGAAGAAAAAGCGGGTATGTGCTCGGGACTGGACTTTTGGCATCTGAAAGGGGTGGAGCGTCTTGGCATTCCATCCGTCATGGTGACGGACGGACCTCATGGGTTACGCAAACAGGATGGGAGTGCAGATCATCTGGGTTTAACGTCGAGCGTGCCTGCAACCTGTTTCCCATCTGCGGCAGGATTGGCTAGTTCATGGGACAAGGAGCTGGCGCGTCAGGTAGGAGTGGCCTTGGGTGAGGAATGTCAGGCCGAAGATGTAGCGGTACTGCTTGGGCCGGGTGTAAACATTAAACGTTCCCCGCTGGGCGGGCGTAATTTTGAATACTTTTCCGAAGATCCGTTGTTATCTACGCAGATGGCTACCGGTCATATTCAAGGTGTGCAGAGTCAGGGTGTGGGTACGTCTCTCAAACACTTTGCAGTCAATAATCAGGAAGAGCGGCGCATGTCGATTGATGCGGTGGTAGATGAACGGACGTTGCGCGAGATTTATCTGGCGAGCTTCGAAGGTGCGGTGAAGGATGGACAGCCGTGGACGGTGATGTGTTCGTACAACAAGGTGAACGGTACGTATGCAGGTGAGAATGAATGGTTGCTTACGGATATCCTGAAAGACGAATGGGGTCACGAAGGTCTTGTGGTATCAGACTGGGGTGCGGTCAATGAACGTGCAGACGCCCTTGCAGCAGGACTGGAACTGGAGATGCCAACAAGCGGTGGAATCGGTGAGCGTAAAGTGATTGATGCCGTAGAGAGCGGACAACTGCCGCTGGACAAGCTGGATCGGGCAGTGGAGCGTCTACTTAAGCTGATCTTCAATGCCGTTGATCAAAAGCAAGAAGGGGCTACATATAACAAGGATGAGCATCACCAACTTGCGCGCAAGGTAGCAGCCGAGAGTATGGTTTTGTTGAAAAATGAAGAAGGTCTCCTGCCGCTGGGCCGTGAAGGCGAAGTGGCGTTAATCGGAGCATTTGCCCGTAAACCCCGCTTCCAGGGCGGCGGCAGTTCCCACATTAATCCGACCAAAGTGGATGATATTGTGAAAGAAATGACACAGGTGGCTGGCGAAGGTGTAACCTTCTCCTATGCTCCGGGTTATCGGATTGAAGCGGATGATGTGGATGAAACGTTAATGCATGAGGCTGTTCAGGCCGCACAGTCAGCGGATACCGCCGTGGTGTTCGTTGGATTGCCGGATCGTTATGAATCCGAAGGGTATGACCGTGCGCATCTGCGTCTGCCTGACAATCATATTCGGTTAATCGAAGAGATTGCTAAGGTTCAATCACGTGTGGTCGTTGTGCTGAGCAACGGATCTCCCGTGGAAATGCCATGGCTGCCGAAAGTACAAGCGGTGCTCGAAGCTTATCTTGGTGGACAGGCCGTTGGTGGAGCGATCGCAGATCTGTTGTATGGAGAGGTGAATCCATCCGGTAAACTGGCGGAGACGTTCCCTGCCAAGCTCAGCCATAATCCATCTTATTTGAATTTCCCTGGTGAAGGGGATCGTGTCGATTACCGGGAGGGTATCTTTGTTGGTTATCGCTATTATGATAAAAAAGAGCTGGAGCCACTGTTCCCGTTTGGCTATGGACTGAGTTACACGACATTTGAATATGCTGATCTGAAGGTAGATCGCACAGAACTGACCGATCAGGATGAAGTGAATGTGCATGTTCGGGTTACCAATACCGGAGACCGAGCAGGCAAGGAAATTGTGCAGCTGTATGTCAGCGATGTAGAGAGCACAGTTATTCGTCCGGTCAAAGAACTGAAAGCTTTTGCCAAAGTGGCTCTGGAACCTGGAGAATCCGAAGTGGTGAGCTTTACACTAAACAAGCGTTCATTCGCCTATTACAACGTGGATATGAAGGACTGGCATGTGGAGACCGGAGAGTTCGAGATTCAGATAGGCAGTTCCTCACGGGACATTCATGTTCACACACGTGTGAACGTAGAGTCTACAGCGACATTCCTGCCAACCTACACGCGTAATAGTACATTGGGGGATATACAACGTGATCCGGCCCATAAACAGCTGCTGGAACAGGCTTTGCAGCAATTCCAGGAGGCCAGTGGATTTGGCGGTGATGATGCTGGGGATCACGCGGATATGATGGATGCGATGATGAAATATATGCCGCTGCGTGCACTTGTTGCGTTTAGCGGTGGGGCCATGACGGAAGAAGCGATGAATGAGCTTCTGGAGCAGTTGAACAACAAGGATCATGGTATTCGAGGATAAGGGTCGGTACCCTTAAACCGAGATTTGTCCATCCTTGGATTCAGCGATTGTGCAATCCGTGCAGGAACTGCGCACGAAGCAACAAGAATGTGTATATGATGGCCAGCCGCATAGTGCTGGGACAGTTACCCGATCCGATCATGGATCGGGTTTTCTTTTTTGCATAAGTAAAAGGAGGGTTAAAGAAACGGTGGGATAGGGATAATCCTTGCAACGTGACAGAGGCGCAGGACTGCTGTAACTTGATGAAGCAATATGGTTGTCGTATAGCATAGATTATTCTATAATGAAGTAATTGATAATCATTTTCAATTAGATTCGGTGAAAGATGACTATGCTTGTAATCAGGAGGGGAATATGAATCCTAACCCTAGCTCACATACGTTTGGTTCAAGTGCGTTTGTTCAGACCCGTGATGGTCGCAAACTACATTATATGTCCAGGGGAACAGGAGAACTGACGGTGGTGTTTGAATCCGGTATGGGCGCCTCCAGATCGAATTGGGGACTGGTTGCACCTGCCATTGCTGAGCATGTACGTGCAGTCGTGTATGACAGGGCTGGGGCGGGACGAAGTGATATCGACTCTGCTCCCCGCAGCCTTGAACGCATTGCAGAGGATCTTGGAGAACTGCTGACAGCTCTGGGCCCGGGCCCATTCATTCTGGTTGGACATAGCTGGGGAGGTCCGATTGTACGGGCTACGGCAGCTGCACATCTATCTCGATTACGTGGCATTATTCTGGTAGATCCATCAGACGAGCATTGTGAAATGTATTTTTCCAAGCTTACTAAAAAGAGCTTTGCCATCAATGGTTTCATTATTCCAATCATGGCGCGTACGGGCTTATATAAGTTGCTCGGTAGCAAAGCGGGAATCATTCAGCCTGACGATGTGGCAGCGGATCACCTCAAGGAGGATTTCACTGTACGGGCAGCCAGCACGATGCTTGCGGAAGGCAAAACATTTCTGGATGACATGGCAGCGTTGCTGGAACATCCTCCGGCTCTGGGTGATCTGGAAGTCAGCGTGATCTCGGGTACGAAACCGGGCAAGGGAGAAGCGAAAATCAGACCTGCTCTCATCACGGCGCATCACCAGACGGTGAGCCAGCTGTCCAATGCGAGATGGATTGGGGCGGATCAATCGGGTCATATGGTTATGTTTACAGACCCTCAGGTTATTATTGATGAAACTGTACGAATGATAAATGATGTGAGCTCAGGCGCAAGAACAGAACAAAAGTGATACAATACAAAGAAAAGCAGTGCGCGACATTGCTAGACCATAAAAGCGGAGTGTGGAGACAACATGAAACCAGTTGAACAAGAACCAACGGGAACCACAAGTCCCGGTCGTGCCAGTGTTGGCATGGAAGATATCGTGCGCGCACATCATGTGCTGCGTGAGGTCATTGTAAGAACGCCGTTGCAGCGGGATGCTGTATTGTCGGCCAAATATAACTGTAATGTGTATCTGAAAAGGGAAGACCTTCAAGTGGTGCGCTCGTTCAAAATTCGGGGCGCCTATAATATGATTCGCAGTCTGACACCAGCCGAGATGGAGAAGGGTATTGTCTGTGCAAGTGCGGGCAACCATGCTCAGGGTGTTGCTTTTAGCTGTAATGCACTCGGAATCAACGGCAAAATCTTCATGCCGAGTACAACGCCGAACCAGAAGGTGAAGCAGGTACGACGCTTTGGAGGAGACAACGTTGAAGTGGTGCTGATCGGGGATACGTATGATGATGCATACGCAGAAGCGATGCGTGCATGTGACGAACAGGGTATGACGTTCATCCATCCTTTTGATCAACCCAAGATTATTGCAGGTAATGGTACGGTAGCGATGGAAATCATGGAAAGTCTCGATGAGAATGCCGACTATGTGTTCGTTACGATTGGTGGCGGTGGGTTGGCAGCCGGCGTGGGAACCTATATGAAGACCGTGAGTCCGGAGACACGCATCATTGGTGTTGAGCCACTCGGGGCAGCTTCCATGAGTGAGGCGATGTTCCGTAAACAGGTTGTTACGCTGGATGATATTGATAAATTCGTGGATGGCGCAGCGGTGAAACGGGTCGGTGATCTGACCTTTGAGATCTGTAGTAGCGCACTGGATGATATTGTGAAAGTGCCAGAAGGCAAAGCCTGCACAACCATTCTGGAGCTATATAATGAAAATGCGATCGTTGTCGAGCCTGCCGGTTCCTTGGCTGTTGCGGCGCTTGAGCAGTATCGTGAACAAATTGTGGGCAAGACGGTGGTCTGCGTTATTAGCGGTGGGAACAATGACATCGACCGGATGCAGGAGATCAAGGAACGTTCCCTGATCTATGAAGGTCTGAAATATTATTTCATGGTTAATTTCCCGCAGCGTGCAGGAGCTTTACGTGAATTCCTGGAGGAAGTTCTAGGGAAGAATGATGATATCACGCGATTTGAATATACGAAAAAGCATGATAAGGAAAATGGCCCTGCCTTGGTGGGGATCGAGCTGATGTACAAGGAAGATTACCAACCACTCATTGAACGTATGAACCGCAAAGGTATCGCCTATACCGAGCTGAACAAAAATCTCAATCTGTTCAACATGTTAATCTGATGAATCATTCCAGTATGCAATCAGATCACCAAGAAACATCTCCTCTGATCAGACCTGCGCGTATAGAAGATGCAGATCGGGTCATTCCGTTACTGTATCAGGCGATAGGGGATATTGCATATGCGCTTGCGGGTGAGGCGGATCATGAGAAGGCGATGCAGATTTTGCAGGAGTTCTATGTACAGGAAAACAACCGGATTAGCTATCGTCATGTAACGGTGATGGAGCAGGATGGACTAATCGCGGGGATTCTAGTGGCCTATGATGGCGGTGAAGCGGATCTTCTGGATCAGCCGATTCTGAATCGTCCTGGACGAAATCAGGATGAGAAGTATACTTTGGTCAAAGAAACCCGTCCTGGTGAGTATTATCTGGATACTCTCTCGGTAAGTGAAGCTTATCAGGGGCAGGGCATCGGCCGGGCACTGATGGCTGCTTTTGAGCAGCAGGGCAGAGATCTGGGTCACTCGCAGGTATCCCTGATTGTAGAGCGGGACAACGGACGTGCGTTAATGCTGTACGAACGGCAGGGATATGTCAAAGACGATGTGATTGTCATCGCAGGACATGAGTATGATCATATGGTCAAACCGATTCAATAGAGCAGGGAGCTGACGGGTTCAGACAGTTTTTTGACTATAGAAACAAGAAGAAACCGCCACAGGGAGAATCCTGTAGCGGTTTTTGTCGTGGTGATATGTTGGAATTGAGCCCGAGTTTTGGCTTGGCCCGAATATTAACTAGGGGAACGGATTAACTCAAAAATTTGCATAATCGCTGACCGGGATGTTCTGCTCCAACCATTTCTCGACAGCAGTCGTTTTCTCGAATTTGGCGTCGGTGACGATATCCATGAACTTCTCAAGTTTGGTTAGGAAGGCACTATCTTCAGATGAGTTACGTTGTAAGACAGCTTTGTAACCTTTCTGGGCATTGGCAGTCATTTTATTCGTTTCATAGTCAAATAGAGGCGTATTATTCAGGCCATAAAACGTATATAAGGTATAGTTATTCATCAGGTTGTTCACTTGTTTTACCCGATTGGACTTCGAATATTCGTCCAGGAATCGTTCCTGATTCATAGCGCGATTGAGTATTTCCTGATAGCCAATGACCAGTGCACCATCATCTGCGGCAAGGTTACTGGTTTCGACTGCCATGATATTGATGTATTGTTTGATGTCAGGTTTCACGTACGAGATATATTTCTGAAAAGCCATATAATTCATGATCGGATAGAGGGAACCTTCCAGCATGACCAGGCGATAACCGCTATCCCGTGCTTGCTGGAGCAGTGCACGCAGACTGGCGTCGTTGGTGCGGCTCATCAGTTGGGTGAAGCTATCATTCCACTTGTAGGCCTTGATCATCTTGTCTTGAACATTAGGCACCAGTAGACGGTCCGTCATGGCTGTTAACGCCTTATTGCGGGCATTTTCCAGTTGTAAGACCATCAGAGTTGCATGATGAGTGGTGACTTGATTGATATGAGATTCGAGATAGGTATCTGCGGCAGGTAAGCCGTTCTTTTTGTAGAGCATGGACTGAAATGTTTTATATATGGTTGTTGAACTGGCAGTCGTGACTTTGGTATCTGTACTGGAAGATGCGGCAGCAGCGACTCCAGATAATGGAGCTACGGTCGTTTGGAGCAGCATGACGATGGCGGTAGCTGTAATGAAGGTGCGCATGCCTTTACGTTTGGCAGAGTGGAACGATGATGTCATAGATATGAACCTCCCGTAGTTAAGAAAATGATAGGCGTTGTTCACTAGTCACTATACATTAACCCAATTGGTGCAGGATGTGGTTGCGGAATGGTGACAAATTCTTCTGTTATTTTTAACTTTTGGAGGGTGGAAGATAGAGGAATATTTCTGCGAAAATATTTTTTGTACAACTGGAAACTTTTAAGCTGATCGGAACGTCTTAGTTGTGCATAGGTAAATACAGGAATTAAATGAAATGAACAGCGAAAACTATTTCGATGTTAACTAATTGCGAGAATGGGGATATGGGAGATGAGGAAAGCGGGAGGAAAACAAGTGAAGAAGGTCATGTCAGCGCTGGCTGTATCAGCTATGCTGATGTCCGCACTTCCAACGTCGGTTATGGATGCAGCTGCGAGAATCAGTATATATATTAATGATGCAGAGTTATCATCTGCTCAGGCACCTGTCATGAAAGGTGGACGCGTACTGGTTCCACTTCGGTCGATTTTTGAAGGATTGGATGCGAAGGTACAGTACACCAACAGAACCAAAACGATTGTTGCAACTCGCGACGATCAGGAAGTTACGTTGACACTCGGTTCCAAAACGGCATACATCAACGGGGAAGCGATCTCACTGGATGTACCTGCGAACACGATCAAGGGCAACACGATGGTTCCCATTCGTTTTGTCAGTGAAGCTTTTGGAGAGAAAGTATTCTGGAACTCGCGCAATCAGCGTGTAGATATCAAGACAACGGCAACGCCTCCAGTGGATGAGACACAATATGCTGCATGGAACATCTATGGTTCGGTATCCGGAAGTAATGGGGATGGTCGTGATCTGACCGTGAGCTTCACACGTCCAACTTCAGAGAGTGCAGTATCTGCGTACCGAATTATGCTGGTGAAAACTCGCGATGTGAATAGCTTCACGGAGTCCTCAGCAACTGCCGTACCTGCTGCGAACTATACATCCGTTACACCGAATGGCAGCAACCCGAAACTGACGCTTAATGCACAGACGCGTGACGTAAACGGGGATTTGCTCAATAGCAATGAAACGTATCGCCTGTATGTACTGACTGTTGGAAACAGCAACAATAATTATAAAAATGCATTGAATTGGTCTTCCCAAGCATTGAAACTTAATAATGTGAAATCCACAGTACAGGCGGTTACAAGCCTGCGCGCTGCAGATATTAGCGACTATGGCGATGGCCGCGATCTGGAGATCAACTTCACGCAGCCGAGCACGACATCGAATATTACGTATTATCGTGCTTTTGTAGTCAAAGCGAAGGACTCCTCCGCATTCAATCTGGCTGCAGCGAACAAGGTGTCCAGTGCAAACTCCACGATCATTTACAAAGGCAACACTGCTGCGGTCAAGAGCCAGCTGACTTCTTCAACACGGGATACGTCAGGCGAATTGATTAAAAGTAACACAGCGTATGTTGTCTACATCCTGTCGGTAAGTACGAATGAAGCAACAACAGACAGCAAGTTGTCTGCAGCATCATCTTCACTTACGCTGTCCGTGAACACAGCAACGTCTCCAGTAATTACACAGGTTAGAGATAACTCCGATTATGGGGATGGACGTGATATTCAAGTGAGTTTCAACCGCTCATCGGATGAGTCCAAGGTGGCAAACTATCGTGTCTTCGTGGTGCGTAACTCGGTTGCCAGCAGCTTCAATTTGGCGACAGCAAGTAACCTGTCCTCCAGTCTGTACTACACAGTGAACAAAACTGGTAACAACATTACAACGACTTTGCCTTCATCCATGAAGGACACAAGTGGCTATAACGTAACGAATCTGCAAGATTATCGCATCTTCGTGATGGCTGTTGGCAATCAGCAAAATGGATACACCAATGCGCTGTCTGCTTCCTCCACTGTGCTGAGACTGACAACGAACGGTAACGCGGGAGTGATTAGCAACCTGGCTGTTGCGGATATCAGCGACTATGCTGATGGGCGTGATCTGCGGGTTTCTTTCAACAAAGCTGCGGATGAATCCAGAATCTCTGCTTACCGAGTATATGTAGTTCGTTCCGCTAATGTGGGTAGCTTTACGCTAAGCGCAGCTAATGCATCGAACAACTACACGCAGGTGAACAAAACGGGTGGTAACCTGTCAGTTACACTTCCGAATGCATATGATACAAGCGGTTCTAAGGTCCAAGAAGGTGTTAGTTATCGTGTCTTTGTTGTATCGGTGAGCAACAGTGGGAACGCTAGCCAAAACGCAATATCAAGTTATTCAGCATTAATCACATTATCCAAAACTGCTGCGTTGACTGCACCAACAAGCATTACAGCAACAGATATCGGCGATAATGGTAATGGTAGTGACATAAGTGTGAAGTTTAATAGATCGGCGAATGAGACTAATGTTCATCACTACCGTGTATTCGTGGTAAAGAAAACGAATGTAAGTGGATTTGATCTGGCAGAAGCGAATCGGAATCCTAATTTTACCCTCCAGAGTAAAAATGCAGGAAGCGGAGACTACATTTTGACTTTAGAGAATGCTAAAACGACAGATGGTACAAATATTCGTAATGATGAAGACTATCGTATATTTGTACTGGCGGTGAGCAATACCGGTACTATTTCGAATGCTCTATCTACGGTTTATTATGATGTTAGGTTGTCTGTAACTAGTGAAGTTGGGAAAGTTACAATTACTAACGTTGAAGTTAAGAAAGAAGAGCAAGCTGCAGGTAATGCTACCGATGTAAAAGTGACATATACAAAACCAGTCCCTGATCAAGCCATTGGACGTTATGTGTTAATGGTAGTACCTGCATCTACAACTTTCGATCTAAATGCGGCCAAAAAAACTGCGAAATCCAGCAATTCACTCGATGTTTCTACAAGTACAGTTACAGAACTTCCTATTTCTTTATCCGATAGTAATGGTGACGAGATCAAAGCTGGAACATACAAGGTTGTTATTTTATCCGAATCATCTGATGGTAAAAGGGAATCAAATATAACTACGTCGACACCTTTCATAATTAAAGCAAAAAAACAGGAAGCAACGACTGTCGATAAGGTAATAGATCTAAAAACAACTGTAAGTACTTCTTCCATTAATATAAGTTTCACTAAGCCAAATGAAGTAGGCATCGCTCGTTACGATGTGTATATCATTAAAGAAGAGAGCAGCTCAGGAACTACTGGGAGAGTTTTAACAGATGTTAGTGTAGGTGGTACTTCTTCAGGGACAGCAATAGTGGATATTGGAAATTCCGCCAATGATTCAAATAATATGGCTTTTGGAGCGGGTAAATACAAAGTTTTGGTAGTCTCAGTGGTGAGTGAGCCGACGAAATATACATCTGTCAGTGCAGAAGGCACATTTGAGATTTTGCCAGCTTCTTCTGGCAATGGTCAGGGAACTGACAATCCGGGCGCGGGAAATTCAGGTGGTAATGGCACTCAATCATCTGCTGCAGACCTCTCTACGCCAGGTTCATGAATCCGGATAGACAAATGCGGTTGAAACGCATACTGGGTAATTAATTTTTAGGAATTTAAAGCCATTAACTCCCTTTCCAACCGGAAAGGGAGTTTTTAATATTCCCGCGTAGACACCGCTTAACATCCTCGCGGCAATTCACTTGATAAAAAAATTGTCGCCAAAAAGGTTCCTAAGACCATTGTTACATCGTGAACAAATAATGGATAATAAAGGGAAATTGGCTATATAGATTGAACTTACATTTACACGAAACGGAGAGGACAGAAATAACCTGAGGAAGCGAAGCGTGCGCCTTTATCCCCGGATTTTACCTTTTAAAAAAGGAAAACCAAAAAAAATCTGGGGATAACAGCGATCGGAAGGTTGTTCTGTCATCGGAGTGGCCAGTGTAAATATCTTTAGTTCACTTTATGTAGAAGCCTATGAGCCGAAAGGAATGATGGAATGCTTGCATTTCGTTTGACGGGTCTGCCGGATTCCCGGTTGCCGCTATACCTGTATTGTGTGGGCACGCAGGAAGAGAAAGGTCTGCATAGACCGGATGGATTTCCGGTGTATCAGTTGTTTTTGTCACGCGGTGAAGGGCAGTTTAGGATTCCGGGAAAAGGAACATGGACCATGGGAGCAGGGCAATTATTCATCGTGGAACCCGGAGTGGCGCATGAGTATGTGCCGCATTCGAAAACAAGCGGTGAACTGGGCTACATCGGTATTGGCGGTGTATCAGCTGAATCGGTACTACAATCCACGGGTTTGCTTCAGATCGAGCCGTGCCATATCTCCGGTTTTGAAATCATCTGGTCACGAATGACCAATCTCTGGCACGCGCTGGATCAAGGAGCAACGGAGATGTGGAACACATCAACGCTGATCTACCAACTCATTCTGGATATAGCGCAATCTAAAAATCCCTCTGATGTTGGTAGCGTAGGTATTGGATCATCTACGGCGCAGGGCGAGACTATAACATACTCTAATCGAGAGTCTGATCCGGGCAAAGATGCACTCATCCGAGCAGTAGCATTGATGCATACACATTATCAGGACGATCTGTTATTGAAGCATGTAGCTGACGCGGTGGGTTACTCGGTGCAGCATCTCAATCGGTTATTTCATCAGCATTATGATGTCACAGGGCATCAATATATGCAGCGATTACGTTTGCAGAAGGCTTCAGACTGGCTGGATAAGCATCCAAGAGCTAGTGTAAGGGAGGCAGCAGAGACTGTAGGCATGGAAGTGAACTATTTCATCCGGATGTACAAGCGGGAATTTGGAGAGACGCCAGGCAAGGGAATCAAACATCGCAATCAGCTGCAAATGGAAAAAGACCTCACGAATTCGTGAAGCAAACACGTGCCCTTTTTTCGCGTGAATATTATCAGAAGGATTAATTGGGTCAGAATATAAAAAGGGACCCAAAAGGCCCCTTAATCGTCCATGTATCTTGTTATCCTGTTTTCTTTGTTCCAAAGAAAGGACGTAACGTTGCAAGTCCAATAACTCCGATCGCCGCGCTCACCCACGGAGCCAGTGCAAATACCGGAAGCTTATCACGCAATGGATACCCCACAAACAGCACGAGTACCACGATTACGATATAGATGACGATTCCCTTAAGGTTAACCCTAGGTACGGTGTTCTTGTCCGCTCCTTCATCATCCGGTCGCTCTGCAAGGCGGCGAAGCATCTCAACCAGAGCAATTCCGCCAACTGCCGCAACGATTAGAGAGAAAAGACTAATGTGTTGGAACGGTTCCGTATCTCCGCCAGTCCAACCCACAAACAATCCGGCACACCCCTGAATTAACATGACGAATGACAAAGCCGCCCAAGCGATCATGGCATACCACTTCGGTGTCCGTTTCACTGGCTCTGGATTCTCAGTTGGCTGCGGTTCTGCAACGTTGGCTTTCTTTTTCGCTGAAGGGGATGGACTTGTAGCACGGGTTGGATCGGATTTACCCACCTCAACGGCATCCGTCTTCTCCGGTGCTGTATTTGTTACCCCGAGCTGTGCAAGGATGTCTTGCTCCAGATCAGGTCCATATAGCTCGCGAGCGGGCTTATTATCCTTCTGAGCCTGCACGATCGCTCTTCCTGCGGAGAGAATCCACTCTTCCTGTGTTCTCTCGTCAGCTGGCGCATGGCGCGCTATTGTGCTGATCTGGTCATACAGTTTTACATTTTCAGGTGTCATCCGACTCATCTCGGTTATTTGCCGATTCTGTATTTCTTTAAGCTTCTTGTAGGAAATCCCCAATGATTGCTCCCCCTGTCTACACACGTTCTGATCTCCCAATATATGAAGACCCTGACGGTATTTTAGTATACGGGAAGGGCTCTCGTTTCGCAAAGTCATTCCTTATAAAAAAGCTGCTCATGGTGGACCCATATCCATACACAGGCCAGTATGACACAGGTGCATAACAGCACCAGTTTTCCGTGATGTTGAATCCATTCCAGTAGATGTCCCATGAATTCATTCCTTTCGGCAGAAGGATTCCGAGGCACATGCTGCCTATAATTGTTGGTTTATTTTTCCCGATTCATGTAAAAAAATACCCTCACATCATCCAGTTCTAACGATTGTGTGAAGTATGCATAAAGAGCAGTCGATTCCATCACAATAGTAGCATTTCCAACAGAAATCCGAGATTGGAGTGTGCTTGTTATGGATAAACAAACAGATTTGACGCGGAAGCTGCTAATGAACAGCAACTCCCGTGGAGTGGTGGACGAGGTTGTATCCTTTGAGGAGAACCTGGAGGATACGGAGTATGCAGAAGAGCTGACAGATGGCAATCTGAGGGGAAGAAGTTTCTGGGACAACAGTGATTCCGGTCACGAACATGAATGGAATGGACGGGTGGAGACCCATGAGATGTTCCGTAGAAGCTACGAATAGCGATCCTTGACCCAAGCCGTTTGAAGTCCAGAAAATATCCGGGCCAGCTGTAACCAGCTTGGCCCATTTTTTTGCGCTCATCTACCGATAAAATGTAGACTGGCAGTAGAGTTACAAAGGGTTCTTACTTACGTTGACTTGAAGGTTGCGGGATGATAATATATTACTATCATCTTAATGCACACTAAACTTATCGGATTATATATATTTAATAAATAGAACATCGACAGGCTTCGTATGGAAAGGGGAAATCGGCATGGAACGTCAGATCAGTATCCGTCATGGACAGGAAGAATTAACAGCCACGATTCATTATCCGGTTGTGAAAGATATCAAGGAGGAGAAGAGTCAGCAACGAGTACCTCTGGCCGTTATCTGCCACGGCTTCGTTGGTAGCCGGATCGGCGTGGATCGTCTGTTTGTAAAGACTGCACGGGAGCTTGCCGAAGACGGTTATCTGGTACTGCGCTTCGATTACATCGGTTGCGGAGAGAGCAGTGGTGAGTATGGAGCAGAGGGACTGGAGTCGATGGTGCTACAGACCCGCTCGGTGCTGGATTACGCGGTGAATTGCAGTGATGTAGATCCTACGCGCGTTACACTAATTGGTCATAGTCTGGGTGGTGCAGTTGCATTACTAACTGCTGTGCGCGACAAACGTGTCAAGAATCTGGTTATGTGGTCCTCTGTAGGTTATCCATTCAATGATATCGTGAAGATTACGGGGCGGGAAGTATACGATGAAGGCGTGAAACTGGGGGCGGCTGACTATCTCGGATACAAATTCACACCAACCTTCTTCGAGTCACTCGCTGAACAACAGCCATTCCAGGAAGCAGTTAAGTTTAATGGCGATGTTCTCGTCGTGCACGGCACGTCAGATGAGATTATCCCTGTAGACTACGCATTCCTGTATCAAAAGGTATTTTGGATGCGCCAGGAAGGCCGTTGCGACAAGGAGATCATCTTCCAGGGCGATCACACCTTCTCTTCAGGTAAAGAGCGGGAACAGCTGATTACGCGTACCAGAGAGTGGCTGGGTGAACGCCAGAAGATCGAGCAGGATTGGCAGCACTGGATGATATAAATGGCAGGATTGCAACTGTTTGGGGATGTCAGCTTGGAAAAGCACCTTCTTAGGGGTAAAATAGAGGAGTAAGCATTCTATCCGTGTCTGGAGGTTGGCAGCAATGACATTACCCGCACTTTTCATTGCGCATGGTTCTCCCGCTCTGGCGGTGGAGAGCAATGACTACACTCATTTTCTGAACCAGCTTGGAGACAGGCTGCCGGCTCCGAAAGCCATTGTCGTATTTACGGCGCATTGGGATTGTCCTGAACCGTCCGTGACGATGGATGATACACATCAGACCTTGCATGATTTTTACGGATTTCCCTCTACGATGTATACCATGGAATACCCTGCATCTGGGCAGCCAGATCTAGCGAATGAGATATGTGCTTTGTTCACCCGCAGCAATCTGGCGCATCAGCCGATTCGAGGTCGGGGCCTGGATCATGGCGTATGGGTACCGCTGCTACATATGTACCCCCAGGCTAATATCCCCGTGATCGCCGTATCTGTAGACTCGCTGCGTACGCCGCAGGAACAGTATGATATTGGCCGAATGCTGGAACAGCTGCGTCATGATGATGTGCTGATCATTGGCAGCGGTGGAACGGTTCACAATTTGCGATTGCTGGGCAATACGGATGAGCCGCAAGAGTGGGCAGTGGAATTTGATAACTGGATCGGGGAGCGCTTGGAGCAGTGGAACACGAGAGAGCTGTTTCAATATGAGAAAAAAGCCCCTCACGCACGCACGGCAGTTCCGTCTTATGGTACAGAACACTTGGCACCTTTGTTCTACGCTATGGGGACAGCGGACATGTCCAGATCAGCGAAGCGTCTATTCCAGTCTTATCCTTACGGAACGCTCAGTTTGAACTGCTGGCAGTTTGGAGACGGCGTGTAACTTGGAACAGACAACAGCCTGATTAATGGCTAACTAGTTAGATTTGTATGGATAACGTGGGTTAGAGTATACGATTAAAATAAATAAACAAAAAAAGGTTTCTGTACCCGCTTGAGGGGCTACAGGAACCTTTTTCGATACCAGCTCTAATTTATTTGTGCAATAGGCCCTTATTTACGGATTTCAAACAATTCACAGTCTGTACGCGAATGATAAGCGAGTTCACTGACACTGGATTGGACAACCACGGTGTTGCTGTCAAAACGGATAATGATGCCACCGGAGTCAATCTGGTGATTATCTTTGAAAACTCGAACCTTATGCTTCATATTCATGGCTTCCTGAAAGTCCGCATCAGTCTCAAGACGGCGCTGGGTCGGCATATCGTGTACTCCTTTGATGTTCAACTTTATGTTTATCATAATACGGTTTTCTGTGACAGGGCAAGTCAAGCGGGGGCATCCGGGCTAATTTTGAAAGCAAAAAGCCCTGCTCTCCGGGGGATGGAGAGCAGGGCTGAAAATTTGATGAATGATTGCTATTGCTTAAGCTGTTTTTTGAGTAGGGCTAATCGTTGGTGTGTCTTTAGGATGATTGCCTTTGTTGCGAGTGATCAATCCGCGAAGGTAAGGCAGTACCCAGTGATCCAGACCGATTTTACCAGCATTTGCACCAGCAACAACTAGGAAGATTTGCATCAGAACCAGTTGAGCGTTCGTGCTTACTGTACCCGAGAAGAGGAACGCGAAGTTCATCACGAGAGCCATCAGTGCAGCCAGTGTTGTGAAGCATCCGAGTATGAGTCCTACACCTACAAGGAATTCACCGAGCGGGATGATGAAGTCGAACAATCCTGCGTTTGGTACAGCGAATTTCTCAAGGAATGTTCCCCACCATGCTTGAACTGTAGGGTTTTCACCCGTTGCTTTGCCGACTGCCCCAGCGAGGAACCCGCCAGCTTGGAATCCGCCGGTCAATTTGCTCCATCCGTGAGTCATCCAATCGTAACCGATATACACCCGAAGTACTGTCAAAATCCACATTGCTACTTTGTTTTCTCTAAGCCATTGGTTGAAGCTGAACATATGAACCACTCCTTCATGGAATCTAGTGTGTGTTGTTTTTGTTTTTTCTAAGTGATCACCTTTGATGTCTTTATTGTATAGTTCAAAAGTCGTTTTGTTTGTGATTAAAATCACAATCTAGTTCAAATTTTAAGTAAGGTTTGAGAAGTTCACATTTAGGACATATTTTTCTGACGATATGCTGTTTCAAATGTGAATTTAACGCTGTATCAAGGCCTCCTGGGCGCAGACAAATCAGATGGTGTGTGATTAAATGGAAAGAAATACGTGAAATGGTTGCCTACATGAGACATATATCACAACTTAGAACCAGGCCATATCGTTCAGGAGGTCCTATATTGAAGCTTTTTAAATGGAACAAAGCTGCATCAGCTGCATCCCTGTGTATTCTCGCATTGAGTCTAGTTGCCTGCCAAAACCAGGAGGTGGCCCAAATGCCACTTCAGCCAGAACCGACTCCAGCACCTGTGCAAGAAGAACAGAATGTGGAGGAGCCAAGCACGTCTCTTTACACAGCACCACTGACAGGTCTTCCTGTAGATGAAGCGATTACGCGTCGACCACTCGCCGTGATGATTAATAATGCTCCAGCAGCTCGGCCCCAATCGGGTCTGAGTTCAGCAGATATCATTTTAGAGGTCCTCGCAGAGGGAGGTATTACCCGTTTTATAGCCATCTTCCAGAGTGAAGGCGCTGCTGAGACGGTCGGACCCGTACGCAGCATACGTCCATACCTGATTGAGCTGGGCGAAAGTTATGATGGTGTACTTGTTCATGCCGGAGGTAGTCCGGAGGCTTATTCCATTTTGCAAAGGCAGCAGAAACAGCATATGGATGAAATATCGAATGGCGGGCCTTATTTCTGGCGTTCCTCTGATCGTAAAGCTCCACATAATTTGTACACTTCAGCGGACAAGCTGAGAGAAGGGGCAGATATCAAGGGATACAGTCATGACTTCAAATCTCCGGTATACATCTATAACGAAGACGGTGCGACATCAGCAGGAGAGACGGTGAAGCAATTTGATATCCATTATTTATTGGATAGTTACCGGGTGACGTATGATTATGATGAAGTTAGCGGACGATATATGAGAATGGTGAATGGCAAGGCAGATCAGGATCTGGATAACGGGAATCCGCTTGGTGCAGCGAATATCATTGTTGCTGGTGCAGATCACAAAGTGCTCGATAGTGTAGGCCGGTTGTCCGTTAATTTGGATCAGGGCGGGGAAGCCATGCTGTTTCAGAAGGGCAAGATGATTCGTGGACAATGGGTGAAGAAGCAGGGGGATATTATCCGTTTTGTTCGGGACGGCAGTGAAGTGGCTCTTGTACCTGGCAAAACTTTTATCAGCATTGTTCCAAATCAACCGGAATTTGCGAGTCATGTCAAGCTGGCTGTTCAATAAAGTTGTATGCAATGAAAGAAAGCGATGAAACAAGTATGCATTTTGTCGCCCCAAAGACATGATATTGTACCTTTGCGTGAAAAGCAGAATGGTGTCGAATCTGAATTCTCATGTCGAATTGTAAACGCAGTGTAAAATCTCGACTTGAATTTGCCATTATTCCAAATAATTAAGATTCATTTCAGATTAATGTGATAAGAATATAAAAAAGGATCACACCTTTTGTACAAACCATGAAACAAATATGATAAGATATCAAAGGTTGTCATTTCATGTTTCATCGGTTATCGGCAATTTTTTCCGTAAAGGGGATAGGGCTATGAAGCTTAAGAAGAAGAAGGATATATTTTTTGAGACACTGGAGAACATGGCAGATACGGTTGTTCAAGCGGCAGATTATTTCTCCCAGCATGTTTCCAACCTTCAGGATGTGACTCTTTTTGCCAATGAAATGAAGAAGTACGAGTCCCAATGTGATGACTATGTTCACACAATCATTACGGAACTCAACAAAACGTTTATCACGCCGATCGAACGCGATGATATTATGGAGCTGACAACAACACTTGATGACGTATTGGATGGACTTGAAGCAACGGCTTCCCGTTTCTATATGTACCAACTGACGGATCCTGACGAATATATCGTGCAATTTGCTGAAATTTTGCGCCAATCGGCTTACGAAATTCAGAAGGCCATTCATTTGCTGTCTCAGAAAAAATTGCTGGCGATTCGCGAGTACACGATTCGATTGAACGATCTGGAAAATCAGGGTGATGAAGTATTGCGCATGTGTATCAAGAACCTTTTCGCTACCGTTCCTGATCCGATTGAATTGATCAAACGTAAAGAAATTTACGAACGTCTTGAGACAACAACGGATGCTTGTGAACACGTAGCAAATGTGCTCGAATCCATCATCATGCGTAATTCTTAAGGAGCCAGAGAATAATGGAAACAACGATTTGGGTATTAGGTATAGTCGTCTTCCTTGCACTGGCGTTTGACTTCATCAACGGTTTTCACGACACGGCCAATGCCATTGCCACTTCAGTATCGACACGGGCTCTGACGCCACGTCGCGCGATTCTTTTGGCAGCGGTAATGAACTTTGTCGGTGCGATGATGTTTACAGGCGTTGCGAAGACGATTGGGGGGAGTGTAACCGACCCCACCACGCTGGATAACGGGATCGAGGTCGTCATAGTCACCTTGATCGCTGCGATTATCTGGAACCTGGTTACATGGTGGTTTGGTATTCCGTCTTCTTCATCACATGCACTGATCGGGGCCCTTGCAGGTGCCGTGCTCGTTGGCGCTGGTTCTGACAAAGTGAAGTGGAGCGGGTTCATTGATATTGTCGGAGGTTTGCTATTATCACCTCTAATCGCATTTGCCATCGGTTATGTGGTCATGACGATTCTCAAATACATTTTTGCCAAACGCAGTCCGCATAACGTGAATAAAGGTTTCCGTACAGTACAGATTTTCACGGCAGCACTGCAAGCTTTCACACACGGTACGAATGATGCACAGAAAGCGATGGGTATTATTACGTTTGCTTTGGTAGCAGCAGGTGTACAAGATCATCTGGAAGTGCCGCTGTGGGTTAAAATCTCAGCAGCAACCGCGATGGCTCTGGGTACATCCATTGGTGGTTGGAAAATCATCAAAACAATGGGTACCAAAATCTTTAAAATCGAACCGATTAACGGATTCGCCGCCGATCTGTCAGCTGCTTCCGTTATTTTCACAGCAACGTTGCTTCACCTTCCAGTTAGTACAACGCACGCGATCACATCAGCTATTCTGGGTGTGGGTTCCGCGAAACGTTTCTCTGCTGTAAAATGGGGACTTGCTGGACGTATCATTATTACGTGGTTCATTACAATTCCAATTACTGCCGGACTTGCAGGATTGCTGTACTGGATCATTTTCTAAAAAGAGAAGTTATCCCGAACGAATTCGGGGTTACCAGACAAACTGTTCATAACTGTGTGAATATCGGGATATGTGGACAATTATACAACCAAAATCAAGAGACGCCTGTGCATGAACGTGTGGACAGGCTGGATATGTGGATAGCCATCCGTGGAATGATAAACCAAAAGAAGATATTCCTGTGGATACAGGGAACTGTGGATAGGGAAATGAGAGAAGCCAACAGGGTTGGCTTTTTTTGTTGTCGAGTTTGAATGTGTTTGTGGATATTTTGGCTACGTTGGAGACGTGCCTATGGTTAAAGTTGTACAATGACGTAAAGATACAGGACAAGGACGTGGTCTAATTTATGATTCGTACACTCGCTATTACACGAGAGCATCAAGTCTCCGTTAACGTACCACTTACACAGCTGGATTTGAACGATTACGCCTGGGTATGGGCGGATTTTAACCAGCCAACGGAAGAGGAAAGCCGTTTGCTGGATACATATTTTCATTTTCACCCCTTAGCTATAGAGGACTGTCTGCATGTGTTACAGCGGCCGAAGCTCGATTATTATGAAAATTTGCAGTTTCTTGTACTGCATGCTCTGAATCCATCCACTTTGGAAGCCGAGGAGGTGGACTTGTTTCTCGGAGCGAACTTCCTTGTTTCCTTCCATCATGGTGTATTGGAGGAAGTGGATGAAGCGTGGGAACGGTTGTTGCATCATGCACATGAACGAACCATCTGGGCGAGAGGTCCGGTGGCAGCAGCGTATACGGTGATGGACAAGCTGGTCGATCATTATTTCCCGTCTCTATTTGCCATTGAGGATGAACTGGCTGAACTGGAGAACCGCGGTGGACAAGAGTCGGTTGAAGACCTGATGAACCAAGTGTTTGACCTGCGCAGTCGATTGCTGAAGCTCAGACGAACGGTTGTACCGATGCGGGATCTGCTCTATCGGGTGGTCAATTCCCAGCATGTGCAGCGAACAGGCGAACATACGGCTTATTTTACCGATATCTACGACCATTTGTTGAAGCTGACGGATATGATTGAAGCCGATCGGGAGATGACGGCTGACCTGCGCGACAGTTATATTTCCCTGAACTCCAACCGGATGAATCAGATCATGAAGACACTCACGGTGATTACGACTGTATTTATGCCCCTCACGCTGATTGCGGGAATCTATGGCATGAACTTTGCTTATATGCCTGAGCTTCAATGGAAGTTTGGGTATGGGGCAGTGTTGCTGTTGATGTTTGTGCTTGGCGGAAGCATGGTGGCCTGGTTTGTAAAACGGGGCTGGTTTAAGTGAGAACGAGTGTAATTAGATGTTAGTAACATAAACTTGTAATAACGTGTATCCAAAGGTAAAATATAACGATATGTGAATAGATTCTGGATGAATTATCCATACATATCATTGTGGAAGGATGGGATACGATGAGATTGGCAGAGGCTCTTGTACTGCGTGCAGATGAGCAGAAGAAGATAGCTCAGCTCAAGCAACGTCTGGAACGCGTAGTCAAAGTTCAGGAAGGTGAACAGCCAGCAGAGGACCCGCAGTTGCTTATGATAGACCTGGAGAATACGATCCGGAGCCTGACGATATTGGTTAAGAAAATTAATAAGACCAATGCGCAGACTGACTTCACTGCTGGAGTTACGCTTGCTGATGCCCTTGCAGAGCGGGATGGAATCATGCAAGAAAGAGCATCCTTTAACGAAGTTTTGCAGAATGCGTCCATCCGCCAGGATCGGTACAGTCGTTCTGAAGTGAAGTATGAGCGAACCGTGAACATCGCAGATATTCAACATAAAGTGGATAGTCTTTCGAAATCTTACCGGGAACTGGATTTTAAAATTCAGGAGAAGAACTGGACCATAGACTTAATCGAGGAATAAAACTGCGTCGGTAACCCTATCCAAATGAAGCGAGCATAACCCACCAACGGGAAGTTGGAAACCTGGTAGACGCTGGGCCATGTCTAACCCACATCATCATTTAGCCCAATATTGTTACAAGAATGCGCAGCATGGATGTATCGTGTATCTTTCTAATTGTTACGACCATATGCAGGTCTTTGGATAGCGGTGAGGGTGGGTAAGGGGAATTGCAGTTTGAACTACATAAGAAGAAGGCCACTGGGCCATGATCTCAGGCAGTAATATCTGTCTGGAGATGATGTTTGCCAGGTGGCCTTTCTGATTCTTCTATAGAAGTACTAGAGGTATTGAAAGTATTGTATCCACATGTGAATAACTATTCCGCTACAATAGACTGTGTATAACTTATGATGACTTCCTTTTACTCCATTTCAAGAACAAAAGAAGTCATTGCTGCCTCTTTACCATTCACTACAATCGTTAGCGTATGCAAGCCGGCGTAATATTTTCTCGTGGTAATGACTTTGAACGATTGTTTGGTGGCTACCTTGGTTCTACCCGGCGGATACATTTTATCGGAGCATTTGAATCGTTTGGGAGCCTGCTTGCCGTTCGCCTTCATGTAGCCCATCTCATATTCAATTCTCAGCATCTGAGACTCGCCACTCTCATTGACCACATCAAAGGAAAAATGAAGATCCTCGCCAATAGCGACTGTATCGTGGGCAAGCTGAAGCTGCTCAATGTGAATGGCATCCTGCTCGTTGTAACCAAAAAGACTTAGCGCTTTGCGATGTCCTTTCTTCAGTAATGACCTGCTGGCATGCCGGACAATCCAGTCCGTGTGCGTATGTTGTCCGTACCAGGTCGTGGCTAGATCCATCACCAGTTCAGGGTGGTCTTTGGAGATGTCATTCAGATGATTGGCCACACTTTTCCGGACATAGAGGGACTCGTCCGCTTTTAACGCATGAAGAATTGGCAGTACAGGTGTTGGATCGGTGATGAATCCCTGGAGTTTAGCTCCCCATGGCAAACGGGGCCGACTACCTTCACTGGCAAGTCTGCGAATATGCTCGTTGTTGCTATCTGCCCACGCCATCATATGTTTCATGGTTTGGATCGGATAACGATCAATAAACGGGCGTACCGCGAACTCGGAGCTGGAATAAGGTGTGAAGACGGTCAGATATTTCATGGATAGCTCGTAATCTTCTGGGTCCAGTCCGTTCACTTCGATAAAATCCGGTACAAACAGATATTCAACGCCTCTCATATGGGGGGCAGCTTGTTCGATGATATGTAATGCTTCTTCATAATTGTCAGGTAGCACTTCCGTTAAGGCCAGTGTGATTCGGCGTATCCGTGCTTTGAACTCCAACTGTTCCCAACCTTCAGCGAACACTAATTCATGAAATTGCTGGGTATCCAGCTTCGGGTAGAATTGACGCAACAATTCACCGGTCCGATCGATTAATGCGGGAGTGTATTTGTCTTTGAAAAGTTCCATGGTCCGCCTCCTTTAGTTACTATCCAGTATACCTCAAATTACAGGAATAAGAACATAAGTTCCTGAATTTTCTATGTGTATTGAAGAAAAGAGTTAAGGCACCCACCTTCTATAAGGGGGTGCCTGGATGGGTTTAACCTTTGCGACTTTTGGGACGGCGCTTCGTGGAATTGGATTTGCGACGGGTTGGCGTCGTGTTGCGACGACGTGGGACATTCGTTGGTTTGTTCTGGCGCTTGCGCTTACGTTTCCGGGGAGTCTTATATTCTTCATAGTCTGCATCAGCCGCGCTGTCATTCGATTTTCCTTTTCCAAAAGGCAGAATGCCCATAACGAGCTTCATCATCGGAGCCATCTGCTGGATGCCGCCGACGACCTTCTGCATTTTGCCTATTCCACTCATGATTCCATCAATCCCGCCGAAGCGGTCGATCATTCCTTTTAACTCACCAATGTTAGCTAACGAAAAGCCGGAACCGCCTGTTGAAGCAGGCGCCTGTACCGGAGCTGGGGGGACCACCTGGGCTCCACCTCCATAAAAGTTCCCGCCAGGGACACCTTGCCCATAGGGTACGATGGCTGATGCTTCGACTTCACCAAAGCCCGGGTAATGAGGCTCTACGCCAGGATACATCGGTTGGATCTGAGTTTCATTCAAAGACCGCGGAACCACACCGGGCGGCATATAGGCAGAAGTATGTGCCTGCCGATGAGCATGAGAAGACGGACGCTGCCCTTGTGCTGGCTGGCGGTGATAATAATGCTGTGGCATGAACGATCACGTTCCTTCTATGTTGGATTTCGGAATTGCGTTCCATGAGTTACATGACAGATGAACATCATAGACCCTACTGGAACTCCCTTTTGCTATACTGTATGTCATTCGCGGAGAGACGGCGTAGGCGGGTATCCCGGAAAACGGGATATTTGCGGATTTGGGCGCGTAGACATGCTGGGAGGTATCCATACAGGAAAATGCAGTTTAGACACAAAATTGTAACAATTAGGTTGATTGAATTCCTACATAAGTAATCGGAAATATACAGGTGAAAACTGGGATATAGCGCGATAATTTCGCTAGATGTGCGCGAGGAGAGGACAATAGTACCTTTTGTAAGCGGTAACATGTATTTTTATTCTGTAGTGCGTGAAATCGGTAACGCTTGAAATACCAACTCAGGGTGAGTACAATGTAGGTACACAGTAACCGCTAGGGGATGATGATGAAATGCAGCTGAAAAAGCTAAATGATAAAAGCATTGAACAACTATTTGAGGCTATTTTGACTCTAAAAGATATTGAAGAGTGTTATGTCTTCTTTGATGACCTCTGCACCGTAAACGAGATCCAATCCATGTCACAGCGGCTGGAAGTGGCTCGTATGTTGGGCAAAGGCAATACGTATAACCAGATTGAAGCTGAGACGGGTGCGAGTACTGCTACGATTTCACGTGTCAAACGCTGCCTGAATTACGGCAATGATGGTTATAAAATGACGCTGGAACGC
Source organism: Paenibacillus sp. FSL R5-0341 (assembly GCF_037975235.1). Classification (NCBI taxonomy): domain Bacteria; kingdom Bacillati; phylum Bacillota; class Bacilli; order Caryophanales; family Paenibacillaceae; genus Paenibacillus; species Paenibacillus sp. FSL R5-0341. The sequence continues at coordinate 819,386 of NZ_CP150241.1, forward strand.
CTGGGACGCTAACATGAAGAAGCCGGGTGTACTCATCATCAGTCACGGTTCTCAGGAGCAGACCTGGGTGGAATCCGTCGATGACGCGATCTCCCGGTTAAATCTGCCCCGCCCGTTGCCGGTTGAAGCCGGATTTCTTGAATTGGTGGAAGGACGCCTGATCCAGGACGGTATCGACCGACTGGAAGCGCAAGGCGTAACCGATATGCTGGTTGTACCTTTATTCGTTTCATCTGGAAGTACACATGTGGATGAAATTGAATTTGCCATTGGTGCAAAGGAAGCACCTGAGCGGGAAACAGATCTGGAACCGTTCCAGGTCACAGCGCGGGTTCACTTTGGTTATCCAGTGGATAATGATCCGGATATTGCAGTGATGGTGTGGGACAAAGTCCGATCGCTCTCGCAGCAACCGGAGCAGGAAACGATTCTGCTGGTAGGGCACGGTAGTATTCATGATGGATTTCGCGAGCATTGGGAAGCGGGAATTTCCTCTCTTGCACAGCGTGTACAGGAAGTTAGTGGCATAGCCCATACGGATTATGCATTGTTGAATCCAGAGAGTGTGTACGACAAAGTGAAGTATTGGAGCGAAGAGCGGGGGAACCGAGTCATTGTGGCGCCGCTGTTTTTGAGTGCCGGTTACTTCACGAGGAACGTAATCCCGGACCGGCTGAAGGAACTGGATTATGTGTACAGCGGTGAGACGCTGTTGCCACATCCATTGCTTGGGCAGTGGCTGGAGCGCCAGATCCAGATTTTGCTGGAAAGATGTAATGAAGTTAAAGCTTCTTCTTGAAGTGATCACATCGCTCGCAGTAATGTCGCATCAATTGATTTGAACTCCATAGCTTCATAAACAATTAAACCACGTCGAAGGACGTGGTTTAATTGTTTGTTGTAGATCACTTGAACGAGGATTAAATTATCCATTAATGGGTGCGTGTAATTGCAAATGTAGCTCCAGTAGATCTATTAATTGGTCAACGATCTCCTCGGCCGGATAAGGCATGGAATTCATAATCCACCACTCCAGAAGACCGACTGCAGCGGAAGCAAGGAACTGTATGGTAATCTCTTTTTTCATACCCTCCTGAATGCCACAGGCATCCATTTGTTCCTCCACTCCCTGGACCAACAATTCCATCAACTTACTACGGAATGCCGGAATCCCTTTTTTGGTTAGAAGTGTGGTATAGGTAGAGGCATGCTGTTCCAGATAACGGAAAGTTCTGAGCAGCGCATCCTTGGCCGTAACGGGTGTTGTAGTAGAGGTTTCGATCATGCAGGCATCCAATAACTGCTGCAAATAGGTCTCAATGCATTGATCCAATAGGTCGAACTTGTCTGCATAATGCAAATAGATCGTTCCACGGTTAACATTGGCTCGATCAGCAATCTCATTTATCGTAATTTGCTCAAACTCTTCTTCCGTCAATAACTCCACAAAAGCTTCGATTATCGCATTTCGTGTCTTGAGTACTCGTCTGTCCATGGCCCCTCCTATGATGGTTTTCAACAATAAGGAATCATTCGTTGATTATTCAACAAAAACAGATATTTTAGCGATTGAAGCACGCCAGTTGCTTTGATACTCTTATTTTATCAACAAATGTTCATAAAGCAACGGATATTGATAAAATATGAAATAGAGGGATAGCCAATGAAGATATTAGTGTATGGTGCAGGTGTTTTGGGCAGTCAACTGGCGCAAGTTCTGGTGCGTGGCGGCAATGATGTCACTATTCTGGCTAGAGGGAAGCGGGCAGAGGAGCTGGAGAAGGATGGAATCGTTATCCGGCATGTTTTCCAATTCAAAACGACAGTTGATCCGGTTCGGGTAGTCAGAACGTTGGAGGCAAATGACCAATATGATCTGATTTTTGTTGTCATGAAATACAACGATTTTCCTTCCGTGTTACCTATTCTGGCAGAGAATCAGAGCAACAATATTGTGATCGTGGGAAACAACGCAGATGCACGAAGCATGCAGACCTATCTGGAAGAGCATAGTCCGAGGGGAAAACAGGTCGCGTTCGGATTCCATGTGAGTGGAGGTAGGCGTGACAAGGACCGCATGTTATCCATCGGTGGAGGGAGCGCACAAATGGTGATCGGCAGTCTGGACGGTGAGATAGGCTTCAAACCTTTGCTGGATCAAGCTTTCCAACGTGTGAAATACAAGTTAAATTATTTAAGCGATATTGATGCCTGGCTGAAAAGCCATATCATCCCGATTCTAATGCTTAATGCAGTGAGTTTTAATGAGCAGTATGAGTTAAAAAAACTGGATGGCAACAAGCGGCAACTTGTGCATATGATTGAGGCGATGGATGAGGGTATCAGTGTACTGGAGGCTATGGGTATATCGGTTATACCAGAGATTCAAGGCAGATTGATTCGTAAACATAAACGCATGTTGTATCTATTATTGAAAATCTATAGCCTTCTTCCGATGCATAAACTTTTAGCTGGTGTTTTTGGTGAAATCGAAGCGTTAAGTGACGCATTCACGGATTGGAAAAAGACAACAGGCACCCCGACTCCCCATTGGGATGTATTGAAAAGAGATTTTACTCGCCTTAAATGAAATGTTGCTCATTGCCCCAATACCGACTACAATAAAACCAACTAATAAAATGGGGATAAGGAGATATGTAGATGCGGGAAGTGCCCATGCGCTATGTGAAAGCGAATCAGGTTGGTATTGTATTGTTTGTTTTGCTCTCGTTTGTGTTCAATCCTCTGGTAGTTCTGGGGGGGCTGTGGATCATTCAGGTGGTTGGGCTGGCTTCCGGTGGCAAATTGAATCTGTTCGTACAGATTGGCAAAGCAGTGCTGACTGGTAAAGGTACAGAAACGCAGGCGGTGGAGCTACAGCGATTCAACAATATTCTGGCCGTGCTCTTCCTGTCTCTGGCACTCATCTCGTTCTCGCTCGGCTGGGTAGTCGCAGGTTATGTATTCTCCATCATGCTTCTCGCGGCTGCAAGTGCGGCTCTGCTGGGTTATTGTGTGGGCTGCACGGTGTATTTCTGGTACAAACAGCTGCGCGCAGGGAGAAAAATTGGATTTTGAGGTTAGCTGAAGAAACGAGAAGAAGACAGGGCTGAAAAGGTAAGCTATCGATTCACTATAGCCTTATATGAAAATCCCCCTCAAGTGAGCTGTTCACTTGAAGGGGATTTTTTTATCTAAACCAAGCCTTGTTCAGATTGTTGGTGAAATTGTTATCGTTGAAAGGCACGTTAGCGCTACCGAAGTTTGTTGTGTTAAGTGCATTTCGTGCTGCAGAAGTCAGATCGTCCCATCCGATCAAAGGCTGAGTTCCACCAACAGCGCTGGTAACGCCGAGCTCATGGTTTAGCGGCCAGGTACTATTATAGGAAATTAACGGATGGTTACCTTGTGTGTTGCTGCTGCTTGGTGTGACGTTGGTGAACTGGCCGTGACCGGAATACGCGATGGAGAGGATTTGGGGATTAGCCGCTGCCGGATTATCTATCCACACGACGATTCCTTCCCAATCATGACGATGGCCGAGTCCGGAGGAGGGGGAGTCTTTGGGAAAATACCACGAATACATGATGGCCCATGCCCCATTATGCCAGGCGGAACGGGAGTAGACCTGTCCTGTACTTGAGCTACAGTTTCCATTCGATGACCCGGAGGTGTTCAAGCCGGCGCTGGTATTGCCCTGTTGATCCACTGCCGGGAAAGGCACGCATCCATGATAGACTTTCAGAAAAGGTTGAAAAAGCTTAGCTGCTTGTTGCGTTACGGTGACTGGTGTAACTTCCTGGAATCCGACAACCTGATCATGATTAATTTCTGCCGCTTCAACAATGGTGACCCAAGGAACACAGGCCATAAGCGCAACCATGAGCATTAACACGATTTTTTTCATTCACAGTTCTCCTTCACGGGTATGATGTGATGCGGGGGTGAGGGTGCACTAAGACTATAGTGGAAAAAGGTTTGTATTATTTATCTTTTCATCTTAAGATTTGTAAATTTGTAGCATATCTATGTCATAATAATATGAAGGCATCACAATTGAAGACTAATTCCTGCCCAAGCGGGCAGAATGATTGATGAATGAGACTATTTTACATAAAAGGTAGTGGGAAAGATTCGGGATTGGTGCAGGAGGTTTATTGGGTAGAGGAAGGATTCGTGGATACATATATGAAAAAATATACTTATAGATTACAGCATTCCCGAATGAGAAAGCCCAATTCTTTAGATGTGGGATGAAAGTGAGGTCGGATACGGAGTATCACTATTGTGATGCTTCAAGTATCCGAAATGTCTGCCTTCTTAATTTTTTTAGTTTGTTTCAATTCATTTATTAAACTGATACAATATAGATATGAATGAATATAGAAGAACAAACACAACCGTATCTTTGTTGAACTATCATTTTGTGTTCTGCCCACGATACAGAAGAAAGATATTTCTCAAATTAGAGGTAGAACAGCGCTTCAAGGAACTGGTGCATGAGGTATGTGCAGAGCTTAAAATTGTGATTGTTGCCATGGAGTGCGACAAAGACCATACACATATGTTTCTCAATGCACTTCCAACATTAAGTCCTGCTGATATCATGGCAAAAATAAAGGGAGTCACATCAAAAAAACTACGAGAAGAGTTTCCACACCTTCTGCATTTGCCCAGTTTGTGGACACGTTCCTATTTTGTTTCTACCGCTGGCAATGTATCAAGTGAGACCATCAAGCGTTATGTTGAACAACAAAAGACAAGGGGGTGAAGTAACTGTCTCAGACCCTAACGGTTAAGGTAAAGCTGCTGCCGACTAAAGAGCAGATCCAACTATTGCAACAAAGTAGTCATGAATATATCCGAGTTGTTAATACACTCGTGGCCGAGATGGTAGAAGAAAAGAAAAGGTTGAAGAAGACAACAAAAGACATTCCTGCGAATCTACCAAGTGCAGTAAAAAATCAAGCGATTAAAGATGCGAATAGTGTCTTCTCTAACAAAGTTAAGAAAAGTAAATACGCAATCATACCGATCCTAAAGAAACCGATTTGCGTATGGAATAACCAAAACTATTCTCTTGACTTCACGCACATTTCCATTCCATTCATGGTAGAGGGAAAATCTAAGCGTTTAAAAATTCGTGCATTGTTCATCGACAAGGACCATCGAAGCGTTGACCTTTTGAAGCATAAACTTGGTACGCTCCGTGTCACGAAAAGCTCAGGTAAGTGGATAGCCCAAATTGCTGTCACCATGCCAATAACTGAAAAAACGGGTATGCGGATTTTGGGCATTGATTTAGGTCTGAAAGTCCCTGCCGTAGCCATCACAGATAATGATCACGCTCGATTCTTTGGGAATGGGCGAGAAAACAAATACAAGAAACGGAAGTTTCGTAGTGTTCGTCAAAAACTAGGAAAACAAAAGAAAGTGATCGCTATTCGCAAGTTAGATGATAAAGAACAACGATGGATGAAAGACAAAGACCACAAAGTCAGTCGTGAAATCGTTAATTTCGCAGTCGAAAATAAGACTTCTGTCATTCGCTTAGAGCAACTAACGAATATAAGGCAGACGACAAGAACAAGTCGTAAAAACGAAAAGAATCTACACACATGGTCATTCTACCGTTTGGCACAATTCATTGAATACAAAGCAAACATGGCAGGGATCAAAGTGGAATATGTGAACCCTGCATATTCAAGTCAAACCTGTCCAGAATGTTCAAAAAAGAACAAGGCGCAAGATAGAAGATATACATGCCCATGTGGATTCAAGAGACATCGTGATATCGTTGGGGCGATGAATATTCGCTACGCAACTGTGATTGGCGGTAACAGTCAATCAGCCTAAGGTGCTATATGCACTGTCTTAGGAGGGGTAATGGCATACCCTAATCTTAGCATCTGTCCAAAGCAGAAATGAAATGAGGACGTTAAGCTTAGCTAAGAATCCCAATCACTTTAGTGATCTTGCCCCTTTAGGGATGGGAGTGTCAAAGGCTAGGACATCTTTACATTTGATGATATGATAGGAGATAAAGGCTTTGGAATAAGACGGAATTCCTGATGCATAGATATAGGTAAGACGAAAGATTAGAGCAGCATTAACGGAAGTTCATTATTGTGTAAAAAATATGCCCTTTTGTGAACTCGTGCAACGTAAGAATATGAGGTCGTTCAGACTCATGGATAATGTGGAATAGGTGGCGTATGAGATGAAAAAAGCTCGCTTAATATATAATCCGACCTCAGGCCGGGAAGAAATGAAGAAACGTCTGGCTGATATTTTGCAGCGTTTGGATCAAGGTGGTATTGAAGCTTCATGTCACGCAACAACGGGTGAAGGTGACGCAACCCGGGAAGCTGAACTCGCGATTGAGCGCGGCTATGACATGATTATTGCTGCTGGCGGCGATGGTACATTGTACGAGGTTATTAACGGTATGGCCGAGCGGGAGAACCGTCCTCCGCTGGGTGTGTTTCCTTTGGGAACGACGAATGATTTTGCACGTGCACTCGGCATTCCGAGACAGTGGGAAGATTACGTGGATCTGGTCATTAACCAGCAGCTTCGTCCGCTCGATCTGGGCAAAGCGAATGATAAATATTTTATCAACATCGCCGGTGGTGGATCATTGACTGAACTGACCTATGAAGTACCGAGTCGTCTGAAAACGATGATTGGACAACTGGCCTATTATATGAAGGGTATTGAGAAAATGGCGAGCCTGTCTCCTCAGGAGCTGATTATTCGTGCCGACGGTCAGGAAGAGATCCATGATGAATTCATGTTATTCCTCATCGCCAATACCAATTCGGTCGGGGGCTTCGAGAAGCTGGCTCCAGGTGCAACCATTGATGATGGTCTGTTCGATGTGATCGGTGTCCGCAAATGTAATCTTGCCGACATGATCCGCCTCGTAACGCTCGCGCTGCGTGGGGAACATCTGAACGACAAGAAAGTGGTTCATTTCCAGACGAGTCATATGGAAGTTACATCGCCAGGCTATGTGCAACTGAACCTGGATGGAGAGTTAGGCGGCACGTTGCCAGCTACATTTACGAATTTGCGTCATCACTTGATGCTGTATCGTTAAACTTGGCACTTGGCGCAGAGTGTTGGTCGCTTGCGGAAAGTATCGATGCCGAAGTGTTGTTGCATAGCATCGCATAAGTGGTGAGGAGAGTTGGATTCAGCTCTGCCGTAAGGCGAGATGGAAGTGCATTTTCCAGTTGCTGTGTATGGTGGGATCGCGTATAATCTCATGTGGTCACCCGTGTGTTGAGCTTAACGAACTCGAAAAGCCTTAATGTGGCGAAATGGTCGAACCTGCGAATCTAACGAATCTCAGCATCGTTATTTTGGAGAAAATGACCGAAAAAGGTCGGAAAACACCATCTTAGGATGATATAACGTTTCTGAAGTTCATTAGAAATTCGGAACGTTATTTTTGATGTGATACCATATAAGAAGAAAGAAGTGAATGTACGTTGTCAAATACGAACCGCAGCGGTCGTGGAAAAAACCGCCGGAATTCGGCTGCCTCTCAGGGGCAAGGGAACGCTTCAGCGTCCCGTCAGCCAAGTCAATCATCTCGTCCATCTACACGTCAGCAGGGAAAAGAGGTGCGGCCACAAGGCGCATCTCTTTCTGCCGTTCGTTCAAAGGGGAGAGCGCGTGAATCTGCACCAATCGAAGGTCTGCCCGTTAGCAAAAATGAAGAGACCGTCATCGACATCATTGGCATGAACCATGACGGCGAGGGTGTAGGTCGTGCGAATGGATACACGCTCTTTGTGCAGGGTGCGCTTCCAGGTGAAACCGTGCGTGTGCGCGTGATGAAGACCAAGAAGCAGTATGGTTACGCCAAACTGCTGGAGATCGTGAAGGCAAGCCCGGATCGAGTGTCTGCGCCTTGCCCGATCTATGATCAGTGCGGCGGCTGCCAGATTCAGCATATGAGCTATGCCGGACAGCTTGCGTGGAAACGCCAGTTGGTGGTCGATAATTTGCAACGGATTGGCAAGTTGAACGTGATGGTGGAGGATGCAGAAGATGCGGATCAGGGCATTCTTGTCCTGCCTACGATGGGCATGGACGAGCCATGGCGCTATCGGAATAAGGCGCAGGTGCCGATTGGAGCAGCCGAGGGTGGTTTGGTAGGTGGTTTTTACGCTAAAGGGAGTCACCGGATCATCGATATGGAGAGCTGCCTCATTCAGCATGAGCACAATGACGAAGTGGTCGCGAAGGTGAAGGAGATCGGCAGTCATTTTGGAATCAGCGCCTACAACGAAGAGACAGGTCGCGGCTTATTGCGCCATGTGGTTGTGAAGAAGGGGTTCCGTACAGGCGAGATGATGCTTGTTCTGGTTACGAATGGTCGAGACATTCCGTACAAGGACGAATGGATTGGCAGTATCCGTGAAGCGATTCCGCATGTGGCGAGTATCTGCCAGAATGTGAACAAGAAGCAGACCAACGTCATCTTTGGTGATGAGACCCGCGTCCTGTGGGGCCGTGATGTAATCTATGATTATATCGGTGATGTGCAGTTTGCAATCTCGGCTCGTTCGTTCTATCAGGTGAATCCGGTGCAGACGGAAGTATTGTACGGGAAAACGGTGGAGTACGCAGGACTGAGTGGAAAAGAGACCGTGATCGATGCCTATTGTGGGATCGGAACGATTTCTCTTTTCCTGGCGCAACATGCGGATCAGGTGTACGGGGTTGAGATTGTGCCCGAAGCGATCGAGGACGCGCGTAGTAACGCGATGTTGAACGACATGAAGAACGTGAAGTTCGAAGTGGGTGCATCCGAGGATGTTATTCCACGCTGGAAAGAACAAGGCATCGAGGCCGACGTGATCGTTGTCGATCCGCCGCGTAAGGGCTGTGATCCGCGTTTGCTGGATACAATTTTGGAGATGAAGCCCGAGCGAGTGGTGTATGTGAGCTGTAATCCGAGTACGCTGGCACGTGATCTGCGTGTACTTGAGGATGGCGGATATCGGACGGTTGAGGTAACGCCGGTGGATATGTTCCCACACACGGTGCATGTGGAGTCGGTGGCGATGTTAGTTAGGGATAATACAGATACTAAGAACAATTGATATTTAAGAGATTATCGTCTGATGCAAATATCCTTGGTTTATATAAAAGAGTACCCGAAGCAGAATTACCGCAAATATGCTTAAGGCTCTAAACTGAAGAAGACTAACAGATGATAAAGAAATGAAAGACGCTGGGAAGAAATTTACCCAGCGTCTTTTTTGTCAGTTTGCCTTTTAATCTATACTAAATGGATCCTTGGATTTATCTGAAGCTGCTGTCTGTACTTTACAGGCGGCAGCTTTTTCAAATTCCATGGTCCTCAATCATGATTGTAATAGAGATCGTTAATCAATCGATTCCATTTGCAGCTCAGCACAAATCATTCGTTCAGGCGATTTTATTATAGGAGGGAACCGCTATTCAATGCTGAATATTGTCGATTCAATACATAAACATGATAAATTTTACTTTTTTCCACTTTGCAATAAAGATGGAATCTGATAGGATAAGTTTATAAATACGATGGTTTTAGTGAGGATTAAAAAGGAGGCCGCCTTGCCATGCAAGAATTAACACATCTGGATCAACTTGAGGCTGAAGCGATATACATTATCAGAGAAGTAGCAGCGGAGTGCGAGAAACCGGTCATGTTGTATTCCATCGGCAAGGACAGCTCGGTCATGCTGCACCTGGCCCTAAAGGCTTTTTACCCCGAGAAGCCGCCGTTCCCATTCATGCATATCGATACTACCTGGAAATTTAAGGAGATGATTGAGTTCCGTGACCGAAAGGCGAAGGAATTTGGTATCGAGATGATCGTGCACTCTAATGAAGAGGCTATTCAACAAGGAATCAACCCCTTCGACCATGGTTCCGCATATACCGACATTATGAAAACCACAGCCCTGAAGCAGGGATTGGACAAATACGGATTCACGGTTGCGTTCGGTGGCGGAAGACGTGATGAGGAGAAGTCGCGTGCGAAGGAGCGGATTTTCTCGTTCCGTAACAAGAACCACTCGTGGGACCCGAAGAACCAACGTCCGGAGATGTGGAAGCTGTTCAACACGCGAATCAACAAGGGAGAGAGCATTCGAGTCTTTCCGCTGTCCAACTGGACTGAGAAGGATATCTGGCAATACATTCGTCGGGAGAACATCGATATCGTTCCGCTTTACTCCGCGGACGTAAGACCAATCGTTAATCGTGACGGGCATATCATCATGGTGGATGACGGGCGGATAAAGCTTGAGCCTGGCGAGAAGGTAGAGATGAAGAAGATTCGCTTCCGTACGTTGGGTTGTTACCCGCTCACGGGCGGAGTCGAGTCCGATGCCGTTACGCTGGATGAGATCATTGAGGAGACATTGGGTGCGTTATCTTCCGAACGTACCAGTCGGGTTATCGATCAAGAAGCGGCGGGAAGCATGGAACGACGCAAACGGGAGGGCTATTTCTAACATGAAGAGTCTACTTAAATTCATTACCTGCGGAAGTGTGGATGATGGTAAGTCCACGCTGATCGGACATATGCTCTATGAGGCCAAGCTGCTGTTCGCCGATCAAGAACGCGCGCTTGAGCTCGATAGTCGATTGGGAAGCCGAGGCGGCAAAATCGACTACTCGCTGCTCCTCGATGGTTTGCTGGCCGAACGCGAACAAGGGATTACCATTGATGTGGCATATCGTTATTTTACGACGTCTCATCGTTCCTTCATCGTGGCGGACACACCAGGACACGAAGAGTATACGCGCAACATGGCTGTAGGCGCTTCCTTTGCCGATCTAGCCATCATTCTGGTGGACGCTACCAAAGGCATCATTACCCAGACCAAACGCCATGCCCGGATCTGCGCCCTGATGGGGATCAAGCATCTCGTATTGGCTGTGAACAAGATGGATCTGGTCGGCTTCGATCAGAGGACGTTCGAGGCGATTAAGGAAGAGTTCATCCAAACGACGGCTGAATTCCAAATCAAGAGCATCCAGGTCATTCCCGTGTCCGCTACGGAAGGGGACAACATTACAACCCATTCGCCGAATGCTCCCTGGTACGAGGGGTTAGCTTTATTGCCGTATTTGGAAAGTATAGATGTTCATACTACCGATGATACGAAGCCTTTCATGATGCCGGTTCAGCGTGTAAGCAGACCGGACCATACGTTTCGTGGGTTCCAGGGCCAGATCGAGGCTGGAAAGATTTCGGTCGGAGACGAACTCATGACTCTGCCAAGTCGGGAGAAAGCCAAGGTTAAGCGGATTTTGGTGACGGACCAAGCTCAGGATTCGGCTTATGCTGGCCAACCGGTTACGATACAACTGGACCGCGAAGTGGATGTCTCGAGGGGCTGCGTGCTTACGACGGACAATCAAGTCCAAGAAGCTGACAGCTTCGCTTCTACGATCCTGTGGATGGACGATTCCGTCCTGACTCCGGGCAAACATTATTGGGTAAAGGTCGGAACGAAGACTCTTCCAGGCACAGTAACGGCGATTACCCATAAAATTGACATTAACACGGGCCATGCCGTTCCGGCCGATCAAATTGTTAAGAACGAATTGGCCAAGTGTGAATTCACGCTGTCAGATCAGATCGTCTTCGATTCCTTTGAACACAATAAGAGCATCGGAGGTTTTATCCTCATTGATCGTGTCACCAACATGACGTCTGCTTGCGGAGTCATCGATCAAGCGCTGAAGGGAGAAAGCCGATTTGCCACGCTGGATACGGGGATCACGAGAGATGTTCGCGCCCAGCAGAAAGGACAATCTCCGCTCACGGTCTGGTTGGCTGGCTCGGATACGGTAGCTCTCGCCAAGGAAGTGGAGAAGCGACTAATGTCATCCGGTTACCATACGATGCTGCTTGAGAGCGTCAGTGGAGAAACGCTCCGCGGTACGGCGGAGATGGCAAAGGTGTTGAACGACGCCGGTCTGATCTCACTGGTATCCCATGGTTCTATCAGTGCGGGCGAACTTGAGACAGCTCGAGAGATCATCGGGGGCAAAGGATTTATCGAAGTTAACGCGGAAGAGATCGGCGGAATGTCCACCCAGGATGCCGCGAAATCCGTGGTTAAACGAGTCGTGCAATCCGTTATCGATCACAGTCCTTCGAATAACTACGACATTTAATAAGCATGTCCGATAAAGCGGTTGCCGATCAGGCAGCCGCTTGTTTGTTTCGTCAAGATCCCTTTATATGGGGAGAGGGACCTCTGGATTTGCTTTATCCTGAGGAAGGAGATCTGTATATAACCCTATTGAAGGCTTCTGATTTGATTAAAACACTGAAAGGGTTTCCCCATGCAAGAAGAACTGCATAAGGGGAACCCTTTTTGTCTTTGTTTCAATACCATCCATTAACTACAATAGTCTAAAACTCCCCATCATCCCAAGCGGTAATTAATACACATGCACATCCGTACCAAGCACGGATTTATTTTGTACGGAATTACCGGATAGATATACCTTTTGCAGATCAGGCAGCTGGCTTAGGGGCTCGATATTGGAAATGGCGTTGTTCTCGAGATGAAGCTTTTCTATGGCTTGCCAGTTGCTCATGAATTCGAGAGAAGCCAGATTGCTGTCTTGCAGAGTGAAGGAACGTAGAGCGGACAATTTGGCAAAGTAAGGCATCATTTGGTCAACTTCAGTAACTGAGGTGTTGTTTATACTGAAATATGGCTGCTCTAAGGTCAAATGTTCAAGCACGCTGTTCTTCGTGGCCGTCTTTTGTTCAAAGTTCAGCCTACACTCGGAGCACATCAGAGATTTGACCTGCTTCAAACGAAATAAGGCATCGCTTTCCTCGAACAGTGACGAGTCGTAAATGTTTAAGGTCTCTAGGCGGGACAAGCCGTCCAGGGTGGCAAGACGGGTTATTTCATCGATCTCCCAGAGCGAGAGTTGCTCCAGTTTCGGGAATTTCCCCAGCGCAGCCAAGTTCAATTCCCCACTTCCGCCACGGAGCGTCAGACTGGTTGTGGCCGCGGCCTCTAGCCCGGGGAGAAAGGAGCTTGGAATTTCCACTCGCTCTACTTTAGGCAGTGTCAGCGCTTCTGCATTTTCGTAGTAGCCGGACAACGTTAATTCCCGCAGAGAGGGCAGACTGTTTATGGCTTTTACCGAACCAAGATGACTTAGAGAAGCCAGGCGCAGCGTAGTAATGGAGTTTTTACCGGTCAAGTGCTCCAGATTGGAAAAGTTCACATTTTCGATATCTAACGTTTGTAGAGCAGGCATATTTTGCACAAAGTCGATGGACTTTACATTCGATAAATAGGACAACTGAAGCTCCTGAAGCTGGGTCAGGGCGTACAGCGGCTGCAGGTCTGTGGCTTCGCTGTACTGTATGGACAAGGATGACAGCCCGGTCATGGACGATAACCATCCGAGTTCATCGACAAAGGTGAGCGACAGGGACTTGATTGGCAGTTGGTTTAACAAGTGAAAATCTGTTACAGACTCATCCACATAGGTAATGGATAAAGAGTTCAGATTGGGGAATTCCAGCAACATGGCCAATTCCTGATTGCTGCGAAGCTGAGTGGTAAGCTCCGTGATTTTAGACTTGTCGCCAAAGTAGCCCGAAAATGTACTAAAGGATTCGTTAAAAGCGCCTCCATAACTTTTTAATCCGGGCAAATGGGCCAAAGTGGTTTGGTCCGTCTGGGAGATTTCATAGGTATTCGTCAGGTCCAATGCCGTCAGTCCCTTAAAAGCTTCAAAATCTCGCTGATCAATCCGCTGGCTATTCAGTTTCTTGTCCTGAGTAATATAAGTGATCTTCTCGGCCTGTTCATCGCTGAATGGATCGGAGAGACTATATGTAAACTTCCACTGATCATTCTCCGAATGCTCTACGGTTAAATAGCGAATACGAGCCAATTCATCCTCTGTTGGCAAGGCAGACCCTTTATCGAAGATATCTCGCAAAAAGGAGAGTAGAACCTCGCTTTCAGGCATCGTTCGTACAGTCAGATTGGCTTCTGTATTTGAATAGGTGGAGCTGTTGCTATAATAAAAATATGTACCGATGGCGCCAATTAGGACGAACATCAGTATCAGCATTGCCTTTACGGAGGCAGTATGCTTCAACGGTGCTTTAGGGGGTGTTCCGTGGTAATGATTAATGGTCTGGTCTACGTAATAGACATGATTTTGCTTCAATAAAAGCTCTGTTTCACAATAGGGACACTTTAAAACCTCATCCTTCTTGTATTCAATTCTTCCGTTGCAATTGGGGCAGTTTAGCGGGATAAACGCCACGAATGTCCCCTCCTTCATTATGATGGTCATAAGATCATGCTGAACGGTTATCTGATTTCATTATACCTTGTGAATTTACGTTTGATGAGAGAAAGAAGTTTCACATAGCAAAGGAGCAGGGGAATCCTGCTCCTTTTTGGTCTTATTTAAAGTGTGGCTGGTGGTAGGCATTGTTTAATAAAGGTGATCGTGCTTTTTTGAACGATATGTGGTTCATCTGGAGTGAAATAAAAGGTTATTTTCTCCGAATCAACATCTACAATCTGATTTGAAATATCTTTCATATTAATTTCGTTTAAGCTAACCACATCGAAGAGGTCGATGTTTCATTATTCCGAATTTTAATCCGTTAATCTACGGCAAAATGCACAACTGCACTATATAACATTTTGGTACGAATAGGGTCAAATGTTACTTGATGTTGAACTTGCTTCACTCGCAGCATTAGCGCTTTGTTGATTTCAATTCGTTCTTCAATCGCTCGCGCCAGTTCGTGAAAGTCATAAGCCTGCAAGCATTCGACTTTATCTTTAATTATATCCAGTGAAATTTCCATATTTAAGTCAGGCCACCTCCAAATCTCTATTTGCAGGTTAAAAGCCTGCCGAGCTTCATTTTAGAGGAGCTTTTCCAGTTCGGCAAGAGTAATCGTGCTGAAAATCAAATGAAGACGTGATAAAATCGGGAAAGGGAATTTCGAAATCACCGAACTTTCAATAATCTGAAGGTCTAATGGAAGTGCTAACAGATACTGATGTTTGAAGGAAGTTCATTTGCATGGTATAAGTGAAGAAGAAGCAAGGGCACCATAATGTGAATTGCAACGAAACTGCGAATGATCATGTAAATGATAGGCAAGCAGATGCATGAGTTGCGAGTTTTACTATTTTTATTATTAATGAGGACATAGACTGTCCTGGAATGTATAGAGGAGCTTTTGAGATGACAAAGGAAAACTTTTGGCGTGAATTGCCACGACCATTTTTTATACTGGCACCTATGGAAGATGTGACGGATGTGGTGTTCCGGCATGTCGTAAGTGAAGCGGGCAGACCGGATGTGTTTTTTACGGAGTTTGCGAATACAGAGAGTTATTGTCACCCGGAGGGGCACCATAGTGTGCGCGGACGTTTGACTTTTACAGCGGATGAACAGCCGATTGTGGCTCATATCTGGGGAGATAAACCTGAATTCTTTCGTGAGATGAGTATCGGTATGGCGAAAGAAGGCTTTAAAGGTCTCGATATTAATATGGGCTGTCCTGTAGCGAATGTTGCGGAGAATGGAAAAGGTAGCGGACTGATCTGCCGGCCAGCCCTTGCGGCGGAGATTATTCAGGCGGCGAAAGCCGGAGGATTGCCTGTTAGTGTAAAAACAAGGCTCGGTTTCACAGCTGTAGACGAATGGCGTGACTGGTTAACTCATATTTTGCAACAAGACATTGTTAATCTATCTATTCACTTGCGGACGAGAGAAGAAATGAGCAAAGTAGACGCTCACTGGGAACTGATTCCGGAGATTAAAAAACTTCGTGATGAGATAGCACCTAATACTCTTCTAACGATTAATGGGGATATTCCTGACCGTGAGACAGGCCTCAAACTCGTGGAGCAATATGGTGTGGATGGCATTATGATTGGACGAGGTATTTTCCAGAATCCATTTGCTTTTGAAAAGGAGCCGAAGGAACACAGTAGTGAGGAATTACTTGGTCTGCTGCGGCTGCATCTGGATCTCCATGATCAATATTCCGAGCTTGAACCGCGTTCGTTCAGCCCACTGGCCCGTTTTTTCAAAATCTATGTTCGTGGCTTCCGCGGTGCTAGTGAGCTGAGAAACAGCTTGATGAACGCCAAAACAACTTCTAAAGTACGTGAATTGCTCAATGAGTTTGAAAGTAATGAACAGGCGGAGTAGAGTAAGACGTAATCATGGATACGGAGTATGATTCAGGTAGATTTAAAAGAAAAAAAAGAAGCGGTAACTCTTCCGCTTCTTTTTTTCTTTTCTGTTTAACGCGTATACGCAGGCTTTTCCATAGCGACCGGCTGAGGATTCGCTATTACCCATAACACAGCCAACTCGGATAATCGGGCAGGCGCATCAAAATCGTATCCATTGCGAAGCCTACTGACCAAATCTGCTGCCTCTTGGAGATGTGCCTGGGCGAGTGGCGCACCAGTGCTCAGGTGATGAATCAGTGCTTCCAGCATCTTGCGATACTCCGCATCCCAGTTTCCTCCGCCATTATCCAATACTTCATGGGATACGCGCCCTGTGATGCGGATAACCTCTCCTTGTACTGTTTGCGCATGTCCCTGGGCCGGGATAAGATATTCCCACAGCTCTTGGTGCTGTTTGGTCCAAGTGGTTGCCTTTACCTGAATAGGTGCAGTCCCATCGTGCATGATCCGATTCGCTACCGGCTCGACATCAAATAGCCGATACAGTTTGATCAGTGCGTCTGAAACTCCATCGACCTTGTCCTTATTGAACTTCTCACGGACGAATTCAAAATCCTTACCGATCCGCTGCACCGATTCTTTCATATCCGGGGTGACCGATGCTCCGGCATCCAGCAGAGTTGCGGCAATCTCTGCCAGATTGACTATATCGCTATTCCTGCAATTGACTAACCCCTTAGCTAAAGGCGTATTTCCCTGTTTATTTTCTACGTTAATCGTAGCGCCCTGGTCTACCAACTCTTGAACCACTTTGGTTCGATATCCACTGACCGCTGCATGTAACGGTGTTTCATTTTGGTAATCCACAGCGTCCAGATCCGCACCTAATTCAAGGAACAGGGGTACATTTCCTGACCAGTGCGAGGCATGGGCATGTAAAGGCGTGCGTTGATATTTGTCACGTGCATTAATGTCTGCCCCTTGTTCTACCAGCCAGCGAACCAATTCATCCGAAATATGCCGAAAGCTGAGGGTTGTACCTTTGCTGTAGCCCCCGCGGGCATCCCATTCGCATTGCTCGAAAACTTCTTTTACAGTAGCGATATCGTTATCTTTAACGAGTTTTTCCATATGAGCAGGTAAGGTTGCTTTCTTCTTAGCCATTACACTCTTCCTCTCCTTTGTAAATAACAACGTATATTCCAATGGTAGGCTATGACGATTTAAGAGTAAGTAGACAATTTTCTGCAAGTTTATCACAGAGAGGAATTTAAAACCAATAACTAGGTTTCTTCCGTCTAAAGCAAGGCTTCCAATCAAGATGAGACGTTGCTTTGTTTGGCTGTGTTATAATTTTAGATGAGTTTCATATGGTTGTTGGGTTGAAAAAAAGATATTTGATATAATCGCCGCAATTCGTGCGGTAGGCTTTTAATAATAGGAGGATCTATGTCCTGGAGCAAATTGAAGCAACAACTGGAGAGTTTCCTTAGTCCCGCGTTAGTTGGAAGGGTGGAGTACCGTGCAACCAGCTATCGCTATTCACCTGATAAATCAGGAAATTGTTATATTACCGTAGATAAAAAGAATGTACTCAACATGAGTGATGCAACAACTGCAATCCGATGGTATCAGACGGAGCAGGAGATCAAGAGCGACCCGGAGATCATGATTCCTGTGACCCATGAAGAGATTGAAGCTATTCGAAAAGATTCCAAAGGGCCCATTCCCGAGGATCGCCTTCAAGTCATGGCAAGAAGCAGAAAAATCTCTGTGCATGCCAAAGAGCTTATGTTGGCACAGGCTGCGCTCAGTAAATCGAATTTTACCGTTGCAGCTACGACATTTTTATCTACTTCTATAGAAGATAATCTGGAGAGTAATGATATCTTGTTTAATATTCTGGCTTTGATGGACAGACGCGTTGGCAAAAAGCGAATCCTGAATATGTCCGAGCAGATCAAGTTAAAGCACCCAGCTGTACAGTATTTCTATGAACTGCGTCGTCGTACGGTGTGAAATTTAATAACTTTCACGGATAGAGGTACACTGTGTCGGTGACGGTTTCACTGAAATGTGCCTAACAAGTAGATATAGCTTTTAACTATAACCAGTTATGGTTTTTAAGTATCTCTTCTAACTGCCCTCGGCGTGATATGATAATTGCATACAACGAGGGGGTTTTTTACATGACTGATAAGTTCCAGATCGTAGGAAGTTTATTGCGGCCGGATGAGCTGCTGAAATATAAAACGCAAATTGAGCATAACGATGATATCCAATATCCGTTCTATGAGAACTACGAAGGATATGAGAAGTGTGAGACGGAGGCAATCAAACAAGTTGTGGCAAAGGAAATAGAACATAACTTGTCCGTGGTTACCGATGGCGAATTTTCCAAATCGATGTGGCATCTGGACTTTGTATGGGGATTTGGCGGAGTGAAGCGTTACATCGCGGATCACGGCTATTTTTTCAGAGATGTGGATGGAACGTCGAAATATGAAACACGCAAAGATATTGGACTGCGCATCACTGACAAATTGAGCGGAAAGAATCATCATTTCATTCAATTGTTCAAACAACTGCAAGACACGGCTGGTGAGCAGCAAACGAAACTTTGTGTGCCATCTCCTTCCCATATCTTCGGTGAGCTTTCCTGGTCGGATAACATCGGTGGTACAGATTCCGTTTATCAGAACAAACAAGAGCTCAAAGAGGGTCTTGTGATCGCATATAAAGAATTCGTCGAAGAATTCGCTGCTATAGGTGGTAAAATCCTGCAATTCGATGATTGCTTGTGGGAACTGTTTGCAGACGATAACCCGAACTCTCCGTTTACAGGGGAGCATATTAATCAAGATGAAGTATCAGGTCTCGCAACTGAATTTATTGATATTAACAATACTGTGATTGACTTCGGACATAGTCTGGGCTTGAAAATGTGGACACATAACTGCCGCGGCAACTATGATTCCCGCAACATGGGCGGTGGATCATACGTGAAAATTGCTAATCTGTTCCTGAAGCAATTGAAATATGACCGTTTCTTCCTGGAGTGGGATGATGACCGCGCGGGTTCGATCGAAGCCCTGGAAGTGTTCAAGGACAGACCTGAAACGGAAATTGTACTAGGGTTGCTTTCATCCAAAACGAGCACACTCGATGATGAAGCGCGCGTTGTTCGTTTGTTGGACGAAGCATCCAAAATTATCGATAAGGATCGGCTGCTACTGTCTCACCAATGCGGCTTTGCATCCTGCGATGGCGGTAACGAATTAAGTGAAGCTCAGCAATGGGCGAAGATTGATCAAGGTCAGAAGATCGCCAAGCAATACTGGAACAACTAATTTGAAATAGCACCATCTTGAATGAATAGAGATGACTCATGGGCCGTTAATGGACCTGTGAGTCATCTTTTTTTATGAGATACGAATGTGATTCATCTCACTTTCATGCCCTGTCAACTACTTTACACTTAATGGAATGTGTATGAGGAGGAGAATGGATGATGATGCCTCAGATGAAGCCACGCGACTATGCGAAGTATCCGTTCATCGTGATCTGGGAAGTGACTCGGGCGTGTGCGTTGAAATGTCTTCATTGTCGTGCAGAAGCCCAGTATAGAGCCGACCCAGGGCAGCTTACAACAGAGCAGGGGAAAAGACTGATCGATGACATTGCGGCAATGGAAGAGCAGCCGTTGTTTGTCTTTACGGGTGGCGATCCGTTAATGCGTCCGGATTTATTTGAACTGGCGGAGTACGCAATTAAGGAGAAGCAGCTTCCTGTATCTATGACACCCAGTGCGACACCGAAGGTGACGAGAGCAGCGATTACCAAAGCCAAGGAAGTGGGCTTATCCCGCTGGGCGTTCAGTCTGGACGGGTCAACAGCCGAGATCCATGATCATTTTCGCGGAACCAGAGGTTCTTATGATATGACGATGAAAGGGATCGAGTTCCTGCGAGAAGCTCGTATTCCGGTTCAGATCAACACGACCGTTTCCCGGTATAACTTGCACGATTTGGAGGCAATAAGCCACAAGGTGAAAGAGATGGGCGTGGTGCTATGGAGTCTATTTTTCCTCATTCCAACAGGTAGGGGTCAGGAGAAAGACATGATCAGTCCGGATGAGCACGAGCAGGTCATGAAGTGGATGGTACACATTGCGCATGGGATGCCTTACGGGGTGAAGTCAACGGAAGCACCTCACTATCGCCGGGTGATGATACAGGAGCGTACGTCAGCAGGATTGGAGAAAAGCTCAGTGAAACGTGTGGATATGCTGGGGCGTGCGCCGCAAAGTGTGAATGATGGTGATGGTTTTGTATTCATTAATCACACGGGGGATGTCTATCCCAGCGGGTTCCTGCCGGTAGTCTGTGGCAATGTGAAGGAACAGTCTTTCATTGATGTATACAGGGAATCCCCGGTGATGCAGACGTTACGAGACAAGTCCCAACTGAAGGGCAAATGCGGAGTCTGTGAATTTAAGACCATGTGCGGTGGCTCAAGGGCAAGGGCGTATGCGATGACGGGAGATTATGTGGCGAGTGATCCTGCGTGCGCTTACATCCCAGCGGCGCTGCGAAAATGATGATACGGTGGGAAGTGTGAAATGGAAAAAGAGCGCAGGAAGCGAGTGGTTATTGCTGGCGGTGGTATAACGGGATTAAGTGCAGCTTATTATGTTGATCAGTTGTGCAGAGCGCATGATGTGGCTGTGGATATTGTACTGGTGGAGAAAAGTGATCGATTCGGCGGACATGTACATACTGGAAAACGGGACGGATTTGTGATCGAACGGGGACCGGACTCTTTTCTTGCGCGCAAAACATCGATCATTGAACTCATGCAGGAACTCGGCATGGAAAATGAAATCGTCGGCACACGACCCGGGGTGTCGCACAGCTATATTGCATATCGGAATCAGCTGCATCCTATTCCGGATGGTTTTATGCTGGGTGTGCCGACAAAGTGGAAGCCGTTCATTACGACAAAGCTCTTGTCGGTACGAGGGAAAGTACGCGCTGCTGCAGATCTTGTTTTGCCAAGGAAACCTGGCGCGGAAGATGAATCCCTGGGACAACTTTTACGCAGGCGATTGGGAGATGAAGTGCTGGAACAGATTGCGGAGCCGCTGCTGGCAGGCATCTACGCAGGTAATGCGGATGGGCTGAGTGTGCAAGCAACATTTCCTATGCTGCAAGAAACAGAACAAAAGCATCGAAGCCTCATTGTAGGCATGCTTGGTGTGAGTAAGAGCCGAAGCCCGAAGCAGCAGGCCACACGATCGCCCGGAACTGCGAATACGGCGAAGAAGAGCATGTTCCTAAGTGCACGTGGAGGACTGGAAGAGGTCGTAAACCATCTCGAAAAGGCGTTAACTTCCAGAGCACTCATGATAAAAAATACAGAAATATCAGGTGTTGTACAGGAAGAGAACAGTTACGTTGTTCATTTGGAAAATGGCACGACGCTCCATGCAGATGCGATGGTGATCGCTACACCAGCCCATGTCGCAGCAAGGCTGCTACCACATGAGCGGATCGCCAATCTGCTGCGTTCCATCCCATATGCGTCTGTGATGAACGTCGTGCTTGCTTATCGCGAGCAGGATGAGGGAATCTCCCTGAATGCGTCCGGCTTCGTCGTTCCTCGCAAGGAGGAGCGTACGGTTACTGCGTGCACTTGGACGTCGTCCAAATGGGAACATACGGCTCCGAAGGGGCATATCCTTTTACGCGCCTACGTGGGCAAATACGGTCGCGACCATACGAACCAGCAGCTTTCGGACGACGAATTGATATCCAATGTACGTCGTGAATTGCAAGAAATGATGGGCATATCTGCACAGCCGATCTTTACCGAGGTGAACCGTCTGCCGCTTTCCATGCCACAATATCAAGTAGGTCATTTGGAACGGATAGGGGAGCTTGAGGCAATGCTGGAGAATCTCATGCCAGGTGTTTATCTCGGCGGTGGCGGTTACCGGGGTATTGGAGTTCCAGACTGTATATCCCAAGGTAAAGATATGGCGAAGAAAGTATTGAGCAGGTTAATGGATGGTAGGATGTAGGCTAAACATGTTGAATATGACGAATGTGTTGCACATGCAGTTATATGGTTTATCTGACTTAATCATAATCGTCGCGGCTCCATGGAGTGGCGGCGATTGTGGTTTTTTTTAACATGTCAGTGTGCAGGAAATAGGGGGTGTGAGTCGGTTCTAAATGTATGGCTGTTGTACAATTGTGATAAAATAAAGAGGTCCAATTAAACATTAAATTATACATATAAATTTTATATTGAAAGGGGCTATCGCCTGATGAACATGGAAGAGATTATGCAAGAGCTTGAAGCCCTCGGTAAAGAACGAACGAAAAAAATCTACATCTCCAACGGTGCGCATGAACCGCTATTTGGTGTGGCAACCGGGGCGATGAAACCAATGGCGAAGCGGATCAAAAAGGATCAACCTTTGGCGGAGCAATTATACGCGACAGGTAATTATGATGCGATGTACTTTGCGGGCGTGATTGCCGATCCCAAAGTGATGACGCCCGCCGATTTTGATCGTTGGATCGATGCCGCTTATTTTTACATGATCTCTGACTTCATCGTTGCTGTGACGTTGGCTGAGACAGACATTGCGCAAGAGGTCGCCGATGCGTGGATTGATAGTGGTGATGAACTGAGGATGTCAGCGGGATGGAGCTGTTACTGCTGGCTGCTTGGAAGCCGAAAGGATGCTGAGTTTTCTGAGAATAAACTGATGGAGATGCTCGAACGCGTGAAAAAGACCATTCACGAATCTCCGGAACGAACAAAATATTCGATGAACAACTTCCTATATACCGTCGCGACATCCTATCAGCCGTTGCACGATCAGGCCGTGGAGACGGCTAAGATCGTTGGCCCTGTTGAAGTAAATAAGGACAAGCCCAAGAGCAAGTTGTTGAATGCCTCCGAGAATATCCAAAAGGCAGTGGATGCAGGGCGGACTGGGTTCAAGCGCAAATATGTAAGATGTTAATAGTAATCGCTGTAATAGTTTAAAACATCAGGAGATGTAACACATACAGGAGGTGCTCGTATGAATGTAGAGAGTGTCTCCCTTTTTGTGTTGTTGTGAATATCACGTGTACTTGGGTAACTGAAATCTAGTAACCGTCAAGCAACAAGTTAGTCAACAAATTCTCTGTCGATCCTTTATACTAATAAAGCCAGAAACATATCTAAGGAGTTGCCAAATCCAATATGAATAAAAAAGAAGTCGCGCATATACGCAAGCAATTTAAACTCGATCACGATCTACTGAATATTTACGATATTCTCAACGTGTATATCACGAAGGAAACGAACGAAGTCTATCACTGGGAGCGTCATCCGTTTGAACTGGTGGATCGAGAAAAGCAGGAGCTGTACATGGGCAATTTCAAAAAGCTGCTGACAGGCGACTTGGATCAGAAGTTGTTCGAACTGAAGTTCCAGGAAGCGGCGGAGGACCCGGCACAGGTACTGCTTCACCAGGCGCTGGTAACAGGTGATCCGGATGAGTGGCAGGATCTGATGCTGCTGCTCGTGGATCGAATGTTGGTGGATACGAAGTTTGAGCGGGATATGGTAGCTACGTTCGTGCGTGGACAGTATTATCTGCCGACCAAGGCTAGAAACGAAGCCACGGAAGAGAGTGAGAAGAATGAGGTGTTCGCCCATCCGTTCATTCTGTGCAGCGTAAATTCCACGGAGAAGCAGCGGAAGACGCTCTTGTTTGATTACGTGGAGAGAGAATTCAAATATAACATTATTGTCGATCCGATTATCAAATTAAGCACGCCAGAGCAAGGGTTCCTCTACCCTAGCGTGACGGACAACTACTCTGATGTGAATCGTGTTCTATATTGTACAGGGAAATCCAATTTCCCGGATCCGCATTTTGTTGAAAATGTATTGAATGGAGAAAGATCCGTAACCGCATTGGAAGAACGGGCGATTTTCGAAGATATCGTTAAGGAAGTAGCCGGTGAACAGCTCGATTCAGCCACCATTGCTCATGTGTACGAGGAGATCAACCGAGTCATCGAAATTAACGAAGAGTCCCATGAGGAAGAACCTCCGAAACTGGATTATAAAGATCTGGAACGTGTACTGACCGCAAGCGGTATAGAGGATCTGACGACGGAGAAAGTGGAACGTGCCTTCGAAACGATTGTGGACAACAAGAATTATGAAATGAAGGCGACTAGTGTTATGCCGAAGTTCACGTCCAAGTCTATTAAGATTGAAACCAAGGTTGCTACGATTTCGGTTAGCCCGCAAGACCTGAGATATGTGAAACAGGTGAACTATCAAGGCAGACGTTGCATCATGATTGAAGTGGACGAAGATGTCGTGATTGAAGGGTTTACCCTTAATACAGAAAAACTTATAAATGAATGATTGATTCTAGACCATGATGATGTAAAATCATCGGACAAGGACGAACGAGCGTCCAACTATTGCAAATAGCCCAAGCCTAAAGCAAGACTGAGCTGCTCCCTGTCATAGTAGATCGTAAAAGACTATGATGGGAACAGTTCAGTATGCCAGCGCATGGGCTTATTTGCTGTTTCATGATTGACGAAGTAGTTGTTTGATATCCGCTGCCGGACTGGAGCCGAGCTCCTCTTTGAGCAATTCCTCCAGCACCAGATATTGTCGCTGCGCTTCGGTTCTTCGTCCAAGCGACAGATAGAGCAGGATGATCTCGCGATGAATATCTTCCCGAATCGAATCAATCTGGAGGATACGTTCAAAATAATACAGCGCTCGTAACGGCTCGCCTGCCTTCGCGTGATAGTGGGCAGCAGTTTCCATCGTCGTGATGAAATCCAGCTCCAGCTGTCTGGACCACGCGAAAGCCCACTCATAATGCCTTCCTTTCAGAAGTTCACCCGTATATAACGTGTCCATACGCTCGAAGAGATCGGGTCGATGTGCCGAGGCCTGACGCATCTGCCGGAACAAAGTCTCGAACTCGTACAGATCGCAGTCAATCGCTTCCCGGTCGATCCGGATACCGTTCCGGTCCTTGAGTATGATCGGCACGTCACTGTTATCGCCGATGGCACGCCGCACATAGTACAATGTGGAATTGATGTTCGTCCAGGCCTTCTGCGGACTGAGATCCTTCCACAACGTATCGGCCAAGGCATCTCGGGTGGTTGATTTGGTATACAGCAAGAATGCCAGCAATTCTTCCGTCTTGGGCGTTCTAAGCTTGATGGGACTGTCTGCTCCGGCTCCGCCGAACACGGTGAATTCACCGAACAGACGAACATTCAGCTTGGGTGCAGGAGTCGTCGGTTCGGAAGGGGCGACGGACTTGTGAAGCTTTTCCTGCAACCGCTTAATGCTACGGTTCAGTCGCTCAGCCGTGACGGGCTTGATGACGTAATCGATCACCTCTTTGTCGAAGGCCTGCACCGCATATTCCTCATATCCGGTCACCAGCACAATGGAGAGCGAAGGGTGATGCTTGCGCAATTCACCAATGAGGTGCATACCCGAGATACGAGGCATCGTAATGTCCAGAAAGGCCGCATCAAAGCTATTTTCCGCCGCATATTCGCAGGCTTCCTCCGGGTCGTGAAATGCGCGAGACACCTCAACTTCTCCACTTTCTGTCAAAATGCGATTCAGTCGCTTCAGCGACAAATCCTCATCATCCACGATGATGACTTTCATCATGTTTCGTAACCCCCGTTCCCATCTGTGCTTAGACGTTGATTTGGAAGATCAAATGTAATCCGCGTTCCCTCGCCGTCCAGACTTTCCATCTGAAGGTGTCTGCCATACAGCAGGTTCAACCGGCTGGAGATATTCCATAGTCCCACGCCGTTACTGCCATCGGTGGATTGCCGAATTTCATCCATCCGTTCCCTGGTTATGCCAATTCCGTTGTCCTCAATGGTGAAGCGTGTTTCCGTCTCATTCAGATTACGTATAGACAACATGACGCGGCCCCCGTGAATGCTGGACATCAGGCCATGCCGAATCGCATTTTCAATCAGAGGCTGTAACGTGAGGGGTGGAATGTCCATGTTCCGGTTCACGTCCGCATCCACGTCGATGATGACCTCCAACCGTGGGCCAAAGCGAGCTTGTTCAATGGCTACATAGGCCTCGATCATCTCCAATTCGTTCATCAGGCTAGTTTTGGAGTCCAGATGTTTAAAGTGCACACTACGTCGTAAGTAACTCGATAATTGCAAAATCAATTGTTCTGCCCTGTTCGGCGCATCCACACACAATTCGGCAATGGCATTCAGGGCGTTATATAGAAAGTGAGGGTTCATCTGTGATCGCAAAAAGGATATTTCGGCATCTCGCGCAGCTTGAACGGATGTTTTCATCCGGGTCAAACCGCCGATCCGGGCCAGCAATTCCTCCGATTCGAACGGTTTGGATACAAAATCATTGGCCCCTTTCTCCAAGGCCAGCTTCAACTGATGGTCTTTGTTACTTGCCGTCAGCATGAGTACGGGCAGTTCGGAAGGGGAGTAGCGCTCCCTGATCCGTTCCAGCAATTCGTAACCCGACATGTCAGGCATCATGATATCAGCAATGACAAGATGCACGGTAGGTAGCTTGTCCAGCAGATCCAGTACCGAAGGTGAGCGTGCAGTGACCGCATAACTGTATCCTTCCAGCTTCAAGAGATTAACAATAGTCTGCAAATTAGCCGAATCGTCGTCCACGACGATGATCCATTCGTCTTTATTTCCTTTCACAATCGTTGGTTCTTCGAACCGGAACAGCCGTTTACCAGGACTTGTAGGAGCTATGGCGAGTGGCATAACGTTGGATCGCTTCTCTCCTTTGCCATCCGCCAGCGGGAAGGTCAGGATGAACGTGGCACCTATACCGGGTACCGATTCCGCATGAATAGTTCCGCCATGCAGCTCAACCAGCTTGCGCGTAATGCTTAGGCCTAGACCGGTGCCTCCGGCAACCACTGGTCCCGTATCTGCTTCCTGCTCGAACGGAAGGAAGATATGCTCCAGTTTATCCGTACCAATGCCACGGCCAGTATCTACAATGCGTAATTCCGCTTTGCCTTGAACTACTGTAGCACTAATGCTTACGGTGCCACGTTCCGTGAATTTGATGGCATTACCGATCAGATTATGCAAAATCTGAATCAGTCGGTTGCCGTCCGCATAGATCGGCGGGAAATGCGCCGGGATACGGTTGATAAGCTCCACCTTTTTCGCGCCAAGCAGGAAGGAATGCATACGCATGACCGATTCGACAAACGAATACAGATCGGTCGAAGACCGGTGGAGCGGGATGTCGCCATGTTTCATTTTCGAATAATCCAGCAATTCATCTACCAGATAAGTTAATCGTCGGCCGCTTCCCGTCACGATCGCCAGATTGTGCGCCTGTTCGTCGGTAAGTGGACCTTCGGCGCCTTTGAGCAGGCTTTCACTGATATTTACAATCGCGTTCAGCGGTGTTTTGAGCTCGTGCGAGGTATTGGACAGAAAGTCGTCCTTCACCTTGTCCAGCAAGAGCAACTGATCTTTGAGAGTGCGGACCGTACGATAGGCCTCGAAGAACCGAAGCACCGCCAGAAACAGCATCAGGATGCTGAACAGGACAATGGAAGCCTGCCCGATGTTCATGTTTTCCTTGAGCGAGATCGAGAAGAGATTAATGTCCAGACAGTACAGCATGATGCTTAAGAGAGCCGCATACCACAAGAAAGTAGACAGCCGTTCGCCCGTCTCACTGGTTAGGAACTGTGATGCGCATTGATACAGCAACCAGAGCAGCAGCAACGTGTACATAACGACAACATAAGGTGCAGCAATCCCATAGACGGAAATAGGCAGAAGCGCGACCATGCATAAGTAAGCTCCGAAGATGATCAGAATCACTGCCGTGAGCATACCTGACAGGATACCTGTTTTGAATCGATAGAAGTAAAAGGTCAACAGACCCAGACATGCCACGGAGCAGAAATCTTTTAATTTATAGAGTGTGCTAAAGGGGATTTCCGTGCCCACAAGGGACAGCACACGTTCACTGATCATGCCGTTATAGAGGGCATACAGCAGACAGATTAGACCAAGCAGCAGCAGGGAATCATCTCTGTTTCGGTAGAGTGCAGACCCCAGGTAACTGATGAGGAATATGATCGAAATGGTAGCCAGTACAGCCAGTGTGCCGAATTCGATAGCTGTGCTGGTTTGATGTTTTTTCAGCATGGCCGCTTGTTCGCCGAAAAAGAGTGGACCTGGAATGCCAGAGTCCGTGTAATCGTAATTAGCCACCCGAATCAAAATCTCAATGTCACCGCCGTGATAGGGGAAAAAGCCAATCTGGGGGGAGTTGCCTGGGCGGTAACCCGCAGATTTTGCCACGGCATGCCCATCTTCCAGCAGCTTATTGCCATTGATGTAGATTTCGCTGGCAAAACGAATATTCATTTTTTTGATCGCCAGCGTTCCCTTAATAGGTGCATTACGCAGCACTAGTCGATACGTGGCGTAGCCATGGGTAGGTAATCGTTCTCCACCCACTTCAAGACGATTCCAGGAGCCGGGAACGGTTGCATAGGTATCGGGTGCTTTCGTTGGACCAGCCTGACTCAGAGGTGTAGATTCGTCAGGAAGCAATCGCTCCCAGTAAAATTCCCACTCCCCGTCCAGCTTGATCCGCTCGTCCTGTTCAGGATTCCAAGCCGAGAGGTCCAGGACACCTTGACGAGCATGAAGCGCCGCAGATTGTGGTTCTCTGATCGTTGACAGGAGCAGTACGGTAATGGCAAGTATAACAGTCAGGACAACGCCTGAAATTTTTAATAACACGAAATGCTGCTCCTTTAGAGTTGGTTTCAAACCTTCGATAGATTCAAACAAAATCTCTTGTATTCTATCGGCATTGTAGCGAATATCTCCGGGGGGCGCAATCACATTTCGACAAATTTCTTCTGTTTATTGCTTGTTTATTGTGATCCATTATAATGCGGAAGCAAGATATGTCGAACGGACGCAGAAAAAGCATCGAAAGACCTATCTTTGCGCGACTATGGGCTGATGGAGTTGAGAAAATGGAGAGAAGCATCACATCTTGGCGTTTGCGGCGGCGGATGATTGGCATTTTGGCTGTACTGATTGCTGTGGCATGTCTGAATGGGTATACGGGTTCATCTGTCGCGAAAGCGGCTGGGACCGGACAAGTGGCTGTATCGGGAGCTGAAAAAGTGTATCAATCCGCGGCGCAAGCTGTCTTTTACTTGAAAGCGTATCGTAAGGACGGAACGCTTAAAACGGTAGGTACCGGTTTTCTGATCGGTGATGGTAAAGCACTTACAGCAGCCCATGTTGTGAAGGACGGGGTTACTTTCGAAGCGGTATTTGAAGATGGTTCCATCCAAAAGATAACGGTTCTGAGCGCTGACACGGAAACCGATGTGGCTATGTTGTCTGTGCAGAATAGCAAAAAACGTCCGGTACTTACCCTGTCAGGGGACAAGCAGCCTGCAAGATATGGGCAACGATCGTTCGCCATCGGATATCCGCTGAAGGATGGCAAGATCATTACGGAGGGCATCGTGAATGCACCAACCGCTGAGGTGAACGATGTCATTCGCTTGCTGACTTCCGCGCAGGTGTCTGCGGGCATGTCGGGTGGTCCTTTGTTAAACGAAGAAGGTCGCGTGATCGGCTTAATCTCCGGTTCGTTCCGGACAATGAATGGCATTCATATCTGTGTAACGATCGAAGATATTCGCAAGCTGATGAAGAAGTCGAATACATAACGGGAAAAAGGGGAATCTCGCATGTTCAAAAAGTTATTACTTTGCCTGCTTGCCGCTTTGCTGACGTTGACGTCTGTGAGCTGGCCACACCTGCCGACCGTTTCCGCAGCTGCGGAGTACGCGTATGTTAATATTCCGAACGGCGGTGGTAAGATCATCAATCGGGGAGACATGTCTTCCTGGAACAATAAAATCGACAAGTTTGAGGCGAACAGCTTTGGTATATTTGCTGCCGGTGCGCCGGGTACTTCAATGGAAAAGGAAGATATTGAAACCGTAAGTGCAAGTCATGTTAGAACGAAGGGAGCAGGTTTATTTAAAGCCAAGATTTCGGTGGCAAACAATCCATCATTAAGACGATTGGCTGAAGGTGGAGACGCCAGAATGCTCCTTAAGATTGGATCGATTGACGTTTTTATCGGTGGTATGAACGTCCGAGTCGATGTTAACGGCAAAGAGAAGTTCAATCAGTTCAATCATGATAAGTCGGCTAATTCGTCATGGATCGCTTTCGGACCCAATGATACGATCGAAATCACATTGTTTGGTTTTTTTAAAAGTGCCAGTGACATTGAGCTCTATTTCGCCGACATCACACCTCCTACATACAATGGCAATACACTGAGCCATACCGGGGCAGTTCGATTCAATGCCGATCCGGCAGTGCAAAAGAATGAATTGTTCCTGAAGCAAGGGAGCAACCTCAACCTAGCGCTGAAGTTCAGCGAGCCGGTGTTTCCAAATTCTGCAGAGAATGCCTCTGACCGGATTGATGGCAAATTCAGCTTCATGCGTACAGAACTGTTCAGTAATCCGGGTGGAGACGGCTTCGATCCGTCTGTTTATTATCTAACGAGCGCGGATAGCGGATACGGGGACTTTGCGCAGGGTGGACTGGATCGGAACATTCATGCACGCTCCACTTTTAACTTTCGTTATCAGGCTGCGGTAAATGATAGCACAGGCAACATTCCTATTGATCCGAAGCGTCTGATCGCGCCCTCCGAAGAGGATCGTCCAACATTACTCGAACGGATGAATGAGGCTGGTTTCATCGATGGTGCGGGTAATCCCGTTGCAGCTTTTAACGGCATTGGAACAGTTCCTTTTGCCGATAACGCGAATCCGGGCGGTACATTCCGTACCATTATCGACGCACGTGTACCTCAGTACTCAGCATCCCGCAACGGCGTGCAGCCTGAAGTATTAACGGGACTTGTGCTGAACAAGGGCGACGTTGTTGATTTTACCGTGTACCTCAACGAACAGGTGATCAGCGCGTTTACCCCGACGGAGGATACACGACTCAAGTTTGCCAACGGCTTGACCGCCGCATATGTTGGTGGCCAGAACACAAATACATGGACGTTCCGTATGACAGTGCCAGACGGCAGGAGTATCGAAACGTCATTGCTGCAGACAGCTGCTTTGGAGCATGCCAGCAATCCTGGCGACGGGAAGGCTCTGACGGACTACGCCGGCAACGTGCTTACTGAGCCAGTCAAGAAGATTGATTGGGCTGGATTGTCGGTGGACAATACGGCACCTGAAGTGAATTTTGTCTATGAGAATCAGGACGGAGAAATTATTCCTGAAGGACAATACGTAGGAAATGGATCATTCACGATCAATGCATTCGATCCCGACTTGAACGGTCAGACGAGCAAAGGATTGTTCCGTCCAGGCAGTGGTTCAGGGCTCGTGTATTATGTGTTAAACCAGAGTCCGAATGATCCCTTCGCTGGGCAAAACGACAACTTTGCCGCAGTGAAACGGTATTCCCTGACGCAGAAGCAGCCTTCTGAAGAATTGTATGCATCTGGTTTCCAGGATGTTGTACTGTCTACCGGACAGAATGGCGTGAAAGTAGAATTGCCGGATGACGGCACAGGTTTGAACGGGAACTGGTATTTGCATACGTGGACTGCCGACATGAGTTGGGACTCGGCTCGTCAACGGATGCAATACGACAAAGGCAGCAACGAACGTGCAGCTTACCTTGCCCAACATCCGGATGCGACACCTGCCGAGCTGGAGGAATATTATCGCTCAAGCATTCTGCCGAATCTGTCTGATTACGGCAATACAGTACAGTGGCCTTTGGCCGATTTCAAACAGGATGATTCCAATTGGTCGTACCATGTCGGCCTGTTGAAGATTGACAATGACGATCCAACTGTCGAAGTTGCGAACATCGTGGACAATAACTCCGACAATGTGAAGATTACGGTTAAGGCCTCTGATCCGACTTCTTCTATTAAAAATAACAAGGTGCAATATCAGTTCGTGGCCGTGGGCAAGAGCCCTGCCGCTTCCGGGTGGCAGGATGCCGAGCTGAATGCACAAGGTGAAGCTGAGATATCAACATTGAATGATCCGGCGATCTCCAAAGGTGGACAATACGAGCTACATGCGAAAGCCGAGGATGTGGCGGGCCATTCAGCCACCGCCGAGCCCAAAGCAGTTGATGTGCTTGTCATCTCAACCAAGTTCAAAGCCTATCCGGGCACCTATGCGATCAATGACGGACCCGACTTCACCGTAGCCGGTGTTCCAATCGATACAATTCAATATCAATACAGTGAAAGTTCCGAACGTCCTGTGGGCAACAGCAAATGGGTTGCTTTTGAGGATGAACCGAAGGAAACGAAGCTGGGGGATGTTCCCGCCGAGCGCTACAGCTTCCCTGCCGACAAAACGTTGAACGGGACCTGGTACGCCCATGTGCGCATCAAGCAGCAGGATACCGGACGTTTCTACTACTATTATCAGGAGTACAAATTCGACCATCTGCCACCTGTTACGAAATTTGGTTCGCAGGGATACCTGTATCCGATGCCAGAGCAGACGGTACAGATTGATGTGTCTGACACGTTGGTGGACTTTAACGGTGTTGCAGCCAAGAACATTCGTTACCAATGGATCAAGGTGGTTGACGGGCAAGACGAACAAGAGCCAGATCCGGAAGGTAAGGGCTGGAGTGTGTCGCCTGCGGATCGTTTGATCACTTTGCAGGTAGACAACAAAAAGGACAACGGTAATTACCGTCTATACGTCCATGCCAGCGATAGCTTGGGTAACAGTAAGCTTTACCACACAAGTGGTCTATTCTCCGTGTTTTATCTGAGCAGTGAACCACCTGTTGGCAGCGCGCGTTTGATTCGGACTGAAGGTCCAGGAGATGACGGATACACTGCCATTATGGAACTGACGGTGGATGTGCCGGCACAGGAAGGTTACTTCTATTCCGTTTCCACCAACGGCGGAGACAATTGGAGCACTTGGCTGCCGTATACGAACTATGTCGGCGTTCCTGTTGATACGAATGATTCGGGACAACTCAAGTCACAGGTTCGGGTCAAATTCAAAGGCTACTACGACAATATCAGCGATATCGTAACACCTGAGATCCAGCTTCAGGATGCCCCTGCCTATGGGCTTGCTTCACTAGAGCAGATCATGCCGGTTCGCGGAGGCGAGAAGGTGCAGGATGGTGGGCAGAACGAAGGACAAGAGATCCTGTTCGACCTCGTGGATGGCAAGACCGTGAAGCCAACGAACAGCAACCCGGAAATGCCGGAAACGCTGGAGGCGAACAAACGATTCAAAATATACCGCAACGGAAGCTACTCCTTCACCGTGAAGGATGGCAGCACTACAGCAACTGTGTTCATCGTGGTCTCCAACTTCGATGATACGCCGCCAATGGTAAATGTGAAGTATTCCACCATTGCGGCAACGAATGGCACGGTTAAAGTAAGTCTGCAATCGAGTGAACCGATCCGCATCACCAATCTGCCGACGTCGTCCAAAACGTTCCGCGAGAACGGAGAATTCACGTTTGAGTACGAAGATGCGGTTGGCTTTACAGGCAGTGTGACAGCAACAGTGAGCAACATCGATACCACGCCGCCGGAAGCAGACATTGTCATGCACTACAACCATCCCGATCTCAAAGCGTTGATCCGTTACGGTAGTGGTACTGCTGTCGTGGATAGCGCAGGTGACGGATACAATGCCAACGGAGAATTTACTCATTTCGCAGCACCGACAACAGGTAATGTGATCGCGTCTAATCTGATCGTGGCGCAAGTGCTGCCGAAACAGGGACAAGTTCAGGATTACCAGGTGGTCTCCAATAGCTCAGGGACGAACCAATCCTCATTGGTCATGACTTCAGGCAGTAAAGCACGCTTCTCGCTGGCAGATGCCGCAGGGAATAATGCGAAGCTGGAATCCGAAGCGATTACAACACTCGTTGGATCGATTCCCGCAGTAGAAGAGATCACGATGGTTCGAGTAGACAACGACGGACAGATCATCGATGACAGCAAGCTGGTGCAGATCGGCGATCAGGCTTACTCCAAAGGCAAAGTGCGTGTTGGCTTTGTAATGCCATCATCTGTAGTAGAAGGCAATACGATCTATGCCGGGGCAACCCCGGTAGCGAGTTTTAGCGCCGACTACGCCAGCAATGGCGAGCATTCAATTTTACTTTCAGACGTACTTGGTAACAAGAAACAGGTTAACTTTACGATTACGGGTCTCGATAATACGACACCAACGATCCGTCTGAACAAAGCTTCCACCACGGTTCTGCAAAATAAACCAGGCTTCGATCTGGTCACCGATCTGGGCGGATACACAGTGAGCGATAATCTCACATCTGCGGAGCAGATTCAGGTGACGGCTGCGGAATACGTGCTGGAAGGCGGACAATACGTGGAGAAACCACTGAATCTCACGGTGACGGGCAAACACACGATTCGTTATACGGCGAAGGACCATCTCGGCAATGCGGGCTACGCGCTGCAAACGGTGTTTGTTCGATCGACAGATGGCATGTTCGTTACGGCCAATGGCGTTCCGTTGTCGGATACCGAATCCGAAACAGCAATCGTGAATACAGGTACGGTCACGTTCAATGTGAACAACTTCCGCACGATCGAGACTGCTGGGGGAACCAAGCTGGAGAACGAACTCGGCACGTACGATATTTATTATTTCCCGGGTCTGGTGCGCGAAGGACAGATGAAATATATCGCGACCCGAGTGACCTATAAGGAACTGATCAGCAAAGACTTCAAGATTACACTGCCCAAAGCAGGATGGTACACCATCATTGTGCAAAATCAGGAGCGCGAACGCGTATACTCCACGCTGCTTGTTAATCGAGCCAATTAGAGAAACGGAAGGGGTTCACCCATGCGACGGAACAAAATTATTCGGATAATCGCAACGTTGATGGCCATGGTCATGCTGATCAGCGTCTTGCCGCTTCACATCGCGGCAGCGGCCGTTTCCTCAGCGGGAACGACATCCATTAAGAACGGGTTTATCAAGGTAACAGTGGACAATGCAAGTGGGCGCTTCAGCATTCGTACAGAAGACGGCCAGCCAATCCGCAAAAAGGATAACGGCGTGGATATGATCTTTGGTGGAGATAACCCGGAGACATCGTTCACGACATTCCGCATCAACGGAACGGATCTGATCTTTGGTAATCCGTATAAAATGGCACCGAACTGGACCTCGGAGGTTACACCACCAAAGGTCGTTACGGGAAATGACGGTACCCAGAGTCTCGTGACCGTATGGACCGTTCAGGGCATTCGTATTAGCCAAGTGATCACTTTGCTTTTGAAGGAAGACAAGGATCAGGGCGGTAATGCGCGTGTTCAATATGTAGTGGATAATACGACAAATGCCAAGGTAGAGATCGGGTCACGTGTGTTGCTGGACACGTCGGTCGGTGGCAATGATGGCCCGGCCTTCCAGATCGGGCAGAATTATTCCGTTCCCCTTACGGTGGAGCGCAAACTGGTTCACGAACCAGAGAAGCTCGGTTATGACAAAAACGTGGACGAGCAGGCGTACAATCTGCATAAGCTGCCACCTTACTGGGTGATGCGGGACAAGCTTGATCTGAGCAACCCGCTGGCGACGAATGTCATTGCCTATGGATTCAACAACCTGTTTGAGGGTGGTATTAACATTGTTGATGAAATGGTGGTAGGCCATTGGGCCAATCTCGCCGGAACGAAATGGGAATATGAACCGGACGAGAACCTTGATTTTACACAGGATACAAATGACTACGGTACAGCCGATACGGCCGTGGCTTTCTATTGGGAGCCTGATTCGGTTCAAGCTGGCGGCCAACACTCGTATGAACTGGTGTACGGCTTGGGCGAGATTGTATCCCCGGAGAAGGTATTCGATGTTCGTTTCCTAGATCCAACCCAGAAACTGGAGACCAATGAGGAAGAGACGGGTTACGTGAATGACGGCGTGTTCGAAGTGAACACGGAGATTGAGAACCTAGAGATGTTCAACACCAACCATAGCCAAATCGATGTGACTCTCACACTGGAGAACGGTCTGAGCTTTGTGGATGAGAATGGGAAGGAACTCAATGCAACAAGCCAGAAGCTTACCTTCCGCAAGGATGTTCCGCCGGAACAAGCTGCACAGGGCATCGAATTCATTCCATATAAACCGGGCGAGGTCATCGCAGCCAAATGGCGAGTGAAGGGTACAGGTAAAGCCTGGCCTTCAACGCGCCAGTATATGGTGACGGTGAGCAGCCCGGAGACAGAGAAAAAGCTGGAGACGGCTGCTCAAGAAAGCGAAGGGCTTCCGGAATCGGAAATTCGCGCGATCTATGAATCGTCAAGAGCGGGTTTTATTTTCCTGCCACCTGTTGGCGAATTAAGAGAGACATTAGTCTACGCCATGTCACCGGAGGAAGCGTACAGTAAGGACGAGAAGTACATCACGCTGAACGTGTCCAATATCGCTGCCTACAACGTCGGCAATGAAGCAACGTCTACCGCAGCCAACTTTGACATGTATCTGGTGAACGTGAAGAAAGGGGATCGTTACAAAGTGCCGGTGACCCGTTCCGTAACATCTCAGCCGCTAGGAAACGGGTTCGCGGGAGATTTGAAGCTGGTATATCGTGGCGGGGAAAAGGTGAAGGCGGACGGCACAACGCTTGAAGTGCTGAACGATGCGTTCTTGCCGCTTGGAGAATATGCCGTGCAAGTGGACTATCGGGACAAGTCAATTCCCGAGCTGGCCGAAGCGCTGAGCTTCAAGACCGACCAGACTTTTGCCATAACCGAGAACGAAGAGAACCGGGTTCGCAAAGCCGGAATTCTCGCTGTGTATAAAACTAAATTGGACCTAAACGCGGGTGCTGGTGAGAAAGCGACGTTTGCGAGCGTGCTGCCGTGGACGTACGGTAACCTGACGGACGCGCAGTTCAAAACAAAGCTGGATCAGGATCGGGCGAGACTGACTGCTGCCAAGCAGGAAATGGTAGCAGCTTCACGCAAGCTGGACCCTGCTCTCGATGTAGCTGGAGCCATCGATGCATCGGCTTCGCCGGTATATGCGGTCCAAACGTTCGAAAATGAAGCAGCCTTCGAAACGTTTAAAAAAGGACTTGATGATGCTACCGAGCAGGAGGTTGTTCTGGAAGTGCGCGGTAAGATCGTGCAATCCGGTACGGGTGCAAACGCCCAATATACGGTTCAATCGGATACTGAACCTGCGATTCTTAACAAGAGTGTAGCTTACAGCGGGAAAGACCTCACCATTTCAACAGGGAATTTCCCGCTGGCCAAAGATATAAGAGCAAATACGGATACGCCGTTCTTGCAGACTCTCTTTGTGGGTGGCGACGGTACCCTAAGTGTGGCGAATAGCGGTTTCGTATTCCATTCCGGCGAATGGACCGTTGATTTCTACAACGGATTCGATAAGTCACTCGGAACGGAATCGAAGCTTACGGATGAAGAGCAGGCATGGGAGGAAGGACGTAATCCGGCAGACCCTACCCTGAATGGAACTCTGACTTGGGCTAACGGTATGCTGGGCGATGCGCTCAATCCTTACCGAAATCTGCTTGTCTCC
The DNA here is from genome assembly GCF_037975235.1 of Paenibacillus sp. FSL R5-0341. Classification (NCBI taxonomy): domain Bacteria; kingdom Bacillati; phylum Bacillota; class Bacilli; order Caryophanales; family Paenibacillaceae; genus Paenibacillus; species Paenibacillus sp. FSL R5-0341. The sequence goes on from NZ_CP150241.1 coordinate 857,357, forward strand.
TATGTGTACTTTAATAAACATACGTTGTTTTCAACACCTACCTTCTCGCTGAACGGCTTTGGGTTGAAACTCAATGACTTCGTACTGCGGCAGGATGGTGTGTCCTTCGGTGGTGCAATGAAGATGTTTATTGTAAATGGAGAAGTAAGCAATGTGATGTTCAACCAATCGGGATTCGTGGGCATCGATTCCTCACTGGCGTTTGAATTGGATAATAGAATCGGTTTGTTCAAACCGGACTCCGAGGATAGCGTAAAAGGCGGTATCAATGTTACACACTATAAAGACCCGAACAAATACGGCGTCATGAATTCGTACGGCGTTAACTTCGAGGCCAAACTGGAGAACTTGTTCTCCATTAGTGCGGAGCTTGCCTTTAAACGGGTTCCCGACGGACGGATTATTCCGGACGTCATTGCTTTTGGATCGGACCTTCCTGATCCGGGCATCATGATCAATCCGGCTACCAAAATCTCAAGTATTCGCGGCGCCATCCGTGAACTTGCGATGACGATTGCCGGTGGTACCGAGCGCTTGCCGCTGACGCTGGAGGCAGGCATCGACATGGAGCTGGGACAGAAGCCAGCTGTATTCTCAGGCAGTGTAGACCTTACACTGAAAGCTACCGGCTTCAAAGTGGTGGGCAAACTGGGCTTCGGTGAAGGCAGCAAAGTCATCCCGATGCTGACGGAAGCACTTGTCCAGACCCAATGGGCCAGCCCGATGTTTATCCGAGCCAGGGCACAGATTGATGTCGGTGGATGGGATATCATCGTGGGCAGTGCCAGCCTGTTTATCGGCGAGAACCTGGAGAAGGGACGAGTTGATTTTGAAGGCATGGTCAGCTCCAAAATACAGATACCAAGTTCAGTGCCGGTTGTCGGCGGTTTAGGATTTGGAACCCGTGCAGGCGTGAATAACGATGAACTGTGGGCAGGGATTTCCTTGTTATTCCTCACCTTGGGCATCAAATATTACTGGGGCGGCGGCATCTCGTTTATGACCGATGGATCGGCATTGGATAACGAGGCACTTGCACACCTGTCGATTAATGATCCAGAGCAGGGTCCGCGCCTGTTACAGATCGGAACGGGAATCGAGACGCTTGCGACCTCATGGGAGAATGAGGAGCCTGAGCGTTACGAGATTCGGTATACTGCCGTTGGGGACGGCATTGATATGATCGAGGACAGCTCGCAAAATCTCGGCATTGGCGGCATTCGTACGTCCAATGGAGGGAAAACACATGTGATCCCGATGAGCGGAGTGACAGGGGATGCGCTCCTTGAATTAGAGTATTTTACAACAACCAGACCTACCCTGACTCTGAAGCGTGACGACGGAAGCACGTACGATATCGTGTACGGAGAAGCAACCGATCGGAACGCAACCGCGTTTGAACAGATTATCAAAGCACCTAAAGAGGGCGATCTGAAGAGTGACGGTACAACAGTGACCAAAAAAGAAGAGCTTCAGGGCACTGATATCCGTCGGATCTATGTAGCCATTCCACAGGAAGACGCGAAAACGGGAAGCTGGACACTGACGTCCAGTCAATCGGTCAAGTCCAAGCTGATGAACATTCCGGTACTTCCGGAACTGTCTTCGACGGAACTTGCAGTAGATACTCAGGATGCGGACCAATTCACAGCAACTTGGACCGTGGACAACGCTTCGCCTGGAGATACGGTAGATCTGTATCTGTCTTCGGACCGTTTACAGGCAACACCTACACCGGATGAATCCGTTGATCCAGGGATCATGATTGCCAAAGGCATCGAGATTGAAAGTGCCGATATTGGTGCTGACGGTCGTGCATCCGGCGAGATGACCTTTGACGTGAAGCAGATTGCGTACCTCGGCGGAGCAGACCTTCGTGGTTTGCTGCAACAAGGGACATATTATCTGCGTACGGAACTGAAAACGGACATGGCATTCTCTGTCTTATCTTCACAAGAAGGGTATACGCTCGTAGATCCGTTTGCTCCGAACGCCGTGCCAGAAGTGGAAACGAGAAGCATTGGTAACGGGCAGTTCGAGGTCGCATTCCCGGCGATCACGAAAACAGTAGAAGAAGAAGCGGAGGAGTTCACTTATATTCTGACCGCATCGGACGAGCAAGGACATCTGTATGATCCGTTCGGCGAAGAAGGATACAGTGAATCCGACTTGAAAGCTACGCTCAAGGATGGCAAGTATCATGTGACTGTGGGCGGATGGAATGCACTAGGAACGCCTAAGCTGGGTGCTGACGGCAAAGTGCAGCGCAATGCAGACGGCACCATTGCCATGGAGGATAAAGAGGTACGCCATTCCGGACTGGAGCCGGGCAAATCGTATCGTATGGGCGTTACGGTTGCACGCAAACCGGCTTCCGACGAGCAAGCGAATCTTCGTTTATCCACAACGACGTATAGCGGGTCGAAGCTGCTTCCTGCCCCTACAGGGCCAGTGCTTTCGCTCGATAACAAACAAGTGGTCAACAACAAATACGAGGTGGTTACAAGTTCGAAGCAGGTGACCGTGAACGTGGCTTCGAATCAGTCGAACGTTGTTGTAGAGGCTTCGACGGACGATGGTTCCCTCGGCACCACTAACCTTGCAACAATAGACAAGCTGAAGTTCAACTTTGAGGTGGATGGTGTATATGCAGTCCAGCTCAAAGCTCGAAATACTAACACAGGGGATACGTCAGTCACGATGCTGTATGTCACGATTGATACGACGGCTCCGATGATCTATCTGGATTCACCTTTACAAGGCGAACGGGTACAGGGAGGCGTTGCCCTCGTACAGGGTACAACGATGACCGACGCCCAAGTGACAGTTACGGATGCCGATAGTGATCAAGAATTGGCACAGTTCAAACCGGACGAGAACGGAGTCTTTAAACATGAGGTGCCGATTGATGTGAACCGCATGAAGACCCGTCTCCGAATTAAAACCGAGGACGCGGCAGGCAATGTGAACTCTGCCGTTGTCGAGGTGCTGAACGGCGACTTCAAGCTGCCGCGCAGACTGAAACTGGTTATGCCGGATGAACTTGTTGCCGGTGGAGAACAAGCTGCGGTTCAGACTTATGTGGAGTATACGGATGGGACTCGTGAACTCGCAGATAACGATAGCATCACCTACAGTGTGGTTATGGGTGAAGCGAATGCAGCCGTTCAAGATGATGGTCTTCTTGACGGAAAACGTGTTGGAGCTGCTCTAATCCAGGCTGATTATACATGGCAAGGTACCGAGCTTAGCACAACGGATATTGTATCCGTTGTTGCACCGAAGACGGGAGCTGCACCACCGGATTACATGGATACGATTAAAGCATCCACGATCGGAACGGGCAAAAAGGGAGAGACACGTGTCTCGATCAGCGCTGCCGGACACAAAGGCAACATGGTTGGCAGTGAACTGGCATACCGTATCTTCACGGACCAATCGCAAGTGATGCTGCCAACGTTTGAACAGGATATCAGCGGATGGAATACGCTGCCTTCCGATAAAGTCATCAAAGCAAAACCAGGCGAGTGGGTTGTTATCGCCAAACGAACAACGAGTGAGCCAAAACTCACGACAGCATCATCTGCTGCGGTAAAGGTGAATGAGCGGATCTCTTCAAGCGCGGAGCCAAGCGTGCCAAGTTCGGGCGGCAGCAAACCACCCGCATCGAATGTACCTGTTGGTCCGTTGACGGTGGGTGGCGTAGCCATCGATAGTGCCGTTGGAGGTAAAGACATGAAGATACCTCTGGAACTGGATGCAGTGCAGAAGGATGGATTGTTGCTGGTCGATGTTATGCCAGGCGTAAGTGGTCCGACCGTGGTTGCTCATCCTGTGCGAGAAGCGCTGCTTGATGCAGCCGAGCAAGGACAGCGAATTCGTTTGCACGTTGCAGGCCAACTGGAGCAACTACGCTTTGAGCTGGATGCGGATCTGATTAAACAACTCGCTGCCAAAGATATTTCTATGGATCTGGAAAGCGATTGGGGTAGCTACCGTTTGGATTGGAATGCTATCGATCTGAACGCACTCGAAGCAGCTTTCCCGGCGCAAAAGGCCGAGGATATCAAAGTAAGCTTAAATGTAGGTAAACCGGATCAGGCATACGAACGGCTTGCTGCGAAGCTTGCCAGCGAAGGTCGCACGATTCCAAGAGGAACCCCGGTTGCCTTCAACATAACGGCAAGCGACGGTAGCAAGTCAATCGAGATCGATAAGCTTTTGAAAATGACAACCAAAGAACTTTATCTGCCGGTCGGAGAGGACGAGCGCTCCGTATCGACCGTGGTCGTTCTTGAAGCTGACGGCAGCTTGCGGCATGTGCCTACCCGATTCGAAGTGCGGGAAGGTCGGATGGTTGCCATCGCAAGCAGTATGACCAACAGCGTGTACTTGCCGATCCGATATGACGCTTCGTTTAGCGACATGAAGAGTCACTGGGCAAGCGAAGCGGTTCACGATCTGGCATCACGTCTGGTTGTGAATGGCGTGTCATCTACCCGCTATGAGCCTTCGCGTAGCATGACTCGGGCAGAGCTTGCTGCACTGATGGTGAGGGCCTTTGGCCTGAAACCAGACACAGGCGCAAGTTCACCATTCGCAGATGTTAAGGCAGCAGATTGGTACAACGATGTGGTGCAAACGGCAACTGCCTATGGCCTCATGACGGGCTACAGCGGTAATCGTTTCGGTCCACAGGATGCCATGACACGTGAGCAAGTGATGGTCATGCTGATCCGTGCATACGAGATGGCAGGACATACTGCACCAGCTGTGAGTAGTGCAGCTAATAGCCTTGAAGGTTATACCGATACATCAACGTTGTCTGATTGGGCCAAAGACAGTGCCGCGCAAGCGGTGAAACTGGGTCTGATTCAAGGCAAATCGGCAACGACACTTGAGCCAAAAGCTCCGGTAACGCGTGCCGAAATGGCGACGCTTGTCCGCAGATTGCTTGTGGAACTGGATTTGCTGTAAACATGAAGTTATTGATTTGATCTGGAAAAGCCCGAAAGTCATCACGACTTTCGGGCTTTTTTGCACCTTTTTTTATGAGTAGGGTTATAGCTTTGGACATAAACTCATACCCACCCCGTAAATTCCAATATCGACGCTTTTGCAGACTGTGCTTCTGTATGAGCCCCTTTGCGCCAGGCTTTGGGCGATTCTCCCATCAGTTTGGCGAAGCAGCGGTTAAAGCTGGAGATGGATCGGAAACCGACCTGCTCAGAGATAGACAGAATGGACGCCTCCGTGCTTTTCAACCGCTTGCATGCCTCTTCGACCCGTGTACTATTCAGAAAATCGAGCGGTGTGGTTCCCATAATTTCATGGAACTTGCGGCGAAAATGCGTTGTACTCAGATGACACAGATCAGCGAGGTAATCGATGGTCACGGGCATCATATAATTTTTGGTGATAAACTCCAGCACGGGTGAGATGACCAAGTCACCTTGAAGGTCCCTTTCCTGATCCTGCGCTGACCAGCTCTCGTTACTCGCATGAACTCGAAGCAGTTCGATATATAGAGACATCAACAAGCCGTACGCGCTCTCCCGATAGTAGGGGGACTGCTGTTTCATTTCTTCTACGATTGATGTTGCGAGCATATGAATTTTGGGATGCTGTTCCTTATTCAGAATGCAATTGGTTCCCTGAATGGCCCATAAATTCGGTTCAATGTGAGTTTGAGCGGTATTGAGCGAATGACGGAAGAGCTCTTCCGGTGAAAAAAAGATATAAGCCCACAGGCTGGCGTTATTAGGCGAGCTGTATGTGGTATGCGGAAGATAGCGAGGAATGAACGTGATGTCGCCTGCCCGAAAAGGTACAGATTCCCCCTTAATCTCCATGATGCCTCCATCCGAATAACAGATGCCAATCTCCATGTGGTTATGGAAATGAAGATGCTCACTCTTGATATCGGATATTCTCCAGCGGTCTCCACTGAGTAACAGGACAGGAAAATCAATGGGCAGACTGTAGTGACGATATTCAATGACAGGTTTCTTCGGTTTGGGCATTTTCGAGGACTCCTATGTATAAATGATTGAAATTGCACAGTTTTGTTGCGAAAATGCTTAGATTGAGACTATTTTACTGCGTACAATGGAATAAGTAAAGCGTTTACAAAAATGGACGGACACCTCTCAGGGCGCACTTGGGGGCGTGTGCGCAGGGAGAGGGGAATAACAATGCTTCAAGTGAAATATGACAGAGAACAGATTCTAAACGTAATCGAGAGCGTTACCAAGAAAACACTGGATATGGATCTGACATGGGATTGGCCCGGCGGTGTGGCTTATTATGGCGTATCCAGAGCCTATCAAACGACAGGCAACCAAGAGATTCTGGACAGGCTGGTGAAATGGGCGGACGAATATATCGAGCTGGGTCTACCGAGCTGGACGGTAAATACTTGTGCCATGGGTCATGTGCTCATCACTTTATATGAAGAAACCGGTGATCAGAAGTATTGGGATATTGTCCTCAGCAAAGTCGATTATCTCCAGAACCATGCGCTTCGCTTTGGAGACAATGTGCTTCAGCATACGGTATCCGTTTCCAATGATTTTCCGGAACAGGCTTGGGCGGACACCTTGTTTATGGCGGCATTTTTCCTGCTCCGCGTAGGTAGCAAATTAAAAGATGAGGCCATGATTCAGGATGCGCTGAATCAGTATTACTGGCATATCAAATACCTTCAAGATCCGACCAGCAGTCTGTGGTATCACGGTTATAACAATATCAACAAGGATCACATGTCCGGCTTTTACTGGGGAAGAGCAAATGCTTGGGGAGCCTATACGATGTCTCAAGTGAAACCGCAATTGAACGACTGGTATTTGTATCCGCAGTGTATGGATGTAGAATGTGCTCTTCGCGATCAATTGGCGGCTCTCAAGCTGGTGCAGACCGAGAACGGCTTGTGGCGTACGGTTTTGAATGACGAAGAATCGTATGAAGAGGTGTCAGCTTCCGCTGGTATTGCAGCAGCCATGATCAATAATGGCAATCCACTGCATACCAAATATGTGCAAAAGGCACTCGAAGGCATCCTGAGCAACATTAGCGAAGATGGGCGTGTGCTTGGTGTATCTGGCGGTACGGCGGTCATGAAGGATCGGGATGGTTATCGCAATATTCCAAAAGACTGGATTCAGGGCTGGGGTCAGGGCCTGGCACTCGCTTTTCTGTCCGATATGTTGAGATAGGGAGGGAACCAAAATGTCCAAACCAACCAAAGGCTCTTTTACACTACCGGGAGAATCTGGTTATGAGGCACTGACGCTGGAACTTGCCGATCGCTGGGGTGCCGATGTAATCCGTGACAGTGACGGTACAAAACTGTCCGATGAAATTATTAATGCCGGATATGGCATCTATTCAACCATTTGCATTATTCGGGATCATAATGAGTGGGCATCCCGTAATCTGGATAAGCTGCAACAATGTTTTCTAATAACGAATCCGAAGGTTGCTGTACAAGATTATATATCCATCTATCTGATGGAGGACTTCTTTGCTGAACAATTCAGGGTGAATGATTCCAAAGAAGCGTTTAAATATTGGCAAGTTTATGATCGAACGACTGGGGAAGAAGTTCCTAGAGGACAGTGGAATTATGAAAGGGAATCTGGCAATGTTGTGATTACCGGCGTTGCTCCTTGGCATAAATACACGGTGAGTTTCATGGTCTATCGAATATGGGAAGAGATCTCCATGTACAATCATACGACCAATAACTGGGACAAAGAGCATCTGATGCAAATTGATCCGATCTATACGGAAACGCAAACGTATCTGGTGGATTGGATGGAAACGTGGTGTCAAAACCATCCGGAAACAACGGTTGTACGTTTTACATCCCTATTTTATAATTTCGCCTGGATCTGGGGCAGTGATGAGCGGAATCGCCATCTGTTCTCGGATTGGGGTTCATACGATTTCACGGTAAGTTCGAGAGCGCTGGATCTGTTTGCTCAAAAATATGGGTATTCACTCTCGGCTGAGGACTTTGTGAATGGCGGTAAATATCAGGTCACTCATATGCCTGCGGATCAGCGCAAACTGGACTGGATGGCATTTATCAATGATTTTGTGATTGAATTCGGTAAAAAGTTGATTGATATTGTGCATAAACATGACAAGCTGGCGTATGTCTTCTATGATGACAGCTGGGTAGGCATGGAGCCGTACAATGATCGCTTTGAGGAATTTGGATTCGACGGCATGATCAAATGTGTGTTCTCCGGTTATGAGGCAAGAATGTGCTCAGGCGTTAAGGTCGATACCCATGAGATTCGCTTGCATCCATATTTGTTCCCAGTTGGGTTAGGCGGGCTTCCTACCTTCAAGGAGGGCGGAGATCCTACCCTGGATGCGAAGAAATATTGGATTAATATTCGGCGTGCATTGCTTAGGGAGTCGATTGACCGGATTGGACTAGGTGGATACTTGCATCTAGTTGAGCCTTACCCGGACTTTGTGGATTATATCGAGAAGATTGCCCATGAATTCAGGGAAATGAAAGAGCTGCACCAAGAAGGAAAACCGTATCAGATCAAAACAAAGGTAGCCGTGCTGCATAGCTGGGGCAAGTTAAGATCGTGGACCTTGTCCGGTCATTTTCATGAAACGCATATGTATGATCTGATTCATGTGAATGAGGCGTTATCCGGTTTACCGATCGAGGTCAAATTCATTGATTTTGATGATATTCGTCGGGGTGTATTGAAGGATGTGGATGTTGTCATTAATGCGGGTTCTGCTGGTTCTGCCTGGAGTGGTGGAGAGCACTGGAACGACCACCGAGGTGTAGACATCCTGACCCAGTGGGTGTACGAAGGCGGTACCTTTATGGGTATCAACCAGCCTTCAGCGGCCCACGGGTACGACAGCTTTTTCAGAATGGCGCATGTGCTTGGGGTAGATGAGGATACAGGTGCAAGAGTCGTTCATGGAAAATGGTCGTATGAGGCTCACGATGCGCACGGCCTGGTGCCGGAAGGTGCTAATATCGCGTCAAAAGGTAAAGGTAGCATATATCTTACGGATGGGACAGCCAAGGTATTGCACGAGACAGATGGCAACATTACGTTGTCCACGCATGCTTTCGAGAAAGGGCAAGGAATCTACTTATCTTCGTTCGAATTCAATTGGGAAAACACGAGATTGCTGCAGAATCTGATTCGTTTTGCCGGGAATGAGGTGGGTGAGGCAAAGTATATTCCGGATAACCTGTATACCGAGTGTGCCTACTACCCTGAGAGCAACATATTGGTTGTGATCAATAATAGCGATCAGGTTCAATCCACGACGATTGATACGGAGCATGGAAAACAAACCGTGGAATTAGATCCGTATGACACGGTGATCACCAAGATTGGCGCAATTAAATCAGTGTAGGAACGGATATGGGTTCTATTTTATAACGAAAAAGCTCAAGCCTGCGGCGATCAGCCAATGCTTGAGCTTTAGTTGTATTCAGTGTCTATTAAAGCCTGTATTCCCTACTGGATTGATAAGTTAAATGCGTATTATACAAGAAATTTTATGGAAATGCAAGAGGAAAAAGGTTGCTTTTACGTAGGCTATCGTTTATTCTAAAAAAAGGAAGTCTACTATATTTTAATAGGAGGTATGGATGATGGAAAATATGATGATGATGAACATGATGATGAATATGTGCATGGAAGAAATGATGTGTAAAATGAAATCCATGAAGATGATGATGGAATGTATGGAAGACAAAAGCATGATGGAAGGCATGGATATGAATAAAATGATGTCCTGCATGCAAGAGTGCGACGAAATGATGACCACGATGATGGGCATGATGAGCAACATGAAGAAAGCATCCATGTAATTCATTGAGTACCAAGTTTGAATTGTAAAGCTGGCGGGCTTTACAACTCTGCAGAACAGTTCACTGTATGCAGTCCAAAATAGTAAGCCTTTCAATAGGGCGGGTTGAGCAGACGAACTGCAGACCGGCTTTTTTTCTTATTTATTATTGATATTGAAGAATCTTCCGCGATACATCGATCCGCATCAGCTTTAATTTGAACCATTGCTCCTGCAAGGATTCAGTCTGGTATCCTTCTGAAGCGACTCTTAGCTTGCTAAAAATATCCACCAGTTGCTTGTTGATTCGGTCATAACTTATAAGCAATTCACGGAGCAGTATAGCTTTTCGTTCTTCCTCCAGCAACGCATCCTTCTGATCACGAAGCTTTCTGAGAATATCTTCAGCCCATTCCGAGTCTTCTATAGTACGGGCAAAATTATATAAGTCCAAATAATCGTTAACCCAAGTTTCTGTCAAAGAATCCATGGCGTTATTCACTCCAGTCAGCTACGCTTTTCTATATACCTAGTATTATACCCGGAATAATACAATTTACAAGTGCTGAATGAGAATTTTCTGGATTTTTTTCCGTTGTAGTCTTATATATGCGATTCATGTGATCCATGTTTAATGATATGAATGATTTTGTGCTTAGCGTCTTTGGCTTCAGGAATCGGATACAGCACGAAGACGTGATTCATTTTGGGATATACGAAAGTATGATGCTCAATACCTTGGTCCGTCAGCTTTTTATCAAGCTCCATGTTGTCCGGAAATAAACCTTCATGGGTTCCGATGAAGATGCTAATCTTGCCAAGCCCTTCGAAATCCCCGTAGATTGGACTAATGAGCGGGTCATTCAGCTGTTTATCGGCTGCCCAAATCCGACGAATCACATCATACCCTTCCACAGCCAGCATGGGATCTCTGGTCTCATAGTCGAAGATAACGGGATTATCCAAAACCATATCCACACACGGTGATAATAGAATAATGTCTTTGGGCTGAGGAAGAGAATTCATCTTCAGGTAGTGTGCAAGACTTAGCGAGATATTTCCTCCTGCTGAATCTCCCATAATGGTTAGCTGTAAGGGACTTTTTATGGATGCAATGATATCTCGATACAGATTTAGAAGTTTTGGATACGTATGCTGATAGTTGAAGTGAGGCAATTTGGGATAGATGGGGGCGATTACTTTGGCATTCAGCGCCTGAGCCATATGATCCATGAATTTCCAATGGAAGGACAGCGGTTGATGCGTATGTGCTCCTCCATGAATATAGAGAATAACCCGTTGATCAGGGGAACTCTGGTCATTTAAAGTAAACACCTGCATGTCTTCATAGGAACGCTCCTTGATAGGCGAAGTTAATTTAACTTTACCTAATTGATAGGGCTTAATGTTCTCAACGCCCATGTGCTCCAGATGTTTCTGTGTATGTTCCCGTGTGGATAGATTTTTCTTGCTATCTAATGTTCCGATGTATTTTTCTAATAAATAGCTCGTTACAGAGCGTCTTTTATTATAAATTTGTATGCTCATTTAAGGATCGTCCTCTCATCATTGAAGGTTGATATGTATAGTATAAAGGTTGAAGTATACTTCAAGGTCAAGGCTGGCATGCAGCAGGTACCAATCCTTATGGTATAGAATGAAACTTATGAGCGCATCTATGTTATGATCTTTATATATTCAAAAGTTTGAATAAAGGGGTATAACGTATGAATCAGAGCATACAACAGTTTAAAGCGGATTTTTTCAAAGCCTTGGCTCACCCCATGCGGATTCAGATTCTGGAGTTGCTGAGTGAAGGGGCAAAGAACGTCAACGAGTTACAAAGTATCCTGGGGTCTGAAGGCTCCGCTGTTTCGCAACAACTGGCTGTATTACGTAGCAAAAATGTTGTGCAGGGTCTGAAGGAAGGGACTACGGTCATATACTCTCTGCGTGATCCTTTGATTAAAGACTTGCTGGAGGTTGCCAAGCAGATTTTTGACAATCATCTGGTCGATGCCATTTCCATGTTGGAAGATATCCGCAAAGAATCATAAACACGCGAAACAAGAGGAACCGGAAGTAAGTTCAGGTAACTTCTTGTTTTTTTGCATGTAATCCACGTCTCAGGTTGTGAGCATTTCGATTGACAGGGTGCTCGCACGGGCGTAGTCTTTTTATTATATTCAAATATTCAAATATATAAAGAAAAGAAGGTTAAGTCAGATGAAATGGATGGGGAGATATGCAGGGTACAATGGTTCTGCTTTTCGGAAGGATCTGTTATCAGGGCTAATTGTAGGTATTATTGCGATTCCACTCGGTATGGCGTTTGCTATCGCTTCCGGGGTCAAACCGGAGTATGGCTTGTATACCACGGTGATCGCAGGGATTCTCATTTCCTTGCTTGGTGGTTCCAAATTTCAGATTGGCGGGCCGACGGGGGCATTTATTCCGATCCTCTTCGCCATTGTGATGCAGTATGGATATGAAAATCTGCTGATTGCCGGAATTATGGCCGGAGTGATGCTTGTACTAATGGGGTTGTTTAAGCTTGGGGCGTTAATCAAGTTTATCCCACGACCCGTGACCATTGGATTTACGGCGGGTATTGCCGTCATTATTTTCAGTGGGCAGATTGCTAATTTTCTGGGACTAAGCGGGATTGTGAAACATGAAGATTTTTGGTCCAATATGAAAGAAATCGGGGCGCATATCTCAACCATTAATATATATAGTTTGCTGACAGCAGGCTGTTGTCTGACTGTTATTCTGCTTGTGCCGAGATTTGCACCGAAGGTGCCTGCATCACTGGTAGGTCTGGTTCTATCGACGGTAGTCGCAGCGTTGTTTTTTGAAGGGCAGGTGACTACGATCGGATCATCCTTTGGTGCGATACCAAGCTCCTTGCCTCAATTTCATGTGCCTGAGATGACGTGGGAGCGAATCGTAAACTTGCTGCAACCCGCTTTTGTCATCGCCATGCTGGGGGGAATTGAATCGTTGCTATCCGCTGTTGTGGCCGATGGCATGACCGGAAGTCGCCATAACAGCAATCGGGAGCTTATTGGGCAGGGGATCGCTAATATGGTAACGCCGTTATTTGGTGGTATTCCTGCAACAGGAGCGATTGCACGTACGGCAACGAATATTAAATCCGGAGCTGTATCACCATTGTCTGGGGTTATTCATGGTGTAGTAGTCCTATTAGTCATTGTTCTGTTCGCATCCTATGCTTCCCATATTCCACTTGCCAGTATGGCTCCAGTTCTGATGATGGTTGCCTGGAATATGAGTGAACGGAGATCGTTCATGCATGTCATGAAAACTAAAACGAGCGATTCGCTCGTTCTGCTTATTACCTTTTTGCTTACTGTATTTACTAGTTTAACGACAGCTGTAGAAGTAGGGTTGATTCTGGCTGTTCTTTTATTTGTTAAGCGAATGAGTGAGATGTTGAAGGTTGCCAAAGTGCTGCCCGATCCCAATCATAAACATGAGAAAGTTATGGCGCACATGGTCCGTGAAGGACATGATTGTCCGCAAATAAGCCTGTATACCATTGAAGGGCCACTATTCTTTGGTGCCGCGGATAGGTTCGAGAAGTCGGTCATGGATTCGATTCATCGGCGACCAGGTATTTTGCTATTGCGCATGGGCAAGGTGCCCTTTATGGATACGACAGGTGAATCCAACCTGGCCCATATTGTCAAATATATGGAGAGTTCTGGAGGAAGGGTTTTACTTTCAGGCATTCAGGCACAACCGTTGGAGATGCTGAAGAGAACAGGCTTGATTGAACGGATTGGTCCTGAGCATATGTTTGAACATACGGGTGAAGCTATCAATTATGCGTTAGTGCATCTGGATGAACAGAAATGTAGGGGATGCAAACATTTTGCCTTTCGTGAATGTGCTGCATTGTCGAGCGATGGAACTATGGGAGTCCAAAGAGTATTTACCCATCAAAATATATATTCTGGAAAATAAATTAAAATTATACTATGTTATAGGTTGATAGGTGAAAGGATTACATCGTTCATCAGATTAGAAATAATCATATTAAACCGAAGGAGCAACCATATGTCCATTCAACCGACTGCTTTACGTTCAGTGCTTAACCCCAGGTATCTGGAGTCTGCATTGAGTAATCAATATGACATGGGAACATGGGAAGAATGTTTATTTTGGCTTAGAGGATTGAATGATACCTACCGGGTTCGCACGTCCACTGGCATGTATATTCTCCGTATCTATCGTACTGAAATCACGGAGGCAGATGTACAGTATGAGCTATCTTTATTATCTCAACTGAAGAACGTTCTAACTTCTGCGGAACATACCGACATTGGAGAATACATCGAGAAGAAAGATCATACAGGATATACGGTGTTGGAGGCTGCGGAAGGCAAGCGAGTGGCTGTAATGTTTCGGTATATCGAGGGTACGGAGAACAACCTGGAGGATGATGAGTCTTGTTACGCCTTTGGCCAGTCTGCTGCTGAATTACATAAGGCTATGGATCAGGTGAACGTGGAGCTGCCACGATATGAGCTGGATCTGAAATTTCTTATTGACGAACCTCTTGAGAGAATTATCAACTACATCGGTGAGAACAACGAAGCAGCAGCATTTCTCCACACGTTTGCCACAACGTTAAAAGAACGAATCGGTGCCGCTTCCAGACAAGGTCTGGACGTTGGTCTGTGCCATGGCGATATGCATGGGAATAACAATGCGTTTCAACAGGATCATCAGTTTATCCATTACGACTTCGAGTGGGCAGCCAAAGGCTGGCGTGCCTATGATTTAGCTCAAGTGAAAGTTCGAAAAAGGCAGTCTGCTGAGCGAAAAGTAGCATTATGGGATGCGCTAATGGCAGGGTATCGTTCGGTGAGAAGCTTCTCTGCCGAAGATGAGCAGGCGGTTGATCTCTTTATTGTCGCTCGCCGATTCTGGGTGATGGGTCTGGATGTTGCTTTTATTGAAAGTGATATGGGGGCGCTGGACTATGGTTCGGATTGGCTGGATAGTTTCGTGGAAGAGTTCCGGGATACAGGAATTGTACCCTAGTGAATGATCAACATTATTTTAGGTGTAGGTTTGAATGTTGTAAGACCCTTCCGAGTGAACTTGAACTCGGGAGGGCTTTTTTCTAATTATTTTGAAGCTAACATTGAAGTTAACATGGTTACTTTTAGCTTGACGATGATGAAGAAGCAGCTGCAGCCGATGCTGCGGCCGCTGCGGTCAAGGCCGCCTGCTGGGCGATTATAATATTCGTGATACTGGTTGAGATCGCTGTCGTAAGCACACCGTTTCGCAGATTCTCCACATGTTGAATGGCGATCAACGCAGATGAGAACAGGAGCAACTCCTGTTTATCGATCGACCAAGCACCGAAGCCTTTTTGAGTCCGTAACCAGTCATTTGTTTCCGCGACTTCATCAACTAATGAGTCTCTGTCCGAAGGCAGTAGGGAAAGGATGCCGAGAGAGGGTAATGTGTACGTTTTATCCATTCGGAGATCCCTTTTGCGAAAAGCTTCATTTAAGGCAATCACACGAGCACTTGCATCCGGGGTATCATCTCCAAGAACCAGTACCTGTGTTAACGCCTGCACACTGTTTCTGGAGGAGAACTCTGGCTTTAATTCGCCATAAAGTTGTTCCATGCGTGCCACACCAGACTCCACGTCGAGATCGGAGAGGGCTAACATGGCAGCGAAAATGTAGTCATCCTGTCCAGTGAGGAAGCGATGCTCTGCTTTCATGGCGTCGTAAAATGATTTAGCCCGCTCCACCGTAGGTTGAAACTGGTCAGGCGATACCTGAGTAGCGATCTGATAGGCGGCAATAACCAGATAATCCGAAGTGCGGAATTTGATTTCTTTCATCAGGTCATAGACATGTAGTGTATCTGCCAGTTTCGTGTTCTCATCCGTTGTAAGGGAGAGCATCGTAGCAATGCTAATGGCAGAATTACCTCTGAATGCAGAGAAGAGTTTGGTGTTTTGCTTGATCAACTCATGGTTTTCACGAATGGCTTCTCCATCGGCTGTTTTATTCTCTGCTGCATAGAGCAGGGCGGCCAGACGATGCATCATCGCATGTTGCCATTTGAACGACTTCTTGATGATCTGGGTGTTGGAAACGAATAGTTCAACTCGTTCTGCATGATGTTGTTGCATAAGTAGACCTCCCGAATGTAGACATTTTCAACAGTTTACTATATAAGTGTATGTTCAAAAAGAGCGGTTTTCTTTACCGCTTATACGCAGACCTCCATTTAAGAAAAATAGGTTGTTTGCTCTTCATTACCCTTTTATTTTAGGTGTACCATTTCCACAGAGAAGAGGGAGTTTTATCAATATAAAAAAGACCGCAATTAGCGGTCGTAGGTTTGATTGATCGATGATACAGGACTGATCTAATTGAAAGAGATCGTGTAGGCTACGTTAGGGTATGCCGTTGTCGAACCTGGAACACGTTCTACGACAGTGATCAGCGTGCCCGGGTTGTAGTAGGCTGAACCGCCGAAGTAAGTATTGTTGTTTACGATGGCTGTACCCAGATCGAGTGTCGTATTATTGTAGCTCCAGTAATAATGCAATTGAAGGGTATTGGCTGCGTTTGTCGTAATTTTCACGCTGGTACCGGTCGTTTTGGCGTTAGGAAGAATGTAGGCGTAGCCTTGCCCGGCCGAGAGTGCATTGGAATAGGTGCCTCCATAGATTACGATGGAGGGATTAGCGGAAGCGGTCAGGCTAAACAGAAGGGAGATGCCTAGAATAAGTGCAAAAAATGTGCTAATGCGTTTTTTCATAGAATGCCCATCCTCTCAAAATAAAGTGTTTTTATAGTTTAACTCGATGTAAACCAAAAACCTTTTCGAAACGGATTGGAGCCCCTCCTTATTCAGTTTATGTTAACGCTAACATTCCTAACGGCTATACTATATACCAATAAAATACAGATGTAAATAGTGGATCAGATTAGATAATTAGGAATATCAAATGAATTAAAGCGATTATTCCCATAGGGTAGATCAATGATCTGGAAAAACCATTTTTAAATTCATTGCGAGGGTGCTTTTCGAAAAAGAAGTGCAGTACGGTATGTATGATGAAAAAGATATCCAGGACCCAAAATGTAATGGTTTGATACGAGCTAAAAAGTAGAGAAAGAATGACCGTGTACATAGGTAAATGAATCCAAGTGAAATATCTGTAGGCTTTATCATCTTCCATATCTTTTAACACGATAAATAATTTCCACTCGGACCGCCTGATGGCATCCATTTCGTGAAGCAGGAAGAGAGATAGGTTAAACAAAAATAAGATTAGTAAAAAGTCAGGCATGTGAACCTCCCATTTTTCAATTTTGTATAAGCAGGTCAATAGCGTAGCGAACAAGTCACATACGGTATTGCGACCAAATATACAATACGTGAGTTGTCCTTCGGGGGTTCCCACAAGAATTGTTGAATGAGCTGACTGCCATATGTATTAAGCGGTTATCCTATATCTATATGTGTAGTGAATCCGTTTCCTCACATTCCTTGTTGTATTTCTGCCGCACATCTCGTACAATTTGGTGGAGCAATTCTGCATTGCGTTAATGTGAATATGAAAATTAAAGATTACATCAGGAAGCTGTACACAAGAAAAGGGGAGAATCGTTTGGAGTCAAAGCAACTATCTAGAGGGCTAAAGCCCCGCCATGTAGAGCTGATTGCACTCGGAGGTACAATCGGCGTTGGTTTGTTCATGGGATCGGCGAGTACGATCAAATGGGCAGGACCATCCGTGCTGCTGGCCTATTTACTGGCCGGTATCGTTATCTTTTTTGTCATGCGTATTATGGGTGAAATGTTGATTCAGGAGCCGGTAACCGGTTCGTTTGCTACATTTGCTCACAAATATATTAGTCCGCTTGCCGGATTCCTGACCGCCTGGAGCTATTGGTTCCTGTGGGTTACGGTTGGTATGGCGGAAGTTACGGCGATTGGTATCTATGTCGGGTATTGGTTCCCGGATATTCCGCAGTGGCTGCCAGCACTTGCTGGAGTGCTCATCATTGCGGCGGCGAATCTGGCGGCCGTGAAGTTCTATGGGGAATTTGAATTCTGGTTTGCGATGATCAAAGTGACGGCTATTGTGGCGATGATCGTGATCGGAACGGGGCTCATCTTCTTCGGCTGGGGCAATCGGGGGCAGGCCATTGGTCTGTCGAATCTGTTCAGCCATGGTGGTTTTTTCCCTGGAGGCATCAAAGGTTTCCTCTTCGCGCTGTGTATCGTAACGGCTGCGTATCAAGGGGTAGAGATGGTCGGTATTACAGCAGGCGAAGCGGAAAATCCGAAATACACCTTGCGTAAAGCGATCAAAAATATCGTGTGGCGTATTCTTATTTTCTACGTTGGTGCCATATTCGTTATCGTAACCTTGTACCCTTGGAACGAGGTAGGCGAGACGGGCAGCCCGTTTGTACTCACCTTTGCCAAAGTTGGCATTGTGGCTGCAGCGGGAATCATTAACTTTGTGGTACTCACGGCGGCCATGTCGGGATGCAACAGCGGGATCTACAGTGCGGGACGGATGTTATACACGCTGGCTGAGAATGGGCAGGCACCTGCCTTTTTCAAAAAGCTGTCCAAAGGGGGAGTTCCCCGCAACAGTATCGTCATTACGATTTCTTTACTGTTGATTGGGGTTGTGCTGAACTACCTGATGCCGGACTCCAAGCTGTTCCTGTACATCTATAGCGCAAGTGTTCTTCCGGGTATGGTTCCATGGTTCGCGCTGGCGTTCAGTCAGTTCCGATTCAGAAAGCGTTGGGGCAACGAGATGGCAGATCATAACTTCAAGTCCAAATGGTTTCCGATCAGCAATTACATTATTATTGTGTATCTGATCCTCGTCATCATCGGTATGGCGTTTAACCCGGATACGCGCTTACCCCTGATTGTAGGAGCTACGTTCATGGCCATCGTGGTGGCTGGATATTACGCATTTGGCATCGGAACAAGACAACGGATAGATGGCGGCGAAGATCGCTAGTCTAATATTCAGAAATCAACTTATATCGTAATACTATACATGCATTCCTTGAAATGATTGAAGAGCCTGCGGGTGATTCAGCGACATTCAGGGAGTGCATTTTTTTGTCACAAATTCATGCTTGAATCTCCTGTAACTGGAGGTTTTAAGATTGGGATTATAAAGATTGCACTAAAGTCTATTTACACTTGCCACTTCGATGACAGAACAACCTTCTGATCGCTGTTATCCCCTGATTTTTTGATTCAATTTTACAAAGGTGAAAATCTGGGGATAAAGGCGAACGAATCCGCTTCTTCAGGTTATTTCTGTCCTCTACGTTCTCGTGTAAATGTTTAGTTCAATTTATATAAGATTCTGCCACACAAGATCAGTTCGCGGCAGACAAGGGGGCATACATCTTATGAGGACAGTAGAATGGATTTATCTTATTTTCAACCTGCTTATGTTCGTGGGGGTAATCGGGATTGGGAGAGAGCATCAACATTTTCGGAAAATGGCATGGGGTGGATTCGCCATATCGAGCGTGCTGCTGATCATCCATGGTGTGGTCGAAGGACTACGTTGGCCGATGATCCCGGCATATCTGCTCACGTTGGTTCCAATGGTTGTGTTATTTACAAAGGCAAGACGCCAGCAGCAGTCAGGTGCAACCTTGCCGAACAGTAAAGGTTCCAGGGCATCCGCTTCCACATCGACTGTGGCGGGGAAACTCGGACGTGTTCGAATCATCTCAACGTCTCTGCTGGTATTGGTATACGCTGTTGTGAGCATTGGCTTACCGCTGCTGTTCCCGGTGTTCTCGTTTGCCAAGCCAGCAGGCCCTTATGGAATCGGAACGGTATCCTACGACTTGACAGATAATAGCCGGGAGGAACTTCTGACGAGTAACGCCGGAGAGAAACGGGAGCTGATGGTACAGATCTGGTATCCGACAAATCCAGAAGCAGAGGGAGCAACAGCCCCTTATGTTAATAAGCCGGAGATCTACGGGACAGCCTTCAATGAAGTGCTGAAACTGCCAAAGCTTTTATTTTCCAGTCTGAGTCAGGTCAAAACGCATGCGATTCAGGAAGCTCAGTTATCTGATGCCGAAGCCACGTATCCGGTTGTTCTTTTCTCTCATGGTCTACATGGTTATGAAAATCAGAATACGTTCCAGGTTGAGCAGCTGGTCAGTCAAGGTTACATTGTTGTAGGTATTAATCACACGTATAGCAGTCTGGTATCCGTATTCCCGGATGGACGTGTGGCGCAGTTTGAATCCGAAGGAAAAGAAGGCTTTGAGCAGCTGCAGTTCAGTTACATGGACAAGTTGAATGAGACATGGGTGAAGGATGCACAGTTTGTATTGGATGAGGTAGAGAAGTTGGCTGAGAGGGACCCGATTGGACGCTTTACAGGACATATGGATTTGGACAATATCGGCATGTTTGGGCATTCATTTGGTGGAGCAACGACAGTACAGATGTTAATGGATGATCCACGTGTGAAAGCAGGCATGAATATGGATGGTGTATTGTTTGGCGAGAAGCGTATCCCTGCCGAAGGTGTGGGTAAGCCGTTCCTGATGATGAGTGCAGATTCAACCGTTGCAGGCACAAGTGTCATGAGTGACGAGGAAATTGCTGCGATGGGCACGACCCGTCCGGAAGCCGAGAAATATTATGAGGAAGTGTACGCTCGGTATGAACCGGTAACCGCAGGAGGGAACTACTGGATGGAGCTGACCAACACCAAACATCTGAGTTTCTCCGATCTCTACCTGATCTCTCCACTGCTCGAATGGACACAGGGTGTAGATGCACGGGGGACGCAACAGCTGGTCAACGTTACAACGATTGATTTCTTCAACCACTATTTGAAAGGGCAACCGCTCCATATGGACAAGGCCGTGGGAGAACATGAGTCCTATTCGTTGAAAAAAGGCTAAACGTAAAAATGGAAGGAGACTGAAATTCAGTCTTCTTCCATTTGTTTTAAACGTAACCGCATGCCCTCCTGCAACAGGTTAATGCCATCTACAATCTGGCTCCATTCGGGATTCATCACCTTGCACAGCTTGTTAAAACGCAGAATGCGATCAGTCACGGAGTCCAGCATATATCGGGCCTGTTTGCCAAAAAATACTTCAGGTGCTTCGGCATGCTCAGCACTGGCATACATCAACACAAAGTCCCACGCTATGCTTTGCACAGCAGGGCTGTCGATGGCCCACCCCTTATCCAGAGCTTCGGTCGTGCGAATGCGAATAGCCTCCATTTTTTTGACCCAGACGTCCGCTTCAACTTGTGGCTGGTTCGCCATAATGAAGAACGGAACCTCCAACCTAGCCAGATCAGCCCAATAGGCCGGATCGTTGATCAGCTCCTGAATTTCCTTCCAGGCCAGTGTTTGCTGAGCCGTCAGTTTCGTATCTTTCATCATGTATTTATCGAAAAAGTGTAGAAACGAAACTCTCCAATCCTGCGGAATGCTGTCCAGCAGATGAGATTCATCCACCTTGGTAGCAACGAATTGTTTTCGCCTGCTTGCATTGGCCGTTAGCGATTCTACCAGATTGGAGATATACGTGAGAGACTGTTCGGAATGCAGGGAAGTGTCTTCTTCATGCCGCCTCGCTTGCTGCAAAATGGAGAGCATGGAATTCATCGTGCCGATCTGGGTTTCCAAGGCCTCAATCTGTAGATCTAACGCCTGTGCTACCGCCAGTTCACCGGACATGAGTTTTCGAATATCCGGTATGCTGAAATTCAAATAACGGAGTGTTGTAATGAGTTCGAGTTGCCACAGGTCTTGCGTTGTATAGAGTCGATGCCCGCCTTCCGTATGACTGGAGGGCTGTAACAGTTCAATCTCATCGTAATAACGGATCGTTTTCACCGTGGAGCCGATCAGTTTGGCTGCTTCACCGATGGAATAGGGTTCTTTATTTGCATTCAACGAGATCACCTCATGTTCTATTATACAATCTCCAGTTAGAGGAAATTCAATGCTAGACGACTGTCAGGAATTCTGGCGGGCTTAGTTTAAAATTCACCCATCTCGGTTACAAAGGAAAGAGTGCAACATTTATGAAAATAACTTCTGAACATAAATTTAACATTTACATGATAACGAAGAGCACAGAAATAACCTGAAGAAACGAAGTGCTCGCCTAAAAGCTTTCTGCAAGAAAGCTACATCGGAAGCATACGCTATCCCCGGATTTTCCCCTTAAATAAGGGAGAGAAAAAAATCTGGGGATAACAGCGATCGTAAGGTTATTCTGTGATCGTAGTGATCAATGTAAATCACCGAGGAGGAATTTGAACATGGCTAATCAAGACCAACACACCATGCAAGATCCAACGACACAATATCCGAAGGCTACACCGGAGTGGAAACAGCAACAGGATGAGCCGGGGCTCCAGCGTGAGATGACTCCTGTTCCCGATGCGGGTGAGAAAAGTTATAAGGGAAGCGGACGTTTAACGGGACGCAAAGCGGTTGTGACCGGAGCTGACAGTGGAATTGGCCGGGCGGCAGCGATTGCGTTTGCCCGTGAAGGTGCAGATGTCGTTCTGGCCTATCTGCCGGAAGAGGAAGCAGATGCACAGGAAGTCGTGAAGCTGATTGAGGAAGCAGGGCGCAAAGCGATTACGAAGCCAGGTGACCTGAAGGATGAGAAATACTGTGAGGAGCTCATTGAATCTGCGGTAAAAGAGCTTGGCGGGATTGATATCCTCGCTAACGTGGCAGGTAAGCAGCAGTTTGTAGAGCAGATTGCAGATCTAACCACCGAGCAGTTCGATGCGACGTTCAAAACAAATGTCTATTCCATGTTCTGGCTCTGCAAAGCAGCGGTAAAACACATGAAACCGGGTAGCTCCATTATCAACACATCATCGATTCAGGCGTACAAACCTTCGCCAATCCTGCTGGATTATGCGACAACGAAGGCATCGATTAACACGTTCAGCAAAGCTCTGGCCCAACAAGTGGGTAGCAAAGGGATTCGTGTCAACGTTGTTGCACCAGGCCCGGTATGGACTCCGCTTCAGGTCGTGGGTGGACAGCCAATCGAGAAGCTCGCTGATTTTGGCTCCAATACACCGCTTGGTCGGGCAGGACAGCCTGCCGAGATGGCTCCGGCATTTGTCTTCCTGGCAAGCCAGGAATCCAGTTATGTGAGCGGCGAGACATTGAATGCGAATGGCGGTACGGTTAGCCCGTAAACGTTGGATATAAAACAAAGAACTCCATTCCCGATGAAGGTGAATGGAGTTTTTTATTGTTATGGATTTATTTCTTGGGCTCAACGTTATATCTATAGTAGGTTGTAATCAAAATTTCCTTTACTAGTTTAAGTCCTGTAGAACAGCAGAACACAGATTGTCAGAATCTTTTTTTAGAGGCTCGAGAGGTCACGGTGACCCGTACACCTTCCGATTATGCGGATCATGTGCGAGAGATGATCGAAGCTTACGGGGAGTTTTCACTCGAAGTTCTGGAGTTGCTGACGCAAGGCGACAAAGTTTATGTGCGCTGGAGACAAACAGGTACCCATGTTGGCGAAGTGGACGGATACAGCCCAACCAACCTCCCAGTGATTGAAATTGCCAGTGCGGTATACCGAGTGGAAAACGAACGAATTGCAGAGTATTGGATACAGATCGACAGGTTGGGCATCGAGAAACAATTGGAACGTAATCGGAGCTGAGTTTCGCAGCTCTTTTTTAGTTTTCAGTTCTTTGTAAGCGTTACCGTGTTATAATGAACAAAGTTGTATACAAGTTACCTAAAACGTTTTCTGTCTTTTGACTCTATTATCTGAAAGTGAGGTTCAGTGATGATTAAAGCAACGGAAGATAATCAATATGTTGAACTAACAAGCCCGACAAGCTTACCGAAGGCATCCGGATTCCTTTGGAATGAAAAGATGATGATTCATGTGAATTGCCGGGGATACGCGGTGGCCCAGTTCATGCAACCCGAACCTGCCAAATACTCGTATGCACCCAACCTGGAAGCCAAGACGTTTATGCAGCCGGAGCAGCCATACTATGCCCACCATCCGGGACGGTTTATCTACATTAAAGATGAAGTAAGCGGGGAAATCTTCTCCGCCCCGTATGAACCCGTTCGCAAGGAAGCAGATAGCTATACGTTCGCTGTCGGTAAACATGATATTCACTGGAAAGTGATTCAGGACGATATATGCATCGAGATGTCTCTGCGTCTGCCGAAAGAAGATGTTATGGAGCTATGGCGTGTGAAGGTAACCAATCTGTCTTCGAGAAAACGCAAGCTTAGTATCTACCCATATTATACGGTCGGTTATATGTCCTGGATGAACCAATCCGGTTCATATGTGGAAGATTTGCAGGGCATTGTCTGCTCGGCGATTACGCCGTATCAGAAATATCAGGATTATAGCAAAATCAAAAATTACAGCGACAAAACCTATCTGCTTGCAGATCACCAGCCGACCGGCTGGGAAGTAAATCATGAGAGCTTTGAAGGCGAAGGCGGACTTCATAATCCTTCTGCTCTTCAGTCGGAGACACTGGCTGGTGGAGATGCACGGTACGAGACACCTGTAGCTGTATTGCAATATAGAGTCGAACTGAAAGCGGGAGCGGAGCAGGCGTATCGATTCATCTTTGGCCCGGCTCATGATGAGACAGAGATTGAGGGCATTCGTCAGCATTATTTTGTGAAGCAGAATGAAGAAGGACAGGATGGGTTCACCGCAGCCGAGCAGGAGTATGCTGGTTATATTGCGGAAGGGCAAGGAAACATTCAGATCCAGACACCGGACAGCTGGCTAGATAATGTCGTGAATCACTGGTTACCTCGCCAGATGTACTATCATGGCAAAACCAATCGTCTGACAACCGATCCGCAGACGCGGAATTATTTGCAGGACAACATGGGCATGAGTTATATTCAACCCCAGATTGCACGCGCTGCGTTTTTGACCGCTTTGTCTCAGCAGCATATAAGCGGCGCGATGCCAGACGGCATTATTTTACACCCGGACGCAGAATTGAAATATATTAACCAGGTTCCTCATACCGATCATTGTATCTGGCTTCCGGTCTGTATGAAGACTTATTTGGATGAAACGAATGACTATAGCATTCTGGAGGAACAGGTTGCTTTTACAGACAGTGAACAGAAGGTTTCGGTATTGGAACATATGAATCTTGCGATGCGCTGGTTGATCCATGAGCGGGATGCGCGTGGGTTGAACTATATCAATCAGGGTGACTGGTGTGATCCGATGAACATGGTGGGATACAAAGGCAAAGGCGTATCCGGCTGGCTGACCATTGCGACGGCATATGCATTCAATGTGTGGGCAGATATTGGTGAACAGGCAGGGCATGCCGAGGTTGCAGCGGAATTCCGTCAGGAAGCCAATCAGACCAATGCGGTAGCCAATGATTATCTGTGGGATGGGGACTGGTATGCCCGCGGAATTACGGATGATAACGTAGTGTTTGGTGTAAGCAAAGACGTGGAAGGACGCATCTATATCAATCCTCAGAGCTGGGCACTTATGAGCGGTGCTGCGGATCAGGAGAAGCAGGAGAAGTTAATACGTGCGGTAGAGGAGCAATTGGAGACGCCATATGGTGTCGAGAAGCTCGCGCCGCCTTTCACAGCGATGCGGGAAGATGTAGGCCGTGTTACGCAGAAACATCCAGGAAGTGCGGAGAACGGTGCAGTGTACAATCATGCGGCGGCGTTCTATATTTATGCGTTGTACCTGGTGGGCGAGAAGGAGAAGGCGTACCGTCTGCTGCGTAAAATGATCCCTGGCCCTGATGCCGAGGATATTCTCCAGCGGGGTCAGCTACCCGTATTTATCCCGAATTATTATCGCGGAGCCTATCGTCAATTCCCACGTACAGCCGGGCGCTCCAGTCATCTATTCAACACCGGCACGGTGCCTTGGGTGTATCGCTGCCTGATCGACGGATTGTTTGGACTGCAAGGTCATGCACAAGGACTTCAAGTACGTCCGCAGTTACCAGAAGATTGGAACGAGGCATCGGTTACACGTTTGTTCCGCGGGGCTGAGCTGCATGTAAACATGAAGAAGGATGCATCTGTCCAGACAATTGAGGTACATGTTGACGACCAACGGATTGAAGGCCACATTATCAAGAACATACAAGCCGGCGTGAAATATGAGGTGCTGGTGAAACTGCCTTTGTAGAAAAGCGCAGGGGGTACTGCTGAACGATGTGAAGAGTTTTGGACAATCACGAAGACAAATTAAAAACTGCCTTTCCTTTTTAGAAGGAGGGCAGTTTTTGGTTTGAGCATGGTCAGGACTCATTCCATTCTTTGACTCTGTACCAATAGCTATAGATTTCCGAATAACCCAGCTTAGCGTAAAGCTTCAAGGCAGGTGCATTATTCGCAACCACTTGCAGGTAACTGGAGGTAGCGCCCTGTTTTTTTGCCCAATGCAGAAGGTGCAGGATCATCTGTTCAGCAAGTCCACGATTCCGGAAGTTAGCGTCTGTAATGATGTCATATAATCCAATGTAGCCACGTTCAATTACACCGAACCCACACGCGACGACTTGCCCGTCGATCAACAGCGAGATGAAACCTGCTTGTGTACGGATATTGTTCAACATTAGTTCTGTCGTTTCCCGTTGCAGATCGTTCACCTGATTTAGCCTACAAAAGTGATCCAGCCACGCTGTGGTCAACTGTTCGTCAATCTGCACAGCTTGGTGCTCGGGTTCTTTGATGTCATCCAGGCTCCGAGTTTGGACACGGGTCAGATCTACAACAGCATACCCTTTGTCTTGCAAAAGCTGGTCGAGATGATCCGGTTGAATAAACGGCGTGATCTTAAATATGGTATTTAACTGATTGGAAGCATAGATGCGCTCACATTCTTCAATCTTTTCATGCACATCCAGAGTGGAGTAGTGGATAGGTTGAACGGAGTTGGCACGTTTGGTATATCCTTTGGCAAAACGCAGTACCCAACCGTCATACAGTAAGGTGGACAAGGGTTGCCAGTGGTTAAGGGATAGTTCTTCAATGGTTTTGTGTTCTGAATCTATAGTATGCGTCATAACCAACCTCCGATTTCATAATTAAATAATAATACATAATGATGTATAAAAATACAACAAGAATATATATATCGCGAACAGTATGCATTATAGCCGGAGATGGTATACAATTTGATTTGGTTAAAAGAATAACTTCAGAAGCGGAGCGCGTTATGTTAACTATAGAATTAAATAATCACAGTATTAACTGTCATATTGAATACGGCAAACGCAAGAAAGTGTCCATCACGATGGACTTGCCTTACATGGTAACGATCAAAGCACCCAATGGTACCAGTGAAGACATGATCCGGCAACTTGTAGAGCAGCACGGGGATGTGATTTTGAAGAAATCTGCTCTGATGCAGCAAGCGCTCGACGGTCCTCAAGCCAAGGAATACGAAGATGAGGGCAAAGGGAAGTTTTTGCTTTTTGGCAAGGAGCATGCACTGCATGAATTAATCCCTGTAGAGGGGCTTACAGAAGAGGAGCTGCGAGCGAATCTGAAGAAGTTTTATTTTGCCGAGTGTAAACGCATGATTGGGGAGCGCATCGGACGCTATCAGCAAGAGTTGAAGGTGAAGCCAAAGTCAGTAGAGATCGTAGATTCTCCCACCAAGTGGGGCAGTTGTAGCTGGGACAAAAAGCTGACGTTCAATTATCGCCTGGCGATGGCACCACTGGAAGTGATCGATTATGTCATCATTCATGAACTTTGCCATATTCACCACATGAATCATGATCGCTCTTTCTGGCGGCGTATTGGAAGTATCATGCCGGATTACAAAGCGAAAGAAGATTATCTGATGCGCAATGGTCGAGCCATGACGCTATAATTCTAAGCTTAAGCCTTCACTTGGATGCGCCATACCCCTTCATTATAATTCGTAAAATCCGCGAAGGTCCCACTGTTGCAGTGAGCGGCTTCGCGGATTTTTGTTGTGTCTGGATATTAGGAGTAAGATAATTGAACGCCGTATTGTTTGAAAAAATGAGTAACCGCATCCATGTCCATTCGATCATCGAACAGATGCTCAGGATAATAGACGCCTGGAGCCATAGGCTCATCCGCAGGCATCATCAGTATCTTCTCGGCTTGCACCGCAGCGCCGAGTGCAGTCATATGAGTTTGACCGAGTGGGTCAGAGACCGTCATCGTTCGTTCAACCTGGTTCCCTTTCGCATCCAGTCCTTTCAGTTGAATGACGAGATGATGTGCACTCCCGATCCCCGGATTATAGAGCAATTTTCGCCGGAATGGCTGGAATCGTTCACCACTGATCATCTTCCATACACCCGTTTTTACTAATCCGGCGAGTGCATAGGTAGATACTTTACTATCAAATGAAATGCGGAAGCTAGCGGAATCGATATGACTCGTATGAGGCAAAGTGACATGATCGGGTGTGTCCAGTCTGTAACATGGGGTCGTATACCCGTTCGGGAAATGAACTTTAATCGGATCTGTCATGGGGTAGACGAGCCGGTTCGTGTTCGATTCAGTTACCTGAAAAGGAATACTCATCCGATCCATGAAGGCTGCTGAATCAGGCCCGGCTTTATCTCGCAGCGAGTACAAGGCATGAATGTTTACTTCGACATGTTGCAGCGAGTTAGAAAGTATCATGGCAAATAGAGAGGCTGTTCCTGCCATCCATCCAGAGGACAGCACTACAGGGGCATGAAGTTGCTCCTGCTCTACTGTACGGATCGCTTGATTGAATACCTCAGTCCAGCGTGTTACATCGATGAGTGGAATTTTTCTCCGCACTGCTGATACCAGTAGCCGATCATCCAGATCGTTCACTGCATTAATGATTAATGATATATTTTCTCCTGCGTGAATTAGTGGATCTTCCGCATTGGTATCAACAACAACTGTTTGGACACGATTGGATGGAAAAGGTGCTGCTTTACCCGCAGATCGACCTCCCAGCACCAATTCAAGATCAGGATGCCTATCATGCAAAATGCGAGCAAGCTGTGCACCTACAGCACCATAGCCTCCAGCGATGAGAACTTTTTTTCTAATCATTCGTTAAACCTCCGTTGATATGTTTATGTACTTATATGTTTAAACTTTTAAACGTAATAGAGTGAAGAAAAGGAATGCAGTTCACCAGCGCGGTATGCGCTAGCTCTGACATTCCACTTCCACGAGATGAACGAGCTGTTTGAGCAATTCGATCGCATCGTTGAATTCCAGCTTGTAATACATCTCTGTACCTTTTTTCTGAACCGTTAACAGTCCGGATTGACGTAATATTTTCAAATGATGAGAGACCGTAGGGCGTGACATAGGGACATGCTCTGCAATCTGTGATACGTTCATGCTCTCTTGATCAATGAGCAGCGATATGATTCGCTGGCGAACGGGATCTCCCAAACCTTGAAGATAAGGACTTAGATTCTCGAAAATATCAATAACTTTTTGGTTACCCATCGACTCGTTCATGGCTCACTCCGTTATAATGTTTAATTGTTTAAACGTATTATAAGGCTTAGTTCACTTAAAAATCAAATTTAACATTGCAAGTTGCAGGAAAATAGCTGTTCCGCTTGTCCATTTGAAGTACAATATAAGCAAATATGCCCGTACCACGAATCCATTGATGTATCCGTGGTGGAAGGAGTCCAAGATGGCTGAGAGTAACCATTATTCTGTGCTGGTAGATGAATATATCTCGGAGTTTGCACCTGATGTACAGGTGAGATTACAGGCAATAAGACAGATTATTCGTGAAGCGGCTCCGAACGCCGAAGAGAAGATCAGTTACAAGATGCCGACGTATGCACAGCATGGGAATCTGGTTCATTTTGCCGCATACCAGTATCATATTGGGTTTTACCCTGCTCCCAGGGGAATTCAAGCCTTCAAGGAGGAACTCTCCAAGTATAAAGGGGGAAAGGGATCAGTCCAGTTTCCGCTGGATCAGCCATTGCCCGAGGATCTCATCCGCCGGATTGTGGAGTATCGGGTGAAAGAAAATGTGGAGATCGCACTGGAAAAGAAACGCAAAAATTGAGTGTTGCGGCTGACAAGCCTACTATGGAAGGAGATACCGGGTGAATAAAGGGTTAATTGTACTTGATGTGCAATATGGGCTCACAAGTCTAAGGGATGTAACTGTTCCAATTGCGAAGATTCAGTCTGTCATTACCATTTTTGAAAAGATGAACTGGCCTATTGTGTTTACCAAACATCTGGACCAGGTCAACGAAGAATCCTCTCTCTATTATGAGAAAAGTGCCAATTTGGAGATTGTTGTCGATACTGGGGAACATCCTATTCTGGAGAAAAGTAAACCGAGTGCGTTTAGTAATACGGAGCTGAAAAAGTGGCTGCTGGATCATCAGATTGAACATGTATTCATTGTTGGATTTAACATGGAGTATTGTTGTCTGTTCACAGCAATTAATGCTGAACATGAGGGGTTTAAAGTAACCCTGATTGAAGATGCGGCGGGTACAGTAAATACAGCAGAAACGTATGAAATGAAGGGACTAGACATACAGGATTTTATTGGTTCGATTCTGAATTGGTCAGGTTGTATTGAGGTTCTATACATGAATGAATTCAAGGAACAGTATACTTAGATATTTTTGAATTTAATCTGCACTACAGCTTATAAATTGAACTAGACGTTTACACGTGAACGTAGCGATCAGTAGGTTGTTCTGTCATCGAAGTGGCAAGTGTAAATATTCTTTAGTTCGATCTATGTAGTAAACAAAAGTTCCTATCATAAACAACAAAAACAGTCGGATGCCTAGAGATTCCGACTGTTTTTGTTTTTAGATTTTAGGTTTTACTCGGGTCGTACTTCATTCTAATTTAGTTTATTCCTATGCTCTTGCTTCGCTTCTATTCAAAGTAATACGTAACGTCTGAATTACTTGCTGTAGGAATCAGATACATAAAGCTTGGGTCCACTTGCAAGTAGATGGTCAGGTCTGACACGCCCAGATTAGGAACAGTTAGACTGAACCGACCGTTAGCGTCCAGCTTCACCGTTTCAGTGCGAATATGTTTTTCGTCAGGTGAAGGACCGTGGATCTGGAATGAGAATGTTTTGCCTGCATAAGCCGTGAGTGTTCCCCGTACTTTCAGCGTACGATCCGCTGTATATTCGAACTGCATCAGATGGTTATCCAGGTAATCCTCGTTCCCCGTATCTGGGTTCTGGGGATCTGCTCCAGGGTCTTGTGGATCTGTCCCAGGATTCTGTGGATCGGTTACAGGTTCTTGTGAAGGATTACTAACCGAGAAGAAACGTGTCTGATATGAAATTTCTGCTTTGGACCCATCTTTCTTTTTCAAACCGGTAATGCGAACGTTGAACGTATCACCTGCCTTCAGGGATTTCAAGTTATCCGGGCGGAAAATGACAGCGTAGTTATATCCATAACCATCGGTATTTACATTGAAAAAGGCCTTTGCAGGATCACTGCTTACCGGAGTTTTCGCTCCTAATACCCAAGTTTTCTGATCCGATGAACGCACGATCTCCACCTGTACCTCCGAATTGGAAGGCTTCACGAAGACGTCCGGATTCAGCTGTGCAGACCAGGCTTGTGACACATTGAATGCCTCAATCGGGAATGCCCCTTTGTTAGGGTACAAGTTGTAATTGTAATTGAGTTTTCCTGAACGGCTCGTATCCATCACTTGCATGGTGCTGAAGTGGCTAGCATAGTTTTTGTTGTCCCGGGATGCAATCCCGAAACCAACTTTCTTCAGTTGCGGACTCAAAATCCAGCGGCGATGGCCGAGTGCAGCAATGTTGCTGGCATCCGAATCATCCATATAAGCTTCAACGCTTTTGACTGCAAGGTTTCCTTGAGCACCATAGGAAGCGTACAGGTTGGAGCTGGAAGTGGACTTGGCTCCCAGATCAAAAAAGTCTTTCGCCATATCTGCCGGACGAGCCGGGAAGTGAGTCAATTCTCCGGTAGACACAACGACCGCTCCATGTTGGGCTTGACGATTGAGTGCAGCGTCCAGAACGAGATCTCCATCCAGACCGGAGAGATAACGATAGAAGTTGGCTGCACCTAGAGCCTGCTCTAATGTGGAATTACTTACTACACCAGCGACGTAAGGTGCCTTGGTCGAAGGATTTTGTGTGAATGTTGCTGTCTGGTCCTTGTTACTCATCCATTGTGTCCATTTCTGACTGATTTCTTGCTCACTTCGCTCAGGCAGCAGACTGTCGACAGGGGCTGCAGTGATCTGCTGGGTCCCCAGCAGCATGAATAACAGGCCTGCCAGAGGAAGAGAGAGTAACGAGCGGATGTACCTTTTTTGAATAAACATGTTCTAATCTCCTTCTAGTATAAAATGATAATATTATGTATCCGATGTATATTATCGACATTAGAGGGATAATTCGTTAGTTTTATGAATGAAATTGTTTGTTCGAATTCAGCGATTTTTCAGCCAGAGCCATTATAATACTCACGGAATCCTGTATTCGAAAAGGAGTTTTGGCATGTCTAAGATGCTGCATAAGTCGTTTTATCTCATTTTGCTCGTGTTTGTTGCGGTATTCATTGCTTCGTCCTTGTTGATTCGTGCACAGTACAACTACGCCTTGTATGGGGACAATCCCATTTTGGGCATGCAGCAGTGGAGTGTTTTCCTCCCGGTCATTCTTTTGCTCCTTGGTTCAGGTGTTGGGTTATACGCTCTGTGTCTGAATCTGAACAAATACAGCCCGAAGGTTGTCATTCCGATGGTGCTGCTCAGTTCTCTGGCCATTCAGATCATCATCATTTTCGTATTTCCGAGAGTGCCCACCGATGATTCACAGACTGTTCTCTCACTCGCCATGAATATGCTGTACGACCAAGACTACTCGTCGTTTGAAACGGGTGGTTATCTGCACATGTTCCCGTTTAACTACTCGATCGTGCTGTATCTGAAGACATTGCTGTACCTGTTCCCGGACAACTATCTGGTCATCAAACTATTTAATATTTTGTTTTCAACATTAACGACGTTCATGATTTATCTTATCTACAAACAAGTGAACGACAGATCCACGGAACGTGATTACGGTGTGTTGATCTTTGCAGCGACGTACCTGCCATCCCTGTTCCTGAACAACCTGATCTATAACGATGTGATTGCCACAGCATTTCTGACATCGTGCTTATACTTCTTCATTCGTTTTGTACGTGAAAAGTCTTGGAAAACAATCGTCATTGCCGCCGTTTTTCTCGCGATGGGCAACTACTTCCGAAGCATCGGCATAATCATGCTGATCGCTGCCATCATAACTATCCTGCTGAATATGCGGAGCATCGGAATGAAGAAAGTCATCATTTCCATCGGTGTGCTGGGTATGTTGTTTAATGTACCAACCTGGACTCAGAATGCGGTTCTTCAATCCTCCGGTGCAGTGAGCGAACCTGTGGGAGAGAATGCCTCGCCGGTCTATATGTGGCTGAACATGGGGATTAACCTGGAGCGTTTTGGCTTCTGGGACAATATGGAGAGCTATCAAATCTATCAGAGGCAAGCCAACTACAATAAGGCTGAAAGCGCAGATTTGTTCAAACAAGAGATCAGCAATAAACTATCCGAAGCAAGTGCAAGTGACTTGGTGCAGATGTATTACAAAAAGATCATATGGACCTGGACCGAAGGAACGTACCAGATGGACCGATACGGAATCGGCAATGAAAGTTCCTTGGGTGCAGGAAGAGGCAGGGGAGGCGGAATCGCAGGCTCCTACAGTTATACCAATGCGATAACAGAACTGTTGCGGGGGGATTCGGCTTATCGGACAGGTTTGCTCTGGATCGTATATGTGATGAATTTCTTGATGTACTGTTTTATTCTCATCCGGTTGGTCGGTGGAATTCGTCGTAAACGGTATGATGAAGTCTCATTGATCCTGGTCATTCTCGGATTCATCGGATTTTATATTCTATGGGAAATTAAGTCCAGATACATCTACCCTGTATATCCACTGTTGGTTGTGCTGTCCTATATGGGATTCAAAGATACGTATGATCTTATATTCCATCGTAAACGTACCTTGGAGAGATATTCCCTGAGAGAAAGGTGATCATATGCGAAAAAATAAATATTTCACATCGGTTACGCTGCTCTTGCTGCTGGGATGTTCGGTTATGTTGACGGCTTGCGATGTGATAACCGCCCAAAATATTACCAACACCGGTTCTGCACAAGGCATGAACGGTGGCGGCATGCCGAATGGCGGTGGCATGGGCATGAACGGAGGAACACCTAGAGGTGGAAGGGGCGGCACGGGTATGAATGACCGTACAGGCAGTCCGGACATGACGCAGGGGATGATGGATGCCGACATGACAGGCAGAGTCATCTCCGTGAATGGAAACACAGTCACGCTGGCGTTACTTGAAATGCAGGACACCTCATCTCCAAGCATGGAATGGAAGGATACTGGAATGGAAATGAAGTTGGATATAAGTGATGATGTCACTATTACTGAAGGTATGGGCACGCCGCGTTCGGGCAAATCCAGCCCAAGTGCAAATTCGTCCATTCAAGTGTCAGATATTCAAAAAGAAAACATCGTGATGGTGTGGTATAAGGACAACACCGAGACCGTTGAACGGGTGATGGTTGTCCAGTAAAAGACGATGGGAATATCGTCATTTTGTAATTGCTTACATTCGGTATATGGGTTATTATGGAAACAATTGGTCTTTCGAAGGGAGTGAGCGTCATGAAACGACGGTCTAAGATGGTATGCTCTATTACTACAATGAAGGTAAGCATAAACTGAATAATTCCGGTAGGTCATCAGATGCAGGTTGGAACACATTTCGTTTCCCAGACCGATCTGAGATCTTCCGACATATAGGGATATAACTGCTCAATTTTTCTGGCGTATGCGAGGTTTATTTGCTTGTGCAAATTTCTCATATACTCAGAATTTTTAAAAGCCGCAGGCATAGCCTGCGGCTTTTTGCGCGCAAAAATAGGCATTCGTGTGTTACAGACAATCCATAACAAACGATCAAAAAGGAGAAATGCCCATGTTAAAATTAAAATATTTATTTCAACATCATGATCTTGCCGAGATGATCCTAAAGAATTGGAACTATGATCCCGAATCGCTGGATATGTTTCAGTATTATCGCATATCCTCCAATGCCGTGTACCCGTTCAGAGATCAGGGGGAAGTTCGCTTGCTTCGTTTTGCCCCGGTAGAGGAGAAAAATCAGGTCAATCTTAGCGCTGAACTGGCGTTCCTACGTTATCTTCGAACGAATCATTATGGAGCCATGGAGGCTGTACCTTCTCATTCAGAGACAGAAATCGTAGAGGCTCACACCCCATGGGGAACGTACTATGCTTCTGTATTCAAGCGAGTACCCGGATCGCAGTTAGGAAGCCTTGATTTGAATGACTCCATCCTGTACAGCTATAGTCAGGCACTGGGTGAGCTGCATCATCTATCGCGCGCATTCATACCTGAGCAGGAGGAGAAGCGGCGCTGGACCTATACGGATGTTTTGAATTGGATGCAGGAGATTCTGAAGGGATTTCCAACAGAGACGGCTGCTCTGAACGAGGTGGAATTTCTCCAAACGTATTTTGCGACTTGGACGATGACCCAGCAAAATTTCGGTCTCATCCACTACGATTTTGAACTGGACAATGTCTTCTATAACGAAGAAAGCCAGTCTTGCTATGCCATTGATTTTGATGATTCCATGTATCATTGGTACGCGATGGATGTGGAGCGTAGCTTGGATAGTTTACGTGAGGAAATCGAGCCTGAGCAATGGGAGCAAAAAAGGGAATTGTTTCTGAACGGGTACTGGTCCAAGGCAGGAGAACGTTATGATCTGGAGAGCATGTTCCCTGCATGTCGCCGTTTTGCCAACCTATATGGTTATGTGCGTGTGCTTCGGTCTGCTTCAGAACAGTGGTTACATGAACCGGAATGGATGAGTGGATTAAGAGCGAGGTTAGCGAGGATAATGAAAGAAAAGGCAAAGCAATTCGGTCATCCAATTTAAAGTCTACACGTAAAAAGTTATATCCACCAATACATTGAACATTGAACATTGAACGTATGTCATGTCTCATACCAGAATCAGTCCTCATAACAAACAAACCAGCTTGGGAAATCGAATGTAGCATCCCCAAGCTGGTTTTTACATGTTACTCCGTATAATCACTTATCGCTGTACGCCCCGCCTCTACACTGATCCAGTAGGAATAATCTTCGCGTACGTCCACATAGAGATTAAGTTCCTTCGCGTCAAGGTTACTTACCGTCAGTTTAAAATTGCCATAGGCATCTGTTGTAACCTGCTGCGTCTGGATGTGCTCTACAGCAGGCGAAGGACCATGGATTTTGATCTGCATCGTCTGGTTGGCATACGCCGGGAACGTTCCTTGAAGGATCAGCGTGTGATCGTCAGAATATACTGCTTTCATGGTCTGATCCGGTAGTCCACCGTTCTTTTCATTCTCGGTAGCTTCAGTGGCATTCTTCGGTCTGCTCCATAGTTCGAAGCCTTTTTCCTTCAGGTTCTGGAGAAAAACAACGGCCTCTGCCCGGGTCAAGGATTCTTGTCCCGCATAACCTTGCACCGTAGCTGCCGTTTTGCCGGAAGAGTATCCCATGTTCAGCAGATACCTGATGGCATCTTCATCCTTGATATAATTTTTACCGCCAAGACCAGCTACAATCACAGCTACTTCTGTCCGGTTCAAGGCATGATTGCGAAGCTTTGGATTCTGCTTGCTGGCATCCAGATTCAGATTCAACGCGGATGCATAGGTATAGTAACGATCACTCCAGATGTTTCCTTTGGCAGCTTGCCCCTCCACAGCATCGATGCTCTGAATGACATGGGAATTCGCATACAGCTTGAACAACATGGAGAGAAATTCGGCCTCACTTACCTGATTGTTGGGTTTGAACGTTCCATCCTCGTATCCACTGACCATCTCCTGTTGAACGGCCCATTGAATGGCATCTTTCGCCCAATGTGTGCGGATATCACTTAATTGGGGGATTCCCGTTACCGTAACAGAGACAACCGCTTCTTTTCCTTCAAAACGAATCCTTATTTCGGCTTTACCAGCCTGAAGACCGAGTATTTTGCCATCCTTGATGGCAATGCGATCCGACGTCGTCGTGAAGGAAACATTAGAATGTGGAACATAGGATGTTCCGTTATTATTCACGGCAGTGATCGAAGGCAGATCAATCTGTTCTCCTGTTCGAACGTTCAGGTTTTGTTGTCCTGGTGTTATACGGGTAAGAGTGGCGTCTTGAACACCGTCAACATGGAAGAAACGCGTGGAGTATGTGATTTCCGCTGCTGTACCGTTCTTCTTTTGCAGACCTGTAATTCGAATGTTGAACGTATCGCCGTTCTTTAACATTTGCACATCATCGGGACGGAAGATAATAGCGTAGCCATATCCATATCCACCTGTCTCTACATTGAAATAGGCTTGATTAAACCATTGTTTATCCGCAGGGTCCACGTTGTAATAACCTGTTGGAAAGCCACTGTTCTGATTGTGGGCATTAAAAGTCCACGTACGTTGATCGGAAGTTCGAGTCATCTCGACCTGTACGTCAGACAATGAGGGTTCCGCGAATACATTAGTATTCAATTGAACAGACCATGCCTGTGTACTGCCAAAGGCTTCGATTGGAAAGGCGCCCTGATTTGGGAACAGACTGTAGTTAAAAGGGGCTGACCCAGTTCTGCTCTTGTCGAATACCTGCATGGCACTATAGTACTGATCATATGTCTTGCCTGCTTCACTACGAGTGGCGAGTCCAAATCCGATTCGTTGCAATTGTGGACTCAAAATCCAGCGTCGGTGACCCAATCGATCAATATTGGAGGCATCCGAATCATTCATGTAGGCCTGGATGCTTTTTGTCAGGACGTTATTCTTGGCACTGCTGGTAAGGTACAGATTGGAGCTGCTGGCAGACTTTGAACCTATGTCAAAGAAATCCTTTGGCATATCTCCCGGCTGCTCTGGATAATGGGACAGGTATCCACCCGTGGAGACCACAACAGCCCCATGCTGGGCTTGACGATTTAATGTCGAATCAAGGACAAGATCTCCCTGAAGACCCGTGATAAAACGATAAAAGTTGGCTGCGTTCAGCCCATGCTCCAGATAGGCGTCACTTACCACACCAGCAGAGTAGGGAGCACTTGTCGAAGGTGTCTCTTTATACAAGGGAGATGCATCATTGCCATTCATCCACTGATTCCACTTCTGAACAATTTCTTGCTGACTTCGCTCTGGGAGCAAACTGTCGATCTGTTCTGCATGCGCCGCTTGAGCACCCCATAACAGAAACAGCAGGCCTGCCAAGGGCAGAGTGAACAGCGAATGCATTTTATTTTTTCGGTAAACCATGTTTCCAACCCCTCTCAATTCTGAACGTACGAAGAACGTATGCCTTTACAACATCATGGTATATTCATCGACATTACAGCTGATTTTGCTTAGAGGCAGGTATGGGAGCATAAGGTCGATCGTGTGAAGGAGTGAGAGGGAAATGAGTAGAATTGGAGTTTTAATTGTGAAAAAAAAGAACACAGGCTGCCCCCGCCGATTCGGGACAGCTTGTACTCCTCATACATATGTATCTACTTTTTTAATCGAGACTCAGGTCGAAATCAGGCTCACACATATAATCTAATGGGTACAGATCATCTCGGGCCGAGATGAGTGCACGGAAATGAAGATAAAGATTATTGGGCTGTACCACAATGCCACCAACACGATGAGGCATAAGTTCAGCCACGACGAAGACATCTTCGGCATTGTTACATCTAAAAAGAACATTCTTCGTATTAATGACTTCCTCCAGGTAACTGTATGTCATCACGTGAAATATTTGTCCACGCCAGTTTGTCTTAATCACTTTATAGGACTGTGTGCGAACCAGATCTAGATAACGTTCCAGCTGGAACGTATGCTCAAATTGCGTAATGTAGCCTTTTTTGTCCACATCAATTGTAAACTCCACATCATAGCTCACATGCATTTCATCTTTATAAGTTCCGTTCATGATCTTCATGGGGTCAAAGTGTGATCCGAATTCCAAATCTTCCACATATGGGATTGTAACGAGTTCAGGATTAACATGATCTGTAATCTGGCTGTTACTGGAAGGTGCGTTGTAATACTTCGATGGCTGAAGATCAATCGATCCAATCATGCTTCCTGGGAAACCGGGGCTGCAAGTTATTCGCATAGTCATCTCCTTTAAATTTAATCAGTAATTTGACGAACGACTAAGAAGAAAGTTGCACCAGAATTAGGAAATGGAGGACAGGATGAACATGAATACGGGCACTATTTCCAATCTACCTACTCTTTTGATACAGTAACTGTAGGACATATCGGAGATACATATCAATTATCAGACAATGTTTTCATGAATGGATCATGGAGAATCATGCCCCATATCGCTCTCGGAGAGGAGTCCATCTAATGAATGTGAATGATAAAGTGGTCGAACAGCAGTCCCTTAGCTTTGTGGGCATTAAACGAACGTTCTCTTGTGTGGATGGCGAGAATTTAAGAGAAATTCCAAAGATGTGGCAAGATGCATTGGCAGATGGAATTGAGGAACGTTTAAACGGGTTCAATAACGGAGCCATTCCTGGTCTGGTGGGAATCTGTGTAGATCAGCGAGAGCTGCAGGACAATCAAATGGAGTACTGGATTGCTACCTCTCACTCAGGTGAAGTGCCTGAAGGTTTGGTGTCAATCGAACTTCCCGCGTCCCATTGGGTTGTATTTGAGGCCGATGAATTAGAGCCGGAGGCGATACAACGGTTGTGGCACCATATTATGACAGAATGGTTTCCTTCCACTTCATGTCAGCATGCAGGCATTCCGGAACTTGAAGTATATAAAGGTCACGGCACGCCTCCCCAAATCTGGATACCCGTCAAATTGAAATAGGAGGTTCTTCAAAAAGTCCGCTTTTGATTACTAAGGATGCCTGGGGGCATCGAATATGGAATTCAGCCGAAATAAGTGGAGGCTTACGGAGGTTGTTTCATGCAGAAACATTGCGGTTGCTCACGTAGTTCTCCCTACGCTCCGCTACTCCATTTCTAGCTTCATCCCATCTTCTCGGTACTGAAAACCAATCTTTTTGAACAGGTATTATGAGCAAAATTGAAATAGGAGGGCTACGATGTTATCCAATAAAGTGATTGATCATTGCCAGGAGCAAGGCTGGTGGCATGAAGATGTTCCAGCAGCATACGAAGAAGGATTACGGAAGCTAGAGATCGATCTACAGTCAGATTTTGCACAATTTTATTTACATGCAGAGGATGGACCGACTTTCTACAGCAGGCATCAGGAGTTGTATCAGATCTGCTGGTTTATGGAGAACACCGTATATATGGAAGACATGAATGTAGCACAGCTTACACTGGGGCTTCCCGAGGCGTATATTCCAATGGATAGTTTTGAAGGTGAAGGTGGATTTTTCTACAACCGTCAGACGGGAGAAGTGGTGCTGGTGGAACTGGGGGAGTCCATCGAACGGTTTCTCAATGGCGAGAGTGAGCCTCAGTGGGCTGATTTCAATGCTTTTCTGGAGTGGTATTTCGTCCTGGAAGAAGAGACGGTGCAATGAAAGATCTAACACCGGAACATGCCGAACTGGAGCGACAAATTATTGGAACGGTAGAAGCTGGTAATGTGCTGGATGAGACGCAACAACATGAACAAGCACTTACCTATTATGATCAGGCATGGGGCATGTTGCCCGAGCCGAAGATGGAATGGGAGATTGCAAGCTGGATCGCATCCTGCCACGCGAATGCACATATGGATCTGAAGCAATATGAACTGGCGAAGCCGTGGGCTGAGATATCGCTGCAAACACGGAGTACGGATAGAAATACGAGTCCGTTGATCGATCTCGGCATGATCTGCTTGAGACTTGAACAGCATGACGAGGCGTATTCGTATCTGCATCAGGCGTATGAGTTCGGCAAAGAGCGCGCATTTCAGGGAAGCCCAAGGGACGTGTTGATGTATTACAAAGAGGAGCGTGCTAAGCGTAAATAGCGTGATACCCCGCCATACCGTCAATAGAGAAGGGTACCCCAGTTGGCCAATGATTGACCACAGGAGTACCCTTTCGAGTTGAATATTCGTTTATTACCGGGATGGTCTGCTTAAATCTAATCCGAAATGTTACGCGTATAATATTCAATAATATCCTTACGACGGATAATACCGAGGAAGACACGATCGACATCTACCACGGGCACAAAATTTTGGTCTGCCGCGAGTGTCAGCATATCCTCCATTTCAGCCTCAATGTATACACATTCATTATATACCCGATTGTTAATCTCATGGACCTGAACCTGATCCATCGTATCAAAAGTCAATCCGGGTGTATTTCGCATTTTCCATAACAAATCGCCTTCGGACAGGGTAGCAACATATTTTCCATCCTGGTCAATCACGGGAATGGCGGTGTAGTGCTGCGATTCCAGTTGCTCAATAGCATCTTTCATGGAAGCGGTAGACTTGATATAGGCCACTTCGGCTTTGGGGAGTAAAAAATAGCTGATTTCCATCATCGGGCTCCTTTTCAGCCTTTTGCATAGCAAAAAAGCTTTAGTATGTAATCTCACTCTTCTTATTTAAACATATTATGTGAGCTTTCGGCTATTTTTAATGATAAATTCGTCAGATTTGTTTCATTGTTTAAATGGCTCTGGAAATCTATAGTGTATATTAGAGGTGATGTAACCATGAAATCCAAGCGTAAATTAATGTACGGACTGCTGCCCATCTTATTTGCAGGTGGAATCGGAATGTATCTATACATGCAGAATAACAAAGAAGCAGAGGCCAAGCCCCAGACCACCGTGAATCAGTACATAGAGCATCTGCAGAAAAAAGAGTTTGACCAGCTGTATACGTTGATGACGCCTGCTTCGCTGCAAGACTCGGGCATGAACAAGGAACAATTTGTTGAGAAATACAATGCGATCTATTCGGGTATGGAAGTATCCACCGTCAAGGCGGAAGTTAAGCCAGTGGATGTTGCCGAAACGGCGTCTGATGACAGCAAGGCAACTGCAGA
Source organism: Paenibacillus sp. FSL R5-0341 (assembly GCF_037975235.1). Lineage (NCBI taxonomy): Bacteria > Bacillati > Bacillota > Bacilli > Caryophanales > Paenibacillaceae > Paenibacillus > Paenibacillus sp. FSL R5-0341. Next base: position 899,461 of record NZ_CP150241.1, read on the forward strand.
GAATACTAACCCGGATACGTATGAAGTGGATTATGATCTGCAACTGACAACCTTTTTGGGAGAAGTTAGTGAGACGCATACACTGAATCTGGTGCGGCAGGAGCTTGAAGACGGGAGTAAAACCTGGCAAATTAACTGGCAGCCTTCGCTGATTCTGACTGACATGATTAAGGGCAGTAAGGTACGCGTGAGGACGCTGTTCCCGGATCGTGGAAACATTGTGGATCGCGATGGTTTGCCGCTGGCTACCAAGGGTACGATGAACGAATGGGGCATTGTACCTGAGAAACTTGGTGATAACCCGGACCAGATGATCGCCCGAATCGCGAGCTATTATCAGGTTTCGGAAGATGCCATTCACAAGGCGCTTGCGCAGACATGGGTGAAACCGGAATATTTTGTCCCGATTGCTTCCACGGAAGAGTTTGACGTACCTTCGTCTTTAAGCGGGGTTACGATGCAAAGCAAAGAAATCCGTTATTATCCACTCGGTGAGGCAGCTGCACACCTGATTGGTTACGTGCGGAAAGCCACCAAAGAAGATCTGGATAAGGATACGGAAGGGTATTATCGCGCAGAGGACTGGATCGGCAAAGCAGGTTTGGAGCAGTCCATGGAGAAACAGCTGCGTGGTGAACGTGGCGGTCTGATTGAAATCACGGATGAATCCGGCAACTCCCGCTCTGAGCTTATTCGTAAGGATGCTGTAGATGGACAGGATGTGCAACTGACGATTAGCTCCAAGCAACAAAAGAAACTGTATCAGACATTATCCAGCGGAGGAGATGCCGGAGCGATGGTACTGATGAATCCAACGGACGGCAACCTGCTGGCGTTGGCCAGTGCGCCTTCCTATAACCCGAACAAGATGGTTACAGGACTTACTCAGGCAGAGTGGGATGCATATTCGGCGAATGAGAAGCTTCCTTTTATCAACAGAGTCACTACCCGGTATGTACCGGGATCAACCTTCAAAGCGATTACAGCCGCAGCTGGACTGATGGAGAAGGTGACCAGAGCGGACAAAACACATGATATCTCTGGCTTGCAATGGCGCAAAGACGATAGTTGGGGCGGTTATTATGTCAAGCGTGTGAAGAGTTTATCTCCGGTGAATATGGTCGATGCACTGGTGTACTCGGACAATATTTACTTTGCCATGGAAGCGATCGAGATGGGCAGCGCCAAGTTTATTGATGGGATCCAGAAGTTTGGTTTTGGTGATAATTTTGGACTGGATGAATTGTATTTGAAGCCGAGCCAATACGCCAACGAAGCGAATCTGGATCTGTCGTCTGAGGTGTTGCTCGCGGATACGTCCTATGGGCAAGGGGAGATGTTGATGTCACCGATTCATCTGGCAACGTCATTTACACCTTTTATTAATGAAGGAAAACTGGTGAAGCCTGTTCTGATTGAGGGAAAAGAAAGCACTGACCCTGAGGTGATTATTACTCCAGAAGCCGCAAATACGGTTAAGGATGCTTTGGTAGAAGTCGTTTCCCGGCAGGGAGGCACGGCCCACTCCTTGAATTCAATCGCTGGAGGACTCGCGGGTAAGACGGGAACAGCGGAGCTGAAAGCGAAGAAGGGAGAAAAGGGTCAAGAGAACGGATTTTTCGTGGTATTTGATACCAACTCTCCGACCTTCCTGTTATCCGCTGTCATTGAAGAAGTGAACGGCCGGGGCGGAAGCCACTATGTCGTGGATAAGTTAAAGCCTTTCTTGGAGAAGTTGGAAATGCCCGACAAGGTAAACAATGGAGCCGAGTAAGGTATGCGAAGAAAATAGAGTGAGGTTATAAATAACAAAAAAACACCGGTTACGGTGTTTTTTTTGTTTGCGGCTATACCAAGGGTACACCAAATAGATTATATCTTTGTTAGGTATTCGGTTAATTGATCGAATGTTCCGGTAAATCCTGCTTGTACCATCTCTTGTGAAGCCTCGAAAGTTTGAATTTCTTCCTCCGTCGGAGATACGGGAGCAACAGTCATTATAAGGGTTGTTTCCCCTTGGTCTTCGCTGAACGTCATGGTATTCAGGGTTTTCATAGGCCAACTTTCGTCAAAGGGCGCACGTACAGTGTCACCGTTCTCATTAGAAAAGAAACTGGTGTAAACAATTTTTTCTGATGTAATAATCTCACTGTATGTGAATTTAACCCACATGGTGTCGCCGTCAGCAGGTTTCTGGCTGTAATGAAAGACACCGCCCGAACGAAAATCTGATTCAGCAACATCAAATGTCCAACCTTTTGGGCCCCACCATTTCTGCAGGTGTTCTGATTCGGTAAATGCCGTAAACACAAGTTCACGTGGAGCATCGAAACGATAAGTGATTTCAACTTGTTTTGACATTATGTTTCCCCCAATAGTTTTAGGATAAGGTTGGCCATTATTTCCTTGCAGTAATCATGAAGCGTGCCGAGTTAGTACGAATGCCCTTCTCGTCGTGATGATCATTCACAAACTGCTGGAATCGCTCAAAGTCAGTTTCTACCTTCCCAAAATCAGGAATGATGGGTGCATGGGTTAGGAGAAACATCAAATCTTCGGGTGTAGCATAATGCTCCACCACATTATATTCACGGGCCTGAATGTCCTGGAAACCTACTTTTTGAAGTTCATGCTTGTATCGTTCCATCAATGTGCCAGGTTGAATGCCAAGACTCTGTCCTCGGCCAAAAGCTTCTGAAATGTTGGATTTATCTTGTTCACTGACCTGCTGGGTTAGAAATATCCCACCCTCATCAAGCACTCTGAAGACTTCTGAAGCAGAGAATCTGGAGTGTCTGGAGGATACCACATCAAAGAAGTAATTTGGAAAAGCCAGTTTCTCTGCGTCCATACGCAGAAAGCGTACATTGGGATGAGCTCCCGCAGCGAGAAGGTTATGCTGTGCAGTTTCAATCATTCCTTGAGCGAGATCGATCCCAACCAATAACAAGGCTTCTTTGGCAATGGACAAGATAGCTTCTCCACCACCCGTCCCAATATCCAGCAACAGGTCGGACGAGCGCGTATGGCGAACAACTTCCTCATAGAAGTTCCATCCGATTTTTTCCGAGACAACATTCATGGAGCTGAAGTTCCAGCCATTCGTCCGGCCTACTCGTTCATAAAAGTCAGCGTAATCTATTTTATTTTTCATTTGTATGTTCCTCCAATGTGAGTTTGTTTGAATAGGACAAGAGAGTTGTGCGAAATCGTTCTATTGTAAGTGGTCGAATCGGATCAAATGGACAGACGTGTCCCTTGATAACTGGTACGCGTTTTGACCCAGCCCGACGTCTATTTACTTCGAACCATTCGGAGCAACATCCATGTCACCTCACAAGTTGGAATGTCTCCATTATATTCAATTGACAGCGTATACGCGAGGTGTTATTTTGAGGTGGAATCTATTCTATGAGTTCGAGGTGATCCATGGTGGCTATTCGTGCTAAGCAGATTTTTGTCAATTTACCAGTCCAAGATTTGAAGAAATCCGTTGAATTCTTTACCAAAGTAGGGTTTGAGTTTGACGCCAATTTTACGGACGAGTCCGCTACTTGTATGATCATCGGAGAAAATATTTACGCCATGCTTCTGGTGGAGGAACGGTTCCAATCCTTCATCTCGAAAAAAATCTCCAATGCTGCCGATACAACCGAAGTCATCGTTGCACTGTCTGTAGATAGTCGTGAACAGGTGGATGTGATTGTACAAGCTGCCCTCGATGCAGGAGGGAAACCATCCAACGAACCACAGGATCATGGATTCATGTATGGATGGAGTTTTCAAGATCTTGATGATCACCTGTGGGAAGTTTCCTATATGGATCTAAGTGCTTTTCCTTCGGAGTGACAAAATGAAAATAACTAGAGCCTTCCTATATTAAAGTAGGAAGGTTTTTTTGCATCCAGTATGACTCGTTCAAACGTGATATCTATAGAACATATGGTGTATTTTACCTTTTTGCTATATGATAAATGTCGATTCACGTTGGCGATTTGAATCGAAGCATGCAACATGCTGAAGTATCAGAGAGTAAAGGTTACATATGTTTTTTAGATGGAGGGATCAGGGTGTATTGTCACGTATGTGGGACGAAAAACAGCCCGGGGGATAACACGTGCAGAAAGTGTAGCACCAAATTGAAAGAAACAGCACCAGCCGAATCACTATCCCGGCAACAACAACCTGCACCAAGGCAAGAAAGTGCCAATCAAGGTCGTACATTTAGCTGGATCATTCCCCTGCTATTGGCAGCGGTAATGGGTGCTCTGTTGACGTACTATTATAATCAGGAGAGCGGTATAAACGCAGAGGTAAAAGCGCTGCATCTGCAAGCAGAACAAGCTGCACTGGACGGAAAATACAAAGAGGCTTTGCAACTCCTGGATACGGCTCTCGCGAAACGTCCGAATGTAGATGCGCTTATACAGGATCGCCAAATCACGGCAAAAGCGTTCAATCTGATGAATCAGTTGAACGAGGCTTCCACAAGTCTGAAAACAGGAAAATTGTCCGCAGGAGACAAAACTATTCAGGCTGTATCCAAAGCGTTGAGAGAACGAGAGGAGCCGGTTTTTGCCAAAGTCCGTGCCGCGTTAAGTAACAGAAAGGTCACGCTGGCTGTACTGAAGGTGAAAAAGGAGATTGATACTTTGACAACGGTTGAGGGTCTGGCAGAGAAACTCAAAACAGTATCAAACTTGAATGGCAAGGAAGCCGAAGCAGTAGAGAAGCAGATTGTAGATAAACTGACCGGGATTAGCTATAAACAGGCTGAGCAGCAAGTGAAGAAAAAGAATTTTACAGCGGCACTGCAAACCGTTGATCAAGGGCTGTCTTATGCTCCAGAGGAAGTTAAACTGACAACGTATCGAGAAGAGATATTGCGTGAGAAGAAGGCATTTGAGAAAGCAGAAGAAGAACGTATCCTGTTAGCGGAACAACAAGCAGCTGAGGAAGAATTGAGAAATCGCACAGGAGCAGTAAGTGTTGTAGAGCTGACAGCGGAACTGGATATTTATGGTGATCTACATATTAGTGGGATGGTAACTAACAAGGGTACGCGCCCGATCTGGTCAATTGCACTGATAATCAATATTAATAGCACGGATGGTGATTATATTGGTGAGACAGATGCATATGTGTATCCAGTCACATTGGGTACTGGAGAGCAGGGTTATTTTGAAACCTATTATTATGGTGTGTACGAAGCAGCAGACGTATCTGTTTCGAGTGCAACATGGTATCTGGAGTAGGGGGAGTTAGAATGTCCAAAAGAACTTGGAGTACAATCCTATCCAGTGCAATCATTATCGGGGCTGGGGCAGGAGGCGTGTTATGGATACATCAGCACTCGGCTGATGAATTGGAGGTTGGTCCCAGATTGGCTGTCGTCACTGCAAAGGAGGTTGAAACCCCTCAAGAGAAGTCTGCCTCCAAGACAATCGTGAAGAAAACGCGTAAACAGATCATTGAAGAGAGTCAGAAAAAAGTGGTTACGATTGAGAGTAGCAGTGGATTGGGTTCCGGTTTTCTATACAATGAACAGGGAGATGTTGTGACTAACGCGCATGTCGTGGAGGGATCAAAGGAAGTGACCATCCGTACGTTGAATCATGAGGAATATAAAGGTACAGTTATCGGGATCGGGGAAGAAACGGATGTTGCTGTGATCAGAGTACCTGATTTGAAAGAAGTACAGCCGTTGCCCATTGCGAAGTCCAAAGCGGAAGTTGGAGATGAGATTCTGGCGCTTGGCAGCCCGTTAGGCTTCGAAAACACAGTAACAACGGGAATCATTAGCGGTGTCGAACGCAGTTTTGAGATTGCACCGTACATTTATACGAATATGTACCAAATCTCCGCACCTATCACTAACGGTAATAGCGGTGGCCCACTGATCAATGCAGAGACGGGCGAGGTGCTTGGTATTAATTCAACTGGGGTAAAACAGGAAGCCGGACTGGGATTTAGTATCCCGATCACTAGTGTGTTGAAGCAGGTGCAGGCATGGTCCAATACTTCGTCTATCACAAAAGCTGTCCAAATGGTAGGTGAAGGTACTTCGAGGCTATCTGCTTCTTCTATTGAAGCCGAGGCATTGGTTACTGATTTCTATAGCTATCTGAACTTGAGTGACTATGTCGAATCCTATGCATTACTCGGAAGTGACTGGCAAAGCGGCACAACTTATGCCAAATTCCGTGAGGGGTATCTTAACACCGATTATGTAGTTATCGGGGAGGTCTCGTCGTCGGACAAGGGGAATGATGAGATAGAAGTCACCGCCGTCATTACAGCGGATGAACGCAGGGATGGCGAATATGTAACGGCGAAATATAAGGTTACGTATCAGGTTGGTTACGAGAATGGTCAACTGAAAATATTACATGGTCAAGGTAAAAAGATGAAATGAATCAGGTAAGGAGAGTTGGCATAATTGCCGATTCTCCTTTTTCATTGCTTATATTCAATGCATCTGTTAAAATACAGAACGAATGTTCAGTATGCATGGGACGGAGTGGAACGAATGAATATGAATAAAAAACAACTTCAAACCGAGCAGACCAAGAAGAAACTTGCGGATGCTTCCAAAGCCCTTTTTGTACAAAAAGGCTATAAAGCAACGTCCATTGAGGATATTGTAGCTGCGACGGGCAGCAGTAAGGGCAATATATATTACCATTTTAAAAGCAAAGAAGGCCTGTTCCTTTATCTAATCGATGAGTGGGATCGGGAGTGGGAAGCGAGTTGGGCAGCTAAAGAACATCTCTACCGCACCTCCACGGAGAAGATTTACGGCTTGGCGGAACAATTGATATTGGATGATATGAATCACCCGCTGACCAAAGCAGCCGATGAGTTCTTCACTGGGGAGAAGAAAGAAAATGATATCGAGGAGCGTATCTCCTTGATGTTTGAGCGGCATCTTCAATTTAACAAACAAATGATCGAACAAGGCATTGAGAGCGGTGAGTTCAAAGCAGACAATGTAGATAATCTTGCGCTCATATTGGAAAGTACCATTATTGGTCTTAGCCAGATGTCACGGGGCATGGAATCCGATCAGGCTCTCGCTCTATATCGCCAGGCCGCTAGTGTATTCTTGCACGGGATTGCAAAAGATAAAGATTAAGCAACATTTTGACAACTACGGAGGATGGAATCATGGCATTACTAACACGGAACAGGGGCGCACTGCTGCTGTTAATGTTTAATATTTTTCTCGTTTTTACGGGTATTGGTCTGGTTGTACCGATCATGCCTGCGTATATGGATCTGTTGCATATCACCGGATTCACGGTTGGATTGCTGGTAGCGGCATTCTCCTTCACTCAATTTCTTTTCTCCCCGCTTGCGGGTCGATGGTCGGATACGTGGGGACGTAAGAAAATTATCGTTGGCGGCATGCTGATTTTTGCCGTATCCGAGTTTATGTTCGGTGCGGTCAACGCACCAGTGCTGCTCTTCGCAGCCCGGATGCTGGGTGGTATTGGAGCGGCGATGATCTTCCCGGCAGTTATGGCCTACACCGCGGATATTACGACAGAGGAAGAACGCGGTAAAGGTATGGGTTTGATTAATGCAGCCATTACAACCGGGTTCATCATCGGTCCGGGAATTGGTGGATACATTGCGGACTTTGGCATTCGAATACCGTTCTACGCTGCAGGAGTTGCTGGTTTGCTGGCAGCGATCATTACCTTGATTATTTTGCCGGAATCCGCACGAAGCACAGGAGAGCAGAGTAAACCTGTCCCTGGCTTAGTGAAGGTCAAAGCTCCGGGTATGGTATCCCAATTGCTAAATTCGTACCGTGAACCCTACTTTTTCAGCTTGATCATCGTGTTTGTTATGGCATTTGGTTTGGCGAACTATGAGACGGTATTTTCATTGTTTGTGGATCACAAGTTTGGTTTCACGACAAAAGACATTGCATTCATTATTACATTTGGTTCCATTGCGGGTGCGGTTGTGCAAGTATCCCTGATCGGTTGGTTGCTCAACCGGTTTGGTGAAAAGATGGTCATTTCGGTCTGTCTGTTGTTTGTAGCGGTATTTGTACTGTTAACCTTGTTCGTGCATACGTACTGGCTCATTCTTGTGGTAACGTTTATCGTCTTTCTGGGTATGGACATTTTGCGTCCGGCAATCAGTACACAGATGTCCAAATTGGCCCAAGAACAACAGGGCTTTGTGGCCGGACTGAACTCGGCGTATACCAGTTTGGGGAATATCGCAGGTCCGATCGTAGCTGGAGCACTGTTCGATGTGAATATTAACTATCCTTACGTTTCAGCAGCAGCTGTTTTGGCGATCTGTTTCCTGTTATCTCTGCGGGTACTCAGAGGGGTCAAAACGGTGAAACAACCGAAGGCTGAAATGTAATTGTGCGGAAAAGACGTAGGAGCATCGATTTTTGGTATAATAAGAATTGCTGGAAGTGAATTAGATGGGCTGGGTTGCATAATAAGTTACCGAGGACGGTCATTTTTAAGCATATACAGGATTATTGGAGTGATAACATGAGCAAAGCAAAAGGAAAAGGCGGCACCGGCCGTGGTACTGGCAAAAAAGGCTGGAACCGTTGGCAAGCAGCTGCTAACCGGGCGAAAAGTACCCCGAAGCCTTATAAAAGTAAAGGTACGAAGAAGAAGGACGATACCGAAACTTCAAGTGGCAAGCCCGAGTAAGTGTGGCTTGACGATGCCAGAGGAGAGAGCTGCCTGACTATCGGGTGGGTCTCTTTTTGTTTGAAAAGATAAAAATTAAATTGACAGTATTGTAGATATGGTAATAATATAGAGCTTACGCAAATTAGATGGTAGTGCTACTATTTAGAGAAAGGAGCATCAGCATGCCTGTTAATATGGATGAAAATCCACTCGGATTGATTTTGTCACGGACGTATCTGGCATACAAAAAAACAACAACCAGAAATCTGAGTGAACAGGATATTACTCCGGAACAATTTGCCGTTCTGAATGAATTGAGTAAGGCGGGAAGTCATATATCGCAGAAGAAGCTGGCTGAATTAACCGTTCGGGACCAGACAACTGTAGGCAAAATTATAGACAAGTTAATTCGCAAAGGTCTGGTGACGAGAGAAGAAGATCCACAGGACCGCAGAGCGGTATTGCTTTGTTTGACGGCGGAAGGATTGGAAATGAATAATGTCCTGACACCAAAGGCTAAACAGCAAGAGCAAGAGGCACTTGTCCAATGCTCCCCTGAAGAGCTTGAAACATTCATAAATGTTATGAATCGCATCTATGAGAAGATGAAATAAATTTTTTTGGTCTAATATGTGCACATGCATATATATGTAGTGCAATTATTTTAATTTTAACTAATAGGAGTCGTGAATGAATGAAAAGCTTCAAAGAATTTCTAAAAGTACCACAGACAAAAATAGGATTGGTTTTTGCTTTGGTTGTTCCGTTGTTATTTGTTGTAATCTGGATGACGGGGTATCATCAGGCCACGGAGAGAGTAGATCAACTTCAAGTTGCTCTGGTGAACGAAGATGGGACACAGGGGACAGAGGTGCAGAAGCAGATTGAAACGCTCGCGCCTTTCCATGTTAATGTACTGGATTCTGCCAAGGAAGCCGAGCAACAGATGAATGCAGGTAACTATGCAATGGTTATTGTTATTCCGGAAGGGTTCGCTGACCAGATTGGCGGCGGTGCAGACGCGAGCTTGTCCTTTTATATCAATCAGGGAAATGCCGATGTAGCCAAATCAATTGTGGAACATGCTGCGACCGGAATGACTGCACAAATGGGACAAGGGATTTTAGAATCCAAGGTTCAAGTGACACTTAATAACGATAGTATAAATAGCGAAGATTTAAGTGCAGCTATTGGACAAGCGATGGCGAAGATGAATGAAGGGCCTGTGAAGGCTGAAATTAATAAAACGAACAGCGTGAGTGATTTTGCAACATCGATGCTACCCATGATTCTGGGTTTTATCACCTACATTGCTTCGATGACTATGAACATTCAGTTCAATATCACGTCGAATATCATGAAGCGTAACCACTCCAAATGGGAAATCTTCTGGGGACGACAAATGCTGTTGTTGTGTATAGCAGTAATCGTTCCTCTAATTGTGGATACAGTAGCCCTTAAGTTCACGGATGTTGCGAGCTCCTTCGGTGCGTTGTATCTGTATCATGTGTTGGTGAGTCTGGCTTGTATCTGTTTTACACAAATGAGTTTTGCCCTGTTTGGCAATGCAGGTCCTCTATTTAATGTAGCGATGGTTCCGCTTCAGTTGATGACAGCAGGAAATATCATTCCAGCAGAGATGCTGGCGCCATTCTACCGCTATATTGGAAACTTTCTGCCCGCCTCCAATGGGGTACAGGGATTTATGCGTTTGATCTATAGTGGAGAAGCTGTGGGTGGATTCATGATTCATCTTCTGTTGATCTCGGTGATAACGTGGGGAATTACGTTGCTGAGAGTTGGCATGCAAAAGAATAAGTCAGGCCAACCCGTTGCAGCAACTGTTACAACATAAACATAATAAGAAAGGTCTAAGGTGTAACAACGGTTCTGTAGATACGAGATATCGTATCTACAGGACCGTTGTTTTAGTTGTTGAACCTAATCAGCAGAGATACTGTATTAACGGTTACGAAGCCGATATCTGTTTCAGAAAGTACAGTTATTACTTCATACGTGCCTGTTATGACATGAAAGTTTAAGTGATGAGATTGAGTGCTACACTAGGTTTACATAAAAGGCACAACAAATCTGGGAGGTAAACTTATATGCAAACGGTATTTACTGGAGAGAATATTCAATTCAGTTATAACAAAAAGAAACCAGTACTAAAACAATTATCCTTATCGGTTGGTGATCGTCAAATTTACGGATTACTTGGTCCCAATGGGGCAGGAAAATCTACTTTAACCAGAGTTATGTTAGGGCTGGATAAACCTCAAAACGGAAAGATTCAGTGGTTTAATGAACATCTCAATGCAAGCACAAACAAACGAGTGGGTTATGTTCCACAGGATTTGGCATTGATTTATGATCTATCTGCTTATGAGAATGTATTGTTTTTCGGTAAACTGTACGGTTTGAAGGGAGAGCGTCTGAAAAAACAGGTTCGCTTTGCCCTTGAGTTTGTTGGATTGTGGGAAGAACGCAAACAAAAACCTAAAAAATTCTCTGGTGGTATGAAAAGAAGACTCAATATTGCTTGTGGTATTGTCCACAATCCGGATGTCATCATACTGGATGAGCCAACGGTGGGTGTTGATCCGCAATCACGTAATCGAATTTTGGATGCGATTATAGAGTTGAATCAACTTGGAACAACCGTTATCTATATTTCTCATTACATGGAAGAAGTTGAACGAATTTGTTCTCATGTCGGAATTATTGATGATGGACAATTGCTCTGCCAAGGCAAGCTCAATGATGTTATTCAGGAACATACAGACCAGGCCATTATCCGTCTGGAACTACAACGTAAAAGTACAGCTTATACCAAGCAGCTTGAGGATTATGTTGTATTACTGGCAGAAGGGAACAATGTTGAGTTGGGAGTCCCTAAAAATGACGTGAATGCCATAAGTCAGATCAAAGAGTCTTTTGGCGAAGATGTGAAAAGCTTTCAATATATTACCCCTAATTTGGAACAAGTGTTCTTCAAATTAACAAGAAAGAATTTGAGGGATTAGAACTATGTGGACGATATTTGCAACGAGTATGAAGCGTAAGCTTCAGAATCCTGTCGTATTTGTCAATTACATCCTGCTTCCGCTTCTTTTGATTCTTATCCTTGGTAATGCACTGTCCGGTGTGTTCCAGACAGGAGATAAGGAAACGAAGTCTACCTTCGTATCTCAGATTTCAACAGTTGTGGTCAATGAAGATAGCGGGGATGTAGGGAAAAATATTGTTTCATTCCTTAGTAGTGAAAACAATAAAGAGATGTTTGATGTCAAGGTAGAGTCCAGTAGCACACAAGCGCTTAAGATGCTGGAGTCTGGTGAAGTAGAACAGTATATTTATCTGCCTAAAGATCTAACAAGTGAGTACGAGGATAAGAAGAACGGTAACATCATGGTATATGGTAAGGATAACAATATTGAGAAAGTTAATATTACAGATCTGGCCCTATCAGCCTATGGTGATGGATACCTGGCAATGGAAGTTGCAAGTACCAACAATCCGAATATTGTATATTCACATGAGTATAGTAATATGTTGGCTGCTCCGGGAACTACAACAGAGGCTTCCACTGAGAGTGGTTCCAATATTTCAGCGATGAGCTACTATGGAGTGACTATGCTAGTTCTAATTCTTGTGTATGGATTGGCTAATACCATGAATTTTGTACAAGAAGAGTACAGTGAAGCACTAGGAGATCGTTACCTTGTTAGTCCTATCTCAAAAACAGCACTAATTATGGGACAGTTTTTAACGGGTTGTACGATATCTATTCTGCAAGGAGCAGTCATTGTATTTTGTGCAAAGCTGTTCTTCAATGTCAGCTATGGAGACAACATGATGTTTGTATTTTTCATCATTATCGCAGGTTCAATTTTCTTTAACGCTCTAGGTTTGCTCTTGGGGGTTATTGGGCGTCGAATCAAGCAAGTGGATGGTGTAGTGACATTGTTGATTCCGGTTATGACATTTGTCGGTGGTGGATTCGTCAAACTGGATATGGGAGAGCTCAGTTCCATAAGTATTAATGAAGTGTTTCAACGTCCAATGTTTGATTATATTGGGCAAGGCGTAATTGATTTGATGCCTGTGTTTACTGCACTTATTGCTGCAATGGGTTTTGTTCTAATTGCAGTATACTCGCTCACAAGAAAGGAGGCGCGATAAGATGCGGGTATTCGAACTTTATTTAAGACGTATTTTCAAGCGAAAGCTTACCTTTATCTTAATCTTGTTGTTGCCAGTTGTGTTTACGTATTCTGTAGTAGCGCAATATGAGGAAGCAACGAAGGTCACACTTACGATGTATGTAGAAGATTCAGCTGTGAATTCTTATGTCACCGCTATGCTGAAGAAGCAGAATGTCACTATTACTCAAGCAGTATCAGCAGATGATGCTATTCATCATAGTACCAATCTGGGGATCGTATTTACTTCAAATATTCAGGACATATTTAATGATCCGGATCTGCTAAAAGTAAATAGTTACGTGAATGAACAAAATTTTAATTCAAACTCGTTGGAGATTAAACTTAACAGTGTATTCTCTGTTCTAAAAACACTGGCCAAAAATGCCACCAGTGAAGAATCATTGACTGCAGGTATGAAAGAAACCGCAGCGAACAAAGCTCCAATTCAAGTGGAACAGAAGATTCTTGGAAACCCTAATGCAGTGGTGTTAACGAGTTCTTTCAATATGATTGTGTTTATCATTATGTTCCTTACAATGACCAATACATTGTTATTCCTTGGTGATAAAGTGCATACCACGACTCAACGTTTATTACTGGCAGCCAGCAGTAAATTGAGTTACTACTTGCAGACCGTAAGTGTGTTTGCAGTCATTGGTGTAGGACAATTCATACTCATGATTGCTCTTATGACTGGGGTCTTCCAAATTGATCTTTCTTTATCTGTCGGAGAACTTCTATTGCTCGTGTTAGCGTATGGCTTACTAAATATGATTGCGGCAGGTATTGGTTTACTGCTTGTAAGTCGTACAACCAAAATGTCTACTGGACGGTTGCTTATCACTGTAGTATCGCTTCCTCTAGCGATGTTAGGGGGAACACTGTGGCCAAGTTCAATTATGCCTGAAGGTATGCAAAAGATTGCAAGTGTACTGCCTACCCATTGGATTACAGAGTTGAACAATGAGATGTTCAGTGGATTTAAAGGTGATAGTAGCATGATTACAGTGCATATTATCAGTCTGTTCGTCTGTGCTGCGATTATTTTTGTGTTACTGACAAGAGTGAGAACGGAAGATATCTAAGCTCTTCTGAAGTGTATAAAATATAGAAGAACCTCGTTCCCCGGTAAATCCTCCAATGATGGAGATACCGGGGATACACGATGGAGATAGGAGGAAGCATTATCTTGGCCATTCAGGTTGCGCAAACAATCGAACTATCCAATCTATCATCTCTACACGAAAAAATTCTGTATGCCGAGAAGCATCGTAAGAATTATGATATATTCTTTTCCGTGAAATATGATCCTAAGTGGACGGCTACTTATATAGCTGATGCTATTGAACGAGTAATGGAAGGCCATAAAGCTTTAGGGCTAACCATTGTTCAGAAAGAGTCTCGGTATACTTTCTGTTCTAAGTTAAACGCTCCTAATTCATTTAGAAGTCATGTTCCTCTACAGGATACCAAGCTGAATGTTTTTGAGGGAGAAGGGCTGGCAAAATACTATATAAATGAAGAGGATTGCAGAATTGAGTTTCTTATCCATCATTTGGTGTTTGATGGTGATTCAATGAACGAATTTATGACCGCTTTGGAATGTTCAGTGCTGAATGGAGAATTCTCTGTTCCTGCTGATCTGTATGAACTAACGGAGAAGTCCCTAACGATTGGAAAAGAAAATTCAACGATGATCCGTGAGTATTTCGAATCATTTAAGTCTAAATCCCTTTTCTCTACTCACGAGCATTTAGAAAATCCAGTCTATGGAAAAGTGAAATTGTCATTAAATGTATGGGAAGCCATTGGATCATTGGCACAAAAACTCCGGATTACCAAATTTGGTGTCATACTATATGCAATAGCTCTCGCAACGGAGCGTAGGCAATCCCGATTTGGGATAGTTATATCTCGGAGGAATCATCAGACAGAGCAGAATCATATTGGGAATTTCACAGATGTTGTTCCTTATTCATTCCAATTGTCAGATCAGCTGAACTACAAGGATAACGCTAAAGTTCTTTTCAAAGATTTTTTTGTGGCTATCGAATCTTCAAGTGCATTAACTTATGAGGAATATATGAATCTCATTGGCTCGATGGGGTTTGACTTGGTAGTCTCTTATACACGAATGTCAGATCCAATCGCCCATTCTGAAGTGTTCTCAGCATTTGTTCTGGGAGATTATTTGTACAAATATGATAACCATACACAATTTAATGAATATGAAGACGGTCTATATATGGAGTTTCGTTACGATAACACCTTAGTAAAGGGCATATGCGATCGTTTGGGAGAGATGATACTTAAGTTGGATAGTATTAATCTCGATGAGCAGTTAAGTATTGGTGGGCAGGAAGCAAGTGTTGGAAAAGGTGAAGTTGAGGGGAAAAACAGCGAAACTATTTGTTCTGGTAAAGCTCAGCGGAGCTCGACACTTCAACTTCTTTTTGAGCGATATAACGATGAAGATAATCTATTGGATACGGATATCACTTCTTTCGAAATTGCTCAGATCATCACGGATGCCTACGAGTACTATAAAGTGCAACTATCTTACCATGATATTTATACTTCCTCTACAATTAAAGAATTGAAACAGAAACTCAGTAAAAAGTCCATTGCAGAACAGGAGGATGGGCCGGAATCGAATAATCCTAAGCGTTATCATCTTCCGGGCTTCTTGAAAACCGTCTTCATTGATAGTTTTCGGTTCGTAAATACGGATATGTACAATGTAAGTTATGCATTCCGTCTAACATCTCAGGCAGCCAGTCATATGGAAAGAGTTAAGGAAGCTGTTGAACAGGTTATTCAAGGAAATGATATTTTTTTCACTTCATTTGAAATGCAGGATGGCCATTTTATGGCTTCAGTAATGCCTCAGCGGCAGGTACATATTGAATTGGTGGATGTGGAAGCGTTAGCCGATCTACAGTTAGATCAAGAGACACTTCGTATACACCCTCACTCGAAATTATGGGACTTTAAACTTGTTCATTTGAGGTCGACAGGAGATATGTATCTGTACTTCAATATTCATCATTTACTTATTGACCATATGGGTATTCAGATTCTTAAAAATCAGATAACAGAGTGTTATAACTATCAGGAGCCTGTTTATTCGCAATATGCTTCATTGGCAGAGGAGTACAGTAATGCTACATCTATAGCCCTTAAGCAGTGGGGAAGTCTTCTTCCTTACAAACAATTCTATAATCCGGGTAAATCGTCTCTTGGGAGTGGATACTTTCATCAATATCACTGGAACCTGGATACAGGCATAGAAAATTTCGAAGAGACAGAATTAAGGATACTAAAAGTAGTCAATTATTCATTATCTAGATATTTTGATTACGAAGAGGGTTATATTGGTGCTGTTTATCATGGGCGCGTTATAGCACGAACTAGTCAGGTAATTGGTTCATTTGCAAGAGTCTTACCTTTGTTCTTCTCTACTACGAATTCGGATATTCTGAAGAGAAGCTTATATATTGCAAGAATGAACCAAGCGGTTTCTCTAATGGATTTGAATCAAAATGGATTTAATCTATCTTATCCCCGTGTTGTTTTTCAAACGTTGCAAGAAGGGGATCAGCATGAGGATTCATCTATATTTGATCAAACAATTGAATTTGAAGGATTATCCAAGTTTCAAATTTTCGTTCAACTGCGTAGAGGTATTTCAAATTCCCAACTGAGTGTATTTATCGATCGCAACGTATATGACTCGGAAGAAGAAAGACGGATAGTTGTTATATTTGAGCAAGCTTTGAGGGAGTTTCAAGGAGTTTCTATGGATATTGAAGGGGTGTTAACATCAGATGGAACTTCTTCAATCTAGTGAACTGACGTATATACAAAGAAAAATGTTTATCTGCAATAATTTGCCTGTGTATCGTCTGCCCTTCATTTATGAAATTCCAGAAAACGTTGATCTTAATGAAGTTTACACTGCTCTTTTGATTACATTACAGGAATGCCCGACCCTGCAGACCCGGTATACTTATGACGCGGAGCGCCGAATGTTTAACCAGTGTTATCATCGTTTGGATGCAATTCAATTTGAGATTCCACATATCACTTTAGATGAACATCCCGAAATATATTTGAAGCAAAGGAAGGAAATGATCGATCTCACAAAAGAATATCCCTGGAGAACTCAATTCGCAGAGTATGAACAAAAGAGGTATTTGTTAATTGAATTTCACCATATCTGTATTGACGGATGGGGAATTAGAAATTTTGAATCTATGTTTGTGGATCGCCTTGCAGGACGATCCCGGAATTCTCCGTATACCGACTTTGGCTTCTATCAACGAATTAATGAGTTACAAGCCAATAAGTCTTCTTTTACTAAGGAAGAATTCTTAAGGCTATCTGAACAAAATATTCAGGTAACAACTAATAAAAGTCATTTAGGTCGTCTCATAAAACTCTTAAAACCTGAACAATTTCAACATATTGAGCAAATCTCAACAGCGTTGAAAGTAACCAAGAATTCAGTTTTTCAAGGATTATGGGAATCGGTATTAGAACAGACTTGTACAGGCTGCGTGTATGGAACCATAGGTAATTGGCGCATGAGTATGGGGGCATTTCATGAGGTCGGTTGTTTTGTACAGATGCAGTCCCGAAGAATTGCAAGGGGACGTGACACTTTAACAACCATCAAACAAATATCCTTGGATAATCTCAGTGCGTTCGCAAAGCGGGGTAAGGAATCACTAACACTATGTACTATTGATCACCCGGTTGTCTATTCCTACGAAGAAGACATGTTTAATTACTTTCAATATATTCCTGCGGATAACTTAAACAAATTTGAACTATATATCCGTGTTTTTCTGGTGAATGGTAAAGCACAGATCGAAATTGAATATAATCCAAGCAAATACAGTGAAGTGCAGGTTCGTTTTATGTTAGATCAAATCGATACAACGCTGGAAAACTGTCTTGTCTAATAGGGGGATTTCTGATGAATGTATTAGAAGAATTAGAGTGGAGTTTCGATACGTATAAGGAGAAGACAGCAATTAAGGGATCCTCAAATACGCTTACGTATAGTCAATTGGATAAGCTAACAGCCAGGGTAGCTTCACATTTAATGCGGCAAAAAATTGCCAATGAAGATGTAGTAACTATTGAGGCGGAGGATAAGTTGGAAGCGGTCATTCTCATGCTTGGAGTTGTTCGAGCGGGGGCGGCATATTGCGTCATCCCTCAAGACTACCCGGATTATCGCAAAAATAAAATGCGGGCTAAAGTGAATGGAAAAGCCATCCTTCATAGTCTTAAGGAAATAGAGAAGCAAGAGAGCGCTCTTCAACAAAATGTGGTACAAGACGTATTGGGAGTAAAGCGTGCTTCTCGCCAAGAAGACAGTCTTTTATACATTATCTTCACTTCAGGATCAACAGGCGAGCCTAAGGCTGTAGCTATTCAAGATCGGTCCATTGAAAAAATTGTGAGGCAAAATGAATTCTACCAAGGCAATGTAATTGGTCAATTTGCTCCTCTTGAATTCGATGCATCAGTCTACGAAATTTTTGGCGGATTACTAAATGGAATGACACTTAGAATGGTGAGTAAGGACGATAGTCTTGACTTTGATATCATTCCAGAGATTTTGGCAGAGATAGATACGGTATTCCTGACAACACGATTGTTCAATCTATATGTTGAAGAATGTGTGGAGGAGCTGGGGAAGCTACAACTCATTTTAACGGGTGGTGAACGTGCTTCTATCAAACATCTGCATGAAGCAGCGCAATATTGTAACGTGTACAATGTGTATGGCCCAACGGAGACGACAGTCTTTGCCACGCGGTATAAAGTAAAAGGGGATGAAACAGAAATACCGATTGGGAAGATGTTTGACCAAGGGAATTATCTCATTCTGGATGAAAGTGGTGTTCCGGTGAGCCGCGGGGAACAGGGTCAATTATTGTTATCTGACTCAGGTTTGATGAGAGGATACATCGACAATGATCAAGCGAATCAAAAAGCGTTTGCGTACTGGGAGGGGCAACGCTATTATCGGACAGGCGATGTTGTTTGTGAGAGTGCAAATGGAGAATTGAGCTATATCGAGCGAATAGATCGGCAGGTTAAAGTCTCTGGATATCGAATCGAACTTGGCGAGATTGAACGTTGTGCATACAACTATGGCTTGAATAAAGAATGTCTTGCTCATTTCGATGGTAAACGTCTGTACCTATTTGTAACGGAAATGATCGAACTAGAACCATTCCGGCAGCATCTTCGCAATATACTTCCAGATTATATGATACCAACGGTTAAGGTGGTGGACAAAATCCCGATGAATAAGAATGGTAAAACAGATATGCAAGCAATGAACCAACATAAAGATCAGAAGTCCAACAGTATGAATAAGGTTGCAGAAGTCATCACAAGTGTACTCCAACTTGAGCTAATCATGAATAAGACCTTTCTGGAACTGGGTGGTGACTCTATTAAAGCAATGGAAGTCATCTGGAAACTAGGAGGAGAGGGTTATCCGATGGATCTGGATATGCTATTTACACGCACCTTAGGAGAGATTGTGAATGATGTTAAAGCCGGCTAGTGATAGTGAGAAAAGAATTATTAATAGCAGTCTACTCAATCCTACGGCTTATAATATTCCCATGATTGTGAAGTTTGGGAAAGGGCTAAATATTGCCAAGATGTATAATCTGCTGACAGTGTACTTTGAACATTACGATATTTTCCGGACTTCCTATCGAATTGGTTCTGACATCGAAAGATGGATCACGGCAGCAGTTCCTACAATTGAAATTTGCTCACAGTCTATTTTTGAACCCCAAGCAATGCTTGATGCTCACTTGATATCGGTTGAAGATAAAGAGTTAGTCAAAATTGTATTATGTAAGGTGGCGGATGAAACCAATGATTACCTATTTGTTAATGTACATCATGCGTTACTTGATGGCTTAAGTATTAATCTATTTTTACAAGATGTAATTGCAGCATATCTATCGGATGAGCCACTGGACTTCCAATGTAGCACTGTGGATGAACATACGAAGAATTCTAATAATAACTCACAGCGTGCTACAGTAAATTTCGGAGAATATGAAGGATTTAAATCTCGGTTACTCAACAAACAAATTGAGCATGTGAACTATCGAAGTGAAACGGTAAAATTGGGGAATGTAGTCAAACAAAAATACACCGATTTCTCTTTATGTCTTACTGCGTTTGCAATAAGTGTGGCTGGCTGGTTGAACCATAACTCCGTGTATCTGGCTTATCCGTATTTGGGTAGAAATCAGACCAATTTCAGAGCACTTGGAAACTTTGTTCAGTTAGTTCCCTTTCATAAGAGGCTTGAGACACAGAATTATTCAAGCGTTGAGAAACTAACTGCAGAAGTTCAACAACAGATATTCAAGGATATGACAACGAATAGTCATTATGATGATGTGAGATATCATGAATCGATGCAATGTATGAACATATTTCGGGATATCATATTTGACTACAAATCAGGAAGTCTAATCGAGACTACACTTAGTCATGAGCATGAAATAACACTTCATGAAATCGAGACATACCGTGATGAAAAATATGGTATTCACTTCTCAATTTATAAACATATGCATGAACTTCATATAACAATGATATCGAGTGAATACAGCTCAGAGGATATGGAAAAACTATTAACCATTTTTTGTCGTAATGTCGATGCAGTGTACGCTGATTCAGAAATAGAGCTGGATCAAATGTTACGTTTGAAAGATGAAATTAAACTAGATGGAGATAGCGTTTCTCCAAGCGTTATCTTAAGAGAAGACAATTATGAAGTTATATATAAAGAGGTGTCTGGGATGGTATGTACATTGCTGGATGAGCAGACTGTACACGCAGAAGAGAGCTTTTTTGATCTCGGTATGGATTCGACACTCTTGGTAAAGTTCAAAAAAAGAATACGAGAACAATTCAAGGTGAATTTAAAAATAAGTGATTTCTTTAATCACTATACTTCCGAAATGCTGACACATAAAATTCTTGAACGATTATAGGGAGGACAACTCGATATGAAGATTGCATTAATGTTGGCGGGACAAGGAACTAAAATTAGCGAGGAAGTAAAAGAAATATGGCTGAAAAATAAACAAACACTAAAATGGATTGAGCAAGCAGAGGCACAGTTGCAGGAGCCGATCCGAGAGTGGTTCTGTTCTGATCTAAGCCTAGACACACGAAAAGCACAATTGGCAACTTATGTAGGGTCCATGTGCATGTATCAACTTTACCGGGAACATGTGGGTTTATATCCGAGTGTAGTTCTTGGGCATAGTCTAGGTGAGATTACAGCGCTAACCATTGCAGGTGCTCTAAGCTACAGTTCGGGATTAAACCTGGTAGATATTCGAGGAACCGCTATGAAAAACGCAATTGATGCACAAGAGAGTACAGGTATGACAGCTGTATTTGCTTCACCGGAAAAGGTTGAAGCATGGTTGGGTGATAGACAAGATATCTTTGTAGCCAATTATAATTCTCCCAAGCAAACAGTTATTGCCGGTACGAAGGATAATCTGCAGGAATTCGTCAAACAAAATAAGATAGAGTCTGTACCTTTAGGGGTGAGTGGCGCTTTTCATACTCATTACATGCAAGAAGCAGCGGATGAAGTGTACAACCAGTTGAACAGTTTTACGTTTAATCCATATTGGAGTACTGAAGTAATTAGTAACGAATTCGCAAGAGCATATCAGCCTTTGGATATTCAAAAAGGGATTTCCAGTCAGATGGTAAACCCTGTTCGCTGGACTCAATCTGTAGATTATGCAGTGAAGCAGGGCGTGCAATTATTTATTGATTTATCTCCAAATGGAATGTTTGTCAAAATGCTTGGCAATCAGGTCCAAGTCCACGCCCTCCACAACGAAGAGCAACTCTCCAAGCTTAATACGGAACTGAAAGATGATATCGAAGTTAACAAGCACTACAATGTATTTTCTCGAGCTTTAGGGATTATTGTCTCGACCAAAAATAATAATGAAGATCCAGAAGCTTACGAGAATATTGTGATTAGTGGATATAACCAGATCAAGTCACAGATTGGAAAAGAGGCAACCGCTGAGGACGTGGAAAAAACGTTATCCTTGTTGGAACTCATTCTGCGGACGAAAAAAGTTCCAGAGGAACAAATTATGCATTATCGTAACAAATTAGCTTGGAAAGCGGGATAATTCCCTAGAAGCTGAGCAAGGAGAGGAGGAGAACTATTGAGTTTAGGAGATATCGCTATTATCGGCATGGACCTTGCCCTTCCAGGGTGTGGGAATATGAATGATGTATGGAATAAAATACGAGACAAGCGAATTTCCGTTGGGAAATTCCCGAATAATAGGCATGCACAGATTGGTGAACTGGTTGATGCAGATATATTCATGCCAGGTTCATACCTTGAACATATCGATCAATTTGATCATAAATATTTCAATATAGCACAAAAAAGTGCTGATTATATGGATCCTAACCAGAGAATGACCCTGCTATCAGCCACCCGAGCACTGAATGATGCTGACTGTCTTGAGCATATTCGCGGTACGCAAACCAGTGTGTACGCGAGTGTGAACTCTACACAGCAGTATCAATATCAATTATTGTTACAGCAGCGTAGATTAAAACCAGATCTGCTGGGGATGTTAAACTCGACCATATCAAGTCGTATCCAATATATCTATGACTTGCGTGGTGCTTCAATAATGACCGATACGGCCTGTTCATCGTCACTAGTATCTATTATTCAAGCATCAAATGATCTTAGACAAGGTATTATTGATCAGGCTATAGTAGTTAGTTCTAATCTTTATGTAAAGCCGGGGTACAAGTCCGATAAACTGGTTGACATTTTGGCAACAGATGCGAGGACGCGTACCTTTGACGATCGAAGCACAGGCACATCAATTGGAGAGGGTGTAGGTTCTGTCATTCTCAAACGGAAGGAGGATGCAGAAAGGGATGGTAACTTTATCTATGGTCTGATCCGTAGCTACGCCATGAATAATGATGGTCAAACTATGAATATGTCGTCACCTAACCCGGATGCGCAAGAACGACTAATAGAGCAGGCTTGGGCTCCTCTTCAGAATGAGATGCAGCAGCTGGCGTTTATTGAGGCGCACGGTACGGGGACAGCGATAGGGGACACGATCGAATTTGAGAGCTTGAGTAATTACTTTTCAGAGCGTGTTAAAACAAAACAGAAAATTGCTTTGACAGCATGTAAGTCCAATTTCGGACATCTGGATGTTACATCAGGATTGTTCTCATTGATTAAGTCGGCCTTATCTTTACGTAACCGCTTAGTGTTACCTCATCCGGATTTCCAGATTCCTAATGAAGAGATTGATTTTGAAACATCGGCTTTCTATATTCCGGACCGTTCTGTTCCGCTGGAAGAATATGCGCTTGCAGGTATTAGCTCTTTTGGCATGACAGGTACAAACGCTCACGTTATTCTTCAACAATATAGCTGTTCGGTGCCATCCAAAGTTAAGGAGTTGCCACTGAATTTAAAGAGTTACTGGTTTCCATTGGATGAAAATTCATTCACAGTACAAGATGATCTTCAACGCTTGGAAACGGATGAGTGGCTTATCGTGCAGTTTCCTTTACACAGTAAAAGACAATGGGAGATTCATGAACATCAGTTCAATGGAAAACATCTGCTTGTGGGTACAAGTATCTTCGAAATGATAGCCCAGGGATTAGGTTGTACACCATACAATCTTGAGCAGTATGACATTAATGGTCTTCATATTATGAATCAGATGGCGGTTCAAGATGGCCCCCTAACGGTTCTATTCAAACTTGATAAGAAAACCTTAAAGGTGGTTGTAACATATACGACTGCAGGCGTGTTGAAGACCTGGCTTCAGTTTGAATTACATGATAAATCTTCAAGGCACAAGCCGGTAATAAGAACAGCTAACGAGCTGGATCAGGCTATTAGAGCAGGAGAACTTATGGAAGTCGCTGTAACAAGCCAAGTCGGAGGCGAAGGAGGAGAGGATATTGCTGTATCCCGAAGATGGGATGTAGTAGATCGCTTATGGACTAATCAAGAACATACAAGAGCTGTAGTTAAGCTGAGACCTCCTTCAGATTACAAAGTGGAATTCTCAATGTATAACTTTTATCCCTCCATTCTCGATCCTGCCTTCAATGCACTAAATCGAATGGCTGAACCGGAACAAATTGTGTTTCCTTGGTATTGGACTGATATCCGTTTTGAGCAGTTTGCACTTATAGGAGAAGAGTTCTATTCCGAAATAGAATTAGTAGATCGTACTATGGATGAAAGAGGAAACGTCATCCTCTCACTTAATATTAGGTTGTTCGATGGACAGTGGAATCTTATTCTATCTGCTGATCATTATAAAGTGAAAAATGCTCTTAACAAGGAAGAATCAAGCTCTTACTTTAAGCAGAAAGAGATTATACCTGCAACGTTTCCACATCACTCGTATAGTGCATCCGAAGCGATCCATTTTGTACATGAATCCTTGCGTTCACAGCTCGAAATTGATAGTCCAATAGCATATTTTACAGACCTGGCAGAAATCAGCGAGAAGGCGATGGAGCTTCGAGAGAAAGGTATTATAAAACACGTATACCTGTGGGACCGGAATTATACAGATATAGATCGTATTGCGGATGAGACGTATACCCTTGGAAAAGTGCTAATTGATCTAAACCAAATACTGCATATGAAAAAGTTTTACTATGTAAATTCAGGAGTTTTAGGATACACAGGTAAGAAGAGTGAATATGCAAAAATGAATGCTCTAAATCGTTCCATTGCTATGGGAGCCTATGCCTTAAGACTGGAAGTGAATAGTGAAGTCATTGTTGTGGATACAGATCATACATACTCAACGGATGTGGGGCGAGTTGACTATGGGTCGGAGCAACACATTATTCATCGGGAAGGTAAGTTCTATATCCTGCGTTTGAAGAATTTGAAATTAGATGAATCATCTCAGGACAAATTCTCTGAAGGTACTACTGTACTGATTGTTGGGGCTAGTTCTGGAATCGGTGAGGCATACACAAGAAATTTGGCTGACCGATATGCTGATATCCAAATTATAGCTGCAGGAAGAAGAGCTGCGTGGGATGGTCTGCCGTTAAGGGATAATGTAAGTTATCTTAAGTTGGATATATCTAATGAGGAAGAGGTTTCTGCTTTAGCTGCTCAATATCATGGCAAGCTTGATTATATCCTGAATTTTGCAGGTGAACCGGCTCAGGGATTGTTTATTACTAAGTCCAGGAATGAGTTTTGTTCGAAGACAAGAGGCAAAATAGAAGGTTCATATCTGTTGGGAATGTATTTCCCAGAAGCTAAAGAAATCATTCATTTCTCCTCACTAGCTGGTGTTATTGGGGCAATGGGACAAGCGGAGTATTCTATGGCTAATGCGTATCAATCGGGCTTGCCTTTAACTAATACGAACGTAAGAGTTCTTAATTTAACGGGTTGGCAGGATGTAGGTATGTCAGCAGGCATGGAAGATTATTATTTCGAGAAATTAACAAGTGCAGATGGCATTCCACTATTAAATCTATTTATTCAATCGAATACCAAGTCAGCTTCTATCTTTAAGTTAAAACGTGTAGCTGATGAATATTCTTCTCTCTTCAGTCCTGTTCTGAAAATGCAGAAAAAGGAACAAGTAGAGAAGGTAAGCGTAGGTTCTAATCGTGTGGAAGATCATATCGTAGCAGCATGGCAGAGAACCTTGGGTGAAGATGATTACGACTACAATGTTAGTTTCTTCGAACAAGGTGGGGACTCCATTACGATCGTACATTTATGTGATGAATTGAATCTAGCGTTTCCGGGACAATTCGATGTAACCACATTGTTCTCTATTGCAACGATACAGGGTCAAGTTGATCTTATTAATCAGCTGGACAACCAGGAGGCAATGGCAGAACAGAGCGATGGTCATTATGATGCAGCAGAGATGTTAGCATTTCTCAATAAATAATAATCATGAAAGAGGCGATTGAACATGAAGGCGAGTGAGTATATCTTCGGTCAAATTCAAAAGGGCCAGCTCGATTCAGCAGTAGGCAAAGGTTTGTTAGAAGAGATTATTCCAGATGATATTGCCATAGTAGGTATGTCATGCGAATACAGTGACATCAAGGATACATTTGAGTTTTACCAAACTGTTAAAAACGGAAAACAGGGGTTTAAGGAATTTCCCAAAGGTCGAATTGGTTATATTCCCGAAGATCATACTTATCTGCACAACGGAGCCAAACATTTGAAGATTACACCTGAGGAATTTTTGGACAGGCTGTGTAAAGAAAAGGGATCGTATCTCGAGGATATTGATACCTTTGATTATGACTTTTTCGGTATCAGTCAGGATGAGGCTAGATATATTGATCCCACGCATCGTTTGGTTATGAAGCACTCCTATCTTGCTCTGGAGGATGCAGGTGTTCGCTTATCGGATGTTAAGGATAGTAAGACGGCTATCTATATAGGCAAAGACAAATCCATAACAGCAAGTTATCGTTCTGAGATTGAAGAAGATTCCAATCATATTAACTCAGGGAACTGGGAAGGCATACTGGCAAGTCGTCTCAATTATATTTATAACTTGTCTGGAGGTTCATTTGTAGTTGATACAGCTTGTTCCTCCTCACTGGTTGCTGCACATCTGGCATTGAAAACACTTCGGGATAAAGAAATTGATACAGCAATTGTCGGCGGTATTGCGCTCGGACTTTTCCCGCGTCAAGGTAGTGTACTTGATCAATACAGTAATGTGGAGACACCACGTTCCTTCCTGAAAGTATTTGATGCTGAATCTCAAGGAACAATCTTTGGCGAAGGTGTAGGTATTGTCATTCTTAAAAGGTTGAAAGATGCCTTAGCAGACAATGACAACATTTATTCAATTATCCGTGGCAGTATGATTAATAGTGATGGAAAATCCAACGGTTTGACTGCCCCTAATCCACATGCTCAAAAGGATCTTCTACTGGATGCTTATACAAGCAGTCATATCTCACCTGAAACGGTAGATTACATTGATGCACATGGAACGGGTACGAAACTGGGTGATCCAATTGAAGTTAGAGGGCTAACGGATGCATACAAAAAATATGTGAACAAACGCGGTTTTTGTGCACTGACAAGTTTGAAAGAAAATATTGGTCATACCGTAGGAGCAGCAGGGGTAGGCGGATTGATTAAGATGTCACTTGCGCTTCGCAATCAGGAGATCTTCCCAAACCATTCTTTTGAAGCTCCGAATGAATATATCAAGTTTGTGGACAGTCCATTCTACATTCCTACCCAGGCTGAGAAGTGGATTAAAGGAAAGTACCCGCGTCGAGGAGGAATCAGTTCCTTTGGATTCAGCGGTACCAATGCTCATGTGATTCTTGAGGAATATGAGCATGCTATAAACGAGTCAGATAATGATCAAGTTGCCTTTCCATTTGTTTTCACTGCACAATCATCTGATCAGTTGATCAAAATGTTGTACAAGTATGTGAAACATGAAGAATACATGAGTGAATATAGGCTACAAGATATTTCATATACCCTTATTCATAGAAGAAACTGGTTTAATACAGGAGTTGGTTTCCAGGCTAGATCGATGGAAGAATTTTCAACAAAAGTAAGAGCTGCGATCACATTGTTGGAAGACCGAGTGCCAACAGAAGGAATCTTTACGACGAATGACCAAGCAGTAACAGCTGATATGAAAAAACTTATCCACTATCAATTGAAAACAGACTATAGAAAGTTTGATCTGAACGAACTTATTCAACTCAAACTGGATGGGCACGAGACGACATTCGACGAATACCCGTATCTGAAAGCTAGAACTGTAACATTACCAGGTTACGAATTCAAATCTGATATTCTATGGGCTACAGTTAAACGATATAGTCCGCCTGTTCAATCAGGTCCGAGTCTGCCAGTGAAAGCGACATTGATTCAAAAGCAAGTTATTAGATCCGCCAAATCGGATGTATACCAAGTGAACCTATCCCCAGATGATTGGTTTGTAGATGATCATCGGATTGGAGGTAAGCGCACGTTCTCGGGTACCACGTATACCGAATTGGCTGCTGAGCTAGCTTCCTTATATTTTGATGAATCTGCGTTTACGCTAGAAAAATTGTATTTCAAAAATTTGATTCAGCTAGATGACAAAACAGATAAACGTTTCCTGATTCATGTTAACAAGCTGTCTGCCAAGCAACTGGATATTGAGGTTCTCTCATACGAGAATGATGATCTAGAGCAGTATATGACTCATGCGGTCTTTACACTTAAACCTCAGGAAGCAATGGAGAAGCATAAGCTTGATTTGTCCTCAGAAGTACACAATCAATTGAAGCCTACAGCAATGGGAAGTACAGAAGAGGAGAATAATTTCTTTAAAGGACGTTGGAACTTTATCGCTCAGGACTTCCGGATGGTTCATATGAACGATTCAAAATTACTCCTCTCACTTGATCTGCAAGAGGAATTCCTCGAAGATTTGGAAGCCTATCATCTGCATCCTTCTATGTTGGATGGAATTCTGGGGGCAATGGTATATGAACGGGCTCAGGCTCGCCAGAAGACCTACCTTCCTTTGTCTTATGGTAGGTTTACCTATACAGGAGTAAGGTTCACCAGAAAAATGTATTCCGTCACGGAGCTTCTTTATGACATTACAGGAGATCATGATGTAATCACTGCGCATATTCATGTGTACAACGATCAAGGAGATCTCGTTGCTTATGTGGATAAATATATCATGAAGTCTTTTGCCAATATGTTATTTAAGCCGTATCTTCATACTATTGGGTGGGAACGTTCAACAGTTGAGTTCACGAATAGGGAAGTTGAACATGGGGCGGACAAACAAGTATTGCTTATAAGTAATGATCGGGTTGTCACGCCTGAAATTCCTACAATAAGTCGTGTGAATTATAATCAATTAGATCGGATAACAACAGGGAATAAATATGATGTAGTCGTTTATGCACCATGGATTGGATTGGACATAACTGATCCAGGGAAAATTGAAGAAGAGCTGTTGAATTACTTCCTATTCGCCAAGACAGCCAACAAGTTGCTAAAGAGAGGCGGTAAATTAATTTTTGCAGCCGATCAGGGTCTTGCTTTGGAAAAAGACCAGCTTCAAGTTAACCCCCTTCAATATGCAATGCTGAGCTCAGGTCGGATTGTGGGTTTGGAGAATACAGGTTTTGCTACACAAATGATTCAGATCACCGAGTTTAATATCGACGAGTTGTTAAGGCTTGCTGCTTTCAGTGAACTGGATGGTAAGAAAGTCATTGCTGATGATGGAATCATATACGAAGAATCTCTCATTGAAAATAAAGATTTAAAACATAGACCCGTAAACTTGGTGAAGAATGACTGCGTTATTGTCACAGGGGGATACGGTGGCATAGGACTTGAATATATTGAGCAGCTACTCGATATTAATGCTGAAGTACACATAGCTGTATTGGGACGTACAGATATCCAAGCCGTCCTCGCTTCCAAGCAAGAACGCACACCGTATGAAGACAGCAAACTTAATAAATTGAATAAGCTGATATCTAAAGGGGCTAACCTGAAATTCTACCCTTGCGATATTTCACATGAGTCTGATGTACAGACAGCGATAACTACAATTCAAGCGAAATATAATATAGCCGGAATTATTCATTTGGCGGGAGTGCCAGAAGAAGGCATGTTGTTCACCAAAACGGAGGATGATTTCAAAAACATTATAGCACCTAAGGCTACCGGAACACTTTTGCTCCGCAAGTATGTTAATGCAGACAAGCTACAATTTTTTGTTACCAGTTCTTCAATGACTACAATTACAGGTTCTGCAGGCCAATTCTCTTATACCGTTGCCAACGCATTTTTGGAAGGAATGGCACTATCTGATTCGTTGATAACAGCAATTCAGTGGCCGGGATGGAAAGAGACTGGAATGGCCCTTAATTTCGGAGATTTGGATGCCGCGGATGAACATCTCTTAATGAAGTCTGTTTCTAACATGGAAGGCGGGGAATATATTAAACTTTCGCTTCAGACGGGAAACTCCGGTTTTATTGCAGGCGAATTTAACACATCTAAGATAGAAGAGTATCTAGGTGGTTATATCAATCTACCAGACGTTTACAGTCGTGGGAAAGGTCGTCCTAATTCAGAAGGGGAAGCGGTGGAAGATCGCCCATACCAGATCAAAGATTTTGGTTCTTTAACTGTTACTGGGACAGATCGTCAGGATGATGTTGAGAAATTTGTTACCGTTGTATTCGCTTCAGTGCTTGATCTTGATGAGATAGATGTGCATAAGAGCTTTACCGATCTAGGTGGAGATTCTCTAAAAGCATTTGGTATTTACGGGCCCATTGCAGAGCAATTTAACATTGATATAGAAGTGGCTGATGTCTTTATCTACCCAACCATTGTGCAGTTAAGTGAGTATGTGAAAGAGCTGATGGAAGAGGCTGCGGCATGATTAAAAACAGCTCTCGTGTCGTCATTGTAGATTACCGCTGTGATATGCCGGCTATGGACGATTCGCAAGCGGAGCAGCTTCTCCAAAACAAGGATAGGCTCTGGGAAAACAGAATAAAGCAATTGAGTGACCGGTTCAGTCAAGATTTCCACGGAGCTAACTCATTCGAAGGAATCTTCTATCCTTCAATTGAAGAAAGATTTGATTTAGAAGGCATAGATGAAGAAAAAACAAAATATTTGCTCTCCAGTGAAAGAATCACATTATCGTTGTTCCAGTCACTCATCAATCAGAATGTCATGACAACGAAACACGACGTGTTGGTATCAAACGGAAGTGCACAGACGGACTTGATATCCAAATCGGCCTACTTGGGAATGCAGGGCGTTGATTTCATGAAGGCTGTAGAGTTACTTGATCCATTGGCGTATCTGAAAATGCTACGTTTATCCAGGCCGCCAGCAATTCAAATGGTAAGCGAAGCATCAACTTCAGGTATTGGCGCTTTATATAGCGGATATAACGCCGTAAAGAAAGGGAAGTTTAATACAGCCTTGGTCGGTGGTGCTTCCGCTAGTACGATGCCATTTCCACATGAGTTATCCAAATTTGGGTTCGGTTCTGATCGATTCATTCAACCGTTCGAACAAGGTGCTTCGGGGCACTATTTTTCAGAAGGAGGCGTTGCCTTTCTACTTAAAGAAAGGCAGCTAGCCCTTGCAAATGGAGATCATATTCTTGCTGAAATTAAAGATATCACCGTAGGCACTATGGGAAGTCCTGTGATTAACCGCAATGCAGTTAAAAAACTGGTACTTCAATCTCTGGCAGATGCCGGTGTACTTCCTACAGATGATATATTTATGGACTTGTATGGCAGAGGTAATGAGATTGATGATACTGCTGAGTTCTCCTGTTTAAAAAATGTGCAGAAGGTATTCCCTGGTTTAAAGGGAGGATATCTTAAACAACATGCTCAATATATGATTGGATATTATGGATTAGTAGGATTATGCCGTTTGCTGGAATCGAAGAAAAATAAAACAGAGTTGCAGGGCGGTTATGTTAATCAGCCAAACTCATATATAGGCAAGATAGAATCGGACCAATGGACGACTCAAGTGAATGACTACCACTGGATTACAATGCCCATGTATTCCATGCATGGTAACGTTTATAACTTAGTAATTAATATGAACGGTAATGAAGGATAGAGGAGGTAGTAGACATGCAATTGATATGTTTTCCTTATGCTGGAGCTCATGTAAATGTATTTGTTGAATTACAGAATCAAATAAAAATTAAGTACCCCCATATGCAGGTAATGTCTGTGGAATATGCAGGACATGGGAGACGATTTTCTGAGACATCGCATCTGTCCATTCAAGAGAATGCAGCTGACCTTTACACGAGAATCACAGCAACAATGAATAAAGATGAAGAGATCATTATGCTTGGATACAGTATGGGTTCAATTGTTGCCTATGAAGTTGCAAAAATGCTAATCAGGGAGGGGTACAACGTTGTAAAACTGATTTTTATGGCCGCCACCCCACCTCATCGTATAGATATTCGACACGAGGATTTATCAGGAGATGAGGAACTTCTTCTGCGTTGCAAACATTACGGATTGATTAAAGAAGGGCAGTTTGATTCTGCACAGATGCGTAAGCTTTTTTTACCAGCGTTGCGAAATGACATTAATTCAGTTAATGCCTACAATGTCGTCAACAATTATCAGAGCCATACATTTGATGAAAAAGTTCAGATTGCTGTTTTTCTAGGTCAACAGGATCTTTCTGTCACTGATGAAGATCATTGGACAGACCTTTCAGAGAATGATGTACAGTATCATTTCTACCCTTCTGGACATTTCTTCTTATATGATCACCAGAATCAAGTCAGTCTGGATGTTATTGATTTTATTACAAATTCGAATACTACTATTTTCTGAGGAGGGGTTAGGATATGAGTTTACTTGGAATGCTGCAGCAAAGTGTGGAGAGGTATAAAACCAAGATTGCCATTTCTGAAACGAATCGTACGGTTACTTATGGAGAGTTGAATGCTTTGTCCAACCAGTACTATGACTGGCTAAAAGAAAAAGGGATATCTGTTAATGAGATTGTTGCTATTGAGCTGGAGCGAAGTATAGAAGCTATTGCTGCCATGATCGCTATATTAAAACATGGTGCAGCATATACGGTTATCAATAAAGACTATCCAGAGACTCGTAAGGAGTACATGAGACAGACACTGGATATTAAGATAACAATCGAATCTGTTTTTGAGGTAGACCATCAAAGAATGGAAGAGTGGTCATGTGTAACAAGATCAGATGATCAAATGTGTTATGTCATTTTCACTTCGGGAACAACATCACTTCCTAAGGCCGTAGGAATTCCTGATCGTGGAGTGGTGCGATTATTACATGAAGAACGTTTGGAATGGGATCCATCGAAAACAATTTCCCATATAAGCCCTCTAGAATTTGATGCTTCAATTATTGAGATCTGGGGGGGATTACTTAGTGGCATGACCATTGCACTACTTTCCAAAACAGAGGTTCTGAACATTTATCTGGTTGAAAAACGAATTCAACAAGAAATAGATATCATGTGGGTAACGAGTTCCTTGTTTAACTTTTGGGTGGATAAAAAACCTGAAATGTTCAAGAAATTAAGTCATGTTATTGTGGGAGGCGAGCAACTAAGCTTGTCCCATGTACAAAAGGTTCTGCCGTTTACTAAAGTTATCAACGGATATGGACCCACGGAGAATACTGTTTTTACTACAATAGATGTAATGGAAGGTTCAGTGGATGAGATCGCAATCGGAACCCCATTCTTTGAAACGCAAGTATACATCGTAAATGAGCAAGGTCAAGAAAGTAACGAAGGAGAACTTTACACAGCAGGGAAGGGAGTCGCCTTGGGCTACCTTGGAAACTCTGAGAAGAGCAAAGAATCATTTATTATTTGGAATGGCCTACCTGTGTATAAGACGGGCGATCTGGTACGGATGAATCCAGACGGCCGAATAATCTATATGGGAAGAAAAGATACCCAGGTTAAAATTAATGGTTACCGAATTGATCTTCAGGAAATCGAATCTACTGTAAAATCTTTGGGCATCTCCAACTGTCATGCTTTTGTTCAGGATAAAAAAATCTACCTTGCTGTTACAACACGCCAAGAGAATATAGCAAGCCAACTAAAGCGATTACTTCCTATTTATATGATCCCGTCCAAAATAGCTTATGTTAGCGAATTGCCTTTGACAGGAAACGGTAAGACAGACACCAAAACCTTGTACGAGCATTATTTTCTTACAAAAAATAAAAGACTCATTCGAATTTTACAGCGGTATTTGAATGCGGACATCACTGAACAGACAAATTTGTTTGAGTTTGCCATCGATTCAATTACGATTTGGGAGATTGCAAGAGAGATTAATCATTCGTTCCACAGCGATCTCAGCTTTTTTGATATTATTGAGAATCCAACAGTTAGCGAGATTACAAAAATGTTAGGAGAAGAATATGATGCAGCGTACAATTTATGATTTTTTGCTCCGAAAGTATGAGCTACATCAAGCGGGTCAAAATCCTTCATTTAGAAAAACATTTACGGGAAGTATGAGGTGGTATTGGGGATTAAAACTGATAGTTGTAGGTGTATACATTGCTCTCTTTCTCCATTATGTAGGAAAGGATCAGTTTCTTCCGACGGAAACATATTGGTTTATTGGGGGAATTGCGCTCTCATTATTCGTTATTACGTTATCCTATCTGAATATTTTTACAGCCTGGTTTGCCATCATGCTTGGAAAACATCGTAAATGGATAGACAATCTATTAATTATTACAGGTATTATCTTATGTATAAAACTCCCTGTGTATACGTTTGGAACTGGTGATGTTAATTATTTAAATTTACAGGATTCACTTCTTCTTCCCGGTATACTGATGATTGCTATGGGGCTCTATCGTAAAGTTCATTATAGATCTTCAAAAGTAGTACCTTGGTGTGCAGGCGTGAGTCTCTTGATTTCAGCAGTTATTCTTGTTAAGTTTCCAATGGATTCAATTGGCCAGAGTATTTATCTTGGATTTATAATGTTGGTAAATGCAGGTTTTATCATTGATTTGCTAGTGCTCTATATGTTGCACTTCAAATCAAGAATGATAGCACATTGAGGTGAGTACGTATGATTAGTCCAAATCTGATTGCAATCAGTGAGCAAGAGATTAAGGCTGGTGACATCTTGAGTCCGTATGAACATGAAATCTACGATAATATAACCAATGAAGGCAGAAGGAAAGAGTTTTTGGTTGGGCGATATGCTATTAAAAAAAATCTGAAGGATCAAATTCCCTCATATCATGGGGAGATGAATAATATCTCTGTTGAATATGGGAGCCTGCGTTTTCCGGTGATTCATGATAATTTGTTCGAAGTAGGATTAAGCCATTCCAAGACATATGCTTTCTCAGTGCTTTATAGCAAGGATAACGTAGTCGGAGTAGATATAGAAACTATACGTTCCGATATTCCAATTGAAGAAATGCTTAGTAAAGCTGAGAAAAAGCTTATAGAACATCGTTATCCATCCTTTCAATTTGCCTATATGTTTTTCAGTTGCAAAGAAGCACTGGGGAAAGCGTTGAAAATGGGGCTCTTGGCTGATTATTCAATCTATGAGATAAGTGAAGTTGTTTCAGAAATTATACATGGACAAGAAGTATTTCGGATACAATTCAAACGATTTCCGTTCCTTACAGCATATAGTTTTATGAAAGATGAAAAAGAAATCTGTAGTTTGGTTGTACCACAAAAAGTCGATGTAAAGGAGGTACTGGGATTACTCATTGCTTCCTGAGTCAAGAAATAGATAAACCACCACCAATTCCGTAGTCGTGAAGACTGCGAAATGGTGGTGGTTTTGTCTTTTCATGCAGTTACGTGACATTTTGAAGCGCTTATGACATATACAATGGCAGATCATATACGGTTGTGACGGAAAGGAATAATAGTATGAAATGAACGGATATATAGGTCTTTATTCCCTTAATATTAGTACCAGAGAGGTGATCAACATACAGGAACAAGCCGCAGTACATATAAGTTTAACAGAATCATTGGCTAGTAAAATTGCATTATGGATTAACAAGGAGCGTGAAGGAGAACACATTCAATACTTAAAGATGAAGCTTGGTATTGAAACGTTATTGATTAATATCACTAAAAGTGTTTTGGTTTATGGTTTAGCTCTCCTATTAAATATGCTTATGGAAACGTTAATTGTACATGCAACGTATTATGCAGTCCGTCGTATATCATTTGGATTGCATGCCAGTACAAGCTTCAGATGCAGCATGATCAGCATCATCTTATTCGTTGGTTTACCTTACATATGCTCGTACATAATGATTAACAACTATATGGTTTTGATTACTGGAATGATTTCTGTAGTACTTCTGTATCGTTATGCACCAGCAGACACCGATAAATTCCCACTACTTGGAGTGGAGAGAAGAAAGAAACTGAGAAAAGCTTCTGTACGAACAGCAGCTATTCTCACTTTAATTGCTCTGTTATGTCCAATTCACACGGTGAAAACATTAATGATGGCAGGCATGTTGTTACAGATCATTTCAATTCTTCCCGTAACATACAAAATACTTAAGAGGAGTGTTAGAAATTATGAAAAATATGAAACAGATGTTGTTGGACGGATTTAAGAATAATGTAGCGAAATCAATGGAGGTAATGGCCATTAAAAGTGGAGAGATTGCGATGGAAACGAGTTGTGGTTTCTTACTATATGAACCTACAATACCTGAAGAGCTTCTTAAACTTAACAAAAATTAATTAGCAAGATATCTAATTATACTATTATGAATTCATTATCAAATATTATTAATGAGAACATATTCCCTTTATTTGAAAAATAACAAGTGTAAAATAATAAATAGCCGTAGAACCTTGTGCTTAGAAATAATAGACACAATGGTACATCGGCTTATTTTTTTTGGATTTATTGACAGTTCAAAGCCATTTGGTTAAAATTTCTTTTAAAGTATATATTATATAAGGGTATTTTTTCTAAAGAGGAGATAACATATGGATGTTTTAATGGGTATTTTTCTCCAGACACTTTTTCTTACAATAATCATATTTTTGATATTAGTACCGAGAGGGAGTATACGTTTATTTTTTATTCTTTTCATAGGAGGACAGGTAATTGGTTATGCTTTTTTCCCGTGGATAGGTGCTTCTAGTACGCTTATTATTTTGTTATATTTCTTCATTTGTTTGCAATGGAATTTAAAGAATGTGCTGCTTAGTATAATTTCACCTGTGATCTCTATTTTAGTATCTGTTTTAGGCTCATATATCTACGATACATTAAGTATAAGTTTAATACATATCTCACCAAACACTTATCATTCCAATTTGTGGCTGCTATTTCTTCAATTAATGGTATCTGGTTTAATATCAGTGCTTATTCTTTTAGCGGGCAGGTACTTGTTAAAAGGTATAAAATTAAAGAAAACAGTATTGAAACGTTACGGTGTATTATTTAGTTTACTCAGCGTATTTACTGTTGTGATTTTTTACATCAATATATGGATCGGACAACAACAAGGTTTCTCAGATGAGAATATTCAAGCCAATAATATTCTTTTTATATTCTATTTTATATTGTTAATCGGAGTTTTTGTTGCTTTGACCCGAACAGTGATGAAAGAGTCATCACTTCAAAATCAACAGGAACAGTATGAACAGTTAACAGAGTACACGGAAAACTTGGAACACTTATATACAGACATGCAGAAATTCCGACATGATTATATTAATATTCTTCTGAGTATGTCTGAATTTATTCGCAATAAAGATATGGATCAGTTACAAGCGTACTTTGAAGAAAAGATTATGCCAATTAGCCAAGGAATGCAGTCTAATACATATAAGTTGGGGGCATTACATAATCTGAAAATACAGGAGTTAAAGGGTGTCATCTCTGCAAAAATGATTAAGGCACAAGAATTGGACATTGATGCAGTAATTGAAGTGATTGAGCCTATTGAACACATCAGTATGGATTCCGTGCAACTATGCCGATGTGTAGGAATTCTATTAGATAATGCTATTGAAGAAGCGATTCATTGTGATAAACCGATTGTGAATTTAGCACTAATTCGTAACGAAAAAGGAGTATTAATTGTGGTCACGAACAGTTGCAGAGAAGAAACTCCTGAATTGTACAAACTTTTTGAAAAAGGCTTCTCAACCAAAGGTAACAATCGTGGACTCGGTCTTAGCAATTTAAAAGAGATGGTTTCGCAGTGTAAGGGTGTTGCTCTAGACACCGAACGCAAAGAAAAAACATTTATTCAGATATTAGAAGTGCTCGAGTCCTCGGCCCACAATGATGTGAAGAGATTGTCTAGTAGAGTAATATAGAATAACTCATTTTA
Organism: Paenibacillus sp. FSL R5-0341; assembly: GCF_037975235.1. Lineage (NCBI taxonomy): Bacteria > Bacillati > Bacillota > Bacilli > Caryophanales > Paenibacillaceae > Paenibacillus > Paenibacillus sp. FSL R5-0341. The sequence goes on from NZ_CP150241.1 coordinate 937,385, forward strand.
AGTGGGGGGAAAGGCAATGTTGGAGATTTTTATTTGTGAAGATGATGAAGAACAGCGTAAACGTCTAACTAAATATGTGACTGATTATATTATGATAGAGAACTTAGATATGAAGGTTGTTATTTCCACTGCACATTCTAGCGATATTATTGAATATCTCCAACAAAATAATACAACAGGTCTGTACTTCCTGGATGTAGATATACAGGAAGAAAAAAGTGGGATTGCTCTGGGAGCGGAAATTCGTCAATATGATACTCAGGGAGCTATTGTCTTTGTGACGACACATTCAGAGTTGACCTATCTAACATTCACTTATAAAGTTGAAGCAATGGATTACATTACAAAAGATAATTTTACTGATATACAAAAACGAGTTATCGAATGTATAAATACGGCAAATCAGCGATATGTGCAAAACCAACAAAGCAGTCGTAAAGTATTCCAAACTAAGTCTGGTGATAAAGTCATCAGTATCGAGTACAACGATATTCTATTCTTTGAAACTTCCTCACAATTACATAAAGTGATTCTTCATGCTAAAAATCGTCAAGTTGAGTTCTATGGGAAATTAAAGGTTTTACTTGAGATGGATAACAGATTTTATCGCTGTCACAACTCTTATGTAGTTAATAAAGATAATATCTCAGAAATTGATTTTGCTACTAGGGAAATTCAAATGGTTAATGGTCAGATATGTTATGCGTCCAGTCGGTTTTTGAAAGGTTTAAAGGATATAGTTCAAAAGTGAGTATAATAGCCCTCCTTTGTTATAGCTGTGAACAGTCTATAACAAAGGAGGGCTATTAATTTGTTTAAGTGAAAAGCGAATCTATTTCTCCATAAATTTGATAATACCACTTATAGAATGATATATGAATGAACCGAAATTATCACCGGATGTCTACAATGTATATCATATAAAGAATTACCCCCGTTATACATTGATTATGTTAAATAAGCTTGAACGTATAAGTTACTTAGTCTTGGTAAAGATGATGTTCTGAGATGATTGAGTTTGAATTAATGCCTGAGACCAGGGATTTACAAGGCAGAAAAGTACGGAAAGGTAAGAGGGGCTGCAGTTAAATAAAATTCAATTAATAAAATGTTGCAATTAGTGATGTGGCGTGGTATATTATTAATCCGGCCAAGAAAACACGATAAACACGGTACGGCAAGCGAATGAAATAAGCTTCGAAAGAACTTGAAAAAAGAGCTTGCAAAGTTGGTTCGGACATGATAATATATAAGAGTTGCTGAAGAGAAAGACATTCGGTAATGAAACAAGTTTGATCTTTGAAAACTGAACAACGAGTGAGTAACGATCTTGCTTGCAAGATCGACGCTGAGAAATGGGTACAAGTCTTCGGACTGTATGATTTCGAAGCATAAATGAGATTTTTAATCTCGTCAGATTCAAAATGAGCTTATCGCTCTTTTCAATACTTTATTGGAGAGTTTGATCCTGGCTCAGGACGAACGCTGGCGGCATGCCTAATACATGCAAGTCGAGCGGACTTGATGAGAAGCTTGCTTCTCTGATGGTTAGCGGCGGACGGGTGAGTAACACGTAGGCAACCTGCCCTCAAGTTTGGGACAACTACCGGAAACGGTAGCTAATACCGAATAGTTGTTTTCTTCGCCTGAAGAGAACTGGAAAGACGGAGCAATCTGTCACTTGGGGATGGGCCTGCGGCGCATTAGCTAGTTGGTGAGGTAACGGCTCACCAAGGCGACGATGCGTAGCCGACCTGAGAGGGTGATCGGCCACACTGGGACTGAGACACGGCCCAGACTCCTACGGGAGGCAGCAGTAGGGAATCTTCCGCAATGGGCGAAAGCCTGACGGAGCAATGCCGCGTGAGTGATGAAGGTTTTCGGATCGTAAAGCTCTGTTGCCAGGGAAGAACGCTTGGGAGAGTAACTGCTCTCAAGGTGACGGTACCTGAGAAGAAAGCCCCGGCTAACTACGTGCCAGCAGCCGCGGTAATACGTAGGGGGCAAGCGTTGTCCGGAATTATTGGGCGTAAAGCGCGCGCAGGCGGTCATTTAAGTCTGGTGTTTAATCCCGGGGCTCAACCCCGGATCGCACTGGAAACTGGGTGACTTGAGTGCAGAAGAGGAGAGTGGAATTCCACGTGTAGCGGTGAAATGCGTAGATATGTGGAGGAACACCAGTGGCGAAGGCGACTCTCTGGGCTGTAACTGACGCTGAGGCGCGAAAGCGTGGGGAGCAAACAGGATTAGATACCCTGGTAGTCCACGCCGTAAACGATGAGTGCTAGGTGTTAGGGGTTTCGATACCCTTGGTGCCGAAGTTAACACATTAAGCACTCCGCCTGGGGAGTACGGTCGCAAGACTGAAACTCAAAGGAATTGACGGGGACCCGCACAAGCAGTGGAGTATGTGGTTTAATTCGAAGCAACGCGAAGAACCTTACCAGGTCTTGACATCCCTCTGATCGGTACAGAGATGTATCTTTCCTTCGGGACAGAGGAGACAGGTGGTGCATGGTTGTCGTCAGCTCGTGTCGTGAGATGTTGGGTTAAGTCCCGCAACGAGCGCAACCCTTATATTTAGTTGCCAGCATTTCGGATGGGCACTCTAGATAGACTGCCGGTGACAAACCGGAGGAAGGTGGGGATGACGTCAAATCATCATGCCCCTTATGACCTGGGCTACACACGTACTACAATGGCCGGTACAACGGGCTGCGAAATCGCGAGATGGAGCCAATCCCAACAAAGCCGGTCTCAGTTCGGATTGCAGGCTGCAACTCGCCTGCATGAAGTCGGAATTGCTAGTAATCGCGGATCAGCATGCCGCGGTGAATACGTTCCCGGGTCTTGTACACACCGCCCGTCACACCACGAGAGTTTATAACACCCGAAGTCGGTGGGGTAACCGCAAGGAGCCAGCCGCCGAAGGTGGGATAGATGATTGGGGTGAAGTCGTAACAAGGTAGCCGTATCGGAAGGTGCGGCTGGATCACCTCCTTTCTATGGAGAATCGTTTCCTGCAACGGAAACATTCAAATATGTAGCTAAGCTACAAAACACTCACTCGTTGCTCAGTTTTGAGAGCTCAAACTCTCAAACAGCTTGCTTTTGCATGGAGCTTGTTCTTTGAAAACTAGATATCGAAACGAAACAAACGCGAATTAGAACATTCCTTTTTAGCTGAACTTGTGTTAAACAAGTTTAATAAATTGGTACTTAATTGCTTTTGCGATGGTATTGGGTGGGAGCGACTTTTGGCTTTGGACGTAGTCCAAAACAAGGGAAGCGAGCAGTCAAAACCGGAGCAATATGGTTAAGCTACTAAGAGCACACGGAGGATGCCTAGGCGCTAGGAGCCGATGAAGGACGTGGCGAACAACGAAACTGCCTCGGGGAGCTGTAAGCAAGCTTTGATCCGGGGGTGTCCGAATGGGGAAACCCAGCTGGGGTAATTTCCAGTTACTCATAACTGAATACATAGGTTATGTAGAGGCATACCAGGGGAACTGAAACATCTAAGTACCCTGAGGAAGAGAAAACAATAGTGATTCCGTCAGTAGCGGCGAGCGAACGCGGAGAAGCCCAAACCAGAGAGCTTGCTCTTTGGGGTTGTGGGACGTCTCACATGGAGTTACAAAGGAACCGATTAAGCGAAGAGGTCTGGAAAGGCCCGCCAAAGAAGGTAAAAGCCCTGTAATTGAAAGTCTGTTCCCTCCGAGACGGATCCCGAGTAGTGCGGGGCACGTGAAACCCCGTATGAATCCGGCAGGACCATCTGCCAAGGCTAAATACTTCCTAGCGACCGATAGTGAAGCAGTACCGTGAGGGAAAGGTGAAAAGCACCCCGGAAGGGGAGTGAAATAGAACCTGAAACCGTGTGCTTACAAAAAGTCAGAGCCCGTTTTAGGGGTGATGGCGTGCCTTTTGTAGAATGAACCGGCGAGTTACGTTCCCGTGCAAGGTTAAGGTGAAGAGCCGGAGCCGCAGCGAAAGCGAGTCTGAATAGGGCGATGTAGTACGTGGACGTAGACCCGAAACCGGGTGATCTACCCCTGTCCAGGGTGAAGGTGCGGTAACACGCACTGGAGGCCCGAACCCACGCATGTTGAAAAATGCGGGGATGAGGTGGGGGTAGCGGAGAAATTCCAATCGAACTCGGAGATAGCTGGTTCTCCCCGAAATAGCTTTAGGGCTAGCCTCGGAAAACAGAGTCGTGGAGGTAGAGCACTGATTGGGTGCGGGGCCCGCAAGGGTTACCAAGCTCAGTCAAACTCCGAATGCCATAGACTTACTTCCGGGAGTCAGACAGTGAGTGCTAAGATCCATTGTCAAAAGGGAAACAGCCCAGACCATCAGCTAAGGTCCCCAAGTGTGTGTTAAGTGGGAAAGGATGTGGAGTTGCACAGACAACCAGGATGTTGGCTTAGAAGCAGCCACCATTGAAAGAGTGCGTAATAGCTCACTGGTCGAGTGACTCTGCGCCGAAAATGTAACGGGGCTAAACACACCACCGAAGCTATGGCTTGATGCTTTGCATCAGGGGTAGGGGAGCGTTGTATAAGGGTTGAAGGTGTACCGTAAGGAGCGCTGGACATTATACAAGTGAGAATGCCGGTATGAGTAACGAAAAGATCAGTGAGAATCTGATCCGCCGAAAGCCTAAGGGTTCCTGAGGAAGGCTCGTCCGCTCAGGGTAAGTCGGGACCTAAGGCGAGGCCGAAAGGCGTAGTCGAAGGACAACAGGTCGAAATTCCTGTACCACCGTAAGCCGTTATGAGCAATGGGGGGACGCAGTAGGGTAGTGACGCGGACTGATGGATGTCCGTCTAAGCAGTAAGGCTGATGTGTAGGCAAATCCGCACATTGTAAGGCTGAGCTGTGATGGGGAGTGAAAATTACAGTAGCGAAGGTCATGATCTCACACTGCCAAGAAAAGCCTCTAGCCAGGTGATGGTGCCCGTACCGCAAACCGACACAGGTAGGCGAGAAGAGTATTCTAAGGCGCGCGGAAGAACTCTCGTTAAGGAACTCGGCAAAATGACCCCGTAACTTCGGGAGAAGGGGTGCCCCGGTAGTGTGAATAGCACGAGGGGGCCGCAGTGAAAAGGCCCAAGCGACTGTTTAGCAAAAACACAGGTCTGTGCGAAGCCGTAAGGCGAAGTATACGGGCTGACGCCTGCCCGGTGCTGGAAGGTTAAGGGGAGTGGTTAGGAGCAATCCGAAGCTGTGAACCGAAGCCCCAGTAAACGGCGGCCGTAACTATAACGGTCCTAAGGTAGCGAAATTCCTTGTCAGGTAAATTCTGACCCGCACGAATGGCGTAACGACTTGGGCGCTGTCTCAACGAGAGATCCGGTGAAATTTTAATACCTGTGAAGATGCAGGTTACCCGCGACAAGACGGAAAGACCCCATGGAGCTTTACTGCAGCTTGATATTGAATTTGGGTACGATCTGTACAGGATAGGTGGGAGCCTTTGAAACGTGAGCGCCAGCTTGCGTGGAGGCAACGTTGGGATACCACCCTGATCGTATCTAGGTTCTAACCTGGTACCGTAATCCGGTGCGGGGACAGTGTCAGGTGGGCAGTTTGACTGGGGCGGTCGCCTCCTAAAGAGTAACGGAGGCGCCCAAAGGTTCCCTCAGAATGGTTGGAAATCATTCGAAGAGTGCAAAGGCATAAGGGAGCTTGACTGCGAGACCTACAAGTCGAGCAGGGACGAAAGTCGGGCTTAGTGATCCGGTGGTACCGCATGGAAGGGCCATCGCTCAACGGATAAAAGCTACCCTGGGGATAACAGGCTTATCTCCCCCAAGAGTCCACATCGACGGGGAGGTTTGGCACCTCGATGTCGGCTCATCGCATCCTGGGGCTGAAGTAGGTCCCAAGGGTTGGGCTGTTCGCCCATTAAAGCGGTACGCGAGCTGGGTTCAGAACGTCGTGAGACAGTTCGGTCCCTATCTGTCGTGGGCGTAGGAAATTTGAGAGGAGCTGTCCTTAGTACGAGAGGACCGGGATGGACGTACCGCTGGTGTACCAGTTGTTCCGCCAGGAGCACCGCTGGGTAGCTATGTACGGACGGGATAAACGCTGAAAGCATCTAAGCGTGAAGCCCCCCTCAAGATGAGATTTCCCAGTATGTAAGACCCCTTGAAGACGACGAGGTAGATAGGCTGGGGGTGGAAGTGCAGCAATGCATGGAGCTGACCAGTACTAATCGGTCGAGGGCTTATCCAAATATGCAATTGATCATTCGCGTGTTTCGTTTCGAATCTAGTTTTCAGAGAATGATCTCTGAATATGCGCTGAACCATTCATCCACACAGTAGTGGCGGACCGAATGGAACGCGAACGCATTTGTTACACAAATGCTCGTTTGGTGGCGATGGCGGAGGGGTTCCACACGTACCCATCCCGAACACGACCGTTAAGCCCTCTAGCGCCGATGGTACTTGGACCGCAGGGTCCTGGGAGAGTAGGACGCCGCCAAGCAATATAAAGGCACACTTGATGATATCGAGTGTGTCTTTTTTATTTTATATATGTCATTCGTTCTGATTTGACTTGTTTTATACATAAAATACTGGCGTTCCCATCCTTGAAGCTGTGATACAATAGGTGAGGTCTATATAGAAAACGGAAACACGCATAAGTACGAGGAGGAACAGTGAACACGATGAAATCAGCCCCGTTTATTGCCGTGGAAGGTCCGATCGGAGCGGGGAAAACAACGTTAGCAACGATGCTTTCCCATGAATTGAACCTTCCGTTGGTTAAAGAAATCGTAGAAGAGAACCCATTTCTGGCTTCCTTTTATCAGGATATCGACGAGTGGAGTTTCCAATTGGAAATGTTTTTTCTGTGTAATCGGTTTAAACAACTGGAAGACACGGGCGCACATTATGTGGAGCAGAATACCCCAGTCATTTCAGACTATCATATCTATAAAAATATGATTTTTGCCGATCGTACCTTGAAGGGAACGAAGCGGGACAAATATCATCAAATCTATCATCTGTTAACAGATGATCTGCCGAAACCCAATCTGGTGCTCTATATTGAAGCTGAACTCGATACGTTGATGTACCGCATTAACAAGCGTGGGCGCTCATTTGAGCAGGACATGGACCCGGCATATATGGAACAACTAATCGTTGATTACAAAACAGGCATGGACTATCTGGCAAATAGCTCGAATCCACCAGTAATCATTAAGGTCAATGCGGAGCAACTCGATTTTGTGGAACATCCTGAACACTTCAGGCAGATTGTTAATCAGGTAAAGGAGTATATCATATGAATAACTATGGCATTCCAGCTAATGCATTAATTACGGTAGCAGGTACGGTTGGGGTAGGCAAATCCACGTTAACGGCTGCACTTGCGCAGCGTTTGAATTTCAAGACCTCTCTGGAGCAAGTGGATCACAATCCTTATTTGGAGAAGTTCTATCATGATTTCGAGCGTTGGAGCTTCCATCTGCAGATTTATTTCCTGGCAGAGCGCTTCAAGGAACAAAAGAAGATTTTTGAACTGGGTGGCGGATTCGTACAAGATCGTTCCATCTATGAAGATACGGGCATTTTTGCACAGATGCATGCGGATCAAGGAACCATGTCTGCTACAGATTTCGAGACATACAGTAGTTTGTTTGAAGCAATGGTGATGACACCTTATTTCCCACATCCGGATGTACTGATCTATCTGGAAGGCAGTCTGCCGTCGATTTTGAGCCGCATTACGGAACGCGGACGCGAGATGGAAATTCAAACGGATCGTTCGTACTGGGAGCACATGCATGAGCGCTATTCGGTATGGATTAATCAGTTTACGGCATGCCCTGTGCTACGCTTGAACATTGATGAGTATGATGTGCATGATCCGGCATCGGTGGATGCTATTTTGGTACAGATTGCAGCTGTTATTCAGCCTTCCAAAGAAGCTCAAATATAAATAAAAGATGTAAGCAACGGCAAACATCCCTTTCACAGCTATTAGGCTGCTGGAAGGGATTTTTTTATGCACCAAGGTGAGAAGAGATGCTTATAGACAAATGTATAATCGTTTATTTGAGTAAGTATGGAAATATTCACCTGATATATCTATTCTATCATAATGAATACTCATCACGAAAAGTAGAAAATTGTTGAATATTAGGTCTTTTTGTGGTTTCATAGGAAAGGTGAATTCTGGAAAAGAAGCATATGCATGACTCAGGAGGGAAAGACAACGTGGAAGAGAAACAAGGAATTAAAATCGGTATGCCGATCATTGGTGGCTTAATTGCAGCCATTCTGGGAGGCATCGTATGGGCAGCTATTGCTGCAATGACCGAGTATGAGGTAGGATTAATTGCAATTTTGATTGGAGCACTCACAGGCTACGCTGTCGTGTTGTTCTCGAACAAACGAATTGCGACGGTACATAAAGTCATTGCCGTACTGTTTGCGCTCGTCGGCATTTTGCTGGGGAAATATCTGACGGTGGTATACTTTACTTCCGAACTGTTTGGTGATGTAAGCGTGATGGAACTTGTGTTTGATAGCGAGATGATCAGTGCGTTTGTGGAAACCTTCCAGGACTATTTCAGTCAACCGATTGATTTGTTATTCATCGTGCTTGCGATTGTGTCTGCATGGCAGATTCCAGGCCGGATGGCAAGAACCAGTCTAGCTACAGATGCATCTTCATCGGATCACGCACCAAGAGCTTAATCCAATAGTACGGTGGACACTGGCAGCAAAATGGAGAGCGTTTGACAGAAGAAAAACGTAGTAAAGAGCAGCTACTTTAAAAGATATTTATAAAGTACTCAGAGTGAGCAGCAGTTAGGCTTGTTCATATTGCGGCTGAGTTACTTCCATACACAAAAGGGACGTGACGCCTGAGAGGGCGGACGTCCTTTTTGTGTGTATACTGGGCAGTAGGCGGGATATCCGCTTATAATGGCGTAGTGACTCGGATCGATCCAATTTATTTACAATGTAACCCTAGTATATATTCAGCATCTTCATAAGGTTAATTGCAAGAAGGACGGTCACCACAGGAGTATGGTTTAAATGTCCTGATGTCATTTACAGCGAATAAAGCTGATAACGAGAGATTACTTTTACCACTACGGACAGAGGTCTAAGTTCAGACTATTCTTTACGGTGCTCATCTGACGGTAATGAGCGTTGAATAATACGGTATGTGGTTGGAGACAGGGCTATATTATTTGTTTTGGTCAGAAAATACAGCCATAGCATCTCTCATAAATACTGCCAAACCATCACCAAACTGATCAATATTGCGTGTGAATCGTTCATCGTCCACGTACATCTGACCGAGTCCTCTGAAGACTTCAGGAGAATAGTTCCCCATCCGGTTCAGCAAGGTGTACCATTCTTGAATACCGGCCTGTGCCTCGGCAGATGCTGGCTCTGTGTGACGGAGTGCGGCCAGACGTTTGTAGATTTCGTTCATTTGTTCGGATAGAGCATTTTGCTCTGTGTTTGATTTACTGTGCAGCTTCTGATTTGCCTGATCCACGGCTTGGTCTCCCCAGCGCTCTCGCGCTTCCTGTTCATATGGATTCTGGCTAAAATCAAATCCTTCGAATTGTTCTTTGGCTGTCATTTTAATTTCTCCTCTCACGTGTAAAACCGTTCTATCGATGGTCGCAATCATTTGGTCCAAGCGTTGTCGCTTCTCCAATAGAATAAGTCGATGCATGTTTAGCGCTTCTTCTGGATTGAAGGAGGGGTTGGTTATAATGTTTTTGATCTCCTTCAGAGAGAAGTCGAGTTCCTTGAAAAATAATATCTGCTGCAACCGTTCCAGGTTGGCATCTGAATATAAACGATACCCGGCTGAAGTCACTTCGTCCGGGGTTAACAGCCCGATCTCATCATAGTGATGCAGTGTGCGCACACTGATCGAGGCGAGTTCAGCAACTTCTTTTACCTTCATGGCCATGTGAGAAACCTCCTTACAACATCGATTGTACAGTGTCACGTTACGTGAGAGTCAACAGTTGAAAATGAAAAACAAGATGCGAGCATGGAAGCTGCATCTTGATTATAGATTGGTGAGTAGATGTGACTGGATTAATATGATATACAGTCACTGCAGGGAAGCATGGCTACGCCTGCATCCCGCGCACTGCCGCAGCGAACTGCGCAGCCGCTGCGCGCACGTCGGCCGCGCCCGCGATGGCGGAGATGACGGCTACGCCGTCGGCTCCAGCCGCCATCACGGCGGCCGTGGTATCGGGCGTAATGCCGCCGATACTCACAATCGGAACTGCGATGCCTGCGGCGCGCAGTTCCGCCACCCCTGCGGGGCCCAGCACAGCGTGGGCATCCGCTTTGGATCGCGTCGGGTACATGGGCCCGACGCCAAGATAGTCGGCGCCCGCCTGCACGGCACGGCGCGCCTCATCCACAGAGTGGGCGGATACGCCAAGCATCCGCCCCTCTCCAATGCGGGCGCGTACCAGCGCCGCGTCCGTATCTTCCTGGCCGACATGCATGCCGTCGGCCTCCACCGCTACAGCCAGCTCCACATCATCGTTCACGATGAACGGGACCCCGTGCTGGCTACACACCTCGCGAAGCCGCATCGCTAGCGTGATGCGAGCTTCGTGAGCCAGGGCGCCAGTTCCCTTTTCACGGAACTGGAACAGCGTGATGCCACCAGCAATGGCCTGGCGCAGCACTTCCACAGGGTCCTGCGTTGTATTGACGCTGCCCATCACCAAATACACCTGCATCGCGCGTCGTACCGCTTCTGTATCCCAAGGGCGCATCACTGCTCACCCCGCTGTCTGCGCTGATACGCAAAATGATTCGTTGGCCCATGTCCGGCCCCAATCCCCAGCTCATCTTCGATGGCTGCCTGAATGAATGCTCGCGCGGTCGTAACGGCAGCCAGAACAGGTGAACCCTTGGCTAACTCTGCGGTGATCGCAGCAGAGTATGTGCATCCTGTTCCGTGTGTATGACGTGTTACCACACGAACATTCTCCAGATAATGAAAAGACTGCCCATCGTAGAGCACATCCACGATCATGCCACTTCCTTCATCATGACCACCTTTGACCAAAGCATACGTCGAGCCCATCTGTACAATTCGTCTTGCGGCTTCTTCTCGCTGACTCAGATTCGTAATGGCCATCCCAGTAAGCAGTTCCGCTTCAGGAATATTAGGTGTTGTGATCAGGGCATGGGGCAATAGCTCCGTAACCAGCGCCTGTACCGCTTCCTGCTGGAGCAGGGGGGCGCCGCCTTTGGCGACCATCACGGGGTCGATGACCAGATTAGACCAACGATATTGCTGCCATTTCTCAGCAACTAGCCTAATAATCTCGGCACTATATAACATGCCGGTCTTCGTTGCGGTTGGTTGAAAGTCCTCGCCGGTCGAGTCCAATTGCTGGGCAATGCCATCGTAAGGGATGGGAAAAACGCCCTGCACACCTGTTGTATTTTGGGCAGCAATAGCGGTGATAACGGTCATGCCGTATACCCCAAGCTCTTGGAATGTTTTCAGATCGGCCTGAATTCCTGCGCCGCCCCCGTTATCGGAGCCTGCAATGGTTAGCGCTTGAGCAATGCTCATACTGCACCTCCACGGATCTGACGGATCTGTGCGTGCTCCGCCAAGAGGTCGGGTGTCACTTGTGCCAGTTGATTCAACAACTCAATCTGGAAGCTACCCGGTCCCTGATGAGCCGTTCGCTCTGCCGCCAGTTCAGCTGCTACACCATAAAACGCGAGCGCTTCAACAACACTGCCTAGAAGATCGGCTTCTGATTCCGCTATGGCTGTAAAAGCGCCAATCACCGAACTGAGCAGACAACCTGCACCCGTGACCTGAGTGAGGAGGGCATGTCCATTACTTGTGAGGAATGTGGATTGTCCATCGGTAATGATATCTTCTTTTCCCGTAATGACCACGACACAGCCGAGTTGTTGTGCTGCCCGCTCAGCAATTCCAATCCGGTCACCTTCACCTGATCCTGCGTCTACACCTTTGATATTCCAGCTCTCACCGATGACATTGGCGACTTCCGCCACATTGCCGCGCAGCACCGTGAGGCGAAGCTCACGAACGAGCATCTGCACGGTTTCCGTGCGATAGGTGGTTGCCCCTGCGCCGACGGGATCAAGCACCACAGGTACATGATGTGTATTAGCCGATTGACCTGCAAGTTGGATCGCCTGAACGACTTTGTCATCGAGTGTACCGATGTTGAGTACTACAGCTCCTGACATCTTGGCAACATCAGCGACCTCTTCATGAGCATAGGCCATAAAAGGGGACGCACCTAGTGCAAGCAGGCCATTGGCTGTGAAGGGAGCCACGACAAGGTTGGTGATGTTGTGTACCAGCGGATTTTGCGTACGAACACGTTCCAGATAAGACATATAATTTCCTCCTTGTTATGAAGTAACCCCATCGGCGGAAGGCCGATATCTGGGGTCACTCAGCAGAATAATAGGATATGAGTCTCCTTGTTGAGTAGGGGCGCAGACTGTAATGTCAGGTCCTCCTTTTGAAATGTAAGGAACATCAGACACGTTATTCTCAGAATCTCCTGACCAAAACGCTGCAAACAGCTATTTATTCTGATATAACATGTTTCAGGTTCTTTAGATTTCTGCAACCGCTCCAAATCCCTGAATAGGACGCCTCAGATTCGTTAGCGGTCGTAGATGCTCTGTTTCGATCAAGTTAAGGAGCGTTTCAGCTCCCAGTAGGCTTGAAGATAAGCGCTAATGTACATTACCAAATACATATCAACAAGCCATCCAAACGCATATCAATCTTCCGAAATGCACATCAAGCCACTTAGGATTGTTATAAATTTTGATCCTCCTATGCTTGCTTCAGGCTAATCCCATTTCTTTCAATCTGTTTGTGTTCAGTCACTTTTCCTTTATTTACGTTGCTCTCCTTGCAGATTAATAAAAGCATCCTCGGCTTTCACCGATGCAGGAATCAATTCAGTTGCTACGAGCCATGCACGTACATTTTCCCACGACGCCATTTCCTGCTGACCAAACGGTTGACCTTCTTCATTCATGAGTGGTAGTAGCATCGCCAGGCTTTTGGTTTCGATCTCCGGGTCAAGCGGAGACGTTTCATTCTCATGAGCGAGCAGAATATTCAAGGCTTCTTCTGAATGCTCCGTTACATATTTCTGTCCTTCCTGGATCGCTTTGACGAACCGGGTAAGCTGATCTTTTTTTGCTTCAATGCCAGCTTCACTTGCGGTCAGGACCAATTCATAATAATCGGGCACACCATAATCAACGGGGTTAATTGATTCCATGGCATGTCCTTCTTTCTCCAAAATCAATTGTTCATGGTTAATAAAACCACCCATAATCGCATCCGCCTGTCCGGAAGCCAGCGAAGGAATCAGATCGAACCCAACGTCGACCAGATTTATGTTGTCGGGATTGCCGCCATTATTGCTGATCATCGTGCGTACCATCGCCTCATACAGCGGAATCGAAGAATAACCGACAGTTTTTCCTTCAAGATCCTTGGGGGAGTTCACGTTGCCATTCGCTTCGGTCAACAGATGCACAAGCGGGTGGCGAACAACAGCAGCAATGGAACGTACAGGAATGTTCTCACCACGTGCGAGCAATATTTGGGGTTGGTAGCTCAGAGCCAGATCAATTTTCCCGGCAGCAACAAGTTTGAGTGAATCATTGGTATCCGCAGGCATCTGAATTTCGACATCCAGACCTTGGTCTGCAAAGTATCCTTTTTCCTGAGCAACATAGATGAAGGAGTGTACTGCGTTCGGGTACCAGTCGAGCATGATAGACAGTTTATCTATGGCGTCTGATGCTGGTTCGGTTGCAGACTTGTCAGTTTGTTGTTCGTTGGTTGCAGAATCTGTTGTTGGCGTATTTTGGCTAGTATTCGTGGTGCTGCATCCGCTAACGATCAGGAAAAGGCTAATGAGCATGATGGGAAGCAGGGAGTAGATGCCTTTGTTATTCATAAATGAAGGTCCTCATTTCATCGTTTTGTTTACCTCTAATTTTTATCCAACTTTTCTTTTACTTTCATGACGCAGTATGCTAAACCGTTTCTCTATCCAGGCAATTAATACAAACAAAACGATTCCCAGCAGGGATAACAGCACAATAGCGGCAAACATCGCATCCGTGTTCATGTTGCTGGACATGCGGCGGCTGAAGTATCCGAGACCTTTGCTGCCACCAAGCCATTCCCCAATCGTTGCACCAACCACGCAGTACACCACAGACATCTTTAGCCCCGAGAAAAAAGAAGGGAGTGCCAGCGGAACCTGGAGTTTGCGAAAAATATCCCACTTGCTGGCACCCATGGTGAGTAGCAGTTCACGCTGCTCCGGATCGCCTTGGCGGAGTCCGTCGTAGGTACTGACCACAATGGGGAAGAACGCGATCAGGAACACCACGGCGACTTTGCTCCACAGCGTGTAACCAAACCACAGGATAAATACCGGGGACAGAGCAATCAGCGGGATCGTCTGACTGATCACAATGAAGGGATACAAGGCCTTTTCAATCGATCGGTTCATATGCATGCCTGTCGCTAGCATAATACCGGTCATTATGGACAAGCCAAAACCAACAAGAACCTCCATAAAGGTAGCAGGCAGATGTATGGTCAGCAGCAGATGACGATGCTCAACGAGTGAACCTGCGATGGCCGTTGGTGCAGGAATGATGAAGGAGGGCACCCATCCCATACGCACAATCGTTTCCCATATCGCCAGTAAAGAGAGCATGAGCAGAATAAACAAACCATATTGGGAAAACCACTTCGACATCCACTTCGAGCACCACGTCCGGACGCTGACCTTACCTCTATCGCTTCGCATGTAATTGTTCCTCCAGTTGTCGTCTCATCTGCACAAGAGCCGGTTCGTAGATCATGTCCGAATACCTTGGGCGTGGCAAAGGAACCATCGTTTCCCTCAACTGCTGACCTTGCCCCTCTGGAGTTAATAGAATGATACGATCACTTAACAGCAGGGCTTCTTCAATGTCATGTGTAATGAACAGCACGGTTTGTCCAAAGTCCTCCCACAGCTCCAACAACCAGCGATGCATTTCTCGTTTGGTTAAAGCGTCGAGTGCACCGAAGGGTTCATCCAGCAACATGAGCTGCCCGCCTGTAAGCAAGGTACGCAGCAGTGCCACCCGCTGCCGCATGCCGCCGGATAACTCATCCGGATAGGCCTGCTCATAACCGGACAAGCCGAACTTTGCCAATCCCGCGATGATATCGGCTCGTAGTTTGTCCTTGTCCTGACGGCCTGGTGCAAGCTCGGCAGGCAGCATGCAGTTCTCCATGACGGTACGCCAGGATAACAGCAGATCTTTCTGCGGCATATAGGCGACTCGTCCGAGCCGTTGTCCTTGCGGTACATCAGCAATATCGATGGTGCCGACGGTTGGCTCATACAAGCCTGCGAGCAGCTTGAAGAGTGTGCTTTTACCTGATCCGCTGGAGCCGATGAGCGAGACAAATTCTCCTTGTTGAACCTGAAGCGACACATTGGCGAGTACGGGTAAATCCTTTTTTTCAGGAAAAGCGAAGCTAACGTTCTCAATGGTTACATGGTTGGTCATCTGATCCTCACCCCCTTGATGCCAGACTGCTACAATAACAACGGCATGCTGTACTCTGCAAAAGAAACAAAAAAGACCCACCCATTTCCGGAGAAATGAGTGGGTCTGTAAGTTAAATCCGCAATTTATCTTCACATACATGAAAAAATTCCGCTTACTAAAAGGCCGCTCCACTTCCCTCCGCTGGTATGATCCAGATCAGGTTCAAAGGGTCCGAATAGTTCTATTCGTCTCAGCCGCAGGGCTCCCCTAGTGCAAAAGTTCAAGATATGCAGTTGTGTGTTCAGCATATATCACTTGAACATGAACTGTAAAGAGGCAGCATGATGGATTTCTTGAGATGAGCGTGGAGTCACATCCTGGGAGTGAGGTTGTAATCATACAAATTTCAGTTGGAAATGATGATTTCATCGACCTGTAATGATTTGTAAAATGAGGATGTTGAATAGAACAAGGAGAGGTTCCAATGAGAAATAAAATAATGGGAGGCGCTGAATGATCGCATCGAGGGGGCTGAACCCAGCCGGGCCATCCGTAATTTTCGCATTGCTGCGGGTCAAGAAGAGGGAGAGCACTATGGCATGGTATTTCAGGACAGTGATGTAGCCAAGTGGATCGAAGCAGCGTCATACCTGCATGGACATGATCACATCAGAGATACGTTTGGTAAAGTTGCCATTCAGCGCGGACCTTTCATGTATTGCCTTGAAGAAACGGATAACGGTGCAGGATTATATCGTATTCAGTTACCCGCATTAGCGGATTTTGAGGTGAACAGTGGTGGGGGAGGGACAGCAACAAGATGGAGAGGAGGTGATTCGCGCGGCTGAAGTTAAAAGGGCAAAATGAAGAACGGCTATAAGTCGTGTAACAGCCTATGAACGTTAACGATGAGTCCATATGAGGAGGCCAAGTTCATGAGGTTTAAAATGATGTTGACCGCAGTGTTATCCCTGGCGGCTGCGCTTGTATTTGCTACGGATCAAACGTATGCCCACGAGTTGTCCACTGACAAGCTCATTCTCCAGACGGGAAGTCATGGTGAAATCTCTTCCATTAAGATCAAGGGCGATGCTTTTCCGACGGAATACGTTATGAATCCAACCGTTGCACCAGAACAAAATACAGCAGACCACCAGTGGCTTGGTGAACTGATGTTCACGTATCGATTGAATGGTGGGGCGTGGACCAAAGCCTGGACCAATCTGTCGGCAGATGGTCGGACGATCACGAACTCCGGTAATCAGGTGACGGTGACGTATGCCAATGCATCGAATGCCCAGGGGATTCGCAATTTCAAAGTGATCGAGACCTATACCACCCAGACGGATGGATCCATTCTGTGGAAGATTGAAGTGCAGAATACGAGCGGCCAGAAGCTGGAGATTGGTGATTTCGGTCTGCCCTTGCCATTCAATGAACAGTGGACTTACGGTGATGCGATATATGAGACACGGGTTGTTACACACTCGTTTGTTGGCAACAACAGCTCCTATATTACGGCCAGCCGTCCAAGCGGCATTGGTTCTTATCTGATGCTGATTCCGGATGCAACGACGGGAGCAGGATTCGAGTACCAGGATCGGTGGCGTAATGAGGAACATCCGGGTAGCAAGTGGGCCTGGAATCCGGCAAATGAAGGCAAATGGATTGAAGGGCTGAACGTCTTCTATATTCATTCCAACGTGATCAAATCCACCAACCGGGGATATCTGCCAAATACGAGCCTGGTTCTGGAAGCAGGCCAGTCCAAGACATACGGATTCAAGTTCCTGGCTGTTTCGGACGAACATGCTGCGAAAAATGCACTGTATAACGCGGGACTTATTGATGTAACCGTAGTTCCAGGCATGATCGTGCCGACCAATCAGAAAGCAAAGGTGGATCTGCGTACGTCCAAGACCATCACCAAAGTGCAATATGCCAATGGCACGGTTGTACCGTTAAAGGAAAGCAAGCCTGGCGATCATAAAATCTATGAATTGCAGTTCAGCCAGCTGGGACCCAATAACGTGACTGTGGAATATGATGGTGGCAAAAAAACGGTACTGCAATTCTACGCCATTGATCCCGTCGACAAAGCGTTGCAGGATCATTCGACCTTTATGGTGGATAAAACCCAGTGGAACCTGCCGGGAGATATCCGGGACAAAGTGTTTGATGACTGGATGATGAATACCAAGTCCAAGCGCAATGTGTTCAACGGCTACTGGGGTTGGGGAGATGACTGGGGACTGACGCATGGACAGTTTCTGGCTGAAAAGAACACCCTGACACCCGTTGCCCGGGAAATTCGGGCCGTGGATGATTATCTGGAAACAGCGATCTGGACCAATCTGATGAATGGACATCATGAAGATTATCTGATTCACGATTTTCTGATGCCCGAGCCGAATACAACACCTACCTACCGTGGATATGCTTATCCACATGTGTATAACACATACTTCAGCATGTATAAAATTGCGGATTTATACCCTGACCTTGTTACTTACAAGCATGACAAGGAAACTTATCTGCTGCGCGCTTATAACATTTTTAAAGCCCTCTACGAAGGGCCTGTCGCCTACAACTGGAACACCGGGCTGATGGGAGAATTGACGACTCCGGATATCATTCAGGCTTTGAAAAAAGAAGGATATGACACGGAGGCCAACGATATTATCACGAAAATGAGAACGAAATACGGGAATTTCAAGAATACGACGTATCCTTATGGTTCGGAGTATAGCTATGACAATACAGGCGAGGAAGCCGTATACACGCTAGCGAAGCTGCATTCGGATCAAGTAACAGAGCAGAGTAGAGCATTGGAGATAATGGGCAAAATCAACCTCAAAACCCGTGCTTCCCGTGGACACATGCCGGTGTGGTATTACTACACGGACCCGGTAACGATTACCGGGGAGAATTGGTTTAACTTCCAGTACACAACCTCACTGGCCGGATACGCCATGGATGACTGGATTCGGTTCCATGAAGGCACCAAGCGGGAAGAACAACAGCGCTTGTCCTATGCCGCGAAGATTGCTAACGTAGGGGCCATTAACTCGGGACAGATTAGTGCTGACCCAGACAATTTTGGTGCAGCTTCCTGGACGTATCAGGCCGAGAAAGGCAACTATGGTACGAATGGAACTGGCGGTGGAGCCAATGTACCGTTATTGAATGGTTGGCGCGGGATGACAGGGGAAGCAGACCTGGGCCTGTTCGGCGCATTGCAGACATTGAGTGCAGATATTGCAGTGGACCCGATCTTTGGACTGACAGGTTACGGTGCAGATGTCACGCTGACGAATGGGCAATATAACATCACGCCATTAGATGGATTGTTCAAGCGACTTAATCTGATTACTGAAAAGCTATACATTGAACTGAACAAAGACCAGTATACTGGGGCCAAACTGGCTGT
Source organism: Paenibacillus sp. FSL R5-0341 (assembly GCF_037975235.1). Lineage (NCBI taxonomy): Bacteria > Bacillati > Bacillota > Bacilli > Caryophanales > Paenibacillaceae > Paenibacillus > Paenibacillus sp. FSL R5-0341. The sequence goes on from NZ_CP150241.1 coordinate 956,426, forward strand.
AGCGAAGGATTATGTCTGGCTGGATATGAAGAATCTGACACCAGGCCAGCCACACCAGACGTCCATTACGTTCCAGGGTTTGAAAACAGGCACATATCTGATCAAGGTGGACGGTCAGGTGAAAGGCAAATTCAATGCCTATCAACCGGTGAACACGTTGAAGGTAGATGCAGGTACAGCAGCGTCTTACAGCGTGGAGCTTACGCCTACGACGCCGGATGCCAACGCAGCTCCGGTCGTAGACGTGGGCGCAGATTCCTCCATCACGTTGCCTGACAAGATCCGTCTTCAGGGAACGGTTACTGATGATGGACTGCCGAGTGGTCGGTTAACGTTGGCATGGAGTTTGGTCAATGGACCGGCAGGAGCGCAGGTCTCTTTTGCATCGCCAACTTCAGCGTATACGCAGGCAACCGTTTCGGCTGCTGGTGTGTATACATTCCGTTTAACGGCTAATGATTCGATATTATCGGCAAATGACACCGTGCAAGTGATCGTGAATGCTGCACCGCCACTTCCGGAGAAGATGGCACAGTACAATTTTGATGAGAATACAGGCACAGCTGCCGCGGATTCTTCGGGTAGTGGCAACCATGCGACTGCCAAAGGTACAACTTCCTGGGTAACAGGCAAAAAGAACCGTGCAATTAGTCTATCCGGTACGGATGGTTATGTGCAATTGCCTGAGGGCATTGTCAGCAGGGCGGATTCTATTACGATTGCAACTTGGGTGAAGGCGAATGCTCTCAGTGATTTTACCCGCATTTTCGATTTTGGTTCAGGGACGGGAACCTATATGTTCCTGACACCGAAGGTGGGGAGTAATATGAGATTTGCCATCACCACTGGAGGTAATGCCGCAGGCCAGGAGCAAACGATTAATGTGCCCGGTCTCCCAGTGGGCGTGTGGAAACATGTGACCGTTACACTGACAGGCAACACGGGAATCATCTACGTGGATGGTGTAGAAGTCGGGCGGAATAACAATATGACGTTGAAACCGTCCAGTTTGGGTCAGACCAAGAATAACTATATTGGCAAATCACAATACCCTGATCCGTATTTTAACGGACTCATCGATGATTTCCGCATCTATAGCCGTGCACTGAGCGCAGCTGAAGTGGCAACCCTTGCATCTAGCACTTCGCTGGCCTTGAATGGGGAGGATGAAGCTGTTATCCTGCCGGATCTGAGTGAAGAGAACACACCTCAACTGGGCGTTAGTGAAGTGGAAAGTGTGGATGTGACGGCTGTGGTGGGTGAAATACCAACGTTACCTGCCGTTGTAACTGTGACGTACAGCGATGGTACAACAAATGACGTTGCAGTGGTCTGGAATGAGATAACGACTGAGCAATTAGCAACGGTGGGCACGTTCATGGTTGAAGGAGCCGTGGAGGGTACGGAACTGAAGGCGCAAGCGAACGTGACGATCATTGCTGCAACGGGAGAGGAGACAGTGGAGGGTGGAATTTAGATGGATGTAGCCGTTAATCGTAACGTAACAGGTACTAGGTAGCATCCCATATTCAACATCTGATAATATCATGCATTATTGCGGATTACACATGAAGAAGCGTCCGATTTGTCCGAAGATATGCGTTGCAGAGCAACGTGATCTCGACCTACCGGGCGCTTTTTGCTATACAATTTGGACAGACTTATAGCGACTTGGGTTTGTATTCGGTACCGGTAAATTTGTTGCGGAAGTTGGAGGGTGAGATGCCTTCTTTTTTGGAGAAGCAGGAAGAAAAGTAGGATACATGATTGAAGCCGATCTCCTCGGCAATGCGAGCGACGGACCAGGCGGTTTGCAGCAGCAGCTTTTTGGCCTGTTCTAGTCTGTAGTGTAGCAGATATTCCATCGGTGTCATGCCGTAGACCTTCAACATACTTCGGGCCAGATAGTTTGGGTGATAGTTGAGTTCCTTTTGCAGCAAAGGATTGGAGATCGGAAGTGAGTAGTTATGGCGGATATATAATTCAATCTTCTCAGCGATGCGAATGGCCGCTACATCGGACAGGGAGGATAGTCCACGATCCAGATGCTGCATGAAATGCTGAAAGCTCGCCTGTCGTTTCCAGTTTCGCATGGATTGTGGCTCCTGATCAAGCTGTGAAAAGTGTTCCAGCATCTCCATTTCCTTGGGTGAAATTCGCATATGTTTCGGGATGAAGATGGAGCATACATCGCAATGATTCAGATATGCGCTTTTCTTGTGTGTTTCAATGAGCTGGGCCTGATTCGCCAGACACTCATCCATATCGGAGGCTTCTTTCCAGCTGCCATAGGTTTGAAAATGAATCCAGAGTAGTTCTGTCTCCGTTTCACATGCAGAACTGCCGTAATGGTGGCCATCAGGCATGAGAATCAAGGCGTCTCCTTCCTGAAGTCGCCATTCCGTTCCATTCTCGTTGACGGCGAGAGCACCACGGGTAACAACGATGAGATCAAATACACCGATGTCACTGCGGCTGATATGATATTCACCAGCTTCGTAGTACGCACGTCCACAATCGATAAAATAGGGAATGGGCGGGGTGATGAAGTGAAGTATGGGTGAGTCCAATCCGGCACCTCCGAACAGGTTGGAATATTTAAAATTCATGTTGGCATCGAGCATTTATTTTTCATGATACAGCAAGTAACATAGAAAATAAAGCGCTTACGAAATTGGCTTTATCCTTCATTTGATTCATATCACAACCTTGGGAAGGGGATTTTACATGAAGAAAATGCTGGTTTGGTTAGGGGTATGTATTCTTGCGGTGATGACGGTCTTGGGTGGATGCAGTACGACAAAGGAAGCATCCAACGAGTCATCTGGAGGAAACGGAGGAAACGCACAAGGGGGAGCGACCAAACTCATTTTCTGGACGTTTGTAGATGCGCATCAGAAGTTCTATGAGAGTATGGCAGAGCAATGGAATCAGGAGCATCCAGATCAACAGATTGAATTGGAAGCGACCACGATTCCATACGACGATATGCATACCAAGCTGCTGCTTGCATTACAGTCGGGTGTAGGTGCACCGGATCTAGTAGATATTGAGCAGAGCAAATTCCCCAACTTCATGAAAGGCGTTCCGCAACTGGTGGATCTGACAGACATGATCAAGCCAGAGCTGGATAACATTGTACAATCCCGTGTTGAGATCTACAGCAAGGAAGGCAAGTATTACGGTATTGATTATCATGTTGGTGCAACCGTCATGTATTACAACCAGGAGATTTTGGATCAGGCCGGTGTGAATGCGGATGACATCAAGACCTGGAGTGATTTTGAGCAGGCTGGGAAGCAGGTGCTCGCGAAGACAGGCAAACCGATGATTACATTTGAGGGTAACGGCAACTGGTCCTGGTGGCCAGCCATCAGTCAACAGAAATCGGATCAGGTGGATGCAGACGGTAATGTGACGGTGAACGCGCCTGTGAATGTGCAGACGATGAAATTTTTCCAACAGATGGTCAAGGAAGGGGTAGCAGCTGTCGCTCCTGGGGCGGGTCATGATACGGAAGAATACTTCGGTTATATGGACCAAGGCAGTTCGGCGGCGGTATTTATGCCATTCTGGTTCATGAATCGGTTCACGGACCATATTCCGGATCTGAAAGGGAAAATGATCATTCGTCCAATGCCGGCATGGGAAGAGGGCGGCAACCGTTCAGCAGGTATGGGTGGAACGGCAACGTCCATTACGAATCAGTCCGGTGCTGTGGAACTTGCCGAGCAGTTCCTTGCTTATGCGAAACTGTCCAAGGAAGGTAATCTTCAGATCTGGAAACAGCTTGGATTTGACCCGATCCGTACGGACGTATGGACCGATCCAACCATGAAGGAATCGAACAAATACACGGATTACTTCGGGGATGATATCTTCGATACGCTGCTGAGTGTAAAAGACGAGATTGCTCCGGTCAATATTCGGGAGAAGTCACCGGAAGTGTTCGATGCCGTACGTAATAAAGCCATGCCAGATATTTTCATTAATCTGAAAGATCCTGAACAGGTATTGAATGCTGTGCAGGCTGAATTAACCCGTTGAGATAGGAAAGGCTTAAACATCAATTACATTTCTTTCATACAGAGTATACGGTTCATTCCAGGTTGGAGGTTGGTCCAAAGTGCAGCTGCAAAAGGAAACAACGGTTTCTGTACGCGCCACCAGACGGCGGAGAGTACGGATGAGTGCTAGAACATGGGCGCCGTATCTGTTTGTACTACCGTTCATTTTGTCTTTTCTCATCTTCTTTGCCTACCCGTTATTTCGAGCCGGGGTTATGAGTTTCCAGCAGGTGCTCCCCGGAGACGTACAGTTTGTGGGGCTTGAGCATTACGGCAAGCTGTGGAATGCCGATTTTCGGGCAGCACTGTGGAATAGCACGCGTTACACGTTCTGGACGCTGCTCTTGTTGGTTCCTATCCCACTCGTGCTTGCTGTATTGCTCAATTCAAGTCGCATGATGGCTCGTAATGTGTTCCGCTCTGCTCTGTTTATTCCGGCACTGACCTCCGTTGTTGTAGCGGGGGTTGTGTTCCGGCTTATCTTCGGCGAGCTGGATGGTGCGCTGATGAATTCCATCCTGAACCTGCTGGGTATTCCGAGCCAGCAATGGTTGTACAGTTCGTCCCTTGCGATGGTCGCACTGGTTGTCCTGGCAGGTTGGCGCTGGATCGGGATTAACATGCTGTATTTTCTATCGGCATTGCAGAGCATCCCCAAGGATCTGTATGAAGCGGCAGATATCGATGGAGCGGGTGTGCTGAACAAATTCACCAAGATTACCGTGCCGATGCTCAAACCGATCACGATCTATGTGGTGACGATTACTTTGTATGGCGGATATGCCATGTTCACGGAGAGTTATATGCTCTGGGCAGGCAAACCGTCTCCACAAAATATCGGGTTAACGATGGTGGGGTACATCTACCAACAAGGTTTCCAGTATTTCAATCTGGGATTCGGTGCAGCAATTGGCATTACGCTGTTGGTGATTACACTCGTGATCAGCATGCTTCAGCTGACCGTACTCGGCATGTTCAGGAAGGAGGATTAGGACTTGATGCACAAATGGGGAGTCAAACTGAATGTGGCTTCACTGCTGTTACTGGTGTTGTTCGTGATCTTGGGTATCTTGATGCTATTTCCGTTATATGCGCTAATCCTCGCTTCGCTGAAACCGGCAACGGAACTGTTTCGATATGGACTCAATGTTCGATGGGATTGGGCGTTAATGAGCTTCGAGAATTACAAATCGATCTTCACCGGAACGGGAGCAGCAGGGAACTATTTTATATGGTACAAAAACAGTCTTGTCATCACGGCATTATTCACGGTATTAAGTCTGCTGTTCTCCTCCATGGTCGGATATGGGCTGGGGGTCTATCGGTTCAGGGGTCAGAATCTGATCTTCACCCTGGTGCTGGTTGTCATGATGATTCCGATGGAAATTATCCTTCTTCCCTTATACGAACTGACGATTAAGCTGAAGCTGATCAATACGGTGTGGGGCGTTATTCTGCCTTTTATCGTGGCACCTTTGCCCATCTTCTTCTTTAGGCAGTTTGCCCAAGGTTTGCCGAAGGACTTTATGGATGCAGGACGGATTGATGGTTGTAAGGAGTTTGGCATCTTCTTCCGCATTATGGTGCCCTTGATGGCTCCGGCATTTGGGGCGATAGCCATTCTGCAGGCCATGAACAGTTGGAATAACTTTCTCTGGCCACTCGTGGTGCTTCGGACAACCGAACAATTCACTTTGCCGATCGGACTCGCGTCTTTTGTATCGCCACTGGGCAATCATTACGAAGAACTAATCGCTGGAGCCGTGCTTGCCATTGTACCGATTCTGATTCTGTTCCTGTTCTTCCAGCGCTTTTTTATCTCAGGACTCACGGTTGGCGGGGTCAAAGGATAATGGCATAAATCTTTAAACCCGTAAACAGTTCAACAATTTACCTGAGCTCCCTAACCCGATATAATAGTGGTGGCGCATATTGGCCGGATCACAAATGCAGGTGGGATTGTTCTCCCTCCGAAGCAGAATGGGGACCCGAGTTGAAAACGTTCAAAAAAGTATATATTGAGATCACGAGTATCTGCAATTTGGCATGCAGCTTCTGCCCGCAGACACAGCGTGCCAAAGGATTCATCGACCCTGAAGTCTTCAACAATATACTGGATCAAGTTAAACCACATACCAACCATATTTATCTACATGTCAAAGGTGAACCCTTGTTGCATCCCAAAATAGATCTGCTGCTCGATTCCGCACATGCGAAGGGACTCAAGGTGAACATTACAACGAATGGTACACTGCTGCCCAAGACTCAGCACAAATTGCTCGGCAAACCGGCGCTGCGCCAGATGAACTTCTCTCTGCACAGCTTCGATGGGCATGAGGGTTCAACCGACCGTGACGGGTACCTGAGCAATATTCTGTCTTTTGTACATGAGGCTGTTAAGCACAATGTCATCATTTCATTCCGGCTGTGGAATCTGACGCAGGATAACTTCACGAATGCTCAGATGAACCGAAATCGGGAGACCCTTGAAGTACTGGAACGTGAGTTCAATCTGGACTTCCGCATTGAGGAAAAAGTAGTTCCGGGCAGCGGGGTCAAAATTGCCCCGAATGTATACCTGAATCAGGACCATGAGTTCCAGTGGCCAAGTCTGGATGCACCTGAAGATGACGGCAAAGGCTTTTGCCATGCGCTTCGCAGTCAGGCAGCTGTACTTGTCGATGGAACGGTGGTTCCATGCTGTCTCGATGGCGAGGGTGTCATTAACCTTGGTAACGTACACGAGAAGTCATTCTCGGAGATTATTGAGGGCGAGCGAGCGAACAATCTGGTGTATGGATTTTCCAAGCGGGAAGCTGTGGAAGAGTTGTGTAGGAAATGCGGGTATCGTCAGCGATTTGGAGCATAGAATATATTAGTGAATATACTTAACTCTCTATAAGATCACGTTGTCTATAACAGATGATGTGGTCTTTGTTGTGTTATTGAGGCTGTAAATAGAGCATATCCGAAGTTGATATCGGTACATCACAAGTAGACATGATACCGCAAAACATGCTGAAACATCAGGTCCTATGCTGGAAAATGGTTACGTGACCTAATGATTATTCTCGTAACATTCCTTTATTTGGTAGGATCAGGGTAGGTTCCGAAGACAGAGATTTCTTTCTTAGTTTATATGAAGACAAGTCTCTGCTTGAACCCATTCAATCCAAATAAGGGAGGATGTTTATTTATGAAAAAGATGTTGACGGTATTGTTGTCGGTAGGTCTGCTTGCTTCTGCATTTGGTGCAATTCCGGTGTCGGCAGCTCCCGAGATTGTAAAGACAACAATCATTGTTCCTAAAGGAACGACGTATGATGGGAAAGGCAAAAGTGTTGCCGCAGATCCCAAAACATTAGGAGATGGCAGCCAGGCCGAGAACCAGAAGCCTATTTTCCGATTAGAAGCAGGAGCTACGTTAAAAAATGTTGTGATTGAAGCACCGGCAGCCGATGGCGTGCACTGTTATGGCAATTGTAATATTGAGAATGTAACCTGGAAGGATGTCGGTGAGGATGCGCTCACGCTGAAATCCGCAGGCACTGTAAATATCACGGGTGGTGCGGCGTACAAGGCCTATGACAAAGTGTTTCAGATGAATGCCTCCGGTACGATCAATATTAAAAATTTCAAAGCGAATGATATTGGCAAGCTGGTGCGTCAAAATGGCGGAACATCCTATGCGGTCACAATGAATGTGTCCAACTCTGACATTTCCAATGTAAAGGATTCCATCCTGCGGACAGATAGCAGCTCTACTGTAGGTAAAATCACAAATACACGTTATTCCAAAGTGCCAACGCTGTTCAAGGGCTTTGCTTCAGGAAAAACGAGCCAGTCTGGAAACACGCAATATTAAAGGATTGCCACAATTACCCATCTGATGTACATTAGAAGCAATGAAATAAGTGAACCGGGAGCTCAATGAAGTTGGGCTGAGAGAGTGGCCTTGTGCCGCTGACCGTACATCTGATCTGGGTAATGCCAGCGTAGAGAACATGGATTTACAATGTGTAAGGGTGAAATGTGCAAATTAATGGGGAAAACAACATGACTTCTTTTAACTGCGGTGGTTGGTCTGCTGCAACGGAGAGGGAGTGATTGATATTCCGTCTTTTCGACATCCATCCCATACATCGTTGTGAGGATTGTATCCTGTGCGTAAGGCCTGCCCGGAACCGGGGAGGCTTTTTTTGTTTACTTTTATAACCCCCACAGGGAGCAGAGGAAGGAAGTAGAGAACATGGCAACAACAGCAGGCAACAAACGATTGAAACTAACGGATATTCTGGTAACCATCGTGATCGCAGTGGTGTTTGGAGTGATCTACAAGATATGGGGACCTACGTATGACCTGATGAAACCATTCGGCGTTCATGCGGAGCAGATGATCTACGGCATGTGGTTTATGGCAGGCACATTTGCATTTGTCATCATTCGTAAACCAGGCGTGGCGATTCTTGCCGAAGTTGCGGCTTCAACGGTAAGTGCCTTTCTGGGCAGTGAATGGGGCATGTCCACACTTGTATACGGTCTGTTGCAAGGACTCGGAGCCGAGATATTCTTCGCTGCATTTTTGTATCGCAAAACCAATCTGTTTGTCACCTGTCTTGCAGCCATAGGTGCAGCGGCGGCTTCGCTCTTGCTGGATTACCAGTACGGGTATATTGATTCACTCTCCGCGTGGAACTATACGTTATTTATCGGGTTCCGCTTCATTGGAAGTATTCTGATTGCCGGAGTGTTCGCTTATTATCTCGCCAAAGCATTGGAACTGACAGGTGTAACACGTTCGCTTAGACCAGTATCCAAACAAGATTATGAGGCTCTGGATTAGATGAACGGTGAAGGGAATTCGCAAGCGGTAAGTGTGACGAATCTAAGATGCAAGTTCCCGGGAGAGAAGGCCTTGGTATTTCAAGGCTTGTCTCTCTCTGTGCGTCAAGGGGAGAAAGTGTTGTTGCTTGGACCGAGTGGCTCCGGGAAATCGACGTTATTGCAAATATTGAGCGGTCTGATACCACGTTCAGTTGAGATCCCGATGAAATGTGATGATATCCAGATTCCGACAAAGGCGGGAGTGGTCTTTCAAGACCCGGATACCCAGTTCTGTATGTCCTATACGGATGAGGAGATCGCATTTGTGCTGGAAAATCGAAATATTCCGCGTGAAGAGATGGCGGGTCTGATTGAATATTATCTGGATCAGGTGGGGTTATCCTTTGAACAAAATCGGACATTAATCCAATCGATGTCTCAGGGGATGAAGCAGCGTCTTGCGATCGCTTCGATGCTTGCCATGGACCCGGAGGTGTTGTTTCTGGATGAACCCACTGCACTGCTGGATGATGAGGGGACTTCCCAGGTGTGGGATACCGTCAAACGGATCGCCAGTGACAAGACGTTAATTATCGTTGAACATAAAATTAATGAGATTGTCGATATGGTCGACCGCATCGTTGTGTTATCACCTGAAGGAAAGATCGTGGCAGATGGGCCAGCACAGCAGGTATTCACGCATGAACGTGACAAGCTGAAGGCTTATGGAATCTGGTATCCGGGTGTGTGGGATGAGCACGAGCAGGCAGCTAAGGAGGAAGAGGGAAGTAATTCTGGAGAGCTTCAAGTGTGTGTGGATCAGGGCTTTCCGAGCTTGGAAGCACAGCAATCGTCTGGTTTATCTGAGACAAAGGGGACATTCCCCGTATCTCACGTATCATCTTTATCGCCTGTAGCGCCCCTCTATCAGCCTGCACTGGATTTGCAGCAGTTTACCGGATGGCGTGGGAAAACATCCTCCATTCAGGTGGAACAGGTCAAGGTATGGCATGGAGACTGGATCGGTGTTGTGGGAGCCAATGGTGCAGGCAAGAGTTCATTGTTATTATCCCTGATGAATATTTTGAAGACGACAGGTCACTATGAGGTGGATGGTCATCCCTCTGGTAAAACGGAGCAACTCGCAGATCGAATTGCGTTTGTATTTCAGAATCCGGAATTTCAATTTGTGACCAACACCGTCGCGGAAGAAGTGGAATTCTCCTTGCTTGGGGGCACGCTTACTACGAAAGAAAGACATGACAGGACTGAGCATATGCTCAAGCAATTTGGGCTAATCGATCTGTCCGAGCGTCATCCTTACCAATTATCGATGGGGCAGAAACGACGCTTGAGTGTTGCCTCCGCACTGGTGAGAGAGCAGCGTATTTTGCTGTTGGATGAACCTACATTTGGACAGGATGCCCGTAATACGTTCGCCATGTTGGCACAACTGGAGCAATTGCGGCGTGAAGGAACAGCCATCGTTATGGTTACCCATGACCGTGAGATTGTAAAAAGATATTGCACCCGAATCTGGACGGTGGATGACGGGAGGTTATCTGATGCAACTGTCGTTTCCTCACCGTGAAACCTGGCTTCATGCCGTCAATCCCGGCTTGAAGATGATTATTCTGACATTGATGTTTGTCTTCGTTATCCTTATTCACAATCTGAATGTAATGGCCAACGTCGCGGTAGCTATGATGCTGTTACTGTGCTGGACAGGCCACCCGTGGTACAGATTGATGCTGTACGCATCACCATTCATTCTGGTATTTATCTCTACGTCTACAGGTATGATGATGTTTGGTAAGGGAGAGACCACGTGGTATAAGTGGGGACTGATTCATATTACAGAAGAGAGCTTCTATCGCGGACTACACTTGGGATTTCGCTCGCTGAGCATGGCAGCGGCGGGCTTGCTGTTCGGACTGACAACGAAACCGGTAAGACTGTTTTATTCCCTGATGCAGCAGTGGAAGCTTCCCGCCAAATATGCCTATAGCTTTCTGGCGGCGATGCGCATGATCCCGATTTTGCTGGATGAATTCCAGACGCTCCGTTACGCGATTCGCATTCGTGGAACAAGGCAACGCGGCTCTCGCTGGAACGTGTATGGTACGCTGAAGCGTTACGCTATTCCGCTGCTGGCACAGAGCATTCGCCGTGCACAGCGAATGGCCGTAGCGATGGAAGCGAAGGGATTCACGGATGGCGCGAGCCGAACGTATTACATTCAGATTGGCTATTCGCGAGCTGATCTGTGGTTTGTATTTTATTATATGCTCACCTTAACCGCTGCTTATTACATGGGGGTCACTTTTCCTTATCATGCTACGATGGTGGATGTAAGGTAATACGGGAAGATGAAGAGAAATATATTGAGGTAAACGGTAACTATTTCCTGATCATAGGCGTCTATATGGAAATAACTTCTAATGGATGGGGATGAACGAAAGTGAAGACGGGGCCTGACTGGCAGAGAACAGGGTATAAATGGATTACCATGACTGGATTATCTGCTGTGCTGTTGACGGGATGGATGCTCCTGGATTCCAAAATGGTCGTGCTTGGAGGACAAGCTTCTGCTACAACGCCAAAAGCCTTGGGGGCAAGTCCCCAAGGCTCATCAACACAGTTGGTCTACAAACAAGGTGAACCTGTTATGCTCATGACCGACATCCCTCTGTTCAAAAACAGGAGGGATGGCACTGTGGCTGTTGACCTGATGGGGATTGAATACTATACGACGAAAAGTGAAAAGTATACCCTGGCATCGGTTCGTGGTGAGTGGATACAGCTCAAGTCATCCGAGCAAGGAGACTTTTGGCTGCCAAGTTGGTATGCGCTAAAAGGGAGCAGAAGCATGACGAAAACGGCTCCCCAAAGCTTCACGCTTCAATCGGGCAGTAAGCTGTATTTGGCCCCGGGTAGTGCTTCAACCTGGTCTTTTGAGAAAAGGCTAACAGATAAAGCTGTTATTGTTGCGGCGTGGGATGGCTGGTATGGCGTCTCCATTGCCCCTCGAATCTGGAATAAGGAATCGTCCACTTATCGCCCTGTACTGCTCTGGATCAAGGAAAAGGATATAGATCAACGAATGAATGTGGCTGATGGCTGGTTCGATCAGGAGGCATCGCTGCAGACTTCGGTTATACGCCATCTGACAGATATTAAGCTGAATAAGGCAACCACCTCCAAACAAGTGGCTGAGTGGTTAGGCGAGCCGGATTGGAAAGAGAGTTCAAGCAATCTAAATTACACGGGTTATTCAATGAGTATTGGACAGACCTGGAGATATGAGCGGGAAGATGGGCAATATCTGGTCACATTCAACAAGAATGGCAAGGTGGTCAGGACACGCTGGAATCTACCACAGGATAATCGAAATGCTGTTGTTTCCGATTGGAACATCAGTCGGGCGGATGAATATGGGTTCACAACAAAAATCTATGGCACAACACTGCCGACGACAATCCCTTGGGAACCGCTTTGGACGAACCAGGGGGATATTAACTACACTTTTTTACAAGCAGCCACGGATGACGTACTCCTGATGAAAGGGGATGACGGTGGATTTAGCGGGGATTACTACGAAGGTTCCATATATGCCCTTGACCGACATACCGGTCAGAAATTATGGGGGATTAATGGAGGCTTTGGAAGACAGCAGGCAGAGGTGGATACAGCACGCCAATACGTTACAATCTACAGCGATTATGACCCTGATAAGAAAAAATACGTGGATCGTATTCGTCATCTGAACTTGAAGAACGGAAAGGTCACATGGGAGTACACCCCTAAGCAGAATGTTAGACTGAATGGCATTACCGCTGCGAAGAACGTCGTGGTTGTGGACAGCCCCGTTTTTGAGAGCTCAAGCAACAGCTGGTTGACGGTTCTGGACAGTGCGAATGGAAAAACATTGTGGACGCGAAAACTGGCTAAGGGTTATGAATTATTGAACAAGAGTGCAGATGACCCTTATGTGTTGTACTGGGAAAAGAATAAACTGGTTGCAGCCGATCCGCAATCGGGCCGAACCGTATGGAGCTTGAAGGCCAAACGATCCACCATAGAACAACTTGGGAATGATCCATATTTTGATGGGATCGAACGTATGAATCCCTTTGCAACCACGAATGCCGAAAGATGGATATCGCTGGATAATCAATGGCTACTGCTTGATCTGAACACGGGCAAGAAACTTGCAAAACTTCCTGCTCGGGCAGGACAGAGATTTGAGGTGCTGAATGATGGCATGCTGTTGATCCGGGAGAACAAAAACGGCGATCATTACGGAAAATATGAAGATTTTACAACCACCCTGTACGATGCTAAGACAGGCAAAGCACACTGGACGCTCAAGGGCAAGGTTGAACGAGGCCTGGTGGAAGAGGATCAGTTGTATGTGATTAAGAACGGCTATCCAGCGGCTTTGGATTATAAAACGGGGGAGACGCGTTGGAGTGCCAAAGATTCGATTGCAACGCTAAGGTATCCAACGAATCAGGGAAGTTATCTGATCATTGATGATCAGTTGCTGTTGCCCATGGACGAGAATTTGCTCGTATTGAACAAAAGGAATGGAGCATTGCTAGGTCGTGTACATGACGTTGTGATGGGAAGCCCGGAGCACCGGGACCGGGATGCGAAGAATGGAACGATTAACCGAATTGGAAATGAAGTATATGTGGGTTCGTCCAACGGACGTTTTCGTGTATATGAAGCCAGCCTCCTTCAGGAGGCAATCTCACCTTAAAAGCTTGTCTCGTAAGGGATGTTGATTTATTATAAATGAACAGGCTTGCTCGCGCTCCGGTTATCGGCTGTGCGGGCTTTCTTCATGTGTTCTTAAGAACCATGCATGATCATTCACGGGAGGACTCTCCATGATCTCATTATATGGTGTAAGCAAACGTTATAACGAGCGCGGTTCCCGTGCAGATCAGGGATTCGAAGCATTAAGCTCGGTGTCCCTCGAAGTGGGACAAGGAGAAATACATGGCATTATCGGATCGAGTGGAGCAGGCAAATCTACACTTCTACGGATGCTCAACGGATTGGAAAAGCCGGATGATGGTGAGGTTGTTGTGAATGGGCAGAACCTGACTCAGATGAATGAACAGAGTCTGCGTCAGGCACGAAGATCCATTGGCATGATCTTTCAACACTTCAATCTTGTCAGTAACCGAACGGTGAGTGGCAATGTCTGCATGCCATTGGAACTCGCGGGTATATCTCGTGCGCAGAGAGTTGAACGTGGACTTGAGGTACTGCGGTTTGTTGGACTGGAAGACAAGGCAGATCAATATCCTGTTCAGCTTAGCGGGGGACAGAAGCAACGTGTGGCGATTGCAAGAGCACTTGCCAGTCGTCCGGATGTGCTGCTCTGTGATGAACCGACCTCTTCGCTTGATCCACAGACCACGAACGGTATCCTGGATGTGCTTCGTCACATCAATGAAACGCTGGGCGTGACCATTGTCGTAGTGACGCATGAGATGGAAGTGGCTCGTAGACTATGTCATAGGATATCGGTCATGAAGGATGGGCGACTCGTTCGAACGTTGTCTAAAGCGGAAGTGAGCAGTATCCCTGCTCCACAGCCTGATCTGCTGACCTCCTTGCTTGCGGGTGACGAATACGGGATGACAGGATCGTCTTGGTTACGTCAGGCAGAACAGGAGGACAAGTCATGAAGATACCTGAGTCTGTGCTAAAGTATCAGCATGAGATATGGCAGGCGATCGGAGAGACTTTTGTCATGGTAGGCATCTCCATTGCGGCAGCTGTTCTGATTGGGTTACCTCTGGGTACACTCCTGTACTTATTCCGGAGAGGACAACGGTATCAGAATCAAACGTTGTCCTTTGTACTCGGTAGTGTCGTCAACATCATTCGTTCGTTTCCGTTCTTACTGCTGGTTGTATTCATGATTCCATTCACACGGATCGTCGTGGGAACGTCCATCGGTACACTGGCGGCAACCGTGCCACTCTCGGTCATTGCGATTGCCCTTTACGCGAGACTGGTGGAACAAGCGTTGCTCGATGTACCGCGGGGAGTGGTTGAAGCTGCTGCTTCCATGGGGGCATCGACGATGCAGCTGGTGGTGAAATTCCTTTACGTGGAGGCACGATCTGGCCTTGTACTGGGAATCACAACAGCTACGATTAGCTTCATCTCCTACTCAACGGTGATGGGCATTGTAGGAGGTGGCGGGGTTGGCGATTTTGCCATTCGCTACGGTTATCAGCGCTTCGAAACGGAGATTATGGTATTTACGATCATCATTATGATTATCCTGGTACAGATGATCCAATTCACAGGTAGCAGACTGTCCCACTGGCTGGATCGCAGATCCTGAACGGTTGGACCGTGCATTATCACGAATAACCAATACAGATTATACGATGAGGGGTAGACACGAAATGAAAGCAAAAATGATGCTTATGTTGCTCGCAGTGATGCTGGTTGTAGCTGCTTGCGGACAAAAAGAAGAAACACCTGCGGCAGAAGGAACAAATGAAGATACTCAGGCAGCACAAGAAGTTACGCTGAAAGTAGCCACGTTGATTCCACCGATGACAGATGTACTGGATATTGTAAAACCGTTATTGAAGGAAGATGGCGTCAACTTGGAAGTTGTCGTGCTGTCCGATAACGTTCAGCCGAATACGGCACTCGCGAACAAGGAAGTGGATGCAAACTTCTTCCAGCACGTACCTTACATGACCCAATATAACGAAGCGAACAATGCAAATCTGGTGGCAGTACAACCTATCTATAACGCCATTTATGGAGGTTACTCCAAAAAATATAAATCCATTGAGGAATTACCAGAAGGTGCAACGGTCGCGATTGCAAACGATCCGTCCAACATTGGTCGCTCTCTTGTAATGCTGGAGCAGAACGGACTGATTAAGCTGAAAGAGGGCGTAGGTTTTAACGCCACGCAGGCAGACATCACCGAGAATACGAAGAACTTCAAGTTCGAGGAAGTGGACTTGTTGATGCTGGCACGTATGATGGATGATGCTGATCTGGTAGCCATGACTCCGGCATATGCCAGCCCGCTCGGTCTCACACCGAAAAAGGATGCACTGTTAACTGAGAAAGATGATTCCCACTTTGCTATCACTATGGTTGCTCGTGAGGACAACAAAGACTCCGAAGCTATTCAGAAGCTAGCTAAGCGCATGGCGGGTCCAGAGGTCAAAGCCTTCTTCGAAGAGAAGTACGCAGATATTGCTATCCCGGCATTTGAATAGAGAATATGTAGTCCAAATGTGAACACCCTGTGAGATCTGAGCGATAACGCTTGGGTCTTTTTTTTATGGAATCCGCTAGGCTATTAATAAGTGTTTAGAAACTTAACAATTTGGTCATACCGCTGATTTACTTTATTTAATAGTTTTTTCGTATAATTTGTTTGAAAGTAGTTCTTTAGGATTATAAATTAAGAGATTCAAGTGATTTATTTGGTGCGAAAAATGTCTTTTGCGAGAGGTAAGACCTAGTTTTTAATATCTTGAGTTTAATATCTTGAGGAAGAGGAAAGTTGACCTGCACTTTATGAGAGCTAGATCAAGCAGAACTATAAATTAATCTGGAAGAGGTAGAGAAATTTGTCCCGAAAAAATAGAAAATCGACCTGGTTCAACAAGATGCATAAGAACTTTAAAACGAAGCTGGTGGTGTCCTTTATTGCGTTCTTGGCCATTCCTTCGTTAAGTATTGGCGTTTTATCGTATAGCAGTGCGAAGGATGAAGTGGAGAAACAAATTTTACATAGTGCGATGGAAAACGTGAACCTTGCCAGTGCAACCATTGATCTTTCGATCAATGCCAAGCGCAATCACATTCAATACTATGCGAGTACACTGGCACAGGAATTGCGTCAAGAAGATGCCGAGGTTCAGGTCGTGAATGAATTGAAGGGGTACGCTGCGCAGAACACCGATATCATCACCATAGGTGTGGGAACGGAAGCGGGTGTGTATCTGATGTCCTCCGATGCGGAGATGCCCAAAGATTACGATCCGCGAGTAAGACCGTGGTATACGGAAGCGATGGGAGATCCGGAACAGGTGATTGTTACAGATCCTTATATTTCTGCCGAGACGAATGAGATCACCATTACGATTGCCAAGGCACTGAATGATCAATCGGGCGTGGTCCAACTGGATCTCGATCTGTCCAATATCAGTACCTTGGTGAGCGGCATTAAAGTAGGGGAACAAGGTTATCTAATTCTGCTGGATGCCAGCGAAAAGTATATCTATCATCCGACGGTACAACCCGGTACAGATGCAACAGAAGATTTTTGGACACAGGTGTATACGAATGAATCTGGAAATTTCAACTATACCTTTGATCAGGCTGATAAAGTCATGTATTATGCTACGAATGCATCCACGGGATGGAAGGTCGCTGGCACCATGTTCTCTTCTGAAGTTGAGGATGCGGCTGCGCCTATCCTGAATCGAATGATCATCGTCATTGTGTCTTGCCTCGTCGTGGGTATTTTGATTATCTGGCTGGTGATGCGATCTATCATTAAACCGATCCGTCAGTTAAAGGACCAGGCGATTCAGGTGAGCGAAGGGGATCTAACCCAAACGATTACTTCCACAAGCCATGATGAAATTGGTGAACTGAGTGATGCGTTTGGCAAAATGCAGCATAATCTGCGTGTGTTGATACAGAATGTGGAGAACAGCGCCAGTCAGGTGGTCATCTCATCGGATGAAATGACTCAGAGTGCGGAATCAACCAGTGCAGCCAGTGAACAGGTAGCGCGAGCCATTCAGGAAATTGCGAGTGGTGCGGAGAAGCAGACCCAAGGTATTGACCATAACCATCAGGCCATGAATGAAATTACGATCGGAATTACACGAATAGCCGAACGTTCCATACAAGTTGCTGATTTGGCAAAACATACAACCGTACAAGCGGAAGAAGGCGGCAACACCGTCAAGCAGACGGTGGGTCAGATGCACTCGATTCAAGAAACGGTAGCACAGACGAATCAGATCATTCAGGCTTTATATGAACGATCACACCAAATTTCAGCGATCACGGAGTTAATCGGAAGTATAGCCAAACAGACCAACCTGCTCGCGCTGAATGCCTCCATCGAAGCTGCTCGTGCAGGTACGCATGGGAATGGATTCGCTGTTGTGGCAGCAGAGGTCCGGAACCTAGCAGAGCAATCTGGGCAGTCCGTCAATGAAATTACCGTGCTGACTACGGCAGTACAGGAAGACATGGCCGCTTCCGTTCGCATGATGGAGAAAGTGACCACAGAGGTTGGAGAGGGCATGGAAATCTCTACAGAGGCGATTCGGAAGTTTGAACGTATTCTGGATAGTATGCGGGAAACGACACCCCAGATTGAAGAGATTGCAGCTACTTCTCAAGAGATCACAGCAGGTGTTCAGGAAGTATCTGCTGTGTCCAATGAGCTGGCAGGCATTGCTTCAGGCAACGCCGCGGCATCCGAAGAAGTGGCTGCTTCCTCAGAGGAGCAACTGGCAGCAATGGAGCAGATTTCTGCCTCGGCTCGGGGCCTTTCTTCCATGGCTGAAGAGCTGCAACGCCTCATTAGACAGTTTAAATATTAAACGGGCATGTAGCAGCAGTATCAGAGAGTATCACACAGGGATGGCATCACATCATGTTTCATCAGAGGGAGTGGATAACCATGCAACTAGAACTCAGAGCCTTCTTACTGCTAACGGATGCGGTTATGATTACAGATGAGGATGGTGTGATCCTTGATGTGAATTCCGTCTATGTCACTAAAACGGGGTTCTCACGGGAACATATGGTAGGTCAGCCTGCTCGATTGTTAATGGATACCCACTGGAGAGGCAACCAGACCTGGTCTGGCGTAGCCAAACTGATGAAGGCTAATCAGGAAGTGTGGGATGCCCAAGTCACGATTACATCGGTACATCTGGATGATTCTCTCTTTTATATCAGTATATTTAATGATGAAATCTCATAAAAAAAATCGTTGTTTTGCGATAAGTGTATGTTAGCTGAAAGGGTCTGTTACTTTCAAAAAAAAGGTCAATATCGTCAATTGAATAAGGGAGCCTGGCATACTATGATCTGTATACTGGGGAACTGCGACCGTGAATCTGGCAACATTCATTGAATGCAAGAATTCCTGAATTCGTATTGTGGACGGTGACCATTTGCTACGCGATCTTGTATTAAATTTCACGCTGATTTTGATCTTTGTTTTCCTGATTCATCACTATCTGAACCAAACAAATGCAACGCGCACGTCTTCCATTACGACTCGAGTGATTATTGGCATTGCACTGAGCATGTTGGGTACAGCCTTATATTATTTCTCCATTGTACTAAGTGATGGTACCATGTTGAATTTCCGGGCCAGTGTGTATCTGCTCGCCTCTTATTTTGGTGGGAGTGCCTCCACATTCGTTACTTTTGCATTCATGTGGATTTTTCGAATTAATATGGGGCGTAATCCCTTGTTGGAGAACTGGCAGTATGCGTTATTAGAGTTGTTCTTTGTTGTAGCCATATGCCTGATCTTCAAGTACGTCAGGGGATTTATGCAGAAGTGGTTGTTCGGATCGTTACTGCTGATTACTGTATATGAGTTGATTGTACTTAAGACATATTCTCCTTCTCTACTAGTGATGGGGATGATTCTCCTTTTTCAATGTATCTGCTTTTTGGCGATTGTACTATTCCTGTATTATCTGAACCAAAATCATCGATATAGGCGATTGGTCATTCAAAGGGATCGGGAAATGCTGGAGATGCTTCGTATGCAGCCCGGGTTTACGTTTAAAATCCATAAACAGAACGGGAAATTCGAATACCTTCTGCTTGAAGGAGAGATGCTCGCCCGGTTGGGTTTGGATATGAGCAGTCTGAAGCATGATTACAAGTTGGGCACCCTGAACATTTTACCTAAAGAGAAGGTTGAGTTTCTACGAAAGCAGTTTAATCGAGCATGGGAAGGGGAATCTTTTTTTTACGAGATTGAGCATGAAGGTTACTATTCACTGGTGAAAGTTCGCCCTCTGCGAGAAGATGGTGTAGTGAAGTATGTCGTGGGATATGGACTTGATATTACGGAGCACAGAGCAGTTAAACGAAGAATTCAAGAGAGTGAAGAGCGATATCGAACACTTGAGCGAGTGTCGGCAGACTGGTTTGTCGGTATGGATAGCAACAGGTGTATTGTGTCGGTTAATCAGAAATTTCTGGATGTTCTCGGTCTCGACAGGCACCAAGTGATCGGACGTCAGCTTGAAGAAATGTTGTTCATTGAGCAGTTGGAGCACTGGTTGTTGATTTTCCAAAAAGCCTTACACCATAATATAGTCCAGGAGACGGAATTGAGTTTGATTATTGGAGAAGGTCATGAGCAGCATGTGCGGGTTCACCTATACCCGGATAAAGCGCTTAACTCAAGTGAGAAAATTAAGGCGGTTATTCATGATATTTCGGAACAGTATAAACGTGTTAAGGCCGACAAAGCGAACCAGGCGAAAAGTGAGTTTCTTGCCTTTATGAGTCACGAGATTCGTACCCCACTGAGCGGTATTATCAGCTTTTCGTTGTTGCTTCAACGGACAGATCTATCCCCACAGCAATTGGATTATTTGAGTAAAATCAATGCGTCCTCCCAAACCCTGCTTACTCTCGTGAATGATATTCTTGATTTTTCAAAAATTGAGGCAGGTAAGCTGACTTTGGAGAAGGTTTCTTTTTCACCAGAGGATGTATTCAAGCGTGTGGCAGATCAGATCGGTGTGGCCATCGGGCACAAAGACATCGAAGTGATCTTTACGACCGATTCCGATCTGCCGTTAACGGTGATTGGTGATCCGTTCCGACTTGAACAGGTGTTATTGAATCTGCTGAGTAATGCGATTAAATTTACGGAGCATGGATATGTCACATTGCGGGCAGAGGTGCTTTCATTGGAAGCGGAGCAAGTTCAGGTCCGTTTTGAGGTAGAGGATACGGGGATTGGAATCTCACCTGAACAACTGGAACGGCTTTTTGTCCCGTTTACTCAAGCGGAACCTTCGACGTATCGAACATATGGTGGTTCTGGACTTGGGCTGGTGATCTGTTATCTTCTGGTGACCTCCTTGGGAGGAAACTTGCGTGTGGATAGTGTGCTGGGAGAGTACAGTCTGTTTTCGTTCGATTTGATATTTGAACTTGCAGATACGGAAGAAGAGAGTTCATTTCTGCAAACATTCCCTTTGCTATATTGTGTGAATGATGTGGTTATCATTGAAGAGGATGAACGGATGGGCGAAAGCCTGAAGCAGATGCTCTACTCATTCGGGATGAAGCCAACGCTGTATCCTTCCTTGAACCATATGATGGAGAGCGATTGGTGTGTACCTCATGCAGATGGGGCAAGTTCCCTGTTAATAATGATGGATATGGATGCAGAGGACACCGTCAACGGGTCGTCATGGGACAATTTCATGAAACGATTGAATCGAACCCAATTTCAAATGGTGGGTTATACCCATGCTTTTAGTGAAAATGCCCTATGGAGTGAGGAGAGATCCTTTCGCCCGGATATCATGATGATCAAACCGATTACACGTCTGGGGTTGTTCGAAGTTTTACTTGCACTTCAAGGTGAAGGACCACTGGAGAACCATCGGAGGGTAGAAGGCGATGAACCCTATTTGCTTAAATCCAAAGGCCACATTTTGATCGCTGAGGACCAAGAAATCAATCAACTGGTTATTCGAGCGATGCTGGAACATATGGGATTCGAGGTGACGCTGGCAGACAGTGGCACAGAGGTTTTGAAGAAATTGGGTGAACAAACATGGGAATTGATTCTAATGGATATGTACATGCCCGAAATGAATGGAATTGATGCAACGCGACACATTCGCAAGATGAGGCAATATGATCGTACGCCCATTATCGCGCTAACTGCGAATAGTCTACAAATAGATCATGAGACTTGCTTTGAGGTTGGTATGAATGCCATCCTGACCAAACCGATTCATGAACAACAGATGACAGATACATTGGAAACATGGATTGATGTGAAAGGCATGCGAGAGATCAGCGGAATTGATGCAGATAAGGCGATTAGGCAGATGGACGGCAAGCCGCATATTCTGCAATATGCGCTCACGAAATTCAGAATGGAGTATGGCCCGTTTCAGAAAAAACTGACGATTAAGCTTCAGCAGCAGCAGATTGCTGCTGTGATCCGCAGCGTTCATTCACTCCGAGGCGTAGCTGCCAATCTGCATGCAGTGGACCTGTTACGTCCGGTTCTTCAACTTGAATCGCTCTTGTCCCGTCCGTTATTCGAAGAAGAGGAACTGAATTCGATATTGGAGAAGGTGCAACAGGAGATTGATAGAATTACCGAGTCTCTGCCATGGTGACCGAGCTGAATGAAGCTGTGTTGTTTCTAAGGTGTGAACTTATATCCGACCCCCCAGATGGTTTGAATATATTGGGGGTTTTTCGGGTTGTCCTCAATTTTTTTGCGAAGCTTGGTAATGTGCACATCTATGGTGCGGTCATTAATATAGGCATCAATACCACGAATGGCTTCAATCAGGGCATAACGACTGTAGACCTTGCCCGGATTGAGGACAAATAGCTTCATGATTTCAAATTCGGAAAACGTCATTTCCACTCGCTGGTTATTCAACAGTACGGTTCTGCGGGCCAGGTCGAGAGATATTCCGCTTTCCTGTTCAGTGACAACAGAGTTGTTCAATATGGAGTAGCGACGTAATACAGCCTCAATACGAGCCTTCAGTTCCTGCATGCTGAAAGGTTTGCATACATAGTCATCAGCCCCGTCTGTTAATGATCGAATCCGCTCCGCAACCTCGGTTAACGAAGAGATGACGATGATGGGGATTGCCGTATGTTGGCGCATAAGAGAGCAAGGATTTTTATCTCCCGAATCAGGGAGCATCAAGTCAAGAAGCAGGATATCAGGCCGCGCTTGAAGCTGTAGAAGACCATCTCTTGCGTTATCGACACGGATAACATCATACCCTTCACCTTGCAAATACAGGGATAACGTATCACCTAACATGTTGTCGTCCTCTATGATAAGCACTTTGGTCATGATATTCCTTTCTGAATCCACTTCGTGTAGAAGAACTAAGATCCATGGGTTAGCTTAATATACCTGATAATGTATACCCTGATAATTAAATCACGCAACAGGGGGAGGTCAAGATTCCAACATGACTCGCCAAGAAGGGAGAGACTCCGATTCTATACTTGCCAAGATATCAGTTAGCTTCACGCTCAATCAGGCGCATCAGTTTGCGCTCGGTAGCGGTCTCTGGTGCCGGCGTGTATACACTGCATCGCAGATCGGAGCTGCCTTGAACCTGCAACGAGGTCAGATCAAACAACATTTTGCCTGCTTTGGCATGTCTGAACTCGATTAATACATCCGGGGCACTGCTGACACTGCTCTGTTTCCAGAGGGTATGAAAATCGGGATGTCTGTTCATCATGTCATCCAGAAATAAATTATACCATTCATCATCGACATACTGACCATAATAAGCACGAAAAATCGCCAGAAATCCGCTAACAAAATCCTCCCAGTTCACCGCGAGCCTGCGAAACTCCTTTCGATCAAATAACAGACTGATCATATTCCGCTGTTCGAGGGGAATCTGTTCAAAATCCATAAAAACATGCCGGGCTGCATCATTCCAGCCGACAATGTAACAGCGTCGATCCGAGATCACGGTAGGGCAGTGGTGAAGTTCTTGCAAGATTTTCTGCAGGGAAGGGTGCAGTTGAACAGGTTCTTCTTCCAGCGTGGGTAGCTCCGAGTGATGTTCCATCGCGAGCGAAAACAGATATTTTCGTTCATCTGCAGTAAGCTTTAGTGCTGAAGCAATGTTATCCAACACGGAATGGGATACCTGAATATCCCGACCTTGCTCCAGCCAGGTATACCACGTTGTACTTACTCCTGCCAGTTGGGAGACTTCTTCTCTCCTCAGCCCAGGCGTTCTGCGCCGACTTCCAGTAGGTAAACCAACCGATTCGGGTGAAATTTTGGAACGCTGTGTTTTCAGAAAAGTAGATAGGGCCTGTAGCCTGACATCGTAGTTCAATCCATCACCTTCGATCCTCATTATCATGGTAGTCATTATACTATTATAATTGACAACTTGTAATAGGATATTCAAAAGTGCACTATTAGTGGCAGAGCATAAGAATAAGGTATATAACAGCGCTGAAGGAGGATGGATATGGAACGAGTCGTGATTACAGGAATGGGAGTCATCTCTCCTTTGGGAAATGATGTAGATACATTCTGGAATGGATTAATAGAGGGCAGATCAGGGATATCGCCCATAGAGCATTTTGATACAGCTTCGTATAAAACCAGAATCGCTGGAGTGGTCCGTGATTTTGATGGTGAAGAGCGATTTGGACGCAAGGAAGCAAGGCGCATGGACCGATTCGTTCAATTCGCTGTTGCTGCTGCGGATCAGGCTGTATCGCAATCCGGTCTCGTGATGGATGAACTGGACCGTGAACGGGTAGGTGTATATATTGGTTCAGGCATAGGTGGCATCCAGACATTAATGGAACAAGGCAAGGTTCTGTCAGATCGGGGACCTGCGCGGGTTAGCCCAACACTGGTACCTATGATGATATCCAATATGGCTGCGGCTATGGTCAGTATGAGGTTTGGTTGCTGGGGGCCGACATTGTCGCCAGTAACGGCTTGTTCCATTGGCAATACAGCCATTGGAGAGGCTTTCCGGTTAATTCGTCATGGCGGAGCCGATGTTATTATTGCTGGTGGAACAGAAGCGGCTGTAACCGAAGTGTCCCTGGCAAGCTTCGGTAATGCGACAGCGTTGTCTACACGAAATGAAACGTTCCAAGCAGCCAGCCGTCCATTTGATGCGGGGAGAGACGGTTTTGTCATGGCGGAGGGCGCTGGAATTCTGGTTGTTGAGTCACTATCTCATGCACTGGGAAGAGGGGCGAATATTCTTGCCGAAGTGATTGGATATGGTGCCAGTTCAGATGCGTATCATATGGTAGCTACCCATCCGGAAGGGCGGGGTGCATATCTTGCAATGAAAGCATCGCTGAAAGAGGCTCAGATTGGACCGGAAGACATTGATGTGATTAACGCTCATGCTACCAGTACGGAGGCGGGTGATCTGTCCGAGACGAGAGCCATTAAACAGCTTTTCGGAGCAGCCGCCTATGACATTCCGGTTACGGCGAATAAATCGATGACGGGACATATGCTTGGTGCAGCAGGTGGTGCAGAGGCGATCTCACTTATTCAAAGTTTGCGGCATGGCATCATTCCTCCAACTATCAATCAAGAGCAGAGAGATCCCGAATGTGATCTGGATTATGTACCGAACGAGGCAAGAAGAGCAGATTTGCGGATTGGGATGTCTAATTCCTTTGGTTTTGGTGGTCATAATGCCGTTATTGTTCTTCAAAAATATTCATCTTAAGCAAAAAAAGCAGTCTTAAGCAAAAAAGCAACCTTAAACAGAAAGAACAGCGTAGCCCCATCGGGCTGCGCTGTTCTTGGGTTAATCCAGGATCATCCACATACACCGTACCATTGGTTAACGGCCGAGTGGTTGTACGCCTCAGGACGAGAGGGATGTCGATTCAGTCATGCCTTTGTTGCTTCGGCTCAGCCAGCTTACACGCCAGCGGGATTGCATGAAGAGAACAAGGATTAGGGAAGCTGCTGCAATCAGGCTAAGAATGACAAAGCCTGGTGTATAGGATTGATAGCTGCTATACAGTTGACCGAGAATCAGCGGCAATGCATATCCGCCCAATCCGCCAGCGGCACCTACAATGCCTGTCATTAGACCAATCTCGTTACCGAAGCGTTGGGGAACCAGTTGGAACACGGAGCCATTTCCTGCTCCCAGACACATCATGCCGAGGAACAACATGACTACGACAACAGGAAGTGGTGGCATGAAGGATACACCGATCAACATGATACAAGCTCCTGTGTACAGGAAAGTTAGCATGCGGGTTCCGCCAATTTTGTCCGCCAAGTACCCTCCAACAGGCCGGAAGAAACTGCCTGCGATCACACAGAAGGTGGTAATGTCTGCGGCACGAACAGGAGAGAGTCCGTATTGGGTGTTGAAGAAGATGGTGAGATAGTTACATAATCCAACGAAACCGCCAAAGGTTACACAATAGAAGGCACAGAATACCCAGGCATCTTTTTGTTTAAGCAGACTTCCGTATTGAGACAATTTCTTGGGTTCAGGCCGGTTAGGGCTATTTTTGGCAAAGATAGAAAAGAGAATAAATACGATAGCGATCGGTATAATAGCAAGTCCGAACACAACTTCCCAGCTGCCAAAATGCGTAGCCAAGCGATTGGCAAACAACGTCGCAAGTACGGTTCCGCTGTTACCCGCCCCGGCAATACCCATGGCCAGACCCTGATGCTCTTTGCCATACCATTGGCCTGCTAGAGGTAGCGCAGCAGCAAAGGAGGCGCCTGCGACACCGAGCAAGAGTGCCACCACGTACAGTTGGCTTAAAGAGTCGACCCATAGCCAGCCGAGTAACAAAGGAACTAAGGTAACGAGCATCCCGATCTGTGCGGTCAGTTTCGGACCAATATAATCAGACATGAAGCCAAGCACAAGGCGCAGGATGGAGCCGCCGAGAATAGGCAATGCGACCAGATTGGCCTTTTCCAGCGGAGTCATCGGATAATCCAATGCAATAACAACTGCGAGTGGACCAAGCATCCCCCATATCATAAAACTGATGTCAAAATACATAAACGCCCCGAAGAGGGTGGGCTTATGCCCGCTTTTCCAAAAACTTTTGCTCTCCATCATCCAACATCGCTCCTCATCCAATTGAGATCTTCGTGATTTGTCTATGTGCTTGTTGAGGCAGAAAAAGGCCGCAATTCGTCCAGATAAGAACGATTTGCGGCCCCGTTGCCGACAGGCGGTACACGTCATTGTGTTCCCGCATCTGAGTTGATCACAGCACTGTGATTTTGATTCAAATTATAATCAAGAGAAAATAGAGATGTCAACAAAAATTACACGTAATTTTAAATATTTCATTTTTAAATCGTATTTCACATTTATGATGTTAATTTAGTTGACATATGATTGAGATTCCCTTAATCTGAATCTAATATGAATCCACACAATGGCGTGTGGATTCCGGAGGCAACGGTGCCCTTTTCCGAATTATGGAGAAGGGATTTTTCTGTTTATTTTCAGGTGAGAGAGAGATAGGGGGCAGCCCATGAGCAGAAGCAAACTGGTGATTATCGGGAATGGCATGGCTGGAGTGAAGTGTGTTGAAGAGATTATCGCACTGGCGCCTGATACGTATGAGATTGTAATTTACGGCAATGAACCCCGTCCCAACTACAATAGGATCATGTTATCGAAAGTATTGCAGGGGGAGCATTCGTTACAGGATATCATTATCAATGATTGGACCTGGTATGCCGAGCATCATATTCGGTTATGCACAGGTGAAACAGTACACCGAATTGATACCCGCGGAAAATATATAGAGACTGCATCCGGCATAAAGGAAACGTATGATGTCCTGATTCTGGCAACAGGGTCTTCACCGTTTATCCCACCTATTCCTGGAATGGATAAAGAGCGGGTCATGTCCTTCCGGACCATTGATGATTGTACGCGTATGTCTGACTATTCCAAAGTATATCGAAAGGCTGCAGTCATTGGTGGTGGATTGCTTGGACTGGAGGCTGCACGCGGGTTGCTGCATCTGGGGATGGAAGCCGTGGTGGTCCATAACGCACCTTACATTATGAATCGACAGCTCGATCAGAAGGCCGCCGTGATGCTCCAGCAGGAGCTTGAAGACCAGGGTATGTCCTTTCTTTTGGCCAAAAATACGCAGAAAATTACCGGACGATCGCAGGCCCAGGGGCTGCTGTTCACAGATGGTTCCAAGCTTGAAGCTCAGGTTGTCATTGTCGCGGTAGGGATTCGGCCAAATGTGGATCTGGCCAGACGAAGCGGAATCGCTACCAATCGGGCAATCATGGTAGATGACTATATGCGCACCAGTGTACCGGATATATACGCAGTTGGGGAATGTGCCGAACATCGGGGAATCAGTTATGGTCTGGTGGCTCCCTTGTATGAGCAGGGGAAAGTACTCGCACGTACGCTCTGTGGACAGGAAACGTCTGAATACAAAGGGTCTATTCCTTACTCACAGCTGAAGGTATCAGGGGTTGATGTTTTCTCGGCGGGCGATATCAGTGGGGAGGGCATGCAGACCGCAATTCAACATCTGGATGGTATTCGAGGCACATACAAAAAAGTGCTGATGCAGGCTGGCAAAGTGCGTGGAGCCATTTTATTTGGAGATACAGCCGAAGGGACGGCATTGCTTGGACTGGTGCAACGAGGTGCGGATGTGGCGGAATTGGCTCCGCGTGAAGGGGCCCCGGATCCGGCTGAGATGGCTGCTGCGGCATTACCGGCTCAGGAGACCGTATGTGCCTGCAACAATGTGACCAAGGCTGCGATAATGAAGGCCATTCAGGAACAGGGCCTGGAAACGGCAGATCAGGTGAAGGAGCAGACCAAGGCGTCAGGTTCATGCGGTGGCTGTCGCCCGATGGTGGCTGCTCTGTTGAAACATACGCATAACCTGAAAAATAACGGGGGTACTGGAGTAGTAGCCACATTGGATAAACCTGCTCCAATGCCTGTATGCAGTTGTACTGCGCTTGGGCATGCAGAACTGAAGGAAATGCTGGCTGACATCATTGTTCCAGAGACAGACCTACCTTTGATCTTGCAGAAACTGGGATGGGGTTCGGAGCTTGGCTGCGCGGTATGTCGTCCAGTGATCCACTATTATTTACAAGTGTCTGCTCGAACGATACATGATCAAGGAATCGAGAGTATCCAAGAGATTCAGGTGCGCTGGGATGATCAGATCCCGTTGTCTTCCTATGCGAGGGATGCGGGTGGCTTGGCAGCACAGCTTCGTACGAGTTGGATTGGTGCAGCGATGCCGTCGCCCGTGAATATAGGCGTCGCACCAGGGCCGGGATCATTGGTGAGCGCACTTGTGCAAGATATTGGCTTGCTGGCATCACCAGCTGGATGGGAGATCTACGCAGGCGGTCATGCAGAGCATCCGGTCAAGCAAGGTGGCTTGCTCGGGGTGGCTGAAACAGAGGTGCAAGCGGCCGAACTCGCATCAGCCTGCCTTCAATGGTATCGCCAAACCGCCTGGTATGATGAGCCACTATGGGCGTGGACGGAGCGATTGGGATTCATGTCGATTCGGGAAACATTGCTGGATGACCAGTTGCAGAAGGAACTTGCAGCTACACTTCATGCTGATATATAGATGAAAGGCGGGGATGGAAGATGGGATTATCCGTAAGTTCAGAACCAACAGCCTCCAGGCTCTATGTAAAGGAAACTCAGTGTCCGTATTGCAGTGTGCAATGCAAGATGACTGTTGAAGAACTGGCTGCACCTGTCGCAGGCCAGCGTCGTGGTGAGTATACCGTTCAGGGCGTTCCGAATGAAGCCTCTCAGGGCAGGCTGTGTGTGAAGGGCATGAATGCTCATCAGCATGCACTCAGTGGGCAACGATTAATGCATCCGTTAATTCGTCGCAATGGCGAGCTTGAACCCTGTTCCTGGGACGAAGCCATTCAGACCATTGCAGAGCGGTTTCGGCAATTGAAAGACTCATACGGAGCAGATACAGTCGGAGTATACGGAGGCGGATCTTTGACCAATGAGACAGCCTACCTGCTTGGCAAATTTGCCAGGGTTGCATTGGGTACGAAGTATATCGACTATAATGGACGGTTTTGCATGTCAGCTGCAGCTTCAGCTGGCAGTAAAGTGTTCGGGATGGACCGTGGCTTGACGTTCCGTCTGTCCGATATTCCCAAGGCGGGCTGCATTGTACTCGCAGGAACCAATATTGCGGAATGCCAACCTACCCTGTTGCCCTACTTCAATCAGGCCAAGGAGAACGGGACATTCATTATCGTTATTGATCCCCGCAAGACGGCAACTGTAGCCATTGCCGATCTCCACTTGCAGGTCAAGCCCGGCATGGACGCATTGCTAGCGGATACCCTGTTGAAGGTGATTATGGATGCCGGATTGGCAGACCCTCATTTTATAGGCGAACGAACGCATGGATACGAACAATTAATGCAAGGGTTGGCTGATCTGCAGCTTGAACAGGCGGCACAAGCATGTGGGGTGGATCTGGCCCTGATTCGTCAGGCGGCGATGACTTATGGTGAGGCAAAGACCGGTATGATCATGACAGCGCGTGGTGTGGAGCAGCAGACAGATGGGCATATGGCTGTCAGACACTTTCTGAACCTCGTGCTGGCGACTGGCAAAATTGGCAGAGAAGGCTGCGGATATGGTGCCATCACAGGTCAAGGTAATGGGCAAGGCGGACGGGAGCATGGGCAAAAGGCTGACCAGCTGCCGGGCTATCGCTCCATTGAAAATGAAGCTGATCGTGCCTATGTGGCATCCGTCTGGGGCGTGGACCCTGCAAGTTTACCGGGTAAAGGGGTTTCGGCCTATGAGATGATGGAGAAGATTCATGATCAGGAGATTCGGGGATTGCTTGTGATGGGCTCCAACCCGGTTGTATCCAATCCCAATGTGCGTTTGGTGGAAGAAGGTCTGCGCAAGCTGGACTTTCTGATCGTGGCAGACATGTTTCTATCCGAGACAGCGCGAATGGCTGATCTGGTTCTCCCGGTTACGTCTTATATGGAGAATGAAGGTACACTGACCAATCTGGAGGGGCGTGTTCTGCTGCGTGAACAGGGGCGACCTGCACCAGGAGAAACGCTTGATGATTGGGATATATTATGCCGGATTGCTGCGCAACTGGGCAAAGATTCTTATTTTGAATATGACAGTGCTGAGGATATCTTTAATGAGCTTCGGGTGGCGAGTCGTGGTGGAGTCGCTGATTACTATGGCATTACCTACGAGCGTTTGCGTAACGAGAAAGGGATATATTGGCCGTGTTCTGCCCTCGAGGATCAGGGAGAAGGACTACTGTTCGGTGAACGATTCGCTCACCCGGACGGCAAAGCCGCATTCACATCCGAATCAAGTCCAGGCTGGAACGATATATCACCGGAATTCCCCTTAATTCTCACCAATGGGCGTGTGCTCCCTCATTATCTGACAGGGGTGCAGACACATCGTAGTCCGGCGCTGGCAGCCCGTGAATTGGAGAACTTCGTTGAACTTCATCCGGCTACCGCTGCTCGTCATCGTATTCACGATGGAGAGTGGGTCGAGATTCAATCGGTGTACGGGAGCTTCACGGTTCGTTCGCGAATCAAGGATTCCATTCGGGAGGATACCTTGTTCGTACCGATGCATTGGGGTGGCGTTCAGAATGTGAATCGGGCAACCCGACCGGAGCTGGACCCGTTCTGCCGAATGCCTGGGTTCAAGACAGCAGCCGTAACCATTCGACCGTTGCGATTGGCGAGATGATTCTTACAGATTACAGGTAACAGGTGTCATAATCTGCTCTAAGCGTAGCTTAGCGGCTGCGCAGTCCCATATTTATATGAGACTGTGCAGCTTTTTTTGCGTATATGTACGCAAGTAGGCCATAGTTCCGTGGTTCCACGTAAACATGAGGATTGGCTCATGAATATGGATTGAATTTTAGTTATGATGTTTATTAGGGGTACATATGTACGTATTTTTGATTATATTTTGAGGCCGATAACAGTTTCGAGTTTAGGTTATTACGCATCGTGGTATAGATATCGGGGCTTATGGAAGCTTCTTCAAATAGGGCAGGACATAGGGAGGGAACACGGTGAACATATGGATAACGGTAAAAAGTCTAGGTAAGCGCAAGCCGGCACTTGCCAAACAAGCTGCCGAACTTCCGGAAACAACCCATACGCTGAGGCAGCTCATTGAGAATATGGTGGCTCTGCAAGTGAAAGCTCTTCAGGACAAGAAGCAACAGGCAGAATTACTCGCCTACCTCATGCCGGATGAGATTGAGACGCAGGGAGCGACGGGGAAAGTTGGGTTTGGCGCAGTATACAATGAGGGCATCCCTGATCTGAATGGTGCGATGGAGACAGCTATAACCGCCTATGAGGATGGGTTGTACAAAGTGTTTCTCAACGATGAAGAATTGCAGGAACTGGACAAGTCCATGGTTATACAGGACGGCGACAACGTGGTGTTTGTTCGTTTTACAATGCTTGCCGGACGTCTGTGGTAGAGAACGATGAAGGAGGAGAACAGGATGAATCAGGAAGATCAAGTACAGGTGTATATGGATGAATTGCAGGATAGAGCCAAGTCGTTAACAGGGGTACAGCTTGAGCTGGCAAACTATGTTGTGGAGATCGCCGGGTCTACGTATTTGCGTGGAGACGAAAAGATGTTTTTGAATACAGAAAAGTTGCTTGAAAGGCTGGCTGCAGAAACGCAGCAACCATTATTCCAGCCACTATTGGATGTGCTCCGGCATCTGGCGAGCGAGTCATTGGTTGCACGATTCGGTTATATCGCTGAGCGTGCGACTCGTTTTCCATATAGTAACCACTATGAACGTCGGCCTTTCCGCACATCCGATCCGGAGCAACATGTAGAACAGGTCATCCGCAAACTGATGGGATTGTTCCGAATGGAAATGAAGAATTTCTCCCTGAGTGAATATGTGTCACTGCGTGAGTACAAGCTGGATTATCTGCACGAGATCCGTTGGGTTCTGGCGGATTGTATCGCATATGAACTGGATCATGAGGGCGGAGATATGAAGCAGGCATTGCACGATATTATCTATGGTGACAATCAGACGGCGCTGTTAACCCATGAAATGATCAAAGGCATATTCATGAGCGATCAGGTGGATGCCTATCAGATGGTGGGTGAGCTGCTCGTTGCAGCAAGGTTGCAGGAAGGGCTGCGCCAAAGCATCGTGGAGCGGATGGATGAAGGAACACTGGAAGCCTATATTTACATATTAAAAATCATCATCGACAACAACCTGATCCGTTTCAGTTCGGTGGTAAGAGCACTCGCCGTATGGACGGGAATTGGCATAGAAGCAGCCAATCAGCGTGTTGCTGCACAGCTCATTGAACAGGCGTATGAGGCGCTTGTGCAACCAGAAGTGCGCGAATCCTGGCAGCAGGAAGCGAACGCCAACAAGCTCTTTATCAGCTTGTGGGCGACAGCGGTCATTGAAGAGAATGAACTGACGAGCAAGATCATCGAGATTATGAATCAAGGCCAATTATATCAAAAGATTGTTGCCCAATACGTACTGGCTAACAGCCAGAACAGAGAGCTTCGTTTGCACATTGCACGTCGTTATCTGGAGGCGCAAGATGCTGAGTTGATGCACTGGATTGTGACCAATTATGATGCGATGTATATGTACAACTGGAGTTTCGAGAATGGAGAGAATCAGCGTAGTGTCTACGTGTGGCCATTGCCTGCGCTTGAAGATAAGGCATTGAGACGTCAGGACTTTGATCAATTCAAACAGATGCTGGCTGTCATTCCAAAAGGCGGATCAGGTGGACCATCGGGTGTACTTGAGTATGTTCACTACCGGATTGATACGGATGATGTAGTGAAGAAATTATTATATCTGGCCGCTTATGATATGGACCCGGAATGGATCGGCGAAGTCATCGCAATCAAGGACCGTTTGAGCCCAGAACTGCGCGGGGAACTGTTGTCCCAGTTTGTTCAGCATCCCGATAATGAGGTGCAAAGACAGTTTGTGTTTGAGAGTTTGTCTGATAAAAGCATCAGTAATCGGGAAAGTGCGCTCTCCAAGGCGAAGCAGCTCACGTTGACGGTTGAAGAGATGAAACAGATGGAGGCGCTGATGAAGCTCAAGACAGGCTCACTTCGTCAGAAGGTCATCCATGTATTGTTACTACAACCCGTGGACCAATTGACGGTTTCACTGAAGCGACTTTTGCAGGCCAAGAGTGAGTTGCAGCGTCTAGGCGCGCTCGAATTGTTGACGGAGATTGCGGCAGATCCGGATCGGGCAGATCAGCAGGAGCAATTGCAGCCATTGGCACAGCTGATTGAGACGCCAACCGCGAAGGAACAGAAGTTGCTCGACAAGCTGACGGATCAGGGGAGTCGCTATACGGCCGCTAATGGGTTTAATTTATTCGATCCGAAGCGACGTGAGCCATTGCTGGATGAGAAGCGTGACCTTAAAGGCCACAGTCCGAAGGATATCTTTACACTTTCTCTGGATAAGACCAGACCATTCCTGCAGGGGCTCGATGAATTAGTGCATGAACACAGGGATCATGAGTATGAAGTGGAGTACTATGCTGGCTACAAAGACACGTTGTTAGTCGGAGCGAGTCTTCGCTCCAAGGTTCCGTATGGAGAGCGGAATGAAATGAAGCAGATGGAACAGTTCCCGCTACATGACATATGGGAAAACTTTATTCAACATGCTGGGTTTAGCAGTGTGGAACTGATGCAGCTATACATGGTTATACAGCTCCGGGATTTCAATGGCAAATTGAGTGACCATTACAGTTACTTCCATGATCAGTATGGCTATGAAGAACTGCAAAAGATTCCGTTATTGGAAGGCTGGCGCAAGACGTTTGCTGAACAGACCTATCCTCTGGATGACATCGAAAAGCTGCAGCAGATGCTGGATTCGTTAACATATAAGGATCAGGTAGTGGCACTGATATCGGCGGCATTTCTGGATAGCGATCCGATCGACGCGTTTGAAATAGCTGAGAAAACCTGGGCCTCCATCATCGCGAGTATGCCTGCTGATCGACTCGAGAAAGAGTCAGGCATGCTTCATATTCTGACTGGGCCTTGGAATTATGTGGTTCGTGGCAAAATCCATGACGATAACAGCTTCAAACGTTTCTTCCAGACAGCCTACCAGTTCGCCAGTCTTGTAGAAAATAGTCAACCGTTGTCCTTGCTGTCACTTGAAGATTTCCTGCGCGCGTACCAGCTGAACCTGATTGATGAACAGGAGATATATCGACAGGTTCTGGTCGGTGGGAATCGTCTGATGTTTATTCGGGACTTAACATCCACTCGTACAGAAGTGATCGCAAGTGATCCCAAGCTGATTCATTTACGGGATACGGTCGTTAATCGGATTTTGGAGATCGAGCTGACCCGGGGAGAACTCTCTACAGAAGTAAGTACACTTGCCATGAAACTGGAACGAATTGAAGGCATGGAACACTGGGTACATCTGGTCTCGGCGATGGATCAGGATACATTTGTCCGTGGATATATCTACAGTTATGGGGACAACACAACACGTAAAGAGACGTTTAGCTATCTAATTCAGAATTGTCATCCACGGGATGGAGAAGATGAGAAGCGTCTTGGAGAATTACTCCAGAAGTATCCGGTGAATGAGAAAAAATTGCTGGAAGCGGCTATGTACGCCCCGCAGTGGATGGAGATTGTTGCAAAACATCTGGGATGGGAAGGTCTCCGCAGTGCGGCATGGTACTTCCATGCCCATATCAATGAACGCTTTACTGCGGAGAAAGAAACCATCGTGGCCCACTATTCTCCAATCTCACCACAGGACTTTAATGAAGGTGCGTTTGATATCGCTTGGTTTGAAGAAGCCTATGCTGCTGTCGGGGAGGAACGGTTCAATCTTTTATACGATTGCGCCAAGTACATTTCCGGGGGAGCTAACCACCGCAGATCCCAATTGTTCGCAGATGCTGCACTGGGCAAGCTTCGATTGGACGATATGCGTGATTCCGTGTCAGACAAGCGAAACAAGGATCATTTGTTAACCTACAGTTTGATCCCATTCGCCGTAAATCGGGAACAGGATCTGCGTGAGCGATACGACTTCATTCAGAAGTTTCTGTTGCAGAGCAAGCAATTCGGTGCACAACGCCGTGCCAGTGAAGGTGTAGCATCACAGATTGCACTGGGCAATCTCGCTCGTAATGCAGGTTATGCTGATGTTACGCGGCTGATGTGGGACATGGAAGCACGTAAGTTGGATGAGATGAAATCCTTCTTTGAACCTCATGCATTGGATGCTGACACGACAGCACAATTGGTCATTGATGAGGAAGGCCAACCCGAAATGGTTATCGTTAGCAAAGGCAAGACACTCAAATCTGTACCTGCCCGGTTCAAAAAAGATGGATATATCGCTGAACTGAAAGAGCTCAAATCGGATCTGGTGGATCAGTATCGCCGGGCACGGCAGGAGCTGGAACGTTCGATGACTGCTGGAACATCCTTTACACGTGAGGAAATTGCCAGTCTGATGCAAAATCCGGTTATACATCCGCTGGTAAGAACGCTTATATTTCAGTCAGGTGACAAGACGGGACGATTCGATGTATCATCCAATGGTTTGGTTGCTCCTGGGCCGGAGGGTACGAACCATGCACTATCGGAACAGGATCAACTGTTGATTGCTCATCCGCTTCATCTGTATCAGAGCGGAAGCTGGAGTGAATTCCAGCGGGATCTGTTCACCCGTCAGGAGCGTCAGCCGTTCAAGCAGGTATTCCGTGAGCTGTATCTTCCTAACGAGGACGAATTGGCTAATGGTAC
Organism: Paenibacillus sp. FSL R5-0341; assembly: GCF_037975235.1. Classification (NCBI taxonomy): domain Bacteria; kingdom Bacillati; phylum Bacillota; class Bacilli; order Caryophanales; family Paenibacillaceae; genus Paenibacillus; species Paenibacillus sp. FSL R5-0341. Next base: position 992,997 of record NZ_CP150241.1, read on the forward strand.
GGTATCTCGTCGATACGCCGGGTATCAGATTCAACCGAAAAAAGCAGTAGCTCTGCTTAAAGGACGCCAATGGACTGTCAGTTATGAGGAAGGTCTGCAGAAGGTAAGTTACGAGCACAATCTGATCGCGAATCTCTATGCCATGGCAGATTGGTTCTCACCAGCAGATACCGAGGCACCTACCTTGGAGACGGTGCAGTTCTACGATCGTAAGAGCTACAAATCTGTAGCGCTGCAAGATGTGCCGCTGACGTTCTTCTCGGAAGTTATGCGTGATATCGATCTGGTGGTCAGCGTTGCACATGTGGGAGGCGTAGATCCGGAAGCCAGCCTGACAACAATCGAGATGCGTCACGTCATTGTGAACGAGTCGTTGCGTCTGCTGAAGATCGACAATGTACGTTTGGACGGGAATTACGCACGAATTGATGGTGAATTGGGTGAGTATGCTGTTCATCTGGGGAGTGGTAATGTGTTCAAACAAGCTACAGGTGCACTTCATATTGTTCCGGTGCACAGTCAGCATCGGGGGCGAATCTTCCTGCCATTCCTGGATGAAGATCCGAGAACAGCTGAGATTTTGTCCAAGGTGATGTTGCTCGCCGAAGATAAAAAGATCAAGGACCCGCAGATTCTTGCACAATTACAGAACTAGAAGTGATTGAACAGAAGTGAGCCGCCCCTCTTGGGGCGGTTTTTTATTTGCTACTCCGATTTTAATGTAACTTCGAATCTCAATATAACGAGTGTAGAACAAGAATCATGGACGGAAAGTGGACAATATGGAGCAATTCCAACATAAAGGCAGCTGAAGAACCTGTTAAAAGGGACCTCAGTTGCTTTTATATTTTCGGATATTTCAATCGGACGGATTGGTTCCGGTTTCAAATAGACTTAGGACCCAGAACGCGTCGGCATATTCCTTAATCTGATAATTAATTGCATTAATTGGTTGATCGGGAGTGGGTCGAACCGACTGTTTTTAAAAGTAAAGAATTTGTTCGAAAGTAGTTACGGAAATGTAAATAATTCGTTTTCTTGTTATGTTATCTGAATTATGAATATGGTGATTCCAAAGAACTAGGCTCGCTCCAAACGGTCTTTTACCAAATTTAAGGGGATGTAATTCGCAATCAGGTCGGTTAACGTTAGGAAGCGAAATCTGCTGACTTGCTTGCAGGCTGCAGTTTCAGAAGCCATGTGCAGGACGACCTGAATGCTTGAAAGACTGGGATCAAGCCAGTTTGCATTCCCTTGTATACATGTATTCAATATGTGCACAAGAAAAATGATCAAGAGAGAAGGAGAGCTTACAACATGAACAGAAGACTCAATCTGATTTTCCTCAAACGATGGTTTATGCTATTAATCATCGTGGCGGTTGCGGCTATGCCGCTACACGCCTTCGCCGCGGAGGCGGAATCCGGGGCCGATCGTCCTTGGATGAACAAATCCTTGACTGCGAAGGAACGCACCGAGCTGCTGCTCAAGGAGATGACGCTGGAGGAGAAAGTTGGATTCGTAACCGGTAAAGTCAATAACTATTATGGTTTCTATAATGATGGATTGGAGCGCCTCGGCATTCCGGCATTACAGATGGCAGATGGACCCGCAGGGGTACGTGTAGCCAACCCGGATGTGCAGGACAAAAAGTCCACGGCGCTGCCTGCACCGATCGCCCTTGCGGCTTCCTGGGATACCGATCTTGCCAAGAAATATGGCGATCTGATCGGTCAGGAAGCACATGATACAACACATAATGTAGTGCTTGGTCCTGGGCTGGACATTGCACGTACACCATGGGGTTCCCGGAACTTCGAATCACTCGGGGAAGATCCGCTACTGGCTTCCGGTATGGGTGCAGCGTATGTGGACGGGATTCAAAGTAATCCGGTTATCGCTACTGCGAAGCACTATATCCTGAACAACCAGGAGACGGAACGTTTCACGACCAATGCAACAGCCAGCGAACGTGCCATTCAGGAAGTCTATGCACGTCCGTTCCAGGCGATGGTCGAAAAAGCGGATCTCGGTTCGGCCATGTGTTCATTTAACCAGGTGAACGGTACATATGCTTGTGAGAACAAGGAGATGCTGACGGATGTCCTTCGGGATCAGTTTGGCTTCGAAGGGTTCGTCATGAGTGACTACGGTGCAAACTTCAGCACAGCCAAGTCCGCCAATGCGGGTCTGGATCTGGAGACACCTGGGGAGCCGTATGGCAAATGGGGAGACAAATTGCTGGAAGCCGTGAACAATGGCGAAGTCAGCGAGCAAACCATTGATGAGAAGGTTAGACGCATCTTGCTTCAAATGTTTGATAAAGGGCTGTTCGATAACCCTGTAACGAATACACAAATCAATGCCAAGAAAGACGGCAAACAGGCACGTGAAATTGCGGAAGAGAGCATGGTTCTTTTGCAAAACAACGATAATACACTGCCACTTTCCAAGAAAAATGTGAAATCCATCGCTGTCATCGGACCGGATGCAGATAACGCATCTGCTGCTGGTGGAGGTAGCAGTCTGGTTAACCCGACGTATACCGTAAGTCCACTGCAAGGCATTCGTAACCGTGCCGGAAACGGTGTGGATGTTAAATATGCAGCCGGAACCGATCCAATCTCCGCAGGAGATGCATTTAATGGACCATCGGCCGTACCTTCCACTCTTTTATCGCCTGGGGATGCTCGGGAAAGTGAAAGAGACTATGGTACAGATCGTGCGGAATACGGTCTGCGTGCGGAATACTGGACGAATACAGACATGGAGGGTAACCCTTCTCTGGTACGTACAGATAATCAGGTCAACATGAATCTTGGATTCTACAACTATGAAGGTTTTAATGCACAATCTTCCAAGCTTCCAGTGACACCAACGAAGTTCAATGCCAAAATGTCCGCTCGTTGGACAGGGGCAATTACGGCGCCTCAAACGGGTGAATATAAACTTTCCCTGACGAGTCTCGGTTCTGCGAAACTGTATGTGGATGATGAGTTACTTGTAGACAATCAAGGTGAAACATTGAGTACAACAAAGAAAGAAATCGCGTTCAAAGAAGGCGAGTCCCACGATATTCGGATTGAGTATCGTACCGATTTCCCGTTACAGTCCAATCATGATATGGGCGCACAGGTTCGTTTTGGCTGGGAAGCTCCAGAAGACGCTGTTGATATCAAAATGCAAAAAGCAGTCGATTTGGCGAAAAAATCAGATGTTGCCGTCGTGGTAACACGTACGTATGACAGTGAAGGTTATGTAGATCGTTCTGATCTGGAACTGCCAAATAATCAGGAGCAGCTGATTCGCAAAGTAGCGGCAGCCAATCCGAAAACGATCGTGGTGCAAATGAGTGGTCGCGCTGTCGAGATGGACTCCTGGCAAAAAGAAGTGCCATCCATCCTTCAGGCTTGGTACGCAGGTCAGGAACAAGGTAATGCAGTGGCACGTGTGCTGTTCGGTGATGTGAATCCATCTGGTAAGTTGCCGGTGACGTTCCCATCAGATGATTCCCAGACCCCTGTATCCACTGTGGAACAATTCCCAGGTGTGAATGGGGTGGGTAACTACTCCGAGGGTGTTTTTGTAGGGTACAAAGGATATGACAAAGAAGGCATGACACCGGCGTTCGCCTTTGGACACGGACTGTCGTATACCGATTTTAATTATCGTAATCTGCATGTGAAAAACACAGGCAAAGGTGACAAAGAAACCGTAGAAGTATCCCTGAACCTGCGCAATACCGGTAAGGTTACCGGTGCAGAAGTCGTACAGGTCTATGTGGGCAATCTGCCAACCAAAGTGGAGACACCAGAGAAACAACTTGCTGGCTGGGCGAAGGTCGATCTGAAGGCAGGCAAGCAACAACGGGTTAACATTCAACTGGATCGCAGCGCATTGTCCTACTGGGATGAAACATCGCATGAATGGGTAATGCCTAAGGGTAAAGTCCAGGTGTATGTCGGCAGCGCGTCGGATGATATCCGTCTGACAGGCAGTGTGAATATCGGAAGCAAGTCCGGTAAATAAAAGTGCAATAAGGAAGATCGAAAAGCTAATCTTCCCATTAAATATATCTGCGTGAAATGCAGTTTGTTCTAAATTTATATATATAGCGAAATGAGTCGTGGCCGAATGGCCGCGGCTTTTTCCACAATGGAAGGAGAGTGAAGCGTGATGAGCATAGGCTGGCGAGAGCATCCCAAACGATGGATCATCCTGTTAATCGCTGTTTGTTGTGTCGGTGCAGGAATCTGGCTTATCCTCAACCGAAGTGAACAACCCGCTCCTCCACCAGTTGCGGATAAACAGAGAGCGGCTGAAGTCTGGTTAACCACGGGAGATCAGCAAAATCTGCTTACCTCACAGAAACCCATTCCAATTACAAATCACCATGATGCAGACACAAGCACTTCAGAATCTACAACGCAGAAGTCTGATACTTCCCCGTCAGAGTTTACGATACAGATTGATCCGAACAAGACGTATCAGACCATGGATGGATTTGGCGCAGCGATGACGGGTTCATCAGCACATCTGATTAATCAGCTTCCAGTGGAGCAGCAAGAGCAACTGCTGAAGGAACTGTTTACGACGGAAGGGCTGAACATGGATATGGTGCGTCATACGATTGGTGCTTCCGATTATTCGGTTGATGAATCAGGAGAGGCTTCAAGTTATACTTATGATGATATCGAATCTGGTACGGACTATGACATGGCACACTTTTCGATCGATAAGGATCAGGAAGTTGTGAATATGCTGGAGCGTGTAGCTGGTCTTGAAACGGATCTTAACGTACTTGGAACACCGTGGACGGCCCCGGCCTGGATGAAGTATGGGGAGAAGACCAATAACGGCTGGTATCTGGATTATAACGATCCCCAGGTGTATGAAGCGTACGCGAGATATTTTGTAAAATATATTGAAGCTTATCAGGCAAAGGGCATTCCCATCTACGGGATTACGTTGCAAAATGAACCGGAGTTCACCTCGGATAAATATCCGAGTATGAGTATGGGCGCCGAAGAACAAGCCAGGTTCATTCGGGATTACCTCGGCCCGGCTCTACAAGATGCGGGACTTGATACGCGAATCATCACTTATGATCATAACTGGGATCAGGCGGTCGAATATACCAGCAAGGTGCTCGGTGATGAGCAGGCTGCTGCCTACATCGATGGATCTGCTTTCCATTGTTATGCAGGTGATCCATCTGCCATGTCGGAAGTGCATGATCGCTTCCCGGACAAACATATTTATTTTACCGAATGCAGTGGTGGGGAGTGGAGTCCTGATTTTGGCGAGAATCTGAGTTGGCAGATGTCCAATCTCATCATTGGTGCGCCGCGCAACTGGGCGAAGAATGTGCTGCTCTGGAACATTGCACTCAATCCACAAGGGGGTCCCACGAACGGTGGCTGTGAGAACTGCCGTGGGGTTGTGACGATTGACCCGGAGCGTGATGAAATCACTAGAAATGTCGAATATTATGCGCTAGGACACATCAGTCGTTATGTACGTCCGGGAGCCGTAAGGATCGATTCCTCACAAGAACAAGGCAAGATCGAGAACGTAGCTTTCCGCAATCCGGATGGAACGATCGTGCTGGTTGCAGCTAACACGGGTGAGGTAGAAGTTTCCTTTGATGTAGTTATGGACGGAGATTCATTTCAATATGTACTGCCTTCCAAATCGGCAGCAACCTTCCGTTGGAACTCAAAAAGGGGAGTAGAACGTTGACTCAAGCTTGGAAATTATGGGTACAGATTGAATGATGGACATGGTAAAATACACGTAGAGTTTTTCAAATTTGATGTATTAAATAAGTCCGATCTCAGGATCGGGCTTTTACATAATTTTTTACTTTTAATAGAAAAGGAGAATACGTTGGACAGGTTAGTCGTTGCATATCGGGAACAGGATCATGACAAGTTGGTCGAGATCTGGGAGTGCTGTTCGAGAGACAGCATCATCGGATAACCTCGGGATATAAATGACCAGGATGAGGAGTGTGCAGGATGACACAGATCAAGGTGACACCGGAACAACTGGAGACGGTCAGTGGGCAGTTTGCTCAGGCGCATCAGCAATTATCGGGCTTCATGTCCACGCTGGATAGCAAGATGAGTGTCATGCGCAGCAACTGGGATGGCATGGAGCGGGAGCGTTTTTATAACGATTATTCAACAGCTCAAGGCACGATGAAATCTGTTCTGGAACTGGTTCTGTCCATTCAGTCGGAGCTTAAGAAAATTGCCGAGCGCTTCCGCACGACAGATGAAGAGGCGGTGAGCCAGGCAATCATGACGGCGCTGACCGCAGCGCAGGCGCTATCAACCATGGGCAAAAATAAAGGCGATAGTCTCGACAAAACGCCAGGCCCACCAAAGAACATGGATGAATGGGATGAGAAGGATGCCGAGAAATACCAAAACTATGAGGAAATGCTGAAGAAAGCCAAAGAGGTGGGTGATGAAGAACTGGCGCAGCAGATTCAGGCCAGCATGAACATCATTCGGCTTCAGTATGAAGATGTAATCTATCAGACTGACCCGAATACGGGCAAGACGGTGAAAATTACCGAGGATTCCATCGTGGGTACGTATCAGGTGAAAAGCGACAAGGGCGAAACGACCACCATCAGTCTGGATAAACAGGGCAATGTGGTGGACTATAGCAAGGATACGGAAAAGTATAAGTATTCGGAGCAAACGCACACGACCAGTCAAGGAGAGCATCTCTTTGGCAAAGTGGCCCAAACGGCTACAGCCTACGGCATTGGTCTGCTGCTCACAAGCAAGACGGGCTCTGCCTTTACGGAACACGCCACTGGACTCGGTTCTTCCTTCGTCGCGGACAAGTTCCTGTTCTCTGTTCCGGAAGAAGGCGAGACACGTACGATGATCTACCGGACCAATAAGGATACGGGCAAAATGGAAAATATGATCGTGGTCACGCGTGGCGACAACGATATTGAATATACTCCGTGGCGGGATTACTATTAAGCCACGGATGGGGTCGGCAAGCGGGCAACGCAGGGATACCGGATTGCTGCCTGCTTGTCGACCCACAGCTTTTAGCCATGTGGTTGGATGACACATGGCTAAAAGTATGGAGGGCAGGCGGCTTATCCGTGAGCCTGCCCATAGAGAAACACCCCGGCAACCTTCTCCCTGAGATGGGAAGGTTGCCGGGGTGTTTTGGGTTTTCCTTACCGAGTAGCCACGGTCAATGGACCGGGCAGACAGGAAGTCTTTTTTTGCCAAAGCTTAATGCGTCTCTTCATCCAGAAACGGTTTGTTCACCGCATAATACATAAAGCCCATCAGCAGCACACCGCCCACCAGATTACCCAAGGTCACGGGAACCAGGTTGTGAATCACACCTTCGAATGAGATTGTCCCCGGATGGTTCAGCACAAGCGCAATCGCGAACGTACACATATTGGCGATGCTGTGCTCATATCCCGAGATGAAGAAGCAGAACACAAAGAGCATCATGGCGAACATTTTGGCTCCATTCTCCTTCATGAACATCGGCACAAAGAACGCCATACATACAAGCCAGTTACACAGGATTCCCCGGAAAAAAAGCTGCATCGTCGGAACTTCCATTTTGTGCTCCACCACGCTCAACAGAAAACCGTTCACCTGGGACGAGTCGAACAATCCGGTCAGGTAGATTAACAGAGCAAACACGGCTGCGCCCATCAGGTTACCGCTATAACTCGCAATCCACAGCTTGACCACTTCGAACCAGCGCAGCTTCTTCCGCAGCGCCGCATACGTGTAATAGAACGTATTGCCTGTGAACAGGTCACCGCCACCATAGGCGATCAGGATGATAGCCGCACCAAACGTAATTGCTGCCATCGGATAGGTGAATGGGGACTGCTCCATATAAAAGAAGTTACCTGTCTTAAACGCCACGATGACGCCGAATCCGATAAACATACTGGCCAGCATGGAGCGTGCAAGGTACCTGATTAAGCTTTGTTTATAAATCTTGTGTTTCTTCAGAGCGAGTTGTTCCACATTGCGTAGAGCTTCCGTTTCCATAATTATCCTCCAGTAGCTGAGTTGAATGATTGCATTAACTTACAAATCTCACCAAGTTCCTTTTATTATAACGATTTTTGAGATAGTAACACGCTTTTTCAGAAAAAGAATATATTTAATCAGTTTAAGTTATTTTGGATGAACACATATAATATGGGTTTATATTTTTTGTGATTTTTGAATATTTATTTGCACATTTTTCTCTTGTTGAAAACCAAAAATTTATATAGAACAATGTATACCCATGTTAAGCGAAATCAGTGTGGATTCATTCTGTATAAGCTCCTTTGATCTGGAATTTTTTCTAGTTATTTTGTTCAGAAATTGTTCAGAGAATCTTGATAAGCTATGTGCCGAAAACGAGTTTTATTGGGAGGAACAAATATGAATCAGGATTGGAAGAAAGTGTTGCTGACTTCACTTGTAGTAGGCATGTTGTGGGGAACTCAGATTGTCAACGCAGCAGAGCAAACTGGAGAATCAACAGACTCCATATCGTCGGTATTTACAGATCAGACCGATATCCGCTCGACCTCTCTTCAGGCCGTAAAGGAAGCAGTAGAGAAAGGATTAATTTCGGGTTATCCAGATGGATCATTTCACCCAGACCAGCCTTTGACTCGAAGAGAAATGGCCGTGTTACTGGCTAAAGCATCACAATTAGAGCTTGATAAGACTTCCAACACTGGACTTAAACATTCAGATTGGGCGACTCCTTATATTGAAGCAATTCGTCAAGAGGGATGGATGACTGGAGATGCAACAGGCAATTTCCGTGCTAACGATCCGATTCGTCGGGAAGAGCTTGCTTCCATTTTGGTAAGAGTGACAGGAACACAAGGAGCAAAAGGAGGACAACAACAGACGCTTGCAGATGAATCCACGGTGAGTGGCTGGGCTAAAGAACAAGTACATACTGCGTTGAAATTGGGGCTATTGAATTCAAATGAGGGGAAATTTGAATCCAGAGCTCTCGTACAACGACAAGATATAGCGAAGGTTCTCGTAGATGTTTTCCAGACGGGTGAACGAACAGCTTCTTTGACTGCATTGGACGGAGATGTTGCCTATATGGATGGACGTCCTTTTGTGATCAGTCAGGAATTGCAAAGAATTTTGAATGACGAGAACAAAGAAGCATTGCAAAACGCAGTAATTACTTATGATGCACGTACACGTAACCTGTCTGCCTTATCAGAAATCCAGATTACCCAAGCAGGCACACTTCAAAATTACGTGACATTGAATTTGGTCGGTACCTCCTATCAAGGTGTAGTTTCAGTCTCTTCAAATCACGTTGCTCTGAAAGCTGATACTTTATCGAAGGTTGTATTAAGACCAGGCGTAAGTGCTATAACGATTGATGGTGATATCGATGCGGTAACTGTAGATACGACTGACAAGGTCACTGTTCTTGGAAGTGGGACGTGGAAGGAAGTTGTGTTGAAAAACGTGAAATCCATTATTCAATTACCGGCAAGTGTGAAAACGAATACAGTTATTCTTCCAAAGGGCGGCGTAACCTCACAGATCATTCGCAGTGCACCGCCACTGACCACACCATCCAGCAATACAGGGACAAGCAACTCCAATTCTGGCTCAGGATCTTCAACACCAGCTCCCACGCCGACACCAACTCCAGAACCTGATCCGCCGGTTATTGTACCTCCGTCTCCCGAGAATCAACCGCCTGTTGTTCAGTCTAGCATTTCTGACATGATGGTATATCTCGGAGATGGCATGCAAGAGATTGATCTTGGTGCTGTATTTACTGATGCGGATGAGGATGAGCTGAGCTATGAGATTACGGAGATCGATTCTAACATCGCTACAGCGAATATTCAGGGGTCAAAATTGAAAATTATGTCCACTGCTACAGGCCAAACAACGGTTACGGTGAAAGCTGCAGATGGAAAAGGAGGAAGTGTATCGGCTTCATTCATTTATGTGGTCAAACCGGTCTTAATTCCACCACCATTTCCACCTTTACCGCCATTTCCGCCAATCATCATTCCACAACCACCAATCAACCATGCTCCTGAAGTGGTAAAAACACTGCCAACTGTTGGAGTTGAATTGGGTACCGTGAGTAAGGCGGTTGATTTGACTAATGTGTTCACAGATATGGATGGCGACATTCTAACGTATACAGCAGAATCTTCTCATCCAGCTGTGGTAGAAGTGAGTGTCCAAGGAAATATATTGACTTTAGATCTCAAGAACGTTATTGGTTCCGCAACCGTTACCGTTAAGGCTACTGATCCCGCTGGTAAAGATGTTGAGACGACATTTACGGTTAAGGTTGAGGACCCGGATGCAGGAAAGGGCCTGTTTATTTCCGAGGTAGTCTGGGGAGAAGACACTACTCAAGCGATCGAACTGTATAATCCAACGTCCAAACCAATTGAACTCAGTCAGTTTGAAATTAAACGTAGTGATATAGACGATCCGATTACGTTTGCTTCTGGAACTATCATTGCACCTTATAAAACGATGGTCATTGCCGATGACTCTACAGATTTCCCGATTAATGAGGACGAGATTTATTATATGTCCTTTAATTTTGATATTGATCAACCCCAAGACATCACTTTGATACTCTATCACATTAGCGATGGAGAACCTATGGATACAGCCATCTTGAAGCCTGCGCAATCTTTAACAAGAACGTCAGGTAATGTTCATGGTGATGCAGATTATGACGGGGCACGGTGGATCCAACAAGGAGAGAACTATTACAACGGTCTGGGCAACTACACATCCTCACCTTCCATTCTTTAATTTTTGAAATATACCAGATCATGAAGGAGAACCTCTATGCCAAAAATAAGAAAGACTGTGCAGCTCGCTTTGATTGCGTTGCTTCTTTCCAACACTGTACCCGTATCTGCAGAACATGATAAGTCAGAGGCACAGGCTATGTCTGTGTCTGGCATATCCTCAGCTCATCATAACAATAGTAAGTTAAACGATGTTATGAATAGGGCTGTATCCATGGGATTCATCAAGGGAGATCCAGATGGAAACGTTCGTGCAGCTGATCCAATCACCCGTCAGGAACTGGCAGTTGTTCTTGCTCAAGCTCTGGGTCTCACACTGGACAAGTCAGTCTCAACATCTTTTACGGATGTGAAATCTACTAGCTGGTCAGCGCCTTCCATTCAGGCGGTCAAGAAGGCGGGAATTTTGCAAGGAGATGCAACAGGGCGTTTCCGTCCACAGGCCCAGATCACTGGACAGGAACTGGTAACAGTTCTGGTAAGAGTCACGGCTTTGGCTAAACAAGAAGTTCAGGGGGATCCCCTTCCTTCAGAATGGAAAGGAGCGAGTACGTGGGCTGCTCCATATATTCGAACTGCTGAGGAGGCTGAACTTCTAAGCGAATATCAGGGAGAGAATAAAGTTAAACAAGGGCTTGTTCGGGGCGAAGCCATAGGCATGCTGCTGTCGGCCATGTTCCCGGAAACCCGCTTGTCTGTCATTCAGTCCATTGAAGGAAAGCAGATTCAGATCAACGGTGTTGTCTATCAGATCTCCGAACAAGTGGAAGGCCTTCTTAATAATCGGAATAAGGCTGTACTGGCTCAGGCTGGAATACGTTTTAAGAATCGAAATCATACGCTCACCGAAATTAACGGGTTGGAAATTAGAACGGGTGGTCAAGAGGCGGCCCCAGGAAAAGCTGAATTTAGCGGCAATCTGCTATTGGATGGCGGAGACGCTGTAATTCATGGGGATCTAACCACGAAAGCAGATTTTGTTTCAGTGGAAGGGCTTACAGTCAAGGACAAGCTGACGATTGCCCCCGAAGTGAAACATGATTTTTATGCCAAAAATATCAATGTGGCACAGTCTGTCTTCGTTTATGGTGGCGATAGTAATACGGTTGTATTTGAAAATTCCATTCTCAATACTGTGGGTGTAGATAAAAGCGATGTACATGTTGCACTAACAGGGAATACCCGTACTCAAGAAGTTAACGTTAGATCAGACAGTATGATTGATATCGAGAAAACGGCTAATCTCCCGTTATTAAATATTCTCGAAGGTGCAAGCAAAGTGGAGCTACAAGGAGCCGTTGAGACGGTCCATGTGAATACATCCAAGTCTCTGCAACTTAACGGTAACGTCACTTTACAGCAACTCCATGTGGATGGGACAGGCGTTGTCAATATTAATGCAGCAGGCACCATTCAGCAGCTTCAAGTGAATAACCCTTCCACGCAGATTAATGTGGCGGGGAATATGAAAGTTTCAGATATTTCCTTGGCTGCCGGAGTCTCGTCTTCAGTTGTGAGTGGAAATACAGGAACAGCATCTTCCAATACGGTATCTCCTTCGTCAGGGGGAGCGAGTTGGGGGAGTGGAGGCGAAACATCTCCTGTTGTTGCTAATCGTGCTCCTGAACTACTGAAACCATTTGAAAGTCGCAAGTATACGCAGAATGGACAGGGAGCAACGTTAAACCTAAACAACTATGTGACTGATCCGGATGGTGACTTGGTCACTTATACGGTCAGTTCATCCAAATCTGCCGTTGCAAAGGTTATCCTTAATGGATCGCAATTAGATATTGTTCCCTTGGGGGATGGCACGGCTACCATAACGGTGACTTCCAATGATGGTCGTGGTAAAAGGCTGAGATCCACATTCGAAGTCTACGTGAATAGACCTCCTATTGCATCGCCAATTCCTGATCATGAATTGATAGCTGAGTCAGGTAGCAAGGATGTGGATCTCATGGTCTATGTTATGGATGATGAGAAATATGAATCGGAATTGCTGTACAGTGTAACGAACAGTGCTCCGGAAATCGTGGGCACAGAAATCGTAAAATCGAACTATGCTGAATCTGTATTAAGGTTAACGCCTAAAAAGGCGGGGGAAGTTGTTCTTAAAATTAAGGTGGATGATGGGCAAATTGCAGATGATGGCAGTACGGGAATTACTGAACTCGACATGAAAGTTGTTGTTCTGCCACCACTCAATCGTGCGCCTGTAGGCGAAGCGCCATCTAAGATAGAGGTATATCTGGGTGATGAAATCCCTGTAGTGAAATTAAATGAAATATATACTGATCCAGACGGTGATCCATTGACGTATAAAGCGACTTCATCCAATCCAGACGGGGTAACAGTAGAGGAGAATGCGGGTGAACTGAAGTTAACATCACTTCAAAATGGGACGTACACGATATCTTACACAGTGAATGACGGCAACGGAGGAATTACTGAGGATTTCTTTGACATCGATATTCTACTAGTGCCAAATCATAATCCGGTAGGAAACTCACCAGGTTGGGTTGAAGCATACTTGGGTTTCCTGACAGATCCTATCCCCTCGGTGGACTTAAATGATTATTATACAGATCCGGATGGTGACCCACTCACATTCAGTGCATACTCCTCTAATCCTGATTTAATTGTTGAGGAGGAAGCGGGTGTACTGAGCTTTACCGCTCTAGAATTTGGAGAATACATCATTTATTATTCAGTAGAGGATGGAAAAGGTGGTTCCATTTCAACCGCATTTCAGATAAGGGTTAATCCTAAGCCTAATGCTTCTCCGGTGCTTACTCAGAATCTACCTGCTCAAACGTTGTTTGTAGGCAAGGAAGATGCGGTCATTAATCTCTCGGAATATTTTAATGATCCCGATGGAGATACATTAGAGTTCCATACACCACTTGATTTCAATAATCTTCTGATCGCAGCGGTGGATATTCAAGAAAACAAGCTGATTATTCATCCAAGACAGGTTGGTAAATTTCAAGCTAATATCAAAGCAAAAGATATGTATGGAAAAGAAGCGACAGCCTATATTGATATTGAAGTTCTTGAATCTGGAAATATCAGTTCAATTCCGGATCAAACGGTAACATGGCCTTGGTCTGCTCTGAATCTTGACCTGACATCGTACCTGATGAATTTTGATACAGCCACGTTAACGGTGGATGCTTCCTCCGCAGATACCCATATTGCGACAGTCTCTGCCAATGGTTCACAGATAGCTGTTGCTCCAGTTGCTGAAGGAAATACGACAGTGACGTTAACGGTATATGATCAGAAAGGGCGTAGCGAACAAGCGTCCTTTGGCGTGACGATACAAGGCGAGCCTGCTGGCCCTAACTTGGCCCCTGAGGTAGTAAGTAGTATTTACGAACAAGTTTTGACACCAAATGTAACGAATGAGCGCACGTTTGACCTGAGTCAACTATTCAGTGACCCCGATGGAGATGCGTTGCAATTCACGATAAGCAATAGCTCAAATGAAGCGGTGAATGCAAGCATTAATGGTAACCAGATCATACTAAAACCGGGGACTGGAAATGTAATTGCTCCTCTAACCATAACAGCAAAGGATGGAAAAGGTGGACAGGTAGATTACACCTTCAACGTTCGCACTGCTTCTCTGGTTAACGGTGGGGTCATGCAGATCAACACGAAGTCCGGTGTAATAGATCCTCTGACTCTTACAGCGTCCAATTGGTTTCCTGGACAGACGAGTTTTAAAGTATATAGCGGTACGCCAGATTCAACGTTTACAGGACCGAATACGATTAATTCTTCCCAGATCCCTTTGAGTGTATCTCCATTATTATTCTGGATCATAGGGAATGACGGTAGGGCCGTGGTCGTTCAGGTGAACTCGAAAAATCAGGGCACGTCAGAGTTGTTCTTCTCTCAGTATGCAGATGCGGGAGATGGACGGAGTGTTGTCCAACTTTATTACACAGGTGATGGAGATCCGTCGCATAAAGCAACCGGATATCAATTGGAAGTTCATCAGTGGATGAAAAAGACATCCACAATGAAAGTTACAACCAAAAACATATTAGATGTTACTTCAGGATTACCTTATTTAAACATCAATTATACTTTTTACGACTTTTTCGATATAACGCCAGCTTGGTACTACAATGATGAGTTGGAATTGTATAACCCGAATGAGTATAATGTCGTTGCTTTGGTCCTCAAAAAGGATGGACGAATTGTAGATGTCCTAGGTGATCCAACTTCACATGATCAATTTATGCCTGCTGGCGGGACGTTTATCCGAAAACGCGGGATATATACGGGTTCACAACAGTTCTCATTAACCGGTGAATGGAATGAGTTCCCTAAAGGAACTCTACAGTACGTGGACAAACATACACCGTAGATTTTGGGTAAAAACCAAGAAATGAAGTTCGCTAAGTAGTGCGTTTCAAAATAATGATATAAAGAATCCTCCATGCTCTAAACATGAGCATGGAGGATTTTTTATTTAACCGGATATGGATACATGCAGGACCTGAGAATCTCGATCTTTTGTTCCTCAGTCCGTTCATGCGGTGCCAATTCTGCTCCATAAGAACGTTCCAGCTTGGCGCGCATGAAACGCTCTGCATGTTCGTTTGCACGAGAGTGAAGTTCTTTGGCGTACTCACCAAATGCGCTGACATCCCGTACCTTCTCCAGTACGCTGTTGAGCAGTGGACTACCTGAATAGAGCAGGGATTCAGTCTCTTCGCATTCAAACTTGAGAAACAAAATAGCTTTTTGCAGGGCATTGATTTCACCTTGGGTAAGGTAAACAGGCTGCGTAGTGTCTTCTTTAGATTCAGTGAAATCAGGCTGTTCATTACTATTTTGATTTGTATCTGACATTCGATTGTTTACCTCCTGACTGAAATTAGGACTGGGGCGGAAGGAGGATAGGACGGGCAGCCAGCGCTTCTTCCACAATCTGTTCAGGCGTCAGGTCTCGGTCATCCCAGTAAATCAGATTACTGATCTCTGCATGAGGCACCTGCTGCTGTAGCTCCGTCAACATGTCATCCGATTCCGCTTCCGTCCCTTCAGCGTCCATCAGCTTGCGGACTAATTCTACCAAATACAATCGATTGTCCATATGTATGTACACCTCCTGAATGGTTAATAGCGTGAACAAACTAGAGCGAGCGCTAACGAATCTGAGCCGTCTTATTCAAGGATTTGAAGCGCTCGCGGAAATCTAAGGAACCTGAGACACGCTATATCCGAATAAACAACCGTTTGCAGCGGTTTTGCTAGTGAATTTTGGGAAATAACGTGTCTGATGTTCCTTACATTTTAGAAAGAGTACTTTAAGGCCAAATAAGACGTCCTGTGTTCCTTAGAAAATCGCAGATTCATCATCAGCCATGATCAATCAGCTTGAACTTCAAGATCTCTTGGATGCTGACATCCATCATCGTATAGCTTGCCTGAGTTTGAAGATTCACCCTAGTCTTGTATTGGCATGATCCAACTCAACTCAATTCGATCTATTTTAAAATGGACTACAATCTGTCATCATTCAATTCGTATAGCCAGATTGCCAAACTGCTCGCCTTTTTCCATACGCTCGAATGCTTTCGCTGTATCCTGCAACGGATAAACGCCATCGATTACAGGATGTATGTCATGTTGCTCCACCCATTGCAGCATCTGGACAAACTCCTCACGGCTGCCCATAGAGGTGCCGATCAGACTGATCTGTGGGAAAAAGATAGAGCGAATTGGTATGGACAGATCATCCCCTGAGCTTGCTCCATACATCACGATACGTGCACCTGGTCTGATTATATCAAAATATTTCGGGAACATGGCTTGTCCGATGCTATCCAAGATCATGTCCACAGGTTCCAGATCGTTTTGCAAACGCCAATCGCCATGACTATCCAATGCATGGGTAGCACCTAAGCGCAGTGCCTCATTTCTTTTGGCTTCACTTCTGGAAGTGACAGTCACCTGGGCACCAGCGGCTACCGCCATGAGTAGGGCATAGGTCGCTACACCACCGCCAATGCCGGGGATGAGGAGATGTTCACCTTGCTTCAATACGCCGCGAGTAAATAAGGCGCGATAGGCCGTCAGCGCGGAAAGGGACAATACGCCTGCTTCCTCCCAGGATAGGTGGGCTGGCTTGGGCAGGGCATTTTCGGCAGGCAACGTTATATATTGCGCCAGTGTTCCATCCATAGGACCACCCACAATATCGGGTACAATGGGCACTTCAGATGCATGTTCCCAACCGAGTGTAGGATGGATAATGACTTCATCTCCTATCGCGAACCCTCTTACGCTTTCGCCAATCGCTACGATAATACCTGCTCCATCGGAACCGGGAATGAGCGGGGTGTCCTGGGTTCCGCGTGCTGCCATGATGAATAGATCCCGATGGTTGATTCCAGCGGATTTTAGTTGGATTAGCACTTCCCCGGCTTCTGGTGCCCGAGATGTTGACTCTGTATATTGAAGACCTGCAAGGCCGCTCTGGCCTGAATGAACGATAGCTTTCATGTTCAATATTCCTCCTGTCTATGTAGCTAGAATTCACTACTGAGCCTCATTGTACAGATGGAGCAGATTCACGTAAAATGAACAAAAATGATTGTCAGTATCATTGAAAATAATAGATAAGTATTTTGCATGAATCAGATGATGCAGAATGCCGATATAACGACGAGCAGGTGATCAGGATATGGATGCAGGTGATTTGAAAATATTTCAGGCGGTTGCCCGCGAAGGTAGTATCAGTAAAGCTGCGCTCGCACTCAATTATGTACAATCCAATGTGACCACACGGATCAAACAGTTGGAGACTCAGCTACAAGTACCGCTGTTTCATCGTTCCAATCGAGGGATGTCGCTCACACCGGCGGGAGAGAACCTGCTTGTGTATGCAGATCGAATTTTGCAATTATTATATGAAGCAGAGCAGGCCACGCAAGTGGGGAACCCACCAGCAGGCTTACTTCGTTTGGGTGCGATTGAGACAGCAGCTTCCACTTTTCTGACGCCACTCTTGGCTGAATATACTTCATGCTACCCGGAGGTACAGCATTCGCTTGTCACGGGTGGGACGCATGAACTGAACCAGAAGGTGATTCAACATGAATTGCATGGCGCATTAATATATGGCCCAATCGATCATCCTGAGCTGAACTATATGAAGATGTATGACGAAGAAATGGTGCTGGTCGCCGAACCTGGAACACATGAGTTGCATGCTCTATTGTCCAGGCCGATGTTGTTTTTTGAGATCGGATGCACACATCGGGCTCAGGCGGAATCTTTTTTGAGAGATCAAGGTATCCACTCACTGAGCGTCATGGAATATGGAACACTGGACACGATTCTAAATGGTGTATCTGCCGGGCTCGGCGTATCATTGCTGCCAAGATCTTCAGTTACCAAAGCAGAATTAAGAGGCGAGATTGCAGTGATGTCGTTGCCCGATCCTTATTACCGGTTGGAAGTAGGATTTGTGTATTCCCGTGGTGAACATATATCTAGTGCGCTGAGCGCTTTGGTACAGATCATTACAGAACCAGAACTATAAAGGAGTGAGTGATCTTGGAGGATACTACGTTAACGCTCGCGGAAGCATTTAGTCAGGCAGACTTTATTATTGGCGGTCATGGCATTCGCAAAGTGAAGGTGCTTCAGGATGTACTGGAGCAGATCGATGGGGAACTGTTCAGTGACCACTACGGCAACGGTCCCGTCATTGAAGAGTTTCAGCAACAGATGGCAGACGTTCTGGGCAAGGAATCGGCGGTGTTTTTCCCAAGCGGAACGATGGCGCAGCAGATAGCATTACGGATCTGGTGTGACCGCAAAGGAGTAAAGCGAGTAGCTTATCACCCTCTATGTCATCTGGAAATCCATGAGGAAGACGGTCTGAAAGAGTTGCACCAGATTGAATCGATTTTGCTTGCGGACAAGGATCGTTTGATTCGATTAGAAGATGTACAGGCGCTCGATCAGGACATTGCCTGCCTGTTGTTGGAACTGCCGCAACGCGAGATTGGCGGCCAATTGCCAGCGTATGAAGAACTGGAAGCGATCTCGGCGTATTGCCGTGAACGCGGGATTAAACTGCATTTGGACGGGGCGCGTCTGTTCGAGATTACTCCCTATTATCAGAAGACACCTGCGTAGATTTGCAGTCTGTTTGATACGGTGTATGTGTCCTTTTACAAAGGCATTGGGGGCATTGCGGGGGCCATATTGGCCGGAGACACGGATGTGATGCAAGAGTCGAAAGTATGGAAACGGCGGCACGGCGGAGATCTGATCGGCCTCTATCCGTATATTCTGAGTTCCCAGTATTATTTCAATGAACGGATTGGCAAAATGGAGCTTTATTACGAGCAGGCTCAAGAACTCGCCTCCCTACTGAATGCGTGTCACGGAATACATACATTGCCCGAGGTCCCTGTATCGAATATGTTCCATGTTCACTTTGCGCTGGCTGCTGCCGAAGTCGAACCGATTCTTGTGCAAATGGCTCAGCAGCATGGTATAGCAGTAACTTCGTATTTGAACAAGACGAGTGGGAACAGCTGTGCTTTTGAATTTTCTGCGGGAGATCGTTATGAGCAAGTTCCCCAGGATAAGCTGCGTGCAGCACTGGAATGGTTGGATCAAGAGCTGCGTAAACAGGTGAGATAAGAATTCTGAAAGAAATTTATGTGCGAAATCAACTAAATGTTGTTAATCTACCTTGTCCACATGCTGGACAGGGTATTTTTGTGCACTTATTTACAGCTTCCTATGCAAACCACTTTCATGAACGAGCATATGTCATTAGTCCAAAGTCCGATTTTTATCACAGGATTAACTTGAACAAGTGCATGAACCTGTAGCAAAAACAGGTATACCGATGTATTCCAATATTTTCTTTATCATGTAAAATATTAAAGGTAATATATTCCAAACAAGGAATGGGGAGCGAAACGAGAGCTGTTCATAACATTCGGGGAAGAAAGGATGAAGATTATGTTTTCACGTCAAAAATGTACGCTAGCTGTAATGTCACTCGCCTTATCTGCAACACTGCTGGGGGGAAGTTCCGCATGGTCTGGAGATGCGTACGCAGCTGAATCCGCCGAGTCAGGTGTATCGATCACTGCTGTATTATCCGATATGCCTTCGGAATTGAGATCATCCATTGAGTGGGTGTACACCAATCGTATGATCAAGGAAGGATCGGTCAATCGGAAGAATCTGATCTACGATCAGATTTTTGCAGGTCAAGGAACCATTAACTATGTTGTACGCTGGCAATCGACCAAGAATGTGACCCTGCAACAGCGTAAGGATATCGAGAAGATGCTGGGCCGGCAAATGAATAACTGGACGAAACATTTGAAGGGTTATGATGGTTGGCCTTATGGGGATATTGCGGTTAAAGTAGTCGGTTGGGCAGTAGCGAATCCGGCACAGATTCTGGACAAGCAATCAGATGAAATCATATATACAACCACAACTGTGGATGAGCTGAGCAAGTCTGATCCGAAAATCCCGGCAGCCTTGCCTTATGCGCCTAACGCGTTGTCGCGATTTGAGCATTTTACGAATCCGAACTATGCCTACCCTGGCGGTTTGGACAAGCGGTTTGACATGTACCTGTGGGGAACGTCCAACTTCGGCGGCGGTGCTGGCGGAGACTGGGGGCAGCGGGTTTCCGATGATTACATTTTGAGAACCGTAAACAACACGGAAATCGAAATTACCGAACATGAAATTGGTCATGGCTTCGGCATGCCAGATTTCTATGAAGTACCGGATCGTCCGCCGGGTGGCTTCCCCATGCCAACGATTATGTGGGCAGGCAATTCATCTACGATCACGAATTGGGATGCCTGGTTACTGCGATATACGTGGAGCCAGTTGAAGAAGGATACCGCACGTTTCCCGCTTGCACCAGCCACCAGTCAACCTGTTAATGTAGCTGCGAATGCGAAAGTGACGACATCGTATGTTTCTCCATGGGAAACGATTGCTGCGCTGAATGATGGGCTGGACCCTGCACATTCCAACGACCGTACACAGGCGGTGTATGGGAACTGGCCAGAGATCGGTACACATTGGGTACAATATGATCTGGATCGTACGTATACGGTATCACAAACGGATGTGTACTGGTTCAAGGACAACGGCGGCATCGACGTACCTCGCTCGTACAAAATTCAATACTGGGACGGAAAAACATGGCGTGATGTGAAGAACGCCAAAGGCCGTGGGACTCGTGCAGATACGTACAATACCACGACTTTTGATCCGGTGAGCACCACGAAAATGCGTCTTCAGATGGTATCCAATGATGCTGCTTCCACAGGCATTCTGGAATGGAAGGTAACGGGTATTGCGTTGTAAGGTATAAGTTGTTAGTAAGAATGGATCTGACTACACAGCGGCTGATCAGTGGCGAAAGTCCTGATTCAGCCGTTTTTTGCAGGAATAGATAGACAAGTGACGAAAGGTACATTTTAAGATTTTGTTGAACACGTATTAAAAGGGGGAGTTCAAGTGGCGTCAATAGAATTGCAACCGATTCGTGATCTTTTGGCCAAAGCTTATGATACGACAATGGGAGAAGGGTGCACTCCTGAAACGCAACAGAGCATTGGGGATTTTGAGCAAAAGCATAACGTGAGATTGCCCTCAGCGTACCGTGCGCTTTTGCTCGAATTCGGTGCATGCAACTTCGGCGATCCTGCCTTGTATTCGGTGAAAGAACTGGACTGGGCCTATCCCGAGTTTCTGGAAGCCTATCGTGAATATGAGAAAGAATATGAGTTGCCAGCTGACCTCCAGCCTTTCCCGATTGGTGGATTTGGTGAAGGAAGTATGGCTATACTGGATCAAAGCTCCGGCAAGGTATTGATGTTGATCCACGATGCAGGAGAACTGCCTCTTCGGGAGATTGCTGTGGATTTTAATGAACTAATGATAATGCTGGCTGAGTCGGCAATCTGGGTTCAGGAACAGATGAATTAACAGGATAGACGGAAGGAAGCACAGCAGACGTATGGATATCCGAAAGTTAAGATACTTTATCACCGTGGCGGAGGAGCTTCATTTCCACCGTGCAGCAGAAAAATTAAATATGACGCAACCACCGTTGAGCCAGCAGATTCAGAATTTAGAGGAAGAGCTTGGGGTAAAGTTGTTGGAACGCACAAGAAAAATGGTTCGTCTGACACCAGCAGGTGCCGTATTTTTGGAACAGGCCAGACTCATCCTGGCCCAACTTGATCGATCTATTCAGCTTACACAAAAGGCAGATCAGGGTATCATCGGGCATATAACCGTGGCGTTTGTGGATTCGGCTTCAGGGAGCATTATGGTGGATGTACTCAGGAAATTTCGCGCTGCGTACCCGCAGATTGAATTGACATTACGTGAGATGACTTCGTCCCAGCAATTGCAGGCACTGGAAGACGGACAGATCCATATTGGATTTCTGCGCTATCAGGAAGATACCCGCCATGTTTCGTTCCGTCCCTGTCAGATGGAAACGTTGATTGCCGTGTTGCCAGATCATCACCCGATGGCTTCTCAGACTCAAGTTTCAATTCGAGAACTGGCGGATGAAGATTTTATTTTATTCCCAAGGCATCTGGGCTCTCCGTTCCATCGTCTCGTTCTGGATTATTGCAGAGCACATGGCGTAGACCCTCGAATTACGCAGGAAGCGATCCAGATGTATACGATTGTGAATCTCGTTGCGGCTGGCATGGGCATTTCCATTGTTCCATCATCGGTGGATGTGTTCCAGCGAAAGGGTGTAGTCTTTCTTCCATTACAAGAAAATCCGCCCTCCGTACCGTTGTACACGGCATGGCGGACGGATATGAATCAGGAAGTGGTATCCCGTTTTATGAACTTTGTTGATGAATGCGTTTAACCCGTCTTGGCTGGATCACGCTCAATCCAAGGATTCAATATTTCATCAATACGAGTCATGATCTCAGGGTCCAATTTCACATCAGAAGCTTTTACATTTTCCAATACCTGCTCCGGCCGGGATGCACCGATAATGACGGAACTGACATACGAATGCTGAAGCACCCATGCCACAGCGAGTTGGGGGAGCGTAAGACCAATCTCTTTAGCGAGCGGAACAAGCTCTTGCACAGCGGTAAGAACATCTGCGCGTAACCACTGACCAGCCAATTTGTTGAAAAAGGGTGCTCCTGCCTCTCCGGCTGCACGTGATCCGGTGGGTAATGCTTCGTTAGGCACATATTTGCCTGATAGTATGCCCTGAGCCAGAGGAGACCATGTGATCTGTCCCAGTCCTACTTGATCGCTTGCGGGTACGACTTCTTGCTCAATCACACGCCATAACATGGAATATTGGGGTTGACTTGCAATAAAGGGCACACGAAGTTCCCGCGCCAAAGCGGCTCCTCTTGCGATCTGATCCGCGTTCCATTCGCTTACGCCAATGTAGTGGACTTTGCCCTGACGCACCAGATCGGCAAACGCAAGAAACGTTTCCTCCAGAGGAGTATTGTAATCATAACGGTGAGCGTAATAGACATCGATATAATCAGTCTGTAACCGACGTAAGGAACCATGACAGGCTTCCATAATGTGTTTCCGGGAAAGTCCGCGGTCATTATGACCAGAGCCGGTGGGGTGACAGACTTTGGTGCACAGTTCAATACTTTCTCTTCGTACATCCTTAAGAGCCTGTCCTAACACGGATTCTGCCTTGGTATTGGAGTATACGTCTGCGGTATCGAATGTGGTAATACCTGCATCCAAAGCGGCTCGCACACAAGCTTCTGCTATTCCATCCTCGACTTGCGCTCCATGCGTAATCCAGTTGCCGAGTGAAATCTCACTGACGGTTAATCCACTGTTTCCTAATTTGCGATATTCCATTCTTGCCGCCTCCCTAAGTCATCTGGACTCCATTGTAGCAATGGCAGATTAATAGGTGAAATATCTTTTAAACCCATCTTTGATACGAAAAAGATATCAGTGAATTTACATTTTCTCTTGAATGTATTTGCGATAGAGAGCGGGCGTAATCTCCTCGAACTTTTTGAATATTTTGATAAAATATCCCGATTCATTGAATCCCAGCTCATCACTGATCTGTGAGACAGGCATGTCGGTGACCTCCAGTAATTGCTTGGCCCACTTGATTTTGAGTCGTGCCAGGTAGGTTGTGAAGTTCTCACCGGTTTCCTTGGCAAACAGCCTGCTGAAATAACTCGGACTCAGGTGGCATAGATCGGCCATTTGTTTGAGTGAAACCTGCTCACTCTTGTGACTGTGAATGTATTCAAATGCAGGCTGGAGCACCGGGCTGGAGCTTTCCGCATCACTTGGGCTGTTTTTGAGATAGGCATCCGCAATCGCATTGGTCATCTCTTTTTTGATCGACTCGATATTACGAATGGAGTAACCCGGCAGAATAGTGGAGAGGTTCAGTGACTCCTGATTGCCTGACGCTTTCTCGAACATTTCCACTAACAGATTTTTGTTGAGCGCTTCTTCTACAATATAGTTGCAGAGCAGGGATAACATGTTGGAGATTTTCACAATCTCTTCATAAGTCATCACAGGTAGCTGGGCGTAATCGTCTTTTAATTCCTCCAGCTTGGCTGCATGCATGGGCACGTTCTTGGATGTAACAATCTGCTCCAGATCACTACCCTTTTCCGGGTCGGCGAGTTTCACTTGTCCTGCCATGACGGCGCCGATATATTTGCCATCAATCGTGATCGGAATCGCGATATCAATAATATTGAAATGGCATAAATACACATAAGGCTCATTTAATCGAACCGCTTCCAGACCACCGCGCGAATCACATTTTTGGCAGTAGGAGAGAAGTTCGGGGTCTTTGCGTACATTCTGGCAGAAGGCCTGACAGCTGCTGTGACTGGTTATGGGAATACCTTTATAGTCAACAGTGAGGATCGCAAGTTTGGTAACTGTGGCGAGAGAATCTTGTAGACGCTTCCATTTATTAAGGTCGAGAATTTTATTGATATGCAGATATTCTTTAATCATTGGATGAAACCTCCATAGCTAACCTGATTCATGATGTAGGCCGTTAAAAGTTAGCAAGTTGTACATATTAAGATGTAATGATGACGGGTAATGTATAATGGGAGGTCAAAATTCAACCATCTCATGACAATAACATACCATGATTGCGCTAAAAAGCAAAAAATTACGATTGAAAATTATAATAATTTGTTATCAAAGTCCACTGTAAACCTGCTGCTCATGCGTTATATTAAGGTCAATTGTAAGAAATTAAAATTTGATCTAATGACTACACTATTTCATATCCTTAGGAGGCATATATTAATATGAGAAAAGCATTTATCAGCCCAACCAAATATGTACAAGGCGAAGACGAATTGTTGAACCTGGGGTACTTTGTTAAATCCTTCGGAGAATCTGCCTTGTTAATCGCACATCCGGATGATGTACAGCGTGTCAAAGCAAAGCTGGATGCAACAGCCGAGAAATTTAATATTACGTTTGTTGAAAGCGGTTTTAAAGGGGAATGTTCCCGTGAGGAAGTTGCTCGTCTGCAAGCGATCGCGAAGGAGAAAGGATGTGACTCTACCATCGGTCTGGGTGGCGGTAAAGCCATTGATGCAGCTAAATGTGTAGCTGAAGGCGAAGCACTGATCATCTGTCCAACGATTGCGGCAACAGACGCACCGACAAGTCACTCGGCTGTATTGTACACACCGGATGGTTCTTTCGATGACTATGCTTACTTCAAACAAAGCCCAAGTGTGGTACTCGTTGATACAACGGTAATCGCTAACGCACCAACACGTTTCCTCGTATCCGGTATGGGAGATGCGCTCTCTACATACTTCGAAGCAAGAGCAACAGCGAAATCCTATTCCCGTGTAAACGCAAGTCTTCCAATGGGTTCCCGCGAAGGATATACACCTTCTGCAGTTGGTACGAATGCGGCACTTGCACTGGCAAAACTGTGTTATGAAATGCTGCTGACTGACGGTGCGAAAGCAAAAGTAGCGAGTGACAGCAACGTTGTGACTCAAGCGCTGGAAAACATCGTTGAGACTAACATTCTGTTGTCAGGTCTTGGATTCGAAAGCGGCGGTCTGGCCGCAGCACATGCAATCCACAACGGTTTGACTGTTCTTGAGGGCACACATCACTTCTTCCACGGTGAAAAAGTATCCTTTGGCACAATTGCACAACTCGTGCTCGAAAATGCACCAACCGAAGAGCTGCATGAAGTTATGGACTTCTGTCTAGAAGTGGGACTGCCGATCAGCTTGGCGGACATCGGTGTAGACACGATTAGTCAGGAAGAGCTGTTGAAAGTGGCAGAGATCGCTTGTATTCCGGAAGAATCCATTCACGCGATGCCGTTCCCGATCACCGTTCCTGAAGTGGCTGCTGCCATTGCAGCCGCTGACCGCATGGGTCGTGAGTACAAAGCAGCTCGCCGGGAGGCAAAATAATGAAGAAAATTATTAACCAAGCAGAAAATGTTGTTATGGAAATGTGTAACGGGATTGCGCTCGCGCACCCGGAGCTTGTGTTCCTGAAAAAATATAAAGTCATTAAACGCAGAGAGATTCAGGCCGATAAAGTCAGCCTGATCAGTGGCGGTGGCAGTGGACATGAACCAGCTCACGCAGGTTATGTGGGAAAAGGTATGTTGGATGCAGCGGTATGTGGAGATGTGTTCGCATCTCCTTCCCAAATCCAGGTGTACCAAGCAATCAAGGCAACAGCCAGCAACAAGGGTACACTCTTGATCATCAAGAATTACAGCGGCGACATGATGAACTTCAAGAATGCAGCGCATCTGGCTGAAGAAGATGGCATCGATGTACAATATGTGCGTGTTGAGGATGACATCGCTGTACAAGACAGCTTGTATACCGTTGGGCGTCGCGGCGTTGCCGGCACTGTACTGGTTCACAAGATTGCTGGAGCAGCAGCCGAAGAAGGCCGCAGTCTGGCAGATGTGAAATCTGTTGCTGAGAAAGCAGCTCAGAACGTTCGCAGTATTGGTTTTGGATTCACATCCTGTACTGTGCCAGCCAAAGGCACACCGACCTTTGAAATTGCTGAAGATGAGATGGAATTTGGCGTAGGGATTCATGGTGAGCCAGGGATTCGCCGGGAAAAAATCGTATCTGCGGATGAGTTGGCAGGACGTATGGTTGAAGCGTTGCTTGCAGACATGAAGCTGGATACGGATGCTTCTGCTGAGATTGCAGTGCTGGTGAATGGTTTTGGCGCAACGCCACTGCAAGAACTGTACCTGCTCAACAATTCCGTTCAACGTGAGCTTGCAGGACATGCAGGTCTGAAGGTCGCTACTACGTTTGTAGGCAACTACATGACAAGTATTGATATGGCGGGTGCATCGGTTACGATCCTGAAACTGGATGATGAACTGAAGTCATTGTTGTTCAAGGAAAGTGATACCCCTGCATTTAAAGTATCTGGCCCTCCGGTAGCACAAGTGGCTTATTCCGAAGCGCTGGAAGCTGTTGTGGGTGAAGACGCTCCCGTATCTTACGAAGTGGAGACCGATGCATCAGCTGCGGTAATCGAAGGCAATCAATTCTCCCTGGATAATGTCGTCTATCTGATCGATAAAATGGGTGAGATCATCATCAAGAACGAAGTGCCATTCTGTGAACTGGATTCCCATGCCGGGGATGGCGATTTCGGTATGAGTGTAGCCAAAGGCTTCCGCCAGTTGAAACGCGAATGGAATCATATCATTAACGAAGATAAGAAAAACATCGGTTCGTTCCTCGACGCATGTTCATTGGTCATCATGGAATATTGTGGCGGAGCATCCGGTCCAATCTGGGGTTCAGCATTCCGTGCGGCTGGCAAAGCAGTAGGGGACAAACAGCAGTTGAACGTTGCTGAATTTGCTGACATGATCCATGCAGCTGTGCAGGGGATTCAATCCACAGGAGAACGCTCCTTCGGACGTGGTGCTGTTGTAGGCGACAAAACCTTGATCGATGCACTCGTTCCGTGTGCTGATTCCTGGACGCAAAGCGCGGAGTCTGGCGATGACTTCAAAACCGCATTTGCCAAAGGTGCAGCAGCTGCCGTTGACGGTGCGAAGAAAACGGAAGATATCGTGGCACGTATGGGCCGAGCAGGTACTGTCGGCGATCGCAGTCTGGGCTACCCTGATGCTGGCGCGTATGCGCTGGGTGTTATTTTCACAGAGCTGTCCGAATCGATGAAATAAGGAATCTTATCGTTCTAGATGAATTGAACTAAACATTTACACGAGAACGTAGAGGACAGAAACAACCTGAAAAAGCGGAGCTAAAAGCTTTCTGCAAGAAAGCTACTTCGGAAGCATACACTTCGCCTTTATCCCCAGATTTTCCCCTTTGTAAAGCCTAATATAAAAATCTGGGGATAACAGCGATCAGAAGGTTGTTCTGTCATCGGAGTGGCAAGTGTAAATATTCTTTAGTTCAATTTATATAGATGAATTATTGAAAAAATGAATAAAAGAAATAGGACACTCCTAAAGCAATTAGGATTGTCCTATTTTTTTGAATATCGTTTAACTCCAGAATTTTTTAATCACTTCGTGCTTCAATAGCTGTCACAACCGGCTCAAGGAAGCGTCCCGACTGGTCTAAATCTGTCTTTGATTTCTCTGCAATAACGCGTTGTTCCTCCGCATGATATAAAATGACGGCACGATACTGACTTTTTCGATCAAAAGAATTGAATGAGGCCAACTACGAATTCGTACACAAAATATAGAGAGAACCCAAGTAACATAATTCCAGCAATGACCGAAACCCAACGAATCATTTGGCGGCTCATTACTTTTCTTGTTACTGAAACAATAGATAACAGGCCTAAATCATGAATCAAAATTCCGCTCATCACTCCAAATGCTGCAATGGCAAAGCTTCCTGAGTGGGAAGAACTATAGGATTGGGAAAGAACCGCACCAAATACGGAAACCCAAAATACTAAGTTACCAGGTGATACTGCAACAAGCAATCCGTTTCGATATGTACTAAAAAATGACTTCTGTGTCTTTTCATCTGCCGGGGTGATATCTTTATCGGCATTTTTGATTGAATCGTAACCCAGATATGCGAGGAACCCTGCACCTACGATCCAGAGAGGCGTTTGAACATACGGCAAGGCCAGTACGGAAGCAAAGCCGAAGTACAGAGCAAGTATAAGTAAAATATCAATCGTCATGCCACCAATACCTACGGCCCATCCGTGAATAAACCCATTTTTCAATCCTTGCTTTGTCATTTCTACTGTAATTGCTCCAACAGGCATGGCTATGGCAAGACCGATTAAAAAATACTTAACATAAATATCCATTGAACATTTCCTTCCACATCTATGATTCATTTTTACTGTATACAATAAAAGTGTATTTTTTAATTTACAATATACATTTGGTAATATCAAGCGGTCACTCAATAAAATGGAGTTCAGATGGATGCATATTGTTCAATGTACATCATTATAAAATGTCGATTTTTTATGCATATAAATACATAGAATAGAATATTTGGTTCATAATTTCGCCATGAATTAAAACAATTAGGTTGTTGAAAATGCCTTCTAACTTGTTATAATATAACCTATTGATATTGATAATCACTATCATTTGTTGTTTTGTTACTCTGCACTATAGTGAAAAGGGGTTAAGATTATTTTCTAAATTTACGTCTGAGGAGGTATATGATACTGAGTTTATCCAACGCAGTACGCTGCTTGGGAATCCAAATTTTCTATATCTAGGGGGATATAAATTAAATGAGAAAGTCTATTTCTTCAAAATTAATGTTGATCATGGTTGCAGCTTTAACTTTGGTGTTGGCAGCTTGTTCAAGTAATGAACCTGCTACGACGGATACTGTGAATACAGAGGCTACAACTTCCGATGCTGCTACTACAGCTACACCCACAACTGTTGAAATTACGGATGCTCATGGAACGGTAACTGTGCCAGTAAATCCAACGAAGATCGTTGCTCTGGATAACAGAACATTTGAGACTCTGTCTACTTGGGGCGTCAAATTAGCAGCAGCGCCGAAGGATGTAATGCCTGCGGATTCACCGTATGTGGCGGATGAATCGGTACAAAATATTGGAAATCATCGTGAACCAAATCTTGAACTATTGGCTTCGATACAGCCTGACCTTGTCATTGTTGGTCAACGATTTGCTGGATTCTATGAAGATATCAAAAAATTAGTGCCTAATGCAGCAGTGATTGACCTTAACATTGAGCTTGAAGAAACAGCATCACCTGGAGATAACTTTGTGAATGGACTTAAAGATGCAACAACCAATTTAGGGAAAATTTTCGAGAAGCAAGAAGAAGCCAGCCAACTGATTGCTGATTTTGATAAAGCTATTGAAGAAGCTAAGGCCGCTTATAATGGTGAAGATAAAATTATGAGTGTTGTCGTTTCTGGTGGAAACATTGGTTTCTCGGCTCCTCTTACTGGACGTGTGTGGGGACCATTGTATGACATTTTCGGCTGGGTTCCAGCACTAGAAGTGGACAAATCTTCTTCTGATCATCAAGGTGATGATATTTCTGTTGAAGCGATCGCCCAAAGCAATCCGGATTGGATTTTCGTACTGGATCGGGATGCAGCTGTATCTGCTGAAGAAGGTGCCGTTCCGGCTCAGGACGTTATTGATAACTCACCTGCTCTGAAAAACACAACAGCTATTACTCAAAAACAAATCGTTTATGCTCCAAACGACACATACACCAATGAATCGATTGAAACTTTCTTGGAGTTGATTAACAATCTTACGAAAGCTCTAGCTAAACAGTAAAAAGGAGTATGCTGCAGTGCAGAAAAATTTAATACCAAAATTAGCTGGGGTTGAGAATTCTCAACCCCAGCGTCATAATCCGAAAAAGCTATGGACCATACCTTTTATCATTGCGATTATAGCCACTATTATTTTAGGCATTACATCACTGCTTATTGGAGTCTATGACATACGAGGACAAGCCGATGGAATGGAGATGTTCTTCATTACTCGTGTCCCAAGAACTGTTGCATTAATGCTTACCGGTGCCGCCATGGCAATGGCTGGACTGGTCATGCAGCTTATTACACAGAATCGCTTGGTGGAACCTACCACAACAGGAACAATGGAATGGTCAGGTCTGGGGATCATGTTTATTTATCTGGTCTTTCCTGCACCGAGCTTAACACTAAGAATGACTGGTGCAATCATTTTTTCTTTTATAGGAACGATGATTTTTTTTATGTTTCTAAAGAAAGTTAAACTCCGTTCGTCTTTAGTTGTCCCGA
Source organism: Paenibacillus sp. FSL R5-0341 (assembly GCF_037975235.1). Taxonomy (NCBI): domain Bacteria; kingdom Bacillati; phylum Bacillota; class Bacilli; order Caryophanales; family Paenibacillaceae; genus Paenibacillus; species Paenibacillus sp. FSL R5-0341. The sequence goes on from NZ_CP150241.1 coordinate 1,024,188, forward strand.
TTATTGGGATGATGCTTGGAGCAGTCATTTCTGCATTTTCAACTTTCGTTGGACTTGTATTCCAAATGACTCAAAATATTGAAAGCTGGTTTGCAGGCTCCTTTTCATCTGTGCAAATTGGCAGGTATGAATATTTATGGCTCATTGTATTGGTGACTATTCTTATTTTTGTTTTTGCTGATCGGTTGACTTTAGCTGGTCTTGGAGAAGATGTCGCTACTAGTCTTGGTGTAAATTATGACAGGATCATTCTTTTGGGTACTGCGCTTATTTCACTGGCCGTTGGAATCGTTGCAGCTGTCATTGGGAACTTGCCTTTTCTAGGGTTAATTGTCCCCAATATCGTTTCCATGTTTAGGGGTGACGATCTCAGGAGCAATTTGCCATGGGTGTGCTTATTAGGGATGGGCAGTATCATTGTTTGTGATATCCTGTCTCGTGTCATCATCATGCCTTTTGAAATACCTGTCTCCATGATCCTTGGAACAGTGGGAGCCGTCGTATTTATTGTCATTTTGTTAAGACAAAGGCGGTCAACAAGGAGGGTAAGATGAGCGACTTAGCAAGTAGAAATCCACTGAATATCGAAATCGATTCTAGCCGTCGTCCTAAAAAAAGATCAGCTAGAGCCTTCCGTACCAAGAAAGAAGAAAAGCGCTATTGGATTTTGCTGATAACATTGATTGTTCTGGGCGTTTTTGCATCAGTTGGGCTACTGATTTATAACAATCCGGTCCCGGTATCGTCTCCTTCGTTTATACCTGTTGTTACAAGAAGAGTAGTTGCTCTGGTTTCAATGCTGATCGCTGCAATCTGCCAAAGTTTATCCACGGTTGCATTTCAATCGATTACGAATAACAGAATTATCACTCCGTCCCTTTTAGGTTTTGATGCTATCTATTCAACCATTCATACGAGTACTATATTTTTCCTTGGTGCTACGGTATTTGTGAATTTTAGCGGTGTTGATTCCTTTTTATATCAAGTTGCTGCAATGGTCATCATGTGTTTGATTCTTTATGGATGGCTACTTTCGGGAAAATACGGCAATTTACAACTTCTGCTTCTAGTCGGTATTATCATTGGGACCGGGCTGAGATCCGTATCTTCATTTATGAGAAGACTTCTAGCACCGTCCGAGTTTGATATTTTGCAGGCAAGAATGTTTGCTTCCGTGAATAATGCGGATTCTGCCTATTTCCCGATTGCGATTCCTATCGTCATCATTACAGCGATCCTGCTGCTTGCTAATGCAAAGAGGTTAAATGTGTTATCGTTGGGTAAGGATGTCTCGACTTCCTTGGGAACTAAACATCAAAGTAGTGTGATTTATACGCTGATCCTGGTTTCCATATTGATGGCCATTTCGACGGCTTTGGTTGGACCACTTACATTCTATGGATTTTTAGTTGCGATTTTGAGTTATCAGGCCGCGCAAACCTATGATCACAGATATGTTTTCCCAATGGCTCTTGCGATAGGGTTTGTGATCTTAACCGGTGCATACTTTATTATGAATCATGTTTTCAATGCCCAAGGTGTTGTTTCCATCATTATAGAATTGGTTGGCGGCCTAACATTTTTAATTGTGATTTTAAGGAAGGGTTCTTTATGATACAGATCAATAATGTCAAAAAAACCTATGCAGCCGAGGTAGAGATCGGCCCTTTGAATATTCATATACCCAAAGCCGGTCTTACTTCATTGATTGGGCCCAATGGTGCGGGGAAGTCGACGACACTTCTGATGATCGGAAGACTTTTGGATTTGGACGAAGGTCAGATCAAGGTTGCCAATATGGATGTTTCCACGACCAAGTCAAAAGACTTGGCCAAGATTGTAACGGTTTTACGACAAGAAAATCATTTTGTCACAAGGCTTACCGTTAGGCAACTTGCCGGATTCGGACGGTTTCCTTATTCTAAGGGAAGATTAACGGATGAGGATGAAGCTATTATTTCTAAATATATTGATTTTCTAGACTTAACTGATCTGGAAAATAGATATTTAGATGAGATTTCTGGTGGTCAAAGGCAAAGAGCTTATGTCGCCATGGTTTTGTGTCAGGAGACGGAATATGTACTTTTGGACGAGCCTTTGAACAATCTGGATGTTGCGCGTTCTGTTCGGATGATGGAGCATTTGAGATATGCTACTAATGAATTCGGAAGAACCATTCTGACGGTTATGCATGATATCAATTTTGCCGCCAAATATTCGGATCGAATATGTGCTATGAAAGATGGCCAAATTGCTGCTTTTGGAACCGTAGAAGAAGTGATGGACCCTGAAATTTTAACAGATATTTTTGAAACTAAAATTGAAATTATCGATGGTCCGTATGGACCGATAGCGATCTATTAACCACAAGATTTAATGAAAAGTTGTTTGTTTAAATGAAGTAAAAAGCAGAGTGATTAATCACTCTGCTTTTTACTTCATTTTTTGCAATACATAACTCTTAGAAGGGAGTATCATGCTTTCTCGACTTGCTTTGCCGAGTGGAAATGAATCGAGAATGGAACGCACAACTGCAGTATATGAATGGTGCGTTCCTTATCTCGTTTTTTTCTATTTTCGTAACTTATAGGTTTAGACTTTCTTTTTTGAAAACATAAAGTAGCTTAATACAATAACCAGGATTCCTAAAACTGAGTATAAAATCTTAAATGTGTCATTTTCGAGTTGCGTTACAAAAATGCCACCGATTGCTATAGCCAAGATTAACAGTCCAAAGGGTACTTTATTCCTCAATTTATAACCTCCTTTGTATATATTTGGTTGAATTATATCATATTTTAGTATAAAATGTTTTAGTACCAAAAAATTGAAATGGAGGATATTTAATGAATAATATTATCAAGAAAACTTTTTCTGGTATTTTGGCATTAATTCTATTGTTTAACGTAATTGGCTTATCCTCAGCAAGTGCTAACAACGAAGAAAGTACATATCAGTACTCTGGTTCTGAGTTTGCGGAGTTGGAGAAAACCTTGTATCTTATTGAGGCAATCCCTGATGAAGTTGTTGAGAAAGGTGCTCAAGCAACTGCAAAATGGCTGAGTTCTTATACAGGTGATAAGTATATTACGGATGGAGATAAATTTTATAATCTATCAAAAGAAGATGTCATTAGCACAATGGGTGTTGTTGGCTGTACATCTGCAGTAGGATTGGCGATTGCTGAAAATCTTTTTGCTTTCGCAAAGATTGCAAAAATTAAGGATGTAATTAAAGCTGGTGGAGGCGTAACGAAATTTATCGGAAACCTTGTTCCAGCATTCAAAGTAGCTAAAAATGAATGGGGCTACAGTGCATCTTCAGCCATTGGTTATGCAGTTAAATTTGCAGCAAAAGATGCGGGACCTGAGTTAATCAGCGCAGCAATTGGATTCTTTAGTATTGGTGATATCTACTCTTCTTGTTTTGAATGAAGAACTAGTCACTAAAACCAAAAAATAAATATTCAAAAGGAATCTTGGGTTTGTTTCGGTTAAACGGGACTTACCCATTTTTTTTATTTTGACCCAATTTCAGAGAGATTAGGTGGAATTGTTCTCTTTTATAATTACATAGCACGTATATACACTTAAGCAAAGATTTTAATTTTTTACGGCGACTGTTTCTTGCTCATGCTATCAGGACGTAACTATGACATCTTACGTATCACGAAAAAATCGTTCCTTCATGGATCGAGTTTTTCGTATTGCACTAACTTACAAATCGTTCTTTTGGATACGAAGTGTAAGTCTTGCATGCCATAAATTGGCTTGAAGGTTCCAGATAGTGTAATCTGGAGATTATGAAAACCCATTTGAACGAGAAGGGATCGGGATGATTCAATGACGCAAAAAATCTATTATGACTCTGCTTACACCAGAGAGTGGCATACAACGATTACAGGCAGAGTGGACAAGGAAGACGGAGTATATGTCACGCTGGCGGAGACTGCTTTTTACCCGCATGGGGGTGGACAACCTTGTGATCTGGGGCAAATTGGCGGCATCGCTGTGCTGGATGTGAACATCGAAGATGGAGAGGTGTGGCATAAGCTGGAACGCGCCCCTGAACAGACTGAAGTACAATGTGAGATTGACTGGGAGCGAAGATTCGATCATATGCAGCAGCATACGGGTCAACATTTGTTATCGGCAATCACTCTGAAGTTGACTGAAGCGATGACGCTCAGTTTCCATCTTGGAACGGAGTATGACACGATTGATGTGGCGGCGGCTGAACTGGGAGCGGATCAATTGACTGCCATTGAACAAGAAGTGAATCGTCAGATCTATCGTAACGCTCGTATCAACACTTCATGGGTTACAGCAGAAGAGGCGGCACAATTGCCACTGGTGAAGCAGCCTACGGTAACAGAAGACATTCGCATCGTCGAGATCGAAGGTGTAGAGTATAACGCCTGCGGCGGAACGCATGTGTCGGCGATAGGTGAGATCGGCATCATCAAACTGCTGAAAACCGAAAAAGTGAAGGGCGGCACCCGCATTTATTTCAAATGTGGAACAAGAGCGCTGAATGAATTTACATCCACACAAAACGTGCTCAATAGCATCATGGTTAAATTAAAGACCAGCAAGGACGAATTGTTGGAGCGCATTGAGAAAATGGAGCAGGAGCAAAAACAGCTGCAAACCGAGCTGAATGCAGTGAAAACAACCAATGATGCCTATTATGCGGAGGAACTTCTGGCTGCTCGGCAAGGGCTGGTGATTGCTCAAGTCTTTGAAGACAAATCGCTCAAGGATATGCAGAGCCTGGCTACCAAGCTGACGGCAGACCATGAGGGACTTGTACTGTTCGCCAGCATCTCGGAGGCCAAAGTCGTTCTCGCACAGAACGGACAGCCGCCTGAATGGGCGTGTGGACCTTTCTTCAAAGGCAATCTTGGAGCCTACCAAGGCAAAGGTGGAGGTAGTGAAAAGATGGCTCAGGCAGGCTTTGCCAGCAGCGAAGATGCGCTCGCCTTTTATGAGTTCACCAAGGACCAGTTGGGACATCACTGATTCGCATTTTCTTTTACGACAGGCAGGCAGTATTGAAATATGAGTAAGGGACAAGCACGTCACATTGTGGCGTGTTTTCCATTGCCAATAGTTGAAGGAGGTTGGAATATGACAGAACGAATTCAGTGTATACGAGAAGGGTGTACAAATACCATTCTGCCAGCAACAGCGGCGAAAACGGGTGGCTATTGCATGCCTTGCAAGCAGGAGATGGAACGAGAGGAGCGCCAGAGATACACTGAAGCGAATCGACGTGACGTGAACTTGTATGCGGGGATCATAGACCCGGTGGAAATTTTGAAAATCATGCACGAACCTCAGGTTCGCGATCCGCTAATTCGTTATGTGCCATATGAACAATCTAAGGAACAAGTATATCTGTCCTTGTCTGTAGAGCAACAAGATCAGATGAAGGACTATGCGATGCAACGGATTCGTACAGGTGATGAAGATACAGGCAAAGACATTCTGGTATATCTGGTCTGCTACCATGATATATCGTTGACTGCCGAAATTCCTGAGCTGCTGGAACAGGAGATCTATTATCCTTCCATTTTGTATAAAAGTGCCTCGGGTGAGGCACGTGATCATCTCTTGCAGCAGGTGAATACCGATGATGAGAAGCGTAACCATATTTTGCTCATGCTTGCTCATATCAGTGATGATGTTGTTGTGCAGCAGTTCCGGCAGTGGAGACAGTCTCCGCCATCATGGACGAGTGAGTTGTACGTTGCACCAGAGCACTACACCAATGAAGCTGGTTGGGAGCTCACGAAAGACGGGCAGCGCAGGGAATTATTCATCACCCCAAGTTATTCACTCTATAAAGTAAAAGAGAATGAAGGAGCTAGCGTGGAATCATTCGGAGATTCATTCTCGTTGCTGACCCCTAGTGCCAATTGCTGTCCATGGTGTGGTAGTGCGTTAACCACCTTAATTAGTCTGGATGTTAAGCATCCAGCATTGAATGACGTTTCTTGGCATGCTCAGCAACTTCAGATACAGACTTGCGTGATATGCAGCAGTTATGGTGTGGTTTACATGGAGATGGACGCAGCAGGGGAACCGTTATGGAGCTCGCATAATGTTATGCATGTGGGAATGAACGAGATTGACCTAGACGACTATGGTAAACTTGCACAGGATGCTGGGCGTCAGTTTCAGATTGCGACTTCATCACGTCATGCGTTCCATGCCAGTGAATGGGCGATGGAGCCATCGTTATCTCAGGTCGGCGGACATCCGGGATGGGTTCAGGATGCGGAGTATCCAACATGTCCGGGCTGTTCCACGAGAATGAAGGCCGTCGCACAACTGGATTGGGGCGAAATTGAGGAATATGGTGAGGGCATGTATTACATGTTCCTATGTGAGCCGTGTCAGATGACTGCCGTATCCTACCAGCAATCTTGATAGCAGATTGCAACAACAAAAAGGGGCATCCCGTAAGTTCTGAACATAATGGGGGGCCCCTTTGATGTAACGCCAGAGCTTCCTACAAGTCCGCAGATGCCTGCTTTAACAAACCAGCCAACCATTCATAGTCCGGCGTATCTTTTTCCTTGAGCTTGATCGTTTTACGCTCTTCCGGGCCTTCGAATATTCCATCGGGTAGATCAAGTCCGGTTGCATGGAAGATGGTGAAAGACACGGCCTGTTTGGATGGCGAGATGACCGCAGCGTACTTTCCGTTTTTCAAAAAATGAGGTTTCTTGTATTGCACGCGTTCCTGCACGTCAGGGATGGTATCATGCACCAACTGACGCAGTTGTCCAGCGACTTCTACTTGCCAGGGGATCTGAATCTGTTCAATAAACGCAGTGACTTCTACATTCTTGGTCATGCTTGTTCACCCTCCGTATGGATTGGATTGTGTGCTTCCCATTCTGGTCTTAGGATTCCCATCATCAAGCGGTCGTAACGCTTCCCATCACGATATACAGCGGAGCGTGCCCGACCTTCCAACTGAAAACCAACCTTCTCATAGGAACGGATTGCTTTGGCATTGTAGGCGATGACATCGAGGCCAACCCGGTCCAGATTCATTTCATGGAATGCATATCGTAAAATAAGATTCAACGCTTCCGTACCATATCCCTTGTTGCGATGTTCGGCAAGTCCGATGCCAATGGCAAGCTGTCCGCAGCGGTTATTCCATTCAATACTGTGAATGACGACAAAACCAATCAGCGTATCCTCTTCATGCGTGCGCAGTCTAAAGTAGACTTCCTTGTTCTTCGTTTCGCCCTCATCTTCCAACTGTTTCTCTGAATAGGGAATGGCCAGATCAGTATCCACATTCCGAAGGTACTCCGGATCTTCGTTCCATTGCAGCATGGTCTGCACGTCTTCAGGACGTGGTGGCGTCATCTTTAATCGTTTGCTATAAAACAGGTTATCCGTAGTGAGTGTCATAGGGGTCTCCTTTAAATTAAGTTAAGCTTGCTTCACCGTAGTTTCACATGTAACTCTATGTATATTTCGCAATAGACCTCGCCCCTTTGGCATCTGATAGCCTCATCATAATGGAAATTACAGGTGAATCACAATAGCGTATTTCAGTGGATTTATGTGGTCTATTGTCATGAAACCTAACATGGTAGTAATATGAAATAATCGATATACATTCAATGACAGAACCAATAAAAATGTCGGCAGGAGTGATACGTTTTGGAGATCAAAGTGGATGATTTGAGTGGAGCACAAGTTAAAGCATTAATCGCAGAGCACTTGCAAGGGATGGCAGCGGACTCCCCACCAGAGAGTATTCATGCGTTGAATCTGGATGGACTCAAGAAGCCCGAAATTACTTTCTGGTGCGCATGGGAAGGGGACGACTTGCTCGGTTGCGGGGCTATCAAAGAACTTAATTCGGAACATGCAGAATTGAAGTCGATGCGTACCGCTTCGGCTCATCTGAGAAAAGGCGTAGCGAGAAAAATTTTGGCCCATATTATGGACGTTGCTGTAGAACGTGGTTATAAGCGAATCAGTCTGGAGACGGGCTCAATGGACTCATTTATTCCGGCACGGAAGTTGTATGAAGATTTCGGATTCGAATATTGCGAACCCTTCGCGGATTATATATTGGACCCGAACAGCGCATTTATGACGAAAAGAATCTAAATTGATCCATATGAGAAACCAGTATTCTGTTTTTTTACAGGACGCTGGTTTTTTAATTTTGCAACATATCATACATATTGAAATTTGGAAAAAGAGTACAATACACTCAATGACGCAACATAGACCATGCTATGAAAAGGGTGGAGGTAGTGGTGCTTGGATGATTATACGCAGATTGCTTCGTGCCATTGTGGGGTATAAAACATAGGTTGTGTCCCTATTCGTTTGGGATGAATTGGCCATAAGGAACTTCTGGGCTGATTGATGGACAATAGGGTATACTGGACATTATGTCTATGAAACAAGACAGCATTACAGACGTTTTTTACATCAGGAGGACTTGAATTGGCTCAGACAGAAGGAACACTACAGAAGAAGCTTAAACCAAGACACATCAGTTTTATGGCTATGGGTGGTGTCATTGGAACCGGAATTTTCAAAGGCAGTGCAGAGACGATTGGACTCGCTGGTCCGGGCGTGATCGTCACGTACATTTTTGCCGGATTATTGCTGCTGGTCGTTATGGCCGCGATGGCGGAGATGGCTACGGTGTACAAGAACAAAAATATGAAAGACTTCGTGCAGGAAGCATTCGGTAGCAGAGTGTCCTTTGTTATGGGATGGATGTACTGCTTTCTATGGTTATCGGTGTGTGTCATTGAAGTGATTGCCGCCGGGAGCTTTTTGCAGTATTGGTTCAGTGAAGTACCGCTGTGGATGCTGAGTCTGGCTTGTGCGGCGTTCATTATACTGGTTAATCTGCTCAGTGTGGGTGTGTTCGGGGAATTTGAGTTTTGGCTAGCCGGGATCAAAATTGCCATGATCATTATTTTTATCTTCTTGGGTGCAGGATTGATCTTTGGCATTATTCCAAGTGATAACACCCCTTATCTGCAAAATTACACGCAAGCAGGTGGGTTCTTCCCGAACGGATGGTCATCGATCTTCTCGGCACTGCTTGTGGTCATGTTCTCCTATGGGGGATCGGAGCTGATTGGTCTGACCCTGACCGAGACGGAAAATGCAGAAAAGGTTATGCCCAAAATCGTAGGCAATTTCATGCTCAGAATTATTCTGTTCTTCACCTTGCCGATTCTCATCATCTGTGGACTCATCCCTTGGAATGAGATCGGGCCGGAGAGCAGTCCGTTTGTGCAGGTGCTCGCCTCTACGGGACTGCCGGGAGCGGCACACATTATGAACTTTATTTTGGTGACGGCGGTTCTGTCTGCTGCGAATTCAGGGATCTACGGTGCATCCCGGATGATGCACTCCATGGCAGTAGGCGGGGAAGCTCCAAAGGCATTGTCACAGACGAATCGCAACGGCAGCCCTGTTAACACACTTCTGGTGTGCTCGGTCGTACTGCTTGGAGGTTCTTTGCTTGGCCTGTTCGCGCAGGATCAACTGTTCCGGGTATTGCTCGCAGTTCCGGGATTTGTCGTAATCCTTGTGTGGATCTGTATTGCCTCATCGCAGTTGAAACTGCGGAAAAGATATCCGGTTCAACCGACCTTCAAAGTCTGGGGATTCCCCTACATAACCGGAGTCGTTGTACTATGTCTGAGTGTGATTGCGGTGATGTTTGTGTTTGATGAAGGTAATCGGTTCAGTATTAGCATCTGTCTTGCCGTGCTTGCGTTGCTCATTATCTGGTCCCTGATTCGATTCAGGAAGACAAATGGACGAACAGTTTAATATTTGTGACATTAACATGTAAAACACCACAACATCTCGGCGCTCGCGTCGGGGTGTTTTTTTCTATCATTTTTTGCTGCAAGGAACGTAAACAAATCCTAAGAAATGAAGCCTAAATGCAGCTCCAATGATCAAAGCTACCACAGCCATGATAGCGTTTTTATGTAAACCCAATATTTTCTTGCCTAAATCGACATATTCGTTTACTATTTTCCCATACTTAGTGCTTCAAGCATGCGTTTTTTGGGTAGCGCCTAGTCAAAAAGGCTTGGGTTCACGGGAGAGGAAGAGGAGCGGATGATCGGTTTTTTTAGAAAACGTTTGGTTGTACGCATTGTTGCAGTAGTTACATTGGTCATTACGATAATAGCCGTTGGAAGCATGCTGTTACAGGTGGCTAATATGAAGCTAGCTGCGCAGGAGGCCATTTCGAGTTACAATATCCAGATTGCTCAGAGTTATGTGAATCAGCTGGATACAGCATCTTATGCCGAGTTTGCCAAGGACCCCAAGGAGAATGACGAATTCTTGAAGATTCGTGATGAACTGGATGACTTTCGTGTAAGTATTGGTGCAATGTATGTGTATTTCGTCAAAATAGATGACAAAGGTACGCCACTTATTATGGTTGATGGCATGAAGGATGCAGATAAAGCCTCACCGATTAATGAAGTAACGGATGTGCCGCAAGATGCTGTTCAGAAGCTGTTGCAGGGGCAGACAGCCAGTTCTTCGATTATTAACAATGAAGAGTACGGTGACTATATTTCCTCTTACGCTCCCATGCTGGATAGTAATGGGGCTGTAACAGGTGTGATTGGTATTGATACGGCGGTATCGGTGATCGGAAGCATTGAGTCAGATATTATGAAATCAAGTATTCCCTTCTATGCTTTATTGTTACTAATTACACTTATAGGCATTGCTGTTGTCATGTGGTTTATCGTAAGGGGACTGCGACCACTTCAACCGCTGAAGGCGAGTGTGGAAAAAATGGCACAGGGTGAGCTTGCAGAAGCGAATCAAATTTTGACGTCGTATCGTTTGCGGAGCGAAGATGAGATTGGAACGACATACCAAGCGATGATACATATGTCCGGAAATTTGAATAAAATTGTAAGTAACATGGTTGAAGGGGTAGCCGTAACCACAGATATTTTATCGGAATCAACCAAGGAATTTAATCGCAGTACCGAAGAGATGCTTGAGATGAGCAAGACGGTTGATCAGTCTGTCGAACAGATTAGACAGGGTGCACATACTCAGAAGCAGGGTGCGAGCGATAGCGCGCATGCGATGGAAGAAATCGCAAAAGGCATAACGGATATATCCGAATCCTCGATGGTTGTATCAGATGCGGCAACAAGCGCGCTTGCTACGGCGGAGTCGGGTAAACAGAGCATGTCACTGATGAAAACACAGATGGAGAGCATCTCGAATGTCTCAGGTGAAGTTGTAGCGATGGTTCAGGTGCTGAACAACTACTCCGAGGAAATTGGTGGTGCGCTGCATACGGTTCGTGATTTTGCGAGTCAGACGAAGCTGCTTGCGCTTAATGCATCCATTGAGGCAGCACATGCAGGAGAACACGGCAAAGGTTTTGCGGTTGTGGCGGACGAAGTTCGGAAGCTTGCGGAGGCTTCAAGCACATCCATGGAACTGATCTCGAACCTGCTGCTTCGCATTCAACAAGAATCACAGCAGATCGGCTCACGGATGGGCGTTACCGCAACGGAGATTGGGCAAGGTGTTACGATTACCGCAGAAGCGGAGCTAGCATTCGCCCATGTGGTTGATGCGTTCCAACTGGTGACCCGTCGCATTCAGGAAGTCTCTGCGGCGGCAGAGGAAATTTCGGCAGGATCGGAAGAGGCTGCAGCCTCGGTCAATACGATCTCCCAGATTTCAGCCGGGGTGTCAGATCATTCGGATGAAATCTATCGCTTGATGCGTGAACAGTCGGCCATGTTCAACAGGGTGGCGCAGACCTCCACCATGCTGGAGCAGCAGACCAGCGAGATGAGCGAAGCCGTGCGAAAAGTGAAAGTATAACTTGAGTAAAGTGTAGCAATAGTAACACAAGAGGTAGTTAGAAAAGAGTCTGATTTGTTGTACAACCATTGTAACAAAACAAAGCAAAAAAAGTGTTCCACTCCTGGAGGAGTTGGTGTCCATCCCAAACTTCCTTCAAAGCGTGGAGCACTTTTTTTGCGTCAGCATTTTGCATAATTCGAATCATAACGCTCACGGTTGATTGAAAGACGCTCAGGTGATTTGTGAAAAATGCTCACATTTATACCATTAAATGATCCAGCTCAATTGCCTGTCTGAAGCGTCGGGCGAATCGTTCTGCGGCTACGGCGCACTCCTTGGATTCCGTCTGCACGAAGCCAATCTGCATTTTCGGTTGATCAATCCCAGCGATCTCAACCATCTTCACCAGACCTTCTTTCCATAATTGATTTTGGTGAAAGGAAAAGTCATGACCAATTGTGGCGGCGATATCGTTTCTTAATACCATATTGATCGCTTCTGAATTATTTGTTTTGAAGAGAATGGACAGAGGTCCGTGATCATAGGTGAATTCCTGGATGAAGTCTTCGATGAAACCGTCTCGATAGAGTGCCAGCTTGTGTTCTTTTAATTGATTCGGTGTAACACGGCTGTGCTTGGCAAGTTCAGACAGGTGATGCGTACCGACGACCAGCTTGCCCGAGTACATGGGACTGAAGTGAAGTCCATCAAATTCCCGCAATTGTTTGGCATAGATCGCGATAAAGCCCAGGTGGGTTTTGTTGTTGCGGATATCCTCGATAATTTCCATGGAGCCTTTCTCTTCAATGGAGATGTTAAGATGGGGGTGCTCATGCTTCATATCCGCAGCAGACTGGACAAGATAAGGCATGACACTTGGAAAAGTAGCCACATGAAGCTCTCCCGTAAGAGAGGAGGCTTCTGCGTTCAGGGATTTCAATTCATCAATCCGCTGTAAAATGTCCAGTGCCTTGGCAATGAATTGTTTGCCTTCGGGCGTGGGATGAGTTCCCTGCCGCGAGCGTTCGAACAGGATCAATCCAAGTTCTTTCTCCAGACGGTGAACCGATTGGCTGATCGCCGATTGTGTGACATGCAGGTGCTCCGAGGCGGCGGAGAATGATTGCGTCTTCGCAATTTCAACGACATATTCGAGCTGTTCCAGATTCATGATTTCATCTCCGTTTAGCATTAATATAACTAATGTTAACATTAGTATCTATAAATGTGAATAATACATGAACAGAGATATAATATATAGACAAGCCTTATAGTTCTTTAAGATATAAGTAGAACTTTAACTTTTACACCAGAAACGCAGAGTGCAGAACCAATCTGAAGAAGCAGAGCGTGCGCCTTTATCACCGGATTTTTCCCTTGTATCAAGGGAATGAAGAAAATCTGGGGATAAGAGTGATCGAAAGATGGTACTGTAATCAGGGTGATCAGGTGTAACATATCTAGTTCAACTTATATAGACAATCATATAAAGGGGATGAGCTTCATGAAAGCAGCAGTATGGTACGGCCATAAAGACGTTCGTGTAGAAGAGCGGGAGATTCCGGTTGCTCAAGCAGGTCAGGTCAAAATCAAAGTGGAATATGCGGGGATCTGCGGCAGTGACTTGCATGCCTATCATCATGGTGTAGGGATTCAAGAAGGCGAGAATCATCCGCTCTCAGGACAGAAAGCACCGTTGACATTGGGTCATGAATTTGCAGGAACCGTCAGTGAATTGGGGAGTAATGTAAGCGGTATCAGTGTAGGTGACCGTGTTGTGGTAGAGCCGTTGTACCATTGTGGAAAATGTGAGTACTGTATCCAGGGTCGTTACAACCAATGTACTCAATTTGGATTCGTTGGACTGAATGGTGATGGTGGCTTTGCAGAGTATGTTGTTGTTGAAGCATACATGGTTCATCCCATACCGGATAACGTATCTTTCGAAGAAGGTGCGCTCGTAGAGCCTACAGCAGTAGCCTTCCACGCGGTTCGTCACAGCAAGCTGAAAGTGGGGAACAAGGTAGCTGTATACGGAGCTGGTCCAATTGGATTATTGACCATCCTGTCTGCCAAAGCAGCAGGAGCCTCCGAAATCTATGCTGTCGATGTATTTGAGGAACGTCTGGACCTGGCAGCCAAGCTGGGAGCCATTCCAGTGAACAGTGCCAAAGTCAATGCAACCGAAGTGATTTTGCAGCAAACGGGTGGCATCGATGTGGCCTATGAAGCAGCAGGTGTGCAGCCAACGATGGACAGCGCTATTGCGGTTGTCAAAAAAGGTGGGGAAGTCGTTGTCATCGCAGCAATTCCGAATCCGCTTCAAGTGAACTTCTTCGATCTTTTGGTCAAAGAAGCGAATCTGACAGCAACGCTGGCATATCGTCACATTTTCCCTGAAGTCATCTCATTGATTGCGGAAGGATCGCTCGATGTGAAGCAGGTCATCACCAAGAAAATCAAACTGGACGATATCGTGCAGGAAGGACTTGAGCTGTTGATGAGCGACAAGAGCCATGCGAAGATTTTGGTGGAGATTGGCGGGTAAAAAAATCAATAGCAATGTATCATTTCAAATGCTGATTGATCATTTATAAACGTAAAAAAGACCGTTCGTCATCATGAACGGTCTTTTACGTTTCATTCTCCGCTCGCAACTCGCGGATTGCTGTTACCCTCCACTAGGAATCATAACGGTAGCAGATCGCCTTGCCCCCGCTACTCACGGAGCTAAATTCCTCATCCTCTGTAAATCCAAAACGCTCATACAAACGGATGGCGTTGACCATCTGACCACCCGTATACAAATACACCGTATTTTTGCCCATCTCTTTGGCAGAATCTACGCATTGCTGGAGCAATTCTCTGGCGATTCCGTGGCCTCTCCATTTTGGATCGACACCCAACAAACGAATAAACGGATAATCGATCGGCAATTCAAAGTTTGGATATGCCTTGTGCGCTGTTTCGAATAATTGAACTGTACCGACAATCTGATCATCAATCTTGGCGATCCATAATTGTGTCAGGTACGGATTAACCACAGACTCTCTAATGTCTTTTAGGTAGGCCTCCCAACGTTCATTTTGCTCAAATGTCTCCTGATACTCGGCGTAACTTGCAACAAGAATATCTACAATCTCTGGATGGTCTGTTTCTGTGGCAGGATGAATCGTAACGGCAGCCGTTGTCATCTTTTATTTCCTCTTCTCTTATGGGTTAAGTATGAAATAGAGTTTTCTTGCATTTTACCATAACGAATTCAATTCGATTTATTCAAATTTTCTATAGTTAACTCAGTCATTTCTATAGATCAAAGCACATTAGCGATTGAGCTGTGTGGAATACAGATGATTGCGATATTCGGTTGGCGTATTGCCTTCGTATTGCTTGAACATGCGCAGGAACAGCTTGTAGTCGGTGAAGCCGCACTGTCCGGCAATTTCTTTTACACTGGCATTGGTGTTGAGCAGCAATTGTTTCGCCCGGCGAATACGTTCTGTGAGGATATAGGTTTTGAGTCCGGTACCTTTCTCACGTTTCACCATTTTGGAGATATAGTCTTTGTTAAAATTAAAATTCTCTGCAATCTGACTCACCGTGATGTTTGTATGCAGATGAATATCGACCCACTTGCAGATATGGTCCACAATCGCATTGTGCGGGCGATAATCCGCCTCTATATTCCGCTCCAGTTCTCTGAACAACAGTAACAAAGCAGCGTCGGCTTCTTCTGGTGAGAAGGATGACACATGCAGCAATTGCTTGAATAACTGATTGGCCATGGAAGGCACCTGAATGGTGGCATGTGTCCTAAAGCGACTGAATTCTGCCTGCACGGCATCATAGTGAACCCAGTAGAAGCTGACGGGGGAGTCGCTGATCTGGTAGCCATAGTGGGTCTGACCAGCGCGCAGAAACAACAGATCGTTGGCACGAACTACATATTGTTCCTCTTCTTCCGCGATGTACATCTCACCTTCCAGCATCAAAATGATCTCATGAACAGGCATGCTGCGTCTCATGTGGCTCCAGTTGCCTTCGGATATGAACTTGCCGCACAGGTAATGTTCCAGTGGCTTTTGCATAGGACGGATTTATCCACCTTTTCTTGGATTATGAGTCTGATGTAATTGTATTTTATTTGATACTATGGGGATATTCAAGCTCTAAAGTGGATTGATAAGTATTAGTCTTGTAGCTAATAAAACGGATTTTACCCCTCAAGAATGAATCGATATCTATATAAGTTGAACTAATCATTTACATGATGACGGAGAGGACAGAAAAAACCTGAAAAAGCGAAGCGTTCGCCTTTATCCCTGGATTTTCCCTTGAGAAAGGAGATCAAAAAAATCTGGGGATAACAGTGATTGGAAGGTTGTTCTGTCATCGTAGTGTCAGTGTAAATAATCTTTAGTTCAACTTATATAGTACATCCCGAGAAGGAGTGAGTATAATGATTGATACGAAAAAAGGATTTCTGGGACCGGAGCATGTAGATTTGCTAAATGGTGTGTTCCAAACATCACAAGAGGTGGGGGAGCGTTATCTGTTGTCGCTGGATATCGATCGATTTCTGGCTCCGTGCTTCGAAGCTCATGGTTTACCTGTCAAAAAGGAACGTTATACCGGGTGGGAGGCACGCACTATTAGCGGGCATTCCCTCGGACATTACTTGTCTGCTCTGGCTGTGACGTATCAAGCAACCGGGAATATTACGTTAAAAGAAACGTTGGATTATGCTGTCACCGAACTGGCGAGAATCCAACAGACGACGGGGAGCGGGTATATCGGCGGTTTGTCTGAAGAAGCGTTCCACATCGCATTCCGCGCCGAACATATTGGTGGATTCAACATCGGTGAATACTGGGTTCCCTGGTACAGTGTGCACAAAATCTATCGCGGTTTGATTGACGCCTATAAGCTGACTGGCAACGGACAGGCACTTGAGGTGGTTACTCGATTTGCAGACTGGGCGGTAGAAGGCTTGCTCCCGATGACAGAAGAACAGATGCAGACGATGCTTCAAAGTGAACACGGGGGCATGAATGAAGTATTTGCACATTTGTATGGAATTACGGGCAAAGCCCTATATCTTGAAATCGCTAATAAGTTTACCCATCAATTGATTCTTAGACCGTTGGAACACAAACAGGATGATCTTCAAGGCAGACACGCGAATACCCAGATTCCCAAAGTGATCGGTGCAGCCGAGATCTACAACCAGGATCACTCCCGCGAGAGTTACCGGACAGCAGCAGAATTTTTCTGGGATACGACCATTCATCATCGTTCCTATGTATTTGGTGCGACGAGCATATCGGAGCATTACGAAGCGAAGGGCATGGAGAGTCTCGGGATCAAGACAGGAGAGAGCTGCTGTACCCACAACATGATGCATCTGACGAAACAACTCTTTGCCTGGAATCCCGATAGCGCCTACATGGACTATTATGAAAACGCCATCTATAATCACATCCTCGGCACGCAGGACCCGGATACGGGGAACAAGACGTATTTTGCGTCAACGCTGCAAGGCCACTACAAAATCTATGGTACTCACGACACCGCCTGGTGGTGCTGCACAGGATCAGGCATGGAGAACCCGGGCAAATATGCCGAGGCGATCTATTTTGAGGATGAACAGGACCTGTACGTCAACCTGTATATCGCTTCCCAATTGGATTGGGCGTCACAGGGGTTATCCCTGAAGCTTGAAACCGACTTTCCTTATTCGGAAAAGGTGACCCTGACGATCACCGGAGGCAACGCCTCGGCTCATCTAAGATTACGTGTACCCTCATGGCTGCAACAGCCAATGACGGCAACAGTTAACGGGGATACGGAACATCCGTATACACGGATGGAACCCGGCTATCTTTCCATCGACCGCACATGGACCGCGGGCGATGTCATCACAATCACACTGCCGATGACACTCCGCCAGTACACATCGCGTGATGATGCCCACAAAGTAGCCTTCCTGTACGGCCCGATTGTACTCGCCGGTGCACTGGGAAGCGAGGGTCTACCCGAGGATACGATTGTGGACGAAACAGCGCTGAATCCCAAGACGGCACCTGTACCTGTAATTTGGACGGAGCAAGAGGATGTACGAAATTGGATCAAAGCCGTGGATGCAGACACGTTAACCTTTGAACTTAGCAAGGATGTCACTTCCACCGGAGAAGCCGTGAAGCTTGTTCCGTTCTATGATGTGCATCATGAATTTTATACCGTTTACTGGCCGTTTAACGACGAAGGTGATGCGTTGGAGAAAGAGTTGAACGATATCACGATCGACAGGGTTCAAGCGGATGGTCAGCAGGATGAGATCGGACATCAACTGGATAGCAATTGCCGTGGGGAGTATCATAATGGTTCTACCACGGATGGCCGTAACAAGCTGCATATGTGGCGAGAGGCTTTTGGCGTCCGTGGAGCTTACTTCAGTTATCAGCTGGCAGTGGATCGAGCCGCAGCCAATTACCTATGCGTGGCCTATTGGGGCGGAGATCATTCGCCGTTTGAACGGGAAGGTACGTTATACGACAGACAATTCAGCATTACCGTGGATGGAGCCGTCATCGGAGAGCAGCGAATTCATATGAACAAAATCGGCGAAGTGTTCTATGTAACCTATGATATTCCTGAGATCGTTACATCAGGCAATGACAGCGTTACGGTAATGTTCCAGGCGAAGGGCGACAATGGATGTGTCGGGAAAGTTGTAGAGGTACGCACCACGAGAAGCAAACCGGAATCCATCTTTTCGTGATAACAGGCATGGTGTGAAAAGGCGGTGGCCTGTCCACTGGAGGAGAGGGTTCGATAAGAAATCGACTTTCTAATTTCTAACGAACCGCACACGTCTTATATGGGCAATATTGATGAGGTGGAAAATGTAACGAATCTCAGCGACGCTATTTCATTCAAAATGGGCGCTAAACAACGTTTCTACACCAAATTCGCGAACATAACGTGTCTCAGGTTCGTTACATTTTCAGAAGAGCTGAAATATACCAAATAGCGCCACCTCAGTTCGTTAGCTATAGAAAACGGTATCAAGATTTTTTATAAGAACATTAAAAATGATGAACCAACGTAAAAAGGGCGAAACCGGATGATCTCCGTTTCGTCCTTTTTGCATGGCTCTTTTTCAGACAAGTCTTATATAAAAAATGACACGCATAGCTATTTTCCACGTATTACCTGATAACATTTCTTTTTCCACCATCTACTGTTCTAGAAGACAAACTTCTACGGATTGACCACAAAATTTCCTGCCAAGTTCCACGTTGTCCCTGAAAATATGAAATGGGATAAGCCCAAACCATGTATATTATGAGTATCCAAATATCCAATGTTATCCACCTGAGAGCGTTAACATCATGTACAATAAGAATAAGTTGATTAGGAAAATTACGACATGAAGCACCAATATATAACATGAAAGGAGGTCGGATGTTTGAACATGATTAAGTACATAAAATTGCTAGGGGTGATCTCCGGTATTGTGGCTGTGAATGTTCTGGCATTCTCACCCGGCTTTATCGGGCTCAATTTCGGGGAGGGTGCATTTACAACTGCGCTATCCGTTACCCTTCTGTTCGGCAGTGCAATGGCACTCTTATATGGCAGTTACACTTTGCTGTTCAGACAGCCGGTAGTTCTGCCCGTGAAGCATATTGAAACACATGAAGATTATGTGGAAGCCTTATCTTTTTATAGACGCATCAAAGTGCTCGAAGAAGATATTACGCTGGGGCTGTCCCAACTTAGCCGGATGAAAAAGAAGAAAGAAACACTCCTGAATGTGCTTCATCAACGATTTGATCCCGGGGAACTGAGCTACAAGAAATTCGCTTCGGTCACATTGGAAGTGGAGAAGCTGTTATACCTGAACATCCGCAGTGTGTTGAACCGGTTGAATGTATTCGATGAAGCCGACTATGCCAACATGATGAAATCCAAATCCGAAAGCATTCCCCAGAAGCTTTTTCAGGAAAAAACCAAGGTATACAACGATTATCTGTCTTATGTGAAAAATGCACTCCACACCAATGAGGAAATTCTGCTCAAGCTCGATCAGTTGTTACTGGAGATTTCACGTCTCGACAGCTTTGAAGCCGGAGATATTGAACAGATGCCTTGTATGCAGGAGATTGATCAGTTGATCAAGCACACCAAATTATACAGACAGTGAGGGGTTGCTCGTATGGCCAAGAAGGGTAAGTTTTTTTTCATATCGATTGTAATGCTGGTACTTGTATTCGGTCTGGTCTATGCAGGGATTACACTAACATCGAACTTTGGCAAGACGACCACACAGGTGAGCACAGAGAATGCAGGTAAGGAACTGGGCAAACTGTACGCGGACATTGCGCCAGCGACGGCGGAACCGGTTAAAGGACAGATTGATCTCGATCCCGTTGACGTGGCAGAATCTCTGCCCGATATCTCGAAATTTCCGATCGCTGTAGAGAATACAACGAATGATTACGTCGAAATCTTCTCTTCCACAGAGAAGTCGGGCAGTGGGGTAGACGGCTGGTTAACCGAGGTGGGCGAGGAGTTCAACAAAGCAAACATTACCGTTGGAGGCAAACAGGTATCGGTCAAAATCCGTAACATCGCCTCCGGAACGGCTACCGATTATATCAAGTCTGGTAAGTATATGCCGGATGCATTTACACCTTCCAACGAACTATGGGGCGAGATGGTTGAGGCCAGTGGGGTGAAGACCGAGATGGTGTCCGAGCGGCTGGTCGGGAACGTTCCGGGTATCGTTATTTCCAAAGCCAAATATGACGCACTCGTTAATACGTACGGCTCCGTTAATGTAAAAACCGTAACTGAAGCGATTGCGAACAATGAACTCGCGATGGGATACACCGATCCGTTTGCCAGCTCCACAGGACTGAATTTTCTGGTGACGGCACTAAACACGTATGATAGCGCCAACCCGCTTGGGGAGAAGGCTATTGAGGGATTTGAGAAATTCCAGACGAATGTACCGTTTACGGCGTCGACAACGATTCAGATGCGGGAAGCTGCCAAGTCAGGCAGACTGGATGCCTTTGTACTCGAATACCAGACGTATGTGAATACCGCCGATTTGAAGAGTGGTTACGTCTTTACACCATTTGGCGTGAGACATGACAGCCCGCTGTATGCACTCGGTCAACTGCCACAGAACAAACAGGAGATCATCGAGAAGTTCGCAGAATTCGTAACCCAGGCGAAGTACCAACAATCGGCGGAAGAATTCGGTTTCAATGGATTGCAGGATTACAAATCCGAACTGGCTACCGTGGATGGCGGCACGTTACTGTCTGCACAGAAAGTATGGAAAGAGAAGAAGAACGGCAGTAAACCCATTGCCGCCGTGTTCGTGACGGACGTATCCGGAAGTATGGACGGCGAACCACTTAACCGACTGAAGGAGTCCCTGCGCAAAGGTCAGAAGTACCTGGGCACCGAGAACAGTATTGGACTGGTCTCTTACTCCAGCGGGGTAACCGTGAATCTGCCGATTGCCAAGTATGATACGAACCAGCAGTCCATGTTTGTCGGAACAGTCGATAGTCTGCAAGCTGGCGGCGGTACAGCAACCTTTGACGGGATCGTGGTGGCGATGAAGATGCTTGAAGATTATATGGCTGCTGATCCAAACGTGAAGCCGCTGATCTTTGTCCTGAGTGATGGCGAGACCAACGAAGGTCATACCCTGAAGGATATTCGTGATCTGGTCGAAACGTACAAAGTGCCAATCTATACGATTGGGTACAACGCGGACATCAAAGCTTTGGAGAGCATCTCCAGCATTAACGAGGCTGCAAGCATCAATGCCGATACCGACGATGTCGTGTACAAAATCGGTAACCTGTTTAACGTACAGATGTAATCTAAAGGGGGAACTGTAGATGTCATTTTCAATGGAAATACCGAGCCAGAAGGAAATTCAGAAGGTGATCGAAGAAGAGGTAAAACCTGTGCCCGCCGAGGTCGCGGAGCTTCAACAAGTGGCGAATGCCAACGTAGAGATGATCATGACACTGGATCTCGAATCCTTGGAGAAGCGCAAAGAGATTTTGCAATCCATTGACGGCTTTGGCATGAACACGATGAGATCCTCTTCTGAGAAAAACGCCTTGCTTCAAGTCTCCGTTGAACATCTGTCCAAGACGGGAGACGAGGGCGGTCAGGTCGCCAAAGGCTTGACTGAACTGCATATGCAATTGAAAGATCTCGACCCGAGCGTGGTCGACTTTGCCAAGACCGGTTTCCTCGGGAAATTGTTCAATCCGCTTCGTGCCTATTTCCTGAAATACCAGAAGGCTGACGCAGTCATCGCTGACATCGTAACCTCTTTGGATAAAGGCAGATCCACCCTGCGTAACGATAATACAACGCTGGAGATTGAACAGCAGAACTTGCGGGAACTCACCAAACGATTACAAAAGGAAATCCAGCTTGGTGTGCTCATGGATGAGTCCATCGACGCGCAGATTGAAGCCGCCAAGGTCCGCAATGAGGACCCCGAGAAAGTCCGCTTTATTACGGAAGAAGTGCTGTTCCCGCTCCGTCAGCGGGTCATGGATCTGCAACAAATGCTGGTTGTGAATCAGCAAGGCATCATGGCAATTGAAGTAGTCATCCGCAATAATAAGGAATTGATTCGAGGCGTAGATCGTGCGAAGAATGTAACGATCTCGGCATTGAAAATTGCTGTTACTGTAGCAAGTGCTTTGTATAATCAGAAGATTGTATTACAGAAGATTGAGTTACTGAACCAGACAACCAACGATCTGATTGCCGGAACATCCAAAATGCTTAAGGATCAGGGGATCGCCATTCAAAAGCAGGCGTATGAAGCCAGCATCTCCGTGGATACGATGAAACAGGCGTTCACCGATGTGTTGTCTGCGCTCGATTCAATCAGTCTTTATAAGCAGGAAGCCTTACCAAGAATGAGGGAGACTATCTTGCAGTTCCGTGAACTTGCAGATACCGGAGAGCAGCAGATTCAGCGGTTGGAAAAAGGGCAGAAGCTGGGGTTGTAATCAGAAGAGAGAGAGAAATAAATTTTCACGTGTTAAATTGTTATCTTTTTAGAATTAGAAAAGCGACCATTCCTCATTGAGCATGGGAATGGTCGCTTTTTGGGTTTTTTATGAAGATAGATACTAAAAATCGTAACCCAAACTGTTTGCATAAGCGCGTAGCTGCTGCTCGGATTGCTCCATGAGATCGATAGCGGTTTTTATTTTGGTATTAGCCTGTTTCAGTATCGTTTGATTCACTTTGGTCTTGGATACTGCCTGCTTGTACAACAAGAGCCCTTCGAGCTGATTGTAGTTTCCTTTGACAAATGTGGCATGAATTTTCTTGAGTTTCGGATTGGCAGGCTTAATCTGCTTCAGTTTGGATACCAATTTCGTATAATTGGGGATTACCGTATTTGTAAGTTTAAGATATATGGACTTACGATTCGGTGAATTTGCTTGGGAGCCGATGCTTTCCATAGCGGTAGAAGCTTTGGCTAAATAAGTTTTCAGAGCTAGTATCTGATTAACATAATCGACAAGCTCCTGCTGGTCTGCGGTAAGTTCTGCCTCATCTAATTCTAACTCGTCCATAAGTTCTTCGTACAAATAATCATCTTCACTATAACTCTGATCTGAATATGTAGAGGTTGCTACTTTGGCTGCATTGGCAGAAGTGGCTGGAGAGAGAAGCACCCCGCCAAGCAAAACAAAACTGGTAATCAATGATATAATCCACGACTTCTTCAAATGTAATGTCATCCTCCTTTGGTTTGTATTCCATGGATAACCTAACATATAAATACCAGAAATTACAGGAATGTATTTACATTATTTTGATGGTAAAGATTCCTTAAAATCACTCTCAATCACCCTACTATAGGGAAGTAAGGCGATTCAAAATTTCAGTCTCTCAACACGACATTATCAGGCTTGTAATGAATGATCTTAAATAATTCCCCGGCCATGTAGGCGGGGCTGTGCCTGAATTCCCGACGAATCCACTCCATAATCATGCCGAATATTGCATGAGATTGGTAGCTTGCCAATATTTCATGGTTGATGTGCGGAGGGAAGATATGGTTCAGATCCTGTAAGGCGAGATCCCGAAGGACATCACAGATCATGCGTTGGAAGTTGGATGAAGCCTCGGATTTCACAACCAGCGTATAAAATTGTGCATGCTGATGCACATGCTCAAATATGGTGATTGCCGAAGAGGGCATCAGATTGACCTCGAACTCTTCCTTATCTTGATAAGGTTTGCGAAAAGAAGTCACCAAATCTTGAATCACATCATTGATGATTTCATTGAATAGGTCTTCTTTGTACTGATAATGTCTGTAGAACGTACCTCGGTTTAGGTCAGCTCGCTGAACAATATCCGTAATGGAAATTTCTTTAAAGGGATGTTTTTGCATCAAATGGATGAGAGCATCTTTCAGTGCAGCTTTTGATTTCTTGATTCTTCGGTCCATCGAATTCAGAGTTTCAGACATCTATTTTCCTCCTCGCGAGTTCACTTTATTAGTTAAAGAACAAAAAGGCTTATTAGTGTTGTTTAACGTACAACTGGACAAGCTTTTACTGATTGAAGTGAAACGCTATGACTTATTATACTAAGGATAGGAGTTAATGAACATTTGTTTGTTAACTTATTGTAAACGAATACACAAAGGAGGATACATGGAATGAAACTTCAAGATAAAGTTGCAGTTGTTACAGGTGCTGGTTCAGGTATGGGGAAAGCAATTGCGACGTTGTACGCCCAAGAAGGCGCGAAAGTCGTCGTTTCAGATATTAACGAAGAATCTGCACAAGCGGTAGTGAATGATATTAAGGCACAGGGCGGAGAAGCCATTGTCGTTCTGGCCAATGTAGCCAAAGAAGAAGATGTGCAAAACCTGATCGATACGACGGTCAGCACATACGGTACAGTAGATATTCTGATTAACAATGCGGGCATTATGGATGGCATGGAGCCTGCAGCGGATATAACGGATGAGAAGTGGGAGAGATTGTTCGCTGTGAACACAACCAGTGTGATGCGGACAACGCGTAAGGTATTACCAATCTTTCTGGAAAAACAAAAAGGCGTCATTGTAAACATTGCTTCAGCGGGTGGATTGCATGGCGGACGTGCAGGCGCAGCCTATACAGCTTCCAAACATGCGGTCGTAGGCTTTACCAAAAATACAGGGTACATGTATGCTGAGCAAGGCATTCGCTGTAATGCTATCGCTCCAGGAGCTGTGGCAACCAACATCAGCACATCCATGGCAGGCATTAGCCATTTCGGTGCAGGGCGGCAACAGCTTGGGATGGCAATCAACCCACGCATCGGGACGAGTGAAGAGATCGCCAAAGTGGCTTTGTTCCTTGGATCTGACGAGTCCAGCTTCGTGAACGGAACTGTCGTTACAGCAGATGCTGGCTGGAGCTCTTACTAATCCACTCATGTGCAGTCGAGCATGGAGTACGGAAATATTGTGTGAATTAAAGAAGCCGCATAAGTATATGCGGCTTCTTTTTTTTGCACCTATGCACCTACGTACGGTGGATATAACAGCATCATATTCCGTGTAGGACAAACGTTTGCATCACTACACGGATTCTTAAATTGGATTAACTTGCGGGTGGCTTTGGCTTGGAGAAGAGTGAGGACTCACGCACGATCAGACGATGGGGGATAATGACCGGATTCTGAGGCTGTGCTTCCCCGCTTAGAGTTTTTAACAATACCTGAACGGCTGTATAGCCAAGCTGATAGGTTCCGATATCTATAGAGCTTAGTGGTGGAGAAGCCAGTTCCGATAATGCAATATTGTTAAAACTGACCACGCTAATATCTTCAGGCACCAGATAATGAAGCTCGGCAAGAGCTCTCAATACCCCAAAGGCCACATTGTCATCAATGACAACAATTGCAGTGGGTCTGTCCGGCAAGGACATGAACAGCGACATCGCTCTGAATCCACTTTCCTGTAGAAATTCACCTTCCACAATCCAGTCACTATTCGCATCCAGCCCAGCTTGGGCAAGCGCTTTTTGGTATCCTAGCATGCGATCATGCGATAATGTAATGTCCGGCGGTCCGCTGACAAATCCGATTCGAGTATGTCCTTGGGCGATCAAATGATGCGTTGCATCATAAGCGGTCTGCACATTATCGTTATCCACCATGGGAGCATTTGGATGAGCTTCGCTGCGACCGATTAACACAAAAGGAAACTTTTCCGCTTCCAAAAATGAAATGATGGGATCGTCTCGTTTGGACCCAAGCAGCAGAATGCCATCCACTCTACGGCCATGAACAAGGCGTGATATCGCATGCAATTCATTGTCTGATGATGTTTCGGTTGTTAGCAGCAATTCATAATTCATACGGGTGGCATGTGTAATAATACCTCGCAGCAGTTCCCCGAAAAAGTAATTTTGAAACAACTCTTCTGCAGGACGCGGAAGCATAATGCCAAGGGTATGTGTTGTTTTGGAAACCAGGCTCTTCGCGATGATGTTGGGATGGTAATTCAATTCTTTCATGATTTGCTTCACTTTGAGAGATGTCTTGGTGCTGATTCTGGGATGGTTGGAAATCACCCGTGACACTGTCGAAGGGGAAACACCCGCCAATTTGGCAATATCCTTGATCGTAATCATGTAAAAAATCCCTTCTGAACAATCGTATAAATATTCTCCTATGGTAATCCAAAGGATACGAGAAATCAATTGCTAACTGCCGGATATGTGATTCGTATGAAGTAAAATAAAGGAAGAAAGAGTCAGAACAAGGAAACAGGAATTTACTGTAGGTAGAATTGTTAAAATGGGTAAAATTGAGCAAATATGGCTTGTGCAAACGTTTGTGCAAAGAAAGTTCAGTATTGTATGATGTGATTGTTATTGTAGCGCTTACATCAACGGATTTACATACTTATTGACTTGTTTCCCCCTACATAGTGAACGGAGAGGTCATCTTGTCTTCCATTTGAGCAAACGTTTGTACAAAAGTGAACATGGGATGCAAAACCTGACAACTTACGCAGACAAAAGGGTGAAAAGCGCGAACTTCGTTGGACCAAGCAGAGGGAAGGGGACATTTTACATGAGAAAATGGCAAGGGGCAACATTGTCCGTCATGATGGCTTTTACGCTGGCTGCGTGCTCTACGGGAGGCGGAAGTACATCTCCAACTACGGCTGGTGAGAATCCAGAGGAGGTTGTAGAGCTGACAGCTGAGAACCTGCAGCCGGAAGAAGGTGCAACCCTGGTCATCTGGGAGGATAAAAATCAAAGCAGCTTTATTGAGCAAAGAGCCAAAAAATTCGAAGAGAAGTATGGGGTAACGGTCAAAATGGAGGAATTGCCTCCAACCGATCAGGTAACCAAGCTGACAACGGATGGCCCAGCGGGTCTGGCGGCAGATGTCGTTGTTTTCCCACATGATAAGATTGGTAGCGCTTCAGAGGCGGGACTTATTCTGCCCAATGACATATTCGAAGCAGAGACCTCAGAGAACACCAGCGACAACGCACTGAAGGCGGTGACGTTCAAGGATATCCTGTACGGCTATCCGTACAGCGTGGAGACCTATGCTCTTTTTTACAACAAAGCATTGTATCCAGAAGCTCCGAAAAACTTTGATGAGATTATCAGTTTCGCCAAGACGTTTAATAACGTGAAATCCAATCAGTATGCGCTGATGTGGGAATTGCAGCAATTTTACTATAACTATGCGTTCCTGGCTTCACAGGGCGGTTATATTTTTGGAGACAACGGGATGGATAGCGCCGATCTCGGTCTGAATAACGAAGGAGCCCAGAAGGGTGGACAGTTCTTACAGACACTGAAGTCGGAAGTGCTGCCGCTCAAGATGGGTGACGTGAACTATGATATCAAAAAAGGATTATTCTCCAGTGGAAAACTCGCTATGGACATTAATGGTCCGTGGACCATTGCCGATTATCGCAATGCAGGTATTGATTTTGGCGTTGCTCCGCTTCCGGCAATCGATGGCAAACCGATGACCTCCTTCTCAGGTGTTAAAGCCTATTATGTAAATGCATTTACACAATACCCGAATGCGTCGAAGCTCTTGGCAGCGTTCCTTTCCAATGAAGAAGCTCAGATGGAGAACTTTGACCTGAACGGTACACTTCCTGCGAACAAAAACGTAGCTGCTGATCCGAAGTTGCAAGAGGACTCAATCAATAAGGCATTCCTGGAACAGTTCAATAACTCAACACCAATGCCTTCGCTTCCTGCCATGGACAGCGTATGGGGACCGATTACATCTGCCATTACGGATATCTGGGATACCGATAAGGACGTGAAGGCGTCACTGGACAATGCTGTAAAACAGATCCAGGAAAGCCTTGCTACCGTCCAATAGGAACGAACGACGAATGCGAAGATATGCATAAGCCTGCATGAATTGAACTTCAAATTTACACAAAAACGGAGAGGACAGAAGAAAGCTGAAGAAGTGAAACTAAAAGCTTTCTGAAAGAAAGCTACTTCGGAAGCATAAGCTCGCCTTTATCACCGGATTTTCCCTTTTGGAAAAGGGATCGAAAAAAATCTGGGGATAACAGTGATCGGAAGCTTGTTCTGTCATCGGAGTGGTCAGTGTAAGTACAATATTGTTCAAATCATACAGGTTAGCAATAGGCGGGGAGGAGAGAGCGAATGCAACAGCAGCATGTCCCGGTGCCTGTTGGACCGAACAGGGAAAGACAGCACCGGATGACAGCGGTCATATGTTCCATCATACTGCAAGGTCTTGGACAGCTGTACAATCGACAATGGATTAAGGGAATTTGTCTACTGTTACTGGAGGGAGCAGGGCTTGCGTACCTGCTTCCTCGCCTGTCACAGGCCGTATGGGGCATATGGACACTGGGGGAGAATACACAGCGTTTTGTCAAAGTGAATGGGTCCACCGTACTTCAAAGGGGAGACCATTCCATCTTTTTGCTGCTTGATGGCATTATTGTACTGCTGGTGTTTTTTGTGTTTATTCTGATCTATATCCTGAATATCCGGGATGCGTACGTCACGGGACTCGCCAGGGAAGAAGGCAAGCAAACCCTGGGCGCAGCGGCATCGCTTCGGAACATGATGGACAAAAACTTTCCGTATCTGTTCCTGTCCATCCCGGCACTGGGCATACTTTTCTTCACCGTTATGCCCATCCTGTTTACGATCACGATTGCATTTACCAACTATTCGGCTCCGGATCATATTCCGCCAGCCAAACTCGTGGATTGGGTGGGCTTCAAGACGTTCAGTGATCTGATCCAGTTGAAATCCTGGAGCCAGACATTCTACGGTGTACTAACCTGGACGGTCATCTGGGCCATTCTGGCGACAGTCACCACCTATTTTGGCGGCGTACTTGTAGCACTGTTGATTGAACAGCGGGGCATACGCTTCAAAAAGCTGTGGCGGACGATCTTTATTCTGCCGTATGCTATCCCGCAGATTATCTCCTTGCTGCTCATGCGTAATCTGTTCAATGGTCAGTTTGGTCCGATCAATACGTACATGAGAGCATTCGGGCTGGAGGGATTACCCTGGCTGACAGATCCGTTCTGGGCTAAGGTCACCGTCATTGTTGTCAACATGTGGATCGGTATTCCGGTCAGTATGGTGCTGATTCTGGGTGTATTGACAGCCATCCCTCGTGACCTCTATGAGGCTGCCGAAGTGGATGGAGCATCTGCGTTTCAGAAATTCCGGATCATTACGATGCCGTTCATTCTTTTTGCCACAACTCCGGTACTCATCATGCAGTTCGCCGGAAACTTCAACAACTTCAATGTCATCTTCCTGCTGACCAATGGAAATCCGCTACGGGGAGACTACCAATACGCAGGGGCCACGGACCTGCTGGTGACCTGGCTCTACAAGCTCACGCTCGACAATAACAAGTTCAACATGGCTTCAGCGGTAGGCATTATCATTTTCCTCATTATTGCTTCATTCTCCATCTGGAACTTCCGCCGCTCCAAATCATTCAAGGAGGAGGACATGATTCAATGAAGACACGTAATAATCCACTGCGCCTGGCTCTGAGTTATGTGCTGTTGCTGATCATCGCCGTTGTCTCCATCTACCCGGTACTCTGGATCTTTCTCTCTTCCTTGAGACCCGGCGCGGCATTGTTCAGTGAACGGTTGTGGCCCGAAGCATTTACGCTGACCCATTACGGTGAGCTGTTTAATAACCCGTCCTTTATGTACGGCAGATGGTATATGAATACGCTGAAAATTGCCTTTTTCACGATGATCTTCTCCACATTGATGGTGACACTTGGGATGTATGCACTGTCCCGCTTCCGGTTCCGTGGACGTAAAACCATTCTCTCCACCATGCTGATCCTTGGCATGTTCCCAAGCTTTATGAGCATGATTGCGATCTATATCATTTTGCTGCAAATTAAATTGCTCGACACCCACGCTGCGCTCATCCTGGTCTATTCTTCAGGGGCGGTACTGGGCGGATTTATCGTCAAAGGTTTCTTTGACACCATCCCGCGCAGTCTGGACGAAGCGGCGCGCATGGATGGTGCGAGTCACCTGCGGGTATTCACCAGCATCATCCTGCCCTTATCCAAGCCGATGCTGACTTATGTGGCACTAACCAGTTTTACTGGTGCGTGGATGGACTTTATCTTCGCCCGGCTGGTGCTGCGGACGAAGGAGAACTGGACGCTTGCAGTAGGCATGTGGGATCTGGTCAACCGGTATCAGGACAGTAACTTTACGATGTTCGCTGCGGGTGCAGTTCTGATCGCCATTCCAATTACTCTGCTGTTCGTTTTCCTACAGCGATTCCTTGTTCAAGGGCTGACGGCAGGAGCTTCGAAAGGGTAATACCGTGCCATAACAGCATAGTCAGCCGTGATACCTGCGGCACGCCAACCAGGCACTTCCGTGATGTCATGTCTTTGTCGACTGGCACTGCTGCGGAGGTGCCTGATTCTGTATGGGCTCGAATCATGATTAGGGAGGAACGTGATATATGGGCATGGACCCGTCCAGTGAGCCCGAGATTATGGGATACCAAGATGGACAAGCTGCATTGCAAAATACCAAAGCTCCGCGAACACTTTGGCGTAATGTTACCTTTCGAAGGATTTTGTACGGCTACGGGATCTCGGTCTTTGGAGATTGCTTCAATGGGATTGCGATCAGTCTGTGGGTGTTACAGACCACGGGGAGTGCGAAGAGCATGGCAGCCGTACAGATCTGCAATATGGCCGTCAGCTTTTTGTTTGGATCGGTGGCGGGTACGGTTGCAGACCGATTGGATCGCAGGAAGCTAATGCTGGCCTCGGATGTATTTCGGGGCCTAATGGCGGTACTGATTGCGGTTAGCTTATTCGGTTGGCATGCGCCGTTCCCGGTGGTACTCTTATTACTCTCGCTCTCCATGTTTTCAAGTCTGTTTCAGGCACCTGCATTCCACGCCTCTGTAGCAAGTATGGTTGGCAGAGAGCATATTCAACAAGCGACCGGAACCATTCATATGGTGGATAACCTTGCCCGAATCAGCGGACTAGCGGCGGCGGGAGTGGCTGTTGCTGCTTTTGGCGGATTCGTTGCCATATTAATTACAGGGGCAACCTTCCTGTTGTCCGCAGTCTGTGTGCTGATGGCGGGCCGATTTCCAGAGGTACAGCGATCCGATAGTCAGCAGACCACGTTTGCTCAGGAGTGGCGCAGTTCGTTTGGCTACATCTATCGAAATCCTTTGATCCGATCCATTGTATTGCTCAATCCGGTGCTGATTTTATTTTTCATGTCAGCCATGATGCTGGTTCAAGTGATGGCGGTCAAGGTATGGGAGGCGAATCCGGTACAGTTTGGATTAATTGAGACCTGTATTCCACTCGGATATATGATTGGCTCTGCGCTGCTAATTGCTTCGGGGAAACGATTGAAGCGAAGAGGGAGATGGGTATTTATCGGTCTGATTGTATTGGGGCCGATATATATATTTTTGGCGAATGTATCCTCACCGATCATGGCATTGCCTTTAATCGTAGGCGGAGGTGCGATGTTCGCCTGCTGTACGATGCTCACCCAGATTATGCTGAGGACAGCCGTTCCAGACGAGCTGCAAGGAAGGGTCTATGGTGTCGTTGGAACAATCACCAGTACAGCGCCCATTCTGGGATTGACGGTTGTCTCCGTATTGGCAGATCAATGGGGGGCAGCTTCTGTGCTGCAAGGCGTGGGCATACTGCTGCTGGCTACAGGTATTCTGGCAGCCACAACATTGAAGTCGATTCGAACCTATCAATGACATTCTCTGATACATCAAAATGATCTGAATTGAAACCACATGTACTCACTCAACAGAGAGATGATAGAAGCAATCGAAGCGACCTGGCTAGGTAAAAGCAAAACCCGGAGCATACGCAGCGTTAGCGTAACTCCGGGTTAGTTTGTAGACTGTTTATCTTATTGCCAGTTTACATTGACTGTCGCTGTACCACTGGTTGGTGTGGTGAACGTGTGGTTGGAACCACCTTCCCACGTAATGGTTGCACCATTTTTCTTGAAGAATTTGAACTCCAGTTGTTTTCCAGCGGGCACGCTCACATCATAGTACCAAGTTGGGTAGGCGTGGATAACTTGATTGAAAGCAGGGCCAATAGCTGTTGTACCCGTACTCCAGTTGCCCAGTTCTGCCACGTTACCTGTTAGATAGATGTTCTGACCCAGTGTGGTGGACGCATTGTTGATAACGAAACGTACAGTGACCTGATCACCCGTAAGGATGGTAAAGTTGTTATACGCATTGCTGTTAACGCCGTTCGCAGCTACTTTCACAGCATAATTGCCTGCGACAACAGCTGGAATGGTAACTTTGATCTGCGTATCTTCCCAGGATGTGATCGCAGCACCGGTAACGGCTGTTGTACCGAAGTATACGGTGCCTTTGGTGGAACCAAATCCGCGTCCGCTAATCGTAACGACATTCCCCGGTTTGCCCATGACAGGACCTACATGTCCGATTGTTGGTGTAGTTTCGCTCGTTGTATACTGCCAGACCGCGGTTGCTCCGGCTGCCAGGGTGAATGAAGAGACGGTACCATTGGTAGAAGTGATGTTATTACCGTTCAGTGCGCCGCCCAGTACGTCGGTGTAGTTTCCTGTTGGCAGTGAAGTGCTTAGATTCGCAATGCTCGCTGGTGTGGAGAGATTACGGTTCACCGCAACAACGGCTACACTTTTGCCAAATTTGCGTTCATAGATATACACATCATTATTGATCCAGCGCTGCTGCGTGGAGCCATAGGCAATTGCCGGATTGGATTTGCGCAGAGGGGCCAGCTTACTGATCACGTTAAAAGCAGTCGTTGTTTTGGAGAAAGAAGGCATTTTGGCCCGATTATCAGGGTCTCCGTTTCCAGTCAGATATTGCTCGGTACCATAATAGATGGCAGGTACGCCGCGTGAAGTCAGCGTGAAGGCAAGCGCCTGTTCCAGACGACGATTGTTCACGGCACTTGTTTTGAACCGATCCATATCATGATTGTCGATGAATGTAACTTGATCATTCACCTGATTGTAATCTGCTGCTGTACCTGTGATCATCGAATCGAGGGCATACATGTTGGATGTGTTATCCCGGAAGACGTTACGTACGGCAGAGTTAAAGCGGAAATCAAGCAGGCTCATCCCGGATTCATTGGCAAATTCCGTGTTATCCGCATCGGAAGCAGCAGATCCTAAGAACCATTCACCGAAGGTGAATACAGGTTTATGTGCATAGATGGAGGACATCCAACTCTTTTGCCAGCCGAGAGGCATATGTTTCACCGCATCAACGCGAATGCCATCCACGCCCATGTCGAGCCATAGCTTGATCGCGTCTTTGAAATATTGATCAATGGTGCTGTTATTGTGGTTCAGGTCAGCCAGGTCATAGAGGTTTTTGTAGATACCATTCTCCAGGGAGGAAAAATCGGAGCCGCCGTTGTGATGGAAATATCCATTTGTATCATTTGTGTATCCGCCAACAAGATTACCATTATCGTATAACTTGCCATTCTCAGCAAAGGAGGTATCGGTCTCCATGGCAGGAGACGTGTGGTTCGGTGCAAAGTCAATGACGATCTTGATGCCTTTGGCATGAGCGGTTGTAATCAGATTTTGAAAGTCAGCCATCGTTCCGAAATACGGATTGGTCTTCTTAAAATCACGTGCCCAGTAACCATGATAAGCTGTGTTGATCACGCCGCCGTAATTGATGGTGGCAAAGATATTTTCTACAGGCTGGGAGATCCAAAGTGCCGTAACGCCGAGATCGCTAAAATAGTTATCGTTGATTTTGTTGATCAAACCCTGCCAGTCGCCGCCACAATACAGCTTCAGGTTGCTACAAGTGGCATCGTAGGCAGCGCCGGTGGGATTGTTGGAAGGATTGCCGTCCAGGAAGCGGTCCGTAAAGATCTGATAGATGACGTCTGTACTAAAGTTCTGCTTGTTGGTAACTGCGGTATCCGCATCGGCATAGATCGCGGAAGCAGGCAGATAGGGAAGTGCGCCCCCTGCAAGTAAACTGAGTGTCAGTGTTGTGCTGAGGAGTACGCGTTTGGCCATTTGAAACATAGTAATCCACCCTTCTCGTGAATGTAGTAGTTTAAGATAAACAACCAACCTGGCTCTTGAATAATAGCGCTTTCAATACAGCGGAGTGTTACGCAGTGGATTGAAGACTTCCCTCCTTTTGACACGCCAACAACCCCGGCATCTCCTTCGGGAGTTACCGGGGTTGTCCTAAACCGCTCTGGTTTAAAAGCATGGCCCTCGAGTTATGATCACAACGTTATCGTAAGAAATATTGGATCTTATGTCAATAACTTTTTTGGGAGCATTTATTTTCTATTTTTATGTTTACAAAAGCACGTCCGGGGATTTAAACTATTCGCAGATTCACAATATAAGGGCTATGTATCCCGGGACACTTACGCGTGTTCTGGGACAACCCCGTCTCTTCTGAGGCGGGGTTATTTGTTTGTATTATGCAGTCGAATCGGGAGAAGAAAGGCGGTTGATGATCAGTTGAGTAGCCATTCTGTTATCGAATGTTTGGAAGGTGTTCATGCGTCGCGGCTCGGCAATATCCGCAATATCCATGTGTATCTTCCACCCGGTTACCATGAGCAAGCAGATCGGCATTATCCTGTGCTGTACGTTCATGCAGGACAACGGGCTTTTGGTCCATCTGGGCCAGGCAATGAAACATGGCATATGGATCAGGCTGCGGACGGACTAATTGCCTCCGGGCAGATCGAATCCCTGATTATTGTCGGTATTGCACATGTCCGTCCAGTAACGCACAACGAATTCTACCACTTCATTGCTCCGAAGAGAGAGGCCGTGAGTGTGGGGTGCTCAGGCATCGACTATGAGCATTTCATCATTCATGAACTCAAGCCGCTCATTGATCATCGTTACCGTACACTGCCGGACAAGTCGAATACCGGGTTGTTGGGTTCATCTGCCGCGGCACTTTGTACATTGCACATGGGGATGAGAAATCCGGATGTTTTCGGAAAACTGATCATGATGTCGCCATTCTATGTGGATGTGCAGCTGGACGACACATCGGAAAGTGGACTGTTGGAAGAAAACATGTATCGCTTGCCAGAAGAGGTACCCGACGTTCGAATGTGGATGGATATTGGAGATACGGAAGGTCTGTTTCTGCCTTCCCAGGTCAGAAGGGTAGCTCATCAATTACTTGAACGCGGAGTAGGATCGGGTGAGGAATTGGCATTTCTGGAACAGCCGGGTACCTGTCATCAGGAAGGTGACTGGGGAGCACGCGTGCACCTCCCGTTACTGTACATGTTCGGCCACGTGGGTAAGCCCTCCTCGCTCGAACTGCTTGGAAGGGATGTCATCGGACTACAGGGGGGGATGACCGTGTTCATCAATGCAAGAGTGCACTACGAGAGCGGATTGGTTCAGAGTCTGCTGCATGGGAATTATACTTCGAGTGACCCGAATGTACTTCAGGTTCATGCGAGTGGAGAGTTGGTGCCTGTCGGTATTGGAAGTGCATCGATCACGCTGACGATGGGGGAACTGTCTACTACACGCATCTATACGGTTGTTCCTGAATTGTCCACTCATGTGGAGGTCTGCATTCATGCAGAGGTAACCTCAGAGGAAGAGACGGAGGAAACGATATATGGTGGGATGGGCATGAAGCTTGTCCGTTCCGGTAAAGGTCGATATGAAGGTTGTTACCGAGTCCCGCGTGATAGTGGGTTCTCCTTCCGATTTACTCGCGGTTTCCGTCGTTTCGAGACCGATGTGGATGGCAAACCTATTGCCAATCGGGTATTTCGAGCGACAGATGATATGTCTGTGCATTACCTAATCCAATCCTGGGGTAGTACGTCAGCCAAAACGGGAACAGGAGGCCTAAAATGATCATTCCTTCATTTGCTCCAGTGTTGGACATTCCCTATTATTATCCCTGCAATTTCCCTCTGATCCATGAAGTGCTCCATCGACAAGGATCTATCACAAGTCTTGCACTGCTGGCGGCAAGTCGGTTGTATAGCCTTCCTTCGTGCGGGGATAACGGACTGGTGAAGCCTTATTTTCACAAACTAGATTATATAGAGCCGATCTGGGAGATGTATGGTCAGCGGCAGCTGGACAGCTTCGAGGAAGGCAAGGCGGAGATCAGGCAGCATATCGGCGAAGGTGGGCTTTTTCTGGCTACAGGAACCAGTTATCATCTGCCTTACTGTGAGGATTATCAGAATCCTGAGTACATCCGCAAACACGTGAAACAAGGCTCCCGACTGCATCTGGTAGACCATTGGATTGCCGTGTATGGTTTGGAAGAGGAGCATGTTCACGTCTATGATCCCGTGCCCTCCAAGTATAAGGGGAAGGTTGCCCAAAGAGCCTTTCATGATTTCTGGAAAGGGAACCAAAGCATACCCGAGCTTGCTCAGGCGAAGCGCAAAGAAGAACTCCGAACGTTTGGCACCATGGACATCCGGGCGACTGTGAAGCTTGACTCTGCGGGTTATCGAGATATGTTGACCCAGGCGTTAACAACGCAAATTGATGAGTTTCTAACAGGCCGGACGATTATACAAGGAGAGCGGAATTATTATTTTGGACATGCGGTGTCTTTGCAACTCCTAGATGCGTTGCATGCGGCGAATGAAGGTGATCAGGCCAATGAAATGTTAATATCCGGTCTGCTGTTTGATATGCGATGGAGCCGGTATTTTCTTCGAGATCTTCTTCAGGAGTCTGCGTTATGGCTGGGTTCTCCACTTGATCAATATGCAAGAGAATTCAGTAATATCATTGCACGGTGGGAGAAGGCATACAATATGCTGCAGGTCAGCCGGATGAAGCACCGTGAGCAGTGGAAAGTACAGCTAACAGGTGTCATTAAGATGTTGGTCACGGATGAATGGCAATGGTATGAGTCACTTCGACAGTCCATACCTCAGGCAGATTGCTTTCAACGTCAGACCATGCCGATGATTGGAGAAGAACACAGGGAGGCCTTGCTCCGTATCGTATTGGATAGTTGCCGAGAGCTAAACGCTTACCACAATACATCGATTCCACTTGGTGAGGGTGGTAACGCTCCACTGTACGGACGAAGTGGCCAACTGGATTCGCTGGAACTGGTGTCATTGCTTGCAGTGGTAGAGCAGGGAATCGAAGATCGATGGGGAACAGGAATGAGCGCCGCTCTGGCGGAGATGGCTGCTGCTTCTTTGCCGGAAAGTCCTTATCAGACTGTAGGTTCACTTGTTGATTATCTCGCACAGCAATGGGCGCCTGCCCGTGAGGAGGATGCACAGTGGTAATCCAATTCTTGCTTGAACGATTCGCGGAACAGGGACAGCAACCTGCACTGATCTGGAAGGATCAGGAGTACAGCTATCGGTGGCTGCTGGAACAGGTTGGCATCATGGGTGAGTGGATTACAGCAGAAGGGCTGACGGGGCAACTTGTAACGCTGGAGGAAGACTACTCCCCCTATGCCGCGGCAGCATTGGTTGCTTTGCTCGGACAAGGGTGCATCGTGCTTCCCATGGATAGGTACCTGGTTGAAGCCAAACGAGAGGAATATATCCAACTGGCACAGGTGAAATGGCGTTTGGGCATTGAAGAAGGCAAGTTGTGTATTCGGCATACGTGTGAATCCTCTGGAGAGGTTCCCGTGTTGTTATCCTCGCTGGCACAGGAGGGCGTAGGGGGCCTGGTCCTCTTTTCATCCGGATCAACCGGAGTCAGTAAAGCGACTGTGCATCGTGCAGATCGGCTGTTACATCGTTTTCGGCGGCAGGTTCGGCCCTTGCGAACGATTCCATTCATGATGTTCGATCATATCGGCGGTGTAAATACGATGCTGCAATCCCTGTCCAGTGGGGGTTGTCTATGTATCATTGCAGATCGATCTCCTGAAGAAGTGTGCCGGACGATTGAGAAATTCCATGTTCAGGCCCTGCCAGCCTCACCGACGTTCATGAATCTGTTGATGTTGGGCAGAAATGATGAGGGATATGATCTATCCAGTCTCGAAGTGGTGTCGTATGGATCGGAAGTGATGCCTGAATCCGTACTGGCAGCCTGGAACCGGAGATTTCCACAGATCAGGACGATACAAGCCTATGGCATGTCTGAACTTGGTATTCTGCCAACCCGCTCCAAAGAGCCAGGTTCTCTGCTGTTCTCCATTCAAGATGAAGAGGTCAAGTATCGGGTGGTGGAAGGAGAATTGCAGATTTATACGGAAACCGCGATGATCGGATATCTGAATGCCCCATCCCCCTTTACAGAGGATGGATGGCTTCGTACAGGGGATGAAGCTGTGCTGGAGCAGGGGTACATTCGTATTCTGGGACGTCGTTCCGAGATCATTAACGTAGGGGGACGGAAAGTATATCCTGCCGAAGTTGAGGGTGTTTTGGAGCAGATGGAATGTATTGAAGCGGCCGTAGTTTCGGGAGACCAGAGCGGCATCACCGGTCAGAGGGTGAAGGTGACGGTACGACTGGCTACAGAATGTACTCTTACAGATCTGAGACGATCCATCTGGGAATATTGTCGGGACAAGCTGCCTTCATACAAAATTCCGCAGAAAATCGTGATTACGCAAGAGCTGCTCGTAAGTTCGAGAATGAAGAAAATACGAAAACCGATGACTTCGTTGCCGTTGGCCTCGGTTGGGGAAGAGGTCGCGGCAACCAATGAATATCAGGCGGGCATTAGAGAACGTTAACCTATCTGGAAACGTGAACGGAACAGAAAAGGAGCTACCTCAAATAGCTTCACCTCGCTCGAATCGCTATCGCTAACGAACCTCAAACGTCGTATTAAGGGATAATCAAGAAAAGTAAAACCTAACGAATCTCAGTAACGTTATTGCATCAAAATACGGCTTCTGCTTGCGAAAATCGACTTATTGGACGAAATAAGGTTTCTCTGATTCGTTAGGCATTTAGCCCACGTATAATGAAGCAAATAACGTGTGCTGGGTTCGTTAGGATATGACGTATAAGATTCATAAGATGTATCAGACATATAAGATACAGAAGAGGCTGTTCCCCGGGCGTATGACCTGGAGGACAGCCTCTTTGAAGTTATTTTACCTTGTTAGCTGTATTCATCTCAGGCCTCAGCTGGTTGTTTCACCTCAAGTTGCATCAGGGAGAATCCGTATGCTTCCAGATTGAGGGTCAGTTTATTTTGCCGAGCTTCCACGGTGTTTGCTGTGAATAGATTTCGCCAGACGTTACGATCTGCCAAGGGGAGTTCCAGTGTACACGGCTCATCACCCGCATTCAGCACAAGAAGCATACGTTCACCTGAATTCGAATCCAATCGTTCGATGGCAAGACAAGGGTCTCCGGCTTTTGCATATACAATCTTCAGTTCCGTGCTGCGAAGGGCAGGGTGCTCTTTGCGAAGGGCAATCGTACGGGTGAAGAATTCCAGAAGTTCACGGTTCTGTTTGGTCTCATCCCACTCCATACACTTGCGGCAACCCGGATCATATCCCCCATCAAGACCCACTTCGTCTCCATAATAGATACAGGGTACACCTGGATACGTAAGCAGCAACGTAACGGCAAGCTTCATCTTGCGTTCATCTCCATCACACAAGGACAGCAGTCTGGGCGTATCATGGCTTCCGAGCAGATTGAAAGCTGCTTCCGTTACAGGCTGTGAATAGGCTGCGAGCAGTTTGCCGATCTCATTCGCGAAGCCAAGTCCATCCAGCTTTCCGTGCACCGTGTAGTCCAATACCGAATTGGTAAATGGATAATTCATCACGGCATCGAACTGGTCTCCCTGAAGCCACATGAGCGAATCATGCCAGATCTCACCGAGCAGATAGGCGTCAGGCTTGATGGCCTTTACCGTCTGCCGGAATTCGCGCCAGAACTGATGATCCACCTCATTCGCCACATCTAGTCTCCAGCCGTCAATATCCATCTCCTCAATCCAGAAACGTCCTACCTCCAGCAGGTATGCCTTCACTTCAGGGTGTTCCGTATTCAGCTTCGGCATGAGCGGCTCAAAGGCAAAGGTGTCATAAGTCGGTATACCATCCTCCACACGCGGCGGCCAATCCTTAATATAGAACCAATCTGCGTAGGAGGAGGCAGCTCCATTCTTCATCACATCCACAAAAGGAGGAAACTCTCTCCCGGAATGATTAAATACCGCATCCAGAACAACGCGTATACCTCGCTGATGACAGGCGTCCACAAAGGCTTTGAACTGTTCATTGGTTCCAAAGTGAGGATCAACTTTCATGTAATCGCCTGTATTGTATTTGTGATTCGTCGTGGCCTCGAACAGCGGACAGAAGTAGATGGCATTGATACCGAGCTGGCTGATATGATCCAGATGATCAAGCACACCTTGCAGATCTCCACCAAAGAAGTTCACCGGTGTAGGTTCTCCTCCCCAGGGTTCCGCATTTTTGGGACTGATGAAGGGATCACCATTGGCATAACGTTCAGGGAAAATCTGATAAAACACAGCGTCCTTAACCCAGGCAGGCGGTTCAAATATGTCGACTGGGTTCATAAATGGAAAATCAAAGAATTCAAGTGGATGATCAGGCAACGCCTGCTCGAATCCACGCTCTGTCATCCAGACCGATTCCTCTCCCTGAATCAATTGGAACCCATACCGTAATCTGCGATAGGGAGGTGAAGTCTCGGCTTCCCAATAATCGAACATTTCATCTCGGGCAAAGATGTGCATGGGGATGTGCGTGATCGTCCGATCCCAGGCATATTTGTCCCCGGTAATCGCAATCACCGCATCCAGATCCCCGCGTTTGGACCGAAGTCGCAGGTGCATGGTCGAGCGATCATAAGCATAGGACCAATTGAGTTTGGGGCGATGGTAAATGGCTTCAAGAATCATGTGAATCACTCCTCGTCAGATGATGAAATTCATATCAATGCGGCCATATAAACGCAAAAAAGGCACAACCTCAATTGTTCACGAGGTTGTACCTTTCGGCAGCATAGCCTTTTGATTATAGTGCTATTATACGAACTAACGTAGCAAAAGAAAACACTTTTTTTCCTTAAATTTCAAAATTATTTTATTCGAAATGTAGGACGCATATCTACAATTACTGTTTTTATAAATCAAATCCAAGTTTATTGGCATATGCAGAGAATTCTTTGTGAAACTTCTCGATATTTTTCTTGCCGGAATCAATTTTGGCATTGGCCTGTTTCAGGACAGCGCTGTTTACCGTTGTTTTGGAGACCGCTTTTTTAGCGAGTTGGAATCCTTCCAGCTGTGCATAGCTACCTTTGATCAGGTTGGCATGGATTTTTTGCAATTCCGCATCTTGCGGTTTAATCAGCTTCAGCTTGGATACATATTTGGTGTAGTTAGGAATCGCTGTGTTATTCAGTTTCAGGAAAACGGACTTGCGATTAGACGATGTAATGTAGAATCCACCTCCCAAAGCATTGAAGGCTTTCTCCTCATATACCGATGCCTTATCCAACTGATCAAGGTAGCTCAGGAAATCTTCTTCTTCAACTGTAGGAATCGGTTCTTGTTCTGACGTGTCAACTTCTTCATAGTATTCGTCTTCCGAATATGTAGTAGTTGAGTCATCCGCAGCAGCGGCATAGGACCCTGCAGGTGCGAATACCCCACCAAGCAAAACAAAGCTCATAATAATGGATAGAACCCAAGATTTTTTCACGTAACAATTTCCCCTATCTATAGATGTGATATTATTCCATTGGATAATCTAACATAGTACGACAAGAAATTACAGGTATCATTTTACAGTAATATGGATTTTCATATCGTTTCATGCTGTTGCATATTGGTGCAGCGTCGTATAGAGCTGTAGTGGAAGCGGTTATTGTAAC
This sequence comes from Paenibacillus sp. FSL R5-0341, assembly GCF_037975235.1. NCBI lineage: Bacteria > Bacillati > Bacillota > Bacilli > Caryophanales > Paenibacillaceae > Paenibacillus > Paenibacillus sp. FSL R5-0341. Next base: position 1,066,550 of record NZ_CP150241.1, read on the forward strand.
TAGGTACAAAGAGATATGGCTATGTTTAAACGTGTACATTTGTTCGGGTATTTGAATGAAGTTGGTTCTTTCAGAATGTTTTCAGAAAGGATATATATGCAAAAGTATGCTGTACTTTGGGTTTATTAATTAATACTTTAAACCTATTTCCGTTTGTAGCGGTATGCCCGATAAATAGCATTGGAGTTGATTCATACATATTGGAGGAATAGTTCATGAGTAGAAACAAACGTTTTACCAAAATGATGGTCCTGGCGCTAAGCATAAGTCTTGTGCTCTCATTTGGGCTGATTCATCCCGCTCAGGCGAGTGAATGGTCCCAGGATACTTTTGAGAATGGGGATACGCAGTGGACGTCTACCGGTGGTAGTTGGTCTGTCGTTCAAGATCAGGGGAACGCAGTGTATTACCAATCGGGCAAGAGCGAGGGCAGAAGTTCGGCAGGGGACGTGGAATGGAGTGATTACGCCGTGGCAGCGGATGTGAAAGTCGTTGATTTTAATGGATCGACTCGAACTTACGTAGCGGGCAGATATACGGATGCGAACAACTACTATGCAGCTTCATTGTATAACAGTGGTGGCGGAAAACTTGAAATTCGCAAAAAAGTCAATGGATCAACCACAACACTTGCCACGAAATTGGATTATAAGCTGGCAGTGGATACATGGTATAACGTCAAACTTGAAATGAGCGGCCCATCCATTAACATGTACGTGAATGGTGTGTTGGAGCTGTCTGCTACAGATACCGATATGACCAAAGGAAGTGCAGGGCTGGTAACGTTGAAGTCCATTGTCATGTACGATAATGTAACCATTTCGAATATCGGAGATCCGGTAACAGAAACGCCAACCGATCCAACGCCGGAGACTCCACCAACGGATCCTTCAACTGAAGTACCACCGACTGATCCGTCCACAGAAACACCACCTACCGATTCTACACCAGAGCCAGAAGTTCCGGATCAGACACCGGAAATGGCTGCATACAATGTGACTGGATTTGCCGCAGCAAATACGACCGGTGGAGGTATCATCGAGGATACCGATTCACGTTATATGCGGGTATATAACGCCAGTGATCTGGCTGTAGCATTGAAGAAAGGTTCCAAAATCAAAGTGGTTGAGATCATGAATGATCTGGACTTGGGTTGGAATGAAATTCCCGCTTCAGCCAAGACGGCTCCTTTTAGCGCCCATAATAACGCCCTGACACATCCTGTACTGATGAAGACGGGTGTCAGCAGAGTGAGCATTGATAACTTTGATGGTCTGACGATTTTTTCGGCTACCGGAGCAACGATCAAACATGCCGCGTTTACATTCAAGCGGAGCAACAATATCATTATTCGTAACCTGGCATTTGATGAACTATGGGAGTGGGACGAAGCTACCAAGGGCAATTATGACAAGAACGATTGGGATTACATTACCGTAGAGAATAGCAGCAACGTCTGGATTGACCATGCAACTTTCCACAAAGCCTATGATGGCCTTGTTGATGTGAAAAAAGGTAGCCGTGGCGTGACGATTTCATGGTCTTCTTTTGTAGGAGATGATCAAGGTCCGAACAGCTGGGTGACCCAGCAGGTGAATGCCCTCGAAGCGAATATGTCAGCTCATCCAATGTATGCTTACCTGAGAAGCAGTGCGGTTGGTATGAGTAAGGAACAGATTATTGCCATCGCATCCAGTCAGAAGAAAGGACATCTGATTGGGGCGACAGAGTTCGCCAGTGATAATGCTGACCTGGAAGTGACCCTGCATCACAATTATTATAAAGATATTCAGGATCGCATGCCGCGTGTACGTGGAGGTAATGTACATGTGTACAATATTGTTATGGATAATGCCGATACTTGGGAGATCAAAAAGAAGATTACATCGAGTATGTCCAAAGCGATCTCAGCTAAAGGATATCATTTTGGAATCACCAGTAATGGAGCAATCTCTACAGAGGATGGCGCTGTATTGTTGGAGAAATCCGTCATTATTGGCGTACAGGACCCGCTGAGAAACAATCAGGTGAGTGCGTCCAAGAGTAATTACACGGGAAAAATCAAGGCAATCGATACGATATACGTATGGAATGGAGCAAGTTATCGAGGGGGAAGTGAGGATGCCAAAAGCCCACTGGCACCAGGCCCGGCAGCTGAGAAATCATTCGCTTGGAACGGATTTGCATCCTTGCCATATAATTACGAAGTAGTTGACCCGACTGACTTGCAGACGAAACTAAATGCTAGCGGTGGTGCCGGTGCGGGGCAGCTTGTATGGACACCCGTTCAGTGGCTGACAACCAGCTATAATTAAACGGATTGTTAGTTTTTTTATGAGTGATTATGATTGAATATGCAAAATTGAAAACGCCTTGCCGTAGAGGAATTTACGGTGAGGCGTTTTTCTGTAGTCGAAAGAGAGTAACAAAAAAATTACATATATGTATTTACGTAATGAGGATTATATTGACTTATATTATATGTATGAAGTCGAAATTACCTTGTTTAAAGCTGTTTATGGGCCTGACAAAGTTCGACATGACGTGAGAACTTTTTCCAAATAAAATGCTTGTATAATGGATTCATCTCCATTACAATACAATTGATAATGAGATTCAATATCATTTACAGAGAAAAGGGGAGTCGGGTTACATGTTCCAAGTAAAGAAAAAGTTATATATTTATGCAGCACTTATTCTGATGATTTCACTGCTTGCTGGTTGTGCTTCAGGTGGAAGTGCTGAGACAACGAATACATCCAGCTCGGCGGCAAGTAGTAATGAGAGTACTAATGAAAGCGGTACATCAGGTAGTGCAACAGATGATCAAGCAAGAGTGGTCAAACATGCTATGGGTGAAACCACAATTAATGGAACCCCGCAAAAAATCGTGACCCTGTTCCAGGGTGCCAATGATGTTGTTGTAGCGCTCGGAGTGAAGCCGACAGGTGTTGTCGAATCCTGGGTTCAGCAGCCAGTCTACGAATATCTGAGAGCAGATCTGGACGGAGTAACACAAGTGGGTCAGGAATCCCAGCCCAATCTGGAAGAGATCAACAAGTTGAAACCGGACTTGATCATTGCTACCAAGATCAGACATGAAGAGATCTATGAGCAATTGTCCCAGATCGCACCAACGGTAGTGACGGAAACGTTGTTTGACTGGAAAGAAACCGTGAAGACGACTGGTGAAGCGATGAATATGGTTGAGCAATCAGACAAGCTATTGTCCGATTGGGATGCTCGTGTAGCTGATTTCAAGGCGAAAATGGGTGACCGTCTGCCGATTGAAGCAACCATTACGAACTTTAGAGCCGATCAGGTTCGTATTTTCTACATGGGATACGCAGGTAAAATTCTGAATGAACTTGGGTTCACCAGACCTGCTGGACATGATGCAGACACATGGGGTGTTGAATTGACTTCCAAAGAGAACATTCCGGATATGAATGCGGACATGATCTTTAACTTTAATTCAGGCACCGAAACCGATGCGATTCAGAAAAATTATGATGATTGGACCAGCAGTCCTCTTTGGAAAAATCTTGATGCAGTCAAGAACAACCAACTGATTCAGGTCGATGAAGTGGCCTGGAACATGGCAGGTGGATACACATCGGCCAACATGATGCTGGACGATCTATATAAGCAGTTCAACCTGAACTAATTAACAGGAGCAGGACCTGCCATGCACCAGGACATTCGTTAACGAAGTGTATGGGCAGGCAGGTCTTTTGTCATTTTACAGATGAAAGAGTGAGAATATGTTTCCCCTTTTTACGAAGGCAAGTGCCAAAGTCTGTGGACTGGCTGGTTTATTCATATTGCTTCTACTTGCTTGCCTAGCCAGCATGATTCTGGGACGCACGCATATCACGTTTCAGATGGCATGGGATGCGCTGCAATTCTATGACGAGAGCTCGGTGGAACATGTGGTGCTCTTGACGGAGCGGCTGCCACGTACCATTATTGCCGCTGTCGTTGGTGCAAGTTTGGCCGTGGCGGGTGGACTAATGCAGGCATTAACACGTAATCCGCTTGCATCACCGAGTGTGTTCGGGATCAACGCAGGTGCGATCTTTTTTATTGTCATTGCCATCGTTGTATTGTCCGTATCCTCTCTCACCACCATGATGTGGTTTGGCTTTGCGGGAGCTGCGGTTGCCGCGGCGATTGTATATGCGCTGGGTTCCCTCGGTCGTGATGGCCTGACACCGATCAAAATAGTACTGGCTGGGACGGCAATCTCAGCATTGTTTGCCTCGTTCACACAGGCTATACTGGTGCTGGATGGAACCGGATTGCAGGATGTATTGTTCTGGCTTGCCGGTTCAGTAAGTGGTCGAACGTTGGATATGTTATATCCTGTGTTGCCGTACATGACAGGTGCAGCTATTGTCTCTCTGTTCATGGGCAGAGCCATCAATCTGCTGCTGACGGGTGACGATATCGCCAAAGGCATGGGACAGAATGTACTTCTGGTCAAGGTGCTCATGGGTATTGTTACCGTATTGCTCGCGGGTGGTTCCGTTGCCGTAGCTGGTTCGATCGGTCTCGTAGGTCTGATTGTCCCGCATATCATGCGTGCACTGGTAGGCAACGATTACCGCTGGCTTGTTCCCTACTCTATTGTAGGGGGAGCGATTCTGCTGCTGTCTGCGGATGTGGTTGCAAGACTGGTAATCATGCCGCAGGAAGTTCCACTTGGTGTCATGACTGCACTCATTGGCGGACCTTTCTTCGTGTACATTGCCCGTAAGGGGGTGACGAAGATATGAGGAAGATGTTGACTTTCCGCAACAAAAAAGACACCATCTCGGTGCAATTGGAACGAAAATCACTGACTGTTATCGGCATATGTATCCTCTTGTTCCTAGTGGCAGGGGTTGTCGGGACCAGTGTGGGCAGTGACTTTATATCTCCGCTGGATGTGCTCAGAACGATATTCGGTGTGAATGCAGGCGAGCATGATTTCGTCGTGCTGACCTTGAGACTGCCACGAGTATTACTATCTTTGCTCGTAGGTGCAGCTCTCGGGATGTCAGGTGCGCTCCTGCAAGGCATTATCCGTAACCCTCTGGCCTCACCGGATGTCATTGGTATCACTGGCGGAGCAGCTGTTGCGGCTGTAGGTTTTGTTACATTGCTGGGCGGAGCGGTAAGTATCAAGCTGTTACCACTGTTCGCCATCGTTGGTGCGCTTGTGACGACATTGATCATCTACATACTTGCTTGGAAAAAAGGAGTCAGTCCGATCCGCCTGGTGCTGATCGGGATCGGAGTATCGGCCATTACCGGAGCCGGAACAACCTTTATGCTAATCCTGAGTCCGTTCTACACGGCAGGTCAAGCCTATATCTGGCTGACAGGAAGTATATACGGAGCATCGTGGACCGATGTCCGAACCATTCTCCCGGTTATCATTATTGTTGTTCCTTTGGCGATCTGGTTCGCCCGCAGTCTGAATGCACAGGAGTTCGGAGATGATCTGGCTACAGGGCTGGGGGTGACTGTTCAATGGCATCGTTCAGCGTTATTGTTATGCAGTGTACTACTGGCGGGAATCGCCGTAGCAGTTGCCGGAACCATTGGTTTTGTAGGCCTGATCGCTCCACATATTGCCCGAAAACTGGTTGGACGGATGTTCGGTAGTATGCTAATTGTGTCCGGACTGGTCGGGGCTTTGCTTGTATTCGTCGCAGATTTGATTGCTCGCACAGCCTTTCTACCGCTTGATGTTCCCGCAGGGGTATTCACAGCAGGCGTAGGCGCACCATTTTTCCTGTATCTGTTGTTCAAAAATCGAAATCAGTTTTGAGGAGGAGAGAGCCGTGAGTATTCTGGAAGCCAAGGAGCTTACTATCTCCTATGGAGCAGACCCCATTATTGAAAATTTAAATTTGACCATTCCCAAGGGACAGATCACCGTCCTGATTGGTAGCAACGGCTGTGGCAAATCCACGCTGCTGCGCACGATGGCTCGTTTGCTGAAATCCAGTTCAGGTTCCGTGCTGCTGGATGGCGAAGAGATTGCCAAGCTGCCGACCAAGGAGATTTCAAGGCGCATGTCCATCCTGCCGCAGGGTCCGACCGCTCCAGAAGGATTGACAGTGAATCAGCTGGTCAAGCAAGGGCGTTATCCACATCAAACGTGGCTGAAGCAATGGTCCCGAGAGGATGAGCGTATGGTCAAGCTGGCACTGGAGTCTACACATCTGACGGAACTCGCCGATCGGCCTGTGGATGCATTGTCCGGTGGACAGCGTCAGCGTGCCTGGATTGCGATGACCCTCGCGCAGGGAACCGAAACGCTGCTGCTGGATGAACCTACAACCTATCTGGATATGACACATCAGATTGATATCCTTGATCTGTTGTTCGAGTTGAACGAACGGGAAGGGCGTACCATTGTCATGGTGCTTCATGATCTGAATCTGGCATGTCGGTATGCACATCACATTGTGGCTGTTCACAACAAGTCCATCTACGCGGAAGGTAAACCGGAGGATATCGTTACACAGGAGATGGTCCGTAAGGTTTTCCAGATGGAGTGTGAGATTGCGGTCGATCCGCTGTTCGGCACACCAACTTGCATCCCACATGGAAGAGGGAGGAAGCTGAATGGGGAACAGCGTTATACACAACTGGCTTGAGGATCAAAAAGTCCGCTTTTGATTACTTCAATAATGATTCATCCATCCACACGAACTACATTGCATGAGCATGCAGATAACAAATTAGGCAAGCCATTGGTAAAACCGTATCCAAGGCTTGCCCAGTTTGTTGTGCCTATTATTCGATAAAAGCATACCTACATCGACTCAAACCCCTACCGAATTACATCTTATTTTTCCTTAAAAGTTTATTATTGACAATATAGCTCGAATTGCCATAAAATAGATCTTGTATGATATTGATAATCATTATCAATTTATAATTACAAAAAAATGATGAACGTATGAGCAATATAAGTTGAATTAATCATTTACATGCAACGGAGAGGACAGAAAAAACCTGAAAAAGCGAAGCGTTCGCCTAAAAGCTTTCTGAAAGAAAGCTACATCGGAAGCATACGCTTATCCCCGGATTTTTCCCTTGAGAAAAGGGAATCAAAAAAATCTGGCGATAACAGCGATTGGAAGGTTGTTCTGTCATTGTAGTGTCAGCGTAAATAATCTTTAATTCGACTTATATAGGCGCGAGTACCTTCATTCGATCGAGGAGGATTTTCAGTGTTTCCGAAAGGGATTCATAATCTGCAAAACCGACTCATTATAAGCAAAGCGAGAGAAATGGGCATCGCCTGTGATCCACTTCTTGAGGGATGCGAAGATTTTCTGAAGCTGTCTGTAGGAGACAAGCAGATCATCATTAACAAAACCAGATCTCATCGTCTGCCGTTAATTGCTGGTTTGCTCGCGAAGAACAAGCAGGCATGTAATAGGTTGCTGCATGAACAGGGCATGCCCGTACCGTCATTTATCGTGATCCCGGAGATGGGAAGCGAAGCAGCAGATTTTCTGAAAAGACATAGCTCCATTGTGGTGAAACCGCTGGATGCGAGCAGTAGTATGGGCGTGACGTTGGATGTGCGTACCGAAGATGAACTAGAGGCAGCCATTCGTCTTGCGGGTGTTCATGGCAGCAGCATTATGCTACAGCAATATGTAACTGGAATTGATTACAGAGTGCTGATTATTAACGGTGAAGTGGCGGCTGTGAATGAGTATCGACCTGTCTATGTCGAGGGAAACGGGACTTCAACCGTTCGGGCGTTAATCAAGCAGTTGAATCAAGAGCGAATCGAGATGACGCACATTGGGGAGTATGAAGCTTTTCCCCAGGTTGATGCAGAAGCTGAACGTCTGCTGGAGGTATTACGAGCACAAGGGACAACACTGGATGAAGTACCTGACGCCGGAAAAGAAATCGAGCTATACGATCTCCGTAACTCAGCCGCCGGAAAGATCAGTGAATTCTACAAGGATTGTACCGAAATCATTCATCCCGAGAATGCCCGAATGATCATTCAAGCTGCCAAAACTCTTCAGATTGATGTCGCTGGAGTCGATGTTCGTTGTCGTGATATCCGCACGCCGATCTCCAGAGATCAGGGAGGCATCCTGGAAGTGAACGCTTTGCCAGATATGACACACCACGTCTTTCCCCATGGTGGAACAACTCGTGATGTAGTTCGGTTATACCTGGAATACCTTTGTCAGGAGCTACTCGAGTATAAGACGTATAACAACGTATAAAAGATATAAAACAAGAATCACAGGCAGCAAGTTCAGCCTGAATCGATTATAAGGAGCGTTATAGGGCTATGTCAGTAGAGGTGCAGACGGAATATCTGAAGATGCAAAATGAGAAGGAATCCAATGCAAGATCGTACCCCAGACATTTCCCGCTTGTCATTAGCAAGGCCCATGGGGTGAAGATTACCGATACGGAAGGCCGCGTATTCTACGACTGCCTGGCTGGTGCAGGAACATTGGCGCTGGGACATAACCATGACACGGTGGTCAACGCCATTCGCGATGTTCTGGATCAGCAGATTCCGCTACATACACTGGATTTGGCAACGCCGCTGAAGCTTTCATATATGCAAGAACTATTCTCCATCCTTCCGGAAGAAATGCGAGATAAAGCCAAGATTCAGTTCTGTGGTCCAACCGGAGCGGATGCCGTAGAAGCAGCCATTAAGCTGGTCAAACATGCCACAGGTGGCAAGTCCATTCTTGCCTTTCAAGGTGGTTATCACGGTTCAACCCAAGCGACGATGTCGATGAGTGGCAATCTGAGCAAGAAACAGCATCTGCAAAGCCTGCTGCCGGATGTGCATTTCCTGCCGTTTCCTTATGAATACCGTTGCCCATTTGGTGTTGGTGAAGGCATGACGGCCCAATTAAGCGCACAGTATATCGAGAATTTGCTCGATGATTGCGAGAGCGGTATTGCGGCACCCTGCGGGGTCATTGTGGAGACCGTACAGGGAGAGGGCGGAGCGATTCCAGCGGATATCGAATGGCTCAAGGAGTTACGTCGTATCACAGCAGAGCGAAATATTCCGCTCATTATTGACGAAGTGCAGACAGGCATCGGACGGACAGGGCGAATGTTTTCATTTGAACATGCCGGAATCATACCCGATGTAATCATCTGCTCCAAAGCGGTTGGCGGTAGTCTGCCAATGTCTGTTGTCATCTACAAAGAAGAGCTGGACCAATGGCAGCCTGGTGCACACACAGGTACGTTCCGTGGCAATCAGCTAGCCATGGCCGCGGGGCTTGCCACACTTCGCTATATCCGGGAACAGGATATTCTACAAAACGTGCAGCTGCGCAGTGAGCAGTTCATGAATCAACTGAATGCATTGAAAGAGCGGTATGCAGAGATTGGTGACGTGCGGGGCAGAGGGCTGATGATTGGCGTTGAAGTAGTTGATCCAACAGGACGTAAGGATCGTCTGGGACATTATCTCCCCAATGGTGCGCTGGCTGAGTCAATTCAGCGTGAATGCTTCAAGAATGGATTAATTGTAGAACTGGGCGGGCGTCATTCAGCGGTTGTTCGTTTTCTGCCGCCGCTGAATATTACAGAGCAGGAATCGAACGCGATCCTCGCGATCTTTGAGAAATCGGTAACTGAAGCGATTACCTTAGCAACGGCCGCATGCTGAAGCTGTCCCTGATGAAGAGGCATGCAGTATTACTCGCGATTCTGATCGGTGCTTTTTCGCTGGTGCTGACCAACAGTGCATTTAACCTGCTGCTGCCTTATTTTGTGCAATACTATCAGATCTCTACGACAGCAGGCGGATGGATCATCGCATTGTACATGCTCGCCATGACGTTAACGATGCCGCTGGCTTCCCTGATCGTGGACCGACTGGGCCGTAAACAGACGTATATGTTGGGCATCAGTATCTATGGACTCTTCTCGGTGGCAGGTGCGTTGTTTTATCACTCCATCGAAGTGCTCTTGCTGGTCCGTTTCATGCATGGGGTTGCCGCCGGGCTGATGATTCCGTTATCGCTTGTGCTGCTGTTTGATGTATACGGACCGGAGGTAAGGGGGCGAATTACCGGAGCGTGGGGCTTGCTGCTTATGCTGGCTCCGGCTGCTGGTCCAACGCTGGGTGGTTTTATCATTCAGTACGGAAGGCTTGAAATGCTGTTCTGGCTCAATGTGCCGCTGGCTGTGTTTTCTTTTATCGGGTGCGGCCGAGTCATTCAAACTTATATCCCTGCCCGCAGGAAAAAATGGCATCCTTTCAGTGTCATGCTGCTAATCTGTGCGGTAGGTGCCCTTAGTCTGGGGGTACAGTTGTACGCAAGTCCTGTCGTGGCAGTATGGGTACCTTGGCTGCTGATTGCGCTGGGTGTAGTGTTACTCATTCGTTTTGTCCAGACAGAGAACGGTCGCAAGGAACCGTTGATCCGGTACCAGTTGCTGCGGCGTAATGCCGTCTTTCCGCTGACCGTGCTGATCTCGACCATTCAGGATTGTGTCATGTTTGGCGTGATCTTTGCATTGCCGTTGTTGTTCCAGGACGTCTTCCACCTGTCGCCGGCCCTGTCCGGTGCGCTGTTCATTCCCTTGTCGATCTGTACAAGTCTGTTCATGTGGATTGGCGGCAGCTTGCTGGATCGCGGTCGGTCCAGGCATTTTATCGCATGGGGCACGTTGTTGGTGTCGATATCGATCTTGTCGTTTGCAGTTCTGCCCATGGGAGCATCAATCTGGATCATCGGAATACTCATGGCGTGCCGGGGAATTGGCGTTGGCCTGTCAGGCATGAGTATCTCTGCTATCGGTTTACAAGCATTACCGGACGAAGACATGCACGAAGGGTCGGTGTTATCGACGACGATTGAGCGGCTGGCTTCTTCGTTTGCGGTGATGGGCATGACGCTGTATTACGATATGCGTTGGCAATGGCTTGCCGGGGCAGGAACGTCCATGGAGATGGCCAAATGGGGAGCGCTCAAAGAAATCTGTATCGGACTTGGCTGCGCCATACTGCTTACACTTCCCCTGGTCTTACTTATAACCCGAAAGAAGGTTGGCATCATTGTTCGAGATGGAAAACAAGCTCCGGTCTGAGACTGAGCAGCAGGCCCATGAACATTCGTGCAAGCTGCTGCTGAACTGTTACATCCGTGAGCTTGCGTTAGAAAAGGAAAGCGATATTCGGATCAATCCGAATACGCTGACGTACGCTGTTGCTTTTCAAGCCAGCGGGGTGAAGGTGACGGGACAGCTGGCCTATCACTCTGCCATGGGAGAGCATGAATACCTCAGCATGCAATCTGGCGGGGAAGCGGTGCATTATCGCGACCTGGTTCGCTGGATCACATCTGAGCTAAGTGGAGATACGGCACGGGGAGCGAGTTCTTATTCCCATGGAATACCTAAGAGTGCGATGGAAATGAAGAGTTCACTTGAGGTGGATATTGCACATCCAAAGGGCGAGAATACGAATCGTGACGAGGCGGCGTATGCCAGAGATTTTGCACAAAAGGTAGATAACAGTGTGGGCAACCTTACGTTGTATATCGAACAAGCAGCCGGTCTCGACATCCACGACTATCGCACATCGGAACAGTCACTGTTGTATGGTCATCCGTTCCATCCGTTTCCGAAGAACTCCAAAGGCTTTAGCGAGCAGGATGTACAGAAGTACAGTCCGGAGCTACGGACATCGTTTCAACTCTGTTATATCGCCGTGAGGCAGGATGTCTATGTGCAGGAATGGGTGGATGACGAGGCGGTAATGGATTTGCATGGTCTCCTGCGGAGCCATGTGGAGCCGATTTTAAAAGAAAAGAGTGGAATGTATGGGCTTCTGCCCGTCCATCCATGGCAATACGCGTACATATCACAGCTGTCCGAAGTACAGCACTATATTCGAGATGAAAAATTAATTCTGCTTGGCAGTGCGGGGCCAATCGTCTATCCGACTTCTTCGGTCCGTACGGTTTATATTCCGGCATGGAACTGCAATATCAAGCTGTCACTGAACATGCAGATCACCAACATGATTCGTATCAACAGTGCCGAGCAGATGCGCAGAACATTGGATGCCTCCAGATACGTCAGGCAGCATGACTGTTTCGGTGCTGAACCGCACACCCATATTGCGTATGAGACAGGTGTAGCGACATGTGCCTTTGATGATGAAGAATTAACCAGTCTATTTACGATAGCTTATCGGCCCATTGAGTTCGACCCTGCGAATACGTATGTCTTATCCAGTCTGGTTGAAGCACCCCTTCCTGGGATGCGATCGCGGCTGATGACGTTGCTGGGCGGTGACCGTGACATAGCTGAGCGCTGGCTGGATCGATATCTGCAATGTTCTCTACTGCCGATTGTACGGGCGGCGGGTGAGAAAGGAATTCATTTTGAAGCTCATTTGCAGAATACCCTTGTGACCTTAAAGGATGGAATGCCTGTCGATTTTATCGTCCGCGATCTGGAAGGGGTCAGTGTGGATGAGGAACTTATAAGTGAGCAGGAACGTGCAGTGTCCGATTTACTATTTTATTCGCGAGAGAAAGCCTGGGCGCGGACATCGTACTATTTTATCGTCAATCATCTGGGGTCTTTGATTCATGCGATGGCGCGAGATGTGAACGTCCCGGAGGAGCATTTCTGGAAACAGGTACGTGAGGTACTTGTGGAGGAACTGGAACGAACGGGCAATGCATATGTGCAACATCTGCTGACAACGGATGCATTTCTGGCCAAACAAAATTTGGTGAGTTGTCTAAGGGGTATCAGCCAGACCCCGGCCTACGTGCCGGTGAGCAATGTAATGAAACGAATAGGGAGTGAAGTTCGTGGGAGTGGGATACAGGGCTGAAGCAGGCGGCAAGACAGAAGCAGTCTACGTGGGTGTACAGGAACGGATCATGCGGCAGACGTTGGAGGCAATGTGGTTCGAAGGCATTCTGGACAGTCATGTAAGTGGGAGCGAATGGCGAACCGAGGGACTTACATCTTCTGGTCATTCTGTTGCGTACACGTGTGAAGCGGAGCGAAAGTTTTCATTTGGCCGGGTGAAGGTGAAGAAGGGTTCGATTCAAAGAGAGGGCGTACCTTGCACCGATCTGGATCTGTTTTTGGAGGAAATCGTACTGAACGCGTTGAAGGGTGCAAACGTCACAGCTTTTATCCAGGAACTGCTCGAAACGATGGCAAAGGACAGTCAGTGCCGGACCATATTACCCTTGAATATTCCGAGTGAGGATCGGCATTATGATGCGCTCGAAAGTCACATGACCGACGGTCATCTGTACCACCCGAGCTATAAGTCGAGGTTGGGATTTTCTTTGAAAGACAATCTCGCCTATGGCCCAGAGTTTAACACGGAGGTTGCATTAGTCTGGGTTGCTGTGAAAAAAGAATTGGCTCAGACCGCTGTATCCACAGGGTATAGCTCTGAAGAATTGGTGGGGCAGCATCTGACCGTAGAGGACGTACAGCGATTCCATCAGATGCTGGAGTGCGATGGGAAAGAAGCTTCTGACATTGGTGATCGATTTGTGTTCATTCCGGTTCATCCATGGCAGTGGGAGCACCAGTTGGAGACGGTATATGCCCGTCAACTTATGGATGGGGACATTGTGTATCTTGGTCCATCGTCTTCGCCCTATCGTGCACAGCAATCGATCCGTTCGCTGTCTAACAGAGTGAACCCGGAATCTCCTTACATCAAGCTTGCCCTCAGCATCACCAACACGTCGAGCACGCGTATTCTGGCACAGCATACGACCCAGAACGCGCCACTGATCAGCGATTGGCTGGATGAACTTGTTCGTGAAGATGAGCTGTTGCAGCAGGTGCAGTTTGGCATTTTGAAAGAAATCATGGGACTGTCGTTCCGTTATGAGCAGTTGCCTGCAACCCAGTATGGACGGGCCTACGGTACACTCGGTGCGATCTGGCGGGAGAATGTATCGGTTCATCTAAAGGAAGGCGAGACCGCATGGCCGCTGAATGCGCTGATGTTGGTGCAGCCGGATGGTGTTCCATTTATTCAGGATGCTGTAGAACGACATGGTGTGAAAAAGTGGAGCGAGGCCCTTGTTCGCACAGTTACCCTGCCGATTATTCATTTGCTCTATGCACACGGGATTGCGCTGGAATCTCATGCTCAGAATATCATTTTGGTACTGGAAGATGATCTGCCGAAACGAATCATTATCAAGGATCTGCATGATGGTGTTCGCTACTTACCGGATCAACTGTTGCACCCGGAAAGGGCTCCGAAGCTGAACCCCGAGCCGGAAACCCACCGCAAGTTCAATCGGTATTCCTTCATCTATGCCGGAGATGTGTCGGAAGTTCGTGACTATACGTATGATGCATTCTTCTTTATCTGCATGACGGATATTGCGTTGGCGCTTGAGAAGTTTGGTTTGGCAGAGGAAGCATTCTGGCAACTGTGCGCAGGTGTGATTGTAGATTATCAGAAGCAGCACCCGGAATACGCAGAGCGGTTTGTTGCATTTGACCTTTTTGCCGAAGATGCACTGATCGAAGAGATGACCAAGCGTCGTCTGTATGGAGATGGAGAGTTATATTTCCGTAAGGCGAGCAATCCACTCAAGGTATCAAAGGATGCACTTGAATCAAAGAGAACACACGAATTAAAGGGAATCGTCGAATGAGGATTAACACGCTGAAGGAAAAGATTGCACGCAAACAGCCAGTCTATGGCCTTTTTGTATCCATACCACACCCGGTCATCATCGAGATGATCGGCCATGCGGAATATGACTTTGTCATTATTGATCTGGAACATGCCGCAACATCGATGGAATCGGTGGAAGAGTTGATTCGTGCGGCGGAACTGGTGGGCCTAACCCCGTTGGTTCGTATCTCGAAGGTGGAGCGAGCGGAGATTCTTAAAGTGCTTGACTGTGGCGCCCAAGGCATCGTCATTCCACATGTTGAGCAACTGGAGCAGGTGGAGGAAGCGGTTCGTCACGCCTACTATCATCCGGTTGGTATGCGCAGCTTGAATAGTGGTCGTCCCGGCGAATTCGGTAAATATCCGCTCACGGGATACATTGGGGAAGCGAACCAACAGGTGATGGTTGTACCCATGATCGAAAGTGTGGAGGGCGTGCGACAAAGTGCACAGATTCTGTCTCACCCTCAGGTGAGTTTTGTATTGGAAGGCGCGGCGGATCTGTCGCAATCCCTCGGCGTACCATGGCAGACCGAGCACCCAGAAGTGAGACGTGCACTGGATGAATTGCATGCTACCGCGCAGCAGTGCGAAGTACCTTATGCAACGGTCACGAGAGGCGTGGAAGACATGTCGCTCTGGGCTGAGCGGGGAGTACATATATACGTGCTGGGTGATGATCGGAATACTGCGTTTCGGGCGTATGCCCAAAAACGGAATGACTACAGGAATGCGGGTGGGCAGATATGAAACCTAGTGTATGGCAGGTGATTGATGAACTACAACGCGGATTGGAAGACCCGGTATGTGCGTATGTCTACGATCTGGCCGGTATTCAGAAACAGGTACGTCAGATGCTGGGAAGCATGCCCGGAAACACAGAATTATTCTACGCCATTAAGGCGAATCCAGATCCGCGAATCATTGAGGCGTTGCTTCCATTGGTGAAGGGCTTTGAAGTGGCTTCGATTGGAGAGTTGCTCAAGGTTAGAGCTGTAAGCCAAGAGGTTCCAATTTTGTTCGGAGGTCCGGGTAAGAAAGAGAGCGAACTGCGGCTAGCCATTGAGAATGGCGTGAGCTACATCCATGTGGAGAGTCTGCTGGAGCTGCGGCGCATCATTGCGATTGCGAAAGAGCGTGAGATGGAGCATGAGCAGGTGCAAGAAAATGAGCCGAAACACAAACAACAACAGGGGCGAGCGCAGGAGGTTCGCATTCTGCTCCGAATCAATCTGCGAAGCAGTACGTTACCTCGGACGAAGATTGTCATGGGCGGTGGGCCGAGTCCTTTTGGAATCGATGAAGAGGCGGTGGAAGAAGCCATTGAACTCATTCGTGTGGAAGGCGCGGGTGTGGTTCGACTGAGCGGGTTCCACTTTCACTCCTTGTCCAACAATATGGATGCCAGGCTGCATGCTGAGATGATCGAGCTGTATTTGCAAAAGGTGGAACAGTGGCAGCACAAGTATGATCTACCTGTGGAAGTGGTGAATGCAGGAGGTGGATTCGGTGTCACGTATGATGGCAGCCCCGGATTCGACTGGCCCTTGTTCACTTTCCTGCTGGAGCAAAGTGAAGCCAGACAGCGCCTTGCCTCACGCGGAGGTCAGCTGTATTTTGAATCGGGTCGACTGCTGGTAGCAGACCACGGGTATTATGCCGCAGAGGTTACGGATATCAAAACCTCTCATGATCAGTATTTTGCCGTGTTAAGGGGAGGTACGCACCACAATCGTCTGCCTGCTTCATGGGGACATAACCATCCGTTTCAGATTATGGCGACGGATCGTTGGAAGCACTCGTTTGTCCGTCCAGAGGTAAGAGATCGTCGTGTTCATATTGTAGGTGAGCTATGCACACCCAAGGATCGCATGCATTCCGATGCGGAGGTAGCGCTGCTAAGGGTAGGAGACATTGTTGTATTTGAAAAGTCTGGAGCTTATTGCTGGACCATCTCGCATCATGATTTTCTGGGGCATCCGCACCCGGCATTCCATTATCTAACGGAGGACAATGATCATGTCAACACTGATGAAGCGTTCCAGTCTGCAAGCCGCTGAACGCCGGATTATGGCGGATTTGATGAATTCATTCTTGTCGGAGCAATTGCTTCCACTGGAGGAGTGTTCGTTCATTGATTTTGCCGCGGCACCTGCACCGTTCCGTCGATTGTATAAGGAATATGACGGTGAAGAGAATCAGAATGTAGCTTCTCGCTATAGATTGCACACTCAAGGTGTACTGTGTCTGGTTGAAACAGGAGTAAGACAGGGGACTCAATGGGTTCAGGGTTCACCGATCTATGAGGAGAAAGCAGATGGAAGCTGGGTTCTCCTTGATTTTCCTGTAGAAGTTGGACGTGCCGTGTTACAGAAGGCTTTGTCGAATGAGGCTTATGCGCAACCTGGGGTGGCGGAGTTTCTTGCTAGTCTGGGCGTTGCTGTGGAGCAGTTTGCTCTGGGCTGGGAACAAGTCCAGTATCTGTCCGCCAACGTCCCGGCGTCTGCTTATGAGTGGTTTATCAAGGGTGAGCGCGTTGCGGCATTGCGGGATCGTCCATTTCACCCATCGTCCAAAGCCAAGGTGGGATTCAACGCAGAAGATGTAACACGCTATGCAGCGGAATTCGGAAAGGCGATTTCGCTGCGCTGGGTGGCTATACGGCTGGATGCCGTGCAGCAAGGTTGTGAAGATGGGCTGTCCATTTTGGACGTGTTAGACGATGTTCAGCGCGGAGTGGTGGAAGCTGAGTTTGCCCGAAAAGGAATCACGTTGGACGAATATCTGCCGATGCCTGTACATCCGTGGCAATTGCAGCATGTGATTCTGCCTCGTTTCACTGGGGAGATCGAAGAAGGCGGCATAGTCGTATTGGATGTAGAAGTGGGCGACGTACAGGCAACATCCTCTCTGCGCTCGATGGCTGCATCAACCGAATCTAATCTGATGCTCAAGCTACCGGTTAGTGTGCTGTCACTGGGGGCTGCTCGCTATCTTCCGGTGGTCAAGCTGCTGAATGGTCTTGCTGGGGAACGGATGCTACGACAGGCCGTTGCTTGTGACGAGACGTTGAAGGACAAGGTGTATATGTGTGAAGAGCAGAACTGGTGGGGCTTCATGCCAGAATCCATGGGACTGTTCGATGATCATCCACGCCATCTGGCTGCACAGATTCGTGTGTATCCTGCTGAATTGCTTAATGAAGCCTACAAAGTCATTCCAATGGCTGCACTGGGTGTGAATCTGGAAGGTAACCATTTACTAAAGGACATTCTGGGTGATGATCTGAGCAGCACGGATGTCCTCGACTTTTATACCAGCATAGCTACGACGTTCTATGATATCGTGATGCGTCTGTTCAAGGTGGGCGTTGTACCTGAGATTCATGGTCAGAACTGCTGTCTGGTGTTACGGGATAATCAGGTAAAAGGTCTATTGTTCCGCGATCATGATTCCGTGCGTCTGCATCAGCCTTACCTGGACAAGCATGGGATCGCAGACCCTGCTTATCATATTCGCCCAGGCTACTCGAACAGCTTGTATAACGAGACGATCCAGAAGCTGATCTTCTATGTGCAGTCGCTGGGGACGCAGGTGAATCTGGCTGCGATCATGGAGGCACTGAGCGAGGTGTATCACATCCCGGAAACGAAGTTATGGGAGATCACGGAGCAGGCTTGGAAGGAAGCGCTGCAACAAGTGCAGCTTCCCGATTCTGACCGGGCCGCGATCGCTCATGCGGTATTCGAGAGCGAGGAGTGGCCCGTGAAGTTAGTTGTCCGTCCGCTGCTTGAAGCGGATGGGGTGCCTGGCGCGATGCCATCGGGCAAAGGCAAAGGGTGGAACCCTTTTTACAAGAGATAGAGGTTGAGTAGTGTTGGTGTAGGAGTGTATAGAGAAGAAGTGGAGTGCTAAAGGATCGATCTAGAAGGTGACCCGTTTGATGGGTTGCCTTTTTGGCTTGTTATCATTGAGAGTTGAAATGCTTGGAGGGATGAAACGTTCATCATTCTGGCTAAAAAATCTTATGAAATGAAGGTACAGGAAAGAGACTGATGGTATAATCGGGTTATGTGTTATAGTCATACTTGTGTATTACCGAAAAGGTTTTCGGAAAAAGCGACAGCTACTGTTGAAACCGTAATCATAATTTACTTGAAGAAAGTGAGAATCTACCATGAATCAGAAGAGGCTTTTTAATGATGGATGGCAATTTGCGAAAAGCAAGCTGGATGTTATGGAACCTGCGGGTCTGGTATTTGAACCTGTGGAGCTTCCCCATGATTGGCTGATATATAATACGCTTGAACTGTATGAAGACAGCATTGGATGGTACCGCAAGACGTTCCATTATACGAAGGATGAGCGGCAGCTTTTGCTTTGTTTTGATGGCGTATACATGGATTCTTCGGTGTATGTGAACGGGCAGTTGGTTGGAGAGTGGAAGTATGGCTATTCTGCTTTTGAACATGAGATCACGAAAGCACTGGTGGAAGGCGACAATGAGATTGTGGTCAAAGTGGCACATCAGAGCCCGAACAGCAGATGGTATTCCGGGGCCGGAATCTATCGCCATGTGTGGCTGAAGACGAGAGACCGCAATCATATTGTTACGGATGGGACTTATGTATCCATCAAGCAACAGACGGGTGGCTGGCAGGTGGAAGTGGATACGGAGCTGAACCTAGAACAGAATCAGCAGGCAAAACTGGTGCATACGATCTTGTATGAAGGTCAGGTAGTAGTATCCACCCAAGCGAATGTTAAGACTTCGGCAGGTCAGAATGCGTCTGCATCGACAGATAGCCAACAGATCAGTATGGAGAATCCAAACCTGTGGAGCCCGGATGCACCGCATCTGTATGAACTGGTCACCGAACTGAGACTAATCACGGATGATCAGAGTGAGGAGATCATTGAAACCGTAACCCAACGTATTGGATTTAAGGACGTTAAGCTGGATCCTAGTGAAGGTTTCTATCTGAATGGAGTCCACACGAAGATGAACGGCGTGTGCGAACACCACGATCTCGGGGCCCTGGGAGCTGCGTTTAACCTGACGGCATTGCGTAGAAGATTTGTTTTGCTCAAAGAAATGGGCGTTAACGCCATCCGGACTGCGCATAATATGCCTGCCAAAGAGTTCATGGAACTTGCCGATGAGATGGGTATGCTGGTTGTGTCTGAGGCCTTTGATATGTGGGAACGTGCCAAAACGCCATACGACTATGCGAGATTTTTCCCGGAGTGGGTGCATACCGATGTGAAGAGTTGGGTGAAGCGCGACCGTAACCATCCCAGCCTGATCATGTGGAGTATCGGGAACGAAATTTACGACACCCATGCGGATGAGCGTGGACAGGAAGTTACTCGGATGCTGATGGATTATGTGCTGGAATTTGATCCAAAAGGCAATGCTGGCGTGACGATTGGTTCCAACTACATGCCTTGGGAAAATGCACAAAAATGCGCGGATATCGTGAAGCTGGCAGGCTACAACTATGCGGAAAAATATTACGACAAACATCATGAAGAGCATCCGGACTGGATCATCTATGGTAGTGAGACGTCTTCCGTAGTACAGAGTCGTGGCATCTATCACTTCCCGCTCGAACAGCCAATTCTGGCAGATGATGATGAGCAGTGCTCGGCTTTGGGTAACAGTACGACGAGCTGGGGCGCGAAGTCGGCAGAATACTGCATTTTGGCAGAGCGGGATCGTCCTTACTCATTGGGTCAATTCCTATGGACTGGATTCGATTATATTGGAGAGCCGACACCGTATCATACGAAGAATTCGTATTTTGGACAGCTGGATACAGCAACGTTCCCGAAAGACTCTTATTTCATTTACCAAGCGGCTTGGACGGATTATAAGAAAAGCCCGATGGTTCACCTGTTCCCGTATTGGGATTTCAGCCCGGGTCAGATTATTGATGTACGCGTGTGCAGCAACGCGCCGAAGATTGAGCTGCAACTCAATGGTAAAACCATTGGCACGTACGATATCGATCATGCCAATGGAACACAGCTGTCTGGCTGGTGGAAAGTGCCTTATGAAGAGGGCGAGCTGAAAGCGATCGCTTATGATGAGAACGGTCAAATCATTGCAACCGATGTGCAAAGATCCTATACGGATGCGAAGAAGATTTGTCTGCAAGCGGATCGGGAGCAGTTGCAAGCGAATGGTACAGACCTGATTTTTGTAGAAATTGATGTGGAAGATGAAGCGGGTAATCCGGTGCACAATGCGAACAACCGTATGCAAGTTAAGGTAACTGGTGCTGGACGATTGCTGGGTCTGGATAACGGGGACAGCACGGACTATGATCCATACAAAGGGTTGAGTAGAAGACTGTTCAGCGGCAAACTGATGGCAATCATCGGAGCGACAAATGAAGCTGGAACGGTGCGGATTGAAGTTTCTTCTGAAGGGTTGGAAGGGGCTACGGCTGAGTTTGAATCTCGGGTTGTGGATAGAGAACTTGATGGTGAAAAACAAGTGCAGCCTGTCTTCATGAACAATGAAGAGCGTCCGGTGCTGACGGGGAATGCTCAGGAGATTCCTTTGCGGAAAATCGAGATCATCAGTAGTGCAGGACAGTTGCTCGATCCGTCCAACCCGGAGCTGACTGTAACCGCTAAACTGTATCCGGAGAACACTTCCTATCGCGACATCGAGTGGGCTGTTGTGAATGATGCGGGGATCGAGTCCAACATTGCCAAGGTGGAAGCTGTTCAAGCGGGAACGGGCGACAACGGCGAGCATCAACATGCGGTGAAAGTATCTGCTATAGGTGACGGGGAGTTCCGACTTCGCGCAACGAGTACCAACGGTACCGATAAAACGAAACTCATCTCCCAGCTGGAGTTCAAGGCGGATGGTCTCGGTACAGCCTACAAAGATCCATACGGCTTCATCACGGGCGGACTGTACGATTACACCAAAGGTGAAGTTGGCAACGGCAACGAACGTGGGGTAGCGACAAGTCGCGATGGAGAGACACATGTAGGCTTCCGTAATATTGACTTCGGACCATACGGCTCTGATACGATTACCATTCCGATCTTTACGTTATCCACTGAGGATTACTTCATTCAGATCTGGGAAGGTATGCCGGATGAAGAGGGAAGTACGATGATCGCGGATGTGGTATATGACAAAGAGTCCATCTGGAATGTGTACCAGGAAGAGACTTATCATCTGTCCAAACGCCTTAGCGGGATTACATCGATCTGTTTTGTGCTGAAGCAGAAGATTCATATTAAAGGATTCTCCTTTGAGCGCCAGAGTCGGGCCTTTGAACAGAATGCCGCTGCATCCTGTGACCATCTCTATGGAGATACGTTCAAAATTGAGGGTGATCGAGTAGAAGGTATCGGAAACAATGTGTCGTTGGAGTTTGAAAATATGGACTTTACGGCAGAAGGCACGTCGAAGCTCGTGATCTACGGTCATTCGCCGATTGATAAAAATACGATTCATATTCGCTTCGCAGGTGAGGACGGACAGAGCAACCAGTTGGTTGAGTTCACACAGTCGGGTGGATATGAGGAGCGGGTGTTTGAGCTTGAGCAGGTGACAGGTGAGCAGAAAGTAAGCTTTATCTTCCTGCCAGGCAGTCAGTTTGACTTCGGTTGGTTCCGATTCGAGAAATAATGAAGCTTCACTAATAGCGAGAGGGATGCAAGGGTCCTTTTCATCCTCAAGGTGTTAGTGGAGTAGCTACAGATGCGATGTATTAATTAATCATCTGGTAGTTTATGAAGACACAAAAACCTGCGAAGCCGAGGCTTTGCAGGTTTTTTTTGCGACCATATAAAGGTGAAAAATCATGGGATTAACTGTACAAAGCATTGGACAGCTCAATCAGGTTTCCGTCAGGATCACGTACATACACCGAACGAATGGGACCCAGCGCACCGGTACGTTCCACTGGACCTTCTTCGATTTTCGTATGATGTTGTGAGAGATGGAGAATCACTTCTTCTAGAGGTGTGCTGACCAGAAAACAAAGATCTGCCGAACCCGGCGTAGGGGTATGAGCTTTCGGTTCAAACTCTTTTCCGCGTTCATGCAAATTGATCTTCTGCTGTCCAAACTGTAATGCTTTTCGGCCTTGGCCGAATTCGACTACCTTCATACCTAATATGTTGGTATAAAATGAAAGGGTTGCTTCCAGATTCTCTACGGTTAACACAAGATGATCAAGTCGTTCTATTTGCATGCATAAGCCTCCTTCGAATTGGATCAATTGTTCCTGTAGAATGAGGGTGTATATAGTAGTATGTCATTTATTATACCTTAGAGCTCAGTTAGATCGACATCGTATGAGAAACACAATTAAGCAGGATGAATAAGGGAGGTACATATGAAAATTATTTTTAGTAGTTCGCCGCTGGATGAGAAGAAGGTAGATGAGAGTTATGAACAGGAGTATGTATGTGCCAAGGAACTTGGCTTTGAGGTGGGACTGGTTCATCTGGAAGAACTAATAGTGAACAAGCGTCCGGAACTCGCTGTGAGACGATTGAAGCACGCAACAGAACGGGAGGATGTACTGTACCGGGGCTGGATGCTGACACCGGAAGCGTACGGGCTACTATATAAGGCGCTGGCATCGAAAAATCTATATCTCATTAATACACCAGAGCAATACAAGCATTGCCATTATCTGCCCGAGTCATATGACGTAATTAAAGGATATACACCGCACTCGGTCTGGGTGCCCATGTCAGTGATTCAGGCTTCACCAGATGCCGTTAAGGAGGCCACTCGCCAGTTTGGTAATCGGCCAATTATCGTTAAGGATTATGTGAAATCTCGTAAACATGAGTGGAAGGAAGCCTGTTACATCCCAGATGCTGCGGATGAGGAGCATGTGAAGCAGGTTGTGCATAACTTTGTGAGGCTACAAGGTGAAGAGTTGAATGTAGGGCTTGTGTTCAGGGAGTATGTTCAGTTGGAGTTTCTGTCCTACCACGACCAGAGCGGTATGCCGTTATCCCGAGAGATGCGGGTGTTTATGTTAGACGGTAAGCCTGCATACATCTCTAACTATTGGGATGAAGGACAGGACGAAGCGTTTAGAGATGCACTCACTTCATTTCTGGACATTGCACAAACGATTCAAAGCCGTTTCTACACGATGGATTTTGCCAAGGTGGAAGGCGGCTCCTGGATTGTTCTTGAACTCGGTGACGGCCAGGTGGCGGGGTTACCGGATTATGCGGATCCGTTGACGTTTTATGAGCAATTGAAGATAGCATTAGTGTAAACAATTAAAAAGAGTTAACTCATGGTGATCATGAATTAACTCTTCTTTAAGTTAAGTTTAAATGGGATGACGATATCGTGTTGTCTTGCCAAGTCTGAACGGGCTTTAATCTCAAAAGTGAGATCCAACTGCTCCGGAAGATCACGAACCTGATCTGTGATGGTCGTGATGTAGTAATGCTTGTCTCCAAGTTTATGAATGTTGCCGAAGGCTGAATCAGCGAATATGTCATTTTTATTATAAAATACATATTCCAAATCATTCTCAGACTGTCCACCGCCCTGAATCTCATAACCCAAATGCACTTCTTGATCTGTATAGGTTGCATTACGCAGTGTGATGGTAAGTCCATTTATGGTTTTAGTTTGAAGTGAGATGTTTGAATCGGGAAGTGCGGATTCTGCTTTATTAGTAACAGAGAAATAAAGCACAATGGGGAGTATCAATATGATAAGACCAATAATGATAGCGATGATGACACTCTTTTTGCTCATTGTGTATGCTCCTTTCAGAGGTAAAGCATATCTGATAAAATTCAATTCATCTTAAT
Source organism: Paenibacillus sp. FSL R5-0341 (assembly GCF_037975235.1). NCBI lineage: Bacteria > Bacillati > Bacillota > Bacilli > Caryophanales > Paenibacillaceae > Paenibacillus > Paenibacillus sp. FSL R5-0341. The sequence goes on from NZ_CP150241.1 coordinate 1,091,082, forward strand.
ATCCAATTATATCATATTTTGGAGGAGGATTTAATGAAGCGGTTCTTGATATTGTGTGTGTTGATACTCGTATTGACAGGTTGTGGTCAGAACAATAGAGAGAAAGCCATTGAATATCTAACGCAAAATCAGAGAAATGATGCATCACTCATTGTATTTACCGACCGTCTTTCGGAGCGGCCATTTATTGTTGATTTACAGACGCAATTAAATGAAGTGAATAACGAAAATTTGAGATCAGAAGGCCCAATTACCAGTGTGAATTTTTATAATGTGCGTGATGATAATAAGTTTAATTATGAGAAGATTTTCGGTCTATAATCATATCCGTACATGATCCTGTTCGAGAAAGGCCACATCACATTGGAAACCCAGGAACCGGAAGAGATCGTTCAGTATTTTAAACAGAAGTAAGACTCCATGAATAACATGCACGAATATGCAAAATATCTGGCTATCAAATGTTCCTTGTCTACTGAATCTTTAACAAGAAAATGAATCCTCCGTTTGATTCCAATCAAACTCTTCACTTGTTAAAATTTAGGTATAACTACTATGGTCAGGTTGGCGGTGAAGATGGTATGCAACGTATTCAGGTACATCCCGATGTGTTGGACGAAAAAGCTCGATTGGTTCAGCAGAAGAAGTTGGAACTCGATCGAATCGTTAGAGAACTGGAGAAATCCATCTATATGTTGCAATCCGAATGGTCGGGTGTGACAGGAGAGCGATTCTTCTGGGATTTTATGCAAGTGAAGGAAGTGTTCCCAACTACACTTGGGCTGTTGGACAAGATCCAGAATGAGTTTACGTTTATCGCGAGGAACTTCAGAACAACGGACGGTTCAGGCGAGGTTGCACTGTATATTCCAGAGGAACTAAAGCGAAATTTCGCTGTAGGGCTGCTCGATCAATCTATAGGAGAAACAATAACGGGATTGGGCCAGACGGCAGAAGCTTTCTTCTCTAACCCGTTCAGTACATTAAGCAGTGTGGCATATGCCATGACAGTGGGCAAAGTTGTTGACGTTGGACGTGGTATTCAGTTTGCATGGGATACCGCCTGGGGCAAGGGAACGGCTAGGTCTGATATAGAGCAATTTGTAGAGAATCAGAAGAAGCAGATTGATGAGAGTGGAGCAGGATATTACGGTGGGGCGATGACAGGACAGGCTCTGGCGTATGTTTTGTTTGGGAAAGCTCTTCGTTCGAAAGATGACATTGGGGCTGGTGGAAGTAAGCCTGAGTCGGGGAAAGGGAAAGCAGGAATAGGTAAAAATGAGATTGAACTAACTAGACCAAGTAATTCCCCGAGCTCTAATGCAACGCCGAAAGGATATCCAGCAAAAATTCGTCCACAAGATGACAAAGAAACAGTACGTGGGCGTGAACGGGAAAATGAGGCAGCAAAAATATTAGCCGAAAAAGGATATGATATCACACAAAGCCCTCAATTACCTGGACAAAATAAGAAGCCAGATTATTTAATTGAGGGTAATGTTTTTGATTGTTTCTCACCAAAAGGGGAAAAATCTCCTCGGAATATATGGTCAAAATTGATAAATGAAAAACTAGCAGAAGGACAAGCTAACCGATTTGTTGTAAATTTGGACGATTGGTCTGGTGATGTTGATATATTGAAAAAACAATTTAATGATTGGCCTGCTGAGGGGCTGGAAGAGATTATAGCTATAAAAAATGGAAAAATTATAAATATATATCCCTGATCTATAAGGAGGAATTATAATGGCAACGGACTGCTCCTTGAAATGTGAAGAAGTTGTGCTGTCAAAAGAAATCCTGATTGAGAAATTAACTAAGATCAATATTATTTGTGATGAAGTAATACAATTAGACAAAGGATTAAAAATTGATGAAACAGTAAATAAAGTTGGATTTTCAATTGCTTTAATTGATACTTCGGCTAGTCCATTTGGTTACGATTCAGAGTTTCTTGCCAATGATTTTAAATATAATCAGAGTTTAAATTTTCGAATAGATAATGACTGGGATAGTATAGAGGCAATTACTCACATTCTTGTACTAGTCTTTGAAATAATCGATTCGACGGAAAGTAACCTGTTGTTTCTTCTTAATGATAATGAATGTGTTTATAGAATTGATGGGATTTTAAGAATTAATAACGAAGACGGTTTTTGGGATCGAGTAGAGTACAAAAGGTTTATTGAAACTAGAGAATATAAAGATATGTAGAATTTTTTTTAGTGAGATATTTCAATAGGGTTCTACTCATCAAATAGAGGAGGATCAGTACATGGATTACGAATTATTTCTACGATCTAATTTAGATCTTAATTCTTTAGGGAAACTGTTTCGAAGATATACTACTGAATTTGTTAACGGATCGGTTTCATTTAATAGTAACGATAAAGAAATAGTAATTGGTTCTGATTTTTTCTCTTTGACACTTGAGATAGAGGATACTTCTGATATCACTTTTGTTAAAAAACATTATAACTTAGATGTTAATGTATGTATTAGAACTCAGGTATTTGGCATTACTTTTTCTGAAGGGATAGAGCATATTTTCAGAATTATTAGTAAACTTATAAAATATACTGAGGGTAATCTTTTGTTCCTAGAAGATGGTTCTACACAACTGCTTAGAATGGAGAATGGTCTGTTGACGGTCAATAATCGGTTGGATGAATATCAAACTAAATATCTAACTTCAAGCCTTCTTCTTTTACTTGACCGTCCTTATATTGAAAAGGAGTTATTAAGCTAAAAAAGTAGCAGGTAAATGAAATAATGATACTACTTGAAAGCACTTCTACCATACAAACGTAGAGGTGCTTCTTACTATAAAATCCTAGGACGAGTTCCAAAAGAGATCCCGATTTTAGAATTGAAGGGCGTATATTTGACTGTTATGCACCAACTGAAAATAAAGGTATTAGAGGTATTTGGAGTGAGGTCCAGGAAAAGGTAGTGATTAAACAACAAACCAAGAATGTGGTGATTAATTTAACAAAGTGGTCTGGAGATGATTCTGCGTTGCTTAAGCAATTTAAAGAATGGGAAATCCAAGGTTTAGAAGAAGTTATCGCAATAAAAAAGGACGGTAAGATCATATCGGTATTCCCTTAAAGTAGAGGAGACAAGTCTATGGAGTATGCACTGAAGTTGAATGGAAAACAAGATCCGTTGTGGTTGAAAAAACTAATTGAAAGTAAGAAATTTGAAGTGAATTATATGAACCGACAACAGAATGCATTGTTCATTCATGAGTTTGATCTAAGCGGTGGTTTGAAAATAACTGCTTATGATAATAATTTTCCGCCTGGTCATCCAGCAGCATCTTATGAAACGATGTTTCAAGAAGAGGATTTTATTTATCAACAAACAATGTCTTTTGAATTGGAGAATAATCAACAATATGAGTTATGGTATAAAACAATGTATGAAATTTCTTTCGCTATCTTAGAATCACTTAGAGTAGATGGCGTATTCTATCATACTTCTGGAGAAGAGATATTTCTCTTCAAAAACAGAAAGTATACATTCAACGGAACATATCTTGAATTGCTCCAGACTCATTATGGAGAACTCCTTGAGAATATCGAGTATTCGGTTTTTACGAAACCTCACAACTGAATTACAGATAAATAATGCATAAAGGCGCACTTCTACCATACAAACGTAGAGGTGCTTCTTACTATAAAATTCTAGGAGAACAGCTCGCCATGATGAAAAGTGCGATTATAAATAATGATATTTTATTTGACCAAATACTTAAGAATGACAAAATAACAAACGAGATGGTTGAGGATGGAGAACAAGCCAGCCAGCTTTATTACAACTTTAAGGATATGACGCAGATTATAAATAAGTATAACTTGATGAATCTAAATTTCAGTGAAGAAGCCAATTGGCTGGTAAAACCCGCAACTTTATTCACGAACGATCTAGGTATAGATGATGTAATGCCACCTACGCTTCACCGTATGCGAATGACGTTCGAGAGGCTGGATATAACCAGTTATCCTGTAACACCTGAACTTAGAGCCCGGATTGAGGAGTATCAGCAGTTAAATCATCGATGGCTGAACATTGTTGGGGACTTTGAATCCAAGGAAATTAACGAGAAGGATTGGCCCCAATCTTGAATGATCTGGAGCAAGAGACTCGAGCTTATTTTAGTGAAAAAAAGGTTGATTTCGTGGATGATGAAGTTTGGAGAGATGCTTTGAATCCAAGGTACGAATGACGAGTAAGAGTGACTTTTGATCAAGATATGCTTTGCACCAAAAGTGGAGTACTTCTGCCATTCAGAGGGAATAGAAAGTACTCCATTTTTTTATTCACATACTGATTTTTAATCTAATTTAATAGTTTATTCTTTAAATGGTTGTATTCTTCTATACTAATGAGCTTCTTTTCAAGTAGATCCGATAGTTTTAATAATTCATCTGCTACAGAAGAGTGAGCAAATATTTTTTCTTCTTCTTTTCTAGATTCAATAAGTGTAGTTTGTTCTTCTTGATCCACTGTTTTAATGAGGTAACTAAGAAGGTTATGCCAATGAGTAGCTTTGTCGTTTGCTATTATAAATGAAGAAGAATTCTTAGCGACAGGTTGTTCGAACAAAGCAAAGTTAATCCTATAAAATGATCTTTGAGGATCATTAACAACAACCTGTAATTGTATTGATCTAACATGGGTTTGAGAAGTTTGAAGTGCACTGAGACCACCGATGATCGCACCAACGTTTCCGCCAACTAGGCTCCCAATCATGGCACCACCGACTTGGCTAGATCTTGAGGTTTTGGTGTGAGTTACTCCATCAATAATAATCTCGGACTGGAGTATATCTTCATACTGAAATATTTTCGTTTCATAATTAAACTTGGAGAGAGTACGAGAGAGTTCAACCCCTTGGTTATCATGTGTGTTATACATAAAACATACTTGCTGCTTCATTTCGTCAATTGCAATCATACTCTCTAAATCTACGGAACGGAACTCCTGACTAGCAGCGAATTGACTTGTACGATTAAGAGTCATATCCATTACTCCATCCATATCTTCAGCAAATCTCCTCTTCCTAACTTCACCAAGAATAAGAGCTCCGAAGTTGAATATGGCGAACCCCACTACTCCAAACCAAAAAACAAATTTACTATCATTGGAGATACCTAGCAAACTAATTGATCCAAAAATGATCATACCCAAACAACCTACACCATACCACAAACTACTCACACTCCTAATTATGTATAATTAAAATACGATCTGTTATATTTATCGGAATTTATCTAGGAAATTGAATAAGAAAGGATTCTATACTATCGGTAGTAAATAGGGATATATAGAGATTTACAATACGTTATCTACAAACATCCTACACCCACACGAGGTACATTTATGAAACAAGGCATATATGAACAGCTTATCAACACTATCACCAGGCAAGAGATTTCGGCGCTGGACCCGGATGTGTATAACATTGGGACCGAGAAGCTGGATGCAGAGGAAGCGCGCAAGCTGCTGTCCACGTATTTGGCGGCGGTGACTCGGCGAGCGCTCAAGATTGTGCGGGAACAGACGGAAGATAAGACGGCAGTGTTGGCGCAGATTCGAACGTGTAATGAGATTATTGCTACCCTGAAAGGCACACTGGGGGAAGAAGAGTACAATGAATTGCAACTGGATGAGCAGGGGGAAGTGCTGACCCATGTATATTCCAAACTGAACAGCATTCGTGCGGTCCGGGATACCAAAATCGTTCGTCCAGATACGCCAATCTCCCAAAGCTCTTTGTTCACAGGTGCAAAGTCCGAGCCGAGTATGTTATTGGAGCTGCAAAAGGAGATCGTGACCGCCGATCGGATCGATTGGCTGGTATCGTTTATCAAATTCAGCGGGCTTCGCCTGCTTCTGGAACAGCTTCAGCAATTTACAGCATGTGGCGGGAAGCTGCGTATCATCACAACTACATACATGGAAGCAACCGACCTTAAGGCCATCACTGAACTTAGCAAACTGCCCAACACGGAAATCCAGATTTCGTATGATACCAAAGTGACTCGACTGCACGCCAAAACGTACATTTTCCACCGTGATACTGGCTTCACTACAGCCTATGTCGGCTCCTCTAACCTTTCCAACCCGGCGCTAACCAGTGGTATGGAGTGGAACCTCAAGGTGACGGAGAAGGATTCACTCGACGTGCTGCGCAAGATTGAAGCGACCTTCGAGAGTTACTGGAATGACCGTGAATTTACGCGATATGTAGCTGAGGATGAAGGCCATGAGGCACAGTTGAAGGCGGCTCTGAATCGTAAAAAAGATCAGTCCAGCTACTTTCACCTCGACATCCAGCCTTACGATTATCAAAAGGAAGTGCTGGAGCAGCTGCACGCCGAGCGTACGCTGTACGGACGAAACCGCAACCTGATCGTCGCCGCCACAGGCGTTGGCAAGACGGTCATCTCTGCCTTCGACTACAAGCGATTCCGTGCAAGCCATGCGGGAGCAAAGCTGCTTTTTGTCGCCCATCGGGAAGAAATCTTGAAGCAAAGTCGGGATACGTTCCGGTATATCCTGAAGGATATGAATTTTGGCGAGCTGCATGTCGGGAATCACCGAGCTGAGGCGCTGGACCATCTGTTTGTTAGCATTCAGAGTCTTAACTCTATGAAGTTGACGGAGATCACCAGCCCTGATTATTACGATTACATCATTGTGGATGAATTCCATCATGCGGCTGCTCCTTCATACCAGAAGCTGTTGTCCCATTACGAACCGAAGATTTTGCTGGGACTCACAGCCACGCCGGAACGGATGGATGACAAAGACATTACCGCCTACTTCGATCATACGATTGCCGCCGAGATCCGTCTAACCGATGCCATTGACCGGAAACTACTGAGTCCTTTCCAGTATTTTGGCGTCACCGATACTGTCGATCTATCTCAGGTAAAGTGGTCGCGCAAAGGCTACGATCTGAACGAACTGGAGAAACTCTATACCCATAACAAAATCCGTGCCAACCAGATCATCCAAAGTCTGAACAAATACGTAACCGATCTCGACGATGTGAAGGGACTTGGGTTCTGCGTAGGGGTGGATCATGCGATGTATATGGCAAAAATATTTAACAAAGCCGGCATTCCATCCATGGCCCTGCATGGCGGGTCGAGCGAACAGGAACGTCATGCTGCGAAAGGACAGCTGGTGAACGGGGAACTGCGCATGATCTTTGTCGTGGATCTGTACAATGAGGGCGTGGATATCCCTGAAGTGAACACCGTCCTGTTCCTGCGTCCTACCGAGAGTCTGACCGTATTCCTGCAACAGTTGGGACGTGGGCTCCGGATGGCGGATGGCAAAGAGTGCCTGACCGTGCTCGACTTCATCGGACAAGCGCATCAGGAATACAGGTTCCGGGATAAATTCCGCGCCCTGATCGGCGCTACTAAACATTCTATCTCGTACTACGTTGAGAATGGATTTTCGAACTTACCACGCGGCACGTTCATTCAATTGGAAAAGCAAGCGAAGGAATACGTCATGCGCAACCTCAAGCAGATGAGTCGTAATCGCAGAGCGTTGATCCAGAAGCTGCAAACGTTCCAGCAAGACACCGGACTGCCGCTGACCTTGGCTGGTTTTGTAGAGCATCATGGGATGACATTGTATGAATTGTATGGTGGACGTACGGGCAAAAGGTATTTCCGGGGTATGTTGGCCGAGGCCGGACTGACAGAGCCAATAGAGAGTGAGCAGGATGAGTACATCCGCAGACTGCCGTCTGTGCTGACGATCAACTCCCGAAGCTGGCTGACGTTCCTGATCGACTTTATTGAAAAAGGCAAAGAACCAACCAACGCGGATGAACAGCGCATGTTGATTATGTTCTATTACACCTTCCACCGGGCCGCGCCTGAGAAACTAGGGTTGAGCAGCATTGAAGAGGGTGTGCAGCGTGTGCTGTCTTGTGAAGCATTCCGAGCAGAGCTTGTGGATATTTTCAAATATAATCTGGCTCATCTGCGATTTGTGGATAAAAGTAATTCGTTCCCGTACACTTGTCCACTGGATATCCACTGTATGTACTCCATCGACCAAGTGCTTGCCGCCTTTGGCTACTGGAACGCTGAGCAATCACCCGCCTTCCGTGAAGGCGTGAAGTATTTTGCCGATGAACAGACCGATATCTTCTTCATTACATTGAACAAATCGGACAAAGATTTCTCACCATCTACGCTGTATGAGGATTATGCGATCAACGAGCGTTTATTCCACTGGCAGACACAGAGCAGGGTGTCGGAGCATACAGCTACCGCACAGCGGTATATCCATCATCGAGAGACGGGCAACCAGATCGTGCTTTTCGTGAGGGAGTATAAGGAGGAGCATGGCTATACGTCTCCGTTTGTGTTTCTGGGCGAAGCCGATTATGTAAGTCATGAGGGGAACAAACCGATGAGCTTTGTATGGCGACTGCATGAAGAGATGCCTGCGAAGATGGTAGCGGTGGCGAATAAGTGTATTGTTTAAAAACTAGAAAAGAAGTACTGAGTAAAAAGTATGTATCGTCTTATAGTTATGGTATATTTATCCTATAATTACGTTTTATCAGGGGGGCTTTGGTACTTGAAAATTTAGTTGTGGAATAAGGGGCAATCTTTTGCCAATAATTTTAATTTTTGCGTAATAAAAAAAATTATAATGAAGGTGTAGTATTTATGAAAAATGTTAATTTACCTAAATTAATATCTATAAACATTGAAAATTATTCATTATATAAAAAATCTCCTACTTTTAAATTTAATTTTCATGATGGTATTTCTGCAATAATTGGAGGAAATGGTATTGGAAAGACTACTTTTGTAGAAACTATTCTTTTTGGATTATTAGGTCATAGGAAAATATATACGGTGCCTGGAAAGAAGAAAATAAAAACTAAAGAGAAGATTTCAAATCCTGATTTCTTTACAGTTAGGATGAACGAATCTTATAAAAATAATAACCTCGCTAGTGTTAGTTTAGACTACAATATCGGTAGTAATAAAATACTTATTCAAAGAAGCCTTTTCAATGATAAGATCTTATATTTGAGAATCAATGATCATGAGTATGATGAAAATGTGGAAGAAGAGTTTTATCAAAGTGCTATCTTAAATATGACTGGTCTCAGTTCTTATCAGAATTTCGATAAAATTGTAAGAACTTTTTTGTTTTTTGATGAAAGAAGAGACAACATCGCCTGGGATCCACAAGTACAAGATGAAATTTTAAGAATTTTATTCTTTGAAGAAAGCTTTCTTGAAAAATTTAAAGAACTAGAAAACGAAGTAATTACTCTCGATACAATGGGACGGCATAGAAGTGAGGCTAGAAGAACAGAGGCAGAGTCTTTAGAAGATCTTAAAAATGAAAAAAGTAAATTATATACTTCGCTAAACTTAAGTGAAGATTCTGATGAACAAAATGATCTTGAAAAGTTGTTGGATCGTAAAAATATTTTGGAGGAGGAGCGCCATGATATCGAACAAAAATTAGAGGTGATTCTTGAAGAGTTTAGTAAAATTAAATCAAAAGCCGATACAGCAATTGGAGAGCGTAACGAATTTTTTATGAGTATGGAGAATGTGGATACTGAAGTTTCAAAACTAGAATCAAAATTATATAAAAGCATATATAATCAATTACCTGATTATTACGTTTCTATTGAAAAGGTTCTTATAAGCGAGGGAAAGTGTCTGGCTTGTGGTAATAAAAATAAATCAGCTAGAGAAAAGGCGATAGAAAGAAAAAAGGAAAATAAGTGTTTGATTTGTGCATCAGAACTACAGATTGTAGAAGAGTACGACTCTCAAACAATTGGAAAGATTAACGAAATTGCAAAAATAAAAACTGAGTTAGAGATAAAAATAAGCAATAAGGATTATTTAGTATCTCAACTTCAAGACCAAGTTCAAAATTGTAATATTGAAATAGTTACTTTAAGAGACTTACTAAATAATAAACACAGGGAGTTAATTAATTTAGAGTCTTTAATAGCAAGAGAAAATCTAGCTAATGGGCCAGATACCTATTCTCAGATCATAGAAGCAAAAAACAGAAGAATTGAAGTGTTAAAAAAAGAGGTAGAGGGCATTTACAATCTAAGAGACCAAAAGAAAAAGGAATTAAACAAAATAAATAATCAATTTAAGGAAATTGTAATTAATTTAAACCAACATTTATCTCATTTTTTTAATAAATATGCCAGTACTTTCCTTGGATTGAATTGTGAATTGACAGTTGAAGAGCGAATGGTTAATAAAATACCTCACATCCTTTATTTGCCAAGAATCAGCGGGAGTATTAGGGAAGGAACTACATCCGTTTCAGAATCACAGCGTTTTTTTTTGGATCAGGCTTTTAGAATGGCAATTATCGATTATTTACAGAATACTATCCCCGGATTTGAAACATTTTTTATCACAGAGACTCCAGAAGGTAGCCTTGACATAGTATATGAGTCCCAAGTAGCAGCGATGTTTCTTTTATTTGCTAAGTCTTCAAATAATATTATTTTTACATCTAATTTAAATAGTTCAAATTTTTTAATGAAATTGTATGACTCTTTTGATATGGAAGAACGCAATCTACGTACTCTTAACCTTTTAGAAAAGGGGAACCCTACAAAACTTCAAAGAGATAATAAAGATTTACAAGCCTTATATATTCAGTTATTAGGAAGTGAATAAATGAAAAGCTCCGATCTAATAATGAAAAATGATTTGTTGATAATTGCCTACAATATGAGTGAGGATGGATGGTCAGGGGCAAACAAATCAACTTTCCAAAGAATACTATATTTTTCCGCTGCACTATCGCCAATATTTATACCAAATAATATATGGAGTTATAACTTCTCGAATACTTTATTTGGTCCTTATAATAATGAAATCAGTGTGCAAATGAATGATTTACATGTTAAAGGTTTTTTTGAATTAGAGAGCAGGAAGATATATGCAACCCGTGTCGAGGATAGATATTCGATTTCAGATCGCGGCAAAGCAGTATGCCGAAATAATCTGTTTTTAATAGATACTCTAAGGAGTAAAGTTGCGTGGTTTAATATTCTTGTTAAGGCTCTTAGTATATATGGAGAAGATTTTTTATCTAAACTGATTAAAGAGGATCCAAATGTTTTTTATCAAAATGCCATGAACAGAAGAGCGAAATTAATTACAGACGAATCAGAAGAAAACCTGACAAAAGAGTTCTTCGAATACATCAAAGTAAAAGGAAAAAGAGATTTGAATCTAGAGTTACAAGATGATCAAGATTATCTTCTATTATTTTTTGATGTATTATATCAAAAATATAAAGGGGATAGTTAAATGCAGTTTGATGCTTACGAGTTTGGAATAAAAAAAGTGTATCAGAAAAATCCCCTATTTAAACTCCAAGATTTACTTAAAGAAGGGAATATAGATATCGATCCTGGAGAACTTTTAAACTTATTTATTTATATAAAGAAAGAATGGGAATCAGTTAAACATTTTAATGTCCAAGGCGCTATTATTATTTCCGATAGTACCACAGTTACTGGGGATGTTAGTTTTAGGAAAAATGAACTAATAAAAGATATTCAAAATGTTATACAGTCAGCGAAAAAATGTATTATTTACAATCTTAATACTAATGGCTTTATTGGTCACGTTGAATTAAAAAATGATAAGTTCACATATGAGGACTTAGTTATCCATTCAAAAGAACACCATATAATTTCTATTTATATGGGAATAAAGGGTATAGATATTATAATTAACGGGATACCTTTTGAAAGTGAAAATAGAATGGAAAACTATTCTGATGTTATTAACTATAGAAGTTTAGTTGATATTTCTAACTATAAGGAACTATTAAATAGATTTTTCAAAGAAAGAATTCAATATGATCCTTTTAAAAGTCTTTTCGTGTACAAAAATGAGTTGCCAAAATCTTTACATTCATTAATTGAAGAAAACCCGAAATTATTAAAAGTGAAGCCAGAAGAAAGGTTCCAAAAGGAGCTTGAATACTTTCTTAAGCAAAACTGTCTTGGGAAGGTGTTAACAGAAGTTAAAAATAAGTTTGGCGAGCGCTATGATGTCTGGATTTCTACGAGTGATGACAAGCTATATGTTTTTGAAATAAAATGGCTTGGCAAATCACTAACAGCTGAGGGGAATATTTTCAAAGGATATAATGACCCGGTTAGGGTTATGGAGGGAGCACACCAATTAAAGAAATACATCGATGATGCAGAGGGCCATTCACAAGCTCTTGGTGGGGATTTCAGAATTTATTGTGGAGTACTAATTACCTACGATGCCAGAGAGGATATGACGGAATTTGATGATTTTAATGAATTCACAGGGTATCCCCAATTGGATTTAAAGCAACATTTTAAAATTGAAAAAGACAAAATACCTGCGAGCAAATATTATAAAAAAGTAATACAATCAAAAGCAAAGTAAATTATTTTCCTATCAGAACTTTAATCTGTTACAATTGATTAATAGTCTATCAGGGAAGGCGAATTACATGCTATCATTTAATGCTACAAGAATTACAGACTGGTCTGAAGATTATTTGAATTTTATGAGTGCACACCGTAACAAAAAAGAAGCAGTAAATAGATGGTTCCCTATACTGGAGGGTTTCTCTAACAGCTTTGTACAATCAATCATTCATGAACAAAAACTTGGAGAATTAACGTGTTTGGATCCTTTTTCCGGTGGGGGCACAACTTCACTAGTTGCGCAAGATTTGGGGATTAAGTGTCATTCATTTGAGGTTAGTCCCTTTATGAGTCAAGTATGCAGAGCGAAACTAGGGAAAAGTTATAAATCTGTAGAGTTCATTGAAATAATCGACCGTATAGAAACCATGCTTAGTAAGTGTCAAACTCATAATTATAAAATTGGACTTAAGACAATTTCAAAAAAAAACAATTTAAAAAAATGGCTCTATCATAAAACTGCTCTAGACTCTTTATTGTGTATACGCAGGGCAATTGACGAAGTTACTGAAGTATTTCCACAATATAAAGATATACTTTATGTAACCCTTGGTTCAATTTTACTGCAATTTAGTAATGTCAATAGAGATGGAAAAGCTCTCAAATATAAAGAAAATTGGGATAAAAAAATATATAGAAGAAAATTGATTTATTCCACATTTATTGAAAAATGTAAAACCAGTGTTTTAGATGACATCCTAAATGTTGAGCGCAAATCATATGATAACCTTGTTAACAACATAGAATTGTTAAAAACAGGCGATTGTAGAGAATTAATTGATCAAATAGAGAATTCTTCTGTTGATTTGGTTATTACTTCTCCGCCTTATCTAAATTCCCGCGATTATACTGATTCGCACATGATTGAATTGTGGATTCTAGGGCATGTTAATTCTTACGAAGATGTTAGGTTTTTACGTAGACAAACGATGAGATCTCATGTTCAGGTTAAATGGGGACAATATGTACTTCCAAACAGCATGCTTTTAGAAGATAGATTAAATAAAGTATTACTACACAAAGAAAGATTTTGGAACAGTAGTATTCCAAGTATGATTGCTGGATATTTTTGTGATTTAGAAGATCTTCTATTGAGTCTTAAATCGAAATGCAAGTCAGGCGCTTTACTATATATTAATGTTGCTAATTCATCATACTTTGGCGTAGTGATTGAGACTGATCGGATTATAGAAGAGATAGCGAATAATTTAAATTATAAGGTTCTCGAAATAAGATTAGCTCGAAAAATTAAAACAAGCAGTCAACAATCTTCCGAAGTTAAATGGCTTCGTGAAACTGTTATAGTGTTGCAAGCCTAAGGAGGCTTGCAATTTTTTTTGATTTCAAATTTCAGTATCTAAAATGAACTTCAATAAATAGCTCATTTATAGACCCAGTAGGCGTCTTTGCTATGTATTTTGTGAAAGTGTAATGAATAAGGATAGGACCGGTGATGTACAGAGGAATAGTATCATTCCCATTATGGATATTATTCCTTAAGTTTATGGTAGTAGTTACCATAGGAGTTAGCATTTAGCAGCAGTATTGTGAGGCTAGGTGTTTTGAGAATATTTCTATTAAATCAACCCATCCCTCCACATAGCAACTTGTATAATGGCAACAAGGGAGATTCTGGATCGAGGCTGGGAGACTTCAAGAGCAGAAAGGATGTTATACCACATGCCTACATACAACAAATTGGTACGGGACAAGATTCCGCATATTATCACATCCAGCGGTAAGGAATGCCGCACACGCATTCTGGACCCGGAGGAGTACAAGCAAGAATTAAGAACGAAGTTGCAAGAAGAATCGGATGAGTATGTAAAAGCAGCAAGCGATCAGGAAGCTCTGGAAGAATTGGCAGACATGCTCGAAGTGATTCGGGCGCTGGCGGAGGTGCATGGTGCGAATGCGGCGCAGCTGGATAAGCTACGGGCAGACAAAGCTGAGGAGCGTGGTGGATTCCAGGAACGGGTGTATCTGATCGATGTCGACGAAGCTTAACGTAAAACTCATTACAGATAACTTGGCAGACGAACTCATTTCCCGGATGCAGCATGCGTCCCGGATTTATATTATGACGTCCTTTATTATGCAGTCCGGGAAAACTACTGACCCCGCACTTAAAGCGGGCGGCGGAGCGTGGGGGCCGAGGTGCGGATGCTCGCGGGAGGCTATCTGTATATCACACAGCTGGAAGGCTTGCGGGCGCTCTGTGAGGTCGATCCACGAATTGATACACGGCTGTGGCAAAGTATGGGCATTTTTTTTCACACGAAAGCTTATCTGTTCGATGCTGATTGTATAAAAACCATAATCGCTTCATACAAAAACCTCAAAAAATCCTCATTGCCAAACTGACCGAAATAACCCACATAGCGACGATCTGTCGTATAGGCTTCAGCGATACACCTCAAAATCTCATCATCACAGCTCATAAACTGCTCCAGACAACCCTTCCATTCTCCCACCAACACTTGCACCTCACCAGAAGCAGGAGACAGATTCTTATGCTTCGCCAACTCCCGAAATACCTGCTCCATGTTGACCGAGAACTGCTGGTAGGCTTTTTCTTGTTCTTCCACAGACAGTTGGTTCACATTAGCTTCGAATTCCTGATATTTCTCGGTGTCTCCATAGATGAACTTCGCCTCGGATTCATATTGCTCTTGAATGGAAAGTATGGAAGAGTCGTCGAACAGATGAAGATGAGAGATATCTGTACCATCTACATACTCGTCCAATTGGTCGATGATGGTTTCGAGTTTTTGTTTGCGTTGAACGAGTGTACTGCGATGCTCTCTCAGGATATCTTTCTGTTCTTCTTTCGAAAGTTGCATCATGGCTGCAATGTCTTTCAAGGAGAAATTCATTTCTTTGAACAAGAGAATCATCTGCAGATTCCCCAGTGCCTCTTGATCGTAATACCGATAGCCATTGTCCTCGACTCTGCTCGGTTTTAAGAGATCGGTTTTATCGTAATAATGTAATGCGCGTTTGGTGATGCCTGTAATCTGAATGATATCTTTAACGGTGAAATAGGGTGTCTTCATTCCAAAAGTCCTTTGTTTCAGCAAGGATAACACTTGCCGGAGTGATGGTTGCTTGGGTAATCGGTGTACCTGTTTTGTTCAGATAATATTGAATTAAGTGATAACCGCAGGCATAGCCAGCCGCATAGGGCATACCTACGGGCGTGAAGTTTTGCAGTGTGGCAAGTTCATCGCCGTATAGATACGGATTGATCTGGTCAAAACCGGTGACATGTAGCTGGTCTTTCATCTTTGGTTTGATAACGTTATTCAAATTCTCCATATCCGTTTTGGCTACCCAGGGTCCTAGCAGTTCTTCTCCATACAGGGATGTCGCAAAGCTCTCAGCCAGCCCCTCGCTAACAACCATCTCGCCAAGCGTAATCTGTGGATTCCACTGGATATATTGATATCTCACATTATGATTGCATTCATGGGCTAACACGGATTGCATACGAGGTAGAGTATACCCATTGGGGATCAGGTTCGCAATAATATAACCCGGGATTCCACCATCTCCGCTGATGCCTTCGTTCATGGTGAGTGAAGGACTATTCTTGTCGCCTAATAAAATCGTATATAGATATTCGGAGACCGATAGCTCAATCCCGTGCTCTGTAAAGGTCGATAGACTCGTACAAATAGCTTCATGACACTGTTGCCAGAATACTTCAGACGAAATCGCTGCTAACGATTCGTTAATCTCGGTCGTGATATCTTCGGGAGCGATATTCATAAAGTTATTCATCATGATCACATCGAAGCCATTAGGTTCGCTTGATCGAAACGGGATCTGTTGAATGTTCCATTTGTTCATGAATGGACTCATCATTCGCTCGCGGTATAACTCCACTTTCTCATCGGGTGCAGCCTGGATGATCTCCTCATAGATTTGATCTGAACGTAAAGCGGTAATCTTCATCCTTAATCTCTCCTTCATGTAAGCTTGAGATCATTATCAAGTATGACCTAACGTTACAGTCAAGCGTTGATGTTAGGCTGCTGATTCTCTGAATGATTCTCCATCTTCATTGCGAATATCAGAGCAGAGAGGATATAGATCAGGCTTAACAAGAGATAAGGGAGTTGCAGCGAAAATACGCGATCAAATGTCGTCTCACTAACCCGCACCAATAATCCGCCGAGAAGCGTACCAATGGCACTGATGCCAAAGGATAGAAAGCGAAACACACTTCCGACCCTGCCAAGCATCTCATTAGGAACGGAACGTTGCAGGATGGAGGAACGGGTAACATTGTAGACAATAATGAAAAATGCAGCACAGAAGTACAGACTACCTACCATATACGCATTTGTAGTTAGACCCACCACACCGTAGATGATTCCCATGCACAAAATGGAGAAAATAATCAATTGTTTTGTACTCCATTTCTTGCGCATATAAGCAACAGCCTGACTTCCTACAATGCTGCCGATTGTTGCAATGGAGATGAGAATACCGAATGCAAAAGCATCCAACTGAAGCACATCTCGTACAAAGAAAATCTGAGTAGCGAGAATGATCGAATACATCAGCGTAATGGTAACAGATAGAATGGCTAGTCCGCGGAGAAAACGATCATGATAGACATATCGAATACCGGACCACATCTCACGTTTCCAATTCTTCATCGGGCGAACTTCCTTCCGGGTTGCTTCCGTATCCCCTGGATAGAATTTTCCCTTCATACTAATTAAAAAGAGCAGAGCAATAACAGCCGTTACGGCGTCTATGGCAAAAGGGAAAACAATATGCAGGGTTATAATGAACCCTCCCAGAGCAACGCCCAGAATATCACTCGTGATTAACTGT
Organism: Paenibacillus sp. FSL R5-0341; assembly: GCF_037975235.1. Taxonomy (NCBI): domain Bacteria; kingdom Bacillati; phylum Bacillota; class Bacilli; order Caryophanales; family Paenibacillaceae; genus Paenibacillus; species Paenibacillus sp. FSL R5-0341. Next base: position 1,108,459 of record NZ_CP150241.1, read on the forward strand.
CCGGCGGTGAACTGCCCATTCGCTTTCTCCAATTTACTTTCATCTACAAGTTGTGGGATGACCGTCTGCACTGTACTGTCGAATACAACTCGGCTCAGGCCGATACCAAACATGAACAGAGCCAGAATCGGAATGCTCACCCATCCTCCCCAGATGCACAATGTCAGAGCAAGTAGAAGGAACATTCGAGTAAAGCCTGCGCCAATCAGCATATGTTTGCGTGAGTAACGGTCGATGAGGACACCTACAGGTAGACTGAAGAGAAGCCAGGGTAAACGAAGTGCCGTCATCGTGACGGAGGCATACAACGTATCGCTTGTAAGGGTTGATATGAGCCAAGGAACCGCAGCCAGTGTAAGTCCATCACCCAAAAATGTAAGCGAAAATGCACCGAATAACTTGGTATAATTCGATTTGATTTTCATCGTTTCCTCCACCAATAAGATGTAAAGCATAGTAACTTTGAGTCTGGAAAATAATGTGTTTTCACTTAAACCTAATTTAAGTTATTGCAAAATGGTTTTCAATCCTATTTTTACAACAAATAACTTCACAAAACGCTTACAAACTTTCAATTCTACCCTACCTTTTCCGCTACGAAGCTGAGATAATGGGAGAGGAATAAGGTATGAAACAGATGCGACAACCATGTTCACTAACAGCCCAAAAATAAAAGCTGCACATCCATAGGAGGATTATTAATGACGACACAACCATTGAATCTGATCCAATCCACGGAGGGCCAAGCGTTGCTTGCCCAAATGTATGGACAATCACAAGTAGAGGAACAGACTGCACGTTACACCAAGCTGAACGCGACGTTCGAAGAGTACTTTGGTGCGCAAGAGGAAAGCAAGTTGTTCAGCGCAGCAGGACGCAGTGAGATTGGCGGCAACCACACGGATCACAACCATGGTAAAGTGCTAGCGGGCAGCATTACGCTGGATACGATTGCCGTGGCTGCACCAACTGCGGAGTCGGTTATTACGTTTTACTCAGAAGGCTATGACAAGAAATATGTAATCGATCTCACGAACCTCACGCCAAATACGGAAGACGATGGCACAACAGCATTGATTCGTGGTATGGCTGCGGGATTTGGAGAATTTGGATATAAGGTTGGCGGCTTTCAGGCGTATCTCTCCAGTAACGTGTTCTCGGCATCTGGGGTGAGTTCTTCGGCGTCATTCGAGATGCTGATCTGTACGATTTTGAATCACTTCTATAATGACGGTGCACTGGATGTTGTCACCTTGGCGAAAATCGGTCAGTATGCGGAGAACCACTATTGGAACAAACCTTCCGGTCTGTTGGATCAGATGGCTTGTGCGTACGGCGGACTCATTGCTATTGATTTTGAAAATCCCGCACAGCCTGTCATTGAACCTGTTCAGTGGGATTTCCAACAAAATGGCTACTCATTAGTCATTGTAAATACAGGCGGTAACCACGCTGATCTGACGGAAGATTACGCTGCTGTACCTTATGAGATGAGAGCGGTTGCTCAGGCACTGGGCAGTGAGTATGTTCGGGAAATTACAGCTGACGCCATCTATGCCAACCTCAAGAAGGTTCGTGAAGCGGCTGGGGATCGTGCTGTGCTGCGTGCACTTCATTTCCTGGAAGAAAACAATCGTGTCGATGGTCAGGTTCAGGCGTTGCGTGATGGACGTTTTGCTGATTTCTTGAAACTGATTACGGCGTCTGGTAACTCGTCATGGAAGTGGCTGCAGAATGTATATCAGAGTGGTGCTGTGAAGGAACAGGAGATTGGCATCGCGTTGGCACTGACCGAGAATTATCTGCAAAACCTGGGTGATGGTGCTTGTCGGATTCATGGTGGTGGATTCGCAGGGGTTATTCTGACGATCCTTCCGAACGAAAAAGTAGAAGAGTATATGTCCTGGATGCACGACATGTTGGACACGCCGATTATTGTCGTTAATGTGCGTGCACAAGGTGCAGTATGCTTGAATGCATTGATCCCTAACGCGAGCTAAATAACACTCAGTTAAATAGTTCTAGCATGATTCTACGAAGTCCGGGCTATGTCCGGGCTTTTTGGGTTGTCCATTTTTTGAAAAATCTTCAAACCTTGAAGGTCTGTAATGTGTTATTTAAGTAGTGGTTTAGTGAGGAAGGTAGTGACATGGAATACAGGCGTACTAATGATGGTTCGAAAATGATGGTTCGAATAGGTGAGAGGCAGTATCTCAATAATGTGCTCATGGGAGGAAGGATCAGATGATTACACCTACAGTGGCTGGGCAGGAAGAGGCTCAATTATACGAGGAATTGCGGCGTGCGATCGATGAATTCGAAGAGGCCGAGCAGCGGCAAATCGTTCTCAATCGGATGATCAGACGGCTCAGGTTTGCCAAGTGGCGCAAAGATCGAATGCGCAAGGTCGATGCATACTGCCAAAGGATCAAGCCCGCCACACTCTGGATCATCCTAGCCACAGGCGTACTTGCTCCAGTCTTGTTATTTAGCATGTTCATCTGGGTATAGTTGTGGGTGGAATAAAATGAGGAAATGCAAAGAATAGGGCGAGGTTAGGCAGAGACGATCCTAATTATATATAAAGGGTCATTTTTTTACAAAGCTCCTAGGTATTATCAATTCTTCTTGCGCTAACACATCTACTTAAGAGGTTTTATGTCATCAGGTATTGAGCCTGTTTTGACTTCATTAGTATCATAATCCACCATTGTAAATATTTCTTGACTCTTATTTCCTTTTACGTGCCCTGTCAGTGACACCGTATGAGACAAGTCAGACGGAATGAATTTGTGGCCTGTAACCTCAACATCAATTCCATAGATTTCTTTAAAATATGCTTTGCTTGCAATCTCAGCTTTTTGTACAATTTCTTTTTGCTCGTTCGACATGCAACCGCAAAATACAGTGATACTTATAACAATCATTATTAGTACGGTTAGAGCTGTACGATATTTAATACTGAGCATATCTATTACTCCTTGTTGGAACTTACTTGGTTTTTTAGTCAAGTAACTCTTTTGGTACAACGGCTGTTTGAACTTCAAACGTGTCATAATCAATGATGATGGTAATTTCGGTTTCTTTATTATTTTTAACATGACCACTCAAACTGATATTGTGACTAAGATCTTTTGGCATAAATGTATGATCAGTGAATTCCACTTCAGTATTATAGTGATCAATAAAGTATTGATGACCCACTTGAGTTGCTTCTTCAATAGTTTTGTCTTGATTTGGAATATAATTACATCCTCCCAATATAAGGGCTAAGATTATAATTGTAATAGATACAAGTTGAATATTTTTAAAAATAATCTTTAACCTCCTATATATTTGAACTTAACACATTATAATATACTTTAACTTTTTAGATCAGTAAACAGAGAAGAGTTTTTATGGATACCTATATAACTGATCAAACATATAAGGAAATTTCAGAACGGTCCTATCTTAATTTGTATGAAGGAGAGAAGATTTCGTAATCGCTGATCAGCAACGACTTGTACAACAGAAGATATGTACCATTCATGGAAGGTTGCAGCAGGATGCAGTGATTGTCTATATCTGCTCACAAGTAAATAGTCAGATAGGAAGTAAGCTTCCCACCTAACTATTGTTGCTTCATTCATACAATTGTATCGATTGAAGTCACTTGCGTAAGGAGCTAATACTGATTAGTGTAAATCAGTATTATTCTTGTTCAAAGTTTGAATTTTCTCTTGCATATACTGGCGGTAATCACGGAAGCTGCTGATGTGATGCAAAGAATCGGAGTTCTCAGACTGAATCTTTATTTTACCGTCCTGAGGCAATTTTTTCATCTCAGCCACGACGGATTTGGAACCTTGGATATCACCGGACATGTCTTGAATTCGCTGTAATAATGCGGGATGGCCTTCATGTTGGAGCATTTCGGCGAGGGGTCTCATTTCCTCCAGCTTTTGGCTCGATCGTTCAAGTGTGGTTATCACTTTGTCTCCATCTGTACTTGCACTAAGTGAAACCATTCGGTGGATATGATCTTTCTCCATACGCTCAAGTGCCTCAAGATGAGAAGCTTCTAGTCGTTTGGGATCGCTCCAACTCTCCAACCGAACGGTGTCATTCTGTTGCTGGGAAGCATTATTCGTAGTGCCATTACCACAGCCCCATAACAGAGTTGAGCAAGTTAACACAGTTCCAACGACAATGATACTTTTTAACCTCATGCTGTCACTCCTTCGATAATTTTCCTGAAGGTAGTATGAGCTATAATATCCAAAATCATGCTTATTCTCTTCATTTCTATCCCATAATTAAGCATATCATTAATTTTTTTGGTAAAAATGGCCTAGACGGATTTCCATATTATTTTGCTATTCAAACTCAAATTACAGACTTTCTACTTATTTTTGTAGGCATGAGTTTTCGGGTGTGTGGATATTGATTTATAATGAATGGATATATACAGGAAAATTGTTACAAATAAACTACGTCTAACAACTGCATAAAAAAGAGACCTGGACGTTTTCTCCAGGTCATTCCTAATGAGACATATAAATTGGTGTATCACTTTGCAGTTTTTTCTCAGGAAGAAGGTACTTCCTTTTTCGGATTTCGACTATCGATAAACCAGCCTGGTCCTTGTACACTGATAACCTCCTGCGTATCGTAGTCATAGGAAATGGTAATTTGTTCATCTTCATGTCCCTTTATGTGACCGTTTAGGTATAGGCGTGAATGGATGTAAGGGGCGTCAATATCGTGACTTGTTACAATAAAGTCCGCATCATAGTACTTCTTTATGTACTGAACACTTATTGGTGTAGCTGTATCTACAATACTTTGCTTATCTGAGGTAGACATACTTGAACATCCTCCTAATAAGAATAGAAAAATAAGTAAGGTCAGAGCTATAGGCTTTACTTGCATAAGCGTTAATTCTCCTTTTATGGAAATAAACTCTAAAGACACTTTAATACAAATTATTGTAATAGACAAGGTGGGGTATCATGACATACATAAATGATAAGACCTATTGGACCATTGCTGATGAGGTATACATACGAGAATTACCATCATCCGGATATAAAAATGAAAATCTTCCAGGTTGGACAATAGTTGAACCGAAGGGAGCAATACTCCACGATACAAATGGTTCGGGGTTTGATGCTTCAGTGTTTTACAATGAAGATATTAATCAAGTTATTATTGGGTATAGAGGAACTGAACCACCTGATCGTCCCAAATGGAGTGTACTAACAGATTGGGAGACTGATTTAAATGATGTTGTGGGTAATCGAACCAAAAATTTGGAGGAAACTCACAATTATATGGAGCAATATAAGGAAGAGATTTCGTCACTACCTCTACATAAACAAATGCCATTTATTGAAGCTGAATCTAGGTACCAGAATAATCAGTTTGTTCAGGCAATGAACCTCTTTGATAAAGTGAAGGAGGCGTACCCAGAAGCTGCAATATCAACGACTGGACACTCGTTGGGAGGCGCTCAGGCGGAATATGTCGCGATTCGTAATGGAATATCGTCAGCTAGTTATAATCCGCCAAGTATTGTACATTTACTTCCTGATGATTTGCAAGAGAAGGTTCGGAACGGAGACTATCTGAAAACGAATGTGGCTTATGTCCATCCAGGGGATTCTGTGGGTTCTGGTGTGAAGAGTGCTGAGCAGCATGTCGGTGCTACTTATTATATCAATTCCACTTTTGAAGATGCTAATCGATACGAGACAATTCCCATGTTCTTACCTATACCTCGGGAGACGTGGTGGGAACAAAGATTGTTCGGTAACAAGTGGTCGTTTGAATTTATTCGTGTTCCTTCCATAACTGGAGAACAGAGTGTACTATCTAAGTTTTTGGATTCCATGTTAGTCGGTCAGAAAACACATAGTATGGATCATTTTACATTCGATGAGAAAGGGAACATAAGTAACACATTGTATACGATAGATGGGCGACGTGTGGATGGTCAGCCTAGAGTAGATAACTATTCAGAGATGATGAAGGCAAGAGAAGAGTTTAAGGAAGCGATGAATACGCTTGTTGAGAAGCATGGTTCTGCTATGGGAGGTTTCGGACAACTTGCGGCAGCAGTATTAGGGATCAGCCCAGTCGATATGCATAGACAGAACTCAGCGTACTATGTTGGCGACCAACACGGGAGAACCATTCAGCTAACACCTGAGGAGCTTGGACATGCTTCCAGACAGATGCGGGATAGTCTACATGGTTTTGCCAATGATGCTCGCTCTTCAATCCAGATGTTCCAAGCGCATATATCAACAAGTGAGAGCCAGTCCTTTACTCCTATTGCTTATGATGCTACAGCAACGTTGGAGCGGATCAATCGGTGGTACCAAGAATCTATTACAGAGATCGCAGATTATATCGAACGTAAAAGACAGGATTTTGTTCTGGCAGATCAATAATAGCCTAGATTTAATGAACGTACAGGAGGTGTACATATGGGGAGAATATCTGTCTCTCTGTCAGATCTGAGAAGAGCGATCCAGCAGTGTGAACAGTTGCAGCAACGCTTGATTCAACAGGAACAGCAGATGCGAAACATATATGGAAGGCTGCAAGACTGGAAGGGAGAGTCTGCAGTACAGTTGTCTGCAAAAATGTCGACATTTCTTGAAGGGACTACATCCAAATTAGCAGAGCTAGAAGCACACAAAGAACAATTAAAACAATATATAAGGAAGATGGAAGAGGCAGACCTCGAAAATCGACGTAAAGCTCAGTCCCCTTATTAATCGATTTTATTTCCGAGCGAGGAGGAATTATGTTTATCTACATCAATTCGATCTGGCGCTGGGCCATCAATCTTCTGTATCCTGCCATTATCTTTGTCTTCAAGAGCTGGGGACCGATATTGGATTCTTGGATAGGTCCTATTTTGTTCGTCGCGGTGTTCTGCTTTCTATGGAGCGATGTAAAAGACATGTTCGTTTCGACAGGATTGACATGGTTTATTGCCATCCCGTGTTGGTGGTATTGGATTGAGCGTCCGAAACCATCGTTTGGTGCGGAGAATTTTGCCGCACATCTATGGTTAATTGTACTTATGTATATTGTCTTTGTGCTCATTCCTCAGACCTTAATCCTGACTACTCGGTTGCGGGTAATGGATTATTATAAAAAGTGAAAGTCAATTTAGAGTAATCAGCCCTTGCCATCATTTTATAAATTGATGGTAGTAAAGAAGGTGTACAGAGAGGTATGCGTATGACACGTAATTGGAAAAGGACAGCGTACGTGTTGTTCTTTGTATTGGTCGCTCTGTTTTTGATACGCTCTTGTGGTCCGCAGGACATCGACACAATCTTAAGCGAAGAAGGTATTCCCCCAGAACAGGTAAAGCTAGTTACAACTATTGAAACGCGAACTCAATTGGTTTTATATCAAGATCTCACTACGAATAACCTGACTCCTGCTTTGATCCAGCAAAAGATGTGGTTCACTGAACTGGCCAGAATAGGCGGGGGTTTGCAGGATAATCAGGCCGAGCCGCTGACTTCTCATATATCAGGATACGAGGAGTCTAAAGGCAAAATGATCTATATTATATACGGGTATCTTCACGACGCTGACATTACCCAGCTGCATATACGTTACGAACCCAAACCAGTATCTTCACAGGTGGAAGCGAAAATCGTGGAACCTTCTCCCGATCAATCCAGCGGCAGGTTGTGGTATGCGGTAATTCAGCAGCCGATTCACGAGATGATTTGGGACATAAAAGGATTGAACGACGAAGGTCACGTCATCTACTCATCTCTCGATAGTGAGGTTAGGAGGTAGCATATGAGTCGCTTAAAAAGAATCAACAAGCCATACTTCATCTTCCTCATCTGGAACTTACTCATGATTGGTGCCGTACAGGGGTTAACCTTTCAGCATGAACCCGGCAGAGGGGTGTCTGGTAACGGTAATCTAGGGCTTTTGGTGTTATTTCCATCTCTTCTGACCTTTCTGATTCTATGTATCTGGACGACCACTTTGTCCAAATGGTGGTTGTACGATCAGCGTCAGCGCTGGGGAGGGAAGATGCATGCCTTGATACCCCTGGTTGCTTTCCTACTGTGTGTGTTGTCTGTCGCTTGGGAGTTACACATCATCGATGAATTACGCATGCAACTCAACGGATTTACGAATGATTCGGATTCCGCAGTGTACCGTTTTGGCTGGCTGAATCAGTACACGAACACCTTGTTTTACAATATTCCAATCCTGCTGTTCGGTCTGTCTTTCTCCATATGGATTGGCTGGCTGATGGAATGGAAACTTCGCAGTCACAGACCTGTATGACCCGAACTGCAAACGAACTATATCCACATACACAAACACCCCTTATCCGTCGTTTCATACGGGCAAAGGGGTGTTTCGCGTTCTTGCTATACTTTGCGTTTATATTTCCCTGTATACGGGATAGTAAGATGGATCTTGAGATCCTGGATCGAATCTTCCGTAAGCATCATCTTACTCCCATTGTTGGATAACTTACGCCAGAGTTTCGGATTTTTGCGATACAGCTTCTCCTGAAGACCGTAAATATCCACCCCACGCTCAAGGCCGTGACGGTAGGTCTGCATGATCTGTTCCCGCAACTTCACTTCACTGATCTGGATCATCTCTTCATAAGAGGTGGGCACCAGATATTCGTACAACGCGGTTAGGTATTGGGCATCAATGTTGAACTTGACCTCTTCACCTTGAATGACAGGCTTAATTTTGATCTTCGGCAATCCTACACTGAGTGCCCCATAGATCGTTCCGTCCTTCTGGACAAGTAGGGGAGCACGCCGCATGTCCTTGATTAGCCAGTGATAACCGGGAAGCTGACTGCGTGGCAGGAATTCGAAGTTAACCCCCGTCCTTTCAAAAAAGGCCCCCTCGACCAGAAACAGATCATGTTTCTTTTGGTTTTCAGACCATTGAGTATTGTTCAATGCAATACTCGGCAGATACGTGGTGGTAGCCGGATCATTATGCGTTGCAATGAGCTTGAAGCTGAGGACGGGCGGGTACAACGATTCTTCCATATAAGTGGGCAGCGGGTTATGAAGAATGCTATCCAGTGGCGACATATTGTAGATGGACGTTGCACTCAGGATTTTTTCCAGAGGCTCTCGTGTTCCATATACCCAGGTTGTATAACGAGATTCTGGAAACCGTCCCAGCATGTCGAACACTTCTTTGATATGTTTACTGGTGAGCACACCTTCTGCCATAACGATGGCGGTCACATGCCCCCAGGCCATATGCAATTGAGCCGTACGGAACAACTCGTTGAGCGCAAGGCTCATGGTTTTCCCTTCGGCATGGCCGACCCACACAGGTGGGGTATCTGCACTTTTGGTCGAACTTTCACTTTTGGCAACACTGGCAAAATCCAGCGTTTGCACATACAGATGATACATGCCGTCCTTATAATCAATCCCAAAGGCTTTGGCGTAGTCTACCTGTTGGATTTCAAATGCACTCCAGCATCCACTCGTCATCACGCACATCGATAGGCTTAACAGACTCAGCAAACATCGCTGTAACAAGTGTTTCATCGTCCGTTTCCTTTCTTGCGCGGTTCTTGGGTCTCCAGATAGACGGGTCTGCGTTTACCCAACCCTTTGGGCAGTTTGAATAATGAAGCTATCGCTTGTTTGAAATGAAGTGGCGTTAACGGCGTGAGATACGGAATGCCAAACGACTTGAGATCGGTCAGGTAGATGAGGAACAGAATTAACGACAGGATGAACCCATAGATGCCAAGGGAAGCCCCCAGGACAAAACAGAGGAAGCGCAGGATCAGCACAGAGCTGGTCATGACCTGGTTTACAATCGTTGCTCCAGCTACGACCGTGACTGCGATAATAACGATCATGAGTGGGGAGACCATACCGGCCCGGATGGCGGAATCCCCGATAATCAGACCTCCGACGACAGTCAGTGTCTGGCCGATGGCACTAGGCAAACGTACCCCCGCCTCTCGGAACAACTCCATCAGTAGCATAATGAGAAACATCTCCACTCCCGATTCCATCGGCAACCCCATCCGTCCAACGGATATTGTTGCAACCAGAGGGAAGGGGATCTGGTCCATATGAAATGAGGTCAGCGCAATATAAAAGCCAGGCAGGAACACGGTGATCATCAGACCAAGAAAGCGCAGCATCCGTCCTACGTTCACAGGTAAGAAGGGAAAGCTGGCATCCTCCGGGGATTTGAGCAAAAGAAACAGATTGACCGGCCCAATAATGGCGCTGGGATTGCCGTCGACAATGAGGATAAAACGTCCGTTCAGGAGACATTCCGCAGCAAAGTCAGGCCTACCCGTATAATGGGTGACGGGAAATAAAGTAATCTTCGAAGGCGACAGCAACTCTTCCAGTTCATTGGCGGTCAAGATGCGTTCGGTCTCAATCTTGCGCAACCGATCCTGGACGTCTTCGATCAGCTCCGGATTGGCGATATTCTTGATATACATCAATGCCACCTTGGTTGCAGAACGTGTACCGATCAGTTCGATATTACAGGCCAGCTGGTTCGTACGCAGACGTGTACGTATCAGGGCAACATTGACGGCAAGGGGTTCAATGAACCCGTCTCTTGCCCCGCGGATCGAAACTTCGGTGGTCGATTCCTCCGGTGTTCGAGTAGGGATATTAGATATATCAATACTCCACATGGTTTGCAGGGAAGGAATACAGATCAACATTTGGCCTTCAAAAACACGGAGAGACATCAGTTCAGTTCCAAATGCCGGATCTTGCAGATCCATTCGTGTCCAATCCAGACTGATGCACTTTTCAATGTCGGATGTACGGATAAAGTGTGTATTTTCATATGTTCGTTTGAGTTCCGGGAGAATAATATCGTAGATCGCTTCACTGTCCACCATACCGCTGCAATAGGTCATAATGAGTTGCATCGGAGGTTCTCCGATCATATGACTATTGATGATAACATCGTCAGATCCGGCAAAAAAGGTATTCAAGTTATGCTCGTTCATTCGGAACGGTTCAACTTCACGATTATTTTTGGGCTGGGTTGAGATCGGCATGATCGGGAGCCTCCTTGTCTTTTTTATGGATTAATGCAGCAATCGTTAATATCACCGTAACGGCGGAGACATAAGCGAGCATGACCGGGAACTGAATATGGTCCACATAATAGTCGACGTAATCAATGCGCCACCATTGCATCGCCATGAAGCTCATAATGACGGTAATGGTAAGAATGGCGATATATCGTTTCTTCGGTCGGCGGAAATTCAGCAGATCCACAATGAGATACATGGATATAGCAACCCTTGCAAAGGAACCACTAAGCCACTGATAGATGGACAAAAAATCAACGTGTTGCAGCAGCTTTCCGATATTCACAAGTTTCCATTGCTCATAGGGACTGTTCCGTTGCTTCGCTGCTTCTTCAGGACCGAATTCCACAATGGCTCCGATCGTGGGACCGATTGCCATACTGAGCATGAAAATACCTAGGATCAGAACATACCACCAACGAATTTTGCCTTTGACTTCATGTTGGAACAGCATGAGAATCCAGATTTCCATAAGCCCGGCAAGGGAATAAATCATGCCCCGCCACACGGGACCCATGCCGTTCTCCATAATCGGAAACAATAGGCTGTAGTCTTTGTATTTCATATTGGCGGACATCACAAAGTAACCAAGCAGTATCACAAAGGGCAGCAACAGACTGGAAGTCATCGCGATGGATCGTATGCCCTTGGCCGCCGCCCAGGCAGCAACCAGCGCTCCGCCACCGGCCAGAACATAAGGAGGTGTGAATTGAAGATACGTGGAGACTGTCCAGTTGGTTGTCTCATATAACGTATGCGTGCCAAGCGTGAACAGCAAGATGGAAGCGGAGATCCGGAAGATCCAGGAAGGAATGGCTCCGAATTCTCGCGTGATCCAATCTGTTAATCGCTGTCCACGTACCCGTCGAATAATGATGTACATCATACATAGAAACAACATGAACAAGGGAGCGGCTGCGACAACAGATAACCATCCATCTCTGCCCGCAGCTTCGAGAATTGCTGGGATGGACAAGACATGGCAGACCAGTCCGGCACTTAATAAAATGATGGAAAAGGACAACCAAATGGTGATTTGACCTTTTTCACGACTCATGCGAATCCTCCTTTCCAATGAAGGAAGTTTCCGTTAGGTTGTACAGCATACAGGAAGTTGATTCCTTTTTCATATTTTTTCACAGAAAGCGGCAAACGAGATGGACGAGCCAGCCAGAAAGCTTTAACATACAGATATAGCAATGTCGAAGAAAACTTCTGAGCGAAGTATAGAGAAATAGGGAGGAAACCTGCGATGACAAATACGACGAAGGCACCTGGAGAGACGAAAGTTGGCTTTATTGGTACAGGCGTGATGGGTAAAAGCATGGCTGGGCACATCCAGCAAGCGGGATATCCGCTACATGTCTACACGCGAACTGCTGCCAAAGCAGAAGCGTTGGTAAAAGAAGGTGCCGTATGGCATGACACACCAGGCAAACTGGCTGCCGCGTGTGATGTCATCATCACGATGGTGGGGTATCCGAAGGATGTGGAGGAGATTTATCTCGGTGAGGATGGTCTCGTAGCCAATGCCAAACCGGGTTCATATCTCATTGATATGACGACCTCAAGTCCGTTACTGGCTGCACGAATCTTTGAAGCTGCGGAAGCCAAAGGACTGCATGCACTGGACGCGCCTGTGTCGGGCGGTGATATCGGAGCGCAGAACGCGAAGCTGTCCATTATGGTTGGGGGTAGTTCGGAGGCCTTTGAAGCCGTACGTCCACTGTTTGAGCAGATGGGGAGCAACATAGTGCTGCAAGGCAAGGCGGGAGCCGGGCAGCATACCAAAATGTGCAACCAGATTGCCATTGCCTCTGGTATGATGGGCGTATGCGAAGCACTCGCTTATGCCAAGACGTCTGGTCTGGACGCGGAGACCGTGCTGAAGAGCATTGCTACCGGTGCAGCCGGAAGCTGGTCACTCAGCAATCTCGGCCCGCGCATGATCGCAGGCGACTATGAGCCTGGATTCTATGTGAAACATTTTATCAAAGACATGGGAATTGCACTGGAGTCTGCAAAAGCGATGGGCATGAAAACGCCTGGGCTGGCGCTGGCCGAATCCCTGTATCAGGAAATAGCGAATAATGGTCTGGAAGAGAAGGGTACACAGGTGCTCTACACCTATTATCTTCAGGCTTAACAACCAAGAGAACAGCAGCGTATTCTTTTTCTATTCAGGAAAGGTTGCGCTGTTTTTTTAATTTTGCGGCTTGTTTATGCGTCTAAAGTCACGGAATTGGTTAAATGTTCATATGTACTTTGCGTATTGGAGACATTTTGATCGTTTTCCCTTTATTTTTCCCCCTCTTTATCCGACATAAGTAATAGAAGTTTACATAATGAATGTGTCAAAGGATGTTATTCCTCCTGTAATGGTCACCCGTAACCCACACTACAATAGAACGGAGCTTGCCCATGTTCAAGAAGATCCTGTCTCTGTTCAAGACACAGCCAGAGCTTGCGAACCAGATTACAGCCTCCGCTTCAGCGTTACCATCGACGACAACCATTCCTCCGCGTATGGTCCGCAGTAAGCGCAAGAAAAAGGCGGAAGGGGATTGGACACGCCAGCCGGAGGAGCCCAGCACAGCAGATCAGCTGATTGGTCTTCCAAGTGAATATAAAGTGCTGAACGACTTACTCGTTACCAATCCGAAGTCACGCTCCGGTTATTCGCAGGTTGATCATGTTGTGATCGGCCCTCGGGCAATCTTTGTGATCGAAACCCGGAATTTGACGACAGGTGAGATCCGCGGCGGACGAAGAGAGGCCAATTGGTCGGTCAGCAGTAGCCGGGTCAAAATGTACAATCCACTCATGCAGCATCGTGCACATGTGGAAGCCATCCATGCACACCTTGGAGACTACAAAAGAGTACGTCTCGTCTCTATGGTAACCTTCACCAACCGATGCCGCATCAGTGTTGATCCTGCTGTGAGATATGTGAATTCGGATGAACTGATCATCTACGATCATGAATTGGTAGAGACCATTCAGCGGAAGACGGAACGACTTGAGACTGAAGTTCCCGAGACTGTATTTCAAGAGAAGGATATTCAAGCGATCTACGCTCTGCTCTCATCTGTCAATTCCACGGATCCTCAGATTCGGTCAGAACACATGGAGAAAGCTAAAGGCATTAAATAATCACGCTTTACGAACACTGTTGTCCTTAAGGGCGGCAGTGTTTTTGTGTTGCGGTGGTAGTTAATACAGGAATAGTAAAAGGCTTTAGACACAGGTATATCGTCGTATACACCCCATTTTTGACTTGTGATACAATGTAGACCATGTTTAATTGTGAATCGCGCATGTTATCCGAAAGGATATTTTTGTAAGTGAGTGTTCAAGTCTTGGAGCAGAGGTTAATGGTTCTCAGGAATATACATACGATAAGGGGAAGATTATACGATGAAATGGAATTATAAGATAAAGACGTTCACAGTTATGCTTGGTTTGGCAGCGATTCTGACAGCTTGTGGTGGCGGAGCGAAAGAGACGTCATCGCCGGAGTCTGCTTCCGGTACAGAAGTTGTTTCGTCAGAGAGCAGTAGCTCGAATGCTGCTGTAACAGAAACCGCAGCAACCGGTTCGAACGGTAGTGAGCAGACAGGTTCAGCTACAGAAGAGTCTTCTTCAACTGACGAAGGCAAGATTGGAAAGGACTCTACACTGGACGAGTTAAAGCAGCAGTATGCGGATAAGCTTGGTTATATCCGTATCCCTCTGAATGATCATCCGGTGCGTCGGGTGAGTGAGGAAGGTTCCAAAAATATTAATGTTGCCAACTATAGTGATGCCGTTGTGGACATGAATGCAGGGGTGCCGATTCATTCTGATTCGCAGCGGTTGATTGATGATGCCTTTCCTTTTTTCACAACCGTGCAAGCACCTGACGAATCTTATATAACTTGGGAAGAAGCAACCAATCTGGAGCGTGCCATGGTGAAAACGCTGTTTATCGCCCGTGAAGGTCTGCTGATCACCGAAGATGCGATGAAAAATAAGGATTATAACAGTACATCGTTCCAGGATTCCAAGGATTTCTTCAGGGTCACAGCGGAATTTGAATCCATGGCACCTGTTGCACAGCATCCGCGTGACATCACGTTGAGTACGCTATACGACAAAGCACGCACGTCGTGGGGCAAACTTGCTGCGATGGACCCGGAGCAGGATGAAGCGGCGTTTGCCGAGATGTATAAGACGACAAGAACCGATGCCAACAATGCGATGGGATTGCTTAATGTTCTTTTGTCTACGAATGAGGAAGAACGGATCAAAGAGATTTACGGGGAATAAAAATGCCGTGATCCAGAGTTAATCTGGATCATCCCGGTAACATGTCTGGATCACATGCCTTCAAACTCTGACTACCGATTGAAGCGGGGTCAGGGTTTTTCTGGTTTTTTCCAATAGGTGTATGATATGTTTTTAGGAGTAAGACATGTACGGAATATAGGTGAGGTGTGTGAAATATGTGGTGGATGAACTTTTGTAAACGCTTTAAATTTAAAACAAAGCTAATCTTGTTTTTATCTACCGCAACGGTCTTAATCTCCGGAATCACAGGATTGATCACCTATCGCATTCATATCGACCTGTTCAATGAAGAGGTCAGTCGCCAGTATAGTCTTACCGCAGAGCAGATTCTTGCACGTCTGGATTCCAGGGTACACGACATGTATAAAGTCACCGATTATATCACACTGAATCCCTCCGTAAAAAATGCCATCAAAGCACAGACCTCTGGCATCTCGTCCTACGATCAGATGAAGCTGGAAGATGAACTGGATGATCAGTTGTATCAGGTAAGGCTGGATGCACCGGAGATCATGGGGCTCCGCATATATGACCTGAAGGAAAACATATTTAATCTCGGCGCCTTTGCTGGCTCATTTCAACAGATGGATCCTTCCTATCTGGCAGAGATGGTTCATAGACTGGAAGGAACGGGCGGCGAATATGGTTGGAATCGTTTGGGGCCGGATGCCTTCTTGCAGGAGGAACAATCCAATTGGATTCTGGCGGGACGATTAATGCGGTCTGTTGATCTGGAGACCTATGGCGTAATGCTAATACTGTTTAACACCTCGTTGTTCGAATCGTATCTCAAAGATCTGCGACTGAACGAGGAAGTTGCTGTCTACTTGTTTGACGCAGATGCTGAGCTTCTTTATGCATTTCATAATCAGGATGCGGATCCACCACCACTTACCGAGCTAAGCCTAGGGGCGACTGAGATCAGGGACGAGCAGGGAACACCCCAATTGTATACGAAGCAAACGTCAGACAAAGCGGGCTTCACCCTGGTCAGCAAGGTCTCACTCACTCAGATTCAGAACAAGGGAAAGATCATTGTAAAAGTTGCTGTGTTCTCTGCCGTAGCCAGCATATTATGCTCCTGGTTCATCATTACCGTAATTAGCGGCAGACTGTTGCGTCCACTTGCGAGTCTAGTCAACGCGATGAAAAGAGTGCGTGATGGACAGTTCGATACACGGGTACGGATCGAGACACGGGATGAGCTCGGTTTCATCGGTGAACGATTTAATGCAATGGCTTCCCGGATTGATACGCTTATACATGAAGTGTACGAGCGGGAACTCAGTGAAAAAGAAGCTGAACTCAAAGCTATTCAGGCCCAGCTGAATCCCCATTTTCTGTATAACACCTTGAGCATGTTTTTCTGGAAGTTCTATATGCTTGGTGATGAGAAATCGGCTCGCCTGGTCACTGCCTTGTCCGAGATGCTGCAGTATACGCTGGAACCCGTGCAGCAACTGACGACCGTGCAGGATGAGATGAAGCAAATTGATCATTACCTGCAGATTCAGCAGGCCCGGTATCAGGAAGCCTTGTCAATTGAAATTGCCGTTTCTGCTGAATTGCTTCGCTGTCAGGTGATCCGACTGTTGCTTCAGCCCATCGTGGAGAATGTTTTTGTTCATGCCTTCTCGGACAAAAGGAGCAACCGCCATCTGGAGATTCGTGGCTCGCGGCAAAACGGGCATGAAGGAGAGCCGGATCTGCTCATCATTGAAATTTCAGATAACGGCTGCGGCATGCATGCATCGGTCATTGAACGCATTATGACGCCAGTGGCACATGCAGATGAGGAACGTCAGCACATTGGCATGCGGAGTGTACTTCGAAGAATTGAGTTGATACACGGTGAACCCTACGGTGTACATATCGAGTCGACTGTGGGAGAGGGAACGCTAGTACGTCTTCGTTTGCCTTATCAGATCGGTGAGGACTCATGCCGGGAAATTCAGGTGACTGAGAGGAGTAGGTTCTGTTGAATGGACGTATGCTCGTAGTGGATGATGAAGCATTATTTCGTCAGGGTCTGATTCATCTGGTTCGTAATAACCCCCTCGGGTGGGAGGTCGTTGGGGAAGCGGCCGATGGAGAAGAAGCGATACAGGCTGTACACAGCTGCACACCTGATCTGATCATTACGGACATCAACATGCCTGTGATGGATGGTCTAGATATGGCCGAACGCATACACGAGAGTGGACTGGACATTATGATTATCATTTTGACAGGATATCGTGAGTTCGAATATGCACAGCGTGCCATCCGGTATGGGGCAATTGAATTTTTGTTAAAGCCGTTCTCGCTTGATGAAGCATGTCAGGTGTTACAAAAGGCACATGAACGATATCGCCGAAAACAGTCCGACATTCGGATCAGGGAACAATACAGCCAAGTGGACCGTACCGAGAGACTGCGAGAGGAACTGACTTCGTTGCTGCTCCACCATCAATTTGGAGCGATAATGAATCGGATCGAGATGTTGCTAGAAGAAGCGTCCGGGATGAGCTTGTCACAAGGCAAAGCGGAGATTCATATGCTTATGAAGGTCATGATGGACTTACTGGTACAACAGCTTCAGCCTCAGGAATCCGGTGGTATGGACTCAACTGCCCCAGATCCACTGCTCTGGATTCATACCATACCTGAAGTCATCGCTTGGGCCCGTTGCAAGAGCGAAGAGTGGGTGGATATGCTGATGCGGCTAACTCAGGAACAGCAGGATCATGTCGTTACACGAGTTATACAGTATATTGAAATGAACTATTCCAGCACATGCACGTTGCAGGCCGTGGCTGCCCATGTTCATGTGACACCCAACTACTTGAGCCATTTGTTCAAAAAAGAGACAGGACAAGGCTTTAGCCAATATGTCAGCAAGCGCCGAATTGATAAGGCGAAGCTGCTGCTGCATAGCACTCGGCAGAGTATGGCAGATATCGCGGAACTGACCGGGTTCGATAACTCCAGTTATTTTACAACCGTATTCAAACAGATGACGGGGGTATCGCCCCGCGAATATCGCAAGCAAGTAGCCAAGTGAAGTGCCCGGTAGCAATCCCTCTTGAACTGCTGCAGGGTCACAATTAAAGAGAAGCCTTCTCTTAATATCTGTTCGTTTCCAAGGTCAACCCCACCATGTGGGGTTATTTTTGCGTAGAAAATTATAAAAGGATCGTTAAATAACAAATGTTTACGCTTACATTTTTATCTAAAATACAACTATAGTACATCAACAGCAGAGAGGAGTGATGGATGTGAAGGGGGAACTGACCGCAGGTCCGCCGTCTGGATTACAACCGCCGGATAGTGAAATGAAGCATCGGATTCGGCAGCAGCGGCTTCGACGATTCAAGATGAATATACCGTTAATCTTGATGTTTGTTCCGGTGATTATGTTCTACCTTACCTTTCGTTATGCACCCATCGGAGGGCTGGTCATGGCCTTCAAGGACTACAACTTTTATGATGGGCTGTGGAACAGTCCATGGGTGGGCTTTCAGCATTTTCAGACGCTGTTCAGTGATCCGCGCACGGTGGAGATTATTCGTAACACCTTGTTCCTCAGTCTGTTAAGTATCATTATCGGGTTTCCTATTCCGATCATTCTGGCCATTATGCTGAATGAAGTGCGAAATATGGCCTTTAAGCGAACGGTGCAGACGGTGGTCTATATGCCACACTTCTTTTCCTGGGTCATCATTGCGATGATGATCATGACGGTGTTCTCTTTGGAAAATGGGATTGTCAACCGCTGGGTCGAGGCCTGGACGGGAGCACCTTATCCGTTCATGTACAACAAGGGCTCCTGGGTAGCGGTGTTTGTTGGCTCAGGGATCTGGAAGGATATGGGCTTCAATGCCATCATTTTTCTCGCGGCACTAACGACCATTGATCCGAGCCAATACGAGGCTGCACAGATGGATGGGGCCAGCAAAATGCGCCAGATCTGGCATGTCACCCTTCCGGGTATACGCTCCACCATTATTCTCCTGCTTATTCTGTCGATGGGGCGGGTGATGGAGGTCGGATTCGACCAGGTGTATATGCTTCAGAATTCCAATGTCAATGAGATAGCGGATGTAATCAGTACCTATATCTACCGCACCGGTCTTCAGGGAGCACAGTTCAGCCTGACAACGGCGATGGGATTGTTCGAATCACTGGTTGCATTTATCCTCATTTTCAGTGCAAATTATATCGCGCGGCGATTTAACGAAGGTTTGTGGTAGGGAGGGAGAACAGCATGAGAAAAACCAAAGGAGAAAAAGTCTTTTATCTAATCAATTATGTATTGTTGTCATTGGTTGCCGTCAGCTGTATCCTGCCCTTACTGAACACTGTTGCCTTGTCATTTAGTGATGCGAGAGCGGTTGTTTCAGGTCAAGTGGGGTTATGGCCCGTCGATTTCACATGGTTCTCCTATCACAGCCTAATTACGGGAACGCCGATTCTGAATGCATTCTGGAACAGTGTGGAGATCACATTGATCGGTACAGGGCTCAGCATGGCGGTGACGATTATGGCGGCATATCCGCTGTCACGTAGACATTTTTATCACCGGCGCTTCTTTACGATGGCGATGGTGTTCACGATGATTTTTAACGGTGGACTCATCCCGACTTATTTGGTCGTGCAAAATCTCGGTCTTGTGAACAGTTACGGCGCGCTTTGGCTACCGGGCCTGGTGAGCACGTACAACATGCTGATTATGCGATCTTATTTTGAAAATCTGCCGGGGGAAGTGGACGAGGCTGCGCGCATCGATGGTTGTGGTGAACTGGGGCTTTTGTTCCGAATCGTGTTGCCATTATCCAAACCTTTGCTGGCGACTATTGCTCTCTTTTACGGCGTGGGTTACTGGAATTCGTTCATGAGTGTGATGATTTATATCAATGATACGTCCAAATACAACATGACCGTGCTTGTCCAAAATATGATTATGTCCAATCTGAATGTACAGGATTTTACCGATCCAACGATGATATCGAATCTGACCCCGGAAGGCATCCGGGCAGCAGCTGTCATTGTGATGGTCATACCCATTTTGGCAGTGTATCCGTTCTTGCAGAAGTACTTTGTTAAAGGGGTCATGCTTGGATCAATTAAAGGTTAACCCGCATGGGTTCATATTACAGGAGAGAAAGAGGGTCTTATCTATGGCGTTAACGATGAAGGCATGGATGAAGTCGGGTCTCGTTCTGGGCTTGATCGGTGGTTTGCTGGCGGGATGTACAGGAGGTAACGGTAGCGAACAGGCGGAAGGCGAAGGCAACAGGGGGAACATCACGTCAACGATCTATGATCGTGGCGCGGTCCCAAGCGGCATGGGTACGATCGAAGATAATATGTGGTCCAAGTGGATTAACGAGAATGGCCCGGCTAATGTAAAATATACAGCAGTTCCCCGCTGGGAATCCCAGTCCAAACTTAACGTATTATTCGCTTCTGGCAGTGCACCGGATATCATTTTTGAATTCGGTACGCCGATCCGTAACACACTGTTTAATCAGAAACAGCTGATGCCGTTGGATGAGTTGATCGAGAACTCGAGTGTGGAATACAAAGCCTTGATGGAGAAATATCCCCAGCTCAAGAAGGCCGGTATCAAAAGCGATGGTAAGCTCTATGAAGTGGGACGTATGAACGAGGTGTTTCCACTAACGAGCTTTTTCATACGGGAAGATTGGCTGGAAAAGTTGAATCTGGAGGTACCGACCAATGAGGAAGAGATGTTGGCGGTAGCCAAGGCCTTCACGGAGAATGATCCCGATGGAAACGGAGCTAATGATACATATGGCATCGGTGGATTTCAGTTCGGCGATACAGCGGGTCTGTTTCGCTATATGTACAACGCCAACTGGGTGAATGTGGAGGACGGAGAGATGGTAGTTGGTCCCAACAACATGAAAGAAGCCACGGCATTCAAACGTGCATTATATGAAGCAGGTGTGGTCGATAAGGACTTATTGACCGACAAGGACGGGGCCAAGGCGAAGCAGGATTTCCTGAATGGCAAAATCGGTATGTACGCGGCCATGACTTCGGATTATACCGGGTTTGCAGCGAAGGAACTGGATACACTGATGCAGAATGTTCCTGAGGCCAAATTAAAGGTCATCGCTCTGCCAACCACGTCCGTAGGACAGCACACGATGGTGTGGAATAACCCCGTTCAGATGACTGCAGCTGTGAATGCGCGAGCCAAAAATCCGGAAGCAGTTATGCAATATATCGATTTTCTTACCAAAACAGAGTCAGGGCGAACCTTCAAAAATGGATTTGAAAACACGCATTACACGCTGAACGATCAAGGCTGTCCGCGCATCTCTGATCAGGAGAAATACAAGCAGGAGATCAGCTGGGCAGGCGATTACGCCATGTTGTACAGCCGTCTGGAGGAAGGCAAATGCGGGTATACAGAAATGCTGTTCAGCGAAGAGATCCCGTCGCAGAAGGAAGGACTTCGACTATTCAAGGAAGCGCGTGAGGTATACATGACGGATCTTCCGGTAGGAGAGGGTGTTACCCATTCAGAACATATGCCGCAGCTACCCAAGGAGCTTCAGGTGAAGTTGACCAATGTGACAACAGCGATCAACGATATTTTTACCCGTTCCATCATTGGCGGAAGCAAATATACGGTCGAACAGGCAGCAACGGAAGCACAGCAGAAGTGGGAGCAAGGCGGTGGACCGGAGATTGAAGCATGGTATAAAGACTGGTGGAGCAAGGAAAAGGATAATGTACTAGTCTGGGACGACTTCTATGAAATCTATGAACAACAACAGGCTGATTTTGAAAAAGCAGAGTGAATTCAAGGATTCGAATCATTCATAAGATTTATAATTTTGGTGTTGGTAGAAATAAGCGCTCTGATCTCCTGATCAGAGCCTTTTTATGTTTGGGCTTCAAATAGGGGAATATTTGCCTGAAAAATGAAGTGAATAGAAAGTTCTCGCATCTCGCTTGAAACTATATCCAGAACGATGCGTATCATAAGGTATTAATTGTTTTTTAATGTAGAATATTGCCGTATTTCAGAGTATAGTTAAGGAATAATTTAACTTATATTCAATCATGATGTAGGGATGAAAATTACTGAAAACCATGAAAAAAGTAAAGAACACCATGTTTGAAACTATTGGAGGTTGAGTATGAGTTCATTTAAAAGCTGGTTAAATTCAACAAAACAAGGACTTGAAGAGCAAGTCAAAAAGTTTAAAAATAAAGATTTTATGGACGCCGTAGTTGCAGGCTGTGCACTGGTTGCTTTCGCGGATGGTTCCATTGACGAAGCCGAGAAGAACAAGATGGCCGGTTATATTAAACTGAGTCAGGAATTGAAAGTATTCGACATGGGCGAAGTGATTACACGCTTCAATCACTACGTGGCGAACTTTGAGTTCTCTCCGGAGATCGGGAAGCAGGAAGCGCTGAAAGCCATTGGGAAATTCAAATCCAAGCCGGATGTAGGCCGCGTTATTGTGGGCGTATGCAGTGCGATTGGTTCAGCTGACGGCAACTTTGACGATCAGGAGAAAAGAGTGGTTGCCGAGATCTGCAATGTACTTGGACTGAACCCGGGAGAATTCAATCTCTAAGTTTGGGTAGATATTTTACATGTGAAGGGAGGTGAAAATCAGTGGCAAGCATTAATTTGGTCAAAGGACAGAAAATTGATTTAACCAAAGGCAATGCAGGACTTACTGAGGTGATTGCTGGTCTCGGTTGGGACCCGGTAACTGCCAAAGGGTTCTTCGGAAGAAAGAAACAAGCGGATATCGATTGTGATGCATCGGCGATCATGTTGAATGAGGAAGGCAAGTTGGTGAAGGACTCCAACCTGGTTTGCTTCCACAACAAGCAAAGTGCATGTCGTTCGGTTATCCATTCAGGTGACAATTTAACAGGACAGGGAGACGGTGACGACGAACAGATCAAAATGGATCTGTCCCGTATTCCTGCTGATGTTCATAAAGTATTAATCGTTGTTAATATCTACGATTGTGTCAATCGCAAGCAAGATTTTGGCATGATTGAGAAGGCTTATATTCGTATTCTGGATGGTAAGAATTCCAGTGAATTGGTGAAGTTCAACCTATCCGATAATTACACAGGTTCAACAGCGTTGATCTGTGGTGAATTGTATCGTCATGGAGGCGAATGGAAATTCTCGGCAATTGGAGAGGGTTCCCATGCGGTACATATCAACGAACTCGCTCGCAGGTACTCATAAGTACAAGATTTAACCTAAATCGACAATAATCCTGATATTCATATGTCACGATAACTACAATACATTTAAATAAGCGAGGATGATCATACGATGGCAATTAATCTCTCTAAAGGTCAAAAAATCGATCTGACTAAAACGAACCCAGGTTTGACAAAAATCACAGTAGGCTTGGGCTGGGATACCAATAAGTATGATGGCGGAAAAGACTTTGACCTGGATGTATCGGTATTCTGTGCCAATGCAAACGGTAAAGTAGAAGGCGAGAAAAACTTCATCTTCTTCAACAATCCACAAAATGAAAATGGTTCTGTTGTTCACACCGGTGACAACCGTACAGGAGATGGCGATGGTGATGATGAGCAGATCAATATCGACCTGCCTAACGTACCCGCAAATGTAGAGAAAATTGCTTTCTCCATTACAATCTACGAAGCTACAGAACGTAGCCAGAACTTCGGACAAGTCTCCCGTGCTTATGTGCGAATCGTCAACGAAGCAAACAGTGAAGAACTGATTCGTTTCGACTTGGGAGAAGATTTCTCCATTGAAACAGGTGTAGTTGTTGGTGAATTGTATCGTCATAACGGCGAGTGGAAGTTCAGTGCCATCGGTAGTGGTTACCAGGATGGATTGGTTGGATTGACACGCGATTACGGTTTGCAATAGGACGTACAGAACGACTTACAGGATGGGAAGAACCGTCTCCTGGACGGTTCTCCTTTTCATTTAATCACATATCTTTGGAAGGGTGGAAAAACAAATGACAATCAGTCTTGCCAAAGGACAACGTATTGACCTGACTAAGACGAATCCGGGTCTTACCCGTGTGGTGGTTGGTTTGGGTTGGGATACGAACAAATATAGTGGTGGAGTCGATTTTGACCTGGACGCTTCGGCTTTTTTGCTGTACGAAGATGGAAAAGCCAAAGGTACGGATGACTTTGTTTTTTACAACAATCCAAGCGGTGGTGCGGGTTCAGTGACACATACCGGTGACAATCGTACGGGTGAGGGTGACGGCGATGATGAGCAAGTTGTCGTGGATTTCAGCAAAATCCCTGCGCACATTCACCGGATCGGTATTACCGTAACCATCTATGATGGAGATGGACGAGGGCAGAATTTTGGACAAGTCTCCAACGCTTTCGTTCGTGTTGTGGATGCTGCAAGCGATCGGGAAGTGCTTCGGTTCGACCTCGGAGAAGACTACTCTACCGAAACAGCTGTGGTGTTCTGTGAGTTTTACCGTGCAGGTGCGGACTGGAAATTCCAGGCGGTAGGCAGCGGCTTCACAGGTGGACTATCTGCTTTATGCAAAAATTACGGACTGGATGCACAATAACTTGGCATAGAAAGGTGAATCTGCTATGGCGATTTCTGTCGTGAAAGGCCAGAAGAGTGACCTGACCAAAACCAATCCGGGCTTGTCCCGTCTAACCGTAGGCATTGGTTGGGAAGCAGCATCGGGTGTGGAGCTGGACACATCAGCATTCCTTCTGGGTTCAGACAATAAAGTGGCTGGAGATGAGGATTTTATCTTTTATAACCAGCCCTCTACCTCGTTCATCACGTATAAGGATGGCGGGCAGGTTGGTGGCGAGAAGAAACAGTTCGCCATTGATCTTGACAAAATTCCTGCTCGAATTGAGAAAATCGCCTTCAGCCTGACGATTCATGACGGTGAAGCACGACGCCATCATTTTGGAAAGGTTCAGCATGGTTTTCTACGGTTTGCCAATGCAGCTACAGGTCAGGAAGTGATGAGATACGATCTGGGAAGCGGTTTTACAGTGGAGACCGCGATTGTCATCGGTGAATTGTATCGCCATAACGGAGAATGGAAGTTCAATGCAATAGGGTCGGGTTTTGCAGGCGGATTGAATGCACTCTGCGCTAACTTTGGTGTGGATGTGGATGGTGGATCAGACCCTGCGCCAACGACTTCAACCGTTCCTCCGACAGCTGCACCGACTCCACTACCGCCCCCGGTACCCGTATCCGAGCCAACGCCTTCTCCTGTGAATTCGATCAATTTCAGCAAAATTGAATTGAAGAAGAAGGGCGACACCATTAACCTCAAGAAAAATGCGGGGGGACTTGGTGAAATCCTGATTAACCTCAACTGGAATCAACAGGGTAGCAAAGGATTATTTGGTCGTAGCAAGAGTGTGGATCTGGACTTGGGTTGCCTGTTCGAGATGAAGGATGGTACACGGGACGTGATTCAGGCTTTGGGACAAACGTTTGGCTCACTGAACCGTTTCCCTTACATTGCGCTGGATGGGGATGACCGGACGGGATCGGTTAAGACGGGAGAGAATCTACGGATTAATGGTGCCCGCATCTCGGAAATTGAGCGCATTCTGGTATTTACCTATATTTATGGTGGTGTGGCCAACTGGTCTCAAGTAGACGGTGTGGTAACCATTCAGCAGAAGGACGGTCCCGATATCATTGTCCGAATGAATGAATACGGGAGTCCGCTCGGCATGTGTGGCATTGCGATGTTACGCAATGTGAACAATGAGACATTCAGCATTGAACGAATCGTGCAGTTCTATAATGGGCATCAGGCGTTGGACGAGGCTCATGACTGGGGAATGCAGTGGGTTGCAGGAAGAAAATAATCATTCGTAATTATTCAATATAAATGCTGTATCGGTCAGCACCATTGTAAGGATACTGTTGACCAACGTTATCCTCGATAATAGACCATCAATCCCTCCAGATTAAGGAGGGATTGGTTTTTATGCCCCGACAGCTGGAATCAATTCATGCAGATTGGCTATTGCCAAAGGTGCGAGGAGGAGACAATCCTGAAATATTTCAATTTTTTGAGTCTGGAAGAAGAAGATACGTTATTTTTCTCTTCACCCGTCTCGTTCAATCACCGGACTTCCAAAGATTTACTGGCATATGCTGTTGGGGCTGCTTTATATATGCCCGCGACGCGCACTCATATCGCGGACGACATTATGAATGGTAAGCATGAAGGTCTAACGACTATTATTATTGATCTGGAGGACGCTGTTGGTGACGACCAAGTGGAGTTTGCTGAACAGTGTCTTGTACAGCATCTGACTCAACTGATGACTTATATGGAGACAGGCATGCTCAGTCAGGATCGAATGCCTCTTCTATTTGCTCGTGTACGCTCACCACAACAGTTGGAACGTCTGATTGATACGTTGGGAGAACTGGTATCCATGCTGACAGGCTTGGCTTTGCCCAAGTTTTGTGTGGGGAATGGCAGGGCTTATTTCGACCAGATCCGCAAGTATAATCAACTGAAACCGGATCATTATCCTGTTCTCTATGGCATGCCCATCTTGGAGACTGCTTCGATAATCTATCGGGAGACACGTTGGGAGACTTTGCTGGACCTTCGAAACATCCTCGATGAGAATGATGAATATGTGCTTAATGTACGCATTGGTGCGACCGATTTCTCTAGCTTGTTTGGACTACGTCGAAGCCCGGAATTGACTATATACGATATCGCCACGATCCGTGACTGCATCTCGGATATTATCAATCTGTTCGGACGGATGGACAAGCCGTATGTGATCTCGGGTCCTGTCTGGGAATATTTCAGTCAGCGTGAGCGCGTGTTCAAACCTCAATTAAGACAGACCCCATTCGAAGAAACCCTTGGCAAATCAGGGCTGCATCTGAGAATGAAATATATTACGAATACAATGGATGGATTGATGCGTGAAGTCATGATGGACAAGGAAAATGGAATTGTAGGCAAAACGATCATTCATCCTTCTCATATTAAGCCCGTACAAGCGATGTACGTTGTTACGCATGAGGAATATTCCGATGCCCAAGATATCATAGCCCGTAATGACGGTAGCCTGGGTGTGTTCAAAAGTAATTACTATAACAAAATGAATGAGATTAAACCACACTTGAGCTGGGCAAATCGAATTCTAATCCGATCACAAATATATGGGGTGTTACATGAACAGCAGCATTTTGTCGGGCTCTTGCCCAAGCACGAACAACAACACAACTACGTTCCCAATTCTTGATCAATTCAGTCTGCACGTTGAGGTCACACATAACCCGCTGGAACTGCCACTGGAATCCCTATTTTCCATGGCTGCACGAATCAATAAGAAACGTTCATTTCTGTTTGTCAGCAAGCTGCTGGGCAAGCATATTCCGGTTAACCCGTATACCTCACTTCTGAGCGGCGCGGCATTGGCTGTTCTGCTGTATGAGCACCTGACAGAAAAGATGGAAGAGACAAACGCTCAAGTAGCCAAGTGGAAACGGGGAATGGTCGAGGGGTTAATTGATCCCAAGCAAGCCCGGCAAGTGTACAACATGCTGTTGCAAGAAAGCTTGAGTTTGCCGGAAACGATTCGTTTTGTTGGTTTTGCCGAGACAGCTACAGCGCTGGGCCACAGCATGTACGAGATGTTTGCTGATCATGCTTCCTACATTCACACCACTCGCGAATATGTTCCAGCGATGCATCCGGATATTCAATTTGAAGAAGAACACTCCCACGCGATGGCTCATCGTTGTTATGCG
The DNA here is from genome assembly GCF_037975235.1 of Paenibacillus sp. FSL R5-0341. Lineage (NCBI taxonomy): Bacteria > Bacillati > Bacillota > Bacilli > Caryophanales > Paenibacillaceae > Paenibacillus > Paenibacillus sp. FSL R5-0341. Next base: position 1,136,679 of record NZ_CP150241.1, read on the forward strand.
TTGGATCGTGAAGCCTTTGCAGGAGAGGGTCCGATTGTTCTGGTGGACGACGAGATTACGACGGGTAAAACGACGTTGAATATCATTCGGGATATTCAGGCTAGCTATCCTCGGAAGCAATATGTGATAGCTTCACTGTTAGACTGGCGTACGGAAGCGGACGAGCTTCGTTTTGCCGAGTTGGAAGCTGAGTTGGGGATTACCATTACACCGTTGAGCCTGTTGAAGGGCCGCATTGAAGTGGTGGGTACTCCACAGTTGGAACCAACACAGCAAGCCGAACCGCTGTCCCAACATGTCGTAACGCTTAAGACAACTACCGTTGCCGATGACTTTGAACAGCTGCATGCCACTTCGGAGGATGGTGAAGGCAAACGCAGCACAGCGAGCTACGTTCAGCATACGGGCAGATTTGGTATGCAATCGCGACATAATGGCGTATTGCGTGAGGAGATTAGCCGGATTGCAGAACGACTTCGATCGCAGCGTACAGGAGATCGGACGTTGGTGATGGGAACAGGGGAGTTCATGTACATTCCGATGCGTATTGCGGCTGAGATGGGAGAAGGTGTGTTGTATCAATCCACTACCCGTAGTCCAATCCATACACATCCAGCTCCAGCATATGCGGTTCGTAGTGGTGCCGGATATGCCTCGCCAGAAGATGCTTCCGTTCGTAACTTTATCTATAACATTGCCCCCGGACAATATGACGAAATTTTTGTGCTGCTGGAGAGACAGATGTCCGAAGAAAGAATGGAACCGATGTTGAAGGTACTGGGGCAGTTGGGATGCGCACATATTCATATCGTATATTGCGGCTTGCCAGAGAAGACAGGGGACAACAAGCAATGAACTTAACTACACTGGAGCTAATCAGACAACGTGAGATTCAGTCTCCCGAACCGATGGGCAGCTATGCTGCATCGGACGTTGTTTTCCTATTGAAGGATATCAGTCATGTGGATCTGGAAAAGGGAACGGGTGAACGGGAGCAGGCAATCCAATCCGGGGTTCATTATTCGGAGATGCTGCCCGTGGAATATCAGCCTACAGCAGAATACATCGAACTGTTTCACCAGACGCTGGAACAATCCGCCGCAAGAATCGCACGTCATACCGCCATTGTGGCTGAGAAGATTGTGGAGCGCAGAGGACTGGATCTTGTTCTGGTATCTCTGGCGCGAGCTGGAACGCCTGTGGGTATTCTGATCAAGCGTTATATTGAATTGAAATACAAGGTGACGATTCCGCATTATAGCATTTCAATTATTCGTGGCAAGGGTATGGACGAGAACGCAATTTTATATATTTTACAGCAGCATGGTCTGGAAACAGCTATTCAGTTTGTAGATGGTTGGACAGGCAAAGGGGCTATTCGCAAAGTGCTGAAACAGTCCTGTGACCGAATAGAACAGACTTATGGCGTAAGAATGGACGATGATCTTGCCGTATTGGCCGATCCGGGGCAATGTTCAGGAACTTTTGGGACAAGGGAAGATTATCTTATTCCTAGTGCTTGTCTGAATTCCACCGTCTCAGGACTCGTGAGCCGTACAGTACTTCGGAATGATCTGATTGGGCCGGCAGATTTTCACGGAGCCAAATGGTATCGTGAATGGTCCTCTGCGGATGTGTCGACCCAATACGTGGATACCATCGCTCAGCATTTTCCGCAAATGATGGACCTAGCGGAGATTCGAACGGAGGACAATGCTACAGGTACTTCGGAAATCACCTGGAAGGGCTGGCAGGATATCGAGTCCATCCAGCAATCCTTTGGCATTGCGAACATCAATCTGATCAAACCTGGAATCGGAGAAACAACCCGAGTACTGTTGCGCCGGGTCCCCTGGAAAATTCTTGTGGATCGACTGGACAATCCAGATTTACAACATATTATGATGCTCGCCAGAGACAGAAATGTGCCGGTTGAGGTATATCCGGGACTAACCTATTCCTGTTGCGGCATTATTCAATCCCTGGGAGGTGGAGGAGAATGATGATCTACGCAAGTGATCTGGACCAGACGCTGGTGTACTCCCGTCGTGCGCTCCGTATTCCCGAAGATACACCGGGACTAGTTCCCGCAGAGTGGATTAACGGCAAGTTGTCCGCGTTTATGTCAGCATATGCACTGGAGCGGTTGCAGTCTTTGCCACAAGACATTGTATTTATGCCTGTGACGACACGTACCGTGGAGCAGTACCGGCGCATTCATATTTTTCAGACCGAATGTATCCCGAAATATGCGGTGACGAGTAATGGTGGCAACATCATTGTCGACGGTGAGGTGGACGATGAATGGAATCTGCACATCCGTTCTTTGCTTCGTCAACAGGCAGCTACTCCCGAAGAGATCCTGGATTTATTCGACGATGTACTGAGCCCGGAGTGGGTGATTAACCAGCGATTGTGTGATGAGCTGTTCTATGCGCTGCTGATTGAACGTGACAAGCTTCCAACGGAACGCATTGCGGACAAGATTCGGGTGTTAGAGACACTGGGATGGGAGAGTTCAATTCAGGGTCGGAAGCTCTATCTGGTGCCTTCGGCCGTGAACAAACGAGCTGCAGTGGAGCATATTAGGCAACGTATCGGCGAAGTGCCTGTGATTGCTTCAGGCGATTCCTTGCTGGATCGCTGTTTGCTGGACTTTGCGCAGCATGCCATTGCTCCATCTCACGGAGAGTTGCATGTGGAGAGACAGCGTGTACCTGAGCAAGTACCGTATCAATTCACGGAACAATTCGGTGCTTTTGCAGCGGATGAGATTCTCGATTACGTCCACCGTATTCATAACGATCAACAGATCCAGATAGACCATGCCGTGATAAGGGAGACCGTATAAATGAAAAAAATGAAGATTTACTTCAACCGTTGGTTCTCTGTAACGTATCATTATATGAATGCAATTCGGGACAATGAGGATGGCATGGAATTTGAGATCTACGGTACTCATCCTGATCCGGGACATATGGCATTACAGGGCTGTGATGTTGCGGAAGTTGAACCACGAGTAACGGGCCGGGAGTATGTTGATTTTTGCCTCGACTTTTGCCGTCGTCATCAGATTGATGTCTTTATTCCACGTTGGAACATGCTGGACATCAGCAGACATATCTCCCTGTTTGAAGAGATTGGTACACGGGTTATCGTATGCTCGGATACGGAATTGCTGGAACAATTGATGGAGAAAGACCGCTTCTATGAATCAGTTCGTGAGAAGGGCATTATGGAGATTCCGGATTATTTCACGGTCAGTAATGCTGCACAATTCCAGCAAGCTTATGAGGCGTTGCGTGCACGTGGACATGATGTATGCTTCAAACCATGCAATGGTGAGGGCGGCATGGGATTCCGGGTGATCAACAATGAACGTGATCCGTTGCAGGAGTTGTTTGGATATGCGCTGAACTCGATTTCATATGAAGATGCCCTGCGCGCGTTCTCTTCTGCTCCGTCCTTTCCCAACGTCATGGTGATGGAGGTACTGGAAGGATATGAATACAGCATTGATTGTCTTTCAGACCGTAATGGGAAACTCATAACGGCGATCCCGCGTAGAAAAGAAAGAGGACGTCTGCGTTTACTCGAAGAAAACGAAGAATTGCTGGCGATTGCCCGCAATGTAGCAGAAGTATATCGGATTCCTTATAATTTTAATATACAGATGAAGTATCGCAAGGATACACCGAAGCTGCTTGAGATCAATCCGCGAATGTCGGGTGGATTGCATATGTCTTGTCTGTCGGGCGTGAACTTCCCTTATCTGGCGGTCAAGTCTGCACTTGGCCATGATATTGGACCACTTCATCCGAAGTTTGGCATACTGGGAAGTCATATCGAACAGCCATTTATAATCGACGTTCAGAAGGTAAGCGGAGTACACCACGTCTAGCTGAGAATTTTCCTCAACATTGACACCTTCTGGATGGTTTTTTTACAATACGGATGAGAGGTTATTCAAAAAGTCTACTTTTGATTACGAATAATGCCTTACGGCATCATCAGCATCGAAGTTGAAATTCAGCCGAAATGTCCGTTGCTCACGTAGTTTTCATACGCTCCGCTACTCCATTTCTATCTTCATTCCATCTTCTCGGTACTGAAAATCAGACTTTTTGAATATGCACTGTATGTGTTGTTAAGGCAGGAGGACAAGTAATGTTACGGAAAACGAAGATAGGTATAGGCGCACTGGTCGGTTATGGTCTCGCGGCAATCTCGAGTCCCTTTCTACCGGATGTGATCACGTGGGCGATTCCGGCACTGGCAACTGTGGTCGGGGGACTGATTCCTTCACGTTCCACGCCACGTACACAGGTCGAGGGTTCGTCATCAGCCCCTGTACCCATAACAGATATCGGCAATGAACCATCCCGCTTGAACGGGGGACAAGCACCGAGCGCAGTGCCAACAGGGGCGATAGAAGCTTCTCCGGCACAGCCTCATTCGAGTTCCACTTCCGCACAACATGCGGGCACAGAACAAGCGAAGCCTCCACGGAACGAACCAGATCCTGTATTTGATCCGGTGATTGAATATCTGGAAGTTCTGGAGGACATGATTATCTCCGAAGGTCAGAAGAACGAGCTGGATAATGAGATCGTGGAGAAATCACTGGCTTTGTTTGCCCGTTTGCAGCGTGTGATCCCTTCCCTTCAGGAGCTAAATAACGGGGATATCAACCATACGGTACGCAGACTGATTTTGAAAGACCTGAACGGTTTTATTAATCCATTTCTACGTTTAAGTGGAGAAGCCAAACGCAATAATCGGCGTATGCTTCTGAATGGTCTTAGAGACGTGGATTCCAAGATATCGGATATTGTATCAACGATTGAACATAAAGACTTAATGGAGCTTCAGAACAAAGCGGAACTAATACATCAACGGTATAATAGCTCTGAATTATAGGAGGGATTGGCATGGCAACGGAATGGGCTCAGTTGAAGCAGGAAGATGAGCAACGGATTAACCAGGAAGCAACGCAGCTTATTCAGAAAGTGTCCCAAAGTGATCCGGCTCACCTGGATACCTTAATGGATGATATCGGCAAGTTGGGCGTGAAAACACAAGAGAGAGCAGGACAGACCCTCAAGCTGCTTGATCGTCCAGTCAATGAACTGATGTCGGGGAACCGGGCCGAGGTATCGAACATGATCCTGAAGCTCCGTGATGAATGTGAAAGTTTGCAACAGAGTAAAAATGTGAGTTTTGTCGGAAAGTTATTACGTAAAAGCCCACTGAAAAACTACGTGTACCGTTATCAATCCGTTCGCACGAACATTGATGCCATCATTAACGGGTTGCGGGACGGCAAGGACAACCTGGAAGAAAGCATCGTGAATATGCGCCAATTGAAACGTTCTTCCATTCAGGAGATCTACAATCTGCAGACCAAAATTTCTTTTGGTAATCAATTGAAAGCATTGTTTGAAACCGAGATCGCCAAGCCTGAGAACGAGAATCGCAAAGCACATCTGGAGCGTGGGTTGCGCAAAGTGGTAACACGTACCCAATCCATGACAGAGATGATCATGCTTTACAATCAGGCAATCGCAGCTACCGACATCATTAATGATAACAATGACAAGCTGATTGATTCCGTTAATAATGCCATTGATAAAACAGCGAATCTGATCACCGTTTCGGCTATGATTGCGATGGCACTTAATGATCAGGAGAAGGTCATTTCTGCTGTGGAAGCTACGAATAAGACAATCGAAGATCAATTCAAGGAGAACGCCAGATTGTTGAAGACAACGACAGAGAAAACGAATGAGCTGTTGTCCAAACCTGCTATGTCCCTTGAAGCAGTCAATCAGGCGATGGGTGATCTGATGTCTGCGCTGGATCTGTCCGAGCAGTCTAATCGCCGGATCATCGAGAGCTGTAATGACTATACCAACAAGATGACAACTCTTAACGCCAAAATGAGCGATCGACTGGGTCTGGAAGGGCCGAAGGCTGCTGCCATTCCGGAGAAAAACAAACCGGATTCCAGTGCATTAGGATCTTTCCTGGATTAGGTAATAGAGTAGGGACTCGCTGCAAATGGTATGACATCACTACATGATTTTATTTTCTACGAGGGACGCTGAGTGCGTCTCTTTGTTTCATTTGTTTGATAGAATGAAGTTAAAATCTGGGGTTGTGCGAAGGAGCTTGCTGAACATGCTGGACTTCTCATTCGAGATTATTGATGAGACCAAGATTAATATTCAATACAAATATGGCAGTGAGTTCTTTAACTTTAACCTGTATTTTGCAAACGGGGAGTGGACACTGCATCCATTTGACGGCATACTGATCCAAAATCGTGAAATGTGCAGTCTGATTGTGTCTGAACTGCTTCGTAACAAAGATTTTCATGTCATGTTAGCCAAAGAGAAAATCATCTTATCCCAGCTGCGTACGAGTGTTAATCTCCAGTCCGACGAGCCGGATGAATGGGTAGCAGATCGAAGAAACACAGATTATTCCAGTCATGATGATGAGTTGATGGATTACATAGGGAACCACAGTTTCGAAGAAGTATTGCAGCTTGAGCAAGAACAGATTGAGGCCAGAGTGCAGTTTTTCCAACAGATCATTCAGAGAATGTTTATGGAGGGACTTGGACCGGAAGATGCCGATTTTATCAAAGTTCAAGCCGTGATTCGGATATATAAAGAGACATACGATCGTCTTGGTGAGTTGAATGATCACAATCGAGATGATCGTGGACGCAGAAGATGGTAGTGAACATCTCGCTTGGTATGTAAACAGATAACTATATTTCTGTGAAGTTAGGCAGATACTCATGATTTGCATGTGTCATATGGAGGGCGATCTTCATATGTTATTTTACAGGGATCTCCCAGAGGGAGAAGTTCTGGCGGAGCCTAGGGCCACCATCATTATTCTCCCTTTACACTGGCAGATCACAAGCATTGCAGGCATGGCTTATTTTCTCCGACCCGAGATATACCCAGTAGATTTATGAGGGTGCTTCTCACAGCACTTTTGTCCAGTAGATTTATGAGGGTGTTTCTCGCAGCATTTGTGTCCGGTAGATTTGTGAGGATGCTTCTCGCAGCACTTTTGTCCGGTAGATTTGTGAGGGTGCTTCTCGCAACATTTGTGTCCGGTAGATTTGTGAGCGTGTTTCTCGCAGCATTTGTGTCCGGTAGATTTGTGAGGATGTTTCTCGCAACATTTTTGCCCGGTAGATTTGTGAGGATGCTTCTCGCAGCATTTGTGCCCAGTCGATTTGTGAGGATGCTTCTCGCAACACTTTTGTCCAGTCGATTTGTTAGGGTGAGATGGTTTTCCGCAGGATTTGTTTCCGCTAGATTTATTGCCGCCACGAACGATGCATATCGATTTGACGTGATATGTTGGAATTCGAACCACTTCCTGGCGATCTGTTGTGATAATTAACTGGTTTTGGTTAGCCTCTGCGAGGATTCCTTCCACCTCATCCCGACTACCTTCATTAATCAGTACACGTCTGAAACGCAGTGCCTGTAAGACTTCCAAAAAGGAATTAGAAGGAATAGGATTGTTCATTGGAGTTGAGCTGCCACTGGAGCGACCTGTGTCGGTGATGCTTTTGACATTTAATCCATTTACATATACGCATCCTTTTTTACAGCTAACGGCCATATAATCACCACGAACATCTATCAATTTGCCTTGAACTGCTTCCGCACCCCGATTGACTTTGACTTCTCTTCCGAGCAGACCTCGTATTCCCTGACCATTCATAGACATTGTATTTACCCCTTCCAGAACATGAGTTCAGATCAACTAAAATGACGGATGCGTTGTAATCTCTCAATCTGCATTCAAGTTTGTCTGTAGTTTAATCATATGTGGCATGCGCGTTGGAGGGACTAGCCAACAAACCATTTGTATATCAAATTGGCTATCATCTATAAAAAGTTTTGTATATTTATAGCTGATAGATTCTTTATCTTTTTCGTATTCGAGTACACTACATTCGCATTTGCTTGCATGATCCTGTGCATATGCCCGTTCGATCTGCTGTGCTCCTGCATAGGATGCAGGTAGTACTTAACGGACCCATATTACAGGTCATGAAAGGCGGATGAACATGGGTTTACCTGTCTACCGGATTGCTGTGCCTGCGCAGGAGTATCAACAATTAACATCTAATATATGGTCTGAACAACTGGTTAAAGGTTCCATACAGATGGACGGCAAACAGATCCCGATCCGGATTCGTTATCGAGGAGGGCATACACGCGGTTATCCCAAAAAGTCATTTGAGATTCGTACGTCCAGCCGAACGTATCATTTTAATGCGGAGTATGATGACCCCTCGCTGCTTCGCAATGCGCTGTCTTTTCGTTTCTTCGAGTCTATCCGTGTACCGGCCCCTGCGACTCGGCACTGCGTGCTCTACCTTAATGGGGAGCTGTTGGGTGTATACCTGCGGATCGAAGGGGTGAAATCCTTTTTTTTTCGCCAAAGGAAAATTCCTGTGCGCAGTATCTTTTATGCGATCAATGATCATGCCGGGTTTACAATTAATTCGAACTCATCATCAACGAGCACTAGCGCGAACCTATTGTCAGGATACAGTCTAATCCGCGGCAAGGATGTGGATAAAACCCGGCTGCGGATCTTTATTCAACAATTGAACACGAAGTCCAGACTGGAATTGTTTCGTTTTTTACAGTCGAGGATTGATACGGACAACTATTTACGCTGGTTATGCGGGGCTGTACTTACGGGCAACTTTGATGGATTTGATCAGAATTACACGTGGTATGAGAAAACAAAAACCAAAAAGTACGGTATTCTGCCATGGGATTATGAAGGAACCTGGGGAAGAAATTGTTACGGGGCGAAGGTGGATGCCAGCCTTGTTCGTATCCAGGGGTACAATAAACTTACGGGTAAAATGTTGGCCTTCCGACATTTTCGTGAGCAATATAAGAAGCTGCTACGGCAGCATCTGATGAATGCTTTTACAGAGAAGCGAATTATGCCTATAGTCCATCGATTGCACAATGACATTCGTGAAGAGGTCGATCAAGATCCTTACATGAAATGGCCCCTGAATGTATTTGCGGGTGAACCGGAGCGAATTCGTACCTACGTGGCGGAACGGCGGGAATATTTGACCGAGAGATTACATCAGCTGTAAGCACTTAACTAGCGCGGGGAAGGGAGACCTTCCTTTTTTTACGGCCAAAATGATGAGAAGTTTATTGTATTGGGAAAAGTAGGGTAATAAGAATAGAAGCGGGATTGTAAAATACGCTATAATAACCATATGTGTACATAGAAATCATTACATATTGGACGCAGTGGAGAAAACAACATGTCTAATGGAGGCTCTGAGCTGGAACGTGCTATCGGTTTAGGGTGCTCCGAGCCGGAGGAATGCTTATGATCAAGCTGTTGTTCTACTTGAAGAAGTACCGAGTTGCCGCGATTGCAGCCTTGGTCATGATGTTAATCGAGCTCGCCGTGGAGCTGGCGCAGCCTTATCTGATCTCCAAGATCATCGATAACGGGATTCAGCAGGGAGACTTATCTGTCGTTTGGTTATGGGGCGGTGTGCTCGTAGGCAGTGCTGTTGTAGCTTTTGCTGCCGGAATTGCGAGTTCGTTCTTTGCATCCCATGCAAGTTTGGGGTTCGGATACGATCTGCGGGAGAAGCTGTATGAGAAAGTGCAAACGTTCTCTTATGCGGTCTTCAACCGGTTCGCGACATCGTCCCTGATTACGAGATTAACGGGGGATGTGACCCAGGTTCAGGATACGGTCTTCATGAGTCTGCGCTTCATGACACGTGTACCGCTGGTGGTCATTGGTAGCATGATTATGGCAGTAATCGTAAATCCAAGATTGGGTCTGCTGTTGGTTGTCATGGTGCCTGTACTGCTCGTCGTTGTGGTGTGGATGATCAAAAAGGCAGCGCTGCTGTTCCGCAATGTGCAGCGCAGACTGGATGCCGTCAACGGAGTCATCCAGGAGAATCTCACAGGCATCCGGCTGATCCGTGTCTTCGTACGGATGGGCCATGAGATTGAACGCTTTGCCGGATTCAGCGGCAAGCTGATGAAAGGCACGATCTCCGCGCTACGTCTGACGGAGACCACGATGCCGTTCATGCTGCTCATGATGAACGGTTGTATCATCGCCGTGCTGTGGTTTGGGCGAGTAGACATCGCCTCTGGTAATGCGACCGTGGGTGAAGTGGTCGCCGTGATTAACTACCTGCTTCGCACGATTGGTGCCATGTCTGCATTGTCGTGGATTCTGGTAACCTTCTCCAGAGCAAGTGCTTCGGCGCAACGGCTGAATGAAGTATTCAATACGGAGGACACGTCGGAGACTGAACAGACAAAGGCATTATCAGCGTCTGCACCATCTGCTGGATCTATGAAATCTTCACATTTTCCGCAATCTTCATATTCAGCGAAGAAACAGCGCACGGTACAGGGAGCGGTTGAATTCCGCAGTGTAGGCTTCAGTTATCCGAATAGTGAAATTACAGTACTGGATAACATCACATTCACTGCAAAAGCAGGGGAGCGCATTGCCATTATGGGAGCAACAGGCTCAGGCAAGTCTTCATTGGTGCAGCTCATTCCACGCTTATACACAGAGGATCAAGGAAAGGTACGGATTGATGGTACCGATGCAGCAGAGCTGGATCTGTCCATGCTGCGTGGTGCGATTGGTTATGTGCCGCAAGAGGTCATCCTGTTTACCGGTTCCGTGCGGGAGAATATTGCCTGGGGTCGGGAAGATGCTACCTTAGATGAGATCGTGGAAGCGGCGAAGCGCGCCCAGATCCATGAAACGATTGAGAATTTACCAAACGGTTATGATACATTGCTGGGTCAACGGGGAGTTAATCTCTCAGGTGGACAGAAGCAGCGACTTTCTATTGCACGAGCACTGGTACGTAGGCCGAGAATTCTGATTTTGGACGATAGCACGAGTGCACTGGATGTGGCTACAGAAGGCAGACTGCTGGATGCACTGGAAGAATTGTCGTGTACCACGTTTATCATCACTCAGAAGATCAGTTCGACCACTTCGGCGGACCTGATTCTGCTACTCGATGATGGACAACTCATTGGACAGGGAAAACATGAAGACCTGATGGAATCGTCAGAGCTGTATCGTCGAATTCATGAATCACAATACGGGGAGGGCGCACAGCATGTTCAAAGCATTCATTGAGCCTTTCCGTCAGCCACCGCCGCCAATTGATCCTGAGACGCTACGGTCAGGTGGTGGCCGCAAACCCAAGGCACGAGCGAAGAACTGGTCAGGTACATTAGGTCGAATCTGGACCTATCTGGCAAGACGTAAGGTCAAGCTGTCCATGGTGCTTTTGATGGTATTTGCCAGCTCCGCACTCGCTTTGCTTGGCCCCTATATGGTGGGGGTGGCCGTAGATGATTTCATCGCGGGTGAAGCCGGCTCAAGCTGGACCCGGTTTCTGATTGGATTAACGGTAGTTTATGTCTTATTCTCGCTCACATCCTGGCTCCAGAACATATGGATGATTGAAATTGCACAGGAAACGGTGTACCGCATGCGGTATGATCTATTCTCCCATCTGCACAAATTGCCGATTCCATTCTTCGGTAAACGCCAGCAGGGTGAGATTATGAGTCGGGTGACCAATGATATCGAAAATGTTAGTGGTACGCTGAACAGCTCGGCGATCCAGATTTTTTCGAGTGTGTTAACACTGCTCGGGACATTTGGCGTTATGCTGTGGCTCAGCCCACTGCTGACCCTGCTTACCTTTATCGTCGTGCCTTTGATGGCCATCGGCATGCGTTGGATTACGCGCAGAACCGGACCGCTCTTCAAGGAGCGACAACGCAACCTCGGTGAACTTAACGGTTATATCGAGGAGACATTATCCGGGCAGCGGATCATTAAGGCATTCTCCCAAGAGGAGCGGGTGATTCGTGGGTTTGAGGAACGCAATACCCGCATCCGGATTTCCGGTTTCTGGGCTCAGACGATCTCTGGTTTTATCCCGAAACTGATGAATGGATTGAATAACCTGAGCTTTGCGATTGTAGCGGGCATCGGTGGTATTCTGGCGATTCAGGGTTCGGTTACGGTCGGGGTGATTATAATCTTTGTGGAATATGCTCGCCAATTCACTCGTCCCCTCAATGATCTGGCGAACCAGTGGAATACGCTATTGTCCGCGATTGCCGGTGCTGAGCGTGTATTCGAGGTGCTGGACGAAGATGAGGAAGCAAAGGATGAAGGGGCGGCAATATCTCTGGAAAAGGTGGAGGGAGCGGTTCGTTTCGACAAAGTATCCTTTGGATACGATGAAGGACGTAACATTTTGCATGACATCAGCTTTGAAGCCAAACCGGGTGAGATGATTGCTCTTGTAGGGCCGACCGGAGCGGGGAAAACGACATTGATTCAGTTGTTATCCCGTTTCTATGATCCAACGGGTGGCACATTAACCGTAGATGGGCGCGATATGACCACCATTCGGCGTGAGAATCTGCGGTCCCATATGGCATTTGTGCTTCAGGATTCATTTCTGTTTCAGGGTACGATCCGGGAAAATATTCGGTTTGGCCGTCTGGACGCGACGGATGAAGAGGTGGAAGCAGCCTCACGGCTGGCGAATGCCCATTCCTTCATCGTGCGCATGAAGGATGGGTATGACAAAGTGCTGCAAGCCGACGGAAGTGGCATTAGTCAGGGACAGAAGCAGCTGCTCGCCATTGCCCGGGCAATTCTGGCCGACCCATCCATACTCGTACTGGACGAGGCGACCAGTAGTATTGATACCGTCACAGAGATCAAAATCCAGGAAGGGCTACAACGTCTGATGCAGGGACGAACGAGCTTTGTCATTGCCCACAGGCTCAACACGATTCGCCAGGCTGATCGGATTTTGGTACTGAAGGATGGTCATCTGTTGGAGCAAGGCTCGCATGATGCGTTGTTGGAACAAGGTGGTTTCTACAGCGAGCTGTATTACAGTCAGTTGCGTAAGAAAGCGCAGTAGTCAGTCATTTTGGATAATAAGTGACATGTATTAGAAAGCTTATTGTTATGAAAAAGAGCAGGGATGAGGGCGTAATGCCCTCACTTCTGCTCTTTTTGCATAGCTTATTGAAGAAACATGGGAAATGAAACTTTGAATATGTGTTAAAATATGGATATAATGGGATAGGTCCGTTTTTTGGAAGGTTGCCAGCGGTTTTGAAGCATGGGAATGAATTTATACACGTAGGCCTGTAGTCAGGCAAGTTATGCGTTATAAGAGAGGAGGGCAATGCGGAATGGAATTCAAATTTGGGAATGTTTCTATTCTTCTACCCCCTGTACACATTACGATAATCGCAATTATTATTATTTTCATTCTAGTAAGGTGGAGCAAGCAGTTAGAAACAAGACGTTTTACGGTTTTCTTTTACTTTTTGATTAGTACGTTCATTACTCCAATTTATTCTCAGAGTACAAAAGATGGTATCTTTGAGCTATGGATCCCTGCAGGGTTTATTGTGATTTTCTTTTATTTGATTCGCAGCGAAAGAAATCATCCATCTAAAATGAAAGCGAGTATCTTAGGATTTTCCATAGCGTTATATCAGTTAATTCTTCATTATATCGTATAACGGGACGGGATAATTTATTAAGAACAAGCAAGCGTTTCTATAAGAAGTTATAGGTTGGAAAAAAAGAGCAGATCCTGATCACAGGACCTGCTCTTTCTTATTTAACTTCCAATGACTTTCCAGTTATCCGCCTGTTCAACCGTTAACGGTTGATGTCTGCGGATGTAATCCTCCACCAGTGCGGCCATATCCGTGGCACCTTCGTGCAGTACCTTTTTACCTGGATACATCGCATAATCCCCGCCGCCAGCAGCGCGGTAGCTGTTCATCACCACAGAGTACATGCCATTCATTTCCATTGGCTTGCCTTCATGTTCCAACTTCACAACTCGACTGCCTACAGGTTGGGAGATATCCAGCTCGTATTCCATGCCAGCCCACATATCGTAATTATAATGTTGGGGTTTGGGCTCCATATAAGCCGGATTGACTGCCACCTCACCAGAAGCATTCACTTCAAAGTAACGTGCCGTTTGTTCCAGTGCCTCCCGGATATCCTGACCACTCAACTCCAGCACCGTCAGCGTGTTGGGATAGATGAAGTTAGATAACACGTCCCGAACGGTGATATGGCGCCCGAATCCACAAGCTTCTTCACTCAGCATGGCGGTATTGGACAGCTCAGCCCCGGTCGCTTCCATCTGCACTTGATGTACAAAAGCAATGAACGGATGTGCCTTGAGCCGCAGGGACGTAGCATTGGTGATGGACAGATCCCCGGCCACCTCGCCAATGGGGTGATCAAGCCATGCTTGGGCCTCAATTTCTACCTCATCCGTAAGTTTCAAGACCGTAGCATCTGGCTTGACTTCACTATGTTCATCCAGAAGTAACAACCGAGCCTTCTTATCTGTAATCTGCCACTTCCCGCCCGATGATTGTTCCAACTGAACGGATACATGCCCGGCACCATTGCCACTGAATCCTGGCTGAATGACGGTTACGCCATGAATATTAGCGGTAAGCTGTCGATGTTGATGTCCGGTAAGCAGCACATCAATGCCTTCGATGTCCCGGCAGATGGCATAGCCTTGATTTTCTCCAGTTAACCGTTCGGTAGGCTCTCCTGTCTCCAGATCACTCTCAAATCCGCCATGATAACTCACAACCATTACATCTGGTTGTTCATGCTCGCGTATATAGCTAACCCACGTACGGATGGTCTCTAAGGCATCAAGGAACTGTAAACCCTCAATATTCTTCGGGTGCTCCCAGTTCGGTATGTAATGCGTGGTTGCGCCCATTAGGGCTACTTTGACGCCAGAAGACAAGGTTTTAATTAGATACGGAGGACCGTAAGCAGGTACGTCCGGATGCTCATCTTTTACAATATTGGCAGACAGCCAAGGGAAGTTGGAAGCCTCAACGGCTCCGCGTAATAAGGTCTGACCATAGTTGAATTCGTGATTGCCCATCACCGCTGCATCATAACCCAGTTCATTAAGTACTGTAATGAAAGGATGCACTTCGTTTGTGGAAATCTGTGAAGCAGCATATGAGGCCAAGGGTGATCCTTGCAGCAGATCCCCATTATCCACCAGCATCAATTCAGGTGAGCGTTCCCGTTCCTTACGAATCAGGGAAGCGAGCAGGGCAAATCCAGCCGGGCGGTATGCATTGGTGTTGTAGTGAATGGGACGGATGGCCCCGTGCAGATCACTGGTGAATAGGATGTCGAAGCTTGCCGTATGGTTTATGGATGTCATTTTACAATCTCCTCTAATATATAAGTTCAGAACTATGGAATTACCATAAAACGGAGAAGACTGAATAGCTTGAAGAACCGAAGTATACGCCGTTATCTCCGATGTTCTTCTTATATCTTCAACCATAATGAGCCTATTCTAACAGATACAAGACCTGCTGACAGCCTGACAGGAAACTTTACAAAACTCCAAATTTCGTTTCACATCGCGCTAATATTTGGCAATTATAGTAGACAAGTACTGAAAAATAGAAACTCTTTGGAGGGTGTTCGTTTGAAGAAGTCTGCTTTATTTTTACCATTGTTGATTTTGGTTATGTTTCTGAGTGCTTGTGGGTCTAGTAGTACAACTGGTTCGGCTAACGGAGATAATGCGAGTTCGAATGCATCCGGTACGTCTACGGCAGAGACAGAGAAACCTGTCGAAGGTTATGTACCAACTGAACTGACGGTTCAATTCGTTCCTTCCCAGAATGCAGACACACTTGAAGCCAAAGCGAAACCGCTCGAGAAGTTGCTTGGTGACAAACTGGGCATTCCGGTCAAAGTCAGCGTATCCACTGACTACAACACAATTATTGAAGCAATGGCTTCCAACAAAGTAGACGTAGGTTTCTTGCCTCCGACAGCTTATGTACTGGCTAAAGAAAAAGGCGCTGCACAAGTTATTTTGCAAGCACAACGTTTTGGTGTAAATGATGAGACAGGTGCTCCAACCGAAGAGTTGGCGGATTCTTATAAATCCATGTTCATTGTGAAAAAAGATTCGCCGATTCAATCCATCGAAGAGCTTAAAGGTAAAAAAGTCGCTTACCAAAACGTAACGTCTTCCGCAGGTTATGTATGGCCGGCAGGTCTGTTGCTCGACAGAGGCATTGACCCATTGAAAGATGTATCACCTGTAACGTTGAAAGGTCATGACCAAGGTGTTATCGCTGTATTGAACGGTGACGTTGATGCAGCAGCTATTTTCCAAGATGCCCGCAACACGGTAGCTAAAGACTATCCGACTGTATTTGAAGATACACGTGTACTGGCGTTCACTGAGCCTATTCCTAACGATACCATTGCCGTTCGTACAGACATGAATGCAGATTGGACTGCGAAGATCAAACAAGCCTTCATCGATATCGGTAAAGATACTGAAGGTCACCAGATCATTAAAGAAATCTATACGCATGAAGGTTATGTAGAGTCCGATGATAGCAAGTTCGAGATCGTTCGTCAGTATGGCGAGAAAGTGAAAGGTGAGTAATTGATCCAAAAGTAATTCGGGATCTGTTCACTTTGTAGTAGCTCTCTTGGATGGGAACAGCTTAATCGTAGCAATGGACAGGCCAGTTCAGCGTGATCTACGCTGCGCTGGCTTGTGCCATTATAGCAAGGACTAATGTATGCATGATCATTATGAATGAAAGAAGGATTAATGCCATGATTGAGCTTCATAACGTTACTAAAACTTACGCTAACGGCACCAAGGGCCTGGATAATATTAATTTGAAATTTGAGCAGGGTGAATTCATTGCTGTAGTCGGCCTGTCCGGTGCGGGTAAATCAACCCTCCTGCGCTCCATTAACCGTCTGCACGACATTAGTGAAGGTGAGATTCTGATTAATGGAAGCTCCATTACGAAGGCACAAGGCAAACGATTACGCATGATCAGACGCGACATCGGCATGATTTTCCAGAGTTTCAATCTGGTGAAACGATCCAGTGTACTACGGAACGTACTCGCTGGGCGTGTTGGATACCATTCCACCATGCGTACCATTCTCGGACGTTTTCCAAAAGAGGATATTGAGCTGGCATTCACTGCGCTGGATCGGGTGAATATCTCAGAGAAAGCTTACTCCCGTGCAGATCAGTTGTCTGGTGGACAACAACAGCGTGTCGCTATTGCTCGTGTACTTGCACAGGAAGCGAAAATCATTCTGGCCGACGAACCGGTTGCTTCACTCGACCCGCTTACAACGAAGCAAGTCATGGATGACCTAAAACGCATCAATCAAGACCTTGGGATTACCACCATTGTCAATCTTCACTTTATTGATCTGGCGAGAGAGTATGCGACCCGTATTGTTGGATTGCGAGCAGGTGAGGTCGTATTCGACGGTCCGGTGGAAGAGGCAACGGATGAGCGCTTTGCTGAAATATATGGCAGACCCATTCTGGCTGACGAATTGCTGGACAAGCAGGCTGTGCACGAGCAGGGAGAAGTTGTGGTATGAAGGGGCAGTCCAACGTTCCACTTCAGAATTCAGGCGGAGTGGGGAAGGAACCTGGTTCCAGCCCTGCACAGGTTGTGAATCGTCCCAAGCCGCCTGGGCGTACGAAACATCTACTCACCCTGATCATCGTTCTGCTTTTATTGTGGGCCAGTGCGAAACAGACCGATGCCGGCTTCACAGAGTTAATTCAGGGGTTCCCTGAAATGTGGAAATTGTTAAAGGATATGTTCCCACCACGCTGGAGTTACTTTGATAACATCGTTCAAGGCATGCTGGAGACGATCCGGATGGCTCTGATTGGGACAACTATTGGTGCCATTATTGCGATTCCGGTCTCGATCATCTGTGCAGGTAACCTGATGCCGAGTCGCTGGATCTACTATCCGGCACGTTTTCTGCTCAACCTGATTCGGACCGTACCGGATTTGCTACTTGCTGCTTTGTTCGTCGCTGTGTTTGGTCTGGGACCTATTCCCGGAATCTTGGCACTGGCTGTGTTCTCCGTAGGTCTGATCGCGAAGCTAACGTATGAGACGCTCGAAACGATTGATCAGGGGCCGCTGGAAGCGATGACAGCTGTTGGTATGAACCGGATTCAGCTCATTGTATATGGCGTGGTGCCGCAACTGGCTGCCCAGTTCACATCTTATGTGCTGTATGCCTTCGAAATTAATATACGTGCTGCTGCCATTCTGGGATTGGTGGGAGCCGGAGGGATTGGGCTTTACTATGAGGCAACACTTGGGTTCCTGGAGTATGACAAGACCAGCGTAATCATTCTGTTTACCCTCGTCATCGTTCTGATCATTGATTATGTAAGTACTAAGCTGCGGGAGAAATTGCTATGATGAAAAATGAAACAAGCCGCATCCGGCCAAAACCACGGAAAAACCCGCTACGCTGGGTTATTGTATTACTGCTGATCCTTGTGTATGCTTGGGCACTTGCCGGTGTACCGTTTACTGGTTTCAAGGAAACTGCCGCTCAGATTATGAAGGCCATTGTAGCCGGGATTTTCTCACCGGATTGGGATTTTGTATATCTGCCTGAGGGAGAAGACCTGCTGCGGGGTCTCCTGGACACGTTGGCGATCTCCGTGCTGGGTACCGTAATCTCGGCAGTGCTCTGTATCCCGTTTGCATTCTGGTCTGCTCGTAATATGAGTGGGCATCGTTCCATCTCGGGTGCAGGTAAAATGGTACTCAGCTTCATCCGTACGTTCCCTGAGATTATTATGGCTTTGATGTTCATCAAAGCAGTAGGTCCCGGATCGTTCGCAGGGGTACTTGCCCTTGGATTGCACTCCATTGGCATGTTAGGCAAATTGTACGCAGATGAAGTGGAAAATATAGACTATGGCCCATCTGAGGCGCTGCTTGCTTCCGGAGCCAATCGCATGCAGCAATTGTGGTTCGCGATCCTGCCGCAGGTTATGCCTGGCTTCCTAAACTATACGTTGTATCGTTTCGAGATTAATGTACGTTCCGCGACCATACTGGGTGTAATCGGAGCAGGGGGGATTGGTACACCGCTGATCTTTGCACTTAGCACACGGAACTGGCCGCGAGTAGGTATAATTCTGCTGGGTATTATCGTGATGATCACGATTATCGATTTGATCTCGGGTTATATTCGTAAGAAGCTGGTGTAGAGTTAATGTGGCGCTACGAATATATTAGATGATAGAGTAAGAAGAGAGGACTATTCGGTGCCAGAGTATTGGCAGGGATAGTCTTTTTTGTGTCTGCAAATAAACAATGGAGTGTTCTTATTACTCTTCTAACCGTTGAGGTATAAGAGTGTTTAAAGAATATATATAAAGATGATTGAATTATTTTCCAAATAAATGTAAGATTAATAGGTTTCTATATAAAGGGAATTAAGGATATTAATCAATAGTTCTTGTAGATACCGATAAAAGAAGTGAGCTTTAAAGGAGGGTGACCTATGGAAATATTTTATTTTATATGGATTGTGCTTATGGTACTCCTATTACTGTACAGAATGATCTTTCAGAAGTTTAAAAAAAATAACAGAGAAAATATTGGACTCAGTGCACTCCTGATCATTTTCACGGGAAGCAGTTATGCGTTTACACAGATGAACTTGATTTTTGTCATTAGTGTCATCGCCGTGGCTGCTTATTCTGCTGTATGGAACAGTATTCTATTTGTTAGAAATGGATATGAGCCAGAACGTTTGAAATAAACCAGGGTTCTATATCGTCATTAAGGTATTTGGACCTATGTCAAAAAAGTAGACACTACGCTGCGGATTTGTCCGTAAATTTCATCGCAAAACGAGCAGGGGAAAGATATCCTAGCGCGCCATGCATTCGCTTGCGGTTGTAATAGAACTCAATGTACTGGTAGATGGCGGTATAGGCCTCTTCCGGCGTCTTAAAACGAGGGTTACAGTAGATGAGTTCCTTCTTTAAAATACTGTGCCATGACTCAATACAGGCGTTATCATAACAGTTTCCTCGGCGGCTCATGCTTGATTCCATTCCGTATGATTTTAGTTGCTCTACGTATTCTTTTGACGTGTACTGAGAGCCGCGATCCGAGTGATGGAGTATCCCGGAGCGGGACGTTTGGCCTTGTAAGCATCCTCCAATGCACCCATCACCAAACGGGTTTCCATATGGTTATATAGACGCCAGCCTACAATTTCACGTGTGCACAAATCCAGGACGCTGGCGAGGTATAGACGACCTCCTCGGCAAGGAATGTAGGTGATGTCAGTAACCCATACCGTATTCGGTTTAGACGTTTTAAATTGCTGATTCAGCGTATTTGGCGCAAGGGGATGGTCGTGTTTGGAATCCGTCGTCTGAACGTGATATTTGGGCATGACCACAGAACGTAGATTCATTTGACGCATGTATATACTGACGGTACGTGAAGAGATTCGCAGCCCTTCTAAATGGAGCAGATACGTAATTTTAGGGCTTCCACACCGCATCTGGTGGTCGTAAAAATGATAGCGAATACGCTTCATGACCTCGTCTTTGTGGTTCTGCCGCATGCTGGTTCGGTCCATTCGCCATTTGTAATATCCGCTCCGTGATACTTGAAGGGTTCTGCACATCTTCTCCAAAGAAAACTCGGAGCGATGATCTTCCACAAACTGAAATCTTAGCTCTTTGGTTTGCTGAAGATGTGCACTGCTTTTTTTACAATCGCCAGTTCTTCTTGTGTATCCGCAAGCGTGTGCTCTTTCTCTTGAAGCAACCGGCGCATCTCTTGAAGCTCTGCTTCCAGTTCCTTCACCCGATCTACACTGGCAACAGGCTCATGTTTTAGTTCGCGGTACTTACTCATCCATTGGTGCAACGTACTTTTTGGGATGTTGAGTTCTTCTGCCAAATCTCCAAGTGTCTTCGTCTGCTCTTGGATGAATTTGACCGTTTGTTTCTTGAATTCTTCGTTATATCGTTGCCGCTGTTCTCCCATGTGGACACCTCCGTTAGTCTTATTATCCGTCCGTCCGTTAACGGGTGTCCACTTTTTATTCTAGCTCCAATTTATACATTATGGACTCGCAGGAGCTGGGCTAACGAACCTGAGAGTCCCTATTTTGCCTAAGAAGGTATCACTGGAATTCTAACGAATCGTAGTGACGTTATATGTTGCGTTTTGCCCGAATTAACCCTTTGGCAACTGAAATACAGTTAAATAGCGATGCTGAGGTTCGTTAGATTTTAAAATTCGGCCAAAATTGCCGAATAAGGTCTGTCAGGTTCGTTAGCACCTAGGAATTGAAACAATTAGGGGAGTCCCTGGTATACGTGTCTATTTTCTGGCAAGTGGTACAACGTTGCTCAGCCAAAAAAACCGAAACCGCGCAGCCCCGTGAATCAGGCTATGCGAGTTTCGGTTTTTTGGTTAAACGTTAGGCTTCTTTACAATCTTCTTAGCTAGCCAAAGGCAAAGCTTTGGTCACTTGAACCGTAATCGTCTCTGTGCTGGTTACGCCTGCGGCATTGATTAGCTCAGCACGGTACGTGTACGTTCCGTTAGCGCGACCAGACAATTCCGTTGTAGCACTTTGAGAAGCTGGTGTATCAGCTTTCAATGCTTGTGCATCAATCAATACATCATTCTCATAGAGACGGTATTCGGTTGCGTTCGTACCCCACCAGAGGTTCATGGATACGTTGTAGTTGCCGTCACCATCCCAGTTGTTTTGGGACAAGTTCGCTTTCCCTGGAGCAGCGTTCGTTACTTGAACGGTCAGCTCGTCACTGCGTGTAGTTCCTTTGTCGTTGGTCAGCTCAGCTACATACGTGTATGTTCCGTTAGCTTTGCCTGTAATAGCCGTTTTGGAGGACTGAGCCGATGGTGAAGCCGCAGTCAACTTCTGTGTATCGATCAGAACGCCATTCTCATACAGTTTGTACGTGGAACCATTTTCGCCCCACCAGAGGTTCATGCTTACGTTATACGAACCTTCGAACAGGCCAGTTGTATATCCATTATCAGAAGAAAGCACCGGTTTACCCGGTGCCCCTTCAGCTGGAGTGGAAGGTGTTTCGCCTCCACCTTGATTTTCTGCAGGTACAAAATCATTCAAGCCTCTAGGTTTCAATTGGTATACGTCTTTGAAAATAGCGGAAACGCCTGTGATATCGATTTTGTCACCAGCAACATAAGGGAAGGAAGTATCTGTCACACCTGTACGTGTATCTACACGGATATGTGTGCTCGTTCCGTCTGCTGCTACCGCGTCGAATTCAAAAGACCCAACTGGTGTAGCACTGATGATATTCTCAATCGTTACATCTTTCAATTGAACCAGTTGACCTTGGTTCGCATCTGTAATTGCTGTAACTTCGATTGGCGCAGGTACGGAAGCCGTACCTGTTTTCTCAATCGCGATGATATCGGTAAGCTCGAACTCGCTGTTATAGATGGTTGTTGCTGCTGTTACTTTCACCTTGTCACCAGCATGGAAGCCGCTAGTGTGCTGGAACACGTAGATTCCGGCAGTTTCATCCTGAAGATAGAAGGCTTGTCCACCAAACGCACCTGGTTCTGTCGTTACGACACCTTCGATAGTTACGGTAGTACCAACCGCTTTGGTGCGTGCTTCAGCAACAGTGATAGCCGCTGGAATCGGTCCTTCTTCTTCCGGAAGCTGTTCTGCCGGCACATTACCTACGGTCACGGCATTGGTGATCAGGTTACTGCCGTTCAGACGCAGACGCAAGCTCGCAGCACCAGTTGTCCCCGGTTTGATGCGAACGTTCAGATCTTTGATCCCGCGACCTTGGCTGTCCGAGGTTACACTGAATGTGGAGCTATAGCCGTACGAAGTCGGCCAAGTACCACTTTCATTCTGGATCATGGCGACCTGTGTTCCGCCAGTCAGATAGATACCGGCACTATAACCGGATACGGTTGTGTTCGGAGCCATGTTCTCCACAACCACACGAATCTGGAAGTCTTCTGCATTTGGAAGAGTATCCTGTTTCACGAAGCTGTATGCAGCGTTCGCACTGGATGCAGGGCCACCGTAAGAACCAGCCTTGAACGTGGAACGATCGTACCACTTGTATCCGGCAGCAGGTGCGGACCAAGGTTCAGCTTGTGGTTCTGTGGAAGCAGCCGGCTCTTCAAATGGCAACAGCGCTGTAGCTGTATCCAGTTCAAGTCCGTTCACTTGAGTCAGATCCGTGTAGTTCTCTTGTGTAGCAAGCCAGTTCACAGTGTTCACGAGCAACACAGCATCATCGGCTTCTTTAAAACCGTCATAAGTCGTTTTGCGTGTACCTGTCTCTTCACGCAAGTATTTCGGAGATGCATCTTCTACTGGAGAGGAGTCACCGATGAAGGCAGCCTTACCTGCGCCCAGCTTGGATACGGCTACGTAAGGACCTTCTTCGATCCCGCCGCCGTTGTATACGCCTTGGTCCACCGCGTTATTCCATTTTGCGTTGGTTTTTGGCAGGTACACAATGCCTTTTGCCTTTTCCGGATCAGTGATTGCGAGTGTTGAACCGGCGTGCATGGCTACAGCCGATACGCCTTCTGTGATGCCGAAGGCTTGGTCGGCCGGTACGACAATATTGGCGTTGATATCGCCAAGTGCGTTATAGCGGAATCGTACGCCGAAGTTATCGGACAACCAGTCCGTGCTGGTTACATTTTGCATGGCTTCCGAGTTGCGCTCATCTGTGCTCATACCTTTGGTTGGATCTTCAAAGGCTCCCCGACGATAACCGTTGATGACTTCTGAGCCATCCCAGCGGTTTTTATTACGGTCGGCATTATAGTGATCTCCAACGAAGAAGATGCTGCCGCCCATTTCAACATATTGTTTCAGTGCTGCCTGTTCGGATGTTTTGAAAGGAATTTGAGGCTCTGCAATAACGAATACGTTATACTCTTTCAGATCATCATAGGTAAATGGTGTCGTCTTGCGAAGTTCTTTGACATAATAACCATCATTCGCGAGTGCATTTCCGAAGTCGGAGAAACCTCCATCGATGACCCAGTCTGCAGCTCCAGCCGTCTGGCCGTGTGAGTTGTCGAACAAGACTTTCTTACCTGCGTTTTGGTTCACAACCTTCGCCTGGATGAACGGTGCCGGGTCTGTCGGCCCTTCCGCATGAACCGATGCATCTCCGTTCCATAATCCGGTCTGAAGCGGCAAAGCCATGGACAATGCCAAGAGTGATTTTAAAAATACTCCTCGCATACCTGTTAATTTACCCAACCAAATCCCTCCCAAATATTAGTTGATTCATGAGTTCGTCCATATTCTACCACATGAAAATCTCACATAGTCATAACAATTTGTAAAAATTAACTCGATATTTGTAAAATTGGGTCTTTTGACATATCCATAGGTATTTCGATCCTGTCTTAACACTTCCATCCGCCGTCACTAATAATTTTTGGTAAAGAAAAAGCCATCTCTATGAGATGACTTTAGCTCGAATTCGATTCACGGCATGGAAGACAGAGGATTTAATCATACCTTCACTACGATTCACCAGCTCTGCCGTTTCCTTAATGGAGTATCCATGAATGAGGCGAAGTTCTAATATCTTACGATGCTCGGTGTTGTTAATATGGGAGACCAGATCGTCGACGCCTTCGTTAATTTCCAGATGCGGTGTATCGAAGTGATGGGTAGGTGCCTCCAGACGACTGTCGCGTTTGAGTGTACGGGTCTGCCTGCGGAAGCTGTCCATGGCAAGATTTCGGGCAATTCGTTTGAGGTAATAGAGAAGCCGGTCTTCAGGGATATCCACGGTAACGTTCATCAGTCGAATGAAACACTCCTGAGCCAGATCCTCTGCATCTTGAGGTTGTTTGACGATATGGGATAGATACCTTGTGATTTCTGATTTATAGTTGATATAAGCATCATTAAGTTGTGTGTTGTTCATATGATGTGAATCCCCCTTGGATACAGATCAGGCTTGGGTCCGGTCTGGTATGAGTCTCTTATGATCCAAGTATATCGGGAGGTTGTTTCCAAACGGTTCAGAGTTGTATCGGAGTTGTAACATTTCGTGCTTCCCTCTATTCAAGCATACGGCTTGGGATACAAAATATAGGCAGATGAAATTCATAGAGCAGGGAGATTACGAGGGTATCATGAGACAAAAAGAGATTTTAATTATTGAGGACGAGGAGTCCATTCGCGATATTTTGTCCTATTCGTTACGTAAAGAAGGATTTGAGATCAAGGAAGCAGCTACGGGTAAAGAGGGGCTGGATCTGCTTCGGGATTCGAAGCCGGATCTGATTCTGCTGGATCTGATGCTGCCAGACATGAGCGGTTTTGATGTGTGCAGGCAATTATCTGTGAATTCCAAGATACCCGTCATCATGATCACCGCCAAGTCGGATATGTTAGACAAGGTACTTGGCATGGAGCTCGGGGCGGATGACTATATTACGAAGCCTTTTGATATCCGTGAGGTGGTTGCGCGCATTCGGGCGATCTTTCGCCGGATTGATCTTATCAGCGAGACACTGGAGAATCAGTCCTATGAGGTGGTAAGGCTCGGAAAGCATATTGAGATCCGCAAGGATGAACGGGAAGTGTGGAAGGACGGGGAACGCGCCGGACTCACGAATAAGGAATATGATCTGTTGTTATTTCTCGTGACCCATCATCGTAAGGTGCATACACGTTCTGAACTGCTGGACAAGGTATGGGGATTTGATTTTGCAGGGGATACGCGAACGGTGGACATTCATGTGCAACGGATTCGCAAGAAGCTGGATAGTGGTGTGCAAGGCATCTCGATGATTGAAACGGTATTCGGTGTGGGGTACAAGCTGAATATTCAGGTACAGACATGAAGTGGACGATCCAGTTCAAATTGGTGGTGCTATTCTCGGTCATCGTCTTTATCGGATTCTCCGTTCTGCTGATTCTGTCCAATAAGGTGGCACAGGAGAATATGTACCGAGAAGTACATGAGGATATGGTGCAATCGAAAAGAAACCTGGACATCGCGCTGAATCAGTACTTCCTGATTCATAACAAACGTATGAGCAAAGACTCGCTCGAAGCTGGAAACCGCGAGCTCGCGGAGCAGATTGGTTCAGCCGTTGGCGGGAAGATTACGGTATACCGTCCCGATGCTTCGCCCTACGGATCTGCTGGCAGCGAGGTTAACATTGCTAAGCGCGCTGACCATCCTGATGTGGAGGAAGCCATAAAGTCCCGGATCGCTTACACCACAGTTGTGGATAAAGGTCGGGTCACCTCCAGTCTGTCCTTCCCGCTTCAGATGGATCAACAATTGATTGGAATTGTACAGTTGGAAAAGGATTATACGGACTTGTACAGAAGCAATCTCCGGTTCCAGAATACAATTAAGCTGTTTGCAGCGGTTATTTTCGTATTTGTATTTATCGCGTCTATCTTTATTTCCCGGAAAATTACACAGCCCATCCGTGTACTCACGAAACGTTCTGCGGAAGTGGCTCAGGGAAGTCTGAATGCAGACATTCAGATTACCACCAAGGATGAGATCGGTGAATTGGCTTCAAGCTTCACCGTCATGATTGATCGGGTACGGGAGCAGATTGATGTGATTGAGCGGGAGCGGGACGAAGTGAAGCAAGTGCAGGCGCGAAGCAAAGTCTTTTTTGACAATGTGACACATGAATTAAAGACACCGCTAACGACAATTCTGGGGTACGCCCAGATTTTGCGGGATAATGGATTTACCGATCAGGACTTTTTTGACAAAGGCATGAATTATATTATCAAAGAAAGCCAGCGTCTCAACACGATGGTTGCGGATATCCTGGAGGTCTCGGTCTCGTCTGCGGTCATTCAGGCGTACCGATTCGAACGTATCGATGTATCCGATATTATTCGTGAAGCTTGTGAAGACATGTCGATAAAGGCTAGCAAGTACAATATAGGCATTCACTATGAGCTGGAGGAGCATCAGTATCTACAGGGAGATCGGGACAAGCTGAAAGAGGTCTTCCTCAACGTCCTGGATAATTCGGTCAAGTACAGTGATGTGAACTCCATCATCGAAGTACAATCCTTCCGGTTAGGTGATTCCATCGCTATTGTAATTCGTGATCAGGGAGAAGGTATCGGTGCTGAAGCGCTCCAGCATGTATTTGAACCCTTTTACCAGGATAAAGGAATTAACAGGGCCGAGAAGGGCAGTGCCGGACTGGGTTTGTCTATTGTGAAGAACATTGTTGAGCGTCATGGAGGAACAGTGGAGATGAAGAGCATCATGCGGCAAGGGACACAAGTGAATATCAGTCTTCCGGGGGAAATGAACGCATGAGACATGACGGATTTTGGCGTAAAAACCGTGACAAATTGATGCTGTCCGGGCTGTTGGTCGCATTTGTCAGCGGAATTTTCGGGATTGGCAGCCTGTTCAGTATCGGAAATCTCAAGCCACGAACCGTAATTTTGCCAAGTGAGCAATTCAATAGCCGTCTGGCACCGCCACCGAGTAGTACGATTCAGATCGAGTCAGCTACCAAGATTCCGAATGACTTTGCAATCTTTGATTTTGAAGTGGTAGATCGGAACACGATTATATTAAATCAACTGGAATCCTCCTATTCCGGGCTTCAGCTGTCTCTCCTGCATCTGGATGATAATGAAGTGAAGAGTATTGCGAGTAATACGGATTATGGCGTTGCGATTAGCCCGGATCACAAGAAAATCATCTACTCCCAGTACCGGGCGGGGCAGGCGCAGAAGACGACATATGAGTATGTGATTGAGAGCGGGGAACGTCGCAAGCTTCCGAACGACAACTCGTATTATAGAGTGTTTACAGGGAACGAATCCTACATCGGTCAGGATGATCTTTCATTTAAACAAGTTGATCTGAGCAAGGGGACGAATCAAGTCATCTACACGTATGATGAGCTAATGGGCATGTTCACAGGACCAAGACAAGGGAAGGGTTCGAGTGATACGTTTATCGTGATGGATGTATTGCAGGTCAGTGAAGATCTGAAGCAGTTTTATATGCTGGTGATGCTGAAAGACAATTATGCCATCTATCGTGTATCGCTTGAGGACGGACATGAAGTGAAGGCGTATGCTGCAATGGAAGACATTCAACAATTCAAGTTGCTGAAAAATGGTGATATGCTCATCCAGGGAACGATGAATAAGGTACAGGGGCTGTATCGGTATCGAGCAGCGCAGGAGCAGTATGATCTGGTATTACAAGGTTCCATCTGGAACTTCGAACTGGATGCAGATGAATCGCGAATCGCTTACTTTTATCCAATGGATAATCAGAATCTGAAGAATGAGTTGCATATTGCCTACCTGAATGACAGCAAGCTTTCGTCGGATACGGTGATCTACCGCAATATTGATAACTTCATCAATCTGAAATGGAAAGACGATGAGCTATTTGCAGTGGGCAGCACGATGGATAAAAGTGAGATGTACCGCTTTAGTTTCAGAGCCTGGTAAGCTGCGGAAGGCATACGAATATAAGACCTTGGTCTGTTTAGAGCTGGCATAGCTACTCTGCGGATAAGGTCTTTTTGTTATGACATTTTACAAGTTGGATACAACTCCGGCCAGCCCGGATACATCTCGATCCTATAATGAAGAGGGAATGTGCGACGCGAATCTTTTTGAACAACATCTGTACATATTTAGCAAGTAGAAAGGAAGAAATGCAGCAATGCTTCAAGTTGAACAATTATCCCACTCGTTCCGTAATAGCCAGGGAACCGTGCCGGTGCTTCAGGATATCAACCTGACAATTGGAGAAGGCAAGATGGTGGCCCTGCTGGGCAGTTCGGGTTCGGGCAAATCCACACTGCTCAATCTGATGGCGGGGCTGATGAAACCGGATCAGGGCAAGATTCTCATTGCGGGACAAGATATTGTACGGTTCAGCGAAAACCGTCTGGCTGAGTTCAGGCGCAGTCACATCGGGTTTATTTTTCAATCCTATGAGCTGCTGTCTAACCTTACAATCCGGGAAAATGTAGAGCTACCTTTGGTGTTTATGGGCATAAGCCCTACGAAACGTAAAGCAAAAGCCTTGAAGCTGCTGGAACAGGTTGGACTGGGTGAAAAAGCAAACTTGTTCCCATCCCAGTTGTCGGGTGGTCAACAACAACGTGTCAGTATTGCACGCTCGCTCATTACCGAACCTTCGGTGATCTTTGCGGATGAGCCTACGGGAAATTTGGATACCGAGACGGAGGAAGAGATCATTGCGATTTTGCAGCAGCTTAACCGGGATATGAATACGACCTTTGTCATTGTGACACATGAAGCAGAGGTCGCGGAGCAAATGCAAGTCGTGCTTACACTGCAACATGGAATACTGGTCGAAGAGGCTATAAGGGAAGTTTGAGGCAAAAGGAGAGGAAATGTGAGAATACGGGATGTAGCACGTATGGCCTGGGGACAGATCATTCGCAGAAAAATGGTCACATTGCTGTGCATGATGGGGCTGTCCATCGGTTCTGCCGCCATGATCATTGCACTTAGTGTGGGGCAGTCCGTACAGACCTATAGCGAGAAAACATTGAACGACAATTACAAGATGGATGAGATTACGATTACACCTAATGAAGGCATTCGTACCGGCAACGGCAAGGGGAGTGGTCAGACATCGAAGTTTGAACGTGGGGCGCTGACGTTGGAGAAAATTCAGATTATCCAAAGACTTCCCCATGTTGTTGCGGTAGCTCCCATGTTAAAGCTGGATTCGCTCGAAATGGTGCTTCCGGATGGTCGCAGTACGTATGTTGAGGTCATCGGTACCCAACTAGAGACCCTGAGCGGATTTGGATACAAGTATGCTGAGGGACGTGGGGCAGAGGATGGTCGTATGGCGGTGACCAGTTATGGGGCTGCATTTGGACTCGTGGACCCCAAAGTAACTCAGAAGTTATTTGAGCAGTTGAATGCTGATCCATATAACAATGAGCTTTTGGAGCAGTTTACGGAAATGTCTGCCAAGCAAGATCAGTTGGTTCAGCAGCGTATTCAGTTTCGATATGAAGATTATGCGAATGCGAGCAAAACCAAAATGAGTGGTTCTATACGGGTGTCTGGAGAACTGATGAAGCCTTCCAACATGGATGATATGAGCGCTCAAAACGATAAAAAAGTATATCTGCCGCTCGATACAGCTCGTGCATTGCAGGATGAGCTTGGATTACAGCAGACCGACAGCAGTGCAGCCAAGCATCTTAACTCGGCTCTGGTCAAGGTTGAGGACAAACGTTATGTATCCCAGGTGGAAGAACAGATTAAAAAGCTAACGTTGAACACACAGAGTAATCTGTTCCAGGAGGAAGCGATGGCAGATCAATTGGCGATGTACCAAAAAGCGGCATTGGGAATCGGAGGTTTTATCATGCTGCTAGCCTCATTATCCATTATTGTAGCGATGATTATGTCTACGCATCAGCGTCGTAAACAGATTGGTGTGATGAAGGTGCTGGGCGCAAATCTGTGGCAGATCCGCCAGATGTTTATTACGGAAGCAGCGATGCTTGGATTAATGGGCGGCGTGGCTGGTGTGGGGATCGCCTTTGGTGCCCTCGGCGGGGTAAACAGTCTGCTGGCGAGTCAGATGGCAGATCAGATGAATGGTCCGATGACCGTCGTTATTCAGCAGTCGGCTCTGCCACTTGGCATCGTTTTTGCTGTTCTGGTTGGCATTGTATCGGGTATATATCCGGCAATCAGCGCATCTCGGACCAATGCATTAACTGTGATCAAATCAATGTAATTTTATCAGCGAAAGGGAAATTGGGCACATGAAGAAATGGATTAAAATTATCATCACCGTTGTACTTTTGGCAGGTGTGGGGTACTGGTTGTATGAAAAGTACAAGCCAAAACCGGAGGCGCCTATAGAGATTCCGCCCCCGATTACCTTTGATGTGACACAGGAAACGATGACGCAAACGATTCAGGTGAAGGGGAAATCCGTATACACCGATCAGACGGATATCTTCGCTCCGTATGCTTCCAACATCAAGCAATGGCATGTGAAAAGTGGTGGGCAGGTGAGCAAAGGCGATATCCTGTTTACCCTTGATACTTCCACGTTACAAACAGAAGTAGAACAGTTGCAGAGTGATCTGGAGAAAGCCCAGCTGGAAAATAAAATGAATCAGGTTAGCCTGGATCAGGCGAATATGAGTGAGACGCTTGGCGTGACGGAAGAGGAGCGCAAGAAGGCATTTGCAGATCGGGAGGGCAAACGTCTAACCAATGAGCTGAATCAAAAAGCGCTGCTCCTCAAGGAAAAGGAAATACAGAAAAAGCAGGCCGTGATGAGCAAGGCTGTTGTGTATGCTTCCGCTTCCGGTATATTTCAGATGAATGAAGAGGATAGCAAGACAAGTGCGGTGACAGAAGGACAGCTGATCGGGTCCATTACAAACATCAGCAAACTGAAATTTATGACAATTGTTGGTGAGGAAGAAATGTTCAGGCTCAAGGTGGGAATGCCGGTTAAGGTGCGAATGACAGCGCAGAAAGACCTGGAATTCACCGGGAAGGTGAGCAAGGTGTCCAAATTTGCCCGCAAGAGTACCGATACGGACCTCAAGCAAGCTTCACAGTTTGACGTGGTCATTGATCTGAAGCCGGACACCAGAATGTATGGAGGCGTGAGTCTGGAAGGCGATATCGAGACGACACGGAAGGACAAGGTGACCGTTGTGTCCAGCCTGGCGATTATGCGGGATCAGACCGAACCTTATGTCCTGTTAGACAAAGGGAACGGACTGACAGAGCCACTGACCATCCAGGCTGGAATGGAGTCGGGGGACAAGACGGAAGTGGTTAGCGGGTTAAAACCGGGAGATGTTGTCGTTCTGCCCTAGCCGAACGGTCGATTTGATCTTGATCAACATGAGGTTCATTGTGGCAGATTGCCAGAATGAGCCTTTTGTATGCTTTGGGGCAAGGGATGTCCAGATTCCTGCCTGAATTATGGAAAAAAATATAATTAAATTTATATAATTCAATTTACAGTAATATTTACATGTCGTATAATCAGTACATAAGAAGGAGGTGAACACCGAACATCATGATCGTAGATGGTAGGCGAAGGCCTTTTTTTAAACCGCTTAAAGAAAGCGCTTACCGAAATAGGAAGTCAGATATTCCATAGTCCTTTTTCACACTTCTTCATGTCTAGC
Organism: Paenibacillus sp. FSL R5-0341; assembly: GCF_037975235.1. Taxonomy (NCBI): domain Bacteria; kingdom Bacillati; phylum Bacillota; class Bacilli; order Caryophanales; family Paenibacillaceae; genus Paenibacillus; species Paenibacillus sp. FSL R5-0341. The sequence goes on from NZ_CP150241.1 coordinate 1,168,922, forward strand.
ACACGTTCAACCACACCCACCACATCATACTCTTATGGTTCGACCCCACACACGATTTATTCACTCAAAGTTCCAGCTACACAACCATTACATTTGGAGGTGATACAACCAACTCATCCGAACGTTCTCTTCGTGCTAAGCATCTTAATGACACAGAGGATCAGACATGAGTACAACCCAATCTAACTAAAGGAAAGGTGGAACTATGAAGACTAAATTGAAAACCAAATCGAGAGGTAAGAAGATCCTGCGTAAAGGTGTAAAGCAAATAATGGCAGCAACGCTGCTCGCGGCGGGGATTTTCCCTGGATTGTCTCCAGGCTTGACTCAGGCGGCTGAAGCACATGTGGATAATCCATTTGTAGGGGCAACCGCTTATCTAAACCAGGATTACTCCGCTCTCGTGGATACGTCCATTGCGCTGACCAACGATACATCGCTGAAAGCCAAGATGGAGACGGTTAAATCGTATCCAACAGCCGTATGGATTGACCGTATTGCTGCGATCTATGGCGGCCCGGACAACGCTGGTCGCAAAAGCGTAGAGCAACATCTCGATGCCGTTCTCGCGCAAAAGAAACCGGGTACACCCATAACCGCTTCATTCGTTATCTATAACCTGCCTGGTAGGGATTGTCATGCACTCGCATCCAACGGTGAACTTCCACTAACACAGGCTGCACTACAGACGTACAAAACAGATTACATTGATGTGATCGCAGATATCTTCGCGGACCCGAAATACCAGGATATTCGCATTGTGGCGATTATTGAACCGGACAGTCTGCCTAACCTGGTAACCAACCTGAGTACTCCAGCTTGTGCGCAAGCCAGCTCAACAGGCATCTATGAAGATGGGGTCAAGTATGCATTGGACAAGCTGCATGCCATTCCAAATGTGTACAACTATCTGGATATCGGCCACTCGGGCTGGCTCGGATGGGACAACAACCGTACTGGTGCGATTGCCCTGTACACTGACGTAGTAAATGATACTGCGGCAGGTCTGCAAAGTGCAGATGGTTTTATCACCAACACTGCCAATACCACGCCTACGCATGAACCGAATCTGCCTAATCCGGATTTGAATATCGGTGGACAACCGATCAGATCTTCCGATTATTATGAATGGAACCCGTACTTTGACGAGACGGACTTCACTGCAGCACTCTATTCCGGATTTGTACAAGCAGGATGGCCGAGCAGCACGGGCTTCTTGATCGATACCAGCCGTAATGGATGGGGCGGGGTGAACCGTCCAACATCAGCGACAGGAAGTAATATCAATGCCTATGTGAATTCTGGACGGGTTGATAAACGGGATCATCGTGGCAACTGGTGTAACAACAGTGGGGCAGGTATTGGTGAAGCACCTAAGGCTGCACCGGGACCCGCACATCTGGATGCTTATGTATGGGTGAAACCTCCGGGTGAATCCGATGGCTCCAGCTCCGAGATTCCGAACAACGAAGGTAAAGGTTTCGACCGGATGTGTGATCCAACCTTCATAACTCGGGATGGCGTATTAACAGGTGCACTCGCGAATGCTCCGGTATCCGGTCACTGGTTCCACGATCAATTCGTGACACTGGTGAAGAACTCGTTCCCTGTCCTGCCTGCTAGTAACGGTGGAGGCAATCCTCCGGGCGGAACAACAGCTCCGGCAGCACCAGCGCTATTGACGGCTTCTGCTGGTAACGCTCAGGTCTCCTTGACGTGGACTGCTTCCACAGGAGCAACGAGTTACAGTGTGAAGCGGGCACTCAGTGCATCTGGTCCATTCACAACGATTGCTGCCAATGTAAGTGGAACATCTTACAGCAATACAGGACTGATCAATGGCACAACCTATTATTATGTGGTAACGGCTACGAATGCAGTAGGTGAAAGTGTTAACTCTGCAACAGCAACAGCTACACCGGTTGCAGGTGTGACGGCGCCAGCTGCACCGACTGCTCTTACAGCAACAGCAGGCAATGCTCAGGTGAGCCTGACGTGGACTGCTTCAGCAGGTGCGACAAGCTATAATGTGAAACGTGCGCTGACTGCATCCGGCCCGTTCACAACGATCGCGGCGAATGTGAGTGGCACATCTTACACGAACACTTCCCTGACGAACGGCACAACGTATCACTATGTGGTAAGTGCAGTGAATACAGCAGGGCAAAGTGCCAATTCCGCTGTAGCTTCCGCAACACCTCAAAGTGTCGTTGTACCGACCAGTGATCTTGTCCTGCAATACCGTGCTGGAGATACCAATGCGCAAGATAGCCAGATCAAACCGTATTTCAACATCAAAAATCTGGGCAGTACTGCTGTGAATCTGAGTGATCTGAAGATCCGGTATTACTTCTCCAAAGAAGGATCGGCTGCGATGGATTCTGCCATCGATTACGCTCAAGTTGGCGGAGCCAATATCCAGCGTACCTTCACAGACTCGTATGTGGAGCTGAGCTTCACATCTGGCGCTGGTAGCATTCAAGCTGGTGGACAGACGGGAGACATCCAGCTTCGCATGTACAAAACAGACTGGTCCAACTTTGACGAGACGAACGACTACTCCTTTGATCCAACCAAAACATCCTATCAGGATTGGAACAAGGTAACGCTCTACCAAGGTGGAAACCTGGTATGGGGTATTGAGCCTTAAAATTTACTCGTAATTGTCTTAACCGCAATCCTCAGTATGTTAGAGGATTGCGGTTTTTTTGCTATTCATTACAAGAGTCATTTTGAAATGAAGTACTTGATCAACTGAGGAACGTAGTGGAGGGGACGAAATCGATTCTGAAGAAGCGAAGTTGAAAGCTTTCTGCAAGGAAGCTACTTCGTAAGCATCATCTCGCCTTTATCACCGATCATAAGAACGATTCGTAACCGGAACGGATATCCCTCACAGCTGCAAGCTCTTTTTCTCAAATGACTCTAAAAACACTGATTATTGATCGTTTTGGTCGGATATTTGCCTAGGGTCTGGCAGGCAGGATGTCTATAATAGAACCCGATGGGCGGGATCACCTCGCTCGGATTGGAAAGAGAATGGAAGGGGGACCGCACTCTGGTAGTCGGGCAAGCTGATTTCTCTTTTTTATTATTGTAAGCGCAATCATTGTAGGCAAGTATCGTCCGTCGAAGAAGGTCTGTACGAATGATCAAACATCCAATCATCATCAATGTGTATAAGCATCACCTATTCTGTCTCAAGGAGCGTGAAGGTGGATGAACTCAGAAACAACAGCGCCGGTACATAAAGGATCGGCTTCAGGTCTGCAATCAGGACGCAGGAAGGCACGTATGCCGCTTGCAGCCAAGGTGATCTCTTCGGCACTCAGCGTAGCTTTGCTTGTTGGGGGAACAGCGGGGATTACCGGAGCAGAAGCTTCGAACGGTAGTGGGGCGACGGAGGCTAGCCTGCAATCACATAAGGGAGGCAGTCACGTGAAAGAGATTCAACTGGAATATCTGGATCGGGGTCTGGTGGCTGCTTCGACATCTGAAGGTGTGTTTCTCAGCTGGAGATTGCTTGGTGACGAGGCCACAGGATATAGCGACAAAGGGCTGACAGGTACGGACTTCAACGTCTATCGTGATGGCAAAAAGATCGCTACCGTCACGGACAGCACCAACTATGTAGATGCCGCGGGCAAATCTTCTTCCCGTTATGAAGTGGCAGCGGTGAACAAGAAGGGCAAGGAGAGTAAACGCAGTGCATCCGTCAAACCTTGGGCGAACGGCTACGTGGATATTCCACTGCAAAAACCCGCCGATGGTGTGACGCCTGCTGGAGAAGCTTATACGTATTCCGCCAATGACATGAGCGTAGGTGATGTAGACGGTGATGGCCAGTATGAGTTTTTCGTGAAGTGGGACCCTTCCAACGCCAAGGACGTATCGCAAAAAGGGTACACTGGTAAAACCTACATTGATGCGTACACCTTGGACGGTCAGCTGTTGTACCGGATCGATCTTGGGGTCAATATCCGTGCGGGTGCTCATTATACACAGCTGCTCGTTTATGATTTTGACGGGGATGGCAAGGCCGAGATGATGTTCAAGACCGCTCCGGGCACGAAGATTATCAAATATAACAAAAAAGGAAAAGTAACATCCGAGAAGTACATCACGCTTCCGAAGCAGGATCGCAAGGCAGGATACTCGAACGAAGATGATTATCGCTTAAGTGCGGATGGTTACTATGATCACGTGGTGGATATGTTCAAAAACTGGCATAAACACGACGAGGTTGTGAAGGGGAACTGGCCTGCGACATTGGAAGAGGCTTTTGGAATCGAGAAAAAATATAATTACCCATTATCTCAGCAGGATGCCGAAAGTCTGGCCGACTACTTCATTGATGTATATGCGGTAGAACGCAGTAATCGAAATGAGCTGCGCAAGTTCGAAGGTTTTATCGTGGATGGACCGGAGTATGTTACGGTATTTGAAGGCAAATCAGGCAAAGAGCTGGAGACCATTCCATATGAACCCGAGCGTCATGACGATGGCCTGATGTGGGGCGATTATGCCATGGCACGAATTGAACCGGGGAATCGGGTGGACCGTTTCCTGGCAGGCGTAGCGTATTTGGATGGCAAGAAACCGTCTGCTATATTTGCACGCGGATACTATACACGTTCGACGATGGTTGCCTACAATTGGGATGGCAAGAAGCTGAAAAAGGAATGGAAAGTGGACAGCGGCTGGACACCAATGAAGAACCCATTCAATGACGGACCGCACGGTGTGGATGGTACAGATCCGCAGTATGGCTCCATCACAACTCAGGGAGCGCACTATTTCAGTGTGGCGGATGTGGATTGTGACGGCAAACAGGAGATCATCTATGGCTCCGCTACGATTGATCATGATGGAAGTGTGTTGTACAGCTCCACAGACCTGATGCCTGCCGAAAGTGCTGCACCGGGAACCATTGCCCGACTGGGTCATGGCGACGCACTTCATGTGGCAGATATCGACCCGGATCGTCCGGGACTGGAGATTTTCATGGTTCACGAGGGTGGTCCGTGGGCTCCGTACGGCTATTCCCTGCGTGATGCGAAGACCGGAGAAGTGATCTATGGTGGGTACACGGGGAAAGATACCGGACGCGGCATGGTGGGTGATGTCGATCCGACTCGTCGTGGACTTGAGACATGGGCTGTAGGATTATGGACAGCTACGGGTGAGAAAATCAGCGATCAAGCACCGGGAACCAATATGAATATCCGTTGGGCTGGTGATATGACGACACAGATCGTAGATGGTGCAATTGATGTTACACCAACCATCAAGGATTGGAATCGTGGCACATTGCTGACGGCAACAGGCACCCTGACCAACAATCACACCAAAGGTACGCCTTCTCTTGTAGCTGATATCTTCGGGGATTGGCGGGAAGAGATGCTGGTGAGAACGACGGACAGTTCAGCGATCCGCATCTATCTGAGTACCGAGAAAACGGACCGCAAGCTGTACACGCTGATGCATGATGCGATGTATCGTGTGGGCATTGCAGGACAGAACAGTGGATACAACCAGCCTTCCTATCCGTCCTTCTACATGGCATCGGATATCGACTGGTCAAAAGTAACGCTGCCTAAGTTCTACACGCCAGGTAAGGGTGGAAAGTAAGTAGGCTTAAGTAATAATAGGTAGCAATAGCAACATCACATGTATTCATGATCAGTCTGAACATAAAGCAGTGTCGTTAATATTATTTGGTTGCATCGAAGCATAGGTGCTCTGGAATTCCAATGTGTCTCGCACATGGGGTTTCAGAGCTTTTTTTGCGTGTCCGTATACTGCTGCGTTGCCTTATTCATTCGTTGGATTAATTCCAGACGAACATGTTCGGGTTCCAGGCAACGTAGGCTATCCCCAAAACTCATTAGTATGCCGTAGCCGTAATCATCGTCTATAAAAGGAAGACTTACTTGATATCGTTCCTCGCCGAGGTAAGTTATATTGTTCATCGTGCAATAATCCAGCATGCGATTTAGAGCGGAAGCTTTGATAAGTAGCTGAATTGAAAAAGTTTTGGCACGCATCTGATTGGTAAATTCAGAGAAGGGATGTGGCAACGGACGATGATTAAAAGGAGTGTCTTCGATCGTTACCGAATACATTTTGCGTAACTTGAACAGCCTGTAATTCTGTGTTTGAGGCAGATAGGCTTGCACATACCAATGGCTTGCCTTAAAAACCATTCGTTGAGGCTCCACACCTTCAAGCTGCTCAGTTCCTTGGCGGTTGTAATAAGAAAAAGTGACAGTATACATTTTTTCCAAGGCTATCTTGATTGAATTAATAACGTTATCGGAGTCATCAGCTCCTATCCAGGATGTAAAGTCAACCATCATTTGATTTTTTTTCACGTTCATCGCTTGGAATTCTTCTTCGGGAACAATGCTTTTCAACTTCACCAATGCATGGGATACTTCCTTACCCGAGAAGGTACTCTGCATGATTCCAAGTCCATTCAGGATGGCAATCATATCATGAGTCGTAAATAACCCTGCATTCAGCTTGTATTGTTCCATAATGCCAATGCCCCCACCGACACCAGAGCTCGTCGTAATGGGAATTCCGGCAGCATGAATGGATTCGATATCCCGATATATGGTCCTTAGCGAAACCTCGAACATTTCGGCGAGATCCTTACCGCGAACCTTGCTACGTTGTAGAAGCAGTATGACAATAGCGAGCATGCGTTCCAATTTCATAACGGTTCCCTCCTTTTTTTGCAGATATGAGAAGATAGTATTGTTTAGTAATGCCTAATCTGCTGACCGGAAAACGACAGGTTCCATATTCTTATTTTATAATGACTGACAAGAAGTTGTCAGTCATTTCATGTTTTAATGAAAAGGAAGAAAAAACGATGGGAGGTATTCGAGATGAAAAAAATATTTCTGTCTTCATCTTTTGAAGAGTCAGCAAGCTTGTTTGGTGCGTTCGAGAAAGAATTAACGGGGAGAACGGTCACATTTATTCCTACAGCGGCTATGCCAGAAGATTACAATGATTATGTGCAGGCTGGCCGACAAGCCCTTGAGGGATGGGGATTGGTGGTGGAGGAGCTGGAGATATCAACAGCCTCACCTCAAGAAATAGAGAGCACGTTACAGCGAAACGATATGATATATGTGACAGGTGGCAATACATTTTTCCTGCTTCAAGAACTTAAAAAAAGCGGGACGGATCTACTGATTCAAGCGCATATTCAGGCCGGGAAGATCTACATTGGAGAGTCAGCAGGTTCAATAATCTTATCCCCCAATATTGAATATGTGAAAGAAATGGATGATCGTAAGTTTGCTCCAGATCTTGAAAGTTATTGTGCATTGAATGTTATCGACTTTTATCCGGTCCCGCACTATGGATGCTTTCCTTTTGTGGAATCCACTGGAAAAGTTCTTCAAGAGTATCAGTCAGAGCTGCCTCTAGTACCTATTACGAATGTACAAGCTATTGTTGTGGAAGGCGATCAATTTCGGATTGTTGGAGCTTAGCGTATCCTCGATTAAGCATAGTGATAAGATGAAGCGAGCGTGGCTGTATTCGCTCCGGTGATCAGAACACATCCAAGTTATGCGGGGGCATAATGATGCGATCGGGAATTATTCAGGACTTCAGATGTTTAACGGATGCAAAGTCTTCAATGGTGTAGTTTCCTTGATCATGGATCAATGTGGTGATGGAGCATTCGGGGATCAATTGGTTCTGCATCGCTATGAAATCGGAATGCCAGACGTTAAGCTCGCGCTCGGTAAAGCTTTGGACCAGAAAATCAGTAATGAGTCCACCATGTGCAACCACAATCATGTTACTGTTCTCGCTGTTCCCAGGCTCTTTATTAACCAATTCGGTTAGGAGGGAGGCCAGACGTTCACCAGCCTGTTTGGCCGAGTCTCCCACGGGTGGAATGTAATCTGGGTCAGACGTACATCGATCCCACATCGCAATGAATTGTTCAAATGACTGATCCGGGCAATCGCCCCAATTGGCACGTTCGCGCAGGCAAAAATCTTCGGTTATATGGGAATGGGTGTGGCGGGCGATCATACTTGCGGTTTCTCGAGCTCGTCGAAGTGGGCTGGTCAGGATTTTAGTAACGGGAAAGGGTGCTCTGGCAAAATGAAGTGCTGTGGCCTCGGCTTGTAGAGCTCCTTGGTAAGTGAGGGAGACATCACCGATTCGTCGTTCTTTGAGACCATGTCTCACCAGATGAAAGGTGGTACTCATGAGTGGAAACCTCCTTAATTATAGACGTTCACATAAATGATTAGATGTTATACTAATTATATATTTATCTAATTAAATAATGCAATGATGGTTTTGACGAAGACAGTTTATATTCAACCTATAGAATTGCTACAATGGAGAAAAGTGAGGATCGTTTGTTGAGGACTGGAGGTATGGACATGAGCATCACGAAGCGCTGGACAGGAAGCCTGTATCAGGAGGCATTGCGAACAGAGGACTGCGGGCCACGTTTCTACGCGTACTATTACAAGCAGTGGGACAACTACCGTATGTCCTATCACCATCATGATTCCATGGAGATCATGTATATTATTTCGGGAATGTGCCGGGTTGATGTGCGGATGCCGGATGGGAGCTCAGAGCAGAGCGTTTTGAAAAAAGGGCAGTTCATTATGCTCGATGCAGATGTTCCGCACCGATTGCTGGTGGAAGATGGTGTCCCTTGCCGGATGCTCAATGTGGAGTTTGGATTCTCAGGCTCACCTCCCGGACAGTTATCCATCCGTCAGCTCGCGTTGGAAGAGGAAGAAGTCCATACTTTACTCACTAATGCTTCGCCATATCTGGTACTGCCTGACCCGGAAGAAGTGTATCACATTATGAAAAGTCTGGTACTGGAACTCGATCAGCGTGGTCTGATGGAGCAAGGAAGAACGCCCACACCAATGAGGATTATTCCACCAGAGGAAAGGTCGTATCATCGCGAAGCCAGGGATCTCTCGTCACCGGAACAGGGAATACTGGTGCGTACATTGTTCATCCAATTGCTGGTCCGTGTTGCGCGTTTGCGAGGAGAAATGAGCCGAAGTGCATCAGATCAGGCGGAGCTGTATGTCAAACGAACCATTGAATTCATGCATCACAATATGGATCGCAACATTCAGATGAAGGATATCGCGGCAGCCGTCAATCTGCATCCGGGTTATTTACATCGCATTTTTCGTCAGCACACGCAGCGGACACCGACCGACTACCTGACGATGCTTCGAATGGAGAAGGCTAAGATGCTGCTTCAGCAGACGAATATTCCGATTTCGGAAATCTCTGACTATGTTGGAGTAGGCAGTCGTCAGTATTTTCATATGTTGTTCAAGAAATATACAGGTCGTACGCCGGTTGAATATCGTTCCTCCATGGAACGACATGTCAGCCAGTACCCACCGGATGAATAGGCCAATTGCTTGTTATTTTCGAATACAACGGATTAGTGGATATGTTTCGTAAAAGTTAGGATTTTTGACAACAAGATCGTGAACAGGTCATGATTTTGATAACGCTTCCCCTTTTGCCGTTGGTACAATGATTTCATGAAGAGAGTCATTAACCGAAGCGAAAGGTTCGGATTAGGGGAGGACATAGGGATGTCTTTTAAAGTGGCGTTTATCGGGGCAGGAAGTATCGGATTTACACGGGGATTGTTAAGGGATTTGCTCACGGTACCCGAGTTTAACAACATTGAAATTGCGTTCTGTGATATTAGCCAGCACAATCTGGACATGGTGACTGAGCTGTGTCAGCGGGATATCCGTGAGAATGGATTGAATATTCAGATTCAGCCGACAACAGATCGTAAAGAAGCGTTGAAAGATGCGAAGTATGTGCTGTGTACGATTCGTGTCGGGGGACTGGAAGCATTTGCAACCGATGTGGACATTCCACTGAAATATGGGGTAGACCAATGTGTCGGCGATACGCTGTGTGCAGGTGGCATTATGTATGGACAACGGGGAATCGCCGAGATGCTGGATATCTGTAAAGATATTCGTGAACAGAGCGCACCGGATGTGCTGCTCTTGAACTATTCCAATCCGATGGCGATGCTGACATGGGCTTGCAACAAGTACGGCGGTGTACGGACAATCGGACTGTGTCATGGCGTACAGCATGGTCATCATCAGATTGCGGAAGCTTTTGGTTTGAATAAGAGTGAAGTGGATATTGTCTGTGCCGGCATCAACCATCAGACCTGGTATATCCAGGCTTCTCATGAGGGCAAAGACCTTACAGGTGATCTGCTCGAAGCCTTCGAGAAACATCCGGAGTACAGCCGCACTGAGAAAGTGCGGATCGATATGCTGCGCCGCTTCGGATACTACAGTACGGAATCGAATGGTCATCTGAGTGAATATGTGCCATGGTACCGCAAACGTCCGGAAGAGATCAACGACTGGATCGACCTCGGCAACTGGATCAATGGAGAGACGGGTGGATATTTGCGTGTGTGTACCGAGGGGCGCAACTGGTTCGAGACTGATTTTCCAAACTGGATGAAGGATGAACCGATGCAATTCATTCCGGAAAAACGAGGCGAGGAGCACGGTTCATACATTATTGAAGGGCTGGAGACGGGACGTGTCTATCGCGGACATTTCAATACCGTTAACAATGGAGTCATCTCTAACCTGCCGGACGATGCAATCATAGAAGCACCGGGATATGTGGATCGCAATGGCATCTCCATGCCGCATGTAGGCGATCTGCCACTTGGACCAGCCGCGGTATGTAATGTGAGCATTTCCGTGCAACGTCTTGCCGTTGAAGCAGCGGTGAAAGGAGACGACAAGTTACTTCGTCAGGCGTTCATGATGGACCCGCTCGTGGGTGCCGTATGTAATCCGAAAGAGATCTGGCAGATGGTCGACGAGATGCTAGTTGCACAGGCCCAGTGGTTGCCACAGTATGGTGATGCTATCGCTGCCGCAGAAGCGAGACTCGCTGCTGGAAATCTTATTCCAACGAAGGAATATGAAGGTGCTGCGCGTCTCAAGGTGAAAACCGTTGAAGAGATGCAGCAGGATCGCGATGCTGCCAACAAAAATGCGGGAGAATCCGATAAAGGGAAAGATCGCGAGAAAGTGCAGCAATAGTGTTGAGTGAGAGTATTTAAGTGAGGACATACAGAACAATAGAGAAAGGCCAGATTCTCCAGACGGAGAGTTGGCCTTTTTTTACATGGAGCGCATTAGTTCATTTCCTTGATCTGAACACTAAAAGCAAATGAGGTATCACCAAGACTGACTTGTTGATCTTTTTTTGAAGACCAATTTACAAATGCGCCGTAATAATAAATTCCCGCTTCTTGGGGAAGGTGAAATGTACCATCCTGTGAAGAAACCTCGCGAGTTTGGTCACCGACGTATTCATACATCATTACGTTGTCGGGGGGAATTGGAATATCCATCTCAATGGTCACTTTTTCCCCTGCAAGAACCGGAGTTGGCGTTGTTCCTTCCAACATGGTGATCCCACCGACATAATCAGCACATTTACTGCCCCAGCAATAACTGCTTTGAACAGCGGGAACGGAGATGCCACTTGCAGTCTGGATAATCGGAGTAGGCAGTTCCTTGGGCAAAGTGGGGTCTGGTTCCGCTTCTTTTTGGTGATTTGCTGGGGCAGAGTAGGGTTCGTTGGTACTGTTAATTGGAGTAGTGTTACAGCCGGCCAACAGGAGAACTGTTGTAAGAAATATAAGTGAGATGAAGGTCTGCATTCTAGTTAGCGATTTCATTCTATTACCTCCCTAATATCTTCCAGACGGAGATGTGGGGATAAAGGTTGCTTTGCTTTTTATGGATATACTACACGATACATATTACCTTTACAGACATAGTAATATGTCTTATAGTATACGCAGGATTGAAGAAAGTCGGTGAAACTCGCAGATGGATGTGCAAGTGATTAACAGTGATCTGATTCGGGGCAATATTGACCCGATCATTCTGAGTGTACTAATACCCGCGGATAACTATGGCTACAGCATTATTAAGGAAATCTATCGCAAGAGCGGAGAGCAATTTGAACTGAAGGAACCTACGCTTTATTCCAGTTTGAAGAGGCTGGAGAAGGGTGGATATGTGGAATCCTACTGGGGGGAAGAAACACAGGGAGGACGACGCAAATATTACCGAATAACAGTGCAAGGTCTTGAAGCATATAGAGAACAGGTTCTAGCTTGGCAGGCAGCCAAGACGCTGATTGATTGCATGATTGTATTCGAGGAAAAAGGAGAGGAAAACCTATGAGATTGGAAGTTCGCATCACTCGTCATATCAATCGTTTGTTCGCTCATGCACAAGATACATTGGACAATCGGGAATTAAAAGAAGAGATTCACAGCAATCTGGCTGCACGGATTGACGATTATATATCGCAGGGGATGAGCGAAGAGAAGGCGTTCCACACAGCCATTCAGCATATCGCTGGTATGGATCAGGTGATGAGTGACCATCGAAAGGTGGAACGGGTACCTTACTGGACATCATTGTTACAGTCTACCTTGATTTATAGCCTTATAGCTTGGATCATTGCTATTCCAATGAGAGTGCTTATGCAGGGCTCCGCCATAAACAACCTGCTTATGATCGTGAGTCTTATTGTTGGTGGGACGTATGTAGTGTATATGTTGATTAACAGGGGGAACGATCCAGTATGTTCGGTGAAAACCACGGTTATTCGATTCCCTACCTTAATGCAGTGGAATCGCAGAATATGGTGGTTGTGGGCGGCGTTTATACTCGTGTTGTGGGGAACGCAGGCGGCGTTGCGATTCGGAAGTAATATCTGGTTTAATCGCCCTATTCAGGTGGATGGACCCTACCAGTTTGCTGTGATCGTCATTGCCTTTGCCATCCCGTTACTGAGTATTATTATTCCTTTGGTTGTGCATCGGGCGTATCGGATCGTTAGCAAGTATGAAGTGAGTGATGTGTTATGAGAATTAGAAACATATGGATCATAACACTTGTTGTGTTGGGCAGCATTGGCTTAGTGATTGTTGAAGGCTTCATTAACCCGAAGATCGAGGCGAAGCAGGCTCGGTACGAGGGAGAGCAGCAGAATCCGCTGACACATGATTTTGCCGCTTTAGCCAAATATCGCAGTCCCTACATGGGTGATAATTCAAACCTGAGTCATCTGAATCAGGCTTTACCTTTACGTGAAAGATTGAATGGTTACCAACTGTACCCGGAGACGTTCACGGCTCAAGTGAATTATAGCTTGGATACGCGTGAGATGGATGCAGAGGAACTTGAGCGGATACTCGTATATAATGCGGTTGCGAACTTTGTTATGATAGATAATCTGGAGCAGGTCGTCTACCAGTTAGAGAACACCAGCTATACCTTACGTCGTGAATCCACCCAACAATGGACAGGTACGGAATTAAAGAAGCTTCAGAACCCGGAATTATGGAATTCGACTGTACGCGAGAATCTGGTCGAACCGGCACAAGTGAAAGATGCTTTTTCACAGATTGTTGACAATTAAGCTGTATGAAATAGAAGGAAATAAGCAACATACTCGACTCTTCTCCCATGCTATGTTATTATAAGTCTCTGATAACGTGGTAACGAACTAAAGCGTTAGGGTTTTGGTTATAGACATGGAGGGGTTCGAGAGATGAGAAAAAAAGCGATTCTACTATTATTCATCAGTATATGTGTGTTGATTGTGGCTGGTTGTTCCAGTTCCGCAAGCAAAGACGATAACACGATTGTTGTAGGAATTGACGATAAGTTTGCTCCAATGGGTTTCCGGGACGAGCAGAATGAAATTGTTGGTTTTGATATTGATTACGCAAGAGCTGCAGCGGAGAAAATGGGTAAAGAAATCACATTCCAGCCAATCGACTGGTCTTCCAAAGAGTCAGAGCTGAACAGTGGCCGGATCGACATGATCTGGAACGGGTACACCATTACGGATGAGCGCAAAGAAAAAGTGCTCTTCACGAAGCCGTATCTGGAAAATAGTCAGGTAGCCATTACCTTGGCAGACTCGCCAATTACGAAGCTGGATGAACTCGATGGCAAAAATGTAGGATTGCAGGCATTGTCCTCAGCGGCAGATGCACTGGCAGCAAGTCCTCTGAAGGATAAAGTGAAAGCTTCCGAATTCAAGGATAACGTGCTTGCGCTGACGGACTTGAAGACGAAGCGTCTGGACGCGGTCATCATCGATGAAGTGGTAGCGAGATACTACATGTCCAAAGAAGAGGGAACATTCAAACTGATGGATGAATCTCTTGCACCGGAACAATATGGCATTGGTATCAAAAAAGGCAATGAAGAGCTTCTGAATCAGCTGCAAAAAGCGCTGGATGAGTTGAATGCGGACGGAACAGCGGCTAAAATCTCCACGCAATGGCTGGGTGAAGATAAGGTTCTGAAATAGGCAGGTTCTACACCTGATATATAGTTAGAAACAAAACGGACCCCGTATTCCATGCTGGAGCGATTCATGCCCCAGAGGAATGCGGGGTTAACAGATTAGAGGAGACAAAACAATGAGTTGGGATTATATATTGACCATTTTAAAACCTATGCTAGAGGGTGCGCAGACAACGATCATTATGTTTTTGGTAGCCATTGTATTGTCCGTCCCACTAGGATTTGCCGTAACACTCGCCATGAGAAGCCAGTTTAAGCCACTGGTATGGATTGCACACACATACGTCTATGTGATGCGGGGAACACCATTACTTCTGCAGGTGTTTTTCTTCTGCTTTGGTCTTCCTTTGCTTCCGGTAATTGGTGAGCATTTGGTATTTGATCGCTTTGTTGCAGCGGCGATTGCGTTCATTTTGAACTATGCTGCGTACTTCGCTGAAATCTTCAGGGGCGGGCTGCTTTCCATTGATAAAGGGCAACATGAGGCAGCGAAGGTACTTGGGTTAACGAAGTGGCAGACGATGACCAAAGTTATCATTCCTCAGATGATTCGTGTAGTATTGCCCGCAACGGCCAATGAGTCCATTACGTTGGTCAAGGATACGGCATTATTGTATGCTGTTGCTGTACCTGAGTTACTTTCTTATGCTCAAGGGATAGTGAATAGAGATGCTAAGTTGTTTCCTTTTTTCTTAGCAGCCATCATGTATCTGCTTATAACATTGGTGCTTACTTTGCTGTTCAAGGCATTGGAGAAGCGTTTTTCATATGAATAAATTTAAATCTGATCAATTAAAGGACTGTCTGCATATGACACATATAATAGAAGTAGATCAATTGAGAAAATCATTCGGTGCACTTGATGTACTGAAACAGGTATCCTTCAACGTGGAACCAGGCGAAGTAATTGCCGTGATCGGGCCTTCGGGTTCGGGGAAAAGTACGATGCTGCGCAGCCTGATTCATCTGGAGGATATTTCGGGCGGAACGATTCGCATTCAGGATCAGACGTTGGTCGATAATGGCCGTTACGCAGGTGCCGCAGATATTCGTAAGATTACGGATCGCATGGGGATGGTGTTCCAACATTTCAACTTGTTCCCGCATCTGACCGTACAGGCTAATCTGGAACTCGCACCAAAGACGTTGAAAAAAGAAAGCTTGGCAATCATCCGGCAGCGCAGTCTGGAATTACTCGGCAAAGTAGGTCTGTCGGACAAGGCCGATGCCTATCCAGCCAATCTGTCCGGTGGACAGAAACAGCGTGTTGCCATCGCTCGCGCACTGATGATGCAACCAGATATTCTCCTGTTCGATGAGCCGACGTCGGCGCTCGATCCCGAGCTGACGGGAGAGGTACTGCGTGTCATCAAACAGCTTGCGCAGGAAAACATGACCATGATGATTGTTACGCATGAGATGGGCTTTGCCCGTGACGTTGCGGATCGTGTATTTTTCATGGATAACGGGGAGATCGCAGAGGCGGGACCGCCAGATCAAATCTTCGGCAATCCAAAGCTTGCACGTACCCGGACGTTTTTGCAGCGGGTGGAAGTGGAAGGATAGAAGAAACTTCAAATCTAAGAAATGTGGAAAGAACGCAATCCTATGAGTAATGAGGGATTGCGTTCTTTTTTGCTTTTTTTAAACAATGGCTTATGCCCACAGGTATATATTCCAGATCATCAATACCAGGGTCAACACGATATAAGTTACTACATTCCAACGTGTTCGCATTCGATAAGTGGTGTAACTCATGATTCCAAACAAAACAATACTAAAAGATAATACAGCTACATTATTTCGATAAAGAGCAATAAGTAGAAGCATCACAATCATAAGTATATTCATGACTTTATCGATTTTCATCTGAGCTAATCCCCCAATGTAATCCAGAAAAGTACTACCATAATAATATCTGTATGTAAGAGGTATTCTTGATTTGTATCATCACACGGATAAACGGTTCTTAAAATCATATCCTTGAAGTACAATCTATAAGCTTTTGGATGTAGATATGTGTCCGGGGATGATGGTAATAAAATAAATCTTATAAAAACTCATAATTAACAAAATATGGAGTTCTCTATTTCTATTAATCGATTATAATGAACATACTTAATAAATAGGGAGGATTTACCTTGGAACATCGCGAGAATGATGTGAATCGTTACTATAACGACACATTACCACCACCGCCTTATGTAGCACCAGCCAAGACCAATAGCAAGTCGATTGTATCACTAGTTTTGGGGATTTTGTCCCTTACCATTCCTTACTTAGGATTCTTAATCGGAATCGTCGCTATCATATTTGCATCTTTAGCTTTCAAAGAAATCAGAATTCGTATGGAGCAAGGAAAAGGATTAGCCATTGCTGGTCTGGTATGTGGAATCATAGGCACAGCAATTTATACAGTCCTTATTGTGCTCTTTCTATTTGTAACCATGATTTTTGTTGGCGCTGATTCTTACTCTACATACTAGGAATATAAAGTTAGCAAACTTAGATTGTATCTCAAACTAAAAAAGCAAAGGCGTACCTTAGCCAACACCTCTGTTGTCCAGAAGAGGGTAGAGCATAGGTGAACGCCTTTGCTTTTTATTTTACTTTTCTACAATTGAATTACGACTTCACTGCTAAGACTTTCGTTCTCCATGGTGCGATGCATCAGGAAATACGTTAAGGTTCCTCCGAGACCAATCACAGCAAAGATACACAGAATGCCGATCTGATCCCAAGCCACGCCGAACTGTCCACTTGAGATGACTGCTTTATAACCCGTTACGGAATAGGTCATAGGCAACCATGGGTTAAACACCTTCAACCAGTTTGGAATCAGTTCGAGCGGGAAGGTGCCCGCGCTGGTCGTAAGCTGGAAGATCAGCATCAGAATCGCAAGGAAACGACCCGGATTCTCCAGCCATGTTACCAGTGCCTGAATGATGTACATGAAGCTTAGACTGGTAACAAAGCTGAACAAGAGGAATAACGGAACGCTCTGAACATTCAGACCCAAACCGTACAAGACCAGCCATGAAGCAAGCAAAGACTGCACAGCACTCATGAGCGTGAAAGCCAGCGTTTTACTCACAAAACGATTCCAGCCACTTGCCTCACTAACCGTGCTGCCGCGTGTTGGCACAACCAATGTCGCAATCAATGCCCCGACAAACAGCCCGAGGGACAGGAAGTATGGCGAGAATCCTGTACCGTAGTTAGGTACCTCGTTATATTTATGCTCATCGACCTGAACAGGCTCTGCATACATGGTTACCAGTTCATCGGTCTTTTTCACACTACCCGTCTGCTCAGCCGCTTCATTCAGCTTGGTGGAAAGTTCGCCAGAGCCGTCCGTTAGCTTGAGCGTACCTTCTTTTAATCGGCCGGCACCGTAATCGAGCTTATGTGACCCATCTGCAAGGGTTGAGATTCCGTCTGTAAGCTGGCTTACACCCGCAGCCAACTTGCTTGCACCAGCATTCAATTGACCTGAACCATCCGCAAGTTTGGCTCCACCAGCGGCTGCTTTGGATAATTTGGAATTGAACTGTTGTAGACCAGTCGCAAGCTTTTCTTGTCCGGCGGATAACTGGGTAGCTCCTTGCACAAGATGTTGTTCACCCTGTACCAAATGACTGCTGCCTTGATGCAGTTGTTGCTGTGCAACATACAGGTTTTGGCTGCCTGCGACCAATTGCTGTCCACCCTGATAGACTTGTTCGCTGCCAGTGGCTACAGCCTGACTTGCTGCCAGGAGTTGCTGCACAGCAGGACTTGCGGCCAGTTCCGGGCTGGCTTCAGCTAATTGGGCGAGCCCTTGTGCAACTGCTTTGGCACCCTCGCTAACTTTGGCGCTACCCTCAACAGAACTTTGCAGCCCAGCCGTCAGCTTCGCACTGCCTTCCTCGGAAGCCGCCAGTCCTGCATCCAACTTAGCTACGCCTTCCTGAGCAGATTGAATGCCCGCCTGTAGCTGTTTGCCGCCTGTTTCGGCTTGGGTTGCTCCATCACTTAGCTGCGTGCCTGCTGCTGCCAATTGGGACAGGCCACTGGACAGGGCACTCGCGCCAGTATGGAGATCACCAATGCCTTGGGCCAGAGTAGATGTACCTTCCTTTAACGGAACTACGCCTTTTTCCAGCTTATCGGTTCCTGCGGCCAGTTTAGAGAGGTTCTCTTTTAATGTAGCAGCACCCTCATCCAGCTTAAGCGCACCATCATGAATCTGACCTGCGCCATCCCCGGCATCCGCCAAACCGCCAGAGATTTTTTCTACCTGATCTAATAGCGTTTCGGTATACGATTCTGTGACTTTGGCAGCGACTTTGGAGCGAATTTGTTTGACCGCCGTCCCGCCAATCTGACCTGCGAGGAAGTTGTATCCTTCATTGGGTTCATAGATCAGATCTGCCGGCTCAGGGTGCTCATCCATCAGGGTTGTTGCTTTGGTGGAAAAGTCCTCCGGAATCACAATAGTCATATAATACGTGTTGTCTTGCATACCTTTTTCTGCTTGTTCACGAGTCACGAATTGCCAGTCGAAATCATCGCTTTTTTTCAATTCATCAACCAGATTCTGACCGACCTCCAGTGATTTGTCGTTGTAGATTGCGCCCTGATCCGTGTTGACCACAGCCACAGGTAATTCATTCATTTTGCCGTACGGGTCCCAGAATGCATTGAGGAACAGACCGCTATACAGCACCGGAATGAACAGTACAACGAGAATCGGAATAAATACTTTTGGTTTCTTGAAGGCGGACTTCAGATCCTGCCCAAATACGTGGAATGATTTCATCATGTTCTCTCCCTATCCTTACGCTAATCCGTTTGTTCTATCTCTATTATGTTTTGAATCTTGTACATGCCTCTCTCTAGGTAGGGGATAAGCCATTCTTGAGAAAGAGGCCCACAAAATCCTTGATCTGATCCTTGTGCAGCGTAGGATGCGCTTTGTTCCAATCCGAGGTTAAGGTGACATACAGCTTCAGCAGGACAAAAGAAACCAATTTGGGATCATCCCTGCGAATCTGCTCCAACTCCATGGCACGACTGACCTGACGCTCCAGGTATTCGAGAATGGCTGTCTCCACTGTCTGCAAACCTTCCTTGGCTTGCGGCGTACCGAACTCGTTGACCTCCTGAAAGAGCTTGATCAACAGCTCGTGTTGCTCCCGATACTCAAGCAAAGAATCCATACTCATATGCACGTTATCCAGAAAGGAGTTCTCTTCCTTCACCGTCTGCTCTGTAATCTGTCTCATGTCTGCAATGATCGAGCGCAGAATCTCGCTGAACAGTTCTTCTTTATTTTCGAAAAAAGTATAGATCGTTCCCTTGCCCACATTGGCAAGTCTCGCAACCTGCTCCATCGTTGTGGCCTTGTAGCCAAACAGGGCAAAGGATTTCTCGGCAGAGTCCATCACCTGTTGCCTTCGATCTATCGTTTTCATGGCATATACACCTCCTTGTAGGTTGAAATGATAATGGTAAGGTAAATTCTTTAGTGACCGTTTTACTATTATGGTCAGTTGGTCGTTAACAACTGTAGCACTTGAACAGGGAAGGTGGATGTGATCTTTGTCATAATGTGGGCTGGGGGATGAAAACAATAAATGAGTAGAGGAAGTACGGATGAGAAGTTACTATAATATGGAAAAGTGCTAAATATATCAGTTATAGAGTTGAATAGCTATAATAGCAAGGGTGGCGAAGAAACAGTAAATATTAAAATACAGCAAAGAATGAGGAATATGTATGGAACACGTTTTATGGACGATCTATCTTGGATTGCTGGGCACAGCATCACTCTCGTATCTTATTAAAGGAAAGTATAAGACGAAACTTAGCAAAATCGATTTTGTCGTATCCGTCATTACATGGATAGGGTTGCTAGGATATGTTACGGACACAGCTATTCTAAATCCCGCTGTGTGGAAATTTATTATCGTGGCAGCTTTATTATGGGATGTAATATTCGCAATGCTTTTAAAGGATAACGAAGGGGAAGAGATTTTGGAAGGATTACCAATTTTGACGAGGAGAGTTTGGATGTTGATAACATTAGTTATCGCGATTGGACCTCTATACTATGGGCTGTTTAGATATGCTTTCTCTTAATGAGGGAGATTTTTCTAATATTTTATTAACAATGTAACTTGTTGTTACGATTCTGCGTCCAAAATCTAAAGAGCCAAAATATAAAACAAGAATGAGAGGAGGTCCAGCATTGAAACATTTCTCCTACATCCTGATGATGTGTCTTGTCCTACTCGGTTGTTCCGATTCATCAGTGGCAAGCAACGATACAGCACCAGACCGAATTCAAAGAGAAGGACAGACGATGACGGCAACCAGTCAATCAGGGGAGTATGAACTCCGGTTAATTGTCCACCAATCTGGTGATCACAACTTCACTTTTCAACCGGGATTAAAATATATAGGCCAAGATGCCAACAATGAGATATATCATTCCAAAGATGTGTTCGATATAGATCTGCAAATGGATGGAAAGACGATTCTCCCGCTGAGGTCGGGCACCAGTGAAGAATTGGTAACGAAATTAACGAAAGATAGCGGGTATTCGGAAGAAGTTGAAATAACACTCACTCCAGAGCAGGTTCGACAACTATCGAATGGTGAGATCGATGTTATTCTTAGCGCTGGTTTTCGATCCGAAAAAACCGGCTATAATGACGAGAAAAAGATGATTATAAGTGGAGAAGAAATACTGTTTAGACAAGTAGATGCTGATCAAAAGGAATAAAACACCTGGTAACCAAAAAAAACCAAGGCATCGAGTGTAATCACTCATGAGCCTTGGTTTTTTATTGGCATTACATGTAATGTATTAACGATTCTTCAACGCTATCTTAGATTTCCTTTACCTTGAAGAACGAGATTAACTCCTGCAACTGCTCAGATACTTCCGCCAGTTCGTCAGAGGCACTGACGATTGAAGCCATGGAGGCTTCTTGTTCAGCAACGGATTGTTCGATGCGTTTCGTGCTGTTCGCCGCCTTGCTGACACTTGCGGATAATTCATCCGCAGTAGCGGACATTTCTTGAGTACTTGCAGAGATCTCTTCAGTAGAGCTGGAGATATCCTGAATCTGGTTCGCCACCTTATTTGTCGCATTCAAAATGTTTTCGAAGAATACGCCAGTCTCTTGCGTAACTTCCAAGCCTTTCGTTACTTCCTGAGAGCCCAAATGCATGGCTTCGGAAGACTGCATGATATCCCGCTGAATTTCCTCAATCAACTGTCGGATTTGCTTCGCTGATTCCTGGGATTGCTCTGCCAGGTTACGTACCTCGCCTGCAACAACGGCAAAACCTCTGCCTTCTTCACCTGCGCGGGCCGCCTCAATCGATGCGTTGAGCGCCAGCAAATTGGTTTGTCCGGCTATCTCTGTGATCAGATTGACAATGTTGCTAATCTGGTTCGAGTTATTTTCCAAAGACTGAATCGAGTTTGACGTATTTTGCACCGCACCTGAGATCAGACGCATCTGCTCAATAACTTGCTGCATAACCACATTACCTGTACTGGAACGTTGCTCCATACTGAGCGCTTCGTCAGCCACATCGGCTGAACTGCTCGCAATCGTCTGCACTACCGTTGACATCTCTGTCATGGCGCGTGCGTTCTCCACGGTGGCTTTGTCCTGAGATACCAAGCCAGTGGATATTTCACGAATATTATTACTGATGGATTGAATATTATCGTTGTTTTTCGCTGAAATCTCCAATAGTTGTTTAGACGAATTCGAGAGGTGAGTGGATGTGCTTTGCACCTTGAACATCGTCGTGTTAAATCGCTCGATCATGGCATTGAATTTCTCGTTAATGATACCCAGATCATCCCGGCCTGTTTGAATGTTAACATTCAGATTACCTGTACTGACTTCTTCAATACCTTTCATCAGGTTGCGAATTGGCAGCAACGTTCTTTTTAGCAAAATAAATTGCAGCACCATGAACAGGATCAGGAAACCAACAAGGAACATCAATCCATACGTAAGCAATTCATTAAGTCCTTTTGGAACGGCACTTGCATCGACATCGAAGAATAGAGCAGCGTACATGGAGCCATCTGCGTTATTAATCGGATAGATTAGTGTAGTCCAAGTTCCGTACTCATCCGTGTAAAAATCACTGAAGGCAGGTTCTCCGTCTTCTTTCATCTGTTCCAGCACCACAACGTTATTCTCGGGCAGCGGGTACATGGCACCTGCGGGCAGATTACCTTCCTCGAATGGTTGCAACAGGTTCGTTGGAATCGCGATGATGGACGTTCCATTTCCTTGCTCAAGTTCTGAACCGAAAATGTAAGCCTGTGCGATGTTTGGATAGAACTCATGGATGGAATCGAGATAAGCTTTCATTTCCTGCTGTACAGGACCGGTGTAGCTTTTTTCACTGGCGGCTTGAGCGACTTTGGCCGTGTCCAGATCATCGTACCATTTCTGGGTGATGACGGTGGCCTGGTCGTGCAACTGTTCAACCAGAATGTTCTTTTGCAGCTGGTAAGCCACGGTAATCAGGATAATACCAATTAAGGTAATGCTACCGAAAGAGATCACCAGATTTTTAACAAAGAAAGGCATGGTACTCCAGCGAAGCTTATTAAACAAGGTTGTTCACTCCTTCTACGATTGTGACAAGGACTTATCCTGGGCGTTGTACACGCTATGTAATTGTGGATCAAATGCTGTAGAATCGTTTCCTATATATTGTGTCTAATCAAATTCTCTATTTCTTCTGAAAAGCTTTTTCATCATGTCTTTTAATATTCACGTATATGAACTCCAGGTAAGTTCACTCCTTAGTTATATCGTTATTTCGACAAATTAATGTTAGATATTTCAAATAAAATAGGTCTTATGAACTGGTTCTGCAGGATTATATTGCGCTTTTACATGGCTCCACGTATGTCGATGAAGTCTTCTTTTGCACAACGCTTCACGGGTGTTTATTGACGATGACTACCATTTAAGATTCACTAAAGGTTCGTCCTCTACCATGGTTACATAAGCCTCAGTTGCTTAACAGAAACCCAAGAAGGAGGATTCATCATTTGAATATTTTATTACGAAAAGTTGCAGTAACGGCATTGTCCGTGACCATGGTAACGACATCTTTCGGTCTGATTGTAAGTCCGAATGCGGCATATGCCGCAGAGAGCACAGCGACAACCACGAGTGCAGACGTGACGCAAGCTTATGAATCGTTGTTCCAGACGGATAACGTCATTGATGTGAATGTAACGATTGATGATGCAGACTGGAAGAGCATGCTCGAAAGCCCGCTAGATAAGGATTATAAGAGTGTTAGTGTGGAAGTGGACGGCAACAAGCTGGACAACGTCGGTTTCTCAACCAAGGGGAATCTCACCTTGAAAGCTGTAGCTTCGATGGAAGATTCGGACCGTTACAGCTTCAGACTGAAGTTCGATAAGTACGACAAAACACAAACGCTGCTTGGACTGGACAAAATGGTACTGAACAACAACTACGCTGATCCATCGTATATGCGTGAGGTACTTCATTACGAAGCACTTCGTAGCATCGGCATGGATGCACCGATGACGAACTATGTTAATTTGTACGTTAACGGCGAGCTTGTTGGTTTCTATACTGGTGTTGAAGCGGTGGATGACAGCTATCTGGAGCGCAACTACGGTGAGGATTACGAAGAAGGCGTCCTCTATGATACGGATGAGAAGAGTTATCTTCAATATGAAGAGGGAAGCGACTACAGTACAATCACCAAAGACTTGGGTACGGATAAGGACAAAGCCAATCTCAAAACCTTCATCCAAACGCTGAACGAGATGCCAGAAGGTGAAAAAGGCGGTATCGAGAGTGTGCTGGACGTGGATTCGGCGCTTCAATATATTGCAGGCAACATGGTTTTCGGCAACTATGACAGCTATAACGGCGACAAAGGGCACAACTACATGCTCTACAGTGATGCCGATGGCAAGTTCACGGTTGTTCCTTGGGACTTCAACATGTCCTTCAACGGGTACTCGGGTGGAGGCGGACGCGGCACAACGACCGGATCAACCACGACCAACACCAATGCAACGAATGTATCTGTGGACGAGCCTGTATTGGGCATTAGCATGGAAAATGTACCGATGATTAACAACCTGCTTGCTGTGCCGGAGTATAAGGAAAAATATTTGAGCTACGTCAATGAACTGACGGATTATATGGAAGGCATTCAGGATCGTATCACTGGCCTTGCCGATGAAATTCGTCCTTATGTGGAAGCAGATCCAACGAAATTTTATACGACAGAACAGTTCGAATCCAACATCGCTTATTCTGCAAACGCAGACACAGCAGGTGGTATGGGCGGAACACCCCCAGAAGGATTTGAAGGCATGACCCCACCCGAAGGCATGGAAGGTATGACGCCGCCTGAAGGCTTCGAAGGAATGACACCTCCGGATGGAACAACACCTCCGACTCAGCCGGGTGCCACAACTGGAAACGGTGCAACAGATGCAACAACGGGTACAGACAATACGCAGACACGCCCTGGCGGTAACTTTGGCGGCGGAGGCATGGGCTCTATGGCTGCCGGATCACTGACGACATTTGCACTGAACCGTCTAGCGAATCTGCAAGAGCAACTTGGACGTGAAGTGACACCTTTGCCTGAGACTTCGGAAGAAACTGGTTCGAATACTTCATCCGGAGCAACGGACAAAACCATTACCGTGACACTCGATGGTAAATCGATTACATTCCCGGATCAGGACCCGCTGCAGCAAAGTGGCCGAGTAATGGTGCCTGTGAATGCAATCCTCGAAGCAATGGGGGCAGAAGTAACTTGGGACAAAACGGCGAAGACGGTAACAGCCGTTCTGAATGACCAAACCCTTGTGCTCAAGATCGGAAGCAGCACCGCAACCGTAAATGGGGAGACACTCGAAATTGATGCACC
The DNA here is from genome assembly GCF_037975235.1 of Paenibacillus sp. FSL R5-0341. Lineage (NCBI taxonomy): Bacteria > Bacillati > Bacillota > Bacilli > Caryophanales > Paenibacillaceae > Paenibacillus > Paenibacillus sp. FSL R5-0341. The sequence goes on from NZ_CP150241.1 coordinate 1,194,319, forward strand.
AGCGATTATTCAAAACAGTCGCACACTCGTGCCTGTACGCTTCATCTCAGAAGGACTGGGATTGACCGTGAATTGGGATCAAACCGCTGCACAAGTAAGCCTTACATCCAAATAAGATTTATCTCTTGAAGACACCGTTGTTGCTCGGAAAAAAAGAGAAGGGATTCGATGGTCAGATCGAATCCCTTTTTGCTGTGTTTTTCAGGTTAGACGGATTGAACTTTCAGTAAAATTCGGCCACGTCCATGTCTGGACTCACTTTTGGCATGCGCTTGATTAGCTTCACTTAGAGGAAAGATGGAATCAATCTCTGAACGAAGGGAACCCTCAGCCATAAGCTGAGCAATCGTGTAGAGATCCTCGGATGTCGGAAATTTGGAATTAAACTTGGCGGTAACGCCATACTGCGCTGCTTTTTCGGCAGAAGGCAGTTGAGTCAACGATACCAGTTTTCCTCCACGTTTTAGAACACCCCATGAGCGATCTTCGATCTCTCCACCAACAGCTTCAACAACCAGATCAACATGGCTTACCTGCTCTTCAAACAAGGTTGTCTTGTAATCAATCACTTGATCAGCACCCAATGAAGCAACAAAGTCAACATTGGCCCCTGAAGCTGTAGCAATAACGTGAGCACCTTTCCATTTGGCTAGCTGTACTGCGTATTGTCCAACACCACCCGCAGCAGCATGGATCAGAACCGTTTGTCCGGCTTCCAGCTCACCCTCGGTGAACAATGCTTTCCATGCAGCTTCGGCTCCGCCTTTGATGGTCGCAGCATCCTCAAAACTCAGATCGTCTGGCATATGCACCAAATCCTGAGCAGGAGCCATACCATACTCGGCATAACTTCCGTTCACATTACCAAAAACGCGATCTCCCGGCTGGAAGGAATCGACACCTTCTCCCACGGATTCGACGATGCCAGACATGGCCGTTCCGGGTGTATAAGGTAGCCTTTTGACAAATACGTCCTGCAACCAGCCGTTACGAATCTTCCAGTCCAGCGGAATGGCTCCGGCATACTGAATGCGTACCAAAACTTCTCCGGCAGCTGGCTCGGGTATATGGACTTCCTGTTCGAACTGTAATGTCTCTGGACCCCCGTATTGATGAACTTGAATAGCTTTCATTGTGGATGTATGCATTGTGTGTTCGCTCCATTCGTTAAGGGATTTAGGATGAAAATGAATCAATCTGTGCAGCAATTTTCTGTGAAAGAGATAACAGCAAGTTTTTCTCTTCATCGGATAGACCAGCTGTAGTAATCTGCTCCACTTGGCGCCATGCGTTATTCACTTGATCCTCCAGTGCGCGTCCGGCTTCTGTCAGGGATACAATGGTGACCCGTCCATCTACTTTGGAGCGACTCCGAGTAACGAGACTGGCATCTTCCAAGCGACGAACAGACTTGGCTACAGTTGAATGGTCCAGACGAAGTGTGCGACCCAGAGAGTTTTGCGATTGGTGGTCTTGTGCATATAACTGCATCAGCATAATCTCTTGACCGGGAAAAAGCCCGGTATCCCGGATCAATTGCGCAGCTAGACCCTTGTGAGAGCGTGCCAGAGCAAAAATGCTAAAACTGATGGGGTAGTTCTCTACTGCGCTGAATTCCTCATTATTTAATTCATGGAGTTTATTATGTTGGTTGAAATCATCTTTGGCTGTCATAATGTACCTCAACTTTCTCATTTATGTTGTCGGCAACATAAATATAGCATTATAGTATGTGGTTGGCAACATATTTTAGAGGCAATATTTTTTGGTTCGTACTTATATGTGGATTATGACATATCTAATTTATCTTTCTAGGTTATTTAAATTTCCAGACAGAAGAACATTCTTACATGATTACGGAGAATGCGTAAAAGATTAGATTTCAACAGGCTATTTTTGTGATAAAAGTCACTGAAACATTATAAATATTGTGAACACTCCTACCGATAAGACTATAGTGATATTCGAAACAGAATCGAAATTGGCTTGAATATCCCCACAATTACATAGGGAAAAGGGTGGCTCACACACATGCGAAGCATGAGCATCGGTACCAAAATTAGTTTGATCGTTATCAGTATATTTATCGTCTTCTCCTCAGCCGTGGCGGTAAGTGTAATCATGGAGATGAGACAGGGGATTACGACATTTGCTACAGAGAAAGCGAAGCGTGATTTGGAGATGGCGAATCATATCATTACATATAAGCATCCAGGAGATTGGGCCATTAAGGACGGACAACTATTCAAAGGAGATACCGCGCTGGAAGGCAACTTTGAACTTGTAGATGAGATTGGAGAAGCATCCGGGGACACGGTGACGATCTTCCGAGGTGACGAACGTGTTGCTACGAATGTTATGGTGGACGGGGAGCGCGCTGTCGGCACGAAGGTATCGGCAGAGGTCGCCCAGACCGTTTTGCAGCAAGGGGAAAAATACTTCGGTGAAGCCGTGGTTGTGGGTCAGAAATATCAGACGGCCTATGAACCAATCAAGAACGCGTCCGGAGAGATTATCGGGATTTTCTATGTAGGGGCGTCTCAATCGTTAATTGATGTGATTATCTCCTCGTTCCTCAAGACGTTCCTGATCGTATTCCTGCTTGCGATGTTGGTCGCAATTACCCTGATCCTGTTGTACGTTCGCAGGGTAAGAGTAAGAATCGAACGGGTATCCGTGGCGATTAAACGTGCGGGGACGGGCGATTTTACACAGCCGGTTGTGGATGACGTCCAAGACGAGATTGGCATGCTGGGCACAGGATACAATGAGATGAGAAGTAATCTGCAGGTTATCATTCAGGGTGGACTTCAGGCTGCGGAGAAAGCAGAGCATTCGACTGGGCTGCTACTGAAGATTGCGGATCAAACGTCCAAAGAATCGGCGCAGATTGCATCTTCCGTTGAACAAGTGGCACAGGGAGCCGAGAGTCAGACGATCAGTACGGAAGAAAATCTGCAGGCGATGGAAGAAGTGGCGATAGGCGTACAACGTATGGCAGACAAGGCCTCCAGTATCTCGGAATCTGCATTGTATTCACGGAGGCAGGCAGAAACCGGAGGAGAAGCGGTGCAACTGACCGTTCAGCAGATGTCTACGATCGAAACCTCCGTTTCCACAACGGATGAAGTCATTCGTATGCTGGAAGGGAAGTCGGCCCAGATTAGCCAGATGGTTACCACCATTCATGAGATCGCGAATCAGACGAATCTGCTTGCCCTCAATGCATCTATTGAAGCGGCAAGAGCCGGCGAGCATGGCAGAGGATTTGCTGTAGTATCTACTGAGGTGCGTAAGCTGGCTGAACAAGCTGGAGACTCTTCCGATCGTATTGAAGAACTGGTTCAAGCCATGGAGCAAGATATGAAGCAATCGCTATCGGCCATGTCGAGAGTGAAGGACGAAGTGCAGGAAGGACTACGCTTGACCCGTGAAACGGAACAAAACTTCAGCCTGATCCGGGATACGAACCTGCGTATTGCTACAGAGATTGAGGACATGGCTGCGACGAGTGAAGAGATGTCCGCAGGCGTGGAGCAGATTGTGGCTTCTGTCCATGAGATCGCTCGTCATGCGCAGACGGCTAGTACCAATTCACAACAGGCAGCGGGTTCTGTCCATGAACAGCTCAAGTCGGTAGAACAGATCAAGGCATCTGCGGCTATTTTGTCTGATGTGTCCACAGAACTGCAGACTTCACTTAGTCCGTTTAAGATTTAATATCTGTTACAATAGGGAAAAGGAGGGACTTCATATGGCCCCTGATAAAACAAAACTTTTCCCAAACGAGAATATCCCTACGGTATGTTACATTCAAAACCTGCCGCCGCGTTCCAACGTGGACATCGGTGATTATACGTATTATAGCGATAACACGAATCCCCCAGAGCAGTTCTATGACCGGATACAGCATCATTATGACTTTATTGGTGATCGCCTGGTGATCGGCAATTTCTGTGCAATTGCGGAAGGTGTGACATTCATTATGAATGGCGCGAATCATCGGATGGAGGGCATGACGACGTATCCGTTCAACATTTTCGGTGGAGGATGGGAGCGCGTGACACCTACACTGGAGCAGCTTCCATATAAGGGGGATACGGTACTGGGGAACGATGTATGGCTCGGGCAACATGTGACGATCATGCCTGGTGTCAAGATCGGAGATGGTGCGATTGTTGCCTCCAATTCAACCGTTGTGAAGGACATTGAACCGTATACGATTGTTGGTGGAAATCCAGCCAAGAATGTTAAAAAGCGCTTTGATGAAGAAACAATTGCGCTCCTGCTGGAATTGAAGTGGTGGGATCAGGATGAGGAATGGCTGGATACCCATCTGGAACGTCTTGTCTCTACATATGATTCCCAGACACTGCGCGAACTTCTGAACAGTAAGTAGGATAGGTCCGAAAAAGAAGATAAGAAAATGGCTGGTTCCTGTCGGAGCCGGCTTCCAAGCAAATCAGGCCCTGGACCGTTTTGAGCGGATCAGGGCCTCTTGTTGTCCAAGATGAAATGTTAGTTTAGCGGGTGGGTGGTCGTAGGGTACAATCAGACTTTGTTGATGGGGGCTTCAAATGAGTGTGATTTTCTGCATGATCCGTGTTCGTCTGTTTGCCTGAATAAAAGTTAATGATATCATCAACGGTAGTAAACACGACATTTAAATCCATATTATCATTGTGTGTTTGAATAAAAACCTCTTTTCAATGGGTTGTTGCGTTGTTTAATTTAAAGCTTCTTTCATGCTTAAGCCTGCTGTGAATACAGGAACTTTACCTGCAGGTAGTTGAATTTCTTTGCCTGTTTTCCGGCTTCTTCCCGTTCTTGCCTCACGCTTTTGTACTTCAAATTTCCCGAATCCAACCAGTTGAACTTCTTTACCTTCTTTGAGAGCTTCGAGAATCGAGTCCAGTACAACGGTTACAGCTTTTTCAGCATTCTTCTTGGAGAAACCGCCAGCCTTGGCTACTTCTGTGATCAATTGTTCTTTATCCATGGGGAAAACCTCGCTTTCATTCTTGGGATGTGAAATCTTCTCTTTAACTGTGCGACATATGTGTAAATAAAAAGCTGCCTTATTAATAAGGCAGCTTTCATATAATTAAAGTTTAGTAACGTTCTCAGCTTGTGGTCCACGGTTACCTTGAGTTACTTCAAATTGAACGCGTTGACCTTCGTCCAAAGATTTGTAACCTTCACCTTGAATTGCACTGAAATGAACGAATACGTCTGTTCCTTCTTCAGTTTCGATAAAGCCGAATCCTTTATCCGCGTTGAACCATTTAACTGTACCTGTTTGCATGTGATTCCTCCAAAAAATAAGTTTTTAGCCGATCATTATGACGAGTATAAATTAAAATTGACACTCACCTGGTGCATTTAAACCACAGACTTGATGTCCGCTAATGTATCGATTAATATGATAATACCATGTCCGCTAATATAAGTCAAGATTTGGAGGTATTTTCTAATGAATCAGTCATCAGGGATTTCGGTGCAGCGGGAACCGACGATAGAGGAATTCGTACATATGCTTGCCAATGAGGGAGATTTGCATCCCAAAACCGTGAAGGAATACGCAAGTGATCTGAAGCACTTTATCGAATGGTACAAGGAAAGCACCATGCTCGGCGAAGAATTCGCACTGCGAATTGAAGATGTGGATACACCCACCTTAGTCAATTATCGTGAAGATGCACACAAAGTTATGCTATTGAAGCCGGCTACCATTAACCGGAGATTAATTACGTTGAAGCGTTTTTTCAAATGGGCTGTCTTGGAATCCAGGCTCAGTCATGATCCTTCCAAAGCATTGAAATTCATTCCGGAAGACAAAGTCAGCCCACGCCGAATGACAGTCGAAGAAGAACAAGCGTTCATCACGGCAGTGGAGTATGGGAACTCCCTTCGTGATCAGACCATCCTGACCCTTATGTTTCACACAGGCTTGCGGACGATGGAGGTATGCAACCTCACGCCTCAAGATATCGAGCTTGGTAGACGAAGTGGTCACCTGACAGTAAGAGCCGACAAGCGCAACGGGCAGCGAAATATTCCTTTGAATATGCAGTGTGTTGTCATATTGAATCAGTATTTAGCCGGTCTGGCTACCGATAGTTCTTACCTTTTTCCTTCAGAAAAGACAAATGATCGTTTAACAGAGAGAGCACTGCGCCATTTAATTAAAAAGGTAATGATTGCAGCAGGGCTGGAAGGACTGAGTTCACACGACCTGCGTCATCGTTTTGGCTACGCCATGGCAGAGCATACGCCGCTGCACCGTTTGGCGGAAATGATGGGACACACCAATCCCGATACGACAATGATTTATGTTAAAGCATTGAGTACAAATCATCGTTGAAACTAGAATGAAGGATTGAAAATATAATTAGAATCAAAACTCCTCTTATTTAGAAGTACTTCGAAATTTTCCGTGTTTGTATTACTTTAACCTACCCTTAGCATTCATATACTATCCTTAACCTGTTATATAGGAGACTGCCCGTCAGGGTTGCCTCACCTCTAATGAAGAAAGCGATTACATATCCCGTATAATATTGTATATTATGATGGCAACCTCGAGACGTATCATCAGGAGAACTTTGTATTTTTGCATAATCCCGTGAGCAATAGAAACCAAATGTTACACAGTGCTACATATTATTAATTGCTAGGGCAGAAGGCCTGTCATAAAAGGGAGGAATCCGATCGTGTACCGGGTACTGCTGGTGGATGATGAAGAAGATGTGCGCGAAGGATTGGTTGTAGAGGTCGATTGGGAAGCGCTCGATCTGCGGATAGTTGGTTTGGCGGAGAATGGGCGAGAAGCGTTGGAGATGGCGGAACGGGTAGAACCGGATATTGTGGTGACCGATATCAGCATGCCATTCATGAATGGTCTGGAACTCGCGCAAAGATTGAGGAAACGAAATCCACTTGTGAAGGTGGTTATTTTGACTGGATATGATGAATTTGATTATGCCCGGCAAGCGATCTCCCTTAGTGTGGATGAATATCTGCTGAAGCCGTTCTCGGCAGGGCATCTCACCGAATTGCTTACAAGACTGCGCGCCCAGATGGCGGCTGAAGTCGCTGAGCGTGAAGATGTACAGCAACTGCGTGAGCACTATCACACCAGCTTGCCTTTACTACAGGCAGATCTGATGGCAACCTTGCTCCATCGGCAGAAATCCTCGACATATATTCATAGTAAAGCCAAACAATGCGGGTTGGATCTGACAGGAGAACGCTATGGGGTGTCTGTATTGACACTGCACATGGATGGAGATGTACAGAAAGAGAAGCCGGAGGGCGTATTCAACGAGTCTCCACAGCGACATAACCAAGCAACATCTGAGGAAGCGGGTCAGTCTGAGATATTCGTTTCCGGAGGCTCATTACGTCAATCTGAAGACGCTGAACTGAAACGGTTTGCTGCACTTAACATTGCGGCAGAAGTATGGGCTGAGCATGGGGCAGGTCATGCGTTTATGCATCAGGAGACGGTTGTCCTGCTCTATGTGGATCGCTGGGGTGGTACAGATGGAGCGAAGCGGCAACAGAAGGCATTGGAAAATGTGATGCGCAGCATCAACCACTACTTGCGTATCCCGGCGACGGTGGGATCAGGCCAGCTTGTGGATACACTTGCCGATGTGAATCATGCCTATGAAGATGCCCTGCTGGCACTGGATTATCGGCTTGTGCCCGGGACGGATTCAATTATATACATTGCAGATGTGGAGCGGCAGACGGCGGGCAAACTGCGTTTTGACGAGTTGAAGCAGCAGACGCTGACACGTTGTCTGAAGGCAGGTACGCAGGCGGAGCTGGAGGAGACACTTGTTATCATTTTCCGGGAAATTACGGTGGAACACGGGCGAAGTGATATTCAGCTCTATCTAATAGAAGTGTTAACAACAGTGTGGAAGGCAGCACAGGCTTCGGGAGAAGCGATGGAAGACATCTTTGGTGCAGGGTTCCAGTTGTATGCGGATTTATTCCGACTGCCGGGTCTTACTGAGGCACAGAAGAAGGTACGGGAGGTCTGTCTACTCGTACAACATCGCATTGCCAGCGGTCGCCAGCATGTATACAAGGATATTGTTGAGCAGGCATTAGTGTTCACCAAAGAGCATTATGCCGACCCGGACCTGTCCATTCAGAAGGTGTGCGGGCATTTGCATATCAGCTCCGGTTATTTTTGTGGCATTTTCAAAAAAGAAGTACAACTCACCTTTCTGCAATACCTGATGCAGATCCGAATGGAGGCAGCGCGTGAACTGCTTCGCTCGACCGAGCTGAAGTCGTTTCAGATTGCGGAGCAGGTTGGCTTTGCCGAACCGAATTACTTCAGTTTTTGTTTCAAAAAACATATTGGCGTCTCGCCCAAAGAATATCGTAAACAGGCTTCCCAGGCAGCAAATGAAGGTTCAATCCGATGAAGTTTTTATCCAGATGGGTGAAGTTCTTGGGACTTCGATTGCGCTCTCGTCTGCGTTCCTCCAGGGTCAGCAGTATCCGCTTTATTATTACGTGGTCCTTCTCTGTCTTCATCGTTCTGGTGCTGACCATCATGGCGATGCTCCTGCATGACAAGTTCACGCAGGCTGCCGAGCGAAGTGCAGAACTGACGACGAGACAGATTGTGGATCAGGTCAGTTATAACCTGGAGGATTACGTCCGCAGTATGTCGCATCTGTACCGTGCCATTGAGGAACATATGCTGCGTGACGGGACATGGGAAGGGGAACAGGTGGACAAACAGCTCGATACACTGCTTAGTAGTCGTGAAGACATCATCTCTATTACTCTGCTCGATTCCACAGGGCAATTGCTCAAGAACAGACCTACAGCTGAATTAAAAACCAGTGCCCATGTGACCCAGCAAGGGTGGTTTCAGTCTGCGCTCCGCGTGCCAGATCACCTGAGTTTCTCGTTACCTCATATTCAGAACATGTACACAGGTCCATACAAATGGGTCGTTTCCATGAGCAAAGGCATAACGATACGGCAAAATGGTCAGGATCGGCAGGTTATCCTGCTGGTCGATATCAACTTCAAACAGATGGATGAACTGAGCCGCCGGGTCAGTCTGGGGCAACGGGGATACGTCTATATCATCGATGAGAGTGCGGGCAATATTGTTTATCATCCGCAGCAGCAATTGATGTATATGGGGCTCAAAAGCGAGAATATCGAACAGGCTTTGGTTGCTTCCGGCAGTTATGAAGATGAGGCAGATGGACAGAAAAGGCTGAATACCGTGAAGTCCGTTGCCAATATCGGGTGGAAAATCGTCGGTGTTGCCTATTTGGATGAGATTATGACCACACGACAGGAAGTGAACGGATATCTCATTCGTGTACTTGTCATTGTGCTGGTGCTGGTCATTCTTGTATCCCTGTTCCTATCCTCCAGTCTGACTCGCCCAATCCGGCGAATGGAACGTAAGATGAAGGCCGTGGAGCGAGGGGACTTCAACGTGGAGTTGCCTATTGAAGGGCCGCTGGAGGTGGAACGTCTATCCCGTCGCTTTAATCTGATGGTCAATAAAATCCGAACACTGATGGATGAGATTATCCATGAACAGGAACAGAAGCGGCGTCTGGAGCTGGAGGCTTTACAGGCTCAGATTAATCCGCATTTTCTATATAACACGCTGAACTCTGTGGTGCGCATGGTAGGCATGAGCCGCAATGAAGAAGTGATTACGATGATTACGTCTCTCTCTCGCCTGTTTCGTATCAGTCTCAGTCAAGGCAAAACGATTATCACGATCAGGGAAGAGCTGGAGCATGCGCAGCATTATTTGACGATTCAACAGATGAGGTTCAAGCGCAAATTCAACTTTACGATTAAGGCCGATGATGCGCTTCTGGATTGTCTGACATTGAAGCTGGTGCTGCAACCCCTGATTGAGAACGCCATTGTTCATGGCATCGAGTACCACATGGACGAGGGATGTATTGAGATCGATGTCTATCGCGAGGACAACAAGTTGGTGTTTCGTATTACAGATAATGGGGTCGGTATGACGGAAGAACAGATGGCAGGGTTATTAAGTGGCAGTCCGGTTGTCAAAAGCGGTGCAGGATCAGGCGTAGCGGTACGCAACGTACATGATCGAATTCGGCTTTATTACGGGGAGGCATACGGCCTTGAATTTGCAAGTGAGCTGGAGGAAGGCACCACGGTCTGGATGCGGATCCCCATTCAATCGCAGCAGAAGGAGGGCGAGCCTGATGACGGACAACCAAGTTAATAGGAATGATGCCGATCGCGTTGAAGGATTGAACATCGGTGCGTTTTTGAAAAAGGTTGGTGCGAGCTTCTCTGGAATTTGGAAACGTCGATTGTTAACTCTGACAGCCGCAAACTGCTGTCTGCTGCTATGCGCTGCCTGTGACCTATCGAGTCCCGATGCTACGACAGTACCGCCACGTATCGCGCTGATTACGCCAGCTGGAACAGGGGAACTTGCGGAAGCCATCCGGCTTGGTGCCGAAGCGGCTGCCAAAGAGAACGGGGCGGAACTGATGACCGTGGAGGCATACCCTTCCGAAGGTAATATGTACACGCCTGCCATTGCGGACTCTGTGGGTAGTCAGTTACAGGTCAAGCAGGCCAATGCGGGCCATGGAACGTTGTCTCGCAGTATGCGGGAGCAGGCTCAGGTGGAAGCCGCGGCATTGGCTCTGAAGCAGGGCGCATCAGCTCTATTAGTCGATCCTTTGAGCGAGAAGGCGCTTAGCGACATTGTTCAGGAGGCGCAGGCAATGAATTCCGATGGAACCATCGTTCCGGTCATTGTGCTTAATGATGAATTTCCCGTGAAAGGCATCACCAGCGTGATCTCCATGGATAATGTGGAGGCTGGACGGCAGGCAGGGCAGGCCATGGCGGAGCTGTTGGAAGGGAAAGGGCGTGTTGCCTTGTTGGGTCCGGACCCTCTTAATTCTGGTTTGATTCAGAGAGAGCAGGGGGTTATGGAAGCCTTGGTCCAGTATCCTAATATTCAAGTGGAACCCAAATCGATATGTAATACCCGGGATGGATGTTGGCAGACTGCGAAGCAATTGCTGGATCAGCAGCAGGTGGATGGCTTCGTTACTCTTCAGGAACCGGCTTCACTGGGAGCAGCCGATGAACTGAATCGACGCAAATCTGCGGACAAGGTAAGGATTGTTGGATTCGGCAGTGAACAACAGCAACTGGAGCAATTGCAAGAAGGGGTCTTCGATCATCTCATCGTCCAGAATGGATATAGTGCAGGTTATCTGGGGTTGAATCAAGCCGTTGCGCGGCTGAACAATCAATCGGTGCAGGCGAGAGTGCTACTTGAGACGAAGCTGGTTAGCACCGACAATATGTTCTGGATGGATAACCAGAAGCTGCTGTTTCCTTTTGTACAATGAACCAATGCTGGAACGAGTGCCGAAACGAATGCTGAATGATGAAATTAATCCATTTTCTTAACTTGAGGAAGATTTCGATAAAACAGGTGAAGATATTGTATTCGAATTTAATGTAAACCCTTTCATAATAAAGATATCGGTAAAGCCGAATGAACTTGGGGGAGGTCATTAGGAAATGAAGAAAACGTGGATGACACTGTTAATTACGGCATGTTTGGTTGTGGCGGCGGGTTGTAGCAGTGGTGGAGACAGTGAAGGTGGAAGCACGGGAACGGATACAGGAGGCCAGACAGCAGCTGGGACGGAAACGCCCAAGATTGGTGTCGCTATCTACAAATTCGATGATACGTTCATGACGGGTGTACGTAATGCGATGACCGCAGCAGCGGAAGGCATTGCGACCCTCGATATCGTGGATAGCCAGAATGCACAGCCTACACAGAACGAGAAAGTCGATCTGTTTGTATCCAAGAAATATAATGCAATGGCTGTGAATCCGGTAGACCGCACGGCGGCGGGTGTCATCATTGACAAGGCCAAGGCAGCGAACATTCCGGTGGTGTTCCTCAACCGTGAGCCGGTAGCGGAAGACATGAACAAGTGGGATAAAGTGTACTACGTAGGAGCGAAAGCGGAGGAGTCGGGTACGATTTCTGGACAGTTGATTGTAGATTACTGGAAAGCACATCCGGAAGCGGACAAAAACGGGGATGGCAAACTGCAATACGTCATGTTGAAAGGGGAACCGGGTCACCAGGATGCAGAGCTTCGGACCAAATATTCGGTTCAGGCGATCCAGGATGCCGGTATCGAAGTGGAAGCACTGGCGGAAGACACGGCAATGTGGGACCGCGTGAAGGGGCAGGAGAAAATGCAGGCGTTCCTTGCTTCCCATGGCGACAAGATTGAAGCCGTGCTCGCGAACAATGATGATATGGCGCTTGGAGCTATTGAGGCATTGAAAGCAGCCGGATACTTCAAGGATGGCAAATCCATGCCGGTGGTAGGTGTGGATGCAACAGCTCCGGCTATTCAGGCTCTACAGGATGGTACGATGCTGGGTACGGTGCTCAATGATGCCAAGAATCAGGGTGCAGCTACGGTGGCCTTAGCTTCCGTTCTTGCCAAAGGTGAGACACCAACAAAGGAAAATACCCAATATGACATTACAGATGGTAAGTACGTCTGGATTGCCTACAAAAAGATTACGAAAGACAACATTGCCGACGCCCAATAACAGCACGAGACAGGGACGTCCGTTATTCGGGTAGCGTCCCTTTTTTGCCGGTCATATGGAAGGGAGGAACCAAGATGCAGTCACCTTACCTGCTGGAGATGAATGGAGTTTCCAAAGCATTCCCGGGTGTGCAGGCACTAAGTCAGGTCACATTGAAGGTGAAGCCGGGAACGGTTCACGCCTTGATGGGAGAGAATGGAGCGGGAAAATCCACGTTGATGAAATGTCTGTTCGGCATGTATCGCCCGGATGAAGGAACCATACGCATCGAAGGGAAGGACGTGGATATTCCGAATTCCAAAGCGGCACTTCAGCATGGGATATCCATGATTCATCAGGAGCTGAATCCGGTACCGCATCGTCCAGTGATGGAGAATATCTGGCTGGGTCGTTTTCCGATGAGGGGAATTCTGGTGGACGAGAAACGCATGTATACCGATACACGGGCTCTATTCAAGGACTTGAACCTGGATATTGATCCGAAGGCTCAAGCTGGAACACTATCTGTTTCCAAGATTCAATCGATGGAAATTGCCAAGGCGGTCTCTTTTCAATCCAAAGTCATCGTCATGGATGAGCCGACTTCCTCCCTGACGGGGAAGGAAGTGGATCAGCTCTTCGCCATTATTAATGAACTGCGCAGTCGCGGCGTGTCCATAATCTACATTTCTCACAAGATGGAGGAGATCCTGACGATCTCGGATGAAGTGACGATCATGCGTGATGGCTTCGTTGTTGGGACATGGGATGCTGCTGATTTAACGACAGATCTGATTATTACGCGCATGGTGGGCCGTGATCTGGATGAACGTTTCCCAGAACGGACAAACGTACCCGGTGAAGTGATATTGAAAGCCGAGGGTCTGACATCGAACCAGTCCAAATCATTTCGTGATGTATCCTTCGAGCTGCGAAAAGGCGAAGTGCTCGGCATTGGCGGCCTGGTTGGAGCACAGCGGACAGAACTAATTGAGTCCTTGTTCGGACTGCGCGGACTCGCTTCAGGTACCATTTCCATTCATGGGCGCAAGGTGAAGATTAACTCTCCTGCAGCAGCAAAGCGTCATAACATCGCGTTGCTCACGGAAGAACGAAGGGTCACTGGGATTTTCCCCGTGTTGTCGGTGTATGAGAATACGATCATCGCCAGTCTGGGGCGCTACCGAAATCGCGTGGGCTTGCTGGACGAGAAAAAGGGTCGGGAAGAGGCGCGGGAACAGACGCAGAAGTTCAGAACCAAAACACCTTCAGTTAACACGCTGATTCGAAACCTGTCTGGCGGTAATCAGCAGAAAGTTCTGCTAGCCCGCTGGTTGCTAACCGACCCGGAGATCCTGCTGCTGGACGAACCGACACGTGGAATCGATGTAGGGGCCAAATTCGAGATATACACCATTATTACGGAACTGGCTCGTCAGGGCAAAAGCATTATTATGATTAGCTCAGAGATGCCAGAACTGCTGGGCATGTCGGATCGCATTATGGTGATGAGCGAAGGGCGTCTCACCGGAATCGTGGACGGAGCCGAGGCAACCGAGCAGGATATTATGAGGCTGGCCGCGCAGCAGCGGATGGCTTAGTCAGGAGGAAAACAGATGAACACACAGATGATCAATCAAGTGAAACAATATGTTACACAGCGCGCCATCTTTATCGTACTGATTCTGCTCATCATTGGGATTGCGATTGCCGATCCGAATTTTCTGGCCTTCTCCACACTGCGGGACATCTTACAGCAGTCCTCCACACGGGCCATTATTGCGCTCGGTGCAGCCTTTATCCTCGTCACGGGCGGGGTCGATCTGTCCGCTGGACGGGTGGTTGGACTGACGGCTGTCGTATCGGCATCGATGTTGCAAATTGATGAATATGCAAATCGCTTCTTCCCCGATCTGCCCCAGTTGTGGGTGGGTCTGCCGATCCTTGTCGGGATTACCGCAGGTCTGTTTGTGGGATTGGTGAATGGACTCATTGTCGCCAAATTGCATGTACCGCCTTTTATCGCAACGCTGGGTACGATGGTAGCCGTGTATGGACTGAATTCCATTTATTTTGATACGGAACCCAACCAATCGCAGCCGATCGGAGGCTTGAGACCCGACTTCACCGTCATTGGCTCTGGCTACATTGATCTGGGCGGTGGGTATTCCATTCCGTATATCGTATTGATTGCTATTGCGGTGGCTTTAATCTGCTGGGTGATCTTTAACAAAACACGGCTTGGCAAAAACATGTACGCCATCGGTGGCAACATTCAGGCAGCGCATGTATCCGGGATTCATGTGGCGCGCAATCTGGTTGCCCTGTATGCCATTGCGGGTGCATTGTATGGTCTGGGTGGTGTACTTGAAGCGGCTCGGACAGGTGGAGCTACGAATAATTACGGTAACATGTATGAGCTGGATGCGATTGCTGCATGTGTGGTAGGTGGCGTATCAACGGCGGGCGGTATTGGAACCGTGCCTGGAGTTATGGCGGGGGTACTGATCTTCGGGGTCATTAACTATGGCCTGACGTTTATCGGTGTAAGTCCATACTGGCAATTGATTATCAAAGGATTAATCATTGTTGCTGCGGTGGCTTTTGATATCCGTAAGTATATGGCAAAGAAATAAGATGAGCCAAAAAAGGTTACACCAGTCACTCCGATGACAGAACAACCTTCTGATCGCTGTTATCCCCAGATTTTTTGATTCCCTTCTAAAGAAGTGAAAATCCGGGGATAAAGGCGAGGTGTATGCTTCCGAAGTAGCTTTCTTTCAGAAAGCTTTTAGCTCCGCTTCTTCAGGTTATTTCTGTCCTCTACGTTATCGTGTAAATAATTTGTTCATCTTATATGGAAAAGCAGCAAAGAAGCCAGCCCTCGGGATATAGAGAGCTGGCTTTAATTGTTTAACCATTGACCATCCAATCGATAACGGGGATAACGGGTCCAATAATACATAAGAGCAACATAAATCCGGCGACGTTATAAGAGACACTTGTGCCAAAATGTGCACGATATTTTTTGGCGATCAAGAAGGTCGGAATCCAGAAAATCGCTGCGACTACAAAGGGGATATGAAGTCCTTGATCTCCGTTGCTATAAATAGGCATGTTTATTAAGTTCAACAGGTAATGGCTGATCATAAAATTTGTTTTGCCCCATTGGAAGTTAAAGGCGAGACCCATCAATAGTACGAGTAGAGAGAGCGTTCCGAGGCCCAGTGGTTTTCGTTGTGTTGTCATGTAGTTTCCTCCATAACTAAGATTTTATCCTAAATTCATCCATTAATGTATTGTAACACAATGATGATCGATGCGTAGAATAATTGTTTCACTTTTGCCTATTACAATTCATGCATATGTCCTATTGCCTTCATAATTTATACATTCATGCGAATTTGACGAGCCTCCACTAATCGACAACATCAGCTAATCATACTCGATATAATACATGTACATAAGTTGTTAGGTGTGATTTTTTATGTCAAAGGGGGCGAGGCTATTTGCTAAGTTACACGATGAAAATGGTGATATTCCCACTAGGCTGTCTGCTTGTCATTCTGTCCTCTTATGTTCTAAGGCTTACCCCTCATCCGGCATTCATGTTGTTAGCGGGGACCTTATTTGTAGCGAGTATTTATGGGGAGAGAAGATATCCTGTGCTGCGGAAGTTTCATTGGATTTTTCTCGGACTATTCCATTATTTCAGTCAACTGAACTGGTGCAACATGCTGTATTATATGCTCATCATTTCGGTGATTCAGGATAAACAACGCGTAGCACAGACTTTACCAATCTCACTGCTGCTCATGCTGCAATATACGGTGATTCGGCTTTCGTATGTGCCTGTAGATACATATGCTTTGCTGGTTTCGTTATTTGATCTATTAACCTCGGTTGTTATCATTTTTTTGTATCATACGTTGATTAACAGTGAGGTTGAGAAGCGTCGGCTTCGGGAAAAAAATCGGTTTCTGACTCTTCATGATCCGCTTACCGGATTGTTAAATTATGAAGGTTATATGGAAGTGCTGCATAAGACGGTGGAAGAGCGTCGCTCATTTCTGCTTGTCCTTTTGAATGTCAATAATTTTAGCGGATATAAAAAAGATTCAGAAGATCCCTGGTGCTCCGTGATCACGGGTACAGGCGAAATGATTACTAATCAGTTTACTGATGCGTATGGCATATCCCGATATGCTGGAGATCGTTTTGCAGTCGTTTTGCCGGAGATACAGGACGTGGAAGAACGAATGGCGTCATTACTTTCCGTTCAGCTTCAAGGCCTGCAGGTTAGCTATAGCATCTCTCTATACCCGGAAATGTCGGACACCTTGCAGCACTTTATGACGGTTGCCGAGGACAGGTTACTTCAACAACAGCGCAGCAAATGGCTAAAAAATGAAGAAGAAGTATTCCGTTCCGAAAGGCTAAGAGCGGTAGGGGAACTGGCCGCTGGTATGGCTCACGAAATTCGTAACCCGCTCACCGCGATACGGGGATTCCTACAGCTGTCACGTGGACAAGCGTACAATATCGCTCCGTGGTATGAAGTGATTATGGGAGAGGTGACGAGGGTAACCGATCTAACGGCTGAATTTTTACAATTTTCCAAACCACATGCCAATCACATGAAACCGGAACAGTTGGGGCATTGTCTTGAACGTGTCATGTCTTTGACCGAGTCAGATGCGGCATCCCGAGGGCATCGAATTACGCTTGAGATGACGAGTGAGCCAATCGTGGTCAACATGGACCGGGATAAAATCGTGCAGGTATTAATCAATCTGATTCGTAACGCTTTTGAAGCGATGGAAGACCCCGGCGAGGTTCATATGGATTTGTTGCAGGACGGGGAAGCAGTACTCGTCTCCATTACTGATACGGGCAGTGGCATTCCGGAAAATTCGCTTTCCACGATCTTTAATCCATTTTATACGACCAAAGAAGAAGGTACGGGACTCGGACTTGCACTCTGCCAGAAAATCGTTCAGGACCACAACGGTAAAATTACCGTCCATAGTGAGATGGGGGTTGGTTCCACTTTCACGCTTCATCTGCCAATGGAGACGTAACTCGTATAACAGACCCAGGGAAAGCAACAACATAGTCATTAAACAAAATAACGCCGCATGGGTCCTGGAGAACCCCATACGGCGTTTAGTATTTCGGTTAAACTAATGGGCAGAAGCCACATCGGTTCAGATCAAACTATATTTGGTTGAACTAATCAGTTACACGTAACGGAGAGGACAGAAAAAACCTGAAAAAGCGGAGCGTTCGCCTTTATCCCCGGATTTTCCCCTTGTGAAATGGGAATCAAAAAATCTGGGGATAACAGCGATTGGAAGGTTATTCTGTCATCGTAGTGTCTGTGTAAATAATCTTTAGTTCGACTTATTTTAGTTGTCCCTGATGTAACTGATAGTAGAATCCTTGTTGCTGCATCAACTCATCATGATTTCCCCGTTCAGCAATCTGTCCATCATCGATGACGAGAATCTGATCGGCTTCGCGAATCGTGCTCAGCCTGTGGGCGATGACGAAGCTGGTGCGGTCCTTCATTAATGTGCGCATCGCTTCCTGGATCTGCATCTCCGTACGCGTATCAATACTGCTCGTTGCTTCATCCAGAATAAGAATGGCTGGATCAGCCAGAATTGCCCGGGCAATGGTTAACAGCTGTCGTTGTCCCTGACTCAGATTGCTTCCTCCAGAAATGATGGGGGTATCGTAGCCCTGGGACAGTTTGCGGATAAACGAATGTGCATTCGCAAGTTCAGCCGCTTGCCTGATCTGTTCATCCGTTGCGTCCGGCTTGCCGTAGGCGAGATTATCGCGAATGGTACCTGAGAACAGGTAGGCATCCTGAAGCACAATGCCAAGTTGCCGCCGCAATTGATCCTTCTCCAGTTCGGAGATGTCATATCCATCGATGGTAATCCGTCCGCCTGTAATCTCGTAGAAACGGGGTAACAGGTTGATAATGGTCGTTTTACCTGCACCGGTGGGTCCAACGAGTGCAATCATCTCACCCGGTTTTGCGGTAAAGCTAACCTTCTTCAAAATGTCTCGCTCCGCACTGTACCCGAAGGAGACGTCTTCAAATACAACTTTACCTTGAATCTCATCCAGTTGTTTCTTCTGTTCCTCCACGTATTCGCTAGGTGTATCCATGATGTGGAACACGCGTTCAGCACCTGCAATTGCAGCCTGAATCAGATTGTACTGATTGGCCAGATCGTTGAGCGGCCGCTCAATCTGGCGGGAGTAAGCGAGAAAGCTGACGATCAGCCCGATGGACGTCAGATCATGATAGGCCATCCATCCACCTACAGAAGCCAGAATGGCAAACCCGATGTTGTTCATCACGTTCATCGTAGGTCCAACCAGACCCGAAACAGTCTGGGCTTGTGTGCTGGATGTGCGAAGTTTCTCGTTCAGGTTCTGAAAATGTTGGTGTGCCTGATCCTGACGGTTATAGGCCGCTACGACTTTTTGTCCAGCAATGGTTTCCTGAGCATACCCGTTAAGCTCACCAAGTAATTTCTGCTGGGCGGTGAAGTGTTTACGTGTTCTCGAAGCGATCAGGCGAGTGGCAATGGTAATCAAAGGTACCGTTATCAGACTGAGCAGGGTAAGCCGGACATCGAGTGCAAACATGATCGACAAGGAGCCAACGAGCAGAATGGCACTGGACATCAATTGGGTTACGCTTTGATTCAGCGTTGTGGACACGTTATCGATATCATTGGTGGCGCGGCTCATCAGATCCCCGCTTTGATTTTTATCAAAAAAGCTGACAGGCAGCTCTTGTAGTCGGGAGAACAACGCATGCCGCAGATCCTTGACGGTCAACTGTGACACACCAATCATGACATAGGATTGAGCCCACATCAGGAGTGAGCCGAGGACATAAACACTCAACAAGAGAAGACATTCCTTCAGCAAACCCGTTGTTATTTTGGGAACGATATGTTCGTTAACGGCGCGGCCGAGAAGATAAGGTCCTGCCAGATTGAGCAGTGTTCCGAGAGCCGTCAGCACTAATGCAGCAATAACTCCTTTGCGATGACGTCCCATGTATGACCATACCCGGATGAGGGCGTGGCGAGCATTTTTGGCTCTGACTTTGGGAACAGGGCCTCTGCCCGCTGGACCAGGTCTTCCGATAGGAGGCACGACGGTTTGTTGAATGGAGGAAGATGCAGGTTTAGCCAAATTGAACATCCTCCTTCCGTTGCTGCGAATAATAGATCGCCTGGTAGTGTGATGAATGAGCCATAAGGTCATCATGTGTGCCCCTGGCAACGATCTGTCCTTCATCAATGACATATATACAGTCTGCATCCTTCACGGAGGAGATCCGCTGTGCAATCAAAAAGGTCGTGCTATCTTTCATCAAAGATTGCAAAGCCTTCTGAATGCTTGCTTCCGTACGCAAATCCACAGCACTGGTGCTATCATCCAGAATTAACACTTCCGGTCGCATGAGTAGGGCGCGTGCAATGGATATACGCTGTTTCTGTCCACCGGACAGATTGACCCCGCGCTGACCCAGCTCCGTGTCATAGCCATCCTTCAGTTTCATAATAAAATCATCCGCTGCCGCAGCTTGTGCCGCAGCACGTAATTCAGCATCTGTTGCACCGGGCTGGCCGAAGCAAATGTTATCCCGGATGCTGCCGCTGAACAGAATGGATTCCTGCAGCACAATGGAAACTCGGCTGCGAAGGTCCTGGAGATCCCAGTGACGAACATTCACTCCATTCACGAGCACTTCCCCCTGCGAAGCATCATACAGACGGGGAATCAGCTGCACCAGCGAGGTTTTGCCTGAGCCTGTCGAACCGATCAGGGCCACTTTCTCACCCGGGCGAGCCATCAGATTAATTCCGGTAAGTGTATGGTCTCCGTCATAACGGAAAGATACATCCCTGAACTCCACTTGACCGGCTACGCGCGAGGGAAGTGGAGTCGGTTGGGATGAGGACTGATTACGATTAGACTGGTGAGACTGTGCATTCCCGGAGTTATCGGTTCCCGATTGAATATCCGGCTCTGTATGTAACACCTCGTTGATCCGCTCAGCAGATACCTTGGCGCGGGAGAAGCTCATCATCATCATGCCGATGGACGTGAGGGACGAGAGTACAACCGTGACATAGTTGATAAAAGCAATCAGATCTCCGGCAGCAATATCGCCTCCTACTACCTGGAAACCTCCGAACCAAAGCACCGCTACAATCGTAGCATTCAGCATGAGGCTGAGCACAGGTGCATTCAGTGTGACAATCCGCCAGGCTTTCACGGCAGTTGACGTGTAATCTTCATTGGATTGCTTGAAGCGCTTTTTCTCCAGACGCGCACGTGCAAATGCCTTGACGACTCGGATGCCAGCGAGATTTTCCTGAAGAACGGCATTGACCTGATCGAGCTTGCTCTGAACGCTGGCGAACAGCGGATAGGAAGCTTTTATCAGGATAAATAAAATAATAAACAGTACGGGCACAGTCGCAATAAGAATCAAAGCCAGCTTCACACTGATCGTAAACGCCATGATGATACTACCAATGATCAGCATCGGCGAACGGATAAACATCCGCAGCAGCATCTGTACAAAGGTCTGCATCTGGGTAATGTCACTCGTCAGACGAGTAATCAGAGATCCTTCCTGAAACGTATCCAGATTCCGGAAGGAGAAGGTTTGAATATGGTCAAACAGTTCCTGACGCAGATCCGTGCCGTATCCCACGGCAGCCTTGCTTGAATAGAGTGTACAGCCTGCGCCGCCGACCCAGCCAATTAACGCAACAAGTAGCATAATCAGACCTGTAGTTACGATATGGGACAGGTTGCCTGCAAGCACACCATCATCCACGATGCTGGACATCAGCTTGGGCTGGAGCAGGTCCATGGCAACCTCAAGTACCATGAGCAGCGGGGCGAGGATCGCCGCCGACTTATACGGGGTCAAGAATCGTTTTAACGTCCACAATAGGAAATCACCTCAATCTTCATAGCATAAGTGAATCAATTCCATCACAGCTTTAGCTGCTTCAATCCAGTTGTTGTTAGCGCTGTCGCGAGTATGCATCACTTCAAGATTCACGCAGGTTTTGGAGCATACGCTGTGCGAGTGCAGACATCAGCTGGGACTCTTCCGGTGTAAAATCTTTCTCGGCCTGTCGTTCCAACTCCTGAACTACTTCTCTCAGTTCTTGTAGTGCAGAGCGCCCCTGATCCGTCAGGAATACTCGCAGACTGCGCAGATCCTTCGGGTCCGCTTCACGTCTCACATAACCGGACGTTTCCATGCGCTTGAGCATGACGGTTACGGTTGCGGGACTGCGTCGAAGTTGTTCGGCCAGATTTTTCTGGGATTGGCCATCCTCCCGTTCAAGCTGGAACAACAAAGGAGGCTGTCCCGGATACAACTCGGGGTGGTTCACAAGTTTCTCATGAACCTTGTAGCGTTTCAGCTTCACGAGTTCGGATAGCTGTCCCATTAACCGATCATTTTGGACTGGGTTCATATCATCTACTCCATTTCTACCTTCATTGCATCTTCTCGGTACTGAAAACCAGACTTTTTGAACACGCATATTTAGTTAGTCGACTAATTAAATCATAAGTTTGATTTGACATATCGTCAAGCCATTACACTTCATTTATTTTGAACTGGAAATATTGACCTGATATAAAATGATGTGATAAATTGATATTATCTAAATGTTAATAACATATTGTTAATAACAGAATGGGGTTTATATACGATGACTAACGAAGGTCCATCTGGAGGAAAAGCCCCCGATTACCGGGAGCATCAGGATCATGTACATATCAGTGAACAACAGTTTCTGGAAACGTATAATGCTGGCGATTACGAACGTCCTTCCGTCACCGTGGACATGTTGGTCTTTACGATTCGCAGTGAGGCTCAGGAGAACTATCGCAAGCTTGCGGAACCCGAACTCCAGTTACTGCTGATCCGGCGGGGCGGCCATCCTTATCTGGGGCAGTGGGCGTTACCGGGCGGATTCGTCTCGATGCAGGAATCATTGGAGGATGCTGCTCGGCGGGAACTGCTGACGGAGACGGGGCTGGATGATATCTATCTGGAGCAACTGTATACATGGGGGGATGTGGAACGTGATCCACGTACACGTGTCATCAGCTGTTCCTACATGGCGTTGGTTGATAGCAGCGAGTTGGAACTTCAGGCTGGCGATGATGCCAGTGAGGCCAGCTGGTTTCGGGTGGAGCAGCGACTTTTGGAAGAGAAGCGCCATATCCATGAGCGTGGACGTGTGACAGAACGCAAGCTGCAGTTGATTTTGATCAATGGAACAGAAGAGTTATCGGCTATTGTCGAGACGAAAGAAACGATAGAAGGCCGAGTGAGGAGCCATCGTATGACGTTGGGTGAGGTTCAGGGGATTGCCTTTGATCATGCCAAAATCATTCATTATGCGCTTGAGCGTTTGCGATCCAAGATCGAGTACACGGATATTGCATTTAATCTGATGCCGGAGACGTTTACGCTGACTGCGCTTCAGAAAGTACATGAGATTATCAGTGGTAAAAAGCTGCTAGCTGCCGCTTTCCGGCGCAAAATTGCCGATTGGGTCATTGAAACGGGTGAGTATGCGAGCAGTGCGGGACATCGACCGTCCCGTTTGTACAGACTGAACCCGGAGAGACTGACACCGTAGACACGGTAATTATCAATGAAGTAGGACGAAGTGATTCAAGCCAGGGGCGGGATCGCTACAACCATGAGGAACAAGTAAAGAGGGGATATAGATGGAAAAGTTTACGTTTTTCTGGCGAACTGTATCTCCGTTCTCACAGTGGCACCCGGCGGATTTTACTGTAAAAGGGGTTCACTACACGAGTGCGGAGCAATACATGATGCACCAGAAAGCGCTGCTGTTCGGCGATCAGACCATCGCAGACAAGATTCTGAAGGCAAGCTCTGCTCCGGTACAAAAAAAGCTGGGCAGACAGGTCGCAGGCTTCGACCAGACAGTATGGGAAGCTGAATGTCAGCGCATTGTCTATGAGGGCAATTTGGCCAAATTTACACAAAACGAAGAACTGCTAACCGCGCTGCGTGCCACTCGTGGAACGACCCTTGTGGAAGCAAGCCCAGATGATCGCATCTGGGGTGTAGGGCTGGCGGAGGAAGACCCGCGTATTCGCAATCGAAGAACATGGCGGGGAACCAACTGGCTGGGTGAGATTCTGACCCGTCTAAGAGAAGATATAGGAAGTGATTCAGATGAATAATTTTAATAAATCAACAGGCTCCACTAGCTCCAATCCACGTTCCAAGCGGGCTAATATCGCACAGCAGACGTTGGCTATTTTGGATGAAGGGCAATACGTAAATGGGTATGATCGCAAGGTTGAGATAGGTACCGATGTGCAGCAAGCCATCCGCAATTCGGTCTTATACCGTCCAGCAGCATTGTCCGCGCTCAGAGAAAAGCTTCGTACAGAAGCTTACGTTGGAATTCAACCCACGGCCCCATCCGCTGAAATTGAGGCTGCACCGGGTCGCATTGAAGTTACTGGCGAGACTACACTTGGGGCCGCTTCACGTTTGACGGTAGCTGAAGGAAGAGAAGATGTGGTCTGTTTGAACTTTGCATCAGCGAAAAATCCGGGCGGCGGCTTCCTAGGCGGAAGTCAGGCACAGGAAGAGAGTCTGGCCCGAGCGACGGGGCTATATCCGTGTATCGCTCAAATGGATGAAATGTACGAGTACAATCGCAAACAGCGATCGGGTCTCTATTCGAATTATATGATCTATTCACCGGATGTTCCGGTGATCCGGGATGACGAAGACCGATTGCTGGACAAATATTATGTATCATCATTTATTACTGCGCCGGCGGTGAATGCGGGTGTGGTGAAAGAGCGTGGAGAAGCGGATGATCTACAGATTGAGTCCGTGATGAAGGAACGTATCCGTTATATTCTGGACGTGGCTGCTACGAATGGTCATCGGACGATTGTTCTGGGCGCGTACGGTTGCGGCGTATTTCGTAATGAACCGGCAGTGGTGGCGAAGTATTTTCATGATGTGTTAGTGGGAGAGGGTTTTAAGGACTCTTTTGAACGCGTTGTATTTGCTGTATATGATCGATCCGCAGGTCAGCGAACATTAAAGGCATTTCAGGATCGCTTGACTGGGGTATAAACAGAGTAAAAAAAGATAATAGAAAACAAAAACCTCTGCTTTGAGCGGAAGAGATTATGATAACTCTCTAATCCCGTCTCTAAAGAGAGGTTTTTTGGTATTGTCACAAGTTAGTGTTGAGTGTACGGAAACTTACTTCCTGGAGAACATTTCTTTGGCTTCATCCATGGCCATTTTATTACCGATAGATGAATAATCCAGCCAAGGCTGTGCACCAATTGGGTAGACGTGACCGGCTTTGACTGCTTTCAGGCCTTGCCAGATCGGATTGTTTTGCAGCTCCTTGAACATGCTTTGGGCTTCATCATCCGAATTCACAACCACAAAGATCGCATCTGCATCATAGTCCGGCAAGATTTCACGGGAGACCACTTGATAAGGTTTGGTCGAATCGATGTCTGTAATGCCTTTGGCAGGAGTCAGACCCAGATCTTCATATAAAATGGGACCCATGGGACGGCGTGTACTGAACACACGTAACTCTTTGGCAGTCACACGGATCGCCATCACAGTGCCATCATCTCCAATCGTGTCATGAATCAGAGATTTCACTTCTTCTGTTTCGGTCGCGTAGTCCTGAATGTATTGCTCGGCTTCTTTCTCGCGATTCACGAGTTTGCCAATGTCTTTCAGATGGTCACGCCATGTACCGTCATCCAGATTGAAGACATGTACCGGAGCAATTTTTTCAAATTTGGCAATATCATCACCGGAGAATTCTTCGTCCAGATAGATCACATCCGGTTTCAGGGCAAGCAAAGCTTCCATATCCGGGTCTTTCACGGGACCAAGCGGCGTTGTATTCTGAAGACGATCAGCAACATGGGACAGGAAGGCCTTGGCTTCGCCACCGATAACTGAACCAACAGGAGTGATGCCGAGAGATAACAGATCATTGGTCAGATGGATCGACATGGAGGCGATGCGTTGCTCGCCCGAACTTGCGCTGTTGTCTTGATTTTCGGTTGAAGTATCCGTGGACGAACCGCCAGAAGCAGATGATGAATTATTGGCCGTTCCACAGGCTGCGAGTATAAGCACCAGACAGATACTCATGACAAGCATAAGATTTTTCTTTAACATGGGTAGTCACATTCTCCTTGAACATCTCTAGGATGTCTTTATTGTTTTTTATAAAAAAAGATTACTTGCTACGTACTAAAAGGTACAAAAAGTAAGGTGCACCAATTGCAGCAACCACCACGCCTGCCGGAATGGCGTTAGGCTGAAAGATCGTTCGCCCGATCGTATCGGCACTCACCAGAATAACCATACCGATGAGTCCGGCGGCAGGGATCAGATGCCGATGCATCGGACCGACAAGCCTGCGCGCCAGATGTGGCGCTGCCAGACCGATAAAGCCGATCCCACCAGCCATGGACACACTGACGGCTGACAAAGCCACGGCACAGAGCAGCAAAATAACACGCTGGGAGCGGACAGGCGTCCCGATACTGGTTGCGGCAGCATCTCCAAGATTGAAGGCATCAAGCGTTTTGGATCGACTCCAAATGTACGAGATACATAGCACCACCCAAGGAAGCAACGCTTGCACATGAACCCAATCCCGGCCCCAGACACTTCCTGCCAGCCAGCGAGCGGCAAAGGAATAAGTATCTTCATCCAGACGCAGGGATAGATAGAGTGTTAACGCATGGAACCCGGCCGCTACCGCGATTCCCACCAGAATCAGCTTAATGGGTGATACGCCGTTATGGCGATCATAAGATAACAGCATGATGATCAGGGCGGCGGCCACACTGCCTGCAAAAGCAAACAGCGGAATCAGCAAGGCCACAGAGCTATCCAGCGTAAAGGAGAGACTAACAAACACCATTAGTCCAAACGCTGCCCCGGCATGCAATCCCAGAATGCCTGGGTCCGCCAATGGATTGCGAGTGATCCCTTGCAGCGCCGCTCCAGCAATACCAAGCCCCGCTCCGGCCAGTACAGTCACCAGAATGCGAGGCAGTCGGTAATCAAACAGTACAATCTGATCATCCGAACTGCCATTACCAAACAAAGTCTGCAATACAGCCACTGGGGACAGACGAATGGTTCCCGTGTTCAGGCTGATCACAACAACGGCAATGGCGACACAGAGCAGCGTGACGCTGACAATTATCGAACGTTTGCCTCGTGAAGGTGTATTGGAATTCATCGCTACAAGGCCCTCCTTTCTTTACGGGCCAGATAGAGGAAGAACGGTACACCGACAAAGGCAACCATAATGCCCACCGCGAGCTCCTCGGGAGGGTTCACGATGCGTGAGCCCAGATCGGCGAGCACCAGTAATATCGCTCCAAGCAGAGAAGACATCGGAATGATGAGTCGATAATCTACACCAACTAGTTTGCGGGAGATGTGAGGGATGACGAGTCCCACAAATCCGATCGAGCCCACTGCCGACACAGACACGCCAGCCAGCACAACAACCGCTGCCAGGGCGAGAAATCTCGTCCAGCGCAGGTTGATCCCTAGATTAATCGCTACTTCTTCACCGAGTGACATAAGGGATACACGCTGGGCGAGTGGCATGATCAGCACCAGCGTCACAAGCAGTACGGGAAGAATTAACTTCAGATGCCGCCATTCAATTCCGCCAAAACCACCCGCATACCAGAAGGCCAGATCCTGACTCAGGTCAAAATAAATGGCGACGCCTGTGCTGAGTGAGCTTAACATGGCGGCAACCACGGCCCCGGCAACGGTCAGTCTGATGGAACTCAGCCCACCAGGTGCTGCCATTCCAAGCAGGAAGATGAGCAGTGTGCCCAGAACAGCCCCCACGAATGATAGAAACATGATCCAGCCGTAAGGCAGTCCGGGCCAAAAGGCAAAGCTCAGTGCCACGACAAAAGTAGCTCCAGCATTGATGCCCAGAATGCCCGTGTCTGCCAGCGGATTACGCGTAATACCTTGCATTAATGCTCCTGCAACGGCAAAGGCAGCGCCGATCATAACGGCAGCAAGGACACGAGGCAGCCGCAGCTCATGAATAATCTGATGTGGTGTCAAAGCCGGATTGTACTGAAAAATGGCAGTCCATACCGTTTCCAGTGTAAGTCCTTTGGCACCTAACGAGATTGCGACAAACATACTTAGCAGCAGTACGGCTATGACAGACAAAAACATCAGCCCAACCTTCACTGCAGATTTTCGTGAATTGGACGGACGATGTGGCAGTCCCGGATGTTGAATACGGGTCACTCCTTTGGTACCAACAACGCATTTCATTGTTATTGATTATCATTATCAATTAGTGATCATTATAAAATCTTAATTCAGGCCCGTACATGGCATAAATTAAGATTTCGGGAATGGACATTTTTTAGATTACAGAAATGAAGGTTTGTTCGTCAACATAGAGAGCGCTTCATCCAGCTGGATGTTAATGGAATATGGAGCATATACGACCCATGAGTTCCAATCGATAAAATGAACCCTTCCTGTTTTTACGGCAGGATGGCTGTTCCACAGTGGATTCGAAGCCATCTCTTTCAACAGTGTTGCCTTTTCATGCATGGAGTTAATCGCCAGTACCAGCACATCTGCCTCCAGCCCGTCCCATTCTCCTGGTGTGAAGGGCAGCCAGTTGAATCCAACGCCTGGTGATTTGCCAGCCACTTCATTCTGAATTCGCTGAGGAGCGGCCAACTGCAGGCTGCGGTAAAAGATATGTCCGAAGTTACGGTGACTGTACATCCGTGGTCCTTTAGGGGTCAACGTACCGACGGCAACCGTAATGTCCCCGACGAATTCCTTGATTTTTTTGCGTGCACGCTCTGCCTTACGTTCATGGCGATCCAGCCAATCTTTCGCTGCCTGGGTGCGGTCCACGATGGATGCGATCTTCTGCAGATGACCGAAGACGTCTGTCTGGTTCCAGGGAATGGTGATAATAGGAGCGACATCGCCAATATGCTCCATCGCTTTCACAGCTGCGTTATCCTTGGTCAGAACCAATTCGGGATTCACATCAAGGAAGGCCTGACGCCCCTGTTCCCATGGTTCATAGGCGTGGAAGGGGAGCGTTAGCGATTTGGGCATATGAGGCAGGTGGCCCTGGATCTGAGCTGCACATGGCGTGATACCAAGTGTCATCAGGTGATCCGTGTATGGATAAGAGAGTGACACGATGTTCCGGTGCACCTGCTTCGCATAGGAAGTTGGCGCATAACCGGCATGGTTCCGGAAACGTCGGCTGAAATAGAATTCGTCACGGTATCCCACTTCGCGAGCCACATCACGGATACGGAGATCGGAAGTGAGCAGTAATTCTTTGGCTCGGTTCATGCGCAGATGGGTGACGTATTCAATTGGATTTTTCTGCATGCGGCTCTTGAACAGCTGTGAGTAATAGGATGGGTGCATGCCAGCCAATTCTGCCAGCTTCTCCAGCTTGATCTCGTGCATATAGTTTTCCTGCATATATTGCAGGGTTGACCGGAGCCACTGTTCAGGTTCATCTTGTCCTGCCACGATGTCTGTTTGGTCTTCTTGGGGCCAGAGCATGTGTAGCAGGTCCGTGAGGAGGAGTTGTGTTTTCAAGCTGGTGTGCGAACCATCGGTGGTCAGTTGTGTAAGCTGTGCGACAATCCGTTGTATGCCATAAAATGGCCCTTGAATCCAGCCAGTGACAGGTGAACCAAGTTCTCTTTCGTAGATTCGTCTAGCTTCTGTTTTCTCCGTAGCCCGAAACAGATCGAAGTGAATGATATACAGTTCAATCTCATGATCTTCATCACCAATCAGTTCAATTGAAGTGCCTGGTGTGCACAGACAAGCTGATTTGCGAACCATGTGGGATTCGGTCCCATTCATGATCAGTGCGCCAGTAAATTTGTGCATATATATGAAGGTATGATGCGCAAGATCGTTTGCCTGCCAGCGCCATTTCCCACGTGTTGTAACATGCTCTGCCTGACGAAGTTCGATCAGGATATCATTTAGAAATGCATCCGGTTCCGTCCGGGTAGTAGATTCAGTACCAGGATTGGAATGGGGGTGCTGATGCAATATGTGTGGATTCATGCCGCTGTGGGCGGTACCGGGGATGGTAGTCATGGTGATATGCGACCTCCTCTCTTTTGAACAGTTTAGGTAATGATTGAAACTGGAACGTACAGTATAGTCAAATATTTATAATTAGCAGAGGGTATATAATCCCGTTATCAGGTGTGATCGATAGTTTAACCAGATTATCGTTAGTTACAAGTATACTAAGGGACAAGAACTCTTGGCCCTAGTCTGCTGATAATCTTAGCAAATCTGCTGCAGAATTGAAATGTGTACAGATACGTTCGAGTCGCTAATAAGCTGTTGAAGCCTGATGAGAGAACATATTCGAAATCGTTTTCTGACGTAAACGTTTCTTTTTGGTAAAATAAAGGGGATAACATGTTGGCCTGATCTGAATCATGAACCTTTTCAACTCAATTTGCAGTAGGGAGGCTATAATATGACAGAAGTAGTGGGACGGGATAAAGTACGTTGGGGCATTATGGGCACGGGATGGATAGCATCCCAGTTTGCAAAGGATTTGCAACATGCGGGGAACGCGGAGAAAGCAGCGGTAGGTTCGCGGACAGCGGGAAGCGCGGAGAAGTTTGCAGCTGAATATGGTTTTGCACGCGCTTACGGCTCGTATGATGAAATGCTGCAAGATCCTGAGGTAGATATTATCTATGTGGCAACACCTCATCCTTTACATAAGGAGAATGTGATGGCTTGTCTGGAGGCAGGCAAGGCGGTTCTCTGTGAAAAGCCGTTCACCATGAATGCACGTCAGTTGGAGCAGCTGGTGGAGACTGCACGGGAGCGCAAGCTTTTCCTGATGGAGGGCATGTGGACACGCTTCTTGCCACCCATTGAACAAGCCAGAGCATGGATTGCAGAAGGACGGATTGGTGAAGTTCGTTTGGTCCAGGTAGACTTTGGATTCCGTGTGGGCTGGGAGCCGGAAGGAAGGCTGCTTAATCCGGATCTGGGTGGAGGCGCATTGCTGGATGCAGGGGTGTACCCGATCTCCTTTGCTTCGATGATCTTTGGCGAACAGCCCCAGCATGTATGGAGTACGGCCAATATCGGTGAGACGGGTGTGGACGAGCAGTTTTCGGTGTTGTTGTCCTATTCGGAGGGGCGTTCTGCATCACTTAGTGCTGCCATTCGTCTGAACCTCAGTAATGAAGCGGTTATCTACGGTACGGAAGGCAAGATTCGTCTGCCTTTATTCCTGGCGGGCAAAGAAGCTTATCTGCATGTGAATGGTCAGGACGAGCCCGAGAAGTTCACGGATGATCGAACATGCATTGGTTATGCTTTTGAGGCAGAAGAAGCGGGACGCTGTATCTTGGAAGGCCGCACGGAGAGCAATACCATTAAACTGGACGAATCTCTGGAAATCATGAAGCTGATGGATACGATTCGGGGCCAGTGGGGATTGCGTTACAAATCGGAGTAAACAGACAGGAGTTGGCATGTGATGGTGAAGATTCTGATATCTGGGTTTGAACCTTTTGGCGGGGATGCGGTGAATCCAACGGGAGCGTTAATGGAAGCTCTTGCGAACGAGGTGATGGAGGGTGCTGAGCTAAAAACAGTACTGTTGCCCGTGCACTTCAATGAATGTGCAGACCTGCTCATCGCAGAGATGGAAGCCTATCGGCCGGATGTTGTCATCGCCTGTGGGTTGGCAAAGGGCAGAACGGCCATCACACCGGAGCGGATCGCCGTTAATGTCAAAGACATTCCGCCTGGCTCCTATGCAGATAACCAGGGGCAGCGTCCGGTGGACGAGCCGATTGTAGACGGTAGCCCGGACGGTATATTCTCCACCTTGCCCATACGTGCCATGGTGAATGACATGACGGCAGCAGGTATTCCCGCTGCCGTCTCCAATACAGCAGGCACGTATATCTGTAACAACACGATGTACCGGGTGCTGGATCACATTCGAGTAGGGAAACTTCCGATCCGTGCCGGATTTGTACATTTTCCAGCCTCAACAGAGATGGCGGTGTTGCAACCTTCCGTTCCTTCGCTGCCTATTCCCATGATGCTGGATGCGCTGCGGATTATGATCCGCACGGTTGTAGCTGAATCGTAGGGGAATGTTTAAGTCTCGTTTGTCTGCGGTTGCAGCAGATCTTAGGCGATGGTTGAATGCGTAGACTACGCGGTTGCGAAAGGAAGAGTAGTTGGTTGGGATGACGAAGTACAGTAGGGTTCAAGATGACGTGGAGAGCGTGGAGTTGCATGGGTTTCTTTCTGCTTCAATCTTGGGTTGAGTAGAGTGATAGATATGAGTATAGGTATGAGTATAAAAAAAAGTCAAAAAAAGAGTTGTCCCATCGTCATAAGTTTGACGTTAGGGACAGCTCTTTCTATTTCGTGTGTCATGTGTAGTGTTGTCCAAGATGGTTAGTGAGGTCACTAGTTTGCAGCAAGTATCTTGATGCAAGTATTTCGCCTAGTTAAAAATCAGACTCTAAAACCGCAAACCGCAAACCCGAAAACGCAAACTCGTAACTCAGTAAGGCTTTTACAGATCTTGCTGGAAGTAGAGATTTAGCTTAATAGGTACGGGGGAGTTAAAGAACAGACTCCGATTTATGAGCCTTCTGAATACAACCTTTACTAACCAGAAGTAACCAAACTCTTAAAAAACAAGACGTTAGAACACGATCATCATCCTGGCTAGCTAAAAAGTTTGTCTCCCCGAATGTACCCTGTACAGGACTCTAACGAACCGAGCGCACGCTATTCACTGGAAATCCGCACTCACCAATTTCTAACGAATCGTAGAATCGTTATTGTGCTTGAGTGTGAGAGTTTATCGGCAATTTGAACGAGATTTAGCCGAATAAGGTGTCTGAGATTCGTTAGAATTCTCAAATCACGTTATTCGGCTAAATAAGATGTGTTGGGTTCGTTAGATATACAACGAATAAATGTATCTCAAATAAAAACTTTGTTAGATTCGCAACAGATCAAGGTTGAACTCGGGGACGAGTCCTTCTTTCATGGCACGACCAAGCAGTGCAGTGATTGCACCGTAACCATCATCGCCCAGATTAGCGCTGAACTCGTTAACGTAAAGGCCGATATGCTGTGCAGCTACGTCAGGGTCCATTTCTTGGGCATGTTCCATAACGTATGCTCTCGACTCATCCGGGTGCGCCCATGCATATTCAACCGAGGCGCGTGCCCATCCGGCGAGGGCATGAGCATCCATATTGCGACGTGCGATAATCGCTCCAAGCGGAATTGGAAGACCCGTATCACTTTCCCACCAGTTACCGAGATCTGTCATCAGTTTGAGGTCATAGTTCTGGTATGTGAAGCGTGCTTCATGGATGACAAGTCCGGCATCGATTTTGCCGTCACGAACAGCAGGCATAATCTGGTCGAATGGCATGACGACAATTTCGCCTACGCCGCCAGGAACATTTTGAGCTGCCCACAGACGGAACAACAGATATGCTGTCGAGCGCTCGCTTGGTACAGCAACTCGTCGTCCAGACAGATAGCCAGGATCGGTCGTGCCATTTGCGGTCAGAACCAGCGGACCGCATCCTCTGCCGAGTGCGCCTCCAGCAGGAAGCAGAGCATAGTCAGATAGCACGTACGGCAGCGCTGCATAAGATATTTTCATCACTTCAGGTGTATCGGGTCCATCGGGATTTGCCGCCAGACCATTGGTAATATCAATATCAGCATAACGGACATCCAGCTCAGGTGCGCCCGGGATCAACCCATGCACCCACGCGTGAAAGATAAATGTATCATTTGGACAAGGGGAAAATGCAATTTTCATGATGTAATAACCTCCCGTAAAATGGAACTTGCAGCCTGAAGCGCATCGAGGGCATCCTTGATGCGCCAAGCGTCGCGGTCGCGTGGACCGACCGCGTTGGATATAGCCCGCAGTTCGAGTGCTGGCACGCCGAACTGCTGGGCAGCTGTTGCCACGCCGAAGCCTTCCATGCCTTCGGCGGCGGCATCCGGCACGCGGCGCAATAGCTCCGCAGCCGTCTCCGCTGTTCCGGTCGCCGTAGACACGGTGACCGCAGTGCCTCCGCTGACAGCGAGCCCAGCCCGCTGCAGCTCATGGCGCAAGCGAGCGGCAAGCTCCGCGTCCGCCGCCACAATGGACGAGCCGAATCCGAGCTCGTCCACACTAAGGAAGCCGTCTGGCGTCTGCGAGCCCAGATCGGCGGCAACCATGGCGTCGGCTACCACGAGGGAGCCGACGTCTGCCCGGCCGGGGAACCCGCCGCCGATGCCGGCACTGATCACCAGCATGTAGGCTGGTGAACTTCCGGCTCCGGCAAGGGGCCCCGGCCTTGAAGATGTGGCAGATGTCTGTGCCACATCGGATGTGCTTGGCGCGGTGGAACCCTGCGCCAGCGCCTTAGTGCTCGCAGCCGCTACGGCATATGCCAATGTAGCGGCTGTTCCGGCTGCGGCCGAGGCTGGGCCAACGCCAGCAGCGATGACGTCAAAACGTTCTGCGGCCGTGTCTCCCAAACCGCGAAGGACCGCATCTTTTTCCGCATCAACCGCGGTTACAATTAACACACGTTGTGATGAATTTGCTTGGACCGGACTTATATCTGAAGTGTTTATTTCCCCGGTTAAATCCCCGTGGTGTCCACTATTTTCGAATGATGCGTTTGATTTATTATTCTGATCTTCATCTTGTCTATGTTCATTCATCTCGGATTCTCCTTATGAGGTATTAGGTATTAGAAGTGTAACATATGCCTCCATAGTATCTTTCTTACAACAAGCTTCTAGTTACACTTCTTAGGGTTACTACTTACTTCTATATTTTCGTGTATATATATAGTTCAGCTTATATAAATGGAATTAGGACATAGTTTTGTCCACTAGAAAAGGACATTTATCTTTATTTTGTCTTTCAAAGAGTGGACACTTTTTCTAAAAAGATACTATATCCATCCAGGAATAAGAAACACTACATATAGATGTTTTCAGACAAAAAATTAAAAATTATCTATATGTAGAATATCAATTCCGGAGTACTTTCTCATGTCTGTGTCCACCCTTTGAAAGACAAATATGCATTATGTATGCTCAGTGCGGACAGCGCGAGTTGGCGCTCCAAAAGGTAAGATAAACGATTGAAAAGGCCGAAGACTGTCCCGACCCAATCAACGCTAATCATATATCGGCCATCGGTTTTTCACCAACAAGCCAAACGAATAACGGGCGGAGTCTAGACTTGATCCCTACATAGTAACCCTTTTGTGTAAACTCATTTGTGCAAACCCGAATTTATGTAAATACACAGTTTTGCTAACTCTGGTAAGCTACCTGCTAAACAGCCACTACTG
This sequence comes from Paenibacillus sp. FSL R5-0341, assembly GCF_037975235.1. Lineage (NCBI taxonomy): Bacteria > Bacillati > Bacillota > Bacilli > Caryophanales > Paenibacillaceae > Paenibacillus > Paenibacillus sp. FSL R5-0341. The sequence continues at coordinate 1,229,530 of NZ_CP150241.1, forward strand.
TGCAGACAATAGATCTATAACGCAAGACAACACAACACAACACAACATATAGAACGCATAACAGACCCAACAATCATTCAGATTAAACACGCACAAAAAGTAACAAAGATAAAGATAAAGATAAAGATAAAGATACAGTGATCATTGAACAATCACTTCATCTCCATCATAACGGAAGGGGAAAGACCTGAACAACCTTTACATGTAATTCTCTCAAAAGCGGTAAAACAAAGGTTTCGGGTAGCTAGCCACATCACTTCAAGTAGCAACATCTAGTCACATCTAGCTACATCGCTTCAGATAGCCGTTTTACCTCACTTCATGTGAATGCCACTCCTGATCTGAGCACCGTCCTAAGCTGGAATGAACCTGCCCCTAAAAAGTTATATATGTCAATTATACCATATGATCTATCTTTCTTAACGTACTCCGAATAAAACAAGAAGTCAAAGTCAACGGTTGACAATCCGATTTAACTGTATTAATAATAGTAGTACAGTTAATACACCTGAGATACAGTCATTTAAACAGATAGGTTATTTCACACATTTACAGAAAGGAGGTGCGGGATGTTCGAATTAGATGTACGCAGCCGTAAGGCGATCTACGAGCAACTGGTGGACAAAGTCAAAGAAATGATCGTATACGGTATTCTAAAGCCCGACGAGCAGCTTCCTTCCGTTCGTGCGTTATCCACGCAGCTGACTGTGAATCCAAATACGATTCAAAAAGCGTATCGCGAGCTTGAACGTGAAGGTTACATTTATTCTTTGCAGGGAAAAGGGAGCTTCGTATCATCGTCAGTGGAACATCCGAATGAAGCCATGAGAGATGAGATCAGAGAGTCTCTGGTGAAGTTGATTGCAGAAGCTTCGTATTCCGGTTTGACCAAGGCGGATATGACGCTTTTGTTTGAGGAAGCGATGGCCCGTATAGAGAAGGAGGAGCCTCATGATTGAGCTGAATCAAGTCGTCAAAGCGTTTGAACAGGAAAAGGCAGTGGATGGCGTAACGATGCACATACATAAGGGATCGATCTATGGTTTGCTCGGTTCCAATGGGGCAGGCAAGACTTCGCTGCTCAAAATGATGGCTGGCATTTACCGTCAGGACAGCGGGACTGTTCGTATCGAGGATACTGAAATTTATGAAAATATGTATCTCAAAGGTCGCACGGTTTTCATGGCCGATTCGCCCTACTTTTTCCCGCAATCTTCAATTACGCAAATGGCTACATTTTATCGTTCTGTCTATCCACGCTGGAATGAGGAGCGGTTCAAGCAACTGGCGACCGTGTTCAAACTGGATGTAAAACGCAAGCTGCATCGCATGTCCAAAGGCATGCGCCGTCAGGCAGCCGTATGGCTGGGGCTTAGCTGTATGCCTGAAGTGCTGCTGATGGATGAGCCGATTGACGGCCTCGATCCCGTCATGCGCCAGCAGATTAAAAACCTGCTGTTCCAGGAAGCAGCTGAGCGTCAAGTAACCATTGTCATCTCGTCACACAATTTGCGTGAGATCGAAGATCTGTGTGACCATGTGGCAATTATGCACAAAGGCCGAATTATTGTAGAGAAGGATCTCGATGATCTGAAGGCTGATACGCATAAAATTCAGGTCGCTTTTCGCCACCCGGACCATGCCAAAGCCATGGATGAGCAAGTTGATATTTTACATGAAGAGAAGCGAGGAAGCGTATCCCTGTACATTGTCAAAGGCAACCGACAACAGGTAACTGATCAATTCCGTGTACATGATCCGTATCTGCTGGATGTATTGCCACTAACACTGGAAGAAATCTTTATCTATGAAATGGAGGACGCAGGGTATGATATTCAACCGATTGTTCTGTAACCGGGGCATCCTGATCCAAAATTTCAGACAGCATGGATGGATAGGCATCCTCTACCTGATCACATTGTTGTTCTCGTTACCGTTATATATCGCTACCGAATACAGGGACGCGCCACAGCAGATTACAAGTCTGTTTCAAGCTAATGGTGAAGTGCAGATTCTGTTTGCCATTACATTGCCTGTAGCGGCTGGCATCTTTCTGTTTCGGTATATTCAGTCCGGTGCACCGTCTGATCTGTTCCATAGTTTGCCGTTACGTCGTAAACATCTATTAACGGTTAACTTGTTGACCGGATATGCCATGATTTTGCTTCCAATCTGGATTACAACTGCAATTACCGGCTGGGTATGGACAGTACTGGATCAACCTGCTTTTCTGTTCGATGGCAGCACGATCTGGATGTGGGGCTTGAGCATGAGCATCTACTCGCTATTTATGTTCATGCTTACTGTGGCGGTTGGCATGTGCATCGGGCAATCTGTGTTGCAGGGGCTTACCGTATACGCGCTCCTCTTGTTACCTGTTGTCGTATGGTTCATTATGTCACTTCATCTCCAGCATTATTTGCTTGGATATCCGTACGATGAATTGGGACGTAATGCGGAAGAAATGTCACTTGTTCTTCGCATGGCTTCAATCAGTTATGCTCCTATCACTAATGGAGAACTTATAATCTATTCGATATTCGCAATCCTGTTTATTCCTCTGACATATGTGCTTTATGCGAGAAGACAGGTTGAATCTGCTACGCAAGCAGTTACGTTTACTCTTGTGAAACCTATATTCCGATTTGGTTTAATGTTTACGTTGGTTCTAATTGGCGGAGCTTACTTCACGATTATTGCTCCAAGAGGATCAGCTGGATGGGGAATCTTCGGATATGTTCTTGGTGGAATTGTAGGTTATATCGTTGCCGAGATGATTATTCGCAAAACATGGCTGATCTGGAGCAGCAGGCTGCTGCCCAAGCTGATTCTGTATGGTATCGTCGCTGGTTTGGTATTGTACATCCCTATTGCCGACTGGAATGGATACGCTGCCCGAGTGCCTGAACTGAACAAAGTGAACAGCATCAAGCTTGGTGGGGAGCGTTATATCTATAGTAACGGTGTCAATCAGAAGATGGATGACGGTCACCTCTATTCCAATGATCCGGAATATATGGGGGCAGTTATCGCTCTTCATCAAAAAATTGTGGATTCCGATCTTCCTATACTGAATGATCCAATCAATCCAGGTATGCGTAATGATGAGTATGTATTTATTAACTACAAGCTGGATAACGGCAAGGTGATGAAACGTAAATACTATATTCCAGAAGCCGAATTCCATCAGGAATTAATGGCTCTGAAACAGTCCCAGGATTACAAAAGAGTCGCCTTTGAAACGTATAAGCTGGAAGAGGATGCACTAAGTTTTGGCATTCGCTCTTCCACTAGTTCATACCGAAAGGTGTACATTAGCAATCCGGAGCAAGTCCGTGAATTCAAGGAACTCTTGAAACAGGACATCTTGGACCAGACCTATGAAGAACAGCGCTCGCCGTGGCAGTCGTTTGCTTACGCGGAGATGAATCAGGACTCTACTTCGAAAGATCCATCTCAACCGAGGGAGATGTGGAACTTTGAGATCAAACCTAGCTATGATCGGGTATTGGCTTGGCTGAAGGAGAACAAATTATACGATCAGTTGCTTGTCCAAGCAGACGAGATTATCTCCGCACAGTTTGCGAAGCAGGAGATCAACAGTCCGGGTTTTCTTCAGTGGGCGAATCCGCAGCCAGAATATATCGATGGGAGTCTAAGCATCAAGAAGCAGGTAGCAACCCAAAACAAAGAAATCATTAGCGATTTGCTCAAACGTCAACGGTCTGGTTATAAAACAGAGAAAGATACCATCTACCAGATCAAGTTGAATGTAACTCGTGGCGAGAACATCTATATGATGCTAAAAGAAGAAGATCTAACCGAGGGAATGAAAGCTATTTTGGTCAATCAATAAGCTGAGCTGTATACGTTGTTGATTAAATGCGGGAAGGGTTCTCCCGTTGATCGAAGGGTTGATATTAGACCAGTCAAACTAGCATGACTTGACCAGATCCAGTGAATGGAATATATTAGAAAAAGGAAAAGTTCGAGCGACTCGTTCAATCGAATCTCATATGGAACGGCTTATGAGGGAAGCACCCGTAAGAGCAGGCAAATGCCTGACTTGCGGGTGCTTTTTTTGTCGTTCGCTTATTTTGTTGCGATTCTGCTAAATATTTTAGAAGAAAGGGTGTAGAGACGGATGCATACAGAAGCGTGGAAGGAAACGATAAATGAACAGGAGGCAATGGTATGTTGTTCTTCCCTATTGGAACGAACAAGCTCACATAACTTCATTGAACATCACGGATTATTGGAAGGAACCAAGGGTCGAAAGTATATCGAAGATATAGCTACAGAAGATATAGCTTTAATGGAGACGAGTGACATTCTATTTCCTCCTCCCATAGCAGCTAGCCATACTCACATGATGCAACAAAGTAACGTCCAACGTGGTCAATTGCCATCGTTCGCTCGTCTTATTTTCGGAACACGTCTACTTATAGGGCTTGTAATTCTGTTCAGCGCAGGCACAATTTATTTTGCTTCCACAGCCGAGGCAGCGGGTATAGATCTTGGCGTAACCGCGCAGAAAGCTTGGGATTCCGTTCTGAACAAGGCAGATGCACAGACCAAATTAACCCTACAACGAGCGTACGAGAAAGTGGGGAGCTGGAAGACACAAGAGCAAGCTTGGGAACAAAAAATAAAGGCACTTCATGCCACCAATACCACGGAATTGGAACGATTGCGTGTAGAAATAAGACAAACTGACGACGCGAAGATCGCAGCTCTAGCTGAAAAGGTAAAGCAAACCCAAGCCCGTTATGAACCACTATTCGCCCTCTATAGTTCAGTCAATAGACAGCTGGATGCAGCCAAAGCGATCAAAAATAAGGAATGGAGTGCAGCGATTCGTACGCAGGCCGACACATTAAGACCCGTTGTACAGCTTGCCAGAGAAGACATTCGGATCAAGAAAAAGGAGCTTGCCGAAGCACGTAAACGAAAGACCACGGAAGTAAAACGTTTGCGAGCTATTCTGGCGGGGACCGATTCGGTGAAGAAACAGATTCAAACGGCGAAAAAACAGGCGAGCCTGGCGAAAGAACGATATTCAAACGCACTGCAACAGTTCAAACAGAGTACAAAGCAAGGCCAAACATCACGTGTACTCAGCTCATTGAACGGATTGGCTTCTGCAACAGAGAAGTGGGCAGGCTCAAAACAAAATATCCACACACTGGAGCAAAAAGTATCCTCTACATACGTGAAAGTCAGACAGGAAATCGCCAAGAGACCCAAATAAGAGGAAACCCGGTTCACTCCGCAACGTACACCACTTTAGATGTAAAGACGCTTCAATGATGAGGGAACGAGGTGGAGCTGTTGCAGTCGAAGTTGGAAACGAAACGGGCGGGGAGAACAGGTTTTAAACGTAAAAGGTACTGGATTCCCATTCTAGTCCTAGTCTTGATTACAGGTTTTGTTGGAATCGGTGCTCAACTAACACCGAAAATCACGATATTTTTACTGAAATCAGGCTTTGAACTTGCCAGTGCAGACAAGAACAGTAACGAAGCTGTTATCTCCGAAGGAGTAACACGTGTTGCGGATGTGCCCTATGCAGACGAAGGTCGTAATGACAGTACAATGGATATCTATTATCCTTCCGTAACATCAGAACCTTTGCCTGTCGTGCTGTGGGTTCATGGTGGTGGATGGGTCTTGGGAGACAAAGCGGACATCACAGATTATGCCGTACAATTAGCCAAACAGGGCTACGTTGTGGTCAGTATGAATTATGCGCTCGCACCGGGTACGAAATATCCCATTCCCGTGGTTCAGACGAATCAGGCTTTGACTTACGTGAAGAACCATGCCAGTGAATTCCAGGGTGACCCGAAAAAAATATTTCTCGCAGGCAATTCGGCAGGTGCCCAGATCGCAAGTCAGACTGCGGCCGTGGTGACGAATCCATCCCTCGCCAAGCTGATGAATATAACGCCAACCACCCAGCCGGAAGAGTTACGCGGGGTCCTTTTATTCTGTGGACCTTACAATCTGAGCACGGTAGCGGAAACGGGATTTCCGCTCATACGGACATTTCTCTGGTCATATACCGGAGTCAAAACATTTGAAGAGTACCCGCGTCTGGATGAAATGTCTACCGTGTTTCAGGCCACAACAGAATATCCACCTGCCTTTATTACCTCAGGCAATGATGACCCATTGACCAGTCAATCGATTGAACTGGCACAAGTCTTGAAGCGACTTGATGTTGATGCGGAAACCTTGTTCTTCTCGAACTCATCCGAGAAGCTGGGGCATGATTATCAATTTGATCTGGAGACTGAAGCTGGACAACAGGCGATGCATTCAGCAGTACGCTTTTTGCAACAGTATAGTCGATGAGCAGACAAGTCTGTGGTACACTCGAAGCAAATGAGGGCGCAGGAGGAGAAGCATGGCAGATAAAGAAGATTTGACCCGGTTCGGGGTGGCGTTTCCGACACCTTTGATTGAACAGTTTGATCAGTATATTGAGGAACAGGGGTACAAAAACCGATCTGAGGCTTTCCGTGATCTTGTTCGAAAAACATTATTGCAACCCTCTGCACTGCAATCCGAGCAGGATGTGGCTGGCACCATTGTAATGGTCTACGATCACCATATTAGTGATCTTCCGATCCGCTTGATGGAGCTCCAGCACGAGGCGCATCATGACATTATTTCCAATATGCACGTGCATCTGAACCATGACCAATGCCTTGAGGTAATTGCAGTACGGGGGAATCTGGGACGATTGCGTCATCTGCATCAACAGATCCAGGTGCAAAAAGGGGTATTGTATGCAGAGCTCTCCGTGACTTATGTGGATGAACTTAACAAACTGGCTCATGCTCAGAGCAGCGGTCAGGATCACAATCCGAATCAAAGCCTGGATCATAATCACAGTGCGGGTCAGCATGGTCACAGTCATCATCATCGCTCTGCGGATTAAGACGAATTGCGAGTGTAATTTCTATGAAAATATAGCGAATCTAAAGAACAGACCATTGGTTAGGTGCCAACCGTCTGTTTTTTTGTCGTCTGTTATAATACCTGACTTTATAGAACGGTATAGATGCTCGTTAATATAACTTTATAATTATAAGTTCGATAATATGAAAATATTTGGATTTTGAAGTCAACTTTATTGACATGTGGTTTGTGTTTTGTGCTACAATTTCCGTAAAAAGTAACACGAAACGAATGAGAGTAGCACAAAAATAGAGGGGGAACGACGAGAATGGGCAGATTTTCATGGAGATGGGGAAAACGAAAAGGTAGAACAGGATTAGGCATCTTGCTTGTATGTTCCATTGGTTTATCTGGTTGTGCACAGGGCACAGCGCCAACAGCTTCATCAGCAGAGAATGGACAATCAGGTACAGCCTTAACCAAAGATGAATTGGTGCTGGCCGTTGGCACAGAGCCGGAAGGTGGGTTTGATCCAACAACCGGATGGGGGCAATATGGGTCACCACTTTTCCAGAGTACCTTGCTGAAGCGGGATGCCAAGTTGCAACTGGTTAACGATCTGGCAACTACATATTCTGTTAGTGAAGATGGTCTGGAATGGACAGTTACGCTTCGGGACGATGTGAAGTTTTCGGATGGGGAGCCTCTAACGGCTGAGGATGTGAAATTTACATTTGAAACAGCTGCCAAGAGTGGGTCCGTGATTGATTTGACCAATATGGCTGATGTGAAGGCACCCGACGATCGAACGGTTGTATTCACACTGAAGTCGCCGCAGTCCACATTCATCAGTCTGCTGACGACACTTGGCATTGTGCCTGAACACGCCTATGGTGCCGATTATGCAGAACATCCGGTCGGATCAGGACCGTACAAGCTGGTTCAGTGGGACAAAGGACAACAGGCCATCGTTGAGGCTAATGAAGAGTATTACGGAAGCAAGTCCGCGTTCCACAAACTCACTTTCCTCTATCTGGATGAAGATGCGGCCTTTGCCGCTGCACAAGCAGGTACGGTGGATATCGCTGCTATCCCGGCAGCGTTTAGCAAGCAACAGGTGAATGGCATGACATTGGAGGCTGTGAAAACCGTAGATAACCGGGGGATCATGTTCCCCATGCAACCTACTGGTGCCAAGTCGGGCGATGGTTTTCCCGCAGGAAATGATGTGACATCCGATCTGGCCATTCGCCAAGCGGTGAATGTCGTGATTGATCGTAAGGCTTTGGTCGAGGGCGTACTGGAGGGGTACGGTCGTCCGGCTTATTCCGTAAGTGATGACCTGCCTTGGAGCAATGCGGAAGCAGTATTTATGGATGCCAGTCTCGAAGAAGCGAAGCAGATTCTGGCCGCTGGTGGCTGGGTAGATGCGGACGGTGACGGTATCGTGGAGAAAAACGGCGTCAAGGCCGAATTCAATCTGCTTTATTTTGCAGGTGATTTAACAAGACAATCTCTGGCGTTGGCTACTGCGGATATGGTTGCCCAGGCGGGAATTAAAATCAATGTGGAAGGCAAAAGCCGTGAAGAGACGAAAAAAATGGCTTACTCCAACGCTGTATTATTTGGTTGGGGCAGTCATGATCCACTGGAGACGTATAACCTCTATAGCAGTACTCACAAGGGAGAAGGATATTACAATGTAGGACTGTACAGTAATCCTGTCGTGGATTCTTGGATGGACAAGGCCCTTCAGGCAACAAGTGAAGAAGAGGCATTGCCGTTCTGGCAGAAAGCCGAATGGGATGGAACAACAGGTTTCAGTTATCAGGGTGATGCACCATGGGCATGGCTCGTAAATATAGATCATCTGTACCTGGTTACGAATGGACTGAACATTGGCGAGCAGCAGATCCATCCCCATGGTCACGGCTGGCCGGTGACAACCAATCTGGAGGAATGGTCCTGGGATAACAGTACAAAGTAGGAAACGTAGCGGTAGCTTTAGCCTGAATTGGGGAGAGATTGGATGACAGGCAGGAATGGATGGGCCAGATTTGTTGGTTTTAAAATGTTGCGACTTGTATCCTTATTGGTCGGAGTCAGTGTGTTGTCTTTTATATTAATGCAATTCTCTCCAGTTGATCCGATCGAAGCCTATATTGGTGGAGACATGATTAGAGTAAGTGCCGAACAGCGCAGTCTTATCGAAGAACGATGGGGATTGAATGAATCCCCTACAGAACGATTGCTCACTTGGGGACAAGCGCTGATTCAGGGAGATCTGGGAACATCGATGATTTACAGACAACCTGTAGCAGATATTATTCAGGAACGGTTCATGAATTCTGTCACGCTTATGGCTGTAGCCTGGCTATTATCCGGCATCTTCGGGTTCGCTCTTGGGGTAGTTGCTGCCATGAGACGTGATTCGAAGCTAGATCGCCTGATCTGCTGGTATTGTTATACGCTGGCTTCCACGCCAGTATTCTGGATTGCGCTGTTGTTGTTGATGGTATTTGGTGTGTGGCTTGGCTGGCTTCCAGTTGGCCTTGGGGTACCCGCAGGAATGTCAGCTGATCAGGTCACATGGGGAGATCGGGTTATTCATATGATTTTGCCAGCGTTGACTCTCAGCCTGACTGGGGTAGCTTCAATCGCTTTGCATACCCGGCAGAAGCTCACGGATGTGCTGGAGTCAGATTATATTCTGTTCGCGAGAGCGCGGGGTGAGCGTGGATTTCAGCTGTTCCGTCGACATGGGTTCAGACATGTTGTTTTACCAGCCATAACACTACAGTTTGCTTCATTCAGTGAACTGTTTGGTGGGGCTGTGCTTGCAGAACAGGTATTTTCATACCCCGGGCTGGGTCAGGCAACGGTCCAGGCGGGGTTACGCGGTGATGTTCCACTGCTGCTAGGACTTGTGATGTGCAGTGCAATTTTTGTTTTCACAGGTAATATGGTGGCCGACATTCTGTATCGCTTGATTGATCCGCGGATGAATGAGGAGCTGATGTCATGAAGCAGACGGTAGAACGCTCCTCCGAGCAGACGAGAGAATCAGTGGAAGTACAGAAAGTGAACACTGCAACTCAAGAGGCAAGGGGCAACATTAATCTGGAGCTGTTGCAAGCGGGGGCTGAAAAAGAAACACGCCAAACGAGAAAAGGTTATGCGGGTACCAACAATAACAACCAACATTTCCGTAATCCTCGAAAAAAGGCTTTGATCTGGGGCAGTTTCGCCGTGATCTGGATTGTCATCGTGTGGTTGACAGGCAGACTGCTTCCCGCTAGTTCTACGCTGACTTCATTAATGGATCGGAATTTGGCTCCAACCTGGGCGCATCCATTTGGCACAGATTGGCTCGGAAGAGATATGTTCATGCGCACGTTAAAAGGATTGGCAACCAGCATTCAAGTGGGATTGCTTGCTGCATGTGGTGGTGGAATGATCGCAATGTTATTGGGTTTGGCTGCCGCTTCAAGCAAGGCTGCTGACCGGGTGATCTCATGGATTATCGACCTGTTCCTGAGTGTACCTCATCTGGTATCGCTGGTTATGCTGGCCTTTGTATTTGGTGGAGGTTTGGCAGGAGTGGCGGCAGCGATTGCGCTGACTCACTGGCCGAATCTGGCCCGGATTGTAAGAGCGGAGATGATTCAACTGAAATCCGCAGAATACATTCAGATTTCACATAAGTTAGGTCGATCGCGGATACAAATTGCGGTGCAGCATATGCTGCCACATCTGGTCCCGCAACTGTTCGTGGGCGTACTGCTAATCTTTCCCCATGCGATTCTGCATGAGGCAGCCATTACGTTTCTGGGGCTGGGGTTGTCCCCGCAACAACCGGCAATTGGAATTATTTTGTCAGAGTCGATGAGATATTTATCTGCTGGCATGTGGTGGCTTGCCTTTTTCCCGGGACTGGCACTGTTGCTGGTTGTTCGTGCGTTTGATGTATTGGGCAACAGTCTGAGGACATTGACGGGGACAGGTAGTTCAAGGGAGGTGAGGTAAATATGGCTCTTCTTGATATTGAGGGAGTATCGGTGTCATTTCGGCGTGCTCGTGGTTGGTCTGGACAAGAACAGATTGTTGTCATTCAGAATCTGGATCTTTCCATAAACGAGGGCGAGATCGTGGCTGTTGTAGGTGCAAGCGGATCGGGTAAAAGTGTGCTGGCGCAGGCCATCATGGGCATTCTGCCTGTCAATGCCAAGTTGGAAGGTAGAATTAGCTATGAAGGCAAGCCTTTAACCCCAGAGCGGCAGCTTCATCTGCGTGGAGACGAACTGGTGTTGATCCCGCAATCCGTCAGTTATTTGGACCCGCTGATGAAGGTGGGGAGACAAGTTCAGCCGGTAACCCAAGATGTGGGAAGGAAGCGCAGATTCATGACTCGATCCCACTTGAAAAAGACGGAGCAGGAGCTGACGGATCGTTATCATCTTCCTCAAGGAACAGCCGGGAAATACCCGTTTGAGTTGTCCGGAGGTATGGCAAGGCGAGTGCTGATGGCGACAGCGACCTCGGGTCAGCCCAAGCTGATCATTGCAGATGAGCCGACACCAGGCATCCATCCCGAAGTGCTAGCCGAGACGATGAAGCAATTTCGCGAGCTTGCAAATCAAGGCGTAGGTATCCTGTGGATTACGCATGATGTTACGACGGCCCTGACGGCCGCTGATCGCATCGCTGTATTTTATGCGGGTACCAATGTAGAGACGGCGCAGGTGCATGATTTTAAAGGGAATGGAGAACGTCTGCGTCATCCATATACGAAAGCGCTCTGGAATGCGTTGCCGCAGAATGGATTTCAGCCACTCCCAGGCTCCCAGCCATTGGCAGGTCAAGAGATCACGACAGGATGTTCATTTGCTCCCCGATGTAATGCAGCAACCGCTGTATGTACCCGCGAACGTCCAGAGCTTCGTAAGGTTCGGGGCGGAGAAGTGAGGTGTTTCCATGTCACTTGAAGCACGGGACGTGAGTTACCGTTACGATCCGAAATCGTGGGTGTTCCAGCAGATGAATATGCAGGTGCAACGGGGAGAAGTGGTGGGCTTATGGGGACCGAGTGGCTGTGGCAAAACAAGCCTTGGGCGCATTCTTGCAGGATATGCCGAACCCGTGGCAGGACAAGTACTTCTGGATGGGAAACCACTTCCTCATACAGGAGTATGTCCGGTTCAGCTGGTGTTCCAGCACCCGGAGAAAGCCGTGAATCCACGCTGGCGAATGCGTCGTGTACTTCAAGAAGCGGCTGTGCAGGATGAGCAGTTGCTCGAAGCTTTGGGTATTCAGCAGACCTGGTTGGACCGTAGACCGAGTGAATTATCCGGTGGAGAACTGCAGCGTTTCTGTGTGGCGCGAGCACTTGGGACAGCGACACGTTACGTGATCGCAGATGAGATGACAACGATGCTGGATGCGATCACGCAGGCACAGATCTGGCATACCGTGATGGAAGTGGCTCGCCAGCGTGATCTGGGATTACTGATCATAAGCCATGATCGGGATTTGCTGAACAGGTTGTGCGACAGAATTACACCGATGCCGATATCGATGTCACTGTAATTTTAAATATGTTCGAATAAACAAAATGATCAAATACAAAAGGGGAGCCCCTTGTTCAGTCATTGACCATGAATGTGAGTCATGGACTTGACTACGGGGCACCCTTTTTTTATTTTGACAAATATTCACCATTTAACGAACAGTATACGTTATGTTCGCAACGTACATAGATCTAACTAACAGTTTATTTGCCCGACACATTGCTTAACAACACAGACAATCTGCGCATGGCCTCTTCCACCGTAGAACGTGGACAGGCTACATTAATGCGCATGAATCCTGTGCCCTCTGCTCCAAAGATGCTTCCGTCATTGAAAGCAAGCCTCGCTTCATGAAGCAGCATGTTGCATAGTTGTGCATGTGGGATATTCAGCTCCCGGAAATCCATCCATAACAGATAGGTTGCTTCGGGCAGAACCATTTTGATCTTTGGCATATGTTCCGCGACATATTGCTGTACATACTCCATATTCCCACGGATATATGCAAGGCACTCATCGAGCCATTCCTCGGCACCGTTGTAAGCCGCTTCGGTTGCAACAGCTCCCAACGTACTGATACTGGCAAGTCCCATCGTTTTTACACCCTGCGCGAACGATTCTCGCAACCTGGCGTTAGGAATGATGATGTTGGATGTGCAGAGGCCAGGAATGTTGAACGTTTTGCTTGGAGCCGTACAGATGATACTTAGATCAGAGACGGCGTCCGAGATCAGGGTCAGCGGTGTATGAGCTCCGCGGTGATGAACAAGATCAGCATGAATTTCATCCGAGACGATTAGTACGTTGTATTGCAGGCACAGCGACGTGAGCCCTTCAAGCTCCTCTCGAGTCCATACCCGTCCAACCGGGTTGTGAGGGCTGCACAGAATTAGCATTTTGACCCGACCCGTCTGCAAGCTGGATTCCAGTTGTTCCAGATCCATCGAGTAATGACCGTTATTCTCTACCAAAGGATTGGTGATCAGTTCACGGCCTTGACCACGTACGACTTCATAAAAGGGAGCATACACCGGAGTCTGGATGACCACTGCATCTCCCGGCTCTGTGAATCGTTGTACAGCAATACTTAGCGCGGGCACAATACCAGGAGTGAATACGATCCAGTCATCGTTAATTTTCCAATTGTGGCGCCGTTCCATCCATCCTGCGACAGCTGCATGATACGCCTCAGTCCGTACTGTATAACCAAAAATTCCGTGCTCCATCCGTGTTTTCAGGGCCTGAATAACGGATGGTGGAGCAGCGAAATCCATATCGGCCACCCACATCGGAAGCGCATCAGCAGCGCCGAAGATATCCTCAAGCGCATCCCATTTCTCTGATCCTGTAGAAATCCGGTTAATAGACTGGTCAAATGTACTGTTATTGTTCATTGCATAAATCCCCCTTGAATTCCGTTCCTTCGACCACAATCGACAAACAATTATCTAATACATTGGTTATTTTCGCAACTATTATGCGTGTATGAGAGCTTCATATATATGGTCCGAAATTCGGGACTTTATTCATATAAGAACAAATTAACGAGCCAGGGAACAGCAGGCATACAACAAAGACTATTTTTGTACGCCCCAGGTCCTGTTTTAGCCATTAATCGTTTACATCCTCTTACCAGATGCTATTATATTGCTAACATTTGATGGAACAACGGGCTGTTATCCGAATAAGCTCGTACCCATACATGATGAGCATAACTACATGAGCCTTTTGCTTACATCGAGTGATCATCATGAATCGTAAGATGTATGCAAAAGGCTGACATTTGAATTCAGGAGGCGTATTGGGATGAAAAACAAGAAGTGGTTAATTGCTGCGGGTGTGTTTGGCATGGTGTTGACGGGATCGGCAGGCGTATATGCAGGTACACAACTGGAGACGATCAAAGCTTATCTGAACCATGGGCTCGCCATCGAAGTGAACGGACAGAAATTCACACCGACAGGTGATCAGGGCAAAAAGCTTGCGCCAATTACGTATCAAGGCAGTACATATCTTCCCGTTCGTTCCATTGCAGATGCGTTGAAGACCGAAGTGAAGTATGATGCTCAAAACAATAAAGTAAGCATCGGCTCTTCAAGCTCTTCTGGTGGGTCAACATCCACAGGCAACAGTGGATCGACATCGCCATCCACAGGTACGAACACACAGGCGGCAGGCGTGAAGTCCAAGTATCTGCCAGCAGATTTCCCGTTACCGAAGGATGCGAAGTCAACCAGCCTCATTGAGAACATAATGGATGGTAACAAAAAAGTAGTGCTCACTTACACAACCAAAGAAACATTACTAACCGTTGGAACATCCTACAAAGACTACTACCAGACCAAAAATCTGAGTCAGAACACTCAGGATATCCAGGCAGACGGCTTCAGCATCGTGGGTCGTGAAGATGGTAAATATGCCGTAACCATCACGGGTTCTGTGTCTGCAACCAACAAGGATCTGAATGAAATCACCGTGGTGTGGGGCGAAGAGTAATCTTCCCTTCTATAAAAGACGAACAGCGAAAGCCGCCCGTTGAAATCGTAACAGATTTCATTGGACGGCTTTTTTGGTTAAATCCCTATCTGGTTCTATACACTGAATTATTAATCTAAATATTAGTCCTTACAGGTACTCGTTAAACCATCCGGCAATATGCTCCAGACGGCGTACCCTCAAGTGAGGATGACCTCCCCGAGACAACTCATGGTTGGCACCTGGGAAACGAACAAGACGGGTGATCTGTTTGCGTCGTTTCAACGCAATGTATAACTGCTCGGCCTGTTCAATCGGACACCGCAGATCCTGTTCGCCATGTAAAATGAGCAGCGGAGTGCTTACGTTGCCGACATAAGCGAGCGGAGAATGTTTCCACAGCTTTTCCGTGTCATCCCATGCGTTACCGCCAATCTGGTCTTCCGTGAAGAAATATCCAATGTCACTTACGCCGTAGAACGATAGCCAGTTAGAGATGGAACGCTGGGTAACAGCGGCCTTAAAGCGGTCCGTGTGTCCAACAATCCAGTTAGTCATGAAGCCTCCATAACTACCGCCGGTTACACCTAGTCTGGACTCATCGATAAACTCATATTGGGATAGGACGTAATCCACGCTCTCCATGAGATCGCGATAATCGCCACCACCGTAATCTCCGCGACAGGCATCTACAAACTGCTGCCCGTATCCGAGGCCACCGCGTGGATTGATGTATACAACAGCGTAGCCTTGTGCGGCGAGAATCTGGAACTCGTGCATAAATGTAAAACCATACATCATGTGCGGGCCGCCATGAATCTCCAGAATGGTCGGGATTTTGACCCCGTCGACCATGCCATGAGGTTTCATGATCCACCCTTGCAGCCGCAGGCCATCTGAGGAATTGAACCAGAAGGTTTCCGGTGTACTAAGGTGGATCTCATTCTCAAGTTGTGGATTGCTCCGGGTGAGTTGAATAGGCTCTACATCGGAATTTTCCGGTTGTTCATATACATAGAGATCACCAGGACTGCGTGTATCCGCAACAGCGGCAACGATCTGCCCGTTTTCCAACTCGGCAAATTGATAAATCTCCCGTTCGTCAGGCCATATATAGTCGGCACTGCTGCCGTCTCGTGCGAATTTGGCGATGCGTACACTACCATGGATCGTCGCTAGACAGAGGATGGACGAACCATCCCGACTGAATACAGGCCCCGTGGTTGTCAGATGTGAACGCATGTCTCCGACAATGCTGTGATTCAACTGTACGTCCCAATCGGTACTCAGACATACGAGCTCACCACCTGATATCTGAAGGGTGTACAGCTTCACAAGTGTGGCATTTCCATAGGAACGGTCACTGGCGAGCAGTGCCAAGGATTTTCCATCCGGTGCGAAAGTCAGTCGGCTGAACGTATATCCTTCCGGAGTTATCTGCTGCACATCTGATCCGTCTACCTTGGCAAGGTAAATATGATTGGTCAGGGTGTAATCGTTATGCTCCTCGCCTTCTTCGGGCATCTGTGCAATCCATGCGATGGATGTTCCGTCCGGTGACCAGACATAGTCTCCAACGTCATAATGACCTGTAGTTACCGGGGTTGCTTCCGCGTCCAAGTCGATTGATGGAATGGTGAAAAGATGGGCACGTCTTCCGTTCCATAATCCGCCGGCATCTGACTTCATGCGAATTCGGTCTACAACATGTTCTTGCGGCAGTTTATGTTCATCGTCTTTAGGATCTGTAGGTTCTAAGTCTTCTTGTCCGCTCATATCCACGGATGATTTCACAAGTAAGGTATGACCATCCGGTGACCATAGCAGGGAACTGACGCCATGTTTCAGGTGACTGATTTGCTGTGCTTCTCCGCCATCTGATGCGATAATCCACACTTGGGATTTACCATCAACCTCTCGTATAAAAGCAAGCTGAGTCCCATCTGGCGACCAGGCAGGGGAATGATCCTTCTCTCCATAAGTAAAGGGTCTGTCCTTTTGACTCCCCAGATGAAGCAGTCTTAGGTGAGAACAATAACCGTCACGTGCTTCATTCGTTTTCCGGCTTACATATACCAGTTGTCCGCCTTGAGGGGACGGAGTTGGATCGTTAACCCATGTAATCTGATAAAGATCTTCCGATGTTATGCCGCGCTGACTCATCATTGTTTGTCCTCCCACCATGAATTAGAATTGGCTAATTTCCTAACCTTTCCATTTATATTAACGGAAAGCTAGGGACAGGACAATAAGTGTAATGAAGGAGGGTAAGACATTTAACAATGTATATTAATTGAATTAAATTTTTGCACGTAACGTAGAGGACAGAAATAACCTGAAGAAGCGGAGCGTTCGCCTTTATCCCCGGATTTTCACTTTGAAAAAGTGGAATCGAAAAATCTGGGGATAACAGCGATCGGAAGGTTGTTCTGTCATCAGAGTGACCCATGCAAACATTCTTTGTTCAATTCATATAGGTGTGGTAAAAGGATTTGCTCGGAGGATGACGAATCCTAATGTTGAATAAGCGCAGAAATGATGAAAAATGGTCTTAATCTAAATGTTTAACATGGGTGAATTTGGTTTAATGGACAATGCAATTCCTGTTCTATATTCAGGTATTCGATTCATAGCAATTCGTTTATATATAACACTTATGATTCAGTCGCAATGGAGGAGGAACGTCACGTTGAGCACATCCTATGAGCAGCATGTGGAATATCCAAACCGAAAACGAATGGCGTGGCTTACGGCAGGGGCAGCACTTTTTGTGGCAGCCGGATTTTTTTTGATTTTTGATGGTTCCTCAGTTACGAATGATTCCATCCTTTCGGGTGTGATTGGTGTTCTTTCCATTTTGTTTTTCGGGCTATGTTTCTGCTACAGTCTGGTAAAGATGATCAAGAAGGAACCTTCTTTTGTGATCGATGAGGATGGGTTCGTGGATGCATCTTCTTATACCGCAGGAGGAGCCGTGGCCTGGAGAGATGTTGAAAATATTTTTATGTATGAATTAATGGGTCAGAAAATGATCGGGGTCAAACTGCGAGATGAGAAAGCCTATTTGGATCGCCAGAATGGGATGAAACGCAAGTTGATGACGGTCAACAGCAATATGGTCGATGCGACCATCAGCGTTGCCCAAAGTAGCCTCACATTGCCACTGGATCAATTGTATATCATGATGATGAGCCATTGGAGACATGTAAATGATAGCATGATTCATGATTCGTATAGTCGTCATTAGAGAGATCACACTGTCCATAGAGTCTTCAGAATGGAGGAATATAGATGATGCATGGTAATGCAACTCGCACGATTCTACTTCCAGATGGAACTGCCCTGCCTGCGATAGGACAAGGCACATGGAACATGGGAGAGAAGCAATCCAGCCGGGAAGAAGAAGTACGGGCACTGCGTTCCGGTATTGAACAGGGACTGACCGTGATTGATACAGCGGAGATGTATGCAGAAGGCGGGGCAGAAGTTGTTACGGGAAAGGCTATATCGGGCTATCGTGACGAAGTCTTTCTCGTATCCAAAGTGTATCCCCATCACGCGGATCGCAAGCAGATGATTACAGCATGTGAGCGAAGTCTCAAGCGCTTAGGAACAGATCGCCTGGATCTGTATCTGCTCCATTGGCGCGGAGGAGTGCCACTTGAAGAGACGGTTCAGGCTTTGGAACAATTGAAGCAATCCGGTAAAATTCTGCGTTGGGGTGTATCGAACCTGGATACAAGGGATATGCAGGAGTTATGGGGCCTGCCGGAGGGTGCTCAATGTATGGTGAATCAGGTGTTGTACCATACAGCCTCGCGTGGTATCGAACATGAGCTGCTTCCCTGGATGCGGGAACGACGTGTTCCGGTCATGGCGTATTGTCCACTGGCCCAAGGTGGCAGACTTCGAAGTGAATTGTTGGAGCATCCGGTCATTCGAGAGATTGCACAGGGTCGAGGAGTCACGACTTCGCAGATCGCATTAGCCTGGGTGATCAGAGACGGAGACGTAATGGCGATTCCCAAGGCGGTACAACTGAATCATGTGGCAGACAATGCGGCAGCAGTGAACATCGTTTTGACAAAAGAGGAACTGACCCGGTTGAATGAGGCATTCCCTGCGCCTAATGGCAAGGTACCTTTAGATATCGTGTGAAATAAAACTAATTAAATTATGCAGAGCAGATCTTCACGATCTGCTCTTTTTTTGTGTGCATCAATAGCCGAAGCGTGCCCATCCATTGAGCGAATCTAAATTTTAACAAATGGGCTTTACAATACTATATCACTAGTGTACTATATAACTAACACACAAGTACAGAGAGGAGCGAGAGCTTTGTGACTATGGAATTTGATAACAACTTACCGATCTACCTGCAGATCATGCAGTACATCAAGAGACAGATTGTAACCGGGACACTTCAGGCAGGTGACAAAATTCCTTCGGTTCGTGAACTCGCGGCTGAATTACAGATCAATCCAAATACAGTACAACGGACATTTCAGGAGCTTGAGCGGGAAGAAGTGGTCGAAACCAAACGTGGTTTGGGCAGATACGTGACCAGTGAGGAGCGGAAGATAATGACAATCAAAAAAGAAATGGCCAGTGAATTGCTGGAACGTTTTCTGACCGGAATGCAGGAACTGGGCATTGAAGAGCAGGATATCTTATCCATCGTAGCCGATGCCGTTGCGGAAGGAAAGGGAGGAACAACGCATGAGTAACATCCTTGAACTGAACCAGATTAACAAGACATATGGCAATAAGAAAGCGCTCAGTAATATCACATTGGATATTGCTCCTGGCCGAATCGTAGGTCTGCTGGGTAGCAACGGCAGTGGCAAGAGTACGCTCATGAAGCTGGTTGCCGGTTTGCTGCATCCTACCAGTGGAACGATTCAAGTCACAGGCAAGCCTGTTGGTCTGGAGACGAAGTCATTGGTTTCATTCATGCCGGATCGCCCATTGACCGAGAAGTGGATGAGAGTGCGGGATGCGATTGCGTACTATCGCGATTTCTATGCTGATTTTGATGAGGAGAAGGCGCGGGAGATGCTGGACTTCATGAACCTTGTCGAGAGTGACCGGGTACGGCATCTGTCGAAAGGGATGAATGAACGACTACAACTAACACTGGCGCTCTCTCGTAAGGCTCGTCTGTATTTGCTGGATGAACCGATTGGCGGAGTAGACCCGGTTGCGCGAGGCAAGATTCTGGATGCGATCGTCAAATTCTATGATGAAGAGAGCAGTCTGATCATCTCCACGCATCTGGTGAATGATATCGAACGGATTTTTGATGAAGTTGTCTTTATTCGCGAGGGCGAACTGGTGATGCGGGAAGAAGTGGAAACGCTCCGGCTGAAATATGGAAAAAGTGTGGATGAGATGTTCAAGGAGGTCTATGCGGAATGATGACATTATTGAAGTATGACTTTAGAAGGAACTGGAATACACTGCTGGCTGGGCTAGTTATTTTGATTATCGCTCAAGTGGGGCTTTCCCTTTTCGTGTCTGAGGTCACAGGGATTGTACTTGGCATGATGGGGTATGTTGGAGTTGGTGTGGCTATTTATGTGAAAATGATTAAAACATACACGTCCAATATCCGCTCTTATAATCGCCGTCTGTTACCCGTAACGGGCCTGTCACATGTGTTGTCTCCTTTGATCTTTGGACTACTTTGTGGGTTGGGGTTAGTGATTATTTTTACGACTCATGCCTACATCTATATTTCAATGAAGCTCAGAATGAACATGGCTAGCAATATTGATCTTTCGGGTCTGCATGTTTCGGATTATATTAGTTTGTTGCTGTTTGGAGCATGGGTTATGGTATTCATGACCGTCATTATCTTCCTTTCAATCTCGATTGCAGGCAGCTTCCGCTGGAGAACTGGACCATGGATCGGAATCGTTGCATTCTTTGTCCTCGTTAATCTGATTGGCTGGTTGGAGAATATTATTACGACTGGACGCTTCAGTCCAAATGAGATGTTCCGGTATACGGAAGAAAGTACAGGTATTGCAATCACAGCCAATGGTGTATTATGGTCGGACGGCATGTGGGGAAGCATTGTATTTGAAGTCATTGTGGCGGTCATCTTGGTGTGGGCTACCATTTATCTGAACAACAAAAAAGTTGAAGTCTGATGACAGGATAACTTGAACAATAACGCGAGCAACCAGTGTTGCTCGTTTTTTATATCCGGAAATGTTCCACTTTTTGAATCCAATTCCATTAATTATACGTAAATAAAGATATAGTGTGCACTGGGTGTGAGATGAGGTTAAGAGAACGAAAGGGCACTTGAGGGAAAGGGGAAATCGTTATGGAATTATATTTCAGGGATAACTTTTTTAACGCAGGTTACACCGAGATTATGAATCCGAACCAGGAACAGGCCGGGCATCTGGATCTGAAAAGCATCTTTGGCTCTTCGCTCGATGTATCGGATAACTCGGGATTGGTCTGTAGCGGCAAATTTCGCATGTTAACGAATCGTTGGGATATCACGGCAGCAGATGGGAGACACCTGGGTGTATTACGGGCGAGGTTCAGTTTCTTTAGCAAAAAGTATGAATATGACGCAGGATCACGAGGAACGTATGATGTGTCTGCTCCAGCATTTTCGCATGAATATGATATAAGTGGCAGTGGTGGACGCATCGTAGCCAGTTTCCGTCGTACTAGTGGATGGTTTAGTTCAGGCGCATTTGTGTTAGACAACCAGTCGGAACAACTGGACACGTATGAATTAATTGCAGTGGTCATGGGTGTGCATGCGATAAACAAAAGACGGAACTCGGCAGCTAGCAGTGGTGGAGCAACGTAGTAGAGGAGCGCATGTTTACAAAAAAGGTTTGGATGAGATTATCCAGACCTTTTTTTGTATATGAGTTTGTTTCTGGAGCAATGGGATATGGTTTTAACCCAATCTTACATGATCAGTGACCATCGGCTTTCGCGAAAGGTTCCTCTTCGCGTTGGTGGTGCTGAACTTCATTGGAGCGTTGGGAATGCATATCAGGATCTTTTTCTGCATAACGGGCCAATGCCTTGGCAGCTGTCTCAGACATCCGCTCCCGCAGCACCGTGTGGTCAGCAATTTGAACCCGTTTGCCCAGAAAACGCATTTTGGATAAGACATAATCCATCTCATTCCGTGGAACGGTCAGCTCGATTCGATATGTCTGCTGGGCTTCCATGTACTCGACCTGTTTCTCGAAGCAGGAGAAGGCATAGAGGATTCGGGACAGCTCCTGATTGAACTCGGGCAGTACTTCGATGGTGATGGTCGTCTTACGTTTCTCCGTTATCGCAGCAATTCGGGCAGTGTAGCCCGAAGCGGTATCCGGATCAACCGGTTGGGCTTCCACGGTAACGATGCTGTGCAATTTGGTGGACATGAGCTTGTCGAAGCGAGGAGCATACCAGAGCACGTACCATTCTTTTTTGACCATGGAATACTCCAGTTTGTACGGGAAGCCAAATTCATCATGGCTCGTTCGTCCATTGCGGACACGACCCGTCATGCGAAATCCTTCGTGATGCAAAATGATTAGCCGTAATTGTCTAAGCAGTGGGTGGGATACGCTATTTTCTTCGCTTTTGGCTTTTTCAGTCAGGTAATCCTGGAGGTTCAGGTCCTGCTCACCATTCAGCATGTTGTGCATTTTGTCCAATGTTACAGGACTAAGCGCTTCTCTCGCAGCAGGGTGATTCAGCATCATGCGAAGCCAGGCCCGTTCCTGTGAGGTCCAGGTGAACAGTCCGGTTTCATTCAGTCGGGTCATCATCTGGTAATTGAACATCTTCTCGAACAGGTTCATAGTATTCCGCAATCTCCTTCCATTCCTTGATCATCTCCTGGCGTAGCCTCCAGGGTGCAATTACTTCGCAGCTTGAGCCAAAACTCCGTAACCACGGTTTGATCTCAGTGGTACCGTTAACCTGGATTTCATAGAGAAAAGTGTGATCCGTTTCGGGTGTGATCTTGCCCCATTGACCTTGCAGACGAACCCGATCCAGAATGAAGTTACGCTGACCACGCTCCGGGTGGAAAAAACGAGCTTGAACCGTTAAGGTATTCCCCGTATCCACGAGCCAACTGTAGCGACTAATGTCGGTCCACTGCTGCTTTAGCTCGAGCATGTATTGCTCTTCTACTGAATCCTGTTCCTCCAACTGTGTTATGCCTTCCATCCGAAATTTCACAAAGCCGCGCCGGCCCTGATATCCAATCACATACCAACGACCATACTGATGGTCATAGATCACTTCAAGGGGCACGATCCGGTTGGATCGTCCGCCTGCTTCCCGTTCAAAGCGTGGATTCGTATTCTGTGAACTGTAGCTGGATGGTTTTTTCGGTGAATAGTATAGGAACTGCACACGTTTGCGCTGACGAATCGCACTAAGCAGCGTGTAGAGATGAGCTTCGTCCAGGATACGAGAATAATAGTGATACTTATAAATATAGGGCTCGGTAGCTTCTTCTTGCGGGAAACTTGCCGTAATGGCTTTTTTCAAACTGTCCCGCAATAAGTACCCCTGTACGGAAGGAACCTGAGTGTTTGCCATCATATCCACAAAATCATATAACTCCAGCTGTTCCTCCACCGTTAACTCGGTAAGGACATCCTGTTGCAATGCATATCGATACGGTCTGCCACTGGGCTCTTTCCGAATGACCCCAACCTCTTCCAGATACTTCAGATCTGAGCGGATGGTTTTCTCGTCAGGTAACGCGAGTTCTTCCGGCAGATCAGCGCAGCAGGCGTCCAGCAGTTCCATCGCGGTCAGTGCTTTATGTTGTAAGGTATGCAAAAGGACAGAAAGACGCTGAACTTCAGTCTCTTTCATCGACTTGGCGCGGAAGAGGAAGAGCAGCATGGGCTCAGCGGATTCTCCGTACTGGAAGCGGACGAGATCGGCCATTTCCCGGCTTGCTTCGGCACCTGAACGCTGGTCAGTGACGGTCTGCATGATTTCTTTTAGTCTGCGATTGGTTTTATCAAAGGTATGTACGGATATGCCAAGCCGCTCGGCATACTGTTTACGGTTATATGCACCGCTTGTTAGGGATAACATGCGTAAGAACTGAATTTCTTTGTCGAAGCTCTCTCTTGCCATGAACACTCACTCCTTGTTATGCCTTCATTGTAGCAGGATGAGTGGCAGGTTTCATTTTAAACTTATGAAGATTGACTCCATTTCAGAAATTGGGTTGTCGTCATACTTCTGCCATGTTCGTATGCAGATGTGTGATTCATAATGAGGTTGTGAAGCGGGGCGGCAACAAGCGCTGTGGATCAAGGTTCCGAGGCGCCAGGGAGGGTTACTTCGACTGTTAATCGACCAGGTCGTTGGTTCGAATCCAATCGCCGCCGTTCATGGCGGTGTAGCTCAGCGGTAGAGCGGGTATAAACCTTCCCACCTTTTTCCTCGGAACATTTTTTATGAAAGAACAGCAAATAGACTCACACCGGGAGGTCATGAGTGATGAGCAGAGCGAAACAATTATTTAATCAACCTCAGCCAACGACACGTAATCATGGGGGGTACCGAGCCTATGAGCGATTGGTGGAGGAACAATATATACAGATGTTGATGACCAATACATTGAACAATACGTTCTATGCAGATACACAGCAACTGATGGACGATGCGATAGTCAGTCATCAGGAGATGGCTGAGGTCGATGCAGGGTTTATGGCGCGGGCGCTGGTTTATGCTCGTAATGAAGGTTTGATGCGGTTACAGCCTCTATACGGGCTGGCACTGTTGTCCAAAGTGGACCCGGATCAGTTTGCGAAGGTGTTCTCTCAAGTCGTACAGACACCGGCTGATTTGGCTGATTTTCTGACCATTCTGAGAGGATTGGGACGGGGACAGGGCGGTCGAGCGGTGAAGCGTCAGGTGAGTCTCTTTTTGAACGGCATTACTGAATACTGGGCCATCAAATACAACGGACGTGGACGTGGATATAGTCTGGGCGATATGATCGCTACAGCACACCCTAAGCCGATAAATATGAAGCAGCAAGCCTTGTTTCGTTATTTGCGCGGGCATGAGGTGGATCTTACGGAACTGCCGCAGTTGCAGGCGCTGGAAAAGCTGAAAGCTACCCGCAACCCGGCAAGCCGGATGCATCTGATCGAGAAAGGCAAACTCCCGTATTCAGTGGTCACATCGATTATGCAACCGACACGTACGGTTTGGGAGGCGTTAATGTTTCAGATGCCGACTTTTGCGTTGTTACGCCATCTGAATGCAATGGATCGGGCGGGTGTTTTTGAAAAATTGAAAAATATCGATTACGTAACGGGCCGTCTAACGGATGCAGAAGCCCTGCGCAAGTCGCGCATCTTACCTTTCCGATTCGCCAGTGCGTATGAAATGATTGCGAGAGAAGAGTTGCGGGATGCTTTGCGGCAAGCAGTGGAGTTATCCATTGGCAACCTGCCAACGCTACCTGGAAGAACGGCTATTTTCCTGGATCGGTCGGGTTCCATGCAAGGGGACTATTTACGGATTGGTTCGGTGCTGGCACTGGCGCTTTATAAACAAACGAGAGGTAATGCCCTGTTCTGGTTATTCGACCATATGGTTGAGGATGCTCGCCCGAAGATGAATGAAAGCATTCTATCCCAAGCTCACCGTATTCGCGCACAAGGTGGAACAGACACAGGTCGACCAGTGCGGGAACTTCGGGATATCGGAGAGAAAGTGGATCAGATCATTATGATCACCGATGAACAGCAGAATGAAGGCAGCCCGTTATATGTCGAGCTTGAGCGATATCGTCGGATGATGAATCCGGAGTTGAAGGTATTTATTGTGGATATAGCACCTTATCGGCAGGCCATGGTACCGCCACGGGATGGCAAAACGTTTTACATCTACGGTTGGAGTGAAACGGTACTGACGTATATTGCTGAGACTGTGGCAGGATATGATACACTCGCAGACCGGGTGAGAGCGATAGATATTTAATTTGGGGAATTCGGAGGCAACTGACCATGACCTACGTTCATGAAGAAATGAAAGATACGATCAGACAACAGCTGAAGCAGATTGAACAGGAGGAGCAGGTACGGATCATCTATGCCTGTGAATCGGGCAGTCGGGCGTGGGGATTTCCTTCCCAGGATAGTGACTATGATGTGCGTTTCTTATATGTAAGATCGCTGGAATGGTACTTGTCGATTGAGGATAAAAGGGATGTTATTGAACGCCCGATCAGTGATCAGCTCGACATTAATGGGTGGGATCTGCGAAAGGCGTTGAAGCTGTTTCGCAAATCCAATCCACCACTGTTGGAGTGGCTACAGTCCCCCATTCAGTATGATGAACAGTATAGCGTGACACAGCATATCCGTGCACTGTCGCCTTTGACCTTCTCGCCCAAGTCCTGCATGTATCATTATCTGAATATGGCAAAGGGCAATTTTCGGGATTATTTACAAGGTGAGCGGGTCAAGATTAAAAAGTATTTCTATGTGCTTCGTCCCTTACTCGCTTGTGGTTGGATCGAACGTTATGATGCAATGCCACCGATGGCATTCGAAGAGCTGGTGCAAGAACTTGTACCTGCGACTACACCGCTGTATACGGAGATTCATGAGTTGCTACGCCGGAAAAAGGCGGGCGAGGAACTGGATCTGGAGCCGCAGTTGCCAGCAATACAGGCTTTTTTGGCGGAGAGAATCGAGCATTTTGACAGACTTGCCGGACAGATGGAGAATGAGCAGATTATTGAATTTGAAGAATTGGACCGGATTTTCCGATTTGCATTGCAAGAGGTATGGAACTGAATCAAAGGAGGAGAACCGATGCATCTGATCTTAAAAGCAAGCGGCGCTGACGCGGGGATTGTATCCCATTTGTTAGCGAAGAATCCGCTGAATATATATGACCGGGTAGACAAAGGCGTACGTGTAAGAATGGTGTACACTACGGCTACAGAGAACGAAACAGAAGTGCTGATTCATGCTGAGCCTGATCCTGTGGATCTGGTCAGAGGCACACCCGACGGGTATGACATTACGCAATATATCAATGATCGTGAGTTCGTGACCAGCAGCCTGTTCTGCTCCTACATACGTGCGGCGCTCGGGACGGCCCTGAATGGTAAGCCGAAGGAAGACTATGTGCAATGGGTAGGACACGCTTTCGAGTTGGAGCTGACCTTTGGCCCGGTGGCGTCCGATCTGCCGGATCGGGTTGTAGAGGAATTATTCTCGCCATTAGGCTACGCCGTTTCGGTGGAACGTGGAGAGCTTTCGTATTCATTTGATCTGAAAAATAGAAGCACGGTTCGCCATATCATCCTGCGTGGTCGTAACACAGTACAACATGCGCTGCGCCAGCTCTTTCTTCTGATTCCAGTACTGGATAATTACAAACATTATTTCATCAGTGAAGATGAGATCGATAAAATCAAACGATATGGTGAAGGGTGGCTGGATGCTCACCCACTGAAAGAACTCATTGTGAAGCGTACGCTGCGTTTTTCCGAATTGATCCGGCAGTATGAGCGTCAAGAAGGTGCTTTGTCTGCGTCTCTTGGACAGGAGAGCGGAATAGCTCAAGTCTTGGAGACGGTTATTCAGGAGAATAACGTGGGACATCAGGAAGAAGGAGAACAAGAGCATCCTGGGGTCGAGTCCGATAGCGGACAATCTGAACCCCCTGTGCGGTTAAACGAGTTGCGTTATCGTGCGATTACGGATGTGGTTGCAGCGTTGCCAGTCAAACGGCGCATTGTGGATATGGGAGCGGGTGAAGGCAAGCTGTCCGCTCGCTTATCCTACATTCCCGATGTGGAGTCGATTCTGGCAGTCGAACCTTCAGGCCAGTCAAGACTTCGGGCCATGGAGCGCTTCGCGAAGCTGGAGGGTCGTTCTGGAGTGGTGGCTATGCCGGAACCGATCATCGGTTCACTTTTTTATTTTGACGAGCAGATGCAAAACCAGGACGTTATGATTCTATGCGAAGTCATTGAGCATATCGAGGAATATCGTCTGAACGGAATTATGGATACAATCATGAACGACTATCAGCCAGAAGTGCTGCTG
Organism: Paenibacillus sp. FSL R5-0341; assembly: GCF_037975235.1. Classification (NCBI taxonomy): domain Bacteria; kingdom Bacillati; phylum Bacillota; class Bacilli; order Caryophanales; family Paenibacillaceae; genus Paenibacillus; species Paenibacillus sp. FSL R5-0341. Next base: position 1,257,563 of record NZ_CP150241.1, read on the forward strand.
GTCACTACACCGAACAAGGAATATAACGATGTGTATGCAATGGAGCAGGAAAGTTTCCGTCACCATGATCATCGCTTTGAGTGGACTCGTGCGGAGCTGGCTTCCCGGTGTGAGGAATGGACGCAGAACGGGAACTATGGCTATGAAATTAAGGGTATCGGTGAGCATGTAGAAGGCTATGGACAGCCTACCCAACTGGTCATTTTTGAGCGGAGAAAGGAGAGTCTATCATGAGGAAAGAAACGGAATCTAACGAAGTAGCGGGTGCAGGTAAAGGCCGGCAGAATCGGGAAAGTGGTTCGGAGGGAAGACAGCGGGAGATTCGTCTGCCCCATGCAGGTATCATCGTTCTCGTCGGCCCGTCCAACAGTGGTAAAAGTACGTTGTTGGATCGTCTCGTCGCAGAGAGCGTCATTCGCCGCACGGAAGCCGTCTCATCCGATCAATTCCGCATGCTGGTTGGAGATGATGAGTATGTGGATTGGAAACAACGTCCCCGTAGCGAAGCGGATGTGATCTATGCAGAGTATCAGCAAGTATCGGCCAAAGCATTTGAAGCGATGGAGGCTATGCTGGCAACCCGCTGCCGTCTGAACAAGCTGACCTGGGTGGATGCGACACATCTGTATCCCGAGGATCGCGAGCGTCTGATTCAGGTGGCAAGGAAAGCTCATGTGCCTGTAATTGCTGTGGTGCTGGATATCCCGGAAAAAGAACTGCTGGAACGTGATGCCCAGCGGGAGTATCCGCGTGGACGTCAACGGGTGAAGCAACAGGTGCAGCAGTTCAAGCGTACATTACGCTCGATCCGTGAGGATGGCTTCGATGCCAGTTATGTGCTGAAGCAGCCGGATGAGATTACGTTTGTCCGCACATCCAATCCGCTGGTGACCGACATGGGTACAGGTATTGATATCATCGGAGATATTCACGGTTGTTATGATGAAATGATGGAATTAATCGTGCGCCTCGGATATGTGGACGAGGACGGAAGTGGCCTGTACCGTCACCCTGAAGGACGTAAATTGGTCTCCGTTGGTGACGTAACGAGCCGTGGTCCAGAGTCGTTACAATGTCTGTTGTTCTGGCAACGTCATTGTGCCGCCGAGCTCGCCTACATGATTGACAGTAATCACGGCTGGAAGATCGCACGTTATCTGGATGGTCGTGACGTTACGCTGAGTCATGGTGACGAACGGGTGGAGATGGAACTGCTACAGCTTGAGCAGGAGCAAGGTCAGGAGACAGCAAAGCGAGTACGTGCGGAACTTAAGACCTTTCTGCTTGATGCACCATCTCATCTGGTCTTTTCTCGCAATGGGGTAAGACAAGTGGTTGTTGCACACGCAGGGATTCGAGATCATTTTATCGGAAAACAGTCCAAACGCATTCAGGATTACTGCCGGTATGGCGATGTGGAAGGCACGGATGAGCAAGGTCGGCCTGTACGCAAGGATTGGTACGTGGATCACAATTCAGGTGAATGCATCGTCTGGGGGCATGATCCCCGTCCATATCCTACGATTGTGAATGATACGGTCAACATTGATCAAGGTGTCGTTTTTGGTGGTATGCTTACTGCTTGGCGAATGCCAGAACGTGAGGCAGTCATTGTTCCGGCCAAGCAAGATTATGCGGCAGATCCGGATAGTCCTTTAAAGCGCTGGGAACAGCGGCGTTTTGCTCCACCCAACATACGTAAGTTCAAGGAGGGTTTCACGGTTCAGACAGCATCCAAACTTGATGTGACTGTGCATGATGAGGTGGCGAAGACGGCGATTGATACGTTTTCCCATTATACTGTTCCGCTGGAAGAACTAATCTACATCCCGCCTACGATGAGTCCTCCGCCGGGTGTATGTTCTATAGAGGGATACCTGGAGCATCCACAGGATGCATTCCAGTATTATCGCTCGCAGGGCGTTACCCGTATGGTTGCCGAGAAGAAACACATGGGCAGCCGGGCCATTTTGCTTCTTTTCCGCGATGAGCAAGCTGCGGTGCAGCGAGTGGGCCGACCGATACTGGGGAACATTGTGACCCGGACGGGCCGATCCTTTTTTGACCCTTCGACAGAGCAGGATGTGCTCTTAAGGTTACATGCGGACTTGACCGCAGATGGTTATTTTGATCGTCTTCGGACGGAGTTCGTACTGCTTGATGCGGAGATTGTACCTTGGAATCTGAAGGCGCGTGAGCTGATTGCTTCACAATATGCACACGTGGCCGAAGCCTCGCTCATGGATCGCTCTACGGTGCTGGACAAACTCCGAGAAGCTGAAGCGGCAGGTCGGAATGTAGATGAGTGGTTGCAGGAGACAGCAGGTAAACTTGCCAATGCCGAGACGTTCCGCGATGTATTCCAGAAATACTGCTGGGATGTGGAGGATATCGGGGACATTCGGATTGCACCGTTCCACACACTTGCACATAGCAAGGGAGCATTCTGGGAGCAAACACATGAATGGCATATGGAGCAGAACCGTGAGTTCGCTCGCATGTCTACCCTGATGATGGAGACGGAATATCGTGTGATCGCAAGTGAGGCAGATGAAGCAGATGTCATTCGTTGGTGGGATGAAATTACGGCGGAAGGGCATGAGGGGATTGTGATCAAACCGGAAACGTTCCGCGCCTGGAATAACAACAAAATCATCCAACCTGCGATTAAAGTACGAGGACGTGCATATTTGCACATCATCTATGGGATGGATTACCTGGCACCCGAGAATCTGTCCCGACTTCGTAAACGCAAAACATCCAAAAAAGAACGCCACGCCTTAATGGAGAGTGTATTGGGGATGGAGGGGATTGAGCGCTTTATACGTAGAGAGCCAGTGGAACGAATTCATGAATGCGTGCTGGCAACGCTATCGCTGGAGTCGGAGAGAGTGGACCCGCGTTTGTAAACTGTTTATTGTTAAAGTAAAAAAATGATGATGAAGCTGGTTCGGAGTTAATCCGAACCGGCTTATTTGGCATATGAACTTCGTTAAAGCAAGTTCCTTATCAGGCCTGTGTGCTTTGTACTGCAACGTTTGAGGTGACCTGAATCAGTTCGTATGTGCAACTGCGCGAATCTCAATCAGTTGATGAGGGAAGGCGAGTCCTGACGTCCCGACCATCGTAACAGCCGGACGATGCGTACCAATATACTCTTTGTACACGGCGACACACGCCTCAAGATGCTCCTTTGGGTGAACCAGAAAAATCTCCAGTTCAGCAATGTTCGACTTGGTCACATCGAATCCTGCGAGTACACGATCCAAGTTATCCAGTGTCTGACGAACCTGAGCTTCAATATCATCCACACCAATAAACGTCCCCTGCATATCATGCGAAAATTGTCCTGCAATGTAGATCATACCGTTAACGCTGTATCCCTGTGCGACGCTAAATGCTTCTTCCCACGGTACACCGTGGCTATAGATTTGAGCTGCAGTCATATGTTTCTCTCCTTTGGAATTCAAAATAAGGTTAGGGTAAGTATAAACGGAGAAAAACGACTTGGGCAGTACGCACTTTCATGACAGTGACTATCCAGAAGGATAGCGTCAATACGGTGTTTGTGAGCCTAACGACTCATTGAAGAGAATCTTTACATTAGGATATTTAATTTAGGTATAACTAACTTAAGTCCTATATCCTTCCACTAGAATCTGGGTAATAATTATAGTAGGCAAGTGATTAATGGAATCTCATAACGTAACGATAGGGGGTAACCTGTATGGCATCCATGATTCTGCTGGTGAAACAGACGGAGGACGATGAGAAGGTTATTTATCGATTCGGACCGAATGAGCGCAAGATGGGGCTCATTGAGATGAATAAGATCAAGGAAAGTGTGAAGGAGCTAGAACCTGTCCAGGTGGATGGGGTAAGCCCGAGTTTTTTCTTTAACCGAGCCGCGCAGCGACTGGTACGATGTTTATTCAGGGAAGGCGGCAAGTTCCCGGAACGAACGACGTTTGAATCATAGTTTGAACACTCAAAAAAACAAGCCCACAACCCTGCTCATGGGTCATGGACTTGTTTTTTTATTTTAGAACGTTTTGGCATAAGAGATCAGTGCCGTAATTGTAATGATGTTCAAGAGCGTTGAGATTAGTACTGTCTGGGCTGCAAAATCGGGTTCGTTATCATACTCTTCCGCGAGAATGGATGCGTTGACACCTGTCGGCATACCCGAAGCGATAATGAGTGCCTGTGCAGCGATGCCTTCCAGTCCAAGCAGTAGCACAATTGAAATACCGATGGCGGGGCCAATCAGGAGACGCAAAAATGTGCTAATATACACATCAAGACGGTATAGCCGGATCGGATATTTTACAATCTGTGCCCCGAGTGTCAACAGCGCCACGGCAACCATACTTTGCTGCGCATAGGTCAGCGGCATGGACAGGAACGTAGGCAAGGGAACCTTCCACATGTGGAACAGAATCCCCAGTAAGAGTGCATACGGAACGGGCATTTTAAGAAATCCAATAATTACCGCACGGTAATTACCCTTGAGCTTAGCTCCCTGAATGGACAACACGCCATAGGTGAATGTCAGCAATGCCTGCAAAGACATGACCAGCGCCTGAATGGAAGAGGCCAGTGGATCGCCGCGGAATACCAGTGCATTGATGGGCAGTCCGTAGTTGCCTGCGTTATCCAGCATGATGCTGTTGTTGAAGGCAGCCTTCATGCCTTTATTCATCTTAAGTGAGCGCGCAAATACAGAACCTACAATATAGAGAATTAATACATATATTGCGTAAAAGAGTGTCACAGTCCCGAGCAGTTCGCCGGACATATCCGAGTGATACATGCTCATAAAGACGGCTGCGGGGGTAATACAATAGAAATTGATTTTGGCGAGGGTGTACAAGTCCAGCTTGAACACCTTTTGCATCCAGGACCCGACGGCGATCAGGAGAAAGACGGGCAGGACGACTTCAAGCATGATGTCTGCAATCATCAGTTTCAGCTTCCTTTTTCATGAAAATTTCAATCCGATTTCGAAAATGCTTTGCTTATTATATCATTTTATACACAGTTGAAAGTGTGAATTGGCTAAAAAAGATAAGGGGGCTTCCCATTATGATTCCAGATCATCTGGATGTTGGTTTATCGATATTGTTTATCGGCTTCAATCCGAGCATTACGTCTGGAGAGACAGGTCATCATTATGCTTACAAAGGAAACCGGTTCTGGCGCATTCTTGAACGGTCGGGATTAACCCCGCGTTTGTATGATGCACAGGAGGATGGAGAGTTGCTGAAACTGGGGTACGGATTCACGAATATTGTGGCCCGGCCCACCAGAGGTGTGGAAGATATTACGAAGGAAGAGTACGCGGAAGGACGACAAATTTTACGGCAAAAGCTGGAGGAATACCGACCGGACATCGCTTGTTTTGTCGGAAAAGGTGTATACACCCAGTACAGCAAACGTGCCAAAGTGCAATGGGGATTCCAGGACGACCCGGTCGTCAAGGAAATTCAGGAATTCGTCGCTCCATCGTCCAGTGGACTCGTGCGCATGTCGATGGATGAGATTGTGGCGATCTATTCACAGCTTGCTGATTTTGTCACGGAGAAGAACGGGGAAAATTAAGAGGCAAATAAGCAGAGTTCACCCAGTCGGCTTCGCCGATAAGGGCGAATTCTTTTTTTTGGATAAAGTGAGAGGTTTCGGGAACGGCTTCCGTCTATATAGTACAGAACCATGCATGGAAGCTGTGGAGAAGGGGGATTACATGACTCAACAGATACCGGAGGAGGAGCTTATTCAGCGCATTGTTGCAGGGGATAAGCAGTTGTTCTCCGTGCTTGTGGATCGATATAAAAATAAAGTCTACGGCATCATGCGCGGAATGGGCGCGAGTCATCCGGATGCACAGGATCTCGCTCAGGATACGTTCATTCGCATCTATCGTTATCTCCCGTCGAGGCGGGAGGGAAGCAGTTTCTCGTCGTGGGTGTATACCATTGCGGTGAATCGAATGCGGGATTTTATGCGGGAAAAGAAACCCGTCATGTCTCCGGTTGATCAAGGGATCGAACCTGTCAGTAATGAAACACCGGAAAAACGTGTGCTGCATAAGGAGATGCAGCGTGAAATATACCGCCAACTCGAGCAGTTACCGGAATCGTATCGCTTGGTGTTATTACTGAAGTACACAAACGAGTTGAGCTATGAAGAGATTGCGGATATTACAGGCATGAGTTCAACCAAAGTGCGCAATGCCCTTTATCGCGGGAAAAAGACACTGAGGAAGCAAATGGAACGCAAAGGAGGTTTAGCTACGTATGAAGCCTATTTCAAGGGATGAAGATCGGTTGTGGGAGGAGCACCTGTACCGTGAGGAACCGGATTCTGATTTTACACTTAAGGTCATGCAGAAGCTGGATGGCGTGTCTATTGAAAGTGGCGAAGAAGAGCATTCATTCGTGAAAAAATCCATCAGAGCGCATTGGCTGCGCCGGACTGGAATCGCTGCAGCGGCTGTTGTGATCCTTGCCGGAGGGGCTTGTTTTGCTTTTGACCGAACAGCAGAGCCAGCGCAACCCCTGGTAAATGCTGTGGATCGTCTGCCATTGCCTAACATACCTGTGCCTGAAGCATTGAAATATTCCTATTTTGCGGATGATTACAAGCGTCTTAAACCTCTCGGACTTGTGGTTAATCCGAACATCTATATTAATGACCAAGGCTACACGCTCAAGATTGAAGACGTGCTGGTAGACCGATCTCATATGGTAATGACCATGCAACAAACAACACCTGATGGATTAGGGTTATCACGGTTACTGTCTGAGCTGGGGAGAATTCATGTTACGGATGAAGAGGGGAGACAGGTTGCCACTCTTGCAAGAGATACAAGAACAAAGGACCCTCTAACTGAACGATTGTTATTTCAGTTTCATGATGAAATTCCGGATCAGGTGATCGTGCGGGGTGAACTGCGTAATTTAAATATGGGCAGCTATTATAATTACGAGAAGAAATCCTACGAAAATAGAGATGTTACGGTGGATTGGAGCTTCCAATTCAAGATCGATATGACCCAAGCCAAGTCACTGGCTGTTGAAAATTCTATGGATAACACATATACGACGCCAGAAGGACTGAAGCTCGATATGACACAGCTTGTACGCACGCCAAACGGAACCCGGCTTGACTTGAATGTGAGTCTGGATGATGAACTTCGTGCCAAAGTTGATGAGGATTGGGCGAACTATATGAGCATCATCTACCATCTTGAAATCCCTGAAACAAATGAATATCGAATTTTCAATGGGATAAGACCAGATTCCCGTCAAGCCAAGTTTCGGCTCCAAGATCTGAGTGAGTTAAAGAATGGTGGGCGGTTGAAGTTGTCAGAGACATGGGACCCTGCATTGGTTACAGTAGATGCGAAGAACATTCGCTTTGTTCTGGATGGTTACACCCTCCCGGTGAAGGAAGAGAAATCAGTGGAAGTTGATCTGGAGAAAAGGCGTAAGGACAAGAATTTTTATGCTTTTGCACAATTTGAACAGCTTGGAGATGAAATATTATTCTATGATTTTGAGTACGAGCCAGTGATGGAATCGTATGATCCTCCGAAGATTGATGTAAAGAAGGGATATTCACTAGTTCTGAAGGGGAGTGGGACCTTCCTAAATGCTTTCATGGGTGATCGCTGGGTGGCATTAGATGCATCAGGAAAAGAGTATCCTGTTGAGGTGATCGGTTATCCAGATCAGCCTAATAATAACGGTGAATACGTTGAAGATGATCTGCAATTGAAGATTCGTGGCTTTGACGAAGAAAAGGGTACAAAATTCACCTTAAAACGTGAGGTGGTCGATAGAGAGTATCGTGATGTGAATTGGGAAGTGGATCTTCCATCGTACAGTAGTCTGCCTTGGCTAAAATAATCACTAGTACAATCCTCAACCATGAAGTAAATGAAGCCCTGAATGGATGGCATAAGTATGGAACAACAGATTGGATTCTGGATATGTAGATAGACATATAAGGTATATGAAAAAGGCTCTGCATAATGATATGCGGGGCCTCTTTCGTATGGTCCAGATTGAGGGTAGAAGCAAGTACCCAATGAATTTTTCTATCCGAATGGAGCTTGCTTATGTTTTCTGAATTACGCCGATTCCCTTGGAATCAACGTAGTCGATAACATAACCGTCTCTTTCGGTGTTCCCGGTCGTTCGATCCGGCGTTGTAAAGCCTCGACGGCGCGCTGTCCAAGCTCCTCTTTGCACAGATTAACCGTGGTCAGGGGCGGGGAGGACGTAACCGCAGAGTGTACATTGTCGATACCGATCACAAGGCAATCTTTAGGCGTGGAGATGCCCATCTCCTGTAATTTGTGCATCCACTGCAAGGCAATATCATCATTAACACCAATCCAGGCATCGGGACGTTCGTCCTCTGGCATGTTTTGAATTGTTGCAGCCAACTGGTTAACCCATTCCCCATTTTCATACGGAATATTCCATTCTCTGAAGCTGGTCGTATGACTGGTTTCCACATGGAAATGGTTCAGAGCCAACTCAATCCCGATCCTCCGCTGGGCGAAGCTCGCAGCACGACCATCATCTGTGATGAGACCGATTCTTCGGCAATTCATAGACATTAGATATCTAGCCACGGTGATGCCAGCTTCCAGATTATCATGGCTGATCGTATCACAATTCAGTAGGGGCTCCTGATGATCTACCAGAATAATAGGACGACCGGTCTGAGAGAGTCGTTGCAGAACCGTATGAGGAAAAGCCCCCATGACAATAATCCCGGCACAACGTTCCCAATCCAAGTGAGGGGCAATGGCTTTTTCGGGAGAGGTGTTCTCGTCCGTCACTCCGAGTGAGGGAGATACAATGGCATGATGCCAACCACGCTCATTACAGGCGGATATCATGCCGGACAGGACACGTTGCCAGTAGTGGGGTTCACCACGGTTAAGCTGATTCATGCATATGAGAGCGAACGGTGGATCGGAAGGATCTGCATGGTTTGCAGCAGCAGGACTATTGCTAGCCCCCGGAGTACTTTGGCGATATCCCAAAGCCCGAGCGAGTTCCAGTACCCGTGCTCTTGTTGCTTCACTAACGCCCGTCTTGCCGCTGAGTGCGCGGGAGACGGCATATTTGGATAATCCGAGCTGGTCAGCCAGCGTCTGAATGGATACTTTGCGTGACATATCATTACTCCTTCATTTGACGATCATCTTCTGACACAGTACACTTACAGATAATAATGTTATTATAATTTATCATAACAAAAATAACAATAGAGTTATAAGGAGACGACATCCATGGAACAGTTCAGATTACCGAAAATCCCTATGCCACAACTGGAATTGCCGCAAGCTGTGCAGGATATTCTGACTGAGGCGGACGAGCGTTTGCAACATCGACCGAGATTGCGGGCTCAGTTTCGCAATTGTTTTCCGAATACACTGGAAACGACTACGAAGCTATTGGAGGATGGGACAACCTTTGTAATTACAGGGGATATTCCCGCGATGTGGTTAAGAGATTCGGTAGAGCAGGTCATGCATTATGTTCCGCTTGCGAAGGGTGACGAGAAGTTGCAGCGTATCATCGGAGGCCTGATCAAACGGCATACGCTCTATATTGATAAGGATATCTATGCTAATGCATTCAATGAAACGGCGAATGGATGGCATTGGGATGCCAATGATGAGACGGAGATGTCACCTTGGGTGTGGGAACGGAAGTTTGAGCTGGATTCTCTTTGTTTCTCCATGAAGCTGGCTTATACATATTGGCGGGAGACGGAACTTACGGATATATTCGATGAGCGCTTCAAGAAAGTGATGGAAAGTATCGTACAACTATGGGAGACAGAACAGCATCATGCAGAACGTTCATCTTACCGCTTCATGCGTCGCAATTGTCCAGCCCATGATACCCTGCGTAATGAAGGACTGGGTATGCCAGTGAATTATACGGGTATGATCTGGTCTGGATTCCGTCCGAGTGATGATGCCTGTGATTTTCATTATAATATTCCAGCGAATATGTTCGCTGCGGTAACCTTGCGGCAGATGGGGGAGATCGCGAAGTGGGTGTTCCGCGATGAACAACTGGTAAGCCGGCTGTCTCGTTTGGAAGAAGAAATACGACACGGTATCTCCCTTTACGGTACTTATCGTCATCCAGAGTATGGGCAGATTTATGCTTATGAGACGGACGGTTACGGCAACTTTTGTCTGATGGATGATGCAGGAACACCTGGGCTGATGTCTATTCCGTATATGGAGTATGCTTCGATTGAAGACAGGGTGTATCAGAACACACGTCGATTTATTCTGAGTAAGGAAAATCCGTTCTATTATGAAGGGAAGGTAGCCAAAGGAATTGGCAGCCCCCATACCCCTCCGGGATACATCTGGCACATGGCGCTATCCATGCAGGGGCTCACCGCAGACAATGACGAGGAGATGCTTGCAATGATTGAATTGCTGGAGAACACGGATGCGGGTACCGGATATATGCATGAGGGTTTCCACGCCGATGATCCAAACACGTTCACCAGACCTTGGTTTGCTTGGTCCAACAGCCTGTTCTCGCAGTTGGTGTATAAGGCAATGAAGAAAGGAATTCTATAAGTGATGTAATTCAAAAAAATAATTGCTCACTGCCTGCAAAGTGGCCGTTCCGGTTACGAATCGTTCTTTTGATCGCTGTTATCCCCGGATTTCCTGATCGCCTTTTGTAAAGTCGAAATCCGGGGATAAAGGCGACCGCGTTGTTTCTTCAGAATCGATTTCGTTCCCTGCAATACTTCTGCTATTTGGCATGACTGTTTTTTGAACGACATCATTTTTTAGAATAGGGGAGTAGGTAAAAAACCAGGAAAGCCCAAACTGTTGAACTTTGCAGTTTGGGCTTTGTTTATGATGAGATACACAGGTGCTGCGCTATGTGGTTTTCAGCAGATCGGCGATGAAGACTTTCTGGCCTGTGCGTGCGCTTTCCAAGGATGCGAGGACCATAGCCATGCTGAACTGGTTATCGCTGCAATCGGTCTCAGGCAATCGTCCGGATTCCAGTGCGGCGAACATGTCTTCGAGACAGCCGTGATGACCTGTTTTGTCCATGACAGGCAGTTCCGCTTCAATCCGCTCGCTCGGCTGAAAAAAGGATGGTTTGCCGTCAGCATCCAGGCTTTGCGCAGTAACTACTTCAGCATAGATGTCATCATGACCATCCCAGATGGCGGTTCCTTTTTCACCGATTACGCGCCAGCTTGCTTCCCATGATGTGGGTACACCTTCTGCGCACCAGGATCCGCGATAGTTGAATACGGACCCGTCAGACATCTCAAATATACATAACGCCATCGCATTGCCCTGATACCAGGAACCTGGAGGGTTGAACTCATGGCAGTACACCGATACCGGGTTGGCTCCGAGAATATACCTGGCCTGATCAAACGTATGTATCGCCATATCGAGCAGCAGCGGGCTATCCATGAGATCCCGGAATCCGCCGAAGTGTGGCCCGAGGAAGAAGTCGGCCCCTGCGTAACCTACCTGCCCTATAGCCCCGCCGGAAATGAGGTGCTGGTAGGCGCGGATACGCGGATCGAAACGGCGATTCTGCATCACGGCTTGAATGTGTCCTGTACTGCGAGAGGTTTGCACAATATCTGTGCAATCGGAGAAGGACTCTGCCAGTGGTTTTTCACCAAATACATGACATCCTTCCTTCAGCGCTGTCATGGCAATGCCGTAATGACTCGCCGGAATCGTGACATCGAATACAACATTCGCACCAGTCGCTTGAATGGCCTCACGGATATCGGTGAACGTGGGGCAGTTGAGGCCATATTTTGTAGCAAAAGCACTGGCTGTCTGTTCATACAGATCAACCAGCCCGACGATTTCTGTATCCGGCCTTTGCAAGGCGTAATCGGCCCATGTGTTCGCCATGGCACCGCAGCCAGCGATAATTACCCGATAAGGATGACTCATATTCTCATCTCCTTCGCATGGATTCTGTTATACAGTTCAAATGGTTTCTTCCTAGTAGTCTTCAAATGATGAGGTTTTCTATACCGGATTGGGCACAAAATCGCCACCGCGGCATTGTTTCAAATATCGTAATGCATGCACCTGTCCGGTCATTTCGAGTTCATCTTTGTACACCGGATCATGCCAGCCTTCAATATCAATCGTGCCCTTATAACCGTTCTGACGCAGAATGGTGATGATGTCTGCCCAGTTGCTATCTCCGAAGCCCGGGGTGCGGTGCCATACAAATTCACGTGGTCCATGCACGCCATATTCCTTGACAATATCCCAGGCAATCGTGGCATCTTTGCCATGCACGTGAAATACTTTGTGAGCCCATTTGCGCAGCTGTGGAATAGGATCGATCAGGCTGGACATTTGATGGCAAGGCTCCCATTCCAGGCCTACATTTTCATCCGGAACAGCGTTGAACATCATCTCCCAAGCTGTCGGATTATGGGCAATGTTCCAGTCGCCTGTCTGCCAGGTTCCACCCATATCACAGTTTTCAAAAGCAATCCGTACACCCCGGTCTGCTGCCCGGCGTGCCAGTTCACCAAATACTTCCTTGAACCGGGGGATGGACTCGTTAATGGGTTGATCGGTCAGACGTCCGGTGAACCCGGAGACGATATCTGCACCGAAGAGCTGTGCGTGATCGATTACTCGCTCCCAGCTTGCCAGCGTATCGGCGTTGTCTCCTGCTCCCGTGAGAGGGTTACCAAATACACTCACCGCGGAGATGACAATACCCTGTTCGTCCACGATTTCACGGACACGTTTGGCTGTCTCGGCCAAATCCAGATCGCCTGTCGTTTGCCAGAAGGTCAGGTTAAAAGATTCGAAACCGTGTTGCATGATCTGCGGGATAACGCGGACGGCGTCCTGCCCGCCTACAAGGGTACCGATGCGTAATGATTTATTCATGGTTGTAATTCACTCCAATATTGGCTTATAGTACTTCGTGACACTCATTATAGACGTGGATTAACGGGATGGCTCTAAACAATCTTGTGTAATATTAGTCGGATCTTGTGAAGAGGGGGAAGAAGTCGTGCTGGATCTGAAAGCGCTTCACGAAAACACCCGAATTGATCATAAATCACATCCATTTCAGTTGTTCCGAAATCGGTGTTTGGATATGAAAAAGGAAGAATGTATTCTGTATTTGCATTGGCATGAACATTTTGAACTGATTGTTATGCGTAAAGGAAGTGCGCTGTTCCATATCGATAGCAAACCTTATGTGGTTCAAGCGGGCGAGGTCATCATCATTCCCGGAGGCACGTTGCATGTCGGGTATGCTCTGGATGATGGGGATGTGGATTATGATTCCGTTGTAGTTAACCGTGCACTGTTTCATGATTTCACTCATGATCCCGTGCATGAGCAATATGTCGCGCCGTATCTGGAAGGCAGGGTGAGGTTTCCGGTCAAACCGGCAGAGGAAAATGCAGCCTGTTCAGGCTATTATTCTTTGCTGAATGAAGCCGTAGAGGAAATGGCTTTACAGCCCCCGGCTTATCAGCTCGTGGTGAAGTCCAAACTGCATGCTTTGTTCACCCTGCTTGCGCGTACCTTTATGCCACATCAGCTACCGGATAAATCAGTAGGATCGTATTTTCCCAACCGCGAACGCTTCAAACAGTTGATTGCACAGATTGAAGCGAACCCCACAGGAAAGATGTCTGTTACCGAAGCGGCAAGCCATGTGGGACTGAATGCGTATCACTTTTGTAAAATGTTCAAAAAGCTGACCGGACGTACCTTCGTGGAATACGTGAACGGGTGCAGGATGAGTGAGGCAGAACAATTATTGCAAGGCAGCAGTCTGACCATTACGGAGATCGCCGCCAGAGTAGGCTGCGACAATGCCAACTATTTTACGAAGTTATACAAACAGTATAAGGGCATGACCCCCTCGCAGGGGCGGGGGAGGAAAGAAGGTGGGGCACAGCAAGTATAGCCGTAGTTACGACTAAAATGTCCATAACGAAGGCTATGTCTACGGAGAATAACCCGGATAAAGGCCAATTCAAGGCGTTCATCCGGGTGGTTTGGATTCAATAATAACAATACAATCATCTATGTGTACAACGTGCTCATTTCATAAATCTGGAGAACAGACGATTGGCTTTCTTGGAGAGGTCGTCCATTTTGACATTGGCATGATCGAGCTGATTGTATCCCCATTTGATCGTTTGCAGCATGCGAGGTGATATGGGCGTCCCTTTGATCCGCGGATAGATGTTGTGATAGGCCCAGACAAGATGCTCCCAGCGATTGTCATTACCGTCCTGAATGTACTCGGATACGTCGATTACTTTGCCGCGTCCGTTCTGAAGAAGTACATTTTTCAGGTGAATGTCGCGGGGGTTCAGCCCACGGCTGCGAACGGCTTCTCGCGCTGCGTCCACATCGAGCATCACCTGCTCGGGGACGGGGATTCCTTTTTCCAAACATTCCAGCAGGGTATCCCCGGGTTCAAAACTAATCACAAGAACATTCCGGCCGCTGCCGTAATAGGTAGGGAAATATGGCAGGCCTTTGAGTTGTTCGTATACCTGGTTTTCGTTTTCTAGTTTGTCCAAGGCATGATCCGAGTACATCTTGAAGGCATACTGCGGCAAGCCGTCATACGTAAATACCGCCGCATCCGTACCTGTGCCAATGCAATTCAATCCTTCTACATCGCCGATGATGTTCACGAGCTCATTCCGGTCGCTTCCGATGACTTGGATCTGTTGTAATGCTTCTTCCGCCTGGAACCAATCCGGTCGATTCATGGGTGGTGCCTCCTTTTAGGATATGCCTGTACGATTTTTTTACATAAAATCATTGTCTATCGAACCGAGTACGTCTTATTTCACGTTCGTGTGTGAGATTCGTTAGTGTCGGGCCTGCGCTGGACCCGTACTAGCATCCCGAATTCGCTGCCCTCTATAGAGTATATTATGCGTTCTGCTCCGCCATTTCATCTTTTGGTGATGTTACTATATAAACGATACGGATCGAATCGGAAACGGTTGCGTCAGAAGAAAATAACGGAAGCGCGCTTGCGGCAATGTTACCCGGGCTTTATACTGTGAGCATTAAGGGATCTCATGCAGATCCGGCATACAGAAAGGCAGAAGTTCTTATGGCACAATACCCGCAATGGTCTTATTCGCAGTCGCGGGCGAGTATGTTCGATGAGTGCCTGCGCAAATATTATTATCATTATTACGGTGCCCATAACGGCTGGAAGACAGACTCTGCCGATGAGATGCAGGTTCGTCTGTATCGTCTGAAGCAGCTAAGCAATCTGTACCTTGTCTTCGGGGATCTCGCGCATCGGATGTGTGAGTCAGCGGTACGCAGCAGGGAAGAGGGCAAAGATAAACCGCGTGAATCTTTTCTGGAACAGACGATACGCAAGCTGCTGAATCAGGCGTATGTGGAATCGATGGACACGGATCAGTGGCGGTTGAACCCCAAGAATCGCACGATGCTGTCCGAGATCTATTACGGGGACGATACATTGAATGACCGGATCGCCACGATTAAGGAGCGGGCTTCGGCCTGTGTCAGTAACCTGTACCAGACGCTTACGTGGGAGGACTTGTCCCGGGCGAGTACGGACATTCTGGAGATCGAGAAATGGGATACCATGATGCTGCACGATACACGCGTGTATGTGAAGATGGACTTATTGTATCGGCGCAGTAACGGCAATATTGTCATTGTGGACTGGAAGACGGGCAAGGAAGATGACTTCTCGGATCAGTTAATGCTGTACGCATCTTATGTGAGAGAGCATTACCAGGTTCCCTTGGAGCAGATTGAGCTGCGAGTGGAGTACCTGTTAACCGGGAAGCATCGAGAGTTTACGGCCACGGAAGAGGATATCTGGAAGGTGGAAGAGAACGTGGGTCGTTACATCGAGGAGATGCGATCCTGCGTGGAGGATGAGTATTACAACCGTCCCAAGGACGTCAATTACTTCACGGCGATGCCATCGCACCGGTCCTGTCGGGATTGCAACTTCCGCGAAGTGTGCAGCGAACGGGCGGTCTAGAACGCCAAAACCTGAGGAGCATAAGGCCTTATACCAACTAACGAGCTATTTCTTATGCGAAAAAAATCAAGAAGCGCGAGCCGGGAACATTCATCTGCCCGACTCGCGCTTCTATTGCGTTCCACAGGCCTGGCGACAAGGCGCCGGGTGGAACGATCATATCAAGATCACTGGACAGCGGCGGTGTTCTCCAGCGCCTGTCCTGCAGGAACATAGGCGTGCCCGAGGTCTCGGGCAACCGCCTCATACGTGATGTGTCCGTTCAACGCGTTAACCGCGCTGCGAATGGACGAACTGCCGCGAATCGCGGCTGCTGCACCGTGGTTGGCCAGCTGCAGCGCATAAGGCATGGTGGCGTTGGTTAGCGCCACCGTGGACGTACGCGGCACGGCGCCTGGCATGTTCGCCACCGCGTAGTGCACGACGCCATGTTTCACATAGGTCGGTTCATCGTGGGTTGTGATATGATCAATGGTCTCAACGATCCCACCCTGATCAATCGCCACATCCACAATGACCGAACCCGGTGCCATCGTCTTCACCACCTGCTCGCTGACAAGCGTTGGCGCCTTGGCGCCCGGAATCAGCACCGCACAGATCAACAGATCTGCCGCCGCAACAGCTGCTGCAATGTTGGACGGGCTGGATACCAACGTGTGGATCTGATTGCCGAAGATATCATCCAATTGGCGCAGACGATTGAGATTCAGGTCAAGGATGGTTACATCTGCTCCGAGACCAATGGCAATTTTGGCTGCATTTGTTCCGACCGTACCGCCACCAATAATGGCTACTTTCCCCCGACTAACGCCTGGCACACCAGACAACAGAATACCCTTGCCACCTTCGGTCTTCTCCAGTAACTGTGCTCCAATCTGAGATGCCATGCGTCCTGCGACTTCACTCATGGGTGTGAGCAGCGGGAGGGTATTGTTGACCTCCAGCGTCTCATACGCGATGGCCGTTACCCGACTTGCAATAAGCGCTTTAGCAAGCTCAGGTTCCGCTGCGAGGTGCAGGTAGGTGAACAGAATCAGTCCCGGACGAAAATATCCATATTCACTGGCAAGCGGTTCTTTCACCTTGATGATCATTTCGGCCTCTGTCCAAACTGACTTGGCATCATTCCGAATATCAGCGCCCGCAACTTGATATTCATGATCCGTGAACCCGCTGCCGATTCCCGCACCTTGTTCAATTATCACCTGGTGACCGGCTCTGATGAAATCAGCAGCCCCGGCCGGAGTCATTGCTACACGATTCTCATTGTTTTTGATTTCTTTGGGAATTCCGATTCTCATCACCATGCACCTCGTCCATTTATTGGTTGTTAGCTTATACTACAAGTTTATGACTTGCATAATCGTTTTGCACCTTACCTCATGTCTAATTTTTAGGGGACCAACTCAACATATTGTCGAAAAAGACTGTTCAGGACATTTGTCCATGGATTATAATGTAAGAAAAAATAACACGAAGAGGGATCGCCATTGCAAAATGACCGCGTGTTTACGATCAAAGATATCCTTGCACGTCCGGTATTTGGCCGAGCAAGACTTGCGGCAGGGAAGGATGGGGTGAACCGTCAGGTTGGCTGGGTTCATGTATTGGAGATTACGAATGTGTCTCCATTTGTAAGCCCCCATGATCTTATTTTATCCACCGGACTGTGGCTTCAATCGGAAGAAGGGCGCGAAGAGTATCTGCTTCAGCTGATTGGCAGTGAGGCAGCGGGGCTGTGTGTGGAGTTTGGTACCAGCATAAATGGAATCCCGGAAGAACTGATTGAACTGGCCGATAGACACCAGTTCCCGCTGATCGTATTTGAACAACCGGTTCGTTTTGTCGAGATCACACAGGATATTCACTCTCTGCTCATTAATCATCAGCACCAGCTGCTGAAAAGTCTGGAGGCTTACTCCCGTCAGCTTCAACAGCGAACATTACAGAGTACGGATATGTCCGCTGTGCTGAACCTGCTGCATGAGTACGCTGCAAAACCGGTGGTGTACATCTCGTCCATGGAGCCGGGCAGTTTTGTCCCCGAACTTGCTCCAGAGATGGAACAGGCCATCTATACCTGGTATGAACAGGAGGTAGAGCACCTGGACCTGAATGATTCGGATACCGAATTATGGTTCCATATGGACGAAGAGAAGGTTCTGCTCTGCCATCCGGTCGTCTGTTTCGGTCAAGTATTCTCTGCTGTGGGCATGATTGTGCATCCGTCCGCTCCAGTGGAGTATCTCAAGCTGTTACTCGACTATACGGCTAAGGCGGCGGCAGCGCTCACGCTTCGTTCCCAGTTTCTTGAAGAGAAGATGGTCCGCAATCAGAACGAGCTGATCCAGGATTTAATGAATGGCAACATTCATCAGGAGGAACAAGCCCAGACCCGAATGGGACTTCGTTTGCTGGTGAAGGGACAGTACTGGTTTGCGGGAGGGGTTATAGAGATTGAGCATCGACTGAAGGGTACAGGCCGGGAGCGAATGGAAGCGAATCATCAGGATATTCTTGTCCTGCTTCGTTCCCTGCTCAAGAAGAACAATCTGCCCAGCCTAATCATGCTGAAGAACAATCAGGTGTATCTGTGCTGTGCGAAGGAAGCAGTTTCGGCTGCTACACGTCATCAGTTGCTACGATTGCTGGAGGGAATCGCTCTGGACGTAAAGCGGTTTGCGAGCCGTAACTTGAAGCAGGTCGCCATTCATGCCGGATTTGGCAAGTTACGCAGCCGTTTGACCAGCCTGCCAGACAGCCTTCAGGAGGCCTATCAGGTGATCGAAGTGTCCAGATCGGTAGATCAGATGGAACATGTTCATTTTTACGAACGTATGGGTATATATCAAATGTTAAAAGCTTTACCACAATCCTTCCTGCAACCTTTTGTCCAGGATCACCTGGGTGTACTGATTGAACATGACCAAACGCATCATCTGCGATTGGTAGAGACGCTGGATGCTTACCTGCAGAACTTTGGTTCCAAACGGGATGCAGCGGCACAGTTGTTTGTTCATCGGCAAACGCTGTACAACAGGCTGGAGAAGCTGGAAGAACTGATGGGGCCTGATTACATGAACCAAGGGAGAAGAATCTGTCTGGAGATGGCGCTGCTCGCGCACGCAATGATTGAGAATGGACAGTGGAAATCCTCTTGATGAGGTGAAGGCGATACGAGACAGACTGTGCATCTGTCTTACACGACCTCCTGCACAGTCTAACCCTTTTTACTGATTCGCCGAATATGTTGTAATGAAGCAGTCAGGTGTTGAAGGGTGGGAGTGGAGCGGCGCCCCCGATAAAGTTTCGTTTCACCGGAGGATGGTGCCAAAGATAAAGAGGTAGGAGCAGCCAGCCGATACGGGGGTGATGACCGGTCGGGACGTTCTTCCGGTTCTGCCTCATGAGCTGCCATTGAAATACCGCTTTGGTGCAGCCATTCATTAAGTCGCTTGGGATTGATTCCGAGTTGTCCGCTCAGATTACAGATATCGAGGTTTATTCTCACACAAATCCGCCTTTCCTGGAATATCGGGCTGGTAGTAGGGTTTGAAAGGGAAGCATGAATTCGAGATCGGTAAATGCTCATGTACATGTTGGCTGTGCTTGATCGGCGGAATGATTCATTATGTTAAGAAGTAGCGCGGAGTCGTCTATGTATATCGTGTAAAACGTTTCCATGTCCGCTGGTTTGAATATTTCCAATAAATTGGCTTTTAACAAGATTCTATCACTTCACATGCAATTGCGCGTCTCAATATAGTCTCAATTTTGTGAGAAAATAAAGTATATTAAAAGTACCAGTATCTAGTACGGAGGACATATATGGGAAATAGTAGTGAGGCTCAATACGACAAATATGTTAAGGATGGCAAACGTTTCGTTGGTCGAGCCAAGGAACTGACGACACTGGAGCAGTGGTTCGAACATCCGGAAGCCCCATTAACCATATTTTCAATTACGGGTATGGGAGGCATCGGTAAATCTTCCTTGCTTTCAGAAATGCTATCCATATCTCGGGATCAAGGTGCAACGGCAATATGGATGGACGGGCGATCATGCGGAGCGACCCCTTCCGTATTTATGGATTATTTATCCTCGACATTGGGATTGGAAACACTGGATAGTGAAGGGTACCCGCGACCACTGAGCTTGCTGAAAGACACTTCGGTCGATAAACGATTGGTCCTGGCAGTGGATAATTATGAAGAACTCGCACTGCTGGAAAGTTGGTTCATGGAAGTCTTCATATCCAAACTTCCGTTAAGAGGGATACTTGTCATTCTTGCATCACGCCCGGAAATGGCATCTGCCTGGCGAACACATCCGCGATTGCATAGGCGCTTTGTACAGATGCGGCTTCAACATTTTACAGTCGATGAGATTACAGAGTATATCACGGTCGCAGGCTCTCTGGATAAGGGTGTGTCAGGTACCATTACGAGGATGACCGATGGGCATCCGCTGGGTCTGGCCCTTGCTGTGGAAGCTGCGGATCAGAGACGTAATCTTCCGCATGCCGAATGGGCTGAGCTGTCGCATATGATTAGTGCCCGATTACTACTGGAACTTACAATTCCCCGTCTGCATCCCATGGTGGAGGTGCTTACACTGCTTGGGACAGCCAATCAGGAGTTGCTATCATCTGTACTGGATATGACCGTGACGACAGAAGAGTTTCATATGCTGAGACAGATGTCTTTTATCCGTTCCGGCCCGGATGGTCTTGCCCTGCATGATATAGCCAGGGTACACCTGCTGCGAGATTTTCGCCAACGGGAGCCACATCGGTTGCAGACGATGCGGATCAAAATCGCGAAGTTGTTGAAACCGCTGCATGAACAGGCGGGGTCTCATGAGCGTCGTCAGATCGCCCGAAAGATGTTGCTGCTCTGTCAGGAATCCATGCTTCAACACCGCAAGTACGCGGACGTATCTCGTGATTCCTTGTTCTCGCCTCTCGAAACGATGAGAAGAGAGGATCTGCCTGCTCTGCACATCTTGTTACAGCAATGGTGTGAGTACAGTGTGGAACCATGGCAGGCTGTATCCTATGGATGCTTCCTGGATGAATTGGCACAACGTTATCCTGAAGGGATCGTATTGATGCGTGACAGGCTTGGGGAGACGATCGCGATGTTCATTACCGTACTTGTACATAGGGATAGTAGCCAGCTTCTTCTGAAATATTTTCCAAATGAAATGCATGAATGCTTCACACCACAAGAGCTAGCGAATGACCCGGATCAGAGTGATACGCACTTTGCTTTGCTGGCTGCGGCAAGAGATGATGTGCCTGGTTATACACGAGAAGAACTGGTAGGATACATGGCACTGGACCGGCTGTCTCTGTTGGGTGATGGTGCGCGAGCGATGCTCGTTGCAACGAATCCTCACCTGAAACTATTTTTGCACAGCATTGGATTCCAGATGCGAAGAACCCGCACTCGTGTCTGTGACAGATTTGAGGATCAGGCGGACGTACTTGATTTGGATTTGCGTAGCGGGCAATTCGGAGAGTGGGTCATGTCTCTGCTTGATCCAAAATCAATAGAGGATCGTATACAGCCGGAAACAACGGAAGTGGATGGTGTAATCTGGACTGAACAGGATGTTCGCAAGATGTTGGGGGATCTTCGTTCCCCGGGAGAATTGCATGAATATGCTGACAGGGTTAGAGGAGTAAAGGATGGGATCCAGTTACATCTGTATGTCATGGATCTGTTGGAAGGCAGAGTACATGGTCTATCTCCACAGGATCAGATGCTGTTATACGCGGCCTACTGGACGCATGCTGGCAATCCAACTGCCGCAGCCCAGAAGTGTTCCATGAGTCGGGCGACATTCTATCGCCATCTTCGAACAGCGCTGACTCGCTTGGCACGGATATTGTAGTGAGAAGAACGTCATTCGCCCAGTCCGTTCAGAACAATATGTGTCATCGAATGCATAGCTCGTTGATTCAATATAGCGACGACAAGAAGAGGCTGGTCATAGACCAAGCCTCTTCATGCGGTTATAGAGCGTTGCCCTGGAGATACCGAGCTGCTTCGCGAGTGTTCGTTTGTTGCCGCCTGCCGCTTCCAGATATTGAAGTAGAAGTTCAGCCTCATAGGTGTCCATTTTCTGCTGGTAGGTGTCATTGGAGACGAGCTTGGAATCAATGGAATTATCCACATTCGCAGCAGTTCGAGCTTCTTGTTCCGTTCCCGCCAAATGCTGACGCTGCTCGTGTTCACTGTTGACATGTGGATGAATTCCCGATGTCAGCTGCATTTCGGACTGTTCTTGTGCGGTCAGGGAGATAAGGGTATCGGGTAGGTATTCCGGCTTGACCTCACCATCTGTCGTCAGAATGGTCAAACGTTCTATCACATTTCTTAATTCACGAATATTGCCTGGCCAATCATACTGGAAAAGCAACTTAAACACTTCAGGCGGAACCAGCTCAATATGACGGTTGTAGAGCAAGGAGAACTCTTGCAGGAACGTCTGGGTTAATTCATATATATCTTCCTTGCGCATGCGCAGGGGAGGGATGACAAGGTTAATGACGTTAAGTCGATAATACAGATCTTCCCGGAATTCATTGCGGGCAATCATGCTGAGCAGATTCTGGTTGGTTGCTGCGATAATCCGGCAATCGGCCTGTTTCATACGCGTTCCCCCCACAGGAAAGTAACTCTTTTCCTGCAATACCCGAAGCAGCTTCACTTGCAGTTCCAATGGCATCTCACCGATCTCATCCAGAAAAAGAGTCCCCCCCTCGGCAAGCTCGATCTTGCCTTTTTTGCCTTTGGGATCAGCTCCGGAGAATGCACCCTTCTCATAGCCGAATAACTCACTTTCGAACAAGGAAGCGGGGATTGCCCCACAGTTAATGGCGATAAATGGTGCAGTCTGCAATTCACGAAGATCATGAATGGCTTTGGCGAATAACTCCTTGCCTGTGCCACTCTCTCCGAGGATGAGCACGGTCGCTGAGGTGGTGCTGATCTTGCCGATGGTATCCAGACACTGGCGAATAACCGGGCTACTTCCTTTGATACGAGCAAATGGATCTGTGTCAGGACGCAGTCTGGCGACGGCTTTCTCCAGATGTTGGACTTTAGATGTCATATGTAATAGTTCCTGATGTAATCGAATTTCGGTTGTGATATCTACTTCCGCAGCTACTGCGCCCACAATGCGTCCATCCAGCTGAACCGGCCGGGCGTTAATCAGAGCGAACAGATCTGGTCTCGGCTGATGCTGTTTGCGGTAGACGGTTTCTCCGGTATATAACGTCTTGAGGGACTGGAGGCGATCAGGCGGAAAAAAGTCTGCGGCAGGCTGTCCGATAATATCATTTTTGCTAATTGAAAATACATGCTCCGCACCAGATGTCCAGTAGGCCACCTTAGCTTCTTCATTGATTAAGGTCAAGGCAGAACCGGCTGTTTCCAATGTGGTCTCAAAGTAGGCCTCCATCAGCCGATGTGCATGCATCATCGCATACAGGACATCGGATACGGCGATATAACCCAATATGGGCCCATCATCCTGAATGAACAAATAAGAAGATGTGTCAAATAAGGAGATGGTATCTACCAGAGATGTTGTTGATGGAATGGTGGGCTTGGAGAGACCTGTATCCAGATTGCCCGTATCCGTACGCAATAAAGACATTAAATCAGGAAGTAAATGTTTCATCGGTATCACCTCAGTTGGGGTATAACGTTCAGAACTATACCTGTTACAAGGAATTATTTCCATTTGAGTAAATGGAAAAATTTGAGTGGAGATATTTATTCATATTATAGCTTTCAAAATGAACTGTGTATAGATTTTTTGACATGAAGCATACATAACGCGATCGAAAATAGTAGTTGAGTTTGCTTTGTATATTTATAATACGCTTTCAATTTTGTTATTTGGGTTTGGTTGCTGAAAAATAATAAGAAAATGGAATTTAGAGTTAGGTAAGAGTCATTAAATATGACATTTAATTTTAAATGAACGGTTACTTTTAAAGGTTAAGTGATTCTATGTACTGCCCTTCAATTTGTCCACACCATTAAGAAACTTCTGAATAATACTATAAGAAGGACTGAATGAATCAAAGGAGGGTGATGAAATGGCTATTCTATCAACTGGCCCCATAGAGAATAATATTTCAGGGATAACGGGTATCCGACCTACTCAATCCGTCACGGTCAAAATTGATAACCGGAATGAGACAGAAATGTTCACGGTGCTTCTTCGGGGCTATTACCTTAATGGAGTCAGAACATTATATGTAGAAGAACTGCTCAATGTATCTCCTAATCAGGTCATAACCAAAGATTATGATGGGAATTTTGACGCTTTCGAGTTTGTATTTTCAACCTCAGACACGGCTGCTGAGGAAGCGCAAATATCCGTATGGGGCAAAGGTACTGAAGACGAGTTAGTCGCGGCTCACCGATTGGTATCCGAGGAGTTGTTGGGTGAGACTCAGAGTACAACGGGAAAAGGTTTATCCTCGTACGCCTATATTTTTAATACATCAGCTCAGACTGTAGCTACAGAAGCAGACCTAACCTTTGACAGTAACCAAAATCTTACGAATATTACTCATACACCTAATACCGCTGAGATTATTATTGGCAATGCCGGGGACTACGCGGTATTTTTCATCGTTGCAGGTGTACAGGTGAACCAATTCACCCTTTATCAAAACGGAGCCCCTGTAGGGGGCAGTGTCTATGGTAGCGGTGCTGGTACCCAACCCAATCTGGCAATGGTCATTATCACTGCTGCATCAAGTGATGTACTGACATTACGGAATCATTCCAGTGCATCAGAAGTTGATCTGCAAACCCTGGCAGGCGGAACACAGATCAATGCCAATGCCTCTATACTAATTCAACAATTAAGTGGTTAAACTTTTCGTGCTTGTAATTGTAATTAATAAATGGAAGTGTCCAGAAAAATAGACATTTAAAATTGAGGATGCTAATTTTTTAGACATTAAGAGATGAATCGGAGCGAAGAAAAATAGGATGCTCTGGTACGGTGTTCGTCCAGAAAAAACCATGTGCCCTGAAAGAGAGTGGCAGCATGGTTTTTATTTTGTCTTTGTTCATTTATATATTGATTCAGCTGAGGTAACTAGCGAAACATATTCTTAACGACCATCCAGAGATTAGCCGGTTTTTCGGCCAAACGGCGGGTATAGTACGGATACCACATGGTGCCATATGGCACGTAACAGCGAATCCGATAGCCTTCTTTAGCGAGACGTTCCTGTTCGCTCATGCGCAGACCATATAACATCTGAAATTCAAAGGCATCCGGCGAGATTCCACGGTCTTTGGCGTATTGTTTGGTCCAGTTAATAATGTGATCGTCATGCGAGGCAACCGCGGTGTACACACCCTGATCGAGATGATGACGAATCATTGTTTTGAATTGATGAATGACTTCAGAAGCATTCTGATAGGCAACAGATCCGGGTTCTTTGTAAGCTCCTTTGACCAGACGAAGCCGGATACCTTCCCGAATCATATCGCGCGTATCTTCCTCGGTGCGATGCAGGTAGGCCTGCAATACTGTACCTGTATTCTGTAGTCCTTCGGAGTGCAGTCTTCTCACAATATCCAGCGTCGCTTGTGTAAATGGACTATCCTCCATATCAATTCGGACAAATAAATCATGCAGCTTGGCTTGTGCAGCAACGGTACGGATATTTCGATAACCCTCTTCCGGGTCGAGTGCGAGGCCCATCTGGGTTGGTTTCAACGAGACATTGGAATCTGCCTTCTCACGTGCAATGCCTTCTACCAGGCGTACATACTCATCCCTGTATAATGCTGCTTCGCTCAGGCGGGTGATACCTTCGCCCAGATGATCGAGCGTAGCCATGATGCCTTTGTTGTTGAGGATGCGGATCTCTTCGAGAGCTTCCTCCAGGGTATTGCCTGCAATGAACTTGCCAGCCAGCTTTTTGCCGTATTTGATGGACAGGTTCTCTACGGATTTGTTGCCTGCCACGGTCAACAACGTTTTGCGATATAGTTCCGTTCCCACACTCATTTTCGTTTCCTCCTTCAGCATTGTGCTAACTTAATTCAAGCAAGAAACGTGCCAGATTTGGCGATGGTCTACTATTTTTCAATGAAGAAGCGGAGCGCTCGCCTAAAAGCTTTCTGAAAGAAAGCTACATCGGAAGCATATGCTATCCCCGGATTTTCCCTCTATAAAAAGGATTCGAAAAATCTGGGGATAACAGCGATCGGAAGGTTGTTCTGTCATCGGAGTGGCCCGTGTAAATTTTCAGTAGTTGAATTTAACGAGAAAAATATTTCGATCCCAACCGGAGTTGGCACGGATTTTGCTACATATATTGGGTGTTGAGTACCATGCAAATCAATTCAGGCGAGCAGCCAGTGAATCCCACATCCTGAAGGAGGAATCATTTATGAATATCCCTTTTGTTAACGAACCATTCACACCCTTTACGGTCCCGGCGAACCAGGAAGCATTTGAAGACGCACTTCGTCAGGTAGAAGCTGAACTGGGGCGGGAATACCCGATTATTATTGGTGGTCAAAAAATAACAAGTAACCGCACGTTAACTTCCGTGAACCCCGCAGCCAAAAATCAGGTTGTCGGAACGATTCATCAGGCAGATCAGGAATTGGCCGAAAAGGCCATTCAGACAGCAGCGGAGACATTCCACACCTGGAAACATACTGACCCGAATGAACGGGCCCGTTATCTGTACAAAGCAGCGGCCATTATGCGCCGTCGCAAGCATGAGTTCTCCGCATGGATGGTATATGAAGCTGGCAAGACCTGGCCTGAAGCCGATGCGGATACAGCGGAAGCCATTGATTTTATGGAATTCTATGCACGGGATATGCAGCGACTGAGTGAACCACAGCCTCTCGTGCGGATTGCAGGGGAAGATAATGAACTGAGTTATATTCCACTGGGCGTTGGCATTGTCATTCCACCTTGGAATTTCCCGCTGGCGATTATGGCTGGCATGACTTCGGCTGCACTGGTATCAGGCAACACAGTGGTCTTGAAGCCTGCCAGCACAACGCCGGTGATTGCGGCTAAATTCATGGAGCTGCTCGCAGAAGTTGGCTTGCCAGATGGCGTCGTGAACTTTTTACCAGGACCAGGTAGTGAAGTTGGCGATTATCTCGTGGATCATGCGCTTACCCGTTTTATCAGCTTCACCGGTTCCAGAGATGTAGGACTGCGGATTAATGAACGTGCAGCCCGTACTGCTCCGGGTCAGAAGTGGATCAAGCGGGTTATTGCAGAGATGGGTGGCAAGGATTCCATCGTTGTAGATAGTGACAGTGATTTGGAACTGGCGGCAGAGTCCATTACCGCTTCGGCATTTGGTTTCTCAGGACAGAAATGTTCGGCGTGTTCCCGTGCTATTATTCATAAGGATGTATATGATGAAGTATTACAAAAAGTGATTGAACGGACACAGAAACTGACGATGGGAAGTCCGCTTGAAGTGGGAAGTCAGGTTGGGCCGGTTATTGATGACAAGGCTTATGAGAAGATTACGGAATATATTGAAATTGGCAAGACTGAGGGACGTCTTGTGCATGGTGGGGGTACCGGGAATGTCGAGGGTTATTTCATTGAACCAACCATTATTGCGGATGTGGACCCGAAAGCCCGGATTGCTCAGGATGAGATTTTTGGACCCGTGCTTGCGTTTATCAAAGCAGAATCCTTCCAGGACGCATTGGATATCGCCAACAATACCGACTATGGTCTGACTGGAGCAGTGATCTCACGTAATCGTGAACATCTGGAACAGGCAAGACGCGAGTACTTCGCGGGTAATCTGTACTTCAACCGGAAATGTACCGGGGCATTGGTAGGCACGCATCCATTTGGCGGGTTTAACATGTCAGGCACGGATTCCAAGGCAGGTGGAAGAGACTATCTGCTGCTGTTTACACAGGCGAAGCTGGTATCGGAGAAATACTAACAGATTAACCATGATCCAACTAAAATCTGCTTACAATCGTTTGAATAGTATGCTATTATCCCAGCAACGCATAAGGAGGGAAACGGATGTTAGGTGTTCAGTTGGTGCAGGAACAACGTATTCGGCTGTCCATCACGCCGGAGATGAAACAATCCTTTCATTTGCTAACCATGTCTGGTCAGGATCTGACTCGTTACTTGCAAGATGTAGCGGAGGAAAATCCCGTGCTTGAGTTGGAAGAACAAGCTGCGCCCCTCGCCCGGATTCCGCGGCGAGGGGATCAGCGCAGATATGCTTCCTACGATCCGCTGCTTCAGGCAAAAGGTGCCGAACCTACATTGGAACAATTGCTGATTGCGCAAATTCGAGTGATGATACTTCCAGACATATTGGAAAATATGGCAGTATATTTGGCAGGGTGCGTTAATGATGATGGATATCTGACGGTTGAACTGGCAGAGGTACAAACAGTGCTAAAGGTGTCCATGAATGAGATTGCAACAGGACTGGAACTTCTCCAGTCTCTAGACCCCGCTGGTGTAGGTGCTCGGAATCTGCAGGAATGTCTGTTGCTCCAGATCAGACGCGATCCAGCGGCTGTTTTGTACGCTGAACGCATGGTGGAAGCGGGATTGGAAGCACTGGTTCCTTTTCATCCAGGAAGAACAGGGAGTCGATTAGGTATGACTTCGCGGGAAGCTCAGACTGCCTATGACTATATTGCACGTCTGGACCCCAAGCCTTGCCGATCCATCGGATGTACGGAACGACCGCATTACATTATCTCCGATGCCATTGTCGGGTTGCATAACGGTGAGGCCCATTTAAGTCTGCATGCGGCAGGTAACCCTCGTGTATCCATGAATGAAGCATGTTTCCGCTGGATCAGGGATGAGGCTCCGGACGAAATCTGGTCTAACCGAGCGGCAGAGGCGAGGGCTATTATTCGCAGTCTGCACCTGCGGCGCAGAACGTTAATGCGTGTGCTGGCGGCCGTGATGGAAGAGCAGAAGCCCTTTTTGGTTAAAGGACCATCCGCGCTAAAACCGCTTAATCTCGCTATTATTGCAGAGAAGATTGGCATGCATGAATCAACCATAAGTCGTGCCGTGAACGGTAAATATATAGAAACCCCGCATGGTGTATATGAACTCAGAGCTTTTTTTGCCTCGGGAATCGGTACAACGTCAGGGGATAAAACATCTGCATCAGTAGTGAAACGGAGATTAAAAGAAATCGTTCGCACGGAACAGAGCCATCGGCCACACTCGGACAGTCAATTGGTGACACTGCTCGCCGAGGACGGGATTATCATCTCCCGGAGAACGGTCGCCAAGTACCGGGAGGAGCTTCACATTCTGTCTTCCCTTGAGCGTAAACGGTGGGCTTAACGGATTATCAGGCATATTATCATCTCCGAATAGAAGAACCCCCGCGAACCGGATGAACGGTCTGCGGGGGTTCTTTGTGATCTCAGTCCTACAAACGTTCCATATTACGCAGGAAGTGTTCTCCGGCAATACCTGGCGTGGTCATCTGCTCCGGATGAAGAATCTCTTCCAGTTCTTCCGGTGTCAGCAGTCCGCGTTCCAGAATGATCTCCTGCAAGGTAAGTCCAGTCTTGAGCGCTTCCTTCACGATGGAAGCTGCCACATTATAACCTAAGTGCGGGTTCAACGCCGTAACCACACTGAAACTTTGCTTCATGATTAATTCGCAGCGCTCACGGTTGGCTTCCATCTCTTCCACCGCATAACGCGTGAAGACATCAATACCGTTATTCATGATCTTCAGCGATTGCAGCAAGTTGAACGCAATAACTGGGCCCATAACATTCAGCTCGAATTGACCGGCTTCACACGCCATACAGATCGTATGGTCGTTCCCCATCACCTGGAAGGATACCTGGTTAATGACTTCTGCCATAACGGGGTTTACTTTACCTGGCATGATAGAGGAACCTGGCTGACGCGGTGGCAAGCGTAATTCATTGAATCCAGCACGCGGACCTGAAGCCATCATGCGAATATCATTACAGATTTTGGACAGGCTGACCGCACATACCTTGAGCGCTGCTGAAAGTTCCAGATAGGCATCCGTGTTCTGCGTCGCATCCACAAGATCTTCTGCTGTCTGTAGTGGTAGTCCAGTAACATCAGACAGGTGCTCCGTAACCTTGACGATATATTCGGGTTTCGCATTGAGCCCTGTACCTACCGCAGTTGCACCCATGTTAATCGTAAGCAGGCGACGATTGGCGAATTCAAGACGCTCAATATCCCGTCCGATGACGCGGGCATATGCTCCGAATTCTTGTCCAAGGCGAATAGGCACGGCATCCTGAAGATGGGTACGGCCTACTTTGACCACATCGTTGAATTCCTCTTCTTTTTTACGGAACGCATCCTGTAGCCTTTTCATGGTAGCCAGTAACGTCTCGGACAGTCGATACGCGGCAATACGCAGTGCTGTAGGCACCACGTCATTGGTGGATTGGGACATGTTCACATGATTATTGGGATTGCAGTGGAAGTAATCTCCCTTGCTTTGCAATAACAGTTCAAGTCCGCGATTGGCGAGAATTTCGTTCATATTCATATTCATGGAGGTGCCTGCACCGCCCTGAATGGAGTCCACAATAAAATGATCCAGATGATGGCCTTTCATCATTTCTTCAGCAGCCATGACGATGACATCGCCAATTTTGCTTGGTAGCATTTTCAGCTCCATATTCGTAACTGCCGCAGCTTTTTTCACCGCAGCCAGAGCTGTGATCAGCTCCCGGTGTACCGGAACGCCGGTAATCGGGAAGTTCTCCACGGCCCGCACCGTCTGAATGCCGTAATAGGCATAAGCAGGTATTTCTTTTTCACCGATAAAATCTTTCTCCGTCCTTGTGGACATAGTAGACATTTCGTTCGCCTCCAGTGGCATCCAATAAATAGGTCAGCTCCGGCATTGCCGAAGCGCACTCAGTATATCATTTAAGCAAAATGGATGCCAAGCTAAATCATTTCGCCTGATTTGCCGATAATAATTTAAATTAGGGATTTGTTTTACACGTAGTTAATCATTAAAGGGGGCTGAAAGCTTGTCTTATTCATTATGCACTACATGATAGAGAAGTCATGCATGAACCATAAACATGGAGTGGACAGAACGTTTTCAGTGATGTATGTCACATGATATTTAGTACATGATTGGTAAAATAGGAAAAAAGGACTACGGGGTGTGAATATGAAATGGACTTTAGGCGCAAAGACAGTCGCGGGTTTGGTACTGATTTCTATTATTACGTACGGAACTAGCGGCTTTTTTATATTTTTCCTCCAGGACTGGCTCTCATTTAACATGCCAAGCTGGTTGTATATCTCCATCATCCTTGTTATGGGTGTGTGTTGGAACGGGATTTTGGGGTGGTTCGCCTCTCGCTGGCTGACTCGTCCTATTGTTCAGCTTTCTCGTGCGGCACAACAAGTTTCATCCGGGGATCTGACAACGGAGATTCCACAGCGACGTGCGCAGGATGAACTTACAGTATTATATGATGCTTTTCGTGTAATGGTTTCTAATCTCAGAAGTATTGTAAACGATATCGCGGATAGTACACGGACCACATCACAGAACGCCCAGTCGCTTAGTGAAGCGATTACGCAAGCCGCGGAGCAGATCGAGATGATGTCGGAAGCGGTGGATCATATTGCGGTGGGAGTAGAAGAACAGAAAGTTACTTCTCATCAGTCTCTGATTACTGCGGATGAGATGTTGAACGACTTCCAGCGTATGCATAGCCAGTCGATGGGCATGACAGAGATGTCTGGTCAGATGGAACGATCGGTGGATCATACGAAACAGACCTTCTCATCCCTGATGAAAGGAATGGACGAGCTGGCCGAGTCTCACAATCGTTCTCGTGACATTATGCTGTTGCTGGAGAAGGAAGCCTCCGATATCGAGGTAATTACCCAGTCTGTCAAAAATATTGCTGAGGAAACAGGGCTGCTTGCCCTGAATGCTTCCATTGAGGCAGCACGAGCTGGCGAAGAAGGTTCTGGTTTTGCTGTCGTGGCACAGCAGATCCGCAAGCTGGCAGACGAGAGTAAGGAATCGGTTCATCGTATTAATGAGCTGATCAGTCGCGTGCAGCAGCGGATAAGGGAGACGGCACAGCTGTCTCATGAGCAGCATGGTCTGGTGGTTAATGAATCCGAACGGACCATCTCTGTGGATCAGACGTTGCATGAACTGACAGGCACGGTGGAAGTATTTATGAAGGGTGCACATGATATCGGTTCCAAGATTGCAGAACAGACAGGCCGCGTGGAGCAAACGCACGGTCATGTGAAGAAGATCCAGGGGAAAGCCGGATCGTTCTCTGATGAGGCAAGACGAATCATGGATGCCGCACACGAAGAGACAGCCATTATGGAGGAGATTTCCTCCTCGGCTGAAGAACTGAGACAGTTAACGGATCGATTAATGGACAAAACCAAAGCATTCCGGATGCAGCCTTGAGCTGTGTTCGGATTTTTTTTTGCTATTTGAGAATAATTTGCCCTTGGAAATTTGCTTATTCTGGTTAAAGCCGAACGTTCTTTCGTGAAAAGAGAAATATGTAAAGAATTTTTTTGAAAGATTAACAAATTCGCAACTTGCAGGCGATAAATGAAGATATAATAGGATTATCACAACAGAAGAAGGAGCCCGGTATATTGAAAACTTGGACAGGTATCCTGCTGATGATTATTTTGGCGGTAGCTACGATTAGTACAACTTCAGCTGCCAGAACCATGAATGAATCGCAAAAACAGCTTAACATAGATGATCAATCCAGCCAGACCGAAGCGGTTGAGGCTTCCAATATAGATAAAATGCATGACACAGCGAATACAATGCAAGAATCGATTCCCGTTAAAGAGCAGTACGTTTCGGTTGCACCAGAGAATGAAAACATCAGATTATACCCTATGAAAGTCGAGGGTTCAGGATATATATATAATGGAATGATTTTGGAAGTGGACGGCAAGACGCAAGAATTTAGTGATTGGCAGGGAGAAGGCGGGTCTTACAAGCCCGAAGTACACGAGCTGGATCTAAATGGAGACGGCCAGAAAGAGATTGTTGTTTTGTACACTGAAGGACATGGAACAGGTATTTATTTGGGACAAGCCCGTATTATTGATCCGGTGACGCTGGAAGAGATGAAGATGCAGTCTCTGGATGAGATCGTGAAGCAACATGTGCAGTCGAAGGTTACGGTTAGATCAGACCGTGTGGATGTTGATGTTGCCGTTGATGGCGTTCAAGCAGAGCCTGCACAGATCGAGGAAGACACGAGTGGTGGCGTATATAACGAAGAATTGGGATTCGGCGGAGTGACGTATTACAGCGTGGAGGATGGTCAACTTGTCGTATCAGCGGCAGGATCTTACGGTGTGGCTTTATATGCTGGTGATCTGACATTTGCTTATGAATATGTGGATGGCGAGTGGAAGGCTACGGATTTGAAATACAGCATGGAAATATATGAAGAAGAATATTACGAATCCTTTGATTGATATTTAGTGAACAGTTGAACAAAATATCTCCCTTTCTGCCTTTACGGACAGTGGGGAAAAGGGCGAGGCTGAAAAAAATCGTGACATACAGCCTCGTTTTGTGCTGCCCAAAGATAGGAAATGTGTACTAAAAATGCAGGAAACAATTGACATGATTACTTTAGTCGTTTAATTGTATAAAGGATAACTCATTTAACGTTCAGGAGGGATTTTGATGAAGAAGAAGGTTGTACTGGGTTTAATGGTAGGCACATTAACGCTTGGGATCGGAACAGGTGCACTTGCAGCAACAGGGCTAGAACCAATTAAAGCTTATTTGAACAGCAAGATTACGCTGAAAATGAATGGTGCTACGGTGACAGCCAAAGATGCAAATGGTAAAACGGTGTTGCCCATTACGTACGATGGAACAACTTATTTGCCTGTGCGTGCCGTGGGTTCATTACTCGGGACAGAGATTACTTATGACAGTGCAACCTCTTCGGTGTTGATCGGCGGTACTAACGGATCAGCACCATCTGAAACGAATAAACTGACACTCAGTTCACTCGGAACATCCGTACTGGGGACATCCGCATGGCATACCAAAGATCCTGCGGAGACCACTTATAAAGGCAAGGATTACAAAGATGTATATCTGCATACGGATTCCGTGAAGCAAGGAGATGACTTCCAGATCATGACGGGTAAAACGTACTCTTCCCTGCATCTGGAACTGGCCGCTCTTCAAGGTAATCAGGAGATACAGGTAATCAACCAGGACAATACGGTTCTCAAAAAGCTGAGTATTTCGCCAGGAAGCGGCTTGGTAAGCCTGGACGTGGATGTATCAGGCACTGAAGCTGTTTTTGTGGAGATTGTTTCAGAAGATCCAGGTTCATCGCTGTTTGTGCCGCTTACAACATCGTATTTGGTTAAATAAAATAGATGTAATCAAAAACGATTATCAACGATGATGTCGCTGGATCAAATCCATTACACACATTGTGATAATCGTTTTTATGTTTATTCAGTCATACTCAGTCATACCATGTTGATCATGCGAAATTAGCGGATGACGGTGTCCAGCGGTTTAAGATTGGCTTCAATCTCGGCTCGACGACCTTCGAGGAATGGCGGCAAGGCAAGGGATTCTCCCAGATGTGCCAATTCTTCGTCTGTATCAAATCCCGGACCATCGGTTGCCAGCTCGAACAGAATACCGTTCGCTTCACGGAAATACAGGGAGCGGAAGTAGAAGCGGTCTACAAAACCGGAATTCGGGAATTGGAAATTATGAACCCGTTCCACCCATTGTCTCAGCTCTTCTTCATTATCCACACGGAACGCAACATGGTGCACGCTGCCACGTCCAGGACGTTCTTGGGCAAGATCATTTCGCTCTTCAACATGCACCTCGGAGCCGCTACCACCTTCGCCTGACTCAAAGACCAGTACATCAGGTTGACCTGGAGTAAAGGCAGGGTAGCTTCCTTTTGCTCTGAAACCAAGCAGTTGGGTAAGAACTGGAGCAGTAAGAGAGGCGTCTTTTACCGTAAGATGGATGGGGCCGAGACCTACAATGCCATACTCGGCAGGTACAGGGCTCTGATCCCATGGTTTACCACCAGCGACACCTGTATTGTTTTCATCCGAAACCAGAATCAGACGTTGTCCTTCAAAGTCCGTGAATGAGAGCGTGGCGCGACCGCCCCGTTCAACAATCTCTCCATGATCAACTTCGAATTCGTCAAAACGCTGCTGCCAGTACGTAAGTGCCGCATCACTTGGCACACGCAGTGACGTTGCTGAGATGCTGTTCACGCCTTCACGAGTCTGTCCTGCCATCGGAATTTCGAAGAAGGTAAGCTCGGTACCCGGATTGCCTTTCTCATCGCCATAGAAGAGATGGTACACGGATACGTCATCCTGGTTGACTGTTTTCTTAATCAAGCGCAGACCCATGATATTGGTGTAGAAACGATAGTTCTGATCGGCATGGGCTGTTAGGGCGGATACGTGGTGAAGTCCTTTGATTTGCATAATAATTCCTCCTAGTTAGGTTATACGTTCAACAAAGGATTATTTACACTGGCACTTCGATGACAGAACAACCTTCCGATCGCTGTTATCCCCAGATTTTTTGATTCCTTTTTTAAAGGGGAAATCCGGGGATAAAGGCGAACGCTCTGCTTCTTCAGGTTATTTCTGTCCTCTCCGTTATCGTGTAAAAGTTCAGTTGAACATTTTTTGAGTTTATTTTAATTTATTCCTTATTAAGAAAGTTACTAACTTTTAGTTTGTTTTGGTTCTGAATTTATCTTAACATAAAGATATTTAAATTACAATCCTTATTTAGAATTCCAACTGGACAGCTCTTTCATTCAATGGCAAAATGAAAAAGTTAACATTAAAGAGAGATAATGTTGGTGAGATGATCGCAAAGGAGAGAAGAGAGGTATGGCGTATCCACCATGGCTGGACCCTTATGATGCAGAGCCGTTTATCCTGTTCTCCACTTCACATATCGTTTCCATTTGCTTAATTACAGCAATGATTCTCCTGATGTTTTTGCTTCGACACCATCTTCAATCATGGTCAGAGAGGGCACGCCGCACATTGCGGATTGTTCTAGCCTGTATCATGTTCGCTTGTGAGATCGTGTTGCAACTCTGGTATGTGTATGGAGAGATATGGAGCCTGCAAACGTCACTGCCACTTGAACTGTGTAGCCTGTCTCTACTATTATCGGCGTTGTTACTACTGACACGCAGTCGACTGTTACATTCTGCACTGTTATTCGCAGGCATCGCAGGAGCCCTTATGGCGATTCTGACGCCTAATCTGGGCTATGGTTATGCACATTTTCGATTCATTCAATTTTTCGTCGCTCATGCCTGTATCATTCTGGCTTTGCTCTACATGACCTGGGTGGAGCAGCTGCGACCTAGCTGGAGATCTGTAGCAGGTTCGATGATATTTGTGAATGTAGCGGCACTAATTGTATACGTTGTAGATGTCATGCTTGATGCGAATTACATGTTCTTGAGATACAAACCGAGTACACCCTCGGTGCTGGATATGCTAGGTCCTTATCCCATGTACATCCTTGGGGAAGAGATACTGGCGCTAGTCTTGTTTTCGCTGATGTACGTTTTGCTCTTTGCCATTCCAGACTGGTTGAACCATCGTGTGAAAAAAGGTAAAAGCTCCGCGGTATAGTGATAATCCTTGTACTTGCGCCTGCGTCGTATCATAAGCTTTTTATAAATAAAACATCCCGCAGTAATCTGACCGGATCAGATCGCTTGCGGGATGTTTGGGCGTTGTCCCTGAACTGGGGCCAACTTATATTATAAGTTTATCCACGGAGCAGAGATTCCGCACCATCCACGTAGATTCGTGTACCTGTAACATGAGAGGCTTCATCGGAAGCGAGGAATAGAACGAGGTTGGCCACTTGCTTCGACGTTCCAGGTTCACCCTTGAGCGGATGTTCATGACCCTCAGGGAATTCAACAGGGATCTGTACTTCTTTCAGATCATCCGAAGGGTAGGTGTTATCATCAATGTTGGTATCGATGGCTCCTGGGCAGACGGCGTTAACACGGATCTTGTAACGAGCCAGCTCCAGTGCAGCCATCTTGGTAAACGCGGTTTGTCCCGCTTTGCTGGAAGCGTATGCAGAGAACCCGATACCTGAGAAGACCCGGTTACCGTTGATGGAACTGGTGATAATGATGCTGCCGCCATGTTCTTTCAGATGGGGGATGGCATATTTGACGGTTGCGAAGGTTCCGCGCATATTGATCTCCATCGTCTGATCCCAGTCCTCGATTTCCATCGTTTCAATGGGAGCCATCGTTCCGTTGATGCCAGCATTCGCAAATATGATATCCAGTTTACCGGCTTCAGCCGCGGCCTGATTAATCGCCTTCTGCACATTGTCTGGTTTGGAGATATCACATTCGATCACATACGCTTCTCCGCCAGCCTTTTCAATCGTCTGCTTGGTTTCCTCTGCATTTTCGGGTGTACGATCCAGCATGTATACTTTGGCTCCATGCTCGGCGAAACGAATAGCAGTAGCCTGACCAATACCCGATCCACCTCCAGTTACAATCGCCACTTTACCTTCCAAACGTTGTTCAGTCATCTCTGATCCCTCCGTATGGTTATAGATTATCGTTGTACGCTCTACTTCTACATACCCGGCTCAAGACTGGTGAATCATATGTGTCTATATCAAAAAAACAGGACCGCAACGCGGCCCTGTTCTGGGAGCAGATCATCTTCATGATCTGTCTGCTGTAATATTATTTTGGCATGTGGATGGTCAGAAATTCCCTCAGGTCATGCCCCCGATACTTACTTATGTTTCTTCCAGTCCATTGCGCTGTTATTGAGCAAATATTCGAAGTCGTTATCCCGGCGCTTTTGCTCCGCTTGGCGAGCTTCTTCTGCTTGCTGACGTTCCTGCTCTTTAAGTGCCGCCTCGGCAGCTTTTGCCTCATCTGCCTGAGCTTTCAGCTTCTCCAGCACATCGCTGCTAAGCAGATCTTTCAGTGTTGTGGGTTTATCCTGTGCTACTGCTGTTTTGGGAGCAGGAGTGCGTTTTTTGGATTTTGCCATAGGAAAATCTCCTTTCCAAACATGAATCAGGTTCCATTTATCATACAGTAGTCATAGTATATCAGGTTCCCGGAATTCATTCCATGAATCTGCGGAACAAAAGCAGGAAAACGGGGCATGCGTGACGAATGAAAACGGGTATAAAATCATATACTATTACCGATACTGCGACTATTCCCTGGAGAAAGGAGTCGTTGTTCGTGGAAGTAAACCGTGGTTTACTGAAAGGGCTTGCATGGGGCGTTGCCTTTAGCTGCCCGTTATGGATTGCGATTATCGGCTGGTTACGTTTGATGGGATGGATGTATTGAGGATGATGCCGGAAGAGGTCCTTTTTTATAAAGTCAGTTATGTAACCGTTATCATTAAATTCAATAAATAAAGCTCTGCCTTGCGAATTTCGCATAGGACAGAGCTTTTGTTTGTTTAGCAGTTCATTAACGAACCATGACTATCAATTATTATCTGTTTGGGTAAGCCGCTGGTTAAGGCATTTTTACCGGTTCTGGATATTCCAAACCATGGGTATCTACCGTAACTTTTTTCATGACTTGATCGGTAACCGGTTTGTCAGCTTCACCTATTTTCTGAGCTGCAATACCATCAACAACTTCCATACCTTCTGTGACCTTGCCAAAGGTGGCATATGCGTTATCCAGGTAATCTGCGTCAGCTAGCATGATGAAGAATTGGGAGCCAGCAGAATCCAAATCATTTGTACGCGCCATGGAGATAACCCCACGCGTATGATTCAGGTGGTTTTTGTGACCATTGGATGTAAATTCACCCTTAATCGTGTATCCAGGGCCTCCTGAACCGTTGCCATCCGGATCACCACCCTGAATCATGAATCCAGGAATGACCCGGTGAAAGATCAGACCGTCATAGAAACCCTGGTTGGCCAGTGAAATAAAATTGTTCACCGTATTGGGTGCAATTTCAGGATAGAGCTCAATGACGATTTTCTGTCCATCTGCCATCTCAATGGTAGCTACCGGATTAGGGCCTGTTGGTTCAACTGGAGCTGGTGTTTCCGTAGCGCCACTGGAAGGGCGTCCGCAACCACTAATGACGATAAGCAGCATCGCGAGAACCAGCGAAACTACTGTGTTTTTTTTCCATCGTAAAGACATGAAAATGTTCCTCCTTGCATCTCTGCATTATATATTTTCTCCAAATCTTATTTGGATATTTACCCAACTATCATACCGTTTTTGTGGACAGGATGGCAATGCAATACATGTGTTTGTGGTGAACAAGGGATGGCCTATATGGAATCATGGGTGTAAAATAAGGAAAATGCTTCCGCATAGGGACGTACGGGTCTGTTCCGTCCGCTCTAATACACGGCAGTCCCGGCGTCAGTAACGGAAAGGGCGTGCGGGTATATGAACTTCTCGTGGAAGCGTAATTTAGTGATATTGTGGATTGGTGTATTTTTTTGCAGCACCGCATATTCGATCTCAATTCCATTTCTACCCCTGTTTCTAAGTGCTGATCTGGGGGTTCGTGATCATCTGGAGTTATGGGCGGGACTGGCCTTCGGCATTACATTTCTTGCGAGTGCGCTTGTATCACCGTTCTGGGGCTCATTGGCTGACAAATACGGGCGTAAGCCCATGCTCATCCGGTCAGGATACAGCCTTGCCGTTTTATATTTAATCAATTATTTCGTGCAGGACCCATATTCGCTGATTGTTGTTCGATTGTTCCAAGGCTTGCTTGCAGGGTTCGTTCCAGCCGCGATTGCTCTTGTGGGCACGAATACACCTGAAGAGAAGACAGGATATGCACTGGGCATTATGTCTACTGCGGGAGCCACAGGTGGGATTATCGGGCCGTTAATCGGTGGTGTGGTGAGCCACTATTATGGGAACCGGAATGCATTTTTGTTTTCGGCTATTGTAGTGCTAGTCTCCGCGATCATCGCAACCTTCTGGGTAAAAGAAGAGAACTTCAACCGGAACAAAGCGCGTTCTCATGTCATGGATGACATTCGTGAAGCGAGAGCGAATCGTTTGTTTATGACGGTGCTTGGCATGATGGGAATATGTACGTTCTCTGTCATGATTCTGGAGCCACTATTGACGGTCTATGTGATGGAAATGGGCGTTCAGCCTGATCGCGCCTCACTTAGCTCGGGTATTATTTTCTCGGCGGTGGGTGTAGCAACAGTTATTATGGCACCGCGTTGGGGCAAGATTGGTTCAAGGATTGGATACGGTAAAGTGTTGATCATTGGACTGGTTGGTGGGGCTGTAGGCAATCTTCTACAGTTCTTTACAACAGGTTATATCGGATTTGGCATATTGCGATTTGTATATGGTTTATTCTTTGCGGCTGTATTTCCGGCGATTAACGCCATGATTGTACAGGCTACTGCATCTAGTTTTAGAGGAAGAGCCTTTAGTTTGAATCAGTCCGCTGCCCAGATCGGGACGATGGCGGGGCCAATCATTGGTGGTGTTCTTGGTGGCTGGCTGCCGATTCGCTGGATTTTTATCATTAACGGAGTTGCGCTGTTAATCACTGCGATTGTAGCCAAGTGGTCGGGCTTGGATCACAAGTTGCCCGTGGCAAGTAAGGTTTCCGCTAAGCGGTGAAGCTGGATTGCGAGTAGAAAGTGAACTAAAAAGAACGAAAAAGATGACGCTGTTGTTACAGACGTCATCTTTTTTATGTCTACTACGGATCTATTTAAGTTGATCATCCAAAGAGTGCTTGCGAGAAGCCTTCTCTTTAGGAATGGCATGCTCCACCGCATCACGTTGATCCTCATCCTCAAGCGCTTCGGGGAAGGAGTCCTCAGTGAACAGTCCGAAGTCCGGGTCAATATCCCGTTCCGTCACGAGATTATCTGGTTCATGCACATGCTTTTGGTGATCTTCCTTCATCGTATATGCACCTCCTCATTCAGGATGACATCACGGCCGTTAGCGTCGCGGTGGAATGTCGTTCTCCGGCTTGGCACCCGCACCAGCACCATTGAGCAGATCGGTACCATGCAATGCATCCGGATCGGGTGCAGCAGGATCAACCGGACTGTTGGGTTGCAGAAGATCTGCATCCGGTACGGATTCGAGCGGTGTCTCAGCCAAACGTGAATCCAATTCCGGCTCGTCTACAGCGGTTGCGGCTACGGGTGCAAGATCCGAATCTTCCGTTACAATCCGTCTGCCGGAAACTTCGTCAAAGGTATCCATATCGCCTTCCGGAACTTCCGTCTCTGGTGGAATATCGCGGGACCTCTGATAACGGTCATAATAGCGGTCGCTCTCTTCGTTACTGATCGGTTTGTCAGACATGAGTAGCACTTCCTTTCATCTCGGTTTCTCAAAAGCTTCTTACCCCGTAGTTACCCAAAGCGCTAACGTTGTAATCTTGCACAGGTTATTATCTCCGGGTGTTCACTACGATATGAATGCCTTAGAATTTGGGGAATACATATTTAACCAAGAAGTATAAGAATCCGAAAAAGATAATGATATATGCGGCATA
This sequence comes from Paenibacillus sp. FSL R5-0341, assembly GCF_037975235.1. Classification (NCBI taxonomy): domain Bacteria; kingdom Bacillati; phylum Bacillota; class Bacilli; order Caryophanales; family Paenibacillaceae; genus Paenibacillus; species Paenibacillus sp. FSL R5-0341. The sequence goes on from NZ_CP150241.1 coordinate 1,299,316, forward strand.
TTTAATAAATGTGGAAGCGACCATACTTGAATCCGATTTATGCTGAACATCCTTATGTTCCACCTCAACCGTACGATGTGGCTCATTCATTGGAATCATCTCCTTAGCGTGTTTGTTTGCTTTGAGAAACCATTACACCCGGAACAAAGGATTGAATCGCAGCCACCGTTTTTACAGCTTTTCCTGTTTTGCCTATGTTATGATGAAGCTTGAATATGTAAGGGAGGAATTTCATGTGGACTGGTTTACACTGGGCAATATGATCACACGCATCCGTATCGGACAAAAGGCGTCCACACCCGGGTTCTCCCGTACCGTCATCCGTCGTCCGGATGGTTTGTTTTGGGTAGGCGGTATATGGTCCGGGCAAGTTGTACAGTTACGGGATTTCCTTTTCTCAGACATATGGACCATCTATGATGATGAGGAGACAGAGCAGTGGCTTGAATTTCGCAGTCAAGTTGAACAGAAAGAACGGGAAATGATAGTGAACCAGTTCGAAGACTTGCGTGATTAATCGGGTAACTTTAACAATAAAATGGAAATAAGACTATAAATCGACTTAAATGTGAAATTTCATTTTATCTCAAGAAGGTGACGTGACAAACGGTGGCGAATGATAAATGAGAGAATTTAAGATAGGGAAAATTAGAACTTTGAGGTGCTGTGAATGAAAAATGTGCCCAAAGCTATCGTCATCTTATGGATGAGTGTATTGATTATTCTAAGTATGCCGCACGGGATAGTCTTTGCAACTACAGGAGAGGTTCAAAAGCCTGTATCCATTGCAGGATGGGAAGTAAAATGGGGGAACGTTGACGATCAGGGGTTCATCAGTGAAGTTAAGGGAGCAGATGAGATATGGGAAAGACAGGGTGTCGATAAGTTAGAGTATAGCAATACAGATCGATCGAGTTCCTTATGGACTCGCCTGACCATCCCTGAATTGACTGAGGAAAGTTCAGCCATTCGATTTGAGAACATCAAAGGCAATCATATTGTGATCTATCTGGAGGACCGCAAGGTCTACGAGAACTACCATTACAATTATGATAATAATGCTGTCTTGCTGCCCTTATCCAGTGAGAATTCAGGTGACACGCTCTATGTATGGTCGCAAAATGAGAAAGGCCGTCTGGGCATACAAGGTACCGTTCAGGTTGGACCGTATGCCGCTTTACAGGAGAAATATATTCATAACGGGCTTATTGATGTAATCTTGGGCGCAACGTTTGTCTTCACAGCGATTACGATGCTGAGTTGTACGTTTTTCCTGGGCAAATTCCACAAGGGATTATGGATCTCGCTATGCATCGTGATGGGCTCCATCGGCACGATGATCATCACGTACTCGCAATTTTTGTATACATTCTATCAAGTATATGGTGACCTGTATTCGGTAATATTTGATCTGGCGATGCTGCTGGGTATGCCAGCGCTCTGTTATTTCTTTGAGCAGATTATCGGGCCAGGACTGCATGGAATCTTCACCAAACTACGAAAAATACAATTCATATATTCAGTTATCGCGGTATTCTCTCTATTTATCTATGTTACATCAGGCGGGCAATGGGAGTTCCTCTACAATCTGCTCGTACAGCGTGTAATTGGCATGGTGCTGGTCATCCTGCTTACAATCCTCTTGGTGGGTACCATCGCCAAAGCGCTGCAACGAAACCGGGAAGCAATGCTGCTTGCTACAGGATTCGGTACATTTGCCTTGATCAGTGTGGCTGAATTGTTGTGGTACTATCAGCGGAGTGGTTCGTATCATTTGTTATGGTGGAAATGGTCAATGGTTGCATTTGTGATCTCGTTGATTGCCATTCTCGGTAGTCGTTTTGCTGAAAAACATACCAAAGTGTTAGAGTACTCCAAAGAACTGGAGTTGTTCAACAATGAGTTGCAGCGATCTGAAAAGATGGAGATTATTAGCGAACTGGCTGCATCCGTTGCCCATGAGGTACGTAATCCGCTTCAGGTGACAAGAGGGTTCCTGCAACTAATGACAGAACAGGAAGACAACAAAAATAAGGGGTATGTTCGAATTGCATTGGAGGAACTTGATCGGGCTTCCGGCATCATTACGGACTTTCTTACCTTTGCCAAACCTGAGTTTGACCATATTATCTCGCTCAATATCTCGGATGAATTCAATCATATCGAAGGTATTCTTGTACCGATGGCTAATCTCGAAGGTGGCAAAATCACCACCGACATCCCGCCGGATCTATATATTCGGGGCAATTCCTCGAAGTTCAAGCAGGCTTTTATCAATATTATCAAGAACAGTATTGAAGCTTTGCAGGGACAAGGCCAGATTGATATCTGGGCGTATAAGCAGGATGGCATGATTAAGGTGCATGTCAGGGATAATGGAGAAGGAATGGACGAGGAAGCACTCTCCCGGTTGGGCGAGCCTTATTTCTCCAATAAAATCAAAGGCACAGGCCTGGGCATGATGGTGACTTTCCGCATTGTTGAAGCGATGCAAGGACAGATTAGCTTTACAAGCACCAAAGGGGTAGGAACAGAAGCGGTTGTATCTTTTACCGAGTTCGTCGAATGACGAACTCAGAAGGATACAGCGGCTTTTTTGTTCCTACCCCTGATTTCTTACACTACAAGATTAGCTCGCCCGACTTAACTTCTCCAAGGTCCGCAATTCACATCATAATTTACTTTGGAAGGGTTGGGAGGTATGACAAGAACATAGTCATTCTGCTGCTCCTCAACGGTACGTACCTGAATGTGCTCCGGGATTATGATACCGAAAGCTTCACGAAGCGCCTGCTTCGGATTGGAGTGCAATTGTTGTCTGAAGTGCTCATCACTCCAAGCCTTTTCAATAATATCCTCATGCAACGTTTTCTCTGATACCATCATCGTCAACATTCCCTTCATATTTAAAATTAAACTGAACCAGCTTCATCCTTATGTTCAGGATTGCAACTGTTGCTCGCTGATCCAGTGATGAAACCCGCCTTGGAGGAGCCGTTTCTTCCGTTGTGTAATGTCCTGAACAGCTTGTACCAACGTGCTGCATAAATAAGCATTAAACGTCTCAAGATGCGATATACCTAAGTTAGACGATGTTAATGTACGATTATATTGATAAGCAATGTCTACGTAAGAGTTCATGAGTTGTGTATTATATACATTGTCATGTATACGTTCGCTAAGAGGGTGAGCGGGATAGTTGTGATTCAGTGCTGCGGATATGTGGGAGAGGTAGCTGTTGTAGTTTCCATGCACAGCATCTTGTTGCGTGTCTGTGAAGTCATCGGTCATCTGGAGTGTCATGAGTGTGATGTTGATGCCAGAACACACCGGGATGATCCGGTCGGACTCTTTCTGCATAAGCAGTGCACCTGTAGCTCCAATGAGCAGAGGGGCTGCCTTTTGCGCAATCAACAAGGGACTCTTTTGAAAATAATCAATGGAATGCTCACCCGTAACACTCACGGCCCAATCCACTACATATTGTCTGAAATAGATCCAGAATATGGAGGGAGGATCGAATAATTCCGAGTAAGATTGAAGTGCATCCATGTAATATAGATTCCCCAGGGATAACTTCCATGTGGTATCCTCAGGTTGTTCATCCATCACGTCGTCCTGATTCAAAAAATATAACATGTGAATGAGACAGGCTGTACTTAATTGGAGTGCTTTCTCTTGGGGTAGTTTGTCTGAGTGTTGCATCCAAAGTGGAATGATGTACCCGATGTAACTATGTCCCGAATCTCGTAGCAGCGGATTAACCGAATGAAGTTGTTCCAATGCATATCCTGACAAGGGTTCGGGATATTTCCGTACGAGTTGTTCCGCTGAAGCAAACACGATCTCCAGATCGGATCTAAACGGATCTAACCAATCTTTCCGCATTATTACATATCGTCCTTCCTGCGATAAGGTAATCCAGGACTGTTCAACTAGATCATGAAGTTACACTCAGTATAGCGGAAATAAACTGAAAAAAATAGGATTTTTTGTGATCAATTGTGAGAAAAATGATGACTTTTTGTATTTTATGGCATAAAAAAGTGGATTTTAGGCTCAAACTAGGGAGGTACAGGATTTCGACATCGGAAAGGCGGCAGAAAAATGAACATGAAATGGAAAACATGGATGGCAGCCGGATTGGCAGCCATAGTCATAACAGCAGGAACTGGGCATGTGGCATTCGCTGATCCAGCACTACGGGTTGAGGAACATAACGATGCATCTAGAGCTTCTTCCTCCGGCAAACAAACGAAGCCATGCATGCAGGCAGGACACGGTTTGTTTATGATCGGTGAAACGGCAGACTTGCTTGGTATCGGCCTGCGGGATCTGAAAGCACAGATGGAGCTGGGCAAGACGTTGTCCCAGATTGCCAAAGAGCGCAAGGGTCTTAGTGAGGAACAGTTATTGCAGAAGTTGAAGCCTACATTGGCGCAGCGTGTGGATCAAGCTGTAGAAGAAGGTTGTCTCACCAAGGAACAAGCAGCAGCCACGAAGGCGGACATGGATACCAAATTGAAAAAGGTCATCAATACCCCGCTTCGTGATTTGCGGCGTGAGTTTGCCCACCATGGCAAACGTTCCATGGTAGATAAGGGCGAAATCGCCCGTTTTATTGGAGTCACACCGGCTCAACTGCACGAGCAGCTTCAGGGAGGGAAATCCCTGGCTGAGATTGCTCAGGCAAAAGGTATTAGCGAAACGCAGCTGGTGGACAAGCTGAAGGAACAATTGACGGGTGATCTGAAGAGGTTTGTGAATCAGAAGGGCAATGCGCACCCAGCCCCAGGTCACCAAGAGCCTGTTCCCGGACGATCAACTTCAACCGAAGTGAACTAAAGAAGAGCGTCTCCACATCGGGGACGCTCTTCTTGGTTCATAATGTCTCACTCGTCCCCGGACTACGAGTAGGGCCGGGTGACGGAGTTCGCTCAGGTGAATTTCTTTTGCCCATAGAAACAGTGTGATTAGCGCTTAAACGTGGTTTACGCGTTAATCCTACCGTAAAGCGGGAGCCAGGAAGCTTGGATAGTGTCCAACTTATTGCTAGGGATACACCAGCCGTTACTAGGAACGAGAGTAACGTTACAGGCAGATGCCATCCACTGAGCTGAAGCGGTCTGGTGACGTAAGCGATCGCGTAGATCACCAGTGCATGAACCAGATAACCACCAAATGAATAGCGGCCAATCCAGGATAACAGGCGCTGAAACCGTGTGTCTTTGCCCCGCATCAGTACAAGAAAACCATACAACATGAGTATCTGCGCCATAATGATGAGGAATGTGGTTGGTTTCAAATAAGTAGAGATATTCAAATTAACAACATCCCCCGACCCACGCAGCACATCGTATCCAAGCCAAATGTACATCCCTATAAACAGACAGATCGTCCATGGCAGTATCTTCGTGCTCCAACTCCTCCAGCTATCCACTGACCATGCACATACGGCACCCAGCAAAAAGTAGAACCAGTACATGATCCATGAATAGGATCGATATTGCAGCAACGTGGACCAAGGCTCAGACAGTGTTTCTGTCCAGCTACCCATATTATAGTAGGACCATTTCATTAGCAGAGCGTAGAATGCGGCTGCAAAGAGAATTAGCCCCATAATGAATTGCAAGGGCGTGAAACGCTTGGCGTTCCGGATACGTCTCTGAATGGCTTTCGCTCCCGCCAGAAACAAGGGAAACAGAATATAGAACTGAAACACCATAATGACAAACCAGAGATGATATCCCGTCTGAGGGACAAACAGTTCTCGAACAAGACTGCGGAAGTCCGGTATGCCTGCAAGCCAGAACTCGGGGGTGAAGATACGGACAGCAAGCCAATAGATAAGTGTCCATACGACAAACGGCATATAGATATCGCCAAATCGCTTTCGAATGAAGCGAGGATATTCCGGTTTGGTATTACGATGATGGTAAAACAGCATGACACCCGATAGAAATACAAACGTTGGCGTACCAAATCGGGTCAGATGATAAATCATGGTCAGCATAATGGAATCCGGTTGCTCAATATCGGCGCGATAGATATACTCAGCGATATTATGCTGCATGACGATCGCCAGAAAGGCAATGCCCCGCAGCTCGGTCCATTCCGCTATTCTCGGTTTTTTCACATGTAATCCTCCCTCCAGGAACCGGAGTTCATCATATAAGGGTACCTGTTAAACATTAAGGCTGCATTAAATGGAGAAAATAGGTACAAAAAAAGACGGCTGCGGCCGTCTTTTCTGTTGATATAATTCATGCTTGTTTTAGTTCTGCTCCTCTGATGATGTAGTCTCCGAGGACGCGGCATCTTCTTCAAAGAGTTTCTGAATATAAGACTGGAGTTTGGTTACATCGACACCGAGTACCTGAGCAGAGCCGACCAGTTCATTGGTGAGCAGCTTGTTCGGTGGAATCTGCTGCTGATCGATATCGTTCACATGGATATCGAAGCCGAGTGATGCGAGTTTTAACATCTGGGTTGGACTAAGGTCTGTCTCAATATAGGGAGCGATCGCTTCCAGGATATCCGGGATTTTGAAGAGCGACGTGGTGCTTTGCATTTTCTTGGCCAGCTCGGTCATGAAGATTCGCTGCCGTTCGGTACGGGTGAAATCCGAGGTGGCATCATGCCGGAACCGAACATATTGCAGGGCGGTTTTACCGTCCATATGCTGCAATCCTTTTTTCAAGTCAATGTCGTACATATGTTTATCTGCTTTACTGGTGTAATACATGTCTTTCTCCACATCAATCTCAATACCGCCTACCGCATCAACGAGTGCCATGAAACCTGTGAAGTCCGTGTAGACATAATGCTGAATGGGAATACCGAGCAGATCACTGACGGTTTGTTTGGTCAGCTCTGCACCTCCGTAAGAAAAGGCTGCATTGAGCCTGCTCTTGCCATGCCCGGGAATGGCTACATAGGTATCTCGCAGTACGGAGAATAGATGGGCTTTCTTCGTGACCGGATCAATGGAAGCGACCATGACCGAGTCCGAGCGTCCTGCATCGTCGCCTCTTGAGTCTCCGCCAAGGAGCAAAATGTTCACCCGTTCCTGGCCCTCCCATCTGGGAATCGTTGTCGTTGGTGTGTCTGAATCGCTGTCTGTGCCGGAAGAGGACGAGTTTGAAGTCCCGGAAGCCGTGGAGATGCTATTGGCAAAATGAACAATCGAATATCCGTAATATACAACGACACCTGTAATCGCAAGTGCCAGGGTCAGGGCTGTACCCCATAACCATTTTTTAAGCATAATCTTCACCTTTCTATGATTGAACTGATATGTAACCCAAACTAGTTTAACAAAAAGAAAGCAAAATGTCCTCTTTGATTTCGTAACTTCGGTCAAGATGGGGATTGTTTGACAAATAGTTAGTGTATATTTATTATGTAAAAAATAATCTTGTTTTGTGTAATGGAGGTATTAAAAGCTAGTTATGAATCAATCCGTATTTAACTGGATTAATCAGTTTGCAGACCGAATTCCGTTTCTGGACTGGTTTATGATTACATCATCCGAGTATGCGGTCTGGGTTATGATCGCACTGCTCGTTATCGTATGGTTTCTCGGCAATCCTTTGAAGCAGCGAGTTGTCTTCTATGCCTGTGTAGCGTCCATTGTGGCGCTAGTTCTGGCGAAATGGGGGATATCACCCGCAGTGGGCCATCCAAGGCCTTTTGTGGAAGGACCAGTCCATCAGCTGGTAGCCCATGTACCTGACCCTTCTTTTCCAAGTAAACATGCTTCCTTTGTATTTGCCCTTGCGGCTGCTTCATTCTTCATTGGACGTCGCTTCGGATTATGGATGCTATTACTTGCTGTGTTGACAGGGGTGTCTCGTGTATATGTAGGTGTGCATTATCCAGGAGATATTCTGGGTGGCTTCCTTCTGGGCAGTCTGATCAGTGTGATTCTGATTACGACCCGCAATTATACCAAGTCGATTCCCGACTTTTTCATTAACATACACCGACGTGTTTTTCGTTAGCGTCTGACCGCAGTGTACTGCGAAGTCGGGATGGTTTTGTTCAATAAAGAAGTCTCTTATCTCTGGTTCTGCCAAAGATGGGAGACTTCTTTTGCGTTATGTTCGAAGTTACATGAAATGTATAGAAATCGAATTCTAACATCTACAATTCATGACGATAGGTGACGATATACTATTAATATGTATTATTTTGAGGAGTGGGGAACATGTTGGGGAAATTAAAGTTAACGATTCGAGGCAAGTTACTGACTGGTTTTCTGATAGTTGTAGCTATGCTGGTTTTTGTAAGCGTCTATGCGTTAGTCCAGATCCATAATATGTCTGGTAAAGCGAATGAAGTGGATCAAACCTGGATGCCGAGTGTAAGCCTGCTTGGGATGATGAATGGTGATGTCTCCGATGTAGAGCGGTTGGCGCTGGCAATTATCGTTGAACAGGACGAAGACGAATTAACCAAGATGAATGAAGCGTTGCAGCTTCTTCTCACCAAGATCGAGGATGAGCGCAAACAGTTGCTTACATACATTGGAGGCAATGAAGCAGCACTTAAGCTATATAATGAGAGTTTCAGTAACAACTATGATGCCTATCTGGCAAAAATGCCTGCATTCATCGAATTGGGCGTGGACAACGATTATGAGGGAGCAAGCAGACTTCATACCGAGGCCTATCCAATGTGGTACACAGCTAACGACACACTTGCCCAGTTAATTAACTTGAGCAATGAAGGATCGGAAGCGGCAACGAATGAATCGGTTGTGTTGGCAGAGAATGCATTTAACGTGATTTTGGCAGTGACTATTTTTGCATTCTTAGTTGCAGTATTCATTGCATTCTTCATTGCAAGTATCATCTCACGTCCAATTAAAAAGATGAACACAGCAGCTATGGCGATCGCCAATGGTGATCTGACGGGTGAGACGATTGTACTGAAGAACAAGGATGAACTGGGGACACTGGCAGCTTCCTTCAATACCATGAGTGGCAATCTGCGCGCGATGATTGAATCGGTATCCCTCACTTCTGAACAGGTAGCTGCTTCATCGGAAGAGCTTCTTGCAAGTGCAGAGCAGAATACCCAGGCTTCGGAACAGATCTCCGAAACGGTCGAGGAATTGGCTGTAGGTACGTCTGACCAGGTTGATATTGTGAAGCGTTCTTCACAAGCAATGAATGAGATGGCTCTTGGATCGGAACAGATTGCCGAGCTTGCTCAAAGTGTATCGGTATCTGCTGTGGATGCGGCAAACCAATCTTCCGAAGGTAATATGATCATTCAACAAGCGGTTGAACAGATGGGTTCTGTTCGTAACTCCATTGCTTCACTGACAGAGCTGGTAACAGGGCTGGGGGAACGTTCAGCAGAGATTGGAACCATTACCGAGGTAATCAACAATATTGCCCGGCAGACCAATCTGCTTGCACTGAATGCAGCCATTGAAGCCGCACGAGCAGGAGAGCATGGACGTGGTTTCGCTGTAGTCGCGGGAGAAGTGCGGAAGCTGGCTGAGGAATCTTCCACATCTGCACAAAGAATTACGGATCTGGTTCAATTGATTCAGAAAGATACAGACCATGCTGTTCAGGCTGTCAAAGTGAACAGCAGTGAGACGGAAGCCGGAATCGAGATGGTTACTGCGGCAGGACAAGCGTTCGAGCAGATCTCGGATGCGGTCAACAAAGTAGCGGGCGAGATTCAGGAAGTATCTGCAGGCTCAGAAGAAATGTCGGCGAGTACGACTGAGGTTGTAGGATATGTGAGTCAGATCTCTAATATTGCCGGAGAAGCAGCAGGCGGGGTGCATAATGTATCTGCGGCAACTCAGCAGCAACTGGCTTCGATGGAAGAGATTGCATCATCCGCAGGTTCGTTATCCAAGATGGCTGAAGAACTGCAGGAGCAAATTAACAAATTCAAAGTGTAACCACTGAGTTATTCTGACACATGGTGATGTGCAGGGATGCACAGTCTGGATGGTCAGAAATGCCATTTGGTTTGTAGTGCTGGTTGTAGCAATAATAAAAAGCTGTTTCTCTAACACGCATATGCGTCAGAGAAGCAGCTTTTTTTGTCGCATGATGCCGAGCAGGTCACAACAATGTTATTTTAGAAGTCACCAACGCTTATATTGCAAGTTAAACAAAAGACTATAATGGTAATTAATGGTGGAAGTTACACGGAGTTACACCATGGGGAGGAGCGGATACCATTCGCAGTCCAGAGTAATGCATACGGAACATTCATGAAGAGGAGATGAATAGTTGAACATGAAGGGGAGCTGGTGGAGACGAGTCGCCATGATTGCGTTATCGGCAGGACTACTGGCAGGAAGTTTATCGATGGGTACAGGACTTCGTAAGGCGGATGCGGCCGCCGGAAACCAGAATTATGCTGAAGTACTGCAAAAGGCCATCTATTTCTATGAAGCACAGCGTTCAGGTCCATTACCAGCGAATAATCGGGTCGAATGGCGTGGCAATTCGGGCATGCAGGATGGGGCTGATGTAGGCGTTGATCTGACCGGAGGATGGTATGATGCCGGAGATCATGTGAAATTCGGATTACCGATGGCGTATTCTGCTACCATGCTGGCCTGGTCCGTCGTGGAATACCGCGAAGGATATGAGCAGGCAGGGCAACTGGAGGAGATTAAGGATAATATCAAGTGGGCCACAGACTATTTTATGAAAGCGCATACGAAACCAAATGAATTATGGGGACAAGTCGGAGCCGGGAATACGGATCACGCCTGGTGGGGCCCTGCTGAAGTGATGCAGATGAACCGGCCTGCCTTTAAGATTGATGCTTCCTGTCCAGGCAGTGACCTGGCGGGAGAAACAGCGGCATCACTGGCAGCTGCATCAATTGTATTTGCCGATGATGATCCTGTGTATGCTGCGAAGCTGCTTCAACATGCGAAGGAGCTGTATCACTTTGCAGATACTTACCGGGGGAAATACTCCGATTGTATTACCGATGCACAATCGTTCTATAACTCATGGTCTGGATATTATGATGAGCTGGCATGGGGTGGAGCATGGCTTTATTTAGCCACTAATGATAGCGCTTACTTGTCCAAAGCGATTGCGGCAACCAATCAGTGGTCTTCCAGTGGAGGTGCTGCCAATTGGCCATATACCTGGACACAAGGCTGGGACAATAAAAACTACGGTGCCCAGATTTTGCTGGCTCGTATTACGTCCAGTCTGAACATGCCGGAGGCCGCAAGGTTTATTCAATCTACTGAGCGTAACCTGGATTATTGGTCTGTCGGGACCAATGGACAGAGAGTCAGATACACACCGGGAGGTCTGGCGTGGCTGGATCAGTGGGGCTCGCTCCGGTATGCAGCGAATGCATCCTTTATCTCGTTTGTCTATTCCGACTGGGTCAGTGATCCTGTGAAGAAATCCAGATATCAGGATTTCGCCGTTTCACAAATGAACTACATTCTGGGAGATAATCCACGTCAGAGCAGTTATGTGGTCGGGTACGGACAAAATGCACCCCAGCATCCGCATCACCGGACCGCTCACGGTTCTTGGTTGAACAATGAGGATGTCCCGGCGAATCACCGCCATATTCTGTATGGTGCCATGGTCGGTGGCCCGGATGCATCGGATGGGTATACTGATGATATCGGGGATTATGTGAGCAATGAGGTGGCAACGGATTATAACGCGGGATTCACTGGTGCGCTAGCTAAAATGAATCTGCTATTTGGTCAGAATCATCAGCCCCTTTCGAACTTCCCTGCACCTGAGGTGAAGGGTGATGAGTTCTTTGTAGAGGCTGCTGTTAAATCATCCGGTTCCAATTATACGGAAATCAGGGCACAGCTTAATAATCGGTCTGCTTGGCCTGCCCGTATGGGAGATCAACTGTCCTTTAAGTATTTCCTTGATCTGAGCGAGGTGTATGCTGCCGGACGTACCGTCTCGGATGTGCAAGTGACAACATCCTATACGGAGGGGGCGACGGTATCCCAACCGGTTGTGGTCAATGCAGCCCAGCATATCTATGCCATTACAGCGAACTTCGGTAATACGAAGATCTATCCCGGCGGGGAAGGAAATTATCGTAAAGAAGTTCAGTTCCGCATTACAGGCCCACAGGGCGCATGGAATGCAAGCAATGATCATTCGTTCCAGACGCTGACTACAGGTAATCCTGTGAAGAGCGTATACCTTCCTGTCTACGATGCAGGGGTAAAGGTGTATGGACAGGAGCCGGGCGTTACACCGGTCACGGTTCCGAGCGCACCTGCTGGCGTGCAGGCTGTGGCGGGCAGCAATCAGGTTAGCTTGACCTGGGCAGCTGCACCCGGGGCTGAATCATACACGGTGAAGCGTTCCGAGGTGAGTGGAGGACCGTATACATCTGTCGTGACGGGTGTTAATGGATTGACCTATACGAACACGGGACTGACGAACGGGAAGGCTTATTATTATGTGGTAACCGCTGTAAATTCGGCAGGGGAATCTTCGAATTCTATACAGGTGTCGGCTACACCGCAAGCAGCAACGACTTTGCCGGGAGCGCTGACTTTAAGTGGGACAGCTGGCAATGCGCAGTCGATCCTGACCTGGACAGCAGCCTCGGGCGCTATTAGCTATAAGGTGCAACGTTCGGTAGCGGGCGGGACATATGCGGATGTGGCAACGGGATTGTCCGTGCTGACTTACACCGATACGACAGCCGTGAATGGCACCACGTACAATTACCGGATTGCAGCAGTGAATGCGAACGGACAGACGCTGTCCAATGTCCTGGCACTGACGCCTTCTGCACCTCCGGTGACGACCGGTACACTCGAAGTGCAGTACCGCAGCGGAGGGTCCGGGAATTCGAGCAATGCGGTAACCCCGCAGTTCAATGTGAAAAATACCGGAACACAGGCGATTGATCTCAGTACCGTGAAGATCCGATATTATTTCACCAAGGATGGTACGGAGAATATGACCTTCTGGTGTGACTATGCCCAGATGGGCACGGCCAATATCGAAGGGACATTCGTCGCAGTGAATCCGGCAAAGGGTACAGCAGACACGTATCTGGAGATCAGCTTCAAGTCCGGAGCGGGCAGTTTGGCCGCTGGAGCAGAGACCGGCGTGATTCAGGCACGCTTTTCCAAAAATAATTGGAGCAATTTCGATCAAAGTAATGACTATTCCTTTGACGCCACCAAGACGGCTTTTACTGCTTGGAACAAGGTAACCGGGTATCAGGGAAGCACCAAAGTATGGGGCTTGGAGCCGTAACTGGCGCACAATCAGAAGCCGAAGAACAGCATGGGCAGACCAACAGCAACAGCGTTTATATTTAATTTCCACTATTCCAGGGAGGTATATATTCATGTTGAAATCAGCTGCGAAAAAAAGTTTAACAGCCATGCTGGCGGGAACCGTCATGTTGACCGGATACACCGGACTCTGGGCAGGGCCACAAACGGCACATGCCGCCAATCAGGCCATCGAGATTCAGTCAGACAGCATTAATGAAGCCCGGTTTTTGCAATTGTATGATCAGTTAAAAGATCCGGCGAACGGATATTTTTCTCCAGAGGGCATTCCGTATCACTCCATTGAAACGCTGCTCAGCGAGGCACCGGATTATGGGCACATGACGACATCAGAGGCGTACAGTTACTGGCTATGGCTAGAGACGATGTACGGTCACTATACGGGGGATTGGTCCAAACTGGAAGCGGCATGGGATAGCATGGAAAAATACATTATTCCGGTCAATGAAGGCGATGGCAAGGAAGAGCAGCCTACCATGAGTTCTTACAATCCGAATAGCCCTGCCACGTATGCAGCGGAAAAACCATTCCCGGATCAATATCCATCGGCGATTAATGGACAATATGCAGCAGGAAAGGACCCGCTGGATGCGGAATTCAAAGCAGCTTACGGGAACAATCAGACCTATCTGATGCACTGGTTGCTGGACGTGGATAATTGGTACGGATATGGAAACCTGTTGAATCCATCTCATACGGCTGCCTATGTGAATACGTTCCAGCGTGGAGAGCAGGAGTCGGTGTGGGAAGCCATTCCGCATCCGTCTCAGGATAATAAAACATTTGGTAAGCCGAACGAGGGCTTCATGAGCCTGTTCACGAAAGAAACGCAAGCACCATCAGCGCAGTGGCGTTATACAAATGCAACCGATGCCGATGCACGTGCAGTACAGGTGTTGTACTGGGCGAAGGAGATGGGATACACCAATACGGCGTATCTGGATAAGGCCAAGAAGATGGGTGACTATCTGCGATATGGTATGCACGACAAGTACTTCCAGAAGATCGGCAGTGCGAAGAATGGTACACCAACCCCGGGTACAGGTAAGGATTCCAACATGTATCTCATGGCCTGGTATACGTCATGGGGCGGTGGCTTGGGTCAAGGTGGGGATTGGGCTTGGCGGATTGGTGCGAGCCATACGCATCAGGCCTATCAGAATCCGGTCGCGGCATACGCCTTGTCTGATCCGGCAGGTGGCTTGATTCCGAAATCAGCTACAGCCAAGGCAGACTGGAATGCATCCTTGAAGCGCCAGCTGGAGTTCTACACATGGTTACAATCCTATGAAGGAGCGATCGGCGGGGGCGCAACGAACAGTCTGGACGGTTCATACAAAGCCTATCCGGCTGGGGTGAGCACATTCTATGACATGGCATATCAGGAGGCTCCTGTATATCGTGATCCTGATTCGAACACATGGTTTGGATTCCAAGCATGGTCGCTGGAACGTGTAGCCGAGATGTATTATATTCTTGCCGAGAGCGGGGATCTGAGTTCCGAGAACTTCCAGATGGCCAAAAAAGTCATTACCAAGTGGATCGACTGGTCCAAGGATTATGTATTTGTGGATGAGCGTCCAGTGACGGATGCCCAAGGGTACTATCTGAACGCAGCAGGCGGGCGGATTCTTGGTGGTCTGAATGCACAGGTAGCGACAACACCAGCCCCAGGAGAGTTCTGGATTCCAGGCAGTCAGGAGTGGCAAGGTCAACCGGATAAATGGAATGGCTTCAGTTCCTTCACGGAAAATCCGAACTTCCGTGTGGTCACCAAAGATCCTGCACAGGACACAGGGGTACTGGGAAGTTACATTAAGGCGCTGACCTTCTTTGCCGCAGGAACCCAGGCAGAGAATGGAACGCTCAGTGCCAAAGGTCAGGAAG
Source organism: Paenibacillus sp. FSL R5-0341 (assembly GCF_037975235.1). NCBI lineage: Bacteria > Bacillati > Bacillota > Bacilli > Caryophanales > Paenibacillaceae > Paenibacillus > Paenibacillus sp. FSL R5-0341. The sequence continues at coordinate 1,314,509 of NZ_CP150241.1, forward strand.
CGAAGGATCTGGCTGAGACACTGCTGGATACGGCGTGGGATTACAATGATGGCGTGGGGATTGTAACGGAAGAAGTGCGTAAAGACTACTTCCGCTTCTTCGCAAAAGAGATCTACATTCCTGCGAACTGGTCAGGAACGTTCGGTCAGGGCAATACGATTCCTGGTACAGCAGGTGTACCTTCCGATCCGGCAAAAGGCGGCAATGGCGTATACATTGGATACTCCGATCTGCGTCCAGCGATCAAGCAAGATCCGGCATGGGCTTACCTGGATAATCTGTACAAAACGTCGTATAATCCGACAACGAAAACATGGGAAAATGGCGCACCAACCTTTACGTATCACCGTTTCTGGTCACAGGTGGATATAGCTACAGCTTACGGCGAGTATGATCGTCTTCTCGGAGATTCCGACAGTCCTGAAGTGGAAGTGCCCGCTGCTCCTGCTGGCGTAACAGCAACTGGAGGAAGTGAGAAAGTGGTTCTGAATTGGAATGCAGCTGCTGGTGCAGCCACGTATACCGTGAAACGTGCAGAAGTGAACGGTGGTCCTTATACGCCTGTAGCGACAGGGGTCACAGGATCAACATTCACGGACACAGGCTTGACCAATGGCACAACATATTATTATGTGATTACTGCGGTGAATGCCGTAGGTGAGTCCACACCGTCAACACAGGCATCTGCAACACCGCTGGCAGGTGTTGTTGTGCCAGGCGTATTCAACCTTACTGGAACGGCTGGTAATGCCCAGGCGGTACTGACATGGACAGCATCGACTGGAGCAGCAAGTTATAAGGTACAACGTTCGGTAGGCAGCGGAGCATATGCGGATCTGGCGACAGGGTTGACCGCACTGACGTATACCGATGCTACAGCGGTGAATGGTACAGCTTACAATTACAGAGTCGTTGCCATCAATACGAGTGGTCAGACGAATTCGAATGTATTGGTGTTGACACCATTGGCACCTCCAGTTACAACGGGAACGCTTGAAGTACAATACCGTAATGGTAGTTCAGGAACTTCGGGCAATGCGATTACTCCACAGTTCAATGTGAAGAACACGGGTACAACTGCTGTGGACTTGAGCAAAGTGAAGGTCCGGTATTATTTCACGAAGGACAGTGCCGCTGATCTGAGTTTCTGGTGTGATTATGCACAGATTGGTAGCGGTAACGTGGAAGGGCATTTTGTTTCCGTAGATCCGGCCAAGGGCACGGCAGATGCGTATCTGGAGATTAGTTTCAAACCGGGTGCTGGCAGCTTGGCTGCGGGTGCCGAGACCGGAGTTATCCAGGGACGTTTTTCGAAAAACAACTGGACGAATTTTGATCAAACCAATGATTATTCCTTTGATTCCACCAAAACGGCCTTCAGTGCCTGGACGAAAGTGACAGCTTACCAGGATGGCGCCAAAGTATGGGGAATTGAACCTTAAGCGAGCTGTTCGACCAGTCGTAGGAATGATATGAACGATACAGGTTAAGCCGGGGAGAAATCCCTGGCTTTTTTTTTTATGAAAATACTTAAAATTTGAACGATCTTGACCGAAGAATATAAAGGGTAATTATGTAATTAATTCAACTATTTTAAATGAGAGGAAGGTTGAGTATGTTTAATGTTTTTGGGAAAAAGATACGAATCAGCTTGTTGCTTGCCATGGTTATTACGTTTGTTCTTCAAGATTTTACAGGGGGGATCCACGTCGTCGAAGCAGCGGGTAACGTCATTAAGGCCACGGACTTAGGTGTGAAGGTCAACTCCAAATCTTCACAAACGAAGGAAATTCAAAATGCATTGAAGTATTTCTATGACCGGGGCGTAGAGGGAACGATTCATTTTCCAAAAGGAACCTATCTGGTAGACGAATCCATTCGTCTATATGCAGGAGTAAGTCTGTCCGGTGACGGAATAGGCCAAACGATATTTAAGAAAACCGGATCGGCAGGCCAATATGTGATTGGTAACCCGATTCTGCGCAACAATGATCCACGCCTCAACATCAAATTATCGGATATCACGATCGATGCAGATCGTACGAATCGCGAGGCCCGTGGTGAGAGTCAGGTAGGCGGCATCATTATGGATATGGCTGTATCTCACCTCACATTGGACCGCATGGAGATTCGGGATACAACGATTGGTGCACTGCTTCGCAGAACGAAGGATTCGGAGATTATCAATAGCCGTTTTGACCGGAATAATGGACATGCCATTGCGACAGGACACGAGAGTTATCCGGCAGGTGAGTTCACGAATGTCAAAATTATGAATAACCAAATTACCAACTCAGGCGGGGGCAGTGGCATCAATCTGTCACGTGCAACCTTCACAACGGTATCCGGGAATCAGATTATTAATAAAACTCATCAAACGGATGGATACGCAGGTATTCGCATTCCCAATGAAGGCGCCAACAACACGATTAATAACAATGTGATTGAGAATTATCCGCGTGGAATCTTTGTACTAACGGGTGCGACAGGCAACCAGGTATACGAAAACACGATTATTAATGCATCCTTGCAGGCTATTCTGGTTGAATCGAACAACAATACATTCACCAGCAATACCATTTTCCAACGAAACGCAGCACTGAAACCCGATGCAATCATTCGACTGGCTAATGCCAACAACAACAAGCTCATTGGTAACGAGATGACGACGAACGCTGGGTTTTCCGGGATTGGCATCCGTACCACTGCATCAAGCAACAATGAGATCCGAAATAATGTGACCGACACTGCTGGCAAATCAATCAGTATCGAGGGTGGAAGCAAAAATGTGAACACGGGGAACCGTAATCGGTAAATGAACCATAGTAATGTTTACCATATTTGCGATTTTAAACATTAAAACCTAGTTCTTATGACGCATGTCCTGGATGAGAATTTACCTAGCTCTTATACCGCAGAAAAATGAAGTACATCAAATAGTTACAATAATTTAACCTTTGAAAAAGAAGGAATCGGCAGTGTTTTTTACCAGCAGATGAAGGACAGACCCTGATACTTAGTGCTCAAGTGTGCCTATATCAATACAGGACTTTCGACTGATGAACGTTATGGATAGCCCGTTTACAATGGGGCAAGCCCGGGAGAACCAAGCCAGGTTAAAATTCTGTAACATCAGGGGGAACTCGACATCATGAACTGGAAGAAAACCATTATTACGGCAAGTGTCACAGCAACGATGCTGATGGGAAGTCTGACGACAGGAGCACTAACGGCACAGATATCGGCAGCTGCTGTTGACAATTCACAAGTAAAAGTAATCTGGGGTGTAAACCTACGCACATCACCTACTTCTTCTGCGAAGGTTGTTCGCATGGTCGCTAAAGGGGAAACGGTAACGGTACTTCAGAAATCCGGTTCGGATTGGTACAAGATTAAGGATTCTGCTAACCGGACAGGCTACATATCTTCTTCATCCAAATACACACAAGCTGTTAGTGGCAGCACAAGCGGCTCAGGTTCAGATAGTGGTACATCGGTTACTGGCAATGCGGCTGTGGAAAAAGTGATTGCGGCGGGGATGAAATATTGGGGTACACCGTACGAATTCGGAGCTAGTCGTAGCAGCACAGCTACTTTTGACTGTTCCAGCTTTGTACGTCAGGCCTTTATCGATGCACTTGGCATCAAACTTCCAGCGGATTCCCGCAAACAGGGAGCCTATGTGAAAGAAAAGGGTGCGGTTCAGACCAACTGGAAAAACCTGAAACGCGGCGATCTGATGTATTTCATGTCTTATAAAGGCAGTTCTGCATCATCGTATTCGGGCGTGAATAAATCCACTGCAACCATTACGCACACAGGGATTTATCTGGGCGACGGCAAAGTATTACACACATATTCCAACGCTGGCGGTGGTGTAACGACTAGTGATATCTCAGGCAAACATTGGGAGTATCGCTTCCTGTTCGGTGGTAGTGCACTGTAGGTTAGTACAAGTACCCTCTTCGTTATTCTGCAAATGTTCATAATTTATACAAAACACCTTCCATTCTGCCTTTGACAGGCAAGTGGAAGGTGTTTTTGTGATATTTATTATTCCGATCAACTCAATCCTGATAATACAGTCGGAACAGGATATCCTGGTTGTAGTTACCGAATCCCTCACCATACAAGGTAAGACCGCCTACATGCTGGGCATCTTCTTCCACGGAGAGACGCAAGGTCCACTGGTTTCGTTCCACCGGAATATCCGCGAGTGTGATCTCGGACAAGTGCTGTCCATCAATAAACGTACCTTCATTCGTAATTCGCAGCACCTTGAGCATGCCGTATTGATTGACACTGTCACTCCACCATTCCGGGGTGAACATGCCGCGTCCGTTGCCTGAATCTCCGGGGCTTGTCCATTCCCCCAATCGGATGCCATTAAGCATGAATGTAATATCCGAGGGCCAATTCGGATTAACCGAAGGGGCTTCTGACCCTATTTCGAGTGATAATTCAATGGCATTGATCTGTTGTCCGGATAAGATATAGTTTGGAATTTTGTACTCCACGAATCCGCGGCCAAACCATAGAATATGGGCGTGCATGCGCTCGGGGTCGAGGAAATAACGAGGGTCGTCGTATTGTCCAATGACCTGAGTAGATGTAGCCAGACCACATGTGGGATAGACATCAAAATGAGTGTAGTGCCCCACTGGTACAGAAACCTCATGGAGCTTGCGGGATGTGCCGGTTTCCTGAGGCATGGAGATGCCAATCCAGTCTACAGCAAGGCTGTTCATTTTATGTGTGCCGCCGTCTTTGCGTATCATTTTGGACTGAATAATGCCAACATCCTGAAGTTTGCGGACATGCATGGTTACGATAGCACTACTCAAACCGAGTGAAGCAGCGAGGTCTTTCACATTCATCGGAGTCTCTGCAACGAGGCGGATGATCTGTAGACGGACTTCACTGGCAAGTGCTTCATATAGGGGTAGCCATTCGGCATCGGTATTTGCTCTAATCACAAGTGTTCCTCCATTTTCGTGTATAGAATTAAGTTAAACATAAATTCAGTGAAAAGAATAACATTTAGCAAAATTCCTGTTGAAATTAACGCTATAATCGATTTTAATATAAATATGAACGTTGATCCATAGAATATCAATTAATTTTTATATTAATCTTAGGGAGTTGAAATTCATTATGGAAAAAGCAAAAATGACGGTAGACAAAGATTTTACAATTGGAGTAGTTGATAAGCGTTTATACGGTTCATTCATTGAGCATCTCGGACGTGCCGTGTACGGTGGAATATATGAGCCTGGACACCCATCTGCGAACGAACAGGGTTTTCGCAAGGATGTGCTGGAGATGGTTAAGGAGCTGCAAGTACCGATTGTACGTTATCCTGGGGGTAACTTTGTATCCGGTTACAATTGGGAAGATTCGGTTGGACCGGTGTCTGAACGCAAACGCAGATTGGAACTCGCCTGGAGAACGATTGAGACCAATGAATTTGGCTTCAACGAATTCGTGGATTGGGCGAAACAAGCCAATTCCGAAGTGATGATGGCGGTCAATCTGGGAACACGCGGCACGGATGCAGCACGCAACATTGTAGAGTACAGCAACCATCCGGAAGGTTCGTATTATAGTGATCTTCGCATCAAGCACGGATACAAGCAGCCTCATGCGATCAAAACATGGTGTCTGGGCAACGAGATGGATGGTCCGTGGCAGATTGGTCACAAAACGGCAGATGAGTATGGACGGTTAGCTGTTGAAGCGGCAAAAGTCATGAAGTGGACGGACCCGACGATTGAGCTGGTAGCCTGCGGAAGTTCGAACCTGAATATGCCGTCGTTCCCGGAATGGGAAGCAACGGTGCTGGATCATACGTATGATCACGTGGAGTATCTGTCTCTGCATCAGTACTACGGCAACCAGGAGCAAGATACGCCAACCTTCCTGGCGCGCTCGCTTGAAATGGATCGTTTTATCGACACCGTGAAGGCGACCTGTGATTACATCAAAGCGAAGAAGCGCAGTAAGAAGACGATGTATCTTTCCTTTGACGAGTGGAATGTATGGTATCACTCCAATGAAAATGATTCGAAGATGGACCCGTGGCAGATTGCTCCACCACAGCTGGAGGATATCTACAACCACGAGGATGCACTTCTTGTCGGCTGTATGTTGATCAGTATGCTGAAACATGCGGATCGGGTTAAAATGGCATGTCTGGCACAACTCGTTAACGTAATTGCACCAATCATGACAGATACGGGCGGCGGCTCATGGAGACAGACGATCTTCTATCCATTCATGCATACGTCCCTCTTTGGACGTGGAACAGCATTGGTGCCATTGATCCAGTCTCCAAAATACGATACCAAACAAATCACAGATGTTCCTTATCTGGAAGCTATTGCGGTTCATAACGAAGAGCAAGGTGAAGTGACCGTATTTGCAGTCAACCGCCATCTGGAAGAATCCCTTCCGCTCGAAGTGGACCTGCGGAGCTTCGGGAAGTGTACCGTGATCGAGCATATCGTGCTGGAAAGTGATGATCTCAAAGCAACGAATACCGCCGCACAACCGAACCGCGTCGCACCTCATAATCGTGGGGGTGCAGTTGTATCTGATACCCTGATTACGGCGAGCTTGGCGAAAGCATCATGGAACGTAATTCGATTGAAAGTGCAGTAATGGATTAAGAAAAAAGGATGGGATACGTGGGAGGGCAATGGCAGGCATGATGCCCGAGAGGGAAGCCTGCGGCTCAGCGTGTTCCTTCAATTAAAAAAGCTGGGTGCGAGTTGATCGCATCCAGCTTTTTTTCGTAACGAATCTAGGACACCTTATTGTGCCGATTATCGTTATATTCGAAATTTAAGGAATCGGAGACACGTTATCCTAGCAAATAGAGGGATAAATCTCCGGAAAAGCGTGCCCAGTGAGAAAATAACGTGTGCTGAGTTCGTTACAATCCACCCACCTGTGTGAAAGGTTATTTATCTTCCGCTTTGCTTCCGCATCAAAAATTAAAATTCAAAACTTTCGCCGTCGCGTGGAATGAGCACCTGACCATCTAACTGCTCGGATGCCAGATAAGTAGCGAGATCCGTGCGAGACACCACACAATGGTTAATCACATCCATGTGCACAGCGATGACATGAGCAGACGGTGCATGGCGCTTCACGGCGACAACATCAGGCCCGTCCATCGTAATGGGATCACCCTCCACGAAGCGTGCACCGCCGGCATTCACGACAATGACTTCAGGCGAATATTGGCGGATGGCCTCAGCAGGTTCTTCACACCAGACGGTATCCCCAGCAATATAGGTGACAGGTTCTGCATCTGCTTCAAGTACGAAACCGGATACGTTGCCCATACGTTCGCCGATCTCTCCTGTGCCGTGCTGTCCCGATGTACGGGCAAATCGGACAGAGTGATGCTCATGCTTCTCATTTACAGGCGTTACATCCGTGAATCCGGCTGCCAGAAATACGTTCTCGTCCCCAGGCTGGCAGATTAGAGGAATGTCCTTGCCAAGTTGTTTAGCAGCTGCTTCATCCCAATGGTCCAGATGGGTATGTGTGACAATTAACAGATCCGGATGCAGATAATCCGTTTCGGTTTCAGGCAGACCGATGCTTGGATTACGTAACTCATTCGGTGTGTTTGGAAATGCAGGCATGACATCAGCGTCCATCAACATGGGATCAACGAGGATGTTCAGCCCTCCGTATTCAAGCCAGAGTGTAGCATGGCGAATCAATTGAATTTTCATTATATTTGCACTCCTTCGGGTTGTTGAATAGTATTACCCTATATGGTATACAACCCGTTTAATGTCGTACATAACATGATGAATGGAATTAGGCCACACTAATTTCACCGTGAAAGGATTGCTGATTCAAGATGAATGAAATGATAGATGATACAGATATACGCATTTTACAGATCCTGATTCAGGATGCCAAACGTTCTCACAAAGAGATCGGTGAAGAGGTTCACCTCACAGGACAGGCCGTTGGTGCAAGAGTGCGCAAGCTGCAAGATCTGGGTGTAATTGAAGGGTATACGGTAAAATGGAACCCGGAACGCCTTGGGCTTGGCCTTCAGGCCTTTGTTACGGTTTTCTTGAACTCCGGCGACAGACATGCTGCCTTTCGTACATTCATTGCTGAACGTAAGGACATCGTTGAAGTCCACCGCGTCAGCGGAGAAGGCTGCTATCTGATGCGGGTGCAAACTGGCACCACAGAGCAGCTTGGTCAACTGCTGGAAGCATTGCTGCCTTACGGAAATTACAAAGTTAGCCTGTCCATAGGTGTAGAGAAATCACAATGATGTGTGGGAAGCTTGAAGCTTGTCCTCATCCATCCCGATACTCAACCATTTTGCTGTTGTTCCTGCAAAGTCTCCTGAAGCAAAGTCACTGCTTGGTTCAGCTCTTTTTTGCTCAGCAGATGATCCGTCTGAATATGAGACCGTGTGCCGTCCTTTAGGAACAGAACGATCATGGGAGAAGCGGATAGGAGCCACTTGCTGCGGGCAGGTGAGGCGTGTTCGATTTTGCGAATCCGGCTCCATGGAATCCTCCGTTTGCCAGTACTTATAGACTCATCATCCCAAGACAACAAAACAGCGGGGGTTCTGGTTAGTCGAGACAGGAACATGAAGAACAACGGCCCGATCAACCACATACCCAGTACGGCTGCGATAGAATAATATATGGTCTCCAGTCTTTCGGCTTGTCCATCCACGATGATCCACAATAAGCTCACGCACAAGAGAAGGAACAGGAAGCATAAACTTCCTTTCCATAGAGCCGTGCTGCGTCGGTAACGAATGTGTTGGTCATCATGCTCGGGTGTTTCGGGTTGTTGCATAGATCCTCCTCCTAATCAACATTGCTGCTCGCTATGCCAAACGTGCCGCCTGCATAAGCAGAGCGGCATGTTCAACGTTCTTTGTTTACTATAACTCAGGTTCATTACCCTGATATAGCTGAATTTTTACCTGCATCACGCGCATGGGTATACAAGTCGGCATACACGCCTTTGGCTGCGATTAATTCCTGGTGCGGACCTTCCTCCACAATCTCACCATTCTCCATTACGAGAATTCGATCAGCATGCATCACCGTAGACAGGCGATGGGCAATGACGATGGTTGTGCGTCCCTGGGATACTGATTCCAGCGCCTGCTGCACAAGTTGTTCGGTGTGTGAGTCCAGATTGGCCGTTGCTTCATCCAGAATGAGCACTCGGGGCTGGAACACCACGATCCGGGCAAATGAGATCAACTGCCGCTCCCCGGCAGATAGTCCGCTTCCGCGTTCGGATAGATGCGTATCATATCCTTGAGGCAAACGTGAAATCATCGTATGTGCTCCGACAAACCGGCAGGCCTCAATCGCCTGCTCTCGCGTAATATCCTCACGAAACATTCTCACATTATCAATGATGGAGCCGGAGAAGAGAAAGGGTTCCTGTTGAATCAGACCCACGATCCGATGAAGCTTAGCCTGCGGCAGATGCCGGATATCGGTACCATCAATCTCAATACTGCCCTTGTCTACATCATAGAAGCGATTGAGCAGGGAGATCAGTGTACTTTTGCCAGCGCCTGTTGTGCCCACGATACCTACCATTTCACCCGGATAGAGGTGCAGGTTCATCTGCTGGATCAACGGCCGATCTGCCTGATAACCGAACGACACATCATTAAAATCAATCTGGCCCATCACACGCTGAGGTTCCATTGATGACGCCCGTTCGGGTGTGGGATCGGCAACCTCAGGCCGCGTATTCAGAATGTTCCAGATGCGATCCATTGAAACGGTAGTCGACTGGAACGTATTCCACTGCATCGTAATCTGGTTAATCGGTTGAAAAAATTGGCGAATATAGCTTATAAACGCGTACAGTACCCCAACTTGCAGGGACTCACCCAGTACAGCGCGACCTCCAAGCCAGACCATCATGACCAGTGCCGCATTGCCAAGGATATCAAATGTTCGGTTGAATATGACATTGGAGCGGGCTTGAGCGATGTTGGCTTTCAGATGGAGCGCATTCTGTTCCGAGAAACGTTTCTTCTGTTCTTCTTCCTGGTGAAAAGCTTGAATTAAGAACATACCGGACAGGTTTTCCGCCGTAAAAGCAATCAAGCGGGAAAGACGCGTACGAGCATTTTGATATGCTTTTCGCAGTCGACTACGGAATAATACGGCAACAACCGCAATAACAGGAAGAACGATTAGAGAGTAACTCGCCAGAACAGGATCAAGCTGGAACATAAAGACGATAATGAGCACCAGCATCATGCCATCCCGAATCAGACTGAGTAGCACCTGAGTGAAGAAGCTACTGATGGTCTCCGTATCACTGGATACGTTCGTGACCAGACTTCCGATATGAAAACGGTCAAAGAAGGACATGGACATTTTGGAGATATGCTTGAACAGGTCCTTTCGGATCCGGGATACAATGTTCTGTCCCACGTGCTGCAACAGATTATTCTGGATATAGGTAAAAATAAAACTGATGACAGCCAGCCCGAGAAAGATGGCTGCGAGCTGAACGAGAAAGCCGACACTGGTCTGGCCTACGGCCAGATGATCATCGATGGCGATCTTCACCAGATAGGGTTGCAGCAGATCTGCCGATATGCCAAGCAGTGAACAGAAGAAGATACCGGCAAAAGCCCATTTATGTGGTTTGGCGTATGCCATCATGGCCTTAAACGAAGTTCGTTTACTCTGATCGGCCTCTTCATCTGGGCGAAGTTCAGCGTTAGCGTTAGACATGATGTAATCCCTCCTCCTGCAAACGGTAGGTTGCTGCATATAACCCCTTGGCAGCCATCAGCTGAGCATGTGTTCCCTGTTCAGCGACTCGCCCTTCATCCAGAACGATAATATGGTCCGCATGACGGACCGCGCTGATGCGGTGAGAAATGATTAATGTGGTCTTGCCTTTGCCGATCTCACGCAGGCTGCGCAGAATCCCACTTTCTGTGACGGCATCAACCGCGCTCATGCTGTCATCGAGGATGAGAAGCTGCGCCTGTTTGATCAATCCCCTCGCCAGACTTGTACGTTGCCGTTGTCCTCCAGATAGCGTAAGTCCTCGTTCGCCAAGTAGGGTATTGAAGCGGTCGGGAAAACGGACAATATTGTCATAGATCATAGCTTGGCGCGCACTATGCTCGACTGTCTCCAGCGATGCTTCCCGGTCGCTAAATGCGATGTTATCCCGGATGGTGGTGCTAAACAGGAATCCATCCTGAGGGACATAGGCGATACGTGACCTCAGGCTTTCAAGGGACAACTGCCGAATGTCTGTACCATTGATGCGGATTGTTCCTTCAGGTGCTTCATATGTACGCAGCAATAGCTTAACGAGGGTGCTTTTCCCTGAGCCGGTCTTGCCTACAATCCCAACCGTTCGCCCGGCACGGATATTCAGTTGAATGTTTTTGAGAGCAGGAGATGAACTGCCAGGATAGGAGAAGGTTAGATTCTCCATGGTGATCTCTTGTACGGTTTGAAGCGCTGTAGCTTTAGGAAGCTCACGCACATCTGCTACTTCGCTCAGCAGGTCATTCACTCGCTCCAGGGATGCACCCGAGCGCTGAACGGTATTAATGACATTACCGATCTGCTGAAGTGGTCCCATGATGATGCGCAGATATAAGGTTAAGGCGACAAAACTTCCGAGTGTGATGGAATTCTGCATGGTCATAATACCTCCGACAAGCAGAGAAACGACCAATGAGATGGCTCCCAGCAGCGGGAGTAAGGCTTGAAACAAGGAAGACAGACGAACGAGCCGAAGCTGTTTGCTCTTGATTGCATCGACGGTGGTTCCAAAGCGTGCGCGGGCACTGTCTTCAATAGCAAACGTCTTGGTTACGCGAATGCCACCCAACTGTTCTTCTGCGGATTCCGTCATGGTTGCAAGAGCTTCCTGTACGTCACGAGAGCGTTTGCGAATCCGTGGACCAAAAAACACGACCAGAAATGGAATCGCCAGTAAGGGGACAACACTGATCAAAATGAGCGTCAATGGAATCCCGCTAAGCAGCATCATGACAATGCAGGACAGTAGCAGGAAGGTGGCATTGGTCATGAGTGTCACACCGTTGGATATGGCTTCACGGACGGAAGTCACGTCATTCATGACATAACTGAGCAGTTTTCCGTTTCCCTGTTTGGAGAAATAATGCTCGCTAAGTTCGGAAAACTTACTGAATATACGCTCACGCGTCATGAATTCAAAGCGTCGACCGAGCTTCATAATCATGAATTGTCCGGTACCGAACAGCAGATTATACCCGATGGCAATAGCCAGAAGGGACAGGCTGTACCTTACGACGGTCTGCATCTGAAGCGTATTCTGCATCAACTGATCCGTGAAACTGCCCAGTATGCGGGGCAAGGATGCCTGCCCGATATTGGAGGCAATAATTAGAAGAATAGCAACCAGATAGACAGGCCAGTTCGACACAACATAACCGCGAAGTAATCCTTTCTTGGACATAAGCGTTGTTCTCCTTTTGGTATAGGTGAAGTCAGTTCAGCAGGTGGAGTCAAGAAAAGGGCCGACACCTGTTATTAGCGCGTCGTGCCCTCTTACTGTATGCGATCCGGTTTGCAGTTTATCCGTCATCCGATGGATTTCTCTATTCTTATTTTTGCGCTAATCCCAATCAATGTCAACGAAGCCACTTAGCAGAAAGCAAGTGGGTTACATTATCGGCTTCGGAGAAGAGATGTATGCCGTGTTCCTGTGCTGTATTCACCATTTGTCGAAATTACTGAAACATTTTCCAAGGGTATCCCGTCTGTAGGAATGAAGAGGTAAAAAATAGGCTTTACTAATCATATGGAGGTGCCAGGAAATGAAACATAAAAAAGGATTGGCTGCAACACTTGCGCTCTGCGTTTCTTTGACAGCAGGAGGTGCATCGGTACTCGCTTTTTCAGATGTGAAGGATGAAGGACAGAAGTCGGTTGTGGATTCTTTGAAATCAAAAGGTATTGTTAACGGAGTAACGGCGGATCTGTTCCGTCCAGATCTTGCATTGTCCGAGCCTCAGGGTGTTCAACTGATTGTGAATGCATTTGGTCTGAAAAATGCATACGCTGCATCTTCCGCTCAGGATAAAATTAGTCCAGACACGTGGTATGCTGATGCTGTTCAAGCGGCTACGCAAAACGGATTGTCCATTCCGGTAGAATTGAATCCCCAAGGCAAGATGACACGCGAGCAATTTGTTATTTTGCTTCATGAAGGTATCAACACAACCGGGACTTATCCGGTCATCATGAAGTATAATCTTGTTAAGGACGAAAATAAAATCGGTAAGGACGCCATATCTGCAGTCCAGAACTTGCTGAACATGAACATCATTGAACTGGATAAGGACGGTAACTTCCGTCCAGATCAGTCGCTTACCCGTATGGAGGCTGCAAGCATGATCTTCAATGCACTTGAATTTGTGGATAAACACGGCAACGGCGGCTCAGCAGAGCCAGCTCCAACCAATCCAGGTGAAGGCCAGCAAGCGATTGTACCTGAAGTGACAACGACGAAGGTTGATGACAAAACAACCAAAGTTAAACTCAGTGCTGAAATGCCACACCCTGGTTATGGACTGAAGATTGATGATGTGAAATTGGAGAAGGATGGACGTGCCATCGTACTCTATTCCATTATTCAACCTGATCCGGACATGATGTATCCAATGGTCATTACAAATGTGACTGCAGAAGCGGATATCCCAACAGGCTATACGGCAGAAGCTCAGCCTTCTGGGAAGTAATCAATTCTCCTGAACAGAATATAGCTTAACTTAAACCCACCCTTCATGCATGCATGGAGGGTGGGTTTATTCTGCTGGAGATTATTCTTCCAGAGGTTCATAGTCGAACCAATCGAAACTTGCAGGGGTGCGTTCCCCCGATGGATCGTAGGCATACATGGCTACAATAACACCTGTGAAACCACTTGCTACTTCGGTAGATAACAGATGGGTTTCACCTGAACCTACTTCAATGGCATCGGATGAGCCTTGCTGGTAGAGGAACGTAAAGTGATTACGGTCGGCCTTGATCTGTAAAACAACCGGACCCTTCTCACAGTCAAGCATCTGTACCGTTCGTAGAGAACCGACAGTTCGCCGTAGTATGATTTTCTTCTGGTCGTCGATCTTTGTTACAGCCAAGTCATAATGATATTTATTATTCATAAATACGGTTAAACCCGCTTCACCGCCGCTTGCACTTGGCTCATAATGCAGTTCGGTCGCCATGTTACATAAGAAATGGCTCAATCGACGCCCGACAAAGGCTGGATTTTGTCCATCATCGAGCGAAACCGGATGACCCCGCAGGATGAGTTGCCCGGGATTTTCTGTGAGCGTCCAACTATCCGGAGCCGGGTTGCGCAGGAAGATCCAGTTCATGTCCAAAGTTGATTCGTCAAAATGATCCCGAATAGCCTGATGCGACCAGGGGTGTTCAGGCAACGAAGGGCCAGTCATCTCCGGCTCAATATGTCCGTCCACACCGATCATCGGCCAACCGTCATCCGTCCACATGACAGGTGCCAGGAACGTTTCGCGTCCCAGATGGTGCCGCATGGGGTAACCTGCTGGACGAAGGCCCAGACATACAGCCCACCAGCTTCCATCCTGAATCTGGACAAGGTCTGCATGCCCGGTTGCATGGATACTGGATTTCATGCTGCGATTGGACAGAATCGGATTATGAGGACACGGATCAAATGGTCCGTATGGATTTGCACTTCGAGCAATGGTCTCCATATGACCATACTCGGTTCCACCTTCGGCGATCATGAGATAGTAGAGGTCGTTTATTTTGTACAAGTGGGGGGCTTCGGGGGCTGCTCCTCCGGTTCCCGTCCAGATCAATCGACTATTGGTCAGTCTGGCTCCGGTCGTGATGTCTATCTCGCACTGATAGATGCCTTCGCCTTCATTGCCATTACAAGCCGTTTGAAAGTATATACGTCCATCATCATCAAAGAGGAAAGAGGGATCTATGCCGTCCTGATCAACAAAAATCGGAGCAGACCATGGTCCCTCGGGCTGGGCACTACGTACATAAAAATTTCCGCCGCCGCTTACATTGGTTGTTGTCATATAGAACCAGCCATCATGATACCGGAGTGTTGGAGCATAAATGCCGCCAGAGCTGCCCGCGTTCGCTAGAGGGAGTTGTTCAGTGGTAGTAAGGACATGGCCGATCTGTCGCCAGTTCACAAGGTCTTTACTATGAAAAATAGGCACACCCGGAAAATATTCAAAGGTACTGGTCACCAGATAGTAGTCTTCGTCTACACGACAGATGCTTGGATCGGGATAAAAACCCGGAATAACCGGATTGGTATATTTCATCATGTTATGCTCCTATTCATTGTGAGAGTTTAGTACGAATCTGGACATATTAGAGAATCCTTGCTACAAGGCGAATTATAACGGATTTAAGGATATTGAACCTTGATTTTTCGGTCCTGGAATAGCATGATATAGACATTCAGCCCAACAATGTTTGTGGAGGGGAATGCTTTTGAGTAATGCCTATTTGAGATGGTTTACTTCAGATCATCAACAATTTCCGTTTTTCATTCAGTATGGTGGACACGTTGAGGACATGGAGCTTCATAATCATATGGATTTTACGGAACTTGTGATTGTTCTGAATGGTCATGCAACCCATGTGGTGAACACCGAGGAATTTTTTATTAAAAAAGGAAACGCGTTTGTCATCAATGGTGACACCCATCATGCGTATAAAGACCCTCATGATTTTAGGATCTGTAACGTGATGTTCAGTCCCGAGATGCTTGCTTCGGCTGGGCCTGATCTCAGGAAATCCAACGGCTTCCAGGCACTGTTTGTTTTGGAACCGTTCTATCGCAATACCCACTCATTTCCGAGTAAACTGGCGTTATCCATTTCCAGTCTGGAGTATGTCGAATCGTTGATATCGTTCATGATTGAGGAGTATCACAGTAAACAGCAAGGCTATCAGACGATGTTGATCTCACGTCTAACGGAGATGGTTGTATATTTGTCGAGGCAATATGATACGCAGGAAAAGGGCATTGAAGGCAACAATCTGATGCATCTGGCGAATGCCATTTCATATATTGAAGATCATTATCTGGAGCCATTGTCGCTGGAGGACATTGCGGGGAAGTCGAACATCTCGATAAGGCATCTGAATCGGATTTTTCGATCCTATTATCAGATGACTCCGATCTCTTATCTGCAGAAGTTGCGTCTGGAAAAGGCATGTCATTTATTGAAAAACGGGAACCTGTCCATTACGGAAATTTCATATGAATGCGGATTTAACGACAGTAATTATTTCACCCGTCAATTCAAGAAAGCCTATGGCAAGTCTCCCAAAACATACAGGCAAAATCATTAATACCTGACTGGATATAAGAAATCAAAACAGGGCCTCCGCATAAGGGAAGTCCTGTTTAATGTTTTTCAGAGACACGTTAATAGTCCAAAAGTCGTCCGTTATCATGCCACTGACCGTACATTTTATTTTCCTTCGTATTGGTTATGAATTTGTCCAATCGACTCTGGAATAATGCGGGCTGCTGTTTCACACTTTGGATCGTATCGATCCGAATCTTTTGATACAGAGCAGGGAAGGCGATGAAATTCGCATAAACCTGTTGATCCTCTTTCAGCCTTTGTTCGATTACACCATCGATAATGAAAGCATTCGGGTCCATAAAAGGGAGAACCTTTCTACCTTCGTCATGCATGAAGCCCAACTTTTCTAGACGGCGGACACGTTCCTTGTTCAATTCAGTCCAAGAGCTTCGATGGCTTCGAGGAGACAATCTCTGTGCTAATTGAGTCTCGGATATTTTCTTTTTGATTCCATCGATCCATCCAAAGCAAAGCGACTCTTCAACCACGTCCAAGTACAGCAGGGCATCCGAAGTTGGTTTCATGCTTACGATGACCCAGCAAGATTTCTGGACTTTTCCGTGCTCTTGCAACCAATTTCTCAATTCATCCCTCGATGTCACGGGGATACAATGTACATTTTCCATCGAATCGTTGTCTATACTTGAGCCGGTTCTTGATACCAGAATAGAGAATAGTCGTTCATGATGGAGGCATGCCCCAATTGACGCAGCATAGTAGATACATTGCCCCGGTGGTAGGTCCCGTGATTTACCAGATGGAATACCATTTCCGATAAGCTGGTTTCGCGAACTCCGGCAAATGGATTATCGAGCAGAACGGTTTGTTCCAGATCATCTTGGCCTTGGAACCACTCACTGTATTGCGCCGACAGGTCGTTAAAACATTGAATGTATTCACCCACAGAACCGTGAAGTTCACTATTGAGAGGTATGCATGCTTGCAGTGCCTCGGGCATACCTGTGCCAGTTAACACCAGGTACCACATCTTATCCACTGCATAGATATGGCTGAGTGCATGAGCGATGGTTGGAAACGAACTATTCACTTCCTGACTCAGTACGGAAGAGGGCAGTTCCTTGATTCTGCTCAGGATGGTTTGGTTGGCCCATGCGTGATAATTATACATTTGTACCGGATGATTCATTGATGATCGTCTCCTTTAATTTGGGGGTGGATTGGGTTAACTTACTGAGATAATT
Organism: Paenibacillus sp. FSL R5-0341; assembly: GCF_037975235.1. Classification (NCBI taxonomy): domain Bacteria; kingdom Bacillati; phylum Bacillota; class Bacilli; order Caryophanales; family Paenibacillaceae; genus Paenibacillus; species Paenibacillus sp. FSL R5-0341. The sequence continues at coordinate 1,332,161 of NZ_CP150241.1, forward strand.
ATAAAAAAAGAAGTATGACAACAGCGTGTCATACTTCTTCATAGAGGTTAAGTGCGTTTCGAAGTTGTTCTTTCAGAATGCTTCGTAATTCAATCGGTTCAATCACCTCGGCGCCACTGCCCAAACTGAGTAGAAACGACCATAACCACTTGGCTTGTAACGGCTGATGGACCTGGATGCGCATCGTCATACTTCCATCCTCGTGAAATTGCTTATCTGCCTGTTGAAAATGATCCATGGCTTCCGATAGCGATTCCGGTTTCACTCGAAAAACAACATCACTAATCTGATCTTGCCATGATGGATCTGACACAACATTCTCTTGAGGAAGCTCAAGATGTGGTTGAAAGTGTTCCGATGTAAGCTGAACGTTCATCATCCGGGACAGTCGGAATTCCCGATAATCCTGCCTTGTCTGGCAAAATCCATAAACATACCAATTACGATATTTAAAATGAAGTCTTACCGGTTCCAGCTGGCGGGGAGTATGTTCATTCTTCGTATTGATGTAGTCAAAACGCACAACCTGATGCTTCATAATACCTGTACGGAGATGAGGAAGGGCATCAGGTTCCGTTCGGCGAGTCTCCAAATCCACAGATAGACTTGAGGTCTGATGCTCCGGTCCAATTGTTTGCAGACGTTCAATCGTTCCCTGTGCACGCGCGTCTTCGAAGACAGTGGAGAGACTACTAAGGATCGTAATCAGGGCATCGACATCATAAGAACCGAGCAAGCTTTTATCCATCTTGTATCCATCCATCATGCCATATCCGCCTTTAAGTCCCTGGTGTGAGACGACTGGAAAGCCGGCTGCGCAGATTACATCAATATCCCGATAGATCGTTCTTGGAGACACCTGAAACTCTTCCGCCAAGGTGGAGGCAGACAACACTTCGTGGTTCAAAAGTTTATATATGATTGAGATTAATCGCTCCAATTTCAAAAGCTATCCCCGCCCGTTATTCCATTTTGTCATTCTAGGCCATTATTATATCACAGCAATATGAACCGGAAGGGAGTTCACCAACTCGTATCCTTCTAATCCTTCGGCGGCTAAGCTTGAATAAGCTATATAGCGAGAGAAAACAAAAAAAGAGTGCTGGATCGCACTCTTTCTAAGGATACATTATTGTTGTGTTGAACAGTTACGTTAGCAGATCGGTCGAACTTTTTTTATTTTGAGATTTTAGTCAGAATGGAAACTATTCCTCTTGCACGTTATAGAGAACGCGAGCAAGCAGATTCTGTCCATAGTTGCCAAAGTTTTTGCCGAAGATCGTCAAGCCCCGTTTGTTCAAAGGGCCGTCGGTAACCGCAATGCGGAAGTGAATATCGCTTTTGTAATCCAAACCGATCTGATCCAGCGTTACGTCCGAGATGCGGCATCCGTCGATATAGCTGCCTTCCTGTGTGATCCGGATCAGCTTCAGCATGCCGTACTGATTCAAATGGGGAGGCCACCATTCCGGATTGAAGGTACCGCGTGTATTGCCAAAATCGCCTGGACTCGTCCAGCAGCCAATCTCAATACCGTTAATGTAGAAATAAATATCCGAAGGATAATTGTCGCAAAAGCCAGGTGCCTCTGAACCCAGTTCCATCGACAACTGAATTTCGCTAAACGACTGATTCGGCTTAAGATAGTTGGGAATCCGATACTCCAGATAACCTTCAGCCAGCCAGATCATCTCCGCATCAATTCGCAATGGATCAGCAAAGTAACGCGGATCATCGAACTCTCCAACAATGCTGTCCCGGGTAGCGAGACCACATGTAGGCGCAGCCTGATAATCGCTGTAATGACCGACCTGAATTTCCACCTCGTAACGATTGTTAATCTCCTGTGAACGCAGATCAACCATTAATTTTTCCTCATTGAGATAACATATCTTCTGAATGCCATGTTTACCAACAGCGGTGTTGATCTCGATCAATCCGCTCTCTTCGAGCTTTTTGATATGCATTGTGATAGCGCCATTACTGAGACCCAGCTTAGTTGCGAGATCATTGAGATTAAGACTTTGGTTCTTGGCCAGCAGCTCGATGATCTGAATCCGGATTTCCGAACTGAGCGCTTTGAAGATATTCACACCCGACATCAGATCTTTAATATAAATCATAGGTGGATTCCTTTCCCCGTTCTGAACAAAGTCTCTTTTCATTGCAGACATTTGCACATTTATATGTTTTATTTCAGATAATTATAAATCATTCCTTCATGGAAGGGAAGGGCTGAGAAATGGAAGCCAAAACCCCTGTACATAGCGCAAATATGAAAATATAAACTACATTTTGTTCACTATTCCGGTTAAAATAAGTGTTAATCAGTTTACATATGTTTGAAATATACCATTGAAATGTAATGAAACCGCTTTTATAATCCTATTATACCTAAATTGATTCATTACTTCATGAACCTAATTAACCATTTGATTCGGAAAGGTGGAGTTCGGTTTGGAAAAGTTGAGCAATGTGAAGAGGTTTAAGTGGAAACGGTTGGCTTTACCGGCATTACTTGTGATGGTATTACTACTGGCAGGTCAGTCAAAAGCTTTGGCGGCGTTCTGGAATCTGACCGGAGATACCGCCGTTCATGATCCGTCGATTATCAAAGAGGGAAGCTCGTGGTACACCTTTTCAACCGGCCCAGGTATTCAGGTATTGAAATCGGATAATGGATCGTCCTGGTATCGTGTTCCACAAATCTTCTTAAGTAAACCATCCTGGTGGGCTTCTGCTGTTCCGGGACAAAGTGGATTGGATGTATGGGCACCAGACGTAGAGCAGTATAACGGAAAAGTATGGCTCTATTATTCCATCTCCACCTTTGGCTCCAATCGGTCTGCGATTGGTCTTGCGTCTGCCAACAGCATTGGAGCAGGGCAGTGGAAGGACGAAGGATTGGTGCTTCAGACTACGACCGCCAATAATTATAATGCGATTGATCCGAATCTGGTCATTGATGCTTCAGGCAACCCATGGCTGGCCTTCGGTTCTTTCTGGAGCGGTCTGAAGATTGTCAAGCTGGACAAAAACACGATGAAACCGACAGGAAGCATAACTTCCATTGCTGCGCGTCCGAATAACGGGGGGGCTATTGAAGGACCAAGTGTTGTATATCGTGGCGGATACTATTACCTGTTTGCTTCAATCGATTCTTGCTGCCAAGGGGTAAACAGTACCTACAAAATGGTCTATGGGCGTTCGACGAGTATTACAGGCCCTTATGTGGATAAAAACGGAGTGAATATGCTGAATGGCGGAGGAACGATATTGGATACAGGCAACGTGAAATGGAAAGGTCCAGGTGGTCAGGACGTGTACAACGGCAATGTCATTGCACGACACGCCTATGATGCAGAGGATAATGGCAATCCGAAATTGCTGATTAATGACTTGCTTTGGGACGCGAATGGCTGGCCGATGTACTGATTTATTTTAGATAAATATAAAATGTTTTATAAAAGTGTTGACTAAAGTGATCTGGATTTGATAAATTTAACAACAGAAATCCTATTTCATCCAATTGAATACGGTTACAAATCCAGATCAGGAGGGGTTCAGATGGTAAAGAAAAAGAATTGGGTCACATTTATGCTTCTTATGCTGGTAAGTGCGCTGGTACTTGCAGGTTGTGGAGGTAGCAGCGGCGCGAGTGGGGACAAGGAGTTAACGTTTATGTTCCGCGGAGGTACAGACGAGCAGAAAGCTTACCAGGCGGTGGTCAAGAAATTCGAAGAAGATCATCCGGGTGTGAAAGTCAAAATCATCGTAACGGCTGCGGATCAATATGCAACCAAGCTGAGAGCGGCAATTACAGGCAACAGCTTGCCTGACGTATTCTACATCAATCCGGGCGATGTGAAAGCGTATGTGAACAGCAATGTGCTGATGAACCTCACATCGTATATTGAAAATAACCCGGATGTTGATCTCGATAATATCTGGAAATACGGCGTGGATCTGTATCGCTATGACGGCCAAATGGCAGGCCAAGGTGATATCTACGGTATGCCGAAAGATCTGGGGCCATTTGCACTTGGCTACAACAAGACTTTGTTTGAAAAAGAGGGCATTCCATTCCCTGACACGGATAAACCATATACATGGGAAGAGTTCATCAAGGTGAACCAGCAAGCGACCAAGGATACCAATGGAGACGGTAAACCGGATGTATACGGTACTGGATTCAACGTACAGTGGGCCCTGCAATCCTTTGTATGGAGCAACGGTGGCGACTGGCTGGATGAAACCAAAACAAAGGTAACGATTGACGATCCGAAATTTGCGGAAGCACTGCAGTTCTTCGCGGATATGCAAAACGTATACAAAATCACACCTTCTATTGAGGAAGCGCAAACATTGGATACGTACCAACGCTGGATGAAAGGTGAAATGGCTTTCTTCCCTGTAGGTCCATGGGATATGAGTACATTTGAGAAACTGCCTTTCGATTATGATTTGTTGCCTTTCCCTGCGGGATCTACTGGCAAATCGGCAACGTGGATCGGATCTCTGGGCATTGGGGTATCGGCGAAAACGAAATATCCAGAAGAAGCGGCAGCATTGGTGAACTACCTTACGGCTTCGAAGGAAGGCATGCAGCAATTGGTAGATGCCAAGGTACAAATCCCGAACTTGCTTGATATGGCAGACGAGTGGGCCAAAGATACATCCACGAAACCAGCCAACAAGCAAGAATTCATTGACATCGTAGAGGATTACGGCCGGGCTCTGCCAGGTAACTACACGTACAATGCGGAATGGTATGACCTGTTCTTCACGGACATTCAACCGGTATTGGATGGCAAGATTACAGCCGCAGATTATGTGAAGCAGCAGCAGCCGAAAATGCAGAAGCTGCTCGACAAAGCGGTTGAACAGGAAAAGAAATCTCAGAATAAGTAGATAGGAAAAGGCGATGCCGGCGGCCAGCAATCATGCTGCTGGCATTGTTCTTATTGGAGCTTATTGGATTCCATACGGGCATGTGGCATTCGTTGATCGACAAGGTTCAATCGACGGATGCCACATGCTGATACTAGAAACAGGGGTGAACGCCGTGATTACGAAATCGAGTTTGTATCGCAAAGAGATGCTGTACGGATATCTGTTTATTTTGCCTCCGATTCTTGGGTTGCTAATCTTTGTCATGTTCCCGTTCCTCTATTCCCTCTATGGTTCCTTTACCGATTGGGATGGACTGGGACAGATGAATTTTATCGGTTTGGCCAACTTCAAGGATCTGCTCACGGATGACCTCTTTTACAAAGCGATGTTTAATACATTCTTCCTGATGCTAGGTATCCCGATTGGTCTGTTGTTGGCTCTATTGCTGGCAATGGGTCTGAATCGTAAAATTCCCGGCACAACGACATTCCGTGTGATCTATTACATTCCGGTTATTTCTTCCCTCGCTGCGGTGTCCATCATGTGGAACTGGGCATACAACGGGGATTACGGTCTGGTCAATCAGTTCCTTGACCTGTTTGGTATCAAGGGTCCAAACTGGCTCGCGAACAAAGACACGGTCAAACCCGCTCTGATTATTATGACGATATGGAAAGGTCTCGGATACACGATGTTATTGTACTTGGCGGCACTGCAAAGTGTATCACGTACATACTACGAAGCGGCTGAGCTGGATGGAGCCAATGGATTCCAGATCTTCCGCAACATTACCTGGCCTATGGTGAAGCCAGTTACCTTTTTCCTCATTGTTACAAATATCATTGGCGGTTCCCAGATCTTCACCGAGATGAACATTATGACGCCTACGGGTGGTCCTGAATATTCTTCGGCATCAATCGTCTTCTACATTTGGCAGAAAGCCTTCAGTAACTTGCAGATGGGTTATGCCTCAGCGATGGCCATGATTCTGGGTATTTTCATTTTTGTCATTACCCTGGTGCAATTCAAAATGAACGAAAAATCAGCCTATGATGGGGATTGATTGTCAAGGAAAGGAGTGAACCGGAGATGTCTTACAGTCAAAAGAGGAAATTAACGAACTCGATCATCTTTATCGTACTCGCGATCGGTGCGATTGCGATGATTGCACCACTGATCTGGATGCTGTCCACTTCATTAAAGGAGAAGCAAGATGTGTTCGCGCTTCCGCCTGTGTGGATACCTGAAGTATTCCAATTTGGTAAGTATAAAGAAATCTGGGAAGCTGGTCCGCTGCTCAGCGGGATCAAAAACAGCCTTATTGTTGCGGTGAGTGTAACGGTGGTGGGTACGTTTACGTCCAGTATCGCTGCCTTTGCCTTTGCCAAATTAAGATTCCCGCACAAAAATAAACTGTTTCTCGCATTGCTGGCATCCATGATGATTCCTTATCCGACAGTCATGATCCCACAATTCATCATGTTCGCGAAGCTGGGCTGGGTGGATACGCTGTTGCCACTGATCGTTCCAGGCCTGTTCGGTAACGTAATCATGATCTTCTTCCTTCGTCAATACCTGCTTAGTGTACCTGATGCGATTATTGAGGCGGCCAAGATTGATGGAAGTTCCTACTTCCGCTTGTACTCCAGTATTACGTTCCCGCTCATCAAACCGGCGATTGCTGCACAGCTGATTCTCTGGTTCATGGGCATCTGGAACGATTATCTGGCACCGATTATCTATCTGAATTCACCGGAGAAGCAGACGTTACAGCTGGTTATCGCGAACTTCAATGCGACGTATGCGATTCAAACGGATTACCCACTTATTATGGCGGCGTCCATTGTAGCCCTGTTGCCGGTATTAATCATCTTCTTGATCTTCCAGAAACAGATTATTGAATCGGTTGCCATTTCGGGAGTGAAGGGATGAATCAGCGGAAGAGATTCCGAGGGTGGACATTTTCGAAGAGAGGGGTTGTTGCTTCCATGTTGCTGATGCTGATTGTTGGAGCTACGGGTTGTTCTGGAGAAGGAGTAGGAGAAACGGTGTCCCGTCCCGTCTTTCCTGAAGCTCCTCAACATACTCAGTTGTATGACACTTCCATTTTGGACGATGAATCACGCTGGACGGTGAACAATGCGCATGATCCAGCTATTATCAAAACCGATCAGGGCTACTACGTCTATTCCACAGACGTTCGTGTAGCAGGAGAAGCGAAACCCGGTGTCATGGTACGAAAATCAGATGATCTGATTAACTGGACATGGGTAGGTCAGGCTCTGTCCGGTATTCCGCAAGAAGCGCTGGATTGGACAGGTGCAGTCAATCTGTGGGCACCGGATGTGATCCAGGCTGGCGATACCTATCGGATGTATTATTCGGCTTCTTCTTTTGGCAGTACCCAGTCGGCCATTGGTCTTCAGACATCCTCATCTCCCGAAGGTCCATGGACTGATGAAGGACTGGTTGTGAAAACTTCTGCGAATGAACAGGACAAATTAAATGCCATTGATGCTAATCCCATCGTAGATGCCGAGGGCAATTCGTGGATGGTATATGGTTCATTCTTTGACGGAATTTACATTGCGCCACTTGATCCAGACACCGGGAAATTCAAGGACGAGGGTTATGGTACACGCATTGCCGCTCGGGATCGTGCTACCGAAGAAGGTGCAGTCGAAGGTCCTTACATTGTGTATAACCCGGAGTTCAAAAAATATTATCTGTTCGTCTCCTATGATTCCTTATTCGAGGACTATAACGTGCGGGTTTCGCGTGCTGATTCAATCACAGGACCGTATACGGACATAAACGGCAATAACATGCTGGATACAGAGTATTTGCCGCAATATGAGATCGGCACCAAAATTCTCGGCGGTTATCGCTTCACAGAAGGTGAGGGCTGGGTTGCGCCCGGACATAACTCCGTTCTGAAGGACGGAGAAGATTATTACATCGTGCATCATGCACGGGGTGAGACGGATAAAAACTGGCCATATCTGCATGTACGCAAAATGTTATGGACCAAGGACGGCTGGCCTGTGGTTTCACCGGAGCGTTACGCCGGTGAGACAGCACAGGACATTCCAAAGTCCATGATAGCCGGGGAGTGGGAAGGCATGGCGCTTGACCCGTCCGTAGACGGGCAAATTCAGGCCGTGCCATATACCCTAACGGGCAACGGTAAAATTCAAAGCAAAAACGGTTCAGGAACCTGGACGTTTGATGGTAAACAAACATTGACACTAAAGTGGAAAGAAAGCCCATGGGGCGGAGCTTCCACGGAAGAGCTGCAACTGCTGCCGTCCTGGGACTGGGAGCGAAGCCAGCCGGCACTCGTAATGACAGGCCTCGATGACCACGGCGTGGCGGTCTGGGGCAAGCAGATCAGCGCACCTGAGGAGTGAGGCTGTAACCCAGCGAGCGCGAAAAGAGCGAGCTACTGCTCTAAGGGTGCACAAGCAGTGAGGGGGGAGGAAGGAGCCGCAGGAGCGAGTTTGGCATCCGATTTCAACCGCAGAGAGCGGTGATAAAAAGAAATCGGAGGACAAGAGAGCACCAAGGTCCTACCGCCACCGAACGCCCGCTGTGCATGACAAGCCGGCCAATAGCTCTGCGGCCAGCCCTGCATTACATGGGGAGAGTTGACCCTGCGAAGCGGTCAACCCCATAAGACCGAGCCACCAAAAAGGCTCGAAGTGAGGTTGTAACCCAGCGAGCGCGGTGAGAGCGAGCTGCCGCTCCGAGGGTGCACAAGCAGTGAGGGGGGAGGAAGGAGCCGCAGGAGCGAGTTTGGCATCCGATTTCAACCGCAGAGAGCGGTGATAAAAAGAAATCGGAGGACAAGAGAGCACCAAGGTCCTACCATCCCCGAACGTCCGCTGTGCACCACAAAGCTGGCCTATAGCTATGCGGCCAGCTCTGCATTACATGGGGAGAGTTGACCCTGCGAAGCGGTCGACCCCATAAAACCGAGCCAAAAATAAGGCTCGGAGTGAGGTTGTAACCCAGCGAGCGTGGAAAGAGCGAGCTACTGCTCTAAGGGTGCACAAGCAGTGAGGGGGAGGAAGGAGCCGCAGGAGCGAGTTTGGCATTCGATTTCAACCGCCAAGAGCGGGTGGAAAAGAAATCGGAGGACAAGAGAGAACCAAGGCCCTGCCACCCCCGAACGCCCGCTGTGCACTCAAATAGCTCTTCTCTTTTCTGCATCGTACACACAACCTCAACTCCGAGCCACCACACACATTTGAAAGGGGAGCATTCCCATGACTGATTCCATTACATTTACTAATCCCATCCTGGAGCAGCGTGCTGATCCGTGGGTGTACCGTCATACGGACGGTTACTATTACTTTTCCGCATCCGTACCAGCCTTTGACCGGATTGAGATCCGGCGAGCAGAGACGTTGGAAGGATTAAGAGATGCCGAGCCAGTAACGGCTTGGACCAAGCGTGACACAGGGCCAATGAGTGCCAACATCTGGGCACCGGAAATTCATTTTATCGATGGCAAATGGTACATACATTACGCTGCGGCTCACACCAGTGAGACCAACGAAGGCCTGTTCGACCATCGGATGTATGTTCTGGAGAACGATTCGGCGAATCCACTTGAAGGAGAGTGGGTAGAGAAAGGGCAGATTTACACCCGGTGGGAATCATTCGCGCTGGATGCAACGACCTTTGAACATAAGGGAATCCGCTATCTGGTGTGGGCGCAGAAAGATCCTGATATTGTGGGCAACTCGAACCTGTACATTTCCGAAATGGAAAACCCGTGGACGCTACGCGGTGAACAGGTCATGATCTCTACGCCAGAGTACGATTGGGAGATCATCGGCTTTAAGGTCAATGAAGGAGCAGCCGTGATGCACCGAAATGGAAGAGTGTTTATCTGTTACTCAGCCAGCGCGACTGATTACAATTATTGTATGGGTCTGCTCACTGCAGATGAAAATGCCGACCTGCTTGATCCGGAAAGCTGGGTAAAATCACCCGAGCCGGTATTCCAGACTTGTGAAGCGAACGGCCAATACGGTCCGGGCCATAACAGCTTTACGGTATCAACGGATGGCAAGACCGATATTATGATTTATCATGCGCGTAATTACAAAGACATCGAGGGTGATCCCTTGTATGATCCGAACCGTCACGCTCGTGCTCAAGTGATTCATTGGCGTGAAGATGGCACACCTGATTTCGGTGTTCCGGCTCCAGATGGAAAAGCAGTAGCAGAAGCGAAATAAGAGATAGTGAAACCTTAAATACGAGAGCCCTTAGTTAGCGAGTGATGCTGATTAAGGGCTCTTCTGTATGTGAGCGATAAGATAGAACGGCCTAAGTATCGATGTCTTGGATATAAAACAAAGCAACCACAACGATGATTTTTGCGTATGAGAAAGATACGGATTACGATACACAACCTATTAGGAGGATCACATATGGATTCACGCGAAACATTGGACCACGAACTTGAACAGATTTTGAAATGGGAAAAACAACAGAAGGACTTGTTTATATGGGATAAAATCGGGCGTTTACCGTTTGCGATGTTGGATAAGGTGATGCCTAAAGCGCTGAAACAGAAAATCGGAGATTCCCTGAATGACGTCGGTCAATATGTACAGAATGGGGGCAAGTTCCTCGTACAGAAGAAAAAAGTAGCCAAGCTGTTGCAAGAGGAAGCCGAGAAATCCGGTTATTCCATGACGGACACGACTGATCGTCTGGAACAGGATGCTGAAGCTGAGGGGACAGCGAAGATTCATAGTGTAGAGAATCTGCCACTTCAGGTGCTGGACCAGGTAGCCGATAACATTACCGAGAGTCGAACGAAGTTTGCCGCGGCTCAGGGAGCAGCTACAGGGTTCGGTGGCATTGTAACCATTGCAGCAGATATTCCCATGGTGATGGGGCTTTCTCTGAAGGTACTGCAGGAGATGGCACTATGTTACGGCTATGATCCCGATGAACCGCTGGAGCGTATCTTTATCGTCAAATGTCTGCAATTCTCTTCCGCCGATATCGTAGGCAAGAAAGCGATCATTGAAGAACTGGCAGCTTACGATGATCCAGACAAGCCTATTGAAGTGGTATCGCAAATGCAGGGTTGGCGGGAAGTTTTTAACTCCTACAGTGAATCCTTTGGTTGGAAGAAATTGTTTCAACTTGTGCCGATTGCCGGCATGGTCTTTGGTTCAGTGAGCAACAAAAATACGATCCGTGATGTAGCCGAAGCAGGTAAAATGCTGTACAAAAAACGGCTGATCCTTCAGCGTTTGAAATAAGGTTACAGAAGAAGTAGTCTTATAGCAGAATACTTAATTGAAAGAGATGAATTTTACATGTTAAACAAACAAGGTTTCTATGATCTTTTAGATCGCAACAATATCGTTTACGAGAGTATTGAACATCCCGCAGTATATACGATGGAGGAAATATTCTCTTATCAGATTCCACATACAGAACATATCGTTAGAAATCTGTTTCTGCGTGATGACAAGAAGCGCAACTATTATCTGGTAACGATTGCTGGAACGAAGTCAGTTGATTTGAGAAGTTTAGGCGAAAAGATACCTAGCCGTAAACTCAGTTTTGCGAGTGAAAAGGATTTGTTGGAGTTACTCGGATTGGAAAAAGGGCATGTTAACCCTATGGGGGTTCTCAATAATATTCAGAAGAACGTAACCGTCGTCTTTGACAAGGATCTAGTCGGTCAGAAAATTGGAATTCATCCCATGGAAAATACGGCGACGGTATTCCTTGAATTTGAAGATGTGAAGAAACTGATTACAGATCAAGGTAGTAGCGTTGTCATGTGTGACGTGGAATAAACGGTTGAAGCTAAATTCGAGAAAAACAAATATATCAAAAGGGTTCCTGCCGCTCTGTAAATACAGAGTTGGAGGGAACCCTTTTGTTGTGGTTAGACTTTTTATTTACTACAAATGTAGGTTACTCTTCACTACCGTTTTCTTTCGCCCAGATATTCAGTAATTTATCGGATGGAAGCAGGAACGTGAAGATCCCGAGCAGGGGCAGAAAGCTGCACACCTGCATTACTGGTGATACGCCGAAGACATCAATCCAGTTGCCCAGAACAAGTGCGCCCAAGCCTCCCATACCAAATGCCAGACCTGTAATCAGGCCCGAGACCGTTCCGATTTTGCCTGGAATCAGCATTTGCGCGTATACAACCGTAACCGAGAAGCTAGATAACATGATAAAACCAATAATGGTTAGCAGTACGCCTGTCCAGAACAGATTCGCATAAGGCAACAACAGAGCAAGTGGAGCAGCTCCGGCCATGGACAGGAAGATCAGGTTACGTTTGCCGAATCGATCCGCCAAGGGGCCTCCAAAGAACGTACCCAGTGCTCCGGCAGCCAGGAACAAGAAGATATAGATCTGCGCGTCCTCTGTGGACAATCCAAAAGTATCTTTCAGATTAAACGCATAGAAGCTGCCGATGGAAGCGATATACCAGGAACGAACAAAGACGAGCAAGATCAATAGTGTAATGGCGGCAGTAATCTTTTTACGTAAAGCAGGATTGGGTGCACGACGGGCAGCAGCCTGTCTACGCAGATATCCTCCCGATTGCAGCATGCGTCCATACCAACGGGCGATGTAGATCTGAACTGCAATTCCCATGGCAGCAATGCCTGTAAATCCAATGGCACCAAACAGTCCAAACGGGATAAAGATCCAGCGTGTAAGCAATGGGGCAAGGGACTGTCCGGCGTTACCTCCGACCTGGAAGATGGATTGTGCCAGCCCACGGCGCTGACCAGCAGCCATATGCGATACCCGTGAACCTTCCGGATGGAAAGCAGCAGAACCCAGACCGACAAAAATAACGGAGATGAGCACAGCCATATAACTGTCAGCGAAGGCCAACAGCAACATGCCGGTAAATGTAAAACCCATGCCAATGGGCAGAATGGAAGGCGTCGGTTTTTTATCTGCAAACCAGCCTACGACAGGCTGCATAATGGATGCGGTAAAGTTAATAGCAAATGAGATCCATCCGATCTGAGTATACGTGAGATGCATGGAATCTTTTAGAATCGGAAAAATGGCTGGAATAACCGACTGGATCGAATCATTGAAAAGATGAACCAGACTGATGGCAATAAGTATCCGGTAAACGGTGCTTTGGGCATCCGATCCGGGTGGGGCTTTCGAACGCGCTGTGGCGTCCTTGGTTAAAGTGGATTGAGTAGACATGTACAATTCTCCTTTGGTCGCGGTCACGAGGGATCAGCGCCTGATGTTGTAATATATGCGTGTAAGCATATTGTTACATAATAGGATAGATTGATTGGACCGACAAGGGGAACAAGGGAAAACGTTGGTGAATTCAACTCTATTTCCGAGGTGTTTATTAATAGCATTACATTTACAAAATAAACGTATTACTTTAGCATCTTCTGTAAGAAGACCCATATTTATGTGTAAGAAGGATAGAGGAGGGATGGATATGAAATCCTTATCACCTTATGAATCCGCCAAACGTGAGTTGGTGATGACCATTATATATATGGCTGTAATAACGTTTCAGGCTATCTATGTAGCACCGAAATCTCTATCTGCTGCCATCGTCATATTTATCATTTTTCAATCGATTGGTGTGTTGATGCTGACACATTACATTAAAAAAGTCAAAGAACTAAAGGACGATCAGTCTACTTGAATGCGCTGCGATCCCATTGTATTGATACACTGAGTTCCATACAGGTTTATACTTGAAAAGCCGAACTTCTTCAGATTTTGAAGAGTTCGGCTTTTCTGTATCCTATAATTTGACTTTATTTATAGCAGAGCTGATTTATCCAGCAGTTTAACGATTATCAATCGTCTCTGGATACATATCATGATTCATCATACGATGGTCGGCCATCTGTTCGTACTTCGTTCCCGGCTTACCGTAGTTCGTGTATGGGTCAATGGAGATGCCGCCGCGCGGTGTGAATTTGCCCCATACTTCGATGTAGCGCGGGTCCATTAGCTTGATCAGGTCGTTCATGATGATGTTCACACAGTCCTCGTGGAAATCACCATGGTTGCGGAAGCTGAACAGGTACAGCTTGAGTGATTTACTTTCCACCATTTTGATATCAGGAATGTAGCTGATATAGATCGTTGCAAAGTCAGGCTGACCCGTAATCGGGCACAGGCTAGTGAACTCCGGGCAATTGAATTTTACAAAATAATCGCGGTACGGATGTTTGTTATCAAAGTTCTCCAAGATTCCTGGATCATATTCAAACGTATATTTTACGTTCTGGTTGCCCAGCAATGTCACATCTTGCATCTCTTCAGGTTGTCTCATCGGTTATTAAACGCTCCTTGTTTCCGTCAAAGCCGAAGCCTTGCGGTATATATGAATAGGCGTGTTTTGCCTGTTGAATTCTTTTGTTTTCTAAGGACATTTCGTCTTCATCCTTACATCATGCCGCTCATTCCACCCATACTGCCCATCACACGCCGCGTTTGTTGCCCCATACCAGCGTATGAAGCTGTGGAAGCACACGAACATCATTCAGGTCATCGGATGCACTAACTTGGTCAATCAGCCACTCATAACGAGCAAGCAGTGAGGACGCCAGATCTGGCGTATCGGCGGAAGTCACATCCGGGTTCCCTGTTTGTAAAAATAAATCTGTGCCCGGATACCGTGCATGCACACGGCGGGCATAGTCCAGGTCTGTCTCATCGAAGATCACGATCTTCAGACTATGACTTCGTTCTACCGGGCCAGCGGCCAACCGTTTGATCAGATCATCCAGCACGGCCCAATCGGTGTCCATACCGGAGCTGGGTGGCTTGGGCGAGACGGTGACTTCGTCAATGTCCGCCAGCCAAGACTGCCAGCGGGAGCCCTGCGTCTCCACCGCAGTACGGATGCCGTTCTCCCGCAGCAGGGGAACCAATCCGCCCAGCGAAGCGAGCAGGGCGGGGTTGCCGCCGGAGATGGTAACATGGGAGAAACGCGTGCCGCCAACGCGGCGCAATTCTTCCCATACATCCTCTGGCGTAATCATGCGAATCTGGTCCTTGCCACTGCCGTCCCAGGTAAAGGCCGAGTCGCACCAGGAGCAGCGATAATCGCAGCCCGCGGTACGAACAAACATCGTTTTTTGCCCGATCACCATGCCTTCGCCTTGAACTGTCGGACCAAAAATCTCCATCACGGGAATACGAGCCTCTTTGCGAGATCCCGTCTCATTCACCTGCTCTGTCACACTACTCATCAATCATCCACTCCCGTCTCGCTTCCGCGTAACTGGTTGGTGTCTCAAAGAGTCGGACAAACTCCGTCCGCCCACCATCGGTCAGCCCGGCATAGGGCTCCGTCTGGAGCGCATGTTCCATCTGTTCGAACAGCCACACGACCATATTTTCAGCCGTTGTATTCATTAAAGGAAGCGTCTCGTTGAGGTACTGATGATCCAGATATCCCTCAATCTGAGTTTTCCATATATCCTTGATATGTCCAAAATCAACCGTCAGCCCGGTTTCACCCGGATAACCGCTGATGCCAAAAATAACTTTATACGTATGACCGTGCAAGTTCTTGCACTTGCCTTCATAACAATGCAGATGATGTGCTGCGTCAAAGGTGAATTCTTTGCTTACAAGCACACGTTTGCGGTGATAGCGCAGCTGGGTGGGTAGAATATCTTCTCCGATGCGTTGCAGATGCTCTACAATACGAAATGTTCCAGGTTCTCTCATCGTACATCCACTCCCGCCGATGCAGCAGCAGAACGTTGCTGTACATAGCGATCCAGTCCGGCTTTGCGTAGTTTGCAAGCAGGGCATTCTCCGCACCCATCGCCGATCACGCCGTTATAACAGGTCAGGGTACGCTCGCGTACATAATCAAAGGCACCGAGATCATCCGCCATCTTCCACGTTTGGGCTTTGTCCAGCCACATGAGCGGGGTATGAATGACAAATGGATAGTCCATCGACAGGTTAAGCGTCACATTCATCGACTTCACAAATGAATCCCGGCAATCCGGGTATCCGCTGAAATCCGTCTCGCATACCCCTGTAACCAGGTGACGTGCTCCTTTTTGCTTGGCCATAATGGCCGCAAAACTGAGGAACAGCAGATTTCGTCCATCTACAAATGTGCTCGGCAGTTCGCCTTCTTCATGCGTAATCTCCACATCCGTGCGAGTGAGCGCATTGGGTGCAAGCTGGTTTAACAGACTCATATCGAGTACCGTTTGCTGGACACCCAGATCGAGAGCGATTTCCGCTGCGCATTCAATCTCCAACTTGTGACGCTGACCGTAATCAAACGTAACGACCTCGACTTCGGCAAACTGTTGTTTGGCCCAGAACAGACACGTGGTACTATCCTGACCGCCGCTGAATACAACGACTGCTTTTTCTTCGTTCAACATAAAAAAACCTCTCCATCTTCTTGAGATCAAACCATGCACCTAGGCATAGAGTGTCGGAAGAACAGAGAAGTTCATGAACTGGCATCCATCAAAAAACACACCTTCTCGATAACCGCTTCAAAAAAAGCAGGCATGAGTAAGTGTCCTTAGTTTTTTACGTACATTACGTTAAGAAACGTGTACGCAAGACTTATACTGACCATCACATGGTCAAGTCTTATAGAGGGAGTTCGCGAACCTCTCCCATGCCATAGGCATGGATTTTCTTCTTCAATTGTCTGAACCATTATAACATGAAACCGCGTGGTGACCACCCCACTGGAGCATAGTGGCAGCTAATCGTTTGTAACAGCTTATTTGATCAGTACATTACCGAAAGGAATAACTTCTTTCAGAATTCGTTTGAACAGCCCCTCATCGTTGAGATCCTGTTCCAAGCGGTGATTTTCCCGCCCAGCCTGGAAGAGTACCGATCCATGTCCCGTCATCTTCCAATGATAGTTCATATGCTGACTGGCAAGATTGTTACCATATACCGTGAGTTCCAGATGTGCATTTTCGGGATAGGCAATAATACTGCCAGCATCCACATAGAGCGGGGCAGTCGGATGCAGTTCCTGTTGGCAAACCTGACCTTGGGTGAGCAATCCGATCTTGCCTTTGCCGGAAAATTTCATTTTCACTGCGTCACGGGTGATGAGCATGTTTTTGATTTTCTGAATTTTGGTATGCATGGTTACACCATCCGAGTAGAAGAACAGGTGGCGGAAGTCATAGAGCAGATCACTGTCCTCCGTGAGCTCTACTTCCTTCATCGTGAATCCGGGAGGCAGGGCAGCCACAAATTGGCATGGTCCGGTAATTTCGGATTTAATCAGCTTTTTTTTGCGATATATGCCCGTGATATTCATGAATTTATCATTGCGACTACCACTTGGACCGCGGAAGGCCACAATTTGCTGCGGATGCAAAATATGAAGGCGGTCATCTTTAATCAATGAGAATGTGACGACTTGTCCAGATCCGCCTGCTTCAGCATTGTTCAGGTGTATGTTCATGCAGTTGCTCCTGTTCTTTTATACTCGGCCCGAACGGCGACGCATTCCCCAACGCATCACACGAATCAGAATAAAGTAACCTAATATGAGAGAAACGACAGTGATGATCATCGTCTGAATTCGTTTGGTGGTAGCTGCTTTGGCATTCTGGTCATCCTGCAACTTGCTTACCATCTCAGTAAGTTTTTGGTTCTGAGCCAGCAACTGTTCGTTCTGGGTCTTGAATGCTTCGACATTAGCCTGGGCTTGTCCCAACTGGGCGGACGTTTGATTTAGTTGCTCCATCGTTTGCTTATAGCTTTCCTGCAGAGCGTTCACTTCTCCGGGCAGTTCGGAGACTCGCTCCCATCCGCTGTATATATCCGTAAATATATTGGCACTGGCTGCATTTACTGTGGAAGCGATTGAAACGGTAAATAGAATACATGTGGTGAATAACACCCGAATGAAATAACCCTGAATGGATTTTGGCATCGTTAACACCTCTTTCTTCGGTAGATAATATAGATCGCTGAATTCGTCGTCTATTGTTGAAATACGCTCTTACATTATACGTCAAAACCGGGACGATGGGTTCAAGATGATATCGTTTTATTACCCGAAATATTTAAAAATATTTATGAACAGAGCTGTTTAGCTTATAAATCTGTGGGGTAATAGTACGGTAGGCAAGCACACCGGACCGTTCTTACAGATCTTTTACTTCAGTTCCGGGTGCATGCTATTCACAAATACGCAATTTAATGAACGATACCAATATATCCGATTGAATATAAGATCGTGAACATGAAGGAGTAGAACCATATGTATACAGCAGATCAGAACACATCAACCAAAACCATTATGATTACTGTTAACGGAGAGCCAGTAGGACGTAAGCTGGTCATTGACAGTGTCACCTATGCTCCGGTTACCAAAGCAGATGGCACACAATATTTACACAAAATGGGAATTGATCATCCTACGGTTTAATTTGGGACTTGTCATAGAGAAGTCATTGAAAAGCTTGGCATAGCGCCAGGCTTTTTCGTCGTTTATTGTCGTATTCAGACGGATTTAGGGATATAAAATTAATATATTGGAAAAATTTAATGAGAACATATGTTCCGTGACAATATAGTGTCCATTCACCCTGATAACTTAGAAGATAATACATATAAATCGGGGGAGAGACTACCAGTGAACTCAGTCTTTGAAGTATCTTATTCGTGGAATAAAGAGGCCATACCGACAGGGGGAGCCGACCCCGTATATATGATGGTAGAGTGGCGTAACGGTGCCCCTGCCAAAAGACTTAGGAAAATAGCACCCAAAATTGTATCAAGAGATTTGGAACTTTTGCTCAAACCGGAATTTGGCGTACAGCTAAAAGGTATCTATGGATGTCGTTCCAAAGAAACGGATATTGGCTGGTTATTGAGGCTTGGGGATATGTACAAAGGGGAAAGTAAACAAATTTTGCTTGAATTCGTCATGGGACCCCGTGTATCCGGAAAAGCAGCCGTATGTTCAGCCTACTGGAGCACAAGGAAATTGAAGCAAAGTCAACGTGTATTGTTACGAAGAGAACAGCTGTATATTCAGTACACCAGTCATCTGGGCATGCTGCGACAGCCGGAAGATCCCAAGGTGGAGAAGACCATCAAGTTAAGTGAAACCGTGCCGCTGATCAAACAAGCCCTGCGTGCCTACGAAAGAGGTCGGGTTCAAGAGGGAAGTAATATGTTACGTCGTCATGCAGATGGGTTGTTAATTGAAGCTGCACGTAAGCAGGATCTGGATTATTACACGGAAGCGGAGATCATTGAACAGCTGCGTTATCACTACGGGATCACGTTTACAACCGGATATCATGACCGTGAAAAAAAGATATTAGGCGAATAGGGTTGATTTCAGATGGTAACGGTATAGAGAACGAGTCTACATATATTTTGAAGGTGAAGTTTAGGAGAAGGTCGAATGTATGTATCAATATCATATTAAACAATGGATGGAGTTGTATCAAATTTATTGAAACAACATCGTGGAGGGTCCGGCAAAATGACAGACCGACTAATCCGATTAATGCGCATTATAACGCTGGTGCAGGCCAAGCCAGGTATTCTGGCACGTGAGCTTGCCCAGCGATGCGAGACGACGGAAAGGACGATATACCGCGACATGGAGGCCCTCAGTGCAATGCATATCCCGATCGCCAATATGGGACACGGACAAGGGTACATGTTTATCAGCCATTTTGCCATGTATCCGCTAAATTGGTCTGATGAAGAAGCCCAAGCGTTCATGCATCTTGCTGAAGTTATGGAGAATATTCGTCCTTTGCTGAAACCTGCTTTTGAGAGCGCTTATGAGAAAGTGGTTGCTTCGAGTCAGAAAAACAAAACAGAACGAGTGGAATGGTCGGAGCAGATTAGTGGGTTGTTTAAAATGGGGTTGCCCGCATGGCAAAATGAGAGCAACGATCCACAGAATCAATCCCTGATTACCCTGCTTCAGGCTGGCATTTCACAGAACACCATTGAAGGGGAGTATCTGTCTCAAGGTAAAAAAGGGGTCGTACGCATAGATCCTTACTGTCTTATCCCTCGTGAATACAGATTTGAGCTGTTAGCGTATTGTCACCTGTCGGAGAAACTTCGAATATTTCAGGTGAGCCGGCTGCAAAAGATACGGATATTGCCACGAACGTTCCGCAAAGAGGATTATCTGATCCAATCGCACTTCCGCATTCCTTGGGCATATGAGGGAAGTACGGAGTGGACTGCGTTCAAAATTCGATTTTCACCCCATGCTGTGGAGCGTGTGATGCAGGAGCAATTTTTTATACGCCCCATCTTAACCATTGAACCGGAAGGTAGCCTGTTATTTGAAGCCATATTAAGTGATGTTGAGGAATTTCTCGTATGGATTTCTAAATATGGACCTGATGCGGAAATCCTCGAACCGGAGATCTGCCGCATCAAGATGAAAGAACGTCTGAACAGCTGGCAACAAATGTACAATAGAAGTTGAGATTAGCATGCAATCTGAAGCAAGAACAAAGATGCCAAAACACCTATACATTCTGTGCTGTGGACGGCTACTCTTTGGTTTTGAAAAGGCTTGCCAGATTGCCAAAAGGCGATTCTTTCTCTTCATCTTCTGTGGAGCTGGAATAGACGACCTTGGATGCAATGCCCTCATCATCAGCTGCGCAGTTGTTTTCCAGCGTGAATCGGTCAAACTGATGCATGAACACTTTGGCTGTATTGATGGCATCATCCAATGCGCGATGCTGGGTACCATCGAATTCGATTCCGCAGATTTCAAGAGCCTGAGCGAGACCGAGTTGACGGAACTTACCTTCTTTACGAACGACACGGGACCATTGTTGCTGGAGATCGTTATGATTGGTGATCCAGGCCACATCGAGCTGATGGGTACGACAATGAGAGATCAGTTTGCTGCGGTCGTCGGGTCCCCAGGAACACATGTAATAGGATTCGCTTCCCATCCAGGCGATGAATTGATTCAGTGCTGCCGGAAAAAGCGGCGCTGCATCAATATCTTTTTGCGTAATACCTGTAAACTGAATCGTGTCGGTAGACAGAACGGACTTGTTGGAAGGACGAACATACGTATGGAACGTATCTGTAACAGTCAGTCCATCCGCTGTTTCCGTAACTTTGACGGCACCGATATCGATAATTTCAGAAGAATAGCGAGTATTACGGCTTACTGTGAATTCAAGATCATATATGATATATGGCATAGGACAAGCTCCTTTATCGATTAATACCAAGGGTATATTTCTATTTCTCTATATTACAGGGAACAAGCTGTCATGTCAGCCATCGTTACGGAATTCATTGTAGTATATGTTAACTCGGTATGGTTGACAATTTCTTGTAAATGAACTAATGTGATCAAAAATGATAAAAGCGTTATAACGAGGACATGATTGTGTTGGTCAGCTTCAACAGAGAGGGAACAGTGTGGTGCAAGGTTCCTGTAGCTGCTTCATAAATTCCTACCTCGCGAGCTGCGGAAGAGAATGCCCAGACAGGGTTGCAACCTCCGCCGGCAGGGCCCCGTTATGCCCCGTAGGACTGCATGCTACAGATCGCATAGGTTGCGAAGGGATTAATTTGCAGTTAAATAAGGGTGGTACCACGACACATTCGTCCCTTGACGGATGTGTCTTTTTGCTGTTTATAACTCAAGATATCCAATAACAATGAGGAAGATTAGGAGTGTGTGCAGATGCGTCAAAGTGAAATGCTTGTTCCAACATTACGTGAAGCGCCAGCGGAGGCAGATGCAGCAGGGCATCGCTGGTTACTGCGTTCCGGTATGATTCGCCAACTGGCAGCAGGGATCTACAGTTACCTGCCCCTTGGACGACGTATATTGTTAAATGTTGAACGGATCGTTCGTGAAGAGATGGATCGTGCTGGATGTCAGGAAGTGTTGCTGCCGATTATGCAGCCTGCGGAGTTGTGGGAAGAATCCGGAAGGTACACACAGTATGGTCCTGAATTGATGCGTCTGAAGGATCGTCATGCACGGGAATTTGCTCTTGGACCAACACATGAGGAAGTCGTAACCGCTTTAGCGCGGGACGAGGTGAGTTCGTATCGTAAGCTGCCATTCACCCTGTACCAGATCGGAACCAAGTTCCGGGATGAACGCCGTCCTCGATTTGGATTGCTGCGCGGTCGTGAATTTATCATGAAGGATGCGTACTCTTTTGCTTCGGACTGGGAAGAGCTTGATCGGACCTATCAGGCCATGAACACAGCTTATAGTCGCATTTTGGAGCGTTGTGGTCTGGACTATATCCGTGTTGAGGCGGACGCTGGAACGATTGGTGGTCAAGGGGAAACACATGAGTTCATGGCTCTTGCTGATGTGGGTGAGGACACAATTGTAACCTGCAAACATTGTGGATATGCTGCAAACCTGGAGAAAGCGGGTTATCAGACTTCTGGAGATATTGAGAAAAAAGAAGGAAACTTGGATGTTCCAGCCGATTCTGCAAGTGCAGACTCCACGCTTCAAACGGATGAACATTCAGGAGCGGAAAACGTAGTACGCATCTCCACACCTGGCGTTCGTACGATTGCAGAGTTAACTTCCTTTGTGGGCGAAGGTGCTGAACAGATGATCAAAACGTTGCTTTATGTGGCGGATGGTCAGCTCGTCGCTGCCCTTGTACGTGGAGATCATGAACTGAATGACATCGCATTGAAGCAGGTGTTGGGTGCAGAGGAACTGAATCTAGCAGATGATGCAGCCATTGCGGCACATCCGAACCTGAAGGTAGGTTTTCTGGGTCCGATTGGACTAAATCTGCCGATGGTGGTGGACGCTGACGTGGCAGTGATGAAGAGCGCAATTACAGGAGCCAATGAAGTGGATGTGCATGTTGCCGGCGTACGTCCAGGCATTGATTTTGCATTGGAGCGAGTGGAACGAATTCGCTTTGCTGCCGAAGGGGACGCTTGCCCAACATGTGGATCGCCGCTTGTGTTTACCAAAGGCATTGAGGTTGGACATATTTTCAAATTGGGAACGAAATACAGTGATGCCATGGGCGCTTCATTCCTGGATCGCAATGGTCGCCAGTGCGCGCCTGTCATGGGATGTTATGGAATTGGCGTATCCCGCCTGATGGCAGCAATAGCTGAGCAGTATGCAGGAGATGAGGGGATTCGTTGGCCGGCCGCTGTGGCGCCATATGATGTGCATCTGATTGCAGTAAGTTGGAAGGATGAGCAACAACGTCAGCTTACTCTCGAACTGGAACAACAATTAATTGATGGTGGTTACTCTGTACTGGTCGATGACCGGGATGAACGTCCAGGTGTGAAATTCAAGGATGCCGAGCTGATCGGATTGCCTGTGCAGATCGTCATTGGCAGAGGGGCAGCAGAAGGACAGGTTGAATTGGGATCACACGCCCTTGCAGCATCAGGTGAATTGAAACGAATCGGCTTGACTGCACGGGAGGCTGTGCTTTATGTGAAGGAACAACTCACTTCCTAGATTCAGGGGATTCGTTCATTATATGAGTTCATATAATAGTACCGAATATGATGCGGTAGCTGATTTTGATTGCTGAAATTCCAATGAGAGCATGAAAAAGAGGGCTATAGGCATACAAATGGGTAGGATTTTATAAGGAAAATCATACGAAATAACTAAATTGGGATAGTTGTATTCAGTATACAAATGATTTTATGATTAAGGAATTGCAGATGATCATACTCGGGTAGATTTATGTGCAAATATGCAATTTTGAGAAGACAGAGATGTCGAAATTAAATGTACAATAACCGCATAAACACAGTAATTCCAGAGAGTTTTTATATAGTTCGGTGACGAAGGCATATGATGAAGTTGGTCCATCAAGGCCTAGCTGGGATTTATTTTTGCCTCAGATGATTGTCAAGATCAGCAGGATATGTCCACAGGAAATGTTCAAGTATCTGATGTGGATGGATGTTTAAGAACTGAGATACAAAAGGGTGTCCCCTTAACCAGTAATCTGGTTTGGGGGACACCCTTTTGGTTATGACAAGATTGATTCGTAATGTTGTTGCACCTTACAAGCAATCATGCCTATATGCACTTTGCTTTGCTGAGCTTAAGAAGCTGCAGGCAATTTCAATTGTTGACCTGGATAAATCCAGTGTGGATTTTTGATATTGTTCAGCTTCTGCAATGCCTGCCAAGTTGTGCCGTATTGTTTGGAGATGGAGTACAAGGAATCTCCGGATTTCACAACATGCAGTTTGGCTGGAGCTGGTTTGCTTGGTGTTGGTTTAACTGGTTTTTCCGGTTTTGGTGTTTCTGGTTTTGGCGTAGTTGGAGCTGGTGTTTCGGTTGCTGGAGTTTCTGGCTCTACTGCAGGTTTCTTCGCTTCACTGATCCGACCATCTGTTTTGATGTCTACAGCACCAAGTTTTTGCATGTAGTTGATCAATGCTTCGTCCAGCGCGCCATACATACCTGTAGTTGAATATTTGGCGAACATGGTGTATTCGTCACCACCAACAGCTGTGAAATCATTGGTTGCCAGTGTGTACGTTGCTTCCGGATCAAGGACTTTATCGCCAACGGTTACGGAATGTACACGGCTACCTTCTGCAGCGGAAGTGTCGATTTTGAACTTGATTCCGGATACTTGCGGGAATCCACCGCTTGGTTCGGGATAGGAAGCTACACCGACTTCAAGGGCTGCCAGAATATCGGAGCCTTTTACTTCAAGCGTTACCACTTGATTACCAAAAGGAAGCACTGTGATGATATCACCTTTGGTTACGATCCCTTTTTCGATGGAAGCACGGATACCACCACCGTTAGTCAATGCAATATCAGCGTTGCTGACATCACGAATTGCATCTGCAAGCAGGTCACCCAGATTGGTTTCTCCTGCACGTACTTGTTCACGCTTACCATCCAGCAGAATAGCTGTATTGGCTACTTCTTCTTTCAGGATAGGTTCTTGTTCTTTTTGAATGGAGTTCACTAGAGTCGCGACTTTCTCATTCGGTTTGATGTCTTTTGCTTCAGTTTCATCAATCAATGTTGCTTGTTTCTTCGTTACTTTACCACCATCTACCCACAGATCGATGACACCTACATAGTTGGTGTATTCTCCTGCACTTGCGATCAATGTTCCGTTATCGGATACAAGGCCATCTTGCAGTACTGTGTGACTGTGACCATCGATGAATACGTCGATGCCAGGAACTTCTTTAACGACTTTAAAGCTAGTATCCGTGCTGGATGCATCTTGTCCAAGGTGTCCCAGAACAACAACAACATCTACTTTGCTGCGGATTTCGTTGACCAGAACTTTAGCTTCCGCAGATGGATCTGTAATATCAAGACCTTCTACGTTTTTAGGGTTCGTTTTGTACAACGTTTCCGGTGTAGTCAAGGCGATGATACCAATCTTAACGCCATCCACCTCTTTAATGAGGTAAGGATCGAAGAGACGTGTTCCGTCTTTTTTCTTCACGTTGGCACTCAGCATTGGGAAGTTCATCATGTCCGCCAGTTCGATCAGACGATCTGAACCATAGTTGAATTCGTGGTTACCCGGTACGATGGCTTGGTATCCCATTTCATTCATGACTTTCACGATGCTCTCACCATTAACGAGAGTGGCAAATGTTGTACCATGCACAGCATCTCCAGCATCGAGCAAGAGCGTGTTCGGGTTTTCGCTACGATATTTGTCAGCGATTCCAGCTACTTTGGCAAAACCCATAGCAGGTGAAGATTCAACTGCGCGGGCATGCGTATCATTCGTATGTAGAATGGTAATGTGTTTGCCTGTGCCCGGAGTGGTGTCCGTTGCAGCCGCGGCAATACCTACACTGCCAAACAGCAAACAGACCGTTAGCAGAAGTGAAACGTAATTCTTCCAGATTTTCATATGAATCCGAAACCTCCCAAAATAATATCTAATTGAGCGTTTACACAGCTCAAATAGTATTTTAACAGACTATTATGTGGAAATCTCGCGATTTACGTAAAAATAAGTAACCTGAAAGTGACATGTGATTCTGCTAATGGAAAATAGAGAAAAAATAATCCTGAGAAAGAACATATGTTCTTAAACGGTGTAAAAAAAATGCTGCGCTTCACGCGGCAGTCCGGTACGTAAACAGAATTTCTCTAAAGATTCATCGGCTTCAGGCATCACTCCGGACGTTAACAACTGAATGGCAAAACGATTGGCCTGTCTTTCCAGTTTGCCTGGTGCAAAATAGGAATGCTCCTCCAGAAAGAAACGATTGATCCCTTTATGAAGCCGGTCATGGCCAAGCTCATGGGCGCACACGAACCGCTGCCATTCCGGCGGCAAATCATTGTGTATGACGATAAACCTGCGCCGGAGCTTGCGAAAGTACAGTCCTTTGGTGGATTTACCCAAGTTGGTGAAACGAATCTGTATTCCAACCGCGCGGGCAATGCTGAACGGGCAGTTGGTCCGGTGTTTTCGAATCAGCTTTGTTACGATGTCATCCATATGATCTCACCTGCTGCCTCATTAAATTCAGTTCGTCATGCTTCATGGGCGATTGTCCGATTCATCTGTCTTCTTGCGTTTGTTCATCTGCTTGGCTTCCCAGAACAGACCTGTCAGCACATCCTTGATGCGTTTCTTGTCCTCTTCATCGAGTGGAATGCCGTCAAACATCAGATCATCATCGTCCTCCAGCATCTTTTTGAAATCACGACGGTCTTTGTATGTAGCCCATTCCGGTACGTCCTGATGTTCAGTAGAACTCCCTGGTTCAATATAGCCAGCCTGCTTCATCATCTCTGTATAGGGAACCGAGAGTGCATCCGAAATTTTACGAATGGTTGCCGGTTTGGGCACACCCCGTACCCCGTTCTCAATGCGTGAAATCTGTGAGTTGCTTATTCCGGCTGCTTCGGCGAGCTGATTGATGCTGTATCCTTGTTGCTCGCGCAGTTGTTTCATATAAGGACCAAAAGCGTGCTCCACAATTCATGCCAACTCCTTCGATTCGTACAAGTGCTTGAGTTATAAAGAAGACAGTTGGATGGGGGAGGTAGATGTGCGTTCTATGCCCGTTTCGGATTCGGATCGTTCTTTTGATCGCTGTTATCCCCAGATTTCCTATTTCCCTCTCTAAAGGGAGAAATCCGGGGATAAAGGCGAACGCTTCGCTTCTTCAGAATCGATTCCGTCTCCTTCACTGCGTATGCGCGTGATACACACCTAAGTCTCTTCCCAAAAAATCTCGGTGGCTTCTTTATAAAAATCAAATGACTTGTACGGAAGTTCATTAATTAAACAGTACTATAACGTATATATACCATTAGGTAAAGAGATATGAAACATTTATGCCAAAAGGCATAGGAAATGAGAGCGAAGGTTTTATTTTATCGTCAAAATGAACCAAAATGAAGGTTTACTCCGATCTCCAGAAAGTGGTATCCTCAAATAGAAATACGAACACTATACGAACAAAATGTAACGTTATAGCGAAGCGTGTGTTTTGTAATCACCTTCTAAAAAGTGGAATTCCCCGTATTATAGCGGTTTGGAGTGATTCCAAAAGGCAACAGGGGAAAATTGAAAAAATGTCGTTACTTTTTTAGAAAACTGGACAACTCTATGAATAAGAGCATTTTGCTATCGTACAAAGAACGATGGCAAAACAATATGATGTGAACGATAGAGTGAGTGATATGAATGGAGTAAAGAATACTAAAGGAGGAAGATAAATATGGAATTGATGCTGCCCGAATTGGACCGACGTAAAACGCAAACAGCTGTTGAGGCTGCGCTGGAAAAATACCGAATTTATAAAACGATTGCATTTGAAGAACGAGAGGTTATGGTGACGGCAAGTTATGCCGAGCGATTCCATGGTGCAACCAATGTGACAGAGGATTCTACGGCGAGAACGGCGATTTATAATGTGGACGTGCAGCGCGCGCGTCAGGCATACTGCGATACGATTGATTTTGTGGTGTCCCGGCTGAGTGAGAAGGAACGTGTACTCGTCTGTGAACGATATCTGAAAGACGATGATGTGTTTGACTATAAAGTGTATAACCATGTATTTGATCCGCCTGTCAGCAAGGATACGTATACGAAGATTCGTACACGTGCTTTCTACAAAATGGCGTTGGCTCTGTCGGACCGCGGTCTGATTAATATGGAGCCTTTGTCCGTGTCCCGTAAAGAACGGCAGAAGCTGGGCTAAGCGAACCGAGTAAGAAGTTGATCCTTTAATATCCAAGGTGGATTGGTTACAATAGTTGAACAAACCACAGTTGGCATCAGTCAAAGGAGAGAAGTCTGCCATGTCGGAAGAGCTCGGAATGCAGGAAATGGTCACGCTGAAGACAATCGCGGAAACGCTCAATACGTCCAATGATCTGAGCTTAATGCTGGATACGGTGGTGAGCAAATTGCTGGAGTTGACCGGATTAACTGCCGGCTGGGTGTTCCTCATTAATGAACGCGGAGACTATACCTGTGTTTCAGATTACAATCTGCCCCCGGCATTACTGCGTAAAGATAAAGAACCCATGCGAACGGGTACCTGCTGGTGTGTGAACCGCTTCAAGGATGGTCGATTGAATCATGCGGTCAACATCATTAACTGCAAGCGGCTGGAAAATGCCGTGGAATTCAAATGGGGAGAAACCCATAATATTACCCATCATGCGACCGTACCGTTAAGATCAGGTGATAAGATGCTGGGCCTGCTCAACGTTGCTGCGCCAGCTAAGGAACTTTTCAGCGACAGTGAACTGGCACTGTTACAGGGCGTGGCGTACCAGATTGGTAGCGCGATGGAGCGGATGAGATTATATCGTGCGGAGCAGCGACGAGCTGATCTGTATGCCAAGCTGGGGGAGTTCAGTACGGATTTGGGTCTTGCAGTGAACGAATGCAGCAATTCTGATGCTTTTTCTTTAAAAGTTGTACAGTTGCTTGGACAGCATTATGATTGGCCTTTCGCTTCCATTATTCAGCAGAGATATGGCGTATATACAGTACAGGCAGCCTATACAGGTGGCATCGTTCAAACGTTATCAAGTGCGTCATTATCTTTGGAAGCGGCAAACCAAATGAATCGTGTGATCAATAGTCACAGGGCTGCGTCCCTGTCTGCGATAGAACTGATTGAGATTTTCACGGGGAGCGAGCTTGACAAAACGATGGATTCCCTTGTCTCAGGGATTGCTGCTCCCCTTCCCTACCATACGCCAGGTGAAACGAGAATTCTAATGATTGGACTTGGAACATCGGGTCCCACACAGGCGGACTTTGAAGTGCTGGAGGCACTGGCCGAGCATATTACAGCCTCATGGGAGAGTCTGAAGCTGGCGGAGAATCGCCGCGAACTGGCACGGCTGGAGGAGAGAAACCGATTGGCTCGCGATCTGCATGATTCGGTCAATCAGATTCTATTTTCACTATCGTTAACAGCTAAAGGTGTGGAAAGTATGTTATCCGGCTCCGAACAGTTGCACCCGGCAGTGGAAGCGATGAAGGATATTCGGTCTTTGTCTCAGGAGGCTCTTAAGGAAATGCGTGCATTGATTATGCAGCTCCGTCCCGCGGGACTGGAAGCAGGGCTGCTCCATGCGCTACAGGAATACGGCACCAGCCAGGGTCTTCAAGTGGTGATGAATCGGACGGGAATGCGGTCTCTACCGCGTAATATAGAAGAAGCATTGTGGCGAATCGGACAGGAAGCGCTGAATAATGTACGGAAACACGCTGGTGTTCGTTCTGCTGAGGTCACCCTCAAGCTAAGTGATCATGAAGCGATGCTCACCGTCACAGACAAGGGAAAAGGCGGAGCGAACAAGCCAAAATCGTCGTCTGGAAGCTCACTGGGTCTGTCCATTATGACGGAACGGGCTGAATCACTTGGGGGCAGGTTAGAAATAGTTAGTTCTTCCCGAAAGGGAACGACAGTAACGGCAGTCATTCCACTTCCGTTCGAAGCTGTATAAAGTCAGGGGGAAGAAGAGATGCCGATTACAATATTGCTCGCAGATGATCATGCGATGGTGAGACGAGGGCTACATGTTTTTTTGACCACGCAACAAGATATGAAGGTTGTTGGAGAAGCATCGAACGGGCAGGAAGCATTGGAGCAGGCGGAAGCATTAAAACCCGACGTGGTATTAATGGATCTGCATATGCCGGTTATGGACGGAATTGAAACAGCCAGACGGTTGCGTACGTTAATGCCAGAAACGCGAATCATTGTACTCACTTCTTTTTCCGATCAGGATCATGTCGTTCCTGCTGTTCGCGCAGGGGTGAAAGGATATCTGCTCAAGGATATAGAACCGGAGGATTTGGCCGTAGCCATTCGTAATGTGCATGCAGGTCAGGTAGAATTGCATCCCGCCGCAGCAGGTCAATTGATGCATGTGATGGCTTCATCCGATTGGTCTATAAATGAACAACAACCACAGCATATACCGATAGATCGGTCAGCAGACAATCAACATCAGGAGCCAAAGCAGGCTGGAAAATCAAATGAAACATCCCTTGGTGGTCCGGATATGCTCACTCGCCGTGAACAAGAAGTCTTGGGGCTGATTGCGCAAGGGCTGAGCAACAAGGAAATTGCGGTTCAATTAGTCATCACAGAAAAAACGGTCAAAACCCATGTCAGTCATCTGCTGGACAAACTCGGGCTGGCGGATCGGACGCAAGCGGCTCTTCATGCCGTAAGAAATGGCTGGGTCGTCTGACCAATTCCGACATATCTTCATACTTAAGTCGTATAAACTCAACCTAAAGGTTGAGTTTTTTGGTATTTCAAGTTAAGTCTATCTGCTGACGAATTGGCTGCGGAAGAAAGGTAAGATAAAGATAGCCAAAGATGGATCGGTTGAAGGAACGTGAAATTCAAAAATAATAAAAAAACCAAGGAGAGTGACATGGATGAATATCGTTATTTTGCAGGTAGCAATCGGAACAATGCAACCAGTACACGTTTGGGAGAATACGCAGTGGAGATTATTCGGGCTCAGGGGCATCAGGCCAGCTTGTTTGATCTGTATCAGACGCCACTTCCATTCTACGCACCAGATGAGAAACAAGCGGATCATGAACATCTGGCAGACCTGAACACGCGTATGCTCGCGGCAGACGCCATCATCCTGTCTACACCAGAGTATCATGGCAGTATTAGCGGTGTGCTCAAAAATGCACTGGATCACCTGAGCCAGGCTCATTTCAGTGGTAAGCCCGTCCTGTCCATCAGCTCCTCTGGTGGAGCGGTGGGGGTAAGTTCGCTTTTACAGCTGCAAGCGATTGTTCGCAATCTGCATGGCATCAATGCCCAGGAGTGGATTTCCATTGGTGGTGCGCAGCGCAGACGTTTCGAAGCGACATTTGACGGATACGAGGAGTACGAAGGCAGTCAGGATATAGAGGACCGGGTGCAGCGGGTCATTGGATCATTTTTAAATCTGGCCGAGACGTTAACGAATGCGCGGAATTCATCCATGAGTTGAGAACGAAGACGAAAATGGGAAATGGAAAAGAGGTTGAGCATCATGATTACAGGCATATTTGAAACACATCTAAACGTAACGGATCTGGAGAGATCCCATCATTTCTATGAAACAGTGCTGGGTTTACCCCATGCTTATATGCAGAAAGAACGTGGGAACTCCTTCTACTGGATCGGTGGAAAAGGCAATGCCATGCTGGGATTGTGGCAAAAGGAACCTTCCGAGGTGAAGCGTCAGCACTTTGCTTTTCATGTATCTCTGGAGGATATGAAGCATGCGGTGGCTCACTTGGAGAACAAAGGGATTAAGACACAGAACTTCCTGGATGATGATATTGGTGAACTGTACGTCTTCGGCTGGATGCCCGCGGTATCTGTATATTTTACCGATCCAGATGGTCATTCGCTTGAATTCATCGCCATGCTCCCGGATGAAGCAAAGCCTGAGCTAGGCATGGTGCCATGGAGTCAGTGGGAGGAGATGCAGGAGAAGATCGTATGATGATCGAAGAATTACAGTTATATACAGCACGGCTGGAGGACCTCAAGCACTTTTATCGTGATACGTTGGGAATGGAGGTGTTCAGTGTCACGGATCAGGCCTTCAACCTACAGGTTGGAAGGACAAAGATGATTTTCAAGCAGTGTGAAACAGATCGTGAGCCCTTCTACCATGTGGCCTGGTTGCTTCCGACGAATCGGTTCAAGGAAGCGAAGCAGTGGACTGCATCACGTGTTGTTTTAAGCAGGGAAGAAGATCGGGATGAGACGTATTCTACTAACTGGAACTCTCATTCTCTTTATTTCGAAGATCCGGCAGGCAATATTATCGAGCTAATTGCTCATCATCGTATTCAGAACGAGAGTGATCACGACTTCTCGACTAAAGATATATTACAGGTGTGTGAGGTTGGACTGGTGACGGATGATGTTCTGTCTACGGTGAATGAGCTTCAGCAGATGGGACTCACGCGCTGGGGTGAGGTGAGTGAAACCTTTGCTCCTGTAGGAGATGTGCATGGTCTGTTTATCGTGGTGAAGAAACATCGGACGTGGTTTTTTTCTACGCAAAAAGCACAGATCTATCCGCTGGAAGTGTCCATTCGTGACGTGGGCAGGCTTCGAATCGGCTAAACTTTATATTCCAGAGTAAAACGGGCATATGTGGAGCCATTCCATCATGTTATAGAAGTAAACGCTTTATTTATTAATTAGGATATATAAGTTGAATTAAATTTACACGATAACGGAGAGGACAGAAAAAACCTGAAAAAGCGAAGGTAAAAGCTTTCTGAAAGAAAGCTACTTTGTAAGCATAATCTCACATTTATCGCCGGATGTTCCCTTAGGAAAGGGAATCGAAAAAAAATCTGGGGATAAGAGTGATTGGAAGGTTGTTCTGTCAGGCTTACAGATGATGAAGGGTGGTGGCAAGCTTGGATCGACGTTTGTTGGAAGAAGGACTAGCGATTATCGTTTCCAGTCGGGAGCGTACAGGAGATCTGTGGCATGCCCATTATGGGGCGGGTGCGATTGCGGCATATTTTTGGGTACGGGAAAATCGTCTCACTGCCCTTGCCGCCGGCAGTGTTACCGCCGAAGCAAAAGCCATGCTTCGCCAGCATGGAGTCAGCCCTGGTCAGACCTCTCCGATTGGTGAAATCATGCCCAGGGAAGATGCCGAAGCGCGTATTACGGACGCATTGGATCGAACGATTGGAGAGTTGCACTGGGTTGGACACCAGGCCATCTACGGGGCAATCAGTCTGAAGGCCATTCGCGAACTGGATGGATGGGGTACTGCGGAGGATATTGGTCGGCTGGTTGAACTGATCGATTCATTCGATCGAACTATCCCAGGAAGATCCTGGATGAATACGACCGTGAAAGAAATTCGCAGTCTGAAGCCGGAAAAGAGAGATGGTTTCCCTGAGATCGAAGATCCAACGCAGTTGTCACGCCTGATTCTGGATGAGCTTGGTGCGTTCCAGACCATCTATCACGCGGAAGCTCATCATGATCTGATCGGCCATATGCTGACCTACGGACATGCGCTTAACATATTATATGAATTGGGTTATCCTGCATTATTCCATAAAGGCATTCCACCTTTCCTTACTATGGTGAAGGCGCTACGTTTAAGCCGAGATGTGAACAGCGAACAGGAGATGCCGACACTGCAATCACCTGTAGACTTGCTGCCATTATCGCGGGCGGAACGATCAGTGGCGCTTCCTCATGAGCTGGAATATTGGCTCACCGATAGACGTTCCCGTGACTGGTACGGAGGTCATGTGTTCAAATTCCCGTTCAGCTTCTATCATCATGCCAAGAACGGGGAACCTGTACCGGAAACATGGGAGAACTTTCGTTATATCATCGCGTGAGATGGAGCCAACGATTTGGAACAAAAATGAAGAGCACTTGCCAAAACTGGCAGGTGCTTGTTTTATGGATGTTATAATTTTATTCAGATTAAAACCGACGATTAACCGCCGCAGAGACAACTACATTCAGGCGTATTTCATCCCGATTACCATCAGCACGAGTGGGCAAAGGCGGTAAGATGTTATTATCGGATTAGCAGCAAGGAGGACACACCGACAGCTCATACGCTAAAGTACAGACCGGCCATGGGGCCGGTTTTTTAATTCGGTGATTGCCTCCTTGCCCTGATCGGGTATTAAAGACTAGATATATAAGTTGAACTAACGATTTACACGAGAACGAAGAGGACAGAAATAACCTGAAGAAGCGGAGCGTGCGCCTTTATCCACGGATTTCTACCTTTATATAAGTGGATCAAGAAAATCCGGGGATAACAGCGATCGGAAGGTTGTTCTGTCATCGAAGTGGCAAGTGTAAATAAACTGTAGTTCAACTTATATAGATAACAGGAGGCTACGTGATATGAAAACAGTATTGTATGTTCCACTGGATGATCGTCCAGCGAATCTGGATGATGTGATTGTGCAAGGGAAAGCAGCCGGTATCCATATCGTTACACCGAACCTGAGTGATCTTAAGAATCGTCTGGACTCCGAGAAAACCGTAGATGGCACTACGCTGCTCGGCACCTCCAAGCCAGTGTATGGTAAACCGTCCAACATTCATGACTTTATTCTGAAACATGCTGCCAAAGTCGACGGATTCATTATCTCATCCGATATGCTCGCTTATGGCGGTCTGATTGGCAGTCGTCAGCTCCGCGAAGATGGGGGAGGTACCTATCCGAAATACGATGAGGAAACCACTCGTTTGCTGGATGTGATTCGCGTGATCAAGCAAAAATATCCACGCAAACCCGTATTTGTCATGGATACTATCATGCGTTTGGCTACAACCTCGTTTGCAGATGGCTTGGCGCTCGATGCATATAATGAATCCCGTGCGTTGATGCAGCAGCCACGCCAGACATACACTGAGTTTGAGGATATTCTCGAAGGTTATAACCTGTCTCCAGATGGGGCGGAATATGGGACAACGACCTATTTTGATAAAGAACAATATTACAACACAAGACAGCATAAATTCAAAACGAATCTATACATTCTGGATCAGCTGGCTCGCACAGGTTATATCGATTTCCTCGCAGTTGGCGTCGACGATGCCAATACGCAGGGTGTTCAGATCAATGAAATCAAATACGTAGAAGCCCGGATCAATGAATGGCTGGGTGGAACCAATGGACAAAATCCAGATCGTGCGATCATCCTGCCGGATGCAGATGGTCTGGGGCACGCTTTGGTCGCTCGCATGGCGAACCAGTTGTTCCGAGGCGGTGCGAAGACACGTTACGGAGTGAAATATTTTGGTCCTCACGGCAATACCATCATTAACACGTATGAATACATGGATGTACATGAGAATGTGGTTCGTCATGTGGATATTGTTGGAGGTGTGCTTGTGGCCGACTCGGCATATCCTGAACCGGAGGTGGTGACGAATGCGGGTGCTGGCTTGGAAAATGAACAGCTAGTGGCTGTAGCAGCCGATCAGGTTGTCCCATTTGACATGGCTTCCGAGTTGGATCGTATGACCAAGGGTCACCCGGGTAATTCCGGAGAGTACACAAGCATTGACATTGAGATTATTGCGATTACCGCTCTGGATCAGGTGCAAGCAGCGTTGGAGCAATTGACCCTGAATGGGGAGCAAGGTCTGCCTTCGGTATTGATTGATTTTGTGGGTAAAGGACCAGCCAATGTCGATGTTGCTGAAGCGTTGCTAAACAGCCCATATACCGGACGGGTGCTGGGTTATAGTGCCTGGAATACGCCAGGTAACAAGATCGGTATTGCCGTAGGCATGGGACAGTCGAGGTACGCGTTGATCACAACAGAGAAGCATGAGCATAAATTGCGAGATGCGATGAATGCGCATGGCTCGCTGTTGTTTAAGCGTTTCCTGAAGGATTATTACTACAAAGCGGTAGCGATTGCGGACATCCGCACGTATTCCCGAGCCCATGCGCTGTATACCAACGTGGCTACCCTTTCGGATCAAAATATGCTGCTGTTCAACTCAGAGGAAGACTATGCCCATTTGCAAACTTTACTCCGTGATCTGATGCAGATGTATACCACGGCACTTGCAAATAAGACAGCTTTCCAGACAGGTAATATTGCGATCAAGCAGATCTGTGATGGCGAATTGTCTTATGCGACGTATGGCAGTGCGCTGCTGGAATATGCGAACCCTGATTTTATCTGGGGCCGTGCATTTGAGATTACGTTGAATCCGAAGGTCACTTTGAACTAAACTGCTATCTCACCATGGACTCCTCATGTTTAGGATAATCACTGGTATGGCTGTACTGCTTAATCTCGCCGTTGTTAAAAATGATGTATTGGTACTTGGCTTCGGGTTCATCCGCGAATGTTACGGAAGCACCGTAAGGTGCTTCAGAGCTTTTTGAAGAGTACGTACCTTTTATTTCGATAAGCTGTTCGGGTGAATAACCCTTCTGTTCCATCAGGTAAGTGGTTACCTGTTGTTCAGCTTCATTTTTCTTCAGCGGATTACCAAGCAGTCCGAAGTAGACCCAGCAGGATAACCCGAGTATAACTGCTAAGATGAAAACTGAAGTGGCCTTGAATGTTTTACTCATAGGTATTTCTCCTTCTTTCACGTAAGCGACAATGAATTTAATAATGAAATATTAATATATTTGGATATATTTATCAATTCATTGATCTTGATCTTAATGCTTACTTAGATATCCTTTAAAATGATGCTTCCAGAATCGTCTTTTTTCCACCCGAACGACGCCCTTAATCGCACCGAAGTCGTATGGAACACCATCCGCGCTAGGGTTGAAAGGGTGTAAGATTGTATTATCGGATCAATAGCAAGGGACGCACCGAAAGCACATACGCTAATGTACAGACCGGCCAGGTGGCCGGTCTTTTTGATGCGGTGAATGTAGTCCCGGTACTGGTTCGGTCGGAATACGACTCTGATTTAAAAGGGGGAGTCTACTGCTGCTGCATTGTCGCTGCACGGTGTGGGCAGATCTCAAACTTGCAGCCAAAGGGGGCGAAATGAATGTGTCTATGAATAATGAGACTAGCACTGCCATAAGCACCAGTGGATTGAGTACGCTCATTAAAAAAACGCTGAAACAGAAGCTCGCGGTGCTTGTTCCAGATTGGGACGGTCGTGTGCTAGATGTACCTGCGTCAGGCGAAGTGTTAGCCGGGCCTTGTGCAATCGTTGCGTTTGCCGAAGAAGTGCCGAAGTCTGCTTGGGCGGGATATCGAAGGATTATTAAAATCTCACCCTACGCTCGTCCAGAAGATGGTGGCACTGAACAAGTGGAAGCTTGGTCAGCCCTTCTAATTGATGGGTTGCACCAGGTAAGACTGGTGGATGAAGCAGGCGAGGCCTTCACCTGTATCTATCTGGGTTCTTCAGATAGTGACCGGGTGGATGCAGGGTCCGGCATGGTTACGCGCAGTCTACGGTTTGGGGTGTATGTTCCCGAAGACTCGGGAGCTGCTCTCGTTGAAACAGGGGACGCGTGGTTAGCTGCACTTCAAGACTGGACACAGCAGGAGCTTGGCTCGAACTGGTCGGTACATGGGGATGTATGGCCTGGTGGGTACGAGAAGCCGTCTGTGTTATGGCGATTGGCCGGATGCAGCACGTCTGTGGCAGGCACATCGGCATTGGAGGTTCGACAACAGTGGATTGGGCATGTGCTCACCGATTATCCGGTGCTAACACGCCAGATCGTTACTCGGTTGGTAGAGCAACTTGCGGTCCAAGCTCGTCTTGCCGTAACTGAAACGGGTGGCGAAGAGCACAAAAGTAACACACGGTATGTGACGGTGGATGAGGTAACGGCGGATCTGCAGACGGATGCATATCTGAATGGTCAGATTCGCCTGACGTTGCAACAGCGGATTCGTCGTCCGGGTACAAATGTACCTTTCATTCGTGAGATTCACCATAGCAAAGGGATGGAGTAAACGTTAGTCGAGAGGAACCTTCTATTAGAGGTTGTTCAAAAAGCCCGCTTTTGATTACAAAGGATGCCTAACGGCATCATCAGCATCGAATATGGAATTCAGCCGAAATGTCCGTTGCTCACGTAGTTTTCCCTACGCTCTGCTACTCCATTTCTAACTTCATCCCATCTTCTCGGTACTGAAAACCGATCTTTTTGAACATGCACTTTTAAGAGTGGTTCCAGATTATAGCTTTGAGTAGATTGATATAGCTTCAACATTGTAGCTTCAAACTCATAGGTTCACAGGATTGAAAATTCATAGATCAAGCTTAAAGATCAACGATTCACGAAATTAGTAGTCCAACAAATGAGGTGAGATGGCAATGGCAAGTTCAGTGAAAAAAAGCAAACAGACAGCCCCGCGGTATACACGGGCAGAACTAATGAATCATGCAGAAGCCCTCTTTGCCGTTAAGGCAGAGGTGCTGTACGGTGCGCTGTACGAAGCGGCGCAAGAGACGTTTTCCATTGAAGAAACGCAGGAACGAATTAACCAATTTATGAAAGCGAAGGTGAAGGGATAATGGCAGGTGGAACTTGGGAGCAAACAAATCGTCCGGTCCTTCCGGGCTTATATATGAATTTTCAGGCGGCAGCATCTTCGGCCATTCAAGCGGGTACGCGGGGAACGGTCGTTGTGCCAGTCAAGGCCAACTGGGGCCCGGTGGGGACTTTTGTTGAAGTAGGGAGCGAAGCGGCGATTGAACGTATTTATGCGGCGAATGTGCTGGATAACGGTACGGCCTATACATCCTTGAAACTCGCCCTGTTGGGTGGACCGAAGAAGCTGCTCGCTTATCGGGTAGCAAGTGCTGCGGCCAAAGCAGCTACGCTTACCTTGAAGGACAGCAGTGATGCCAATGTGCTGCAACTGGATGCAAAGTATCCGGGGGATCGTGCGAATGGGTTCTACGTCACCATCCAGCCGGGTGTGATTGATAATACGAAGCATGAAGTTCGCCTTTTTGAAGGTAACCGGATGTTGTATGCGCTCCTGACAGCGGATATTACAGCAGCTTCTCTGGCAAAAGAGATTAACGCGGATGAACGAAATGTCTGGGTAACGGCGCAGGCGATTGGCGATGGTACTGGCATGGTTGCTACCGTTGCGGGTGCGGCATTCAAAGGCGGCGTAAGTGGCAACGATGACCTGACCAATGCGGAGTACATTGCAGTACAGGGTGCGCTGGAAGGGGAGCAATTCGACGTTTTGGCTTTGGATCAGGCGGCAGATGCGCCTCTGCTTGCGAGTTTTGCGGCATGGGTGAAACGTGTGCGTAGTGAAGGTAAACCGGTGGTGGCCGTATTTGGCGGTTCCGCAGCGGACGACACCTCAGCTACAGCAGCACAAAAAGCAGCAGCACGTTCGCTTGCGCTGAACCATGAAGGTGTGATTAATGTCGGTACAGGCGTGCGCCTTGGAGATGCATTCTACAGCTCCGCGGAAACGTCCGCCTATGTTGCAGGTCTGATCGCCGGACAACGTCTGAACCAATCCACAACC
Organism: Paenibacillus sp. FSL R5-0341; assembly: GCF_037975235.1. Lineage (NCBI taxonomy): Bacteria > Bacillati > Bacillota > Bacilli > Caryophanales > Paenibacillaceae > Paenibacillus > Paenibacillus sp. FSL R5-0341. The sequence continues at coordinate 1,371,580 of NZ_CP150241.1, forward strand.
TATGCAGCTACTCCGTTCGATGACGTGACACGTCGTTGGACGCGGGCAGAACAGGAGCAGGCGGTACAGAATGGTGTATTTATTTTCTTCCATGATGGACTTCAGGTGAAAGCACTTCGCGGTGTAAACACACTGGTAACGCCAGCCGCTGGACAGAATAATGCGTGGAAAAAAATCCGTTCCATTCGTGTGTTGGACGCCATTAACACGGATCTGCAACGTTCCGCGGAAGATACGTATATCGGTAAGGTAAACAATACTGAAGAGGGTCGTCAGGCGCTGATTAGTGCCATGAAGGCCTATTTGGCATTGCTCGCACAGAGCAATGTGATTGAAGCTGACGGTTATGATGTCATTCTTGACCCGGCGTATTATGGCACAGCACCAGTTCTCAAACCGGAGGCAGATCAGGTATTCCTACAATGGAATGTGAAGCTGACGGATGTGATGGAGCAGTTGTTTGGTACATTTTACGTGCAATAAGGTTTCTAGAATAATTACTATATGTTGAACTGATGGTTTACACGATAACGGAGAGGGCAGAAAAAATCTGAAGAAGCGAAGCGCTCGCCTTTATCACCGGATTTTCCCTTTATGAAAAGGAATCAAAAAAAATCTGGGGATAACAGCGATCGGAAGATTGTTCTGACTGCGGAGTTATACCGTGTAATATTTATTAGTTCAACCAACCCAAGGAGGAAAATATATGTTGGATGCATCAAGAGTAATTCTCGGTACCCATGGTCAGTTGCATATCGATGGTGTGTGGCAGACAAACATTAACAAGTTGGAAGCGAGTGTGGAGATTGAAAAGCGTGAGTTGAATCTGGTCGGTAACGACTGGAAGGTACACAAGAATGGTGCGAAAAAAGGAACAGGCACGATGACCGGCTACAAAGTCACTTCGGACATGATTCAGCGCGGCTTCACCAAATTCGAGATTATTTCCAAGCTAAACGACCCTGAATCGTATGGACATGAGAGTGTATTGTTGAGAGGCTGCATGGTGGACAAAATTCAGCTTGCCAACTGGACAGCGGGTGAGGAAGTACCAGAGGAAACAGGTTTTACGTTTGAAGGATTTGAATTGCTGAATCCGATTGTGGCGAACTAAAAAGGACTTTAATGGAGGCCGAGATGATCTCGGTCTCTTTGTTGTCTACTTAAAGCAAATTTAGTATCTGCACGGTAACGGAGAGGACAGAAATAACGTGAAGAAGCGGAGCGTTCGCCTAAAAGCTTTCTGAAAGAAAGCTGCATCGGAAGCATAGGCTATCGCCGGATTTTCCCTTGAAGAGGGGAATCAAAAAAATCTGGGGATAACAGCGATCGGAAGGTTATTCTGTCATCGGAGTGGCTAGTGTAGCATAATGATTGCCAAATGTGAACAAGAAGGAGATAACGACCAATGAGTATGATTGAAAATATGTCCGAAGAACAGATTTTGGATCAGTTGTTTGAAGCAGCAGAACGTTTGCCAGAGGAGAATGTACGCATTCAGCGTCTGGATCTGCTGTTGACCTTGCGTGGACTGACGTCTTCCAAAGTGGACCACATTCGCGAACGTTGCACGATTCGTAAAACGACCAAAGGCCGCACCGAGGAAAAGGTGGATACCGAAACATTTAACGCGCTGCTCATTTCTGAAGCAACGGTGAAATTGAAAGTCCGCAGCCTGGAACTCTCCGGCTGGGGAGATACCCGCATTACCGGCCGCATGAAGCTGTCTGGTGGAGAACAGGCGGTACGCCGCATGCTGCTGGCTGGTGAATTGGATGCCGTAGGTGATAAAGTGCTGGAGCTGTCCGGCTTTGGTGTGGAGATTGAAGACCTAAAAAACTGATTCACTCCGGCGGGATGACGACGTTCCTGTATCACATGTGGGTGCGTCATCATCTCCGGCCCGGAGAGTTCTGGTCTTTGCCACGCGGGGAGCGCTCACTGTTGATTGCGTTCTCGGAAGAGGAAATGGCAGCAATAACCTCGCAAATGAATCGATAAGGGAATAGGGTAGGAGGTGAAAAAATGGCAGAAATGATTGTAGGTTTATCCAAGTCCAATGCGGAAATGCGGACGACCCTTCGTTATCTGGATCAGATCCAGCGCTCGACGGAACGTCTGGGCAGAGTTCGTTATCAGAGTCTGATTAAGGTGAACAATGAACTGAGAACGACTGGACGCAGGTTAGAGCATATTTATAGTATGGCTGTGCGAATCAGCAGGCTGCGAATTACACCGACGATTGGGTTGATTGATAAGCTCAGTCCTGCACTGGATCGCGCATGGGCGAAACTGAATAGTTTCAGGGACCAGATGGTTACGGCTTCCGGAACAGTATCCCTTGAGGTTCGGCAGAAGATCGAAGTGGCGATGGGCAAAGGTGGGCCAACTGGTCCAACTATGGCTGTCGTGATTCAAAATAATAAAAATATCACTAACAATGCGAAAGAAGAAGATAGCTGGATTGATAAGGCTAACACTTGGATGGAATTTTTTAATAACCTCAATGATATTTTTGATAACATCATTGATAAAGTTGGTAAAATTATCAATTTGTTCAAAAAGAAAAAAGAAGAAAGTCCTGCATCAGATCCAACCAGAAGTCCAGCATCCAAATGCTGCTGTTGCACAGGTGGAAAGATGGGCAAAAACCGTAGAGTTCGTTCACCGAATGCAGATGGTGGTGGATCAGATCGTGGAAGACGAAATTACCGAAGCGGTAGAAGGTCTAGTAATCGTTCGAACCGGGGCCCATCACCAGTACCCAATCCTGTACCTGATACTCCAACTCCTCCGGCCGATCGCAACCGTAATAGGGGAGGCGGTAGAAGAATACGAGGAAGCGGTAGATTAGGATTTGCGGATGGTGGATTGGGATCTTTAACCGACATGCTGGCTGGTAATGGATTGATGGATAATTTAAGTAGTGGCTTTGCCAAAGGGGCAAAAAGGTTGCTTGGACCGATCAGCATGCTTGCTGATGTGGCAAATGTAGCGACAGCACCCCCGGAAGAGCGTGGCCGAGCGGTGGGTTCCATGATTGGCGGCACAGCTGGTACTGCGATTGGTAGCGCCATCGGTAGCGTTCTTTTGCCTGGCATCGGAACATGGGTTGGTGGTGCAGTAGGTGGTTGGGCCGGAAGTGCAGCAGGCGGCTGGATTGGAGACAAAGCGAAGGATATTGGAAACTTTATGTCTAGTGCTACCGAGGGTGTAGGGGATGCTTTGTCGGGTGCAGCCGATTATGTCTCTGAGAAAACAAAAAAAATCACCGATGGCATATCCGGCTTCTTTGGATTTGGTTCTAAAAAAGAAGAAAAGACGGTCTCGGCAGCAACGGTGGCTGCACCGTCTCCAGTTGCAACAGGCCCGCAGATGGCACCTGCCTATATGCCACCGGCACTGACCATGACAGGCCCAACGGCTTATATGAACAGCAAAGTCGGTCAGCCTACATCTGCTGGATTCATGGGAACAAGCATGATGCAGAGCCAAGCGATGGCGCTTGGTAACGGTGCGCAGACGAATGGGAAATCGTCCACGATGACGGTACAGATATCTGAAGAACAGATGAGCAGTCTGTCCGGTTACCTTAAGGATTTCAAAACGGAAACGACGAACCAGATTGCGATAAATATTCCACCAGGTGCGGTGCAGGTGACTGTGCGCGAAAATGCGATTGATTATGACGCAGTTTCTCACCAGGTGGGGCAACGGATCTCTAACGAGTTCCGCCGTGCGATGCAAAATCGCAAAACAATTATGGCCTAAGCAGAAAGGAGGCCGCAGATATGTCAGTACTTGAAGATAAAGTTGGTCCTAACAAAATGTCATTTACGTTGAAGGACGGCAACACTCCATTTCAATTCCCAGTGAACCCTGAAGAAGTTAATATTTCCAGGTCTAAGGGATATGAAACGGTCAATATGTTGGAGCATGGCGAGTTTGATTTTGCACAAGGGGAGAAGATGAAGGAGATCACCTTCTCTTCTTTTTTTCCCAAAAGATTTGATCCGTCCTATTGCATGAATGAAAAATCTTTTCTAGATCCACGTGTGGCGATGAATTTGCTGAACACCTTTCTGATCTCCAAAAAGCCGCTGCGTTTCATCATTTCAGAGACGGGCGTGAACGTGCCTGTTTTTATTGTTTCGCTTAATTCGAGCTTTCGTGGAGGGGAGACAGGGGATATTTATTTCGACCTGACCCTGCGCACATGGCGGGATTCCAAGGTGGAGAAGGTGGGCTCTGCGGCATCCGGGAGCAAGTCAGGTTCGCGTACCGATTTGAAAAAAACCAGCAAGACCTACACTGTCAAATCTGGTGACTCCCTGTCCAAAATTGCAAAGCTGGAGCTGGGTAGCAGTTCCAAATGGAACGAGATCTACAAGCTCAACGCAAAGATCATCGGGAGTGATCCGAACCGGATCAAGCCCGGGCAAAAGCTGGTGATGCCATGACCTACAAGGTCATTGTCGACGACAAATATGACATCACCAAGCTGGTGGAGACGATTACGCTGAAGGACTCGCTGGACCAGATTGCGTATCAGGCCAACATCCGGCTGGCGGTGTCTGCGTCTTCTGGTCTGCCTTCGATCTCACCGGGTATGGCGGTGAGGATTAGCGGGGTTCCTTTTGGCGAAAAATCCATGGTTCACTTGTTGCATCCTGCGGTCATCTGGGAGGTGGAAAGCTCGAACAGCGGCACCAAGCGGCTGTCTCTCACGGTGTACGACCGGATGATTTATCTGGAAAAATCGGAGGATGAGTTCCTGTTGCCGAAGGATCAGACTGCTACGCAGCGACTCAAAACCTACGCCAAAGAGTGGAAGATTCCATACGCTACATTGCCGGAAACCAAGACAAAGCTGGGAAAAGCCGTGTATCGGTCACAGACGATCTTCTCGATGATGTTTGCCGATCTGAAGGAAACGGCGAAGTCCGGCGGGGAGATGTATCATCCACGGATGACACCCGGCGGGTTACAGCTCTTTCAGGTCGGAAGTAATGCAAAGGTGTATGAGCTTGATCGACTAATTGATCTGACCCAGATGCGTACGCTCGAAGGGGCGGTTACCAAAGTCAAAGTGATGGCAGCGTCGGAGTCTACCAGTGGTAAAGAAGTTCCTTCCAAAGTGCTCGCAATTGAGCAGGATGGTGTGGAAGAACTGGGCACATTGCAAAAGCTGATTGAAGACGATCAGGTGAAATCGACAACTGCGGCGAAAAAACTGGCGAAAAGTCATCTGACGGGTATTCAGGAGACCTTTACGATATCCGCACCGGATGTGAATACGATCCGCGCCGGGGACGCGGTGTTGTTAAAAGGGCTGAAGCTAATCGTCATGTCGGTCAGCCGTGATCTGTCAGCCGGACCTGGAACGATGACGTTGGAGCTTGGGACTGCTGAGCTGGTGAAAAGGAGGTATTACCTTGAATAAAGATGATCCGTATGGGCATTTTGCCGACGTCATGCGGGGTGCGATGAGTACACATTCCCGTCAGGCCGTGAGCGGTCTGGGAGCAGTACTGGGTACGATGACCTCATCCGGCGTGAAGCTGGATGATTTCAAGCACGAAGTGCAGGATTATCTCGTGGCCGAGTTACCGGGCACGCTTGGACTGCCGGAGCGCGAGGCTGCTGGCGCGATTTCCGGTATACCTGACGTGGCAAACGGCGGAACGACGGGCACGGGACGGTTTCTTTTGCAAGAAGAGGAAGTGGAAGAAGCGGTGTGGTCTCTTGGTAAAGGATTAAAAGCGGGAGATCGCGTACTGGCGATGCGGGTGAATGGCGGCAACGACATTGTGGTGTTGTGTAAGGTGGTGAGTGCGCATGCCTAGTTTGTTCCCGGAAACGGGTGTGGTCTGGGGAGATGAGGAGGATCTGTCGGGGGCGGATTCGGAAGAGGCACGCTTTGGACGGAGCTGGCGATTTGATTACGATGCAGGGGATTTTGTATTGACCCCAAGTGGTAAAGTCGCTGCGGCTGGTGGGCATGAAGCCTGGGTGCAATGGTGCATCAAGGCAGTGAAAACGCCACGGTACAGACATGTGATTTACTCCCGGAACTATGGTTCGGAGCTGGAGGATCTGGTAGGGCAGGGTGATAGCCGGGGTGTGATGGAAAGTGAGATTACCCGGATGGTGACGGAGACGTTGCTGGCTGATCCACGGACGGATTCGGTAGACCAGTTCACGTTTGATTGGAATCGGGAGCAGTGTATGTTCTCGTGCCGGGTGGCGAGTGTGCAGGAAGAGATGTTTATTCTGGAAAGTGAGGTGATCTGACGGGATGGCTGAGATTCCGCGTTATTTGGAGGACCAGACGGAGGAACAGATTATGCAGCGCATGCTGGATCGTCTGCCCGCGGATCTGGATAAGTCGGAGGGTTCGTTCTTGTGGGATGCGGAGGCTCCGGTTGCGTTTATGCTGTCTGAAGCGGCTTTATGGGCGCAAGAATTATTGCGGCGGGGGTTTGCAAGTACGGCTACGAGCAGTGATCCAAATTTTCGTTCGGAAGAGCTGGATCTACGGGCAGGAGAGCACGGCATCACACGGCGAGCTGCGGTGGCAGCACAAGGTGCAGTGAGGTTCATGGGTACGCCGGGGAAAGTGGTGCCTGCGGGAACGGTCGTAGCTACGCTCGCGGATGAAGTGTCTGCTGAAGCTTCGCTCGAATATGAGACAGTGGGACGATTGGAACTGGATGCTGAGGGCTCCGGGATGGTAGGTGTGCGAGCGCTTGTTGCCGGAAAAGAAAGCAATGTGCCTGCTGGCACGGTAACTGTGCTGTCTACACCTGTAAGTGGCGTGACCTCTGTCACGAACGTTGATGTGATCAAAGGCGGTGCAGATATTGAGGCAGACACGGCGTTGTTGGAACGTTTTTATGCCAAAGTCCGCAATCAAGGAACGAGCGGCAACAAATCGCAATATGTGCAATGGGCCAGTGAAGTACCAGGTGTTGGTGCAACGCGTGTCATTCCGTTATGGCAGGGTCCGGGCACGGTGGGATTGTATCTGCTGGACACGGACAAACGCGCTGCGGGCATCGATCTGGTGGCGGCGGTACAGAAGTACGTTGACCCCACGCAGGATGGACAGGGTGAAGGCGTTGCACCGGCGGGGCCAGTGGTGTCCGTGATGCCAGCCGTGGAAGTGTCGATGAATATTCAGGTGAAGCTGACTCTTGCTAGTGATGCGACATTGGCCGATGTACGGGCATTAATCGAACGCGGGGTGACCGCGTATCTGAAACAGTTGGCTTTTGCCGATCCACTCGTTCGTTACACCCGCATTGCCGCGATTCTGCTGGATATTCCGCCGATTATCGATTATTCGGAGCTTACCGTGAATGGTGTAAGCGACCAGAATATTGAGATGACCGCGAACCAGGTGGCCGTGTTGGGGACGGTGGATGTTCATGAGTAACATTGGGCAGATGGTGGACGAGGAAGTAGTTTTGGAGTGCGGAGACCAAGGAAGATTGGGAGAAATACGCCGATCTGGGTTGGATATGGTGAGCGAAACGCTCCCTGTTGATGTGAAAGGAAGGGAGGGGACAGGGCATGAGTGCTCCTTCTATTGTAGATGTTGGACTGACGAGTGAGAAAGGGCGGGAGCTGTTCTCGTATTTGCCAAGGTATTATGAGACTTCACGAGTGATGCAGGCCGATATGCAGGCCAAAGGCAGTGAAATGGATCTGCTGTACAAGGCACTGGATGAGACGCTGGAGCAGTTTTTTGTCCGCACGGCGACGTGGGGGTTGGATTTCTGGGAGCAGGAGCTTGGCATTGAGACCGATCGTCTCAAACCTGTGGAACAAAGGCGTGCCGTGGTGGAGTCGAAGCTGCGTGGTGCCGGAAAGTTTTCGGGGAGACAAGTTGTGAATGTGGCTGAGGCATATGCCGGGGGAAAAGTGGATGTAACGTTTCAGCCGGAATTGTGGAGTTTTACGGTGAGCTTTGTGGATACGATGGGCACCCCGCCTAATATCGACGATCTTAAACGTGCGATTGAAGAGTTGAAGCCGGCCCATATGGCCGTGGAATATGAGTATCGCTATCTGATCTGGGACGACCTGGACAAGAAGCAGAAAACTTGGGATGAACTGGATTCCGCGTCACTGACGTGGAATGAATTGGAGGTGTGGGCGTAATGCCACAGGAAACAGATCGACTGAAATTACCTCTTCCCTTGGGGAACGAAAGAGTGACCCGGGATAGTATTAATATGATTTTCGAAAAGATTGATGCTGGTGTTGCAACGCAAGCGGATTTGGATGCTAAACCGTGGCAAAAATATGCACTTACTCAAGATACAGGGTTATCTAAAAGGCTCAGTATTGGTATAAACTTGGATGAATTAATCGATCCTGGTCAATACACCTGCGACTCATCAATAAATGGACCTATTGGTCTAAGTGCAGGTTACATCGAGGTTATAGGCAATGCATTTAGCAGCGATTTTATGATGCAAAGAGTAACTGATGTATTGACAGGATCAGTATATGTCAGAGTTATGCGATTGATGATTTGGGAATCTTGGGTATTACAAACACCAGAAGAAAACCTATGGGGGGCGTTATAGATGGCGGTAGTAACAAAGAGATTATTTAAAGCAGTGTCCTCGGTTACTCTGGGTAGCTATTACAGCGTTCCTGTTAATGCGACAACTATGGTCAAGGCAGTTACTTTGTGTAACATAACAAGTGCCGCAGTAACTTTTAGGTTGAGATTCGGAGGATCATACGTTATTTTTGATCATCAAATAAATGCAAATGACACAGTGACTATACCTTTCTTAGATCAGATATTGACAAGTGGAGAATCAATCGAAATGAGTTGTTCGGCAAATAACGCTATCAGTGTATACATCAGCGGTAAAGAGGTGACGTAATGCCAGGGATAGATATTTACTCATTGGGTAATTACAGGTTGGATGGTGCGGTATCAGCATCGATCCAAGATGTAACTCCAGCAATAGACAACGTATTAACCTCTATATCTCGTTTACAGACGGGAATTGCGTATACGATCGCAACATTTCCAGCAGGAACTAAACTAATATCTATAAACCCTACAATTGTATCTGCAAAAATGGGGTACAAAATAAATACAGAGGGTCCAGCGTCTATTTATTTGGCTTTAGTTGATGCTGCGAGTGTAGTGTGGCAACTTGCACCGAAAACAACCAACTTGACAGGCGTTTCGCTGATGTCGGTGCGAATTGCAAACCCATCAACAGAAAGCATGTATTTCATTGGTGATAGACAGGTAGGAATCACCACTACACCTTGGACACCTATTGTTTACGCCAAACCAACAGCGTTTAACATGGACACTGCTATGTCTTTGTGTGTGTATGTAGATTCAAATAATTCTCCATCTGCGTCTAACCTTTACGTCGATGTTAAAAATTTCCGGATTGTAGCGCTGTAAAGGGCCGTGCATGCTTTGATCAGATGTGGCACGTCTGAAATGGAGGTGAAGATAGGATGCAAACAGGTGAGGATCATTTATGATCAAGACGGGGAGATTGTATTCTCATTTGTGCAAGGTGACGGATCGCCGCGAAATGAGATCACGAAATTAGAATAAGTTGACCTGAAATATGATGAGATCGACTATAATATTTATCGAATTGTGAAGATCAATCCTGAAACAAAACTCCCCGTGATCGAAAGGATTTTTGCTGAACTAACTCCGGAAGAACATATCAAAGAATTGGAAGATCAAGTTGTGTGTCAGCCAATGAGAATACAGGAGGGATTTTGTAATGGTGAACGATGTAGTTGTGCGTATTGCGGCAGAGAGAATTCTGAATAAAGGACTATCCTAAGACTGGACAGGTGTACTTGCTTGATGGCATCACCGATGCTGATTATCGGCAAGCAGTCGAGGACTACATTTTAGAGATTTAACATGCGTACCCAAGTGGTGTGCTATTCTCATATCCTCTGGATTCAGTGGACTTTTCATATTTAAGGGGGCGGAGCCCTGTTCAGATGAGGGAATTTTAACCGGAAAAATCTTGACATATCAGGAGCATACTTACCTGCTGGCACGATGGAAATGACGAGTTCGATGATTATAGATGTAAGCTGATATGGCATACATCTATAAAACCAAAGGAGGTGAAATTATGGAAAGATGGGACACCCTATGGAAATGGGGAATTGCGCTCATGAGCAGCTCAGTAACCTACTTCTTCGGTGGATGGTCAGGCGTGCTCGGCGTACTACTCGTGTTCGTCATCCTCGACTACCTAACTGGTATCGCGGCGGCGGGCATGAGTGGCAAGCTAGAAAGTAATGTCGGCATGTTCGGCATTGCACGAAAGGTATTTATATTTGCAATGGTATCGGTGGCTCATCTGGTGGACGGTGTTCTGGGAGACGGACATTTGTTCAGGGATGCGGTCGCCTTTTTTTATATCGCAAATGAGTTGTTGTCCATCATTGAAAATGGGGGCAAGTTGGGCGCTCCAATCCCGCCAGTGATTCGGCAAGCCATTGAAGTGCTCAAGGGCAAAGGGGGAACCGGGGAACTTCCCGGGAACTTCTCCCCGAGTGCCAAAGACTCTTTTTCACAGGCAGATCCGGATGACAAAGATTCACAGACTGAAAATAGTAAGAAGTAATGCGATTATAGCAAGCTAGCACGTGAAACTACACATAACTCAATACATCAGGGACACGCACACAAGCAACCCCTGATCCAAATGCATTAACTATATACAAACGGCAATTTGCCGCATAAAGGGTGTGAGAAACATGCAAACGAGAAGTTCAGGCAACACACAGGGCATTGACGTCTCCCGATACCAGGGCAATATTGACTGGGCGAAGGTGAAGGCAAGTGGCATGACATTTGTATTCATCAAGGCAACTGAGGGACAGACATATACCGATCCGAATTATCAGAAAAATGTAACAGGCGCACTGGCGGCAGGCATGCTGGTGGGTACGTACCACTTCTTCCGGGCGACATCGACCGATGGTGCCAAGGCAGAAGCGGTACATTATGCCAATACACTTAACAAAGTGGGAGGCGCCAAAGCGCTACAACTGCCACCCGTGATGGACTACGAGAACAACCCTGGCAACCTGAGCAAAGCGCAGATGAATACAGTTGCCAAAGCTTTTTTAACCGAATTACAACGTCTGACAGGTGTAAAACCGATCATATACACGGGCAATTCATTTGCCGGGAATTTTGACACATCACTCAGCTCATATGATCTGTGGATCGCGCGTTACAGCAACACCCGTGTACCGGATGACCAGCCGGCATGGAAGCATTGGACGTTCTGGCAGTATACGGATTCAGGCAAGGTGAATGGCATTAGCGGCAACGTGGATATGAATGAATTCGAGGGAACAGCGGCACAGCTCAGAGCAAGATACGCAGCAGCCACTCCGAAACCACCGGAGCCATCCAATCCGACGAATCCAAGTAATCCGAATCCACCAACCGTACCACCGAAAGGGGGCGAACCGATGACAGCCGAAGAGAAAGCAGCGTTTGATGCGCTCAAATCCCAGGTCGACAAACTGCAGGCGCGTCAGCAAATGGAAGTTCCAGTATGGGCAAAAGCAGCTGTGGATGCAGCACTGGCATATGACACCAAAAATCCATTGTTCAGCATCGATAATGGGGCGAGTTATGATTTTTACCGTTTTATTACCGTGATGCATCGCAGAGGTTTGTTTAAAAAGTGAGCTGATTCTTGGCAAATGACAGGTTGATTTTATCTCAATGTGGATGGAATGGAGAAGGGACATGGGACGCTTTTTGTCGAACTGTGTTCCTTTTTTGTATTTTGTGTAAGTAATACTAACGCATATAATAAAGTTGAAGACTTATGTCTGTAAATCCCTTGTCTAATTGATTAATGTGATGTAAAGTAAGTTACACGAAATTGTTTTTCACTACGGTTTATGTACATAATCCTCCTCATCATGACAAAAACATAACATACGAAGTTATTGTAATGTCTCCCTGTTGTACAATCCAACATCTCAAGATGACTCGCTCATACGTTTTACACATCCAATCTGCAAGAGAAAGCCACCGTATTAAACAACTTACACGATTCATCAAACAACCTAGCCTATGTTGAGTTTCTTTCATCCGTAATTTCCATCTACCAACTTAAATTTGCTCTTTCCAGTCCATACCCATTCGCTGTTGCTTATTGACCTAAGTTCAAATAAAACGCAACAATCCCATAGATTCATTTCAGAAGATTCGTTTTTGAACCTTTTTCATTTTCTATAAAAGTAATCAACCGACGTCCCTAATCCATTGCACGATCTGATATTTATCTGTATTCCATACGTATCCCATGCTGTTTTTGAATTTCATATACATGCCGTACTTTTCCCAGAACTTTAATTCAGGTATCGCAGGCATCTAAAGCCTTTTATATGATACATAGCACCAAACCGATTGCCAACATTGGAGATCTTTCATGCCAGCATCACACACATTATGAGACAGGGAAGGGTGTTGTACGTATGCGAATGAGAAAAAAATGGATGTCCGGTGTTCTGACGATGGCCTTGAGTACCGTATTGGTGTTGTCCGGTTGCTCCAGTAACGAGAGTGGAGAGGCTACGCCTGCTCCGGCGGAAGGAACCGACCCTCCAACCGAAACGGTAGCACAGGATACGATGATTATGGGGCGTGGTGGGGATTCCGTAGCACTCGACCCGGCAATTGTAACCGATGGGGAGTCGCTGAAGATTGGACATCAGGTGTTTGATTCGTTGCTGGACTACAAGGAAGGTGGAACAGAGGTCGTTCCTGGACTAGCTGAGAGCTGGGAAATTTCGGCGGATGGGCTCAAGTATGTGTTTAAGCTGAAGTCCGGTGTGAAATTCCATGATGGAACTGACTTCAACGCGGAGGCTGTTGTGTTCAACTTCAACCGCTGGGGCGATCCGGCGAGTGAATATAAATTTGAAGGAGATTCCTTCGACTATTACGATTCCATGTTTGGTCCAGAGGACGGACGTGTGATCAAGGAAGTGAAGGCGACGGACAAGACTACGGTGGAGTTCACATTGAACCAGCCACAAGCGCCTTTCCTGCAAAATATTGCGATGACGCCATTCGGCATTGCCAGCCCAACCGCGATTCAGGAGAAAAAAGAAAACTTCAAGAGCGAGCCTGTGGGCACCGGCCCATTTGTATTCAAAGAGTGGAAGCGTAACGACTCCATCACCCTGGAGAAAAACGTGGATTACTGGAAAGAAGGACTGCCGAAGCTGAACAAAGTGATCGTGCGTTCGATTCCGGATAACACCGCTCGCTTCAATGCCCTGCAAAACGGCGAGATTGATGTTATGGAAGACCTGAACCCGGACGATCTGTCCATCCTTGAAGGCAACAGCGAGTTGCAGAAGATCGAGCGTCCACCGTTCAACGTGGCGTATATCGGCTTTAACTTTAAGAAGAAACCCTTTGATAATGTCAAAGTCAGACAAGCCCTCAATCATGCGGTGAACAAGCAGGCCCTTATTGATGCGTTCTTTGCGGGACAAGCTGAGCCTGCTGTTAACCCGATGCCGCCAACGCTGTGGGGGTACAACGATACTATTGAGGATTACCCATATGATCTGGAAAAAGCAAAAGCTTTACTAGCCGAGGCTGGCTTCCCTGACGGATTGCCTGAACCGGTAACTTTCTATGCGATGCCGGTATCCCGTCCGTACATGCCTGATGGCAAGAAGGTGGCGGAAGCAATCCAGGCTGATTTTGAGAAAATTGGTGTGACCACGAACATTGAATCCCCAGAATGGGCGACGTATCTGGATGATGCCAAAGCCGGGGAAAAAGACGATATCTACATGCTCGGCTGGACGGGTGATAACGGTGACCCGGATAACTTCCTCTACACGTTGCTGGACAAAGACGCCATTCCGGGCAACAACCGCAGCTTCTATGTTAACGAAGAGTTGCATGTGTTGCTGACGGATGCGCAGAAAGAAACAGATCAGGAGAAACGTGCCGAACTGTACAAACAAGCGCAGGTGATTATCAAGGAAGACGCACCGTGGATTCCACTTGTGCACACTACGCCAATTCTGGCGGGTAAATCGAACCTGAAAGGTTTCGTACCATCCCCGCTGGGCAGCGAATCTTATGCTGGTGCTTACTTCGAATAACGCAGAGGTAAACTGAATTTCTATCTCTATCTCTATCTGAATATGCATCTAACGTATCAACCATTCTTTCTATCAAAGCGCTGGTGAGACGCAATGCTTGGCAGAACCCACATCCGGACGTAACTATCCAAAGCATGCGCGTCTGCCGGCGCTTTTTATTTTTGCACGATATGTCGAAGGCAGGTGAACAGGATTGAACAGCTATATTGTCAAACGTGTGCTTGTGTTGCTGCCCGTGCTGCTGGGTATGACTCTGATCGTCTTTTCCATCATCCACGCCATTCCGGGTGACCCGGCTGAGACCATACTTGGGCAAAAGGCAACCGAACAATCCAAGCAGGCCCTTCGTGACCAGCTCGGTCTGGATAAACCCTGGTTTCAGCAATATTTCGCCTACTTGGGCGATTTACTCAAAGGTGACCTGGGAACATCCATCCGTACCAAGGTGCCTATTGCCCAGGAAATTGTGCCTTATCTGACAGCAACCCTTGAATTAACGATGGCAAGTATGTTGTTTGCTGTCATTATTGGGGTGAATGCCGGGATTGTCAGTGCATGGAAGCATAACTCTTGGTTTGATTATTGCTGTATGGTCATTGCTTTGGTGGGGGTATCGATGCCGATCTTTTGGCTCGGTCTGATGGAACAATGGCTGTTTGCGAACAAGTTGCAGTGGCTGCCGTCCATTGGACGAATGAATGCACGTGATCCGGTGGAAGCCATTACGGGCTTGTACGTGCTGGATACGATGATTGCCGGACAATGGAATCAGTTGTGGACCGTAACGAAACATTTGATTCTGCCAAGTGTTGCACTGGGTACGATTCCGATGGCCGTTATTGCCCGGATGACCCGTTCCAGCATGCTGGAAGTGATGAGTTCCGATTACATTCGTACAGCGAAGGCGAAGGGACTGGGTCCGTTTTTTGTCGTATATGGACATGCGCTCAAAAATGCATTTATTCCCGTGCTTACGGTTATCGGTATCCAGACCGGATCGTTGCTCGGGGGTGCAGTGTTGACCGAAACGATCTTTGCCTGGCCGGGCGTGGGACGCTATATATATGAAGCGATTAGTTCGCGGGACTATCCAGTGATCCAGAGTGGCATTCTGATCGTGGCATTCTTTTTCGTGGTGATTAACCTGATTGTGGACCTGCTCTACGCCGTGTTTGATCCTCGAATTAGTTATAAATAGGGCATTCATCATTCAATCATATCCAGGAAAGGAGACGCCGTATGGCCAAATTATCGACCAATACTGGACCATCCATTGAAGCTGCAACAGCGAGCACAGCCGGTCCGTGGCGGGAAGCGTGGAGAACGTTCCGGAAAAATCGGCTTGCGCTTGCAGGCCTGATCATTATCGTGTTTTTTATTCTGTTGGCCTTCCTCGCGCCATACATCGCACCTTACGATTATAAGGAGCAGGTACTGGTGGATCGGCTCCAGGCCCCTTCGGCAGAGCATTGGTTTGGTACCGATGATCTGGGGCGTGATGTATTTTCCAGAGTGCTTCATGGAGCGCGTATTTCACTGTGGGTGGGCTTCTTTTCCGTCATTGGTTCCATTATTGCGGGTACGTTGCTTGGTCTGATTGCCGGATTTTATGGAAAATGGGCGGACATGCTCATTTCGCGTTTATTTGATATTTTGCTCGCATTTCCCGGGATTTTGCTAGCCATCGCCATTGTGGCGATATTGGGCCCGTCGTTGCAAAATGCACTGCTCGCCATCGCCATCGTGAACATCCCGACCTACGGAAGATTGGTGCGTTCACGGGTACTCAGCTTGAGACAGGAGGAATTCATTACGTCGGCACGGACACTTGGAGCTGGCAACGGGCGAATCTTGTTTCGTCATATCTTGCCCAACAGCCTCACTCCGCTGATTGTGCAGGGTACACTCGGAATTGGGACGGCGATCATCGAGGCCGCTGCACTTGGATTTCTGGGCATGGGCGCGCAACCACCCGACCCGGAATGGGGTAAAATGCTGTCGGACTCCCGTCAGTTTATACAAAAAGCACCGTGGACACTAATCTTCCCCGGCGTTTCCATTATGTTGACCGTGCTCGGCTTCAACTTAATGGGCGATGGACTGCGCGATACCCTTGATCCGAAAATGGCGAAAAAGTAGAAGGCTCTGACTTCTGCTCCAACTCTAACTCTAACCGTAAATGTCTTTCCCCATGCCGGTTCGAACTTTGGTTCGAGTCGGCTTTTGTTTTACTAGCGTGATTACGTTAAAATATGGAGACATGTTCCAAAACGAAAAGGTTATTCGATCTTTTTGTTAAAATAACCGCCTTCGTATTGACACCCAATTTTCCCATATGTTATATAAAAGGAAGGGTTTAGCACTCCGATCATTAGAGTGCTAACAGATGATGTTTTTACTACACGACTACATATGGAATGATTCTGTTTTTGATAATAGATAAAGTTCACCTTGGGATATGACATGCGCGTGAAGTGGCTAGAAAAGTTTTTCTGAAATCGAAATGTATCTTCTGCTCATGGAGTTTCCCATTTGAAAATGTCTCAGCATCATTAAGTTATTTGTCGGAACACCTCGGTAGTGAAGGGGACGGAATCGATTCTGTAGAAGCGAAGCGTTCGCCTTTATTCCCGAATTTCTCCCTTTTTAGAGGGAATCAAAGAAATTTGGGAATAACAGCGATCAAAAGAACGATCCGTAACCGGAACGGCCATTAGAGAACGACAATAACTGAAGTGCTGAGTTTGAGAAGGGAATCCCATAATTAGCGGAACAAGCGATTTGAATGTTTTTTAGCATTGTAGCGTTTTGCATGAAAGACTCAAGGATGTACTTTCTATTTTCAATCAAATCATTCGATATCCAATTTGAAAGGAGTCCAACCACTCATGGCTAAAAAAGAATTCCAGGCAGAATCCAAACGTTTGCTGGATATGATGATCAACTCCATTTACACCCAAAGAGAAATCTTTTTGAGAGAATTGATCTCCAACTCCAGTGACGCCATTGATAAAATTTATTACAGAGCACTGACGGACGATGCGCTCGTTTTCAACAAAGAGGACTACTTCATCAAGCTCACGATCGACAAAGAAAACCGCACGCTCACACTGACGGATACCGGAATCGGGATGACGCAGGAAGAGCTGGAGAACAACCTGGGGGTTATCGCGAAGAGTGGTTCCCTGGCGTTCAAGAAAGAAAATGAAGCAAAAGACGGCCACAACATCATCGGACAATTCGGGGTTGGTTTCTACTCGGCATTTATGGTGGCAGACAAGCTGACCGTAACAAGTAAAACGCTGGGCAGCGACGAGGCTTGGAAATGGGAGTCCGAAGGCGCGGATGGTTACACGATCACACCAGCTGAGAAAGATTCCGTAGGTACAGAGATCGTCCTGACGATCAAAGAAAATACCGAAGAAGATTCGTATGACGAATTTTTGGAAGAGTACCGCCTGAGATCCATCATCAAGAAATACTCCGACTTCATTCGCTACCCAATCAAGATGGATGTAACGGGTCAACGTCCAAAAGAGGGCACGGAGAATGAGTTCGAGGAATACCAAGAAGAACAAACCGTGAACAGCATGGTGCCGATCTGGCGTAAAAATAAAAGTGAACTGACCGAAGAAGACTATACGAACTTTTATATGGAAAAACGCTACGGTTTTGACAAACCGCTCAAACACCTGCACATCAGCGCAGATGGCGCAGTAGTATACAATGCGATCCTGTTCATCCCAGAGAACACGCCGTTTGACTACTATACCAAAGAGTATGAAAAAGGCCTTGAACTCTACTCCAACGGTGTATTGATCATGGATAAATGCGGAGATCTGTTGCCAGACTACTTCGGATTTGTCAAAGGTATGGTGGATTCCGAAGATCTGTCCCTGAACATCTCCCGTGAGATGTTGCAACATGACCGTCAGCTTAGCCTGATCGCGAAGAACATCAAGAACAAAATCAAGAGTCAACTGCAAAGCCTGTTGAAGGACGAGCGTGAGAACTACGAGAAGTTCTATCAAGCGTTTGGCCGTCAATTGAAATATGGCGTATACAGCGACTATGGTGTGAACAAGGATACCTTGCAGGATCTGCTGTTGTTCACGTCTTCCAAAGAGAGCAAACTCGTGAGCCTGGACGAATACGTCTCCAGAATGCCGGAAGATCAGAAGTACATCTACTATGCATCCGGTGAGTCCATTAGCCGTATTGAGAAGCTGCCACAGATCGAAGGTGTTCTTGAGAAAGGGTACGAAGTATTGTACTTTACCGATGACATCGACGAGTTCGCAATCAAGATGATTACGAACTACAAGGAGAAAGAATTCAAATCCATCTCCAGTGGTGACCTGGGTATCGAAGATAACGCGGACAAAGAAGAAACGGACGCTCAGGACAATGACAACAAAGAGTTGTTTGAAGCGATGCAAGCTCAATTGGCAGGTAAAGTCAAAGCGGTTAAAGCTTCCAAGCGTCTCAGAAGCCACCCGGTATGCTTGTCCACTGAAGGTGAGCTGACGATTGAAATGGAGAAAATCCTGAAAGCTATGCCGAACAGCGAAAATGTACAGGCTGATAAAGTGTTGGAGATCAACGTAAATCACGATGTCTTCAAATCGTTGAAAGACGCTTTCGCGCAGGACCAGGAAAAGCTGAACCTCTACACTAGCCTCCTGTACCACCAGGCATTACTGATCGAGGGATTGCCAATTCAAGATCCAGTAGAGTTCACCAACGATATCTGTAAGGTTATGGTGTAACATCTTTGCACCCACTATCTCCACCCCGACAGGGCATTTCCGTCCTGTCGGTTTTTTTTGTTTTTACCCACAACGGGGAGGGCGCGGGGGAGGCAGACTATTATTGAAGTGATGGATGAACATTTTAATGGGATTTTTTAGCCTTTCAAAGTTTTGAAGAATTCCCCCTTTATAAGGATGTAATGTCATTTAAATTGGGAGTGAATCAAACAGCAAAAGTAGTGAAGGGGACGGAATCGATTCTGCAGAAGTGAAGCGTTCGCCTTTGTCTCCAGGTTTTTCCCTTAGTAGAGGGAATTCAGAAAACCTGGAGACAACAGCGATCATAAGAACGATCCGTAACCGTAACGGTCACCCTGGCAGAGTAAGTACTTATGGTTGTTCTGCCATGGGAGCGAGCATATGTGAAATAGTGAGTTCAATATGATTCATTATCATTTAGATGCACGGATGATAGTCTGGCAGGGTATAATAAGAGAAGATGACTGTTCATCACAAGATGATGTAAGAAGAGATGACAATCACAGACAGGTTTTACTTTTCGAAACCACAGATGTTGTGTATAATCACTCAAAATAGAGACAGTCGGCTAGGAGTGATCCCCATGCAATGGAACGATCTGAGAGAACATAGACAATATCCCGAATTAACCAAATTGGATGGATCTCGTGCGGCGTACGAACGGGACTATTCCAGACTCATTCATTCACCGACCTTTCGTCGGTTACAGGGCAAGTCGCAGGTGTTTGGCGCAGGAACGGGCGATTATTATCGTACTCGCTTGACCCATTCCCTGGAGGTGGCACAGATTGCACGAGAGGCTGCCCGAAGTCTGATTCGTCGATTTCCCGAGGTGGACTGGGATCGGGCGGATAACCCGGGTCTTATTATTGATTCAGAAGTGGTGGAGTGCGCTGCAATCGCACATGACTTCGGTCATCCGCCTTTTGGACATAAAGGTGAAGAAGTATTGGACGGCATTCTGGATGACCTCATTAACACCGAGGCTAAGAAAATTATGAAGAAAAGCCGCGGGGCCAAAGTTCCCAAGGTGGAGTCCGAGGTGCGTGCCGAGCTTAAACGGAAATATGAGCATTTTGAAGGCAATGCGCACAACTTCCGCCTCATTATGCACTTGGAGAAACGTGAAGATATCGACGGGCTGAACCTGTCTGATGCAGTATTGCTGGGAATTAATAAATATCCCTACCCTGGGACCGAGAGCAAGAAAGGCATGTATCATCATGAGTGGCAATATATTCGTGAGATCCGTGATCGCTGGAACGTGCCGGCAGGCAAGAAGACGCTGGAAGCACAGCTGATGGACCTTTGCGACGATATCGCGTACTCCTCGCATGACCTGGAGGATGGCATCAAAGCAGGCAAAATTGAAGTTCATGAGCATTTCCTGCAAGATCCGCATGTGAATCGATTGATTGTGGATAAGATTACGACGCTGGAGGATCTGTTCTGGAACGGG
The DNA here is from genome assembly GCF_037975235.1 of Paenibacillus sp. FSL R5-0341. Taxonomy (NCBI): domain Bacteria; kingdom Bacillati; phylum Bacillota; class Bacilli; order Caryophanales; family Paenibacillaceae; genus Paenibacillus; species Paenibacillus sp. FSL R5-0341. The sequence continues at coordinate 1,392,010 of NZ_CP150241.1, forward strand.
TGGACTCGAGAAGCCATTGGGCAAAAGGTAGAAGATGTCCTCGCTTCGTTCCTGCGCATCTGGAATGAGAAGATGCCGTTCTGCGAGCATGATTACTCGCGTACCCGCCGTGAGGTGAAAGCCTACTGGGTGAGCTTTTTTGTAGGCAGTCTGGGCGTTATTGACGACGGTGACTGGAAGAAGGTAACCTTTGTCCGTGAAGGGGCTGAAGACCTCGACATGCTGCGTACGGTGAGTGTGCTCAAAAGCTTTGCATGGGTGACCATGATTCGTGATCTGCGTGTCCAGCGGTTGCAGAAGCGTAGTGAATGGATGATTAAGCGGTTATGGGATGCATTCCTTGATCCGGAAACGTCCAAATCCATTATTCCATCTGACTGGCTGCAACGGTATGAGAAGGATCAAGCCAAAGCCCAGCCGATCTGGACTTGGGAACACATGGTGATCGATTATATTGCAGGAATGACGGATGCATTTGCCGAGAAAATATACAATGAACTCTACGGTCTGAAGGTGGGTTCCATCTACGATCTGGATTAGAGTTAACCAAGATAAAGGGAGATGAGACGCTTGGCTACGAGAATGAGTGAGACGTTCAGTCTGGGCGTACTTGACCTTGTTCCAAGGTTAAATGATGCCACAGCGGAACAGGCGCTTCAACAATCGGTGACACTTGCGCAACATGCTGAGGCGTGGGGATACGCCCGATACTGGACGTCAGAGCATCACGATATGGCTGAACTCGCATCAGCTTCTCCCGAAGTGCTTCTGTCCCACATCGGAGCAAGGACAACAACGATTCGACTTGGCTCCGGTGCGGTCCTGTTGCCGCATTACAGCCCGCTCAAGGTGGCGGAATCGTTCCGTCTGCTTGCTGCGCTCTACCCGGGGCGTGTTGAGCTGGGGCTCGGACGTGCTCCTGGCGGTGGACCTCATGCGACGATGGCACTCAGTGGCAATTACTTGCAACATGTGTCCAAGCTGCCTGAATCGCTCGCAGCACTGACGGAACTGCTCGAAGACCGCTACATGTACGAGGATCATCCCGTGACGGCGCGTCCGATTCCCAAGCTTCCGTTATCGCTTTGGATGTTGGGGACAAATGTGAAGAGCGCAGAGTTTGCTGCACAGTTTGGCATGGGATATGTCTTTGGTCAATTCATGAGTGATACCGATGGTACAGAGGCTGTAAAGCGGTACCGTGAAGGGTTCATACCCAGTGCAACCATGAAGGAGCCGGAGGTTATGGTGGCTGTTAGTGTATTGTGTGCCGAGTCAGAGACGGATGCTTTGGCTTGGAGTCGTGACATGGCGGAGAGACGCAGGGCGGATGGAAAAGAACGTTCACCTGAGCAGAATTCCGATACGGTCTCGGCCTCGAACACGAATGATACAGGCGTTGATGACCATAACGAAGCGGTTCGACACTACGCAGGTACACCTGAGCAGGTATGGATTCAATTACAACAAGTGAGCCGTAGACTGGATACGGAACGTATGCTGCTGGTTACGGCTGGGCCCGATTACGAGCGAAGATTGGATTCTTACCGATTGTTGGCTGAAGCATGAATCCGAACAAACTGAAGAGCTGCAGATCGGGAATTTGCCGTATGCTGCAGCTTTTTTTTGGACGTTGTTAAAATTCAACAATCTTTTACAAAATAAAGCATCTCTCTAACAAAATAATGTTATAATACTTTACGTCTATTTTCCTATCGATATAATATAGATAAGTGCTTTTGACAAGAGGTCAAAAGAAGGGAAAAACAATGACAAAACACCTGAATTCGGGATGGCCGAAGAGGTCAAGGGGGAAATCATATGTTCAGCAGATTCAAGATCAAGAGTATCGGTCTGCGTATCAGCATCGCGTTCTACTTGTTAATCCTCTGTTTAATTGTTTTGAGTGTCACGATTGTCACCCGGATGAATTCTATTGAATCCAACACCAACGAAATTACGAACAATTGGATGCCATCAATCCAGCAAATTAACCGGTTAAACTATACCACAGAGCATGTCCTGTCACTAAGTTATCGTCACTTTGACGCGGATGAATCGGACAAGGCATTCTTGTCAGAAGAGCGTACCAAGTATATTCGTGAAACGACGCAGGCGATTAAAATCTATGATCAGCAGGAGAAGTCTCCGGATGAACTCGAACACTGGACTGCGTTTAAGAATAAATGGGAAGCATATCTCAAGATTAATACGCAATCGATCAAGCTGAGTGATGAGGGGCAGACACAGCTGGCGAAAGAAGTATCGGAAAAAGGTGCTGATTCCTTTGACGCGATGCAAGTCGATCTGGATTATCTTGTGGAATACAATCAGGAACAGTCCAATCTTGCTGCCGCTCAAACGATCAGATCTGTGCAGGATGGCAGATTGTTCATCATTTTTGGAGTTCTCATCATGATTGTTATTACAGCGATCAGTATTCCGATTATTCGTTCACAGGTCGTAAAACCGCTGCTACGTGTCATTAGTGCGGTGAAACTGATTGCAGAAGGCCAATTGAATGTTCAGGACATACATACCAAACATGAGGATGAAGTCGGTGTTCTGGCCAAAGCGGTGAATGACATGAAAGGTAACCTGACTTCCATGGTGCTGAGCGTCAGACGAATTGCGGAAGCTGTCAATCGACAGAGCGGTGAACTGGCAATCTCTTCGGAAGAGGTTAAGATTGGTAGTCAGCAAATTGCTGTGACAATGGAAGAGTCAGCCAAGGCGGCGGAAAGCCAGGCAGAGACGGCCGTGGAATCCGCACGTACGGTTGAAGCTTTGAATGATCACATCCAGAAGCATACGGAACAAGGCAGCCAGCTGCGTGCCATGTCCGATCGTGTACTGGAGCAAGGGCTGAATGGTCGCAAGGCGATGGAACAGTCGGTGCAGCAGATGCAACAGATTTCCGGTTCGGTCTCGGCTTCCATGAGCAAGATGGAACGGTTAAATCGTAAAAATGAAGATATTTCTAAGCTGGTTCAGGTCATTCACGACATTGCACGCCAAACCAACCTGCTTGCATTGAATGCCTCCATTGAGGCAGCACGTGCAGGAGAGAGTGGACGCGGATTCGCCGTAGTGGCATCAGAAGTACGGAAGTTATCTGAGGCTGTGCAGACTTCAGTGGAAGAGATTACGGCGATTACCGAGGATATTCAACAGGATTCACAAGGGGTAGTTGCAGAATTGCGCACGGGCGTTCAGGAGACCGAACTGGGTCAGGAACATGTACTTGCTTCGGGTCAACTGTTCCGTACAATTAATGAATCGGTGGAAGGAATGGTTGGTGTTATCGGCACCATGACGGATGGTCTCGCAGGCATGCAGGAAGCAAGCGGACGCATGAATGATTTCAGTCAGCAGATTTCCGCTGTTTCGGAACAATCGGCAGCCAGTGTGGAAGAAGTTTCGGCATCGGCAGAAGAGCAGGTTAGTTCCATGGAAACGATTAGCGGCAATATTCAAAGTCTGAAAGAATTGTCTGAAGATCTGCTTACATCCATTGAAAAATTAAAAATATAACCTTCTTCTTATAATAGAAGAAACTGGACTCACACAGGCGACGATTTGTGGAAATTCAGCACGATTTTGAGCCTGTTGCCTGTAACGTAAGCTGACAAAACGAGTCGATTTCTATAGTTCTAATCTCAAATAAAATAAGGTGTTCCCGAATAATGGGAATGCCTTATTTTTTTCTAACTATTAGATACGTGCAAGGAAATGATAGTTGTCTAGGAGCCTGACATTGTATACAATGACTACCTGAAGCTAACGTAACAGCCGATATTCGCTATGTCTTCAATAGGCTAGTATTTATATAGAAGAAAACATAAGTTTTGAAGGAAGGAGAGGATAACTTTGCCTGATGAATTACATGGTGTTCACCCTGTTTCTGGGAAATACCTCTATACCTTTGCTTGTCATGAGAACGAGCGCGAATTGTGCATGCTGGAGCTGAGCACGCTACTTGAACCGAGTTCGGATATCTGCTTAGATGGGGGCTCGTATGTGTGGTCCGAACGATGTATTCCACCTGGACGTAGCCCTTTTATCCATGGCAGACTGGACGTGATCGGTGAAGGGAACACTGTGACGGATCTGCTTCCTCTTGCTAAAGAGATCCAGTTGTTGCCAGGAGATACATTTAAGGTAGTTTGTCTGAAAGAAGGCGATCATGCACCTGATTATGCACAGTCTCGTCAACTGGAAAAAGAAGTCGGCATGTGCATTAAAGGCAAAGCGCAGATGAAGCAACCTAAGGTGACTTTCGGCCTAATCCAAACAGGAGAAAAATGGATCTTGGGCCAGTGGACAGAAGCGGATCGATCTTGGCAAATTCATAGACAGAAGCCGCAAAACTACTCCACTGGATTTGGCATCACGCTCGCGAGAGCGCTGGTTAATATTGCTATTCCGAAGGTGGAGAATCACCGGTTGCTTGATCCCTGCTGTGGCATGGGAACAGTTGTAATTGAAGCTTTATCCATGGGAATTGATGCAAAAGGTAACGATCTGAATCCTCTGGCTGTCCGAGGTGCACGTATCAATCTGCCGCATTATGGATATGATTCGGATCGAATCACACTGGGAGATATGAATGAACTGGAAGGTTTGTATGATGCAGCAATTCTGGACATGCCTTATAATCTCTGCTCTGTACTCCCGGATGATGAGCAACGAGCCATGCTGGAGAGCTTGCGCGGATTGGCAAAACGGGCAGTTGTTGTTTCCACAGAGTGGGTAGAAGAGCACTTGCTGGAAGCGGGATGGATGGTAAAAGAGTACCGAACAGTAAACAAAGGCACGTTTATACGTCATATTTGGCTGTGTATGTAAGCGCAAAAAAACAAAAACTCTACCTCTGAGGAAATTTCCAGAGGTAGAGTTTTTTTATTGCTTACAATATCCGTTTGAACTAACTGTTTAGACGAGAACGAGAGGACAGAAAAAACTGAAGAAGCGGAGCTAAAAGCTTTCTGTAAGAAAGCTGCATCGGAAGCATACTCTTCGCCTTTATTCACAGATTTTCACTTTTATAAAAGTGAATCAAAAAATCTGGGAATAACAGTAATCGGAAGGTTATTCTGTCATCGGAGTTGTAAGTCTAAATCTTTTTAGTTCAATTGATATCGTTGATCTGATTTGCACAATATTGCATGGGAACGGGTGTTTGTGTTAATATTTATGACTATAATCCACAAGGTTCACCGGCAGGGTGTCGCCAGCGACATAAGCTTCCAAATTTTTGACGAAAATATCGACTGCTCGATCTGCGTATTGCTCTGTACTTCCTGCGATATGAGGCGTAATTAACACGTTATCCATGCCCCATAGCGGGTGGTCTGCCGGAAGGGGTTCTTCTTCAAACACGTCCAGTGCGGCGAAGGCAACCTGGCCATTTTGGAGCGCGCTCAGCAAGGCGTCCGTTTTCACACTCGGGCCACGGCCCACATTGACGAAGCAGGCACCGGATCGGAACTGCTCAAATGCAGTTTGATCATATATATGTTTGGTTTCATCAGTTAGCGGTAAAATGTTAATTACATAATCGCCCTGGCTCAAGGCTTCATGTAAACCGGTCATGTCGTACATTTGATCCACATTGGGGACATCCTTACCTGAGCGGCGAACTCCGATTGTGCGCATGCCGAGTGCTTTGAGGACGCGGGCTGTTTCGGTTCCGATCTCACCCACACCAACGATGACCGCTGTTTTTCCATGCAGTTCCGGCAATGGTTTGGCAGGAGCTTTCCATTCGGACTGTTGTTGGTGCAACATGGCTTGTCTCAGCCAGCGACTGTGGGATAACATCATGCCCAGAATGATTTCGGTGATTGGAATCGCATGGACTCCATTTGCACTGGTGACCTGAACATTCATTTGTTGCAAATCGGCGAATGGGAGACTGTCCACACCTGCGGACCAGACCTGGACCCACTTCAGCAGGCTGTCCTGTTTCAGAGCATGTTCAGTGACGAGTGGTGACCAGCCGAAAATAATCTCAGCCTCTTTCAACTCAGCGGGGTCCAATTCCTTGGCTTTTCCAAATTTCAGGGTGTATCCCGGCGCAGCATTCTGAATGCGTTGTTGCTGTTCTTCGGATAGAGATGGAAAACATACAATTTTACCCATAATGTGTGGTCCTCCTGAGATATATAGTTTGATGAGTTTGATAATTGAAGTGTATCAGATTTGATGTTGGATGTGCATTACGGTGGAAAATGCAGGAATCTAGCCTTATTTGCAAAATCTGATCTTTGTGTCACTCTATACTTACCCAACTTGAAACAATATGTATAGTTATGAAATAATAGAGCGAACTTTAGAGAGGTGTATGCAATGAATAACCAATCATATCAGGATCATGCATCCCGGCGGGAAAGATTGTTTGTAGCGATTCGTCTTCCTGTAGCTGTTCAGCAGTCTCTTCAGATGGATGCGAGGCTTGTACAGAACAAGCTTGATTTTCGTAAATGGACAGATCATAGAGATTTTCATATAACCTTGCAATTTCTGGGGGACACCTTCGTTAGTGACATTGGACATCTGCGAAAAGCATTGCGCTCAGCAGCAGCCGGATTCCAGGCTTTCGAACTTCAGCTATCGGGCTGGGGCACATTTGGGCTTGAAGAAGCCCCTAAAGTGCTCTGGAAAGGTGTTAGCGGAGAGGTGAATCAGTTGCTTTCATTACAAAAAGAGATCGTGAAGGCTACTTCAACCCTTGGGTATGAAGCTGAATTAAGACCATTTGCTCCGCACATTACAATCGCCAGAAAGTTTCTGGGGCAGATTCCAGGTAATGAGAATAAAGGGGTGTCCGGAGTGCTTCCGGAACATTCCACAGGTGCTAATTCATGGATGGTGGAGGACGTTGTACTTTATGTGACAAGGCTTGGACAATCGCCAATGTATGAGGTCGTGGATACGTTCTCTTTTTCCTGAAAATCATTTTTATGCCATAAAATCACATTGACATTACGTTTATCCCTATGTAATATTAGCCATCGTTATTCAAATTCTTTTTTTTGGGTTACTTAGATTAGGGAATTGTTTCGACAGGAGGAATCTTCGAATGAACATTATAAGCAAGAATCGTTGGGTAGCACCGATGTTATCAGTGCTGCTTGTATGTATAGTGGGGGTAAATGTCGTTCAGGCGACGGGGAAGTGGAATGAAGCTAGTGATAGTAAACAGATGACCGAACTTGCGGCTTCTGTGCAAAATAACCAATCATCTACGCAAGAAGAGAGGCGTATGATGGAAGATGGGACAAGTCTGTCCTCTAATCTGTCTACCCAAACCGTAGCGTGGACTGAAACTCTGCCAGCGAAGAACTGGCTTACGACTACTCAAGAAGAGCAGGAACTGCAAGAAGCCAAGGCCAAGAACAAAGCTAGAGCTGTAGCTGCGGCCAAAGCCAAAAAAGAAGCTGCACTGAAATTGGCCAAAGTGGAACGTGCCAAAGCGGTAGCTGCTGTAACAACTCCCCCCCAAAAACTATACTTTACGCGGACCGAACTTTTGAACCAGGAAGACTCGAAACTTGCAACTTGGTCATACAGTGTGTCCGATAAAGAACTGCATCTGCTGCAAAAAATCGTCATGGCAGAAGCAGAAGGTGAACCGTACGAAGGCAAGGTGGCAGTTGCCAATGTTGTCTTAAACCGGCTGCGGTCAGCCAATTTTCCCGATACCATCTACAAGGTCATCCATCAGAAATCCCAGTTCAGTCCTGTAGCGAACGGACGTTTGAAACGTGTGGTTCCCAATGAGGACAGTATCAAAGCAGTCAATGCTGCGCTGAATGGGAAGAAGGAAGTTGCCGATGATACGTATTATTTCTTGTCATTGACGCTTGCCGACGATCTGACAGTTGCCCGCTCGAAGAAAAAAGTAAAAACGATCGGTCATCATACATTTTACAAGTAATTGACCCGTAAATTCTGCAAACAGGCAGGGTAGTTAACTGTGTGTGCATCGCACAGACCTTGAAAAAGCCTGAATCGTAGTTTTATTTCGTTATTCTCAAATATCGTTATACTCTAAATTACCCTTTTTTCTGCCAAATCATACGGTGGATTTAGCGAAAATAAAAGAAGGTTCCCTTCCAAAATGACGGAAGGGAACCTTCTTTGTATATAAGGAGTATTTGTCTTGTCCCCTAGAACACCTCGTGAGAGCTGTTCTATAGGTCCATAGAGGCATCAGAATGGCATTCTGGTACCTGACAAGGACGTGGCAGTAATTCCGGCTGTGAAGCGCTCCACGGACGTTGTTGTGACTTCGGATGTTGTCGGGAATAATAAGTCATGGACAGCTTGTGCACAACACGTTGGATCATAGGCTGAACGATTACCTGAATTAAGGGCTACGTTCAGCGGGCTTTCAGCTTGAGAGGATGCCTGCTCGCATAATTGTCTAAAACGATTGGTGATTACGTCGGCAGAGTGAATGACCTGACCGTATCCGGCTTGTACAAAGTATTCACAGTTCTCTTCCTCTTGACCTGCCAGCGGAGGGATAAACAGCATCGGTAGACCCTTGGCTAGCGCTTCAGTGCATGTCATGCCACCTGGCTTCGTGATCAGCACATCGGATACATCCATCAGTTTGCTTACTTCCCGCGTGTATCCCAGGATGCGAATATTAGGGTGTTGAAAGCAAGGCATTTCCTTCATTTTCGCGATCATTTTCTCGTTGCTTCCAAGACAGAAGACCATTTGCACACGATCTGCCCAGGACGTGAGAGCTTTCATATGATCCTCATCAAAAGAAAGTCCCCAGCCTCCACCCATGAGAAGCGCGGTAGGCATGTTCTGAAGCCCCATCTCTTCTCGCAGCTTCACCTTGTCGCCTGCTTCCCAGAAGTCCGGATGCACAGGAATTCCTGTGATCTGAATGTGAGAGGGATCGACACCCCGGATCTCAAGCAATGCTTTGACCTGAGGGGTAGAGACCAGATATTTGTTCACTTCAGGATTAATCCATGTTCCATGCACATCATAATCCGTCACGACGGTATAGAGTGGAATATTCAGACCCTGGCGCTTGAGCCGGGAGATCACTGCATTTGGAAAAGGATGGGTACAGATCACCGCATCCGGTTTCAGCTGGGATACAACCTGCGCCGTCTGTGTATAGAAAATTCGGTGTAACGCCAGTTTGGTAAAGCCGTTTAATGATTTGTTGTACTGGGTACGGTACAACAGGCTGACCAGTTTGGGTTGAACCGACAATGTCTTTCGATATGCAGAAAAGATTAGCGGAGCCACCGTTGGGTTTAAAAATTTGCCTAGTTCAATGACACGACTGTGAACATGTGGACTGACTTTTTTGATACCATGTGCCAGCGCATGAGCGGCCTGAGTGTGACCGGTACCGAATCCTTCCGATAATAAGAGCACTCTTGGTTTTCGCATGAGTTCACCTTTATTCATAAGTTTAAATTCAAGATTAAAATATTCATCGTTTATTCTAGCTATGGATTGCGTTACTACATGAATATACATAGAAACGCAAAATCATGTTTCTTCTATGAATATTTACACTATATATCTTACTCTGAGACAGCCTAACTTCATTTATGTGCGTATTGTTTGAGTCATCTTACACTATAGACGACGACAGAAGGAGTTTCCACTGCATTTAGGTTAAAAAATATTAACACAATTTTTTAAATGTTAGGGTTGCAATCTGTTTTCGAAGGTGGTATTGTAGTTTTTGACCGAATGACTGAATTGTATTTTTGGTCATTTATATGGAACGTTTGAACAATGAATCAGAATGAAGGAGGGATTAGATGGCTCCGATTGACAGGAGACAGCAGGTGATACATGCAGCAGCCCAGTCGTTTGCCATGTTTGGATACAAAGCAACGACGATGGATCAGGTTGCCAAGATTGCGAATGTTGGCAAAGGAACGATCTATACGTTTTTCACGAATAAGGAACAATTGTTTGATCAGATCCTGGTAGAAGTGATTCAGGAAATGAAGAACATTGCGCATCGTGAAGTACATCAGGAAAGTGCATTTTTCGATAATCTGTTTCGAGTACTGGATGCCTTGTTAGAGTTTCGTCGTGATCACGATCTGCTTGTTAAGTTATCTCAGGAACTGAAGGACTTTGGTACACTGCAGGCCAAGGAAGGTTTGGACAAAGTGGAGAAAGTGATCTCCGATTTTCTGGCTCGGGAGCTTGAGAAAGCGAAAGAAAATGGAGAGATTCGGGATTGTGACCCACAAGTTGTCGCTTTTATGATGATTCGCCTGTACATTGCGCTCACCTCAGACTGGAGCAAACAACATCAACCGCTGAGCAAAGAGGAAATTAAGACTTACTTTCGCCTTTTCTTAATGGAAGGAATTGCTGCTGTAACGTAATCCGAATTTAATCTACTATAATATAAGGATTTTTACGCGTATCAAGCAGTGAGACTTGTCGGAAGACAGGTTGTTTTTTTGCTCTAAAGTGACCGTTTGAGGAAAGTGGTCATTGCGTGTTTCAGTATATTTTCTGGAATGCGACATTGTATTTCATTATGGTTATTCCTGCTCACAGAGCAGAGAGATTAAGGGGAGAAAATGACATGAAATCTTTATCCGTGTTTTTCAAGGATGTGGGATCGGCCGTGAGAAACCCGAAGGTGTTGATCCCTGTTATTGCAATTATGTTTATACCGATCCTGTATAGTGGCATCTATTTGGCGGCCTATTGGGACCCGTATGGTCATGTGGATGAGATGCCGGTTGCCGTTGTCAATCTGGATAAAGGCGCTGAGTTGGAGGGTAAATCCCTCCATGTAGGTAGTGATCTGGTGGATGAGCTGAAGAAAAATGCAGATTTCAAATGGGATTTTGTCAGTGCCAGTCAAGCCAAAGAAGGCATGAGTAATGACAAATATTATATGCAAATTACAATTCCGGAGAACTTCTCATCTCAGGCAACAACGTTGCTCGATGACAAGCCCGAGCCGGCTGATCTGATCTATGAACCCAATGGCAATTACAGCTTTGTCGGTGCACAGATCGGTAAGACTGCTATTAAGGATCTGAAAGCGAAGGTCTCGGCCAAAGTTACGGAATCCTATGCAGAGACATTGCTCGATAAGTTCTCCGAGGTATCCGATGGTTTAGCGGAGGCAGGCGACGGAGCAGGGGAACTGAATACGGGGGCAGGTAAACTGGATGATGGTGCCGTGAAGCTCAAGGATAACTTGGCGAAGCTCGCTTCGGGCACGCTTGAACTTCAGGAAGGACTTTCTCCATTAAGTGATGGTGTTAACGCGCTACACACTGGGGCGACCAAGCTTGAAAGTGGAACATCGAATCTTGTCTCCGGTCTGCAACAGCTTCAGGCAGCAGCATCAAGTCAGCTTCAGAGCGGAGCCGATCAGTTGAAGGATGGCAGCGCCAAGTTGGAAACTGGACTCCAGTCTTCACTGGATGGCACAAACAAGTTGCAGGCTGGCTTGCAATCGTCCGAACAGGGCAGTGCGAAGCTGTCTGATGGTCTGCAAACAGCTGTTCAGGGCAGCGGTACACTGGCAACAGGCCTGCAATCGGCTGTAGATGGCAGCTCCAAGGTTGCTGATGGCGCACAGGGTGTAGCCGCCGGATTGAAACAGCTTGCTGCATCGAATCCAGAACTGGCTGAAAATGCGGATGTACAGAAACTGCTTGCAGCAAGTGAAGCTGTTGCTGATGGCAGTGCACAATTGCATGAGAGCGAGCAGAAGCTGGCACAGGGTGCAGATCAGTTGCATCAGGGTAACCAGCAGCTGGCTGCGGGTGCAGCCGAGCTTCATGGAGGTCAGGAGCAACTTCTGGCTGGTGCGAACCAGCTGGTGGATGGTCAAAAGCAATTGCTGGCTGGTGCCGGACAGCTTAGTCAAGGAGGAGCGAAACTCTCCGATGGTCTGAAGCAATTCAGTGGCAAACTGGGCGATGCTGCAAGTGGTGGTACATTGCTTGCAGATGGTGCCAAGCAGCTGGGTACAGGTACGACAGCTTTGCAAACGGGTGTAGGTAAACTCAGTGGTGGCGTTAGTTCACTAACGGATGGTTCTAAGCAACTGGGTGATGGCGCAGGCAAACTGGCTGACGGTCTTACTGAGTTAAAAGATGGCTCAAGTGAACTGGCAACCAAGTTGAATGATGCCGCACAGAAAACATCCGAAGTTAAGAAAACGGATGATGTGGTGAACATGTTCGCTGAACCTGTGAACTCTTCGGAGAACACAGCCGAGAACGTGAGCAATTATGGTACAGGATTGACACCGTTCTTCCTGTCCATCGGTCTGTTCGTGGGATCGCTGATTTCGACGATTGTATTGAAAATGCGGGAAACGTCCGTACCTAGTGCAACAGGCTGGAATCGTTTTGTTAGCCGGACACTGGTATTTGGCTCCGTAAGCATTTTCCAATCGGTTATCGTGGCAAGCTTCATGTTATACGGTCTTGGACTGGAGACACACAGCGTAGGGCTGTTCTACCTGTTCACCATTATTACGGGCCTGACCTTTATGTTTATTGTTCAGGCACTTGTAACTTGGCTGGATCTGCCTGGACGTTATGTTGTCATTCTGCTGCTGGTCTTCCAGCTTGCGGCTAGCGCAGGTACGTTCCCTGTAGAACTGATTCCATCATGGCTTCAAGCATTCAGCCCTTGGTTGCCGATGACGCACAGCATTATGGGCTTCAAGGCGGTTGTATCGAGTGGCAATCTGGATGTGATGTGGCATCAGGCAGGAATTCTTAGCATCTATGCTGGTGTGTCCATCGTGTTGACGCTGGCCTACTTCCTCTGGAACGGCAGACGTCCGAAAAAGGAAGTCGAACGGGCTGATTCCGGTCAAGTTGTGACAGCATAAGTCCAATCTGATCTTCAGCAGGAGATATTTACGAAAAAAAACTTTATTTTCATGTAGCGAAATTATGCAATATAGTAGTCAAATAGTGCAAATAGCCTGTGACCCTAAAATGGGGTTACAGGCTATTTTGTATACAAATGCATAGAGAAGCAAAGATTCGCTGGATCAAGCGGTGACAATTTGGTGGAATTATGCTTAAACGCACGCCACATATGGAACGATTTTCTTCTGTCAGCAATTTAATTCAGTTGTACTCTGGCTTAAAAAGTGTATAATTATTCGAAAAAGAGATGAATTTAAACGTCATTACAGTAAAGCTGTACTGCAAAACATTTCTTATCAGAGGTATTAAAAAGTTTAAATTGCGCTGATGTTAGGTCGGTGTTAAAATAATAGAACTATATCAAAAAACGTCGCTCCATATCAGTAGCCGTGCCAGCGGCTGCGTGTTGATTTATATATGCTGTTTGTCGGATCGTCCGAATCAGCTCATCTCATTTTAATGGCTTCTGCCCTATAGCAGGCATATGTTTTTGACAGTCTCATGCTGTCACCTCTTCTATCTAGCAGGCTCTATCGCAAGCGAAAGGCCAGCTCCTCCCGTTTCATTGTTGCCTGTTGCCTATGTTCTTGATCTTTCCGAAATACTTCATTATAGAAAGGTTGCGTTCCATGAGACACATCGGATTACCTCCAAAACAGGGTCTGTATGACCCGCAGTTCGAAAAAGACGCATGCGGAATGGGTTTTGTTGCCAACATCAAAGGAGTACCTTCACACGATATCGTTAGTCAGGCACTGACTATGCTTAGTAACATGGAGCACCGTGGAGGACAGGGAAGTGAACCGAATTCCGGTGACGGAGCAGGTATCCTGATTCAGATTCCACATCGCTATTTTGCACAGGAAGCGGAACGCCTTGGTTTTGCATTGCCAGAACAAGGATTCTATGGCGTAGGGATGTTGTTCCTTTCCCAGGACCCTGCCATTCGCAGTGCACATGAAGAGAGCCTTAAGAAGATTATTGAAGAAGAAGGTCAGACGTTCCTGGGTTTCCGGGATGTTCCTACTTTTGATGAAATGCTGGGCCGTTCTGCACTTGCAGCGAAACCTTATGTACGTCAGGTGTTCATTGGAAGATCGGCAGATGTGAAGGATGAGCTTGGATTCGAGCGTAAGTTGTATGTCATTCGCAGACGCGCTGAGCTGGCTATTCGTTATTCGGCAGATGAAGCAGAAGGCGGTTCGTTCTACCTGCCAAGCTTGTCTTGTCGCAAAATCGTATATAAAGGCATGCTGACAACAGAACAGGTGGGAGAGTTCTATCTGGATCTGCAGCAAGATCTTGTTGAATCGGCTATTGCACTCGTGCATTCCCGTTTCAGTACGAACACATTCCCAAGCTGGGAACGTGCCCACCCGTATCGCTTCATGATCCACAACGGTGAGATCAACACGATGCGTGGTAACGTGAACTGGATGCATGCACGGCAGTCCTTGTTCGAGAGCGAGCTGTTCGGTAACGACATCGCCAAAGTGAAACCGGTCATCAATCCGGACGGTTCGGATACAGCCATGTTCGATAACACGCTGGAGTTCCTGTATCTGAGTGGACGTTCTCTGCCACACGTGGCGATGATGATGGTTCCTGAACCTTGGAGCACAGATGAGGGCATGGACCCTGCCAAAAAGGCATTTTATGAGTATCACAGCACGATGATGGAGCCTTGGGATGGGCCAGCAGCAATGGCCTTTACAGACGGTTTGCAAATTGGTGCAACACTCGACCGTAATGGATTGCGTCCAGCTCGTTATTATGTCACCAAGGATGACCGCATTATCCTGTCTTCTGAAGTTGGGGTACTTGATATCGCGCCGGAAGAGATCCTGTACAAAGATCGTCTGCGTCCAGGTCGGATGTTGCTCGTGGATACACAACAAGGCCGCATCATTGCGGATGAGGAAGTAAAAGCAATCATTGCAGCCGAGAATCCGTATCAGGATTGGCTTGATGAGCATTTGATGGATCTGAGCGAGTTGCCGGAAGCACCGGAACTGCCTGATCCAAAACATGATAACGTGACCCAGCTTCAGCTGGCATATGGTTATACATTTGAAGAGCTTCGTAAAATCCTGGAGCCTATGGCAACAACAGGTATGGAAGCTACCGGTTCGATGGGTTATGATGCACCGCTGGCTGTCCTGTCGGATCGTCCACAGCGTCTGTACAACTACTTTAAACAGATGTTTGCGCAGGTAACCAACCCGCCAATCGATGCAATCCGTGAAGAGATTGTAACGTCTACGGCAACAACGATTGGTCCTGAGCGTAACTTGCTGAACCCTGAACCGGAGAGCTGTCGCCAAATTCGTCTGGATACACCGGTATTGTCCAATGAAGACTTTGCGAAGATTCGCCATGTGCGTCGCCCAGGCTTCCGCTCCATGACGATTCCGATCTTCTTCACCGCTGCAGAAGGAGCAGAAGGACTTCGCAAAGCGATGGAACTTCTCTTCGAAGCTGCAGACCGTGTCATCGACAAAGGTCATAACATTCTGATCCTGTCTGACCGCGGTGTAGACGCAGAGAATGCGGCCATTCCTGCATTGCTTGCTGTAGCAGGTCTGCATCACCATCTGATTCGTCAGGGAACCAGAACAAAAGTCAGCATTATGCTCGAATCCGCAGAGCCGCGTGATATTCACCACTACGCATTGCTGCTGGGTTACGGTGTAAGTGCGGTGAACCCTTATCTGGCCTTTGAAACGTTGGATGACATGATTCAGCAAGGGTTGCTGCGTGGTATCTCGCATGAGAAAGCAGTGAAAAACTACATTAAAGCAGCTACCAAAGGCGTTACGAAAGTGTTGTCCAAAATGGGGATTTCTACGATTCAATCGTATCGCGGAGCTCAAATCTTCGAAGCAGTGGGTCTGAAATCGGACTTCGTTGACCGTTACTTTACCTGGACACCTTCCCGCATCGGCGGAATTGGGTTGGAAGAAGTGGCAGCCGAAGCGTTGACACATCATAACCGTGCCTTTACGGAAAAAGACGGTAATGATAAAGTATTGGATTCCGGTGGAGATTATCAATGGCGTAACGACGGAGAAGAGCATCTGTTCAATCCGCAAACCATTCATACCCTGCAACACGCAGTACGTACTGGGGATTACAAGCTGTATAAAAAATATTCCAAGCTCGTGCAAGGTGAGAATGATCAACTGTTGACTATTCGCTCCATGCTGAAGCTGAAACCGGTTGGAGCTTCCATTCCACTCGAAGAAGTTGAATCTGTTGAAGATATCATGCGTCGTTTCAAAACGGGTGCGATGTCCTTCGGTTCAATCAGTAAAGAAGCGCATGAAGATCTTGCCATTGCTATGAACCGTGTTGGTGGTAAATCCAATACCGGTGAAGGCGGAGAAGATCCGGCTCGCTTCATTAAAGATAGCAACGGGGATTCCCGTCGCAGTGCGATCAAACAGGTTGCATCTGGACGTTTCGGTGTAACATCCAACTACCTGGTTAACGCCGACGAAATTCAGATCAAAATGGCACAGGGAGCAAAACCGGGTGAAGGCGGACAGCTGCCAGGACGTAAAGTGTATCCTTGGGTTGCTGAAGTTCGTGGATCAACACCGGGCGTAGGTCTGATCTCACCACCACCACATCACGATATCTACTCGATTGAGGATCTGGCGGAGCTGATCTATGACTTGAAAAATGCCAATCCGCGTGCTGAGATCAACGTGAAGCTCGTATCGGAAGTAGGCGTGGGTACCATCGCAGCTGGTGTAGCCAAAGGCCGTGCCGATATTATCCTCGTCAGTGGTTATGACGGTGGTACTGGTGCATCACCGCAAGGTTCAATTCGCCACGCAGGTATGCCTTGGGAACTCGGTCTTGCAGAGACACATCAAACGTTGATGCTGAACAATCTGCGTGACCGTGTCGTCCTCGAAACAGACGGCAAAATGCTGAACGGACGTGACCTGGCGATTGCAGCTTTGCTTGGAGCAGAAGAGTATGGTTTCTCTACAGCACCGCTCGTTGCACTTGGCTGTATCATGATGCGTGTCTGTCAGATGGATACCTGTCCAGTTGGTGTAGCGACACAGAATCCGGAATTACGTAAAAATTATATGGGTGATCCGGCTCATGTGGTTAACTTCATGCGATTTGTTGCTGAAGATGTGCGTGAGATCATGGCTGATCTTGGTTTCCGTACCATTCAGGAAATGGTCGGACGTACAGATTGCCTCGAAACGGTAGAAGCCGTAGATCACTGGAAGAAAAAAGGTGTGGATCTGTCTGTATTGCTGCACGTGCCTGAAATGCCGGAAGGCTCTGCACGTTACCGTACACAGCATCAGAATCACCAATTGGAAGAAACGCTGGATATGCAGCAATTGCTGCCACTGGCACAGTCTGCTATTGAATCCGGTCAACCGGTTGAAGCGGTACTTCCAATTACGAACGTTAACCGTGCTGTAGGTACTATTTTGGGTAGTGAGATCACACGCAAATATGGACTCGCAGGATTGCCGGAAGACACGGTTAAATTCAAATTTGTCGGCTCTGCCGGACAAAGCTTTGGGGCCTTTGTACCTAAAGGCATGACCTTAACCGTTGAAGGCGACTCCAATGACTACGTGGGTAAAGGATTGTCCGGAGGTAAACTGATCGTGATGCCTTCTCCGAAAGCAACGTTCGAGGCGGAAGACAACATCATTATCGGGAACACGGCTCTTTACGGAGCAACAAGTGGTGAAGCATATATCCGTGGTATTGCGGGTGAGCGATTCGCTGTACGTAACTCGGGCGCCAAAGTCGTCGTTGAAGGTGTCGGCGACCATGGTTGTGAGTATATGACGGGTGGACGTGTCGTTGTACTCGGCGATACAGGTCGTAACTTTGCAGCAGGGATGTCCGGAGGTATTGCCTACGTATATGATCCGGAAGGCACATTCCTGAAACGTTGTAATCTGGAAATGGTTCTTTTGGAGCGTATCGAAGATGTGGCTGAAAGTGCAGATCTTCGAGGCATGATTCAACGTCATGTTGCCAACACAGGAAGTGCCGCTGGTCAGCGCATTCTGGATAACTGGCAAGATGCGGTAAATCAGTTCGTTCGGGTTATTCCGAAGGACTTCAAACGCATGACAGAGCAGATTGAACGAATTCAGGCGACTGGTTTGACTGGAGAAGCGGCATTGCTCGCAGCATTTGAAGCGAACATGCGTGAACTTGCACGTGCTGGAGGCTAATAACTTCCTTGTTCAAGTGTAAGTGCATGAACAGGTTGTATTAAGAATAATAGGAGCAATATGGTTGCCATTATGGCACCATATTGCTCCTATTTGGCTTTCGACAAAATTAGAACCCGTTCAAAAAACGTTATCGCCATGAGACGACAACATTGAGGAAGTTTCTCAAGTATAATAAGGCTAGTTTTGGAGTGCAGGGAAAGTATAAAGATAAGAGAGGTTAGCGGAATGAATATGAAGCATCCAAACAGGGGCGATCGTAAGCCGACAGGTAAACAAGTCGAAGCAACCCAGATGGACATCATGAAGGTTTTACTGCAATGCGGAATCGACCCGGAGCGTTGGAACCAATTCGTATCCTCCGTCAACAACAAGCGTCCTTGACACAATAGACAACCATGGAATGGAGGGAATTCAAGACACCAAAAAAGCCCAGCAGCCGGAGAGTACATCTCTCGGGAACTGGGTCTTCTTTTCGGGTTTAGTCCATGCTGCGTTCCATTCGGACAAAAGCAATAAAACGACGTGCCTCTTCTTCCGTTAAGGACTTACCATCAATCATCAGATCGAAGCGCTCCAGCACTTCCTTGTCCGATAACTCCAGGGTGTCAACGAATTCACGTACGTCTTCATCCATCACGACATCACTTTGCTTCGTACGTCCAATGAGATAATCAATGGACACGTCGAAGATGTCGGCAAGTCTCGTTAACACTTCGAAATCCGGTTTACGTCGGTTCTTCTCGTAGTGGGAGAGAGCAGCTCTTGTAATATGAATGGAGCTCGCAAGTTCTTCTTGAGTAAGTCCCCGCTGTTCCCTTAATTCAGCAATGCGATTTCCGTAACTCATAAGCTATTTCCCCCTGAACGACATCAAATATATATTGAAACAATCCTGAGCCAAGTTTTTGATCAGGGCAGCTTTCCTGCAAAAGAGTAACTCCTCATGCGTTTCCTTCAACCATTTCCATTTGTAAATAGGTCTGTCTAAGGACATCTCAAATTGTCGTAAATCAAAAGAACCATGTCCAAATACCGCTTGACATGATACGTATTGTATCGTAAATTGGACGTATGGAGTTACAAAATGTATCATTTGGAATATTTTAAGTATCTCCTAGTTGCCTCCACCATATACCTGTGAGAAGGAAGTAGAGGCAGTCCATGTAGGCTAATCCATTCTAAAGGAATGAAACCATGAATTCAATAATTCAGGAATGGGCTGATATGAAATTAAATGTCCATATGTACATTCAGGAGTTTCATGGGAAAATGGTAGACCGCAAAAGACGCCCCGTTCTGTTACTTGGAATGGACACGCAAGCGATTACCTTTCTGAGCGACCTGAACTTACCAGTATCACCAGAAGTGCTCATTGGTTTGGATGTTGAAGATCATCATGTATGTGTAAGACTTCACGCAAGGTTGCAATGGAAACAGCCCTTCGGAGAGCTCACAATGTATCATTCAAACTTGCATATTCAGCACGAACAGAAACTATATATAACTGGACAGTTAAACGCAATGCTTACTGAGGTTCAGTTTAAGGCGGTTTCCCGTTTTCAGTATGAAAAGGCGACAGAGCAAAGGGCCCTGCAAAAACCCTATCATTACATTGATTTCACCATATAATTCCAGGTCGAATCTTAACATTTTCTGAATAAAACATGCACTTAACGCCATTTTACTATATTTCATAGCGTTATGCATTAGTTCTTTAACACCAAAAGCATTTGCGCAATGAATAAAAGGGCGAGGGGGATCATACTATTTCAGGAAGTTTGGATATGGTTGAAATGCACTGCCACATATTATCCGGTCTGGATGATGGTCCTGTTCGAATGGAGCAGTCCGTTGCGATGGCTGAGAAGGCGGCAGCCTCAGGAATTACCTCCATTATTGCTACTCCGCATCACCTGAACGGGCAATACAACAATGAACCGATGGTGGTCAATCAGGCCGTGAACCTGCTTCACGCAGAACTTCGCAAACGTAATATTCGCCTGGAGATCCGTCCCGGACAGGAGATCAGGGTGCATGACAACCTGATTGGAGACTTATATGCAGGGAAGTGCTGCACACTCGCCGGAAGTCGTTACATGTTGCTGGAACTGCCCTTTGGTCATATTCCCTCACAGTTCCCCAGGATACTGCATGAATTACGAATAGCGGGAATTACCCCTATTATTGCTCATCCGGAACGCAATCGTGTCATTTTGAAGAAGCCAAAGCTGTTGGCTGATTATTTGAGTCAAGGTGGGTTATGTCAGCTCACGGCTCAATCTTTCACAGGGCTTTTCGGTCGAAAAGTTCGGCAGTGGTGTTTTCATTTTTGCAAAGAAAACGGGTTTCATTTCATTTCATCAGATGCGCATGATACGTGCAAAAGGACGTTTGCCATAAGTGAAGGAGAGCGAGTCATCGAGCGTCGATTCGGAGCCGAAGCCGTCAAAAAGCTGGCAGAGAATGCATCTCACATACTATCGAATTCGAGCCTGGTCACAGAACGCTGGAAACCTCGCAAATGGCTGCTGTCCATCTGGTAGTTACATAGGTTTGATCACAACGTATAGGAGGAATGAAAGTGGAACTTAAAGGATATTTTCGACTCTTACAAAAGAAACTGTGGTTGATTGTTGCAATAGCTTTAATAGCCGGTGTGGGTGCAGGGGTCAAAAGCATTTTTTTCACTCAGCCCATCTATGAGGCAAGTTCCAAACTGATCGTGAACCAGACTTCTACCGTTCAAGGTCAGGCGATGATGGATTTCAGCATGATTCAAACCAACATCAAACTCATTAACTCGTATAGAGAAATTATTAAATCTTCCGCCATTATGGATAAAGTCGCTACCACGTATCCGGACTTGGGCTTAACCTCTGCTCAGCTCATGAATAGCACCTCCGTCTCTACAGCCAGCGAATCCCAAGTGATGAGCATAACTGTACAAGGGACTACCTACGAAAAAGCCGCGAAAACGGTTAATGCCATCTCCAACGTGTTCCAATCTCAAATCCCCCTGATTATGAAAATCGATAATGTGGCTATCCTCAGTGAAGCAAAAGTGGATAGTAACGTACCTCCAATCAATATGAAAACCACATTAAGCATCATTGTCAGCCTGTTCGCTGGTCTTGTACTTGCGATTGCGCTCGTATTTCTGCTGGACTATCTGGACGATACATTCAAATCCGAAACCGAACTGGAAAAAGAGCTGGGGCTTCCTGTGCTTACAGTGATATCCAAAATGAAAAAAGATGATCTGAAAAATACGAAAAATTACGTATCTCAACAGAAAGTGGGGGATGGCAAATATGTCGCGGCTAACCAATGAAAATAACAGTCTGGTGACCTATTTTAACTCCAAATCTCAAATCTCGGAGGGATACCGTAAATTACGGACCAACATCCAGTTTTCTTCGATCGACAGTCATATCAAAAAAATTATGGTGGCTTCGGCCGAAGCCGGCGAAGGAAAGACCACAACCATTAGCAACCTGGCGGTGACCTATGCCCAGGAAGGCAAGAAAGTTCTGCTGATCGATGCGGATCTGCGTAATCCTTCTTTGCATCAGGTGTTTTCCGTACCGAATCATGTCGGTCTCAGCAGCGTGCTGTCTAATCAGTACAGTGTGGATGAGGTGCTCAGAGAAAGTTATATCGACAATCTTCAGTTGTTTACGTCTGGCCCAATTCCGCCGAACCCATCCGAGATGATCGGTTCCAAACGAATGATCAAGCTGATTGAGGAGTTAGAGGATCAATATGATGTCATCATGTTTGATACGCCGCCGGTGCTCGCAGTAACGGATGCACTCATTGTGAGTTCGTTGTGTGATGGTGTGCTGCTGGTCGTGAACTCGGGCAAGGTCAAGAAGGAATTGGTCAAGAAGACCAAGGCTGCTCTGGAACATGTGAATGCACGAATTCTGGGCGCGATCTTGAATAATATCAAAAACGCTGCAGTTCCGGTGGGCTACGGAGAGAAGTAAAACTTCCATCTGATGTTCCCGAAGAAACAGGTAATGTCTACTGCACCTTTATCACTGTAGGCACTCGGTCATGCTGTGGGTTCAATGAACCTTAGACGTTAATCGTCAAAGGTATGACGTGAGGACGGGTTAGATGCCCTGGTTCAACTTTTATCAAACTAAAAAAAAGAGGATAGGGTGGTATTTATGAAAAAAGTGAGAAAAGCAATCATTCCTGCAGCTGGACTGGGTACTCGTTTTTTGCCAGCCACGAAAGCGATGCCTAAAGAAATGCTCCCTATTGTGGACAAACCAACTATACAGTATATCGTTGAGGAAGCCATTGCCTCTGGAATTGAAGACATCATCATCGTAACCGGTAAAGGGAAGCGGGCGATTGAAGATCATTTCGACAACGCTTTTGAACTGGAACACAACTTGTTGGAAAAAGGCAAACTGGGCCTGCTTGAAGAGGTCCGCAAATCTTCTAATGTGGATATCCACTACATAAGACAAAAAGAGGCCAAAGGACTTGGTCATGCTGTCTGGTGTGCACGTAACTTTATCGGTGACGAACCTTTTGCCGTGTTGCTCGGAGATGATATCGTCGTATCGGAAGTGCCGTGCACCAAACAACTGATTGATCAATATGATCAGGTTCAACAATCCATTGTTGGCGTACAGACCGTACTTGCTGAACAAACAGACAGATACGGCATTGTGGACCCGTTACAATCGGATGGCCGTTTGACAGAGGTTCTCAGATTCGTAGAGAAACCTGCCCAAGGCACAGCGCCTTCCAACCTGGCGATTATGGGGAGATACGTACTGAGTCCAGAGATTTTCGAACATCTGGAGCAACAGGAGATTGGTCAAGGGGGAGAGATTCAATTAACGGACGCGATTCAGCGTTTAAATGAGACACAAGGAGTGTATGCTTACGATTTCGAGGGAGTACGTTATGACGTGGGCGAGAAACTGGGATTCATTTTGACGACCATCGACTTCGCTCTGCAAAAACAGGAACTTAGAATTCCAATGCTGCAAGCTCTGCAACAGATTCTGGAAAAAGAGTCGGTAGAACATGTAGCCGGGGGGGAGTTTGAATGAGTCCATCTCCCCAAACGAAGGAAGCGGAGATCGTTATGGACCCAAGTCTGGGGTACAATGCATCAACGATGGCAGGACAAAATGCAGATAAAGTGTATCTATTTATGAAAAGAATGCTCGATTTGCTGGGTTCTTTCATAGGTTTGATCATTTTGTGCCCCTTGTTTGCGGTCATCGGAATACTGATCAAAATCGAGGCCCCGCAGGGGTCTGTTTTTTTTCGTCAGGTACGGGTCGGACAGAATGGGAAAGAGTTTCATATGTACAAATTCAGGTCGATGGTTGCGAATGCAGAAGATCTGCTGGAACAGCTGATTGACCAGAATGAAGTGAATGGGAACATGTTCAAAATGAAAAATGATCCCCGCATTACACGGATTGGCAAGTTTATTCGAAAAACCAGCCTGGATGAGCTGCCACAGTTGTGGAACGTGTTCCGAGGAGAGATGAGTCTCGTTGGACCCAGACCGGCTCTGCCCAGAGAAGTGCAGAATTACACTTCGTATGACAGACAGCGCCTGCAGATGATTCCGGGATGTACGGGATTATGGCAAGTTAGTGGTCGAAATAGTGTCGGTTTTGATGAAATGGTAGAGCTGGATCTGACGTATGCCCGTGAGCGCAATATGATGGTGGATATCAAAATTATCTTCAGAACGTTCAGGGTGCTGGTTGGTTCGAAGGATGCGTTTTGAAACACGATTCTGGCTTTGAGGTGGCATAGCAGATATGCAAAAGACCGGTATACTTGCTGCATTGAATATGAAGTCGTTTAATATCATTCTTTTTTCGCTGGTAGTTATCTTCGCAGCAATCTATCTTCCGCTAATCTCGGTTGTTGCACTCATATCTGTGATTCTGCTGGGCGTTTATATTAAACAGCCCAGCTGGATCTTTATGATTCTCATCGTAAGTTTCTCATTGTCTATTGATAAAATATTTAGCATTCACCTTGCAGGACTGGATTCGCTGTCCTTCTACAAGCTGGCGATCCTGGGCTTCGTCGTCTCTCTTTTTTTACGCTTTGGTATTCGCAAAGAGATGATCTATCCTGCACTGGCGATCGGTTTTTTATTTGTGGAGAGTTATTTTCTATCGGACCTGCCTAGTAAGGTTAGTCCAATAGATCCATTCAAGGCCTTTCTGGGCGTTATTGTTCCATTTTTGTTGCTGATGCCCCATTTTTCCCGAGAGATCAGCCAGCGAATCATACGTGTACTTGCCTGGTTGCCGCTGTTCAGTCTTGCTGGTGGTTATATTCTGCAACTGGCCGGCATATTGTCCATTACTAACCTGGAGATGTCCGGAGTAACCCGATTACAGGGAGCGAACATCGCAGCGCATCTGGCGATGTTGTGTTTTATCTCGATCTGCGTCTGTCTGATTCAGATCAAGCAAGGCCATCAGGTTGTTCTGTATTACATGCTTACCTTGACTCATCTGGTCATTCTGGTCCAGACGGGAACAAGGGGGCCGCTTATTGCGCTGATTCCAATTATTCTGGTCTATCTTTTTGATCAACTGAAAGCCTTCATTAAAGGCAGAGTTAGTGCCATCATTCCTCTCATTCTGTTCGTTGTCGCTGTGGCCTATATGGTCATTGCGCAGTGGGACAATTATGAGATGAGGTCAGAGAGCAAGGGCTTGTCGGGAAGAGATGTAGCCTGGAATTATTTTATTGGCAAAGCGAATGAGTATCCGATATTTGGACGTGGGCTGGGCTCGACTCTCGTAGCCAATGATGGAAGTATCTTTTCTGGCTTCGTCGTTCCGCATAATGAATACATTCGTTTTTATTACGATGGCGGGTTAGTTGGAGCCATCCTGTTGTTTCTTTCACTGCTTCTGGTGTTCCGGGCCGTATACCTCCGATTGGGCGGCATGATCCGGTTGTATTTTGCCGGCATGATTATCGGTTTCCTGACGTATTCCTTTTTTGACAATACCCTGTCTACCGTTCATCTGATTGCTCCATTCTGTATCTTCCTGAATGCATTATATGCTACGGGAAATGGAGTCCGTACCAAGTCAGGGATCGAAGCAAAAGTCGATGTACAGGTACAGCGAGCGAAGGACGTATCCTTTTCAAAGGAGATTAGAACATGAAGGTCTGTTTGATCAGTTCTACAGGCGGTCATTTTGATGAACTAACCAAAATTATTCCTGCAGTTGAAGAACATGATTATTTCCTGATTACGGAAAAGAACAAAAGCAGAAAAGTAGATTCGGCACAGGGCAAAGTATACTTCTTAATGCAGCAAGAGCGTAAGAATGCGATGTTTTTACTAATTTTTGTGGCTAATATTATCAAGTCGTTCTTTCTATATCTGCGTGAGCGCCCAAAGGTGATCATTACAACAGGGGCGGGAGCCACATATCCTTTTTGCCTCATCGGTAAAATCTTCGGTGCCAAGCTGATCTACATCGAAAGTTATGCCAAAATCTATTCCTCCAGCGCAACCGGGAGATTGATGTACAAAATCTCGGATGAGTTCTTCATCCAATGGGAAACGTTGCAGGATAGCTATCCCAATGCGAAGTACAGGGGGGCTTTATTTTGATATTTGCTATCGTTGGAACGCAGCGCTTTCCATTCAATCGGATGTTCGAGCTTATTGACGAAGCGATTGACGCGGGCATTATTGTAGAAGAGGTTGTCGCCCAATCCGGATATACGGAGTATCAGCCGCGAAATTTCACTGTGATTCCTTTCCTCACGCAGGAAGAGATGAATGAATATGTGGAGCGCAGCAGATGCATTATTTCTCATGCAGGTGTCGGCTCCATCACGAATTCACTCGAACGTGGCAAGCCGGTTATCGTCATTCCACGCCGGAAAGAATGGGGCGAGCATGTGGATGACCATCAGCTTGAGATCTCCAAGGTTTTTCAGGAAAACGGTTATGTGGCCGTCGCGGAGAGTCAGGCTGAATTGCAAAAGCTGATTCCTTGCATAGAGGAGCTGACATTTCAGCCCTATGTGAGAAAACAGTCTGATCTGATCTCGTCCATTAAAAATTACGTCAATAGTCTGTAAGTGCTCTAAAGATTAACCAAGAAAAAAGGAGTCTATCATGAAACCAAAAGTATTGGTTGTTGGATCATCCTTGAAGGATATGGGCGGAATTGTGAGTGTCATCAAAAACATTGAGGATTCTTCGATCTCTGAAATGTATGCCATGCAGCGGGTCGAAACGTACATCACGGGCAGCGTGTTCTCACGGCTGCTTATTTTTATACGGGGATTCATTCAATTCTGGATGAAGCTGTACACGTTCAAGCCGGATATTGTTCATATTCATATGGCAAACAACGGGAGCTTTTATCGGAAGTCTCTATTTCTGCTAACGGCTAGAAAGTTGTTTCGTAAGTCAGTCATTCTGCATATTCATGCGGCCAGCTTTGATGAGTTCTACAATCAGTTCGCTCTGCAGCGCAAGTATTGTCACTACATTCTGAATCAGGCAGACAAGTTGATTGTCTTATCCCAGACGTGGAAAGAATACTTTGCTACGATTGTGCCGGAGACAGCCATTGAGGTTCTGTATAACGGTGTCTTTGTCAAAGAACCGTTTGCCAGAGAACAACAGGCAGCCGTTAATGCGCTCTTCATGGGCAGACTGGGTGAGCGAAAAGGAGTCTACGATCTGCTTCAGTCCATACAGCAATTGAAGGCGCTGGGCGTTACAGCTACCTTCAATCTGGCGGGGGATGGCGAAGTCGAAGAAGTCAAAGCGCTTGTACAGCAGTATGGAATAGAGGACAGTGTCAACGTACTCGGCTGGATTAACGGAGAGCAAAAGGAAAAGCTGATGCGGGAAGCGGATCTACTGGTCCTGCCTTCTTATCATGAGGGATTACCTATGGCCATACTTGAAGCAATGAATTGTGGCTTGCCCATTATATCGACCACCGTCGGAGGCATCCCCGAAGTGATTACAACGGGTCATAATGGGCTGTTAATCGAGCCGGGAGATGTGCACGGGCTAACATCAGCACTGGAATATCTCATCACGGATGGAGAGGTTAGAGCAAGAATGGGTTCACATAACAGAGCGATTATATCGGATAAATTTGATATGAATCTTCTCGTAGGCAGATTGTCAGGAATATATGATGCACTTCAAGTGAAGGTATCCTAGTGAACAGGAAAAGGTGATGAAATGAACCCCTTGGTATCTTGCATCATTACGACCCATAACCGGGCCGAGTTATTAAAAAATGCGTTAAGAAGTGTGCGTGAGCAAACACATCCGTATCTGGAGATCTTCATTGTGGATGATGGTTCAGAAGATCAGACGCCGGATATCTGTCAGGCTTGGACCCGGGAAGATTCACGGATTCGGTACATCCGGGTTCCGTTTCCCAAAGGAGCCAATCATGCACGGAATGTGGGGATATCCCATGCCAATGGCAAGTACATTGCATTTCTGGATGATGATGATGAATGGATGGCTGACAAAATTAAAACCCAGGCGGAAGTGCTGGAGCGCACACAGGAATCATTCACCTTTTGCAGCAAGTATCTTGCATACACGAACGAGCAGCATCAGGTGGTCAAACGGAAATTGTCGGTGGAACCTCGCGATGTTGTTCGGTATGAGGATCTGCTTACATTCAACTGGATCGGGGAAACGTCTAAAATCATGGTACTTACCTCACTGGCGCGTGAAGTTCGATTCGATGAGAATCTAACATCCGCTCAGGATTACGACTTTTATCTGCGCATATTGAAGCGAGGCTATATCGCCGTGAATGTGAAAGAACCGCTGGTGGATATCAACATCCATAGTGGACCACGAATTTCAACCTCTACAACGGCCAAGTACAAGGGCCAACGCAAGATTATTTTGAAATACTACAACGATATGTCCAAGGAACAGAAGCGCCGTCAGTTACACCATTATCGAATGCTCGAATGGTCGAGAAATACGCTTCGCAATAACGTTTATTTGAGAAAAGCACTGTCGCTGTATCCCTGGTGGAAGGATTGGGTGCTGCTCAAGCGTAATACCAAGATCATGATGCAAGGATTTTTGATGAGATTCCATGCAAGACGCGCAGTTGGAACGTATACAGAGGAACCTGTGCGAATGAAACTAAAGTAAGAGGTGCCTGGATGGAGAATCCGACGGTGTATATGCTGCCGAAGATGATTGAGAACAATAAATTCAACGAGCTGTTATCCGATTCCATTGAGAACAAGGGATGGGAAGTGAAGCAGTTCACCAAAAAAGATCTAATTAAACTGAAAAAAAATGATGTGCTGCATTTTCATTGGCCCAGCTTCTATTACAGAGGTTCATCCGTGCTGGCAACAGTGATCAAATCCATTTTGTATGTATTGATGATCTGTTTTGCACGCTTGCGCGGGGCCAAATTGTTCTGGACGGTGCATAACATCTGGCCTCACAACACCGGCAAGACGCGGTTCGATTATTGGATGAGAAAAATTCTGGTCCGAAATTGCTCCAAGCTGATTGTCATGGGCAAACCCCTGATCTCCGAAATCTGTTCGACGTTCGGGATTGATTCTAGCCGGATCGAGGTTATTCCTCATGGACATTACAAGGGAGTGTATCAGGGGAAAGGCGTGAATATCCGTTCCCGGTTTGGCATCCCGGAGGATAGTTATGTATATGCGTTCTTCGGTCAGGTCTCGCCGTACAAGGGCGTGGATGATTTGCTGGAGGCATTCAAGGATCTGAACTCTGATCAAGCCCATCTGTTGATTGCCGGTAAAAAGGTGAAGGACTACGATCTCGGTGAAGAATTTCTCGAGAGCGGACATATTCATACCCATTTTCATTTTATTGAAGATGATGAATATTCGGACTATTTTGAAGCAGTGGATTCCATCATCCTTCCCTATAAACAGATTGCGACTTCAGGCAGCGCGATTCTGGCACTGACCTTTGGCAAACCGGTTGTAGCGCCAAGGATTGGTCTGCTGGAAGAATATCTGCCGGAAGATTGTGCAGTGCTCTACGAACCCTCCGATCCGGATGGATTGCTCAAGGCGATGAATATGATCCGGTTAAAGCAATCGGAGTTCCAGGAAGGCAGTGGTTTTGTCAAAGCGCTGGAGCGGCTGGACTGGCCAGTGATTGCCCAAAGGACACTCACCCTGTACTCCAGCTAGTACAGATGAGAGAGTGGACCTAATTCAAAAATATGGGGATGAAATGATGAAGGTAACCGTCGCAATCTGTACGTATAACCGTGCACATGATGCGGTAGAGGCCATACGAAGTGCAATACAACAGAATTACGCAAGCAGCGACTACGAGATCATACTTATTGATAACAATTCGAAAGACAACACGCGGGAAATCGTGCTTCAAACGATCTTGCAGCATGATAACCATTCAATCCGGTATGTGTTGGAAGAAAAGCAAGGCTTGTCGGTAGCCCGTAACCGGGCCATTCACGAGGCTCGCGGCGAATATATCCTGTTTCTTGACGATGATGCCTTTGCTTGCAGGGACTGGATTCGCCAGATCGTCAGCGTATTTGAGATGAGTGAGAGCATTGGGTGTGTCGGTGGCAAGATTGATCCGATCTGGGAAGTGCCAGAACCGATGTGGATTCCACCCGAGAACAGGTCACTGTTCACCATTCTGGATTTTGCAGATGAAGTAACTGAGATGAAAAGCCCCTATATTCCATTTGGTGCGAATGTAGCTTTTCGGTTATCGGTCTTCGATCAACTGGCTCCCTTTCGTGAGGACCTTGGCAGAGTGGGGAACAATCTTCTCTCCAGTGAAGAGAGTGAGTTAATTGCAAGAATACGCACGAAGTTCAAGGTATATTACACGCCGTATGGTGCTGTACAACATAAAGTAGCGAAAGAGCGAACGACGAAGAACTGGTTCCTGCGCCGAATCTATTGGCAGGGTGTGAGTGATGCCATTCGGGATCAGGATCGTGGTGTTGTGCGTACGGCCAAACATGGCATTAAGCTTGCGCAAGGGATTACAACGGCACTGATCTACATCTATAATACAGATCGGTTCACACGTCAGCTTGCCAAAGTATGTTACAGAAACGGCATGATCGTTGGGTCGCTTCGTCAAAACAGTAAGGGATGAGGATCGCTATGGCGCAAGTTGCACTTCGCAAAGTATTCAGAGGAAACGGCTTAATGAGTGCCATATTCCAGACAAGTGGAACCAATCTGCTAGTCATGACACTAACGATGCTGTCTTCCATTTTGACGTCACGCATGTTCGGCGTAGAGGGGAAGGGCGCATTCTCGGCTATCCTGTTCTGGCCTGCGCTATTAACCGGATTGGTCGGGTTCGGACTACCGACATCCATCATTTATAACATCAAACAAAGCGCAACCGAGAAGAGTGCGCAGTATGTTCGGTTAAGCTTTCTCTTTCAGGTTCCGGTATGCATCATCATCGGTATAGTTGCCTGGTTTGGATTACCCTTCTGGCTTTCCAGCTTTCCGCCAGAGGTAGTGCAGATATCCAGATGGTATACGATTGCTACCGTTCCTGTACTCATTGTCATCAATCTCATATCAGCCCTCTCGCAGAGTCGGGAGAAATTCGCTGTATATAATGGCATTCGGTTAATGATCCCCCTGTTTAATGTAGGCGGGCTTTTTGTGTTATGGGGCCTGGGCATGCTGAGCATTCAGCTCGCGGCTGCGATCTATTTTGTAACAAGCTTCTCCGTGGTGGCGTGGGCTATCTATGCCAACCGTAATGAGTTGAGACTGAGATGGTTCAAGGATCGGGTGGATCAGAGTTCGGCCAAGAAGCTTTTCGGTTATGGAAGCAAGGTGTATGGCGTTGAATTGTTAGGAACATTGTATACCCAGTTCGATAAAATCATTATTTTGGCTTTGCTCACCCCGCGTGATTTTGGACTGTATTCCGTCGTATTCGCGTTATCGAGAATCTATAATGCCGTTCAAACGGCGATAAGCAATGTTGTTTTTCCGAAAGTGACTGGATTGCCTCAAGAGCAGATTATTCGAACGGTTGGCAGAGCCTTCCGTATCTCGCTCATGGTCATGATGATCATTGTAATACCCACCATGTTTGTGGGGAACTACCTGATGGGTCTCCTATTTGGCTCCGAATTTCTGGAAGCGAGCGTCGCATTTTATATTTTGGCTGTGGAATGCATCATTGGTGGTGGCTCCTGGATTCTGGCTTCCGCATTCAATGCACTGGGTCGGCCAGGGCTTGTGATGATCAGACAGCTCATTGCACTCTCAGTGACGGTGGCCTTGTTCTTTGTGTTCACCCCGCTATGGGGGCTTAACGGCATTGCAATTGCTTTGCTGATCGGGTCCATTGTACGAATGGTAGTTACTGTAGCCGCGATGAAGATTGTATTTAAGGTGAAGTTTGCCGCTATGTTCTATGACAAGGAAGATCTGCCGTTTCTCTATGAACGGTTAAACAAAAAAAGAAGAAGAGTCACCCAAGGAGGAGATGGAGATGCTGGGCACTAACAATATTCATCCAATGGAAGAGTTGAAGGGACATTTACGTCAGATTTTGAAGGTCATTCCACCGCGTACCGAAATCTATTATCTGGATTACCCGGTGCATAGCAATGGTGGCGACTTGTTGATTATGAAAGGTACTGAGGCTTTCTTCCGGGACAATGATATTCAAGTACGTGCCAGATACAGCATTCTGGATTGCCCTTTGTCTCTCAAGGTTCCGGAAGGCATCACGATTGTGTTGCACGGGGGAGGTAACTTTGGTGACTTGTACCCTGCCCATCAGAAATTAAGAGAACGAATGATTGCCCAGCATCCCAATCACCGGATCGTCATTCTGCCACAGACGATGTTTTACAAGAGTGATATTGAATTGAAAAAGACAGCCCAAGTATTCAATCGTCATAAGGATGTGCACTTTTTTGTCAGAGATACATTATCTTATGAGATAGCCAGTAAAGAATTTCAACAAACCAATGTGTATCTATCACCGGATATGGCACATCAATTGTGGCCTTTGAAGTCCAAGAGCCAGCCTACTGCAGAGATGCTGTATTTCTTCCGTAAAGACATTGAGAAGACTCAGAATCAGGTGCATTACGAATCCGTCAGTGGACCCAAGGCCACGTTTAAAGACTGGGAAACATTGTACAACCGGGTCGACCGGAAGATCATTCGCATGATTACATCCCGGTTGAAGTCAGGGAAAGGTAGCTCTTTCGCCCGCTGGTTGTGGTACAAATACTCTGATCGGATGGTACATACGGCCATTAAGGAATTCAATAAATACCAAACCATCACCACATCCCGTCTGCATGGACATATTCTGGCTTGTCTCCTCGATCAACCGAACATTCTGCTGGATAATTCATATGGCAAGAACTCGAATTATTATGCAGCCTGGACGAAGAGCAATCCAGCAGGAAGACTCGAATCCAATCAGACTAGCACATATAACAAGCAAACCGAGACCGGCAAGGGAGCAAGTACGGTTGTTCTCTCGGATGGTGCAGCCCTATGAGAAGTATTCTGTTATCCGGCGGTTCTGGCAAGCGTCTCTGGCCGTTATCCAACGATTCCAGATCCAAGCAATTTCTTAAAGTGCTTCACGGGCCTGAGGGAAGTCCGGAATCTATGGTACAGCGAGTATGGCGACAGTTGAATCATGCCGGACTTGCATCAGAGGCACTGATCGCAACCAGTTTGCCACAGGTCGAGATTTTGACTTCTCAGCTGGGAGACGATGTGAGACTGGTCGTGGAGCCTGAGCGCAGAGATACGTTTCCTGCGATTGCGCTCGCAGCCTCTTATCTGTATTCCGTAGAGAGTGTGAGTCTGAATGAGACCATTGCAGTCTTGCCAGTCGATCCTTTTGTAGAAAAAGAATTCTTTGAGGTTATGGCAACCTTGCCGGAGATGCTGGATAAGTCTGGTGCTGATCTGGCCTTAATGGGGGTTGTGCCGACGTACCCGTCAGAGAAGTACGGATACATCATTCCGCAATCCCTGTCTTCCAGTGAAAATAACAATGAATACGTGAATGTAGCGAAGTTCCAGGAGAAACCCTGCGAATCCGATGCGGCCCTTATGATGGAGCAGGCCGCATTATGGAATTGCGGGGTTTTTGCTTTTAAGCTGGGTTATTTGATCAATCTGCTGATTGAGATGGAACTGCCGATCCAATATGACGAAATGCTGAAGCAATACGGAAGATTGAACAAGATCAGTTTTGATTACCAGGTTGTCGAGCGAGCCAATCAGATTATCGCCATTCCTTATAACGGCTTCTGGAAAGATCTAGGCACGTGGAACACACTCACGGAAGAGATGGGAACTTCGGTGGTAGGTAAAGGATGGATCACGGGAGATTCCCTGAATACTCACCTGGTCAATGAATTGAACATCCCGGTTGCGATATTGGGCTTGTCGGATGTGGTGGTAGCTGTGAGTCCGGATGGCATTCTGGTCAGTGACAAAGAGGCTAGCCCACGCATTAAGGAAATCTTGAAGAATGAGGATCAACGTCCCATGTACGAGGAGCGCAGATGGGGTTGCTACCGGGTGCTGGATTATACAAGAAACGAATCTGGCGGCGAAGTTCTCACCAAACGAATCTGCATTAGTGCCGGGAAAAACCTGAGTTATCAATATCATTTGCTTCGCAATGAGGTATGGACGGTTGTATCGGGAACAGGGGAATTGATTCTGGATGGGCAGAGCCGAATGATCGGGCAAGGAGACACGGTGGTCATTGATCGGAGTATGCTTCATTCGGTCAGAGCCGTTACGGAACTGGAGATCATCGAAGTGCAGATCGGCAGCCAACTGATTGAGGAAGATATCGTTAGAGTATCTACCGAATGGCAGGATATTGTTCAGACATATGTGAAGCACGCGTAACCAACACATTAGGACATGGGGGAGATTATGGAATGAATATTACGGTGATTGGCACAGGCTATGTGGGTTTGGTATCGGGCGTATGTTTTTCGGAACTGGGAAATAACGTGATCTGTGTCGACAACAATGTTGAAAAAGTGAATATGTTGACGGATGGTCACGTACCTATCTATGAACCGGGTCTCAAGGACATCATGAATACCAATATGAAAGCGGGAAGGCTGTCCTTCACCACTAACATTCAGGATGCCATCAGTCGTTCGGATATTATTATCATCGCGGTCGGAACGCCGTCCCTGCCGAATGGCGAAGCGAATCTGAGTTTTATTGAGCTTGTCGCGCGAGAAATAGGTTCTTATATGGATAATTATAAAATAATAATGACTAAAAGCACTGTTCCTGTCGGAACGAACGATCGCATTCAGGAATGGATCAGTAGTTTGACGAGTCACCCGTTCGACATGGCATCGGTACCTGAGTTCCTGCGGGAAGGCACTGCTGTGCAGGACACACTGTATCCTGACCGGATAGTCATTGGGACACATAGCGATCGGGCAGTTGCCACGTTGAAAGAGCTGCATCAGCCATTAACCGATCAGATTATTGTTACGGATATTCGCTCGGCCGAAATGATTAAATATGCATCCAACGCTTTCCTGGCAACCAAGATCTCGTTTATCAACGAAATCTCTAACATCTGTGAAAAAGTAGGAGCAGATGTCAGCCGCGTTGCCGAAGGCATGGGATATGACAGACGAATCGGTGCTTCCTTTCTCAAGGCAGGCATTGGTTACGGAGGTTCCTGTTTCCCCAAGGATACACAAGCTCTAATTCAAATTGCAGGTAATGTGGATTATGACTTCAAACTGCTGAAGTCCGTGGTGGAAGTGAACAAGGATCAACGCTTCAACGTCATTCGCAAACTGGAAGACGCACTTGGTTCACTCGAAGGGAAGGAGATTGCGATCTGGGGACTCGCCTTCAAGCCGGATACCGATGATGTTCGTGATGCTCCGGCGATTGAGATTATACAGCGTTTGCTTGAGCAAGGAGCAGTGATTCGGGCGTATGACCCTATCGCGACCGAGAACTTCCGCAAAGAGGTGGATTCCCCATCCATTACGTGGGAAGATCGTGCAATGAAAGCGGCGGAAGGCGCTGATGCGCTCTGTGTCCTGACCGAGTGGAAAGAGTTCATGGAGGTTAATCTAACTGATTTGGCAGCGCATATGAATCACCCCATTCTCATTGATGGAAGAAACATCTACGGAGAAGAACAGATCAAAGACACGTCCTTTCAATACTACTCCGTCGGTCGTCCGGGTCTAACCAATATCGATGGAAGAAAAACGGCAGTCATCTGACGGAGGCCATAACATGAGACGCGGGATCAAAATAACATTAGGTGCCATTTCCCTTATTGCAGTTGTCATGATTGGATATTCGGTGTATCTGTATCTGCATGTCAAATCAGCGGCGGATCAAATGTATGAACCCCGGGAACCCATCAAGCAGGTATCCATTGTAGACCAGAGGGGCGGGGGCGATTTCCCTGTGGACATGGAGAATGAAGAACCTTTCAATGCTTTGATCCTGGGTGTAGATGAACGCTCCAATGATCGGGGGCGCTCCGACACCATGATTGTATTGAGTGTTAACCCTGCGAAACAATCCGTACTTATGTTCAACATCCCCCGGGATACCAGAACAAGTATTGTGGGACATGGCACGGAGGATAAGATTAACCATGCCTATGCCTTTGGTGGCGTTAACATGTCTGTGCAAACAGTGGAACAATTGCTCGATGTTCCCATACACTACTACATGAAAGTGAATATGGAGGGTTTTGCACAGGTCATCGACATGGTGGGTGGTGTGGATGTGAATAACCCGTTTGCTTTTGACTATGAGGGCTATCGGTTCGAGCAGGGGAATATCCATTTGGATGGCGCAGCAGCATTGGGATTTTCACGAATGCGTTATGATGATCCGAAGGGAGATCTCGGACGCAATGACCGTCAGCGGGAGATTATCAAACAGGTGTTGAAAAATACAGTTCAGGTATCCAACGTGTTGCAACTGGAGACGTTGCTGGACGAAGTCAGTGCTCATGTGAGAACCGACGTTACCTTTGATGAAATGAAGCAGATGTTCTCCAATTACCGGCCGGTGCTGGATCATATCGAATCTGTTGAGATTAAAGGCACGGGCAAGAAAATAGACGGAGTGTATTATTATATCGTGGAACAATCGGAACGAGACAGGATACATCAGATGATTGAACAACATTTAAAATGATCAGATAGGGCGGTGAACCAGATGCGTATCTCCAGGCTATTGAAATTATCCCTGATTGTGCTACTAATGTATATGCTCATGATACCTGCAAGTACAAACGTTGTTCAATCAGCTCAAAGCTATCAATGGAAAAATATACCTATTGGTGGTGGGGGGTACGTTACGGGAGTGCTCATTCATCCGACTGAGCCTGATCTGGTTTACGCTCGAACTGACGTTGGAGGAGCCTACCGGTTGGATGCAGCTTCAGGAGATTGGATTCCACTACTTGATCATTTCGGAGATGAGGATAGCAATCTGTACGGCGTGGATGGCATTGCGCTGGATCAGCAAAACCCCAATGTCGTGTATATCGCGGCTGGGAAGTACGGCAATGTGGGACCAAGCGATATTCTGAAATCTACAGACCGAGGAGAAACCTGGATTCGAACCGGACTGAATCTTCGGAATGAATCAAATGGAAATATCCATCGAGCCATGGGTGAAAGCATCGCTGTTAATCCAACGAACTCCAATTACTTGCATGTCGGTACGCGATATGATGGATTGTACACCTCCAGTGACGGTGCAGCAACGTGGAGCAAGGTGTGGGATGTACCGAGCGGGCTGTCCGGTGAGGGTATACGGAGTGTAGCCTATGGATTAAATCCCGTAACGAAGCAAGGCCAGGTTGTGTATGCAGGGGTTCGCGGCATTGGTGTGTATAGCAAAGCACCAAGAAGCAATGGGCAGACCACCTGGCAACTTACAGGGAGAAGTCCTGAATATCCTGCGCGTATGACTGTGGCAAAGAACGGAACGCTGTATGTTACCACTGATAATCAGGGCGTCTATAAGTTCAATGGTGTGCAGTGGACGAATATCACGCCAAGTTCCAGCTACTCGTCTTATTATGGGATCACGATCGATCCCCAAAACGATAATCATATCTTGGCAGCCGTTCGAACGGGCGGAGATAATCTGCCACTGTATCGTTCGGTAAACGGCGGACTGAGTTGGACAACAGTAAGCAAAACGCTGGTATCCAAACCATCCTGGTGGACACCCAACATGTTTTTCTCAGCGACATCCAGTATCAAGTTCGATCCACATAACCCGGGCACCGTATACGCTACAGACTGGTTTGGTGTGTACAAGACGGAAAACATCAATGGTACCAATGGATTGACTGGCAGTACTGCGAGTACTTGGGAAGCCATTACCGATGGTCATGAAGAAGTTGTCGCACTCACCGCATCCACACCACCTCAGGGTGTTTCATTTTTTAGTGGTTTAACGGATCAGGTCGGATTTAGACATAATAATGTAGACGATGTTCCTCTTAATAAAATCCCGCTCGCAGGTATGCGAGAAATTGTGAGTATTGACTATCATGAGGCAAATCCGAATTACATGATATTTCTGGGAAGCAGTGACTGGTATGGTA
Source organism: Paenibacillus sp. FSL R5-0341 (assembly GCF_037975235.1). Lineage (NCBI taxonomy): Bacteria > Bacillati > Bacillota > Bacilli > Caryophanales > Paenibacillaceae > Paenibacillus > Paenibacillus sp. FSL R5-0341. Next base: position 1,429,839 of record NZ_CP150241.1, read on the forward strand.
CGACCACACGCTTATTTGTCTCTTCCAATAACGGAGTTACAGCAACCCCGGTAAACGTTCCGGCAGGCTCTACACTGGGGCGGGTGGCCTATTCAGCCATCAATCCAAATGTAATTGTTTATTACCCCCAGACCGGTAATCCGGTCAGAAGCACGAACCGTGGCGCAACATGGCAAAATATGAATGGTGCCCCATTTCAGGCTATTGGGGGGAATATGGTCTTCGCCTATAATCATCCACTGGCTGCCGATCGCATCAATGGATATAAATTTTATATGTATGCTGCCGGTTATCTGTATCGGTCTACGGATGCAGGAGCCAACTGGTCCAAAGCGAATACGGTTCGCCTTCCTATTAATACGGATATTAATACAAGCTTCATTAAAGTCGAGGCTGCACCTGGGGTGGCGAATAATGTATGGGTGAGTCTGGGAACCGATGGATTATATGCATCGACGAACTCGGGAAATACATTTTCCAAGATCCAGGGTGTGCAGAATTCCAAATTATTTGCCTTTGGTAAAGCGAAGCTAGGTAAATTAGTTCCAGCTGTCTATGTATATGGCACCGTAAATAACGTGAATGGATTCTTTCGTTCTGATGATATGGGGGCAACCTGGAACAATATAGGTCCTTTAGGTGCTGGAATTGGGCTGGGCAATGAACCGCAAATTATGGCGGCAGACCGGCAAATCTATGGTCGGGTATATGTAGGGACGAATGGCAGAGGCATGTATGTTGGTTCATTAGAATAAAGAAAGAGATATGAAAGTGGTGATGAATCATATGATGGAGGAGGGTTCAGGGCGCACGAGACAAAAGCATGTTCGAAGAACGTATGGATTTCTCATTGCTCTGCTGCTGATTGTGCTCTGGATTCTGGTCATTTGGTCCATGTCCACGCAATCCTCTCAGCAGCAGGACATTCAGCCTTGGCTGCATAAATGGTCCCAAAAATTGCAAATCGGTTTTACGCTACCAGATGTGCAATTCACCTACGGGGAGTATGAGTATTCGCTGAAACAGAGGCCGTACGATTTTGCAGAGTTCATCTTTCGCAAGAGTGCGCACTTATTTGTATACGCTGTGCTCGCCGTGCTTGTGTACGGCGGGCTGCGATACAGGAGGACATCCATCATGACCTGTATCGTGTCTGCTCTGGCTGTAGTGTGTATCATCGCCTCCATTGATGAGTATATTCAGCAGTTCAGCCCAGACCGGACAAGCTCGATACGTGATGTTGGAGTGGACTTGCTCGGTGGCTGCTGTGGGATTGCTACATATGCCGGGCTTCAGTTTCTGATCCGCAGGATCAGAAAGAGAAAGCATACTCCCATTCAAAGCGAGTGATTTCCCAGGAAATTAGATGCATCGTTCAGCTTCTACTTGTCTACCATCCATCATAAATATGGATGGAGGACAAGGAGGACTGGACATGCTGCGAAGAAGGAACAGGAATGCTTTGCTCAAGAAGATCGGTTTCATAGCGATCATACTGATATTGCTATGGTTGATCGGTAGAACCATTCCGTATTTGTTTCGGGCAGATACACCGGATGAAGCTGCGGCTGTTGCCGAAGAGTTCTACAAATATGAGCAGACGGGTGACTTCGGCAGTTCGTGGGAACTGTTTCATCCCTTGATGAAAGAGCGGTTTCCAAAGAGTGCTTATGTACAGAATAGAGCACATATATTCATGCAGCATTTTGGTGTGGAAACCTTTGAGCTGGAGATGGAGAAGCCGGAGCGCGAGTTCGATGTAACAGTGGTGGATGGTGTGAAGCCATTCTCAGAAGCCTACAAAATCAGAGTTACTCAGAAGTACTCAGGTACCTTTGGACAATTCGATATTGTGCAGACCTGTTATCTGGTAGAGGATGGAGATGAGTGGACCTTACTCTGGTATTATCCGAATGAGAAGAATGAGGGGGCCTCGCAGGATAACAACAGTGAATAATTAAGCATCATTGTCAAAAAGACTGAAATTAAGTCATAATGATATTCACCCATACGTTGCACCGAATTGTATCATTTACCTAACACGAAGCTCCATAAATGCGAGACTTTTGTCGCATTTATGGAGCTTTTTTTGTATTTTACCTGTTTTTATGGCTGTAAAGCCTTGACATTAGTCCCGGTGTCAAGTAAATTACGAGGTAGATACAAAATGTATCAATTTTCAGCGTCTAACGACAAATAACAGGGACTTCTAAGCTCCTTGTGAGGGGAAGGAATATCATTGATCGAAACGGGCCGCTTTTACTGTGTCAGTTGTGGGATGATTGTGTCGGTCGCTAGAAGCTCTGTCGAAATGAAAGAAGAGGGCTATGGAGGCAATCACGTATTTCGCACCGGATTTTACCGGAGTGAAATGCCGCTTGGATGCTGTGAAGCGTGTGTAGTTGAAGTGAAACGTCAGGGGAAATCCCAGTTTGCGGGACAATATACTAAAGATTATGATACACTATGTGCATATGAGAAACGGGCATGAGCTATGTGCTCGTCCATGAAGGAGGGGATTGAATGCAGCAGGAGCCGGTCGTCCGGATTCAGGGCGTCAGCAAGATCATATCCTCCCGATCATTGGTCAGCGACCTGACTCTGGATATTTCTCCGGGGCAGGTTTTTGGTTTTTTAGGACCTAATGGCGCGGGAAAAACAACGACGATTCGAATGATGGTTGGACTGATGTCCATCAGTAAAGGTGATATTTTCATCTCGGGACACAGTGTGAAGAATGAGTTTGAGCAGGCGGTAGCGCAGGTCGGAGCCATTGTGGAAAATCCGGAAATGTACAAGTTTCTGACTGGATACCAGAATCTCGTTCACTTTGCCCGCATGTCGCCGGGAGTTACGAAAGAACGTATTGCGGAAACGATTGAGCGTGTGGGGCTTACAGCCCGTATCCACGATAAAGTCAAAACCTACTCACTGGGTATGCGCCAGCGTCTGGGTGTCGCGCAAGCGATATTACATAAACCGAAGCTGCTTGTACTGGATGAGCCGACCAATGGTCTGGACCCACAGGGCATACGGGAACTGAGAGATTATTTGCGTCAGCTCACCCAGGAGGAAGGCATCACGGTCTTCGTATCCAGCCATTTGCTGTCGGAGATGGAACTGATGTGTGATACCGTAGCCATCATCCAGAATGGCAAGTTGATTGATGTAAGAAACCTTCGGGCTGAAGCAGGTTCGGATGCATTAATTGAAGTTGCTTTTGAACTGAATGATGCAGACCGCGCTGCGGATCTGATTCAGGGTGCTACTGTACAGGGCAATGTCCTGGTGGCACGGGTGTCTCGCGAGCAGATTCCGGATATCAATGCCAAGCTGGTTAGCGAAGGGTTTCAGGTATATGGTATTCGTAACGTGACTCATACCCTGGAAGAACAATTCTTGCAAGTTACTGGGGGTGGAGGCATTGGGTAGTTTCGGTAATCTGATATTGAATGAAAATATGAAAATATTCCGTCGTCCCCGTACCTGGATCATGTTATCGATTCTGGCGCTGATCTCGCTGTTAATGCCAGTGTTACTGCGAGAAGGCATGGGGTCCAATGAAGTTTTGTACTGGGAAGCGGCTGTGACGACCATCCAGATTACGTTTTTCTTGAACACGATCTTCTGTGTTGTGATTGCAGCGGAATCGGTCGCAGGTGAATTTACTTGGGGAACCATTAAGCTATTGCTGATCCGTCCATGGTCACGAAGCAAAGTTCTCGCTTCCAAATACCTGACCGTCATTGGCTTCAGTATTGTCAGTACATTGCTGGTCATCGCGATGGCCATGCTAACGTCGTATATCCTTTTCTCGCATGATGCTCCGGGAGGAAGCAGTAGTCCGGCTACGAATGCGCTGACGCTATGGGGATATCTGTACGTCGATCTGTTCATTACGCTTGCGATTGCCTTCATGGTGTCCTCCGTATTTCGTTCAGGCGCACTTGCGATTGGATTATCCCTGTTCATTATGTTCTCACAAAGTATCTTCTCACTCATATTCAATCCGGACCGTTATGAGTGGGCCAAGTATGTTTTATTTAACAACATGGATCTTAGCAAATACATGACTTCCGGGGCGGAGTTTGCGCTTATGGGTGGTCCGAGTGCAGGAATGACACTGGGTTTCTCCATTGCAGTCCTGGCAGTGTATTATGTTATTTTCATGGTGATTTCCTGGGTTGTATTCAGCAAAAGAGATGTGGCAGGCTAACGCCTGCTTCTTTTTTTTGCCCTAATGCTGTTTTGGGAGAAAAAAAGTGTATATTCAGCATCGGCTGTGGCATGACTGTCATTTAAGGGTACTTAGTATCATAAGTAAATGACTAGATATACATATCAACGCCGCAGTCACTTTGGCAACGCAGCGCATGGAGGGATCACGTTTCTTGATAAACAACAAGTTCTACCGCATCTGCACAGCGATTATTCTGCTGCTGCTCATCGTGTATCTGGGGGATAAAGTGAACTTTATTTTCAGCCCCCTGACCTCACTGATTCACATCATCATCATTCCGCTGCTGATTGCTGGTTTTTTCTATTATCTGTTGCGCCCGCTCGTCGATTATATGGAAAGACATAAGATCAAGCGTGCATTGTCAGTTCTGATTATTTATGTCGTGACTGCATTAATACTTGCTGGTTTCAGTGTGCTGGTCTGGCCTTCATTGAGAGAGCAACTGATGAATTTTGTGGAGAATGCTCCAGCGTTGGTTACTTCGCTCAGCGATCAGTTGAATGCACTTGAAAAGAGTAATTTTGTTTCCAGATATCTGCCTGATGATTCCAATCTATTCTCACGACTTTCCGATATTCTGAGCCAAGGGATCACTCAGGTAACCGATTATGTCTCCGGGTTATTCTCTGTGGTATCCAATCTGGTTATTATTTTGGCAACGTTCCCGATCATGTTGTATTACATGCTTAAGGAAGGCAGCAAATTTGGAACGAATCTCACCTTTTTGTTGCCGAGACATTATCGGAAGGATGGGGAAGAAACCGTCCATGAGATCGATGAAGCACTAAGCAACTATATCGTTGGTCGGGTTATCGTTAATGTAGCCCTGGGGATTCTGATGTACATCGGTTTTCTCATCTTAGGTTTACCCTATGCATTGCTACTAACTGTGGTATCAATTATTCTGAATTTTATCCCTTATGTGGGGGCTTTGCTGGCGGCTATCCCGGTTGTCATTGTCGCGTTTATCGAATCACCTTCGATGGCGATCTGGTCACTGGTTATTATTGTGATCGCACAGCAAATTCAGGATAACCTGATCTCACCTTACGTCTACGGCAAGCAGCTTGATATTCATCCACTGACTACCGTTATTCTTTTGCTCGTAGGTGCCGATCTGGGAAATATTCTGGGTATGATCATCGTTATTCCGCTATATATGATCCTGAAAATTATAGTTCGCAGAATCCATTACCGGATTGTTGAAGATAAGACTGAAACTTAAATGAAATTGAAATACAACGCTGTCATGTGCCACTACTAATGTTTGCTCTTGAATCACATCGATAAGCTCAACAGGATAAGCCGCATATCCATGGTGAAGGGTCAGGTAACTTGCCCTCGCGATGGATATGCGTTTTTTTTTATTTTCAACCTTATTGCTCACTTATGTTATACCTGTTATACTTGATATATAACAGATAACAAAAAGAAGGTGAACCCTTGATTATTCAACTGGATATGCAATCCGAACTTCCCATCTATTCGCAACTTGTATATCAAATTATCGAAGGCATTGCTAGTGGTGAGTTACAGCTAGGTGAGGCGCTACCTTCGGTTCGGAATTTGGCAGCAGATATTGGTGTTAACCTTCACACGGTCAACAAGGCGTATACACTACTCAAGCAAGATGGATACATTCTTGTACATAGACAAAAGGGAGTTGTGGTAAACCCTGATGGAATGCCTGAATTAACGGATGAATTTTTGAAAAAGCAGCAAAGCGAATTAAGACCGATTATTGCCGAAGCGATATGTCGTGGAATGACCAAAGAGGAGCTAACTGCGGTATTAGAGCAAATGTATGATGATGTAAAGAGGGGTCACAACAGAGAATAAAGGGAGTGTGTTATGTATGCAACTATTTAGTATATTACCTATCATCTTAATCTTTGCTCCATTAGCCTTACTTCTATCCTTTACACCTTATTTGACAAGGGAAACCATTAGCTTTGGGGTTACGGTAAGTGAATATAATTACCACACACCCATCTTACGTAAGCTACGCAGTACGTTTGCTACAGTAAGTCTGATCGGAAACGGGATGGTTATTCTTGTCTGTCTGTATTTACTTCGATCTGCTAATGAAGAGTCAACCGCAATAATCACCGGTGTTTGCACAATGATATTCATTGTGTACTGGTCAGCACTACACCTCTTATTTCATTTCAAGATGAAAAAAATAAAGGGAATACTTACAACTGTAGAAGCACCTCAGCGGGTTAAAATCGATACCACCTTCCGCCAAAATAAGCTCACCTATTCCAACTATTGGTTTCTCATTCATATTGCTATTATTGTAGCCATTGGGATCATTTCGATCCTGAATTATAAGGCATTACCTAACGTCATTCCAATGAAATATGATTTTCAGGGCAATGTCACTTCCAGTGTGCCTAAAACCTACCTCTCGGTACTGGCTATTAATCTGGTACAGCTAGGCATCATTGCACTTATGATGCTGGTGAACTGGAGTATCAAAACAAGCAAACAACAGCTTACTACGTCTAATCCGGCCAAATTTGCTGCTGATAATATTCAATTCCGCCGTAAATGGTCCCTATTTACGATCATAACGGGGTTACTTCTTACCATTTTATTTGCCTTCATTCAGATCAATATGTTCGTCCCTAATTTGGTCTTGTTAACTGCTATTAGCCTTATCATTCCTGTATTGATCGTGTTAGGCGCTGTATTGCTGTCTCTTACAGGCAGACAAGGCGGTGGGAAGATTCGGAATCATCAGGAAGATCGCGAACGTTCCAAGGAGCAGCCTGTGAATGACGATGATTATTGGAAATTTGGTTTCATTTACTTCAATGCCAATGATCCTTCTTTTACGGTAGAAAAACGTTATGGAATAGGCTGGACCATCAACTTCGCTCGTCCGTTGTCTTGGGTCCTGTTGTTATTCATCATTGCTATTGTTGTTATAAGTATAGTCCTGAGCCAATAAATGCTCATAGATCTATGCATATCATAAAAAGAATTAGGAGGATTTATTATGATGAACCATTGGAAAAAGCTATTACTTTCTCTTACTTTCGTATGTCTCATCCTGCCGGTGACAGCCATCTCAGCAGCTGGTGAGAAACCCGCTGGTAGTGAAAATCTAGTTCCTATTCGTGAGATTGCAGAAAAGAATGGGGCAGAGGTATTGTGGCAGAAAAAAACAGGTGAAATTACAATACGAAAAAATGAGCTTATGATTGTACTTAAGGTAGGAGAGAAACAGGCGATTGTAAATGGGCAGGTCATAGCCTTAAACAATCCTGTTCAGTTAACGAAAGGAGTTACCTTTATGGAGAGGGAATTTCTTACGGAGACGCTGAAGGCAGCACCTGAGGACATATTCATTTCACTTATAAGTGAGGGTGATGGCAAGGAGGCTGCCAAGTATGTTCATACCTCAGTGAGTGGCGTGTTGTCACCCACGTTGTTGAGTCAGCTATGGGGAGCTTTAGAAGGACAAAATGGCAAAATTACAAGTAAAGCCATAGCTAAACACGTAGAAAATAACACAGTGCATCGCAATGTCACTTACACTTTTAAGACAGCGCTTACTCGTTTAAATATTACAGTCAGAATGAATGATAACGGACTTGTGGATGACTTGTATATTGCTGCCGCTACACCAGATGTTTATCAAAAACCAAGCTATGACGATCCATCTGCTTATACAGAGCAAGATATTACCGTTGGTCAGGGTGATTTGGCTTTGCCAGGGAGATTAACTTTGCCCAAGGGAGAGGGGCCTTTCCCGGTTGTCATTCTGGTACACGGATCTGGGCCTAGCAATCAAGATGCTGCCATTGGTGGTGCAAAGCCATTTCGCGATCTTGCGGTAGGTTTAGCTTCACAAGGAGTTGCTGTATTAAGATACGATAAGGTCACATATGAGCATACCTATAAGGTCGCTTCTCAGCCCAAATTTACATTAAAACAAGAGAGCGTAGATCAGGTAACCGATGCAGTGGAATTGCTTAAAAAGAATACACATATTGATTCTACAGCGATTTTTGTAGCTGGACATAGTCAAGGCGGGTTTGCATTACCGTTAATCCTTGCTGAGGATAAACAACATGATATTGCAGGAAGTATTCTACTTGCTGCACCAAGTAGTAGCTTTGTGGATGTGCTTACCGAGCAGCAGGACGAATTGGTCGATCGGATGAAGCAGCTTGGTTTAGACACGGAGATCATTCAAGGGCAAGCTGATTTTTATAAAAATGTGGCTGCGATCGTTAAAGATCCTAAATATTCTAAAGATCATCTTCCTGAAGCGTTTCCACTTCAACCTGCTTATTGGTGGTTTGAGCAGAAAGATTATGTACCTGCGGAACTGGCTAAAACACAAAATATCCCCATGCTTATTGTACAGGGTGAAAATGATGTGCAAGTGTCTATGAATCAATTCGAAAACTGGAAATCGGCTCTTCAAGGTCATTCCAATGTAACGTACAACAGCTATCCAAAGGTAAATCATCTGTTATCCAGCTATGATGGACTTTCGATTGGCCAAGAGTACGCTGAGCCATCTAATGTCTCCAAAGCCATTATCGATGATATCGCGAAGTGGGTATTAAAAGTTGAGTGATGACATGTAGAAGTGACATATTGAGCGAGAAATAATAAGAAGAGCACTTACCAATATAGGTAAGTGCTCTTCTTATTGTATATAAAGTTGCTTTATTTTGCTAAATTAGGAGACTCTTTTTCGTCTTCATCGGTGTAATCAGACATGGTCAGTGGTTCCTTGGGAACAACGGCTACTTTGTAGAACCGATTCTTATCTTTTTCCAGCAAAACAAAGATTAGATTCTCGAACTCATATTCTTCCTGTTCGTTCATCTCGGGACGATGGCTGTAGAGCCATCCACCAATGGTGTCCCACTCATCTGCATCCAGGCTGGACATAAACATGTCGTTCACCTTCGATAAGGAAACCTTACCATCCATAATGACATAGTTCTCATTGATGACTTGGATATCTTCCACTTCGTCTGCGTCGAACTCGTCGCGGATCTCACCAACAATCTGCTCAAGCACATCCTCAATGGTTACAATTCCGGAAGTTCCGCCATATTCGTCGACAAGTACGGCGATATGTACGCCATCCTTCTGCATTTTCTTGAGCAAGTCCTTCACAGGAGTTGTTTCGTGAACAGCCGATACAGGCTGAATCAGGGAGGACAGATCGACAGGTTCATCGTTTCCGTAAAGCTCCAGGAAGAATTGCTTTGTATTAATGATTCCGATGATATCGTCTTTACTCTCATTGACTACTGGAAACCGGGTATATTGTTCTTCACGAATGATCTCCAGGTTTTCCTCGTTCGTTCTATTCACATAAAGGCAGACCATATCGGTCCGGGGTACCATGATTTCTTTGGCTAACATCTCATCAAAAGCAAAGATCCGGCTTACATAACCGAACTCGGCTTGGTTGATTTTACCACTTTCAAAGCTTTCATTAATAATGATCTGCAACTCTTCTTCGGAGTGTGCATCTTCATGTTCAGAAGCAGGTTTGATTCCGAACAGTTTCACCAGTTGGTTCGCTGAGCCGTTTAACAGCCAGATAAAAGGATACATAATTCGGTTAAACCAGATGATAGGTGTAGACGTCAGCAGTGCGACAGTCTCGGCTTTCCGGATTGCAATCGTTTTTGGAGCGAGTTCACCAACCACAACATGCAGATACGTGATGGAAGCAAACGCGATAACAAATGATAAGAATGAAGAAACCGCCTCAGGAATTTGCATGCTTTCGAACACAGGGTGGAGAATCTTCTCTACCGTTGGTTCACCCAGCCAGCCCAGTCCCAGAGATGTGATCGTGATTCCAAGCTGGCAGGCGGACAAATATCCGTCCAGATTGGCAACGGCCTGTTTAACAGCCAGCGCACGCTTGTTTCCTTCTGCAATCATTTGATCGATCCGGCTCGGACGAACCCGTACCAGCGCGAACTCCACTGCAACAAAAAACGCCGAAAGTCCTATCAACAACGCAACCAATACTAAATTTAACGCATACCTCTCACTTTCCATTCACTGCTCTTCTCCTTTAGGTAATAAGTTTTTAACGAGTATTATATCTAATTTTACGTAAGAAGACCACCTTATCATGAAGAAAAGAGGAAGAGTCTGGAAGGGGAACGGAGCAGATTGTCGTCACAATGCGGTTCTGCTTCATGATAAATCTGATATGTAGAGGGTAACACAGTCAGAATATACAACCAATGCGCAGAAATTCGGATTCCCAGAATAAAGTATTCCATGTGCTTATGTAAAGTTTTATCTAAGCAAACGTTACGAACAGGGGCTACATTGGGTATCTATGATTAGCTGTAGGCTTAATCGTCAAAGCTGTGTAAGTGAGAGAACGGCAAGGTCATGAAGCTTGCCATCTGAGGAGGAAGCCGAATGTTCTGGCTGGTCATTATATTAGTCGTATTTATTTTTCAGGCAGCCACGATTCTGTTGCTGGAATTTCGGAATCCGGCCAAAGCTGTGGCTTGGCTGTTTATTTTGTTCTGTGTGCCACTGGTCGGTTTTGTGGTGTACTATTTCGTGGCCCAGGACTATAACAAACGCAAAAAACTTCGCAAAGGTGGATCACGGATCTTCCGGGAAATGAGGGAAACGATCTGGGAACAAGCCCGCATCATTGGAGATGTTGAACAGATGCCTGGCAATCGTTACAACCACCAGCATCGTTTGTTTAACCTGTTGTCCCATCTGTCGGAGAGCCCCATCACAGGTTGTAATCACAGTACGGTGCTCACGAACGGGGAAGAGGCATTCACTGCAATGTTGAAGGAGATGGAAAAAGCGAAGCATCATCTGCATGTGGAGTTTTACATCTTCCGAGACGATGTGATCAGTACGAAGTTTCAGGATGTCATGATTCGCAAGGCACAGGAGGGCGTGAAGGTTCGGTTTATCTGTGACGGTCTCGGCAGTCACAAGATGAGCTGGAGTTTTATCCGCAAACTGCAGGATGCAGGTGTGGAGTTTCACTATTTTCTGCCCCCACTAATTGCAACGATTGACCGAAGAGTTAACTACCGAAATCACCGCAAAATTGTCGTTGTGGATGGACAGGTTGGCTTCGTGGGTGGCATTAATGTAGGTGATGATTACCTTGGGAAATATCCGGAGATCGGTTTCTGGCGGGATACACATGTACAGATCGAGGGAGATGCCGTGTATTTCCTGCAAAGTACGTTCCTGAACGACTGGAAATTGGCTTCGGGTGAGCGAATTACTGAACCCCAGCTTGCGGAGTTGTTTCCACCTCATATCTGTAGCGGGGAAGAACGAATTCAGATTCTGGCCAGTGGGCCGGATCAGGACTGGGATGCCATTCAGGAAATGTGTTTTGGCGCCATTTCGGTAGCTTGTGACCGGATTTACATTACCACACCTTATTTTATCCCTGATCCTGCACTGTACGAGGCACTCAAAACAGCTGCTGTCAGTGGGGTCGATGTGAAAATTATCATTCCTTATCAATCCGATTCCAAGCTTGTTCATCTGGCGTCACTTTCATACGTGGAGGAGCTGTTGCGAGCAGGTGTGCAGTTCTTCCAATATCGCAAAGGTTTTGTACATGCCAAAGTGATGATTGTGGATGAGTTGCTTGCAACGGTAGGCACGGCCAATATGGACATGCGTAGTTTTTTCTGTAATTTCGAAATGACGGCCGTATTGTTCGAGACCTCCCCGATTCATCGTTTGGTTGCTGATTTTGAACGTGATCTCAAAGAATGCAGCAAGATCGACCTAAAGGTTTTTCAGGGGCGTTCAAGAGGACAAAAAGGTGCAGAAATGCTTTCTCGGATGCTTTCTCCGCTTCTTTAGCCGATTTAGGGCAGATTTCTGAAGATAAGTTCACTTTTTGTGAATTTATCTTCTTTTTGCTAAGTATTTTGCTCAAATTTGATCTTTTATGATATAATAGATATATAAATCATGTCTTGGCGAAGGAGGGGAGTCTGCGGGAAAACAGGCTCCCTTTTGCTCTCTTTTGAAAGTGTAAACCGGAATTAAGACAATCTTGAATCCATTTCATATAGCCTTTAGATGCTTGTGCTCGTACTGACAGGGTACGTATAGAATCGATCTTTGTGAACACGCACTTCTATATGTAGGTTCCCCCGTGGAGTATTTAAATGATTTATGAAATGGATTCACATACTGATCCAACGGGGGGGATACCATGTCCAATGTAACGGTTAAAGAACTGACATCCAAGCCTGACCGGGGCGTCAAAAGCTCGGTGTTTACATTAAAGCTGCTGCAACGTATTGTGATGATTCTGATCGGTGCTGCACTGATGGCTGTATCGCTTGAAGTGTTTCTCGTGCCAAATGGTGTTATTGATGGTGGGATTACAGGTATTTCAATTATGGTGTCGGAGCTTACACATCTGCCACTGGGAATATTCCTGACCTTGCTCAACTTGCCGTTCCTGATTCTGGGTTACAAGCAGATTGGTAAAACGTTTGCGTTATCCACGCTGCTGGGGATTGTGGTCATGTCGATCGGGACTTCATTATTGCACCATGTTCCTGCATTGACACCAGGGGAGCCATTGCTCGGAGCTGTATTCGGCGGATTGATCCTGGGTGTGGGGGTTGGACTCGTTATCCGGTCTGGTGGTTCACTGGACGGTACAGAGATTGTGGCCATCCTGCTTAGTGAGAAATCACCGTTGTCTGTAGGACAGATCGTATTGTTCATTAACGTATTTATTTTCGCAGGTGCAGGATTTGTGTTCGGCTGGCCGAATGCCCTGTATTCCATGATTGCATATTATATTGCGATGAAGATGATTGATATTGTGAATGAAGGACTTGACCAGTCCAAATCAGTATGGATCATTAGTGAGAAATATCGTGATATCGGTTCAGCTCTGACAGACCGTCTCGGTCGTGGGGTGACTTTCCTGGATGGAGAGGGCGGATTCAGCGGGGACGAGAAGAAGATCATCTTTGTCGTAATCACCCGTCTGGAAGAAGCGAAGCTGAAGACCATCGTTGAAGATTGGGACCCGCAAGCCTTTGTGGCTATCGGTAACATCCATGATGTGAAGGGCGGACGTTTCAAGAAAAAAGGTATTCATTAGCGATTTATATACGCATGAATGATAATAGCCGACACCCTTGTAATAAGGGAGTCGGCTATTTTTTCTTCAAGTGCTTGAGAATGAGCTCTACCGGTTGGGGCTCAACGGCTGCGATCAGATCACCGGTGTCATTCAGGCGTTCAACAATATTCATCAGATGGTAATCCTGGATGGAGACGTTGTTTCGAACTTCATCCCAGGTCAGTGGAGTAGAGACGGTGGCGCCTGATTTGGCACGTGGTGTATAGGGAGCTGCAAGGGTTTTGCCGCCGTAATGCTGGAGGTAGTCAAAATAAATACGGTCTCCACGGTCCTTTTTGAGTCGTTCCAGTGTGAACAGATCCGGGTGCTTCTGAGTGACATATTTACCAACAAAATAACCGATATCTCGTAATTCATCAAAGGTTATCCCTTGAATAATCGGAACGATGATCTGAACGCCTGTGGCGCCTGAAGTTTTGGGGATGGACCTCAGACCAAGCGAAGTCAGGGTCTCGCCAACGATGAGTGCAGCTTGCATGATCCGGGGTTCATGTTCCTGAGAGGGGTCCAGATCAATCATCCATTCACAGGGCAGATGGCTTCCTACGGTATGCAGAGAAGGGTGAAATTCAAGTGCAGCCAGATTGCCAAGCCATAACAATTCGGGGAGTCCATTCATGACCACATAGCGGATGCCGTCGTGTACTTCAGTCCGAACATAGTCAGGGACAGGTTCAGGGGCATTCTTTTGATAGAAAAATGTTCCTCCAGTCCCGTGGGGATACCTTATGGTGGTGAGCAATCGATTGCTTGTATATGTAAGCAGATACGGAGCCAAGGCGGCCAGCTTTTGCAGATAGATGGCTTTGGTAACACCCGCATCCGGCCACAACAGTTTGTCCGGGTTCGTGACCGTTAGCTCTGTGCCTTCTATTATGATGGTACCTTGAATCTTAGGGGCCATACGGAACACCTCCTATTATCTAATCAATCGTTAAAATCATGGGCTGAAACACGCGTGCAGCGATCTCTTCTTCATTGAAGAAGCTGGTTCGCCAGACAATCCTCGCGGGTTACATCCGCGAAAGTTTGAATACTGGGATGACGCAATGTGCGATGATGTGTCAGTTCCATATATTGCACTTTGACACCTATTCGTGGTTCCACCCAGGTGGTCTCTGCACTGCGCTCGGGTATATTGTGGAACGGCCTATCCTGCCTGACCAGAGGATCCACTTGATGTGTGAGTTCCCGCCAAGTATTGGAGTTCAGCTTGCCAGTCCCGACATGACCAATATAGACAAAGTTAGGCCCATCATATACACCAATCGCGACGGCATTCACGATACCGTTCCGGTAAGTGACTCCTCCGATCATGGCATATACATCATGCATGATTTTGACCTTCTGCCAGCGCTGGTCCTTGCCCTGAATGCCGTAGCTGCTGGTGAGATCCTTGCAGACGATGCCTTCCATCTGGTGCTGTCTCATGACCGTAAGCAGGGAAGCAGCATCAAGCGTATTGGTGACCTCCTGAACATGGGGAGCGGTGTTGAGAACCTCGTGCAACAGGCGTTGTCGATCTGCCAATGGCTGATCCGTCACCCATTTTCCCTCATAGAAGAGGATATCAAATACCATATAAGTAACCGGAATCTGATGTATGGCCTGGGCGATACCTTCGGGCCTGCTCATGCGATCCCTTCTAAGTACGTGATAAAACGAAGGTTTTCCGGTGTCAGGGTCCAGCGCAATCACTTCTCCATCCAAGATATAGGAGGAACCGGAGCATAGATTACGTGGTGTTACCAATTCGGGATATTGTGCGGTTCGATCATGCAATCTGCGATTCACCAGACGCAGCTCATGCCCGTCCTCATAGGCAAGCATGCGAACTCCATCCCATTTGATCTGGGCAATCCATTGGGGGCCTGTAGGCAAGGTATCCCGAGATATGGGTTCGAACGGAATCAACGGTTTGAACATGGAGAACTCCTTTCTCGTACCAACCTGTTGGAACAGGTTAATTCGGAAGTTTGTTATATTTTTGAAAATGGGACTTCATATGATGCACCAGAATGAGCAATAACGGAAGCGCTATGCCGCAGGTCAAATCCCAGTCAATCCAATAGGGAATGATGACCTTGAGATAAAAGTTCTCGTTCGGAGAGATCAGAATGGACATGGCTAGAATCAGGATGGAACCCGGCAGAATCAGTGAACGATAACTGGACAAACGAAACAAGTGAGCGATGCCAAGGACAAAACTGTAGAAGAACAGGGCGGCTTTGAAAAAAACGGCAATAAGCCAGACTGATGCCATGAAGGCTTCAATCCGTTGCATGAAGTTTCCGATATTGATCTTCTGTGAAAGGTTGAATGAGGCGAACCAGTGATGCTGTGTCATCCATGGTCCCATGACGAGCAGACACATACTCAGCGTCAGTGTAAGTAACAATCCACCAATCGTGCCCGCTAACAGGATGTCTTTCTCCAGATGGGGTTCCTTTTTCGTGTAGGGGAAGAGCATCATGAAGATGCACAGCTCGCAGTAGGGATATGTGAGTACAGCGACAAAACCTTTGAGTGGATTAAGAAATCCTTGTGCAAGTACCGGTTGGATATTGGCCAAATGTACATGGGGGATTAGACACACCGTCAGAATAAGCAGAAACAACACGACCAGAGGAAGAAAGACCTCGGCACTCTTACCGATGCTCTCCAGACCCGATAGAAGCCCCCAGACAAGCGCACACATAAAAGCCAAATGCAGAACCAATAATGGAGATTCAGGTAAGATCTGAGTAGCCATAAAATCGCCAATCTCTCTGATGAACGTTGAGGTACTGATCAGGAAATAAAAAAGGTAAAAAGAGCTAAACAAGGCCCCAATCCAAGGTCCCAGTGTGCGAAGGGCGTTCTGAATCAGGTTCAAACGGGGATGCAGTTTGTAGGTAACAAGCATAATGAAAAGTATGCCGAAGCCGCCTGCGACTCCCAATAAGGCGGATAACCAGGCATCCTGTTGTGCGTAGGATGTAATCATGGAAGGAAAGACCAAAATTTGCTCCCCAATCGTGCACAGGAACATTAGTGAAGCGAGCTGCCTAACAGTCAAGCGCTCCTTTTCAATCATAGGGTATCTCCTTAACGTATCTTGTCTGTGTATATGGATAGGATGCGCCAATTGTTCCAGTTTTATAAATAGGCAACCAAAAAGCCCGGATAGCTGACCTCTCTCTGTGATGAAGAGAACTCAGTTACCCGGGCTTGCTTATGTGACTTATGAGCGATTGAAATCGAATTACGCAAAATAAAAAATCAGTTTGCAGTGGTCAGACTGATACGGATATTCTGTGGATCTACCGTAAACCAGGTATCTTCCACTTGTGTAACGGCTGCGCCGGATTGACGTAATTGTTCAAGCGCCTGTTGTACTTCTTCCTTCGTGGCATAAACAATGGTGAAGTAGTCAATTCCTGTAGCGTTATCCGGATTAACAGGCGCGTTCACTCCTGCCCAGATATTTAGTCCCAGATGGTGATGATAGCCGCCAGCAGAAACAAATAGTGCAGACATGTTGGCGAAGTTACCTACGATATCAAAACCGAGTATGCCGGTGTAGAAATTGCGAGCTTCTTCCAGGCTGCGGACGTGGAAATGCACGTGACCAATGACTGTGCCAGCAGGCAGACCCTGCCAAGGTTCATTCTCCGATAAGGCAAAGAGGCTTTCCACATCAACAGGATCACTTGCCATCACGTAATTATTGTCGCTATCCCGTTTCCAGGTGTCACGTGCTCGGTCAGCATAGATCTCAATCCCGTTCAGATCGGGATCAGAGATGTAGAAGGCTTCACTGACCAGATGATCTCCTTGGCCGATATCAATACCAGATGCAGCCAGATTACGCAGAGCAAGACCCAGGGACTTACGGTCAGGCAGCAGGATGGCAAAATGATACAAGCCTGCGTGTGAGCGTTCAGGCAAGGTAATTCCATCCGTCAGTTCTTCCAATCGCAACAGAGATTGTTTTCCGTCTGCTGTTAACGTAGCCACTTTGCCACTCTGCTCCAGCAATTTCAGTCCGACCACATTAGTATAGAACTGGATTGAACGGTCGAGATTTTTAATCCGTAGGCTCACTTCACCCAGATGGGTTGTGGCAGGAATTTGATACGTTGTATTCATATTTATATCCTCCTGATGATGTGATTATAGATAATAGGGCTTAGCGTTTGATTGCGAGTATGCGTTGAATCGAATTATTGGATTGCACTCGGTTGAAGCAGAAGTTCAGGTTAACTGTATATTCATAAATAAGTTACTTTTCATAAGTTAATATAAAATATAAATCACCTTTCGTCAATCGTATTTTACGATTATAGCTGGAGTTTTATTGGCATGAATTGTTTGATAGTTCTGTGAAAACAAAAAAATCCGACTGTAAAGCCGGACCTGAGTTGGATTCATTACATGAGGCAAAGCTTATAACGAAATCGTTCTTGCTTGGGCGACAATCAAACCTTTGGTTTGGGCGTGGCCTTTTTTCTTTTGGCTGGAGCAGGTGCGTCCGATTCTCCCCCGGCAACAGCTTGAGCAGACGTTTTTCGAGGTGCACGTTTCTTGGGCTTGGCCGTTGTTGTCCCAGGGTCAGTCGGAATGGGCTTCACGGCCTCGATGCTTGCCTGCAACGCAGCCATCAAATCCATTACATTGGCTTCAGGTTTGGCTGGAGCAATTTTGATTTCTTCGCCTGCCACTTTGTGCTGAATGAGATCCAGCAGTTTGCTGCGGTAGTCATCGTTGTATTTACCGGGTTCAAAAGGCGTGGACAATTGGTCAATTAGCAGCTTTGCCATCGTGAGTTCCTTCTCATTCACGTTCTGTACTTCCGGCAAGTTGGGCACCTGGGAGACAGGACGAATCTCGTCCGGGTAAAAAATTGTCTCCATGGAGAGGCAATCTTCCAGCACGCGTATGGCAGCGAGACTGCTTTTGGAGCGGATGGAGATTTTGGCGATGCCAATTTTGCCGGTATCCCGCATCGCATTCATCAACAGCTGGTAGGCGTTACCCCCAGCCTGATCGGGCGATAGGTAATATGTTTTCTGAAAATAGATGGGATCAATCTCAGTCAAGTCAACAAAATCCAGTATCGTAATGGTTTTACTGGTGGAATCATTTAACGCTTCCAATTCATCTTTCTCGAAGAGTACGAATTTTCCCTTTTCATATTCATAGCCTTTGGTGATCTCTTCCCACTTTACGTCCACTTCACACGATGGACATTGACGAACATAAGCGAGCGGGCTGCCGCAGACTTTATGGATGTAACGCATGGAGATGTCTTTGTCTTCGGTAGCCGAGAACATTTTGACAGGGACATGTACAAGGCCAAAACTGATTGCGCCTTTCCAGACGGTATGCATAGGTCGGCTCCTTTCGAAAGGGTACACTTTTATTCAGTAGTATGGGCATCTGGTGCAATGGATAATCGTCTTATGGATGAATGAATTCGTATGGTTCGGCGAGACTCGGGGATGATAACAGAAGTGATTTCGCAATGATTAAGCCGGGAGGTGCCGAAATGAGTAACAGACGGGATGAAGAGGAAGCGCATAAGCATGCTTTTACTCCGTATCCTCTTGCTGATGCCGAAAGCGCTGAAGAATTTTATACACCAGCAACAGCTGTGAATTGGGAAGCAGTCACTTCGGAAGAATTACCCCTTGACCGGGAGTCGTTCATGCTCGACATTGACCGGATGGTAAATGAAGGGTTAGGTGGAGGACAGGTTACGGAAGATAACGGTCATATTGGTGAAAGTACAACAGATAGCATGGTTCGTGAGTCACATGATGATCCGGAAGGGGAGTATGAATAAGATGATGGATGCAAAGCGCGCCAAAGCGATCTATGATTCCAAGGATACCATTGCTGTGACACTGGAAGGAGATCCGGTGTGGATTGAGAATGTGGATGAAGCCAATGGCATGGCGACCGTTCAGGTTGGCAGCAGGCCGGGAAATACCCAAACGGTACGTGTGGATCGGTTGGAGGAGTAGATACAGATAGAGCGTAGTGCTTGAGGAATTGTTGTGAAAAAAAGCTGGAATATGTACGTAAGATGGCCGGTACCGGGAGGTGCCGGTTTTTTGTTTTTCCTAGAGAATGTCTGCAAACTCCGAAGGAAGCGAGTTTGCAGACATGGCCTAATAATGCACGTTTATATTTCCGCTTGTTTCCTTCGATGTTGCGGGGGAAGAAAGGGACCGATATAATAAGGTTCAAAGTGAACTCAGGCGGCTGGACCGCCAAAGGTGGGGCGAATATTGAATCAGACGCACGAGCAGTGGGTGTATCAATCCCATGGCATTGCAGATACAGAAGCGCTCGCGTCCGCACTCGCCAGACAGGCAAACGCCGGCATGGTGATTGCGCTGGATGGTGATCTGGGCGCGGGGAAAACGGCATTTTCACAGAAATTTGCCTGGCATTTGGGTGTACGTGATGTGGTGAGCAGTCCCACATTTACGCTAATCAAGGAATATGAAGGGCGCCTGCCCTTGTATCACATGGATGTATATCGCATTTCGCTGGAAGAAGCGGATGAGCTTGGACTTGATGAATATTTCTATGGAGCCGGAGTCAGTCTGGTGGAGTGGTCAAGCATCATTCCCGAATTGCTGCCGCAAGAGCACTTGCATGTACAGATTGAGACAACGGGCCTAGAGGATCGAACGATTACACTGGATGGGTACGGCGAGACTTATGCAGCCATGTGCCGACAGTTCAGACAGAATGGAGTCAAATGATGATGGAAGATTTACAAAAAGAGCCGCGTCAGCGGTTTTTGGCGTTGGATACATCCACCGCAGTGATGGCAGCTGCGATGATGGAAGATCATGCGCTTCTGGAAGAACGCAATGAGCGGGCTGAGCGTAACCATTCGGTACACGTTGTACCCGTAATGGAGCAGTTGCTGGCCGCCAGCAGCACAGAGCCTGGTCAGCTGGACGGTATTGCCGTCGGCGTTGGCCCAGGCTCATACACGGGCATCCGCATTGCGGTGACCGCGGCGAAGACACTGGCCTGGGCGTGGGACATCCCCGTAGCCGGGGTGTCCAGCCTTCAGGCCATCGCCTGGGGCGGCTGGCACAGCGGCCTTGCCGCCAAGGCAGAAGCTGCGGCAGAGGATGCCGCAGCAGGGGCTGGCGGAACGCCATCCGCGGACCAGGGCAGCACAGGTGCTGCCCCTGTCCACTGGATCGTTCCGCTTGTGGATGCACGGCGCGGTCAAGCGTGCACCGCGCTGTTTGCCTCCGCCGGGAGCGATGCGCCCCGGCGTCTGGCGCCTGATGCCATCCGCAAGATGGACGGATGGCTGGAAGCCCTCGCCGCCCGCATGGCGGAGGCGGCGCCGGAAGAGCGGCCCGTAGCCGTCTGGTTCGTCGGCGAGACGGGCCCTCATGCTGCGGCAGCGGCGGAGCTTCGCTGCCCCGCAGGAACGGCGCTCCAGCTCGTACCTTATGAGCTGGAAGGCCGCTGGGTTGGGCGCCTAGGCGCCGCCGCGCTGCTTGCAGGTCAGCGTGATGACGTGCATGCGCTGGTGCCGAACTACACCCAGCTGTCTGAAGCGGAAGCCAATCTGCTGCGCAAAGGCTAAAAGAGGTTGTTCAAAAAGTCCGCTTTTGATTACGAAGGATACCTGGTGGCATCATCAGCATCGAATATGGAATTCAGCCGAAATAAGCGGGGGGCTTACGAAGTATGTTTCCTTTGGAAACATTGTAGTTGCTCACGTAGTTTGTTCTACGCTCCGCTACTCCATTTCTAGCTTCATCCCATCTTCTCGGTACTGAAAACCGGTCTTTTTGAACACGCACTAAAGGGGGAGGGGAAGCAGATGGACAACGTGGCGAATAATAAGCAGGAAGCAGCGCTTCAGTTCAGGTTCATGACACTCGCGGATATTCCCGATGTGATGGAGATTGAACATGAGGCCTTTACCCTGCCCTGGACGGAAGAAGCATTTCAAAATGAATTGACACACAATCATTTTGCTAAATATATGGTGATGGAATTAGAAGGAAAATCCATTGGCTATGCAGGTATGTGGACAATCATGGATGAAGCCCATATTACCAATATTGCAGTTAGAGGCGCGTATCGTGGACGCAAGCTTGGTGAAAAGTTGCTGGACGAATTAATGAGTACGGCAGCTTATCTCGGGATGGAACGAATGACGCTGGAGGTCAGAGTGTCGAACAGCATTGCCCAGCGTTTATATCAGAAAAAAGGGTTTGAATCGGCGGGTCTTCGTAAAGGGTATTACTCCGATAATGGGGAAGATGCGATGATTATGTGGGCGAACTTGCCGTCTGCAGGCCGGAGCGGCGAAGAGGAAGGAAGCGTACTGGATTCATGAACGAACTCAATGAAAAAATAAATGCTACACCCTCCTATATTTTGGCGGTGGAGACAAGCTGTGATGAAACATCGGTAGCTGTAGTCAAGGATGGACGTGAAGTACTATCCAATCTGATCTCAAGTCAGATCGAGACCCATAAGGCATTTGGCGGCGTTGTACCTGAAGTGGCTTCACGCAAACATGTCGAAGTGATTACGTTGATGCTGGAACAGGCCATAGAACAGTCCGGCATTCGTCCGCGTGATCTGAGTGCGATTGCTGTGACGCAAGGTCCGGGACTGGTCGGGGCATTGCTGGTAGGAATCGTTGCAGCCAAAACGCTGGCGATGGCACTGGGCAAACCGCTCATTGGCACACATCATATTGCTGGGCATATCTATGCCAACCGACTTACTCATGAACTGAAATATCCGGCAATGGCACTGGTCGTATCCGGTGGACATACAGAACTCGTGCATATGGAATCCGAGGGCAAGTTCAAACTGATTGGCCGTACGCGTGATGATGCTGTAGGTGAGGCGTATGACAAAGTAGCACGTGCATTGGGCTGTCCTTATCCGGGAGGTCCGCATGTGGACCGGATGGCGTCTGAAGCGGAGAATGTGGTCCCATTGCCACGGGTGTGGCTGGAAGCAGGTTCGTATGATTTCAGTCTCAGTGGTCTGAAGTCTGCTGTACTGAATGCGCTCAATCAGGCCAAAATGCGCGGCGAAACGTTGGAGCCATCTGCGGTTGCCCGTGGTTTCCAGGAAGCTGTCGTAGAAGTGTTGGTGGAGAAAGCCGTAAGAGCAGTTCGTGAGTACGGTTCACGGCAATTACTGTTATGCGGTGGTGTTGCAGCTAACCGGGGGTTGCGCTCGGCGTTACAAGAGCGTTGTGCGAAGGAAGGGCTTGAACTATTAATACCGCCGATGGAATATTGTACGGATAATGCGGCCATGATTGGAGCGGCTGCGTATCTGAAATGGCAACGGGGAGAAATCTCTGAGTTTGATGCCAAAGCAGACCCTGGACTTTCTCTGGAGCAATGGTCTGTTCAATCCGTATAGGCAGGCCGTTTGAGATTAAGAGTTGACAGCCTGGAGGTGAAGAATGTATATTAGTTACAAATTTAAACAGGAATTTATCTTCCTGAACTGATAAACGCGATGAACAGGAATAGTAAGGTCATTCCCGGTCTTAGAGAGCTGCGGTATGGTGCAACGCAGTCGAAGGAAACCTGAAACTCACCTGGAAGCGGAACGATGGAACACGGTGACTCCCTGGGAGAATCCGAAGGCCAATTATGGCTCAAAGTACATGGTTACGGGTTGCCTCCGTGAATGGGCCGTTGTCGGTAGAGACCGTTATTACAAGGATTGACTGACGATAACTGAGGGGGCTTTCAGGCTGCTTCAAGTGATCCGGATATGCGAAAGCATTCAGGGGTTGTCTTGAATGAACAGGAAGGAAGTCAACAAGAGTGGTACCGCGAAGGTGAACAGCCTGTCGTCTCTTGCATTAATGCATGAGGTGGCAGGCTTTTTTGATTTTCAAAATAAGGATGAATGAAGTTAGGTCATATTATAAATGTGATGAACGGGAGCAGTAGAAGGATAAGGCGCTCAGAGAGCTGCGGGGTGGTGCGACGCAGTGGCTGGAATCATTCGAATCTCGCCCGGGAACGGAGCTGTGGAAGCGTGGGGACGATATCAATCGCCCAGTTGTCCTGATGGACAACGACATGTGTTACACAGCAACGGTTAACCCCCGTTATAGGGTGTTTCTCCGAATTCCAGTGGTGTCGTGCGTGCATGCACAATCCAGCGAATATCGGAGACGACGAGGTGGATGGAGTCCGGCGCAAGTCTGGCACATCAAGCGAGAGTGGTACCGCGGAGGGGATAATAACCCGCCGTCTCTTATATGAGATGGCGGGTTATTTGTGTTTGCTGCCGGCAGCAGGGTGGGCATGGGAATGGACCATATGGAGATTGAAAAATCAGAAGGTCAGGGTGTAAGTCGACGTACACTCTGTCATGAGGGTAAGCAGGATATGCAACGAACGAGCAATGAGCATGTAACATCAAGTAGAGGCACTAAACATTCAACAGGCTTTAATGATCACCAAGGACCAAACTACAAATGACATATGCTTTTACAAACAAAATATATAACTACAGCGAAAGGCGATCAACGAGTGTTCTATCCTCGTAGATCGTAACAAAAGGATTATAAAATTTGATGGAGGTCGATGAATATGACAACAACTAATAACAAACGCATGGTTGAAATTTTTGATACAACGCTGCGCGATGGAGAACAGGCACCGGGAGCGAGTCTGCAACCCGAGCAAAAGATCGAACTGGCACACCAACTGGCTTCTCTGGGCATCGACGTCATTGAGCCTGGATTCCCGATCTCCAGTCCAGGTGAGTTCGCGGCGGTTCAGGCGATTTCGAGACAGTTGCAGAACGTGGAAATCTGTGGATTTGCGCGTGCAGTCAAAGGCGATATCGATGCAGCTGTTCAAGCAACAGCGGATGCAGCACGGCGCCGAATTCACCTGTTTATCTCTTCTTCGGATATTCATATTGAGCATCAACTGCGCCGCCCGCGCAGTGAAGTGGTGGCTACGGCTCGTGAGATGGTATCTTATGCACGCCAGTTCACGGACATTGTAGAGTTTACCGCGATGGATGCAGCTCGGACGAAGATGGATGATCTGATCGAGATGGTCGAAGTAGCGATTGAAGCAGGGGCCAGCATTATCAACCTTCCGGATACCGTGGGTTATGCTCTGCCACATGAGTATGGCGAGATGTTCCGCCGGGTACGTGAGGGTGCAAGAGGCGGCGATCAGGTTCGCTATAGTGCTCACTGTCATAATGATCTGGGCCTGGCTGTAGCCAATAGCTTGGCTGCGATTGCCAATGGTGCTACCCAGATTGAAGTGACTATCAATGGTATCGGAGAACGGACGGGGAACTGTGCACTGGAAGAGCTGATTATGGCGCTGGAGACTCGGGGAGATGCGATTGGGGCGACATCCAACATCAAGCTGAACCAACTGTATGAGACTTCACGTCAGATTAGTCGCGCGATGCACTTCCCGATTGCGTACAACAAACCAGTGGTGGGACGTAATGCATTCCAACATGAATCCGGCATCCATCAGGATGGTCTGCTCAAGAACCGGAGCACCTATGAGATTATGGATCCGGAAGCGCTGGGTATCCCGCGTAGCATGATTATTCTGGGCAAACACTCCGGTCGTCATGCCCTGAAGGATCGGGTTCGCAAATACGGTTTTGAGCCGGATGAGCAACAGATGGAACAATTGTATGAGGTTTTCAAAGAAACCGCAGACCAGCAAAAAGTGGTCAGTGATGACCAGTTATTGCAGATGGTTAGCCAGACCATGAATATTCCTGCACAGGATTATGAGCTGGTTGAATTGCAGGTGACAGCGGGTAGCATGACGGATCGAATGGCCGCCGTTCGTATTCGCACAAGCGCTGGAGAACAGTCCTACTCTGCCGTTGGCGGCGGACCCGTGGATGCAACCATCCGTGCAATTGGTCAGAGCATTTCCGATGATATTGCATTTGTTGATATGGAGATGCATGCCTTGAGTGGGGGAGAGGGTGCAAGTGCCGAAGCTGTAGTTACCGTGGAGCGTGCAGGACGTGAGTTCCGGGGAACGGCAACACATAATGATATCGTCATGGCTGCCGGTCTTGCTTATGTAGCGGCGTGTAATGCTGCTGGGCTGAAGGCTGAGTCTTCCGAACATCATGAACAAGAAGCGCATGCGTAAAACATCTTTGCCAGATCGCATCTACAGCGGCTATAGTAGCAATTGCAATTCGATGTAAATAGGCATGGCATATAGGAAATAAACATCGGGCAGGCCTTGAACGTCAAAGGTCTGCTTTTGTCTTATTATGGAGGAACAATGATTAGCGGGAGAATGCATTTGTCAAGGTGTGACTATAGTTATCCACATATCCAGTGCAATTTGTGGGTAACTAACGCAAAGTCAAACCAGTATAGTTTTCGAAACGAAAAGGGTTTAGGGGATAGAATGACTCCTTACTATCCACAAAGATGTGGATAAAGTGGATAACTTAGTGGATAAATATGGTTTTTGTGTGTAAAAGGCTATTCTACCGCTGTATAATTAAGCTTATTAATGTGCTTGCTATCTTGCTTTGTTGTGGATAAGTGTGAGGAAAAGGGGGATAAAAATATTTCTCTTCATTCGAGTAAATTTGACAAAAGTCAAAACAGCTCCCCTAACTTCCGTATGTCAGAGTTCAATCTCAAGGAACATAAAGAACATAAGGTGCCGAGCTTCAATACTCATCCTCAACACACAAAAAGCTGATCCCAATAAGGAATCAGCCGGTGGTACAACTATACTTGTATGGACGCGATCAAGTCATGGTCTGAGTCTCTACTATTCGTACTATTCCATGGCTAGTTCTTCCCATTCTTCGTACGCTTTGGTGAGTTGTGCCTTGTGTTCCTCCGACTGTTGCTGGAGTTCTTGCAGCTTCATATAATCCTGATAGATTTCAGGCAGAGCCATCTGCTCCTCAAGCTCGGTAATCTTCGTTTCCAGGTCCGCAATCTGCTGTTCCAGAGCTTCCTGCTTGCGTTGACGGTTACGCTCTTCACGCTTCGCCTGTTTTTCCGCTTCGAATGAAGCAGCTCCGGATTTTTCGGTTGTGGATGTACTCAGATCGGATTTGGACGAGTTCTTGGACGAAGCCTGACGTGCCTCAGCAGCTTCGCGTGCGATGTCCTCAAGCTCCTGTTTCTTCTCCACATAATCATCATAATTTCCGAGATAGTGTTCCGTTCCACCTGGATGAAGCTCGACAATCCGTTCAGCCATTTTGTTAAGGAAGTACCGGTCATGGGAGATGAACAGCAGGGTGCCTTCATAATCCATTAATGCGGCTTCCAGCACTTCTTTGGCAAACAGGTCGAGATGGTTCGTAGGCTCATCCAGAATGAGCATGTTGGCTTCCTTCAGCATCAACTTGGAGAGAGAAACACGTGCTTTCTCACCACCGCTGAGGGAGGAGATTTTCTTGAGCACATCGTCACCGCTGAACAAAAAGTTCCCCAGTACGGTCCGAATACGTGCTTCTTCCATCCCGGGATAGGCACTCCACAGCTCTTCCAGAACTGTGTTGGACGGATTGAGCCCCGTCTGTTCCTGATCATAGTAGCCAATCTGCACTTTCGTTCCCCATTGAATATCCCCGGTTACCGGACGTAAACTTCCGGTGAGACACTTCAGCATGGTGGATTTACCAATACCGTTTGGACCAATTAGGGCAACGGTTTCACCGCGCCGCAGATCGAAGGATACATTGCGGAACAATGGAGAAGCCTCGTCATAAGCGACAGACAACTGATCCACACGAAGCACTTCTTTGCCAGACATAACGGCGGTTTCAAATGAAAAATGGGCTTTTTTCAAATCTCCCATCGGTTTATCCAGGCGTTCCATTTTGTCGAGGGCCTTGCGGCGGCTTTGCGCCCGTTTGGTCGTCGAAGCACGCACGATATTTTTCTGAACAAAATCCTCCATCTTGGAGATTTCGCCTTGCTGTTTCTCATATTGCTTCATCTGAGTTTCATACTCGGCAGCTTTGAGTTCCATATAACGGCTGTAATTGCCCGTGTATTTTTTGGAGCGGTGACGTTCGATCTCCACGATGGTCGTTACGAGTCGATCCAGGAAGTAACGGTCATGGGATACTACGAGCAGTGCGCCTGAATACCCTCTCAAATAATCTTCCAACCATGTAAGAGTGGCGATATCGAGATAGTTGGTAGGCTCGTCCAGCATGAGCAGATCAGGTGCCTGAAGCAAAATACGAGCAAGCGCAAGACGTGTCTTCTGCCCGCCGCTCAGGGTAGCAATAGGGGTGTCAGGCGAAAATTCGCCGAATCCCATCCCGTGCAATACACTGCGAATGCGAGTTTCCATCTCGTAGCCACCATGGTCCTTGAACCAGTCAGAGCGTTTCGCATAACGTTCCAGCAGGTCAGCATATTTTTTCTCGTCTTCCATCTGGGCAGGGTCGGCAATGTCGCGTTCCATCTGACGCAAATCTGCTTCAGCCTGTGTCAGGTGAGCGAACACGTTCATCATTTCTTCCCAAATGCTGCGGTCGGATTGCAGCCCGCTATTCTGAGCCAGGTAACCGAGCGTCGTTTCTTTGGATTTGAAAATCTGTCCTCCGTCATAAGACATTTCACCCGCCACAATTTTGAGCAAAGTGGATTTCCCTGCACCGTTTACACCAACGAGGCCGATGCGCTCGCGTTCTAATATTTGTAAGTTCACGCCGTCCAGGATTGGATCGACACCAAAACGTTTGATAATTCCGGATACTTGCAGCAGCATAAAATTAAGTTCCTCCATAGGTCCAGTTCTTGATATGACAACTATATCCCAGTTTACATGAAATACAGAGCAATTGCACCGATTGGGAACGCATGGGGCATGTAGTCTTTTTGATCAATCAATGATAAACTGAAAGAAGGCATGTTATTACATGAGGATTTTGCAGAAAATGAATCATTTTAACCATTTCAACAAGATGACAACTGGTCATAACATATAAATTGTTTTTAATGAGAGCTTTTTTCTACCTTCCCTATCAACAGGAGGTTATTCAAGGATATGCAGGATCATGCGGAACTGAAAAGTCAGCTTCGATCCAGACTGAGACAGAGCCGTGATCTGATGGATGCAAGCATGCGTCAGCAGGCAATGACTAAGATTAATGCTGGGATGAAGCGTGAGCTGGAGCGCCTCAGACAGGACAAGCGGAAGGTCGTGAACAGACCACTCGTCATATTCAGTTATTTGTCCTATGGAAGCGAAGCATCCACAGCGTTTCTGTTTCAAGAGGGTTGGAACCATGGAGATGTGATGTTAGCACCGAAGGTATTGGCGAATCCACCACGAATGGAACTGAGGCAAGTAACCGGAGAACAGGATTTGGAGCCAGGCATATGGGGCATACCAGAACCCAAGGTTTCCTGTGAAGTTCTTTCACCTGAAGATTGGCCGGATATCGATCTCGTTCTGGTACCTGGGCTTGGTTATGATCTACATGGAGGGCGCATTGGTTATGGTGGCGGTTATTATGACCGTTTTGCCGAGACGCTTGCAGCACAATGTGCGATGACGGACAAGAAACCGTTGATGGCTGCAATGGTATTGCCGGGTCAGCTACAGGATGAGATTCCGATGGACCTGCTCGATCTACGGATTGATCTGTTGATAACAACCGAAGGTATATTACATATCGAATAAAGGGTTGTGATGTGATTGAGTTCAGAAGCGAATAACGGCCAGGCTTCCGGTGGCAAACTGACCCATTTTAATGAACAGGGGCGGGCCCGGATGGTTGATATTTCGGGTAAGGAAATTACCGTACGTACGGCTGTGGCCGTAACGAAAGTGACGATGAATCCAGATACACTGGAAGCGATTCGGGAGGGCCGAATCGGCAAAGGTGACGTTCTGGCTGTGGCTCAGATTGCCGGGATTCAAGGTGCAAAGAAAACGTCGGACTGGATTCCGATGTGCCATCCCTTGGCACTGACGGGTGTGGATATTCGTTTTCATGATAACGGAGTGGATGAATTACACATTGAAGTCACTGTCAAAACGGAAGGTAAAACGGGTGTTGAAATGGAGGCGCTCACGGCTGCCTCGGCTGCAGCACTGACGGTCTATGACATGTGTAAGGCGATGCAAAAAGATATGATTATCGGTCCAACCATGCTGAATTCCAAGAGTGGTGGCAAAAACGGCGATTACAGCCGATAAGCAATATTTATTTTCATAGAGGAGAAGGGTGATCTTTATGGTGTGGAGAACAGCAATCCTGACAGCCAGCGACAAAGGAGCCCGCGGGGAACGTGAGGATACGAGTGCACAAGTCATTCGGGAACTGGTGGAAGAAGAGCTGGGTGGTCAAATCGTGGAGTATCGCATCGTTCCGGATGAACCCGATGAGATTATTGCGGCTTTGATTGAGATGACGGATTATTTTCACGCCGATCTGGTGCTGACTACCGGTGGTACGGAGCTGGCCATTCGTGATATTACTCCGGAGGCGACCCGGCGCGTGATTGAACGGGAAGTTCCTGGGATGGCAGAGGCCATGCGTTACAGTGTAATGAGTAAAAACCGTTCTGCAATGCTGTTCCGTGGTGTATGTGGTATTCGTGGACGTACGCTGATTGTCAATCTGCCAGGTACACCGAAGGGTGTGCATGAACATTTGGCTGCCATTATGGATCAGCTTCCGGAAGCGCTGCTCATGGTTACGGGGCAGTTCAAGCAATAAGTGGGTACGGACTCTTAGGCATTATATTTGACTAGACATAAATCGTTGTGGTTGGAAAATGTGATATCTCTTATTTGTGAATATTGCGGGTTATGTAAGTGGTTACATCTGTGGTATGATGGGCTTAAATTAAGAACGTAGTAGAGACATCTATGACCGTATGGCAGAATATGCGCATCTTTGAACCTTGAAGACGAGGAGGAATATCAATGTTAAGTTCCATTGGACCAACGGGTTTTATTTTGCTGGCCGTGATTGCATTGTTGTTGTTTGGACCCAACAAACTTCCGGAACTGGGACGTGCAGTTGGGCGTACCTTCCGTGAATTCAAAGAGGGCGCTCGCGAGATTATCTCTGAGGATGACTCCTCCAATCGTAAAGAGCAGGAGAAAGCGAAACCGCTGGCGGCTGAGAGCACACCTGCAGACAAGCCTGCTGATAAACGCCTGCCGGAATAATCTTGACGGCAATGAAAGAGAAATCCCTTCCTGCCGGAAGGGTTTTGTATTTTAAGCTGGCAATAATGGGGGGCAGGCATGACGCAGCAAATGGAAGAAATGTCGATTACGGAACATCTGAGCGAGCTGCGGAAGCGGCTGATCTACGTATTAAGCATTTTTGTGCTGGGACTGATTGCAGGATTTTTTGTGGCGGACCCGGTATATCAATATCTGACCAAGTCAGAGTCGGCTAAAGGTTTTGTATTGCATGCCTTCTCGTTCTGGGACGGGATTGGCATCTACATGAAGATTGCCGGTTTGTTTTCACTTATCATTACGCTGCCGTTTACGGTGTATCAAATCTGGAAGTTTGTTAGTCCAGGGCTAAAGCCGCGCGAGCGAAAAGCAACGCTGAAGTATGTGCCCTATGTGTTTCTGTTATTTCTTATAGGTATGGCTTTCTCGTATTATGTCATATTTCCGATGGCACTCGCCTTCACGACAGCCATTACGGAGAAGATGGGGCTTGTGGAGACCTACGGGATGAAACAGTATTTCAGCTTCCTGTTTGGCATTGTGTTGCCTGTGTCCCTGTTATTTGAGCTACCTTTACTTATTATGTTCCTGACGGGACTGCGGATTCTGAATCCAATTCGTCTTCGCAAGATGCGTAGGGTCGCTTATTTTGTCTTGATCTTCATTGCAGTGGTTATTACACCGCCAGACTTCATATCCGATCTGCTGGTGATGATTCCCTTGCTCCTGTTATATGAGATTAGTGTGCTTTTATCTGCAATCGTATACCGCAAGCAGCTTGCGGCCGATCAAGAGATTGAATCCCGTTACGTTCGTGCTGAGGATAAGAAGCATGCAGGCTGAATGAAACGATCTGTAATGTGCCCGGAAAAGACGGTCTGTTCTTATCCGGGCTATTTCTGTAGACTGTCACACACAAGGCAGGACAAGCAGGCATAATATGTTCAGCAATGGATACAATGGGAAAGGGACTGTCTGCTAACGTTGCAGAAGGGCACAAGAATTTCGTAGAATAAGAGTAGCGAGTTGCAACATTTATCCAGGCATACCGGGTGTTATTTGGTTGTGTTGGTGTAAATTCAACGTAAATTCTCGCAGGAATTCGTCAAAAGGACTTGAAATCATGCTTCAAGTTGAGTATCATAAAGTTGGTTGTTAGCACTGAACACTGTCGAGTGCTAATACATATGGCTACAACCTACAATGTAACGTTATATAATTTCAAAAGGAGGCTATTTTTCATGATCAGACCTTTAGGTGAACGCGTATTGGTAGAACCACTGGAGCAAGAGCAAACAACTTCTTTCGGGATCGTACTCCCGGACTCCGCCAAAGAAAAACCGCAAGAGGGTAGAATCATTGCAGTTGGTGCTGGAGTATTGAAAGACGGCGTACGTGTGGCTCTGGAAGTGAAAGAAGGAGATCGCGTTATTTTCTCCAAATATGCCGGTACAGAAATCAAATTCGAAGGTAAAGAATATTTGATTATGAAAGAAAGCGATATTCACGCGATTCTCGACTAATTCAAATTTAATCGGACAACCGAACCATATAGCAGTACCATTTTCCAACAAAAACTAGGGAGGTTTTCTTAACATGGCTAAAGACATTAAATTCAGTGAAGACGCTCGTCGCTCCATGCTTCGTGGTGTGGACGCATTGGCTAATGCAGTAAAAGTAACACTCGGTCCTAAAGGCCGTAACGTGGTTCTGGAGAAAAAATTCGGAAGCCCGCTCATCACTAACGATGGTGTAACCATTGCTAAAGAAATCGAACTGGAAGATGCATTCGAGAACATGGGTGCACAACTGGTTAAAGAAGTAGCAACGAAAACGAACGATGTTGCCGGTGACGGTACTACAACAGCAACTGTATTGGCGCAAGCGCTGATCACAGAAGGTCTGAAAAACGTAACTGCAGGCGCTAGCCCAATTGGTATCCGCAAAGGTATCGACAAAGCGGTTAAAGCTGCGGTTGCTGAATTGCAATCCATCTCCAAACCAATTGATTCCAAACAATCCATCGCACAAGTTGCAGCAATCTCTGCAGCTGACGAAGAAGTAGGCGAACTGATCGCTGAAGCTATGGAAAAAGTGGGTAAAGATGGGGTAATCACAGTAGAAGAATCCAAAGGATTCGCTACTGAGCTTGAAGTGGTTGAAGGTATGCAATTCGACCGTGGATACATCTCTCCTTACATGATCACAGATACGGACAAAATGGAAGCTGTTTTGGACAACCCGTACATCTTGATCACAGACAAAAAAATCTCCAGCACGCAAGACATCTTGCCATTGCTTGAGAAAATCGTTCAACAAGGCAAACCGCTGGTATTGATCGCTGAAGATATCGAAGGCGAAGCACTGGCTATGCTGGTTGTGAACAAATTGCGTGGTACATTCAATGCTGTAGCTGTTAAAGCTCCAGGATTCGGTGACCGTCGTAAAGCAATGCTGCAAGACATCGCTGCCCTCACTGGTGGCCAATTGATCACGGAAGAACTGGGTCTTGACCTGAAATCCGCTGTTGTGGAACAACTGGGTACAGCTCGTCAAATCCGTGTAACAAAAGAAAACACAATCATCGTTGACGGTGCTGGTAACAAATCCGATATCGATGCACGTGTTAGCCAAATCCGTACACAACTGGAAGAAACAACTTCCGAGTTCGACAAAGAGAAACTGCAAGAGCGTCTGGCTAAATTGTCCGGTGGTGTAGCAGTAATCAAAGTTGGTGCGGCTACTGAAACAGAATTGAAAGAACGCAAACTTCGCATCGAAGATGCCCTGAACGCAACTCGCGCTGCGGTTGAAGAAGGTATCGTATCCGGTGGTGGTACAGCGCTCATGAACGTATATAGCGCGGTTGCGGCTGTGGCTCTGTCCGGTGACGAGCAAACAGGCGTAAACATCGTCCTGCGTGCTCTGGAAGCACCAATCCGCACAATCGCAGCTAACGCTGGCGAAGAAGGTTCCGTAATCGTGGAACGTCTGAAAAAAGAACAAACAGGAATCGGCTTCAACGCTGCAACTGGCGATTGGGTTAACATGATCGAAGCTGGTATCGTTGACCCTGCGAAAGTAACTCGTTATGCATTGCAAAACGCTGCTTCCGTAGCAGCAATGTTCCTGACTACTGAAGCAGTTATCGCTGATAAACCAGAACCTGCAGGTGCTGGTGGCGGAATGCCTGACATGGGCGGTATGGGTGGAATGGGCGGCATGATGTAATAAAGGTGTAAAAACCTTTAAAGCATCATGTGCCTGGCAGAGCGAATTCTCGTTACGATGTGACGAGAATTGGTGAAGCAGTCACTGATACAAATTATAAATAACACAAAAACCACTTCTTAATTAAGGAGTGGTTTTTGTGTTATTTATAATTATCATAATTCAAGTTCACTAATTTTGGAGAGTTCCCATTTTTTATTTCTTAGAGTTACTTTAGATATATGCTTCCCTATTGCAAATAGAATATTTGCAGTTGTATGATGAAGGTTAGTATTAAGAGATACGGAGGTCAGATATCATGAAACATGTTAGAAAAATGATAGTGGCAGTTTTGGTGTCTGCTGCTGTTATCATCTTAATTTATAATTTCACTTCCAATTCTGAAGGAAGATTCGTAAAAGCAAATGAACCTATAAATACTCCAGTAACTCCATTAACAGTAATTAATAATGAAGATTTCGCAGGTACTACAAATACGCATCGGTTTGATATTCCGGCAGGATTTAGTTATGTGAAAGTGAGTTTTAAAAACACGGGTTCGAAACACTTCACATTTACGATCAATAAAGGATCTACTAGTGGAACCGCAATAACGTCTGGAAGTGTTCCAGCAGATGGAAAAGAGCATACATATTATAGTGACAAAGCGTTGTCGACGGGTTTGTATTATGTAAGTACCTCTTCTGCGCAAGGGATGTCTGGCACATTAGATGTTTCTCTGGGAACTGATGTTAATTAAAGATTCGGTAATTCGCTCTAAATGCAGATTTGAAGCCCTGTGATTGAAACCTCGTTCCTATGGTTTCGTATGTACTGTGATACATAGAGAGCTTATCAGTAACGACTTGAGGAGGAAATGATTTGAGAAAGGGTACAAAGTGGACATTGTTGATTCTGGGCTTGATGCTCGCTGCAATTTTTATTAACTTCTATATGAATCTATATAGCTTCGCTTATGCGCTGATTACGGTGCTGTTACTTGCCTTTATGGGGTGGGGATTCTTAGCAAAGTTAAAGAATGACGTTCGTCAGCATGAAGATCATCATAGAAGAGAGCATCAGTCTGCGAACGATGACATCGATAGATACACCAGGTAGAATTCAACCAACCAACCTACCTACCATACTTAGCACGTAGCATACATGAGAAGTTATAAGAAACTTGCCCTGAAAAGGCTCCCGTGAGGGAGTCTTTTTAATGGCTGATCTTGTAAAAGGAAGTAGTGATGTTTTCTTCTATTGCTAAACAGACAGTTGTTAATTAAAATTAACATATGAGTAAGTGCTCATGTATTAGTATATAGACGATATTGGAGATGATACATATGTACGATGTATTGGTTATCGGAGCTGGACAAGCAGGCTTGGCAGCAGGTTACTATCTTCAGCAGTCGGGGTTAACCTTTTTAATCGTTGACGCTGCCTCATCTGTCGGAGAGTCTTGGCGTAAACGATACGATTCCTTGCGTCTTTTTACCCCACGAATGTATGATGGTTTACCGGGATTGCCTCTTAGTGGAAATAAAAATAGCTTGCCAAGCAAAGATGAAATTGCAGATTATTTTGAAAGTTACGCCAAGAGAATGCATCTTCCTATAAAGTTAAACTGTGAAATCTCGCGTCTATCGAAGCAAGATGAGATGTACTATGCTGAAACTAATGATGGAATGATTGAAGCGCGCAATATTATCGTTGCGACGGGCCCTTTCCAGACCAAGAATGTTCCTCATTTTGCGAAATCATTATCCGAGAATGTGGTTCAGCTTCACTCATCAGAGTATAAAAATATGTCTCAATTGCATCATGGAACAACAGTAGTTGTAGGTGGAGGGAATTCAGGTGCCCAAATCGCTGTAGAGTTAGCATCAGATGAACAACAAACCGTATACATATCCATAGCTCGAAATATTACCTTTAGGCCTTTGCATATCATGAAACAAAGTATATTCTGGTATTTTGAAAAGCTCGGCGTATTACGTGCAAGTGCAGATCGTATGGTTGGAAAATGGTTGCGAAATCAGCCCGAGTACGTTTATGGCTACGAGTTAAAAGAGTTGATGATCCAAGGGAAAGTTAACATGCGCCCACGTGCTGTAAATGCAATAGATGACCGCATCCTATATGAGGATGGTAGTGAGACACGAATAGACAATATTATCTGGGCGACTGGATTTAAGCGAAACGATAGTTGGATCGCTATCAATACTGCTTTTGATGCCCAAGGTGCAATTTTACACGAGAGAGGAGTCTCACCGGTTGCTGGACTTTACTTTGTAGGACTGCCTTGGCAGACATCACGAGGCTCTGCATTGTTGGGATGGGTCAAGTACGATGCTCAGAGAATCGTTAGTCATATCAAAGGTAAATCATATTAAACTATACAAAGCGATTGGAAGGTTATTCTGTCATCGTAGTGTCTGTGTAAATAACTTTAACTTATGTAGATTAAATATCAGGAATAATTAGCGAATATCATAACTCACATTTTGGGGTATATTCCTAAAAGGAGGGATATTATGAAATTGTTTAAACTGCCAATGATTCTTTGTGTTATAGTGCTTGTATCTATTCTCTCAGCTTGTGGTGCGGATGATATAATCCGCGGAAAGAGCGATAACTGGAATATAGCTCTTCAGAGATCGACAGGAATCTATACTATAACCTACATCGGTGATGAAAAGCGTATAAAGGATTTTGTGTTTGACCTTACTGGCAACAATTTATCACAACAGGGGAAATCACTTGAAGAAGAAGGGGTACCGTTCACAATGTCGTGAACAATTACTGAGACGGAGAAAATGAAAAATCCGATTACCTTTAAAATGAGTTGGAACAATCAAAGCGAGACTGTAACTTTTGAATAACGCTCGCATGGTGGGGGTGTCCATCATTGGTTTGGTGGCAATTACTGAACTATTCAAACAGTACATATCACACGTTGGGCCGTTCCTTCATGGAGCGGCCTTTTTACACAATCGCATCTTATTTCGCAACAGTTATTTCAAACGTCGAGTGATCATGATCCTGTACGCTGAAGCGATATTCCAATCCATTTCGAACTGTCGCTCCATCAAAATCACGCTGATTCACATCGCGATCCAATATACCGATATCCTGAATGACATTTTGTGCATCGTTATATGTGTACTCATTATTGGTTGTAAGAATGAGTGTGGCGATAGCAGTCAAAAGAATTCCACCCGTTGGTTCGCTCGTATCACCAGTTGCATATAACCTGACTTCCTGTATGCTCTCATCTGCATTCACTACACCAACCAAGCGCAATTCGTCATTGAAAACATACTCGAAAGTGTCAGTGTCCTGCGCTGAAGAGTCATTCATATCCAAGCGGGTAATACTCAAACCATTCAGTCGATATTTGCCAACGGCGCCATTAAACTTGTTTTTAAATTCAGTGGTAGTCATGTGGAGGCCAGAAAGTTTAATCTGGGGTGAAGGGGTCTGATCTATTTCAGGCTGAGTTGAGTTTGATGATAAAGTCAGCATGCCGTACAACCCTATTGAAGCAATCGCAAAACAGGCCGTCGTTAAAAAAATGTATCTGATCGGCAACCTGTTACCTTTCCGAATAGATAAGATCATCCCAACAACAAATACCAAGAAAGAAAGTAAGCCAAGAATAAAGATTATTGTAAAAAGATATTGCAAAGTCTCACCTCGTAATAGAGTAATAGCTGTTAAAATCTTTTTTGCACCTCATTCATTATAATGTTCCGTTGAAAAACTTTAAACCCATACTACTCACCACTCCACAAAAAAAGCACTGCCGGCATACTGCCAGCAGTGCTTGCTTGATGTTATACAGGTCTTACCGTAAAGGTGAAATGATACGCGCGATTGGCTGGCAAAGTGTATTCAGCGTGAGTACGTGCACCCCAACTATCATCCCCACCAACACCCATTTGTTTGTAATTGATGCGCGCCACAGTCTGTGTGCTCTGAGGTAATTTGTACACATGATCGTTTGCTTCCAGTTCCTCCGGTGTCCACGGCAACGCATTGATTTCAAATGGTATGGTGGCTTCAACATGCAAACCATTTTGACCATCCGCTGACGTAATTTCAGCGTACCGTACATCCGTTTTGTTACCACACTCTTGTGGTTTCAGATATGGAACGAATTGATCTTGAACTGCACCTGTGTAATAGCCGAGCCTTGCACTGGTTAGACGGTCTGCGTAGTTGTCGTGTGGCCCTCTGCCGTACCAAGATATGGTATCCAAGCTGTTATTCAGCTGCAGCAGCATACCGAATTCCGGTAGATCGGGAAGACCTTCGCCTGGAATAAGGGTTTGACTGATTTCCAATACACCATCAGGATTGATTCGGTACGAGATGGACAGCGTACATCCTGGATGTGAATCCCACGTATAATCGGTCGTCACGAGAATGCCTTGTTCGTCTGCATGGTGCTCGAAGCGAATTAATCTGCTGGTAGCATGAGCATCCCTCCAGAAGGCAGAACGCTCATTCAGGCGGTTCCCCATATCGTTGTCTGTCATGGCTCTCCAGAAATTCGGGCGGACCGGTGCGAGCAATTGCTCCTGATTGTTGATCTGATAGGACGTGAGCGTGCCAGTAGCTGAATTGAAGCTCAACGTGACCTGGCCTGTAGCCACTTTTAATTCATCTTGCAGATCCTCTACCTGCGGCTCATTGCCTTGTCCTTGATACACTGGTTGAATTGGACGCAATCGTGGAGATACCACGAACTGATCCCAGGCAATCTCATGACCTACTCCTGCCCATTTGGTTGCAACTTTCGTAACCAGAGATACAGTCAGCACCGCTTCCTTGAACAAATCGGACGATGGCGTGTATGGAATACGGACTTCAACCGATTCGCCAGGAGGTGCTGCGATATCGAGCGTGCCGTTCTCTACAGACTTGCCATCATGTGTTACTGTCCATACGAGCGAATATTCGCTCAGATCCGTGAACAGGAACTGGTTTCGGATGCGCAGCAAGCCGTCTTTTATATCAACAGCTTCCATACGAACGTTCTGATAACATTTCTTCACTTCTTCCAGCTTCGGCGTAACCGTCTTATCGGCCAGAATCAGTCCGTTTCCGCAGAAATTGCCATCATGAGGGGATTCACCGAAATCACCGCCATAAGCGAAATATTCGACACCGTCTGCCGTAGTGGTACGAATGGACTGATCGACCCAGTCCCAGATGAATGCACCCTGCAATACATCATATTTATCGAACAAATCCCAATACAGATGCAGACCACCGCAGGAGTTACCCATGGCATGGCTGTATTCGCAGATAATATAAGGTTTCTTCGGTCCTTGCATGCGAGCATAATTCTCCACATTTTCAGGACTGATATACATCGTTGATTCAATGTCGCTTGCTGAATCGGAAGGGCGATAGTGGAAAGTCCCTTCATAATGAACGAGACGGGTTGGATCGACTTGTTTCAGATAATCGTACATGGCGATGAAGTTATCGCCGCCGAAGGACTCATTACCCAGAGACCAGATAATAACGGACGCATGGTTTTTGTCCCGCTGGAACATCGAGTTACAGCGATCGATTACGTTATTACGCCATTCCGGCTTGCTCGCAGGAATATTGTTCTCGTTCATTTCCTTTTGCCCATAGTACCACGTGCCGTGAGTCTCCAAGTTCGTTTCGTCAATGACATACAGACCATATTCATCACACAGTTCGTACCAGAGTGACTGATTCGGATAATGGGATGTGCGCACGGCGTTAACGTTATAGGACTTCATCAGCTCGATGTCACGGATCATGTCTTCCCGCCCAATGGCTCGACCGGTATCCGGGGAAAATTCATGACGATTCACACCTTTGAATACAATGCGTTTGCCATTGATTTGCATCAGGCCGTCTTTCAGTTCAAACTTGCGGAATCCGATCCGGCTGCGAACAGCCTCCAGCGTTTCGCCTGATTCGTTCTGAATGGACAGCACAAGTGTATATAGATGAGGGGACTCGGCGCTCCATAGAAGCGGCTTTATAACCTCTGCTGACAACTTAAATGACAGTTCATCCTCGCCCTGGAACGTAACGGCCGCAGTAAGTGGCTGTTTCAATACAGTCTGTTGCTGTGCATCATAGAGCTGTGCGTGAATGGATAATCCGGCAGTGGTCTGCGCGGCATGATGATTAAATAATTTCATATCCAGCAGTAGCTCCGCATCCTGATAGGCTTCATCCAGTTCAGTACGAACAAAGAAATCGGCGATCTGAACTGGTGAAGGTGAATGCAAATATACACCACGGAAGATGCCGCTTAACCGCCAGAAATCCTGATTCTCCAGCCAGCTCGCATCACACCAGCGATATACCTCCACAGCCAGTTTGTTCTCACCTTCCGCTAGATAAGCAGTGATATCAAACTCAGCGGGTGTGAACGTGTCCTCGCTATAACCGACCAATTCCCCGTTGACCCATACATAGAAGGCGGATTCAACGCCCTCAAAGTGCAGCAGGACAGGCCGGTCTTTCCAGTCAGCAGGAACCGTAAACGTACGGATGTACGAACCCACCGGATTATAGGTTGTTGGTGCAAATGGTGGCTTCAGTTCAGGCTCACGCTCGACCCACGGATACGTCATATTCGTATATTGGGGATAATCGTAACCTTGTAGCTGCCAGTTGGAAGGAACGGCGATCTCGTCCCAGTCACTGGCATCATAGTTGTTCTCATAAAAGGATGAAATCCTTTGCTCCGGTGTCTCCGCAAAGGCAAACTTCCACAAACCATTCAACGATTCGTACCACGGTGATGCACTGGATTCATTGGACAATGCTTCTTCCACGGATGGAAACGCTACCATAGACGCATGTGCGGGTAGACGGCCTACTTGAAAAGTTTCGGGATTGTTGTTCCATTCCGGGTATCCATTCGCCGGAGGGGTATGTATTAGTTTCTTTCGCATAACAGCAACTCCTTCTGAAATGTTATAATATTGTCATTATAGAATTGAATTGATACTTAGAAAATAAAGAATATTGCCCATATATATCACAATATGAAACTAACGACGGAGAGAGTGGTGTACTGGATGGATACCCGGATTTTTTTTGGTAAAACAGAAGAAGCTGCTCGCCTGCCGATCTATATGACCACGGTTGGATACTGGGAGCACCAATATGAAACTGAGCGTCCAGAGGGATTCCCGGATTATCAGATCCACCAGATTATTCATGGTCAGGGGAGGCTAATTATACAAGACGAAGAGTACATCGTCGGACCAGGTGACGTTTTCGTTCTGTACCCTGATGTCCCGCATAAATATATGCCGATCAGTGACCGCTGGGAGCTGGCTTGGGTCTCGTTTCAGGGGAGAGAGGCCAGTCAGCTATTATCTTATGCAGGTATTACCGGTTCACGCGTGTGCAGACTCCGGACAGCCACACTGCTGCATGGACTGGAGCAACTTCTGGTTAGAGGTGAGAATGGCGGTGATACGGATTATGCAGATTACGATGTGGAGTGTTCCAAACAATTATATGCTCTGTTGCTGGATCTGAAGCCACTACTCATCGTATCTGCCAACTATAATGATGATCTGGAGCGCTTGAAGCCTGTGCTGCGTTATATCGCAGAGCATCTGGATCGTTCACTGTCGCTGAAGGAACTGGCCGATGTGGCGGTGGTGTCTCCTCAATATTTGTGCAGGCTGTTTCAGAAGGCACTCCATACCAGACCTGTATTTTACGTGAACCAGGAGCGGATTAATCGGAGTAAACAGCTCATGTTCAGTGAGAGAGAGCTCCGAATCTATGAAGTTGCTGATCGGGTGGGCTACGAGAACGCCAGTTATTTCTGTGC
Organism: Paenibacillus sp. FSL R5-0341; assembly: GCF_037975235.1. Taxonomy (NCBI): domain Bacteria; kingdom Bacillati; phylum Bacillota; class Bacilli; order Caryophanales; family Paenibacillaceae; genus Paenibacillus; species Paenibacillus sp. FSL R5-0341. The sequence goes on from NZ_CP150241.1 coordinate 1,471,538, forward strand.
GATGTTCAAAAGGCATACAGGCATGAGTCCGGAACGTTTTCGCAAACTGCACGGACTGAGTTGAAAGTCTGAATGCTGTTATTCATTTTGAATTTTGATCTGATATTCATCCCAATTTCAGTTTCCATTAAGGTTGTGAAGGTAAGATAAGTCTTGTAAACCCCTTCTCGTGTTAAATAGATGTGTGACTGGCCCTATCGGATTGTCCTCCGGTAGGGCACTTTTTTTCTTCATTTCTACTGTTGATGGTATGATAGATGAATACATAATGTGTAACCAACTCTAGTGATCGGAGGATGGAATGGTGGATCACAGCCTGCACCCATTGTTTAAGCCTATTCAGATAAATGGAACGTACCCTAACAGTTATTATGTTGAGAAAATACCTGCTGCCGGCTTGATGGCTTATGTGGCCTGTTATTGGGAATCAGGATCTCTTCCGAACACGCATGCAGATGTTAATTGGGGAGAAGGTCGAGAGCCATCGGTGATCACTGTCCCTGCACGGGTATTGCCGGATGGTTGCACGGATATGCTGATTACATACGACCCGGTCTGTTCAGAACATTCCTATGCTTACTGTGGTAATTATACACAGCCGTTCGCTGTACCTGAGCGATCCGATGAAGGCCCTCCTGCTGGAGATTACACCTTTGGTGTCCGATTCTTTCCAGGTGGTGCGCATGTCTTCCATGGCATGCCTCTGGAATGGTTTACGGATAAGCGAATTGCCCTTCAGGAATGTTGGCCAGAGAAGCTGAACGAGCTTCAGGAGCGGATGGCCGAAACGAATCGTTTTGCAGAGCGGGTAGAGGTTATGAATGCGTACTTGAGTCCATTGTCTGTGCAGGCAAGCACATCTGAGAACGATCTGATGAAAAACGTGCTGCACCGCATCTTTATAGATGGGGGGCGTATGACTGTCCAGGAGCTGGCGATGCGTGAAGTGATCAGTGAGCGGCAGCTGCATCGCAAGTTCTCAGAGTGGGTCGGAATCAGTCCCAAACGATTCAGTGAGGTAGTTCGTTTTCATCGTGTGTTGCGTGATATTCATCAGGGGAACACGGTAGACTGGGCAATGCTTGCCCAGAATCATGGTTTCTTTGACCAAGCCCACCTGATTCGGCAATTTCGCAAGTTTTATGGAGAGACTCCGTTGACGGCAGCCAGAGAGCATGGCAGGATGTTGTCCGATTTGTACAATAGATCTGTAGAACCGTCGGTTATACTTAAATCGTGAGAATAAAAGATAAGGGAGACATCATATATGAATGGAACATTGCAGATTCGGGATCATTTGTTAAATGAGTTGGAAACAGGCGTACGGACGGGGGCTTCGTTGATTCGCTTGATCCGTTCGGAGGATTGGTCGGTTCGTCCACAGGAGAATATGCGTTCATTGGTGGAGCTTGTGCATCACTTTATCCAGATCACGGCATCGGATCTTGCCATTATGCAAGAGAAAAGTGAAGCAGAGGTTGGTCTGGTGGAGAACAGCCTGTCCGGAATCGAGGATATCGATAAGCTGGAAGCAACGTTGTGGAGCAATTTCGAATCCTATAAAGCATATATCACGGGATTGAGTGAAGAAGATTATTTAAACCGCTCAACCAAAGCTTTCTATATGGAACATGGTCATTTGCAGGCGCAATGGCAGATTGAAACGTTAACGCATGTGTTCCATCACCGTTCGCAGCTGTATAACTATCTCAAGCAGCAGGGTCATGAACTTAACTTTTTCATGCTGTATGCCTAAAGCAATTCCTTGAAAAGGGGGACACAATATGTGTCGCCTTTTTTGTTTTGCATGGATGTCTATCCCATTTGACAGAACACGATAAGCATCGTTATAATTGAGAATTATTATCATTTAAAACGAGCGGATGGATTTCAGAGGGGTTATGCAATGAATATAGACAGGTATATTGAGCTATGGAATCAGGCTGCGGTTCAGGTCGTGGATGTGCAGCATCATATGTTGGGGCATGGGCAGGACTCCATGATACATGAATTGCCGACCAGCGGACTAATCTACACGGTTCGTGGTGGTGGCTTAATTTACATGGATTACAACCAGTACAGAACAGATCGCTATCATTTGATCCATGGCGGGAAAGGGAGCTTTCTGCAGATTGATGTACTCGAAGAACAGTTGGAGTATTATCTGATTTTGTATCAAGCACACATCTTGTTATCTGCTGGAACAGCTGCTCGACTACTACCGGATGGGAGTCCGTTATTAGAGATTCAATATGATCTGAAGCCCATTCATCCGGTGATGTTACAGGATAAAATAAGTCAGCTTAGACAGATGTGGACATCTCCACACCGTTTGCAGGAAATGCAGGTTCGTTCCATCTTCTTGCAGGTCATGATGGAGATTCTGGAACAGTTGCAGTCCACAGAGGTCTCGTCTGAACCTCCTGATCTGGTGGCACAGGCGATGAGCTACATTCAGGAACACTATCACCTTCCAATCACAATCGATTCACTGGCTGCCAAGCTGGAATGCAGTCCAAGACACCTCGGACGCTTGTTCCGTAATAGCGAGATTGGTCAGAGCCCATCGGATTATCTTGTGCAATTCCGAATGAGCAAAGCGCGTGAATTGCTTGTGCAAACGGATCTTGCGCTGAAGGATGTGGCGAGTAGCATCGGTTACGAGGATGTCTATCATTTTAGCCGTATGTTCAAAAAGTACTGTGGTTTATCTCCGATTCACTATCGTAATCAGTATCTTCAATCGCCAACAGGTCTGAATACGACATCTGCTATGTCCGATATATCCATTGTTGAGTCGCTCATACCCCGTTATATTGATAATGATTCTCAAAACAAACAAGTAAGCGGGGGTTCTTTCATGATGTACAATTGGTCCAGGCGTTCAACGGTAATGATGCTGTTGCTGAGTTTTAGTCTTTTAATGAGTGCGTGCGCGAGTCCAGCTCCATCCACCAATGCTCCGGCAGTATCAAGTGGAAGTGAACAGGCAACCGCAGATACTACTTCTTCACGCACGATCAATCATGATCTGGGAAGCACGAAGGTACCTGTTGAGCCCACACGGATTGTGGTGTTGGAACAAGGATTTACACAGACCCTTGCAGCGCTTGAAGTGAAGCCTGTTGGGGTTGCGGATGATAACAAACCTGAGCGTTTCCCCAAGGACACGCTTGCTTATATTGAGGGATATACCTCGGTGGGTACCCGTTCTGAGCCGAATCTGGAAGTGATTCGTACGCTCAAACCGGATCTGATTATTGCGGATACGAGCCGTCATGGCAATGTATATGATGAGTTGTCGGCTATTGCGCCAACGATTGTATTCAAGAATGATACAGCCAACTACGAGGATATCTTGGTGTCGACTGAGAAGATCGGTGAAGCGTTGGGCAAAACGGAAGCTACCACTGCCTTGCTGGAAGAGCATCAGAAGCGATTGGATGAGTTGAAGCAAATGATCAATCCTCAACAGTAATCGTGGCTGCGGATGAAGATGAGACACAATCGTTTCAGGTTCGGACAGATCAGGCCTTTCATTCTTCGTTCTTGTCTGCGGCAGGTCTGAATTATGCCCTGAAGGATGAGAAAGAAGTTAATCAATTGATGACGACAGAGCAGCTGCTTACCATGGATTCGGATCAAATACTGATTCTAATTAATGAAGATGGGCCATCCGTGCTCGAAGAGCAGAAGGATAATCTGCTCTGGAATCAGTTGAAGGCAGTACAGAATGTTAATGCTCATGAAGTGGAATTGGCAACTTGGTCAAGACAGCGTAGTATACCTGCATTGAACAATATTATGGACGAAGCGGCTGCATATTTCAAATGAATAGAACGCTGACCGCGGCCTTGGTTGGCATAATCGGATTGATTGTGCTTTTTCTGGGCTCGCTGATGATCGGTACTTCCTGGATACCCTTATCCACTGTGCTGGATTATATGTTCGACTATTCTCCAACGGTCAAAGAACATGTCATTCTGCATGTATTGCGAATGCCACGTGCCTTGGCTGTGCTGTGTATTGGCGCCAATCTGAGTATTGCAGGGTGCATTATGCAGGTACTGACCCGTAATCCGCTTGCATCTCCGAGCATATTCGGGATCAATGCCGGTGCCTCCTTTATGATAGTCATGTTCACGATTGTTTTCCCAACGGTGAGTGGTTTGGCGCTGGCAGGTGCAGGCTTTGCAGGGGGATTGCTGACGGTGAGCATTGTGCTATTGATGAGCTTTGCCATGCGCGGAGGTCAAGCCGAAGTACGGATGGCACTCATCGGTGTGGTGGTACAGGCATTGTTATCTTCATTTACGCAAGGACTGTTGATCTTTAATGAGGAGTCCGCCGGTAAAATCATCTTCTGGCTCGCCGGTTCGGCTACTGGCGTCAAATGGGAAGAGATTAACCTTTTGCTGATATTCAGTTTAACGGGTCTTTTCATGGCTTTGTTGATTAGTAAATCATTGTCCTTATTAAATCTCGGTGAAGACATCGCCCGCGGATTGGGGCAGAATATTTGGACTATTCGGATAGTGGGCAGTGTAATTGTGATCATTCTGGCAGGCATATCCGTGTCGGTTGTAGGGCCGATCGGATTCGTGGGATTAATCGTGCCACATATAACCCGCTATCTGCTGGGTACAGACTATCGACTGCTGATCCCGTTTTCCGCCTTATTCGGAGCGATTCTGTTAACCGTAGCAGATATTGCTTCCCGGTTTGTTCATTTTCCATCAGAGACACCTGTTGGCATTATTACGGCCCTGATTGGCGCGCCTTATTTCGTATATCTCGCAAGGCGACAAAGCAGGAGTGCATCATGATGAGCATACTAAGGAATAGGAATCTTACGGTGCTTGTGGCGCTTGTCATTCTATTGGGTCTTCTCATGATGACGAATATTCAGGCAGGAGCGGTAGGGATTAGCTGGCAGGAGGTTTGGGCTTCCTTTACAGGTGAAGGGGATCCGGATCTATCTTATATCATTCTGAATTATCGTCTTCCTCGTATTGTACTGGCCATGCTTGTTGGCTGTGGTCTGGCTGTTTCGGGTCTGGTCTCCCAGAGCATTCTTCGCAACCCGTTAGCCGCACCAGATACGCTGGGAATTTCGGCGGGGGCTGCCTTAGGAGCCGTATCTACGGTGCTGTTATTACCTGTTGAGATGCAGAGTGCATGGCTCACTTCACTGTCTGCATTTGTTGGTGGTGGAGCAGGGGCGCTGCTTGTATATGTATTCTCTTATCGAAATGGGGTAGATCCGGTACGTCTTGCATTGGTAGGTGTTGCGGTTAGTGCATGTGGGAGCACCTTGGTGCAACTGCTGATTACACAATCATCGGCGAACACCAACACCGTCTTGCTCTGGCTCAACGGTTCATTATGGGGACGTAACTGGGATCAAGTATTGCAATTAGTACCCATTATTGTTGTGGTTATTCCTGTGGTCTGGATGCTGGGCAAAGTCATGGATCTCTTCGGTCTCGGCGAACAGTCAGTCAAAGGTTTGGGTCTGCGCGTGGAGAAGATGCGTGCTGTACTGCTTCTATTGGCCGTTCTTCTCGCGAGCGGTTCGGTGGCTGTGGTTGGTATGATTGGTTTCGTAGGTCTGGTCAGTCCGCATATCGCTCGCCACCTGGTCTCGGGAGGTCATCGGTATTATGTACCTGTGGCCGGGCTCGTAGGAGCAATCATGATGTTACTGGGGGATTATATTGGACGTGTGTTGGCCCCACCATTGGAATTCCCCGTCGGACTGGTAACATCTGTCATCGGTGCACCGTACTTTCTATTTTTACTGTGGCGCCAATATCGAACTAAAAGCAGACCGGATAAGAACATCTAATTAGTCATCACAGGTTTTCGTATTTTATAGGGTTAGACTGGCTCCATCGGACGTTTCGGTGGGGCATTTTTGTGTGCAGTTGTCTATCAATCTATGCTGTCTATTAAAAATGGACGTTATAACACGGTCATTTCACCGTGACTTTACTAGTTTCTGAACATAGAATACCGTATCAAAGCAAAAGGAGGTGATTTCAATGGCCATCCTTTTACCATTACAGTATTACAATCTTCCAGCTGGCGTAGGCAAGTCCTACTACGAAAACCTGTCTGGAGGAACCAATGCCAGCGTTACAGTAAACAACAACGGACCTTTTCCAGTATCTCTCGTAATCACTCGTGTTAATGCACCAGTAGTCACTTACGTGGTTCCAGTAAACAGCAGTCTTACAATTACTGCAAGTGCAGTCCTGGTTTTTGCATTACAAGCCAACCTTGGAGGCGCAGCTTCCGGAACAGTTCAATTCGCCGTAGCAGATTTCTAATTGGTGTAATACAGTAGATTGGCCTCTGCCGGACATGATGTCGGCAGGGGTTATTCTTTTTTTATATGGATATACATAATTCGTTGGAACAACGATAGTATGCGTAGAAGGGGAAATCCTTTCTGAGGAGGAAGTAAAAGTAACAACTAATAACCAAAAACCATATAAATGCGAACCTATAGATTACTATAACGAAACAAAGCGAGCCTTTCATAAGAAAAAATTAAAATTATAAAAGAAATAACCCGCCATAGGTTGCCGTATGGAGTGGAGACCTGCTTCAAAATATAGTATTTTTACAATCGATATAATAGATTAATAAATAAGAGAGAGAAATTATTCCAAATATGTGTTATAATATATTAGATCAAAAAATACAATAATTTGAATTTCTGTGAACAAGAGGTGGAAAAAAACTATGAAAAATAGAAACATAACAGGTATTGTAGTGGCCATAATTTATTGTGTTGTTCTTTATGTTTATTTAACCGATGCCCCCCCTGGTGAAGCTCCAAATAATCCGCTATGGATTTATTTATTGATTCCAATTGGAGCGATTGTAATTACGTCTCTTTTTGATTATGTGATTAAGTTCGATTTCTTCAGGAAAAAGAAGAAATAGAAGTAAAGAATGAATGGAGGATAAGAATGATAGGATCAAAAATATCTAAAACATTTTTTGCAGGAGTTCTTCTCTCTACATCTATCTCACTACCAGCCTTTGCCCAGGATCAGGTAGACTTACCATCTTCTTTGCCAGTGTCACAAGTGGACAAAAGCCTATTGGATTTAGTTGAAAGCACAACCAGTAATTCTGTAACTTTTACAGATGGTTCTACATTAGTTCAATATGACAATTACTATATTGCGACTGATTCAAATGGAGAAGATGAGTTAAAAATCACAAAAGTTGACGATAGCAAAGTAAAGTATGAAAACCTGCAAACAGGCGAAGTGAATTATGCAATCAAAAAAGTTAGACCTGTTTATGAAGATCTCAGTTATGCTCCACAGGCATTAGCAGATGATTATGTATATAAAGGCAAAGTAGAAAATTCAACTGAGATAATATATGCCACAGCCTCTGCAGTAGCAGGTATACTTGCTTCCTTTATAGGCGGACCTGTAGGTGGAAGAATAGCTGGAATACTTGTAAGCATTGGCGGTTATTATCTTTCTAAAGATGCACCAAGAGCCTACTGGATAACAAAAACATACACTAAAGGTGTTTCTAGTGGTTACAGTGGGACTTTATCCATTAGGAAAGACCATCACTATTATAGATATCATGATTATACTGGGTTTATAAATACTGTTTCGACAATTCAGACTTGCCAACCTTATGGTTGTGGTACAGTCAAAGAATTGTGATCTCTTAATAATAAAGGTAGATTGACGTTAAGTCCCTACCAAAAGTTTAACCCCCTTTCCAAAGAAGGGGGTTAAACTTTTGGTAGGGATCAAGAAATAAGGTACTTGTGATTAAAATAAAAACACCGCTTCATTACAAATAACGCTATTTATTCTGAAAGATGTCTAAGAAACAAGAAATGATACATTTAAAGAGAGGAGACTACATCTGGGCAGCTCCTTTTTTATTTTTTATTCAGCTTCTAATAGAAGGTGAAGATGATAAAAGATGTAAATAGAAAGTAAGAAATGAATATTGATAAAAATTGTTACTCAACTTTCCAGCTTAAATCTCCAAAAAACCTTGATATGGCTGGATAGAACAGAGATCCATTCTTGTAGTTGACAAAAAACAGCCCATTTACACACCTTTCTTGTTTATGGTAGATCGACACTTCCATGATACCAAACAAGCGAGGTGTTTTTTTGTTACTAGAAACAGTAATGTTTAAATCTTCTTACGCCCACAAGGGGTTGACTCAATATTCTAAGTGCGAAAGTTAAGTAATTAATAAATGCGTATTACCTTTATACTTTAGTAGCGTCTTTATACATATTTGTTTACCCTGACGGTCATTCGATTAATTTAAGGTATAGGCGGCACGCAGAACTTGTGTTGGCATACAGGAGGTTAGTGGATGATGAACAGAACAATCTTATTTGAAACCGAACGGTTGGAATGTGCGACGTGGAACGAGGGAGATCGTGCGCTGGCGTTTGCGCTGTGGGGTGATCATGAGGTTGCCAAGTGGATTAGCAGCAAGGGATTTCTGAGCGAGGACGAAGTAGAAGCACGATTAACACAGGAGATTCAAAGGCAGAAGGAAGCGGGTGTGCAATATTGGCCCCTTTTTGAGAAGGAGTCTGAGGTATTTGTTGGTTGCTGTGGTTTGCGTCCATATTCTCCAGAAGAGGATATCTATGAACTGGGATTTCATCTAACCCGGGATTACTGGGGTAAAGGGTATGCCCAGGAAGCAGCGCGGGCGGTGATTGGTTATGCCTTTGACGAATTGAACGTGAAAGCACTGTTTGCCGGGCATCATCCGGATAATGAAGTGTCACGTCACATCTTGATTAAGCTGGGATTTGAGTATACAGGTGACGAACGGTATGAACCGACTGGTAAGATGCATCCATCCTATGCGCTGCAAAGTCCTTAAATATCCTTCCAATATGGACAGGCTTAACATAACAACTTAACGTGAATCCGATCCAAAAGAGGTACGCGGTCCATACTGGCTCAGCTCGCTTTTCATGCTTTTTTTATTTCGCTTTCAGCTTCTATTAAGGTAGCAGAGGTATGATAACTCTTGTAAACCCCTTCTCGTGTTAAATAGATGTGTGACTGACCCCGCCGGGCGCCGGTGGGGTATTTTTTTGTTTTATTTTCAACTAAACAAAACTAAACAAAAATAAATAAAAGTTTATTTCTGTGTTTATTATTGACTATCAAAGATAAACAAAGGTATAATGAATGTGAAAAAAGGAACTTACTATGTACGTGGCAAGCCATATTATTTTCAATATAAGGAGAGAATGATTATGAACGTGACCCTTACGAATGAGACAACGCAGGCTGCAGGTTTCCATATTCCATTTGTCCGTGAGATGGCCGAAATTACACAACATATGTGGAAAAATGGCTGGGATGAGCGTAATGGCGGTAATGTCAGCTATCTGCTGGAGGAAGAGGAAGTTGCCCAATATATCGATATCCATCATGTGATTCGCAAGATCAAACCGGCATTTTCGGTGCAGGAGCTGGCAGGCAAGTATTTTATCGTGACGGCATCGGGCAAATATTTCAAAAATGTACTCGCTGATCCCGAGAGCAATCTGGGGTTGCTGCGTGTATCGCAAGATGGACAGGAGCTGGAAGTGCTCTGGGGATTGAAGTCGGGCGCGAATCCAACAAGTGAGTTGCCTACGCATTTCATGAGCCATATCGAACGTCTGAAATTGGACCCCAACCACCGGGTTGTCATGCACAACCACGCCACTCATGTATTGGCGATGACGTTTATCCACGAATTGGATGAAGCAAAATTCACCAAGACCCTCTGGCAGATGTGCACGGAGTGTGTGGTTGTATTCCCGGATGGGATTGGCATCATTCCATGGATGATTCCTGGATCGAATGAGATTGGCCGCGAAACGGCTGAGAAAATGAAAGAATATCACGCGGTCATCTGGCCGCAGCATGGCATATTCGGAACAGGTACAACGATTGACGAAGCATTTGGTCTGATCGAGACGATTGAGAAGGCAGCCCAAGTGTATATGCTGGTTGCTGGTCACGAGATCCGGCAGAGAATTACGGATGAGCAGCTGACCACACTGGCGCAAGCGTTTGGTGTCACCCCTCGTCCCGGCATTCTGGGCAGTTAAGGGAATCTGGATTGTTTTGTAGTCAACGCATAGATCAAGGAAGTGGTCTTTGGTTCATTGAACCGAAGGCCATTTCCTTTTTTTTGACGAACAATCGTCATTTTGGTTCAAAAAAGTTCAAATTACTGAACAAGAATGGCTTTGTTATCGATTATTGAATCGTAGAATGCATTATCACGCGCTGGCGAAATTCGGGTGAAATGACGTATTGTCAACGGCTCTGCGATTTTGCATAATAACAATGCTTCACAGATGAGAGACGGAAGGAAGTTATGATCATGCTTGGCAAAATGAAGAGAATCTTAATAGGCAAGCCAATGAAATCGGCTGAACTGGATGGAGAAAAATTGGGGAAATGGAAGGCACTTGCCATCCTGTCCTCGGATGCCCTATCGTCCGTTGCCTACGGTACGGAACAGATTTTGCTGGTGCTCGTTGCGGCCGGATTCGCCGCCCTGTGGTACTCTGTTCCGATTTCCATCGCCGTGCTGGGATTACTCGTCATTTTAATTTTTTCCTATCGCCAGACGATATTTGCTTATCCAACAGGGGGCGGCGCTTATATCGTAGCCAAGGATAACCTGGGTACAACATCCAGTCTGATTGCCGGAGGATCTCTGCTGGTCGATTATATTTTGACCGTTGCGGTAAGTTCGTCCGCAGGGACGGATGCGATTACGTCGGCTTTTCCTATGCTGCATGACTACAGTGTTGTGATTGCACTCATTATGATTGTTTTTCTAACGATTATGAATTTGCGGGGAGTGACGGAGTCAGCGTCTGTGCTGGCGATCCCCATCTATCTATTTATCTTCTCGATTGCGGTTCTGATTATCTCAGGCGGAATCAAATTTCTTGCCGGGGGGATGGAAGCAGCTGCACCTGAATTCGGAACAAGTCTATCCCATGTGAGTATCTTTTTGTTACTAAAAGCATTTAGCTCCGGTTGTTCGGCGTTGACTGGTGTGGAAGCGGTAAGTAACGCGATCCCGAACTTCAAGCAGCCTGCCGAGAAAAATGCTGCCGGTACGTTACTGCTCATGGGTTGTATATTGGGAGCCATGTTCATTGGCATCACGTTGCTGGCTTTCGGTTATGGGGTGAAGCCTGATCCCCATGCCACGGTTATTTCCCAGATTGCCGAAGCCACATTTGGCAGAGGGTGGATGTATTTTATTATCCAGGGTGTGACGGCACTAATCCTGTTCCTGGCAGCCAATACGGCGTATTCGGCCTTCCCGTTGTTGTCCTTCATGATGGCGAAAGACAAATATATGCCCCATATGTTCATGGTCAGAGGTGACCGTCTTGGCTTCTCCAACGGGATTATTTTTCTCAGTGTGATGTCTGCGCTGCTGGTGGTCGGGTTCAAAGGGAACACGGAAAGCCTTATTCCGCTCTATGCGGTAGGGGTGTTCATCCCATTTACCCTGTCACAGCTTGGCATGATGATTCGCTGGATCAAAGTCAAACCATCAGGCTGGCAGATGAAACTGCTCGTTAATACAGTAGGTATGCTGACTACATTATCGATTACCCTGATCTTTATTTTCACCAAGTTCACGCAGACATGGGTCATCTTTATCTTTTTGCCGTTCGTTGTCTATGTGTTCCTGCGTATTCACCGTCACTATTGCAACATTGCCGATGAGCTGCGGATTGATATTCAGGTCGATAAGCCAGCCAAAAAAGGCAATACCATTGTCATTCCTGTTGCAGGCATTACCCGGGTCGTTATGAATACGATCAGTTACGCCCAGACGATGTCGGATCACGTGGTCGCACTGTACATTGGATTCGATGATGAGGCGATACGCAAGATGGAGCAGAAGTGGGAAGAATGGAATCCAGGCGTTCGTCTGGTTGTGATCAAATCGAGGTACCGTAGCATTATGGGGCCGCTGAAGAAATTCATTGATACCGTAGAGTGGAAAACGGCCGAGACCGATCATATCACCATTCTGATTCCACAATTCATCACCAAGCACTGGTGGCAAAATGTACTGCACAACCAGACCAGCTTCATGATCCGGGCTTATCTGATTAATTACAAAGACGTGATTGTCACCACGGTGCCATATCATCTTAATCGTTAACTCGAAGGGTTAATCGCTTCACCCCGTTTGGAAGATTTACAGATTAATGTAAAATGAGTCACTTTCATTAATAGACAAACGTTCATACTCCATTTACACATCAAACGGCAGGGACATCTCCAAACAGGGGAGTTCTTGCGGTTTTTTGTCGTGAAATCCGATTTGGATTTCGCTTTCGAATTGATGCACATTTGCGTAAACAGCCTTGTCCATGATTAACGTTACGTTGATTCAGAACAGATTTTGCTGTGACATTCGACTCTTACACTAGATAACGTGGTGTTGAAGTGGATGTAGCATTTCACACACACTGAATGCGTGAAACAAGGGGGAAGAAAATCCGATGAGTGAGCTTGATAACCGGATCAGCTTGCCCGCCGCCAAACGGCGCGTATCCGGTACGAGTGAGCGCCGGACAGTCTCGCTGCGTGTGCAGCGAATGCGGGAGAATATGCTGGCCTATGGTTTCCTGGCACCATCGCTGCTTTTGTTTGCAGTGTTTCTGTTTTACCCGATGTTTAAGTCCGTGTACCTCAGTCTGCATTCCACAGATCCGACGGGACAAATTGCGGCTTATGTGGGACTGGATAACTTCAAGGCGGTGTTCCAGTCGGGACTGTTTATGCAAGGGATGAAAGTGACTTTGCTATTTGTCCTGTTTACAGTGCCTACGGGCATGCTGGCTGCTCTGATTCTGGCTGCACTGACCCACAACCGATTCAAGGGAATGCGTGTGTTCCAATTTGTATTCTCTCTGCCGGTGGTGTTATCCGTCGGTTCGTCAGCAGTCATTTGGAAGTTTCTTTTCCATCCGACCCTGGGCATGCTGAATTATCTGCTTGGCAAAGTAGGCATCGATCCAATTCCTTGGCTTACCAGCCCGGATTGGGCATTGATCTCAATTTCCATCATGACGATCTGGATGAATCTTGGATTCAACTACATTATCCTATCCAGTGGTTTGGCGGGCATCCCGGATGAGATCTACGAGAGCGCCAAGATTGACGGCGCAGGACCCTTACTTACGTTTCGCAAAATCTCGATGCCGCTACTGTCACCAACGTTATTCTTTGTTACGGTCGTATCGATCATTGGCGCTTTTCAATCGTTCGGTCAGATCAACATTCTAACCCGGGGTGGCCCGATGGACAGTACGAATGTTTTCGTCTATTCCATCTATCAGGAAGCCTTCGTTAATTTCCGCTTTGGTACAGGTAGTGCGCAGGCACTGATCCTGTTTGTGGTAATTATGCTGCTGACTCTGATCCAGTTCAAATGGGTAGAAAGGAAAGTGCATTACCAATGAGTGCGACATGGACCAAAACACTGTTGTATGTATTACTGACGATCTGTGCAGCGCTTGTGCTGTATCCGGTGATGTACACCTTTTTTATGGCCGTCATGACGCCGGAAGATGCGAGCGCTTATCCGCCGCATATCATTCCAAATTCAATCGATCTGTCCAACTTTAGCGAAGTGTTCGATATTGTTCCGATCGGTCGATTTATCGGCAATACCTTTCTTGTCGCAGGACTGACGACGCTTGGTCAATTGATTACAGCGAGTATGGCAGCCTATGCGTTTGCAAAAATGCAGTTCAAAGGCAAAAACGTCATCTTCAGCATGTTTGTCGCAACGATGATGATTCCATGGGAAGTAACGATGATTCCAAATTACCTGACAGTTCGCAGTTGGGGTTGGCTGGATAGTTATCAAGGGCTTACGGTGCCGTTTCTGGCAACTGCGTTTGGTACATTCCTGCTGAGACAGTTCTTCATGCAACTACCCAAGGAATTGTTCGAGGCGGCGAGGATCGACGGTTGTGGTCATATTCGATATTTCATATCGCACGTCTTGCCATTGTCCCGTCCGGCACTTGGAACACTGGCAATTTATTCATTCTTAAGTATGTATAATTCGTATCTCTGGCCGCTGCTGGTGACAAACACACCGGAAATGAGAACCGCACAGATCGGAATCTCGATGCTGGAGTTCCAGGAATCCACAGCGTGGAATCTGGTATTTGCCGGAACAGCGATGGTCATTCTACCATCCTTACTGCTATTGATTTTCGGGTTGAAACAGCTTGTCCGCGGAATGGCCGCAGGCGCGCTGAAGGGGTAAGGAGTAAGGTTTTGAAACTATTTATTGAAGTGGAAGCTCTGAAGATTTTGATCTAAAGATTTTGATTTAGAGGTTTTGAATTAAACCTTGTATCTTCGTACAAGGTCTAAGGTTTGGATACCAGGAGCGAATAAAATGAGGCTCGTGCTTCAAATAAAATGTTGAAATGAACGACGGTAGTAGTGGAGGGGACGAAATCGATTCTGAAGAAGCAAAGCGTTCGCCTTTATCCCCGGATTTCCCCCTTTGAAAGGGGATGAAAGAAATCCGGGGATAACAGCGATCAAAAGAACGATTCGTAACCGTAACGGCCACACCGCGTCATCCCCAAGATTTTATTGCAAGCGAGCCATATAAAAGGAGAGCGATTATGAACGGATTTCGTTTGAAAAAAAGAGGAACATTTGCATTAATGCTGGCTGCACTCATGTTGGTCATCTCCGCTTGCGGAACGAAAGCAGAAACAAGCAGCCCGGCGAGTGGAGCACCAGCAGAAGCGGCCGCCGTTGAAACAACACAATTGACGTGGTGGCATTCCATGTCTGGCGCAGGGGAGAAAGCCATTAATCAACTCGCTTCCGACTTTAACGCTAGCCATCCGGAAATTCAGGTTAAACCCATCTATCAAGGGAAGTACGATGAGAGTCTGAACAAACTCAAAGCATCCATGGGCTCAGACAGCGGTCCTGACATTATCCAGGTCTACGAGATCGGTAGCAAGTTCATGATCGATTCGGGCATGATTACGCCAGTACAGCAGTTCATTGACAAGGATCAGTTCGACCTGTCCCAACTGGAGCCAAACATCATCCGATACTACACCATCGATGGCAAATTGAACGCGATGCCTTTTAACACATCGAACCCGATTCTGTACTATAACAAGGATATGTTCAAAGCAGCAGGTCTGGACCCGGAGAACCCGCCGAAGACGTATGAAGAGTTTGAACAAGCAGCAAAAGCACTTGCGAAAGACGGAAAGCCAGGAGCATCCATGGCGATCTACGGCTGGTTCATGGAACAGTTCTTTGCGAACCAGAATGCAGATTATGTAAACAATGGAAACGGAAGAACAGAAGCAGCTACAGAGTCAATGTTGAACTCCGAAGCTGGAGTGAAGACATTAACGTGGTGGAAAAAGATGATTGATGATAAAACCCTCTCCAATCTGGGACGTAGCACAGACGATACGACAGCAGCATTTACAGCACAGCAAATCGGTATGACCCTCGATTCCACGGCTGGCCTGCGTAAAATCGTAGAAGGTTCAGGTGGCAAGTTTGAACTGGGAACAGGCTTCCTGCCTCGTCCAGCGGATGCCAAAGAAGGCGGCGTTGTGGTGGGTGGAGCAAGCTTGTACATTATGAATAACAAATCAGAAGCACAACAACAAGCGGCATGGGAATTCATCAAATACTTGGCTACACCAGAGGTACAAGCAAATTGGAGTGTTGCGACAGGATACTTCCCTATTACGACAGCAGCTTACAATGAGCAAGTATTAAAGGATAATATGGCGAAGTACCCGCAATTCCAGACAGCAGTCGATCAATTGCACGCTTCCGCGGATTCGACAGCAACATCCGGGGCATTAATGGGTGTATTCCCAGAAGCCAGACAACTTGTCGAAGGAGCGATTGAAACGGTCCTGAATGGACAAGGTACACCACAGGAAGCATTGGATGCCGCAGCCAAACAAATTACAGACAAGATTGCGCAATATAACAGTACGGTGAAGAAATAATTGTAGGTTAATCTCAAAATAAAGATGCGGCGATCAATCCTGATCGTCGCATGTTTGTGATTATGGTTATTTAATTTGTAAGACTTAAGTTGGATTTTTTATCATGAATGGAGTCATAGGTGTTATCACAAAATGTCGAAAGAAGATATAGCACACAACATTGTGTTAGTTTAACTGACGCTAATTAGTTGTTTGTGCACAGGAACGGGAGATATAAGGTTCAAAAAGTCGCATTTAGGACCTATAATTAGTCCTATTTGAAAGAAAATGATATGATTTATTTTATTTTTGTAATGTACATGTTCTATTTTCTTTCATAACGAAGAAATATTGTTTACACCAGTCTGTTATTCAGTTATCTTATATTTGAACTAATGTACAAGCTGTCTGAACAAATGATTGCCAAGTTGAAAACATGGGGGTAGGACGAATGAACAACAAGCAAGTGAAACGTTGGGCGCAAGGGTTTCTGGTTTTCGTTCTTGTCGTTACAGGTGCAGCACCAATAGGTGGATTAAGTAGCACTGTATATGCTGATGAGGAAAGTGTAGTAACGGAACAGCCGCAAACAAGTGATCAGGAGACCTCCACACCGGATGCTGTCTCAACCGAAGAATCGCCAGACCCGGAGGGGACAGAGTCACCGAGTAACGAAGATGATCATTTGGATGGAACTGAAAGTGAGGAACCAGCTGAGACGGATAACTCAGAAGTGCAGGAAGCAGACGGGACTGGAATCATATCCATTGCTGATGCGCGAGTCCTTGCACCAAATACAAATGTAGCCGTTTCAGGTGTCGTAACGTACAGTGAACTCTCCGGAGAATTTACGAATTATTATATTCAGGACGAAGAGGCTGGCATTGTAGTCCGAGCGAAGAATCAAGTTGACGTGGGGGATCGCATTGAAGTGTATGGTCCAATTACCCACTACAGCGGACTCGTCCAGATCGAGAAGGATAAGTCAGGTTTTACCGAAGGATACATGAAGGTAAATGAGCAAAATGTAACACTTCCCGGACCCAAAAATATGGTGTCCACAGACTTTGTCAGACCAGCAGACCAAAGTAATAAAGGTCCGGGCGAAAAGTATGAGGGAATGTTTGTCGAAGTAAGAGATATTCAGGTAACACGGGGCAGTAGTTCGACGTTCTACGCTACGGATAGTCATGGTGCTGAGATAACGATTTATGCCAAAAACTCGCCTACCGCGCTAACTGTCGGCAAAACCTACGAATATGTGCAAGGTGTTCTGACCTTCAACAGTAATTACGGTTTAGAGATTTTGCCTAGAACAGCCGCAGATGTTGTAGAAAATAGCCTGTCTGTGATGGCAAGTGTTCCATCCGGCGGGATTCCCCGAAACAATGAAGTCACATTAACCTCTCCAGCCAAGGGCGCGATTGTACACTTCACAACGGATAATACAGAGCCTACTTCTTCTTCCACCGTGTATAGTAGCCCATTAGTGATTGATCAAGACATCGTAATCAAGGCGGTTGCCATTCTTAATGGACAATCCAGTGCAGTGTACACCTTTACGTATCAAGTACTTCCTGATAAAGAAAACCTGCGTATCCATGATATTCAGGGCGCTGGACATACCTCTGTTTTTAACGGATACGATGTTAAGGATATCGAAGGTATTGTTACTTCCGTCAGTACAAGCAGTTTTTACATGCAAGAGCTTCCAGGTGAAATTGACGATGATGTTCGAACCTCCGAAGCCATTCAAGTGTATAAGCCGAGTCATGGGGTTATCGTTGGCAACCAGGTGAAGGTATCCGGCAAAGTTACGGAATATGGGGCGGTTAACGAATTAACCACCACGCAAATTACGGCAAATACCATTGTAAAAGTGCTAGATAAAGTTGACCTACCTGCACCTGTGAAGTTGGGTGTCAATGGACGTATCATTCCAACAGTCATTGACTCGGACTCTTTTGCAGAATTTAATCCCGAGACGGATGCGATAGACTTTTTTGAAAGTTTGGAAGGCATGCGTGTTGAACTGGAAAAGCCTGAAATTATAGGTCCTTACTCTAGTCAACCGGGTCTGGCCGTTGTTGTAAATAATGGTGAGAATAATCCACTTCGCACACCTAATGGTGGTGTTATTCTGACCGATAACAAGAAAGATATGAATGAGAGTGATCTCAATCCGCAGCGTTTATTTATCAGTAAAAAACCTTCCAAAGCAGTAAAAACAGGCGATAAGTTGGATGGTAATGTAATCGGAGTAATGACATATTCTAGCGGCAATTTTAAGGTGAGTCCTGAAGGGAATTTGCCAGCAGTCATCCCGGGAGAAACGAAACAAGCGACTACTTCCATTGAACAAGCGGCAGATAAACTGACCATTGCCACGTTTAATGTGGAGAACTTTAGCAAAAAAGATGCAACACGAGCCAATAAAATCGGCAAAATCATCGTAGATAATCTGAACACGCCAGACATCATTGGCATTATGGAAGTTCAGGATAACGATGGCGATGCCGACACGGGCACAACAGCTGCCAATGAGAGTTTTCAGACTCTAATTGATGCAATCAAAACGAACAACGGACCAACATATCGATATAGTGAGATTTCTCCGGAAAATAACAAGGATGGCGGGGCACCTGGTGCCAATATTCGTGTAGGATTCCTTTATCAATCGAACCGTGTATCGTTGGCTACTGGTATCGGAAAAGGAAATGCTACGACGGCGATCACAGTCAAAGCTGACGGCAGTCTCTCCAATAATCCGGGTCGTATTGCACCAGGGGATGAGGCGTTCGCTAGCTCCCGCAAGCCGCTTGCCGCTGAATTCGAATTCAATGGTGAACGTGTAGTGGTGATTGCCAACCACTTCAATTCCAAAGGTGGAGACCTGAAACCTTTTGGAAGCATACAGCCTGCGACTCGAAGCAGTGAAGTTCAACGTGCGAAGCAAGCTGCGTTAGTGAATGGGTTTGTGAAGGAGTTACTGAACAAAGACCCTGAGGTCAATGTCGCTGTTCTCGGTGATTTTAATGACTTCCAATTCTCAAATACTTTGAATATTGTTGAAGGTAATGAACTGGACAATCTGGTAAACGAACTGCCAGAAAATCAGCGGTATTCCTACATCTATGATGGAAACTCTCAGACACTGGATCACATTCTGGTGAGTAAAAACCTGACTGAGACGGCATCCATCGAAGTGGTACATGTGAATGCCGATTTTGAGACAGCGGATGGACGGGTGAGCGACCATGATCCACTGCTCGCACAATTAAGTATTGGAGATCCGGTGGAAGAAGGGGACTTCAACCTGCGCGTACTGCACACGAATGATACGCATGCGCATCTGGATAACATTCCGCGCCGAGTAACAGCAATTAAGGAAGCGCGCAATGATAATACCCTGGTGCTGGATGCAGGGGACGTATTCTCTGGTACATTGTACTTCAATCTGTTTAACGGTCTGGCTGATCTGGAGTTCATGAACATGATCGGATATGATGCCATGACTTTTGGTAACCATGAGTTTGATAAAGGTCCAAGCGTACTGAAAGCATTTATTGAAAAAGCAGAATTCCCGTTCGTGAGTGCTAATATTGATTACTCAAAAGATGCGAGCTTGAGTGGTTTGTACAACAATAGCATCGGTGATCCGGGTGAGAAAGCCGAAATCTATCCGGCGATTATTACGGAAGTGAATGGTGAGCGAGTCGGTATTTTCGGACTGACGACACCGGACACGGTATCTCTTTCTTCACCGGGAGATGACTTGAAGTTTGTAGATTATAAGGCAAGTGCACAAGCAACTGTACAGATGCTGCAAAATGAAGGTATCAATAAAATCATTGCTTTGACTCACCTTGGTTACTCAGAGGATCTCAAATTGGCAGAAGCCGTAGAAGGGATCGATATTGTGGTAGGTGGTCATTCACACACCATTCTGAAGGAACCGATTGTTGTGGGCAGCCAAGATGAGCCAACATTGGTTGTGCAAACCGGGGAATATGACGTTTCTCTTGGTCAATTGGATGTTACGTTTGATGAAGCCGGTATATTGAAGAAGTGGAACGGCAAATTGTTGAGTCTGGATGCGAAAGATACTGCCAACCAATTCATCTATGCTGATGATGTGGAAGCTGCAAACAAGCTGAAAGAATATGCTCCTCAGTTGGAAAAGTTCAAGAAAACGATTATCGGTAAAACGAATGTCTTCCTGGATGGAGAACGTGGCACTGTGCGGAAACAGGAAACCAACTTAGGAAACCTGATGACAGACGGTATGCTGGAGAAAGTGAAATCCATTGTGCAGGAAAACGACGTCAAAGGATACGTGGCGATCCAGAACGGGGGTGGCATTCGTGCTTCATTCCAGATAGGGGATATTACGCTGGGCAATCTCCTGACTGTGATGCCATTCGCTAATAATCTGTCTGCGTTGAAAATGACAGGCAAAGAAATCACAGCCGCGCTGGAAAATGGCGTTAGTGGTGTGGAAACAGGAGAAGGGCGCTTCCCGCAAGTGGCAGGAATGCGGTTCTACTACGATTCCACCAAACCAGGCGAAAAAATTGATGCCACCACTAACACTGTGACCCAAGTCGGTCAACGTGTGGTCAAAGTTCAGATTAAGAATGCAGATGGTACGTACTCGGATATCGATCCGAACGGGTACTATATCGTCGCTACCAATTCATTTATGGCTAACGGTGGAGACTTCTACCGTGCTATGAGAACAGCAAAAGATGATAATCGATTCTACGAATTGAATCTGGTCGATTATGAAATCTTCCATGAACATCTGGACCGTGTAGGTACAGTTGATCAAAAAACGGAAGGACGCAGTACGGATTTGAAGGGAGTACCACTTCCGGGGGACGGTAATGGAAGCAATCCTGGTAATGGTGGCGGGAATAATGGAAGTAATCCGGGCAGTGGTGGAGGTTCTACAACACCTACTACACCTGTAACTCCAACCACACCGACTACACCAACCAATCCTACGAACCCAACTACGCCAACCGTTCCGGGTAATGGAGGAACTCCTAATCCAACCACACCGGTTGTAGACCTTAAGGACATCGGAAATCATTGGGCTGCGGCTGCTATTGAGCAGGCCATTTCCCGGGGAATTGTGAACGGGTATCAGGATGGTAATTTCCGTCCGAATGCACCAGCGACACGCGCCGAATTCATTGTGATGTTGGGCAGAGCATTTGAACTTCCGGCCAGCAACAAGGCATTGACGTTTAAGGATGCTGCGGGAATACCTGTATGGGCACAATCCTTTATTGCTCAAGCAGTCGATCAAGGCATCATCAGTGGGTATACGGATGATACGTTCCGTTCATCAGGCAAAGTATCACGGGTAGAGATGACAGTTATGCTCGTCAGAGCACTCGGTCTCCCGGTACAGTCGAATCCGGTACTGAGTTTCGCGGACGCAGATAAAGTACCGGCGTGGGCTGCTCCATATATCGCTGCTGCATATGATGCAGGACTGGTGAAGGGAACAGGGAAGAATATGTTTAACCCAATCGCGGAAGCAACCCGTGCTGAAGTGGTGACTCTGCTATTGTCGGCAAGCGAGTTGCAAAAGCAATAAAACGTATAATACAGACGTAACAGAACAGCTTGCAGACTTCCATCTGCAAGCTGTTTTTTTCTAGGGCGTGTCTGAAAACTCCGAAGGAAGTAGATTTTGCCGAATTTTCGTTCCAAGCAAGGAAGTTTTCTGCAGGCGTGCCGGGGCACGTCAAGGGAAAGTGACGCAGCAGGGGGCGAAAAGGCGGTGAAAGATGCACTTCAGCGAGTTTTGAGATACGCCCAATTAATGCCTGTTAATTTTCACTAAGTGAAGGTATAGTAGACAGGATTATATTGAAGGAGTGTTGAAGAAATGCAAGATCAACCCGTTTTAATCGCACTATTTGCCATAGCGGCAGGAATTTTTAGTTTGCTCGGAGGAATCAACAACTGGGACTGGTTTATGAAGAGCTTTAGAGCAGGAATTTTTGTGAAGACCATTGGACGGCAGGGAGCAAGAGTGGTATATGGTATTCTCGGTGTTGTCATGATTGTCATTGGTGTACTACTGTTGCTGATCGGATAGTTGTTGGAAATAATCGAACTCACCAAGTAATATCTACATAGAGGGTTCAAGAGCGAAGTAAGCGGATATGTGTGAAGCGTTGAATGGAAAAAAGCGTGTGAATGCTTAAGGTAGCAGTATTACTAAGATTGAATACCCAATCAAATTAGCATGTCTGAAAAAAACATAGCCATAAGAAAAAGACCACCGAAAAATTTCGGTGGTCTTTTTTTACCAAATTCAGGTTTATCCATCTCAATCTGGTTTAATTATCTTTTAAATCTTCAACGGAGTTGATATCCATGTAAGTTGGAACAACCAGACCTTGTTTGACTCCGGTCATACTTACAGCAATATCTTCAATCTGGTCACCATACGTCTCCCAATAATCCCCGTGTGTAAGCGGGAGCCAAACGGCTGGAGAAGCATCGATGTCACCTGCTGCTAAGCCTGCCCACATGGGACCAGCTTCGACTTGTAGGGCTTTGACGGTATAACCCAGATCCGTCTCAAGCACATACTTCATCAGGTTCGTACTCGCAATTTCAGAGTCCCATGCCACATAACCAAGACGTAGATTATCACCACTAACAGGAGTTAACCCGGTAGTCCATTCTTTAATCTGGTCTGGATGTTTTTCAGCATAAGTCTTGGCTGCTTCTTCAGGCGAAACGCCCTTTTGAATGTCAGTCATGATTTCACTCATCTGATCCGCAGTCCAATTAAAGCGAGAGAAGAACTCATAGGCAACGGGATGATCTTCCTTGATTCCCTTACGTCCAACCGTGTGAACTTCCTCTGCATCGCCGAAAATTAAGTCTGGATCGTCCAGATACTTCAGATCATACTGATTGAACATCCAGTGAGGAGTCCAACCCGTAACGATGATGGGCTCCTCATTTTTATAAGCTTTGTCCAGCGACGCCGTCATCGCTGCTCCAGAGCCTTCGATCAGATTCCAATTAGACAATTCGTAATGCTCAATAGCATTTGCAGTAGCCTTCATCAGACCTGCACCTGGATCAATACCAACGATTTGGTGATTCACCTCTTCGCCCACATTAGCACTTGCCGATGGAGTGGAGGAAGAAGTCGCACCTGTCTCCAAATCTGCAATCGAGTTAACTTCAGTCATGTAACTAGGAACCACAAGGCCTGTACGTACACCCGTCATGTTGGCACCCAGATCGTCCACCTGGTCTTTGTAACGTTCCCAGTAGTCAGCGTGTGTTAATGGCAGCCAAGCTGCTGGAGAGGCATCTACGTCACCTGAGGCAACACCCGTCCACATCGGTCCGGCTTCGACTTGCAGAGCGTTAACTTTATAACCCAAGTCGTTTTCCATCACATATTTCAGCAAGTTGGTACTTGCGATTTCGGAATCCCAAGCCACATAGCTCAGTTTGAACGCATCACCGTTCACTGGAGTCAGACCTTTGGTCCACTCAGCGATCTGATCGGCATGTTTTTCGGCATAAGCTTTCGCTGCTTCTTCAGGGGATGTGCCATCCTGGATGGCAGTCATCATTTCACCCATTTCATCGGATGTCCATTGGAAACGGGATAGGAATTCAAACGCAACAGGGTGATCTTCTTTCAGACCTTTACGGGCAATGGTATGAATTTCTTCAGCATCACCGAAAGATTTCTCAGGGTCTTCCAGATATTTTAGATCATATTTGTTAAACATCCAGTGCGGAGTCCAACCTGTAATAATGATTGGGTCTTCATTTTTGATGGCTTTGTCTAATGTAGCAGTCATCGCTGCACCAGAACCTTCAATGAGGGTCCAATCAGTTAGTTTATAGTCTTCGATCGCTTTAGCTGTGGACTTCATGATACCAGCCCCTGGATCGATACCAATAATCTGATAGTTCACTTCTTGACCTACAGCATTGGCTGCTGAATTGTTGCCACCAGCGGAAGTCGTACCACCAACGAAGTATTGTGAGAAACCAGCTACTAACACAAGGAATGTTGCTGCAGCAGTGATCCATGCTTTTTGCTTCGTTGTAATGCGTGAGGTCTTTTTGCGACCTGGCATAAACAGATTTTGTGTAAAACGGTCCAGCACAATCGCGAGTACAACAACAGCGAGACCGGCTTCGAAACCTTTACCGATTTGCAGCTGTGTTACTGCACGATATACTTCCGCACCAATACCCTGTGCACCGATCATGGATGCAATAACAACCATGGACAGTGACAACATGATCGTCTGGTTAATACCGGACATCACGGTAGGCAAAGCGAGTGGAAGCTGTACTTTGAATAACTTTTGCATGGAAGTTGAACCGAATGCGTCGGCTGCTTCAACCAATTCGCCAGATACCTGTTTGATACCCAGGTGAGTCAGACGAATCGTTGGTGGAATCGCGAATATAACCGATGCGATAACACCTGGAACGACACCGAGGCTAAAGAATGTAACCGCAGGCAGCAAGTAGACAAATGCAGGCATTGTCTGCATGAAGTCAAGTAGCGGTGTGACGATACGCGCCGCAGTTTTACTGTATGCGAGCCAGATTCCGACAGGCACACCAAGCAGGATCGAAACCAATCCTGAAGTGATAACCAGGCCGAGTGTGTCCATGGATTGGGACCAGTACCCCAAGTTATCTACGAGCAAGAACCCGATAACCGTGAATAGTGTCAGTGGGAGTCGACCTACGAGGAACGCAAGAACACCCAATATTGCAATGAACAGGAGTGGATGTGGCAACATGAACAGCCCGGAGAAGAATCCGACCACTTCCTGAATAACAACAGAGATAACTTTAAACAATCCGGAGAGCGAGGAGCTCATCCAGTCAACGATGGATTCAATCCACGATGCGAGTGGTATTTTGGGAATCATTCACAAGTTCCTCCTTTACTGCAACTTCACCGCTAAGCGCACCCAGCAGGGCACCGCGGACGATAACACCTTGCAGACGGCCATTCTCACCAACAACAGCGAGCGGCACATGGGCAGAACTTACGATCTCGAACAATTCATGAATCAGAGTCTCAGGCGACACCGTCGGCCCGTCCGTGATCAGTATGTCGTTCAATACTTTGTTTTCGCGCATGGCACGAGTTGCATCTTCAGCTGTAATGACACCAAGCAATTTTTTCGAACGGTCAATGACAAACAGGTTGGAAATACCACGTTCGCGCATTAATTCGAGGGCAACACGAGGACCACGGTCAAGCGTAATTGTTTCAGGACGACGCATTACGTGAGATGCTGTAAGGACCTTGGACAGATCCACGTCTTCGACGAAGCGGGCCACATATGAGTTGGCCGGTTGAATCATGATTTCTTCCGGTGTACCGATCTGCACGACTGCGCCGTCTTTCATGAGGGCAATACGATCGCCGATGCGCAGCGCTTCGTCCAAGTCATGGGTAATGAAAATAATGGTTTTTTTCATTTTATCCTGAAGCTCGATCAACTCATCTTGCATATCACGGCGAATCAATGGATCAAGTGCACTGAAGGCTTCATCCATTAGGAGTACTTCCGGGTCATTGGCAAGTGCACGGGCCAAGCCGACACGTTGCTGCATCCCGCCACTGAGTTCATCTGGCATTTTATCTTCCCAGCCTTTAAGGCCAACCAGCTCAAGTGAGGTTTTCGCCTTCTCGCGGCGTACTTCCTTATCTACTTTTTGTATTTCCAATCCATACTCCACATTATCAAGAACGGTACGGTGCGGGAATAACGCAAACTTCTGGAAGACCATGCTGATCGTTTTCCGGCGCACTTCGCGCAATTGTTCTTTGTTCATCTTACGTAGATCCTTACCATGGACCAGAATTTCTCCAGATGTTGGTTCAATCAGACGATTGAACATCCGAACCAGTGTGGATTTACCACTCCCGGACAGTCCCATAATAACGAAAATCTCGCCTTCCTTAATGTCCATGTTGACCCGGTTGACACCAACCGTTATCTGTTTTTCTTTGGCCAACTTTTCTTTACCCCAACCTTGCTCCAGTAATTGCAGACCTTGCTCGGTTTGGGGTCCAAACAATTTACTTACGTTTTTCACTTCAAGTATGGTCATGTTTTCACCCCTTCTGATGTGTTGTGCACTTCGAACGGCTTTCAGCATCCATAAGCCCATACACTTATGCGCCCAGCCACGAAATCCGGTAGTTGTTGCTTCGCTTCCCGTCTTTCTGGGTAACGTTTTGTATTCTAACAATACTTACCCCGTATAGCAACCGAATAAACAGTACATAATGTTTGTACAGTAAAAACTGTACAAAGTTTTCCTCCCATATGCTCCGTCGTTCTCCTTATTCTGTCTAATAAGGTTCCTTTACATTTGATATCGCTTTTCCTACAATAGAAAATGAGCTGAATTGAAGCTGAATTTTTTGGTTAAAAGATAGTCATAGGCAAATGTAGCCTGGTAAAGTTCCCATTTTCATACATTGGGTGAAAGAAAGCCCTCTGGCATATAGGATGTCCGGCCGGATGCTTTCCCATGTAAGCAGGACTTTTAAAGTGTTGCAATTATTTTGCCAAGACTGTGGAATGTTCAGAATGGAGGTTGCAAGCATGGGCTTGGACCATTTACAAGAGGAACAGCAGGCAACCGTGCTGAGGATTCGTAAACGCGTGATTGAAGCCATTGGACGTAATATGGATCTTTACGGGGTTACGCTGTCTACGGGACACTTATATGGATTGCTATTTTTTGCAGACAAGCCAATGACCCTTGACGATATGGGACGGGAAATGGAAATGAGCAAAACGAGTATGAGTACAGGTGTGCGAACACTGCTGGATTTGAAAATGGTAAACAAAGTATGGAGCAAAGGCTCCAGGAAAGACCTATATGAAGTAGAGTATGACTGGCACCAGACATTTACGGATTATTTTGCGATTAAGTGGAGAAAAGCCGTGGAGAGTAACCTTCAGATTCTGCGCAAATCGATTGAAGAACTGAATCGGTTAGTCGAAGATCTGGATGAGCAGGCAGATGCTGAACTTATCCACATTCTGATGGAAGACAAACATAAGGTTTTGCAAGCGGAAGCATACTACAAATGGTTGGATCGGTTGATTGATACCATGGAAGATGAAGAGATATACAAGTTGGTTCCGAAGGAAGAGATCAAGGAACATTCATAATTACATGTAAAGGGCCCTTTCCGTTATAGGAGAGGGCCCTTTGGCTTGTGCAAAATCTTATTTAATTATAATGAAGGAAAACGATGGAGAAAATAACTCTGCACACCGGTCACTTCGTAGGAGCTAATATTCATATCTAATGTCCGATCAGTCCTGCCTGAGGAAAGACAACAGACTGCTGATCAATCTGCTCCAGTTCGTTCAGAATCTGCAACTGGCCCACCGGGTTCCAGCACAAGAGATGCCAATTTGAGATATCATGAACATTACCATGCAGCACGGCAGGTGATCGATGCCATGATGCCATTTGCTTCATGCGTCGGAATACCTTTTCACTGGCAGGCTGAAGCGAAGTACGATGGATCAACAGATAATCCGTGTCCAGCACAGGGATATTATCCGCAACATACTCATTTCTGGAACTTTCGGGAGACACAAGCTGGGCAGGATGGAGTCCCAATTCAGCATACAACAAGCGATTTAATGGATGCTCGCCAGTCCCCTGTAATCGAATGAATTGATTCGTAATCTCCATCAGAGCGATACGCTTTTGTCCGAAATAAGGTTGGAGGCTCAGTCCGGCTTCAAGCTTGCGGAACGCAAGTTCCTTGAAATTCAGCAACGCTTGCTTCTCGCGTCCGACCAGTTCGGCTATGCGAATATGGTTCTCTTTCCAGTCGTCAGTGGGCTCCAAAATGATGGTGGGTGCAATACTTTTCAGGCGATCATAATAAGGCTTATGGTAAAAATCACCGATGATCAAGTCTGGCTTCGCCTGCCGAAGTTGATCGAATTGTCTGGTTAATCGGCGTTCTTGTTCATATTCATCCGATTCTCGGTCAAGAACTCCTTCCAGCACAGCTACAGGGCGCAGTCCAAGCGAAGCCAGATTCTCGTGGAATCCCATGATGGATGCCGTAGCTACGCGAAGTTGATCTCTTTTCATATATACGCTGGGAGCAATGCCCAAGGTTTGTTTGAATTTGCGGCTAAAATAATACTCATTGCCATACCCGACAGATACCGCGACGTCTTTGAGGACACAAGATTCCTCTGTCAGCTGTTTTTTGGCTTCGTCTATACGTAAACGGTTCAGATAATCGGTCGGCGACATGCCCTTGGCTTTCTTGAAACTGCGAGAATAGGAGCTGGGTGTGAGTCCAGCAATCTTGGCAAGCTGATCCATGCTGATTCCTTCACTCATGTAACGTCGCATATACATAATACTGCGCTCCAAGGCAGGGTCCACTTTCTCATGATTGGCTTCCAGCCGGTTCTCTGAGAGAAACTGCAGCAGTTCATGCAGCTGGCTATGTATGCTGATAAAATGATCCGGTTGAAGACCGCGATAGGTTTCATACAATTGTTCCAAACGTAATACAGCCTGCTGCTCATGACGAACCAGCAACCTGCCTGTCTGCCAATCCAGCGGGAAGGCGGGTGAAGAGGTCATTTTCCATTCGCCGCGCACTTGCTGCAAACGAACCGTATCCATGCTTAGCAATATAAATTCGGTCACTTTCGAGCGTGCAGCGGCCTCGATGGTTGTACCTGACTTCAACACGAACAAGCTGCCCGCTTGCGCCGTATAGACTGTATCATTCAGGACCAGAACACCGTCTCCTTGCAAAATAAGACAGAGCATGGGCCGGGACACCGTCTTGCCTTGCACACGGAAATTCTCCCCACGACGCACACGGCACATGGAGGAGAGGAGCGGTAGAGATGAGGTTTCAGCAATGAAGGGAAACTGTTCAGTCATACGGACCATCCTTTTGTCTTATTTTTCTTAATGATAACAATTATCATTCTCATATGGAAGATGTTTTTGAAAAATAGTTTTCGACAACCAAAAAAGGACTACCAAGAGCCCGTATGGCTGCAAGGTAATCCTTTTTGTTATGGACAAGTCCGATGAATAGGCTACACGCTTGATTCAACAGGATATGTTAGTACGGTGTCACCAATAGAATATTGTCGAGGAAAACGTCACTCATTACTTTTTTCCCTGTTCCACCCGTTTGCACGTGATACAAGCGATACTGATCTTTGGCATTGATGTAGAACAGGCCGGCAACATCATCTCTGATATGGAATGCATCCCATTCGTCACCGGTAAGTTTCGTTACCTTGAGAGCTGTATTGACCGAATAGAGACCGTTGTTGCCCGAGATGTATGCAGCCGTAGCTGTACCATTGGTCAATTGATTTGCAACATACGTTACATTGTTCAGGTTCAGGTTGGCGGACTTGGTCACTTTGTTGCCGGAGACCGTTTTGGCATAAGCCTTCTTGTCTGCATCAATAAGGACAACCTTGTCTGTACCTAAGGCACTTACTTCCCGGATGCTCTTGTTATGAAGCTGAAGCGTTTTGGCTGAAGTTGTTAACGCGAACGCTTTGCCTTTGGCATAATTGTAATCCTTATTAATGTCGAGATCGATTCCTTTGTTATACACGTAAAGATTGTTACCCCAACCACCGGAATACACAGCATTCACATCCAGTTTGGCCTTGGGATTAACAGCAGTTGCCTTGCCAGTGTTGTGATTCACCTTATACATGACAACAGCATTGGTGGAATAGAAATCCTCGTAGGGGTCTGTATTTACCATCAATTGCAGTTCGTTTTTGGCTTGATTCGTAAAATAACGTCCTTCCACTGCGCCTGCGGCAATCCGCTGCACAGCTCCACTTCCGTTGGACGTTTTGGACACGATCCACGTGTTTCCATTAACCAGCGAATTATAGTAAGCACGCCCTTTGGCTACCAGGAGAAATGGAAAATTGGTATCGGCTTTGTCAGCAATCTTGGTGACAGCTGAAGCGTCACTATTGCCATTAGCGCGATAAATTGTACCTGTAGCATCCAGATAATAGATGAATCCGTTATCCGTGTAATAGCTCAGTACATCTGTAGCAAATGTTTCTGCTGCATCGCTGGACCCGTCATTCGGAACCCGGAGCAATGTTGTGGAAGAAGCGGTCTGAGTGTAGTAAAGATAAGAGCCTGCTGCGTGCAAGTCCACACCTTGGAAATCAATTAATACTTCTGTCGTATTGCTGCCATCAGCGGATACTTTGTACAAGACGCCATCGGACTCATAATACACTGTGGATTGACTGAGTGAAGCTGCTTGGGCTGCGGTTCCGCCTCCCAATGTCACTGCTGCAATGAGTGTAAATAACAGTAATGTACAGATGGTGCGTTGTACGTATGTATACCCTGTCTTCATTCTTTCATCGTCCCCTTCGTTCTATATGTATGTAATTAACGCCTTATGTTATATCGGTAAACTATGGAAGATATGTTAGATCTCGAACATGAAAAAAAGAAGAGAATGAAATTGAATTTCATACATTTTCAAACCTGAAATCGAATTGCGCATGATGCTGCCAATCCCGCCCCAAAGCATTCTCCGCCTGACTTGATCGTGATAACATTACACTCAACCAGAGCAGAGGAGTGAGCGATCATGATATTGAATATGGCGATCATCGGATTTGGGAACGCAGTGGTGAACTATCATTTGCCTTATCTGGACAAGAAAGAAAACATCAAGGTGAAGACGATATACCGTCGGGAGGAAGATCGGGTTGGCGATACCGAGCGTGAATCACTCTATCCCGAGATTACTTTTTCAACGAATATCGAAGACATATTGCAAGATGATGAGATTGAATTGATTGTTGTTGCCACCCATGTGGATAGCCATGTAGAGTACGCCAGGCTGGCATTGGAACACGGGAAACATGTGCTGGTGGAGAAACCTTTTGCCTCTACTTCTGCGGAAGCCAAAGATATCTTTGAACTAGCCAATCGTAAACATCTCATCGCCATGGCGAATCAAAATCGCAGATTTGATGGTGACTTTCTGACATTGAAAAAAGTGATTGAGAGCGGCAAACTGGGGAATATTGTTGAAATCCAGTCCCACTATGATTATTTTCACCCACAGTATGCCAGAAGCGGATTTGGGTTGCTGCATGGTTTGGCCGTGCATACCATCGATCAGTTAATCTCCATATATGGTGTAGCCGACCGAATTGATTATGATGTTCGGAGTTTGATCGCGCCAGGTAAATCCGATGATTATATCGATATTGATTTTCGTTATGGACGAATGAAGGCTACGATTAAGTGCAGCCTGCTTGTGAAGATCGAGCATCCGAAATTCATTGTACACGGGGATCGGGGAAGCTTCGTTAAATATAGCAGTGGGCACCAAACGAAAAGTGGAGATGGACGAACCAAGGTATCCATTGAAGCTGAATCAGAGGATAACTGGGGTACGATTAGTTATGTGGACGATGAGGGAACATCACATACGGAGAAAGTTCCTTCGGAAGCAACGGACTATGGCATTTTATATGATCGACTGCTTCATGCCATTCGACATAACGGTGATAAACCGGTCTCGGATGATGAGGTTTTATATGTATTGGATATTTTACATGACGGAATCGAAGCGGCGAAGAAAGCCAACTGACAAATCAACGACAGGAGCGAAACAATATGATGAATATAGCAACGATTGGTACAGGGTCCATTGTGGATGCCATTTTGTCCGCGATAAATGAACTGGAAGATGTTACTTGTACAGCGATGTACTCCCGGAAGAAAGAAACAGCACAGGAGCTTGCGGGTAAATATGGGGTAAGTACAATCTATACAGGCCTGGAATCCCTATTTTCAGATGCGAATGTAGATCTCGTATATATTGCTTCACCGAACAGCATGCATTACGAACAGGCCTATCAGGCACTACAACATGGCAAGCATGTCGTATGTGAAAAACCGTTCACATCCACGCTTCAGGAAGCAGAGACGCTGATTGCACTTGCGAAAGAAAAGAATCTGTTGCTGTTTGAAGCCATCTCCAACATTCATCTGCCCAATATTAAAGTCATACAGGAGAAACTACCGAAGCTTGGTCCGATCAAACTCATCCAGTGTAACTACAGTCAATACTCGCGCAAATACAATGATCTGCTTGCAGGGCAAACACCGAATGTATTTAATCCACAATTCTCTGGTGGAGCGCTGATGGATATCAATATTTATAATCTTCATTTGGTTATGAATTTGTTCGGTAGTCCGAATGCCGTATCGTATACTGCCAACCAGCATGCAAACGGCATTGATACGTCAGGAGTTGTGGTTCTCAAATATCCGGAATTTATTGCGGAGTGTGTAGGTGCCAAAGACACGAGCAGCATGAACTTTGTACTCATTCAGGGCGAGAAAGGTTATCTTCAGGTTGTGGGAGGAGCAAACGGTTGCCGGGAGATCAAGCTTCAGATCGGGAATGAGCCTGCTGAGGAGTATAATGCGCAGACCAAATCCAATTGGCTGTACTATGAGTGGGAAGCGTTCAGGGACATCTATGCAAGTGGTGACCACAAACGGTGTTACGAACTGCTCGAACACAGCCAATCTGTGATGAGTGTACTCATGAGTGCGCGTAAGGATGCCGGGATTGTATTTGCAGCGGACCAGCTTTAATCGTTAATACGTATCGCTAATGCTGCTCATGTACAACATGTCGAAAATATAAAGTACCGAGACCATTGAAGACATTTTGGACAGTCTTAACTGTTCATTGTATCCATAAGCCAGCAGCGTTTCATCACAATGTCTGGACAGCGTTGAATGGTTGTTGCCCGTAACCGCGATGACTTTCATCTGTTTGTTGCTGAGCACTTTGGCAG
The DNA here is from genome assembly GCF_037975235.1 of Paenibacillus sp. FSL R5-0341. Classification (NCBI taxonomy): domain Bacteria; kingdom Bacillati; phylum Bacillota; class Bacilli; order Caryophanales; family Paenibacillaceae; genus Paenibacillus; species Paenibacillus sp. FSL R5-0341. The sequence goes on from NZ_CP150241.1 coordinate 1,504,548, forward strand.
CTTCAATCATGGATTGATTCTCACCTGTGTGCGAGATAACAAAAGACAGCGTCAGGCTGTTGGGATTCATCGTGTTCAAGTAATGCATGTTGGGACTATTGTGAGCAATCGCAGATATGCCGAGTTCATTCCACTTGGCACAAGCCTGTTGAGCCAGATAATAATTCATATCACTGCCATAGATATCGATACGTCCGGATTCTTTGACCCAGTTAGCGATTCGTAGCAAAACAGGAGCATTTAACATCCGGCGCGTATCATCCAGCGCCTGCTGATACAGGTAAGGAACCGAGTCGATGGCAGCCAGCACGTTGCCTTGTTCTGCAATTGCATGATCCTGCGTCTGCAACGCGGAAGGTATCTGTTGGTATTCAAGAGCAAGCTTGAGCTGAAAGTCTGGGTACCCCTTGGTACCCAGCTTTTTGCATAGGCGAACAATGGTAGATGAGCTTGTATAGGTCTGCTGAGCCAGTTCATGGGCTGTAGAATCAAATACAACTTCGGGATTGTTCAGGATATAGTTCACAATATGCTTCTCCTGTGCCGTTAATTGGGAAGCATATTTTAATTTTTGAAGTAGTTTGGATTCCATGCTGTTGTTCCATTCCTCTCTATAATCATCCCGATATACATGTCTCCACATCATAACCTGCGTTTGTTTATTTCTCAATCGGTTGAATTTCCTCGCTAAACTCCACATCATTCAGATCTAACTTTCTCACAGTTGTTGACGACTATTCCATAGCGTGACGAGACGAAGCAGAACCAAACTTCAAAGGCATGACGAAAAAATGTATCTCTCCGTCAATAGTCCCGGATGGAGGGTGCGCACTTCCCATCAATTCCACTTCAAATCGGGTCTAAGGTTTGTTTTCACTATGGCCTGTACGATGTATCCTTATTTTAAGGGTAGAACATCCGTTTCATTGCTCTTCATAACGTGGTAATGAAAGATAAGGCCTTACGTCTCATGAATGTCTGAAATATTCATCTAACGCCGGTCTTGGTTATCCAAGGCCGGCTTGACGTGATGTTTTGGCGTACCTGTCACGGGAATGTCTGTTTTTAACGATTACATAATGAATTCGTCTAACACATCCATATGAATACATCGTATGGGTACATATTGTGTTTGGACGTAGAGGAAGGTGAGTGAGTCATGACAGCATCTAATGAATATCGTTTTCAAGTGAACCTGAGTGGTATGATCCAGATATTATCCAACCATCTATATAGCAGTCCGAAAGTGTTCTTGCGCGAGCTGATGCAGAATGCGACTGATGCGATTACCGCAAGAACGGAGGCGGAGCCAGGATATCAGGGTGAAGTGCGTGTTGAACTGACAGGAACCGGGGAGCAACTGACCATGATGGTGGAGGACAACGGCATCGGCTTGACTGAAGCTGATATCCATGAATTCCTGGCCATGATTGGACAATCCTCGAAACGGGGGCAGCAAGCGCTGCTGGACGGAGAGACTTCATTTATCGGACGTTTCGGGATCGGGTTGTTATCCTGTTTCATGGTGAGTCATGAAATCGTCATGCTGACGCAATCCGCGAAGGGCGGACCTTCGATGGAGTGGCGGGGCAAGCCGGATGGCACCTATACGATTCGGCAGTTGGACACACAGCTGTCCCCAGGCACCAAAGTATATCTGCGCTGCACACCAGACGCGGCTCATTACTTTGAAGCGGATTATGTGAAAGAGGCCCTGTTCTATTACGGAGCGTTATTGCCGTATGCGGTCACACTGCATCATGACGGTGTGCAGCATGTGGTGAATAGCGAGACGCCGATCTGGCTGATGGACCCTGCACTCGCACGTTCACGCAGAGCAGAGGTATTGGCTTTTGGTGAACGTCTGCTTGGGGAGAAGTTCCAGGACTTCATTCCATTGACGACCGCTTCAGGCCGTACCGGAGGTATTGCTTTTGTACTGCCACACGCAGTTAATCTGAATGCCAAGCGTTCTCACCGGGTGTATCTGAAGCGAATGCTGATTTCCGAGAAAGCAGAGAACATTTTGCCAGAGTGGGCTTTCTTCGTGAAATGTCTAATTTGGACAGATGAGCTTCAACCGACGGCTTCACGAGAACATTTTTATGAAAATGAAAAACTGGAGGAAGTTCGCTCCGAACTCGGAGACGCACTTCGCAAGGGACTGGTCGACATGGCCGAGAGCCAGACGGAACGTCTACAGAAGCTAATTCGTCTGCATGCCCTGTCCATGAAGGCACTTGCTGTTCAGGATCAAGCATTCTTCGCGATGATTCACCGCTGGCTGCCATTTGAGAGCACCAGAGGACACCGGGAGCTGGGTGAGCTGATCGATGAAGGAGAGACATTGTATTTCACGTCCTCTGTCGATGAGTACCGTCAGATTCATCATGTGGCATCGGCACAATCGATGCTGGTTATTAACGGTGGCTACATCTATGACAGCGAGTTGATGGCGACACTGCCGATGACTGTGCACAATGTACGCACGGAACGGCTAGAGCCGGATCAGGTCTCGATGAGCTTCACGGATGTGCCACCGGCTGAGCGTAATCAGTATTATGATGCGTTGCGACTCGCCGATTCTGCTCTGCAGCGCTTCCGTTGTCGAGCAGAGGTTAAGGGTTTCAAGCCATCGGATCTGCCGGTGTTGTTCACTCTTTCGCAGGAATCCTCAACACTCCGTGCGCTGGAAAAAGCAAGCGAAGAGAGCACGGAATTGTTCTCATCCATCCTGGGCTCCTTATCCTCTGGAATCAGTTCGGCGGGATATTCAACCTTGTACCTGAATGTGAACAATCCGATTATTCAGCGTGTGCTAACGGCACCGGATGACCAAATGACGCCGATTGCCATTGAGATGCTGTATGTTAATGCATTGATGATGGGGCATTATGCGATGAACCGGCAGGAGTTGGAAGTGCTGAATCAGGGCATCGTTCGTTTTATTGATTGGGGTTTGCGTGCGAATACAGATCGTAAGGGGGATGCCTGATGAAGACAGAGATGGATTTTGAGGAATTGATGGACGAGGCCTACGGCTTGCCTAACGGTCCAGCCAAGCTGGGTATGCTGGAGGAAGCGGCAAGAGTCGCCGATGTGAACGGCATGGAAGAAGAGGCATACGAAGCAAGATCAGAGATTGTGGAGACAGCAACATTCTGCGGTTATCCGATGAAGGCACTGATTGCTTTTTCCTGGCAGCTGGGCAAGTTCGACCAACAGCCAGAAGAATATGATGAAGAAACGTTAATGTGGTCGTATAAATGGATTCTAGGCAAACTATCCAGTTTCCCGGAAGTATCACGCGATAAAATAATGGAGCTGCTTGAAGACTTCGGACAGCGTTTCAAGTCATTTGGCTACAGCGAACGTTCGTATTGGTATTATCGATTCCGCATCTCCATGGATCTGGGGGAGCTGGAGGAGGCAGGAAGCAGTTATGCCAAGTTCAGAACGATGGATCGAGACTTTATGAGTGACTGTGAAGCCTGTGAACAGGATGAGATGATGCGTTATTTTATCCTTACTGGTGACGACGAGAAGGTGCTTGAAATGGCAAAACCGATCTTGAAAGGCCGGATGAGCTGCGCGGAGATTCCGCATCTTACGTTGTCGGAGATCTTGATGCCACTCTACCGTTTGGGGCGGACTGCGGAAGCAGACAAGCATCAGCAAAAGGGCTACCGGTTGATCAAGGGTCAAAATGATTTTGTGAGAAGCTTTGCTGAGCAGATGGATTATCTTGCACGTACCAATCCGGCGAAGGGGATTGATGTGCTGGAAGAAAGTCTGGTCTTCGCGATGAATAATGAAGATCCATTTGCCAAAATGTTGTTCTATGCCAGAACGGCACCATTGTTACGCCGCTGGGCGGACGAATCCCCGGAATACCGATTACGTCTGCCTGCGTCCTTCCCGTATGAAGGAGATCCAGGAGATTTGCATAAACTGGCGGATTATTTTGCGGGATATGCCCAAGCAGCGGCAGACAAGTACGACCAGCGTAATGGCAATCGTCATGTCTCTTCGTTGCTCGGATAGGAACGGATATAACCCCGTAATAGATAGAATTGTAAGTTATGAAAAGTAAAGAAACAGGCTTGTTCAAGAAGGATCTTACCCTTCCGAACAAGCCTGTTTGTCATACATCATGAGGATGATAGATCTAATCGGTATGAAGATATTTTATTGTGCTGATGCTGGAGAAGGGACTGTCGCTGGTACAGGAACCGGCGCAGTTTCAGATGTCTCATCTGCAGGCTCGGCTCCTTCAGCAGGTTCTGCTTGTGGTTGCTGAGCCGCCATCAGTTCAGCGACGATTTGATCAGTTGGTTGTGTAAGCAGTGCATACATAATCGCAGCCTCTTCCTGACGAATCAGAGGTTTGCGGGAAAGGAAATCAACAGAACCATCCTCCAGTACCTTCACCTCAGGTCCGTGGATACCGAGCGTATACATCATCTGAATGGCTGGTACAGCCCATTCATCTGTGTGCCCCGCAAGTTTCACATCATTGAACAGTTCGCTAGGATATTGCAGTTGCATAACTCTCCACATCATGACCATGGCTTCCTGTCGGATAATCACTTGATCTGGCTTAAACTGCTGTTCGTCCGTGCCCGTAATCATACCCAATTCATATCCGAGTTGAATATATCCGGCTGCTGCATGATCTGCCCAGTCGGTGCCAGCAGGAGGCGTTGTTTTGCTGGGCTTCAATCCGCTCAGTTTAAGCGTGTTCTCAATAAACTCAGCTCGTGTCACAGCTGTTTTTGGTTGGAAAGACTTGCTAGCATTATTCTCATAATATCCAAGAGATTGTATGGCATAGATTGCTTCAGCATAAGGACTGTTCTCACGAACATCCCGGAAGCCCATAGGTATTTGTCCTTTTTTCTCATAGCCCATAGGGTTGAGGTAAGGTTCTTTCATGTATGTGGTGCCATCTGCATATTCTTTGAAGGCTGTGAATTGACCAGTCAATTCATCCTTGAAGAGATTATCCTCCACTTGAATCAGGTTGCGTTGACCCAGGAATACATCGTTAATACTCAGTTGTCCTGGCTTATCCCCGCCATCTTTCAAGGAACTTACAATCGTGCTAAGTCGAAGATCCGCGTACAATCCGGTAAAGCGTTGCAGCTCAGCTGCGGATTGCGGCGTGTATTCCTTGAACTGTACAGGCTCTGCATATTGTGGGAAGAAATTTTGTATGAATGCCGGGTAGAACAGATTACGAAGTGCTCCATTCTGATTATACGTCAGGAAGACGCCTGTATTTTGCTCAGGAATAAGGAAGAGATAAGAGCTGAATCCAGTCAGGTCGCCTGCTTTCGTAATAATTTTTGGACTACTTCCTGCTCCGGGAAGCTGAAATGCAGCTTCGAATCCATACGTGGTGTTCGGTAACAGGGGATGAATGGAGGAACGGTATTGTTCCATGCTTTTCACTGTGGATTCTTTGAGAATCCGCTCGTTGTCCTTCACGCCCTCATTCAGGAACGCAATCATGAATTTCCCGATGTCTTCTGCGGTAGACAGCATGCCACCTTGAGGCATTGGCGTTGGAGCGATGGTGTACAGATCAAGCGGGTTGTGTGTCGCATCATAGCCTGTAGCTAGCTGCTTTTGGAACTTTTCGTCCAGCATGAAGCTGCTGTTATCCATGCCTAGCGGTTTGAAGATATGTTGTTGCATATAAGTTTCAAAAGGCTCACCGCTTACGTTCTCGACAATCATGCCAAGCAGCAAAAACGAGAAGTTATCGTACATGTAGGCGCTACCAGGCTCTCGAACGACAGGAGGCATATGCTGCTGTGCGTAATCCTCCATCGCTATGTACTTGTCGAAATCAGTATGGATGTCTTCCTGCTGGGGATCACGGATCTCGAATCCGGTCGTGTGTGTGAGCAGGTTCTCCACAGTTACAGGTTTGTCAAAAGGATTATCGAATTCGAGCCCTTTCACATAGGTCTGAAAATCAGCTTGCAGATCAACCTTACCTTGCTCCACTAGTTGCATTACAGCTACTGATGTGAACGTTTTGGAGACAGAGGCTACACGGAAAGCGGTTTTTTTCGGATCGATAGCTGTTTTGCTCTCTACATCGGAGAAGCCATATCCTTTTTCTGCCAGAACTTTACCATCTTTCACAACAACAACAGAGGCTCCCACATAATGGGCTTTTGCCTCAGGGGACTCGAAGAATGAATCGAGAAATGCTGTAGCCGATTCGGTTGTCAGCGCTTTCGACTTTTCTTGTTCAGCAGCTACTGGAGTAGGGGTCTCCGCCTGAACCGCGGGTACCCACAGACTGAGAGACAGTACCACAGCCATGAAGGCTCCTGTTAGGGAGGTTAACCTGAAGCGGGTGTTTCGTTTGGATAAATGCATGCAAACACTCCTTTATGAAAATATTTACAAAATAGTTGCTCGAATCAATTTCATAACTCACTAAAAATGGAATTTTGTAACTAGATATAGACAAATTAAACCGTTTTGATCTATATCTAACCTTCATTGAAGTAGCTAAAGGTATTATGAAATTGATTCACTTACCCGTGTATTACTGGTTACTCGCACGATAGGTTTCACGATAATAGATTCCGATGTTGGCAATCCAGATAATAGAGAGCATAACGATTGGGAATGGAGCGAAGGTAAATAGAACCGAATACAGCACCATGGACAACATGCCGACACCGAGCAATAGGTTCATCATTTGGAAAGAACGATAGGCTGCGCGATACACGATCCATTTCTCACCTTCATCGAGTTTCTCGAAATGATCTTTCTTCATATTGCGCGAGTTCAAATCCAGTGCACGATCAGGGAAATAACGGTTATATCTTTTGAGCGTCAGACTTTGCAGGATCACGACGATGAAAATGGAGATACACGCACCAATGAGATTCACGAGGTTAAACAGTTCTGGATAATTCGGCATGTTTCTGTTGGATGCGTACAAGGATAAGGCCAGTGCTGCCCAGGTAAATGCAACAATAACACTGAATCCGCTGAGGATCATCGCTTTTCCGAGGGAACGCTCTGCAGGAGAGATTAGAGAATCAGACTCTCCATAAGTATCTTCTTCCATCGGAGGAACAGATGGCGTTCGGGAGAGACTGAATATATTCCACAACATCATAACCACCACCGCAGCAGCCAGGACTGCAAATAAAAGATCATAGTCATAGTACACCGACAGCGTCCAGTTCAGGTCAGAAGGGACTTTGCGGACCCCGTTAGCTCCGATAAAACCAACTACAGCGCCACCTGCTGCATACAAGGGAAGACGCAACCGCTTCTTAATGGATGAGGATGATGAACTTTTCAATCTAATCTCCACCTTTCAATTCAAAGATTTTTTCGACGGGTTCACGAAAGACGTGGGCTATTTTTAATGCCAGGACGACTGATGGGGAGTAATCCCCACGTTCAATCAAAGCAATGGTTTGACGGGATGCGCCGATGAGTTTGGCTAGTTCCGTTTGGGACAGTCGGTCTCTGGCCCGTAACTCCCGAACGTGATTGTGCAATTCTTCCACTTGCTCACCTCCATGAACCTAATGTACATGATATTTGACTAAATGTAAACTATAATATACAAAATGTTTATGATAATTTACTTTAAAGTGATGATAATGGGCATGAAAAAGAGAGCCTGCCGGGCTCCCTTACATGATTGTTTTGTTGCAGGAAAAGTGAAATCAAGATGCATCTGCACACGACAGATGTTCATTCTGTTCCTCTGGCTTTCGAAGTAACATTCGGAAAAAGACGAGCGCTCCAAGCCCCATGAGTACATATAGACCAGCCATCGCATATGAAGGCAGAAAGGCTCCTATGGTTAACCCGAGACTTCCGATGAGGGCAGCCACGTTATAGCTCAACCCGTCAGCGGCCATGTAGGCAGCACGGTCCGAATCGGGAATCATACCCGCGAGCATGACCTGACGAACAGGGGCGTACATCAATTCTCCAATGGTAAGCAGTATAGCGGATAAGATGAGTAACCAGGCCCAGTTGCTGAAAGCCAGTACGGTGAAACCTGCGGTATAGAGGAGCATACCGACAGTCATGATAGATCGGGACGGGAAGCGACCGATCCATCTGGAGAACGGAATGGCAACCAAGGCGACCATTACAGTGTTGATGACCATGATCAGGCTGAACATATGCAGACCTGAGATATCTGAACCGAACAGTTGGGCGGTGAATTCATTTTTTAGACGAACAGCGATGTATTTATCCAACTGAAATTCCAGGGAGACCGCAAGTACAGTGGCTGTAAAAAATATCATGAAACGTTTGTTTTGAAAGACCGCCCAGTACGTTTTCAGTATGTTCCTCTGGATGGGAGCATTGGCTTCCATTAGTCTGTTGGATGGATCGGAATCCTTGGATTGACCGGTAGTATTATATACGCGTTTATCCATTGTTTCTTGAATCATAAAGACCAAAATAAATAGGGTAGCCATACTTTCTAGACATACCAGACTGAACAACAGAAAACGAAATGACTCGAAAAATAGTCCGCCCATCAGTGTGCCAAAGGTTACAGCTACGTTGGTTGTCCAATATTGCAATCCATATACATAATGACGTTCATGTTCACTGCTTACATCAACAATCATGGCATTAGCAATGGGGACGGTGATCCCTGAACTGAGACTGCTGAGCAGAAACATGACACAGGTGACGATGATCGAATCCATCCACGGCGAGTTGGCGATGGCCAAGCATAGTAGAGCCACGACCTGGAGACTTTGTGCGATCACCATTAATTTCTTTCGTCCGATCCGGTCAGACCAATATCCTGCCCCCAATCCCACGATTATCGAAGCCACAATATTGACCGTCAGCAATACCCCCGCCAAACCTGCGCCAATCTGAACACTCAGATAGATTGCCATGAATGGAATGATGGACTTCTGGGTTAGATCGGTGAAAAAATCAGTAATGATGCGTATCCTGATGTTCGGGTGCAAATCGGCGTATTTCATAAGTCTTTCTTCTTCCTTCCCGCTGGTCAAGTTGATGTTACTGAGTATAATGGAGGAAAACCTGAAGAAAAACTGTAGAAGCAACCGAATGGATTTCGTATTTTAGTAGATGGAGCTAAGTAGTTGAAAGATAGAATTTAGAACATAGGAGAAGGGAGGGCATAAATGGACGTATCAGAACATTACATTCAATTGCGATTGAACTTTCTGCATGTGCATGATGAACAAGAAATACATACAACGGTAGGTGAACTCGCCGATCATTTATGTTGTACCATGCGTAACATGAACCTCATTATGAACAAATTCAAAGAGAACGGATGGGTCATGTGGAACCCGCAGCGCGGTAGAGGCAAAGAATCGATACTTGTCTTTTGCATCCCCCTGCTTGAAGTGGTTCGTGAACGGTATGACCATCTCCTGAATGGGAACAGGATCGAGGACGCCTATGAACTTGCCTCCACCTTACCAATTACGATGCGAGAACATCTGATGCAGCAAATGCAGCATCAATTCGGTCTGCGTTCGAACGAAGGGGCCAGAGGGCGAGTGGATACATTACGGATTCCGCAAAATACGCCGTTTAAGACTCTCGACCCAACGCAGACGGCGATGTGGGGAGAAGTTTTCATCATTGCAGAGGTGTTCGATCGTTTGGTTCGCTATAATGCTGAACGTCAAGTCTGCGAGCCGAGTCTGGCTATAGCATGGGAGAGTCATGCGGATGGAAGGGAATGGACCTTTTATCTGCACAAAGGCATACCATTTCATCATGGAAAGATTCTGGATGCAGAGGACGTCAAGTTTACCTTTGATCGCATTATCTCTGACAGGAGTAACCCTTGCAGGCCGCTGTTTAGTTCGATTGAGAGCATAGAGGCGTATGACCAGTTGACTGTACGTTTTGTGTTGAATAAGCCAAACTTCATGTTCCCGGATCTGATGAGCAGTATGTGTGCATCTATCCTGCCTAGAGATGTGGAGATGACCCCGCTTCATCCGATTGGAACAGGACCTTATCGTTTGACTCGTCATGATTCGAAGCTGCTTGTGCTTGAGGTGTTCAATGCCTATTTCAGAGGACGGGCTTATGTGGATCGTGTTGAAGTGTGGCAGCTCCCTCACTCGGCAAAGGCGGAGTCCATCATCAAGCATGATTTATTTCCGGATGCACAACCTCGTGCCGTACAGCATGAGATGCAGGGTGGTGTGTATATGACATTTAATATGCAGAAGGAAGGGCCGCAGCATGACGTGAATTTTCGACGGGCTATCCAGCAGCTATTGAATGCGCATGAGATGTTGGAAGCGCTCAAGAGCAAGAACACGCAGGCTGCATCTAGTTTGATTCGAGGACGAGTTCAGAAGCAGCCTTTAACGGAGAGTCGGGATCAAGGGGGGGCGTGGAAACTGCAATCGGAACAACCGGATGGTTCTGCTAAACCAGCACTTTCCGTAGACTCTTCGCTGGCGCAGGCCTCAGCATTATTACGTCGTAGCTCTTACCAAGGGCAGATGTTAAGTCTGTGGGTGGAAGAAGGTGAGAAGATGGAGGCGGACATGGTCTGGTTTGCAGAGAGATGTGAACAAATTGGCCTACATATATGCATTACTCCGGGAGACCCGGTCCATGCAGTCTATCAAGATGGATTCAGGGATTGTGATCTGATCTATACAGGAGAAGTTTTCGATGATCATGTCGTGCTGAGTCTCGTGACGATGTATACCTTCCAGAACACGTTATTCCTGATTGCGATGAATGATTACTGGAGACATGAACTGGAACAGGAATGTGGACACGTTGTCATGATTAAGGAACCTGCGGAGCGGTTGAATAGATTGATTCAGCTGGAAGATCGATTGATTCAGGAGGCGCTGCTTCTGCCCACCTACAGCTTCAAGGAAGAACATGCCCATCATTCTTCTCTGCGTGGTTATCATGTTGCGGGACATGGTCTGCCTGATCTGCGCCGATTGTGGGTGAAGAGAAGACCTGGTACCGCTGAAGAGGATACGAGTTATCCGGTGTATATTCCGTTGTGGTAGGTAGGTTTGGCTACCACAACGGAATGAATTAGGTGTTCATTTACGAAACCCTAATGAATTCAATAGGCTTCGTACCCGGCTCAAGCAGCAAAGGAATGGAGATGGATTGAGCAACGTCTGATGATTCATTCAGGGTGAACGTATACGTGACCTTCAGACCGAATAACACGAATTCGACCGAAAACGTATCTTTTCCGGTGTATTCCATAGGCATTTCGATCGCGTTAAAGGTTGCCTGTAACCCGTCCGTTGTTTCCTGAATGGACATTTCGCCATAACCAGGATGCGTGTAAATACCCGCATAAGCGGTGAGAGGACGATCAAACGGAGCAACTTGAGGTTCTTCAATGTTTTGCTCAACAGCAGTTTCTGGGTGAATAGATAATTCCGAAGTATTCTCCGGATTAGTCTCTGTTTCTGCCGGTTCTTTTCCCATTAATTTGCTCATTCTGGAACTCCAATTAACGGGCTCCAATCCAAGCAGTCGGTCCATGATATGAAAAGCAACCGTATACGGAATTATACTTCCGTGGGTATTGCTCAGAACCACGATTCCAATCTGCTCCTCTGGCAAAAAGGCAACTTGTGATGCAAAGCCATCAATAGCCCCACCATGATGAATCATGGCATGCCCACGATACGGCTCAATCATCCAGCCCAGACCATATGTACTCACAGGCAGCTCTTTGCTGTTGAATGCTGAATCACAAGCCATCTGAGGACTGTGCATAACCTTCATCTGTTCCTTCGATATCAGTGACGTTCCTTCCCATTCACCTTGATGCGACTGGAATTGAAGCCATGCGATCATGTCGACCAGATTACTGTTAATGGAACCAGCTGGGCCAACAGCGTCAATAGCTCGAAATGGTATTCTTGTATGCTGACCATCCTGTTCCATATAAGGACAAGCATAGTCAGTCTGAAGCTGCATCTCATCGACAGAGAACAGGCTTGAGTTCATACCTAGGGGGTCAAATAGAGACTTTTGAACAACCTCTTCCCACGAATTTTCTTTCAATTGTCCAACCAGATAACCTGCCGTCATGTACATCATGTTCTGATACTGCCATTTGTTTCGGAAATCTTGATTCGGCTCCAGATACTGTAATGTACGAACAAGTTCTTCTCTTGTACGTGGGGAGTTGTACCATACCAACTCATGTCTTGGAAGACCGGAACGATGACACAGCATGTCGCGAATGGTGAGACGTTCTGTTGCCACCGGATCGAACATCCGGAAATCTTTCATATAGGTCTTCACAGGTGCATCCCAGTCCAGTATCCCCTGATCCACAAGCAGAGCAGCAGTTGCTGCGGTAAAGGCTTTGGTACTTGAACCGATGGCAAACAGCGTATTGGGGGTAACTTCAAGTTTGGACTCCAGATCACGGTACCCGTAGCCTTTTTGCCAGATGACTTCATCCTTATGGATTACAGCCACCGCTGTGCCGACACCTTTCCATAGTTGAAGTTGCTCGTCGATGAATTCATCCAGTCCTTCCAGTGATGCGCGAAGCTGAGTTGTCGTCATACCTTCCCCTCCCGATATTCAATGAAATGGATCGTTTCCTACAATCCACTATGCCTTTTCTGGATAAAGTTTACATCCTACCCGAGACTGATTTTGCGTAGCAATGCCGTATTAACTGACTTCACTGCATGCTTGTCAAACTAGTCCGCATATATCGAACAAGTCCCTCATAGACATGTACTAATCAAGTAGGGGTTCTGCTGCAAGCAAAATCCTGAAGTGAAAACATGTGCTAAAGGGGATGATGTCATGCGCCGAATATCATGGATGCTTGCCATGGTATTGGTCTTATCGGCCTTGCTTGCCGCCTGCGGGAAGAAGGATGCGGCAGCTGTGGTCAAAGATCTGAACGAAGTCGTAGGAGAGATGGAAAGTTACCAGGGGGCAGGCGTGATGACGCTGCATACCGGAGATACGCCGCAGCAGTACAAGGTCGAGGTATGGCATCAGAAGCCTTCCTATTATCGTATTGCGTTAACCAATGCCAAAAAGGATGTAACACAGATTGTCTTGCGTAACGATGAGGGTGTGTTTGTTCTGACGCCTAGCCAGAACAAGAGCTTCCGTTTCCAGAGCAACTGGCCAGATAACCAAGGACAGGTATATCTCTACGAAACATTGATTCGGAGCATTACGGGGGATACGACCCGTCAGTTTGCGGATGAGAAGGAGAGCTATGTTTTTGATGTAGCTGCCAATTATAATACACATGCACTCGTCAGACAGAAAATCTGGCTGAACAAATCGGATTACGCACCGAAACAGGTGGAGGTATCCGACTCCAATGCCAATGTGGTTGTGGATGTGAAGTTTGATTCCTTCAAATTCGGTGCTGCATTTGAGAAAGACGCCTTTGACATGCAACGTAACATGACAGCCAATACAGAAGAAGGCGGCAAAACGGGAACAGACTCTGGTGTGGCTCCTGCGGAGCAAACAGGGAATGAGGGCGGTAAAGAACCTGCCAATCCTCAGACTGCGCCAGAACCAGACGGAGCTGTCACGGATGGACAGTCGGGTGTAGGCGTTGACACAGAGCAGCAAGGTACAGAGGGTGCTGCAACAGGTCAGGAAGGCGAAGAGCCGACACTTGCAGAACCGGAAGGGGCAGACAGCTTCGGCGTGATTCAGCCTACCTATGCACCGGAAGGCGTGCAGCTCAAGGATGATCAGATTCTGGAAGAAGCGGGAGACTACTCGGTTATGCTTCGTTATGAAGGAACATATAATTACACAATATTTGAAGCCAGACCACAGGATCGAGCCGTATCGCTTGCTCCATCCAGTGTAGTGGATCTTGGATTCACACTGGGGATGATCAGCGGAGATGCATTGCAGACTCTGACATGGATGACAGATGGCATAGAATATCGGATTACCAGTGCCGACCTGCCTCAGAACGAAATGGTACGCATTGCAACATCGATGCAGGAAGAGTCAGGCAAATGATTTTTGAACAAATGAACGAATAGTAGCATAAACATAAGGAATGCTAATAAGCATCGGAGACCCGTTCTCCGGTGCTTTGCTTTGATGTGAGACATGTGTACATCTAGGACTGTTTTTTCTTACTCCGAGCACCCAATAATGCAAAACGCGCTTCTACACATAGGGAACCGGGTAAATAATCGATATAAGCAGATTTTTGCTGGGGTGGAAAGTGAAATTTTGCCCTGCCAATCTCGCTTATCGGTCTTCTTCTGTGTTCGCATTTGTTCCTCAAACGGCGCACCTTGCATCTGTTTTTGAATGCGAAACTTCGGTTCATTTGACAGTCACATGCTGGAGCATTACGATGGAGTCTGACGTGAGCCGGATTAAGATGATTAGAGAAGGTGACTTAACGTGCAAGGACAATATCGGCCGACCGAAGCGGAGATCAATTTGGATCATTTGTGTACTAACGTAGAAGCTTTCCGCGAGGCATTGCCTCAGGGCATGAAATTCCTCGCCTGTGTGAAGGCCAATGCCTATGGACACGGAGCGGTGGAGACGGCTAGAGAACTGGAACGAGTGGGTGTGGATTACTTAAGTGTTGCTTTTCTTGACGAAGCTCTGGAACTGCGACAACATGGGATTACGATTCCAATTCTGGTATTGGGTTATACGCCGCCGGAAGGGATCGCTGTTGCTTGTAAACATGATGTGACCATCACGCTGTTCAGCAGGGAAGTGCTCGATGCCATTCGACATCTGGATGCGAGCACATTCGCTAACCAACTGAAGGTTCATATTAAAATCGACAGCGGCATGGGCCGATTAGGTCTGTTGCCTGGCGATGAGGCAGTGGCTTTCATAGAGGAAGTGGCCTCGCTCGATCAGGTGATGCTGGAAGGTATGTTTACCCATTTTGCCAAAGCGGATGAAGAAGACAAAACCTATACACTGGAGCAGTATCGACGGTTCCAATGCGTGGTTCATGCGCTCAGGGATCAGGGATGTGTCATCCCGATTATACATACGGCGAACAGCGCCGCTGCCATTGATACACCGGAATTATCCTATGACATGGTACGTGTAGGAATCAGCCTGTACGGATTGTATCCTTCGGCCCAGGTGAATCATCAGGTGGTGAAGCTGTCCCCGGTATTGATGCTGAAGACGAAGGCGGTTCTGGTTAAAACACTGCCACCCCATTGGGGGATCAGTTACGGAACCCGTTATGTTACACAAGGGCACGAACGAATAGCGACCCTGCCGATCGGCTATGCAGACGGATTCTCAAGAATGCTGACAGGTAAAGCACAAGTGCTTGTGCGCGGCCGCCGCGTTCCTGTCGTCGGTACGATTTGCATGGATCAGTGTATGGTGTCGTTACAATCTTTCGCGGAAGAAGCGGAAGAAATTCAAGTCGGCGAAGAGGTTGTCCTCATCGGTCATCAGTCTGGTGGCGTTATAACCGCAGACGAGGTGGCAATCCAGCTCGGTACGATTGCTTATGAAGTGATCTGCATGATGGCGCACCGCATTCCACGGGTCTACACCCGTGGGGGAGCAGAAGTCGCCAGAATCAATCCACTTTTGACATCCTGACAGGTAAGCTGGACGTCATTACCAATAAACTTTTTTTCAGAACAGAAGGAAAACTGTCGGAGCATCTCGAATTATGTATGACGATAAGGATTTAAATCCTGAAATGAGATGTTTGGTCTGTACGAATATTGTTCCCCGTGTTTATAATGGAGTACAGCATACTTGATATACTCGGGGCATATATATTCCTTTGTATAAAAGTTCTGGAAAAACGTAATACTGGTTCACAATGGCGAAAGGTTTGTGGGGGTGGAAGAAAGGTGGCCAACTTGCAGAACACCAAGCGGATCATGATCAGTTTACCTGATTATCTTTTGCAGGAAGTGGATGGCATCGTAGCGCTGGAGAATTCCAACCGCAGCGAATTGATTAGGCAGGCTATGAAGCTGTATTTGACGGAGCGTAAGAAACGTTACATCCGTGAAACGATGCAGCGCGGATACATGGAGATGGCAAAAATTAATCTGACCATGGCATCCGAAGCCTTTCATGCGGAGGAAGATGCGGACAGCACTCTGGACCGCTTAGTTAGCGGGGTGTAGACATTGATCGTAAAACGTGGTGACGTTTTTTTTGCGGATCTTTCTCCCGTTGTCGGTTCCGAGCAAGGTGGAGTCAGGCCTGTTCTGGTGATCCAGAATGATATCGGCAACCGGTTCAGTCCAACTTGTATTGTGGCGGCTATCACCGCCCAGATCCAGAAGGCAAAGCTGCCAACGCATGTAGAAATTGATGCGGCGGCACACGGCTTTGACCGGGACTCGGTTATTTTGCTCGAACAAATACGGACGATTGATAAGCAGAGGCTGACTGACAAGATTACCCATCTGGACGAGGAGACCATGAAATTGGTCAATGAAGCCTTACAGATCAGCCTTGGTTTAATCGATTTTTAAGGTAGCAACCAGCGTCTTGTACGCTGTCCTGCCGTCCGTTGGCAATGGATGTTCCTGTGAGGGAACACACTAATTTCAGACTGTAACCAAAAGAGCGTATGGCATCCTTCGGGCTGTTGTACGCTCTTTTGATTAAAGCTTGATGAAAGCGTAGAACATTGGCGATCTTTTCGTTATAATGGAACCTGAGAAACCGTTTACCCGAAAGACCTATATATAGAGGTGGAGGAGACATATGAGCATTTACATCAATCAAGAGAAACTTCAGTTTCATTTACAAACCCGTGAGGCCAGTTATGTATTTCAGGTACTGCCTTCAGGATATTTGGTGCATTTGTATTATGGCAAAAAATTACGCGACACCGATCTGAGCTGGTTGCATGTTCGTACAGAACGAGCATCTTTCAGTCCGAACCCGGTACCAGAAGACCGTACGATTTCATTTGATACATTGGCAGTGGAACTACCCGTGTATGGCACAAGTGATTTCCGTAATCCGGCAATCCAACTGGAACTTGAGAATGGCTCAACGGTTTCGGAGTTTACGTATACAGGCCATCGATTGGTCAAAGGAAAGACAGCGCTTACTGGATTGCCAGCAACGTATGTTGAATCCGATGAAGAAGCAGAGACGCTGGTTATTGAGTTGGAAGACCGCGTTGCAGGCATCAAAATTGAGCTTTCCTATACAGCCTTTACGGCATTTAATGCCATTACACGCTCCATGCGTGTCGTTAATGAGAGCGCTACCTCAGTGAATGTGGTGCGTGCGCTCAGTTCCTCTGTTGATTTCCCGCATGCAGATTATGAATTGTTGCAATTGTCAGGAGCTTGGACACGGGAACGTGATATCGTTCGCAGACCGCTTGCTTCAGGCCTGCAAGGGATTGAGAGCCGTCGTGGGTCAAGCAGTCATCAGCAGAATCCATTTATTGCACTGATGACACCAGGCACGGATGAAGATCAGGGTGAAGTCTACGGATTCAGTCTCGTCTATAGCGGTAGCTTCACTGCACAGGCTGAAGTGGATCAGTTCCACACCACTCGTGTATCGCTCGGGATCAACCCGTTCGAGTTCAGCTGGAAGCTGGATCCACAGGAAGCGTTCCAGACACCTGAGACGGTTATGGTATATTCGGATGCAGGTCTGGATGGTATGTCTCAGTCGTACCATGAACTGTACCGGGAACGTCTTGCACGTGGTAAGTTCCGCAATGCGGAACGTCCGGTTCTGGTCAATAACTGGGAAGCAACTTATTTTGGATTCAATGCGGACAAGATTGAACAGATCGCTCGTGCTGGACAAAAGCTGGGTATTGAGCTGTTTGTCTTGGATGATGGTTGGTTTGGACACCGGGACAGCGACAATTCCTCGTTGGGCGACTGGATTGTAGATAAGAACAAATTGCCACAGGGGCTGGATGATCTGGCTAACCGGGTAACAGGTCTGGACATGCAGTTCGGATTGTGGTTTGAGCCTGAGATGATCTCACCAGACAGTGAGCTGTACCGTGCGCACCCAGACTGGTGCCTGCATGTGCCAGATCGTCGTCGAACAGAAGGACGTCAGCAACTGGTACTCGACTTCTCTCGTCAGGATGTACGTGATGAGATTGTACGCATGTTAACAGATGTACTTGGTTCGGCACCAATCACTTATGTGAAATGGGACATGAACCGGAATATGACGGAAGTGGGTTCTGCGTTGCTTCCGGCAGACAGACAGCGTGAGACAGCGCATCGTTACATGTTGGGGTTGTATGACGTCATGGAACGAATCACTTCGGCATTCCCTAACATTCTGTTCGAGAGCTGTTCAGGTGGTGGTGGCCGCTTCGATCCAGGTATGCTGTATTACATGCCACAGACGTGGACAAGTGACAACACTGATGCGATCTCCCGTCTGCGGATTCAATACGGTACGAGTCTTGTGTACCCAGTGAGTTCGATGGGATCACATATCTCAGCGGTACCGAATCATCAGGTGAACCGGATCACTTCTCTTGAGATTCGGGGACATGTTGCAATGTCGGGCAACTTTGGGTATGAGCTGGATCTGACGAAATTCACAGAGGAAGAGAACGAAATCGTGAAAGCGCAGGTTGAGCTGTACAAAGAGATCCGTGGAACGGTTCAATATGGAACATTCCGTCGCTTGCTCAGCCCGTTTGAAGGTAATGAGACCGCTTGGATGTTTATTGCACCAGACGGAAGCGAAGCCGTTGTATTCTACTTCCGGGTGCTCTCTGAGCCTAATGCGCCACTCCAGCGCCTGAAGCTGAAAGGATTGGACCCTAGTGCGGATTACCGTCTGAAAGGCGGCTCGGAGACCTTTACCGGCGATGCCTTGATGTATGGCGGTATTTCGGTAGGCAGTGCATCAGGAGACTATCTGAGCGAAATGTTCCGGTTCGAGCGCGTCTAGATAAGTGAATTACATTTTATTTACACGGATACTACGATGACAGAACAACCTTCCAATCGCTGTTATCCCAGATTTTTTGATTCCCTTTTCTCAAAGGGAAAATCCGGAGATAGCGTATGCTTCCGATGTAGCTTTCTTTCAGAAAGCTTTTAGGCAAAGTGTATGCTTTCGAAGTAGCTTTCTGCAGAAAGCTTGTAGCTTCGCTTTTTCAGGCTTTTTCTGTCCTCTCCGTCATCGTGTAAATGAGCAGTTTCACTTATTAGATTGCTATTGTATTTAAAATTTTGAATAAGGAAAGACCGGGGGGCGTCGTGTGGACGTTTTTCGGTCTTTTTTTGCTGTAATGGGGAAGGCTGGAGGATGACATCATTCTGTCAGAACTTGTATGCTTGCGGATTGATGGAAATCTGGACGTGATTTTGTGATAATATAGGGTAGAGTGGAAGAAACAAATGGTTTAACAATACTGTAATTACAGCAGCAAAGCTGCCCTGAAATGATTGTAACGAACGATTCAGGAAGGAAAGAGGGATTTATTTTGTCTGAACAGGAAACGGTTCTGGAACCCAATGAAGAAACAATAAAGGCAGAACGCCATGAACGAATCATCAAACAGGTAGCCAAGGAACTGTCACTGTCCTTGAAGCAGGTCCGCACAACGTCGGAGCTTCTGGACGAAGGCAATACGATTCCATTTATCGCCCGCTACCGTAAAGAAATGACTGGAGAGCTGGATGAGAACCAGCTGCGATCAATTGAGGAACGCATTGTCTATCTGCGCAATCTTGAGGATCGCAAATTGGAAGTCATCCGTATTATAGAGGAACAGGGCAAGCTGACCGGAGAACTGAAGAACTCCATTACCCAAGCTGTGAAGCTGCAGGAAGTGGAAGACTTGTATCGTCCGTTCCGTCAGAAGCGGAAAACACGTGCCAGTGTGGCCAAGGAAAAAGGTCTTGAGCCCCTTGCTGTATGGATTTGGGGTCAACCGAAACAAGGAGATACACTCCAGGAAGCTGCGAAATATATCAATGCTGAACTGGGTGTAGAAGATGCGGAGGCGGCGCTTCAGGGAGCCAAAGATATTCTCGCGGAGAACATCGCAGACGATGCTGCCATTCGTGCCTGGATTCGTCGGTACACCTTGGATCACGGCATGCTGACTTCGGAAGCGAAGGATGCTCAAGAGGAGTCTGTGTACGAGAATTATTATGATTACCGCGAATTAGCCAAAAAGATGCCTCCACACCGTATTCTCGCGATTAATCGCGGTGAACGTGAGAGTATTCTGAAAGTTGGCCTGGACGTACAGGCAGAACCGGCCCATCGCCATATGGAAGGACAGATCATTCGTGGTGCTTCTGCCGTGCAGGATATCCTGCGTGATGTGATTGAAGATGCTTACAAGCGGCTGATCGCGCCTTCCATCGAGCGTGAAGTTCGTGGAGAGCTCACGGAAAAAGGAGAAAATCAGGCCATATCGGTATTCTCGGCCAATCTGCGTAATCTGTTGCTTCAACCGCCGATTCATGGCAAACGTGTGCTGGGAGTCGATCCGGCCTATCGTACCGGTTGTAAACTGGCTGTAGTAGATGATACGGGCAAGTTGCTGGAAGTGGCTGTGACCTACCCAACTCCACCACACAACAAGAAACGTGAAGCTGCGGAAGTATTCCACCGGATGATCAAGCAATATGATATTGGACTGATCGTTATCGGTAACGGTACGGGATCGCGTGAAACGGAGCAGTTTGTTGCCGAGATTATTCAGGAGAACGGTGATGAAAGTCTCGTATATCTGATTGTTAACGAAGCAGGTGCAAGTGTGTATTCTGCATCCAAGCTGGCGCAAGAAGAGTTCCCAGACCTCGATGTAGCTGAACGCAGTGCAGCTTCCATTGCTCGCCGGGTGCAAGACCCGTTGGCGGAACTGGTTAAAATTGATCCGAAAGCCATTGGCGTGGGT
Source organism: Paenibacillus sp. FSL R5-0341 (assembly GCF_037975235.1). Lineage (NCBI taxonomy): Bacteria > Bacillati > Bacillota > Bacilli > Caryophanales > Paenibacillaceae > Paenibacillus > Paenibacillus sp. FSL R5-0341. Next base: position 1,525,456 of record NZ_CP150241.1, read on the forward strand.
CAATATCAGCATGACGTATCCCAGAAGATCCTGGAAGAAAGCCTGAAGGCTGTCGTGGAATCCGCAGTTAACCATGTAGGTGTGGACGTGAATACGGCTTCACCTTCGTTGTTGTCATACGTTGCTGGGGTTAATGCTACGATTGCCAAAAACATCGTGAAGTACCGTGAAGAAAATGGCCGGTTTACGAACCGCCGTCAGCTTCAGAAGGTACCGCGTCTGGGTGCCAAAACGTATGAACAGTGCGTAGGATTTATGCGTATTGGCGAGGGCGAGAATCCGCTGGATCGTACACCGATTCACCCTGAGTCCTACAAGGTGGTTGATCAGCTGTTCAAGGAGCTTCAGGTTGCACTGGACAAGCTGGGAAGCAAGGAATTGTCGGTGTTACTGTCGGAGCAACAGCCAGAACAACTGGCCGTGAAACTGGACGTAGGTGTGCCTACATTGCGTGATATTCTGGACAGCTTGCAGCGCCCGGGTCGTGACCCGCGTGAAGAGATGCCATTGCCAATCTTCCGTACGGATGTATTGAAGATTGAGGATCTGGTGGAAGGCATGGAGCTGCAAGGTACAGTTCGGAACGTAATTGATTTCGGTGCCTTTGTTGATATTGGAATTAAGAGTGACGGGCTTGTCCATATCTCGCAGCTCAGCAACGGGTATGTTAAACATCCGATGGACGTTGTGTCTGTTGGGGATAATGTAACAGTCTGGGTTATGAATGTGGATACCAAAAAAGGCCGTGTCGGCCTTACGATGAAGAAGCCTGCTTCTGCGCAACAGTCTTCCTAAGTAATAGGATTGGAGAACAGCCTTCCCTGACAGGGAAGGCTGTTTGTGTCGACAATAATGGTCCCGTTATCCGTTCTAATTCCTCTGGTAAGTACGATGGCTATGATCATGGGCTTTTGCTTAAAGTTCGTGTTCAAAAGCGGACTGTTTGAACAACCTCTTAAAGTTCGTTCTCCGCGCTGCGCGGTGTGCCATTTGCTGGTTTGTTACGATAAAAGAACCAGCATTCGTTCAGCAACTTGATTTGCCGGCTGTCCTTTTTGTGAAATGCACGCATCAGTTGATTGCAAAGCCATTGAGGCAAGGGTATCTCCTCCTCTTGCATAATTCATCTGTACGTTAGCATATGTGGCAATAGCCTGGACTGTGCGGGTTAAGTGAAGGACACTGGCAAATCAATATTAATACCAAAAAGCACAAATCCCAATTCAGGGAGATGCGCTTTTCGTTCTTGTCATTTTAAAATGAGATCTGGAGTGAATTAGAGAGCTTCCATCTCTTCTTCATACCATTGTTCCAATTGGGCCTGAAGCGCCCGAATTTCGGTAAGTAGGGAAATCAAGGGATAATGGCTTTCACGTAGTGCTGCAAAAGATTCTTCAAGCGCATTGATATAATCAAGGCCACCGATAATGGAAAGGTTTTCGTTCAGGAGATCCAGGTTGTCACATTCGGCAATCGCCCAAGGCAGGACAGGGACATCTGCTGCAGTGAGTTTATCGATTTCCTTGTGCAGGCGCAGATTGAGCGCACTGAGTTGATAGGCGTAATCCGCCGGCATTTCCACAAACTGCAATTGTTGTTCCTGCTGCAAGATGACATAGCGCATTGTAGGCATAACGAGTAATAATCTCCCCTCATACATTCTACTTGACAGTGTAGCCTACGAAACGGTTAAAATTCAAGTATTATGCGGGAAAAACAAATGCTCCGAGGGGGTGCAAGGAGAGGATACCGATGGAAAATGAGGAATTGCAACAATGGATTGAACAGGTATCACTGGATCATTTCGGAGTGCCGTTCACCCATGAAGCGTTGTTTAACGGTCGCCTGACCACTACAGGTGGACGTTATATGCTCAAAAGTCACCGGATTGAGATCAATCCGCATCAACTCGAAGTCTATGGGCGAGATGAGGTTGAGAAAATCATCAAGCATGAGCTGTGTCACTATCATTTGCATATTCGTGGACGCGGCTATCAGCATCGTGACCCGGAATTCAAGGCTTTGTTGCAGAAAGTGGGCGGTTCGCGTTACTGTCAATCACTTCCTGACGGCAAAGGCAGAAAACCTCTGCCCTATCGTTATAAGCTGGTGTGCAAGAGCTGTGGTACGGAATATTTGCGCAAGCGGAAAATAGATCCGAAGCGTTACCGCTGTGGTCGTTGTGCGGGAAAACTGGGTCTTCAGAATATCTGATGTGTGCATCGTTCACTGCACGTAAGAAAGTGATGAAAGGCATGTTGACTTGGATTATTAATCATGATAAATTAAGTTAATCAAGATTAATTTTCCCTGATAGCTCAGTTGGTAGAGCACTCGACTGTTAATCGAGTTGTCACAGGTTCGAGCCCTGTTCGGGGAGCCATTTCTTGGAGAGATACCCAAGTGGCTATAAGGGGACCCTCTGCTAAGGGGTTAGACTGCGTAAGCGGTGCGAGGGTTCGAATCCCTCTCTCTCCGTTCTGAATTAAACTTCTCTGCAAAGGGATGAGAACCCTAGAGGTTCGTCGGAGCATAAGCTTCGTTAGCAATACTTCGCAGTCTCGAACGAAGTGAGAGTATCCCTCTCTCTCCGTTCTGAATCACCAAAAAAATCCTCTTCACATTAGACCGGTTGACGGTCAGTGTGAAGGGGATTTTTTTACGTTCTCATTTTTGGTTATCCCTCATAGACGCTTCTGCTTAAAGTGAAATGCCCAACACCTCGTATAAACCTTTCTTGCCAGCATCCGTTACTTCGACAGAGCGACTTCCTGTTTTTTGACGAATCCAGTCCAGTTCCGATAATCGATGTCTGAGTTGTTCCCCAAGCATACCCGAGAGATGATGACGGCGTTCGCTCCAATCCAGACATTTACGAGCGATGGCACGGCGTGACCCCGGCTTCACTTGAAGTTCAATACCGAACGTAGTAAACCACTGCATTCCTTTCTCTGTAACTTGATAATCCTTGCTATGTTTCTCTTCGGGCTCTGAAAGATAACCCTTCTGTAGTAAGGTCTCACAGAGCGAGATTCCTAATTTCCCAGCCAGATGACCATAACAGGTCCGTGCATAACTCAGTTGTTGAAGCTGAACGGATTGTTTGAGAGAGCGGATCTGTACAGGTGGAGCAATACTGGCCATGGTTTCAATCAGATTAGCAATTTCTTTGCTTGCCAGACGGTAGTATCGATGGCGTCCTTGTTGTTCGACTTCGAGTAATCCTCCCACTACGAGTTTAGCGAGATGGCTGCTTGCTGTCTGGGGAGTGACGCCTGCCATATGAGCAAGCTCTCCTGCGGGCAACGCCCGCCCATCCAGCAAAGACGAAAGAAAAATAGCGCGGCTTGGATCAGCAATTAACGACGCAACAACAGTAATATTTGGATATACATTCATACTTCGATCATATCTGAACTATTCCTGTATTACAATTTTGTTCTATCGTCCCTACGGGTCAGATTGAGGTTATAAACCAATGGAATTGGAACAGGAGAGGTACAGAATATGAAAAAGATAACGAAACAGGACTTTGCCATAGAGCAGTTGTCCGAGAGTTCAGAAGTGATTCAACATGAAACGCTTAATCCCAGTATTTTATATTATGGTACGCCTGTATTGCTGTTAAGCACATTAAACGAGGATGGGTCAACCAACCTGTCTCCACTGTCTTCATCTTGGGCGCTGGGGGATTGTTTGGTTCTTGGTCTAGGTATACAGGGCAAAGCCTATCAAAATCTGAGTCGACACCCTGAGTGTGTGATTAATTTGCCAGATGCATCTATGTGGAAACAGGTTGAGGCATTGGGGCGTTATACGGGAGTTACCCCGGTTCCTGAGGAGAAAAGGCAGATGGGCTATACGTTTTGCCAGGATAAATTCACTGTAGCTGGACTGACATCTGAATCATCGGTTCAGGTGGCTCCAGATAAAATAGCTGAATGTCCGCTTCAGATTGAAGCCGCTGTTCAACACATACGTATTCCTGAACACACACCGTTCATGGCGATTGTGGAAGCGAAAGCGGTGAAGGTGCACGCGCACACAAGACTAATATCTGGACCGAACAAAATCAATCCGGAGGAATGGCATCCGCTGATATATAATTTTAGACATTATTACGGATTGGGAGAGAGACAAGGGGGCAATTTTCGGGCAGAGAATTGACCTGAGTAGAGGCTTTTTATTAGTCGGGGAAAGATTGGGTAATAGTAAAGATAGACACATGTAAGCATATACATAATGAAAGAGGTGATGTGCATGGAAGTGGAATACTTGATGCGTGTACTCATAGCTGGAATATGTGGTGTGCTAATCGGATATGAGCGCAAGAACCGAATGAAAGAGGCAGGAATTCGTACTCATTTTGTGGTCGCCGTCGGTGCTGCCCTGATGATGATTGTGTCGAAGTACGGATTTCAGGATCAGGCCGGTTGGGACAATCTGTCCCTGGATCCATCTAGGATCGCTGCACAGGTTGTTAGCGGTGTGGGGTTCATTGGCGCTGGCATGATCTTCACGCAGCGGCATACGGTCAGAGGATTGACCACAGCGGCAGGCATATGGGCTACAGCAGGCATGGGACTTGCGGTGGGTTCAGGTCTGTATTGGACAGGTGCAGGCGTGACGCTGCTTATTGTAGTGGCACAGATGCTACTGCATCGGCCTACACGCTGGCTGGTATCCGCTCGAACAGAGACGTTAACCATCCACCTGCAAACGGAGGGAGAGGCTCTGAAGAGTGTTTTGGCACTGCTGGGGCAGGAAAAGATCTCGGTCATTGGATTTAAAACAGAACAGCAAAAAAGCACAGACTCTGAAGAAGAGACTGTGCTTGAGTTCACATTGCAACTGCCGGGTTCATACCGGGGCGAGCAACTGATTATTTTGTTACAGGACGTGCCTCATGTTCGATCTGCTGAGTTGAAATGAAGCGAACCAGCTTGGATCAAAAGACGACCCATCCATCCAGATTCAGCGGTTAATTCCATACAGGTTCAATTACTGTCCTTCTCCGACAATCGTTTCCGGACGGGATACGGGTTTACCTTCAAGCAGGCACTCAATGGCATGTGCGACACCGTGCTCCACATTAGTCAACGTTATGGCTTTGGCTAATGCCTGAATTTCGGGTTCGCCATTACCCATGGCGATGCCGAGTCCAGCCATTTTTAACATGGAGACATCGTTGAAGTTATCTCCGATCGCTGCTGTATCTTCCATGGAGATGTTCAGGTGAGCCGCCAATTTGGTGAGGGCATTACCTTTGGATACGTCCGGGTGCTGCATTTCGAAGTTATGCTCAAAGGATACAACCATGGCTACATCGGATCGGGAAGCGAAGTGTTCTCGTCCTGCCTTTACTTTGTCCGGATTCATGGAGAAGGCCATAATATTGTAAATGCAGGCTTCTGCCGGGATTTCGCTATGGTTGTTTACGCGGTGATAATCTTTTTTGTCATAGTGTTTCTTGATGGCCCGAATCATGCGTGCAATGTCCTCACCAGGGTTCGAACCAAGAACGCGTTCCATCTCGGCGAGCAAGGTCTCATGACTGCTAAGCGGGGCATAGATACCTTGCTGCGTTGAGGCCTCATAATAGAAATCATGATCCTCCAGCCACTGCATGACGGAAGCTGCTGTGTCACGTTCAAGTGGAAGATGGAATAGACGTTCACCGTCTGCATCATGAATCGTCGCTCCGTTGGAGCCGATAATTGGGGTTTTGATTCCGCCTTCGCGGCTGATGGTTACCACATCGGAGTAGACACGTCCTGTAGCGATTGTAACCTTCATACCGGATTGCTGTGCTTTTTGAATGGCTGCTGCATTCTCCGGGCTAATCTGGCTGTCTCTGTTCAATAAAGTTCCATCTAAATCTGTGGCAAATAATTTCATATATTTACAACTCCTTATCATCTGTGGGTTCAGGAATGAGAATCTCAACCTGTTGTTCGGCTAGAAAAACAAGCCATTCTTTGGTTGGCCATTGATCCGTAATCAATACATCCACCAATGACCAGTCGGCAAAACGATAACCATAACGTCTATCAAACTTGGATTGATCGGCAAGAACAACGACTTTCTTGGCAGCCTTCATCATTTGGTGTTTAATTTTCCCTTCCTCTTCGGAAGCGCTGAAGCCATCCATGGTGATACCGCCAATTCCGATAAAGGCTTTATCTACATAATAGTGGGAGAGAGTCTCGATAACAGAGGTACCGTAGACATAACGTTGTTCCTTATCCACTTTGCCGCCGAGTAAACGAATCTGGACAGCTGTGTGATTGGAGAGAAGATCAGCGGAATGAATCGAATTAGTAATGACGGTACAGGATTTGCCGTTCAAGTTCTCGGCACAGGCCTGCACGGTCGTGGAAGAATCCAGAATAATGATCTCGCCTTGTCTTACAATGGCCGCAGCGAGTTTGCCGATGGCTCTTTTTTCCTCAGATACATCGAGTAAACGGTCTTTGTAGGATCTGAATTCTTGCGGAGGAGGGGGGAGAATCGCACCGCCACGTGTTCGAATAATGGCATCCTGTTCCTCAAGCTTGATCAGATCCCTGCGTGCAGTATCCCGTGATACATCAAACAAGGTGACAATATCATCGGCTGAGATGCGATTGTGTTTGCGTAGATGTTCAACAATGAGCTGCATTCGTTCTTCTTGAAACAAACATGTCACCTCCGGTTGTATGGATGACCGTACTTATACTGATACTTTAATTATAAGTATTCTTAATGTGCTTTGCAATATTATAAGTGAATATAAGTTTTTGTAAGTGTTTTAATGGGTGATTTACATTTTTCCTGCACAGGGATGACATTGGCATGAATAGGGAAGGTGGCGATTAATGGGTTTCTGAAGAGCAGTATCAACAGGCAAAAAAGGCTTGGGAAATAAATTTTAAAAAAAGTGTTGCAAGTATAAAATGTCCTGTGGTATACTCATTCTTGTCGCCAAGAAAGACAACTTGTTATTAAGGCCCGTTGGTCAAGGGGTTAAGACACCTCCCTTTCACGGAGGTAACAGGGGTTCGAATCCCCTACGGGTCATATCTTCACCACCTCATGAGATTTATATTTTCGATGAGAAATCCTCAAAGTCATTGCTCTTAGAGACAAGAATGAAGCGTGGCACATCCGGTGAAGTTTACAGCAAGAGCCATTAGCTCAGTTGGTAGAGCACCTGACTTTTAATCAGGGTGTCGAAGGTTCGAGCCCTTCATGGCTCACCATTTTTTACAATTGAATATGCGGTCGTGGTGGAATGGCAGACACGCTATCTTGAGGGGGTAGTGGGTGTATACCCGTGGAGGTTCGAGTCCTCTCGACCGCATCACAGCAACAACGTTATAAGATAGACTCTCATGATCATTCGTGGGAGTCTATCTTTGTGTTATACGTTATACCTCATCATATTTCGGGGATTTAAAGGCTGAGCATTCAGGAATAATGTGGTATAATTCAAGCAGATGAGTTGATTATTACGGTTGGAAGGCGGTTCTTGTATGCAGTCGATCTATGAGCGAATTGAACACCTGATTGCCGAACGAGGAATGACCAAGAAGGCTTTCTGCCAACAGCTGAAGATTAGCACGGGCAATCTGGGTGATTGGAAACGTGGCAAGTCTATTCCAAGTACGAATAAGTTAATTGAGATTGCTTCGTTTTTTGATGTGAGCCTCGACTGGCTCATGATTGGGCGTCCATCGAAGGAAGCGATGGTGCGGGAAAAACGGGAGGATTATTTTTTTGACGTGTTGCGGCAATTGAATTGCCAGGAAAGCGAATTATCGACTGTGGAACAGTCTTTTATCAGTGAATATATCGAGTTTACCCGTTACCGAAAATCCAAGGAAAGCAAAGATGCAGGCGACTATCGCTATAAGGCTGACAACAAATCAGAGAACAATTCTGAGGGAAACGAAGCGTAAGTGATATGGACAGCATCCTTAGACTGAATGTACAAAAACCTCTGGACTAATCCGAACACACTCGGAGACAGTTCAGAGGTTTTTTGTGTTAACTTATGATCGATATCTTTATTTACGAAAAACGAGGGTTTCTTTGCCCAGCAGATGGGGACGAAGTGTATTCCAGATCTGAAGACACTGTTCCTGAAGCTCCCAGGCTGCCATGCCAAGGAGTCGAACGCCGATGCCGCCGGTTGCCAGCAAACTTGCCCCTGCGAGCATTCGTCCATCTGGTGGCAGAGCGGATCTGACCTGTTCCAGCTCGGCAGTACCCAGTCCCGGGGCAATCATCCACAATGCAGCCGTGTGAGTATAGTGAAGGAGGGATGCTGAGTGTTTGGGGTCATCGGTTTCCGGATCGAGTCCGAATCGATCCCAGACAGCCAGTTTCTCGCCTTGCCATATCTCCGTCAAGCTGCGGTAACGCTCAAATTGGAATGCTTCTCCCCGATGAATTCGTCCGGCAGACCAGATATCTGCATAGGCCAGGATCGCCTGTTCTTCCAGCTCAAAGGTTACAGTGAGTGATGAAGAACTGCCTTTGAAAGGAATTACACATTCAGGAAAGTATTCCAGCGTGGCCCCTTTTCCCAACCGAAAGTGATGATTGACGGATGAGGGAATGGAAGGTGTGGGATGAAGCCTGGTAGCAGATGTGCTGCTCAGCATGACATGGGTGCCTTCCCCTAATTCCCACTCGGAATGATAGTGATCCCCGTTGAGGACTCCGGGAGAAACGTCTGACGTGTACACGCATAATTCGGTTCCACCTCCGGGAGGTCGAAAGGATCGGCTAAACCGGAGGGGGGCGCTGTAATAACGATCAGTCATGACAGTTCGCTCGCCTTGAAAGGCAAAGGTGGCCCGAAGCTCGCTGCGGCGCGTGACGGGCTCACCTGCACTTTCGTCCCGATTCATCTCTGTTCCCGTGGGGACAGAAGATGAATTAATGCGAGTGAGTGCCATGCTCATGGCTGTGTGAATGCAGATGTGCAGCGGAAGCATCGTCATCCATATATTGATGTTCAAGCCAGTGGACAATCTCGGATACACCCTCACCGCTCATTAGATTAGACATGACGTAAGGGCGGCCTTCGCGTACCCGCTCGGTATCATTTTTCATCACTTCCAGGCTTGCTCCAACGTAAGGAGCGAGGTCGGTTTTGTTAATTAACAACAGATCTGAACGGGTGATGCCGGGACCGCCTTTGCGAGGAAGTTTCTCCCCTTGGGCAACGTCGATAATGTAGATGAACACATCGGCCAGTTCTGGACTGAATGCAGCAGAGAGATTGTCACCGCCGCTCTCGATGAAGATCAGTTGTAGATCTGGGAAACGTTCAATCAACTCGTCAACTGCTTCGAAATTCATGGAGGCATCCTCACGAATAGCCGTGTGCGGGCATCCGCCTGTCTCAACGCCGATAATACGCTCTGGTGCCAGGGCGTTCTGACGCAGCAAGATTTCGGCATCTTCCTTGGTATAAATGTCATTCGTGATGACAGCAAGGCTATACCGTGTACGCAGTGCCTTGGACAGCTTCTCCACAAGGGCTGTTTTACCTGAACCTACTGGTCCACCAATGCCAATTCGCATCGGACGACTCCGATCAAATTCGTTGCGTTTCCACTCCGGATGATGCGTATGATTAGCTCCTCCACACATAACAATTCCTCCTTGGTTATATAAAAGTTGTAGTTAAGACATAAATAGCCGCGCGGGTAAGGTTTCGTGCCGCATGGCGTAGATTTCCTGGGCGATTCCGAAGCTGCGCATGTCTTCCGGGTCATTTTCCCGAATGAGAGCCCATTCCGCTTCAATATCATCAAGCAGTTTCTGAATCAACATCTGCGCTTCCGTTTGTCCGATGGGCAGCAGGCGAAGTGCGCTGTTCACATAAGCGTTCACTGAGGTATACAGATGCCCGGTAACGGCTTCGTCCAGTCCAATCTCCAATTGATAGTTGATATAACCGTGAATGGTTGTGATGCCGCAATATGCGCCGTATTCCTGTATGGCCTTATCAATCAGGGAAAAGTCCATCCATGGATAGAGTGAACGGGCGAGCTTGAGCAGTCGCTTTCCCATTTTGTGTCCGCTTTCCCTGAGTTCCCGAGGGGAACGCTGGGCGTGGACGCGTTTGTCATACAGAGCAAGTAGAGCGGCGTCTTGCTGTTTTATCGCTTGATAGACGCCTTTGATGGCAAGGCCATCTAGTCTTACAAGACTGGAATGAAGCTGGCTGCGAATAAACTGTTCAAGCTGGGCGGTATTTCGTACGGTGCCATCATGCGTGTAGGCTTCCAGACCAAAGGAATGGGAGAAACCACCGATGGGCAGGGCTGAATCCAGCAGCTGAACGTAACGGAGTAGCTTCGTGCCACTGTTCATCATGAGTGCCCCCTTATCAGCTAATCCGTATTCCTATCAAAACATAAAGTACCGCTGTGCCATAGGCAACTCGTCTGCGGGTTCGCAGGTGAGAAGCTCGCCGTCGGCGCGCACCTCATAGGTTTCGGGATCGACTTCAATAACGGGGGTGACGTCGTTATGAATCATGTCTTTTTTGCTGACTGAGCGGCAGCCTTTGACGGGTTCAACCCGCTTTTTCAAGCCCAATGACTCTTTGATCCCTGCTTCTGCTGCGGCTTGGGATACAAATGTGATCGATCCGCTGGCAATGGCGCTACCATAGGCTCCGAACATCGGTCTGCCGAATACGGGCTGAGGTGTCGGGATGGACGCATTGGGATCACCCATCTGGGCGAACGTAATCATGCCACCTTTAATGACGATCTCGGGTTTTACACCGAAGTAAGCCGGTTTCCATATGATTAGATCTGCCAGCTTTCCAACTTCCACCGAACCGACGAGGTGTCCGATTCCATGAGCGATAGCGGGATTGATGGTGTACTTGGCGACATATCTCTTGATCCGATCGTTATCGGAGGGAGAATCCGGGTTGAGTTCGAGTTTGCCACGCTGTTTTTTCATTTTGTCGGCTGTCTGCCAGGTACGGATAATGACTTCGCCCACTCGGCCCATGGCTTGTGAATCGGAACTGATGATGCTGAACACGCCTAGATCATGCAAAATGTCTTCGGCCGCAATCGTCTCGGGGCGAATCCGCGAATCCGCAAAAGCGACATCTTCCGGGATGGAAGGGTCCAGATGGTGACACACCATTAACATATCCAGGTGCTCTTCTACAGTGTTGCGTGTGTATGGTCGTGTTGGATTAGTTGATGAGGGGATAACGTAGGACTCCCCAGCTGCCCGGATAATATCCGGTGCGTGTCCGCCACCAGCGCCTTCTGTGTGGTAGGTGTGGATCGTCCGGCCGTTAATCGCAGCCAGTGTGTTTTCGAGAAATCCGGTTTCGTTCAGTGTATCGGTATGGATAGCGACTTGAACATCATGTTCTCCGGCAGCAGTCAGACATGCATCGATCGCGCTCGGGGTAGTACCCCAATCCTCATGCAGCTTCAGGCCGATTACACCCGCTTCAATCTGTTCGACTAAAGGTGCGGTGGTGGAGCTGTTGCCTTTACCAAGGTAACCAATGTTCATGGGGAAAGCTTCTGCGGACTCTAGCATCCGGTGAATGTGCCAGGCTCCTGGTGTGCAGGTGGTGGCTTTGGTTCCTGTTGCCGGTCCTGTTCCGCCGCCGATCATGGTCGTGACCCCGGAGGATAATGCAGTTTGAATCTGCTGTGGGCAGATGAAATGAATATGGGTATCAATGCCGCCGGCAGTTACAATCATGCCTTCACCAGCGATGATTTCGGTGGAAGCTCCGATGACTAGTGCGGGATGAACACCATCCATCGTGTCCGGGTTACCAGATTTGCCAATGGCGCAGATATGACCATCCCGAATGCCGATATCTGCTTTTACAATGCCCCAATGATCGATAATGATAGCGTTGGTGATAACAGTATCAGGAGTGCCGTTACTTCGCAGAGCAGAGGTGGACTGGCCCATCCCGTCGCGGATAACCTTGCCACCCCCGAATTTGCTCTCGTCTCCGTAGACAGCATAATCATGTTCAATCTCTGCCCATAGTTCGGTATCTGCAAGTCTGACAGCATCACCGGTTGTGGGTCCGAACATCGACGCGTATTGTTCGCGGCTCATTCGTTTCATGAAGGTTCACCTCCATCTTGTATGGGTGGAGAGAACGTCTTCAGGAATGTCTCCAGTTTCTGTGGATCAGGAGCTTGATCCGCAGAACCTTCGGTTAATCCGTTGAACCCGTGAATCTGGCGTTTGCCGCCAAAGGTCGTGAGTTCAACCGGCTTCTCTTCACCGGGTTCGAAGCGGACTGCTGTGCCTGCCGGAATGTGCAGGCGATGTCCAAAAGCTGACGTGCGATCAAAGTCCAGTGCTGCATTAACTTCATAGAAGTGAACGTGAGAGCCGACCTGGACGGGACGGTCGCCGCGGTTGAGGACAATGAGGCGTAGGGTTGAACGATCCGGATGACAGATGATGTCGTCATCTGGCTTCAAGCGATATTCACCAGGAATCATGGTTTCTCCTGCCTTTCTCAGCGTATAGGTTCATGTACGGTAACCAGTTTCGTACCGTCAGGAAATGTAGCTTCTACCTGTACTTCAGGAATCATATCGGCAACGCCATCCATGCAGTCTTCGCGTGTCAGGATGGTGCCTCCGTATCTCATTAATTCGGTAACGCTCATTCCATCCCGTGCTCGTTCCATAAGTTCGGAGGTCAACAAGGCGATGGCTTCGGGAACATTCAACTTGAGTCCGCGTGCTCTTCGTTCACGGGCGAGGTTAGCGGCCACGGTAATCAGGAGCTTTTCCTTTTCCTGCTCAGTCCAGTGCAAGGCAATCCGACCTTTCGCTTATAATGTCTGATATGTTCATGGATCATGTTATATGTTAAATATACTCACACAGGGTGAATCCTTTGTCAATAAGCTTCCGGGCTTATTAGCAGCATGCATGAAATGAGTAGGCATGAAATAAAATTATGTAAGCTATATTGACATGAAGGGTGTAACGCTCCATAATTTGGATCAACGAACATTTCGGGTGTAAATGTCCTTAATGTTCGTCAATAGACTAAAAAAAGGGAGTGTAGGCTATTGAAGAAGAGGTCGGTCAAGTTATGGAGTATTTTGCTCGGTGCGGTCATTGTGATGACAGGATGTGTGGAGGGCGCTGCGCCGCCTGAAGCTTCGGGTTCAGGTGGTACAGGAGAGCCGGCTGCATCTGGTGATACGATCAAAGTTGGCATTCTTCACTCCCTCAGCGGAACGATGGCAATCAGTGAGGTATCTGTTAAAGATGCCGAGATGCTAGCTATTGAAGAGATTAACGCCGCGGGCGGAGTTCTGGGTAAACAGATCGAACCTGTAGTTGAGGATGGCGCTTCGGATTGGCCTACTTTTGCGGAGAAGGCTGGGAAGTTACTACAACAAGATAAGGTCGCTGCGGTATTTGGCGGATGGACCTCTGCAAGTCGGAAGGCTATGCTCCCCGTGTTTGAACAGAACAAAGGTCTATTGTTTTATCCGGTGCAATATGAAGGATTGGAATCATCGCCAAACATTTTTTATACAGGAGCCACAACGAATCAGCAGATCGTTCCATCCGTAACCTGGTTACTGGAGAACAGGGGCAAGACGTTTTATCTGCTCGGTTCAGATTATGTATTCCCGAAAACGGCCAATCAGGTCATTAAGGCGCAACTCGCAGCAGAAGGCGGCGAAGTGGTGGGTGAGGAATATACCCCGTTGGGCCATACCGATTATAGTACCATCATTAGCAAAATCAAGGCTGCAAAGCCTGATATTGTATACAATACGCTGAACGGAGACAGTAATGTAGCCTTCTTCAAACAATTGAAGGATGCTGGAATCTCCTCAGATCAGATGACGACCCTGTCGGTGAGTGTGGCGGAGGAAGAAATCCGTGGCATCGGCGCAGACGTATTGAAGGGCCACCTGGCTTCATGGAATTATTATCAGACAACGGATACGCCTGAGAATGCAACATTTGTTGCCAAGTATAAAGAAAAATATGGCGCTGATCGAGTGACAGCAGATCCAATTGAAGCGGGATATGTAGCGGTTTATCTCTGGAAGGCGGCGGTGGAAAAAGCAGGATCAACCGACGTGGAGAAGGTGAAAGCGGCTGCCAAGGGTCTGGAGTTTGACGCCCCGGAAGGTAAGGTAACCGTGGATGGAGAGAATCAACATATCTACAAAACGGTGCGGATTGGTGAGGTGCAGGAAGACGGGCAGTTCAAGGAATTGTGGAATTCTGGTGCGCCTGTCAAGCCGGATCCTTATCTGAAAACGTATGAATGGGGAGCATCCCTCAGCGCTAAATAACATAGAAACCTCGCAATAAAACAGGCAACTTGTTTCAAAGCAGCCAATTCATAGACGAGGGTGTGACAACACATCCTCTCACCGCATTGCGGTAAAGCGTTACTGTGGTGTGCGATGTGTTGCTGCCGCTAATTGATATCATGTGAAATATCGAGAGTCACGGTATGGAGGAGGGGATAGCGATGGATATGTTTATCCTGCAGATGTTCAACGGTCTGAGTATCAGTTCGATTTTGTTGTTGATTGCACTCGGTCTGGCGGTAACGTTTGGGCTGATGAATGTCATCAATATGGCTCACGGTGAACTGATCATGATCGGTGCATATGCAACGTATGTAACTCAAAATCTGTTCATGTCCTATGCTCCAGCGGCGTGGTTCGGTGCCTACTTTGTTGTGGCTCTGCCGATTGCGTTCATTGTAGCTGCTCTGATTGGCTGGTTGCTTGAAGTGGTGTTGATCAGGCATCTGTATGGCAGGCCGTTGGACAGTCTGCTTGCGACGTGGGGTGTAGGCATGATGCTGCAACAACTGGCCCGTACGATATTCGGAGCGCCGAATGTGGGGGTATCCAGTCCAGCCTGGCTCAATGGTGGATTGGCGATCTCGGATGGCATTGTATTTCCGTATAAACGAATTTTCATTATCGCACTGGTTGCGGTTGTGCTGCTGTGCATGTACCTCTATATCTATCGAACATCTTCCGGAAGACGAATGAGGGCTGTAATGCAGAATCGGAGCATGGCGGGCTGTCTGGGCATTTCGACACGACGGGTAGATGGCATGACCTTTGCGATTGGTTCGGGAATCGCTGGAATCGCTGGTTGTGCGTTAACGCTCATTGGTCCGATTGGTCCTTCGCTTGGTACGTATTATATTGTGGATGCGTTCATGGTGGTTGTCCTGGGTGGTGTGGGGAAATTGGTCGGAACCGTGTGCGGTGCACTGGGGATCGGTATGTTCAACACGTTGTTCGAAACCTATACCTCGGCTTCCATTGGAAAGGTGCTCGTGTTCGTATGTATCGTTGCTTTTCTGCAATGGAAACCACGCGGCTTGGTCGCGATGCGCACACGGAGTCTCGATTAACGTGAAGAAGGGGGTTAGTTCATGTCGGCATTACTCAAGACTGGCAGTCTGAAAATGAGGATTATCTGGGCGGTTGTACTGATCATGATGTGTCTCGCTCCACTGATCTCCACGGAGTTTCGTCTGAGTCTGTTAGCCAAGTTTTTGGCGCTGGCGATCCTGGCCATTGGTCTCGATCTGATCTGGGGATATGGAGGTGTACTGAGTCTAGGCCATGGTGTGTTCTTCGGTCTGGGTGGGTATGCGATGGCGATGTATCTGAAACTTCAGGCTAGCGGTGCAACACTTCCGGACTTCATGGGATGGAGTGGTCTCAGCGGCCTGCCGTGGTTCTGGGAACCGTTTCGCTCTTTCCCGGTGGCGCTGTTATTGGGGATAGCCCTTCCCGCATTGCTCGCCTTTGCTCTGGGCTGGTTTACATTCCGTAACCGGATTACCGGTGTATATTTTACGATCCTGACGCAAGCCCTGGTTCTCATTACGGTGACATTGTTTGTGGGCAAACAGGAATGGACGGGCGGAACGAATGGCATTACCGGGTATAATTCGATCTTTGGATTTACACTTCATTCCGCAGGAACAACGATTGCTCTCTACTATATAACGCTTGCTGTTCTGGTGATCGCTTATGTGCTGTGTCGTCGAATGGTGAACAGCCGGTTCGGTCAGGTGCTGGAAGCTGCGCGGGATGGAGAGAATCGGGTGCGATTCCTCGGATATGATCCGGCAGGATATAAAACGCTGGCTTTTGCTTTTTCCGGTGCGCTTGCAGGCATCGCGGGCATGTTGTTTGTTCTTCAGGTCGGTATTATCTCGCCATCGATGATGGGGATTGTGCCTTCTATTGAGATGGTCCTGTGGGTTGCGCTGGGTGGTCGAGGTACGCTTATTGGAGCGGTCATCGGAGCAGTGGTGCTGAATGCAGCCAAAACAGGCATAAGCGAGGCTTACCCTGAAGGGTGGCTGTTCGTCATTGGTGGGCTCTTTGTAACAGTAGTTTTGTTCATGCCAAACGGAATTGTAGGTGTGTATCGTCATATCGTTCGTTTGCTGAAGCGGAGAGGAGAGAGTGCGCATGTCCAAGTCACGCGGGAAAAACCTGAAGTCTACTGAGGAATCAACGGTGTTGGTAGCGGAGGGTATTACGGTAGCCTTTGGTGGGTTCGTTGCTGTCAAAGGCATGAATCTGAAGCTGCATGAGCATGACCTGCATTTTCTGATTGGACCGAATGGTGCGGGAAAAACGACGATGCTGGATGTGATATGCGGCAAAACCAAACCCATGTCCGGCTCGGTAAAGATGGCGGATGGTACGGAATTAACACGACTGAAGGAGCACCAGATTGTTCGCAAAGGGGTGGGACGCAAATTCCAGGCGCCTTCGATCTTCGCGGGTCTGACGGTGCAGGAGAATCTGACGCTGGCGGCGGAGACGCGCCGTTCCCCTTTGCAAGCCATCGGTATTCGTCGATATGGAAAAATGAGTGCTGCCATGGAGCATATTACCCTCCAGATTGGTCTGCAAGACCGCGTTGATGCTCGTGCAGGAGCATTATCCCACGGGGAGAAGCAGTGGCTGGAGATCGGCATGTTGCTCTTGCAGGAGCCTCGTGTGTTGTTGCTGGACGAACCAGCGGCGGGCATGACGGATGAAGAAACACACAAGACCGGACGGCTTCTGCAAGAGATTGCGCGTGAGCGCTCGGTTGTGGTGGTGGAGCATGACATGGAGTTTGTGCGAGAGTTTGCAGCCAAGGTGACCGTGATGCATGAAGGCAAATTGTTGAAGGAAGGTACGATGGCGGAAGTGCAGGCGGATTCGAAAGTGGCAGAAGTGTATCTGGGCAAAAGGAGGGATGACCATGCTGTCGCTGCAACGAATTGAATCCGGCTACGGGGAAAGCAATGTACTTCGTGGTGTGAACCTGGATGTACAGCCTGGGCAGGTGGTGTGTCTGATGGGCCGTAACGGTGTAGGTAAAACGACGTTGATGAAAACATTGATGGGGCTGCTCAAAATACGCAAGGGCAATATTCAATGGCAAAATCAGGAGTTATCCACGTTGGATACAGTCAAGCGGGCAAGGGCGGGGATCGGTTATGTACCGCAGGGGCGGGAGATTTTCCCACAGCTTACGGTGAAAGAGAACTTGTTGCTTGGCCTGGAGACAAGTGCACCAGGTGTAAAGGCGTTCCCGGAGGATGTGCTGGCGATGTTCCCTGTGCTTGCTACAATGTATGGGCGGCAGGGCGGGGATCTGAGTGGTGGACAGCAGCAACAGTTGGCATTTGCCCGAGCGTTGGCTTCGCGTCCGGGGTTACTGCTACTTGATGAGCCGACAGAAGGCATTCAGCCTTCCATCGTGGAGGACATTCGGCAGGTTATTTTACAGCTCAAGGCAAAGGGGAACCTCTCGGTTCTGCTGGTCGAGCAGAGTATTGATTTTGTGCGCAGTGCTGCAGATTATATCTATATCATGGACAAAGGTACCATTACCCTACATGGGACACCGCAAGAACTGGATATGTCCCAGTTTGAACATCATCTGTCTGTGTAATTGTAGTTATCGTATCGAGTGCAGAGTGGGTTCAGGAACGCTTGTCCAGAATATTCGAGTATTTCGGATATAACCGCCGGATGCATTCCGGGCAGATGTCATGGGTGAATTCGGCGTGGGTATGTTTCTCCAGATAACTCTCGACGGAGTTCCAATGTTCCTCTTCGTCCTTGATTTGTTTGCAGACAGCACAAATAGGCAGTAATCCTCGCAAGGTGCGAACGTCAGACAGAGCCTTCTTCAATTGGCGTTCTGTCTTTTTCTGTTCGGTAATATCCATGTGGGCAATCAAAGCGAGATCGGTATCCAGGTTTGAGTTAGTGTGAGATAGAGGGGTGAGTTCCACACGAAACCACCTCTCTTCGTTGTATACCGTATACACGCAGATGTCATATGTATGATTTCGACTAAAGGGTGTTCCGCGTTCTTTCAAATTCTGTGCGACAAGTGCCATATTGGCGTTCTTGCCTTGTAATGCCCAGGCTTCCAACAGATGCAGGTAATGTCTATGAGTGCTGTTCGCATCCGGGTTCGGTAATAGTTGACCGAGTTCCTGTTGCCAAGCACGGTTACAACTTTGGATAATCCAATCGTGATCAACGATGATGAGCTGGTGAGTTATGGAGTGGAACGACAGCCTCTCCAGATCGGATGTAACATGTCTCATGGATGGGGTCCTCCTTTGGCAGAAATCTTATCTCAGTTCATCTGGAATATCCAAAATATCAGCGACCAAGTGTCTGAATCGAGTTGCTTTGCGTGTGCCGTGAATGAGATTGGATAAACGATAGGGTGGGATGCCATGCTGTTCACAAAAGGTCTTCTGATCCACTTGAAGTTCGGTTAGCCGTCGTTTGATGGCCCATCCGAACGGAGTCACTGGCTTTTTCTTGTTCAAAAGGGTTCACCCCTGGTTAGAATGTAGTATTCAGTCGCTCTTTCTTCATGTAGAATATATAGAAATGCGAGCTGTATATTTTATTATATACGTAAATCCGTCATCTAACAATTAAAAAAGACGGAAAAAAGTGTATTTTGTGATGTAAAATGGCGCAAATACGTTAAATAAACCAATGAAATGACAAAAAACACGTCGGCAAGGAGGTTGCCGCGTGTTTTTTTTGTGTCTGAATGAAGGGGAGCAGGTGTAGGAGTAGGTGGACAAGGATTAGGCCCTGTAGGCATGAAGTCCAGCTCCAAGCATATGGAAACTGGGGAAAAACGATTTCATGGACATCGAGGTTGGCTGTGCCAGTCCATCCGCAGCCGAGGCGCTGACGGTGTTCCATTCATTCTCCAGATCTGCGGCCAGGCGTACCGTCAGATCTTTGGTTGTATCAGTGTTCAGGGGAATGACTTTGGAGGCTTCGGTTATGCAGGCATTCATGGCTGAATGCAGATAACCAAGAACTGCCGCCTCGACAGGGATATCGAGGTGGTGGTTAATCCAGGCGTGAACAGTGGAGAGGCAGCCAACCGAATCATATTTGGCGAAGGTCTGTTCGAGCTGGCTGAAATCAATCCAGGGGTGCAGAGCGCGTGCGAGTCTGATCAATCGTTTACCCATCGTAGCAGCTTCTTCTCTGAGATCTCCAGGAGTTCGCTGAACATGTACGAGCTTGTCGATCAGGGCTATCCGCCATGTATCCTTGTGATCTGCTGCGGTATAGATGCCTTTGATGGCCATGCCTTCAAGACGAACGATGCTGGGGTGCAACTGACAACGCATGAATGATTCGAGATCTTCAGCATTACGAATGGTACCCTCCTTGATATGGATATCCATGCCGAAGGAATGGGTGAACCCTCCAACCTGAATAGAGGAATCAAGCAGTTTAACATAATCGAGCAGCTTATTCCCACGGTTCACAATCATTCGCCTCCTGTGTTCGCTAAATGTCACTTTAATTAACATTTATATTCCTTATTGTTTGCTTTATGTTTGAAAATCCGAATTATATGATAGTTATCATCCCATAAATGTCCGCTTTTTGTCAATGGTGTCATTGAAATTCAATGGATTAAATCTGAAATTCAATATTAGTGTTATTTTATATAACATTTAAAGTTAAATGTTTGAGAAATGTAGGGGGGACTATATATAAATGAATCAACAAGATCGGCTCTTACCGAAAAAGAGGGGATCGAATCTAATAATATGCAGTTCATGGGTAAAGATGACGAGAATATGCGATTTTTGATGAAAATGCCTAGTTGAAAAAGAAGTATTAAAAAACACTTTACTTTTAGAACAGAACCCGGTATAATCAATTCTGTTGCCGATTATTTACGACATGCGGTCGTGGTGGAATGGCAGACACGCTATCTTGAGGGGGTAGTGGGCGTATGCCCGTGGAGGTTCGAGTCCTCTCGACCGCATCATATGAACGATGAAGAAGAAGCTTTCCGTTATTGGAAAGCTTCTTTTTTGTCTTTTTTGAACAGTCTGACATCGGGGTTGAAAAAAAGGCCATCCATGATCGGAGGTAATGGAGCTCTACCTTTCCGGCTACGGGTGGCCTGTGCATTATTTTTGGAGTAAGTTCTTGATATCTTCTTCAATCTTATCCGGTGTTGTTTTGGGAGCATAACGTTTAATGACCTGTCCGTTCTGATCCACAAGGAATTTGGTGAAATTCCATTTGATTGCTTTGGAGCCGAGCAGGCCAGGAGCTTCTGTGCTAAGGTGCTGGAAGAGAGGGTGAGCGCTTGAGCCGTTCACATCAATTTTCTCAAACATAGGGAAGCTTACGCCATAATTCATCTGACAGAACTCGGCAATATCATCGGAAGAACCTTTTTCCTGTGCAAACTGGTTGCTTGGGAAACCAAGAACTTCAAATGGAGCATCCTGGAACTTGTCTTGCAGTTCTTGCAGACCTTTGAATTGAGGAGTAAGGCCGCATGAGCTTGCCGTATTCACAATCAGGAGCACTTTGTCACGGTAGTCGGACATTTCAACTTCTTGACCGCGAAGGGTATTCACTTTGTAATCGTAGACTGTCATCTAAATCGCCTCCATTGATATACTCTTATATCTTCTATTATATTGGTTGCAATTAAATATTGCAAAACTAATGTGGTGTTAAAAGAATCAAAACAGGCAACTTGTGCAGAATACGTGAATGAATTGCGAAGTGATTTTCGTCAGCGTGAGAATTAGATAGCCTTGAAGAGATGGATAGAGTATAACCTTATTGTAAGCGTTATTATGGATGAGTATTGGCAGAAATCTGCCGATTCGGTGATCTGTGCGGACTTTACAGCGTCATGGCGCGGGTGTATGATTCATAACGTAATTTCAATTTAAACTAAATTGTACTTGAAAAACGAAACAAACGATAATATCGCTCGATCTTACTTTAAGATATACGAACGATGTTTTAATCGCTGAGTTTCCATTCATTCATGAGTGGGAAACGGGGGAACCAACGGAATGCGCTGTCCAGGACAGTAGGCATTCATGGGGTGAATTTTCCGGTGACAGCCGGAAATAGGGCGACTCTCGCGCCCGAATCCGTCAGCTAACCTCGTAAGCGTTAAAGGGAGAGGCAACAAGCCGTACGCTGGTTCATGGCGTTTTCGCCATGGGTTATTTAAGAAGCGTTCGGGAGGCCTTGGTCCCCCACGCTTCTTTTTTGTTGTCTTTTCACGCCAAGGGAGGAACGAATGATGGATACTGAGATGATCTTAGTGACTGCTCCAAATGAAGCAGGACGCAAATTTATCAAATTGCTGATGTACAAAAAAATGCCGTTTGCCGTTCTAACCAACAGTGCAGGGGAAGAGCGGAGACTCCGCAGAATCGGGGTAGAGCATGTCATTCGCATGAATACGGCTGCAGCTCAAAAATGGTTTTTGCCGCAGGGTAGCGTAGGCAACGTGTTTATTTTCGAGAACAGCCTGAATCTGACCTGTCGTTATTTACAGATCTGCCGTTCATGGACTTCGAAATCCCTGTGCGTCATCACGGAGCAGAGTCATCCAAAGGGCATCTATCGCGGGATGGGCGCAGACCGGATTGTATATTCGCTCAATGGGGAAGTCGGCTTTCTCCTCAATGGTTAATGCCATAGCTTGTGATTGCTCAGGTGTTAGGTGCCTGTTATAATTGAATGTATTAGAATCAAATTCACTCAAGGTATTATGAAATTGATTCATCGATAAACGGAAATTTGAGGAGACTCATGCGTGATGGTGGGTCTTCTTTTTTTATGCTTACAGGGAGGAATTGGCATGCCGGATGTGAGTGGGTTAAAGTGGTTATTTTTTGATGTTGGAGATACGCTGGTGGATGAATGGGAGCCGGTTGATGATATTATCGGACAGTTCGTCCGTGAAGCTTGTGCTTTAGGGTATCCAGTAGAAATTGAGGCGGTACGCGAACTGTTCGCGAGCTGTTACCGGAAATACGAGCAATGGCCCATGAGAGTGGCGATTCGCACATTCATTGAAGACGAGGGCCACCGGAAACAGATTCAGGACAAGCTGAAGTTTCAAAAAGATCTTGAACGTCCTTTTCCTTCAGCGGATTCCGTTCTGCAGCAGTTGTCACGGTATTATCGCATTGGCATTATTGCCAATCAGAGTCCTGGAACGGAAGAGAGACTGGAGAGCTACGGCTTGCGGAAGTATGTTGATGTTCTGGCGTGTTCAGCCGAAGAAGGAGTGTCCAAGCCAGACCCTGAGTTATACGCTGTGGCCTTGAAACAGGCAGGCTGTGAACCAGAGGAAGCTGTCATGGTCGGGGATCGGATCGATAACGACATTATTCCTGCCCGGAAGATGGGTATGCACACGATTCGAATCATGCAGGGTTATGGGAGATTCCAACCGGAACTCTCCGATGACGACCGTGCGGATTGGACCGTTGATTCATTGGATCAGCTCCTGCCGTTACTGATACCAAATCAGAATTAGATGATTGCGTTCAAGAGGTTCTACTCTAAATGAAAACACGTTGCTGTGCAGCAACAAAAAAGGCTGATCAACTTGGGTATAGCATACCGGAGTGATCAGCCTTTTTGACATTTAGTTGATTAGGACGAGATTAGAACAACCGGATCGTCTGAATGATCAGATATACATTCAGCACAACGATAACAGCGGCAATGATCCATGAGATGATTTTGAGCCACAATTTGTTGGCGAATGCACCCATGCTTTTTTTATCACTTGTGAACATCACCAGGGGAATTACAGCAAAAGGTAATTGAAGAGAAAGCACGACCTGGCTCAAAATGAGTAGTTCTTCTGTGCCGTGTTCTCCTGCAATGGCTGTGACAATCACCGCCGGGATGATGGCGATCAGACGGGTGACCAGTCTGCGCAGCCAAGCCGGAATTCGAATGTTCAGGAAACCTTCCATAACTATTTGTCCAGCGAGTGTACCTGTGAGGGTAGAGTTCTGACCTGATGCTAACAGAGCCACACCGAACAGGATACTTGCAACCGTAGTACCTAATAGAGGGGTCAGCAGATGATAGGCATCAGCGATCTCGGCAACCTGCGTCATACCAGCACTGTGAAATACAGCGGCAGATACAATCAGGATAGCTGCATTGATGAACAGGGCCAGTGTCAGCGCGATCGTAGAGTCCATGGTGGAGTACCGAATGGCTTCTTTTTTGCCCTGTGGTGTCTGTTCAATCTGACGGGTCTGCACAATGGAAGAATGCAGGTACAGATTATGCGGCATTACGGTTGCTCCAATAATACCAATAGCGATATAGAGCATAGCCGGATTTTGCAGAATCTCGACATTCGGTACAAAACCGTGCAGAACACCGCCCATATCCGGTTTCGCCAGGAACAGGTCAATCCCGAAGCATAGGGCAATGGTTGCCATCAGCACAATGACGAGTGTCTCCAAAGCGCGGAAGCCTTTGTTTTGCAGGACGAGTATCAGGAGTACATCGACTGCGGTGATGATCACGCCGTATAACATGGGGATGTTAAATAACAGCTTTAACGCGATGGCAGAACCTATAACCTCAGCCAAATCAGTGGCTGCAATGGCAAGCTCACACAGAATCCATAACATCATGACGACCGGCATGCTGAATCGTTCGCGACAGGCTTGAGCCAGATCCCGTCCAGTGACGATGCCGAGCTTGCCAGCCAGCGACTGAAGGACAACGGCCATCAGATTTGAGAGCAGAATGACGGACAGCAAGGTATACCCAAACTGCGAGCCGCCTGCAATATCCGTTGCCCAGTTGCCGGGGTCCATGTAGCCTACGGCAACGAGGTATCCGGGGCCTACAAAGGCGAGGAATTTCTTCCACCATGCAGCATTCTGCGGAACCTTCATGGAGCTATGCGCTTCTCCGAGCGAAGGGGCCATGCCCGCAGTGGATAATGATTCTTTTGAAGGAGCGTTAAATGGATTTTTTTTACTCATACGATAATCACCTGACTTTGAAATATTGATGCGGAATGAACCGCTTATGATATATCTAAATTTTTATGTTTATTGTTACATTGTACTCCTTCAAATGTTTTTGTCTAGCGCAACTTTTATGTATCAGCACAAAATTTCGATTACAGCTTGAAGATGCCCCTTCGTATATTACCCAACCTTAGAGAAAATACAGCCATGAAGTTGAAATGCATGAAAATAATAAAGATGTAAAAGCTGATAAAGATCCAAAATGCGTTTCAAAATGAGCCAGAAGTTTAAATTGAAAGGAAGGCAGTTAAAAATTATATTGATGAGGGAGAGATTCTTAATGGAAGCTTTATATACAGCAGTAGCGACAGTTAAAGGTGGACGTACAGGTTCGGTGACTTCTTCGGATGGCGTGCTCAAGCATGATCTGAAAATGCCCAAAGAGCTTGGTGGTTCCGGTGGTGAAGGTACCAACCCTGAGCAACTCTTTGCAGCTGGATATGGGGCTTGTTATGAAAGTGCTCTTGCCAATGTAGCACGCAAAGCGGGCGTAAAATTGGAGAATGTGGTGGTTACAAGTAACGTATCCATAGGTAAAGACCCTGCGGATGACGGGTTCCAGTTATCTGTTCGTCTGGACGTGAGTATGCCTGGTGTGGATCACAGTCAAGCCGAAGATCTCGCCCGCAAGGCACATGATTTCTGTCCCTATTCCAAAGCAACACGCGGTAACATTGATGTTGTATTAAACGTGGTCTAAGATTTGACTCCCGGAAAGTAACGGGGAACATATAGAGCAGGGTATTCTGGATACCTGATGTTCAAGTACGAAGCCCTGCTGGCAATCGGCAGGGTTTTGTGTTGATTATAATATATGGACATGATGCAGGAGATTAAATGCCAGATCGCGTACTATTTTACATAATTGCACTCCCACTTCATGCTACATATTCCTTAAAGGGGGAACCAAGATGAGTATTGAAGAGATGATCGAGCGTCGATTTGTATGTACGAAATGCAGGGGCACGGATTGTAACATTAAGGAAGCTTCCATGTCAGGAGCAGGCCTGAGCAAGGTGTTCGATACTCAGCATAACCACTACCTGTTTGTGGGCTGTGCTTCCTGCGGGTATGTTGAAATTTTTGATCCGGATGTCTTGAAAGGGAAAAAACAGGGGCAGGTCGGGACTATTCTGGATATTCTGTTTGGCGGGTAGATATGCGCGAGTTGACATTGATCTGAATTTTCTTTAATATAACTTAGTACTGAGTAGTGTCATTGCATGAACCAAATTTGAATTAAACAGGTGATATCCATGTCTTATAGACCGCGTATTGCAGATTTAGAATTAGCTTATGGTAACAAGGAAGACGGATTGTATGAATTCAAAATGAATTTGGTAGACGGTACTAAATGCCGTGTATTCTACTCCCGTTCCCCGGAATGGAAGATGACCAATATCAGCCGTCTGCAGAAAACCCCTTGTCCAGTATGTCGCAAAGATTTCATTTGCAAATGTATGGACCAGTGGGCAAGTGACCTGCATCAACAGATGATCGATGACCAATGGATGGAAAAGGCAGTTACGGAGTAATTGTCGGACAGATACGAGCGTGGGCACAATGCCTGCGCTCTTTTTCTTTTTATCTCTATAAGTGAACTACCTCTAGAAGAAATAAATTTAGAATTAGTGAACAAGATGGCCCAGATTGGGTAAGTTACTCTAACCGGAACAATAGGAGGCAGCCAATATGACAGCAAATCAAACAGATGTGCATCAGGGACATCCCATCGTACTGGTGGATGGCGTCTGTCACTTCTGCCAGGGCTTAACCAAGTGGATTATTAAGCGTGACCCGGAAGGAAAATATCATTTTGCTTCGCTCCAATCCGATGTAGCCAAGGAATTGCTGGAGAAAGGCAATTTGTCGACAGATAGTATGGACACCTTTGTTCTGATTGAAAATGGAAGTTACTATACACGTTCGACCGCCGCGCTGCGATTGGCAAAAGGTCTGAGGTTTCCTTATCCATTGTTATATGTATTCATAATCATACCGAAATTTATTCGTAATGCAGTCTATAACTGGGTTGCGCGCAACCGTTATCGTTGGTTTGGCAATGATGAAGCGTGCATGTTGCCTACACCGGAGATCAAAGATCGGTTTTTGTGATTAATAACGGGAATTATTGGGTAATCACTACAGATCATATCTATTTTGGGAGGACAACAACTTGAAGAAGTGGACTACAATATTTATCGGGGCATTATTAGCAGTGAGCTTGGCAGCATGCGGTAACGACACAGATAATACGGCAACGCCGCCAGCGACTAACAACGAAACGTCTAACGAGGGCAATACACCTGCGGAGCAGGAAACAAAGATCCCTACCCTAGACGAGTTGATTACCAAAACCAATGCAGCTACCAAAGAAATGAAGAGCTTCACAACCGAAGC
Source organism: Paenibacillus sp. FSL R5-0341 (assembly GCF_037975235.1). Lineage (NCBI taxonomy): Bacteria > Bacillati > Bacillota > Bacilli > Caryophanales > Paenibacillaceae > Paenibacillus > Paenibacillus sp. FSL R5-0341. The sequence goes on from NZ_CP150241.1 coordinate 1,552,297, forward strand.
AAACATTGATCAGAATCTGAAACTGGATGCTGGTGAACAGTCCCAGGATCAACAGGTTAAAACATCGCTCAAGATGGATATTATCAAAGATCCAATGATGATCTATCAAGAGATGAATATGGAAATGTCCGGCCAGGAAGCGCAGAACGTGAAGCAATATATCACTTCGGATAAAATCTACTCTCAAGTTGGGGATCAATGGGTTGCAATTCCTGAAGCTCAAACGAGTGAACTGATTGAGCAGATGAAAGCAAGCATGAATCCCGAAGGTGAATTAGAGCAATTCAAAAAGATCGAAGAAGATACTGAAGTGACCGAAGAAGGCGACAATTATGTCATTAACGCTGACGTATCCGGTGATAATGTGAAGGAACTGGCCAAAGCCGTGATGGAGCAAAATGGATCGGATGCCCAGATGCAAGCCATGCTTGATCAGATGAATATCACCAGCATGAAGATGAAATATATGATCAACAAAGAAACCTACCTGCCTGCAGGTACGGACGTAAACATGGTCATGGAGATGGAACAGAATGGACAGAAAATGACGATGGACATGAAAATGACGAGTACATTTTCTAACCACGATCAAGTGGAAGAGATCAAGATTCCACAAGAAGCATTGGATAGCGCTAAATAAAACAGGCACCTCTGAACTAGATCTGTGTAAGCCGAGAGGTTTACCCGATTGAATTCAGGGGTGTTTTTCTTTTTAACGGAGATTATGGTCAGGGTTCAAAGTGTTATAGTATAGTCATATTTAATTAGAGAGGGGGATATAAAAGATGATTGAATATGCACACATCCACCATGTTAGTCTGGCTGTTCGTGATCTGGAAATCGCGAAGAAGTTCTATTCGGGGTTACTGGGCATGCAGGAGATTGAACGTCCGGCTTTCCGCTCCACGGGTACATGGTACGCTATCGGGAGTCAGCAGCTTCATCTGTTACAGCACCCGGAGGGTCACACGCTGCGCGAGGCTGGTATTGATACAACAGACGGTCACTTTGCGATCTGGGTCACCAGTTATTCAGGAACTATAGCTTGGCTGGAGCAGCAGGGAATTGAGTATGAAGCGAGACCTGACAGTGTAGCTGGATTCGCGCAAATTTTTGTACTTGATCCCGATCGTAACATTATTGAGTTTGACTCACCATATCACTCTTAAGGGAAAAAGGGTTAGAATAAATCCCTTGCTCCACCAGAAATTGTATGCTATATTATCCATACATTCATAGCACGTGACGGAAGCACCGTCCATATACTGCATACTTATGCGGTTATTGGACGGTGCTTTTTTGTGCTTTTTGACAGGGAGGGAAGGAAAAATTGATTGTACTGAAGGCAGTGCTGGTTTCCAAAGACAGAGATTACATTAGTGCCTGGTTTGATTATGTACAGGGGAATTCGTCCGGTCTTCATGTGCGTTTCACGGCGTTCTCGCAATGGGATTCGTTCAGGGATTACATGAATGAGCAAGAGGGTCGGGAATTGCCAGATTTGGTTATTGCGGAACCGGAGTTTTTGAATAACTGGCTGAGCAACGGCGGAGAAGCATCGGGTGTACCTTGGTTGATGCTTAGTGAAGGGTTGGAAGAGGTGGATGAGGCCAAGCGGTTGATGAAATTCCAACCTTTGCCCACTTTGCTGGATGCTGTGATACATGCTTGCCGGCAACCACGCCGCAAGAAGATGCATCGTCCGGGGCAGGATACTCTCTCTATTGGCGTAGTATCCGCTTCGGGTGGAAGTGGCAAAACGGCAGTGGCCCTGCATATGGCAAAGCAATTGGGACTTGCAGGTTATGCTGTACTCTATCTCAATCTGGAGACGCTGGACAGTGCGCTCCCGTTTCTGGAGAAGGGGCTTTCCCGAAGTGGTCAGCATCACCCGGATGCGGAGACGGGGCTGTCACGCTTGCTATACGATCTGAAGGTAGGCAGAAAGGAATCGGGCAAGCAGCTACAGGTTCAATCCAAGGCTGTAGATGGATATGTGATCCGGCATGAAGGTCTGAAATCCGATGTATTCTGGCCGTTATCGAATCGGAAGGAACTGTTGCAAATGACTCGTGATGATACGTCGAATTTGCTTCGTTATTTGACCGATTGCGGACAATATGACGTGCTCATTCTGGATGGCGATTCCGGCTGGGACGGACGCAGTGAAGGGGTGCTGGATGCAGCAGACGCATTTGTCTGGCTGGTTGAGGATGATATATCTGCCATGCATCGATGGGGACAATGGTTACAGCATGCTGAGCGTACGAAACCAGATCTGTACGAAAGTGTGCTGGACCGTTCACGCTTTGTGGTTAACAAATATCGGGACAATGTTGTTAATGCACTCCCACGGCCTGATCTGCATCTGGACGCGGTTTTGCCCTATATTCCTTCATGGAAGCAGCTTAGTCAGGAGGAAATCATGCTTAGTTCTCCGATCTTCCAACGCGAAGTGAAAAGACTATGTGCCATGCTGGTACAAGATGACGAAGAAGAATTGAAGCAAACGGGGCGAATTCAGAAGCAGGATCGGTGGGCGTTATGACGGAGTCATCCAATCGAATACTCGATCGTGAAGAACAGTTTCAGATCATGCGCAGGGAGGTCAGGGCAGGCCTGGATTTAACCTCTTCCGCTGGAGATGATGAACTGTGGCAGGGGATAGAACGCAAAGTTCTTACTGACCCGAAGCTGAATGATTTGACCTCCGGAGAGCGTCATACACTGGTACAGCGATTGTTTGATTCCTTTCGTGGATTGGATATTCTGCAACCGCTCGTGGATCATCCCGATATTACGGAGATTATGATCAATAGTCACAAGGAGATTTTTGTGGAGCAGGAAGGTGAAGTCAGTCAGATCACTCTAGAATTTGAGTCCAGGGAACGACTCGAGGATATTATTCAGATGATTGTGTCCGGGGTAAACCGGATTGTGAATGAGTCTTCTCCAATCGTGGATGCCCGGTTAAAGGATGGATCGCGGGTCAATATCGTGTTGCCGCCCATTGCCTTGAAAGGCCCTACGATGACGATTCGTAAATTTCCGAGTGAGCCGATGAAGATGTCTGATCTGATTGCTAAGGGAGCCTTGCATGAAGAAGCCGCAGAACTGTTGCAACAGTTGGTACGGAGTAAATACAACATCTTCATTGGAGGTGGGACTGGATCGGGAAAGACGACCTTTCTGAACGCATTATCCCAGTTCATCCCTGCCGATGAGCGGATTATAACGATTGAGGATTCGGCTGAACTGCAGATTGTTACGGTACCGAATCTGGTATCACTGGAAACGCGAAATGCAAACACCGAAGGCAAAGGACAGATATCTATTCGGGATCTGATCAAATCTTCCTTACGGATGCGTCCGAACCGGATTGTGATTGGTGAGGTAAGGGGCGCAGAAGCGCTGGATATGTTACAGGCTATGAACACAGGACACGATGGATCGTTGTCAACTGGGCACGCAAACACGATCTCGGACATGATCAGCAGACTCGAAACGATGGTGCTCAGCGGTGCGGATCTTCCCATTGCGGTTGTAAGACAGCAGATTAGTTCGGCAATCGATATTTTTGTGCATCTGTCCCGGCTGCGAGACCGCTCCCGGCGGGTGACGGAGATCAGTGAAGTGATTGGCATGCAGGACGGTGAGGTCTTGCTGAATCCGTTGTTTCGTTTCCAGGAACAAGAAGAGCGGGAAGGCAAAATTATTGGCGGTTTAATACAGGTTGGGAAGTTGAATCAGGTGGATAAAATTCAGATGGCTGGGCTTGGGGAATGGCTGGATGAATACATAGAACAATATAGTGTTGAATCAAATTAATCAGATAACAACGTGAATTGAAGTTATTGGAAGGTGATTAATGTTGGGTGAAGCCAGACAGATGTTGACGGATTACACCGTATATACGCTTTCCCGGAGACAACGAATGGTCTGTATGCTGATTAGTGGTTTGCTGTTCTTTGGAATCGGAATTCTGTTCTACCATCACTGGTTGGCTGGAGCAATTCTGGCTGCGGGCTGTATATGGGTACCCAAACATTGGACTAAGGTGCTGTTAGAACGAAGAAGGATGACACTCAGTTTACATTTTAAGCAAGCGTTATATGCATTGTCTTCGGCACTGGCCGCAGGTAAATCTGTGGAAAATGGATTCAAGGAATCGGTGGAGGATTTGCGGATGTTGAACCCGGAAGCGGATACCGATCTGATTCGTGAGTTCACGATATTGCGAACACGGCTGGAGTATGGACAACCGATTGAAGAGGCGCTACAGGATTTCTCGGATCGGGCGCAGGTTGAGGATATTACGAATTTTGCAGACGTGTTCATTACGTGCAAACGAACTGGCGGGGATCTGGTTGAGGTTGTACGTCGTACATCTGCGGTGATTGGTGAGAAGCTGGACATTCAGCAGGATATTATGGTCGCGGTATCGCAGAAAAAGTTCGAATCAAAGGTGATGTTTGCCGCTCCATTTATTTTTCTGATATTTCTCAATCTGACCGCCAAGGATTTTATGGAGCCTCTATATAGCGGGATGGGATATCTCATCTCTAGTGGTGCATTGGCAGTACTGGCCTGCTGTTATCTGTGGGTTACTCGAATTATGGATATCAAAGTATAAGGAGCTGAAACGATGCTGTTTCCCGTTATAGTCGCAGGGATGCTCGGAGCGGGATGGCTGGTGCTGGATCGAACCCGGGGACAGACCTACCGGCATCTGCGCAAGCTGGATATGGAAGGATTACGACTGAAGAAATTGCATGGACCTTTCCTGTTTCTATTGGACAAGTTCGAGATTGGACGCAGATTGCCTGTGCTCATGTTTCGAATGCAACATGCCATTCAGAAAATGTATGGCATACAGCACAGTGGGGAGAAAACGATGCTCTATTGTGCTGAAATGCTGACCTATACGTGGCTCATGTTGATGGTAGGTTGTCTGTTAACACTCGTTGGAGATATGGGCATCGGAGGCATGGTGGGTGGACTCGCGTTGGGTATCGCGTTACCCTTTGCACTCTATAAAGACCTCAATACCAAGGTCCAACGAAGAGATCAGGACATCCTCATGGAGCTGCCCGAGCTGTTGAACCGAATTGTTCTGCTGGTGGGCGCTGGGGAGACCGTTCAGCGTGCCATCGTTCACTGTGTGACAAGCCAGGGAGAACGGGATCATCCGCTGTACAACGAACTCAGAAAGACCGTGGGAGATTGGAATAATGGTTACTCATTTCAACAATCATTTGAACAGTTCAGCCGCCGCTGTGGCGTGCAGGAAGTAACAATTTTTACGACGACGGTGCTGCTGAATTTCCGGCGTGGGGGAGGTGACTTTGTATTGGCGCTGCGGGATCTGTCACATGTGTTGTGGGAGAAACGCAAGGCTGTTAGTCGGTCGAAGGGAGAACAGGCTTCTTCCAAACTGGTGTTTCCGATGGTACTGATCTTTTTTACGATTGTGGTCATGATCGGGGCACCTGCTTTTATGATGATGAATATGTAGGAGGAATTGGGATGATGGAAGTGTTAAAAAACAAGGTAAGCGCATTTTGGAAAGAAGAGGACGGACTCGGCACGTTGGAGCTGATTCTGATTATCGGGGTTATTATCATTATTGCTTTGATTTTTAAAGACCAAATTAAGACGTTGGTAGAGAGACTGTTGAAGAATGTTAGCGATAAAAGTAATGAGTTTTTCGAATAACAGGCTGAAGAAGGAAGAAGGGAGCTTCACCGTTGAAGCCTCCCTGATCTTCCCTGTCGTGCTGTTTATTCTTGTGTTGTTGCTCTTTTTCACCATGTACATGTATCAAAAGACATTTTTGAATCAACACGCCTATGCAGCTTCCGAACGTGCAGCCTATAGCTGGGACAACAGCCACAAGCAGGCGATGACGGGTGAATTTGTCGCTGGAGAGCATGACAATCTGTACTGGAGACTGACGGACGATCGTATGCTTGGCGCACTGTTTGGCTGGGCGGGAGCGGACAATCAGGTTAGCGTTTCTATACCAGCTGGTGAAGGTGGAAGTCTCTCGGAACAGAAATTAGCACAAGCGGTGCAACATATGCCCTCTGCCATGAAAGGAACGATTGAATATCAGAATTCTCTGATTCAGCGGAAGGTAACAACCAAGCTGGACCAGGTAATTTCTTTGCCTCTTCCTTCTTTTTTGTTCGATTCAGGTAACCGTGTTCTCACTCAAGGATCATCCGCAGTTGTTGAACCGGTTGAATTCATTCGAACGGTCGATCTGGTCCGTTATTACGCAGCCAAGTTTAAAGGAAAAGGCGGAGAAGCCGCGAGTACTGCTGCGGAAGCAGGGCAGGTTGTACAGCATTTTGGCAAAAGCAAAAAGTGAGAAAAGGAGGAGGGCGGAGCTGTTTAGAAAAAAAGACGGTGAGTTGGGAGCCGTAACCCTTTTTTTAATATTAATATTGGCCGGAGTTTATATGTTTGTAGCTATATTTATTGATTACGCTCGTATTGCTGCATTTAAAGTGCAGACGGAACGAATGACACATGCTGCGATGAGATCCGTCATGTCAGCCTATGACACCTCACTGCGGGAGTATGGTTTATTCGGGTATGGCGACAGCAGTGGGGATGCAATTATGGCTAAAGTGCTGAATGATAGCGTGAAGCCTTCATCCGTAAAAGATGGCTTCCCCATTCTGGATATCCAGTGGGATACAACTTCGCTGAGCATGGAGCGTGAACTGGGCAGATACGATATTTTCAATCGCCAGATTCAGGAGGATATGAAGTATCGTGCTCCAGTAGATTTTACCCTTGAAGTGATTAATCGGTTCAAACCGATGTCAGACGAGATGAAGGAAGCTGCACACACGGTAGACTTGCTGAAAAAATTACAGAAGTTATATGACAAACGTGAAGAATTACTGGACGAAGCCATCGCCAATCAGACGGAATCCGCGGAGAAACTGAAGAATCTTCCAAAGTTGATCATGGATCCTCCTTCACAGGCCATCTATGAAGAGATGCTGGAAGATACACCAGAGACAGCTGCCGAGGCAGCGGCGCGTTATGCAGATTATCTGAACAAGAAACAGGCAGATGAGGGACTGCCGTTCAGAGAGCAACAATACATATTGGAACTGGCTCGTTATCGGACTGGTGTTGGTAATGTGGGGACAGGCATCAGCATGATCATACAACCGGCGTTACAGGCCCATCAAACGAAGCTGGAGGAAGCACAGTCCAAGATCGAAGAAGCGCGCAAGATTAATGAGGAAATGAAACGTGTGATTGCGGAGGGGGAGAACCGTTCACAGAATGCCAGCTATGACAACGTGGGCAACGCCAATCTGCCTGGAACGAGTCCTGTATCTAGTGGATCAGGCAGTGAAGCCAAAAGCACACGTTCCCTCGCCTCAGAGCTGGTAAGGGCAGATAGCCTATTTGATCAGTTGAAGGCACGTGTGGTTTCACAGAATTCGGACTTCGACAACGTCAGAAGAGACAACATGGAGTTGAATAATCAACTTCGCAACGTTACAGGAATGAGTGGGGTTCCGATTAAACCCGCGGTCAGACAGGCAAGTCAGATTACCGAACGATACATGGACACCTACGTACGCAACGGTCCTGCTAACCTCATTCAACAGAGTAAGCAGCAGCTGGAGAGTGGTCGTGGGTCGGATACCCAGCGTAAGGCGAATGACAAAGAATCCAAAGGGAAATTGAAGGAAGTTAAACGAATCTTGTCGCAGATTCAGAATGGAAGTTCCGGTTCAATGGACGCTTTCAAGCAGTTGGAGGAATATTACAACGCTAATATTGCTTTTAACGAGGCTAGTCGTGAGGATGCCAAAAAGGCAGAGATTGCGGGTGATCCCTATGAATCTGGTGGCGATGCCATGAAGGGAATGGACAGTTTGTTTGGCGGGATGTCGGGTCTGTTGGACAGTCTGGGCGACGAATTATTTCAGAATGAATATGCTTTATCCTATTTCAACTCCATGGACTTTGGGCAGCTATTTACCTGGACTGAAGGTGGTGGAGATGCTGGTGATGTTTTCAAACTGGAGAATCAGGAATTGGAGTATATCGTCTACGGGTTTCATAACCCTTCGGGCAACATCGCTGCGGCATATGCAGAGATCTTTGGGATGAGGTTAGCTATTCGAACGGCAGAAGGGTTAATTGAGCACAGCAAGCTGGGGAATCCTCTTCTCGTGTTATCTGCGGCAATCTTATACGGGATTACAAACGCCATTGCGGATATGGTGAAACTAGCGAAAGAGGGCAGTGTGGAATTGTCGAAGTATATCAAAGTCAAACTGACGTACAGGGACCATCTCCGATTGTTCCTCTTGATGCATAGCAACAATGAGCGCAAAATGTCCAGAATGCTGGCGCTGATCCGATTGAATACCGGTGTGAATCCGGATGAGAAACAGACGTATGCTTCGGGTAACATGCGCAGCAGCATCAAGTTGTGGTTTTTGCCTGGGGTGGTTAGAAGCATAGGTGCAGTTATGGGGAGTGCGGATCAGGTTGAAGATGGGCGATTTTTCATTGAGCGGAAGGCGGATTATTCCTATTGAATGATCGGGATCGTTTCGGTGGAGGGATTATGGATAAGCAGCAACAATATGAAAAAGAAAGCGCACAATTGCAGATTCGTTTAACACGAATAAGCAGATTGCAACGATTGAAGTCTCTGAATAAGCAGATATGTTCTCCGAAAAAGGAACAGGGCAGCATGGTTCTGGAAGCTTCACTGGTGTTGCCTGTCTTTCTGTTCTTTATCATGTTTCTCATCTTCATTGTGCAAATGACTCTAATCTCCACAGCGCTGCAAAGTACGGCGGGGGAAGCGGTAAAGCAGCTGTCGACGAAAATATATCCGGTGTCCCTTGTGTTCACACCTTCTGATTCTGCCGGTGGTGAAGGCTCTGGAGGGGGCTGGAAGATACCTGAGTTGTCTCTAACGGAATGGGCAGAAGGTTATGCTTCTTCTCTACCAGAGCCATTAAGTGATTGGGTGCGTTCAGCTGCGGCCAGTGGTGAACAACCGCTACAGGAGATCAAGACATCCGTCTTGGAAACGGTGCTTGATCCGACGGTCAAACCGTTGCTTCAACCATTTATCGAGCCAACGCTGCTGCATATGGAACGTGTGCATGTGAACGGTGTTTCCATACCTGATCTTAAGAACAAAACAAATCCTTATTTCCGACTTGAACTGAGTTATGAATTGCCGGTAAAAGTACCCTTTCTCAGCAAGTCGCTGCGCATTCAGGCTGCTGCGGCAGAACGGGTATGGATTGGAGATACGGGAGAAGGATCAGATGGCGGTGGAGGAGACGGGGATACTGCGGGTTCAGCAACGGTACTGTCGAAGCCTGACCCGGCTTACATAGGCAACAATGCAACGATCAAGGTGAAGGTAGAACCAGGAGCGACAGCCAACTTAACGATATTTTACAAGTCGGGTGAAAGTTCTGCAAAGCACATCGGTTGGGCCACCGCGGATGAGAATGGAATTATTGAATGGAACTGGTTTGTCGGTACTCGGACAACAGAAGGAACATGGAGTTTTGTTGTCGAGACAGGAGACGGTGTCAAGACGGAGACTACGTTTAACGTGGCCTCCAGAAAATAAGAAAGGAGATGATGGAGGTGGAGTGGTTTTACTTTGCCTGTGGCATATACGTCATTGCAGCTTTTATTACAGATATTCGTTCCATGAAAATTCCAAATCGATTGACTTTACCCGTGACTGCCGCTGGCGTATTAGCCCATATCATATGGAGAGGTTGGGAGGGTTTCTTGTTCTCAGCCGCTGGATTTGCAGCAGGTTTTGGTATCTTGTTCCTGATGTATGCGATTGGAGCGGTAGGGGCAGGAGATGTGAAATTGTTTGGTGGGATAGGCGCATGGACGGGGCTTGCTTTTGGCATTCATGTCATTATTTATTCCGTTTTGTTTGCGGGAGCAATTGGCCTAGTAATACTTCTATTCCGTAAAGATTCAGCAAAACGAATTCGAGGCATGGCAGGTAGTCTTGCAGGTTTCTTCATGCTCGGTTCTCTCAAGCTGGTAAATAAAGAGAAGACATTGAAGTTTCCGTTTATGCTGGCGGTGTTACCTGGATTTATCACGGTGCTTGTCTCAGGACTTTTCCCTTGATATCAGGAGTCTGGAAAACGTTAGGATAACAGTGATCGAAGATAGCACTGCGATTGGAGTGGAAGAGTGTGGTGTATTGTAACTCAACTTATATCAACTAAACTTTTTACACGAGAACGGAGAGGACGGAAAAAACCTGAAGAAGCGGAGCTAAAAGCTTTCTGAAAGAAAGCTGCATCGGAAGCATATGCTTCGCCTTTATCCCCGGATTTTCCCCTTTACAAAGGGAATCAAGAAATCTGGGGATAACAGCGATCGGAAGGTTGTTCCGTCATCGAAGTACCCAGTGTAACTTTCTTTAGTTGATCCTATATAACAACGGAAAGAGAGGATTGGCATGTATGGATTAACGAGAGATTTTATCCGTAATGGCGGGGCTTTCATGGTTTTGGAGAAAGCAGAAGGGTTACGAATGGAGGAATTGAGTCGGGTACAGATGGGGATGTTGTCCTCCAATCAGATTCCGCGAATTCTTCCTGTTCATGTTCGTGAAGTAGACCGAAATGTCACTTTGCAGTACGACATATCAGGCTACAAGATGTTATCCCAGATGTTAAAGTCAAGCAAAATCCAGTTACGTGTTCTGTATGGTCTGTTGTTCCAACTGGCTGATGCCTTTACGGAATGCCGACAATATATGCTGGAGCCTCGCAAACTATGGATTCAGGAGGAATACTTGTTCATGAATGGTTCATTCGAACAGGGTGAGCTTGGGATGGTATATGTACCGATCATGGATGCGGTTGAAGTCGATTCGACGCCTCAGCAATTCCGTGAGCTGGTAATCAGACTGATGGCCCATGTACAGGAACTGCAGGGAGAAGGCATTCAACGTGTTCTGCAACTATGCGACAATGAACACTGGGATATCAGACAGTTGAGAGAGCTTTTACTAGAGTTATACGCTGATGAGCAGGAGAGTGGAGGAAGCGCAGCATTCCTTTCGTCCAAAACGTCGGAAATGGGCGATGCTCCAAGAGCAAGAGGTGCTTCGCATTCGTCGTTAACTGAGCGGGATAACATGCAAGTTACTGGTCATTCTCGACCATATCAACCCAGTACTCCTGTTCAAAATGATTCTGTGGAGCCGCAGCTCAATTTCCGTCAGCCGCAGAAAATGAGTGCTTCTGAGGTTGAAGACATTCCGGAGAGATCCCGAACCTTTCCAGGCAGACGCTCATCTGGACAATCAGCATTGGATGGCTCAAGCGCCATGGATAAGGGACTAAGTAATTCATATGATTCGCTAGAGCATGTTGATGGGGAAATGGAGGAGAAGTCCGGATCTTCCAAAGTAACCTATATCATACTGGGCTGCATGGTGGCCATGGCATTGGTATGGAGATTCGTATACATGGAGCAACCTGGGCAAACACAGATGATCATATCGGCGTTACTAAGCCTTGGTTTGCTTGGTGTAGCAGGATGGACGTGGAAGCGTAAGGGGAGCCCTCAGAATGACGCTGTGAAAAAGCGGTCTTTTTCATTCAGCCTAGGTAAGAACAAAGGCAAGCAAACGGAAGCTGAAGAGGGCCTATTTCAGGAGAGTTGGCGTTGGAATACAGCTGATCGCTCAGAGGGACGTATAAACCAATTGGCTGAATCGGTTTCAGAAGGTCATATGCATTCCCGTTTTCAGAATCTGCATATGACCACAGAACATTCCGAACCAACATTCGTTCAGCACCAGGATAGAACAGTAGATTCAACTTCAGAGCTAATTCGACAGGATGCAGTTGCGGAAGCCACCGTAAACTTGCAGAATCTGGATGGAGGTAACATTATAGCGGCAGGACCGATAGTACCTTCATTTTATCTTGAACGAAGATCCGGAAGCGGTGGCCAACATGAACGGATGGATGTGCAGGGAGCGTCTTTTGTAATCGGAAGATCAGTAGACATGGTTCAGTGGGTGGATACAGCGACCGGTGTGTCCCGTGCTCATGTGGAATTGAGCCGGAACAAATCGGGCTATGTGATTAAGGATCTGGGTTCCGTCAATGGAACCATTCTTCAAGGCAATATTCTTGCTCCTTACAAGGAGTATCCATTGGCGGATGGAGATACTTTTACCCTGGCTGAATCTGTTTACACCTATCGGTCAGTTGGGTAAGCTATGGGTCCTTCCCGTGGTGCAATCAGTCTGATAAGCCACGGTGCTTCAGATCTTCAAGGGCCTGGGTTAAGGTTGGGAAGGTGAACTGGAATCCGTGGTCGAGTGCTTTTTGTGGAATGACTCTCTGCCCTTGAAGCACGACAACGGATAGTTCTCCCACCAAGGTTTTTATCAGGAAGCTGGGTACGGGAAACCAGTGAGGGCGATGATACACCTTACCCACCGTGCGACCAAATTCATCATTGGTAACCGGATTTGGTGTGGAAGCATTGACTGGCCCGGAAATCTGTTTATTCTGAATGGTGAAGTCAATCAGTCTGACGATATCCATAATGTGTATCCAGCTTGTCCACTGCTTGCCACTACCAATCTTTCCGCCAACACCCAGCATATAAGGCAGCTTCATTAATGGAAATGCACCTTTTTTATGTCCGAGTACCAAGCTAACCCGAATCTTAACGAGTCTTACATTTTTAATTGCATCTGCAGCAACTTCCCATTGCTCGGAGACCCGTGATGGGAAATTCATGGACTTTTGCGGACTGCTCTCATCAAAGGTTTCGGTAGGGGAGGTGCCATAGATGGCCATGGCAGAAGCTTGAACGACCACTTCCGGTTTTTGCTCCAGTGATTCCACCAATCGGGCTACCCGGGCGACAGTCGTTACTCTGGATTCAACAATCTCCAACTTCGCCTTGGTTGTCCAACGTTGATTCAACGTTTCTCCGGCAAGGTTAACTAGCGCATCCACACCTTCTATCAATTGAGGTTGTTCTTCGACTTGTTCCCACGATATATATGTAAGATTCTTACTTGGATTATGCAAGTCAGGCAGTTTGCGTGTAATGACTTTCACATGGTGTCCGGCTTGCAGCCAGTAATCCACAAGTGCTCCTCCCACAAACCCGGTACCTCCACAAATGGCAATTTTCATATCGAACATCCTCTCTGTATTTTCACTGCGCTGACGTATGCCCTCGAATCGACAAACAGCCCCGGACGGTAAGCAATGCCTGTTGGGAACGACTTACCTGACGGAGCATATCTGTATCTAATTAACCAAATCCATATATGGCTTAACTCATCTTTGTAATTTATTTAATCAAATGTTGATAAGGGGAATAATCAATTTTGTTTTTCTCCAAAAATTTTACTAAAAACTTATTATCCCGCTTCGGTGTGGCAATAATGTATCCTTTGATGCAATGATCTCTCGAAACTTCCGTGGCATTGTCCTCAACTGCAATTTTACCAATCTCTGCTGCAATGGAATGTTTGGCGATGTCACGAAATGGTCCAGGTACAGGCTCCACAAGTTGATCCAAAAAAGCTTTGGCTTCATCGGTCCATAAGTGACGGCTGGCTTCAACCCAATAATTCTGCCAATCCAGTTTGGACCTTCCGTCCGCTTTTGGTAGCACTTTCAAAAACTTGCGCATCATAAAAAATCCACCGATACACATGCTGCCAAGCAATAAAAAAGTCCAGAATGCGATCGTATTCATAAACCAATTGCTGGGGGAACTGCTGGTCAGTATCATCGCGTAGGAGTCGAAAATCATTGCGGAGTCACCTCGGTTCATTGATTTTCACGGAAAGACGGATTCCGCCCACCATGTTCCACATATTAGCTGCCAAAAATAGCCTCTATCCCGAATTATAGCGCATTTCTAGATTTATTTCGATAATCGCGTTAGAATAAGGGATAATTCAGATTAAGGGGGATCATCAATGCTGAAAATCGGCTCCCACGTGTCCTTTTCGGACAAGGGATTATTGAGTGCAACGAAGGAAGCGTCCTCGTACGGTTCCAGTTCGTTTATGATATATACGGGTGCACCACAGAATACGCGTCGCAAGCCCATTGAGTCCATGTATATTGAAGAAGGCAAGATTGCCATGCAAGAGGGTGGAATGGAAGATATCGTTGTCCATGCACCGTACATTATTAATCTTGGCTCGTACAAAGATAGCACGTTTAGACTGGCTGTAGATTTCCTGCAGGAAGAGATTCGTCGGACACATGCCATTGGTGTGAAAAACATCGTATTACATCCCGGCGCATTTACAGACAAAGATGCTCACTATGGGATCGGACGGATCGCAGAAGGGTTGAATGAAGTGCTGGAGGGTGTGAAAGAGACGGATGTGAACATCGCTCTGGAGACCATGGCTGGCAAAGGTACGGAGATGGGTCGCAGTTTCGAAGAGATCGCCCAGATTATCGAGAAAGTAACATATAACGAGCGTCTGACTGTGTGTATGGATACATGTCACATTCATGATGCCGGATATGATATCGTTAATGATTTTGACGGTGTACTGGAACAATTCGATCGCACGGTAGGACTTGACCGCATTGCCGTAATGCATATTAATGATAGTAAGAATGCTGTGGGTGCGCACAAGGACCGTCATACACCGATTGGCTCTGGCTGGATCGGGTTTGAGGCGATTAACCGCATAGTGAACCATGAGAAGCTTCAAGGACGTCCATTTATTCTGGAGACACCTTGGATTGGTAAAGAGGCCAAGACACAACGTCCAATGTATGAAGTGGAGATTGCGCTGCTGCGTGGGGATGTTGCCGGTCGATTCGGCCAGGAATTCCTGACAGAAGTAGAACAACTGCAACACTTTTTCAAAGCTAAAGAGATTGAGTCTCGTTCGTATATTCTGGATGTATGGACATTGCTCAAAAATGATGCCAAAGCCAAAAAGGCAGATCCGCGCGAGCCGCTGGAACGTCTCTATGACATGGTGACTGAAGCTGCACTGTTCCCGCATTTGAATGAAGAACAACTGAATCATCGCTTGATCGCCTGGCTTGCGGGTTAACCCCCGCAGGTCATGGCTTAATTGAAGGAGGAAGAATAACCCGATGGAGATCCATGCTAAACAAGTACGCCCTGATTCTAAAAACCGCGCCGATCGTGCGCGCATGCTCATTTCCTGTCCGGATGGTCCAGGAATTGTTGCTGCCGTGTCTCATTTCCTGCACCAGCATGGTGCAAACATTGTTCAGTCGGACCAATATACAATGGACCCCGCTGGCGGCATGTTCTTTATGCGAATCGAGTTCGATCTTCCGCAGTTGTTAATCAACCTGCCGAAACTGGAAGCCGATTTTGCAGAAGTGGCAAGCCGTTTCCAAATGGAATGGACGCTATCTGCGGTTAGCCGCAAAAAGAAACTTGCTATCTTTGTATCCAAAGAAGATCACTGTCTGGTTGAATTGTTGTGGCAATGGCAGGCAGGCGACCTGGATGCAGATATTGCTCTTGTGGTCAGCAACCATCTGGACATGAAGGACTATGTAGAATCATTTGGCATTCCATATCATCATATTCCGGTTACAGCAGATACGAAAAAAGAAGCAGAACAGCGTCAACTGGACGTCATCGGCAATGATGTGGATGTGATCATTCTGGCTCGTTACATGCAGATCATCTCTCCAATGTTCATCGAGCACTACCGTAATCGAATCATTAACATCCATCATTCATTCCTGCCAGCCTTCGTGGGTGGTAAACCATATGCGCAAGCGTACAACCGTGGTGTCAAAATTATCGGTGCGACAGCGCACTATGTTACGGAAGAACTGGATGGCGGCCCGATTATTGAACAGGACGTGCAGCGTGTAAGCCACGGTGATGATGTAACCGAACTGAAACGTATTGGACGTACCATTGAGCGTGTTGTGCTAGCACGTGCCGTGAAATGGCATGTCGAAGATCGAGTTCTAGTTCATGAAAATAAAACCGTCGTATTTTAAGCTCATGCTTTAATACTGCGCAAGGTTGATTCGGAACCACGTAATAGACTAACAAAAAGGCGACCCCAATTCGTTTACGAAGTGGGAGTCGCTTTTTTCGCATTCATATACTTTCCGCACAAGCCAAGCACAATACCAAACAGCAGATGTCCAATAACCCAGTAGAGGATGGCTGCCACATCGTACAGGTCTGGCACACGTGAAGATAGTTGAGAGAGTGGGATATAGAGTAGAGACGAAACAGCACCAAGCAAGATTCCTTTGAACATGGGGCGGCCTGACCGTTGTACCCACCACAAATAGAAGATGGCGATGGCAACGGACACGATTAGGTGTAAAGAAAACTCAATGAACTCGGGTAAAGTTGGCGGAAGGCCAGGCACAAAATCGATATTCAGAAGCAGAGTATATACTTGTTCATCAGTGTAGGCCTGAATCATTTTAAGGAAAAATCCCAGGACAACTCCAGAGAGAATACCAGTTAAAATGCCGAATATCCAGGGTAATGAGTGTTTTACGGATGGGGATGGGTGAGCAGCAGGATCTGTCATGATCGCGACCTCCTATGATTGACGCAAGTACATTTGAAAAGTAAACCACAGCGCAACTTTCGAATCCATCTTCAGGAATATTATATGTGAATTACGGATGGATATCTAAAAAATGCATGGTTTTCGGCTTAGAGGTTATACTTCATGCGATGGATTTGCGAGGCTCCTTAAGTCTGCTTTTGGAATTTAGTACCTTGTACAGTACGATTTTTGCTTGATAGACCAAGGATTATTCATCACAAACCACCGATTTTTCCCGAACTTCTAAAAGAAGGTTATGGAAAAGCTTCACGCCAAGTGATACAATACAAAAGTGAATAAGTCAAAATGAAACACTCAAGCGGATTCACTTATTGTGAAATTCGGTTTGCTTGGTTGATGAGAGGGATTCGCTTGCGCACCCGACTTATCTAAAGACATGAGGAGGACAAACCATGACTGACAAGAACGAAGCGATTCAAAAAGACGAGAACACTACAATCGACAACCTGTCGATTACGACCCTACGTACTTTGGCGATTGATGCAATTGAGAAGGCAAATTCCGGACATCCGGGTATGCCTATGGGATCCGCTCCAATGGGGTACCAACTTTTTGCAAAAACGATGACTCATAACCCGGACCACCCAACTTGGGTTAACCGGGACCGTTTTGTCCTGTCTGCAGGACATGGTTCCATGTTGTTGTACAGCTTGCTGCACCTGAGCGGATATGATCTTCCAATGGAAGAGCTGAAACAGTTCCGTCAATGGGGAAGCAAAACTCCGGGTCACCCGGAATTCGGACATACTGCAGGTGTTGATGCAACAACCGGCCCACTGGGTCAAGGTATTGCAATGGCTGTAGGTATGGCGATGGCTGAAGCTCAACTGGGCGCAACATACAATAAAGACAAATTCAACGTAGTTGACCACTACACTTACGCAATCTGTGGCGATGGTGACTTGATGGAAGGCGTATCTCATGAATCAGCTTCCCTGGCTGGACGTTTGCACCTGGGCAAACTGATCATGTTGTTCGACTCCAATGACATCACGTTGGATGGTAAATTGGATTTGTCTTCTTCCGAAAGCATCGCGAAGCGTTTTGAAGCTTATGGCTGGCAAGTGCTGCGCGTTGAAGATGGTAACGATTTGCCTGCAATCGAAAAAGCAATTCAGGAAGGTCAAGCAGATACTTTGCGTCCTACACTGATCGAAGTTAAAACGGTTATCGGTTACGGTAGCCCGAACAAACAAGGTAAAGGCGGCCACGGCGGTACTCACGGATCTCCACTGGGTGCAGACGAAGCTAAATTGACTAAAGAGTATTACAAATGGGTTTACGAAGAAAACTTCCACGTACCAGCTGAAGTTCGCGATCACTTTGCACAAGTGAAAGATCGTGGTATCTCTGCTAACAAAGCTTGGGACGAGAAATTTGCCGAGTACAAAAAAGCATTCCCTGAGCTGGCAGCTCAATTCGAAACAGCGATTAACGGCGACCTTCCAGAAGGTTGGGACCGTGATCTTCCTAAATATGCAGCAACAGACAAAGCTCTTTCCACTCGTGTAGCATCCGGTAACGCTCTGAACGGTCTGGCGCACAACGTGCCACAACTGACAGGTGGATCTGCTGACTTGGAAAGCTCCACAATGACTCATTTGAACAACCTGGAGAACTTCACACCTGAAGATTACTCCGGTCGTAACATCTACTTCGGTATCCGTGAATTCGGTATGGCTGGAGCAATGAACGGTATGGCACTGCACAGCGGTGTGAAAGTATTCGGAGGTACGTTCTTCGTATTTACCGATTACCTGCGTCCGGCTGTTCGTCTGGCTGCCCTGATGGGATTGCCTGTAACGTATGTTCTGACTCACGACAGTATCGCTGTTGGTGAAGATGGTCCTACGCACGAACCGATCGAGCAATTGGCATCCCTGCGTATCATTCCTAACCTGACGGTTATTCGTCCGGCTGATGGTAATGAAACTTCAGCTGCTTGGGCTTATGCGCTTGAGAACAAGAGCAACCCGGTTGCACTCGTACTCACTCGTCAAAATCTGCCGATCCTCGAAGGTACCGTTGAAGGTTCACGTGAGAACGTGAAACGTGGTGCTTATGTTGTCTCTGATGCAAAAGATGGCAAAGCGGTAGCACAAATCATCGCTACAGGTTCTGAAGTGCAATTGGCTGTAAAAGCTCAAGCAGCACTTGCAGAACAAGGCATCCAAGTTCGCGTAATCAGCATGCCGAGCTGGGATCTGTTCGAGAAACAAGACAAAGCTTACAGAGAGTCCGTTCTTCTTCCGGATGTTAAAGCTCGTCTTGCGATTGAAATGGCTTATCCAATGGGCTGGGAGAAATATGTTGGAGATCAAGGTGACATTCTCGGAATCAGCACATTCGGTGCTTCCGCGCCTGGCGACCGTGTTATCCAGGAGTATGGCTTTACAGTGGACAACGTGGTTAGCCGCGTAAAAGCATTGCTGTAATAGCTTCATAAGCGCTGCTATGGTCGCGAGAGCTTCATGCTCTCCTGATCCATGGCAGTAAGTTATTTCCGCAGAGATGGGCGGTGACTGGTTATCGCCCTGATCTGTTTTGCCTTTTGTTTTCATTAACTTCAGGGGAGCGGGTACGCATGTCACAATTCGATCAAGTCAGTGTAGTGAAAGAGGCCAACATTTATTATGATGGTCAGGTAACCAGCAGAACGGTTATTTTGGGGGATGGCAGCAAAGTGACTCTGGGCATCATGCTTCCAGGCAGTTATGAATTCGGTACGGATTCCCGTGAAATTATGGAGATTCTGTCCGGAGATCTGAAAGTATTGCTTCCCGGAGAAGAAGAGTGGCAAGAGATTCAAGGTCAAGCTACGTTCCACGTGCCTGCCGAATCCAAATTCAAACTGGAGATACGCAGCGTTACTGACTACGTCTGCTCGTACCCGGCGGAATAACATAAGAAGGGTAAGCAGAACCGCAACCCGCGGATTCGGTTTACCCTTTTTGCTTCTTGAATTCCAACGACAAAGTTCGAGCGCCAAGCTTGTCAGCCCCGTGGATTTGAAGTATCCTTAAGGCAAGTTGTTTAGAATGGAATACGCGGAAATAATATAACCGAAATCAGGAGGTTTTTGAGATCATGGCAAAAAAAGTGACATTTGACTATAGCACGGCATTGCAATTTGTAAATCAGCACGAAGTGGACTATTTCGCAGAACCGATTCGTCTCGCTCACGAGCAGCTTCACAACGGAACAGGAACAGGCTCCGATTATCTGGGCTGGATTGACCTGCCGACGGCTTATGACAAAGAAGAGTTCGCACGCATTCAAAAAGCAGCTGCCAAAATCCAAAGCGACTCCGAAGTACTGATTGTTATCGGTATCGGTGGATCATATCTGGGTGCACGTGCAGCGATTGAGATGCTGACTCACTCTTTCTATAACAATTTGCCAAAAGACAAACGCAAAACGCCTGAAATCTATTTTGCAGGAAACAATATCAGTTCCACATATGTAACTCATTTGCTGGATCTGGTTGAAGGCAAAGATTTCTCCGTCAACGTCATCTCCAAATCCGGTACAACAACAGAGCCTGCAATTGCTTTCCGTATCTTCCGTGCAGCACTGGAAGAGAAATATGGTAAAGAAGAAGCACGCAAACGCATCTATGCTACAACAGATAAAGCGCGCGGTGCACTGAAAGAACTGGCCAATGCAGAAGGATACGAGTCTTTCATTATCCCGGATGATGTTGGTGGACGTTACTCCGTTCTGACAGCTGTAGGTTTGCTGCCAATCGCGGCAGCTGGTATCAGCATCGAAGAAATGATGCAAGGTGCGGCTGACGCATCCAAAGAATACAGCAACCCGAACGTAGCTGAGAACGAAGCATATCAATATGCAGCTGTTCGTAACGCATTGTATCGCAAAGGCAAAGGTACGGAGATCCTTGTAAACTATGAGCCATCCTTGCACTTCGTATCCGAGTGGTGGAAACAATTGTTCGGAGAGAGCGAAGGTAAAGACTACAAAGGGATCTATCCTGCATCTGTTGATTTCTCTACTGACTTGCACTCCATGGGTCAATTCATCCAGGAAGGTAGCCGGAATATCTTCGAAACTGTTATCCAGGTTACTGAAGTTGCGGAGCATATCTCAATCAAATCCGATCCAGACGATCTGGATGGTTTGAACTTCCTTGAAGGCAAAACTATGGACTTTGTTAATAAAAAAGCGTTCCAAGGAACACTGCTAGCACATACGGATGGTCAAGTACCAAACTTGATTGTGAACATTCCAGATATGACTCCATATTCTTTCGGATATCTGGTATACTTCTTTGAAAAAGCATGCGGCATCAGTGGCTACCTGCTGGGCGTCAATCCGTTTGACCAACCAGGTGTAGAAGCTTACAAGAAAAATATGTTCGCATTGTTGGGCAAACCAGGCTTTGAAGAAGAGAAAGCAGCGCTCGAAGCGAGACTTTCCGAATAATTCATCGGTCTGCTCATATAGTTAAATAAGGTAATGTAACTCTATCCGGGAATCACTGTTTGTGTAAGATGCAGGATTCCCAGATGTAGATAACCAGGGCAGTTCGTCCGCGTTCGCGCGGGGAACTGCTTTCTTGCAAAATGGAGTTGGACTCAGGAAAAGATCAGAAAGTTGGATTTGGAATGATTGAACGTTATCGCACGGTTCGAGGACCGGGCAATCTGGAAATTGTAATCAAGAAGTCGCGATTTATCGGTCATATTATGCCGGTCACGACAGAGGAAGAGGCGGTTGCCTTTATCGATGAGATCAAGAAAAAACATTGGAATGCGACTCATAACTGCTCTGCGTACATGATTGGGGAGCGCGATGAGATCCAGAAGCAATCCGATGACGGGGAACCAAGCGGAACAGCAGGGAAACCCATTCTTGAAGTGATCAAAAATCAGAAATTAAAAAATGTAGCAATTGTGGTTACGCGATACTTCGGGGGAATTATGCTTGGAGCTGGTGGGTTAATTCGTGCTTATACGGATGGAGCTGTAGCAGCCATTGAAGCAGGAGAAGCCATTACCAACGTGCTGCATCGTGAAGTGTTTGTTGAACTGGATTATACGTGGCTGGGTAAAGTGGAAAATGAGTTAAGGAGCCGGGAAGTCCGTACAGGTGAAACTGGATTCACCGATAAGGTTACGTTGACTTGTCTTCCGCCGGATAGTGAAACCGAGGCTTTTGTAGCCTGGATCACGGATTTGACGCAAGGGCAATCCCGGATCACGGAGGGACAGCGGCTTTATTTTATTGAAGGGGAATAAAATATATGGCTAGAAGAGCAGTCGAACAGGAGTTGTCGAGGGAGCGGATACTGGAGGCGGCGAGGCACCTTTTTATTACCAAAGGATACCGCGCCATTTCGATGCGAAGCATCGGCCAGCATCTGGGCTATAGTCATGGGTCGCTGTATTATCACTTTAAGGAAAAGGCAGAGCTGTTCTATGCCATCGTGGTTGAAGATTTTAATCATCTGGGGCATTTACTGCTGCAAGCTATGGTCAGGCCGGTTCGTGATGATGTGAGCAAGGTAGAGCACATTATGATGGAGTTTATTCGCTTTGGTCTGGAGAACCCATACCAATACGAAATTATGTTTATGATCAGGGACGAAGAACTGTTGTCCTATTGTCGTACCGAACAGGGACGCTGCTTCGAATTGTTCGCATCGATTATAAGACAATATATGAATGAAGAGAACTGTACGGAAGAAGACATTCAAAGGGTACCGCGTACGCTATTTTTGGCTATGCACGGATTCATTTCTTATTACATTCAGGACCGTTTAACGTTTGTGGAGATTGAATCGTCTGCGCTGTCTCATGTCAAAGTGCTGTGCCGCAATCTGGGTCAGCAGCCTGGCGTCCAATAATGGCGCTATTGTTGCACCCCTACACTTCAGGGCGGTGATTTGTCATAACTTTAATTCTTTATAACGTTGTCTCGCGAAAGTTAGTATGCGCCAAAAAACAAGTCAGGCGGCTCCGACCCGAAATGAGGGTGGACCGCCTGTTTGTGTTTGCAAAAATGGTGGAGTTGGTGACAGGCCTATTGGGACGAATCTAACCTTCCATGATTTTGAGAAGGTATTCCCGCTCACGGGGGCCATCGAATTCGCAAAAGTAAATGCCTTACCATCGGCCAAGCAGCAGTCTGCCTTCATGAATAATTACCGTCTGTGATGGCCCTGTTGTGATGGATTTGAGATGAGAGGCTGTATTACCTTCGGCATGTCGATATTCGGGATGCTCCCAGGGATACACTTCGTCCAAGCGCAACAATACATCGTGTTTCACATCCGGGTCTGCATTTTCGTTGATGGCGATACCTGCCGTCGTATGTGGACAGTAGATAAGCACCGTCCCATTCTGGACCCCGCTACTCTGGACAACCTGCTTCACGTCCCATGTGATATCCTTCATTTCATCTCGTGTGGACGTGGATATATTCTTCGTATATAACATGCTAGATCGCTCCTTATCATCTCTGTTCTTACCCTCGATTGTACCTTAACCACTACATACCAAACAAACCACATATGCAAGGTAAAAGAGCAAATCGCATGATAACGGAGAGGACAGAAATAACCTGAAGTGATATTTAGTAATCGATCTCATATGTGCCCCAATTTTATTCAATAAAAGCATTGACGATTAGCACTGCAAACTGGTAAAGTATCAGAAAAGCAAAACCAAGTAGACTAATGGGAATAATATTAAAGCAATATCATCCAACTTAGGAAAAATGTCGTATTGAAGCCAGGAAGACTGCCGACCGGAGCTAAAGCCGGAGGCTGGGAGGGAACGCAGCAATGAATACCGTTCTTCGTCATAAGGGATGGACTTGGGGATTTCGCAGTACCGTATTGTTATATTTTATCGTACTTATTGTACTTCCAATCATCGGTGTGTACGTCAATTCCTTCTCCGAAGGATGGAGCAACTTTGTTCAGAGCATTATGGACCCCATCGCGTGGAAAGCCGTACTGCTGACCATTCGACTGGCTGTGATTGCCACGCTGATTAATGTAGTTCTGGGCACGATGATTGCCTGGGTGTTGACAAGGTATCGCTTTGTGGGCCGATCGTTTCTTAACAGTCTGGTTGATCTCCCGTTTGCACTGCCAACAGCGGTGGGCGGCTTGATGATTATGCTGCTTTTGGGTCCGGTCAGTGCCATCGGGAAACTGGCTGAATCCATGGGATTTGAGATTGTGTTTCATCAGCCCGCCATTGTTATCGCGATGACCTTTGTCACGTTTCCGTTTGTTATCCGCGCAGTGCAGCCTTTGCTGGAAGAAATCGATCCTTCCGAGGAAGAGGCCTCGTACACGATGGGGGCATCCAAGGCTCGCACGTTCATGCAGGTTATTCTGCCGTCCATGGCACCTGGCATGATCAGTGGAGGGATGCTCGCTTTCTCCAGAGGACTGGCTGAATTCGGGGCTGTTGTGCTGGTGGCTGGTAACATTCCAGGAAGAACACTGACCGCTTCCGTATTTATCTACGGGGAGATTGAAAGTGATAATCCAACGGGGGCCGCTGCTGTATCCGTGTTGCTCCTGACGCTCTCCTTCCTGATCCTCTGGCTGATCAATCTGGTGCAGATGCGGGGGAGAAGACGATGAGACGACTCTTAATCGGACTGACGTTTGCGGTATTTATTGTACTGTTGATCATCCCGCTTGGCCGTATTTTTATTGGCGCATTTGAAGATGGGGCAGGTGGATTCCTGAAAGGGCTGATGCGCCCTGAGGCGTTACACGCTTTGATGATGACCGGACTGGTTGTCCTGGTGGTCACCCTGTTAAATACATTGTTTGGCATCATGATGGCTCTGTATCTGGTTCGTGCCGGATGGCTGAGTGAACGGATAAAAGGGCTGCTGAACAGCATTGTAGACCTGCCTTATGCCGTATCTCCTGTCATTGGCGGCTTGATGATTGTGTTGATGTTGGGACCTAACAGCATTATGGGTGCTTTTTTTGAAGGGATTGGATTCAATGTGGTCTATGCCTTCCCAGGTATGGTGATCGCAACGTTATTTGTTACCTTTCCACTGATGGTCAGAGAGGTTATGCCTGTCCTGCAGGAACTCGGTTCTCAGCAAGAGGAAGCTGCATCTACACTTGGCGCCTACGGCTGGAGAACGTTCTGGAGTGTAACATGGCCTTCGATCCGCTGGGCGGTAGTGTATGGTCTAGTCTTGACGGTTGCACGCTCGCTTGGGGAATTCGGTGCAGTGCTGGTTGTATCCGGTAATATTATGAACAAAACGCAGACCGCAACAACCCTGGTGTATCAGGATGTTGAGAATTTTAAAGTAGCTGCCGCAAATGGTGTGGCATTGGTGCTGGTCACCTTCTCCGTCGGGCTGCTGCTCATGATGGAATGGGCCAAGAAGCGAAAGGAAGTGCATTGATATGCATGTAGAAGTCCGTGATCTGAACAAACATTTCGGTGATTTTCATGCGGTAAAAGATGTCTCATTCGATATTGCCAAAGGCCATCTGATCGGTCTGCTTGGACCCAGCGGAGGCGGGAAGACGTCCATTCTGCGGATGCTGGCGGGTCTGGAGAATCCGGGTTCCGGAGAGATTCGCTTTCACGGAAAAGTCGTGAACCATCTGCCTCCACAGGAGCGGGGCATCGGATTTGTATTCCAGAACTATGCCTTGTTCAAACATATGACGGTATTTGAGAATATTGCTTTTGGACTTAAGGTCAAGAAGACACCGAAAGCCCAGATTCGTGATCGGGTTATGGAACTTGTTGAACTGACCGGGTTAAAGGGTTTTGAACAGCGTTATCCACATCAGTTGTCTGGTGGGCAGCGTCAGCGTGTGGCTTTTGCCAGAGCACTCGCCCCGGAGCCGCAGCTGTTATTGCTGGATGAACCGTTCGCGGCTATTGATGCGAAGATCCGTCAGGAACTGCGTTCATGGTTACGGGAGCTAATCGAGCGAGTGGGAATCACTTCGATCTTTGTAACGCATGACCAGGATGAAGCAATTGAAGTCGCGGACGAGATTATGATTATCAGCCAAGGTCGTCTGGAACAGAAGGGCACACCTTGGGATATCTACAAAAACCCCCAGACACCGTTTGTCGCTACATTTATCGGGGAGTCTACGGTTGTGGAGGATGCTTCCCAACTGAAAGGATTCGAACATGCCGTTGAGGGTGAACATACCAAAGCGCTTATTCGACCGGAGTATATTGAGATCGGCTTGAAAAACGAGTTCACCATGTTGTCTGCGACGGAAAAAGGTACAGTCAAACATCTTCATTTCCGCGGTAGTGAATGGATGGTAGAGGTAGAAGTACAGGGTCATAAGTTAATCACATACCGTTCCCTGGAGAAAACAACACTGGAGATCGGTCAACAGATAAGAGTCCTTGTGCATCGTGCATACTTGTTCAATGATTCCAACAGTTGGGTGGTTGAGAACCGACTGAAGGAAGATCCGATGCCGGTGATGATTTAGATCGAGTGGAAGAAAGGGGCTTGCCCATGCAGACGAGGAAGAAGAAATCCATACTCTTATATGTTACCCTCATGCTTCTGCTCGTCTGCATGACCGCTGGATGCAGCAAGCAGGAGGAGTCAAGCGAACAGAACGAGTCCTCAGGTAACGATTCATCCAACACGCTGGTAATCGGTGCTTATAGTGTAGCGAAAGACGCTGTAGGTGAGTTGCTACCCAAGTTCCAGGAGGAGTGGAAAGCGAAGACTGGACAGACGATTAACTTCCAGGAATCCTATGAAGCTTCGGGAACACAGGCAAGAGCCATTGTAGGTGGATTCGAGGCTGACGTGGCCTTGCTCGCGATGGAGAGTGATATCGACAAGCTGGTCAAAGCCGACTTGGTTAGCTCCGATTGGAAACAGACCCCGAATGAGGGTATGATCACCCGTTCGATTGTTGTTCTAGGAACAAGAGCAGGCAACCCGCTGGGAATTCGTGATTTTCAGGATTTAACGAAGCCGGGAGTGAAGGTACTGTACCCCAATCCAAAGACATCCGGGGGCGCGCAATGGGATATTAATGCCATTTACGGTGCTGGACTGAAACTGTCGGAGGAGCAAGAGGGGAAGAAAGATCCTGCCGCAGCCAAGGCTTTTCTCGAACAGGTACATCGCAACGTCGAATCATTGGACAAGAGTGGTCGCTCTTCGATGGCGGCATTCGAGTATGGTGTTGGTGATGTGATCGTCACGTATGAAAATGAATTACTTGCCCGGATTGCCAAAGGTGTAGATTATGACATCGTCGTTCCGAAAAATACAATCCTGATTGAGAACCCGGCAGTCGTGGTGAATAAATATGCTGACAAACACGGGAATCGTGAACTGGCGGAAGCCTTTGTCGCCTATCTGCGTACACCGGAAGCACAGCACATTTTTGCCAAGCATGGTTTTCGTTCAGTAGATCCGGATGTATTTGCTCAGACGGAGTCCACATTTCCAACGCCTGAAGGATTATTTGATATCACCTATCTGGGTGGATGGGACGAGGTACGCAGTACGTTGTACTCCAAACGCGGGGTGTGGTATCAGGTGCTCGCGGGAATATGAGTATTGATGATGCAATTGAATAGGTAAACGTACATGTTCATACTAAACCTTCATTTCAATGGAAGTCGAGATGGAGGTTTTTTACTGCCAAAAGGATATAGATAGAGGTATACTAAATCATGATGGTTACATAGTATCTGTAGGAAGGTGTGAGTTGGATGAGTTCAGAGATCAAATTATCCCAAAGTACAGCGATTCGACTGGAGCAGGCCCGTGGTAAGGGGATGCCTGAGGAAGAACTTTTGAAAGCTATTCAAGCAAAAGACGTTTCCGCTTTTGACGCCGTGTCTGAAGAGGAATACCGATATAACGAATTTTTCTCGTATGCGGACGAGCATGGTGAAAATTTGGAGGCAGCAGTCAAAGACGGCTACCGGATTACCTTTAACACGCGTGGTGGACTGGGAATCTGGTTGGAGAAGGCCTTTAAGGTGCAACCAGAGAAAGACTTTACAGTGGGTGAAGGAATCGTCACCGGATTGCAGTTGAAACCGGAACAGGCAGATGTGCTGGCGGAGCGACTTGCGTCAAACTGGGTCATTACAGACTCGAAGGAAGTACCTGCAGGTCGGGAACTCACATTAAAGCTGCGGGCACTGGTGTAGTTCCAGAGCTGGGTTAATGTGACTTAAATCAATCGGGTCATGGCCTGTGAAAAATGGTAAGGCCTGATCTTCATGCGGGCGACCCAGCTGTGAGGGGGCGCACCAGATATGGATGAGCGCAAGCTCCCGATGGAGCGAAGCATGGAATTGTAAGTCTGACGGTGAACGGTCAGACTACGGACTATCCCGAATTGCAGTGGAGAACTGCAGCGGGATGGTCTTTTTTTTGCAAAAACAAAGGCGTACGATTACAATCTACATATCATTAATTCAGGGGGAATGCGGATTGAATCAGCTAACATTTCTGGGCACTGGCGATGCGATGGGCGTTCCACGTGTGTATTGCGATTGCGACGTATGTACAGAGGCGAGGCTTACGGGAGAAAATAGACGGAAACGCTCTGCTGTTCTGATTGACAGTGGTGATGGTGCTAGCGAAGGATTCATGATTGACTGCGGGCCGGACTGGAGATCACAGATGGAGGATCAGGGATTGCGTATGGTGCATACGCTGCTCATCACGCATGCCCATTTTGACCATATTGGAGGATTACCGGAATGGGCAGATGCATGCCGCTGGCTGGGTGTGAAGGGACGTTTATATGCACCGCGTGAAGTGATTGCCACCATTCAGGGACAGTTTCCCTGGTTGGGGCGTCATATGGACTTTCTGGAAACGGATGATGATATTGAACTAGGCGGCTGGAACGTGCATTCCTGGAAAGTGTGCCATGGGCATAACGGGTATTCTTACGCGTATCGGCTGGATCGAGGCGGGTATAGCTTGGCGTACTGTTCAGATGCTATTGACCTGAAGGCCACTGAGAAAAAGCCATTGCATGGACTGGATATGCTGGTGCTCGGAACGAGCTTTGTGCATGAGCTTGCAGAATTCTCGACACGTTCCGTGTACGATATGCTTGAGGCGCAGGAGTTGCTGCGGGAGCTGCAACCGGGTCATACCTATTTTACACATATGTCCCATGATGTCGATGTACGGCAGAATTATAAGCTGGATCCAGGCATTACGATTGCTCTTGCCGGGATGAAGGTGCCGCTTGGAACCTTATAGCTAGAAACGATTGCGTAACTCAACTTAATGAGCGTAACAAAAATAACTTCAGAAGAGCGTATCCTTTGGAGGAGGTTCTTCGTTTACATAGTGTAAGTCAAAATCAATCAGGAACCAGCAAAGGGGGGCCCCCAAGATGGCCTTTGTGAAGTCCGTGGATTGCAGAATCAACAGACCACATGATGATGGTAAAAAAGATAAATACAATATTGAATCCGGTGGCAACGACGGAAAAAATCAATTAAACCCAAATATCCATGCCGTATTACCCGACCTGATGGGTTCGTTGTATGCGTACTGTTTATCGCTGACGAAATCAGTTCCAGAGACGGAGGATCTGGTCCAGGAGACTTGTCTCAAAGTATTGTCGTCGAGTGTCGTTGGAACTTACGGGATGAATAAAGATATAAACTGGGAAGCTTATCTGATCCGTATTGCACGCAACAGCTGGATTGATATCTTACGTCAGCGTGAGAGATTAGCATATAAACTGGATAGCTTGAAGCCGCTTCTGCACGAGATGGAGGAGGAAAGACGATTCGAGGAGTTGGAATCTGCTGTTCAACTTCTTGTAGATAAGCTACCACCGTGGCAGCGAGTGATATATGTATTACGTGAATTAATGGGTTATAAGGCGGCAGAGACTGCGGAAATGCTGGATACGACAGAAGGCGCTGTGAAAGCGGCGTTAAGTCGTGCCCGCTCTGCCATAGCTGAAGTGAGGCACAGGTTGGAACAATCGGACGCTGAATTGCAGTATGAAGTAGGCGCAGTGGAAAACAATCGGGAGGAACTGCGCAGCTATCTGCTGGCATTTCGTAATGGAGATACAGCTCGAATCATTGATCTGTGCCTGAATCGGACTGATGATCCGATGGCTGTGGCGGGTACTATTTTGCAGCAGGCTTTGCCGTCTCCATCCATGCAGCCAATGATGTACGGGTACTCTACTTCTGGTATGAACTCGATGTCGTATGGAGGTGGGGACACGGTCAACATGGTTGCCTAAACCGAGGAGGCGACACACATGAATGTAGTACCCTATGTGGTGGAACAGACAGCTCGCGGAGAACGGAGCTATGATATTTACTCCCGTTTGCTCAAAGATCGGATTATTATGGTGTCCGGAGAGATTGAGGATCAGATGGCAAATGCCATTGTGGCTCAGTTATTGTTTTTGACTGCAGAAGACCCGGAGAAGGACATCCAAATGTACATCAACAGCCCTGGTGGGTCGGTGACTGCGGGGTTCTCGATCTATGACACGATGCAATTCGTGAAGCCGGATATCTCCACGATCTGTACAGGTATGGCTGCGAGCTTTGGCACGATCTTATTGGTGGGAGGAACAAAAGGCAAGCGTATGGCGCTGCCCAACAGTGAAATCATGATCCACCAGCCACATGGCGGTACGCGAGGGCAGGCATCCGATATGTTGATTCATGCTAACCGCATCATTCAACACCGTCAACGCCTTAACAAGCTGTTAGCCGATCATACAGGGCAGTCGATTGAGCGGATTGAGAAGGACTCGGATCGAGATTATTTCCTGACCGCTGCTGAAGCAGTCGAATATGGATTGGTGGATAAGGTCATATCCAGCACATAACAGTAGCCCGGAAGGTCATCTGACCTTTCGGGCTTATTTTGGATTCTAACGATATGCTTATGTCGTACACGCAGGAAGTAGGGTTTATTTTAAATTCAAACTACATTTCTTTGGCCAGTGTAATGAGCCTGCTCATGCCTTCCCGAATCTGCTGCTCATGTGCATAAGAGAAGGACAAACGCAGCTTGCGGTTAGCTGAATCGTCCGAAGAATCGAATACGGTTCCGGGGACAAACGCAACGGATTGCTCCATGCATCGGTGAAGCAGTCTTCCTGTATCCACACCCTCAGGAAGCTCAACCCAAAAGTTGAGTCCACCCTCAGGGCGGGTCCACGTCCAGTCCGTTTCTAAAAGACATTGTTCCATCACTTCCATACGTAGCTGGATGGCGGTCCGCAGCTTGGACAGATGCTGATGCATGCGTTCTGACTGAAAATAACGGAGAAAAAGCTTCTGGTTCAGAAGGGCTGTTCCGTTATCTGTCAGTGATTTTACAGCCTGTAGTCCTGGCATGAATCGTTGACGGCATATGATGGCTGCAATTCGCAGCCCGGGTGCAACATACTTGCTGTAACTTCGAATGTACAGGGTGTGACCGGTGGTGTCGTAGGTGAAAATGGGTGCAGGAGGTTTCTCCTTAAAATAGATATCATAGGTGCTGTCGTCTTCGAGTAGAAAACAACCATACTGTTCTGCAAGTTCCGGTAACTGCTTGCGCTGCTCAACTGGAACATTAACGCCGGTCGGATTATGAAAGGTTGGTGTCGTATAGAATAAGCGTGGTTTCTCCGTTTTCATCAGATGCTCAATCTGCTCCAGATCATACCCATCGGGGTGAATATCCGTAAAGATCAGACGGGCACCCTGTTTGCGGAAAATTTCCATTGCAGGGCCATACGTGGGCCTATCCATCAGAACACGATCACCGGGTCTGACCAGACTGCGAGAGATTACATCGATGGCCTGCTGGGCACCCGAGGTAATGAGCACTTCGTCTGCCGAGAGATAGAAGCGTTCTTT
Organism: Paenibacillus sp. FSL R5-0341; assembly: GCF_037975235.1. NCBI lineage: Bacteria > Bacillati > Bacillota > Bacilli > Caryophanales > Paenibacillaceae > Paenibacillus > Paenibacillus sp. FSL R5-0341. Next base: position 1,583,830 of record NZ_CP150241.1, read on the forward strand.
TTTCGTTAAATGGCTTGCCAGCGCACTTCGCAATTCCAGATCTCCCTGAATTGTGGAATACGTCCCGAGCAAACGGGGATATTGATCCAGCAGATCACGCATCAGTTCACCCCAATAACGGTTGGGCAGCAGAGAGGGATCGATTAACGATTTGGAAAACTGGTATTCTGCTTCAAGGGACTGTACCCGTGCTAGTGAATCCCAATGCAGCCAGGCAGACACAGCGGGATCATCCGCCTGATCTGTTACAGAGAAAGGGGTAGCTGGACTGACATAATAGCCAGACTTGTCCTTCACATAAACATTCCCACGTTCTTTTAACTCCTGATACGCTTTGAAAACGGTCAAGCGATGTACGCCGAGTAGCTCGGACAGGCTTCGTACAGATGGCAGTTTCTCATGTTCAGCCCACTCTCCCGCTTCTATACGCACAACGAGATAATGGATGACTTGCTCATATAGTTTCAGGCTGTTATCTGTCATCATCATGGTTTTGCCCACCCGGCTCACACTCCTTTTGAACACTATTGTAACAGCAAACGGAAGATAACTGTTCTGTTTTGTTTATTCTGTTCTGTAGAGAGTGCTATATGATGGAGAACAGATGAAGGAGGGGCTAGCATGGTTGGGATCGCATTTACCGTAATGTGTCTTATTTTTGGAACAACGTTTCTGGCAATTAAAATTGGAGTGGAAGCAGGCATGCCGCCTTTTCTGTCAGCTGGACTCCGTTTCATTGTTGCAGGGGCTTTGATGTTTGCATGGATGTGGATGAAGGGGAAGGTCAATATTTCCCTACTGTGGCGTAAAGAAATGCTCATTACAGGTGCAGGACTGACGTTTGGTACGTTTGCGACCTTATATTGGGCTGAACAATATGTGAGTTCGGGCGTTGGTGCAATTTTGTCAGCTACAGGTCCACTCATGATTATGCTGATGCAGACAGCTTTGTTGCGACAAAAAACATCTGCACGCATGATTACGGGATGTCTGATCGGTTTTGCGGGAGTTGTGCTTGTCGTTCTGCCGGGTGTGTCCATTGGTGGAAGTCCACTATGGCTATGGGGGTGTATTGCCGTTCTGGTGGGCGAACTGTGTTATTCGGCAGGGGCAATATACTCCAAGAAGGTTATTAATCAGTTCAAAGAAGCGAACCCTGTAGCAATCAACGCAGTACAGATGATGTATGGAGGACTGTTGTTAAGCTTGCTCTCAGCGGTTACAGAATCGTGGAATATGTCTGCTCTGGACTGGGTACCTGCTGTCTCGTCCGTAATTTATTTGACTGTCGTTGGCTCGATGGTGGGTCACAGCCTGTTCTACTGGATCATGTCTCGCACGAATCCGCTGTTCCCAGCGACCTGGCTGTACATCTCCCCGCCGATAGCGGTTGGTCTGGGTGCCATTGTCTATAATGAACATGTCAGTTGGATTACGTGGATTGGTGTAGCCTTGGTCGTTACAGGTCTCTTGGCGATGAATGAGAAAGTGATGGATTGGTTAAAACGAGGTGGGCGCACAAATCCGTTGGTTCAGACTTCCAAAACTGTGGTAAAATAGGTTGCATGTAATTCCGAACGGGAATGAGGAAGAAACCATGGATAACAGACAAAAACTTGGAGCAATATTGTTGTTTGCAGGTATTCTACTGTATGGTGCAATTCATATTGCGAGCGTTATACACATGCCAAGCGTGATGGTTTGGTCTGATACGTGGGGGCAGTATTTTGCAGCCGTATCTGAGACACATGGCTGGGTTGGTTATGTCCTGGCCATCCTATTATTTATCGTGGGGGCTTTGCTGTTGTTGACTGTTTTCGTTTCTGAACTTCCTAAGAGTACGATGATACAGGATATCAGGGAACGTGATCAGGAATTCGAAGAGAAGTACAGGAATGGAAGGCACTAGGCGAATGTGATTGCAAAATAGTATCGGGTGGCATATTGATCGGTCTAATTATAATAACAGCCCTGCACAGCGAGCTATCGCTGACAGGGCTGTTTGTGTTGTCATAATACATGTATAAAAGTAAATACTTCGCTTGAACCTTACTCTGCGTTCAATACAAACTTCTCGATAACCTCTTTTACGCCATCTTCGTTATTGCTTGCCGTAATGTAATCAGCCAGCTCTTTAAGAGCAGGGATGGCGTTACCCATTGCTACACCAAGTCCTGCAACTTCCAACATCTCATGGTCATTCCAAGAGTCGCCAATGGCAATGCACTCGCTCAATTGGTGACCAAAGTGGTCTGCGAGGAAGGTAAGAGCATGGCCTTTAGTTCCCTCATTGTGCATGATCTCGAGGAAGTAAGGTTTGGACTTCGTGATATGCACTTGTGGTCCAAGCAACTCACGCAGGTCAACAGCAACCTTATCCAAGTAATCCGGCTCATCGATGATCAGCAGCTTCGGTGTTTTTTGTTCAATGACTTTGATGAAATCAGATTCGATGTAATATTGTGTGCCGTTCAATTTGGCATAATCATGCAGTTTGTCGTTTTCTTCACGAGCATACAGCTTGTCATCAATGTACGTTTGAAGGTGAAGATTATTTTCCAGGCAATAATCGTACAGTTTGCGGGAAGCCTCCTGTGGAACGTAGCGCTCGTAGAGAACTTTTTCGTCCAGTAAGTTCTTCACCAATGCGCCTTGATACGTAATGATTGGCACGTTAAGTCCGGTCTGACGAGCAAGCGCTTGTGCGGAAGCATAAGCACGGCCAGTCGCCAGCGTTACAGTTACACCATGGGCAACCGCTTGTTCCAGCGCAGTTTGCGTGGCAGGGGTTACTTCCTTGTTGTCGTTGATCAGAGTGTCATCAATATCGATTGCGATTAATTTGTAGGTCATGTAAGTTTCTCTCCTTTTTATCTGTATCTATTCGGGTCTTAATCTATATAAATTCAACTTTACTCCTCCAGGAAAACAAGGCCGATAAAGTCTTCCAGCTCAAGGTTGCCAAAGTAGTGTTTTATATCCAGGCCCTCAAGCGCAGTACGCACCTCAGATTCCTCATAACGCTTGCCACGCAGCATATCTTCGATATCCGCCACATCGCCTACGCCGAAAAAGTCACCGAAGATTTTGATATCTTCAATTCGTCCATCTTTGATGTTCATGCGCAGGTCAATAATGCCGACAGGGAATTTGCGGGTATGCTTCACATTGCTTTCCGGAGACAGACCATAGTTCCAGTCCCAGTTGCTATAGCGCTCGGCAGAGATTTCCTTGATCTTGTCCCAGTCTTTCTCTGTGAGTGTATATTGCGGGACGTCTTGCGGCTCCATCCGGAAAATGTGACGCAACAGCTCATCGCGGAACTGTTCAATCGTCAGGTTACTGTCAATCAGGTCACGAATGTTGGCGACCCTGCTGCGGACAGATTTGGTACTCTTGGATTTGAATTTCTCGGGATTTACGTTCAGGGATGCTTGAACATGATCCAGATTCAGGTTAAACATCAATGTGCCGTGACTGAACATGCGACCGCGCGTGGAGAACTGGGCATTGCCCGAAATTTTCTTTTCTCCTACTTGCAGATCGTTACGCCCGGTTAGCTCGGCATTGACCCCAAGTTCCTGCAAGGCTTCAACCACAGGCTGGGTGAACTTGCGGAAGTTGTGGAAGGATTGACCGTCATCGGCTGTAATAAAACTGAAATTCAGGTTGCCGAGGTCGTGATATACCGCTCCGCCTCCCGAAAGACGACGGACAACCTGTACACCGTTATCCTGCACATATTCGATGTTGATCTCTTCAATGGTATTTTGGTGCTTTCCGATAATAATGGACGGGCGATTGATGTAGAACAGTAGATAACTGTCATCCTCCATCGGCAGATGCTTCAGAATATACTCCTCAATCGCGAGGTTTACAGACGGATCTGTAATGCCCTGGTTATCAACAAACAGCATGGTCATTCCTCCATTAATGTATGTGAGGGATCAAGATCCCTTATGTAGTGAACCTTGTAAAACAAACGAAACCGAAATTCCTCTTCTATTGTAAACGAATTGTGGTTGGGACACAAAGGAATTAGAAGGGGTACCGAAGGGTCGCCACGAACGAGCAACATGTAGCCTGGCAAAAAGACTTGTAAAACGGGATTGACCCGTACCTCCCACGCCATCCATAATAAAAAGGACATGTAGAAAGGGTGACGGAAGTATGACCGGTTACATTGAAGTTTTCGGACATGGCGGTGACGTGGAGACGGCCGCATCCCGGTTTGGAGGGAACGCTGCGGATTTCCTCGATTATAGCGCAAACATCAATCCGTTGGGCCCGCCAAAGGTAGTGTTGGAGGCTTTGGAGCAAGGATTGCAGTCGGTTCTTCGTTATCCTGATCCGGGCCATCGAGGGTTCAAATCAGTACTCAGTGAACGTTTGGGTGTGCCACAGGACCGTATTTCGGTAGGCAATGGCGCTGCTGAAAGCATGGCGTTGATCTTGCTCGGACTTGCTCCGCAGAAGGTCGGCACAGTGGAACCTGGATTTTCAGAATATCGTTCTTTAGCGCGACAATTCGGTGCGGAAGTCCAGCATGTGGAGGGACGAGAGGAGCTGGAGTGGCGTGCTGAACCTGAGGACATTGAACGACTGATGGAACAGGTAGACCTGCTGTTTCTTGGTCAGCCCAACAATCCAAATGGCGTACAGTATTCGGTGGAGATATTGCATCGTCTGGCTCGTAAAGCAGAGAAAACAGGTACTATCCTGGTCATCGATGAGGCATTTATGGATTTCATACCTGAATCAAGACAACATTCTCTTGCACCCAGACTGGAGGAATATCCACAGGTGATCATCATTCGATCAATGACGAAGTTTTACGCAATTCCGGGTCTGCGTCTGGGGTATGCCTTGGGACGTCCGGAATGGATTCGTGCGATGACGGAGAAACAGGTAACCTGGAGTGTGAATGGACTGGCGTTGATTGCAGGTGAAGCCTGTCTACGCAGCGGAGAACGGTTCGAACAGGACACACTGGCACAGATCGCACGGGAACGCGCGCGTTTAAAGGCAGGCTTGGAGTCGTATGGTTGTGTGGTAACACCGGGGGAAGCGAATTTTATTTTGGTGCGCCTACCAGAACCTTGGACTGCGGCATCCATGCAGGCAGCCCTGGGCGAGCGTGGCATTCTAATCCGTAGCTGTGCGATGTATCCGGGACTTGGTGAACGACATGTACGTTTGGCAGTAAAGGACGCAGAGGCCAACGAGTGCTTACTCGAAGCGCTAGGAAGTGTAATGGGGCGGCCAGACCACAAGCGACACATGATCGGAGCAGGGGGAACATGCGATGACACTGCCGTTTTATAATTACTACAAGAATGCAGAGGCAGACGAGAATGAATATCGTTCCTCTTCGTGGCCTGGGCTGAAGATTACTGCACACGGTCAATATATCAGAGCTGTGAGTCCTGCTGCTGCAAGTGCACTTTCCAGTGCGGTATATGGCGGCGGGATGCTTGAACTGGATCGGATATTTAACATCTATGTGGACCGACATTATCGCTGTGATGATCCTCCTCGTGATATCGAACGTTCTCTGCATGAATGGAAGGAGCAGCTTGATCAATGTGCGGGACTGTTGACTGCGGTTCGACTGGAGCATACTTCCATTCAGGAATACACAAGTGAGGCATTCGGAATTCTGTGTTGTACAACAGCCGGGGTGTCCAATGCTGCGCGGGCAGGTTCCGCAAGAACCGTATTTGATACGGAGGGAAATGAGGCTGTTGCCGTAGAGCTTTTAAAATCTACAACTCAATCTCACTTTACGAAGCCCTATGTCCCGGGCACGATTAATGTCATGTTATGGTTCAACGGACGAATGACATCGGGAGCAATGGTGAATGCAATCCAGACTGCGGTGGAAGCCAAAGCGGCGGCGCTGGCTGATTTCGGTGTTGCGGACTCGGAGAATGGACTGCTGGCCACAGGGACGACAACGGATGCTATTGTACTTGCGTTGAGTCAGGTGCACGAGCACAAGCCGCTAATTGCTTATGCGGGAACGGCTACAGTCATTGGTGCGGCTATCGGCAGGTTGGTGTATGACACGATCATGGAAAGCCTGCAAGCGGGACAGCAGTGGAAAGAGAGGAACAGGGTGTAATGACATTTCAGATAGGGCAACTGGCCTCCTGGCCATTCTGGACGGGAATGGCAGGTGCCTGGATTATTATAGGGGCATACATACTTGATCGATGCATCGGTGATCCACGCTGGATTCCTCATCCCGTGATTGGCATGGGGAAGGCAATCTCTGCGCTAGAGCGTAGCATTCGTTCCCGTGTGAGCACGGATTCCGGGCTGAAGAGGGCTGGTCTATTATTTCCGCTGCTGATTGCGGGTGGGGCGTTTGTAATTACCTGGGCATTCGTATATGTGCTGGGTCTCATTCATCCGGTCGTAGCAATAGTGGCTGAAGTGGTGCTTATTGCGACTACCATTGCTTCCAAAGGGTTGAAGGATGCAGGCATGGAGGTGTATCACCATCTGGTTCAGAAAGATTGGCCTGCTGCAAGAGGTTCACTTGGCATGATTGTTGGACGTGACACAGCTCATCTGGATGAACCGGAGGTCGTGCGAGGAACGGTGGAGACGGTAGCGGAGAATATTGTGGATGCCATCGTATCCCCTTTGTTCTATGCGTTAATAGGTGGCGCACCACTTGCGATGGCATATCGTGCGGTGAATACATTGGATTCAATGGTTGGTTATAAAAATGAGAAGTACATGCATCTCGGCTGGGCTTCCGCCCGTCTGGACGATTGGGCTAACTGGATTCCCGCACGGCTCACCGCCATCCTGCTGATCTTGGGTGCATGGGTCATGAAACTGGATGCCAAAGGCGCAGCACGTATGGTGACCCGAGATGCCAGATTGCATCCAAGTCCGAATAGTGGTTTTCCCGAATCGGCGGTGGCCGGAGCACTGGGGATCAGACTTGGTGGACACAATGTGTACCATGGCGTAGCTTCTTTTCGTGCCTATATGGGTGAGGCAACACGTCCGATGGCAGCAGAGGATATTGTGCGAACGACACGTCTCATGTTCTGGTCAGCGGGTTCTTTTGTAATCCTGTGTACACTGGTAACGCTCGGAATATGGCTCGCTGGAGGTACATTGTTATGGAAGTAACTGCAGGGCAGAATGGATCACAGCAACGAAATATTCTGTTTATACGTCATGGCACAACCGCATGGAATGTGGAAAAAAAATATCTGGGGCATACCGATATCGCTTTGCTGCCGGATGCAGAAAGAGAACTGGCTTCACTACGCGAGCAATTGAGCAACGTCTCGTGGGACTTGATATATTGCAGTGATCTGCTCCGTTGTCAGCAGACCCTGGCAATGATCGGGCCCCATTTATTAGGCCATGTGAAGCTGGAACCACGTCTGCGAGAGGTTGATTTTGGTCAATGGGAAGGATTAACGTACGATCAACTCAAGGACAACCAACAGTACCGGGACTGGATCGATGCTCCGCAGGACGTCACCCCGCCCGAGGGGGAGTCATGGCAGTCATTCACTGCACGAATCGATTTATTTCTACAAGAGTGCATAGGGTCGAATTGTCCGTCCATGCCCTCTCCTGACTCAGGCGTGCCCACCATTATTGTGGTCACCCACGGCGGTGTAATCCGGTATGCATTATCCCGTCTCATTGCCAATCTGGAATTCTGGGATACGCAGGTGATTCCGGGGCAAGCGATACAGGTGCGGCTGGAACAACATAGAGATCAGTGGGTTGGCACGAGGGTGGATTTTCCGTGAATCGGGTTGTAAGGATGTGCAATATAACCTATAATCACAACAGAAGTGTGACAGCACTGTAGTTTCGTGTGACAGGCAATAATGTCTGAACATGAATGCAGATGGCTCACTTGAATGGGTTAATTCATATCAGCGACCAAGGGTCCCGCGTGCATGCAGTAATGGTTCATGGCTATATCCAGTCATGGATGGCATACGGGTGAAATAGGGAAGCCGGTGCAAGTCCGGCACGGTCCCGCCACTGTAAATCAGGAACAATTCCTGTAAGTCAGGTTACCTGCCCTGGACGTTCAAACCGGTGTTCCTTCGAGGAAAGGACAGCGTTTCGGGCAGTTCTATGTGCATGCACAACAATATGTTGAACATGTACAGATCGCCATATGCGAGACGTCATCCCTGATCCTGACGTAAGGATTAGGGATTTTTTATTGTTCATATAAGATGAACCAGACATTTACACGTTAACGAAGAGTGCAGAACCGATCTGAAGAAACGGAGTGTTCGCTTAAAGCTTTCTACAAGAAAGATACATCGGAAGATGGTACTGCAATCGGAGTGGACCTGTGTGAAATGATGGGTTTAACTTGTACAGGAACACCAAGGCATTGGTAGTAAAAGCTCGAGCACGATGCAAGAAAATAGTACAAATAGAGAAGGGGAGAATAACAGAATGAATTTCAAGAATTGGAAAAGCGTAGCGTCCCTGCTGAGTGCAGCGGCACTCGCACTGGCTTTGGCCGGATGTGGCAATGCAACAACGAACGAGGGCACAGGTACTTCACAGCAACCGGCACAGGAGCAGTCCCAAGGCCAGGCGCAGACGGATCTCAAAACACAATATCCACTTACCGTTACCGATGCAACGGGTGAGTCCTTTACATTTGAAAAGGCACCAGCCAAAATCGTATCCGTGTCTCCAGCTGAGACCGAAACACTATTCGCACTTGGCTTGGACGAGCAGATTGTAGGGGTATCCGACTATGATGATTATCCTGAAGCGGCAACAACCAAAGCGAAAATGGGTGGCATAACGAAGCCGAACGAAGAGTCTATCATTGCGGCTGAAGCTGATATTGTATTCACAGGTATCTCCATGAGCGAAGATGCAGTGAAGAAACTGCGTGAACTGGGCATTACCATTTTCAAAACGGATCCAAAATCCATCGACGATGTGATGAACAATATTGAAACATTCGGTAAAATCACGGATCATCAAGAAAAAGCTCAGGAGATCATCACACAGATGAAACAGGATGTGACAGATGTAACTGAAGCAGTGAAGGCAGTTAAACCGGAAGAGAAGAAAAATGTATACGTTGAATTCTCCCCAGGCTGGACTGTGGGTAAAGGCGAATTTATGGATGAACTCATTACTGTAGCCGGTGGTAGCAATATTGCTTCGGACAAAGAGGGCTGGTATGAAATTAATGAAGAGAACGTAATTGCCTCCAACCCGGATGTGATTCTGTATGCCAACGATGTCATTGATGAAAACTCCAAAACACTGGATCAGATCATTAAAGCTCGCAGTGGCTGGGATCAAATCACGGCTGTGAAGAACGATGCAGTCATCGGCCTAGATGCCAATCTGCTCAGCCGTCCAGGCCCACGTGTAACCGAAGGTCTGAAAGAAGTAGCCAAAGCGATCTATCCTGACCTGTTCCAATGAGTAAAAAACTGGCCGTGTACGCATCGGCAGGGATCGCGCTGCTTGTGTTAACCGTGCTCATCTGCACGGGCATCGGTTCGGTTTCCTTGCCTATTCGTGACATTGCAGGTATTCTGCTTCATCACTTGCCATGGATCGGAGACTGGATCACGCCCGACTGGAGTGCAGCAGCTGAACAGATTATCTGGAAAGTCAGATTCCCACGTGTACTGCTTGCTGTGCTCGTGGGGGCATCGCTGGCGATTGCTGGTGCGGGATTCCAGGGGGTTCTTCGGAACCCGCTGGCAGACCCGTTCACTCTGGGCGTATCATCCGGTGCTTCGGTGGGTGCAGCCTTTTTGATTTTCTTCGGATTGCAGTATGCACTGATCGGAATCTGGACGTTGCCACTGGTAGCTTTTTTGACGGGCGTACTAACATTATGGTTTGTTATGTCCCTGGCTCGTGAAGGGCGCAAAATACCAACACACAGTCTGATTCTGGCTGGTGTAGTGATGCAAAGTTTCTTGGGAGCGGTGGTTTCCTTCCTGTCGACCATGTCGAAACAGACCATTAATGAAATTATATACTGGACGATGGGAAGTCTGGCTCTGCGTGGGTGGTCGTATACGGCCATCCTTTTCCCGTATTTTCTGTTAGGGCTGATCTTTCTCTGGAGCCGTGCACGTTCCTTGAATGTACTTGCGCTGGGAGAACGTCAAGCTGCGCATATCGGGGTTGGCGTCGATCGTTTGAAGTTGTCCGTGCTTGCTGTGGGAACACTTCTTACCGCAGGAGCAGTCTCTGTATCCGGTGTTATTGGCTTCGTTGGATTGGTGATTCCGCATATGCTTCGGCTGCTTGTGGGGCCTGACTATCGATTGCTGGTGCCTTTATCCGCCATTGGTGGCGCCATCTTCATGGTATGGGCAGACACGATTGCCCGATCCTTACTGGCGCCGACCGAAATTCCCCTTGGTGTGGTGACGGCCTTTGTAGGTGCACCATTCTTCGCTTACCTGTTACACCGGAACAAAAAACTGCAGAAGGGGATGATGCCATGAGTATGAATTCGGACGAACCGCTATTCGCAGTTACCGGGGCAGGTAAAATGTATGGCAGTCATCAAGCCCTGGATGCGGTGACCTGGCAGGTTACGGAGGGGGACTGGTGGGGTGTCGTTGGTCCAAATGGCAGTGGCAAGTCTACCCTGCTCCAGCTCCTTGCTGGAACGGAGCAGTCAAGCGCAGGCAGTATACGTATGGATGGCCGGGATATCGCCTCATACAGTCGGAAAGATCTATCACGCATGATTGCTGTGTTACAACAGGATGGCCTGCCTGCAATTTCTTATCCTGTGAGGGATGTCGTGGAGATGGGACGTTATCCATACCAGAATTGGCTTGGGCGAGAATCAGCAGATGGAGCGGCTGTAGTTGATCGTGTACTGGAAGAATTGGGATTGACCGATATGGCTGAAAGGCCTTTGGATGCACTTAGTGGAGGACAGCGTCAGCGGGTGGCACTCGCCAAGGTCATGGCACAGGAACCACGGTTATTATTGCTGGATGAACCCACTACGTTTCTGGATATCAAATATCAATTGCAATTTATGGAGTTATTATCGACATGGCGGCAAAAAAACAGCATTACGATTGTGGCTGTGCTGCACGATCTGAATTTGGCTGCGCAGTTCTGCGACCACATTCTGGCGCTGCGAGAAGGCAAAGTGGTGGGGAATGGAACGCCCCATACCTTGATGACTGAAGACAACATTCAGGACATCTTTCGCGTTAAACCTGCGATGGTGAACCATCCTGACAATGGAATCCCACAGCTCTTGCTGCGGCGGGAGAAGGAATGAACGAAGCGGGGCAACCCATATTTTGATGAAGGAAGTGCTGGCTGTATGAATAATGAACAGGTGTTGGAACGGTTACTGGGTCGGATCGTGGGTCCTAATGAAGAAATTGCGGCAGAAGCCTCCGCACATGTGGATGCATTGACGAAACCACCCGGCAGTCTGGGTAAGCTGGAACAACTGGTTATTCGTCTTGCGGGAATCACTGGCAAGGCTCGTCCACGTTTGGATCGCAGAGCCGTCATTGTGATGGCCGCAGATCACGGCGTGGTGGCGGAAGGTATTAGTGCTTTCCCAGCCGAGGTAACGCCGCAGATGGTCCTTAATTTCCTGGCTGGAGGGGCTGCTGTCAACGTACTTGCCCGCCACGCCGGAGCCGATGTAATCTGTGTGGATATCGGGGTTAATGCCGATCTGGAACATCCTGACCTGCTTTCCCGCAAAGTTCGTAAAGGTACGGCCAACATGGCAAAGGGTGCAGCAATGACTCGTGATGAAGCAATTCAAGCCATTCTTGCAGGTGTCGATGTGGTATCGGCAGAGGTGGCAAAGGGAGCGCAGTTGTTCGTTACCGGGGAAATGGGGATTGGTAATACAACCGCGAGTGCAGCGGTGATGTGTGCATTAACCGGAACTGCACCTGCTTCAGCGGTTGGGCGAGGAACAGGGATTGATGATGCGGGATTGCAGCGTAAAGCCGCCGTGGTTAGCCAGGCACTGAGCGTGAATTCCCCAAATCGGGAAGATGCACTGGACGTACTTTGTAAAGTGGGTGGCCTGGAAATTGCCGGACTGACGGGTGTGATTCTTGCTGCAGCTGCGAACGGATGTCCTGTTGTCGTGGATGGATTCATCTCGACTGCGGCCGCATTAATTGCAAGACAGCTTGCTCCCGTGAGCACGGCTTATATGATTGCTTCTCATACTTCACATGAAAGTGGACATGCAGCTCTGCTTCGTGAACTTGATCTGAAACCGATGCTGGATCTGGACATGCGGCTGGGTGAAGGAACTGGTGGTGTGCTAAGCCTTCATCTGATTGATGCAGCCTGTCTCCTCTTGAATGAGATGGCGACCTTTGCAAGTGCAGGGGTATCTGATGGAACGAACAAGGTTTCGGATGCCGATGTGAGTACAAGTGAGGGTGATGTAGCGGACTCTAATGTTACAGGTGCTTCGTCGGTTCAAGGAGAGGTCTCGCTATGAGTGTGTTGGTGACGGGTGGAGCGCGTAGTGGGAAAAGTTCGTTTGCCGAGCGTCTCTGTATGCAACGCTCCTCAGAGGCTTGGTATGTGGCTACGGCTCAGGCGTATGATGACGAGATGCGTGAGCGTATAGGTTTACACCAGAATCAGCGCGAGGCATCAGGTTATCTATGGCATACGTTGGAGGAACCACTTGCATTACCGGCACTCATTACACGTATGGGAGAAGACCATACGGGTACGTCTGCACCGACGATTCTGGTCGATTGTCTGACGCTCTGGTTGACCAATGTTCTGCTTGCACATGAACACGAAGACGAGCAGATTTTGCAAAATCATATGGATGCTCTGGTAGAAGCGATCAAGTCCTACCCGGGGCTGCTCGTACTTGTCACGAATGAAGTGGGCGATGGTATTGTGCCGGAGTATGCGCTTGGCAGGAAATATCGGGATCTGGCAGGTATATTGAATCAGCGGATTGCAGTCATATGTCGTGAAGTGTTCCTGGTAACTGTAGGCATTGCGATTGAGCTGAAAAGCAAGGAGTATCGTTTATGACAGATCGCAATCATCCTCGTAAACATGCGGCTGCGGCCGCTTTTCAATTTTTATCCCGGTTTCCGGTAAAAATGCAGATTGATTTCGTCCCGCCACTACTGCGGGAAAGTGTCGTGTATTACCCGCTGGTGGGTGCTGCAATTGGACTATGCGTGTGGCTCGCAGGGGCCTTAACGGGTGAGGTACTTCCAGCCTTTCCTGCTGCCGTATTAACCTTAACGTTATGGGTATGGCTCACTGGTGGCCTTCATCTGGATGGTTGGATGGATACGGCGGATGGATTACTAAGCTATCGTACCCGTGAACGGATGCTGGAAATTATGAAGGACAGCCGTGTAGGCGCTATGGGTGTGGTCGCCTGCGTTTTACTGCTGATGATGAAAGCGGCTCTGATCGCCGATTTTATTGCACGTGGCAACTGGATCTATGGTGCGCTGTTAATCCTGCCAATGATCTGGAGTCGTTGGTTTATGGTGTATGCCATCTCAGCCTGGCCGAATGCACGTGGAGATGATGGTCTCGCAGTCTTATTCAAGGGATTGGGTGAGCGTAAGGAGGTCCAGCGTGCACGCAGCTCTGCGGTCGGACTGACCCTTCTTGCAGGTGTAATTACATTTGCTGCCGTATGGATCTTCCGGCCGGATATAGGCACTGCCGATGCCATGATGAGCAGCCTAGGAACATTGCCATGGTGGTTGTATCCTGTGTCGGCTGTAATTATCGTACCTTTTGCGTGTTACATCATCGGTAAATTCGTTGCTGCACGCATCAGTGAAAGGCTGGGCGGGCTTACAGGAGATACGTATGGAGCGATGAATGAGCTGTTGGAAGCGGCTTTGCTAACGGTGCTGAGTATGCTTCAGGGACTCTTTTGGCTGTGAAAAACGCACGGAATGAGTAATGTGAGACATAACACGGAGACTGAGGTGAGGGTACGTGGAAGATACGCCTGTGCAACAATTACAACAACCAGCGGCAGTACTCATGCTGCAAGGAACGGCATCAGATGTAGGGAAAAGCGTGATTACAACGGCGCTGTGCCGTATATTCAAGCAGGATGGCTTCAAGCCTGCCCCGTTCAAGTCACAGAACATGGCACTGAATTCTTACGTAACAGAAGACGGCAAGGAGATTGGCCGTGCCCAAGGCGCGCAGGCCGAAGCCTGCGGTATTGAAGCCACGACGGATATGAATCCGATCCTGATCAAGCCTGTGCGGGACATGCATTCGCAGATCGTGGTACACGGTGTACCTTTTGCTCAGATGAGTGCATCAGATTATCGCCAGAAGTTCCTGCCAGAAGCGAAGCAGACGGTAATGGATGCGCTGAACCGGTTGCGAGACACGTATGATGTGGTGCTGATGGAAGGAGCAGGCAGTCCTGCGGAGATTAATCTGAAAGACCGGGATATCGTCAACATGAATCTGGCAGGTTGGGCCGATGCTCCAGTCATTCTGATCTCTGATATTGATCGGGGCGGTGTATTTGCTTCTATTGTCGGCACTCTGGAGCTGCTAGAGCCACACGAGGTGGAGCGTGTAAAAGGTTTTATCATCAATAAGTTTCGCGGCGATCTGTCTCTTTTGCAGCCTGGACTAGACTGGCTCGAAGAACGTACAGGTATTCCAGTATTAGGTGTATTGCCTTACATAAGAGATATTCAGATTGAAGCAGAGGATTCAGTAGTGCTGGACTCCATGCGTCATGGTAAATCCGGAAAAACAGAGCTGGATCTGGCGGTGATCCGATATCCGCGAATTTCCAATTTTACAGACTTCGATGCCCTTTCCCGTGAACCGGATGTGAATGTGCGTTACGTGACCTCGCCAGAGGAATTGGGAAGTCCTGATGCTATTCTTCTACCGGGTACGAAGGATACGATAGGGGATCTGGCGTTCCTGCGTGAGTCTGGACTGGAGCAAGCGATTGCCAGCCAGACCGAACGTGATAACGTTCAGCTCGTAGGGATATGTGGCGGATACCAGATGCTTGGAAGACATCTGAAGGACCCGTTTGCAGTGGAGGCGAATCAGATCCAGGAAGCGAAGGGACTTGGCTGGCTTCCATTATCGACAACATTTCTTCAGGAAAAGCAGACAGTCAGGGCTTCCGGACGGGTGCAACCTCAGAATCCGATTCGTCTGTATGGTGAAGCAGATGTGGAAGCATCTCCACTACCCATTAATGGATATGAGATTCATATGGGTGTTACGGAGTGCCACGAACCTGAACGTGTAACCGCACTATTTGAAATCTCCCATCCAGGTGGTGAAGCATTCCATGAAGGCTGGGGCACAGTGGATGGCAGCGTGTGGGGAACCTATCTGCATGGTTTGTTTGAAAGTGATCAATTCCGACGTTCGTGGCTTAATGGTTTGCGTGAAGCAAAGGGACTAGCCCCACTTCAGGAGACATATAGTGCGCATGAACGTAAGGAGATGGAGTTCAATCGGGTAGCCGAATCGTTGCGGTCCTCATTGGATATGAAGCGTGTGTACGAGATAATGGGTGTCCAAGCACCCGAGTGAGCTGTTATACAAGAATACCCCCATGTCCGACAAACCGTTTTCTAGAAACGGAATGTTAGCGGCATGGGGGTATTGTATATCCTATGATTAAAAGGCGTTTAAAACAGAGATTGATAGGTTAATGGTTAACCTGTTAGTTTATTTTGAAATTTTTCATGGCGGATTGCAGCTCTACAGCTTGTTCATGCAGATGTCGTACCGTATTCGAATGTGAATCCATCTCGCTGAGCTGAAGATCTGCTGTTGAAGCAATCTGTAGCATGCTCTCGCGGGATTTGGACGTAATCTGTGCCGTTTCTTCAACAGACGCACTCACTTCTTCTGCACCAGCGGATACTTGCTCTGTAGAAGCAGAGACAGTCTGGATGGTTAGATTGACGTTCTGGATCAGTTCATTCAGTTGTTGGAAAGCTGAACCTGCTTGTTGAACGACAGTTGTGCCTGAACCAATCTCTTTGGTTACACGATTCATGGCGTCAACCGAGCGTTCAGCGTCTTCACGAATGGTGCCCAGATAATCTGATATTTCCTCGGTGGCTGTCTTGGATTGCTCGGCCAGTTTGCGGACTTCTCCGGCAACGACAGCGAATCCGCGCCCGTGCTCACCAGCACGCGCTGCTTCAATGGAGGCGTTGAGTGACAACATGTTAATCTGTTTGGTAATTTCAAAAATGGAAGCAACAATGGTGCCGATGGCTACCGAGCGTTCATTCATGGTCTCAACATAGCGCAACGATTCGCTTGCTGTCTGACCTACACGTTCCATCTGCTCAACGGCATTCTGAGCCAGTCGGTTACCATTAACCGCCTCATTGGCTGCTTCGCCAATTTGCTCAGACACTTCAGCAGAAGAAGAAGCGATATGCATGATTCCCTGCGTAATTTCTTCCATGGCTCTGGCGTTCTCGGATGCACTGGAAGCGATACTGATGCTACCTTTTTCTGCATCTTCTGCGGAGCGGCTGGAGTTTCGAACCATACCAGACATTGATTCAACACGCTGAAGCAGGTCGTTGGAGCCTGACACAACTTCATCGGACGTGGACAAGGCACGGCTAATCATTTCTTTCAGGTTATGCGTCATCGTCTGGAAGCTTGCGGCAAGCTGGGCAATTTCATCTTTGCCATGAATCTGGAGTTCGGCGGTTAGATCACCTTGAGATATTTGCTTGCTATGTTGGACGAGCTTGATGATGGGTTTGGTTACTCTTTTGATCATACTAGTAGAGATAAGCCAGCCGAGCACGAAGACTAATGCTGTAATTCCAAGACATAACCAGAAGACCTGGGTAATCTTATCTTGAATGAACTGAGCGTCCATGCTTACAGCCATAATCATGTTACTTCCTGCGATTGGCATAAAGGCTGCTTTATGTACACCAAAGGAATCGGAGTAGACCTCACTGATTACCATTTCTTTGTTCTCGATCGCTGCAGTCATTGTGGGTTCTACACTAATCTCATCCTGGGCTTTCATGCCTGAGGAAGAGTTGGCTACAACCACTTTGGCTGATCCATCTTGAATGGCAACAACGTATGCGGCATCCAGATTGTGTTCTTTTGCTTTGTCAGCCAGATACGATTCTACGGTCATAGCAGCACCTTCAGAACCGGCTCCGCCACTCTGTACCTGTAGAATCTTTGAAGCAGAGGTATTCTTGTATATATCCTGAATGGACGTGTTTAGGACTTTATCGAACTGCGGGAGCACGTAACTTTGAATAATATTCATCGATACGGCATAAAAACTGATACTGAACAACAGGGAAGCAACCAGCAGAACAAGGAACAAAGTGCCTCGGATTTTACCGGCAACGGTGCGATTACGAAACATAGGATCATCCTTTCACGTCATGTTCATTAACATTGTCGCTTTTCCGTTATCATAAGACCTATCTACCAATGAAGAAAGGCCTAATTTATACGTTGAGAAAACTTGGGAATAAGCGGATATACCTATATTACAGAATTAACCGGAGGTTGAATAGAACAATTTTCACGATTTGGTGTATTTTTTTCAGAAATAGATGAATCTGTTACATGCATATTACATAATATCAATTAATACCTACCAGAATAGTTTGTTATATGGTATATTGTAAAATGTCTTGTTGGTCGTATAAAAAATAGAAGAGAAAATCGGATCATTTCCGGTTACACACATGTTGAGGAGGATTTATAGTAATGGATACTTTTCTAGTCATTTTGAATGTAGTGATCATGCTGGCATTTCTGGGTGTGCTCTACTGGATGCAGAAGAAACACATTTCCTTTACGAAACGCGTATTTGCGGGTTTGGGTATGGGGGTTGTATACGGTGTAATTCTTCAATTGGTGTACGCGTCCGGCTCTGATGTCATCACGAAGTCGGTCGATTGGTTCAATCTGGTTGGTTCAGGATATGTTCGTTTGTTACAAATGGTCGTGATTCCATTGATTATGGTATCGATCATCTCAGCCATCATGAATCTGAAAGGCAAGCAAAACCTCGGTAAAATGAGTGTCTCCATTATTGCGATCCTGTTGATCACAACGGCGATTGCCGCAGGGGTCAGCATTGTAACGAGCCTCAGCTTCAACCTGACTTCGATTGAGATCGAGGGTGGAGATCGGGAGCTTGCACAAGGACAACGCATGGAGGAACGTCTAGTTGATGTACAGGATCAGACGATTCCACAGCAAGTGCTGGAATTCATTCCTTCGAATCCATTTGCGGATATGACAGGAGAACGTCGTACATCTACACTGGCGGTTGTTATTTTCTCCGCTTTCATCGGTGTGGCTGTACTTGGATTGGATCGCAAAAAACCACAGCAGGCGGAAACATTCCGAGGCATGGTTAATGCGGTATATGCGGTAGTTATGCGGATTGTAACGTTAGTACTTCGATTGACGCCATACGGTATCTTGGCCCTAATTACGAAGGTAACGGCGACCACGAATCCAGACGAGATTCTGAAGCTGATCAAATTCGTTGTCGCATCCTATGTAGCGTTGCTCGTTATGTTCATCATTCACTTGATTATCATTGCGCTGTCTGGCTTCAACCCACTGACGTATCTGAAAAAGGTTCTGCCAACACTGGTATTTGCCTTTACGTCCCGTTCAAGTGCGGCAGCCATTCCGCTGAATGTGGAGACACAGACGAAGAAACTGGGCGTTTCGGACGGGATTGCGAATCTGTCTGCAAGCTTTGGAGCTACAATTGGGCAAAACGGCTGCGCCGGGATCTATCCGGCCATGCTGGCGGTGATGATTGCTCCAACGGTCGGCATCGATCCGCTGAGCTGGGACTTCATTGTGACTTTGATCCTCGTAGTTATGATCAGTTCATTTGGTGTCGCTGGCGTCGGTGGCGGGGCTACCTTCGCTTCCCTGATCGTATTGTCCACCATGAACCTGCCAGTTGCTTTGGCAGGATTGCTGATCTCCGTTGAACCGCTGATCGACATGGGTCGTACAGCATTGAACGTGAACGGGTCCATGACTTCTGGACTTGTTACCAGCAAAATTTTGAAAGAAAATGATCAAGACACATTCAATGATCAAAGCCGTGAACTGGATTCAGCTGTTCAGGCGTAATACAGAATGGACTTGGTAGAGCCTCATATAAGAGGCAAATCCATCTAAAGTTCATGCAAGTAAAGCCGTCCTTCGGAGAAATCCGGAAGGCGGTTTTTTTGTGGTAATCGCATCATCATACCTGTGCACGTTGTGTGAAGCCGGCTACTTTTTGATACACGTGGTAAACGGCATGAAGGTAGGAAAAACGTAATAAGGTCGAGAGGGGACAGAGGAGTTATATAGAAGGGACTTGTAGTCACTTAGGTAGGCTTGGGGTTATTTAGTGCTGTTCAAGGGACGAGAAATGTGATAGAGTATTCATGTTTTGGCCCTGAGCCAAACCGCGGTTCGTAACCATCCCGCGTAATCAAAACTAGGAAGGCAGTGTATGTATTTATGTTTAACTTAGGGTGGGGAGCGGTTTTCGTTCTCGTAACTTATGGATTTTTCCTGCTGTGTTACCGCTTGTTCGGTAAAAAAGGTCTCTATGCCTGGATTGGTGTGGCTACGGTTATAGCCAACATTCAGGTGACCAAAACGATAGATATTATGGGGATCGTACTGACGTTAGGCAACACGATGTATGTCAGCATGTATCTGACCAGTGACCTTCTGAATGAGAAGTATGGATCGGGTGAAGCGCGGAAGGCCGTATGGTTCGGATTTTTCACGTTAATCATGACGACTGTTCTGATGCAGATGGTGTTGTTCTTTGACCCGGCACCGACGGACTTTGCACAGGATTCGATGAAAACATTGTTCGGTCTGCTGCCACGTCTGGCACTCGGAAGTCTGACTGCTTACTTCATCAGTCAGTTCCTGGATGTGCGACTGTTCAGCTGGCTACGAAAGGTAGCACCTGGACGTAATCAGTTGTGGATTCGTACCAACGGTAGTTCGATCATCAGCTCATTTGTAGATACACTGGTGTTCTGCACCATCGCGTTTGCGTTCATCTACCCTTGGGATATCTGGCTGGAAATCTTCCTGACCACGTACGTCATCAAATTCGTATTGACTGCGGTTGGAACGCCGTTTCTGTATGCTGCACGTAGCTTTAAGTTTAAGGATGAAGCTTAGACAATATTCAAAGAGTATCCCTTAAAATCCCCCTCTGCACAGTCAATTGTAATTCGGACTCTGCAAGGGGATTTTTTATAGAAAACATATCTCCCCAAAACAAGAAAATCCTTTTTACATTTTTATGAAAAAGTTATAATATAAGCGACCTGTCGTTATGAGCGTGTATCATTAGCCAACGATGATTTCAACCAAAGGGGATTCGCACATGTACTCTACACTGCGTTATACACTGGAAAGCAATGGCACAACATACGAGAATGATAACATTAATGCCTCGTTATTGGTGGAGTTGATCTCCAATCTGGAATTGCAGGAATACGTAGTACTTGGACCTTCGGAGCTGGTGGAGGGAAGTATGTATATGCAGGCTGCTGCGCTTGAGGAACCAGGGCAGATGGTGGCGGAGATTCGTTTGCAGGAAGGTGAGGACGGTTTCCGGCATTACAGCTACAGCACAGCAGATACGACTGTGATTATTCAATGGTTTCTGGATTACTGGGGGAAGCAACAGCTGCCACAGCTGGAATCCTGGCAGGATATCACGCATGAGTTTGACTAGTGGTAAATAAGTGAGCAGGAATAAGATCACGTAGAATGCAGACGGAGTAATGTAGGATATGCTTCGTATTAATTAAAATCCCGCAAACCCATGATATTATGGGTTTGCGGGATTTTGTTTTTGACATAGATCCAATTGGATTAGTCGGTAAGGATTTGCAGCTCTTTTGGATATGTTGTCAGAACTTCGACACCCTTCTCGGTCACGATTACATCATCCTCGATGCGAACGCCGCCTGCTGCGGTATATATGCCTGGTTCAATTGTGAATACGGTACCTTCATTTAGGATGTCCATGTTTTCTCCATGGAGGGAAGGATATTCATGCACATCGATACCCAATCCATGACCTACTCTATGCATGAAGCGCTCGCCGTATCCCGCTTCTTCCGTCACCTGGCGTGCCGCACGATCCACTTCAGCGCAGGTGATGCCTGGTTTCACGATTTGGATAGCAGCTTCGTTCGCTGCGAGCACCGTGTTATAGATGGTTTTGAGTTCAGGTGAGATGTCACCAAAGGCGAATGTACGTGTGATATCCGAGGCATACCCTCCAGCATACACACCCATATCAAACATCAACAGGTCACCATGTTGCAGTTTCCGTTCACCTGGTGTACCGTGTGGCAGACCTGTTTTGGGGCCTGTGAGTACCATGGTATCAAAGGAAGGGCCATCAGCACCCAGTTTCTTCATCTGATACTCCATCTCGGCGACAAGCTCGATCTCGGTTACGCCTGTGCGAACATGAGAGAGGCCTTGACGAAGAGTTTCTTCAATTAGATGAATGGCGTGGCGAATGCGAGCTACTTCATCAGGTGTTTTTTTCACACGTAATGTGCGAAGCAATGGGCCAACATCTTCAAAGCTGGCTGCACCCAGTGCAGCGGTCAACTGCTCATAACGTGAGACAGTCACGTATTCTTTTTCGAGACCTACTCGGCCCAAGCGCCCCTGATAACGATCAAACAAAGCGTACGGATTATCCGTATCCGTGTGAGTGGCAATGTTGGATACCGAGGAAGCGGCTGCGGCAGCTTCTGCGTCAAGTGCGGGTACGATCAATAATGGTTCTTCGCCACGTGCGAGTACCAGACCAAGGAAGCGTTCATGCGGATTGCTCGCAAAGCCAGTTAAATAGTAGATATGTTTCGGATCTGTGATCAGCATAGCGTCCAATCCTTGCCCGGACAGATCGGCTTCAAGACGAGATAAAGGGTTTTGATTCATGAGTGTAGTTGTCCACCTTTCCATTCATACTATCCTTCTATTATAAAAGATTATGGTGGAATTCCAAACTGCAGTGATTTCATGTCTCTCGAGTCCGTTGAATTCGCCGTTTAAGTGGCTGGTATGAAGGGTAATACAGGGCGAAACCGCTTTACAGAAGAATAATAGCATCACAACTATAGAGAACAAAAAAATCATATGCGAAGGGAGATGTAATCATGAATAATCGAGTAACCGTTCCGCTGTATGCTTCATTATTAAGTGTGGCACTGTTGACAGCGTCATGCTCTTCAGGCGATCCCTCTACAGGAGGAACAGAGCAGACGTCTCAGGGGCAGGGAACAGGTCAGGGACAGACAGCCAATGGAGGCAATGGCAGTGCGATTGGAAACGAGAGTGGAGCGCAGGGAGAGGCGGTTATTCCGTATCAGGTTTCCGTTCTGGTTGAAGGACTGAATGCACCATGGGAGATTGTGAGTGTGCCTGATGGTCGGATGTTTGTAACGGAACGCCCAGGTGCGATTCGGGTCATTGAGGATGGAAAACTAACCCCTGAACCACTGATTGAATTCTCAGCCCCGTTTAATGAAGAAGGTGAAGGAGGTCTGTTGGGTCTTGCAGCAGATCCGGACTTTGAGGAGAACGGTTACTTGTATGCGTACCACTCCTATCTGGAAGGCGACGACATTGCCAATCGGGTGTTACGTCTCAAGGTGAATGATGGGAAAGCGGTCATAGATCAAGAGCTGCTTGGTAATATTCCAGGCGGAACGAATCATAATGGTGGGCGGATCAAGATCGGCCTGGACAAGTTGCTCTATATTACGACAGGTGAGCGCTATGAACCGGAACTGTCACAGAACGAAGATAGCCTTGGGGGTAAAATATTGCGGATTGGTCTCGACGGATCGATCCCTGCAGACAACCCATGGCCTAATTCGCCTGTGTACAGTATGGGACACCGTAACGCACAGGGACTGGCCTGGAACCCAGACAACGGTTATCTCTATTCTACCGAGCATGGTCAGCGGAATCATGATGAGATTAACCGGATTGTGGCTGGTGAGAATTATGGCTGGCCCGAGGTGGAGGGAGACGAAGATGACAACGGCGCATATCAGGCTCCGCTTGCACATAGTGGGAATGACACATGGGCTCCGTCCGGTGTAGCTTTTGTTGAAGAAGGACCATGGGCCGGTTCACTGATTGCCGCGAATCTGCGTGGAGAGCAGTTGTTGAAGGTTACTCTTTCGGAAGATGGTACGCAGGTCGAGCAGGTGGAACCGATCTTCGAAGATGAGTGGGGCCGAATTCGCAATGTGAGTGCTGGCGAGGACGGAAAGTTATACGTGCTTACGAACAATCGGGATGGACGGGGATCGCCACGTGATGGGGATGACAAGCTGATAGTGCTTACTCCTCAGAGTTAAGTAGGGAGTCAGGTGAGATAAATCAGTGTTGAAGGACGCGTCCAACTGAATGGGGATCGCCGTTTTTTCTAACGAACCTGACACACCTTATATGAACGTTTAGAGGTCGATGAAGAATGTAACGAACCTCAGCCACGTTATATCACCAAAATTCACTTGAAACCTGCGGAAAAACCAGTGAAACTCGTGAATAAGATGTCTGGAGTTCGTTAGAAAATCTTAATGCTCAAAATATAGCATATTGCGTGTCTGAGATTCGTTAGAGGATACTGTGGACATGTCGTGGTGCAATATAAGATATCGTACGCACAACAGTGCAGTAGTAGAAGTACATGGTTAATGAATCAAAGGAGCTGTCCCGTCAAATTCATGACGTATGGGACAGCTCCTTGATTGTAATATATGTGTCATCCTAATCTTGAATGAGCCACTCCGCACAATGCCGCACGAAGAGAAACAGCGTTAATAGGATGCTTGTGTAATTCCAAAAACACTCACGAGTTGCGTTCTTTACCTATTCTGCGCGCTCCGCAAGTGTGGCAATACGCTGAGCCGGATCATTGGTGTACTCTCCACCGTGATAACAGAGAACCTTATTGAGCTTAAGGTCTGTCAGTTTCTTCAGGCTTCGTAGCGCTTCAGGCATGTCCGGTGTCGCGGGTGGCGCAGGACCAACCAGTTCATCATCGACCACACGAAGTTCATCGGCAGCGAGCAGGAATTGTTGCTCCCCGAAATACAAGCAGATATGACCTGGGGTATGTCCTGGTGTATGAATGACCTGTGTACCGCCTTGAAGGGGTAATAAGTCTCCGTCTGCCAGCGTTCTGCTAATGTTCACTTCAGGCAGCTGCAAGAGCAATTGATCTGCCAGTGCCAAAACGGGCGCGGGCAACAGAGCACGACGTTCAGGCGTGAATTTGATCAAAGGTTTCTCACCGGTTAGATACGGAATTTCATCGGCATGTGCCCAGATTTCCAGATCAGGGATGGCATCCAGAAGAGCGCCCAGGTTACCGATATGATCGATGTCCTGATGAGTAATAATCACACGTTTGACGTCCGAGAGTTGAACGCCCTCTTGTTCCAAAGCGGATTGAAGTTCAGCAAATTGTCCAATCATGCCCGTATCCACCAAGGTAACACCATCTACATCACGAAGCATGACGGGGAATATGGGGCTGTTCCCGGAAGGTGTGGGAATCTGAAGATTTAGCACAGTAATTGAAGTTGTTGGATGGCTCATGGTTATCCGGACCGTAGTCCGGTACACCTCCTTTTCTTTTTTAGCGATGATCGTTGTTATTCAGGGCGATTATATTTTAAATGTTTTCTATATTTTTTAACGGTATGGAGCAGCGCTTCGAACGTTTCTTCTTCATTACTGCCATCCTTAACGATGGACACAAACGAGAAGTTATCATGAACGAGTTTGTTCCTCGTCTGAAACACCTGGCTAAGGGCTTCAGCGAAGTGTTCTTTTTCAGATTCCAGGGTAATGAATTCTTTACTCAATTCGGCCTGAATAATCTCCATATTGGAGCGTGCACGGTAGGCAGGAGTTTTCATCAGCTGGGTCGAATTAAACTTTTTCTGATATACGTCTCTGTACAGTTGATGTAACATTTGTTCAGTAATGGCGCATAGTTCGATGACCAATGAAGCATATCTTCGGTTTTTGCGTTTTCGGGTGAGTTCACGTGTTTCTTCCTGGTCCAAAATACCGTATTTTTCATACAGCGAAGTGTCAACGTTCTGCAAGATATCCTGATATTCCTGTTCGAGTAGTGCGACTTCAAGTTTGGCTTGTTTTTTAACTTTTTTAAAATCTTCTTTGGTCAGCATACTTGTCCTCCCATGGAAACCGAGATGTGATCCTATCATTATCTCATATTGTCCGTCGTCGCGCCTCTAATTTCGGAACCTCATGTTCAGAAGGGAAGTACCTATGTCCAATCAGACAGCAATAGTAACAGGAGCTAACTCAGGTATGGGGTTGGCAACCACCATTGAACTTGCAAGGCAAGGATATCACGTAATTATGGCATGCCGCAGTGAGAAGCGCGGACAGGAGGCTCTTCAGGAAGCTGTGGGTCAGTCCGGCTCTTCTGCGATTGAATTGATGCTGTGTGACCTGGGGGCACTCGAAAGCATACGCCAATTTGCCCGCACATTCCGCGAGCGTCATGATCGCCTTGACGTTCTGGTTAATAATGCGGGGGTGGTGATGGTCAAACGGAAGGAAACCTCAGACGGGTTCGAACAGAGTATTGGCATTAACCATCTGGGGCATTTCCTGCTGACCTTACTTTTGATAGAACCTCTGAAAGCTGCGAAGCAGGGACGAGTGGTGAACGTTTCGTCAGGTGCGTACAAGGCTGGTAAAATTCACTTCGAAGATCCACATCTGCATAAAGGTTATAATCCGATCAAAAGCTACGCCCAATCCAAATTGGCTAACGTGCTATTCACTCGTGCATTGGCCGGCAAAATGTCAGGTACGTCTGTGACGGTAAACTGTCTACACCCTGGTGCGGTGGGAACGAGTATTGGCGTAGATCGTAATACCGGATTCGGCACACGCATTATGGCGTTTGTGGGTAAGCTTCCATTCTTTCTATCGCCTGAAGAAGGGGCGCGAACGGCTGTCTATCTGGCCACAAGCCCTGAAGTCGTAGGGATCACCGGGCGTTACTACTATCAACAGAAAGAGCAGCAGCTGAAGGCACATGCCGTTGATGATGCTTCAGCTGAGCGTTTTTGGACGTGGAGCGAAGAACAGGTGGGGCTAAGAGATGATGAGAAGTTGTAATTCAGCACAAGCTGATGAGTGACCCATGAATTGAGTCGTTACATCTTTTATACTTTTGCCTTCACAGCTTGTTGGATCATTTCAATAAAAGCTTGAATAGATTGAATGCCTTGATCTCCCTGACCGTATGCACGGACAGAGGCGGATGAGGCATTTTTCTCATTCTCACCGAGCACGAGTGAATAAGGCACTTTTTCCATCTGGGCTTCACGGATTTTGTACCCGAGCTTCTCACTGCGCAGATCTGTTTCTACCCGAATGCCCGCAGCCCGGAGCTGACTCTGTACTTGGAGCGCATAGTCTGCGTAATGATCTGATACAGGCAGCAGCTTCACTTGCACAGGTGCGAGCCAGAGTGGGAACGCGCCTGCATAATGTTCAGTCAGGATGCCGATGAAACGATCGATGGAACCATAGATGGCACGGTGGATTACGACCGGACGGTGTTTCAGGCTATCCTCGCCAATGTAAGTGAGGTCGAACTTCTCCGGCATTTGAAAATCAAGCTGGATTGTTCCGCACTGCCAGCTGCGCTTCAACGCATCGAGGATATGAAAGTCAATTTTCGGTCCATAAAAGGCACCGTCTCCTTCGTTAATGCGATATTCCACGCCTCGACGATCCAGTACATTTTGCAATGCGCGTTCCGCCTGATCCCACAGCTCTTCTGATCCCATGGAATCTTCCGGACGAGTGGACAACTCAATCTTATATTCGAATCCGAAGATATCGTACATGCGTCCGATCAGTGAGATCGCCTGATTAATCTCGTCCTCGATCTGCTCTGGCATGACGTAGAGATGGGCATCATCCTGGCAGAACGTCCGTACACGCATCATGCCGTTCAGCGCACCTGAGAATTCATGACGGTGAACCTGACCGAATTCCATCATGCGAATCGGCAATTCGCGGTAGGAATGGAGTGTATTTTTGAAGATCAGCATGTGTCCGGGACAGTTCATCGGTTTCAGTGCAAAAGTCGCATCGTCCACTTCCGAGAAATACATATTGTCCTTGTAATGCTCCCAGTGGCCGGATTGCTCCCACAGCCGATTGTTCATCATAAGAGGAGTCCGGACTTCCTGATATCCTTCTTGCAATTGCAACTCACGGGAGAACTGCTCCAGTTCAGTGCGAACAGTCATACCTTTGGGCAGATAGAAGGGCATGCCGGGCGCTTCTTCGGAGAACATGAATAGTTCAAGCTCTTTGCCGAGTTTACGATGATCCCGTTTCTTCGCTTCTTCGAGCATGTGCAGATGTTCATCCAGCTGGGCTTTGTTCGGGAAAGCAGTGCCGTAGATGCGTTGCAGCATCTTATTATCCGAGTTCCCCCGCCAGTACGCGCCAGCTACATTCAACAGCTTGAACGCTTTGATTCGACCAGTGGATGGAAGATGGGGACCGCGACACAGATCGAAGAACTCTCCTTGATCATAGATCGAAAGCTCGGCGTCCTCTGGCAAATCCCGAATCAGTTCAAGCTTGTACGGGTCCTGGATTTCTTCAAAGATGCGAAGGGCTTCCTCCCGGCTAACTACCCGGCGGCTGATCTTTTCATTTTCCTGAATGATTTTGTTCATTTCCCGCTCAATGGCAGCCAGATCACTGATGGACAAGGCATGTTCCAGATCAACATCGTAATAAAAACCGTCTTCGATTACGGGTCCAATTCCCAGTTTCACTTTTTCCGCACCATAGATGCGTTTGAGTGCCTGTGCGAGCACATGTGCTGCGCTGTGACGATAACGATATAGACCTTCCGCACTGTCCAAAGTAACGATAACAAGTTCGCAATTTTGCTCAAGCACCCAATCAAGATCGACATTCTGACCATCTACAATACCACCAATGGCTTGTTTTCCAAGACTTGTGCTGATCGATGAGGCAACCGCACCTACAGTGATGCCTGCTTCGTAAGAACGTACCGTGCCACCTTGCAGACGGACCTCAATGAAATGACTGGATGGTTGCAGATCATTTGCTCGGCTGTTTATTTCGTTACCTGATTTGTTGCTTGCTGAGTTAATATTTTCTTGTTTGCTCATGTGAACCACTCTCCATTTCTTAAAATGAAAGCGCAAAAAACACCCGTCCCGGAAAAGGGACGAGTGCGCTTGGCTCGTGGTTCCACCCTAATTTGGTTATGGTACGCCCTGATCTCGGCCAGCCGCCGGAACAGAAAACATCATAACCCTCATTGGAATCCGTTATCGGGGATCAGACGGTGGACTCTACTGGCAACATACCGAACATCCGAAGGAGGTCCAAAATGCTGAGGTTCGAGGTCACGGCTGCAGAGGGGTAATTCCGGTCCGTTCGCTGAAGAAGGTTTCACCAATCCCCTCTCTCTCTGGGCAGCACGCAAACGAAATCATGTCTCTGGTCATCGCCAAATATGTTAGATCAACTCATTAAAGTTATCTTGAAATGTGTTGCATTCAATATCAATATATTGGAACAGGTGTTATTGAGTGTCGATTATATAGACTGAAAATGGAAAGGTCAAGCGGAATATTTTAATTAGTTTCGGACGGCCCATCCCATATTAAGCGAATGATCGTTCCTTCACCAGGCGTGGAATGTACCTCAATACGGCCTTTCATGGCTTCAATCAAACCTTTGGTTACGGCCATGCCCAGGCCTGATCCAACATCCGACGTGCCTGTATCTGTACCGCGATAGTATCGTTCAAATAACTTCCATACCGTCTCAGGATCCATACCTCTTCCGTTATCGGCAAATTGAATGCTGAACTCATCTGCCTGTTTACCTGAATGAACACTGACGATCAGGGTGGACTCGGGCGGATTGTGAAGAAGGGCATTGGCGGTCAGATTATCCACGATTCGTTCAAACGATGGAATATGAACAAGTCCATACACAGGCACTTCGGACGGTTGGAATAGGATGCGACCTTCGCCATATGCAGGATTCCGTTCGGCGCGCTGGATCAGATCACGAAGTAACGCATTTACGTCAGTTTCCTCCGTCACAGGTTGATATCCCCCACTCCGTAATCGGTAAGTCATGGCAAGGTCATTAACAAGCCTGTCCATATACATGGATTTATCGAGCATTATGCCTGCGAATTCCCTGACTTCTCCCTCGGTCCAGCTATATTTATCTGCCTCAAGCATATGGGCATAACCCTGGATGGAGGATAGGGGCGTCTTCAGATCATGTGTTATGCCGGCGATCCATTCCTCCCGTAGAGACTCGGTCTGTTTGCGGAGTTCTTCATCTTGCTTCAACGTGTGGGACAGGGCCTGCATGGAGCGAAGCACTTCAGCATACACATGATATTTTCGTTTCCACTTTCCGTTGCGCCGCTGACTGCGAGGCACTCCGAAGGCTCCGGTAGGTTCCTCATAATGTCCTCGCTCCAGACGCTGTAACCATTGGAGCATATGCAGCATGGGCGAGCCGAATCGGTTGGCATACCAGAAGGCAAGCAAGATGAGCAGAATGATGATCGATACAATCAATACGACCAATGCCGGTTCCAGAATAAAACGGTAGGGATTCTGATCACCGCTCACTGCTGGATCACCAGGAATGCTAATCAGCCAAGTGGTTTCATTCTGTTCGTCGTACCACGTGGCAATAGACTTCCCTGATCGACTTGGATAGCGAATTTGCAGAACCAATTCCTGGATGGTGTATTCGCTTGGTACGCCCAAAGCTGGTTTGTTATAGGAGGAGAGTTCGCGTCCCGACGCATCCAATACTTGAAGATAGGCATTGGCAGAACGAAAGGCTTCCTGTTGGCTCGGTTGAAGATTAAACTTCCCGTTGGTGAGAGTGAGATCCGAACGAATATTATTCATGAGCGACTTGGCCGGATTACTCTCGCCATACAACAAAGTGAAATTCTTCCCGTTCTTCTCCCGGATGAGCATAACAATCTGATAAGGGAAGGGCTTTTGATTTTCCCAGTATGCAATCAATTCCCCTGGTTTGTAGTGAGTTGGGACATCGGCGGGAGTGTGGTAGTCATCAATGGCGTAGCCGTTTTCATCCAGCACTTGGAGCCAGCCTTGATATTTATCTACTTGCTTCAGCAATTCGGGGTCATACCGGATCGTGTTATCCGGCAGGATCTCTGCTGTATTAATCAATTGGTCCAGACCGTTAAGGGCAAAATCATCGACCAGATTCACTTCATTTACCTTTTGCACGACCCAGTAAGTGGCTACAGAACCAAGCAGGATGATAAGAACAACGGCTCCGGCAAGCATCCCGATAAACCGGGTCATTAACCTGCGACGAATACTCATGGGCGTGACACATGTTCCGGCTGAATCAGTTTGTAACCCAGACCCCGGACGTTAACGAGAAATACTGGATTGGAAGGATCGGCTTCAATACGCTCCCGGATGCGGTGAATATGAACCATCACGGTGTTGTCATCACTAATGGCTTCAGAGCCCCAGACCCGCTCATATAGATCTGATTTGGTGAAAATGCGATTGGGATGCTTGCAAAAAAAGAGCAACAATTGAAATACGAGTGCCGGACAGGATACGGATTCTCCTTCAACCCGAAGCTCGCCAGCCCATTCCAGCACCTGGAATCGTCCAAAGTCGTACACACCTTCCGATGTGCTGGGAGATGACGTATTTACGTTAGATGGGACGTGGTCCGAGATCGCTACAGTTTTAGAAGGTAAATAACGTTTCAGTAATGATTTAATACGAGCAACGACTTCGAGCGGATTAAAGGGTTTGGCAACGTAATCGTCGCCCCCAACAGCGAATCCGGTTAATTTGTCATAATCGGTTGTTTTGGCCGTCAGAAACAGGATGGGCGCATCGGTGACCTGCCGTAGGAAAGGACAGATTTCCAGTCCGCTTTTGCCAGGAAGCATGATGTCGAGCACGATGCAATGATACGTCTTGTTGTTGCAGGCCTCAATGGCAGCTTCGCCTGTTGTAACGGTATCAATATCGAGAAACTGCTCTTTGAGCAGAACGGTTTTGAGCATATGCAGAATAGCCTGTTCATCGTCCACAAGCAGTAATGAGACGTTATCCATAGTTTAAAAATGACCTCCTGATCACTTCCGATGTGTTTATTGTTAATCATACCATCCAAGAGGGCTGTATAGCGTACGAGCTATCTTAACGGAATCTTAATTATGCAGCCTCAGAAGGCATGGCAAGTTTAACTACATGTAAGTTGGGGTTAGACGAAGGATAAGACTCATTCTGTACACTTAACTGGAAAGTATAACGATTAGTAGAAGGGATGTTGAGAATGAACAGAGAAAATCATCTGAAATCAGAACAAAATACACATTCGAAATTACAGCATAGAAGAAGTTGGAAGGTGCTTGCGATTACCCTTGGAGCTTGTGTGATATTGTCTGCTTGCGGCAACAGCAACTCCATTACTTCCGACGAGGCGGAGCAGCAGTCAGCCGAACAGGCGTCCAATAATGAAGCGAGCGAGAACTCCAATCAGGAGCAGAACTCAAGTTCAGAGGTGAGCACGATGGTTACACCCGACAATTTCATAGATACGTTGATGAACGGTTCAAAGGATGCAATCTATAGTCAGTTTTCTCCGGAATTGAAGGGAACGTTAACGTTGGAACAATTCAAGGAAGCTGCTAACCAGTTTCTGGAGGGTGTGGAATCTTGGGAGCTAGTGGTAGATGCCGAAATGAATCAAATAACCGAGCATAGCTGGAAGGATCAAACTGGAACGAAAGGTGTTCAAGTGTATTTTTCTGAAGAAAATCAGATTGAGGGTCTCTTAATTCAGCCATTAGAAACTTATCAGGACACGGATGCCAAATTCACCAAAACAGAGTTCCAATTCCCCATGAAGGGGAAATGGTATGTGTTCTGGGGAGGCAATGATGTGTTGTCCAACTATCACTATGCGCATGAAACCCAGCGCTACGCCCTGGATATTGTTCGAACACAGAATAATTCAAGTTATCAAGGTGAGGCAACGGCAAACGAAAACTACTATGCTTTTGGTGAACCACTCTATGCTGCTGCGGACGGAACAGTCGTCGAAATCAAAAACGATATTCCGGACAATGTACCGGGTGTCATGAATCCGGAAGAGCCGGCGGGTAACTATGTGGTGATTGACCATGGAAATGGTGAATACAGCATCACAGGACATATCAAGGAAGGCAGTGTTTCGGTCAAAAAAGGGGATAAGCTCAAGCAAGGAGACCCTATCGGTGAGCTTGGTAATTCGGGGAACTCCAGTGAAGCCCATCTGCATTTCCAGGTATCGGACGGCCCGGATCTGTTCACATCTCGCTCAATTAACATTCGCTGGGCAGACCAGAGCCAACAGTTCACTCGTGGGAACACAATTCAAGGACTGGCAGAGTAATTTCCTGACAGAATGTTAGGGATGACGAAAACTTCGCTTCTCCGTTATAATATCTTCTATAATTAGAGGTTTGATCTGGAATGATGGAGGAGTAGCGATGAAGCTGGAAGATGTGCAGATTGAATATGCGCGCCTCGAGGACTTGCCGAGGATTGTGGAAATTTATAATTCCACCATTGAGAGCCGCATGGTGACAGCGGATTTGGAGCCGGTAACGGTGGAGCAACGTGTTCCGTGGTTTGAGGAACATTCACCGGATTATCGTCCGCTTTGGGTGATGAAGCAGGCAGGACAGGTAGTAGCTTGGGCAAGTCTCAGCTCGTTCTATGGACGCCCTGCGTATAATGGAACGGTGGAAGTTAGTGTATACGTGGATCGGCAATGCCGCGGGATTGGGGCTGGCGGACGTTTGCTCGAAACTGTATTTGCGGCGTGTCCCGCGCTTGGAATTACGACGATTCTCGGATTTGTCTTTGGGCATAATGAACCGAGTCTGGGGTTATTGCGCAAGCATGGTTTTGAACAGTGGGGGTATTATCCCGAAGTGGCTGTGCTGGATGGTATGAATAGAGATCTGGCGATTTTGGGTAAAAAAATATAAGTGCTGTGCTTATTTGTGAGATAAGAACGCTGAAAACCTCCAACCTAGGTTATAGGATTGGAGGTTTTTGTCGTTCAACTATATTCATCGCTATGTGAACGTGGAGGTTGGGTTTATACGCCAAGCTGATGCTTAATTCCTTGAATCTGTCCCAGATGGCGTTCCTCATGATAACTTGCAAAGTCAATCCATTGGGTAAGATCCATCTCACCGAATACGGGATGAGAAAAGGACTTGCTGCGCAGCAGGTCAGGGTCATGGTCCAATGCAAAGTGGTTAAGCGCTTGGTGGGATTCGTCCAGATCACTGCGTACGTCTGTGAGTGCTTCGGGCGCTGCTGGAGGCTGAAGATGGGGCGGTGCCTCAATGGAGCGGCTACGGTCCAATGTTAGTTCATAAGGTTTTTTGTCCACAGATACGGTCTGTTCCTTCTCTAGCGCAAGACGCGCTTGTTTCCCAATGACATGTTCCATCAGATTCAAATGACGCAGTACTTGCATGATACTCCATTGTTGGGGTGAAGGTTTTCGGTTCAGTTGTTCTTCTTCGAGTCCCGAGACGCTTTCCCAGATTTGGTTGCGTATATCGTCATTGCGAGTAAACATCGTGCAATCCTCTCCTTATATGGGTTCTATGATGCTAATAGTCTGTGTATGTCCATTACCCAAAATGTGGATGCTTATTCTATAAGCATAAAGAATGAGAGGGATGAATGCGAAACGTAGGCATGATTAACCTTGTTAGATGTAATTTGTACAAAATAAAAAAAAGCCGTTCATCTATGAACGGTTCATTTCAATAATTGTCAAATCCAAAAAAAGATTGACGGGCAGACCCCGGCAAACTATAATCGGTAACAAGTAACTTGATATGTGAGGAGTCCTGACATGATATGTTAGTAATCGATGAGGTGTATCACCATACAGCATTGCAAATATCATCGTCCGATTTATTGTACCTTATCGAACGACTGAAGGTCAAAAAAGAAAGTGAGATCCAAACGCTCAAGCAGAAGATCGAACAGTTCGAACAAAAGCGTCGAGCGGAAGAGGTCGCTTATCAATCGTTGTCAACCGTACGCAAATGGTTCGCGGGACGCCCCGCATCCCATCATCAGGCGGTGGAATATATGGTTCAGGTGAAGGAACGTTTTCGCAAGATGGAACAAATTCGTAGACGCATACGTGAATTGGATCAGATCGCAGAACGAATTAAGCATCCGGACAGCATTGAGCGGGACGAGATTGAGCTTGCGCCCGATACAATCCGTGAGCTCATACAGCTTAGTGAAACGGAGGATGTACAAGCATGACTTTGGAGACGTTAAGCACCGGAATCGATACGGTCTGGGTCGTACTGAGTGCAGCGATGATTTTATTGATGGAGGGTGGATTCGCCCTGCTTGAGGCTGGCTTTGTGCGTTATAAAAATAGTGTGAACATTATTATGAAGGTTTTTGCTGATATTACGATCGGAACGTTGCTGTTCTATGCGATCGGTTTTGGACTGATGTATGGTTCGGACGTTAGCGGTTTTGCCGGAGTAACGGGCTTTTTCCTGAACGGGGATTTGTCGCATCTGGATGTACCGGTATCTCTTGAGACATTCTGGTTGTTCCAGGCTGCCTTTACCATTGCCGTTATTTCCATCGTTTCAGGAGCAGTGGCAGAGCGGATCAACTTCCGTGCTTACCTCCTGTATATCATATTGATGACGGCGATCATCTATCCGATTGGTGGACACTGGGCATGGGGCGGCGGCTGGCTTAGTCAGCTGGGAATGCAGGACTTTGCCGGTTCAGCTGTCATCCATGCATTAGGGGGATTCTCGGCACTGGCTGCTGCAATTATCATTGGTCCGCGTAAAGGAAAGTACACGCCACTTGGCGTAAGTGCCATTGCGCTTCCGAGTAATCTGCCGCTCGCATCTGTAGGTGCATTTCTGTTATGGTTCGGCTGGTTTGGCTTTAATGCCGGCAGTACGCTGAGTGCGACGGATGTAAGAATCGGTCACATTGCAATTGTTACGATGCTATCTGCGGCATCGGGGGGTGCGGTTACGTTACTGTACACCTTGTTCCGCTTCAATCGCTCAGATGCGCCATCGGTCATTAACGGTTCGCTTGCGGGACTGGTCGGAATTACAGCGGGCTGTGCTTTTGTTGCTGATGTAGCAGCCATATTCATTGGGGCAGTATCCGGTTTATTGATGATGGCTGCCACCAACTGGCTGGACCGTCGGCAGATTGATGATCCGGTCGGTGCTTTCCCGGTGCATGCCGCATCCGGAATGTGGGGAACGATTGCTGTAGGTTTGTTTGCCACGGATGGTGGATTATTCATGGGCGGCGGCTGGAGATTGCTGGGAGTTCAGGCACTTGGACTTACAGCTCTGGTCATCTGGGGATTCGCCATGACTTGGATCGGATTAAAGCTGATTGGAAAAATTGTACCTGTACGTTCGACGGAAGAAGAGGAAGATTTGGGTCTGGATATTAGCTATCATGGTGTGATGGCAGCCCATCAGGCCCATGAATTCCTGGATGGTGAGGAGCATATGCGCGCTTACCAGGAATAGTCTTCTGATCCAAATCGTTGAAATGGAATAAAGGATAAGGAAGGAGACTGACAGAGCATGTCAGTCTCTTTTTTTGCTAGAAGCAGGGAAAGACGTCCGGACGGAAGAATATACAGGTGTGAACCTGAATATGTCTCAGCATAGGTGTATTGTCAAAAGGGGAGGATCTATATGATTAAGCCAGAACAATGTGAACGTCTAACCAGAAAAGCCCGTAAAACACTTGAGGAATATGGTTTGGGAGTCGCTGCCGATCTGTTGTTATCTTCAAGTCGCTGGGGAATTCGCCTCGATGTATCCACAATGGACGAATATCGCAGAACAGGAAACTCACGTGTAGGTGGACACCCGGATTTGCCGAGTCGCATGGCGTGGCCGGTAACACAAGAAGGAGTTCCGATGACTTTCCTAGCCCAGTTGAACCTGGTGGATTTGTCACCGTATACGCCGAATGATGGACGCGGGACTTTGCCAGAACGGGGAATGTTATACTTTTTCGTTGGTACGGATGAATCGGCCTGTCCCATTGAACATCGTGTGATTTTTGAGCCAAGTGCCCATAACCTGATAAGGCGAGAGCCAGAAGGGGATACCGCGCTGGATGGGGCCCCGTTTGTCGCACATTCGGTGACCGTACTGCCTAATCTTGAGTTTCCTACATATGCATATATTGATGCCAACGCGCTGAACGAGCTCTCGCCTCCGCGGCATGAGACCGATGAGACTGAGTCAGAAGTGGATCTGTATGACCGATACCTTGAATTCGAGTCGAGCTGGAATCATCCGAGTACGCTGAATTGGGGTGGGATGTTTGGATATCCTGACGGGCAGCATCCGGATGCCGAGCATCGGGCCTTGTTACAGATCGCACTGGGAGAAGAGTACAGTTATAACGAGCAGGAATGTGAGAAGAAGCTGACCAAGTATTACGGCGGAGATGAGGATCGGACATGGCAGGAACTATCCGATACACTGCTGCTGTTGAAGATAGATACGCATGATGCCATTGGTTTCCAATGGTGGGATTGCGGAGAACTGCAATTTTTCATTCGTAAATCTGACTTGGAGGCTGGACGATTCGAGCAAACGTATTGTTCGTTATACTCAAGTTGAGCGAAGATTTGAAATTAAATAGGCAACAAAATGTCCTGAATCCCGTCTATATGAAGGAGGAAGGACTTTTTTGTTCGTAAATTGTTATATAAATTGAACTAAAGAATATTTACACTGCACACTCCGATGACAGAACAACCTTCCGATCGCTGTTATCCCCAGATTTTTTTGATACCTTTTATAAAGGGGAAATCCGGGGATAAAGGCGAACGCGTTGCTTCTTCAGGTCCTTTCTGTCTTCTCCGTTTTGTGTAAATGTTTTGTTCAATTTATATAGATTTGGGGTATATATTAAGGAGGGGTATCTTGGTTGATAACCGATCATATGTTCTGTATAATGGGATGAAAAGGAAGTGTATCTGTTGATTCAATCTGCGTTCAAACATATTGATGTGGCAGTAACATCGTTAATTGATATATGTGATCAGCTGTCTGAAGAAGATTTGGCTTTGACGCCAATTGAGGGCAAACGGCCTGTTGGTGAACTATTGTCCCATCTGTCTGTGATCTGCCGAGCGGATGTCTATATTTCCGAAGGTGCATCGGAAGAAGAGATGGCTCAATTCTATGAGGAGAACCAGGTGAATTCGCTCGGTGAGATCAAACAGGCTTTGATTGATAACCAGATGTATCTGTACCAAAGATACAGGCAATATAACACCGAAGAATTGCTGCATGTGACAGACTCGTACTGGGGAGCTTCCTATAGTCGGCTGGAGTGGTTGCTTGAGATTATGGGACATGTGTATCATCATAGGGGACAATTGTATACGATGTTAACCCTGACGGGTAAGGAGCCCAAATCAGTGCTTTTTAAATAGAAAGGTATTATTCAATACGAGACATACGATAATGATAAGAACGGATAGAATACATATAAGTACGTGTTCAAAAAGAACGGTTTTCAGTCCAACAATACTACAAGCTATACTTAAAACATCGGAGAATTCCAGTGTCTTCTGTGGTATGAATTCAGCAGATGAGGCCAAAAGAGATACATGGGATGATGATCAAGTTTGAACGTGTGCTTGAGGATCATGATATTTTCGCAGACGTATACCTCGGTGGTATAATTTGAGCAGGTAAGGAATTGTGGAAGAGAGAGGAATAATGCCGTGGCCCAGCCAGCAACCATTCTGCTTGTGGATGACGAGCAGGAGATTATTAAACTGATGGAAATCTATTTTGGCAACGAGGGTTATCGGATCCTCACTGCGAATGATGGTCTTGAAGCGTTGGAACAATTGAAGAAAGAACCGATTGATCTCATTATTCTGGATGTCATGATGCCGAATATGGACGGAATTGAAGCTTGTATGAAAATTCGGGAAGAGCAGAAAATGCCGATTATCATGCTGTCCGCCAAAAGTATGGATATGGATAAAATCACAGGGCTAAGCATCGGTGCTGATGATTACGTGACCAAGCCGTTTAACCCGCTTGAACTTGTCGCACGGGCGAAATCCCAGCTGCGCAGGTATCATACCTTCAATGAAGGGCGGGAGAATAAAGAGCACGAGTGGGTTATTGATGATCTGATCATTAATACCGATACACATGAAGTTTGGGTAGATGAGCAACCGGTTCGTCTGACTCCGCGTGAATTTGCTGTTCTCGAATTACTGGCTCGTCACCAAGGCTCAGTACTCAGTATGGAACAGATCTATCGTCAAGTCTGGAAAGAAGAATTCATGGAGTCGAACAATACCGTTATGGTGCATATTCGCAAGATTCGTGAGAAGATTGAACTCGACAGCAAACATCCCAAGTTCATTCAGACGGTATGGGGTGTGGGCTACAAGATGATCAAACCGCAATGAGCATGAATCTTCATGCATGCATACTCGTTAGGATTTCATGTGACATGAACAACACAGGCAGGGAGTTTCTACAATGAATGCTAAGTTGATTAATACAGTCCGATGGAAATTTATCTATGCATTTCTGCTGAGTGGCATATTAACTGCAGTTATTTTGTACGGGGGCAGTCAGGTGGGACAGACTATCCTCGAAGCTCAGACGTATCCGGATTATTCAATACCCGCTCAAGGAATCAGGTGGTTGGTAAATAATATCGGTTCGGTGCCTTTGATGATTGTGGTAGGCGTGCTCGGTTTTGTACTGTTTTTTTTCCTGTTCTCTCGCAAGGTGATGCGGGTTCTGGATGAAATTACGGCAGGAATTCAGGAAGTTGCCAAAGGAGAGCTATCCCATCGCATCGAAGTGAAGACCTCGGATGAATTTGGCGTGGTTGCTGCAAGCATTAATCAGATGGCTGAACAATTGCAGTTGTCGCTTCAGGAAGAGCGTAATGCGGTTGCTGCCAAAAATGATCTGATTACCGGCATATCTCATGATCTGAGAACACCGCTCACATCTATTTTGGGATTTCTGGAGTACATCGAGAAGGATCGGTACCAAGATGAGATTGAGATGCGCTATTATGTTAGCATTGCCTATGAGAAATCCCTGACTCTTCGCAAGCTGATTGATGACTTGTTCGAATATACGCGTGTAAGTGGTGGGAGCCTTCCGTTGTCTTTACAAGCGTTGAATTTGAATTCGTTTCTGATGCAACTGGCTGAAGAGTTTGCTCCCATGCTGGAGGAAGCGGGTATGGAGTATAAGATCATCGGTGGGCAAGAACCACTATGGATTCAGGCGGCTCCAGGGGAGCTTGTACGAGCGTATGAGAATCTGTTCAGCAATGCCATCCGGTATGGTTCGCAAGGCAAACTAATGGAGATTGGGCTGGCCCTTGAAGGTAAAGAGGCCGTTGTTCGCATTAGTAATTATGGCGAACCGATTCCGACACAGGATCTGCCGCATTTATTCGATCGATTCTATCGTGTGGATAAATCCCGTTCCCGGGATACGGGTGGCACTGGTCTTGGTCTGGCAATTGCCAAATCGATGATTGAATTGCATCGAGGAAGTATCGTTGCCTACAGTGAAAACGGCAGAACGGATTTTGTTACCCGATTCCCTATGGTTGCTGCTCCGCCAAGTCATTATTCAGAGGAGTAAAAATTAAGAATTTGGTAAGAAGTTAACTACTTCTTCATTAAGAAATATTCGGTATTCTACCTTTATTACCCTATGTATAGAGGAGGATGCCGAATATGAAGTCTCGATTCAATACCTTAAGACTCAGATACATATACATTGGAGGAGCAAGCGCGTTACTCAGCGCAGCGCTCCTTTTTGTCGTTTATCACGTGCTACGCTTTGCCCACAATCACGTCCTTTCAGATGCAGCTTGGATCACTCGTATGATGAACTGGGGAATAAACCACATCGGCACAAGGCCGCTCTTTATCTTCATTGGTGGAGCCTTGTTTGCGATCTTTTTCTGGATTCGATCCCAGAAGATTGCGGAGGATCTCAGTCAACTTACACGCGGATCAGCAGAACTTGCAAAGGGGCAGATTCCTCACCGTATTGATGTATTGAGTGGTGGTGAACTACGACTAATTGCTGACAACCTGAATGGGATTGCGTTTCTTATGAATAAGGAAGGGTTGAATGCATCAGACCCAGAAGATGGGTGGGCAGAGACAGGGAAAGTGTCAACTGAGAATAATCGATCTGGCCTTATAGAACGTATGGAAGAAAATTTGGAAAATGATCCGTCCCAAGTAACATCCACCCGATCCATGTTGCCAATAAAACTTACTCTCTACGGTATTCAATCTTCTCTGGATGAGATCATCCAAGGGCGCTGCCGGGACGAGGTGGAGGTTCAGCACTGGGTCAAGTTGGCGTATGAACAGACAATGCTGCTGGGACATGCCATGGAGATTACAGACCGGAATGAACCAGTACGCGGAGATTCCAGTGAACGGGTTCGTAGGGATGCCGAATGTTGAAGCACGGGAGCAAGCGATGGGTGTATACCGTTTTTGATGCAGCAGTGTTTGTAGTTCTGATGTTGACCGTCTTCTATCTCTATCTGTTTTCTTATGGCGAACGAATGCTTCGCAATCATCCAGAGGCCATGCAGGTGGCCTCTTCCACTATTATTACAAATGCAGAGGGGAGAGAAATATCGAGGTTGCATACGATGACCAAAGGATATTCCGAATATGCAGACCTGAACGCAATGCCGAATTTATTGAAAATGGCTTTTCTGGTTACAGAAGATCGACGTTTTTACAACCATGATGGACTGGATTATATCGGACTCGGGAGAGCCATCGTGCAAGACATCATACATATGGATCTGAGTCAGGGAGGAAGCACCATCACGCAGCAATTGGCAAGAAATCTGTACTTGAACGGGGATAAGACATTAACCCGAAAGGTGAATGAGATATCGATTGCGATGGCTCTGGAGAAAAAGTTCAATAAGGATGAAATTCTGGAAATGTATCTGAATCAGATCTACATGGGACGTCAGCAGTATGGGGTAAAAGCGGCAGCTTGGCGATATTTTGGAATTAAAGATATGCACCAGTTGGAACTATGGCAGATCGCTACATTGGCAGGTATGCCCAAAGGTCCATCCATATACAATCCGGTAGATCATCAGGACCTTTCCAAACAGAGGCGTTCCGTGATCCTTGGCCTCATGCATGAACAGGGAATAATTACGCGAAAACAGATGCTCGAAGCCCGTAACGTCAATTACACGCCTCCTGACACTGTGTTGAGCGTAACAGCTACATCGGGCTTGAGCGAACCCGCATATGTGTCTGCCGTGGATGCTGTGATTCAGGAGGCTTCTCGGCTCACAGGCAAGAGTGAAGCAGAGATTCAAGCGGCAGGCTGGGTTATTCAAACCGGGTTGGATCGGCAGGCGCAACTTGGAATGGAAGAAACATTTGCAGATTCTACACGATTTCCCGATGATCGCCAAGATAAGCAGGTTCAGGCGAGTATGGTCATTATCGACCAGCATAACGGTGAAGTGAAAGCGATGATGGGAGGGCGTAATCCCTTGAAAGGGGGCATCAACCGGGCGATTATGGATGCAAGGCAGCCGGGTTCTTCTTTTAAACCAATTATTGCATTTGGTCCTGCGTTGGAGTCGGGGAAGTTCAAGCCAGAGAGTATACTACCGGATAAACGTATGCAATATGGTAGCTATCAACCTTCCAATCTCGGTGGACGTTACAGCGGTTCAGTATCCCTGTCCCAAGCGCTGCAAAAGTCTATCAATGCCCCAGCCGTATGGCTGCTTCATGAGACCGGACTGAACTACGCACATGAGTTTGCCGCAAGGCTCGGTATAGAACTAGGGAAAGAAGACCTGAATCTCTCGATTGCCTTGGGAGGTGTGCATCAGGGGGTGTCACCAATGAAGATGGCCCAGGCCTACACCGTGTTTGCGAATAACGGTAAGCTGAATACTGCCCATCTGATACGTAAGATTACAGATTCCCATGGACGAACAATATATGCTCGTAAATCAGAAAATAAGCAGGTAATCTCCTCAAGCACGGCGAATGCCATGACCAGAATGCTGCAAAATGTAGTCAGTCAGGGAACCGGAAGTCGGGCACAACTGGGTCAGCACAAGGTAGCGGGCAAAACCGGAACAACGCAGGCTGCATTACCTGGTGTGAGTAGAGAGGCCAATCGGGATATATGGTTTGTTGGCTACACGGGTAACTGGACTGCGGCAGTCTGGATGGGATTTGATCATACGGATGCAGAACATTATATGAGGTCAGGAAGTGGTGTTGCAGCGGAGTTATTCGCATCGGTGATGAAACGTGCTACGCAATAGAATGTAAGCGGGCGAGAGAGACCATAGTCCAGGCGGTAATTTCCTTCTCTTGGATAACACAGAATATAGATTTTAATGTATAATATGTTTTTTTGTATAACTTAAATGTAAAAGGAGGATGAAATGGGCCGTAAATACAGTAACTCGGATACAGATACGGATATGAACTCGCTGCAACCCAAAACTGGGATTAGACCGGAACGGCCTGGTATCTCCGGATTGGGTGGATGGCTTATTTTAATCCAGATCAGTCTTTGGCTTGCGCTGGTGTTTCTCATCTCGGATGTATCGCAGGTGAATGTCATCATGGACCCTGCCAGATGGGAAGAAGGCCGTGGTGTCGATCCTCAGATCTACGCGGAGATGATCCGTCCACTCCTGTGGTTTGGCTTCATAAGCAGCAGCATTCTATTGATGATCGTTATCGTGAATCTCGTTCTTTTATATAAACGGAAGAGACAGTTTCCACGTATGATGATGGTGATGTACCTGATGAATGTGATCATAAGCATCGTGACGTGGATTCTGATTGCGCGCAATGAAATCCCAAGAGAACAGCATGTGCTTGATGCAACTCCGGCTTTTCAGTTGATTGTACGATCCATTCTGACGTGCTGTATCTTCATTCCGTATTTTCTAAAGTCAATTCGGGTAAAGAATACGTTTGTGAAGTAACTTGCTTCGCTAGTGACACGGTAGAAACCAAACGAAAAGGCCCATGGCATACCAAGCATTGAGCTTGTATACCGTGGGCTTTTTTTGCGACTAAGATAGGGAAGGTACTTGGAAGGTTCATTTGGATGATGATTTTGTCCGTAGTGATCCGGGAATTCGGCGTATCATCTGGTTTAATACCTCGGACAACACAAGGCCTACGGCAATAGCGCCGGATAACATGAGTGCCTTGGCGGCCATCTCCATGGCGGAACTGTAGTCATTTTGCACAAAACTTCGCATCGCATTATATGCCAGTCCACCAGGAACCAGAGGAATGATGCCTGCGACGCTGAAGATGATAACGGGTGCACGAAACATGCGAGAGAATACCTGGCTGATGACACCAACGGCGATGGTCGCTGCAAGTGTAGCAGGAACCGCATCCGCTGCATATTCGAGCACGATATAGATAATCCAGCCGATCATACCGACAAATCCACCGTGGAGCAGCATGCGACGTGGTGCGTTGAAGATGATCCCAAACGCGGCTGAAGCGACAAAACTAGTCAAGGCTTGTTCAATAAAATGGAGCATATCCTGTATTCCTCCGTCTTACATAAAAAGTGAAAATACAACTGCAATGCCGGTACCTATGGCAAAAGCAGTCAGAAATGCCTCGGCTCCCTTGGATAATCCGGATACGAGATGCCCTGCCATCAGATCGCGTACAGCATTGGTAATCAGTAGCCCAGGAACCAGCGGCATAACCGAACCAATAATGATTTTGTCCCGTTCATGACCTACTCCCATGTAGATGAGGAAAAAAGCGAGTAGGCCAATGACGAAGGATGCTGTAAGCTCCGCAAAGAATTTGACCCGTACCAATCGGTGAAAGGCAATAACTGCCGCATAACCTATACCACCACAGATCAACGCCGGAAGAAAGTCACTCCAGCCCCCGCCAAACATAATGGTAAAACAACCACTGGACAGCGCTGCAGCCGCAAGCTGCACAGCCGTTGAATAGGAGGAGGGCTTGCCTTCGATCTGTACCAACAGATCATGGGCTTCCTGCACAGTGAGTTCCCCTTGTCCGATGCGGCGGGAGACTGCGTTCACCTCAGATACCTTGTCCAGATCCGTCGTACGCTCGGAAATGCGAATCAGCTTGGCGGGTTCGGTCGCATCGACAGAGAAGAAGATACCTGTTGGTACAACGTAACTGTGCGAATGGGGTAAACCCAGCGCTGCCGCCATGCGTTTCATCGTATCTTCCACACGGTAAGTTTCACCACCGCTTTGCAGCATGATTTTGCCTGCGAGCAGACAGATTGCGATCACGCGGGATTGTTCAGTAGGGTTGTTGCCAATCATACCCGTCTCGGTCTGAGATACGGGTGATGAATCATGACGTATGTATTCCAACCGGATCAAGCTCCGTTTCATTTGAGATAAGGCGTGGTGCCGACACCATTGTATCATATTTCACACGCCCGCAAGGAATCATACCGCACTGACGCTATGACGATAAAAAAGCTTCGTTCCCAAGACCTAAAGGTCACAGGAGCGAAGCTTCTTGAAGCGGGTTCGGATATAGAC
Organism: Paenibacillus sp. FSL R5-0341; assembly: GCF_037975235.1. Lineage (NCBI taxonomy): Bacteria > Bacillati > Bacillota > Bacilli > Caryophanales > Paenibacillaceae > Paenibacillus > Paenibacillus sp. FSL R5-0341. The sequence goes on from NZ_CP150241.1 coordinate 1,628,736, forward strand.
GCATAATACCAGCTACATTAACAGTGTAATAACTAACAACTCATACAGCACAAGTGGCAAAATCGTTGGTCCAAACAAGGCGCGCGGCTCAGGATATCCATGCATCGGGGTAACCTGAAGATACAAAATTCCCCGGTCTGCACTAATGATGACACCTTCCCATACCTGCCCATCGATATTCTGGACTTGTACCTTCTTGCCTACATGCTGCCGGGCTGTATGATGAAGCATATTCCGCACACTTTGCACGGATTGAAGCATCGGTTGATTGGCTTGATACACGACACGCGTGGACGGCGTGGATGTGGATTCAGACATGATGCACAACCCTTCCTCAAAATAAGTTCATACTTCAAGGTATGCATCTGCCTACAAAAGGTGATTACACAAACGCCATCTCCAGGTTCCCGCGTCCATTTTCATAAGTCACTTTGCCTAGTGCTCCATTCACAAAGGTGAGCTGGGGCGGAATATGGCCGAGATCCACATCGTACAGTACAGGGACATCCAGATCCCCAAGCGCGGAGGATAGGGCATCGGTGAAATTGAAATCCGCTGTATCGGAATAACCCGCAGGTCGACCGATCATGAAACCTTTCACACCTGCAAACCAGCCAGCCTGTTTCATTTGCCACAGATGACGGTAGATATCCCCCGCGTTCATCTCACAGCTCTCCAAGTACCAGATGGTACCTTCGACTGCACAGTATTGCTCCAGATAGGATGCAACAGGTGCATACGGCGTGCCAATCAGACTGGAGATCGTATCCATGCAGCCGCCGATCAGCCGACCGGAGAACGACACAGAGGTATCTGCATCTTCCGAGTGGCCGAGCTGTTTCCAACGCGAAGGTGTATCCAGGTTGAATCCCGGTAGTTCCGGTTTCCAAGCTGATTGATAATGCGTGGAAGACGATTGTGTGATCTGTTCATCGTGTTTCGTCTGTAAAACATCAATCCAGCGCGCAGTCACGGGATCAATGGCGTTTGATCTTAAATCCACATAATTGGTGCCATGCGCTGTCGCTGTTCCTGTGAGCAGGGTGTAGGCAAACAGGAAGGTACTGATATCCGAATAACCCATGACCCATTTGGGCGGCAACGATTTTAAGACTTCCCAATTTATCAGGGGCAGGATATCCATCAGGAATTCTCCACCCCATGGAGGGATAATAGCTTGAATATTTGGATTGCTGAAAAATTGATTCATCTCTTCCGCGCGATCCTCTTTGGAGGCACTCACACATTTGGTGTTGTGGCGGAGCGACGGGCTTTCCTGCACGCCAAAACCAAGGCGCTCCATATTGCGTTTGCTCTCCTCAAGATAATGGTGCAGAGATTCGCCTACACCGCTGGAGGGTGCTGCCACACCGATAAGGTCTCCCGCAGCGAGTGGCTGCGGATAACGGATGGAACGTTGATTCATTGTGGAAACACCCTTTCTTGTGAATATTGCTCATCTTCATGAATATTTCCATTATATAGATTAATCCGATTATTGAAAGCACGTTGTGTTCAGATTAAGGGTTCACAGGAATCTCCAATGAGAATGGTGATTTGATTTTCATCGGATAGGTGGAAATGTGCATTTGGATTTTCCCCTGCATCTTGGCTCCATTTTCGACAGTAGAAGAAACAATCGTGTGACTGTCATCCGTTCCCTCCCCACTACTCCAACTGGAGCCAGGAACCTCATATGATTTCCCTGCACTGTCTGTAACATTTCCGAAAGAGAGAACGAACCCACCGTCCATACTACCAGCAACAGAAAAGTCGATAATTAGATCTTTGCCTTCGACCTTGCTGCCAAGCATCTTCAATCCAAGAGGGCCACCTGTAATCTGGTGTGACTTCAGATCAAGGGAAAGATCCAGATCCTTTTTATCCAATCCGGAGAAGCCAGATCCTTGTAAGGTCAGCTTTTTCGGTATGGAGAAGTACATGCTTTCGAAGTAAATGGAGCGTTCATCCCCACCTGTCGAGGTATCCGTTCTCCACGCGCGACCTTGTTCGTCGACCAGTTGAAGATCGCTCAGGCCAAATACCTTCTTGGTATTCTTTGGATCAAAATTCACATCAAGTACAAGACGGGTTGGATACAGAGTAGCCTCTTTCACATCAATACGCTGCCCATCCACCGTTAACGTCTGATTCACAGGAATGACTTTTTTCATGCCTTTGGTAAGATTTTTGTCTACCGGGAACGTCACTTTCCACTTTTCAGAACCTGCTGTATCTCTTGGCTTAAACACAACACTCAGCTCTTCGGGCGGAGAGGCTCCATCCGAGAAGATCACATCAATCATATTCTCATATACATTCTCGTCTGAAGTAGATTTAGGTGAGGAATAACCAAATGCAACAGGAAGATCTTTACCGTTCTCATCCAGCAAATCAATGTCATAGTTGAATTTCTCTGGATCTTTCATGCCTTTCATCGTGTAAAAAATAACCATACGTGACTCGTCTGTGATAATGCCTTCAACGGTCACGGAAGCACCATCATGCTCGTCGGTTACCCCGACCTTCTGTAAGAGGGACTTATCGATCGCCATCATTAATCCTTTGTCCTGGCGAATCATGCTCACAATGCCTTCCATGCCAGGCAATTGCTCCACGAAGGACGCAAAAGCGGGAGAGACACGGATACATCCCGTAAACAGCAGGATGAGGGCAGCTGCTGAGATGGAGCTCATATACCAACGCAGCCGGGACTTTCGCTTACGAGCCGCCTGGCGGATTCCGGACTGCACAGCCTGATAGGTGGCATCGGGCACAGGCATGGTTTCGTACTCCGTCTTGCGAGCATTCAGACGTTCTTCCAATGCGTCGAATGATTTTTGTTCATCCGTCATGAGGATGCATCTCCTTTCGTTTCAAGTTGATCACGGAGCTGTCCGAGTGCCCGATGTAATCGGGATTTTACGGTTCCGGTCGGGATTTCGAGAATATCGGCGACTTCTGTTAAGGAGAAACCTTCGAAATAACTCAGGATAATAATCTGTTTGCAATCCCGATCAAGGGTGGATACAGCGGCCGCAAGATCGGGATCCGCAGGACGATCCCAGCTGCTGGATTCATGGATCTCGGTGACGGGACTGAACCGACTTTTGCGTTTGCGTTCGTCCGCGCAGTAGTTGAGCAGTATGCGGATGAGCCACGTACCGAAGTAGGAGGGTTCTTTTAATTTTTTGAGTTTGCGGAACGCCCTGAAGGTGGATTCCTGAATTGCTTCCAGCGCATCACCTTCGTTGTGCAGATACGCATAGGCGATACGGTACAGTTGGCTCTGATGCAATTCCATTAAGGCTGCAAAAGCCTCGGCATCCCCTTTTTGTGCGGCGATGGTGAGCTGAGTAGGGGTCACATGGCTCCTCCTTTCATGGATATGTTGAGTATTAGACCGTGTAAGGCATGAAACGGTTCTTATTTTCTGAGAAAAATATGTATGTACCTGATTTCTGATTTCTATAGAAGTTGAACTATATTTACACGAGAACGTAGAGGACTGAAATAACCTGAAGAAGCGGAGCGTTCGCCTTTATCGCCAGATTTTCACCTTTGTAAAAGTGAATAAAAAAAATCTGGGGATAACAGCGATCGGAAGGTTGTTCTGTCATCGAAGTGGCAAGTGTAAATATTCTTTAGCTCAACTTATATAGCCTTCCGATAGAGGTAGTAATCGAACAAGAAATAACCGTCAGACCTTCTTTTTGTACTCCAAAAAGAGTCCTGACGGTTACTCACGGTATTGCTCACGTTATCTAATCATTGTTGCTACTGCGCTGCAACGGCAGCACGCAGGCACGAAGCTGTAAATGTGTTGCCACGTTCAAGTGCAATGTCCAATGCGGTTTGGCCTGATGAGTTCAATGCACTCGGATCGGCACCATGTTGGAGTAACATCTCGATGAGTTCAGTCTGATCCGTATGAAATGCCGCCGAGTGCAGCGCATGTTGTCCATCACTATCCAGAATACTCGTGGATGCCCCGTGTTCGAGCAAAAGGTGAATAACTTCTGGCGAACGTTCTCCCGCAAGTGCGGCATGCAGTGCAGTATTGGATGGAATAAAGGAAATTTTGGAATGAGAAATGGCGTTAACATCGGCACTGTGCTCCAGAAGAACACGAACTGCTCCTGCTTGTCCATAATGAGAGGCATATCCCAGTGGCGTGAGGCCATCTTGATTTTCAGTATTGGCGAGTTCCGGGTCAGCATCAAGCAGTGATTTCAGTTTCTCAACATGGCCGTCCTGTACCGCCTGGAATAGATCATTCATCTGTTCTGCATGAATCATAGCGAATACCTCCATCCGATGGAATATTAGAATTATAGGGATTCATTATATAGCTTCTTTGCAGCCTCCAGCCCAGGTACGGCAAAGCAGGCGAGTGGAGAGGGTAGATCGTTCAATGGGAACCAGCCGATCTCACCAATGGCGCCGCCTTCTTCCAGATTACGAGCATGACCGCCAATCACCTTGGTGGAATAGAGAACAGATATCCAATGTTCCTTCTGCTCTGGCTGGATCGTCTCCGCCGTGCAGAGCAGGCTGTCGATGGCGATATCCAGATTCACTTCCTCCTTGATTTCACGGATAACAGCAGTTTCCAGTGATTCATAGGGATCGACTTTCCCGCCTGGAATACTCCATGTGTGCTGTTCGGGCTGGCGGTTCCGCCAGGCGAGAAGCACTTCGCCCCGTTCATTCAGGATGACCGCACCTACACCGATGCGAGGCGTAATTTCAGATTCACCTTTTGGACCTAAGCGTAACTCCGAGATGGATAGCGCAGCTTGTTCGGTCGCATGACGCTGCGAGAAGCCACCCGCTGTCATTTCCCCAGATTCAGAAGTACGAGTGGACTGGAATGACAATGGCAGCTGAGATTGTACCGACCATTCTTCCGCAAGAATACTCATCGAGATCAGGTCATAGTGCATGCCATCCCGCAAAACTGCAGAACGCTGGCGACCCTCTTCCCGAAATCCGGCTTTTAGGTACGCACGTCTAGCGGCTTCATTGTATTCAATGACTTCCAGCGAAATCCGGTTCAGGTTCAATTCGTGGAAGCCATACCGAAGAATCAGAGCCAGGGCGTCGCTGCCGTATCCTTTACCCCGATCATTTTCTTCGCCGATACCAATAGCCAGACGAGCAGACCGATTGTTCCATTCGATCCGATAGAGCGCGGTGAAGCCAATGAATCGATTCCCATCCAGTGTACGTAAAGCAAATTCAAAACCGTTGTCTCGGCGGACAGACGAAGAACCCGTTTCATCCGGCGTTAACGGAATAGCGATATCAGTATCCATGTTGCGCAAATATTCATAATCGTCTGTGAAGCGGGAGAGACGCATGCAATCTTCCGGGCATGGAGCCGCGAGCCTCACTTTGGAACCTTGAAAACCATTTAAATGACGTGGAGCCATGTTGCACCTCTTTTGTTCGATATGAAATCAATCGTTTCTCCCCATTATACTACGAACAGGAGCGGATACCGAAAAATGGTACCAAACGAGCTACACCCAGGGGGAAAGACCATAAAAAAAAGCAGCCATCGCGGGCTGCTGTACATTCATTATTTCAAATCATTCAGTAAATTTTTCATTTTTTTGTAGTGTCCACTGACCCGATCAACCATGTAGTTATACATGAGCTGATTCTCCGAAAGATTCGCCATTTCCTTGTCAATATCAACGTTATTGTTGTTATTGTTCATGGCTGTTTCGTTGTTCTCGACAATTCGGTACTGTACGATGGAAGAATGGGGATCACTGATAGGAAAGTGTTTGTCATGAGTCCGTTTCATGGCGAGCTGATCTGTTTTGCCATTTTCAACGATACGTCTAAGCTCTTCCTGAAACTCTACCGTTTTCTTTTTGTAGTTAGGCGTGTCTGCATTAGCAATGTTATTGGTGATGGCATTGTGTTGTGCAGTCAGTGCTTGTAACAGTGATTCATTACGTCTTGTCGTATTCGTTTCGATCACGGGCTCAGTCTCCTTCACTGTAGATTGATACAGTTACTTCTATAATAAGAAATAAAGTTGCACACTGTCAACATAACAAAGAAAAAGACAAGCCCATGCCGGAGGTCCCCTGAATAAAAGAACCCTGCCTTCATGATAACTTGTCTTAGACTTTGCCCTCATGGATCAGCCAATGAACAGCTGCTTAAGAGGGACGATTGATGTTTTTGCCGTAATAGATCTCATCCATCTCCAGCTTCAGCCACTCGGTAATCTCCTGTTGTTCCTTCTTGCTCAGCTTATCCTTGGTGTACCCAAACAGATAATTGTCGAGATCGAATTCCCTCAGTTTACACTTGGTATGAAAAATGTTCTCCTGATAGACGTTCACGTCAATCATATCGAAGCTGCTCTTGATCTCGTCCGGAATATAATTCTGAATCGAGCCAATCTCATGGTCAATGAACAACTTGCGTCCGCTCGTATCCCGCGTGAAACCACGTACTCGGTAATCCATCGTCATAATGTCCGTATCGAAGGAGTGGATCAGATAATTCAGCGCCTTGAGCGGTGAGATCTCACCGCAGGTGGAGACATCGATGTCCGCACGGAAGGTACTGATGCCTTCACTGGGGTGGAACTCAGGATAGGTGTGTACGGTGATATGGCTTTTATCCAGCTGCATAACGACGTTATCTGGCAGAGGGCCGGGAGATTCATCGAGTGATTCCTCGGGGATCTCCACGATTGGACCTTCCGAGACCAGCATCGTCACACTCGCACCTTGAGGCACGTAATCCTGCTGCGCAACATTTAACACATGAGCTCCAATGATATCGGAGACGTTGTTCAGAATTTTACTCAGCCGGGCGGCGTTATACTGTTCATCAATATATTCAATGTAAGCTTCGCGTTCGTCTTTGGTTTTGGTATAACAAATATCATACATATTGAAACTCAACGACTTGGTCAGGTTGTTAAATCCATGCAGTTGAATGCGCTGCTCTGGCGTAATTGTCATGGTTGCAGTTCCCCTTATCCCATACGACATATCATCGCAGTTATAATACTACTTATACCCAACCTGCCTCGAAAAAAAACATATGTACGTCATTCAAAATACGTTTACCCTCTGATAAAAGCTATGCATGAATGGACATCAGATGATCTACATTTTTTCAAAATGAAGAATCGTCGAATTCGGCAATATCGTTCATGCGCTCATCCTCAGCTACCGATTGGATATCCTCTGAAGTGACACTGATAATCGTATAGTCCTCGTTCTGCTGTTTCTTCACGGCTTTTTCCTTGATAAAACGGGGACTGCCTTCCCCGGCATCTTCGTCATAGACGAGCAGAAGCCCGTCGCTTTTGCGTAGCAACAGGTCATCCCGTGCAGTGAACTGCCACGGCCCGATATAAGGTTGATTGCTAATCGCACCGTAATAGTCCACACCCGAGAGGATGGAACGGTAATACTCCTGCTTGTCTTCTTTCCATTGTTCCTCCGGGTTCTGAAAGGCGGTGATGATCGACAGTTTCAGATGTGGATACGTCTCCTTCAGATCAATCACCACTTCGCAGGCCCACAGGTCCACACCGTATTGTCCTGGCGTCAGCACCCATTCCAGACCATCCTCGACAAGGGGAGTGAGGCGGGAGGAGATGGCCTTTTTGATAAAAGGAATACCTTCATGCTTCTGTCCAAAAATCTGCAATTCATGTGCTCGGTAACCGGTGATTAACAGGTTTTTCAGTTTCCGTTCCTCCTTTCAGACGTGATCAATCGATTCTATATCAATATGCAGTTATTTCGCGGGTGGCGCATCTGCACGGAACGGATACAGGAATGGTTTCGGAATATCCGTCTCGAATGACATCAGTTCATCGGTTGTGGGATGAATAAATGAGAGTAAACGTGCATGAAGTCCGAGACGGCCGAGGTCTCTTGTGCGTGCGCCGTATTTTCTGTCACCGGCAATTGGATGTCCGAGATCTTCCATGTGCACCCGAATCTGATTTTTACGCCCTGTCTCCAGACGCACTTCCAGCAGGGAGAACTCCCGGTTCGACTTCAGACGTTTATAGTGTGTAATGGCATGTTGTCCATCATTCGGACGCGAGCTGGAGTACATTTTCAGCGTTTTGGTTTCCTTCAGCCAGGAAGAGATGGTACCTTCTTCTTTCGCTACGGTTCCTTCAACAAGGGCAACGTAGACGCGGTCCTGCACGTTTTCTTTCCAGTTGTTTTGCAGCTTCTGTTGTACCTCTTCACTTTTGGCAAACATCATGACACCCGACGTATCCCGATCCAGACGATGGACGACAAAAATCCGATTCAGCGGATTGGTGCGGCGCACATGCTCTGTCAGTTGGCGATAAGCCGTCAGATCATCCGTCTTGTCGGCGGCAATGGACAACAGTCCGGCTTCCTTACGGATCACAATGATATCATCGTCTTCATGCAAAATGTTAATACCCGTCAAGGACGGAGCAGCGACTGCGCCTTCTTTTCTAATATATACAATCTGACCTGGCGTCAGCGCTTCATTAAACTTGGTTACGACCTTCTGATCCACGGATACCTGTCCACGACCCAAAATGGATTTTACCGCATTACGTCCCGACTTCAGATGTTGCAGCAAGAAATTCAGCAATTCGTCCGGTTCGGTTACTTTGTACTGGCGTGGTGGTTCCTGCTTGCGATAATAGGAATTGCCCGGGCGTTTAGAAGCACTGGCGTTTTTGGATTTGTTGCCTCCGGCTTTCTTGGGAGCGGCCGACGATTTCGCGGCTAATGGCTTCTTGTTCTCCTCCGTATTGCGTGATGCGGAAGCACCTGATGTTTTTGCAGATGAGAAGCTAGACTTGCCGGAACGTGCTGTGGATGAACCAGCATATGATTTCCCCTTGGCCGAGGCCGATGTTTTGCCCGTTGGACGTTTGCGTTTATTCATGAATAGTAATCTCCTTCTGAACAGCCTGTACCGCTTGTGTGCATACGATCCGTTCATTTCGTTATGCAGTTCAATATACCACTAACAGTCGACAAATAAAAATAGGTTCATGGAAACTGCTATACATCCAATCCGAAGAGTTGTGAGATTCATAGGATATGGTATCCCATAGCATTGGAGGTGTTACTCATGGGCGTGTTTCTCGATATGAGAACTTCGATGAACTCGGGAACCGTAGGACAGCCCGGTTTATCTTTAGGTCCATCCCCGGAAGCATTCGGCACGATTGGTCTTCAGACCCAGGGTGTGGCGAATCCCATTATTACGTTGAACGGGACGGTAGGCGTTACGGGAGAACTGGGAGATACCTTTGTGGTGGAGCTGGTACGGGGATTCCTATATGATCCCTTCTATATCATCTACCGTGCTGAAGGTACGATTGGACAGAACGGCGGTGCCGAATTTCATTCGTTCACAGCGCAGGATCTGTCTGCACCACCAGCACTGGAAAGTGTGTATACTTCGTTTATCTCGGGAGTGTCCACAGCAGTAAGAACCGGGCCGGAGATATTATACGGTATTGCAGCCACTGGCTAGTTGTGAAAGACCTAATGTGAACTTTGGCAGAGTGCTTTCAGATCGCTTCGCCCAAGGCAGAGTTCGTTTCATACCCCAGAAACCCAGAGGTACAAGGCAACGTAGCGATAGGTTTCGACTAGCGCTCAGCATGAAACCCCCGGCTCAAGAAGTCGGGGGTTTTTGTCATACAAAGCATCTGTACATCTCAATGTAGCTCACTCATCTGAAGGAGATGTCCGTGTGGATCAGTTGGCACGACCCTTCAGAATGATGTTGTTGGCTTTGCCAAAGTCGATGGCGACTTTACCGGCGAGAGCAGCTGTTCGCTCAGCAAGAATAACCGCGTTGACGCCGCAGGAGAAGAGAGCGACATCAAAGGTATCTTGATTCGTCTGAATCCACTCAAGCGTGTCCTGCATCTGATCATAGCTGTCGAAGGGAAGTGCATTCACAAGGTTTAGATGATATGGCTCCCGTTCGAGCGTGGCACGCAGTGCCTCAATCTCTCGGGTAACGAGTAACACGCGCTTGCCTGCAAGCATCTGCCAGAAACGCGGATTCTGCGCCAGCTCCCGATTGACACAGGCATGACAAGTCAGTGGAGGAGAGATGCCAAAGTGAGCAAACACCATATCGGTCAGGGGTCTTTTGAGATAATCCGGAGCGTTAATGGTGCTGTCACCGCGGGGAAGAATGCCGACGATATCGGCCCGTTGCAATGATGCCGCGACTTCATCTCGTAGCTGCGGGTTGGGAAGGCTCAGTCCTTTTTGTCCTAAATTGGCTTTGATGGCCCAACGCTCCTGAAGGACCTGTTCTGTGGGCCATACGGTTTCTTGAGACATGACGATATTCTCGCCATCGCCGACTCGCACGAGAGAGAGAGGACGCTGTTCAAGAAGCGCCGCTTCAAGCTGATCAAGCACACCTTCCATTTCAAGATAGATCGAATTCATTCGAGTGGTTGCCCCCTTTGAAAATTGAACTGCTCTATTCTATGTTGCGGCGCCAGTAACGATATGTACGTTCGACCCGCAGGGCACCATCTTCAGGTGTATATCAATCTATTTCGTTGAAAGGTAGTACATCTGTCGTTACCGCTTCTATCAGCGATTCATATGTTATAGAGTGCTGGGTTGGCAAGCGGGATGTTTCTCGTAAGCAATCAGTCAGGTAGAAGAGGTTTTCGTAGAAGACGGTATCATCACGCTGAAAAAGGTCTGTATCCGGTAACCGGAATTTGCAGCGTTCATGAGGAGGAATGTTATGTCCAGGAAAGTTGTGATTGAGATTAACTTCAACAATTACGGGATGGACCCGCAGCGATTGACGCGGGAATGGCTGGAGCGTCGGGTGAGCATCTTCCGCACGTTCACATTGCATTGCCTGAAGGCACAGACGAATCAGGATTTTCTAACTGTGGTGAAGCTATCCAAGGAATCGGGGGACTTGATGCAGGAGATTCTGGCAGGTCAGGAGCCGCTTCCTTCCAATATTCGTTTTGGAACCAATATCGAGAGTGTGCGTGCCATTCTGGCGTTTGCCAAAGGTGCGGAGCAACTCTATATTGCCCGTCTGGATTCGGATGATCTGTATCATAAGACTTTTGTACAACAGCTCTATGATATTCAGCCACAGCCGCAGACGATGGCCCTAATTAACCAGAACGGATATCTGTGGGATAGCGTGAATAACGAGATGGCGCCAGCATTTCACCGTTCTCCGCAATTCTATGTCTATTTATATCAAACGGCCGAGTATGCAGCGGGGTACCGGGTCAAGCTTCCGGGCAGAGGTACACATGGCAATGTCATCGAACTGCCGCATGAGCTGCTTGCTCCGCGCAATTATGTCAACATCGTGCATTCCAATAATACTTCAGTCAAACGAGTACCGCCCAACGACCGGTTAAACCGGGATGAGATGGCACAGGTATTACGCGACTTTATGATCTGAGTTGGGAGGAATTCATCCATGATTCAAGGACAAACGATTCTAATCACCGGAGGAACAGGCTCCTGGGGTCAAAAGCTGACTGAGGTGCTGCTGGAGCAGGACCCGGCTGAGATTCGTCTTCTGTCACGTAATGAATACGCCCAGATTGCGATGCAGCGTGAGTTCAATCATGACCCGCGTCTGAGATTCATCATTGGGGATATCCGGGATTATCGGGCAGTGGAAGATGCGTGCAAAGGCGTGCATGTACTCTTTCATCTGGCTGCGTTGAAGCATGTTCCAGTCTGTGAGGACCAGCCGGATGAAGCGTTCAAGACCAATGTGATCGGGACGCAGAACATTATTCGGGCTGCGATCCGTATGCAGGTGCCCAAAGTCATTGATGTGTCCACCGATAAGGCGGTAGATCCGATTAACGTATATGGCATGACGAAGGCTTTGGGTGAAAAAATGATGATCCGTGCCAACTGGCTGAGTGAAAGCACCCGGTTTGTCTGCATCCGCGGCGGCAATGTGCTTGGAACCAGCGGCAGTGTCGTGCCTTTGTTTCGTCGCCAGATCGATGAAGGCAAGAGCCCGACTATTACGGACAAAGGCATGACCCGCTTTTTCCTGACGCGTACCGAAGCCATACATCTACTGCTTAAGGCGGCTGAGGCGGCGGTAGGCGGGGAGACGTTTGTGATGAAAATGAAAGCTTGCAAGATGACGGAACTGGCCTCCGTCATGTTGGAACAGGCAGGTCGTCCATCCTTTGACTATAAGGTGACAGGCATACGTCCAGGCGAGAAATTGCATGAAGTGCTCATTTCGCCCTATGAAGCGCCGCGCACGTATCAATACGATGCACAGTATTATGTCATCCTGCCGGAGCATCAGGACAAAGGACTGACTGATCAGTACAGTAGTCTGCCTCGTGTGAACTTCTCCGAGTATCGTTCGGACAGTGCCATGATGAACAAGCCAGCGATTGCCCGCTTCTTGCGTGCAGGCGGCTATATCGACTAGGGCGTGTCTCAAAACTCGTTTGGAGTTTTCAGATACGCCCACCGAAGGGAGGTGGAGCGTTTGGAGGTGGAAGGAATGGGAGAGAATCATCAGCACGAGCAGCACGGGGGAAAAGAAGGGGAGCGGCGACATAATACACTGCAACACATCAATGACCGCTCCCTCAAAGCTGTTGTCGTCGGTCTTGGTTATGTAGGTTTACCCATGGCTGTGGAGATGGCACAGGCAGGTTATCAGGTACACGGTATCGATATCGATACCTCCAAGGTAGCCAAGCTGCGTGCCGGGCATTCGTATGTCATCGGTATAGAAGATGAGGTTGTACAGTCTCTGATGCAGAAAGGGTTGTTCACGGCAAGTACCGATTATGCAGTGATTGCGCAAGCCAATGTCATTGTCATCTGTGTGCCCACTCCGCTGACTGCTGAGCATCAACCGGATATCTCGTATATCTCTGCGGCGGTGGATGGCATGACTCCGTATTTGCAGGAAGGCAGCCTGGTTATTCTGGAAAGCACGACCTATCCGGGCACGACGGAAGAACGCGTGAAACAACCGATTGAAGCGGCAAACGGCTGGCGAGCTGGAGAACAGTTCTACGTCTGTTATTCTCCAGAGCGGGTAGATCCGGGCAGTGTGAATTATGGAGTGAAAAATACCCCGAAGATTATTGGCGGTTCCACACCCGCCTGTTTGAATTATGGTAAACAGTTCTACGGCTCGTTTCTCAACGAGGTTGTTCCGGTCAGTTCAACGACGGTAGCAGAGACGGCAAAGCTGTTCGAAAATACATTTCGCAGTGTGAACATTGCACTGGTGAATGAGTTGACTCCTGCTTGTGAACAGATGGGGGTAAACATCTGGGAGGTGCTGGGTGCGGCGGCCACCAAGCCATTTGGTTACATGCCATTCTATCCCGGTCCCGGCATCGGCGGACATTGTATTCCAATCGATCCGATCTATCTGTCCTGGGCGGCAAACCGCCAGGGATCGGAGCTGCAATTCATCCAGCTGGCGGATGCAACCAATCGGCAAATGCCAGAGAAAGTGGTGAAGCGTGCAGGGGAGCTGCTGAAGCAGAATGGTGTATCTGTTCAGGGAGCGCGTGTTGTTCTGGCGGGTATGGCTTATAAAAAAGACATTGACGACCTGCGCGAATCACCTGCGCTGGACGTTTACCGGCTGCTGAGCGCAGCGGGCGCAGATGTCGTTTTCACCGATCCAATGGTGCCTGTCTTCCGTAAAGATGACGGTACGATGCTCCAGTCTCGGCCTGCTGTGCCGGAATTGTGGACATGGGCTGATCTGGTAATCATCACGACGGATCATACGGGATTCGATTATCAGGAGATGGCGGATCATGCGAAGCTGATTTACGATACACGCAATGCAACCGCCGGATGTCACGGGGGGAATATTGTGGTGCTGGGCCAACCTGTTGAGCGTGAGGCGAAGAGAGTTTACGAGCAACAGGAACGAGTAGAAGGGTCCGGGCAAAAAGAGGAAGTCAAGGTGGCAGTCGAGGGCGCCGTAACTCGCCGTGAAGCTGCGATCGATCCCGACGAGGATCAGGGAGATGCCCATGGCAAATCATGATCGTGTAAGCGAACGCTATTACGGCGAGATTAATTCGGAAGATTCTCATGAAGCGACGAGAACGCGTATTCACTGGATGTGCCGTGAGGCAACAGGCAAACGCATCTTGGACGTCGGGTGCAGTCAGGGCATTACATCCATTCTGCTGGCACGTGAAGGATTTCGTGTCACTGGCATTGATCTGGAGGAAGAGAGTATCCGGTATGCCCAAGGCGAGCTTGCCAAAGAATCCCGGCCGGTTCGAAACAATGTGGATTTTCGGATGCTGGACATTACGCAATGGAAAGTCAGAACTACTTTTGACACGGTGCTGCTTGGAGAAGTGCTGGAGCATTTTGCTCATCCAGAGACGTTATTGATCCAGATTCATCGGCTGTTGCAGGAAGATGGGACGCTGGTTGTGACCGTGCCGTATGGCTATCATCCGTTCTATGATCACAAGCAGACGTTCTATGCAGGAAGCCTGGCGATGTGTCTAATGCCATATTTCGAAGTCTTGAAACTGGAAGTTCATCATAAATATCTATGTTGCGTAGCCCGCAGATGGCGAAGAACTCAGGTGCATATGTCGCCAACGTTGGATCAGCTGATGGAGTGGATGAAGCTGGATCATGCGCATTTTGCTGAGGTGGAACAACAGCATCTACGGGTAATGAAACAGCGCAAGAAGGCGCTGGACAGTGCGGTGGAGCAGGTGAAACGGTTTCGTCGTCAGGAGAGTGGGGGCTCGCTTTAGAGTAGAGGGATGGGGGTCTCGAAAGTCTCCCTTCTACGCGCCTCAGAGCCCTTAACACAAAGCACTTATTAGATCACTTATCAGAATATTTAAATGGAGCATTTCTATTCCAAACTGCTGATAAGTGTGACGACAGAGTAACTCTATGTTCTAACGAATCTCACACGCCTTATTTTGGTGATTTGGGAGAGGGGAAAAATGTAACGAATCTCAGCGACGCTATTTCATCCGAAAGCTGCGATAAACGACGAATGGTTGCCTAAAATGTGAGAATAGCGCGCCTCAGATTCGTTACATTTTCCAATTGGCTGAAATGCACCAAATAGCGTCACCTCAGTTCGTTAGCCACGGTGAAAATGATAAGTATTCTTTACTGAACTTTGAGAATGGTGGTACCTGTACCACTACTAAGTTCCAAATACCAAATGCTAGTACTTTGCTCGAAGTACCTAGTCAAAGAAAGAATAAAACCGTTATGAAAATTCGCAATACGCGTACGACAGGAAGGGGCTCAAAACGTGATCACCATCAGTCTGTGCATGATTGTGAAGAACGAGGAACGCACGCTTGCGCGCTGTCTTGATTCGGTTGCCGGCATCGCGGACGAGATCGTCATTGTGGATACCGGTTCATCAGATCATACGATGGACATCGCTGCGCAGTATACCGACCAGGTCTACACGTATGAATGGAAGGAAGACTTTGCCGCAGCGCGGAGTGAGTCATTCGCCAAAGCCACGCAGGAGTATATCCTGTGGCTGGATGCGGACGATGTGCTGCTGCCATCGGAACGGGCGAAGCTTGCGGTGTTGAAGCAGCAGTTGTCGTCTGAGGGGGAGACGGCGGCTGTGATCTTGAACTACACGCTGGCCGAGGGGCCGGAGGGGAGTCCGCTCGTGACGGACCGACGCCTTCGCCTGGTCAAGCGGGATGCCGGGTGCCGCTGGCATGGCCGACTGCACGAGCAGCTCAGCTTCCCGCCGAGCGGGGTTATTACGGCAGACATTGCCGTCACGCACCGCCGCGAAGCGGGACATCATTCGGCGCGAAACGTGCGCATTCTGCGCAAATGGATCGCCGAAGAGGGCGTAGCCCAAGGTCGCCTGCTATTTTATTATGCAGGCGAATGTTATGACCGCAAGCAGTATGCGGCGGCGGCACGCGGGTACGCAAAGCTGCTGGAACAGCCAAGCGGATACCGCGAGGATCGCCTGATTGCCTGCGCGCGGCTGGCGGAATGTTATGAACGACTGGGTGAGCCGGGCCGTAAGCTCGGTGCATTGCTGCAGTCGTTCCAGTATGATCTGCCACATGCCGACTTCTGCTGTGCCATCGCGGCCTGTTTTCATGAGCGGCAGGAACCCGTCTCGGCGATCTACTGGTATATGCAGGCGGTAGACGTGAGCAGCCGCGATCCGGGTCTGCGCCCAGTACCAGAGGCCTGCCGCACCTGGCTACCACATGCCCGTCTTTCCCTATGCTATGCCCATCTGGGAAACTGGGAGCACGCACTCATGCATAACACCAGAGCACGTGAGTACTTGCCAAACGATCCCGGGTTGCTTGCCAATCGTCAAAAACTCGAAGTGGTGATACGCAAAGAGATGAAGGAGCGGGAAGAACGTGGTGAAGTGTCACCGCGTAAGTAGGGAGACGAACTGGGACAGATGAGGATAGAAGAGTTTGAAGCGGGGTTAGGAAATAGGGGAAATAGATTGAAGTAGAAGTGAAATAACAAAAAAAACTAATTCGTTGCTGGTAGGATGCGATAGGGCAGGTCAGTGAAAATAAGCGTTAGTGGAAATAGAGTGTAAGGCACAATTGCGAGCAGAAGCAGAAGCAATTGTTAGTGTGAACGAGCATGTACAGACCATAATTTATTATAACCAGATAAAGGGAATATGTAGAACAAGAGCAGAGCAGCCCCGCCCCGCTTGCCGAGGAAGTTGGTGAGCGGGGCTTGCTTTATGTTATGTACTTCACACTGCTTGTACCGTGTGAGGCTTCTGAAGCATGAATGCAGTGAGTACGACGCACACATCACAATGATCATCGATGTAGTCAGGGCGTCATTTTAACCGCTAAACTGCTTTAATTTTCGGGTGCCAGACATCGCACAGACTGATCTTTCATCCGTAAACTTTTGCACGCCCAGCCCCGTCCATCATATATTTCCTGATCAATGTTGAGGGTAATGGTCTCATCCGTGTACTCATTCCAGTTTTCAATTCGGAGTGTGTTTTCACTTTCCCATTCGAGATGATTATTTCCGTGGTGCTCGGCACGATAGATCGTTTTTACTGTGGAGTCCTCAGGGGCATTCGTCTTCTTCACATCAACCCACATCGTAACCCCACCTGCCGCACCACCATAGGGCACACCATAAATCTCGGCGGTATATTCACCATTCCGCGAAGTCATGGAATAGCTCAATTCTCCTTTCTCAGAACGGTCAAACGTGGAAAAGTATGGACGGAGCCAGAAATACAAGAATAAGGCAACAAACAATACAAGAATCAACAATGTAAATGTAGTGAGAATTGGGTGTCTACGTATCCAAGGTTTGCGAGAATCTGTATGGGATGAACTTGAATTTGCTTGAGTCTTTAAATCCATAAGGTTGAACCTCCAATGGTAGCTTACAGAGAAGTTTGCTTTGCAGGAATATATATGTCCATTTCTCCGTAGTGGTCCTGAGCCAGACTGCCATCAATTCTTTCAAAATAGTATGGATCGCTCTTCTCATACCCCGAATGGCTCTGCCAATATTCATCAATAAATGTCCAGACACTGTCCAAGTGATCTATGTTGATCAGACTTGGATGGAAATCACAGACGAATTTGAATACAGCATACTGGTTGGCCGGGACCTCAATTCCGTCCAGTTCTTCAGGGATATGATCTAAACTGTTTACTTCTACAGAGGGCTGGTATGTACTGTAATCCTCGTTAATCTCATTGGTAAATCCAATATATACGTTGGGTTGCAACACGTTAGGGATCGAATGAAAGTGTTTTTCAAAAAAGTCGTTGCCTGCTGAATTAGCTTCATAGTGTTCTTCATTGTCTGCATACCGAATATGGGATCGCTGCCCAATGAGTTTTATAGCCGGTTTTCGTACATATGTTGGTTTGAAAATATATCCATACGGAAGCATCGTGATCATGGACGAAGTCATGCGGGCTGTGAATTCAAGGTCTCCAGATCCCTGTTTGCGATATTGCAGGGGGGTGATACCAAAGGTTTGTTTGAAAGCACGTATGTAGGATTGTTCATGTTCGAACCCGTAATGTCCGCTGATATCGATAATCTTCCAATTCAGGTTCACCAATTGTTCCAGGCTGCGTGCCAGCTTGCGTGAACGAATGTATTCTCCAGGCAATTGTCCGCTTACATGTTTGAACATGCGATGCAGGTGGAACTTCGATATATGCGTCACAGATGCCAGATGATCCAGCGTTAACTTGTCTTGGATATGGTCTTCTATGTAGTCGAACAGCTTATCCAATGTGCCTAGCAGATCGTGTTGCATATCAATCTCCCTACTTCTGATAGTACTTACAGCAATAAATGTTCATTTTTTCCTTATCACCGATGATATCATAACCAAGTACATAATTTAATGACAAGATTGGAGAAACCATCCATGTTTGCTGACAAAAGAACTTATACAACGTTAGGCATGTTAACTCGATTATGGATATTAACGGGCAAGTACCGTATGTTCATCATTCTGTTACTTTTCGCCGCATGTATGGTCTCCCTGATTGAGGTCGGTTATTTGGAATCGATCCGAAGACTGGTCAAAGGCGCGACTGAAGCACAGTTTTCGTTACTCTACTCAGGTTTGATTATAGGCGTTAGCATTGTCGTATTACGATTAATTGTAACCGCATTCATGACGAGGGTCGAGACGTTATTTCAGCAAAAGACACTATTGTCTATGCAGTCTCTATTGCTCAAGTCCCTTGGCATCACAGAGACGCGGGATCTGGCAAACTATCATACGGGGGATCTATCTTCCAGGGTTTGGACTTCTGCCAAGGAAGCACAGAAAGGGATAAATCAACACGGCATTGAACTTGCAAAAAATGTGATACAACTTATTCTTGCTTTTGCTTATTTCAGCTGGGTCAACCTGCCATTATCATTGGCTATTATTGCATTCACATTGATCTATCCTCTTGTAACGGTAGGACTGGGTAGACGTCTGCAACGACAACATGATCAGTTGAATGCCAGTACGGCGTCAAGAGATGAGATGCTGACTGAAATCATTCAAGCCCCTGTGGAGATCCGAAGCTACGGACTCGGGGGTTATGTGCACCATCATTTTAAAGATCGAATGGATCGAGTGTTCAGACATACGATGTCTGTATCTATGTTACAACGTCTTTCGGAGGCAGCCGGACGGGTCTCGACGTATGGTGGCATGATTCTGATTCTTTATCTAGGCGGCATGCAGATGTTGAATGGACATATGGATGTGGGAGGTTTGGCGGCTTTTCTGGTGGCGAGCAGTCAGTTAACTCGTCCGATTGAGTCGCTGTCCGGGTTGTGGAATGATTTTATCGGTTCAGCTTCTCATGCGTCCAGAGTCTTTGAAGTTCTGGATCTGGAGAAAAAGAACACGCTTGCTGATACTAGTACCAATGCATATGTACAACGATCCGAACCGGGTTCAGGTGAACTTGTGAAGCAATCTAAACCGACTGGCATTAAGGTACAGCACGTGTCTTACAGGTATGCAGAGCAAGAAGAAGTGCTAACGGATATTTCTTTTGTAGCCACGAAAGGAAAGCTTACTGTAATTACTGGGCCAAGTGGATGTGGAAAGACCACGTTATTGAAATTAATAACCGGATTAGATACACCTGTGACTGGTTCGATCCAGGTAATGAATCAGAAGAATTCATCAAATGATATGCAAGAAGTTAAAGCAGAGCATCTCAATCAGGTGTATGTTCCGCAACAAGCCTTTATTTTCACAGGTACAGTGGAAGAGAATATTGTTTTTGGACAAGAGGGGATATCTGCCGATCAAGTAGAAGTTGCGGCCCACATGACGCATGCACATGACGCGATTATGCGTCAATCGCTCGGCTATGGGACAGAGCTTCAGCCGCAAGGCGGGACGATGTCGGGTGGTGAGCTTCAGCGTATTAGTTTAGCCAGAGCGATGCTGAGGAACCCGGATATTCTATTGTTGGATGAACCGACGTCATCTCAAGACCCGTGGCATGAGCAACGATTGAATGATCTCTTTGCCCGAATCACTGCTGACAAAGGCACAACGGTTATTGCAGTTACTCATCGATTATCGCTGATCAAACGGGCAGATCAGGTCATCTATATTCAGAAGGGACGCGTCGAAGATACGGGGACTCATCGTGAATTGCTGGATCGTCCAAACGGATATCGAAGTTATATTGCGGAGCAGGATACGGAAGTGGAGGAACAGCATGAGTAACAAGATTGAAGATACAGCATATGCCAATGAAGTTAAAATGAAGAGCACTCATGAGAAAAGTGGAGCATATGAGATAAATGAAAATAATGAAAATGAAAAGTCTGAAATAGAAGCTCATCATCAGATGAACGAAAGTGATGTTCCAGATGACCCAAAACAAGCTGTATCATTGACGACGGTATGGTCCGTTATTTTTCGCTGGATGAAGCCTTATGGATTAGCTGTAGCGATCTTGCTCATTTTTATCGCAGCAGATGCGGTCTTTGATTGGGGACTTGCCTTTGTACAAGGATTCTTCGTGGATGCTATTCATGATGGGGGACAGGAGAAGTTAAACGCTACGGCGATGATCTTTATCGCCATTCTGGCAGGGTTTATTGTATTACTCGCGATGCATCGTTACGTGCTGGTATGGCTCAAGGAATCGATGCAACGGGATATGTCCATGGATCTGTTGAAACTGTTAAACCGGATGCCCTATTCCTGGGTGCGCAGACAGAAGTCCGGGGATGTGATGCTTCGCATCAAGGAAGACACCAAGCATGGTGCAGAAGTTGTTGAGGCTATTGCAGAGGGTGTTACGGTTGTATTCATCATTGCTCTATCGCTGGGATACTTGTACAGAGCAGATGCATGGGTTGCGGTTATTGCCTTGGTAAGTGCAGGGGCAATCTGGTTCACGGCGAGGTTGTATGATCAGCGAATTGTACATCTGTCCGTTGAGGTCGAATCCCGGGAAGGCGAGTCCCAAGAACAGATCCAACAGTATGTTGAAGGGATACCGGTGATTCAGATGTATGATGCTTCACCGTGGTTTCTCGCTCGTTTTCGGACACAACAGCAATCACTGAATCGTGTTCAGGCTAAGTTACAGATGACCCTGAGCATGTCGGATAATGTGGCGATGGCGGTGTTTGGTCTGGCTCAATTGGCAGCGTTGTTCCTTATTGCTTTGTCAGCAGCTAGGGGAACTTTATCTCCGGGCATGGTTGTTGCAAGTAGTCTGCTGTTTGAACTGGTGGTGTGGCCAGTACTCGGCTTGTCCAGCCAG
Source organism: Paenibacillus sp. FSL R5-0341 (assembly GCF_037975235.1). NCBI lineage: Bacteria > Bacillati > Bacillota > Bacilli > Caryophanales > Paenibacillaceae > Paenibacillus > Paenibacillus sp. FSL R5-0341. The sequence continues at coordinate 1,650,064 of NZ_CP150241.1, forward strand.
TGGAGTCAGATGCAAGCCAGCGTGGGTGCATTTGGACGTATCTCTGCATGGTTGAAATTGGCGGAGAACAAGAAGACAGCATCCAATACTAAGCACGAGGAGTTTGCACAGGGAATTTGTAACCAAGATCAAGGGAGTACACAAAAAGGGGCACATAAAGAGAACGAAATGGCTATGCTACGTCTTCAACAGGTTACGGTAAAAGATGAAGACAGTGGTCGGAAGATTCTGGATCAGATTACGCTTAATCTCGTTCCTGGTGAACTGGTTGCGGTAGTTGGCGCCAGTGGTGCAGGCAAATCTACACTGTGCCAAGTGTGTGCAGGGCTGATCGAGCCAACAAATGGAAACGTATTGCTGGGTGATAAACATGTTGCAGAGTATATAGAGATGGATGATCAATCCAAACTGACGTATATGCCGCAGACACCAACTTTTTTCACAGGAACGATTGAAGACAATATCCGTCTGAGTTCAGACGTTACATTGGACAAGGTAAAGCTTGCGGCAGGGCAGGCAGGTTTGCATGAATATATCGAGGCACAGGAAGGACAATATGCGGCGATGTTGCAAGAGAAAGGGGCCAATCTATCCGGAGGCCAGCAACAGCGACTATCGCTTGCCAGACTCTTTATGAGATCATCCGATCTGTATATTCTGGACGAACCTACGTCATCCCTGGATATTCAGACAGAACAGAACGTAATGAATCACTTGCTGAACTTTATGAAAGGCAGAAAAGGGTTACTCGTCACACATCGGATGGAAGTTGCTCGTCAGTGTTCTCGCATCCTTGTGATGGAGCATGGCCGAATTGCCGAGGATGGAACGCATGAACAGCTGATGCAGAGGAAAGGATTGTATTATCGCATGAATGCAAAAGGCGGTGATACAACATGAATGAATCTGGGGTTAAGAAAATAAGGGATACGCTGGAGTTCTTGAGTCAGGATCGGGAAGCACGTCGTTTGTATGAAGAGCGGCAGAAGTATTTGCATGATGAAGCTTCCATGATTGAATGGGCTACGGAAAAGGGCATAGCAAAGGGGTTAGTGGAAGGGGAAAAAAGAAAGGCGATTGAGATTGCAAAAAACATGCTCTCATTTGGAATTGAAGTTTCAATTATTGCCGAAACAAGTGGTCTAACTGTGTCTGAAGTTGAGGCGTTGAAAGATTAGAAATACCACCAGTGTGAAAAAGTTTTTGTATGACTTAATAGTTTTGTCAAAATTAATGCAATCGTTTTGTCCAACTAGGGCAGGACGGTTGTTTTTATTTTGATGAAGAAGCTTCAAACGTTTTACAGTAAAACGCGGTTGCTCATTCGGGGCTGGGCCGTTAAACTAAAGGGAGCGGCGTTTGCTTGACGGACAAGTCATGAGAACGCCATTTTGTTGTCAAGGATGCGGTATATGTGCCGCTTTCGGATCTCAGAATCGGATCGGACCAAGCTGGTGGAAGAACACCGGTGATAAGTAAGGAGTCTTTACATGAGTGTGCAAACACCTACATTAGAAGAAGCGCAGGGTCTCCTGCAAAAATATTATGGCTACCCCGACTTCCGTGAGGGACAGAAAAAAATTGTAGCCAGCCTGCTCGAACGTGAAGATACGCTCGGCATTATGCCAACTGGGGGCGGTAAGTCGATCTGTTATCAGATCCCCGCTCTGTTATATTCGGGACTGACACTTGTGGTCTCCCCGTTGATCTCATTAATGAAGGACCAGGTCGATGCGTTGACGACCGCCGGAATTGCTGCCGCGTATATTAATAGTACGTTAAGCGGCAAAGAAGTGAATGATCGCATCCGCGCGGCGCAGCGCGGTGAGTTGAAGCTGCTCTATGTCGCGCCTGAGCGACTGGAGCTGGATTGGTTCCGCGAGGAGATGGGCTATTTGCCGATCTCGTGCGTTGCCGTGGATGAGGCCCACTGTGTATCGCAGTGGGGGCATGATTTTCGGACAAGCTACCTGGCGGTAGCGCCGTTTGTGGATAGTTTGCCGGAGCGGCCGGTGGTTGCGGCCTTTACGGCTACAGCGACGCCCGAGGTCATGGGCGATATTCTGCGGCTGCTGCGTTTGCAGGACCCGCAGACATATGTGACCGGACTTGGGCGGGATAATCTGGCGTTTAGCGTGCTGCGTGGCGAGAGCAAAAAGGATTTTGTTCTGAATTATGCTCGCGAGCATGCCAGCGAGCCAGGTATTATATACGCCGCGACCCGTAAGGACGTGGACGATCTGCATCAGCGTTTGTTGCAGGCGGGATTGCCCGCAGGACGCTACCATGCCGGGATGACGGACGATGAACGGTCCCAGAGCCAGGAAGCTTTTTTGTACGATGATATCCGAGTGATGGTGGCGACCAATGCGTTCGGCATGGGGATTGATAAATCGAACGTGCGTTACGTGATTCATAACAGCATGCCGAAGAACATGGAGGCATATGTGCAGGAAGCCGGACGTGCGGGACGGGACGGAGAGCCAAGCCAGTGCATTCTGCTGTTCGGTGCACAGGACATTATCACCCAGAAGTTCCTGATTGAACAGAATCCGATGGACGGCGACCGCAAACAGAACGATTACCGGAAGCTGCAGCAGATGGTGGATTACTGTTACACGACGCGTTGTCTGCGCAGTGCGCAGCTGGATTATTTCGGTGAGGTGCATGACGATACACCGTGCGGTACTTGCAGTTCCTGTACGGACGACCGCGAGTTGGTTGACATGACGATTGATGCACAGAAAATATTCAGCTGCATTCACCGCATGCGTGAACGATACGGTGTATCACTGGTTGCTTCGGTGCTCAAAGGCTCTCGTGCGAAAAAGGTACTCGATTACGGCTTCAACTCTCTGCCAACCTATGGCGTGATGGGCAATCGGACAGAGCGTGAGATCTCGGAGATCATCAACGTGATGGTATCGGAAGGATATCTGATGCTGTCCGAGGGACAGTATCCGGTCGTTCGTTTGCAGCCATTAGCGGTAGAAGTGCTGAAAGGTCAACGTGAAGTGATGCAACGTGTGGTCCGCAAGACAGCGGCAACGGCTTCGGGTACGAACTACGGCGGACGTCGTGGACGCGATGCGATGCCATCTGCGGTCAACGAGACGGTATTCGAACAGCTGCGTCTGATCCGGCGTGATCTGGCGGCGAAAGAGCATGTACCATCGTACATTATTTTCAATGATGCGACCCTGCGTGAGATGAGTGTGGTATGTCCACAGACAGAACGTGACATGCTGGATATCAAAGGGGTCGGTGAGGTCAAGTACCGCAAGTACGGACTGCCGTTCCTGGAGTTTTTCCAGAAGCAATCAGGAGAAGAAGTGGATACGGATGATGATGCGTTTTACGAGTATGAGTAGGTAAATATGAGTGAGTATGAGTTGATTGTGAGCGAGCTTGGCTGGTTGGGATTGAGTGAGAATTTTTTTACATTCGCCATTTCAAGTCTTTGAAGTTCATGACACGTAAAGCTTAATTGATCCAACGTTGATAGTTATCATCATGCAAGTCGATGGTTCGTCCATGATACGGGGGAAGCGTTCGGTAGAGGTTCGAGGCTAAAGCCTAAAGTTTAAAGGCTCAAGGCAGTAAAATGTGGATATCTATTGTGGATGGAATGCAAATGAGGTCTTTTACAGGGTGAAGTTGAGTTTGAAGTTGATTTTTGTGTCTCTGGTATGCGGACAAAAGATGGTGAATTGTCTTTCAAAAGGTGGACATTGGCGTTAGAAAGGGTTGATCGTATCACATACAGCATGTAGTTTTATTGTATGTGTTTTGTGCTATATGTTGTGGTTTTCGTTTGGCGGGGTGTATATGTCGTTTTGAAAAGAGTGTCCACTCTTTGAAAGACAAAAGTTGGATATGTCCATGAGAGATGGAATGGCTAGTTCAAAAGAGGTTTAGATGAACAGCATCCGGGGCAGGATGGCTGTGCAGCTTTCCTTTTACCAAAAAAATATGGTCTGGGTGTCCAGGCAAAGGTTGTGAACCATGAAGGTTATTCTTTCTACATTAAATGCAAAGTACATCCATACCTCCTTGGCCTTGCGGTGTCTGAAGGCGTACAGTGAGAAGGATTTTGATATTGACCTGGCGGAGTATACGATCAAGGACCCGGTGATGAATATTGTGTCTGATCTGTATCAGCGCGGCGCGGACGTGATTGGTTTCTCGTGTTACATCTGGAACATTGAAGAGACGATAAAGGTCATTGATAATCTGAAAAAGGTTATGCCGAACGTGAAAATTCTGCTGGGCGGGCCGGAAGTGTCCTACGACACGGAATATTGGATGAACCGCATTCCAAATGTGGATTTCATCGTGATGGGTGAAGGGGAAGAGACGCTGCATCAGCTCTTGACGGAGCTGGAAGGAAGCAAGAAATTCCACTTTGTCTATGGACTGGCGTATCGCAAAGGGGAAGAGGTCATTCTCATGCCAGGACGCCCGAAAGCGGATCTGAACGATCTGCCGTCACCGCATCGATTTGATGAGGATATCCCGGAGCTTGGGAAACGGGTTGTTTATTTTGAGACCAGTCGGGGCTGTCCGTTCAGTTGTCAGTTCTGTCTGTCCAGTATTGAGGTCGGCGTGCGGTATTACGATATTGAGCGGACGAAGTCGGACATTCTGTACCTGATTGAGAAGGGCGCAAAGCTGATCAAGTTTGTGGACCGGACGTTTAACATCAAGCGGGATTATGCGCTCGAAATGTTCAAATTCCTGATCGAGAATCATCAGGGGACGGTGTTCCAGTTTGAAATTACGGCAGATATTATGCGTCCCGAGGTACTGGACTATCTGGCTGAGAATGCGCCGCCAGGCACATTCCGCTTCGAAATTGGGGTTCAGTCCACGAATGATCCGACAAATGAACTGGTGAAACGTCGCCAGAACTTTACGAAGCTGAGCCGCACGGTAAACAAGGTTAAAGCCAGCGGCAAAATCGACCAGCATCTGGATCTCATTGCCGGACTGCCGGAGGAAGATTACAATACGTTCCGCAAGACGTTTAACGATGTGTTTGCCCTAGGGCCAGAAGAGCTTCAGCTCGGATTCCTCAAAATGCTGCGTGGTACAGGTCTGCGTCTGGATGCGGAGAAGTACAACTATACGTACATGGATCACGCGCCGTATGAGATTCTGGGCAGTGATGTGCTGCCGTTCAGTGACATCGTACGCCTGAAGCGGCTGGAGGATGTACTGGAGAAATACTGGAACGCACACCGGATGGACCACACGCTGAAGTACCTGATGGAGCAGGAGTTCAACTCGCCGTTTGATTTCTTCCAGGCGTTTGGGGATTATTGGGAAGGTCAGGGGTGGCAGAAGATTGGTCACCAACTGGAGGATCTGTTTACCCGTCTGCACAGCTTCCTGGAGTCACGGAACACACCGCATATGGATATCGTGCTCGGCCTGATGAAACTGGACTATTTCCTCGGTCACAAATACAAACCACGCAAAATCTGGTGGGAAGATCCGCTCCAGAAAGACCAGTGGGCGGGTTATATGAAAACGTTGGCTGAACGTCCTGAAGACGTTCGTCTGCCACGTGTTGCCGGTGCCGCTGGCACGGCATGGTTGGAAAGTAGCGGCACGGGTGCGAGTGCCGCTGGGGTAAGTTCGGCTGCTGCCGGGGAAGACTCTGCCGCAGATGCGGCGGGTGTGATTGGCAGCGAAGCCGGGGGTGCAGCGTCACTCACTTCGGGCGACGCAACAGGGTCCGCCGCGGATGGAGCGGCGGACATGGTGGACGGCAACGCTTCGCGTGCGTTGCCGATGACCTCGGCCATGACCGCACAGACGGTCATGGGTGCCCGTGCTTTCGCCGACCTTGGTCTCGGCGAAAAGGAACTGCAGAAGCACACCGTATTGGATGTGCTTCCGTTCCGGCTTGAGCGTGTGCTAGCTGGCGCCAGCCCGCTTGCCGCGAAAGGCCAGACGCTGCTGGTCGTTGTGTACCAGCAGCATGAAGGGCAGCAGGCGCAGTATTACACGCTGCCGCTGGGAGAAGAAGCCGCTGCCATGTAGGTGCAGCGGCCTGACACAAGCTGTATGGCCTATCGGCATCATTCAGCAGGAAGATGTGCCGCGTCTTTACGGTCCGTGGCACGTTTGGGGCAGGCATCACCGCTATGTGCGGGGGATGCCTGACTTGATGAGCACCGCGCTATTGACCGCGGTGCTTCTCCATGAGGTGCTGCCCATTGGGCGCAGCACCTCATCCTTACGCGGCTTGTCATTGCACAAGTCGCGCTCCGTACTACCTTTTACAACAGCATATATGTTCCGAAAGCATCGGAAGGACGTCTGATTCCCTAGGGGATGAAGAAGGGCCTTCCTTTTTGTTTTTCAGAATGATAGCAATAGCATAACCAATCCAATCGAAGGAGAGTTTCCTATGAATGAACATGCTACTACCACAGAGACGATTACCATAACAAAAGGTTCCGCTGAATTACTGCACATCTACATCCCGTATAACCCTGCATATATTGAGCGCATTCGTCGGATCAAGGGCAGAAGGTGGGAATCCCAAAAAAAGTGTGGATTATTTTTTACACCATAGCTGCTATACAGGAGTTCATGAATCAATTTGATCCAGTTGATGTCCAGATTGCCCCGGAGTTGTGGGTGGAAAGCGAAGATTTACAGCATTGGAAAACTAGCAAGGGAAGTAATGTATGGAGTAAAGAGTCACTACAGAAGGCATTAACATTACGAGGATACAGCAGTAAAACAATTAGAGCGTATTCATGTACTCCATCATCCTACAGATATCCAGTATATTCGTCCCAAAAAGCAGATAAAATTACCTAAAGTCATGTCAGAAAAAGAAGTTTCTCAATTGCTTAAATCTGTTGTGCAGGAATACACTACGGAGTATAGACCCAATCGTTGGTTATTTCCGGGACAAGCTTCTGATCGGCATCTTACCGAGCGCAGCGTACAGAAGGTTTTTGAAGAAGCTAGACAACGCGCAGGCATTGTAAAAAAGGTTAGTATTCATGCCTTAAGGCACTCCTTCGCTACGCATTTACTGGAAAACGGAACAGACTTGCGCTACATTCAGGAGCTACTCGGTCATACGAGTGCACGAACAACTCAGCGATATACGCATGTGAGTATGAAAAATATCCAGCGTATTCAGAGTCCGCTGGATCGTTTGGATCTGGGAGAGTGAGTTCTCCTATAAATCTACCTTTTTCACCAAATTCTTCTTCGCAAATACCACAGCATCGGTTATCATAGACGTAGTTCGGATATCAGGCAAGATTTGTGGTATTTACGAAGTGCATAAATTAGATGTTATGTGAAACCACTCGAAAGCAAAGGAATAATAAAATGATAAAAATGAGTGAAAATGAATGTTCAAAGCCTCTTAAAATCATAATAGGAGCATCTTCACAAGCCTATCCAGACTGGATTCAAACTCAAGAAGAAGAATTGAATCTACTGGATCGAGCTGATTGGGAAGAAAGCTTTAAGTCAAGAAAGATTAGAACTATCCTTGCAGAACATGTATGGGAGCATTTGTCTTACGAAGAAGGCGTGGAAGCAGCAAAGATTTGTTATGATTTTCTTGAACCAGAAGGATATATTCGATGTGCAGTACCGGATGCTTTTTTTAGAAATGAAGAGTACCAGAATATTGTTCAGATCGGTGGACCCGGCCCAAAAGAACATCCAGCTGCAAGTCATAAGATTGTACATAATTATAAGACCATTACAAGCATGTTCGAAGAAGCAGGATTCAAGATTAAGTTACTGGAATACTGTGACGAAAGTGGAGAATTTCATTTTAATAACTGGAATCCTGAAGATGGTTTCATTTATAGATCTTTTCAATTTGATCACCGAAACAACAATGATGAATTGGGATTCGTCTCACTGATAGTAGATGCAGTCAAAGAAATGTCGGAGTAAGTCGAAGAAGAAAGTGGCATCACATAACATCATATTCGCGCTGCGGACATTCGTCCTGGGTCTGGCATTCGCCAGACACTCGACATGCGTCGAGTCGTGAATACGGGAACGTTAGCTGAAGTAACTGAGAGAACAAGGAGTGATATTGAATGACAGATAAGGCGATTTTCAATGAATTAATTCAAGAAGGAGAGATGATAAATCCGTACTTTGGACAAATATTAGAAAATGGAATCGATTTTGTACCTTACATAGGAAAGTTAATTCAGACAGTCAAAATTAATCGACTAATTCGCAGATTTAAAGAGCATGACAAAAAAATTAATTTCATATCGCACCTTGCAGCAGATTCTGTATTATCATCGGAATATATAAGTCAAAGGATTTTCCCAATTATCTTTTCAGATTTGTTTGAAGAACATGAAGATGCAAAAATAAATTTAATACTTAATGGCTTTGAAAATGTTTTTATTGAAGAGAATAAGAACGAATCAGTGATAATTAACTTTTATGATATGTTAAGAAATTTAAGATACTTGGATTTGAAGAGGTTATTTTATTTGGCAGGATTGACTGAAGAAACTATTACTTTTGTCCAAGAAAGTGACGTACATGGTTTGATACGAAATATAGATAGAAGACTAGAGAATAATGGATTACTAAATATAAAGAAAACATGGAAAGACATTGGTGATAGTGATTCAGATAAAGATAGAGATGATGTTGAAATTTCACTTTATGGAAATAAATTCTTGAAATTCATACTTGAAGGGGATGGGCTAAAGTAAATTCAATGAAGTCAGTTAAATCAGCTAACATAATATTCAAGCAGCGGCTCCTTTGGAGCCTTGGTCTGCGGGATGGATTCCAGAGAGGGATTTCAGCAGACAACCCCTTCGGGGTTCGTTAATACAGGAACGTTAGGCGAAAGATAACGATCATTAAAAGAGAGGTACTCTTATGACGATAAGATTTGAGAAGAAATTTAAACTTGAAGACGTAATCAATAAAGAGAAAGAGTATCATCTTTGGATAATATCAATGGGTATTGCAAGACAAGATTTGTATTTCGATATCGGACAAATGAAAAGAATCATTGATTCTGGTAATCAAGAAGGATTGTTTTATTTTACGAAGTTATCAATTTCACATGTGAATGAAGTAATCGCGCTATTAAAAAGTGCATCTGAGAAGTACCATGAAGTTTTTTCACAGTTCACTAGAATTGATAACTTTTTAAAAGAATATAATGAGTTGTTAGAATTATGCGAAGGTAATGATAATAATTCTTTTTTTAAGAGAGTATTATCCGAAGCAAGAAATAATTATTTTCATTATAACAAAGGTAATTGGAATGACAGAAAAAAAGAGTATGATTTTGAAAGTACTAAGAAAATTCTTGAGTCGTTATATAGAGAAAAATTTTTTACCGGATTTAAGATTGGAGATTCAATAGGAGAAAATGACTTTTATTTTGCAGATGATATACAAATTAACTGGTTATTTAAACTTGGAAAGGAATATCAATTAAATGAATCAGATCTACTAGAAAAAATTAGTGAAATAACATCGAAGACTATGAGGGTTTTGACAATAGTAATAGATGATTTTTTTATTAATAAGACTAGTAAAGACATTGGATTTAATATTCGCTATCGAAGATAAAATGTTAGATTATTCGAAGAAGTGTTATCCATCGCCTAACATAATATTCACGCTGCGGCTCCTTGTGGAGCCTTGGTCTGCAAGTTGAATTTCGAAGAGGAATTTCAGCAGACAACCCCTTCGGGGTTCATGAATACAACAACGTTAGGCGAAATTCTTTAAATCAAATATGTTAAATCATCAAAATAGAAACTTGGAGGTGCAAGTAAGAAAAATGCCTAATTACTTAGAATATCAAAAGTCAATTGCCAAAGAATTCAAAGCGCACGAGTTACGTGTTCGTCACCTTATCGACGATGCTAATTGGGCAGAAGAAGGACGATATAAAGAAATCATATTAATGAATTATTTAAAAAGGATTCTTCCCAAAAACCTCTCTGTAGGAACTGGATTCGTAAGAAACAAAAATCGCATAACTAAGCAGATAGATCTCATAATTTATGAGAATAATATACCACCTATTTTTTCAGAGGGAGATTTTATTGTTACAACTCCAGAAAATGTGATAGGTATTATTGAAGTTAAGAGTTCTATAGAACCTTCCAAGTTGTTAGAAATAGTCGATAAGGCTAATGAGAACGGTCTTATTATTTCTAATGGCCGTGACATTTCAATATTTAATGGGATTTTTGCATATAGCGAAGTTAAAAGAAAAGATCAAGCTTATCAAAGTTACATAAAAAAGTTTTTTAATAATAAAATCGTACAACGTGATCACTTTAATGAAATTTTTCCGAAAACTCTAAAAGTCTGTGTTAATAATATTTGCTTAGGAGATAGAAGGTTTGTTAAATTGTGGCCGTTTAAAGAGGAATATGATGAGTTCTTTGCAGAATATAGTTTTTATAAATTACCAAGTGGATTAGGTATATCTTATTTTTTATCTAATTTACAAGAGTTTATTTTACGTAGACAACTCGGAAATTATAGTGATCCTTTAGAACCGCATTATAAAGATGTTTATTATCCTCTCCCAGAAGGCAAAGAAGTTCATAAGATCTATTTTGAAAAGTTTAAAGTATTATAAAAATAACTACGAAAATCGCCTAACAAAATATTCACGCTACGGGTATACGCCCTGGGTCCAGCATTCGCTAGACACTCGACATGCGTCGAGTCGTGAATAGGAACGTTATCCGAAAAACTTACAATACTACATTTGAGGATAGAGGTGTAAGTATATTCTTTTTACAGATGTCAGGATTCCCAGGATCAGGAAAGTCGACATTAGCAAGACAGATTAGCCTAGCAACTGGAGCTGTCATTGTCGATCATGACATTTCCAAAACAGCAATTTTAAAATCGTTATCATCATAAGGAAACACGATGGAAGGTAAAATAATAGGACAACTATCCTATGATGTAGATTGGTCGTTGGTGGATTTTCATTTATGGAATGGACACAGTGTCATTATGGATAGTCCTTGTTTGTACAGAAATTTATTAGAAACCGGACTTTAATTAGCGAGAAAACACAAAAAGAGATATAAGTATGTGGAATGTTATATAGAAGACATTGAAATAATAAGAAATCAATTAAAAAATCGAGAAAGACTTCTGAGCCAAATCGAAGCACCATCATCAGAAGAAGGATTTTATAAGACTATAAAAACAGTAAAAAAGTAGATTCATCGAAACCAATCTCAGATTACTTTCCAAAAGTACTTGAATATATAAATGAATGAAAATAAAAGTATAGATAATGAAAGTAAATTCAAGGTGGTAAGTCCATTGGATAACAAAGCATTAACGCATCGGGACATCCGTCCCTTGGTCAGCAGAGGTATTGGCAGAGAAGTAGATCCTGCTGACAACCCTGCGAGCCTAAGTCTGACGACCCGTTGCGCTTCGCTCCACTTAAGGCTTTCGGGTTCGTGAATGCAAGAACGTTAGATGAAATTAGTTACGATTAAGTAATAAATAATAAGGTTCAATTAGAAGAATAAAGGAGAATAAAATGCCAGTGAAACGAGGAAAAAACTTTAGAAGTGGTGATCTTGCGGAACAATTGGGAATATATATGATTCAATCATTGGCTTTGGTAGCTCCAATACCGCGCACGGAAGACGTTGGAATAGACGTTGTAGCAACTTTATTGAGAGATGATAATAAATACTCATATGTTGCTGAGGATTCATTTTATATTCAAATTAAATCATCTACAGTAAACAAAGTTGAATATGAAGAAGAAGGTGTTAAATGGCTGTATGATTTAAAACTTCCCTTTTTTATAGCAACTGTAGATAGAGAAATATCCATGATAAAGTTGTATTCTACAAAAAGGATTTTCGATGCTTTTGCAATTAACAAAGATAGAAGGAAAATAAATATTATTTTAGAAGAAGAAGAAAAAGTTAAAATATATGATTTTGTAGATAGTAATATTGAAGATATATATACTGGCGCACCAATAATTGAATGGTCGGTAAATGAATTAATGACTGATGAAAAGGAAGTTAGAGAACGGTTCTATATAATTCTAAAAGAACATATAAGAATTATACAAGAAAGTATGGAATTGCATGAGATTGGTTTAGGATCAACTTACTTATGGGAAACTAATAAGTTACCTTCATTTTTTAGCTGGAAAGGTAGTACGAATGCAAATATTGATTTTGAGGTAATTGCAGATAGAATGATGAATTATTTAAATAAAGTATTAGATATAAGCACTGTTGTTGGAACTAGAATTGTATTTGATGAAGTCAAGTCGACTTTAGAATTTTATGAATCTATATATGAGAATTATGAAAGTGTTCGACAGCAAAGTGATAAGTTAAATCGTGACTAACATTATCTAACAGAAAATTACCAAAATAGATGAGAAGCGCCACTTCACTGCCGAAACGTTAGGCGAAACCTCATAGTAGATAGTAAATAGAGGAGAATATAATAATGAATTATACTCTTATTCGTATGAATGAAGTTTTTCCACATGATAGCGATGTTGCTAAGTGGATAGTTGGACTGGCAATCATACATAACGACTTTGTATTTCTCAAGAGAAAATTATTTAAAACTTCAGATGACATTTCAGACTGGATTTTTGAAACAACATCTGTTCTTAAAATTTTTACTGCCTCCTTAAGAGAGGCTATCTTCTACTTAGAAGAGTCTGAAAAATTAGAAGAGGTAAGAGTTTATATCAATTCCCTACCCCGGTATATGATTCAGAAATATGAAATTCTCAAGAAGCTATTTAGAACCGGTGAGAAAGCAGAGTTATTGCAAAGATTATCAAATACAAGAAACATAACTTATCATTACACTAAACCTCAAAGAAAAGAGTTGTCAGAAGCATTAGAAGCATCAAGTAATGAGATTTTAGCATATGAAGAGAACAATCAAAAGTTTTTATTTGCAGAACATATAAAGAATACGATTTGATTAAGATCATTGTTTTCATCTAATGAACTTAAGTTAGAAAAAGAGCTACCCATTGAAGAGCTAATTATGAGTATTAGAGAATCGATTGAATTACTCATTGATTTTTCTAGCGAAGTAAGTAAACACTATTTAAAAGCATTTTGTAAGTAATTCATTGAGGCATCGCCTAACATAATATTCACACTGCGGGCATACGCCCTTGATCCGGCATTCGCCGGACACTCAGCATATGCTGAGTCGTGAATACAGGAACGTTATAAGAAATCGGTGCAAAGAGTAAACCCATAATTAATGCAAATACATAGGAGTAAATCTATGAATTACAAATATAGTCTATTCAACGAGGATGGCAGTTTAATTATCGGACATTGCGATAATATTGCTGGATTATTAGAAACGAACATTAGTGAAACTGCGGATGAGGATTACTACGATCTCAGTTTTATTAATTTTCATTTCAGCGCTGACTTTAAACAGATTTGCTCAAACGGAAAGTATCCCATAAGTAATATATACATACTTATTTTAGATCATTGTGGTAATAAGATAGGTGATTATTATTTTGTATTGAATACTCAGATAGTATTTACCTCTTCAGATTTAAAAGATGGGCGAGATGTTAATATTGCTGGTTATCTTCCAATTGCTCTTTCTATGGAAATTCTAAGACTCTGGGATCTTGGTAGAGAGTTAAAACAAAAGAATATTTGGTCTCAATTTACTAACCACCAGCGCGAGATCTGGATGGAGATAATCAGAAATCGCGATAATTGTTGTAAAATCTCCAGTAATATTCAGGACATTAATCAAACGTATTATGTTGATGGCCGACATATCATAGATAAGATTTCTTTTTATTTCGCGCTGGGTGAATCCATCAATGGCCCTGGAGGTTATTTCGGCGGATGTCTGGACAGCTTGTCAGATTGCTTGTGCGGAGATTTTGGTGTGAAACCACCTTTTACGATTGAAATCAATGGATTCGCTGATAAATGCGAAATAATTGAGAATATTTTAGAATTGCTTAACGAACATAATGTTACAATCAAACTTTAAAACAAAAAAAGTGATTTTTTGAAAGTTAATCGAAGAAGACACCGATATCTTATAACATAATATTCACGCTGCGGCTCCGATGGAGCCTTGGTCTGCTTGAAGGAATGCGGAGAAGCAATTTCAGCAGACAACCCCTGTAATACAGAAACGTTAGCTGAAACTCCAAAAAACAATATTAAAAGATGAAGTAGGTGAAGTTTAAGTTGTCTTATATGAAACCAGTAATCCGAGAACCTTATTACGATAAACCTATTTGGATTGAGAATGAAGTGAATCGAAAGGAATTTACTTTTTTATCTTCGAAAAGTAGTGACGCTGAAGTTGAATTTTTTTTACTGCATTTATTTGGCTACAACAACATTGATGTATCGAATTCTTTTGAAGAATCTTTTGAAGAGCTACTTGAGCAAGATGAAGTGGCGATACTAGGTGGGGTAGCTTTTATAAAGGATGATGAGACATGTATCATGCCTAGCTGCTGTTGTGGGCTAGAAGAAATACAATCAATAGAACATTCAATTCAAGCTAAACAAAGTCCATGGCTTGGGCATGACCCATCGCCTGGTATTCAGTATTTTGATGATTACGCCTTAGTATGGTCAGATGACCCGGAACCACTTAAGGAAGAACTAGTAAGCATTAAGTTTACCTATAATGAACTGGCAGAAAGCCTTAAGAAATGTAAAAAGGACTTATTGGAATTTATAGAAGAACCATTATATAAATGGATTAAGGTAAGAAATGGTGACATAGCGAATCGAATGAAGCAAAAGATGTTTCACTGGTTTTTGAAAGACGAGTTTTTATGATCAGAGACATTCAAAGGAGATTTATTTTCAAAGTGATTTAATAGAAGAAATAGAAGTAGTACTAAAACGACTTTTGTAGGTAGTACATAGAAGGAGAGTACTTTTGATAACAGAACATTCGAGCTGGGGCTCCTGATGGAGCCTTGGTCTGCGAGTTGAATTTCTTGTGTAGTACGGGATGTGGAACAAGAGAAATGATAGAAATTAATTATAATGTGCAAGAAATACCTAATCATGATTTTATGCTTACTGTGAATAACTACTTTCAACATTTTGATGATATCCGGAGATGGAGAGACTACACGACAGAAACATATGTGAAAAGCGTATATGCATGGTGTACAGGAGACTATACAGAAGAAGCAACAGTCGATGAGATGGTTAAAGTATATTATCCATTAAACAAGGATTCTCTTAAGTTAGAATCGGTAGATATAAATAACATTGAAGTAAGTGAAAATGATGAGATCTTAATTGAAGTATCTAGAACATGGGAAGATGGTCAAAAAGATGAATCCACGTATTCCATACTCTTCGAAAACGAGGGATGGCAAATTGACGATCGGATGTGAACGTTGATTGGAAAGCACTAACATATGTATGAATGGTTTGAATTAACTGAATGTATACTTGCGAAAACAAAGAAGCTGGGACATCAAATCTCCGGCTTTTTTGTCGATCTTATGTCTCTAAACTCTCACAACAAGAAGACTTTCCCGACACAAAATATGGTGAATAGGGAATCGTGTAATCGTACCCATTGAATAATTGAATTTACATATAGAATAGTTCTATAAGTATACCCGTTGACGATATTCCCACTGGGATGATATTTTTAGATCAATTAATTCCTACTTAACATGTATGAATTGGTGGTTTAAAAATAATATAAAACATAACGGGGGATACAAACATGAAAAAATGGTCTGTTTTAACACTAACTACTGCACTAGTTCTGGCGTTGACAGGATGCAACACCGGGGGAGAAGCGAAGACGGTATCGGGAGCTGAGGGGGCAAACGAACCAACCAAAATTATTGTGGGGACAGGCACACAGTTTCCGAATGTAGCCTTTATTGACGAAAATGATAAGCTGACGGGTTACGATGTAGAACTGGTCAGAGAAATTGATAAACGGCTTGATGATTACGAATTCGAGTTTCAGACGCTGGAGTTCACCAACTTGCTGCTGAGCCTTGAAACGAACAAGATTGACATGGTTGCACATCAAATGGAAAAAAATCCGGAGCGTGAGGAGAAATATTTGTTCAACAAAGAAGCGTACTCCCATTGGAAAAACAAAATTGCCGTTCTTAAAGATGACAACTCCATTCAATCCATTGACGATTTGAAGGGCAAGAAAGTATTTACTACAGCAACCAGTGCACAAGCCATCTTGCTGGAAAACTACAACAAGGAGCATGATAATGCACTTGATATTGTATATTCAAGCGGTGTAGCCAACGATTTCATCTCACAACTCAAGTCCAAACGGGTTGCAGCGTCTATAGCTGCAGACTTTACCCTTCCACTTATCGATCCAAATAATGATCTCAAACTGGTAGGTCCGCCGCTCAGTGAATCAGACACGCTGTTTATGTTCCGCAAAAACGACCCTGAGCAGCAAAAACTCGCTGACCGTGTCGATGAAGTGCTGAAGGAAATTAAGGCTGATGGCACATTGAAGCAACTGAGCGAGCAGTGGCTTGGCTTTGACGCTACACAATCGGAAGCCAAATAACACGTAGAGGAAAGGCAGGTCGCTGCGATGGGTGCACCATTTGAATTCAGTTATGTCATTGACTACTTTGTAAAGCTCCTACCCACCATCAGTACTACGCTTCTAATTGTAGTTAGTGCAATGGTGCTTGGACTTATCATCAGTTCCATCGCGGCACTGCCGCAGATGTATAATATCCCGGTGCTGAAACAGCTGTCTAAGCTGTATGTATCCTTTTTTCGCGGTACACCGATCCTGATTCAGCTGTTTTTGTTCTATTACGGTGTACCGGAAATTTTAGGTTTGTTCGGCATCAATGCCAATCGTGCACCAGCGCTGTATTTTGTCATTTTGACTTACTCGTTGAATAGCGGAGCGTTTATGGTGGAGATGATTCGGGCTTCAGTCGCATCTGTGGATCGGGGGCAGGTCGAGGCTGCTTATGCGCTGGGCATGTCTGGTCCACAAGCCTTTTTCCGGATTGTATTGCCGCAGGCATATGTGACGGCACTGCCTATATTCTCCAATATGGTGATTGGCAGCCTGAAGGATACATCACTTGCTTTCAGTGTGGGTGTCATGGAGATGACCGGTAAATCCTCCACACTGGCAACGATCTCTCGTCATTTTATCGAAGCGTATATTTCACTGGCTCTCATTTATTTTGTTCTAAGCTTTGTGCTGGATCGGGTGTTCCGTGTGCTTGAGCGGAAAGTACAGAAGAGGGGGTTTGCTCCGATATGAGCTTTGATCTTTCCTTTGTATGGACCGCTTTCGTGGAGCTTCTCGGTGTCATCCCGATTACGCTGGCGATTACCGCTGTATCGGTTGTCTTCGGTTTTATCATCGGCACAGCCGTTGCGCTTGTCCGCCAATTTCGGATTCCTGTTTTGAGTCAGCTGGCGGCTGCCTACGTTACATTTATTCGCGGTACGCCAATGATTACGCATTTGCTTCTGATCTATTTCGGTCTGCCCATGGTGATTGACAGTGTGACAGCATCGCTCGGACTTGGATTCAACTCCGCGTCGATTCCGTTGATCGGCTTTGCCTACCTCGCATTTTCGATTACGGCTGGCGCTTATGCGTCAGAGATTGTTAGATCCGGCTTGCTCTCGGTTGATCGCGGGCAGATCGAGGCTGCTTATTCCCTTGGTATGACAGTATCGAAGGCGATGCGCCGAATTGTGTTGCCACAGGCTTTTGCGGCGAGTCTGCCCAATATTTCGAACATGCTGATTGGTATGCTGCATGGTTCAACGCTGGCGTTTGCGGTCTCTGTGGTGGAGATTAACGCCAAGGCGCAAATTGTCGCATCGACCAACTGGAAGTTTTTTGAGGCGTATGTGGCGGCAGCTCTCATTTTCTGGGGTCTGACCATAACTATTGAAAGACTGACCGCGCTGGCAGAGAAGCGGTTCAGGGCGTACAGCCGGGGAGGGGTGTCATGATTGAACTAAAGCAAATACACAAAAGCTTCGGGGATAACAAAGTGCTTTCGGGAATTGACCTGAGCGTAAAGCGCGGAGAGGTTGTTGCCATTTTGGGACCAAGTGGTTCTGGCAAAACAACACTTCTGCGCTGCATCAATTATTTGGAAAAGCCGGATTCCGGGCATATCAGCATCGGAGACTTTACCCTGAATTACAAGCAGCATAACAAAAAGGATATCCATGCTCTGCGCCAAAAGTCAGCGATGGTATTCCAACAATATAATTTATTTCGCCACAAAACGGCGCTGCAAAATGTGATGGAGGGGCTTGTCGCTGTCCGTAAAGTGCCGAAGGAGGAAGCAAAGGCGCGCAGCGCGGCCTTGCTGGAGAAAGTTGGCCTCGGAAACAAGCTTGATTCGTACCCTAGCGAGCTGTCAGGTGGACAGCAGCAGCGCGTCGGCATTGCACGGGCGTTGGCGATGAATCCAGAGGTCATTTTGTTTGACGAGCCGACCTCTGCTCTGGACCCGGAACTTGTAGGCGAGGTGCTGGCTGTCATTCGCCAAATTGCGGAGGAAGGAATAACGATGATCATCGTTACTCACGAAATGGGTTTTGCGCAGGAAGTAGCGAACCATGTTGTATTCATGGATGGCGGTGTCATTGTGGAGGAAGGCGATCCGAAGCAGTTGTTCCGATATCCGAAGGAAGAACGCACGAAGCAATTTCTCAAACGCATTACGCCTGACGCCGCATACTCGATATAAGGAACATTGGAGGGGGACTGTACATGTCATTTACATTAGGAATTTTGGACCAAAGCATCGTGTTTCCCGGCCAGACGGCTGCGGAGGCGCTGAACAATACAGTAGAACTGGCGAAGCTCGCGGAGTCGCTTGGCTATGATCGGTTTTGGGTAGCCGAGCATCATGACTCGGAAGGTGTTGCCGGATCATCGCCAGAAGTGCTCGTATCGTATTTGCTGGCACAGACCCATACCATCCGAGTGGGCTCCGGTGGTGTAATGCTCCAGCATTACAGTCCATATAAGGTAGCGGAAAACTTCAATTTACTTGCGACACTGGCCCCGGGGCGGGTTGAATTGGGTATCGGGCGAGCGCCGGGCGGCTTGCCTCGTTCCACGAAGGCGCTGCAAAAGGGAATCGCAGAGCCGGAAACGCTGGAGGACAAATTGGTGGAGCTTAAGGACTTCCTGCATTCTCCGGCGAGTGAATCCCATGCGCAGCCAGGGCTGACGGCTCATCCGTTACCAGGACAGCCAGCGGGGATTTATATGCTGGGTACAAGCGTTTCCAGTGCAGAGCTGGCAGCAAGGCAGGGGCTTCCTTATGCGTTTGCCCTATTTATTAACAGTGATCCCGAGACGGCTCGTGCTGCGCTAGATGCTTATCGCACACAGTTCAACACTGAGCAGGGCGGGGAGCCCCAAGCCATTTTGGCTTTGTCTGTCATAGCAGCAGATACGGAGGAAGAGGCTAATGCGCTGGCGGGACAGCATAAAAGTGTACGTGTGACGCTGGCCAGTGGCAAAACCGTTAATGTGCAGACGTTAGAGCAGGCAGCGGAATTCGCAAGGCAGGCGGGAGAAACGTATACGGCGGTTGAGCGCGAAGCGGACATTACTCGCGGCACGAAGGAAACGGTGCGAAAGCGGCTGCTCGAACTATCGGAGGAATACGGTGTGAACAGCTTTGTATTCACAACGATTATTCCTGATTTTGATAAGCGGACTCGTTCCTTCCGGTTGCTTAGAGAAGCATTTACAGAGGAACTGGTGCAACCTTAATAATGTTTACAATCGAATTCATTTCATAATACAGATCGGAGAGCGGTAATCATGGGGAACACAACAGAGAAGACAGAATCAATCATATCCGCGTACATAGATGCTTATGACGAGATTGAACAGGAAATCGCGGGACTGACCGAGCGGCAGTTGAAATGGAAATCGTCTCCATCCTCCTGGAGTGTTACCGAAGTGCTGGCGCATCTGGTGGACCACAGCATCGTCGTTTCCTTTCGCATCCGGGAAATACTAGCAGGATCAAAAGCGACGCTACCCGGCTTTAACCAGGATACGTGGGTTGCCGGACAAAAAGCAAATGAGGAGCAAATCTCTCGCCTGATTACGATTGCTCATGGCCTGGTTCAATACAACGCTGGGCTACTGGAGCGCCTGGGAGATGAGGAATGGAGCAAAACCGGCATCAACTTCAAAGGGGAGACGGTATCTCTATCTGCGATCATCCCGGCTTTTGTAGCTCATGTGGAGAACCATCTCAACCAGATTCGCAGAATCAAGCAAGAAGTAGCTGAAAAGCAGGTGCAATGATGGGAAAGTCTGAGGCGCAATCAATGGAAAGGCAACAACCGAATCCGAGCAATGACAGCCGGGAACTGATCATCAGAGAAGCGGCAGCCGATGACGTTCGCTTGCTCGAGGCCATCCTGTTTGAGGCGTACAGCCAATATGAACAAGAGCTTCCTCAGGATGTATGGCTGGCTTATAAAGCAAGCATTGTAGAAGCTATTAATAAATCGTCAACGATAGCCAAGCTTGTAGCAGAACTGGACGGAGAAGTTGTAGGCAGCGTGTTTGTGTATGCTTCATCCGAGACAGCATACGGTAATGCAGAGCTTGGCATCCATTCCCCGATTATCCGTTTGCTGGGCGTGACTGGTAAGGCGCGCGGCAGGGGTGTGGCTAGAGAGCTCATTCGAGCCAGCGCCAAACTAGCTAGAGAGCAAGGTGCGGATCTGTTGTACCTTCACTCCTCCGACATGATGGAGAAAGCGATCCGTCTCTACGAGCGGCTAGGCTTTGAACGAGCCCATGATAAGGAGTTTACAACAGGGAACACGCTGGTCAAAAGCTATCGCTTGCAGTTGGCTGACACTACACTGCTTCAATAAATGGATCAATGCGGGAGGGTGACCATGAGTAAAGCGAAACAGCTTAAATTAGGCAGCATTATTTTGGGTGTTGGTGGAACGATGTCCAGTTGGCGGCATCCCAGTGTGCCGGTGGATGCCAGCGTTAATCTTGAGTTTTACACACAGCAGGCCCAAACAGCGGAACGAGGCAAATTCGACCTTGTGTTTATTGCCGATGGGCTGTTTATCACTGAAAAATCCATTCCTCATTTTCTAAATCGTTTCGAGCCACTTACGATTTTGTCCGCGCTTGCGGCAGTAACCACCCGAATTGGGCTGGTTGGCACGCTATCCAGCTCGTATAGTGAACCCTTTAACGCGGCCCGTCAGTTTGCTTCTCTTGATCACATCAGTAAGGGGCGCGGAGGCTGGAATCTGGTCACATCGCCGTTAGAAGGCTCGGCAACAAACTATAGCAAAGAGTCGCATCCGACCCACGGGGAGCGTTACGAGATTGCCGAGGAGTTTTTGGACGTTGTGCGCGGCTTGTGGGACTCCTGGGAGACGGACGCCTTTGTGCGAAACAAGGAGACGGGCGTCTTTTTTGATCCTGCCAAGCTGCACCGTGTCAATCATGAAGGTAAGCATTTTAAGGTAGCGGGACCACTCAACATTGCACGTACGAAGCAGGGACAACCTGTAGTATTTCAGGCTGGCTCATCTGAGCCTGGTAAACAGCTTGCGGCGAAGGGTGCCGATGCAGTTTTTACAGGGCAAAACTCGATTGAGGACGCAAGAGCATTCTATGAGGATGTGAAGCGGCGTACCGTGGAGGAAGGACGCGCGGCAGATGATCTTTCCATTATGGTAGGCATTGTTCCGATTATTGGGAAAACCGACGAAGAGGCGGAGCAGAGATATCAGGAGGCTGCGAGACAGACTCCGATTGAGGAAGCGCTGGACGTGTTGGGCCGGTTTTTTGACCATCATGATTTTCACCAGTATGCACTGGATGAGCCATTCCCGGAGTTGGGTGATCTCGGTCAGAACTCGTTTCGTAGCGGCACGGACCGAATCAAAGCAAGAGCCCGCGAGCATGGACAGACTTTGCGGCAGGTTGCTCTTGAAGCGGTGGCCCCACGTTCTCCGTTCATCGGCTCGGCCGAGACGGTAGCGGATACGCTGCAGCATTGGTTCGAGACAAAAGCAGCCGACGGCTTCATCGTACACCCGATTACACCGGAGGATCTTAATATTTTTGTTGATGACGTCGTGCCGATTTTGCAGGAGCGCGGTGTGTTTCGCACGGAATATGAATTCGATACGCTACGGGGTCATCTGGGTTTGCCTGTGCCGGAAAATCGTTATGCAAAGCAGCCGACAGCAGCAGAAGCACTTTGAACAAAACGTTTGCAGATAGAACGGACATAAAAATGAGATTACATTAACTGAGAGGGGAACCGTAATGTCGAGAGAGGGTCAATTAAGGCTGGGAACATCACTGCACGGCGTCGGCTCCAGCGTTTCGGGCTGGAGACATCCCGAGCTGCCATCAGATGCAAGCATCAATATCGATTTTTACATCCAGCAGGCTAGACAGGCGGAGGCCGGCAAGCTTGATTTTGTATTTATTGCCGATGGCTTGCATATTACAGAGCAGTCTATCCCTCATTTTTTGAATCGTTTTGAGCCACTTACCGTCCTGTCTGCTCTTGCCGCATCGACCAGAGACATTGGATTGGCAGGAACACTCTCCACATCCTATAGCGAACCGTTTACGGTGGCTCGTCAGTTTGCATCCCTGGATCATCTCAGCGGCGGACGTGCAGCGTGGAATGTGGTGACTTCGCCATCGGAAGGTGTAGCAGACAACTTCAACAAGGGAGGCCACCCCGACCACGAAACCCGTTATCGTATGGCGGAAGAGTACGTGGAGGTAACACGGGGATTATGGGACTCCTGGGAAGACGATGCGTTGATTCGGGACAAGGAAAGCGGTGTGTTCTTTGATCCGGAGAAGCTGCACAAGCTGAATCATAAAGGCGAATTCTACGAGGTGGCCGGTCCGCTGAACATTGCGCGTTCGAAGCAGGGGCATCCCGTCATTTTCCAGGCAGGCGCGTCAGAATCAGGTCGGGATTTTGCTGCAAAAACGGCTGATGCTGTATTTGTGCACGGTCAATCGCTGGAGGAAGCCAAGGTGGTATACGATGATCTGAAGCAGCGCGCGCGCTCCTTCGGACGTAAGCCTGAAGACATACTGATTCTGCCGGGCATTGCACCGATTGTGGGACATACCGAAGAGGAAGCCCAGCGTAAATATGATGAGGTTCTCCATCTGGGCTCTGTTGATGATGCGGTTCAATATTTAAGTCGTTACTTTGATTATCATGATTTTACCCAATATGATCTGGATGAGCCTTTTCCGGATTTAGGCGATTTTGGTTCCAATGGCTTCCGAAGTTTTACGGATCAGATTAAGCGGGAAGCACGGGAGCAAGGATCGACACTGCGCGAAGTTGCGTTACATGTTGCACAGCCCCGATCCCCGTTTTTTGGCACACCTGAAACCATTGCCGATATGATGCAGCTATGGTTCGAGGAGGGGGCTGTGGACGGATTCATTATCCTGCCGACCGTACCGGATGGACTGGAAGCTTTTGTAGAGTTGGTCGTGCCTGTGTTGCAACAGCGTGGACTGTTCCGTACGGAATACGAGCATGATACGCTGCGGGGAAATCTGGGACTTTCGGTGCCTGTTAATCGATACATGAAGCAGGGTGGTTGAATTAGTAGGCAAGAAAAGTTGATTCATAGTATATCGATTATAAAAAGAAACCGTTTCTATCCAATGGTTGGGTGGTACATCCATTTCACCAAAGAACGGTTTCTTTTTTGTTTTGTCATTTGAGCGCGTTCGACAGAGATCGTCTATTCATTCATAATCTGTTAATGAATGATTTCTCCAGATTAAGTTTAACGGTCAATGGAATTAGAACGAATCAGGCTAGTAAACTGGCAACCATCTTTAAAGTGAATTTGGAGGCCTATTTGGCTGTTGAGGAAATCCCTGGTCACTTGGCGAACTATTATTTGGAAAAGAGCTTCAAACAAGATATGAAATGGAGAGCTAAAGAATTAATTAGATGTAATCCAAGAAAATAATGGAGGATACAGAATGGACCTGAAGACGTATCTCGCAGAGCATTTTCCAAACCTGACCTTAGAACCGCCGCTTTTTTATAATGGGGATGTTGGAATACGATTCGAACTTGGCAATTCTCTGATGTTTGGAATGAGTACGGAGTATTACATGGAACAAGTTTATCATCGATCACTTGAATTATTTAAGGCTCTTCATGATCAAGAAGATGAAGTCCTATTCATAACTCAAGCTTATTTGGGAGATAAGCCTAAACAAAAAGTGAAAAAATTGAACCTGTACAGAAAATATATTAAGAAGAAAAGGCCGATTAGAGCCTTGATCCTTGAGATATTTCCAGGTTTGGATTGTGAACCAGATGACATCCAAGACCCAAGAAACACCATGTATTGGTACTGGACTAAATGTAGAGTTAAGGACTTGAAATATAATCAGTTAATCAAAGCTATATGTAATCATGATGTTGGAATTAGGCCAAAGATTTATCATAGGGTGTATTTTATTAATATAAGTAAAAAAACGATATTTCATATCTATGATGATAGAGGTTGCGATGTTATTTCAGCAGCAAGGGAAGAACTAATGGGTATTTATAAAGAATATAACGATTGGATTCTAGATTATGATCGAGAGATAATTAACAATGTATTTCTAGGATAATACAGGAAAACCTGAAATTTAATTAATCACAATCCCTAATAATTGTGGAAAAGAAAAGAAGCCGAGAACCTATCCACCCGGCTTCTTGTAGTTGATTTTTTTTCAAAAAAAGTTGCAATAAGAAGATTCTCTCCACACCAAAGTGTGTTGTAAATTGTTAAGCGTATCACTGTTTTATTTTATCTAACGGTACGTTAATACTTGCTGACTCGATTGGAGTAATGATCGTTCCGTCTTGTTCAATCAGGGAAATCGATATTTCTATAGAGTCTTGATTATCCAAATCTATAGAGATTGATCTACGTTGAAACTCATCAAACAGGCCTTCTGTTTTAACAACGGTATCTTCTTCAAACAATTCAGCATTTTTATCATGAATTGTAACTTGGAAAATTCGATCTGGAATTTTTTTTGATTTATCCGGTTGATAGTCTCTTTTACTGTACCATAACCCAAATTGTAGTTTTTTTGAAGTAGGTAGGTAGTAGAGCTCTGTAAGATGTATATTTGGATTCTTTAAATCTTGATTCTGTTCTGTAAGCTGAATTGGTTGTTCATCGTTATTATATGGAGTATCCCATTGTAATGGCAATGTCGAACCCGTTTTGAGAGCAATTAGTTCCCTGTCAGCATACCAATAAATCCCTACTAGAATTACAATGACTGAAAAAAGTGAAATAATTAGTTTTCTTTTCACATAACATCCCTACCATCTTTAGTTAATAACCTAACTGTCCTACTCCGTGTATCCAAGATTTAAATAAATTTAGAATCCCATTGTAGTTATTAATTCCATTACTTGCAACTACAGTATTGGACATATCTAAAGCAGAAGTTTTCAGATGTGATCGCGCAGGGTTAATGTATTATTTGAAACACAGGTTTGGAAGAAACTTTACGAGTGTTCCGATGTAAGGAGTAAGGATATGATTAAAAAAGAAAAGAAGTTTATCATTGCTATGATTGTACTTGCTGTAGTTGTATTAGGAGCTATATGGTACCTAAAAGTAGGCTATTTATTAAAGAAACCGGAGATGCCCGAAGCAAATATTGCAATTCAGGCCCAAATGGTGGATGGTGGTGCGATCAGTTTACGAAATGCTGATTACACCGAAAATCAAATCAAGGTTGGATATGAAGTGAGAGGGTTCAGTTTGGAGGAATATAATATTGCTTGTGAGCTTTATCATGACGGACATTTGATTTCAACTTCTGGCTCAACAGGTGGAGGTTTGATAGAACTGGACGAAAAGCATTATTACTTCATTGGTTATGAGAATATAACTGAAATGAATCTTCCTGAATCTATACATCTAAACGTGGAGATTAAAGTGATACCCAAGATTTTAGAAAAAAATCGATAACTTCAACATTTGACGTAAGTCTTGATAAAGAAGTGCAATAGATTTAAGAGGGCAGCTATGTCCGCAAAGATCACCGTTGTATGATGAAAGCCTCAATTTAAAAGGTACTTCTTCATGACAGATTTACGAAATGTCGCGTAATTGGATAACGCTTGAGAAGTGGAGGATTGAGGTACACTATATTGACTTATCCCTTCAAGGCTGAATTTGCCTAAGTTATCATTGATTAATCCATAATCACCAAAGGAGTTTTTCATCAAGAAAAGCACACTTTTATCACCCTTCTGCAGTTCTACATAGTCATCAGCTGTATATTTAACGTCTCCATCCAGGCTAACGGGCTCGATGATCGTTAATTCGTTCTGATCTGAAGGGAAACCTTCAGGTTTCTTTAATATCTTTTCAATCTTGATGTTCGTATTGGTGTGAAAGGATTGCATAGTCCCATCATCAAATGCAGTAATGACATGTTCTCGATCTCTAAAGTCTTCTATGGCATAGCCAATGACGATCAGTTCAGCAAACGCATCGAGCTTATCTATTTCATGAAAAGTTAAGGAATTGCCCGAAAGGTTGACGACTTTATGAATGGGCTCCCCCGGTTTCGATTGACCATTCATATATGCTAATGTACCAATGGAGACAGCTAGGACTATCAATACAGAGGTTAGTACAATTTTATTTTTGAAAAAAGACATGATCTCATCCTCTCATTGAATTTGAGTTCTTTGCAAGAATTTTGCTGTATTTCTACTATACACATATCTGAAAATTATTGTAAATTTAATTGTATAAGTCAGAAGAATTGAAGGAGAATCCTATGAAGACCATTGTGTATATGGTTAGGCATGCGGAGTCACCGTACACGGAAGGAACGGAAAGGACCAGAGGACTTACCTTGGAGGGCAAGGTGAACGCAGCTAAAATAACAGAAATGTTAAAAGACGAAGGAATACATACTATTATCTCAAGTCCATATGCCCGAGCTGTCCTAACCTTGGAGGGGTTGGCAACAGTGTTGGACATCAGTATTCAGATCATGGAGGATCTGCGAGAAAGACATTTTTCAGATGATATGATTACAGATGAAGAGTTCGAGCCTGCCTCGGAGAGAATGTTTGATGACCCTGATTATGCATTGCCAGGAGGCGAGTCGAACACGATTTGCCAGAATAGAGCAGTGGACGTGTTAAAACATATTTTAGAAGAATATAAGGGTGAAAAAGTAGTTATTGGCACCCATGGACATGTTATGACATTGATGATGAATTACTTTGATTCGAGTTACGGATTGGATTTTATGAACCAAACCAAGAAACCGGACATCTATCAATTAGAATTCAACGAGATGGAATTGGAGAATGTGACAAGGCTCTGGAAATGATATATAAGAACACTTGTACGCATTCGTGGATACAGCTAGAATATAGATATCTTTGATTATGAAAATATGGAAGGGAAGATTCCAATGACATTACATAACTTATTTCATGAGAAACCAACCCAATTATGGAACGAAAGAATGATTGAAGGCGGAGATGAGCTTTTTACAGAAGAGAGATTACTCATGTCTGATAAAGCTTTGGATCACTTTTTAAACCAATTAATCGCATTACAAGAAAAGAAAGATTCCGAGCAGATATTAAAGGCTGTAGAAGAAGTGGTGGTTGCCTTTAATGAAATGAATGAGGCCAATGATTATTTCATTGAAACGATGGAACGTGAAGAATTGGCTGATTTTATCGAGAAGGCAGCTAGGCAAGCTGGATTACAGATTGAAGGGCATGAAGATATTACGGAAGAATGGAGAGAATGGTAGTTTAATTAGACTGAGAAAGTTGAGGAAATATACCATGGACCCACAAGCATATGGTCGCTATTTATTAGAGATGGGCGGAGAAGAATTCAAGCCAGCGGACGATGAGCAGGTTGAGGCAGACCATCTGTACGGATTTTTTCAGTGGTTTATGCCATCAGGGGCAGGGGTTGAACGTTTGTTTGAGCCGATTCCAGACGGTCAGCGTTATCTGGACAGAATACGTCCGATCTATGAGATACTGAATCCGGAGGACTTTACAGGTGAATACGTGCCAGGTTATTTCAACGGTGGAAATGAGGAGGCTTCTGAGGCGACGTTGCGTGATCTGGGGTAGAAGTTAATCGGAGGATTGAAGAGCCTATTCTCCATGGTGACAGAGGATGACGAAGTAGCGGACGCCGCTAAGGAAGCATTACAAGATTTGGCATGTCTGACGGAGGTCGTTGTGCTGGCAGCAGGGGAGATTAACAAGTTAGAGCAAAGAGCGATTCTAGGCATGGATGAAGAAGATAACGAGTCCGTTTACGAAGCACTTGGAGAGCTTCTCAGCTCACGCAAAGATTACAACGAAGCTGTCGAAATATTGAGCGAAGCTTATTATTCCATCGCTTGCGATTATTGGGTAGCCTATTACTTACAGTGGCCCCGCTACCGAGGTTTGCAAGAAGCGAAAGACTGTCTGTTTCCTTACTTTGAGTTATATCGTTATGGCTATAACCTTCATTGGACTCAAAATAAGCTATTCATCGGCAGTCGCTCATGAGTATAGAAGATCATGTACAACACATGTAACAAGCGATCATTGAGAAATACAAGTCGTAGTTAATGCCAATTTTATAGAGAAGGGTGATAGATATGGAACGAGGACTCATTATATTTTTGAACGGAACGTCAAGTTCGGGGAAGACGAGCATCGCGATGGAAATGAAAAATCAGGGAGAGGTTCCGTTTCACCATCTATCTGTAGATCAATTCCTGCATAATTATGATCAGTTTATCGACAATACATATCCAGATATGAAACCAACAAGAGAAGTGGAACACCATGTGATGACAGATATCCTGTTCGACCCCATCAATTCGTTGTACTGTGCAACCATTAAGCTGTTTTCGGAAATGGGTTTGAATGTCATCGTGGATACGGTCATCAGCAATGACAAGTGGTTTAATGATTTTTATGAGTTGCTTTCGGATTATCCGATATTGTTTGTAGGTGTGCATTGCTCGAAAGAAGAACTCACCAGAAGAGAGCAGAGCAGGGGAGATCGCGCGATTGGACTGGCCCATTCCCAGTTCGACTACATCTACTCCTATGATGAATATGATCTGGAAGTGAACACGGAAGAGCTTAGTTCAGCTGCATGTGCGGAAAAGATATTAAGTTATATGAATTCCGATCAGGAATACTCGGTATTTAAGAAGTTAAGCAGAAGAGAGGTAAAAACATCGTAAAAGAAATGAATTCAAGACCAAGGCTGGTAAGCTGGCGTTTTGATGATGAGGTTAGGTCGGATCATCCGGAAGAATGGAATTGGATAGAGATCACGATGGTCTTTACAGATGGTTCCAGACGATGGAGCATCTTATATACACCAGAACGTTTGCTAAATAACTTGTCTCGACCGGACATAGACCCACCAGGTCTTCATATGAAGCAACTCATTGTTGTTAGAAGTTATGAAATGCATGACATTGAGAGAGTGCTGAACGTTTTTGATGAAGAAGATAAATTGATCGAGGCCTCAAGGGAATATCCAGAGTAGCTTCGAAATGATGAGTTCTATATTAGATGTGTTAATACATGTTTTATGTCTTGAAAAGAAGATTGGAAGGTTGTCTGATCTCTATGGAGTAGAGGAGGACCTTCCTTTTTGTTTTTAAAACTTTGGTGGACAAGGGGGAGAACGTTATGAATCCTGAAGATCATATTCAACACATGTTACAGGCGATCATTGAAAAAACACAATCCATCATCAACGATACTGGTAAACAATCCTTCGGCTCTTTGGCGTATTTCTTGGAGCACATGATAGCCTACCGGGATGAACAGCAATACATGTCTAACGAGTGGCATATCCGCACACCGCGCTGGCTAGGAGAATATGGAAATACGCCGGAGGAAGAAGAGCTTCTTTCAGACATCTACCAATTGCAAGCGTACATTGTAGAAAAGTTAAAGGGCGGATAAGCGGCTCGCGATGTCGCATTAGTCCGGCTGAAATGTCGCAAAAGTACATGGTAACACGATACGGAGATCGTATATACTCTCTTTATGTTTCGATAATGAAAATCATTATCACCAGTATACATAAGGGGGATTTACAAATGAAACAAGGAACAAAGGGGCAAACGGCTGGTAACAAAGCCTACACTGCTCACAAATCACGATTACTCATGGGCTTGATGATGGCCCTTATTCTAGTCCTGACGGCTTGCGGTGCCGCAACAGGTACAGATAGCGGTAAGCAATCTGCGGCAACGCCAGCGGAGACACCTGCGAATGCGGAAACGCAGACGGACGGAGCTTTTCCCGTAACGATCAAGGGTATGAAGGGTGACATCACTCTAAACGAAAAACCACAGAAAATTGCAGTCCTGGATGTTAAGTTTCTGGATCAAATGTTAGCCGTTGGCGAGAAGCCAGCAGGTAGTGTTATCGCTGGAGGTAACACTGATTTTCCAGAATACTTAGGCGATCAACCGAGTGATGTACAGGTTCTGGGTACACGGGATGAGCCTAACCTGGAAGCGATTGTTGCACTCGACCCGGATCTGATCATCATGACCGACTTTCAGGAGAAACAGTATGAGAGTGTAAGCAAAATTGCACCTACCCTGGTACTCGACTTCTACGAAGACTGGCGTGATACGTTAGCTACGGTTGCCCAAATTACAGACAAGCAGGACGAGGCAGAGAAAGTGCGTACAGCGTATGAAGAGAAAATCGCCGGGCTGAAAGCACAATTGTCAGAGAAACTTGGCGATGAAACAGTGGCGATCATTCGTCCACGAAAAGAAGGAATTCGTGTTCACGGGATTGATCATCGCATTGGTGGTATTATGTACAATGACTTGGGGCTAAAAATGCCTGCTCTGGTACAAGAGATTAATGAAGATGGTTCCGTAGAAATCTCGATGGAAAAAGTGCCTGACATTGGGGCAGATCGTTATTTTGTGCTGTCGGATGAGCTGTTTGCAGCAGAGGCAGAGGCAATGTTGACTAATCCAGTGTGGAAGTCCCTCGATGCTGTGAAAAATAACCTCACGTATGATGTAAACTCAACTCTTTGGATCGCTTATTACGGACCGCTTGCGATTAATCTGATTGTAGATCAGGCATCGGAAGCCCTGCTCGGATCGAACTAATATGAACCCATATCTCTCGACAGACTTATGGAAAGAGACGGTAGAGGATCATTCGATTTTGCTTGGTGAGCCGCCTGAACATAGTGTCCGTACCATTGCTTTGAGTGAGTTGCATGACGAAGAGGCGTGTCGAGAGTATATCAGCTGGTTTCAGAACTATATCGATGCGCCTGACATGAAAGTGGCAGCCTCCATGTTAGCCAAGCGGCTTGGTTATCTATGGACGACTCCGCTGGTGACTGCAATGACGTTTCATCATCAGCATGTAACCTTTCAGCTGGAGAACAGCTTTCTCTATCATCCGGCGCTCTCAGATCATGAGGGCGGCACACGATTTCCTTTTCTAGCGGTGAATGGGCTTCAGGCTGAAGAACTGACTGGAGACAGGATCGTATGGCGGGAAAAGGCTGTCCAGAGCATGTTTGCGGTAGAGCTGACACCTCTGTTAAAAACACTTGCTGCGATTGCACCTCTTTCGATGAGTATTCTCTGGGAGAATATCATGGTACGGATCGGCCGACTATTCGCTCCTGATGAAGCCGAGACAGAGCAGGAAAGTAAGATCATTCGAGAGGACTTTTCCTATCTGACGCAGGTGGCATCCGGGGAAGTGTTTGGTGAGAGGAAGAATCCGTTAACCCGCTTCACCGAGTGTAAGGACAATGTGCATGTTGCCAAAAGCGAGCGAATTACCTGCTGTTTCTATTACCAGATGTCAGGCGAATATTGTCTCAAATGTCCGAAAATTGACAATGAGAAAGAATCTCAACTAAAATGACAACAGCAAGAATTTTACCTTTGCGATTGTCAGGAGATGAGAGAAATGCCGCTGCAAGAACAGACAAGTCTATGGAGTGATACAACGATCAAGATGCTTGACGGGTATAGCGGTACTTTGCAGACAGGCAGCGTTTTACACGAAACGGATTTAACTTCAAATGTGCTGCTGTTGGCATATGGAGGCGAAGGGGAGCTTGCAATGGATGGCGAGGGTTGCCACATTGGAGCTTCTTTTGCCTGTCATGTGGTGAAGGGAGCATCCTTTATGCTGACGGCCAGATCAGACGAACTTTATTATATCGTGATCATGTACGAGGCTTCTTCCATGGAAGGAGCCTCCCATGCCATGCCCTCGTATCGCAAACATCCGCTGCAAAATTCGTTTATTCAGAACCCCGTGACTCAGGCAGAATGGATCCAGAATACGGAAAAAATCGTTGCCAAATGGCGTCGTGGCGAAGGACTTGAACGGTTTCATGCCCATGCGTTGCTCCAGGGGATGATCTATGAACTGATCATGGAGTATGAACGTGGTCAAGGCGGATCAGAGTCCGACATGGTGGATGTAGTCGTGTCATATATATCATCGCATTATCGCCAGAATCTGGAGCTTAAGGAGCTGGCAGCTCTTGCCGGTTGCAGCGTAAGGCAGTTACAGCGACGATTCAAACAAGAGAAGCAGCTTGGACCGATGGAGTACGTCATCCAGCTACGGATGGAAAATGCATCGCGGATGCTGCATCATACGGATGCGTCCATTGGAGAAATTGCTGAAAAGATGGGATATCGCGACATGTATTATTTCAGTAGGGCATTTAAGAAATATTATGGCGTCCCTCCGCTGCGTTATCGGCTTGATGCCGCTAAGGAAACAGATGCAAATTATGCTCAATCCTTGCTGCGGAATCGCATGGCTTCTTCGTACGAGTCGGACCAAGTCCCAGTGATATGCCATATGCGAGGTGAATATCCTGTCACCCGTTCTCCGCAACGTATAGCCGTACTTGATGTGCAATATGCGGATCATTTGCTTGCGCTTGGATTATCTCCAGCGGGAAGTGTGGGATTGGGAAGTGGAACGTTCCATTTCCCGCAATATATCAGGGCAGGACTTCAGGGTACCGAGATACTCGGAACATATGAGTACCCTGATCTGCTTGCGGTAGAACGATTGTCACCGGATCTGATTATTTGCACCGAGGTACATGATCAGTACTATGAACGGTTAAGCCGGATTGCTCCAGTTCTTATGTTTAAGCGCAATGAGAGCTGGCAGACCATTCTTAGCCTGTTCGGTGAATTAACTGGTAAGCGAGCAGAGGCCAAACGTATACTTGCGGATTATCACCGACGAACCACATTGTTATCAGAGGAACTTGCTCCAGTACTGGCAGGTAAGAGCGTGGCACTGATTCGTCCACTGGATTCTCTGGTTCGCGTACATTCTGCTTCGCATCGTACAGGTGCTGTGCTGTACCGTGATCTGGGTCTGCCTGTCCCGTTATTTGTAGCAGATACCACCGACACGGCCTATCATATTTCAGTTGAGAGACTACCGGCTGTGCAGGCGAGCCACTACTTTCTGCTTAGCAATGAGATCATGCAGGAGGGCATATCCGCGACCGAGCAACGTGTCTGGGGGATGCTTGATACGGATGAGCGACAGCAAATACACTCCGTAGATGCCGCGACATGGATCGGTTGTTATGGACCAACAGGCATCAATGGCATTGTGGATCAGATTGCACAGGCTTTGTTGACTTGAGCAGGTAGCTGCTGGCGCTAGCCCATTTTGCAGCGAAAGACGGTACGTTCTACCTTTTAAAAAGTGGATAGGTTCCAAAAGCAACGGAAGGTCGTCGGATTCCCTATGGGATGAAGAAGGCCTTTTTTTAAAAATGATGGTTCCTTACTTGCATTCTTTACAACACTATGCATATTCAGTATTCAAAACCCACAGGGAAGTATGGACTTGGGAGATTAAGTTTCTTGATTTATTTAGAGAGACATCCGTTAACATCATATTCATGTTGCGCAGTCTTGTATTCGCACGTATGCATGGTATAAAGCCTAAGAATGTGCAAAAAAAAAAAAATCGGCGAACCGATTCTTAAAAGTAATTTTCATTCTTACGGCGTAAAAAAACAATTTTCAATTGATAGCAGAATCTACGTCAATTTAACTGAGTAGCTAAGCTTAACTCAATCTTGCACTTCATGATAATTACCAGTCCATGGATCAAAAACGTATGAATTTACTTCTGAATTTTTTTCCACAGAAAACATATAACCTTTTTTAATTTCATTATATTCATCTTCTATTAAAGTATTTTTCTGCTTATTAACCACATAAGGTTCTTCTAAATTCTGAGTGACCTTATCTACTGCACTTTCATACGTGTATTGAGGAAGTGTGGTTACTGCATAGATTGGAATAAATATCAAAAAGAGTGTTTGTAAAAAAAATGCTATTTCTCTACGCTTTTTACTTAGTTGAACTTTTAAGAAATAACTCAACACTATGAAAAAGACTAACGCTCCAATAAAAGGAAACAAATCTAAAATATTATTGTAACGATATTGTAAAAAAATCAAAAAAGACATTTCTATCAGAGAAGCAATAATTATTAGTTTTCTATACATCATATCTCCTTTGAATAAGTAGTTGAAGCCAACATCAATGACATCAACTTATCTTAAATATATATTGAGTGGACTATTTTGACATAGCCTTAGTTAAGAAGCCAAGCATTATAGGCTCCGATTATGCAAAGATCAGTATTACTTCTTCCTTCGCCTTCAACTCTAATTGGTACCCATGCAACTTTTCCGTTCTTTGTATTAATCACTTTAGCATCTACGATCGTTCGCTTACTGCGCAAGCCAATCTTTCCGTTAGATCTCACTTCCAAGTCCTGTGCAGCAAATCTTCCATAAACTTGACCAGTAATAGCTTTGGTGATCTTATCAGCAACAATAGTTGAGCCAAGCGCTACGAGAATAGCTGTAATTATACCACCTGAACTAACTGTGAGAAGACCCAAAATCACACCTACTATGATTGAAACTTTAGTTCCTGAATCATAATTAAGATTATAAGTTTCTCCAAAAGTGATTTTTTCTTGTTTATATAAATAACCCCATTGCTTCACATTTGGATTAGAATTGTATGCTGAATCTACAAACGTCCAATTACTAGCAGCACTAGTAGCAAAAGATTCTTTGTTGCTAATCATCGGATCTGGAGCAATTTTTTCAATATAGTCACTCTCATTAGAATATTCTACTTTACCATCATTATCAATTGTCATCATATCTCTTGTTTCTTTGTTTTTAATTGTTTGAGATTCTTTTTCGCCATTTACATAAGAAGTTACAATATATTCTTTGTCTGTTTCTTCAATTGAAACTTCCAATGTACTTCCATCCTCAGTAGGGATAACATATGTACCCGATTCATTAGTTGTACTAGTAGTGTTGCTAAATCCACTAGCCCCTGCAACTTGAACGCTTAAAATACCAATAATTAGAAGACAAGACAACAATGATGTAAATAATTTTCTCATACGAACACTCCTTTTAATAATATACTTTTAAAACGTTTTCTATCCAATCATTTCCTAATATAATATATAATATCATTTAATGTAAATTATTATCTTTTCACCATGAGTTGTTTTCAAAGAAGGTCCGACATCCTTCCAAGTGAATTTGGTGTATAAATTAAGTAAAGATGTATCTCCTCTATCTTTGCCTCGAAGGGAATGTTATGAGGAACGATTTTTGAACTCAGATGTATATGTTAAAATGATAGAAAGTTTTTAAAATTCGAATAACAGGGGTAAAACACATGAAATGGCAGGAAGTGAGAGAACTGTTCCCTGACCAATTTGTTCTGGTTTCTATTCTTCAATATCATGAGGAAACAAAAAAGTCGTGGATGAGGTTACACCAATTCGTACTGTATCCGAACAAAAGTGAATAAAGAGTTTTTTCGAGTAGAGCCTGGTAATATTGTATATCATACGTCGAATCAAGACTTTGTAATTCATCCCCGTAAAGATCTATTAATGAGAGTGAGACGTAATACGAATGAAAATCAACTATGATGGACAGCTAATTACAACGTCACTTACCATTACATTTAGAGGAAGAACACTGAAAGTAGACGATGTTATTATAGACACTGGATCTTCACATACGATCATTAGTCCTGATGTTTTAGAGGAAATCGCAGTGACTTACGAAACTGGGGATTCAATTTTTGAAGCATACGGGATAGGAGGGAGTATTCCTTTCTACACCAAAATGATGGACATGTAATAGGCACAAACTGCATTGAGAATATAGAGATCGATGTAGGCATATTGCCTAAAGATCATAAAGGTCTTCTCGGGTTGGATATTCTGAAATAACAACAGTTTATTATTAACTTGAAGAGATTAGAGTTACATAAGTGAATTTTGAAATAAAGGCTATGGTGAAATCTACTTAGAAGGAGAGACTATGAACGAAAAAGCTAAAGGAAAATTAAAAAAGCAATTCCTACTCATCGTTTTATTTATTTTTATAATTGGAATCCAACTAATTACCAACAACTTAGTGAATCATCCCCTTGTATGGACAACTGCGATGTCAACTTTTAGCTTTATTATACTTTGTATATTCGGCCTTCTAACTTACCTTGATCTCAAGAAACAAGAGCAGTTCATAACGGTCGGACAAATTGTAGATGTGAAGAAGAATAAAAATATCATTATAGTCAAAGGATTGGGACGAGGTAATAGCAAAGTTTTAATCAAAGATAGTCCTATTCTGAATATGATGCAGCCAAATGACCTGATTGAAATCACGAGATTAAAATATACAAAAATGATAACGAAAAAAGTGTATAAGGACCAAGAGATACAACTTTGAGCAAGTGGTGGAAGAGTTGTAGTACTTTACATAAAAATAGAGGATGAATTTTGATATACGTCTAAGGTAGAAGGAGAGAATGTAAATGAACAACATAAACTCTCATAATTGTAACTTAAATATAAGGTATGATCTGCCTGATGAAGTGTGGAATAAAGTTTCTAAAGTATATGAGAGTATGCCAGGTTGGATTGGTTATAAAAGTGGAATTCCATATTGGTTTGGAACTGAAGAGGATGATGTCTTCATTGAAGCATCCGTTGAGCCTAGTGGATTATCATTTTATGCACAGATGGATAAAACTGATTGGAATGCTTGGATAGAAACATTTAAGTTGGAAGCGACAAAAGTGTTGGGTTTTGATGTTGGTGAACCTGAAGATGGATATGTGTGATGAAAGAAGGAGGATCTAATGATGAATGAATATGGTACATTACATGAGTCAAACGGTCGGTATGTTTTGAGGTTTGAACGATCTTTTCATCAAAATCCAGAAGATGTTTTCCTTATGATCACGAAGCCTAGTTCCTTCGCCCAATGGTATCCTTTCGCAACAGGAGAGATGGAACTCAGACTGGGTGGCAAGATTGCCTTTGATGATGGTGAAGGAACGACATATGAGGGGACTATTACTGAGCTAGAGAAGCCATATGTATTTGGTTTCCGTGAAGTTGATGATCTGGTTAACATTTCATTGAAGGCAGAAGATAAAGGCTGTCGAATGATCTTTACCCATACGTTTAACGATGATTCATGGGCAATAAATACCGCCGCAGGATGGCATAGGTGTCTGGATGTATTGGTGCAGATCATCAATGGTAAGCCCATTCAGTGGCAAGATAACTCAACTGAGCTGCGTAAAATCTATAGTGAAGCATTTAAGTTGGAGGATCTAAACCATAAAATGATCTAAAAAGGATAAAAGAAAAAATGATAAACTCTATTAGCATTGATGAGCGGAATGGGACCACATTTAATGAAGAGATCGTTATGAACCCTACATGGGCAGACAGTTTACGTTTTTTGAAAAAACTCGATGGAGATAAATTTACATTAGTTTTTTTTGAGGTATCTGACACAGGTTCAGCAATAGTTGGAGGCGGACCGGAATATTTTGTAGTGTCTGTTACAATGGATGAACATATATATACGCTTATGAACGATAAGCGGGGGAATAGTGAAATTTCTCTAGTTATCGGTGGTCAGTTAGGAAACTATTGCGATAACATTTGTATAGAATTAATACCCATGCTGGAAGTGCTAAAGTATTTTTATGAAACTGGTAAACTACACGAATCACATCAATGGAAGCAAGAATAATATTGACTTTGAAAGTAACTTGAAGGAAAGATTGGCTTCATCTAACATTAAATTCAACATATTCGGTTGAAAATGCATTTCTAAGGAGCAGATTCACCGGGGAGAGTAACGGATGCAGAACAATTGCCAGAAAAGTCAGAAACATCACACTGTATTTTTATGTAGATCATAAAGTAATTGATAATTTTTCGTGAACAAATTGTAGCGCTTTGTTTATATGAAATGAATTGGCTTGGTTTTACTGAAGAACAAATCAAGAGCAAGACCGATAACTTGGAAAACGAAAAATCATCTCAGCAAGTAATACTCAACAAAGGAACGTTATATGAATTCCAGAAAACTATACATCCATGAAATGAGTGATTTTATGAATATACAAGATTTAAGGGATTGGTCGGATAAGCACAATGCAAGAAACCGGGCAATAGAGGCTTTTTGGCATAACTTAGAAACCTATAGAGTTGAAGATCCTGAGGAGTTTACAGAGTTATTTTGGGATTACGACCAAAAGTATTTGAAAATTTGGATAGAGGATATATCACTCCATATCAAGAGTCTGGAATACCTGGATCCAAGTAATAAAGAGCTTGAATATATTGAAGTGAAGGTCAGAATTGAATATCGAGCAAATCATATAGGCTATTACAGAATAATTTTCGGTATAGACGGCCAGGTTGAAGATGATTATTTTATTTCGGAATGGACTGGATTAAGACTGTATCAAACAAGGAACTTGTTAGAAGATATGAGGGAAGAGATCGAAAACGACCTGATCAATGGGGAAATAAAAGAAAAAGAAGCTATGAAATTAATGAGTATCATAGAAGAGAAGAAAGAAAAAATTCGAAACAGCTATGCTGAGTCGTGAGCATAGGAAACGTTATTAATATCATAACGGGAGAGCTTAGCTCAGCCGAAGGTGCAGAAAAAATAATAGATCTTTTTACCTCTCGCACCTTGAGTCGTCATTAGGAAGATTTTTTTCAATTATTTAAATTACTCTCGATATCTCCTTGAGGAAGGTCGACCGATTCCCTGTGGGATGAAGAAGGGCCTGCCTTGTTTGTTTTTTGTCATCACAAAAGAAAGGTTCCTCTGATTCACTGCATATTCACATCCCATACAACCCAACATATATTGAGCGTATTAAAAACCTTTGGACCATATGGACATGTGAGATTAAGCATTCTAACTATTATCCCATTTTAACCAAATTTTTCTTCGTAAATATCACTACATAGGTTATCATATGCGTAGTCCAAATATTACGATGATTATGTAGTATTTTCGAAGTGAATGAATTAGATGTTATAAGAAAAACTAGGAAAATATATAACCATGAAAATCAAAGGATGAAAGAATTGAATAAGAATACATATCTTGTCAATATAGCTTATCTAATTGACTTGACTGACGAAGAATATAAAGAATTCGATGGGGAATTGACTCCTATACTAGAGAATGAAATTACTATAAGGAGAGATTTGAAATTACATTGGGAGAGCAGTTCCTCTGTATTGCTCAATCCAGAAGCAATGAATTGCGGAAGATGCGCAAAATGTAATTCATGGGCAACTGATAGAGACAAACCAAATCATGTTGATGAACTAAATAACGGAGCAGTTGTTAAAGGGAAATTACTTTGTGATGAGTGTTTGCCAGAGGAGCATAGGTGGGCTTTCTAGATAATGGATAATGTGAGTATTTTCAGAAATCAGTACCGTTTGATAACAACATGTTCACGCTTTGGGTCATTCGGTCCACGGTCCGGCAGGAGCAAAATGAGGGTTCGGAGAGTTATTTGGCAGCGGCAGGGAAGCAAAATTAGTGGGACTTCTTGAACACAAGAACGTTATGTGTAATTGCTGAAAGATAAGAATGAATATTCAAACAAAGGATGAAAGTGATGGACAGTTTAATTGAATTAATTTTTGAACCGGTATTTAACCGACTTGTATTTAAAATTAAACAATTGAAAGCTCAAGTAATATATGGAACATATTCAAAGAAGAATAATTGGATAAATGGAAACTTGAATAATAAAACGTATAAGGAAATAATCTTAAGTGACGAGAATCTCTTAAACTTATTTTTAAATAAAGAATACAGAAATAATAATTTAAAGGATGAAGAAACACGGATAGTCTATATTGAAAACATCAAAAAAGCGATACAGAAATAAATAATTATTTTGATCATAAAACAAGAAGCATCAGCAGCGCACAACATAATAATCATGCATCAGGGTATTCTCCCGTCGGTCCCAGAAGCGGGTTCAAAGAGCTGGTTGCTGTGTAACACTTCTGACTACGACAAACGTTCTGAATGCAGGAACGCTATGTGCAATTGTAGAGTTGGAGTAGGAGAGTCCAGTGGTGGAGAGGAAATTCAAAAGTCATTTTTTATTTCTACTGTCAGTTCCATTTGTAGTATTAGAGGTTTTACTTTTATTAAAATATCCTAACACCGGGTTAGGCAGGATTATAAGCTTGCCCATGACCTTTTTGGTGAATGGTATGATTATTCTGATCTTATCCAGTTTAGTTTATTATTTGCTTAAATACACCAGATTTAAAGTTGTTGGGTGAGTTATTCTAGGATTAACAATATGTTTAACTCTTATCGTAACAGTATGGTTGTATCCGCAGGATTCATCCAAACATATTTCAAAAACTATAGTAGAAGATATCAAGAGTTTATGGAGTAAATAAGGAATTTAATTGTGAAACAGACAAAATCAATTTACTAAGATATTGGATGTGACTGTATGAATCATGAACTATTCAATAAAATCAATGGATATTTAGAAGGGGTAAGTAATTTAATTACTCACTTCGGAGGATGTTATGGGCACGAATATCAGTTTATAAAAATTGATTCGCCAATAGAACGAGCTATAGAACTTCATAATACTAATAGTAATTTAAATGGAAAGATGAGTTTGATTGGGAACAGATTTATTTTTCGCTAGGTGATGAAGTATTTATCTTAGATATATATCAGTGGGGTTAACGGACAACTTTGCACTTCTCAGTCTGTCGAGTCATCGCCGTTGGTATGTAATAAGCGTTAAAGGAAATTAACAAGTCAAAAAAATAAAATAATGATAACTTGTGAGGCATTATGAAATTAATAAAATTAAAGGGCACTAAAACTGAAGAAGATATAAGAAGAGAATTAGTAGGATCGCATGAGTCATTATTTAATGATGAAATAAGATCAGGTTTGCTTTCAGTTATTAAGAGGT
The DNA here is from genome assembly GCF_037975235.1 of Paenibacillus sp. FSL R5-0341. Classification (NCBI taxonomy): domain Bacteria; kingdom Bacillati; phylum Bacillota; class Bacilli; order Caryophanales; family Paenibacillaceae; genus Paenibacillus; species Paenibacillus sp. FSL R5-0341. The sequence goes on from NZ_CP150241.1 coordinate 1,691,608, forward strand.
TTTTTCCACAAATGAAAACTGCCTATATTTTGTTCTGGATACCTGAACAAGGGGAAGATATTTTTTCGTTGCTGATTAATAACGATAGAATTGCAAAAGTAGAAATCGATCGCTACGACCCAGATATTGAACCTATAATTGAAAGCAAACAACTAGACAATACCTATTTAAAAGGACTTAGGAAATATACACGGATTAGACTAGCGATCGCACTTGAACTTGCAAACACGGATCTTAAAAATGAAGAAAAAAATTAAAGGAGTTTCCGAATTGAAGAATCAAAAGCGTTTAATGATTTTACTATTTCTTTTAACAATACTCGCCCTAAGTGGATGTATTTCATACAGTGTGAAGACAGATAAAATTGTTGAGGACGGGTTGATAATAAACTCAAGTTCATTTGGACTGGGAGAGAGCGAAGAAGATGTAGGTATTACAGTTGTAACATACAATTTCACTCTTCGAAATAGAACCAATAAATCAATAATGTTAGAAACAGTTGAACCGATCTTGAGTAAGGATATTCAGGAGCGATTAATTGATAGGGACATTAAATTGGACATAAATGAGAAAGTTGATGGTAATAGCTCGGAAGAACTGACAGGTACTTTTAAATTAGATACTAAAGGGCTGGATAAAGAAGGAATAATCAATTTAAACATTAATGTTAACGAATTTAATATAGCATTTGAACAAGTCATAGGAATGAATGAAGTAAATAACTAATTTGAGATAACTTTAAGAAAATATATCTAACAAAGAGGTGTATCTTTATGGAAAGAAAAAAAGATGATTACAATCAGATGAGTGTAATTCCAGAGCACCATAGCCCTGTTCGACATATGCTTAATGAAGTAAATGGACTACCGAACAGTCAATTTATAGACAGTTTTAAGAAAGCTCTGGATACTCCAGATGCATATGTAATTATGGAAGGTGATGATGGAGGACAAATCTATTTGTCTTGCCCTATGAAACTAGTAAAATGCAGTGAAGAGACATTACATACTCTGTTAAAAGATTTAGATACCATTGCATGGGACTGTAATGAGGGAGAAGGCCAAGGACTATTTTACGAAAAACTCTTTCCTGGTGATGGGATTAGTGGAGGTATGGGGGGAGGAGATGTTGAGGAAGGACTATGGATTCATGAAGAATTTATAGATTTACAATTATATGATGAAATTCATGAAGTCATATTAGGCAATAAAGAAAGAATAACAAAGTAATAGAATTAATGAATCTTAAGGGCCTTCAACATCGGATAACAAAGTGTTAATGTTGTGGATTGGCAAACTGTTGAAATACTTCATACGGTGTTAAGCAAAATATGCGAGGTGAGTTATGGGCGTAAGAAAAAAATATAAACGTAAAATCGTTCGCTTCAATCGATTATTTTATTGGTATGTTGAACCTGATATTGACGATGAAGGGATAATCAAATTACATATCATTTCTGAGGATAAGAAGTTAATCGTCACTTATGAAGTGGGACAACACAGTAATAAGAACAAGCCCCCATATATAGTCATCATCGGAGAAGAATTCGAAGGCTGGACAACAGAATATATAGGATACAGAAGAGTACTAACACCGAAATGGAGCGATGAGATCATCACGCCAAAATGGATAGGTGAAATTATTGATTGGTGTCTCTTGAAAGATAAAGAAATAAACATCGTTAATTGGAAAGGAGAACTTCTCCGACCTCTCTCCTAAAAAGAGTGTAATTGCATTTGAGAATAATTTAGAGTCATGTGGACTTTTTTGAAAACGCATACGTGAAAACAAGAGATGAAATTAACATTTCACATAAAAGGAGAGAAGCTAATGCAGATGAATCGTGGACATCATACGGTAAACAAAGTAATCGCTTGTGTTCTGTCATTCATATTTATCATTATGGCAATAGCGGTACCTGCCCACGCTGAAGAGAAACAGGTGGAGACTACACCATCCAGAATTCCTTTATCCAAGTTAGAGGAAACGATTGATGCTTATGTTGCCTCGTATGAGAAGTATACCGCTGCCGTTTCGGTTGTGGCTATTAAAGATGGTGAAACCATTGTGAATAAGGCATATGGTTACGCAGATATTGAGAATCAGCGAAAGGCGGATACCTCCACTGTTTTTGAATGGGCTTCCATCTCTAAACTGCTGGTCTATACAAGTGTGATGCAGCTTGTCGAACAAGGAAAGCTTGATTTGGATACGGATATCCAAGAATATCTGCCAGAGGGGTTTTTCAAAAAGCTGAAATATGATGAGCCGATTACCCTAATGAACCTGATGCATCACAATGCCGGTTGGGAAGATCAAACAGCGGCCGAGGTGTTTTATTACTCGGAGGATGAAACGTTAGAATTAGGAGAAACACTGCGTAAAAATGAGCCGAAACAGATCTATAAACCGAATAGCGTTGTCGGTTATTCAAACTATGGAGTTGGACTAGCCGGTTACATCGTGGAAGTGGTAAGTGGCCAACCTTATTATGAATATGTTAATCAACATATTTTTGAACCTCTTCATATGAACGACACTACGGTTCATCCAACAGGGCAAGATCGTCCAGACCTTGTGCAAAGAAGGAATGAGATTGAAGGGTATACAAAAGATTTGAAACTGATCCCTGAGAACAGAGTATACGTTACGTTTTATCCTACAGGGGCAGCGATTGGGACAGCAGAAGATTTAGGCAAATTCCTTGCAGCGTTAATTCCTGTAGATGATAGCAATGTATTATTTAAGAACAGGGATACGTTAAACGAAATGTTGTCAACAAGTCTATATTATGAAGGTACTTCTACTCCGCGATTTGCGCATGGGTTCGTTGAGATGGAATACTGGGTGCCTACACTGATGCACGAAGGGAATTTGAAAGGATTCTCAAGTAAACTTGTCTTTGATCCCGAATCTAAATTTGGGATGGTGGTCATGACAAATCAATCCTTTGAGGAAATTTATTATTACGGACTTACTAAAGAGATTTTCGGTGATAACGTCAATTCTAATAGAGTTACTTCGGAGGGGGGAGGGTATTTTCAACCCGCACGACGGGCAGCCGCTAGATTTACTAATTTATTTACGTTTCTTGATATAACGAAATATACAAAAGCTGATTTAGCAAAGTCTTATAATGTTGTCGAGCATAATGGTATTGTTGAGAAAATTTCAGTCACTCCTTACATTGATTACTTGCCTGTATCGAATGTAAAGGTAAACTTGATTAAGATATCTCTTATTCCGGTTGCACTAGCCATCATTTTCAGTTTAATTGCTTTGATCGGCTATTTAATCCGGATGCTTATTAACAAACTACGTAAACGAGGAAATCCTACCACCAATTTTAATAAATATCATCTTGCAATTAACTTTGCAGGTATGGCACTCCTTCTTAATCTTTTCATCATACAGAAGAAGATTAGTTTTCCAAATTATCCTGGTTATTCTTCGATACGGATCAATTTAATGTTTAATCTACTTTATGTGGTTCTAGCAGTGGCGTATCTTGGCTTGCTTATGTACAAACTGCGGAAGAGCAGTTACAGCAAAAAGCAAAAGGTGATGTACATCATGTCTGGTATCTCGGCTGCTATCTTGGCTGCTTTTATTGTGGGATGGAATTTGTATGTTTAGAAGGGCAGAAGCTAAATATAGATATTTCAAACATTACAAAGGCTTGCGGATGACTCCTATATATAAGTGATATTAAGTGAGGTCAATTACAAAGACATAAAGGCAGCAGTTCCTTATCGGGACCTGCTGTCTTTAAATTAGTTGGACAAGTATATAAACAAAGTCAAAGGTAACAACAAAAATGATCAGGGCTCTAGTTTAGATCTCTCACTGGCTTATTGCTACAGGTATTTGACACAGTTAATAAATGAACGGTAAAATCCAGATATTCCCTGAATTCAGAAACTAAATATTTCTTTAGTAGGTGTGAGGTATTCTATGACGAGAATTATGGTTACGCCAGAGCAACTTTTCGCAATTAGTAAACAGTTCTCTACAGCTTATACTACTCTTCAACACATGAATGAAAGTCTTCTGCGAAGTATGACTGATATTGAAGCGAACTGGGATGGGAGTACTAGAGAAAGGTTCTACTATGATTTCAAGAAGTCACAGATTGTTATGACTGAAGTTGTCACACTTATGAGTTCAATATCAACTGTGTTACATAACCATGGAGAACGATTTCTCCAAGCTGATCACGGGTCGGAAGGGCAAGTAGACATAAACTGTTTACCACCACCACCGAATGCTTGTGGCCCACAGGAAGGTGTAGACGATCGGAATGCAGTTGAGAAGTCTGTAGATAGTTTAAAAGAGCTAGGACAAGCATTTATACAATCGGCAGATGACCGATATCAGAAGAGATATGATAGTGTAGGCGGATTTCTGGATTACTGGACATTTGGTATTCCAAGTGGACTCGTAAACGGGTATGTTGATCGAGCTGACAAAGCTTTAGAGTCGCCTCAAGACACACTGAACTGGTTGACATTTGGAGTCCATGGAACGATTAGGGAAGCCGTTTTGCCTACAAATGCTTGGTCAAGTGAACATTGGGCAAGTATACTTGGTACAGGTGGTATGGTATTAGGGGTAAGCTCTGTTTTCAAACCAAAGCTGCATATCGATACCCCTGTTAAATATGAGGGCGCAGTGGATTTTAGACAGATTTTAAGTGACGGACAACGCAATGAGCTTCCGCTGACGGATAACCAAAAGATTGAGATAAAGAGTTACTTGAACAAGCTTGATTTCCCCGAAGAAAATATCTTAATCGCACAACCTGGTTATTATGATACCTGGAATACAGGCATGATGTATAATCGCTTGGTCATCAATACGGATGTCTTACCAGCAGCAGCCCCGGGAGTAGGGACTTTGAGTGCGAATACACGCATTTCAATGAATGCTACACTAGCTCACGAGATTATTGGGCACTATGAGGCTTCTATCGCAGGCAGATCGTTCCCACTTTATGATCTTCCTCCTGAAGTCATCAAAAGAAACTATGCTCTTGATGAGGCTCAGGCAAGTATCCGGGCAGCAAGGTTTGCTCCTGAACTCAATTCTACTGAACGGTATGCTTTATTGAGAGATGCGATGGTTAGACTTCGTAATGCCGATCTCAGAGTGCGAGATGTGAAAGGCGAGCTATTCATAGATCAGAGATAAGGAGGCCATACAATGGAAACTAAAATACTGTTTGGCGTGGGGTTAGTCTTCGATACTCCGGAATTCGGAACCATCGTCATGGGGGCCAATGAAGAGTTGGATGAACTACTTCCGTCAACAATCAAAGAGATGATCGGTAAACAGATTATCATAAAAAAAACGGATGGGGAAGAGCAAGTGTATGGAGTCATTTCTACTCAAATTAATCATTCTATAGCTGGTAAAAAGAATATCGGTATATGTTTGGGGAAAGAGATATCCCCGGAGGAAATACCATCTGGTTCATTTGTTTATTGTTATTCATCAGAACAAATTGATTGATAGTGTAGATTGTGCAAAGATGACATTAAATAGAGGTTGATTATTGAATTTACTGTGCTCATCTCTACTTCCGCAATGATCCAAGGTCAAAGGAGATTTTTTATGAGTATTAAAAATACGCAAGAAGCAATAAATCCAAAAATTGAAAACACACTAAATAAAACAAGATCAGTCCAATCTGACTCACTAAAACGTCTATCAGTTCGTGAATACAAGAACGTTATAAGTAATCGGGGAAAATAATTTGATTATAGGTGATTCTATGAAAGCACTAATATTATCTTTTTTCCAAGACTATGGTGTTGTTTTACAGACCATAAGCTCTATTTTTTTACTTGCGGTTACAATTATTTATGTAGTTGCAACTTATAAGATCATACACTCGTCCCATAAATCTTTTTTAAGGCCACTAAAGATAAACGATGAAGGGAATCAACTGATTGTTAAAAATTTCGGTCCAGGGATTGCGATAAATATTAAATTATTTATTAATACCAATATTTTTAAGAAAATCGATCCAAATAAAGACCCCACAGGAATAATTTTTGAAATATTTAAAGATAGATATAAACTAACAGAGAGTGAAACATTTGAACTGGAACCTGGTCAAAACATAAACTTCATATATGAAAAAGAAGTGATAAGATTTGATAAACTATTATTATACTGGGAAACAATAACCGGAGAACGAATGTTAATAAGGTACAATATAAATTTATCTCCTAATGGTCGAATCGATATAGTTCGATACAAGAAGCTCAGATTAAAGAGTTTAAAAAACACATTATTAGCGCCATTACAAATTATTTCATCTATCCTTGTTGGAGGTATGATGCGACCAACATTTGAGGAATTTTTAGAAGGAGAAAGAAAAAAGAAAGAAAAGAAAAACAAAAAATGGTTGATTTGATTATTCGAAGATGGCCCCGATAATATAATACAAATTATTCACGCAATGGTCCTGGTGGCCCTTGGTCTTAAGAGGCATTTCTAGAATTGAAATCAGTAGGAAACCCCATTCGTTTTCATGAATACGAAACGTTATACCACAGAAATATAACAAAATGAGATCTATAAAAAAATGAATGGAGATTTATGATGAGATTAACAATGTATAATTTAATTAAGTGTGGATTTTTTTCGGACAATCTGCCATCTCAAGTATTCACAAGTATTGAAATAGCAGATTTTCTTAAAAATAATCCATCAATTATAGAATTGAACTCAACAAGTTTAAAATCTAAAAAGATTGAGTTTACTCCTTGTTTATTTATTTCAAGTTACAAGAGTGACCTTGAAAGAAGAATTATAGCTCTCCCTCATTTAGATATGTACTTTATGCTATGTGAAGCTATTGAAAAACATAGAAGAGTTATAGAATATAAGCTTCGCCAAAATCAACATTCGTATTCTAATATCATTTCCCCTAATCAAATCAAAGGATACAAGGTTTTTTCCAGATTTATAAAGAATTATCATGACCGCACTATTTATTCTGCTGGTTACAAATATCTTTTGAAAATAGATCTTAGTAAATGTTACGAGAACATCTATACGCATAGTCTAACATGGGCCTTATACGGTAAGGAAGATTCAAAAAATGAACTTAAAAAGCAGCCAAAGTATAGAGATATAACATATAAAAGCTATGACGAATTTGATAAATTAGTTAGATCTATAAATAATAATGAAACTAAGGGAATCCCAACAGGCCCTCTAAGTTCTCGAATAGTTTCAGAGGTTATTTTAACTTCCATTGATGAAATTTTAAATAGTGAAGGGTACCATTTTAAACGTTATGTCGATGATTATAATTTCTATTTTCGAAATGAAAGCGAGATAAATGAATTCATCCCTTTTTTTCAAAATATTCTTTATGATTATAAATTACATATTAATACTGAAAAGACTCAAGTTAATAAGTATCCATATCAACTGAATCAGGACTTTGCTAAAGCTTTAAAAGAACACGATTTTTCTAAGGATGGATACTTGAAATATATAGAAAAAATGATAGAACTTCATCAAAATAATAATAAAGGGGTTTTGAAATACGGATTGAAAATTTTAAGTAGTCATACTATTCCGCAGAAAGAGAAAAAGCTTGTTTTCTCTCATTTAGTTAATATGATTCTTACATTTCCTAATATGGCCGAATATGTGCATAATGTCATATTGAATAACAACTTCACTTTCGATAGAAGTATACAACACAATATAAACAATATATTAGAAAGTTGTCTTAATTATAAGCATGAGCTTGAAACTATATGGTTGCTTTCTGTTATGGGTTCTCTCAATATGCCAATTGAAGTTGAAAATCTTGTGAGCATCATCAATTATTCTGAACCACTTTCTACAATTATGGCTTTGGATTATGTACAAAAGCAAAGTCTAAATAGAGAGATTGAAATTCAAAGTAGCACTGATCAATTGAAAGCGAAATTAAATAATGAATCTATTTACGGAGATAAGTGGATTCTTATATATGAGATTAATAGAAATCAATGGATTAGAGGGCTGAGAAATATATTGAATCAAAGTCAGCTTTTGAAGAAAGCATTAAACAATGATGTACGTTTTTATATCAGTCCTTTTAATTAAATAAGAACTTATGAATATAACTGTTGAAAGTGAGCTCAAGCGGCGGTTCCTTTAGTTTTAATCTAGCAATATATCAATTGGCTAAGTCTGGCTCTCTGAGTCTTGATCGATTTGATTATTAGGAATGCAGGAATGCTACATTCAACATAATTGAATCAATATATTTGATGAAAGCTCTCTTATATTGTTATAATATTTCTTGCTTATCTAAATAATAAGCCTGCTTAAAAGAAGGGAGGTTTAGAAGTTGAATGAATATAAAGAGAAAGTAAAAAGCTTATGGAAAGATAAAGAAAATACTTATTTCATCCACTACTCATGTCAAAATTTAAGTGATGATAATGAGGGATATTCCCCGCGTATCACCTCGATTGCTGTTTTACATTATCAGAGTAAGCAAATGTACAGCTTTTCAATGCAACTCGTTGCTGAAGAGCTGGATATTAAGAGAGAAGAAATATTTGAACATTATGATAAGATTGAAGAACAAATGCTTGATAAATTCTTTGCTTTTGCAGCTGAACGAGGTAATGCTGCCAATTGGATACATTGGAATATGACCAATAGTAATTTCGGATTTGAAGCGTTGGAACACCGATTTAAAGTGCTCTCTAAAAAAGATGCTTACCGAATTAATGAAAATAAGCGTTACAACCTTTCTAAAATTGTGAGAAAGATTTATGGAGATAACTTTGCAAAAGATCCAAAGATGTTAAGTTTAATGGAGTTAAATGGTGGGAGAGACCGTAATTTTTTGACGGGTGAAGAAGAGGTTAGGGCATATAAGGCGAAAGAATTTGTTAAGTTACACAATTCAACAATGTGCAAAGTATATTTTTTTAGTAACGTGTTTAGTAGAATCATTAAGAAAAACCTTCGAACAGAAAACAATCAATTAAAATATAAAATAAATGAACTCTCTCAGTCTCCAATAGTTCAAATCTTAGGAATTGTAGGTATCATAGGGACATTAATCTCATTAATACCGTTAATTCTTTCTGTTTTCAGATAACATCTATTCTATACAAATCCTTAGTATTCTATATAGGAAAACTTTTGAAACATCGTCTAACAATGTATAAATTAATATTACAATCCGTAGTCGATAAGAAGAATTTCTAAGCAGTCTCTGACAGGCCTATGCTTATGCTTGGCGTTGTGAATACAGAGGGGCAGCCTGAGTTAGTTCCATAGCAAAGACACTTTGAAAAAAAAGTCTTTGCTATGACTTTTTATATACTTACTGGAAGATGAATCGGGGATGACATATTAGAAAGAGTTTAAAGTTAGACAGCAAGATCAGACACCATAATTGATATATCGCAGTATCATTATAAAGTGTAAAATTATTGATGTTTCATTTTTAGTTTTTTTACTTTGAATTCACTAAGTTGTGCACTTATCCTTGGATCGAAAAAGTCAGATTTGAAAACTTCTAAATCTTGTGTGTAAACTGCTAACCGTATAAAAATATTTGGATTTTTATAATCTTCACTTTCTGGTAACCATCCTATTGAAGATGTATTAGGCAAAACGTTTCTATTAATTTCATCTCCGTCTGAACTTTCAACTTGTGGTATATACTTTATTCGATCTATAAATTTGTTGAATTCGTATAATTCTATGTATACTTCGGAAATATACGTAGATCTTTGAGAAGTATTCAATATTACATACTGATACCTGTGTTCTTCTCCCGCTCCTAAGTTGCTTAACGCTAACTTCACCCTCAATTTCAATCTTACCTTTTCTTTATTTTGCTTAATCATAATTACTATTGGTACGACTATACTTCCTATCAAAGCAATAATTAGAGTGGCTATAATATTAAACGTATCCAATAAACTCATTCCTCTCCTAATTTTGAATAATTCTTAGATCACAAAAGTATCATTATGAGTATAAAAGATGATACTTAAACGGTATTGAAACATTGATCTTCACACGTAAAGAAAATTAACACTATTTGCGGTTTTATTCTTGAAATTGGAGCAATGCATTTTGAAATGATTATGTTAAGGTACATCTGGATAGATAACGCTCACTTTTCACCTCATTTACTCAGACTCTCCAAGCAAATACCCCACAGAAACCTCCAAAGCTTTCGCAATTACCACCACTTCATAATCTTGAACAAGACGATACTGACCCTCTAAACGTGAAAGACTGGTCTGACTGATATCCAAACCCAATGTTTGCAATTTGGCGAGGAATTCTCGTTGTTTGATGCCCTTACTTTTACGAATAGATACGACTCGGGAGCCGATGATGTTTTTGTCGCCAGGCGGTTCTTGTCTATGCTTCATTATGTACACCCCTCATTTCAACCAAATTGTATGAGAAATAATGGTTGTTTTAATGCGGATATCGAATTAAAATGAAATAAACCGATATTCGCATTAAAACTGACTGCTCACGTCTAGGATTACCAAGATATGGCGCAGTTTAGACCCATCAGAGAGGTGGATGTATGAGCCGGTTGCTTGACTTATTGGAAGAGGAACGGCGCAAGCTTAATCAGCTTGGTGAGGCATCCTTGAAGCAAGCGATTCCGTTATGGGACAATCCCGAGGTTCAGGAACAGAGCCGAAGGGTGGATGAACTGGTGGCACGAGTGAGTGGAATGAAGGCGAGACATAACCGAGTTGTACGATGATGAGCGAGGTACATAATGCGTAGGGGAGGAGAAGCAATGGATTTTCCACAGTGGATGCAACGAGCGATTCAAGCAAGGCTGGATGAGGTGACTGCCCGGATTGAACATGATCCTGAACTGAGTCGAGTACGTGGGGGAACAGACGAAGCATTTGAAGTTTTGTTTGCAGGTAATGATGTCGAGCAAACACCTGAATATATCGAGTGGGAGAATCGTTATATTGTCAGCAAAGGCATAGAAAATGAGCGGTTGTATATGCAGGGACTACGAGATGGCATTCAGCTCACAGTATCCTTGCTGGGTCAGTCGAAGTCGATGTCAGAGGAGACCGATACAGAGGCTTGATCCACTAAGGCGAACCCATAAGTCAGGGGAAGCTGCCTTGATCTTAACTTAAAAACCGGAGCCGAAGCGCGAATCTATCGCTTCGGCTCCGGTTTTAATGCTCAATTTTCCAAATTCTAAATTAAGGAAAGGAGGGCGTTAATGATGTGTTAAGCTTAAAGAAACAAAGGCAGAAGTGAGGTATGGTTATATGAAAAAAAAATCTAAATACTTAATCCTGCTTTTTATGTTTATTGCGATTGTGTTTATTCTGCTTTTTTTAAATACCAATAAAAATGAAGCCAATGAGCCAGTGGTTAATGGCAATATCATTCACGTCAAAAACTTTGATCTGGATGCCAAATCAACGAATTTAAAGACTATGACAGAAGGGTCGATATTCGTTGAGGGTGAGAAGGAGCATATTGATCATATCAAGATAGTAGCACATGTAGAGATTGACCCTACTGACTGGGGTGGTGTTGCATTTTATCTCCCTGATCAATGGAGTGTCGCCAGCATCACCAGCAGTTATCCTGAACATCAATCGAAGTTGAAGCCTGCTGAGTATGTATCCACTTGGATGAATTCTTCTGATGACTCTTCATGGCGCACGATGATTGAAATTGGGAGAGAACGAAATTACATAGCAAATGGCGGAGGTACTGGAACGATTGTGATCGAATTAAGTCCCGATAAAAAGGGGATGTCCACCTCTGAGTCATTGAAAATTGGTATTGAGGTCGGATCAGACGAGAAAGATGGAAAGAGAGTTATGGGCACAGATTCTGTTGAAGTTCCTGTATTTTAAAGTGCTAGGATACCTAAATATAGAAAAACAAGCCGAAGCGATGGCAATGCACGCTTCGGCTTGTTTTTTTGATTATTTTGAACCGTGTTACTTCTTCAACTCTTACTTCGCACTTACCGATTTAAACCAATCATTCACTTCTTGCGTGATCTGATCACCGCCATTGGATTTCCAGTTGGCGACGAATTGGTCAAAGGCATCAATTGGCAAATTGCCGTAGATGATTTTGTTGAAGGTTTCCATCTCGGACTGGCGGAGCAGGTTCCATTTGGATACCATGGTTGGTGTTGCAGCGCCAGTGAAATAGTTTTGTTTACGGACGTCGATCTGGGACATAACGACTTTACCAGCATACCAGTTTTCCGGTTTACGGAATTCGGCCATTTGTTTCTCGTAAGGTGTTTCAGGCTTCTCGCCGTTGGCCAGCTTCACGAGTGTTTTCATGTACAGATCCGGGATACGTGCTGGGCCGGTCAGGAAAGGGAATTCGTTGGAGAAGTCTTTGATCTTCTCTTTGTCACTGGTCGGTTGTCCGTCAATGATATCCCAGTCGTAACCTTTGGCGAAGCCGTATTCATACTCACTGCCCGCTTTCGGGTTCGCGAGGTTGTCCAGCAGGTAGTTGTAATACAAGAAGATGGCTTCTGGATGCTTCGCATCTTTGTTGATCATGATACTTGCGTTGACACCAGAGTTCTGCCACTTCGTACCGATCTTGCCGTCTGGGCCAGCTGGCACAGGGTAAGCTTTATACTTTGAGCCAGGTACGTTCTTCAGCAGGTCAGGTGCAGGCCAGTCCGGTACCCAGTTTGCGCCAGGCAGAATGCCCGCTTTGCCAGCTGTCCAGCTTTCAGCGGATTTGCCTTCGTCCCACAGAGCGGAGTCAGCGTGGATATAACCTTTATCCATCCATTCAGCCAGCTTGGCAAGAGCTTGTTTGGCACCCGGGTTAACGGAGCCGTACTCGAGGTTGCCGTTTGCGTCTTTGTTCCATTGCTCCTCAATTGTGCCGTATGCACCGAACAACCAGTCGAGCTGACCCATCCAGGTGTTGGTGTTATTTTTCAGCGAGATCGCCAGCGGGAATACTTTGTCTGGAGACAGACCGTCCGGGTTTTCGTTTTTGAATTTGTCCATGATGTTCTCAAGATCCGCGATAGTTTTCGGAGCTTCCAGGTTCAGCTTCTCCATCCAGTCCTCGCGGAGCCAGAGCAGTGTATCGTCGTTGTCGGTGTACTCCATGATCGGCATGTTGTATTTCTTGCCGTCCTTGGTGAACGGATACCACAGTTCAGGATGTGCTGCTGCGTGATCTTTCAGAGTCTGACTCGCGTACTTGTCGAACAACTCATCGATGGCGATGAATTGACCGGAGTCGATCAGCTGATTCGTCAGTACCGCATTGGTGGGTACCGTTACGAAATCAGGCAGCTTTTCGCCAGAGGCGATAGCCAGTTGCAGCTTTTGTCTGTATTGATCGTCATTGGCCGGATACCAAGTATCTTTGTGTTTCATACCCAGCGTTTCGAGCATCCAGCGATCGTGCACGTTATTTTCTTTGGTATCTCCTTGCACGTATTTCTTCGGCATTAATACCGAACTGAACTCGATCGGTGGATCATATTTTCCTTTAGCAAAAGCAGCTTCTGCTTCCGCTGAGCCGACAGTTCCCGGCGTATTATCGGTACCATTGTCACTGGCTGTCTCGCCACTGCCGCACGCAGTGATCGTGATGAGCGCGATAACCATGAGCAGTGACCACCATGTTTTGAATTTGATCATTGTTCAATCCCCCTACGGTGTATGATCTTTACAAATGCGTGTTCAAAAAGGCCGGTTTTCAGTACCGAGAAGATGGGATGAAGCTAGAAATGGAGTAGCGGAGCGTAGATAGAGCTACGTGAGCAACGGACATTTCGGTTGAATCCCATATTCGATGCTGATGATGCCGCTAGGCATCCTTCGTAATCAAAAGCGGACTTTTTGAACAACCTCTACAATGTAACTGTACCAATTTGGGCGGGAGGGCATCTATATGAGTTTGTTAGTTTCGATAGGACTCTATTAGTGAATGTTCAATAAGATCGGTTTTCAGTCATGTTATTTATGCTGGTCTCTGTATTCTTGCGGCGTAACGCCGAATTGACGCTTGAACACTTTGATAAAATATGCCGGGTCCATATAACCAATCTCCATGCTGATTTCGTACACTTTTTTGGTGGTCGTGACCAGCTTGTGGCAGGCCCGATCCATACGCAGGCGCGAGATATAATCACTGATGCCTTCGCCCGTTTCGATCTTGTAGATTTTGGACAAATGGGTCGGGTGCAGATTGACATGGTCAGCGAGCACACGCAAAGACACATCCAGATGCAGGTTCTTATCTGTAAAATCCTGAATCTTCTTCACATACTCCGAACGGATGTCCTTGATCTCGTTGGACGTGCCTTCCTTGAGTTTGCCAAGCACGCTGAGCGACCATTTCCGCAATTTGCTGATGGTAGCGAAAACTTCCCCACTTTGCAAATCCTCGACATCATTGCCCATTAAAGTGGTCAGAGTCAGCTTGTTCCGATGGGCGATGTTAGTGAACGAAGCCGTAATAAGAAAACCTGCCTCCATGCAGTGCTCCCAGGATTCCGACCATTTCTCATCCAGCTCTGCGCAGACCGCGAGGATTTTCTCTTCGGCTGCATCCCATTGTCCGCTTTCCAACAGACTAATGAAGGTGGGCGGGGTGTACAGTACATCCAAGGGACCTTGCGCCGCAGGTGTCTCGACATCGCTGACACGCATGACGAATTCGCGTTCGTCTCCGACGATCTGCCGGAAATAGGCGGAAGCCTGACGGAAGCGATCGTAGAGCTGATCCGGAAAGGTGAACCACTCGGTGATAACGATGGAGAGGGAGCCTTTCAGAAACTGTTTTACTTTGGATTGAAGCTGAATGGACAGCTTCTCCAGAATGGTTTCTTTGCCAATATCGCCTTTCCGATCTTTAAACTGAAGCAAAAAAACCAGATATCCGTGCTCCTCCTTGACGCCCCACACTTCCATAAACTCACCCATAATCTCTTCCGCCATGTTGATGATCGCATATTCGATCAGGGTCTGATCATTGCTGTCATAGTGTCCGAATTCTTCTTCCAAACGAACCAACATTAATGCGGCATCTCCGGTATGAAAGGGCAGATCGTAATTGGCGATTTTCCGCTCCCATTCGGCAGCGGCGATTCGTTGTCCCTGTAAAGCTCCTAGTAGCAGTCGTCCCCGCAAATGGGGGAGATTCTCTCGCAACGTAAACTGCGTCCGTGTCAGTGAACTGACAAGTTCCCATTCATTATTTAATTGATCGATGGCCTTCTGAACAGCACCCATTAATTCATCATCAGTAGGGGGCTTCAGCAGATAGTCTACAGCTTCGAACTGGATGGCTTTTTTGGCGTAATCGAATTCGGAATACCCGGATAACAGGATGCATTTTATTTTTTTGTCACGGATGCGGATACGTTCAATCAGTTCAATGCCTGTCATTTCAGGCATCTGAATGTCTGAGATCACGATATCGATGGGGTGGGTGTCGATCATTTGTAGTGCTTCGTGTGCCGAGTATGCTTTATGCATATGTTCGATCCCCAGCGTGTGCCAGGGCTTGGTCATGGACAGGTTATCGACCCAGTGTGCTTCATCGTCTACGATCATCATGTGCATTATAATGTCTCCCTTGGTGGTTGGTATATAAGGCCAATAATTAAAATCAAAGGATACGTGAAGTGAACAAAATCGCTACGGATTTGAAGGGTTCTTTCGATCGCTGTTCAAGCCCCATTTTCTGAATTAGATGATTATAAGGTTAAAATGGTGCTTGAAAGGCGAACACTTCGTTTCTACAGAATCCCTTCAATCCTTCGCTTGAGTTCACGTAAATTCTAATCATTTATTTTAAACAAGGCCTTATATAAATGTTCACGTGTAAATGGTTCGTTCAAAATCAAATAGTCAACTTATCGTTAGTATCGTATCAAGTTGTATCGGTATTACCTTTATCGGAATCTGTGTCCTCTTTTGGTATCTCCCAGATGATTTCGGTTCGGAATCCGCCTAGTGGGGATGGGCCGAATAGGAGGTAGGAGTGACTGCCGAACAGGTGCGTGATTCGTTGGTGCGTATTCCAAAGGCCGCAGCCCATTTCTTCTTGTAAAGGTTCCTGCATTTTCAAGTTCAGCGCTTCGTACTGTTCCGGGCTTAAGCCTGGACCATCGTCGTCGATGTATATTCGGCCAAAACCATTCAAACGCTCCCCGGTAATTCGGATTTCCCCGGATGAATAGGACTTCGCTACACCATGTATGACGGAATTCTCGACCATCGGTTGAAGCATTAATCGTGGCACCGACTGGGAGAGCATATCCTCAGGGATATCAATGTGATACTCAATTCTACCATTACGCAGCTTCTGGATATCCAGATAGTTGATCAGCAGCTTGATCTCTTCTTGTAGCGACGACGTCTCCCGTTCCATACGGGTGGTGTAGCGATAATATGCACTTAGGTTATGCGCCATGGAGACGACGGCTTGCTCGTCCTTCATCTGGGCCATGTTGATGATATAACCAAGACAATTATATAGGAAATGGGGATTGATCTGGGCCTGCAACTGCTTCAGCGTTGCTTCCCTGGCTCTAATTTTCTCATGGAACACATTCTCGATCAGATCCTGAATCTGATGGGACATATCATTAAATCTACGGAACAGGAATGAGAACTCATTCTGGTTTTTGCTATGCAGTCGGACAGAATAATCTCCTTGCTCTACGCGGCGTAAGCCTTTGATCAGCTTTTTGATCGGATATTGCACATTCCGGTACAGCAGGATTGACGCAGAGATCCCCACCACCAGGAGCAGGATCATACAGGTGTAGAACAGATTCTGACTAAGCGAGATGGGTTTCAGAATCTGATACAGCGGGATCACATCAACCAGATGCCAATCCAGATAAGTGGACTTTACTGAGCTAACCAGATAGTTCTTGCCGTTCAGTTCGACCACATCCTGTGTGGTATCTTCGGGAGAGTGCGTATCCAGATATTGAATGAGTTCTGCAGATAACTGCTTGTCCGCGCTTCGATTGAGAATGGGTGAATTTCCTTTGTGATACAAGAAAGGATCGCCTTGTCCGCCAGCCTTATACGTATCCAGCATATTTTGAATATTCTCATAACTGAAGCTCGCTTCAATCACCAGATTACTTCCCGTGAGCATTCCCGGCTGTGCCAAGGAATCGGTATAGAACCAATAGAAGGATTGCAGCTTGTCTTTTGATTCCGCACCTTGGTCCCCATAGGTCCATTGTCCGCTCATATTCTTTTTCAAATACGCTTCATCATACCCTGTGGTTCGATTGTAGTTGGCGATGACATCTTCATTCTGCTGTGAATGCACCGCATATCGGGTGGGCCATATATCAGTAACACCGGTTTGCAGCATCATCTTCTCTTGTATCACATAACGGGTCTGCATCCGGTCATATCGATCATCCCACATGTTAAGGCCGTTGAACGCTCTGACATTCGGGTCTCGGGAGAGAATCAGGCTGAAATCCATCATCTGATTGATTCGGGAGTCGATCTGACTGGACAAAAACGTGAGCTGTTTCGTGTTGGAGATCTGCAGTTCTTTGCTGACGACATCATAGGTGACGTTGTTCGAGTAGGTGTACATGATCAGAATAGGGATGAATAAGACCACAATTAACAAGTTTATTTTGGCAAACAGACTGAATCGGGATCTGGTAGTACCTTGAAATGGCATTAAGCGCTTCCATATATGCATGAAAAGTCTCCTTCTAATTCGTGTGTAAACAACCTCTTCCGATGATATCCCTAACAAAACACTATCAAGCCTAACAATGTTATATAGCAGACCTCAGAATGGCTTGATACTATTTATATCAGAGAACCCGATCACACACAAAAACTTTTTTTGGGAACAGGAGAAGCGCTATGGAGGCTAAATTGGAGGGTAAGCGGATCCCGCAGGCAAACGTTGGGAACAAGCTGGATAAAAAGAGAAAAAAACGCTACAAACAGCCATGGATTCTGCACTTCATGGTGTTGCCGGCGGCCATTATGGTCTTTATATTTTCATACATTCCGATGTCCGGGATTTTGATGGCATTTCAAGATTATAAACCTGCACTGGGATTTTTTAATTCCGAATGGGTAGGACTGAAGCACTTCAGGTACATGTGGGAAAATGATTATTTCCTGCAAATTACGTGGAACACGCTATTTTTTGCCTGTACGAAGATTGTCATGAATCTGATCATTCCGTTTATTTTTGCCTTATTGCTTAACGAGGTACGGAAGATGGCACTGAAAAGAACGATTCAAACGCTCGTGTATCTTCCACACTTTCTGTCTTGGGTTACGTTGTCAGGCATTCTGATCGACATTCTGGCCCAGACGGGTATTGTCAATCAGTTCCTGGTTTCGGTATTCGGCATCAAGCCGATCTTCTTCCTCGGGGATGGCAGCTGGTTCCGATTCACGATTATTGCGAGTGATGTCTGGAAAGAGTTTGGATTCAACACAATCATCTTCCTCGCGGCACTGTCCGGCATTAACCCTGCACTTTATGAAGCGGCTGAAGTGGATGGGGCAGGACGCTGGAAGCAAACGATGTATATTACCATCCCGGCACTGATTCCCATTGGGATCGTGATCGCAACACTGGCACTGGGTAATGTGCTTAACGCCAACTTTGACCAGATCTTTAACTTATATAGTCCGTTGATTTACCAACAAGGAGATATTATCGATACGTTTGTGTATAGAGAAGGTCTGCTTAGTGGGCAGTTCAGTTTCGCTACCGCTGTGAATCTGTTCAAATCGGTCATCAGCCTGATCCTGATTGTGATCTCGTACCGACTGGCTTACCGATTCGCCGGATATCGAATTTTCTAGAAAGGATGACAAACGAATGTATCATAAAACGATGCCTTACCGCATATTCAGCATATTCAACAATGTGTTCCTGACCATCCTTTCACTGCTCTGCTTGCTGCCTTTGTATCACTTACTCATGGTATCACTTAGCGCATCTGCACCTGCAAATGCGGGTCTCGTAACATTTTGGCCGATTGGATTCACACTGGAGGCGTATGCGAAGACATTTGCCAATACCAACTTCCTCTCCTCCTTATGGGTATCTGTGGAGCGGACGGTGCTCGGTACTGGACTTGCGTTAATCGTTAATACGCTTGCAGCCTATGCGCTTTCCAAAGAGACGCGGGTGTTCCGCGCACGTAACATCTATCTGTGGTATTTTGTCATCACGATGCTGTTCAGCGGTGGCCTCATTCCGGGATATATCCTGATTCTGAAGCTGGGACTGATGAACACATTGCTGGCCTTGATCCTGCCGGGATTGGTTGCGGTGTTCAACATTATTCTGTTGCTCAATTTCTTCCGTACCGTTCCGAAGGACCTGGAAGAAGCTGCATTTATCGATGGTGCAGGTCACTTGCAGACGTTTATCAAAATCTATCTGCCTGTCTCCGTACCCGTTATTGCAACGGTCTCGCTCTTCATGATGGTTGGGCATTGGAACGCATATTTTGACGGGATCATCTACATCCGTGATGCAGAAAAACTGCCACTCGCGACATTCATGCAGACGATCATCGTGCAGGCCGACATGTCGAAGCTTGATCCGGAAGCAGTTGCGAACCTGTCCCAACGGACCATTCGGGCTTCGCAGATCTTTATCAGCGCACTGCCGATCCTGCTTGTGTATCCGTTCCTGCAACGGTACTTTGTAACCGGGATCGTGGTTGGTGCTGTTAAGGAGTAGTTGAGTGTAGGGGTTAGAATAGGGTTGTGAAAAGGAAGCTGCTGAACTGGGGAAGGCCAGGGAGGTGGCTTCTTTGTGTTAATAGGCGTTTGAGTAAAAGCATCAAAAGCCTTTATAAACACTCTATTTACGTTGAATGTTGAATTGGATAGTATTCTATTTTTCAATAATGACTAAAGGACAGATGAAATTTCAATGATTGGTGCGTGTTTACTAAGTGGTATAATATCATCAAACGATAGGGGGAATGACTATGAAATGGCAAGAGGTTCAACAAATTTACCCGAATCAATTCGTGAAGTTTGAAGTCCTTCATTCTGAAGAGACAGAGAATCAAGAAGTTATAGATGAGGTCGCTGTGATCGGTCCTGTAAGCGATGAAAAAGCAACCCAAGAATTACTAAATAGCCGGGACAATACCTTGGTCTATCATACTTCCAAAGATCAAGTCATTGTTAAGGTACGGAAGAATGTAGGTTTAAGGAGAAAATTTTAAATGAAAATTGAATATAGAGAAGGACTATTATTCACTGAACTAATAATCCTTTTTAACGGAAATAGAAAAAGGATCAATAACATAGTTATTGATACGGGAGCAAGTCATACCTTGATTTCACAGGATGAAGTAGACGATATTGGCATTCTAGTTGGGGTAGAGGATGAGATTATAACAAGTTACGGAATTGGCGGTAAGGAACATGCTTTTAGTAAGCGTGTCGAGGGAATACAGGTGGGAGATTTTGTTTTAAAGGATATTCCAATAGATTTTACTTCATTTAAATATCATAATATTAACGGTTTATTAGGACTGGACATACTTATAGAAGGCAAATTCAATGTAGATCTAGAAAAATTTAAACTATATCATCTATAAATCTAAGATAAAAGTATATTTTTATAATTGGAGATTGGAACGAAGCTCGTTGCCTACACTATGCTGCCCTGCTATAATTTCGATATATCTATCGTATTGGGGGTTATGACGTGGCAATATGGATAATGCCGGATTGCTCGTTCGCTAGAAAGCCTTACGCAAAGCCTGAATAGGGGCGGACTTTGTGTAGGGCGCGACAAAATGAGATCGTTTGCCCTGAAATCAACATCAACATTATGGTTCAACCCGCAGGCTTTGCACCTTACTTTATTTTCCTAATAAAAATAAGGGGCTGAACGCCATGCAAACACCATTTATTCAGAATCATCAATTTAATTATATTCAAAAACAAGCTGACTTCCTGCTGAAAACGCTACGCTCGGTTGTAGATCCAAAAGTATTGGAAACCGTTCGTTATACGGTCGGCACAAATGCGGTGAGCATCTTCGATGAACTCACTCCGGAGCAGAAGCAACTGCTGGAGCAGTTATCCACGTATGAGACGACACATGAATTGCAGACGTATCTGAACCGGCTGGAAGCATATCTGATTCCATATCCGCAAGTATCCGCGAAGCAGATTCAGAAGCTGTTTCCCAAGGTAAAGAAGCTTAAGGTGCCGGATCTGGAATCCATCGATTACGCGCGTACAACTTATCTGAGATGGACCGATATTGCTACCGATCGCTTGTTCATCGTGTATCCGTATGAAGGCAGATTCCTAGGGATTGAGGGGCGAATTACGGCGACGAACAAGAAGGGATACTGTATGTTCTGTCATCGCCATCAGGAGCTCGGATTCTTCAACGTGAAGACCAAGAGTTATACGCCAGACAATATTTCTTCTGTAGCCCAGTACGTATGCATGGATAACACAGCTTGCAACCATAGCATCACCGATACCAGTATGTTGGAGAAGTTTCTTTTCTCGACAGTAAAATAATGCATCTTAACAAACAGGGTCGCTCTTCTGAGCGACCTTTTTTGCCGTGTTCAAGCGGAGTTGGGGCGTTATAACCATGCAGCGCTATTAATATCTTTACAGCGTCGGAATATCGTTGGCATAGTTCAGTCCCAAGTGATGTGCATGGTTCAGCAGTGCTTCATAGTGTTCGGGCTTGGATTCCAACGTTTCATATAAAAACTCAACTCTTGATTGGGACACGCCACAGTAATCGGAAATACCCACATTGAGCAGATTGGTGATCGATTGCCCATAGTTGCGCTTATGCATCTGTTCTTCCGTCACGCCGGAAAGAGCGATCCACAATATCTGCTGATGAGGAAGTTTGTTCGCGCCATAGGCAAACCCGTTGTTCATGACACGATCCACATAACCTTTCAACATGGCTGGCAGATGCCACCACCAGAGAGGAAACACAAAAGCCACAGCATCGTGCTTCTTCAATCGCGCCATCTCCGTTTCAACCTCAGGCGAGAACACCTGATTTTCTTGAGTATAGTCTGGTTCATCCATCTCTCGGAGGATTGGGTCGAAGCCAATCCCATGCAAATCCAATATCTCATAACTGTGACCGGCCTCAGTAAGACCCTGTGCAAAACGTTGAGCTACCTGAAAGGTCAAAGAATCTTTTCTTGGGTGGGATACTACAACGAGTACGTTCATCTTATCTTTCACTACCTTTCTGGATTGCTGTCTTGTAGCCATAAATCAGTGGCTGATGCTATTATAAACAGGTATGAAAACATCTGGAAGTACGCACTTTGATGTTCTATAGGAAGAATGAAGTGCTATAGGAACATTAAAGTACCCTAAATGGATGCCTCGAAATAGGCTCAAATAATAGAAAAAAGAGCAATAAAAAGATTATGATTCACCTTGATATAGCCTGATTATGGAGGGGTTCAAAAATGACGGAACATGAAGACACAAACGCTCCAAAGAAATATAAAGTTGGCGTGGAAGCGGCCTTGGAAGTGATGGGCGGGAAGTGGAAGCCTTTGATTATTTATCATTTGATGACCGGACGGAAACGCACATCGGAGCTTCGACGGTTGATACCGGACATTACGCAGAAGATGCTGACAACACAGCTCAGAGGTCTGGAAAAGGATGAGATTGTGCAGCGCAAAGTATATTCGGAGGTACCTCCCAAAGTGGAGTACGAGTTAACAGACTACGGCTGGGGACTCAAGCCTGCCCTGGACCATCTATGTTATTGGGGAGAAGATCATCTGGACAAAATCCACGGAGATAAGTTTAAAGTGTTGGAGGACTTCGATTCTGAAGAGAAGGGGGCGAGAAATTGAATGGTACAGAGCACGTGAAACAGGCAGTTCCCATTCGTTGTGAAGGCGTGGCAGTAGTTCTGTTGAAGAAGAGCCTCGATCAATACCGTGTACTGATGCTGAAGCGGGCGGGTCGTATGTTGCATAACGAGTGGTGTTATGTTGGCGGCGGGATAGAGAAGGGCGAGAAGGCATGGGAAGCTGCATTAAGAGAAGTTCACGAGGAAACAGGTATTACGGAAGTCCGGTTGTATTCTGCCAATCAATTCGAACAATATTATTCACCCATGGAGGATTATATCTATACCGCTCCCGTATTCGTAGGATATGTGGATGAAAGCCAGGTTGTCCGGTTAAATCATGAACATATCGAGTACCAATGGATGACGTTTGACGAAGCCAGAGAAAACGCGGCATTGCCTGGCATTGATAACATTTTGGATTTTGTTGAAAAGCATTTTGCCAGAAAAGCCCCTTCCAAGTGGCTTCGGATTCATGGAGAGAATGATTAGGAGGTGGAACTCATCACGTACAAGACGATTTATCCAAGAGCATGGTTGAGCCTATTATGCATGAATGGGCGGCGCGAACCGACAAAGAGATCAAACATAAATTGTTTCAAACCTTGGGGTGGATCAGTACGTCTGTTGAATATAAGGAATCGTTGAGGCTGAAGATTTTGGAGGAATAGCGGTGAAAATAATAGAGCAATTTCTAACGATGTCGATCTGAAGTGGTCGAGGTGTTAGGCTTTACAAGATCTGTTATCGCTAACACGATTATTGAAGTAGATTCTAAAAATTAGCAGGAGAGATGCCCATGAGATATCTAACGAAAGAATGGTATGAGCTGTGTCAGCAGACACATCTTCATTTTGGTTTAAGAGTACATAACGGAGCTTACGAGTTCGATGAGAATCTATTTTTAAGGTTGTATAAAAGAAAGGAAAAAGCGCATGTGAAGCAGGAGCGAGAGCTTTATGATTTGGACCCACGTTACATGCTGGAGCATGATGGTCAAGTGCTCACTCGCGTAGACAAAGCTTTCGGTGAGGAAGAAGTGACAGAAGAGGATCAGATCGTTTATCACATGCCTTCGGAAGAACGAGCGCATATTGAGAAACTCATTGCAGAGTATGATGTACGCCCTCCTTTTGATGAGCAGAAATGCAAGGAAGAGTACAAAGAATCAATAGAGTGGAATTTTCAATACAAGGCGGAGAATTTGCCACAGGAAATCGTTGAACAAATTGCGGATATTCGTGTATTTACGTTGGGTTATTGCACGAGAGAGATTTTACAGCAATTAAAGAAACAAAGTGCGGAAAATAAGAGACATGTGGATCACGCAGCGAAAGAATTTAGAGAAGTGATGATGGCGCAGGATATTCCCGATGAAATACATGGCCGGGTTCAATATCATGATTGTACAGTGACAGAACTGCTGACGGGAGATGAAGTGGTCATTCGTTTTGATACCCGTGGGGGCTTCACCAACATAAATAAACTTACGCTGGTTGCACCCGAAATCATCAAGCAAGACGGTGGGATTGTAGGCAGTTACTGGCTATATCAAGAGCTGTATCGAATCGATAACGGATATGAGCTTCATGTTCTATTTGATGGAGAGAATATGCCTGAGCTGATTGTTCGCTGTGCTGATATTCTCGTAGAGGAAGAGTGAGAGTGAGCCCTAAAGGCTGATTATGGAGGAATTGTAGTGAAAATTAGCATCTTAGAAACCAAATTAGCTTCAAGATACGACGAGTTCGATCCTGAACAGGACGGAAATAAAAACACGAAATTTGCTGACATCATTATTGATGGTAGATCCCTTTACCAAAGGCTGAAAAAACATGAATTGGTACCTTGTCTGGGATGGGGTAGCGATGAATATCAAAGACTTCTTATTGAATGAGAAGAAACTACAGGTAGGCCCGTTTTATTTTGATTGGGAAAATTATAAAGAAGCCATTGAAAATACGTTTGGTACAGCCGGAATTCAGTAAGGAAAAAGGAGGATGAAGGAAATAGAGATGGAATGGACCACCAGTACGTTTGGTTATTTATCTACTCCCGTATTTGTCGTGGGCATTGCATGTTACTTCTTTCCTGACTTTCTATACAAAATATTTGTCCTGATGAGATATCGAAAAATTAAACCGAATTACGAGTTTGAAGATAACCCTCCTAATAGTGATATCCCTAAACCTATCGAAATAATATTAAAAGTACTAGGCACCATTATGATGATCCTAGGGATCATATGGTTTTGGTTTTCGGAAGAGTTTTACGATTTATTATTTTGACAGCAAGGAGTGGAACAACAATATGGAGTTTTTATGGACGTTAATCATCGTATCACTTATAAGTTTTATTGTGGTTCTTATCATTGCTGCAATAATACGTTATGCCATAGATTCATCCAACACATCGAGAAAGTTGGATATATTGATTAAAGAAGTGCACTATCTGAAAACTGAAATAAAAAAAATGCAACACCATAAGCAGCAAGATGGTAGCAAACATATTATTGATGAGAAAGTATAGAAAACAGAACGGAGGTACACCTGTATGAGCATGCTTTACCAAATGAATCAAGATCCTAGTTATATGAGGAGAACCACATGTTAATCAACCCAACGATAAATGAGATCAATAACTTATTTAAGATGCATCATATCAACGAGGAAATATCTGAAATTCAAAGTTTGTCAGGTACCACAGCGGGACGTGTTTATCGGTTGAGTACAGGTCTGAACAGGCACTATATTCTAAAATCAGATGAACCCGAACAGATTCACATTGCCCAGCAGTTTTTGGACACATATAAAAATTCTTCGTTATTGCCTGAAGTTTTGTTCACTGATCCGGATAACACTTATTTTATCTATACGTATATGGAAGGTACGACCCATTTCAACCGTGGACAAAAAAGAGACTGGTTATCTCGTCTGGTGAAAGAGCTATTCAATACATATGTGCGTTCTTCAGATACGGAATCATGGGGCAGAATAGAGTTCCCACAGAGGACCTGGAAAGAATTCAATCAGATTAGCGTTCATGAAGCAAAGATGAATCTTGGAAGTATTTTAACGATAGATGATTATAATTTGGTTCAATCCAAAGTGGATCGTCTCTTTCATGAGCAAGAAGAGAAGTTTCTTTTGCATGGCGATACGGGGATTCATAATTTTGTGTTTGCTCAAAATGAACTCATCGGCGTCATTGACCCATCTCCAATGGTGGGACCTATCCTCTATGATTTCTTATATGCTTTTAGCTCTTCGCCGGATGATATCAACACCGAAACATTATTTGCTACGTTCGAACTTCTGGAACAGGTAGATATGGATAAATCCAGATTGATAGAGGAAGCTCTGGTCCATCTGTATTGCCGAATTGGGCTGAGTAACAAGCATCATCCGGATGATCTACCTAAATATTTGAAGGCATGGCAGGAATGGAAACGATTATGTCAGGGATGTTAAAATAGTAAAGTTTTCACCTTATCATTCAAAAGTGAAAGAAAAAATCTGATTATAGGTAAGTAGGATATTGGTGAGGTATGAATATGAGATGGACTATTGATTTAGATATATTGAAGAGAAAGGTAATCACCTATGGAAAAGACAATTAGTAGTAGAATAATAGGCTCTTTTATGTACAATGACGAATTTAACTCCTATGATTATACGGAAGGGAAAGTATATTACAGTTTAAAGCTTGAGAATGAAAGCACCAATGTAGATGCATTGATGAGTAGAGCAGAAAAACTATTCTGTCAGTTTGATGGATTTGAAAAAAGGGCTAAGACACAGATAGCACATCATTTAATTGATTATAAAAATGATTTTTGGCCTGAATACGATGAAGATGATGAGAATTTAAATTGGGATGATGTAGATGCTGGGAAATATGACGTAACCACAGAAGACTTTGAAAGAGTCATAACGTTGCTAGACATTGAATTACGAGTGAACCATATATACTGTGAATGTTCAGATGGAGATTTATTTGGTGGCCATCGAATTCATGCAAAATTTGATCATGACTATCATTTAATTGATGCAGATGTTTAGGTGAGGAAACGTTAAGTTGGATACGTCATTATAAACTGGGCTGAGGTTGATGTTTAGTGTTCTGACCTGCCTTTCCTGATTTTGATAGAAACATACATAACATTTAGGAGGAACATTCATTGAAAGCATTATCGATCGTCAGTCTTATTGGGTTCGTACTCAATTTTTTATTCATAGTCGTTTTTTTAGATGGTTCGCAAGAAGGTGCGGAGGTAGCGGCAGGTTTGGGACTTCTGGGTGTACTGTATGGTCTGCTTTTCTCAATTCTAGCTCTAATCATATCTAGCAAGAGAAAAAAGGCCCCTGTAAATGTTCATGAACAACTGCTACAGTTGGGTGAATTAAAAGAGAAAAATATCATTTCGGAATATGAATTTGATCAGAAGAAAGAGAAGCTACTTTACAGATACAAGTAGTCCAGATTGCGACAAGGTAAAGAAGATATTCCATTCTCTGCTCATGCAAAAAGCTGAACTTCTGCAAACAAAAACAGGGCGTTCCCTTCACCGGGGAATCTGCCCTGTTTCTGTTTGCAGCTATATGTTATACCATCTCAATGGTGATGATGCGCGTGGGCATCTGGTGCGTCGCCTTTGACGGTACATAGTACCGAGGTATCGTGCAGATGTTTTTCGGACTCCACTTGGAGCGTCACATGTTTGATTTCTTTATGTTCCAGCATATGTTCAATCTTCTGAATCAGGATCTCGGATGCATAGACATCCATCGTTCCATCCACCACGATATGTGCGGTCAGCGCGTTCAAGTTACTGGTAATGGACCAGACGTGTACATCATGAACGCCTTTGACGCCATCGACTTGTTTGATGGTCTGCACCAGTTCATTCACATCGACATTGGCCGGAGTACCTTCCATCAAGATATGCAAGGATGACTTGGTGACATAGAAACCACTTCGCAATACCAGTGCAGCGACAATCACACTCGCAAGTGGATCGGCCCAACCCCAGCCAAAGAACATCATGAGCAGTGCCGCCGCAATGGCCCCAACCGATCCCAACATGTCACTGATGACATGGAGATAAGCCCCGCGCATATTCAGGTTATTCTCGGTATCGCTACCACGCATCATGATCCAGGCCACCAGAATATTGATGAGCAATCCAATGACGCTGATGATTAACATGCCTACGGTTGCCACTTCTGGCGGGTTGATAAAACGACCAATTGCTTCGTAGAAAATGTAGAGTGCAATGGCGATTAACGTAATTCCGTTTAACGTAGCGGCCAAAATTTCAAATCTTCTGTACCCGTACGTTTTGCCAGTATTCACCGCTTTTTCACCAAAGGTAAACGCCAGTAAAGCGATCCCAAGTGCAATGGAGTCGGACAGCATATGGCCTGCATCCGAGATAAGCGCGAGACTGTTGGTGATGAATCCACCAATGGCTTCAACGATCATATAGATGGTAATAATAATGAAGGAAAACAGAAGTACTTTCTTATTATTGGTCGTGTGAGCGTGGTTGTGCCCATGATCGTGCCCATGGTTATGACTGTGATGATGTCCAGACATATTAAATCCTCTCCTTTGGAGCGAGGCTCCGCTATGTAATATGATTTCTAATGTGGCTATAATTGATCCTTAGCGATGGTTAATCACTAACGAATGAATATATGAGCGTTTGTTCATATGTTATGAATTTATTATAGTTCTGCCTCTTAGTAGTGTCAACCAGATTTAAGAAAATGTAAACATGTACAGGGTATATCCATGCATGCGCTAGCGAATAAGATTGCTTTTATGCTACCATCTGTGCAGGATCAAAGTGAGATGTACTCGTTACATAGAAGGGCGGATAACCATATGAAACATCTGCTGCTGGCAGACGATGATGCCAATATTCGAGCACTCCTGCGGCATGTCATGACCAAGGAAGGGTATCGGGTCCATGAAGCGCAGGACGGACTGGAAGCTGTCAAACTAATGCAAGAAACACCGATCGATCTGGCAATCTTAGATGTGATGATGCCAGGCATGGACGGACTGGAGTTATGTGATTTCATTCGGCAGCATTACGATATTCCAATCATGTTGCTGACGGCTCGAGATCAGCTATCTGACAAGAGAGATGGTTATTTGAAAGGAACAGATGAATATGTGACCAAGCCATTTGAACCGGAAGAATTAGTCTACCGGGTAAAGGCGTTATTTCGTCGGTACCATCGCACATCCAGCGATATCATCCGTATGAACCGGATCGTCATTGACCGTAACAATGTGGAGGTTACCGATGGGCAATCCATTCTCTTTTTGCCAATGAAGGAGTTTGAATTACTCTCACAGCTTGCCCAGTTTCCGGGCCGTTTGTTCTCGCGGGATGAGCTCATTCGGCTCGTATGGGGAGCAGATTACGAAGGAGATGACCGTACCGTTGATGTGCACATCAAGCGGCTGCGTGATCGTTTTGCGGACTATACGGACGATTTTGTCATTCAGACTGTGCGGGGCATTGGTTACAAGATGGAGGTGAAAGTACCTTGAGGACCTTGTACGTCCGGGTATTCCTCATTACGATTGCGGTGATTATGGTCAGCGGCATGCTCGGTTTTCTTTTGTCCAACATCTACTATCATACGAAGCTCAAGGATTTCAATGATGAGAAGCTGGTGGGGATCGCAACGCATATGAAGCAATTTGTGGAGCAGCAACCCGGCGCGATGGAGCAGTATTTGAACAATGCCGCCGCACTTGGGTACGAAATCTATGTGACGGATGGGAAAGGCAACGACCAATTCTACGGCCGCGAATTCCGTGAAAAAGATCTGGACAAGCAAGCTGTAGAACTGGTGCTAAGTGGTGAGGTATACCATGGCGTAGCCCAGTTTCCAAGCAAACCGTTCATTACCGGTTTCTTCGATAATCAATTAAGCAATACCGTGGGTGTTCATTTACAGCTAGGCAATGCGAATTACGCTCTTTTTATGCGTCCAGATGTAATCCTGCAATTCGGTGAGCTGCGAATCTTTTTTGCGCTGATTGGAGCATTTACGATAGGTATTAGTATTCTGATCTTTCTGATCAGTACCCGCTATCTGGTCAATCCCATTGAACGTCTGTCCGAGGCGACCAAGCGCATTGCGCAAGGAAAATATAATCTGAAATTGCCTACCGGAAGGCGGGATGAGATTGGACAGCTGGCCCAGCATTTCATGACCATGAGTCGTGAATTGGAAAGGGTAGATCAGGCGCGACAGCAGTTCGTATCGAATGTATCACATGAGATTCAATCACCGCTGACCTCGATTCAGGGTTTTGCCCAATTGGTGGCGGATCGAGATCTGCCTGAACAGGAAAGAGAGCATTATGCATCTATCATTGAGGAGGAGAGCCGTCATCTCTCTTTGCTCAGTAGACAACTGCTTCTCCTGTCCTCCCTAGAACAAGGCAACGAAGACCTGAGCAAAGTAAAGTTCTCTCTTCGAGATCAATTCCGGCAAGCGGTTCAGGTGCTGCAATGGCAACTGGAAGAAAAAGAGCTACTGCTTCGGATTTCGGTGCCCGAATCCATTCAGCTAGTGGGCAATGAAGTACTACTCATGCAAGTGTGGATGAATCTGCTGGGTAATGCAGTGAATCATCTGCCACAGGGAAGAAGCATCGAGATTCATGCCGGGCAGACAGATAACCAGTGTGTGATTCAGATTCGGGATACAGGAGACGGGATTGCTGCGGAGCATCTTCCTTTCCTGTTCGATCGATTCTATCGGGTGGATCGTGCGCGGGAACGTTCTTCTGGACGAACCGGGCTTGGACTTGCCATTGTACAGAAAATTATTCGAATTCATGACGGTACAATCGAGGTTTCCAGTTCGCCTGAGGGTACGGTCTTTACCGTGACACTTCCACAGATGTAATCTGTTATTCATTTGCCGTTCATTTTCGCCTCCTATACTTGGGTTATCAAGAGGGAGGTCACAGAACATGTACTTGGCTATTCGGGAAATGAGGTATGCCAAAGGGCGGTATGCCTTAATTGCTACAATCATGGTGCTGGTTTCATTTCTGGTACTGTTTGTTACAGGTCTTGCACAGGGGCTGGCGTATGATAACGCAGCTTCGGTCAAAAATATGGCAGCAACCCACTTTGTGCTGGAACAGGATTCGAATCATCGGTTTACCCGGTCACAAGTGGATCAGGATCAACTTAATCAAGCTCGCTCCGTGGTAGGGGAAGAGAACGCTGAGCCGCTGGGTGTGAAAATGACAACCGTCAGTCCAACGGGCGACACAAAAAAGATCGATGTCACGCTGTTCATGGTGAACCCAGAAGGCTGGCTCGCCCCAGCGGTTACCGAAGGATCTCCGATTACGAGTCAGACGAACGGGCAGGTTGTGGTGGACCATAAGTTATCTGAATCTGGCGTCACCATTGGTACCGTCCTGGTTGATCAAGCCTCGGGAACGGAGTGGACTGTGGGTGGATTTGTCCAAAATGAATCCTTCAGTCACTCCCCAGTAGTGTTCCTGAATGAACAGGAATGGCTTACGCTTCAAGGAGGTTCACGAGCTTCGCAAGGTTCAGCCGACACCAATGCTAATGCTCTGGTGTACAATGCCATTGCGATTAAAGATGCAGGCGAGCAGGTAGACGGCCTGAGTGCTGCAATGCCTAATACGGAAGTCATTACGAAGTCGGATGCCGTATCGGCCATCCCTGGATATAAGGAAGAGCAGGGATCGTTGCTCATGATGATCGCTTTTCTATATGTCATCTCGGCGTTTGTGCTTGCGGTATTCTTCTACGTTATCACGATTCAGAAAACGAGTCAGTTTGGCATTTTGAAAGCCATCGGAACGCGGAATGCTTATCTGGCGGGTAGTGTTTCGTTACAAGTATTAGTTCTGTCGGTTGGCAGTTTGGTGATAAGCGTACTACTGGTTCGACTGTTTGAGTCCATTCTACCAGCATCGATGCCGTTTCAATTAGGCTTGTCCACCCTCGCTCTGACTTGTGTATTATTCATACTCATGTCTGTGGCGGGTTCATTGTTCTCGGTGTGGAAGGTTACCAAAATTGATGCACTTGATGCGATTGGGAGGACAGCAGCATGAGAAACCGATTGGTATTGCAAGGAATTACACAGACCTTTGAAGATGGCGGTAGCAAACGAACGATTCTGGACAAGTTGGACCTTGAAGTTGCTGAAGGTGAACTCGTAGCTGTGATGGGGCCTTCAGGATCGGGTAAAAGTACATTCTTGTCCATCGCAGGCGCACTTCTCGAACCGACGGAAGGACAGATTCTTCTGGATGGGGCCTCTATTATGGGCAAAGGCAAACAGGAGATATCCGATATGCGGCTTCAGCAGCTTGGTTTTATTTTTCAAAGTGCCAACCTCATTCCGTATCTGAAAGTAGAAGAACAACTGATGGTGGTCGCGAAACTTGCTGGAGCGGAGAAAAACAAGGCGGAGAAACGAGTGGATGAGCTGTTGGATACGGTAGGCTTGACTCATCGGCGGAAGGCATATGCGGAGAAGCTGTCTGGCGGGGAACGTCAGCGGGTCGCCATTGCACGGGCGTTGATGAACGATCCTGCTGTCCTGCTCGCGGATGAGCCAACAGCGAGCCTGGATGCAGAACGTGGACTGGATATTGTCGGCATGATTGCACGGCTCGTGAAAGAGCAGGGCAAGAGTGCAGTGATGGTCACGCATGATGAGCGGATATTACCGCTCTGTAGCCGGGTTCTTTTTTTGGAAAATGGAAAGCTTGTGCAGCATTAGAAGGAGAATGGTCTGAGCGTCTGGAGAGAATACTGATCCAAGGCTTAAGTGCAGAAAGTATAAGAAGAGGGTCACGGTTTCCCGGTGGGAAGGTGGCCTTCTTTCTGTGTTTTCGACTATAATTGGAAGAATAGTGGAATTCGATAGAGAGGATCGGGTGCGGATGAGTAGCTTAAGTTTGGAATTATATCCGGCGCTGAGTACGTCAATTCATTGGGGAATTATTGAGGCGGAGTTCAGATTGAATGAGATCGTGGACGAAAAGCTGGTGAGCAATATTAGCATCATTCCATTTGTAGGCGATCAATGTGTCGTCTTTCAACTGGATAATGGAGATTGGGAGCTGCCTGGAGGGACGCTCGAAGCCGGTGAGCAGTATATGGCTGGACTGAAGCGTGAGCTATTGGAGGAGCTTGGGGCAGAAATGCGGTCCTATCAAATTTTTGGTCATTTCTATTGCACTTCCAGTGCTTTGGAACCTTATCGACCGCATATCCCGCATCCCCATTTTGTACGAATCATTGGATATGGAGACGTTGAACTTGTTGCTGATCCGCTGAATCCGGAGGATGGTGAGCAGGTGGTTGCGGTGGAAGTGGTAGAGATTGAGGAAGCGATCCGAAGATTCCAGGGACAGAACAGACATGACATTGCGGAGATGTACAAACTGGCTTATATGCTGCGAGAGGAAGCTAAACAGGCAGGCAAGGACAAGATGATCTAATTCCGATACCTTATGGAGGTAATGATGATTCGAGATAAGATTAACGAGCTGCTGGATACTTTACCCGAATTGGAACTGAACCGAGCATATTGGGGGATTGAGCGAACGGTCACTGTGGATTGAATGTACGGACATAGAGGAACAGTTAGTAGGAACATCACAAGTCATTTCGACTTTAGAGGCTTTAAAACACTACGAAAATATGATTTCAGATATTAAGAACTGGTTGAATACTTAATTCAGGAGGAGACACTCACATGGCAAACGATAAAGGAACACTCAGAATGTGCGAACAAGGACATTCGTATTATAAAAAAAGCGACTGCCCAACCTGTCCGACGTGCGAAGCTGAACGTAAACCGACAGAGGGAGTTCTAGCCTTGCTGTCTGCTCCCGCCAGACGTGCCTTGGAGAATGAAGGCATTACGACACTACTGCAACTTGCGGAGTACACGGAGAAAGAGATCCTGAAACTGCACGGAATCGGACCGTCTGCCATGCCCAAACTGCGGAACGCATTGGAAGAAGAGGGACTGTCTTTCAAGAAATAACCCTCTTCACGATGTTGCATTAATCCAAACCAGAAGCAGAAATAATCTCCTCGATCGTTACCTGATATAACAAGTTTCCTTCACTGAGTAGCAGACGATGCTGGCGAAAATCCTGCCGTGCCTGTTTGAAGGGCTGATCATCTTCATTTAGCAAATCAATCTTCTGCCCCTTGCTCAATGTTCCGGGCTTCTCCATTTTCTTAAGCACAAACGTACCATGTTTACCGTACCCTGCATCGAACAAGAAATGAAAACCATCCGTACTGAAGCCGGAGGAACCGGAGATGTTTGGATTCATGAATGTAACGTCGGGTTTACGGGTTCCCCCTGAGATACAACCGAGTTCAAAATCGGTATAGAAGTAGAACCAGACCTGCTTCTCATTCACCACATTGAGTGCGTAACAATCTGCAATATCAGCTGTGCTATTTTCGTACACTTTATTACCGTGCTCATCCCAGGCCAACAGACCGTTTGAACCAATTGGATCGCTCCATCCGTAGTTACCAAACACCCCTTCATCGAAGTAACTGGTCCAGATCGTTCCCTTCTCTGCGACCTGTACACTTTGGATACCATCTCCCAACAGAAACTCGCGGATCGTATTTCCGTTCAGATCACACACTTTGGCGTTCAAATCATACTGTTCATTGCCGTAATTCGTACAGCGTGCTCCCACGAGCAGCAGATGTTCATGTAATGGTTGTACGTAATGATAATTGAACATCTGCCCCCAGATGACAACTTCCTCGATAGTTTGATCTGCCACAATAAGCACTTTGTACGTATAGCTTTGATTCAATGTACTTTGGACGAACATACCTCGTTTTCTTTCAGGGATCTGATTCATCAACAGTACATAGACAAGGCCATCACCGCCCCACAGGGTGGAAACGATATCGAAGCCCTCGACATAATTCGAAATGTCGGCAAAAGGTAAAAGTTTTACTTTAGGATTGGTCATATCCATATCCTCCTTCGTAGTCCCAATGCAGAGTCACCATCTGCATCTGTATAAGAGCATTATGACTTACGTGTACTTAACTGAACATGGCGGAAGTATAGCGAAAGTCTTTTTGGCTTTTGTAGCATCTGAATACGATGGTTTAAAATGGATGCTTCGTCCTTGACACTCGTAGTACAATAAGGAAGTTGTGTAAAATTCTATATAAGAGGAGGGCGGAGAGGTCGCTATAAGAAGAGTGTGAAAATACATACAACGCACGTGAAGTAGGGTGAAAGAATTATCCGTAGATTCAATTGGCAATATTACAAGGAAGACTCATCTCAGAAAGACAAAACTGATTAAGGAAGTGTTACAAGGTGGAACCACATATTCATGAGCAAAAAACAGACTACCGTCCACTAGGTGTATCGGGATTGGGTGGTTGGCTGATTCTCATCCAGATAGGATTATTTCTTACCATGATCCTGCTCGCAGTACAGTTGATGCAAAACACGTTACCAGCATTAACACCCGAAATGTGGGACTTATTTGTTTCCAAAGACTCCGAATACTATCACGTTCTGTGGGGGCCGTTAATTATTTTTGAAGCTATATATAATGTGGTCTTTTTATTGTTCACGATATATATAGTTGTGACTTTTTATAGAAAAAAAGCAATCTTGCCCCGGTTAATGATCATCTATTACAGTGTTAGTTTGGTGCTCTATATGGTTGATTATATACTCGTACTTCAGATACCTATGATGCGGGAGTTGGAAGATGGAAGTGGGATACAGGAGATTGTGAAATCTGTCATCACTTGTGCCATCTGGATTCCTTATTTTATCAAATCCGAGCGAGTTCATAACACATTTGTAAGATAAATGGGTTGCAGGAAATGCCCGATCTTGGATAGAAGCTATCTGAGGTCGGGTTTATTTGATACATACGAAAGTCGTTATAGATGTATAGTTAACCTGTTCAATGTGAAAAAGGAGGAGAGATCTTGAAGATTTACCTGGTAAGGCATGGGATGGATGAGGAAGGGTATCGAGGCGGATGGAGCGAACGCGGACTTACGGAACAGGGGATCAATCAATCTAGGAAACTGGGAGAGCATTTGCATCATCATGCTGAGGAGTACAATATACATACGATTATTAGCAGTGATCTTCCTCGTGCGGTACAGACTACACGGGAAATTGAGAAGAAATTACATATTCAGGCTAGCTTAATGAAAGATTGGCGGGAGATGAATAACGGAGAATTGGCAGGCATGCTCCATAAGGATGCGGAAGAGCATTACCCAGGGGTTTATTTCAACACGCTTGATATGAATTCGCCTTTTCCGGGAGGAGAAAGTCCAAGGGATTTTTATAACCGGATAAGCATATCTTTCGAGAATCTTCTTAGAGATATAGAGGAACAAACCGTCAAGTCCAATGTGCTGTTAATTACTCACGGTGGCGTGATTAACATCCTGTACTATCTGCTTGAGAATAGGGAGTGGAGCAATAAGTCCGGCTTTTATCCCATGGACAACACCAGTGTACATACTGTTGAAAAGGGAGCACAGGGTTGGAAACTTAGTAGCGCAAATGTAATGTGTCATTTGAATTAGTTGTTTTACCTTGGAGAAAACTCGGATGGATCTCTGGATCATGGGATTTGTAGATCGAAGAACATTCTTGAGAATAAGGAGGAAAAGGGTTATTTTATTGTTCATAAAAAGAATTACAAATGTAGTGTTAGTTGTCTCAATTCTTGTGTCTTTCTATTATTTGTATATTATGCTTGTTCATCTACCAACAGATGGTTTGGAATTAGCAGAATTAAAAATTAGATCCACTGTAGCATTAGGAGTTACGGCAATCGCTGCGTATATTAGATTAAAGTTATAGAAACTATGATTTTAAAACAGATGTGTTAGGCAATTTTGACCGAACTGCTGTGAATATTTTAGTCCTAACAATCTCTGGAAGGGTGAATC
The DNA here is from genome assembly GCF_037975235.1 of Paenibacillus sp. FSL R5-0341. Lineage (NCBI taxonomy): Bacteria > Bacillati > Bacillota > Bacilli > Caryophanales > Paenibacillaceae > Paenibacillus > Paenibacillus sp. FSL R5-0341. Next base: position 1,728,536 of record NZ_CP150241.1, read on the forward strand.
TATGAAACCGATTGAAAGTTATTTTGCCCCATTTCCGATATTAGAAACTGAAAGAACGTTGCTCCGTCCCCTTACCTATGATGATCTCGATGATATGTACAGTTATTGCGTTGTACCTGCTGTATCGGAGTTCACTACCTGGGACGCGCATCAGAGCAAAGAAGACACCAAAGCTTTTTTAGATTTTGTCATGAGTCGCTATGAGATAGATCTAATAGGCCCGTGGGGGATTGAAGATAAACAAACCAAGAGGCTGATTGGTAGTTGTAACTATCTAGGGTGTGATAGCGATAACAGGAGAGTCGAACTGGGATATGTGTTATCTGATCAATATTGGAATCAGGGTTTCATGACCGAGGTTGTGAAACGAATCATCCAATTTGGATTTGATGAAGTGGGGCTTGAGCGAATCCAGGCCAGATGTTTAGTGAAAAACAAAGGTTCCGCCAAGGTCATGGAGAAGTCAGGCATGCAATTCGAAGGTATTTTACGGAAGTACATGAGAGTGAAAAATGAACTTCAGGATCTGAAGATGTATGCTATTTTAAAAGAAGACTTCTATACTCGTGTTAAATAAAGAACGTGTTATTGAAAGGGCGATCGAGGTTGAACAAAGGAATTCTGTATTTTATTCTATTGATGACTTTTTTAAGTAGCTCAGAAGTGGCTTACAATCGTAATGCCGTTTCAAAAGAACCTCCTGCATCTCATGCAACTAAGATATTTACTGAGGATGAATTCCAATTTGAGATTAAGTCCAAAGATATTACAATTAAATTAGGAAGTACTCGTGAAGTGGTTGAGCAGCAACTTGGAACACATGTAGATTATTATAAGCATACGAATGTCTACCAGTACAAAGATATGAGAATTCATTACAAGGATGGCATTGTGGATGGTATCATGATTGATGACCCGGGAAAGTTCAAAACGTATAAAACGCCAAGCGGGATCGGCTATGGAAGTACAGTCCAGGAAGTCTTCCAACAATACGGCAAAAAAGCTTTTATAGATACTAAAAAAGGAAAAGTAAAAAGTATTACATATGTCATGGAGAAAAATAAACAAGGCGATTACCATGTCATACCGTCATTTGATCATGCAATATTGGAAGGAGGATTTGAGAACATGAAAGGGTTGTCCATGAACTTTGATCAAAGGGGGCGTGTGTCATTCATCATGCTGGCGAGCCATGAGTTTGCCTATAATCCTGAGTTCAATATTGATGATATACAATAAAAGGAGGAAATAAGAATGAGCTTGATTGGATAGTATCTGGCTTTGCCTCAGGAAATAATCTCTCAATTATATCGTATTTTATATTGTCTAATTCAATAATTATATGCCTAGCTTTGGCCCATTCCCGATCGTTGAGGAAATGGGTTTTATTTTTGTTTTCAGCAAGCAACGTACATAATGTCATATCTTGAACCGGGTGCCTTCCGCTATAATCTTCAAGTTATCCAAACGTGAAAGAATGAAGGAACCAGGAGGTACAACGAATTGATAGCCAAAAACAGATATAAATCACTCGAACTGGAGACCCCCGGCTTATACGAGCTGGAAGGGCTTGAGGTGGGAGTGACATCGAATTGCAATTATAAATGCGACTATTGTTGCGCTTACAATCGGGATGATGGAGCTTGCATCAATAGTGAGGAAGTCATCCGTATTATTAGTGAGCTGCCTCATCTCAAGCGAGTTCGATTGTCCGGGGGTGAAGTTACTCTGAAATACCAGGATTGCCTAGAGATCGTGACGTACTGCGCTTCACATGGCATTGATACGCAATTGAACAGTAATGCCAGTCTGCTAACAGAAGAACGGATTCTCGCGTTGCGTGATGCAGGCTTGTCCAACATCCATATTTCGTTCAATTATACGGATGCGGAGGCCTATGCTGCGTACTACCGTGTGCATCCTCGCATGTATGAGAGACTGGAGCAGAATATCCGTTTGTGTACAGAAGCCGGTTTGGAGACGGTATTGGAAACGTTGCTGTTTGAAGGTAACCAAGCGAACCTGCAGGCTATTAGTGATAAGGTGTATGACCTGGGTGTGCGCATCCATGAGATCCAGAACAGCATTAAGATGCCACATACCGATTGGAGTCAGATTGTATCCAGAGAGTCCCTCATTCGATCTGTAGCGGAGTTAATTGAACATAAAAAGCCAGATACAACGCTCTATTTTACCTGTATGGACCGGTTCGCTGAACAGTTGAATTTGCGTGAACAACCCGGTGTGTATTTCTCGAATTGCGTGGATGGCACGAAACAGCTGCACTTGCACGGTAATGGGGATATTCTCATTTGTGAGTTATGCCATCCTGTTGTGATTGGCAACATCTACAACGGAACGTCGTTGAAGGATATCTATGATCAGCAGCCACCGGCGTTAATGGAATTTTTGGAAAAGCGGCCTTGTCCCGCGTACGATGCTCTTTTTGCAGACGCATAACAGGAAGAGTGTTGTTAAAGAAAATGATATGTATGTTGAACGAGATATGTACATGATAACAGCGACATTTAAGGTTCTATAGATTGAAAATCAAGGTGATCTGATTTCCTCAGTGGGAAAAAGGATCACCTTTTTTGATTGAACTATTCATTTACATAAAAACGGAGAGGACAGAAAAAACCTGAAAAAGCGAAGCGTTCGCCTTTATCCCCGGATTTTCCCCTTTAGAAGAGGGAATCAGAAAAATCTGGGGGTAACAGCGATTGGAAGGTTGTTCTGTCATCGTAGTGTCAGTGTGAATGTTCTTTAGTTCAATTGATGTGGTTTCAGATTCATTTAAGCTACTCGGCCTAATATGGCTTTAAGAACTTAGATGAAGAGGTGAGCTTCACATGATGAAGATCTATGAGAAACCAACCCGGAAAGACCCACATAAACGACCGATCTCCCCAAGAAAGCGCAGATGGTTCATCATCACACTTGTCAGTGTACTCGTGGTAGGTGGAATCCTGTATAGTCTGGCTGACCGTTACCTGATCCGGCATGTGCAAGTTGTTGTAGCGGATGAGAACACGGCAACGGCAACAACGGGCACCGACAATGATTCCAGCAATACTTCGACCACCGCAACTGAAGTGAATGCAACGTCAGATGATTGGAATTATTCGAGTGATGATATGAAAGTCAGTATTGAAAAGGTACAGACTGGTTCAGGCTCGGATCAGATTACGTATTATGTTGCTGATGTTCAGCTAACGGATGCAAGTAGCCTGCGAACTGCGCTGGCAGATAATAGTTTTGGTACTAACATTACCGAGAATACGTCAGAGATTGCCGCTGCCAACAATGCGATCTTTGCCATTAATGGTGACTACTACGGATTCCGCGATGATGGTGTCATTATCCGCAATGGAACATTGTATCGAGACAGCCCAACGCGGGATGCACTTGCCCTGTTCAACGACGGAACGATGAAAACTTATAACGAGAACGAGATTTCTTCCTCGGAACTGCTGGCTGAAGGTGCAACCAATACACTATCCTTTGGGCCCATTCTGATCCAGGATGGCGAGATCGTCAGTGAATTTAGCAGTGTGAAAATCGATAACAACTTCGGCAACCGTTCCATCCAGGATGCGAATCCAAGAACAGCGATCGGCATGATTGCTCCGAATCATTACGTCTTTGTGGTGGTGGACGGACGGCAGGACGACAGCCGTGGCATGACCTTGGCAGAACTGGCTGATGTCATGAAAGGCCTCGGAGCAACTGAAGCCTACAATCTGGACGGCGGCGGTTCATCCACGATGTATTTTATGGGCAGAGTCGTCAATAATCCGCTGGGGCGTAACCAGGAACGTGGCGTAAGTGACATTCTATATCTGACGGAGGGACAAGGATCATGACGATATTAATTCCATCATATGAACCCGATGTACGTTTACTGAATCTTGTTCTGCAACTGCAGACATTCAAACTTGGACCCATTGTGATTGTGGATGATGGTAGCGGCCACGGTTACCGTGGAATTTTTGAAACGGCAGAAGCCTATGGCTGTACGGTCTTGACACATCCTGTCAATCTGGGTAAGGGCAGGGCGTTGAAGACAGGATTTCAGTATATTAAGGAGTACGGACCTCAGGGCGGTGTGGTATGCGCAGATAGTGACGGACAGCATCTCCCACACGATATTAAGCGTATCTTCGAAGTGCTACTCGCACAGACGACACCAGGAATTGTACTCGGCAGCCGTCGCTTCAGTGGTAAAATTCCAGCACGCAGCCGTTTTGGCAACACAGTCACACGGGCGGTCTTTTCCCTCACGACAGGTACCAAAGTATATGACACGCAGACCGGTCTACGCGGTTTTCCTTACGCCATGCTGGACTGGTTGAACCAGATTTCAGGAGATCGGTTTGAATACGAGATGAACATGCTGTTAACGGCACACAAGGAAGGGTATGAAATTACGGAGGAGTTCATAGATACGGTGTATCTGGATCACAATGAGTCCTCCCATTTTCGCCCGCTGGTCGATTCATTCCGGATCTATATGCCAATCCTGATGTTCAGCACATCTTCGGTGCTGTCCGCTCTGATTGATTTTGGATTACTGTTCGTTATCCAATATTTCACACACAATCTGTTTCTGTCGGTTGTTGCAGCAAGACTGTGCAGCTCCATCTTCAACTATACGATTAATCGGAAGTACGTGTTCACCGTCGGACGAACCTCGAAGGTGCGGCAGTCTTTGCCAAAATATTTCTCGCTCGTCTTACTGGTGCTGCTATTAAACTACGGTTTACTGTATTTTTATAATGAAAAACTAATTATCCCGCTGCTCGCAGCCAAGCTATTGACCGAGGTGTCCATCTTCCTATTCAGCTATTGGGCGCAGCGCAGATTTGTCTATTAACCTGAAGAGAGTGAGCCTATGGCTTGCTCTTTTTTTTGGTTGAAACGGTTTCATATGCACCCTGTTATAGGGTACGATGGAGAAGAGTGAACGCAAAGCAGTGATCACAGATCAAGGTGAAATGGACGTGAATCGATGTTGAATCGAGTGCGCAAGGACTTGCGTTATTACCTTCAGGAGCATCAGGATCGGAACAACCGCATTTTGCATTATTTCGCGTTTTTGTCGGCCTTTGTGGCATGGATTTTTTTGTTTATTGATATCAAAGTCACGCTACTACTCGCCGTCTTCCATTACGTTTTATCCTGGATTGGGCACTTCTATTATGAAGGTAATAAACCCGCAGCTTTTCGTTATCCTCATATCGGCTTTTATGCCGGGTTTACCTGGTTTTTCATGAAGACAATGGAGATCATAACCCGCAAGGATATCATTCGTCCGTGGCTTGACCAATCAGAGTGAACTGAATGTGAATAGGAAGATAAGTGAGAAGTTCGAGTGTAAATATTCTTTAGTTAAACTTATATAAATTAAAGGTGGGAGGTTGATTATGTATCTTCGTAGTGTGGAACTCCTGTCGGCCAAGATCGAGAATCGAGACCAATACCCTTTTGACATACCCACGATACAATCCTTGGAACGTTTGGAGTTTACGAATAACATTACTTTTTTTGTAGGTGAAAATGGTTCTGGGAAATCTACGCTGCTGGAAGGCATCGCTCATCAATGTGGATTCAATACCGCAGGGGGCGGCAGGAATAATGCTTATGAGACACATGCTTCGGAATCCTCGCTCGGGAATTATCTAAGATTGGCATGGTTGCCCAAAATAACGAATGGCTTCTTCATGCGCTCTGAATCTTTCTATCAGTTTGCATCACATGTGGATGAGATGCCGGAGTCGCTTCAATATTATGGCGGGCGTTCATTACATGAACAATCGCATGGAGAATCTTTTCTCAACCTGTTCGTCAACCGCTTTAGTTCCAAAGGCATCTATCTGCTCGACGAGCCCGAGGCTGCTTTATCACCAGCAAGACAGCTCTCCTTGTTGCGTATTCTCCACGATCTGTCAGGCACTTCGCAATTCATTATTGCGACGCACTCACCCATTCTGCTGGGGTATCCGGGGGCGGAAATTTTAAGTTTTGACGATAGCGATATTCAAGAGGTAGCCTATGAGGATACCGATCACTATCAGATTACCCGTAGCTTTCTGGAGAACCGCGACCGGATGCTGAATGAATTATTTAAGGATTAAGTTAAGTTTTCCGTGTAAGCAAGGGAATTTACTAAGCCATAAGGCGCAAAATTTATTTGTGAGGAGAGATGGGATGAAAGTAGGTTTGCTTATTGTTGATATGCAAGAGAGTATTGTGCGTAAAAAGATGGACCAGACTTCGATAGACCATGCCTGTGAGTACATTAACCATGTGGCTAACGTGCTGCGATTGAATGAACATGTGGTCGTTCACGTTCAGGATGTGGAGGGAATGGAGGAGGCCAAACCGGAAGAGTATCGTATTATTCCCGAGGTGGATGTGACTGAGAAGGATCTCACCGTTACCAAGGAAGCTTCCAATGCCTTCTGGCAAACTGATCTGGAGCAGGTGTTGAAGAGTCATGGAATTGAATTAGTGATCATCGCCGGGTTTGCTGCGGAGGAATGTGTTCTATTTACGTACAACGGAGCAATGGAGCGAGGATTCCGTCCGGTGATGTTGCAAAACGGAATTCTTAGCACCCATCCCGAAGCGGTGACTTCAACGTACAGAGATCGCAATGTGATTTCATATCCTGTGGTTGATTATCTGATTCAATAAGTGTTGGCTACATGCCAGTGGAGGTGATGGTTATGAACGTGCTTAACGTTGCTTTTGTCCTATTGATCTCATTGGCAGGAGTTGTTTTCGGTGTTCAGGGGTTGAAGAAAAAATCTCCAGTCATGATGTATATCAGTGTAATATTTATTTTCGTTCCTATACTTCTTTTCATGGATTGGTTGACGTTCTTACCTTTTATCGCTCCCGCAGCGCTTGCCAGTGGATACTTGGTGAAAAATAAAGATAAGACCAGTAATCGGACTCTGTAGGGAGTCTTTTTTTTGTACAAATGTTCATGTCCACTTTGAAAGAAAAGGTTACTTCATGGTTTAAACCAAACTTTGCCTATATCTGCTTGGGTTGAAACGATATATTGAGAACAGGGGGCAGCAAGCTCGTTGTGGATATCGGCAAAGTCGTGTATGGATCACTGACCAAATCATTAACAAAGGGAGATGTGGAATGAAGATGAATGTACAAATTACGAGTATTTTGCCAGAGCAGAAGGAATTGTTTCTCAACCTGTACAACTTGTATTTATATGATCTGTCTGAATTTTCTGGTGAGGATCTACTTGAAGAGGGGAAATATGATCCAACGAACACCTATCTATATCTGGAACGCGATGAATTACATCCGTTTTTGATTCAGTATGAAGGGAAGGTTATTGGATTCGTACTGGTGTGCTCACCTCCATATGTGCCGAAAGATGTGGATTATACGGTGCAAGAGCTGTTCCTGGTCAAAAAGTATCGCGGACAGGGACTGGCAGCACAAGCGGTTGACTTGGTTTTTGCTCAATTTGAGGGCATATTCCAAGTAGAACAGCTTGTCAACAATACGGCAGCAGTTTCGTTCTGGAAAAGATATTATGAGCAACATCAGATTGAATATACCGAGTCTGAATATAGCATTGAGATTGACAACATCGCTGGCAGCCACCTGATTTTGTCCCAGACTTTTGTGCGTGGAAGAGAGGAATAATATTTAAATTAGAAGGTGATTAGCTTGTTTATTATCGTAGCAACCAAGGGGGACTTGAAGTGGGTTTCGGGTGTCTTTCAGGCAGAAGATGTAGCTAGACAGTACATGGATCTTATACCTGAAGAGCTTAAAGAATACCAGGAAATCATTCAGGTAGAGAACATCACATATCCTTTTTATATTATAGAGCGTCAGGAATCTCCATTTAGGTTTCTCGGCAAAGCTGAAGTGATCTCACTTTTCGATCATACGGATATATCAGAGGACGAAGATGAGGTGCACTTTAATATCTACACGATCGATTTCGACTATAGACCGAAGAAACCAGGTACAGACTATATGGGCACACTTAGACATGATCATGTGACCAATGACTTTATAGAGAGGTATCGTGAAGAAGGATTAGCGTTTCTGAGTAAACGAAGGATTTTCTAATGTCATGGATGCGACGATGTCGTGTCCATTTTGTTCTATGTGTAAATCGAATTGTGATAGAGCTTACGTGAGAAATGTTTACTGTGGAAACTGAAAAAAATATGCGACAAACTCTTAAATGTCCTGGATTTTAAACGGCAGAAAACTGGATTTCAATTAACATATACTATTGCTGATCTTTGTGTTAAGTTGAGTGAATACCAATAAGATCCAGTAATCATACTATGAGTGAGAGGACTAATATCATGAATTGTGCTAAAAAGCTTGTGACCACTCTATTGATTACAGTTATGTTGTTTTCATCGTTTAATGTAGTATTTGGTGCCGCCGCGTCTTCGGTATCAGACATCGAGGGAAACTGGGCAGAAAGCCAGATCACGAAATGGATCGACAAAGGTTTTATTCATGGTTATGAAGATGGCAGCTTTAAACCGAACAATACCATAACTAGAGCAGAGTTTTTCTCATTGGTTAATCGTTCATATGGATTTACTGAAACAGCATCTGTATCCTTCAAGGATGTTACTTCATCTAACTGGGCATATGCTGAGGTTTCCAAAGCTGTAAAAGCTGGATACATAAAGGGTTATAGGGACGGTACAATCGGTGCCAATAAACCCATTAGTAGACAAGAAGTTGCAGTTATTATCAATGATCTTCTAGATCTATCGAATGAAACTAGTACTGGGGAGCACTTTACGGATTCGAGTGCAATAGCTTCATGGGCTAAAAATTCGGTGGATGCTACTGTAGCTAAAGGGATCTTGCAGGGCTACGATAATAACTTCAACCCGAATAAACCGATTACTCGTGCTGAAGCAGTCGTTGCGCTGGATCGTTCAGTGAATGCAAGAGCAACGGATTACAGCTTAGCTGGAACATATGGCCCTGAGGCGGGAACGCAGACCATTGATGGGGATGTGCTCATTAGCGCGGCTGGGGTTACATTGAAGAATATGATCATCAAAGGGAACCTATTATTTAGTGAAGGTATCCAAGAAGGAGATGTACACCTTACGAATGTTACGATTAAAGGTGTGACACGGGTAGAGGGTGGGGGCGTTAGTACCATCTATTTAAAAAATACCATGGCATCTACCCTTATCGTTGATAAGACAAAGGGGCCCGTTCTCATTATTGTAGAAGGTTCAACGACAGTAGGAGAAGTAACCATTCAATCCCCTGCTACGCTACAAGAATCGGATACTACGGGGAATGGTTTCGGCAAGATTACGTTATCTGAGCGATTACCTGTGGGTTCGAAAGTGGGTTTAAAAGGAACATTTGATTCCTTAACCGTTAAAGGCAGCGGGGTTCAGGTGGATATTCCTGAAGGCCGTATTAAGGACGTTATCGCAGCAGTAACAGCAACTGGCACGACACTTAACTTAGGGACGGACGCAACTATTGTAAACCTTTACTTAGATGCGGTAGCTAAGATTCTAGGCACGGGAACTATTGAAAAAGTGACGTTAAGTTCCGTAGCTAAAGATGGTACGACTTTTGAAACTACAATTCGACTGTTGGATAAAGTTATAACTACAATTCCTCCAACTACTTCTACAAATGTACCCGTGACTGGACCTTCCACTGGAGGAACGGATACAATCGCTCCTACATTGTCCAATGTAACGAGTGGTCACATTGCAGGTGGAGATTCTGTGGTAGGTAGGAGCAATGAAAGTGGATATTTGTATCTGGTTCCTTCCACAACACCGAAAACAGTTACAAGTTTAAATCAATCTGTTGCAGGATTGTTAGGCAAGAAGCAATCGGTAACAGCAAACGTAGATGCCACAATTAATACAGCAGGTTTAGCTTCAGGTACGTATGTCGTATATGCAGTTGATCTCGCAAACAATATATCGATGGCTTCGGCAGAGATCGTTATTGGTACAAATCAGTTAACCGTTTCGACTCCAGTACTCTCAACCGAGAAAATGTACGATGGAACGTCTTCGGCTACAGTAATAGCAGATTCACTAACCGGAGTTGCTGCTGGAGACCATGTAACCGTGAGTGCAGCAGCCACCTACAATGATGCAATAATAGGCACAGGTAAAACAATAACTGTAGTTTATACGTTGGGCGGAGCAGATGCGGCCAAGTATATTGCGCCTGCAAACTATACGATCCAGACAGGGGTGATTACAGCCGCACAGTTGACGATCGGCGAACCGATGTTGACTCTTGATGAGATAAATGGAGATTCATCCTTAGCCATATCTGCCGGTTCATTAGTTGGGGTTGTTTCAGGTGAGGATGTGACTGTGAGTGCAGAGGCCTTATATGATACATTATCAACTCAGGAAGTTAGACCATTAACTGTGGTTTATACAATAGCTGGTGTTGATAGTGGCAAATATATTGCTCCAGTTAATAATACGAACTACACTGTTTATGTACAATCTAGTGCAGATACGGGGACGATCATAGACCTAATTACCACTTTCAAAGTGTATGATGGAACCTTTGCAACAACTGCAATAGCAGGTTCTAGAGTAGGATCTTGTGGAGAAAATGAACAAGGTATTTGTCCTGGGGATGACGTAACGGTAAGTGCTTCAGGAGTCTATGATAATGAAAATGTAGGAACAAATAAAAAGATAACCGTATCGTATATTTTATCTGGTAATGATGCAACAAACTATACTGCACCAGATGAAATTGCAGTGAATGGTGTAATAACTAGAAAGCAATTGATGATCACGTCTCCGACATTAATACTCTCCAAAGTGTATGACGGAACTCTTATTGCAAATGTAACACCAGGTGCATTATCTAACATTATCCCTGGGGATGACGTACAGGTAATCGCCGTAGCCACTTACAACAATGCAGCTGTAGGAACCAATAAAGTAATAACGATTAATTACACTCTTACAGGAAATGATGCAGGAAATTATGTTGCCCCAGCAACGCAGATAGTTGGTACAGGGGAGATTACTGCTACACCGTGATGTTTATGTTTGAAGACCATTTTCATTAGTGACTTTTCTGATGAAAGTGTAGAAGCAAATAGAGTCTCCACTGTCGAATAAGACTGTGGAGGCTTTTTGATTTTTAGATTCAAAACAACTTCGCATTTACCAATACATGGGTTATGATGAATTAAGAGGATTGAATGAAAGTGAGCGTGTAAAGGGGACAAATGTAGGTATGCCAAAGCATCATTTTGTTATTGAAAACAAATCGCAAGTAGACGGGAATATTCATACCTCCTACTCATGGGATTCACAAGGGATAATACATGGAAGTGGATTAACCACAAAGAATCATGCGACCTGAGAAGACGAATTCATTGCGTACATCTATGATTCCCTTTGCTGGTTGGATACATGGAATCCATCTACGTGTATGAGATGTAGTGGACTGAACAACTATGGAATAACCGTGATTGAAGAGCAGGATGTTTTGTTGAAGTTTCATCAACTGATTCAGGCCTGGATTGATCTATTCAGCCATGCGGCGGATCCGATTGTTCTGACAGGGAGTTACTGTTTTGATGGAGAAGAACAAAAGAGCTACTACGAGAAACTCGTGTACAACAAAGTTGAATTAATCAACGAATTATACACGCTTGCGAACATAGCAAAGTATGCTGAGACAAATGGGAGATGCATTGTGCATTTTGGGATATAAATCGATAGAAAAGGTTCCTGATATAAAATCGTAAGCTGTTGAGAAGCAACCCGACAGAGAGGAGCGAGAGTAATGACTAGTCGTATTGTTGTTACGGGTGGAGCTATTATTCGAGATCATATGGGGAGAGTGCTGCTGCAAAAGAGATCAGATTATGGGGATTGGGGATTACCTGGTGGTGGTATGGAGCCAGGTGAACGAATCGAAGAAACCATGATTAGAGAAGTGAAAGAGGAAACGGGGCTTGAGGTGAGGTCTTATGAATTGGCCTCCATCTACACGGGCGAGAGGATGCACTATACGTATCCGGATGGAAATGAAGTAGTATTTGTAATGTTTTTATTTGACGTTATTGCGGAGTTGGAAGGAAAACTCTGTGATGATCAAGTAACTCTTTTATTTGAAGATGAACAAAAGGAGTCATTACAGCTTATTTTTAAAAGTGTGGATGAGATTGATATTTCCACAATTAACAATGTGCAGAAGCCTATATTTGTAGACTTGAAGCAAGGAGAGTCTAAATTACTACGCAAGTGACAGCGTTAATAGAATAACTCAAAATGAATTGAGGTTAGATCATGCTGAAAAACATGGAATTAATTCAACCTTTTATTCCAGCATTTTCTGTTCAAAATTTGGAGTGGGTTGCCGGGTTGAATCTGTATATAAAACAAGACAAATATTATGAAAATATTTCGATAGCAGATATTACATTTTTAATGAAAATCTCAAATGTTACATATGAATTACTTTTTAGATTCACTAATATTGAAAGTTTTCATTATAAGCCTCATGGAGTTCTAGTACAGATCAGTGGGTTTAAGATTAAAGATCTGAAAGACCACGGATATCATCCGATGAAATATTTCGTTGAGGACTACGAGGACGGAATATTAGGATTTTATTGTGAGGGTATTGAATTGATACATGTACAAGAGAGTGAGCACTTAGCTTTGTAGTTCATAGAACATCATTTTTAATAAAGAAGGGAGTTTTTTTTTTTTATTGCCTTGGCCAATGGTTCATTTTGCAATTGCATCCGAATTGATATCCGAGCCATCCCCTGAATTGTTATTGGGAAGTCTCGCTCCTGATTCTATCCATGTAAGAACTAACACCCGTACTGAAAAAGCAAAAACTCACCTCATGCCAGAGGCAGGAAGATTCGCAACAGACGAAGAGCTTGAAGCCTTTTTTGAGTCCAACAAAAAGTTGGCTTATAGTGATCCCAAATTCATGCAATATCTGTGCGGTTACATCGCCCACATCTATACGGACCGCGTGTGGACATTCGATATTTATCCTGCATATGAAGCCCACCCCAATGGAAGAAGCCTGTATACACAGGATGTCTCAAAGCTGGAGTTTATGATTTTACGGAATTGGGACGGGGCTCGTGAATGGTTAAATGAGCTGAACGTGGGAAGAGCATTTGATTTAGGTGGATTGCTAGAATCTGAGGTGTATCAGTATAGGGGAGAGAAACTTGAGTTTTTAGCTGACTCTGACAACGAACCCTTGGGTGATTTAAATATTTTATCCATGGAAGCTATGGAAGAGTTCATACATACAACAGGATTGGCGCTAAAACAATTGTTTACGAAATGGATTGTTTATAAGGATTTACGTAGCAATATGTAAGTAAGGGAGGAATTTACCTGAAGGTATATAGGAAACAAGTCCGCAAAATTGTAGTGAATGATACACTGTTTTTGTATGTTGTGGATGAGCAAGCATACGATATTGTTATTCGGATCTATTCAAATACATTTAAATCTACATTTGTAGAGTTCGATGTGGCTTGGGAAGATACATGGGATATATTTGTCTATGAACCTAAACTGATATCCAACCTTATTCAATATGCAATAAAACATGGGTGGGACTACCAACAGAAGAATAACAGAATGAAATTCAAAAACACGACAAGTATCGTAAGAATTTTAATGGCAGAGAAACAAACATAATAACAAGGAGCGTGAACACAAATCAAAAGGACGTTCTACATATGTATGTTGCTGTTGATAATAGTCGCTGGATGTAGTTCACCAAGTAAAGAGATTGATCCAATCCAACGTTTGAAAAAGTACGATACCGCTCAAGAAGCCATTCTGCACTATGTTAAGTCATATCACATGACTGGTCCAGTAGCACAGATTAATATAGGAAACGAAAATCGTCAGTTGGTTTTCACGGAGTCCAGTAAGAGAACGTATTCTATCGGTGAATTAATCGAATTCGAAGGACAATACGCAGTAGCTAAGCTTTCAGCTGAAGTGAGAGTAAGCGAACTCGCGTGGGCGAAATGGAGTTTCCCTACATTGGATGAGCAGGAATATACGATAACTATTTCTGATGAAGAAGAGCCGGATTCTGCACAATATATGAAGGAATTTGGATTGTATGTACATGTAAGCGATATACCTAACGACAACAATTTAGTCACTACTTCACCTAATATCATTAACTATTATAATTCGGTTGGGGTAGAAGAATAAGGCTGTAATTTTTATTTGAAAAGGAGACCCTATCATGCAAAAAACAATAATAGAACTATCTGATCTGATGAAGAAGTATCCTAAGAGTGCGGCATTTTTATTATCTATCATTTTGTTGAATTTGGTGTATGCCTTTGGTAAAGATATCGGGGCGTGGCTTTACCACCTGACTCATTAGAATATTTGTAATGAAAGGCATGGTCTCCAGTTAATTCTGCATCATAGAATCACATAAAGGAGGATTTCTATGGACATCGTTATGACGCTTGAACCGCACGGATGGCTGGATATCCTGGTTCAACCTGATCAGGGAGAACCGATTGAGATTCCGGTTTCTTTTTTGTCGGATGCGGTAGATGAGATAGCATGTCGAATCGTTGCATTGCACAAAGGAGTCACAGAAGTAACCATGACAATGCAAACCGAACCTGGAGAATATCGCTTCTGGATCAAGAAACGTTCGCAGGTAATTGTTCAATTTATGGTGTATGAGATGAGTGATAATTTTAGCCCGAAAGCCGTCACAGAGGGGCGATTACTTATGTCCGAGGAGCTAACCCTGGTCAAGTTGACCAAGCTGTTCTATAGAGAATTAAGCAAATTAAAGGAAATGGGACCCGAGGAATATCACAAACGGTGGAGTTTTGAGTTTCCGCTGAATGCCTATGAGCGGATAGGAAGGGTCGTCCAAATCCGATGAAATGGAATGTTTTTGACGAGAAGGAGGGGTGACATGGCGAACATACATAAGGGGAGATATTCAGCTCAGATTGAGGGAGAATTTGTTGTTTTTATTATCGGGATGAGGATTAATCGTCTATGGGCTATACATAAATGGCTACCTGTTTTTAAGTCCATGGGCCCGATGATTAAAGAGCTGTATATGAATCCGGAGACCGGATTTCTGAGTACAGAGTATTTTATAAGCTGGCGTGGGGTGACTCTGTTACAATACTGGCGCTCTTACGATGAGTTGGAGAAATACGCACGGGGTGGACTGCACTTGGAAGCTTGGAAAAGATTCAACCGCTCCATTGGTTCCGATGGAACCGTAGGGATCTATCATGAAACATACAAGGCTCAGTCGGGTTCCTTCGAGACCATTTACGCCAACATGCCCAAATTCGGATTAGCTAAAGCGTCTGACCATGTGCCTTCGACAGGGAAAATGGAGACATCCAGACGCAGAATGGGCGGAGAGAATGACCCGGCAGTGGAAGCACCAGATAATCCTTAAAGTGGTGAACAGAGAGGGGAATGTTATTGAAGGCTAGAGTGCGAGTAGAAGATATACATTCAAAGCAACTTAGCTGGTTATGTATTGAACCGATGCTTATTTCTGTACGGGGCAGAGATATGGCCGCCAAAACAGAGATATACCGACAGCTACATGAAGGGCAACAAGCCTTATTTCTGTTCTATTCCTATCACAATCACACGAAGAGTCTGGCAGAGTTTTACTGGTTTTCGGCATATAACATCATCGAGATTAAGAGCTGGCATGGAATTAAAAATGGGATGCACTTTTTTCGTTTAGATGAAATGGTGACTCTACTGGACCAGATTGAAAGTCTGATTACGGACAAAAACAGAGTGGATGAAGCGTGGAGTGAGGTGCTGCCAACAGATCTGGAGAATGACCCGATATTACTTCAGAGAACAGAGGTTTTATATGCTACCTATCAGACCGTGGCGCAATTAGCTATTGCACACATGAATAAGATAATCCTGCAAAATCAGGAGATGTATCTGGAGGTTGAGTAGGTTAAGGCAGCACCTTGATAAAAAAAGAATAGCTCATGCCTTAAATGCTCTGGATGATTACATGGAAGAACTGCTCCTATGGAGTGGTTCTTTTTAGTATCTAAGCCATGCCAATGCAACAAACTTGCAAAATCATGCAACAAAACGCAATACAGTGGGACTGCCGTAACTATGCTAGTAATATGAGTTGTGAGAGGAGGGGCAACACGTGAAAGTCATTTTTGAAGAGGACACAGCAATTGATAAAAGGGTAGCCAAGGTCATAACTCATCCTTCGGAGAAGTCGAAGTGGGATCGTATTCAGAAAGCGATTGGCCAGTCCGAAACCCAACTAACGGTCATCCATGCCAAGAACAATCGCAACGTACAGATACAATTAAGCTCGGTGGTCGCCATTGAGTCGGAGGATCGGATGTGTTGTATACGTGTGATTACAGGCGAGAGATACTTGCTCAACAAACGGTTGAAATTTGTAGAAGAGGACCTGGATGACGTTCATTTTGTAAAAATCAATAATCAAACGATCATCAATACCCAGTACATCACCGCATTCTCTGCAACAGACCAAGCTCGGATTAAGGTAGATCTGAGCGATAGCTCCAGTTACTTTGTCAGTCGATTTTATATTAAAAACTTTAGGGGGAAATTATCATGATTACTCAACTAAGACATTCTTTTTTTCAAGTATTCACTATAATGACGCTATGGATCACACTCTTGGCTACAATATTCTTTGGTGATCTGCCCATTCAGATGTCCTATTTATGGAATATAGCGGGTATTTCTTTCATTGCAGCTGTAGTGTTTGGAATGATGTATAACATACTGTGGAACTATTTTACGTTAAAACCGATATGGAATATCGTCATTTCTTCCACATTCAATATTGCAGGAGGTATGGCGATGGTATGGTTGTTCTCGGTAGACATGTTCCAATTCATCGCTCCCTGGTTCCCCGGCATGTGGTTGTTATCTATCGTGCTGCACGTCATCGCTTTTTATTTTTATGCTAGAATGGATAGCAGGAAAAAAGCGGAAGAGTTAAACAACATTCTCAAGTAGGTAAGGGGAACAAATATGAACGAGGAAGAAATGTTGGAGTTATACGGATTGGAGCCTGATGACATCCATCGAGAGCCGATCCGACAGCTGCTTCAGCAAGAGATTGAGAACCGAAAATCAGAGAATAACGAGGTTCTGAGACTGTTGTGCATCATATTATTCTGTATTGGAAATGTGGAGGACACCACGCTGATCTGGCAAGCCAAACGAAAGAATCAGGATGCGGGTAGTTATATTGATGTGCAGTTATTATGTGGTGCGGGATATGATCAGACTTTATTTATTTGGAAAAAATGGACGGGGAACTGGCGCATGAGGAGTTGCTTTACCTTAGACAGTGCGAGCCGTATGACTTTGTTGATTTTTCCAAAGCGGAATGGGTCTCAGACTACAAACAATATTACGGTGTTTGATATGTGAGCACACCAGAAGGAGAAGGACTATGCCAAGTTTGCATGACAATATCATACTAAGTTACGAAGTCGATTTAGAGAACGAAAGAATCAGGATGCGTACTTGTTCGAGTCATGAGACGCCAAAAAATATGGATGTTTTATTCTCAGGAGTAATGGCCCATGCGTTTGATACACCGCTGCATGGCAGCATTATTTTGGATCTGGATGAGTGGGACATTGAGCATTTTGTCCCTCATAATCGAGAGTTGTTAGAGTTAGGGAAGGGCTACGGTTGGCCTGTCAGTTATGATTCCTATGACGAATTGCAAACTCGGCTGATAGAAGAGAAATACAAGTACATGGTGATCTCTTCCTCGTATGGATTGAGTGGGTGGGTTTTGGCCAAGAACGTAGAGATTTCTGTTCAAGAAACGGGGTGAACATGACATCCATTCTTCGTATAATGTGAATGAAGGCAGGACTTTTACGCAGACGATTGACGGTGAGGGAGAGAAGTTTCATTTTAAAGGCGGACATATACGGCATATGGGGATCTATTCAACATATAGTTACCTTTTTGCGGATAATGAAGACAAAGAGATTCAGTTTGAAGCGGTTGGCATAATGAATATGTTATTTAATAGATAGTTAGATAGAGTGATGGTGGACAGTTACAAAAGTTGCATGAAAGTTCTGCTGATATCCACGCGCTTTGCATGATGTAACTCGTGCAGAGCAGCGTGTTTTTGGCGAGAAATGCGATATAAACAGAGATGGCTTACTTCGTTTGTTCGCAAATCCCACATTATGGGTTATGATGTACCTTGAGAGAAAATTTTACATACATAGGAAGTCTTCTTCTTTTAAAATAAAAGCAAGCAAAGTCATAACCGGGATGGTGTGTTCCGTGGATGAATTGAAGAAACATTTGAGTACGCATCGGGCAGGGCAGGTATTGGACGTAGGCACGGGATCGGGTAGATTTATTCCTACCATACTTGAACTATTCAGTGGTATCGAACAGATTACTGGAATGGATACGGATATGGATTCATTACGTCAAGCAGAGGCTGCTTATGCGAGTCATGGAAAGATTCAGTTTAAGCCGATGGATGCGGGTAACATGGGATTTGCAGATGGGCCGTTCGATACGGTTTGTATTTCGAATGCATTACATCATTTACCGCCAGGTGCACAGGTCCTGGAAGAAATGAAGCGAGTTGTGAAAAGAAACGGTCTGTTTCTCATGAATGAATTAGTCAGTGATAAGCCGAATGAAGCCCAACTGACTCATATTTTATATCATCATTTCAGTGCCGATATAGATCAGCGTTTGGGAATATACCATCATCACACGTACACGCGTCAGGAAGTCAGGGATATCGTTACTGCCAGTGGTATACGTATACATTGGACATACGAGTACAACGAACCCAAGCCGGATGTTATGGCAGAACGGGATATATATTTGGTTACTAATGCCTGCAAACAGCATATGGTAAGGGCCAAGGCGTTTGAAGATTATGCCGCATTTGCAGAACAAGGTAATTCTATCATTGAACGTTTGAAAACTGTCGGAATTCAGCGCCCAACGCAGCTCATGATCGTGGGAGGTTTGGAAGAGTAGATGAATGCTGATCGGAGGATGAGAGAGCATATATGAATCTTTTTGATCCACAGTCTCCTATATCGGGCATGGGAAGATACAAAGTTCGCAAGATTATTCCATAAGCGATATTATCATTCAAGAGCAAAAGAAACTTTGCCAGGGAGCTATATAAGTACGATGTTATTTTGGAAAAAGAAAGATGATGGCGATTCTGCGCAATGGTTATTGCAGATATTGATTGATAACATAGTTTCTGATAGATGGAAGATCCATATCATCACACAAAGTAAAGGATGATGTAATGATGGCTAGGAGATTAATACTCATTGAAGGATTACCGGGTTCAGGCAAGTCAACGATTGCCAAGATGGCATCCGAAATCCTGATAGGTCAAGGCAAGCAGGTACAACTATTTCAGGAAGGAAACCTGGATCACCCTGCTGATTACGAAGGCGTTGCTTTTTATCATGCTGAAGACTTCGAGACTTTATTGAAAACGCATGAAAAATACAGAGAGGTTCTGGAAAGTAATGCGATTGCCCATGATCAAGGTTTCTTGATTCCTTATCGTAAGATGAAAGAACAATGGGGAATAGAGCTTCCCGATCACATTGTACAGGATATTTTCAGGCGAGATATTTACGA
Source organism: Paenibacillus sp. FSL R5-0341 (assembly GCF_037975235.1). Lineage (NCBI taxonomy): Bacteria > Bacillati > Bacillota > Bacilli > Caryophanales > Paenibacillaceae > Paenibacillus > Paenibacillus sp. FSL R5-0341. The sequence continues at coordinate 1,748,269 of NZ_CP150241.1, forward strand.
AATTCCTTTTGAGCAAAATGTTAAGCTGATCACCGAGAAGTGGCAAGATTTCGCCCGAAATGTGTTAAGCACGAATGATGACTGCATCACGATATTTGAATGTTGTTTTATCCAGAATCCACTAACCATGGGTCTTGTAAAATGCAATCAATCCAAAGAGCAGAACGTGCAGTATGTATTGGAACTGGGGCGTATCATTCATGCTCTGAATCCGCTTCTCATCTATATCGACCAGAAAGATATATCCTATACCTTTGATAAGGCAGTTAGTGAAAGACCAAAAGAATGGTCAGAGGGATTCATTAATTATTATACGAACCAGGGTTTGGGGCAGGCACAGGGTTATCAGGGTGTTAAGGGTACGGTACAGGTTTTGCTGGAAAGAAAGAAGCTGGAGTCCGAAATCTATGGGTTACTTCAGATGGATAAGGTCTGGCTGGATAATTCGGATTATGACCGCGAGGCTTGTAGGCACAAACTAGAAAAGATTCTGTAATAACCTTAATGAAATACGAATACATACCGGAGGTTAGTTTTATGACATTTTATGGAGTAGCCTTAATTGCAACAACCGCAATCTTACTTATTATAGGTGTTCGAAGCAAACGGAAAGTAATTCTTAGATGGGGCATAGCCAGTTTAATTTTATTGCTCGTACTCATCATTCCCTCATTCATCATGGGATTCATGGACGGATTTGCTGATGGATGGTCAGCGAGATGACCACTGCAGATAACAATAATATGTCGTATGAACAAAATAACAACAAATTCAACTTCCGTGTGGCAGGTATTGTTATGGATGCGGGAAGAGTTCTTTTGCATACGACTGAACAGGATGATTTCTGGAATCTGCCCGGAGGGCGGGTGGAATTGAACGAAACAACAGAAGCGGCTATTGTGCGAGAGATGATGGAGGAACTGGGTGTTCATGTAGAAGCGCACAGGCTCGCATATGTTAGTGAAGATTTCTTTGAATATGATGGCCTGAAGTATCATGAAGTTGGTTTTTATTATGTCATCACATTGCCGGAAGCCCATAAGCTATATAGCCAAGTTGAGTTCAATGGCCTAGAAGAAAACGGTAAGCTAATCTTCCGATGGTTCTCCTTGGACGAACTGGAGCGGATGGAAGTCTATCCTGTGTTTTTGAGAAAGGAACTGACTACTCTCCCTGATGCAAAAGGCATCAAACACTTCATTCAGAAATAGAGGGATATGTTTTGTAGGTGATCTATAACTGTACTTAGGGGGACTTTCAATGAAGTTATCGGATTATGAATATTTAACTTTGGCTCTGGAAGAAGCAGAACAATCATTTACTGAAGGAACGTATCCGATTGGTGCGATAATCGTGGATGTGGATGGGATTGTCGTGAGTAAAGGCAGAAACCGAGTCTTCTCGGATTGCGACCCCACCGCACATGCAGAGGTTGATGCTATTCGTCGGGCAGGAAAACATTTGCTGGATGTAGACAAGAAGAGATTCACGAAGAAGAAAGACTTGACGCTTTATACTACCTGTGAGCCTTGTCCCATGTGTTCATGCACCATATTAATGTCGGGGATTAAAAAGATTGTATGGGCAGCAGATGATGAAGAGTATGGCGGGCTTCGACGTTTCAAGGAAGGGCCTCATTTTATCCATATGTTTGACACGCTATCCTGTGTTGAAGCACCCTATCTTGACCTGGAAAACAGACAGAGAGCTTTGCTTGCCAAATGGAATATTGGTAGAGGTTTGTTTGATACAGAGTGGGAGATTCCCAAACAATGATCTTTTCTAAAGGGGATGTCGGTATGTTTCAAAACAAATATGTTCAAGCCGCTATTAATGCAGTTCATTACGTAGAGACCAAGAAATTTGTAGACCCAGTTGAGGCTTGGAGTTTTGCAACAGGAGAGTTGTTCGGTGAGGGAAGTTGGGGACAACGGAAAGGCTGTCCAAAAACTGCTTTTCTGGGCCTGTGTGAGGATGGTTATGTCAAAGGGATTCCACAAGGAAGATACAATCATAAAGAGAACTCGTTAAATAAAAGGTATGCCATTAACACGGTGAAGTTATTTCATGAGGACCCTAGTATGGCTCATGAAAATAGTAAGAAATTGTGGTCAGTTGTCACTGAGGGCAAAGTGATTAAGCCAAACTATCAGGTCGATATTGTTAAAGCACTATGGAGAAAAGGAATGATCCTTACAGAACGGGGATGAATTCACCTGGAATTCGTGGGACAGAAAATTAAAATAAAAACAGTCACAGAGCAGGATCTCGACTTCATATGTCAACTTGAATGTGACTCAAGCATATGGAGCTTTGAGGAAAATGTTGAAACGGATGAGGAGAAGGTCCGTGAGGAATATCGCAGCCATTTTGCTGTCGCAGATGAGAAACCGTATGCCTATGATTTCGTTATACGCCGCTTGAATGATCCGGAAGATACACCCATTGGTATTGTTCAGATGTGGAGTTATGTGGATTACCGAAAAAGCTGGGAACTTGGATTCGCAGTACTTTCAGAGTACGCAGGCAACGGATATGGGAGCGAGGCTACCCGTCTTTTGTTACAATTTGCATTTCAAGAGTTACAAGCTCATAAGGTCGTCGGCATGTGTAATTCACAAAACGTTCGCTCAGCTGCACTGATGAAGCATGTGGGTTTGACTCGGGAGGCCGTATTCAAGGAAGAACTGTGGTGGGACAATCAGTGGACAGACCAGTATTTTTTCTCGATTTTGGATAGAGAGTTTAAGTCAGTCTAATAGGAACGGGAGGAAATAAAATGACTACGTTGGTTCTGTTAGGTGATTTGCTCTTCGAGTCTAACGCTAAATTGAATCAGAGAATACGAAGCTTGTTCGACAGTGAACAACCTTCCATTGGATATATCCCTTCAAGTTCCGACCCTGAGCGAAAGTATTTTGAACACACTAGACGTTACTATAATCTAATAGGAATAGATAACATTCAATATTATGATCTTGATCTGGAGTATGAGGAGAGCACATTTGGCGCTATTTTCGAATGTGATGCGATTCATCTATCCGGCGGAAATACGTTTTATTTTCTAAGTTTATTACAGAAGAGAAATGTGCTTGGTTTGCTGCGTTCCTATGTGAAGAGTGGTGGCATTCTGATTGGGGTCAGCGCAGGCAGTATTCTGACGACATCTACGATCGAGATAGCTGAGTATGGGGAAGATGCAGATGAAAATGAAGTGGGTTTGGATGATATGAAAGCACTGGGGCTCGTTAAATTTGAGTTTGCACCGCACTGGGACGGTTCTGAAGATACCCTGAATTCATTAAGAGAATACACGCGCGTTAACCGTACAACGGTCTATGCGTGCCAAGATGGTGGCGGGGTTGTAATGGATGGTGAAAGTGTAGAGTTATATGGAAATGTACGTCTCGTAGATTACAGAGAGAGTAGGTCTGATCATGAGTGAGGTTACGGTCTATCATTATGATGCTTTCTCTATAGTTCCTGGTCAAGGTAACCCGGCAGGAGTGGTTTTTGAGGCAGATCATTTGAGTGAGACGGAGATGCAGCAGATCGCTTATAAGGTTGGTTTTAATGAGACGGTATTTGTGTTGAACTCGGAAGTAGCTGACGTCAGATTACGTTATTTTACGCCGGGTCATGAGATTAATCTGTGTGGTCATGCCACAATGGCATCACTGTATGGTATGAGGACACGTGGTATGTTGGGTGACAAAGAGTTAATCACGATTGAAACCAATGTAGGTCTATTACCCATACGATTTGAGCGGAATACCGACACCATTTACATGGAAATGAAACAGGATCAGCCGCAGTTTATACCGTTCCAGGGTGATATCGAGAAGCTGGTGAGCGCCATAAACCTCACTCTGGATGATGTCGACCATTCTACGCCAATCGTTTATGGAAGTACAGGAACCTGGACGTTATTAATCCCAATTCGTGAACTAAGCTCTTTTACGAAAATGAAACCGGATTCTTCCCTATTCCCAGGAATTTTACTTGAAAACCCCAAAGCTTCGCTGCATCCCTTTTGTTTCGAAACCCGTGATTCCGATGCGATGATGCATGCCAGACATTTTTCCTCACCTTACTCAGGTACGACGGAAGATCCAGTGACTGGAACAGCCTCCGGGGTCATGGGTGCCTATTATTTAACGTATGTGAAACCGGAGATCGCTGAGGTACAGTTTGTGGTAGAACAAGGGCATGAGATTGGTAGAGATGGAAAGGTTCAAGTGAGTGTGATTCGGGATGGTAAGGATATGGATGTCAGAATGAAGGGGACGGCTGTTTTTGTGCGTGAACTGAACGTTGAACATACAAAAGTATGAAGGGAGATTAACATTTTGGAAATTTTTGATATTCGGCAGAAGCCGGACGTGCTGCAAGAAGCAGTACAGTATTTTTGGAAACAATGGGGCTCGGAATCGAGCTTCCATTTCTATCGAGATTGTGTAGAGCGTTCTGTGGATACAGAGAGTGATGTGCCGAGATTTTATGTGATGTTGGATGGAGACCGAATTATCGGTGGGTACGCATTATTACGAAGTGATCTGAATAGCAGACAGGATCTCTTTCCCTGGTTTGCATGTCTTCATGTTGATCCAGAATATCGGGGCCGAAACCTGGGTGGACAACTTCAGACCCATGCATTAAATGAGGTGAAAGCGAAAGGGTATGACAAGCTCTATTTGTGTACTGATCTGACCGATTATTATGAAAAAAATAACTGGGCCTATATCGGTAAAGGATACCTGCTTGATGATGAAGAGACGAGAATCTATGAACATAAGATTTGATTGAAACAGATCTACCACTCCCTGAGTTAAGTGGTAGGTTTTTCGTTTTTAAACCAATAAGCACGCTAAGCGACTCTTACATCTACCCAAAAAGTTAACTTAGGAAAAATGTGCTAGAATAGGGAGTTGTGATTTAAAATGTGAAATAGGAGGAATAACAATGATGATTACGATATTTCTAATGTTGATTAATGTGCTGTTATACGGACTGGGTGTGTATGCGCTGATCCTGTTTATTAAGCTGGCCCGGCGTGGGATTCAGGCACTGGATATCTACCTGTATGAGAAACGTGGAGAGCGCTTCTAACGTTCAGCATCTCATACTCGAACAGAATTATCATTTTTCTCTCAGTGTTTTATCTTTTCTATTCTAGTATGATTAACGCATCATTAGAGTAAAGAGAGGGTTAATAACATGGAGGGTTTTTTAGAGCAAATTAATGAGTTGAACGAGCTTCAGAAAGACTTAGTTAGCCTACATCCTTTGTTTGCAGAACATTATCCAGTTGTTGTAGCCTATGAGGCTTTATTATATATCTATGATTATTCGTCCAAAACGCAGCAATATGAGTGGGTGAAGACGGTACCGGACGATTTATATATTCCAGATGAATGCCTTGCGGCAATGCCGGTGCATCATATGGACGGAAGAATGTGTGCGATTGTAACGGATGCAGCGTTCAAAGATCTGGAGCAGAAAGTCTATCTGTTCCACGAATATGTTCATTGCTATGTATATGAGAAATATGATGAACGGATCGTAAACCGTCTTCAGATTAAGCACAAAATGGACCAACTGAAGCGCGTAACATGGGAACTGGATTATGAATTTCCATATGAAGATGAAATCGTTGTGGAGCGGATTAACTCATTGTTGTCTGCTTTGAAGAGTAAAGACCTATCGAAAGTGCAAACAGCTAGAAAGGCGTTGTTCCGTTCATTAAATGAAGAACAAGCGGAGTACTGGAGTTGGCTGGAGTGGAACGAAGGTTACGCAAGGTATGTTGAGAATCTGATTCGGGCAAAATTTGGACAGGAAAGTAATCATTTTGGAGATACAGCTCCGTTCAATCGTCTGGTATTCTATGAGTGTGGATCGGAATATATTAGTCTGCTCGTGAAGGAACAGCCGGAGTATCATACGGATCTGGAGCAGCTATTTGACCGGATGCAATTGGAGAGAATACAGGGTTAATTACGAACTTACGGTGAAGAAATGTGGAACATAGCGAAGTTTATCTATTCCGGTGATCTGTACGTTGCACCCGTAGGTTATATCGTTTTATCCTAAGTCAGTAGAATACTACCCGATAAAAGGAGATTATTTCTATGCCGCTACCTATGGTTCATCTCAATATTGCTAATCGAATTGCAGAATCTCTGCAAATGCAGTTTGGTCGAGATTCATTCTATCTGGGGAACATCGCCCCGGATTCCATACATATGCGTGAAGGCACAACCAGAGAGGACAAGGAATACACCCATTTTAACCCGAAAGATAATGGAGATTACCTTGGTGGACTGAAGGAACTTTACTCATCCTATATGCAACAACTTACCGATGAAGGATGGAAGTGGTTTGTGCGTGGGTACTTTATGCATGTGTTGACAGACTATTACTGGTTCCGAAGTGTGCATCCTGAATTCGTCGAACGGGTCAATAAGGCAGACCAACACACAGGAAGTAGCAGATCGAAGGATGAACTGGCGCGTTTATATTACCAGGAGACGGACCAGATTGATTTCAATATCTATCAAGGTTCAAGTTGGAGTGAAGAAGTGTGGCAGGTGCTCAACAGTTCACCAGGCTATGATATGACAGATCGTTTAACTGCGGATGAGATTATTCGCTGGCGGGACCATACGTTTTCTTTTCTTAATGGGGAGGAACCTGGAATTACTCCTGAGTTCATTACGGGTGAGAGGGTTCAGGTATTTGTGGAAGAGACCGTAGAGCGACTGATCGCTCTGTTGTCTTCATGGGACCCGGAGTTGCGTAACTGGATATGACTACGGATATTTAGATAGTTCAGTTGAGTCACTAGATGCTGTAATTGTTACTTCTCTATTCATTACGAAGTCAGGGTGGTCGGTGGTATGGTGAAATATGTAGGTTTCTTGATGGTATTCGTCATTGCTACGTTCATGACAGGGTGCAGTCAACCGAATGAACCGGACTCGGAAGAAGGGCTTCCTGTGCTGATCACTTTAACCTGTAATCCAAACCTCACTTTGGAACCATGCCAAGATGTTGAGTTTGATCGAGCTGATGAGATTCGGATCATGATGGAGGCCATACATAAGGCAGAGCGTTTGCCGGGTAATCTCGATTATGGTACACAGTACAACATGAGCATAACGAATGGGGATGGCTCGGTAACACGGTATGATTTTTCACTAGGAATGGATCCCAAGATGCAAGGCCTCTTAGTAAACCAGGAAGACACGTCTGCTGGGTATAGTATATCCCTTGAGGATGCTAACCAATTAAGAAGACTGATCCAGCGACGTACAGATTAAGAAGGTATATGGAATGGAGAAGAACCTGTGGATGACCAAATTACTATTGAACCTTTGACGCAAACGGATGCGGATGCAGCGTGTCAGGTGTTTGAAACAACGATCCCCGCAGCATTCGAACAGGAGGGCATAGGCTCCCTACTGGATGATATCCAGCATGAAATAGCACATAAGAGAGCATTAATTCACACTGCATTGCAGCCAGATCATAACAAGGAAGCAAATGTATTTTTCCTCGTGGCCAAAATGGGTAAGTCCATTGTAGGCACAATTTCGTATGGACCTTGTGGTGAGGAGATTCGAGAATGTACAGATCAACGGCTGAATGATATCGGAGAACTGGGTAGCCTGTACGTTTTGCCCGAGGTTCAAGGTCAAGGGATTGGTTCAGCGCTCATTCTAGCACTGGGTACTGAACTTCAGCGGTTGGGTATTCAGCAATTCTGCTTAGATAGCGGCTATCGAATCGCACAGCAGAAGTGGCAACGCAAATTCGGTTAACCCTATGTGGTGGCGAAGAACTATTGGGGCGAAGGAACAGATCATATGGTATGGTTATGTAAAGTACAGGATTTTATAGTAAAAGTAAAATGAAATGAACAATAGAGATGACGACCTGTGCTATACAGGGGTCATCTCTTTTACTAACTAACGGAATCTTTCTGCATCGATCGTGGGCGATTGTTCGTACAGTGTATCATGTGTGTTTTGATGTACCCGAGGAAAAAGGAGTGAACATATGTCAATACAGTGGAAGCCACCCGAGCAACGGTTATCTCCTCATGCAGTAAACCTGTGGAGAATTAGCGCCATCATATGGAATGTCATAGGCCTTCTGATACTTGCCGGACTGTTAATACTCGACTCCATCTATGGGTGGAAGACGTGGATCGGTTGGATATTGTGGGGGGTTACAGCCATATCTGTGCCTTATGCGGTTTGGGATATTTTTATCCAGCCTTCATGGTTATACAAGCACTGGTACTATGATGTGAATGAGGAGTTCCTGCAACTGAAGCATGGGGCGCTAACCAAGGTACATCAGATCATTCCCATGGCAAAAGTGCAATCGGTTACAACGAATCAGGGACCTTTGATGCGAAAATATGGACTCTATTCCGTATCGGTTGGCACGATGGGTTCATCACATGAAATCCCGGCATTGCCAGAGGAAGTTGCGCTTGCGCTCCGTCATCAGATTGCGTCCTATGCACGGATTAATGAGGTGGATGAATGATTGATATAAAACGACATCACCCATTAACCATGCTGTGGAGCTTGTGGAAACTGGTGAAAAATTCGTTCGCGATCATCCTGTTTTTGTTTGTCTTCCGTCAGGACTCAGAGTCCCAATGGCTCTTCTATGGAAGAATTGCCTTTTATGTAGGTATTTCAATAGGTTTGATTTCGATCATCTGGAAGTGGTTTACTTCTCGTTATACAGCGGATGATACAGCCTTTCATATCTATAGTGGTATGTTCAACCGTACTAGAAGAACTATCCCGTATAGTAAAGTCCAGAATGTGAATCGTCATACGACAGTGTTTCATCGGTTGTTCCGCGTGACGTCGATGCGTTTCGAGACCGGAATCAAGGGAGAAGATGCTACTTTTCAGTTACACGTTGTTTCACTTTCTGAAGCGGAACTGCTGGAGAAGATTGTAGCGGGGTATATAGCAGAAGAAGCAGAAACGGTAGAAGCCGCCACAGAGGAACATGATACGTTGCATGTAGCTGATCCCATAGAAGAGGGAGAGTCACAATCTGAACCTGTTATAACGGATAAAGCCATGTCTCTGCCTGCAAAAGAAAAACAGGAACGGGTTGTTCATTATCATTCTACCCGGAAGGATATATTCAAAGCATCCTTTACCTCGCTTAGTTTTCTCGTACTGATTCCGGTCCTGGGCACGCTTTATTCGTGGGTGAAAGATTTTTTCCCCGATGAAGAAGTAACGGAAAGCTTATTATTAACCTGGCTTGATTCCTGGTGGATTGCCAGTTTGATGATTTTGGTTTTATTAATTATATCCATTGCTTTGGGTATTGTCAGAACCTTCGTGAAGTATGGAAATTTCCAGATCACCTCGGATGCCAAGCGGATCTATATCACGAAGGGCATGATGGAGCAAACGTCATTTTCAATCCTGAAAGAACGCGTTCAGGCCGTGAAAATTACACAGTCTCCGATGAAAAGGCTGCTTGGCCTAGCGGAAGTGGAACTGACAACTGCGGGGAGTCTGGGGGAATCCGAACATGAGGTGAACTCGCTCTATCCCTTCCTGCCTGTGAAGCAAGCCTATAGCATGATTGAGGAGATTCTACCATCCTATCAGGTTACGCAGGAGATGGAAAAACTGCCACGAATATCGCTATGGCTGCGTCTGCTCAAACCAAGCTGGGGATGGATCGTGATCACAGGTTTATTGTGGTATTTCAAACCATTCGTGTTAGGACAGAAGCATGCCTGGTGGATGATTTCGGCGATTCTGTTAGTATGGATTGCAACATGCAGAGTGGTGGACTTTTTCCATACAAGATACATCTTGAATCAGAATTTCATTCAACTTCGAACCGGTGCGCTCACTTCAACACTCTTCATCTCCAAACGTGAGAAAGTCATCGAAGTGCAGATCACCCGTAATGTGTTACAGCGTTGGTTGGGTGTTGCTTCCATTCATACGGTAAACCGTGCCAAACCTGTTCTGCATCATCGGGCACATGACATTCCCTTGGTTATGGCTGAATCATTTCAATCATGGTACATGGGACGTACCCAAGATGTTCAAACCCGTTAATCGCAAGAGCAAGTGCAGGAAGACCACATCAGGTTATTCTGTGCTTGCTCTTTTTAAATTGAGGAATTTTTATAACAGAAGAGGAGGGACATTTTGGTGAAAGCTGTGTTCTTTGATGTGGACGGTACATTGCTGAGCGAAATAGATCGGAGTTTATCACCGCGTACAGCTGAGTCGATCCGGGAGTTGATTCGTAAAGGCGTTCAAGTCGTACTCGTCACAGGCAGGCCATATAATTTATGCGAAGAATTCAGAAATCTCGGAATCGATACGATTATTTCGGCTAATGGGGCATTGATCAAAGCAGGTGATGAAGTGATACATAAGTCTGTACTGTCTGCACAGATGGTTAGAGAATTTAGTGAGTTTGCCGAGTTGCAAGGGCATAGTATTTCATATTTTACAGAGTCATTTGAGACGAACGGGTTGTGTACAGCAGATGGTCGTGTTACTGAGGCTTTAAGAGATACGCTTGGACTCATGGATTTCCCGCAGAAAATCAGCACGTTGGAACAGGACGTATACTGCATTTGCTTATATGCGGATGAGGCGGAAACGGAGAAGTTCCAATCCAGATTTCCTTCTTTACGATTCGTGAGATTCCATCCGTATGTAGTAAATGTGCTGGAAGCGAGCGAAGTCAGCAAATCAATAGCCGCAGAGAGAATTCTCGACTACCTGAAGATATCCAGAGAGGATACAATGGCCTTTGGCGATGGGGAGAATGATGTGGATCTGCTAGCGTATGCGGGAATCGGAATTGCGATGGGAAATGGCGGAGAACGAATTAAACAAAGCGCCGATTATGTCACCCTGCGGGCAAGTGAAGATGGAGTTACCCATGCATTGAAGCAATTTAAGATTTTATGAGATGCATATTAAATAGATGAAGGATATCCCAATTGTGGATTTTCATGTAGAATGATATTGCACGTATTAAGCCCTAAAGCATAGGGTGTTTATCGAAGGGTGACTTATGAAAAAGGTTGTTATCGTAATCCTGTCTCTTGTTGTACTTGTTGGTGTATCCTCTTCTGCTTATGCTCATCCAGGCAGACTGGATAAGAACGGTGGACATAACTGTTCAGCCAAATCCAAACAAAAGGGCCTATGCACGGGCTATCACTATCATAAAAAGAAAAAATAAGCACTGCTTCACATTCTTGAACTGGGGGAAAGAAGCGATGGATCATATTAAAGCGGTTATTTTTGATCTGGACAATACGATTCTGAACAGAACGATGACCTTTGACGCATTCACGCAGAGTTTGATTAACACTTATTTTAGTCATCTTGAGTCAACCGAAGAGATAAGCAGACGAATTATTGAACTCGACCAGGATGGTTATAAGGACAAACCTCTACTGTTCAACGAGTTGTTGCGTGAACTCCCTTGGGCAGAACATCCGCCACATGCAGAGTTGATGGCCTTCTATGGCAGAGAGTATGTGCGAAGTTCAGTTCTGATGGAACAGGCGCGAGAAGTGGTTCAGCATCTGCGGGGGAAATATCAAACCGGGTTAATTACCAATGGGCAGACCGATATCCAGTATGGAAAAATCGATCAACTCGGTATTCGGGATGATTACGACCATATTATTGTTTCAGAAGAGGCAGGAGTCAAAAAGCCCGATCCACGCATATTTCAGCTTGCGCTGGATCATTTCGGTCTAAGCCCAGAGCAATGCATCTACATTGGCGATCATCCGGTGAACGATATTGAGGGAGCAGCAAGCGTAGGCATGAGCACCATCTGGATAAAGGTTAACCAGCCATGGCAGGGCAGCATTAAGACGGGTCCTTTACATACGATTGAACATCTAAGTGAGTTGAAAAAACTGCTTTAGAAGACGGTTATATAAATTGATATAACATTTACACAAAACGGAGAGGCCAGAAATAACCTAAGGAAGCGAAGCGTTCGCCTTTATCCCCGGATTTTTCCCCTTAGGAAAGGAATCAAAAAATCTGGGGATAACAGCGATCGGAAGGTTGTTCTGTCATCGGAGTGACTTAGTGTAAATATTCTTTAGTTCAGTTTATGTAGATAAAGACTACTATAATCACAGTCTGGAAAGCGAGGAACATATGGAGATTAGACAGATGGCTACAGCGTTTTTGAGCAATGGCTCAGATATGCTGATGATGAAGAAGGTAGGCAGCAGGCTGTTTGATTTTGAATTTTGGGGCGGCATTGGCGGACATCTGGAACAAGGAGAGCTGAACGCACCCATGACCGCCAGCTATCGGGAGATTGAAGAAGAGACCGGATTCAAGCCAGGGGATGTGGAACATTTTCGACTTCGATATATTCTGTTAGAGGTTAGCGGAGGTGAGATTTGGCAGCAGTTTGTATATTTTGGAGAGACCAAGCATCGACGGTTCGTGTCCTCGGATGAAGGGGAGTTATTCTGGATACCGCTGGATGAGGTACTGGATTTACATGCGTCTATTCTGATCAAAGCGACACTTAGGCACTATTTACAACATCCGGGAGCAGAGGATATCTGGATTGGCAACGTTCAGAACGGAGCAGATCTAAAGGGTACTCCACAGGTAGTATGGAACAGAATGCAGGAAACGATATCATTTGAGCCAAAAGGGGGTTATCAATAATGTTGAAATATAGAACCGAAAGAAAAAAATTGAGATGGATAAATTATCTGTTGATCACTGTACTGATGGCTATAATTCTTCCGATTAGTCATGCGGAGGCAGGTAGCACAATTACAGTGAAAACGAAGGTCCAATATTACAAAGGACAGCCATACATACATCTAACAGGTGGAAAGAAATCTGTGACGGATAAGTTGAACAAGACATTTAAACTCCACGCAGTGAAAGCAGCTCGCCTGGACAAAGAAGAAAAGCAATCAAACAAAAATTATTTCTACATTACCATGGCCAGTGTAAAATACAATGCAAAAGAAAAGTTATCTGTGGTATATGAAGATCATGTGTACGCTGGCGGAGCACATGGAATGGATGCGACAAAATCATATAACTATGATTTAAGAACGGGGAAAGAACTGAAGCTAAGCGAGTATGTCAAAGACGATACTCAGATGGAGAAGGTAGAGAAATCAATCTCCAACAGTCTATTAGCCATGTATAATGCAGGAGTTTCTATTTTTGAAGAAAATATTTATGATTTTGAGCTTGATCAAACATCCCAATTCTTTTTATATGACAAAGGGATCGTCATTCGATTCCATCCTTATGAGGTTGCACCCTATGCTAAAGGATTTGTAGATATCAAAGTCCCATACAGTAAATTCAACCAATAGATTGTATGCAATAAAAGACATGATCCAGTTCGATGAGGACATGTCTTTTTGTATAAAATATTTTAAAATAATCTAAATAATGCCAACACTTTCTGACATTTTATAGTATATTAAGAGTGTTCGGGAGGTGAGTGATGAGATAATCCATGTTGGTGATCTGTTCGGCTTCTATGTGTCTACATACCTTGTGAATAGCTTAACCCATCCCAAGAAGGAGGTTTTGTTATGAAGCGTATTGGAAACATGTTTCGTAAAGCAATGCTGTTCTCTCTATCATTAATGCTGGTGTCTATCGCGTACTCACCTCATCCAGCTTCCGCTGCAAGTGGGCCTGTCAAAGGATTTCATGTAAGCGGTACCAAGTTATTGGATGCTACAGGTACACCTTTTGTCATTCGTGGGGTGAATCATGCCCATACCTGGTTTAAGAATGATCTGCAAGCGGCCATTCCGGCTATTGCTGCGACAGGTTCGAATACCGTGCGTATCGTATTGTCCAACGGCAGTCGCTGGACGGCAGATTCACTGGCGGATGTAGAGCAGATTCTGGCGCTGTGTGACCAGTACCAACTAACCGTTATGCTGGAAGTACATGATGCCACCGGGTCGGACAGTATTGCGGAACTGCGGAAAGCCTCGGATTATTTTATCAGTATCAAGGATGCCCTGATTGGCAAGGAAGATCGCGTAATCGTGAACATTGCGAATGAATGGTACGGATCATGGGAAACCGCAGTATGGGCGGATGGATATCAACAAGTGATTCCTGAACTCCGTCAGGCGGGCATCAAGAATACGCTTGTCGTAGATACCGCAGGTTGGGGGCAATACCCTACAGCGATTTTTAATCGTGGACTGGATGTGTTTAATGCGGACCCACTGGCAAATACCATCTTCTCCATTCATATGTATGAATACGCAGGCGGTGATGCAGCAACGGTCAAAAGCAACATTGATCATGCGCTGGCCATCGGCGTACCTGTCATTGTAGGCGAATTCGGATTCAAGCACACCAGTGGTGATGTGGATGAAGCGACGATCTTGAGCTACGCACAGCAAAAGGGAGTTGGCTGGTTGGCCTGGTCCTGGTACGGTAACGGTGGCGGTGTAGAATACCTTGATCTGAACAACGGTCCAGCAGGTTCCCTGACCGATTGGGGACAGACGGTGGTCAATGGACCGAACGGTACGCTGGCTACCTCTGAGTTGAACACGATCTATACAACCCCTGGCTATCAACCTGTTCCAGATAACGGTAGTGGGGGAGTTGTCACGATCCCGGCTGCGCCGACAGGTGTAACTGCCACGCCGGGTAATGGACAAGTAGCGCTGAACTGGAGCGCATCTCCCGGAGCAGCGAGTTATATTGTACAGCGTGCGACAACGAGCGGAGGAACATATACGGATGTAGCTACGAATGTGAGCGGCACAACCTACACCCATACGTCTTTGACGAATGGAACCACGTACTATTACAAAATCAAAGCCGTGAATAGTGCGGGAATCAGCCCAAGCTCAGTACTGGTGAGTGCGACACCACAGGCGGGTACAACCACGCCAACGTCGAATCTGGTTCTGCAATATCGTGCGGCAGATACCGATGCAACGAACATTCATATCAAGCCCTACTTTAATATCAAAAACAATGGTACATCTGCGGTTAACCTGAGTGGTCTGAAGATCCGTTATTACTTTACAAAAGACGGCTCCGAGGGGTTAAATACCGTTATAGATTGGGCGCAGATCGGAGCAGCCAACATCACGACTAGCGTTGGAAGTATCACGGGCACGAATGCAGATACCTATGTCGAGATTGGTTTCACTTCGGGTGCAGGGTCTCTGCCAGCGGGAGGTCAGACGGGAGACATTCAGCTGCGCATCCACAAGGATAATTGGGGCAATTTCAACGAAAATAATGACTATTCCTTCCGTCCAACGCAAACTACCTATGACGTGTGGAACAGGGTGACTCTCCATCAGAATGGCAACCTGATTTCCGGGGTCACACCTTAACGTAAAGCGTATCCGCTATTCAGGCTGACCGTAGCAACGGGAACATGCTGCGGCAGCCTGAACGGGCGAACCATTTTAACTTTGCAGAGACAGAGGCGCTTGTTATGGGTTGTTGAAAGAAACTGATTTCGTCAGACTAGGCTGTGATAATTCGATCTTTCGTTCGTCTGTTCCGATGTTCAATAGCTTCCTCATAGTCCCCGATCAGTGTATCAAAAATATGCTCCCACGACCGCTGCTCAGCTAGCTTTCTGCCTTCCAGTCCCATCATCCTCAATTGGTTCCCGTGATTTCCCCAGAGACATATCTCCCGAATCAGTGCATCTGCCTGACCTGGCTCGAATAATACACCATTGCGGTGGTGGGATACCAGATCCTTGACACCTCCGGCATTGGCCGCCACCACAGGGAGTCCTGAAGCCATCGCTTCCAGTACGACATTGCCAAATGTCTCCGTAGAAGAAGGAAACACAAACAGATCCGCCGAAGCATACATAACAGCAAGTTCTTCGCCATGCATATAGCCTGTAAAGGTGACATTGGGTGGGGTTTGCGAACGCATTTTGGGAAGAGATGGGCCGTCACCAACGATAATCCAGTGAACACGGGACTGCATTTCCTGGGGCAACTGCTGCATGGTAGTTGTGAGCGTAGCGATGTCTTTTTCCGGGGCAATGCGACCAACGTAGAGTAGAATAAGGGGAGCGGTGATGTGGTATCGTTCACGGATATCCGAGCTTCGTTTACTAGGGGAGTATAGGTTGCAATCAATCCCGCGGGACCACAGCTTCAGACGCTGAATGCCTTGGGCTTGCAGGGTGTTTAACGTTTCCTGCGATGGGGTGAGTGTTGCATCACAGGCACGGTGGAACCATTGGATATATTTCCAGTAGAGCGGAATCATGCTTTTCAACCGGTAGTATTCGAGGTAACGATCGAAGTGGGTATGGTAGGAGACAACATGCGGAAGATGATGTTTGAGCGCATACCTCAGGCCAAGCAGCCCCATATTAAAAGGCGTGGCGATATGCAGCAGATCGGGCTGAAAGACTTGTAGCTGCTTGTGAGTGTTTGCTCTGTTGGGTAGCGCAATGCGGCATTCGGGATACAGAAAAAAAGGGATGTTAGCAACCGATCTGACTTGAGTCTCATGGCTTCCTTCAATGACGGAGTTCGGAGTAAACAGCAGATGTTCAATTCTTCTGCGGTTCAGATGGTTACTCAAGCGGTGGAGCGTGCCAGCAACACCATTGGTTTCCGGAAGATAGGTGTCTGTGAACAAGGCCAGGCGCATCATTACCCCTCCCAAGACTCGTGATGCCAAGATCATAACAGCGGAACATTTTCCAGAGGTCAAGTGCACGTTAACTTGACGCTTTCCCCTGTAAAATGACTTCGGCACGAACATGTAAACTTCCATAAGTTCAACTTGTATAGCGTATTCTGCTATGATGTAATAACGTGTCGGCGTAGTTGAACTTGAAATTTACACGATAACGGAGAGGGCAGAAAAAAACTGAAGAAGCGAAGCTAAAAGCTTTCTGCAAGAAAGCTGCTTCGGAAGCATACACTTCGCCTTTATCCCCGGATTTTCCCTTTAATAAAGGGATTGAAAAAATCTGGGGATAACAGCGATCGGAAGTTTATTCTGACCGCGTAGTGGTCCAGTGTAACAACATTCGTTCAAACTATTTAGATAGAGAGATACAGGAGGCAGAGAAAGATGAACAAGTTACAGGAAGAACTGCAGGAATTGTTACCACTCGATCAGCTTGAGGAGATGTCAGGTGAAGAAGTAGTGGGGAGTGTTGCCATGGACCTTTATCGGGCTGAGTTTGCGACGATTCGAGAGAGTGGACCAGAACTTCCGCAAGTATTGCGAGATACCATTCTAATCATCGATCTGGATACCGAGCTGTCCATGAACGGTATGACCGGTTTCCTTGAGAATGCCAGTGGTCAGTATCTCGGTGAGACAATAGCAACGATGGAGCGGATCGGTAATGAGGCTGATGCCGTGATCCTGAAGAAGATTGAGCAGATATTGTCCGAGAGCGGGGTAACGCACGGGCAATTACGAGATAATGTGAATGGCCTGTCCGAAGATGACATCACGACAAGCCTGCAAACACACGGGGAACAGATTCATGAGGTATTGCAGCAAATTGAGCTGGAAGCCGGCAATTTAAGCATGCAATCGGATAACGAAGAAAGCTTCGACCTGTTGTATCAATATGTGGATGCGAATAAAGATCGTCTGAGACAGGAGATGCAGCAATTCTTGTCTAATTGAATGGAAAGAGGAGGCAAATGACAAGCATGAACAAACGATTAGCGATGGAATCCGTTCTGGTTACTCTGTTATTCATCATCGGTTTTGTAGCTTGGAATGTCGTTCAAGGCATGATCATGACCATGAATTACGTACCTGATCTGACGAACATCACTTCTTCGGGTACCCCATTACAATCCAAGATTGCTTTTGGAACCCTTGTTCAATGGAATATAACATCCATGATCATGGCTGTTGCTGGATTCATTTTGCTCGCCGCTGCATATTACGGTCTTCGATCAGGAATGCAGCGCTGGACACAGCGTTCCTGAAAATTGTCCGCTTAGGCCCCACATTCTGTGTACTAACGTTATCTATGTAACACACCATTTACAACTGCCCTGAGTCCATTAGACTCAGGGTTTTTACTATGGCTAATGTTTTTCCGCTTTGAAGGGGAAATTTTCTAGATCCAAGGTCAAGAGAGAATCCGTTACAATGATCTTGTAAGCGCTTATCGTTTTGGATAGAGAGAGGAGGAGAGACAGAGATCATGATTACAACCAATCAGATTTATCTCGATCAGACATGGCAAAGCAAAGAGGACGTATTTGATTTTATATCTGCGGAGGCAGAGCGTTACAGCATCACTACAAACCGTGTTCAACTTGCGGCTGATCTGTGGGAACGCGAACGTGTCTACTCCACCGGACTTCAGGATCACTTTGCGATTCCCCATACCCAGAGTGAAGTTGTAAAACGTCCGGCGGTGATGGTCATCCGATTGAGGGAGCCCATTGATTGGGAATCACATGACGGCAAGCCAGTAAAATATATTTTTGCCATCCTTGTGCCTAAAGGTCATGTAGACGTATCCCATCTGCAAATTATCTCTTCACTTGCCACCTTATTGCTTGAAGATTCATTCAAAGAGGCTATCGCGGAAGCGGTGCAGCCGGAAGATGTATATGCGTTGCTTCATCAATATACGGAAGGACTGGTGTCATAATGAAAATCGTAGGTGTTACGTCATGTATCGCAGGTCTCGCCCATACTCCGATGGCCGCCAAAGCATTGGAGAAAGCAGCTCAACAACTGGGATATGAGATCAAAGTGGAACAGCAGGGGGCTATGGGGCAAGTCAATAAGCTCACGGAAGAAGATATTGCTGCAGCGAATTTTGTACTGATTGCAGCGGATCAAACGGTGAAGGACATGGATCGGTTTGGCGATAAAAAAGTCGTGCGTGTCAAAATCGGTCATGCCGTAAGTCAGGCAGAAGCGGTATTAACCAAAGCTGTTGAGGCTGTGAACGCACAAGCCTAACCCCACCTTCCACATGAGGAGAGAGTACGATGAGAAAATGGTTCGGTGAAGCAAAAACACATCTAATGACAGGTATCTCCTATCTGCTGCCGGTCATTATCGCGGGTTCCCTGGTTGTTGCCATCTGTAAAATTATCGCACTATCGATGGGCATTACCGATCTTGATCCGTACAAAGATGGAAGCGGATTCTTGCATATTTTATATCTCGTGCAAAATGTAGGATGGAGCGGCATCGGACTATTGACGATTGTCCTGTCCGGTTATATCGCGTACTCCATAGCCGACAAACCTGCGCTGGCTGCAGGTCTGATCGGCGGGGTGCTGGCACAGCAGACCAACGCCGGTTTCTTGGGCGCGTTGATCTCAGGCTTCTTTGCCGGATACATCACCTTGTGGGTTAAAAACAAAGTCAAGATTACAGGTCCGGCTGCTGGCTCGGTACCGTTAATCATTTTGCCGCTGATCACCGTTGGTTTAACCGGATTTCTGATGGCGGTCATTCTGGGTGGCCCACTGGGCGCACTGAATGAGTATCTTATTGCTTGGGTTCAAAACATGAGCCAGAGCGGGACGAACACCGTTCTACTTGCGATTATTCTGGGAGCGATGATCGGATTTGATCTCGGCGGACCCGTCAACAAAGCGGCATGGATGGCAGGCAATGCCCTGTTCCTGTCCGGTGTCTATCTGCCGAATATTTTTATCAATATTGCCATCTGTATTCCACCACTTGGTTATGGCTTGGCGACATTGCTGATGAAGAAACGTTTTTCCAAAACCTATCAGGAAGCGGGCAAAGGTGCAGTAATTATGGGCGTGATCGGCATCACGGAAGGTGCAATTCCGTTCACACTGCGTAACCCTGCCAAAATGATTCTGGTTAACATGTTTGCCTGTGCGACGGGGGCTGCTCTGACTGCATTGCTGGGAGCGCATATCATCATGCCACCGATCGGTGGATTATATGGAGCTGTATCGGTAGGTACCCCAATCGCGTATCTTGCCGGAGGCATTGTCGGTGCACTAATCGTGGCGGGTGGCACCATGCTGGTGAACTTCCGTGATGAAGAAGAGAAACAGCCTGCCAAGACTCAGGAAGCTTCAGTGAAGAAAAACGGGGAAGAAATCGAACTCGTTTTTGACTAAAAAAAGCATCTGGAGGGATATAGAGATATGAGTGAGAGCAATCGCACCAAAGTACATGTGATTCCACATACACACTGGGACCGGGAATGGTATTTTACGACCTCCCGTTCCAAAGTGTATCTTGTCAAACACGTCAAGGAAGTATTGAACGCACTGGAAAATATCGAAGGATTTCATTATTACCTGCTGGATGCACAGGGCTCGCTGCTGGATGATTACATCCGCTGGTGTCCCGAAGATGAGGAACGGATCCGCCAACTGGTTTCAGCCAAACGACTGATGACGGGACCCTGGTATACACAGACGGATCAATTGGTGATTTCCAGTGAATCCATGGTTCGAAACCTGTATTATGGTATGAAAACAGCACAAAAGTACGGACATGCGATGAAGGTTGGTTATGTCCCGGATGCGTTTGGACAATCGGCACAGATGCCGCAGATCTATCGGGAGTTTGGGATTGAACGTTTCCTGTTCTGGAGAGGCGTATCAGATAATACGAATCCACATACCGAGTTTACGTGGGAAGGATCGGACGGCAGCCGTGTATTTGCTGTACAGATGCCATTCGGATATTACTACGGTGGTAACATTCCAGAGAATGAGGAAGATCTAATCCCTTATCTGGAGAAGCAGATTGGTGCGCTGGAACGCAAAGCCTCGACCAAACATATCTATTTCCCTAATGGGTTTGACCAGGCGCCTGTCCGGTTGAACCTGCCGCAGTTGATTGAACGCTTCAATACGCTGGATACAGAACGCGAATATGTGATGAATGAACCGGAACGCTTTCTGGCGGAGATCGAAGCGGATAGTCAGGATCTGCCTGTACTTCGGGGCGAATTAATGGAGGCCAAGCACATGCGGATTCACAAGTCCATTTTTTCTACCCGTGCCGATCTCAAGCAACAGAATAACCGGATTGAGAATCTGATCGCCAATACGCTCGAACCTGTGCTTGCCATTAGCCATTCTCTCGGGCATGATTACCCGCATCGCATTGTGGAGGACATCTGGAAGCTGTTGTTTGAGAATGCGGCACATGACAGCATCGGTGGCTGTAACAGCGATACAACGAATCAGGACGTTGCGTTCCGTTACAAACAGGCCTATGATATCGCACTGAATCTGCTTGACCTGCATATGCGGATGATTGCTTCAACGATACAGCAGGAGGAGACATTTGCGTTCACCCTGTTCAACACGCTACCTTATGTGCGAGGCGGGGTTACCGAGATCGAAGCTTATATTCCGGAAGAATCCTTTGTGATTCGGGATACGAAGGGACGCGAGCTAGCCTATACCATTTTGGAAAAAGTAGACCAGACCGATTATGTGCTTGGACAACACATCGATCTCAATCCAAGCCGCAAAGTGCATCTGCCGGAACGGGTATATCGTGCGAAATTGCTGGTGGAACTGCAAGAGGTTCCGGCGATGGGCTACACCCAGATTATCTTTGATTTCAGTCAGGGCGCTGCACCCGTCATGGAGCGGCGTAACGGGGACACAATTGAAAATGAACATTTCACCATTGCGCTACAAGCAAACGGCACCTTGCAAATTACGGACAAGCGATCAGGCCAAGTGTATGCAAATCAAATGGTCTTCGAAGATAATGGGGATGACGGAGATTCCTACAACTATTCGCCACCCGAGCGGGATCTAATTGTTTCTTCGGCAGGCAGCCAGATGAGTGCAACGACCACTCAAACGTTAGTATCCCAGACACTATCCCTGCGTTTCACACTGGATGTTCCCTACGATCTGGAAGAGCGCGCCGCAGGCATCACGTCGGGTGCATTGCCAATGCAGGTGGAGATATCCCTTCGCAAAGGAGAGAAGCTGATCCGCTTCCACGTTCAGGTGCAGAATGAGGTGTTCAGCCACCGTCTGCGTGTCCTATTTGATACAGGAATTGCTTCCGCCCTATCCATTGCAGATCAGCCTTTCGGTGTGATTGCTCGTCCAACCTCATTGCCAGAAGTGGAGGTATGGGAGCGCGAACAATGGCAGGAGAAACCGATCACCATTGAAGCGATGCAGAGTTATGCAGGGTTGAACAACGGTTCGCATGGTATGGCTGTGATGACGGAAGGTGTACGTGAGTATGAAATTGTTGGCGAACAAATGGATACCATTGCCCTGACCTTGTTCCGCACATTCGGTTTCATGGGTAAGGAAAACCTGTTGTATCGTCCTGGCCGGGCTTCCGGTGAGAAAATTGTAGCAACACCAGACGCGCAATTGCTTGGCGAGCTCTCCTTTACCTTTGGCCTGCATATCCAGACTTCTGGATTCGACGAAGCGAATGTAGCCCGTGCTGCGCGTGAATATTTAACACCGATCAGCAGTTATCAGCTGTGCGACTTTTTGAATGGACGACTGATCTTTGCTTTCCGAGATGAGGAACGTGTGCTGGAACCCGATTACAGCCTGATGTCGTTCAGCGACGATTCCAACGTGGTGTTAAGCAGTTTTAAGAAAGCAGAGGAGAGTGACGGATACATTGTACGTGTCTTCAATCCGTATTTGTCACAGTCTGCAAACGTGAACATGCACTTTAATCAGCCTGTACATGCAGAGCGTGTATCTCTTGGTGAAAAACCCCTGGAGCCTCAGCAGAGGTTAACTGAGGGAGAAGAGGTCGTTCGTTTTCCGGAACTCACACATTGTAAATTAATGACTGTACTTGTATCGATATAAGGTGAGCTTTAGTTCTACACAATCCTGATCAGAATGGAGGTCGGATATCGGTATGATTTTTCCAACTAAACGGTTGAAAAAGCTGTTCCACCTCATTCATGGTGAAGGACAGGAACAGGCTTGGACGAGCCAAGCACTTGCAGACAGGCTGGAAGTTACGGTGCGTACCATTCGGGATGATCTGAAAAAGCTGGATCATATCCTTGCGGGGCATGGCGGGAGCCTGGAGTCCAAGCGTGGACGGGGATATTCCATTCGTGTACACGATGCGAAGCGGTATGATGAGCTGTTGGAGGAACGGAAGGATGATCGGCAAAAAGGTGCGCCAGTACCTGGGTCACCCGATGAGCGTATCCGTTATGAATTGTTCAAGCTGCTTGGTGAACCGGGTCATATTAAGATGGAAGACCTCGCTGATCAGCTGTATATAAGCCGTGCAACGATGAACAATGATCTGAAAATCATTCGTCAGATTCTGGAGAACTACCAGCTTCAGCTTCAGATCAAGCCAGGACATGGTGTGAAGGTCGTCGGAGACGAGCAAAGGTTCCGTTATTGTCTTGCCGAGTACGCCGATGCGCGAGATGAAGAATTGGGACCGGAGGGCATGACTGCTGCACAGGAACGTTTGTTGTACCCAATCGAACCCGCACACATCCGCGAAATCGTCATTCGCCATGTAGGCAAACAGGATGTTCGTATTGCAGATGTGGCGCTGAAAGATCTGATTACGCATCTGGCTGTTATGGTGTTGCGCATTAAACAGGGGCATGAACTGGAGCGATTCGAGAAAGTGGAGGCGAATCTACAGGATCAGCAACTTGCACAGCAGATTATTCAGGATCTGGAGTCGTTATATTCCATTCACTGTCCTATCGGAGAGCGAGATTATCTGTTGCTTCATATTGTTAGTAAAAAAATGACCGCTACCGATTGGAATGGACTACGAAGTGACCCATTATATTTTGCTGTACAGCAGATGCTGGGTCACATCTATGATCGGTACACCTATGATCTGCGTGATGATGACCGCTTGCCGAATGATCTCTATGCCCATCTGAAGCCCATGATTACGCGGTTGGAACATGGCATGAATATGCGGAATCCACTGCTGGGACATATACGTAAATATTATCCACTCGCCTATGAGATTACGATAAGTGCAGTGAAACAGCTACAGACATACGTACCTCATGAAATCAATGACAGTGAGATTGGTTACCTGGCTCTTCACATTGGTGCAGCATTGGAACGTAAATACCAGATTCCTCATCGCAAACGGAAATCCGTATTACTCGTCTGTGGGTCAGGATACGGCACAGCCCGTATTCTTGAATCCAGATTGCGTTCGTTATTTGCCGAGCTGGAGGTCTCTCGTGTAGTTTCGCTAAGAGAGTACGAGGAGATGGGGAGTGTGCCTGAAGATTTGGTCATTTCCACGATCCGGTTACGGGAGTCCAAAGGCAAACCGTCGGCCGTCATTGCTGCGATTCCATCGGAACGCGACATGGCAACGATCACTCATCTGGTACGAACCAGTGATGAGCAGGAGGAAATGACGCTGCTGCGTTACTTTGATCCAGCATTGTTCATGTTTCGGTCCGATCAGCCTGACAAAATGACACTTATGGCTGAGATGAGCGGAGCACTGTTGGAGAAGGGAATTGTAACGGAGCAATTCTGGCCCGCTGTGCAGGAGCGGGAAAAGATGGCTTCAACCGCGCTTGGAAGAGGTATGGCCATTCCGCATCCCATGGAGCTGAGTTCAACCCGTACGACCGTATCGGTATGTCTGCTTGAGAAGCCGATTCCGTGGGATGAGGAGAATGAAGTACATGCTGTATTTATGTTATCCATCTGCAAAGAGGATTACGAACAGGCGATGGGGATTTATGATCTGTTTGTAGAATTGATCCGACAGGAGGAGCAGCTGGAAAGCCTGCGATCCTGCGGCAGCTTTGATGCCTTTGCCCAACTTGTATGTGAAACGTTGAGTCTGAAAAGTACCGAAGTGTATTAATATATAAGTTCACTAAGGATAATTCCACTGACACTCCGAGTACAGAATAACCTTCCGATCGCTGTTATCCCTAGATTTTTTGATTGCTCATATTAAAAAGGGAAAAAACCGTCCTTCATCAGATTTTTCTGACAGAGGACGGTTTATTTCGTTTACACAAACTATAGATTAGATATGTTTGGATATGACTTCTTCCAGTCCTTGAGCGACAGAATGCGCACCCCGCTGCAGGTGTCTTTCATACAAATGCAGGCGGACAAAGCTCTCATCCGTTCCCATCGCTTCGGAGAATATTCCACTGAGGCCACGAGCGCGGCGGTCGATCTGTAATAACAGTTCCAGTGAATCCCCCATCGGATAGAACAGCACTTCCAGTTCATCCAGATGCCCACGGAACTTGCTCGTTGGCACAAATTCGAATTCCTGCACAAATGGCAGATTGCCGCCCAGCTTCGGGGCATAGTCGTTAGTCACTTCACGTAGCTTGAAGCCAAGGATATCAATTGCATCGAGCACGGTGTTCATGTCTTTGCTAGGCACAACATGCAATCTGTCCCGGTCGGATGGGTCCACAGCGCTTGAGATATCGAGGCCCGTTTCTACCCAAACTTCTGCACGATGCAGTGTAATAGGCAGATTTTCTGGCAGGTCAAATGAGAAGTCTTTCTCCAATTTGGCACCAGGCTGTAAGGTGAATCCTTCGGTGAGCAAATATTTGGCTATAACGGCTGTTTCTTTTACTTTGCGATCATCGCGCTCCCGTATGTAATGGGTTTTGATTGAAAGATAGATTCGATCTACGTTCTGTTCCACATCTCCACCTTCAATATACACAACCCCCGAGATGATTCCTCCAGGCGTGACCTCTGGTGTATGCAATTCTGTATTTACTTTGGCTGCTCCAACACCTACACTGGCTAACATTTTCTTGAAAAATGACATGCGCTCAACCTCCAGATCAGATGGTTTACTATTTGGGGATAAATACGACTTCGACCTTAATACGGAAACTGGAAGAGAAGCGTTTCATATTTTAGCAAAGATATATCCCTATCAAAACAGGAGAATCGACTTACCTATGTCGAATGGTTTGGAAGAAGGGATTTTTTGTAAGGAGATGAAGGCGATTGAACACAGAATTCTCAGAACAGAAATATGGTGAAACGGGTGTCAAAACCAGCTTCGAGCAGATGGCGAACGGTGAACAGAAATATAAAATGATAGCAGAAGACGGCAGTTATTATTGCAGAACCGTTGCTTCAGCCCAGGGAGCATGGCAAAACAGTCATGTACATATCAAACTAACGGAGTTTTATGTTGTGCAATCCGGATGGATTGCTTATGCCAGTTATGGAGAAGATCAGGTGCTTTCGATTCAAGTGATGCGTGAAGGAGAGCACATCGTTGTCCAGCCGGGAGTTCATCACAATGTATATATGTCAGCCAATAGCGTTATCCATACAATTAAATATGGGTTGAATACACATAGTGATTGGTCTGCTTCTCCGGAATTAGACTGCGTTACACAAACATTAATGGAGAGCGAATTGCTTCAAACTTACGGATAATCTTGGGGGTTAAATACATGCGTAGAAGTACAATATGTTGGCTAACTGGCATTGCGATTGTTATTGTAGCAACTTTCATTGTATATAATAATTTGACCCCGAGCGTTACAGAGCAGGATGTTAGCTTAAAGGGCACGATTCGGCAGACCGCTTCGGAGAAATACGAGGTGCAATTATCTATTACACGCAGAAAAGAAGATAAGAGTCAGCATACTGTATATCCCGTTGTGCCTGGCTGGGGTTCAATATCGTTTAGTGATAAAAAGGACAACCGATTTATTCAACCTGTTTCCGTCGGCAGTACGGGTGCAATGGAAGGAATTCTTCGTCAAGCGTTACAGAGGCAGTCAGCCACGGCAATGACTGAATTTTCAGGGTTCTCCATACCTGATGCAGCGGGCACGTACAAGATGCGTTTTACCATTCATCCTTTGGATGAGAAAGCAGAACTTATTCAGCATCCCATGATCTATTATGTTCATAAAGAAAATGTTCTGGGCAAGGACCTGAGTTGGGTCTCGGGAACTCCGCTTGAAATCATTAAGGAGTATGCAGAGTGAATAATGTATATGAATCAAATGAAATCACCGTACGTTTTTTGGAAATTGAAAATGAACAACATCTGGTGAAGTGGCTGACTGACCCGAAAGTCCTTCAATACTATGAAGGCCGTGATCGGCCGCATGATCTGGAACGGGTAAGAGAACATTTTTACAATCAGGATGATAATGCTACTCGTGGTATCGTGGAGTATGGAGGAAATCCGATTGGATACATTCAGTTCTATGAGCTTGAGGAAGAGGAACGAACGGAGTATGGTTATGGAGACACGGATGAGATCATCTATGGAACGGACCAGTTTATTGGAGAGGTAGATTACTGGAATAAAGGTATAGGTACACAGTTGGTGCAGTCCATGCTGAATTTTCTGATTAATGAAAAACAAGCCCGTAAAGTGGTTATGGACCCTCAATCCTGGAACTTGCGAGCGATATCCTGTTATGAGAAATGTGGTTTCCAAAAGATTAAACTGTTAGAGAAACATGAGCAGCATGAAGGACAGATGCGAGACTGTTGGCTTATGGAATATACACTGTAGTTGCTGTTTAAAGTTATTTTCAATCATACAAACAAGGAGGAATAATGGATGGATGAAAGATTTCCGATAGGACCATTTGTACACACGGGCGAGGTTACGCCTGCACAGAGAGAGCAGTGGATTCAGGACATTGCTGAGCTGCCTGAACGCGCGCGCGAAGCGGTAAAGGGTCTGAGTGAAGATCAATTAAGTCTGCCGTACCGAGAAGGCGGATGGATGCTCAAACAGGTGATTCACCACATGGCAGACAGCCACATGAACAGCATGATTCGTTTCAAGCTGGCCCTGACAGAGGATACACCAACGATTCGGCCTTATTATGAAGAGCGCTGGGCTGAATTGAGTGATTCAAGGGAATTGGATATCGAATTCTCGCTGCAAATTCTGGATGCGCTCCATCGTCGCTGGGTGTTTCTGTTAAACGCGTTGACAGATGCAGATTATGCCAAACAATTCTATCATCCCTCATCGCAAGAAACGACGAGACTGGATTACAATCTGGGCATGTATGCTTGGCATGGCAAACACCATGTTGCCCACATCACATCGCTTAGAGAGAAACTTGGAATATAGATAAGCAATAGAGCTGTTATGAAAGGAGTGCATCATCATGACAGATATACATATACGGCTCTTAATTGAGAATGATCCACTTGTAATCTCGCAGGCTTTTCAAGCGCAGGGATGGCATAAATCTGCCGAGCAGTATTTCCATTACCTAGCTGAACAGCAAAATGGGAAACGTGTGACCCTAGTTGCGGAGTTCAATGGAGAATTTGCCGGTTATGTTAATGTATTATGGGTATCACATTATCCGGCGTTCAAGGAGCAGGGGATTCCTGAAATCAACGATTTCAATGTACTGATGAAGTTCCAGCGCCAAGGGATTGGTTCACGGTTGATGGACCGAGCAGAGGAAGTTATTCTGGAACGAACGGATGTAGCAGGCATTGGTGTAGGTGTGTTTTCCGATTATGGCAAAGCGCAAATTCTATATGCCCATCGCGGGTACATACCAGACGGTCACGGTGTACACAAACTTGATCATTACATTCAGCCGGGTGAAGAAACGATTATGGACGACGATGTTGTACTTTATCTTACGAAGAAGTTAAGAGCCGCGCAATAAGTGTAATGTGTTCTTAGTTACCAAAGAAAGATGATAAAAAAGCTGTCCTGCATGTTATACTCTATTGGAATTTGAGGAATGATAAGCAGGATGTTGAGAGATTAGATGATTAGAGGAGTGAGTCATGCATGTTTAGCAAAGTCGGACAGATTATGTTGTATGTCAACAATCAGGATGAATCATTGGCATTTTGGACGGAAATTGCGGGGTTCCATATTGTGGATGAAGTAAACCTTGACGAGGGTATGAGATGGATTGAGATTGCGCCTACCCCAAATTCGCAGACGAGCATTATTCTTCATGACAAGGCGTTTGTGGAGCGGATGTCGGCGGGTATAAATCTGGGCACACCTTCGTTAATGTTCTTCACCGAAAATCTGGATCAATTATATGCCGACTTGTCTGGTAAACATGTAACGGTTGGAGAGATTGTCGAGATGCCAACGGGGCGTGTCTTCAACTTTGCCGATAACGAAGGGAATTACTTTGCTGTACTGGAACGGGCGAAGTAAATTACAACTTAAAACAGCACTATTGCAAGCGATCGACATTCCATGTCGGTCGTTTTTTGTTGGGAAAAAGCTTATGTTTTCGAATATAAAACACAAGAAAAATAGAGAACTACTGGGTAAAAATGTTATAATAGAGTGTGGATAATTTAATGAAAATAACAAGAATTTGATAGCGGAAAATGAGGAGTGGAACGGGAATTTAAGGAGGAATGTGGTTGTGGAAAAGACGATTAAAAGTGTACAGGATCTGTATGATATGCTCGATGCCGACTTCAGATCTGCCAAGCAGTTTTGGGAGCCTTTCTATGAGGATCGGAACAGACCAATACCCTTTTTCCCAAACAAACCGGATGAAAATCTGGTAGCGCATGTGAACGCAGGTGTGCTGAGTGGTGGCAAGGCCCTGGAACTGGGTTGTGGCCCGGGTAGAAATGCATTGTATTTAACTCGCCAAGGGTATCAGGTAGATGCTTATGATCTTTCGGAGACAGCTATTGCCTGGGCTAAAGAAAGGGCGGCAGAAGAGCAACTGGATGTGCATTTTG
This sequence comes from Paenibacillus sp. FSL R5-0341, assembly GCF_037975235.1. Classification (NCBI taxonomy): domain Bacteria; kingdom Bacillati; phylum Bacillota; class Bacilli; order Caryophanales; family Paenibacillaceae; genus Paenibacillus; species Paenibacillus sp. FSL R5-0341. The sequence continues at coordinate 1,778,015 of NZ_CP150241.1, forward strand.
AATGCCAATCTGTGTTCGAATTGGCACCAGAGCAAGAATATGATCTTGTCTACGACTCGGGTTGTCTGCATCATCTGTTACCACATCAGCGCATTCCTTACATAGAAATGATCCACAATGCACTCCGTCCAGGAGGATATTTTGGAATGACTTGTTTTGCTCCGGGTTTTGGCGATATTGGTGGGCCGGAGACCGTTATGAATGATTGGCAGGTGTATCAAGAGAAGTCGATGCGAGGTGGTCTTGCGTTCACGGAGGAGAAGCTTCGCTACATGCTGGAAGATGGCTTCGAATGTGTCGAGTTCCGTGCGATGAAGGCGATGGAGCAGCATGAACCGTGTTTTGGTGTACCTTTTCTATGGGCCACGTTGTGGAGAAAGAAAAACTCGTAAGAATAGACAATTACATGCAATGAAAATAGAGGAGGCGTGGTTTCGGAATGGGAACAGGAACAGGAAGAAGATACTTTATCATTACAGGCACATCCAAAGGGATCGGTTTACAACTTGCAGAGTTATTATTGGCTATGGGGGATTACGTTTACGGTATTTCACGCGGGGGTTCGGATCTGTTGGAATCAGGCGAGGGATGGAGGGGGCGTTACCGCCATGTTCAGTACGATCTTGCCGACCTGACTGGGATTGATGATTTGATTACACATGTATTGAGCCAAATTCCGTCTCAGGAAGCCGATTTCATTGGACTTATTAATAACGCAGCGATGCTAGAGCCTCTAAGACCTATCGATCAGTGCAGTTCGGCAGAGATAAGTCAAAGTCTCAACATCAGCCTCGCAGCGCCAATGATATTAAGTTCATCTTTTATTCAACAAACAAATCACCTGTCCGCCAGACGTAAAATTGTCAATCTCTCATCCGGTTCGGGAAGTTATCCCGCGCCTTCAATGGCAGTGTACTGTACATCCAAGGCAGGCATGAACATGTTCACCCAATGCGTATCCTTGGAACAAACAGGAAAACAGAACCCTGTTGAGATTATTGCTTTTGATCCGGGGATGGTCGATACCGAATTACAGGCTGTTGCACGAGGCAAAAGTGCAGAGGAGTTCGCCCTTGCAGGTATGTTCAATCAAGTATATGAAGCAGGACAATTAAGATCGCCACGAGACGTAGCGATGCAGTTGATCGAGCGGATGGACGAAAACAGTGATGCAAGCCATGTTATACACACCATTGAGAGCTAATGTGATATATGTATTTCGAATCGTTTTCTTTACGAAGTAAGGATACCTTTTGATATAAGCCCAACTTCCCTGTACACTGGAATCAGCGATTGGAAGAACGATTCGTAACGGTAAAGGTGATCCTGCAACAACGGAGTCTGATCACCTTATTCAACCTTAGAAGATCAGAAACGTGGTGAAGTCTCTTGTTTAAAATTATGCTCATTGAAGACGACGAATCATTATTCAATGAAATCAAGGAACGTTTGTCCCAATGGTCGTATGACGTGTATGGTGTGCAGGACTTTGGCAAGGTATTGCAGGAGTACAGCGTAATTCAGCCGCAACTGGTCATTATTGATATTCAGTTACCCCAATATGACGGGTTCCATTGGTGCCGGATAATTCGTTCGCACTCCAATGTGCCGATTATCTTTTTGTCCTCACGGGATCATCCTGCCGATATGGTCATGTCCATGCATTTGGGTGCAGATGATTTTATCCAGAAGCCTTTTCATTTCGATGTATTGATTGCCAAGATCCAAGCGACTTTGCGGAGGGTGTACAACTATAATACAGAGCATATAGAACTCCGAACCTGGCGCGGTGCGGCTATTGAATATGTGAAAAATACGTTGACCTGCGGGGATGAATCCGTCCTGTTAACCAAAAATGAGATGTTCATCCTTAAAGTGCTGGTCGAGCACAAAAATCAAATTGTTACCCGTGAGGATCTCATCCGGAGCTTGTGGGATCATGAGCATTTCGTGAGTGACAATACGCTCACGGTAAACGTTAACCGGTTACGGAAGAAACTTGAACCCATTGGACTGGACGGTTACATTGAAACCAAAGTAGGTCAGGGCTACATGGCAACGGAAGAGGCAGAAGCATGATCGGAAAGTACATACGAGAAAAGGCTAGCTGGTTATGGCTGTTGGTAAGCATGCAGCTCATTATCTTATTGGTGGCCTACCTGGACTCGTCCATTCCATTTCAATCTGTGATGTATATCGTAGGATTGAATGTAGTGGTATGTCTTGTTTTTATCTGGGCGAGATACCTGAAAGAAACCCGCTTTTATAAAAAGTTGAACACTTGGGATCATACCTATGATCTTGGAGAGCTTGAGATCGCCGAGAGTCCCTATGAACTCATCGTACACGAGGCTGTTACCTCCCAAACGCAGCGGTATCGTAAGGAGTCATCACATCATTTTATCGCTTTGGAACAGGAGAAGGATGAGATGTTGTCCTGGATTCATGAGGTGAAGACCCCACTGACTGCGTTGCAACTGATGATAGAGCGCTTGCCAGATGATAAGCTACAGAACCAAATGACATATGAATGGTTACGAATTCATCAGTTGCTGGATCAGCAGCTTCATCAGAAACGTATTCCGTTCATGCATAATGATCTGTTCATCGAAGAGACCGAACTTGAACCGGTATTGAATAGCGAGATACGAGCACTGAAATCGTGGTGCATTTCCAAAGGCATTGGCTTTGATGTGTCTTTAATGGTATCGCACGTGCTGACAGACAGCAAATGGTTAGGCTTCATCCTCCGGCAGTTGTTGAGCAATGCGGTGAAGTATAGTGATTCATCGGATATTCTCATTGAAAGTCGGGAACAGGATGGACACATCATACTCATGATTCAGGATCACGGGCGGGGGATTGAGGTTCAAGATCTGCCACGTATATTTGATAAAGGATTTACGTCTACCCGAGGCAGAATGGATGGGGCGGCTACCGGGATGGGTTTGTATTTGGTTCGTCAGGTGGTCCAGACGCTTCATATGAGCATTCATGTAGAATCTTCTCCTGGTGAGGGCACAACCGTCGCACTTACTTTTCCGCGAAAAAACGACATGGTGCATCTTGCAGGCGTGTGACAACAATGTCACATGCTTTTTGGTTTTGTTCGGTGAATCGCACGATAACACTGCACATCCCGCCTATGATATAGACATGAGCATTTTGCAGAAGATCTAAGAGGAGTGAGTGGGATATGTGGATACTGGAAGCCAAAAAAATTCATAAAGTCTATGGTAATAAACTGAATAAACAGGAAGTGCTGAAGGGGATCGACCTCGGGGTAAGCAAGGGAGAGTTTGTTGGTATTATGGGGCCTTCGGGTTCGGGTAAAACAACGCTGCTTAATGTACTTTCCTCCATTGATCGGGTGAGTCAGGGCACGATTGGTATTGAGGGCAAGGAATTCACTGGAATGAAGGAGAAACAGCTGGCTGAGTTCCGCAAACATCATCTGGGCTTTATTTTTCAGGAATACAATCTGCTGGATACCCTTACGGTGAAGGAAAATGTATTATTACCGCTCTCGATTACGAGCATTCCAAAGCAGGAGGCACACCGGAAGTTTGAACAGATTGCCCGTGAACTGGGAATCTACGAATTGAAAGACAAGTATCCATCTGAGATTTCAGGGGGGCAGAAGCAGCGGACTTCGGCAGCACGAGCATTTGTCCACGATCCAAGTATCATTTTTGCGGATGAGCCGACAGGAGCGTTGGATTCCAAGTCCGCTTCGGATCTGCTCGGCAAGTTAAGTGATATGAACAGCGCACGAAAGGCGACCATCATTATGGTTACCCATGATCCGGTTGCCGCAAGTTATTGCAGCAGAGTGATCTTCATTCGAGACGGTCAGATCTACACCCAGCTGAATAAAGGAGACGAGTCCCGACAATCGTTCTTCAACGATATTATCAAAACCCAAGGCGTATTGGGTGGTGTACAGCAATGAGCTTGAATTATATCATCTTCCGCAATCTCAGGAAAAATCTAAAGAATTATTATCTCTATGTATTTGCGCTTGTGTTCAGTGTGGCCTTATATTTTTCTTTTGTGACGTTACAGTATGATCCTTCCATGGATGAGGTGGCTGCTTCAACGAAAGGTGCGGCGGCTATAGGCGCATCTTCGGTACTGTTAATCGTCATTGTCGGCATCTTTTTGCTCTATGCCAATACGATCTTTATCAAGCGGCGTAGCAAAGAAATTGGATTATTTCAATTGATCGGACTGACGAAAGGCAGAATTTTTGGTATTTTGAGTGCGGAGAACAGTATTCTTTATTTTGGCTCCATGGCCATTGGTGTGTTAATTGGGTTTCTTGCGTCCAAGCTTGTATTGATGATATTGTTCAAAATTCTCGGTGTGGACGCGATTACGAGATTGTATTTCTCTCCGATGGCACTGATGCAAACGGTGATTGTCTTTACGATTATGTATTTGCTCATCATGCTGATGAACTACACCTTTATCAAGAGACAGAGCATTCTCTCGCTCTTTCGGGTGTCTGCCACTTCGGAGCAGCAGGTGCAGAAGATGTCGTTTGGACAGATGATTATTGGCGTCTTGGGTATTGCCCTGATTGTGTATGGATACTTCATGTCTGCACGGTTGTTCAGCGGTGAGGCAATGGATATGCAGCAGTTGATGTATACAATGATCCTGATTCTGTTCTCGGTCATACTGGGGACATACCTGTTCTATAAGGGTTCGGTAAGTTTTATTTTTAATCTGATTCGCAAAAGTAAAAACGGATACCTTACCATTCATGAGGTGTTGTCTTTATCTTCAATCATGTTCCGCATGAAATCCAATGCATTGCTGCTCACGATTATTACAACCGTGTCGGCGCTTGCCATTGGCATGCTGTCGCTCAGTTACATTTCGTATTATTCGGCAGAGGCGCAGGCCAAGGAAAGCTTGCCGGAGGATTTTTCTTTTGCTCAGGTGGATATGAAAAATCGCTTTGTAGCCGAGTTGGATCACAAACAGATTCCATATGAAGAGAATCACAGAGAGCCGATTTATATTGAAATTGACGCTCAAGAAGTGATGGATGAGTCCATGGCGGACCAGTACCTGCTCAGTAGTGTGGTGAGTGACAACATGGTGGATAACATTGTTCTGAAGCCAGGTGAAGTGGTTTTCATGGGATATGGAAATGCCATTCAGCAGTTGATTACCATTCAGGAGAAAGGTCCAATCGTCTTGCATGGATTGAAGCGAACGCTAGACCAGCACCTGATCGGAACCACCAAACAGGGAGTCCTTCCCGCGTACTATACTGGGGGTACACCGGTTGCGGTAGTGCATGAAACGGTATATCAGCAGCTGCGACAGGATCTCGATCCCGAGCTTCAGAAACCCGAGCGGGCTGACTACTATGGTGTACGTATTAAAAACGAGGGGCAGGCAGAAGATGCATACGCCGTATATAAGGAGCAGCAGTTGGAAGCACCAAGTTTCTCCCAGATTGAGTTCAGAAATAACCAACGTAACACGATGGGCCTAATTATGTTCATTGTTGGATTCCTTGGGTTGACGTTCTTGATCACATCGGGATGTATCCTGTACTTTAAACAAATGAATGAAAGCGAAGAGGAGAAGGGTAATTATACCATTCTTCGTAAACTTGGATTCACGCAAAGCAATCTGTTGAGAGGAATTCAGATCAAGCAGTTGTTTAACTTCGGTATTCCGCTTGTGGTGGGATTGAGTCATAGTTACTTTGCCGTGAAGTCAGGTTGGTTCTTCTTTGGTACGGAGCTGGCGACACCTACGGTCATTGTTATGATAGTCTATACATTGCTATATTCAATTTTTGGTCTGTTGTCTGTGTGGTACTATAAACGGGTGATTAAGGAAGCTTTGTAGAATTGGGATCAGGAGTATGCTGATATAGCAAAATAGGTTGAGTAAAGGGCAGCTGTAATGATTATAGACTGCTCTTTTTCTTGCTTTCTATCCCTGCTCAGAACCGGTGTTGTATTTAAGGATTGCTTTTTCAATATCGTCTCTAGTCCAGCCTTCTTCATGAGGAACGATAATATGTTGTGTGAACGTCAGCTCGGAACGCTCTCCATGAGAAGTGACTTCAACGGTAATCGTATCAACAGTTTCGCTAAATTGTGGCATCTCAAATGTAAGCACCAATCGGCTGGGTGGATCAATCTCCAAGTATTCTCCAATAGCTCTATAATCTTTCCCCTCACGATGGTCTACGATTTCCCAAGTACCGCCGACTTTGGGTTCATTCTGTACAACTTTATACAGATAAGTATAATGCAATTAGTTACTTTTGTTTAACAGGGTATCTGGAAAATGAATATAACTTCGTAAAAAAAGGATGATTACGGAATTAAGTCGAAATGATTGATAGAGCCCATGAATCTGATTCATATATAAGGTGAAACAAGGGGAGTGGAGATATCTAATGAATCTGGCAAATAAAATCACGTTGGCTAGAATCGCGTTGATTCCGTTGTTTATAATCTGTTTCCTCAATCAGCAAAGTGTGATGATTGCTCTAATTATTTTTGCAGTAGCAGCAGGTACGGATAAACTGGATGGATATGTGGCTAGAAAATATAATCAGATCACGAATCTGGGAAAGCTACTTGATCCGCTGGCGGATAAACTGTTGATTGCGGTAGCGCTCATCATGATGGTGCAGGAGAATATGATCAGTTCATGGATTGCTGTAATCATTATTGGGCGTGAAATTGTCATTACAGCGTTACGAATGGTAGCAACAGAGCAGGGTATTGCTCTTGCAGCCGATCGATATGGTAAGATCAAAATGGTGCTTCAGGTGGGAGCGATCGTTGCCATAATGCTCAACAATTATCCGTTTCAGCTACTGACTGATATCCGGGTGGACGTGGCATTATTATGGCTTGCAGCAGGTGTTACCCTCTTATCCGGGATGAATTACATTATCGTAAATTATAAACTGCTGAGATAAAGGAGTGAATAGGAGATGTTTAAAGGAAATATAACCCCAAGCACTTCAGAAGATTCGGCATATGTTCGCCAGCAATTAGTCGCATACAATGCGACCCATGTGAGCGAGGAATTAAGAAATCGGTATGAAGAATTTAATTTTAATATCAAAAATGAGGCTGGCGAAATTGTCGCAGGAGTGCTCAGTACACTTTGCTGGAACTGGCTGGAACTTGATATCCTTTGGGTGGACTCCGATCAGCGGCATCGGGGATACGGTTCCCAGTTGTTGCTTGAGGTGGAGCGTATTGCGCGCGAGAAATCCTGTGATTTTATTATGTTAAATACATTCTCATACCAAGCACCGGAATTCTACAAGAAGCACGGATATCAATTGATTACAACGATCGAGAATGCTCCAACAGGGCATTGCCATTATTATTTTAAGAAGGACCTCAATTAAGATAGAATATAGAATACCAAATAAGAGAGAACGTCAGGGGGACATAGTATGGTTACGATCAAAGCCATTGAACTACAGGATCTGCCGGGTTTAAGCGAACTGTATGATGAGTTGATAGGAACACCTTCGAACGAGCAGCGGATGAAAAAGATGTTTCATTACATACAGCAGAATGGTCATTATCACGTGCTTGGGGCATTTTACAATGGCAAATTGGTCGGGTCCGTTATGGGCATTGAGTGTATGGATCTGGTGGGTCCATGTAAACCGTTCATGGTTGTGGAGAATGTGATTGTGTCGGATCAGGTGCGCAGACAGGGGATTGGTCAGAAGTTGATGCTCCAGATTGAGCAGATTGCCAGGGATCTCGGTTGTGATTACATGATTCTAGTGTCTGGCGATCAGCGCAAGGAAGCGCATATATTCTATGAGAAACTAGGCTTCAAGGATGAGAAGGTTCAGGGTTACCGGAAGCATTTCTAATTAAACGATCAGATGAAAAGTTCTTACACAAGTGGAAGGATTACTTAATGAGCATGGCGAATAAGGCATAGTCTTAATAAAAGAGATGAATAAGAGGGAGGCACTCTCGTGTTCAAAAAATGGGCTAATGTTTTCATGATTCTGAGCCTGGTATTCGTCGTCTGTTCCCCCACTTCCCATGCGGCTGCCAAAACGGTCAAGGTAACCGTGACGCTGGTAAGCGCAGAGCTTGTGGAGAATAACTCTGTCGGCAATGAATGGGCCATCGGAGCAAGTGTGAACGGCAAAGAGTTGGAAGAGGGCTCGTCGGTTACATTAAACCTGAAATCCACAGGTACATTGAAACTGGAAGCCATCGCCGAAGAACAGGACAAGATTCCTGACTATGGGAGCAAAAGCACCAACGTCAAACTATCTTCGTTCTCCAAATCAACCAACAAGACACTTTCCGTGGTGGTCACCGAGAACAGAGGAAGATATTCTGGTAACACAGCGACTTGGGCGTTCAAGTTTAAGATTAGCAAAAAGTGAATAGGAATCAGTGTGAGAAAGGGAGCTGAGCTCTCTTTTTTGTTATGTGCAGATAATGGTGAACTGTAGGAAGACGACGTTTCGAGCAACGCTGATCTTTGTTAAACTAATGAGAATAACGGTATAGAAATATAAGATGAATTTTCAAAATAATACATAGGAGGCTAACACAATCATGCGTATCGTAGATAACATTAAAGTCTGGGGGGAGCCGCTGGAGAACGCCGTAAGTCAGGCGGTGACTTGCTCGCAATATGGAGATGTACTGGGTGTGGCTCTGATGGCCGACCATCACAAAGGTTACTCACAGCCCATCGGCGGTGTTGTCGCTTATCGGAATATGATCAGTCCGTCAGGAGTCGGATATGATATCGCCTGTGGCAACAAGGCAGTGCGCACGAATCTGATGTGGAACGATATTCGTGATCAAATAGCAACGATCATGGATGATATCAATTCGACCATTTCTTTCGGCGTGGGGCGCAATAATCCAACACCTGTGGATCATGACTTGTTCGACGATGTGAGCTGGAAGCTGTTTGATACCATTGAACCGGGATTACAGCATAAGCTGAAGACACTTGCACGCAACCAACTTGGAACCGTGGGCAGTGGCAATCATTTCGTGGATATTTTTGTAGAAGAAGCAACGGGAAAGGTGTGGATCGCGAATCATTTTGGCAGCCGCGGATTCGGTCACAAAGTGGCGAGTGGATTCCTTAACCTTGCTGCCGGACGTGAGTTCAGTGGCAAAGCTCCCGGTGAATCGATGGATCAGCCGCCTACATTGTTTGACCTGAACAGTGAAATGGGTGATATGTATTGGGACGCAATGACTTTGGCGGGCCGATATGCTTATGCAGGACGTGACTATGTCATTGAACAGGTGCTCGGAATTCTCGGGGCAAGTGCCGAATATGCCGTACATAACCATCATAATTTTGCCTGGAAAGAACAACACATGGGTGAAGAGGTAGTGGTGGTCCGCAAAGGTGCAACGCCGCTGGCACCCGGACAACTCGGTTTTGTCGGAGGAAGTATGGGTGATATCTCGGTAATTGTGGAGGGGATCCATAGCGAGGAGAATACCGAATCCTACCGCAGCACTGTGCACGGAGCAGGGCGTACGATGAGCCGAACCCAGGCGGCTGGCAAAATGAATTACAAACTGCGCACACGCATGGGCGGCGAGATTAGCGAAGCACAGATGCATGAGGCGATTCGTGCCTATGGTGTCGAGCTGCGGGGAGCGGGCACAGACGAAAGTCCGTTTGTGTACAAGAAACTGCAGGATGTACTGAACGCTCATGCGAATACGCTGAAAATTAACCATGTACTGCGCCCGGTAGGCGTTGCCATGGCCGGAGGCAATGAATTCGATCCGTATAAGGATTAGTCAGAAAAGAGGGTGAAACTTCATGAGAAATTGTGCGATATATAGCTCTCAGTTTGACCTGGATCAGCTGTTTGAAGTGGTTCAATCCATTTATCCAGAGGATTCCATTGAGCGCCGGGAAGACAAGACCCATATTCAAGTGACTCAGAAGAAATGGTTCAGTAAGAAAACAAAGGGCTTCAATATCATGACGAGCCAGACACATCCTGAGGAATTTACGACAATGATTCAGGGGATGCTTGGATTTTTGAGTCAGATTGAGGGGCGCAATGCTGCGCTCCAGGAAAAGGTACTGATCAAATGTTCCACACTGAACATGGTGGTTGGTATTGAGACGGAAGAGGATATCTCGGAAGAATTCTTTGGCGAGTTATTGCGGTTGGCTGATGCGCTGGATGCCGTCATTTTCTGGGGAGGGGGATCTCTGCTCAATGCACAAGGCCAGCTATTGCTGGATGTGAATGGTGAATCCGAAGTGGAGGATTACACGGTGACAGCGCACACCAGTTTCCTTAACGATTCCAGACCCCAATCGGAGTCTGCAATTCAACGTAAAGCGCGGTCAGAGCAACTGTTAACTGAACAAGGAGTTCCGTATAATGCGAACTTGCCCGCCAGAGCCGGAGACGAGTACACGACGATTCGAGGTGAAGCGGAAGTCGCACGACGTGCGGTTGCTTTGTGTCTTGCTGCGCTTAAGGGGGAGTGTCTGGGAGCTGGTGAAAGTGCGGAAGATACCGCAGCGTTGGTTCAGGAAGTGATCGACAAGTATGAGGCGACATCTTTCTTTTCCCCCGTAGAGAAGGCATTTATCGATCAGCACGGAGCGGAGCAGCAGGAGATCATCTCCTTCTCCTGGGGATATGAAGCCTACCACGTGATGTTGTGGGCGCTTGGTTATGTGAAGGAACTGTATGCACCAACGGAGTTGTGTAATGTAGGGAAGGATGTCGGTTATTTGCAGCAGAAGGATAGCTTTACCGACTTTCTCTCGGATGCATCCCTGCGTAGCAAGAGCGAGATTTTGGATGAAGCAGATCTGATCTACCGTTACAACTGGGTGTGTGTGGATAGTCGTGTAAATGACAGAACACCTCCCGCTGGTCTGAACGGCGGAGTGGCTTATGAGCGTCATCGTGCATTGAACTGGCTGATCTGTTATCTGGATCAGGCGTGGGATGATGTGCGTACAGATACGTAGAACGGGATGATGTGACGGCCTATTGTAATAGACAATAAATTACACAACATACAACAGTGCAAATACCCCTATAGCCGCACGAATACGGTTAAAGGGGTGTTTGGCGTGCTGTTCTGTGTGGACATAAGCTTTATTCCATATATGCTTTTATCCACTATGCCTGCCAAACTGTTCACGAATAATGACGTCAGCAAGAATTAATTTTTTCTCGACGTTGCTCTCTGGATTCGCAATGCGCCATAACATCTGATCCACTGCACGCGCACCGAGCAACTCCTTGTTCACGTTAACTGTGGCAAGTAATGGGATATTGTCGTATAGATTATCAAATCCCGTGACAACACACTGATCGGGTACACGAATACCCATACTCTCAAGGGCTTCAATGGTGTATAACCCATAGAAATCATTGGCACATACAAAAACTTCAGGCAGATTATCCTCATTGATCACCGAAGTGAACGTCTGGCGGAACTCGTCCAAGGCCTGATTACTCAGCTCAGGAATCTGGTTAACTTCCATCCCGTGACCCATGAGTACAGAAGTGTAAGCAATCCAGCGTTCATAGAAGCTATGAGCATCACTGATATTGCCGACGAACTGGAAGGTTTTGAAGCCCTTGCGGAGCAAATAGAGCATGATCTCACGCATGGATGCAAAGTTATCGGTGAATATGCTGTCGCTGTGGAAAACAGGGTCCAGATGATCCACCATCACGACCGGAATACCAAGACGCTTGATTTCAAGCAGAATTGGCGTCGAGATGGAGCCGACGGTGATGATTCCCCGAATGGCATCCGGATTTAACAAGGTGAATAACTGGTCTGCTGATGGTTCCGTTAGCGTCAGAATATTAATGCCTTTCTGATTTAGCTTGGACGAGATCCCGTTAAATACGGGTCCCCAGTATACGGATTCTTGATTTTGATAACGAACATTGGGAAATAAAATTAAGATCGTACCGCTTGAACGGGTATTCTTCGGGTCCTGAGATTCATTGCTGTTATACAGTTCACCAGACAACATGCTGTTATCTTTGAAATATCCAAGTTTGCCAGCGGCCTTGAGAATGACATCCCTCGTCTGATCGCTAACGCCTGATTTTCCAGACAAAGCCCGTGATACCGCGAATTTCGACAAACCTGTAAAATGTGCAATTTCCTGAATTGTTACCTTCGTCTTCATCATACCATCCTTACACTCGTAGTTCTGCCGTATTCCTTATTTGGAGCGATATCCAACGATTCTAGTATAGCATGATGCATTTCTCTTAATCTAATAACGGACAGAGAATTCAAAATGTTAGTGATGCACAGCATTTTAAGATAGACATTGAACATGAAGGTAAGCACATTTTTAGATAGTATGACGAATTTTGTCTTGGTAATTATTATTTTGTTATTTTTTAAAAATAACAAAATATCGAAAGTGATCCTGATTTCAATAAGCGTGTACTTAGTGGATGTACTCATGAATAAGCTGTAATACAGGAAAATTTGAGCTTAATCAGCATTTTATCAGAATAAATAGAAAATGTTAACAACAAAAATGTTGACGCTTACATTTTGCTGTGTTAAATTTTGTTTGTCAAAAACAAACAAGAAAATAACAAATGGTGGTGGTCGTTTATTTTCGATTGGTTGATGAGCGGGGTTAAGGATGTAGGGTGAACCATGATTGGTATACACATTCGGGGAGGTTGTTAAAATCATGATGAGAAGATGGAATGTTCTACCTCTGATGTTATTGGCTGTATTGCTTTTTGTATCCGCTTGCAGCGGTGGGGGAACAGCGCAGACGGGGACCGATGCAGAGGGAACGACGAACTCAGGCAACAGCACCGAAGTCGCTGAGACAGAGAAAGAAGGCGCAGCGGAAGAAGCTGTAGTGGATGTTCCTGATCTGGGTGGACGTGTCATCAAGGTTGCGGCCTGGTGGGATCTGAAACCGGCAGGAGAGACGGCCTCCGATAAGGCCAGACTCGATAAAATTGCAGAGGTCGAGAAGAAATACAACGTAAAACTGGAATTCATCAACGTACCTTTTGAAGAGTACATGAACAAATTCACAACGTCTGCACTGGCTGGCGAACCGTTCGCCGACATCGTTCAGATGGAATACAAATCCGCACTACCCGCTATCCTCAAAGGGCAACTGTTGCCCATCTCCGAATTCACTACACCTGAGAACAACATCAACCAAGAGGCTAACCTGATTGCAAAATTTCCTGCCATTGCAGGAAATGAATACGCCTTCGAATCTCCAACCAGCATTGGTCTGGGACTTCACTATAACCGTGACTTGTTCAAAAAACTGTCATTGCCTGATCCGCAAGAACTGTATAACCAAGGCGAATGGGATTGGGACAAATTCATGGAACTCGCCAAACAGGCAACCAAAGATACCAATAACGATGGCAAAATCGACGTATACGGATTCTCAGGCTGGGCCCTTGATGTCGTTCGCCATTTTACTGCAGCCAATGGTGGCACGATCGTAGATGATGCAAATAGTAAAGAAGGATTGTCTGATCCGAAAACGATTGAAGCTGCCGAATTCGTCAAACGTCTATATAACGTGGAAAATGTCGTGAAGGTCAAAACTGGCGACAAAACCAACTGGGAGGAAAGCAATACGTTCAAGGATGGAGACGTAGCGTTGTTCACCGCCGCCGAATGGCAGTTGGGCGATCTCACCTTTGCAGTCGGTGTTGTGCCGATTCCGAACGGGCCACAGGGTAGTAAAGAGGTAACCTATGCAAACAACGCGGCATCGGCGAAGTTCATTCCAAAAGGTGTGGAGGATCCACAGATCGTCTACCAAATCTATGAAGAGACCTTCGATATTCCGCAGATTGAAGAGTATCCAGGTCAGGATTATCTGGAAAGTCGTTATACCGACGAGAAGGATATTGCGATCATTCGCGAGCACATCGCTGGAACAGGCCGCATCTTGCTGGATGATGCCTACACAGGATACCCTTTCGGAGACTTTGTGAACGATATCATCAAAAACAATGCTTCCGTGACGGCAACAGCCGAGAAATATAAAGCACAGGCACAAGCGGCCATTGATAAACTCGGCAAACAATAATAACACTTATCACCAGCAAACGATTCAGGCAGGGGGCTCGTGTCGGCAATGTTGCACGGAGCCCCTTTTTCCTGAACCACCAAATCGGCATTGCTGGCATCAGCCTTGATGAGGAGGACTCGTAGGATGGCTGGAATTCTACAACGCAAGACATGGATATTGTCCACAGTGATCATCGTGGCGGCAGCCTGCATCATTCTATATGTAACTTCCGGCGCTGATGTGAAGAGTGCAGACATTCCACCTGGCAGTCTGCCTGCCATTGAAGTGGATGCAATCTTGCAGCAGACCCGGCAGAAAAAGGGTTACGAACAGTATCGATCCGGAACGGATCAGGCTTCGCAGCCGAATGTGGACATCACCATTGAAGCAGGGGATTACATAAGAACCGAAGGTGAAGACGTCCGCAAACTGACTAATTATGAGGGAATGGATGGTGTATCTCTCCATACCGGAGAGACCGGACAAGTCGATTGGACCATTAACGTGCCGGAGACCGGGCTGTATAACCTGTCCGCGATCTATTTTCCCGTTGAGGGCAAGAGTTCGGCCATTGAGCGTGCATTGTACATTGACGGTGAACTTCCATTTGCGGAAGCCGCCTATTTGCAGTTTGATCGAGTATGGGCGAATGAGAAAGATGTCGTTGAACAGGATAACCAAGGCAATGACCTTCGCCCGAGACAAGTGGAGCAACCTCGCTGGATGGAAGAAACGTTTCAGGACTCAGACGGGTACGAACAGGCTCCATTCAAGTTTTATTTGGAAAAAGGGGAACACACGCTAACGCTAAAATCATCGCGTGAACCCATGGTGATCCGGTCCATTCGTCTTTTCAATGAGAAGCCAGCCGTTCCTTACGCGGAGACTGCGGGGGCACAACAGTCGGATTCCTCCGGGCAGCCGAAGGATGTACTGATTCGCATTGAAGGAGAAGCCGCAATTGCCAAATCTTCACCTACGTTATACCCGACGAGCGAAAGGTCAAGTTCTGCTGTATCTCCTTATAGTGCTTCCCAGGTACGCATCAATACGATTGGTGGCTTTAACTGGCGTCTGCCAGGACAATGGATTGAATGGGAAGTGGATGTGCCGGAGAGCGGACTTTATCATATCGGTTTTACCGCACAGCAGAATTTTGTCAAAGGCATCTATTCTACACGCAAACTGACCATTGACGGCGAAGTTCCGTTTGCAGAGATGGCGAAAGCACCTTTCCGTTACCAAAGCGACTATCGCATTGACGTCATGGGAGGCAAGGAAGCATACAAGTTTCAATTGGACAAAGGAAAACATGTGCTACGGCTGGAGAACAGCCTCGGTGACTTTGCACCCCTTATCCGCAATGTGGAGGACAGTCTGTACAACTTGAACTCCATGTACCGACGTATTCTGATGATTACAGGCACGAAGCCTGATGAATTCCGGGATTATCGGGTGGATAAGCAGATCCCGAACCTGCTGGAAGTATTCAGCGGAGAAAGTAAACGTCTCAAGGACGTGGCTGCACAGCTTCGTCTCTTGTCAGGACAGTCCAGCGATCAGGAAGCCTTGATTAAGACGATGGCGCTTCAATTGGACGAGATGATTGACAAGCCAGATACCATTCCAAGACGGCTTGCGGCGTATAAAACCAACACAGGCGGTCTCGGCACATGGGTGCAGCAGGCACGAGAACAACCACTTGAGATCGATGCACTGTACGTCACTTCGATCGACCGCGATATTCCCGGCACAGGCATGGGGCCACTCGCGAAGCTCGGTCATGAAGCGAAGATATTCTATCATTCGTTCTTCATTGATTATAACCAGATCGGCAATGTAGCGACATCGGAAGATCAGCGGACGGTAACCGTCTGGATTGGTAGTGGACGTGACCAGGCGAATACGATGAAAGCGATGATTGACAAGACCTTTACACCAGACAGTGGTATCAATGTCAATCTGAAGCTGGTGAATATGGGAACCTTGTTGCCAGCGACTTTGTCTGGTGAAGGACCGGACGTAGCGATGCAGATCGGCAACGATCTGCCGGTGAACTTTGCGATGCGGAACTCGGCTGTAGATCTGACGCAATTCAGTGATTATAGCAGCGTGGAACAGGAGTTCAGGGAAAGTGCGATCGTGCCGTATGCCTATGATTCAGGCGTATATGCTCTGCCGGAAACACAAACCTTTAATATGCTGTTTTATCGTAAAGACGTGCTTGAAGAACTGGGGCTTGAAGTGCCTCAGAACTGGGAGGATGTTGAAGCTCTGCTCGCGATTCTGAGCAAGAATCATATGGAATTCGGTATGCCAATTGTGACCCAGGCCAATATGCAGGGTGTCAATATTCCGCCGAACTCGCAGTATGCAACGATGCTGCTTCAGAACGGAGGCGCTTTCTATCGTAACGATGACAAAGAGTCGGATCTGGATTCCCGGATCGGAATCGAGACGTTCAAGCAGTGGACGGAGTTCTATACCGATTACAAGCTGGAGCGGGAATATGATTTTGCCAACCGTTTCCGGACAGGACAGATGCCTATTGGACTAACGGATTACACCATGTACAACCAGTTGTCCGTTTTTGCACCGGAGATTCGGGGACTATGGGGATTCGTTCCTGTCCCGGGAACCGTTCAGGCGGATGGAACCTTGAATCGGGATGTACCGGGTGGAGGCAGCGCGGTCATGATGCTGGAGAGTGCCAAGGATCAGGACGCGGCGTGGGAGTTCATGAAGTGGTGGACCAGTACACCGATTCAGGCGGAATTCGGACGGGAGATGGAAGGGCTGATGGGTGCGGCTGCCCGTTATCCAACGGCCAACATCAAGGCACTGGATTCCCTGCCGTGGCCTGCGGAGGATTACGCCAATCTCAAGGCTCAATTCGAAACGGTGAAGGGCATTCCTGAAGTACCCGGTGGTTATTTTACAGGCCGCCATCTGTTCAATGCATTTTACAAAACCGTTGTTGGCCAAGTGGAAGCCAGGGAATCCATTATGGATTATACCCAATATATTCAGGACGAGATTCGCGTCAAGCGTAATGAATTTGGTCTTCCGTAAGCAGAGGGAGGGTTAATCGTGCCACAAATATCACTCCGAGACGGACAAAACAGTCCTCCTGAGAAAGCGTCAAGGATGGGCATGAAATCGTGGTGGAGCTGGAAGCTCCAGGAAATGAAGGCCAGCAAACATTCCTATGTCCTGCTTGCACCTTATATGCTCCTGTTCATCATGTTTACCGTGATCCCGGTTGTCATCTCGATCATACTCAGCTTCACCTACTTTAACATGCTGGAATTTCCGCGTTTTATTGGCTGGCAGAACTATACTCGTCTGTTTCTGGAGGATGATGTATTCCTGATTGCGATCAAGAATACGTTGCTGTTCGCTATTATTACCGGACCAATCAGTTATATTGCCTGTTTCGTCTTCGCATGGATCATTAATGAGTTAACGCCGAAATGGAGAGCGTTCATGACGCTGATCTTCTATGCGCCCTCCATCTCGGGCAATGTATATTTTATCTGGCTGATGATCTTCTCGGGAGATCGTTATGGCATTGCGAATGGGTTGTTGATCAAATGGGGCTTTCTGCTGGAGCCGATCCAATGGTTGAAGACAGAAGCTTACATTATGCCGATCCTCATTCTTGTGCAGCTGTGGCTGAGTCTGGGCACTGGATTTCTGGCCTTTATCGCTGGTTTGCAGACGGTGGACCGGACATTGTACGAAGCGGGAGCGGTGGATGGCATCAAGAATCGCTGGCAGGAGCTATGGTACATCACCTTGCCTTCGATGCGTCCGCAGCTCATGTTCGGCGCAGTCATTCAGCTCACAACCTCGTTTGCCGTGGCCGATGTGTCGATCGCACTGGCCGGGTTCCCGAGCGTGAACTATGCGGCAGAGACGGTGGTCACCCACTTGATCGACTTCGGTACAACACGGTTTGAGATGGGCTACGCCTCGGCGATTGCCACCGTACTGTTCATGATTATGGTGGGCACCAACTTGCTGGTACAGAAACTGCTTCGAAGGGTGGGAGAATAGCTATGGCTGCAATTGCGACAGGCAAAAAGCGGGTAAATCGCTCGCTATCGGGAAGTCTCTCCCTGTTTGCCCTTCTGCTCGTATTTGGTGCCTTCATGGTGCTACCGCTGATCTATGCAATCAACAATGCATTCAAACCATTGGATGAGATTTTCACCTTTCCACCAACGCTATTTGTCAAAAATCCGACGTTCAGCAACTTTACAGATCTGCTGAATCTGCTGAGTGACTCGTGGGTGCCGTTCTCACGTTATATATTCAACACGGTGTTTATAACCGGCATCGGTATCGTAGGCCATGTGCTGCTAGCTTCCGCAGCGGCTTACCCGCTTGCCAAACACAAGTTTCCGGGCAAAGTATTCATGTTCCAAGTGGTCGTACTGTCACTGATGTTCACACCTGCGGTGACGGCCATTCCGAACTATATGATCATGTCATGGCTCGGATGGATCGACACCTACTGGGCCGTTATTATTCCGGCATTTGCCTATTCACTCGGGTTATATCTGATGAAGCAGTTCATGGAGCAGATCCCGGATGCGCTGCTGGAAGCGGCCAAGATTGATGGTGCCAGTGAATATCGGATCTTCTGGTCCATCGTCATGCCCAATGTGAAACCAGCCTGGCTTACATTGATCATTCTACTGTTCCAGATGTTATGGGGCAGTGATGGCAATGGATACATCTACAGCGAGCAGCTCAAGACCCTGCATTATGCAGCAGGTCAGATTATTCAGGGCGGAATATCCCGGGCAGGAGCGGGTGCTGCGGTAGCACTGATTTTGATGAGTGTGCCGATCACGCTATTTATCTTCTCTCAGAGCCGAATCATTGAGACGATGGCGAGTTCGGGCATGAAGGATTAAGGGGGAGCGATATGGCACGCACAGTGAAAAGATGGCTTGTTCTCCTGGCGGCAGTATCTCTGCTGCTAGTGAATGCCGTGCCTGCGGCGGCCTCCCCGGCGCCGTATGAGAGTTATAACTACAACTACTGGAAAGAGGCTGTTCCTTCACCAGATGCCTATCTGCCCGAGCGTACCATATCTGGCCGTGACCTCGGCATTAGTGAGTTCAAAGACCCCGGTGATGTGAATGTTTCACCCTCCGGGTCGATCTATATTTTGGATAGCGGCAACGGCCGAATTGTCGTATTGGACCCAGGCTTTAAGCTGCTGCGCGTAATCGATGGATTCATGATGGAGGGCATCAAGGAGACCTTTAATCTTCCAGGTGGATTATTTGTAGATGAAGAAGAACGCATATACGTCGCCGATACGGGCAACAGTCGTGTAGTTGTCCTGGATGGAGAGGGGACGCTGATACAAACCATCACGAAGCCTGAGTCGGATATCCTATCGACCCAATTCCAGTTCCAGCCCTTGAAGCTGACGGTGGACCATGTAGGCCGAGTGTATGTTGTGGCACAGGGGGTCTACGAAGGCATCATGCAGTTTGACGAGAGTGGGAAATTTATCGGATACGTCGGTACCAACAAAGTGGAGCGGGACTACGGCGAATATATCTGGCGCATGTTATCGACCAAAGCCCAGCGCGCACAGATGGTCCTGTTTGTTCCAACGGAGTTCTCCAATGCGGATATTGATCACAAAGGATTCGTGTATGCGACGAATATTGATCCCGGCTCGAATGAACCGATCAAGCGGCTTAACCCGTCTGGCGAAGATGTACTGAAACGGTTTGGTTATTACGATGTCAAAGGCGATATCCGGTTCCGTAACAATCCCGGTCCATCCAAACTGATTGATGTGAAAGTGCTTGGCAATGGCATGTACAGTGTACTGGATGCGACACAGAACCGGGTGTTCACGTACGACGATGAAGGTCATCTGCTCTACATATACGGTGGCAAAGGAAATCAGGTCGGCACGCTCAAAACACCTGTCGCGATTGAACAATCGGGTGAGCACCACTTGGTTCTGGATCGGGGCAAAAACAACCTTGTCGTCTATGAGCCGACCCGTTTTGGTGCCCGTGTGAATGAAGCGGTGGCACTCCACTATCGGGGCGAGGACACAGAGGCCGTGAATATATGGAGAGAAGTGCTTAAGCTGAATGCTAACTATGACATCGCTTATATCGGTATCGGCAAGTCCTTATTAATGGAGAAGAAAAACGAGGAAGCGCTGGGTTACTTCGAACTTGGAATGGACCGCAAGAGTTATTCTGTCGCGTTCAAGAGGCATCGGCGGGAGATGATGAAGGAACATTTCGGTACATTCCTGACCGCTGCAATCGCGCTGATTGTCATTCTGATCCTGACCCGGGTAGCGGTTAAATGGAGACGGAGGAGGCAGGTTGATCGTGAAGCAGGATTTCATTAAGTTTCCGCTGCATCTCATTTTTCACCCGATTGATGCATTCTGGGACCTCAAGTCGGATAACCGGGGACGGCTTCTTGTTGCTTATGCGACACTGGCGCTTACCATTGTCATGATGATTTTGCAAAAGCAGTACGCTGGATTTCTCGTCAATTACATCGATCCTCGTACGATTAATAGCATCATCGAGATCGCCACGGTTGCGGTCCCTTTCTTTCTATGGTGCACGGCCAACTGGGCGGTAACGACCTTGATGGAAGGGGAAGGCAAGTTCAGGGAAATCGTTCTGGCGACAGGTTACTCGCTCATTCCAATTATTCTGATCTATGCCCCAATGATCGTGATCAGCCGGTTCATGGTGCAGGAGGAGACTGCTTTTTATTATCTGTTCAATAGTATTGCGTTCTTCTGGTTTGTGTTACTTCTGTTCATTGGCATGATGACGGTCCACCAGTACACGGTGATTAGAACAATCATTACAATGGTGCTGACACTCATTGTGATGGGCATTATCGTATTCCTTGGCGCACTGGTCTTCAGCATGCTGCAACAGTTGTACGAATTCGGTTATAACATTTACCGCGAGTTGATTTTTCGGACCTAAAGGAGGCGGCATCCGTGAACAAAAAGCAACGATTATATACGGTGCTGGCTGGTGGTGCAGCTGTAATTATGATTGCAGCCGGGCTGCTGTATATAAACAACAGGGGGGTTCCTGCCGTAGAAGCCGCGGCTTATCTGGATATGACAACCAAAGCCATGCCCGTCACGGAGGACCCGTTGCAGTTCCGTAAGGACTCCTCGCAGGGTGTGCCGGGTATGCAACTGGTCGCCGAAGATCAGAGACTCGCCCTGTATTATAACGAGGAGACAACGGAAATTGCAGTACGTGACGGGAAAAGTGGAGAGATCTGGTATAGCAACCCGAAAGAACGGGCTGAGGACGGTCTTGCTTCCGCTTATGAAAAAGAGGTGCTGTCCTCCCAGTTGAATGTGTCTTTCCGGGATGCGATGGGCACACTGGAGAACTTTCCGAATTTCAGCTCCAGTATTAGCAATAAACAATTCACAGTGGGTCAGATCGATCAAGGGATTCGGGTGAATTATACGCTTGGTGATACGTCACTTGGCATTGATGCGCTGCCTAAACTGATTAGCAAACAGCGTCTGGAGGAGAAAGTGCTTTCCAAGCTGGATGCTACTGTCGCAAGGTACACATCTGCCCGATATTATCCAACCAAGAGCAATCCGGATATTCTGGAACGGCTGGATGGACAGATTTCGAAGCAACTTGTGCTGAACAAGATGCTGGTTGCCTTTGAGACGGCGGGTTACACGGTGGACGATCTGGCTTTTGACAATCAGGAGAATGGAGTCGAAGGCGGAGGTGTATCGGATAAGCCCAGCTTCGTCATTTCTGTGGAATATCGACTTGAGCAGGGGGCACTTGTTGTGACCGTACCTCTGAGTCAAGTAGAAGAAAGTGGGCAATACCGCATTCGGAATATTGATTTGCTCGCTTATTTTGGTGCGGCGGATACGAAGGGTGAGGGTTACATGCTCGTGCCCGACGGTTCAGGCAGCCTGATCCATCTGAACAACGGAAAAACCCAGGAAGAGCAGTATGTACAGCGGGTATATGGCGCAGACCCAAATGATAATTCGCTCAGTCGTCCTCAGGTTAGCGAATCCGCGTATATGCCTGTGTTTGGTCTGAAGAACGGGGAGAATGCCTGGTTTGCAGTCATTGAAAAAGGGGATGGCATTGCCAGTATCTCTGCGGATATTGGCGGCAGACAGAATAGCTACAACCATGTACACGCGACCTTCTCCCTGCGCGGAGAGGATGAGCTAGAGATGTACACCTCGCAGAAAATGCAGGAGATTCAGCTGCTTAGCGATGAGCCTTTCCGTGGAGATATTCAGGTGCGTTATCATTTTCTTCATGGAGAAGATGCCAGTTACTCAGGAATGGCCCGCCTGTATCAGCAGCAGTTGATCGAGCAGGATGTATTGCAGCCACTCTCAGAACAGACGGAGTTGCCGTTTTATGTGGATGTGCTTGGTGCAGTGGACAAAAAGGCTTCGTTCCTGAGTGTGCCTTATCGGACCACCTTAGCCATGACGACGTACGAACAGGCCACCGAAATGGCGGCGAAGTTACAGCAGGAAGGTGTGAACCGCGTACAGATGCGTTATCAGGGATGGTTCGGTGGCGGCATCAGCCATCATACGCCAACCCGGGTGAAATTGGATAGTGAAGTAGGTAGTCGTTCCGAGCTACAAGCATTGTCCGCTAAGCTGGAGCAGTCGGGTGGAGCTCTGTTCCCGGATGTGGCTTTCCAGCACATGTATCACGATGATTTGCGCTTTGCTCCTTCCTCGGATGCAGCTCGGTTTGTAACGAAGGAGACCGCGGAACTGTATCCATACAATCCTGCCCTTAATCGCATGGATCAGAGTAAGGACAGCTATTATTTGCTCTCAGCGGCCAAGCTTCCTTATGTGGTGAGTGAGTTTGCTGACAAATTCAATAAACTGGGCCTTGGTGGATTATCTCTTCGTGATCTCGGGCAGGTCCTGACTTCAGATTATCGGGATAGTCGGGTGATTCATCGGGAGACGGCGAAGAACATTGTGAAGGAGCAGCTGGGCAAGCTGGAACAATCCTATCCGAACCTGATGGTATCCGCAGCCAATAGTTACGCTTGGGGAAGTGCACAACATGTTGTGAATGTACCCGCAGGGTCGAGTCGGTTCAATATTACCGATGAAGAAGTTCCTTTTTATGCGATGGTCATTCATGGATACATGAACTATGCGGCATCTCCGATGAACACGTCGGGGGATCAGGATCTCCGCAAACAGTTGCTGCGCAGTCTGGAGCTTGGGGCAGCTCCATATTTTCAATGGACCTATGAACCATCATCCAGGCTGAAGCTGACGAATTATGATTCGGCCTACGCAACGGAGTATGCATATTGGGTGGATGATGCCGTTGCCTTGTATAAGCAGGCCAATGAAGTGCTGGGAAATCTGGCGAATGAGCAGATTCTCAAGCATGAACGCATTCAGGATGGCGTGGTCCGAATCACCTATACTGGGGGTACATCCATCCTTGTGAATTACAATGCGGATGCAGTAACCGTGGATGGAACAACGGTTGGCGGGACGGACTATGTGGTGGGAGGAATGAACCGATGAGGACCATTCGATTATCGCTGAAGTCACGGAGAGCGCTGCTTGGACTTGCATTTATTTCTCCGTGGTTGCTCGGTTTCATCTTCCTCTTTGCCACACCACTCCTGCAATCGATTCGGTTCAGTCTGAGTAATCTGTCCGTTGCTCCGGGCGGGTACGTTCTGGACTTCGTTGGATTTAAAAATTTCAAGGATGCACTTCTGGTTGACGCTACATTCAACCGGATTCTAGTGGATTCAGTTGGAGCGATGGTACTGAACGTGCCGATGATTCTGTTCTTCAGTTTGTTTACGGCGACATTGCTCAACCAGAAGTTCAGAGGCAGAACGATGGCACGTGCGATCTTTTTCCTGCCGGTTATTCTGGCTTCCAGTGCAGTCGCAGCAGCTGAGTCTGCGGGATTAATCAATCTAATGGGGGATGCGAGTGCGGTGGATGCATCAGCTGATGGCGGTGCTTCGTTCAACGTGGTATCCATTGTGCGGATGCTGGCGGATGTGGGACTACCGATGGCCTATGTGGATTACATTGTAGAAGCCATCATGCGGATCTATGAGATTATTAGTAGCTCAGGCGTTCAGATTCTGATCTTCCTCGCCGCGCTGCAATCAGTACCAGGATCGATGTATGAGGTTGCGAAGATCGAAGGGGCGACAGCCTATGAATCGTTCTGGAAAATTACATTTCCCATGGTCAGTCCGTTGATTCTGACGAATGTCATCTATACGATCATTGATTCATTTGCCGGGAGTCCAGTCACACAGGCCATCTACCAAACCGCATTCAAAACCCAGAACTTTGGCTTAAGCTCGGCGATGTCCTGGCTGTACACGCTGGTCATTGGTCTTGTCCTGATCGTAGTAGGCTGGGTGCTGTCACGGCGGGTTCACTACAACTGACGGTTAACATTAAGGGAGGCTTCAGATTATGGCTGCATCAGGGACAGATCGCATGGTGGTAGTTCCGAAGCAGAATTATCACATGCATCGGGTGCGAAACAAGACATCGGACCTTCTCTATTCTATATTCAGATATGCACTGGTCATCGGTATTTCATTTATTATTTTATACCCGTTATTTCTCAAAGTGTCAGTTGCGTTCAAGGATAAGCAGGATATCTACAATCCAACGATCTATATAATTCCCCAGCACTTTACATTGGATAATATCCGGCTAGCGGCGCAAGTGATGGATTACCTGCCTCTGCTGGCGAACACGTTATTGTTCGTTACCATTACAACGCTTCTGACAGCCATGTCCTGTGCGCTTGCAGGATACGGCTTCGCCCGGTTTACTTTTCCGGGTAGCAATGTGCTCTTTGTGCTGGTAATTCTCACGATTCTGGTACCGACAAGTACGCTCATGGTGCCGATGTATCTGCATTTCCGCAGCTTTGACTTTCTGGGCATCATCCAGTTGTTCACCGGAACAAATGGCATCAATCTGCTGAATACGTACTGGCCTTCCATAATTACGGCCGCTACAGCGGGAGGACTGAAGGCTGGACTGTTCATCTATATATTCCGCCAGTTCTTCAAGGGCATGCCGAAGGAAATCGAGGAGGCTGCACTGATTGACGGCGCTGGTGGATTCAAAACATTTGCTCGAATCATGTTGCCCAATGCAATATCGCCATTGATTACGGTCATTTTGTTCTCCTTTGTATGGCAGTACAATGATACATTCTATTCGGCATTGTTCATGAGTGAAAGTCCACTGATCTCGCTGAAGGTGGCTTCCTTACCTGCTCAGGCGAACCAGTTGATTCCGCAACTGATGGGATTTGGCTCGAACTCGGGCATTAAGGCCGATCCAAACTATGTGGCCATGATCGTGGATACAGGCATTTTGCTGGCGATTGCACCGCTGATTATTTTGTATCTGTTTGTACAGCGCTATTTTGTGGAGAGTATTGAACGTTCCGGTGTCGTTGGTTAACATGGTAAACCCAATTGGAGGTGTGAGTGATGACGGTGCGTACGATCAACAGTGCTCCGGTGAATGAAGCAGCGACATCTGAAGCGAGAGAATTAATGGCGTTTCTGGTCGAGCGTTATGGGAAAGGGATGTTGTCAGGTCAGCAGGATTACAGCAATCTGAACTGGATTAATGAAAACACAGGCCGCAAACCAGCTGTGATTGGCTTTGATCTCATGGAATATTCGCCATCAAGAACAGAGCGCGGCGCGGTCTCTCAGGAGATCCGGGATGCGATTGCATGGCACCAACAAGGTGGCATTGTGACGCTGTGCTGGCACTGGAATGCACCG
Organism: Paenibacillus sp. FSL R5-0341; assembly: GCF_037975235.1. Lineage (NCBI taxonomy): Bacteria > Bacillati > Bacillota > Bacilli > Caryophanales > Paenibacillaceae > Paenibacillus > Paenibacillus sp. FSL R5-0341. The sequence continues at coordinate 1,803,977 of NZ_CP150241.1, forward strand.
ACGGATCTGATCGATGAACCAGGTAAAGAGTGGTGGCGGGGGTTCTATACGAACGCAACCACCTATGATCTAGCATCAGCGCTGGCAAATCCTGAGTCAGAAGAGTACAGACTTTTGATCCGCGATATCGATGTAATTGCATTTCACTTGCAAGAGTTGAAGGATGCTGGTATGCCTGTTTTATTCCGACCCCTTCATGAAGCGGAGGGCGGCTGGTTCTGGTGGGGAGCGAAAGGCCCCGAACCTGCCATACAATTATATCGGTTGTTGTATGATCGATTGGTTCACGAGCACAAACTGCACAATCTCATCTGGGTCTGGAACTCAGAAAAAACGGAATGGTATCCAGGGGATGATGTCGTGGATATTGTGAGTGTAGATGTATACCCGGAGGCAGGAGATCACAGCCCGCTGGCAGCACGTTACGCCAACCTGCGAGAACTTGTGAAGGACAACAAAATCATTGCACTCGCCGAGAACGGTTCCATCCCTGATCCTGAGCAAATGAAGGAACAGGATGTGCACTGGAGTTGGTTCTGTACTTGGACAGGTCGATTCCTCAGAGATGGGACACATAATGATGTGGCGTTTTTGAAGAAAGTGTATAACAGCGAAGAGGTCATTACGCTCGATCAGTTACCGAAGTGGAGTTGGTTGTAGGGCTGTCATCTGAAAGAATACTCAACGTACAAAAAGCGTCAGCAAGGCATGAGAGAATTATGCCAATGCTGACGCTTTTTATATGAAACGATCTCATGTGAATGGATGCAAGTCTCAATGAATGAGCTAATTTGCTGTGCTGGATACCAAATCGCTAATTTTCGGAAACAATGCTTCGTTAGAAGTGAACAGAATGTAGGATTGATTGGTAGTACGGATCAGGATCGTTTCGGAGGCACCGTACGCTGCTCCTATTCGAACGGCTGATAGTTCGCTGCCACCATATGTATCGTCAAGGGTAACTGACGTAATGTTGGAGATGGGAATTTCAATTTTGGAAAACTGCCACCGGATGACCAGTTGATCTTCTATTTTTTTCACGTTAACACCAAACATAGGATGACCTCCTGTTGTGATTCATATCATTGAAGTAATAGCGTATGTCCAGTTTATCATATTTTGGATAAAATTACCTTATTAATAATGAAAAGTGACGATCTCTATCAACTGATATCAGGGATGGGAACTTGATGAAAAACATACAGGATTAACCATGATACATATCGAATACAAATAGAGAAATTAGAGAACTTATACTCCAACATAAAGGGTGTGCCACATGACGAATCTATTCGAACAATGTTCAGGTCAAACATTATCTGCTAATCTGGGATGGCTGAACGAGCCAGCGGATTGGTCCATTGAAGACGGCAAAGTAACGATAACCGTTTCGCCGATCAGTGACTTTTTCATTGATCCGGGAGGTGACCCGGTCAAAGCCTCAGCACCATTTTTACATACGATAGTAAAGGGAGATTTCAGCATTGTCACTCAAGTACAGGTGGACATGAAAGAACAGTATGACTCGGGTTGCCTGATGGTGAGAGTGGACGATACGAATTGGGCTAAAGTTTGCTTTGAGTATTTCGAAGAACAGCCGTCCATTCTCAGTGTCGTGACTCGTGGTAACTCGGATGATTGTGTATCAGCACCTGTAGAGGTTAGCAAGCCTTATTTACGTGTAGCTCGGGCAGGCAACAGCTTTGCGTTCCATTATTCTCAGGATGGAGAGAAGTGGAAGCTGGTTCGCTATTTCGGTCTCGACTGCCCGGAAGAGATCAAAGTTGGCATTGTGGCCCAATCCCCCATTGGGCAGGGGACGACGGTTACTTTTACAAATGTACAGCTTCAACATGGGGTGACGGGAAGTGTTCGCCGGGTAGAGTAACCGGACAAATGAAAGCACAGCATGACAGGTTATTGGGTTGTTTTTCAGTTATATTAGACATCAAGGAGTGATTAACACATGAACTGGATCAACTCATTACAGGTCGCTATTCAATATATGGAAGACCACTTGCTCGAAAATATGACGACGGAGCAGATTGCAGCGCAAGCCCATATCTCTCCTTTTCATTTTCAACGTACCTTTGCCATACTAACTGATGTTACTGTGGCCGAGTACATAAGACGCAGACGATTGACATTGGCGGCACATGAGCTGCTTCAGAGTGATATTAAAATTATCGATTTGGCGCTTAAATATGGTTTCGATACACCGGAATCTTTCTCCAAAGCCTTTCGTAGACAACATGGTATCGCACCCAGTGAGGCTCGAAAGAATAGTAACGCTGTCCAATCGTATAATCGTCTGGTGATTCAAGTGAGTCTACAAGGAGCAGAACCGATGAAGTATAAAATCGTTGAACATCCCGAATTTACGTTGGTCGGAGTAGAGCAAACTTTCTCATATGCAGATGGAGAACATCTGCAAGGCATGGGAAAGATGTGGCAGGAAGTGTGGACGAGTGGTACAGAGGATCGTTTGTTTGAACTGAACAATGGGGATATTCAAGGATTACTCGGTGTCGTTGTGGATCAGAACGAAATTCAGGAGAAACAGATGCAATACTGGATTGCTACGACTTACGATGGTGAAGTACCGGAAGAATTATCAAGCTTCACTATGCCTGCTTCCAAATGGAGTGTATTTGAAGTAGAAGGCCCGATGCCGGAGAGCATGCAGCTACTGTGGAAACAGATTATTTCGGAATGGTTTCCATCCAATCCTTATGAGCACGCGTATATGCCAGAGCTGGAAGTATACCCGGGACCCAACCAACCGCCGCAAATCTGGATACCGATTAAATAAATATTAACCATTTCAAACGCTATACAAATGTAGCCCATAGACAGTCGGATAACCGAAGCTGTTTATGGGTTATTTGGTTGTGATTAATCAGGGATTCGAAGTTGTACAGAGGATGTTCAAGCGTTGTTCATTTTATTGCAACTAGGTAAACATGATATATTGGAACAAGAGTTTATCGCATTAAGAGAACAATAAGGTGAAGTGCAGGGAGGCAAACGTGTTGCATGTGGAGAAATTCGTTCGAGCGATTATGGAGCATGAGGAATTAATGCACGACCTGCGGCGAGTTCGAAGTCTGCAATTGCCTCAATGTTACATAGGCGCAGGATATGTTCGTAATTATATCTGGGATCTTCTTCATGGATATGCCCTTCGCGAGCTGCATAGTGATATCGATGTTGTCTATTATGATGCGTCAGACCTGCTTGAGGAACGAGACATCCAGTTGGAGCGTCAGCTTCGTGAGTTGACAGGCAATGCCAAGTGGTCGGTCAAAAATCAGGCGAGAATGCATCTGCGCAATGGCACAGTTCCTTATCAATCTACTGAGGATGCTCTTCGCTATTGGCCAGAAGTTGTGACTGCCATAGGAGTACAGCTGGATGAAGAGGATCAGGTGAACATCTGTGCTCCGCATGGCTTGCATGATCTGTATCAACTCGTAGTCCGCAAAAGTCCGTTCTTCACGGATGCCGACTATTATAATCAACGCGTACAGAAGAAGTGCTGGCAGGAACAATGGCCGAAACTAACGATAATAACAGCCTGAATAATAAGGGATATGCGGAATTGCGAGTACAAGAAGGAGTGTCTACGGATTTGATAAAAAAGTTCTTACAAAAAAATGGACTGATCATTGATCTTGTCCTGTTGGCATGTTTTGTGGCATTTCTGATCTTCTGGGGCCAAAGGTTTGCAGTCATGTTTTTCGGAATTATCACGGTGGCTTTTATCGTGCTAAGACGAATCGACTATCAGAAGCATGTTATTCTGAAGCGGATTATCCTCACCGGATTTGGCGTGGTTGCCGTCTCTTTTGTCATTATTGAAGCACTTGTATTCACACAGCTTGGTGCGAATGATCCGGAAGAAGCGGATTATGTTATTATTCTGGGTTCGGGTATCAGAGGAACAGAATTGTCATTGACACTGAAGCAAAGGCTGGATGCCAGTCTGGACTACATTCGCAGTCATCCTCAGACACCGGTCATTGTATCGGGTGGGCAGGGACCTGGAGAATCAATTCCTGAAGCACTCGCCATGAAAAACTATCTGATTGAACAGGGGATTAGCCCCGCCCAAGTCATTATGGAAGATCGCTCCACAAGCACACAGGAGAATTTGGCCTTTTCCAAAAAAATCATTCTTGAATCCGGGCTGGAGCACCCCGAGATCATGATTGTCACCAGTGACTATCATATGTTCCGCTCCAAATACATCGCTGCCAAGAACGGTTATGCGGCAGAATACGGCATATCGGCCCCGTCACCGGGTTATCTGAAACCCATCAACATGATCCGTGAATATTTTGCTACGATCAAAACATTTATCTAACGCACATGATAGAAAAGCGGAAACAGGACGAAGCGGAGATCTATGATCTATGCTTCGTCCTGTTTGCATACAAGGATGCTATTGCTCCTTAACGATAGGTTATTTTTCTGAAGGAGCAGGTACAGTTACTGAAACCTTATCCCCAGGGAGAGCTACGATTTCAGGAGATTCACCCGTAAAAGGAACAGTGGCTGATTCTACAACTTTAGCCTCAGAAGGGTTAGTAGTAGAAGGTTCAGTAGCAGACGGAACTGGCACAGCTTCGGAAACTTCATCCTCAGGGAGAGCCTCGATTTCAGGAGTTTCGGAAGGAGCAGTTACAGCTTCGGAAATTCCGACCTTGTTGGGAGAAGCTACGATTTCAGAAGATTCATCAGTAGAAGGAACAGGCACAGCTTCAGTAGCATGGGCTTCTACTTTAACTGTGTGGTTTGATGCCCATACGGCGGTGGACGTACTTACGCCTGTAATAAGCAGGAGGGCTCCCATACTTAACATCCAATGTTTCTTTTTCAGTTTCTTTACATTAAGCATAATCATCAATCTCCTCTTTAATTGTTTGCCTTCACCCGATAGGGACGAACAAAATTGAGCAGGCATTTTCTTGGTTCCTGCCATCACATTTAAAATCGTCTCACCATATCGTCTCCGCTCTTCATGAGACATCTCTTTCACCACCTCTTCATCACAGGCCAACTCGCTCCAGGTATGAATGTCCCGGCGAATCATATGAGTCAAAGGATTGAACCAGTGCAGGGCACTAACTCCCAGGGTCAAAGCTTTGACCCACAGATCTTTATGTTTTAGATGTACCAACTCATGATGAATCACCATGCTGATGTCCATTTTTACCGTATTTTCTGGTGGAAGATATATCGTTGGTTTGAAGAATCCAACCAGTATAGGGCTCCGTACTACGGTGCTGTGAGCAAGCGTGATATTGCTTTTGAGTCCAAAAGCCTCTTTGATTAATGGTAGTTGTATAGCTGCTTCACTGTGACGAAGGACTGGGGTACGTGTACGTGATAGTTCATTCAGAAATCTCCGATAACAGTACACCTGCCATGCAGAAAAACCAATGACGCCAATGCCCCATATGCATAACAAGAACCAGGCTGTGGTTACAGAAATAGTTTGTTCCGGGATAAACGTTCCAGCAAGTAAGCCTGAAGCTGATGCATTCTCCGTACCCGGTATAGTTGATGTCGTTTGGAATGCAATATCCAAAAGCCATGAAAGGCCAAGAGATACCGGAAACACATAAAATAAGAGAGCCAATTTACCGAGTCTGTAGAGCCATTTGGTCGGAAAAACAGGTACGGGTATAAGTCTCAGCGTCAAAATACAAACAGAAACGATACTTCCCGCCACGGTCAGGCTACACAGAATTTCAAAAAAGATGTTCATCATCTGCACCTACTTTTCCGAAAGCCATTTTTTCAGTTCTGAAATGTCGTCGTCTGAAAGCTTGTCGCCGTCATACATGGCTGAAACCAAATTCTTGACTGAACCTTGATAGAGTCCATCAAGAACATGCTGCGTTTCCTGTAGTTTGTAATCTTCGGGCTGTAGAAGAGGCATATAATCATTGGTTCGTCCACGTCTTGTGACGGTAAGTGCGCCTTTATCCACCAACCGTGACAAAAAGGTAGACATCGTCTGCGCTTTCCACGCTTTTCCCTTATCAGCGAAGATGTCCAATAGTTCTGTCGAGGTGACGGGTGGATCGCATGACCATATCACGACCATTAACTCCATTTCTGTTTCGGATAATTTTTGAATCCGGTTCACCGTGAACACTCCTTCACATCGTTATGCGTCCATAACGATCGTATTACTACACTACGTAGTACGTATAAACTACTACAACTTGTAGTGGATAGTCAAGTTATCCTGATAGCTGATTGCCAAACCATGTTATAATATAGGTCATTAATAGAAGAACGATGTAGGAGTGAATGATCATTACAGCATATCAATTACCTGCTCTATATGAGCAGAAGAAAGTTTCAATGCACGAGATGGAAGAGATTGTACGACTGTTGGCCCAAGCACCGCTACTATATGATGATGGACAGAGCATTCAGGTTCAGGACTACATGGGGGGATTGGAGGTCGAACTTGAGCATGAGGTGCGTCGTGCAGTGACCGAGTTGTATGGACTGGCTGTTCAGGCCTGCCGCGCCTTCGCTGATCCATTGGCGTACGAGCAGTTTCAGGATGCGCTTGGGTTACAGGCTGAGTTATGGCAGGAGGGAGTGCTCACTCTTGCGAAGTGGATGGACTGGTTGAAGCAGATTAGTGAAGGAAAGAAAATACTGCCAGAGTATAACTTTACAGCCATGCTTGGCAACTTGCCAGACGGATTCATGATCCATGACTTTTATGATGAACTCCGATATCAATTAGAACAAAACGCTGCAAACGCATGGGCGATCGAAGAGCGGGATCGTTTGTACGCAGCTCTGGGTGCGAATTAAATCAAACCAAATGGTCACCAGCGGTGTTTAATCTAATATAGGCATTATGCATGCATAGAAGCATTCCAATCTATATCTTGCGATTCTTTACCCAGTATGGGAAATGAGGGGATACCGTGAAGAAGATTGTATTGGCTGGTGGAACGGGATTTGTCGGACAGGATTTTGCACAAAGGTTCAAGAAGCTGGGTTACGAGGTGCTGATCATCTCGCGTCAGGCCGGTCATATTGCCTGGGAGGATCGAGCAGGAATCATAGAGGCACTGGAAGAAGCAGAGATGCTGATTAATCTGACAGGTAAATCGGTGAACTGCCGTTATACGGATGAGAATCGCAAAGTCATTCTGGAATCCAGAACCCGTACTACGCGTATTCTTGGCGAAGCCGTGCTGGCTTGTAATCATCCTCCCGAGTTATGGATTAATTCGAGTACAGCAACCATATACAGACATGCCGAAGATCGTCCCATGACGGAAAAAGAGGGCGAGATTGGCTCTGGCTTCTCGGTTGACGTTGCCAAGGCGTGGGAACAGGCTTTCTTCGAATTCAGTCTGCCATCTACGCGTCAGATTGCATTGCGGATTGCGATTGTGCTGGGGGAGGGCGGCGTGATGGTGCCCATGACGAACCTGGTCCGTTTTGGCCTAGGAGGATCGCAAGGTGCAGGAACACAGCAGTTCAGCTGGATTCATATCGAGGATCTGTTCCGCATGGTGATCTATCTGCAGGAGCATCCACACCTGAATGGTGTGTTCAATGCCTCCTCACCGCATCCCGTTACGAATCGCGAGCTGATGGCAAGCCTGAGAGAGCAGATGGGTGTTCGGATCGGATTACCTTCCCCTCGCTGGATGCTTGAACTGGGCGCACGTTTTATTCAGACCGAAACAGAGCTTGTCCTCAAAAGCCGATGGGTGATTCCCGAGCGATTGGAGAGGGAAGGATTCACTTTCACATACGGTACGCTAGATACCGCTCTTGCCGAGATCTTGAATAAGAAGAAATGACACTTCATACAAAAGAAAACACAACAGGAAGGGCAGAGGCATCTGCCCTTTTGTTATATATGTTCAACTAAACATTTACACGATAACGGAGAGGACAGAAAAAACTTGAAGAAGCGAAGCGTTCGCCTAAAAGCTTTCTGAAAGAATGCTGCATCGGAAGCATATGCTTATCCCCGGATTTCCCCATTTTACAAAAGGATTCAAGAAATCTGGGGGTAACAGCGATCGGAAAGTTGTTCTGTCATCGGAGTATCAGTGTAAATACAATTAGCTGAACTTATAGAGGTTTTTCAAAAAGTCCGCTTTTGATTACGAAGGATGCCTAGTGGCATCATCAGCATCGAATATGGTATTCAGCCGAAATGTCCGTTGCTCACGTAGTTTTCCTACGCTCCGCTACTCCATTTCTAGCTTCATCCCATCTTCTCGGTACTGAAAACCGGTCTTTTTGAATACGAACTTATTATCAGTCAGATGAACAGAAAGAGGTTGGGGAAATGCAACTTAGAAGAGTAAGGATCGCGGGAACGGGGAAGTACCTGCCTGAACAGGAAGTTACCGATGAGGAACTGGACCGTCGCTTGGGCGTGCCTGCCGGCTGGGTTAGCAAAGCAACAGGCGTAGGTATACGCCACTATGCTTCGGGTGAAGAAACCTCTTCCTTCATGGGCGCGCGGGCTGCCGAAGCTTCACTAGCGGATGCAGGACTGCAATTCAGTGATATCGACTGCTTGGTGTGTACCAGTGGCACGAAGGAACAACCGTTACCAAGTACGGCGGTGTTTATCCAGCAGGCCATGGGGCAGGAAGATTCGGGCGTACCTGCCTTTGACGTGGATGCAACCTGCCTGAGTTTCCTGAACGGACTGGATGTGATCTCCTATATGGTAGATGCCGGACGTTACCAGCGAGTACTGCTCGTAGCCACTGAGATTGCCTCAGCCGGACTGAATTGGTCGGATAAAGAGAGTGCGGCCCTGTTCGGAGATGGAGCGGCCGCCGTCATTATTGAGCGTTCGCCTGAAGGATCATCGTCGCAGATCGTCCATGCTTCCCTTCAAACCTACAGCCGAGGTGCTCGCTTCTCGGAAATTGCAGGTGGAGGTACACGGATGCATGCTTCGAATTATAAAGCAGATCAGCCTGAACCGTACCTATTTCATATGGATGGACAGGCGATCTTCCGCATGGCTTCCAGACTTTTGCCTGGATTCATCGGCGATATGCTGCAAGCGACCGGGAATCGAATGGAGGATTTCCAATTGGTCATTCCTCATCAGGGAAGTGCCATGGCGATGAGATTGATCCGCAAGAAGCTAGGGATTGCTGAAGATCGATTCATGGACATCACACGAAATCACGGCAATACGATTGCGGCGTCCATCCCGATGGGTCTGCATGAAGCGATTAGACAGCAGCGCATTCAGCGCGGGGATCGCGTGCTGATGATTGGCACGGCTGCCGGATTATCATTGGGAGGACTCATTTTTGACTACTAGATCTGGGGAAACTGAACATCGTGCATCTGCTTCTCTCCGTGTGTTGCTTACAGGCGGAAGGGCCCCCGTAACGCTCGATCTGGCACGCATGCTTCATCGGGCAGGCCATCGGGTCTATGTTGCGGAGAGTGCCGTACGGCATCTGACCAGATCATCTAGTGCAGTGGAACAGTGTGCTGCGGTCCCATCGCCGCGTCATGACACAAGTGCGTATCTGGCGGAGCTGGAACGGTTGGTTCAGGATTGGCAAATTGACCTATTGATTCCGATGTGTGAAGAAGTCTTCTATGTGGCTCAAGGGGCAGACAGACTGCGTTCATACTGTCGTGTTTTGATCTCTTCATTGGAGCAGCTGCATGAGCTGCATCATAAATATGATTTTATCCAGCTCGCAAGATCACTCGGTCTTTCGGTTCCGGATACACGCCTGATCAACAGTCGGCAGGAATGGATGGAAGCTCAGTCTGTTCTGGAAACGATGGGGGATTGGGTATGGAAACCGGTGTATTCCCGTTTTGCCGCCAAAGTTCGCATGCCGACGTTTATGACAGATGACACGGGGGCAAGGACTGATCAGCAAGGAAATGTAAGCCAAAAGAATCATCGACATATCCGTAACGATCCTCCGGACGAAGGGGAATTATCCTCTGTTTCACCTTGGGTTGCACAGGTATTCATTCCTGGTCAGATGTTATGTACATACAGCATAGCGCATGAAGGGCAACTGGTTGCGCATTCCACTTACGACAGCCGCTATCGTACAGGTAGCGTGGGAGCGAGTATTTTTTTTGAACAGGTGGAACATGAAGGTGCCCTTGCGTGGGTGAGACAATTTGCCCAGGCAACGGGGTTTAGCGGACAGATTGGGTTTGATTTTATAGAAGGTCAGAATGGTCGAGTGTACGCAATTGAGTGTAATCCGAGGGCAACGAGTGGGATTCATCTGTTTCACCCCGGAGGTGACTTGGTACGTGCACTGACTGAACCTGAGACATTGATCAAAGAAAGAAAAATGATCATGCCGGCACAGGGCAGCAAAGCCATGCTCATGCTTCCCATGCTGGGAAGCGGGGTTCAGCAGATCTTCGGCAAAGGAAAGTTCTTTGCATGGATAGCAGCGTGGCGTGGCACCAGGGATGTGGTCTATGCACGACAGGATCTTCAACCTTTAATGGAACAATTCGGAGTGGTGCTGGCCGCATGGCGTCTGGCAAGATCGCAGAAGTGCTCGCTGACTGAAGCTTTGACTCACGACATAGAATGGAACGGTGAACAACAATGAACAGAGCATTGGTTACAGGAGCTACGGGATGTCTGGGTAGGCACCTCGCGATCCGACTTGCAAAAGAGGGATGGGAAGTCACCGGTATGGGCCGACAGCCTAAGGTTGGTGCAGAACTTGAGTTGGCAGGAATCCGATTCCAGAGTGGAGATATACGGGATGAGGCAGCAGTAAACGAAGCGTGTATGGGACAGGATGTGGTGTTTCACTGCGCAGCTCTATCCTCCCCATGGGGCCGATATCGTGATTTTTATAGCAGTAATGTAGAAGGGACACAAAATCTCGTAGATGGCGGTATACGTGGTAATGTACAGCGATTCATACACGTCTCGACGCCGAGTATATATTTTAACTACAACCCGCGATATGACGTACATGAGAATGATCCGCTGCCAGCCAAACCAGCCAATCATTATGCAGCCACAAAGCTTCTCGCTGAGCAGGTTGTGATGAAGGGGCATGCGAAGGGACTTCCGTCGATCATGATTCGACCGCGAGCGATCTTTGGCCCGTATGATCAGACGTTATTTCCCAGAATTGTAGCAGCAAATGCGAAATCGGGCGTGCCCATGATCGGTGGTGGACAGGCATTAATCGATCTGACATGTGTGGATAATGTGGTGGATGCCCTATTATTGTGCCGCGATGCCTCTAGCGAAGCACTCGGCCGAGCTTACAATATCTCCAACGGCGATCCGAGGGCGTTCAGTGAGTTGGTAAGCAGCTTGTTTGGCATGCTGGGTATGCCATTGCGTCGTCGAGACATTCCGTATAGGACGGCATATGGAGCGGCAGCATTGCTGGAGCGAGTTCATGGCTTTATTCCTGCGCTGGGTGAACCTCCGTTGACACGGTACACAGTCGGCTCCTTATCTATTCCACAGACATTGGATATTACAGATGCACGGGAGCGATTGGGGTACATCCCTCGGGTATCTATCGAAGAGGGTTTGCAGCAATTTGCAGACTGGTGGAGGGCTGAATCATGCTGACAACAACTCCGGTGAAACTATATTTGGGTGCGGCGGGTTACTGTACACATCCAGAGTTTCTGACGCTGCGCGGTGGTCGGTTGAGCCCGGTGCCTTTCCCGGCAGGATTTGCCTGCATCATTCATCCCGTACATGGACCGATGCTGCTGGATACGGGTTATAGCTCCCGCTTTTTTGAGGAAACGGCTCATCTGCCCAATGCACTGTATCGGCATATTACACCTGTGGTTTATCGTGAAGAGGATAGTGCCGTTCATTTTCTGGCTGGGCTTGGACTGAAAGCTTCCGATATTCGGTATATCATCCTCTCGCATTTTCACGGCGATCACATCGCGGGTGTACGAGATTTCCCGGAGGCTCAATTCATCTATCTGCCCAGAGCTTATGATGCTGTACGCTCACTCGGTCCGATTGCGGCTGTAAAGGCAGGCTTTCTTGCCGGGCTGTTGCCCGAGGGTTTTACGGCCAGATCATTGCCTGTTACGTGTCAGCCTGAGCGGTTGACGAGAATAGGGGAAGGATTCCCTTTTGATGAGGTCTACGATATCTTTGGCGATGGCAGTGTGCTGGGGGTGGATGTATCCGGGCATGCGGAAGGTATGATGGGGCTCCTGCTGCGTACGGAAGAACACGACTATTTCCTGTGCGCGGACGCGGTGTGGTCGAGTCGGGCTTTTCGTGAACAGCGCAGACCTCATGCGCTCGCGGGTATTATTATGTCGAATCGACAGGAATACCATCGTAACTTTGACCGATTGGTTCAGCTGCATCAGCAGTTTCCTCACATTCGGATTGTGCCGAGTCATTGTCGAGATGTACTAGACGCTTGGGGTACAGGAGGGCAGAAACGATGAGCAATACCCTCCGTATTGTGTTTCATTATGCGCTTGCACGTGGGCTGCGAGCATGGAAAACGCGAGAACAACTGGAGCGCTGGCAAGAGCGGCGGGTTATTCGGCATGTTCATCAGATCCGTGTCCGATCTCCATTTTACCGGAAGTGGTGGGGTAGCTTGAACGCATCCGACTGGAGAAGATTTCCGTTGATTGATAAATCGATTATGATGGAGCACTTCGATACACTGAACACGGTGGGCATCACCAAGGACGAAGCGCTGGCTCTTGCAGGTGAAAGTGAAGAAACGCGTGACTTCAAACCTTCCATTCAAGGCGTGACGGTTGGAATGTCTTCGGGTACGTCAGGGAACCGGGGGATATTTCTGGTGAGTGATCGGGAACAGGATGCGTGGACGGGCACGGTGCTGGCCAAGTTGCTGCCTGGTGGACTGTGGAAACCTGCAAAGATTGCGTTTTTCCTGCGGGCCAACAGTAATCTGTATGAATCCGTGCAGCGTGGCAAATTGCAGTTTCAGTACTTTGATCTGCTGGAGCGTGTGGAGACCTTGGTGAATCGGCTGGAAAACTACCAACCTACCGTGTGGGTGGCTCCTCCATCTATGCTGCGTCTGTTGGCGGACGCCTATGTGGCAGGCAATTTGACCACTGTACCGGATAAAATCATCTCGGTTGCCGAGGTTCTGGACCCCCTGGATCGCAAGGTGCTGGAGCAGGTCTTCGGACAGACCGTTCATCAAGTCTATCAGTGTACGGAAGGATTTCTGGGTGCGACCTGTCGTTATGGCACACTGCATTTGAATGAAGACATCGTGCATATTGAAAAAGAGTTCATTGATCTTGCCACCCGGCGGTTTGTACCCATTATTACGGACTTCTCCAGAACATCACAGCCGATTATCCGGTATCGGCTGAATGATATTCTGACTGAGGCGGCGCTACCATGTGCCTGCGGTTCCCCGTGTACCGCCATTGAGCGGATTGAAGGCCGCTGTGATGACACGCTTTATTTTTCAAACATACATACGGGTGAGGCGGTACCGGTCTTTCCGGATTTCGTGACCCGTGCAGTCATTGCGGCTTCGCCGGATATTGAACATTATCGTGTGGTGCAGCAAGGGAACGGGACAATGGAAGTATCTCTTCGGCTTGCCGGGAGCGGAGTGATGGCTCAGGTTGAGACCAATGTACGGAGTGAACTGATGAAGCTGGGAGAACGGCTTGAATGCACTCTGCCTGAGGTCAGATTCGTTCCGTATACGTTCGAACCGGGAGTCACGAAGCTGCGCAGGGTGGAGCGACGGCATAACGGAGTGGCGGATTAGAAGGAGTCTTGCGATCTAGGTAAGAAGTAAGCAATTTACCGAGGAAAGAAGGTCACGCCGTGACAGTAGAGGAACACTTAACAGAAGCCGGACAGGGACGGATTAACACAGGTTCTGATGCAGCGAAAAAGACGAAGGAGGGAGCTAACGCTCCTGTGGCCTTAATTACAGGTACATCCAGTGGTTTCGGTATGCTTACCGCAATCACCCTTGCCATGCAGGGATATGTTGTGGTTGCTACAATGCGTGACCTGAGTCGAAGAGAAGAATTGGTGAAGCTGGCTGAACAGGCGGGGATATCCGAACGTTTGCAATATGTGCAACTGGATGTGACGGATGCTGAATCGGTGCAGAAAGCTGTGAGGTCCGTACTTCTTAATAATGGCCGAATCGATATGCTGGTGAACAATGCAGGATTTGCGGTGGGCGGGTTCATTGAGGAAGTATCGATGGAGGATTGGCGGCGACAGATGGAAACGAATCTATTTGGATTAATCGCCGTGACACGTGCGGTCCTGCCTGTGATGCGTGAACAGAAGCAGGGACTGATTATTAACTTGTCCAGCGTCAGTGGGTTGTCCGGTTTTCCAGGGTATGCGCCCTATGCTGCCTCTAAATTCGCTGTGGAAGGGTTTACGGAAAGTTTGCGCCATGAGATGTCTTCGTTTGGCGTTCGGGTGGTATTAGTAGAGCCTGGCTCTTATCGCACGCCGATCTGGAATAAGGGTCTGGAGGAAATTCACCGTAACGAACATTCTCCATACAAGCATAAGCTGGATGCGGTTCTTCGTTATTCCAAACATGCGAGTGAAACTGCACCTGACCCACAGGAAGTGGCAGATCTGATTGGCCGAATTGCGCGGATGCGTGCACCAAGGCTTCGATATGCGCTGGGAAAAGGTTCGCGTGTGCTGATCATAGGCAAATCGGTACTACCCTGGAAGTGGCTGGAGCGGATCATCGCCCATGGCTTGAAGTAAAGGACACAAGAATTATGATTATGTAATTTCCAAAAGGGAGGGACTAGCCGTGTTCGAAGTTATAGTCATTATGTTACTTCTTATCATTGTGGGTCTGCTCTTTCATATCAATAGCAAGCTGCCAGCGCGTGACCGGCTGAAGGAAGCGATGGAACGTGATCGGAATCAGAAACATAATTAGGATGCTCCAAATTAAAACGCGGAGGTTACCAATGAAAATTGCATTCGTTTTGTTTGATGGACTGACTTTTCTTGATTTTGCCGGATTTTATGATGTGATCAATCGGTTGAATTTCTTTGAACCAACCAAAGGAACGACGTGGGAAACCTGTGCCATAACAGATCAGGTCACGGATGAGTCTGGTTTAACGTTGAAGGTGGATCGAGTGAAGCCTGACCTATCGGAATATGATCTCGTGTTTATCCCCGGGGGCATGGGAACGCGCAAGCTTCGATATGACGAGGCCTTCGTAGGTTGGCTAAAACAGGCTGAGTCTGTGCCTTTGAAGGTTTCGGTGTGCACAGGCTCTCTGCTGCTGGGTGCGGCTGGTTTTTTATCCGGTAAAAAAGCAACAACACATCCCCGTGCATATGATTTGCTTGAGCCGTATGTCGCCGAGGTAATTCAGAAGCGGATTGTAAAAGATGGAAATGTAATTACAGCCGGTGGAGTAGCCACGTCCATTGATCTGGGGATTTATGTTGTTGGTTTGCTCGCAGGGCAGGAAGCGGCGGCGAATGTGAAACTTCAGATCGATTATCCTTATGAGATGCAGGGAGTGGTAGAAGAATGAACGAAGATCGAAAGCAAGAGACCTATATCATTCGCAATATTCAGCGAGATGAAGCAGACATCTACTGGCCTTTGCGACTGGAAGCACTGAAAACACATCCTGAAGCCTTCGGGGCTTCGTTCGAGTTGTCCATTCAGATCCCCATGAATGAAGTGCAAGAGCGCATACATAATGAGCCCGATGATTATATTCTCGGGGCATACACAGCAGAAGGAACTCTCGCGGGAATGATGGGGTTCAAAAGGGAGTATGGCCTAAAACTCAGGCACAAAGGCATGATCTGGGGCGTCTATGTTGCTCCGTCATATCGTGGAAGTGGCTTAGCTTCGCGCTTGCTCCGCGAGGTGCTGGATCGCGGAAGACATCTGGAGGGCATCAAGCAGATTAATCTGAGTGTTGTTACAACGAATGAATCAGCCCGACGTTTATACGAGCGATATGGATTTGAAGTTTATGGCATCGAACGTAACGCATTGGAAGTCCATGGCCAAGGATATGATGAGGCGCATATGAATTACTTTTATGCGGAGCGTTCAACATTGGATGATGATATCAGCACAGGAGGAGTCCGATGACAGATCATGTTGAACATGAAATCGATGGTGTTTCCTTTGTCTTGAAAGAGTCTCATTCTTTCGAATGGTTACGGCCCTTGGGTATGGTCTTTCGCGTATTTGATCAGCAGGATTCAGGGAATCTCTCCTTCGGTATTGTGCAAAAGGATGGAAAGCGATTGT
This sequence comes from Paenibacillus sp. FSL R5-0341, assembly GCF_037975235.1. Taxonomy (NCBI): domain Bacteria; kingdom Bacillati; phylum Bacillota; class Bacilli; order Caryophanales; family Paenibacillaceae; genus Paenibacillus; species Paenibacillus sp. FSL R5-0341. The sequence continues at coordinate 1,820,293 of NZ_CP150241.1, forward strand.
TCGTTAAATATGCGGGAGCACATACAATTCATGCAAATCATACGGGAAGTCCCCCGGAAGCCATTCGTCATCTGAAATCATCTGTTTCCGTCTACGAAGATTTGGCGCATGACACGTTGATTCGACTAACGGATCATTTTGCAACGGATGAGGGTTATGCCTGTGTCTTCGATTGGGTGGATGGGGAATGTTTGCATTCCCAGTGGTATTTCCCGCCTCCTGCCAAGTATGAAGATCCGCGTTCGCCCTACTATCGGTTCAGACAGCTTCCAGTGAAAACACGTATTCTGGCAATGGAGCAGATTCTGAATTTTCATATCGAGGTGGAACGGAGAGGTTATGTGGCTGTTGACTTGTATGATGGCAGTCTAATCTATGATTTTGACAGAAACTTCATGAAAATTTGTGATATCGATCTATATCGGAAGGGCTCTTTTACCAATACCATGGGGCGTATGTGGGGATCTTCCCGCTTTATGTCTCCCGAAGAGTTTGAACTAGGCGCACCCATAGATGCGGTTACCAATGTATTCAACATGGGGGCAACGGCGTTCGGGTTGCTTGGCGGGGAGAAAGATCATTCCTATGCCAGATGGGATGCCGGAGAAGCATTGTATCAGGTTGTGATGCGTGCGGTGAGTGCCGATCGGTCCGAGCGGTATGCAACGATTGCAGAACTCAGTGAGGCATGGAAAGAAGCTATGATGCAAGGTCATGAGTGAGTGGGCAGAATTTTCGCAAATATGCAAAATCCATTCGTATGTGTGTGTGAAAACCCGTATAATGGAAATTATTAAGGGGGTGCAGACGATGTGCAGATATGCCATGTCAGGACCATATAAAGATATCTATGCCTGCTTCAACTGTCGCAAATCATTCAAACAAGTTTCCCGACACGATCTGAGTCCTGAAGTGGCTGCCAAGCTTGAATATAAGTGTCCGCAATGTGCTGTATCTATGGTTAGTATGGGACAGGATTTTCAGGCACCTAAGCAAAATGATACCAAACAATGGACCAAAGTGATGACGCTGTATCGTCATGGTTTTACCTATCATAATTGCGGGTGCGGGGCAGGTTATCGTCCTGCTGAATTACGTCAATTGCCGGTATTTCTGGAGCAGCAGGAAGCTGGTAAAGGCAGTGTAGGCGAACGATTATTGCAAAGGTTAACTTCATAGCTATGATTCCAAAATCTAACCTGTCGCCTATGGAATTGTTGAAAATACAGGCGAGTACCTTATATACGTTCAACGAGCACCAGCGTCTTCTAAGTATTAACGAACCGGGTGGTGGGCAGGCTCCAGCCATTTTTATCGGTGTGACTTCTGCGGGTTCACTAACCTATTATCATGAGCAGTTACCCCCGAATCTAGTGGCTGAGTTGGGCATCGTTAGCCAGCTTCCATTGGATATTCCGAAAATAATTCAAATGGTGGAAACCTTTGAGTTAGTCAACCGTGTGTGGATGGGACCAGCCTATGCTTTTCCTGAAACATCAGATGAGTGGGATCTGAAGGTTCAGTTGATTGGTCAGGAGCAGCGTTATTTGCTGGCGGAGCATTTTCCGGAATTAAAGGATCACTTGCATGAAAAAAAACCTGTTGCCGCTTATGTTATTAACGGTTCTGCTGTGGCAGTGTGCTTCTCTGCAAGGGTCTCCATTCATGGTGCAGAGGCGAGCCTCTATACGGCCCCTGGTCATAGAGGACATGGATATGCAGCAGAGACGGTAAAGTGCTGGCAGTATTATGTTAAGGAGCGTGGACGCATGCCGATCTACAGTACATCCTGGGATAATCTTGCTTCACAGCATGTTGCCCGCAAACTGGGACTAATTCAGTTTGGTGTGGATTTCAGCATCACCACTCAGAATTCGAGGGAGGGCTGTGACGTCCAATGATCCGCACTTTTGTACAAAAGGATCTGCAATATGTCATTGAAGCGCATATCCGTATTTATCGAAAAGAGTATAATTATGATGATAGCTTTGCTGAATTTATCACAAATGCGGTGAATTCGTTTGGACTTACGGGCAATCACTCAAGGGAGATGTTGTGGATCGTTGAGCTGAATCATTCAGCTTCAGGCTCCATAGCTCTTACTCAGGTGAATGATAATACGGCTCAACTACGCTGGTTCCTGATCGAACCGGAAGCGCGTGGTGCAGGATGGGGCGGTCAGCTTATTGAACAGGCCGTTCTTTTTGCAAAAGAAAAGGGCTACACATCCGTGATCCTGTGGACCAATGAGTCTTTGATCGGCGCGCGTAGATTATATCAATCTGTGGGCTTTGAAGTGAAGGAAGTCCGCAAGCAGATGCTGTCAGGCCAAGAGCTTACCGAAGAACAATGGGAACTTGTTCTGTAGTTTGCCGAGGGCTCAAGCTTTACAGCCGAACCTGTTGCGTTAACTCTTTTTTGATAGGAGTGGTACAGTGAATCGCAGAAGACTGATTCTGGGTCTGTTATCCGTATGCACAGCATTGACGGTAGCTGCGTGTTCGACTCGGACAGAAGACCAAGCATTATCAGTAACCATTGAAAGCAAGCTGCAGCAGATGGTTAGCGACCCTGTCCTCCTGACCAGCAGTAATCCAAATGATTATATTGCTGGTAACCGTGAGGTTTACGATGACATCTTGCATACGGGTGAGGCAGGACTGCTTTTACTGCTACAGCAGCTCGAATTCAGTCCGGATAACGGTCTTAAGGAATGGATCATGGCTCAGGCCAGTACTGAACTGCTTGGAGAGCATAACCCCGTAGAGGCATGGCATAGTGGCAAGGACTGGCTCAGACAGTATAAAATGAGCGTAGAATAATGGCTTATCTTCTCTATATTACCTGACTTAGCGGAAGGAATGGAGGAGGCGGAATCGATTCTGAAGAACGATCCGTAACCGGAATGGTTCCCGCAAGTCGTCAAGCACTGTAGTGTGTGATGAGCCGGAAGTACAAACCTCACCTCCAGTCAGCATGAGCAGCATTGAGAGGTTCCTGGAACCCGAAAGAATACATTATAGAGGTGAAATCCTTGACTAAGAAAATTACTTTTTTTGATTCAGGCATCGGTGGTTTAACCGTTTTGCATAAGGCATTACAACAGTTTCAGGAAGAACAATTTCTGTATTATGCGGATACCTTGCATGTCCCATATGGAACCAAGTCTGCGGATGAGGTTAGAGGACATATTTTTGATTGTGTGGAAGCCATCGTTCAGGAGGATGTCCAAGCAATCGTGATTGCTTGTAATACAGCAACCAGTCTGGCTGTGAAGGATCTGCGCGCCAAATACGATATTCCGATTATTGGCATGGAGCCTGCGGTGAAACCAGCCGTGGAGATGAATCGTGACAGTGGGAAGAGAGTGCTTGTATTTGCTACGGCCCTCACCTTGAGTCAAACCAAGTATAACGAACTGGTATCGCGTGTTGATGATCACCACAGTGTGGATTCCATTGCGCTGCCGGAGCTTGTGGAATGGTGTGAACAGCTGGACTTCGACCCAAGCAAAATCGCTGATTATTTCCGGTTCAAGCTAGCAGATCTTGATCTTCAGGGGTATGGCACAGTGGTGCTTGGCTGTACGCATTATCCATTCTATACGTCCATTCTGCGCACGATTCTGCCCGATCATATACAGATTATTGATGGCAGTACAGGTACGGTGAACCATCTGAAGCAGAGGCTTGGACTGGTGGCTCAGCCTGGAGGCAGAACAGGGGAACAGGTCACTTTCCTCAGTTCATCAGGCCGACCGGAAGAGCAGGAGAAGATGTACAGAGCACTTCAATATCTTGAGATGAACTCCAAATAAGTTACACCATAGGAGGTGATAGCTTTGCAGTCCATTTATCTTATCCGTCACGCCAAGGCCACAGGGCAGGAACCCCATGCAGAGCTTACAGCTGAAGGGCTCAGGCAGGCTGAAAAACTTGCAGATATCTTGGCTCATTATTCCATAACGTATATTGTCTCCAGTCCATGGAAAAGGGCCGTTCAGACGGCTATGCCACTGGGCATAGCAACGTTGCAACATATACATACGGATGAACGTCTCCAGGAGAGGATACTTAGCTCCGTTAATCTGCCTAACTGGATGGATGTGCTGAAACGTACATACGATGATCTGGACTGGGTGGAAGAAGGCGGGGAATCTTCCAGAACCGCCGCTGCAAGAGGGATGTCATTATTGGAAGAGTTATGGAGCAGACCTGAACAGCACGGGGCTGTGGTTACACATGGAAACTTGTTATCACTACTTATTCGTGAGTATGAATCATCCTTTGGTTATGAAGAGTGGACCAAACTGTCTAACCCGGATGTGTATGTGTTGGAGCGACAATGGCCAGATGCAGGGCTACCCACCATCCGTAGAATTTGGACAGATTGAACAGCAAAAGAGTGCTCCAGCGATAGTATATCAGCCAGAACACTCTTTTCGTTTATCACCGTACATGTTTACAATGCGGCAACAATGATCATAACCCATCCAGCTAGAAATGCGACTCCGCCGATTGGGGTAATGGCTCCCAATTTTCGAACACCCGTTACACTTAAAGCGTACAAGCTGCCAGAGAATAAGATGATCCCGGCGAACAACAGCCATCCGGCCAGCATGACGAGTGAAGAGGATTCGAGGCGGTCTGCCAGCAGTCCGATCAGGATGATTCCAAGTCCGTGGATTAGGTGATATTGAACGCCGGTTTCATAAATTTTGATCATGTCAGCGGATAATTTGCGCTTGAGCGCATGTGCGCCAAAAGCACCCAAAGCGACAGCCAGGAACATCATAATACTGCCTAAGATAATCAGGGTTTGCAATGTGTTTTTCTCTCCTTTTAAGGGTAATTAGATACAACATCAAATGAGTTGTCCAGCATGAATGTTGTTTACAGTTTGCGCAATTGAATCTGCCCAATGGAGTGATCGGCTTCCTTTTTCAGAATCAGCCGGGCACGTCCTTTGGTTGGCAAAATGTTTTCATGCAGATTCTTCGCATTGATATCCTGCCAGATCTGATTGGCCGTACGCACAGTTTCTTCTTCATCAATATTGGCGAATCGTTGATGGAAAAAGGAATCTGTGTTTTGAAACGCTGTATTGCGGAGCAGCTTGAAACGCTCAACGTACCAGTGCCTTATATGTTCTTCTTCCGCATCAATGTAGATGGAGAAATCGAAGAAATCACTGACCAGTAAAGGCGTTTCTTTTTTGATCTGGAGCACATTGATGCCCTCAATAATGAGAATATCTGGCTGACAGATCTGTTTTTCTTCCCCTTGAATGACATCGTAGGCGAGGTGAGAATAGACCGGCGCTTTCACTTCGGGTTTGCCTGATTTCACATCACCCATGAACTGAATCAGGGATTTGATATCATAGCTTTCCGGGAATCCCTTGCGGTTCATAATGCCCTTCTCTTGCAGCACGGCATTGGGATATAAGAAACCGTCGGTTGTGACCAGGTCAACCTTGGGGCTATTCTTGCCTCTGGCGAGCAGTGCCTGAAGCAAGCGGGCCGCTGTACTTTTGCCCACGGCAACACTTCCCCCGATTCCAATGATGTAGGGGGTGGGGAGAGCTTCTTTTTTCATAAAGGAGGCCGTCAGTCGATTCAGTTCTCGTGAAACTCTTGCATATAAGTCAATAAAGTGGGTAAGAGGCAGATATATATCTTCGACTTCTTGAATCGATACCTCTTCATTCAATCCCTTTAACTGTTCTAATTCGGCTTCCGTCAGTGGAAGAGTGGTCTGATGTTCTTTAAGTTCAGCCCATTCCTTGCGGTTAAACTCGATGTAAGGAGAGTATAAATTCATGAGATCCCGCTTTCTGTATGTAATATAATCGTGGACACAACCTTTAGTGTACCAAATTTCAGGAAACTGACAACACCTTTACATTGTGCATTCCATAATGCCTTTCGTCAAAATGGAGTGAAAAGCAACTTATAGGAAAGTTTAACCCAATTTATGTTAAAGTCAACGTATACCATGCGGAAGGGTGACAGCAAATGATCATATATGAGAGAGAGCATGATTTTGTTTTGACCGCACAGCATGAGCATGGATTAGTAGCCGGAGAAATGGCTTCCCATTGGAAAAGTGAATTGCTTGCCGATGCTGCGCATCGGGATGATTTAATCCTGGCGGCGAGAGAACATGACCGTGGCTGGATCGAACTGGATTCATCTCCGTTCTGGAATGATTACAGTCAATCGCCGTATTCGTTTCGTGATTTTCCGCTGCGTCCGCGTTTTGTATTCTACCATAAAGGCATTGAAGAAGTTCGGCAGAAAAACCTCTACGCCGGATTACTGTGTAGCTTGATGTATACGGAGCTATTTCAGAAAAATCTGGGGGCCAATGCTCAGGATGATGAAGACATCCGAGATTACCTGAACGAAGAGCTTGAACATCAGTTGAGTTGGGAGAAACAGCTTGGTGGCGATGCTGAAGCACTGAAACGAAGGCTGCAAAGCGATGTGGAAATCATGTTATTCTGTGATCAGCTCAGTCTGTTTCTCTGTATGGAGGAACCGGGAACACCTGCTGCACGTTATGATTTTTTTGCAGAAGGACTCAGTTGTACGTTTGATGCCTGTTCCAGACAACCAATTCAGGCAGAGTGGTTATCCAATGAGAAAGTGGGCCTGTCTTTTTTCCCGTTTGATGAAGACTTTACGGTCGTTTTACCCTACAAATCGGTACCGAAGGCAAGTATCCGCAAATTTGGTATGCAGCAGGCTTATCGTCGGGCGGAGTGGAAGGAACGTCGGGTGTTGATTACGGAATTGAAGTGAGAACTCGAACATCCGAGCTCGAGGAGTGCACAGCTTAGAATATCACAAAACAGGCGGGCTTCTGATGTACAGGGCGTCCGCCTTTCGTATGCATATATCATGATGGAATAAAGAAGGAAAACATAGGTTATTCCCAGAAATGTTAGTGTACAGCAGAGAAGCGCACGTTAGCAGGAGGACGATTATGAATACCAGAATAGAGATATTAACGATGTGTATGGTATGGGACAAAATGAATGATCAGGTGCTGCTCATGAATCGGCCGGATCGCAAAGGATTTCCGGGATACATCGCACCTGGAGGAAAGGTAGATTTTCCAGAGAGTATCGTGGATGGTGCCGTGCGAGAGGTTTTGGAGGAGACGGGACTAGCAGTTAATGAGATTACGTATAAAGGACTGGATGAGTTCTGTGATCCCGAACAAGGATTGCGGTACATGGTATTCAACTATTTGGCAACTTCATTTGAGGGTCAATTATTGCAAGATCCGCCTGAAGGCGAACTGTTATGGGTGCCTATGAAGCAGGTGTTCGATTTACCTATGCAGGATTGGTTTGCTGAACGTATCCCGCGTTTTTTCCAGGCGGGTACCTTTGAGCGGAGCGTGATCTGGGAGAAGTCATACGGACGTACTCTGCAAGAAACATTTATGGTGTATAGCGATTCGGTTCTTGAACAGAGTGAAGTTAGATAAGCCGATAGAAAGGTTGGATACAGCATGTAAAATTTCCATTACATGATGGATCATATTGTATCATCCCTATCTATATATTTATATCCATATATTATGATATAATGAAGTTTACTTTTTTTATGGGAGATGACGAGAGACATTATCAAAATCAATCCGGATCAGAAAGTGGTTAATAGATTGAGTGAACTAGTTTGTTGGAACGAAGAATAATATATTTGTAGATTCGCCATACATAGGCTTCTGCAAACATGACGTAAATGAATATTGTACGATGAAAAGGTGGAGATTGGCATGAAATTGTCGTTCCGGATTTTGGACTGGGAAGAAGAGAAACCGTATGAGCTCTTATTGATGGCTGATCCTTCAAAAGCGATTGTTGACGAATACCTGAGCCGGGGTGTTTGTTTTATTGCCGAATATGAAGGAGAGATGGTTGGGGAGTTCGTATTGTTGAAGACTCGTCCGGAGACTGCGGAGATTGTTAATATTGCCGTACAGGAAGAACTGCAGGGACAAGGTGTAGGCAAACATATGATTAAGGAAGCGATGGAAGCTGCGCGGAGACTGGGCTGCCGAATTCTCGAGATTGGGACAGGTAACTCAAGCTTTCATCAATTGAAATTATACCAACGTTGTGGTTTTCGCATTATCGGGGTCGATCGCGACTTCTTTGTGAGGCATTATGAGGAAGAGATTATAGAGGATGGCATCCGCTGTGTAGATATGATTCGTATGGCCATAGATCTGGATGCTGTTACAGAGGATGAGAAGAAATAGGAGATATTCGCTGGGAGTAAGGACCATCTTACAGACGAGGGGAAGAGATGTAAGTGCAACGGTATACGCATATTGGGGTATATGGCTTGGTCGCTTGGGAGCACCAATTCCTGTTGATTCATAAGGCTCGCGGAGCATATCAAGGGAAATGGGATTTACCAGGCGGAAGGCTGGAATTTGGTGAGCGGCCAGAAACTGCTCTTCATCGTGAGATTGAAGAAGAAACGGGCCTAACCCATTTACAATTGGTAATTCGTTCTGCGGAGTCTAGTCTACTTGAATGGGTGCATCAAGGTGAGCCGGAAGAGTTGCACCACATCGGGATGTTGTATGATGTCGTTTTGACCGCAACCAGTCAGCCGAATCGTATCAAAAAGCAACCCGATGGTGAAGATTCATTGGGCGCAGAGTGGTTTACACTGGAGCAGGTTAGAAGTCTTTCCCTAACGCCGTTTGCAGAGTATATGATTAGTCAAAGTAGAGCTTGATGCGCATCATCAACTATATTGTTGACTCAAACTTGCTGTATGCAAAGAAGCTGCTCGGATCGTTTATGTCTGGGCTGGCTTTTTTCTGTTGAGCTTCTGAAGAAAAAACCAATTATTTGTTGAATGTGATGTCAATTGGTTAATGTTTAACTTGACGGTTTGTTTTTGAACATAATGGACCACAATTCAATTAAGGAGGTAAAATGGGGGATCGTATGCCTATTTGCTGTAATTAATCGTTCGTTGTTCTACTCAAATTGCTCGATTTATTCGATTCATCTAATTTATGCATCAATTGAACTAAAAATAGGAAATGCTCCTGAGCGTAAAAGTTTATAGAATAGATATTAGAACACGGACTTCACTTGAAGAAGAGGAGAAGGTGTAACCTTCGAACGGATCAGGACAGTATTCGACATCTGTGCGACGGTATATACAATCATTGTTTTACTTTGATTTTGAAAACGCAGACAAACCTTGACGGGAGCGTCGGACTAACGTTACTACCACCAACAGCACGATTATTGGACTTCATGAAAAATTTCGCTTAAAATGTTGAACGAACGCAAATTACGGCTTAGTCAATGATTTCCGTCAAAAACTTATGACTAAATCAAGACGGAGGGAACGTCGATGACGATCGTGGAAGGCAACAAGAAGCCCTGGGAAAGTTACTATGGCCCCAATATGGGATACGTACAGGAACAATATGAATTATTCACTCAAGACCCTGGTTCGGTTACACCGGCCTATCGGGAATTATTTGAACAATGGGGTGCACCGCCGATGTCTGGCACAGATGCACGTACAACTTCGAATTTCGGCAACGCCCAATCGGCTTCCGGAAGCGTAGACATTCAATTATTACAGAAAGCGGTTACAGCGGGCAAACTGGTATGGAATATCCGTACGTATGGTCATCTTGCTGCAGATATAGATCCGCTTGGAATCAGTGAAGATACAGATACATCTTTGCTGGAGCCCCAGCATTTTGAATTAAACGAAGAAGATCTGAAAGCTCTACCTGCTTCCCTGATCTGGGAAGGTGCAGATGGGCAGACAGCAACCGGATGGGATGCAATCCAGCGCTTGCGCCAGATTTACACTGGACCCATGGCCTATGAGTTCAGTCATGTGCACGAAGTTCAAGAGCGTGAGTGGCTGAATCGCCGTGCGGAATCTCGGACATCACCTGCCCCGCTTACGCCGAAGGAACGCAAGACGTTGCTGGAGCGTTTGGTGGAAGTCGAGCAGTTTGAAGATTACCTTCACAAAACTTTTGTTGGGCAGAAACGTTTCTCCATCGAGGGTAACGATGTGCTTGTACCGATGCTAGATGAGGCTGTTCGCATCATGGCAGAAGCCGGATCAAGCCACATTTTGATGGGGATGGCTCACCGTGGGCGGTTGAATGTACTGGCTCATGTATTGGGCAAACCGTACAGCAAGATTTTCTCTGAATTCCATCATGCTCCGAATAAAGACATGGTTCCATCGGAAGGTTCAACCGGAATTAACTATGGTTGGACGGGGGATGTCAAATATCACATGGGTGCCAACCGTTTTGTGAAAGACGGTGAGACTGTGCAAGCCCGTCTTACTTTGGCGAATAACCCGAGCCATCTGGAATACGTCAATCCGGTTGTACAAGGGTTTGCGCGTGCGGCTCAGGATGACCGTCGTGACCCTGGGTATCCGAAGCAGGACGTAACGAAGGCAGCCACCATTTTGATGCATGGTGACGCAGCATTCCCTGGAGAGGGGATCGTTGCAGAGACGCTAAACTTCAAAGCTCTGCCAGGTTATCAGAATGGCGGAACTATTCATATTATCGTTAACAACCGTCTGGGCTTCACTACAGATAGCAGTGATTCCCGTTCAACGTACTACGCAAGTGACCTTGCCAAGGGGTACGAAATTCCGATTGTACACGTGAATGCGGACAATCCGGAAGCGTGTATTGCAGCCATTCGTATGGCGGCAGAGTATCGCAATCGTTTCAAAAAGGATTTCCTGATCGACTTGATCGGTTACCGTCGTTACGGCCATAATGAAACGGATGATCCTGAAACGACGCAACCTACCGTTTATGACAAGGTGAAAAACCATCCAACGGTAAGCCACTTGTATCAGGATCACTTGAAGCAAGAATCGGTTATCGATGATGCGTCTATTGCGAGCATTCGCGATGGAGTAATGAACAAATTAAAAGAAGCTTATGACCAGATGAAGAAAAATGAAGTACATGAATATTACCAACGAAAAATCAGCGAGCCGGAAGCTGTTACGATTACGCCAACTGCGGTACCACTGGAAAATCTGCGCAGCATTAATGCCGATCTGCTGAAATGGCCTGAGAATTTCAATGTGTATCCGAAGTTGCAGCGGATTTTGCAGCGCCGGAGCACTTCCCTGAACGAAGGGGAAAAAGTGGATTGGAGCCTTGCGGAGACACTCGCATTTGCAACCATTCTGGCAGATGGCAAGCCAATTCGGATTAGTGGACAGGATGCCGAGCGTGCTACATTCGCTCATCGGAACTTGGTGTTGCACGATTCGGAGAATGGAGCAAAGTTCTGCCCATTGCATCACTTGCCACAGGCAAGAGCATCCTTTGCAATCTATAACAGTCCGTTATCAGAAGAATCCGTTGTTGGATTCGAATACGGATATAACGTATATTCACCAGATACACTGGTTATCTGGGAAGCCCAATTTGGTGACTTTGCCAACTGTGCACAGGTTATTTTTGACCAGTTTGTATCAGCCGGTCGCGCCAAGTGGTCTCAGAAATCCAGTCTGGTTATGTTACTTCCACATGCGAATGAGGGTCAGGGACCTGAGCATACAAGTGCTCGTCTTGAACGCTTCCTGCAGCTTTGTGCAGAAGACAACATGACGGTTGCCAACTTGTCGAGTGCTTCCCAGTACTTCCACTTGTTGCGCCGTCAAGCTTCGTTGACTGAAACGGAAGATGCTCGTCCGCTTGTGATGATGTCACCGAAAAGTCTCATTCGGAATCCGCGTGTTGCTTCACCAGCAGTCGAATTCAGCGAAGGCAAGTTTGAGCTTGTGCTGGAGCAAGCTGGACTGGGTACACAGCCGGATCGCGTGGAGCGCATTATTTTGTGCAGTGGCAAGATTGCCATTGACCTGGAAGATGCTTTTGAAAAAGATAAAGCAGATTGGTCATGGCTTCATATCATTCGAGTGGAACAGCTGTATCCGTTCCCGGCAGAAGAGATCAAACGTGTACTCGCACGTTTCAGCAATGTAAAAGAGCTGGTATGGGTGCAGGAAGAAAACAAAAACATGGGTGCCTGGACATACATGGAGCCTCGTCTTCGTGAAGTCGCCCCGGAAGGCACAACCGTTAGATACGAAGGTCGCCCGGAACATGCAAGTCCTTCCAGCGGTTATCAACTTGTGCATAGTATGGAACAGCAACAGATTATTACATCTGCGTTGAAGCAAACGACGAAGAATAATATTCCACTGGGGAGGTAACAGCTGTGAGTGAAATTAAAGTACCTGCAATGGGTGAGTCAATAACTGAGGGAACTGTATCCAGATGGATGGTCAAAGAAGGGGATACCGTTAATCAGGGTGATGTGCTTCTTGAACTGGAAACGGACAAAGTAAATATCGAAATCAGCGCAGAAGAAAGTGGCGTGCTGGAGAAGATCATTCGTCAGGAAGGGGAGACGGTAGAGATCGGTGAAACGATCGGTACACTCTCGGCTGGTTCTGGAGGAGGAAGCGGTGCACCCGCTTCCGAAGCGGCAGCAGCTGAAGAGAAGAAGGCCGCTACTCCTGCACCTGAAGCTCCAACACCACCGGCACCTGTTGCGGCAGCACCAGAGTCATCCGATAGTGGCAAGACAGCTTCACCATCTGCCCGTAAATTGGCACGTGAGCGGGGTATCGAGTTGGATCAGGTTCAGAGCAAAGATCCGATTGGACGGGTATACCAGGATGATGTGAAGAGCCATAGCAATCAGGCGCCTGCTCCTGCTGCTCCACCTGCAAGTAAAGCTCCAGCAGCACCAAGTGCTCCGGCAGCGGGTAGCTCCACCTATACCAAACCAGTTGAGCGTCAACGCATGTCTCGTCGCCGTGCGACCATTGCCAAACGTCTGGTAGAGGCTCAGCAGACAGCAGCTATGTTGACTACGTTTAATGAAGTAGATATGACTGCTATCATGGATGTACGTAAACGCCGTAAGGACAAGTTCAAAGAGAAGCATGAGATTAACCTGGGCTTCATGTCCTTCTTCACCAAAGCAGTTGTGGGCGCTTTGAAAAAATTCCCGACAATCAACGCAGAGATTGATGGCGAAGATGTTGTGCTCAAAAAGTATTATGATATCGGCATCGCCGTATCTGCGAAGGAAGGACTGGTTGTACCGGTTGTACGTGATGCAGATCGTCTGGGCTTTGCCGAGATCGAGAAGAGCATTGCGGATCTGGCATCCAAAGCTCGTTCCAACACGCTGGCATTGTCTGATCTACAAGGTGGAACGTTCACCATCACCAATGGTGGAACATTTGGTTCCTTGTTATCTACACCAATTCTGAATACACCTCAAGTGGGTATTCTGGGGATGCATAAGATTCAGCTTCGTCCAGTGGCAATTGATGCAGAACGGATGGAAAATCGTCCGATGATGTACATCGCGTTGTCCTATGATCACCGGATTATTGACGGCAGTGAAGCCGTACGTTTCCTGGTGACCGTAAAAGAACTGCTTGAAGACCCGGAATCGCTGTTAATTGAAGGTTAATCCATAAGGTTTGATCATAGCTATTATTCATATTGTTTAACAAGAAAGCCCCTGAACTGGAGCGCAGCGTGAGCTGTACATCCGATTCAGGGGCTTCTTGTAATTGGTTATACAGTTTTCAGATCTTTACACAGTGTCAGCCATCTCAGCATGGCTCACTGCATCGTCGTGTTCACTAGAGTTAGGTGTATTCCGCTCTAGCCAGCTCACAACGTGCTGAGCCACTTCTGTTCGGTTGATCTCATGCAGCATTTCATGGCGTCCATCCGGATACAGGCGATACTCAATATTCTCCAGCTGAAGCTTCTTATACTGGGAGACCAGATTAAGAACGCCTTTGCCATGAAGACCGACAGGGTCCTTTTCACCTGAGAACAGGTAAACGGGTTTGTGTTTGGGTATGCGCTCCATATTGTGTGGAAGATGTACTTCAAGCAGCAATTTGAAGAAGTCGCGGAAAAAGCCTGCTGTACAGACTGCTCCGCACAGGGGATCATCAATGAATCGCTGAACCTCTTGTGAGTCCCGGGACAACCAATCAAATGGTGTCGTTGCAGGGCGGAAAGAGCGGTTAAATCCACCAAATACAATCGCATTAAGTAGCATGCTGGGATGAGTAGCCCCCTGAATGCCACACTGCAAGAAGGCCAGTTTCTCTCCAAACCGGAGAAGACCACGTCTGCCATTGGTCCCGGATAAAATAAAGGCATGGTACCGCTCATGACCAGCGTACATGAGATGCTGTACCAAGAACGAGCCCATACTGTGCCCCATTAGAAACAGAGGCACCCCAGGGTTCTCCTTGGCGGCTACTTCGCCCAGATTGATCATATCACTTGCCATCCAGCGGAAGGCATCGATTCCAGCATTACCGAGCAAGCTGGCATTCTCCACGGTTTTGCCATGACCCCGATGGTCATTGGCATAGACCGCGTAACCGTGTCGGGTAAGAGTGTCGGCAAACTCGGCGTATCGGGCCGCAGTCTCACCCATGCCGTGTGCGATTTGCACGACGCCCTTAACATTGCATTCCTGATCGGGAAGCCAGCGGTACACATGAATACGGGTACCTTCACTACCGACCAAGGCAAAGGTAGATTCCTGCATCTCCTGTAATTCCTCCTTCACAGGTTACATATAAGCTTGATTTATGGCAGATAAGAGCGAAGAACAGTGGTATTTCCATCTAATGTATAAGAACCCAGATTGGCTGGCAAGAGATAACATTGTCCGGCTTTCAATTCAATGTTGTCTGATTCAGCATGTGCCCACGACAGCGTTCCTTCGCCTTCACAGACAACGAGAATTGTGAAGCTATCAGGATTGGTGGAGAGTTCCCAGCGTTCAGTCACGATGCCTTTTTCAACCACAAAATAAGGGCATTCCGCAAGCTTGAGCCATTCACCAGGAGTAGCGTTGTTTGTTTTCATCGTTGAGGCACCTGCGCCCTCATAGGCGGTTACATTCAAAGAGTCTTCAACATGCAACTCACGTGGCTTGCCATCCAGCCCTGGACGATTGTAATCGTAGATCCGATACGTCGTATCCGAGTTTTGCTGAATCTCAGCGACAACCACACCCGCACAGAGCGCATGTACCGTTCCTGCAGGGATAAAGAACGTATCACCAGCTTCAACAGGAACCTGACGAAGGGTATCCATCACCGTACCGTTCTCCAATGCTTCTTTCAATGTTGCACGGTCCACACCTTCATTTAAGCCATAGATGATGTGTGCGCCCGGTTTTGCGTCGAGTACATACCACATTTCTGTTTTGCCAAGCTCGCCAGGAGGAAGTGCCTCGTACTCGTCTGTCGGATGAACCTGAACGGACAGGTCATCGTTACAGTCGAGCAATTTAATCAAAAGGGGGAAGCGTCCACCTTTTTCGGAAACGCCTTTGGTTCCAAGCCATTCGGTGCCCAGTTGTTCACGAACTTCATCCAGACCCTTGCCAGCAAGTGCTCCATTTAATACCTTGGTTGTACCATTGGGATGATCTGCAATCATCCAGCCTTCTCCAATATGTCCTTCAGGGGGCGTAAGGCCAAATTGCTCCAGCGCACGACCGCCCCACACACGTTCTTTGAATTCAGGTTGGAATTGTAATGGGTATGGCGTAGACATCAGTAATCTCTCCTCTAGTATATGAAATGGTGGATCGCTTTAATCAGTCATGGGCATGTAGTCGCCATGAACAAACAAGTGAATACGTTTGCATATGTGTATGTAGAACACAGATCGCAGTAAGAGAACGCCAGTAATGGCTCACCTTGCGACTGTGTCTAGTTTATTGTATTTGGTGAACAAAGGAAATTATTTTTTCTCGATTCCGATCAGAAAAGGAGAAGTCTCTCGCTGTAATTGGCGATACATCACGACCTGTGCCTGTTCTACCGGCAGGGCAGAGGACCATTCCAATACAGCTTCTGCTTCCTGTGCCCCTCCGTCATGACCGGGGTAGAGCACAACCGTAATGATCCCGCGAGGACGTAATAAAGCGAGTGCGGCTTCGAGTGCAGCGATGGTGCTGTCTGTCTCGGTGATGATCGAGGAATCTGCACTTTCTGAAGGCAGGTACCCCAGATTGAACATGACCGCCCCAACTTCACCAACCCATGACTCAGGCACCGCTTCTGCCATGCGATCATGGCTCAGTTGAAGCATGGAGATGGAGCCAAGCTTGGCTTCGTCGTCTTGTTTTCGTATACGTGCTTGTGCCAGCGTGAGAGCTTCACTTTGAATATCAAATCCAATGACTTGACCACGTCTGCCTACTTGTTGTGCCAAAAATAGTGTGTCTGCTCCTGTGCCGACGGTTGCATCTATGGCCAGATCACCTGGCTGCAGACGGGAAGCAATCCACTGATGCGCACAGCTGAGAACTGAAAGAAAGCCCATCTATGCTCGCCTCCAATACTTACCTTGCCAGGAATCCCGCTCTCGCAGCTCACGATCAATGGAGTTCAACACTTCCCATTTGTTCATAGACCACATCGGTCCAATCAGCAGATCACGCGGTGCGTCCCCTGTAAGGCGGTGTACAATCATTTCCGGTGGAAGCATCTCCAGTGTATCTACGATCAGCTTAATATACTCGTCCTGATCCAGAAAACGTAAAAGACCGGCTTCGTATTGCTTTACCATTGGTGTTTTGCGCATCAGATGCAGCAGGTGAATCTTGATGCCCTGTACATCCATGTTGGCGACGGCACGTCCAGTATCCAGCATCATTTCATGCGTCTCTTGAGGCAGACCATATATGATATGTGTGCACACACGTATATTCCGTTTGCGCAGTTTCTCAACGGCTTCTTCGTAACACTTCGTGTCGTGCGCCCGATTGATCAATGTCGATGTGGAATCATGGATGGTTTGCAGCCCCATCTCAACCCACAGGTAGGTGCGCTCGTTCAGTTCAGCCAAATAATCAACGACGTCATCTGGCAAACAGTCCGGGCGAGTGGCGATGGACAAACCAACAACACCGGGTTGCTCTAGAATTTCTTCAAAATATTCGCGCAGCTCCTCAACCGGAGCATACGTGTTGGTATAGGCTTGGAAGTAGCCAATATAATGGGCTGTAGGCCACTTGAGATGTTGTTTATCTCTTATCGTATTGAACTGGGTGACCAGATCTTCACGTCTGCTACCAGCAAAATCACCTGATCCACGCGCACTGCAGAAGGTGCAGCCACCTTTGGCAATTGAACCGTCACGGTTCGGACAGGTGAAGCCGGCATCCAGCATCACTTTGAAAACCTTATTGTTAAATTGGTCGCGCATCTCGTAATTCCAGGTATGGAATCGTTTATCTCCCCACAGAAGAGGGGGCTGTAATGCAGGTGCATTCATCTTTAAGGTACTCCTTTGGCAGTCGAATTACAGTAATCATACGTGAACAAAAGAAGAAGCGCTATGCGATTTCCGTCAATGACGATCGATAGCGATTATTGGTGTCTTCATGAACATGTATCATTGTATCAAAAAACTGAAAAAAAAGGGAATCGAAACGCAAAAATAGGCCGTAAAATCAAGGTTTTCTGCTTGCTATAGTTTACACCTTGTGTTATATTTAAATCAACGTCAGACACCATCTAATGGGTATTATTCATCATAGCATTTGAATCAACGTTGACGTCATGGACCATACTATACCGTGAGGTGATATGAATGAATTCCCAAGTTAAAAACAATGAATTGAATCATGTGTCTGTTGAATTGACGGCAGAAGAAGCCCTGGCATTAACAGGTGTTCGTTTTAATGGAAATCCGAAAGTGAAAGCGGCTGCAAGACAAAAAGTTCGCGATGCTTTCGAAAAGACATTTGATTTTTCACACCAAGATAAGGTAGACTATGAACTACTAAAGTAGTTGGACCCCAATTCCAAATAAATCGAAGAGGGAATCTTTGAGATTTGCCCAAAGTGGCAGATCCGAAGATTCCCTTTTCATTGCTCTTTACAATTTGCCGGTTCTTCGGCAAAATAAGTCTGAGACAAGTATGGGACAAACGGAGGAATAAAATGCGTTTACGTGGCAGAAAAGGGATAAGAGAAAATCTGGAGCAACAAGTCGATCTTGTTGTACTGGACCCCAAGCAGCACAAAGGAAAATGGTCGGAACTGTTTGGCAATGACCATCCGATCTTCGTGGAATTTGGTATGGGTAAAGGGCAATTTATCAGCCAAATGAGTTATAAATATCCGGAATTCAATTTTATCGGTATTGATATGTATGATGAACTGGTACGACGTGCCAGTGAGAAAGCTCGTAATGCATGGAGTCAGGCTGATGTGGAGACACCTCCGAACCTGAAGCTTGCGCTGGCGAATATTGAACAGATTGAAGAAGTTTTTGAGCCGGAAGAACTGGAACGCATTTATTTGAACTTCAGTGATCCTTGGCCAAAAGCAAAGCATGCACGCCGTCGGTTGACGCACCCGCGTTTCCTGAAGAAATATACGGAACTGCTTAATCCAAAAGGACAGATCCATTTCAAAACCGACTCGGAGACACTGTTTGATTTCTCACTCAACGCCATTTCCGACTTTGGTCTGCAAATGACGAATCTGTCTTTGAACCTGCATCGCGATGGACTGAATGAAGAGCATGTAATGACCGAGTACGAGCAGAAATTCATGGGCAAAGGCATGAACATTCACCGCGTTGAAGTGATCGTTGGTGAAGAGGCCTTGCGTGATTATCAGCAGATACGTCTGGACAAGTATAAAGTTCGTGAAGCTTCGGATGAGTCTGGCGAAGATCAGGAACAGGAATAAAATTAAATTGATACAAGAAGAGCGACTAATGAGGTGAATGGTTCATTCTCATAGGTCGCTCTTTTTTTGAATTTACAATCGATGTACATTACTCCATAAACTCAAGTCTGGTATGATTTCAAAAGTTCTCTGAATGAAATTCTTTGCGGCGATAATCGTTTGGTGTAACACCATTGAACTTTTTGAACATGCGGTAGAAATAGGAACTGTTGGTGAACCCGGTTCTCTCGGCAATATCGGCAACGGAGTTCTCTGTCTCTACCAGCAAATGCTGAGCTTTGGCTATCCGTGTTTCGTTAATCACATCCGTGAGCCCTTTCAGGGTGAGCTGTTTGTAGAGTCTGCTCACATAGATGGGCGACATGCCCAGTTCATCTGCAATTGAAGTTAGACAGAGATTGGGATCGGCATAGTCCCGCTCGATAATGCCATTGATTTTACGAATCAACTCTTCATGCTTCAGTGTGCGTTTCTCCTCGACTTTGGAACCAAGCTCATCAAACATCCGATAGAAGTGTTCATGTACTTCACTGATGTCTTCAGCGTCTTTAACAGGCAGCATTAAACCATCGGAGACTGAATTAAGCGTGAGCTGATTGTTCTTCTTGAGGGTATTTCGTACATGATTCAATGTCATCGTCAGATGGGATAAAGCTAGCTGGAAGACGGTAAACGGATAGGCGGCTGTCTCGCCGACGATGTCTGCATAGACTTGTTTGGCTTCTCTCGTCTTGCCTGTCATTAGATAATCGACAAGTTGTCTTTCCTTACCTGCCGGGAATGCGTATTCTTTCGTGTGATAAGCCATGATGTCAGCGGTATAGATTAGACAGCCTGGTCCCATGAACAAACGATGCAGTGAAGCTTCGGCTGATCTGGTGTAGGATGCAATACTGTCTTCCAATGAATCTTCTTCCGTGCCGATGGTGCAGGAGATGGAGCATTTTAAATGGGTCATTACAGCAGCCTGCATCATACGTAGCAATTCTTCGATCCGGTTAGGAGCAGGTTGGCCAAGTTGAGGGATTTCTTCTTTTTCATTGAAGATGAGTGTAATCAGATCGCGGCCCATGTCCACCGCTTCCGCATTATAGTGGAGATCAGCCGTCTCGGTGCATATGTTCATCATGGCGTATTTTACAAGCTGGGTCTCGTCACGATACGTTTCATTGAATTCGGTAAAATGGTCAATCCGCAGTAATACTAGCCTGGAAGCACGTTGAACGTCAATGGAGGAACCATAGAACTTCATTCGTTCTTCCAGCATACCTCCGGTTACTGTTTCACGACCCTGCAGAGCTCCTCGCAGAAAATCCTGCCGTAACAAATGAAGACTGCCACGTCGCTCTGCTTCCATCACACGCAAACGAACAAGCACCTTATCAATGGGATGATATAGTTTTCTGGACACAAGGTAAGAGAGCAGCAAGCCTGCGATGAGAAGTCCGACACAAAACAGAACGGTATGTGTACGCATACTCCGTATATCTGAGGTAATCAGATCATACGGTGTTATTCTCACATAACGCCAGCCCAGGTCATCGGGAGCGGTGTACGTAATGAGTGATTTTTCTCCGTCGACCTCTTCCGTAAAGTAAGCAGACTGCTGCATGTCCTGCATGATCGGCTGCATGAATGCTTCGCTGGAGAGATTTTTCATCAATGCACGGTCGCCAAAGTCAGATAAAAGGTCTCCATTCTCATTCACGATAAAGGTCTTGCCTGGTTGATCCACAGCATTCATATTCGGACTGAGCCAATCATCCTTGATATTAACGATGACGGCATAGTTTAGTTTGGCATTGTCATTGATTGTGTCATAACAGAGATAGGTGTAGCTGTTAACCTCTGTCTCTTCGGTAGAACCGACCTGATATGTACGCGGGATGGGCACAAAAGGTTTATAGTCATGGAAGCTCTGAAGGATACTTGTAATCCCCTGATCGTCGATCTCCGCGAAGGACTGTTGCCCATTGCGCACGTCGGAACTGATAAAGAACTCATTGCTTTTGGAGTTATATACATAGATGGATTCGATAAAAGGAAGGGACATACGGTAGTTGTCGAGCTGCTCCATCGCCGATGTGATCTCATAGATATTGGGTTTGGAATAGAGCAGTAATGAAGAGATGGTGTAGTCTTGATAAATCTGATATGACAATGATTTTGCAGTCTCGGTCATTTTGGCCACTTCACGGCTGGTTTGAGTAAGACTGTTCATATCTGTCCGATATACTTGGCGAAGAGCAATACGATTATAATTGACGTACAAAATAGAGGAAGCCACAAGCAAGGTAGCGACAGTGCTGATAATAATGCCGATCAGAATTCGTGTAAAGACCATCTGACTGTCCTCTGAACGTTTACGCATTCCCTTTCCCCCTCGGACCTCCTGTATTGGGTGAACAACGTAGAACTTCATATACATACGCTAGATTTCATATATGGATGAGCAGAAGAGCAAGAGTATCTTGAATTATATATTATGTATGCGTTTACATCAATGCTGAACAGGCCGTTTTGTCTGTTTTCTCTATATAAAGTTCAACTTTCGCTGGATTGTTCACTAGGTTTAGCCTATGCACGATATCAACATTTGTGAACGGATGTGTGTTCATTTCATGGTTCGTTCGTTTTGTTCATAGTTCATTTCGCAGAATCGTTCATTTTCTGACGGGAAGCTTCAGTATCGATGAGCGGAGCGAGCATCTACAATAAAAAGAGAGCTCCACCAGGCAGCACCGCAAGAAATTCGGGAGGGATCGAGCCATGCTCAAAGAATTGAACAAGAACAAAATCATGTTTCTGATGCTGTTGCCCACGCTGATCTTTTTTCTGATTAACTCGTATTTTCCGATGGTCGGCATCTATTATGCGTTTACCCGGTATGATTTTGAAGGAGGATTATTCGGCAGTCCATTTGTCGGTCTGGAGAACTTTAAGTTCCTATGGCAATCGGGAATGCTGCTGAAGCTCACAACCAACACCGTGGGTTACAATCTCGCCTTCATTATATTAGGAAACGGTCTGGCGATCTTCTGTGCGATCATGCTTAGCGAAATCCGGGGCAGGTTATTCAAAAAAATTACGCAATCCGTGATGTTCTTGCCGTATTTCATCTCGTTTGTACTATTGAGTGTAATCGCTTACAACATGTTTAACTACGAGTCGGGTTTCGTGAACACGGTGCTCAAACGTTTCGAGGCTGGCCCGGTCGATATTTATAACACACCCTGGATCTGGGTGTTCCTGATCATCATCTTTTATCTTTGGAAAAATCTTGGATACAGCATGGTCATCTATCTGGCCGCTATAACGGGGATCAGTGACGAGTATTATGAGGCTGCCCGAATCGACGGGGCCAATATTTTTCAGCGAATCTGGTACATCACGGTACCGATGCTGAAGCCAACCTTTGTCATCCTGTTGTTGTTCTCGCTTGGCAGCATTATGAAGGGGCAGTTCGACCTGTTCTATCAACTGATCGGCAACAATGGGGTATTGTACAACGCGACAGATATCATCGATACGTATGTGTATCGTTCACTGAAAGTAACGTTTGATATCGGGATGGCAACTGCTGCCGGTTTGTATCAGTCGTTATTCGGATTCATTTTGATCATGACCGTCAACTATATTATCCGCAAAGTCAATGAGGACTACGCCTTGTTCTAGAACGCCCGCAGGGCAGGAGGGAGAACGATCATGAACACGCCAATGAATACTCACACGCGTGCGAATACGCGTCTTAGAGATTCCGAATTCACCTTCATGTTTCAACTAATTGCCTACAGTGTCATCATCATTTTATCGATCATGTGTTTGATACCGTTTCTGCTCATTCTATCCGGTTCATTCAGCAGCAACGAGTCCATTGTGAGGGATGGTTATCACCTCTTTCCGACGGACTTTTCCCTGGAAGGCTACAAAATGGTGTTCAAATTCCCGACCCAGGTACTCAAGGCTTATGGGGTAACGGTCTTTACAACGGTGGTGGGGACTACCCTTGGACTTTTCCTCATCACAATGGCCGGATTTGTGCTCCAACGTAAGGACTTTAAGTATCGAAATACCTTCTCGTTTTTTATCTACTTCACAACGTTGTTTGGTGGGGGACTCGTGCCTTGGTACATTATGCTGGCGAACTACTTCAATCTTACGGATACCTACACGGTACTGATTTTCCCGGGGTTGATGACGCCATTTCTCATTATCCTGATGAAAAACTTTATTCGTTCAGCTGTGCCGGATGAGTTGATTGAGTCCGCCAAAATTGATGGAGCGAATGACTTCCGCATCTATTTCAGCATAGTGTTGAAACTGGCGATGCCTGGTATCGCAACCGTAGGTCTGTTTCTGGCACTAGGGTACTGGAATGACTGGTTTACTTCATCCCTTTTCATTAACAACCCGGATATGTACCAGCTGCAATTTTATCTCTATAACACGATGAACACGATTACTTTCATTGACCAGATGGCAATTGGCACAGGGATTACGCTCAGTCAGGATGTGCCTACGGAATCAACCAAGATGGCGATGGCTATCGTTGTGACGGGACCAATTCTGTTCCTGTACCCGTTTGTACAACGTTATTTTGTTAAAGGACTTACCATTGGTGCAGTGAAAGGTTAGAACGTGAACACGCTGTGAGTATCAGGCTTCTGGCATCATCTCCGGTCTGAAGCATGGCGAGTCTGCGCTAACATATAAAGGTTCACCACAAAAAGGGAGGATGCGTATGCGTAACAAAACAATTCGGCACCTGTCTCTGGTACTTGCCCTGATGTTATTCGCCGGGGTGCTTGCCGCATGTAATAACGGTTCGGGGGGATCTACGCAAGGAAGTGAGCAGGGAGGAGCATCCGAGAGCAAAGGCGAGAAAGTCACACTTCAATTTTACATGCTTGGGGATGCTCCGAAAGATCTGCCTGTCATTGAATCCGAGATCAACAAGCTGGCTGAGGCTGATCTGAACGTCAATGTGAAATTCAATTACACCTCCTGGACCGACTGGGATCAAAAATATAAACTGCTGCTGTCTTCCGGACAGCCGATCGATCTGATCTTTACAGCGGATTGGACATTCTACCAGTCCTATGCGAAGAAGGGCGCGTTCCTGCCACTGGATGAAATGCTGCCAACAGCAGCCCCAGCACTGAAGGCTCATGTACCTGAAGATATGTGGAATGCTGTCAAAATCAATGACAAAATCTATACAGTTCCATCGACATGGATTGAGTATGTAACCGAGGGAATTGCGTATCGTGATGACTTGCGCGAGAAGTACAATCTTCCGAAGCCGGAATCGCTGGAGACACTCGAAGCGTATCTGGAGGGCATCAAAGCCAATGAACCGAATATGATCCCGATTGCGGATAGCAATGCCAACCATACCCATGGTATTCGTCAATTGACATCCAAGCTGGTTAATACAGCAGGTCAACTCCCATATGGAATGGATATTATGTATGACACACCATCGACCGTAACGTCCTATTGGGGATCGGCGCAGCATCTGGAAGATCTGAAAACATACAAACGTTGGATGGACAAAGGCTTCTTCCCGAAAAACGTACTGAATGTAAAGGATACTTCCAACTCATTGCTGCAAAATGGAAAAGCGGCAGTTGTTCTCTCGGGGGAGAACCCGAACAAATTTAATGCAGATGTCATCAAGGTGCAGTCTACACATCCAGATTGGAAACTGGCTTATTTCCCATATCCGAATGCGAAAGGGTTTGCACAACCGGTTCACCCGATCCACAACGGATTTGCGATTCCGCGTAGCAGTAAAAACCCGGAAAAAGCATTGGCATTTTATGAGAAGCTCGTGACAGATAAACGCTACAACTGGTTGACTGAATACGGCGTTGAGGGTAAAAACTTTGAGGTAGATAATGGTTACTATAAAATGGTCGGCGATGCACAAACAAACGGCTTCCCACGTGAAGGCATGAATGGCTGGGCATGGCGTAATCCGGAATTCATGCTCTATGATAAAACCTTTGATGATGTCCTGACCATGTTTGAAGATCTCGACAAAATCAAAAAGCCGGATATTTTCACAGGGTTTGCTGAAGACTGGACTCCGTACCAAGCCGAGAAGGCTGCATTAGAGCAAGTGGAAAAACAATATTTGTATCCGCTTAATGTGGGATTGGTGGCAGACGTGGAGGCTGGATTGAACACATTTATGGAGAAGGCTAAGCAAGCAGGGTTGGAAAAAATTCAAGCAGAGTACACCAAGCAGTGGCAGGAGTACTTGAAGTCAGCGGGCATCCAATAGTTTGTACTTTCCTTCATACAGAAAAGGTGCCTTCAGATCCGAAGGCACCTTTTCAATGTGGTTGCAGGCTTGTTTGAAGCCGTTGGTTAGAGGCATGATTGACGAAGAATGCGGGAAGCAGCACCTTATTTGGATAAATTCATAAACGGGCCTCTTCTGCGGATGAAGGACGGACGTCCTCCAGCAGATCGATAATACTTTGAGCGCTCTGCATCGGATGAACCTTGGCGATTTCCGCCAGATGACGTTTGCGTTTACGTACAACATCCGGGTAGTGATGCAACAGCTTGTTCATCCATTTGACCACTACGTCGAGCGAAGTTATGGGTTCTCCCAACCCTCTTGCCGTAAAATAATGGACGTTTTCTTCTTCCTGACCAGGTATAGGGTTGTGGAACAACATTGGAATTCCTTTGGCCAAACCTTCGCTGCATGTCATTCCCCCAGGTTTGGTGATCAGCAGGTCGGATACTTCCATCAATTTGTCTACTTCGTTGGTGTACCCCATAATATGAATGTTTTCTTTGCGATACATGGGGTTCTGTTCCATGCTGATCCGTGCTTTATCATTGCGACCCAGACAAAAAATGATCTGAATATCTTCATGCCAGCGTGTCAGCAGCGGATGGACCAGCTTGTCGCTGAGCATTCCCCAGCCGCCACCCATCACCAGTACAGTAGGCATGTTCTTGAGGTTAAATCTGCTTCGAATCTCTTCTCGCCCGGGATGCTCCCAGAAATTTGGATGTACCGGAATGCCCGTGACTCGAATGTTGTCTGTAGGTACGCCGCGTAGCATTAGTTTGGACTTAACCTCATCTGAAGAAACCAGATAAAGGTCTACTTCACGGTTAATCCACGTCCCATGTGCATCATAGTCGGTGATGACTGTGCATAGGGGAACCTGTACACCCAGACGCTTCAATCTGGAAATGACAGCACTTGGGATTGGGTGGGTGCAGACGATCGCATTGGGACGTAGCTGACGCACGACGCTGCGAGTATGTGTATAGAACAGTTTATGCAGCGCCAGCGTTGTCAGCCGGTTCAATGATTTTTTATATTGATGTCTGTATACGTATCCCACGAGTTTGGGTTGGTTGGTAACCGTTTTTTTGTATGCCGTTATAATAAGAGGTGCCATCTTGGGATTTAAAAAACTTCCAAGTTCGAGCACTTTCGTCTGCACGTCTGGCGAGAGCTTTCGCAAATTGCTGGACAGTGCATAGGCGGCTTGAGTATGACCCGTACCAAAGCCTTCAGATAATAGTAATACTCTTTTTTTCTCCACGCTTGCTTCACCTGTTCCTGCTAGGTTTTTCTGAGTCTAACATATCGGCTTTAAGCCCAGAATGCAACTGTTGCAAGTGCGACTAAAGTACCTATTGTGGCACCTGCAAGAACATCGGAAGGGTAGTGTAATCCCAGGTATATTCGAGAGAATCCGACAATAAGGGCCACAGGCAACAATATTAGCAATAAGATCGGATCAGTGGTCATAAATGGAACCGTGACCGAAAAAATGGCAGTCGTGTGTCCTGAAGGAAACGAGTGGTCCGTCAGGGGATTACGAAACGTGATGGTATCCGGCAAGGCCAGATAAGGCCGAATGCGGGGATACAATTTTTTCGCGATGGCTACGGGAATGTGGCTGATCGCAAGAGCGATACAAGCCTGAAGTCCTGTTGTGCTCCATGGAGCCGGAGCGAGCAGCCAGATTAACAAGGATACTGCAATAGAAGAAGTTGCTCCACCCAGATGGGTGAAATAATACAGCCAAAAATTCATAAAACGATTATGAAGTCGGCCGTTGATCCACATAAAAACATTTCGATCATACTCTTGAAACTTTAAGAATAAACGGCTCATATTGGCCTCCTGCCAGTCAGGCCGCCCGTAATGGCGGCAGTATTTCCGGTGATTTTTCTGCATCCGGTTTCGTCCTGATTAGTATATAACCGTTTTTCGTGAACTTGAGGTTATTTCAGGTATATGTTTATCATATTTTTAAATGTTGTCCTTTTCAAGAAGAACACATGTAAAGAACGTAAAATTCATGTTAAAGAGTGGATATATACCCATCTTAACTTTTTGACTTGGGTTAGCCAAAAAAGATACAATGATTCAACATGGCTGAAATGAGGTAAAAAAAAATGTGAGTTTTGGTTTAAACTTTTTGAGGTCTGTTTGCGTTATTTGTTATAGAGCCTCTGACGAAGAATAACATGCTGATGAAAAAGCAGGGACTTTAGAAATAAAAATCAAGTAAACGGCTGAAAATAAGATATAACAGGCATGAATGCGAGGTTGTGGTATCACGAAGTGTCTATTCAGCGTTTAAAGATCACATTTCTGCTTCAGAAAGTGGAATTGGGGTTTTGACAAATGACTGAAAAGAATACAGAATCGATAAAGCAGCCAACTGATAGCAACCAAGCTTTGAAACATTGCCTGATATATTCACGTAGTACACAAAAGAACAGGGTCATATTCTGCAGATCACAAAAAAATAAATTGCAGAATCAGGAAGAGAAATGCTTGAGTAAACTGGGTTTTGAAAAAAAGGGGGTAACAGAGAACGATGTTGGACGCTATATTCGTCACGATGCAGGTCATTCTGGCACTGCTAGCCGTGTACCAATTCACGTTTTCGCTGTTCGGTCTGATTAAGAAAAAGAAAAAGAAACATTATCCGGCGACAAAATCATTCGCTGTACTCGTCGCAGCACACAATGAGGAACAGGTCATTGGTGCCTTGATGGAGAACTTGAAACAACTTGATTATCCGGAAGATCTGTATGATGTGTTCGTCATCTGTGACAACTGTACGGATGGAACGGCTCAAATTGTCAGAGAACATGGGTTAAACGCTTGTGTACGTACCAACGCTGATCTGAGAGGTAAAGGGTATGCCATCGAATGGATGCTTAAATACCTGTGGAAATTGCCACGTCAGTATGACGCAGTTGTTATGTTTGACGCGGATAACCTGGTTGACCGTAACTTCTTGCTTGAGATGAATGATGACTTGAACAATGGTTCGCGTGTTATCCAAGGATACATTGATACGAAAAATCCGGAGGATTCTTGGATCACTGCAGCATACGGTGTATCTTACTGGTACATCAACCGTCTGTGGCAGTTGTCTCGTCATAACTTGAATATGGCGAACTTCCTCGGAGGTACCGGAATGTGTTTCGAGACCAACCTGTTGAAGGAAATTGGCTGGGGCGCAACAAGTCTGGTAGAGGATCTGGAGTTTACGATGCGCAGTGTGCAACGTAATGTGTATCCTGTTTTCAACTATGATGCCAAAGTATTTGATGAGAAGCCATTAACGTTCAAAGCTTCAGCGCGACAACGTCTCCGCTGGATGCAAGGTCACTTTACAGTTGCACGTAGATACTTCTTCCCACTGCTCTGGCAGTCCATTAAGGAAAGAAGCTTAGTGAAATTCGACCTTGCTATCTATGGGGCCAATGTCTATGTTGTATTGCTTACATTCCTGATGACTGCTGCAATGTGGGTAGACATGGCGATTTTCAATGGTCCGCACATTGCGAATATTTATGGATACTTCCCGTTATGGGTCGGATTCGTGGCCATTGGCCTGAATATTCTGACGTTCCTGTTGTCTATGGCTCTGGAGAAGGTTACCTTCGCCAAAGTTTATCTATATCTGATTTTGTTCCCGATTTACCTGTTGTCATGGTACCCGATTACGTTCTACGCTTTCTTTACGCAGAACAACAAACAGTGGAGTCACACCCAACACACGCGTGTTGTGCGCTTGGATGAGGTACAGAGCAAACAAGGGTAAGGAACACGCAAGCATGACTTTGTCGGCATCGGATATAACAAATGTATAATTTCAGAAAATAAAGTTGTAGGGATGTTGACAATGCATTTCGTGGATGGTATAGTATTCAAGTGCTTTAAAACGGCTTTGAAACGAATAGCAATGGAATCACAAGTAGAAGTCCGACTTCTCACCTGATCAACATGATGTTGGCTGGTCAACGATCCCAATAATTTATGAAGTGTATACTCATGAAGAATTGTGTTGATTACAGGGATGTCGGTAGCTTGACCGGCATCCCTTTTATTTTTGTGTAACAGGATATTCAAAATGACCTGGAGGTGGACGGTTATTAGTAAAGATCACATGATTAATGATGAGATTCGGGCGAAGGAAGTACGCCTTGTCGGAGCTGAAGGAGAACAAATTGGGATTACGCCCATTCGCGAAGCACTGCAAATGGCGATTGACCTAAATTTGGATCTGGTCAATGTGGCACCACAGGCTAAACCGCCGGTGTGTCGCATCATGGACTATGGCAAATTCCGCTATGAGCAACAAAAGAAAGAAAAAGAAGCCCGTAAGAACCAGAAAATTGTTGACATTAAAGAAGTATGGTTCCGTTCCAATATTGAGGAGCACGATTATCAAACGAAGCTTCGTAATGTAGTTAAGTTTTTGAACGAAGGCGACAAAGTGAAATGTTCTGTTCGTTACCGCGGACGTGAAATTGCACATGCCGCGATTGGTCAACGGATTTTGGAGCGCGTAAAGGTAGAAGTTGCAGAACTTTGTACTATTGAACGTCAACCGAAATTGGAAGGCCGCAGTATGATCATGATTTTGGCTCCTAAAGCCTGATAACATTGGAGGAGGAAACACAAAATGCCTAAAATGAAAACACACAGCAGTTTGAAAGGACGCTTCAAAATTACCGGTTCCGGTAAAGTCCTTCGTTACAAAGCTCACAAAAACCACTTGCTTTCCCACAAATCCAAACGTGCTAAGCGCGTTCTGAACGGTAACCCAGTTATGGCTGCCGGGGATGTTAGACGTTTGAAACAAGGTTTGGCTAACTTGAAAGGCTAATTCTAATTAGTACATTCCGTATGGGGGATCGGCTACGGCCGTACACATACCACGGATACATTTATATTTATTTGGGAGGTTCTTTAATATGGCAAGAGTAAAAGGCGGTTTTGTAGTACGTCGTCGTCATAAAAAGGTTTTGAAACTGGCAAGAGGTTATTTCGGTTCCAAACACCGTATTTTTAAAACAGCTAATGAGCAAGTAATGAAATCCCTGGTATACGCATACCGTGACCGTCGCAACACGAAACGTAACTTCCGCAGACTGTGGATCGTTCGTATCAATGCTGCAGCACGTATGAATGGTTTGTCTTACAACAAACTGATCCATGGTTTGAAACTTGCTGGAGTAGACATGAACCGCAAAATGTTGGCTGATCTGGCCGTTAACGACATCAATGCGTTCAACTCTTTGGCTACTGTAGCTAAAGGCAAAATCAACGCTTAAATTGTATGATACAAGCCGCCGTACCTATATGGCGGCTTTTTTTACGGCTTGGAAGAAATCCGAAGATGAATCTCTGAATGAGTAGAGCGAATAGGCTATAGTCTGAAAGGGAACAATGAAACCAGATGACTGGTGAATAACAGACCATGGGAATACATAAAATACGAACGGTGAAATAATACAAATGAAAACAGGGGAATTCCACGCATCACTAAAGTATACGGTATGTTTTTGTTATATAACATCACATCGCTGTAACGTTAGTGTGTTAAATCGCTAAATTATTAAGCGTTTTCAATAAAAAAAGAACAAAAATATGTGATATTTGGTGATGAAACATCTGGATTTTAACACTGGTTGATTGTATAATCACCTCTAGTAGGCTAGTCCTAATTTTTCTCTCCATGTCATAATGTTCGGTTTTTCGACAGATGATAGGATGCTTCAAGGGTGAGAATGCGCTTTTTATGTCGAAGAAACCATACATTCTGCATAAAAGTCATTCCAGCTATCTGTTAACCGTTCAAATGTGGGCTGGATTGGAATGAGGATATATCATTAAGGGGGAAAAAGAGAAAATGAAAAAGATGCTCAGCTTGTCTTTGGTAATGTTGCTGGCGGTATCGGTTATGCTCGCAGGTTGCGGTAGCAAACCGAAAGAAGAAACAAATGCCGGAGGAGATACAGGTGGCACATCCACTGAAACTAAATCCGATCTCAAAATCGGTATGGTTACTGACGTAGGTGGAGTTAATGACAAATCCTTTAACCAATCCGCTTGGGAAGCTCTGCAAGCGACTGAAACAGAAACAGGTACTGCAGTTAAATACCTGCAAAGTAAATCCGATGAAGAGTACATTCCTAACCTGAACGAATTCGTTAAAGGCGGATATGATCTGACTTGGGGTATCGGTTTCCAATTGGCTGATGCAATCAAAACGGTTGCTGACCAAAACGCCGATGCTAAACTCGCGATCATTGACAGCGTAGTGGATTCTCCTAATGTTAAGTCCGTAACTTTTGCTGAAGAAGAAGGATCTTTCTTGGTTGGTGTTGTTGCCGGTCTGACAACAAAAACGAACAAAATTGGTTTTGTAGGCGGTATGGAAAGCCCACTGATCAAAAAGTTTGAAGTAGGATTCAGAGAAGGCGTTAAAGCAGTTAACCCTGATGCTCAATTCATTTCTAACTACACAGGTGCATTTGATAAACCTGACCTTGGTAAAGCAGCAGCAGCAACACTTTACAATGAAGGCGTAGATATTATCTTCCACGCTTCTGGCGCGACAGGTAACGGTGTGTTTAACGAAGCAAGTGCTCGTAAGAAACAAGGTCAAGATGTATGGGTTATCGGTGTTGACAAAGACCAATCTCTTGAGTTTGGTGATGAGATCACTTTGACTTCCATGATCAAAAAAGTTGACGAAGCTGTTAAGCGCGTTAACCAAGAAGTAATCGACGGTACATTTGCTGGCGGTTCCGAGAACCTGACGTTGAAAGAAAACGGCGTAGGTATTGCTGATACTTCTACTGCCAACGTATCTGCTGATATACTTGCAAAAGTAGAAGAGTACAAAGAAAAAATCATCAGCGGCGAAATCAAAGTACCTACTGAGTAATTTGATCTTCGTAGCAAAAGAATAATCATTGGGGCCGGTCTTGACCGGCCTTATGACTGCAAGAACAGGAACATTTGATCAAGTCATCATAACAATTGTACAAGGTCATTGTGTATCAACGCTCCGGTAGGAGCTTTTCTTTCGTTTGCGGAACCACACTATATCAGTTATAAGGGTGATTACATGGGTGCAGCAACCCCCGTCGTTGAGTTAAAACAAATTACGAAGCGTTTCCCAGGCATTGTTGCCAACGACGCCATCAGCCTTCAGCTTCGTAAAGGCGAGATCCATGCGCTACTGGGCGAAAATGGCGCTGGTAAGTCAACGTTGATGAATATTGTATTTGGTCTCTATCAGCCAGATGAAGGTTCCATTGAAGTGAATGGCAAGCCTGTCATCATCGACAGCCCTAACCGAGCAATCGATCTTGGCATCGGCATGGTGCATCAGCACTTTAAGCTTGTACAGCCGTTCACGGTAACAGAGAACATTATTTTGGGATCTGAACCAACGAAGGGTCTCAATATTAACTATAAAAAAGCAGCTGCTGAAGTTCAGCGTCTGTCCGAACAGTATGGACTCAAGGTGAATCCTCATGCCAAAATTCATGATATCTCTGTCGGAATGCAGCAACGTGTTGAGATTGTTAAAACATTGTATCGTGGTGCAGATATTTTGATTTTTGACGAGCCTACAGCCGTATTGACTCCTCAAGAGATCAAAGAACTGATGACCATCATGAAGAAGCTCGTTGCCGAAGGCAAATCGATTATTCTGATCACGCACAAACTGAAAGAGATCATGGAAATCTCCGATACGGTAACGATTATCCGTCGGGGTAAAGTGATTGATTCGGTCAAAACATCGGAAACCAATCCAAATGAACTGGCTGAGAAAATGGTAGGTCGGAATGTCACATTCAAAGTGGACAAAAAGCCGGCTACACCTGGAGCGAATGTGCTCGAAGTCAGCAAATTAACCGCCAAGAATAAAGAAGGCATTGCAGTTCTGAACCAACTTAACCTGAACGTACGTGCAGGAGAGATTGTCGGAATCGCAGGCGTGGATGGTAACGGCCAAAGTGAACTGATTGAAGCCCTTACCGGACTTCGTAAAGTCGAGAGCGGTTCGATTCGTTTGGAGGGCAAGGAGCTGTCCAATCATTCTCCGCGCCATATTTCGGAGTCGGGTGTAGCCCACATTCCGGAAGATCGACATAAACACGGACTTGTACTTGATTTTTCAGTGAGTGAAAATATCGTTCTGGAATCGTACTATAAGGCACCATACACCCGTAAAGGGTTCCTTAACTTCGATGCGATCAAAAAGCAGGCGAAGCGGCTTGTGGAGGCATTTGACGTGCGTACACCAAGCATCGAGACCAAAGCTCGTTCCTTGTCCGGAGGAAACCAGCAGAAGGCCATTATCGCCCGTGAGGTGGATAAAAACCCTGAACTGCTTATTGCTGCCCAACCAACGCGTGGTTTGGACGTAGGGGCTATTGAGTTCGTGCAAAAGCAATTGATTGCACAACGCGATCAAGGTAAGGCTGTTCTGCTTATTTCATTTGAGCTAGATGAGATTATCAATGTATCTGACCGAATTGCTGTTATCTATGAAGGTCAGATCGTTGGCGAGGTGCTGCCGGAAGAAACCAATGACAGGGAGCTCGGCTTGATGATGGCGGGCAGCACCCAAAAGAGAGGTACTGCGCATGAATAACGTATTGAAATGGTTTACCCGAGATTCATTTATTTTGCCTGTAGTCGCCATTGTTATGGGTCTGATTCTCGGTGGGGTTGTCATGCTGATCGGTGGTTACAATCCGATTGAAGCCTATGGCGCATTGTTCACCAAGGTATTTGGAGACATGTACAACTTTGGTGAAGCGGTACGGGAAATGACGCCACTGATCATGACAGGACTTGCATTTGCATTCGCGTCACGTGCAGGGCTGTTCAACATCGGGGGAGAAGGTCAATTTCTCGTCGGTATGACCGCTGCAACATTTGTTGGTGTTAAGTTTGCAGGTTTGCCGATCTACCTCCATGCGCCACTGGCTTTGATTGCGGGTGCATTGTTTGGTGGTCTTTGGGCCGCGATTGCTGGTTATCTGAAAGCAACGCGTGGGGTCAATGAAGTTATCAGTAGTATCATGTTGAACTGGATTGGTCTGTATTTGGCCAACCTTATCGTTCGCCAATTCTTGCTATTAAAAGGCGAGAATCGTTCCGTGGATATCAGTGAATCGGCTTCGATTAGTTTGACATGGCTCTCTGAACTGATGGGCAACTCCCGTGTACACATGGGAACGTTGATTGCCATTGTGATGGCTGTGCTCTTTTATATCTATATGTGGAAAACAAAACAGGGTTATGAAATCCGCGCGGTAGGTTACAACCCTAATGCGGCTGAATATGCAGGTATGCATGTTAACCGGAATATCGTAAAAGCGATGTTCATCAGTGGTATGCTTGCAGGTCTTGGCGGTGCATTCCAGGTGCTTGGGGTGTTCCAGTACCAGACTGTAATGTCTGGTTCACCGGGAACGGGTTTTGACGGAATTGCGGTTGCCCTGATTGGTTTGAATCATCCGTTTGGGGTGTTATTGGGGGCAGTGCTGTTCGGTAC
Source organism: Paenibacillus sp. FSL R5-0341 (assembly GCF_037975235.1). Classification (NCBI taxonomy): domain Bacteria; kingdom Bacillati; phylum Bacillota; class Bacilli; order Caryophanales; family Paenibacillaceae; genus Paenibacillus; species Paenibacillus sp. FSL R5-0341. The sequence continues at coordinate 1,854,997 of NZ_CP150241.1, forward strand.
CCTCACGTACGGATCTGCAGGTATGAGTTTTGCTGCGGATGTTCCGCCTGAGATTATTCGGATTGTGATCGGTTCGATTATCTTCTTCATTGCGGCACAAGGCATCGTGCGCTGGATACTTAAACCGTTCTATTCGAAGCGTAAGAAAGAGAAGGTGTTGTAGATGGACTTGTTGACAATTGGGCAAATTATCAATACGACGCTTGTCTTTGCTACGGCATTGATTTTTGCATCACTCGGCGGAATTTTCTCGGAAAAATCAGGTGTAACCAACCTTGGACTTGAAGGTTTTATGGTCTTCGGTGCCTTTGCAGCTGGAATCGGGGCCCATTATGCGCAAGAGGCGGGCATGGGCGGAACGACATCTGCCTGGATGGGAGTTTTGCTCGCGATTGTATTGGGCGTACTGGTATCGTTAATTCATGCCGTTGCGTCTATCACATTTAAGGCAGACCAGATTATCAGTGGTATCGTTATTAACTTTTTAGCAGCAGGAAGTACGTTGTACTTGGTTAAACTGTTGTTTGAAGGTTCTGGTGATTCACCGTTGGTTCAAGGCTTCAGCAAGTTTGATGTGCCATTCTTGAAAGACATTCCTTTGCTTGGAGAAGCCTTCTTCAAGAACGTATATCCAACGACATATCTGGCCATTTTGTTCGTATTCCTGACGTATTACATCATGTTCAAAACGCCATTTGGTCTGCGCCTTCGTTCTGTAGGTGAACATCCAAGTGCGGCTGATACGGTTGGTGTTAAAGTGCTTCGTTATCGCTATATTGGCGTTATGATCAGTGGTGCGCTTGCGGCTATTGGTGGAGCTGCGATTACGTTGACGACGACGGGTACATTCTCACACAATACGGTTTCCGGCCAAGGTTATATTGCCATTGCAGCTATGATCTTTGGTAAGTGGAACCCGATTGGTGCCTTTGGTGCTGCTGTGTTCTTCGGATTCTCACAAGCGATCCGGAACTATGTACAGTTGTTCGAATGGTCACAAAGTATTCCCCAGGAAATTATTTTTATGTTGCCTTACCTGCTTACCATCATCGTTCTCGTTGCAGCGGTTGGACGTTCTTCGGCTCCGTCTGCACTCGGTGAAGCTTATGATCCGGGTAAAAGGTAACAACCTTCTCCATATCAGTTTAGTTATTCACAGTTTTGATAAAGGGTCCGCCTTGTGCGGGCCTTTTTTTTGTTTCTTGAGTTTCACCAAGCCACTTTTTCACGCTTGCTTTGGTTCTCGTGCAGATACCCATATTTTCAGGTAGGGACAAAGAAACAGGCGAATTCAGTGATGGACGAATACACTGTTTTGAACGATCCGAGGAGGAGGGGAAAGTATGAAACAACAAGTTACGCGTGATGAAGCGATGAAATTAATAGGCAAAAATATTGTTGCAATCAAAAAAGACGGCACTCGGGTTACGGGAAAGCTGTTGAAAGTATCGGGCAACAAACTGGTACTCAAGCGTTTGAATGGCAAAAAAGTACGTACAAAAGCGATTCTGCCACTGGTATTGTTTGATCTGCTCGCTATTGCCACACTGCCTTATGCTTATGGAGGCGGTCCCGGATTCGGTCCTGGATATGGACCTGGACCAAAACCAGGCCCTGGATATGGTCCAGGCTACGGACCGGGATATGGACCTGGAGGACCTGGTGGCGGATTTGGACCGGGTCCTGGATTCGGCCCTTATGGTCCAGGTCCACGCCCACCAGGATTTTTCTAGGACATTCTATAATGTCTTTTCCATTTCGTAGCAGCGGCTTATCATAATGTATCGAATCGCACTATATCCATTTTTTTGATAGAAATGAAGTCCTTTGGTATTGCCTTCATCCACCATAACTTTCGATCTTTTACACCCCCGAGACGCCGCAAAGCTCTCTGCTTTGAGTAACAAAGTTTGCCCATAACGTTTGCGTTGTTCTTTCGGACTAACAGCCATCATATCGACATAGAGCAGTTCCCCGTGCATGAGAAAATGGATGAATGCGACAGCAGCTTTGTCTGGCTCCGGCGAGACAACAAAGGTCATGCCCCTGTTCATTCGCAGGGGTATTTCTTTGCGGATTTTGTTAATTTCTTTTTCACTCATGTGAGAGAGAGGAACAAGTTGAGTGTCAATCAGCTTCATGATGGCGCCATCATCCAGCTTGGATGTGCGTTGCCGAATCACCATGCGGAGCCTCCTTTCAGGACCAGTGGTGCTGCTCGTATATCCTATGCCCGGAGCAAGATAAAAGGTGACTGAATGAAGTGCTGGGATTAGGGCAACCTTAAAGGCTGAAGAGGGAGGATGGAAGGTTCTCTGAATTTTTATGCAAAACAGGTATTGACTTATCGGTTAGAGGAATCATATAATGTTCCTAACATTTAACGAGAATATTTCATCGGCTATGAAGAGGACGAAGTTTTAAGGGCTCTTTTGCTCAGAGAGTGGCTGGAATTGCTGAAACCACCACCATTATCCCTTATATACGAGCTCACCTCGGAGCTGTTTTCCTGAAAAGCACTGGATGTCACTCCTTTCGCGTATTAGGGAAAATCGTATGTCTGCGTTACAGACAACAGGTATGGGAAACGACTATGTTCGTTTGGGCTATTCGTTTTGTTGTACCTGGTAAGGTCCGTTATTGCGAAATTTCGGACAAAGTTGGGTGGTACCACGGAAGCGATAACCTTTCGTCCCTCGCAAGCATGAACTTGTTTGCAGGGATGGAAGGTTTTTTTGTAACTTTAAATGTCAGAATGGTGTAAATTCCGAGAGGAGGATGACTGATGGGAGCTCAAATTCCAGAAGTGCGGTCAACAGATGAATTACGTGAAAAATGGATGAAGCCGGAGGTCATTAGCGGATCTGAAATTCTGCTGAGAAGCTTGTTGCTTGAAGGTGTTGAGTGTGTATTTGGTTACCCGGGCGGCGCAGTGTTGTACATTTACGATGCGATGTATGGTTTCGAGGATTTCAAACACGTCTTAACCCGTCACGAACAAGGTGCGATTCATGCAGCTGACGGTTATGCACGGGCGAGCGGCAAAGTTGGTGTCTGTATCGCTACCTCCGGACCAGGAGCAACGAATCTGGTAACCGGTATTGCAACAGCGTATATGGATTCAGTACCACTCGTAGTCATTACGGGGAACGTCATTTCGAGCCTAATTGGTTCAGATGCCTTCCAGGAAGCTGATATTACGGGGATTACAATGCCAATAACCAAACACAGTTATCTGGTGAAAGATGTAAAAGATCTGTCGAGCGTAATTCATGAGGCATTCCATATTGCCAACACGGGTCGCAAAGGTCCTGTACTGATCGACATCCCGAAAGATGTATCAGCGAACAAAACATTGTTTGAACCGACAACTGAACCTGTTATATTGAGAGGGTACAATCCACGGACAGTACCGAACAAACTGCAGGTTGACCGTTTGGCTCAGGCCATTCAGGAAGCAGAACGTCCAATGATTCTGGCTGGTGGCGGTGTGGTATACTCGGGTGGACATGAAGAACTGTTCGAGTTTGTTGAGAAGACAGGTATTCCAATTACGACTACGCTTCTTGGTCTTGGCGCATTCCCGAGTGGTCATGAATTATGGACAGGAATGCCGGGTATGCACGGAACATACACTTCCAATCAGGCTATTCAAAAAGCGGACCTGCTGATCAATATCGGCGCACGATTCGATGATCGGGTAACAGGCAAGCTGGATGGATTCGCTCCACATGCCAAGATCGTTCATATTGATATCGATCCGGCTGAGATTGGCAAAAACATTGCAACCGATATTCCAATCGTTGGTGATGTGAAGACGGTACTTGAAATAGCCAACAAAGAGGTTGGGCGTGCAGAGCGTGCAGATGCATGGAGAGACCAGATCAAACAGTGGAAACAAGAGAAGCCTTACAGCTATACGGATTCAGACGAAGTGCTGAAACCCCAGTGGGTTGTTGAAATGCTGAATGATACAACCAAAGGTGAAGCGATTGTGACTACGGATGTGGGACAACATCAGATGTGGGCAGCACAATATTACAAATTTAATCAACCGCGTTCATGGGTAACTTCGGGTGGACTCGGAACGATGGGCTTTGGCTTCCCTTCTGCAATTGGTGCTCAGATGGCCAATCCGGACAGACTGGTTATCTCCATTAACGGGGATGGCGGAATGCAGATGTGTTCCCAAGAACTCGCGATCTGTGCCATTAACAATATACCGGTAAAAATTGTGATCATTAACAATCAGGTACTCGGAATGGTTCGCCAATGGCAGGAGATTATCTATGAGAACCGTTACAGCCACATTGATCTGGCAGGAAGTCCGGATTTTGTAAAACTGGCTGAAGCATATGGTGTTAAAGGATTGCGTGCAACGAATAAAGAAGAAGCGGCGCGTGCTTGGCAGGAAGCACTTGATACACCAGGACCAGTCGTTGTAGAATTCGTGGTACGTAAGGAAGAAAATGTGTATCCAATGGTTCCGCAGGGAGCAACAATTGATCAAATGCTGATGGGGGATGCTGACGAATGATAAGACATACGATTTCAATATTGGTTAACGATCAGCCAGGCGTCCTTCAGCGTGTATCAGGGTTGTTCGGTCGACGCGGATTTAACATTGAGAGTATTACAGTAGGTCAATCGGAAGAACCCGGACTTTCCCGGATGGTTATTGTCACCATTGGTGACGATAAAACGCTGGAGCAGATTGAGAAACAATTGTACAAAATCATCGATGTCATTAAAGTGGTTGATTTCAGCCTGAAACCGATGGTAGCTCGTGAACTTGCATTAATTAAGGTAAAAGCTGAGCCTTCCGAACGTCCAGAAATTCTGGGTGTGGTGGAAACATTCCGCGCATCCGTTGTTGATGTTGGTCCAGGCAGCCTGATTGTACAGGTTGTTGGCGATACGGACAAAATCGATGCCATGATTGAATTGCTCAAGCCATACGGCATTCGCGAATTGTCTCGTACAGGCATAACTGCATTGGTACGCGGCAACGTATAAGGCTATAATGGATGAAGAGGGGACGACGGTTAGCTAACATATACAGTTGATCTTTATGTGAGAGTGTCAGTCCCTTAACAGTTATAATGTAACATTTTAGTGATGTAACGCTTGAAAATATAGCTACATTCCCGCATTAATGGGCGGGTGTCTGAACGGATCGGATCAGACCCAAAGACGCTCTCGACACACTAAGCGAGCCGGTCCATTGAGACACCCGCTCATTAATGAAGGGTTCTTTACAATACAAAGGAGGACTTATAAACATGCCAGTAACTACTTATTATGAACAGGATGCAGAGCTTAACGTATTGAAAGGAAAAACGATCGCGGTAATCGGTTATGGTAGCCAGGGCCACGCCCAAGCTCAAAACCTTCGTGATAGCGGATTGAACGTAGTCATCGGACTTCGTGAAGGTAAATCCTTCGACACTGCAAAAAATGACGGATTTGAAGTTCTGTCCCCGGCTGAAGCAACAAGCCGCGCAGATGTAGTTCAAATCTTGCTGCCTGACGAAACGCAAGCTTCTGTATACAAAAACGAAATCGAACCAAACCTCAAAGAAGGCGCTGCATTGCTCTTCTCACACGGTTTCAACGTTCATTTCGGTCAAATCGTTGCTCCAAAAAACAGCGATGTATTGCTGGTAGCTCCTAAGTCCCCTGGTCACATGGTACGTCGTACGTACGTAGAAGGTTTTGGTGTACCAGGTCTGATCGCGATTGAGCAAGATGCAACAGGTAAAGCTAAAGAAATCGGTTTGGCTTATGCTAAAGGTATCGGTTGTACACGCGCAGGGGTTATTGAAACTTCCTTCCGTGAAGAAACAGAAACAGATTTGTTCGGTGAGCAAGCTGTTCTGTGTGGTGGCGTGAGTGCATTGGTAAAAGCTGGATTTGAAACATTGACAGAAGCAGGTTACGCTCCTGAAATGGCATACTTCGAATGTCTGCACGAACTGAAGCTGATCGTTGACATGATGTATGAAGGTGGACTTGCAAGTATGCGTGATTCCATCAGTAACACAGCTGAGTACGGTGACTATGTAACTGGACCTCGCGTGGTAACTGAAGATACGAAGAAAGCAATGAAAGAAGTCCTGACGGATATCCAACAAGGTAAATTCGCACGCGACTTTATCCTGGAAAACCAATCCGGACGTGCATTCTTGACAGCAACTCGTCGTAACGAAGCTGAACACCCAATCGAAGTGGTTGGCGGACAATTGCGTGAGATGATGCACTGGATCAAGAAATAATTATTAACTTTTAGCACATGAACTTTAAGGTATTCAAGTAAACTTAGAGCTTTAACTGGGAATAGCGGCCGTGCTTATGCGTGAGCCGCTATTGCTGGTTCAGAGAAACAATATAATACAAGTACAGGAGGTGCGAAGCGTGCGTAAAATCTATGTATTTGACACAACGCTGCGTGATGGAGAGCAATCCCCGGGAGTCAATCTGAACACTCGTGAAAAGGTGGAAATTGCCCATCAGCTCGAGCGGCTTGGCATTGACCGGATGGAAGCTGGTTTCCCAGCGGCATCTCCAGGTGACCTGGCAGCTGTCAATGCAGTAGCAAATGCGGTCAAAAATGTGACCGTAATAGGTTTGTCCCGTTCCAGAGAGCAAGATATTGATGCGGTTAAGGAAGCACTTAAAGGTGCACAGGACCCGTGCATTCACGTTTTCCTGGCAACTTCGCCTATTCACCGCCAACATAAATTGCGTATGGATAAAGCGCAAGTACTGGATACGGCTCGTTCCGCGATTCGTTATGCGAAGAAAACATTTTCGAAGATCGAATTCTCACTTGAGGATGCAGGTCGTACCGAGTATGATTTCCTCGTAGAAATGGTGAATATGGCTGTTGAAGAGGGTGCAGCGGTGGTGAATATTCCCGATACAGTCGGCTACCTGAGCCCATATGAATACGGAAACATTTTCAAACATCTCAAGGAGAATGTACACGGCATTGAAAAGGTACAGCTGAGTGCCCACTGTCATAATGACTTGGGTATGGCGACAGCCAACACACTTGCGGCCATTCTCAATGGAGCCGATCAGATCGAAGGTACGATCAATGGCATTGGTGAACGTGCAGGGAACACGGCGATCGAGGAGATTGCTATGGCGTTGGAGACACGTCAGGAATTTTTCCAGGCAAAAACATCGCTGCAGTTGTCTGAGATTGCACGGACCAGTCGTCTGGTTAGCCGTTTGACAGGTATGGTTGTACCTGGCAACAAAGCAATTGTTGGGGCGAACGCCTTCGCACATGAATCCGGAATTCACCAGGATGGTATGCTGAAGGAAAAAACCACGTACGAGATCATGACTCCAGAATCCATCGGTCTGAAGGAAAGCAAGCTAGTACTGGGCAAACATTCCGGTCGTCATGCGTTCCGTGAGCGGTTGATTGATCTGGGATATGAGCTGGAAGAAGAAGCGTTGAATCGTGCTTTTGCCCAGTTCAAAGATCTGGCTGATAAGAAGAAAGAAGTGACAGACGAAGATCTGCTCGCGGTAATTGAAGAGAAATTGCAGGATGCACCTGAGGTGTATAAACTGGAATCGATCTTCGTTACGTATGGAGATGAATCGGTACCAACGGCCAAAGTCCGCATTGCGACGCTTGACGGGGATACGGTTGAGAAGCAAGCAGAGGGTAACGGATCGGTAGATGCGATCTACAATGCGATTGACCAGGTGAGTGGGGAAGACGTAACGTTGTCTGACTATTCCATCAAATCGGTAACGCATGGTAAGGATGCATTGGGTGAAGTACATGTTGTGCTGACTCAAAATCAGGTTTCGGTACAAGGACGTGGCGTGAGTACGGATATACTTGGTGCAAGTGCACGTGCTTATGTGGACGGTCTGAACCAATTGATTGAGAAACGCAAAACATATACGAACCGTGTAAACGTGAACCTATAGGTTCTGGTGCAGAAAGCACGAATCCTTCATTGAACTGAACTTCAAGCTGGAACGCATATAAACTGCCAGGATGATCTGTCTTAATCTTAACGGATATAGAAGATCGTTCAGCCTGCTTTGCTCAGTTCAGTGAGGTACGTAAAGAGTCTGACTCTCTCTTGTGGAGGGTCAGACTCTTTTGGTTTTATTTGAGCATTTTGGCGAGCGGTATAATTCGAATTATGGAAAATGCTGATATATATAATTATGACAGTGAAACACAGTGCATGTTATACGGTTATCTATTGCATTGGCTTACGCTATCAAGCTGTTACCACGCATAAGCATTAGGTGCATGTCCACCTGGACCCGGGAAAATCTCATCCAGACGTTTGAGCACGGCTTCATCCAAAGTGACGTCCAAACATTTGAGCGCGGTTTCAAACTGCTCCAGCGTACGCGGTCCGATAATTGGGGCAGTGACTGCCGGATTGGCTGCAACCCAGGCCAAAGCTACTGTATCCTGTGGTTCACCAAGATCACGACACAGTGCTGCGAAGTCTTCAAGCTGAGCTTGCTGCTGCTCGATCCGTCCAGCGATACCTCCGCTACGTGTTCCTTCCAGCTTCTGCAGCGCATTACGCCCCAGTAATCCACCATCCAGCGGACTCCATGGAATGACGCCGAGACCCAGTTCTTTGGCGGCAGGCAATACTTCCAGTTCAGGCAAACGACAGTTGAGGCTATATTTATGTTGTTCGGACACCAGACCGAGGAAATGACGACTCTTGGCCTCGCTTTGAGCGATTGCAATCTGCCATGCCGCAAAGTTACTGGATCCTACATAACCGATTTTACCCTGATGAACGGCATTCTCGAACGAACCCCACAGCTCGTCCCACGATATGGCAGGGTCCACATGGTGCATCTGGTACAGTTCGATATGATCTGTCTGCAAGCGGCGGAGGGAACCCTCCAGATGACGTCTGATTTTATAGGCGGATAGTCCGGCTTCGTTGTTGGGGCCGTCTGTATCATCATGCATGGAGCCATAGACTTTGGTGGCCAGCACTACTTTTTCACGTCTGCCACCGCCCTGATTGAACCAGCGTCCGATAATTTCTTCGGTAAGTCCGGAATTCTCACCCCAGCCGTAGATGTTAGCGGTATCAAAAAAGTTCACGCCTGCATCGAGTGCTGCGTCCATAATGCGGAAAGCTTCTTTCTCATCTGTAGCAGGCCCGAAATTCATGGTACCAAGACAGATTCGGCTGACCTTAAGGCCTGATTTACCCAAATACGAATATTGCATGTTAACTATCCCTCCTGCGTACTGATTTGATTTCAGCTATATTTTACCCCACCGGGAGGGTAAGGAACAACTTGTGAAAGCTAATCTCTATTAGCTTATAGGTAAAATCTATTAAAGTCATAGATTGTATATCTTGGTCAAATGACCTTGGAATATGATACAAAAGAGAGAGTTAATATGAGACGTTACTTTATGAATAATTAATGAATGAAACATAAGGAGTGGACAACCCATGGCAGACGTGAAAAAAATTGCAGTTATTGCAGGTGACGGAATCGGTCCTGAAGTCGTAGCTGAGGCTGAGAAAGTTCTTAAACGTACAGAGGAAGTATTCGGTTACCGTTTTGAGACAGAGCATGCGTTGTTTGGTGGAATCGCGATTGATGAGAAGGGTACACCTCTTCCAGAAGAAACACTGACGGTATGTAAAAGTGCAGATGCGGTCCTGCTTGGAGCGGTTGGCGGTCCAAAATGGGATAACAACAGCAAGGAACTTCGTCCGGAAACAGGTTTGCTGGGTATTCGTAAAGCGCTCGGATTGTTCTCCAACCTGCGTCCGGCTGTCGTATTTGATTGCCTGAAGGATGCTTCAACTCTGAAGCCTGAAGTACTGGAAGGTACGGATCTGATGGTGGTACGTGAGTTGACTGGTGGGATCTACTTCGGTGAGAAGTTCAGACGTGAAAGTGCACAGGGCGAAGAGGCGGTAGATACTTGTGCATATAATGTAACGGAAGTGGAGCGGATCGTTCGTCAGGCGTTCGAGATTGCGCAAGGACGTCGCAAAAAGCTGGCTTCGGTAGACAAAGCCAACGTATTGGAAACTTCCCGTCTCTGGCGTGAAGTCGTGAACCGGGTAGCACCGGATTATCCGGATGTTGAACTGGAGCATGTACTTGTGGACAACTGCGCAATGCAATTGTTGCGCCGTCCAGCCAGCTTCGATGTCATCGTAACGGAAAATATGTTCGGAGATATCCTGAGTGATGAAGCAGCGATGCTGACGGGTTCCATCGGCATGCTGGCATCTGCATCACTGGGAGAGGGCAGCTTTGGACTTTATGAGCCGGTACACGGTTCTGCACCGGACATCGCTGGTCAAGGCCTTGCTAATCCGATTGCAACCATTCTCTCTTTGGCGCTGATGTTCCGCACAACCTTCGGTTATGCAGAAGGCGCGGACGCTATTGAAGCAGCTGTGTCTGATGTACTGAACGCAGGACACCGTACGAGTGATATTGCTGTAGACAAGAGCACAGCGATCAGCACAACCGAAATGGGCGATCTGATCGTCGCAGCTATTCAGAAACAGGCGTAATAATATTACCAACAACATGGCAGCCCTTTGTTTCCAGTTATGGAATGTACAAAGGGCTGTTCCTTTATCATTTTGGCACGAAAAATCCTTATTTATAATTATTATAAAAAAATAATGTTTATAATCTTGACTTTGGGAAGTCCGGATGATAACATTTTACTTGTACTTGTTATCAAGTATCAAATCATTTTAAATACAGGAAAAGCGTTTCGCGTTTTTCTTGATGATGAGCAATCCGCAAGGATGCTTACATAATCCCAAAGGAGGAATTTTTAGTTATGGCAGAACGTTTGGTTGGTAGACCAGCACCGGATTTCGCAATGGAAACAGTATCGGGAGATGGACAAGATTTCGGTTCCGTTAAACTGTCCGATTATCGTGGCAAATGGCTCGTATTCTTCTTTTATCCTTTGGACTTCACATTTGTGTGCCCAACTGAAATTACAGCTTTGAGCGTTGCTTCTGAGCAATTCAAAGCTTTGGATACTGAAATCCTTGGCGTGAGCGTAGACTCCGTACACAGCCACAAAGCATGGATCAATACACCTGTAGACAGCAATGGTCTGGGTCAATTGAACTTCCCATTGGCTTCCGATATCACGAAGCAAGTAGCTAAAGATTACGGCGTTCTGATCGAAGAAGAAGGCGTAGCATTGCGCGGTCTGTTCATCATCGATCCAGAAGGCGAACTGAAATATCAAGTAGTTAACCACAACGATGTAGGCCGTAGTGTTGAAGAAACACTTCGCGTACTGCAAGCACTGCAATCCGGCGGATTGTGTGCAATGAACTGGAAACCAGGCGACACTAACCTGTAAGCCAGGTTAACTTGAACGGTTTTTGTTCAAGCCCTCATCCCGTTAGGGATTGAGGGCTTTTTGCACCCTTTTGCCGGAAGTTATCACGAAGTTAATCAAAAGTGTTTGAACAAGCAGCTAAACGTGTTAATGATGTATTAGAAGAAAGTCTTCTTTTTATCTGTTGAAAGAGGAATTGATGGCCTTTAAGGCGAATAGGGTATGGAAACCCGGTAAATATTCCGGTGCTCTGCATTTATAATCTGTACATGAATGTGATACACTGATGGAACTATTCCTTTTCGGAAGTGCTGGAAGTGTACGGGATTGCATTTTAATAAAAAAGTCCCGGCACGTAATAAGGAGGGTGAACAAAAATGAGTTACTGTTGTGGGGCAAGTATGGTTGGAACGAAGGGCACGCTGAAGCATTACCGCACCCAGGTTCATAATGTTCCCCTGCTGTTTTGCCCGGTGTGTCATCGGGTTGAGGTGCATTATAAAGTGGAAAATGAATATGAGATTCTCGCAGAATACGCGCATGGAGACGGTGCATCCGAGATCGATTTTCAAGATTATGTAACAGAAGATGAAGATGCTATTTTCGAAAACTGTATAAACCGTGAGAGTGAGGATGCCATGGTCATTGTGCAGCGCCAGATTGATATGGCTCTTGATCTGCTCAGACTCGCGAAAGAAACAAAAGACGAGAAGTGGGAAAGTGAACTTAAACGTCGATTAGCTGTGATGAGTCAGCGCAGACTGAAAATTCAGCATAATAAGACCGGACTATAGATGTTCTCGGATATATCATAAAGTAAAGATATTAAAAACGAAGCTGATTTGCCTCCTGGGCGAAACGGCTTCGTTTTTGTGCATTGATCCGGAACTAATTCGAGGTTTTTTTTAAAATAATTTCCATTCGACACTTTCTCCGATTGACTCTCTTCTATAAACTTGTCTATGATAAAAACAGACTTGCAAAAGAGGCGGAGCAAAAAAATGTTCGTGTTTGGGAATAGGAGAATGTCAGAATGGGACAAACGTATATGATTTTCCGGATCGACTGTTGGTTACCGGGAATAGACCAGCTTGAGTTCCGGACATGCCATCCATATTTTCGGCTCAGCCCCCCAACGAAAGGGCACCGGTAATGAAAAATAAAATCGGCCCTTCCTGTTTCTGTGATGATATGATGTCCGAATGGCAAGTTTATCATTTACGTGAAAAGGAGGAACCTGACATGATTAGTGAATTTCAGGATACAGTGCCTCAACCAACGGATGGATTCCCGCCCGTACATCTGGATAACAACAAGTATGAGAATGTACTGGAACATCTGGATAGCGGTATTATGTTGTTTGACAGCCACGGTGTATTGACGTTTATTAACGTTCAGATGGCAAAATTGTTGGAGCTTCCAAGAAGTCTGTTGAGCGGCTGCACCCTGATGCAAATGCTGCATCATCCGCAGATGAGCCGATTCAAGAAAAAGAAAATTTTACGTATTTATCGGGAAACCATCTTCCACCGTAAGCGCTATCATGAGTTGATTGATGAATATGGAAGGCATTGGCTGGTTACTGTGACGTACGGGGATCAGATGGACGGAGACTTCTTGTTCAGCGTCAAGGATGTATCTGATTATAAACAGATTGAACAGACCGCTTATCAAAATGACAAACTTGCGATGCTGGGGCGCATTTCGGCATCTATTGCTCATGAAATTCGTAATCCGTTAACCGCAATCCGTGGGTTCATCCAGTTACTTCGGCCCCATCTGTTGCAGCTTGGCAAAGACGAGTACGCTCGCATCATACTGACAGAAATTGATCGGGCGAACGACATCATCTATGAATTCTTGAATTCTTCTAAACCGTCAGCCCCTCAGAAGACCGTGATGTCTGTCGACTCTTTGCTCAAAGAGGTGGTCTTGCTGACAGAGAGCGAAGGTTTGATGAAGGGATGCGAGATCACGTTGGATGAAGGGGATGCCCCGCTGAATGTGTCCATCGATGTCAAACAGATTAAGCAGGTTATTTTGAATATGGTGAAAAATGCAATGGATGCCATCGAGGAAGTCGGCGAAGAACACACCGGCCTGATTCGAATATCTACCGCTACGGAAAACAAGTTCGTGCAGATCTCCATCGCCGATAACGGTCAGGGAATGGATCATAACACACTTGTGCGTCTGTTTGATCCATTCTTCACGACGAAGGAGAGCGGAACGGGCCTGGGACTCTCGGTAAGTTACCGGATCATCAAGAACCATGGAGGTACCATCTCTGTGGATAGCAAAAAGGGCGAAGGTACGCGGTTTATGATTATGTTACCCTTGGTATATTGAGAAGAGTGGGGCGTAAAGGAGTCGGCAAATAGCCGACTCCTTTGTTTTATGTTGCCAATTAGGGTTATAGTTAGTAATGAATGCGAATACATAAGCTCCATTAACGGAAGGATGAGATACGATGGAAATCCAAGGAATGGAACGAATGAATCAACAAATGATGGATCACGTGGGAAAAGTGATCGTGGGCAAAGAGCATACCATAGAGCTGGTGATGACAGCGATCATAGCATCAGGACATGTGTTGCTGGAGGATGTACCGGGTACCGGGAAAACGATGCTCGCCAAATCGGTAGCCTCCTCATTGGACTGTACATTCCAGCGTATACAGTTTACACCGGACTTATTGCCATCTGACTTGACAGGTATTCATTTCTTCAATCAAAAAGAAGGGGATTTTGAATTCAGACCTGGCCCCTTGTTCGCCAATCTTGTGCTAGCGGACGAGATTAACCGTGCTACACCGCGTACGCAATCAAGCTTGCTGGAGTGCATGGAAGAGCGCCAAATCAGTATCGATGGTTCAACGAGACAGCTGGAGCGGCCATTTATCGTTATTGCTACCCAGAACCCCATAGATAACCAGGGAACTTTTCCGTTACCTGAAGCGCAGATGGATCGTTTTATGATGAAAATTCGCATGGGTTATCCAAGCAGTGAAGAGAGTGTAGAAATTTTGAGACGTACGGTAGCCAGCCGCTCTGTTGACGATTTGTCGGCAGTGATCAGTCGTGAAGAACTTTTGAAGGCCCAGGATACGTATAAAACAGTGCAAATCAACGAAGATTTGCTACGATATATCATTCAGTTAACCGAAGCGACAAGGCAACATCCCGAGCTCTCGCTTGGCGTAAGTCCACGAGGGGCTCAGGCGTTACTCAAGGCAAGTCAGGCCTGGGCTGCACTGCATGGCAGAGACTTTGTTTTGCCGGATGATATTAAAGTTCTGGCGGAACCTGTGCTGGCCCACCGCCTTGTATTTCGTAACCGGGTTAGACAACAAGAGGGCTTGGCTGAGCGCATCATCCAGGAACTTCTGAATCAGACAGAAGTGCCAACGGAGAACCTCGCTACAAGCGAGCGTTAGTCTTATGGCATTATTATGGCTTGTCCTTGTAGGAGGCATTGTCGTTGGCATACATGGTGTATGGTTCGGGCGACCTGCACTGCGAAAGCTCAAGTACAGCAGACAATTCAGCAAGCTGCGTTGTTATGCTGGAGATGAACTTGAGATGGTCGAGACGATATCGAATGAGAAACGAGTCTCCGTACCGTGGCTCAGACTTGAAGCGATGATGCCAGTGTCGTTTGTATTTCGTTCTGGCTCAGGAATGGATATTAGCCAAGGCGAAATCTATCAGAACCATAAGAGTATTTTTACGTTAAAACCGTTTACTCGTATTACGCGCAAGCATCCTTTTATATGTACTCAGCGTGGAATTTATTCATTAAATACAGCAACAATGACAGGTGGGGATCTCTTTGGCGTGTGGCGTTCCACCAAACCGATTCCTTTGCAAATGTCTATGGTCGTGTACCCTTCATTAGTAAATGCAGAGGATCTTCCTGCAATTTATCAGGTATGGCAGGGAGAAGTGGAAGTATCACGATGGATCGTCGAAGATCCGTTCCTGATTCTGGGTGTTCGCCCTTATGGTGCAGGCGACCCCATGAATCGTATCCACTGGAAAGCGAGCGCACGTACGGGCGAATTACAAGTTTACAAGCAGGGATGGACAGCAGATCCGCAATCATGGATTGTAGTTAACATTCAGGAGTCAGCAGATATGTGGAGTGTAGTCACTCGACCAGAGAAGATCGAACGGGCCCTTCGTTACGCTGCTACAGCTGCAGTGGATGCGATCGGTAGAGGGTTGCCGGCAGGCTTCGCTCATAATGGTTATCATGTGGGTGGAGGTCGCGATGCACTTCGGATTGAGCCGGATTACGGCACACCCCATCTGGAAAGGGTACTGGAAGCCATGGCTGCGACCGAGTTGAAATGCATGGTGCCTATGGAGCAATTCCTGAATGATGAAGTACGTTTGAACGAAGAAGCACAGCAAATCCGCAGCTATCTGCTGATTACATCCTATGTATCTGCCGCTATGGAGCACGAGATCGCCCGTCTGCACGAACAAGGACATCGCGTGACGATTCTTCCGGTAGAAGACGTGAAGGGTGATATGAAGGCGGTGAGTGCATGAGGGACAGACAGGTAGCGACGACCAAGGGACTCATAGCGATGCTTGCCGTCTTGATGGCGGCCATATACCTTTTTCCAATATTTACGATTGCTTCATTTTACGCCATGGAACATTTGCCGTACACACTATTCATCCTGGTTGTGCTAGTGGGTTGGTTGGGACAATTCATTCAGCATAAAATTCCGGTCTTTAGCGAGAAAAGTACATTTATTCGTGGATTAACGGCACTCGTCATAGGGCTTTTCTTCGGACTTGTAATTGGGATAAGCCTCATTCTTCCGATGCCGGATATCATCACCTTAGTGCTGTGTGGAGTCATCTCGGCTTATGCAGGTCTGACCTTCGAGGCAGCTTTTCATTCTGTTTTGTTATGGCGTTTGCAGATTGCGGGGGTAATCAGTGCGATCGTGCTTACGGTTGCTTCGAACCAATTGGAATTCATGCAGCCGATACAAGCCTACACCCTGTGGATCTATGTTGCGGGAGTGATCAGCTTTGCCTTCTGGCTGGTTGGACGATATATGCTGCAACTGGATCAGGCAATGCTCAATGACGGCAAGAGAAAATTAGTATTGCGTGAGTTTGCGCGTGCGAATCATCAGCGGTTCATGTGGATGTTTATTGTCATCGTTGCGATCGGTGCTTTCCCAAGTCTGGCTGCATGGCTGCGGCCGCTACGTGACCGCTTGCTTGCATGGATCAGGGGATGGTTTGGTCCGATTTCCGGCGAGGAGCCACGATTGCCAATGGACAACCCCAATCAGCCGCTAAATATACCGAATGACTGGAGAGAGCCGCCATCCGAGCCCTCAGTCTTCTGGAACATTTTAGGGTGGGTAGTGATGTGTGCTGTAGCAGGAGCAATCCTGTGGCTGCTTCTGAGGTTCGGACAAAAAACGATAAACAGACTTATGGATCGATTCAAGGGAATGCTACAACCAGGTGCGAAGAAGGCAGAACCACGTACGGAGTATATGGATGTCAGTGAGACGCTTGAGGCGCCGGAAAAAGTTCGAAAGACTTGGTTTCGGAAGAAAGAAACGCCACCTGTGCAGGATACTGAACGTGTTCGGTATTACTATCGGACTTGGATTGACAAGGCTGCCCATCGAGGAGTGAGAATACAGGGGACACACACTCCGCTGGAGGCTGCCCAGACCATCATTCAAAATGGTGTGAAGCAAGAAGAAGATGAGCTGTCTACGAAACTGCCAGATACGTATAACAGCGTGCGTTATGGAGGAAAAGTCCCGGATCGTTCCGATATGGTTGAGATTGACCGAATCTGGAAATCTTATCGAAGTAAATAAGTCCGGAATCCCTTTACTTTTCTTGTCACGTTCAAGTATCATGAGAGGAATACACAAGTTGGTCAGAAAAGGAGCAGACATTAATGAAGACAAATCATTGCAAAATTGTAGATTGTACGATCCGTGATGGCGGATTAGTGAATAATTGGGACTTTAGCGTGGACTTTGTTCAACAGCTGTATGCTGGGTTGAATGAAGCTGGCGTTGATTATATGGAAATTGGATATAAAAACTCTCCGAAGTTGCTGAAAGGTGCGGAGGAAGCGGGACCTTGGCGTTTCCTGAATGATGATTTCTTGCGTAAAGTTATTCCTCAAAAAGGAAATACCAAACTGTCTGCATTGGTTGACGTTGGACGTGTGGATGAGAACGACATCTTGCCTCGCAGCGAGAGCATGCTGGATCTGATCCGGGTTGCCTGCTACAGCAAAGATGTAGACAAGGCACTTGCACTGGTTCAAACATTCCATGATCGTGGATATGAAACAACACTGAATATTATGGCACTCTCCAATGTTATGGAGAATGAGTTGCTGGAAGCATTTGAATTGATCAAAGAAAGCTCCGTAGATGTGGTTTACATTGTAGATTCCTACGGTAGCCTCGATCATAATGATGTGAAATACCTGGTAGAGAAGTTCAAGACTCACTTGCCTAACAAGCGTCTTGGGGTTCACACACATAACAACATGCAACTCGCGTTCTCCAACACATTGGTTGCGGCGGAGTTGGGAGTTGAACTGCTTGATGCTTCTGTATATGGTATGGGACGTGCAGCAGGTAACTGCCCAACTGAATTGCTCGTAGCTCATCTGAAAGGTACGAAATACAATCTGCGCCCAGTACTTGGTGTACTGGAACAGCTGATGGTACCCCTGAGAGAAAAAGAAGAGTGGGGCTACATTCTACCTTACATGATCACAGGTGCATTGGACGAGCATCCACGTTCGGCGATGGCGCTTCGTTCATCGGAAGACAAGGATAAGGTTGTTGATTTCTATGATAAGTTAACAACACCAGAAGTGAATTTCGACAAGTAATATAGTCTGAAATACAGTTGCAAACTAGGAAAACATGGACTCTTCCCCGAGATCCATGTTTTTTTAGTTCTTAATGCCTTGTTTTTCTCCATTTTTATGAATAAATATTCCTAGGAGTAACTATTTTTTAGTTCACGTATACAGAATTAAATGTTATTATGTACCAGATAGCATGTGTATGCATGTGAATTGAACGTTGGTAAATATGTTTTTTGTCGAATTGTGTAGTGAGCTTGGCAAGTTTGGTTAATGTAATTCAGGATAGGTGATCCCGGGAAGGAAAACACGGCATGAAGGTTAATCTGCAAGATCAGAGAAAAATAGGTTGGGTCGCTGTATGCGGCTTATTGTGTTTCCTCGCAAGTCAATGGTTTCGTTCTTCTTCAAGCTCTGATCTGATCATATCGGGTTACCCTGTTTTGACACTCTTGGGTGGATTCGCTGCGGCGGCGGCTTGTATCGGCATTTATAATCAAAGCTGGTTGTTTCGGACACAGAAGCTCACCCTGCGGAGGGTGTTGTTGACAACACTCTTTTTATTGATTGGTCTGTTTGAACTGGTTCATATCGTTTCATTTGCAGAAGAGATTCCGAACGGAGCGATGATGGAATCGGAATTCTCCTTAATGATGTCAACCATGGGATCTATGGTATGTTCAGTAGGTTTACTGCTTGTGTATACCATAAATGAGAAGGAAATTGCGTTACCGCGCAAATTCTTACTGTTCAGTGGGACATTGGGTACCTTTGTTATTTTATACACATTGGCTATTCAGGAATGGAGCATGTTGCCGAATATGCTTGAGGGTGAAGTGCTTGGTGGGATTTTCACCCGGGTTCATTTTATGGTCGGATTGCTGTATGGCATTATTGCCGTAATTTTGTTTGTACAATGGAAAAAAACCAAGGATGGTGACTTGCCGTCCATTCTATGCGGCATTCTGTGTTTCTTCTTTGGGGAATGTTATTTTGTTTCCGCCACAGGGGTGAACGATCTCAATCTGCTGCTCGGATTGCTGAGTAACTGTATGGCATATTTTTTCATCCAAAAAGGGTTGTACACGTCCGTTGTGGATACGCCCTTCCTGCAACAGCAGGTTGCTGAAGCCAAGATGAATTACATTGCCCATCATGAGGATGTGACGGGGCTTCCAAACCGTCGTCGCCTTTCGCAGCGGTTGAAAATGATGATGGATGATGCCGTGGTGGAGGAACAGCTTGTCGGGGTGCTCGTCCTGAATATTAATCGGTTCAAGACCATTAATGATTCGCTTGGACAGCAAGCAGCTAACCGGGTTCTGCGCCAGGTAGGTCAACGTCTGAAACATTCGTCACTTCCAGGAGAAGAAGTATTCGGCCTGGGAAGAGATGAGTTTGCATTGACGATGACAGATTTCAGCACAACCGATACAGCGTTGCGGAGAACAAGATCCATTTTGCAACTCTTCGAGAAGCCAGTCCTGGTTGATGGTAATGAGTATCATCTTACACTTGGAATCGGGATGGCTATTTTCCCGCACGATGGCGAGTCACCGCAGGAGATTATTCAGAATGCAGATACGGCTCTGCACAATGCCAAGGAACAGGGCATGGAATTGAACCGTTATGCTCATGCGATGCAGATGAAAGCACAGGAGCGTTTGCAGCTTGAGAATGATCTGCGCAAAGCGTTGGATCGAGGTCAATTCTACCTGGTCTACCAGCCGCAGGTTAATCTGCAAAGTGGACTAATCGTCGGCATGGAAGCATTGGTGCGTTGGCAGCATCCGCAGCGAGGCTCGGTATCTCCGGCGGAATTTATTCCTCTGGCAGAAGAGAGTGGGTTAATTGTACCGCTTGGCGAATGGGTGCTTCGTGAAGCGTGTGCACAGAATAAGCAGTGGCAGGAAGCGGGTTATCGTAAACTGTGTGTTTCGGTGAATCTGTCCATGAGACAGTTCAGGCATTCGCATCTATTGGACAATATCAATGGCATTCTCAAGGAGACTGGGCTTGAGCCGGTATGGCTTGAACTGGAGATTACGGAGAGTATGACATTTGATAAAGACCGAGCATTTGAGCAGTTACGTAAAATCAAAGAGATTGGTGTGCATATCAGTATTGATGATTTTGGAACGGGATACAGCTCGTTGCATTATCTGAAGGATCTGCCGATTGACCGGCTCAAGATTGACCGTTCATTCGTTAACGAGGTCATGGAGGACAGCAATAATGCTGCGATCGTATCCACCATCACTTCAATGGCACATCATTTACATCTGAAAGTAACGGCTGAGGGCGTGGAGAACGAAGATCAGATGGTCTTTCTTCGTAATCAGCACTGTCACGAGGCTCAAGGGTATTTCTTCAGTAAACCAATTGAAGCCGCTGATTTCGAAAAGCGGTTTTTGAGAGATGTGGATAAACCCACAGGATAGGGAACAGCGGGGGCGCGTGAGTGCTCCTGCTTTTTTATAGATGGACGCTTAATGAAAAAAATGGTAAATATGACTTGCATGCTACAGAGAATCATGGTATATTATTTTTTGTAAAATCACTGTTAACTTCCGAACGGAACTTAATTATGAATCATCAATCATGCGGGTGTAGTTCAATGGTAGAACTTTAGCCTTCCAAGCTAATAGCGTGGGTTCGATTCCCATCACCCGCTTAACGAAGCAGTACCCAGAGCCCTTGCGATGCAAGGGCTTTTTTCTTTTGCCCTAAAAGAAATATGGGGGTAACCTTTGCTTTTTAACAATGATCTGGTACAATAACGGAGAAATTGATACTACACATGAATGAGAGGTAACCATACGTCCCATGAAGTAAAACACATGAATTGAACCCCAGTTAACTGCAGACGGTTTTATGACGCAGTCAGCCAGAGCGGCTGAGCATTGAGGGGATTCGTGTGTCCAAATTCAGCTATGGGAAAAGGTATGGAGCAAGTAAGCCTTTGAGGTTTACGTGTACCCTCTGATTGGGGTTTCTTTGTTCATGCCGTAGCTTACCTTAGATCTGTCTTTGAATGCTTGATCCAACCCTAAATTGCCAAACCGCCGGCTGATGCCAGCGGTTTTTTTGTTCAGCAAAAAGGATGCAGGAAGGATGAGGCCTCATGATGACATTGGTACGCTTACATGAAGTATCAAAAGAGTGGAACGGTATTGAATTGTTTACAGGATTGAATTTGGAGATTAATGAGGGCGAGAGACTCGCCATTCTGGGTCGCAACGGATGCGGCAAGACAACGTTGTTACGCATCATTTTGGGTGAAGAGCATGGTGGTGGAAGAATTGAACGACATATCCCGCAGCAGGAATGGGGGTTCATGCGCCAGCGCTCGGAGATTGAGGATGGCATGAATGTACTGGATGCGGTCCGGCGTGAGAGCGGTCAGATCTATGAAGTGAAATGGAAATTGGAAGAACTGGAACAGCGCTTGAGCATTAGCGGTGAGGCTGATGATGAGCTGCTTGCAGCCTATACGCAAGTCATAGAGCAATATGAACAGCTGAACGGTTATATGTGGGAGACCGAAGTAGAGAAGGTGCTGACACGCCTTGGATTATCCGCAGAGCATTGGAACAGACCCTATCTTTCCTTGAGCGGTGGACAAAAAACAAAGGCCCGTTTGGCTGGCCTGCTTGTCAGCAAACCCAAATTCCTGATCCTGGATGAACCGACAAATCATCTGGATGAGGGAAGCATGCGTTGGCTGGAAGAGTGGTTATCCTCATACGAAGGTACGCTGTTATTTGTATCACACGATCGTACGTTTATTGATCAGGTAGCAACAGGAGTCGTCGAGTTCAGTCCAGATGCCCTGACCAAATACAAGGGCGGATACTCTGACTACAAGATCCACAAAGAGCGTGAATTACGCGAACAGGAAACGATCTACCGCAGGCAGGAATTGGAACGTAAGGCGCTGGAAGAAACGATTCGAAATTATCAGGAATGGTTCCATAAAGCGCATAATTCGGCGACTGATGTGGAGATGAAGATCACCCAGAGCTTCTACAAGGCCAAAGCTAACAAGAATATTTCACGTTACCATGCCAAACAAAAACAGCTGGAGCGTTTGGAGCGGGAACGGGTGGATAAGCCTCGTGAAGCTGCAAAGTTAAACATGGAATTACAGATGAATACACTGGCTGCACGCCAGCTGCTTGCGCTGGAAGAGGTGAGTTTTTCATATACAGGTAACCAGCTCTTGCTTCGCGACCTTCGAATCGCTGTGGAACGCGGAGATCGTCTTGCCGTACGGGGCCCTAATGGAACGGGCAAGACGACACTGTTGAAGCTGATGATTGGTGAGCTGGAACCTTCGCAAGGCAAGGTCACAAGGCATCCACAGCTGAGAATCGGTTACTTTTCACAAGAGCTGGAAGGACTTCCCGAGAATCTGACGCTGCTGGACAGCTTGCTTACCCTTCCATCCATGACACAAAGTGCGGCACGTACCATTCTGGGATGTTTCCTGTTTTCCAGGGATGATGTGTTCAAGCGCATTGGGGATTTGAGCATGGGGGAAAAGTGCAGAGTGGCATTTCTGAGACTGTACTTTGGCGGAGCGAATCTGCTGGTGCTGGATGAGCCGACCAACTATCTGGACATCGATACCCAGGAAGTCATGGAGAATGTATTGAAACAGGCTTCAGGTGCTTTGGTGCTTGTATCTCACGACCGGATGCTAACGAAGTCACTAGCGAATCGCTTGTGCGATCTGGAACCTGGTGGCACAGCAACCCTGTTTGAAGGAAGTGTGCCGGATTGGGAGGAGTCCATTAAACTTCGGGAGCTGGCGCTCGAGACCCGGGAATCTGATGACGAACGGTTGCGATTGCAGATGCGCTTATCCGAGTTACTGTCTCCTGTGAGCGCTGTTGGAAAAGACAGTCTGACACTGCCTGAACATGAGAGTGAACGAGCAGTCGAGGCAACGGAGATTCGCGAAATCCAGCAGCGCCTGAAACAATTGAAAGATAAGGGTGCAAGCATAAATTAGAAGATGGACGGCTTGC
The DNA here is from genome assembly GCF_037975235.1 of Paenibacillus sp. FSL R5-0341. Taxonomy (NCBI): domain Bacteria; kingdom Bacillati; phylum Bacillota; class Bacilli; order Caryophanales; family Paenibacillaceae; genus Paenibacillus; species Paenibacillus sp. FSL R5-0341. The sequence goes on from NZ_CP150241.1 coordinate 1,878,274, forward strand.
TATTTCAATCTATTTTGCATATAATTATGAACGATCATCGATGGTTACATCGATATAGGGAAGTGTTCAAAAAGATCGGTTTTCAGTACCAAGAAGATGGGATGAAGATAGAAATGGAGTAGCGGAGCGTAGGGAAAACTACGTGAGCAACGGACATTTCGGCTGAATGCCATATTCGATGCTGATGATGCCACAAGGTATCATTCGTAATCAAAAGCGAACTTTTTGACAACCTCTAGAGGTTTAACTTAAAAGCAAACGTGATGATGGAGATAAGTAAGCAGTACCTCTGGACAGGGAGGAAGCGCCGTAGATTGAGAGCGTTTCTGTAGAACAAGGCTGCCGAAATTCACTCCGAAGCGGTTCCCTGAACCTGTTTGTGTGCAGACACAGAGGCAACAGTAGGGGCAAACGGTTAACGGTCGTTATTCCGTACAAAGTGAGACAGAACGAGTTGCAGGCCAAAGGGGCCGTGCAGCAAGGGATGTCTAACAAGGGTGGTACCACGGTCTTTTCGTCCCTTCAGGGGAGAGAAGGCCTTTTTTTGTTGCAAAAACACCACAAAAAGGGGGCAATTACACATGAAAGAACGTTTAGAGGCATTAAAGATCGAAGCGCTGGAGCAGTTGTCTGGTGTGAATGATCCGCAGACGCTCAGTGATCTGCGTGTGAAGTATTTGGGGAAAAAGGGTGCATTGACTGAAATTTTGCGCGGAATGGGTGCGCTTAGTGCAGAGGAACGTCCAGTTATTGGTCAAGTAGCCAATGATGTTCGGGCTGCCATTGAGGAAGTCATCGACAGCAAGCAGGATCAGTTCCAGAAGGAAGAGACAGCGAAGCGTCTGCAATCCGAGAAAATTGATGTGACCCTGCCAGGACGTCGTGGACGTCAAGGCGGACTGCACCCACTGACTAAAGTGGTACAGGAGATCGAAGATATTTTCATCGGTATGGGATACCGCGTTGCAGAAGGTCCTGAAGTCGAAATGGATTATTACAACTTTGAAGCATTGAATCTGCCGAAGAATCACCCGGCGCGCGATATGCAGGATTCCTTCTATGTTACAGAAGACTTGTTGATGCGTACCCATACGTCTCCGGTTCAAGTACGTACCATGCAGAGCATGAAGGGCGAAGTGCCTGTCAAAGTCATCTGCCCAGGTAAAGTATACCGCCGTGATGACGACGATGCGACGCACTCTTTCCAATTCAACCAGGTTGAAGGATTGGTCATCAGCGAAAACATTCGTATGAGTGATCTGAAAGGAACCCTGCTGCAATTCGTGCGCGAAATGTTCGGTTCCCATACGGAAATTCGTCTGCGTCCAAGCTTCTTCCCGTTCACGGAGCCAAGTGCGGAAGTGGATGTAACGTGTGTACAATGTGGCGGCAGCGGCTGTCGGGTATGTAAGCAAACAGGCTGGCTTGAAATTTTGGGCGGCGGTATGGTTCACCCGAAAGTATTGGAAATGGGCGGCTATGATCCGGAGAAATACAGTGGTTTCGCATTTGGTATGGGTGTAGAACGTATCGCCATGCTGAAGTATGGTGTTGATGATATCCGTCACTTCTACAATAGTGATCTGACCTTCCTGAAGCAATTTGGACGGCTGTAATTTTAAGACAAGATAGATTAACCATATAGAGCAAGCGAATGAACCGGGAACACCAATTTATAGATGAAGGAAGTGAACGTCCATGAGAGTATCGACAGATTGGCTGTCTGATTATATTTCCCTTGAAGGTGTGACGCCACAGGAATTGGCAGAGAAAATCACCCGTGCGGGAGTAGAAATTGATGTAGTGGAGAACCGCAACAAGGGCGTGAATAAAGTTGTTGTGGGTTATGTGAAGAGCAAGGAGAAACACCCGGATGCCGACAAACTTAATGTATGTGTCATCGATGCCGGTCAGGAAGAAGATCTGCAAATCGTGTGTGGTGCGAAAAATGTGGATGCAGGCCAAAAAGTAGTCGTAGCCCTGGTTGGAGCGAAGCTCCCTGGTGGATTGGATATCAAAAAAGCCAAACTGCGCGGTGTTGTATCCCTTGGCATGATCTGTTCCGCCAAAGAGCTGGGCATGAACGACAAATTGCTGCCCAAAGATCAGCAGGAAGGTATTCTCGTTTTGCCGGAACAAACAGAGGTTGGCACGCCAATCAGCCAGGTTCTTGGTCTCGACGATCATGTGCTTGAACTGGACCTGACACCGAACCGTTCCGACTGTCTCAGCATGCGTGGTGCAGCTTATGAAGTGGGTGCCATCCTGGGTCGTGAAGTGAAGATTCCGAGTCCCAAAGATGAACTGGTTGAGGTTGGTGATGCGGCTGCGAATCATATCTCTGTAGAGATTAAGGCACAGGAGCAATGCAGTCACTATGCAGCTCGTTATGTAACAGGCATTAAGCTGGGTGCTTCCCCGCTGTGGATGCAAAACCGTCTGATGGCTGCGGGTGTTCGTCCGATTAATAATATCGTTGATATCACGAACTATGTCATGCTGGAATACGGTCAACCGCTACATGCATTTGATGCAGATAAGTTGGAAAAAGGCCATATTGAAGTGCGGATGGCCAACGAAGGCGAAACGATCGTTACGCTCGATGGTCAAGAGCGTAAGCTGGAGCCGCACATGTTGCTCATCACAGATGGAGTGAAACCGGTAGCCATCGCTGGGGTTATGGGTGGCGAGAATTCCGAGGTGTCGGAAAGCACGGTGAATCTGCTCTTGGAGTCCGCCAAGTTCGATGGCGGAACCGTTCGGAAAACGTCGCGCCAACTGGGGCTGCGTTCCGAAGCAAGCATGCGTTTTGAGAAGGAAGTAGACCCGGGCGCGGTCATTACGGCTTTGGATCGTGCGGCTGAACTGATTCAGCGTTATGCTGAAGGTGAAGTGCACCAAGGAATCGTGGAAGCTGGAGCGGAAGCTGCGGAGAAACGTGTAATTCAATTGTCGCTGGATCGACTGAATCGTTATCTGGGAACCGATCTGTCTTTGCTTGAGGTGAAAACCATTTTCGCTCGCTTGCACTTTGCATGTGGTGATGCTGATCAAGGATTGCTGGATGTGGAAGTACCAACACGCAGAGGGGATATTACGCTCGACGTAGACCTGTTTGAAGAGATTGCACGTCTGTACGGATATGACAACATTCCAACCACATGGATTGAAGGACCAACGACTCCGGGTGCTTATACACGCTCACAAGCAATGCGTCGCACCATTCGTGGATTGCTCTCAGGCAGTGGCTGGCAGGAAATGATCAGTTACTCCTTTGTACACCCGGATAAAGCGACTCTGTTCCCGGCGTTGACACAAGGTAGTAAAGCCGTGAAGCTCGCCATGCCTATGAGTGAGGACCGCAGTGTGCTTCGTACAAGTATTTTGCCGCAAATGCTGGATGCAGCGGTGTATAACATGAACCGTAAACAGGATTCACTGGCTGTATTTGAAGTGGGCAATGTATTCTTCACTGAAGAAGATCAGTTGACCAAGCAACCACATGAGATTCCGGTACTGGGCTTGCTGCTCACCGGGAATCGTGCAAGTCAGCAGTGGAATGTTGGAGCGGAGAAAGTAGACTTCTTCGATCTGAAAGGTGCGCTTGAGCATTTGTTCGCCTATGTAGGTCTGGAACAACGCATTCGCTTGGTAGCAAATAGCCCTGAAGGATTCCATCCGGGACGCTCTGCATCGGTTTACCTGGAAGGGAAGGATGGCGGAGAAGGCACATTGATCGGTACAATGGGTCAATTGCATCCGGAACTGCAACAGCAGTATGATCTGAATGATGTGTACATCGCAGAGATTGCACTTGAATCGATCTACAGTGAAGCAGACGCTGACATTCGTTATCGTGAGCTTCCGCGTTTCCCAGCAATGGAACGGGATATCGCGGTTGTTGTGAATGAGGATATTGAAGCTGGAGATATGCTGCGCGCCATTCGTGAATCTGCGGGTGAGTTGCTGCAAACCGTACAGGTATTCGATGTGTTTACTGGAAGTAAACTGGGTGAAAACAAGAAGAGCGTGGCAATGGCACTAGTGTACCGGAATCGTGAACGTACACTGACCGATGAGGAAGTTACTGAAGTTCATGCACGTGTAGTGGCTCGTCTGGAAGAGCAATTTGGAGCGGAATTGCGTAAATAGGACAGAAGAAGATTTTTTGAACAAAGATTAGCAGGAATTGTTTGAAGTCACATCGAATCCTTAGCATTAGAGGATCGATGTGACTTTTTTGTGATTACAGCTTAGAATCAACATACAGACTTGAAGGAGGGCACAACTGTGACTACACCTGATCGTACACGCGTCACCGTAGATATCTACGGGACTTCCTATAAACTGGTTGGCAGCAGTGCCGACTATATGAAACAAGTAGCTAACCTGGTAGATGAGCGTATGAGCGCGATCTCCAAGCAAAATTCCCGTCTGGATACTCCGCGTATCGCGGTACTGGCGGCTGTACATATGGCTGAACAGTCTCTTCAGACTCAGGAAATCCGGAATGAGCTGAAGATGCTTACTGGAGAACGTACAGAACTGAGAAATGAATTGAATCGGTTGAACGCCATACAAAATGAACATCAACAAGAATTGGAACGGCGTGACCAGTCTCTTGCTGAATTGCAGAAGCTGAAGCTTGAAGCTGAGCAGGCGCTGCAGAAGGTCGAAAAGGACAAGCAAGCCGAAATGGCCAAGTTAAACACATTGCTTGAGCAGGAGCGTACCCAGGCAACAGAGCGAGTGCAGAAATTGCAGGCTCAAGCTACCGCACAACTTAAGGAAGCAGAGACTAAGGCAGCGGCACAACTCAAGGAAGCAGAAGTCAAGGCAACGAGACAGCTGAAGGAAATGGAAGAAAAAGCGGCTAATCAGCTCAAAACTGCACAGGCACAGGCCGCTTCACAGCTAAAAGAAGCTCAGAACCGTTCTGTATCCGAACTGCAGCAGGCGCAGGCCAAAGCTGCAACGCAATATAAGGAATTGCAGGACAAGACTGCAGCTCAATTAAAAGAAGCTGAACGCCGTGCCGTTACAGAACGTCAACAAATTGAAGCCAAGGCCGCACAGCAGGTTCAGACAGCCAAGGAAGAAGCCGAGTCCGCCATTCTGTCCGAGTTGGAGCAGGCTGAGGCCAATTTGAAGAAAGCCCAGGAAGAAGCGGCACTGCAATATAACGAACTTCAACAACAGATGGAACTTCGCCTCCAGCAGGCTGAAGAAAAAGCACTGGAACAGACTCATGCTCTGACGGAAGAAGCGAATCAAGAGCGAGCTGCTTTGCAGGAACAAGCGGAGCAGAAGCGCCTGACTCAGGTGAATCAATTGAATGCGGAGTTCAAAGCGATATCCGAGCAGTCGGAACTCGAATGGATGGAGAAAGAAGCAGCACTCGAGGAACAATTGCAGCAAGCTAAGGAAGCAGCGGCATCTCGCGCAATAGAAGCTGCATCCGCTGCGGAAGCCTTACTGCAAGAAGAACGTGGCAAGCTCATGCAGCAGCTGGAGGAACAACGTAAAGAGGCGGAGACTCGACTATTAGATGTCGAAGAGCAATTGGAAGAAGTGATGACCCAGCTCATCAGTGCACAGGATGTGGTTGCAGAGCAAGAACAGCAGCTTCAGCACGAGCGTGGTCAATTGGAAACATTGCGTCATGAGCATGGGGTCCGAAAACAGGAGCAGGAAGTTCAGACTCGCCGAATCACGGAACTGGAGCAGCAACTGGAACAGTTAAAAGAGGATCGTTCCCAGTTGCAGGAGCTTCTGCGTGAGACGGAGCAAGCCGCCCAGCAATCCCGTGATGCACAGGAACAATGGAAGCAGAAGTATAACGAAACTGTGGATAGGGAAACCTCTCTCACAGCGCAGCTGCGCAAACTTCAGGAGCAACATGCACAGCTTGAACAGGAAGCTCAAAACCTTCGTGAGGCTGAAGTGAAGTCGGAAGAGGAACAGCGCAGGTTGCATAAGGTGCTTGAACAGGCTCATGCTGCGGTGCGTACATTGCAGAATGAGATCGGCACGCTTACGGAACGTGAGCAGTCCTTGAAAGACCTTGCAGAGCAACGGTTGGCTGAGATCGGTGACCTGGAGAACCAAATTCTCGAAGTTGCTGAACAAAATGAAACGCTGGAGTCTGGTGTGCAATCCCTTCATGATGAATTGTCCGTGGTGAAGGAAGAGTCTCGTTTCAACCATGAAGAGGCTGTGCATTATCAGAAGGAAGCAGAGCTTTTGGAAGAGAAACGCAAACAGCTTGAAGTTGAGCTGAATGTTGTTCGGGAAGAGTTGAACCGACTTCAGGAGAATTATAAACAAATACGTAACGACTACAGTGATGCATTACAACGGGAAGAGAATTACAGTTCCAAGCTGGATGAATTGAGTACGGAGAAGCAAGAGATTGTAAGAGTGCTTGAAGAAGCAAGACAATCTTCAGCGAAACTATCCGAGCGCTACTCGGAGCAAGAGAGCCGGCTAGCCCAGACTGAGGAAGAAGCGTTGGAGTGGCAGATCAAACATGAAGAACTGTCAGCCAAACAGGCTGAGTTGTCATCCCGTCTGGAGCAGTTGACGAGACGTGAAGAAGAACTCCGCTCCAGCGTTGCACAAGCAGAGCAGAACGACCAGGTGTGGCAACGCCGTGCAGATGAATGGGCGGCTCAGGAACAATCCTGGCATGAGCGCTGGGCTGCGCTTGAGAATGAACTGACGGTATGGAAGAGAGAAAGCGCGGCAAGTAGCGAGTTGCTGGAGGGACTGGAGCAAGAACGACAGCAGCTGGATCAGTTACGGGCAGAAGCAACTCAAGAGAAACAGATCATGGAAAATGAACTGCTTGAGATGGGCGAGCGTTATGAACTGGCAGCTAATCAATTACGTTTGTTACAGGTTGAACGCGAAATGGAGCAGGAAAAGGCAGAGCAGCTGAATACGGAATATCGTCAGTTGCATGATGAATATACGAAATTGCAGACGGAATATAACGAATGGATTGAATTGATTGAACAGGACCAGACCTAGCGGAATGATTGTGGCAGAACTGGCTCGTGGGCAACGCACTCTGGTACAATTTGTTATACTAAAGAAGGAGCTCCCGTCGCTGCGGGGGCTCCTTGTCTTGAATACTATTCTTCAACGATAATTTTGGAGATCATGCTGCTGTGTCCCGAACCACAGAAGACCGAACAGGACATTTCAAACTCACCGACTTTGTCCGGGGTAATCACTTTGGAACTGTTTCTGGTGTCTAGCATAAGATTCAGCTCAGGCACGAGTATTCCATGATTGCCGTTTACATTTTCATAAACAATGTTAACCGGGACACCTTTTTTAAGATGGTACTCGGGTTGATCGAATTCGTAGTTGCTTGCCTTGATGACCAGTTCTTCGCTGGCTGTAACGCCAGCATCGGACCCGTTACTGCCAGAGTCTGCGGACTGATTCGCCCCTCCGCATGCAGCGAGGACCAGAATTAACATACAGGCAGCGAGCCATGCTATGCCCTTCTTCATCATGTGCCTCCTTATAAGTGATATGAATAAAATGTGAATGATTGCTTCAGTCATCATACCGCAATATATGGATGCCTGTACACGCTGCGTATGTCGTTTTGTTGAAAATTGTACATGCTTGAGTGGATGGTTCGTTACTACTTCAAATGAAATAAACCTCATCCGGCACAGGCCTTCAGAGGTTTAGAAGCATTCATGGAGATGAAAAGGAGAAGCTGGGATTAACTTTTAGAGCTTCGTCCGGCATCAAAAGGGGTGGATACCGGGATGAAGAGATCGATAATCCCAATAACCAGCGCAGCGAGAATGGCACCGAGCAGGCTGACCTCAACATGATCTACAACATATTGACCCAGCCAAATCACCAGTGCGCTAACGATAAATCCGACAATACCGCGACCAAACGGGTTGACCCTTTTGCCGAAGATACCTTCAACGATCCAGCCGAGCAGGGCAATGACAAGAGCAAGCAACAGAGCGCTCCAGAAGCCACCAACGGCGAATCCGGGAACGATCCAGCTGACCACCATTAATACAATTGCAGCGATGACAAATCGCACGACATGTCCCAGGAAATTCATGGTGTGTACCTCCTTTTATTCGGGATTGAACTGAGCAGGGCAACTCCAAGGGGTTCGGAGAGGTTGCACAATCCTGACACCTGTAGTTTGTGATGCTATGGTTGAAGTTATGTGTGGAAGGATTCGTTAAATAGCGCAAGAAAGTTTCTTTCGTTATAATACAGATATAGTTTGGAAGGAGTTGTACACTTGGACACGAAAATTTTACACACACTGGAATATCGCAAAATTTTAAATACATTGCTTAGCTATGCCCAAACCACGATGGGGAAAAAGAAAGCGGAGCAACTTGAACCGATCAGTGAACTTGAAGAAGTGAAACGGTTGCTTCAGCAAACCGATGAAGCCTTTACATTTGATCGCTTGAAGGGCTCGCCGTCTTTTGGGGGAATTGTAGATATTACGGCCTCCATCAAACGTGCTGAAATTGGAGGAACGCTTAACCCTCACGAGCTTTTGGGAATATCCAATACGACCTTTGCTGCACGACGATTGAAACGTCTAATTGCCACTCTGCATGAAGATGAGCCCATCGAATCCTTGTTTTATATCAGTGATCAACTGTCAGAGCAAAAGACGCTTGAGGATGCCATCAAAATCTGTATCGACGATAATGCAGAAGTTGCTGACAGTGCAAGCGTAACGCTGGCGCAGATTCGTCGTGAGCTGAGAGGCGGAGAAGCGCGAATTCGCGAGAAGCTGGATTCCATGATTCGATCCTCTACGGTATCCAAGATGCTGCAGGATCAGCTCATCACGATCAGGGGAGACCGTTTTGTTATCCCGGTGAAAGCCGAATATCGTTCGTACTTTGGTGGGATTGTGCATGATCAATCCGGTTCGGGTGCAACATTGTTCATTGAGCCGGAATCCATCGTTGCAATGAACAACAAATTGCGCGAGACCCGTATTCGGGAAGAGCGCGAAATAGAAATTATTTTGCAGAAATTGACGGCACTTGTCAGTGAACAGGGAGAATGGCTGCTGTATGATGTCGACTTGCTGGGATCGCTTGATTTTATCTTTGCCAAGGCACGTCTGGCTCGTGAACTGAAAGCAACGCTACCACGCATGAATGACCGCGGATTCATCAAACTCAAAAAAGGCCGTCATCCGTTAATACCGATCGAAAACGTAGTTCCAATCGACATTGAACTGGGCAATGATTACACATCCATTATCGTGACAGGTCCGAATACGGGTGGTAAAACGGTAACGCTCAAAACGATTGGATTGCTGAGCTTGATGGCCATGTCCGGTTTATTTGTTCCGGCAGAGGATGGCAGTCAGCTATGTGTATTTGATGCGATCTATGCGGACATTGGGGACGAACAGAGTATTGAGCAGAATCTGAGTACGTTCTCAAGCCATATGACGAACATCATTCGCATTCTGAAGAACATGACGCCAAAAAGTTTGGTATTGCTCGATGAACTTGGAGCAGGAACAGACCCGGCTGAGGGATCCGCACTGGCGATCTCCATGCTGGAGCATATGCACCGGACGGGATGTCGCATGGTTGCAACCACCCACTACAGTGAACTGAAAGCATACGCATATGAGCGCAAAGGCGTCATTAATGCCAGCATGGAATTTGACATTAATACACTGAGTCCGACATATCGCCTTCTGGTGGGTGTACCTGGACGAAGTAATGCATTTGCCATTGCAGAGCGACTGGGACTGCCGGGTTACATTCTCGACTACGCCCGTGGCGAAGTGAAGGAAGAAGATCAACGGATCGAGCACATGATTGCTTCTCTTGAAGAGAACCGTCTTACGGCTGAACAAGAGCGTGAGAAGGCAGAGAGCTTGCGCCAGGACATGGAGAAATTACGCAGTCGTCATCAGACGGAACTGGAGAAGCTGGAACAGCAGCGTGATCGCCGGATTGAAAAAGCAGAAGAGGATGCACGCAGCATTGTGGACAAGGCTCGTGCCGAAGCGGAGAAGATTATTGCAGATCTTCGTCTGTTGGCTATGGAAGAAGGGGCTTCTGTTAAGGAGCACAAACTCATTGCCGCTCGCAAACAGCTGGATGAAGCTGAACCGGAGAAGCGCCGGAAGACCGTCAAGAAAACGGCAACAGCACCGAAGACGCGTGCCATCGGTCCTGGTGATGAAGTGCTTGTCTATAGTTTGAATCAAAAAGGTCATGTTGTGGAGATGTCTGGTAGCAAAGACGCGATGGTGCAGCTGGGGATCATGAAAATGAAAGTATCCCTGGATGACCTGGAACTGCAGCAATCGGCTCCCGCAGCCAAACCGAAGCAGAAACCGGTAACTGGCATGAAGCGCACGCGTGATGACAACGTGAAGAGTGAACTGGATCTGCGTGGTACCAACCTGGAAGAAGCCCTGATGGAGACAGACCGTTTCATTGATGAAGCTTTCCTCGCCAACCTGGGCCAAGTTTATATAATTCACGGTAAAGGTACAGGAATTTTGCGTTCCGGTATTCAGGATTACCTGCGTAAGCATAAACATATTAAAAGTTACCGGCTGGGCAATTACGGAGAAGGCGGAAACGGTGTGACCGTCGCAGAATTGGAATAGCCGGACCATGAATCAATGATATTCTGCGGCCTTATGCATGAAGGTCGCAGATGGGGAGAGGGGAACGGTGCGTGAAAGAAAGCATTGACCAATTGCTGTCTCATCCCTTGGGGATGGTGCTCGGTTTTTTCTCGGTAGCGATTATGGAGCTGCTTGTATTTCTGGCTTGCTTCGAACTGGTGACCAAATATAAATGCTGGACGGAGATCAAGAAGGGGAATGTGGCCGTTGCGATGGCCACTGGAGGCAAGATTTTCGGGATCTGCAACGTACTGCGTTTCTGCATACAGGCTAAATCTTCGGTGTATGAAGCCATGACGTGGTCGTTTGTCGGATTTATTCTTTTGCTCGTTGCCTATTTTTTGTTCGAATTCCTCACACCCGTATTCTCCATTGATAAGGAGATCGAAGCGGATAACCGAGCTGTCGGATTGATATCCATGATTATTTCCGTCTCGTTGTCGTTTGTTATTGGCGCGAGCATTATCTAGGGGGACCGGTCATGAAAATATTGATACGGATTCTGTTTGCGGCATCGATTGTTTTTTTTGCCATCGGTGTCATCTATGTAATGAATACATGATTATATGAAAGAGAAAGGTTGATCAATATGGAAACAACAGTATGCCCTTGGTGTCAGACGGAGATTGTATGGGATGAGGAGCTCGGTCCTGAAGAAGAGTGTCCTTATTGCCACAATGAGTTAAAAGGATACCGTACGTTGAACATTAACATCGATGATGAAGAGAACGATGAAGCTGAGGACGATATCTATGATGTAGACGATGTAACGAACGAGAAACAGACTACGGATCTTTCGGATCTGTGGGGGGATGAAGTCGAACTCAAATTGCCGGAGTTGCGAACGTTAACCAAATACGCGGATGAAGGTAATGATCTGATTCAGTATGAACAAGGTGTACAGCAGCAACTTGATCATCAGGAAGAAGTACCAGAGTGCCCGAATTGCCGTGAATTCATGATTCTCGCAGGTACACAAGCCGCAACACAGGATAACTTCACACCAGTTGCTAACGCTGCTTCAGGTGAAGGGTCACTATTGTCAACACCATTCAAGGTGCTAACCTATGTGTGCTCTGGATGTTTCCAAGTTCAATACAGTCTGTCTGAGGATGACCGTCTACGTCTGATTCAGAATCTAAGTGCGCAGAAATAAGCATTTCCGAAGATTTAAACTAATTTCATAGCAATCCTGAAGATTCATCATGTTTTCCTCTTGCTTGGGGCACGTTAACCCTGAGACTTACCTGTGTACAGTTCATTTCAGGTGGATAAAGGAGGAGCAGATGAAGATTACTTTAGGCCGACAATCCATTCTGCTTTTGGGCGTGAATGGATTGTTTGCGTTAGCCGGAGCATTGTCGGGAACCTTTTTGAATGTGTTTCTGTGGAAAAGCCGTCCGGATTATGCCATGTTGGGTTGGTTCACCATCAGTCAGCAACTGGCTATTGGACTCACGTTCTGGCTGGCTGGCAAATGGGTCAAGGAACACAATAAAATGAGTGCATTACGTCTAGGTACTGCGCTGTCTGGCCTTTTCTATATGATTGTCCTCTGGGCGGGTTCCAACGCTGTAGACTGGATTTGGCCTCTAGGCATACTACTGGGTTGTTCGCTTGGGCTATTCTGGATCGCGTTTAATGTCGTGTATTTTGAAATAACGGATCGGGCAAACAGGGATCTATTTAATGGCTGGGTGGGGTTACTTGGCTCAATGACAGGAATTATAGGTCCATGGTTCTCTGGTCTGGTTATTACCCGAATGACAGACAACACAGGATATCGCTTTATATTTACAATATCACTCGTCATTTATGTCATAGCGGTAGTCTTCAGTTTTTTTCTCAAAAAAAGAAAGGTAAGCGGTACATACCGTTGGTCGGAGCCTTGGACACAGATATCCAAACCGGATAGTCTCTGGAGAACCTTGGCTTTGGGTTTATTCGCTCAGGGCGCTCGTGAGGGTGTCTTTGCCTTTCTGATTGCACTGCTTGTCTACGTGGCTACAGCACAGGAGTACAAATTGGGACAGTTTTCACTCATCACCTCAGCCGTGGCACTTGTAAGTTATTGGGCAGCAGGGAAATGGTTTAAACCACAGTATAGATCAAAAGGCATGTTCATCGGAGCCCTGATTCTGCTGCTTGTGCTCCTTCCTCTTCTCTGGAAAGTCACTTATGGTACGTTGTTAATCATGGGGATTGGTAGTGCTGTCGCAATGCCACTATATGTACTGCCAATGATATCAGCGGGATTCGACATGATGGGCACGAGTGGCGAAAATGTGGAGAAAAGGGTTGAACTTGTCGTTTTGAGAGAATTATGCCTGATGCTCGGCAGGCTTTTTGGATTGGCCGTATTTATTGTAACGGTCATGAATGCTCCGTCTCTACGCATGTTAACCTGGCTTATTATTGTCCTAGGTGCTTTTCCGTTAATCGGCTGGATCTTTATGCACAAATTATTGAACCGAACGGAAGGGCAGGAGCCCTCGGCTTAGAGGACAGTCAATATATCGGGGGTTCGTAACCAAAAGGGTACAGTCCCGGGAAAGAGATAAGTTTCCTGGCACTGTACCCTTAATTATTTATAACGCATGCATAGCTTATATACAGCTCAAATCGGATGTTATACGGGAGATGGTTTACTTGTACGTGTGAGTGAGAATAGATCCATATCAGGGTTCTGCTTGCCAGTTATGGCATCTGTAATCAGGGAAGCAGCAATCATACTGTACACCGTCCCGTTGCCTCCATAGCCTTCCACAAAGTAAGAATGCGGATAATCGGGATGTGTACCGATCAGTGGCAGACCATCATTCGTATTACCAAACACGGCACCCCAGGCATAATCGACTGCAAGACCATCTAAAGGGAAATAGGAACGGACCTCTTCCAGAAGTGTATCTCCCCGGTGCTTTGCCCGAATTTCACGTTGATCCTCCCGAGGTATTTCTTCATCCAAACCACCTGCGATGATTCTTCCATCTGGTGTTGTTCGCATATACAAATAGGGACGTGCGGTCTCCCAAATCATGCTGTGCTCAAACCATTCCTTAAGATCGGGTAGCGGCTTGGTAGCAATCGCATAGGTCGTTTTCAGATAGGCTCCGCGATCCTTTTTGATATCCTGTGTCTCGTAACCGGCAGCAAATATGACTTTGCTGGCACGGATCTTACCGTTAGAAGTGTGGCATACTACACCATCTTCATCGTATTCACAGTGTATCATTTCGGTCTGACCATAGATTCGGGCCCCGCGCTTATTGGCAGATTCAAATAAGGCATGAACGAATCGATAGGGGTTCACTTCCGCATCTCCCCGTGTATACAGTGCAGCTGGTTTACTGAAGGGGAAATGTGTTTTGATTTTGTCGGCATTCCACAGTTCAGCTTCAAAGCCGTAGTGCTTCAGCGTTTGATATTCTTCCTCCAATAGGCTCACATCATCTTCACTGCTTGCAAAGCAAAGACTTGTTCGTGGAATAAACCAAGGATCCGTATCCAGAGTACCTGCAATCTGAGTAAGTTGTTTCATGGCTTCCCGGCAAAGTTCATAAAAACGTACGCCTTTGGCTTCACCAAAGGTATGAATACATGAGGTTAGGGTCTTGTCATTCGTGTATTGCAAAAGACCTGTATTGGCAGAGCTGCTGCCTTGAGCAATATCTCGCTTATCAATAACAACCGTGTTAACACCTTTCTCTGAGAGCAGTTTCGAAGTCAGAGCGCCCCCCATACCACCGCCAATGATGAGGCAGTCACACGAGATGTCTTCTCGAAGAGCAGGATAATTAAACGTTGAATTAAAAGTGGAAGGCCAGAACGGTGTGCCATAGACCAGATCCATTAGAAACATCTCCTTTATGATTTTAAATTTGTATACTTTTGTGTGACCGGGCTAACAATAATTGCGCATAAACTTTATGCCGAGGAGGCCATCGAAACATGCAGAATCAAGCTATGCAAGCGTTGAGTCCCAAGGAATTGAACTACATTGCGGACTCGATTACCAATGAAGAACTGCTGATTAAGCAGTGTGCAGCCACCGCTTCCATCACACATAACCCACAAATTCAACAGGCACTGAATCATTATGTTCGCTCACATGAACAGCATCTGAATACCCTTGTCAATGCGCTGCAGCAACATCAATCTCTTGCCCCAGCGCAAGTTCAGTAATCGAAGTCAATTCTAACTGTATAGGAGGAAAACGCATGTATTCTCAATCTTTATCATCTAATGGCGCTTTTATGCAGGAGCAGGATCTGCTGAAGTCGATTCTTGCAGATTTAAGACGAACCTCGCGCGAATATACGACTGCGACAACGGAAGCTTCCTGCCCCATGACACGTCGAATGTTCACAGATTTAACAAATGACACCCTAAGATTACAAGGGGAACTGTTCAATCTGATGCAGCAAAACAACATGTATTCTGTCTCTTCCAAGGCACTTCGTCAGGATGTGGACAAGCAAATTCAGTCTGCACACCAGACGCAACAGAAGTGTCAGCAATTCATCCAGGAGAAGAATACGCAGAACAGTTCATATAGCCAAGCTCCTAATGTGCCTCAGCATCAGCCGAATTACGGTAACCCTTATTACATGTAACCTGTGGAAATGAGGTTTGAAGCACTTGGCTAACCAAGACCATACCACCGCTTGCCTGAATTCAGGGCAGGCGGTCTTTTGTCTTTGCATCAACGTTAAATTCATGTAATATAAGTATTAATTCATTTTCAGGAACCTGGATGACGCTGGAGGGAAAACCATGAAAGATTTGAACGATCTGCAATTAAAAGTTCTGGATCTGCTGAAGGAAGACGCGAGAAGGACTCCCGCACTGCTGTCGACGCTGCTGGGGGAGTCGGAAGACAAGATCAAGAACGCCGTGGCACAGCTTGAACAAGACCACGTCATCGTGAAATACGCAACTGTCGTGAACTGGAGCAAAATAGATGATGAGAAAGTAACGGCACTGATTGAGGTGCAGATCACGCCGGAGCGTGGTCGTGGCTTTGAAGGGATTGCCGAACGCATTTATCTCTATCCGCAAGTGAAATCCGTATATCTCATGTCAGGTGCATACGATCTGCTCGTTGAAGTAGAAGGTGGTAACCTGCGTGAAGTCGCTAACTTTGTGTCGGAGAAACTGTCTCCGATTGACTCTGTACTTTCAACCAAAACGAATTTTATTCTTAAAAAATATAAGCAGGACGGGATTATCTTTGAAGACCATCAGGAAGACAACCGTCTCATGATCTCGCCGTAAAGGAAGATGTGTCATGATAGTGAATGAACAGACAACCGGGAACAACAAGAAAATGACATCTTATCTGGCACCCCTCGTGCAGCAGATACCTCCATCCGGAATTCGCAAATTCTTTGATCTGGTAGGAGACAACAAGGATATTATCACATTGGGTGTGGGTGAACCCGATTTTGTTACACCTTGGCATATGCGTGAAGCCTGTGTATACTCGCTGGAAAGAGGTATGACCAGCTACACATCCAACGCAGGCATGCCGAAGCTGAGAGAAGCCATCAGCGATTATCTCGATACTCAGTTTGATACCAAATATGATCCCAAGGATGAGATTATTGTTACCGTGGGTGGCAGCGAAGCGATTGACCTTGCTTTGCGTGCATTAATCGTACCTGGCGACGAGATTCTTATTCCTGAACCTTCGTACGTGGCTTATTCACCAATCGCTTCCATCGGTGGTGGTATACCCGTCGGTGTGGAAACTTATGCGAAAGATCAGTTCAAGTTAACGGCAGAAGCACTTGAAGCTGGCATCACACCGAAGTCAAAAGTGGTTATTCTGTGTTATCCGAGTAATCCTACAGGAGCCATCATGACGTATGAAGAGTGGCTGCCTATTGCTGAAGTGATCAAAAAGCATGATCTGATTGTGATCGCTGATGAAATTTACGCTGAATTGACCTATACGCAAAAACATGTTAGCTTTGCAGCTATTCCTGACATGAAAGAGCGGACCATTCTCGTAAGCGGATTTTCCAAGGCTTTTGCAATGACAGGTTGGCGGATCGGGTACATGTGTGGTCATCCTGAGCTTATTGCAGCCATGCTCAAAATCCATCAGTATACGGTAATGTGTGCACCGGCCATGGGTCAGGTTGCTGCGCTTGAAGCATTGACGAACGGTTTGGGTGAGAAAGACCGGATGGTAGAATCGTATAATCAGCGCAGACGTTTGATTGTGCAGGGATTCCGGGATATTGGACTCGATTGTCATGAACCTCAAGGCGCATTCTATGCATTCCCGAGTATTCAAAAGACGGGCATGAGCTCCGATCTGTTTGCTGAGCGATTGTTAACCGAGAATAAAGTTGCTGCAGTTCCCGGCAATGTTTTTGGCCCTCAAGGTGAAGGCTTCTTGCGTTGCTCGTATGCTACTTCTGTAACCCAATTGAATGAAGCATTGGAACGAATCGGAAACTTTGTTTACAAAGTGCAAAAAGAGGGTTAATACTAAAATAGAAGTATAGAAAAACTGTGGCATTGTATTATTGGAAAAAAATAACTTTCTTTTACAAAATATTGTGATATAATTTCAATTTGAAATAAGTTTTCATATATTTGGAAACCATTTTTCCAAGGAGGGGTTGGCTTTGTTTTGTGTTGAATATGATTTACCGACTAATCGTGGGCACTATCTGGCAGAAGGCGATCATGGCGACCGATGGTCGGTGAAACCTGATAACGCATCTTTGCATGACATTTCCTTGGAAGATGAGATTCATATGCTTCGTCGCAAGATGGAACAGATCTTCCTCGAAGAGAAATCATTCACATCCGATATTGTAATTGAAATCAGCAGTTTGCTGGATTTAAAGATTAATGAATACATGAAGGCTAACCCGATTAAAGGAAAATAACGTTTTCGCTGGATTGAAACGTTTCATTTTATTGCGTTAGAAGGAAGACCTGAGAGGGTCTTCTTTTTTGTGTGCATAGCAAGGGTGATCCCCTGATCATACAGGTTATTTTTTTGCGTGGAACAATTGTGATATATTGGACATAGGAGACTAAAGGGGGAACTGGAATGAAGAGATTTTGGGGGCTTACTGCGATCATTTCTATCGTTTTTTTGCTTGCGGGTTGTGGTGGTAAAGATGGTTTTTCCATTTTCATCATTGATAACCAAGGAAATCCATCTGTAATCTCAGAGCAGTTGCAGGCTAATTTGCAACAAAAACTGGGCGAGGAACCCAAGGTGGAAGTGATCACCAGTGCGATGTATGATGTTCAGAAAATTATGGTAGAGTATGCGGCTGGTGGACATGATATCTTCATTTTGCCTGAAGCCGACATGAAACAATATGGAAGCAATGGCTCCAACATTCCGCTGGATGATACCTTTGATCCGAAGAAGTTTGAGCGGGGTGTATTTGAAGGCGGTGTATTGGTGGAGAAAGGTGAGGGAGATGACGGTTCAGATCTCAAGCAGGAATCACATCTTTACGGTATTCCGCTCGAAGACATGAAGATGTTTAAAGATGTAGAATATGCTGCGAGTAATTTGTTCGCCACCATTCCGGTGTCCACGTCTAATGTCGAAGAATCCAAGAAAGTGCTGAAGGCGCTGACAGAGTAAAGAAAATACAGAATGGCTATGGAAGGAGGGAAGCGGATTGTTGATTACGGTCACAGGCGGCATAGGTAGTGGTAAAACCCGGTTTGCCCTCAATTACGCAGCCGGGATTAGCCGGGAGGGCGTATATTTATCCACTGGTGATCATGATCCCGTTATTCCCGAATTGCCATCCGCTCATTATCGTGCCATTCATGCCGGGAACGGTCAGCAACTGACAGAGGTGATCACCCAGATTAATCGGGAATCCAATCTGTTTTTGGCGGATCAGCGCATTGTAATTGTAGACAGTCTGACCTCATGGATGGCTGCCGGTTTCAGGACAACAGATGATCTGAATCATCAGCGTTCAGAGACTCAACTTTTGCTCGATGCATTGTTGTCTTATCAGGGGAAGTTGCTTGTGATTACCAATGAAATGCATGGTACATTGCATCCTACCGAGGAAGAACGGATATTTACAGCGAGAATGGCCTCGGTTAACCGGATGCTGCAGATCCATGCTGAAAAGATGTACATGCTGGTATCCGGTCTGGCTATTGATCTGAAGAGTCAGGAAATGCGGTATGAAGACGAAAGGTAACGAGATGACATAAACGGGTGATATGAAGAAGCCTCCTCGACCACGA
Organism: Paenibacillus sp. FSL R5-0341; assembly: GCF_037975235.1. NCBI lineage: Bacteria > Bacillati > Bacillota > Bacilli > Caryophanales > Paenibacillaceae > Paenibacillus > Paenibacillus sp. FSL R5-0341. The sequence continues at coordinate 1,897,205 of NZ_CP150241.1, forward strand.
TCATGGTGGCAAGGAGGCTTTATTTATGAAGTCTATCCTTTTTTTATTTTTGCTTTTTGCTACGTCTGATCCACCAGATGATACATCCGATGACAATGATGGCCAGAATGACGTACACTACAATGGAATAAACGTCCATAAAGTGTAAAATGCTCTCCCATGATGCGCCAAGTGCAGCGCCAACGGAGACAAGAATGACATTCCAGATCAGTGTACCAATGGTTGTAAAGAGAAGGAATAAACCAAATTTCATGTTGGACATGCCTGCAGGAATGGAGATGAGACTACGGACGAGGGGAACCATTCGACAGAACAATACGGTCCACATGCCATATTTGTCAAACCATGCATCGACACGGTGAATATCTTCTTTTTTGATGCGCAGAACATGTCCCCAGCGTTCCACAATTTTCTCAAGGCGTTCGACGTCAATGAGGAGTCCGATACCATAGAGTAACACTGCACCAAGGACGGAGCCGATGGTAGCGGCAATAATTACACCTGGAAGGGTGAGACTGGTATAGGTGGTCATGAACCCGCCAAACGGCAAGATGATTTCGGATGGAATCGGGGGAAATACGTTCTCAAGAGCAATAATGAGTGCAATGCCTATGTAGCCGTATTGTTCCATGAAATCGGTTATCCAGTTTTGCATAATCGTCTCCTTTACTTTTGGTTTCCAAAGATTTGTCGTATACTCGGCAGAGCACACCAATTCTTATATACGTGTAAAGCTATAGACTGGTTTCTGAAAAAATGGCATTCCCGTATTCATTATTATATTAACAATTGGAGGGATAACAATGGGTATATATACACGAACAGGTGACGAAGGACAGACTTCGGTCATCGGTGGACGTGTCATCAAGGATGATGATCGAGTTGAGGCGTATGGCACGATTGATGAACTGAACTGTTTTGTCGGTCAGGCGATCAGCCTTATTGACTCTGCTCAGGGAGAATTCGAAGATCTGCGTGAACATCTGCTGGAAGTTCAGCAGGAACTATTCGATTGTGGGTCCGATCTGGCCTTCGTTAAGATTAGTGAAACCAAATATAAGGTAAGAGATGAAATGGTCACGCGTCTGGAACAATGGATCGACCAGTATGATGCTGAGAATCCAAAAGTGGAACGATTCATTATTCCTGGTGGCAGTCAGCTATCCTCTGCTCTACATGTGTGCCGTACGGTATGTCGCCGTGCAGAGCGTCGCACAGTAACACTTGGACAACATACAGATATTAATCCGTCTGTACGACGGTATCTAAACCGACTGTCTGATTATTTCTTCGTGGTTGCACGGACGGCCAACGCGAGACAACAGGTGGCGGATATTGAATATGTGCGGAGCAAAAAAGTATTCCGCCGCAAAGAATGAGCCAATACTATTCGCCGATTGTCTACACGGTGACCGAACAAGAAGATGGCTGGCTGCTGAAGACCGTGCTTCAGCGCCGGCTGCTGGTGTCGCGCAAGCTTTTGTCCAAAATCAAGCTGACCGAACAAGGTGTCATGTTAAATGGAGAGCGCGTGTATATTAGCGTCAAGGTAGCTGCGGGTGATGTCATTGAAGTTCGGATGGAAAAAGAGGAATCGGATGATATTTTGCCTGAACCTATTCCCTTTACTGTTCTGTATGAAGATGAGCACTTGCTTATTGTCAACAAGGATGCGGGCATCATCGTTCATCCGACGCATGGACATTATACGGGTACTTTGGCAAATGGCGTTGTTCATTACTGGAAAACCAAGGGCGAACGCTTCCGGTTCAGACCGATTCATCGACTTGATCAGGAAACGTCAGGTGTGCTCGCAATAGCCAAGAACCCTTATGTGCATCAGCATGTGTCTGAACAGATGATTGCGGGAACGGTGGATAAGAAATATATTGCGCTTGTACACGGAAGCCCTGTTCCGAATCAGGGGGCAGTGGATGGCCCGATTGATCGTGATCCTGAAGAGCCGCATCGCAGAATCGTTACACCTGATGGCTACGCTGCAAGAACGTTGTACACGACCTTAACCCGTTGGGCAGAAGGCAGCGCCAGTGCAGTAAGTCTTAAGCTGGAAAGTGGCAGAACCCATCAGATCAGGGTACATATGACTTCTATCGGCTGCCCGTTGATCGGTGACCGGATGTACAAGACACTACCTGTGCACGAGATCGATGAGCAGACCATAGCTGTTCGGGATGAAAGGGACAGCTGGATCGAACGCCAGGCCTTGCATGCCTGTGAGCTGACGTTCGAACATCCCATTCTACAGGAACGTATAACGTTCCAGGCTCCTTTTCCAGCAGATATGGCTGCGCTGGAGCAGCGTTTGAATGATGAGGCAGCTCCCAGAGAAGAACTGTAGGAAGCTGCGCCGGGGCGTTTAGTTCTAAACCCTATTCACAGGTACCTGCATGGGCTCGTCCTGCTGTGAGTAACGCTGACTGGCTAACTTGTGTGAGGGATGCTTCATGAACCCGAACAACATGCCGCAGGCTAATCATTATGGTTCTATGGTTTAATGTATTGATGTTTAGCAGTTTCATGTTAAATCTTTTAAGATTTCAAATCTTTTAAAGCTTTTAAAGAGATTAGAGCTGTAAGATTTTGATCCAAAAAATATAGCCGAATGTGTGTTTTTGATCTCATTCGCAAAAGTCAGTAAAATTACATGGCGATGGTATCGATTTGGAGCGACTTTTGGATTTGCGAAGCAAACCAAGGGAAGCGAGGAGTCGAAACCGGAGTCACACGATACCGGAGCATTTGGAGGAACACATACATGAGTAACTTAAAAGTATATCAATATGCCAAATGCGGCACATGCCGCAAAGCTGTGAAATGGCTTGAAGCGCAAGGCCATGAGCTGGAGCTGATCCCTATTTTCGACACACCGCCATCAGAAGTTGAACTAACAGAACTGATCCAAAAGAGCGGATTGGAAGTGAAGAAGTTCTTTAATACGAGCGGGGAAGTGTATAAGGAACAGCAATTGAAGGACAAGCTTCCGGGCATGTCCGCTGATGAACAGATTCGTTTGTTGGCTTCCAATGGTCGTCTGATCAAACGTCCGATCGTTACGGATGGAGAAAAGGTGACGGTTGGATTCAAGGAAGAAACGTACGAACAGGAATGGAATAACGCATAAACGTGCTAAATATCAGCCTTGAATTGTTCAAAATTCAGGGCTTTTTTGGCTGATCGATGGTTGGCGGAACTATGCTATAATGATAGAATTAGTTCGATATTTTATTTGCTATAGAAATTGAACTAAACATTTACACGAAAATGGAGAGGACAGAAATAACCTGAAGAAGCGGAGCGTTCGCCTTTATCCCCGGATTTTCCCCCTTTGGAAAAGGGAATCAAAAAAATCTGGGGATAACAGCGATCAGAAGGTTGTTCTGTCATCGGAATGGTAAGTGTAAATATACTTTAGTTTAATTTCTATAGAATCAGGACAGGAGAGAACAAATTCAAGTGAATCAACGTAATGAACCTACTTTGTTGCTGGTAGACGGTATGGCGGTGTTGTTCCGTGCTTTTTATGCGACATCTGCAAGCGGATATATCAGACGTACAAAGGCAGGATTGCCTACCAACGCAGTCTACGGATTTATCCGTTATTTCTGGGATGCGGTTCAGACTTTTGGGCCAAGTCATGTCGTATGTTGTTGGGATATGGGCGGTAAGACGTTCCGCGGTGAAGAATACGCAGCTTACAAAGGCAACCGGGCAGAAGCTCCGGATGACCTGATTCCCCAGTTTGCCCTGATCCGTGAAGTGATGGATAGCCTGGGTATTCCGAATATAGGTGCACAAGGATTCGAAGCCGACGATTGCATCGGAACGCTTGCTAAGTATTACACCGAAGAGACAGATATGAATGTTATGGTACTGACGGGTGACCACGACATGCTGCAACTGATTAATGACCGGACAAGTATCATAATTATGAAAAAAGGCCATGGCAACTACATGGTGTACAACCCTGAAACGCTGATGGCTGAGAAACAACTGACACCTCGTCAAGTGATTGACATGAAGGGTCTAATGGGAGATGCCAGTGACAATTATCCCGGAGTACGGGGAATTGGTGAGAAAACAGCGTTGAAGCTTGTACAGGAATACGGCTCCATTGAAGGGATTTTGAGCAACATGGATAAACTGACCCCTTCGGTGCGTAACAAGATTGAGAATGATCTGGACATGCTTCATCTGTCCCGCAAACTGGCAGAGATTCATTGTGCTGTTCCGGTTGCCTGTGCGCTGGATATCTGTGAATTGCGTCTTGATCCGGATATGGTGATGGACAAGTTTGAACAACTTGAGATGAAGAGCCTTGGCTCTTGGATGGGAGTGGCAATAGGGTGAGCAACATGAAGAACGTACGAACAGGTAAAAAGTGGTGGACAGGGGCTATGGCCCTCGTCCTGGCCTTGCCCGTAATTCTTTCGGGAGCAGTAAGTGCGCCACAGACAGCGGATGCCAAAGCAGCAATTAGCACCAAAGTACAGAAAGTAAAAGCAGCAGGACGCAATTTTACCGTACAGACGGTTACGATTCCGAAGGGAACACCGGTTACGGTGGGACTCGCGAAGAAGCAAGTGGGCCAAACGGCAACATTGCCATCGATAGTGAAAGCTTATGGCGCACAAGCTGCCATTAACGGAGCATTTTTTGAAGCATATAACGGAGCACCAGATCCATATGGCATGTTAATAGCAAATGGTAAGGTCATACATATTGGTAGATATGGAACATCCATCGGATTTAAGGAAGACGGCTCGGCGATCATGGATTCACTTCAGGTGAGCCTGACAGGTAAAGTGACAGATACGAAAGGCAAATCACGCAGTTGGTATGCAACCTTTATTAATCGAACACCTTCAGCGAACGCGAGCATTACGATGCTGTATACACCTGAAAGAGGTGCTACAGTCGGGTTCAAAGGTGGAACTGCGGTTGTCATGGAGAATGGTGTCGTGACCAAAAAAGTACCCAATACGAATGTAGCGATTCCTAAGAATGGCTCGGTATTGGTGTTCACAGGTAATCAGAAGTCTTCTTCGGACCGTTTCACCGTTGGTTCAACCGTAGAAATGAATTATAAGTATACGAACGCCGCAGGCAAAGAGATCCCTTGGCAAGATGTAGTGACTGCTGTTGGGGCAGGACCCCGTCTGGTGAAAGACGGCAAGGTAGCTGTTAATCCGACGAGCGAAGGTTTCAAGGATGCCAAGATTCTTAATGCTTCGGGAGCCAGAAGTGGTATTGCGATCATGGCGGACGGTTCTGTTATGCTGGCTACCGTTTCCGGAGCGACAGTCAAGGAGTGGGCAGCGGTGATGCAGAAGCTTGGTGCCAAACAAGCCATGAATCTGGATGGCGGTGCTTCCTCGGGTATGTATGCCGGGGGCAAAATGCTAACTTCACCAGGCCGGCTCTTGAGTAATGCACTGGTATTTGGTGGCTCTGTGCGTTAAAAGAAAGTAATTATGGGAGGGATGATGCAAATGACACTCACATCTGATCGAAAGTCAGGGGAAGGCAACACAGCAGTTCTGACTATTAATGTAGGTCTGCCGCAGCCGCTCCCTGGGCAGAAGCGTGAAGTGATGAGCGGCATTGTGAAACATCCTGTAACCGACGCGGTTTTCCTGTCATTCTCTGGAATGACAGGGGATGCCCAGGCGGATCTGGTGCATCATGGCGGACCTGACAAGGCCGTTTGTGTATACGATTACAGTCGTTATCCGGCGTTGGAACAGCTGATGGATCGCAAGCTGGACTGGGGAGCTTGTGGAGAAAATCTGACGGTTGAAGGCTGTGCCGAAGAAGACGTACGGATTGGTGATGTGTACGAGTTGGGCGAAGCCACGGTGCAGGTCAGTCAGCCCAGACAACCTTGCTTCAAGCTGGGTGCGAGGTATGACTATAAGGAACTTCCTGTTTATTTTCAGGAGAGTGGGCATACGGGCTTTTACTTTCGTGTACTGCAAGAAGGGGAGGTAAGGCCTTCGTCGATATTTCGACGAATAAGCACCGACCCTACATCAATGACGGTTCTTGAAGCCAATCGAATTATGCATCAGGGGAAAGAAAATGCCGAAGGTATTCAGGCGTTACTGGCCATTCCTGCGCTGTCAGACAGCTGGAGGCAGACGTTAATGAAACGATTGTCCAAGCTGGAGATTAAGTAGCAGGGTAATTATAGTGTCATCAAGTAAAGCAATATCAATTCCTTTTTAAACTAACTTGGGAGTGTGACTAACATGACGATCTTAGGCGCAATTGAAGCAGGCGGAACCAAATTTGTATGTGGTATTGGCACGGAAAATGGAGAAGTTCTGGAACGCGTAAGTTTTCCCACGACGACACCGGAAGAGACAATGGCTCAAGTGATTTCGTTTTTTGAAGGCAAAGGCATTGAAGCTCTGGGCGTAGGTTCATTTGGCCCGATTGATCCGATTGAAGGAAGCCCAACGTATGGTTATATTACAACAACACCGAAACCACATTGGGGACAGTATAACGTCATTGGCAAGCTCAAGGAGCATTTTGATGTACCGATGACATTTGATACGGATGTGAATGGTGCGGCACTTGGAGAAGCAACCTGGGGCGCTGCACAAGGTCTTGAGAGCTGTCTGTATATTACTGTGGGTACAGGCATTGGTGCAGGTGCTGTGGTTGGCGGTAAAATGGTCCATGGATTGTCACATCCAGAGATGGGACATATCATTGTACGCAGACATCCGGAGGATACATACGAGGGTTTCTGTCCATACCATGGTGACTGCCTCGAAGGTCTCGCAGCAGGCCCGGCCATTAACAAACGTTGGGAGCAACCGGCTTATGAACTGCCAGCAGATCATAAAGCATGGGAGATCGAGGCGCATTACCTTGCACATGCACTGATGAACTATGTTCTGATTCTCTCACCGCAGAAAATCGTAATGGGTGGCGGGGTTATGAAGCAGGAGCACCTGTTCCCGATGGTTCGCAGCAAACTGCAGGAGTTGCTTGCAGGATACGTTCAGCATCCGGCACTTCAATCCGATATTGAACAGTATGTTGTTTCGCCAGGACTTGGCGACAATGCAGGGCTGTGCGGTTCGCTGGCGCTTGCCAAATTGGCGTTGAACAAGTAGAACAATAAGGGATTGACGAATTTTACCATTGTGGTATGATATGGGCAACAGCATAGCACGGTTAATGAGGAAGCACCTCTCTTGCATGGATTTTGCAGGAGAGGTGTTTTTTTGTGCGCCTGTAGGTAGCATAACTAACCGTATAGGCTGAAATGTTAAAGGGAGGGAACGGAAAATGGAAGTTATTTTCATGAACAGATTGTCCAGAACATCAGATCAGAATGCAGAGTATGCGCAGCTATGGATTGGGGAAGAGGATGATAGCTGGCAGCTGGGATGGAGTCGTTACGAGGAAGGAGAGCGTGAGGACAGCATTTGGTACGAAGGGACCTCTTGGGAGGAGCTGCTTCATATCTACCGTCATCAGCTTGCCATACAGATGAGTGAGGGGTACCGACCTCAGTTGCAGGGTTTATTTAACGAGAATGAAGATCTGAAGTCACGCAGTTATGGTGGACAGCGGCTCCATTGTTACAGTGAACTATACGGCAATGAGCAGTTATATACGGATCTGTGCACATGGCGCAGGAAGAGAGCTGTGTCTGACCGGAAGGCACCGTATTTTATTGCAACGAACCGCCTGATGCGTTTGATCAGTGCCTTTGTACCGCAGTCGATAGATGAACTCATGCAACTGCCCGGCGTAGGGGAGAGCAAAGCAACCGAGTATGGTACGGAGTGGATGGAGATTACGAATGGGTTGGAGCGTTCAACGACATTCCCGCTGGACTGGGTATACACAGCACTGAAGGAAGAAGAGTATGAGAGCTGGTTATATAAGCAGAGAGAGCAGAAGTACAAGCAGGAACTCGACAAGTTCACCACGCGCAAGCAAGTGCTTGAAGGTATGAAGGAAGGATATACTTTAGAGGAGATTGTTAATCGATCTGGATTATCCCGACGTGAGTTGATTGAGCTGTTAGAGACACTGGATCTCGAAGGTTATGATACCGATTGTCTTCTGGATGTGGAGCTGGCAGTGATGCCAGAGAACGAACAAGAGGCCGTATGGAGTGCGTATGAGGAGCTGGGAGATACGTTCCTGAAGCCAGTATTACATAAGGTATATGGAGGAGAGAAGCCCGACGGAGGCAGTCTGGAGCAGGTCTATGAAAGACTACGCATGATTCGAATCCGCTTTCGTCGGCATGCAGAGACAGAGCAGAATGTAGGTTAGGTGAAGGAAATGAAAAAAGACGAGGCGTTTCTCCCACAGGAGCGCTTCGTCTTTGTTATTTCATTTCATTCTAGTTCATACCCAGTCTTTTTTGCGGAAAATGAAGAACATGCTCAGGCCCAGTGTGACCATCAGGCCAATCACAACAAAATAGCTGTATTTCCAGTTAAGCTCTGGCATATTCGTAAAGTTCATGCCGTAGATACCGGTAATGACCGTCAGCGGCATGAAGACCGTGGTAATGGCGGTAAACACACGCATGATCTCATTCGCCCGATTCGCAATACTGGATTGGTAGGCTTCTCGTAAGTTGCCCATCAGGTCGCGATATGTTTCAAAGGTTTCAGATATTTTTACAGCATTCTCATAGATGTCACTGAAATACTTTTGCAGCTGATCATCAATGAGACGCAGATCTTTTTTGTTCAGTGTGTTAATAACCTCTTTCTGAGGTCCGAGCACTTTCTTCAGCCACAGAATCTCACTGCGCAGCCCGATGATTTCATTCAGATGTGACTTTTTGGTGTGCATCAGAATGTCTTCCTCAAGCTTCTCGATCCGGGCTTCAATTCGGTCACCTACGGTGAAATAATTATCAACAATCAAGTCAACCAGCAAGTAGAGCAGACGATCCGGTGTGCTGATTTCCTGTTCCCACAGGATGGGTTTCAGTGTGCGCAATTCGCTGACCTTCTGCTTCGTAACACTAATGATGAAATGTCTGCCGAGGAACAAGTTCACCGCACGTAGAAATATCTCTTCATCATCGAAACGAATACTATTAATCACAATAAAGTAATGGTTCTCATAAATTTCAATCTTCGGACGTTGTTCTTCATCACTGAGACAGTCTTCCACTGCCAGATCATGCATCAAGAACAGCGGCTGAAGTACCGCCAAATCATCTACGTCCGCATCAATCCAGTAAAATCCTTCCGCTGGTGGAGTCAGCGCCTGCTGAATGTCGTCCACCGGAATAAATACACCGTTGTTAACCAACCGGATTTTCATCGTTAATCTACTCCTTCTGCACCCGCCAACCTGGCGGATATTATCATTATGGGCGCAAAAAGAACAAATCAGCCGGTCGGCAGCGGAGCCTGGAGATCAGGGCTGCGTTCACTATATAATCAAACGGAAGTCACGTCCCGCTGCCGGCATGCTGATGTCAATTCTCTATGCAGTTTGTCGGAATTCGGCTGCCAGTCAGGCCTCGGGTCGCCATCCATTTAATATGTCACCTCTCACATAAGGGTTTATAACACCTTGTTTAGTATACCGCTGGTACAGGGTGCTTTCAAGCGCAAAAATGTGTCTATTTCGCGCCCTGAGGCAGTGTATGACAACGGATGATGAACGGTTCCGATCTGGAATGCAGACGTAGAACTGCAACTTGACGTGATGGCATTAATGTAATAAAGTAGACGGTGAACCATATTAAATTAAAACTTAATACAGCGAAATCTTATCAAGAGTAGGTGGAGGGACTGGCCCGATGAAACCCGGCAACCGGCGGTATACCGCACGGTGCTAATTCTTGCAGCGACCAAGTGTCCGAGTGACACTGTTGTAACTGAGAGATGAGAGAGGCGCATATCTATTTACATATGACCTTTCTCGAAATCCGAGGAAGGTCTTTGTCATATGCCCCGACTTCTCAGCAGTGATTTTCGCTAAGGAACTTGAGATTGTCGTAACTTTGGATGGAACTTCAATTCAATGTTTGGAGACAAGCTCATGGCAGCCTATAACTGTATTGATGTGAAGACATCAAGCCAGCGGTGGCTGCATCTATTTATGCACAAGGAGGAGTTAGACTTACCATGCCAATCAAAATACCCGATACTCTACCAGCAAAAGAAGTACTTGAAGGAGAGAATATCTTCGTCATGGATGAAACTTCTGCATACAAGCAGGATATTCGTCCACTCCGTATCGCTATATTAAACCTGATGCCTACGAAGGAAACGACCGAAACACAATTACTTCGTCTGGTGGGAAACACACCCATTCAGGTGGATGTCGTTCTGGTGCATCCGAAATCCCATACGTCGAAGAATACGTCACAGGAGTATTTGGATTTGTTCTATAAAACCTTCGATGAGATTGAACATCGTCGTTTCGATGGCATGATCATTACGGGTGCCCCTGTGGAACAGATGGATTTCGAAGATGTGAACTATTGGAATGAAATCCAGGAGATCTTCGAATGGACCAAAACCAATGTGACTTCAACTCTGCACATATGTTGGGCTTCCCAGGCAGGTTTGTACCATCATTTTGACGTACCCAAGGTTGCGCTTGATGAAAAGTGTTTTGGCGTCTTCCCGCATACGATCAACAAGCCTCATGTTCCGTTGTTGCGTGGATTCGATGAAGTATTCAACGTTCCACATTCCCGTCATACGGAAGTGAGACGTGAAGATATTGAAAAGAATGAGAATTTAGAGATTTTGGCTGAATCCGAAGAAGCCGGTATTTTCCTGGTTGCTACCAAAGACGGCAAACAGATTTTTGCCACAGGACATGCCGAGTATGACCCCTTCTCATTAAAATGGGAGTATGACCGGGATGCAGCGAAAGGGTTGGATATCGCGCTGCCTAGACATTATTATCCGAATGATGATCCTTCCCGTGTGCCACCGGCTACTTGGCGCGCTCATGCCAACTTATTATTCTCTAATTGGCTCAATTACTATGTGTATCAAGAAACACCTTACGATATTGGCCCGCAAATCTAATCGAGATTACAGGAGGATGCAGCAATGGAAGACAACAACAAGTTGAAAATCGAAAGCCGCTTAGCACAAATTGGGTCCATCAATGAACCGGTAACAGGCGCCATTAACTTTCCGATCTATCAATCCACTGCGTTTCGCCACCCGAAGCTTGGACAAAGCACGGGGTTTGATTATATTCGTACGACCAACCCAACACGCAAAGTGTTGGAAGAAGCAGCCGCAGCGCTGGAGTCCGGTGATGCAGGGTTCGCCTGTAGCTCGGGTATGGCCGCGCTGCAAACCATCTTTGCCATGTTTGGTCAAGGGGATCATCTGATTGTATCGCTGGATCTGTATGGCGGAACCTATCGTCTGCTTGAACGCATCTTGTCCCGTTTCGGCGTAACTGCAAGTTATGTGGACACGAATGACCTTGCAGCACTGGAGAATGTTCGTCAGCCGAATACAAAAGCTGTATTCATCGAGACACCAACCAATCCACTGATGATGATTACCGATGTTGAAGCTGTCGCTTCCTGGGCGAAAAGTTACAACCTGTTGACGATTGTTGACAACACGTTGTTGACTCCATTTTTCCAACGCCCGATTGAACTGGGTGCCGATATCATCATTCATAGTGCTACCAAATATCTGGGCGGACACAATGATGTGTTAGCCGGATTAATCATAACTAAGGGTGAGGCATTATCTGCGGAAATGGCGTTCCTGCATAATTCAATTGGGGCCGTGTTGTCTCCAAGTGACTCCTACCAGTTGATGAAAGGCATGAAAACGCTGGCTCTTCGCATGGAGCGTCACGAGTACAATGCGCTTACCATTGCCAAATACTTGCTTGAGCATCCAGCGGTGGGTGAAGTTTATCATCCAGGCTTGTCGGATCATCCGGGGTATGAAGTTCAGAATAAACAATCCACGGGTAACACAGGTATCTTCTCTTTCAAAGTGAAGGATGCACGTTATGTTGAACCATTGCTGCGTCATATCAAACTGATCGCTTTTGCCGAAAGTCTTGGTGGCGTAGAATCACTTATGACTTACCCGGCGGTACAAACGCATGCGGATATACCGCTTGAAATTCGTGACGCCGTAGGTGTGGATGACCGTCTGCTTCGATTCTCCGTGGGTATTGAACATGCAGATGATCTGATTGCAGATCTCGGCAATGCTCTGACAGCTGCACAACAGGAAGTGGAAGGAGGCGTGCACTCATGAGTGAGTCCAATAACAAGCCAAATTCCGAGTTGAAATTTGATACCAAATTGCTTCATTTCGGTGATGAGATCGACAAAACAACTGGAGCCTCAAGTGTACCGATCTATCAAGCTTCGACGTTCCATCATTTTGATATTTTCAATCCACCTCAACATGATTACAGTCGTTCGGGTAATCCGACACGTCAGGCTTTGGAAGATTACATCACACTGCTGGAGGGTGGAGCACGAGGATTCGCCTATTCATCGGGAATGGCCGCAATATCCAGCGTGTTCATGATGTTCTCCGCAGGGGATCACATGATTGTAACGGAAGATGTATATGGAGGTACGTATCGTTTGCTTACTTCCATATTAAGCCGTATGCAGATCGAGACGACCTTTGTAGACATGACCAATATAGATGAAGTAAAAGCGGCGCTCAAGCCAAATACCAAGGCGGTTTATATGGAAACACCGTCCAACCCGACACTGCGAATCACGGATATCGCTGCCGTGACTAATTGGTCGAAGGAACACGACCTGATCACGATTCTGGATAACACCTTTATGACACCTTACTATCAGCGTCCAATTGAGCTGGGTGTGGATATCGTCGTACATAGTGCTACCAAGTTTCTCGGGGGTCACAGTGATGTGTTGGCAGGGTTAGCCGTTGCTCGAACGGAATCACTTGGCGTACAACTGAAACAGTTGCAAAATGGACTCGGAACTGTACTTGGTGCACAAGAATCCTGGCTTCTGATGCGCGGCATGAAAACCTTGGGGGCTCGCATGGCTCACAGTGAACAGAGCACAGCCAAACTGGCGGCTTGGCTTAATGAGCGCAGTGATATTACCGCTGTCTTTTATCCAGGGCTGGAGGATCATCCGGGCCGCGAGGCACATGAGCGTCAGTCAACAGGATATGGAGCTGTCGTTTCGTTTGACGTTGGTTCAGGTGATCGGGCAAAAGCAGTCCTTAACCGGGTGAAGCTACCCATTGTTGCTGTAAGCTTGGGAGCTGTGGAGAGTATTTTGTCTTACCCGGCGATGATGTCTCATGCGGCAATGCCGGCTGAGGTTCGCCGTGACCGAGGTATTACAGATGGGTTGCTGCGTTTCTCTGTGGGTCTGGAAGACATTGAAGATCTGATTGTAGATTTGGAACAAGCACTTCAGGAATCCTAGAAAAGAAGGGTACCCGAATATGCCTATGCGTATCGTTTAATATCGAATAAATTTGATTCCATATGTAAAAATTTTTACTTATTTTTAAAGCACCTGTACATAAGGTGCTTTTTTTCACATGTAACCTGTGTTACGATATGTGGAGTACAGAAATACGATGTTGCCACCAGAACTTGCTTCTCTTGAACAAGTTGGGACGGATCGTTATATAATTTCTCTTCATGAGGGAGGCTTTTTTACGATGAGTACGGTAGACCGTATCTTAGATAAAGCCCTTCGGGGCGAACGTTTGGACTTGGAAGACACGATTGAGCTATTTGAATCGAATGAAGTGGACAAAATCGGGGCAGCTGCTAATGTTATTATGAAACGCATGCACCCTGAACCATACAGAACATTTGTAATTGGGCGTAACGTCAACTACACGAACGTGTGTGATGTGTACTGCCGTTTTTGTGCTTTCTATCGCAGACCTGGTTCGGATGAAGGTTACGTGCTTCCGGATGAAGTTATTTTCCAGAAGATTCAGGAAACGGAAGATGTGAATGGTACCGAGATTCTGATGCAAGGCGGAACGAATCCGAACCTGCCTTTCAGCTATTACACAGACCTGTTGAAAGCCATCAAGGAGCGGTTCCCGAACATCACGATGCACTCGTTCTCACCAGCTGAGATTATGAAAATGGTTGAAGTTTCCGATGGTCTTACATTGGAAGAGGTCGTCCGTGCCATTCACGAAGCTGGTCTGGATTCCTTGCCTGGCGGCGGCGCTGAAATTCTCGATGACCGCACACGTCGGAAGATTAGCCGCTTGAAAGGTTCATGGCGGGATTGGATGGACGTTATGCAAACGGCACACCGCATCGGCATGAACACTACGGCAACAATGGTTATCGGCCTTGGCGAATCGATGGAAGAGCGTGCATTGCACTTGCTCCGTGTACGTGAAGCTCAGGACGAATGTATTGCGAACAAGTATGACTCCGAAGGTTTCCTGGCGTTCATTCCTTGGACTTTCCAACCGGATAATACGAACCTCAAACTGGAACGTCAGACGCCGGAAGAATACTTGAAGACTGTAGCCATCAGCCGACTGGTGCTGGATAATATCAAGAACATTCAATCCTCTTGGGTAACCATGGGTCCTGAGATCGGTAAGAAGTCGCTTGAATTTGGCTGTAATGACTTCGGTAGCACTATGATTGAAGAGAACGTTGTATCTGCTGCTGGTGCAACATATAAAGTTAACATTGAATCCATTCTCCGTTTGATTCGGGAGTCCGGTTATATTCCGGCACAACGTAACACGCGATATGACATCGTGCGCATGTTCGACGAAGAGAATTCCGTGCATGAAGATTTCGTAATGCAGAACTAATATTTTTATTAGAAAATACGCTTATCAATACTGATCGTAGATGAGTATTGATAAAGCCAAGTCCGCCGACTACTCCGTTTGGAGAGACGGCGGGCTTTTTTGATTTTATTCTGCGGATCAAGGTCATTAAACAGTACATCTTACGCAATTGGCGATATTTTATATTGAAATTGAACTGTTACAATGAAAGGGAACTTGTTTAGTCAGACACGCTGGAAGGGGTTAACCGATGAAGAGAAGAATACTTGGCAAGACGGAACTGGACGTATCTGTATTGAGCTTTGGAGCTTCCTCACTCGGTTCTGTATTTCGTGACATTGACCGAGACGAAGGGGTTCGCACCGTACATGCTGCCGTTGATGCGGGGATGAATTACATAGACGTTTCACCTTACTACGGACTGACGAAGGCAGAGACGGTACTGGGTGAAGCCATTCGTAGCTTGCCGCGCAGTTCGTATATTTTATCCACCAAAGCCGGACGGTATGGGGAAAGTGAGTTTGATTTTTCACGTCAGCGGATTCTGGATAGTGTGCAAGAGAGTCTGAATCGACTGCATACGGACTATATTGACATTTTATTCCTGCATGATATTGAATTTGTACCAGCAGAGATTATTGTAGAAGAAGCTTTTCCAACATTGCTGCGGCTGAAAGAGCAGGGAGTTATTCGTCAGGCGGGGATATGCGGATTGCCTTTACCGTTGTTCGAGAAGGTTCTGCCACAGATCGATGCGGATGCCATTATATCGTATTGCCATTATTCATTGAATGATACTTCATTGTTATCGTTGTTGCCTTTGTTGGAAAAGAAAGAAATTGGCCTTGTTAATGCTTCGCCTCTTTCTATGGGCTTGTTAAGTACCCGAGGTGCTCCTGCCTGGCATCCGGCAGATGAACGGGTGAAACAGCTCTGCTTGAAGGCTGCCCGCTTCTGTGCAGAACAAGGCAGTGACATTGCCAAACTGGCTGTTCAATTCTCGACGGCGAATGAACAAATTCCCACAACACTGGTGAGCAGTGCCAACCAACGCAATATCATCAATAACGCAACGTGGATAGAAGAACCGATAGATCAGAGTCTGCTGGAGGAAGTGCTGCGTATTCTGGCTCCAATGCATAATGAGACGTGGTCCAGCGGACGTCCTGAATATAATCCAAAGCACAACAACATGTCATCAGAAGCATCCAAGGGGGAACAATGATGAGAGCCATTGTATGTGAAGAGATAGACCGTTTAGAGCTCCAAGATCTTCCTCAACCGGAAAGAGCAGAAGGGGAGGCATTGATTTCCATTCGGCGGATTGGTATCTGTGGAACGGATCTGCATGCGTATAAAGGCAATCAGCCATTCTTTACCTATCCTCGCGTACTCGGTCATGAACTTGCGGCTGTTATTGAAGAGATCGGTCCGAACGATGCAGGGCTAAAGCCAGGGGATCAGGTAAGCATTATTCCGTATCTGCATTGCGGTCATTGTATTGCATGTCGCAGTGGAAAAACCAATTGCTGTGTGTCCATGCAGGTCATGGGTGTGCACGTCGACGGAGGCATGAGAGAAAAAATCAGCGTGCCTGTCTCACATCTGCTCTCAGCAGAAGGATTGACGCTGGATGAGACGGCGATGGTAGAACCATTAAGCATTGGTGCCCATGCCGTTAGGAGAGCAGGAATCAAGCCTGGTGAGCATGTGGTTGTGATTGGAGCTGGCCCCATTGGACTTGGCGTGATGGCATTCGCCAAACAGGCGGGGGCGCGTGTTATTGCCGTTGATCGTAATCTGGACAGGTTGGAGCTTAGCCGGGCTTGGGCTGGAGCCGATGACCTGGTACAGGCCAATGAACATACTGTACAACAAGTGGCTGAAATCACCGGAGGTGACTATGCTACGGCTGTTTTTGACGCAACCGGTAACGTGAACTCTATGAATGAAGCCATTCAATATGTGGCGCATAGTGGTCAACTCATTTTTGTAGGGCTGGTAAAAGCGGATATTACCTTTCATGATCCTGAGTTTCACAAGCGGGAGATGAGCATCCTGGGTAGCCGAAATGCAACCCGAGCAGATTTTGAACAGGTCCTGTCGACCTTGCGTCAAAAGAAATTAAGCATGGATGGGTATATCACACACCGCGTGGAATTTGATGAGTTACCTACAGCAATAGACCAATGGTTATTGCCAGATTCACATGTAGTCAAAGCCATCGTTGAACTATAATCACTATTAAGTCTGATAACAAAAAAACGCTCTCTGACCTTGGTGGACAATACTGTCCATCCATAGGGTAAGAGAGCGTTTTTTATTTTTCCGGATTTGTTACAATGCCCGCATGTGGATCAATGTGACGCACAATGGACTTCAACCAGATCATCTCCAGCACGTGTACCTCATAATAAAGTGCACCCGGGATCTGTTTGATCCACCCATCCGCCATAGCGAGTTGTGTTGAGTCAGAAGCTGCTTCCAGCGTTCCAGGTTCACGGCGCAGCCGTTTGCGTACAGCTTTTTCAACTTGAGAGCTTTGCGTAGTCAAAATGCATATTTTGCGTTTGGAAGAGAATCCCCTGAACGCAATGTACACCATTTCATAAGCTATAAGATAGGCGATTACGGAATACATCGCTTGGTCCCAGCCAAAGACAACACCAGCGGCTGTCAGTATCAACAAGTTAAGCAGCATGATTATTTTTTCGATAAGCATCCGTTTCCCGCTAAATACACGTTCAGGTGGACGGGAAGACGGATCACCGATTTCCAGCGTATCCAGTGTCCCACCATACCGCACGACAAGCCCAATTCCGAGTCCGAGGCATAATCCACCAAACATGGCGGCAGCCAGCGGATGCTCTACAAGTGGCGGCATGGGATGAAGCACAATGGCACCGATCGAAAAGACAACCAGACCTAGAACAGTTACCAGTACAAATTTCTTCTGCACAATCTTGTAGGACAGAAATATAAACGGAACATTGAATAAAAATAGGAACAATCCAATCCTCATTTCGGTCCAGTGGGCGAACAGTGAGGAAATGCCTGTAATGCCTCCAATAATGATCTTATTGGGGTGTAAGAACAATTCAAGTCCCACGGAGGCCAGAATTCCGCCCGCAATCACAAGCAACAAATTTAACCAGCGGCGGGTAGAAGATATTCTGGTCTTGGCGGTGTTTGGCACCGGATTAGCCGATATCAGAGGTGCTTTCATAGGTCAGCCTCCTTTGTGCGGCTTTCGAGCCATTCTCCCTGGGTTAATCACAGAAAGATCGGCGTAGAGCCGCGAAGTACGATATTATGTCTGTTCTGTACAGACATAAGAATTATCCTTCTTTCTGCAGAACCTTCGGTTCTTCTTTCTTTTTACGATTATCTTTGAACTTGAATATTTTATCCAATAAACGGAATACATGTTTGGACTCTTTGGTTAATAGAGGACCCAGAATGGCCAGAATCAGTACATACAACGCGGCAAACGGTTGAATCATTGGTAACAGTCCACCGGCTTTACCCATGTTGGCCAAGATGATGGAGAATTCACCCCGTGACACAATGGTTAAACCAATATTGGCCGATGCTTTGGGAGATAGTCCTGCACTGCGTCCAGCCAGCATGCCTGCCAGGAAGTTACCGAACAATGTAATAACAACTGCAATCAGAGCCAGCCATACGGCTTCGCCACCCAGGGACAACGGATCAATGGACAATCCGAAGCTGAAGAAGAAGATTGCTCCGAAGAAGTCACGGAACGGCAGAATCAAGTGCTCAATCCGTTTCGCATGTTCTGTTTCAGCAAGCACCAGTCCAACCAGCAATGCACCGATCGCTTCGGCGACATGAATGGTTTCAGAGAAACCGGCTACCAGGAACAAGGCTCCGAATACAACGAGAGAGAATAGCTCATTCGATCGAATTTTTAGCAATTTGTTTAAGAGCGGTGTTGCTTTACGTCCAAGGATAATCACGATAAGCATGAATCCGAGGGCAATGAGTGCGGACATGAAGACGCCTCCGATGGAGGATGAATCACTGAGCACAAGTCCGGACAAGATCGAGATATATACAGCGAGGAATACATCTTCAAACATAATGATTCCCAGTATCATCTCTGTCTCAGGATTGGCCGTTCGTTTCAAATCGACGAGTACCTTAGCTACGATGGCACTGGAAGAGATGGTGGTTATACCTGCGATAATGAGTGCTTCTGCAGCCGGGAAGCCGGACATAAAACCAAATAATAATCCCAGCGTAAAGTTAATTCCGATGTAGATCGAGCCGCCAACTGCAATAGAGCGGCCCGATTTAATTAAACGACCTACCGAGAATTCAAGTCCAAGGTAGAAGAGCAGGAACAGAATACCGATCCGACCCATAAAATCAATAAAAGGCTGACTTTCAATGAAACGGAAGTCCAGATGCCAGATTTTCATGGCATGTGGGCCAACGGCCATACCGATCAGAATATAAAATGGAACGACCGAAAATCTTAGTTTTGCCGATAAAAGGCCGGCTGCCGCAATGAGCACAAGGGCCAGACCTACTTCGAATATCAGATGATCCATCTATTTACCCCCTTCCAGTCAGGAGGAGGGATTTAAACAGTTTCTGCTGATTGCGTTCGCCAACGGCTACCACCGTGGATTCTGCACTGATAACTACCTCCGGACCTGGGCTGATATGTTTTTTGTGATTTTTCTCTACAACGGCGATCACCGTTGCCCCAGAGTTTTGACGTACGTCCAATTCACCAATGGATTTACCGATACATCCGAAGGATGCTTCGATTTTGTACCACTCGATAATGAGGTCGTCAAACGTTACTTCAATATTTTCAAGCTGCTTCGGTTTGTAAGTCAATCCGCCAACAATAGCAGCAATCTGTCGTGCTTCGTAATCGTCAAGCGTAATCATCGAGATACTTTGATCGGGATCATCATACTCGAAGTGGTACATTTCCCGGCGACCGTCATCGTGAATAATAATGACGATTTTATCACCGCTGCTTGTTTCAATCTGAAATTTTTTGCCGATTCCCGGCAAGTCTGTTTCGCGTACATCCATGGATTGTTGCCTCCTTATAATTAGGGGCTGGCCACAGAAGACAGGCTTATTTCCCGAAAATGAATAATCTGCTGCTCAAAGGAACATCAAATGATGCGGGTAAACAGAGCCAGAAATTCCTGACACAGCCATATGATTTGAATTTGTCGGTGTGGGTACAACAAAAATAGGTACTGTCATAAACATTCGTTTATCTAACGTGTGCTAAAAGGGTTATAAGTTATGCACAAGAACACCGTCTTAAATACAGAGGTGTCTCCATGCAAAAGCAACCTGTAAATACGTCGTAACGGCTAGTGAAGAGCGTTCACGTATTTTGGTGCCATTGGGGTGAGGGATACATACATGCTGGTAAACTTAATAGGCAGCAGAAATAATCTGCGTTTGAACAGACAATACCACGGTTTAAAGGACAGACCCGTTGTAGGGATTCGCAGCATCAATAACAATGCGAGGACAAGAAAGACAGGCTTATTATGCGTAACCGCAATCAGCTTGGACATGACTTGTGGATATTTGCGAATAACAGGTTTCTGCTGGGATTCGGGTATTTGTAGCAACACTTCCTTATTGGAAGTTGCGTCAACAGACACCCCAACGGCAGACTCGGACTGCATCGGAATAGGGAAGCACAAGGCTTGGAAAACGCACAAAATGATAATAATGGTGTAGTGGAGTATTCTAGGTTGTTGTCTCATTTTGGCTTCCCTCCTTTTCCGTGAAACATACTGTTATTAAAATAATAACACATTTTTGTCTTAACTCCAAACCTCTTCATAATATACTGAGAAATCATGACACGCTTTCCATCAATCCGCTTCGTATATCCCCATCAGCCTTGCCATATACTTTGAACAGGAAGGAAAGGAGTGATTCTTGTGGAACTGTTCGCTGTATGGACCGATGTATCGGGGCAAGAGGAAGCAGATCAATTTTATCGTTGTGTCAAGGAAAAAACCAAAGGTTTACATATAAGTAAAAGAGGATTTCGGCTCACCTTCAAACATAATGATGGAAGAGCAACCTGGGTATGCAGAGGGAATGAGAATCACGAAGACTTCCAGCAATGGCTTCCCCGGATCAGTGATCTGCTCTCCCTTGGACTCGCTGACTTCATTATGGAGACGCAAGAACGGAACATGGTGGAGGATATGATTGCCAAGGCATGTTCTGTCATGGATGAGCACGAGGTGGAAAAGGTTAATCGGATATGTATGCCTCTACTATTAAATGGTGATCTGGATCAACCCGGACTTCGGGAGCGCCGCCGTACTACGTTGGCCAGTGGACTGCGTCAGGATCTGGAGGATGTTCATTTTTTTCATCTCGAAGGCATTATCAATTTCCGCATACGTCCATATAAGCAGGAGCTTCAGGAATTAGTGGAGTATGCGCTGGATGAGTTCTGGATGGATCGGCAGTATGAAGAGTTTATGGGGCTGTTAAAATATTTTGTGTTTTTTCAGGAAGCCAAAGTGCCTCTGGTCCATCTTGTGCACAAGGGAATGCATGAATTTCAGGTGCTTGATGCCGGACTTAATCTGTTACCCGTGCAAAAGGATGAGCAGGTCGTCGTAGAGATGCCGGGTCTGGAATTGGAGATGGATATTGAAGATATGATTGTAAGTACACTCATTTCGATCTCTCCAGAGAAAGTCATGCTCCATACACGCACCCCGGATTTGCCGATCATCTCGACCATATGCCAGATCTTTGAAGACAAGGTGCAAATATGTCATCATTGCCCCGAATGTGAAGTACTGCGTTCAGGATTGTTGACAGGTCTTGACGCAAGTGATCTCGGCAATTATAATAACTGTTGATCCATGATTTTTTCATGTGAACCATTGAACCAAAAGCGTTGACAAAGACAACAACCACACGCAAGATCGGTGCAGAGAGAGGAACCTTGGCTGAAATTTCCTCCGGATATCACGTATGGTTTACCCCTTTGTAGCTGCAATTTTGAAAGTGGAGTTAGAATATCGCCTTTATTGGGGATTATCCGCGAGTAAGGATCTGCCGGGTCATGCCCGTTATCGACATGCCAATGAGGGCTGTATTTCCGAATAGGAATGAATCAGCTGAATTAGGGTGGAACCACGAGTATATGTCACTCGTCCCTTTGCCGGGACGGGTGTTTTTTGCGTTCCTTTGCATACTGACTGGAATAGCAATAGATAATCAGTCCATGAACATCTGGACACGAGAGTTACATTTACAGGAGGAATGAGACAAATGGCAGTTAACATTAAACTACCGGATGGTTCGGTACGTGAGTACGCAGATGGCAGCACTATTGAGGACGTAGCCGCTTCGATTAGCAGTGGATTGCGCAAAAATGCCGTAGCCGGCAAGCTGGATGGTATCGTGGTGGACTTGTCCACAACGCTTCATGAGGGAGCATTGGTGGAGATCGTAACTCTGGATTCACCAGAAGGACTTGAAGTGATGCGTCATAGTACAGCTCACTTGATGGCTCAAGCAGTGAAACGTTTATATGGTAACAAAGAGGTACGCCTTGGTATCGGTCCTGTCATTGAAGATGGTTTCTATTATGATATGGACCTTGAACATGCGCTCAATCCTGAAGATCTGCAAAAGATCGAGAAGGAAATGGAACGTATTGTGAACGAGAACTTGCCAATTGTACGTAAGGAAGTTAGCCGCGAGGACGCGATCAAAACGTTCGAAGAAGTAGGCGATCCGTACAAACTTGAGTTGATTCGTGACTTGCCAGAAGACAGCGTGATTACGATTTATGAGCAAGGCGAATTCTTCGACTTGTGTCGTGGTCCTCACGTACCATCGACTAGCAAAATCAAAGTGTTCAAACTGATGAATGTCGCGGGTGCTTACTGGCGTGGAGATAGCAAAAACAAAATGCTTCAACGTATCTATGGTACGGCTTTTGTGAAAAAAGCACAGCTGGACGAGCATTTGCACTTCCTTGAAGAAGCTCGCAAACGGGATCACCGCAAGCTGGGTAAAGAGCTCGAAATGTTCACATTCTCCCAACTGGTCGGACAAGGCCTGCCAATCTGGTTGCCTAATGGTGCGAAGCTGCGCCGGACTCTTGAACGTTATATTGTGGATCTGGAAGAAAGTCTTGGATACCAGCATGTATACACACCGGTTCTGGGTAACGTGGAATTGTACAAAACATCCGGACACTGGGAGCACTACCAGGAAGATATGTTCCCGAAAATGGTTATGGATAACGAGGAACTCGTTCTCCGTCCAATGAACTGTCCTCACCATATGATGGTGTACAAGTCCAGCATGCACAGCTACCGTGATCTGCCAATCCGGATTGCCGAGCTTGGCATGATGCACCGTTACGAAATGTCGGGGGCGCTAACAGGTCTGCACCGTGTACGTGCAATGACACTGAACGACTCACACATTTTTGCACGCCCAGATCAGATCAAAGAAGAGTTCGCTCGTGTTATCGAATTGATTCAAACGGTGTACAAAGATTTCGGTATCAACGAATACCGTTTCCGTCTGTCCTACCGCGATCCGAAGGATACCGAGAAATACTTCCAAAACGACGAGATGTGGGAAATGTCTCAACGCATGCTGCGTGAAGTTGTGGAAGAACTTGACCTTCCATTCTATGAAGCTGAAGGTGAAGCGGCGTTCTACGGTCCGAAGCTGGATGTACAGATCAAAACAGCACTGGGCAAAGAAGAGACCTTGTCTACAGTCCAACTGGACTTCCTGTTGCCTGAACGCTTTGAGCTTGAATATGTGGGAGATGACGGACAGAAACATCGTCCAGTCGTTATTCACCGCGGTGTAATTAGTACCATGGAACGTTTCACAGCATTCTTGCTGGAGAACTTTGCAGGAGCTTTCCCGCTGTGGTTGTCTCCAGTTCAGGCGAAAGTCATCCCGGTATCTGGAAACTTTGACGATTATGCGCGTGAAGTGGAAGCAAAGTTGAAACGTGCGGGAATCTCTGCTGAAGCCGATCTGCGGAATGAGAAGCTTGGATATAAAATCCGTGAGGCACAGCTGGAGAAAATGCCTTATATGTTTGTTGTCGGTGAGAATGAGCGTAATGCAGAAGCGGTATCCGTGCGTAAGCGTGGAGAAGGCGATCTGGGCATGAAACCGCTCGATGAGATTATCGCTCAACTGAAAGAGGAAATTGCAACACGTTTGGTGTAAATGAACAAATGATCTATCAGATAACCAGTGCATAAGTTGCGCTGATCAATCAGAAAAACGCTTGAATGACATGGGATTGAACTATGTTATTCAGGCGTTTTTTCGTCGTGTTTGTTGTGAAAAGTATAGATTAATTGCTTTTTGGAAAACCTTTGCAGTGAGGGGGAGGTTATACAATGAAAAAGCAATTCTCAATTCAAAAAAAACATATACGGGGTTTACTGGTTGGCTGTGTGATGTTCGCCGGGATGATCATTGGACTGGATCAGGCGGATGCGTATACATTTGAAGAGGAAAGTGCAGTACTGCATATCGAGAGTCGCAACAGCAGCAGTGAAGGTCCGGTTATTGAGACTTACAGCAAGCCTATTCAGGAATTTCCGGAACAGGTCAGCGTTCAATACAGCGATGAGGCACAGCTGACAACGATGGTGTATATGGCTTTATTGTGGTCACCGCAACCGATGGTCATTCCAAGGCCTGAGCTTCCTGAGAAACAAGTGGCAGATCCGTCTATGCCGGTGCTTGCTCCGCGTTCAGAACAAATTCTGGGTACACAAAAGGTTACAGCAACGGGATATACGGCAGGTGTGGAGTCTACAGGAAAAGGACCAAAACATCCTCAATACGGAATTACGTATTCCGGTGTAAAAGTACGTCGTGATAAAGAAACAGTTTCCACAATTGCGGCTGATCCGAAATTATTCCCGATGGGTTCCATTCTGTACATTCCGGGCTATGGATATGGGATTGTTGCAGATACCGGTTCAGCGATCAAAGGCAATAAAATCGATCTGTATTTCCCGACAACGAAGCAAGTGTACAAGGAATGGGGTAAAAAGGATGTGGAGGTCCAGGTGATCAGGCAAGGCGCTGGGAAGTGCACAGAAAAGATGCTCAGCGAATTGGCGGATGCGATTGACGTGTACAAATCCGTACCGGACTCCTGGTTGGACAAGGCCATATAATTTCACATGTTCACATGAATAACTGAAGTGCTCTCTTCACATAATACTGACTGGGGACGAACCCCGCGGTGCAGCAATGCAGCGTAAATATGAAGAGAGAGGTGATTCGTTGTGGCTAAAAAATCACAAGGGTACCAAACGCCAAACGAGAAGTACAATGCAGAGTTTGGAGAAGAGAATGCAGCAGCTAAAGTGAAGCAATCCGCTCAACACAAAGTACAAGATAATTTCCAAACACCTGATGAAAAATACAATGCCGAGTTTGGTGTAGAAAACACAGGCCAAACAAGCCAAGGCAAAGCATCAAAATACAAAAAATAATTGAAGATTCATTAACTAAAATGATGATTCAGCACCCTGGAGCAGCAGCTCCGGGGTGTTTTACATATGTGAAGTTTTTACAAATATATCCTCCCATCTCAGTCTCGAGACCGAGAAGACTTCCATCTGCCGCCGCTGTTCTCATTGTCTTGTCTGAGTTACACTGGATACATAATACAGACGAAGGAGACATGAGCGATGAAACGATCTACGCGTGACCGCTGGTGGGTAGGCATACCTCTTATTGCTATTGGTGCGATGATCTTGTTCAGACAATTGGGATATGACATTGATGTAGGATATATTTTCAGAACATATTGGCCGTTATTTTTAATCTGGTGGGGAGTCAAAGGGATCTCCGAGATACGTCGCAACGGGGGCTATGCCTTCATTGGACCGGTAATTGTACTGGCGATTGGTGGATACTTTCTTGCCCGCAACCTGGGATGGATTGATTACTCCATGGGGGAGTTCATTCGTTATCTGATTCCGGTTATGCTGATTGGCGGAGGACTGTTCGTACTGATTGGGCCGCGACGTCGTGATCGGAAGCATCATGACAAGATGCAGCCACCTCCTGCACCTGAGCAACCTTATAAACCGTTGTCCCCTGAGGATTTGGAGATGCCATCTTCGTTTGACGAACAATTCGAGAAAACATTTGGCAAACCGAAACAGGAACAGGAACAGAAGAACGATTCACATGGCCCTCATTTCACAGGATCGACGGATTCATCATCACAAGGGCATCAATATAAGAAGAAATATCAATCGTATAACTCCAGTGATACCGGATATGAAGAACATTATGACGATGGCTACGGGAATGGTTATGGAGATTATGGCAGTGGAAATACCATTAATAAATCAGCATTCATTGGAGATCTGTACATGGGACAGGAAGTGTTCTCGCTAAAACCGATGAACATCTCGGCCTTTATCGGAGATACCGTGATTGATTTGACCAAAGCACAGATTCCTTATGGGGAGACGAAGATTGTCATTTCTTCATTTATCGGTGATGTAAAAGTATTTGTACCAGAGGATATGGATCTGGGTGTGACAGTGACGACGAATTCATTCATTGGAGACATGTCATTGTTGAACCAGAAACGCGGCGGATTCCTAAGTAGTGCTCAAGCTGAAACTGCTCATTATCGTGAAGCCAGCAAAAAGGTGCGGATTATTGTAAGTGTGTTTATCGGAGACGTCAAAGTCAATAAGGTGGGTTAATGCATGATCCGAACAATTCTCAAGGCCAATAAGTGGGAACTGATGATGTATTTTGCGCTAACCGGTCTGATTACGCTGGGTGGATTCTATCTATTGTATGGAGAGGTATTGATGGGGGCTGGACGTCAGCGGGCATGGACCTATGTTGCCGTTGTTGTGCTGGCCACCGTTATCACCGGATACATTGCTGCTTTGCGGCTTCAGCGCAAGATCGATTTGCTTGATCTCAACATGTTGAAAGTGTCCAAAGGCAATCTGGCGGTGCGCATGCCTGAAGCGGATGATGCTTCGTTCGGTCGTGTATATCAGGAGTTCAATGTCATGATGGATTCAATTGAGAAAAAGATGAGACTGCTTCAGCGCCTCGGTGAGCAGGAAGTCATTGAGAAGGAGCAAGCCTCGGAACGGGCTGTGATTGAAGAGCGCAAACGAATGGCAAGGGATCTCCATGACACGGTTAGCCAGCAGCTGTTTGCCATGCATATGTCGGCTTCATCCTTGCCGCGTTTGCTGGAGATGAATCCGGAGCATGGCGGGAAAGTACTGGACCAGTTGATTCAGATGTCACATGTTGCACAACGGCAGATGCGAGGACTGATTGCCCAACTTCGACCGGTGGAGCTGGAAGGGCGTGATCTCACCGCTGCACTGGATAGCTGGTTTCCCGACTATTGCAGGCAGAATGGTCTCAAAGGTGTGAAAGAGCTGGAACTGGATGGCGGAATCTCGGATGCCATTGAGCACCAGCTGTTTCTTGTTATTCAGGAGGCGGTTGCCAATGTCGTGAAGCATGCAGAGGCAGGACTGGTCAGTCTGTCCATACGGGAGAGTGAACATCAGATCAGCATGAGCATCAGCGATGATGGCCAGGGATTTTTGCAGCAAGCCGAGCGTCCAGGGTCTTATGGATTATCCACCATGCGTGAACGGGCAGAGAAGCTTGGGGGGCAAGTTCAGATTATATCGAAGCCGGGAGCGGGAACAACGGTACGGGTATTCATCCCGAAATTCCCGAACGTTCCTGAGTGAACTAGAGGGGGAGACGGAATGAGCGGTAAAGTAAACGTGATGATTGTGGATGATCATGATATGGTGCGAATGGGGTTGAAAACGTATCTGATGCTGGAGCCTACTTTTCATGTGATGGGGGAAGCTGGCCATGGACAGGATGCGCTTGATCAGTTGCGTAAGTTAAATGATAGTGAAATGCCGGACCTGATCCTGATGGATCTGATGATGCCGGTTATGAATGGTGCTGAGGCGACACAAGCCATCATGACTGAGTTTCCGGGGATGAAGATTGTGATGCTCACGAGTTTCCTAGAGGATGATCTTGTTGTTCAAGCGATTGAAGCCGGAGCGGTCAGTTATGTCCTGAAGACGGTCTCTGCCGAAGAACTGATCTATGCTCTTCAAGGGGCCTATAGAGGCATGCCTGTGATGACAGGTGATGTGTCACAGGCCTTAACTCGGGGAATCAGGCAACGTACAGCGAGAGAGAGTGAATCAGGTCTGACTGAACGGGAGAAGGAAGTGCTGTTGCTTATTGCAGAGGGAAAGACCAACAAAGACATTGGAGAAGAACTACATATCAGTATCAAAACCGTCAAAACACATGTGAGCAACCTGCTGATGAAATGCGAGATGGATGATCGTACACAATTGGCTATCTATGCGCATCGTCAGGGCTGGGTGAAAACGAAAGGGTAAAATGCTGTCATGACGGGGAAAATAATCTATTCTTACGTGCTTTTATCTCCTTTTTAATTGTTTTTAAGGTACGGTTAAGGTTTAAAGTACAAAATAAGGACAGTTAAAGAATATCTCTTGGGAATAAGAGATTGGGAGGTAGAGAGGCATGGACGAACGTAATTATAGATCGAACCGTCAAGACGAGGAAAACGAAACCAAACAAACGGAGAACCGGAATTCTTCCGGAACGGACGAATCCTCCTATTATTATTCTTATGGACCTTTTCAGTCCGTGAATCAGGAAGATACAGCAAATCACATGGGAAGCAATAATCAGCGTGAAGAAGGTAATGTAGAGATTACAAAACCTGATCCGGTGAGACCCGTACCTACTTACTATAACAGTGAACCATCCGAGCAAGCGAAAAGATCGTCCGGAGGCGGCGGAAACGGCTCAGGTAACGGTGGAGATCAAGGGAATGGCGGCAAAGGCAACTGGAATTATAATAACCGCAAGCCGCGTTCTTCCGTAAGATCACTTCTGTTCTCCTTTATTGCCGGCATGCTGGTCATTACCGTTCTCATGTACACAGCTGACAGAACGAACATGTTCACACCGGAGACTGCACTTACGAACACAGGCAGTGAAAGCTCGGGACAGGAAGCGTCCACGAACACAGGCGGAGGCAACAATGTAACAGCGTCGTTACTGCCTACAGGCAAAGAAGATGTTTCTTCTGTAGTAACGAGTACAAGTCCAGCAGTCGTCAAAATCGAAACACTCGCGAAGCAGTCCTCACGTACAGGATTGGGTCAGGGTGGATCAAATACAAGTGATCCGTTGTACCAATATTTCTTTGGTAATGGCGGCGGAACGGAAGGCAATCAAGGCCAAAGCCAGCAACCACAAAGCAGTAATCAGCTTGTGCCTATGGGCATTGGTTCCGGGTTCATTTTTGACAAAGAAGGATATATCCTGACGAACCAGCACGTGGTTCAAGGTGCAGATGTGATTCAGGTTACACTGGAGAACAACAGCAAGCCTTATGAAGCGAAACTGCTCGGAAGCAGCTTCGATCTGGATTTAGCCGTATTGAAAATTGAGAAAAACAGTGGTGACGATGCGTTCCCTGTAGCTCCATTGGGCGATTCCAACAGTACGCAAGTCGGTGAATGGCTTGTAGCTATTGGTAACCCTGAAGGGTTCGAACACACCGTTACAGCAGGTGTATTGAGTGCCAAAGAACGTACGATTAGCATTCCGGATGAAGAAACAGGTAAAACACGTGAATATAGCCACTTGCTGCAAACGGATGCTTCCATTAACCCGGGTAACTCCGGTGGTCCGTTGCTTAACCTGAACGGAGAAGTTATCGGGATGAACGTTGCAGTAAGCGCAGATGCACAAGGAATTGGTTTTGCGATCCCATCAAGCGTGATCTCTGAAGCGGTTAAATATCTTAAAGAGAACAAAGAAGTTCCCAAAGAGCCAGTACCATTTATCGGTGCATCTCTGATGGCTCTCACGCCTGAAGTCGCTAAACAAATGGGAACAGATGTGACCGAAGGTTCCGTCGTAGCCAGCACGATCTTCCAATCACCGGCTTACCAAGCAGATCTTCGTGCATATGACATCATCACAGGTGCCAACGGTACGCCATACGCGACAAGTCAGGATCTGATTGATTTTATCAAGAAACAGGAAATCGGCAGTGAAGTGACATTGAATGTGGTTCGTGACGGTAAGAAAATGGATCTGAAAATCAAAATCGGTAACAAAAATGATTTTGATACTTCACAAACAACGGATACACAACAGCAGCAACCATAATATTGGGTTAAGGATTGGCAGAACGGAAGGGTTTGAAGGCCCTTCCGTTTTTTTTGCCCTGAACGAACGGATAACAATGGAGCACGCTTGGATGGAGACTTTTACTTGAAGATGCAGATTGTGCTTCTGCCTGTTACAATGGGATAAAACGTTAGGATAAAGGAGAAAGACCATGCGCTCAACTATTTTGATTGTGGATGATGACGAAAAAATTGTGTCCATGCTCCGCCGCGGGCTGGCTTTTGAAGGATATGAGGTACAGACCGCTTCCAATGGAGCTGAAGGTCTCAGCAAACTGATGGATAAAGAGCCGGACATCGTTGTGCTGGATGTGATGATGCCGCAGATTGACGGATTTGAGGTATGTCGCAGATTGAGGGAAGCAGGCAGCAAAGTGCCAGTGCTGATGCTTACGGCCAAGGATGAAGTACAGAGCCGGGTGACCGGACTGGACACAGGGGCCGATGACTATCTCGTGAAGCCGTTTGCGTTGGAAGAATTATTGGCACGTGTCCGTGCATTGCTGCGCCGCAAGTCAGATATCGCGGGTACACCGGACAATCGTCTGATGTATGAAGATATCATTCTGGACAATGACTCACGTGAAGTGGTGCGAGATGGGCAACGCCTGGAACTGACTGCCAAGGAATTCGAACTGTTGAATTTGTTTATGCAAAATCCAAGACGGGTACTGTCACGCGATCTGATTATGGATAAAATCTGGGGTTATGATTACAGCGGTGAGTCTAACGTGCTTGAAGTGTACATTGCCATGCTCAGACAGAAGACTGAAGAGTACGGTGGCAAACGTCTAATCCAGACCATCCGGGGAGCCGGTTATATTCTGAGAGGTGACTCCTGACATGTCCATTCGGTTAAGACTAACCGCATGGTATTCTGGCATTTTGGCGGCCGTGCTTATCTTTTGGGGCGTTGTAATCTATGCCTTTGTATACTTTAACTCCTATCAGGAAGTCGAACAGCAATTGAAGGTAAAAAGTGCCCGGATTACGGATCAAATTGGTGTAAATCCTCTTTCGCAGTCGTTGGATTTGGACCCATTTACAGAGAGCCAGCTTCAGGAGGCACAAATTTACATTCAACTCTGGGATTATCAGAGTCGTTCAGGCATAATTTCTGGCAATATGAAGAAACTGGAGATTCAGTTTCCGGTATTGAAATCCAATGAAATTCTTGAAAAGCGTGGCATATCCAAAATCTATGTGGATGGAACACCATTTCTGGTGAATCAGCTTCCCCTTTCTCTTCAAGGAACCAATGAGGTACGTGGAATACTTCAGGTAGGAGCTAACGTAAGTTCACAGGAGCGCTTATTAGAGGCGCTTCTTAATATTTTGGTATTTGGCTGGCTGGTGGCGATGGCTTTGGCTATTACCTCAGGTCTCGTACTGGCTCGGAAGTCGATGCGTCCACTTGTGAATGTCATTGATGCTGCGAACCAGATTCAATCCGGGGATGACTTGAGTGTACGAATTCAATATGCAGGACCGAAGGATGAGATTGGGCGTTTGATCGAAACGGTGAATAACATGCTTGAACGTACAGAATTGTCCTTCCGCGGGTTGGAGGAGACGAATGCTGCCCAGCGCCGCTTTGTATCTGATGCATCGCATGAGCTGCGTACGCCGCTGACGACCATTCGCGGAAATGTTGACTTCCTCAAGAAGCTGTGGGATCAGGAGGGAACCGACCGACCGAATCTGGATGAAGAAACGGTAAGACAGATGTCCGTCGAGGCGTTGGAGGACATGGCCGATGAAGGCAAGCGCATGAGCAGATTGATCAGTGACATGCTGTCATTGGCCAGAGCGGATACAGGCCAGAAAATTGAACTCAATCCGATTCCTCTACAGATCTTGGTACAGGAAGTGGCGCGTAGATCGCAATTTCTGGATCATCATGCGGACTGGCGTCCGGGTGATCTTTCGATACTCAATGGTATCTATGTGAACGGCAGCAAGGATTATCTGCAACAGATGCTGTTTATTTTCATCGAAAATGCGTTTAAATACACACCGGAAGGCTCGGTGACCCTGGATGCTGTATTGTACAAAGGTCAGGTAGGACTACGCATCAGCGACACCGGCATTGGGATGGATCGGGACGAAGTGCCGTTCATCTTTGATCGCTTCTATCGGGCAGATGAATCCCGCGGGGCGACACCGGGCATTGGTCTGGGACTTTCGATTGCCAAGTGGATCATTGAGGAACACCATGGATCGGTTGAGGTTGTGACCAGACGTGGAGAAGGAACCACCTTTATTATCTGGTTGCCGGTTGTCTTTGCTCCGCCTATCGAATAAAGGTATAATAGACAGGACTGCAATTACATCGGCAACGTTGCCGAGAAAGAAAGCGGGTGGCAACCAAGTGGAAGTACTGCGAATTTCGCCGCGGGGATATTGTTACGGCGTTGTGGATGCGATGGTGCTCGCACGTCAAGCGGCACGCAATCTGGATTTACCACGGCCTATTTATATATTGGGTATGATTGTGCATAACCAACATGTGACGGATTCCTTTGAAGATGAAGGTATTATTACATTGGATGGTCCGAACCGGATGGATATTTTGAGTCAAGTGGAGAGTGGCACGATTATTTTCACAGCTCATGGTGTTTCTCCAGAAGTGCGCAAGCTGGCACGGGACAAAGGGTTGACGACAGTCGATGCAACATGCCCTGATGTCACCAAGACCCATGATCTCATTCGGGAGAAGACGGCAGAAGGTTATCAGATCATCTATATCGGCAAAAAGAACCATCCTGAACCAGAAGGTGCTGTAGGTGTTGCACCAGATCTTGTTCATCTGATCGAAAAGGAAGAAGAGATCGATGAACTGAACGTACCTGCAGGCAAAATTCTGATCACGAATCAGACCACAATGAGTCAATGGGACATCAAGCATATTATGAGTCGTCTGCTGGAGAAGTTTCCGGGTGCAGAGATTCATAATGAAATCTGCTTGGCGACTCAAGTGCGTCAGGAAGCTGTCGCTGAACAGGCGGGGCAGTCTGATCTGGTTATTGTTGTAGGTGATCCTCGCAGCAATAACTCTAACCGTCTGGCACAAGTGTCGGAGGAGATCGCGGGGGTTACGGCCTATCGTGTATCCGATGTGGCAGAGATTCAGCAAGAATGGCTAAAAGGTGTAAATAAGGTGGCCGTTACTTCGGGTGCTTCAACACCAACACCGATTACGAAGGAAGTCATCCTTTATCTGGAGCAGTATGAACATGATAAGCCGGAGACGTGGGAAATTAAGCGTACCGTGAACATGAGCAAACTACTGCCACCAGTTAGAGAAAAAACACGTACCCCGTAGGGCAAGGGCATGTAAGTGAAGATCAAAAGTTATAAAAGAATTGAGAAGAACCCTGTTACGCAGAACCGATTTCGGAGTCTGCGGAGCAGGGTTCTTTGTGTATATGGATAAGGAATGTGTACCTTGACGCAATAGGAGAACTATGGTATAGTTACTTTAACGGATAAAAGCTTAAAAGCGAACAAGCGTTTAAGCGCGACAGAGTTTTTGGTATTTTAATCAGACGCACGTTAAGAAATTATGGTGCTCTCATACAAGGAAGGATGGGAATTAATATGATCGTTATTGCAGGCAAGGCTACTCCGGAGGAACAGATTCAGGATATCGTTGCAGTT
The DNA here is from genome assembly GCF_037975235.1 of Paenibacillus sp. FSL R5-0341. Classification (NCBI taxonomy): domain Bacteria; kingdom Bacillati; phylum Bacillota; class Bacilli; order Caryophanales; family Paenibacillaceae; genus Paenibacillus; species Paenibacillus sp. FSL R5-0341. The sequence continues at coordinate 1,930,986 of NZ_CP150241.1, forward strand.
ATTGAAAAAGAAGGGCTTCAGGTACACATCTCTCGCGGAGAGGATCGTACTATTATCGGTTTGATTGGCAAAGTTGAACCTAAAATGCAGGAGCATCTTCGCCAAATGAAAGGTGTCGAGAATGTCGTGAAAATCTCGAAGTCCTACAAATTGGCAAGCCGTGACTTCCACCCTGAAGATACGGTGATTTCCATCAAAGGTGTAGATATCGGCGGGAAAGAACTTGTTGTCATGGGTGGACCATGTGCGGTTGAATCCGCTGCGCAGATTGATGAGATTGCCGGGCTTGTGAAAGCTGCTGGTGGGCAAGTGCTGCGTGGAGGTGCATTTAAGCCGCGTACAGGTCCTTACAGCTTCCAGGGAACAGGAGTAGAGGGATTGATCATGATGGCGGAAGCAGGCAAAAAACATGACCTGCTGACCATTACAGAAGTTATGACACCCGAGTATGTGGATATTTGCGCCGAGTACGCAGATATTCTGCAAGTAGGTACACGTAACATGCAGAACTTTGACCTGCTCCGCAAATTGGGAGAGTGTGGCAAACCGGTATTGTTGAAACGTGGCTTCAGTGCGACATATGATGAATTGTTGAATGCGGCTGAATACATTCTTGCGGGTGGTAACCCGAATGTCATGCTGTGTGAGCGCGGTATTCGTACGTTTGAATCCTACACACGGAATACGCTTGATCTGTCCGCGATCCCTGTTCTGCAGTCTCTGAGCCATTTGCCGGTTATTTCAGACCCGAGCCATGGTACTGGGCGCCGTGAACTGGTGGAACCAATGACGAAAGCTTCTGTTGCTGCGGGTGCCAATGGCCTAATCATTGAGATGCATACCGATCCGGATAATTCCATGACAGGAGATGGTGTGCAGTCCTTGTTCCCTGACCAATTCGCCAACCTGCTGCAGGATCTGGAGAAATTGGCACCAATCGTGGGTAAATCATTCAGCACAGCCAAACAACCGGCAGAATTTTTCCCGGCACGTGTAGGCGTGTAATAAGAATTCCATAGTCAAGGTCTGGATCATCATCCGGGCATCTCCTCTGGTCTCGTTCATTGCAACGGAATCAGATAGATGCTCGGTTTTTTGCATATTTTGCAGTTTTGAACGTATTTATTAATCAATAGTGATAAGAAACATTTATGATGTGAAGTTTTTTCCATGATTTAGGTTAAAATAGGGGTCGCTTTACCGCATTAAACTAGTTAAATGTATATAAAACTAGTTGTTATATGAATTTATGTTATTTATAAAGTGTGAGTATAGCTAACATCTCTTCAAAAAATACCTTACATAAGTATTGACGATGTCATGTTTTAAAATTTATAATGACGACAGAAAAAAATTCGAATTTAGACATTTTCTTAGTGGGGTTGTTTAATGTTCGGAATATTTGGGAGGACGAATACATGTCGGTTGAAAACGTATTGAAATCAATTCAAGAGAACAACATCGAGTGGGTAGATTTTCGTTTTGTAGATTTAGCTGGTCGTGCACATCACATCTCGTTGCCAGCTTCGGCTGTTGATGCAGACACGTTCGTAAATGGAGTAGCTTTTGACGGTTCTTCTATCCAAGGTTTCCGCGGAATTGAAGAGTCCGATATGGTTATGATGCCAGATCCTGAAGCGACTTATGTCGATCCGTTCACAGCACACCCTACATTGAATGTTATGTGTGATATCTTCACTCCGGATGGCGAGCGTTATGAGCGTGACCCACGTAGTATCGCTGTTAAAGCAGAAGCTTATTTGCAAGAGAGCGGTGTAGGTACAGCAGCATTCTTCGCACCTGAATCCGAGTTCTTCATCTTCGACGATGTACGTTATGAGAGCGGCACGAACAGCTCTTCCTACTTCGTAGATTCCGAAGAAGCTTCATGGAACACGAACCGCAAAGAAGAAGGCGGAAACCTGGGCTTCAAAGTTCGCACTAAAGGTGGATATGTTCCAGTAGCGCCAGTGGATACACAACAAGATATTCGTAGCGAAATGTGTCGTCTTTTGGAAGAAGCAGGCCTGTCGATCGAGCGTCATCACCATGAAGTGGCGACAGCGGGTCAAGCCGAAATCAACTTCCGTTTTGATACACTGAAGAAAACAGCAGATAACCTGCTTGCATACAAATACATCGTGCACAACACTGCACGTCAATATGGTAAAGTAGCAACATTCATGCCAAAACCATTGTTCGGTGATAATGGTAGCGGAATGCACGTTCACCAATCCATCTTTGATGGCGATTCCCCATTGTTCTATGACAAAGCGGGATATGCTAACCTGAGTGAAATGGCTTTGCACTACATCGGAGGTATCCTGTACCATGCTCCGGCACTGATCGCTTTGACTAACCCTAGTACGAACTCGTTCAAACGTCTCGTACCTGGTTATGAAGCACCAGTAAACCTGGTTTACTCCAAAGGTAACCGTTCCGCAGCAGTTCGTATCCCGGTTGCAGCGGTTACACCTAAAGGTTGTCGTATCGAGTTCCGTACACCGGACTCCACAGCTAACCCATACTTGGCATTCTCCGCAATGCTGATGGCTGGTCTGGATGGAATCAAACGTAAAATCAACCCAACTGAGCTTGGATATGGTCCACTCGATAAAAACATCTATGACCTGTCTGATGCAGATAAAGAAAACATCCGCAGTGTGCCAGCTTCCCTCGAAGAAGCACTTGATGCATTGGCAGCTGATAACGAGTTCTTGACTGAAGGCGGCGTATTCACGAAAGAATTCATTGAAAACTACATCAACCTCAAACGTGATGAAGCGAAAGCAGTAGCGATCCGCATTCATCCGCACGAGTACAGCCTCTACTTCGACTGCTAATCAGTCGAGGTCGGAACAGATCTTGTTCCAACCTAAAGCCTCCGGGACACGCTCTCGGAGGCTTTTCCTTGAATTAAACAATGTAGCGCTTTAACTTTGCAGGGTGATAAAGGAATTTGATGGCCTGAATTCAACACTTCAGTGCATATTGCCCTTGAAGCAGATAGAGAATACTGATATCATAGCGATAATATTCACTTAATATGTCAGAGTTACGGATGGAAAGGGCGGGGGATTTTGTGACAAAAAGAGCGTATAACTTTAATGCAGGACCTGCGGCGTTACCACTTGAGGTACTGGAGCGTGCACAGGCGGAATTTGTAGATTTTCGTAATACAGGCATGTCGATTATGGAGATGTCTCACCGTGGAGCGGTGTACGAGTCTGTACATAATGAAGCTCAGGAGCGTTTGTTGTCGCTTCTAGGCAATCCAAAAGGATACAAGGTTCTCTTTCTGCAGGGTGGTGCAAGCACTCAGTTCGCGATGCTGCCCATGAACCTGCTCGGAGCAGGACAGACAGCAAGTTACGTAATGACTGGCAGCTGGGCCAAGAAGGCTCTGTCTGAGGCGAAGCTGATCGGCGAGACACATGTTGCTGCATCTTCGGAAGCAGAGAAGTTCATGAAATTGCCGGATGTTTCGAATCTCAGTCTGCCTGAACGTACGGCTTATGTGCATTTGACTTCCAACGAAACGATTGAAGGTACGCAATTCAAATCATTCCCGGATACCGGTTCAGTACCTCTGATTGCGGACATGTCGAGTGATATTTTCTGTAAACCATTCGATCTCAATCAATTCGGCATGATCTACGCAGGTGCACAGAAGAACCTGGGTCCATCCGGAATTACGGTTGTGATTGCTCGTGAAGAACTGGTGAGCGAATCGCCTAAAACGATTCCAACCATGCTTCGTTACAGCACGCATGTAGACAACAACTCCCTATACAATACGCCACCTTCCTTCTCGGTATATATGGTGAATGAAGTATTGAAATGGATTGAAGAACAGGGCGGACTGGCTGGTATTGAGCAAAAAAATACGAAAAAAGCGGAATTGCTCTATAACACGATTGATTCTTCAGGTGATTTCTACCGTGGTTGTGTGGAAGCAGAAGATCGTTCTCTCATGAATGTAACCTTCCGTCTTGCTTCCGAGGAACTGGAGAAAAAGTTCATCAAAGCATCTGAGGAAGAAGGATTCGTAGGTCTGAAAGGACATCGCAGTGTGGGTGGTCTCCGTGCCTCCATTTACAATGCTGCTCCTTATGAGAGTGTTAAGGCACTGACAGACTTCATGAGCCACTTCCAGAAGACAAATGGATAATTAAGTATAGGTACGGTGTCATGGACCTTCGTGTCTAATCCTGTGCCTTACCAGAGCCTTCCACATTGACGTGTGGAGGGCTTTTCTTTAAGATTAGAGGGTTGTCGTCAACATGAAACGAAAAGGAGATTGAACACATATGGCTTTACACATCGTTCTGGTTGAACCAGAAATTCCGGCGAACACAGGGAATATTTCGCGTACTTGTGCGGCGACCGGCACCCATCTGCATCTCGTGCGTCCACTTGGATTTCGAACAGATGATGCTACATTGAAACGGGCAGGGCTGGATTACTGGCATGCCGTTCATATTGAATACCACGACTCATTCGAAGAGGTTCAGGAAAAGTATTCGGAAGGTCGTTTCTTCTACGCAACTACGAAGGCCAAGAATCGATATAGTGATTTTGAATTTCAAGATGGGGATTTCCTTGTCTTTGGTAAAGAGACTAAAGGCCTGCCGCCTGAATTAATTGCTGCGAATCCCGACACATGTATGAAAATGCCAATGACTGGTGACGTTAGATCATTAAATCTGTCCAATTCGGCAGCAATTATTGTGTATGAAGCATTGCGTCAGCTTAATTTTCCGGGGTTAGAGGGTTAAATTAGGGTTATTAATGACGGCTAGAATTCGGTAAAAAAACATTTTTCAAAAAAAAGGACAAAAAATGTTTATTTCCAGCAGGATTCGACAAAATGTTGGCGAATCTATAAACATAGTACAAATGTACCTAGAAATTTAGAGTAAGATAGGAGAGGTGTGCCGTAGCTATGAAGCCAGCTGGAGTAGTTCGCAAAGTTGACCAATTAGGTAGGATCGTATTGCCTAAATCTTTGCGTAAAAGGTATCAAATGAATGAGGGAGATCCTGTAGAGATCTTAGTACAAGGGGACCATATTATCTTGGAGAGATATCGTCCAAAATGTATTTTCTGCGGATCCATCGAGGAAGTCAACGAGTTCAAAGAGCGTTACATATGCGCACAATGTTTAGATGAAATGACTCAGCTTCCACAGCACGGGTAAGAAATAACGTCATGGGGTCCATTGACCCCGTGGCGTTTTTTTGTTTTTTTATTATCCAGCCGATGGTACGGTTCCAAATGAATAAAAGGAAAATACGTAAACTAACGTTGGATGCATATAGGTAATACCTTATCCCATACGGCATTCAGGATGCCTTGCATATTTTCTTCCTCACTGTTAATACATATGACAGCTTCCCTTGAGGGAAGGATGATGCACAACTGACCATAGGCGCCATCAGCGCGGTAAGCATCGTGGGAACACATCCAGAACTGATATCCGTAACCTTTTCCCCAATCACCGTCTCCAGTCGTTTCGATCTGCTGGGACGTAGCCTGTCTAATCCAATCCGCAGGTACAAGCTGTGTGCCTTCCCAGTGGCCCTTCTGCAGCAGTAATTGTCCAAATCGACTTAGCTCCTCATTGCTTATCCAAAGACCAGCACAACCGAGTGTTACCCCCAGTGGAGAGGTTTCCCACTCTACATCATGTATGCCAAGCGGCTCAAATAACCGTGGAGTCAGGTAATCTTTCACGGTTTGGCCGGTAGCAGCCTGCAGCATGGCCGAGATCATAAACGTATCGCCACTGCTGTATGTAAATTGTTCTCCAGGCATCCGGTCCAGAGGTAGAGACATGTAATGTTTCGCCCAATCCTTCTCGGTCAATGAAGCACGTTCATCCGCCCAAAGAGGCGGCGAGTCATGGCCTGAAGACATTCGGAGAAGATCACGTAACTTCAGTTCCCGCGGCGAGGGGAGATGGTCCTGCGCAATGGGGACATGATTATAGGTGAAATAATCACCAAGTGTGGCATCCAGATGTATCAGACCTTCTTCAAGCGCAAGTCCAACGGCCATACAGGTAAAGGATTTGCTGATGGAATGTTGTACCCGGCGCTGATCTGTATCCCGGTCCCAATGGGCAAGCAGGTGTCCTTTTTGTAATATGCGAATGGAGATAACATTCAATTGTTGCTCGGTAATCGCTTGGATGAAGCCTTCGAGTTTCTCAGTCATATTAACCTCCCTAATATCAGGTGAAACCTGAGTAAAATCGGTTGGTGAAACGTTTCCGTAATTCGATTGTAAAATCAGAACCCATGTTAGTATAAACCTGCTTTGGTGTCAATTAAAGTTGTAATAGTACTGACTAAAATTTCATTTTTTCGCAATAATAGTGTCTTTGGGCGCAAATTCAGACTTAAAATAGCATGTTTTCGAGAAAATAACGCGAAATTTGTAAAAAGGTTATTGACAGGATTTACTCATCGGGCTTATGATTTATTCGAAACGATTCGAAGAAATCGCTTCCACATTAAAAGTGTTGTAATGAAGTCCATGTGGATCAACGTTGGTTATGTTTTGAAACGATTCGAGAAAATCGTTTCGATAACCCATCGTTTTACAAGGGAATCTACAACAGCCTGCAATCCAACGCCAGTGAAACGAATGAGTAAAGACAGCAGGCGATGATGAGAGGGGTTACATTATGGCACATATAACGATCGAAACTGGGTCGCCAACCTTATGCATGAATACGAGCATACATGTTGTGTCCAGTGACTCCGGAGAGACTTCAGGCGGTACACTATATCTGTTGCACGGGGCAGGCGATAATGCGAGTACCTGGCAGCGGTTAACCACAATTGAGATGTATGCAGCCCAATACGGCTGTACCGTCATTATGCCAGAAGCGAATCGAAGCTATTACACCGATATGGAATACGGCCTGAATTACTTCCACTACATCACTCAGGAGTTACCTGAAGTATGCAAGCGTCTACTCAATCTGAATCCTGATCCGGAGAAAACGTACATTGCCGGTTTATCGATGGGTGGATATGGTGCACTGAAATGTGGGCTAACTTATCCAGAGCGATATCGCAAAGTAGTGTCTTTATCCGGCGTTACGGATATCCAGACACGCCTTCATGATCCCCATATGCCAGCGACCATGATCAAGGAAATGAAAGCGGTTTTTGGAGAACGGTTACAGGTAAAAGCCGATCAGGATATTTACAAACTGTCAGCCAAGCTGCTGGAACAGGGTGTACCTTTACCGGATATCCTCAGTTGCTGCGGCGACAGTGACCCCTTCGTGGAGATGAATCGCGATTATGCGAAATACATGCAGGGGACGGCCTTTGATTTTCGGTATGTGGAGACGCCAGGGGCTCATGAATGGAGATTTTGGGAGCACCACCTGAGAACGATGTTTGATTTTCTGTACAACGACAAGACCACAGTAGAGTGAGGAGATGCAATGTGAAACCTGCAGCCGAAGGACCTAGCAAAAAGCTGAAGGGAAACGTGAAGGGCAATTCGCTCTGGACTGAAATCTGGAAGCACCGAATGACATACACCCTGCTTATTCCGGGGCTTGTCTGGCTAATCTTGTTTGCCTACATGCCGATGGGCGGCCTGTCTCTGGCATTCAAAGATTACAAGGCCAATCTGGGCATCTGGGGAAGTCCATGGAGCGGATTCGAGAACTTCAAATATGTTTTCCGTGATCCAACCTTTATCGATGCCGTATGGCGTACGCTGTACATCAATATTCTGAAACTGATTATTCAGTTCCCGTTCCCGATCATTCTGGCGTTGTTGCTGAATGAATTGCGGATGCGTAGAGGGAAAAAATTGTTCCAAACCGTTCTTACGTTCCCGCACTTCCTGTCCTGGATCATCGTATCCGGTGTAGTCATCAATGTGCTGGCATATGACGGACTGGTAAACAGCGCGCTCGGATTACTCGGGTTGCCAACGATTAACTTCCTGGGATCCGAATCCAACTTTGTACCGATGTTGCTGTTAACTGATATTTGGAAATCAAGTGGATGGGGCGCAATTATATTCCTGGCTGCCATTTCCGGTATTGACCAGGATCAGTATGAATCAGCACAGATTGACGGGGCTTCCCGTATGCAACAGATGTTCAGAATTACGTTACCGAACATCCTTCCAACTATCACGATCATGTTTATTTTGTCCGTTGGTGGATTGATGTCTTCCGGTTTCGACCAGATCTTCAACTTGGCGAATGCGGCTACCAAAAATGTATCGGAAGTACTCGATGTATACATCTATCGGATTACGTTCCAGTCATCAACCGATTTCTCATTCTCGACAGCGGTCAGCTTGTTCCGTTCCCTGGTGAATATGGCCTTGCTGCTTCTTGCTGACAGATTTGCCAAGTGGCTTGGCGGAGACGGTTTGTTCCGATAAGAGAGGAGGAGAAATGAAATGAGCAAGAAAGCTAACAAAAAACCGAGAATTGGCACGGAAAGAATGACACTTCTCGATTACTTCATATTTGCGATATTACTTGTGCTTGCCTTGATGATTCTGATTCCATTCTGGAATGTCATCATGATCTCGTTTGCAACACAAAAAGAGTATGCTGACAATCCATTTTTGATGTTCCCTAAAGAATGGACATTGGATTCCTACAAGGCATTGTTCGCTGACGGAACGATTCTGTCGGGGTACAAAAATACAATTATTTTGCTAGTCATCGGCTTGCCACTTAGCTTGTTCCTGACAACGAGCATGGCATATGGCCTTAGTCGTAACAAATTTCCGTTTAAGAAATTTATCTTTTTCCTGGTACTGTTCACCATGATCTTTAATGGTGGTATCGTACCCCTCTACCTGATCATGAAATCACTTCATCTTACTGGTACGCTGTGGTCCGTTATCCTGGCGGGAAGCTTCAGTGCGTTTAACATGATTCTGATGATGAACTATTTCTACACCTTGCCTGAATCACTCATGGAATCGGCGAGACTGGATGGAGCCGGAGAGTGGAGAATTTTGTTCTCTGTTGTTCTTCCGCTGGCTACACCAATTATGGCTACAATCACATTGTTCTACGGTGTGGCTTACTGGAACAGTTGGTATGATGCGATGATATTCCTTCGAAAAGCGGATCAGTTACCGCTCCAGAATGTACTCCGAAATATTATCGTGACATCTACGACGAATGCATCCAATGCATCCAGTGTGGATGCTGCCCAAGCGAGCAATTTCTCCATGGGTATGAAGATGGCGGCCGTATTTGTCACCATGGTACCAATTATGTGTTTCTTCCCAATGCTGCAAAAACACTTTGCCAAAGGGGTATTAACAGGGGCAATCAAGACCTGATTATACGTATAGGATTTTGCAATAAAATTCTACTAAAAACATGGGGGTAAAACATGAAAACGAACAAAAAGTTGTCAGTACGAGCTCTCTTTGCCATCACGCTTAGTGTAGTTATGCTGATGGTGACCGCTTGTTCCAGCCAAGGAGCTTCAGGTGGTAACGAAAAAGATGCAGAGGGAAATTACAAAGACAACCTGACCATCTCTGTAGCTAACCTGACAGAAATTAAAAACGGGAACCTGGATAATGACTTCCACAAGTTCTGGACAGACAAATTCAATGTAACTTGGGACTACAACTATATCGATTGGGATTCATGGGGCGAGAAGCTTCGTCTGTGGATCAACTCTGGCGACTTGCCGGATGTAGCGGTATGGAACTACGTACATGGCGATGCCATGAACAGTATTGAACAAGGCTTGTTCTACAAATTCCCGGATGACTGGAAAGAACGCTGGCCTAACGTGGCAGCAGCTTACAATTTGACGGGTCTTGGAGACAAGTTGGAAGAATTGACGGGTGGAACATATGTCCTGCCTAGACCAATCTATTTCGAGAACAAACCAGCTGACCCACTGACGAACCAAATTGGTGTCATTGCGCTTCGTAAAGACTGGGCTGAAGCGGTTGGTTTTGAACTGAAAGATGCGTATACAACAACTGAATTGAACGAATATGCTGCGCTTGTGAAAGAAAAAGATCCAGGCAAAGTGGGTAACAAACTTGTACCTCTGTCTTACAATGCTGGAGATGCAATGACAAACATGATTATGCCGAACAGTGTGCATGCCATGACTGACTCTCCGTTCTACAAAGGTGAAGATGGCCAGTTCCACTGGGGACCAGCAGATCCTGAAACGCTGACAGGACTTAAATTGATGCAAAAAGCTTATAAAGATGGACTGCTCAATCCTGAGTTCTACACATGGAAAAACAATGAAGGTCAAAACAACTTTAAAGTAACCGGTACAGCTGCTGTAACAAGTCTGGGCGGACTCGCTTCGTACAGACAAGGCCTGGATTCTGATATGAGAAAAAATCTGGGTGTAGATAGTGATGAACTGGTACACACAGCAATCGTTGTGGGCGATGACGGGAAATATCGTAACATGGAGCAAGCCAACTTCTGGTCGGCATTGATCTTCAATCCAGACATCAGTGATGAGAAATTCGAACGGATCATGGATCTGATCGATTACTCCGCAACAAAAGAAGGACAGCTGCTTATTAACATGGGCTTTGAAGGAACCGATTGGAAATATGATGAGAACCAAGAACTGGTTAGCTTGTTGCCAGAAGGAACAGTATTGGAAGATAAATATCCAGCACGTTTCGAAGGTCTCTACCTGCTGGGTGACGACTTCAGTGTTGTAAACCCTGCAATTAAAAAGGATTACCGTGATAGAGCCGTGAAATTGTTCGAAGAAAAAGCAAAACTCGGTACAGAAGGCAAATCACTTGCAACATACGATTGGGATGTCAACCTGTATGATTCCAAAGCTAAGAGTCAGGCTTCATTCGACTACCAGAACGAATATGCCAACCTGATCCTCAAAAACGGAGATCTGGAGGCAAACTGGAAAGAATGGGTGAACAGTAAAATGTCCCTGGTTCAACCTTACTTGGATGAGCTAAACGATAAATTCTAGTAATCATTCAGTAATTAATTTTGAACCCGGTGCGCGGTCTCTCCCCGAACGCAGCCGGGTTCTTTATTTCAACAATTTGTAGTGGAGGATACTATTGATGAATAACGAGCAGTTGCTTGACTTGGTAAAACAGATGACGTTGGAGGAAAAAACAGCGCAGCTTCTTCAGTTGACTGCCAACTTTTATGAAGGAACGAATGTTGAAGGCCAGATCACAGGGCCCATGGAAGAGATGGGAATTACGGAGCAGTCCGTGGATGCCAGTGGGTCCATTCTGGGGTTGTCCGGTGCGCAGGCCATCATTGATGTGCAGCAAGCTTATATGAAAAAAAGCCGTTTGGGCATTCCGCTCTTGTTCATGGCTGACGTGGTACATGGATTCAAAACCATTTTCCCGATTCCGCTGGCGATTGGTTGCTCATGGGATACCGAGCTTGCTGAGAAAAGTGCTGAAATTGCAGCACGTGAATCAGCTGTATCCGGTTTGCATGTAACCTTTGCACCGATGGTGGATCTAGTTCGTGACCCGCGCTGGGGTCGTGTGATGGAGACGACAGGAGAAGATCCTTATCTGAACAGCTTGTTCGCAGCTGCGTTCGTAAGAGGATATCAAGGAGATAGTCTAAAAGATGAGCCTGATCGCCTTGCTGCCTGTGTCAAACACTTTGCGGCTTATGGAGCGGCTGAAGGTGGTCGGGATTACAATACGGTGGACATGTCCGAGCGTAACTTGCGTGAGTACTATTTGCCAGCGTACAAAGCAGCATTGGATGCGGGTGTGGAAATGGTCATGACTTCGTTCAATACGGTTGACGGTATTCCGGCAAGTGGCAATGAGAAGTTAATGCGTGGCATTTTGCGTGAAGAGTGGGGCTTTGATGGCGTATTGATCTCGGATTGGGCTTCCATTCGGGAGATGATTGCACATGGAGCTGCGGAAGATGACCGTGAAGCGGCGTATCGTGCCATTCGTGCAGGGGTAGATATGGAGATGATGACACCTTGTTATGTGCATCATTTGCCTGAGCTGATTGAGAGCGGTGAAGTGGAAGAGGAGCTCATTGATGAAGCTGTTTTGCGAATTTTGCAACTGAAAGAAAAGCTGGGATTGTTCGACAATCCGCTACGTGCAGCCGATCCGGAACGTGAGCGCGAAATTGTTTTCTCCAAAGAGCATCGTCAGGTATCGTATGAATTGGCAACGAAATCAGCTGTCCTCTTGAAGAATGATGGTAACGTTCTTCCGCTTCAACCGGAAGCTAATGTAGCCCTCATTGGTCCTTTTGCACAGAGTCCAGACATTCTGGGCTGGTGGTCCTGTGAAGGGATTAAGGAAGATGCAGTTAAGCTGGGAACAGCTCTTCAGGAACGTCTGACGGGTGGGAAAGTTCAATTTGCCCAAGGTAGTGATGTTCATGCGATTACAGCTGAACAAATTGCCGAAGCCCTGGAAGTGGCAAGCAAAGCAGATCTGATTGTTCTCGCTCTGGGTGAAGACTCCGAGATGAGTGGAGAAGGTGGCTCACGCACGGATATCCGTCTGCCAGCGGCCCAATTGGAATTGGTCAAACAGCTCAAAGCAGCCGGCAAACCAATTGCCACCGTTATTTTCAACGGCCGTCCATTGGATCTTCATGGTGTCATCGATGAATCGGATGCCCTTCTTGAAGCCTGGTTTCCGGGCAGTGAAGGCGGAGCAGCGATTGCAGATGTTCTGACAGGTGTAGTGAATCCATCTGCACGTCTGACGATGTCCTTCCCGCAGTCTGTAGGTCAGATTCCGGTCTATTACAACCATTTCAATACTGGTCGTCCACTGAACCCGGAGAAGACGGAAGAGCGATATGTTTCGAAATACATTGACAGCCCGAATGAACCGTTGCTTCCGTTCGGTTACGGTCTCTCTTACACTTCCTTCGCTTATAGTGATCTTGAAGTCTCAAGCAATGAGTTGACTGCTGATGAGTCCCTGATTATCAAGGTACGTGTAACAAACACGGGTGAGCGCGCAGGTGTGGAGACGGTTCAATTGTATGTTCGTGATGTAACGGGTGAAGTGGTTCGTCCGATGCGTGAGTTAAAAGGATATGTGAAACTTGCCCTTGCGCCAGGAGAGAGTGGTACAGCCACGTTTACATTAAATGAAGAACAGCTTCGTTATCACCATTCGGACTTAAGTCATCGCAGTGATAAAGGCGAGTTCCATCTTCTTGTGGGTGCAAACAGTCGGGATACCCAGAAGAAATCATTCAGACTCGTTTAATCAGGGAGATGGAAAGAGTAATGTGTCAGGCCTTTCGCTATGGAAGGCCTGACAAACATAACAGGGGAGCGAAGAATGTGGTCAGTATCAAGGATATCGCCAAACAGGCGGGAGTTTCCATCTCCACCGTGTCATATGCGCTGAATGGCAGCAACAAAGTGACCGATGAGACGAGTTCCAAAATTTTGGCCATTGCCAAAGAGCTGAACTATGTTCCTAATGCCGCTGCAAGAACACTGAAGAAGAGGGAATCCAAAATTCTGGGTGTATTCTTGACCGATTTTAGCGGAGATGTATATGGAGACTTGCTGAGTGGCATGAAAGCCGTATGTAATGCCCAAGGTTATGACCTGATCGTGTGCAGCGGTAAACAATCCCATCGCATGCTTCCGGAACGGATGATTGATGGTGCAATCATTCTGGATCATACCTTTGCAAGTGAAGAACTGATGCAATATGCCGATCGAGGGCACAAAATTGTTGTATTGGACCGTGAGATGGATCATCCCAACATTAATCAGGTTCTGCTGGATAACAAAGCCGGGGCAACACTTGCGATGGAACATCTGATTGAACAGGGACACAAGAAGATCTACGTGGTAACAGGACCGGAAGGTTCGTTTGACTCTGTGCAGCGGATGAAGGCTGTAAGACAGGTCGCTGAACGTGAAGCCGATGTGGAATGGATTGAGATCACGGGTGATTTTGAGAAGAGTGGTGGAGAACGAGCCGCAGATCAGATTGTGCAGGCGTATGATGGGCCCGCAGCGGTATTCTGCCTCAATGATGAGATGGCTATTGGCCTGTGTGATCGTCTGGCGGAAAGTGTACTTGGCGTTGGGCAGGAGATTGATGTCATCGGATTCGATAATATTGAACTAAGCAAATACGTGCAGCCGAGATTGGCAAGCATTGATTATTCCAAACGCAAGTGGGGATCACTCGCTGCTGAACAATTAATCAAAATTATCGCTGGCGAACCCGTCGACCATGAACGAATTTACGTAACATTGGTTGAAGGTGGATCTGTGAGTGGTCCTAACCAATCTGATTCTGTGATATCGCTGCGGAATGACCGGGCGGTTAGCTATTGATCCCGAATACAGCAAGAGACAAGGCTTAGAAGAATTGCATCATTCTTTTAAGCCTTGTCTCTTGCTATTTCGAGGAATAAAGCATTAAAACATTAAAAAAGCCTCTCCGGAGAGAGGCTTGGCCTTTACAGACCTTTTGTTTTGTCATTGTTGTAGGATGAAGTGAGAATGCCTGTAATGAAGAGAGTCAATACGACTGCAATAATCCAGAATGTCAGTGAAAACGACATACCCTTCGCACCTCCTGCACAAGCTCATTTTCTTCTATTATAACCATTATAGGTAGAAAAGAAATGCTTCACCTTATTATTTGTAAAATAAAAAGTGTGTGGGTACCGGTCTAAGGCTGCCATCTGAAGGGTTATTCACAACCCGATTATTCAGAATAAGCGAGGAAGATCCACCGCCATCCAGATTATAGGCGTCGATGACCCCAAGCTTGTACAACCGTCCTTGCAACTCTTCAAGGGTAGCACCGGAACTTCCACCCTCATTATATCCGTCGACCACAATGATCAATAACTGGTCGTCTTTATAATTGCCGATGATTGTACGTGGCGCTCGTTTGGGTGATACCTTCCACTTGGCGGGAATCGCGGTTTTGCGCCCATTCTGTAGTAGTACCGGCACAAAGGTAGCCCCGAATTGCGGTTGCAGGCGATCCAGGGAGTTTTTGTCGAAAAACTTGCCTCCGACCAGCTTGCCGGCATCATTAAGTCCTACAAAGAACAGATCTTTGAAACTGGCCTGAAAACCATTCACGTATTTCCCATCCATGACGGTGGTGCTGAGTGGATAACGTTTGCCACCACTGTCAGCAAATCCGCCTGCGTTGATCCCGGCAATTGCACCGTTACGTTTCACAGCCTGCATGGTCGTCTCGGATCGTCCAGGTTCGCTGTCCAGAGCCATCTGCATGGCCGTGGGATCTTTAAGCTTGATCTTCATGGCATAGCCCTTATAGCTGCCAGGATTGACTCTATACATTTCAATTGTCAATCGGTCACTGTCTACCCGTTCAAATGGAACGCCCAGCTTGGCGGAAATCCGCTTGTTATAAATGGTCTCTGGGCGATCCGCCTGAGCAGTAGCCTTCTGCACAAGTGTAGACATCGTACTCGTTGTTTTATTATAGAGCTGCGTCGTTCTTTTAATAGAAGAAGAAGTTTGGATAGCAGCGTCTTTTGCCCCTGCAAGCTCTTGGCTAATTGCTTGGGTCCGGGGTGTAATCGTATCCTCTGACAGTTCGGCAGGAATCAAACCTCCGGGTTCAAGTGGAGGACGAAGCAGCAGCAGGCATAATATCAATCCAACAAAAGGAGCGAGTGCAAGCATAAAAAAACGATTAACCTGTTTGACGGGTGTAATCATTTGAGCAGGTCCATCTTTTTCTGGAGTGTCTCCAGTTGTTTTTTGACTTCGCTCAGCTGGGTATACAGTTTGTTGCTGTTATCCGTTTTGTCACTTGCATTATCCTTGGTAAAAGTCAGCAATTCATTGAAGGATTGCACCTGTCCTTGCAGGTCTGCGACTTCCTTCGATATCGTTGTTAGCTGCTTTTCGTAGTCGGTTTTTAGCGCTGCAATCTGCTGCTGATTATGGGCCTGAAGCTGGTTAATCATCTGTTGCTGGAGATGGTTACTATAATAGTAGGTTCCAACGACTCCGAGTGCAATGAGAACAATCCACATTACCAGAAACAGCTTGATTGAAGATCCGGCCTTGCCTTTGGCGCTCCGGGTGTGATGGATGTCAGAGGGCGGGGCAGATGGTTTCATATCATCACTCCTGGTCATTTATAGGTACAAAAATTTTTCCAGTCCTCATTCTATCATGCCCCTATTGATTACGCAAAAATGAAATTCTTTACTTAATAGAGTAAAAAGAGATTGCATCGGAAGGAAGTCCTAGGATACAATTTCTTATAGATGCAATAAGTAGGAACTTTGGGCAGGTTTTTCGACTTTTTTAGATAGAAATGCAGGAAAATTATACTATATTTTGACCTTTCCGGGCATGGAAAGATGAACGTCATGGTGTTTTTATGACAAAATACAGTGAAAATAGAGCTTATTTAGCAACTTTACCCTGTATTTTTCTGTTTTTCGACATAATCCGACCTATGCTTCTTCTATACTCGGACTGTCGCATAGACAGTGGAACCATCATGGCAGAAGGTAGAAGTTATTTGTCCAATACATAACAGGGGGAACAACAATGAAAAAAGTATGGCAGGTGGTCATCGTAGATATCCACCCCACCAGCATGCTCGGTACAAAATTGATTTTGGAAGAGCAGCAGGATCTGACGGTACGTGGCATGACTTCGACCGGAACAGAAGGGCTCGATCTGGTGAATATTCACCAGCCTGATCTGATTCTCATGGATTATCGACTTCCAGAGGGCCAGGCAGATCAATATATTGCCCAGATGAAGAATCTGTCGGCACATAGTCACATCATCATTTTGACAGATGAAGACAATGTGAAGCTGTTTCGTCATCTGATGAGTCTTGGTGCAAGCGGCATGCTATCGAAACAGGCTTCCCCTAGCCAGCTGATTCATCTGATCTCGGGGTTACGTGAGGGCCATGTATCCATTCCATTATCGTGGTTAAACAGTGCGGAGTGGGCGCAACCCGTCGAGTCTCCAACCGAAGAACGTGTCATTGAATTAACCGAAACCGAAACTTTTATCATGGAAAGAATTGTTCAGGGTGTAACCTATGATAAAATAGCGAGTGAGATCAACGTTAGCAGGCGCTCGATTGATAATTATCTGCGTAAAATATACGTGAAGCTGGAAGTAAGCAGCAGAGCACAGGCCATTGAACGTTATGCCTTGCATGCAAGGCAGGCGAAGACGGTATCCTGACGAACCGGTTTAGTTCTTCCCATCCTCATAACAGGTCAGGTGTGCATCCGGTCATATTCGATGGCGAGCAGGAATAGGTTGTAGGGCTGCGAACTGCGAGTTCAGTTTCGATAGGGATGAAAGGGGATCGGATCGATGAAATATTTCTTTGCTTCCCGTACCAACAGGCTTTTGTCATCACCGCTGAGGGATATACGTGAGATGTCTGGCAGGGATTATTTCATTTCTCTGGCAGAGGAATTGCCTGCGGAGGAGTTGTTTCCTTTCAAATTGCTGGAAGAAGCAGCGGTGTCTGTCTTTAGTTCAGGCCCTTCCGCATTGCAATATGGAGAACCAGCAGGCTACACACCCTTGAGAGAGTGGTTGAACAAAGACTGGAATGCACGCAAAGGCATACGAACGGTACCCGAGCAGATTCTGTTGACGACTGGTACCCAGCAGGCCATCGATCTGGTGATGCGTCTATTACTTGAGCCAGGGGACTCCGTACTGGTGGAACATCCCACATCTCCAGGCTGTTTAGAGGTTCTGGAGATGCAAGGAGCCAAGATTGTACCCGTAATGGGTGATCGGGACGGGATACTGCCAGACCTTTTGGAGCAGCACATGCAGCAGGTGAGACCGAAGCTGCTTTTTGCTGCACCCAGCTTCTCGAATCCGACGGGTGCTCTGTGGAGTATGGAGCGGCGGGAGGCTGTCCTTGAGCTGTGTTCACGCTATGGTGTGTTGCTTGTGGAAGATGATTCTTACGGAGAGCTTCATTTCGATGGCCTTGAGCCGGCGGAATTCTATCGTAAATATCCTTCACTCTTTGCACTGGATACTGCCGACCAGGGTGGACATGTTCTCTACATCGGTTCGTTTAGCAAAACGGTAGCGCCCGCTCTTCGGACCGGATGGGCTGCTGGACATCCTGCGTTGATTCAGGCCATGGCCTCCGTTAAACGGATTGCAGATGGTCAGTCCAGTCCGATGAATCAGCGGCTGTTGTATCAACTGCTCGCCCATTCCCCTTTTCGATGGAGTGATCACCTGTCCATGCTGAACCGGGAATATAAGACAAGGCTCAAACTGATGCTTGAATTGTTGAAGAGACCGGGCTGGAAAGGGTGTCAGTACAACATCCCTGAGGGCGGTATGTATCTGTGGGTACAGTTGCCGGAAGGATTGGATAGTGGCGCTCTGCTCAAGGCGGCTCTGCCCAAAGGTGTATCTTTTCTTCCAGGCTCGCTATGCTCCACAGGTGTACAGGATCAACGTTACATTCGATTGAACTTTAGCCATCCGGGACGCGATGAATTGCTGCTCGGCATGAACTTGATCAGTGAAGCCATATCCGAATTTACGGCTCGCAGCTGAGTCGAATCAAAATAGATTGTAGCAAAATGCAAATTGGTTCATGAACTTAGTGATTACGTTATTGCATCCACTAACATTTTTATATATAATATGTATTAATGAGTTGTTGGTTTCTTTATATAAGCTGCAATTGTGGTGAATTCAGAAAGAGCACTCATATATTTTATCTAACGGGGGAAAATTCAACATGTCTAATATTTTATTCGTTAAAGCAAATGACCGTCCTGCAGATCAAGCAGTCAGCGTTAAATTGTACGATGCATTCTTGAGCGCATACAAAGAGTCCCACCCAGGTGACACAGTTACTGAGCTGGATCTCTACAATACAGATCTTCCTTACTATGGCAACACTGTAATTACAGGTGGCTATAAAGCAGCAAACGGCATTGAAGCAACTGCTGAAGAGCAAAAAGCTGCAGCACTGGCTGCACAACTGCAAGATCAATTCCTGGCAGCAGACAAAGTGGTATTTGCATTCCCGCTCTGGAACTTCACTGTTCCTGCTCCACTGGTGAACTACATTTCCTACCTGAGCCAAGCTGGTAAAATGTTCAAATACACAGCTGAAGGCCCTGTAGGTCTCGTAGGCGACAAAAAAGTGGCATTGTTGAACGCACGTGGTGGCGTTTATTCCGTAGAGCCAATGGCTTCTGTTGAAATGTCTGTTAAATATGTAACTAACGTATTGGCTTTCTGGGGCATTCAAAACCCTGAGCTGGTTATCGTTGAAGGACATAACGCTGCTGCAGATCGTGCTGAAGAAATCGTTACTGCAGGTCTGAAATTGGCTTCCGAAGTAGCAGTGAAATTCTAATAGCATTCTTTTATATAGTACACACAAAAACACCTGTAGTCTCCACTGGAGATTACAGGTGTTTTTGTATTCTCATTTTTTTGAATACGATACGCCAGATGATTCCGAATTAGATATGGCCTGTATTTTTCAAGTACTGCTCCGCTGCTTCAGCGATGTGCGCAAGGTCGTCCTGGTTCTCACCAGATACAGAATATGTTACATCAAGTTCATTCATGGTTCGTTCGATCATATCATTATCCTCAAGCATGTGTGCATGCTCGGTTAACGCTTGTACTCCCTTGATCGTCAGAATATACTTTCCGCGGGAGAGGCGTTCAAACCAGCCATAATAATTTTTTTGCAGAATCGCCGCTGCAGAGCCTACACCTGTCTGTCTGGCAAGGTTGGCGGGAGAGGATTCTCCGTTCGTCCGTAGAGCGGATGCGACACGTAAGGCCTTCTCACGATATGCGGTGACCAGCTGTCTGCGTGTACTGCCTCCCGTATTGTAGTCTCCACTGCGTTCGTCGAATTCCTTGAGCAAACGTTTCCGCCGAATGCCGCTTTTGCGGGTAACTTGATTGTGGCTAGTGAGGGCCGTCTGGGCAGATGGTTCGCACAGTACATCAATTAGGGGAGCTTTGGTTTTGTAAAATGTGACAGTCAGCAGCCCAAGACCGAGTTGTCTGCATAGTGCGGTCAGTTCGCTCCAACGTTGGTTCACGGCTCCGCGTTTGCTGCGATTACGCTCGACGGCCAGATACACAAACGGGCTAAGCTTCAATCGCTGCATGCCCTGCAACAACAGGGAGAGGTTAAATGTTTTTTTCATTTCCACAATGAGTGGTTCGTCCTGGTCCGATCTGACCCCTACGAGGTCACAATGTCTGACTTCCGCCTTGACGTCGAAGCCACGCTGCTCGAAGAAAGCTTTCACAGGCGAATATAATTCAGTTTCGTATTGCACAGCCATCGTCCGTACTCCTTTCCTGAAGTGGCCTGTCTCTGACCATGTGTTGTCCGGTTTCCTGAATTTAGAACCCTCATTATATCATATTCGTTCTTTTTTTTCTGAGGGCACAAGATGTCTGATAGAACAGGGAAAAGCCAAAATTCGAAGTGGTTGATTGAAAAAAAGAGGTCAACTTATCCGAATTGCCGCATAGGTATGTAATACACTTTTCACAACAAAACAAGACGTTTGGACAGAGGGTGGCGGGACTACACAGGACCGCGAGATTGGTATTCAAGCAGGAGCCGCAATTCTATTGATTTCTTCATACCATTCGGAATGGTTGACAATCACACTAAAGGAGCCATGGGAGGTACCAAGCATGAATATTTTTGAACGCGTTGCGGAACATCGGGCAGAGAGTGACCGTTTGACATGGAACGGAACATTTGAAGATTATATTGCGCTGCTGAGAGAGGACCCGACTCCGGCAATGACGGCTCACGCCAGAGTGTATGAGATGATTGAATCGTTTGGCGTGGAAGAAGTAGGTGGGCATAAGCGGTACAAGTTTTTTGAACAGGAGATCTTCGGACTGGATCGATCGATTGAAAAGCTGGTCGAAGAATACTTTCACTCAGCAGCACGCCGTCTGGATGTACGTAAACGGATCTTGCTCCTGATGGGTCCCGTAAGCGGAGGTAAATCGACGTTGGTGACGCTGCTCAAGCGGGGGCTTGAACAGTTCTCGCGGACAGAGAAAGGTGCCATATACGCCATTGATGGATGCCCGATGCATGAGGAACCGCTGCATCTGATTCCACTGGAGCTTCGTCCTGAAGTGGAAAAGGAAATTGGAGTCCGCATTGAGGGTAACCTTTGCCCATCCTGCCAGATGAGACTGCGTACCGAATATGGTGGTGATATCAGCAAGGTGCCGGTGGAACGAGTCCTTGTTTCCGAAGATAATCGGGTGGGGATAGGAACGTTCAGTCCATCTGATCCGAAATCACAGGACATAGCCGATCTGACCGGTAGTATCGACTTTTCTACCATTACGGAGTTTGGTTCCGAATCCGATCCACGTGCCTATCGTTTTGATGGGGAGTTGAACAAGGCGAACCGTGGGCTGATGGAGTTCCAGGAGATGTTGAAATGTGATGAGAAATTCCTGTGGAATCTCTTGTCGCTCACGCAAGAAGGTAATTTCAAAGCAGGACGCTTCGCCCTAATCAGTGCGGATGAAATGATTGTGGCGCATACGAATGAATCGGAGTATAAGTCCTTTATCTCCAACAAGAAAAATGAGGCGCTGCAATCCCGGATGATTGTCATGCCGATTCCGTACAATCTGAAGGTGTCCGAGGAAGAGAAAATCTATGCCAAGCTGATTCAGCAAAGTGACATGAAGCATGTTCATATTGCACCGCATGCACTGCGGACTGCAGCCATTTTTTCCATACTTACCCGCTTGAAGGAAACAAAGAAACAGGGCATGGATCTCGTGAAAAAAATGCGGATGTATGATGGTGAAGAAGTGGAAGGATACAAAGAAGCCGATCTGCGCGAGATGCAAAATGAGTATCTGGATGAAGGGATGTCTGGCATTGACCCACGGTATGTCATCAACCGGATATCCAGTGCTTTGATCAAGCAAAATCTTCAGTGCATTAACGCGCTGGACATTCTGCGGGCCATCAAGGACGGTCTGGACCAGCATGCTTCCATTACGAAGGAAGAGCGGGAGCGTTATCTGAACTTTATCGCTCTTGCACGCAAAGAGTATGATGAACTGGCCAAGAAGGAAGTACAGAAAGCATTTGTGTACTCATTCGAGGAGTCAGCCAGAACGTTATTCGAGAATTATCTCGATAACATCGAAGCATTCTGCAACTGGTCCAAGATTCGTGATCCGCTCACGGATGAAGAGATGGACCCGGATGAGCGTTTGATGCGTTCCATTGAAGAGCAGATCGGGATCTCCGAGAATGCGAAGAAAGCGTTCAGGGAAGAGATTTTGATTCGAATCTCGGCATACTCCCGCAAGGAGCGCAAGTTCGAATACAGCAGCCATGATCGTCTGCGTGAAGCGATTGAGAAGAAGTTGTTTACCGATCTGAAAGACATCGTCAAGATCACAACTTCAACCAAAACACCGGATGCAACCCAATTGAAACGAATGAATGAAGTGATCAAACGCTTAATTGAGGAACATGGATATACCGCAGCCAGTGCGAACGAACTGCTACGTTATGTGGGCAGTCTGCTTAATCGCTAATCGGCAACGAACCATTCCGGATCAGGCTCCTGATGCCTGCTGTGAGGCTCCTTCACAGCAGGGTCGGGGCCTTTTTAGTTCGATGAGGATCTTATACATCTAAAAAGCTGACAAATAAGGTTAATTTTAAAGAGAATTAGTTCTAATGGTATATGTATATTTAGGTATTTTAGTCTATAATCGATACATATATTTACAATTTAAAGTAATATAGTGTTTATTAAGGAGCTGACTGAACCAGATATGAGCAGTATTTCCGCAACAAGACAGAAGCAACTTGATTACATGGGATTAACCGCAGGGGATTTAGCCCTGCTTGCCGATCATCGGCCTGTTTTTAAAAAAGTCGTTAACGAAGTGGTAGATCATTTCTACAATCATGTGGGAAATTATCCTGAATTGGTAGATCTGATTGCCCGATTCTCTACGATTGATCGTCTCAAAGAAACACAGAAGATGTACTGGTTATCGATGACGGACGGGGTCGTTGACGACGCATATATTGAGCAGCGGATTGCGATTGGACTTGTGCATTCCCGTATTGGTTTGTCCGAGGATTATTATCTGGGCACTTATATGGTCTACCTAGATATCGCAACAAGCATATTCCAACAGGTTATCCCTGATTCCTGGCATCTTGTTATCCAGGCGCTTAGCAAAATGTTCAATCTGGATTCACAGCTTGTCCTTGAGGCCTATGAGAAGAAAGAAAAAGAAAAGTTATCACAGCTTGCAGATGATCAACAACATACACTACAGGCGATCACGCAGATTACGCAAGAACTTACGGGCATGATTAGTGAATTAAATGAAAATGCCCTGGCGATCTCGAGTGTAGCGAAGGAAACAGCGGCTTCTCAGGATCAGGCTCAAGTTCTGCTTACCGAATTGACGGGGGAGATCAATCAGATTGGAAAAATGGGTGAACTCATTCGCGAGATATCGGATCAGAGTCATCTTGTCGGTCTGAATGCAGCGATTGAAGCTGCTCATGCAGGAGAGTTTGGACGAGGCTTCGAAGTGGTCGCCAGTGAGGTACGCAAGCTTGCAGCCAGTTCCCGGGATGCCCAGGGTAAAATTCAGTCTAATCTGGAGCAGATCATGAAGAAACTGAGCAGTGTGCAGCAGGAGTCGGATCATACGTCCCGCGGTGCTCGTAGCCAAGCTTCACGCTCGGCTGAACTCGCTGTATTTGCGACAACAATGGAGAAACTGTCTCTGGATTTGAAGAAACTGGAACAGCAGGAATAGACGTTAAAACCATTAGGAAGCTTCCATACCGTTTCAGGCTGTTTTAAGCTATAATGGGTAGACAAACCTGCCGATGTTATAGAAAATGCAGCCGGAGACAGGGGATTTGAAAGAGGTTGAGGTGATCAGATGGCTTCTATCCATGATGTGGCCAAGGAAGCGGGAGTATCTGTTGCAACCGTTTCCAAAGTGATAAACGATTATCCCGATGTAAGTGAAAAAACGCGCAAAAAAGTAAATATAGCCATCGAATTATTGAAATATCAACCCAATGTGGTCGCACGTGGACTTGTAAAACGCCGTTCATGGACGGTGGGTGTACTGTTAACAGTTCCGTTTACGAACCCGTTTGTGTCGGAGTTGCTGGAAGGAATCAAGACAGCGCTGGAGAACAGTGGATACGATCTGGTCCGGTTGTCTACTCGATTCGACGACCCGACATACTCGTTCATCAAACATTGCCGCAGCCGTAATGTGGATGGCGTTGTAGTATTCGGGGAAGGCAGAGAAAACGCGAGTATTCAGGAACTGGTGGATGCAGAGATTCCGACGATGTTTGTTGATACAGACATGTTAGGTAAGCGTGCCGGATACATTACAACGGATAACGCAAACGGGATCTCCATGAGTGTCAAACATTTGCATGAGCTTGGGCATCACAAAATTGCCTATATCTCAGGCACCCTTGGACCTGCCGTAGCCAATCTGCGATTGGAAGGATATCGGGAAGGGCTGAAAGAATGTGGTATTCCGTATTCTACGGTATATCTGGAAGTCTGCGATTATTCATTCGACGGGGGAAGCAAGGCTGCCCGACGATTGCTGGCACTTCAGGATCAGCCAACGGGGATTGTCTGTGCTTCGGATATGTCTGCCTTTGGTGCGATTCATGAGATTGAAAAGCATGGACTGCGTGTACCGGAAGATATCTCGGTTGTCGGATTCGACAACACGTATTATGCCGAGGTGTTCAAACCAGGACTGACCACGGTGAATCAGAATATCTATTCCATTGGCATTAAGTCCATTGAATATCTGATTGCCATGATCGAAAATCCGGCGTATTCTCCTCCTGTTGTTACGGAACCCTCCAATCTGGTTATCCGTCAGACGACAGCACCAGTCAATGAATCATAATTTGGAACAAACAAGAGCACAGCCATAGGCTGTGCTCTTTTATCGTATCGTCTTGTTATGATGATAATAGATAGTTCATTGATTTTCACCGCTGGATAGAGGGTTAACAACAATTTAAAGGGGGTGTTATTTTCACTTATTATGTGTATTGACAATAAAAGGTATAATAACATAAATTTATTTGTAACCGCTTACTTAATATCGAAAAAGTAAGTATGAGTGGCAAAAGTCATACTCACTCGTAAAGGTTGATGACCATGCATCAGGTGTCCCTGATGCCATCCGTGCAACAATGAAGATTGTTGCCAGCGTAATAATCAACAAGTATATCCATGTATGCAGTACATTGTTGTGAAAGGCCCAACGCTTGGCAGAGTCATAGAACGTTGACATGAACCTACGAGGAGGAGATGGAATGCGCGGGAAATGGTTAAGGTTATGCTTGGTAGCTGTGATGGTTTTCAGTTTGTTACCTAGTATCGGTACAGAAGGATCACGTGTGAATGCTGCAGCAGCCGGGGATATGTTACTGGCTCACTCGTATGAGGATGGTACGACTCAAGGGTGGACGGCGAGAGGCGGAGTAACCGTCGCGGCTACCGGAGATCAGGCATATGAAGGGGCGTATTCACTTCAGACCACGGGACGAACAGCGGCATGGCATGGCCCTGCATTATCTTTGACAGGTGTAGTAGAGAAGGATGCAGTAGTTGAGATCTCCGGATATGTGAAGCTGGTCCCAGGCTCCGTACCTGCCAATCTGAAATTTACGGTGGAACGTCGGGATGGCAACGAGCCTGCGCAGTACGATCAAGTGAATGCAGCTCAGCAAGTGACGGATCAGGAGTGGGTCAAACTGCAGGGTCAGTACAGTTTCCAGCAAGGAACCGATCTGTTGTTGTATCTGGAGAGTGGCGATCCCACCAGTGCATACCTGCTGGATGCGTTCAACGTTCGGCTGGTGACACCTGCACCAGAGAATCCGGGTGAGCCTGGCGCACCTGGCGCACAACTGTTTGCGGCTGATTTTGAAGACGGGAACCTCGGCAGTTGGCGTTCACGGGGCAGTGAGCATTTGGAGGTAGTAACCGGCATCGGTCATAACAGCACACACAGCCTGAAAACCTCGTCCCGGACAGAGACATTCCACGGACCACTGATTGAGGTGCTGGATCATCTGCAAAAGGGAAGTACCGTTCATGTGTCGTTCTGGGCGATGTATGATGAAGGACCTGCGAGTCAGGTTATTAACGGTTCATTGGAAAAGGAATATAACGATGATTCCGCAAGCCGTGAATATGCTTCTTTTGCTTCTACGACCTTGAACAAAGGCGAATGGAAGAAGATTGAGGCAGATATCGTCGTTCCGGGAGAAAACAGCGGAATTACCGGATTAAGGGTATATGCCGAGACTCCATGGAAGCAGTCAGAGCAGGTTACTCCGGCTGACACCATTCCTTTCTACATTGATGATGTGTTATTTACAGCTGCAGAGCAGATTGAGATTGAGGAAGATATCCCGAATCTGGCAAGCACGCTTGCAACATCCTATGCGCTGGGAGCGGCGATTGACTTATCTGCACTGGATGAACAAGATCCACATTCCCAGTTGTTAACGAAACACTTTAACAGTATTACCGCAGGTAACTTTATGAAAATGGATGCTATGCAACCACGCGAGGGTCAGTTTGTCTGGTCCGAAGCGGATCGTCTAGTGAACTTTGCTGAAGCGAACAACATGCAGGTGAGAGGGCATACGCTATTGTGGCACAGCCAGGTGCCAGAATGGTTCTTCACCCATCCGGATGATGCATCACAGCCAGCCACGCGAGAACAGTTGCTTCTTCGGATGAAGACACATATTCAAACGATTATGAATCGTTACCAAGGGCAAGTACACACATGGGATGTCGTCAATGAAGTCATCTCGGACGGAGGCGGACTGCGTAATGAGGCGAGCGGCTCCAAGTGGAGAGACATCATTGGAGATGTGGACGGTGACGGGGATGACAGCGATTATATTGAGCTGGCTTTCCGTTATGCGCGTGAGGCCGATCCCGATGCTGTGCTGGTTATCAATGATTACGGGCTGGAGGGTAGTGCAAGCAAGCTGAATGACATGGTGGAACTGGTTGAAAAGCTGCTGGCCAAAGGAACGCCAATCGATGCCGTTGGTTTTCAAATGCATGTA
This sequence comes from Paenibacillus sp. FSL R5-0341, assembly GCF_037975235.1. Classification (NCBI taxonomy): domain Bacteria; kingdom Bacillati; phylum Bacillota; class Bacilli; order Caryophanales; family Paenibacillaceae; genus Paenibacillus; species Paenibacillus sp. FSL R5-0341. Next base: position 1,958,178 of record NZ_CP150241.1, read on the forward strand.
TCCATGTATGGACCGGACGTGCAACAGATTCGAGAAGCTTTTAACAGGGTAGCTGCACTTGGAGTGAACATTCAGGTGACGGAACTGGACGTTTCCATCTATTCAGGGTCTTCGGAACAGGAAAAAGCTGTAACGGATGAATTAATGCTAGAGCAGGCTTACCGTTATCGTGAGTTGTTCGACTTGTTCCACGAATTCGATGAACGAGGTGTACTGGATAGTGTGACCGTTTGGGGACTTGCCGATGATGGCACATGGCTCGATAATCATCCGGTGAAAGGGCGTAAAGATGCACCATTGCTGTTTGATCGAAAATTGAAAGCGAAACCTGCTTATTGGGCATTGGTGGACGCTTCCACTCTGCCGGTATATCGCAATGAATGGATAGCACCTAAGGCTAGTCCTTCTCTCCCGGATCGCAAAGGGCAGGAAGATATGCTTTGGGGTGCTGTAAGAGGACTCAATATTCACCATCTGGCAGATGGTACATCCGGAGTTACCGGTGAGGCGAGATTACTATGGGATGCCAAAAAGGTGAATTTGCGAGTGGAAGTGAAGGATACCACACGTCGCAAAGGTGATCAGGTTCAGGTTTTCCTGGCGGAAGAAACGCAGGACACGGTTGCTGCATCTTCTGGAGATAGTTTATCTGCCAAGAAGAAAAATCCACCGCCTGCAAATGGTCAGTATACGTTCAAACGAGAGGGGGGCAAAGGCAAGGATAAGATTGCATATAGCGTACAGGAGACAAAAACGGGTTATGTTGTATACGCATCACTGCCTTTGTCAGCCGCTTTACTTACCGAAGGCCAGGTCTTGTCTCTGGATTTTCGGATTACGGATGAATATGCTGCCGGAAAGACAGCTACGATCGTATGGAATGATATCTCCGATCAGCAGCCGAATATACCTGCCAATCGGGGCAAGCTGAGGCTGGGCTCTGCACTGAAACATGCGAAGGTCACCTATGGCACCCCGGTTGTAGATGGTCAGAAGGATCGGGTCTGGAAAAAGGCAGCATCGATCACGACAGATGTATGGGCGCTTGGGAATTCCGGAGCAACGGCAACAGCGCAGCTGTTATGGGATGAGCAGTATGTATATGTGCTGGCAGACGTGAAAGATCCTCTGCGGAGCAAATTAAGTTCTAATGCCCATGAGCAGGATTCGATCGAGATTTTTATCGACCCGAGCAAAGATCAGACAACATACTACCAGGAGGATGATGCCCAGTACCGGGTTAACTTTGATAATGAGAGTTCTTTTGGAGGAAATGCACGGAAAGAAAGCTTCAAATCAGCCACCCGATTAACAAGTGGGGGCTATATAGTTGAGGCGGCGATTCCACTAGAGAGTGTTCTTGCTGAAGGGAAAAGATGGATTGGATTCGATCTTCAGGTTAATGATGATGGCGCCGGGGATGGCAAGCGAAGCAGTGTCTCCATCTGGAGTGATGCATCAGGTAATTCTTATCGAGATACTTCCGGTTTTGGCAGTCTGTTACTGACTCGCAAATAGAATATTCAGATAAGGATTTGAATACGAAAATGTCAGGTATGTAACATCCGTATTTCTGGAAAAAAGTGTTGATTTTCAATGCTAGGACGTTTAGACTATATACATTGATATTAAACGGGTTCCGATGTATGACACCGGCTTGAACTAAGTCTGTGTTCACAAGTCAAATGATGCGGAGGGAGTGCCTGTCATCCAGACAGCGCACTCGCTTCTTTTTTACATTTTTGCATACATATGAGGCATTTCCCGGCTGAAAGGAAAGAGTGAGTGGAGCACCTACATGGTACGTACAACTTAGAACTTGTTATTTTATCCTATATTATTGCATCGCTAGCTTCGTACGCAGCGCTTGACCTTGCGGGTCGTGTAAGCCGGACTAGTGGGATGGCGCGAAGTGTATGGCTTACCTGCGGCGCAGTCTCCATGGGTTTGGGAATCTGGTCCATGCATTTCGTAGGTATGCTGGCTTTTGTCCTGCCTACGCAGGTCTCCTATTCCACCGGTAAGGTTGTTCTATCTGTTCTGCTCGCTATTATCGCATCAGGTGTGGCCTTGAACATTGCGGGTAGACAATCCGGCAAGATAAGCAAGCTCATGATTGCTGGAGTACTTATGACAGCAGGGATCAGCTCGATGCATTATGTGGGCATGGCAGCGATGTCGACTCCTGTGACGTATGAGGCGGGCAGAGTGGTATTGTCCATTCTGATTGCAGCCATTGCTTCATTCGCGGCATTGTGGCTCATGTTTTTCTTCCGTTATCGTCAATCCAGACATACCTGGGTTTACAAGATGGGGAGCGGTCTCATTATGGGTGTGGGGATATCCGGAATGCACTATACCGGAATGTCAGCTGCGCATTTCCATCATTCAGATGGGTCGATAACTAGTTCAGGGATGCAGATTGAGCCAGGTATTCTCGCCTATTTGATCGCATCGGGCACATTTATTGCACTTGGCTTGACGTTGTTTGGCATATTTATCAATCAGCGAATGTCACAGAAAGATCGACGGATTCATGAGAATGAGCAGTGGTACCAGGCCCTGTATCATAACCATTCGGATGCCATTATTTCAGTGAATAAGGAAGGTATTGTCAAAGGCATTAATGCGGCTGTAACGACGATCACCGGATATCCTGAAAAAGAAGTCATGGATCGTTCCATTGATGAGATTGCTCAACGGATTGATATCGAATGGATCAGTGAATTTGATTCCATCGACTGGGATGATAATGGGATGGAGCAGGCGCACTACATGGCCAAGATGAGAGACATACAGGGTGAACTTCTGGACCTTAGTATTGTTGTAGTTCCTGTTGTGATTGATGGTAAGCATGTGGGAAGTCACATTCTGATCAAGGACATTACGGAAGAGAAACAGGCTCAGGAGAACATTCGTCACCAGGCTTTGCATGATCCGTTGACGGGGCTGCCCAATCGGCGCAAGTTGGATGAAGTGCTGGCTTATACAATTCAAGATTCAGAAGGAAAAGGAAATTCATTTGCCGTTATGGTCATGGATATAGACCGGTTCAAGATGATTAATGACTCGCTGGGACATTCCATTGGGGATGTATTTCTAAGAGAAGTTAGCAACCGGATCATGGCAGCTATAAAAGCTTCTGATCCCCTGGCTATGGAGAATGTTATGCTGGCCCGCATGGGTGGTGACGAGTTCACATTAGTTGTAACCCATGATCAAGCGACAGAGGTACGCGTGGCAGAACTTGCAAAAGAGATTGTGGAAGCCATTCAGTTACCTTACCGCTTGAAGGAGAATGACTTTTACGTGACAGCTAGTATCGGAATTGCGATGTATCCCGATCATGGCGCAGGCGTGGATGCTTTGCTGAAACATGCGGACTCCGCCATGTATGAAGTGAAGAAGAACGGCAAGAATGGTTTTCAGTTCTACACCGCTCAACTGGATTCGGAACTCTATGAACGTATTGAACTGGAAGGTTACCTGCGTAAAGCGTTGGAGCGCGATGAGATGGTCTTGTACTATCAACCACAGATTCGTACCGAGGATAGCCGTATGATTGGTGTGGAGGCTCTTATTCGTTGGAATCATCCACTCAAAGGTCTGCTTGCACCCAATGTGTTCATTCCGCTTGCAGAAGAGACGGGCATGATCTATGAAATTGGCAACTGGACACTGCGGGAAGCATGCAGGCAGATGAAGCTCTGGCATGCCAGTGGTGGACCGCTCATTCCGGTATCGGTTAACTTGTCCAGCCAGCAGTTCCATCAATCCAATTTGGTAGAACAGGTCAAAAATGCACTCCATGAGACAGGGCTGGATGCTCGATATCTGGAGCTGGAGATTACAGAGAGCATGATGATGGATGCAACAGTATCCACGGCGATCCTGAACGAACTAACGGCGCTAGGTGTCAAGATCAGCCTGGATGATTTTGGTACTGGATACAGTTCACTGAGTTATCTGAAGCATTTCCCGATTCACAAGCTCAAGATTGATCGTTCATTCGTGACGGACATTACAGAGAGTCACAGCGATCAAGCCATTGTGGCGACCATTATATCGATGGCACAGAATCTCAAGATGGAAGTCATCGCCGAAGGTATAGAGACGAAAGGTCAACTGGATATTTTGATGCAGAATGATTGCCGCGAGATTCAAGGGTATTATTTCAGTCGTCCACTGCCGGCAAGTGAAGTAGAGCATGACTTTTTTGTACCGCTGCGGTTGCAGGGCAATGGTACACCACCGGTACAATCCTAAATTCTTTTATATGCCAAGCGGCAAGTCCCCGTGTATGTCGGGAACTTGCCGCTTTTTTGGTGTCTTATCTCTTAATAATCTTATCTACAACCTCACAAAAACTTGCGGTGGTGCTTCTTGCCATCATACGTAAACCAGATTGGTTTATCCTCGACACGTGTCTCTACATGTACCGTACGTCCCCAAAGGCGATACAGATAAGGCAGGGTGCGTTCCATATATTTCAGATCCAGCTCGATGCCCTCATATTGATGTTTGAGCACGAGTTCTCCGGTCCGCAAATAGTCAGCATCTTGCACGACCAGATAAGGGGAACCCCCGTTGACACGTGAAAATACGAGCTGATCCCGTATGTTCTCCCAGGCCTTGTCGGTAATTTTCCAGTCCGGGCCTTTTTTCTCAAATACGTAGAGGTCGAGGTCTTCGGTTAATTGCTTGGTCATGTAATTGCGGATAAATGAGGTATCGGAATCGAATTCACGCACCTCGAACATTTTGGCACGACCTTGGCCTGGTTTGCGGCCCCAACGTTCCTGTTCTTCACGGGTTGGATTATCCCAGCGGCGCTCAATATCCTCGAAAATCTTCAGTCCCAGATAATACGGATTCAGACTTTGTTTGGATGGTTGCACCACGGAGGAGTTGAGTTTGGCAAATTCGATCGTATCCTCACTGTTCAGATCGAGCTCGCGTATAATGCGTTGATGCCAGTAGGATGCCCAACCTTCGTTCATGATTTTGGTTTCCATCTGTGGCCAGAAATAAAGCATCTCTTCACGCATCATACTCATGATATCCCGCTGCCAGTCGGTCAACACTTCCGAAAATTCCTGAATAAACCACATAACATCCTTCTCCGGTTCAGGAGGGAAATGATGGACTTGTATGCCTTCGGCTGGTGCTTCTTCGGCCTGCACGACGTCAAGTGACCATAAATCATCATAGCGACCTTCTGGCCGTGGAGCTTTCTCACCACGTTGCTCCCGCATTTTCATCTCCATGTAACGTTGTTTGTCCAAATGGCGGGGTTTAATCAGCTGTGGGTCCACATGTTCCTGAATTGCGATCACGGCATCGATAAATGCTTCAACCGCTTCCGTTCCGTACTCCATCTCATAATTGCTGATCCGATCGGCTGTAGCGGCCATACTTTCGACCATATTACGATTGGATTTGGAGAAGCGGGCATTATTTTTGAAAAAATCGCAGTGCGCCAGTACGTGGGCTACGATCAATTTGTTCTGAATCAAGGAATTGCCATCCAGCAGGAAGGCATAACAAGGGTTGGAGTTGATGACAAGCTCATAAATTTTGCTGAGTCCAAAATCGTATTGCATTTTCATCTTATGAAATGTTTTGCCGAAGCTCCAGTGGCTGAATCTGGTCGGCATGCCGTAGGCTCCGAATGTATAAATAATATCCGATGGGCAGATTTCGTACCGCATGGGGTAATAATCCAGGCCAAATCCATCGGCAATCTCCATAATCTCGGCAATGGCGTATTCTAGGTCGCGGATCTCATCTGTCATCTAACGCTGCCTCCTTCCCTTTTCTGGAAAAAGCTGCGCAAAGCTTTGTACACTTCGCCTTTTTCTTTGATCACATAATACATGAACTGATCCATCTTGATATGACGGTAAGCCGACATCAGTGTGCTGCTGCGGTTGTACTGATTCACCTCGCCGTATCCAAACATGTTGCTGCGCTTCATTAACTCACCAATCAGCTTCACACACCGTTCGTTATCCGAGGTGAGGTTATCCCCGTCAGAGAAGTGGAATGGGTAGATATTGTAGCTGGAAGGTGGGTAACGACTATCAATAATATCCAGTGCCTTCATATATACAGAGGAGCAGATGGTGCCTCCGCTCTCGCCACGGGTAAAGAACTCTTCTTCGGTTACTTCCTTGGCTTCAGTATGATGGGCGAGGAACACAATCTCGACCTTCTCATACTGTCGGCGTAGAAAACGGGTCATCCAAAAGAAGAAGCTGCGCGCGCAGTATTTCTCAAATGAACCCATGGACCCGGATGTATCCATCATGGCAATAATAACGGCGTTGGATTGTGGAATGATCTTGTCTTCCCATGTCTTGTAGCGCAGGTCATCCGGACTGATGTGATGGATGCCTGGTGTGCCGGTTGTTGCATTGCGGCGCAGATTCTCCATTATGGTACGTTTCTTGTCAATATTGGACTGCATGCCTTTTTTTCGAATATCGTTGAATACCACCGTATGTGTCTCAATCAGGTCTTTATCTTTCTGCTTCAGATCGGGTAATTCCAGCTCAGCGAAGAGCATATCTTCCAGTTCCTCAATACTAACTTCGGCTTCCACAATATCATGACCAGGCTGATCACCAGCTTTTTCGCCTTTGCCGGGCTTCTGTGAAGCAGCAGGATCACGACCGATGACGTCTCCGACCTGACTGTCACCGTCTCCTTGACCGACATGTTTTTGCTTCTGGTAGTTATACACAAAACGGTACTCATCCAGACTGCGGATTGGTACCTTGATGATTTGTTTTCCATCAGACATGATGATGTTTTCTTCCGTGATCAGATCAGGCAGATTCTGCTTGATGACATCTTTCACCTTTTGCTGATGGCGCTGTTGGTCCTGGTACCCTTTGCGGTGAAGCGACCAATCTTCCTTCGACACGACGAACGAGTAAGGCTGGTGTGAATTTGACATGTAGGCACCCCCCATTGATTACGCGGCACAGTTTGGCCTGTCGGTAATTAAGTATATTCACGGGCGAGGACGATATGTGATGAGAGTGGATATAAAATGATACAATTACGCAAGTTCACCTCGGAGGTAAGATGAGTCTTAAGAACAGAACCTGCTCCATTTTTTACATAAACAGTGAACAAGTGTGATATCCTTCCTTTACAATAGGAGGAAGACATCGATATGGCATCTAAATAGAGGTTGTTTAAAAAGTCCATTTAGACTTTTTTAAACACGCACTAATATAGAGATGCATGTAAAGGAAGGATTCATGTGAATAAAAAGGCGATTAAGGCTTGGATTATGTATGATTGGGCCAACTCAGCTTATGCAACAACAGTACTGGCGGCAGTATTGCCTGTATTCTATGCTTCGGTGGCTGCAGCTACGCTGGATACGGATACCGCTGCCTCCTACCTGGCCTATACACATTCCATTGGCATGTTGTGCGTAGCTCTGTTAACACCGCTACTTGGTACGTTGGCTGATTTGTCAGGACGGAAGGGTGACTTCCTGCGTGTATTTGCAATCATAGGCGTCTTTGCTACATTGGGATTCAGCGCAATTGGAGAAGGGGACTGGCTCCTTGCTTCTGTGTTACTGGTCATTTCGACCATTGGTTTTGCGGGTGGTAACACCTTTTACGATGCGATGCTGCCGGATCTGGTTCCCGTGGAACGCAGGGACATGATATCCTCCAAAGGTTATGCCTATGGATATATTGGAGGAGGCTTGCTGCTTGCCGTAAACATGCTGATGATACAGCAACCGGGCTGGTTTGGGATGAGCAGTACACTGGCAGGTACAAGGCTTGCGTTCATCTCTGTATCGTTATGGTGGTTACTGTTCTCGATACCGATCTTTCGCCATGCTCCGAGACGACCTGCATCACCGGACATGCCTGGATCATGGAAAGGGTACGCCGTGGTGGGCGTTCGCAGACTGCGGCAAACCTTCCGTCAGATGCGGCGTTTTCCCCAGTTAATCCGTATGCTGGTGGCTTTCTGGTTTTTTAATGACGGCATTAATACCATCATTCTGATGGCTACGATTTATGGGACAAGTATTGGTATTGGTACAGCCGACTTGATGCTCGCACTACTGCTGACACAGTTCATCGGATTTCCGTGCACCTTGTTATTGGGAGCATGGGCACAGCGCTGGGGAGCGAAGCAGGTATTGATCGTGAGTTTATCCGTGTACATATGTATTGTGATTCTTGGTTATTTCATGACACAAGCGAGCCACTTTTATATACTCGCTGGGCTGGTTGGTGTCGTGCAGGGTGTGAGTCAATCCACAGCTCGTTCCCTGTTTAGCAATCTGATGCCAGCTGGCAGAACGGGAGAGTATTTTGGTTTTGTGAATATTACAGGCAAATTCTCTTCGATCTTCGGTCCATTTGTGTTTGGTTATGTTGGGCAGATCACTGGTTCCACGCGTTGGGGCATTCTGTCACTCATCTTCTTTTTCGTCGCTGGAATTGCTGTATTGTTAACCGTGAAGGTACAAAAGGGGATGCAGGATGCTACACTGGCAGATCAGGAAGAAGAGCAAAAAGGGCGTATCGGAGCTGCTGGGAAAAGTTCAAATGTAAGGTTTACGGGCTAGTTTTTCATCGGTTTTCATACTAACTCCTTAATGGATACTCTTGTGGCTTCAGGCATTGTTCCTCACAGAACATGTCTGGAGCTTATTCGCGTTTGTGCATCCTGCTCAGAATTGCTCATGAATAAGTGCTTAAACGACAGACAGCAGAATACAGTGAAAGAGTAACAATTTATGAAAAGGTGAAAATAAAAGATTGACATGATACATTTTGTATCATAGAGTAAAACTATGAATACATAACGTATCTGAGAGTTGTCGAAAGAATACATGTATTTTGCATCACTCTTGGGTAAAATTCCGACGGAATGTTGCAAAATGCTGACCTATAGCGTTCGTAGTAATCGTTTTGCCAAGCACAAAAGTAGAGTCTGGTCTATCCCGGCTGCATGCTTATTTTAATGAACAGAGGAGAGGCTGCCATTGATCGACGCTCAAGGTAACGGACTTGTTTTCTTACTATGTGTTCCCCGCAGTGGTAGCTCGTTATCCACCGTCATGCTGCAAAATCACAGCCGTATATTTGCCACCCAGGAAATGTGGTTTCTGATGAGTCTCGTCGATCTGCCAAAGACCGATTCACGCGCTTATGGTGGCAGCTCCATCATGCGTCAGTTCTACAATGCCATGGTATCTGAGGATGTCTTTGAAAAGGCGTGCAGAAGTTTTGCTCTTGAGATCTACAATGGATTCCTGGAAGGCAGTGGAGCAGATTTCATCGTTGATAAATCTCCTCGTTATTATTACATGCTTGAATGGCTGGATCGTCTGTTCCCGCAGTCCAGGCGCATTCATCTCCAGCGTAATCCTCTGGCCATCGCAGCATCATTCAAAAAGGTAAACCGTCATACAGGTGAAGGATTCGACCTGACTCATAGTCTGCAGAGTAACAAATTAAATATGAAAGCTGTAGATCTCACACTGGGTATGCTCCGTTTGAATGATTATTTTGCCGAACCACACGCCAATGCGCATGAACTGCAATATGAACAATTGGTCGCCAGACCTCAGGAAGAACTCGAGAAACTATGTGCATTTCTGGGAATTCGATATGAACAGGGTATGGAACAGTATGGACAGTTTCTGGACAGTGCAAAATCTGACATGTTCTACAGTATGGGTGTGGGTGATCCATTCCTCTCTTCGCATCAAGAGGCTCATCAGGGTTCTGTTAACAACTGGAAAAGAATATTAGATCCGCAAGAAGTTGAACTGTATTGCCGTGTGATGGGTGCAGATCTGTTCCACCGGATGGGGTACAGTGAACAGCTGGCGGAAGCTGAACAATGGACGGGTGTTCGTTATGAGGCAAGTCCGGATCAGGAGGTCATTGACCGAATCACGCATCAGTTGACGGTAGCGACCGGTTGCCAGTGGCAGCAACAATACCGGCTGCAGCCAGCTGATTCTGTTGTTCGTGATTCGCTCGCGAATCGGAATGATCCAGTTGGCGAAGGAAAGGAAAAGACAGATCCGACGTTGGCTGCGCTGGCAACGATCAGGCAATTGCAGGCCGCACTGCGTGCAGCAGATCATCGTCTGGAACGGGGATACAGTGAGCGTGAGCGCTTGAAAGTCCAGCTGGCCTCCGCTCAAAGCAAAATACAGCGTATCAAATCATGGGTACCATTTGGTCATCAGATCAGCGCCTGGGCTTCACAGCGCAAGATTCTACGGGGAGGGAAATCATGAGCGCCATAGCAGGAATTGTTCACAACGATGGTCAGCAGGCGCTATGGGAAGACAGCTGGCGTTTGTATGCAAGCCTGGGGCATGTTCCTGCAGATACGACAGGCGTATGGAAGGGACATGAGGCGTTCCTCAGCTGTCATGCCCAGTGGATTACACCGGAATCAGTGAGCGAGAAGCTGCCTTTATATGATGAGGATAGCGGTCTGACTATCACAGCAGATGCCATCCTGGATAATCGGGAACAACTGGCTGATCAATTACACATATCCAGAGCGGAACTGGCTATGCTGGCGGATAGTGAACTGATCTTGCGTGCCTATCAACGCTGGGGAGACGATGTAGCTGTCCGATTGCTAGGGGATTTTGTATTTGCCATCTGGGATGATCGGAATCGCAAACTATATGCAGCAAGAGACATTACAGGCATGAGAGCTTTTTATTACCGACATGATGGTTCACGTTTTGCTTTCTGTACACTCATGAATCCGTTGCTCGGGCTTGAAGGGGTACATAAAGAACTTGATGAGACCTGGTTGTCTGAGTTCCTTGCCATTCCTGACATGCATGATTCAGCAGATATCAACTCGACCGTATATCGGGGAATAAGCCAGCTGCCTTCTGCACATACACTTGTCTTCCGGGACGGGAGGCTGGAACTGAAGCAATACCATCGCTGGGATGAAGTGGAGCCTCTAAGACTTAAGTCCGACGGTGAGTATGTAGAAGCGTTTCGAGAGGTCTTTGGGCAGGCTGTCGGATCACGATTGCGAACCCATAGACAGGTGGCTGCTGCATTAAGTGGCGGGTTGGACTCTGGGGCCGTGGTTGGTTTTGCCTCCGGAACACTGAGAAGTCAGGGCAAACGGCTGCATGCCTATAGTTATGTTCCCGTGCCGGATTTCACTGATTATACGTCGAAAACGTTGCTGGCGGACGAGAGGCCCTTCATTCGTTCCACCATTAATCATGTCGGCAATATAACCGAGAACTATCTTGATTTTGAAGGCAGAAGTCCACTTAGTGAAGTAGATACCTGGCTCGACATTATGGAAATGCCCTATAAATACTTTGAAAATTCGTTCTGGATACGCGGATTCTATGAAAAAGCGAGCCAGCAGGATGCAGGCATTCTGCTCACAGGAGCACGTGGTAACTTCACCATCTCCTGGGGGCCGGCTCTGGATTATTACGCCAGTCTACTGAAAAGTGGTCGCTGGTACCGCTGGTTCCGTGAGATGCAGCAGTATAGTGAACGGACCGGCATGCCCTTCTCCCGTATAGCCAAGATCACCGGGAAAAAGGCATATCCGGATTGGTTCAAGGCTCAATCCAAAGGAGCCAGCCAGGCTGCATCCGTGCAGTTGATCCATCCTGATTTTGCGCAAAGAACGGGTGTACTGGAACGACTCAAATCCATTATTGTTCTGCAGGGTGGTGCTCAGGCGGATGCACTCAAAGTGCGTGCCGAGAAATTCAATAATCTGGCCATTGCGAACAAAAACGGTGCTGTAGCCACGAAATGTTCTCTCCGTTATCGGGCTTGGGAGCGTGACCCGACAAGCGATGCCAGAGTCATTCGGTTCTGCTTGTCCGTACCGATTGAACAATATGTGAAACACGGGACAGATCGCTCCTTGATTCGCCGGGCTACTTCACCAGAGTTGCCTGACAAGGTCAGACTGAATCAGCGGGTACGGGGTGTACAGCCGGCGGACTGGTTACATCGCATCATTCCGAATTGGGATGCCTTTACGGCCGAGTTGCGTGCGTTGTGTTCTGACAGCAAGGTTGCTGGCATATTAAACACGGAGCGTATCAAGTCTGCTCTAGCCAATTTTCCGAGTCCGAGACCTGAACTTGCTTCTCATCCAGATCTGCGATTAATGATGCATAGTCTGATCGTTTATCGGTTCATTCGGAAATTCTGAATGAGGGCACATGAAAGGAGGTGAATACGATGCAAATGGAAAAAAAGGAATGGCAAGCACCAGCTCTTGAAGTGTTGGAAGTCAATCAAACGATGGCCGGTACTGGTTACAGACAAATTGACTGGGTAACGGTTCACGATGCGGATCTGTACGATCCAACTTCCTAAGTTATTAAGTTTTATGAAGTGTCATCATACTTAAAGGGCGGAATGCACTAAATCCAGCTTTTCGCCTCCGCCCTTATATTGAGCAACACGAATATAAGGGCTTTTTTTTACATTTTATTACGAAGGAGGCGTCGTTCATTGTTGCCTGTGCATTATGTAGCGTATGGTTTGCGCTGGTCGAGCCAAATTCCAATGCCTGAATTACAGAGCGTACCCAAGGATGCAGAGATTCGTTCTGATGTCGTGGATGTACACATTGAGTCATCAGATCTGAATACATTATGGGAAAAGTGGGATCTCGGCAACGACAACTTTGTGGCACGGGAAGGCAGCCTTTTTTTCAAAATCGAAGATACAGGTCTGTTTCTAATGGAGCACGGAAAGCGCATCGTTGTATGCCCCCAGCCGGGAGCAGATGAAAAGAAGGTTAGATTATTCATTCTGGGCACATGTATGGCGGTCATTATGATGCAACGTGGCATTCTTCCGCTGCATGGTAGTGCAGTTGTTATTGATGGCTGGGCTTACGCATTTGTCGGACATTCGGGGGCAGGTAAATCGACGTTGTCGGCTGCACTCGCATCACGCGGGTATCCGCTTCTCACCGATGATGTTGTCGCACTGACCTGGGATGCCGGGGGAAGAGCCATCGTATCACCTGGTTATCCGCAGCAGAAATTGTGGCAGCCCAGTCTGGATGGCTTCGGCATGAAGGAACAGGATTATGCAACGGTTCATGCAGAGATTACGAAGTATGCGATACCTGTTCAGCACTATTTTCATGAGATGGCTGTGCCACTGGCAGGGGTATTTGAACTTGCTCCACAACCGGAAGAAGACCATACGTCCGTTCAACTGGTTGAAGTGACAGGGCTGGAACGACTGCATCTGTTATGTTCCCATACGTTCCGTGGTGGACTTGTTGCAAGGCAGGGATTGGCGCAATGGCTGTTCGAGACCGTCTCAAGACTCTCGGCAAGTGTGGAAATTGGCAGATTGACCAGAACCGGTGCTGAGTTTACAGCATTTGAGATGGTGGATCGGATCACAGATCATATACGCAAAGGAGTGCATACAGGACAATGACAGCGACTACGCCGATGAATGTGGATGACCGGGTAACCCGGAAGGAAGGCAATCTGGTCAGTGATATGGGCAGTGAAAAAGTCATGATGAGCATTAGCTCTGGAAAGTACTATAATCTCGGAAGTACCGGCGGGAGAATCTGGGATCTGATCGCAGAGGAACGCACGTTGGGTGAACTGGTTGAGGTGCTGGCTGCGGAGTATGAGATTGAGCCAGATGTATGTCGTGAGCAGGTAGTGCAATTCCTGGAACATCTGTCCCGCGAAGGATTAATCGACGTTACTCGCGGAGTGTAGAACCATGCTGCGCAAAATAAAGGCCTATTTCTCCCTTCCGCGCGCGATGCGCCGACTGATCTGGGAAGCTTATGTCCTCCTGGGTTGGGCGCGAATCCTGAAGGCTATGCCATTTGCCAAAATCGCACCAGGGCTAGGGACGCCCATGGTCGAAACACCGATGACCGGACTCGACCGCAGCGAGGTAATCGCGATACGGAATATTTCCAAAGCGATTGTGCTCGCCAGCAAATATACGTTATGGGAAAGCCGCTGCCTGGTGATGGCGATTGCCGGGATGAAGATGCTTGAGCGACGCAAGATAGAGAGTACGTTATATATGGGGACTGCACGGAATAAGCAAGGACATATGATGGCTCATGCCTGGCTGCGAAGTGGGAAATTGATCGTGACCGGAGCTGATACTATGGACCAATATACGGTTGTCGGTGTGTTTGGCAAACGGTGTCCGGAGAAGGGATCTGGGGAGATTGTCTATGATACATGAAAGTGAACTCTATTCATCAACATTTCCGAAGGAGCTTAAACTGATTTTGAGTATGATTAGAGGTGATCTGACGGCTCTATCCCCTGAAGAACTCAAGGCGCGTTTGCAGGGAACGGATTGGCAGCTCTTTTTGCGGCTTGTCTATCATCACCGCTTGTACTCTGTCCTTTACCTGAAAATGAAAGAACTGAACTCCACGATCATTCCGGCGGATGTTATGGAGAGTCTGCGACAACAATATACAGCCAATACGTTTCGTATGTTACATCTGACAGCTGAGATGGAGCAGGTGTGCGGAGCTTTTCGTGAACGCGGCATCCGCAATATTACACTAAAGGGACCGACGCTCGCACATGATCTCTATGGTGATGTATCCATGCGTACTTCCAAAGACTTGGATATTCTGATTCCATTCGATGATGTGGAAGCGGCTGAAGGCATTCTGGCTACCCTCGGATACGTATCCAAGGAAGGGGAGCGGGCACCTACGGTGCGCAGCTGGAAATGGCGGGAACATCATATCTGTTACACCCATCCGGTCAAACGGACTCAAGTGGAGATTCATTGGCGCCTGAACCCGGATTCGGGCAAAGAAACCGATTTTGAATTGCTGTGGAAACGTAGCCGGTTCAGTTCATACACACAGACACCTGTCCGTATGCTCGAACAAGAAGATCTATGGGCCTATCTCGTAACCCATGGTGCACGACACGGCTGGTTCAGACTGCGCTGGTTACTGGATATCGATCAGATGATCCGCAGCATGCCACTCGATGTGAAGAAAGTAGAGAGACGTCTGAAAGCGGAGGGGCGTTTATCGATCGGTTCACAGGCTCTTTATCTGGTTTCGGAGCTGCTGAACACGCCGCTGGATGTAGAGTACAGGTCCTTGATGTCCTTGAGTGACCGTACAGGCAAGCGATTAGCCAACGAAGGCGCAAAGTTCATGAACGACATGCTGGAAAGTCCGGCTGATATGAAAAATTATCAATCGTATTTGTTTAAACTTCGAAGCACGAAGCAGAAGTGGTTCTTCTTTATTGAACGCTTGTATCCAAGTACATGGGATGTGGATCAATTGCCGCTTCCGCGTTCGTTGTTTTTTCTATACTTTCCGTTACGTCCGTTTCTCTGGTTCTGGCGGCGAATTAAAAGGTATACGGTGACGGAAAGGGGTAAAGTATGATCTCGGAATTAAAGTACTTCATGCGAAAGCTGCATCATGTCACGGGGCCCATTCTATATTGGAATCTGCTAGGAATGATCTGTATCAGTCTCATGGAAGGGATCGGCATCTACATGCTTGTTCCGATGCTGAGTCTGATTGGTATATTTGAGATGGGCTCCACAGGCTTAAACATCCCCTGGCTTGGTGAAGTGTTGAATCGTTTTTCTGAAAATAGCCAATTGTTACTCGTACTGTTCACCTTTGTGTTAATTGTCTCCGGACAGGCCTGGATGCAGCGCCTCCAGACGATCCGTAATACGCGAATCCAGCAGCAATTTGTACGAACGCTGCGCATGGAAACCTATGGTGCCATTATCATGGCGCAATGGTCATTTTTTCTCCAAAAACGAAAATCCGATTTTAACCATATATTAACGACTGAACTTGCACGTGTGAGCCAAGGAACGAGCATTATGCTGCAAATGGCAGCCTCGCTGATCTTTACGGGGATACAGATTGGTCTTGCTTTCTGGTTATCTGCCAAGTTGACGGCACTTGTTCTGGTCTGTGGATTGCTCTTATTTATAGTCTTGAGAAAATTCGTCAAGCGAGCCAAGCAGATCGGGGATCAGACCTCTGAATTCTCGCAAAGTTATTATAACGGCATTACCGAGCATTTCAACGGAATTAAGGATATTAAGAGCAACATGCTCGAGCGTTCACATATGAACTGGTTCGAGCGCATGTGCAGACAGATTGAACGCAACGTCATTCAGTTCAGCCAATTGAACAGTGGAACACAGCTGATTCACCGGATGTCCGCGGCTATCATTATTGCGGCATTCATCTATCTTTCTCTCCGTGTAATGACGGTACCTCCGGCAAGTCTGCTGCTTATTATCCTTATCTTTTCCCGCTTATGGCCCAGATTTACGGCGATTCAGTCCAATCTGGAGTACATCAGCTCCATGCTGCCTGCGTTTCGGGTGGTAAGAGAATTGCAAGCGCAGACGGCGAAAAGTCGTGAAATTAGTGAAGAGATTGCTTCAGCTGGAGATGTTGGAAATGACGGGATTCAACCAATGGCACTTATAGAATCTATCACATGTCAGGATGTCTCTTATCGCTATGAGGGCAGTGATACCTACTCATTAATGAATGTGCAAGCTTCTATTCCGGCAAGGGGCATGACTGCAATTGTAGGCAAATCCGGAGCAGGCAAGAGCACGCTGATAGATCTGATTATGGGCCTCGTCAGGCCCGAGACTGGTCGTATTTTGATTGACGGTATACCTCTGTCAGAAGAGCGATTACTGAGCTGGCGAAGTTCCATCGGATATGTTTCTCAGGACCCATTCCTGTTTCATACGAGTATTCGTGAGAATCTGCGTCTGGTTGATCCAAATGCAAGTGAAGAACAGATGTGGAAGGCTTTGCAGTTTTCATCTTCTGCGGCTTTTGTGCGTAAGTTACCTCAGGGTTTGGATACGATTATTGGTGATCGAGGCATTCGTCTATCGGGAGGAGAACGCCAGCGATTAGTGCTTGCCCGAGCTATGCTGCGTAATCCTTCTGTATTGGTGCTGGATGAAGCAACGAGTGCGCTGGACAGTGAGAATGAACAGTACATTCATGAGGCGCTGGAACGGTTGAAAGGACATGTAACCATTATCGTGATTGCACACCGATTGTCCACCATTCGAACGGCAGATCGTGTGATTGTGCTGGACGAAGGTCGTGTCATCCAGGAGGGCGGATATCAGCAGTTATCTACAGACCCGGTAGGCACCTTCAGCAAACTACTGAACATGCAAGCGGGTGTTGTGGGACAGTAGGTGGTTATGACATAACGTAAAGAGGCGCGCCACGATGGGCGCGCCTTTCATGTAAGTCGTTAATATAAGTAGTAACTGATAATTAATGAACCAGTGCTGAATTGGAAGGAAGCGGCAGTTGAAGAGCACCGATCTGTTCCAAATGCTGTACGATCTCCTGCACAGCGTCCTCAATGGACCATTGCTCCGTATCGATAATGAATGAAGGAGATTTGGGTACATCATAGGGGGCAGAAATGCCTGTAAAATGTGGGATGTCACCATTTCGGGCTTTTTTGTACAGGCCCTTGGGATCACGGCGCTCACATTCTTCAATCGAACAGTGCACATAGATTTCAATGAAATCATCCGGTTCAAATAGCTGTCTAACCATCTCCCGATCCTGTTCATGAGGAGAGATAAAGGCTGAAAGGACGAACAGCCCGGCATCTAGCATTAACTTCGACACTTCACCAATTCGCCGCAGATTTTCTTGACGATCCCCAGCTGTAAAACCGAGATCCCGGTTCAGTCCATGGCGCACATTATCCCCGTCTAGAACATAACAACGCACGCCTTGGTCGTAGAGATACTGCTCCAGGGCAAATGCAAGGGATGACTTTCCTGCACCCGATAACCCGGTAAACCAGATGGCACGACTACGGTGTCCATTATGTTTCTCCCGGTCTTGTCTGTTGATGGTGGATGATTGCCAGGTTATGTTGCGCTCTTCCTTTGACATGAGTATCCCGCCTTTTCCCTACCATGATATGTATAATATTTTAACATATTTACAAGATTATAGCACCTTACAGATTTCTTCAAAATAAGCGTGAATCGACAACATATCGGGTATAGATGTAGTACATACATAGCAGGAGGAACAATGTCATGAGTGAAAACATACAAAACATACAGGTTGGATTTAAGTGCCCGGATTGCCAGCAGGATGTCCGAGTGGAATTTATAGATGAACAGGTTAGCACGGTTCGTTGTAAAGGTTGTGACAGAGCGTACACGCTATTGAAACCAACCATCGGTGATGAGATTCTACTTGATTGGGAGCAGGAGGCTTTGTATCACAAGCTGAGAGCAGAGCGGTCTGAACTGGATAATCACAATATGTCGGCCTTGATTATCAAAGTCATCGAGCTACTTACATGGCGTGATCGGGGAGATGGGCAGACCCGTGCGATACAGACTGTGAGGGAGTGGCTCGCTTCCAGTGGCAAACCCCAGACTTTGCTCGAACTGTTTCATCAAACGCCGCCACAAAATGAAAATAAACGTTTCGATCGTTAATGATTTACATACATTAGCCGTTCCTGTGGCATATTACCTGAAGGTGTTTGTATGAGCAAACCACTAACCGAATTTTTCAGGAACAGGAGCGGATAGAATGAAGCGAATGGTTCTATACATACTGTTGGGGCTATTATCCATCAGTATGGTACCGGCACAGGCTGAAGCATCGCCGGTTACCGGAGCTTATCACTTTGGCTTCAAGAAAAGTCAAAATGGTCAGTTGCCCTCCATTGACCAGGAAGGCTTTAAATCGATTTTACAACATAACGATGCCATTTTCTTGGGGGATACGAAGCAGAAGGAATTGTATCTCACGTTTGATAACGGGTATGAGAATGGGTTCACACCTGCCATACTGGATGTTTTGCGTGCCAAGAAGGTGCCTGCGGCTTTCTTTGTGACTGGTCATTATCTCAAGGATCAACCTGAGTTGGTCAAACGCATGGCGGCTGAAGGTCATATTGTGGGTAACCATTCATGGAGCCATCCAGATATGACCCGCATCTCCAATGAGAAGCTTAGGGTGGAACTGGATAAGGTCAAGTCGGAAGTGAATCGGCTAACGGGTCAACAAGCGACCTTTTTGCGGCCACCTCGTGGAATTTTTAACAATCGTACGCTCGCAGAGAGTCATGCCCAAGGGTATGTGAATGTGTTCTGGTCTGTTGCGTATAAAGACTGGGATACGAATGTGCAGCGTGGTGCACAATATGCTCATCAGCAGGTGTTGAAACAGCTGCATCCGGGGGCTGTCATTTTGCTTCATTCGGTATCCAAAGACAACACGGAAGCTCTGGGTTCCATTATCGATGAGGCGCGTAAGCAAGGATATGCTTTTAAAAGTCTGGATGATTTGCGGACCAAAAGTTATTGATCCATTATCATAATGAGCAATGGACCAAGCGTAGGTCATTCAAAAGTTAGCAAAAATATTAAAGGGCATCCTGAGCGATTAAGCTCGGAATGCCCTTTTTGTGTTGTATCGGTATGTCGGTTGCAAGTATTGGATGTGACCACATACAGATCCAGAAGATAGGATCTAGTTATACGATACAATGTTGTGTGTAACTATATAACTGTATTATAGATAATTCCAATCGTTTTGGGACCGCAGTGACTGCATATTACACACCCAGCAGTGGTTAGTTCCACCCGGGCACCCGTCTGTTCTTGCAAAGACTTCTGCAGGTCGAGCGCATCCTCTTCAGCCATGGTATGCACAACGATTAGCAGGTCGGGATCAATCTGTTCCTTCGCGCTGAGCGTGTTTTGCAGCATTTGTTCGAGGGCTTTCTCCCGTTTTCCGCGCACTTTATAGGCAGGTGCCATCTTGCCATCCGTTACTCGGATAACAGGGCGTATCTTCAACAGACTGCCAATCAGGTTCTGCATGCCTGAACAACGCCCGCCTTTGTGCAGATACTCCAGTGTATCAATGACAAACTCCGTGCGCACATTTGGTTTCATTGCCTCAATCAGGTGTGTAATCTGAGTCAGGTTTTGTCCTTTATCGGCCGCATGTACTGCTTTCATCACCATAAGAGCAATTCCGGATGAGAGATTCTGTGAGTCGATGACGGAAATTCGACCTTCCGGAAACTCGGAACTCGCTAATCGTGCATTTTGGTAGGTAGAGGAAAGTTCAGAGGATAAACTGATATATAGAATTTCATCCCCTTGGTCTATGTAAGGTTGAAATGCCGTCATGAAATCAGCGGGTGAAGGTGCAGCTGTTTTGGGAAGACGCCCATCTTGGCTGACACGTTCATATAGCTGTTCAGGCTTAATCTCAGCACCGTCTTTCAGTGATTCTTCACCGAACACCACATACAAGGGGATGATGCCGATATCGTGTTGCTGGATCCATTGGGGAGCCAGATCACTTGTGCTGTCCGCAAAAATTTTGATTCGTGACATGTCAATCTCCTTTGAAATACAAGAATTTTTAGCAAATTAATATAGATTATATCCAGGTGTAAACCCATTCATTTTAATTATAAGGAAACATGACGCTGATGCAAATGGTTACATCATGCTCATGCCTGCCAAAATAAGACCAATGAATGCCAGAATGATGATCCCATTTAACAGCGTCCCGATAATGGCAAAGACTTTCTTGCGATTCTTGAGGATAAGACCAATGATTCCTAGGATGCCTCCGGCCAGGTTAAGAATCAGGCAAACCAGAATAGATAAAGAAGCCAGAATTACCGCTGGATGCAGGGCAAGCTCTTCTGCTTGCAACGGAGTGAGAACTTCGATTGAATCGTTTAGAGCCATGGCGGCAATAAAGAATATCAGAATGTAACCCACGACTGCAACCAATCCAATGACAAAGCTGGCGATTCCAGGTCCGGAATGTTTTAGTGGAGCCATGGGTTGCCTCTCATGATCTGGAGGGTATGGTTCAACCATGTTGTTATTATATTGATCTGTGTTGTTATAACCTGAATTGTAGGAATTGTGATTATCCATAATTGTAATATCCCTCCCTTAATCATCGTACTGAGTGTTATTAACCTAATCGGCGTAAACCAATCTTTTTGAACTTGCACTTAAAATACAACGAATGCATACCTGTTTACTTTTCCATAATTATCGATAAAAATCAAGGATTTACGCCAGTTTTCTACGATATATAGGGTAGGGATAGGAATAGTAAGTATAAACAGACATATGATCTGTGAAGCTCCGCCCTGACTGGTAAAGGGTGAGTGGATTCGCTACAATAAAAGAAGGGAAGAGTTGAATTAAGGGAGAGAACTTACATGCAACGAAGATGGATGATGCTTGGAGCTGTAATGACCATGTTATCGGTGGCAATCGGTGCGTTTGGCGCACACATGCTCAAGGATACAATTGGACCGGCGGCCATAGCTACATATGAGACGGGTGTGCAATATCACATGATTCATGCAGTGGCCTTGCTCATTATCGGCTTGACAGCGGGTCAGCTTGGGGCATCTGCGAAACTGAAATGGGCCGCGCGTCTGTTGTTTATCGGAATTATCGTGTTTTCGGGCAGCTTGTATGTGCTCAGTATTTCCGGTATCAAGATTCTGGGAGCCATCACACCGATTGGTGGGGTAGCCTTCATTGCCGGATGGTTGTTACTGGCATTAGATGTATGGCAGAGAGGTAAGGATCGCTCATGATCCAGCTGAATCAATCTTGTAGGATCATAATTCATTGAACTTAAAAAGCAACTTGCGTTAGAATGTCACGTCATTCTAACGCAAGTTGCTTTTTGTTTTAATCAGATGAAGTTAGAAGTTAGTTACAGAAACTCATCGATTTCATTGGTTCGGAACGTATACACTTGTTTTTCATCTACATGGTAGATACTCACCACACTGGTATCCCGATCAAAATTCAAAATGCGGCAAGGAATGCTCTGATGTTTACCGTTCTTGTTGTTTACAACAATACGGGTTAGACGATTCTCTTTAATAAGCGTGTCAATCCACGCATCAAACGAATTTCCATCGGAAACATTGGATGTTTGGGGGGCAGGCTTTTTCTCGCTAACTGGTTTTTCTTGCTGATTCTGTGCTTTGACTGGAGCAGGTGAGGCAGGTGTCTGAGTTGCAGTGGACGCCTTCTGTGCTGCGTTGGCTTGTGATTTTTTACGTTCATTGTGAAGTGTGACGAAGGAGTCCTTCTTGGACTGGAGTGTCGCTTCAATAATTTTGCCTAGCTCTATGCCGGATTGAATCCGAAAGTCCGCAATTTGTTCCTCTTTGTTTATGAACTCCAACAGGGACTGCAGTGCCAATGCATTTGAGCGGCTCTTAATAAGTATATCGACATTAAATAGAAAGCCGATTTCCTCTTGATTGGATAAGGTTTCTTTCATTCATCCCAGCCCCGTTAAAAAGTATGTCAGCATATAAAACGCTTCAATACACTATATCATTAAAAAGGCAATAATCATAGTGCTGGAGACGCAGAAATATGCCGAAACGAAATGAACCAAGACCTGAAGTGCCCCTTAATTTCTACCCTTAATAGAACAAATATTCTTCCTTTTTCATCCCCTGATCATCCTGTTTGCCTGCGTCAGTCGTGCGGGTCTAATCTATAATTTATTTAATCAGGACAGGAAGCAACAGGGGGAATCGGGAATGGGCAATGCATATCAGGATCGATTGAGGTACGTATATAAAGTTACATCTTCGAGAATTAGAAAAGCGGATTATAATCTCCATCTGACCTATCAAGAAGCGACAGTAAATGGAGAAGTGGCATCTATTGGAAGCCATCAGGTGTTTCGTTTTATAGATCATATTCGTGGCTACAAGGAGAGAGAGGCAGATCTGGCTAGAATCAAGCTGGACATAGAGCAATTAAAAGCTTTAAAAACTAATGCTGAGCATAAAAGAACAATGAAGAAATTACATGGAGAACTGAAAAATCTGAAATTTGTCGATGATTACCTGCTGGTGGTCATTGAAAATAATAAAGACTACGATCGGCTGAATTCATCGAAAGCCTTCTCCATCAACGGCAAAAAATACAAGCGTCTATTGGCTACAACAGGTGGTGCCAAAAGTTCGACGGTCATCTATGTGAGTGAGGATATTCACCCGCTTTTGGAGAAAAGATTGAATAACGGCAGAGATCCGAATAAAGAGCTGGTTCCTGCCAAACTGGAGGCATATAAAGCTCTAGCCTGTAGTACAAGCACACCTGTGTCACATCCCGAACGAGTATTGGTTGTTCAGGATTGCATAACCGAATTTGGGGCAGACATCATTCAGATTGATGATACCGAGACAGAGTTCCCTCGTATTGAGAGTAGGAAAAATGAGCCTATTCAGATGAACATGAGTGATGGATTCGGTCTAATCTCACCTGCACTTAGTGAACGCTGGGCAGCTGAGCTGGGACATGCATATATCCCGAGTGGATTTTGTATTCGTAATAGCTTCTGTAAAGGTATGGTATTTACATTTGATTATCACGCATTCGCAGATCAAGTTGCAGGCAGGTATATGGTGGATGATGCCTGGGGTAACCCTGTGGATATTCGAGAGGTAGACCTGATCATCACAACGTCTATGCTCAAACTCTGGAGCTCGTACAACAGTATCGACGATTATCTGTTATGTTGCGGTTATTATGGCTACACGTTCAGCGTAACAAAAGTTACACCCGAAGAACTGGAGGACGAGCGTCATTTAAACTACCAGTTCATTCAGTCGCTTCAATTAGATGATAATGAGATTGGTGAACTCATTACTCCCACGGTTAACTCAATTAAAGATGTACTGGGTGAGGACTATCGCAAGGCACTGTTATTCCTCAAAGGAATTCATATCCAAGAGAATGACTACAGAAATAGTCCGGATGATTATATCAAAGGGCTGATGGTAGACCCGCGACTTATAGATGATCCTTTTGTACGGAGCAAAATCCATACATTAATACGTAAACGAATGAATGAAGCCAAGATCGGGGTTCTGAGAGTCAAAGGCAATTTCAGTATTATTTCAGGCGATCCTTATACATTGTGCCAGAGCATATTTGGATTACCTTTAATAGGATTGCTGAGCTCGGGTGAGTTCTACTCCAGATATTGGAATGAGCAGCATGTAGACCGCGTGGCTTGCTTCAGAGCTCCAATGACTTGTCATAACAATATCAAGGTGCTTCGTTTCCAAAACACGGATGAGATGCAGCATTGGTATCGCTATATGAACACGGTCACGATCTTGAATTCATGGGATACGACGACACATTCCTTAAATGGTGCAGATATGGACAGTGATCAGGTTTTAACTACAGATAACACAACGATTTTTGGGGCAATTCAGGAGCTTGATGCGATTGTATGTGTACAGAAAACCTCTGCCAAAAAAATTCCGGATGAGAGGGATCTGATTCAGGCCAACAAAGACAGTTTCGGTGATCTGATCGGTTTTACAACGAACAAAATCACATCGATGTTCGATGTATTAGCCAATTATGAGGAGCATAGTGCAGAATATCAGGAAATGATGTACCGAATTCAATGTGGTCAGCATTATCAACAAAATGCTATCGACCAGGCTAAAGGTATTGAATGTAAAAAAATGCCGAAGCACTGGTATGATATTCGCGCTGCGGTAACGGACGAGTCGGCCTTGAAAATGGTAGCGCACAAAAAGCCTTATTTTTTCATATACAATGATCCGGAACAGAAAAAAGAATATACCATCTATGTAGAAAAAACGAGTCAGAAGTGCTTGCAGTTATTTGGCATGACTGTTGATGAATTAGTTTCAAAGAAGGAGCTATCTCCGGATCAGGAACAGTTCCTTGCACAGTATGAACAGAGAATGCCTGTATCCACGGCACCTTCTGTGATGAACCGGTTATGCCATCAAGTGGAAGACGAGTTCAACAAGTTAAAGTTAAAACAGACCGAGCGTCCGTTTGATCATACGATATTGATGAGTACCAAGAAATACTCCCAGGCTCGTTACAAAGAGATTCAACGATTATATCAGATGCATAACGAAGAGCTACGTAGTTATATGACTAACTTGCGCAAGAGCAAGGTGAAAAAGGAAGAAAGATCAGCCCGATGGCAGTTGTTTGTTTCACGCTTTAAGGAGCAGGCTTTGGAAATCTGTAATAACGAAGAAGATCTGTGCAATATGATTGTGGACATGTGTTATCGAAATGCCGAGAAATCAAAGCAATTTGTCTGGGATGTTTCGGGGGATCAAATTATTCGCAATCTATTGCTCAGCAATGATCATATCATCCATTATCCGGTTAGAGATCCGGAGGGCGATATTGAATACGCGGGAAGAACCTTTAAAATGACCCAAATGTATATGAAGGAGCAACGCCCTTGAAAATCATTCTGAATGAACGTCATCATGCCGAGCAAGCAATTGCACATGGGAAAATGGATAAGAAGCCAACTAAAACGTTAATTTGTTTAGCTAAATACGGGCTTGAACAGGGGAAGAACGCCGAAGATGCGTATACATTGTTAAATCAGTTTATGACCAAATATTATCCAGACTACAATGCTGTCCAGTGGGATACATTTCTCAAGCGTATCATTAAGCAGTCTCAGAAGTACATCAAGATGAGGGAGGAGGCAAGCAAAAGCACGCTAATCGAGATTGATCATGTACCTGTAACGCACGAAGAACTTCAAAAGATCAAACAACTTAAAAGTAAACGACTCGAGAAATTGGCCTTTGTTTTACTGGTCTACAGCAAGATTAATAATCGAATCAATGAAAATGATACGTATTGGATTAATAATGAATGGAAAGAAATCTACGGCGATAGTCAAATGGCGGTAAGCAAAAAAGATCAGGGGTTATTGGTTCACAAACTTATTCAATTAGGGTATCTCAAAGAAAGTAAACGCATCGATTCAACTAATGTACAGGTTTTGTTCGCTGTGGAGCATGGTGAGGTTGCCTTCCAGTTAGTTCGCTTCGATGACTTTGTGTTGGAGTACTCTCGCTGGAAAGGAGAAAATATTAAAAATTGTACCGTATGCGGAAAACGGATGCTGGCAAAATCGAACCGGATGAAATACTGCAAGGAATGCAAAAAAACCGGCATTAATCCTATTAGAAAACTTCTCTAAAGCTAGACACAGCAATGCTTTGCATGGTTGTTCAAGAATTTCTTTAATGATAAGCCAGAGACAGGTTTCCTAGTTATGGGGGAGGTATCAACTTGGAAACAGTCTTATAAAGAAAATATGCTACATAACGCTTAGGTAGGTGAATTATGTCAAATGGGATAACTTTAGCACATGTAGAGTCTTTAATTAGAGAAGCGGTGAAACATAGCGGTCCGGGACAGCCTGGAGATTCTGGGGAAACGGAACTCGCCATCAAACGGGCACTGGAGGCTGCTGGCGAAGCCTTACAGGCTGCTGGAAAAGCAAAAGAGGCTTATCAGACGACTCGACTTGTGTACCAGAGTCCAGTTGCTGATTTTGAAGAGTTAAGTATGCAGTACCCTTCTCCTGAAATAGGCTGGACGGTACAGACGTATAAGGATGGCAAGAGATATCGTTATGATGGACAGACATGGGTAGAGATTGATGTATTTGGTCAAAACCTTCAGGTGGTTAATTCTGATATGGATGGACTCATGAGTAGAGCTGAACACCTGAAACTAAATGAGATTCCGTTGGAAGTACAGGATCGCGTTATGGTCTTTTGCAAAGAATCACGGGTGTACCCGGAAGTACTGGGAATTCTAGCCCCCTTTCCATTCAATGGCGAGATTTTACATGTAAAGGGCTACTGCGGAGTTTCTGGAGATACCGCAACTGAAATAAGAATTGAACGTTCCAAGGATCTCATTCACTGGCAGGATGTGATGGGGAGTCCACTGAAATTTGAAGCATTTCAACATCAAGATGACGGTGAGGCTACATTTGAGACCAAAAAAGTGGAGGCTGGAGATATCTTCAGAATCAACATCGTCGAAGCAGGTTCAAACATTCAACACCTTACGATTCAATTAACCATAAGAACATAAAAAAAGGAGATGGATTATTATGACACAACCAATTATTACATGGATGGACGCAACACACAGCAAGGAGATTGTAGCACCGTTTGATTATGGTGTTATTGATGCAGATACCAAAAGTGAAATTCGTATTTTTAATGTGTGGAACAATAAAGGTGGTGCGACAGATGTGTCCAAAATGGAGGACTGCACTTTTACAACGCGGGATATGGACGGGGGCACTGGTGATACGGTTAAATACGATATTGAAGCTGTTAAAAATAACTGGTTTCATGTGCAAGTGGACTCACTTGGGGAGAACGATTTGGATGAAGAGAGCTCTCGTGTAGGCAAGGACTTTTCGAAGCCTATTGGAACTACGGGCAAAACTACGGTGGATCATTCAGGAACACCTTATGCAACACCGCTAGTACCGGGTGCAAAAGAGATTTTGGGAGTCAACAACAATGGAAATCAACAAGACGCCGCAGGTAACTATGTAACGCTGTCTATTCAATGCGAAGTACCCTTGAATGCTCGTAGTGGTAAACAAGAGTTCAAGAAACGTATCTCCTATCGTTACGTTTAAGAAAAGTTAATGATGCAGACAGGCTATTGTAGCCTGTCTTTTTATTTATCTATGAGGAGGAAAAACTGTGATTTTAGGTCAGAAACAGTACTCTCGTTCACCTGTATCTCAAGCTTATATATGGATTGCCGATTATTATGATGGAACATATCTGAGTGAGTATGATCTTCAGACACAACATGCGCACCGCTTTTATGACATCAACAAAGAGAAGTTGGTGTTATTCGGATTGATAGGTCAAGGATCCCAAGTTTATTACAATGTTTCCAATGGGGTCTTCCACATTAATGCTGATCGTTACTCCATATCTTATGAATGTGAGGAGCAGGAGTACCCTTTAACCGGGAGAACGTTTGTATACAATGACATCATCCAATTCAAAAATGGATCCTCAGAAGCGAATATGGCTGGATTTTCAGGGCAGGGGAATTCAGGGGCTTTCAGAAATACGATTGAATGTTTTAACTTTGGTTACAAAAAAACAATGAATCTGAATGATGCACAAATTAATTTTCAATGCGTATGTTCCCTGCCTCTAAAGGAATCCGTATTCTTTCAAATAAAAATTTCTTCTAACCTGGACTTGCCTGGGCAACTCGTTATTCGTAAAAATGGGTTTGTCGTAGATCGAATCATAGCCCCTCTGAGGGCAAATCATGCAGGGATCATAAACTGGGACATTCGTTGAGCTGGATTTTGAGATGAGATAGGTGGTGAGAGTATGGCAATTCAAGAAATTTTACTAGATATAGATCTGTCTGTAGGTGTTTTTCAAGATACGATAGTTGAGGATCAGAAGTTGAAATTAAGGGAACTGGGTCATGATGCGGACGCGAATTCAATTTATCCTGCTACTGGATCTTGGGAGTCCATCGCGATTCGAATTCAGGATAAAATCGCTTCATTTAAAGGTGTGGCTGCACAGGTAGATGTTACGGAGGGCGCAGCATACAAGATTTACTGGAGTACGTCTGAAGACGGTTTTGAGTGGTTGGAGTATGAGGAAGTCTCATCTAATAGCGCTGTGTCCAAATCTCCTGCAAAGTATGCAAAGGTGAAAATTGAGATTTTTGCAGAAAAGAAATATTCCAACTTTTACATAGACGATTTTAATCAGAAGGATAAATACAGTAATCCTTTTATTGAAAGTGAAAATGGTTCACTAGGCTTAAAGAAAATATATCAATTGAACATGGAACGAGTATCTGACACTCCAACAGGCATGGTGTTACGTCAGAAGGTTGAAAACACGAAATTTAAGAAAGTAGATCGAATCAGAGTGAGTAAGGGGTGATTTTATGGCAGCTCCAGCGACTACAGGGCAGTTGAGAGAAAAGCTATCTGATATGGAAATCGGAGACTACATTGTTTGGAAATACGATAATACAATAAGTGGATACATTTTCGGAGGAAGTACGACTGGTTATACAGAAATCCCACTAACAGGAAATCCATTAGCCAGTATGCCTTTGAAATATTTTTGGTATGCCATCAAAGTGGACAAAGGGCTACTAATAGCAGATAGAGTTATAAGTAACACAGTAGCATGGGATTGGTTAAATTCAAATAAATTCGTTGAAGGTTCGCCACGCATTATTAGTGCCACATCAGGTGTTGTTCGTTGCCCAAGTGGGGGAGTAATATATGCAGATGCGAATGGGAAAAAGTCAAACACTGATTTAGGGTTTGGAGCATTTCCCTCTATAAATGAGTGGGATAAGTATCTCATTAATTTTCCTGTAAACAAGATTCTGTCAGGAAAAATTCTAGACGATGTTTTTCATCATTTAAGTAATTATAGCTGGTGCAGAGAAACACCGAATTATGGCACATGGAGAGACAAAGCTGGAAATTCGACTACAACAGCATCTAATAATCAACGCATTGGAAGAGGTAGTAATACCAGAGCACAGTGGAGTGACATAAACTACTCTGCAAGTGGTGGTTCATATGCCACCTGGGGCTTTCGTCCAGTATTTGAATATAAGGAGGTGTAATATATGGCTACAGTAGGAGATCAACTGGCACTGCCAGAATCAGGATGGAGACGATATGATGATACACATGTTGGTTTAAAGTATACAGGGAGTTGGTACAAAGTAACCAGCACAAATTACTATAATGGCAGTGTGAATGTAACGACTAGAGCGGCAGACAACAACTATGTGGCATTTTCTTTTTATGGAACTAAAATTAGAATCGTCTCTGATATTGCTCAAGATAGACATTCGGATAATACGATTACTGTAGATGGTGTAACGGAATCATTTAATACAAATAAAACAGGGACTGGTGTATTAAATGCAATCGTTTATGAAAAAACGAACTTACCTCTTGGATTTCACACAGTTACAATTACGGTAGGGCATAATCGTACTAACTTCATCATGGATGCTATAGATATTGATGAGACAGGTTACTTATATGGGCATGCTTTAACAGTACCTGAAGATGGTTGGAAAAGGTATGATGATGCTGAACCATTCATCAGCTACACGGGGTTTACTCAAAGAAACAGCGCCGTTACAGGTGCATATGAAGGGAAAAGCTCATATAATGCAAATGGATCTGCGGTAGGAGAAGTGGTTTTCTCTTTCGTAGGAACTAAGGTAAGAATTATCTCTTCAACTACCAATACAAGTAGAGCTGAGAGCGTATCTGTTTCTATTGATGGTAATGTTGAGATGTTTACAGCAAGAAGCGCCACGAATCAAGTACAAACGCTTGTATATGAAAAGCAAAATCTACCTTACGGGACGCATACTGTGAAGATTTTCGACTTCAAGGGTGTGCTGACTGGAACTACTGCCGCCGCTTTCGGTCTAGACGCTATAGACATTGATTTCGATGGGTGGCTAGTAAGATCAATTGGATCTGAGATGTTAACACCAGATGAAGGATGGAAGAGATATGATGATAGTCATCCTGCTTTTCTTTATCTCGGAGAGAATTGGATATTTCAAACTCAAACAGGAACGCCAACTCTGTACAATGCAACCCACCACTATTCTGCCAGAGGAATGGGCGGCAATGAAGTTAGGTTTAAATTTTACGGAACGAAAATGAGACTAATATCAAGTATAGGTGTCACTTTTGCAGATGATATTACAGTCGTCATTGATGGAGTTAGTGAGAAATGTAGTGCAAAAATAGCGGCGAATGCGGCAACAACAGATGAAAGACAGCGGCTAACTTACGAAAAAACTAATCTGCCATTAGGTTTCCATGAAGTTAAGATTATCAGTGGAACTAACGGAGAGTGGAGATTAGATATTGATGCAATTGATATCGATTCCACAGGTCGTTTATATCATCCAGACGAAGTAACTGATCCGATAGATCTCACTATTGGCAAGCGAATTCGCTGTTACTATTCTACAAATAATGGATTGGTGGGAAATTTTGCGTTCTTTGGTCAAGAGACAGCGCCACTTATTGCAACTTCTGCTGGTGCAGGTGGAGACTTGTATTTTATTTGTGTAGACAAAGATCCTGCTGGTCGATTGAAACTTATTGCAGATAGAAACATACAGCATAGTATTAGTTGGGATACGATAAATGCAAGCGGTGTTGCTTCTGGTAGTGGGGTTCCGCTTCCGAAGAAAGGATACTATGTGAGCATGATTCCAGCAATGACATCCAATACAACTCCTCAAGGTGTAGCGGCGGCAAGTACAACTTACAGTGCATCCCTTGAAGCATGGAAGGCGTTTGATAAAAACACCACTGATGCAGGATGGCTCATGGAGAATAGCAAGTGGAACGGAGCTTGGATCAGCTATACATTCCCACAACCAACAGTTATTAATAAATATGGCATAAAAGGACCGAATTCTAATGCAAGTACGGATAGCGCTAAGAGTTGGAGGTTCGAAGGATCTAATGATGGAACTAGTTGGATTGTGCTAGACACCAAGACCAATCAACCAGCATGGTCAGCAGGAGAATATCGGGAGCATGTGTTCACTAATAAAGATACTTATAAAACATATCGCCTAGTATTCACTGCAAATAATGGTGGAGCATACGTTCGAACGATGGCAGTTGACATGTTTCAATTGATCGAAGAAGACTCAATGCCAAGTGTAGGTTTATCAATTCTTCGACTCCCTACTGGTGGTATTAATTCTAGTGACAAAGATAACGAGTGGGATATGTACATTGTAAACTCAACACTAAATGGAACGATCATTGCTGGTGACGATAACGTGTGGAATTATAGTGGTGGATCTTCGTGGACTTCCACTACAAATAGCGCTGGTTCGGTAAACAGAACTGGGCGAGGTGCAAGTGGCAATGCAGGAGCAAGCGGATATAATCCAACCTCTTATGTTGCGGCGGCAACTGCTACTGGATTTAGACCATTGATGGCGATTGAAATTCTTCCAATGATCAGATCGTTCATCCATCATGATGGAGCGTATAAGAAATACCAAACTGAAGCTTTAACTTGGAATACAATTTCAGCAACGTTACCATCAGAAGACACTTTTATTAATGACGGAATGGATGATCTCTCTGTATTAGATAGAAAAAACGAAGAGGTCGTTCAGACTATGACTGCCAATGGATTACTAGGAACAGGTAAATTGTTCAAAGGAAGTATCGATCTGAAAAAGTATTTTGAAATAACGAACGTAAGTGTGAAGTAGGGCATAGATGCTCTACTTCTTTTTGTATGTAATTAATGATGATTTTAAGAGAAAGGAGTTGATTGTGTGGTAAATCATAATCCTCTTTATACACAGTATTTAATGGACAAGTGTGGGGTTGCATGGTTTAAGATGAACGAATCTGCTGGAAATTTGATGGATAGTAAAGGTTCGTTTGTTGGAGTCAATAATTCAACATCTGTAGTTTCTGGATTCAGTGGAAATGGTAGGTCATTTAATGGCACTAGTAGCTATATAAGTTTTCCATCCGGAATGATTCCTTTGGGCAGAAAGAGTGTTCGTTTTAAAATAAAACTTTCTACCGAAGGTATAAATAATTATTCATGGATACTTTCAAGTGGTCATAATGGAGAATCTTCTTTTAACATTCTTTTGGATTTTAGAAGTGCGTCTAAAGGTATTAGATTTACATTAAGAGACGCATCTGGAACTACAGGCGAAATATACACCATTGTCACTAACTATTTTGTTGACAATCAGTGGCATGATTATTTATTTACTTGGGATGGAACTACTAATGTTAATGGTGTGAAAGTATATTGTGATGGCATCATTTCCAGCACTGAAACAGCAAAGAAAAATGAAACTGCCATCATCAATAAACCTTTGATTTTAGGAAATATTCCCGCATTGGGTAGTGCAGAGTATTTTAACGGTCAATTAGATGAGCTAGAGATTTACAATGATGTTATTCATCCTTTTGCTAGTAAAATCTTACTTTCGTCAGGTGATAAGTATTATTCCAAAGTTAAACAAATAAACGATAAATCATCCGTTCCTACAATGAATTCCAATGTATCTCCATCAGGTATTGCGAGTGCAAGTAGCATTTATAGTGTAAGTTATGAACCATGGAGAGTATTTAATGGTGTTAATATTAGCAATCTTGACTGTTGGATTACTAACAATGTGAAAACTGGCTGGTTGATGTACAAGTTTGAAAAAAGTAAACAAATAGTGAAATATTCAATAACCTCTAGGAATGACGCTTCTTTTAGAGGAGATTTGAAAAGATGGACTTTCGAGGGAAGCGCAGACGGAGTTGTTTGGGATGTATTAGACAACAGAATTAATGAACGCGAATGGATTCAAAATGAAAGTAGAAGTTATTATATTTTAGACTATGAAAAAGCTTATTTATATTACAGGATAAACGTTATCGAGACACATGCAGTCGGTAACGCGGCTTATATCACAATCGGTATGTTATCATTTTATGAGCATATGTCTGATGTAATGTTGAAATTATCTGATGATTCAGAAGGAAATTTTATGAAATACGGTTTAGATGGTAAAATTAAGTTTTTTTCTGAAACTGTTGAAAAATACAGTTCTATAAGTAGTTCTGATTCATTGCTAAGTTCAGGAAAAACTTTTGAGCACTTAATTGATATGTCAAAACGCCGAGTGGATAAAATTACACTTGGCTAAATTTATGAGGAACACATCTATATGGTGTGTTCTATTTTATTTTGAGAGGAGATGGTGCGAATGGCAACAGTAGGAGATCAACTGCTCAATCCCGAATCGGGGTGGCAAAGGATTGATGATGCAAATAAGAATATTATATATAATGGTAATTGGATTTCTGCTACGGGAGATCCAAATACGTATGCGGGAACAGCTCATTACTTTACTCTAAGTGGAGCAACAACAAATTCGATCGAATTCTATTTTTATGGAACTAAGTTAAGAATCATTGATATGTATTGGTCGAACAGAGTGAATAATGTAACTGTAGAATTAGATGGGGTTATCTCTTCATACAATCCCAATAACTCTACAAACAAATACAGGGTAATTGTATTCGAAAGACTAAACTTACAATATGGTTTTCACAAAGTAAAGTTAACAACCACAAGTACAAGCAATAACTTTTCTCTAGACGCTATAGACATTGATTCTAATGGCGAAATTACCGCACCTCCTTTGAGTAAATTCTTGATTTCATCCGAAGATAAGCACTATAGCATTACAAATGAATACAAAGATAATGCTATTCCTGCAATGACATCTAACACTAGTCCGAATGGAATTGTAGATGCAAGTTCGTTTTACACGACATTTTATCCATGGAAAGCATTTGATAGAATTATTGATCCAAATGGATGGGTTACTAATATCAATGTTCTAACAGGATGGTTAAGTTATGAATTTGATTCACCTAAAACGATCTCTGCCTATTCAGTTCAAGCAGGAACCACTCCTGTTGGAAGATCGCCTAAGAATTGGACTTTTGAAGGATGGAATGGAGTGAGCTGGATTGTATTGGACAATAAGTCTAATCAGTCAGCTTTTGCAGGATCTGAATACAGACTGTATACATTTGATAATAAGGTTGCTTACAAGAAATACAGGATCAATGTAACTGCCAATCAAGGTGCTGGAGATTTTTTAGCGATTGGCGATTTAGGTATGTATGAACTCGATAAATACATATCTTCCGTTGACACTTCAGAAGTGAGTTTTATTAAACATGGCATGGACAAAGGAATGGTTATTGATCTAGAGGATGAATTCATCGAAAGAAGATCGGTGGTCAAGGAAAATTCACCTCTCGGTTTAGGAAAAGTGTTCAAGCAGAAAATCGACACAGTTAAAACACCAATTAAGAAAGCATCAATCACATAAATATGCAAAATATTCTATCTAATTCAGAGCGCAGAAAGGGGATGAGACAATGGCGACTTTAGGTCAAGCACTGCTGACTCCAGAAGAGGGTTGGCAAAGGTACGATGATACCAGTAATATTTTCAAGTATTCTAGTGGATTTGTTTCCTCTCCAAATGCTGTATATTATAACGGAACTTCAAGGCTTTCATCGTCTATAAATTCAACTGTAGAGTTTCAATTTGAAGGTACTAATATTAGGATAATTGGCAATAGTCATAATATGGGATCACCTAACATCTCTATTATGATTGACGGAGTTACTGAAACTTACAGTCAATATAACCAAAATTCTGTCCTTCAGCAAGTATTGTTATACGAAAAAACATTAGGCAGAGGAATTCACACAGTTAAAATAACAACAAATGATGCTCTTTACGTTCTTTTTGACGCAATAGATATTTATGATAAAAAGTACTATAGTACACTTTTTCATGTTAGTGGGTCATATTACTATTATTCAAATTCATGGAACATGCTATCTAGTGGCACAGCAACAGAACAAGATTACATTGACTATGGTATGGACGACATCTCCATCATACCTGAATCCGCATGGTCACAACTTCAAGGTGAAGTAGAACTATGTTACTACACGGACGACCCAACCAAAGCAGAAGCATCCTTCAACATCGAAACTGCCCCCTTCACCCTAGCAGAAGAATGGGAAGACAAAGAGATCAAAATCATCGAATACACCGATGACCCTAACCAAACCGAGTCGACGATTACAATCGAAACCGAACCGTTTACTCTCTACGACGAGTTGGGTGATAGTGTGGATGTTCTATACTACACAGACGATCCATCCAAAACATCAGCGGAACTGAATATTACGGCTAACTACTCCCCATTGGATGAACTTGAGGGAGATTTTGACGTGGTAACGTGGACGAATGATGAAGAGGTAATCGCCGGAAATCGGGACATGGTGCTGACGTATAACGCGCTACCGTTTGAACAGTTAATTGTGCAACCAACAGACATAGCGTTATATGGAGATGTCAAAAAGGTTATTGCTACGAAAGTAACAGAGAACAGTCAGGAAGGTATATTAAGAATGGCTGCTTCATTCGACTCTGGGCTCACATGGAAGACATACCGTTTCAACAAGTGGTTCGATTTGGATATTCAGAATACAATCCTATTCAAGAGAAAAGGAATGAATCTGGAGACACTCAACGCCATCCCTGAAAAGGATTTAATAGCTTTAACTCGAATCGCCTATTACTTCGATAGCAGTAAGCATTATGAAAACAGCTACTTGCTTGACGAAGTGAAGATGGTCGTTGATGCACCGCGTAATGCAGTGGAGTTGAGCGATATGTCACTACAACTGTTAAACACCACTGCTACAATCAATCTGGCCTTCTCTGGTAACAAACTTACAGGTGTGCTGGATGATGCAGATCAGGGCAAGGTTAAGTACCGCGTGTTGTTGAACGGTAAAACGTATTATCCGGCGGATGGCAATTTTACACGACTAGCAGCTTCTCCATTCAATATTGAACTCAATATTGACGAGAGAAATGTTAATTTTGGCGTAGAGAATACCTTGAAGGTTGAATTTCAGGACTATTGGGGTGCAGTAGATTCCTGGGAAACCAAGTTTATCGGATCGTATTCAGGATTAATGTTTATGGATGAGTCTGGAGACTTTCTGTCAGATACCTTTGGTGGTATTTTGAAACAACTTGATTATGGGGTAATCATTGCCGGACAGACAACGTTAACGAAGAAAGTCAGAATCAAAAACTTGCTAGGATATGCTGTGGATCATGTATACCTGGAGATGGATAAGAAGTTCGAAACGGACGGTGTTGAAGTCCAATTGTCCAGACAGGCCGATCCGTTTCTTCCGATCGATTATCTGACCTATGGTCTGATTCAACCGGAGGGTAGCATCGATTTTTATATTCGTATCGCAACAGATATTCATGCCAAGCCGAATCCTAATGGTAATTTTGAAATGAAGGTCACAGCAGACCGGGTGTAGCTCTCAATACAATGAGACAGGAAGTGAGTGGAATTAATAACGGGGAGACTCTATTAGAAAGTTATATACATATTAAAAGTCCGGCAAATCGTTTTGCAGCAAAGTATATCCTGTACAATCAAGTAGATGAAGAACTGCCTTCGACCCTAATAGCTGCTACAAGAAAAGTGTCCGAGATCGTATCCAGTGTATCCGTACGTGTCAGACGGTCACAGGAATTGAGCAATTCGCTATATGTAATGTACAAGGCGCAAGGAGATCTGAGCGCAACCATTCAAGCGGCATCCAAAGTTGATCTTGAAGGCATGTTGTACGTTCGGCCACATAACCGTGCACACGGCAAATATGAATTACTGGAAGCACCGCGTGTAACTGTTAATCTTAAGCCTGTTGCTGATGCAACCACGCGAAGTCAAACTCACTTGCAGACGATCAATTTTGGTGATACACAGCGTATGATGATCGGCAGAGACGAGATGGAGCAATTCGAATCGTTTATACATTTCGGTGATCTGGATACCAGAATACCTGATCTGTTATATCTGGAAGAAGCTAAATTGAGGTTATATTACACAGGAACCCTGGCACCTGGAGCACACATTGAGCTGCATCAGCCGGATACATTGTGGCGGGAGTACGGGATCACGTATGCAAACAGACCTCATTCCATTCAGCTCTTATCGTCCAGTTATATCATGAATACGACTGAACGTTATGTTGAGTTTGATATGATGGCATTACTTCAAATGTGGAGAGAAGGTATTCTTTCGAATGTTGGAATGATTATTCAGTCTAGCGGTAACACGCCGATATATTTCAACACTCGTGAGTCTTCCAAACCACCTGTTTTGCAGATGAAATATATCACTTCTCAGATTTATTCCATCGGTCGAACCGAAATCGAAAGTGAAGTTTTTATTTATGGTGCAGGTCGCAAAGACATAGCTTCAACGTTAGTTGTACACAGTGATATTGGGCTGGACTGGCTCAAATCCCAGTTGTACGTTCACCGCTATGAGGATCACATGCATCATGATATACCTCAAGTAATAGCGGTCAGCCGTCCGGACCTGGATGTAGATCTGATAATAGCTAAACGTGTAGATGCGGAACTAGATTCGAACGTCTCTATTGCTGAAAGTAGGACAGAAGAGAAGGAAACATGGGTTTCTATTTCTAAGCCCGAACTTCACTCGCAGTTCATTACCGCCATACGGACAACTAGAGATACAGAAGGCAATCTTGCGGTTAGAACAGGTCTGGACGACGAAAAAACTGTAGAAATCGCAGTTTCTCATCCTGACCTACCTTCAGTTATTACGGTAGATAGACAAATGTCTCTGGTTAGTACGTTAACGATATCACAGTTGTTCAATGATGGACGGGATACGAGTTTAATTGTATCCATACCTGATCTTCATGCTTCGTTGGAAGTCTCCAATTATATAAAAGCAACTTCGACGTTGGGGTCTTTGTTAACGGTCATGTACGACTGTGATTCGACTGTGATTTCGGAGATTATGGTTAATAAGCCTGATCTGAATAGCATCCTTCAAGTCAGAGCATTAGATCATGATGAGAGGGCAGGCACTCTTGAGATTCCTTATTTGGAAGAACAGCTTGGGCAATTATATATCTCCAGACCTGATGTACTTTCCAGCATTGAAGTCAAGTATATGGATGTTTTGGATAGCCACATTAGTATCAAGGAAAGAGAATATTTGGATGGCTATCTTCAGGTGCGAGAGTGGAAGGATATGCAGTCTACAGTAGATGTGAGACAGATTGTTGATATGGCTACTGAACTGACAATTTCCAAGCCTGATCTGGCCGCGTATATCCTACCAAGAGTTATTGCGAATGAGGAGTTAGATTCAATCGCAAGTATCCGTAAACGGGATGCCAGTGATATAGTGACCACAGTGATTGTGAAGAGTCCAGGGAATCAAGCCTATTTTTACATTCTATAAAATGATATATCATCAAAGAGGGCATTGGCCCTCTTTTTTTTGCGTTTAGGCTCTTGCCCAACTCTAAGCATCTGTACTTTATTGTGTAACAGTCGTCTTCTCGTTATGTTACAATATGTTCATCATATATTAAGGAATGAAGACCATGCGTCAAGAGGACAGCGTATTTGAACAGATTATGAAGCAGAAGAGATTGAAGCGTATCAAGCCTGAAACAAAAAAACTTCAAGTAATACATAAAAAGAAACTAGCTCAGGAGCAATTAAGTGAATTGGATCTCCAGTTCAAACAGACGGTAGCTGAATCAATAGATCGAAGTGCACTTCATAGACGTGTACTGGGAATTAGAAGAGATTTGACGGAGATAAGGCGATTAAAAAATGATGAACATACGTTTTAAGGTAGGCCTGATTTGACTCACCTTGGGTGAGGTGGCTTTTTAGTATGGAGTTTATTCTCTGCGTTGTAATCTCTGATATCTAATCCTATAGACCTACTCCTTTTGACATGGTATGATGATTCCATAATTTAGGAAACGAGGTCTACGTATGAAGAAGTTGGTTTTATCGTTTTTAGCCTTATTATTATTTATCATTTCAACTACATATGCACCCGCACCAGCGACAGCAGCTACTAAGTATGATTTCAAAAACGTAAATTGGGGCATGACTGTTAATCAGGTTAAAAAGAAAGAAAAATCGAAGATATTGGAAACAGTAAAGAGTAAAGATTTCACTTACGTAGTTTATAAAACAAAAGGATTTAGGAAGAATGCGAATTTGTATTACTTGTTTTACAAAAACAAATTAGTCCGTGCAATGTATGTGTTTGACCCAAACAATACAAATGGAACTACAAGGGACTTGATTAGTGAATATTTCAGTTTAAAAAGAGATCTCTTTGATACATATGAGGGATCTATTAACAACAGAGACATTCTTAATCGGAGCGGCAAGCGTGTTACTCCATATGAAGGCGAAGAGAAAGATTTGGCTGCTGGAAAGATAAGCTACCAATGCTATTGGATAGTAGATAAGAAAAAAACACATATTAGTCTTTCCCTCTCTATCTTTGGAAGCTTCTTAATTAATCGAGTAATCTACAGCGATAACTCTCTGGACTTCGATATCGATGAACTAATGGATTCTATGTAAAGTGTAGGTTAAATCAGTGAAGGAGCTGCCTCATTTCCGAGGTAGCTTTTTATATTCCACTAAGCATATTTCTAATATCTAAGTCTGCGAAGAGAATTACCAACAATGCATTTGAACTGTAAGTACCTACATTTTCTCAAACACGGCAGGTGTCCACACGACAATCCAGAATGAGGCATACAATTATCGTGACCTGTGGAAGAGGAGGTGGATCGGGAAATTATGGTGACGATGGAGCCTATTGTAGTCGGAGAACATGTATTGGTTGGGGTAGAAGTCAAGCTGCCCAAAACAACGTTGTTGACCATTAACACATCCAAAGGATATATCATGTGCGGAGCACTCGACGTGGGATTACTTAATGAGAAGCTCGGGGATCGCAAAATTATTGCGGCTCGGGCGGTTGGTGTGCGTACACTGGAGCAATTGTTGCATGCACCTATGGAATCGGTGACAACAGAAGCCGAAGCCATGGGCATTACGGTTGGCATGACGGGTGTAGAGGCTTTGTTGAAAATGATCTAATCACTAACAAAAGGGCTCCCCATATGGGAAGCCCTTCTTTAGCATTCTAATCCAGAGCCTAGTGCACGTCGGTCGTAATCACCAACTCTATATACACGAACTCTTCTTGAATACTCTTATTAAATTATGCTTCTTCCTTCGCGAACAAGGCAGCCAGATTTTCTTGGAAAGGAGCGCGAACAACGCCTTTTTCCGTGATAATAGCTGTTACATATTCGTTAGGCGTTACGTCAAATGCTGGATTGTATACTTTAACACCTTGCGGTGCGGTACGTTTACCAAATCCTTCAGTGACTTCCTCCGTAGCACGTTCCTCAATCGGAATGAGATCTCCGGATGGAGTGGACAAATCGATGGTCGACAATGGGCTTGCTACATAGAACGGAATATTGTGAGCCTTGGCAAGCACGGCCACGCTGTAGGTTCCGATTTTGTTAGCTACATCACCATTCGCTGCAACGCGATCTGTTCCGACGATAACAGCTTGAATCCAGCCTTTGGACATGACCATGCCTGCCATGTTATCACAGAGCAACGTAACGTCAATGCCAGCCTGCTGTAGCTCAAATGCAGTCAGGCGTGCACCTTGAAGTACAGGACGAGTCTCGTCTGCAAATACTTTGAGATGGATACCGCGTTCCTGTGCGAGATACATTGGAGCAGTTGCCGTACCGTACTTCGCTGTGGCC
The DNA here is from genome assembly GCF_037975235.1 of Paenibacillus sp. FSL R5-0341. Classification (NCBI taxonomy): domain Bacteria; kingdom Bacillati; phylum Bacillota; class Bacilli; order Caryophanales; family Paenibacillaceae; genus Paenibacillus; species Paenibacillus sp. FSL R5-0341. Next base: position 1,999,476 of record NZ_CP150241.1, read on the forward strand.
AGTCCGCCTGCATTACAGTGGGTGAGTACACCCATACCATCTTCGAACAAAGGCAGTGCATTCTCGCCGATCATGCGGCACACTTCTTCGTCTTCCTTCTGAATCAACAGGGCTTCTACTTCAAGAGCAGTATTGCCCTCTTCCAGACTCAGGCCAGATTCAACGACCTCATTTGCTTTTTGCATCATGCGATCCAGTGCCCAGAACAAGTTCACCGCTGTTGGACGGGAAGTAGCCAGATGAGCACATATGGATTTTACATGATCCAGCCAGCCTTGAATGGTCGTTCCGTCATATGACTTCGCCCCCAGTACGACACCAAATGCAGCAGCAATGCCGATCGCTGGAGCACCGCGTACTTTCATGGAGTGGATGGATTCCCATACTTCCTCGGGTGTGTACAATTTCAGCATGAGGATGGTTTCGGGCAGCAGACGCTGGTCAAGCATTTCAAGCTTGTCCTTTTTCCAGATGAGAGAGGACAGAGGCTGATATTCAGGGGTTGTCATGGATGATTCCTCCGTTCCTTATGTTAAGCCTTAGTAGTTGAGACAGCTGTAGATACAATATCCAGCACTTCACCGATGGTATTCAAGCGACGATTGTTTTTGATTAACGCTTTACCAATGGCCAATGATTTACGCTGAGAACGTTCACGTTCGGTCGCATCGGAGATGGTATCTATATCCGCCACGTGAGCGAGGCCTACAATACGACGAACCATTTTGGCACCTGCGAAGCCGATCGAATCTTTGAACAATTGTTGCACATACAGATCCTGGTACCCTGGCGTTTTCGCCATTGGATCAATCAGGTCGTTAGCCCAGAGGGCACGGAAACGGGATTCGAACTCAGTCCATACATCACGAACCATATTCAGCAAAAGCGTTTGACGCTCACGCAAAGCGGTCTCATCCTGAATCCATCCTGGCAAGGATGCGTAATTCAAGAGCAGATTCGCAAGGACTGCACCGACATCGAATCCCATGGGGCCGTAATAGGCAAATTCGGGATCAATGACCTTCGTCGATTCAGGTGTAACAAAAATACTGCCTGTATGCAGATCTCCGTGAAGCAGTGCCTGCCCATGTGTCAGGAATTTTTCCCGCAGCAAGGCCACTTCAAGGTGAAGTTCTCCATCTGTACGAAGGGCTTCAGCTTCATCTTCAATGGAAGAATCATAATTATTTTTCTCGGCGATCCGGTAGGGTTCATCAAAGATCAGATCTTCCGTTATTTTGCATTGGTCCGGATTAATGAATCTGCCCTGTTGTTCCTTCTTCAATTGCTGATCCATGCCCAAGTCGGATGTGAAGAACAGCGTTCTTGCCATGAATTCCCCAATATGCTGTGCAAAAAGAGGATAGGTAACACCTTCGATTAGGCCTTTGCGCATGATCACATGATCACTCAGATCTTCCATAACCGTTAACGCGAGGTCATCATCGTAATGATACACTTCGGGTACCATCCCTGGACACAGACGATACTCTTCCTGAAGAATCTCACGTTCGATTCGGGCGCGCACCAGAGACAGTGGCCATGATTCTCCAACCACTTTCGCATAAGGAAGCGCCTGTTTGATAATGATACTTTTATCGGAGTTCTGATCCGTAATGTGGAATACCAAATTCAGATTGCCGTCGCCGATCTCGTGACAATCCAGATTCGCATCTGCCGCAAATGGACCCGGTAATGTTTTGGCCAGTTCAATTGCATCCTGGGGGGTAAAAGGGTGATATTGGGACAAAGGTGCCACCTCCATATATATGAAGAAACAGGAAAACCCACTTCTTTGCTTGGTATATGTCAGTATATCGGAAATAGCGCGGTTTTTGAACTTTTTTTTGAGACAAGCCAAGGCGATCCTGATTCGAACTTCCTGTTCAAGGGTAAAAACAAATAGGCCGGACGGTTGAGAGAAACGCCGCGAGCAGGCCTCCCCGCTACCAAGCGGTGACACATTATTAACTCTCTGTTATACAGTGCAGGACAACCTGATTACCGCTGCATGACAGACTAATTTTAAATAAAGGATGGGATTAATATGGCTACAACAAACAAAACAGATCAAGCAAAATCAGTGGAACAAGTACTTAATCGTCAGGTGGCTAACCTGAACGTATTGTATGTCAAAATCCATAACTATCACTGGTACGTTAAAGGACCTAACTTCTTCACATTGCATGTGAAATTCGAAGAGTTCTACAACGAAGTTACGGTGCAAATGGATGAAATCGCTGAGCGTATTCTTACGCTGAAAGGCAGCCCAGCGGCTACAATGAAAGAATATCTGGAGCTTTCCTCTATCCAGGAAGCAGCAGGCGGCGAAGACGCGAAAACAATGGTGCAAAACCTGATCGAGGACTTCGCTACACTTTCGAATGAATATCAGGAGGGAATCGAAGTTGCAGATGCAGCTGAAGATCAACCAACATCCGATATGCTGACAGGCTTCAAGGCGGATCTGGAGAAACATATGTGGATGCTTCGCTCTTTCCTGGGCTAATAAATCTACTATTGTAGCCTAATACAAGTGTGTCTCTTACGTAAGCCTTCTGCTCCCCGATCTGTTGTCAGAAATGCCCTGAGCGTCTATACTGCTGACAAGAACGAGAGGGGAGAGAAACGCTTATGTTAGAACCAACGATACCGGCTTTAAAAGAATGGGCTTCTGCAATCAAAGCACTGGAAACGGGTCGTCAGATTATGGTGATGCGCAAAGGTGGGATTGTAGAGGAAACCCGACATTTTGAGCTGAAAAGTCCAGCGTTTTATCTGTATCCGACTTATGAACATCAGCGTAAAGAACTGATTAAGTCCTCGGATCAATCCTATGTTGAAGAATCATTGGCCGAATGGGTGCCCGAAGCTTCGACAATCCGCATTACGGCATATGCTGAAGTAACGCAGGATCTGGAGATACGAGATCAGGAGATGCTGGATCGACTTCTTGACTTTCATATGTGGACAGCGGATTTTGCCGAAGACCGTTTGAAATGGAAACGGAAAGATCCGCTCCATGTATTGATTTTACGTGTGTACCTTTTGAAGGAACCGATGGAGATCCCCGTACTGCCTGAATATAATGGTTGCCGTTCATGGATTTCTATTCCGAATGGTCCGGTGCCGAGCGAAATGACGCCGGTGGTGGACGTTGCGGATTTTGACGAACAGGTACAGAAGATTAACGAGATGCTCAAAATGTAAATGGTAACGTTATTAACGGAGGGACTTGTCCATAATATGGATAAGTCCTTTTTTGGATTAGTCTATAGCAGATAACATAAAAGCTTGAATTGCTGTGATTTTTCTCACTGTACATTTGCAGGTAAGATGTTTTCTAATTTGATTCAATTTGTCTTTTATTATAGAATCAGAAAGAATAATGTTTCCTGCAAGGGACAAAGGTTCTTAGGAAATGACTTGATTATCATTGAGAATCAGTTTAGAATTATTCTAAAGTGTTCTTCCTTTACAGAATCAAGTACAGGAGAAATTCAGGGGAAGCCCTGTTCAGATATAATAGGCGCTTTTTCGTTTTCGACAACAAACATCAATTTAATCAATGGAGGGAAACAATACACATGGCTACGAATTTCGTCATTGAAGGTCTGAAAGCGACGATCGAAGGTAAGGAAATCCTGAAAGGCATCAACCTGGAAATGAAAGGTGGAGAAATCCACGCAATCATGGGACCGAACGGAACAGGTAAATCCACTCTGGCTTCTGCATTGATGGGTCACCCTAAATATGAAGTAACAGACGGTACAATTACACTTGATGGTGAAGATGTATTGGATATGGCTGTAGATGAGCGCGCACGTGCAGGTCTCTTCCTGGCTATGCAATACCCAAGTGAAATTGCAGGTGTTACGAACTCCGACTTCTTGCGTAGTGCAATCAATGCACGTCGCGGCGAAGGTAACGAGATCTCCCTGATCAAGTTCATTCGTCAAATGGAAGGTAAAATGAAAGAACTCGACATGAACCCTGAGTTCGCTCACCGTTACCTGAATGAAGGTTTCTCCGGTGGTGAGAAAAAACGTAACGAAATTCTGCAAATGATGCTGCTTGATCCGAAAATCGTAGTACTTGATGAAATTGACTCCGGTCTGGACATCGATGCTTTGAAAATCGTTGCAAACGGCGTAAACGCAATGAAGAGCGAAGATCGTGGTTTCTTGATCATCACTCACTATCAACGCCTGCTTAACTACATTACTCCTGACTATGTACACGTTATGATGCAAGGTCGTATCGTGAAATCCGGCGGACCTGAACTGGCACACCGTCTGGAAGCTGAAGGATATGACTGGGTTAAGGAAGAACTGGGAATTACAGACGAAACTGTAGGTCAAGAAGCGTAAAGACAAAACGGAGGAGGATTAATCAATGACTACACAAACAATTCTTCCGGTTGAATCTGAAGCGCTTCGCGCCTTGTCGGAAAGCAACAATGAACCCGGCTGGTTGACCGAACAGCGGCTCGAAGCTTTGAAGCTTGCGAGCGGGCTTGCGCTTCCTAAACTGGAAAAACAAAAAATCGAACGCTGGAATGTCAGCGAGTACGGAACATATAAAGCAAGTGAAGCTATTTCTTCTTTGACAGAAGTACCTGCTTCCATTAAAGATCTGGTTCAGGATCAAGCTGAAGGCAGCCTGGTTATCCAGCGCAATTCCGGTACGGTCTACTCCAAGGTGTCTGCTGATCTGGCGGCAAAAGGAGTTATTTTTACGGATCTGGCTACAGCGGTTCGCGAACATGGCGATCTGGTAAAACCATATTTGAACACAGCAGTGAAAGCAGATGAGCATTCCCTGGCTGCATTGCATGCGGCACTTTGGAATGGCGGGGTTTTCCTGTATGTTCCGAAAAATGTGGAAATTGAAGTACCACTGCAAGCAGTGCTGCTTACGGATGATGCATCTGCAACGTTTGCACCTCACGTGCTTGTTGTTGCTGAAGCAAACAGCTCTGTAACTTATGTAGATAACTATGTATCTGGCGAACTGTCCGCACCTGTTTTCCACAACGGTGTTGTAGAAGTATTTGCAAAATCCGGTGCTAAAGTACGTTTCGCATCAGTTCATCAACTGAGTGTGAATGTGACTGACGTTTCCTTCCGTCGTGCAGTGTTGGAGAATGATGCTTCCATCGAGTGGATTGTGGGCGAAATGAATAACGGCGATACAGCGAGCAACACGATGACCGTGCTCAAAGGCAATGGATCAAGTTCTGATTCCAAAGTCATCGCTGTAGGTTCCGGTTCACAGAAAATCAACTACACCACAGAAGCTCGTCACTTCGGCAAGAATACGCCAAGCCAGATGATTACACGTGCAGTTATGCGTGAAGAAGCTTCTGCAATCATTAACGGGATCACGAAGATTGAGAAAGGCGCTACCAAAGCCGATGGACAGCAGACAGAGAAAGTATTGATGCTGAGCCCTAAAGCACGTGGAGACGCCAACCCAATCCTTCTTATTGACGAGGATGATGTAACAGCAGGTCACGCGGCTTCTGTTGGTCAAGTCAATGCCGAGCAGATTCATTACTTGATGTCGCGCGGAATTAACCGTACGGATGCCGAACGCTTGATCATTTACGGCTTCTTGGCTCCGGTGGTGGCGGATATTCCTCTGGAAGCACTGCGTACCCAATTGCAGTCTCTCATTGAACGGAAACTCGGACAATGAACCCGTCCATTCGCGAGCAGTTCCCGATCCTCCACCAGGAAATTAACGGACACCCGCTCGTATATTTAGATAGTGCTGCAACTTCACAGAAGCCTCATGCTGTGATTGAAGCAGTCAAACATTATTATGAGTATGAGAACTCCAACGTGCATCGCGGTGTTCATACCCTTGGAAGCCGTGCAACGGACGCCTATGAAGGCGCACGTGAGAAGGTAGCCAAGTTTATCAATGCCCGCCGTACACAGGAAATTATCTTCACCCGCGGGACAACGACAGCCCTGAATCTGGTGGCTTCATCGTATGCCCGCGCCAATTGCAAAGAAGGCGATGAAATTGTTATCACGCAAATGGAGCACCATAGTAATCTGATTCCTTGGCAGCAGGTTGCCAAGGAGACAGGTGCAACATTGAAATACATCCCGCTCCAGCCTGACGGTCATATTGAATTGGCTGACGTGGAGAAGACGATTACGAACAATACTAAAATTGTAGCAATTGCTTATGTATCCAATGTTATGGGACTAATCCATCCTGTGAAACAAATTGCTGAAATTGCACATCGCAATGGTGCTGTCATCGTTGTAGATGGCGCACAAAGCACACCTCACATGAAGGTGGACGTTCAGGATCTGGACTGTGATTTCTATGCATTATCCGGTCACAAAATGTGCGGACCAACCGGAATCGGTGCACTCTACGGCAAAAAGGCGCTGCTGGAGTCCATGGAACCCATTGAGTTCGGCGGTGAAATGATCGATGATGTAGGTCTGTACGAATCCAACTGGAAAGAGCTTCCTTGGAAGTTCGAAGGCGGAACCCCAATTATCGCAGGTGCGGTAGGCTTGGGAGCTGCCATTGATTTTCTGGAGCAGATTGGTATGGATGAAATTGCACATCATGAAAGTGTGCTAGCAGCTTATGCGACGGAACGTCTGTCCGAAATTGATGGGTTAACGATCTATGGCCCAGCTAAGCGGCATGTGGGTGTCGTTACTTTTAACCTAGGTGATGTTCATCCGCATGATGTGGCAACTGTGCTTGATGCGAGTGGCGTAGCCATTCGTGCCGGACACCATTGCTGTCAACCGCTAATGCGCTGGCTTGAAGTTAGCTCAACAGCTCGTGCCAGCTTCTATCTATACAATAACGAACAAGATGTAGATCGGCTTGTCAGCGCCTTAATCCAGACAAAGGAGTATTTTGGCGATGCAACTTGATGATCTGTACAGACGTGTTATAATGGACCACTACAAAAACCCGCGTAACCGCGGAACATTTGATAATGACGCTGTTACGGTGAATTTGAACAATCCAACGTGCGGCGACCGGATTTCACTGCAAATTTTGCTGAAAGACGGAATCGTTCAGGAAGCTAAATATACGGGTGAAGGCTGCTCCATCAGCATGTCCTCGGCATCGATGATGACAGAGGCTGTCAAAGGCAAAACGATGGAACAGGCACTCGATATCGCTAACCGTTTTTCCTCACTGATGAAAGGTGAAGAAGTCGATTTCGACGATTATGAAGATCTCGAAGCCCTATCCGGTGTGAACAAGTTCCCTGCACGCATCAAATGTGCCACTCTGGCCTGGAATGCATTACGCAAAGGGATTGACGAAGAGAACAAAGTACAATAACGATAGGGAGGTAGAGCAAGATGGCTAAAAAAGCACCAGAAATGGAAGAGTACAAATATGGTTTCCGCGACGAGCACAAATCCATCTTTCAAACCGGTAAAGGTCTGACTGCAGAAGTGGTTACCGAGATTTCCAAGATTAAGAATGAACCGGATTGGATGTTGGAATTCCGTCTGAAATCTTTGAAACAATTCGAAAAGATGCCAATGCCGAAATGGGGCGGAGATCTCGACGGATTGGATTTCAATGAAATTCAGTACTACGTTCGTGCTTCTGAAAAACAAGGTAAAACATGGGAGGAAGTTCCTTCCGAAATCAAGGAAACCTTTGATAAATTGGGTATCCCTGAAGCAGAGCAAAAGTTCCTTGCAGGTGTATCGGCTCAGTATGAGTCCGAGGTTGTCTACCACAACATGCAAAAGGAATTGGAAGACCAAGGTGTAATCTTCATGGATACGGATACGGCTCTCAGAGAGCATCCGGAAATCCTGCGTGAATATTTTGCAACGGTTATTCCGCCAGCAGATAACAAATTTGCTGCACTGAATAGTGCGGTATGGTCCGGAGGAAGCTTCATCTACGTGCCTAAGGGCGTTAAATGTGAAGTGCCTTTGCAAGCCTACTTCCGGATTAACTCCGAAAATATGGGACAATTCGAGCGTACACTCATCATTGCGGACGAAGACAGCTTCGTTCACTATGTAGAGGGCTGTACAGCTCCGATCTACAGCACGAACTCACTGCACAGTGCGGTCGTTGAGATTGTTTGTAAGAAAAATGCACGTGTTCGTTACACAACGATTCAAAACTGGGCACCAAACATCTACAACCTCGTAACTAAACGTGCGGTTGCAGAAGAAAATGCAACGATGGAATGGGTCGATGGTAACATCGGTTCCAAACTGACGATGAAATATCCAGCGGTTGTACTGAAAGGCCGTGGAGCTAAAGGTTCCGTACTCTCCATCGCTGTAGCTGGTAAAAACCAGCATCAGGACGCAGGTGCGAAAATGATCCACTTGGCTCCGGATACAACATCTACGATTGTATCCAAGTCCATCAGTAAACATGGTGGTAAAGTAACGTACCGTGGTTTGGCTTCCTTTGGACGTCAAGCGGAGGGCGCGAAATCCAATATCAAGTGTGATACGCTCATTCTCGATAATGAGTCCACATCGGATACAATTCCTTACAATGAAATCATGAATGATAACATCATGCTGGAGCATGAAGCTACAGTATCCAAAGTGTCCGAGGATCAGCTCTTCTACTTGATGAGCCGCGGTCTGACGGATGCAGAAGCTACACAGATGATCATCATGGGCTTCATTGAGCCATTCACGAAGGAATTGCCAATGGAATACGCTGTTGAGATGAATAGATTGATCAAATTCGAAATGGAAGGTTCTATTGGTTAATCCTTGTAATACAAGGATTGTCTAGTATTAGGGACGCACGCGACCTGAATCCGACCTGAATTAATTCATGCAACGCTGATGAAGATCGAGGGGAGTTCCCCTCGGTCTTTTTCTTTTTGTGTGGAAACAGAATTTCCTTTTAAACATGTAATTAGGGGATAATAACAAATGTTCTATTTATACAAATGAAGCGAGCACATTTATTCTTCTCATAATGAATGTTACATATATTTGAATAGATTCAAATATGAGGAGGTATATGATGCGAAGAAGTATAGTCAAAAAGGGAGCATCCTTGGTATTGTCTGCGGTTGTTGCCTTTACGATCTCTCCATTATTTTCACCAACGGCAAGTGCAGCAGAAGGTGGAACGGTAACCGGTTCATTCAATGTACTTAGTTACAACGTAGGTGGTCTTCCGGATCTGGTATCCAGTTCGAACCCGAAGGAGTACACCGTTCAGATTTCTCCCAAATTAAATGACTATGACATCATTAATGTACAAGAGGATTTTAATTATCATAATGAGCTGATATCTCAAGTCACTCTACCGTATTTAACGAAAACAAGCGGAATTGCCGGTTTTGGCAGTGGGTTGAACAGTTTATCCAAATATCCATTCCATGACCTGAAGCGTATTACCTGGGATAAGAGATCGGGTCTTTTTGACAATGGAAGTGATGAATTGACTCCGAAAGGATTCACCGCAGTTACTTATGAGATTGCACCTCAGGTGAAAGTAGACGTATACAATTTGCACGCGGACGCAGGTGGCGACGATAAGTCGCTTGAGGCCAGACGAGATAATATCAGACAGCTCTCCAACTACATCAAGGAGCACTCGGACGGGAACGCGGTTATCGTATTCGGGGATACCAATGCACGGTACACTCGTGCTGCTGACAATATAGAGTTGCTCATGTCCGAGAATGGTTTAAGAGATCCGTGGATCGATTTGATTCGAGGTGGGAGCATTCCTGCTGATGGAGATGCCCTTATGGATGCAACCCATTTAAATGGTCCGAACTATGAGATTGTGGACAAAATTTTGTATCGAGGAAGCAAAGCATTGTCACTTAATGCGCAGAGCTACCGTTTGGAAAATCAAACGTTTGTTGATCCGAGTGGAAAGCAACTCTCCGATCATTATCCGATTACAGCGGAATTCGTGTACAGTACATCTCCAAAGTACCAACTTAGTTCAACGATTGGAGGGTCCGGGGGAACTGGTTTTAATGATCTCAATCAGATTCCAGATGCCATACCCAGCTCTGTAGTGCTTAACTCGGGCAACCGTGTAGATGGCATTTCAACGTTATATGGGGATGGAACGAACCTGACACATGGCGGCCAATCGAACATTGCCACACTGAACCTGGCAGACGGAGAGTACTTAACTCAGGCTACAATTGGTCAGGGGACACGTAATGGAGATAAACGGATCTTTTTCGTGGAGTTGTCCACCAATCTTGGAAATAAAATTGAAGGCGGACAAAAGACCTCGGATGAAATCAAACTTGAGGCACCAGCTGGTTGGTATATCGCCGGGTTTTATGGAAGAGCAGGACAGGAGTTGGATCAACTAGGTGTCATATACCGACCTCTGAATTAAAGTGAGTAGTGGTTAAAATGAAATAATAATATATACATCTCATAGAGTGTTCATAATGGCATAGCGCGCCGCTTGGAATATGTGTTGGAGAGACCACAAGGTTTTCCCCAATGCTATTCTGAGCGGTGTTTTTTTGTAATAAAATAAGACCAATAGCACAAGCCATTTCATAGATTTAAGCATCTAATGATAGAAAAGGATGTGATTGTATGAGCGTGAACCCTTTCGAGGGATATCGGATTACAAGTTCATTCGGCTATCGGATTCATCCCATTCATGGTGGACAGACGTTTCATCGCGGAATTGATCTCGTGACAGAGCCATGGAATGGTCCCGTATATGCATTTATGGAGGGTAGGGTACGTTTTGCTTCCGAGGGAGTTACAGGCTCTGGATTCGGCGGTTACGGGCTTACAGTAGCACTTCAGGATCATCGAGGCTATTTACATTGTTATGCGCACCTTTCGCGTATTGCTGTGACTGTCGGACAACGAGTAAAGCGAGGTCAGCTTATCGGTAATCAGGGAAGCACGGGTCAGAGCACCGGCCCGCATGTACATTATGAGATTCGTAAAACAAGTGCGCCATCGTACGGGTATACAGCCAGTGAAGATGGTGTGACGGAACCGGGAGCATATCTACAGGCCGAATACGGAACTGCATCTCAGGAACAGGAGGCTCCGCCGATGACCACTGAGCAGAAGAGAATGTTTGAAGCTATGCAGAAGACGCTGGAGATTCAGGGAGGATGGATTCAGCAACAGAAGCAACTTTCCAATATGGCTTGTCCCACATGGGCGCAGGAAGCGTTTGACTATTATCGACCGTATATTATGAACGACACAGGCAGTTATGAATTTTGGCGATTACTCGTCATCATGTACCGCAAGGAAAAGGGCATTCAGGTTCATTCGGATTCCGACATATAGATCCCTGCAAAGAACAGGGAGTAACAAAAGATTGATCCACTCAGGGAGATGCAGGCAGACAACCATTTATCGAATATTGCCTGTTCGCCCGGTTCGTCTGGCGTGGAGTGTCATATGTTAGGGTATACCTGATGAAGAGGAGGCAATCACATGAGCGAAGTAGGATATGGCTGTGGGGGCAACGTAGGCGGAGTAGGCGGCGTTGGTGGATACAATATGTTCACAAACACTGGTGCGATCTTGGTACTGTTCATTCTGTTGGTTATCATCACGAAAGCATTCTGCGTGTAATCCAACATGAACGAATCGAGATAGACAAAAGGGAAGCCGCGATGGCTTCCCTTTTTACATATGCCAACCTATACGTTGGTTATTCAAGCTAATGTTTGTTCCTTCGTATGCATGCCTGCGTGCTGTGCAAAAATGAACCTAATGGCTTGTTGCATGCTTACTGTACATAGATTTCAACGATAGCAATATCTCTTTCCTTCGCTAAATCAATAAAGGCCGTAGAGGTCTGAACGAGTGGTCGGAAATAATCTGCAGGATTATTCATGACAATGAGTCCCGTCTGACCCGTGGTGAGCAGAACCCTTTTACCGATAAAATTAGGTAGCATGTGTTTGATCAGTTCCTGTGTTGCTTCACCATTTAACTGACCGAAGCTAAGGCTGTACAATTCGCACAGAACAGAGATAAGCTCCTGTTTGGTCTGATACACCCGATTGGTCGTCATGGCGCTGTATACGTCCGCTACAGCCGTTATACGGGCATATGGATGGATCTCGTCGCCTCGCAGTCCATGTGGATAACCACTTCCGTCCTCGCGCTCATGGTGCTGAAGGGCAACTGTTGCCAGAATTTCATCCTGCGTGGATTCTTTAATAATATCGTATCCATAGAACGTGTGTTTCTTCATTTCATCGAATTCTTCCGTGGTCAATTTACCCGGTTTATGTAACATTTCAGAAGGAATCTTGGACTTTCCGATATCATGAAGATATCCTGCTTTGGCTACCGTTAGACATTCCTCTGGGTTGTAGCCCATCCAGCCGGCGATATAAAAAGCGAGCATTCCGACTTGCAATGAATGGTTGTAGGTATAATCGCTATCCCCGTCCAGCATAAGCAACAAGGAGACAACATCTTTTTGTTTTTCCAGCTGTCCCGTTAGGGTAATTAAAATCTCATCGACCTGTGTCTCATCAATAAAACCCTTCTCCATCGCTTGCTGAAATAGAGATTCAGTACCTTTGATCGTATCGTTAAACAGATTAGTTAACAGACGGGTTTGATCGGAAGGTAAGGTTTGTTCATCAGAGTGTAGGTCGGATGTTGTATGTTCTACATCTGCGTAATCGATTCCATGTTGCAGCAGCTTGGATAGGTCATCTTCACTGAGGGTGGAACCTTTCATCAGCATGTGGAGACCCGAACTGTTGTATACATCATTTTTTAACAGGTCACCAGGTTTAAGATCAGTAACATGCACTCTCACGTATAAACCACCTTTTCCTCGACTAATATCGACACATATCATTATAATAACAAGAAAAAAATGGGTTGACAACGACTTATTTACTATTAAGTCACTCTGTCGAAAAAGGTGTAAGGACTCATTGTTTAGTTATCCATAGGGTTCCAGGGTCCTAGTTGATGTCCTTTCCATTCAGAACCATCTTCCCAAATTTCCTTTTTCCAGATGGGGACCGTCTGTTTGAGTCTTTCAATGGCGTAGCGGCTTGCATCATAACAGTCGTTGCGATGAGGCGAGGAAACGGCAATGACAACACTAATCTCTGCCACATCCACTTTGCCGATGCGATGACTGATTGCGCACAGTACACCGGGCCAGCGATCGGAGATCTCCGTACCGATGGCTGCCATCTGAGAGAGAGCCATCGGCACATAGGCCTCGTATTCCAGATGAACGGTGCGCTGTTCACCGGTCATTTCGCGAGTCGTACCTACAAAAGTAAGAGCTGCACCGTGATTCGCGGTAATGACCAGCGCCGTTGTAGCTTCCACAGACAGGGCGGACTCGGTAATCAAAAATAATCCATCTTCAGTCCGATGCTCAGGAGAGGTAGAATGATGCTTTTCACCGGGCATATCCGTACCATCGCCTCCGGAGACGGGCGGAATCAAGGCAAGTTCGTCTTCTGACTTGAGTATCGTATCGGCAGGTGCGTACTGCTGGTTAACTGCCAAAAAGGATGTCCGTATCTGAGAAGCTGCCTCCGGGTAATCCAGACTCAGTTTTTCTTTTATATCGGCAGCAGTCGGAGTGTCTCCAGTGTACTCAAACTCCAGAAGGGATGTATTTAGACGTTCCGCAATGCCTGCAAATAGTTGAATTGTAAATTTCATGAATATGACTCACCTCTTTTTGATCTCTAAACCCTTTAAATATATCATAACGAAGCGGAAAATGTTATGCTTATCCATTAGAAGAATGAACGTTTATTGAAGAGTGGGGGAGGCGGTGTGATGAGCACCAGAGAGAAGCAAACATTGACGATTCTGCACACCAATGACATCCACAGTCACTTCGGCTCCATGAGCAACATCGCCGCTATGATCAATGAGGAACGTGAACAAGGTGGGAACCTCCTTGTATTGGATATTGGCGATCATATGGACCGTATGGCCGTTGAGACAGAAGGGACGCTGGGCACGGCTAACGTGGATGTGATCAATCTGACGGGCTACGATGCTATAACCATTGGGAATAACGAAGGACTAACCTTTACGCCTGATCAGCTCGCACAGTCCTACGCTGGACTTCTGTGTCCGGTAGTGTGCGGCAATGTCGTGGAACAAGCCACTGGCCTTCCGCCAGTATGGATGAAAACTTCTCTTATCATGGAGAAAGGTCCATTTCGCATTGGTTTGCTGGGAGCTACTGCGCCCTTCACTACCTTCTATGAACTGCTGGGATGGGATGTTCTGGACCCGATGGAGACGTTAAAAGCTCAAGTTGAAGCATTACGTCATGAAGTGGATGTGGTGATTATTCTCTCACATCTGGGACTTTCCACGGATCGGAGACTGGCGGAGCAGATTGCTGGAATTGATGTTATTCTCGGTGGGCATACCCATCATGTTCTCGAAGAACCATTAGTCATTGGTCAGACCGTGCTGGGCGCAGCCGGCAAATTCGGCCAATGGCTCGGGAAAGTGGTTCTGGAACGAACAAGCGTGGCAAAACCTCTTGAACTGGTAAGCAGCGGATGTGTTGCTGCCGAGAGTATATTACTGGATGATCAAGTCTCTCTGGCAATCGCCACGAATCGCACGGAAGCCGAAAGGGCACTGGATCAGACGGCCGTGATTACGGACCGGATGCTGCCCATCCAGTATGATCGGGAGTCTCCATTTGCCACATTACTTGCGCAAGCTGTTCGTCAATTTACAGGAGCTCAGTTGTCTCTGGTGAATGCGGGCCAGCTTCTCGGAGATCTGCCACAGGGAAATGTTACAAAAGGAATGTTGCATTCCCTATGTCCATCTCCTATAAATGCTTGTACAATATGCTTGAGTGGAAGTCATATTCGTGAAGCACTTGAGCAGTCCTTGTTGGACGAGTTTTCTGGTAAAGCCATTGTCGGATTTGGTTTTCGTGGTCAACTTCTCGGCACGCTGTGTATGGATGGAATGGAAGTTCAATACAATCCACATGCCCCAGCCTATGAGAAAATTCAGACCATTTACATCAATGGGGAGCCTATGGACGATCAATGTGAGTATATCGTTGGAACACTGGACATGTTTACGTTCAATGTGGGGTATCCTTCTCTTGCTCATGGAACCGGTACGCTCTATCATCTTCCGAAATTCATACGCGATTTGCTGGAACTGGAATTAAAACGACCAGGGGCGCTGGACGACAGCCTGCGAGCCCGCTGGCATGAAACTAAATAAAGGACTTGCCTTCTGCTGTAGCGGCGGCTAGTGGTAATTACATCTACGGAGCGGGAGAGGATAGGCTGTGCGTTTAGTACATATAAACTTATTGCAGCCTGGCATGAAGCTGGGGAAACGTATTTATAGTGAAGAAGGCCTGGTATTACTTAGTGAGGATGTTGAGCTGACGAGCCGACTGATTGGGCGTCTCAAGGATCTTGGGGTCGGTTATGTGTATATCAAAGATGCTGCGACCGAGGATATCATTGTTCCAGATATGTTGCAGGAAGAGACCCGAAGGAAGGCACTGGTAGAGATCAAGCAGCAATTTCAGAGCATGTCCGGTATGAAAACGAAGAATCAGATTCCTCATTTCGGCAAAGCGCTTAGTGGTGTGATGAATACCATTCTGGAAGACATCGGCAGTCAGAAGGAAGCCATGATTATGCTGATGGACATGAACTCCAGTGATTTTGACCTGTATAATCATTCGCTGAATGTATGTGTGTATACACTGGTTCTTGGTGTCGCTTCGGGGTACACACGCCAGCAATTAATGGAGATTGGTCTGGGTGCCTTGTTGCATGATATTGGTAAGACACAGATTGCACCAGAAATCCTGAACAAACCCTCCAGATTGAGTGACGAGGAATTCAAAATCATTCAGCAGCACACTACATATGGTCACCGCATTCTCAAAGACGAGCCAGGTATTCCGCTTCTATCTGCGCATTGTGCGTTACAGCATCATGAACGAATTGATGGCAGCGGATATCCCTTTGGCCTGAAGGATAAAGAGATTCATGAGTATGCCAAGTGGATTGCGCTTGCTGATTCGTATGATGCCATGACGACGAATCGGGTGTACAAGCAAGCTTTGCTGCCACATCAGGCCGTAGAGGTGCTGTATACTGGCTCAGGAACGCTTTATGAACAACGCATGCTGGAGAAGTTCAGAGATTGTGTAGCAATCTACCCTGTGGGTCTTTCAGTTACGCTCAGTACAGGAGAAGTCGGGGTCGTCGCATCGATTCATTCACGCGTTCCTCAACGTCCGCTGATCCGGGTTCTCAAGGATGCGGAGGGCCAGACCTTATCTTCGCCTTATGAAATCAACCTTCTGACAGCACTGTCTGTGATGATCACAGGTGTAGAGGGTGTGGAGGATGTACCTTCATTCGCCCAAAATGAACGGTTGGAAAGTTAAATAAGCTTTGAAGATGATTAGCGCTCATGTCGTAATATCGGGGCCGTTTCGTGATTCGGCCCGGAGTTACCTGAGTGTTTTTTGTCATGTAATGGACAGGGTCTACGTATGCCGAAGCATTCAAAATTGTGCTATGATAAAAGATAACTCCAAAAAGAGAAACACAAGGTATGATGTAAATAAAACTTTTTAGGTTAATAAAAGGAATAAGGTGAAGAACAATGACCATGCTAAACTCAGGATCGGTACAACCGATGCCTTTATCTCCGACGAATGATCCGTGGGATCCGATCGGCTCTCTGCGTACATATGGACGCCATGTGTTGACCAGTGTAGAAATGACTGTGACACATCTGTGCAACATGAGGTGTGAGCACTGTGCCGTGGGAGATATGCTTACGATGCGTGAAGCACCGGCTCTTCCGTTACCCCTGATGCTGAAACGATTGGATGAAGTCGAGCATCTGCAGACGATTAGTCTGACGGGCGGCGAGCCAAGCTTTAGCCAGAAAACAGTGGATGAGATGATTATTCCACTGCTTAAATATGCCAAGGAACGTGGAATTCGTTCCCAGATCAATTCCAACTTAACGCTAGATATTAGCCGATATGAGCAACTTTTGCCGTATCTGGACGTTATGCATATCTCATTCAACTACCTGAATGCTGACGATTTCCATCAAGTCGGATTTGCGAATAGTGGCAGACCTGTGAAACGTGAAGTAGCGGTGAAGATGTATGAGAAAATGATTGAAAATTCCCGTAAATTAAGTGAAGCAGGCATGTTTATCTCTGCCGAGTCCATGATTAACTTCCGTACACACGACAAACTGGATGGTATTCATCAATTGATTCGTGAGATGGGCTGTGTTCGTCATGAGGTGCATCCGATGTATAATTCGAACTTTGCTTCTTCCCTGCCTGTGTTATCACTGGACCATATGAGAGCAGCGATTCATCGTTTGCTTGATGTGCGTGACAAGGATATGTGGATGCTCTTCGGAACCCTGCCATTCTTCGCGTGCAGTGCCGCAGAGCAGGATCGGGAACTGATCAACCGACTATACAGCGAGCCAAATGTGACGGTACGCAATGATCCGGACGGACGTAACCGGGTTAACGTCAACATGTTTACGGGCAATGTGTATGTGACGGATTTTGCAGACATCCCGGCATTTGGCAACATTCGTGATCGCAAACTGGATGATGTGTTCCATGAATGGTCAGCTGAACATCCGTTGAATCAAACGGTCAACTGCCATTGTGATATCGCATCCTGTTGCGGACCAAACCTGCTGGTGGCAGATATGTATTACAAAGGTGTGGATTTCAAATCGAGAAAGGCAATCACACGTTGATATTCCAGGTGTATTCCTGAAATAGATAGAAAAGGGGAGTTTCAACTTGGATATTCATACCGAATTTCATCTTGGGCAGCTGGTATTTAATCTGGTCTGTGTCTTTTTGCTCGTATTTTTGAATGGCGTATTTGTCGCAGCGGAATTTTCCCTTGTGAAAGTAAGGCAGACACGCTTAACTCAATTGCAGAGTGAAGGAAACCGTATGGCTGGTTACGCATTGAAGGTGAATAGTAAACTGGATTCCTATCTATCAGCAACTCAGTTCGGGATTACACTGACATCGCTTGGACTCGGGTGGCTGGGAGAACCGGCCATCTCCGAATTGCTCGTTGAGCCACTCATGTATAAGATCGGCGTAGGAGATACAGGGCTTATATCGACAGTGTCTGTCATTATCGGTTTCTGTATCATTACGTTTCTGCATATTGTGCTGGGTGAGCTTGCGCCTAAGTCGTTGGCAATTCAAAAAACAGACGGAGTGGCATTGTTTTTATCTGCACCCTTGCTGTTGTTCTATAAAATCTTTTTCCCCTTCATTTGGGTACTGAATGTATCGGCTAATGCATTGCTGCGTTTGGCGGGTATCGAGCCTGCCAGCGAAGGAGAAGCACACTCGGAAGATGAACTTCGTATTCTGATGAAGCAGAGTGCCAAGAGTGGTGTCATCGATAAAGATGAGATCAAACTGATGGACAACATTTTTGATTTCTCCGATATGCTGGCACGTGAAGTGATGCTGCCACGTACAGACATGGATTGCCTGTATACCCATATGTCTTTGGAAGAAAACCTGAAGATTATTAATGCAACCAAGCATTCCCGGTATCCTGTGGCAGTGGAAGATAAGGATGAGATTATCGGATTTATCCACATCACTGATCTGCTGCTGGCTGACCCGGAGCAACAACATGACCTCGCTTCACTTGTCCGTCCGATCTTGAACGTTCCTGAATCCATGGAAATCAGCCATGTGCTTCGTCTGATGCAGAAGAAACATTCTCAGATGACACTGGTGGTTGATGAATATGGCGGTACAGCGGGGCTGCTGACAGCCGAAGAGATTCTGGAAGAGATCGTTGGAGACCTGTATGACGAGTTTGAGGATGAGCGTCCGCATATGGAACGCAGTGGTGATTCATTTTCCGTTGATGGTCGATCTCTTATTGAAGAGGTTCATAAGTGGACCGGAGCCGTCATTGAGGATGAAGAGGTGGATACCATTGGCGGATGGCTGTTCAAAGAGCTTGGAGGAAGTCCGGCCAAGGGCAGAACGCAGGAAATGAACGGATACGTCTTTGAAGTGGAAGAATCCACTCGTTTGCGAATAACCCGGGTTCGAGTGTACAAGCAATCTGTCCCTCAAGATATGAAATCGGAAGAAAAACCGGCAGAATAGTTCTCGTTACAGGACGCAGATTATTGAAATCTGCAAAGATAGAGACCTTCGGAAGTTACCTGAAAAGGTAGCGAACCGAGGGTCTTTTTTTATTGGAGCGAGAAAGCGGAGAATTTCTGGGCTTCGTTCAGGCGAATTTCGGATTAACTTTGGAGACAGCGTCATATGGTTATAGTGACGGGAAATGGGAAGGACCTCAGTAGTATTCAGTTGCACCAATGATGTAATAAGGAGGCGTTGTTCTGTGAAAGATCCGCAGCTTCGTGCTTACGCCCCTTTTGTGGGGCCGTTTGATCCTTGTCCGCCGGTAGCGATTCGGACGTATCTGGTACCTCCGCAATTATTTATTCCATTTCAGCCCATGGGCTGGCCGCAGTACAGTCCGGCAGAAGCGTTAAGATTGGGAACCTTATGGCCTGCATTGTACAGCCCTTATACACCGGCGAGATCGAAGGGAAGGAAGGTGGAAGTGGATGGAACCTGAAGTGCCGAAACCCTGTGACGCTAAATACTACGAATTGCTTGAAGAACTTCAGGCGCTGGATTTCGTGTTAGTGGAACTGAATCTGTACCTGGACACCCATCCAGGAGACTTCCAAAGCATTGAGCAGTACAACAAGTTCAGCCAGGAGCGAATGCGGGTAGCGCATGAATTTCAACAGTTGTACGGACCGTTGATGAACTTTGGGCATGCGTTCTCCAAATATCCGTGGGAATGGTCTCAGACACCTTGGCCATGGCAAGTGTGACGCATCGGCCCCGGGTTTCCTCGCAAGACTATCAGTTCGGGAAGCTCGGGGCGGCCGAAGAAGGGATGTATTTTGATAACGTAGAGGGAGGCGTCTGGCATGTGGGTGTATGAGAAAAAACTGCAATATCCCGTAAGGGTTAGTAAATGTGATCCTCATATGGCAAAATTGCTAGCGGAACAGTACGGAGGAGCGGATGGGGAACTCGCGGCGGCACTGCGGTATCTGAACCAGCGATATACGATTCCGGACAAAATTATTGGGCTACTGACGGACATAGGCACGGAGGAATTCGCTCACTTGGAAATGATTGCCACCATGATCTACAAGTTGACAAAGGACGCTTCGGTGGAGCAGTTGCAAGAAGCGGGACTTGGGCCGAACTATGCGCAGCGTGATTCTGCCTTGTTTTATACGAATTCCTCGGGAGTACCATTTACAGCAGCTTATATCGCTTCAAAAGGTGATCCGATCGCGGATTTGTACGAGGACATTGCAGCAGAAGAGAAAGCCAGGGCTACATATCAATGGTTGATCGACCTGACCGATGACGTGGATCTGCAGGATAGTCTGAAGTTTCTGCGGGAACGGGAGATTGTACATTCCTTGCGTTTCCGGGAGGCGGTAGAGATTCTGAAAGACGATCGGGAGACAAAGAAGATTTTCTGAACAGGTGAAAATAGGAACCTGGCAGTCCGATGAGGGCTGCTTTTTGCTTTGAAGTTATAGAGACGAAAAGAAGTTACGCGTGCTGAAATGTGGATTGCTTTCCAATAAAAAAGACGATCCACTTTGGAAGAAAAGGGATCGTCCTGGTTATTATTTTGGCGAATAAAGGCCTAATACTCTACCACCATGGCAACATTTTGCCACCCGGCTCCAACGGTCCAGAAGAGCACTTTGTCACCACGCTGAATCTGACCTGATGTAACCGCTCGATGCAATGCGATGAATGGACTGCTGGTGGAGGTATACCCGAATTCGTCTCCGATGTAGACGGCAATATCATCACCGATGCCAACGTTCGCGGAGACAGCCCGAATGTTTCCAATGGATAGCTGGGAGAAGCAGGCGGCTTTGATCTCGTCTGGTTCAATCTCGTTGCGTGTCAGCAGGGTACGAATGGACTCCGAAGCGGCATCTACGCAAATTGAATCATCAAATGGGATGAATTTCACATGAAAAGCACCTGCATCTACACCCGTTTTGCCCAGTTTCGCCAGGCCTTCTGCAGGAAAGAGTGAGTTACCATACACACAGGTATCCGTCTGATAGATGGAATCAATGAAACCGACAGCTTGTTCATCCCGCTCAACAATAACTGCCGCTGCTGCATCACCGAAATTGGCGAAGTATACGGGATCATCCGGACTGGCGTGAGGAGCCACGTAATCCGAGCCGATGATTAAGGCACGCCGAATTCGAGGATTACCCAGCATCTGTCGGCTAACCTGTTCAAAAGCAGCAGTCATGCCTGCGCAGTTCGCGTTACTGTCAATGCAGATCGTGTGAGAAGCTCCGTTAATCAGGCGATGAATCATCAGGGAATTCGTAGGAAAGATGTATTCTGGCGTTTGGCTTGCATAAGCAATCAGATCAATATCTGCACCGGTAAGTCCGGTTTTTTCCAGTAGATTACTGGCTGCCTCAAAGGCCATGCTTAGTGAGTTTTCGTCATCGTTGTCAATTTTATAACGTGTATCACGACCAAGTGCCTTTAACAATCCACGAATATCTACACCTCTTGCATCAAAATGTTCAATATAAAAATCATTGTGCACCTTGGTTGCTGGATGATAGATATCGATATCTACAATACGAATTCCGGCCATCTTCATTCTCCTCTTGAGCGGAAGGGTGAATTCACAGCTTGTCCGCCTGGTTTATTAAGTGGTAACGGTAGATATGATTTCGAGATTGTCCAGGCCTACAGACCGACCAAGTCGGGACAATTGCATTTTTAGAATCGCGTTGTTCTCGAGGGTCAACACGACTTTTTTATATTCATCTTTTTTGAACATTTGAAGGCAGCCTTCCAAAAGAGGAACAATCTCCGGAGCAGTAACATTCAACTTTTTGCAATCGATGTTCAAGTCATACTCCTTGGTGTTAATAGGAGCGATCGTATCCTGATAGGCCGAGATGGAACGCAAACCGTCTTCTTGAGAGAAAGAACCCTCCAGTTCAATGTTTAACACCTTGTTCGGAACGTCAGTCTTAAGAATGAAATTTCCCATGCTTGATCTCTCTCCTTTAAATGAGTTAAGGCTATCCTGCTAATGGATACACAGCCCCGTGGGACCTCTGCTGAATCTTCTAAGATGAGAGCTGGTTTGAAGGATAATTTAACCACATTATAAAGGTAGGAATGTAAAAAGATCAATAAAAAAGTCGAATGGTGTATAAAAATGTAGAAAAGTGAATTACTGTATTTCTTTCAAGGTGGCAAGCAATATATTAAATGCACTTATAATGCGTGGAGCACCTATACAAGGCGCCAGATGTAGCAATATTCCCTTGAGCTGATCCACGGTCACTCCCACGCTGAGAGCCATCGTGTAATGCACCCCCAATTGTTCATACTGTCCTTGGGTGATCAACGAAGAGATAATGGCAACTTCCTTCCATTGATCCGTAATCGTGGTGCGCTGAAAAATATCCCCATATGCTGTCCCCATAATAAATTCGGATAATTCGGGAAAATGCTCTTTGATGGGTGCGAGGGCTTTAGCGCCGTACTCACCAGAAAGTTTAGCAAAACGGTCCAGTCCCTGAGCCACATGTTCACTCATGATATGCTCCTCCTAATTCAAAGTTACGGTGCGATGAGCTGTAGGTGGAATCTCGTCGCGATCGGTCAGTAGCTCAATGACAGCCACCTGATTCAACGTTTGTGCTGTGTTCAGCGCAGATGAGAATTCGGCAAGGGTTTCTGCACGGAATGCAACAGCACCCAGAGATTCGGCAAACTTGGATGCGTCCATAGGAACTTCAAATAGGGTGCCATCGATTCTGCCTGTTGTTTTTTCCATTCCTTTGAGTGCCATATCCAGTTGTTTGTTGTTGACGACAATAAAAATAACATTCAGATTGTTGCATACTGCGGCATTGATCTCCATGCCAAGCATCATAAAGCATCCGTCACCGGTGATGCATACGACGGTCTCTTCAGGTGAAGCGGCTTTCGCACCTATCGCCATACCAATGGCATTACCCATGCAGGCAAAGTACGCGTCAAACACAAAGCTGCCAGGTTTCTTGACTTTATATCGCTGAACCGCATGAAATCCATGGCTGCCATCATCGACAAACAGCTTATGATCGTAAGGAAGCAGTTCACTCATCCCGTCCAGCACAGAAGCCAGAGACAAGCGGGGCAGATCCGGTAAAGGTACAGTGTAAACTATGGGGGCCGTGTTTCTCTTTGGAGAAGAATGTTCTACGAGTGTTCCCAGCAAATATTGCATGTTGTCTTTCAAATCACCCGTGATATGTAAGGTTTGAGCGCTCAGAATCTTACCGACAAACGTAGGATCAGCGTCGAATTGAATGAGATGTTCCGGGTGGTTCTCAGGCTTTAAGTTGCAGATGGTCATATCACTCAGACGTGAACCGAGCACGATATAGAGATCACTTTGGTTCAGCATGTCGTCTGCATGCGGGAAACCTCCAACACCACAAGGTCCATGGTACAGGGGATGGTCCCACGCAATTGCTCCTTTTCCACCAGGAGTCGTAATGACGGGAATGTTGAACGATTCGGCCAAATGAAGCAATTCATCGTGAGCTCTGGCGCGACTTACACCTTTACCAGCAATAATTAAGGGACGTTTGGATTGTTGAATTAGAGGAAGAATGCGATTCAGGTTAGATACGCTAAGAAGAGGTTCCGGTTCGGGAATGACAATTCGGCATTGAGATAACAATTCAGTCTGTACGTCAAAAGGTAGACAGAGGTGAACAGGGCCTTTATTGGGGCCAAGTGCAATGGAAAGGGCATGATTCAGTAGGGTGCCGAAGTGATCTCCGCGTTCTACCAGTTTACTGAACAGCGTGGCAGGCCTGAACATCTCGGCCAGATCAGCCAGATAGGAAGAGGAATCCTGACACTGGGGAAGCCCCAGTTCCTGAATGGATTGATGACCTGTGATAAACAGTACGGGCAGATTGTTGGCCTTCGCATGGGCTGCGGCAGTAAGCAGATTGGTTCCGCCCGGACCGGATGTGGCAAAAGCAACGCCAAGCTTGCCCGTCTGAAGGGCATAACCGGATGCGGCAAAACCTGAGCTGGATTCATGACGGCCTGGAATGAATTCTAATCCGTAATCCACCATCTTCAGGACAGCAGGACAGATGGATTTACCAATAATACCAAAGACATGAGTAACGCCTAGATTACGCAGAGTTTCTGCCAAATAGTCCGCAACTGTTCTCATGCGGGACACCTCGCTTCATGAAATAGGTTATTAGAACCATACGCGTATTCCATTATTTGATTGCAAGTCGTTTTCTAAGGTTGTCAGAGGAAATATATGCTTGTTATTAGGAAGAGTATCTTTTTTTGTGGTTTTTTGTCAACCTATTTTGTAAGTCGAAGTTCCTGATTCTTAAGTTGGTAACGCTTAAAGTGTTGCTGGGTAAAGCGAAAATAAATGGTTATATATTCCTGCAACAAATTACCTAATCGAAACACAGATACAATTAATGTAAAATAATGACTAAAAATGGTGGTTTTCAGTCGTGAAATAACATCGCAGTAAGAGGGAGCTCTTTTTTCCCAATAGTGTATAGCGTTGGCAATACGTCGCTTTCTGCTATACTGGAATGGATTGGGGTGAATGAAGTGACAGTGATGAAGATGGCTTTGATTGGGCTGGGTAAAATGGGATTACATATGGTTCATCAAGTTGAGAATACGAAGATGGACACGAAGATTGAGATTGTAGCGGTGTGTGATGCGAATGAGGAAGGTCTGGCGGCTTTTGCAGATTCTCATCCGGGGGTTAGGACGTATACGGATTACAAGCAATTGATGAATGAACATCAGATTGATCTGCTGTATATTGCAGTTCCGCCGAAATTTCATCATCCGGTTGTCATGGAGGCGCTGGAGCGAAAAATACATGTGTTCTGTGAGAAACCGCTTGCCAATAGTGTGGAAGAAGCGAAAGAGATGCTGGATGCAGCGCAACAATCGGGTGTCGTTCATGCCATCCATTTCTCTATGCCACATGAACCTTCAGTATTGAAGCTGCAAGAGATGATCGAGCAGGGCACCGTGGGCACGATTCGCAAAATAGACCTGATTCTGCAATTCCCACAGTGGCCACGATCATGGCAACAGAATGCATGGATTACGAGCCGTGAACAGGGCGGATTTATTCTTGAAGTGGGAATTCACTGGATTCATATGATTCAAAAAGTGTTTGGTGCAGTCCGGGTAGTAAGCACTCAGGTTCAATATCCCGAAAATGGGGATTGTGAGCTTGAAGTACAGGCTGCTCTGGAACTGGAAGATGGAACCCGAATTCAGCTAAACGGTATTTCTCAATTTGCCGGGGAAGAACGTGTATCCATGGTGGTATACGGGACAGAAGGTACGATTGCTTTGGAAAATTGGGATGAATTAAAGAGTGGCCTGGTGGGGCAACCACTATCTCCAGTGGAAGTGCTTGAATCCGCCAGTGAACTGCCTGTTCTTAAACATGTCATTGCCCGTATACAAGGCAAACCGGCCAGAATATATGATTTTAATGATGGGTATCAGGCGCAATTGGTGCTTGAAGCACTACGGAACACGGAACAATCGAGATAAGAAAAGGAGTGCTCAGGTTTTTCAGATAGAGGTGCCCGGCGCACCTTTTCCTGATTCAGCTCTCCTTAACACAAAGAAGCATCGCAGAGGCTCGTGTGAGTCTGTCTGCGATGCTTCTTTGCTTTGATATATGCAATATGATCCAGCTATATAGATACTCAATCAGTAGGTTGAGTCCGGTTACGCAAGCTTGAATCGTTTAACCAGTTGATCAAGCGCGTCGGACATTTCATTTAACTGTTTGGATGTATCCGACATTTCCTGGAGAGAAGCAAGTTGCTCCTCCGTCATCGCGGATACTTCTTCCGTGGCTGATGCCGTATCTTCCACTACAGCCGATACTTCGGTGATGGACTTCATTACAGCCTCACTTCCGGAAGTGAGTTCCTCGACAACAGCGGATACATCCAGCACCTCACCACTGAGATCATGAATATGCTGAGTAATGGTTGAAAAAGCATTACCTGCATCCTCGATAGTTTGCAATCCTTCATTCACATGAAGTGTGCTCGCATCAACCACCTGCACCGTACTTTGAACACCTGCTACTACGGTTTCCAATATACTTGTGATCTCTTTGGCTGAGGTTGCGCTTTGGTCAGCAAGATTACGGATTTCCGAGGCAACAACGGCGAATCCACGTCCATTTTCCCCGGCGCGAGCAGCTTCAATTCCGGCGTTAAGTGCAAGCAGATTGGTTTGTCTTGCAATACCTGACATGGAATCTGCAATGTTGATCACCTGATCAGACATCTTCGAAATGTCGTTAATGGCTTCCTGTACGGAGAGGAAGGATTGCTCAATGGAACTCATTTTGCCTACAGCATTATCAATACGCTGTTGCCCATCCACAGCAATGGATTCCGTACGTACGGCACGTTCAGCCACATCAGCTGCCGAGGAGGCGACCCGATTAAGCCCAGTGAGGGATTGCTGCATCGCAGCTACCATTGTTTGAGTTAGAGCAACCTGTTCGTCGGCGCCTTCAGCGACGCGTTCCATAGCCGTGGCAACTTCTTTTCCGGCGATATGGCTATCGGAGACCCCTTTATCCAATCGATCCGAAGCTGTGCTCAGAGTCATGGCATTGCTCTGCACGTCCAGCATCATTTGCTGCAAACCAGCGAGCATGATATTGGCTGACTCCGCAAGTTCACGAGTTTCGTCTCTCATTGGGGTAGCGATTCTCAGCGTCAGGTCACCATTGGAAGAACCGATGTCATTCAGGGCTTGCTTCACAGTACGGATGTTTCTGACAATGGCACGGGACAAAATTAACGCAGTGATGAAGGAAATAATGGCGACAACGAGAAGTGCCCCGTACAGTTCCAAGTTCAGTATTTTGTTTTTCTGCTTGAGTGCTTCTGTACGGGTGTCGGTCAACGTAAGCTCGTTGGTACGAAACGTATCAAGGGCGGAGCGTATTTGGTCCATGTCTCGTTTACCTGGATCATCGGCAAAGAAATCTAGAATGGCTGGGGTATTATTCGCTTGGCGAAGGGCGATTACAGGTTCACCAGCGATCTGAATCCAGTTCTCCATATTACTATGTATGTCTTCCAAGAGTGCGGTTTGGGCCGGGTTGTCCGAAATTAATAACGCAAGTTCATCTTTGAGCGTACCCAGCTCTTCTTTTCCTTTGGTGTAGGGATCGAGGTAATTGTCCTCACCAGTAATGACGTAACCGCGTTGCCCCGTTTCCATGTCTACCATGTTTCTTTCGAGCTCATACGTTAGAGCATGTACTCTCATATCGTGATCGACCAGAAAATCCAGTTCCTCTTGAAGCTTACTTGTACTGCTCTGAATCAGGAGAATGCAACCGGCAAGTACAGCCAGTACAAGCAAATAACCCAATCCGATCTTATAAAAAATTTTGAAAGTCCTGCGCTTATTCATGTTTGTTATTCCTCTCTATGGGGTATATGTAATTGTCGAAAAAACTGGAAATTTGATTTTTGTAGGCCTTTAGATCGGATGTCTAAAGCACTATTTTTTAGTATTATACGTAAAGAAAGTTTGTTTGTACATAGTTTGTTTAACTTTCATATAATGTTTGTTGTTTTTGTATAAGGTTAGGGTTGCTGAGGTTTTACAATCGTTGGTTTACACGTTCAGATGTTATGTTTATCATGGAAAGGGAACAATTCAGATGACATATACATATCCCAATCCGAAAGGAACATTGGACATGACCAAAGAGACGGTATTACGCAAACCGGAAGCGATGATTTTTGACATGGATGGTACGCTGTTCCAGACAGAGACCCTGTTGTTGCCAGCGTACCAGCAGTTATTTGATACATTACGTGCTGAAGGACATTTTGAAGGTGAAACCCCACCAGAGGAACGGATGCTGGGAAGTTTGGGCATGTTGCTCGAAGATATATGGAAAGTCGTTATGCCTGAGGCGTCTGAAGCGGCACATCGTCGTGCAGACGAACTACTGCTTCAACTGGAGATTGAGGGGCTCGATGAAGGTAGCTCCCAATTGTATCCTGGAGTGAAAGAAACGCTACAAGCATTGAAAGACCAAGGAATACGGCTGTTTGTTGCCAGTAATGGGCTGGAGGATTATGTGAAGGGGGTAGCGTTCGCACACGAGATTATGCCTTTCTTTGAAGGGGTATACAGTGCAGGCCAGTACAAGACGCCCTCCAAAATCAATTTAGTACAGATTCTGCTGGAGAAACATCGGATTCAGGACGCCTGGATGGTCGGGGATCGCTCCTCCGATGTGGAAGCGGGTAAAATGAACCATCAGACGGTCATCGGCTGTGCCTATGCCGGATTCGGTCGTGATGAGGAGCTAGCAGGCTCGGATGCGCTGATCTCTGATTTTAAGGAACTACTGCGTCTGTATGATGAAGCGGAATAAGCGAATCAACGGATAAGAATGTCGATAATCATACGAGAGCGCCCAGGCCCGATATGTATCAGCGGGTTGGGCGCTCTTTTATTCGTGATCAACAAGATCATCTCTTTTTGCGTGCTTTCTTCAATGCAGATGTTCTGTTGCTTGCAAGCCGGGTTGTTCTGATTTGTTTGACTGGGCGACTTGCCCGGTTACGGTATACCCATAATGCATATTCAAGCGGCTGAGTGATGGCCTTATAATACATATCTCGCTCACCGATGCGGGCGAATACTTCACGTGCAGGCTTGGGGTTAACTTCGAGCAGGTAGATACGACCGCTCTTGTCAATCGCCAAATCCAGTGCCAGCTCGCATAAGTCCCCATAGGTATCTTCCAGAAACGAAGCGACATCAATACCGAATTTCTCGGCCGTCGTGTTAATTTCTGCTCGAAGTTCTTCGTCAGGGATCCATTGCTTCATGAGTCGATTCATCGCTACAGCCTGACCGCCGCCATGCAGATTGGAGGTTACACTTTTCTCTGCACCCATGCGTCCTGCGCATCCGGTAAGTTCCCAATGTCCCTCGCCGTTCTTCTGAACCAGCATGCGGTAATCATGCACCCGTCCATTGGGAAGCTGAAGTTGAATGCCCTTCTGTACAAGATATTTGTCTTTCATATTCCAGTGTTGGAGCAACGCACCTAGGCGTGATAGATGGACTTTGCGTGGCGTGATAATACGACGTTTCTGATCCCGTCCCTGAACAAGGACGGTATTCGCCTCGCTACTGCTGCGTTCAACGCGCAGAATACCACGTCCGCCGGTTCCGTTAATGGGTTTCAGGTAGACCAGAGAAGACGCTTTGAGCATCCGGTTTACATCGGACATATCCTGAAATAACACCGTTTCCGGCAGGTGTTCACGAAAGTTAGCTTTTTCCGAAAGGGTCTGATGGATGGTCCATTTATTACGCAGTGGTCTGTTCAGAAAGAGCAGATGTCCATATTTCTCCCGAAAAGCAAGCAGTTGCTGGAATCTGCGGTTACGCTGAATCCGGCAGCGATCAAAGATCAGATCCGGGAATGATCGCCATTCCCGAGACCAGCCTTTTTCCTCATGAAAAACCATCGCCTCAATCTGTTTGCCTCCTGGGTGTACGTCGGCAGGTGTGAATACATAGATATCGAGTCCCCGCTTGCGCCCCTCAAGAATCATTCTGCGATAGATGCTTCGTTCTTCAAGAGCGCGATGTTCATTTAAGTACAACGTCATAATGCCCAGAACAGGTGAGGACACAAACAATCACCTTCTTTTTGCAGTATTCCTGTCTATCATCGTTTGGACTGACGGGCAAGATAAGCGCTGTAGTGAAATATACGTTCCAGTGACCGCCGCCTGATCTGTGGTTCATCGAACTTCATGGGCTTCGCATTGGCTTCGAAGAACCAGATTTCCCCCAGATCATCAATGCCCAGGTCCATGGACATCTCTCCGAGCGTGTAACCTGACCCTCGTTCTACCTGTCTTGCGATCATCAATGAAGTGGATTTCACACGTTTCATCAGGGTAGTTGTCATTTCTTCGCCGAAAAGTTCGGTCAACAGCTTCTCGGGATCCTCCACACTTCCTCCGCGCGGCACATGAGTGGTAATGCTGCGGGAGCCAGCAAGTCTCGCACCTACACCGGTTACGCTCCATTGACCCTTGCTGTTCTTTTGTACAAGAACACGCAAATCGAAGGGACGTTTACGAGAGGAAGCCAGTTCAATGCCTTGTTGCATGATGTAGGGCGTAAGCCCGGTTTCTTTGCGAATTCGTGCCCATAACTTGGCGAGTGTAGCCGTCTTATAGGTCGTGCTTTTCCGTGTGGTCTGTATTTTAAGCCGATAGGGAAGGCGCTCTTTTTCCTGGAATTTCAGCATCATGATTCCTTTGCCAGCTTTGCCACTCTCGGGCTTGAGGTACAGATAGGGATGTGTCCGCAGAACGGCACCGAGAGAAGAAGCGCTGCGCATCCGCCGAGTATGGGGAATCAGTTGCTGAGTCGATTTGGATTTCTTGAGCCATTCGAACAGGTTCCATTTATTGAAGAAGAATGGGTTATACAGTTCGATTCCCGATTGCATGCATTCGTCAATTTTGCGCTGAACGGAAGGTTTTCCTTCATCTTCCCGGTTGGGAATACGATTGTACAGCACATGGGGAAGGGGGAAAGGCTGTGAAACCCACTTTCCACTCCCCTTGTTGTACGTATATCCTTTCACGGTGGGACCACTCACGTTCAGATCCCGCACAGTCACAATGTACACCACATATCCCATGCTCTCGCCTGTCTGCAGAATATCCTGAAAATTTTGATGATTCCCCCTGAACATCCGCTGATTATCATGCATGGTCAAAACAGCAATGACAGGTTTGAAATCATCATGAAGGCTCATCAAATGCCTTCCTTCTTCCGGAACTTGCTCAAATACAGGCAGTGTTCCAAAATGTGCTCCACCGACGATTTTCCCTCCACCCGGAGTGAAGGGTGACGGAAAATGGAGCGCCCGGGTTTGGCGTTCGCTTCGAACATCCATACATGTTCCTCCTGATCAATGCCCAGATCAAAGCCAATCTCACCAATCAGATGCTGGTGCTGGGTTTCAATCGCCTGGGCCAGTGTAATAGCGACGGATTTGGCCTGCTGAAGAACTTCTCCCGAACGGTCGCCGAAGTTGCGACTGAGAGCTTGCTCAGGGGTCATTAGGGAGCCACCATTTTTGATGTGTGTTGTGACGCTGCCACGTCCTGCCTTTTTGGCGCCAATTCCGACAACAACCCATTGATTGTTACCATTTTTGTGCATGTGAAAACGAAAATCAATCGGACATTCATCAATCTCAATCAGTCGTATTCCCTGTTGAACGACATATCCGCGAAGTTGTTTGCCGTGTCTTCCCTGAAGCATGCGCATCAGACTGTTGAAGGACCCGAAGCGCAGGAGAGCATTACCACCTTTTTTGCGATAACGCGCGAAATATCCACGTTTTGGCGAGTAGGTCAGGCGATAGATCCCATTCCCCAGACTTCCGGCAGTAGGCTTATAGTAGACAAACTGATGGCGTTCCAGCATTTCTTTCATCTGTTCCACAGACGGATTGGTAATCGATTCAGGGATATACCGTCCTGCTGTCGGTTCATTTTCCAGCAATGTATAGATATCCGATTTGTTGAAGAAGCTCCAGTTGAAGAATGGAATTTTCCGGCGAATAAATCGCTCCCGCAGTTGGTTAATCGCTGGTGAGAAGTCTGAACGGCGGCTCGGCAACCGGTTGTAAACGACATCGGGCAGGGGTACCGTTCTGCGGGTGAAGCTTCCGTTATCATTCAGAAAAAAACCGGATACCGTCTCGTTCTGCCAATTGATATCCCGGGGAGTAAAGGCATAAATATAGGATTTCCGGCTGCCTTCCCGGAGTAACTGTTTGATGAACCCTGTACGGGAACCGAATGGATTCGTGCTTGTCGAAGGCCCATCGGAGAGTACGCCGATCAGTGGACCTAACTGGACTTCATCATTTTGCAAGTTCCGGAGATAAATACTGCCCCGTTTGGGAACGTTCATCAGATTACGGATGCCTGAGGCGAGATAGAGATGTTTACCTGCTTTTTTGATTGGTTTGATCGTCGCAGGTACCCGGTCACGCCCGAAGCGAAGGTTCACCGTTTTTTTGCCGGACAGGTTGAGGCTCTTCATTAAAGCGTTGGATACATAAACCACTTTATCCGGTTGCTTGGTGAAATGCAGATTGCAAAAGGTCAAACTCATGATTTATCCTCCTATCCTGAAAAGATCCTTGTGCTCCATGGCAAGCGGGCGCTGCGGGCCTCAGCCGCCGTGAATCGGGATGGGTTTCAGGCCAGCTTTGCTGGATGTATTCGGCATTTTCATTGGACGAATGATGTCCGTGAGAACATGTTGTTGCAACAGATAACGGGCATAGGCAAGCGGCCGGGTATAAGTCAGGGCATGCATGCGTCGGTCGCCCGCTTCTGCGAATGAGGTGCGGCCTGGTTTGGAATTGACTTCAATTAGCCAGAGTTGACCATCGGCATCTGCTCCAAAATCAAGCCCCAATTCGGCTAGCCTGCCGAAACGACTCTCCAGCAGGGTGGGGATAAGAGCGGCAGTCTGCCGGATGCTCTTCAGCAGAGCTTCCGTGCGGACCGTTCCATATCGCTGGAGCAGATATGCATGGGCGGGATATGCTCTACCGCCTCCGTGAAGATTCGACGTGAGCGAGCCCACGGGTCCTTCTCGCACCATGCATCCTGTCAGCGTCCAGCGACCTTGCCCGTTCTTTTGCATTAGAGCCCGTATGTCGAACGCTCTTCCTTGATAGCTGAGCTCCAGATAGGGCTGCACGATCATCTTGCGCTCAGCCTGAAGTGTTGCCAGCCAGGAAGATACGGCCTGAGTGTGATCGAAGGTGATACAAAATTTTTCATTATCCGCGTTACGACCCTCCACGATCCATGTGGCTGGAGTCGCTCCCCGAGACAGGCGAAAGGTATTCTTGCCATGGGTACCTGATACCGGTTTGAAGAACAGTCCCATGGGCCAACGTTCCAGCCATGTTTCCCAGGGGATATGCAACCCGATCCGAGTTGTCGGTGCAAGTTTTGCCCGCAATTCAGGATTTCGGGACAGCACACGGTGCACTTCCCATTTTCCTGGTAGGGAAGCAGACCAATAACGGTGCTGATCTGTGCCATTGGTGGATATCCGTTCCTTGAGCTGCTGTCTAACGTTTCTGGGTAGGGGCCGAAGACAACGGTCCATAATGAGGTCGACTGTAGGAATAAGGATCTTCTCCCACGTCCCTTGATGATAGGCATATCCCCATTGAAGAGGGGAATGGGCTGCATCAACCGATATTGGGATCACAATAACCTGAAGGGCATATCGCACACTCCCCAGACTGAGACGACGGCAGAAAAGTTCATCCGTGAAGGGAGGTGAGCCTTCGGTCGCACGTACCAGAATGGCCAGTGTTTTTGTCTGAGCTGATGGAAACATTACGCTGCACCTCTCCTCTATCAGATTTGTGTCCAATAGGGAATCACTTTTCAAAACCCGGCCAGGTACGTGGAGTATTCCAGCATGGCTTTGACCGAAGGACGGATCTTGCTCTCACTCAGTGGTGTATTGTCGTTCTTGGATGGTTTCGAGTTGACTTCGAGCAGCCATACACGTCCAGTGGAGTCTAGGGCCAGATCAATACCAAGTTCGCCAAAGTGAGCAGGGATGGCACTCTCGATCCCTTTGGCGATATCCAGTGCTGCCGTGTGCAATCCTGCATATGCGGAAGCTTTGGCTGATCCGGACAATTGTGTTTTGGCAACGGCTTCCTTCACGGTGCTGAGACTTCCACCCCGTGCCAGATTCGATACGTAGTGACTTCCGCCGGCAATCCGGGCTACGATGGAGGTTACGCTCCATTTTCCGGTACGATTTTTTTGCACGAGCGCACGGAAATCCACGGGTCTGCCACTGTGATCAATGAGAGTCAGCCCTTGTTGGATCTGGTAACGCGTTGTTTTCATTTTCCCAGACATACTGGCATACAGTTTATCCAGAGAAGCATACGTTTGTTTCCGGGTACCCCCGACACCAGTCGCCAAAGTCAGGAAACTTCCGTCCGTCTGACGTGAGACCCGGATGATGCCTTTGCCTAATGAACCGCGAACTGGCTTCAAAAATACAACCGGATGTCGGTTACACATTGTCTTGAGCATGGAGGAAGTCTTGAGCAAATAGGACTCGGGAAGAACTCGTTTAAGCGTTGAAATGGACTTGAGTGCGTCAAATACTTCGTTTTTGTCCAGAAACTTTTCATTGAAGGTTTGCGTGCCGTAGAGCGATTTTACTTCTTTCATAAAATGCTGTACGCTAGGTTTGTTCTCAAGCTTGCGGGACGTTAGCCGGTTATTGACGACGTCTGCTACAGGCAGAACAGTCTTTTTCCAGCCGTCATCATACACCCAGCCTTTCATATAACCCGTTACCGCTCCAATATCCTCCGGTGTGAAAAAGGATACATAGGCGCCCTGCTTACGGCAGGCGTTCACCAGTTCTTGACAGAACATCGTGATGGAGCCAAAGGGCCGATCGGGCTGATCGGGATAATCTTGGCTAACCAGTACACTGATGTAGGGTCCAAGGCGAAGCGTACGGCTGGCTGAACGATAGGATACCCTCAGGACCGAACGCGGAACAAGACCGGTCTTGCTGGCAACCGTCTGATTGATGCGCAGTCCGTCATACCTTGGTACCGGAATGACAGTGACTTCTCGGCGGAAAGAGCCAAATTGCAGCTGAAGCGGCCTTCCTGAAGGGATTTTAAGTGCCTTGAGCACCCCTTCGCCCAGCATGATGACGTCGTCCTGCAGGATGCCCGAGCCGGTAACCTGAATCGTTACTTTTTTAGTGGACATCACGGATCTCCTTCCGGGCGGCAACTTGATGTCTGATCTCGAAGTTGAACGGCATCTGAACATGGCATGTGCTTCATCATATGAGGACATATAACCCTTGGTGATTGACCCATATGGATTAAATGCATTTCATTAGGGGTACGTTATCGAAGGCTTGTTTCAGATCGCCCTTGTTTGACAGGAGAGAAAAGCGTGTATTAACACGGATGAACAAACCAATCTGAGGAGGAATAATAGTGAACATTTATGACAAAGCCAATGATTTGGCCAAAGCACTGAGAGAAAGCAGCGAGGTGGAAGAGATTACTTCCGCGATGAAGCTGATTGAAGCTGATCCGGATGCAAAAGCAATGCTGGATAACTTCCGTGATCAACAAATGGAATTGCAACAACGCATGATGAGCGGGGATATGCCAGCTCCGGATGAGATGGAGAAAATGGAGAAATTGTTTGAAGTACTGAGCTTGAACCTGAACATCCGTCGTTTGTTTGATGCGGAGCGTCGCCTCAGTGTCATCATTGAAGACGTGAACAAAATTATTGCAGACAGCCTGGGTCATCTGTACGGTGGCGCTGAAGCGTAAATGCTTGTCTTGTTTTTTTACCTAAACCTTTCATATTAGCTCCTTATCGTTCATAGACTAGACATATAGAGTCGATCAAGAACGAAGGAGCTGTGAAGGGTGAAGAGGTTGAAAAAAGCAAAACATGTGATCTATCTGCTTATCGCGTTGTCGATGCTGGTCATTGCACTGCCGCGGATTTCCTTTGCTGGAGGAATGGACTGGGTTAATATTTTTGGCATCGTATGGGTGCTGTTCTCTTTATTAATCGTTGGTGCACATCTGCATTTTATTCTCGGTGTGGATGAAGAGAAGAAACGTGCACTGGAAGCCGTTCGCCGGGCGAAGCTGCGGCAGTGGGAGATGAAACTGCTGGACAAGCAAGAGCGGAGCAAGTCTGTATAAGGAATAGCATTACATTCAGTATGCCAGGGCAGGGCCGACAGATTCGGTTCTGTCTCTGGAAAAAAGACCGGATTCCCCTTCATATCAGGGGGTCCGGTCTTTTGTGTACATATAAGATTAGAGATCAATCGGATGATTGAATTCAAGCGGTGGATTTCCCTATGAGAATGGGGCAGGAGATGGGGTTATTTTCCTAAGGGCGTGTTATAATAGATACAGTATAGTACAGATGCATCTTCGGGGGTGGTACAGATGGACGGACAAGAAGAGAACGTAACGAAGCATGAACAGTTACTTCAACATATTGAACAACTGAAGGTTGGCAGTAAAATATCGGTACGTGGACTTGCGCGGGAGCTGGGCGTAAGTGAAGGGACAGCTTATCGTGCGGTGAAAGAGGCCGAGAACTTCGGGCTGGTCGTGACCAAGGAACGAATTGGGACCGTGCGGATTGAGAAGAGACCTCGGGGCATGTCGGAGCAGTTGACCTTTGCGGATGTTGTGACCATTGTGGAGGGCCATGTGTTGGGCGGAAACGAGGGCCTCGCCAAACCGCTGCACAAGTATGTGATCGGTGCGATGAAAGAACAGGCGATGGCCCGTTATATTGACGCTGGGAGTTTGCTGATTGTAGGTAACCGGGAGGATGCTCATTCTCTTGCCCTCGAACAGGGAGCGGGCGTGTTGATTACAGGTGGTTTCGGGACAAGCCGTGAAGTAAGAATTATGGCTGACGAGCTTGGGCTACCGATTATTTCATCCAGACATGATACATTCACGGTGGCTTCAATGATTAACCGTGCGATCTTCGACCGGCTGATTAAGAAAAAAATTATGCTTGTTGAGGATATCATCGGTCAGAAACCTCGCTTGCAGGTGCTGAAGGTGACCAGTTCAGCCGCAGATTTTCATATGCTGGTTTCGGAAACGGGAGAACACCGCTTCCCGGTGGTGGATGAATGGAACCGGGTCATCGGCATTGTGAGTCTGAAGGATGTCAGTGAGCTTACGGCAGATCAGAGTATTGAGAAATGCGTGATACGCCGCCCGATTACGGCCTCACTGCAGACTTCTCTCGCTTCAGCTGCCCAGATCATGACCTGGGAAGGCATCGACTTTCTGCCGATCGTGGATCGGAACCGCAAACTGATTGCGTCCGTCACACGCAAGGAAGTGCTTCAGGCCATGCGGGATGCCCAGAAGCAGCCCCAACTGGGAGAGACGTTTGATCATCTGATCTGGAATGGGTTTGCCGAGGAGCGCGGAGAACAGAATGAACTGTTATTTCACGGATTCATCATTCCCCAGATGGCAACCGACCTGGGGACGATCTCGGAAGGTGTTCTGTTGAATGTGATGACTCAGGCCGGCAGGCGGGCAGCTTGGGATGTAACAGGGAACGACCATGTGGTGGATAATGTGACGACTTATTTTGTAAGGCCCGTACAGATTGAAGATCAGATTCTGGTTCGACCGGTTATTCTGGAAACGAGCCGTCGTACATGCAAGATGGACATTGTAGTTACTCGTGAAGGCAGTGTGGTATGTAAAGCGGTGATGACATTACAATCCATTGATCATGCCTAATTGGGCGAATGATTCCAGGCATAGACAAAGAGAGTACTCCCTGATCGAGAAGCAATGCTGAGTTCCGTTGAAATCGCGGTTCAGGCAACGCTCGATGTAGGGCAGTACTCTCTTTTTTGCAGACCAAACGATAACACTTCAAGATATCATGCAGATTGTCCAGAGGTTTTACCTGATCCATTACTGGACCGTTGTTGAAGCCTGGCATAGTAACTGCGGTTACGTATTCCGGCGAATACATTGTATGCACCCATAATCAGAAATAGCGCTTCCACAACCACAGATAAGGTGGAACCCGTGAAGACAAACATGAGGATTAGCGCAAGCACGATGAGCATGCTACCCATCCAGATATTCGTCCAAGAGCGGTAAAGACCAGCGCTGGCAGCATCCGAGGTTCTGCGTGAACGAATGCTGTTCAGAGCTGCAAAGACCATGACAACGGCAAAGATAGCGATCAGAGCATATTTGAGTACATCGATGAACACAAAGACGCAGCTCCTTTTCTGGAAAGCATTTACTGCCCTTATTGTACCATGCAGAGATGAAGACAAGGGCAGTTTTTTTGCTATTACGCAGGAACATGCATGCGAATCTGTACCCAAACTTGCAGTACGCCTTCCATAACCAGCATGGTCTTGACCTGAACGGTGTACTCCTTCTCCCTGACAGAATACACTTTCTGATTCAGCATAATTCGCGTCATTTTACTGTACTCGTCGATGTTAAATACATCTCTGCCCCGCAGCACCTCAAGTTCGTCCCCGAGCTTCTGTAACATTACTTTCAGAGAAGCTTCGTCCGGACCTTTATCAGATTCTTCTGCGCGCACCTTGATTTCCTTGATAACGGTTTGGCGTTTACTGTATTTTTTCAGCGTTTTGATATCCTCCTCATTCTGATGCAGCTGAAGCTGCAGCTCCTGATTGTTCAGCCACAACGCATTGTAACTCAGGTGAAATACACCATTGTAGACGACACATCCAGCGATCATTCCAAGAACAAATACAGCGGTCATTCGCATCAGCGGGCGGTAACGGGAGAATGGCGGAATCCTCATGAACGCTGTTCCTGTCTCATATTAGCTCCGGCCTCCGCCGCACACCCATTTCACGAGTTCCGTTCCCATATGCGCGCCCATAAAAGCAGAGATCAGATACAGGATTTGTTTGACCGCCGGAGACAGGTTGCCATCCAGGAAATTGCTCTCGATGACACGCATGGGATCGATGGTTCCACCGACAGCAGCTGCGAGTGCCCATATCTTTATTTTTCCGGAAATATCGAGCATCGTCTGTGTCGGAGGCTGAAGCGAGATCACCGCTCCAATACCTCCGATCATCGCGCCGCCCAGCACGATCCCAAACGCAATAAAGAAATCAAGAATGGCTTTGGACAAAAATGTGCTCATTGGCAACACCCCTTTCAGACCCAGCAGCACACCTCCTGTCTTTGGTCTGTCACAGGGGGAGCGGCTTGTACTTCTATTGTATGGGCGTGCCCCCGAACGTTATGATAAAATAGAATAATAAAGTCTCCTTTTAAGAGGTTGTCACGAATTTTAATAGGTGATTCCATTTTTTTATTTATTTAATTCATATATATGAGAAAGATAGGGCAGCAGATGGATCAGAAGATCGATGCTGTGACTATCTGCGGCGAAAGGAAGAAAAAACATGAGTTCTTTTGTGCATTTGCACGTTCACAGCGAATACAGTTTGCTGGACGGCGCTGCGCGTATTCCGGATCTCGTGGGCAAGGCTGCAGATCTCGGAATGACGACACTTGCGCTGACCGACCATGGCGTGATGTATGGTGCAATTCCTTTTTATAAAGCATGTATGGAGCGAGGCATCAAACCTATTATTGGTTGCGAGGCATACATGACAGCAGGGTCCCGCAAAGAGCGGGGAAGCCGCAAGGATCAACCGATTCATCATTTGATTTTGCTGGCCAAAAACATGACGGGTTACCGTAATCTGATGAAATTGTGCTCCATTGGACATCTCGAAGGTTTTCATTACAAACCACGTGTAGATATGGAAAGTCTCGCTGCCCATCACGAGGGGATTATCTGCCTCAGTGCGTGCCTCGGTGGGGAAGTACCACAGCATCTGCTGCATGGACGAGAAGAAGAGGCAAGACGTGCGGCGTTACGCTACAAAAATATCTTTGGTGCAGACTTCTATCTGGAACTTCAGGATCATGGGCTTTCCGAGCAAAAAAGGGTAAATCCGCAGTTGATCAAACTGGCTGCTGAACTTGAGATTCCACTTGTAGCGACCAATGATGCACATTACCTGTCAGAAGAGGATGCTGAGCTTCAGGATGTGCTGATTTGTATCGGAACGGGCAAGACCGTGGACGATGAGAGTCGGCTTCGGATCGGAACCAATCAGCTCTATCTGAAAAGTGAAGAAGAGATGGCTCGCTTGTTTCCTCATGTACCGGAAGCTTTGGCGAACACCGTCCGCATTGCGGAGTCCTGTGAATTGGAGCTGGAATTCGGCAAATCGATTTTGCCGGAGTACAGACCGCTTCCTGATGGGCTCAGCCCTTCGGCGTATCTGCGTCAGCTGTGCGAAGAAGGAATGAAGGAGCGTTACGCGCAGTCCACACGCTGGACAGACGCGGAGCTTCGATCCGAACTTGAACAACGACTGGCGTATGAACTGGGTGTAATCGACAGCATGGGGTTCTCGGATTATTTCCTGATTGTCTGGGATTTTATCGCCTATGCGCATAAACAAGGGATTGTTACTGGACCAGGCCGGGGCTCCTCGGCAGGTAGTCTGGTAGCTTACACTTTGCACATTACCGATGTTGATCCGATGAAATACAACCTGCTCTTCGAACGGTTCTTGAATCCCGAGCGGATCTCGATGCCGGATATTGATATTGACTTCAGCGATGAGCGGCGGGATGAGGTCATTGATTATGTGGCGCATAAATATGGCAAAGCCCATGTCGCCCAGATTATTACGTTTGGAACGATGGCTGCCCGAGCGGCTGTACGTGATGTCGGGCGGGCACTGAATGTGCCTTATGGCGAAGTGGACAAGGCTGCGAAGCTGATTCCAGCGCAGCTCGGCATTAACATCGAGCGGGCCATGGAAGCTACACCTGAACTGAAGGCGCTGTATGAGACCAAACCGAAAACGCGTGAACTGCTGGATATGGCCATGAAGGTCGAGGGCATGCCGCGTCATGCTTCGACGCATGCTGCGGGAGTGGTCATCTCCCGTGATCCGCTGACCGATGCGGTGCCGCTTCAAGAAGGCAGTGAAGGGACCGCTTTAACCCAGTATTCGATGGAAAACCTGGAGTCGATTGGGTTGCTCAAGATGGACTTTTTGGGTTTGCGTACCCTCTCAATCATTGAGCGTTGTGTACGCTGGATTGGGGAACATGGAGAAATTCCGGATTTCCGCCTTATCCCCGATGATGATCCGTTAACGTACGAGATGCTTGGGCGAGGGGACACGATGGGCATATTCCAACTGGAATCTGCCGGGGTACGCCGTGTGCTGAAAGAGATGAAGCCAAGTGTATTTGAGGATGTAATCTCTGTACTTGCCTTGTACCGTCCGGGCCCAATGGAGTTCATATCCAAGTATATTCAGGGCAAGCATGGACAGATCGAAGTGGATTACCCTCATGTGGATCTGGAGCCTATCCTGAAAGATACGTACGGGATCATCGTGTATCAGGAACAGATCATGCAGATTGCCTCCCGGATGGCGGGTTTCTCGCTGGGTGAAGCAGATTTGCTTCGCAGAGCGGTCTCCAAGAAGAAACGGGAAGTGCTGGATCTGGAGCGTGGACACTTTGTACAGGGCAGTCTGAAACAAGGGTATAGCGAAGAAGAGGCAGACCTGGTCTATGATATGATCGTCAAGTTTGCCAATTATGGCTTCCCGCGTGCTCATGCCGCGGCATATGGTGTGCTCGCGTTCCAGACGGCTTATCTGAAGGCACATTATCCGGTTCATTTTATGGCGTCCATGCTGACAGCTGTGATGGGCAGCCATCGGAAAGTGGCAGAGTACGTGGTGGAATGTCGGCGTATGGATATGGAGGTGCTTCCGCCGGATGTGAATGAGAGCGGTATTCTGTTTACGCCTGTATTTGTGCCGTCCGGCAGTGCAGGAACCGGGGATCAGAGCAATGTATCGAAGCAGACTGCGGGAGTAAATGCAGAGAGTGATACAGGCACATTTACCGAAGAACATGCCGGGAACAGTAACGGAAGTTCCTTCGACGAACATCCCGTTCATGAGCATGATGGGTATTCCGGACAAGCCGAATATGGTGAAGCACCTCTGCCGGATGATCCCGGTCCTGGGCCGGAAGAGGACAGTGGTGGATATGAATGGCAAGCAGCGACATCCATGCCTGAGGCACCGGACAACCGGAAGGAACCGGGATTGGTGACGGCTGCTTCAACGGAAAATGGTAATGACCAGGGGCAAGAA
Organism: Paenibacillus sp. FSL R5-0341; assembly: GCF_037975235.1. NCBI lineage: Bacteria > Bacillati > Bacillota > Bacilli > Caryophanales > Paenibacillaceae > Paenibacillus > Paenibacillus sp. FSL R5-0341. The sequence continues at coordinate 2,041,575 of NZ_CP150241.1, forward strand.
GCGTCTTCTTCGCACGCGGATGATGAAAAATTAACGGGTGCAATACGGTTCGGTCTGGCCGCTGTGAAAAATGTCGGTACCCAAGCGATGGAGAGCATCAGGATCGTAAGACAGGAGAGACCGTTCGACAGTTTGCTCGATTTTTGTCGTCGTGTGGATCTACGTGTATGCAACAAACGTGTAATTGAATCGCTGATTCAGGCAGGCGCTTTTGACACCTTGCCTGGGCACCGGGCCCAATTGCTCGCGATGCTGGATGAGACGGTAGAGGCGGCGCTGAAATGGCGCAAGGAACGCGAGGATCTGCAGATTCAATTGTTCGACTTCGTGGAGACGCCGAACTGGGAGATTGAATATCCGGAAATCCCCCCTTATTCTTCAGGGCAGCAACTGGAGCTGGAGCGTGAGTTGTTAGGTTTGTATCTTTCCGGGCATCCGCTGGATGACTATGAAGATATACTGGAATCGAGTGGGGCTGACCGGATCATGGAGCTGACGGAGGCGGCTGACGATACGATGACCGTCGCCGCGGGAATGGTCGTGTCCGTGAAGTCGATTACGACGAAACAGGGCAAGGCTATGGCGTTCATGGAGCTGGAAGACCAGATTGAACGCTGCGAAGTGGTTCTCTTTCCCGAGGTATGGCGGCGTAGCCAGCAGCATGTCGGGAAAGGTGAACTGCTCGTCGTGCGTGCCAAAGTGCAGCAGCAAGACGAAGGGTTTAAGCTGCTGGCTGAGGAAGTGGCGCCGCTATCACCGGCGGCACTGGAACAGCAGCTGCGCAGCCGTGACCGGCGCGGCAAGCCCGGTAGCGGTAGCTCTTCGCGCCCGGCGCAGGCGGCTTCGCCGCGGCGGCCAGCGGGCGCAGGAGCCGAAGCGCAGCGCAGCAGCGCAGGCGGGGAGGCTTCCGCTGTGCGTAGCAGCGGAAGCCAAGGCTCGGCAGCGACGCGCAGCGATGCGGCGAGCTCGGGCGCAGCCACGGCGGCGGCTTCCCGGGCCGGCGGTGCCGCAGAGGCGGCTGGCAGCCCGGAGCAGAGCCGCGGACCGCGGGCGGTCGAGCAGCGGGTGTTCGTGAAGATCGCCCCGCATGCGGAGAAACCTGAGCTTCTGGCACGTCTGAAGCAGCTGCTTCAGGAGCATCCCGGACCTGTAGCGACGGTGCTCTTCTATGAGCAGCAACAGAAGCTGCTTGCGCTGAGTGATGCCTATCGGATCAAGCCATCACCAGCCCTGTTCTCCGAGATGGAGAAGATGCTGGGTGAAGGCACGGTCAAAATTAAATAAGAGGCTATCCCGCAAGTGATAGCTCTTATTCCTATAATATGAAACCTGTTCGGCTAAATGCTGAACAGGTTTTTTCAATGATTATTTTTAGCGCTATTTATTGACCACAGGGTTTAAATAAACGAATTGCAGACCAGTTATAGGCTAGCTGAAGACCAGAGCGGAATGTACAATCCTTTATCAGTCCAGGATGTTACTGGCATTAACCATCCGCACATTTTATGAACATTTTAACAGGTTGCTGCATACACTTGAGAACACCGAAGGACCTCGCGGTCCTCGGGGGATTGATGCGGGAGGTCGAGATATGTCATATGAAATCGTAGAAGCCATGCTGGCCCGGCGGGGTGTACGGATTGATGCCATCGCAGCAATTGTATACCGTCTGCAAAAAGGGTACCACCCCGAACTGACCTTGGACGACTGTGTAACCAGCGTGAAATCCGTTCTGCAGAAACGAGAGGTGCAATATACGCTCTATACCGGTATTGCTCTCGACGAACTTGCGGAGAAAAAACTCTTGCCTCAACCGTTACAGGCTATTATGGAAGCGGATGAATCCCTGTATGGAGTGGACGAGACTCTGGCCCTCGGCATTACTCATGTGTATGGTATGATCGGTTTAACCAGCTTTGGTTATCTGGATAAAGAAAAAATAGGTGTTATTCATGATTTGAACGAACACGCAACAGCCATTCATGTCTTTTTGGATGATCTGGTCGCAGGGGTGGCGGCTGCCGCATCTGCCCGGATTGCACACAAAAATATTAAAGCCAAAAAATACCCCTCAGACCTGTAACCCCCTGCATTTCCATGCTTATATGCTGTTGTCACTCCAATGGCTCATATGAAGTCATCAAGGGCGGCTGAGGCTGCCCTGATAGGCTTGCTGCTGCTTGTCGGAGGGGCTGCACAAGAAGATTTCGTCAACCATATGAGTTATTCGTGGGGGACAAACGTCCCTCATGATCCCGAATTCTCCCCAAAGGTCCCGAACCCTTTCTTGCAGAAAAAAAGTGAGGTATGTTATCATTAGTCCAATATACGGGCTCTGAACATTAGCTTAGGGGGCGGACAAGGCATGTGGACGGTGATTTACATTGCGCCGACAGCAAAGGTTGCGGACAAGATCAAGACCAAGCTTTCGGAAGAAGGTTTTCTGGTACAGACCCGTCCCATCAGTTTATCCAAGCAGCAATTTGAGATTCGCGTCCCTTCTGGGGAATTGGAAGAGGTCCAGGAAGTGCTGAATTCCATTCTGCATTCCTGATTCGTTCGACATCGACGTGCCTTGGCAGATGAAGAAGTACCATCGGTACATAAGGGACTAATCGCGTAAGCGGAGAGAGGAATCGACTTGCATGTATTGTATGCTGCTGTCCTTCCTTCTTTTTTTGTTAGGACAAGGACCGACCTGGTTGCTCCCGGAGACCCTACCAAGATAGATTCAAACATCGGCGCAACAATCTTTCGGTTATTGCAGGTAACATCAATCGTGCTGACAGAAGCCGCTGATCCTTGCCCTGTACCGGCGGATTTTTTTGTTGTGAATGCTGGACAAGGCCCATGGCAGCGTGTGGGTCGTAAGCGGTTTACCGTAGCACGCGGATGAAGCTGCCACAAGCAGCGAACTGCAGGTTGCGGCCATCAAATCAACGGCTGGAGAGGTGTAGTTGTGTTCAAAGATATATTCCAGAAGAAACGGAAGTACGCTACCATACCTTCCGAGCGTGCGCTTCCCGGCGAAGGCCAGGAAGTCCTAGAACGCCCAAAACGTGAAATACCTGAAGGGCTTATGAACAAGTGCAGCAAATGCGGCACCATTCAATATAGCAAGGAATTGGAGAAAAATCTGAAAGTATGTCCTGCTTGCGGTTACCATATGCGCCTTAACGCTATGGAGCGCATTGCTATGGTACTTGATGATCAAGGGTTTGTTGAGTTTGACGCTGATATGATATCGGTTGATCCACTTGGCTTTCCTGGATATAGCAACAAACTGGAACAACAGCGCCTGAAATCGGGTCTGAAAGAAGCGGTAATTACGGGGGAAGGAACCATTGATGGCCTGCCTGTAGTTGTCGCTGTCATGAGTTTTGATTTCTTCACGGGCAGTATGGGTTCGGTTGTTGGGGAGAAAATCACCCGTGCCATTGAGCATGCAACAGAGAAACGCCTGCCATTGATCATTTTCTCCACATCAGGTGGTGCCCGGATGCAGGAGAGTATTCTCAGTCTCATGCAAATGGCCAAAACAAGCGCAGCTTTATCCCGTTTGGATGAACAGGGCGGGCTGTACATTTCGGTCATTACGGACCCAACGACAGGTGGAGTCTCGGCAAGTTTTGCGAGCCTTGGCGATATTAACATTGCCGAACCTGGCGCTGTATTTGGTTTTGCCGGCAGAATCGTTATCGAACAGACGATCCGTCAGAAGTTACCTGATGATTTCCAGACGGCTGAATTTAATATGCAACACGGTCAGTTGGACATGGTTGTGCACCGGAAAGAACTTCGGGCCACTCTTGGCAAGCTTCTGGATATGCATAGTGAAAAAGGAGGGGTCTAAATGGCGGGTGAGTTGCCATATGAAGCGCCTCTGGTTGAGATGCGCAAAAAGATTGATGAACTCGTACAGTTTGGACAGGAAAAAGGCATCGACTTTACGGACGAGATTGCCCGCCTGGAAGAGCGTTACCATAGACTTGAAGAAGAGATCTACACAGGCATAACGGCAGCTCAGAAGATGCATCTGGCGCGTCATCAGCAGCGCCCAACTGCGCTGGATCTGATCCAGCTGATATTTACGGACTTCATTGAGCTTCACGGCGACCGCATGTTCGGAGATGATCTTGCGGTTGTTGGTGGGCTTGCCAAGTTCAATGGAAAGACAGTAACGGTAATTGGACAACAGCGGGGGAAAGATACGAAGGATAATATCGCCCGCTTTTTCGGGAGCGCTCATCCGGAAGGTTTCCGAAAAGGGCTACGTCTGATGAAACAAGCGAACAAATTTGGTCGCCCTATTATTACGTTTATTGATACTAAAGGGGCGTATCCGGGTAATACTGCAGAAGAGAGAGGTCAATCGGAAGCTATTGCGCGCAACCTGATGGAAATGGCGAAGCTTTCGGTACCTGTTATTGTTGTGGTCATCGGCGAAGGTGGAAGCGGCGGTGCCCTCGCTATGGCTGTGGGTAATCGTGTGTTGATGCTGGAACATGCGATCTATTCTGCGATCTCTCCGAACGGGGCTGCTTCGATTCTCTGGAAGGATGCATCCAAGGCAGATCAGGCGGCTGAAGCGATGAAAATAACAGCCAAAGACCTTCTGGAGATGGAAGTCATTGAAGATATCATCCCTGAGCCACGCGGCGGTGCTCACCGGGATTATGAAGCGTCTGCTGCTTTCATCAGCGAAGCTTTGGTCCGTCATCTCGACGAGATGAAGGGTTGGAGTGGGGATCAGCTGAAACAGGATCGTTATGAGAAATTCCGTAAAATTGGATCGGTCACGTTTGAACCTCAAGCACCCATTGAAGCCCCTCAAGAGCCTGTAGAAGTCGATGTGGCGAGTAATTTGTCGGGAAATGCTGAATAATGTGACGAATTTCCTATACAAATGAGCAAAAGTATAGTAAATTTAATAGTTGGAAAAAGAAAAATAGATAAAGAGATATACCTTTAAAATCGGAGGAAACCCAAAATGCGCAAAACGAAAATTGTATGTACCATTGGTCCATCCAGTGAATCTCTGGAGAACACCAAAAAATTGATTATGGCCGGTATGAATGTGGCCCGTCTGAACTTCTCCCACGGTGATTTCGATGAGCACGGCGGACGGATCATTGCGATTCGCCAAGCATGCGAAGAGTTGAACAAAACAGTAGCAATTCTGCTGGACACCAAAGGACCGGAAATTCGGACAGGTAAACTCGAAGTTGAGCCGATTGAATTGGTTCAAGACGAGTACATCACTTTGACAACAGAAGAAATTCTGGGCACCAAAGAACGTCTTTCCATTACGTATACAGATCTTCCGAATGATGTTGAACCGGGATCTACAATTCTGATCGACGACGGTCTGATCGGACTGACTGTGGTGGAAGTGCAAGGCACCGAGATCAAATGCCGTATCGTTAACGGCGGATCGATCAAAAGCAAAAAAGGTGTTAACGTTCCGGGCGTTGCCATTTCTCTGCCGGGTATCACTGAAAAAGACGCTAACGATATCGTATTCGGTATTGAGCAAGGTGTCGACTTCATCGCCGCTTCTTTTGTTCGTAAAGCGAGTGACGTACTTGAGATTCGTGAACTGCTTGAAAAACACAATGCTGGACATATCCAAATCATCTCCAAAATCGAAAACCAACAAGGTGTCGACAACCTCGATGAAATCCTTGAAGTATCTGACGGCCTGATGGTTGCTCGTGGAGACCTGGGTGTTGAGATTCCTGCGGAAGAAGTACCATTGGTACAAAAACGCATGATCGAAAAATGTAATGTTGCAGGTAAACCGGTTATCACAGCTACACAAATGCTGGATTCCATGCAGCGTAACCCGCGTCCAACACGTGCGGAAGCAAGTGACGTGGCGAATGCGATCTTCGATGGTACGGACGCTATCATGTTGTCTGGTGAGACAGCTGCGGGTAAATACCCAGTTGAATCCGTTCTGACTATGTCCCGTATTGCTGAAAAAGCAGAATCTGCTCTGCCTTACCAAGAGCTGTATCTGAAACAACGTGTTGCTCAACAAACAACCGTTACAGAAGCAATCAGCCAATCGGTTGCCCTCTCAGCTCAAGATCTGAACGCAAAAGCGATCATTACTTCAACTGAATCAGGACACACTGCACGCATGATTTCCAAGTATCGTCCAGAATCTCCAATCATCGCTGTGACAACGGAAGATAGAACTTCCCGTCGTTTGGCTCTGGCTTGGGGTGTAACTCCTGTCAAAGGAAGACTGGTTGATTCCACGGATGCTTTGTTCGAAAATGCAATTGAAGGCGGCGTAAAATCGGGACTTGTTAAAGAAGGAGACCTGGTTGTGATCACAGCTGGTGTACCTTTGGGTCGTTCCGGTTCTACCAACCTGATTAAAGTAAGCCAAATTCCAAACAACGCTTAATTTCGTTTTTGGATGGAGAAGCAACAGGAAAGAAGCAATGGGGCGTTAGTGTCCCGTTGCTTTTTTTCCATCTTAATGACACTTTACAGCGATGTAACACGTATGAATGGTAGAGCGAAGGAGGCCGATAACATGCAGGAACAGATCAACGGTAGCTGGTATGCGGCACGTCTTCGTGTACGCTATCAAGAGAGTGACCAGATGGGCGTGGTCTATCACGCGAACTATTTGAACTGGTTTGAAATCGGTCGCACTGAGATGATTCGCCAAATGGGGTATACATATCGTAAAATGGAGGAACAGGGGTTACTGCTTCCCGTAACCGGACTGGATGTGAAATATCACAAACCTGCCCGATATGATGATGAGATTATCATTTTCACCCGTATTGCTGCATTTAGTGGTCTGCGACTGAACTATGAGTACGACATAAGGCGCATGTCTGAAGAACCTGATGAGCATATGGCGATTGGAGAACGGGTATGGTCAGCGGATGAATCACTCCCCGGTGAACGGCTGGTTACAGGCTCTACCCAGCATGTATGGGTAAATGGGGACTGGAAGCCGGTTCGGCTGGATAAGGCAGCCTCTGAGCTATACAGCGCGCTTGAAAAGGTGTGGCTTTCGGGAAAGGGGTAATACGTCAATGCGAAAATGGATGTGGGCTTTACTATTAATCATTCCGGTGATTGAATTATTTGGTTTCATTCTGATGAGTGACTGGATTGGAGCCGGAAAGACATTGCTTCTCATGATCCTCACGTCCTTGATTGGTATAGCAATGTTGCAGTTTGAAGGGCGAAAAGTACTTGTGGACGCCAAATCCGAGATGGAACGCGGTAAGGTACCTGGAAGAAAAATGGTCGATGGTCTTTTTATTTTTGTCGGTGGTTTCTTGCTATTGATTCCAGGCTTTGTCACGGATCTGATCGGGTTTACACTGGTGTTTCCGTTAACACGTCCGGTATACCGTCTGTTCTTCCTGGGATGGCTGGAGAAAAAAATGAAAAGTGGCAACATCACGTTTTATCGTCGTCCGAAATGAATGAAACATGAGTTGTTATGCAAAAAGGCTCCGCTCAGCAGATGATTACTGTTGAACGAAGCCTTTTTTTATTTGTCCTGCGTGCTCATAAGGTCATGCTTCATCGGACACGTCCGTTGATGATATATGTTCTGAGGTCGCGTAACACGTTAGCCCGATTGAACGCATCGAGGATGACCAGACTGACAGGACCAATAATCAAACCCAGTACACCGAACAGCTTCAAACCTACGAACATGCCAACCAGCGTGGCGAGCGGATCGAGTCCTACACTACTGGCAAGCACCTTTGGTTCAATAATCTGACGGGCAATCAACAAGATAAGATAGATAACACTAATGCCAATCCCCAGATACAGATCCCCATTCATAAACAGATATGCTGCCCAAGGCACCATGACCAGACCGACACCCAGATAAGGAAGCAGATCGACCAAACCAATCATCAGAGCGATGGTGAAGGCTGAATTGACTTGCAATATAAGCAGTCCAATCATGACGAATAGTGCTGTAATCGAGATCATGATCAATTGTGCTCTTGCGTATCCGAACAGTGCCTTCTTAAGGTCAGTCCATATGTCGGATATCGGCTTGCGAATGGAAGAGGGTACCCAACCCGAGACGGTGATGCTATGTCGGGTCCAACTTTTGCTAATGAAGAACGTAGACAACAGAACAACGATTAATACCGCACCCATGTTAGGCAGGGAAGTCAGCAGACTCAGAATCATGTTGAAAAATCCGGTGACCAGATCGGTCACGGCTGTACCTACCGTTTCAGTCGTTTTGCTAATATTGCTGTTGATGGTTTCCTGGTAGTTGGGATTTTCCTTGTAAAATTCATTGATCTGCGTAATCAAGCTCTGAATCGTGTCATTCTGAGTCCAACGTACAAACGTGTCTTTGATCTCATCAACGTGGAGATCGAAACTTGTCGTCAGTGAAATGACTTCTTTCACCATACGGGTAATAGCCGCAGACAGTACCACCGCAATGGCTCCAAAATAAAGGATTAATGAAAGAGTCACAGCGAGCCAGCGGGGAAATCGTGCCCGATGCTGAAGCAGCTTCACCAACGGATTCATGGCATAGGCGATAATCCAGGCGATCGCAAAAGGGTATAAGAGCGGAAACAGCAAGTATATGGCAACGGCGATCAGAACGGTCGCAATAATCACCCATAAGCCGCGGAGCAGACGTTTCATTATAATTCTATCCAAGCATCAACTCTCCTTATTTCAATTAAGCCGACCTATGTATGATGCACGAAGCAGTATTAGAAATAGATGGCTATCTTAATTAATATAGAGCATTTACAAGGTTTTGAAACGCCGGGAGGTTAACCTATACCCGAATCTTTCTTTTGCCTAGAGTATGCCTCAGTATTACAGAATATAGCAATAGAAAGTTCTTCATACGACAGAATTGGTTAAAAAACATTAAATGTCAACCTTGTTTTTGTAAAGGCTTTCAAAAATGCTTTATCACTCCGATAAAGAAGTTTGATGTGCGAATGAACTCTCATCATGTTCACATAAACGACAAAATCCAGTATGATGTTATAAGTAAATACCGATTGACAGATAGGAAAACCGTATTTTGAATTATTTGGTAATTTCAAAATGAAAATGTTTACAAAAAGAGGATAGGTGCATTTTGGCACTTATATGACACTCTGGAATGGTTCCTGATTTCGCTTATTAAAGGAGAGATGTAATATGACAGCTACCAAAGGTCTGGAAGGCATTGTTGCAACAACCTCTTCGATCAGCTCTATTGTAGACGGTGTGCTTACATACCGTGGTTACGATATCGACGATTTGGCTGAACATGCCAGCTTTGAAGAAGTTGCCTATTTGTTGTGGTTTGGTAAATTGCCGACAACAGATGAACTGAAATCCCTTCGCAAAAGCCTGAGCGATTACGCGCCGATTCCGAGCGAGTTGATTGCACAAATCCAATTGTATCCGAAAAACGTCAGTACCATGGCAGCACTTCGTTCCGCAATCTCTGCACTTGCACTGTACGACGAGCAAGCTGATGAGATGACAACGGAAGCGAATGAGAACAAAGCCGTTAAGTTGCAAGCACAGTTGCCAACGATTGTGGCAGCCATCGCCCGTATTCGTCAGGGCAAAGAACCTGTGGCTCCAAAAGAAGGCGCTTCCATCGCAGAGAACTTTTTATATATGATGACTGGTGAAGAACCATCCGAGACCGCAGTAAAAGCATTGGACCAAGCGCTTGTCCTGCATGCGGATCACGAGTTGAACGCTTCGACATTTGCAGCACGCGTAACGGTTGCAACGCTGTCGGATATCTATTCCGGTGTAACTTCCGCCATTGGCGCACTGAAGGGACCACTCCATGGCGGTGCGAACGAAGCCGTTATGAAAATGTTGAATGAGATCGGTACGCCAGATCGTCTAGAAGCGGCTATTCAGGAAAAACTGAACAACCGTGAAAAGATTATGGGCTTTGGACATCGCGTATACAAAAACGGTGATCCACGTGCCAAACATCTGCAGAAGATGTCCAAGGAACTGGGCGAGCTGAACAATGACACACGTCTGTATGATATGTCTGTGAAGATCGAGGAGCTGGTAACAGGACAAAAAGGACTGAAGCCAAACGTAGACTTCTATTCTGCTTCTGTATATACCCAACTGGATATTCAACAGGAATTGTTTACGCCGATCTTTGCCATCAGCCGGGTATCTGGTTGGACTGCGCACATTTTGGAACAGCTTGCGGACAATCGCATCATTCGTCCACGTGCGGAGTACACTGGCCCTGCAGAACAAAAATACGTTTCTATTGAACTTCGCTAATAGCCGCAAAAACAGTATAATAATAAGGACGAGGTGAAGGGCTGGAAAGCAGAGGCGTTACTTGCTTGGGCTCTCAGGACCCTTCCCTCAATAAGACTAGTGGTATTATAAATACTGCACATATGAAACCTAGGAGGAATTTAACTATGAAATTAGAAAAATTTGCTCACCCAACTGAAGGCGAAAAAATTCAAATTGATAACGGTACACTTCAAGTACCTAGTAACCCGATCATTCCATTTATCGAAGGTGACGGTACAGGCCGTGACATCTGGAAAGCTTCCAAGCGTGTATTGGATGCAGCTGTTGAAAAAGCATACGATGGCAACAAAAAAATTGCATGGTATGAAGTGTTTGCTGGACAAAAAGCATTCGATACATACGGTGAGTGGTTGCCGAATGATACGCTTGAAGCCATTCGCGAGTATATCGTAGCGATTAAAGGACCATTGACTACGCCAATCGGTGGCGGTATTCGTTCCCTGAACGTAGCCCTGCGTCAAGAGCTTGACCTGTACACTTGCTTGCGTCCTGTTCGTTATTTCGACGGTGTACCTTCTCCGGTTAAACGTCCTGAGTTGGTAGACATGGTCATTTTCCGTGAGAATACGGAAGATATCTATGCAGGAATCGAGTATGCTGAAGGTTCTGAAGAAGTGAAAAAAGTAATCCAGTTCCTGCAACAAGAGATGGGTGCTAACAAAATCCGTTTCCCTGAGACTTCCGGTATTGGTATCAAACCAGTTTCTTCCGAAGGTTCGAAACGTCTGGTACGTGCAGCAATTCAATATGCAATTGATCATAACCGTAAGAGTGTTACCTTGGTACACAAAGGTAATATCATGAAATTTACTGAAGGTGCCTTCAAAAACTGGGGATACGAAGTGGCTGAAGAAGAGTTCGCTGACAAAGTATTCACTTGGGCACAATATGATATCATCAAAGATAACGAAGGTACAGATGCAGCGAATGCAGCACAAAAAGCCGCTGAAGATGCTGGTAAAATCATCGTAAAAGATGCAATTGCCGATATCGCTCTGCAACAAGTATTGACTCGTCCAGGTGAATTCGATGTGATCGCAACATTGAACCTGAACGGTGACTATCTGTCCGATGCACTTGCAGCGCAAGTTGGTGGAATTGGTATCGCTCCTGGAGCGAACATCAACTACGTAACAGGACATGCTATCTTCGAAGCAACTCACGGTACTGCACCTAAATACGCGGACAAAGATGTCGTGAACCCTGGTTCCGTTATTCTGTCCGGCGTAATGTTGCTTGAGCACTTGGGCTGGCAAGAAGCAGCTAACCTGATCTACAAAGGTATGGAAACATCCATTAACAATAAAACAGTAACGTATGACTTTGCACGTCTGATGGACGGCGCTACTGAAGTGAAATGTTCTGAATTCGCGGATCAAATCATTAAAAACCTGTAAGGGGAGATGTGAATCTTGACTATTCAGCGCAAAAAAATCACAGTAGTCGGCGCCGGGTTTACCGGTGCTACGACCGCATTAATGCTTGCCCAAAAAGAACTCGGGGATGTTGTGCTGGTTGATATTCCTCAACTGGAGAACCCGACGAAGGGGAAAGCACTCGATATGATGGAAGCAAGTCCTGTTCAAGGATTTGACAGTCATATCGTCGGCACTTCCAACTACGAAGATACTGCAGGTTCTGAGATTGTAATCATCACGGCGGGTATCGCCCGTAAACCGGGTATGAGCCGCGATGATCTGGTCAATACGAATGCGGGTATCGTGAAGTCCGTTTGTGAAAATGTGAAAAAATATTGCCCTGATTCCATCGTCATTATTCTAAGCAACCCGGTGGATGCGATGACTTATGCTGCTTATCAGACCCTGGGTTTTCCTAAAAACCGTGTTATCGGTCAGTCAGGTGTTCTGGATACAGCACGTTATTGTACCTTCATTGCGCAAGAGTTGAATGTATCTGTTGAAGATGTTCGTGGATTCGTTCTTGGCGGCCACGGAGACGATATGGTACCTCTCGTTCGTTATTCGAGCGTAGGTGGCATTCCAATCGATACGCTGATTCCGGCAGACCGAATCGAATCCATCGTTCAGCGCACACGTGTTGGCGGTGGTGAAATCGTGAATCTGCTCGGTAACGGCAGTGCCTATTATGCACCGGCGGCTTCACTCGTTCAGATGACCGAAGCGATTTTGAAGGACAAGAAACGCATTATTCCAGTGATCGCTTATCTTGAAGGTGAGTATGGCTATAATGATCTGTTCCTCGGTGTACCAACCATTCTGGGCGGTAACGGCATTGAGAAAATATTCGAACTTGAACTGACCGCGGAAGAAAAAGCAGGATTGGATAAATCTGCTGACTCGGTTCGCAACGTCATTTCGGTAGTAAATCTGTAAGTTTGAAAACTTTTTGAACAGTGATAGAGAGAAAACCTCCGGTAAACCCGGAGGTTTTCTTTTCTTTGGATAAGTTCCCCAGTATAATGGGATGTGATGTATAGCACACCGAAAATGTTGAGGAGGATGAAAATTTTGGGAATGATTATGTATCTGCTCCATATTGTTGGAGCACTGGCGATGGGGTTCTATCTGATTCTGCCATTCGTAGTCGGTAAAATCCGTACTTTGAATGCTGCAGCACAAGAGGGAGCATTTGCGTCGCTACGTTCTTTGAACAAAGTCGCGCAGTATGGACTTGTGATTCAACTTCTAACAGGCGGTTACCTGATGACAAAAGGTGAGTATTCTCATATCTGGATGGCTGTCGTTGTCGTTCTGCTCTTGGCTATTGCGGCTATTGGAGGAATTATGGGTAAACCGCTGCGACTCGCTGCAGAAGGTGTGAAAAACAAACGTGATGTAGGTCCTGAACAAAGCAAGATCCGTATGTTCAGTACACTGTTGGCTGTATTTTTGCTAATCATGGTGTACCTGATGGTGAATAGCCAGGTGATCTAATTAAGTTGAACCCGTTTAATTTACCATTACGGAATGTATTATTAGTGGTATGTTAAGCGTTTGCACATGCAACAAGGACAAGCTGATTAAGGTGTAGATGGTGTATACGTTATAACGAATGAAAAATAGACAGCCTCTTGGGCTGTCTATTTTAGTTGTTGCGATGAAGAGATCGGCAGAGAGTCAGGTTATGTGAACTGGAGCTACAGAGATGGCTATCAAACATGCCACCATACATACCCCATCAGACACGGTCAGTATTGGTTAGACTGTACTCACAGCATGGACACGAACTGCATTCCGACCATTGCGCTTGGACTCGTATAAGGCAGTGTCAGCGTCGCGTAACAAGGACTCCAGCGAATCCACACCTCCATTGTACTGAGCAATACCAAAGCTTGAGGTCAGTGTAATAGGGACTCCCTGAACATCGAGCGGTTCATTCAACAAGGCAACTCTCAGTTGCTCTGCAAGTTTCTCGGCTTCCTGGAGGGAGGTATTCGGAAGAGCGATCACGAACTCTTCTCCTCCATAACGAGCAAACAACATTTCAGGGCTCAGGTAACGATTACAGACGGAGACAACATGAATGATAGCCTGATCGCCAACATCATGCCCGTACGTATCGTTGATGCGTTTAAAGTGATCAATATCAAATAATATAAATGAGGCAGGTTGCAGATTAAGGAGGGCTTCACTTAAAATTTCTCGACCTTTATGCAAAAATTGAGTACGGTTGTAAATTTTAGTCAGACCATCGAAATAAGCCAGTTGCTTCAGTTGTTCTTGCAAGAAACGTTGTTCCGTTATATCGATGAGCATAATTAGACTGCCCACGGTCTGCGCATCTTTGTTATACACGTAAGATGTCCTGACCTGATAACATACGGTCTCTCCATTTAACTGCCAGTACAGATCCATTTGCAATCCTTCCCTGCCGTATTCAACCGGAAAAGTCTCTCCAGCAAGGTTAAGCCATATGTCATCCAAGGGTCGGCCGATCATGGTCGGATTAATCTCCGGCAACATGTCACGCATAGATCGGTTGTAATCGACCAGACGATTGGAACTATCCAGTACGATAACACCTTCACGCATGCTCTCGAAAATACTGTCCTTGGCGATCGGCACGATGGTCAGGAGACGAGAGGATAGAATCGCCCAGATATACATGGCAGATGTGATACACATGAGCACCGGTACAGGGTCCATGCCGCCTGGCGTCAAACCAAGCAAGTACAAAAAAGCTGCGACCATGGGAATAATCTGCGAAGTGATAAGCGTAAGTAATTGACGACGATACATCTTCTTGGTGTGTTTCCATTGTCCGATCAGAATAAGACAGGCACACAACAAACATGAGAACGTGAATGCACCGTGTACAACATACCATTGGCCTACTGCGATATCCATCAGAGGTACCGAACTATCTTCTCTTAGCCATACTTTTTTATAAAAAAGATGATGAAAATCATTGGTTGCTACCATACATAGCGTAATGGAAGGGATTACAAACAGCGCGGCAGTTACCTTTTTGGATAGCGTTCTCCCGGTATATTTTATCATCAGGATGAGACCAAGAGATGCGGAGAAGGGCATGCCTATATACTCCACGGTGGTCCAAAATTTCATCTGTTCCAGCGTGTTGCTGGCCAGCTCAATGGCATACCCGAAGGTATATATGGAGAGTGCTGCTGTGTAGAGAATGAATACTTTGGAACTGGGGATCTCGGATCTTCTGAAATAGGTATATAAACACAAAAAGACATTCAGCACAGCTGAAGTGGCTACAAGTGTTATATATGAATTAATGTGCGATTCCATTGTCAGGTCTCCATGTCAGGTTAGAATGATCAAGCCTGTAATGTTAGTCAAAGCATATCTGTATACTGTACATTGTACATCAGCCCAAGCAGCATAGGAATACACTTTGTATCATGAAACAGTCTAATTTCGAATAAATTTCGAATTTTCGGCAAATTGATGAAGATCAAATATCTCAGTCTTCTTTTTACAAAAGTCGGGATCAGTCTTCATACAACCATGATATTTTAGGATTAGCCTTGTCTAAAGTTGACTGTAGTCAAGATCGATATGTTTCCTCATGAATGGGAATAGTCACCATGTCATCTGTGATATGATAGACCGAGCAAGTTTACTTCAGGAGGACAGTCATATGAAAATGAGCAAACAAAATGCAGCACATTATATATGGGGCGGGCAGTGCGATGGTTGGCACCTCGTTCAAAATGAAACACTCAGCATTATTCATGAACGAATGCCCGCAGGAACGGCTGAAATCCGACATTATCATTCGATAAGCCGTCAGTTCTTTTTTATTCTCAGCGGTGAAGCCTGTATGGAACTTAATGGGGACACGGTTGTGCTGGAACCCCATGAAGGGATTGAGATTCCTCCAGGAGAGCCTCATCAGATGATGAACCGGAGCGATGAAGAAGTGGAGTTTCTCGTTATTTCCAATCCTGGTACCCGCGGGGATCGAATTGAACTGGATTCATTGTAGAGTAAGACATTAGATATTAATCTGATCATAAAGGAAGAGATAGATGAGACCGTTCCGAATTCGCCTTGCCATCATTATGATGGTGCTGATCGGCGTATCCGTCATTGTGGCTGGATATACGATGGGCAGAGTGTTTAAGACTACGCATACGACCGCACTGGAGCAAACGATGGTGCGCGAGATTAATTTGCTCAAAGCAACCTTCCCGTTCCATGATGCAAGTGATCCAACCTCGCAAGCTACACGAAAGTATTATTCAGATCGGGCGCTGGAATTAGATCGCCTAACGGATTCCCGGGTAACTTTCATCAATAAAGATGGCACGGTCATCGGAGATTCCGAGAGTGATCCGGCATCGATGGATAACCACTTGAACCGAGAGGAGATTAAGGGTGCCGTTGGAGATGGATACGGGCAGTCCATACGTTACAGTGAAACACTGGGACAGGACATGCTGTACGTGGCACTACCTGTGAATTCGGATCAAAGTGACATGATTGAAATTCCGAGCGGCAAATTTGATGGCTATATTCGTCTTTCCATGAGTTTGCAGGCTGTTGATCAGGGGCTTCAGCGTGGATGGATGATCATGTTTGCTGCACTGGGACTGCTGTTCCTGATTGTCGCGTTTGTCAGTTATCGGGTTGCACGCGGATTAACCTCGCCGATTGAGCATATTACGAAAGTGGCCCATCGCATTACCAAGCTGGAATACGATGCGAGAGTGGACGTCACGCGTAGAGATGAGATCGGACAGCTGGGGCTTGCGATAAACGGAATGGCAGACAGCTTGCAGTCTCAGCTGAAGACGATTCGTGACAATGAAGCGCTGCTACAGAGTGTCCTGGCGAATATGACCGGAGGCATTGTCATGATCGATGCAGGGCAATCCATTGCACTGGTCAATCGGGAAGCGGAGCGTATGTTAGGTATTCAGGCAGGTAAGGTTACAGGTAAGCCTTATACTGAACTGAAAAGACACTACGAATTAACCCGTACCATTGAAGAGAGTGTTGCCCTGAAAGAACGGATGCATGAAGAAGTGAGTGTATTCAACCCGGAGGAAAAATTGATTCGTATTGATGGGGTACCCATGTCCGAAGATGATGGCGGGTATCGAGGCATGTTGTTCCTTTTACAGGACGTGACGGCGATCCGTAGACTGGAGTCGATGCGTAGCGAGTTTGTCGCGAATGTCTCTCACGAGCTCAAGACACCTGTTGCCGCGGTCAAAGGGTTTGCGGAAACGTTGCTCAGTGGCGGGGTACAGGACAAGGAGACGGAGCGCTCATTCCTGAAAATCATCTATGATGAGGGAGATCGACTTAACCGATTGATCGGGGATATTCTGGAGTTATCCAAAATTGAATCCAAACGCGCGCCGCTGCAATGCTCCCCTGTTCATGTACACTCTTTCTTCGAAATGGTGCTGGGCACTTTATCCAAAGTGGCGGAGAAAAAGCAGATTCGTCTGGAAATGCATGTTCCCGAGGAACTGTACATTGAAGCAGATGAGGACAAAATGAAGCAGATATTCATCAATCTCTTATCCAACGGGATCAACTATACGCCCGATGGTGGCCGGGTGAAGTTGCAGGTGACGATGGATAACGATGAGGAAGTCGTGTTTGCGGTGTCGGATACGGGAATTGGCATACCGAAAAAAGATTTGCCGCGAATCTTCGAACGATTCTATCGCGTCGATAAGGGCAGATCCCGTAATTCCGGAGGAACGGGTCTTGGGCTTTCCATCGTGAAGCATCTGGTGGAATTGCATCATGGCAAATTGTCTGTAGAGAGTGAACTAGGCATGGGTACAACGTTCCATGTTATTCTTCCATTCATTCAGGACGAAGAGATGTAGGTGTCAGGTATCAAATGTAAAAAGTATGTATTGTTTTACACAGCGTTAACAATTTAGTGCTATGATAGAAAAAGTGTTGTGGCAACAGACAACCTATGAAGAGAGAAGGGGTATCATGGCACAGCGTTTGCTAGTTATTGAAGATGAACCTACATTATCAAGATTACTCACGTATAACCTGACACAAGAGGGTTATGACGTTACAGCTGAGGATCACGGATCAGCAGGATATGACCGAGCCTTGTCTCAGGAATTTGATCTGATTTTACTGGATCTGATGCTCCCGGGTATGAATGGTCTGGACATTCTGAACAAGTTAAGAATTCAGGGTGTCAGTACACCAGTTATCATTCTGACGGCGAAGACCGGTGAAGCCGAGGTTGTACAGGGGCTGAAATCGGGTGCCGATGATTATATTACCAAACCATTTGGTGTATCGGAGTTATTAGCCAGAGTGGATGCGGTATTAAGACGTTATTCCAATGGTGAAGATTTACCACAGCCTGAGGACAAGGATGGTTCACGAATTATTTTGGGAGAGCTGGAGATCTATCCTCTGAAGTATGAAGTGACACTGGGTGGACAATCCATCAGTCTGCGTCCAAAAGAGTTTGAAGTACTGCTATATTTGGCCAAAAAGCCAGGTGTGGTGCTCACAAGGGATGATCTGATGAACGCGGTGTGGGGCTTCGATTATATTGGAGGTCAACGAACCGTGGATGTTCACGTCAGCTCATTACGTAAAAAGCTGGAGCTAGACCCGGAATCGGTTCACATTGATTCGATTCGCGGTGTAGGTTATAAATTGGTTGTCAAAAGAAAAACTCCCCATCATTCAAGTTAGCAATGATCGGGGAGTTTTATTTTACGTTCATTTAACATAAAGGAAGATTTTTCTTTACGTAGAGGGAGTAGCATGGACTTATCTGAGTGATACTTTGTACCTACATAACCCACCTCAAGACGGAGCTATTACGTAAAGGAGATTGCGCATTTATGCCTATGTTGCTCGAAGTGAAACCCGATCAGCCTCTCGTTGTTTTACATAATGAAGAATTAACTACACCTGAAATGAAGCATAATGAAGTAAGGGTTGTTGCTGAAGAGCCTGTAATCGATTTGCATGACTATTATCGTCAGGTTCCTGTCGCCGGGGTGCATACAACCTGTGGAGAAGCTGCGACGATGATGAATCAGGATCAGGAGCACCCGTGCATCGTATTATGTGATGAGCAGATGAAACCGACCGGGTTATTGATGCGTGAGACGTTATATCGGATGTTGAATGGTCGTTTTGCCGCAGATCTGTTCTACCGTAAACCCGTCATACAAGTAGCGAATGCATCTCCGGTTATTGCGGATATTCATATGGAAGCCACAACGATTATTGATATTGCACTTGGACGCACTGAACAGCATTTCTATGATTGTCTGCTCGTTACGGAACAAGACAGACTGCTCGGTGTGCTGACGATGCGTGACGTGATGTCTCTATCCCGAAGACTGCAACAGGCTGTTACGGAAGAGCGTATACGTACAGTAACCGAGAGCAGACAGGAGATATCCAGAATCAACGATGCAGTCACCAAGCTGGTGCAAGCGGCTAATCAGACTGTACATGAAGCCCGTGAGATCATGGCATTATCCGAGCATGGAGAAGAGAGTTTGAAGCACGTCGATGCTTCCTATAACCGCGTACATCAGCATATGGAGAGCCAAGGACAACATGCGGATTACATGCTGGATTCGATCAAAACCGGCTCAGGCATGGCACATTCCATTCGATCCCTGGCAGATCAAAGTGGACTCCTTGCGCTAAATGCTTCCATTGAAGCAGCTCACGCGGGTGAATACGGACGAGGCTTTCAAATTGTTGCAGGTGAGATTCGAGCGCTTGCGAAACAGACCCGTGAGGTTGCAGGCAACATGTCTTCATTGCTTGAGAATATTGGTGGGTTGACCCTCCAGACAGTAGAACTGGTTAAGGCAAGCGGAACCGAAATTGACAATAGTTCAGTGCATGTGACCTCTGGGGGAGCAACGTTCCGGCAACTGAACAGTGCAGTGAGAGATTTGTCTCGTATAGCAGAGGAGATCGCCATGGAAGGCGGAAAAGCTGGAGAAGTCGCTGAGCATATTCGAATGAAGCTGGATGAGATGGTTGCGGATAGTGAGTGATATAAAAGCAAATCAATAAGGCAGGCATCAGCAATCAGATTGATCCATCAAGCAGATCATGAAGGTTAAGGATGTCTTTTTACATTCCGTTAACATGAAAGTGATACTGTTTTTACAATGAGAGGGTAGGATATTAAAGATGGCCGAGCAGCGATGAATCATTATCAGCATCGGTCTCAACGTAAAGGGAGTTTCAGTGTCCCTGCAGCGAAGGAGAAGTGAACATCCATGAAGGACCTCATTCACATTGAAAATCTTAATTTATACTATGATACGCATCACGCGCTTAAAAATATATCGATGGATCTGCCGGAAAAAACCGTTACTGCGTTCATCGGGCCGTCAGGTTGTGGTAAATCGACATTGCTTCGCACATTGAACCGGATGAATGACATGATTCCGGGTGTTCGTGTGGAAGGACAGGTTATGCTGAATGGCTCCGATATTTACAGTAATGAGATTGAAGTGGAGACCCTGCGTAAACGAGTTGGCATGGTCTTTCAACAACCGAATCCTTTCCCGAAATCCATCTATGATAACGTCGCTTATGGACCACGCTTGCACGGGGTAACCCAAAAGGCTGAACTGGATCAATTGGTGGAACAAAGTCTTGTCCATGCGGCACTGTGGGATGAAGTGAAGGATGTATTGAAAAAGTCGGCACTTAGTTTGTCCGGTGGACAACAACAGCGTCTCTGTATTGCACGGGCGCTGGCTGTACAGCCTGACGTTCTGCTAATGGATGAAGCAACATCGGCACTCGACCCGATCTCCACATTGAAGATTGAGGAACTGGTGAAGGAATTGCATCACAAGTATACGATCGTTATGGTTACCCACAATATGCACCAAGCGGCACGGGTATCTGGACGTACGGTATTTTTCCTGAATGGTGAAGTGGTGGAGGCAGCTGATACGGAGACGTTATTCTCCACACCGCAAGATTCCCGGACCGAGGATTATATCTCGGGAAGGTTTGGTTAAGCGAGCTGAATTGGAACGATCCCGGCATACCCGGAGATGATGGACAAGGAGGACATGAAATCTATGATTCGCAGAAAAGAATTTGATCAGGAGCTTGAAGAGCTACGTACCTTGCTCAAGCAAATGGGTGAACATGTAGGAGCGGCACTGGATGGTGCCATTGAGAGTCTGCAGACGATGAACGCGGAGAAAGCTCAGGTCATCATCAAGAATGATGCGAATCTGAATGCCCTTGAAGACAAAATTATGGAACTTGGCTCTAAACTGATCATCACACAACAGCCGGTGGCAAAGGATCTCAGACGTATCATCGTTGCTTTCAAAATTTCCAGTGATCTGGAGCGTATGGGAGATCTCGCGCTCGACGTGGCGAAGGTAACCCTTCGGATGGATGGACAGAAACTGATTAAACCTCTGGTGGATATTCCGCAAATGGCAGAAATCGTGAAATCCATGATTGATGAATCCATCGAATCTTTCCTGAAAGAAAACACAGACCTGGCCTATAAGATGGCTCAAACGGACGATCAGGTCGATCAATTGTACAGTCACATGATCAGTGATCTCTACACGTTAATGACGGAGCATCCGAATCAGGCTTCTCAGGCTATGTTGCTGATGATGGTTGGACGTTACATTGAACGTATTGGCGATCATGCGACCAACATTGGTGAGAGCACGGTATACCTGGTAACAGGTAAACGTCCGGATCTGAATCAATAGGAAGAGCATTGTTTTGGAATTGGGGAATCAATGCTTGGCAAGAATAGCAATAATACCGAAATGAAGGACTTTCTCCCGGGTGGCCTGTGCACAGGCTGCCTGCGGAGAAGGTTCTTTTTTGCGAGTAAAAATGATGTGAAAAGATGGCTAATCTTTTTGATGTGACAGGTGGGTATGGTATCATGAGAGTAGTTGTAATTTGAAGAGGTTGACCATATGATACGCGAGGTGCTGGAATGGACAAGTTTATTCTCATAGATGGAAATAGCATTATTTACAGGGCGTTTTTTGCAATGCCGCCTTTGACCAATTCGAAAGGTCTGCATACCAATGCGGTATATGGCTTCACTACGATGCTGCTGAGACTGCTTGAAGAGCATAAGCCTACACATGTTATGGTTGCATTTGATGCAGGCAAAATCACGTTCCGCCACGAAGGGTATCAGGAATACAAGGGCGGACGGGAGAAAACACCACCAGAGTTGTCTGAGCAATTCCCTTTGCTCAAAGAACTGCTGAAAGGACTTGGCATTGCCCAGTTTGAGCTGGCTGGGTTCGAAGCGGATGACATCATCGGAACGTTAACCAAACGCGCAGATGAAGCGGGCAGACAGGTGCTCGTTGTATCGGGAGACAAAGATATGCTGCAGCTTGCCTCCGAACATGTACATATCGGGCTGACGCGTAAAGGGGTAACCGATATCGAACTGTATGATCCTGCTCAGATTAAGGAGCGCTATGGTCTGACGCCGTTGCAAATCATTGATCTTAAGGGTCTGATGGGCGATGCGTCCGATAATATTCCGGGGATTCCCGGAGTTGGAGAGAAGACAGCATTGAAGCTGTTGCACCAGTTCGGATCGGTAGAAGATGTGCTGAACGGCACAAGTGAACTGAAAGGCAAAATGAAGGAAAAGATCGAGGCCCACGCCGAAGATGCCCGGATGAGCAAACAACTCGCGACGATTCACCGCGAAGTGCCGCTGGAGCAGACGTGGGAGGATATGCAATTTGCCGGATTAAAAGAAGAACATGCTGGCCCTGCATTGGCCAAACTGGAATTCAAATCTTTGCTCGAACGCCTGTCATTCAGTGGCAGCATCGGTTCTGAACAAGAAGCGGTCCCTGCTGCCGAGGTGCAATCCTCCATTGCAACAGAGGACACGATCAGTGAGCTGTTCAGTTCGCTTGATTCCATTGATGTACTCCACGTGGAAACACATGGGGATAACCCACACCAAGCGAAACTGATCGGACTAGCTGTAGGTTCTGCTGGAGCCTATACATTCATCGCTCCCGAATTGCTTCAATCCGAGGCAGCGGCTCCGGTGCGGGCATGGCTTGGTAATTCAGAGGAGCCTAAGCGCGGGTATGATCTTCATCGTGTAGATCTGGCCCTGCATGCACATGGCATTGAATTCGCTGGTGCGTCATTCGATGTACAACTGGCGGCGTATTTGCTTGATCCAACGGAATCCAACCAGACGATTAGTGGACTCACGACCAAGTATGGTCTACCTTCGCTCGTAGAGGATGACACCGTTATGGGTAAAGGAGCCAAGTACAAGGTGCCGGAAGTGGAGATCTTGGGCGATTTCCTATGCCGTAAAGCTGCTGCAGTAGCAGCCATTATTCCACTTCAGGAGCAGGTGCTAGAAACGGATGAGATGAATTCACTGTTCTATGAGCTGGAAATGCCGTTGTCACGCATACTGGCAGACATGGAGAAACAGGGCATCAAGGCCAATACAGCCGATCTGCAAGCCTTGGGCAGTGAGTTTGAAGAGCAGATCAGCAGGTTGATGGCTGAGATCTATAAGCTGTCAGGAACGGAATTCAATCTGAATTCACCGAAGCAACTGGGTGAGATTTTATTTGATAGACTGGGCTTGCCAGTGGTGAAGAAAACCAAAACCGGTTACTCCACAGATGCGGAAGTATTGGAGAAATTGGCTCCTTATAATGATGTGGTCAAGCATATTCTGCAATATCGTCAGCTTGCCAAGCTGCAATCCACTTATGTGGAAGGGTTACTCAAAGAGATTTCTGATCGCGATGGCAAGGTGCATACGTATTACCGTCAGACCATTGCTGCAACGGGACGGCTTAGCAGTCAGTTCCCGAACTTGCAAAACATTCCGATTCGGATGGAGGAAGGTCGCAAAATCCGGAAGGTATTTGTTCCTTCCGAGCCAGGATGGTCCATTTTGGCAGCAGACTATTCCCAGATTGAACTGCGAGTACTGGCCCACATTTCGGACGATGAGCGCTTGAAGGAAGCGTTTGTCAACGATATGGATATTCATACGAAGACCGCCTCGGATGTTTTTGGCGTGAAGCCTGAGGATGTGGATGGGGATATGCGTCGTTCCGCCAAGGCGGTTAACTTTGGTATCGTGTATGGAATAAGTGATTATGGTTTGTCACAGAATCTGCACATTACGCGTAAAGAGGCTGCACAGTTTATTGATCAGTATTTTGAAGTATTCCAGGGTGTGCGCCGATATATGGATGACATTGTGAAGGAAGCTCGGCAGGATGGTTACGTCAAAACGTTGTTGGAGCGACGTCGCTACCTGCCAGAGATTAACGCCAGTAATTTCAATCTGCGTTCCTTCGCAGAGCGTACGGCGATGAATACCCCTATTCAGGGAACAGCGGCAGATATCATCAAGCTGGCCATGGTACAGATGGATGAAGCGCTGCGGGAACGCAATTTGAAGAGCCGTATGTTGCTTCAGGTGCACGATGAGCTTGTATTCGAAGTGCCTGCCGATGAATTGGAATTGATGAAAGATTTAGTACCTTCGGTTATGGAAAAAGCATTGGAACTGTCGGTTCCGCTGAAAGCCGAAGTCAGCTTTGGTGATAACTGGTACGAAGCGAAATAAATCAAGCGCTGTGCGGTTTTTCCGGTATTTTACAATAGACCTTTCCATGTTTTCGATATAAGAAAAGGGTCCCGCTGAGCGCTATCTTCCGTTATAATATAGGGGAGGTGAGAACATCATGCCGGAATTACCGGAAGTCGAAACAGTCAGAAGAACATTGAATCAACTTATTGTAGGCAAAACGATTGATCATGTTACCGTTAGCTTGCCGCGGATTATTCAGCGGCCGGACGACATAGATGCATTTGCAATGGAACTCGCGGGACATACCGTTATTGGGGTGGAGCGACGAGGCAAGTTTTTGCGTATTTTGCTGGACGGGCTTGTGCTTGTCTCCCATCTGAGGATGGAAGGAAGATACGGTGTGTACGAGCAGCATGAAGATGTGGAGAAGCATACCCATGTGATCTTCCATTTTAATGATGGTACGGAATTACGTTATAAGGATGTGCGCCAGTTCGGTACGATGCACCTGTTCAATGCAGGTGAGGAACTGGTATCGAAACCTTTGCTGAAGTTGGGACTGGAGCCGCTTGATCCGGCCTTTACAATAACTGCATTCCGTGAGGCGGTTGGCAAGCGCACAACCAAAATTAAAGCTGTACTGTTAAATCAGGCATATGTGGTCGGCATCGGGAATATTTATGTGGACGAGGCTCTATTTCGCGCAGGCATCCATCCCGAGACTATTGCCAAGACACTGACCGAAGCTCAGTTAATTGTGCTGCATGAAGCGATTGTGGCAACGTTGCAAGATGCAGTGAATGCAGGAGGATCTTCCATCAAATCCTATGTGAATGGACAGGGTGAGATGGGCATGTTCCAGCATCAACTGAAGATCTACGGACGTAAGTCAGAGCCGTGTGCAACATGTGGTACGTTAATCGAAAAAACGGTAGTTGGTGGCCGTGGTACGCATTTTTGTCCGAACTGTCAGCCGCTGAACATGAACTGAATGAACGAAATAATGAAATCATAGCACCCTTGGATTCCTCCCTCCATATACTGATATGGCAGAAATAAGCGGGCGTATACCCATACTGGCATCTTCAGTTGGCACGAGTACCGCACAGAGGAGGAATCCGGGGTGCTGCATCATTTTATTTCATTGCTGGCGCTTGCTTTGGCGCTTAGTTTAGATGGTTTTGGAGTCGGGATTACATATGGGTTACGGAGGACTAAGATTCCCCTGTTATCTATCGCTGTTATTTCGATCTGTTCGGGATTGGTTATTGCCTTGTCGATGCAAGTAGGTGTGCTGTTGTCCCATGTGGTGTCACCGGATATCGCTTCGATTGTGGGAGCCGTTATATTGATCGGCATTGGTGCATGGTCACTGTTGCAACTTATTCGAAAGCAAGGCAAAGAACAGCTGGAAACAGACACTAGAACGAACGAGGGAACGGAAACATCAGCAACTGGAGTTGGAGAAACACAAGAGACACTGACGGATACAAAAGGCAGGAACCAGGTGCTTGCGCTAGATCTGGAGCAGTCGGCTTCAGGTGGATCGCTGGAACGCATGGTATTTACACTGGAGCTGCGTAAGCTTGGGGTCGTCATTCAGATCCTTCGCAGTCCCTCCAAGGCGGATATGGATAACTCGGGGAGTATATCTGCCCAAGAAGCGATGTGGCTTGGTATTGCCTTGTCTCTGGATGCGTTTGGAGCAGGATTGGGAGCGGCACTTCTGGGATTCCCTACACTATGGACGGCACTCATTATTGCGCTGTTTAGTGGGGCGTTTTTGTCACTCGGCATGAAGGTTGGACTGCGTTTCTCAGCTCTGCGCTGGATGCGAAGACTGTCTGTATTGCCAGCACTATTGTTAATGATTATGGGAATAATGAAGCTGTTATGAGGTGAAACGATGAATATAGGCTTAACCGGCGGGATCGCGACAGGCAAAAGCAGTGTTTCCGCCTATCTCGCCAGTAAGGGAGCGTTGCTCATCGATGCAGACGTTATTGCCCGGGAAGTTATGATGCCCGGGCATCCCGTGTTGGCCGCCGCTGTTGAGCGGTTCGGACAAGCCATACTGAACGAAGATGGAACACTGGATCGGAAAAAGCTTGGAAGTATTGTTTTTCAACAACCAGAGGAACGAAAGGCATTGGAGGCTATCACACACCCGGCGATCCGTAGAGAGATGCGTGAACGGGCTGCCGCATACGCGTTGCAACATCCGGATAAACTTGTGGTATCTGATATTCCTTTGTTATACGAATCGGGTCTGGAAGATGGTTTCGAGGAAGTGATGGTTGTATATGTTCCCAGGTCAGTCCAACGAGATCGCTTGATGAGTCGGGATGGAATGACTGCGGCACAGGCTGAAGCCCGGATGGATGTACAGATGGATATTGAGCGCAAAAAGCAGCTTGCAGACATTGTCATCGATAACAGCGGCCTATGGCCTGCGACGGAGCAGCAAATTGACTCATATCTACAGCGTAAGGGTTTGTTATGAAAATATTACGCAAGAAACGTGTACTGCTGTTGATGTTTGTGTCTTTTGTACTCGTGCTATTTCTGAATACAAACTGGATGGCATGGTTCTATCCGATTCATTATAAGGAAGAGATTCGCGCCCAATCTCAGAGTTATGAGGTTGATCCGTTTCTGATTGCTTCCATTATCAAGGTGGAGACCAATTTTAAGACAAGCAAGGAATCCAAACGTGGTGCCATTGGGCTCATGCAACTGATGCCGGACACGGCGAACTGGATACTGGAACAAGCTAAAATTCCCGACACTTCGCTGGAGGAATTGAAGCACGAGCCTGAACGAAATATTCAATTAGGCACATGGTATCTGCGCAATCTGTCCGATCAATTCGATGGCAATGAAGCGGTTATGATCGCTGCCTATAATGCGGGTCCAGGCAAAGTAAACAGTTGGCTTAGAGATGGTGTATGGGATGGCTCATTTGATACGGTGAAAGATATTCCGTTTGGTGAGACGCGTCACTATGTACAAAGGGTCATTTACTATTATAATCAGTATGTAAAGATCTATAATACGTTCTAAGTATATAAGTAGAAGCACAGAGCAGGCCGGTTATTCACCGGCCGCTCCATGCTCCTCTGTGTAGCGTAATACGATGCAGATATTATTGGTATTGACCTGCCAATTGCTGTTCTGCAATTGTTACCAGACGCTTCGTGATGTATCCACCGATCGAACCGTTCTCGTAAGAAGTCATGTTACCTTGGTATCCGTCTTGTGGGATGCTGATTCCGAGTTCTTGAGCAACTTCATATTTCAGTTGTTCGAGGGCTGCGGAAGCTTTAGTTACCACCAAGTTGTTGGAGTTACCGTTGCTTTGTGCCATTGCTGTTCACCTCCTCGCGGGTTGGTAAAAGTATTATGTGTCGGCAATGCGTTTTTCATTACAAAATGAGTACAGGGAATATGTGGTAAAAAGTAAAACGTGGGAAGTGATCTGATTTGAAATGTCCTTATTGCGCTTTTCTGGGCACCAAAGTCCTTGATTCAAGGCCGGCTAATGAATCAAAATCGATTCGTCGCCGTCGTGAATGTGAGCAGTGCGCCAGAAGATTTACAACGTTTGAGATGATTGAAGAAACACCACTGATCGTTATTAAGAAAGATGGTAGTCGGGAAGAGTTCAGCCGGGACAAGATTCTCCGTGGGCTTATTCGAGCCTGTGAGAAACGTCCAGTCTCTGTAGAGACGCTGGAAATGATGGTATCTGAGGTAGAAAAGTCTTTGCGTAATACAGCCGATGCTGAGGTCGAGAGTCGCCAGATTGGTGAGCTATTGATGGAGCAGCTGTTTCCAGTCGATGAAGTGGCGTATGTGCGCTTTGCTTCCGTGTATCGCCAGTTCAAGGATATCAATATGTTCATGAAAGAACTAAAATCCCTATTGTCCAAAGACAATCTGGAGGATTAGTGAAGTGGGTAAGGGGAGAAGAGCAGTCTGGGGTTCCAGTCCGTGTGTGCCAGTGAAATCGGTTGTTCTTCTCCAATCACTTTGAAGCTTCAAAAAGTGATTGACAGCGAAAGCTGGATTTTATATGATATAGGAGTCGTCTGCGGAACGTAGCAGTGTTGGACAAGTTGTTAATTTTATATCCTGGGGCCTTAGCTCAGCTGGGAGAGCGCATCGCTGGCAGCGATGAGGTCAGGGGTTCGATCCCCCTAGGCTCCACCAAACATACACATAAACGGCAGAGATACCGTTTTTTTAGAAGCCCAAGCGCTAATGTCGCTTGGGTTTTTTGTGGTTTAAATTAGTGGTGCGCTGAAAAGACAAAAATATTTATGCATAAGTCAAGGAGCGTCCAAAGCTCCATATGTTTATATGGTTTATTTATGGAACTATTTTAAACTAATCGAATTGTTGTGCTTCCTTTATAAACGACGTTCTTTTAAAAAAATATGTTCTTATATTGGTGAAATACTCTCGTCTAATCGTTATGAATTCTAGAAAATGATCAAAAAGCTAACGGTGGAAGACAAGCGAATTGAGTGGTAAGAACTTGAGATGTTTCCCCAGCATATTTTAAACTGCGCAAGCTTAATTAGGCAGCGGCCTCGCAGAAGAAGAAAATGATGCTTAGCACGATTACTGGCATTATCGAGACCCGAAGAGATAGAACGTAGGTACACTACAAACTGCGAATCAGGCAATGCACTGGGAAGATAGTGCTAAGGTAGGTAATCAGGTAGATGCTGTTAAGGTAGTTGACTGGAGCCTATAGGACTAAAGTAAATGATACTCCTGTCGCTTGTGGAGCATTTAATTTGTCGAATATGGGAAAAATTTCTGGATTTTGAAGTTGGAATAGGCTATCATTATTGTAGGTATATTTTCCTGCTTTTTACTATGTTATTACATAGAAGGTGCAAAATTTAGAAAGGTCTTACATCTTCCTTGGTGGAAGACATTGAGTGGATAAATCTAGAACCGGAGGGGTTAGTATGTCAGTAAGCGAAAACTTTAGTCAGTTTTGTTCGAATCTTAGAATGAGTGATTCTATTGTAAGTACAGTACAACAAAGATATAAACAGATTACGAAGCGCATAAATCAAGATTACTGGAACAACTCCTCGGAAACATCGCACAGTCTATATGTTGGCTCTTACGGTCGGGGAACAGAAATATGGACAAGTGATATTGATGTGATCGTACAGTTACCGTATGCTACCTATCAAAAGTTTAACAACTACAGTGGGAATGGGCAATCCGCATTATTGAAGGAAGTCAAAGAAGCCCTTCAGAAAACATATAGTAGCTCTCATGTTAAAGGTGATGGGCAGGTTGTTGGAATAAATTTTACGGATAATATAAACTTTGAAATTGTTCCTGCATTTATCAATGATGCCGATAGTTATACATATCCTGACACAAATAATGGTGGAAGTTGGAAGGTAACTGATCCGCGTAAGGAAATTGATGCTATAAACACAAGAAACAGTAGTACAAATAAAAATTTGAAAAGACTTTGCCGCATGGCTCGTGCATGGAAAAACCACTGTGATGTAAGCATGAGTGGTATTCTTATTGATACATTAGCTTACAAATTCATTGGTGAATGGGAGAATAAGGATAAATCGTTTTTATATTATGACTGGATGAGCAGAGACTTTTTTAAATATCTAAAAGAAATTGATAAAGAGAAGAACTATTGGCTTGCACCAGGAAGTAACCGCTACGTATTTAAGGATAAGAACTTCCAAAGTAAAGCCGCAACAGCCTATGATAATTCTTTGACTGCTATTGAGTACGAAACTAAGGATCAGACATCATCTGCGAAATTAACGTGGAGGAAAATATATGGAACGAAATTCCCGAGTTAGTCAAGGGTATAAATTG
The DNA here is from genome assembly GCF_037975235.1 of Paenibacillus sp. FSL R5-0341. Classification (NCBI taxonomy): domain Bacteria; kingdom Bacillati; phylum Bacillota; class Bacilli; order Caryophanales; family Paenibacillaceae; genus Paenibacillus; species Paenibacillus sp. FSL R5-0341. Next base: position 2,071,830 of record NZ_CP150241.1, read on the forward strand.
GAGTCTCAAATCAGAGAGGCATATGGTCGAATTGTTTATACTTTTACATGTCACAATAAAATTGTCCAGAGAATGCTGTCTAAAAACGAGTTTATTAAAGTGTTTCAAATAGTACTCTCAGCTTTAACTACAGGCGGATTTATTGTTGCGATTATCGTTGACGAGAAAATTGCTAGTATTTTAGGGGCATTGATTTCTGTTCTTCTTCTAATTTTGAATGCTTACACTAAAAATTTTGATTTAGTTGAAACTGCTCAAAGTCATCAAAAAGCTGCAGATGCACTTTGGATAATCCGTGAAGAGTATGTATCTCTGTTAACTGATTTTGAATTGCTGGATGATGTTACAGTAATGACGAAAAGAGATGAACTACAGAATAGAACAGCTGAGATATATGCTCAATCACCAAGAACAGATTCTAAAAGCTATGTTGCTGCACAGCGGGCATTAAAGACAGAAGAGGAGCAAACATTCAGTGATGATGAGATTGATGTTATGCTCCCAAATTCCATACGAAGAAAAAATAGAAACTTGAATGACTGAATTATATTTTTTATTTTTTTGTATGTTTTTTTATGATTAATTCACATTGAAGTGAACGATTCCTAGTTTAGGAAATGCAGAGGTGAAGATCCAAGTTCAAGTGGATAAAATATATTGTGAGAGTATAGTTTATTATCTAAGGAACATCTACATTTAATAATTGAGGAGAAGTGTTAATATGAGTAATAAGTTCACAATTCTACTTTTAGGCCCAGCAGGATCGGGTAAATCTACATTTGTTGCTGCTTTAAGCAAAACAGATATTACAAAATATGTCGCTGCAAAAGAAGAAGGCGGAGCAAATACAACAAAGATTACAACTACATATGAATTTAGTAGTTCAACTACTGAGTTTAATGTAGCTGATTGCATTTGTATGGAAGAGGACAAAAAAGAAGCACTACTTTCTGAATTGCAAGAAATGTGTAAACAAGAAAATGGGATAGAGAAAGTTATTAGTAAAGTCAATGATCCATCATTTGCTCAAGTATGTACTCATATTACAATTACTCTACCTTGTAAAGAAGGTATCATTCCTGATAATTGTATTTTTGATTCCATAGTAGTCAGAGATAGCAGAGGACTTGGCGATATTGATGAAAATAGCGTTCCAAACTTTGATGAGTTGGGCATCACATATGATGTAAATGCAATTTTGTTCTTTTCTATATCTCAAATAAAACAACCAGTTATATTTTCTAAAATTATCGATCAGGTGATGCAATTTAATTTGAAAACCCCAATCTTCTCTTTAAGAAGATATCCTAAAGTCACTAAAAATGATCAGGAATTTGAAGAGAAAATCCTGAGAAATATTGAAGTTAGCGATAGGGATTTATTTGATTCTATAATTAAATTGGGGAATGCTGAAAAGGAATATAGACTAAATAATTTTGTGTTTAATCTTCCTGAGGTTGAACAGTGGGCAGGGGTATTAGATATCGATAATGCTGGTTATGAAAAACAAGTAAATAGTTATACTGATGCAATGAAAGAATTTCTATCTTATTCGATCTCAATGTATAACGAACTCTATAATACTTTGGTTAGTAAGATGCAAGGTCAATATCAAGATAAATTTATAAATTTAGTATTAAATAACTTATTGTCAACAAAAGCATTTGAGACGGCCACTAGGATTGTATCATTACCTCATTCAAAACCAAGTGATAACTATGTGGTATATAGAGATACAAAAGCACTGGCTCTTCCAGTTATGTTATCAACTAAAAGAATAACTGAACAACCATTTAGAAGCGAATTGAAAGCGGCAGGAAATAGGTACAAAGATGGAGTAATACCAAGCTATAGCTATTCATGCGTTAATTTTAGAAATATATTTCACATAATAGTTAATCAACTAACAAAGGAATATTCACTTCGTCCATTGTTCTGTACATTTATTGATATGTATTTAGAAAAGTATACAATTACCGCTTATACAGGGTATCAAAATGAAGCATGTAGTCAAAACGCTTTTAAATTTGATTTTTTCCTTTCAGTAAGAGACGAATGCACAAAAATTTTATTGGATAATAAATTAGCAGACAATGAAGGGAAATGGGATGATTTCACTTTTAAGCCTAAAAATAAAAAATACTCAAATGAAGAAGCAATAGCTGTATTTGTATATTCTAGACTAATAAACAAGTTAAGTTTGGATGATATTAAGCCATCCCTTGATGATACTGCATTTGCTTTTGTTGAAAAAACTAAAAAAACAGAAATATATAAACAATTAAAACGTAATTAGATAAAGTTTATATAGCGGAATGCTAAACTTAATAAAGCCTTAATGATTTTAAGTATATAATCGTCTTATGGGTGTGTAAATGACCATACATGGTAGAGCATATCGCTGCCAGCGATGAGGTCAGGGGTTCGATGCCTCTAGGCTCCATATAGTAGTTAAAGAAAACACGCCTTTGATGGCGTGTTTTTTTATTTTTATCTTAATTATTCGACAGGTTAAACCCATGTTTCATCCAATTACCGCGAAAGGCTCTATGTAACTTTATCATTCACGATCTCCAAACCAAGCGCGATGAAGCGAATGTACGCCCTCTTGAATATCCTCCATACTCAAACCACCGAAACCGATCTGAACCATGGATTGCTCAGCCTGAGCTTGTTGTGCCCAGAAGGGCGATACCGGATAGACTCGGGTACCTTCCTTTTCAGCTGTGGCAATCAATTGCTGCTCGTGCATTCCATTATGTACACGCAGTAAAATGTGAAGTCCTGCATCCTCACCAATGATTGTCACGTTAGAGCCCATCAGCTGCTGAATCGTTGAAATCAGTATGGATTGCTTTTGTCGGTATACTTTGCGCATTTTGCGAATGTGGGCTTCCCAATGTCCATTTCTCATAAAAAGTTCCAAGGTATTCTGGTGAAAACGTGAAACGGTCTGATCATACAAACGGTAGTTATGCTTATTATGAAGCTCCAGCAAGTGTTTAGGCAGAACCATGTAGGCAATACGTATTGAAGGGAGCAGGCATTTTGAGAAAGTCCCCAGGTACACTGTATGTTGATGGCTATCCAGACTCTGCAAGGAAGGTATCGGCTTACCGACATATCTAAACTCGCTATCGTAATCGTCCTCAATAATAATGCCATTCTGGTCTGCTGCCCATTTCAGTAATTGCATTCTCTTGTGGAGAGGCATGACCATCCCATAGGGGAACTGGTGAGACGGTGTAATGTAAACAATGAGGGACTGGCTCTCATAGAGCTGCTGAATATGAAGCCCATCCGTTTCCAACGGAATCGGACTAAGCTGTAGACCATGATGTTGAAAAATCGTTCGAGCACCGTCATAGCCAGGCTCTTCCATCGCTATACTGCGGTTATCGGGTTTTAATAATCCAGATAACACGGCAAGTAGATATTGAATGCCAGCACCTATCATGATTTGATCTGATGAACAATTCACACCTCTTGATCCGTGCAGGTACTTGGCAATTTCCATTCGAAGTCCAGGTTCTCCAAGTGGATCACCATAAGAAAATAAGGCCTGATGGTTTTGCTGTAAGCTGAGGTTGGACAATTTACGCCAAGTAGCAAGTGGAAAATGCTCAGCATCCACATCACCATATCGAAAATTGTACTGGATTGATGGATGAGCCAGTGCGTGATCTTCCCACCCTTGTTTACGAACATGAGGAGATGAGGGCAAGGTATCCAATTGCAGATCCATAACGTATAAGCCACTTCTTGGTTTGCTTAGAACGTAACCTTCTGCTAATAACTGTTGATAGGCCAGATCAACGGTATTACGGCTAATATGTAAGTGTACAGACAGCGAACGAATGGATGGAAGCCGTGTCTGAGCTGGCAACTTCCCGTTCATAATTTCTTTCTTAATATATTGATATAGCTGGGTGTATAACGGCTCTTCAGACTCTCTCTTCAGCAATAAGGTTAAATCGATCATCTATAACCTCCTATTGGTTTTGTCAACTGATCCTATAACATAGTTTAGTTTTGTCACTACTTATGGGGTCAATGGACGATTACAATTATATCACGTCCTGTCTGGGTGGGAACATCACTCAAGACGGGGATCACCACTGCTTTAGGAGGAGACTTGAATTGGATAAAAAAATAGACTCCATTGGACAAATGGAGAGAGGTCAACAATCCGCACTGAATATGGGTGCATTTCATAATCATTCCGGTTTCCGGCGTATGTTTGCCCCGGATCAATTGACAATAGGCCTATTTCTACCGCTTAGATTTTATACAGGTAACATGGATGTTCTGAAGGGTCAGGCTGACCTGGTGGATATAATCGATCAACAACATTTTGCATCCGTGTGGGTGCGTGATGTTCCGCTATTTGATCATGGATTCCGAGATGCAGGGCAGGTATTCGATCCATTTGTTTATCTTGCCTACCTTGCTGCAAGGACCAAAAACGTATCCTTGGTAACAGGAAGTGCCATTTTCACGCTTCGCCATCCGATTGATTTAGCCAAGGCAGCCGCTTCCATTGATGTACTTTCGGGCGGACGACTTGTACTAGGCATTGCATCAGGTGATCGTCCTGCTGAGTTTCCGGCATATGGATTACATGTGGATCATCGGGATGAACGTTTTCGAGATACCGTAAAATTCTTTCGTGAGCTGATTCAGCATAACAGTCCCACCATTCAATCATCGCTGGGTCAAATGAGTGGGCTTGATTTGTTACCTAAGCCTGCAACAGGTGGTATACCACTTGTTGTGACAGGTTCAAGTAGGCAATCCTTAGATTGGATCGCAGAGCACAGTGATGGTTGGCTCACCTATCCCGAAGCGACGGCTAATGACTCCGGTCCCCGCATGCTTGGACATAAGATCAATGCGTGGCGTGAAAAAATACCTAATGGCATGTTCAAGCCGCATATGACGAACGAATGGATTGATCTTGTAGAAGATGTCAATTATCCTCGGACACCACTTCGTGGCGGGTACATATTACGTACAGGACGGGCAGGTCTCATTCAGCTTTTGGAGGAATGGCGAGCAGTCGGCGTTAATCATGCTGCACTTGGTATTCAATTTTCGAGTCGGCCACCCGCCGAGGTGATCCAGGAGTTGGCAGAGGAAGTGCTGCCATTATTTCCGACGCATACAGGTACAGCTCCAATAGCTACCGGGTGGTAAGAGAATGAAGTCAATTCATACTGAAATTAACTGGACAACCTTTACACATACTCTGTTCAACGACTTGCCAGTGAATGTAGCTGCAACGGAGCGAGGATTATGCCTGATATCTATGCCGGATGATACCCATATGAATATGAAGGAATGGGTCGTCAAGAAGTTTGTCCATGCAAATCTAGTTGAAGATCAGAACAGGCTTTCTCCATATGTGGAACAGTTGCAAGGGTATTGTGAGGGGAAAAGTAAGGCATTCGATATTCCTCTTGATCTACAGGGGACGAAATTTCAGATATCAGTGTGGCAAGCATTAATGACGATTCCATATGGTCAGATTCGCAGTTATTTGGAGATTGCGAAGATGATCGATCATCCCAAAGCCATCCGTGCAGTGGGCAGCACCAATGGAGCGAATCCGATTCCCATTGTCATTCCATGCCACCGTGTCATAGGCAAAAACGGAACATTGACTGGTTATAGTGGCGGATTAAAGATGAAAGAAAAGTTGCTTCAACTGGAAGGATACGATAGATACACGGTTTCGGGTCATCCTCGATTCAATTTTTAGAAGGTCAGATTATTTTTATACATTCGCCCATTCCCTCCGCGAATGCCCTTCATACAGTATAAAGTGCCTTGTGTTGCAATACTGTAGAACATTTGTTCAATAGGGAGTGGGACGTGTGAAATCATCAACAAAGCTTACCGGACGGGTTATTTATAAAGGAGATCCGGGATATGAAGCGGCGCGCAAGAACTGGGACCCGCATACCGACAAATATCCTAAAGTCTTTGTATTTGCTCAAAAAACGAAAGACGTCTCCAATGCCATCAAATGGGCTCGTGAAAACAATGTACCGATCAGGCCGCGTAGTGGCAGACATGCGCTTGAGGTCAATCTTTCACAGGTTAACGGCGGAATTGTGATTGATGTGAGTGATCTGAATTCCATTAAGCTTGATAAGAAAAATGGAACCGTTGTTGTGGGGACGGGTAATCGAGTGGGAAGAATTGCGAATACCCTTGCCAAGCAAGGATTCATAGCTCCTTTTGGTGATAGCCCTACCGTAGGGATCGGTGGAATTACATTAGGTGGGGGAATTGGGCCTCTCCAGCGTACCATCGGTCTTATCAGTGATAACTTGCTTGAGGTAGAGATGGTGGATGCCAACGGAAAAGTGATTCGGGCCAATAAAAATCGTAATTCAGATCTCTTTTGGGCCTCGAGGGGAGGAGGCGGTGGTAACTTCGGAGTATACACTCGTTACAAATTCAAAGTGCGCCGTGCTCCAGCGAAGGCTACTGTATTTAAAATCACCTGGCCATGGTCTCAATTCGAAGAGGTACTTAAAGTATGGCAGAGGTGGGCTCCCTCAGTTGATACGAGACTGGGCAGCGAGTTGTCCATCGGACCGAAAAAGGGTGGCAACGTCCTTATGGAAGGGCTGTTCTTAGGCTCTAAAACAGAGGCTCTCCGTTTATTACGGCCAATTACGAGTGTTGGCACACCGACAAGTTCCATTGTTCGTTTGTTACCTTACACAGAAGTTGTGAAGTTCTTATTACAACCTGATCCGACCGAGACTCAACGGTATAGCAACCAGTTCTCGTCCGGTTTTGGACGAAAACCATTCCCCGACAAAGCGATTAAATCGATGCGCGCATTTTTGGAGAACTTGGAAGAGGGACCAGGCGGGTTCTATTTCCTCAACTGGGGCGGAGCGGTAAGTCGCAAATCACCTAGATCTACCGCGTTCTTCTGGCGCAAAGAGAAGTTCTATGTGGAATGGACCAGTACGTGGCTCAAACCATCCCATGCCGCCAAAAATATCGCACTCGCTCGTAATACTCGCAAGAAATTGCAACCATACATTGTGGGTTCCTATATCAACGTTCCAGACCAAGGGATCAAGAATTCCGGTCCAGTGTACTATGGAGCCAACTATGCCAGACTGCGGAGAGTCAAAGCCAAGTATGACCCGAAAAATGTATTCAACAATCCGCAAAGCATCACGCCGGCTCGGAGAGTATAATCCATTGTAACCTGTTCAATGAGTGAAGAAACACGCCTTAATTGGCGTGTTTTTTGCTATGTATGTTAGTATAAATGCCAAAACCAAAAATGAAATCAAGTCATTGATATAGAGAGCAGGTGCACGCCATGATTGATGTAGATCAACTAGCCAACACATTTGCAAGCAGTCATTATGAGATACATGAGGTCAACCGATTGGTGATCCAGCCCAGAAGTATACTGCGTGAATTTAAAACTCTGAAGTACGGGTTTCTTTTTGTAATGCGTGGAGAAGCACGAATGACGGTCAATGGAACGATATACGAACTACAATCCGGGTCAGTGTTTCATGCGGCTCCTGGCATGAAGATGGATTCCCGAGTCATCAGCGAAACCGAGTATGAATACTACGCTGTATTCTATGGGTCGGACAAGATAGATGAGAAAAAAGAACAAGACGTCCACAATGCATTGAAGGTCCATTTCAAAATGGATCAGGCAGTCAATCCGAGGATCGTAGAATTATTGGCGATGTTGCAAGAACATGCTTATCATTCTGGGGGGATGGAAAAGCTTCGAGTGAAGCAACTATTTCTGAGTATCCTGGTCGAGGTTCTGATGGGGTACAGGCAGCGGGAAAGTGTAACTTCTCCGAGTGAACAGGTCATTGAGGAAGCTTTGTCTTACATTAATGTCAATTACATGAATCCGCTGACACTGGACGAGTTAGCAGAGACACATGGCATGAATTCCAAGCAGTTTTCCTATTTTTTTCATAAGTATACGGGATTACGACCCATTGATTATGTCATCCATCATCGTATGGAGAGGGCAAGGGATCTGTTGAAATCGGGGAATTTTCTTATCCGTGATGTAGCCATCAGTGTAGGGTATCCTAATCCGTTATATTTCAGCAGAGTGTTTAAAAATAAATTCGGTGTATCTCCCTCAGCATATGCGGATCAGTTAGAAAGGCATTAATACTAATTTCAACATGTACTTGAATTAAATTAGACAATAATACATATGGAATTCGTGATTTGTGTATTCGCATGAGCGCTCATCCTTGCTATCCTATTTAATGATAATGAGAATCATTATTAATATATGTATCAAATACGTGAACCGGCCCATCATTGGGCAGAACATATTTAGAAATGAGGGCATACAGGATGAACGAGCGTGAAGTATTTGATGTAACCATTATCGGTGGAGGACCCGCTGGTTTATTTTCGGCTTTTTATAGTGGGCTGCGTGAGATGAAAACGAAAATTATTGAATTCCAACCTTATCTGGGCGGGAAGGTACATGTTTATCCTGAAAAGATGATCTGGGACGTAGGAGGGTTACAACCTGTTCCCGGTGCCCAGTTAATCGAACAGATCGTCAATCAGGGACTGACATTTCAGCCAGAGGTAGTTCTTGGAGAAAAGATCACGTCCATATCGAAAGATGAACAAGGGTATTTTGCACTGCACACAGCCTCCACAGAGGTGCATTACTCCAAAACCGTGATCTTGGCTATCGGCGGAGGAATCTTGAAACCAATCAAACTGGAGATTGAAGGAGCAGAACGTTTTGAAGTGTCCAATCTACATTACACCGTCAAATCACTCTCCCACTTCAAAGACAAAACGGTTCTCATTTCCGGTGGAGGGAATGCGGCGATTGATTGGGCGAATGAACTCGCACTTATTGCCAAACAAGTCTATCTGACGTATCGGAAAGATACACTGAAGGGGCATGAAGCTGAAATATCTCGTCTTGGCAACAGTTCGGTCGAGTGCCTGCTTAATACAACGATCGAGAAGTTGGTCGCTACAGATGATCATCAACAGATTGAGACGGTTGTGTTGAAACGCAATGAGGATGGCGCAGCACTTGAGCTGGCAGTGGATGAGGTCATCATTAACTATGGCTATGAGCGTGATAAGGAATTGCTGGTCAACAGTCATATTCAGATTGATATGAAGGATCATTGGATTGCAGGAACGCCGGTCAGCGAGACATCCGTACCGGGCATCTATGCTGCGGGTGATATTTTGCATCATGAAGGAAAGCTTCATCTGATTGCCGGAGCGTTCCAGGACGCAGCCAATGCTGTGAATCGAGCGAAGTTGCATGTGGCACCTGAAGCGAATGCACACGGGATGGTCTCCTCGCACAATGATTTGTTTACTCAGAAAAATCGCGAATTAATGAAAGATTTGTACACCAAGTAATGCGGATCTGAAGTGAACGTATTTTCAAAAGAAAACTAAAAAAGCCGCCCTCGGTCATATGACCAAGAGCGGCTTCTTCACATGCCAACTACGCATGCCAGACATTTAGCAATTAAGCTTTAACTTGTTCTCCAGCAAATACTTCAACGTTCATTGGAGCGGCCATGAATGCTGCAGCTTGTTGTACAAAAGCTTGGAAATGCGCGCTTGTGTTGTGGGAAGCTGTAGCAGCTTCATCTTTCCAGAGCTCGATCATTGTGTATTGTTGTTCTTGTTCTGTGCTCTTCGCCAGGTCATAGCTGATATTGCCTTCTTCTTGACGTGTTGCAGCAATCAGTTCTTTCGCAGATGCGAGGAATGCTTGCTCTTGGTCCGGTTTAACTTGCAGATGCGCGTGAATGATAATCATAGTGTATAACCTCCATATTGTGTTTGTTGGATTGTGTTAAGAATGTAAGCTTATTGACCAATATAATCATGACTTACAGGGAAAGCGTCCCTGATATTATGCCCAAGTTGTGATTGTATCTACGGGCAGACGGTAGGAAGGGTGGCCTTCTTTAGCCGATTTACCGATCGAGATCAACATAACAGGTTGATAACGCTCTTTGTCCATGCCGAATGCTTCTGCAATTTGATCTTTTTCGTAACCACCGATTGGGTTGGTGTCATAACCATGAGCACGTGCAGCAAGCATCAATTGCATGGAAGCAAGACCTGCATCAATCAGGTTAACGTCGCGAAGATCGGCAGCAGGCATGTTGTCATAGTAAGGTTTAACAAATTGAACTTGTGCGTCTTTAACTTCTTGTGGCATGTAACCATGCTCTACCGCTTTGCTGAAGATCTCTTCCAGGTATTCAGCATTATTCATGTCGATAAATACGCCAACCACAGCTGCCGAAGTCAACACTTGATTTTGATTGAATTTAGCAAGAGGCGCGAGTTTTTCTTTGCCTTCAGCTGTATCTACAACAAGAAAACGCCAAGGTTGCATATTAACGGAAGAAGGTGCACGTGAAGCTTCTGCCAGAATTTCTGTCATTTCTTCACGACTGATTTTTACCTCAGGATCGTAAAGCTTAACAGAACGGCGACCGTAAGTAATTTCGTTAAAATCATTAGTTTTTTGGAATTTGCTTTCAATTGTACTCATGGATAAATCTCTCCTCTATATATAGGTTTAAAAATTATTCTGCATACGTTCCAGGTAATCGGCGAGAGCCTGAACTTCATCTTCACTGAAATCCTGCAAAATTTGGTTGATGAAATTGGTCTTCTCTGCTTTGTAGCCTTCAATCTGCTTCCGACCATGGTCCGTCAGACGAACAAAAGTTACCCGATTATCTTCGGGGTTCTTGCGTCTGGTAACCATCAGGTCCGCCTCAAGCTGTTTCAAGTGGCGTGTAATCGCAGCACTATCAATGTTAATGATTTTCTGCAGCATGGATTGGTTAATCTCATCGACCTGATCCAGTTCATGCAGAATTTCAAAGCGAGAAGAACTGATGCCAGTACAGCGTTCGAACTTGGGACTGATTTTGTTGCCCAGCACGTTCAGCAGGTTGATGATCTGTTCTTCTTTGGAAACAATACGTGTCATGACTAGACCTCCCGGGTGAATCTGAATCATGAACAACGGCGTATGTTAACCAATAATGAAAGTTGCAGTATACAATGCCATTGCCTAATGATTATTTGGATGCTCTCGATCATTGATGTATCAATAGTTGATGCCTCAATCATTGATGGCTCAATTAATATATCATGCCTTTTAACATTTTGCAACAGGTTCAGAAGAAGAGGATGATTATACCTGTATTATCCCGGTACATAAGCATTGTCGTCTGTATAGGATGTCCATCTGCATAAGTTTATATCGATTGTACAAGTTATTGAGAATTATTATCAATTAATCTATAATAAAAGAAAATGTACATAACGAGCGAACGTAACAGGCAGTTCATACAACAGATGAGAGGGCATGAAGGTGCATCTGGATCGGAGGATAAGTATCAAGGTGATGAATTTGAATGATCACATCAGGCTGTGGAACCATGTTTTTGTCAAAATACTAGATGTACGCCAAAACGCTTTGCATCCTGGCGAGAAGCTGAAGAATTATCAACTGCCAGCGAGCACCTATCTATATATCATCGATGGAAGTGCTCGGATACGAATGGATCAACACAGATATATCGTGGATGGGTTCCACATTGTTCATGGGGGCAAGCACGCGTACTTAAACATGGAGACGGATTCGGGCGTGGCGTATTATATGATTTTGTACAAAGCCATTCTGGCGTTGCCCTGTGGTATGGAGATTCAGCATCTGATGGACCATGAACGTCCGTTCCAGGACCAATATGCACTTGTACCCACCCGTCCGCTAGACATGTATCAATGTATGGAGGAATTGAAACGGGAGTGGGAACAGTCCACGAAACTCGCAAAGTTACATGCCAGAACCTTATTTCATCAGTGGGTATATTTTTTGTTGGAAGACTTATATAGACAATCCATTCAGCCATATAAACCGGATACAGTCATGCAGGCTATTGATTATATGAACGCACATCTGCATGAACCTATAGCTCTTGATGTAATGGCAGAAGCATTGGAATGCAGTGTGGGACATTTATCCAGATTGTTCAAACAAAAGTTGAACATCAGTCCCATCCAATATCTTGGACAGATCCGAATGGAGAGGGCCGCACATCTTCTGGTGCATACGGGCGCTACGTTGCAACAGATTGCTGAACAGGTCGGTTATCCGGATGCGCATTCGCTGAGTCGCAGCTTCAAAAAAATCAAAGGACTATCTCCAATTCGCTACAAAAAAGGATTAAGCCAACGGTTAAGTAAGCCGCAAAAGGCATTGGAATTGAACCATGAGCAAGATTTGCCCAGTGTGATGCAAGAAAATGCCCTTCATCCGCTACATCCCTCTCTATATAATGATATTGATTATCAATATCAAAAGAATGTTGGAGGGGAATTACTGATGCAAGGAAAATTCAAAATCACAGCACTAAGCATGATGCTGTGTCTCACGCTATTACTGGCGGCCTGTTCCAGTCCTGCACCGTCTGCAAGTAGTACACAAACAGAGACTACTGCGACTACTACACAATCGAGTAACCAAGCAGCGGAATCAGGAAAATCGACTGCACAGCCAGAGACGCGAACCATCTCTACATTAAGAGGAGATGTCGTGATCCCGGCCAATCCGGAGCGTGTTGCTTCAGATCAATATATGGGTTATCTGCTGAAACTGGGCATTATACCGGTTGGTGTGAGAACGTTCATGTTGAACGAATCTTGGATTGAGAAGTCCGATATTCCTGCCGACGTCATAGCCGGTATTGAAGATTTGGGAGGAGAATTCCCCATGAATCTGGAGAAGCTGGTATCGCTTGAGCCAGATCTTATCATCGGTTCCATTGATAAAAATATCGAGGATTACGAGAAAATTGCAACGACTGTCTTTTTACCCTATTGGGAGGGTGAAACGACCTCAGGTCCACTCGAAAAACTGCGCCGGATCGCTGGTGTTTTTGGGAAAGAGAAGGAAGCAGAGGCATGGATTACAACTTATGAAGAGAAGGTCGAAGAAGCCAAGAAACGGATCGATGGTATTATTAAAGATGGCGAGACCGTATCCATTGTACAGATCGGTAACAAAGCGATGTATGTCATGGGCGCAGATGGTGGTAACTACGGTAGTTCCACCATCTATGAGATGCTGAAACTGCCTCCTACCCAGCAGGCATTGGAGATGAAGGAAGGCTTCGAAAGTATCTCCCTTGAAGTGCTGCCGGAGTATATGGGAGATCATATCTTCGTATATGGTTCGGGGGACGCAGACGCAGAAGAGGTACTGAACAGTGAAGTGTGGAAACATCTTCCTGCTGTGCAGAAAGGTCAGGTATATGCTTATGGCTCCTTTGGAGATAAAGGCGACGAGTTCGTGATGGAAGATCCATATTCACTGGAATTGCAGCTGGATACGATCACGAACATATTATTGAAAGCTAAAAAATAGAGTCTAATCAGGCGATTACAGGGTTCGATTTGAACAGGGAAGGGACGTCAGGATGGAAGAAAATGATTGGATAAAACGACTGGAGAAACTTTATTTCACTGCTGTCCACGTCTGCCATTACTCCAGCAATCCGGGGGCTGTCCAGCGCAGGATCTGGAAGAGATTCGCCATTTGCAGGGTCATTGCTGGCAGGGGATCTTTGTCTATGGATAACGTTGTCCATACGGTGTCTCAGGACGAGTGGTTTTTGTTGAAGCCAGGAATGCATGTGGAGTTTCAGACGGATATGGAAGCACCTGTCCGATATCAGATCATTTTATTTTCTTGCGTGGCACTTACCCGGAGTCGGAAGGCCTGGCATACCGAGGTACTTGATTTCCCTGTTACGGGCAAGCTTCATATTCCTTCAAGTACACGTGATATTCAGGAGATGATGGATACTCTGGTGAGTGGAAAACACACTTTCACGAGTCTGGAAAAGACGCGCAGGAAACATCTTTTACATCAGTTGTTGATTCAGTTGATGATTCACGTGAAAGAAGAAACCCCACCTGTAGCAGGTATGGATCGGGCACTTGAATACATGACGCATCAGTATATGAAAGACATTCGAATCGATCAGATGGCCCGCATGGCAGGGCTTAGTGTGAATCATTTTATAAGAACGTTCAAACGGCAATTAAACATGACTCCGATCGAATATATTCTTAAACAACGTATGGCTAAGGCTAAGCAGCTGTTATTTTCTTCAGATAAAATCAAGGAAATCGCGGAGCAAGTAGGTTATAGGGACGAGCACTATTTCAGCAGGGTCTTCAAGAAAAACGAAGGTGTCGCCCCGACGTTGTATATGAAAAATAAAGTGAGTCGCATTGCCACATTGTATTACGGGTTGGATGACTACGTAATAACGCTTGGGATGACGCCAGTGTCCGCACTATCTTATGGTCAGAGAGTGGCCCGACATGTTGCTGTTCCTGCGCTTCAAGCGCACAGTCATCAGGGACTTATCCTGGACAGCTTCAATCAGAACTATGACGGGTTGAGGCGAGTCCAACCGGACCTGATCATTACAAGTGATCGTTTAGAGCCGAATGAATCCCTGCATCATATCGCACCTACGGCGATGCTGGAGCACACCAACCATTTTGGTGAGAGACTTCTGTATATGGCGGACATTATGGGCCGTAGGGAACAGGCTGTACATTGGATTGAACAGCATGCTGAACTGGGCCGGATTCTTCAAGGGCGCGTTCAATCGAGGTGGGGGAAGCAGAGTGCTATGTTCATCCGGGTGTCCTCTCATTTCTACCGAATGTATGGATTGAATAACCAGACAGGCGCTCTCTTGTACGATGATCTGGGATTTCAATTGCCACGTTATTTTCCGGAAAAACAGTGGGCTGTGGAGACGAAAGCTGGCGATTTGCAGTTATACGACACGGATCATATATTTGTAATGGTGGATCCGACGGAAGAGGCGCGGGCTCAATTGCGACAATTGCAGCAATCTAGTGAATGGTTGGCATTAAGGGCTGTTCAAGAAGGCTGTGTCTATAATGCAGGAGATATTTTCTTCAAAACGCTGGGTCCAACCGGACGTATGTGGGCTATGCGATATGTAGCAGAGCAACTGGGTGTTACCGTGCGGTGATATTGTGCAAGTGAAGAGCGTGGAATAATCCATGGCAAGCCCGTTCGCTTTTCCCTACTATAGTGATAATGATTATTATTATTAAATAGTAGAGGGGATTTACTACAAATGGTAAGACAGAGAGTAACAACGATGATACTGTTGGCCTTGCTTGTGCTCGTTCTGGCGGCATGTGGCAAGACAGTGGAAGTAACGGAAGCAACGCCTCAGCCACAGGATACACCTGTGGAAGAGAGTGGTACTCAAACGATTGAACATCTCAAAGGAACAGCGGTTGTACCGCAAAAGATAGAGCGTATGGTTGTATTATCCGCCGCCTACATCGATCACATGCTAACGATTGGTGAAAAACCAGCAGGCGTTAATGTAGAGGTACGTTACGGGGGAGATTACCTGCCTTATCTTGCAGATCAGCTGGCCGGTGTTCCAACGGTAGGGTCGGCAGATAGTCCCAATCTGGAGGCTATCCTGCAGATTGGTCCGGATGTCATCGTTGTTGAGAGTCGAACTGCGGAGAGTACATATGAGCAGTTGGAGAAAATCGCTCCGACGATTGTACTTGGTAACGAATGGCTGGATTATGAAGATGACACAACGTATTGGACACAGGATCTGTTGACCATTGCCGGATTATTCAACAAGGTTGATCTGGCCAAGGAGAAAATCGCTGAGGTGGAACAACAGGCAGAACAACTAACAGCGAAGATCGAACAACTGGATCAGAAAAAGCTGGCTTACTTACGTGTAAGAGAGAAGACCTTGCAAATTTATGCGGAAAAAGGGCATCCAACCAACACATTGTTGTATCATGATCTTGGATTTGTACCCACTTCTGTGACGCCTGCCGAACAACGTGAGGACCTGTCCATGGAGAAAATCGCGGATATCGATGCCAATTTCGTCGTTCTTGAGGTTGATCCGAATGCCGAGGAGTATTTGAACAACATCAACGCAAGCTCACTCTGGAAGGGAGTACCGGCTGTTGGTGCAGATCAGGTCTATACAACAGACTCGTTCTGGCTGTTTAAGGGCTGGGGGGTAATCGGTCGCAGCGAGATTATTAACGAAGTTGAAGATATGATTCAATAGATGGAACGTTATCTAGGGCATAACCATTCAGAGATGTCGGCAACATTACAGCATTTTTTTGTGACGACAATTCGAGCGAACTGCGATGATTTCAAGTATCCTTTCCGTGTGAAGGATCTGCTGAATGAAGAGAAACGAGATTCGATATTGCGTGAACAGGCCATGCAGCAAGGGCTTCAACTGGACGGTAAAGGGAGTGTGGCCGTCGGTACACTTTTTGCCAAGCGCTATTCGGTGCTGGTGATGGCCGTGATCTCTGCATTCAGTCTGTACGACATTCCACTTAGTATGGCAGACGATGATGTGCGATTTGAATTGAATGGAGCAGGTGGCATGCGATATGAGACCCGGTTGGAGAGAATCTCTCTGGAGGGTGAAGATTCTGTTCAGCGCAGGTCAGAGAGTATCTTGCTCAAGAAGAAAATGCTGCTACATCTGGAACCTGTTCTGCGAGCGGTAGCTGACGGTACAGGAGCGAGTTATAACGTCATGTGGACTCTGGTTGCGCATAATGTGCAACAATTGTATGTACGTATGGTCAATGATCAAAGAATATGGAAGACGGATCAACGGCTTGCACAGATCCAGGAAGATCAATGCATATGGCTCGACGAAGTAAATGAAAATGCATTTACTTTTGCCATCGAGCTGAATCGTTTTGATCACCCTGAGTGGCAAGGAACGCCGCTCTTAATACGCCGATATTGTTGTTTGGCTTATCAGGTTGGAGACGGCAGTCATTCACATGGTTATTGCAACAGTTGTCCGAAGCTGGATTCGGAATCCCGATTGCGCAATCTTCTACAGCAGTGAACTGACACTTTTGTACCGCATCGTCCGAATCTGTTTCAGACGATCCATGTTCTCTTCGAAACTGGCACCATTTCCGTTCACTCAAAATGAAATTCATAGCCGGTCCATTCCCATGGATCATGATGTTGCGGAATTCTTCCAAGGAATCCTGCTGAACATCGACATGTTCCACAACCTGCAGCGGCTTGAGCCAGCGTCTGCGGGTTTGTTGGTTTTGGACGGGAAAGTTACTGCCGGGTGTACTGACGAGCAATTCCTGACGAACGATGATGGCATCAGGAAACGGCTGAATCTGGTTCAGTTCGCTCGTGAGAGGGTGCAGCCAGATCATGGACTCATTCATATTTCGCAAGGATTCGTCCTTGCATTCAACCTGACGGTTGAACAGCAGTTATTTCATCAGTCGTTTCAGGCAAACGTATGGCTATAATCCGAGTAAGCTCAAGAGTTAAATGAAGTGTCACTTTATTGCGTTTTGCGTTGATTACATGAATCAGATATACTTCAGGTTATTGATCAATTCATAACTGTGCGTTGGAAGGGGAAAATGATGGCTAAAGATACAGCAGCGTCGGTTAATCGGCGAAATGATATTATCTCTGCAGCAATCGATGTGTTCGCGGAAATTGGCTATTATCGTGCGACAACAGCCCAAGTGGCTGAACGGGCACAGATCTCACAGCCGTATATCTTTCGTTTTTTCAAAACCAAAGAAGCTTTATTATTAACTGCAATTGAGGTCTCATGGACACGGGTGATTGATTCGTTTCGAATTGTGGTGGAGACGGCGACGCCAGATCAGTTGGAGAATGATCTCATTGAAGCCTACGATAAGATTCTGGAATCGCACAAGAGCGAAATTTTGCTTCAGATGCAGGCACAGACGATCCGGGAAGAAGTCATTCGTCAGGCCATGCAAAAAGGCATTAGTGATGTACGAAGCATGGTGCTTGAAGCTTTCACCGTTGCAGGTATTGCTGAACCGCTGAAAAGAACCATGATTTTCCTGGCGATCGGGATGTTATGTAATTTATCTACTGCACTGGATATGCCTGAGCTGAAGGACCGATAGAGAGGGATGGGAATTCCCTTTTTAAATTTTAGTTATTGATCAATCACTAATTATGGTTTATATTGTTTTCAGGTAAGTAATTGATCAATAACTAAATGGGTGAGAGAGGTTGATCTACGATGAAAAGAGCTATTGTGATTGGAGCCACAGGTGGAACAGGTGCAGCAATTACGGAAGAATTGATTAAAAGGGGTATTGTTACAATTGCATTTGGGCGATCCCGTCAGAAACTGGAGCAACTTGCGGTAAAGTTGGGATCACCGGATCACCTGCAAATCGCAGTGGGAGATGCATTTCGGTCGGATGATATTATCGCTGCTTCCCAAGAAACGGATGTCATGTTTCATTGTGCGAACGTCCCGTATAACGAGATGGAGAGCAGGCTGATTCCGCTGGGCGAATCCGTGATGGCGGCAGCAGAACACTTGGGTCTGAATGTGGTGGTAATAGACGGAATCTACCCTTATGGCAGAAGACAAATGAAGGAAGTAACCGAAGAACATCCGAAACAGCCACATACCCGCAAAGGCAAGACACGACTTGCATATGAACAGATGTTATTCAGCACAAGATGGACCAGAGCTCAGGTGATGATTGTTCGCTTGCCAGACTATTATGGCCCATCGGCCAATCAGGCTTCCTATCTGGGTTCAACACTTGAAGCGATAGCAAAAGGAAAGATGGCTTTTTTTATCGGGAATATGAAGGTACCCAGAGAGTACATCTATTTACCGGATGCTGCGGTCATGGTGGTGGAGCTGGCAAGCAGAGAGACGACGTATGGACAGAACTGGAACATTCCTGGATCGGGGATCATCTCGGGTCATGACATCGTGCGATTGGCACAGAAGGCTGCTGGAAGAAGCAAACCTGTGATGGCGTTAGGAAGAGTGGGATTGTCTTTGATTGGACTAGGTGTACCCGTTATGAAAGAAATTGTAGAAATGTTATATCTGACCGAGGAACCCCTGATCTTGAGTAGACAGAAGTATGTGGAACGGATTGGCCCGGTTGTGGCAACATCTTTTGAAGAAGGAATTAAGTTGACGATTAAGGAGTTGGAGTTGCGGGGGGAGTAAAGGGGAATATATTTTTTTGGAGAAAAGTAATTGATTGATCACTAACTTTGAAGGTTTCATAGGTATATTGAATAGGGGGCGCACAAAGCTAGTCCCGGGCATAGAGTGTACTATTGTAAAATGCGGGGATTTGACGTGGTGTACAAGGAGGGGGGATTTTCTTGTGAGCGGTATGTCCAAAAGGAAACGCAAAATTTCCTCAATCAGTACAGGTAAACGGAAAGCAAAAAAATTAAAAAAGCACGCTATCCAAAAAAAGAAGAGTAAATCTTGTAAGAAAAACAGATGTTCGTGCAAAAAAAAGAAAAG
The DNA here is from genome assembly GCF_037975235.1 of Paenibacillus sp. FSL R5-0341. NCBI lineage: Bacteria > Bacillati > Bacillota > Bacilli > Caryophanales > Paenibacillaceae > Paenibacillus > Paenibacillus sp. FSL R5-0341. The sequence continues at coordinate 2,091,320 of NZ_CP150241.1, forward strand.
CCACAGGATTCCTTTCCTTCGCGGCCCACGGGGTTATCGGGGAATGAGAGGATTCACCGGGGCAACTGGAGCTACCGGGTTAACCGGAGACCCTGGGTCTCCAGGCAAAAGGGGACCAAACGGTCTAACAGGACGGACTGGAGTAACTGGAGCTACGGGTGTTACGGGTTCAACTGGAATCACGGGCAGCACCGGAATAACTGGGGTCACAGGTTCCATTGGAGTTACCGGACTGATGGGCAACACAGGTGTGACTGGAACTACCGGATTTACAGGTCCAACCGGTTCAATGGGTGAGGCGGGAGTAACTGGTTCTACTGGAAGTACAGGAGTTACAGGATTTACAGGTGCAACTGGCACCGGATTGACTGGAGTCACAGGAACAACCGGCGCAACTGGAATTACCGGATTTGGTGTTACAGGCGTGACCGGTGTTACAGGAAATACTGGTATAACCGGCTTTACAGGTCCAACTGGAGTTGCTGGATTAGCTGGGGCCACCGGGTTCACTGGAGCAACTGGTCCAACTGGAATTGGTGTGATGGGACTAACTGGAACTACTGGTGAAACAGGAAGAACGGGATCAACAGGAGCAACTGGTGTCACTGGCGAGACGGGGCTAACAGGTCCGACTGGATTAACAGGTATAACGGGAAGTACTGGTCAAACAGGAGCCACAGGAATTACGGGTGCCACTGGGGAAACGGGGATTACAGGTACGGGCCCAACTGGTGAGACAGGTTTTACTGGATCTACTGGAGAAACAGGTATCACCGGAGTCACTGGTGCGACTGGACTAACTGGTTCTACTGGAACAACAGGCATCACTGGACTGATTGGCGCCACTGGTATTACTGGTGAGACGGGTGTAACAGGCGTAACAGGTACGACAGGTGTAACGGGACCAACCGGGGCGACCGGATCTACGGGAGTTACTGGCGTTACGGGCAACACAGGTGTGACTGGATTTACTGGAATTACTGGTGCTACCGGAATTACTGGTGCTACCGGAATTACTGGTGATACAGGGTTAACAGGACCCGCTGGCACAACTGGAGTCACCGGCGCTACAGGAACAACAGGAGTCACAGGTACGACTGGAGCAACAGGAAGCACGGGTACAACTGGAGTTACTGGCGTAACCGGCACAACTGGCGTTACAGGTATCACTGGTGTGACGGGAGCTACTGGAAGCACCGGCACAGCAGGTATTACTGGATTCACAGGTGTTACAGGGGTAACCGGTCTAACTGGAGAAACTGGAACCACGGGAGTTACTGGCGTTACGGGTACTACAGGTACGACAGGTATTACAGGGGAAATCGGTCCAACTGGAGCAACAGGTTCAACAGGAGCAACCGGTACAACAGGTATTACTGGGTTTACCGGCAGTACAGGTGCAATCGGAGCAACTGGTGCCACTGGAGAAGCGGGGCTAACAGGGGCCACAGGAACGACAGGTGTGATGGGAACGACCGGGGCTACAGGCGAAACTGGAATTACAGGTACGACCGGCCCAACCGGTGAGTCAGGTTTGACTGGATCTACCGGAGTTACAGGTACGATAGGAGCAACGGGAAGTACGGGTACGACTGGTGTGACAGGAACCACTGGGGAGACCGGGTCTACGGGAACTACGGGAGTTACAGGCGTTACGGGTAATACGGGTGTAACCGGAGCTACTGGATTTACTGGTGAGATGGGGTTAACAGGAGTCACAGGACCAACTGGTGTCACCGGCACGACTGGCTTAACTGGAACAACAGGCATCACCGGACTGACTGGAGCAACTGGTATTACTGGAGAAACAGGTAGCACAGGAACAACCGGAGTAACTGGTGCGACCGGAGCCACTGGTGTCATTGGGGAAACGGGAGAAACAGGTACGACTGGAACCACGGGAAGTACAGGTGTTACTGGAGCAGCCGGTGCCACTGGCACAACTGGTGTATCAGGGGTTTCAGGAGTAACGGGAAATACGGGTGCCACAGGAATTACTGGCATCACAGGCACTACAGGCACTACGGGAACAGCCGGAGTAACCGGAGAGACGGGAGTAACTGGAATCACAGGTGTGACCGGAGCTACTGGTGTCACTGGAGAGACGGGTCTAACAGGTATTACGGGTGAGACTGGGGTTACAGGAAGCACGGGTACTTCTGGAATAACAGGCACTACGGGGGCAACTGGATTAACTGGTGAGACGGGAGCGACTGGAAATACTGGTCTAACGGGACCCATCGGTGTAACCGGCACGACAGGATTGACTGGCGTTACGGGTACCACAGGTGTGACCGGAGCCACAGGAACTACTGGTGTCACAGGAGAAACAGGAGTCACAGGTATAACGGGCACCACGGGAGTTACTGGAGTAACGGGCCTAACAGGGGGCACAGGCGTTACTGGTGCTACAGGAACTGGAACTACAGGAGCGACGGGAAATACGGGAACAACCGGCATTACGGGGCCCACCGGAGCTACTGGTTCAACTGGAGAAACAGGAGCAACAGGTGTAACCGGGGCCACCGGCGCAACAGGACCAACCGGCACGACTGGCCTAACTGGAGTTACGGGTATCACGGGTACCACAGGCATTACCGGACTGACTGGCGCCACTGGCGTAACTGGTGTCACAGGGGAAACGGGTCTAACAGGAACTATTGGCCCAACTGGTGTTACAGGATTTACTGGAGTAACAGGACCCACGGGCATCACAGGCGTGACTGGTGCTACAGGAAGTACTGGTGAAACAGGAGTTACCGGCACGACTGGTCTAACGGGATCCACCGGGGTTACAGGCACAACCGGAGTCACTGGCGAAACAGGACCAACCGGTACAACAGGTATTACTGGATATACCGGCCCAACGGGAAGTACGGGTACAACCGGTGCGACTGGTGTGTCAGGACCGACTGGTTTAACTGGCGTTACGGGCAACACAGGTATGACTGGATTTACTGGAACTACTGGTGCTACAGGGTTAACAGGAGTCACCGGCGTTACGGGAACAACAGGAGTCACAGGTACGACTGGAGCAACAGGAAGCACGGGTACAACCGGAGTTACTGGTGTAACTGGTGTCACAGGGGAAACGGGTCTAACAGGAATTACTGGCCAAACTGGTGAGACGGGTCTAACTGGGATCACAGGTGCGACTGGACTGACTGGTGTTACGGGAACTACGGGCATCACCGGACCGACTGGTTTTACTGGCGTAACTGGTTTTACAGGTGCTACAGGAGCAACCGGTCTAACGGGTATTTCTGGTGAAACAGGCGCCACCGGTACTACTGGTCAAACTGGTGAGACGGGAGTAACTGGATTCACTGGGGTGTCAGGTACTACAGGATTTACCGGAACGACGGGAGCAACTGGTGCCACTGGCATCACCGGAACTACGGGTATCACAGGTGTGACTGGAACAACCGGAGCTACTGGCGTAACGGGCACAACTGGCATTACAGGGGAAACAGGTGTAACAGGAATCACTGGTCCAACTGGTGTAACGGGATTAAGTGGAGCAACAGGAACCACTGGTAGTACAGGAGAGACGGGGGTAACAGGCGATACAGGTACGACAGGTGTAACGGGGCCAACCGGTACGACTGGCATAACCGGAGTCACAGGTACTACTGGAGTTACAGGAGAAACAGGGAGTACTGGTTCCACAGGAATAACTGGTGCCACAGGAGTTACCGGTATCACCGGAACGACAGGTATTACGGGGACGACTGGTGATACGGGATTAACTGGAGCCACGGGCATTACAGGAGAGACGGGTGTAACAGGCGTTACCGGCACAACAGGACCAACCGGAGCCACTGGTGTGACTGGCATAACTGGAGTCACAGGAGCAACGGGAAGTACGGGTACAACCGGCATTACGGGGGGAACGGGTCTAACGGGAGTCACTGGTGCGACTGGCATAACTGGAGTCACAGGAGCAACGGGGAGTACGGGTTCCACAGGAATAACTGGCGTAACCGGGCCGACTGGTGCTACTGGAATTACTGGTCCAACTGGTGTGACAGGATCAACCGGAGTTACGGGAGTAACTGGACTTACTGGATTCACTGGGGAGACGGGTCTAACCGGGATCACAGGTGCGACTGGACTGACTGGTGCTACTGGGATTACTGGCGTAACCGGATTTACAGGAGAAACAGGAATAACCGGCACGACCGGCGTTACTGGTACGACAGGTGTAACGGGACCAACTGGTGCGACTGGCATAACCGGCACGGCAGGACCAACCGGTGCGACTGGTATTACTGGCGTAACTGGATTTACAGGTGCTACAGGGGTAACCGGTCCAATGGGTATTACTGGTGAAACAGGACCAACCGGCACGACCGGCGTAACTGGAATTACGGGTGTGACTGGAGCTACTGGAGAGACGGGTGTAACAGGCACTACTGGTACGACAGGTGTAACGGGAGCAACCGGAGCCACTGGCATAACCGGTACGACTGGCGTAACTGGTGCTACGGGTACTACAGGTGCGACCGGAGCGACTGGTCTTACAGGAGCCACAGGAAGTACGGGTTCAACAGGAGTTACAGGTATAACAGGCGCGACCGGAGCAACTGGAGAAACAGGAATAACAGGAGCTGCAGGACTAACTGGTGTAACTGGGACTACAGGAACTACAGGTGCAACCGGCCCGACTGGACCAACTGGTGCTAACGGACTTACAGGAGCTACCGGCATAACTGGTGTAACTAGTGCAACTGGAGCTACGGGAGCAACAGGCATCACAGGAACTACAGGTGCGACTGGGGCAACGGGGCTGACAGGAGCTACGGGCCCAACCGGGCCCAACTTTGCAACACAAGGATTCTCGGCCTTCCTGGCGACACTTTCGACAGCAACGAGCGCACAGTTAACCAACTGGACGACAACGAGTCCTTATTACGGTAATGCCAACTTCAATGCAACAACAGGAAATTACACGGTCCCGGTGACAGGGAGATATTCCATTGTGGCCACGATCAATTATGCAACGACCGCAGCGATCGCCCTATCACTGGGTGCTGGAGTTAACCCAGCCTTTCTAGTCCAAAGGACATCACCGACAGTTACAACTCTGGTTAGTGGTTTATTGCCCGTACTCAATATAGCCGTTACACTACTAACACTGCGGGCAGTACTGGGAAGCGGTGCAGTTACTTTGGCGGTAGAAGTGGCATTGAATGCGGGAGATGTAATTGGACTGTTCTATGCCGCAAACGGGCTGACGATTACGTTGAATCTGGGCAGTGGTGCTACGAATGGCATCGTGTGGTCTGTACACGAGATCACCTAAAAACTTCTTAACGGATTGCGCGCCTATGGACAAATTCGTGAAGTTGTAATAAGTTAGTTTGAAGATATTCGAAATATCTTTCGAGAATTGGACTAACAAGTGAGGTGGATTGCATGATTCCTATTTTGGGACGCATCAATGAATTAAGTCGAAAACAACGCAGCAGCGTCGGCTTGACGAAAGCAGAAAAAAGCGAGCAGCAGGAGCTTAGAAAACAATATTTACAGGCTATTCGAGGTCAGGTGCTGACAACGATGTTGGCAGTATCCGTTGTGGACCCACTGGGTCATGATGTGACTCCTGAGAAATTAACCAATGAAAAATTGCAGCGCCGTGAACAAGCCGGCCAATAGCATTCCTTTAATAAGCCAGACCAAGGTTACATCTTGGTCTGGCTTTTTTATTTTCTGCAAAAGCACCCGTCTAGAAGGAAGCGCACAAGAGGGTGAAGGTACCGTCCAGTTAGCTTCGTGCAGATTAACAAGCATGTCAGTTATTTTTAGTTTTGATGACAATAAAGCTGCCGCGAACTTCAATTCATCCCCGATAACTCATATAATAACGCTAATATATTTCAGAAATACAAGGTGAAATCATAATTATTCCAATATAACTGACAACAAACTCACATCAAAAATAATCAAAAAAAAATAGTTCATATATGTATCTCGAAAGGGTTGATGAATCATGAGCCTGGAAGCTTTGAATGAACGTGTGAAGACTGATCTGGATTATTTGTCATTTGGTGGCGCGAACTGGGTACTTCCAAGAGAACATGCGGATGGTCATGTCTATGATGTCGTCATTGTGGGTGGAGGCCAGAGTGGATTAGGGGCGGCATTTGGGCTTCTTCGTGAACGAATCTCCAATATTGTGGTCATTGACGAGAATACATCGGGGCTTGAAGGACCTTGGGAGACTTATGCGCGAATGGTTACTTTGCGTACACCCAAGCATCTGACTTCCATCGATCTAGGTATCCCCTCGTTAACCTTTCGCTCATGGTGGGAAGCACAGGTTGGGCCCGAAGGTTGGGAAGAAGTAGACAAGATCCCGCGTGGAGACTGGATGAATTATTTGCGCTGGTATCGGGAAGTATTGAATCTGCCTGTGCTTAATGAGGTGAAATTGACACTGGTTGAGCCAACAGAGAACGGAATACATCGGCTTCATGTGAACAAGGCAGGAACTCAGATGGATGTCATACTTGCTCGTAAAGTAGTGTTTGCTACGGGAATACAAGGGGGCGGAGAGTGGCATGTACCTTCCATGATTGCCGATAGATTACCTCGGGAGCTATATGCCCATACGTCTGAAGCGATTGATTTTGAACGGTTAAAAGGTAAACGGGTTGCAGTGCTTGGCGGCGGCGCTTCTGCTTTTGATAATGCGAGCTATGCGCTTGCCACGGGTGTGGCGGAAGCTCATGTATTTGTACGGCGGGAACAGCTGCCTAGTGTTAATCCTATTCGTCAGATGGAACAATCCGGTATGATCGAGCGATACCACGCTCTTCCGGTTGCTGATAAATATGAAGTGATCTCTCATTTCTTCAAATTCAATCAACCGCCAACCAACGATACGTTTAATCGTGCAGCAGCCTGGCCTGGATTCGAATTGCATTTGAACTCGCCTTGGCTCAGTGTAGAAGCATCAGATCAGGGAACAATTGTGCATACTGCACAGGGAGCATATGAATTTGATTTTCTGATCATTAGCACAGGTCTTCTCAGTGATCCGGCACTCCGGCCTGAACTCAGACTTGTAGAGTCGCATATCGCACGTTGGGAGGACTGTTATCAGGCTCCGCCAGAGCATCGTAATGCATTGTTGGACGCACATCCATACCTGAGTTCAGGGTTTGCGATGACTAGCAGAAGTGAGCAGGGTGAGGAACAGCTGCATGGACTCTTCGTATTCAATTACTCTGCACTTGCCAGCTGTGGTCTGTCCGCATCGGCCATATCGGGGACCAAGAGTGCGGTGCCGAAACTGGTCTCTGCCATAGCGGATCAGTTGTTCCTTGATGATCGGGAGGTTATTTTGCAACAATTCTATGCGTATGAAGAACAGGAATTTACGGCTACGTGGGCGAAAACGGGTGCCCTTGGCTGATTAAATGCACTCTATAATATGGTGAACGTGTGGCATCTGATGCTGCACGTTTTTTTGTTTTTCACATGATGAAGGTTACACTTGCCTACAATTTGTTGTAAAATGTCGGTTGGAACATGTTAAAGGCAGGGATAATAGATGAATGAAATGAACTATGAACAATTTAGAGCCCATTTGAAGAAAGCGTCACGTAAACGAAATGTACCTTTGATTAAGATCGTTGCATTTCAAGAGAAATACATGAAGATTGAAGAAGTGCAATATTTTGATGTGGAACAAAATCATATGAGTGTTCAGGCTTGCAATACGTTGTGGATGCATCTGGAAAATAAATCTTTCCGTAACATGGTGTCCCAACATTTGCATTTTTATAGAGACATGGAGAATCTGGGGCGGCATTCCTTTGAGAATCTGATCAAAGAACTATATGATACGTCTGTTCCTGTGCTGCTCGACTACAATCCCGCTCATTATTACACCTCGGGGCAGTTAGCTGAGATTCTGGTCATGGACGAGGAGAGGCTGATTGAACAATTGGAGATGGGCCGCTTCAAGGGGGCTTTTATTAATGAGGATGGCAAATGGCTTAAACCCAAACCGGATGCAATGGTTGTAGAGTCATAAACGCCATGAAGTTTCCATGAAAAGAAAAATCCTGCAACCCCGCGCATCAAGCGCTGGAGGCTGCAGGATTTTTAATGGAGATACGAGGGCCACGAAATATCACCTAAAAGATCATGAAGTAAGTAACTTCGTTCGATCGTTAAATACTCAAGTGTTGCGACGAACTGTAAATCCATCTTTGCACCGATTAGGGGTGCCAGGGATTGAGACGATACCTCGTCCTTGAATCATGATCCCTTTTTGAGAGGTGCGAAAAGCAGGATACTGCCCGTTCAGGCGGCACATGTTGAAGGTTACGGGGGTAAGCCGTGCCATGGAGGCGATGGAGCTTCCTACAGTGGGTGCTTCAACAATCCACTCCGCAGAGGACAGCGGACCTGAATAATACTGAATGGTACGGAAGGTCCAACCTAGGGTTAGATTAGAAAGAGTGATGCACCAGGTTTTGCGCGTTAACTTGGAGATGACTGCCCGAATGCGATGACCAGGGGAAACGGGATGTGGAATGATGGTTTCCGCGTCGGGGAGGATCTCCCACCAGGCATAATAGCTGGGCTTGCCTTGAATCCAGTCGTGACCTGTTCCGGTCTGAATGAGACTGCTGTTCTCGAAGCCATCAATGCCAATCCATGCGGATGAATATGAGTTACGTGTACCAGGTAGAACATAAGGGACAGTCCATTCCGCTGAGATGCGGCGGTATTGGTTCTGTGTTCCTGTACGAGCGTAGCCACTCCAGTTGGAGGAGATCCATCCAAAGCGAGGAGAGGAATCTTTCTTTTTCTGATGCAGGGCACAGGGTTTTCGCCGTTTGTGTGGACGATCTGTCATCAGGTCACCACCTTCGATAAAATAGGGACTAGATTATCAGATGCGTGTTCAGGAGTCAGGGGAAGGGACAATTGAATAAGAAAATAAGTCGAAAGATGCGGGTTTTTGAAGGTTTTTAAATTATTTTGAATGAAAGTGGTTGTTTTTTGAGGGATTTATGATACTATATAAGCAGTTGGAGGAATGAAGATGCTGACTGAAGAACGATATGCTGCAATTATAGAGCGCTTACATTTACAGGGAATTGTGAAGTTACAAGAGCTTGTTGATGTACTAGGTGCTTCTGAATCAACGATTAGACGTGATTTGATTGATCTGGAGAGTCGTCAGATGCTCAAACGCATCCACGGCGGTGCCGCACTGGTGAATGAAAAAACGCTGGAACCGGGCATGGAAGAAAAAACGTTCAAAAACATTCAACAGAAAACAACGATTGCCCGTTTGGCTGCACAGGAGATCGAAAATGGTGAATGCATCTATTTGGATGCAGGAACGACAACGTTAGCCATGATTCCTTTTATTGAAGCTAGGGACGTAACGGTTGTTACGAACGGACTTTCACATGTTGAGGCATTGGTAAGCAAACGTATTCGCAGTTACTTGCTCGGCGGTATGATGAAAATTCATACGAAAGCAGTCATCGGCAGTATTGCATTACAGAACATGGATAACTTCCGTTTTGATAAATGTTTTCTTGGGAGCAATGGAGTGGACCCCGAAATGGGGTATACAACACCTGATCCGGAGGAAGCCTTGATTAAAAGGCGTGCACATCAATTGTCGGGAAAATCTTATGTGCTGGCTGATTCCAGCAAAATAGGGGAAATTACTTTTGCCAAATTGTTCGATTTGGAGGAGGCCGATTTGATTACCGAGCAGATGCCAGAACACTGGCGGCTTGGAATCGCCCAGAAAACTAAAATAATTGAGGGATAACGATGATATATACGATAACACTAAACCCGTCCATTGATTACATCGTGGAAGTGGATGAGCTGAAGCTTGGCGGATTGAATCGAATGAATCGGGATTTGAAGCTCCCGGGCGGCAAAGGCATTAATGTTTCTCGCATACTGAATCAACTTGGAGCAGATAACACGGCCATTGGTTTCCTTGGTGGATTCACCGGACGTTTCATTAATGACAAGTTGCAAGAAGATAACATCCAGACAGACTTTGTCACGATTGCAGACGATACTCGCATTAACATTAAGCTGAAGCATGGAGAAGAGACAGAGATTAATGGTCTTGGACCTGCAATCAGTGCAGAAGAGACGGAGCAGTTGCTACACAAATTGTCATCATTGCAAAAAGGAGATATTGTCATTCTCTCCGGAAGCGTGCCACCGTCACTTGGAACGGATTTCTATGATCGTCTCATTAAAGTCTGCAAGCAAACGGGTGCCGAATTCGTAATTGACACAACTGGACCTGCACTAATGGAAGCTCTTGTACATGAACCATTGCTGGTGAAGCCGAATCATCATGAACTGGCTGAACTGTTCGGAGTAACCATTGAGACTCGCGAGGAACTGGTGTTATACGGGCGTAAGTTGCTTGAAGCCGGTGCCAAACATGTGTTGATCTCCATGGCAGGCGAAGGTGCACTATTCATTACCAAAGCGGAAGTTCATCATGCGAACGTGCCAAAAGGCACTGTGAGAAACTCCGTTGGTGCCGGAGACTCCATGATTGGCGGATTCGTAGGTACCTTCGTACAGAGTGGGGACCTGCTGGAAGCTTTCCGCACAGGGGTTGCATCTGGAAGCGCAACTGCGTTCTCGGATGATCTGGCAACACGTGAATGGATTGATGAGTTGCGCAATCAAGTAACCATAACGACAATCTAGTCTAACAATTATATAGAAGTGTTTCACTGTAATTGTAATGTAGTGAGGCCTGCATATCGCGGGCCGATAGAACTTAAGGGAGTGTACCAAGATGAGAATAACAGACTTGATGATCCAGGAAACGATGATCATGGACCTGCAAGCCACAACCAAAGCTGAGGCTATTGATGAACTAATTGCAAGCCTGAACCGAAGCGGACGTATTAATGATCCTGTTCTGTTCAAGGAAATGATCTATAAAAGAGAAGCTGAATCCAGCACGGGGATCGGTGGCGGAATTGCGATGCCACATGCCAAAACAACAGCGGTGAACGAACCGACAGTTGTATTTGCCAAGAGTAGAAAAGGGCTTGATTTTGAAGCGTTGGATGATCAGCCAGCTCATGTGTTCTTCATGATTGCGGCTCCAGAAGGCGCAGGTAATACCCATCTGCGTACGCTTGCAGCTCTTTCCAGGTTGTTGATTGATAGCGATTTCATCTCACAATTGATGAGTACAGATACACCTGCGGAAGTTAGTGCATTGTTTGATGCCAAACAGGCAGAAGCAGCTGAGAAGGAAGCAGCCAAAGAGAAAGCAAAAGCTGAAAAAGCAGCGAATGCGGCATCCGCTACTACTACTGGTCAGCAACAGAATACTTCTGGTGTGATTGTAGGTAATGCCAATTCGGAAGATTTTGTTGTTGCGGTTACAGCCTGTCCAACCGGTATAGCTCATACGTTTATGGCTGAAGATGCACTTAAAAAGAAAGCTCAGGAAATGGGCATTAATATTCGCGTAGAGACAAACGGCTCTGAAGGAGCGCAGAATGTTCTCACTGCTGATGAGATCGCTCGTGCTAAAGGGGTTATCGTTGCCGCAGACAAAAATGTGGAGATGGCACGTTTCGATGGCAAACCGGTATTGCAAAGACCGGTGAGCGATGGAATCCGTAAATCCGAAGAGCTGATTCGCAAGGCTGTTAACGGCGATGCACCGATCTATCGTAGTCAGGGCGGAAATGCCAAGGAAGAGGGCGCAAGCGCTGGCAAGATCAGTGTAGGTAGCAAAATCTATAAAGATCTAATGAACGGGATTTCACATATGCTTCCGTTTGTCGTAGGTGGAGGAATCCTCCTGGCTATTTCGTTCCTGATCGAACAGCTTGCGGGCGAGGATAATCCCCTCTTCCAGCTGCTGCAAACGATTGGTGGCGGAACAGGTGCATTCCACTTCCTGATTCCCGTACTTGCCGGATTTATCGCGATGAGTATTGGTGATCGTCCAGCCCTGATGCCTGGTATGGTCGGTGGATTAATGGCGGTTACCTCAAATGCCGGTTTCCTTGGTGGTTTGGCCGCCGGTTTCTTGGCAGGTTATGTAGTCATTGGTCTTCGTAAGTTGTTCAAAGGATTGCCGAAAGCAATTGATGGTTTGAAACCAATCTTGCTGTATCCGGTATTCGGCTTGCTGATCGTGGGTGCAATCAGTTTCTACGTCTTTGATCCAATCTTTGGTTCCCTTAACACATGGCTTGTAGATGCACTTGGTAATCTGGGTACAGGTAATGCGGTATTGCTGGGTTTGCTGCTTGGCGGTATGATGTCCATCGATATGGGTGGACCGTTCAACAAAGCGGCTTACACATTCGCGATTGGTGTATTCACATCCAGTGGTAACACAGACGGTGCATGGATGGCAGCGGTTATGGCAGGCGGTATGGTGCCTCCTCTGGCGATCGCTCTTGCAACAACATTCTTCAAATCCAAATTTACAGAGCAAGAACGCAAATCAGGTTTGACTAACTATGTACTTGGATTCTCTTTCATTACTGAAGGTGCAATTCCATTTGCTGCGGCTGATCCATTGCGTGTATTGACTTCTTGTATTCTGGGTTCCGCTGTTGCTGGCGGATTGACACAACTGTGGCACATTAATGTACCAGCTCCGCACGGCGGGATCTTTGTTGCAGCACTGGCGAACCACGCATTATTGTTCCTGCTCGCTGTTGCGATTGGTGCTGTGATCTCCGGTCTGATTCTGGGACTGTGGAAGAAGTCACCAACGCTTGTGAAGTAACAAATATAAGAAACATCTCCTGGGTGAAATTCACTTGGGGGATGTTTTTTTATTTCAGCTTTTTGGTTAGGTAGTGGAAAGTTGCCTCCGGATTTGTGTAAAATGCTTATTTAGCTTTTACATTCATCTATGGTAAAATAAATACAATTATATTTTGAAACTATGTTTCGTCTAATGAAACTTATGCAGGAGGAATTGGAATGTCTGATGTAATTAAAAGTCAGGTGCAGAAGCAGTTTGCGAAAAATGCAGGTAAATACGTGACGAGTTCGGGGCATGCCAAAGGTGAGGATCTCGCGTTGCTCGTGGCTTCATCTCAAGCCACTCCGGATATGAACGTGCTGGATATCGCCACTGGGGGAGGGCATGTCGCTAATGCATTGGCTCCACTTGTTCAGCGGGTGGCAGCTCTCGATCTAACGGAGGAAATGCTGCAGGTGGCTGAACAATTTATCCAGGGCAATGGACACCGTAATGTAGATTTTGTTCCTGGGGATGCAGAGAAGCTGCCATTCGATGATGATATCTTTGACCTTGTAACCTGCCGAATCGCTGCTCACCATTTTCCGGACGTTTCTTCGTTTGTTCATGAGGCATTACGAGTTATGAAGCCTGGTGGAAGGTTGTTATTTATTGACAACGTGGCACCTGAACGTGATGAGAATGACCAGTTTTACAATGAAGTGGAGAAGTGCCGGGATGCAAGCCATGTTCGAGCATGGCGCAAAACTGAATGGATTCATATGCTGGAGTATGCTGGATTTCGGACGGAAGCGATGGCTTCCTTCCAGAAACGCTTTAAGTTTAAAGAGTGGTGTAACCGTGCAGCACTGCCCGAGCAGGAGAGGGAGGAGCTTGAAGCAAGCATGTTGAGTGCACCTTCCATCATTCGAAAATTTTTCAACTTTGAAGTGACAGAACACGGGAAGCTTGTCAGCTTCCAAGGAGAAAGTGTGTATATTCAGGCGATTAAACCTACGCATATCTGATTAGGTAAGAAACCCGTGTGGATGAGCTGTTTATGAAAGAGTAAGTGGTTGTACACCGACAAAATAAAACAAGCAGAGTACCTTGAATAGGTAGATCTGCTTGTTTTATTTTCTACACACTAATTTAAACGACAGGCCATTTTACTTTACGCAAGGCATCCAGCAACTCAGGGGGTGCATTCAGATTGTCACGGACCAGATCCCGCGGGGTTAACGCCATCCACTGATTTAGTGACACATCCTCAAAGCGATCACTCCGAAATATCTCCAAAAACCATAAGGTGTCTGTACCAGTATTCTGTATATAGTGTCCCATTGCGACGGGAACATATCCGACATCTCCAGCCCGATAATCAAAGGTGCGAGCAATACCATTGCCTCCGAAGACGGTCATTCTTCCCTGTCCTGTTAGATAGTATTGCCATTCATCCGCATTGGGATGCCAGTGCAGTTCGCGCATGGCGCCAGGTCGGATCTCAACGAGTGCTGCCGCAACAGTAGTCGAAATGGGGAAGTTAGTGGAGTCTACAATCCGCACGCTTCCGCCAGGTGTGATCAGCGGTTCCTGGGCTAACAATCGATGTTTGAATGTGAGAGGAACGGTGCCGTATGGAGACTGAACTTCCTGGCTCTCAATGGAACCCGGAACGGTATCTTGGAAAATATAGACCTGTTCCTTCGGCATTGACTGAAAAGCGGATTCGGGCACGCCAAAATTAACAGACAATACCTCTGGTGGTGTATGGGCAAACCAATCGGATATGGATAACGTATTCAGATCGGAGAAGGACCCGTCATCAAACACGAGCAGAAATTCACAACCATCCTCCAGTCCTTGAATGGAATGGGGCAGACCTTTAGGGAAAAACCAGAGATCCCCAGGCCCGACATCGGCAATAAAATTACGTCCGTTCTGATCTACCGAGGTGATTCTTGCCGTTCCCCAGATCATATAGGCCCATTCGGATTGCTGATGCCAGTGCAGTTCCCGTACACCACCGGGCGTCAGACTCATGTTCACACCAGCCAGTGTAGTGGCAACAGGGAGATCCCGCACGGTGATTTCACGTGACCACCCGCCTTGGTTCAATTGCATATGGGTATCGGAAAAAGACATTCTCAGATTGGGCAATAACCCGTTATCAGTAGCTGGAGGCACCAGCATATCGGGGTTTTGTATATCTCTCATGACGTCTCTGGGTCCCAGATCAGGTCCTCCAGCACCATCACTGCGAATAGGTTGCGGGATGATGAATGGTTTTTCGTTGGGTTGCTGTCCTCTGCTCATTGAGTGATCCCTCCAGATTCAGTAGCATGTTGCACGCGACATTGTATCGTTATGTTTACACCTATGAATCAGGGCCTGGATAATATGAAGGACAAACGACTAAAAAGACGTGACCACATTGGTATTATCCCCTTTTAGTAGACAAGAGAAAAAAGACATCTGTTAAGATGGACTTAATCTTGTCAAACGAAGGGGATTTTTTTCATGGCTAAAAAAGGACAAACTTTCCGGCGGTACTCCTTGGAATTGAAATTGGAGGCGGCCCGGCTGGTCAACGAGGAACATATGAGCATACGTGAAGTAGCAACACGTTTAAATATTCAAAATAAATCTCAGGTACAAGTGTGGGCAGCAAAAGCGAAACAGGGAATGAGTCTAGAACCTGCTCCATCCAAACGGGGACGCCTTAGAACCAAGTTTTCTAGTATGGAAGAAGAGATGGCCTACTTGCGGGCGGAGATTGAATACTTAAAAAAGCAGTATCCAAATCTACACAAGGAGTGACGAGTAAAGATGCCAGATTTCAAATTATAGAGGACCTACGAGCACACCATCGCCTGGTTTGGCTCTTGAAGTTAGCTGCGGTTTCCCGTTCGGGCTATTACAAGTGGAGAAAAAGCAGACAGGCGACAAGCGAACGTAGACAAAAGGATCATGAATTGGAATCGCATCTGCTTGCCATCCATCGCGTTCATCCCTACTTTGGTTACCTTCGAATGACGGTAGCTTTACGGAGAGAAGGCCTTCGGGTCAACCACAAAAAGGTGTACCGATTAATGAAACAATTAGGCATCTGCTCTGTCATTCGAAAGAAACGTCGATTCTTTGGAAAACAAGTTTCTGTGGTGAACCCGAATCGGCTAGAGCGCCAGTTTCAGGCGGATACGCCACGAACGAAGCTGGTTACCGACATTACCTTTATTCGTGCTGGAGAACATTTTGTGTACCTCTCTGTCGTTCAGGATTTATACAATAACGAAATTGTAGCGTGGCATCTTTCTGAACGAAATGACCTCGCTTTGGTCCATAACACGTTGGATAGACTCTGTCAGCATGTGGATCTGAGTGGCGTAATTCTGCACTCGGACCAAGGATTTCAATATACCTCGAAGCCATTTAACCGTAAACTGAAACAACTCGGCATCCTAGGCAGTCACTCCAGGCGTGGGAATTGTTTAGATAATGCCTGTATCGAGTCGTTCTTTTCTCATTTGAAGACTGAGAAAATTTATTTGAATACAGCGGCAAACAAAGCGGAGGTTGAACAGCAAGTAAGCGAATACATATTGTTTTACAACCAAAACCGATTTCAGAAAAAACTAAACGACCGTTCCCCAGTAGAATACCGGGAAACGGCCGCAGCTTAAATCTTGTCTTTTTTGTATTGTCTACTTGACAGGGTTATGACCACTATGGCGTGTTTTTTGTTATGTTAGTGCTCACCATCCATCATGGTTAAGATCGGGTGATTGTGGCCTTTCCAGACTGCGTTGTACGAAAAGCCTGCTCGTAGATCTCGTTTACCCGGTTTAAAACAGCAGGACCTTGCTCTGTGAAACGAAGTGCTTTCGCTTTATTTTTAACCAGGAACGCACCGGATTCGTGTCTGGTTGGATATAAGGCCGCACTGTAGAGCAATGAAGCGCCGTGACTTGGATGAGGGAAGAACCATTTCATGACAGGTTTGATGTAGAAGGGCAGGCCGGATGTTTTGTTGCCCCTTAGCGTATTATTTCCTCCGGGGTCTACGCTTAGCAGGTGTATGCCATCTGCTTTGGCAGACTTCGCAACCTCGCGTGTCCATAGAGATAGACCGAGCTTCGAAGCGGCATAGGGACCAAACAGCTTTTTGAATTCAGCTGGACGTTCCAGGATATTTAGATCAAATTGTTTGACCATACTGAACGCGGTGGTGGAAGTATTGACGACTGTTTTCATCTTCCCTTTGAGCAATAGCTCAACTAATTCCATGTAGATGATGTAAGGGACCACGGTTTGGAGTTCAAAGTGCATTTCATGACCCTGGTCAGAAAAACGAAGTTCGGCAGCGCTGCCCCCGGCGTTGTTAAACAAAACATCAATCGAATCGGTATCGGATGTAATCTGATTCAGTGCCATTCTCAGACTGTCGTAGTTGGTCAGGTTAGCCTGAACCAAACGGAGTTGACCCGAACGTAAGGCGTTCTGAATTTCAGTATCGTCGGTAGGGAAAGCGGAACGGTTGAGACCGATCACCTGCCATCCTTCAGTTAGTAATCTGCGGGTCAGTTCGAGACCGATTCCTGACGTTGAACCTGTGATGAGAGCGGTGCGAAGTTGATTTTGTATATTCATGAATACCTCCAGATAGAATGGGATTACAGAGCGAATCTGTATGCTGCGCTCATTCTATAACTTGGAGTCGACTCCAAGTCAAGAGGGTAGATTGGAACGAATCATGCTTGACTTGGAGCTGACTCCAAGTTGTAATATGGAGAGAGATCAATGCGGAGGAGGGCCATAGGGTGAGCCATAATGAAGTGTTCTCCATTAAAGAAACGTCAGAACAGGCCGGATTATCGGAAGATACGATTCGTTACTATGAGAAGATCGGACTGCTTCCCCGAGCTGAACGCAAAACCAATCGCCATCGGGTATACCGCCGGGAGGATATTCATACGATGAAGTTGATTACTTGCCTGAAAAAGACAGGCATGTCTCTGGAGGAAATGAAGCCTTATCTACAGATGTCCATGGATTCGGATCTGGCAGATTTCCCGGAGGAACGGGAGATGCTGGTGAACCATCGAAAGAAGGTTGAAGCACAGATTGCTTCGCTACAGCAGGTGGTTGATTTTATCGACGAGAAGTTGGATAAACGAAGTATGTATCCTGATGTATGCCCTATTACCGAGGAGAATCAGATGTCTGTGTTTGAGAAAAAGAACATTTTCTCCTGATCGTACAATGATATCGAAAAGAGGAGTTCAACCTTGACCTTACAACAATTAAAATATGTAATTGAAGTGGCGACGCGTGGCTCGATGAATGAAGCGGCCAAACGGCTATTTATCTCGCAACCCAGCTTGTCGAATGCCATTCGGGATCTGGAGCAGGAACTGCGCATTACCATTTTTGAACGTACCAATAAGGGCATATCGTTGTCCAAAGAAGGCGTCGAGTTTCTCAGTTATGCACGTCAGGTGGTGGAGCAAGCCGAACTGCTGGAAAACCGGTATCTGAACGCGAAACCATCGCCGCAGCATTTCTCCGTATCGACACAGCACTATGCGTTTGCGGTGAATGCCTTTGTTCGTTTGGTGCAGCAGTATGGTCAGGATGAATACGAATTGGCGCTTCGGGAGACGAAGACCTATGAGATTATCCAGGATGTGAAAAGCCTGCGAAGTGAAATTGGCATCCTGTATTTGAATGAGTTCAATGCCAAGGTGATTAACAAATTGTTAAAAGATGCAGGCTTGGTTTTCACGAGCCTGTTCACAGCCAAGCCCCATATCTTTATCAGTGTGAAGAACCCGCTCGCGAAGCAGGAGTCGGTTGCGATTGAGCAACTGCAGGATTATCCGTACCTGTCCTTTGACCAGGGGGAGTACAATTCCTTTCATTTTTCCGAAGAAATTCTGAGTACGTTATCTCATCCCAAAAGCATACAGGTCAATGACCGCGCAACGTTGTTTAACCTGCTGATTGGTTTGAATGGTTATACGATCTCTACTGGAGTACTCAGCTCAGACTTGAACGGCAATGAGATTATTCCTGTTCCGCTGGAATGCGAGGAAACCATTAATGTAGGCTGGATAAGTCACAAGAGTACTTCTCTCTCGAATCTGGGCGTAGAGTATGTCCAGGCACTGCATGAGGCGATAGGGTCTTAACACATGTTGAAAGGTGCATATAAAGGCCGTTTCCGTGCAATCAGGAACGGTCTTTTGTTGTTCTTTGACCCGTATTCAAGTATAGGGTGGTGCGTTGTCATCCCTTATAATAGAATGATGATAGGCGATGAATTAGCAGCCAGAGAATGAAGGGAGAACGGTTAGTGAGAGTTCTGTATCGAAATAAAAGTGAACAGCATGAGCTGACGGTATATGATACAAAAAGGCTTTATGGAGAGAAGGGACGGTTTCGTGTATTAGAATTCTCCAACGCAGCTGTGCAGGGCGCAATGGATCTGGATGAGCCTGCCCGGATGGTGCTGGAGTATCCCAGAGCGATAGCGCATCTAATGGAGCGAAATGATCCTGAATTTGATACCGTATTTGTGGTGGGACATGGTATTGGCACATTGCCAACCTACTTGTCTGATCGTCAGGTCAAGGTGGCTGAGCTGGACGCAGAAGTCGTAGAGTTGAGCCAGACCTTTTTTGGATATGAGGGAAGCCCTGTGCTCATTGGGGATGGTCGTGAATTATTAGGACAGGAACCTGCTGGGACATATGATTATATTATTATTGATGCCTTTACGGCAACGGGTACACCTGAGCAGTTTATATCCAGTGATTTTTTTGCGATGGTCAAGGACAAGCTGGACTCGGATGGATCTGTGATTCTTAATGTGTTCGGGCGTGCGGGCAACGATCGGCTTGTCAATGCGATCTATACGACACTTCAGGGACAGTTTGCCTATACACGTGCATTCGCATTACCCGCTGAAACAGCGGACGAAGTCCAAAACCGTATTCTGATAGGCAGTCATCACCCGATCGAATTTCAAATTCGGCACATGGCAGGGTTTGTTGAACAGGAGCCGGAAGAAGGATATATCATTGTTGATTCAGGTAGAGCCTGAACAGTAATCCTGCCAGGAAAAGTAAAATGTCATTAAATCGTCAATCTTACGATGTAATTGTTAAGACTTCACAAACTCTTTATTTGATCTTAACAACTTTCGTATAAGATAGAGGGAACATGCCTTTTCATGAAAATCCGGGGGAAGTTATAACATGATCGCAGAGAACAGAACATCCAGATTACGAAGAAAAATAAAAAATATCAAGAAGATCAGTCTTACGGCTTTGCTCGGCGGGTTGGTCACCATCTCAGTTTTAATGACATTGACTATCATGGTCATCTCATCTTATACATCTCAGAAACAATCACTTATTGATAACACCTTGTCGTTGAATTATGCGAGCGCAGTGCAAATGAGCCAAACGCTGGATTCGCTTTTTTATTCCATGCAGGATAGCTTGAAATATGCAGCCAAGTATTTCACGGAGATGGACTACTCTGATACGGATCAGTTGAATTCCACCCTGGACTTGATCCGCAATAGCAGTAACTTCTTCAACTCTGTAGCTCTGGTGGATGAAACGGGAGTAGTCAGGTCCATATCACCCTATTCACAGGCCAGCGTAGGTCAGCATGTTAGTTCCGATGCAGCAAAAGCGGCGATTAAAGCAAGGGCTTCATATATCTCCGAAGCATACCAGACGCCAAGAACGAAGCGCCGAATTGTATTTGTCAGTGAACCGATCTTCGATTCATCGGGAACGTATCAAGGGACGATCGGTGGAAATATTTTTTTGCAAGAAGATAATATTTTGAGTCTCTCGTTTGGGAGTCAGCTCAAGACAAGCAATGGTTCCTACTTTTTTATTGTAGATCAGAAGGGTACCTTGTTATTTCATCCGAACACGAATCGAATTGGTGAAAATGTCAGTAAGAATGAAGTAGTGCAGAAGCTGCTCCAAGACGAGACGGGGAAAGAACAATACAAGAACCTGGCAGGTGTGGATTCACTTGCGGGTTATTACAAAGTCCCCTCAACAGACTGGGGCGTCGTGATTGTGTCACCAACCCAAACGGTCTACGATCAGTTAAATCATCATATCCGTATGTTGTTGTTATACACTTCAGTGCCTTTCCTGATTCTGACGCTTATTGTAGTGCGGGTTGCACGCAAGCTGGCTAGTCCTTTTGCTATGTTGGCGGATTTGGTGAATCAGGTTGATAAGGGACAAGTGGAGCTGCCTGTGATGAAGCCTCACTGGAACAGAGAGGCAGATCTTCTCACACGAACAGTGGTTGGCGCAATGGCGAACTTTAGGAAGCAGACGAACCAGCTGGCCTATGACGCCAGAACAGATGTCTTAACTGGCATGAACAATCGCAGAACTTTCGAAGAGGTCATCCAGGATTGGATACAGAACGAAGTTCCATTCTCCATTATTGTTCTGGATATTGACCGCTTCAAATCCATTAATGATACATTCGGGCATCATGCAGGGGATGAAGTGCTGAAACACATTGCCAATATCATTCAATTGTCTGTCCGACCAGAAGATGTCTGCGCCCGGTTTGGTGGAGAGGAATTCGTAGTCTTGTTAAGGAATTCCGAGTCTAACGTGGCATTTGAGATTGCTGAACGTATCCGAATAACGGTCGAGGAAAGTATTTTGCCTATTGATCGTTCCGTCACGATCTCGGCTGGGATTGCTGAATATCCGAAGCACTCCACAGCAGCGACAGAATTATTTCACTTGGCAGATAATGCGTTGTATCAAGCGAAGGAAGAGGGGCGTAACCGTACAGTTACGATCCAGACGGTTATCAAATAAGCAAAGAAGCTGATCCCTAGGAAGAAGGGGCAGCTTCTTTTGTCTTTTATACCTCTTGTGAGGATCTGGCCAGAACCTCATTCGTATACGTTTCTCCCCAATCTCGCATGCTGAAGATGATCGGCCGTAGCGTTTCGCCAAATGGTGTGAGGGAATACTCCACTTTAGGTGGAATCTGGGGGTATATTTCACGATGAACAATTCCGCTGCCCTCCAACTCTCGAAGCTGCAGGGTGAGCATACGCTGGGTGATGTCAGGAAACAATTTGCGGATCTCGTTAAATCGCAATGGACCGGAGAATAAGTGATACAAAATGGCGCCTTTCCATTTGCCTCCGATCACACTAAGTGTAACTTCCACGGAACAGCCGTATGGCGCGGGACATGCCTTGGTTGCGTCCTTTTTCATTTTAAGTGCACCTCCATTATACGGTGAATGTCTATGGTATCCATTTGGGTGGTTATATCACATGAAGTCCGTATAGTTCATGAAAGAGCATATCACTTATTATTCAGATGATAAACCCTAATCCTAGCGCAGCCAGATGTGAGTATGTCAAAAAAAGAGCCCCGGTTTCGTCTTGCGAAACATCGAGGTCCGTAGTGATAAAACGATATATTATAGCAGGGCATCGAGGGAATAAGCCCCGGCACCAGCAAGGGCAACACCAAGTAACGATCCAAGCATCACAAGATTATATTCGAATCCTCCGTTCAGATTCCATAGTCCTTTGTCTGCGTGCACTTTGACTATGGCTACAATCATCGGAATCATGAGCAGAACGACACCAATGATCATCCATAGACCAGCTCCAAACAGGAATCCACCGATCAATTCAGCAAGTCCGGCACACACGGCCATGGTCCTGGCAGGCTGCAGACCAATCGCCCCGAAGAATTCAGCCGTCCCTTGTACACCCTCGCCACCAAACCAGCCAAACAATTTCTTGCATGCATGTCCGATCATAATGAAACTAATTACGAGACGAATGATGAGTAAGCCTGTGTCCAACATATGATTATTTCCTCTTCTCTGGATGTATAAAATGGTGAACGTATATACATCACTTCAGTGACGATAGAATAGCGTCGCATAGCGCCATCGTCCCGATATTATCCTTGGCGCTGGAATGGGGGATAGACTGATTCTGGCAACATTCGATGAAATGAGCCATCTCGCCGACGAACCCACGCAGATAAAGGTCTCGATAAGCTCCAGACATGGGGGAGCCAGAAGGGGTATATACAGTATCTTGCTCCTCAAGAGATTTCCAGGGCAGGTTATCCGAGCTGCGGGATTGATGAACAGTAAGTGTGTTAATCTCTTCGGCTGACGCAAATCCGTTATCGAAGGTGACGAGTACACTTTCGCTCTCCCGTGACCATGCACTCATGCCTGTGAAATACGCACTGCCCACAATGTTATTCTCAAATACAAGGGAAATACTCTGGTTAATATGCTCCCCATCCTTCACGGTTGTGCCTGTAACCCGCACGGCTTCTCCAAACAGGAACCGCATCAGATCAACCATATGAATGGCAGCGAGCTTCATGAACTGCTCCTCATCCTTGCAAAATGGAGTACTGTCCACAGCGAATTTCATCTGAAATGAACGAACCTTACCTAGTGAACCACCATCAATGAGTTCCTTGAGCTTCATATATACCGGAGCATAACGTTTCATAAAACCGACCATGACGACGACGCCAGCCTGCTCGGCAGCTTCTGCTACAGTGGCGGCTTCCGCTGCGTTCCATCCGAGCGGCTTATCCACGTATACATTTTTGCCAGCCCGAATACATTCAAGGACAAGAGCGGTCTGGTCTACAGGCTGGGCAACCACAACAACTCCGTCACAAGGTTCCTGTTGTAACATAAGTTGAGCGTTGTCATACGCTTTTCCGTTGCTCCCAAATCGCAGCAGAGCTGCTTCAGAACGTTCGGTACTGCGTGTGGCAATGGCCTGAATCTGCGCTCCGGCTTCAACAACAGAAGGATATATATTCGTCGATGCATGAAACCCGGCACCGATAAAGCAAAGATTGGCTGTTTTCAAAGTGGATCTCTCCTTTATTTTTTCATTCGTATGGATGGTTTTTGTTTAATGCTACGATAGGTTGTTTGAAGTTGAGAAAAAAGGACATATGTTCTATTCGTGAATGGATAAAAAAGAAGTTGCAATTTTATTTTGGAGCATGTATACTCTGAATTACGGTAAAACAAGGAATTGCTTCACCGGAACGCTTTTCATCGAAGGATGAGGAGATACATATTATGCGGTCGTGGCGGAATTGGCAGACGCGCACGGTTCAGGTCCGTGTGGGCTAACCCCCCGTGGAGGTTCGAGTCCTCTCGACCGCATCTAACAAAAAAGGTTCGTGATTTGCTCTAGGGCAATTCACGAACCTTTTTTATTTTGTGGATCAGGATCATTAGTGTGAAGCCTATATTTTGCTATCGGCATTCTAGTGTTGAGTTCGGCGCTGGCGCATAATGACTGCCGTGATGATCCCGGCAATAGCTCCTCCAATACCGAATAGCGTAACACTGGCAACAACTTCAAATGATTGGAGACGAAACAAAAACGCTACACCACTGCCAAAAGTGGTTCCGGCCAGAAATCCGAGCGAAATTCCTAATTCTTTGGTTAATTTCATCGATTCACCTACTTGGAAATGTGAGATATGGATTTGCAAATATTGGGTACAAGCAGTAAAGTGTGATCAGGAAAATCATCACATTGTATTTCCTTTTCTCATTTTGTGGTTTTAATCAGGTAATTATGCATGATATCTCATATGGGAGGGTAAGAGCGGATGAATATGAACGAACGAATTGCAGCGTGGAATGAGGAAGCACAGGAGTGCAACTGCGGTCATCAACATCGAAAAGTGGATATGCTGATTCATCTGGAAGCTGGGGCCATTCAGAGGTTACCAGGTTACTTGTCTGAGCGAGAATATGATCGGGTGACGGTTGTTTATGATCGACATACATTACGGGCCGCCGGGTCTGATGTCCTGAGCAGTATACGGGAAGCGGGAATTCATGTGGATGAGATCGCTCTGCCGGAGAATCGTACGGGTGATATCGTTGCGGATGAAGCGGCTATTGTACAGGTCATGTTGGGTGTGAATCTGGAAAGTCAGGCTGTGATCGCCGTGGGTTCAGGTACCATTCATGATTTGGTGCGATTTGTATGTTCCAAAATGAACAAGCCATTTCTGTCCATACCGACAGCGGCTTCAGTGGATGGGTTTACCTCTGCAGGTGCGCCCTTAATTGTAAGCGGAGTCAAACGGACCTTTCAGGCTGTTCCGCCTGAGGCCATCTTTGCTGATATGAATATCCTGGAGCAAGCTCCCCAAGTCATGACGGCTGCCGGATTCGGAGACATGCTTGGCAAATATACTTCCCTTGCAGACTGGATTGTTTCTCGTGATCTGGGTGGGGAACCGTTCTGTCCGGTCGCTTATCGGATGACAGAAGAAGCACTGAACAGCTGTATAGACCATGTGCAAGCGATTGCTGAAGGACGAGCTGAGGGAGTAGCTGTATTAATGGATGCGCTGATCGTTTCCGGCATTTCCATGCTGATCATTGACCATTCCCGTCCGGCATCCGGAGGTGAGCACCATCTGTCCCACATCTTGGAGATGGATCTGATGCAAGCGGGTGACAGACCGGTTCTGCATGGTGCCAAAGTTGGCGTAGCTTGTGCATTACTTACTGTAAAATATAAAGAACTGGCACAGACATCGGGCGAGCCTGTGTTTGGAATATATGACCATTTGCCAGAGGCTGCTCAGCTTATCGAATGGTTGGAACAAGTAGGCGGACCTGTGACTATTGAACAATTGGGTGTAACCTCGGAGATGGTGGAGCATGCGTTCACAACAGCGCATACGCTTCGTCCTCGATATACCGGTTTGAAATATATCAACGAAGTGCTGAACACAAGGTAAGGATGACTTTTCATGAATAACGGTCTTCTTGCGTTGTATAAGCTTGGCTTGTAGAGGGCTATAATGGCTCTGTTTGGAAGCAGAAGGCAGAGAAGGGGAGATTATCTGACATTACCGACAGAAGAGCCAGGAGAGTGCTTCAGGTTCGGGAGAGAAGGGATACCGTTTATTTAAAAAGGCTCTGGTCTCCTTCAGGGAGAGCAGAGCCTTTTGGCTGTTCGCTTATTTAGTTGTTGCGACGATCTTTCAAGATGACATCTGCGAACAAAATAGTTTTCGGGATGCGGAAAAATTGCTCCGCTTGTTCCTGAAACGCAGCAGAAGGCAGCGTTCCCTGATGCAGCCATTTGCGGAAAGTGCCGGGATGAACCCCGATCCAGTGGCTGACATCTGTCACCGACAAATCATGGACCATACACAAGCCTGTCAAAATACGGTTACTAACCGGAGAACGGGTCACCGTACGCTTCATGAAGCGAGATGACTCGGGTTGACATATGACAGGGCTATTACGGACCACTTCTTCATTGAAGAGAATATGACGCGGGTAGCCGAGTAGTTGGCAAGTTTTGTCCAAATTGGTACTGCCGGGTATCCGTCCTTCGTACACCCACGCACTGACACTGCGTGAAGAGATGGAGAGGTCTTCAGCGAGCTGGGACAACTTGATATCATTGGCCATCAGCACGGCAAGAAGAACACGATTGCGGATTTGACAGCGTGTCGGTTTACGGAATCGTTTAACACGGACGCCTTTTCCCAAGTATTTACGGTTGATCAGAGACCACGCCTGGATGGAATGTTGTTCTGGTTGATTAGGCATATTTCCTCCGATTTTTTTTAACCAAATACTACAATAAACAACGGGGTACTTTCAAGTGCCGGGTTTACCGGTTACAAATGCGTCAATGCGTCAATTCACGATAAAGAGGGAACTACGAACTAGACCATGCGCAATTCACATCCTAGTATATTCCTAGATTACAATGTTTCACTAAAAATGAGGGAACAATTAGAACAGGATTAAAAATAATATAGTTCTAATTACTCATTGATAGGTCTAAAGAACTTTTATCTAATTTTTGTTGATATGATGCGGTTTATTTCCCTGAATTCCCCAATAACATGTTGATTTTCGTTGCCCGGTTGCAAAGAGGATGTGCACAAATCTGAAATGATAAATCCGCAAGTTCAGCATGACATGTGACCTGTCAAATCTCTTACTCTTACATATATTGTAGGGTACTCAAGTGTAAGGGAGAGGTGAGGAACGTGAATCTATCTGTGAATACCTTTGCTGCCATCTCGGGAGCATTTGTTACGTTTGCTTTTGGCGGGTGGGATCAACTGCTGAGCCTACTCGCGGTCGCGATGGCTGTGGATTATATCACAGGTTTGGCAGCGGCGGTTAGAACGGGGACCGGATTGAATAGTAACATTGGGTTCTGGGGGATTGCTCGAAAAGGGCTCATGCTTACCGTTGTTTTGCTTGCCCACCGAATTGACCTGCTTATGGGAACCGATATTATCAAAGGCGGAGCCATTTATTTCTATCTGGTGAATGAACTGATCTCGATCACCGAGAATTATGCCAAAATCGGACTTCCATTGCCAGGAAAGCTCAGACAGGCCATTGCCGTATTGAAGAAGCAGGAAGATCAGGAGTATCTGACAAATCGGGAATGGTCCAAACCGCAGCCAACCACGGACAGCACCAAGCCACAGTCTGAAACAGGACAAACTTGGCAGAATGAATCCACGAAACAGACGGAGGATGGATCTCAAGAGAAATCCGAACCGAAAGGAAACGGTTCGGATTAGTTTTTCATCTCAAGAGAACGTTTCCAAGTATCCTTTCGTAATAGAGAACGTTATGATATATTTTGGATACACGAAAATTCATTCAATTCTACTATTATACTAAACGAGGTGCTTGCTCAGATGATAAAACATATTGTCCTGTTCAAAATGAAAGATCGCTCAGCAGAAAGTATTGAAGCTGCTGCCCAGGTGCTTCGCAATCTGGATGGTAAAATTGATGTTCTGATTTCACTTGAAATCGGGATTGATGTGCTCCGCTCGGACAGATCCTTCGACATTTCACTCACAGCGGAATTTGCGTCACTGGAGGATCTTCAGGCGTATCAGGTGCACCCGCTTCATCAGGAAGTAATCAAGTACATGAACGAAGTCAGAGAACAGTCGATTGCAGTGGACTACGAAATCTAATCTGTCATTCACACTACGTTGAGATAAAGGGGACTCTGCATGAGCGATTTAAGAGACGTTATGGAATTTCTATATATTTTTATTGTGTTTCTGATCGCTTGTCCTGTGATGATATTCTGGCTTAAGCGAAGAGGGAAACGTAACCGATAACTCACTGAACGGGAAGTGAACGAATGTATTATGTGAACAGAGAACAGATTGCCCGCCGGCTTGCTGCTGTACCGGAAGTGGCCGAAGGGCTTCGCCGGGCAGCTCAGGCCTGGGATGGCAGTCTCATGCTGGGGATGGTACAGGAACGTTGTCTTCACCTGGCGATAGAGATTGTTACCGATGTGGGGAGTTATCTGATTGACGGCTTCATCATGAGAGATGCAAGCAGCTATGATGATATTATTCAGATTAATTATGAAGAAAAGGTTTTTGATCATGCGACCTATGAGATTTTGCGTCAGCTTGTCACGTTACGTAAGCCGCTGGTGCAGGATTATTACAGTTGGGAGCGGTCTGAGCTTCATCCGATTAGCATAGAGTTACCGGTTATACTTGAACATTTTACTACTCAGGTTAGCGAGTACGTGGAAAAAGAACTTGGTCCTTTCAATGCGGCACAGCCCGAGGGACAGCGTAAGGAATGAGGGAAATCGCATGACAAATGAATCAAATGAATCAAAAGAATTCAATGAAGTAAATACTGAAAGTAAAGATGCAAATGAAACACCTTCCGGATTCCATCCGGTATATATGGTTGAACTCTTGTTCCGGGAACGTCCGGAGGTGGATCGCCTGCGATTGCAAGAAGCGATGATTCGTCACACAGGACAAGTCAGACTGGATGTGAAGCAAGGTGGCGCAGAACAGGACCATGAAATGCTGGTCTTCTATCATCTGAACCACAAGGTATCTTTCCAGGAAGGAGATATCCCCGCACAGACCTGTATGCTTCCTGTCAACGAAATTGCAGATCGTGCACGCTTTGGCGGGGCTTTACAGCAAGCATGGCATTGGCCGGAGGCAGGACAAGCTGTAGAAGCTGCGCGTTACTCCATTCGGATACATGACATGTTCACAGCAGCCATGCCTCGTAAACAGCGCCTGGAGCTGTTCCAGAAGACTGTACTGGCAATCATGGAGAGCTTGACCTGTGATGCGCTGTATTGGTATGGCAGTGATAAGCTGGTTGAACCGGAAGCATATGCGCAAGCTCAAGAACGCGAGGAACATCTGTATGCGGCCATGAACGTTCGAATGTATCAGGCTGGAGGTACAGAGGAACAGCGTGAGTTGGTCATGGACACAGTAGGATTGTCTGCGCTGGGTGTACCTGATGTACAGTGTCACTTCGTCGGTCTTGATCCGGATACGGTGGCCCAGACCTTGCTGGGTGCAGCGTATTACATATTTGATCAGGGGGATGTTCTGCAGGATGGACAGACACTGGGTTCTTCCGGCGGACGTCGCTGGCGTTGTGAGCATCAGGCGGCACTTATTGCACCAGGACGCTATGTCGTTGATTTGCACCCTGGGGATGAGCATGCAGCGGCTGATCTGGAGCCGGCTCGCCAGACTTGAGTTTATGCGAAAAGCTGAAAAATAAGGGTGCAAAGAGCACGTTCAGATTATTTTTAACATCTGGAGTGTCAAGTCAAGCCTGTGCTGCTTATAATGCATCAACAGAGTAGGCATTCGCCCGGATGGGTGAGCGACAGGCCGTTGCTTCTGATCCGGTACTTAAACGACAGTAAAGGGAGAGATGTGACGTGAAGGATTCTAACAAAAGTTTGTTGTGGGGTGCTCTGATCGGCTCCGTGGTAGGTTCAGTAACGGCATTGTTGCTGGCACCGAAATCAGGACGCGAACTTCGTCAAGATATTACAGAGGGTGCTCGTCAGGTATCGGAGAAGGGTCAGGAACTGGCTGGCAAAGTGGGAGAACAAAGTTCGCAGATCGTATCCAAGGTCAAAGAGACTGCAGATGTCGTGATTCAGGATATTCAATCCTGGCGCAACTGCACTGAAGGCAAAGAAATTCGCATTTCGGCAGCCATTACAGAACCTAATACGGACAATGCAGCAGATGAGTCCGGAATCGATATTGTAGCGAAGCTTCCTGTGGATGAGTCCAAGGACGACAACTAAGCAAAGCTTGGGATTGCAGGCTTTCCTCGATTTAGAGGAGAGCCTGCTTTGTTGTGTGCCCATGCGGAGATGACACAGTGCGCGGGATTTTATTTGAACCCTGCGATGAAATCGGGTAAGATGTAGGTACCTTTTTGCCAGAATGTTCATACGGTAGGAAGAAAGCTCTGGAAACAATCGTTTTGAGAACCAATTCAATGAAGAAGGAAGCGGTGTGTTCGTGCAGCAAGCAATCGCTATATTAGACTCCGGTGTGGGGGGATTGACCGTCGCCAAGGAAGTGATGCGTCAGCTCCCGCGGGAAAAGATCATTTATTTTGGGGATACTGCCCGGACACCGTACGGACCCCGTTCGTCCGAACAAGTGAAACAATTTACGGAACAAATCGTTGATTTCTTGATCCAATTCGATCCGAAGGTTATCGTTATCGCCTGTAACACAGCGACAGCAGCCGCGCTGGATTATATCCGTGCCAAGGTGAATGTGCCTGTCATCGGTGTTATACATCCCGGAGCACGGGCTGCTATCACAGCGACACGTACAGGACGCATTGGTGTGATTGGTACCGTAGGTACCATTGGCAGTGGGGCTTATACATCGGCACTCAAGCAGCTGTCCCCCTATATCGATGTGGTCAGTCAGGCTTGTCCGGCGCTGGTGCCGTTGGTGGAGCAAGGTGAATTTCGTTCCGAGCACACGACACATACGGTGGAGCAATCATTGGATGAGATCAAACAACAGCCAATAGATTGTCTTATTCTGGGTTGTACGCACTATCCTTTTCTCATGGACACCATTCAGGATGTTATGGGACAGGAAGTGAAGCTAATCAGTTCGGCAGATGAAACGGCACGGGAAATCAGTACGATTTTATATGATAAACGAAAGCTGGCCAGTGGGGATGAGACCCCGGTGCATCAATTTTTCTGCACTGGCGATCCACGCATGTTCCAGAATATCACCCGTCGATGGTTGGGAGAGCAGATCTCGAAGACCCCTGTGGTTTGGCAGGTTACGCAATTACCATAGTTATACGCAAAAGTACGCATGAATAGGACTTATAATTAATGTACATTGGCTGTACGACATCCCGGAACTGTGGAGTTCCGGGATTTTTTGTCATGATTCTGCATCGACAGGCAATGAGCATGATTCATGTCACATGACGGACAACCTGGCCTGCATACATATGTTACAGACACGAAAATGGTGAGAACCGGACAGGAGAACGGTCTTTTCCTGTGGAAAGGAGAACAACATGGAACAGCAGTGGATTATCGTTCAGCGGGGAGATACGCTGCCGAGAATTGCGTCAGCACATCATATGACGAAAGAGTTACTTGCTGCACTGAACCCTGAAGCGGCCTCTCAGCCTTACCTTCTGGCAGGTCAGATGCTGCGTATTGTCCCCGGGACAGGTCGCAGGTATGCTGTACCGCCTGGAGAAAGTGTAGTGGGGATTGCAGCGCGCTTTGGTCTGGACGAAGAGGTGTTGCGCCAGGCCAATCCCGAAATCGCCAATATTGCCGACTGGGTTGGGCGCTGTATTCATATTCCGGCTTCGAATGGAAAAACTATTGTAAAGATTCAGGGAGAGTACGGTTATCGAGAATTAATCAACGATATAGACAAACTTGAGAATCAATATCCTTTTATCGAGACGGGTTCAATCGGAACAAGTGTCATGGGCAAGTCACTGCCTTATTTGCGTATCGGGCAAGGACAGAGACATATTCATGTTAACGCTTCCGTTCATGCTAATGAGTGGCTGACAACGGCAGTTCTGATGAAATTTATTGAAGAATATGCCCAGTCATATAGCACGCATAAGGCATGGCATCAATTCCAGACAGAACGATGGATGCAAGAAACAACACTCTGGGCCGTGCCGATGGTTAATCCGGACGGAGTCGAACTGGTTCAGGAAGGTGTGGTCAATCAGCATCCACATGCACAGCAGTTGTTAGCCTGGAATGCCGGCAGATCACATTTTACACATTGGAAGGCCAACATCAGAGGAGTGGATCTGAATGATCAATTTCCCGCCCATTGGGATGAAGAGGCAGCGAGAAGAGGTCTAACCTCACCTGGCCCCCGGGATTATGCAGGAACAGCTCCATTGACAGAACCGGAGGCACAGGCACTTGCGCAGTGGACGCAGCAGCACACCTTCGCTGCGGTTGTCTCTCTTCATAGTCAGGGACAGGAGATCTATTGGAACTACCGTGATCTGGAACCCAGAGAGAGTGCACCGCTGTCGCGCAGACTCGCCAAAGCTTCGGGCTACAAGGCAGTGAAGCTTGGCGGCAGTGATGCCGGATACAAAGACTGGTTTATCCAAGCGTTTGGTAAACCGGGCTTCACGGTGGAAGTTGGATTGGGTGTTAATCCGCTTCCCATAGAACAGTTTGATGATATCTGTATAGAAGTCGGCATGTTGCTGGCTGAACTGTTATCCAATGGGTAATGGAGTTAGGGCTTGCTTATGAAGGTGTGAAACTTAACGGTAGATCATTCGTATAACAGGAACGGACGCTATGAGCGACGTTCCGTTTTTATTTTTTTGAAATCACATACTATGTCATTCGTTCTGAATGGTTTTTGAACGGGTAATAATGGATGTGCCATTTTGGCGACATATATTTATTATTTATTATACGGAGGGATTCAAATGAAGTGGAGAAGACTGCTGTCGTTCAAACGATGGACACAAGTTTTCAAAAGGCTCCCCCGGCTGCTCCGGGCTCCGCAGATTCCTTTGGGAGAAAAGCTGTTGTTTATTATTCCAGCCCTGTTGTACTGGGTACTTCCGGACGTCATGCCGTTTATGCCCATCGATGATATCGGGGTGACGTTGATTCTGATGAACTGGTTTGTAAGCCGTGCGGAACGCAAATATCCTGTGCTTCAGGAAGGGACGCCTTCTTAATTTGTGGGGAAATGGATAGGTTTAACATTGAATTCGCATCAATGTTATTGCGAAGAGCGGTAACTTTCTTTACAATAGATGCTGTAGTTTAAGACTGCTGAAATTGTTGAAACCAGCAATTACAATATAGGAGATGAAGAGAATGAACTGCAAAATTACGCGTAATGCTGCTAAAGTATTGAAGCTTGAATTGGACAAGCCGGAGAACGAAGGAAAAAAACTGCGCGTTGTCATCACCCATGCACATGGTGACCATGCTCACTACGGCCTGGATATCGACACACCAAAAGAAAATGATACGGTTGTATCTACCGATAAAGAGATTGATGTCATTCTCGCGAATGATCAGCCTTTGTTGAACGGTGTTAAAATTGACTACCTCTACTTCCCGGAAGAGGGCTTCGTTATTACGAATCCGTCCCAAGGTAATCACGGCGACCACTAAGGGCGCGAAGAAGGGGAACTCATGGCTAACGATATCCGCGTATGCGAAAAATGTAATCATGTCCGACTGAAATCGATTGTGCCCAAGTTGCAGAAAATGGCTCCAGACACGGAGATCAAAATTGGGTGCAAATCCTATTGCGGTCCTTGCGCGAAACGTGCGTTTGTCTTTATCAACGGTCGGTACATTAGTGCTCCGACAGAAGAAGAAGTGCTCGCCAAAGTCGCAAAGTTCGTGAAGTAACAGGATATAACAAGGTAATTGAACGAAGGGTTCAAACATCCGCAAGGAGGGGCGATGTGCCTCTCCTTTTTTGCGCTTGAGTAATAGTGAACACAAGCTGCGTTAGAATACAGTGCCCTTAATCATTTCATAAATTTCGAAGGTATCTTCTCTAATTTCAATGGCAATGACCGTGGTATCCTTTTTCAGAAAATGTATATGACCCATTCGTTCTTCCTCCAATTCGACCCAACCTGTATCCGCTAGCTTCTGAAAATAATCCATTGGCGGGTATAGTCCTTGCTCACCCCCAATATGTTTCAATTCATACATCACGCCATCTTTAATGTTTCTATTGCCTGAATCAGTTATGACTTTAATGAGCTTTGCATTGCTTGGGACAGGGATGTCTGGGTTTATGGATGAACCTGTATATCCTTTGATCTCGTATGTTTTAGGGGCACAGCCTTGCACCCACATGACTAAAGACAACAAGCAGAGAATTATTATTATTTTTTTCAATTGAATTCCTCCTGACCGGGGATGAGTACTTAATAAACGCAGCAAGACAGGTTAAGGTTACGACAAAAACACAAAAGAGGAATAAGGAAGACTTGTGTTATCCATCCTAAAGGGGTAACAGGAACATGATCATCCCAAGGAGGAATACTCATGCCGAAGCGTTATGATTCCAGTTTGCAGGCTGATACTACTGTATCTCAGGCGCAAAATGCGGTGAACAAGCTTCATTATGCTGTATCTCAGGCCATGTCTCATCCGACGGCACAGACCATTGTACAGGCGGAACGTCGTTTGGCACATACGGAGCAGGCGATGCGTCAAGCAGAGCTTTCGCTCGGAGGACAAGGTGTTGAGTTGGCAGAAGAGATGTTCATCGAGGAGAAGAGACGATTGAATTCCATCCAGAGTCAGCACGGTCAAGGGAATCAATAACGTTCCTGTTCACACCAGAACCCGCAGGGCAGCGATGCTTTGCGGGTTCTTCATGCCTTTTGCAAAAACTCTCGATTGATGGGTCTACTCCGACAGTATGTCGAATGGTCGCTTAAAATTCTGTGAGAAGGTTAATAGAACAAGAGCAGGCAAAATTCCATACGGGAGGTACAGAATGACAAAACATATTACAGATTGTACGATTCTGAACAACGGAGTAACGATGCCATGGCTAGGATTTGGAACATATAAAGCAAAAGGTAAGGAAGTGCAACAGGCGGTCGAGACGGCTTTGGAGGTTGGATATCGCAGTATTGATACCGCGTCCATCTATGGCAATGAGGAAGAAGTAGGACAAGCTATTGCAAGCAGTGGTGTTGCCCGTAACGAACTGTTTGTGACGACCAAGCTTTGGAACGAGGATCAGGGATTTGATTCAACGTTGAGAGCATTTGAAGCGAGTCAGAAAGCACTTGGATTGAATGTAATTGATCTTTACTTAATTCACTGGCCTGGCAGAGACCAGTATAAGGAGACGTGGAGAGCATTCGAACGTCTATATAGCGAAGGAAGCATTCGTGCGATTGGTGTGAGTAACTTTCAAGTACACCATTTGCAAGATATCATAGATGAAGGTGGAACGGTGCCTGCGGTGAATCAGGTAGAGCTGCATCCGGGTCTGATCCAGCAGGAACTTCAGGATTTCTGCGGAGCGCAGGGAATTCAGCTGGAGGCATGGAGTCCTATTATGAAGGGCAAGCTGAACCAAGAGTCGACACTCAAAGCACTAGCCCAGAAATATGGGAAAACACCGGCGCAGATTATTCTGCGTTGGGACATTCAAAATCAGATTGTGACGATTCCGAAGTCGGTTACGCCAGAGCGGATTCGTGAGAATGCGGACATCTTTGACTTTGAATTGTCACCGGATGAGTTGAAGCTGATTGATGCACTGGATTCGGATAAGCGGACGGGACCACATCCGGATCAGCTATTTTGGGATTGAGTGGGTGGCGCTAATTGAATATAATTGTTTGATTAACTACTGGTGGTTGTTCCGGTTACGGAATCGTTCTTTTGATCGCTGTTGTCTCCAAATTTTTTTTTGATTCCTCGTTTCAGAGGATAAAATTTGGAGACAGCTTATGCTTCCGATGCAGCTTTCTTGCAGAAAGCTTTCAGGCGAACGCTTCGCTTCTTCAGAATCGATTCCGTCCCCTCCACAGTAACTGTTCATCAAACACAAATATATACAATGAGCTTGAGTGGTGTGTAGCATATAAAAAAGCAGCAGGATCGGGGATACTCCCCGATCCTGCTGCTTTTGTGTTATTTATTTGAATCGGATGGTGGAACTGCGCAACCGTCATCTGTGCAGACTCCGCTGCCGTCTGTTTCTGTTGTGCTGGATTCAACCATGGTGAAAGGGGAACGCTCGTCCCATGCTTTCTGAATGGCATCCAGGAATACCTCGTCAGGCTGAGCGCCTGATACGGCGAACTTGCGGTCGAATACGAAGAACGGTACACCACGGATGCCCAGTTGCTCACCTTCCGCTTGGTCGGCGCGAACATTGTCCGTGAATTGATCACTCGACAGCACTGCCGCAGCTGCATCACGATCCAGGCCTACTTCTTCTGCTAACTGAGCCAAGACCTCAGGGTCTCCCGAGTGTTTACCTTCAATGAACACAGCTTGGAATATGCGCTCGCTTAGTTCAAGCGCTTTGCCTTGAGTATCCGCCCAGTGTGTCAAGCGGTGAGCTGAGAAAGAATTGGTAGGAATCATGGCATCGATATTGTATTCCAGTCCTGCCGTGCGAGCATTGGCATTCATCTGGGCATTCATGCCTTGGGCCTGCTCCACGCTAATATTATATTTGGAAGCCAGGTATTCCGTATTGGTTTTGCCTGGGTTCAATGCAGCATTTGGATCAAGCTCGAAGCTTTTGAACTGCAGCTTCACTTCATCACGGTGTGGAAACTGTTGCAGCACATTCTCCAGGCGGCGTTTGCCGATATAACAGAAAGGGCATAGAAAATCAGACCATATCTCAATGTTCATTTTATTAAAACCTCCATCATCCTTTTAGTTGAAACTAATATGGTTACAATTATAAAGCCACTTTCTATAATTCGCAAGTTTAGGCTTCGCCCCATTGAAAAAAAGTGTTGAGACTTGCAACGGAAAGGTTGCGGCCTCAACACTTTAATTTTATACCATGCGACTTAAGGATAGGAATCCTGTGGATCTCCGTCGCTCTTAAGCGGGGAGACAACTTACTTATCCTTGTATGCCTTGGACCAATGGTGAGGTTGGATCTCATCCAGTCTTTTGAAAACCAACTGACCAGCAGGGTCGTATACGGCAGCCTTCACTTCTTCACCCCAATAAAACAAGCGTTCCTGGCATACGCCGCAGGGTGTAAGGACCTTGAATTCCGAATGCTCGTCATCACGAGCGATACAGAGGGAGTGGGTGACGCGTTCATTCAATTTGTGGGCTTCCAGATAAGCTCCTGTTTCCATACATAGATGCGTGGCATCGTTGATGACCTCTGGAGCTACGCTAATCAACAGGGAACCAGCTTCGGTATAGACGGCACCGGCACCGCCCCATCCCTGAGGATAACGTTGCTGCACAAAGTTTGCGGCTGCATCGAACAATTGTTGTTCAATATTAAATGATCCTGTGTGTGATGTCATGTAATGAGAGTGCCCCTTTTTAAATCCAATTCAATTCAATATTTCGCGTATTTTTTAGCTTGTCATTACGATTTTGCTCATTGTGATGTTGCTCCTGAACTGTCTTCCTCTCGAAAGCGCTGAATCAAATCATAGGTAATTACGGTGTCCGAGACGTGCAATCGCTTGGTTGCTTCATCATGAGCGGGCCGGCATGCATTGATATCCGTTTTGTCACGTGTGGACAGGTCATAACAAGCACCGCTCTCATAGATATAGTCATCCGATGGAATATAGAATACAGAACCATCCGAGAATGCGCCATTACGCAGCACAACCGTACGGGAAGACCCGTCATAAACGTCGTTACCCATATGATAATAGGACTGGTCGGATACACCGAGCAAATGCATCACGGATGGTGTGATGTCCAGTTGTCCCGAAGGTTCGTCGATGGTTCCAGCAGCAGCTCCATCTGGTAAATGCACGAGCAGAGGCACCTCGTTCATGATCTGAGCCATATCCAGTTCGTTCAGTGAACGTCCAAGGAACTGTTCGTATTGGGATTGTTCCTTAATCGAGTTGTCGTGGTCTCCGTAGAACATAAAGATGGTATTTTCCCATAATCCCCGATTTTTCAGATCCTCCACCATCTTGCCGAGCGCCGAATCTACGTAATGAACCGATTGCAGATAATCACCGAACATTGTTCCCTGGAACGCGCCTACATCCAGCTGCTGTTTCTCTTTAGGCAGGGCATATGGGTGGTGACTGCTGAGTGTAATGAGGAACGAATAGAACGGTTCGGTCACCTCACTGCTCATTTTCTCAACGGATTGGCGGAAAAAGGATTCGTCAGACAGGGACCAGCCAAGCGGGTCATCCTGTGCAAAATCATTTTTACTATAAAACTTGTCGTACTTCATGTTCTGATACATCGTATACCGATTCCAGAAGCCACTCTCATAAGCGTGAAATACGTTGGTGCTATACCCGTTATCCTTCAGAATGGAAGGGAGGGAATCATACGTATGGTCTGCATAGCGTACAAACGCGGATCCAACCGGAAGTGGATGCAGAGAAATGTTTGCTCCAAAATCGGCATCTGACGTTCTGCCCTGACCTGTCTGGTGGTAAAAGTGACTATAATACTGACTTTCCTTCATCAGTTCATTAAAATGCGGTGTAATCTCCTGACCGCCAATGCTTTGGCCAATCATGAAGTTCATAAAAGCCTCACCCTGGACAATGATGACGTTGCTGTCCTTATATTTGCCGAACAAGGCATCGTTCTGCGGTTCAGCTCCTTGCCTTTCAGCGAAGAATGCCTTTGCCTGTTCAACATCCGCGGGTTCAGCCTGCGGCCCGGAGCCGATATGGTCTTTGGCATAGTTGTACAGATCATAACCATGAAAAGCGAGAAGTCCAGTCACATTGTACATGGATACATTCCACCAGTTGTTATCGAACAGGCCCTTGGCCCATGTTTTGCTGTAAAAATAAATCGGGCCGACTGCGAGACCCAGTCCCAGCACAAGGGCAATGCTGCCGGCAGTGAGACGGCGGCGCATCCCCGCCTTGCGATCATTATACGTATAACTTCCATAACCTTGAACAGACGCACTGGCGTGCTTCGAACGGTAACGTCTGCTGAACAGTACGATAGCTGCGAATGGAATGACGACAAGCCAATCGGCAAAGAACCAAAGATCGCTTGTGTAGATCAATGTAGCAATACTGTCACCCAATGCGTCAACTTGTCTGGCCTGCAACAATACCGGGATGGTCAAGAAATCCTGGAAATAGCGATAATACACCATATCGGCATAGATTAGTGCGGTAAGCAGCAGGTTAAGCACCGCGAGAGACACGATCATGCCTCTACGTGGCAGCCACCAGGTCCAGAAGGACAGGAGAAGAAGTGATCCAATAGCAATGACTTTATCCAGCAGTCCCATCGTAATGTTATAGGCGTGCAGATTGTGATGGAGCCACATGAGTTTGAGCAGCATGAGCACAAGAAAAATAAGATATAACGTTAGTGGATGATTCAGAAGCCCGCGTGGCATGGAGCTGCGAGTAGGGCGAGTGACAACCATATGTATGTCCCCCTTGCTTTCGTTGTTTTGTAATCGGAATGTTAAAATAGGGCTCCATCCATTATAGCGTGGCCCCATGGGTTTTCAACTATGCCTAAGGATGAATTGATTTCTATCCAAACGAAGGCCGATGACGGCGAATTCATATGAACAGAATAGCGCACAAAAAAGCACTCCAGCCATAGATGGCAGGAGCACTTTATATTCGAAACAGTTATGAAGATTGTGGTGCTTTATTTCGTGGGGGCAGTGGGCCCAAATACTGATAGTACTGGGTTTCAATTCGTCCGTTGAACAATTTGCGACGCTTGTCTGCTTTATGACCGAAATACTCCTCGAAAGCTTTGGTCGATGTGATTGCGAAAAAGGACCATGTTGGCATGTCTAGATAACTGCGCCCTAATGAGCGGAGCAACTTCTGAACTTCTTTTTCTTCACTCAAACGTTCACCATATGGGGGATTGGTAATGATGACACCATAATCACCCTGTGGTCTAGCGCGATGAGCGGGCAGGACGCTGACTTCAATTTCTTTAGCGAAGCCAGCACTTTTGATCGCTGCCATAGCAACTTCAATCGCTTCGGGATCAATATCGCTACCTGAAATCTGTAACGGGATATCGTCACGTACAGCATCGAATGCTTCTTCGCGCGCCTGTTCCCACAATTCTTCAGGAATGACAGCCCAGTCCTCGGAGTTGAAGGTACGACGAAGTCCTGGTGCAATGTTCCAGCCGATCATAGCGGCTTCAATTAACATTGTGCCTGATCCACAGCATGGATCATAAAAGGGGCGGGATACATTCCAGCGACTGAGCTGAATAAGAGCTGCAGCAAGTGTTTCTTTGAGTGGTGCTTCGGTGACGAGTTTACGATAACCCCGTTTATGCAGACCTGGTCCCGTTGTATCCAAAGTAAGCAGGGCGCGATCGTTCAGCAGAATGACCTCAATCACATAACGAGACCCATCCTCTGGGAACCACTCCGTGTCATAAGTCAGTTTCAGTTTCTCTACGATTGCTTTCTTCACGATCCCTTGTGATGCAGGTACGCTGCTCAACTGAGATTTTTGGGA
Source organism: Paenibacillus sp. FSL R5-0341 (assembly GCF_037975235.1). Classification (NCBI taxonomy): domain Bacteria; kingdom Bacillati; phylum Bacillota; class Bacilli; order Caryophanales; family Paenibacillaceae; genus Paenibacillus; species Paenibacillus sp. FSL R5-0341. Next base: position 2,131,680 of record NZ_CP150241.1, read on the forward strand.
GCGACCCTCTACAGGAAATTCGCCGTCAGCAGGAATCCACTCTTCCCATGGAAGTGCTTTGGTGCCTTCAAACAATTCGTCGAATGTTGTAGCAGGGAATTCACCCATTTTGACCAATACCCGATCCGAACTTCTCAGCCACAGATTACACCGGCAAATATCAATATAATCCCCAGTGAAGAAAACCCGTCCATTGTCGATCGTAACATCCTCATACCCCAGTTGCTTCAGTTCCCGGGCAACAACAGCCTCGAGTCCCATTGCCGAGGTCGCAATCAATTGCAATTGAGCCATGTGATTCATTTCAACTCCATTTCAAGCTGGAGAAGGAATATCCTTCTCTCTGCTGTATAGTAACGGTGCGGCCTTGCCGCTTTCCGTGAAAAAACTTACAATGAGAAATGCGGTGAACGTATGCAATCCTCTCTCGAGATGATGCACCAGTCAACCGCCTGTGTTGATAACAAACATTTATTATAGAACATTGGCATCCATATGGAAAGCAGTCCAAGTGTCCAAGGAGGATTTTAGTGGTGAATCTGACCCCTGATGAATATGTGAATCAATTATTTCAAGAGGATGACCTTTTGCTGAAAGTGAAAGAGGCCATCCGTTCGAACGGTATGCCGGAAGTTTCGGTTGCTGCGGCGTATGGACGTTTGCTCACGTTTCTAGCCAAGACATCCAAAGCAGAAGCTGCGCTCGAAATCGGCGTGCTGGGCGGTTACAGCGGGATCTGCATTGCACGCGGATTGCGTGAAAATGGGACCCTGACGTCTCTGGAACTGAAAGAGAAATATGCGGCAATGGCGCGTGGTCATCTGGAAGAAGGCGGTTTTGGCGAAAAGGTAGAGTACCGGATTGGCCCGGCGGCAGATAGCCTGGAGCAATTGCAACAGGAAGGTCGCACATTCGATTTCTTCTTTATTGACGCAGACAAGGAAAATTATCCGGTATATCTCGACTATGCCATCAAGCTGGCTCGGCCAGGTGCTGTCATTGTGGGGGATAACTGTTTCCTGCGTGGTCGTACACTGAATCCGGACAAGCAGGGTCCGGCCGTTCTTGCGGTTCGTCGCTTCAATGAACAGATGGCAAGTGATCCCCGTCTGGTAACGACCATGTTACCGGATTACGATGGGCTCGTGCTTGCTTGGGTGAAGTGAGAAGAGGTTGAGGTAACAAAAAGAAGAGACGACACACCTTGAATATCAGGGGCGTGTCGTCTCTTCTTTTTGTCCAGATTTATAAAGGATGAGTGCTTTCTTAGACTTCAGGTGTTCCGTACGTTTCGAACCATTTTTTGATGGTGTCAAAATCATCACTGAAGGATAGTCCAAGCATCAATAACACACGAGCTTGTTGTGGACTCAGGTTATCGCCGGCAATGATACCTTTTCCACCCCCGTATACACTTCCTGAACCCGTCCGAGTGGTGGTCACGAAGATTACACCTTCCTCAATGGCTTTGGTACGAGCTTGTCCCATAGCTCTGGAGATACCGCCAGCTCCTGTACCGGAGGTTACGATGCCTTGTGCGCCGTTGCTCACGAACCCTTCGATGGCTCCGCCTCCAGCTTCTTGATACGAGATCGCAATTTCCACTTTGGCGAGATCAGCTTTTGTGATTTTACTCAGATCGAATACGGGCTTCGCAGTGCCTTCAGGTTTCAAGGCGCGTGCAGGAGCACGGTAGATTCGAATGTTTTCTTCATCAATATATCCTACGGCACCGAGCATCGGTGTCTCAAACGTATCTGTCCGATAATCATTCGTTTTGCTTACACCACGTGCGAGTTGGATGGTGTCATTCAACATCAGTACTGTTCCGAATGAAGTGGTACGACCACTGCCTGCAAGTTTGATGGCGTTGTACAGATTGGCTTGAGCGTCAGAGCCGATGACAGTCCATGGACGCATGGAGCCTGTGATCACGACCGGTTTGTCACTCTGAACCGTCATATCGAGGAAATAGGCGATTTCCTCCATTGTATCTGTACCCGTGGTGACCACAACGCTGTCATACAGGGCAAGAGCTTTATCTACCGTCTGCGACAAGTCATAGAGATCAGCCATGCTATAGGAGCCTGAGCCTGAATTTCCGAATTGGAGCGTGCTAACATCAGCAATCTTCTGCTTATCCGGTAAGGCGTCTACCATCTCTCCAATGGGAAGCGTACCTGCCTTGTAGTTCTGGAAGCTGGTTGCATCCTCGGATTGACCGGCAATCGTTCCGCCAGTTCCGATCACCAATACATTAGGGAGCGCAGATTGCTTGGAGGAGTCTGGTACAGCAGGGATGGAGGTATTGCGAGCTGGAGTAGTAGATGCTGTCTGAACAGCGCCTGTTGTACCTTTTACCTCCGTGGCTGCGTGCGCAGCGTAGGTTCCGATCGGGGACAACGAGATCGTTAACGCTGTTAAAGCTGCGGTACTCCATACGGCCCAGGGACGAAGATTGGATGTTTTTCTCATGAATAGCACTCTCCTTCAAGTAAGTGTGATGTTAAGTTTGTTAAGAAGAATATGTATACCATTTCAAATTGATTGTATTTCATGTTAAGTAATATGACAATTGTAGATATAGATAGAGTAATCGGTTACATTCATAGATATTAGGAGTATATTGATTATTTATAAGGTAAAATGAAAGAAAATTCATTCTAGCAAAGCTAGAATAGAGATGGAATGAGTAGTTTTGAAGAATAATCAGATGTTTTTGTGTTAGTTAATATTACATAATGAGGCTTTTGTCCTGATAAAATGAAGCATTTCAAGAGAGGGAATGTTGGATGCGGGTTTATAGCAGAAGTGGACCTTTCTACAATTAATATTTATCACACAGGCTAGCACAACGAGAGGTAATTAGTAACGTGTAGTAGGTAATGGGTCTCAATTACGTTCCAAAGATTGGTTTCGTTATGGAGTTTTGTTTATAATAGGGGTGATTAACATATGTAAATAAATATATAATATTGATTGGAGGAGAAACGATGAAACAGGCACCCAGAAAGTATGCAAATTACATTCCGATTCGTGAATTAGAGAGTTTGGAAGAGCGGCTATCTCCCTTCCAGGTGTACGCAGAGCTTCGTGATAACACTCCAGTCCGATATGATGAGCATCGAGAATGTTGGGATGTTTTCGGTTATGAAGATGTGAAGTATGTGTTGAAAAACCCGAAACTGTTCTCTTCTGCACGTGACCGTGCCAATACGAGCATGCTGACAACAGACCCTCCCAAGCACAAACAGCTGCGTGATCTGGTGAATCAGGCGTTTACACCCAAGGCCATTGAAGCGTTGGCTCCGCGTATTCAGGAAATTACAGATGAGTTAATTGCTCCACACCTATCAGAAGGACATATGGAACTTATTGATGACCTTGCGATGCCATTGCCCGTCATTGTGATTGCTGAATTGATCGGAGTCCCTGCGACGGATCGTCAAAAGTTCAAGGACTGGTCTGATGTGTTGGTAAAAGGTGCGCGTGATGACAGTGAAGAGGCTTTTCAGGAGCTGTTGGAGGAGAAAAAAAGAAATACACAGGAACTGCATACCTATTTCACTGGCATTATGGAAGAACGTCGGTTGCAGCCGCAGGATGATCTGATCTCGTTACTACTTGCTGCGGAGATTGATGGTGAGCATTTAACCGCCGAGGAAGTGGTCGGTTTCTGTATTCTCTTGCTTGCTGCTGGTAATGAAACAACAACGAACCTGATTACCAATGCGGTTCGTATATTGTCTGAACAACCCGATCTACAGCAGGAGTTGCGAGAAAATCCTGAACGGATTACTACTGCGATTGAAGAGACGTTGCGATATTATCCGCCAATTGTTGCAATCGGGCGTGTCGCCAAGGAAACAGTAGAGTTGAATGGTCAGACAATTCAAGCTGGAGAGCAGGTGATTTCCTGGGTTGGATCTGCCAATCGGGACGGTGCCCAATTCGAACGCCCGGAAGATTTCATTTCTGATCGCAAGCCGAACAGGCATATGGGATTTGGATTTGGCATTCATTTTTGTCTGGGTGCACCGCTCGCTCGTTTGGAGGCAAGGGTCGTTCTGCATACGTTGCTTCAGCACATGGAGCGCATTCAGCTTGTGCCGGGAACGGATCTGCAGCCGATACAAAGTGCCTTTGTGTTTGGGGTGAAACATTATCCGATAGAATTCAATAAATAAATAAATAAATAAATAAATAAATAAATGAATGAAATAACAGATGAATAACAAAAGCCGCTCTCAGGCCAATTAGGCGCTGGAAGCGGCTTTTTCAGATGGAACGGTGGGATGCATTAGTTAAATAATGGATAAGGAATCAGGATTCCCGGATTGTAGCAGGTTTTTTGTACAATTTCAATCTGACCCAAACCATATTGAGCAGCAGCAGTCCACCAGAGACGATAAACAGACCTTCAATCCCAATGAATCCTGCCATAAAACCTCCAATGATCGCTCCAAGCATGTTGCCCAGTGCCAGGGTACTCGTATTAAAACTGAATGCACGGCTAATCATGCTATCTGATGTATAGGAACGGATCAGGGCATTGACGCTTGGAAGCAGGCCACCCATGAACACACCCATCATGAAACGAACCATAATGAGTTGCCACACAGTTTGAACAAATGCCTGCGGGATAAGCATGAGTCCTGTTCCTATGAGTGAGAATGTAAGCACCTTGTGAGGGCCGATCCGGTCACTCAGCTTCCCAAGAATCGGAGACATGGCCATATTGGATAGTCCCGTAACTGCACCGACAAGTCCTGCCCAGAAGGCCACATTTACATCCGATGCATGCAATTTCTGCACATACAGCGGCAAGAGTGACATGGGGCTAATCATCGCAAACTGCAAAAGAAACGTCACAGCAAAGAGTGCGGGCAGTTGAGGTGATTTGTTCAATTCCTTCAGACCGGACAATACGGATTGTGCCGGCAGTTTGGCTGCTTCTTGACGGTCGAATTTCTCTCTCACCAGGAACATGGCGAGCATGGAAGCGACGAAGATCAGTCCACCTGTAATGTAGAAAATGGGGCGGAAGCCTACCGCATCAGCTAGCAATCCACCAATGAGCGGACCCAGGATTGTGCCGGCAACCTGTCCGGATTGACTGATTCCCATAGCGAAACCCATGCGGTCCTTCGGTGTGGTACCCGATATCAGTGCAACAGCTGCAGGGTTGAAACCGGAGATGGTACCGTTAAGCAAACGCAATAAGAGAAGCTGCCAAGGGTTCTGTGCCAGACCCATAAGGGCAATGACGATGGCCATCCCGAATCCTGAACGCAGCAGCATAACCTTTCGACCATACTTGTCAGATAACTTGCCCCAGAGCGGTTGGAACAGAAATGAGGTGAGGAAATTGGCTGCAAATATAAATCCGGCCCAGATGCCAATTTCATGTTCGCCAACAACGCCAAGATCTCTTGCGAGATAAAGGGACAAAAATGGGGTAATCATGGTCATGCCCGAATTGACCAAAAATTGTCCGAACCAAAGCACAATGAGGTTTACTTTCCATGTTTTCAAAGTGCTTTCACTTCCTTTCAAAGATATTTCTGTAATTCTCTAAAAAAACACCATTCTTTCATTATAACATAATTGGCATATGGGGGATGGGTGTAAGGAATGTCATAGTATTGTCACGTAGAACGCATCTGCATGTGGTTGTTACGGCAGTTTAAAAAGGGCATAATGGTAATTATGAGTCCAAAAACTATTGGAGGCTTCTTATATGAGCTATAATGATCGACTGATTCGGGCAAGTTTCAAACAACAGGTAGACCGTGTTCCGGTATGGTACATGCGTCAGGCTGGACGTTACGATCCTGAATATCGCAAAATTAAAGAAAAGTACTCCTTGTTAGAGATTTGCCGACAACCCGAGCTGGCGGCTGAAGTTACACTTATGCCGGTACGTAAACTTGGTGTAGATGCGGCTATTTTGTATTCCGATATTATGAATCCGGTTGCCTCACTGGGCATTGATTTTGACATTGTAAAAAATATTGGACCGGTCATCGATAATCCGATTCGATCCGCTGCAGATGTGGATCGTTTGCGTCCTATTGACGTAGAAGGAGATCTGTCACATATTCTCGAGACCATTCGAATTCTGGATAAGGAGCTTGACGTGCCTCTCATTACATTTGCGGGCGCACCTTTCACTATTGCGAGCTATCTGATCGAAGGCCGACCTTCGAAAGGGTATATCCGCACCAAAACGATGATGTACAGCGAGCCTGAGGTGTGGCATAAGCTGATGCAGAAGCTTGGTGATATGGTTATTACATATGTCCGTGCGCATATTGCGAATGGCGGTAAGGCATTCCAGTTGTTTGACAGCTGGGTTGGAGCACTTTCTCCGAAAGACTTCAGAACATATGTGTTGCCTACGATTACTCGTATCTTTACCGAATTATCGGATTTGAATGTACCGAAGATCTATTTCCCTGGTGTCGCATCTGGCGAATTGTTGCCAGCGTTGCATAATCTGCAAGCCGATGTGATTGGATTGGACTGGAGAGTATCGATTTCGGAAGGTCGTGAGCGACTTGGCGGCAAATTTGCCGTGCAGGGTAACCTGGACCCTTATGTGTTGACTGCACCGATGGAACTGATCAAGGAGCAAGCCAAAGTGATTATTGATGAAGGAATTAAGGAGCCGGGATATATTTTCAACCTGGGACACGGACTATTTCCTGAAGCATCTCTTGAAAAGCTCAGAGAACTAACGGCTTATATTCATGAATATTCTGCCGAAGCATTGAAGACTGGGGTGACGGTAACGAATGACTAATACGATAGGTGTACTGGTGATGTCATATGGCACACCAGAAAATTTGGAGAGTGTTGAAGCGTATTACACACATATCCGCAGAGGGCGGCCGCCTGAACCTGAGCAATTAAAGGAACTGACGGATCGTTATGAAGCCATTGTTGGTGGTGTATTCCCGCTTCGGGAGAACACGGACAATCAGGTCAAGGCTCTGCAGGAGACGTTAAACCGCGATGAGCGTGGCACTGATGTGGAATTCCGTTGTTATCAAGGACTGAAGCATGCCTATCCGTTTATTGAGGATGGCGTGGAACAGATGGCGAAGGATGGAATTCAGACAGCCATTGGTATTGTACTTGCGCCTCATTTCTCAACGATGAGTGTAGGTAGTTATATCAAACGTGCGCGTGAAAAAGCAGAAGAGCTGGGCGTTCATATGTCCTTTATTGAAAGCTATCATCTGCATCCGAAGTTAATTCAGGCTTTGTCTACGCGTGTCAGTGCCAAGTTGGATGCGTTCGAGGAAGCAGGAGCAAAACGCGGAGATGTGAAGGTGTTGTTCAGTGCCCACAGTTTGCCAGCACGCATTGTGGAGATGGGTGATCCATACCCGCAACAATTGCTGGAGACTTCGGAAGTGATTGCCTCACGTGTAGGCATTACCAATTGGCAATTTACTTGGCAAAGTGCTGGACGAACAGCTGAGCCGTGGCTTGGACCGGATATTCTGGATACGTTACAGGAACTTTCTCGTGAACAGGTAGAGGATGTACTTGTGGCCCCAATCGGGTTCGTCTCCGATCATCTGGAGGTCCTCTATGATCTCGATATTGAGGCCAAAGCGATTGCCAAAGAGATCGACATGCGCCTGATGCGTATTGATTCTCTTAATAGTGATCCTTTATACATGGAGACATTAAGCGACGTTATTATAAGCCAATGGCAGCAAGGGTCGGATGAGTAATGGGTGACAAGAAACGCCGTGTTGTTGTCGTCGGCGGTGGCCTTACCGGGCTCAGCGCGGCATTTTATATCCGTAAGCATTACCGGGAAGCGGGCGTTGAACCTGTGATCACTTTGGTCGAGAAAAGCTCGTCCATGGGAGGCATGATCGAGACACTGCATCGGGATGGATTTGTGATTGAAAAAGGACCGGATTCTTTCCTGGCTCGCAAAACAGCAATGATTGATCTGGCCAAAGAATTGGAGATTGATCATGAGCTGGTCAGTCAGAATCCGGAGTCGAAGAAAACGTATATCATGCAGCGTGGCAAGCTTCATCCTATGCCAGCAGGACTCGTTCTGGGTATTCCGACAGAACTAAGACCATTCCTGAGAAGTGGTCTGGTTTCTCCGGCAGGCAAACTGCGGGCGTTGATGGATTTTGTCATCCCGCCGCGTCGTACAACAGAGGATGAATCGCTCGGTTATATGATTGAGCGTCGTCTTGGAGCAGAAGTGCTGGAGAATCTGACGGAACCGTTGCTCGCGGGAATCTATGCGGGTGACATGCGGCGATTGAGCCTCCAGGCTACTTTCCCGCAGTTCGGAGAAGTAGAGCGCGATTACGGCAGCTTGATTCGGGGCATGATGACTGGTCGCAAACCGGCTGAGACGCATACCGGAACGAAACGAAGCGCATTTCTGAACTTTCGTCAGGGACTGCAGAGCCTTGTTCACGCCCTCGTACATGAACTGCAGGATGTGGATCAACGTCTGAACACCGCTGTCAAGTCGCTGCAACGACTTGACGGAGCGGAGACTAGATACCATGTTGAGCTGGAGAATGGTGAACAGCTAGAAGCGGATGATGTCGTGGTTACTGTACCGACGTATGTCGCGTCGGAGCTGCTGAAGCCTCACGTGGACACAGCGGCACTGGATGCGATTAACTATGTGTCTGTAGCCAATGTGGTGCTTGCTTTTGAGAAAAAAGAGGTCGAGCATGTATTCGACGGATCGGGTTTCCTTGTTCCGCGGAAAGAGGGGCGTAATATTACGGCTTGCACGTGGACATCGACGAAATGGCTGCATACCAGTCCCGATGATAAAGTACTGCTTCGCTGTTATGTTGGTCGCTCCGGTGACGAACAGAACGTAGAACTGCCGGATGAAGCGCTCACGGATCTGGTTCTCAAGGATCTGAGAGAGACCATGGGCATCGAAGCGGTACCGATCTTCTCCGAGATTACACGGCTTCGCAAATCGATGCCACAGTATCCGGTGGGGCACCTCCAACATATTGCCGCGCTTCGTGAGGAGCTTGGCAGCAAATTACCGGGCGTATACATTGCGGGTGCCGGTTATGAGGGTGTAGGTTTGCCTGATTGCATCAGACAAGCGAAGGAAATGTCTGTTCAGGCTACTAAGGAGTTTTCAGTAGAATAAATGCAGCAAGAGAGCTGTCTCAAACGTAGATTTATCTACAGAAGAGACGGCTTTTTTTACATGAATATCTGGAAGTTAATCGAGTTAATACCCTTCCAATCGATACAGTTCCAAGGAATGATGGAAATCCAGAATATGCCTGATATAATGGTATGTATGGCTGTGAAGAAGAAGAGGAGTTGCTTATGTATCCCCCAAGATCAGAGCGAAGTGTAAAGAAGAAAAAGGCTAGTAAACGCACCCGCAATACAATCACAATCATCTGGACAGTTAATATTGTATTGATCATTGCAATTGGTCTGGTGGGCATTTTTTATGTCATGAATACACGTCAGCAACAGGCAGACCAGCCAGTGAAGCAAGAAATAGTCGATCAGGATCAGCCTTCCATTGGAGACGATGCCAAAGGCGGCGATCAAGTAAGTTCTCCAGACACGGAATCTGATGAGACTTCGGATGAAGGTCCCAAAGCTACGGATGAAGAGACAACAGAGGATGCAGAAAAGACAACGGGCGCAGCGACATCTGACTCTTCAGGCAACTCCAGTGGCGGGAAGACGGATTCCGGAACGAAAAAACCTGCGGCAACGTCGACACCATCCAGCACCAAGGGAAATGCAGGTGCGGATACCGAATCAGGGACGTCGAAACCTTCCAATTCAGCGAAGGATATCACGATTAACTTTGTTGGCGATATCCAGTTCTCAGGTAAAGTTGCTGAACTGCTGGATAAGAACGGTTATGACTATCCCTTTGCCAAGCTCGGCAGATTATTCAAGGATGATGATCTTACCATCGGTAACCTGGAGACACCCATAACCCTGGGTGGTACCAGTGCGGCGGACAAAACGTATGTCTACAAATCATCGCCCAAAGCATTGGCGGCAATGGCCTCTGCAGGTTTTGATGCTGTGAATTTGGCTAATAATCATATTCTGGATCAGGGCGTAGAAGGCTTGGTGGATACGTTAACCTATCTCAAGGAGTATGGCATAGCTCACACTGGAGCAGGGATGAATAGAGATGAGGCTTATGCACCAGCTTACCTGGAACGTAAAGGCATGAAGATCGCACTGCTGGGCTTCTCCCGAGTGGTACCGGAAACGAGTTGGAAGGCGGAAGGCAATCGGGCTGGTGTGGCTGAAGCCTATGATTCCACAGGAGCAGTCAAAGCCATCCAGGAGGCCCGTCAGAAGGCAGATCTGGTCATTGTGGTTGCACACTGGGGAGAGGAACGGGTAAGTAATCCGAATAGTGACCAGACCCGATTGGCTCATGAGTTTGTAGATGCAGGTGCGGATCTGGTCATAGGTGGTCATCCTCATGTGTTGCAAGGGTTGGAGTACTATAAAGGGAAGTGGATTGCATATAGTACGGGGAATTTTATTTTCTCCAGATCAACAACCGAAGAAACGTGGAAAACGGCTGTGTTTCAGGCGCGCTGTAGTAGCGACGCGAATTGCAGTATGAAAGTGATCCCTTATGAAGCAGGGCTTGGTCAGGCCATTCCGATGATCGATGAGGCGAATAGACTGCTGCTGGAGCAGATGGCAAAGCTTTCTCCAGGCATTCGATATGATGCAAGTGGAGTCGCTTCGCCAAATTGAGAACCTTTTTGAGGAGGGAATCGAATGAACAACCTTTGTGTAGCGCACCGTGGATTTTCTTCCATTGCACCAGAGAATACGATGGCTGCATTCCTTATGGCTATGGAACGGCCAGAAGTTCAGTGGATGGAGCTGGATGTGCAGTTGTCACGTGATGGTGTGCCCGTGATCATTCATGATTTTACAGTGGATCGTACGACGAATGGCAAGGGCTTGGTTCGGGAAACCAATTGGGCTGATCTGCAACGCCTGGATGCCGGAGCATGGAAAAACAAGACCTACAAAGGAGAACGGATTCCGGCTCTAAGTGAACTGCTTGATCGTTCGTGCGGTAGAGTGCGTTTGAATATCGAACTGAAAACGCAGGGGGATATGTATCCTGGTCTGCCTGCCGCGGTTATATATGAAGTGAGAAAAAGACATATGCAGAATGATGTGGTGATCACTTCATTTGAACCTGCTGCTCTGATTGAAGTGAAAAAACTTGCACCGGAGATCCAGACGGGGCTTATTATCGACGCACGACCAGGTGATCTGTTAACCGCACTGCGGCAAATGAATTGCACATTCCTCTCGATTGGATATACCAATGTAGATAAATCCTTAATGAACGAGATGCGGAGTGTAGGCATTCGTGTGATGGCTTGGACGGTGGATGACAAGACGATTATGAAGAGACTGGCGGCAGTAGATCCAGAGCTTATGTTGTGTACAAACCGACCTGACGTATGGGAACATGCATTTCAGGAGACGAGTAGCCGATTCTTCAGACCGTAATTTACTCCATATACACTAATGAATCCGATAAAGGTGGTTATATACCCATGTTGACTAACATTCGCAATGTATACTGTGTAGGACGCAATTATAAACTTCACGCGGAAGAATTGGGCAACGCAGTTCCGGATGAGCCGATGATCTTTATGAAACCTTCTCACGCAGTTGTATCCCTGAATGGTGAAACCCTTGAATTGCCTGCTACCCAAGGTGAGGTTCACTATGAAGCTGAACTGGTCGTGCAAATTGGCCGTAGTTATGAGCCAGGTGTGGCGGTAGATGAGCTGGTGGATGCGTATGCGTTTGGTATTGATTTTACGTTACGTGATGTACAGACTGTGATTAAGAAAAAGGGTCACCCTTGGACAGCGGCCAAAGGGTTCAAAAATTCTGCACCAGTTACGGTATTTCAGGCATTTCCAGGTGCAGCAGCGTTGCTGGAGAAAGACTTTACATTGACCAAAAATGGTGAGGAAGTTCAGCGTGGTAACATTCGTAACATGATCTTCAGTTTACAGGATATTGTGGATTATGTAGGTCACCATTACGGCCTGGGGCCGGGCGATGTCATTTTTACAGGAACACCGGAAGGTGTTGGACCAACACAAGCAGGAGATGTGCTCGAACTGGCATGGGACGGCGAATCCTTGGGTGCCTGCACGATTGGGGGAGCCCAATAAGAGGATTACACATCATACCTGCTTGAGATGAAGAGGGTACAAGAAAGGGGCGTGCATACGCTCCTTTTTGCTGTGCTATCATGGTTGTCTTCAAATCTCTATCGAGAGGATACGCTACTAATCTACGCCAAGCTGTATGCTGTATTTGCGCTCTGTGTGACCAACTCTTCCAATTCAGCTTGTTGTGCAGCATGTTGCTCCGAGCTGATACTTCCCCTTGCGAGTCGCTCATCCAACTGCTCCCTGAGTTGCCTTACTTGTAAAGCTATGACCTCATTCAAGTTACCGTTGTTTTCTTCCGCAATCGTCCTCAGCGATTTGCCGCTGTACAGTTCCTGATACAGATCCGCTTCTGAAGGCTGATTCAGAGCGGTTAGTAGCTCGTCACTGCTTCCCTCACGAGTATCCAAATCAACGATGGACCATTTAGCAGTAGGTATGGGAGAGATGGCCGATTGGCCCCAGGCTGTTCCGGCGAAGGACATAGTGACAATCATTGTGCCTATAATAATGACTCTTTTCATGTTCATATGGATAATCCTCATTTCTGTAGTTGAGTACGAACTGAATCGTAGCTTTTCATTGATGTTTCGATCTGAGAATAGTGTAAACGGGAAACCTGAAGTGAAACTTAAAACAGGATAAGTAATTTCAAACCGGCGGGGAATGACTGTAAAAGTAGATCTATATTCCAATTCACACTTGACAGGTTGGGTTAGTTGGTTATATGATGATCTCAATTATTTTAATACTCATTAAATGAACAGTGAACTAATTTGAACTGAAAACAGAAGCGAGCTGATTGGACCACCAAAGGCTCCCGGGACTACTCCACTATGGAATGTCCTCGGGGGCCTTTTTTTGTGCGCTGTTGAAGCTTCAGATGAATAAGGAGGATATGGAATGAGCGATAGAGATTGGGAAGCATTGGAGCGGACGGACTGGTTATTCCGCAAAATGGTCAGACGATTCGTCAAAGAGCGGGATCGCATCTCTGTAGAGGGCATCAGCCTGCCGGGCATGCTTATCCTGCACAAAATCATTCGTGAGGGAGAACAGCGGCTTGGGGATTTGGCAGAACAGTTGGATTTTACATCCGGTGCCATTACTGCTCTAACTGATAAGTTGGAGAAAAAAGGACTCACCATCCGCAGACGAAAGGAAGACGATCGCCGGACGGTTTTACTGGACATCACATCCAGCGGGCGGGAGATGTATGCGAGAAACAGCAACATTGGAGCCCGATGTATCACGCTTCTGTTTGAGGGTTTTACAACGGAGGAGCTGGAGCAGCAAAGTCAATTCTATGAGCGGGTGGTAGCGAATCTGGAGGGGTTCTCGGACACGGTGCTGGAATTGGCGGAGAACAACGGGATACAAGAACATGATCGGTCCTCCACAAGTAACCTTGAGCAGAAGCAGCGGGACAATACCGGGAAGAGTAACTATCTCAGTTATTGAAATTGAATCAAGTAGTGATATTCGACACTCCATTCTACAAAACATTCTAGGGGAGAGATGATCAATGGGACACTCAACAATATATCCAACTGGAGCAACGCTATACAATCCGGACAAGGCTTGGGGGGGTTATACCGTCTATCAGGCAGGTGAGGAAGGCGTTGTGTTGATCGATATGAATGGCAAGGAAGTTCATCTGTGGAAAGGATTGTTAGGATTTCCGGCCAAAATATTGCCTGGCGGCTACGTGCTGGGCAGCACGGGTCGGAGAGATCCGAAGTTCGGTATTCAGGACAATGTTGATCTGGTCCAAGTGGACTGGGACGGCAACATCGTATGGAAATACAATAGCTACGAACACATCGAAGATCCGGGGTATGAGCCACTGTGGTATGCGCGCCAGCATCATGATTACCAGCGTGAGGGTAACCCGGTAGGTTACTATGCACCTGGGCTTGCGCCGAAGACGAAGAGTGGTAAAACGCTGATCCTCGCTCACAAAAATGTGAGTAACCCGCAAATTTCAGATAAGCCATTGCTTGATGATGCCATTATCGAAGTGGATTGGGAGGGGAAGGTACTCTGGGAGTGGCTGCCTAACGAACACTTTGAAGAATTAGGTTTTGATGAAGCTGCTCGAAATGTTCTGTTCCGTGATCCGAATACACGTTCTTTCGGTCATCTGGGTGGTGGCGTTGGTGACTGGTTACATATTAATTCTGCTTCTTATGTCGGACCCAACCGTTTCTATGAAGAAGGAGACGAACGGTTCCACCCCGACAATATTATCTGGGATGCCAGAGAGGCCAACATAATCGCCATTACAGACAGACAGAGTGGAAAGATCGTGTGGAGATTAGGGCCAGACTATACTTCACCTGAAGTGAAACACATCGGCACAATTATTGGGCAGCATCATGCACATATCATTCCCCAAGGTCTACCGGGAGAAGGCAACTTGCTTGTATTCGACAATGGCGGCTGGGCAGGTTACGGCCTTCCGAATCCGGCTTCCCCATTTGGATTGAAACATGCGATTAGGGATCACTCCCGTGTACTGGAGATTAACCCGGTCACCCTGGAGATTGTCTGGCAGTATACCTCGGCAGAAGCAGGTTTCTCGGTTCCGACGGATTCTTATAAATTTTATAGCCCATACATCAGTTCCGCCCAGCGTTTACCTAACGGCAACACCCTGATAACCGAGGGTTCCAATGGCAGATTGTTCGAAGTCACAGCTGAGCATGAGCCGGTCTGGGAGTATGTCTCCCCATACACAGATGGGCGGAATACCAATATGGTCTATCGCTCATATCGAGTTCCTTATCAGTGGGTTCCTCAGCTGGAAAAACCGCAAGAGGTTGTCATCGAAGCTATTGATGTCTCCACCTACAGGGTGACGGGAGCAGCACCCAAAGGTTCTGCATCCATCGTGAGCGTAGAGACAACTCTTCCTTTTGTGGAGGGTGCAGCCTGTGTGGCAACGTCGGATGAAGGCAAGTCAGGCGGTTAGGCGTCAAGAATCATGACTAGATCGAATGGGGTGTATATTGTGAGAAAACCATCCATAGTAAACGGCGTATTGATATTATTCCTGGCTACGGCACTCCTATTATCTGGATGTAGTTCAGTCGCAGCAGGATCGGGAACCCAAGTCGCTACCGGCAAAAATGCCGATAATGTAAAAATTCGAATCGCAGATACGAGTACCAACCCAACGTTCAGGGTAGCCATTGCCAAAGGTTTCTTTGAAAAAAGGGGCATTGATGCAGAAAGTATTACGTTTGGCTCACCGGCTGAAGGTGTAAATGCACTGTTTATTAAACAGGTAGATATTGCGTATGGAGCCGATTTCCCCGTATTGAATGCTCTGGCTATCAGAGCGGAGCGGATTTGAAAGGCAAGAAAGTGAGTTTCATTCGAGGTACATTTATCCCGTATCTATGGGATGAGTATTTGAAAGATCAGGGATTGGCGCTCAGTGATGTGACGCAAATTGGTCAGGGGGCTTTTGATGAGTCCTACATTGCACTGAAACAGGGAGACCTTGATGCCACTTGGGTAATCGGTTCCGCGTTAACTGATAAATTCGATGCACTCGAAGGAGTGCATCAGCTGACGGATATGTCCGAAACGCCTATACGCCTTGGTATGGGACTGATATCGAGTAATGAATTCATTCAGGCGAACCCCGAAACGGTAAGTGATTTTCTTGCGGCGCTTGATGAGGCATCCACGTATGCGCAAGCGCATTCTGAAGAGGTTGCAGATCTGATGTATAAAGAGACCAAACAGCCTAAAGATGCCACGTTGAAAGACCTTCCAATCAATCCATGGGAAGTTGGATTTACGCAGGCCGCTTATGACAGTTTGGCAGGTCAGAAACAATATATGGTGGATACCGGAATCATTGAGCAGGATTTTGATCTCGATACCAAACTGAATCTGACTTCTCTCCAACAGGCGCTACCGGATAAAGTGACTTATAGTAAATAATTTATATTCGAATGGGAGGTGTCCGTTATGTCTTTACCTGCAACTCAGCATACCATTCATATTGAACAGCTGAGGAAAACGTATCACGCCCCGAGCAATGGGGATGTGCATTATATCATTAAGGATGTCGATCTGGTCATTAAGGGAGGAGAATTCTTTGTCCTGCTTGGTCCCAGCGGGTGCGGGAAGTCAACGTTGCTGAACATGATCGCGGGTTTTATCTCCAAGTCGGGTGGACAGCTCAAGGTAGATAACAAGGAGATTGACAGACCGGGCAGGGATCGGGCGATGGTATTTCAGCAGGCCGATTCGTCTCTTTTTCCATGGTTAACCGTGAGGGAGAATGTTGAATTCGGGCTTCGAATGTCCAAGGTGCCAAAGACACAACGGCGTGAGATCTCTGATCGTTACATTCGGCTTGTTGGACTGAGTGCTCATGAGGGCAAATTTCCGAAAGAGCTATCAGGTGGCATGAAGCAGCGGGTTCAATTGGCCCGGGTACTTGCGAATGACTCGGCGATCTTGCTGATGGATGAGCCATTCGGTGCACTGGACGCGATGACGCGACGGACCATGCAGAAGGAACTGGTGAATATTTGGAAAGAAACCCATAAGACCGTTATTTTTGTCACCCACGATATTCAGGAAGCACTATTGCTTGGTGAGCGCATAGGCATTATGTCCGTAGGTCCATCTTCGAATATAACGGATATTTACCACAACAACTTACCTTACCCGAGGAACATCGCCTCGTCTGAGTTCAACACTTTGTATGACCGAATTCAAGGCCACTTTGAAGAATAACTGAGGTGATATGTGAGATGAAATGGTTGGAGAAAAAATGGGTGTCAATCCCGCTTCTATGGGTAACGGTCATCTTAATCTGGCAGCTCGGTGCCCTCATCTATGGGCCTGACGTAATCCCTGGTCCGTGGCACACGATTCTGGGAGCACGTGAACTGATTGCTGATGGTACCCTGATGCAGTATATCGGAATCAGCTTCACTCGTGTACTGGCGGGCTGGGTACTCGGAAGTATCATTGCCATCCCGGTAGGGCTGATTATTGGCAAAGTTCATCTCATCCGGCTGTTCGCCGAACCGTTCCTTAACTTTATACGTTTTATCCCGCCGATCGCCTTTATTACCTTATTCCTGGTGTGGTTTGGCATTGGAGAGCAATCCAAGATCGCGCTTATTATGTACGCAACCTTCTTCATTGTTGTGTTGAATACACTGACAGGCGTGCTCTCCGTTGAAGAAGATAAAATCCGGTCGGCCCGCAGTATGGGAGCTAATGAAAGGCAGATTCTGCTGCATGTGATTGTTCCGGCAACAACCCCGTATATCTTCACGGGTGTGCGACTGGCGATGGGAACTTCTTATATGGCCATAATCGGTGCTGAGATGATTGCCTCGAATGAGGGAGTCGGTTACTTGATATGGAATTCAAGACTCTTTTTCCGGACGGATTGGATCTTTGTCGGGCTGATTTCCCTGGGCTTTATGGGATTCCTGACGGATCGATTGTTCAACTGGTTTGGTCGCAGAGTACTCTACCGATATGGAGTCATTGGAGGAGCAAAGCGGGTCTGAATTAGAACCTAGGAACACCGAATTACAGACGTTACTTGAAAAGGAAAGTTATCTTGTTTTAACGTTTAATCAATAACCTGTTTTGGTACTTCTACACGAGGCTAAAACAGGTTTTTTGTGTGCTGGCGTAAGGAGTTTCGGCATTGGCATCAAACCGTGGTATAATTGAATTTCAAAAATACAATAAACGTCATGCGGGCTGTACATACGCTGCATGCAGGAGACATTATGGATTGGATTATTGGCGCCGTATGCGCTTCTATGGTGGCAGGTGCTGCCTATGCGAAAAAGTCGCTAACCCTGTCTGGCTGCCTGGCAGCCATCATGATGGGAACGATATATTACGGAGCGGGTAACCTGTTCTGGTTTGGCACGTTATTGTTGTTTTTCATTACTTCAACATTGCTCTCCAGGTTTCGTAAAGATCGGAAGCAGGAGCTGGAGAAATCCTATGCCAAGTCAGGAAATCGGGATGCCGGACAAGTGATGGCTAATGGTGGGATGGGCATGTTCCTATGTCTGGGATACTGGATCTTTCCACATCCGGCATGGGTATATGCTTTCATTGGAGTAATGGCTACCGTTACATCAGATACATGGGCAACCGAACTTGGGAGTCTCAGTCGCAAGCCGCCGCGCTCTGTTCTTACATGGAAGGTACTTACGCCAGGTGCTTCAGGAGGTGTCTCACTTCTCGGCACCGTGGCTGCAGCCGTAGGCGGGGCACTGATTGGTGCGGGAGCATTCTTGTTTTCCTGGATCGCCGGGATCGAAGGTCTTGGTCTGTTTAGTTGGACTTTTGTCGGCCTTGTAGGTGGGTTGGCAGGTGCTTTTGCCGATTCCTATCTGGGCGCAACGGTGCAGATGATGTATCGTTGTACCGTGTGTGGCCGTGAAGTTGAGGTACATGAACATTGCGGGCATCCGACGGTTCGGACTCGTGGCTGGGCATGGATGAGTAACGACCTGGTGAACGTGCTTAGCTCGGTAATCGGCGGATGTGTGGCGATTGGTTTAGGTAACATTTTGGCGTTGTAAGGGGGAGTACATTTGAGCACGGTACAGGGAGACAAATCGGAGGCTATTTTGGATGCGGCCTATGGAATTTTTGGCTCGAAAGGTTTTTATGAGACGAAAATGTCTGATATTGCAGACGAAGCCGGCATCGCAAAAGGCACCATTTACTTATATTTCAAAAGCAAGGAACAATTATTTATCGCAGTATCCAAGCGCGACTGTAACAGCTTTATCAGCCGCCTTGAATATGCTTTGAACTCGCATGAGAACACAGGTGATAAACTTGGAGCAATAGCCAAGACACACCTTACGTATTATTATGAGCGTCGCAATCATACCAAGCTCTTTTTTATGGCACCCAATAATGATCCGGATCTGATGAAATTCATGAAGGCATTTATGAATCAATACATGAGCATGGTGTGTGAAGTACTTGAAAGTGCAAGTGTACCTGAGCCTGTATTACTCGCTGAAGCCTACATTGGAATTCTGGACCGGCTGAAGATGGATATTATGTTGAATCCGGAGTTCAATGAAGAGCATCTGAACAAACGAATTGCTTTTGCAGCAGCATTGTTTCTGGACGGATGCCGTTCTTTTTTACAAGTGTAAAGTGATTGCACAGATGTACATGATATTGAATTTTAATTTACAGAGAAGTGGGTACGAGCAATGAACATAATGACGGTAGAGCAAATTGCAAAAAGTTATGGTGAAAAAATATTGTTCAAGGATGCTTCATTTGGCATGGCTGATCAGGACAAGATTGGTGTCGTTGGGGTAAATGGAACAGGTAAATCCACGTTCTTGCGTGTGATTTCTGGTATGGAACCTGCAGATGCGGGACAGATCTCGATCGGTAATGACGTACGTATTCAGTTCCTGGCACAGAATCCGGATTTCAATCCGGATAATACGGTACTGCAACAAGTATTCGAAGGTGACAGCATGGAAATGAAAACCGTGCGTGAATATACGGAAACGATGGAATTATTGGAACTGAATTCGTCCGATCAAGCCTTGCAAGAGCGGTTATTACGCTTGAATCAGCAAATGGAGCAGCTTCAGCTCTGGCAGATGGAGAGCGAAGCGAAGAGCATTTTGTCCAAATTGGGTATTCGTCAATTCGATGCACTGATGGGCACATTGTCTGGTGGACAACGCAAAAGGGTAGCACTCGCTGCTGCGCTGATTCATCCTTGCGAACTGCTCATTCTGGATGAGCCGACGAACCATATTGATAACGATTCGGTCGTTTGGTTGGAGCAGTACTTGCAGAAGCGCCGCGGCGCACTGCTTATGATTACGCATGATCGGTATTTCCTGGATCGTGTGGCGAATGTCATGCTGGAATTGGATCATGGACGTTTGTTCCGATACGAAGCCAACTATACACGTTTCCTGGAACTGAAGGCGGAGCGGGAAGAACGGGAAGCCTCTTCCGAACAGAAGCGTAAGAACCTGCTTCGGACGGAGCTTGCGTGGATTCGTCGCGGTGCCAAGGCACGGACAACGAAACAAAAAGCGAGAATTGATCGCTTCGAACAACTCAAAGACCAACAAGGAATCCAGCGCTCAGGTTCATTGGAAGTATCGGTTGGCTCCACTCGTTTGGGTAAAAAGATTCTGGAGATCGAGCATCTTTCCAAATCCGTGGGTGGCCGCAAGCTGATCGAAGATCTGAGTTATATTGCCGTACCTGGAGATCGGGTAGGGATTGTCGGACCGAATGGTAGTGGTAAGTCCACGTTGCTACAGATGATATCTGGCAAGTTGGAACCCGATGCAGGCGTGGTTGATGTCGGTCCTACGGTCAATCTGGGCTACTTCACACAGGAGCATCAGGAGATGGATGAAACTCTTCGTGTGATTGAGTACATCAAGGAAGTTGCCGAGAATGTGAAAACAGCCGATGGATCTCTGATTACAGCATCCCAGATGCTGGAGCGCTTCCTGTTTACCCCAGCATCCCAGTGGACGCCAATCTCGCGTCTGTCCGGTGGCGAGAAGCGTCGTCTGTATCTGCTGCGTGTGCTGATGGCTGCGCCGAATGTATTGCTGTTGGATGAGCCGACGAATGATCTGGACATCCAGACACTCGCTGTACTGGAAGACTACCTGGATGATTTCCCTGGTGTTGTCTTTGTGGTATCCCATGATCGCTATTTCCTTGATCGTACTGTGGATAAAGTGTTGTCTTTTGAGGGCAACGGTGCTGTACGTGTACACGTCGGCGACTACAGTGAGTATGCGGAATGGATGCTGAAAAATGCGCCTGGAGCTGCTCAAGAGAGTGACACAGGAGCAGCGAAGGTGAAGCAGTCATCGGAGAAAACGGCTCCCGCTGTGTCAGCGGCTAAACCGAAGTTGAAATTCAGCTTCAAGGAGCAACGTGAATACGACCAGATTGATGAAAATATTGAAAAGGCTGAAGCCAATCTTGTCCGGATTAATAAAGAGATGGAAGAGTCGTTTAGTGATTCTGCCCGTCTTCAGGAGTTGATGGCTGAGCAGGTTGAGGCGGAGCGTCATCTGGACGAATTGATGGAACGCTGGACCGTTCTGAATGAACTTGCAGAGCAGATTGAACAGAGCAAGTCTTGATTTATGAGTAATCATCGCCCTTTCTTCCTTAGTGACGTTATGTCGCATAGGAGGAGAGGGTGTTTTTTTGTCTGCGAATTTGCGATTTAATGTGAAACGTTTAGTATATTCATTACGTTGTATAAGTAAAGAATTCCATAGAAGGGAGAGAACACCACACTTATGTATAAGGAAATTAATGAACAGTTGGCAGTGCTCAAGGAAAAGGGGAGAATTTACGAGAAATGGACCAAGCGTCTGCTGAAGCTTCAAACAGAGGAAAGCGAATGGGAAGCAAAGGTAAAGCGTCGGCTGGAGCATCTCCAGAAGGAGCAGAAGGACGTTGATCGACTGAACAGTATGACATTGTCAGCATTTTTCTATCAACTGATTGGCAAGAAGACAGAGCAGCTGGAGAAGGAAGAGCTGGAACTCATGGAGAGCAAGGCTGCATACGACACTGCTTGTCGCATGTTACAAGACGTACAGGAGCAACGCATTCATGTGGAGCAGGAGTTGGAGGGCGGGCGGCAGTATCAGTACTGGCAGAGTGACTACAACGCTCTGTGGGGGAAGAAGGAAGGGCGTCTGCTGGACCGGGATGAGGAATTGCAACAGATGGCTGAGAATCGGGAGCATCTGGCGAGCGAGCTACAGGAACTGGATGAAGCTTTCCGGGAGGGAGAATATCTGCTCTATGCCCTTGAGCGTGCAGAGAAGGCTTTGGCTTCGGCAGGCAATTGGGGCGTATATGACATGATGGGTGGTGGAGTGATCTCCACACATATCAAGCGAGGACGAATGGATGACGCGCAGGTCGCGATCATGGATGCAGGTAAGCGTCTGCGACGTTTTCAGAAGGAACTGGAGGATGTAGAGATGGCAGTACACGCGGATCTGCATCTGGGAGGTCTGCTTTCATTCGCAGACTATTTCTTCGATAACCTCTTCGTGGACTGGATGGTTCAGGACAAAATTCGCAAAGCCGAACGTCAAGTGAAAGATGGACTGAGCGCGGTTAGGAAGACGATGCATGTGCTAAGAAATGAAATGCGTGACCATAAGACAGAGTTGGAGATATTGGATCATAAATATCATGCATATGTGGAACAGGCAGATTAAGAGACATGACAAAAAAAGACACTTCCAATAGCACACCGATTTATTGTGCTTGGAAGTGTCCTTTTTGGTTAGACAAGACTTATGGATGTCACCATGATGATTTCGTAGAAAAATGATGCTCTTTTACTTGGTTGTGATGTAGGCAGCGAGCAAACGTGCCGTATTCAGGACAGCATCCTTATGTGTACGCTCCATGGAATGAGATGCGTGGACCCCTGGACCGATCAGTGCGGCTCGGATATTGTTTCCACCGCGTAATGCTGCACTGCCATCGGAGCCATACTGGGGATAAATGTCCACGACGTAATCCATGCCATCTTGTTTGGCCAGCTCAATGAGACGGCTGGTCATATCATAGTCATACGGGCCAGAAGAATCTTTGGCACATATGGAAACGTCGGTTTCTTTACAACTGAGGTCATCACCCATCGCACCCATGTCTACGGCGATCATTTCACTGATTTCCGCAGGGATATATGATGCGCCATGTCCGACTTCTTCGTAGTTCGAGATGAGCAGAGAGACGTTATGTAATGGTTTCCAGCCCTCACGATGTGCAGACTCAAGGATGCCGAACAGCGCAGCTACACTGGCTTTGTCATCCAGGTGACGTGATTTGATATAACCACTCGGCGTGATGACTGCACGAGCATCGAAGGAGATAAAGTCACCGACAGCGATCCCGAGTTTCAACACATCTTCCTTGGAGGAGACGACTTCATCGATGCGAACTTCCATATGGCTTTCGGTCCGTTCAAAGGTGCGTGCATCCGGATAGACGTGTACAGACGGGTGAAGGGAGAGAATGGTGCCTGTGTATGTTTTTCCATCCCGAGTATGGATGCTGCAGTACTCGTTTTCGATACTTTGCATGGAAAATCCACCAACAGAGGTTAGTTTCAATGTGCCGTAAGATGTAATGGAGCGCACCATGGCCCCTAGCGTATCCACGTGGGCGCTCAAAGCAATCGTCTTGGACGAATCCTGCCCT
The DNA here is from genome assembly GCF_037975235.1 of Paenibacillus sp. FSL R5-0341. Lineage (NCBI taxonomy): Bacteria > Bacillati > Bacillota > Bacilli > Caryophanales > Paenibacillaceae > Paenibacillus > Paenibacillus sp. FSL R5-0341. The sequence goes on from NZ_CP150241.1 coordinate 2,155,181, forward strand.
GGCAATGTAAGTACTGCACCGCCCTTGTTATTCAGCTCACAGGCGATGCCCAGTGATTCTGCTTCCTCGCGGATCATTTCGATAATATGATGGGTGTAACCACTTGGACTTGGTGTGTCCAGCAATTTTTTCAGAAAAGACAGTACGTAAGATTCATCAATCGTAAAACTCATTGTTTAATTTCCTCCTTGGAACGTGGGTATGGTGTGAAACAAAATACAGCCTGTCTGGGGGAGTGAATGTGATACTACCATTCCTGGCTCGCCAGCAGGCTGTCTCTGATTGGTTACAGTGTTCCCGTAGGGTTTCCTTTGCGCTGACTCTGGATCGAATCATTCTCCAATAGGCTGTCGGATTCATTGGAATCAAGCGAATCCATCGATTTGAAAGAATCCAACGTAGATTTGTTTGTCGCGGAACTTTCCAATTCAGATACACGCAATTTCAATTGTTTGTTCTCGCGTTGCAATCGGTATTGGCGATAGATGCCATATGAACCTACAATAATTCCACCGATCAGGGTACAACCGAGAATGAGCAAGATCAGCGGAATTTGTACCGTGTTAAATAACAGGTTCACTTGTACGGAATCCACATTAATGACCGCAAAGATCCCCGTGAGCAGTGCAAAAACGAGACCTGCTATGAGTGCCCATTGCATTTTCATGGTGTTGCCTCCTTGTTGAACAATTGAGAACTAGATATGCATTACCCATATTCGAGTATGTTGCATCTTGTATTGATGATAAAATCCCCTGCCCAAACGGGCAAGGGATACAGGTCACATGGAAAGACAACCTTATTTGGTTAGCTGCTCCATCTGTTCAATCAATTCCTTGAAGACACTCATAGCTTCACGAATCGGCTGTGGTGTAGACATATCCACACCGGCTTTTTTCAGAATGTTGATGGAGTAATCACTGCCACCGCTCTTCAGGAAGCCAAGATAACGGTCAACAGCCGGTTGGCCCTCTTCCAGGATTTGCTTGGAGAAGCTTGTCGCTGCGGAGAAGCCTGTAGCATATTTGTAAACGTAGAAGCTGTTATAGAAGTGGGGAATACGAGCCCATTCCATTTCAATATCTTTGTCGACAACCATGTCTTTACCGTGATATTTAACGTTCAGATCATAATAGATCTCGGATAACAATTGTGGTGTTAATGCGTCACCTTGTTCGGCACGCTCATGAATGATTTTCTCGAATTCAGCAAACATGGTCTGACGGAATACCGTTGTACGGAATTGATCGGCATAATAGGTCAACAGATACAATTTTTCCTTCGGATCTGTTGATTTATTAAGCAGATAATCCATGAGCAACGCTTCGTTGGTTGTAGATGCAACTTCAGCAAGGAAAATGGTATACTGCGCATCGCGATACGGAAGTGTTGTATCCGAGTAATGTGAATGCAGAGCGTGACCCATTTCATGTGCCAATGTGAACATGCTGTTCAGGTTATCTTTGTGATTCAACAAGACATATGGGTGAGTGCCGTAAGCGCCCCAGGCATAAGCACCTGAACGTTTATTTTCATTCTCATATATATCGATCCAGCGGTTATCATATCCAGTCTGCAATGCGTCTGCATAGTCCTTACCGAGTGGTGTCAGGCCATCTTTGACAGTTTGTTTCGCTTCCTCATACGTAATATCCATTTTGTACTCATCTACGAGCGGAGCGAACAGGTCATACATGTGCAATTGATCCACACCAAGCAACTTTTTGCGCAGGTCCATATAACGATGTAATAACGGAAGGCTCTCGTGAATGGTGTCTACCAGATTGGTATACACATCCGTTGGAATGTTATCTCCATAGAGGGACATTTCCATTACGGAAGGGTACTTCCGTACATTGGCATAGAACATATTTTTGGTTACATTCGCATTTAGGGCAGCCGCAATTGTATTCTTCTGTTTGGCATAGGTTTCGTATACCGCTTTGAAGGCACGTTCGCGAACTTCACGATTCGGATTCTCAAGGAATTGAATGTAGCTGCCGTGTGTCAGCTCAACTTCATTACCATGTTCATCCTTGATTCTCGGAAACTTGAGATCGGCGTTATTCAACATGCTAAAGATCGTCTGTGGTGCTTGTGAAAGGTTGCCTACCTGAGCAAGCAAAGCCTCCTCGGTTTGGCTAAGAACGTGGGCTTTTTCCCGTTTCATCTCTTCCAACGTAAATGTATATGCTGAGAGTTTTTCGTTCGCAATGAACGCGTTCAACTCATCGTCAGGAAGGGAGAGAATCTCCGGTGTGACAAAAGAAAGTGCTTCACCAACCCGTACGCCTAATTTCTGGGCTTTTTGGGACAGGTTTTGATATGTAGGATTCGCTGTGTCTTCATCTTGATGCATACGTGCATACACAAAGAGGCGTTCTATTTTGAGGCTGATCTCATCTTCGAACTCGAAGCAAGATTTGAGTACGTCAGGTTGATTCAGTTTGCCTTGAAATTCGGAGGCCTTCTTGGTCAAAGACGATACTTCTTCATATTCCTGATCCCAGGCATTCTGATCGGCAAATAAATCTTCCAGTTTCCAGCTATGCTCGGCTGGCACCTCGGAACGTTTCAATAATTGACTCATGGAAATCCTCCTTTGATGATCTGATGAATGGTTGGACGAAGCTGCCTTCGTCGCGCTCGCTTGTGTGGAGAGAGACGAAGGAATCAGACTAAGTACCAGTATAACAGATAGCGATTTTTGGTATTTCAACGGCCTTCCTCCTTACGATACGAATAATCTCGTATAGTATGACCTTAGGCACGTTGAAATATTTGAGCATCAGGGTCCCGTGATTAGGTTCCCCATGTTATACAAGAAATAAACGATCAGGAAAAAGGCGAAACAAATGAGCAGGGTAGCAATAAGCGCCATTCCCCGTCTTAGTCGATCCGGGATGGAATTGCGTCCCAGAATAAGCACAATACCAAGGGAAAAGGCAAGGATAATAAAGATGACGACATTGCTTGAGTCAAGCGGCATGGGTTAGACCCCTTTGAAGGCAGCCATCAATTGACGCCATTCATCCTCACGGTTCTCAAAATCTGCTTTTGGGAAACGGCGTTCAGCCCAGTGCATTAACGCAGGACGGCTAAGGAAAGTATGGCATTCTTCGCCCCACTCTTCCGAAATTTCTCGCAGTACGAGATATTTGCCCTGAACTTCTACAGTCATCATATTCCACTTGTCTGTTTTGTATATTTCATGTTTTTTTATCATAGGTAGTCTCCAAACTAACGGTTTTGGTAAAATGATACCGTACCCTACGATTCAAAGCAAATTTTTTCGACATTTATGGAAAGATAAATTGCAAAATGGAAGCCCATACAGTATAATAAGGGTATTCGCCATAGATGGCGATATTTTTAGGAGGTTTTTCATTTGAAAGGTACAGTTAAATGGTTTAACGCAGAAAAAGGCTATGGCTTTATTTCAGTTGAAGGCGGCGAGGACGTATTCGTACATTTCTCCGCAATCCAAGGAGACGGCTTCAAAACATTGGAAGAAGGTCAAGCGGTAGAATTCGAAATCACTGATGGAAACCGTGGTCCTCAAGCAGCTAACGTAAACAAACTGTAAGAATTTATCCGGCTAACGGACTTCTTATACATGATAAATTGATAGCTGAATATTAAGAACCCAAGCACAGTCCCCTCAAGGGAGGCTGTGCTTTTTTTGATTCTACATTTTGGGTGCGAATATCCGTTGCATACGGTGTGGGTTCCCTGTGTTTTCAAGACGCACGATGGGTCATGCTGGACCATAACTTTATTCCGAAACCGATCAGGGCAGCCAGGGAGAAAGCCATGGCGGTGAGATAGAAGGTTTGTCTGCCTGCATGTTCCAGGATCAGTCCGCCCAACGTGCCACTTAGCAGTCCCGAGGCACTGGACCACACGATAGTGAACAAAGCCATACCTGTAGCTCTGTAGCTATCGGGAACAAGGCGAATGATGTAGCGGACAGCGGTAACGTAGAAAATACCGAAGGTAACGCTGTGCATCGTCTGAATGGCAACGACAGCTGCAGGTGTATCGGATATAGACATGAGAAGCAAACGAACCGTATACATCAGTGCAGCAAAAGCAATAAGCGGCAGTTCTTTATACCGGTTTCCATACTTGCTAAGCAGCAGGAATATGGGGATCTCACTTACGGAAGAGATCAGCAAAGACCAACCGATCAGCCCCTCGCTGGCACCCAGCTCTTTTAGCGTGATGGTAAGAAAAGCTTCGTTCATCCGATGTCCCATGGCTAGCAAAAATACACAGCCAAAAAAGGTGAGCACATCTCTGCGTTTCAAAATAGCCCATAGCCCCGAAAGATCCATTTTACTACTACTTCCCGAAGGTTGATCCTTCAATTGAAAACTGATAAGTAATGTTGTCGCAGCGAGACCGACACAAACCCAGATCGTCCATCCTGGACCAAAAGATCCAAGGAAGTACCCGATACTTAATGCGAAGAAGGCATACCCAATCGATCCGAAGACTCGAATGGAAGTGAAATTTCGACCATACTTGCTGGCCGTTGTGATAGCCATCGTATCGGAGAGTGGATAGACGGGATAATAGAAAAAGTAAAACAGGGTCACGAGTACAAATACCTGACCGAAAGTCGTTGCATTGGCGAGCATGATACCTGTTATCAATTGACCACCAAGCAGAATAATCATCACTTTGCGTACCGTTTGGTAGCGGTCGCTGGCCATGCTCCAAAACATATTGGAGAACACAGAGATGAGGGGCCCGATTCCGTAAAGGTAACCGATCTCCACCCGGCTAAAGCCCAGATGACTAAAGTAAAGTTGGAAATAGGATACCACCAGAACGGTGGAACCGAAGATGGTGAACATGAGAGCCCGCAGCCAGTTCTGATCCGGGCGGGCGTTGTGACTTAATTTCATGATGAGAGACTCCAATCCTGATAACAGTTCAATGATTTTATTACCCCTTCAGGGATGACGATTTACTGGTAGACGGCACGGACATTGTAGGTTCTTGCTGCGTGCGCCGGATAACAAGCCAGACAATGATAAGTTCGGCGAGCAGGCCAAGGGATTGGGCAACAGCACCAATCATGCCGTTCCAGGCAGGAAAAATACTAACAAGAATAAGCAGTACAATTACCGTGCAGATGGCATTCGCCGTTTGTGAACGAAACATCGTTTTCGTCTGACCGCGGAGAAGAATGATGCCATTGCTGAAATCCAGAAAAGGGAAGATCAGCGGAAATAAGACGAACGCACGCAGTGTCCAGAGACTTTGTTCCAACAATTCACCCTGCACGCTCATGATATTTTCGAATACCCATGGTCCCAGGGGGGTATAGGCAATCGACACCGTCATTGCAAACGGGATAAATCCCGTGACAAGCGCGAATTTCCGTACCAGTTTGGCGTCTACAAGGTAGAAATTAAGCACGATCTGATGGATGTATGTAAAAAAGCTTAGCATTAACTGCATCAGACTGCTTGCTATGGCAAAGGAAGAAATGGCTAGTGCAATCCCGGTCGTTTTGCCAAGTACGATGTTAATGACCGGTCCTATAAACAGCGCGACAAAGCTGGATAACAACAGCGGCTTATAAAAGCGAAATACGTCTCCCTTGCTCTCGACGGGATGATCCTCTAGCTTGGCGGGCATCTTGCGCTTGATGCTGTTTCCCTCCAAAAAGCTGACCAGCGCTTCAATCATCATGCCAGCAGCAAAAATGATAGCGCCTACACGTCCGCTGTTAATGCTGTCTGTATATATGAAATACAGGGATAGTCCATACATGCCGGCTAAACGGAATACCATGCCAATTGTTAACCACTTGGTTCGGTTATTCGTAATGATGATCCCTTGATAGATGTTGCGGATCACCGAAAAGATACTCACATACATGAGGATTTCATATACATCAATGACTTTGTTCAGCAGATCCGGACTTACACCAAACAGGTATTTGAATACCCCGGTACCCACGGGAGAGTATACGATGAGAAAACCAATGAGAAGCACACAGGCAAGAAATATTTTGGTCACAAACGTGAGGGCCTGAAAGGAAAGGCGATCGCGAACCAGTGCGGAACAGGTTTGCCGCAGCAGGGTGGAGGGGCGTTCGGTGAGGGTTAACAAGCTACCGGCGATAGCATAGCTGGCAATAACCGTCTCGGGATGAGCGGAACGTGCTAATGTGCTGTTTATAATGACGTGAGAAATGGTGACGAGAGAGGCGGAAATGCCAAGTGGCACAAAAAAAGAAAATAACCGTCTCCACGAAAGTGATTCACTTGACGACATGTCAACGACTCCTTTGATGGATGAAATATGCCTAGTATATCACAAAGCTTTGAACGCCGATGCGATTTTTTGTGCGGAATATGCGGCAGATCATTTGTACAATTAAGGGGATCATATTATAATAGGAATGGTTAAAAATCGCTCTAATACGTATTCAACCAAGTGGAGGCACATTTATTTTGAGCCAATCAAATCGAAAACGTCATCAATATCCGCGTGGACCGCTGGCATTGATGAGAGGGGTGTACAAATACACCATTCCGGAAACACGGAAGGCATTGAATGGATGGCGTGCCCAAGCTGAGGCGATTCCGAATGAGGAATTGCGTACACAGGCACTTGCCAGTCTGAAGGATAAGCAGTTCCACTGTGAAGGCGGAACCGTCTACGCTCTAGCTGATTTGCCCAACAGACACATTCTGATTCCGCTGATCGTTTCATATCAAACTATTAGTGATTATTTGGACAATCTGTGCGACCGCAGCACCTCGATGGACCCGGATGACTTTCGTCTTCTCCATCAATCCATGCTTGATGCGGTAGATCCCGAAGCAATTCCCGTCAATTATTATGCCCTCCGTGAGGAGCAGGATGACGGTGGATATCTGCGGAATCTGGTGACCACATGTCAGGAACTGACCCGTCAGTTACCAGGCTATGCGTCCGCCAAGCCCCAAATTCAGGATCTGGCAGGCCTATACACGGACCTGCAGGTATATAAGCATATCAAGCCGGAACTGAGAGAAACGGCACTGCTCGAATGGTGGTCGGAGCACCGCCATCGCACACCTCAGTTTCGTTGGAACGAATTTGCTGCTGCAACTGGCTCTACACTGGGCGTATTCATGCTGTTTTTGGCTGCGAGTGACGATCAGTTGACCGAAGAGCAAGCGGCCTCGATCCACACGGCCTACTTCCCACATGTATGCGCATTGCACATTATGCTCGATTACTTAATTGATCAGGATGAGGACCGCATCGGGGGAGATCTCAACTTCTGCAACTATTATGAGAATGTTGAGACAATGCTGGACCGAATTGCTTTTATTGTGGAGATGGCACGCAGCGATGTGCAGAAGATTCCGGGAAGCTCCTTTCACCGGATGATCATCGAAGGACTAATTGCCATTTACCTGTCTGATCCCAAAGTCAGCGAACAGCAGGAAGTTCGCGTCGTGTCCAAACGTCTGATGAAGAATAGTCCAATGACAAGAATATTTTTCTTCATTTTCAGTCGCTGGATACGGAAAAATATGTAAGTCAGGTGTGTTGTTACGGAGCCTGAAGTGAAACTAGAGGAGGAAGAAACATCATGACAGCAGTAAAGAAAATCGCAGTATTAACGAGCGGTGGTGATTCACAGGGGATGAACGCAGCTGTTCGTGCGGTTGTTCGCAGCGGACTGTTTCACGGTCTCGAAGTGTACGGAGTCCAACGTGGATACCAGGGTCTTTTGAATAATGACATTTTCCCAATGGATTTGCGTAGTGTAGGGGATATCATTCAACGTGGGGGAACGGTTCTTCAATCGGCACGTTGCAAAGAGTTCTACACCGCTGAAGGTCAGCAAAAAGGGGCGGACATTCTGCGTGCGCGCGGCATTGACGGTCTGGTTGTTATCGGTGGAGATGGTTCCTACAACGGAGCGAACAAACTGAGCAAGCTGGGTATTAACACCATGGGTCTGCCAGGAACGATTGATAACGACATTTCATTCACTGACTATACGATCGGATTCGATACAGCTGTAAGCGTAGTGGTTGATGCGGTGAACAAATTGCGTGACACAATGTCTTCACACGAACGTTCTTCCATCGTTGAAGTTATGGGTCGTCACTGTGGTGATATCGCTCTGCATGCCGGACTTGCTTCGGGCGCTGAAACGATTCTTGTTCCAGAAGTCCCGTTTGACATGGACGAAGTGGCAGATCGCATGAAAGCCAACTTTGCACACGGTAAACGTCACAGTATTATCATTGTTGCTGAAGGCGTGGGCAAGGGTGAGGATGTAGCGAAAGAATTGATGGAACGTTGCCCGACGTATGAGCCGCGTGTAACCGTTCTGGGTCACATTCAGCGTGGCGGTACGCCAACACCTTTCGACCGTAACCTGGCAAGCCGTCTGGGCGACTTCGCTGTTCGCAGTCTGATTGCAGGCGAGACAGACAAAGGGTGTGGCATTATCAAGGGTGAGCTTACCTTGACGGATATCGATAAAGTGGTTAACACAAAAAAAGATTTCGATATGGAGACTTACGAGCTTGCACAACGTTTGTCCCAATAATTCGATTCATAAGCAAAGAGCACAATCCCCTATGGACGAGGATTGTGCTCTTTTTGTTGTTTTCAGGATTTAGTACATCGATGCTAGACCTTGCGGAGTGCGGCTTGTTTTTGTACCAGGAAGAGTCTCCAGAGAAGCGCTGTTGCTCCTACAGCAAGGCCGGCAATGAGTCCGATCCAATATCCAAAGGCGCCGAGTGAAGTATACGTAGCTGTAAGATAACCTACAGGCAGACCAATGATCCAATACGCAACGAACGTAATGATCAGTGCCGGATTAACATCTTTGTAGCCCCGCAATGCTCCCTGAGTCGGTGTGGCAATTGCATCCGAGATCTGAAAGAAAATGGCGTAGATGAGGAAATGCTGCGTAAGTGCAATGACCTCTCGATCGTTTGAATATACGCCTGCAATCTGTTCGCCAAACACAATCAACACAATAGCTGTCAGTAGTGAAAGCCCGATGGCTCCACCAATTCCAAGCAGGCTGTATTGTTTGGCGTCTCTCAGACGTCCTGCACCTGCTTCAAAGCCCACAAGGATCGTAAGAGCCATACAGATGCTCACAGGCAACATGTAGAGCGTAGAAGCGAAGTTCAGTGCCGCCTGATGGGCAGCGATCGTTGTGGTGTCAAAACGGCTCATCATTAAAGTTACAGCAGCGAAGATGGACGTTTCGAAAAAAGTTGCGAATCCAATCGGCACACCAATCTTGAGTAACTCTTTCCACTTCGCCAAGGATACACGGGTCCATTGACGGAAAATACCGTATTTGGCGAAAGGTTCGACCCGATGCACAAAAAAGAGACTAATGAGAAAAATGAGCCAGTACGTACAAGCTGTAGCGACTCCAGCACCAACACCGCCCAATTGAGGGAAACCCCAACGGCCGAATATCAGCAAATAATTCAAAAAGATGTTAACGGGGAGAGAGACTAACGTAATGAACATCGTAGTCCGCGTCTGGCCGAGTGCATCCATGAAGCTGCGCAGCACCGTATATCCGAAGAGTGGGATAATGCCAAAAGCGAGTGCACACAGAAAATAGAAGGCGACTTGGGCAACTCGGGGTTCCAGAGGCATTCCGTTTAGTATAGGACCAAGTAACAACGCCCCAGCTCCGATAACGACGAGACTGACCGCAATTCCGAGATACAACGCCTGTATGACGTTATACCCGATCTGATCATTACGTTTGGAACCTAACAGATGTGAAACGACAGGTGTTATACCGATTAAAATCCCACTTAGTCCAGTTTGAACTGGCATCCACAGACTTGTACCGATTGCAACGCCTGCAAGGTCGGCCGGGGAAAACTTGCCTGACATATTCGTGTCGAAGAACGACATGGCCGAGAGGGCGATTTGAGTGGTGAAGATGGGCAAAAATATAATCAGGAATTGCTTCACTTTTTGTGAAAAGCTTGTTGTGTTCATGTTCACTGGCAGTGCCTCGCTATTCTAAAGAGATGTCATCCAAGTGTCATATATGGACAGCTATTTATTGTAGTGGATTTTGTTGAGTTTGAATAGGGACAGAAGCAGAGTAGGGGTGTACAGAAAAAAATCAGCACCAAAAAAACCTCGCTCCGCTTCAAGCGGAACAAGGTTGGATGAATGGAGAAATATGAAAGAGTGCGGATTACTTATATTGTACACCTGACGTGTATCGGTTAGAGGCATTCCAGAGCAGATATTCATGCACATCCATGTCTTTCATTGCTCTAATCTGGTCTTCCACTTGTTTCTTGCCATACTTGATATAATGTCCACTGCCCAGCCAGCTTGCTGTGAAGTCCTGGATCCACGGACGAATGACGGGTTTGAGTTCCTTCGTAGGGTCCAGTTTCTTGTGTGTGTCTTGCATCGAGCCCTTGATGGTCGTGTAAGGATCTTTGTCAGGGTCCTTTACCCCATACCAGCCAGTTGAATAGTGACTCGGGTATACCATGGGTGAGATGACATCCACATTTTCCGATATTTTAACAAAGTCCTGTCCAATACCTTCAGCCGCAGGTACAGAAGCTGCATAACCAAAAATATCAACCGAGACACGAACACCTAGCGGTGCCAGTTCCTTACGTGCATATTGCACGAATTCAGCCACAACATCGACGCGTGACTTGTCGGATTTGGTATATTTCAGTACATCGGCACGAGTTTCAAACCCTTCCGGGAAACGAACATAGTCAAACTGAATCTCTTTGAAACCAAGTTTGGCCGCTTCCTTGGCAATCTCAATATTGTAGTCCCATACTTCCTTGCTGTACGGATTCACGAAGCTATCGCCCTTGCCATTCGCCCAAACGGATCCATCCTTGTTTCGGAAGGAAAGCTCTGGATTCTTCTTGGCAAGAATGGTGTCTTTGAATACAACGACACGTGCAATGGGGTAGACCTCGTGTTTTTGTAATCGTTTCATCAAGGCATCGATATCGCGAATAAAGGGTTGCGATTTGCCCATTTTCTGTAGCGCTTTGTTTTCTGTGGGATAAGTTATGTATCCGAGATCGTCTTTGATATCGATGACCATGGCATTCAGTTCTGTATTGTCTGTCAGATCCAGCAATTCTTTCATACGTGCGCCGCCGGCGCTGTAGGCCGTTACATAAATACCTTTGACCACGGGTGCGTCAGGTTGTGGATCGATTTTGGCAGGTGGATTATCGGCATCAATAACGACCTGATCTTTTTGAGATTGGATAATTGCGGTGTTGAAACTGTTGGTTAACGATTGGAACTGGGGATTTCCCTGGTCCGCCACTGCGGGGGCACCACCAAAGCTTCCAAAGGCCATAGCCAGTAAAGCCCAAAACATGTTCATTCATTTCCACTCCCTTATGTGCATTCCATGTATGAATTATACATTAAAGCCTCCGGGCTTTTAACCATATTAATCAAGTAATGAAACACATGGAAAAAATGAAAACCGCTTCCTGCTGAGGAAATCCCCAGCAAGAAGCGGCGCGATCAATCTAAAAAAATTATTGAATGTAAATCTCATTTTGATGCTCACAAATACTGTACTGAATGATTTCCATTGCGTCTCCCTGTTCCAGGATGCCCAGCCCATCCCGGAGGACAATCAGTGAGTCGAGTTCATTCGGTTTCAAGAAAGGGAGCATTTCCGGGCACCATCTGTTGACAATCTCAAACAGTTTTACCGTTTCCATATCCACATTAATCACCCTTTCCTACTCGAATTCCAAAATGGTAAGTCATTCGGCGCGATTCGGGAAAGCATATGGCCTGTGAAAATTGAAGGGTTGAACCTGCTATACAACATATTTAGGAGCCGTACACCGTTATTATACCACAATGTTGTGAATTGTTAACCGTACATGTGTCTCAACTTCTGCGGAATGAACCCATAACACCAACCGTTTCCACAATGTTAACAAAGGCTTTTGGATCTGTTTCCTTGATAATGCGTTTGATTTCAACCAACTCGTAACGGGTTGTAACGGTCATGAGCATGTCCTTTTCAATATCCGTGTATGCCCCTTGAGTCTTGATTTTGGTAACTCCGCGAGGCCGAACCAGTAATTTTCCTAACATGGCTTCGGTTTCGTTCGTAATAATGTACAGTGTTACTTTGACGTGACTGATGTGGATCAGATCCAGCACCTTGCCTGTAATATAGATGGATACCATGGAGGCCAGAGCTATATTCCAGTTATCACTCAGATATCCTGCAAGCAAAATGATTGCACCGTTCATGCCGGCCATTACTGTACCAATCGGAAAGTCTCGATTACGTGTGAAAATGGAACCGACAATGTCCAGACCGCCTGTGGAGCCGCCGACTCTGAAGGAAACGCCAGTGCCCAGTCCAATAAGCACACCACCAAATACAGAGCTTAACAAAGGGTCTGTAGCCACAGCAAAAACAGGCAGAAGCGCGATGAACCAAGAAGTGGCTGCTACCGAGAGAATACTTAATGTAATGAAACGACGTCCAAGAATAAACCAACCTGCAATGAGCAGGGGAATGTTAAGAACAAAATACATTATACTAAGATTCAACGTTGTAAAATAACCCAGAAGCATTGAAATACCGGACACCCCGCCGCTTAAAAGCTGATGGGGGACCAAAAACCAGTTAAAGCCGCAGGCAATAGCTGCAGCACCCAAAATGATCACTAAAGAGTGCCAAATTATTTTGGGCAATTTAATCACCTCATTTATATTTAAAACCAGATTGCTGGTAATCTTGAATTGTTTTGTGATATAATGATTTGTGGATATTCTTGAGTAGGAAACTTTTCCCAAATGGAACGATTTAATTTGAAATGTTTCAAACACATGTATGTAGTTTTAGTCTTATATTGGGGACCCATTCATGGAATTATAATCGTTCGTGAAAATAATTCGCCCAGTTGGGATACCCTATAAATATTAACGCTACTTAAGAATACAGACAACAAAGTGGATTGTCCACCATGTCCACCATATAAAAGGAGCATGAATAATTTTGACAAATTTAAACTTCACAGATTTCAATCTTGAACCACTGGTGCTGCAAGCCATCACTGAGCTCGGGTTTGAAGAAGCAACACCGATCCAATCCAAAGCGATTCCTTTGGCACTCGAAGGCAGAGACTTGATTGGTCAAGCACAAACGGGTACGGGTAAAACAGCTGCATTCGGTATTCCGTTGATCAGCAAAATCACGAAAAGTGACGAAAAAATCCGCGCCCTCATTATGGCACCTACACGTGAACTTGCAATCCAAGTTGCTGAAGAGATCGAAAAACTTACTCGCTTCAAAGGTCTGCGCTCCCTGCCAATCTACGGCGGACAAGATATCGTTCGTCAGATTCGTGCACTGAAAAGAAAACCACAGATTATCATTGGTACACCTGGACGTCTCCTTGACCACATCAACCGCAAAACAATCAAACTTGATGATGTACAAACTGTTGTATTGGATGAAGCAGATGAAATGCTCGACATGGGTTTCATGGAGGATATTCAATCTATCCTGAAACAAGTACCAGACGAGCGTCAAACGATGCTGTTCTCAGCAACAATGCCTCCTAACATTCAAAAATTGGCTCAACAATTCTTGAACAATCCTGAGCACGTATCTGTAATTCCTAAACAAGTTAGTGCGCCATTGATCGACCAAGCTTACATTGAAGTACCTGAGCGTCAAAAATTCGAAGCACTTAGCCGTTTGCTGGATATGGAATCTCCTGAACTGGCGATCGTATTCGGACGTACTAAACGTCGTGTTGATGAATTGGCTGAAGCTTTGCAAAAACGTGGATATTCTGCTGATGGTCTCCATGGTGACCTTTCCCAGAACCAACGTGATACAGTAATGCGTAAGTTCCGTGACGGCAGCATTGATGTACTCGTTGCAACAGACGTAGCTGCACGTGGTCTCGATGTATCCGGCGTAACTCACGTTGTAAACTTTGACCTTCCGCAAGATCCGGAAAGCTATGTTCACCGTATTGGTCGTACAGGTCGTGCCGGTAAAGAGGGTGCTGCATGGTCCTTCGTTACACCGCGTGAGATTGATCACTTGCACTTCATCGAGCGTGTAACACGTCACCGTATTCCACGTAAACCACTGCCAACAATGGCAGAAGCGGTTGAAGGCAAACAACGTTTGACAGCAGAGCGTTTGCTGGAAATCGTACAATCTGGCGAACTGAACGAATACAAAGGTATTGCGATTCAAATGCTTGAGCAATATGATTCTGTTCAACTGTTGTCGGCTGCTCTGAAGCTCCTGACAGGTGACAAAAAAGACGCTCAAGTTGACCTTACTCCTGAAGATCCGATCCGTGCTAAACGTCGTAAACCGGATGTTCGCTCAGGCGGACGTAAACCATCTGGCTACAGCGGTAACCGCAGCAGTGGTAGCGGCAGTGGTGGTGGCTACAACCGTGATCGCAACAGCAGTGGCGGCGGACGTGGTGGCTACAACCGTGATCGTAACAGCGGCAGCAGCACTGGCGGTGGAAGCAGAGAAGGTGGTTACAACCGTGACCGCAAACCGCGTCCAAGCAACAACGAAGGACGTCGTCCAGCGAAAGATTCTTCTTTCGAGTAATATAAACGTATGAACTGGAAAATGGAGCAGGCAACTGCTCCATTTTTTTATTTTCAAAAGGTTGTTCTGTCTTTTGCTCACTATCAAAAGCGCTGGTCAAGGGCATAGCTGATCTCTTTTCGGGAAGTACTGGCTTTTCCTATCTATAATAAGGTATATTAATATTAGACTTCAGGTAATACGCAAGGCTGCGGAGGAGGAGAAATGTTTGGAATTTAAAGGAGCTATGGGTGGGATCTACCGGCTTACAGAGTGGATTACGAGACTGGCCGCAACCAATCTGTTGTGGGCTATTTGTTCGTCTCCGTTCTTGTTTTTCTTGATTATGAAACTGCTCGTGATGCAGCAGAACCTCGCCAACGAATCATTGCAAATGAACTGGGCTATAGCCATTGTGGCACCGCTTACACTGTTCCCGGCGACTTCGGCGCTGTTTACGGTTGTTCGTAAATGGAATATGGGCGACACGGATGTGCCGATCTTCCGTACTTTCTTTGTAGGTTACAAGGAAAACTACAAGCAAAGTTTGATTGGGGGCATTTTTTACACGCTGCTGTTCGCGATTATGTATCTGGATTATACGGTGTACATGACGCAGTTCCGTAACATGCAGCTCGTGGGAATCATTATGCTTGTGCTGCTTCTCTTGTTATTTGTATCACTCTTTAACTTTTTCTCGATGGTTGTACACTACCATATGTCCATCGGGCTCATTATCAAAAATGCAGTATTGCTAACGCTGATCAGACCTTTCCGTGTATTCTCCACATTGCTGGGAAGCGGATTGTTGTTCTACATCGGTTTCCGTTATCCGGTCTTGTTCATCTTCTTCATTATTAGTATCATCGCCTGGTTTGCTTTCTTTAACTTCTACGCAACTTTCAACAAAATGCAGGAGCAGATGGAGAAGATGCAGTTGAAGAAAGAAGAAGAGGAAGCCGCTGCGCTGGCTGAGAAATCAGCAGAGAACGGTGAAGCATCTGAGACATCAGACGACAAAAACATTACACTGCAAAAATAAAACATGATGGATCGCCATTTACTTTTTACACAGTTAGGGATATAATAATTGTACATCCTGCGATGTACGTTTCGGTTATTCGTTGTTTTGAACCAATGATGATGTCTTCGGGAGATCAACACAGAATGTTGCTGAAAAGCCCTGTCTATACGACATGGGGACTTCAAAAAGCATTTTTGCGGTCACCCACCTGCCAAGCAGGTTCATAAGACAATGTAGCCGGACGGCATAGGCGGGTTCCTAAATTTTCATGTACAGCACCCTGACTTTTCCTCTTTTGAAGGAATTTCAGGGTGTTTTTATGTTGTGATGAATGGTTTTGATTGGTTTAGTGATAAATATGATGCTTACCCTTTTGTTACTACTTGAACAATGTTACACTAAGATACATAAATGGAACGGTTACATTCAAAGGAGGAAGGGTCTTGACCTTAAAGAGAACGCTCGTCGGTATCATCCGCAGCATGGAGGGAACCAGCGATCGAGCCAAGGATCCCAAATTAAAAACACGGTACTATAACTTATCCAAAGACAGAGCCTGGGAAGAAGTTTCTTCGACACTCAAAAAGATTCCAGGGTATAAAGTGCTGCACGAAGTGCCTTCTGTTGGAGAAGTTATACTGGAGAAACGGACTACCTTTGGACGGACGATGGACATTACAGTTTCCATTATCTCGGTAAGTCCTGTTCGCAGTGCGGTGGATATGTATTCTGCTTCCCGTGGTTCACTTGGAGACTTGGGCTCTAACTATCGGACGATTATGAATTTATTCTCTGTACTGGATAAAAAGCTGAGCAAGTATAAAGCAAATGATTGAAATAGATGGTGAATAACAAAAAGCGAGAGAAGGTTAACCTTCCTCGCTTTTGTTCTGAACGTATGAAAACTTCTACAGCAAAGCTTTTACAGCAGCAATTGCTTGCTCGAAGTTAGGGGAGTCTGTCATTTCAGGCAGGTACTCCACATATGTAATCCGGTCTTCAGCATCCACCACAAAAATGGAACGCATGTCCAACTGGAATTCTTTGATCAGAACGCCATAGTCTTCACCGAAAGAACGTGTTTTGTAGTCTGACAATGTTACTACGCGGTCAACGCCAGCTGCTCCGCACCAACGGGCTTGAGCGAACGGAAGGTCAACACTTACTGTCAAGACAACAACATTGTCTCCGAGTTCTCCAGCTTCAACATTGAAACGACGAGTTTGCGCATCGCATACGCCAGTATCCAGGGAAGGAACAACGCTGATTAATTTGATTTTGCCTGCGAAGTCTTTCAGGGATGCATCTTCAACCAGGTTCTTGCTCAGTGTGAAATCGGGTGCTTGATCGCCCACTTTCAATTCGGGTCCGATCAATGTAATAGGGTTGCCCTTAAATGTGGCTGCGCCAGTACGTTCTTGTGTCATAATAATGTTCCTCCTTATAAATTGGTGATCCGTGCCAAAATCCATTATAATCTTTTATGAAAGGCATTGTCCAATTCGGGCATGTACCATTACGATGGATCAGAGATGTAAGTCCGATCTGAACAGGGTGGAGTGAAAGAAGAAATTTATGATATTTATTCGCTATGAGAACTGGAAAGGTTATCTGAAGTATTTCCCTTTGACGTCGCTTTTTTTAATTGCCAATGTAGTCATGTTTATTGTGTTAACGGTGAACGGTGGATCAACGAACAATATGGTGCTGCTGAAATTCGGGGCACTCACGAATTATGAACTGTTCGCAGATGAGTGGTGGCGTTACATTACATCCATCTTCCTGCATGCGGGCTTCAGTCATTTATTGTTTAACAGTTTTGCGTTAATAGTATTTGCACCACCGATGGAGCGACTGCTTGGGTCGGTAAGGTATGGAGTGTTGTACCTGGGTGGCGGCGTATTGGGCAATATTCTTGCTGTTGCTTGGTACAACTCGATTGGGAGCATCACCATCTCGGTAGGCGCTTCAGGAGCGATCTATGCCGTCTATGGTGCATTCCTGTATGTGGCCCTGTTCCAGCGCACCATGATGGATGAGGCTTCGCGCAAAACGATGTACACCTTGCTTGTGTTCGGGATTATATTCTCCTTCGCCATGTCAGGCATTAACTGGATGGCTCATTTAGGCGGATTGCTGGGTGGATTCTTTATTTATGGACTGTTGATCAGATTGTGGAAACCCCGCAGCTTAAAGCGGTAGTCAGAACGTTCTCAAGATGGAATGCAATCAAGGATAAGTAGGGTATAACAGATTGGAGCGATCAGGCGAGTGGAATTAAGACAGTTGCATTACTTTTTGAAAGTGGCACAGAAGGAACATGTAACACAGGCTGCTGAAGAGTTGCATGTGGCACAGTCAGCGGTGAGTCGTCAGATTCATCAGCTGGAAGAAGAGCTTGGCGTGGACCTTTTTATGCAAAAGGGGCGAAACCTGCAGTTGACTGCCGTGGGACAGCTTTTTTGCAAACGGATTGAAGGCATATTGAAAGATCTGGATAAGGCGGTCGGAGAAGTTCATGAGTTTCTGGACCCGGAGCATGGGGAGATTCGAATTGGATTTCCGCATAGCCTGGGGATTCATCTCATTCCTTCCGTTGTGGCTGCTTTCCGTCAGCGTTACCCTAACGTGAAATTCAGATTTAAGCAGGGGATGTTTCCTACGCTCATTCGTGATGTGTTATCAGGAGAGGTAGACTTGGCATTCATATCTCCTTTTCCGGAGAAGCATGATCAAGTGGATGGGGATATTGTACTCACGGAGGAGTTACATGCCATTCTTCCTCCGAATCATCCGTTAGCTGGTGAGGAGACGATTGCGCTCGAACAGCTCAAGGATGATAAGTTCGTATTATTCAGCAAAGGTTATTCTCTTCGTCCTATTGTGTGGCATGCATGTCTGGAAGCCGGTTTTACACCCAAGATCGCTTTTGAAGGTGAAGAGACCGACACGATCCGTGGGTTGGTCGCTGCGGGCATGGGGGTCAGTCTGTTGCCTGAGATGGCGTTATTCCAGACGAACCCGTTGCAGCCGGCACATGTGGCCATCTCTCATCCCAAAGTAACACGCACCATCGGGTTAATTCACCGTGCAGATGACAAACTGCCGCTAGTTGCCCAGTCCTTTCGTTCATTCTTGCTTCATTATTTCGGTTTACAACAAAACAATACCCCATCCGATTAACGGTGGGGTATTGTTTTTGTGTTATGGGGTTTGGAATTAATCGCGGTTGTTGAAGATTCCGATGTAACGGATCAATTCAAGCAGTGAGATCAAGGCTGCAGCGACATAAGTCAAAGCTGCGGCATTCAGAACTTTAGCAACACCTTTTTCTTCTTCATTGCGGATATAACCTTCAGATACCATAATCTCTCTTGCACGATTGCTGGCGTTGAACTCAACCGGCAATGTGATAAGTTGGAACGCAACGGTTACGGAGAAGAAGATGATACCGATACCTACAAGGTTCATGGCATTGAAGATGAATCCTGCAATCAACAGGAACGGAGCTAATCCGGATGCAAAGTTCACAATTGGGAAGATCCGGTGACGCAGTGCCAGCATCGGATAACTTTCTTTATGCTGAATGGCGTGGCCAACTTCGTGACACGCTACCGAAACAGCTGAGATTGAGTTTTCATAATATACTGGTTCCGATAAGCGTACAACCCGATTGATCGGATCGTAGTGATCAGACAGTGTGCCACGTACTGGCTCAATTGGAACATCATGCAGGCCGTTAGCGTCGAGCATCTGGCGAGCTGCATCGTAGCCGGTGATTCCATTCTGGTTCGGTACCTCTGACCAACGTCTGAAAGTACCTTTAACGCGAAATTGCGCCCATAAAGAGAGCAAAAAGGCGA
Organism: Paenibacillus sp. FSL R5-0341; assembly: GCF_037975235.1. Lineage (NCBI taxonomy): Bacteria > Bacillati > Bacillota > Bacilli > Caryophanales > Paenibacillaceae > Paenibacillus > Paenibacillus sp. FSL R5-0341. The sequence continues at coordinate 2,174,691 of NZ_CP150241.1, forward strand.
TAATGATCAATACGAACATACCGTTATTAAAACTCATATTCATTCCTCCGCTTTCTAATAATAAGCTACATCATGGTGTTCTCAAGCAAGATTTTCAGTGCCTCCATTGTACCGGCACTTTTGGTAAGTAGTCCTGCCATCATCTTGCGTGCTTGTACAGGTTTCATCTCCCCGAGTAGCGGTTTGAGTTCGTTAACCTCTCGCTCAAGTTGTTGCACATGAAGCTCCAATGTTGTCAATTTGCTGGCAACTTGTTCTTCCGTACTAACCAGACGCCACTTCTCAAGAGATTGCTTAATCTCGTCGAGACTATACTTCTCTTGTTTCATCTGTACAATACGTTCAAGCCTGGTTAAAGTTTCATTACTATAGAGACGATAATTTTTTTGTGTACGTTCTTCGGGAGCGATCAGTCCAAGCTTCGTGTAATAATCAATCGTCCGTTCACTAACACCAGCGGTCTTGGCAAGTTCGCCAATCCGAAAAAGTTTCATATCCCCAATGATATTCACCTCGCTTGCAAGTTCAAATGTAGGGAATTGTAGTTTCCGCTTGCGAATTTATATACTACGCCCAATTTTTCTTACTAATAAGTATGATACATGATCTTTAACCGTACAGTCAAACGTTATGCTTTGGTAATCAGCATACTTCATTTCTATATCTATGTGCTCATAGAATGTGATTATGTACTTAAGTGCAAGAAAAAGACGCATGACTTTATTCCCAGAAATAATTTTCAGATTTGATGAAAATACTCTTGTCAACTTTCCTCTCTTCTGCTTATAATGACATTAAGAGTTTCACGATATGTGAAGAAACTTAACATAAGAGGGAGTGGGGTATATGAGAAAGAAATGGTTGGTTTCCGTGTTAGTAATGCTTACTTTATTAGCTTTTCCGGTCAGTGCATTCGCAGCTGCGGAGGGGCCGACTAACATTGAACTTCAAAGTGGTTTGAACTCAGCCTTTACGTTTCTGGCTGTTGTACTCGTGTTCTTGATGCAAGGGGGATTTGCTTTACTTGAAGCGGGTTCAACACGAATGAAGAATGCAGGACACATTGCGGGTAAGACCATCCTGACATTGGGAATTTCAGTTATTGCCTTCTGGGCTTTGGGCTTCGGTCTTGGTTTCGGTAATGGTAACAGCTTCTTTGGAACAACAGGATTCTTCCTGAGCGGTGACAAGATGGCTGCTTCCTTCGAATCACTGGCTTTCTCCGATGTTCCACTGACTGTTAAATTCGTATTCCACCTCGCTTTTGCGGCGGTATCTCTGGCCATTGCCTGCGGTGGTATGGCTGAACGTGCAAAGATGAGCGTATATATTGTTTTCGGTACACTTTATACCATTATCATGTATCCGGTTGTTGCTCACTGGGTATGGGGCGGCGGCTGGTTGGCTGAGCTGGGTATGCAAGACTTTGCAGGATCGACGGTTGTTCACTTGACTGGTGCGACTGCAGCTTTGGTAGCGACCATCTTGTTGAAACCACGTATTGGTAAGTACAACAAGGACGGCAAACCTAACATCATACCAGGTCACAACCAAGTGTATTCCGTACTCGGGGTAATTATCCTCTGGATCGGTTGGTTCGGATTTAACCCAGGTAGTACGTTAACTGCCTTGGACGATGGATTCTTTGGTTATGTTGCATTGACTACTAACGTAGCTGCTGCAGCAGGTGGTGTTGCTGCACTGTTAATTTCATGGGCAGTTCTTGGCAAGTCCGATATTCCTAGCATGTTGAACGGTGTGCTTGCGGCACTCGTTGCAATTACAGGTGCTTGTGCCTTCGTTGAACCTTGGGCAGCTCTGGTTATCGGTGCTTTGGCTGGTGTTATCACATTCTTCACAGCACAGTACTTCGATCGTAAAGGAATCGACGATCCAATCTACGCTTTCTCCGTACACGGTGTTGCTGGTATGTGGGGAGCAATCTCCACAGGTTTGTTCGCTACACCAGAACTTGCTGAGCATGCGGGTGTAGGTCAAGCGGGTCTGTTCTATGGCGGTGGATTCCACCAATTGGGCGTACAGCTTCTTGGTCTGGCAGGTGCTTTTGCCTTCGTACTGGTAATGTCCTTCATTATCCTGGGCGGAATGAAAGCGATCATGGGCATCCGTGTTACTGAAGAAGAAGAAACAATGGGTCTGGATATCAGTGAGCACGGTACTTACGGATACCCTGAACAAATGAAAAATGTAGATTCTAAATCCAATGGTGGTACGTTCAGCTCCTGAGGTGATTAATGCTGATACATGCTTCAAGGAGGCTGGACATGATGGAACCTATCTCGTATACAAACTATTCCTGGTCTTATCAGGGAATCGATGGTGCGGTGTCTTCTCAAGAACTGCGCCAGGCACGTGTGATATTACAGAACGAGCTCCAGGAATTGTTGTCCGCTTCCTTGTCGCCGATCGAGTGGTACCAAACGGTAAATGAACTGCATGACCGGATTGCACGGAAAGCAGTAGAGTTATGCATTCAGGGGATGGTTGAGGAAGGCTTCGGCCAACCTCCCGTCCCCTATGCCTTTATCGTATTTGGCAGTTCCGGCAGGGAAGAAGCAACGTTATGGAGTGATCAGGACAATGGCATGATCATTAGCGATACGCTACATGAAGGTAAAGAGGAATATTTTGCTCAGCTCGGACAACGACTGACGGATATGTTGGAAGAGCTTGGTTACGCCAAGTGCGAAGGCAAAGTCATGTGCTCAGAGCCACTCTGGAGAAAAACGCTGGCGTCATGGAAGCAACAATTAGCAGATTGGAGCTCGGATCTGAATTGGGAGCCCGTTCGTAATCTGATCATTGCTTCAGACATGCGTTTTGTGGCAGGGGAGCAAAGCTTGGCAGAGGAATGGATCACGAGTTTTTATGAACAGTTTAGACTGGTTCCTGAACTTTCGGATGCAGTTCTTCGCAATACGGTTAAACACAAAGCGACATTAAATGTACTTGGTCGTGTGGTCACAGAGCGATTCGGTGAACATGCAGGCGGATTTGATGTTAAGTATGGCTTGTATATTCCGCTGGTGAACAGTGCCCGTTATTTGGCTCTGCAACATGGGATCAAGGAGTCGTCTACGTTAAAAAGAATGGAGAGACTGACATCCCTTGAGGCTGTTCCGTTTACATTACTGGATGCATGCCAGCGGGCCTTCATTGCTGCTCTGAAATTTCGTAGAAGTACACCAGTTGTCATCCAACGTGACTTGCAGCATAGCAGTGGGTTCCTGGATGAGAAGCAGATGAAACAAAAACAGATTCATTATGAGCTCAGGGATACGCTCGGGTTGGTACGAAGAGTGCATCGAGCTTTGCAAAGACAGTTGCGTTTTGCAGAAAGGAGACGTCCATGAGAGAGCCGGTAAGGGGCAATACAGGATTCTGGAATTCGCTGCGTCAGGGAGGGGTTCCTTCCGCCATCGCTTCCATTATGGGAGCCCCTACGGCGCAACACATGGCGTTTATCCGCTCAATGATGAGAGAACAGCGCCGACCTGAGGTACTGCATACGCCTCTAAATGAGCTGGACGCTGTTGTATTTGATCTGGAAACGACGGGTTTCTCTCCCCAGCATGGGGATGAGATTATCTCATTTGGTGCGGTCCGTATACATGGTGGTGTGGTGCTGGAAGGAGAACAGTTCTATACGGTGGTGCAGTCCAAGACTGCGGTTCCGGAACATATTACTGAACTGACGGGCATCACACAGCAGATGACGCTGGACGCACCGACTTTGCTGGAGGGGCTGCATGATTTCATGTCTTTTGTAGGTGGAAATGTTCTGATTGCGCACGCAAGTGCGCATGACCGAGCTTTTCTGAATGCAGCTCTGTGGCGGACTTCCAAGGTAAGGTTGACGCATCGTTTAATCGATACGATGATGTTGGCCCGCTGGCTTGAACCAAGCAGGCCGGGGTACGGTCTGGATGAATTGCTGGAATCCAGAGGTATTCCAATCTATGGACGTCACCATGCGCTGGAAGATTCGAAAATGACTGCACAGTTATGGTCCTGCTACCTGGAGGACATGACTCGTAAAAATGTGGAGACCTTGGGGGATCTGTATACCCAGTTAAGTCACGCATAATGGAACGGGAAGCAGATTGTACGAAGGGACAATATGGTGTGACTGATCTTGTTGTACCTTCGAGGATTCAATCTGATAACCGTTCAGATGCATGTGAGATCGTAATCCGACTGTAAGGTCAGGTGAGCCGATGAGGTACATCTGGAGTAAACCGGCGAAGGCCGGAAGCGCTTGGATGTCCTCTACGGATGGAACGGGCCTTGTATGCGGATGAGAATGGAAGATGCCAATGAGCTTAGGTTCGGAGAATACGCACCGAATCCATTCGGCATCGTCCAACGCAAAATGGTGCAGCGGGTCAGGTGCTACGTTACGAATGGGCTGAAACCGACTGATTCGTATGCCGCCCGCTGCGGTTTCACCCAGCAAAACCCCGCAGGCTTCTTGCGGCAGCGAAAGGAACATGTGCTTTGACATCTCTTTTTCTACGGAAGAAGGGATGTAGAAGACGTTTTGCTGCCCGTGAAGTGCTGCCATTTGTATTCACCCCTCTCTCTTTGGCTCCTGCTTAGGCAGGAGTCCTTTTTCATTTTATTTTGTGTGCTCCGGATTGTAAAATTTTAAAGGAAAAGGGTACAATATTAAAGAGAACAGTTGAGAATCATGTTTTAATGAACTGTCATAGAGCGTGATCAACATTTAGCATGCACAGAAATTATGGTTTTAGTTCTAATTATATAAAAGGGTGGCGGGTTATGAAACGAAACAAATACATACTCCTCGGTGTTATATTGCTTGTTAGCATTACCATGGCACGGAATACAGAGGTTGGAATTTCCACTGTATTTAAGCAGGATGAACCTGTACCTACAGAGACGGGACCACGTGCGGGTCTTCTGGCACCTGCTTTTTCTCTGACAGCAATGGATGGGAAAACGTACAGTGCAGGTGGCGCCAAAGATAAGGCCACGTTCGTCAGCTTCTGGGCATCCTGGTGTGAGCCATGTAAGCAGGAAGCTCCGGAACTGAATAGAATGGCTGCGAAATACAAGGATAAGCTTGATCTGTATGGCGTTAATGTAACATCTTACGATAAACTGAAGGATGCCAAAGCTTTTGTGGATGAGTACCAACTGACGTTCCCTGTTCCCTTGGACGAAAAGGGGACTGTGTATGCTCAATACAACGGAGTGGCTTTTCCAACGAATGTTCTAATTGACTCCAGAGGGGTTATTCAGGAGATAATCTTGGGTATTTTGCCTGAAAAAGAGTTGGAACGTAAGATTAAAGAGCTTGTCGCAAACTAATTTTCACTTAAAAAAAGGAGCCTCCGTTACCCATGATTCATGGATACAGAGGCTTCCTTTTATTTTCCGGGAAATAAGCTTTAGTGGTTGCTTAACCCGTGAGCAGGAACAGGGAGTGTACCCGGCTCATCCTGCAATTTTTCTTGAAGTAACGCATAGCGGAAACTGTGCACGAGAGCTTCCCAACTTGCTTCAATCACGTTCTCGGATACACCAACAGTATTCCATGTGTTCTCTGTATTTTTGGATTCGATCAATACACGAACTTTGGCAGCTGTGGCATCCTTCTCATCCAATACACGGACTTTATAGTCAGAGAGATGCATGTTGGCAAGTGAAGGGAAGTATTGCACCAGCGCTTTCCGAAGCGCGTTATCGAGTGCATTCACCGGACCGTTTCCTTCAGCAGCGGTATAGACACTTGTTCCAGCCACATTAAGTTTGACAAAAGCTTCAGAAACAACGGATTTGCCTGCCGTTTTCTCCACAAGCATTTTGAATGATTCGAAAGTAAACAATTCTTTCATGTCACCGTTCGCTTCACGAATTAACAATTCGAGCGATGCATCTGCACCTTCGAACTGGTAACCCTGATGCTCCAGATCTTTGATTTTCTCAATAATCTGACGTGAATTGGCACTGCTTGGATCAAACTCAAGACCCAATTCCTGTGCTTTGGACACGATGTTACTTTGTCCAGCAAGTTCCGAAACCAGCACACGCTGTTTGTTACCGACCAGTTCAGGCACAATATGTTCGTAGGTACGTGAATCCCGCAAGATAGCAGAGACGTGAATACCACCTTTGTGAGCAAAAGCAGCATTACCGACATAAGGCTGATTAATCGGCATATTTACATTGGCAATCTCGCTGACATAACGGGCCACATTCGTAAGTTGTCTCATGGAATCTTCCGTAACACATTCATAGCCAAGCTTCAGTTGCAGGTTCGGAATAATGGAAGCCAGATTGGCATTGCCGCAACGCTCTCCATAACCGTTCATCGTTCCTTGAACCTGACGAGCTCCGGCTTGTACAGCGCTGAGTGTATTAGCTACAGCCAGTTCACAATCATTGTGTGTATGAATGCCGAGCTGTGCATGAGGAAGGCTTCTGTGCAGTGTAGATACGATCTCGTGCACCTCGTTCGGCATCGTTCCGCCATTGGTATCACACATGACTAGCCAGTCCGCTCCAGCCTCATGAGCCTTGGTCAAGACAGCTTGAGCATACTCGGGATTATGTTTGAATCCGTCAAAGAAGTGTTCAGCATCGAAGATCACCTCCATACCATTCTGTTTCAGATAGGCGATGGAATCATAGATCATGGATAAGTTTTCTTCGAGTGTGGTCTGCAAAGCCGTATGCACATGGAAGTCCCATGATTTACCGACCAGGGTGGCAGCCTGCGCGCCCGATTCGATCATGCGCTTCAGGTTGGCGTCTTCACTAGCGATGCTGCCTTTACGGCGTGTACTACCAAAAGCAACGACCTTTGCGTTCAGGTTTAATTCCTTGACTCTTTTGAAAAACTCAATGTCCTTGGTATTGCTGCCTGGAATTCCGCCTTCAATATAATGGACACCCAGGTCATCAAGCTTCTTGGCAATTTTGAGTTTGTCGTCTGCCGATAAGCTGACACCCTCCCCTTGTGTGCCGTCACGTAAAGTCGTATCGAAGATGGAAATGGCCTTTGACATGAAGATCCTCCTTTGAGATAAAGCGCTTTTTTAAAAGTTTGGATTGTAAGTTGGGAAAAGCTGTTAAGTACGTTAATGGACGAATCCTTCGATTCGGCAACGCTACACTGTGTTAAACTCAATGCGCTGATTTGTCCTAAAGTCGTCAATTTGTATAATTAATTATTATAGCACCATTATAGCCAAATGCTACATAGAATTCGCAGTATCATGTAACAATTAACGGATTTTAGAGAAAAAAGAAGGATGTTAATCATAATCCGGATGTATGTTATAATCTATTATTGAGTTTTAATTGGAATATATGGAAGAAAAGGAGGGTTGATTATTCGATCTTTAATCAATTTTCGCAGAAAATAAAAGCCCGTGACTGAATTTACATAACGGGTTTGATATACTATAGAAGAAAGCGAATTACGTTTCATTAATTAGTGTGCATGAAAGGGCGGGGTTCATGATGTCTTCAGAGGGCAATCCTCCAGCGAATGTGGATCAATATTACCCTACTGCCGGACGGGTGATTCTGCATGTGGATATGAATGCTTTCTACTGCTCTGTACATGAAGCGGAGGAACCGGATCTATATAGAGGAAAAGCAACAGCCGTTGCGGGCAGCAGTGAACTGCGCAAGGGTGTAATCGTCACCTGCTCATATACCGCCCGTAACCGAGGGATCTCAACAGGTATGGTTGTAAACCAAGCCATGAAGAAGTGCCCTGATCTCATTGTGATTCGTCCTGATTTTCATTTATATCGCAAATATTCAAGAAACTTCATGCAAATTGCGTATAGTTATACCCCTCTACTTGAGGCGACGTCCATTGATGAGTGCTATCTTGATATTACAGGTTCGAGGCAATTCGGGAATCCAATGGAGATTGCGGAGAGCATTCAGCGTAGAATCAAGGATGAGTTGGGGCTTCCTTGTTCCATTGGCATTGCACCCAACAAGTTATTGGCGAAAATGGCTTCAGATCTGAAAAAACCGAACGGTATCTCCATTTTACGGATGAGGGATGTACCTCGGATTCTTTGGCACAGGCCATGTAACGAAATGTTTGGCATTGGTAAAAAGACGGCTGAAAAGCTGAAAAAATTGGGCATTGAAACGATTGGTCAATTGGCCAAATCGGATGAAAACATGTTGACCGAACTATTCGGAGTCAATGGAGCGTGGCTCAAAAATTCTGCGAATGGCATTAACCATTCTCCGGTTCACGCTGAACGGGAAGCCAATAAATCCATTGGGCATACGACTACTTTACCGGCGGATGTATCAGATGTGAATGATATTCATCGGGTTTTCCTCAATATAAGTGACCAGGTAGCCAGAAGATTGCGCAAGCACGAAATGTTTAGCCAGGGTATTCAGATTACGATTCGGACACCGGATATGAAGACGATCACCCGATCACGTTTGATGGAAGTACCAACGGAGGATGCATCGGTCATCTATCGTGAAGCCTGTCAATTATTTGCGAAGCATTGGGGTAGTGGAAAGCCCGTCCGTATGCTGGGTGTGACACTCCAAAACCTGATTCCAAGAGAAGAGTCCGCTGTGCAGATGGACTTGTTCGAATATGAGCAGAAGCCCAAGAAGGACAATCTGATTCGCATTATGGATCAGTTACGTGATAAATTTGGTGAGAATGCTGTTGTGACCGCAGGCATGCTTGGAGATGATCCTTCCGTGCTGCTTCGCAATCATAAAGTGCGGGGCACTTCCCTGCAAAAAGATAACTTGCAAAGTCTTGATTAAATAAGGGATAATAGAGACTTGTGGTTGGAAAATGATTTGTAATTATTCTTACTTTGTATTAATATGTTTCTAGATAAAAACACTGTACGTTTCGAATTTTAGGAGGAGAGAATGTAAATGAGTAAATATACTTGGGTTGAAAAAGACACATGCATCGCATGTGGCGCTTGTGGAGCAACGGCTCCAGACATCTACGATTACGATGATGAAGGTTTGGCAGAAGTTATCTTTGACGGAGATGCTAACCATGGTGTCAAAGCTATTCCAGACGATTTGTTTGACGATATGCAGGATGCATGTGATGGCTGCCCTACAGATTCCATCAAAGTAGCGGACGAGCCTTTCAATAAAGAAGGCTAATTATTCTCCTATGAACACAGAGCACTTTCTTTTGTCTTAACGACAAGGGAGGGTGCTTTTTTTATGACTCCATTAAACTGTAAACATATGATCTATGATCAAGGACGAACATTGTCGAAAACTCATTTTTTCACCGGGTACTGAAGTCCTATGGATTTAACGCCTGATTATGCCGATATATAATGATATACGTAAAAGGCGAAATAGTGGAGGATCGGATGCAAAATACTCATCTAAGAACATATGTCAAGAAACATCCCGAAAACAAAATGGCTTGGTACTTGCTTGGAAAGGAGTACTTGGGCGAAGGGCAGGAGGCGAAAGCCAACTATTGTTTCCAGCAAGCGGGCGAGGTTTACGAAGCATTTGAACGTAGTAAAGCTCCAGCTGACATCTGGGTGGACTATCAGGAGAAACTGGTGGAGATGTCTGAGCAAAAGGAGAAAAAACAACGTAGACGCAAAATGTGGCTTACGTTGTTAATGCTGCTTGTGCTGGCAGGTCTGCCACCTGCGGACGCTCCGGGCTTCAGTCGTGAAGCAGCTGACGCACTGTCAGCAGCACTGGAATCCACAGATGACATGGCAGCGCCTGTAGAGGCGGATAAACAGACTGGGACTGCATCCATTGCGCCAAGTAATGTGTTCACCGCTGCGGCATTTGGTGGAGGCAACCATGGCGAGGCTGCGCTCGCAGCTGCCTGGTCCGGATCAGGTCCGAAAGTAGAGACTTCCGCTGTACTGGGTATGCAAACCTCGGATGACTGGTCTTTATGGAAGCGAAATATGCCTGTGAAATACATAGTACAAACCAATACAAGCGGGAAATTAACAGCACAGAGTTATGATGCCAAGCAATGTAACTGTGAACCTCCTGAAGTCACGCCGAAAATCAAAAAGATGGCCTTGGCGTGGACCGCCAAGCAGGAAGCCGCTGCATCATTATCAAGTGCGATCGTTGCCTATCGCAAAAAAAATAACGCTTGGCCCAAGAGTGTAACGCAAATGGCCCAGCCATTTCCGAATAATATTCTGGGAGAAACTGCGCCAGGTATGACCGAGATGTTTCCGAAGCTGTTAGCTTTGCATCAAGGAAAAGCACAGGAAGGAAAAAGCGATTCGAGTGGTCAAGAGAATGGTTCAACGACTTCGAATACGTCTCAAGGCAACAATGCCGCTTTTGCAGATACGCTGGGAGGTCATCCTTTTTTGCAGGAACCGCTTGAGATTGTCATTGATAAGGATAAACACAAACTTGCATTAATCAGTGGGGATACCATTGTTCGTATGTATGATGTGGGACTTGGCGGTGATCGAACACCGGAGGGTTCATTTGTTATTACAGATAAAGTGGTCAATCCGAATGGACGCTCGAACGGGGAGTTCGGAAGCAGAGGTATGCAACTCTCGAATACGAATTATGCCATTCATGGAACCAACGAGCCAGACAGCATCGGACTGGATGAGTCCCTTGGATGTGTGAGAATGCGTACAGGAGATGTAGAAGAGTTATTCGCTCTCGCTCCGCAAGGCACTCCGGTACGCATTGGAGAAGATGTACTGCCAGATCTAACGCTTGTTCCAGAAGCGAAGCAACGTTATCAGCATACGCTTGTTCCTAAGCAGAATAATCCGAACAAAACGTATCACTGGCTGAATTAATCTGCTGGATATGTAGAATCAGATGGAATCAGCCTGAATCATCTACATGTTGGCAATAATGATAAGAGCACCAATGATGATGATCAAGCCGCCTACACTGGCTGCTGTCCATGCAATGGCTTTGCGATTCACTTCTTCTTTCTTTTGCTGTAATGCAGGTGGTTTACGTTTGGGAGCCATGAGTTATTCCTCCTTATTGGAATAGAACTGGTGTAGAGTAACCATGCTCTCATTGTAAAGAATTCAACTCGTCATTTCCAGTGGGCGGGTGGATTTCTTGTGAGCATTTTGCATCATTCGATTTGTGGTGTCTATGCGCAAACTACTTTCCTTTTTAATAAGAAACAGATAGACTTGTGTGTAGAGTGTTTTTTTACATATGAAAAGACGGAAAACGGCTTTTTGGCGTACCGGACCAGAACGGAGTGAGTGATTTGTTATACAGAAGTCTTGCTAAACCTTTGTTGTTCAAAATGGACCCTGAGCAGGCCCATCATCTGATTATTGGCGGCCTTAGTGGCGTGGGCAGTATCCGTCCGGTTCCTTCCGGGCTGCGTGTGATGTACGGCGTTCGTGAAACGTCTGATCTGGCTGTTGACATGTTTGGGTGTCATTTCCCTACACCTGTCGGTCTGGCTGCGGGTCTGGACAAAAACGGACAGGCAGTAACGGGCTTTTCTTCCATTGGCTTTGGATTCATGGAAGTGGGAACGGTGACGCCACTTGCACAACCAGGTAACGATCAGCCACGGTTGTTCCGTTTACCTCCAGATGAGGCTTTGGTGAACCGGATGGGCTTCAACAATCTCGGTGCGGAAGCCATGGCTGTTGAGTTGGCGCGTCTTCAGGATCGTCGCATTCCAGTGGCTGTTAACATCGGCAAGAATAAGGCAACTTCTAATGAAGACGCTCACTTGGACTATTCGAAGTGCATTCAGGCGCTATATGATTATGCTGACCTGTTTGTAGTTAATATCAGTTCACCAAATACACCGGATTTGCGTAATCTGCAACATGGGAATGAATTGAAGGAACTGCTCGCTGCGGTCATGAACGAGATGAACGTGCAGCATGCGCGAGCGGGTGGAGCGATCAAATCCGTGCTGGTGAAGATCGCACCGGATGTGAATGATCAGGAACTTGAATATATGGTTCGCACAATTGCAGACAGTGGTGTTGCAGGCATTATTGCTACGAATACAACCATCAGTCGCGCAGGACTTTCCCACCAACATGCGAAGGAAACGGGTGGTCTGAGCGGTAAACCTTTACGTGACCGTTCAACGGAGATTATTCGCCAGATCTATCGCCAGACCGAAGGAAAACTTCCGATCATCGGTTCAGGTGGCATTTTCACAAGTGAGGATGCGTACGAGAAAATTAAAGCCGGAGCAAGCCTAGTCGAAATATACACAGCATTGATTTATGAAGGGCCTGAGGTGAATCGGCGCATTCATGCCGGACTGCGTGAGTTGCTGCGCAAGGACGGTTATGGTCATATCTCCGAAGCGGTTGGTGCGGAGCATCGTTAAGAAGCAATGTGAATCCCCGGAATGAAAATATAGAAGCATGGAAGAGCGTAAAATGGTTCGGGACTCTTCCCCCCACCAAACATCATGTATAATGGAATAGAACAGGGGATGCTATAGAGACAGGAGGCATAAGCATGGACGGTAGAGACTGGGGTACATTTTTACTTCCTTATGAACAAGCGGTAGAGGAATTGAAAGTCAAGTTTAAGACAATGCGAGCGGAGCTGAAGAAACGGGAAGAGTATGCCCCGATTGAATTCGTTACCGGTCGTGTCAAAAAAATATCCAGTATTCTGGAGAAATCCAGACGACTGAATGTGTCGCTTGATGACGTGGAAACAGGCATTGAGGATATTGCAGGTATCCGCATTATGTGCCAGTTCGTAGATGATATCCGTCGGGTTGCCGAGTATATTCGAGGCCGTAAGGATCTCACGGTGTTAATTGAGAAAGATTATATTACGAATTTCAAAGAGAGCGGCTATCGCAGCTTCCATATGATTATTGAATATCCCGTTCAGACGGCTCTGGGACAAAAGATCGTATTGGCCGAGATTCAGATCCGGACGCTTGCCATGAACTTCTGGGCTACCATTGAACATTCTCTAAGTTATAAGTTTCGGGAAAGCTTGCCGGATGACATGCGTGCCAGGCTGAAAAAAACGGCTGAGGCCGCTTTTGTACTGGATAATGAGATGTCTGCGATTCGTCTACAGATTCTGGAGGCACAGAAGGCCTTTGAGGATGATTCCAATATCGTATCAAGAACATTGAATATCATTCATCAACTGTATTTCTATCACCTTGTCAGTGAAGCGATTGAGGCACAGAAGCGTTTTAACGATTACTGGGAACGACATGACATGGAAGGGCTCAAAGACTTGCTGGATGATGTGAAAGAACTTCTGAACAACGCCAGAAAGGGCGAAAATCCGGATGAGCAACTATGAGCCACTATACATTGACTACTTAATCTACTTCAATCGGGATCAGGATTATTTCGAGTGCCATGAGGTGCTGGAAGAATTGTGGCTTGAGCGGAATCGGGATTCTCTCTATAAGGGATTGTTGCAAATTGCTGTTGGTCTGTACCATTTCAGGAATGGCAATCTCCGCGGAGGCATCATGATGTTACAGAGTTCAGTTGATCTTTTGGAACCTTATCCTGATACGACTCTGGGCATTGAGCTTGGGGTTTTGGTACAGGAAGTAAAGGGAATCGTGAAGCAACTGTCTGAGCCCGACGCTCAGTCTGTGACTTATAGGGATTTGTCCATACGTATTGTTGATGAGGCACTGGAACAGGAGATACATGCAAGATCGCTTGAGCTGAAGCCTAATATTCCTCAGCGCCGGAGTCCTACTAGAGGGCGAATATACGAAGAGAAGATGAAGGCGATGGGTCAGGGTAAAAGTTAAGCCGTAATCAGCGTTAGCATTCAAATGAGCATTCCATGGATGTGAAATTCCATGTATATGAAACACCCCGACGATTCCTGTAAAGGAAAAGGTCGGGGTGTTTTTGAATGTTGCGTCATATTTTTATCCGTTAGCTTGCGGAAGGAGTGGCACTGCCTTTATATTTTTGGAAGAATTGTTTGTAATCATCCAGCGTATAGCCTTGGTCACTGCCATTCTCTTGCAGTCCGCCAACCATACGATCCTTCTCGACACCAGCCTCGTAATACACGAGTGTAGGTGTGAATTCGATGTTGTAATCAGTCCATCCCGCTTCGAATTCGCGCAGATTAAACTGCGGAAGTTCGATACCTTCACTGTCAACTAGTGGCATCAACTGAGGTGTTGTGGCACGGCAGTGCGAGCAGTCGGAAGCGAAGAAATACACAAAGAAGCTATCTTTGTTATCAATTTTGGCTTTGAGATCAGTGGGTACAATAATTTGTTGATAGTTCGGATCACTAAGTAGCTCCCGAGTAGCAGGATTGAGCTTGGAAGCAGCGATGCCATAAGCATTTTCCACCGAATCCATCTGTTTCTTGGATTGCTGGTCTACAACAACCAATGCTGCAATCATAATAATTAAAATACCCAGGAAAATCAGGATCGCAGCACTTTTCTTTTTCTTCTTGGACTTCATTGGACATCCCCCATCGATCATATCGAAATATAGTTTTGGCAAAAATAGAGGTTGGGATAATATGCATAAACACCCGAATTTTTGCTCAGGAATCAATCTACTTGCCATTATACTACATTACACGCTGTAGTGGAATAGATACGATATGATAGGAAAGCAAAGCTTGGATATGATAAAATAAAGCGATAATGCAATCTTACCAAGACAGGATGAGTGGGAATATGGGTGTAAAGCTACCTTCAATATTTGCCGAGCGAATGAAAAGTTTGCTTGGCGATGAGTTTGAACAATTTATGAAATCTTATGAGCAGTCTCCACATGCGGGGCTGAGAGTGAATACGCTGAAGATATCGATGGAACAATTCGATGAGATTGCTCCATTTGATCTAAGATCTATTCCGTGGTGTGAGACAGGGTTCTATGTACCTCATGGTGTTAAACCAGGTCTACACCCTTATTATCATGCAGGCCTTTATTATATACAGGAACCAAGTGCTATGGCTCCAGTTGAATTATTGCAAGTGGAACCTGGGGATCGCGTGCTTGATCTCTGCGCTGCTCCGGGTGGGAAAACGACACAGATCGCAGCAAAGCTGCAAGGCAAGGGCGTGCTTGTCACGAACGATATCCATGCCGAACGCACGAAAGCGCTGGCCAAGAATGTGGAATTGTACGGGGTGCGGAACGCCGTTGTGTTGAATGAGTCGCCCGAGCGGATCGCAAATGCATTTCCTCATTATTTTGACAAAGTATTAATTGATGCGCCTTGTTCAGGTGAAGGCATGTTCCGCAAAGATGAGGACATGGTGAAATCGTGGGAACATCATTCGGTGGAAAAATGTGTGCTCATGCAGCGGGATATTTTGGAGATTGCGGCACGATTGCTGGCTCCGGGAGGCACAATCGTGTACTCGACATGTACCTTTGCGCCGGAGGAAAATGAAGCAATGATTGCGGAGTTCTTGAATGTAAACCATGATTTCGTTGTCAAAGACATTCCTGAAGAGAACGGATTCGCTCCAGGACGTCCGGAATGGGTACGTCAGATGATGCCAGAGAAGGCTGAAGAGACGGAAGTTGTACTGGATCAAACGCGTGGCACCGCAAGATTGTGGCCTCACCTTTTGGAAGGAGAAGGGCATTATGTCGCTGTATTACAGCATCGTGCAGGGCAAGGATTGGAAACAGATCAATCTGGAGTAGTTAAAGAAGGAGCAATGGAGTATGGACAGGTCGTGGATGTGTCCAGGATTGAAGTAAAGGGGAACAAGGATCACTCTATTGCTGCTTCTTCAATTGCTATGACCAAGGCTGATCGTAAAAAGGAACGTTTGTTGCGAATCGAATCCAGAGAGTCCCATGATCGACAGATTGGTGGCGGCAAGAATTCGGGTAGACAGGGCAAAAAAGGTAAAGATTACGGTGGACGTAAATCGGAACGGGGTCAGGGACGCGGAGTTGATGCGGCAAGTATTGATCCGGTTGCGATCTACACTCAGTTTATGAAAGAACAACTGGAGGTTGAATTAGACGGAGAAACGGTATGTTACGGAGACCGGGTATATCAATCATCGGTTGGTGCAGCTCGGTTGGAGGAACTGAAAGTCATTCGTCCAGGCTGGTTTGTGGGTACGATCAAGAATGGACGATTTGTTCCGTCCCACCCGCTTGCGTGTGCTTTGAATGCATCTGAGGCGCGGCGAAGCGTGAATCTGTCATCCGCTGATGGCGAAGCCGTGAGGTACCTCAAGGGTGAAACGTTGAATATTGAAGAAGAACGAGTGGTGCTCAAGGCGGACACAGTTGCCAAAGGGTACGTTCTTGTATGTGTAGATAGTTATGCTGCTGGCTGGGGAAAATGGCTGGATGGTGTGCTGAAGAATGAATATCCGGCAGGCTGGAGGTGGACATCGGTATGAGTGGAAAAGGCAAACAAACGCTGCGTCTGGACAAAATATTAAGTCATATGGGTGTGGGAACACGGAGTGAACTCAAAAAGATGGTGAAGCAAGGCAGAATCCATGTGGACGGCAAAGCAGTGAAAGACAGCGGCGTACAGGTGAATCCAGAGGTCAACGTGATCGAGGCTGATGGAGAGCGGATTGTGTATCGGGAGATGATCTATCTGATGCTGCATAAACCTCCAGGTGTCGTGTCTGCTACCGAGGATAACAGAGATAAGACGGTGCTGGATCTGTTGCGGAAAGAAGACCGGGTCTTTAATCCGTTTCCTGTGGGACGACTGGATAAGGATACAGAGGGACTGCTCATTCTCACGAATGATGGTCCACTTGCCCATGATCTGTTATCTCCACGCAAGCATGTGCCGAAAACCTATGAAGCCCGTGTTCTGGGAAACGTGGATGAAGACGATGTACAACGTTTCAAAGATGGTGTACAGCTGGATGACGGGTATGAGACGCTGCCTGCTGAACTGACTATACTTGGTCAGGAAGAAACGGAAGAAGGCACGATCTCGTCGATCTCGCTTATTATTCACGAAGGGAAATTTCACCAGGTAAAACGTATGTTTCAGGCGGTAGGCAAACGAGTGATCTATCTGAAACGCGTAGCCATGGGTGAGCTTGAATTGGCTTCCGATCTTGCGATCGGAAGTTATCGTGAACTAACCGTAGATGAGTTGAACCTACTTCGGAAGTAAGGATTTTGTTGGTGCGATTACTACAGAGATGAGGATGAAGCTGAAATGACCTATAAATTAATTGCACTTGATGTAGATGGAACACTGCTGAATGATCATCATGAACTTACCGAATGGACTCAGGAGACCTTGATTCGTGCTTCCCGTCAGGGAGCAGAGATCGTTCTGTGTTCAGGCAGAGGTCCTGCGAACACGATTCCTTTTATGGAGCAGATGGGACTGGATGGATATGTGATTACACATAATGGTGCCGTAACGGCACAAGTGGATACACGAGAGGTGGTTCATCATTTTGCATTAGATGGACAAGGACTGGAACCGATCATCGATTACTGCCGGACTAATGGCGTGCATTTTGATATCAATACGGCTTTTGGTCTGTATGTGGATCAACCGGAGGGTTTGGGTTTGCAGGTGCGTGAGATGTACTACAACTTTTTGGCGGAGCCACTGAAGCTACCCAAGTGGGTTGACATGACAGAGCCACTGGCCAAATTCACTGCATTTGGTCCGATTGAACAGATGGATGCAGTACTGCAGGAGTGGTCTACTTGGAATCTGCCTTATTATATGACACGGAGTGGTGACTTTTTTATTGATCTGATGCATCCCGAAGCGTCCAAAGGCGCTGCGCTCAAACGGCTTGCCGAATCCAAAGGAATCTTGCCTTCGGAGATCATGGCGATTGGCAACTATTTCAATGACATTACGATGTTGACCTTTGCTGGTAAAGGCATTGCCATGGATAACTCACCGGATGAGGTGAAAGCTGCTGCCGATGAGGTGACACTCTCCAATAACGAGCAGGGTGTGGCACACGCGATCCAAAAATATGTGTTATCCGTCTAACTTTACATCTTAAATTTGAAATGCATACCTCCCTCATAATCTACCGTCCTCAGGGGCATCCTAAGAGAATAACGTTAGGAATGGAGGAGGACAGGTGATGAAACATGATGTGGAATTGGTTACTGACCTGCGTACATCAGGTGGAGAAGTACAAGATGTGATGGTCAATGGTCAATATGCAGGCTCACTGTTCATTGTATATAGAGAAGGAGATCGCTTATCTGGTAGTCTTCAGATCGAGCAGGAGTCTCTGCCAGATGATACAGAACAACGTATCGTGGAGAAAGTGCATGCCTATGTCCGTTCTCTTGCGGATGCGTTGGAAGCTGCATATTATGAAGTGTTGGTCAGTTGTGGCTCGCTACACTCGGTTCTGCACAAGCCTGAGTCAGAGACCGCATGGTCGTCCGAAGACATGGTTCATGACGAGGAACGTTATGACGATATAGACAGCAGTGATGTTAAGGTAATCCCTGGTTCACAAGCCGAATCGTTTACATATGAAGATCGGGATCATGTTCTGGAGATGGAAATGGTAAGTGCCGGACGCAGCATATCAACGTATATTTTCAATGATGCTGATGGGCAGGAACTTGCGGAAGCTTCCTTAAAACAATATGGCGCCGATGCGCAAGGTGAAATACACTGGTATGACGAGCCTGAAGAAAATCAATTGGAAGCCGCGGCAGAGTTGCTGGTCAGAGAGCTGGATGAGGATATCATTGATACGATAACGATCCGCATGTGGCATCAGGGCAACGAACTCGAGGCGTTAGAGTGGATACATCGCGATTTCTCCGAGGAGTTTGAGGATACGAATGAATCGGATCTGGATGAGTTGGAGGCTGCCGAAGAAGCAAGTTATGTCATGCTGAAACGTAAGGATCGGGAGTTCCGTGTATATGAGCTGTTTCTTCAGGAGCGTGGTGGATTGCCTGTGGGAACAGCAACCATAGACACTTCTCAATCCGATCTGACGGGATACATCGATTATGAGGTTCCTGGAACGAGCATACAGCGAAAGAGCCTGGTCGAAGTGCTGATGCAGGAGTTGGACAAGGAAATGGAGTTTGATACGCTGCACCTTACGATGTTATATCGAAATCAGATTATTGATGAAGCCAGAATAGATGGGTAAAAGGCAGTCGCCTTTTACCTTTTTTTGTTTTCATTTTGACGAAAAATTCATTTCCCGGTATAGTACCATTAGTTTAATAGAGATCAGGAAGTGGAGGAGGACAATCATGCACTCATTCAGGATTAGTAGCGAATATATTAACGATGGTTTTCAAGCCGTTCAGGCGAAGCCTGAGGATACGGAGGATGTGATCTCACTGCTGGTGGAGACAGCCGAATGGCTACAGAGTCAAGGCTCTTCTCAGTGGAACGGCTTGCTTAAAGGAGAAGATTCACATGATACGGCAGGGGCAATTCGACGTGGGGACGTGTTTGTTTTCAAAAAAGGTGCGGACGTAGCGGGCATGGTCATTCTCATGGTTCAGCCCAGCCCGTGGGATGTTCATCTCTGGGGTTCAAAAGCTCACGCTGAGGATGGTGCAATCTATCTGCATCGGCTGGCGATTCGAAGAAAATATGCTCAGGGCGGTCTGGGACGATCGATATTGCAATGGTCCAGTAGCGGCATACAGTTTGAAGGTAAACATACGGTCCGCTTGGACTGCGGAGCGAGCAACACGACGTTGAACGCCTTTTATGCGCGGAACGGTTATACTTTTTTAGGGGAGACCGATGGTTTTAGCACATATGAGAAGCCGGTAGAGTTGCTGAACTAAAATGCTGGGTATGGCTATCCGATGATTACGTTACAGTCAACCCTGAGATTGACGAAGGGATTGCGGCTTTTGCTTCTGAGGGGCACAGTTCGTGAATATGTTGTATATACGACTTGGAAGTTCCGGCTTCCCTATGTCATAATGGACAATAGAGCAGTACTTAGACAAAATAAAGGGATGTACATTGGACAAAGGATAGGTTAATTGAGAGAGATTCTCATTTTAGATCTTTACTGAACATATGTTCTGATATATCATGGATGTAGATGCATTGAGAGAACGTAAGCAAGAAAGGGGGAAACTAACGGTGAAATTGCTGCAGGCGCTTTTCTTTCCTCCGGAGCAGCCCGGAGGTGTATCCTCTATGATTCCGTATATGCAGGAGAGGTTTACAACCCCGAGGTGGGAAATGGATCTGTTCTCGTTGCCCAAGCGAATTCGCAACAAGGGCAGAGAGGAAGTTCAATTCCAAACGTTTGATTGGACCGAATATCAGGATAGTCCTGTTGTCCAGAAATATATTCAAACCTATCGTGATTATCTATGGTGGACCAAACTGCGCATTCAGAAGCCCTATGATCTGATCCATGCCCACCACCCAATTGCAGGACTCGCGATGAAAACGGTTTTCCCGGATACCCCCCTCATTCAGACGATTCACTCCAGTTATGAACGAGAATTAATTCTTAATGGACGCATTGAACCGGATGGACCAGAGCATCGATTCCTGCTTGCGATATATGGGGAGTTGGAGCACCAGGCAGAGCGCCTCTTGACGGTGTCGGATTCGTTCCGTCGTTATTTGGCCCCCTACGTGAAGGAACCGGATGTCATCGGTGTGATCCCCAATGGATTCGATGAGAAGCGGTTTAAGCCGATTCCCCATGATAATGCCATACCACAGCTAGTGACGGTATGTCGGCTTGTTCCGGCGAAAGGACTGGATATTCTTTTCAAAGCCTGTGCGGAACTGAAGGGTCGAGGTCATGATTATGTGTTACACATTATTGGAGACGGACCGATTCGTCCTGATCTGGAAGAATTGGCGCAGCGGTTAGGAATCTATAATGAAACCATCTTCTATGGTTATACACTGCATCCTGAGGAATTCATGCCATTCTTTGATATTTTTGTACTTCCTTCACGGGCAGAAGCATTTGGTTCCGTCTTTGCTGAAGCGGCGCTGAGTTGTCTTGCCCTTGTGGGTACGGATGTAGGTGGTATACCGGAACAGATCGAGAACGGTAGCAATGGGTTGCTTGTACCGGCAGAAGATCCTTCTGCACTGGCTGAAGCGCTTGAAAAGGTGATGTTGGACCCGGCTTACCGTTATGAACTTGCCCGTTCGGCATGTGAAAAAGCCAAAACACATTACTCGCTTGGCAGATCGGTGAATGAGCTGAAAAAGATGTACCTCCAGTTCCCTAGCCAAGCCTAAAACGGAGAGTAACAAGTGCAAGCCGCTGTGCTATACAGCGGCTTTTTTGTCATTTCTCAGGAAAGACTACGCGCGATAACTTGTGGTCATGAACCAAATGATGCTCATATTCATGAAATACATAACCGTGATGTTATGTATTGTTGCGTCCACGAAAGGTGCCCCAGCGGTTCAGCACCAATTTGGCAGCCCAGATTAGTGCCATACTTCCGAAGATGGGGTACAGGATGGATAGCAGAGAACTGAATCCAAACTGGCTGAGTGAGTAACACAGCAGCATAATGGTTAATGTAATGAAACGGGGATGCACGCGTATATGTTGTCTGAGTTGCAAGGTCATTCCGTAGATATCAGCTACAAAAGTACTGAATATTTCCATGAAAATAAGAGATACATATACGGATTGCACTGCCCATCCAAGTTGAAAAGCAATGCTACCCATCGGGATCTCGAATTGGATGATGCCGGGCATCTGTGCTGACATGGCAAAGTGAGCTGCCATCAGCATGAAGCCTACGCCAATGCCTCCCAGTACGCCGCCCCACTTCAACACACTCCGACTGCGGATTTGGTTACCCACAGGCACAAGGACGGCTTGAGCCAACACCAGATTGAACGAAGTGTACAGAAGTGGAGACAGCCACACCTGAAAGGGGTTTGAGTCTGTCGTCAGTGTGATGAATCGGGAGGCACCTGGATGATGAATGGTGCTGGTAATCATGAGCAGGGATAACAGGAGCATCATGGGAACGACGATGCTATTCATTTGAAGGATGGCCTGAATGCCCCGACCAAGAAGCAGATAAGTCCCTACAAGTGTGACAATCAGACCCGTCTGATAATGTAAACCCAGATGTTCGACAAAAACGGAACCTGCTCCTGCAAGCATGACACTGTTCACGCCAATGAGAATGAGAAGGGTCACCCAGGTAATCCATTTGCCTGCCTTGTGGCCGAATAAATGTTTGTTCAGATCCTCATAAGAGCGGGAACCGGTATCGTGAGCAATGAGCATCATTTTGGTACCTAACCAGACAAAGAGCATGGTGGATAAGCCTATGGTGATGGTGGCCCATTTGCCATACTGGGTAAAAAACTGCAGGATTTCCTGCCCTGTGGCGAAGCCGGCTCCGACAACCGTTCCGATGTATGTAAATGCGATCTGCAGCACCCGAAATGCCTGTTTCATGTCTTTCCCCTCTCAGGCCCCTGTATAGTTTGGACATGCGGGTACCATGGTACAAGGTATGCTTGACCCACGAAAGACATGACAATCGATAGCAAGCTCTGGCTTGAAATGCAGCTTAAGGACAGCCCTCGGGCAATTTCGCTTGAACTTATAGACAGATATATGATACTTTTACCTCATAGGATAGGCTTGGGAGGTCAAATCATGGAAGTATTGAAACAACGAATTTTACAAGAAGGTGTTGTCATCTCGGATCAGGTATTGAAGCTGGATGGTCTATTGAACCACCAGATTGATCCTGCATTAACGATGGAGATGGGACGGGAGTTTGCTGCCCGGTTTCGTGAAAGTGGAGTAACTCGGGTCATTACGGTAGAATCCTCAGGCATTCCGGTTGCTTTTGCCGCAGCTCATGAACTTGGGGTACCGCTAGTATTCGCCCGTCGCAAAAAAACGCTTCTGGCTGATCCTGATGCCTACTGTGAACGTGTACCGTCCTTTACCAAAGGAATTGTAACAGACATTATGGTATCCCGCGAGTTCATTCATGAGAATGACCGTATTCTGTTCATTGATGATATCATCGCCAATGGGGATGCTGCTCGTGGAGTCATCAAAATTATTGAGCGTTCCGGTGCGGAACTCGTCGGATTCGGCGTTGTGGTCGAGAAAAGTTTTCAGGCAGGGGCACGCACGATTCGTGAACAGGGTATTCCGGTGGAAGCCTTGGTACGTATTCGTTCTCTGAACGATGGAACGGTACAATTTGACGATAACGAAATGTGACATTTTAAAGGAATAGGGCCTATTTTTTGAACTATGCCTTTGCATGACCGCAGATTTCATTTATAATGGGGTTATGTTAGGGAGAGGAGGCAACACCATGGGGAACCAACCGGCAACAGAACAATTTTTTATTGATAAGCTGGCGGAATCGAAAGTTCATTTTGAACGTGCCCTGGATTGTAAACATACGGAATTCGATGACCTTTATCCCTATATGATTGAACATCCTCAATTTTTCTGGTACAAACGCTATGTTGCCTGGTCAGAATTACTGACGATTGTAGGCTTGTGCGAAGAGTTGTCCTTCTCTTGGAAAGAACAATTTACACCGCATCAAGTGGAGTACCTTGAAGAACGTGTGATGTCCGCCAAAGTGCTTGATTTTTGGTTCGAGAAGAACGACAGCAAAGAGCACGCGCAGCGGTAACTTTCAGTCGGGACATAATTTCGAATGACATGACAGTCCAATACAGTCACGTGAGACCTAAATGACATTTCATTTAGGTCTCTTTTTGTAAATAAATTTGGAATATAGGAGCCAAGAACATGATCAGTGATACAGAATTGGACGCCCTGCGTCTGTCAGGTGAGAAAGTAAGAGTAGTACGGGACGAGCTGGAGTCAAACGATGTAACCGGGATTGTCGTTGCCTGGGATGGCGAGCAGGTATTGATCCGGCGGCAAAATAGACGTGTCGTCAAGCTAGATCGCAGTTACCGATATCAGCTGTTCAGCGAACCGCGCCAGAGTCCACTTGGTGAGTAGCAATCGCTTATGATTGTGGCAAAGCCATGAGCATTTATATGTTTGGAATTACCATGATTTCTTGGCATAATTGGCTCACTCGGGAGAGAAAATAGGTACAGTGGAAACGATCTGTAACTATAGCTGAGAGGGTGTGCTACAAGACATGACATTGATGAATGATAAAGTTCATGCCTACAAGGATCAGATTGGAGCATTAAGCGATGTGCTGCCAGGAGTGGTGAAGTCGTATCATGAGTTTACTGGAGAATGCTTTCAGCCTGGCGTGATTGATGCGAAGACAAAACAGCTAATTGCCCTCGGAATAGGACTGTTCGCCAACAATGAGGTATGTACCTTTTACCATGTAGAAGAAGCTCGTGCCAAGGGTGCAACTGATCAGGAGATCATGGAGACCGTTGCCGTTGCCGGAGCTGTAGGAGGCGGACATGCCCTGTCTCAGGGTGCGATGCGAGTGCAGAAGGCGTTGCATTAAACTTAGGAAATATATGAAAAAATAAAACATGGTCATACCCTGTTAGCACAGGAGTATGACCATGTTTTATTTAAAGTTCATCTTTACTTGTTTTACTGTTAAGTGTTTTATTGTATTTGTCTACGTCAGCAAATTTTTCCATTACGGAATAGCGTGCCTTATAATTTATTACTGACGATTTAGTCCGATATTCAATGGTGGATCGGTCACTGGTCCACTTATAAATAAAAGCGTTATTATAGCTTTCGAGCTCTGGTTTACCATATTTGTTCGTAAGCTCTTCCAAAATTTCATCAGATTCCGGATTAGTTAGAGTACCAAAATCGTAACTTGCTTCAATCAGTAAGTAATCGTCCAAAGGATATTCATATGCTTGCTTCATCATGTCCTCTAATTGCTTATCCAATGTCTTTCGTATCTCGTCTTTTCTTGCGTCCGTCGTATTTTCGTTATCAAGTTCCTCACGCAATTGGTTGTTATCTTCTATTTTTTCTGATATTCCTTCATTAGTAAAGGAGTATTCTGCGTCTGCAGTCTTACCCAGAACCACCACATCGGAATAATTAATACTTTTTTCATGATCATTATGTACTTTTTCTTCATAGTTTGTGTTTTCGTTTTTTTCTTCAGATGAAATGACCTTTTTTATTTTACTCCCCCAAGATACTTCTCTGAAATCTTTAACTGTTTCACTACTGCATCCTAAACTACCTATTACTAAAATAACAAAACTTAAAACAAACAATAACTTTTTCAATTGTTCTCCTCACTCCTTTGATTTCCTAAAACATTTTACAATGTTTAAGAAATCAGTTGAAGACAAAAAATGGTTACAAAAAAGGCATCAGGTTATATACCGATGCCTTTTTGTGTATGAATTACATTTTGCCCAACATTTTATCGTACATAAATTGTCCAGTTACCCGACGTGCTGTCACATAACGATCATTGAAGTATGGATTCGATAACTTCGTAATACTTACACCTTTACTACTGGAGGCATGTGCAAATTGTCCGCCGCCAATATATACACCTGTATGTGAAATGCCTTTGCCCATCGTATTGAAGAACACCAGATCACCTGTGCGAATGTTACTTTTGGATACCGGAGTACCTGCTTTGGCTTGCTGCTGCGAAGTACGTGGCAATTCAATGCTGTATTTGTTGAAAAGATATCTCATAAACCCGGAACAGTCGAAGCCGGCCAAAGTCGTGCCACCCCACTTGTAAGGTATACCTGTCATGTTGTTCACTACGGAGTTGATACTGCTTGCCTCTGTGCTTGTTGCCCCGGATGTAAATAGTACAGCTGCTCCAAAAATGGAGATTATCAGTTTTTTCAAAATCAATGTTCTCCCTTCGATGCCTACGGAGTTAGCTAAGGGTTCGGTAGAAGGTTCCCTATATTTCCTATGTATAAGAATAATTCACCCAAAATGGTTCCCCCGTTTTCAAACATGAAACTCGGCAATGAATAATTAAGTTTTTGTAACTATTTGAAACTATATTGCATAAATGCGTAATTGTCAAACCCATTTAAACCCCTTCGTAATACCTCAATGTTAGCGGAATTAAGGTTTTTATATGAAAGAAGGGATCAAGTCTGGGTATCATTCATGACAAAAACGTCATTATTGATTCGCTTAAGACGATTTTGGATAAATAAATAGGTTTGTCATGAGTTAAAAGAACTATTCCGTAATGTTCAATTAAAGAGATTATATTCATTAAGTTGCATATATTGACAAAAATCGATTTATTGCATATTATCTTCTTATCCAATCCACATATTGGATGAAAATTGATTTTATTGTGTTATAAATTCAAATAAAGGAGGTTAAGGGACTAGTTTTATAAGTAAGGTAGAAGTGGGAGATTTATAAAAACAAAATAGGAGAGTGTTATCTTTGAAAGCAAAAAAAATAGTTACTTTTATTCTGGCATGTACGATGGTCTTCTCAGCAGTTGGAATGGCGGTTCTTCCTGTAACAACGGTATCAGCTGCTGATGCTTCAGGCACAACAGCAAGTATATCTGATATTCTGAAGAACCAGCTGCCAGATGGAGGTTGGAGAAAAGACTACAAACAAACAAGTGGAGAATGGGCGAAGTCCACCATCGACAACAAGGCTACATACTCAGAAATTAGAAGATTGGCGAAGGAATTCAAAAAGACCAATGATCCGCGATACTCCACAGCTGCAATCAAAGGAATTAACTTTTTGATCAACATGCAGTATTCAAACGGCGGATGGCCACAAGTCTATCAAAGCTCGGGATATCACAAACACATCACTTACAATGATGATGCAATGATTAATGTAATGATCATGCTGGATGAAGTAGCAACGCGCAAAGGTGACTTCTCGTTTATCGACAGCACACTTGCTAACCGCAGTAAAAATTCAGTTGCCAAAGGTGTAGATGCGATTCTGAATACACAGGTCGTTTCAGGCGGTAAGCTGACAGCATGGGGACAACAACATGATTCCAGTTCCCTTAAACCGGCAAGCGCAAGAATCTATGAAGTACCATCACTGACGGCTGGAGAGAGTGTAACGATTGTTAAATTCCTGAAAACCAGACCTGCTAACGCTAAAATTACAGCATCCATTAAAGGAGCTGAAGCTTGGTTTAACAAAGTCAAAATTACGGGCTACAAGTATGAAAGAGCGAACGGAGACAGCAAAATTATTGCTGATTCCAAAGCTGCACCGATCTGGGCTCGCTTCTATGAAGTGGGGACAGATAAACCGATCTTTATTGGTCGTGACGGGGTAGTTAAATATAAACTAAGTGATATTGATAAAGAAAGAAGAGGCGGTTACGCATGGTATGGCAACTGGCCTTCCAAGCTGTAACTCGTAACATGCCTAAGGTTTCACAAAGTTAATCCCTAGTAACGATAAGTAAAGCCCGAATCAGACATGGACGTCTGGCTCGGGCTTTATTGTTATTATTTTCAGTGTTGACATGATAAATTGTACATGATATATTATTTCTTGTCGCCAAGATATATCACGAAGATATACAATATGCGGTCGTGGCGGAATTGGCAGACGCGCACGGTTCAGGTCCGTGTGGGCTAACCCCCCGTGGAGGTTCGAGTCCTCTCGACCGCATCATAAGAATGAAAAAAGGTTTCTTGTAAGGCTAACGCCTTCGGGGAACCTTTTTGTTTTGTACCATAAAATCGTCTAATAGGTTACTGAGCGGACACGTGGATACTATCGATATTCGGACCTTCAGTACCGGTCGTTACAACTTTAATGGTATTGCTTCCCGAGTTCATGGGTACTTGAATTGTTTTTTCACCCCAGGTAGACCAGCTTCCCGTTGCAGTAAATGGGGTATTGCTGATCACTTTGGTCCCATTCACGAATACATCAAGGTTACGGGTGCCACTTTCCAACGCATAACGAAACTTTATGTTCTTGGTGCCGCTTATCGTATTGTTGATGTTATTCCATTGAATGCCTGAGTTCGTCAACGCATTGAAATTAACATACCCTGAGCCTGTGTATCCAGGATAGATCGTCTCAATTGCAGCATCGGAGAGAGTTGTTCCTGTCTCCGCTTCATACGTAGTGCCATTCCCCGTATTACCCCCACCGCTGCTCGTAATATTAGCTACAAACGTAGTTACACTTTGAGCAGGGAGTTGAGCAGTAAAGGTTGCATTGGACACCGTAATTGGTGCTCCGCTTGCCAGATTGCGACTGCTATCGGTTACCCATGAGGATACCGTGGAAGCATTGCCATTTTGCAAAACAAATTTCTGACTCGTTGCAGAAGTGCTTCTGTTGATTGCCACAATAACAACCTTGTTATCCCCTTTGTAGGCAGAAACGAATGTGTTCGTATCCGGGTTCTTGGTTGCATCTACTCTAAGATAGCCTGGACGTACAAATTTGGAGAAGTGAGCCATATTATAACCGCGTTTACTAATCGTTCCGTCCTCTTTCATCGGACCATACTGTCTGCGGATGTACCACCATACATAAGCTTGGAAATCACCTTCGACCATAGCGCTGTGCATGTGATAGGACACGTCAAGCGCTTCAGGCCAGCGGTCCGCGGAGTTGCTATCGCTATTCGGATAATAGACTTCAGTCATCCATAGTTCTTTACCGGCTCCTTTTTGCTTGAAGAGTGGATATGCGAAATCTTTGATCTGGGTTCCGTACGTGTGTGCCCCCAGAATGTCCATATTAGCGAGCGCCTGCGGGTCATTCAGAATCGGATCAGATATGTTTTTGAGATACTGGAAGGACTCGGGTGCCATCACTTTTGTACCTTGAATGGAGCCTGCATTCTCTTTCATAAAACGAAGGATTTCCTGAGGTGTCCACCAAGTCCAGTCATGTGCATAATCCGGCTCATTTTGTACCGAAATGGCATACAGGTCCACGCCGTTATTTTTCATGTAGGTTACAAAGTCATTAAGATGCTGTGCATATGCAGTATACTTGTCGTACTTTAGGCGTTTGGCATTGGTATCTCCATTGCGGTTAAAGGTTTCAACCATGTCGCTCGGAGGATTCCATGGGGATGCAAATACGATAGCACCCTTTTCAATAGCACGTTTGGCTGTGGCGACTTCACGAGACCAGTTATTTCGGTCTGGATCGACGTAGATTCTGAGTACAGAAAAGCCTAACTGGTTCTGATCATTGCCAAAAGCAGTTTCTCGTTGCGCGGCAGTCAAGTCACCGATCCATGACGGATGGTTGATACCACCAAAACCGCGAATGAGTTGTTTTTCAGAAGATAAATTAATGGTGGCATCACTTGCTGCCGAAACTTGTGTAGGACTAAGCATGAGGGGCAGAGCTGTTAAGCAGGCCAATAAAACGTTAATCGTCTTTTTTAATTTGAATTTCACTACTTTCATCCTCCTCAAATAGCAAATAGTAAAATAGCTGATGGTCTGGCATTTCATTTATGTAAACCCTTTCAAAACCTCCTCCCTTAAATCATAGGAAAATATAAAGCACTTTAGCTTCTTTCAATTGTTGATTCTACTAAATTATTCCTGAACTGAAAACCTGACAAATTACAGTATTTTTTCTAATTTATTTCTATTATCGATTTATTCAATGACGGTTCTTGTCTGAAAAGAAGAAGGTTGAATGGAAAAGCGATGCTCATACGAAAGTGGAGTTGTCCAGTGGGGGGATGTCGATATTTAAGGAAGGCTTTGGCTTACATATAACTCCCTTCATTATCAAACAATGAGAACACAGATCTAAGGGGAGGGAATCATGATGAAGGAAAAGAGAAAGTATTATCGATTTTTGGCCAGTTGCATGATATTTTTGATTATGATTTACGTCGGTGTTTCGGCAGGAGGGTCTACAGCCGCAGCTTCTGATTCACCATCGAATCATAAACGGTTGGCGATCATTATTGATGACGTTGGTAACGATATGAAGGGAACGGCAGAGATTCTGGCGATGCCAGTCAAACTGACGGTAGCGGTGATGCCATTTTTGCCAACAACGAAGAAAGATGCGATCGCTGCGCATGAAAAGGGAATGGATGTGATCGTGCACATGCCCATGGAACCCAAGAAAGGAAGACCTGAGTGGCTGGGCCCGGGTGCAATCACATCCAATCTAACCGATGAAGAAGTACGGGAACGCGTGGAGAAAGCGATTGATGATGTACCCCATGCCATTGGCATGAACAATCATATGGGTTCCAAAATCACTTCCGACAAACGCATCATGTCGATTGTGCTTGATGTATGCAAGGAGCGAGGCCTCTTTTTTGTAGACAGCCGTACGAATTTTCGCTCCGTGGTGGGGGAACTTGCGATCTCCAAAAATATGCCACCTGTGGGTAATGACGTTTTTCTGGATGATCAAAACTCCAAGCAGCACATTCGCAAGCAAATGGATTTGGCTGTTCAGCGCGCAATTGACAAGAATATTTGTGTTGTCATTGGTCATGTGGGCCAAACGGGGTTAAACACATCTGCTGTGGTTCGTGATTCCGTTTCCCGTCTCCAGGGTCAGGTTGAGTTTGTGGGTATAGGTGATCTGGTACGCGAAGTGTGGAACTGGCATGCTGCTCCTACACTACCGACAGGTAATAAATAATGCCGTTGGCAATGGATTGGGCGATTCGTTTTTGCTCAGCGGGATCACTCATTCTGGCACGATCTGCCGCATTACTCAGAAATCCGGTTTCGACAATGACGGCAGGTTGCTTTACGTAATTCAATAAATAAAAGGGCTTTCCCCATACGACACCATGTCCAGTCCGATACAGTTCGTTCATGGCGTTCTGAATGGATTGGGCTAGCAAGTAGCTCCTACCTTCCTTCTGGTGCAGTACCACCGGGCCGTGTGCAGATGATCTGGGACTCCAGTTCGCATGAATACTGACTACGATGTCTGTACTCACTTCTTCGCTGAGACTTTTACGCTGGGCAAGATCTCTGGTATGACGGGAGCGGCTGTTCAGCCAGCGGTTCTCATCACTAAGTGCATAATCCCCAAGTCGGTTGATGATAACGGCATAACCTTTGCTGCGAAGCAGGAGATACACCTTTTGGCTAATGGCGAGGTTAATATCTTTTTCCAGCACACCTTGGGCTGACGTACCACCGTCAATTCCTCCATGGCCTACGTCAAGCAGGATAACCGGGGCTGCAAAGGCATGATGGCTGGAACGATAAGCATCTCCATCGGTCACCGGCAGCATGGATGGACTGTTCTGGGACGGAGTGGACTGAGCTGAACTTTGAGATAAGGCAAAATCAAGATAGGCTGCTTTTCCATGAGCAACATGGTGGGGCAGGATGGGTAGGCAATGGAAGCTGATTAGCAACGCCACCGAAGCGGTCAGCAGCTTATACATGGGAATACACACTCCTTCATGAATTAGGTATCGGATGCAGATTAATGACTGTATGGATACCTTTGGCATTAGACTGTGCATTCTGAGGGTTTTCATACTTCTTTCAACAAAAAAATGTTTAACCATTGCACATCCTGCACACAATAGAACTATCGTAAGCTCCGTGAATGAGCAGGAGCGAAGGAGGTAGAGGTTATGGCCAAAAGTGATGAGTTGGTAAAATACATTACGCAGCGTGTTGTTCATTATATCGATACACCCAAGGATGAGCGGAAAGGCCGCGCCAAAAAGAAAGAGCCGTGGGCAATGAAATGGTTCGGTATGATTCCGTTTGCTGTATCCCTGTGGGTGGGGAAAAAGGAAAAAGCGATGGAGTCACAGCCTCACAAACGAAGTTCTTCGGGTAAAGGGTGACTACCGCTAACCTATTTCACTAATGGTAAACCAAAAGACGCAATCCCTAATTAAAATGGGAAGGCGTCTTATTTGTTGTTTTACAAATTATCTGACTGTGTCTTAAGAGTTCCCAGTTGATCAAGGTTTCACGATGTAAAAATGACCATCTTGTTGCAATGTGCTCAAAGGCACAAAGCGTTGAATGGACGTATTGCCGCCAATCGCTACATACGGAATAGACTTTGCGTCCTGATCACTATGCCATAGCTGATAACCGCTAACGGGCAGAGGACCGCCATATAAGACATTACGATCATCTGTTGAGAAAACAATCTCTTGATTCTTTTCATGCTGTATCACATCTTGTACACGGTCAGTAGCAACAGGCTTGGATGTAATCCACAACAGATTGTCAGCTGGATTGAATACAGGTCGCAGATGCAGTGGATCGACTGATAAAGATGAAGTTGTGGATAAATCAGTTATGCTGACAGAGACCTGTTTGGAGTCAGCCTCTAGCCGATCCAGGAACTCTGACGGTAATACATCTCCGTTCGTAGCATCAATATAAAGTGCTGGATGATTCCGTTGCTCCACTTTCCAATAAGCCAGCAGGGGAAGAGCATAACGAAGATGAAGCTCTCCTCCGCTAGCAAGTAACGTCTCAAGGTTGACATGTTGTCGATTTAAGGCTTGTCCAAGAAGTTCACTGTTGTACGGTGAGGACTCTCCTTGACCATATTCACTAAGCAGCAGCTGGCCCTGATCTGTGGCGGTAATAATCATATAACCGATCGGTGTGCCTTCAAACTCAGCTTGCACGAGCCAGCTATGTGTACCCGGACCCAGAGGGTAGAAGTCCAGTTCGGCGTTCTTCCAATGTGCTTCGGCGTTAGCCGTACCAAGGGCAACAGCTTGTTGCTCTGCAAACCGTTGTACAGCAGTGGGAGCTAATTTGTCATTCGCAGAGGCAATATGTTTGGTTCTGTCCCCTGTTGGTGATGCGAGCGCGAGTGAGGTTGTTTTTTGTTGTTCAGCATTTGCATTCGACCAAAAGGAGAAAAGGGCAACACAACTGAGTACGCCCAAGGTCATACAAGTTGTTCTACGAACACTGTTCCATCGCATATGAAAGAATCGTTTCAAACTAACACCTTCTTTTCCATTATCCATTGCCTGATCGGTCCTAATTTCATTCTAGGGGACAGGCTATGCAAAGGTTGCTGCAACCTGTCGGGCGGCTGATCATGAATAAACACTACTTTTGCCAGCATTTGCAGGAAAAGTAGTGTCTTCGTCTATGTTTCGTCTATCTTAAGTGAAACATGCCGCTACTAATCGCAGTTACTTTCACTTTGGGCTCATATTGCCAGATCATTTCGGTTCGGCGTGTCTCATATTGCAGTTTCATGGCTTCACGATCGATAGCCGCCTGTTTCGCTTTCTCTTCTTCGGCATCTGTCTCGGTGTCGATCTGTACTGCGGCCTCTGCCGCCAGTTCTACATCTGCTCCAATGGGTTCAGCGTTAGTTAATGCAATAACGGGTCTCAGGAGTACAGGTGTCGTGCGATCAGAATGTCCGGTCTCCGTGCCGGAGGTTAAGTTCTCCGTGGATTCTACTTCAGGCATATCTTCCCGGAGTACCGCTTCATAGTATGTGTCCAACACGTCCAGCTCCAGATCAAGTCGCTCTTGAGCTTTCTCTGCCCAGCTGTAATCGAGTTTCTGCAAGTGGTTCGTCAAATGAGATTCCAAAGCAGCCCCTGCATCGGATAACGAAACTTTAGCTGTCTGCACATGCATGTTCTCCGCTAGCCTCGGACTGAGGTCACGTCGATTCAGCTTCGTGCCAAATTTCTCTATAATTTCACCTGAGCGAAGAGAGATGCCGAGAAAATGCAGTTCCTCCCGTTTCAAGTCACAGGCAAATTCAACTTTGAAACAGACACCGAGCCAAGGCTCATATACGGCTGGCGCTGTAGCGCGCAATTGCCGTTTGGCCGCCTGTTCGAACAGATTCACGAAGGCACCGCCTTCACGGGCTGCACCGAAAATCTGTTGTAGTCTGCGACTGCCGTACACCACATCTTCACGCAATATACGCCCTGGTCCCAGCTGGGGCAGAGATGGCGTGATGCCGAAATAACGACCCAGAATGGTATCCTTCGGTGGCTCACTTGGTGGATTTCCGTTGGTTGCGCCATTCGTACCCGCAGGTGATGTTTGCGCCGCTTTGGCTTCTGCTGCTTCAATGGCCTGCTGATAGCTGTCAGGATCGAATATAAATGTGAAAGACATGGTCTCAGCTGGTGCTCCGGTTCGCTCCACAAACCCCCAATAATAGGGGCGGTTCGTCAACGCTTTGTCCGCTTCAGGCGAGAGTTTGACCGTCACATGGGCAGGGGAACGCTCCATAATCTGACAATCAAGTGATTCCAGATAGGTGAGAACATAAGCCTGCACTTCATGGGGGGACATGGTCATGGATCAGCTACCTCCTTTGCGAAGATCTAACCCGGATACAGCAGGGCCCTCATCCGCGACTTCACGCTGAATGGAGCTCAGCGATTGTCCAAGTGAATCCATCTTGCGGCGAATATCTTCTTCATTTTGTGATTCCAGCATGATTTTGTACAAACTTTTCTCAATAGACTCCTTCTTCTCCAGCCGTTCCAGAATGACATCCAGCCCACCGATGACCATCTCGAACATATTGATCTTCTCATGCAACAGATTCAGAATGTGTTCCTCGATGGTCCCGGTTGTGGACAGGTTGAAAATGTTCACGTCATTCTGCTGTCCCAGCCGATGCACCCGACCGATCCGCTGCTCTACCCGCATGGGATTCCAAGGCAGATCGAAGTTGATCATATGATGGCAAAATTGCAGATTAATACCCTCGCCACCCGCTTCGGTTGCAATCATGGCCTGCACACGGCCGCGGAAGAGATCCATCATCCAATCTTTTTTGCCCCGGTTCATGCCACCCCGATAGGGAACAGCCGTAAGTCCGTTGTTGCGGAAATAGTTTAGCAGATACTCCTGCGTGGCCCGGTATTCGGTGAAGATAATTACTTTTTCATTCATGTTCCGAACCAGTTCCATCGTTTTCTCGGCTTTGGTATTCTCCTTGATCGCTTTAATATGGGCAACGAGTTCCCAAATCTTGTCTCGAAGGGGAGAATCCAGCGGAAGTTTCTTCGACAGATTCACCAGTGTTACGAATACAGCATCCCGACTGCTGCACACTTCCCGTTGTAATGTAACAAGGGAGAGCATGCTGCTCAGGTTGCCCCCAGCTTCCTGGTACTGGTCTTTAACAAAGGAAGTCACGCCATCGTATAGCGCTTGTTCTTCGGGCGATAGTTGCAGATTCACGTTGGAGACGTTCCGTTTGGTAAATTGAACGGGGCCTTCGCCGCGGCGGTTGCGAATCATCACTTTGGATAACTCGTTCTTAAGCTGTTCCTGATTTTTCGGAACCCGCTTGTCGACGACAAAGTTGGCTGCAAAGTCACCCTGACGACCCAGCTGACCCGGCTTCAGCAGGTTGATCAGATTAAACAACTCGCTCATATCGTTCTGCACAGGTGTAGCTGTGAGCAGCAGGCAATACTTTTTGCGCAATTTCAGCATGAATTGATAGTTGGTTGTTTTCTTATTTTTGAGCTTGTGGGCCTCATCAATAATAATCATGTCGTAGTCGGTATTTAGCAGCATATCTTTATGCGGATCACGTTTGGCTGTATCCATGGAAGCAACAACCACTTCATTCTGCCAGGAGTAGGCCTTTTTCTGGGCAATGGCTGGGATGCCAAATTTCGAATTCAACTCTCGTACCCATTGCAGCACAAGAGAGGCTGGCACAAGAATGAGTACCTTGGATACGAGACCCCGAACCATATATTCTTTCAGAATGAGACCGGCTTCAATGGTTTTGCCCAGACCCACCTCATCGGCGAGAATGGCCCGGCCTGACATTTCAAATAATACTTTGCGTGCAGTGTCCATCTGGTGAGGGAGTGGAGTAAGGCCTTGTAGATGCTTCAAACATTGGATCTCGTCAAAATTGGGAATCAGGTTGGTTTCTTCGGCTTGAATACCGAGTTGGAAGAGTCGGTAATCTCCCCAAGGACCTCCTTTATCCAGTCGGGATTCCAATTGATTAATCCAGCTCCGATCAAATTCCAACGGAACAGGCAGCTCGGCTACAGGTTGATTCGTGTGGTGCGGGTTTTTCCGGTTCATGGTGCTTCCTCCCCTGCCATACGTGATGACGTTTTATTCGTAGGTAATAGTATGGACGAATGAGAGTCAGTTCATAACTATGTAAGTTCAAATAAGGAATATTTACACTTGTCACTCCGATGACAGAATAACCTTCCGATCGCTGTTATCCACAAATTTTTTTCATTCTCTTGTCCAAAGGGGGAAAACCCGGGGATACCGTATGCTTTCGAGGCAGCTTTCTTTCAGAAAGCTTTAAGGCGAACGCTTCGCTTTTTCAGGTTTTTTCTGTCCCAAAAAATTCACAGATTTTGTATACGTGAGTTTGAGGGTGTGTGAAGAAGTTTGTCCGAGCAGAGGAGTCTATGAAGATGGACTGTGATAAAAGTCATATGTAAAATCAATATATAGTGTATTATACTTGATTTATATCACTATATGTGGTGTTTGATCATACTTTATTCGTATAGTGTAAATGTAGCGTTATTCGGGGAGGTTGAATGTAGCGATGAAATCGAACCAACAATCGTACCAATTAGAAGGACTTAGCGAAAAAATATTTCTGGACCGATACGCTTGGAAGGACGCTGATTCGAATCATGCCAAGGTCGGGGATGTTGTATTGGTATTAACGAAGGATGATCCCAAGTTCCCAACCAAGGAAGTGGGCGAAATCATAGAACGTCAGGGTCAGCTTGTACAAGTGAGGACTCGAAGCGGAGAGATCATCAAGACGAACGTAGAGAAATTGACACTCAACATAGAAAAAACACCGGAAGAGATGTGGAACCGTCTTGCCAAAGCGATGGCTGCTGTCGAATCCACTGCGGATCAGCAATCAACATGGGAATCCAAGTTCCGCTCCGTGTTGGAAGATTGGAAGTTAGTTCCTGGTGGTCGCATTGCTGCGGGTGCGGGGGCAAGCGATGAGCTGACACTCTTCAATTGTTATGTCATTCCGTCTCCGCAGGACAGTCGGGGTGGCATCATGAGGACTTTGACCGAGATGACAGAAATTATGGCACGTGGGGGAGGCGTTGGCATTAATTTGTCCTCTTTGCGTCCTCGCCGAGCGGTGGTCAAAGGTGTCAACGGATCATCCAGCGGTTCCGTATCATGGGGTGGATTGTTCAGTTATACGACAGGACTGATTGAACAGGGCGGAAGCCGCCGGGGTGCGCTCATGCTGATGATGAATGACTGGCATCCGGATGTGCTTGATTTTATTACCGTGAAACAAACGATGGGGCAGGTGACCAATGCCAATCTGTCGGTATGTGTGAGCAACGCATTTATGGAGGCTGTCAAGCAGGATGGAGATTGGGATTTGGTTTTCCCCGATACGACCGACCCGGACTATGACACCGAGTGGAACGGGGATATGCAGCAATGGAAAGCCGCAGGTCATTCGATGGTGCACTATCGAACGCTGAAGGCTCGCGAAATCTGGCATACCATTATTGAATCAGCCTGGAAATCGGCAGAGCCTGGTGTGGTATTCATGGAGTACTACAACCAGATGTCCAACAGCTGGTACTTCAATCCGATTATCTGTACTAATCCTTGCGCGGAACAGGGTCTGCCTGCCTGGGGTGTATGTAATCTGTCAGCGATCAATCTGTCCAAATTCTACGATGAGACGAATCATGATGTGGCGTGGGATGAACTGGCGGAAACCACTCGGATCTCGGCTAGATTTTTGGACAATGTCATCGATGCAACACCATATCATTTTGAGGAAAACAGACTGAATCAGCAGCGTGAACGCCGGGTTGGGCTTGGTACCATGGGACTGGCAGAGCTGATGATTAAGCTGCGTATTCGATACGGCAGTCCTGAATCTCTTGCATTTCTGGATAAACTGTATGGATTCATGGCAAAGGAGGCCTATCTGGCATCGGCAGAGATTGCAGCAGAGAAGGGTGCTTTCCCAGCATTTGAAGCTGAACCGTACTTACAGAGTGGATTCATGAAAAACATGGTTGCGACGTACCCTGAAGTGGGAGAGGCCATTCGTAAACAGGGCATTCGAAATGTCACGCTGATCACTCAGGCGCCAACGGGAAGTACTGGTACGATGGTGGGCACATCCACAGGTATTGAGCCGTATTTCGCCTTCAAGTATTTCCGTCAAAGCCGTCTAGGTTATGATGAACAGTTCGTACCGATTGCACAAGATTGGCTGGATGAACATCCGGGTGAAGCTTTACCCGACTATTATGTGACAGCGATGGATCTGTCGGCTGAGAACCATATCCGGGTGCAGGCCGCGATTCAGCAATGGGTGGATAGCTCAATCTCGAAGACCGCCAACTGTCCGGCTGATTTTACAGTGGAGGATACGGCAGAGCTATACGAACTGGCCTTCGACCTTGGCTGCAAAGGAGTAACGATATACCGCGATGGTAGCAGGGATGTACAGGTATTGTCCACGTCGAAGAAGGAAGAGACGAAGGCAGAAAATCTGAACACGGCGGAAGCAGGAGAGAAGACTGACGTATCTGCAATAGATAAACCGAATAACATCGGAGGGCAGGCAGGTGTTGGAGCTTTCAATAGCGAGGTTGATGTGGAGACTCTTTCTTCCAATCAAACCTCTTCGTCTGCTACAGTGCTCGATAAACAATATAGAAGCCGTCCCCAGGTACTGCGCGGTGCGACATACAAAATCAATACGCCATTCGGCATGGCATACATTACAATCAATGATCTGGAGGGAACCCCGGGTGAAATTTTCCTGAACGTAGGCAAAGCAGGATCGGATGTGTTCGCGATGGCTGAGGCACTCGGTCGGGTATGCTCACTGTTCCTGCGATACGGAGATCATGGGCATAAGGTTGAACTGTTGATCAAACATCTCAAGGGAATCGGAGGTTCAGGAGCGATTGGCTTCGGAGCCAATCGGGTGGAATCGATTGCAGATGCAGTCGCCAAAGCATTGGAAAGTCATGTGCAGAGCAATGTGCAGGAGAACGAAACTGGAGCATTGAAAGAACAGAACCAAGTGGAGGATCAGAAAACCTTTATCGAATCGAGAGATTTATGTCCTTCCTGCGGCTCGGCATCCTTGATGAATGTGGAAGGATGCAAAACATGCAGCAACTGTGGGTACAGTAAGTGTAATTAAGTATCACTAGAAAAAAGAGAAAGAGAAAAGGCGTTCCATGACTCATCAAGAGTTAGGAATGCCTTTTCGTGTTTTAGCTAACTAACTTGGGTCCTAGGCAAGAAGAAGCAATTATGAGCAAAACTTTCAATCCGGTCTGACATAGGTTTATAATGGATATTGGCTGTTGAGCAAGTCGGCAGCCTTTTGTTATGAATTCAATTGTTTCAATCGATGTGTGCGTGGGTATGCGGGTTCGCGCAAGCCGGACAGGTAATTTTAGCCACTCGATGAAAAGTACTATATTTAACGACAAAATTAGAGTATGATTTTACAGCTATATGAGCTGGCAGGAAAGGTTACATCGGTTTCATCATTTGTAACTACTACTGTAAAGTATGAATCTTATTTCGGGCGTATAATGCTAAACGTGAACTAACGAATGAATATAAAGAATATCGTAATGATTAAAACTTAATGGACAGGCAATACGTCTTCTTTATGTTGTAAATGAAAGATGGAAGGTGCAATACGTATGTTAATGACAACCAGAACGATCAGGAGTTCCTCTATGCCCCCAACACCAATGTTGTTGACTCACAGTAGCAAGGAGGGGCATGCATGTCACAATCTTTAAATAGCAAGAGACATATGAACGGACTTGACGGCTTACGAGCCATCGCTGTACTTGCGGTAATCGCGTATCATCTGAATTTGGATTTTATTCCGGGCGGACTGCTCGGTGTAGGTATATTTTTTGTTCTATCGGGATATTTGATTACAGATATTCTCGTGTCACAGTGGCAGGAACATGGACGCATTTCTCTCGGTGATTTCTGGGTAAGACGGGTGAGGCGTCTGCTTCCAGGCATGCTGACCATGACAGCTGTAGTGATGATCTGGCTGGCCTGTTCAGACCCATCCCGGCTCGCTGCACTTCGTGGTGATATCGTTTCGGGTGTATTATACATAAGTAATTGGTGGTATATCTTTCACAACGTATCCTATTTCGAAAGTTTCGGCCCGCCATCACCTTTTGGACATTTCTGGTCACTGGCTGTGGAAGAGCAATTTTACCTCTTATGGCCTCTTCTACTGATCGCAGCAATCGTAGTGTTCAAAAGAAAGGGATGGCTGGTCGTCTTCATTGTTGTCGCAGCTGAATTGTCTGCTGGCGCAATGGCCATCATGTATAATCCGGATCTGGACCCGAGCCGTGTATATTATGGAACAGACACACGGGCATTCGCACTGCTGGCAGGTGCTGCTCTTGCGGTGGTGTGGCCTAGTCGCAAGCTGTCGAACTCTCTGCCTGGCATGAACAGGCTTGTGCTCGATGTGTCGGGACTGGCTGCGCTCGCACTATTGATCTATATGATGCTGAATAGCAGTGAATATGATCCGTTTCTATATCAAGGGGGCATGGTGCTTCAGGCTATCGCAACGACTTTGCTGGTAGCGGTGTTGGCTCACCCATCATCTTTCCTGGCACGTATTATTGGAGCGAAGCCACTACGCTGGATCGGAGAGCGATCCTACGGATTATATCTGTGGCATTATCCTGTCATTATTTTAACGAATCCCGCGGTGGATACGGGAGGAGCGCATCCTGTGCGAATCATTTTACAGGTTGCTGCAACGGTTGTACTGGCCTCATTGTCCCTTAAATATATTGAAAACCCGATCCGGTACAACGGATTCCGCGATTCTTGGTCCCGTTTATGGGGAAGAGGGCGGTCATCGATTGGTATACGTAATGTATGGTGGAAGCGAGCGGGTCTGTTGATGACGATTCTGCTGTTGTCCTATACGGTATCTCAGATGATGGTCTCTCATGCAGCGAATTCCGACTCCCATTCGGTATCGATGTCCAACACATTGAATGGAGAGAATTCTGTAGCAGAGGAACAGGGGCAGGATGTTGTACCAGCTATTACAGCGACGTCAGGCTCTGGCCAAAAGAACGATGCTCATAGCCATAAACCGGAAGCGGGAACGAAAGATGATTCGGGGAAAAATGACAAGCCGACAGGAGAGTCTACTCCAGAATCGAAACCTGGCGACCAGAACGCTTCTGCAAATCCAGGCAAGGATGGTCAGTCTGATGACAAGCCGGCTGATGACTCTGTGACTAACGAGAATGATGCTCCGGACGACGCTGAAGTGAACCAATCTGATGGTACGGATGATGCACCTGATTCAGCTCAGGAAAATGAAGAAACAGCTCCTCCTGCCGGGGATGGAAAGGTTCATTATACGGTCATTGGAGATTCCGTGATTTTGGATGCAAAACCTTATCTGGAGAAAAGCATATCGGGAGTATACGTGGATGGACATGTCGGTCGTCAAATGTGGCAGGCTGGCGATGTATTGGAAGGCTTGAAGCGAGACAACCAAATGGGCAGCAAAGTGGTGCTGGAACTTGGGACAAATGGTTCTTTTAACTCCAAAAACTTGAATGCTGTGCTTGATGATCTGAAGGATGAAGATCAGGTATATCTGGTTACTGTGCGCGTACCTCGTCCGTGGGAACGAACGGTGAACAGGGCTTTGAATGAGGCTGCATCCAAATACAGTAATGTCTCGCTGATTGACTGGAACAGTGCAAGTGAAGGACATGACGAATATTTTGAAAAAGATGGTGTGCATCTCACTACGCAAGGCTCCGAAGCTTTTGCAGAACTGGTGAAAAACAGTATTCAATAATCACTCCATTTACAATAAGATTTAGCACTTATACATTATATATGGCCTGGGTGTAAGCTACCGATGGCTACAACAAGAGAGAGCTCTCATGGTGAGAGCTCTTTTTATATGTTATGAACAATAAATCGGCAAAATAAGTTCTAACAGGGGAACCGATATTTTTCACCCCTGCATCCGTGGATCGTCACCTTACGATATGATAGCGTTACCATTTACAATAAGTGTAATCAAATCGCCAAGGGGGAATATAGAGATGTTGAAAAAATGGCTTTCGGGTTTTCTGGCAATAACATTGTTCTCCATTGTTCTTGCTGGCTGTACTGGCGGGGATACTTCAGAAGGAGGAAGCGGCAATGACAAAGTAACCGTCACTCTCTGGCACAACTGGACTGGACAGGATGCGAAGGCGGTTGCGATGCGCAAAATTATTGAAGATTTTCGCGCGGCGCATCCAGATATTGAAGTCGTGGATGAAGGTCTACCAACAGATGGTCTCAAAACCCGGCTTCGCACGGTGGCGGCTGCCAACGAGATGCCAGATCTGTTCGTGATGTGGCCGGATGCGATGACCAAGGAATTTGTAAAAGGGGATCTGTTACAGCCCATTAATGCAGAGCTGGACGCGAAGCCGGAGTGGAAAGACAACTTTATCCCGAATGCACTGGATGGATACACCCTGGACGGGAACATCTACTCCGTACCCATGAATCTGGCACCAAGTTCCTTCATTTATTACAATGAAGCACTCTTCAAACAGTACAACGTGAAAGTACCTGAGACGTGGGCGGAATTGGAACAGGCGATTGCCACATTTAATCAAAATAAAGTCATTCCCATGGCGCTTGGCAACAAGGCCAACTGGGTAGCACAATCAACGATATTCAGTACACTGGCTGACCGGATTACTGGCACAGACTGGTTCCTGAAAGCTGCAGCACAAGAGGGTGCAAGCTTTACCGATCCACAATTTATTGAAGCCTTGAACAAGATGCAGGAGCTTGGCAACACCAAAGCATTCCAAGATGGATTCAACAGTATCGATGAGACGCAGATGATGCAGCTTTATTTCCAAGGTAAGGCAGCGATGGTCATGAACGGCGGATGGGCCTTGGCGAACTTGGTGAACAATGCACCTGAAGAGGTGTTGAACAACACCCATATTACGATTCTTCCTCCAGTGGACGGAGGTCAGGGTGAACCAAGAACAACATCCGGTGTTGTAGGAACCGGGCTGGGTGTAAGTAAAAAGCTGAGCGGTGCACAAAAAGAGGCAGCGATGGAGTTGTTCTACGCGCTCGCAGGACCGGAAGGTCAGAAGGCCACATTGGATAGCAGCACATTGGTGAGTTACAAGATTGATCTGGACAAAACCAAGGCGCATCCATTGTTCGTTGAATTATATGATCTGATGCAGGAAGTGAAGATTACGCCAGTATACGATTCCAAGCTAGGATCGGCAACGGTTGAGGTGATTAATAATGCTTTGCAAGAGTTGCTTATGGGAGGTAAGGCCGAAGACATTGCGGCCAAAATACAGGCGGCTCAAGCCAATGCTGTTAGTCAGTGACATTCGTTAAACTAGACAGCGATTGCGATTGTACATCTTGACGATGAATTAACAATGAACTTATAACATCACATATGTGGCTGGTTATCCGTTAAAACCCCTTCCCGGCAGGGGAGGGGTTTTAAGTATAGATGTAACTAGCTCATCGCAGGTTGGGAAAGGCATTCATGGAGGGGAAGTGAACAGATGAACGCACTGCGCAGTCGGCGTTTTATTATGCTGGGGCTGGCCCCGGCAGTCATCATTTATGCATTGTTTGTATTTGTACCGGTCGTGTGGTCAGCGTACTACGGGTTCTTCAACTGGTCTGGCATCGGGGCATCCAAATATATTGGTGTCGATAATTACATTGAGATCTGGCATGACCCTGTATTTTGGCGGGCGCTGAAAAATAACGTTATCTTTGTGTTGGCGTCTGTATTTGGTCAAATTCCGTTAGCACTGATGCTGGCGGTCATATTACACAAGAGTAATCCATTGCAGCGGTTTCTGCGTTCAGCGGTATTTCTGCCGATGGTGTTATCCACTGTAGTTATCGGAATGATCTGGCAGTATATCTATCATCCACAGATCGGGATATTGAACTTTCTGTTGGATGCACTGGGGCTGGAGAGTTGGAAGCTGCAATGGCTGTCCGATGACAAGATTGCCATTTTCTCATTGGTACCGCCGCTGCTCTGGAGCTTTGTGGGGTTGTATCTGATTATCTTCATCTCGGCGCTGCAGAATATTCCCGGCGAGATTCATGATGCTGCCAAAATAGACGGTGCTTCAGGAATAAGGAAGCTGGTTTCGGTCTCTTTGCCGATGATCTGGGGGACGGTTCAGGTTGCGATCATTCTATGTATTTCAGGCAGTCTGAAATCATTCGATCTGGTCTACATCATGACCAAAGGTGGGCCGGCTCATGCGACAGAACTGCTCGCTACGTATATGTATAATTCGACCTTTACAACATACCGTTATGGTTTTGGTAGTGCCATCTCCACAACCATCGTACTGATCTCCCTGCTGCTGATCGGAACAAGCCAGTGGGTCACCAGTCGTAAACGAAAAGAGAACCAATAGAAAGGAGGAGCTATCATGCGTGTGACACCTGTATCCCTACCATCACCACGAAGTGGCTCGGGCCATCCGATTCGCCGCCTTCGCAGCGGAATTGTTTGGACGCTGCTGACGGTCTATGGTATT
Source organism: Paenibacillus sp. FSL R5-0341 (assembly GCF_037975235.1). Lineage (NCBI taxonomy): Bacteria > Bacillati > Bacillota > Bacilli > Caryophanales > Paenibacillaceae > Paenibacillus > Paenibacillus sp. FSL R5-0341. Next base: position 2,219,174 of record NZ_CP150241.1, read on the forward strand.
TTAACATTGTATCCGTTCTATTGGCTCGTGATTAGTGCATTCAAAACGAATGAAGATTTCTATAGCAGGCCCTTCGGTCTGCCGGAAAACTGGAATGTTGCCAATTTCAGCAATGCATGGGAAAGCTCCAGGCTGGGAACCGCTTTTGGCAATTCACTCATTGTATCGGTTGGATCACTTATTTTGACGCTGTTTATTGCAGCGCTGGCTTCATTCATCCTGGCCCGTTTCCAGTTTCGCTGGAAAGGGTTAATCATGACGTTTTTCGTGGTAGGCATGCTCATTCCGATCCATAGTACACTTGTCCCTTTATTTATTCTAATGAAACAAATGTCCCTGCTAAATACGTACTGGGCATTAATCTTACCGTATACGGCCTTTGCATTGCCTACGGCTATTTTCGTGCTTACTGCCTATCTGACAAGTGTTCCACGTGATATTGAAGAGGCGGCTTTCATTGATGGAACAGGACTGTGGGGGCTGTTTACCCGAATCATGCTGCCTATGTCTGTCCCTGCGTTGTCGACGGTTACGATCCTGAGTTTCCTGCATGCGTGGAATGACTTTTCATTTGCGCTTGTGTTCATCAACAAAACCGGATTGAAAACGCTACCGCTGGCCATTGCGAACTTTGCGGATGGATATCAGACTGATTATGGATTAACGCTTGCTGCCATGACACTGTCGGTCATTCCAACGATTATCCTGTATCTCATATTCCAGGAACAGGTTATGAAAGGCATGACAGCCGGAGCAGTCAAAGGGTAAACGAAAGCGCATCCAGAGGAGGAGGAACGTTTGGCACGCTGGCTCACATCTTCGTTACAAAGGAAGCTATCGGTTGTCGTGACGGCTTCAATGATTGTGCCATTGCTGGCCTTGGGCCTGTTCGCCTTTCTGATCTCTTCCCGCATCACAGAGCAAAAAACAAAACTGTCCGGCATGGATACGTTGAAGCAGGTGGAAGCCAATCTTCGTTATATGCTCCAGGATGCCGAGAACCTGTCCATTTTCCTGATTGGAGAACGGGATATTCAGCACTATCTTAGCCAAAATGAGGACCATGAGCTGGACCGGGTGGATATCCTGGGCAGGATGACCAATCTGGCGGCTTCCAAAAAGTATATTGCGAACATCGCCATATATCCAAGCCGATTCGATGCCACATTGTCTACGGCTACCTGGTATGAATCCAATAATTCAAACTTATCTTATCCACCTGTCCCGAGCGGAGAAGCGGTAAAAAAATGGACGGGGGTATATCCGGTTCAGAATTATGCGGGTATACAAAATGTAATCACATTGGTTCGACCGATCCGTAGTATTCATGATTATCGACCCATCGGCTGGCTGGCCATTAGTCTAGACGAGAAGGCAGTATCTAAGGGATGGGCCGCTCTGGGATTGGGTAGAGGAGAAGGCAGACTGGAACTCATCGGCAATACGGGAGAGATCTTGTCCTCGATGGACAAATCACGGCTTGGACTTAAGCTGGAGGATGTCGAACCAGGGGTCACACCGTTAATTCAGGATGTTGGTAGCGGGACAACCACGTATGGTACTGGTGAGGATAAACGGACATTGCTCTATTATCCTGAAGAACTGACGGGTTGGACGTTGGTTGGAACGGTTCCATACGACCAGTATAAGTCTGAGAATCGCTACATCCTTATTCTAACCGGGTGTGCCGTTGCTATGTCTGCTGCGATCAGCGCTGGGCTGGTCTGGTTTACCGTGCGGCGTGTGACAAGGCCCCTTCGTGTACTTACCCGGCATCTGTCTCGAATTGATCCGGAGCGCCCACTTCCTTTGTTTCGGTCTGAAAGTGATGACGAGATCGGCAGGCTTGGGGAGAGTTACAATCTGCTCGGTGCACATATTCAGCTGTTGAAGGAAGAGGTTATTCGAGGTGAAGCTCGCAAAAAAGAAGCGGATCTTCGAGTGCTTCAGGCGCAGATTAACCCACACTTTCTGTATAACACCCTTTCTTCGATTCACTGGATTGCCCTGATGTCTGAAGAGAAGAGAATTGCGGATATGGTTGAGGGCCTGAGTGATTTTCTGCGCATCAGTTTGAATAATGGTCAGGATTACTGTCCTGTGGAACAGGAGATTGCTCATATCCGTCATTATGTGCGTGTGCAGTCGATTCGTTTTCCGGATCAATTCGTGTTGCACTATATCGTAGATCCAGCGCTTGAGCAGCGAATGATGTTGAAGCTGTTGCTGCAACCGCTCGTTGAGAATGCGATGATTCATGGCATTCAGCCCAAAGCAGGCATGGGCACGATCACTGTTATGATTCGCAAGGATCCGGATAATGAACGGATGAATGTGCTGGTGTTGGATGATGGTATCGGCATGGAGCCGAACAGGCTGGACCAATTAAGGTTAAGCATTAGGGAATGGAAAGGAAAACAGCCGGAAAGACACCTAAACCAAGGAGGTTATGGACTCTGCAATGTCAATGAGAGACTGCTGCTCCATTATGGTCCGGATGCGCAGCTCGAAGTGGACAGCAGGGTTGGTGGAGGTACCCGGATTTCGTTTTCCATTCCAATCTTGGAGGGATCGCCATGAGACTATTAATTGTTGATGATGAAGTGATTATTCGTACAGGGCTTGCCAGCGTCATCGCTTGGCCTGAACTTGGAATTGAACTTCTTCAACCTGCTGCTTCGGCAGAGGAGGCGTTAACACGCATGGCTGAGGAACGCCCACATATCCTGATGACGGATATCCGGATGACAGGCAGATCAGGTCTGGAACTGGCAGAAGAGGGCCTGCGATTGCTACCTGAGCTGGAGGTCATTATTTTATCCGGATACGATGACTTTTCTTATGCCCAGCAGGCAATTCGCCAAGGTGTTACAGATTATCTGCTCAAAACAAGCAAGCCGGAAGAGATCATCAAGACGGTGTTACAGGCCAAACAGCGGATATCGGAGCGTTGGGCAGAGAAATCCAGAGAGGGACAGCTTATGCGGGAGAATCGAGAGCGGCTGTTTGCCGGATGGATCATTGATGGTGATATCGCATCTGGTCCTTGTCCTTCATTTTTACAGCCTGATGCTCTTAAGGCAGCAGTTGATGGTCTGGATGATGCACAGATGCTCAGACAAGTCATTGTTCTTCACGCAGAGGGTTGGGATCGATCCTCGGATGCACTATTACGATTTGCGGTGCAAAATACCCTGGAGGATGTGCTGCCTGGTGCCATTGCTCATGTAGAGAAACAGCAAATTATTGGTGTAGTCTCATGGCCGCCTGTAGAACAGGAGTATCTGTTCAGGCTGGAGACTGCATTACGTCGGGTGGAGCAATTATTGAAGTGCACCCTGCGCGCAGCAATAGGTCTGCCTGTTCGTGGATCTGCTGATCTGCACGAGAGCTACAGAACCGCTTCAGCGGCATTCCGATATCGAGGTTTGATGGATTATAAAATGTGGCATTATGAGCACGTTCAGGATCGCCAAGGTGGTAAAACCGTACTTACGCACGAAGAGGAGACCACACTTGGTACCTTGCTGCTGGATAATGATTCGGTCACGTTAACGACATGGACGCGGGAACTTGTGGCTAATCTTATGGCAGAACCGGAAGTCACGCCAGAATCGTTCAGTGCTTGTCTGCACTCAGCCGTCATTGCAGGTCATCGCTGGCTGACCCGCACGATGCGAGCCATAGGGCGGGAAGAATCCGCAAGGCTCGAACCTTGGCAGCCGGAACCGGATGCCGAAGCTGTGGACCTCGGGGATATGCTATTCCACCATCTGTATGGTCTGATGCATGTCTATCATAGCCGAATGGGGCAGGGACAGGCTGCACATGTGCAAAAGGCCATTGGTTATATTGAATCTTCATTGGCACAGGATATTAATTTACAGCAGGTAGCTGGACATGTTCATTTGCATCCAGGCCACCTCAGTGAACTGTTTAAAAAAGAAATGGGTGTGACCTTCGGTGATTTTGTCACCGATATGCGTATACGCAGAGCGATGGATATGCTCGCGGTGTCTCCAGCGAAGGTCAGTGAAGTCGCTGCCATCAGCGGCTATGAAGACGTAAAATATTTTAGCAGGCTGTTCAAAAAACATACTGGCAAGACCCCGAGTGAATATCGCGAGGAGGCATTGTCGTTCAAGCCTTCCGGAAGTTAGAAGTGAGCAGAAGCGAAGCCTGTTTTGTATTTCTGCAAACGTTTTCGATGTGACATTACTCAGGGCTCTTGGGGAGCGAGGGCATAAAGATGAAGATCCATAGTTCAAGTCAGGATTTATCGGGACAATGGAAGATACAGCATTTTGAAGTTGGGGAAAAGCGGGCAATGGATGTGGCAGCTGCTGCGCTGGATGATCGTTTCTGGATCGGGGCTGAGGTGCCCGGCGATGTACATTCCGCACTGGTGGAGCGCAGTATCATCGACCCGCCCTACTACGGTCATAATGATGCCAAAAGTCGCTGGATTGAGCAGAAGGAATGGTGGTACCGTACAACCTTTAATCTGGTCAGAGATGCAGAGACGGAGGAGTATTTTGAACTGGTGTTCGAAGGATTGGATACGTTTGCAACGGTCTACGTAAACGGCCATGAAGTTGGAAAAACGGCCAATATGCTTATGTCACATACGTTTAATGTAACATCTCTGGTACGCAGCGGCTGGAATGCGATTGCTGTCAAGTTTGATCCGCTTCATCTGCATCACCGGGACAAGGAGACCTTCGACTGGTCCTCGTATACGAAGGAACGGCCATGGTTGCGCAAAGCGGCGATGAACTTTGGCTGGGACTGGGGTCCACGTATGGTTACGGTGGGCATTTGGGGTGCGGTAAGGCTGGAAAAACGAACAATCGCGAAGCTGGAAAGTGTGTATGCTCGAACGGAGTCAGTCAGTACAGAGCTGGCTGTCTTACGTATCACGGCGGATGTGAAGTCGGTCTTGTCTTACCGTAGCAGACAGAAACGTGAACAGGCTGTGGTTGCGTCCTGTAATGTTCGTCTGCTGGATCGCAGCGGAAACGAGGTGGCAGGTGCCACTGAACTACCTGTAGAGGGTGGCAAGGCGGACACCACATTGAACGTTACGTCACCACAGTTATGGTGGACTCATGATCTGGGTGAGCCATACCTTTATACGCTGGAGGTTACATTGTATGCAGATGGCGTTGAGGTGGATCGGTATAGCGAGCCTTATGGTTTACGAACGATTGAGTTGGCTCTTCACAATGAACGGGGTGAAGATGCATTTGCTTTTATTCTGAACGGAGTCAAAGTATACGCCAAGGGTGCCAACTGGATTCCAGCTGATCATCTGATCGGGGCCATCCCGAATTCACGGTATCGTGAGCTTGTCGAGCTGTCTGTGGAGGGGCATATGAACATGCTGCGTGTCTGGGCCGGTGGTATATATGAGAAGGATGTTTTCTACGATGAGTGTGATCGGCAAGGGGTGTTGGTGTGGCAGGATTTTGCATTCGCCAATGCGCTGTTCCCGGATTTCAATCGTGATTTCATGGACAATGTAAGGCAAGAGGTTGAAAATAATGTCCTGCGCCTGCGCAATCGTGCCTCTCTTGCCCTCTGGTGTGGGAATAATGAGATAGACTGGCTCTATGATATGAAGTCTGCCAGTGGAGATATTACCAGTCCGTTCTACGGTGAGCTGATCTATCATGAGCTGATCCCTGAGGTGCTGGAACGACTGGATCTGTCTCGTCCGTATTGGCCTTCTTCTCCGTTCGGGGACAGCAATGGTCAGGATGCCAATGATCCGGATGTCGGGGATCGTCACAACTGGCAGGTATGGCACGGTTCGGTCTATCCGAGGAAGCACGGAGAGGCGCCGCTGCTTGACTACAGTATAGAAGGTGTGACGTTCAAAAATTATAAAAACGATCATGCGCTGTTCAGCAGTGAATTCGGTATGCACGCCTCGGCGAATCGTTATACGCTGGAGAAAAATATGCCCGCAGGGCAGTTTTACTGGGGCAGTCCGGAGATGGCTTACCGTAACAAGGATACCAATCACCAAAAAGGTATCTTGCTGATGGAAGGTTACACAGGCATTCCGCAAAATATAGAAGAGTACATGAACTATTCCATGCTGACTCAAGCAGAAGGGTTGCGTTATGGGATTGAACATTTCCGGCGCATCAATCACCGTAACAGCGGAGCGCTCGTGTGGCAATTGAATGACAGCTGGCCGGGAACAAGCTGGTCCATGATCGACTATGAACTGCTGCCGAAGGCATCCTTTTATTATGGGAAAATATTCTTTCATCCTATCCTGTTGTCATTGGAACATGAGCCGGGTGAGCCGCTTGCGTTGTGGGTGGTGAACGATACACGGGACGTCTTGGAAGGCCAGTTACTGCTCAATGTCTATGCATTGCATGGAGAGAAGATCTATTCGAGCACACATGCTGTTGAAGTAAATTCACAATCCTCACTGTGTATTGCTGAATTAACTGAAGCAGAGGTGCTACAGGGCAGACGTGCGGAGGAAGTAATGGTTGAGTTGGTATCTGAAGGGTTTGCGGCGCCGAACAATCGGTACTTCTTGCGTGATCCTAAGGATGTGACTTTGCCTGAGTCTCAATTGAGTGTACATGTGAACGAAGAGGAACAGTCTGTAACGGTTACGGCCAGTGGTGCGATAGCACGATTAGTGAAGCTGGAGCTTCCCCTTGGACGTGTCCGCTTCAGTGACAACTATTTCGATCTGCTCCCTGGTGAGAGCCGGACAGTGAGACTTCGTCATCCAGAGAAGTCATCTCTACCGCTGACAGAACTTCGAGTTAGTGCCATGAACGGCAGAGAAGGGTGATATAACAGACTTCGATTCTTATTCCAGGTTTAAGGTGGTATTCCTGATCAGGGATGCCACCTTTTTTTGCTTTTGTACCAGGTGAGAAGATACTGTCTTCGTTTCAGGCGCTTTTCCTACTCCACAAGCGAAACTTCCAGTCGGGTTCACAACTTGGTACATTAAGGTTAGAATAATATAGAGAAATCGTTTTCAAAGGAGGTGTATTCATGTCATTTATCTTTTTTCCGGAGATGATTATATTCATTCTGATGCTGATTCTGTTGATCATTGGTATTGTATATATTGTTCGTAAGAGCAAACAAGTCCTGCGCCGCTTAAGCAATTTGGAGAAAGCGATATATGAAAAAGATAACATGTCGTCCTATCCCAAGGACGTTGATGGTAATCAAGAAGGAGCATCCCGAGAGGACTCATTTGCTCCACGCAAACGAAAATGAAGAAGGATACGGATTACATATAAAAGAGTTTAAATAAGCCAAACAGCCGATTCTTCTCCACGAGGAAGTGATCGGCTGTTTGGGCATTTGGGAGGTATTTGTATCCCACTTGAAGCTTAATCGGTTATTTTATCTAGTTAAACGGGTTTTAAAGAAAGGATCATAGCGCTGCTGGAAAGAAGATTCCATCTCCACTTGTCGTGCAAGTTGCTGTTGAACCTTTGCTCCGCGAATCGTCTGAAGTTCCTGAAGTTGTGCAGTGGACCCGAATTGATCGGCAGACATTCGAACAAGCAGTTCTGATAGCACGTCTGCGTCTTCGAGCGCGGCATTTAGTCCAAACGCACCGGTTGGCGTCATCGTATGAGCGGCATCACCGATGAGCACAACATTGTCCTGTGCCCAAGATTGGCAATAGCTGCTTTCGACAGATAACAGAACAAAATCACTCCAGCTCTGAATGTTGGCAGCTACAGAATCAGATAGGCAAGGAAACGCGGATACAAGTTTTTCTACAAAAGGAGCAATCGGCTTCTCTCGCAGCTTGGAGTAAGCTCCCTCGGGAATGTTCCATCCGATCTGAACATAACCACCGAATTGGGAGAACAGTGCAAGCTGTTGCCCATCCATACTGGCCATCCGAACAGCTGGTTCCCAACCCACAGGTGCCGGAATACGTGCCCATAACAGGTCATATCCGTGCTTGCGAATCTCGGGAATCAAACCGGAATGTTTGCGTACAGCAGAGTATCTACCATCTGCACCGACAATAACAGATGCTTCAATGTAGGCAGGAACGCCGTTTTGCCGAATATTAATACCAACGGTCTTGCCGCTCTTGTCTCGTAACAAACCGGTCATGATGGTATTAAACAACACTTGTTCATTTGTACTGTGCTGCTGAGCGTGTGATACGATGGCTTCCAGGAGATGATTTTGGGGTACATGAATCCCGACATGAGATTCTCCATTACCCGGCGAAACGGTATGAATACTCTTTCCATTCTCCCAATACTGAATCTCTTCCAAGAGCAGCGCTCCACGTTCCTGGATGAGTGAATAGAGGCCGTGTTTACTTAGGATCGCTTCGCCGTCCACATTGAGTAACTCCCCGCGGAACGACTTGTGCAGGTGTGGTTGTCTCTCAATGAGAATCGTGGAGATTCCTTTTTGATTCAGCAGATAAGATAGCAAAGCACCGCCAGGACCTGCGCCGACGATGCAAACATCCGTTTTTAATGGTGATTGTAAATTCTGATTCATATGCATAAGTCCCTTGCAATATAATTATGGCTCTTGTTTACTTTATAACAACAGATTTATTAAAATCATTAAGTAACTAAAAGTAACTTAAAGATATAGATTATTATAATCAAACCCATCGTAAGAAAGCAAGAGGTGTATGGCAAAATAAAACACACGTCCTCCCGTCAAGTATAGGATATACCAAACAAGCGCATTTTTCACAAACATAATAGTGTAAATATGTTACAATAAACGGTAGGTTATGATGAAAGGCAGGAGGAACGTTTATGAGCCCGGATACGGAGCGAAACTCTCAATTGGCAAATGTAGATCAATTGTTGGAGGCCTTCTTCAGATATAAAAATAAAGTATTGGATCAGCAGCAGAAGACCGAAACCAACTGCAAACTGAATCCGACAAAAAGTCATATATTGGGCATGATTTTACGTGAAAAACGCTGCATGGCGGTGGATGTGGCCAGACAACTCAGTTTGTCTTCCGGCGCAACCACCATTGTACTGAATCAACTGGAAACGGAAGGGTTGATCCAGCGGGTGCGCAGTGAAGAAGATCGTAGAATTGTGTGGCTGTCCCTAACGGATGAGGGAACGCAGCTCGCCAAGACACTTAATGCGAATCGCGGCCGAATGACGTGGGAATTGTTGCAAGCACTTTCCGAGGAAGAGCAACAGCAGATGTTCGGTATGCTGAAGAAAATTGAGCTGAAACTGCTGGAGAACATGAAGTCGTTTGAGCAGATTAATCGGTAGTCCATATATGACTTGATGGTTTGAAGACGTCAGTCCTCATGAGTTCGTCCCTATTTGCGGGGGGATGAACCTTGAAGACTGGCGTTTTTGAGTTGGTTTACAAATTTACAAATGAAAGCGAACCAAATGGTCGGTCATGCCTTCCTGGATCAAAATCTCCTTTTGCTTGCTGCCCATCAGGTCAAAGTGGGGGAATGGCTGCCGCCGATGAATGTATCGTGGGTCCAGTCCATGATCGATACACCAACGCTCCAGACGTTCCAGATCTGCGCAGCCGACTTTGGTTACACTGGTGATGCCAGGAAATCGATTATCAATCCAGAAATGAGTAAGGTAGGCAATCTCACCACGAGCCACTTGTTCTTTCCACGCAGCCAGCTCCTGTCGTTTAATTCCAAATGCCATAGATGCAAGTTCCTTTCCAAACGGGTATTGTCCTGAGCATATTGTAACATCTTATATACAGAATCCATCAGAATTCTTCAATCTATATAAGTTGAACTAAAAATTATTTACATTGACACTACGATGACAGAATAACCTTCCAATCGCTGTTATCCCCAGATTTTTTTATTCCCTTTTCCGAAGGGGAAAATCCGGGGATAGCGTATGCTTCCGATGCAGCTTTCTTTCAGAAAGCTTTTAGGCGACCGCTTCGCTTTTTCAGGTTTTTTCTGTCCTCTCCGTTGTCGCGTAAATGATTAGTTCCACTTATATAAACTGGTCTGAAGCCAGTTGAATGGGTATATGAATATGACAACATTTTTATAACAAAGTCTGGATTATGTTAAAATAAACCTATACAACAAAGGTTTCACCACTTCTATAGCGGAAAGGGATTGTCATCATGGAAATATTTATTGCCGTACTTGTCTTACTGGTGCTGATCGGTTTATCGAACATCCTGAACCGGTTTGTACCTTTTATTCCCGTTCCGCTCATTCAAATCGTGCTTGGTGTAGCTATAGCTCTACTTCCTGCGGGGGTACACTTGCCGTTGAATCCGGAATTGTTTTTTGTGCTTTTCATCGCACCATTGTTATATAACGATGGTAAGCGAACACCAAGGAATGAGTTATGGAATCTGCGTGCACCGATACTTCTGCTTGCGCTAGGGCTTGTATTTGTGACCGTCGTCGTGGCAGGTTATGCCATTCACTGGCTGATTCCTTCGATTCCGTTACCCGCTGCTTTTGCTCTTGCAGCCATACTGTCCCCGACAGATGCTGTGGCCGTTGGCGCCATGGCGGGCCGGGTACATCTGCCCAAAGGCATACATAGGCTTCTTGAGGGTGAAGCATTAATGAATGACGCATCCGGCCTGGTCGCCTTCAAATTCGCGATTGCAGCCACGGTTACAGGTGTATTTTCCCTGGCGAATGCAACCTTCAGTTTTATTCTGATTGCGATTGGCGGACTTCTCGTCGGGGCATTGTTATCTTTTCTGTTAATCAGGCTCGGGGTGTGGATTCGCAGGCTGGGCATGGAAGATGTAACGATTCACATGCTGCTGCAAATTCTGACTCCGTTTGTCATCTATCTGGTGAGTGAAGAGATTGGGGTATCCGGCATTTTAGCGGTCGTAGCAGGTGGCATCATTCACGCCATTGAACGTGATCGCGCAGAATCGGTTCAGTTGAAGATGCAGGTCGTATCTGCGAGCACATGGTCTGTCATTTTATTCATCCTGAACGGTCTGGTGTTCGTCATTCTGGGCGTACAGGTCCCGGATGTGCTGAGTACCATTTTTGAAAATGTCTCGTTTAATAATCTGCAGGTGTTAGGATATGTAGGTTTGATCTCAGTGCTTCTGCTAATCCTGCGCTTTCTCTGGATCTATCTGTTCTGGCAGGGTAATGAATTGCTGCGTACCAAATCTTCTATTGGCAGACCACGATTCAAGGAAATTACAATTATTTCTCTCTCCGGCGTGCGGGGGGCTGTGACATTGGCGGGTGCCTTTTCCATTCCCTACGTGCTTCAGGATGGATCGCCCTTCCCTGAAAGGGATTTGATTATTTTCCTGGCGGCAGGGGTTATTCTCTTCTCCCTGATTGCCGCGAGTGTGTTTCTTCCGGTTCTGGCTAAGGATGATGGTAAATCCACAGAAGAAACACCGCAGAAGTCAGAACGGAAAGCACATGACATTATGCTGAATGCGGCAATACGAGCTGTCAAATCCGAAATGAACGATGAGAACAAAGCTGCGGCACTGGCGGTCGTCTCCGACTTGTCCAAGTACATTAGACAGGCTGCAGGTCAGCTGACCGCCGGTAAGCGCAAAGATATTCAAAAACAAGAAACAGCTATCAACCTGATTGCCACTCGTGCCGAGCGTAAAGAAATCGAAGTGATGCTGGACGAAAATGCGATTGCTTCTGATGCGGCCTTCAAATGTGACAGCTGGCTGGATCGTAAGGAAATGATGCTGGCGAATCGCACCAACACTCAGATCATGACTTCGATCAGCGAGATCGGGCGTGTGTTAGGACATCTGTTCACCAATCGATCCCAGAAGCCGAGCCAACCATTCATGCTTGAAAATGCAGAACTGTTCCGCCAGGTGAAGCTGCGCACCTCTGAAGCGGCAATTAAAGCCATTCGTGCCCATATAAATGATGGTAATCGAGTCGTGGCGTTGTCGGTTATTGCCAAGTATGAGCGAGTGATTGCCAAATTGCGCACCTGGAACCAGGGCATAACGGAAGATCCGTTCAATCAGGAGAAGCTCGAATTGCAGATGGTGGCGATTCAGGAACAGCGCAATACGGTGCAACAGCTGTATGAGAACGGCGAAATTAATCGTGATGTAGCTGCTAAATTGCGCCGGTTTATCAACGATGTGGAAGCGACTGCGTTAAAAAACACCTAATCCGACAAACCCGATATTTTAAATATGCTATAGGGTTTGATATAATATGTAACAAGCAACATGCATCATTGCAGAAATGTACTTATATCGATCAGTGAAGGAGAGATGAGACATGGCAGAACAACAAATTCGGTTGGGCAAGACGGATCTGATCGTGAATCCCATTGGACTGGGTGCGAATGCAGTAGGAGGACATAATATCTATCCGGACATGCTGAATGATGAGACGGGGAAGGAAGTGGTTCGTACAGCCTTGAAACAAGGCATTAACTTTGTGGATACGGCGTACATCTATGGACCGGAGCATTCCGAACGACTGATCGGTGAAGTGTTGAGGGAAACCGGTCAACGTCAGAATACGATTATTGCAACCAAGGCGGCCCATAAATTTGTAGATGGCAAGATTGTCGTGGATAACTCACCTGCTTTCCTGAAAGCGGCTGTAGATGAGGCGTTGAAACGTCTGCAAACCGATTACATTGATCTCTTCTACATCCACTTTCCAGATGAGAACACGCCGAAGGATGAAGCAGTAGATACGTTAAAACGGTTGAAAGACGCTGGCAAAATCCGGGCCATAGGTGTATCCAACTTCTCCATTGATCAGTTGCGTGAGGCCAATAAGGACGGGCATGTAGACGTACTGCAATCCGAATATAATCTGTTCAAAAGAGAAGCGGAGAAAGAGCTGTTGCCGTATACAGCTGAGCATGACATTTCTTTTGTTCCTTACTTCCCTCTGGCAGCGGGGCTGCTGGGCGGTAAATATAATCGTGATACCACATTCCAGGATGGACGCGCGAAGAATCCGCTGTTCACAGGTCAGGCTTTCATTGAAAATCTGGATAAAGTAGAACAACTGCGCAGCATTGCACAATCCAAGGATGTTGAGGTCGCTCATCTGGTTCTGGCCTGGTACCTGACCCAGCCTTCCATTGATGCATTGATTCCAGGCGCCAAGAAACCGGAGCAGGTTATTAATAATCTGAAAACATTGAATGTAGAGCTAACTGCTGACGAAATCGCCGTTGTGGATCAGATCTTTCGTTAATTAGTTCGGGTGAATCGGGAAATGCTAACAGGGAGTTTACGTATGAAGACAAAGTGAGGACACAACATGAACCTGAAGGCAGCCCGATTCATCGGATTGTTCACGCTGATTATTGTGCTGGGCAGCAGTTCTGCGTATGCGAAGCCTGTACAGAAGAACCGTCAGTATTATGAGGAACGAGGAGAGATCGTGTGGGAGGTTCCCACACAGGATAAACTCATCGCCCTGACGTTTGATGATGGACCAGATCCGATTCAGACCCCGCAGATTCTGGCGTTGCTCCAGCAATATCAAGCCAAAGGAACCTTTTTTGTACTTGGAAAATGGGCAGAGAAATTTCCTGAACTGATTAGGCAGGAGCAGCTCGAAGGGCATGAAATCGCCAATCATACGTATGCGCACACGTATGCAGTCCGATCAACAGGCGCGGATAAGTACATGAACGATATGAACGCAGCGGAAAGTTCCATCATTGAAGCAGGTGCGGAGCGTCCATTGTTGTTCAGGCCACCGGGCGGCTACTACAATGACATGGTCATTCAGGCTGCCAAACAAAAAGGGTATACCATTGTCCTTTGGTCATGGCATCAGGATACACGCGACTGGGCTTCTCCAGGTGTATCGGCTATCGTTAACAAAGTGTTGAAGAACGCACGTAATGGGGATATTGTACTTTTTCACGATAAGGTGGAAGGCAAGTCGCATACGATAGCAGCACTTAAAATGATTCTGCCTAAACTGCAGCAGCAGGGATATCGATTTGTGACGGTATCTGAACTACTTGCTGTGAAGGCACGCGAAGCCGCGAAGGATGGAACTTCACCTTCGTCTTTGTTGAAACATGTACAGCCCTGAACATGACATTTGAATCAAAAGCCGCTGGCCTCGATATAAAGGGACCGGCGGTTTCTTTCTATTGGTCTCCCATATGTCTCCATATAAATGTAGAACTAGAAGTAGGAGGTTGTTGTCCGCATAGCTTTCGTTTTGAAACCAAAACGTCTACAATAGATGGAGCTTTGTGATTAAAGGTTATATAGTACACATGATATGTATTAAACATAGAGGGAGTGAATATGATGAATGGACAACAACGAGTAAATATTAAACCGGGTCTGGAAGTGGACATCGTGCTGAAGCAGGATCAAGCTACAGGCAAGCTGACACGTGGCATTGTGAAGGATCTATTAACCAAGTCCCCTACGCATCCACACGGAATCAAAGTACGACTGACGAGCGGCCAAGTAGGACGTGTGAAACAGGTCATTGCAGGAGGCTCGAACTAACTGTGGTCAAAAGCGGGGAGATGATCACTACCGCAGATGTAATGGCTCATCTATCTACAGGTAACGAACGTCAGCAGGACGCAAACCGCGTGTTAAAGAGCAGTGGACTGCTTGATATATTAGCTGACTACCATCCGTATCCAGCAGGTACAGTACCGATTGATATTGATATTCCGGGCAGTGATCTGGATCTACTGTGTTATGCAGAGGATCTGGATGCCTTTGTAGCTGAGATACACAATCGAATCGGAGCCGTTGCTGAGTTTCAATGTGTACGTGGTGGGGATCTTCCAGACCAACGTCCTTATGTGACTTGTAATTTGCAAGTGGGACATTGGCCTATGGAGATTTTTGCCCAATCCGTTCCAGTTAACAGGCAGAATGCATACCTACATATGATCGTGGAGTGGAGATTGTTACAACTGTGGGGAGACGCGGGACACCGTGAGATACGCAGACTGAAACAGGCAGGGTGGAAGACGGAGCCTGCTTTCGCTTCTGTACTTGGACTACGGGGAGATCCCTATGTGGACATGCTGCATTTGGCAGAGATGAAGCGTGAAGATCTCTGGAACTGGGCACGTTCACGCACGTCTTTTTAAACGGTTTAACCTAACCTTTGGTCAGATCAGAAAGATGGCTACAATCGTCGTTACCGCGAGTCCCAGCAGCACAGGCTTGAGGTTGCGTCTTGCAAGTTCAAAAGGACTGACTCCGCAGATCGCAGCAGCAGGAATCAATGCCCATGGAATCAAGGTTCCGCCACCTACCCATATGGCTGCGACCTGACCGAGTGCGGTCAGCACAGGAGCGGAATCTGCCGACCCTGCAAACATGGACGCAATCGAGCCAACCAGGGAAATCCCTGAGAATCCCGAACCATCCATCCCCGTGACCGCTCCGGTCACCGTCATTGTAATGGCTCCCACCGTATCATTCAGTGGCACCAGTCCAGCAAGTGCAACCCCGAGATCATTCACAATTCCGTGTGAACCTTCAGGAAGTGGATTGTGGAACAACTCCGTAATGGCAGCATCCCCCAGATAAAAGAACGCGGCTATCGGAATAACCGGGCCGAATACCTTGAAACCGAACTGAAATCCTTCTATTAAATAGTTGGTCGTTTCTTCTGGTCCCGCATGTCGATGTGCGGCCAGGGTGACAGCGATCAGTATAACCACAGCAGTCCCGCCAATCAGAGCTGTTGCGTCACCACCTTGCAGCTTCAATACAAACATCAGAATCACATCCACTGCGAATAACAGAGGGATAAGCAGAGCGAATGCTTTTTGCAAACGGGGTGACATGGCTTGACGTTCGACTGACAGATTGCCAGGTAGAGAAGTAGACACAGCCTCTGACGAGGAGGGAGGTACCGTTGTCACTGTACCTGATTTCATCTCTTTGCGCAGCATCCAGAAGGCTGTAAGTGTAGATACCGTTCCCATGACAATGACCAGAGGTATGCTGGCCGTCATGACGGAAGTAACCGGTATACCCGCCGCATCAGCTGTAAGTTTGGGAGCCCCCTGAATAATGTAATCCCCTGACAGTGCAATCCCATGTCCGAACAGGTTCATCGCAATGGCAGCTCCGATCGGAGGAAGCCCTACACGTACCGCTACAGGAAGCAGTACAGCACCAACCAGGGCTACCGCCGGAGAAGGCCAGAAAAAGAGCGATACGACCATCATGATCAGTCCAATCCCCCAATATGCCACCTGAGGAGAACGGATAAACCGGGTGACAGGTGTCACCATGACTTCATTAATGCCAGTTCTGATCAGAACACGGCTCATCGCCACAATGATCGAGATGATGAAGATCGTACTTAGCAATTCTTTCGTCGCATAGATAAAACTGCTGAAGATCCCAGCAACTGACCCGCTTAAGGTTTCCGTTGCCAGAAGTCCAATGGTCATAATACCCGCGACACAGATGATGGTGGTGTCCCTGCGCCGGATCATTACCGCAATGATCAAGACGATAAATGCCAGGTAGACATAGTGTAACGCAGTGAGTTGAATATTCATCGAACAGGCCTCCCTACATCCTGGTGACAAACCCGAGGAGTGATATATCGTATGCATGTCAAGATCGGGCGTTCGTGGAGTTCGGGGCTTGCCGCAGCATTTATTTTTAGGGAGAGTGTTCTGAGCTATAAATGAAGGATTTTTTTTACAACTGGAGAATTTATTACAATATGAAGCGTGTTATCCAAACTTGGAGCGGATAGAAGTCACCAGAATTGACATGTGCAGGTCACGGGACCGCATAGACAATGGCAACCAGGGGTGATTACAATAAACATGCCATCATAAGGAAGAAAATAGAAAAAACTATGTTGAACTAAAAGGGCGGGAATCCATAATCTATGAGTTTAATCCGTTCACTTCGTTTTAAGTTTATTGTGGGACTTACATTGATCATGCTGCCACTGTTCATGCTGCTCTATTACAACAACGTCTACGCCATGAAAGTCGTACGTGACAAGGTATCTCTCACCAATATGAATCATCTTGCCAAGAGTGTGGAGCAGAATGAACGTGTATTACAGGAGACGAATCGGTATTTATATAGTCTGGGCGAGCGGGACCCGGATATTATCTCCCTTTTTTTTCTGGAATACGGCAGTGGCGATTATATCATTGCGAAGCAACGCATTATGAATAAATTCATGACAGATATCGGTTTCTATAATCTGATCGATTCCTTTTTTCTATATGATGCCGTTAATGATGATCTGCTGCTCGCCACTTCGGGCAATTACGATGTCAAAAAGTCGGTTGTGCAGGAGAGCATGCCGGTCCAAATGCAGCAGTTGGAAGGCGATATCCAGAAGCCAGAATGGAGCATCGTGCGTGGGGGAACGTGGAATGCGCTGGTGAAAACGGTGCGAATCAACCAGCAGTTCTATGCCGGTGCACTGGTTGATATGAATGCACTGAACCACACACAACAGTTCACAGAATCCGGTGATAGAGGAGGCGCAGTCATTGTTGGATCCGACGGTGGGGCATTATCGGATTCCACATTGAACACTGGACAGATCAAGCTTGCTGCCGCACATCTTCCCGGTCTGAAAGACCCGTATCAGGTGATCTCTGAAGTTATGAACAAGGGAGAGGCACGTCAATATTTGATGCTGGGCATTGCCTCAGCCATGTCCGAGATGAATTATATCGTGCTACTGCCTGAGGAGGACATGATGCGTAACCTCCCGTTCTTCCAGCAGATCATTCGTCTGCTTCCCATTGGTGCGGCGGTAATTCTGGTTACTGCACTGATCTTTTTGCGACAACTGTTATTCCGTCCGATGAATTCACTGATCCGGGGTATGAGAAGGGTGAGCCGCGGAGATCTCGATGTGAAGCTGGAGCCGCCATCTTCCTCGGAACTTGAATTTATGACGCGAAGCTTCAATCAGATGACCAGCGAGATCCGGCATCTCAAGATTGATGTGTATGAGGAACAATTACGGACGCGCGAGGCAGAGTTCAAACAATTACAGATGCAAATTAATCCTCACTTTTACCTGAATTCACTTAATATTATTCATAGTCTGGCTTCCTTGCAAAAGCATGAGCTGGTGCAGCAGATGGCTGGCCATCTGGCTGATTATTTCCGATTCAGCCTGCGTGCAGGCAAACGTGTTATTCGTCTGGATGAAGAGCTGGAGCACATTCGTCATTATTTAGAAATTCAGAAGCTGAGGTTTCCAAGCCGGTTGGATTTTGAACTGGATATTGAACCGGATCTCGGAAAGTATGTGATTCCGCCATTGACGATTCAGCCCTTTGTGGAGAATGCCATTATTCACGGATTTCAGCGGCGAACGCAGCCATTTTTCATTCGGATTGTGGCTTGCCGTGGGAAGATGTTATCTGGTTGTCTCGAACAGACGGTGCTTCAACTGATGATTGTAGATAATGGTGTCGGATTTGATGAGGAACTGCTGGAACGTCTACAGCAGGGACAATACGCTGAAGACCCGGGTGGACAGCATATCGGTATATGGAACGTGGCTCATCGGCTGTTAGTGAAGTATGGTGATCAAGCCAGCTTACAGTTTAGAAATGAGGCGGATAACGGCGCTGCAGTCATCATTGATTTACCCGCTCAGACCGAAGAGGAAGAAGGGGGAGCCTATGCGGAACCTGTTGATCGTGGATGATGAAGTGTATGCATTACAAGCGATGGTGGAAGGTGTTGACTGGCATGCGGCCGGCATTGACCAGGTGTTCAGTGCTTGTGATGCAGAAGAGGCAAGAAAGGTCCTGAAGACAAGTGCCATCGATATCATGATCTGTGATATTGAGATGCCTGGCGAAACAGGGCTTGATCTGCAGAGCTGGGTGCTGAAACATGATCCAGGCATGTTGACGATTTTCCTGACAGGGCATGCGTTGTTCGATTATGCTCAGACGGCCATTAAGCTGAACAGCTTTGATTATGTATTGAAGCCTGCTCCGGCAGATCATTTGATCAAGGTGGTAAGCCAGGCGGTGGAGAAGATCAAGGATGGAGAGCAGCGCACACGTACCAACGAAGTTTATGAGACCGTATACAAACGCTGGAAAACCCATAAACCGCTACTGACAGAACGTTTCTGGAAAGATGCTATCTCTCAGCGCATCACGTTAACCAAACAACGGCTGCAAGAGCTCGCAGAATTGTATGGTGCCGAGATTGATCCACAGGCACGTGTGTTACCCATTGTGATCTCGGTAGAGGAGTGGGTGCGTGAATTTGATTTGCGTGATGAAGAGGTATTAGAGTATGCCCTTCGTAATGCAGCGAGAGAAATGTTGCTTGGCGACAAGCCGGGTGAGGTGTTTCAGGATCATAGTGGATTGAATATTGTGCTTGCTTACGAGCAAGATGGCATGATACCAAGTGCGAGCGAAGTGGCAGAACGTTGTCAGGTGTACATTCAGGAATGTGGTACGTATTTCTACTGCCGGTTGTCCTGTTATGTTGGTGTTCCGGTGGCTGTAACGGAGCTGCAAGGCATGTTAAATGAACTGATGGATATGGAACGGCGCAATATTAAGGAGCTTGAAGAAGTCTTTGTCTACGATGAACGGGGTAGAGATCAGGAAGATCGCTTTTTGCCGATTCCGTGGTTTTCGGAGTTATCTATTCTTTTTGAAACGGGTAAAGTTGGGGATTTGCGCGAGCGTGTGGATGAGATCTTCGAGTTGCTTGCTGCTCAGGAAGGATTGTCTCCTGAAATGCTGCGTCTATACTATCATGCGATGTTGCATGTGGTCTATCCGTTGCTTCATCAGAAAAATGTATCCATACGCAGTCTGTATCCAGGGGAACGTGAGCCGGAAGAGAGTGTAGTCACAAGGTCATTGCCACAGTTGAAGCTGTGGACGTCTGATCTGATTGATCGTGTCATCCCGGTGTTGTACCCGGACGATCACAGCCCAATGACCATTGTGGATCAGTTGTGTATTTATATCGAAACGCATATTGGCGAAGAACTCATGCGAGAGGAACTTGCAGCGTTTGCCGGGTTCAATCCTGCCTACCTATCCCGTTTGTTTCGGAAGGAGAAGGGGATGTCCTTATCCGAGTTTATCCTGCAAGGCAGGGTAGCCAAAGCGAAGACATTACTGTCCCAGTCCACCGTCAAAGTGACGGATATCGCTGGCAAGGTGGGCTACTACAATTACTCGCATTTCACCAAAATGTTCAAAAAGTGCACAGGTATTACACCACAGGAGTTCCGCAAACAGTCACGTACCGTATAACTCATGGCGCAGTATGCTGCGCCTTTTGTTTTGTTTATTTTGGCACTAAAGTCATAATTTGATAAGTTAACAGGTCACCACAGCAGATAGAGGTCTTCCTCGCCCCGCCGTATACTTGAACCACAGGAGCCGCAACGGAGCTTCATCCTGAGGAAGAATTCAAGAGGAGTGAGGGAGAACAAGTTATGAAGACACAACCCGAGGCGGGTAAGGGAGTACGGATATCGGAAATACCGGGAGGAACGGTCCGAAAGCGCAAGTCTGTGTGGCACAATCTTGGCAAATTCAAGGTGCTGTACCTCATGTTTTTGCCAGGCGTCCTGTTTCTGCTGGTGAACAACTATATGCCGATGTTCGGCGTTCTGATCGCATTCAAAAATGTAAACTATGCTGATGGTATTTGGGGCAGCCCGTGGAGTGGATGGGACAATTTCAAATATTTGTTCTCGACCAGTGATGCATGGGAAATTACCCGGAATACACTCGCGTATAACACCGTGTTTATTGCACTCAATCTCTTTGTAGGTGTCGGACTTGCTATTCTGCTTAATGAAGTGAAGAACAAGGCGATGTCCAAGTTGTATCAATCGCTCATGCTACTGCCATACTTCCTGTCCATGATTGTGGTCAGTTATCTGGTACTGGCTTTCCTGGGCAAGGATTCAGGCTTCATGAACTCTACCATTCTACAGATGTTCGGCGGTCAGCCGATCGACTGGTATTCCGAGCCGAAGTATTGGCCGTATATTTTGCCACTGGTGAATACGTGGAAGAATATCGGATATTATGCTGTCATCTATCTGGCAGCTGTTGTGGGTATCGATGAAGAATATTATGAAGCTGCCATACTCGATGGGGCAACCAAATGGCACCAGATACGCTTCATCACCGTTCCGTTTCTCGTACCGTTGATCGTCATTATGACGTTATTGCAAATAGGCCGTATATTCTATGCAGACTTCAGTCTGTTCTACCAGGTTCCACTGGAATCCGGAGCTCTGTTCCCTGTAACGAATGTACTGGATACCTATGTATATCGAACGTTCCTTATCGGTGGAGATATCGGGATGTCATCCGCAGCGGGTCTGTACCAAGCGGTCGTCGGATTCGTACTGGTTCTTGTATCCAATACCATCGTTAGGCGGATGGATAAAGATAATGCATTATTTTGAGAGGAGGCAAGTCAGCTGTGAAATCACGTGATCCACTAGCCGTATCGAAGCGTTCCGCATCCGTTATTCATGCGATGTTTCTATTCTATGCCATTGCCTGTATCGTGCCGATCCTGCTTGTCTTCGCCATCTCATTCTCGGACGAGACAACAGTTATAGCAAATGGGTATAAGCTTATTCCAGAGAAGTTCAGCCTGACGGCCTATGAGTTTCTGTTCAGAGATATGGATCAGATCCTCCATTCCTATGGTATATCCTTTATCGTTACCGTTGTGGGTACCATTACAAGTGTCGCTCTGACTGCACTGTATGCGTATCCGCTCTCACGGAGAGATCTGCCTTATCGTGGTTGGTTTGCATTTTTCATCTTCTTCACAATGTTATTCAATGGGGGGCTGGTACCTTGGTACCTGGTCTATGTCAACGTATTGGATCTGAAAAACTCCATACTGGCACTCATTATGCCACTACTGCTATCCCCATTCTTTGTACTGGTCATGCGTACATTCTTCGCGAACTCCATACCGGTATCCATTCTGGAATCGGCTCGAATTGATGGTGCAGGAGAATTGAGAACGTTTACACGTATCGTGCTCCCGCTCTCCCTTCCGGTAATGGCAACTGTCGCGTTGTTCAGTACACTCAATTACTGGAATGACTGGTACCTTAGTATGATTTTTATATCGGATAACCGGACGATCAGCCTTCAGTACCTTATGTACCGGACGCTGCTCGATATTCAATATCTTACAACCAATTCCAACGTCTCTTCACAGATTTCGTCGCAGGGTGGATTGCTGAATCTGCCGAACAAAACACTGCAAATGGCGATGGCTGTGGTCGGTATTGGTCCAATTGTACTGGCCTATCCATTCTTCCAGCGTTATTTCATCAAAGGTCTTACGGTTGGCGCTGTGAAAGGATAACTCTGGCCGGTTAGCGGAGTGGGCATGGTAAATGAAGATGGACTGAAAGGGCATATATAGAAGTTGCTATGGGTTTAATTGTGAATTGGGGAAAGTGCTGTACGGTTTAACACATGACAGGAGGGGTTCAATTGGTTAGATCATTAAAGGTATGGTCACGCATGATGGCAACGGTTATGGCGCTGAGCCTGGTGCTGGCAGCTTGCTCATCAGACAAAGGTGGAACAACAACACCAGCAGCCGAAGGCGGAGGAGCAAGTGAGGGTGGAGGCAAGCCCTATGAAGTTACGCTTTTCTACCCGGGGACACCACAGAAGGATGTCGCTCTGGTGGAAGCCGAGATCAACAAGAAGATGGAACCGAAGATCGGGGCCACGCTCAAGATCAATGCGATTGACTGGGGACAGTGGGATAACAAGCTGAATCTCATGATCTCCTCGGGCGAAAAATCAGACATTATCTTCACAGCGGCTTGGCAGAACTACACGGTGAATGTAGCCAAAGGCGCATTCTTGCCACTGAATGATCTGCTTGATGCGCATGGTCAGGATATCAAGAAAAACCTGGACCCTGCTTTTCTGGAAGGTTCGCAGGTGGATGGCGTGAACTACGGTGTTCCTACAAATAAGGAACTTGCTGCCACACGTGGCGTGCTGGTGCGTAAAGATCTGGCTGACAAGTATAACCTGGACCTGACAGCTGTTAAGACATGGGCTGATCTGGAGCCGCTGCTCAAAACAATCAAGGAAAATGAGCCAGCGATTACACCATTCTATATGTCCAATACCAATGGTAACGGGCTGTTGGAGAATCTGGATTGGGATTATCTCGGGGATGCTTCCGTACCTGGAGTAATTTCCAAAACAGCAGGCGGAACAACGGTGCTGAATGAAGTGGAGACCCCAGAATTCAAAGAAGCGGCGGAACTCGCTCGCAAGTGGTATCAAGCGGGATATATCAACAGTGATGCTGCGACTTCCAATGTGTTCCCGAAAGACCAGGCGAAGGCTGGAAAAGCATTTCTCTGGACGGATGGTATGAAGCCAGGCAAGGATAAAGAAGAAGAAGGGTATGTGGGTTTCCCACTGACTCAGATTGAGATGACACAGCCGACCATTACGACGGGTGATGCATCTGGAGCAATGCTCGCGATCTCCCGTTCTTCAGAGCAACCGGAGAAAGCGATGCAGGTCATTAACCTGCTGCATTCCGACAAGGAAATTAACAACTTGCTGAACTTCGGAATTGAAGGCACACATTATGTGAAAAAAGACGGACAGGATAATATCATTGCTCTTCCTGACGGGGTTGATGCCAACAGTCGTACCTATAATCCAGGTGCACAGTGGCAGCTCGGTAACCAGTTCCTGAACTTCCTCTGGGATAATGAAGATCCGCAGAAATGGGAAAAGTTCAAAGAGTTTAACGCCAAAGGTGTGAAGTCGCCAGCACTGGGCTTTACGTTCAACAGCCAATCTGTCAAAAATGAAATTGCAGCGGTCAACAACGTGAACAAACAGTTCAAGCCAGGTATGACATCGGGTGCCGTAGATCCGAACGAGATGATTCCGAAATATCTGGAAAAACTCAAAGCAGCGGGCATTGATAAAATCATTGCTGCCAAACAAGAACAACTCGATGCATTCTTGGCTAAGCAATAAATGATCGTCAGGCCATGACAGAGAGCCTATTGTTACTACAAGCTCTTGTCAGCGGTGAATATGGAGGACGTTTTCGGTGAATAACCGAAGACGTTCTTTTTATTGTTGTTTTTTTGATTTGGATTGTTAATCATAATTAGGAAAAATATGATATAATCAGGTGGTTGATTGGGGGTGTTCGTGTGTCGAGAACCAGACTTGTGTTCTCTGGGGCTTTATTGCTTTTTGCAATCATCTTTACATTTAACCACCATCTTGGTTTTTCTGTTGGAGATACCATGCTGTCAGCAATAGGTATATCCCCGTATACTACATCTTATTTAAGTGGTGTTCATATCACACTTTTCCTCGGATTGGGGATCTTCGCGTGTGGGTTCTACCTTACTCGCAAAGAGATTGGGAAGTCGTTCCCGGGTCTTGCTCAAGGGTTATGGATCATCGTTCTCGCTATCGTTCTCAGTTATTCGTACATGACGGATAAATTCATGTATGTAGCCAAGTGGGGAGCTGAAGGCATTGATGGTGTATCCTATGTACAGAATACAAGCTCCTGTTCTTATAATGTCCGAAGTAATGGTGAGACCCGAGCAACCTGTGATCTGACACTCAAAAATTACGGCAGAGCGTCCGTGTCCGCTGTGCTATTGCCTGATCTCGCGCGCAGTTACAAGTTTAAGGACGACCCACTATATGAAGCATTGCAGTCTGTGCAATTAAGACCAGTACATATTGAGATTGGACGCCATGGAACATTTACGGGCGAGTTGGAGTTTTACGGAAAAGCGGAAGCTCCGCTGCTCGTCAATGGGAAACTTATGGATATTGTGCTGGATGTAGGCGTGGATGGTGCGAATACGGTGTTTGATTATGATATTCCATAGTTTATATCTTTGTAGAAGAAACAGAATGAGTACATAAACAGAACTAGAATAAGGTTTATTTGAATAGAAAGATTAAAGATGTATACTGAAATCGGGATAGAGAGCTGGCTAATCGCTGGCTCTTTTTTTGCGTGGAAGTTGTAATTAGTGCAGAAATATTGGTTTTGTCTCCTTTCCCCTTGAATTGGTAACGCTTACGCTAGATAATGGGAATCAGTTTGTCTCAAAAAAATAGTTTGTCTTTACCGCTTACATCATTACAATTAATGTCACGACAAATAAAGACAAGGTGAGATGAAAAGATGTCATATCGGACAAATCTGTTTTCCAAAATGGTCATTCTAATTCTAATTATGCTAATTCCAGTTGTGCTTCTGTACTGGTACTCCAATCACAAAACGACAGCTGTTCTCAGAGATGAGTTGAATCGATCCAATAGCAACCAGCTTGAATTTTTCCAGAATCAGGTGAACACACACATCGAGCTGTTATCCTCATGGCCGAACCTGCTCATACATGATCCTGATATTGCGAGCTTCCGACGAATTTATGCGGACAGTAAATATTTTGACCTAGATGCTATTAATTTGGTTAAGCGTATTCAGAATAAGCTGAGTATTCAGGAGAGTTCATCCAATTGGGCGACAAAGTTATATCTGTATTCCCCTTCGCTGGGCAGGGTGGTTTCCGAAAGGGACGCACGTTCTTACGATAAAGAAGCGCTAAGGGAAAATATCAGTTCCGGCTGGGATGTACGCAAAATTCAGGATGGGGAAGATGATCGGTTCATGTTTAGCTGGATTACGGTATCCCCATACGGCATTAAAGACCCGGTTAATAATGCGGAAACGATTATCAAACTGGAGTTTGATAGTGACAACATTCGGGATATGCTCGACAAATTCAAGGACGATGGCAGACATGATCCATTCTATTTCCGAGAAGAATCGGGAGTTATCTATAACCGGACTTCAGATCGTTCACTAACGAATCAGTTGATGGAAGAACTGTCCATCCATAAACTTCAGGACGTGGATAATCGTACAGTGGTGATCGGGAACGAGCCTTACATGGTCAACACTGTGAAATCCAGTACAACAGGCTGGTATTTGGTGGACTATATGCCTCTATCAGATATTTTGAAGCCCATTCATCAATCAAATATGCTGTTCTATTCTTCCATGATTTGTTTGTTGTTGATGAGTTTTGGTGTGGCGTACTTGTTATATGTGCAGGTGCAGGTGCCAGTGAAACAACTCATTCGTGGGTTCCAGCGCTTGAAGCAGGAAGATTATTCCGTGAGGATTAAGCCAAAGGGCCGCAATGAATTCAGTTTTCTGTCTGAACGTTTCAACTTGATGGTGGAGCAGATCCAACAGTTGTTTGAACACGTTTACCTGGAACAGATTCATGTGCGTGAAGCCCGATTGAAGCAGCTGCAATCGCAGATTAACCCGCACTTCTTCTATAATTGCTTCTCCTTCATTACGAGTATGGCGAAGCTGAAGCGCATGGACGCCGTTGTAGCGATGTCGCATAACCTCTCACGATATTATCGGTATACAACAAGACAGGAACGGGACGTGGTACCGTTGACAGAGGAGATTGAATTTGTCAGCTGTTATCTGGAGATCCAACGGATGCGTATGGACCGCATTCATTACAAGCTTGATCTGTCCGAAGAGATGCTTAGACAGGAAGTACCGCCGCTGATCGTGCAGCCACTGGTGGAGAATGCGGTGATTCACGGTATTGAAGCGGATGCGGAAGCTGGAGAAATAAGAGTATCCGGGGAAAAACAGGGCGGTGTTATGATTCTTGTCGTAGAAGATGATGGGCAAGGCATGACGCAGGAGGCGCGTGAGGCACTTTCCAATAAGCTCAGGGGAACGATGGATCAGGAGATGGGCTGTGGCCTGTGGAATGTGAATCAAAGACTCCAGCTTCGATATGGGGAGCAGGCAGGGATTGATATAACGGAATCGGAACTTGGTGGATTACGCGTTACACTGTCTTGGCCGGCCGAGCAGGAGTATCTTCTGGAGAACGAAGAGTAAACATCTGGAACATGTAGCGCATGTTGAAAAATAGAATCCACTGTAGAACGAACGAGATAGGGAGTGACTAGCTTGATAGATATACTGCTGGTAGATGATGAAACGTATGTAACAGAAAGTCTGGAACTCACGATCCCCTGGGGAGAACTTGGAGTAACGACCGTGCTGCGTGCAGCTTCAGGAAAAGAAGCATTAGAGATTATGGAGGAGAATGCAGTAGACATCGTAGTCACGGATATTCGAATGCCTGGCATGTCGGGACTGGATCTGATTGCAGAGGTAAGCAAGCGCTGGTCTCATATTCGCTGTATCTTGCTGACGGGTCACAGTGATTTTGCTTATGCGAAGAAAGCCATTCAATTGCAGGCAGCGGATTATATCCTCAAACCCGTTAACGATGATGAGTTTATGGGATCGGTTTCAGCAGCCATCACATCTCTTCGCGATGAGTGGGATGAATTCGATAAATATCACCGGCTCTTATACAGCCGGAAGTCTGACTATAAGATTTTACGGGAAAATCTCATGCATGATCTGCTGCTTGGTCGTGAGATAACGGCGCGGGCACTTCGGGAACAACTGCAACAATATGAGATCCATATTGATCCGGAACAACCGGCAGTGATGATGCTGATTCGCCTTACGGGACGCTTCTCGTCAATGGACCAGCAATCCCTTGATCTAATGGATTTTGCCGTAGGTAATATAGCGGAGGAAGTACTCGGAGAGCAATTTAACGTGTGGTTTGGTCGCGGACCCCATGAGTGTCTGGTTATGTTTTTACAGAGTCAGGGACAGATTGAAGCTCCACAGATGAACTTGGAAACGTTGAGAATCTCTGCTGAAACTTTCCGTGAGCATGTTATTCGATATTTGCAGGGAGATCTGTCCATGGTGGTTACACCATCATTTCCCTTTAATGAGTTGACAGCAGCGTATAGAAAAAGTCTGGGTTCCCTTGTCCTTTCCGGACCGGAAGAACACCAGATTATATACATGGACATGGATCAGGCACTTAGCAAACGACCGGACAATGATGCGACCCAGGCGCTCGAAGAGCTATACAAGCCGCCTGTACTTCCGCAATTGCTTGAGACCAAGCAATGGGAAGCGGCAGCACGCAAGCTGAACACGGTCTTTGATGCAGCCGAACAAGTACGTTTGTCGAGAGAACATGTGTATGAGATGTATCTGTCCGTAACCAATGCATTTATGTACATCGCTCATAAACAGGGACATCTGGTACATGAGATTGATCATGCGGGATTCGATCTGCTCCTTGCTCATCAGTTAATTCAGTCTCCTGAGAAGCTGCGGCGATGGGCAACCGAGATGCTGGCGAAACTTCAGGAAGAATTGTCTGATCAGGAAGGTGTGCAGAGCCGCAGACATGTGATCAAGCAGGTTCAGGAACTGGTGACTAGAGATACTGGGCAGGATCTGTCGGTGAAGATGATTGCGGACAAGGTATATTTGCACCCTGTATATCTATCGAAGATTTACAAGGCAGAGACGGGGGAAGGTCTTGGGGATTATATGATTCGTATGCGCATGGAGCGTGCGCTGTATTTGCTCAAGAATAGCAACAAAAAAATATACGAGATTACGAGTGAGCTCGGCTATCAAAATCCGCAATATTTCAGCAAAATGTTCAAAAAGCATTATGGCATGACACCCAATGAATTTCGGGATCAGGCATAATTTCAACAACATTCCAGAATATAGGTTGGCAAAGGTGCAGAAATCTTGATTTCGTATCATAGGCTCAAAGGCCTGGTCAGCCTATAATGAAAGGGTAACCAAAACGATTTAAGGGGGAACAACATGAGAGCGCAATCAACGAAAAAGAGATTCTTGACGCTTCTCGCTACAACGCTGTGTCTAACTGTCGTTCTTGCAGGATGTTCAGGAGGCAGTGGGGGCGGAGATAGTGCCACACCAAGTACATCTGGAGTTGAAAACGAATACAAAGAAAAATATGATCCGGAAGTAACCATTACGACTGCATGGGGAATTGACCCTGAGCTGAAGTTTAAAAATGGTGAATCCATGGAAAATAACGTGGCAACCAAGTGGGCCAAGGATCAATTCGGTATTAATATCAGTTCATTATGGTCTGTAACAGATACGAATGGGGCATTTGCAACCAAACTTCGCTTGGCGATGTCTTCTGGTCAAGATATGCCTGACATCGTAACCGTAGGTGATAACCTGCTTGCGCAGGATCTGATTGATTCCGGTATGTATCAGGAAGTGGGTCCACTGTTCGACAAATATGCTTCGGACACTTGGAAGAAAGCAATGGAGCAAGACCCTAACGTATGGAACCAATATAGTCGTGATGGCAAAAGAATGGGTATCCCTGTTCTGGACTACGCATACAACAATGATTACTTGCTCTGGATTCGCCAGGATTGGCTGGATAAGCTGAAGCTGGAAGCTCCAAAAACAATCGATGAGCTTGAAACCGTAATGGATGCATTCAAAAACCAAAACCCGGATGGATTGTCTCCCGATAAGGTCATCCCGCTCAGTATTGGTTTCAAAACATCCATGAACACTTGGATGGGAGACCCATCCTGGATCTTCGGAGCATACGGAACATTGCCGTTCCAATGGAATTTGGCTGCGGATGGCAAGCTGGAGTATGGCTCTATCAATCCCGGCATGAAGCAAGGTTTGACCAAATTGAGCGAATGGCTCACAAAAGGTTATATCCCGCAAGAAGCAGCTCTATGGGATGAAAACAAAACGGCAGAGCCAGCAGTTGCAGGTACAGCCGGCATTATTCCAGGTCCTTACTGGATGAGCGGATGGCCACTTCTGGATACAGCGAAAAACGTACCAAGTGCCGTTTGGAAACCAATTGAGATTCCAACTGGCCCTGAAGGTAAAGCGATGCGTCACGGTACACAGTTCGTTAATGGTGTTACGTTGATCAAGGCAGATATGGAACACCCTGAGGCATTCTTCACGTATCAAAACTACCTATTCGACAATTATGCAGACCCAGCACCAGGTAGCCCTTATGATAACGGTCTGTTTGCAGGCTATGACTATCAATTGGACGCTAATGGAAAACAAATGCCGATTGACGAGATCGAAGGCGGATACGTGAACGTTGTACGTTATTTGCTTGTTCGTGACGGTGCTCGTATTCCAGATGCACAAATGAAAGCACTCTTGAATTTGGCGGACGGCAAAGAGCCGGAAACGAAGTTGGAGAAAGATGTTGCTGTCAACTATGGTAAAGAAACGCCAGCGGCAGCGAAAGTGTTGCTGAGCCAAGAAGAAATTTCATTCAAAAACATGTTCACAGGTCCGACAACGAAGACGATGAAATCCAAGCTGGACTACCTGAATAAAATCGAGAATCAGGCATTTAACGAAATTATCTATGGCAAAAATCCGGCTGATGCGTTTGATACCTTTGTACAAACGTGGAAATCCGGTGGCGGTGACCAGATCACACAAGAGGTCAACGAATGGTATGACGGTGTGAAAAAATAGTTTTAAGCAGCGCCCAGACGATCGTCGTCTGGGCGCTTTTTTTGGTTTGTTCAGGCAGAAGCAAAGTGGTTGAATTTGTGCCATTTATATTGCTTTTATGTGCTGTTTGGACCCCGTAAAAGGTTGATATAATCGCATTATAAGCCACTCAGGGAGTACTTGAGTAGGAAGAAATACAGGGGGAGCAATCATGAGAACTTTGAAACGCACTTGGCCATTCCACGTTATGCTGTTGCCAGCCATTATCTTTCTGATCATCTTCAGTTATGTGCCTATGGGCGGGATCATTATGGCATTTCAGAATTACAAGCCATGGCTTGGGATTAGCGGCTCTGAATGGGTCGGGCTGGACAACTTTAGATATTTGTTTGAACGTGAAGACAGCTTACAAGTTATCTGGAACACATTGATTATTGCTGTACTTAAACTGATCTTCAACTTATTTATCCCATTTGTTTTTGCCATTCTTTTGAATGAGGTTCGCAAGATGGCTGTACAGCGAACCATTCAGACACTTGTCTATTTACCTCACTTCTTGTCCTGGGTCATTCTGGGCGGGATTTTGATAGATTTGCTGTCAACCGGAGGGTTGGTAAACCGGGTTCTGGGAACTTTCGGACTTGGACCATATTTCTTCCTCGGAGACAACAGTTGGTTCCGATCTACGGTCATTCTGACAGATGTGTGGAAGGAATTTGGCTATAACATGATTGTCTTTCTGGCTGCCCTTGCCGGAATTAATCCAGCATTGTACGAAGCAGCAGAAATTGACGGAGCAGGACGCTGGAAACAGACACTGCACATAACAATTCCTTCGCTCGTGCCGATGCTGATGGTTGTAGGTACACTGGCTCTTGGTAACGTATTGAATGCCGGATTTGACCAGATTTTCAACCTGTACAACCCGCTCGTATATCAAACGGGTGACATCATTGATACATTCGTATATCGTTCTGCGATGCAAAATGGTGAGATGGGCTTCGCAACAGCGATCGGATTGTTCAAATCAGTCATTAGTATGATCTTGATTCTTGTATCTTACAGCTTAGCCAAAAAATACGCTGGATACCGCATATTCTAATCGAATGAACAGAGAAAGAAGGGACCACGATGTATCATAAATCATTGCCTTATCGCGTGTTTAATATAGTCAATACCTGCTTTCTGATTTTGATCGCCATCATGTGTATCGTACCGATGATTCATGTACTGGCAGTATCCTTTAGTACGAAGGCTGCTGCCGATGCGAATCTGGTCAACCTTTGGCCTGTAGGTTTCTCACTCGAAGCTTACAAAAAGACGATGAACAATCCAATTTTCTTGAACTCGCTCTGGATTTCACTCCTACGTACAGTGATTGGTACAGCGATTACCTTGCTGATTACGTTCCTGGCGGCGTATCCGTTGTCCAAAGAAAATAGTGAGTTCAAAGGCAGAACAATCTACTCCTGGATTTTCGTATTCAGCATGATTTTCAATGGAGGACTTGTTCCATTCTATATGGTTATCCAGAAAATCGGGCTGATGGATTCCTTCTGGGTACTGGTACTCCCAGGGGCAGTTAACACATTCCTTGTCATCCTGATGCTGAACTTCTTCCGCGGTATTCCGAAAGAGCTGGAGGAAGCGGCGCTGATGGATGGAGCCAACCATTTCAGAACATTGTTCAGTATCTTCCTGCCGATCTCCTTGCCGTCGATTGCAACCATTGCATTGTTCAGCATGGTGTTTCACTGGAACTCATGGTTTGATGGATTGCTCTATATGAATAATGCCAAGGATTATCCACTTGCTACATTTATGCAAACGGTCATTATCGGACGTGACATGAGCAGCATGAGCATGAATCCAAAAGAGATGGAGTCTCTCTCTCAAACGACGGTAAGAGCGGCACAGATCTTCATCGGAAGTGCACCAATCTTGATTGTGTATCCGTTCCTGCAACGTTTCTTTGTTAAAGGTATGACGTTGGGCTCAGTTAAAGGCTGAGCCTGTATCACAAATTAAATGGAGGCTGATACAGTGAGCAACTTGGAGGAAAAGACATTCGTTCTGGGAATGGATGTATCTTTTATGGACGAGATTGAACAACATGGTGGGACCTACAGTGATGTGGACGGCAAGGAACAAGACTTGCTGTCCATCCTGAAGCTCAATGACGCTAACGCCATACGGCTGCGGATCTGGAATGATCCTGTAGGTGGGTTCTGCAATCTGGAGCGGACGGTGGCAGTAGCGAAACGGATTAAGGAGCAGGGCTTGCAGTTTTTGCTGGATTTCCATTATTCCGATCGGTGGGCCGATCCAGCTAATCAGTGGAAACCAAAGGCATGGGAACATCTCTCCTATGAGGAGCTTCAACGTGCGGTATGCACGTATACCGCTGATGTCCTGAGAACGTTGAAGGAACATGATGCTCTTCCAGACATGGTGCAGGTCGGCAACGAGATTACACCAGGCATGTTATGGAATGAGGGACGTGTCGGTGGGGAAGAGCACGATACGGATGAACAGTGGGAGCGTTTTGCAGGCCTTGTGAAGTATGGAATTGCTGCGGTCAAATCCGTTGACGCCGATATCCAGATTATGATACATATTGATCGTGGTGGAGATAACGCCGAGAGCCGCAAGTTCTACGATCGCTTTGAAGCACTGGGTGTGGAGTTCGATATCATTGGACTCTCGTATTATCCTTGGTGGCATGGCACACTCGACGCGCTACGTGACAATCTGCATGATCTGGCTGAGCGTTATGGTAAACCTGTCAATGTCGTTGAAACCGCTTATCCGTGGACGCTTGAACAGCCGGAAGGCATCGAATGGATTTTGAATCAGGAAGACTTGTTGTTGCCAGGCTACCCTGCAAGCGTAGAAGGTCAGACCAAATATCTGAAGGATCTGTTGCAGATCATTCGCGAAGTTCCTGGTGGTTTGGGTCATGGATTCTATTATTGGGAACCTGCCTGGATACCTAGTAAGGAAGAATGGTCCGTAGGACATCCGAATAACTGGGGTAACCTCACGATGTTTGATTTTAAAGGTCGTAAGTTGGAATCGTTTACAGCGCTCGCTGCTGTAGAAGAATCAGATGCAGAGACATACGTGTAATATCGTTGTATTCAATACAAATTGTAATTCAAAAGCAAGGGAGTTGTCCTTATGACATACAAATTTCCACCTGTAAGTTCCAAAGCCCCGCATATGTTGCATGGCGCAGACTATAACCCGGAGCAATGGCTCCGCTATCCTGAAGTTCTGGAAGAAGATATTCGCTTGATGAAGCTTGCCAAGTGTAACGTGATGTCCATTGGTATCTTCTCTTGGGTATCCCTTGAGCCGGAAGAAGGCTTATATACGTTTGAATGGCTGGATCAGGTCTTGGATCGTTTTGCAGCCAATGGTATCTATGCATTCCTGGCTACACCAAGTGGTGCGAGACCTGCCTGGATGTCCGCCAAGTACCCGGAAGTACTCCGTGTCTCTGAGAAACGGGTCCGCAACCTCCATGGTTTCCGTCACAACCATTGTTATACTTCACCGGTATACCGTGAGAAGGTCACTGCGATCAATACAAAACTGGCAGAACGTTATTCGGATCATCCGGCTATAATCGGCTGGCATATCTCGAACGAATTCGGCGGAGACTGTCATTGTGATTACTGTCAGGAAGCTTTCCGAGGCTGGGTTCAGAAAAAGTATAAGACACTCGATGAACTGAATCATTCGTGGTGGACCACATTCTGGAGTCATACAGTTACAGACTGGAGTCAGGTCGAGTCTCCGGCTCCACACGGTGAGACACAGGTACACGCGATGAATCTGGATTGGCGTCGCTTCGTTACCGATCAGACAGCTGATTTTATCGTGCACGAAACGAAACCATTGAAAGCTCAGAATCCAGATCTGCCGGTTACAACGAACCTGATGGAATTCTATGGTGGTCTGAACTATTGGAAGTTCGCCGATATTCTGGATTTCCTGTCTTGGGACAGCTATCCAACATGGCATGACGCAGATGACGATGCAAAACAGGCCTCCCGGATCGCAATGATGCATGACATCGTTCGTTCCATCAAAGGCGGACAACCGTTCTTGCTGATGGAAAGTACCCCAAGCTCAACCAACTGGCAAGAGGTTAGCAAGTTGAAAAAACCTGGTATGCATCTGCTCTCTTCTCTCCAGGCTGTGGCACACGGTTCCGATAGTGTACAGTACTTCCAGTGGAGAAAGAGCCGGGGGTCCAGTGAGAAACTCCATGGCGCAGTGGTGGATCATGTTGGAACGGAGCACACTCGCGTGTTCCAGGATGTGACGGACGTAGGTACAGCTCTTGAAGGCATGGAAGCTATTGTGGGAACAGCGGTTCCGGCAGAAGTGGCGATCATATTCGATTGGGAAAACCGCTGGGCTGTTAATGATTCACAGGGTCCGCGCAATATCGGTGTAAAGTATGAGCAGACGGTAGAAGAGCATTATGAAGCGTTTTGGAAAAAGGGAGTTGCTGTAGACGTTATCGATATGGATGCAGATCTGTCCAAGTACAAGTTGCTGATTGCTCCAATGCTCTATCTGGTACGTGAAGGTGTCGGCGAACGCATTGAGAAGTTTGTGGAGCAAGGTGGTACGTTTGTAGCGACCTACTGGTCCGGTATTGTTGATGAAAATGATCTGTGCTTCCTGGGTGGATTCCCAGGCCCACTGCGCAAGACGCTTGGCATCTGGTCTGAAGAAATTGACGGACTGCATGATCGGGATCTGAACGGAATCATTCCTGAGGAAGGGAACGAGCTTCAGCTCACTACAGCGTATGATGCAATTGAACTGTGTGATCTGATTCATCTGGAAGGCGCACAGTCATTGGCTACGTACCGTTCTGACTTCTATGCCGGACGTCCAGCATTGACGGTTAACCAGTTGGGTTCAGGAAAAGCGTATTACGTGGCGACACGTCTGAAAGCGCCATTCTATGATGATTTCTATGCGCAACTGATCGCTGACCTGAACATTGAACGTGGACTTGAAACGGAGCTGCCTTCCGGCACAACGGCACATACGCGTACAGATGGTACGGCTGATTATGTGTTTGTACAGAACTATACACCTGATGAGAAACTGGTTGAACTAGATGGACAGTCCTATACGGATCTGCTCAGTGGTGATGCTGTGGAAGCTAGTCTCAGCTTGCAACCATACGACATTCGTGTCCTTCGCAGACCAGCTGCCCGAAAATAATATACATTCCATTTATTACTGAATAAACGAAAAAAGTATAAGAAGAGATTACCCTGAACACCTGTTATCGGTGTTTGGGGTGTCTTTTTTATTTTATGTTTTTGGCTGTTGAACCACTTTTTCTGGACAAGATAAAGGATAAACGTGTCCGCGCAGCGAAGACAAACAGGTAACTTGTAACTCAAGACTTTCAGTCTGGGAGGAATTGAAATGAATCAGAGAAATCTGGACGGCAACAGCATTATTATTCGGCTGGAAATGACAACTAAAGATATCAAGTTTGGCGAAGTGGCTTCGGCCATCTCGGAAGCTGGTGGAGACATCATTGCCATTGACGTCATTTCGACCAATCAGGATGTCAGTGTGCGTGACTTAACCGTCGCGGTAACAGATGCACAGGATAACAGCAAAATTATAGAAGGCGTACGCCAGCTCAAAGGTATATCCATCATTAACGTATCAGATCGAACGTTCCTGCTGCATTTGGGCGGCAAGATCGAAGTGACACCGAAGACCCCGATTCAGAATCGGGAAGACCTGTCACGTGTGTATACCCCGGATGTGGCTCGGGTATGTTCGGCCATTGTGGAAGAACCGGGGAAAGCTTTCTCGCTGACGATCAAGCGGAACACGGTAGCCGTGGTATCCGATGGCAGTGCGGTACTTGGACTGGGCAATATTGGTCCCCGTGCAGCGATGCCCGTCATGGAAGGTAAGGCCATGTTGTTCAAACAGTTTGCTGGTGTGGATGCCTTCCCAATCTGTCTGGACACGCAGGATACCGAGGAAATCATTCGTACTGTGAAAGCGATATCACCTGGTTTTGGCGGCATTAATCTGGAGGATATTTCGTCACCGCGTTGTTTCGAGATTGAACGTCGTCTGAACGAGGAATTGGATATTCCGGTATTTCATGATGACCAGCATGGCACGGCGGTTGTGTTATATGCCGGTCTGATCAATGCACTCAAACTGGTAGGCAAGTCCATCACGGATGTGAAGATCGTGGTCTGCGGTATTGGTGCAGCAGGTGTAGCCTGCAGTAATATTTTGCTGTCTGCGGGAGCAAGTCGACTTATTGGTGTTGATCGTGAAGGTGCGATTGTACGGACACAAACCTATGAGAATGAAGTCTGGAGTGACTATGCGGCTCGCACCAACCCGGAACTGGAAACTGGTTCGCTGCGTGATGTCATTCGTGGAGCGGACGTGTTTATTGGTTTATCACGCGGCAATCTGTTAACTCGTGAAGATGTACAGACTATGGCCGAAGATCCAATCGTGTTTGCGATGGCCAATCCGGTACCTGAGATTATGCCTGCTTTGGTGGAGGACATTGTAGCTGTTATGGCGACAGGACGATCAGATTATCCAAACCAAATCAACAACGTGTTATGTTTCCCTGGCATCTTCAGGGCAGTTCTGGATTGCCGGGCTACCGAAATTAATGAAGAAATGAAGCTGGCAGCCGCTCAAGCGATTGCCTCGGCCATTACGGATGAAGAGCGTACACGTTATTACATTATTCCGAGTGTGTTCAATGATAAAGTAGTCAAATCAATGCGTAACCGCGTCATTGAAGCAGCTGTTAAGACGGGTGTAGCGCGACGTATTCCACGTGAGCAGGCTCGTGAAGGTGGGGAATCGTAAGATGTCAGAGAACCCTCTTCAACCATCCAACCAGAGCGTAAAAGGACAAGAACAGCTGGACAATGTAGATGGAACAACCGCAGGAGAGGCTGTACTGCGCGCTGCCCGATCTTTTGTCCAAGGGGACTCGTCCAAGTATACGGATGGTCATGACTGGCCGCATATTGAACGGGTAACTGCACTTGCGGTCGAACTCGCTCACCGTATGGGTGCAGATCCATTTGTCTGCGAACTGGCCGCATTATTACATGATGTACCGGATGAGAAGCTGAATGAGAGTTTGGAAGCCGGGATGGCGAAACTGAATGCCTGGCTGGATACCCAGCCGCTTGATTCGGATACACGCGCAGCGGTTGTGGGTATTATTAGTACCATCTCGTATGCAGGAGGCCAGCGTCCTGCGGTCAGTTCGCTCGAAGCACAGGTAGTACAGGATGCGGATCGTCTGGACGCGCTAGGGGCGATTGGAATCGCGCGCACCTTTGCCTTCTCAGGAGCGAGGGGGCGCGAGATGTATGATCCATCCCTTCCCCCACGGGAGCACATGACCCGTGAGGAATATCGCAATGGGCGCAGCACAACGATAAATCACTTTTACGAAAAGCTGTTTAAGCTCAAAGATCTGATGAATACCTCCTATGGCAAGGAACTGGCGGAGCAGCGTCATCATTATATGGTGCAGTTTGTGGACCAGTTCAAAAGAGAGTGGGAGGGCACGGACCGTTAGACAGGCATGATAAGCATGACGATACACAGAGGTTGAATAGGTAACAGAGGCGAATCTTTAAAGTGGCGAAAATCCATTTTGAAGATTTGCTTCTTTTTAGGTTTATCATTTGGGGTTAATAATGTGTATTAACATACATAAATGAATTAA
Source organism: Paenibacillus sp. FSL R5-0341 (assembly GCF_037975235.1). Taxonomy (NCBI): domain Bacteria; kingdom Bacillati; phylum Bacillota; class Bacilli; order Caryophanales; family Paenibacillaceae; genus Paenibacillus; species Paenibacillus sp. FSL R5-0341. The sequence goes on from NZ_CP150241.1 coordinate 2,257,392, forward strand.
TAATCTATTTTTAGTGAGTGATGAGATGAATTAAGACAAGGTTTACGACTTATGACATGGCAACGGAAGGTCTTCCATGGTACAATAAATCGTTCTCCTGAATGAATTCAGGCAAAAAAAGAAATATGGGGTAATAATGAACATGATTATCAAATGTAAAATTTCAGGTTCGGTAAAGAGGAGGGGTCACCACCATGTCGTTTGGTGCACGTGTACTTAAGACGGGGATCGCGGTCACGCTTGCCTTGTACCTTAGCAGCCTGTTCTTGAACCCGCAATCTCCCGTGCCTGCCGCAATCGCGGCTATATTCGCCATGCAGCCTTCCATCTATCGTTCCTGGAAATACTTCCTGGATCAGCTGCAAACGACCACACTCGGAGCTATTGTGGCTCTGGTGGGAGGTATGGTGTTGTCCAATGAGCCAATCGCTGTTGGATTAATTATTGTACTTGTTATCATGATATGTCTTAAATTGAATATGGGCGAGACGGTTGGACTGACATTAGTCACGGTTGTTTCCATTATGGAAGCCTCAGGTGACTGGCACTTTGCACTCAATCGTTTTCTGCTGACACTGGTTGGTATTGTATCGGCGTTTCTCATCAATATTACGGTATTTCCTCCGAAACCGAAGGTTCAGTTCGTGAAGCAGATCCAGAGTGTCTTCAGCGGCATGTCGTTGCTTCTGCGAACCTCGATCTCGGATGAGATTAAGGAAGTTGTATTCCGGGAGGAGAAAAACAACCTGGGCGGTTCCATTAAGTCTCTGTCCGACAAGTATAACTTGTTCGAAGAGGAACAGAAGAAAATGAAGCGTTCGAAATTCAGTGAAACCCGGCAGATGGTGGTCTACAAACAGATGCTGCTGAGTCTGCAAAAAGGATATGAGGTGCTGGATTCGGTGGAGCGCCACTATTTCCAGGCACCGCGGACACCAGCCATGGATTTGTTTTTTGACTCCCATCTGGAACTGGTTATTAAATTCCATGAGCATGCACTGCTCAAGTTCGAGGATAAGCTGAAACCGAACGGCGAAGAGGCCGCACAGTTTGTATTGGACAATGATCGTTTCATGGAGCAGGCGATTACCGAGTTTGATATCGACAAGGACGGGATGTTACGATTATCCATCGTGGCCGCTGCAATCTATGATTACGGGTATCAGTTGGAACGTCTGAATCGACTTGCTGAACATGTGCACAGCTCCAGTGAAGATAAAGAATCACAGGACAAAATTTTGAATTGGCTTAAGTGGCCTTAAATTCAAGTTCAAAAAGTCTGGTTTTCAGTACCAAGAAGATGGAATGAAGATAGAAATGGAGTAGCGGAGCGTAGGAAAACTACGTGAGCAACTACAATGTTTCCGAAGGAAACATACTTCGTAAGCGTCTGCTTATTCGGCTGAATTTCATATTCGATGCTGATGATGCCGTTAGGCATGAATCGTAATCAAAATTAGACTTTTTGAACAACCTCTAATAACAAATTGCACATCGGCTTCGCGATCATATACAATGGAACTACAACATAGCCCGGACAAACGTGTCCGGGTTGTTTTGTCGTACATACGGCAGAATGGCATGAATGAATTATAAAGAATAGAGGGATAGACACATGATTATAGAGGAATTGGACGCTGAACTAATAGAATGGTTGAGTGGCACAAATCTGGAGCATAAACAGCATGAAGCCATGCAACTGCTGACCATATCTGAGGATCAGTGGCCGCATCAGGCAATGATTAGTATGGGCGAAGTCATTGCGATAAGTCCGCATCGACTTAGACTGGCTCTGTGGCAAGGTACACAAACCAGTATGAACATGAGCAAAACAGGCAAGGCTACCTTGATTGCGGTTCAAGGACATCGATTGCTGCATATCCGTATAGAAGTAGAACTGCTGCCTGAGATGAAGGGGGCTATTCATCCAAGAGATCGTTTTGAAGCCAAAGTGCTTCATGTACGTGTGGATCACGCGCCATATGCGGAGATCACTTCAGGCATTACTTTTCAATTAAAAGATGAACTTGGAGCGATTACCCGCTGGAAAGAGACGATTGAAGAATTACGAAAGTAGAAATGGAGTTGCTAAGTCAGTTGAGGACCCGGTGATTGGGTAATAATGAAGAATAAGAAAACAACAAAAAACGCCTCCGCTTGCATCGGGACGTTGTCACTGGTAGAATAAAAAATGGTTTTCAGAAAATTAGAACTAATTAACATAAAATTAAAATGTTTACTTTCTAATAATTATACCATTGCCTTTTCGGGCTTGTCAAATGGGATTTTGAGGACACAATCCGGGGAAAGAGGGGCTATTAACATATGAGTACAGAGCAGCAGTGGAGTGAGGAACAACAACGGGTCAACACGGTGACCGATCAGATTGAGCGCAAGATCACAACGTTAGAAGATGAAGTAGGTTCCTTCCGGGACGAAGTGGTTGGCATGAGAAAAGACTTCTGGGACGAAGTCACAATGAACTTTAGCGAAGCAGACGATGTTGGTGAAACTTCAACCAGCATGCGACAGCAGTCACAGGTATTGTCCGATCGGGAGCGAAGCCATCTGAATACAGCGGCTGCGTTGGACAAAATGAAACGACTGCATCATTCACCGTATTTTGGCCGGATTGATTTCAAAGAAGATGGATATCCAAATGCAGAACGCATTTATCTGGGTATTGCATCGTTGCTGGATGAGAAGGAAGAATCCTTTCTGGTTTACGATTGGCGTGCACCGATCTCCAACCTGTATTATGACGGGGCGCCGGGCCCGATCACGTATCATACGCCCAGTGGGGAGATTAGCGGTGATATCGAGATGAAGCGGCAGTTTGTCATTCGGGACGGACGGATCCGCTTTATGTTTGATACGGGGGTTACGATTGGCGATGAGTTGTTGCAGGCCGTGCTCAGTCGAACTTCGGATGCACAGATGAAGAGTATTGTAGCGACCATTCAGAAGGAGCAGAACCGGATTATCCGCAATGACCGGACACGCATGCTCATTGTGCAGGGCGCAGCCGGCAGTGGCAAAACATCCGCAGCGCTCCAGCGTGTGGCCTATCTTCTCTATAAATACCGCGAGCATCTGCAAGCGGATCAGATGGTTCTATTTTCGCCGAACCCAATGTTCAATAGTTATGTTTCTACGGTACTGCCTGAGCTTGGGGAGGAAAACATGTTGCAAACGACCTTCCAGGAGTATCTGGAACGCCGTTTGGGTCGGGAATATCAACTGGAAGATCCGTTTATTCAGCTCGAATATGTACTTACGGGCACGCAAGATCCCGATTACGATGTTCGCATGTCCAGCATTCGATTCAAGTCGTCCGAATCTTTCCTCAAGGTGATTACACGTTATAAGGAAAGCATGTTGTCAGGTGGCATGAAATTCAAACCGGTTCGCTTCCAGGGCCGTGCGATTGTCACGTCGGAAGCTATGGCTGAGAAGTTCTACAGTTTTGAGTCGTCCGTTAAGCTGGTGAGCCGACTAGAGATGTTGCGGGACTGGATGCTGAAAGAACTGTCTGCCTTTGGTAAAGGTGAACTGGATGCGCCCTGGGTCGATCAGCAGCTGGATCTGATGGAGCCAGAGGATCTGCAACGTGCCTATCAACGGTTGAAGCGCAAGCAAAAAGGAAAGACCCATACGTTTAATGACTTCGAGCAGGAAAGAGAAATTCTGGCACGTATGGTGGTCAGTGACCGACTCAAACCATTGCGAAAATGGATCAAGTCCTTACGATTCGTTGATATAAGACAATTATATGCACATCTGTTCAACGATGAGGCTCAGATGGTACGACTGCTTGGTGACGAAGCGCTGCCTGCTCAATGGGATGAAATCTGTAAGATGACTTTACGCAGATTGAAGCTTCAGGAGTTGGCCTATGAAGATATTACGCCGTACTTGTACCTGCGTGAGCTTATGCTTGGATTCCACATTAACTCCAACATTCGTCATGTTATTATTGATGAGGCACAGGATTATTCTGCATTTCAGCTGGCCTTTATGAAGAGATTGTTCCCACGGGCGAAAATAACAGCACTTGGTGACTTCAATCAGGCAATCTATGCCCATTCTTCTGTGCTTAGTGGAACAGGACCCTTGACTAATCTGTATGGACCTGACAATACGGAAGTGATTGAGTTAACCAGAAGTTATCGTTCTACCCGGGAGATTGTGGAGTTCACCCGTGGTATGGTGCCTGGAGGGGAAGAGATTATTCCATTTAACCGTAGCGGCGAGAAGCCTAAAGTGATCGTTTCTTCTGATTCGGAGCGTCATATGAATGTCATCACGACAGACCTGAAGCATTTGATTGAGGAAGGGTACGAATCAGTTGCAGTTATCTGCAAGACCGCCGAAGAGAGCAGAGATGTACATGCTGCATTGAGCAAGACACTGCCCACAGCACCGAAGTTAATCAAGAAAACGACGCTGGCTTTTGAGCAGGGTGTTCATGTCATCCCGGCATATTTAGCTAAAGGTGTGGAGTTTGATGCTGTCCTGATCTATGACGGCTCTGCAGAGCAGTATGCCCAGGAGCATGAACGCAAGTTGTTCTACACGGCTTGTACGCGAGCGATGCATCTGCTTCACGTCTATTGTGTGGGCACACCGAGTCCGTTCATTACCGCCCAGTCTGAAGAATGGTATGACCTTGGCAAAGTGTCTGCTGCGCAAGTGGACTGACATAACACGTTCATATGCATGAAGAAGGCTTCCGTTCACAGGAACGGGAGTCTTTCTGTATATGATACATAGATCAGGAAGAAGCTAGCTCGTGAGGAAGTATACGAGATGAGGTTCCAGCCAGGTATAGTTGATCGGATTGAACAAAAAAAACTTGACGTGAATTCGTAAGGATTGGGTTCCGTGGATAAATATGACTTCATAATTTGTATTGAGACACAATGGATGTGATTTTTCTTTACACATGAGGTCCAGACTCATATAATCGTAACAATATATTTTTTTTGGGATCGTTTATTAAAGGAGGCAACCATATGAATAAATCATCTTTTGAACGGCCGCTTATGGCCGATTGTGTACCGGATCTGGTCGCTACAGCCCGGGGAGATTTGCCAGCGACTTTGGTCATTCGGGGAGGTACGCTGGTGAACGTAATATCGGGTGAGATCTTGCCTGAGATGTCCATAGCTGTACAGGGAGCTCGAATCGCTTATGTCGGCAAAGATGTAAGTCACACCATTGGAGAACATACCCGGATTATAGAAGCAAACGGCAAGTATATCGCTCCTGGTTTGCTGGACGGACACTGCCATATCGAAAGTACACAGATGAAAGTAACCGAGTTTGCGAGAGCGGTATTGCCTTCAGGCACGACCGGAGGTTTCTTCGACCCACATGAGATCTCCAACGTGCTTGGTCTCAAAGGACTGAGACTGATGCTGGATGAAGCACGAACCACACCGATGGCTGCGTATATGCAGGTGGCTTCCTGTGTGCCTTCCACCCATCCGGGACTGGAGACAACGGGTGCCTATATAGGGCCAGAAGAGGTGGCTGAGGCTCTTTCCTGGGGGCCGGACATGATTGGCCTTGGGGAAGTGATGAACTTCCCAGGGGTCGTCTACGGGGACGAGACGATGATCGGTGAGATACAGGCGACTCTGCGGGCAGGCAAAGTGGCAGACGGTCACTTTACCTGGGCAGCAGATGACTGGCGTCTGCCAGCTTACGCAGCGAGTGGCGTAACAGGGGATCATGAATGTGTGACTAAGGAAGATGTGGTCGAACGTCTGCGACTCGGGATGTACGCGAAGATGCGCCAAGGTTCGGCATGGCATGATGTAGCAGAGACGATCAAAGCCTGTACCGAGCTTGGACTGGACACACGCCGTATGATGCTGGTGACTGATGACCGAAGCTCTGAATCGTTGCTCAAAGAAGGGCATATGGACTTTGTTGTTCGTCTGGCAATCTCCCAAGGTGTGAAGCCAGTCACGGCTTTCCAGATGGCAACCATTAACACGGCTGAGCGCTTTGGTGTTGCGCGCGACATCGGTGCGGTTATTCCCGGCAATATAGCTGATATTATTCTGCTGGACGGCCGTCTGGCGGATGTACGTGTGGGGATGACGATTGCTGCCGGGCAAGTTGTGGCCGAGAATGGGAAAATGACAGCGGCCTGGGATAGCTTCACATATCCTGAAGAAGCACTGAATACGGTGAAGTTGGAAGCTAATATTCAGGCAGAGGATCTGGAGCTGGCTGCACCGATTACAGAGGGTACGATTGGTGCCAAAATCATTCATGTTACAGAGAACCATGTGGATACGAAGGAGAAACACCTGCCTGTCACGGTGCAAAACGGCAAGGTTGTGGTTTCAACTTCAGGGGAAGTTTGCAAAATCGCGGTATTGGAGCGTCACAAGCAAACCGGGAATCGAGCGGTTGCGCTTGTTGGAGGCATCGGATTCACATCGCCAGCGGCGATTGCGATGACGGTTGCTCATGACAGCCACAACCTTTTGATTATCGGTAATGATGATGCTTTGATGGCCGAGGCTGGTAACCGTGTCATTCGCATGCAAGGTGGGGTAGCCGTGGTAACGGCTACCGGTGTAACTGAATTCCCGCTGCGGATTGCAGGTTTGATGTCAACCGAGTCTTTCGAAGTGGTTGCAGCCCAATCAGCAGCAGTCAGTGAAGCTTTACAATCCGCAGGCTGTACGTTGAATAATGCATTCATGACACTTTCCTTGTTGGCACTGGTTGTGATTCCGGAGCTGCGTTTGTCTGACAAGGGACTTGTGCGGATCTCGGCAGAAGGCATTGAACTGGTGTCCCTTTTCGATGAAGTGGTGGACGGTACACAGGTAACTCCATCGGGTAATGAATGAACGGAAATGTTGATTAGAGCAAAAGCGTCATTAAGTTAAGATACATGCAAAGCCGCCTCAGGGCGGTTTTTTTGTGCGTTCCAGGAGAAAACGCTTTCTAGGTCTTCTGGAGCTTGGCTCACATATGGCAATAATGACTGAAGTCATGAAGAAAGTAGGGTGAATTTAGAAAATAGCTGATAATTGTGACTTTAGAACTATACATACAGAACTACGAATTCCCGAAATATAATTATATGATTCTTTCGTCGTAAGTCTTAGAGATGATATTGCATATAGAAGCAATCCAAATTCGTCGTACTGAAATAAGTCTCCATAAAATGAATATGAAACGACACAATTTCATCCGGATTTGCACGTCAGAGCTGTTAACTTCAGAGGGAGTGTACAAATATGAAAAGCAAAAGGGGTTACCGTTTTATCTTATTACTCAGTTGTTTGATCCTGTGTGCGAGTACAGCCTATACTTCGAAAGCCGTTGCCATTGGTTCTGTGGATAGTTATGAAACAATTCATGGAAACCTTGATGTGCCGGTGAGAGCGACGTGGGTGTGGGACACGACCCAGATTCGAAGTAATCCTCAAGAGGTATTGAATTTTGCGACAACGAACAAGATTAATACGATCTATCTGCAAATGAACCGGGATGTGAAAATTCCGGATTATAAAAGCTTTATCCGTCAGGCGAGAGCCAAGAATATTGCGGTTGACGTTATGGATGGAAGATCAGCCTGGGGGCTGACGGAAAGTCGGGAACAGATTGCTTCTTTCCTGGACTGGATCGAAGCGTATCAGGCAGAGGCTCTGCCTAATGAGAAATTTGCAGGTATTCATCTGGATATTGAGCCACATGTGCATCCGCAATGGAAAATCAATCAGGCTAGTGTAATTACGCAGTGGCAAGGCAATGTGGAATACATTGTAGGGCGAGCATCACGGATGAAGATGCCGGTAGCCGCTGATCTGCCTTTCTGGCTGGATAACTACAAAATTCCGGGTTCAACGATGGCTGTTAGCAGCTGGATGATCCGCAAATTTGACTCCATCACCATCATGGCTTACCGCGATACAGCTGCTGCAATCTATAGTGTAGCGAAGGATGAGCTTGCGGAAGCGGCTCTGCTGGGCAAGACGATCTCCATAGCTGTGGAAACGAAGCAAAGTAAGGAAGGTGACTTCATTACTTTTTATGAAGAGGGATCTGCTTATATGGAAGCACAATTGAAATTGGTCGAAAAAATGGCTTCAGCCCATGCATCCTTTAACGGGTTCTCCGTACATGAGTACACTTCATGGAAGACGTTGAAAAAGTGAGATACTGAGAAACTGTTAAGTTTCAAAGCGTAAGGTTGATAGCAGCGAATGAAATGAGTTCTAACTGAGCCAATGTGGCCCAGATCAGTGCGTTAGCTCACTCGTTCGCAGGAAAGTTGATGAAGAGGATATAGAAGGTGCTTGCAGCTGATCAGCTGTGAGCACCTTCTTCTTTTATACCTGAACCAGGGCAGATTCCATGGCTACGTTCTCATAGAACATTTTGCGATACTGTGAAGGTGTTGTGGCTTTATGTTTTTTAAATGTAGTGATGAAGTAGCTTAGATGCTCAAAACCCACATCCATCGCGATATCGACAATTTTGTGATCCGTATTCTCAAGCTGAACGCAGGCCTGTTGAACGCGGTAATAGTTAATATAATCTACAGGGGTTTTCTGCACCATCTGTTTGAAGAAACGGCAGAAGTGTCCTTCGCTCATATTGGCCTCATCGGCCAGTTCTTTCAGCTTCAATGGTTCGGGATAACGCTTGTGGATATAGCCGAGCACGGATTTTAGCCGCTCTACCTTGTCATGACTCCCTGTAGCCACAGTACCTTTGAGCGGAGCAGGTCTCATATGTTCGAACATTCGAGCAAATACAAGATACAGGTATGCTTTCGTTGACATTTCACACGTTTCTGTTCCAGCAGCATGGTCCGCAAATATGCGTTTCAGGTGATCGAGAATTTCTTGTCCCCAATCCTCATCTGCCTTGATATGAAAAGGGGGAATCACGGTTTTGCGAATCAGTGGGCCGATGAATTTCTCCTGTACCGCATCGAAGGTGCGGCTGCCGAGCAGCTCCGGATTAAACACAATGGAAGAGAATACGCAGGGAACTTCGCCCTTCAGATAACCCGCATGAATCTCACCTCGATTGATGAAAATGGCTTCTCCAGCTTGAACCTCAACGGTGTTCATATCAATCTGAAAGACGGCACATCCTTCGGTAACCATAGTGAACTCCATCTCATCATGCCAATGGCAATCGAGAATGCTATCTCCATTAAGTTGCTGGATATCAGGGTACACACTGACTGGATACATGGCATTGCCGTGAATTCGGTCTTCCCGTAATCGTTCACGTTCCATATCAACGCCTCCTTTTACTGCATTATTAATGTAATCGTTTCCAAAGTTTGGTGTTGATGTTCAAGAATCGGATGGTTAATATCAAAATCGTGATATATTTGGTCAAAATAAGAGAAGAAATTCATTATTAATATCAATATTATTATAGTATAACCGAAGGGGGAAAGAAAACATGAAATTTACTGATGGATTCTGGATGACTCGTGAAGGGTACCAAATTCAAAACCCGACTGACATTCGTGATATTGTGCAAAAAGATAATTCTTTGACCGTATATGCGGCAACTAAATATATTCGCAGTAAAGGCGACACGTTGAACGGTACATTGCTGAAAGCAACATACAGCTCACCTATGCCTAACGTTATTCGTGTAACTTTGAATCATCATAAAGGCGGAGTGAAAAAAGGGCCTGTATTTGAGCTTAACACGCAAGATGCAAACGTTGACATCTCGAAAAATGAACAAGGTGCTGTTTTGAAAAGTGGCAACCTGGAAGTTCAAATCGACAAAACAAACGGTTGGGACGTCAGCTTCCTGTATGAAGGAAAACGCATTACAGGTAGCGGTCAAAGAGCAGCTGGTTATATTACAGGACCGAGCAAGGAAGCGTACTTCCGTGAACAGCTGGATCTTGGCATTGGTGAATATGTTTACGGACTTGGTGAGCGCTTCACGCCGTTTGTTAAGAATGGCCAAATCGTAGATACCTGGAATGAGGACGGCGGTACAAGCAGTGAGCAGTCCTATAAGAATATTCCGTTCTACTTATCCAATAAAGGATATGGCGTATTTGTAAACCATCCTGAGCGCGTATCGTATGAGATTGCATCCGAGAATGTATCTAAAGTGCAATTCAGCGTTGAAGGCGAGACGTTGGAATACTTCATTATCGGCGGTGACAATCCTAAGGATGTACTTAATAATTATACGAAATTGACAGGTAAACCAGCGCTTCCACCAGCATGGACATTTGGTCTCTGGCTGACAACATCATTCACAACGGATTATGATGAAGCAACGGTTAACCATTTCGTAGATGGCATGGCTGAACGTGATCTTCCGCTGTCTGTATTCCATTTTGACTGCTTCTGGATGAAGGAATACCAATGGTCTGATTTCGTATGGGATGAAGCAATGTTCCCTGATCCGGAAGGCATGCTTGCACGTCTGAAAGAAAAGGGTCTTAAAATCTGTGCTTGGATCAATCCATATATTGCAGAAAAATCTTACTTGTTCGATGAAGGTATGGAGAACGGTTATCTGGTGAAAACAGCGGATGGCAGCGTATGGCAATGGGATATGTGGCAAGCAGGTATGGCTCTGGTTGACTTCACGAATCCGGATGCTGTGAATTGGTATAAGAGTAAGCTGGAAGTCCTGCTTGATCAAGGTGTAGATTCCTTCAAGACAGACTTCGGCGAAAGAATTCCGACAGATGTCGTGTACTTCGATGGCTCTGATCCGGTTAAAATGCACAACTATTATACACAGCTCTATAACAAAGCTGTATTTGAATTGCTCGAAGAGAAAATTGGCAAAAACGAAGCTGCCCTGTTTGCACGTTCTGCAACAGCAGGTGGTCAACAGTTCCCGGTTCACTGGGGCGGCGACTGCTCTTCAACGTATGAATCCATGGCTGAATCGCTTCGTGGCGGCCTCTCGCTTGGACTTTCCGGTTTCGGATTCTGGAGCCATGATATCAGCGGATTTGAAAGTACAGCGAGCCCTGACGTCTACAAACGCTGGGTACAATTCGGACTGTTATCTTCTCACAGCCGCCTGCACGGAAGTACGTCGTATCGTGTGCCTTGGCTGTTTGACGAGGAGTCTGTGGACGTTGTCCGTGACTTTACCAAACTTAAAATCAGCCTGATGCCATACCTTTACAATTCTGCGGTGGAGTCGACGGTAAAAGGTATTCCGATGATGCGCGCTATGCTGCTGGACTTCCCAGAAGATCCAACAACATATAGCCTGGATACCCAATACATGTTTGGTGATTCGATCCTGGTGGCTCCAATCTTCAACAAGGAAGGCGATGTACGTTACTACCTGCCTGAAGGAACTTGGACGAACTATCTGACAGGAGCGAAAGTACAAGGTGGACGCTGGATCAGTGAAAACCATGACTTCAAAACACTGCCAATGATGGTTAAGCCAAACAGCCTGATCGCTGTTGGTGCTGTAGATAGCAAACCGGATTATGACTTTGCCAATGATGTGTCCTTGCACTTGTTCGAACTGGCTGACGGTCAAACGGCTCAAGCTGTCGTTGTGAACCAAGCTGCTGAACAGGAGCTGACTGTAAACGTTACACGTAATGGATCGGTGCTGGAAGTTCGTGCTGAAGGCGCAGGCAAACCATGGAACATCGTGCTTCGCGGCATTGAGAGTGTCTCCAGTGTTGAAGGTGGTTCCCAAGTGTCTGGTGCAAATGGTGTTGTCGTTACGGCAGCAACAGGCGCAACCTCGCTTACAATCCAACTGTAAAATGATATAGTAGAAGAAAGGACGGTGCCGCAAGGTGCCGTCTGTTTGTCTACGATGATAGGAGATTGAATGAAATGAGCACAACAAATTCCGGTTTGCACTGCACGATATCAGCAGAGGTGCTGCACCACTTGGTGGAGAATAATTTTGGAAACGCTACCAAAGTAAAAGAGTTTGCACTTCTGCAAGGTGGACTTTTTAATACAACCTATCGGATTCAACTTGAAAACGCATCATATACGGATGTAATTTTACGTTTGGCTCCAGAGCGGGCAGAGATGGCGGCCGGTTCTGCGAGTGATCCCCTGTTTTCTTTTGAACGCACCATGATGGCGGCTGAACCGGTTGTGTATGAATATTACCGTAACGCAAGCATTCCTGCTCCAAACATTATAACCTGTGATGACAGTGGATCAATTATTCCGAGAACCTACATGTTTATGGCTTTTTTCCCTAGTAAGCAGCTGGATCATTCATCGATTTCGGAGACAGACAAAGAGCGATTGTACCATCAGCTTGGCGTCTATACGGCCATCATGCATCAGATCGAAGGTGCATCGTTTGGCTGGCCGCAGGGGGATGGTTCAATTAAAGGCTCGGATCAATGGTCCGAGGTGTTGCACTCTTTTGCAGAAGAAACGGCACTTAAAGCAGCATTAGTCGAATATATGCCAGGTGTGGGGGAAGAAATCACAGCTATCTTCATCAAAAATAAAGACTTATTTGATCAGGTGACCCGTCCGGTACTCGTTCATAATGACCTGTGGGAAGCTAACGTACTTGTTCATGTGGAAAACGGTGAGCTAAATATTGCGGCCATCATCGACGGAGATCGTTCCATGTTTGCCGACAGGGAGTTTGAAGCCATATTGTCAACAGAATCGGTGGCTTTTCATGAAGGATATAATCGTGCACTCGATCCATCAGCTGATGGACAGGCACGCAGGCTTGCGTACCGAATACTGTCTTCGTATTTTAATGCCTACGTTCATGAATATCAGGTCAATCAACCCGAAGATGGTCAGAAGTATCGCCAGCGTACACTGGATTTACTGGAGCAATGGAAGCAACTTGAACACAACTAATTTGTAGGAGGAATGAAGGATGAAGGAGTATCATCAATACCCGATGTGGGACGCATCACTTTCACTTGAGGAACGGTTGGATGATCTGATTGCACGATTGACAACGGAGGAGAAAATTCGACTAATTCCTACGCGCGAAGCAGCTGTACCAAGACTTGGCATTCCAGCCTACAATGTTGGGGGCGAAGCTGCCCACGGGGTGGCGTGGAAAGGGGAGGCAACGGTGTTTCCGCAACCTCTCGGTCTATCAAGTACCTGGAATACGCGGCTCATGCGGGAGATTGGTTCCGTTATTGGCGATGAAGCGAGGGCATACCATCACCGTGATCCTGAGGTTCACGGGTTAACATTATGGGCACCTACAGTTGACCTGGAACGTGATCCACGCTGGGGCAGAACGGAAGAGGGATACGGGGAAGATCCGGTCCTCACTGGAGAGATGTCGGCAGCACTCGTCAAAGGCATGCAGGGAAACGATCCTTTTTATCTGAAAATGGTCGCTACATTGAAACACTTTTTTGCCAATAATAATGAGAAAGATCGGCTGAATTGTTCATCCAGCATCGATCCGCGCAATCTGCGTGAATATTATTTAAAAGCATTTGAGACGCCATTTGTGGAAGGCGGAGCCTTGTCCATGATGACAGCTTACAATTCCATTAATGGTACACCTGCCATTGAAAGTCCATATGTGAATGATGTGGTTAAAGGTGAGTGGTCGATGCCTGGTTTTATTGTATGTGACGGTGGGGACCTGTCCCAGACGGTCGATTATCACGGTTACCATACCAGCCATGCCGAGTCAGCAGCAGGTGCGTTGAAGGCAGGGGTGGACTGTCTCACAGATGAAGTTAATCTTGTCGTATCTGCTCTGGAGGAAGCTCTGGGCCGGGATCTGTTGGAGGTAGCTGATCTGGACCGAGCGATTCGCAACATCTTCGGTGTCCGGATGCGACTTGGACAACTGGATCAGTCGGGACGTAACCCTTATGCCTCCATACCTGAGTCGGTATTATGTGCACCAGAACATGCCAAACTCAGTTATCGTGCTGCTGCCGAATCAATTGTTTTGCTAAAAAATGATGGCTTGCTTCCTTTGCAACCAGAAGCATTGCAGAAGATCAGTGTCATTGGACCACTTGCGGATGTTGTCTATACCGATTGGTACAGTGGCACACTGCCTTATCGTGTATCCATCCTCGATGGATTGCGCAATCGGCTACCTGAAGCAGACGTGACCTATGCCGATGGGAATGACCGTATTGGTCTGAAGACATCAGACGGACAGGTTATAACCCTCGGTGCCGAAAGCACACTCGCTGCTATACCAGAGAGTAGTGCACCTGCAGCCCAGTTCGTACATCAGGATTGGGGCTGGGGAAGTCATACGCTGAGAAGTGTGAACAATAATCGATATGTAAGTTTAACCGAGCAAGGCATCTATCAGGCGAACGCACCAGAAATCGGTGGCTGGTTCGTGAAGGAAGTTGTACAATTCGATCCCCAAACGGATGGGAGCAACGTCTTGCTGACATGGAATAGCATTCCCGTTGGACTGAGCGAATATCAGGGACGTTCTGTTTTATCACCAATACCACCGCAGACAGAACAAGCGACCGGTACAACTCTGCATGATAACAGTGAATCTGGATGTACAAGTCAATTACCAAGCAACACAACAAAATCTGCGACCTTCGAGATCGATATCGTGACACGCGGAATAGAACAGGCCGTAAATGCAGCACGCCATAGCCAGGCATCTGTCGTTGTTGTCGGCAATAGTCCATATATCAACGGCAAAGAAGAAATTGACCGCCCAAGTCTGTTGCTTCCCCCAGATCAGGTCGCACTTGTCAAAGCCGTGTGTGAGGCCAATCCTAATACGGTGGTTGTCATTATGGGCAGTTATCCATTTGCCTTGCAGGAGTTGAAAGATATTGCCCGGGCAATCGTCTATATGACACATGCAGGTCAGGAATTGGGGAATGCGCTTGCGGATGTGCTGTTAGGTCATTATGCCCCGGCAGGCAGATTGAACATGACATGGTATGAAGATGAATCCCAGCTCCCTGACATGATGGACTATGACATCATTCAGAATGATATGACCTATATGTATCATGAGGGACCGGTACAATATGCATTTGGTCATGGTCTGACCTATTCTGAATTCGAATACGAGGCGATTCGTGTAAGTCGTGATACTACGGCGGAAGCCACCACTGATCAATTGAAGATTGAAGTGGAGGTATACAATAAGGGTGAACGTGACAGTGATGAAGTCGTTCAAATCTATGGATCTGCACATACCTCACGTGTGAAACGCGCTCAGAAGCAATTGCTTGCTTTCCGTCGTGTTCATGTCAAAGCAGGGTCGCGTGTTAAGGTACGTTTTGAGGTTCCTGTTCAGAAGCTGGCGCTATGGGATGTTACCCGAGATCGATACTGCCTGGAGACAGCGACGTGGGCCATCCTTGCAGGGCGTTCTTCCGCAGATATCCGCCAGTCGGCTGACATTGAGATTGAAGGTGAGACGATTCCTGATCGTCCGCTGCACTTGCTTACCTTTGCCGAGAATTATGATGCTTGTGCAGATGTTCTGTTGGATGAATGTCTGGAAGGACGTTCCGCAGTTCGGGCAATCACTCGGGAAGAACCCTTATATCGAGATGGTCAGTCATCTTGGATCTCTTTCAACCATAATGCTGTTCAGGAACTGCACGGATTTGAAGCCAGAGTTGCAGCCTTTGGGGAAGTGGGGATACTGGAGATTCGTTCTGGAGGACCGGAGGGCGATCTGCTTGGTGTGTGTGAAGTTCCCGGACCTGGAGGCAGTGTGAATGGGAAAGATATCAAGTGGACAACAATTCAGTGTTCGCTTGAGGCGCCACATAAGGTGAATGAGCTGTATATTATTTTCAAAGGTGGAGCAGCGTTACGGCACTTTAAGTTGTTGTAGTTGTAAATATTGAACTAAAGGAGCTGTCTTGCACGAATACGTGCAGGGCAGCTTTTTGGTGTGAATAAGCGGTAACATCCAGCATGTCTTGCATAATCAACCTCCGAAACAACCACAATAATGCTGTTGTGTGTAGAACCAGTGAAGGTGGTTGTGGTATGAACGATAAAAAGTGGGATCTCGTCGCACTTGCTTCCATCCCTTTAATTATGACCTTGGGTAACTCCATGCTTATACCGATCCTGCCACAGATTGAACGTGAATTGAAGGTATCTGCATTCAAGGTCAGCATGCTCATTACAGTCTACGCTGTCGTTGCCATCCTGCTTATTCCTCTCGCAGGTTATTTGTCGGATCGTTTCGGCAGAAAAGCAGTGATCATTCCCAGCCTCGTCATTGCAGCCATCGGAGGTGCTGTGGCTGGCGTGGCAGCATGGATGCTCAATGGAAATATAGCCTACTGGACCATTCTGGGTGGCAGGTTATTGCAAGGAATTGGCGCAGCCGGTGCGTTCCCTATTGTCATTCCATTGGTTGGGGACATGTTCAATGATGAGAATGAGGTAAGTAAAAGCCTGGGAATCATCGAGACCTCCAATACATTTGGTAAAGTAATAAGTCCAATTTTAGGTGCAGCGCTGGCCGTTTGGTTGTGGTATGCACCATTTATGGCTATTCCTGTACTATGTGTGCTTTCGTTGATCCTGGTTATTTTCCTGGTGAAAACACCCCGAAAAAAAGAAAAGCCTCCCACCTTTCCTGAATTTGTGGCTTCCATTCGTGACGTACTGAAAGAAAAGGGACGCTGGTTGTATGCGTTGTTTGCAATCGGTGGTATTTGCATGTTTGTCATCTTTGGTGTGTTATATTACCTGTCCGAGACACTCGAGAGCGAATTCGCCTTGAAAGGTGTTCTCAAAGGACTTGTCCTTGCGATTCCGCTGGCAGCGTTATGTCTGTCTTCATTCCTGGCAGGGAAGTGGATTGGCAAAAACAAAACACGAATGAAATGGCTTGGCTTCACAGGGCTTGCGCTTCTGACGGTATCTCTTGGCGTTATAGGTTTATTCGATAATATCTATGTTGTAGTAGGTCTATTCACATTGGGAAGTGCCGGAATAGGCGCAACGTTGCCGTGTCTGGATGCCTTGATTACAGAGGGCGTGGACAAAAAACAGCGGGGCACGATCACAGCTCTGTTCAGCAGCATGCGCTTCATTGGCGTATCTCTTGGTCCACCTGTGGTGTCTTTGCTGATCGGATCTCATCATTTTCTGCTTTTTGGTGTGCTCGCCGCGTCCGGCGCAGTGGGTGGATTGCTCACCTTATTCGCAGTCAAGCCGGATCACGGCGACCAGCCTACTTCAGGAAGCGAGCCAAAAAAGGATGAAACACATATGGATATGATCGAGACGAATAGAGGGTATGGTCCAATAGGTCGCAAAAAAAGTCCATTCTAAATAGATGGTTGCTGATAAGCCACTTTCATTCCAGTACTGCCTTAAGGTTAAACAACCGAATCTGTTCCGTTAAAAAAACGCGTTTACGCCTAAGAAAGCAGATGAGTTTGCTTTCTCGGTGTAAACGCGTTTCTCGTTTCTATGAGCAGAATGACTTTAACCAATCATTCGTGTTTGCTCTTATTCGACTGGCTAGTTTCGGTATTGCCGGCTCCAGATTCTGAATTCTTGGATTGATCTTGATCTGATTCTGATTCCGTTGCAGGGATATGAGTATGAGCGAGCAGAGCATGAGGTTCAATGGAGAAGCTGCCGCTTCGTTTTCCCTGAACCAGATATATAAGCAAGAACAAAATCATGAACATCACGGAATAACGGTACATATCGGTATAACTGGTCATGGACGCAATGGCACCAAGTAGAAGTGCACCAGTCGCAATACCCAGATCCAGCGAGTTCAAAAACATGCCGTTAGCCATCCCCCGTTGTGAAGGAGAGACCACCTGAATCATCCAGGTTTGGAGAGAGGACTGCATGGAACCATAACCAATCCCGTAGATAAAGGCAGCAATGAACAGGGTAGACATGGAGGTTGCATATGAGAGCAGAATGAGCCCGATAGCAATAAATATGGCCCCTGGAATGAGCAACGCTTTGGGACCTTTGTTGTCATAGATCCGTCCTGCAAATGGTCTAACCAGTAACACGGCGAGTGCATTGAACAAAAAGAACAGTGCAGGATTGGCCAGATTGGCTTCCTTGCCATACAAGACGATGAATCCGACAAGCCCACCATACGTGATGGATAACAGGCAATTCAGCACACTGGGCAGAATCAACTTGCGGTTGAAAGGCGTCTTCTGATTCGATTGCGATCCTGAAGCGCTAGTTGTAGCCTGTGGAATAATATTCGTACTGTTATCGGTTCTGTTGGCTTTTTTGCGTGTCAGCGAATAACTCAGTGGATAGATGACAACGAGGACACCCGCAGTACATAACATCAGGGTTACGAATCCTGCACCTTGGAGCAGAGTGACCCCTATAATTGGACCCATAGACATAGCCAGGCTAGTTGATAGCCCGAAGTAACCCATGCCTTCACCCATTCGTTTAACGGGCACAATGTCCGAGGCCATCGTTGGAAAAGCGGTGCTACTCATACCAAACCCGATACCGAACAACATTCTCAGTAATAAGAGCACGGCTATACCTGCAGCAAAATAATAGCCGAGTGTTGCCAGCAGGGCTATGGAAAGTCCTATATAGATCATAGCGTTACGAAGGCCCTTCTCCAATGCTTTCGCGGAATAGAGACGGGCTGCAATGGCACTTAGGGCAAACAGACAGGTGAAGAGACTGACCTCAAACGCATTTGCGTGAAATCGTTCCTGAACGTAGGACGGAAGTGGAGAGACGATCATGTGCAACTGCAAGAACAGCAAGAAGTTGCACAGCATTAGCAGAATAAAATCGGTGGTCCATAGCCTAACTTGTGTAGATTTTTCTTTCATGATGATGTATTCCCCCTGAGTTGTGATTCATTACAAGTTGCGGTTAATGAGGGAAAGAGTATGTTTAAATGCTTCCATCTGGTCTTCGGATATACCTTCAGCAAGTTCTTTATTCATTTCTCTTTCAATAGGAACGAGGATATCGATTAACGCTTTGCCTTCCTTGGTGAGGTATAACAGATAGGCTCTGCGATCCTGTTCGCTGGTCCGGCGTTCTACCCAGCCTTTCTTTTCAAGCAGATCAATAATCCGGGCCGTGGTGGGTTGGTCTTTGAAGACACGTGCAGCGAGCTCCTTCTGATTTACACCTTCACCTCGGTCAACATTAAAAAGGACAGAAAATTGTTCTGTCGTAATATCATAAGGTTTGAACCGCGTAGCAAGTAAAGCTACAGCTTTACGATGCGTGAAACCCAGCATGAATCCAACAGATTGTTCCAGTGTGTAGTCCATGTGATTGGGAGACCTCGCTTTCCATAATAAAAATGTTCCAAACAATTAGTTGTTATAACAACTATATGGCAAACAAGTATTTTTGTCAAAATGAAATATTCTTATATCGAACATATGTGTACGCGATGCAATGATCAAAAAATACTGTTAGAATGGAAATGAAACCGCTTCTATGGTATCCATGTCCACAGTGCTTGAAGAATGGAGAAAACCAATTTGCTCTAACCGATGTTGGAGAAGACCAAGGAGAGCTGTGTATGCTAAAGAATATTCCTGCAATAATCCCTCCGGAACTACTCAAAATCATGTCTGAAATGGGGCATGGGGACGAGCTGGTTCTGGCTGATGGCAATTTTCCGGCAGCCAGTCACGCGAAAAGACTGGTACGCTGTGATGCACTGGGAGTCGTCGAACTGCTGGAAGCCATCCTGCAATTATATCCACTGGATACCTATGCCGAGCGTCCGGCTGCTGTCATGCAGGTTGTGAAAGGGGATCAGGTGATACCGATCATATGGGAAGACTACCGCAGGTTGATTGAAGAATACGAAGGCATTACGGAGCCGTTCGATCATGAAGAGCGATTTGATTTTTATGAACGTGCTTCGCGTGCCTATGTAATTGTTGCAACCGGGGAGCGTGCACAATATGCCAATCTGATTTTGAAGAAAGGCGTCATTTTCCCAGATGCTGATTCTGGTCAGCAACAGCAGAATGCTGGATCGAACTGAATATTTACGGCGACGGAGCAACGGATGCTTTGGTCGCCTTTTTATTTTTTCCAATTCGAAGTCAATATAACAAAACACACAGAATTGCCATGGACTCGATAAGCAAGATGCAAACTGGAAGCGCGTATGAACGAATAGCGAGTCCATGTCCAAGATACTACAAACTTTGATGCAGATGATGAATGGGGAAAGGGAAGGAATTGTTTTACAATAGAAAGACACACAAACGATGAGGCGATGGTCTCCATCCCAAAGGAGTTGAATGAAATGCAGCACCGAATCAGACTAGCAGGCCTCCCTGATTGTAATGAAGTGGGGGGATTGTTCAATGAATACCGGATATTCTACAAACAAAATACAGATGTTGAGGCAGCATGTCAGTATATTAAAGAACGAATGGAAAGCCATGAATCGGTGATTTTGGTAGCAGAAACCGATGTGGAAAGTGATCACGGGACAGCTGAAAGAGACGGTACGCCACTCTCGAAGGGCATGAATTGTACCGGATTCGTTCAGCTGTATCCCAGTTTCAGCTCGGTATCGATGGGGCCCATCTGGGTGCTTAATGATCTGTATGTTCATTCGGATTATCGTCAGCAAGGTATAGCAAGGAAGTTGCTGCAAGCGACCAAGCGATTGGCATCTGAGCGTGGAGTTCTTCGTATATCGCTCTCGACTGAATTAAGTAACAAGCAAGCTCAAGCTTTATATGAATCCGAAGGATATGCACTGGATACCAAATTCATGTATTATGAACTTAGTCTATAAGAGGTTGCTCAAAAAGACGCATTATATAAATGATGGCAGGCCCGTGAAGTCGGGAAAGAGGGAGGGGGAGTCGCAACATGATGCAGTGGATTGCCATGATCACGATGTTGATTGATCATATAGGGGCTGTCTTTTTTCCACATATTATAGAACTCAGGATTATAGGTCGTATCGCTTTTCCAATCTATGCTTTTGCAGTGTATATCGGGTATAAACATACACGAGACGTACAAAAATACATATGGCGGCTGTTCTGGATTGCAATTATATCGCAAGTACCGTTCATGGCCGCGTTTAATCATTACTCTTTGAATGTGGTATGGACTCTGTGGTCAGCTCTTTTGGTCCTGTTCGTTATCGATAAACTGCCATCCCGCCTACTAAGCATTCCGATTGTAATTGGAGCAGGTTGGTTCATGGAAATTAGCCTGATGGATTACGGGATGTATGGGTTATTATTGGTCCTGTTATTCCGTTATTTCCAAGGTCCTGTACTTGTCGTGGCGCATGTCGTGTTGAATGCACTATATCTTCTGCTGCATAACAGCTCTGTGCAAATGTATAGTGTTCTCGCAACCGCCGGTATTGCTATTGCTCAGTATTACCAAGCAGGATTCCGCATGAAGGGCCCGCGTTGGGTATGGCGCTATTTCTATCCAGCGCATCTCGCCATCATTGCAATAATCCGCTGGATGTAAAAGAATGATCCAGGCACACGAAGCAAAGAAGCCACCTTGTCATCAGTGAATGACGATGAAGGTGGCTTCTCTTCGTGTAACTATATTAATTAAATGCTAATGATAAAGTGAACTTACTCCATTGCTGTAGAAGTGCCGTTATGGCGCCGGATTGCAGACGGGAAATATCCAATCTGAACGGCGTAGTCTAACATGGCGGAGATGAAGCGATCATCTGTTTTCGCACATGAGATTCCGGCAGGTTCCACATAAGCAGTTGTGACAGGGCAGGCATAGACATAAGCTGAATCTTTAGCACCGTCGCCTTCAAGCTGCGCAATAGCCAACTGAAGAGCTTCGGGCTCTTTGCTGATGTTTGCATCAAACAACCAACGTGTGTATTCCGCGAAAGGTAGTGTTTCGACTGCATAACCAGCCCGATTCACAGAACGGATCAGTTCATCATAGCGGATTGGCTCTGGATTACAGATATGGAATACACGACCGGCTGTATCCTGACGCAAGGCCAGATGAACAATGGCTTCACTCGCATAATCGATAGGTGTAAAATCAACCATCCAGTCAGCAGCAGGAGCCTTGCCAAGCAATAACATCGCTTTGATCATACGATAGAAGGCGTTGCTATCAATATTGGACTGGAAGCGTCCAGTCTCAGAGTGACAAGTGAGATTACCTGCGCGATAGATGCTGACAGGTACACCTTCCTCTGCGGCAATCATGAGCACTTTCTCTGCTTCAAGCTTGCTGTCCGAATACAGGTTGTCCACATGCAAGTCAGCCGGGAAACGATCATATTGCAGGGAGGATTCCCACTGTCCGCTAAGTGCGAGATCTTCTGGAATACCCATCGTGGATACATGGTGGAATGAAGCCCCAGGTTTACTACGAATCAGATCCAGCAATGCGACCGTTCCAGCCACGTTTGTTTTGGCGAATTGCTCAGCATCCCCGAAATGACGTACGTCTGCAGCACAGTGGATGACACGGTCAATTCGCTCCTGAACATAAGCCGTTTGTTCAGCCGACAGACCGAGATTAGGTTGTTCGAGATCCCCTTCAATAATCTCCACGCGAGCTGAGAGTTGATCAGTTAGTTGTTTGCCGAAATAACCTTCCAGCACTTTAGTCAAGCGTTCGATTGCAGTTATTCCATTGGATGGTCGACGAACCAGCGTGTAGATTCGTGTACTGGAATTCAGAATTAACTGTTGCAGCACATGAGAGCCCAGATAACCGGTCGCTCCGGTCAGTAACACATGCTCAGGTTCACGAATGACCGGATACCCCAACTGGGACGCCAGTTCCACAGGATGTTCGGATAATTGTGTGATCATGCCATCCGTCACCGCTGAATGTGTAACTTCTGCTGTACTTTGAGACAGTACTCCAACACGACGTGCGAGAGCACGGACTGTTTTCTCGGCAAAGAAGTCGGCAATTTTCAGCTGTGGATAATGCGGCTTCAGAATGACCAGTACATGAATGACCCGGAGTGAATCACCACCTACATTGAAGAAGCTATCTTCGACACCGAAGTCATCGTGCTGAAGAATTTCTTTCCATGCGTCCAGGATAATGGATTCCGTTTCCGTCTCAGGCATGACCCGATCAGGGCGATCTTCATGTCGTTCCACATGAGGCAGGGATACCATCGCTTTGCGATTGATTTTCCCAGTCGGAGCAATCGGCATTTCATCCAGCTGACAGATCCATTTTGGTACAAAATAAGAAGGCAGTTTTTCCGTCAGTTCTGCCTTGATATCCGCAACAGAAAGGGTGCTGCCATCTTTCGAAGTAAAGTAACCCACCAGCATATTTTGTCCGTCGGATTCTTTCTTCGGAATAACGGCAACGTTCTGGATCTGATCCAGACGCGCAAAGTGATCTTCAATCTCCCCGATCTCAATCCGGTGACCACGAATTTTTAGCTGTGAGTCACTGCGACCGACATATTCCAGTAGTCCCGTATCGAGCAATTTGGCAATATCGCCAGACTTGTAGATTTTCTCACCTATCGCAAACGGATTCTCAATGAATGCTTGCTCTGTACGTTCTGGCTGATTCAGATAACCTTTGGCCAGTGCAGGGGTAGAAATATATACCTCACCAGGCACACCTACCGGACAGAGCTGATGCTCTTCATTCACAATGTATACTTTGTAGTTATGAATCGGTTTACCGATAGGGATGTTCACCACATGTTCGGGAACCTGCTCACTGATGCGGTGAGTGGCTGTGGCTACCGTACATTCGGTAGGTCCGTACACATTAACAATATCAATCTGGTTCCCGAATTTGCGTTGGAAGGCGCGAACCTGTTCACCATAGAGAGCTTCTCCGGCTACAGTAATGATTCTGACTTTGGCCAACTTGTGGAAACCTTCATCAGATAAGTAGGAAGCAAGCTGATTGAAGAAAATCGTAGGCAGTATTGTAATAATGGTTGTTCCTGTCCGTTCAATTGCACTAGCGAATTCTTCAACAGATACACGTTCTTCCGCGGACAACAGATACAATTCTGCTCCATAGAACAAGGCGCCAATGGTATCCCACACAGATGCATCGAAGCTGTATGTAGCGAACTGGGTTAATACATCACCTGGTTGAATGTCACAATCACGCTGTACGACACTGCCAAGATTGGTTACACCCCGATGGGCAATCAGCGCACCTTTGGGCTTACCTGTTGAACCTGACGTATAGATAATATACGCAAGATCATCTGGCTGAATATCGAGATTGGGGTTGCTTGCTGCGAACCCGGCTAGACGACCATCCACAGCGAGAATCTGGCGGACCGTAGCTATACTGGAGAACAAGCTGGAAGCTTGGTCATAAGAAGCCTCCGTTGTCAGAACGAATGATGACGCCGTATCTTCCACAATATAACTGTTACGTTCTTGTGGATGCTCAGGGTCGATCGGAACATACGCACCACCTGCCTTTAGAATACCTAGCAGGGAGATGATGGTTTCCAGACTTCGATCCATAAAGATACTGACGAATTCACCTTTCTGCAATCCATTGGATATTAGAACACGTGCAACCTGATTAGCTCGTTCATTCAATTCTCTGTACGTATAACTTGTAGATGGCGATGTAATCGCTGGCGAATCCGGATATGCTGCTGCCGTTGCTTCGAACCAGCCATGAACCGTCTGGTTCGCTGGTTCGAGAACGGAAGTATCATTCATTTCACGGTACAGCAATCGATCTGAGGCGGAAAGTATATCCACCGCACCGATGGTTTTGTCACTGTCACGCACGAGGGCGAGTAGAAGAGTCTGATAGTATTCTGCATATCTCAGCACGGTAGATTCTTTCAACAGTGAACTATCATAGAACAGATCGAGAATGAGCAAGTTCTGATCATCTCGAACGTTCCAATTCAATATTTGTGGAGCTTGAGGCAACTGTACACTATTCAGCATAAACAACGTTTCAGGGTATCCACCGGTTTGCAGCGTGTAATCAATCTTGAGCTGCTCTGAAGCCTGATGACATAGTTCGCCAAAGGTCAATTTGCCTTGAATCTGTAATGAGAGATAGGAAGCGGCCTGATCGGGAGCTAGCACACCTATGGCAAGTTCCTGTTCAGCTGACAATCGGAATAACAAGGCTGCATAAGCTGAGAGGAGTACCGGGTACACCATCTGTTCTCCAAACTTCTGTTTAAGATCACGACTCAGAGAAGCATGTAATGTAATTTGAGCAGATTGATAAGAGAATGATTGTTGACGTCGCCCGAAATCCAGTGGAATCTGCAGAACCGGCAAGCTAGATTCCATGGAATGGGAAGATGATGATTGGTTTTCAATCACTTCAGTTATTCCTCCTTGGTTCAAACCGAATGTTTGTGGATTTGAATTATTGTTTGCTTACATTAAAATGAGAGATCAATTCTTGGAGTTCCTCAGACATGCTATTAAGGCGTGTGGAGGAGTCTACCAGTGTAATCAAAGATGCTTTTTGCTCATCAACAGATGAGGAGATTTGTTCACTGCTATTTGCTGTTTTACTTACGCTTGAAGACAAGTCATCTGCTGTAGCGGTCATTTCCTCCGTACCTGCAGAGATTTCTTCTGTTGCGCTTGAAACTTCCTGAATCTGATTAGACACTTTTTTCGCTGCTTCTAAAATATCCTCAAACAATTGTCCTGTTTGATCGGCTACGCTGAGCCCTGTATCTACTTCTGACGTACCTTGTTCCATAGCACGTACAGCTTGTTTAATTCCAGCTTGAATCTCTTGGATCAATACGCCAACCTGGCTGGTCGCTTGTTCAGACTGCTCGGCAAGTTTGCGTACTTCACCTGCGACAACTGCAAATCCTCTTCCTTCTTCACCGACACGTGCTGCTTCAATGGATGCATTAAGGGCAAGCAAGTTCGTCTGGCTTGAGATTCCCGAGATAATATTCAGAATATCGCCGATTTCCTGTGAACGACTCTCTAGAACCTCAATGGCAGAAGCGGTATTCTTAACCGATTCCGTAATCAGATTCATCTGCTCAGATACCTGACGGACAACGCTGTTACCTTGTTGTGAACGACGTTCCATCTCATAGGCTTCATCCGCTACACTTGCGGAGCTGCTGGCAATTGTCTGGATTACAGTAGCCATCTCGGACATGGCACGTGCACTATCACGGGTTGCCTGTTCCTGTGAACGAATGTTGGATGTGATTTGGGTAACATTGTTATTGATAGAATCTGCATTTTCACTGTTACGTTCAGAAACTTCATATAGTTCTTTGGCAGATTGATTCACTTCTTGTGATGTGATTTGCACTTTTACGATAGTATCGTTGATTTTGCGAACCATCGTGTTGAACTTCTCGTTAACGAGTCCCAGATCGTCCTTTCCTGTCGGAATGTTCACATTCAAATTACCCCGACTTACGTCATCAATTCCTTTGATCAAGTGACGGATTGGGGAAAGTGTGTTTTTAACCACAAGGTATTGGATAATCAGGAATAATAGCAAGAAAGCCACCAAGATGATAATTCCGTTCTTGAGCAAGGAGTTCAGTCCTGCCGGTACGGCTGTTGCATCTGCATCGATAGCAAAATAGGAGAATATTTTTCCGTTGCTGTCTTTAATTGGATATGCAATGGTTGTCCATGTTCCGAAATCATCAGAATAGAACGTTGTGAAGGTTGGACGATCCGTATTGAGCATTTCTTTCAGTGCATTGGCTACAACGACTGGCTGCTCATACATGTCACCGATATTTACGTTCTCACTTTGAAAAGCTTCTCTTAGGTTGGTCGGCATTGCTACAAGGGAAGTTAATCTCTTGTTATCGCCACCAAGTTCAACACCGAAGATGTAGGCTTGTGCAATGTTAGGATAATATTCTTGCATTTCATCGAAATACGCTCGTAATTTTGTTTGTGTTGCTCCATCATAGCTGCCTTCCGCAATAGCAGCTTGTACTTCGGTGGGATTGATATCTTCAGCCCACTTTTTAGTAATTTGTTCCACCTGTCCATGCAGCTGATCAACCAGAACTGTTTTTTGAAAATAGTAACTGCTTGCAATCAGTGCTACCCCGATGATAATGATATTCGTAAATGAGAGTAACAAATTTTTGGAGAAAAACGACATGCTTTTCCAACTTAATGATTTCACTAAATTCCACTCCTGATCTTCTTTAAATTAAGAAACTTTAGGGTTGCTTTGGTACAGTGAACTAGATCATTCCGTGATCCCCTCCAAAAGGAAATTTATGCGACCATGGTCTTGGTTTATTAGTCGCTTTTGTAGAGACTTATGTACCGTATGAACCATAGGTGTCTAATTATTAAAACACATCTATAATTAATATGTCGTATAAAATGTCGTTAAATTGAATAGTATCGTTAAATTTTTTTTAATATTTTACGTATTTATGGACATATCAGACGAATTATAGGTATTTAGAACTGTTTATTTAAAAATTTCCCATTTTTTAGCTTCATTCTGTATTCTATAACATGGTGGGTAAAAATACATCCTTAAACATTGGAAAAAATAAGATGGCAAAGATGCAACAGAAGGCACGGATATACATCGGAAGCGGTTTTATCTATAATAACTACATATGCATTTCTCAAATTATGAGCAGGCGGGGGTTTATAGATGAATCTTAAACAGATAGCAGCGGAGCGTGCGGCAGAATATGTTGAAGATGGCATGAAGGTTGGATTGGGTACAGGTTCAACAGCTTATTATGCCATCTGCCGAATTGGTGAGCGGGTACGCGATGGCTTGAATATTCAAGCGGTTGCCACTTCGGAAGCTTCGGACAAGCTTGCCCGGGAATGGGGTATTCCCATTGTTCCATTTGAACAGATTGGTCGTCTGGATCTGACCATTGATGGCGCAGATGAAGTAGATCCCGAATTTAACCTGATTAAAGGTGGCGGCGGGGCTCTTTTGCGTGAAAAAATCGTGGCGGCCAATAGTGACAAATTAATTATTGTAGCGGATGGCAGCAAAGCAGTGCAAAAGTTGGGTAAATTCCCGTTGCCAGTTGAGGTTGTTCCATTTGCTTCAGAGTGGACCTTCCAGGCGCTCGAAAAATTGGGGTGTCAACCACAGTGGCGGATGGATGGAGAGCAACGTTACCTGACAGACAATGGAAACCTGATCGCGGATTGCCATATGGAAGCGATTGATCATGCTGCGAACCTGAATGTTCAATTGAACATGTTACCGGGTGTTGTGGATAACGGACTATTTGTTGATATGGCAAGCACAGTCATTCTTGCTAATGCAGACGGTAGTATCGAAGAACTTCATCGTTCTTAGGGAAAAAGGTTCGGGTTGGATTGACTACTTGGTCCGGTAATGAACAAATGATGCGTGCGGCTGTAAAAGCCGGATTACAGGTGGAGGGGCGAATGCGGAAGTGTCGTATCGTTCGCGGGGAGTACTATGATTCAATTCGTATGGGAATGCTTCGCGAGGAGTGGGAGCAGAAGCTGTCCTCTAATGCGAGCCGAAATGTAAACAACTGATGGAGGATTATTGAAATGCTGAACACGGAGGACAACCGGGAGCTGTCGTTACAATTATTCGTGGTTCTTGTTCGGGCCTACAATTCTGTGACCTCACGTTCCAATCGGGACATCCAGAGTCACGGACTGAATACGACAGAATTTGGTGTGCTTGATTTGTTATATCATAAGGGACCACAGGCTTTGCAAAAGATCGGTGAAAAGGTGTTAATGTCCAGTGGTAATATTACGTATGTAGTCGATAAGTTGCAGAATAAAAATCTGCTGTTTCGTCGGCCATCCAAGGAAGATCGGCGTGTTATTTACGCTGAATTAACCGAGGAAGGAAGGCAATTGTTTACAGAGATATTTCCTCAACATCATCAGGTTATCATTGATGCTTTGGAAGGGCTTGACCCTTCCGAGAAAGTGGATGCGATTAAGATGTTGAAGAAGCTGGGACTGGCAGCAGAAGGGAAAACTGACTTGCGTTCATAACGCAGGTCAGTTTTTTTTGTGTAACTCGAAAAGTACAGACATATACTGGCTGACTGACTTGCAAGGCCCTTCATAATATAGGAAGATTGTTCTATACATGTATACGGTAAAATACATGATCATCAAAAGTTCATGTATAATGGAACAGGACGATTAAGAGCGGAATGGATGGATTGGATCAAGTGGAAGAACCTATCCCGATTGTAAGTTAGTTAACATTGATCTCATTCTGGATTAATTACGAATGATGATGCAATGTGATGCGGGTAGAGGAGGGGTGCATCTATGAGTCATCAAGAAGCAGGAGAACGTTTACTCCAGGAATCGGGGAACTTAGCTGATAAAATAACGGAGAAACAGTATCTCAGACAGCCCGATTTACTTGAGCGATTTGGTGAGAACGGAAAAATGCGAACCAAACAAGATTCGCAGTATAGCTTGAACTATTTGGCAGAAAGTGCGCTCGTACAGAGCCCAGGCCTATTTACTCATTACATTGCCTGGCTGAAAGTTCTGCTTGAAGGTTATCAGGTATCACATGAAGACCTGGCAATTAATCTCAATCTGATCAAAGAGACATTGGAAGAAGAATTTGACCATCCGTCAAAGGCGCTTCTGCTCGATTATCTGGAGATGGGAATATATAGAACAACACAAATGGAGTCACAGGCGGGTTATATCAACGAATCCATGCCATATGGAGAGGCTGCACAATCGTACTTGCAGTGTTTGCTTGAGAATAAACGGAAAGAAGCCTTTGAGATCATTGAAGCTCAGTTAGAGGCTGGGGTGACGATTCGTGATATTTATCGTTATATCTTTCAGCCCACCCAATATGAAGTGGGGCGATT
Organism: Paenibacillus sp. FSL R5-0341; assembly: GCF_037975235.1. Classification (NCBI taxonomy): domain Bacteria; kingdom Bacillati; phylum Bacillota; class Bacilli; order Caryophanales; family Paenibacillaceae; genus Paenibacillus; species Paenibacillus sp. FSL R5-0341. The sequence continues at coordinate 2,287,164 of NZ_CP150241.1, forward strand.
GTGGCAATGCCATCGGATCAGTGTGGGGCAAGAACACTTTTGTACGGCAGCGACCCAGTCATTCATATCACGTCTCTATTCTCGCTGGTTGATTCATACGGGTCAGGATAAAAGGTTAGTTGCCACCTGTGTAGGCAGTGAACAACATGAGATCGGACTGCGTATGCTCACAGATGTGTTCGAGATGGAAGGCTGGGATACGCACTATCTGGGAGCCAATGTCCCCAATGGAAGTGTAGTAGAGGCCATAGAACGCCATCAAGGCGATGTGGTTGCGATTTCAGTTACGATGACGTATCACCTTCATCTGGCCAAAGAATTGATTCATCTGATTCGTCATCATCCGGCAACGGCCCATGTGAAGATTATGGTTGGGGGATATCCCTTTAATATTGATCAGGAGTTGTGGAAAACGATAGGAGCCGACGGTTATGCTCCGGGAGCCGATGAGGCAGTTGCGGTTGCAGAACAATTATTGGCGCAGCCAGCTAATCATCTAGACATGGTTAGGGATTAGGAGAGGGATGATGTGTTGTCTAATGAGAATGGAGAGATACAGAGGCTACGCAGAACGATTGAGCAGTTATCGGATCAGATGATCCGGAGCAAAGAGCAAGAGGAACGGACGCTTGCGGAATTCACGGATATGAATAATGAACTGGTGACACTCCAGCGTCTGCTTGCGAAGAACAATAACAGTCTTGAAGCTGCACGTCAGCAAGCAGTAGATGCAGGGGAATCCAAAAGCGCATTTATTGCAGGCATCAGTCATGATTTTCGTACGCCATTAAATGGCATATTAGGGATGGCTGAGATGCTTAAGCTGTCTCCGTTGTCTGAAGAACAGGAGAATTCGGTTTCCGTTATACAGGATGCTGCCAGACTACTGCTTAAGCTGATTCAGGATCTTCTGGATGTGTCCAAACTTGAGGCAGGTCAGATGCAACTTGAACTTGGAGAAGTGCATCTGCAAGAGACGATCAATTATATTGTTCGTTTGCTCGACCCCCAAGTCAGAAAAAACGGAAATCAGTTATCGGTAGATTGTGACCCCAGAATCTCTTCTACTCTTGAAGGGGATTCAACGAGAATTACACAGATTTTGATCAATCTAATTCAGAATGCAAACAAATTCACATCAGAAGGCTCTGTAGGGATACGAGTGACTCTTGTTAAAGATGATGAGAGTACACAAACGATTCGATTTGAAATTGAAGACACGGGCATTGGTATTTCGGAAGAAGATCAGACCCGACTATTTCAACCTTATATGCAGACAAAACGAGGACGCTCGAGGGAATATGAAGGAACAGGTCTTGGACTATCGATCTGCAGATCGCTTGTTGTCCTCATGGAAGGTCAGATTGGAGTCGATAGTATAGAGGGTGAAGGATCAACATTCTGGTTCGAACTTGCACTGGGCAAGAAACACGATAACCAGTCCGTTCACGAGTTTAGCACATCTGCGTCTCAGGAGATTCAGGGTCAACCTGTGCGTGATGAAGCTCCTACCGTTTCTATCTTGCTGGCTGATGATAATGTTATCAACCGGCAACTTGTGATGTTGCAGCTCAAAAAACTGGGAATAACCCAAGTGGACGCCGTCTCGAATGGGGAAGAGGCAGTAGCTGCTTTTCTCAGCAAAAAATACAGTTTGATTCTCATGGATTATATGATGCCACTAATGGATGGCTTGGAAGCAACACGCAAAATCCGCTCGATAGAAATGGATGAAATGCGTCATATCACGCCAATCATCGCAATGACTGGTAATGTCATGCAAGGTGAGAAAGACAAGTGTAGGGAAGCTGGGATGAATGACTTCATTGGCAAACCGTTTACGCTCGAGATTCTGAGTACAATGATCCAGAAGTGGCAGCAATCGGCTGAACCTACAGAGGTGCTGAATATGAGCATCGTGCATGAGATTGCGGAATTAAACACCGATGGTGGTCGTACACTCCTCGGTATGTTATTGGACATGTATCGTACAGACACCCCTGGCAAGATCGAAGTGTTGCGCAGACATATTGTCTCAGGGGACCATACTGCTGCAAGGGAGGTAGCACATGATTTGAAATCAGGGAGTTTGAGTCTGGGAATTCGTTATCTATCGACTTTATTCTCTCAGATCGAGCAGTTCGCGAAGGAAGGCCAGTCGCGTAAAGCAGAACCGTTGCTCGACGCTTTGCTTCCCGCTTATCAAACGGCATGTGCTGCGCTGCAACGAGTAAATAAAGATTGATCACATCTTAAGCTAGGAAAGAAAGGTAGGGCACGTTCATGTTATTCTACGTACTTGCGGCACTGATCTTGATCGTTCTTGCTCTTCTGTGGGCAGGAGGGCTCTACTTTTTCAAAACTGCCATTCGGCGTACGCCCAAAACGTTTTTGGTGGACAACCCAAATCTGATGCCAGAACCGGACAATGAAATTATCAGCAGTGCTGCTGACCTGAAGTGGCTGGATGCTCAGCCTGCAGAAGAGATATATATTCAATCGCATGATGGATTAAAACTGCACGGTACATGGCTTAGTTCCAATAGCGGGTCAGATCAGACGGTTATTCTGGCACATGGTTATTCAGGGAAAGGCAGAGAGATGGCCGGATTTGCCCGATTCTATGGGGAGAAGCATGGATATAACGTGTTAATGCCAGATGATCGGGGTCATGGACAGAGCGAAGGTGACATTATTGGTTTCGGCTGGTTAGATCGGAAGGATTATGTCCAGTGGACCAACTGGGTGCTTGAAAAAGTGGGGACACAAGGAGAAATCATATTGCACGGCATATCCATGGGAGGAGCAACTGTACTGATGACAGGTGGTGAAGCCCTGCCGATTCAGGTTAAAGCGATTGTCTCTGACTGTGCGTATACATCTGTGGAAGAAGAACTGACGTTCCAGTTGAAGCAATTATACAAGCTTCCTGCATTTCCTTTTATCCCTGTCACCAGTCTGATCTCCAGATGGAAAGCAGGATATTCCTTCAGAGAGGCGTCCGCTCTCAAACAGCTTGCCAAAGTCAACGTGCCTGTGCTGTTCATCCATGGTGAGGCCGATACGTTCGTACCAACGGAAATGGTGTACAGGTTGTATGAAGCTTGCCCAACCGAAAAGAAATTGCTGACCGTTCCCCGTGCGGGTCATGGCACAGCGTTTCAAGTCGATCGTACTGGATATGAAGCGGTATTGGAATCCTTCTTAGAAAAGAACCTGTCGCCTTCGAGCTTCGTATCCGAAAGTTCAGAAGCCAAGTGAAACCGTGACATTAAGCCGTTAATTGAACTGAATCTGTCCACAGCTGAGGCGATCGCGACGATTGAAGAAGAAAAGTATGATGAACCAACACAGTTTCGTTGTGAACTGCTTCGTTTCGCTGTACAAAAGCAATAAACTCTCTGCCGGGACCTAGTAATAGCCCGGCACTCTTATTGTTCGTTGGGAAGGGGATAGTTAAGGATGAATACATACGTGATTGGGATGGATGGAGGAGGAAGCCACACGCGTGTGGCTGTCGCCGATCAGTACGGAAAGCTCTTGTCCTATGTACAAAAGGGTGGTTGCAACCGTTATCACGATACTCATGCCGAGCAAAATGTGCTGGAAGGTATCGCTGAAGCTATAACCAAGGCTGGGCTCAAGCCAGACCAGATCGTCTCCATTCAGGCAGGCATGGCAGGTCTGGATCGGCCTGAAGATACAGTATGGGCGGAAGCGTTACTTGCTCGAACGGGGATTACTGGCAGAATCAGTGCAGTAAACGATACGCATATCGCACATACTGCGGCCTTCGACGGTGAGCCAGGTATTGTCGCTATTGGAGGTACAGGCTCTCTGATCCTTGGCAGAACGGAACGGGGGGCTTGGCTCCGCAACGATCAGTTCGGTCATTATGCACCGACAGCAGCACGTTTTCTGGCTTACGACACGGTTCATTCCATATTGGCAGGACGTTATGAGTCGCAGGATCAAGAATGGATTGAGCAGGTTTTAACGTATTGGCATGTAGGCTCTATCCGGGAGCTTGCTGCGCTGGGAGTGTCTGGTTTTGCTGAAAATAAACAGGCTACCAATCGGAGATTTGGTCAAATGGCACCTTTGGTGACTGAAGCAGCTGCCCGGAATATTCCCCTCGCGGTTAGGGTATGTGACTCTGCTGCCGATACAGCTGTTGTGGGTATCCTCATGCTGGCATGCTGTTTCGATCAGCCAACAGTGTCTATCGCGCTTACCGGAAGCTGTCTGAGTTCACCGTACATGGTGGAGGCTGTTCAGAAAGGACTGGATGCTGCCTATAGGCCCGAAGGGAAAAAAATCCAATACATAACAAGCAACTTGCCGGCAGTTGGGGGTGCATTGCTAGATGCCTATCATTTGGCGCAAATCAAGGTATCGGATAACATCCCGACTATGCTTCAATGCGAGCTGAATCGTTATATGACTTGAACTTTGAGAGGCTAACGACTACAATACGATAACGGAAACAAGCAAGGTATAGGAGGAATAAAGGTGTTAATTAATTTGAAATCACGCATAGAAGAGCCGGTAGTACAGGAGCTGTTATCTTACTCGGTCTTTCCTGATCCGGATCATCTGAAACGTGCGTTAAAACAATATGTAGAGAATGACGAACTGTATCTGGCCGGATACGAAGCAGAGGAGCAATTGATCGGTCTGATCGGTTATGAGCATACTGGCTCAAACGAGATCACCATCCACCATATAGCCATTCTGCCGGAGAACCGCTTCAAAAATTATGGTCGGGGCATGATTTCACAATTGCTGGAGAAATACAATCCTGACACTTTGATTGCTGAGACGGATCTGGAGGCCGTGGAGTTTTACCGGAATACGGGATTCGTCGTATATAGTCTGGGTGAGCTGTATCCAGGTGTGGAGCGGTTCCGTTGTGTGCTTGAAAAAGAGGAAGACACAGACGAAGAGTAACGCGAACGCAGTCTCTACTGTCTGGCATAGAAAACAGATTATCATTAAAGCAGGATGTTGGATTTGGCAATGAGCTGAGTCGGACGTCCTGTTTTTTTGTCGTTTTTATTATAAATCCAGGAAAAAGTATTGCTTCAAGAGATTGTTTCATTATAGAATAGTTTCACAGAAGAATAGTTCGTCAAGTGAACTATATGTATTTGGAAAGGAGAATGAAGAATGAGCACACCCGATGCAAAAAGTTTGGTGAACCGCTATTTGGATGCTTCGTTTATGGTAAACAAGCGGTTTGATACGCGAATACGCGAACAAGTGGGGCAGACCATAACGACCGATCAGTTCTGCGCACTTCGTCTGATTGAGGAGAAGCCTTCCTGCACACCCTCCGATCTGGCAGAGCTTCTGTGCATAGGCAAGAGCAGCATTACCGCTTTGGTCAATAAGCTGGTGGATCGCGATCTGGTCCATCGGGCCGGAGATGAACGTGACCGCAGGGTCGTGTATTTGACGCTGACGGAGACTGGAAGACAAGTGTATAGGGAAACAGAACAGGAAATACAGCAGATTCTGGAGCCATATCTGGTTCATTTTAAACCGGAAGAGGTTCGTAATTTCATTGAATCTTTTGAGAAGCTTGCAGCTTTGCTAACGCATGAAGGAGGACAGGAGAACGAATGAGAGCGATATTGAAAGCGCGATGGTGGTTAATGGGGCTATGGGTTGTTGTAGCTGCCGTATTAATGTTTACCGCCCCTAACATGAGTGAACTGATTCGGGAAAAGGGACAGTTTTCGGTTCCGGAAGGATACTCTTCCACCCGTGCTGCAGCGATTCTGAATGAAGCTGCAGCGCAAAAGGGAGAACAGCAAGGCAGCCAGATCGCTCTTGTATTTTATAATCCGGATGGTCTGGGTACCACGGGAAAACAAGAGGCAGAGAAGGCTGTTAAGCAATTGGAGGCCGACAAGCAGAAGCTGGGCATTCTGTCCATTCTGGAACCTTTCTCTCAGCCTGAGTTGTCCGAGAAGATGATCTCAGCTGACGGCAAAACCATTCTAACGTCGCTATCCATTGATCAGGGAGATCGTACGGTCAAGGAAATGCGGGAAGACCTGAATGAAGCATTGGAGTCCGTCAATGTGGAGCACTACATAACCGGTAAAGGTTTGATTGACGAAGATACCATTGAAAGTTCCCAAGAGGGGCTTAAGAAATCGGAATATATTACCGTTGTCTTTATTTTACTGATTCTGTTCCTGGTGTTCCGTTCGTTTGTAGCTCCGTTTGTCCCACTGCTGACGGTGGGGATCAGTTACATTGTATCGCAACAGATTGTTGCATTCCTGGTGGATGGGCTCGACTTCCCGATATCCACGTTTACACAGATCTTTATGGTCGCCGTCATGTTCGGGATTGGTACGGATTACTGCATCCTGTTGATCAGTCGGTTCAAGGAAGAACTGGCTCATCATGAGAATACGTGGGATGCCATCATTGCTACCTATCGTACTGCCGGTAAAACGGTACTCTTCTCCGCACTTGCCGTGCTGGTTGGATTCATTGCGATCGGCTTTGCCCAGTTTATGTTGTACCGCTCTGCGGTTGCTGTAGCTGTGGGTATCGCTGTGATGATGCTTGCCTTGGTGACGATCGTACCATTCTTCATGGCGGTGCTGGGCAAGAAGCTATTCTGGCCGTCGAAGGGTTCACTGGATCATGCCGAGAGCAAGATCTATGGTGCAGCTGGCCGCTTCTCGCTGAAACGTCCATGGGCTGCGCTGCTCATCGTCGCGGCTGTTTGTGTGCCACTTCTGGCAACCTACGATGGCAAACTGTCGTTCAACAGTCTCGATGAGATTGGTGAGAAGTATGATTCAGTAAAAGCATTCAACATTATCTCTGACAGCTTCGGTCCAGGTGAATCATTGCCGGGTCAGATCGTTGTTCAGAACGATGAAGCGATGGATAATGCGAAATATATGGCCGTTGCTGAGAAAATCAGCCGGGAAGTAGAGAAAGTACCTGGGATCTCCGGTGTCCGCAGTATGACACGACCTACGGGTGATGAGATCAAAGATTTTGAAGTTACACAGCAAGTGGGAACATTATCGGATGGACTTGGTGAAGGCAAGACGGGTCTGGACAAAATCCGTGATGGTCTGAGTGAAGCGAGCAGTCAACTAAGTAAAAATGAACCACAGTTAAAAGAAGCTGCCGATGGGGCAGGTGAACTGACCAAAGGAACCACCCAGTTGCAAACGGGTATCGCGCAACTAAGTGAGGGACTTGGCCAGATTGAAAAAGGGATTCGAGATGGTTCCTCAGGTGCGGGTGACCTGAAAGCAGGACTTCAGCAAGCCAAAACGAGCGCAGATCAACTCGCGCAGGCGAACAATCAGTTGCTTGAAGCCTATCGTCAGGCAGGAGCAGGAGTCGCTGCACTGAGCGATGGAACCCGCGAACTGGAGCAACAGCTGAATGGGGTTTCAACGGCTTTAACCAGTCTGTCTGAATCCTTCACAGCACTCGAAGAACGTTATCCTGAGTTGCAGCAAGATACGGATTACCAGCGTATCAAAGGTACGATTGGTGAAACAGGTTCTGGTACAGCCCAGCTCGCTCAAGGTTTGGGTCAGATTAAGACCAAGCTGGGAGAAGCCGCAGCTGGAATTAATCAGGCCAATGAAGGCTTTGCCTCCGCAGCAGCCGGACAGAAGGCTCTTGCCGATGGTCTAAGCCAGATTGTAACGGGAATCAGTCAGCTTGAGACAGGTCTGAAACAGGCCGCTGATGGTCAAGGAAAAGTCATTAAGGAGATACCTTCCATCCAGAACGGGCTTGGTCAGCTTCAAGGTGGACAGGAGAAAATCCAGCAAGGCTTCTCGGATCTGAGTGGTCAGCTGACACAATTAACAGATGGCCTGAATCAAAGTGTCGATGGTATTAAACAGGTATCCGGTGGACTGGATTCAGCGCAGGACTACCTGACGCAATTGCAAAATTCACCGGATTCCGATCTGGCAGGCTGGTACGTTCCTGAAGAAGCACTGAACAGCAAAGACTTCACACAGGTATTTGATACGTATCTGTCCCAAGACCGGAAGACGATGACGATTGATGTTATTTTCGCCGAAAATCCATACGGAACAGAAGCCATTGATCTTGTTCCTGACATTGAGGCGGCAGTACATCGTGCGGTACAGGGCAGTACGCTTGAAAAAGCCGATATTGCCGTAGGTGGGGTTACCAGTACGTTTGCAGATCTGCAGGAGATCTCAAATAACGACTATACACGTACTGTAATGCTGATGCTGGCGGGCACATTTATTATTCTGGTCGTTCTGCTTCGTTCCGTGATTATGCCATTGTATCTGATCGTTTCCTTATTACTGGCTTATTTCACATCGATGGCGCTAACCGAAGTGGTGTTTGTTAATATTCTCGGATTCGCAGGCATTAGCTGGGTTACTCCGTTCTTCGGATTTGTCATGCTAATTGCACTGGGTGTGGATTATAGCATCTTCCTGATGGACCGTTTCAATGAGAACAAAGGCATGAAGGTACAGGATGCGATGTTGTACGCCATGAAGAACATGGGAACCGTAATTCTATCCGCAGCCGTCATTCTGAGCGGTACATTTGCTGCCATGTATCCATCCGGTGTTCTCTCGATGATGCAGATTGCCACAGTAGTCCTTAGCGGACTGGTCTTGTACTCTCTGTTGTTCCTGCCATTCTTCGTCCCAGTGATGGTGAAGATGTTTGGCCGGGCCAACTGGTGGCCGTTCCCTAACAAGGAACAGGCGGATTCCGTTGATTCGGATCGGACCATAGGCATGTAATGCATTGTAATGGATTAGGCTCTGCCGCCTTATGCGGCAGGGCTTTTTCTTTTTTTACCTCAACAGAAGAAGCACGGTCTTGTGCAAAAGAAAGGTGCATGCCTAAGGACACCATCCCGCGCCTTGTCTTGCCGCTCATCATAAGATATAGAGCAGTTCATTATTGTTCAGAGAAATCACAGCAGAGAGGGGCGACGGGATGGTATATCGATATGTGGCTATAGGAGATTCATTAACGGTAGGTACAGGAGCGTTGCTGGGCACCGGCTTTGTTCCTTTATATCGGCGAATGGCGGAAATGAATGTTCGTACGTTTGTATCCATGGAAAATATGGGCGTGAATGGACTGACGTCGGGGGAAATGTTGCAGATGATCTCTTCGCATCCCCGAGTGCGGCAATCGCTCCGTGAAGCGGATATCATTACCATATCCATTGGCGGAAATGATTTGATTCGTACGTTTAAAGCAAGTAATGGCATTCCAAATGCCAGCAAAATGACACAGGTGCTCGGAGAAACCCGTAGTAATGTATCCCAGATCATGCGGCACATTCGGCAGTTAAAGGGCAACAGTGAGTATATGGTCCGATCCATCGGATTGTACAACCCGTATCCACAAGCGACGGAAGCTGCGTACTGGGTGCGCCAATATAATTCGTTTCTGAATGGAGCGGGATCAGGCAACTATGCGTGTGCTCAAGTCTATGACAGGTTTGAGGGCCGTGAACGTGAACTGTTGTTCTGGGACAGAGTGCATCCCAATGCAAGAGGGTATCGTGTCATTGCAGAGCAGCTTAATCGGACCGGATACTATCCATTCTCTTGATCACTTTGGAACAGAACTAGACCGAGCGATGGACTTCCTTTAAGATAATTAGAGGACAGTTCCATTATGTGAGATAAAGGGGTTAATATTTGGTGCAAAACATCGATTCCGGTTCCCTCCATCATTCAGAGCAGCAGCGTATATCCGAAGTGTTGGCCTTATATGGTTTCACATCGGACTGGAAAGGTGAGCGTGGAAAGGGTGGGATGAATAATTCTACCTACATGCTCCATGTAGACGGGGCTAATTACGTCATGAGACAATATGAAACACATAATGATTCGATGAAAATTGCCTTTGAACACGAGGTGCTGGAAGCCCTCCAACGTTCGAATTTTAAGCTAGATACACCTTCACCTGTAGGACGGTTATCTGGTGAGGGAGGTACATTCCTTGCTGTAAAAGAAAACCTCACAGGTCACACCAAAATCGTGACTTTGTTTCATTATCGGGAAGGCGTCAATCCCATCTGGCATACACCAGATCAATTGATAGGGCTCGGTAAAGCGGCGGGGGCCCTGTCTTCTGTTATGGCTACGCTGGAGATACCAATTGAACCTGTGTATCCACCATACTATCGAATTCAGGATGCGTATCCGCTCTGTTCACCAGAACGATTATTACAGCTATGCACATCACCACCGGAGCAATTGGTCGCATGTTCGAATGAACTGAAGCAGTTGAGGGATGTGCTGCCAGATCTGTTTGAAGCCCTGCGGGGTATGGAACAGTTGCCACATCAATTGGTTCATGGGGATGTGAATGCTTCGAATGTATTGGCAGATCAGCAGGATGGTGAAATCTGTGCCATTTTGGATTTTGAATTTGCGACATGGGATTTGCGGGTAATGGAGCTGGCTGTTCCGATGTCTGACCTCCTCACCATGGACAAGAGTGAAGATTGGATGTGGCAGGCACAGGAGGGACTGATCAGGGGATTTCGGGAACAGGTCAGCCTGAAACCGGAAGAGTTGCTGGCCATACCTCAATTGATTTTGCTGCGCAGTCTGGATGTGGTCATGCATTTCATCAGTCGCATGTTCGAGGGTACAGATGAGCCCGAAGTGGCTGTAGATCAGATTGTGAAGCTCAAACAGCGGATCGACTGGATGCGTGATCATGAAGAACGACTGCGTGAGATATTGGTGTATTAATATCGTTGCTATAAATAAAGTGCACTGTTTCTGCTCAAACGAGGGCAGAGATCAGTGCACTTTATTGGTTAGAAGAGTGATAAACGCGTGTTATTGCGTGAATCAAACGAGGTTACAATCCACGCTTACGGAACCAACTGCGGACAGCCCAACGGCGCTCCTGACGTTTCTTGTATTTGGGCAATGAACGGTACACGTTCAAGGATTGCTCGTAAGCCTGCTTCGCATCTGCATTGCGTCCGAGGGAACGATGAACTGAGCCGAGCAGATAATAAGCTTCACTGGATGAGGAATGAATTTCCTGAAACTGATGCACATAATTCAGCGCTTTGTCCTCATGCGTATCTTTGAAGGCTCCAGCAAGGGTGAGATACGGACGTCCATACTTGACTCTGGGGTTGATCTCGAGGGCTTGCAGAATATGACGTTCGCCTTTTTCGATGTTGCCCAAATGAAGCTCAGTCGTCCCTAATGCCTCCCAATACTCAGCTGATTGCTCATAGGGGCGTTCCAGTTCAAGCAATAACGCATGTGCCTCGCTGTAACGTTTGCGCTCAATCAGCAGGCGAGCCAATTCCAGCTTGGAAGAAACTTCATTGGGACTCATGGCAAGCTGTTGGCGAAGCCGGGAGATGTTACGCATACGCTTGAGAGGTTTCGTGAAGCTTGGGAATACGCCAACATAGCGACGATCCAGGAAGTACAGTATTACGAGTAAAATTAGAATGGCAATGAACGGATTACCTATAATCCGCCATAGAAGGCCAAAGATAAGAAATTTAATAAGCACAAGGTCAACTCCATTTATGATGTAATCGCGTTTCGTACACTTAAAATATACTTCGATTGATCCAGCGGGTTAACCCCTCTGCGTTTGCGAGTATGAGTCACATCTGCAGGACAATCCTGATATCCGGCAAATGAAGTCGTGAGCACCCCGCGGCCACTTGTCTCGGAACGCAGTTTCACCGGATAATCCATTGAGGTGGCAAGAGGCATAACTCCTTCAATAATACAACGTCCGTTACCAATGACGGGTGCTTCGAAGGTTGCACGCATATATACCAGATCGCTGAGGGCTTTTCCGCCATATTCTTCCGGGACCGTCAGTCTGAACTGAAGGAGGGGTTCTAACAAAGTGGTACCTGTTCTCGCCAATCCATCCATGATTCCCATCGGCGTGGCTACGACAAAATCAAGCGGATGGGTATGCCAGACATGATGTTCCCCTTCCACCAGCGTGATGCGCAGATCGGTTACTTCCCAACCGAGCATGCCTTGAGACAGTGCTTCGGGAATCCGCCGTTCGACTTCATTCTGATAACGTAGCAGCAGATCATCTGTCCTTACGGTTGAGGTATAGATCAGACCGCTTCCACGAGGCAAAGGTTCAATTCTGAAGCGTAGGATGGCCCAGCAGGGCTTAGGCATCGTGTAGGCAATATAACCTTCTCCTGCTGCACGTGGCGTTTCCTTATAGATGACGGATGGCGGGTCGAATACGACATCCAGTCCGAAACGACTCATTAACAAGCTGGATAAAATCTCAAGCTGAATAGTTCCCATAACCTTGAGATGCAGCTCTCGTTCCTCCGGCAACCATTGCAGATCAAGCAAGGGGTCTTCGTCCGTCAACGCCTGTAATGCAGCCACAAGATCGGGGTAACGTGCCGGGTCCCTACCATGTACTTGCACGGTCAGCAAAGGCACAGCCATCTGTGGCAGAGGAGGTACACCTTCAGGATTGCCGATAATGTCACCCACATGGGTGTCACTCAGTCCGTACAGCGTAGCGATCTGCCCCGCGTGAACGGCACCGGTATCTGCCCATTTCCGTCCATCCATGCGGCGAATCTGCGTTATTTTCTCCTCAAGCTCCCGCGTCGAATTATAGATGGTATCCCGGTTGTGAAGACTACCACCATACATGCGGACGTAGGCCGTGCGTCCCATCGTGCGGTCACGTTCAATCTTGAACACAACACCCGATACGGGAGAATCCACTGGCTGTGGAGGTGGAGGCAGAAATGCAAGGACTGCGTCCAGCAATGCCGTGACGCCAATTCCTTTGCCGGAAGCACCGTAACACACAGGGAACATCTCACCCTGATGCACATACCGCAGGAATGATTCGTTTAGATCCCTTTGGGATAACGCAGTCTCTTGAATGTAGGCTTTCATGACTTTTTCGTCCAGCTCCGCAAGTATCTCGAACAGACCTGGAATGGAAGGTGTGCCACCGGACAGCGTATCTTGATTCTCATTCCATAGGGAGTCGATGCCATGAAATGACTCTTCATGGCGTTGATACGTTTGGATTTCGCATGCGAAGGGAGACAGGGTGGAACGAATCTGCTCCATTACTGCTGGTGCAGACGCGCCAATCCGATCCATTTTATTGATATAGATGATGGTAGGAATGCGAAGTGAACGAAGGGCATGCCAGATGGCTTCACTTTGGGACTGAACCCCCTCCACTGCTGATAGAATCAGAATAGCGCCATCCATTACGCGCAGTGTTCGCTCTACTTCGGAGCTGAAATCAATATGCCCAGGCGTATCAATAAGGTCAATGATGGTGTTCTTCCAGATCAGAGAGGTCATAGCTGCTTGAACGGATATGCCACGTTCTTTCTCAATGTCCAGCGAGTCTGTGGCTGTTGTTCCGTCATCCACGCGTCCCGGACTGCGGACGACACCACTCTCATATAACATATGCTCGGTGGTAGTTGTTTTCCCCGCATCCACATGGGCGAAGATGCCGATATTCCTGCGATTCAATTCGTTTAACATGGAATGTTAAGCTCCTCTGACAACGGAATGCAATGTTTCCGACAATTAATAATCCAGATTATCATACCACATCTTCCATATGGAAGAATATGTGGATATATATGATTAGGGCGTGTCTAAAACTCGCTGAAGTATATCTTTTACCGACTTTTCGCCCCCTGCTGACTCACTTTCCCTCGACGTGCCCCGGCACCTATGTTCCAGTCTGTTTCTATTTTAACGTGAGCTGTTCATGGTTCTGCGGTAAGCTGCGGGCGTTGTGCCGGTTAATTTTTTGAATTGACGGTAAAAGTGGGGCAGGCTGTCAAACCCGCAAGCATCAGCTACGGCTGCCATTGTCTCATCGCCTTGCACCAGATGTTCTTTCGCCATAATGACCCTTCGCGCTAATGCGTAATCCGTCAGAGTCATGCCCGTGTATCGTTTGAAGGCACGGCTGAAATGAGCAGGGGATACAGAGGCGTACTGGGCCAGTTCAGGGAGGGACAGGCCATTCCGAAGGTTATCGTCAATATGAGAGATCGTAGAAGAGAGCCACGAGGGACCGGGAGTAGATTTACTCGGATTCGCAGGTCCCGAGGCTTCCAGACGTTCCAGAAAAATAAGCAATAGTTGCAGCCTTAACAGGGCCGCATGTGCACTCAGATGATGTCCGAGCTGAAATTCGGTCTGAATATCATCAATAAGGGCGGCCACCTGTGATTGCTCTTCTGTGTCCAGATGTCTCTTATACACCCGTTGTCTGCGACAACGTTCAAACAGACTCAGCAAGGAAGAAGCAGCTCCCCCGGCGGTCGATGCCAGCAATCCCGGGCTGAAGAACAAAGCGGAAGATGTGACAGGGTTGCCTGCATCCGGCAAGGCGCGGTGAACCGTACTGCCTGGGATAATGAACAGATCTCCTTCCTGCATATCCTCAAGTCCTGTATCAATAAAGATGCTGCCCTGACCACGATATACATAGATAATCTCATGCCAATCGTGAAGGTGATCCGGCAATTCGTTTTGAGGGGATTTTGTATCGCTGTACACCAAGCGGAACGGAATACCGGATTCTGCCTGGATAGTCGTACGAACAGGTGAACGCTCCATAAAGACTCCTTTCCAAACCAGCGTCTTCAACGAGATGTTATAGCTAGTCATGAGAGAGTATATTTACCGCAATATAAGCAATTTAATTTCCTTTTATTGATGATACAATGAATTTAAAGCGTTTACAATATAAGGGTGCTAAGCCTTTGGGCGGCATTCAGAGTGTACAAATAATCGATGAGGTGAGTGTCCATGTCGGCAAGCACGAAACGGCCAAGGTTGAAGCTGAATTTGCTCGGGAACGACGGTCAGCGCAAGTGCAAGGAGATTATGGAGCGTCCCGTGAAGGTTTTGCAGATCGGAGAAGGTAATTTCTTGCGGGGATTTGCAGACTGGATGCTTCATGAGAGTGCCAGACAAGGCAAATTCCATGGGAGTGTAGCTGTTACTCAGCCACGGCCTGGAGGCAAAGCAAAGCTGGAGCAGATTCGCGATCAGGATGGGTTATATACCATGATCACGCGTGGGCTGTCTCAAGGAAAGCCGGTTGAGCGGACAGAGTTGATCTCCATTTTCTCACAGTGTATCAATCCGTATGAGGAATGGGATGCCTTTCTGAACTTTGCGGAACTGCCTTCACTTGAGTTCGTTATTTCCAATACAACCGAATCAGGATTGAAATATAAGTATGTGGATTATATCGAGGGTGAACCCGTTCAATCATTTCCGGGGAAATTAACGGTTTTTCTGCATCAGCGATATTTGAAATTTGATGGTGATCCATCCAGAGGTTTGATTCATCTCCCATGTGAACTGCTTGAAGGCAATGGTGATGTGCTGCGCAGTTGTGTCCTCCGTCATAGTGAGGATTATGGGTATTCGGATGGCTTCCGTTCATGGATCGAGAACCATAATCACTTCTTGAATAATCTGGTAGATCGAATCGTAACAGGTGCGCCGACCCAGGAGGAAGCCGATTCCCTGACGAATCGCTGGGGTTATGAGGACCAGTTGATTAATACGGCAGAGCCATATCATTTCTGGGCCATTCAGGGTGATGAATCATTGGACAAAAAGCTACCACTCAAGCAAGCGGGCCTCAATGTACATTGGGTGAAAGATCTGAAGCCGTTTCAGATACGCAAGGTTCGGATTTTGAATGGGGCACATACCCTAATGTCATCACTGGGAATTCTGCAAGGCAAGCAACATGTGAGAGAAACGATGGAGGATTCGCACTTTGGCCCATGGATCCGGGAAGCTGTACATCAGGAGATCGTACCTGCTCTGGATATGCCGGATCATCAGCTGGAACAGTACGCGGAAGAAGTGTTCGAACGTTTCCTTAACCCGTACATTGATCACAAATTGCAAGATATTGCATTAAATACGATCGGAAAATTCAAGGTTCGTGTGCTGCCTACACTATTATCCTATGAGCAAAACCAGGGAAGCTGGCCAGAACGTTTAATTCTGGGGTTTGCGGGATTACTGTGTCTCTATCGTCCTGTAAATACGTCAGAAGGTTACAAAGCACAACGACTGAATGGGGAGGACATTCTGCTGCGGGATGATCCGGATGTCCTGGCCGCTTTGGCTGCACACTGGGAAGGTTATGACACGCTTAACAGGAATCAGAACCAACTGGCTGAGCGGGTAGCGGCTGTGTTGTCGGATACCCTGATCTGGGGCGAAAATCTGGATGCAAGAGAAGGGTTGCGTGAAGCACTTGTTCGTGAAATTGGTTTGTTGGAAGGTGAAGGGAAATGAACACCACAAGTACAATTAATGACTGGATTGCCATTCAACCACAGGATGATGTCATTATAGCGCTTCGGGATTATGCCAAAGGAGAACGCATTACACTGCCAGACGGAGTTTCTTTTACCTTGCTGGATGACGTGCCCAAAGGGCATAAGATTGCTGTGCATACCCTGGCACCGGGTGATGATGTGATGAAGTATGGTTTCTCCATCGGCATTGCCAAAGAGCAGATTGAGCAGGGGAGCTGGATTCATAGTCACAACTTGAAGACGGGTCTGCACGGCTTGCTTGAATATGAGTACCAACCGGGAGCACAGGTTCAGACGGATATGCCTCCGGAACATCTACGCTCATTCGATGGATATTTACGTCCTAATGGTGAAGCCGGTATCCGTAATGAAATCTGGATTGTGAATACGGTTGGGTGTATTAATAAAGTGTGTGAAGCATTGGCACGTATGGGTCAGTCCCAGTTTGGAAGTCGGGTAGATGGTGTATATCACTTTCCGCATCCATTCGGATGTTCACAGCTTGGTGATGACCTGAAATATACCCAACAGTTGCTGGCCTCCTTGGTGGAACATCCGAATGCAGGGGGCGTGCTGGTCATCGGTCTGGGCTGTGAAAACAACCAAGTAGACGAGTTCCGTGAATGTATTGCTCCGGAATACCGAGGCAAAGTACGGTTTCTCAAAGCGCAGGAAACAGATGACGAGCTTGAGGAAGGGCTTCGACTGATGGAAGAACTTGTGGAGATCGCTGAACATGAACAGCGGCAGCCGCTTCCGCTCAGTAAACTCAAAATTGGTTTGAAGTGTGGCGGTTCCGATGGTTTATCCGGTATTACAGCCAATCCGCTGGTCGGTGCAGTTGCTGATATGCTGGTGGCTGCCGGCGGTACGGCGATTCTGACGGAAGTTCCGGAGATGTTTGGTGCGGAGACGATCTTAATGAATCGGGCTGCCAATGAGCAGGTCTTTCACGATTTGGTGGACCTTGTGAATGGGTTCAAACAATATTTTGTGAACCATGGCCAGAACATCTATGAGAATCCTTCTCCTGGTAATAAGGCTGGCGGCATCACAACGCTGGAGGAAAAGTCACTTGGATGTACACAAAAGGGAGGACGTTCTTCGGTAGTCGACGTGCTGCGCTATGGTAAACGTGTAACTCAAACCGGTCTGAACATTGTAGAAGCACCGGGTAATGATCTGGTGTCTGTTACGGCACTGTCTGCAGCCGGTGCACATATTGTGCTCTTCACAACAGGGCGGGGGACTCCCTTCGGAGGTCCGG
This sequence comes from Paenibacillus sp. FSL R5-0341, assembly GCF_037975235.1. Lineage (NCBI taxonomy): Bacteria > Bacillati > Bacillota > Bacilli > Caryophanales > Paenibacillaceae > Paenibacillus > Paenibacillus sp. FSL R5-0341. The sequence goes on from NZ_CP150241.1 coordinate 2,304,821, forward strand.
TACCTACTGTCAAGATTGCGACCCAATCCGATCTGGCGAATCGCAAAAAACACTGGATTGACTTCAACGCTGGCCAGTTGTTGGAGGGGCAGACGATGGATGAGGTGAAAGTACAGCTGTTCAGCCAACTGATTGACATTGCTTCAGGACGGTCACACACACTCAGTGAGCAGCATGGATTCCGGGAGATTGCCATATTCAAGGATGGCGTAATTCTCTAAATCCATTGTCGATGGGGGCTGTTGAACGTCTGGGTTACATTATATGGTGAACCGCAGCCAATTCCGGTTGAAATGTGCACTACAACCGGAATTGGCTTTATTTAGATTCCACGGATGCCAAGGGCTTTGGCGATGCTTGATAATGCCGCTGGTGAAGCATGTTGTTGCAGTTGAGCCACCAGCAGTTCACGCGCTTCGGCAACACTTCCTTCAAACGGCTGAATGCCGTGACGTTGCATCCAGTGACCAGCAGTCTCGTACGCAGAGCTATTCCAGGCGACTTTGCCTTCTGCGAGCCCTTCTTTTTCTTTGGTGCCACTAATCACAATGGCTGCACAGCCCTGAAGGTCGAGAAATCCACGGTCAAATGCTTTTTTGTCTTCTTTTGCTCCAAATCCTGCTTGAGAACGAAGGGCACGTCCATCGATGCCTTCCTGTTCTGCAACTAACGCATGGAGTTTGAACGCTTCACGGGACAGTATACCCGCCTCATACTGTTCCTCGATGGTTCTGGAGTCGGCAAGCAGTCGGTGTACCCAAGGGAAGTATTCACTCGAGACAAGAAGCGCTTTCTTTTTGACGAACTTTCCATATGCAGCAATGCCCTCTTCGGCCAGGCGTGAACGCCATAACCAGGGATCCAAATCATCATCCTTGTGCCAATGTTCTTTGGGGGTTAGCGATGACAGTGAAGGGTATTCGGTAAATAGGGGAGCAAGAGGCAGCAGTCCTATAGACTGGATACGCTGTACTGCTTCTTCGTACGTTACAACGGGTTCATATGTCATGATATCAGCAGACTCCTTTATGCAGTATGGTGAAGAGATTACTTGGTTGAAGCAAGGTATATCCGGCTCACTTCCTCGGCATGCTGACGAATCTCGCTGCGAAGTTGGAGAGGTTCAATCACTTCAGCTTCACGTCCCAAGCGGTAAAAGAATCGTACGGCCCAGTCCCATTCTCCTGGTGGACAAATGAATGACAATTCCCAGAGATCCTGGGCAATTTCAATCATCTTTTCGCCGATATGCTCATCCTGTTCGGCTTCAATCATCCCCCGATAACTCAGTCGCACCGTCACCCGAGTTGGCGGCTGTTCTGGAGGGATCGGGTTGCTCTGCTGTTGCTGTGCCTGTTCGTTCAGCACCTGTGTATCCTGTGGTTCGATCGCCTTGACATCGATAATTCGGTCGACCCGGAACAGACGCTGCTCACCATGTTCGATGGAATATGCTTCACAGTACCAGAAGCCGGAGGAAGCATACACCCGTGAAGGGCAGATATGCAACCATCGCTGACGCGATACGGATCGATACAGCACATTGATCCATCCATGTTCAGGTATGCATGCCAGCAGCGCGTCCAGATGAGGAAGGATGTAATTGCGGTCTGGAATATGATGATGCAACTGTTGGAGCATGGGGTCGATTCGCGACATGATATCATCCGGAATGATGGCCTTAACTTTGTTCATCAGGGTCCAGCGTTTCTCATGAAAGGGTGTGTCGGCGTAGCGACTCAGACCCTCAAGAGCGAATATGAGCGTCGCTGCCTCAACCGGGTCCAGCTGCAATGGGGGCAATACGTAACCCTCCATAAGTCTGAAGCCGCCTCCCGGACCGGAAATGGCAATAATGGGCACATTCATTTCCGAGAGGGACTGAATATCCCGGAGAATGGTGCGACGGGAAACTTCAAATTTCTCGCCCAATGAGTGTGCTGTTTCGTGACCATGCTGTAATGCCATAACGATGGCGGCAAGCCGATTTGTTCTGTTCATGTCAGCCACTCCGTTTCGTTCATTGCCCCGCCGGAAAGTGATGTCGTAGTTATAATTCTATTGTAACAGCTTATAAGTGACATCATGAGTGTCACCAATATTTCAGCTGCAACATTATTTTCCAATGGATCAGCTACATGGTTCACACAAGCAAGTTCCGGCGGGCTTCATTAAAATGTGTGTCTCGTCCAATTCGCTTTACATACTGATATTTCCTTCTATCAAAAATACCACAGATAATACCAAAAACCCGTATCCGATGTAGACGGATACGGGAAGTAGCAGCTTTTGGCTTACAGAAGACGATAAAGGTATGGAATCTATACCAATATCCTCACTGAAGACAAAAATAAGCTTAAAAGAGATGTACATGTGACACTTTGTATCACGTGCTTTTCCTTTGCAATATAGGCTTCCATTATGACCCATATAGCGAAATACCTTATTTCATTTCAAGCAATTGTACCCCGCGAGCTTCAATCTCAACACTTCCCGAAAGCTCGCGATTGGTGAGCAGATCAAGTGCCTTGGCTGTACCGAGATCATAGGATTGCGTGGAAGCGTTATGGTTCATGACGAAAAGGTAGGGTTTGCCGTTTTTGGTACGTGCGCTTACTTCAACACCTTCCGGTGTCTCCAGTAGGGACTCTACATTCTTGGCTGCTGCAAGCTGTCCCAGCAAACCATCGAGGAAACGTTCATCCGGGTCGGATGCAACGTACCAGGCTTCACCTTGACCATAAATGTTACGTGTTACAACAGGCATGCCTTTATAAAAGTCGTCTCCATACTCCGCGATGACTTCGGCTCCTTCACTGTGCAGCAGGTCACACAGCATGCCGCAGCCATATTCTCCTTGAAGATCGCCGTAAGCTTCTTTGAGGACTATGCGGTTCTTTTGCTCAGGCAGCAGGGCATCAATCTCTTCCACCCAGATTCCGAGCAGTTTACGGAGTTCTCCCGGATACCCACCAGTGGTCACGAGATCGTTCTCGTTGACAATGCCGCTGAAGAAGGTCGTCAGGAATGTTCCACCTGCTTCAACATATTTCTCCAGTTTGGCGGCAAATTCTGGTTTAACCATGTAAAGGACAGGCGCAAGAACGATGTCGTATTTGCTAATATCCGTATCCACACTGACGATATCTACCTGTATGTTGCGGCGGAAGAAAGCGGCGTAATATTTATGAATCTGATCCACATAATTCAGGGCAATCGTAGGTCCACTTGATTTTTCGATGGCCCACCAGTTATCCCAGTCGAACACAATGGCTACTTTGGATTCAACAGATGCATCCAGGGTGGTGTCACCGAGTACCTGCAATTCCTTGCCCAGTTCAGCGACTTCGCGGAATACACGTGTATTCTCGTGTCCGGCATGCTCAATAACTGCACCATGATACTTCTCACAGGCACCAATGGAGCGGCGAAGCTGGAAGAACATAATGGTATCAGCCCCATGCGCAACAGACTGGTAACTCCACAGACGCATGACACCTGGACGTTTCAGTGAGTTATACGGCTGCCAGTTCTGTTGACTTGGTGTTTGCTCCATAAGCATGAACGGTTGACCATCTTTCAGTCCGCGCATAAGGTCATGAGCCATTGCTGTGAAGCTGACGGGTGTAGCGAGACCAGGATAGCTGTCCCAAGAGATGATATCCATATATTTTGCCCATTTGAAATAGTCCAACTGCTTGAAGAATCCCATCAGATTGGTAGTCACGACGGAGTCGGGAATGTGTTTTTTGATCGCATCGTATTCCAACCGATAACAATCCAGCATGCTGTCGGAGTTGAAGCGGGAGTAGTCCAGCGAGATTCCCTGAAACGTTGAATTGTTGTTACCCCAGTGTTCGCTCAGGTTGCTTGGTAGAACAATCTCGTCCCAATTGTAGAAGGTATGCCCCCAGAAATTTGTGTTCCATGCTTTGTTGACCTGTTCCAGGGTCTGATAGCGTTCTTTCAGATAGACGCGGAATGCTTTCTCACAGTTGTCACAGTAACAGTCACCGCCATATTCGTTGGAGATGTGCCATACGAGAACAGCGGGGTGATCCTTGTATCGTTCGGCCAGTTTATCTGCAATCTTCTCGGAATATTTGCGATAGGTCGGGCTGTTTGGACAGGAATTATGGCGCCCACCAAATTTGCGTTTGCGTCCATCGGCATCTACACGAAGTACGTCTGGATATTTCTTCGCCATCCAGGCCGGATGGGCAGCAGTGCTCGTTGCTAGGCATATATAGACACCGTTTTCATATAGACGATTAATAAGTTGGTCGAGTTCTTCAAAATGATAAGTAACTTCATCAGGCTGAATCAGTGCCCATGAAAATACGTTGATTGTGGCAATATCAATGCCGGCCAATTGGAACATGCGCAGGTCTTCAAGGTGGGTTTCGTGATCCCACTGTTCCGGGTTATAATCTCCCCCGTAGAACATTTTGGGTAGTTTGCTGCTAATCAATGTGTTCACCTCTTGTATAAGAATAATCCTATACTATATGATACATATGACTTTTAAAATATAATAAAAGTAATGAACTATATAAGAATACGGAAGTGTATTTTGGCTTATATCCAAGGGGGCATCTCATGTTTATCTCACCACGACATCAACGATATTTCATGACATCACGTGATCAGCCGCTGCCCCTTTATATTGAGAGCCTTGGCTATAATGGCAATCAGGAGAAGGTATCCAGACCTGTAGGGTATCCATGTTACCACTGGCTTCAGACTGTAAAGGGAGCGGGGGAATTCAAGTTTGCCGGGTCCACGGTTATACTTGGGGAAGCATCAGGTATTTTGTTGCCCCCGAATGAGCCACATGAATATGTGCGTGCCCAAGGAGAGTGGGAGACACTCTACATTACATTTGGCGGTTCCCAGTGTCCTGCTATTATAGAGTCGCTTAGTCTGGGTGAAGCAGCATTCTATCAGTGGGAGCAGAGCAGCCCGTTCAACGATTATGGTCAGGAAGTGCTGGATTCGATCAGCAGTGATCAAGATTTGTCGGGACTCGAAGCGTCAGCGGATATATACCGATTTCTGATTTTGCTCAAAAAACATGGCATGACAGGCAATCGTTCTTCGATCTCACATGCCGTGGAGAGACTCGCTCCGCTCATTGCATTCATGGAACAGCACTATGCGAATCCCGAGATTGGTCTCGAACATATGGCTGAGGTCACGGGGATCTCATCCAGACATCTGAACACCTTGTTCAAACAATCCTTTGGCATGACGGCCTACAGTTATTTCATTCTGCTGCGTATTCGCAAAGCCAAGGAAATCATGACCGGCGATACTGCCCTGACGATCCGGGAAACTGCAGTTCGGGTGGGCTTTCGGGATTCAAGCCATTTTGTAGCAACCTTTCGCAGGATAGAGGGAGTCACTCCTGAACAATTCCGGAATTTATACTAATCCGTAACGAATTGAATAAAAAGTGATGCCAGGAAGGTATTGATGCATGAGGGTCATTGCCGTTATGATGATATCGATTCCTGAGATATTCGAAAACGTTTAAACGGATGCATGAATCCGTTCTACCTAGAGAGGATGATTGAAGATGACAACAACGATACCCTTATGGGACTATGCTGCACCACATGCAGCGCAGGGCCATGAAGACGAAATGCCACATTTGATTCCATTTATTCAGCCCGGTTCCGAGAGCGCTGTCATTGTATGTCCAGGTGGCGGCTATGGATTTTTGGCGGATCATGAAGGTGCACCAATAGCCGAGCTGTTAAACCGTGCAGGCATCAGCGCATTTGTCCTTAAATATCGGGTAGCACCTCACCAGCATCCTGCACCGATTACAGATGGTCAGCGAGCCATACGTTATGTTCGTGCACATGCTGAGCAGTATGGCATCAATCCTGCCAAAGTTGCCGTACTTGGTTTCTCCGCGGGCGGACATCTTACAGCAACACTAGGAACGCTGTATGACGAGGGACAACCGGATCATGAGGACCTCATTGAACGTCAAAGTTCACGCCCGGATCGGGTTATCCTCTGTTACCCGGTCATTACGATGGAGTCTTATGGACATGCTGGTTCCCGTGAAAATTTGCTTGGATCTGACGCGTCTGCCGAGCAGATTAAGGCATTCAGTGCGGAACAACAGGTGAGAGCGGATGCTCCAGAAGCGTTCATCTGGCACACCAGCGATGACCAGGCTGTACCTGTGGAGAATAGCTTGCGTTACGCACTTGCCCTGGGCGCGCATGGTATTCCCTATGACTTGCACGTTTTTGAGAAGGGCTCACATGGTCTCGGATTGGCTGAGGACAACCACGCGGTTCGGGCCTGGTCTGATCTATGCTTGACGTGGCTTAAAAATCAAGGCTGGTAATCATATTAGCGCTCTCGAGCGAAGGAGAAAATGACGATGAAATTGCAGAAAAATGACAAGCTTCTGTTTATCGGAGATTCGATTACGGATTGTGGCCGGGAACATCCTGTAGGCGAGGGCAGTTCAGGTCTGGGCCATGGTTATGTTACGCAAGTCCATGCACTGTTGCGATCCATCTATCCGGAATTGATGTTGCGTATCCAGAATGTGGGTAATGGTGGAAATACGATTCGTGATCTGAAACAACGATGGGATCGTGATGTGCTTGACCTAAAACCGGATTGGTTGACGATCATGATCGGCATTAACGATGTGTGGCGTCAGTTTGACAACCCACTGTCAACAGAATCACATGTGTTCCTGGAAGAATACGAATCCACATTGCGTGAACTGGTGGCTTCGGTTCGACCCAATTTGAAGGGGCTGGTACTGATGTCTCCTTATTATCTTGAGGCCAATCCGGAAGACCCGATGCGGGCAACGATGGATATTTACGGAGAAGCGGTACGCAGGGTAGCCAGCGAGTATGATGCGGTGTATGTGGATACACAGGCTGCATTTGCTCCATTTTGGGATCATTTCTATACGGCTGTGCTGACTTATGACCGGGTACATCCGGATGCAACAGGCCATATGGTGCTGTCCAAAGCATTCTTGGATGCGATCGGATTCGAATGGTCAGGCGGCGTCAAATCTTAAAAAGGACGTGATGGCATGAGCAACGTAACTGTAGCAGTACAAACTCCGGCATTGCTGGGCGAAGGCCCAAGCTGGGATGCGGAGAACAATCGATTATTGTGGGTAGATATTGAAAGCTTCAAGGTACATGTGTATGATCCGGTTACAGGACAGGATCAGGCTTATGATGTCGGTGAACATGTCGGCGCGGTTGTTCCGTATCGTGGTGACGAGGTTGTGGTTGCTTTACGCAGTGGATTCCATACGTATAATCTGCTTACGGGTGAGCTGCATGCCATTGAGGATCCTGAACAAGATAAGGATACCAATCGTTTTAATGATGGAAAATGTGATGCACAGGGACGCTTCTGGGCAGGCACAATGAGCTTGAATAATGAGGCCAAAGCAGGATCATTGTATTGTTTGGAACAAGGACAACCTGTGCGCACGATGGTACAAGACGTGTCTACATCCAATGGCCTGGGATGGAGTCCGGATCGGCAGACCATGTATTACATTGATACCCCAACACGTGCTATTGACCGATTTGATTTTGATTTGGCAGCCGGGACGATACAGAATCGGACAAGCGTCATTCATATACCTGAGGAATTCGGTTTTCCGGATGGCATGACGGTCGATGGTGAAGGCATGTTATGGGTTGCGCACTGGGGTGGAGGAAGAGTCACACGCTGGAACCCGGATACATCAGAACTGTTACAACAGATTGAAGTGCCCGCAGATCAAGTAACATCCTGCTGTTTTGGTGGACCGGAGCTTGAAGATTTGTACATTACAACAGCACGTACCGGAATAAAGGAAGAACGTCTGAAAGAGACACCAGATGCTGGCTCACTATTTGTCATCAGACCGGGGGTTAAAGGCCAGGAGACTCACGCTTATGGTAGCCAGAAATAAACGGTTGCCAGTCATGCAATGAACTTCTGCCTGGTTTGCGAGGAAAGAAACGATGATATTTTTTAAACTTTTATATGAAATGTCGAAAGATGCTGCTAAAACAGCATCTTTTTTGTTGTGTAAACAAGATAAAACACTGAAAATATTTTACAAAAATAGGATTTTGGACAGAGGTGTTTGTCTTTTGCTATCGAATGTTATTTATTGAAAGATTTATCCATATAACGACGAATGAAGATTAGTTTTGTAAGCGCTTAACAAAAGGACTGAAAGGGGGTGATATTTCTTGTAATCTGAATGCATGAATTCGTCTGACACGCCATTATCAGCACGCTGAGACAGCGGGAAGACCGGAATGCAGTTACCGAGTTGAAGAGGAGGCTGAGTAAAAATGAGAACGTTTATGGGGAAATTACGGATCATGAGTTTGACGGTTGCCGTGGTAACGGCTTCGCTGGGAGGACTTGTTGGAACCACAGCAGCGGCACCGAGTGAAGCTTATGAGTGGAAAAATGTAGTGACTGGTGCAGGAGGCGGATTTGTACCGGGCATTATTTTCAACGAGTCGGAAAAGGATCTGATCTATGCCCGTACAGATATCGGGGGAGCTTATCGCTGGAATGCGGCTAACGAGAGCTGGATCCCGTTAACTGATTTTGTCGGGTGGGATGACTGGAACAAAAACGGTGTAGACGCACTGGCTACGGATCCGGTTGATCCTGATCGGGTGTATATGGCAGTCGGGACGTATACGAATTCATGGGACAAAAATAATGGCTCCATCTTGCGCTCTACGGACCGGGGAGATACATGGCAGACCACAACACTTCCGTTCAAAGTGGGCGGCAATATGCCGGGACGTTCGATGGGAGAACGTCTGACCGTGGACCCGAACGATAACAGTATCTTGTATTTCGGTGCACGAAGTGGTCATGGACTTTGGAAGAGTACCGATTACGGTGTGACTTGGAACGAAGTAACAAGCTTCCCGAATCCGGGAAATTATGTGCAAGATCCTTCGAATGAATATACCAGTGACATCGTAGGTCTGGCATGGATTACGTTTGACAAAACAACAGGTTCGGCAGGGCAGGCAACCCAGACAATCTATGTGGGTGTTGCGGATAAAGCTCAAAGCGTATATCGCAGCACGAATGGTGGCCTGACCTGGTCAGCTATTGCTGGTCAACCTACGGGTTTTATTCCGCATCATGGTGTGCTTGATTCCAATGGAAGCCTTTATATTACGTATAGCGATGGTGTTGGACCCTATGATGGGGAGGAAGGTGACGTTTGGAAACTGAATACGTCGACAGGTGTCTGGACCAACATCAGCCCTGTGCCAAGCAGCAGCACGGATAATTATTTTGGATATGGCGGGTTGGCTGTGGATGCACAAAATCCCGGTACATTGATGGTTGCGACATTGAATTCCTGGTGGCCGGATGCCACCTTGTTCCGCAGTACAGATAGTGGAGCGACGTGGACGCGCATATGGGAATTCGACGGATATCCGAACCGGAAATTGCGATATACACAGGATATTTCGGCAGCGCCATGGCTCACCTTTGGTATCACGCCTGCCCCGCCTGAACCATCTCCAAAACTGGGTTGGATGATCGGTGATCTGGAGATCGATCCATTTGATTCGGATCGCATGATGTATGGAACAGGTGCTACGATCTATGGAACGAAGAACCTGACGGACTGGGATGATGATAAAAAAATCAATATTTCAGTGATGGCGAAGGGTGTTGAGGAGATTGCCGTACTGGATCTAATCAGCCCGCCTAGTGGTGCGCATTTGTTAAGTGGAGTGGGGGATGTCTCCGGATTCCGTCATAACAATCTGAATCAGGCTCCAGCTACCATATTTACGAGCCCGAACTATTCTTCCACAGAAAGTCTGGATTTTGCAGAGTTAAGTCCGAATACGATGGTTCGCGTAGGTAAAGCAGATTATGCTGCTGATCCAAATGCGAAATCCATTGGTTTATCCAGTGATGGAGGTACCACATGGTATAAAGCCAATGCAGAACCTGCAGGCACAACTGGAGGCGGTACTGTAGCCATCTCTGCAAATGGTAACCGATTGGTATGGAGCACGTCAGACAAAGGCGTACATTATTCGACTGGCGGTAATTCCTGGACGGCAAGTACGGGGATACCTGCACAGGCGAAAGTGATTTCGGATCGTGTAAATCCAAACAAATTCTATGGATTTGCAGCGGGTAAAATCTATGTGAGTGTAAATGGTGGAGCTTCCTTCACTGCCTCGGCGGCTACCGGACTTCCGATCGAAGGAAATGCAGATCTGGATGCTGTTCCGGGTGTTGAAGGCGAACTGTGGTTTGCTGGCGGTAGTGAGGAAGAAGGTCCTTACGGGTTATGGCATTCCACGGATTCAGGAGCGACATTCACGAAGCTTGCCAATGTAGAGGAAGCAGATAGTATCGGATTTGGTAAAGCTGCCCCTGGGCAAAGCGTTGTCGCGTTATACACGGTTGCACAGATCGATGGAACACGTGGATTCTTCCGCTCCGATGACGGTGGGGCCAATTGGGTCCGGATCAACGATGATCAGCATCAGTATGCTCGTGTAACCACGATTACGGGTGATCCGCGTCTGTATGGAAGAGTATATCTCGGAACGAATGGCCGCGGAATTTTGTATGCGGACCGTGTTGGAGGTAACAATGGTGGAGGAGACGGCGGGGGTACACCAGTGACCAACTCGGTGATTACACCGGTTACAGCCGAATTTGATCGCAAAGCAGGCAATCAGGTTAATATTCCAGTCACGTTAACGCTGAACGGCAATACACTTGCATCCATTCGCAACGGGAATGCAACGCTGGTTTCGGGTACAGATTACACGTTGACAGGCAATGAGGTCGTGTTAAGTAAAAATTACCTGGCTTCACTGCCAAATGGCGCAGCGGCGCTAACCTTTCAATTCAGCGCAGGCGCTCCTGCGACCTTGAATCTGCTCATTAAAGACACGACAGCTATACCATCTGGAACCATACGCATTGAGATGTTTAATAGCAACACTCAGGCGACGGGCAGTTCCATTAGTCCCAAATTCAAACTGACGAATACAGGGACTACAGCATTGAATCTGTCCGATGTGAAAATCAGATACTATTACACGATTAACGGGGAACAGCCTCAGAACTTCTTCGCTGACTGGGCGACTTCTGGTAGTGCGAATGTAACAGGCACGTTCAGTGCACTCAATCCAGTACGGACAGGTGCTGACCACGTGCTTGAGATCGGCTTCACGGCTTCGGCTGGAACACTGAATGCGGGACAAAGCACGGAAATCCACACTCGCATCTCCAAGAGCAATTGGACCAACTATACACAAACCGATGATTACTCCTTTGCAGCTAGTCAGACTTCCTATACGGACTGGACCAAAGTTACCGGTCATATAGCGGGAAGTCTTCAGTGGGGAATCGAACCTTAAGTGTGTAATGTAACGAAATAAAGGTTTGAAAATAGGAGTCCTGCTTCGCCAAATGATCGAAAGGCGATTCAGGGCTTCTTATTTTGTCGAAATATAGTGTAAACTATAGAGAGTTACCATTGCTTAAAGGATCGTTTTAGGATATAAAAAGATGTACAATCATTTTAAAATTAATGTAACCGCTAACACTGGAAGGCGTTTATAACCGATATATAATAGTTGGTATAACCTGTACAGATATAGAGGAAAGATTAGACAAGGGGGTCGCGATCATGAACCGGTTGTGCAAGGTGCTGATTGTTGACGATGAGTTTCTGGTAAGACAAGGTATAAAGCACCATATGAACTGGGAAGCTGAAGGATTTATCATTGTGGGTGAAGCTTCCAACGGTGAAGAAGGATTACAGCAGGTGAGCCTGTTAAAACCGGATATTGTGATTACCGACATTGTCATGCCTGTCATGGATGGCGAGACTTTTGTCCGTACACTAAAAGCCAGTAATCCGCAGATTGAAGTGATTGTACTTAGCAGCTTCAGTGAATTTGAATATGTTCGTTCAACGCTCCAGCACGGGGCAGCGGATTATATATTGAAACCGAAGCTGGATACGAATGAATTATTGCAGGTCCTTCAACGCACAGCAGGTAAAATTCCAGAGTTACAGTTTGAGCCGTCACACGATGGCTGGAGACTTGGTCAACTGATGGAGAAGATGCTGTCCGGATTTACTTTGGACGAGGATAGCGAGATGCCGATGATTCGAGACACCTTTCCACACGAATCCTTTCGCTTGCTGGTGTATAAACCAATGGATGCTGAAGGGAATCCACTAAAACTGGATCAGGAAAAAATTGAATCCAGACTCCGTAGTGATCTGCCTGAAGTGGAATGTGCAATAGTTCCGGCAGAGGGCGCACTGCCTGTCATGCTTCTTAATGTCGATCCTGCGCGAGATGAATGGATGGTTGAACGCATTAAACAGCTTGCTAGTGAAAATGCAGCGGGACAAGGCAACCCTGGATGGGTGCTTAGTGACAGCTTTACTTCATTTGAACAGATGGGTATCGTATACCGTGAACGCCTGATCAAGCTAATGGAATATCGCTTCTATTATAAGGATCGACCGATCCTTGTGTATGGTGAACTTCCGCCGATGCATCCGGCAGGTTACCAGTTCAATGTGAATATGTTTTTGCAACATGTGAAGCGTAACCGGGTCGAAGCAGCAAGAGAGTACTTGCAGGATCATGCGACAACACTTGGTCGGGATTATATTGCTGATGTGTTTGAGATTAAGTCATTTCTCGGTAACCTGATCTTCAACGTAACGATTACCCTCGCGGATATGGACGTTCAGTCTGCAGGGCTTGAAGAGAGCAAATATACGTATTTTAAAAATGTGGACGGGGCTACGAGTCTAAATGAAGTCATGACTGTGCTTGATCAGTTTATGACGGAAGTTCAGGAGTGCACTGTTGGTGCGGGTGGAAAACGAAGTGATCCGAATATGAAGATGCTGCTGGATTACATGCATGAGCACTTTGACCAGCCGCTTGGGCTTGCTGAAGTAGCCAAACACTTTCATTTTAATCCATCGTACTTATCCAGTTATTTCTCATCTCACAAAAAAGAAGGATTCAATGAATACCTGAATAAAATTCGGATTGAAAAAGCGGAGGAACTGCTCCGATCCGATGATGTAACAATTTCGGAGATTAGCAGTATGGTTGGTTATTCCGATCATAGTTACTTTTGCAAAGTGTTCAAAAAATTCACCGGACTATCACCAAGCCGATACCGGCGCAAATTCTGGGCATAAAGTCAGAAGGATAAGATCATGAAGAAATGGATGAACCAATTATCTCGTCTCGGATTATTTCCCAAGTTGTTTCTGGTTATGGTCGTCAGTATTGTTCTCGTCTCTGCACTCATACTATGGACGACCATTCACATGTCTACCAATCTGTTTACCGAGACGTTCAGTATCACGAACTCTAAGGTGCTTAATCAGATCAAGACGAATTTTGAATCCTTTAATGACGCAATTGCTGCCGTATCCAACAATGTGACGCAAAGTGGAGCGATTCGAGGGTTCCTGTCCGAAGGAGATGCCGATTCCCTCACTATGGCAAAATCCTTCTATAATATGAGGGAAACGATGGATCGGATTCAATCCATAACAGAATCCTACGAAGTCGGGATAACGATTATCGGGATTAATGGACGCAGCTATTCCACCAATCGTGCTCACCTTCAGATGTCAGTGGATGAATTGAAACAGGAGCCGATCACGATGGAAGCCGCTGAGACGCCTAGTCGTCTGATCTTTGATGATTACCAAAACGATGAAAATGTCGGAACTCAGCAGATGATCTCTGCCACGAAGGCGTTGACAGATCGAGCCCGCAGCCGAATATATGGTACACTTTATGTCACCATGAGAGAGGATGCGTTCCGGCAGTTCTACACCAGCTTTACAAGTCGAGGCAATGACGTGGTCATTATGAACGAAAAAGGTGAGATTGTTTCTTCGAATCGTGAAGACTGGATCGGGACAACTCAGCTGGATTTGCTGTCATATGCTCGAGAAATGAACAAAACGTCTCCGAGAAGCATCAATGCTCGTGTGATGGATCAGGATAGCGTCGTTCTATCCGAGTATTTACCGTTCTATCGGTTTTACATTGTCAATGTAGTGGATAAGGATCTGGCGATGGGTCAACTCATCGACATGAAGACGGTTGCCTTGATCTGTGCAGCTATTGTTGTGGGGGCACTCATTCTCGTGTTTCTCATCACCAGCCAGATTACCAAGTCATTGCGCAGACTTGTGAAGCAGATGTCCAACATTACGAAAAGTGATCTGGACAACTATATTCCCGTGAGCGGCAGCTACGAGAGCAGGCAGCTGGGTCATGCTTACAATTACATGCTTGATGAACTGCACGATTATGTGGATCAGTTAGTACAGACACAGCATGAACAACGTAACGCAGAGCTTGCGGCATTACAGAGTCAGATTAATCCTCACTTCTTGTACAATACCCTTGCTTCCGTCAAAGTTTTAGTGCAACAAGGTAACAAGGACAGGGCAGCGGAGACCATTAATGCATTGATTGGATTGCTGCAAAATACGATTAGTGATGTGAGTCAGACCGTTACAGTTGAACAAGAAGTCGAGAATTTGAAAAATTATGTCTTCATTAATCACGTCAGGTACGGAGGCCGGATTAAAGCAGCCTTCTATGTTGCTCCGGATTGTACTCACTACCATGTACCGAAGCTGGTGATTCAGCCGTTTATCGAGAACGCTTTTTTCCATGGATTTATCAAAAAAGAGACGGGTACCATTCATGTCATGGTTTCCAGAGCGGGGGAATCGCTCATCTGTGAGATCATGGACAATGGTGACGGAATTGAAGGACTCATTATGGGAGAAACATTGCCTAATCCGAAAAACAATCGTCAACTATTCAGCGGCATCGGCATTCGCAATGTGCATGATCGCATTGAGCTATTATATGGTTCACCTTACGGTGTCACCATTATGAGCAATGTTGGTGAAGGAACGAGAGTGACCGTAACACTACCATTAATCACGAGTTGAGTTGAAATCTAATCCAACTAAATACACCCGAAAATGAGATCCCTCGCTTCTGTATTTCTACGGAGACGGGGGATTTTCACGTGTCAGAGGTAAAGTGAAAATACATATTTGTACTATTTCAAGATCAAGAAAATACAAAATCAAAAGAAATTACAAAAAACCAAATTTAATGCAAACGGTTTCTGTAAAGGTTTTCATTGTGGCAATAAGATGACAAATCCGTACAAAATTATTACTAACGAATGGAGATATGGGAATGATAAGATGAATACATCGAAAGCAACCGCTTTCAGAAAACGTAAACAAATTACACACAAAGAGGTTGAAGGGGAGTTGAATGTTTTGAAGAAAATGTGGGTATTGATGCTCGTTACAGTATTGCTGTTGTCTGCATGTTCATCCGGTGGTGGAGGTAATTCCGCTGGTGGTGACGAAAAAACAAACGAAATTACGGTCTGGGCTTGGGACAAAGCTTTTAACGTTGCTGCAATGGAAACAGCAAAAGAAGCATACCAAAAAGCAAATCCTGATGTGAAAATTAACATCATTGAATACGCTCAAGC
Source organism: Paenibacillus sp. FSL R5-0341 (assembly GCF_037975235.1). Lineage (NCBI taxonomy): Bacteria > Bacillati > Bacillota > Bacilli > Caryophanales > Paenibacillaceae > Paenibacillus > Paenibacillus sp. FSL R5-0341. Next base: position 2,320,427 of record NZ_CP150241.1, read on the forward strand.
TGATATTATTCAGAAACTGAACACGGGTCTTAACTCCGGAACTGCCAGCGGTCTTCCAAACGTAGTTCTGATCGAAGACTATCGCTCACAAAGCTTCCTGAATGCATATCCTGATGCGTTCAAAGATCTGTCTTCCAACGTTACGGCTTCCGACTTTGCAGATTACAAACTCGGACCAACAGCGTTTGATGGCAAACAATACGGAGTACCATTTGACTCCGGCGTTGCTGGCTTGTACTACAGAACAGACTTGCTTGAGCAAGCAGGCTACAAAGCTGCTGACCTGCAAGACATCACTTGGGATGACTACATCCAAATTGGTAAAGATGTAAAAGCTAAAACAGGTAAAGAACTTCTTTCTCTTGATCCAAATGACCTCGGAATCATTCGTATGATGATTCAAACAGCAGGCAAATGGTATTCAGCAGAAGATGGTAAAACACCTGACATTGCAAACAATGCTGCTCTGAAAGAAGCTTTCACTACGTACAAAGCGATGATGGATGCAAATATTGTTAAATTGCACTCTGACTGGAGCCAATTCATTGCAAACATGAATAATGGTAGCGTAGCTTCAGTACCTACTGGTAACTGGATTTCACCATCTATACGTCAAGAAGCTTCCCAATCTGGCCAATGGGCTGTAGCACCTATGCCGAAAATGGCTGGTCAACCGAACTCTGTTCACGCAACGAACTTGGGTGGTAGCTCATGGTATGTTATGAACAACGTTCCTGGTGCAGATCAAGCAGCTGATTTCGTAGCAAAAACTTTCGGTTCTGACAAACAATTGTATCAAGATCTGTTGAACAACATCGGTGCAATCGGTACGTACAAACCGGCAGTTGATGGTGAAGCTTATGCCAAAGAAGACGAGTACTTCGGCGGACAAAAAATCTTCACAGACTTCGCAAATTGGACTGAACAAATTCCAAGCGTAAACTATGGTATCAACACATATGCCATCGAAGACATTCTGGTTGTAGAAATGCAAGCATTCCTTAACGGAAAAGCAATTGATGATGTTCTGGCTGATGCACAAAAACAAGCTGAAGCACAATTAAACTAAGATACCCAAGGTAACTTATAGAACCCCAGGAAACATCGGAGCCGTCTCCCTTGTCCGGCGCAAGTCGAACGGACATGGCGAGAGGCTCTGTGGGTTCTACCCATGTTCCATGGAGAGAGAGGAGCCATACTGTGAAAGCCATGAATACAGGAGACAGTCTCCAAAAGAAAAATAATTTGACTGGATGGGCTTTTGTTTTGCTGGCTGTTGTCGGGATTGTTGCATTTTACTTCTACCCGATGATCCAAGCGCTGCTCTTATCGTTCAAGTCTGGTGTAGGAGCCAATCTTGAATTTACGGGCCTTTCTAACTACAAAAGATTGTTAGTTGACACAACGTTCCGTACAGCATTATCGAATACATTTATCTACTTGATTGTTCAAGTGCCTTTAATGATTATTCTTGGTTTGTTTATTTCCGTATTGCTGAATGACAGCACACTGCGCTTCCGGAGCTTCTTCCGTACAGCGATTTTCTTGCCTTGTGTAACTTCATTGGTAGCATACTCTGTTGTATTCAAATATTTGTTCGCACCAGATGGAATGGTGAATCAATTCCTGATGGGCCTGCACATTATTGGAGATCCAATCCAATGGATCACAGACCCGTTCTGGGCTAAAATTACGATCATAATCGCCGTTACTTGGCGTTGGACCGGATATAACATGATTTTCTATCTGTCATCCCTGCAAAACATCGATCAATCGATCTATGAAGCTGCAAGAATCGACGGAGCGAATGCTTTTACACAATTCTTCAAAATCACAGTACCGTTGCTTAAACCGATTATCCTCTTCACGTCGATCACATCTACTATTGGTACACTTCAAATCTTTGATGAGATCATGAATATTACCAAAGGTGGTCCGGGTAACGCGACCATGTCGATCTCACAATATATCTACAACCTTTCGTTCAAATATTCACCAGACTTTGGATATGCAGCAACGGTTTCGTACTCTATCGTAATTTTGATCATTATTTTGTCCATTATCCAGTTTAAAGTGGCAGGTGATAATAAAAATGGCTAAAGCTAAAGCAAAACGGATTTTCACATATGTGTTCTTATCCATCGTCGCCTTTGTATCCATTTTCCCATTTTTCTGGATGCTGGTCAGTGCAACAAATGCATCAGTTGATGTAACGAAGGGCAGATTGCTGCCAGGTTCAGCTTTTCTTGATAACTTCAGCAAATTGCTTGATTCGACAAACCTAGTGCAGGCTCTGGGGAACTCAGCTATGATCTCGGTCATCTCTACTGTGCTGGCCTTGTTAATCGGCTCCATGGCTGGTTATGGTTTTGAAGTATACCGCACGAAGTCCCGTGATATCGTATTTAATATTCTATTGTTGTCCATGATGATTCCGTTTGCAGCGATCATGGTGCCACTATATCGAATGTTCGCAACGATCTCTGGGGTTACTCCAGTTATCGGAATTAACACGATGGCAGCCGTTATCCTGCCAACCATTGCAACAGCGTTCCTGATCTTCTTCTTCCGTCAGAACACCAAAATGTTCCCGAAAGATCTGCTGGAAGCTGGTCGTATCGATGGTCTGAGTGAACTGGGGATCTTCCTGAAGATCTACATGCCAACAATGAAAACAACATATGCAGCGGCAGCAATCATTACATTCATGAGTAGCTGGAATAACTATCTGTGGCCACTCATTGTATTGCAAACGCCTGACCAACAAACGATCCCACTATTGATTTCTAATCTTGGTGCTGGTTATGCTCCGGATTACGGAGTAATTATGACAGCGATCGTTATTGCAACACTGCCTACAGCAATCGTATTCTTCATCATGCAGAAACATTTTGTTGCAGGTATGGTAGGTTCCGTGAAGTAATGAAAATGGCATAATCCGTGCAAATGAACGGGTGCAGGAAAGAAGAGAGGACGCCAGTTATGGCGTACCTCTGTCTTTTTTGTTTGTTTATGTAAAGCAAAAAGGAAATCCAGATGAAACCTTGAATAAGTCAAACTATAACGTTTTAAAGGGAGAGAGAGCCGATGAAAGCAACAAAGGCAGATATCAACTGGTTGGGAGACGTAAGTGTATTTGAGGTGAACCGTCTTCATGCCTATTCCGATCACCGTTATTACCAAACGATGGACGAGGCTGTAGGTTCAGGCGCGATGTCCATGCGTTATGATCTGAATGGTACGTGGAAATTCAACTATGCGATTCGTCCAGATAGCCGTTCTGAGTTTTTCTATACATCCGATTTCTCCAGTGAAGGCTGGGATGATATTGAAGTTCCGGGACACATCCAACTGCAAGGATACGGACAGATTCAATATGTAAATACCCAATATCCTTGGGACGGTTTGAACGAGATTCGTCCACCGGCATTGCCACAGGACAAAAATCCTGTAGGTAGTTACATTCGCACATTCCACCTGCCGACAGGTTGGGAGTCGAATCCGGTATATATTTCTTTCCAAGGCGTAGAGTCTGCATTCTATGTATGGCTTAACGGACAATTCGTAGGATACGGAGAAGATAGCTTCACGCCGTCTGACTTTGACCTAACGCCATTCCTTCAGGATGGAGAGAACAAACTCGCGGTTGAGGTGTATCAACGCAGCACGGGCAGCTGGCTGGAAGATCAGGATTTCTGGCGTTTCTCCGGCATTTTCAGAGATGTGTATCTGTATACCGTCCCGACTGCACACGTTCGTGATGTTCATGTTCGCACAGATCTGGACAAGTCCTACACGAACGGTACATTGCAATTGGATCTGAAGCTGGAAGGAAAAGCCGTTGCTGGATCGCGGGTAGAGGCTGAACTTCGTGATCGTGAAGGCAAGACCGTTAAGACGTTTGAATCCAAAGTTAATGATGGACAAGTAAGTCTTCGTGAAGACATTGGTACAGTGAACCTGTGGAGCGCAGAGATTCCATACTTGTACCGTCTCTATATTCGTGTATATGATGCTGCGGGTGCATTGGTAGAGGTTGTTCCTCAAGCCGTTGGTTTCCGTACATTTGAAATGATTGACAAAGTAATGCACATCAACGGTAAACGTATCGTATTCAAAGGTGTGAATCGCCATGAGTTCAACCCGCGTCGTGGACGTGCGGTTACGAAGGAGGACATGCTGTGGGATGTTCGTACCATCAAACAGAACAATATGAATGCCGTACGTACGTCACACTATCCAAACCAAAGTCTGTGGTATGAGCTATGTGATGAATACGGACTCTATGTTATTGACGAGATGAACCTGGAGACACACGGATCTTGGCAGAAGCTTGGTGCTGTTGAGCCTTCTTGGGTTATCCCAGGTGACAAACCGGAATGGCATGATATCGTTATGGACCGCGCTGTATCCATGGTGGAACGTGACAAAAACCATCCGTCCATTCTGATCTGGTCTTGTGGTAATGAATCACACGGTGGTGAAGTCATCTACAAAGTATCCCAATACTTTAAATCGGCTGATCCAACACGTTTGGTGCATTATGAAGGTGTATTCCATGATCGTCGTTTCGATGAGACAAGTGATATGGAGACCCGCATGTATGCCAAACCGGCTGACATTGAGGAATTCCTGAATGCGAATCCGACCAAGCCTTATATTAGCTGTGAGTACATGCACGCCATGGGTAACTCTATTGGTGGTATGCACAAATACACGGAGTTGGAAGACAAATACCCGATGTATCAAGGTGGATTCATCTGGGATTACATCGACCAATCCATTTACAAAAAAGATCGTTACGGCAAAGAGTTCCTCGCTTATGGCGGAGATTTCGGTGATCGTCCATCAGACTATTCGTTCTGTGGCAACGGTATCGTCCATGCTGATCGTAAAGTGACTGCGAAAATGCAGGAAGTCAAATTCCTGTATCAGAACATCAAACTGTTCCCGGATCGTGAAGGCGTTAAAATCGTGAACGGTAATCTGTTCGCAGATACATCTGCACTGGAACTGGTATACAGCCTGGAGCGCGAGGGACATGAAGTGCTACGCGGAACATTGGAAGTCAACGTGGATGCGCAAAGCGAGACGGTAGTGAAGCTTCCGTTGGAGGCAGCCTCCTTGGCAGACGGCGAGTACGCTGTAAACACTGCACTTGTGTTGAAAGCTGCTACACTGTGGGCTGACAAAGGCGAAGAAGTGGCATTTGGACAGTTTATTTTCACACAGGATCAGGTAAATGATGCAGTTGAAGTGGACTTGAACCTTGTAAGTGATGTACAAGTTATCGAAGGTGACGTTAACATCGGCGTTCGTGCTGGCAAAACGCATGCGCTGTTCTCCAAACAGTTCGGTACACTGGTTTCCCTGAAATTGTCCGGTCGTGAGACCATTGCGGTACCACCTGCACCGCTCTTCTGGCGTGCAATGACGGATAATGACAAAGGCATGGCGATGGGCTTCGAACTGGGTGCCTGGTATGCAGCAAGCCTGATGCCACGTTCTGTAGAGTGGAAAGCGGAACAGAAACCGGATCAATACCGGATCGAGTTCACGTACAAGCTCAACATTTCGGCGGATGTACAAGTAAAAGTGGTCTATACTGTACATGCAGATGGAAGCGTGCGTGTGCATAATGCGTACAAAGGTACAGCTGGATTGCCGAATCTGCCAATCCATGCATTGTCCTTCAGAACGTCACCTGACTTCGAAAACGTGGAATGGCTCGCGATGGGACCTGAAGAAAACTATGCAGACCGTGCATTTGGCGCACGTTTGGGCATTCATGGCAGCAAGGTAGCTGATACTGTAGCTCCATATCTGGTACCACAGGAATCTGGCAACCGTACAGGTGTACGTTGGGCCAAATTGACAGACAACGCGGGACGTGGCTTCAAAATTGAAGCATCCGGAACCCCGGTTGAGCTGAATGTATCACCATATACGGCATTTGAGCTGGAGAACGCACAACATGCGTACGAATTGCCTCCTGTGCACTATACGGTCGTGACTGTAGCGGGTAAACAAATGGGTGTCGGCGGTGATGACAGCTGGGGTGCTCCAGTTCATCCGGAATACCTGATCCCTTCAGACGGCGAACTGACATTTGAATTTGTTATTCGTGAACTGTAAATAAAAGGTAATTCGCAATAAAGAACAGAGGTCTTCGCTTGTTGGAGGCCTCTGTTTTGTTATGTCCATAAATGGCTTGAGATGTGATCTATGAAACCGTTCTCTCTCTGCCCTCGTAATGTACAAGACAGGAAACATAATAGGGGGTTCAAGATGAGTAGAAAAGCAAAGACAGGTATATGGGTGACGGTGTTGGTCTTTCTGGGCATCATAGTTGGATGTTTCATATGGTATTTCAATACCGCTTCGGGTGAACGTGCACTCAAAACGATGAGATCCAATAACTCGGGCGGCCTGGAGCGGGTCGTTAAAGTGTACAGTAATAATGGTGAATTGATTCAAACCTATGATGGCAAAATTGACGTGGAAGATACGGAATACGGGAATAAAGTATTATTCGATCTCAATGGGAAACGTGTCGTGATCTATAATGCAACGATTGTTGTTGAAGAGAAGTAAAGCGTAATTTGTCAGCCTTGACAAAGCGCTGGTTCGGAATTTGGAATGACACCCTATTTCTTATATGGTAAAATTAAGGGAATGACATAAGGGTCGGGTGAGATTTATATGGTGGATATGTACCTCATAATTACTGTTGCAATTTTGGGAATGATTCTGTTCTATAGCTTGATCGCTTATTTCTTGATTCGTTTCATTTCGAGAAAAGCATTTAAGCTTACGTTAACCAAATATGAAATGATGGAGATTATGACTTGGCTCGCCGTGCTGTTTATTACCTTCATGATGATTAAGAATGGTTCAATAAATCTTCTCTTGCCGGTTGTTTTACTTATCATTCCATTGATCAATTTGCGAAGGTCTAATCGGAAACATAGAGAGATGAATTAGTATAGTCTTCCTAAGTTGGGGCAAGGCACAAGAAGGACGAACATAGGAAAGGTTGACGGAGTTTACATCACTAGTCAGCCTTTTTTAGTTTCATTACGCATGTTGAGATTGAACAAGGAGGAGTTTAGTGATGATTCTGGGCCGATCAACTGACACTTCAGGTTTAACGCAAGTTGCCAATCTTTCGGATGAGTTGCAGTCTGTGTTTGATCAAGCAGAAAGCAAATATCAAATAGTTGATATTGAACTATTCTTTGTTTTCAGGTGTCTTCCTGAAGAATACGATAGAAGGTCCACGGTCAGGCATGTGAAGAAGGAGAATGTCATCTATTTTGATCTGGTGGTCAGCGAGGATCGGTATAAGACATTAAGCAAAAGCAAACAACGGTATGTATTAAGCCATGAGTTCTATGCTTTTTTGAGTGAGAAGCTCCAGAAATACAAAATTGAACATCTTAACGCGAATGAATTTATTGCAGATATGGGCATATGGCTGAGGGAGATCGGATGGTTGCAGACTGAAGAGGAAGCTGAAATAAGTGAATTTGAAGAAAAATATAACTAACATAATAAATTAAACATAAACCACAAAAATAGGCCCTCTTTCGAGGGCCTACTTTTCATGGGAGAGGAGAAACCGGACGAAGAGCTTATGGGGAAACGTAAGTCTTCTCCGCGGTTGTCTACGACACTTGTGATGTCGATAATTATAGAATCGCCCGATTGTTTCCTTTTTATACATATGCGTCAACAATTCGCCAACAATTTTCCAAGGCAAATGAAGACCGAACATTTTTCAAACTGAACCGGAGTGTGGTACGATAGCCGTATCAATAAACTTACATAGAGAAAAGGTGACTCGTCAGTGAGAGTGGTATCTGGGAGTGCGAAAGGTAGGCCGCTGAAGGCTGTTCCTGGCACAGGCACGCGACCGACCACCGACAAGGTGAAGGAAGCGTTATTTAGCATGGTTGGTCCTTATTTTGAGGGCGGCACAGCATTGGATCTGTTTGCAGGCAGTGGGGGTCTCGGAATTGAGGCGCTGAGCCGCGGCATGGACAAGGCTGTTTTTGTTGATTTGGAATCGAAAAGTATTGAAGTGATCCGCATGAATCTGAAGGCGACCAAGCTGGAAGACCAGGCGGCTGTATACCGTAATGATGCAGGTCGTGCATTGAAGGCACTCGCCAAGCGAGGCACAACGTTCGATCTGGTGTTTCTCGACCCGCCATATCGCATGAAGAACGGGCACGAGTTGATGCTGACCATGCACGAACTGGAACTTCTGGAACCCGAAGCAACCATCGTGCTTGAATATGAATCCAAACATGATTACCCTGAGCAATTCGGCCCGTTTGAACAAACGCGCAAGGCTTTGTATGGGGAGACGGCAGTATCCATCTATTATTATGCGCCTGAAGCGGTTGAAGATGGAGAATCCATTACACCGGAAGAGGAGGCTCCTCATGACTGAAATGATACATCGACAGGAACGGATCGCCGTATATCCTGGAAGTTTTGATCCCGTAACGATGGGGCATCTCGATATTATCGCCAGAGCGTCGAAGCAATTTGATCGCGTCATTGTGGCTGTGTTGAACAATATGAGCAAAAATCCGCTGTTTACGGTGGAGGAACGCAAGGAACTGATCACGGAAGTAACCCGCCATCTACCGAATGTGGAGGTGGACAGTTTCCGTGATCTGACGGCCAATTACGTTCGGCAAAAGGAAGCACAGGTTATCGTTCGCGGTATACGCTCAGTTACTGATTTTGAATACGAGCTGCAATTGGCATCGACCAACAGCAAGTTGAATCCGGATGCGGAAACGATATTTATGATGACGAATCCAAAGTATTCCTATTTAAGTTCCAGCATCGTCAAAGAAATCGCTCATTATCATGGAGATGTAACAGATCTTGTATCACCTGAAGTGGAAGCTGCGCTCCGTCAGAAAATCAGCGAGAAAACCGGCGGTTAAACCAGAAGGTAAGACCTGATAGACTAATCATAATTGCAAGAAGTAACGCTAGACCCATGCAGGCAGCAGGTAAGGCGCTCCATATGGCGTTAATTGTGTATGTGTTGCCTGGATTATGTATGAAGAGCCAACTGAATGGTGTTGACAGGTCCTGGTCTGCATTCGTCTGTAATGTGGTCCAGGCTTGTGTGCTATATCGGCTGAACGGCATCCAGAGGAACAGACTGATAATAAAGGCGATGATCCCATGAATCAGACGAACTCCGGCAAAATACAACATGGATTTGCTGTCGGGTCCAGTTCCTTTCAGGACAGCAGAGACTTGCAGATGGGAGCATAGACCGCCCCATCCCAAAACAGCTGCAAGCAGGGACATCAGCAGGGCAGGTGTAAGCGAAGTTTGGCTCAAATGGTAGGTGCCCAAATGAAGCTCCAAAAAGGCTGGCCACAGCGCAGCAGAAGAACCAGGAGTCACATAAAGGGAGAGTAGCCGGATAAATACGGCAAAACCGATCATGTATCCTCCGGTCATCATCAAAGTCTGCACAGCCTGGGACACGGTGTCACCTAACAGTTTGCCAAACCCTCTTCCATCACGACTATGGGCTTCCCTGGCTGCAATCATCATATCAGACCATATGCTACGTCGTTTGATCTTAGAGTGGTGGGGGAGAGATGAGCGACTTGTGGAACTTGCAGGACTTGCCGTCTGAGGACCACGAGAACTGTTATCCGCTTGGAGGGCTGTCGAACCAACCAGATCTTTCTGGTTACCCGGTGCAGGCAAGAGACGCACGGCAAAAATGGCAGCAATCCAGCCGCTGATCCAGTGAACCACTAAGAGGAAATATCCGGCAGCAGGCTGGTGAAGAAAAGCAGCACCAACGACCAGGATGATCATCATTGGATTGGCAAAATGAGCTGCTGCTGCAAGGACAACCGCCTGCTTGGCGGTAATTTGTCTATCCTGAAATAAACGGGATACTGCATCTGCTCCTGCGGGGAATCCGCCGCACATGCCAACAGCGATAGCGAGCCCAGCGCTGCCTGGAAGTCTGAACCAGCGTTGCATTAGTGGTCCGAGCAAGGCACCCATCGCGTGGGTGAAGCCAAACGCAGTGAGCATTTGGGATAACATCAGGAACGGAAGCATGGCAGGGAAGATGATTTTCCACCATATATCCAGACCTTGAATAGAGGCATCAAACGCTTCTTTGGGGGAAGCAACTACTGCAATGACCAGTGCTAACGCGCCGGTACTTAGAAGTATCGTTCGTAACGGGCCAGAGTCTCTAACCTCGCTCTGTATTGTCATCGTTTCACCTCATATCAAATAGCGCCAATTCGGCTTCTGAATCGTTATGGACGGCCGAATGACGCCCCAAGGGCGGTTCGGCCTTGACCGGACAGGCTATGGTATACAGTGGCCTATCCGGCCTGTACCATTGTATGCACAGGGACCAGAGTGTTAGACTTGAAATAAATATTAAACAAGATGAGCTGCGTATCTGCATGACAAAGAGTGCGAAATCTAACCGGAGAATGGAAGTATTCAAAAGGTGGTATTGCAATCGCTAATTAGTGTAGAGTTTAGCTTATATAGAGATACAAAGAACGGAGGCTCATGCGATGAATCGGATTCGGAAATCTGGCGGATTCAGAGCTTCGATCTTTGTGATCGTGGTGGCTCTGGTCGTCTATGTTGCCGTGTACATGCCAACGCCGTATATCATATATATGCCTGGCAGTGCAGATGAAGTAAAACCAATGGTAACCGTTAAGGGCGGAGACCAGGATGAACGCGGTGTATTTATGATGACGACTGTGTCGGCAACATATGCCAATGTGTTTTTGCTAGGGACCTCTCTGTTCAATCAAAATGCTCAAGTGGATAAAAAGGAAGACCGACTGCGCGGCAAAAGCGAAGCGGAATACTCTGCTGAACAAGTATGGTTCATGAGTGACTCGCAATCCTCCGCAATGGAGGCTGCGTATGAGCAGGCTGGCGTTGCGTACTCCATTGTACCTGAACATATCTTTGTATTTGGACTGTCCGAAGACCCAAAACCGGAAGGAGACATTGCTCCGGGCGATATTATTCTGGGAGTGAACGGAACAGCTACGCCGGATAATACGGTCCTTTCTGCCCAGTTAAAAGATAAAAAGGTCGGAGATACGGTCGAAATGCAACTGGAACGTGGTGGAGAGACCATTAGCCGGGACGTGAAGCTGATTCAGGTCAAAGACAGTAAAACGGGTGAAACCCGACCGGGACTCGGCGTAATGATTGGTGCGGTTCAGAAGGTGAAAGCGGAAGATCCGGACAAACAGATCTCCTTCACCGATACCCAGGTTGGTGGTCCGTCTGCCGGATTGATGTTTACTTTGGAGATTTATAACCAGTTAACACCTGGAGATCTGACGAAAGGTCATCGAATTGCGGGTACAGGTACCATTACCAAGGACGGTGTGGTGGGTGCAATTGGTGGTGTAGTGCACAAAATTGTAGCTGCTGACCGGAAAGAAGCGGAGTTCTTCTTCGTGCCGAAGGATAATTACAAGGAAGCGGAAGCCAAGGCTGAACAAATTGGTACCAAAATGAAACTTGTGCCTGTGAGCACGGTGGATGATGCGTTGGCTTACCTGAAAACCTTGTCCGTGAAATCATAGGATTTTAAACGGGAGGGAAGAGATCGAGCTAACGTTGAACCGGATGGATAAAGAACGGATGAAATCGGAATAATTGATTACAGTGGAATGAAGTGTGATCAAGAGATTAGAGAAGATTAACAGACTCGCTAGACCCACAAGACTCAAAGTTATTAAAATAACTAAAAGAATTAAGATAACAAGAGAAGTGAATAAGGAAATCCCCTTGTTGCGAGGTGCCTGAGCGGCGCGCAGCAAGGGGATTTTTTTACTTGTACAATTGAGTGTCGAATATTTAAGAATCAATGATCCCTAAATGATGGGAATTAAAAGCTCTATATGAGATTAAGCCTTTTGATCAAAAGCAGATTACACTCTCACAGGCGACTCATAGTAGTCACTGAACATCCTGCGTGTATCCCTATGCTCGGAAGAGAGCCCATACGCAACCTGAGCTTGGATATCCAGTTCCAGCTGATTGTGGGTGAACGTCGACGGTTTCAGCACAACAGGCAGTGACGCGGTCTTCTTCATCTGTTTAAGCAGGCTTTGCCCTTGAGTATTAAATCCAAGGACGCGGAGATATCCGGGTCCGGCAGCCAATTGCTCTGGGGAACACTCGGCTTTGGTGTGATTCAGGAGCAAGTGGGCAAGCATACGCTGAAGCTTTGTGCGTGTGTAACGTTTGGTCTTCAGTGCATCCAGGAGTGATTCGACTGAAGGCTCCGGGAGCTGAGCGAGTGTACGGCTCAGCCGGTGTTCCAGGCCTTCCGTGACTTCGGCGATGCGTTCCAGCTCGGAGGCACGGCGGGTGGCCGCAAGGTGCAACAGCGGCTGTGCAAAGCGCTCCCAGTGTATGGGAGCGCGCCCTTCCTGCCATTCGCGATGAAGAATGGCAAGGGTCGCCGCCGGCACGTATGGCGCGGCGGCATCGGGGCCGTCCGCCATCAGCAGGCGGCGGACGGCTGTGGCACTGGCGATCGCCCCCGGCCCGGGCGTCGCGTCATGATACGCGGCACCGGTACGCGCCGCCGTAAAGGGCTGGATCGCGCTGCCAAGTCGTTGCAGCGCGATCAGGTAGTGCAGCCCAAGCGAATTGTTGGGCTGCTCCAGCAGTGCAGCGGCGTCGTGAGCATCGACGCCGCCGGGCGCCAGCGCTGCCGCCGCGCCTGCGTACGCGGCGGGGTAGCTGGCGCCTTCCCGCAGGCGGCGCGCGATGTCCTCGCGCATCCCTGCGGGCTCTACAGCCAGCACGCGCGCAATGCGCTGCAGGCTGTCCAGGTCTCCGGACTCGCTGCCAAAGCAGAGCGAGTCCACAACGCCGGTGCGGTGCAGCAGGGATACCGCACCGAAGGCGAACCACTCGGCCGGTTGGACCGCGTACGCAACCGGCAGTTCAAGCACGAGATCCGCGCCTGCGTGCAGCGCCATCTCGGTGCGCGCCCTTTTACCCACGATGGCGGGTTCACCACGCTGGAGAAAAGGGCCGCTCATGACCGCAACAACGGCGTCTGCCCCGCTTAGCCGCCGAGCTTCCTGCAAATGATAGACATGCCCATTGTGCAAAGGGTTATATTCAACAATGACGCCCACGGCTTTCATGGTTAGAGGTACTCCTTTCGATTGGATATCCGATTATGTATAACATCCATTCCATCATAGGGGATGTCATGTATTAGATCAAATCATGCACCAATTCAGACAAGAAAAAAGCACAAATCCGACATCAACGGATGTCGGACTGTGCCTGTAAATCTATTGTATATTATATATTTTGTATAATTGGAGAATGACCTCTTCATAACTTCATCTTAATAAATTAACATGATAGGACACTTACCTATAAACTTATACATTAGGAATTTAGGACAATCACATCTCAGAACACCTAGACACTCTCCGGCGCGGGAGAAAGACTAGCTTTCGGTCCAAAAAATTCATAATGAATGTTGTCTGCTGCAACTCCAAGCGCCAGAAGCTCCGTATACACTGAGCGCATGAACGAAACCGGTCCACACAGATAATAGGTGGCATCCAGTTCATTAATCACTTGGCGAAGCCAGACCGCATCCATATAACCTTCCTTATGAAAATGACTGCTCATATGATCAGAATTCTCAGGTTGTGTATAACAATAATATGCTTTAACGCTCTCATTAAGTTCGGCCAGACTGTTCACATGATCACGGAACGCGTGAGATTGACCATTGGGACTTGCATGTAAAAAAGTAATTGCACGGTTTTCGTTCAACTGAACCAGCGTATTTAACATACTGATCATGGGCGTTAAGCCAACACCCCCACTAAGTAACACAACAGGACGTTTATCCTCTGCATCCAGCGTGAAGTCGCCAGCAGGAGCGGATAGTTCCACTTGACTACCTTCTTCAATGTGGTCGTGGAGATACGTGGATATGACTCCATCAGGGCGATCTAATCCACCTAGCTCACGCTTAACGGAAATGCGATAGTAGGGTTTACCCGGGGTATCTGAAAGGCTATACTGACGAATCTGGGTAAATGACTGTGCCTCTGGCTGGATTTTGATACTAATGTATTGTCCGGGTTTATAGCTGGCGATAGGCTGACCGTCGTCTGGAACGAGGTAAAAGGACGTGATGATTTCACTTTCCTGCACTTTCTTGGCAACTTTGAAGGTACGAAATCCTTCCCAGCCACCCGTCTGGTTTTCCGCTTCCGTATACATGTCCTGTTCGATCCCGATAAAGGCGTCTGCAATGACATTGTAGGCTTCGCCCCACGCCGTGATGATTTCATCCGTTGCCGCGTCTCCAAGCACATCCTTGATGGCTTGTAGCAGATAGGTGCCGACAATCGCATATTGCTCAGGAACGATACCTAGGCTGCGATGTTTATGTGCAACTTGCTGGACGGCAGGCAGGATGGAGGACAGATTATCGATATGCAGGGCAGCGGTGTATACCATATTGGCTAGGGCGGCTTGCTGTCGTCCCTGTTTCTGATTTGCGTGATTAAAAATATTTAGCAGTTCCGGATGAGCCGTAAACATCGTTTCATAGAAATGGCGTGTGATCGCTTCCCCGTGGACTTCAAGTACAGGTACTGTAGACTTAATGACTCTAATTGTGTGCTCGCTTAACATACATTTTCCCTCCCGATATAATATGAAATAGTTGGATAAACAATCGGTCATGGAGCTGATCGTGCTTCGGTTTATAGCAAGTATAGATAGGGGGCAAGTGGGTCTGTGTGATATAGATCACACTAAACGTTAACGAAATGTGACCGCTGTTTGCAAGGAGCAACAACTAAAATGACGACTTGTAGTTTATCTTGAAGTGAGTCTATAATAGACCAGATGGAGTAAACGGTTCTGGGCCATTCGTTTTAAAATAGGGTGTAAAGTTAAAAGTGTTGACAAACGTCTTGAAAAATCGGTATAATGATTTTTGTTTGTTAAGTCAATTTCATAATACTTTTAACGGCGAAGCGTCAGAATACATACAGTCAGGATTTATTGCTTTACAAAAGCAGGCTTGACCTGTATAACTGTCGTGATACGTTTGATACGAACTATGAAATTGGTTTCGTTTGGAGTGATGGAAATGTTAATGCCATTTCGCAAAGTGGCTACCAGTGATGGCCCCCTGAAGTTTAACGAAGAGTGGGATATCAAGGAACTGGTTTCTAACCGACAAGATATCACAGCCGTTACCCCGCTGACTGCGGACTTATCTGCAGCATTCAGAGAAGGTGACGTTGTGGATGTTCATGGCAAGCTGACTATAGGAGTGGACATGTTGTGCTCCCGTTGTCTTAAGCCGATCAATGAACATTTTCATATTGATTTTCATGAGCAATTCAAGCAAGGAAAACAGCCAGAGGATTTACACGAAGACGATGATACGCTCTATGTGGATGGAGATAGCGTTGATCTGAAGGGTTATGCCGAGGAAGTTTTTCTGCTGGATCTTCCGTTTATACCGCTATGCAGCGATACATGCAAAGGGTTATGCCCCAAGTGTGGCCATGAGCTGAACGAAGGTGACTGCGGTTGTGATAACCAGGTTATCGATCCGCGGCTTGCAGGGCTCAAGGATTTTTTTAAATGAGCATGATTGAAAATCGAACATTTTAAGACTACCTGCAAAGGTTGATTTTGATAAGGAGGTGGGAATAATGGCAGTACCTCAACGGAGAACGTCCAAGACGCGTCGCGACAAACGTCGCACTCACTTTAAATTGGCTGTACCGGGCATGGTGAAATGTGAACAATGTGGCGAACTTAAACTTAGTCACCACGTGTGCAAAGTGTGCGGAACGTACAAAGCAAGAGAGATCATCTCTCAATAATAGTTGGACATTAAGTAGCACTTCATTTCGATGAGGTGCTACTTTTTTTGGGGTTAGAGGGTATCGGTAGAGTGCGTTAGCACGCATGAAATCTGTGCTCTACAAGAGTGGATTGTTTTTGTTAGGCCAGCCTTTCTTTTTGACACGGGATGAGATATACTATAGTTTAGTACCAGGTTCTAAGATTTGACGTTACATATAGATGAACCATGATCCGTTTGAGAACGACCCTGGTGACCAGGGATGCAACTATAGAAGCAACAGGAACGAATGGTTGAACTGGCCGGATGGGACGGTTCCGTAAACGATACAGCGGGGGGTGTCAGGCATCGAACGTGTACCGAAGAGACAGAGGCAACAGCAGTTAACCAAAATGATAGAAGAAAACCCGTTTGTGACGGATCAGGAACTTACGCGCCAATTGAAGGTGAGTATTCAGACGATTCGTCTTGACAGGTTGGAACTTGGAATACCCGAACTTCGGGAACGGATGAAACTGATGGCAGAACGCTCGTATGATCAGGTACGCTCGCTGCCCCTGCATGAGATTATCGGTGATATTGTGGATTTACAGCTGGACAAGAGCGGTATTTCCTTGTTCGAGATTAAGGAAGAACACGTATTTTCCAGAACAGGCATTGCACGTGGACACTATGTCTTTGCACAGGCCAACTCCCTGGCTGTAGCGATTATTAATGACGAGATCGCGTTGACCGCATCAGCAGACATTCGTTTTGTCCGTTCGGTTCATTTGGGAGAAAAATGTATTGCTAAGGCTTATGTGAGATCGATTCCGGGTCAAAAGGGCAAAGCCAAAGTGGAAGTATTCACCTATGTAGGTGAAGAGATGGTGTTTCAAGGCAACTTTGTAATCTACCATTCAGGTGGAGAAGACAGCGGAGAAGGAGGTCATTTGGAATGAAAATCGTCATTGATGCCATGGGAGGCGACAATGCACCTGCATCCACGGTAGAAGGTGCGATTGCCGCAGCTACGGAATGGGCGGATACACAGATCGTCCTGATCGGCGATGAAGCCAAGCTGGAACCTCTTTTGAGTCAGTCAGGTGTGAGACCTGCCAATCTGACGGTCCGGCATGCTTCGGAAGTTATTGGATCGGATGATGAACCCGTTAAAGCAGTACGTCGCAAGAAAGATGCCTCCATGGTGGTAGCTGGCCGGATGTTGAAAGAAGGCGAAGCGGACGCGATGATCTCGGCGGGCAACACTGGAGCGTTGATGACAGCGGGTTTGCTTGTTGTAGGTCGTATGGAAGGCATCGAACGTCCGGCACTTGCGCCGATGATTCCAACGATTGATGATGTGGGTGTACTTGCTCTTGATCTCGGAGCGAATATGGATGCCAAACCGGAGCATCTTGCACAATATGGCCTGATGGGCAGTTTGTATCGGCAAAAAGTACAGGGCATAGAATCCCCAAGAGTGGGATTGCTCAATGTAGGAACAGAACCAGGCAAGGGTAATGAGTTGACCAAACATGCGTATCCCTTACTGGAGCAACTCCCAATTCGCTTTGTTGGTAATGTAGAAGCACGTGATGTGCTGACCGGTGCTTGTGATGTGCTTGTATGTGACGGTTTTGCAGGGAATATACTGCTGAAATCGTTGGAAGGCACAGCAGGGGCCATTTTCGCCTTGCTTAAGGAACAATTCTCATCTTCCCTCAAAAGTAAACTGGCTGCGGCTGTACTGATGCCTGAACTGCGTGGGTTGAAACGTAAGCTGGATTATACGGAGCATGGCGGAGCGCCGCTCCTTGGTTTGAGTAGGCTGGTTGTGAAAAGTCATGGATCTGCTGATGGCAATGCCATCAAAAATGCTGTACGCCAAGCTCGGATTGCAGTGCAGAATCAGCTGGTAGAGAGCATATCTAAGGAAATTAGCGGGAAGTGAGTGACGACATGAATAATTTGCGCCCAGTAGGGATTATTGGTACAGGGAAATATGTGCCTGAGAAAATTTTGACGAATAGCGACCTGGAAAAAATGGTCGACACCAATGACGAGTGGATCGTCAGTCGTACAGGGATCAAAGAACGTCATATTGCTGCACCCGATCAGGCAACTTCCGATCTGGCGTACGAAGCGGCTATTAAAGCCCTTGAATCTGCAGGCATGACAGGCAGTGATCTTGATCTGATTATTGTTGCAACGATTACCCCGGATTCTTCGTTCCCATCGACAGCCTGCATCTTGCAGGACAAACTGGGTGCAAAAGGTGCGGCGGCATTCGATTTGTCGGCTGCTTGTTCCGGATTTGTATATGGTTTGGCGAGTGCTACGAGCTTCATCCAAAGCGGCATGTACAACAATGCACTTGTTATTGGTGCGGACTGCTTGTCTCGTATTACGGATTATACAGACCGTAACACATGTGTCCTCTTTGGTGACGGAGCAGGCGCGGTGGTCGTTGGTGAAGTTCCGGAAGGCCGTGGATTCAAAGCATTCGATCTTGGTGCCGAAGGTGCTGGCGGCAGTCTTCTTCAGATGGAAGGCGGCGGTTCTCGTTTGCCTGCTACTGTAGAGACCGTTGAAAATAAAAAGCATTACATCTATATGAACGGTCGTGAAGTGTTCAAGTTTGCGGTACGTGTCATGGGAACGGCTACCATCGAAGTATTGCGCAAGGCTGGTATGGAGCGCACGGATGTGGATCTGTTTGTTCCTCACCAAGCAAATATTCGGATTATCCAATCTGCGATGCAACGACTTGAACTTCCTGAAGAGAAGGTTGTAGTCAACGTGGACAAGTATGCTAACACATCTGCTGCTTCCATTCCACTTGCTCTGGTAGAAGCTGCCGAGGAAGGTCGCATGAAAGCCGGAGATACTGTTCTGATGGTTGGATTCGGTGGCGGTTTGACATGGGGTGCATCCGTACTCGTTTGGTAAACTAGAGAGCTGGGAGATGAATGAGATGGGTAAAATAGCATTTGTATTTCCCGGACAGGGATCACAGGCTGTAGGCATGGCGAAGGACGCGTATGAGTCCGTGCCTGCGGCAACCGAGATTTTTCGTACAGCGGATGAAACATTGGGTTTCTCGCTGAGTAATCTTGTATTTGAAGGACCGGAGACCGAGTTGAAACAGACATCAAATACACAACCGGCTCTGTTGACAGCAAGTATTGCCTTGCTTGAAGCTTTCAAAGAAAAAGGAATTCAGCCTGATTATACGGCTGGGCACAGTCTGGGAGAATACAGTGCACTGGTGGCGGCAGGCGTTCTATCGTTTGCTGATGCAGTGAGCATTGTACGGGCTCGTGGTCAGTATATGGAACAGGCAGTTCCGGGTGGACAAGGAGCTATGGCTGCTGTGTTGGGTGCGGATCGGGAAGCGCTGGGGGTGCTTTGCCGTGACGTATCTGAAAGTGGTCATGCGGTTGAACTTGCGAACATTAATTGTCCAGGACAAATCGTCGTTTCTGGTGTAAAGGAAGGCGTAGCTGCAGTCGCGGAGCGAGTGAAAGAAGCTGGCGGTAAACGCGCCATTGCATTGGAAGTAAGCGGCCCGTTCCACTCTTCATTGATGAAGGGTGCAGCTGAGAAGCTGAAAGAAAAACTGAAAACCGTCACGTTCTCACCGGCAACGGTTCCTGTAGTTGCTAATGTGACGGCAAGACCTGCAGAGAATGGACAAGTTCAGGATTTGTTAACAGCTCAGGTCTATTCTCCTGTATTATGGGAAGACAGTGTGACATGGCTTATTGAGCAAGGCGTGGATACGTTCATCGAGATTGGATCAGGCAGTGTATTGACCGGTTTGATTAAAAAAACAGATAAAACCGTTAAACTCTACAATGTGAACAGTCTTGAAACGCTCGAAGCAACGGCAAGTGAATTAGAAGGAGTTATATGAGTTAAACTAAACTTTTTACACGAGAACGGAGAGGACAGAAAAAAACTGAAGAAGCGGAGCGTTCGCCTTTATCACCGGATTTTCCCTTTAGAAAAGGGAATCAAAAAAAATCTGGGGATAACAGCGATCGGAAGTTTATTCTGTCATCGGAGTGGCAAGTGTAAACATTCTTTGGTTGAACTGATATAGATTTGGGGAAAGGAGGAATGATTATGTCTAAACCATTAGAAGGTAAAAATGCACTCGTTACCGGGGCATCCCGGGGAATTGGGCGCAGTATTGCACTGGCACTGGCTGAGGCTGGAGCGAACGTGGCCGTGAATTATGCGGGCAGTCAAGCTGCAGCTGAGGAAGTGGCGGAAGCAATCCGTGCCAAAGGAGTCAAGGCGATTACACTTCAAGCCAATGTTGGCCTGATGGATGAAGCTGAACAAATGGTCAAAGCTACACTCGAAGCATGGGGCAACGTTGATATTCTGGTGAACAATGCTGGGATTACCCGTGATAATTTGATCATGCGTATGAAAGAGGAAGAATTCGATCAGGTTATTGAAACCAATCTCAAAGGTGTGTTTAACTGCCTTAAGGCGGTTACTCGTCCAATGATGAAACAACGTTCGGGAAGAATTATCAATATCTCCTCGGTTGTAGGTGTGCTTGGTAATGCTGGACAAGCGAACTATGTTGCTGCCAAAGCAGGCGTCATTGGTTTGACGAAGGCATCCGCTCGTGAACTGGCTTCTCGCGGAATCACAGTCAACTGTGTTGCACCAGGTTTCATTGAGACGGATATGACAAAAGAGTTGTCTCAGGAACTGGTGGACGGTATGCTGAGTGGTATTCCGTTGTCCCGTTTGGGTCAGCCGGATGAAATCGCCGATGTAGTCACGTTCCTGGCTTCACAGGCTTCATCTTATATGACAGGGCAGACGCTGCATGTCGATGGTGGCATGTACATGTAATTCTTCCCGGACTTGAACAATAGTCGGGGAACAGGCGCTGGACGATCCGAAATGCCGGAAAAAGGCCGGGTTCCCCGGCCGGGAGCCGCATATGTCTTCTATGGCATTTTGCCTGCGATTCTCGTATAATACCAAAGAAGGAGGTGAACCGGATGTCCGATGTATTGGAGCGTGTAAAACGCATCGTCGTCGACCGCTTGGGCGCAGACGAAGCTGAAGTTACACTTGAAGCATCTTTCAAAGAAGATTTGGGTGCTGATTCTTTGGATGTAGTGGAATTGGTCATGGAATTGGAAGATGAATTTGATTTGGAAATCTCTGATGAAGATGCAGAAAAAATCACGACCGTAGGTGAAGTTGTAAACTACATACAATCTCATACCTAAAGTCATTTTAGTCCCGCACATGTTTTCGAACAGGCGGGACTTCTCATCATTCATTGGTTTTTCTCATTCCGCAAGCAGCTCTACTCAAGCAGGTCTTCTGATCTTGGTTGAATATATGCCTGTTTGCGGATATTCCCACAAAATACTTGCGTAATGCAGTCGATATAGAGGTGAGTCGGTTTGAAACAAAGAGTAGTAATTACCGGAATGGGCGTAATGACATCGCTCGGAAAAGATTTGGAAACGTTCTGGGGCAGTTTAATGGCAGGAAAGTCCGGAATCTCTCAGATTGAGGCGTTCGATGTGAGTGAATATACGACACAGATTGCAGCCGAGATCAAGGATTTCAACCCGGAAGAATACATGGATCGCAAAGATGCTCGCAAAATGGACCGTTTTGTTCAGTTCGCTGTGGCAGCCGGCTTCAAAGCCGTTGAAGACAGTGGTCTGAAAATTAACGAGAACATTGATGCAGAGCGTTTCGGTGTATCCATCGGATCAGGTATTGGTGGATTGGGTACTTGGGAGGACCAACATAATGCATTGCTGCAAAAAGGTCCAAAACGTGTAAGTCCATTCTTCATTCCCATGATGATCTCGAACATGGCTTCAGGTCAAATGTCGATTTCTCTTGGTGCCAAAGGTCCTAACATTAACGTTGTTACCGCTTGTGCAACAGGTACACACTCCATCGGAGATTCCTTCAAGCTGATTGCCAATGGTGATGCAGATGCCATGATCTGTGGTGGTGCGGAAGCAACAATCAGACCAACAGGTCTTGCAGGGTTCTGTGCGATGCGCGCAATGTCTACACGTAATGATGATCCTGCGAAATCAAGCCGTCCTTTTGATACAGAACGTGATGGTTTTGTTATGGGCGAAGGCGCGGGCGTTCTGATTCTGGAATCCCTGGAACATGCTCAAAAACGTGGTGCACGTATTTATGGTGAAGTGATTGGTTATGGTCTGACTGGCGATGCACATCACATGACAGAACCAGATCCGGACGGAGCAGCACGTTGCATGAAGATGGCACTTCGCAATGCGGGCATTGAGCCTGAAGAAGTGGATTACATCAATGCACACGGAACTTCGACGCCTGTAGGCGACAGATCCGAAACACTTGCGATCAAAAAGGCGTTTGGCGATCATGCGTACAAGCTTGCAGTGAGTTCCACTAAATCCATGACAGGCCACATGCTTGGCGCTGCTGGTGGTGTAGAAGCAGTCATCTGCGGATTGTCACTGACACATCAGACACTGGCTCCAACGATTAACCTGGAAAATCAGGACCCAGAATGTGATCTGGATTATGTACCAAATGTTCCACGTCAAACTAAAGTTAATATTGCCATGTCCAATTCATTTGGATTCGGCGGTCACAATGCCACCATTATTCTCAAAAAATTTGAAGCATAAGGGGCTAGTTCGTTTGAGTGAAGATCTGAAGCAGTTACAACACAAACTTCAAATCAAATTTGACAACAGGCAGCTTTTAAAACAAGCGTTTACCCATGCTTCTTATGTAAACGAACACCGGTTCAGTCAGCATCAGGACAATGAGCGTCTGGAGTTTCTGGGCGATGCCGTGCTGGAACTGACTGTATCGGAATACTTGTATCATTTGTATCCTAACCGTCCGGAAGGTGAATTAACTAAGCTGCGGGCATCCATTGTCTGTGAGCCTTCCCTCGTCAAATTTGCTGAAGCGTTGGGTTTTGGGCAGTATGTACTTCTTGGTAAAGGTGAGGAACTAACTGGAGGCCGGACACGACCGGCTTTGCTGGCAGATGTGTTTGAATCTTTCATTGGTGCATTGTATCTGGATCAGGGGCTTGCGCCTGTTCGGACATTTCTTGACCAGCATGTCTTCCCATTAATCGTTCTGGGCAGCAAGCTGCAAATGAGTGATTACAAAACGGAACTGCAGGAACTTACTCAGCATCACAATATGGGAGCTTTGGAATACCGTATCGTTGAGGAACGGGGACCTGCCCATGAACGTGAGTTTGTCTCGGAGGTCCATATGGGTCAAGAACGGCTTGGCAGAGGTACAGGGCGTTCCAAAAAGGAAGCGGAACAACAGGCTGCATCTGCAGCACTTGATCGTTTGAAGCTTCCGGAAGCCGGAGCTTAACCGATAGCGCATAGACAAACGAAGAGCAAAGAGCAGCCCGCGGGTCCGCCCCGGCGGAAGTAATCGGCCGGACTGCTTTTTGCTCTTTTTTTTGTAAAGAGGTTCAGGGGGAGTTAGCCTGATCGTTAACTAAATAAGTTGAATCTTAATTTACACAAAACGAAGAGTGCAGAACCAATCTGAAGAAGCGAAGCGTGCGCATTTATCAACGGATTTTTCCCTTGGATAAGGGAATAAAGAAAATCTGGGGATAAGAGCGATCGGAGGATGGTACTGCAATTGGAGTGATCATGTGTAATAGCAATGGTTCAATTCATTTAGGCGCTAGAATGCAATACTTGAAATTTGCAATAGGAGGTGACGAGAAACCCTATGTTTTTAAAACGGATTGAATTGGGTGGATTCAAGTCATTCGCCGACAAAACGGAGATGGAATTCGTTCGTGGCATTACGGCTGTTGTAGGTCCGAACGGAAGTGGTAAGAGTAATATATCGGACGGAATCCGCTGGGTTCTGGGGGAACAAAGTGCCAAGTCGCTACGTGGTGGCAAGATGGAAGATATCATTTTTGCAGGCAGTGATGCACGAAAGGCTGTTAATTTCGGCGAAGTTTCGCTAACGCTCGATAACGAGGATCACGCACTTGCATTGGATTTCGGTGAAGTGACGGTAACTCGTCGTGTACATCGCAGTGGAGATAGTGAGTATTTTATCAACAAACAATCTTGTCGTTTGAAGGATATCACGGAGTTGTTTATGGATACCGGCATTGGTAAAGAAGCCTACTCGATTATTGGACAGGGGCGAATCGAAGAGATTCTGAGTACCCGTTCAGAGGATCGCAGGGGCATTTTTGAAGAGGCTTCAGGTATCGTTAAATATAAATCCCGCAAGCGGGATGCTACGCGCAAACTGGATGAGACAGAGCAGAATTTGCTGCGGATTCATGATCTCGTGACCGAGTTGGAAGATCAGATTGGACCGCTTAAGGAACAATCGGAGAAAGCGATCCACTATAAGGAACTTCGTTCACAGCTCAAATCGCAGGAGATCTCGATGTATGTGTACCAGATCGAACAGATTCATGCTTCCTGGAGTAAGGCGAACGAAAGGCTGCAATCGCTAAAACAGGAAGAGGTTGGACTGGCGGCCATTGTCTCTACGCATGATGCCAAGCTGGAAAATGATCGGAATGCGCTGCGTATCCTGGAAACAGAGACAGAGCAACTGCAATCCGCATTATTGCAATTCAGTGAAGCGACGGAGAAAAGTGAAGGGCTTGGGGAACTGCTCAAAGAACGCTCGCACCATCTTCAAACGAATCAGGAGCAGCTCAAAGTAACGCTTGCCGCCAGCGAAGAGAGACATTCTGAACGGGAAACCGAGCTCCTTGCACTGCGTGACAAGTTTGGCAAGCTTGAGCATGAACTGAATGATGTGAGAAATCAGCTGTCGCAGGAAGAGGCCAAACTCATCGGTGTCACAGGCGGCATTAGCCAGCAGCAAGAGGAAAGCCTCAAAGGCAACTTGCTGGAACTGATGAATCAGATGGCCCAGACACGAAATGAAATTCGTTACGTGGACCAGCAGAAAGAAACGCTGGAGCGCAGAATGAATCGCGCGGCTGAGGAATCGGGCAAATGGGAAGATCAGAAGGAAACACTGGAGAGTCGCAAAGCGGACATTGAGAAAAAAGTTGTTCGCTTGGGCAAAGAAATCAGTGATCTACGTGGTGGTTACATTACGGAAAGTGAACGACTCCAGTCGCTGCAGAAGCTGCTCGAAGAAAGTCGGGGCACAGTCCGTAAATGGGAACAGAAACGTGAAGCACAGGTCTCCCGCCGCGATACGATGAAAGAGATGCAGGATGATTTTGACGGATTCATGCTGGGTGTCAAGGAGGTCCTCAAGGCTTCACGTAAAGGTACGCTGAGCGGTGTTCATGGAGCTGTGGCTGAACTCGTCAAAGTTCCAGAGAAGATTGAACTTGCGGTAGAGACAGCGATGGGCGCATCCTTGCAGCATGTGGTCATGGAAAATGAATCAGTTTCCAGACAGGCGATTGCTTTTCTGAAGCAACGTCAATTGGGCCGTGCAACGTTCCTGCCTCTGGATGTTATTCGTCCACGTGCCATTGGGGCGGCTGAACGTTCCATGATCGAAGGCATGGAGGGTTTTGTGGGGATCGGTGCTGATCTCGTACAATTCGAATCCAAGTATGCTTCGATCATTGGAAGTCTACTGGGTAATGTTATTATTGCCGAAACGCTGGAGGTCGCCAATAAAATTGCGGCTCGTTGCCAGTATCGTTTCCGGGTTGTGACACTTGAAGGTGACGTGGTCAATGCGGGTGGTTCCATGACCGGTGGTAGCCAGCACAAGAAAAATGTGAGTCTGCTCAGCCGGAAACGGCAGCTGGACCAGCTCGACCAGGATATTTTGGATACCGAAAATCAGATCGTGAAACTGCATCGCAGTGTGGATGATGTAAAAGTTCAACTGGAGCAGTGCCAGGACAAACTGGACGAACTTCGTCAGTCCGGTGACGATACCCGAAATGCAGAACAGCAGGCTTCGATGGAAATGAAGCAGGTAGAGCATGAGCTTCGCCACGTGCTAGAACAGGTTGCTGTTGCCGGGCAGGAGAAGAGCGGATTCACCGAAGAGATCAAAGAGCTGGATACGGCTCGCATCGTCGCTGTGAAGAAGCTGGAGCAGCTTGAAGAGGAAGAAAAAGCGACTCATCGTGCCATTCATGCAGCCGAGTTTGCTCGGAAAGCCAATGAATCCGCGAAGGAAGAATTGCAGAGCCAACTCACCGAATTGAAAGTGCGCGAAGGTAAGCTCGATCAGGAGCGGTTCTCTAATGGGGAACAATTGCGGCGTCTGGAGCGTGAAGTGGAGTCGCTGGTGAAAGATCTTCGTCAGAATCGCACGTTGCTGGCTTCGATGGAAGCAGATCTCAAGAAAACACAGACCGAGAGTGTCAAGCAGATTGAAGATCTGAACCAGTACAAGCTGAAAAAAGCGGAAGCTTCCCAAGAGCTGGACTTCAAACGTGCTGCGCGAAGTGAGTTGTCGAAGAAGCTTGAGCTTGCTGAAAGCGAAACGAAGGAACAGCGCACGCAGTTGAAAGCGGTGGAAGAGCAGATGCGACAGACGGAAATTTCCGTGAACCGCTTGGATGTTGAGCTGGAAAATATACTGCGGAAGCTGACGGATGAATACGAACTGGGCTATGAGCTCGCCAAAGAGCGTTATCCTGTACCGGAAGATGTGGAGCATACACAGGCAGAGGTACAGAAGCTCAAGCGCAGCATATCCGCCCTGGGTGAGGTTAACCTGGGAGCGATTGAGGAGTTCCAGCGGGTCAATGAGCGTTATGAGTTCCTGAGTGAACAGAAGAATGACCTGGTGGAAGCTAAAACAACGTTGTATCAGGTTATTCGGGAAATGGAAGACGAGATGGCGAAGCGATTCAAGATCACGTTTGATGCGATCCGCCGTGAGTTCGGTACCGTGTTTACCAAGCTGTTTGGCGGGGGACGTGCTGACCTTGTTCTGATGGACCCGGAGCGCTTGCTTGAAACGGGAATAGATATTGTGGCCCAGCCACCAGGCAAGAAACTGCAAAACCTGCAACTGTTATCTGGTGGGGAGCGGGCTTTGACGGCGATGGCTCTGTTATTTGCCATCCTGCATGTCAAACCTGTACCATTCTGCGTGCTGGATGAAGTAGAGGCAGCGCTGGACGAAGCTAACGTGGTACGTTTTGCCCAGTACTTGCGTGAGTTCTCCGAACAAACACAGTTCATCGTTGTTACCCATCGTAAAGGTACGATGGAAGAGGCTGATGTGCTGTACGGTGTTACGATGGAAGAGGGCGGCGTATCCAAGCTCGTTTCGGTTAAACTGGAAGATGAGGAAGCAATAATTGCCTGATCTGATCCAAACCTGCGAGACATATGAACTCATTGTAATCATTTAAATTTGATTTAGATTGAGCATCTTTGCAAAACGCTCAGATTATGGACACGATGGAGGGGCTTTATGAGTTTTTTTAAGAAGCTGAGAGACAGCATTGCAAGCAAAACGGAGTCGGTCACCAAACAGTTCAAGGATGGATTGGAAAAGACACGTAAAGGGCTTGTGGAAAAAGTGTCGGATCTCGTTATCCGCCGCAAAAAAATTGATGAAGAGTTCTATGAAGAATTGGAAGAGATCCTGATTGGAGCAGACGTTGGCGTGAATACGGTCATGAACCTGATCGAAGACCTGCGGGTTGAGGTGAAAAAACGTAAAATTGAGGACGCGGCTGAACTACAGCCTGTATTGTCCGAGAAACTGACGGATCTTCTTCGTGGTGAACAGAATAACGAACTGAAAATGAACCCGGATGGTATTACCGTCATTTTGTTCGTTGGCGTTAACGGTGTTGGTAAAACAACAACGATTGGCAAGCTGGCTCATCGCTTTAAACAGCAAGGTAAAAAAGTCATCATGGCAGCCGGAGATACGTTCCGTGCGGGAGCTATCGAACAGCTGGAAGTATGGGGACAACGTGCCGGTGTCGATGTGATCAAGCAGCAGTCCGGTTCTGATCCAGCAGCTGTTATGTATGATGCGGTGCAGGCAGCAAAACAACGGGGCGCAGATGTTCTCCTCTGTGATACAGCAGGTCGTTTGCAAAATAAATCTAACCTGATGGACGAGCTTAACAAGATCTATCGTGTCATTCAGCGTGAAATTCCGGAAGCTCCGCATGAAGTACTGATGGTACTGGATGCAACAACAGGTCAAAATGCCTTGAATCAGGCTAAACTTTTCGGTGAGAAAAGCGGCGTGACTGGTCTGGTACTGACGAAACTGGATGGAACAGCTAAGGGTGGGATCGTTGTTGCGATCCGTCAGGAACTGGACCTGCCAGTGAAACTCGTGGGACTGGGTGAGAAGATTGACGATCTGCAGCCGTTCGATTCGGAGCAATTCGTGCATGCCTTGTTTGCCGGATTGATCCAGGAACAGCCAGCTGAAGGTGCTCAAGAAGAGGAAGCTAATTCCTAGATCTTAATAAATGGAATAAATGAGTAGCGTTAGCCGTATTGCCAGTGATATACGTGATAAGTGTCACGTGTAATGTCACTGGCAATACGTGTATAATGGGAATATAAAAGGCAATGCTGTAGGGTTAGAAAGGACGGTTGAAATGGCCAATACTTATACCTATTCACGCCGTGAAGAAGTCGCCAATGCGGTGACACATGGAATCGGCGCTGCACTCAGTGTAGCTGCACTGGTGCTATTGATTGTATTTTCAAGTATCAAAGGCACGGCTTGGCATGTGGTCAGTTTCACGATCTACGGGATCACCATGCTGCTGCTCTATACGAGCTCAACACTCGTGCATGCATGGAAAGATGGAAAAGTGAAAGATTTATTCGAGATTTTCGACCATTCATCCATTTATTTGTTTATTGCCGGATCATATACTCCGCTTTTGTTTATTGCCGTTCGCGGCACACTTGGATGGACCTTGTTCGGTATAATCTGGGGAATCGCATTATTCGGCGTGATCTTTAAGGCGTTTTTTACGAAAAAGTTTCTATTCATGTCTACGATTTTCTATATCGCGATGGGCTGGCTCATCGTTATTGCCTGGCAACCGCTTATGGCTGCCATTCCTACTGGCGGAATCGTGTTGCTGGTTGCTGGAGGTCTGATGTATACACTGGGGACGCTATTTTATGTGTGGCGTGGATTTCCTTACCACCATGCGATTTGGCATCTCTTTGTGCTAGCAGGCAGTATTCTTCATTTCTTCATGGTACTGCTGTACCTGACACCACTTCGCTAGAACACCATAAACGGATGCATCTCCATTGGCTGGGACGCATTCGTTTTTCTTCTACATAGAGGTGGAGCGTGGAGGTTCAGATTGGATTTGCTTGTTATGAAAAAGGGCAGAAACCACCTGTTTAGCAGCGAAATGGGACGTCATCAGAGCTGTTTTTATTGTGACAAGTATTTTTGCTTGACAACCTGATTTGTTTTAGGTATTATTAGGAACGTTGCAAGAGTGTAAAGTGTTTTTCCTTGACGAAGGGAGTGCCCCGATGTGAGTCAAGAAAACCGGCTTGAGAAGACAAACCGGATTAACTTGCTGTTTGCTTTTTATGAATTGTTACTTACCGAGAAACAGCAGACTTTTCTAAAGTATTACTTTCATGACGATTTTTCACTTGGTGAAATTGCAGCCGAGTTTGAGATCAGCCGCCAGGCGGTATACGAGCATATCAAGCGTGCCGAACAAGTGCTGGAAAATTACGAAAGCAAGCTGGGCTTGCTGGAAAAGCATGAACGGCGTAATCGCAATCTTGAAGATTTGCAAAATGCATTGGAACGCGCAGGCGTCTCCATTGATAACAACAAACAAATACACGATATCGTTGCTCAGCTTAGTGAATGAAACTTTAGTTGAGCGGAACGTATCGGTCTGGAAAACAGTATTAAAGCTTAAGGAGGTGGGATCATGGCATTTGAAGGATTAACGACCCGATTACAGAATGTGTTCAGCAAGCTGCGCGGCAAAGGCAAGGTGTCTGATGAGGATGTAGCCGAGGCTATGCGCGAGGTACGTCTGGCATTGCTCGAAGCGGATGTAAACTTCAAAGTGGTCAAGGAATTCATCGCCAAGGTGAAAGAGAAGGCTGTTGGCAAAGAAGTGATGGAGAGCTTCACGCCAGGAATGGTCATCATCGACATCGTTAACAAGGAATTGACGGATTTGATGGGCGGAAGCCAGGCGAAATTGGCTAAAGCGAACAAACCGCCTACGGTGCTGATGATGGTTGGTTTGCAGGGTGCTGGTAAAACAACCACATCTGGTAAACTGGCTAAAATGCTGCAAAAGCAAAACAGCAGACCATTGCTTGTTGCAGGCGATATTTATCGTCCGGCAGCGATCAAACAGTTGCAAGTACTCGGCGAGCAGATCAAAGCGCCGGTATTCACACTGGGAGATCAGACAAGCCCTGTTGAGATTGCACGTCAAGGTCTTCAACATGCCAAAGATAACGGTAATGATTATGTCATTATCGATACAGCTGGACGTCTGCATGTCGATGAAGAGCTGATGGAAGAGCTTCGCCAGATTCACAGCGTAGTGAATCCGGATGAAGTACTGCTTGTCGTAGACAGTATGACAGGTCAGGATGCGGTTAACGTAGCAGAACACTTTAATCAGCAACTTAATCTGACCGGGGTTGTCTTGACTAAGCTGGATGGCGACACTCGTGGTGGTGCTGCACTTTCCGTCAAAGCAGTTACGGGTTGTCCAATCAAGTTTGCTTCCCTTGGAGAGAAACTTGACGCTTTGGAGCCGTTCCACCCGGAACGTATGGCTTCACGGATTCTCGGTATGGGTGATATGTTATCTCTGATTGAGAAAGCTCAATTAAACATTGATACCGATAAAGCCAAGGAAATGGAACGGAAGATGCGTAATGCAGAATTCACGTTTGAAGATTTCCTGGAGCAGATGGATCAAGTGAAAAAGCTGGGACCAATCGATCAGATCATGGATATGATTCCTGGCATGGGCAAGATGAAACAAGCCAAAGACTTGAAGGTTGATGATAAACAGATGGGCCGGATCGAAGCGATCGTCTACTCTATGACGACCGAAGAGAAACGGAACCCGGACATGATCAACCATAGCCGCCGGAAGCGTATTGCTACGGGTAGCGGAACATCTCTGGCTGAAGTAAATCGTCTGATCAAGCAGTTTGATGAGATGCGCCGCATGATGAAACAGTTCTCGGATATGATGGGACCTAAAGGCGGTAAAAATAAAGCTATGAAGCAGCTTAAAGGTATGGGTAAAGGAATGAAGTTTCCTTTCCGTTAATTAAGCGAAGCTAAATCATATACAGATTTCATTGAAGGAGGTGAATTTTCAAATGGCAGTTCGTATTCGTCTGAAACGTATGGGTGCTCACAAAGCTCCTTTCTACCGCGTAGTGGTATCGGATTCCCGTTCCCCACGTGACGGTCGTTTTATCGAGGAGATCGGTTACTACAACCCGGTTGAACAACCGGCTGTTGTTAAGATCGATGAAGATAAAGCATTGGCATGGCTTCAAAACGGTGCACAAGCATCTGACACTGTCCGCAACTTGCTTAGCAAAGCGGGCGTGATGAAGAAGTTCCACGAGTCTAAATTATCTAAATAAAGTGCTGATTCGGAGGGTCATCTATGGAAGAATTAGTAAGCATAATTGCTAAGGCTTTGGTCGATCATCCGGAAGATGTGACGGTTCGGACGGTTGAGAAAGACCGGCTTGTCGTTTATGAGTTAACTGTTCATCCTGACGATGTCGGGAAGGTAATTGGTAAACAGGGACGAATCGCAAAATCTCTTCGCACGGTCGTCACATCAGCAGCAGTTAAGATGGATAAACGGGTTACCGTTGATATCATATCTTAAAGATATACGAAAGGGGGTTAGGATGCATGTCCTAGCCCCTTTTCGTGCATGCTGAACTTAATATGTTGGATTAGATATTGAATTAAAATATTTTTGGGTATGAGTGACTTCGTAGCAGTGCAGGGGACGGGATCGATTCTAGAGAAGCGTTAGCGTTCGCCTTTATCACCTCATTTTCACCTTTTAAAGTAAGTTTGAAAAATGAGGGGGTAACAGCGATCGAAAGAACGAACCGTCGCCGGAACGATCATACGAGAGTTGAAGTGGCTGTTTAGTTTGATTTAATTTCGTAGGAGGAAATATGGCAGAGTTTATGAATGTAGGTAAAATCGTCAATACCCATGGAATTCGTGGCGAGGTAAGAATCATGCCTTTAACTGATTTCCCGGAAGTGCGTTTCGCGAAAAATGCAGAGTTGTTTTTCTTTACACCAGATAATCATCCAGTCATGGTCAACGTGGAATCTTCACGTTTGCATAAGAATATGTATATTCTTCGTCTCAAAGAGTATGGCAATATTAATGAAGTCGAGAAGTTTAAAGGCGGCATGGCCAAAGTGTTGAAAGAGAACCTGGCTGAGCTGGACGAAGGTGAATATTACTTCCATCAAATCGTTGGGTGTTCGGTCATCACCGAAGAGGGTGAAACGCTTGGGACTATCTCTGAAATTTTGACTCCTGGTGCTAATGATGTATGGGTTGTCAAAACGCCAGCAGGCAAAGAAGTACTGATTCCCGTTATTGATGATGTAGTACTTGATGTGGACATCGAACAGCAGCAAGTGAAGATTCACCTGATGGAAGGGCTGCTGTAACATGAAAGTGGATGTATTAACACTATTCCCGGAGATGTTTGACGGCGTATTCGGAGCAAGTATTCTGGGTAAAGCCCAAACGAAGGGCCTGGTATCCCTCGGTGCAACCAACTTCCGTAATTATGCGACCAATAAACACAATACGGTTGATGATGCTCCTTACGGTGGAGGTGGAGGCATGGTGCTGAAACCAGATCCGATCTTTGCTGCTGTTGAAGATGTGCTGGAGCAACGCGGAGAAGCCGGGGCAACCATGAAAGCTCCACGTATCATTTTAATGTGTCCGCAAGGTGAGACGTTTACACAGAAAAAAGCAGAAGAACTTGTACAGGAAGATCATCTGATTTTTATATGCGGACATTATGAAGGTTACGATGAGCGAATCCGCGAATTTCTCGTGACGGATGAACTATCCATTGGTGATTACGTACTCACGGGTGGGGAGTTGCCTGCTATGGTTGCGATTGACAGCATCGTACGTCTTATCCCCGGTGTGCTTGGCAATGAGACAAGCGCAGTAACCGATTCATTCAGCACCGGACTCCTGGAATATCCACATTACACACGTCCACCCGAGTTTAGGGGCATGAAAGTACCGGATATGCTGTTGTCAGGACATCACCTGAACATTGAGGCGTGGCGTAGAGAACAGTCTTTGCTTCGTACGTTAGAGCGTAGACCAGAGATGTTGGAAACGGCCGATTTGACGGACAAAGAGCGAATTTGGTTGAAAAAGATACGCTCAAACCGTGATAATAACACAGAGTAAATAAATGCATCCTTTAAACACGTAAATATATCTTTTTATAGCGTTCGAAAAGCTAACCTTGATACCAAGGTT
Organism: Paenibacillus sp. FSL R5-0341; assembly: GCF_037975235.1. Classification (NCBI taxonomy): domain Bacteria; kingdom Bacillati; phylum Bacillota; class Bacilli; order Caryophanales; family Paenibacillaceae; genus Paenibacillus; species Paenibacillus sp. FSL R5-0341. The sequence goes on from NZ_CP150241.1 coordinate 2,353,881, forward strand.
AGCTTTTTTTTTATTTAAATTGTATGAAGAAAGCTGGATTTCGATTGGTCTATCCTATAAAATGGAGATATATTTTAAAACTAAGTTTCATTAAGTGAAACAAGAGGCGGTGTATGAATGACTTACAATATTATTGGTCTTGATCATATTCAGCTCGCAGCACCAGAAGGTTGTGAGGCAGAGGCGCGTCATTTTTTCAATAATGTATTGGGATGGACGGAGATCGCTAAACCTGAATCTCTAAGAAAACGGGGTGGTGTATGGTTTGAGTGTGGCAGACACCAAGTGCATATTGGCGTACAAAAAGATTTCATTCCCGCTAAAAAAGCTCATCCGGCATTTCATGTACAACATTTGGATCAGTTGCGTGATCATCTGAATGATAACCATATTCATATTGTCGATGACGAAGCAAGGGTAGATGAAGGTGTACGACGATTCTATATAAATGATCCTTTTGGCAATCGTCTTGAGTTCTTAGAGTGGGTATGAATCATTCGTTTAAATCGGTTATTGTTGACATGAGCACTTTCTTGCAGGTTTGAACATTTTTGCATGACCACATAATAGGGTTGTAAAAATAAGGGGTTTTCTTTATGGTGAACTCAGCTGGATTTGAATAATAACGATACGCTGAGGAGGAAGGTTATGAATCATCAGCCTTATGAAATCGCCAGAGTAGATATTAGCCAAGCCGGAGAACGCTGCAAAATGCTTTTGGGAGATCTAAATGGGGACGGCAGACTTGAGATGTTGCTTGTACAGGCAGATGGAGGAATAGACGATCGGTATGTTCCACATCAGGTCTGTTGCTTGACTGCGTTTGATCTGGAAGGAACATTACTATGGCAGGTGGGGACTCCCGATCCGAACGCAGGCGGTCCGGGCTCGGACTATCCCGCTCAGATCGCAGACTGGGATGGGGATGGAAATAATGAAGTATTGTGTGTCATGGACAAACAATTTCTCGTGTTGAATGGTGAGACTGGAGAGATCAAAGAAACACATGATCTGCCAGGTGATGAAGCACATGATTGCATTATTCTCGCCAACCTGACGGGTAACCAGCAGAAAATGGACATTATACTGAAAGACCGTTATAAGACGTTATGGGCACTCGACCATGAATTCAATTTGTTATGGAAGCATGAAGGGAATCCAGGGCATTTTCCATGGGTATATGATATTGATGGAGACGGTAAGGATGAAGTGATGGCCGGATATGACATGCTGGATCATGATGGGACGTTGTTATGGTCTTGTCAGAATCTTGATGATCATGCCGACTGTATATGGTTTGGAGATGTTGACGGTGATGGGCAAGTCGAGGTTGTTATTGGTGGCAGTGTCACGGTCATGATGGACCACTACGGTAATGAGAAATGGCGTTATGAAGATTCGATTGAATCACAGCATATTGCGCTGGGCCATTTTTGTACTGGAATGGAAGGTTTACAGGTTGCAGGCTTGGACCGGATTGTGCGGGGGGATGAGAATGGTAAGGATGGAATGTTCATGCTGGACAGCAAAGGGAAAGAAATATGGAAAGAAAATCGCACGACTCGTGGATGGTTAACGATTATAGAGCCTGTATGTAACTGGGATGAAGGCGGACTCGATTATATTTTGGCATATCGCCGAGGTGGAGATGTATTGCCTGCTTTGGTGGATGGAAATATGAAAACGGTTACTGAATTCCCGAAAGAGGGATATGTGGTACATGCAGACCTGGTTCAGACGGGGAAAGAACAGATCATCATCTATGACGCACGGGAAGCAGTGGTGTATGCCAGCTCTCCGATGACATTATCACTTGCTGATGCAAAAAGAGCCAAGCCACAGCTTAAAAGGCTGTATAGCTCGACTCTGTATCCCGGGGGTGAAGTTTAAATCTAGGTTTCATTGGTCATTCTGCGATGCAGCGAATCCGTTCTGCGGACTGGATTCGGGCTGAAGCAAGGATGCCAGGTCAGTACCTGTCGTGACCGTCAAGCGAGGTAGCTTCATGGGATGATCTCCTGGATGCACAAATCCAGACTTTACGGTCAAGGCCATACGATATCCATGTTGTTGTAACTTGTAGATCATCTGTGTACTGGTATAGCCAAAAGGATAGGCCAGATAAGGTGTGTCTATTCCGGTTTGCTTCATTTGCTGGATATCATCATCCAGAAGACGGGTGTCCAGACCGACGGGTACACTGTTACCACAGCGCATAAATCCCTTGTGATGCAGGTTATAGGTATGGCTGTTGAATTCAAATACGTCAGTTGCCGCCTGCATCTCTGGCTTGGAGATGAAGCTGTTAATGGCAGGATCAAATACCGAAGGTTGCTCCTGAATTTTACTGCCTATGACAAACAATGAGGCGTGGAAATTATATTTTTGAAGCACAGGGTAAGCTAACGTATAATTGTTCTGGTATCCATCATCAAAGGTAATTACAATGGACTTTTGTGGTAGGGAGATCTTTCCGTTGACATATTGTTCAAGCTGATCCAGTGTAATCGTACGGTAGCCTTCATCATGCAGGTATTTCATATTTTGCTCGAAATCCTCCAAATTAATGATGGATTTATTACCTGTTTCGTGATTGTTCAGTTTGGGCTCTATGTAATGATACATCAGTACAGGCACTTCTGTAGCGGTACCATGTTCAATCTTGAAGGTAGAACGATCCAGCGTAGATTGGCTAGAGAAGTCAGTGTGTGATAGCTGGAATGCTTTGCCTTTGACCATATCCCAGGAGGTACAGGCTTTGTGTGACATGGCATTCGTAGGATGAGTTACGGCATATGCATATAGTGTAATGGAGCATGTGAGTATGGCGAGTACAGCAAGCGTGATCTTTTTCCAATATTTCATGAGTCTTTGGGTTCTCCTTTGAAGTGGTCATTAAGTTATATCATAGACGATATTTCTGTACGGGAGGTTACATTATTTTTTCCTGAATCAGGTTGACATGCTGAAGAGAGTGTTTATAAATTGCCATGTGGGAGAATGTATTTTAGAATGATGTCTATATGTGATGGATGAGTTTCAAAGCGGCAGATTGAACAATAGGCATTTTGTTTAATTTGTCTTGTGTTTTGATATGCTGCGTGATACAATAAGTCTGTTATGTGGAATACGGCGGTCCTCTATGGATAATGAAGGAGACAAGGTGATCTCTGGAAGAAGTATGAACGCCTGTACGGAAGGAGGGAGTCATAGATGAATATCGTTCAAGCGATTACACAAGAACAACTTCGTAAGGATATTCCGAGTTTTCGTCCTGGTGACACTTTGAAAGTGCACGTTAAGGTAATCGAGGGAACTCGTGAGCGTATCCAATTGTTCGAAGGTGTTGTGATTAAACGCCGTGGTGGTGGAATCAGTGAGACTTTTACAGTTCGTAAAATTTCTTACGGTGTAGGTGTGGAAAGAGCTTTCCCGCTTCATTCCCCTAAAATCGATAGAATCGAAGTGGCTCGCCGTGGTAAAGTGCGTCGTGCGAAGCTTTATTATCTTCGTGAACTACGCGGTAAAGCAGCGAGAATTAAAGAAATTCGTTAATATAACGGATACCGGGAAGGGCTTGGAGACAAGCCCTTTTCGTTTTTGTCCGGGAAAAGTTGAACCGGAGGTACACTTCCGAGTAAAATGGTATGGCAACACATGCAGGGAATAGTCCGGGAGGCTTGTAAAATCAGTTATTGAAGTGTGTGTTCAAAAGACCGGTTTCAGTACCGACTTTTTGAACAACCTCTTGAAGGCATTTGAATTGTGGATTAAATGTACTGTAATGCTTGGTGTAAGATTACATAACTGATGTGAATATGATGTATCCATTCCATGAGTGATTGGTTGGAATGATGCAGAATGCTGGATGTGTGTACTGCTATAAACATGTACTGTGAAGAGAGGAAGATCTTGAATGGAACAAGAAGTTCAACATGACCGGGGAAATCCTGCCGAAGAGAAAGACAGTCGATCCAAAAAAGCTAAAAATGAAATTGTTGAATGGCTCAAAGCCATCGTTATCGCATTAGTTCTCGTCATTCTGATTCGGTGGTTGCTCTTCAAACCGTTTGTTGTGGACGGACCGTCCATGCAGCCGAACTTTGAAACGGGTGAACGGGTGATCGTCAACGAAATCTTATATGATATCAGAGAACCGAAGCGCGGTGAGGTTATCGTCTTCCACGTACCAACCGAAGGTCGAGATTTCATTAAACGTGTTATTGCTGTAGAAGGTGATACGGTGGAGGTTCAGGACGATACCGTGATGGTTAACGGTAAAAAGGTTGATGAAACGTATATTCAAGGAGCCATTGATGCTGCTGAAGCGAATGGTGGAACATATAATGTGAAGGATTTCCCGAATGAGCAGTTCCCTGATGGCAAAGTGCCGGCAGGTCATGTGTTTGTTATGGGAGACAACCGTCCAAATAGTACAGACAGCCGTATGATCGGTTATGTTTCGTTAGAAGATATTATTGGTCGTGCAGATGTGATTTTCTGGCCGATCGGTGAGATCAAGTGGATTAACCACTGAAATTGAAGTAAATAATGAGGTGAAGACAAGGTGACGATACAATGGTTTCCAGGTCATATGACTCGAGCCAGACGCCAGATTCAGGATAAGTTAAAGCTCATCGACGTGGTCATCGAACTATTGGATGCCCGTCTGCCTGTCTCCAGCCGTAATCCGATGATTGACGAAATATTGCTGGACAAACCCCGGATGATTTTGTTGAACAAATCGGATTTGGCAGATGCTAAAGTGACGCAAGAATGGATCGAATATTTTAAAAAAGAAGGAATTACCGCCTTTCCTGTGGATGCCTCGACAGGCACCAACGTTAAAGACATTCCAGTACAGGCGAAGCTGCTTCTGAAAGAAAAAATTGATCGTCAAATTGCCAAGGGAATTAACCCTCGTGCGGTTCGCGGATTGATTGTGGGTATTCCGAATGTTGGTAAATCAACCCTGATTAACCGACTGGCTGGACGGAGTATTGCGTTAACAGGAGATCGTCCTGGTGTCACGAAGGGGCAACAGTGGATCAAGGTAGGCAAAGAAATGGAGCTATTGGATACTCCAGGTATTCTTTGGCCCAAGTTCGAAGATCAGAATGTAGGTTATCGTCTTGCCGTAACAGGTGCGATCAAAGAGGAAATTCTGAATGCAGAGGATATCGCCTTTTTTGGAATCAGCTACCTGATGCGTTACTACTGGGACGCCCTGGAAGAGAGATATGGACTGCAGGAGTTTTCCAAGGATGCAGATGATTCAGACAGTGTTATTGCGATTATGGAACAAGTCGGCCGTGTCCGTGGTTGTGTTGTAAGCGGTGGACGCATCGATCTGGAAAAGGCATCGCGAGCATTTCTGCGAGAACTGCGAGCGGGTAAAATGGGACGTTTCTCCATGGAAGCTCCTTATTAAAAAATGGACTCTACACGATGAAGATCAACATCCTCATCTGTTCATTTCATATATACACGTGCCGAAAGAAGCGGCCGTTACCGGATTACCGGGAGCGGTCGTTTTTTTTGTATCAAAACTCGGAAGTAGAAACGGAAATTGCGTTAAAAACGATAAAAATGGAAGAGGATTGAAGAAGAGTACGCTTAATGGAATTGCCTGACCTATATATCAGGTGTGTCAAAATCGTGCTATGATAAATGGTGGTGCAATTTAAATTAGACGAGGTCTGATATATTCAATTTAAACCATCAAATACCGATAAATGAAGACATCACTATCTTTATTATTGTAAACCTCAAGGAAAAGTTTTGCTAAGAGATACAGGTTGTACAGAACAAAGACAGAGAATCTACGTCTATATTATAAAAAGTTGTAAGTGATACGCATGCTGAAGAAGCGTGGGTAGAGGAGATGAGTGTTATGGGTGAAAATAATGAAGAGATCGGGTTGAATCTACTGGATACCCCGGTTGGACCGAGGAAGAAAAAAGAAGCCAGTGAACCTCGAGATCTGTTGCTCTACGAGCGGGAGTATTGGGACAGTGGATTTGAACGTATTGCTGGTATTGATGAGGTAGGACGGGGATGCTTGTTTGGGGATGTTGTCGCAGCGGCGGTTATTTTACCGAAGGATCTCATTCTGGAAGGTGTGAATGACTCCAAGAAATTGACAGAGAAAAAACGTGATGCACTATATGACGTCATTATGGAAAAGGCACTAGCGGTAGGAATCGGATATGCGGATGCAGAAACGATTGACCGCCTTAACATTAAGCAGGCTGCGAGACTCGCGATGAAACGTGCAATTGAAGCATTGGGAGAACTTCCTGATTATATGCTGGTGGATGCCGAGAAGGTGGATCTGAATGTACCTCAACTGTCCATTATTAAAGGTGACGCCAATAGTCAATCGATCGCAGCGGCATCTATTATTGCCAAGGTAACGCGAGATCGGCTGTGTAAGGAAGAATGGGATACGTTATATCCGGAATATGGTTTGTCGGTACATAAAGGATATGCAACAAAAGTTCATCGGGAGCAAATTATGGCGTTGGGGGCAACCCCGATGCATCGGCGCAGTTTTCTGGGCAATCTGCTTGGAGAGCAGCAATCGTTGTTTTAAAAGAGGTTTGAAGGAAGGAGGGGGAGAGATTTGAATATCGGTTCCATGATTAAGGGGTTAATGGGAGATAGTAAGCCCGGCAATGCCAAACCGCTTGAATTAAAGGAAGGTCAGGTGGTTCGTGGCTCCGTCGTTAGTGTATCCGATGATGGGGGAGAAGCGGTTCTGCAGATTCAAGGTGTGCAGGTGCGCGCCAAGTTGGAGACTCCACTCCGTCCGGGTGAGACTACGTTGCTTCAAGTACAGCCTCCAGGTGAAAATGGCATAACGGTAATGAAACCTATGGCGGGAACACTTGCTGAGCTGCCACAAGCTTCGCTGAACAACCTGCTTAAGGATGTAGGACTGCCGGATACGAAAGGAAATCGGGAACTGTTACTTGCCATGCAGCGTAGCGGATTACCGTTAACGAAGGATAATGTAGCTATGGTCCAAAATATGATGACAGCTAAACCTGCACAGGTACCTGTGGAAGAATGGGTACAGGCGACGGGAATTGCTTTTCAGCGTGGTCTCCCGGTTACGGCGGAAACGGTAAAAGGATTACATCAGACGGTGTTTGGCCCCCCTCTGCATCAGTTGTTAAGCGGGTTGGCTGATCAGTTGGAAACGATGTTGACTCAAACAACAGGTAAACCGGCATTGCCTGGAGAACAATTGGCTGTCATGAAACCAGCTATTGTGGCTGGTGTGCCTGTATTGCCGAATGCAGCGCAGATGGAAGAAGGGTTGGCTGCATCAGGCAATGGTCGTCAGGTAACGGGATCCGGAACACCTGCTTTGTCGACACAACAAGGACAAGCGGCATTGGCAGGAGCTATATCTATGACGGATGGCGGGGCAGAGGATGCAGCTAATGCGGTGAAAGGAAACCTGCAGGCCGGCGGAGGAACAGGAAATGCTGAAGCCGGGGCAAAGGCAGTTGCCAGCAACGTTGAAACGGCTGGCAAAGGGGGCGCAGGTATTCCGTCTGGAACCGGAATACCTGGAGAGGGCCCGCGCGGGGCTGACGCGGGCCAAGCTGGGAGCCGCCCGGGTACACCAGGGGCGGCAGCAGAATCTGTGGCTGGCCGTGTAAATACAGGCCAGCCTGAAGCAGGCGCGGCCGGCCGGACTGACGGCCGCGCTGAAACGCCTGCTGCTGTGGGGACTCCGTCCGCAGCAGGCCAGGCGGCGCCAGCAGCGCCTACGGCAGCGCAGCTGGCGCCCAAGCTGCTGGCGCTGCTGGACGCCCTGCGCAGCGCGTCCACTGCCGCACCGGCACAGCCTGGTGCGGCAGCACAGGCCGCCCCTGCATCGCAGGGCGGCCAAGCGGCTGCGGCTGCCGGAGGCGTGCCGCAGCCGTTGCCAGCCGGCGCTGATGCGCCGCCGGCTGGCGGTAGTGCCGCAGCACCTGCGGGAGCTGCGGCAGTGCCCGCGCCTGTCACCCACGGGGGGGACCCGTGGGTGGGGCGCGTGCTGAAGCTGCTCGGTGCGGAGCACGAGCAGCAGGCTGTTCACGGCGCGGCAGCGCAGCCGCGCGTGGGGGATGCGGCGAGTCCGGCAAATGCGGACACGCTGAAGGGCTTGCTGCTGCAGCTTGCCAGCAGCGACGGTGCACCGGCGGCGCTCAAGGATGCCGCCGGACAAGCGGTGCAATATCTGACAGGTCAGCAGTTATTGCTGACGACAGATCGCAGCGCTACGTTTGCACAGATGCATTGGTTTATTCCTATTACCGGACCAGATGGGGAAGAAACGGCTTCCGTTCAGATTCAATCTCGTCGTGGACCTCGCGGAGAATTGGATGCGTCTAACTGTCGTCTATGGTTCGATCTGGATATGAAAAGTCTTGGGCCTACACTGGTAGATGTACATGTGGTTAACAATATTGTCAGTTTGCGTGTATTGAATGATCGCGAAGGGATGGGGCCACTCCTGGAGAGTGGACGAGACGTAATCCATCAGGCATTGGATAAGCTGGGCTATCAATTGCTAACTTTCAAGACGGAACCGTGGCCTGCGGGCCAGGAGCCGGGCGCGGAGCGGAAAATGACGGCCTCGGACTATAGTCCTGAACGTTACAAAGGGGTGGACTTGAAAGTATGAAGGATGAGTCGCCACAACCGGATCTGCTCTCCAAAAAAGCGGTTGCCCTAAAATATGTTCCTGGAGAGAGCGAAGCGCCCGTTGTTGTAGCCAAGGGCCGCGGCAAAGTGGCAGAAGCCATTCTGGACAAAGCCAAGGAAAACGGGGTGGCTGTTCAGGAGGATGCAGCACTCGTGGAAGTGCTCTCCAAATTGGATCTGGATGAACAAATTCCAGCAGAATTATATCAATTGGTAGCAGAGGTTCTAACGTATGTCTATCGTGCAGATCGACTGGCTTCAGGACGTGAGGAAGACGAGTCATGGTAGAACATAGATCAGGCAAGGAGTCGGAACTGAGGCTTACACGACAGCAGAAGGGACGATTAGGCGAAGAAGCTGCTTGTCACTGGTTGCGAGAGAACGACTATCGAATCATTAGACAGAACTGGCGTTGCCGTAGCGGTGAGATTGATATCATTGCTTCCAGTGAGGGCCTGATTGTCTTTGTAGAAGTAAGAAGCAGAAGTGGAGCCGCTCAGTATGGTACACCTCAGGAATCGGTCGATATGCGTAAAATGCAGCAGGTGCGTTCAACCGCATCCGTTTATTTACAAATGACAGGAGAGACAGACCATCAGATCCGCTTTGATGTAATTGCGGTAATGCTTGACCGAGCAGGAGAGACGGTCTCTGTGAATCATATTATTAATGCTTTTTGAGCATTACACTCAAAGTCGTTGTCGTAATTAAAGATACGTAATGTATCATTTTTAATGTGGATCCATAGGTTATTTCAAAGTACAAGTTTAATTATGTGTTATAATTGCATTTGTTTTAGTTTTGAAATTAGTTATTATGCTAAAGCCGTAGTTCCTCTTCATACAGGAGCTGCGGCTTTTTTTGATTTAACTATGAAATCACAAAACAGAGGATAGAGCAGGATGATAAAAACATTGTATTTCAGAAATTTATAGATACAAAATGTATCGTTTGTAATAAAATAAGAAAGTTGAAATTTAAAGAGAGGTTGGTGGGATGTATGAAAGAGCTTCAGAATACTTCGAACAACACAGTAAAACAAGTATGGGAGTACCCTCGGATGGAAGTGCTGGATATCAGTGACACCATGAACGGTGGACAGGGGATTTGGCAATATGTTTGGGACGGAGAATTCTGGAAGCTTGAACTTATGGTCAGTTAATTAAAGAGGCTAAAGAGGAATGTTTGATCCATAAAAATAAATGGTGAGGTGTAGTGAGAAAATGCATAAAAGTATCAAACGGATAATTCGACTAAGTACACTATCTTTATGTTTCATTTTGTTTGGAATCATGTATTCCGGAGTTTCTTATGCAGCCGATCCGTCTAGCCAGGCAAGTGTATCAGGAAAAGTGATTGATCGTCAGGGATTACCTGTCAAGGACGCTACTGTCAAGTATTGGCTTAATTATCGTGGGGATACGTCAGAGAAAAGCGTGAAGACGGATGGGAATGGACTGTATCGTATTATAGAGTCCGTTGAAGACTATACGGACATTACTTTTGTAGTTGAAGCAGAGGGTTATGTGACTTACAGACACTATAGCTCCTACGGATTGTCTGGTGGAGAACAAATACAGCTAAATTTTTATATTTATGAACCCTCCACGATTGTGGGAACTGTCAAAGATCAGGCAGGCAGACCTGTTCCGGATGCGCGCATAAAAGTAACAAGTGTCTTTGATCGTATAGTGAAAACTGATCAGCAAGGTCGATACGCGGTTACAGGAATTGATTACGCCTATAATCCGAACACTGCAATATGGGTAGATGCCGATGATTATATGTTATATGAACAGGATCGCTTGGGTGTCCGTGAGGGGGGAACCTTAAGATTGGATGTTGTTTTGACTGAAGCAGCACACGTACGAGGAAAGGTTGTTGATGAAGCGGGTAATCCGATAAGTGGGGCTAAAGTTAATGCCGGAGGTTCGGCAACAACAGATGCTAAAGGCAATTATTTTATTAAGCGCGTGCCAACAGGAATCAGAACAATAACGGGAGAGGCAACCGGATACTTAAAATCGAGCCAAAGTGTTACCCTCGTACAAGGAGATCATAATACGTTTAATATCGTACTTAAGAAAGATGCGGACATTACGCCGCCTGTAACCAAATACAGATTAGTTCCTATAACAGATACAGTTAATGGGAAGCTATACATCAAAGGATTTACATTCAGACTACAGGCAACAGACGAAGTCAAAGGTTCGGGCGTAAAAACAACGCAATATCGAATCAATGGGGGAGAATGGAAGAACTATGAAGGACCCGTCAAGTTTTATGCCCCTGATGTCAAGGTGGTAGAGTACTATAGTACAGATGTTGCAGGTAACCAGGAGAAGTACAACAAAATGGATTTTGTTAATGGCACATTTGAAGGGAATGGCACGTTTGAAGGGGAGAGTTACGATTGATTACTCGTTGATATGATATGTGAATGTATAACATGAGAATAAAAGACGGCTCTGACTTGATGATCCCTCGTGGTGAATCAAGATTCAACAGTCGTCTTTTCTGTTACTAATGACCTTACGGTAATGACCTCTGCCGCTCCTTTGAATCTCATGAACAGAAGGGTGTATAATCAAGAATGTAATCTAACGTTCTAATCTTTTGATTTGCCATAAACGAATTGTTCCAGACCGTAAGCCATCTTTACGGGTACAGATCATAATTATAGTCAGGGAGGCACGGCCGATGAGTAAAGCTACGAAAACAACAAATGAAGTCAGGAATGCGATTCAAAACCGTCGTACGGTGAAAAAGTTTAAGAAAGAAGCTGTCCCTACACAGCAAATCATAGAGTTGCTGGATACGGCAGTTTGGGCTCCTAATCATAAATTGCGTGAACCTTGGAGATTTTTGTTGTTTACCGGAAATGGGCGCAAAAAGCTGGCTGAGGCCATTGATGCAGAAATGGGAGAAGACAACAAATTCTCAGCCAATATTACGCAAGTCCCTGCCGTTATGCTTGTTGTTCTGGAGGAAGATCCAAGACAGAATATTTGGGACGAAGACTTTGCTGCGGTAAGTGCACTAGTGCAGAACTTTATGCTTGCAGCCTGGAGTGAAGACATTGGTACGTTCTGGGTGACCAAGCCATTCCTGTACGCTCCCAAATTCCGCAAACCTCTTGGCATAGAGGCGGGTGAGAAGATTATAGGTATGATCTATATGGGATATCCTGATGTTATTCCTTCTGCCAAAGAACGCACACCAGCCAAGGACAAAGTGACTCTTTTTGAATAATGAACTATTGTAATACGTAAGCTACAGCCAAGTCCCTATCAGTTCTAGAAAATTAACGTACAAGTCCCTTTCTTCATGAAAAAATAGGGCTTGTACGTTTTTTGTCATGTTGGTATATCCGCATTGTAGCCCTGCATAAGAAATCCTTCACGCTTCTCAAAATAAATTAAGATCGAGTTGACGATACTGTATGGCTTCAGCCACATGAGCCGTCATAATTTCACCATCATGGTCCAGATCGGCAATCGTCTGTGCCATCTTGATAATGCGATCATGTGCACGCATGCTTAAGTTCAACGTTTGCAGCGTTTGCTCTAACAGTTGCTCTGCTTCTTGGGGGAGATGGATCGTTCGTCGCAAAAGCGTACCCGAAAGCTGACTATTCCAACGAACCGAACTTTGTGCATAACGTGTAGCCTGAATTTGATGAGCGTGGATCACTTTTGCCTGCATTTCTTCAGAGGAAGGGGAAGCAGCTGATTTACGCCAATCGCCTGGTGGAGGAACCTCGACCTGAAGATCAATACGATCCAGTAATGGTCCTGAAATTTTGGCTCGGTACGCGGCGACACGAGCCGGACTGCATATACAGCGCTGCTCCTCCGAATGAGCGGACAAATATCCGCAGGGACAGGGATTCATGGAACATGCGAGCATAAACTGGGCGGGAAATGTGAATGCTGCACGCGCCCGGCTAATCGTTACTGTGCGATCCTCTAACGGCTGCCTTAGTACCTCCAGCACTTGGCGCTGGAATTCAGGTAATTCATCCAGAAACAATATACCCCGGTGGGCTAGGCTCACTTCACCGGGTTTCGGGATACCTCCGCCTCCAATCAGGCCGGAGGTGGATATCGTGTGATGTGGGGAGCGAAAAGGTCTGTCTGCAATCAGGCCTTGAGGCGTTTCTTTCAACTTGCCTGCGGCACTTAATACTTTGGTGACTTCTAATGCTTCGTCTTCTGACAAAGGAGGAAGGATGGAAGGCAACCGTTTGATTAACATCGTTTTGCCCGTGCCTGGCGGTCCAACGAGCAGTATGTTATGCATGCCTGCTGCAGCAATCATAAGCGCGCGTTTTACATGATGCTGCCCCAGAACATCGCTATAGTCATCTGCGCATAATGACGTTTGTCTAGGCCTTCTGTCGGCCACCCTTTGAGTCTCATCTGTTATAGGAGTAGCGAGGTGAGCATAATTTTTTAACACGACCGGTCCTGCATTGGCTTTAATTGGCACTCCAACCGAACTCGCAGATTGATCTAATCTTTCCGGTGCGATATCTTGCAAATGGCGAATGCCAAACACTTGAATACCTCGAATCAACGACGCTTCCTCCACGTTATCCAAAGGCAGGAGCACGGACGTAAAGCCCTGTCGTTTGGCCAGATCCACCATGGATAAAATGCCGGGCACTGACCTGATCGAACCGTCCAATGCCAGTTCGCCAACCACTAATGTCCGTTCCTGTGGAGGGAGTACTAGCTGACCGCTTGTCATAAGTAAACCAATAGCTATGGCAAGATCAAAGGAAGATCCTTCCTTGCGCAGATCAGCGGGGGCCAGATTGATTGTAATCCGCTGTAACGGATACTGATATCCACAGTTTTTAATCGCTGCACGAACACGTTCAACGGCCTCACGAATGGCTGAATCTGGTAACCCGATGATGGACGTCTGTGGCAGACCATTGGATAAATCGGTTTCCACCTCGATCAGAACGCCATCAATTCCGTACAAACACGCACTGTGCAATTTTCCGTACATAACAAAGAAACACCTCACTCGATTCTTGACTCCGCATAACACGGGCCAGTCTACGAATTAAGGTGCTTCCTCAGCTTCTACTAAGCATTTTATATAAAAGGAATCATGGAGTCAACCTGTCATATCATCGCTGTAGTCATCATTCCTGATCCCTGGATTTTGTTTCTGGATAGAAATTTTTAGATATCATTGGTGAAAATGCTTTAAGTATGAACTTGCATTATAGTTATCAAATTTGGCCTGAGAAAGGGTGAATCTGTTCGAAAGGCTCTTCTATCATTGTTGTTAAATCCTGAGTATGTACTGTGGGTCATCTATCTATATTTATGTTTTACACAATCTAATTTAACATAATTAAATTGAAAGGTAAAATCATTTGTGCTCAATTATTCTGTTTTTTTTCTAATTTGTGATAAGATAGATTTATAGTTCCTTTGTAATAAGGAATAGAATGCACAATAGGCAGGTGAGAAAGACATATGCAGACGGACAGTTTGAAGTTGGATAACCAATTATGCTTTGCCATATATGCTTGTTCACGTGAGATTACGAAGATGTACCAGCCCTATCTGGAGGTGCTCGGCGTAACGTATTCCCAGTACTTGGTGTTGATGGTATTGTGGGAACGTGAGGAATGTACGGTTAAGGAGATCGGGGAGGCGCTATATCTCGACTCGGGAACGTTGACACCACTTCTCAAACGTTTGCAGTCGGCAGGACTTATTAATCGCGAACGCTCGGCTCAGGATGAACGAAAAGTATTAATTACACTAACCGACTCCGGCCGTGAGCTTCGAAATAAGGCATTGTCCATACCTGCATCCATTCAGGGAGACGCGTGTTTGAACAGCACGGAGTTTGAAGCTTTGCTGGGTCAGTTCAAAGGATTACTGGAAAAAGTCCACGAAACCAACATGAACGCAACCAAAAAATAAAATGTAGCTTTGTATCGAGGAAACCTTGGCTTTTAGCTGGGGTTTTTTCCATATATACCCAAACATTCACAATATGGGATCATACTCATATCAAAATACTGTCTATTAACCATTACTTTTTTAAGGAAAGCGTTTTAAAAACGTGTTACAATGAATTGGGTTTAAGTGAAAATAGTCAACATTTGTCTTTTGTTAGTCTACCAACCCGCCTTGTTGCAGTCACGTTGATAGGAGGATTCGAGAATGAATATCCATGAATATCAAGGAAAAGAAGTACTGAAACAGTATGGAGTCACCGTTCCAAACGGAAAGGTTGCTTATACAGTCGATGAAGCGGTTGCGGCCGCAGAGGCATTGGGCAGTCCGGTGACTGTTGTTAAAGCCCAAATTCACGCAGGTGGCCGGGGTAAAGCCGGCGGTGTAAAAGTGGCGAAGAGCACGGATGAAGTTCGTGCCTATGCTTCCGAAATTCTGGGTAAAGTATTGGTGACACACCAGACTGGACCAGAAGGTAAAGAAGTAAAACGTCTTTTGATTGAAGAAGGATGCGATATCCGCAAAGAGTATTATGTGGGTGTTGTTGTGGACCGTGCCACAGGCCGTGTAGTTATGATGGCTTCCGAAGAAGGCGGTACTGAGATTGAAGAAGTAGCTGAAGCTACACCTGAGAAAATTTTCAAAGAAATCATTGACCCAGCTATTGGATTGCAAGTGTTCCAGGCGCGTAAACTGGCTTACAGCATCCAGATTCCGAATGAACTGGTGAACAAAGCCGTTAAGTTCATGCTCGCGTTGTACACAGCTTTTGTCGAAAAAGATTGCTCTATTGCCGAGATCAATCCTCTCGTTGTTACCGGAGATGGAAACGTTATCGCGCTGGATGCGAAATTAAACTTTGACTCCAACGCCCTGTTCCGTCACAAAGATATTTTGGAACTGCGTGACCTGGATGAAGAGGATGAAAAAGAAATCGAAGCTTCCAAATACGACCTCAGCTACATAGCACTTGATGGCAACATCGGCTGTATGGTCAATGGTGCGGGACTTGCGATGGCGACGATGGACATTATTAAATACTACGGTGGAGACCCCGCCAACTTCCTTGACGTTGGGGGCGGTGCAACAACGGAGAAGGTGACTGAAGCATTTAAGATCATTTTGTCCGATGCCAAAGTAGCTGGAATCTTTGTTAACATCTTCGGTGGCATCATGCGCTGTGATGTTATCGCCAATGGTGTTGTTGAAGCGGCGAAGCAACTTGGCCTGACCAAACCGCTGGTTGTTCGTCTTGAAGGAACTAACGTGGAGCTTGGCAAACGTATTCTGGGCGAATCTGGCCTGAATATTGTTCCTGCCGATTCCATGGCCGATGGTGCACAGAAAATTGTTGCCCTCGTAAAATAAGTTCATTCCTTAGTACCGGAGCTGTCCGGGAATTGAAAAATAACCGTAAGGATGTGAAGCAACGTGAGTATTTTGATCGATAAAAATACAAAAGTCATTACGCAAGGCATTACGGGTTCAACGGGAATGTTCCACACGAAGGGCGCATTGGACTACGGAACCCAGATGGTAGGCGGAGTTACACCGGGTAAAGGCGGAACGAATGTGGATATCACGCTGGAAGACGGTACAGTAGCCAGTCTGCCGGTGTTCAACACTGTGCAGGAAGCGAAGGAAGCTACAGGCGCAACAGCGAGCGTCATTTACGTTCCTCCGGCATTTGCGGCAGATTCCATTATGGAAGCTGTTGACGCAGAGCTGGACCTTGTGATCTGTATTACAGAAGGTATTCCGGTTCTTGACATGATCAAAGTTGACCGCTTCATGGAAGGCAAAAATACCGTCCTGATCGGACCGAACTGTCCAGGTGTTATTACACCAGGCGAATGTAAAATCGGTATCATGCCTGGTTATATCCACATGGCAGGACACGTTGGCGTTGTTTCCCGTAGCGGAACACTCACGTATGAAGCCGTTCATCAACTGACGACGCGTGGCATTGGACAATCTTCTGCTGTAGGAATCGGGGGAGACCCTGTAAAAGGCTCTGAGTTCATTGATATCCTGAAACGGTTCAATGAAGATCCACAGACTCATGCGGTCATCATGATTGGTGAGATTGGTGGTACAGCTGAAGAGGATGCGGCAGATTGGGTACGTGAAAACATGACCAAACCGGTTGTAGGCTTTATCGGTGGCGTAACAGCGCCTCCAGGCAAACGGATGGGCCATGCTGGCGCTATTATCTCTGGCGGTAAAGGTACAGCCAAAGAGAAGATTGCGAAGCTGGAATCTTGCGGTATCAAAGTAGCACCAACGCCTGCTGAGATGGGCTCAACTTTGGTGAGTGTACTTGAGGAACGCGGTATTTTGAATTTGTGCACGACACATTAATTCTTTTTCGTTATAATAGAAGAAACGGCTCGGAAATGATTTATTTCTGCAGACCGACTATTATGGATACGGAAAAGGTAAGCAACCTTTTGTCCTTAAACAGGGCGAAGGGTTGCTTTTTTGCGTTTTTTTACGGGAAAAGGGAGAGAAGTTACTCCTCATCTGCGTAAACGCTTGCATTCCGTGATCACATAACACACAATATGAGGGAAGATTCTCTTCCCGCTTCGGGAGGTTTATAGTATGGAAGAACGATGGATCTTGTTTGGGTTGCATGAGATGGAGGGTATTGGCAAGAAAACAATCTCAAAACTGATGCTGGGACAACATCAATGGTCCGATCTTTTGGATTATGAGGAAGGTGACTGGACTCGTGCAGGCTTGCGCAAAGATCAGGCTGCCCGTTTGGCTAGTCAATTTAATATCGACTGGATTGAGCGTAAAAGAGAACGCGTTTACAATCAGGGGATAGAGGTTATTACTTATCTGGATCAGAATTATCCCATATTAATGAAGGAAACCGTTCAGCCTCCCTGGGTAATGTATGGTCGAGGGGATATAAGTTTGCTACACAACCCATCCATTGCGATGGTTGGAACTCGTATGCCAACCGTGTATGGCCGCAAAGTTGGTGAGAAGCTGGCAGAACAATTATGCAATGCAGGACTAACGATCGTAAGCGGGCTTGCCCGCGGTATTGATAGCGTATGTCATGAGGCCGTATTACGTGCTAAAGGAAAAACGATTGCCGTATTCGGAACCGGGATTGATAATATATATCCACCCGAAAATACAAGTCTTGCCGAGCGAATCGCGGAGACGGGGCTGCTTTTGTCGGAATATCCACCAGGTACGAGAGCGCGTCAAGGATTATTTCCGGAACGGAATCGAATCATTGCCGGTCTGACGTTGGGGACATTAGTCGTTGAGGCTGACATTCGCAGTGGTTCACTCATCACAGCAGATGCTGCTCTTGAAGCAGGCCGGGATGTATTTGCAGTTCCTGGACCCATCACATCGCCGAAGAGTCGGGGCGCTCACAATCTAATTCGTCAAGGGGCCAAATTGGTCACATGTGCAGCAGATGTTTTGGAAGAGTATCGTTTGGACTTGCCAAATGCAGAACAACTTCCTTACAATAGAGGACGTTCGGCAGAAACACCTGAGCCTTCCGGGCAAGGGATATTCGCTGAGGTTAAGCTCTCTCCAGATGAACAACGTGTGATTTATCTGTTGGAACAGGAGGAGCAATCGTTGGATCAACTGGTTGAACAGCTAGGTTGGGATTTTGGACATTTGCATTCAGTTCTGTTATCTTTAATCATAAAAAAGCAGATTAGCCAATTACCAGGCACCAAATATGCGAGGGTATGACGATGCTACAACCTATGTAGCGTGTGGAAATATATAATTAGCTGAAGTTATTAACCTATGCATAAGCTTACAGAAACAGTTACATGACAGTTTCATGACTGAGAGGAGGATGAACCTATGGCGGATGCACTCGTAATCGTGGAGTCGCCCTCAAAGGCGAAGACGATAGGCAAATATTTAGGCAGCAAGTTCATCGTGAAAGCTTCGATGGGACATGTTCGCGATTTGCCAAAGAGTCAGATCGGCGTTGAGGTGGAGAATGATTTTAATCCGAAATATATTACGATCCGCGGCAAAGGTTCAATTTTGAAAGAACTGAAAGATGCACGAAAGAAAGTGAAAAAAGTGTATCTCGCAGCTGACCCGGATCGCGAAGGCGAGGCTATCGCATGGCATTTGGCCCATGCCCTTGAACTGGACGATACGGCAGATTGCCGGGTTGTATTTAATGAAATTACAAAA
This sequence comes from Paenibacillus sp. FSL R5-0341, assembly GCF_037975235.1. Taxonomy (NCBI): domain Bacteria; kingdom Bacillati; phylum Bacillota; class Bacilli; order Caryophanales; family Paenibacillaceae; genus Paenibacillus; species Paenibacillus sp. FSL R5-0341. The sequence goes on from NZ_CP150241.1 coordinate 2,372,771, forward strand.
CAGGCGGTCAAAGATGCGTTCAAAACGCCGCGTAAAATCAATATGGATTTGGTTAACGCGCAGCAGGCAAGACGTATTCTGGACCGGCTCGTTGGATATAAAATTAGTCCATTATTATGGAAAAAAGTTAAAAAAGGTTTGTCCGCAGGCCGGGTTCAGTCCGTGGCTGTTAAAATCATTTTAGATCGTGAAAATGAAATTGATGATTTTGAGCCGGAAGAATACTGGAGCATTACCGCCAAACTGACAGCAGACGGCAATCCGTTTGAAGCCAAGTTTCATAAACTGAACGGGGCCAAAACAGAGCTGGGCAGTGAAGCGGAAGTACAAGCCATCCTGAAACAGATCGAAGGTGCAGACTTTACGATCAAGGAAGTCAAAGAGAAGGAACGGAGTCGGAACCCTTCTGCCCCGTTTACCACGAGTTCTTTGCAACAGGAAGCAGCGCGTAAATTGAATTTCAGAGCTTCCAAGACGATGTCGGTCGCCCAACAACTATATGAAGGTGTAGACCTTGGAAAAGAAGGCACAGTAGGTCTCATCACGTATATGCGTACGGACTCCACACGGATTGCGGCATCTGCACAAGAAGAAGCCAAAGAATATATCGTTGGTAAGTATGGGGAGCCATTTGCACCAGAAACACCACGAAATTATTCCAAAAAAGCTGCTAATGCTCAGGATGCGCATGAAGCAATTCGTCCAACTTCCATTCTGCGTGATCCGGATTCAATCAAGTCATTTATGAGTCGTGATCAGTTCCGGTTGTATAAACTGGTTTGGGAACGTTTTGTAGCGAGCCAGATGTCTTCGGCTATCCTGGATACACTCTCTGTAGATATTGCTGCGGGGGATACAATTTTCCGTGCAGCAGGTTCGAAGGTGCGATTCCAAGGTTTCATGAAGGTGTATGTTGAAGGAAATGACGATGGTACCACCGAAGAAGATCGTCTGCTGCCTCCGCTGAAAAGTGGAGATGTGCTTGAGAAGCAGGAGATTGAGCCAAAACAGCATTTTACACAACCACCACCACGATATACGGAGGCAAGGTTGGTTAAGACGCTTGAGGAATTGGGAATAGGGCGTCCGAGTACATATGCGCCAACACTGGAGACCATTCAGAAGCGCGGATATGTTGCGATTGAGGAAAAGAAATTCATGCCAACGGAGCTTGGCGAACTGGTCATCGAACAGATGGAAGAGTTTTTCCCGGAAATCCTGAATGTAGAGTTTACCGCGAACATGGAAGGTGATCTTGACCATGTGGAGGAAGGTTCGGAGGATTGGGTCAAAGTACTCGCTGAATTCTACGAATCTTTTGAGAAACGGCTTGAGTTTGCGGAAGAAGAAATGAAAGAAATCGAGATCGAAGACGAAGTATCGGATGAGATCTGTGAGAAGTGCGGCAAACCACTTGTTTATAAACTCGGACGTTTTGGCAAGTTTCTTGCTTGCTCTGGCTTCCCTGATTGCCGGAATACCAAACCGATTATCAAAGACATTGGCGTAACTTGTCCGAAGTGTAAGGAAGGCCATGTTGTTGAGCGTCGTAGCAAAAAGGGACGTATCTTCTACGGTTGTGACAAGTATCCTGAATGTGATTTTGTCTCATGGGACAGACCTTCAGCCAAACCATGTCCAAGTTGTGGATCGCTAATGATTGAAAAGCGGAACAAAAAGGGAGCCCGATTGCAGTGTACATCATGTGATCATCAGGAGCCGGTGGATGAACCGGATGACGAGTCAGCGGATTAGTATATATGGGGGTAAATGATTTTGAAGAATGAACAACAAGTAACCGTAATTGGTGCCGGGCTGGCAGGAACAGAAGCTGCCTGGCAGATCGCAAGTCGCGGCGTGCGCGTGAAATTATACGAGATGAGACCTGTGGTGAAAACGCCAGCTCATCATACAGATAAATTTGCAGAACTGGTGTGCAGTAACTCGCTGCGTGCGAATGGATTGACGAATGCAGTGGGTGTGTTAAAAGAAGAAATGAGAATGCTTAATTCTCTCGTATTGTCTGCGGCAGACAAGCATGCCGTTCCAGCAGGTGGAGCACTTGCTGTGGACCGGGATGGCTTCTCGGGTGAGATTACGTCTACTTTGCACCAGCATCCACTCATCGAAGTGGTGAATGAAGAACTAACTTCCCTGCCGGAAGATGGCATCGTTGTTGTTGCAACGGGTCCCCTGACTTCACCGGCACTGTCTGAGCAAATCAAGGCACTTATGGGTGAGGAATATTTCTACTTCTATGATGCAGCAGCACCGATCATTGAAAAAGATTCAATTGATATGAACAAGGTGTACCTGGCCTCCCGTTATGATAAGGGTGAAGCGGCATATCTGAACTGTCCGATGACAGAAGAAGAGTTTGATGTCTTCTATGAAGCTCTCATTACTGCTGAGGTCGCTCAATTGAAAGAGTTTGAGAAAGAAATCTACTTTGAAGGCTGTATGCCAATCGAAGTGATGATGAAACGCGGAAAACAGACGGCTCTGTTTGGTCCTATGAAACCAGTAGGTCTGGTTAACCCGCACACGGGAGAACTACCACATGCGGTTGTACAGCTTAGACAGGATAATGCAGCGGGAACGTTGTATAACCTGGTGGGCTTCCAGACACATCTGAAATGGGGAGAACAAAAACGTGTCTTCTCTCTCATACCTGGGCTTGAAAATGCAGAGTTTGTCCGTTATGGTGTAATGCACCGTAATACATTTATTAATTCTCCTAAACTGCTTCTTCCGACGTATCAGTTTAAAGAGCGTCCAAACCTGTTCTTTGCAGGTCAGATGACAGGTGTAGAAGGATATGTGGAGTCTGCTGCATCAGGGCTTATTGCCGGCATGAACGCAGCCAAAGCAGCTCTTGGACAGGAACTCGTAGTATTACCGGTAGAAACAACACTTGGCAGTATGGCTCAGTATATTACAACAGCTGACTTCAAGCACTTCCAGCCAATGAATGCAAACTTTGGTTTGTTGCCGAAGCTGGAAACGAAAATCCGTAACAAAAAGGAAAAAAATGAAGCTCTTGCACAGCGTGCCCTGGATGGTATCACCAGTTTTGCTGCGGCAGAAGGTCTAACTGTTCCGGAACGCGTATAAATTATTCGTGGGAGGAGGCTGATATCATGGATATGTCATTTCATGCTACAACGATCTGTGCTGTTCGTCATAATGGTAAAGCAGCAATCGCTGGTGATGGTCAGGTGACCATGGGCCAAAGCGTTGTGATGAAGAACACAGCCAAGAAGGTAAGACGATTGTACCGCGGACAGGTTGTTGCCGGGTTTGCCGGTTCTGTGGCGGATGCCATCACCCTGTTTGAGAAGTTCGAAGGCAAGCTGGAGGAGCACCATGGTAACCTGCAGCGGGCTGCCGTAGAGCTTGCCAAGGATTGGCGTCAGGATCGAATTTTGCGTAAGCTTGAGGCATTGTTGATTGTAATGGACAAAACAGGCATGCTGCTCATCTCAGGCGGCGGCGAAATTATTGAGCCCGATGATGACGTTATTGCTATCGGATCAGGTGGGAACTTTGCCTTATCTGCTGCGCGTGCGTTGAAACGTCATGCTGTGAACCTGGAAGCGAAGGACATTGCGCGCGAATCGCTTCAGATTGCCTCTGAGCTTTGTGTGTACACGAACAGTAATATTATTGTAGAAGAGTTATAAGCCAAAGAAATCTCCCGTAGTGGAGCATGATTCTGTAATCTGCTCCAGGACGTCTAGGGGATTCTTTGTCCTTGTGAGGTAAAATAAATTCAGCATACTGGTAGGAGGGAAGCAATATGAATACTCAAGCGCTAACACCGAGACAGATTGTTGCAGAGCTTGACAAGTATATTGTAGGTCAAAAGAAAGCCAAAAAATCGGTAGCGGTAGCGCTTCGTAATCGTTATCGGCGTAGCCTTTTGCCTGAGCACACTCAGGACGACATTGTACCTAAAAATATCCTGATGATTGGACCTACCGGTGTGGGTAAAACGGAAATCGCCCGTCGCCTTGCTAAACTGGTGGGTGCGCCATTTGTAAAAGTGGAAGCTACCAAGTTCACCGAAGTGGGTTACGTTGGACGAGACGTTGAATCAATGGTGCGTGATCTGATTGAAACATCACTGCGGATGGTGAAGCTGGAACGGACTGAAAAAGTGAAGGACAAAGCTGAAGAAGCTGCCAATGAACGAATTGTACATATTTTGGCTCCCTCACAGTCCAAGTCCAAGAATCAACGCAATCCTTTTGAGATGATCTTTGGCAATAATGGTAACAACGTTCAGGAGCAGGATGAGCCAGAACCGGATACGGGAGTTGCGGAGCGTCGGCGCAAGATCAAGTTTGATCTGTTGTCCGGCAAATTGGAGGATGACATCATTGAAATTGATGTAGAGGACACTGCTCCTAACATGATGGACATGTTTGCTGGTCAGGGTAATGATCAGATGGGCATGAACATGCAGGAGATGTTTGGTAGCCTGTTGCCTCGTCGTACGAAAAAACGTAAGCTCGCCATTAAAGAAGCGCGCAAAGTGTTGATCCAGGAAGAAGCAGGCAAATTGATTGATATGGATGATGTTACCCAGGAGTCCATTCGCCGGGCAGAGCAGACAGGTATCATTTTCATTGATGAAATCGACAAGGTAGCCAGTCAAGGACGCGGTAGCGGTCCGGATGTATCCCGTGAGGGTGTTCAACGGGACATTCTGCCTATCGTCGAAGGTTCAACGGTAATGACGAAGTATGGCCCTGTCAAAACGGATTATATTCTGTTTATGGCAGCTGGCGCATTCCACGTCGCTAAACCCTCTGATCTGATTCCCGAGCTTCAGGGACGCTTCCCGATTCGTGTGGAACTGAGCAGTCTTACACTGGAGGAGTTTGTATCCATTCTGACTGAGCCGCAAAATGCATTGACCAAGCAGTATGTTGATTTGCTGCGCACCGAAAATATTGAGATTGAGTTCTCGGATGATGCCATTCGTGAAATCGCCAAATTGGCTGAATCCGTCAATCAAAATACAGAGAATATAGGTGCCCGCCGCTTGCATACGATCTTGGAAAAGCTTTTGGAGGATTTATCCTTTGAGGCACCTGAGCTTACCCTGGAACGTATGGTGATTACTCCAGAGTATGTACGTGAGAAATTAAATGATATTGCACTTGATCGTGACTTAAGTCAGTACATCCTGTAACATAGATTTAGCAATGTAGTTGTTAAAATGATTGTATCAATGAACGGCATGCACTGGAGAGAGATCACTTACGAGATCGGCGAAGGTTATCATTCCTTTATCGAATCGCAAGATCTTCTTACCGGAAGGCATGTCGTTTATTTTTGTTTATATCTACAATATTACGATGCTATAACCGATAAAAGATGTGGGGTTGTTATAAGGACCGACAAAACCTAGGACTTGTGCCGCATGTATACCATGTTAAACCCTATCGGAGTGGTGGTTATTCTCTGTTTTTATATCCAGTGATTCCCATTACAAGAAGTTTCCTTATTCCAAGTCTGGTTATCGGTTTAGTTGCAAGAGTGGTAAATTTTGCGTAAATGCGCAAAAATAGAAATTGTAGAAAAGGTTGAAGCAAGCAATTGTTTTCTAGACATTAAAATATAAAGACCCTGCTTAATTGTTAAGAAAGTGTTGGGATGAAAAGACGTGAAATCTTAATTCGTGAAAGATAACTTGTCAATTGATTAATATACAGCTTAGTATGTATACCTACCATATAGTCTCTAAACCCTTAGTGTAACGGTAAAAAATTCTAACATTATCGAGTATGAAATATTCGGAAATCTACATAATTACGGGCGTTATACAGTCATGTCGAGACGCTAAAGGTTTTTTTTATTTTAAGAATGTTTAAGAACAATCAGGGAGAGTATTAACATACTTTTGATTTGGGCCTGAACATTTACGAAAAAATTCATAATTTGCAGAAAATACACAAAAAGGCCCGTCTTTCAGAAAAGATAGGGCTTTTTTCTTATTGTAATATATCCCAAACTCGAAGAAACTTATGTTATACGACAACATCAGAGTTAATTCTACTTAAGTCCTAGAAAACCGTGTAAAAGCGAATGTTTTTGTCGAAAAAACATAAGAATTTTCAAGGGAAAAGATTCAATCTTTTTCCATAACTTCTAAAGAGAGGAGGGAGATTGTGAATCTTTTAAACGATATTAGCTTTAAAAGATTGCAAGGTGCACTCGATGCGTCCAACATCAGACAACGAACGATTGCTGACAACATCGCGAATGCCGATACCCCGTATTTCAAGCGCTCAGACGTTTCTTTTGAAGAGATGTTGCAGGGGCAAATGAATGGAGATATGCCTGTTCTTAAAGGTAAAGTAACTGATGCAAGGCATTTTGTCATAGGTCCTTCCTCTTCCGTTCCAACGCCAGTAGTTAATATGGACCAGTCAACGTCCATGAATAACAACGAAAACAATGTCGATATAGACAGAGAAATGAGTCTTCTGGCGGAGAATCAGTTGCGTTACAACGCTTATATCCAGCAAGTGAATGAACAAATTAAAATCATGCGCGTTGGCGTGGAAGGGAGATAACCTAAATTGAACATTAGTAATAGTTTTAGTATCAGTGCATCAGCGCTGACGGCTCAACGCTTGCGGATGGACGTTATATCTTCCAACATTGCGAACGCAGAGACGACGCGCGCGAACGTATCCAATGGTGAGGCGGTTCCTTACAAACGAAAAATGGTGGTGCTTGAACCAAATAAAACGTCTTTTGGTACCATGCTACAAAATCAGATGCGAGGCAACGGTTCAGGAGATGGCGTCAGAGTCACTGAGATTCGTGAAGATCAGTCACCACTCAAGCCTGTCTACGATCCTTCTCATCCAGATGCCAACGCAGAAGGATATGTATTTATGCCTAACGTGGATATTGCGAAAGAAATGGTCGACATGATCTCAGCTTCGCGTTCCTATGAGGCAAACGTAACAGCATTGAATTCAACTAAAGCGATGATTTCTAAAGCTTTGGAGATTGGAAGATAATCTGCATTGAACTGAAAACAAGAAATATATAAACCAGTCATGAAGGGGAGGGACCATTAATGATTCAGAACAACATGTTTAGCACACAAGGGATACAGCCGCTACAGATGAAGAGCGCAACCGAAAGCAAGCCTTCTACACCAGCCGAAACCATTCAGAGCTTCGGTACATACTTACAGAACGCATTAAGCTCTGTCGCTGCACAGGAGACTCAATCGCATGAAATGTCGAATCAATTTTTAGTAGGGAATGCGAATGTGGATCAAGTGATGATCGCTTCAGAACAGGCCCTGTTAAGCCTACAACTCACCACTCAAGTCCGAAACAAAGTGGTCGAAGCATACCAGGAAATTATGCGAACGCAATTATAAAATAATCTACTTGCGCTCAGGCAATAGCGCTGATCATTACAACAAGCAGCTGCGATGCTGCTCCTGATCGTAGACCTATGGAACGGCTAGGGCTGCGTAAGGACAGACTAAGCAAAGTTTCGGATGGGGTGACAGAGTGAATGAGAGAATCGCCCAGTACAGGGATAAGGCATCCCAGTATTGGAATAGTTTTAGCAAAAAGCAAAAAGTATTATTTATATCCACCTTCCTGTTTCTGATTTTGGCTGCAGTTGTACTCACGATGCAATTGTCCAAGACCGAATATGAAGTTGCGTTCACAGACTTGAATGCAAGTGATTCAGCAGGCGTTATCAGTTATCTAGATTCATCTAGTATTCCATACAAATTAAGTTCGGATGGCAAGACGATATCCGTGCCAAGCACGAGTGTTGCGATTGCAAAAGTGAATGTCGGATCTCAAGGGATTATTCAGAATGGTTCATTGGGATATAAGTCATTCGAGGAATCATCATCCCCGATCGGGATGACGGATAAAGAGTTTGATGTAAAGTACAACAATGCTTTAAACGGAGAAGTTGAACAGTTGCTTCAGCGGATGCAAGGGATACAGGATGCCAAAGTGCTGGTCAATATGCCGAAAGATAATATCTTTGCTGGTTTAGAAGAACAGGATAAAGCATCAGCGTCGGTAGCTCTCCAATTTAAACCGGGTTATCACCCAAATCAGGCAGCGGTAGATGGATACTTTAACTTGGTTAAAACCGCAATTCCTAATCTGCCTATTGAGAACATTACGATTACCAATACGGATGAAGCAGAACTGATTCCAACTGCCCGAGGTGGTAGTGGCGGGTTGTCTTCTGAAGTTCAAGAAAACATGGCATTACAGAAAAAGTTTGAAAACGATGTTCGTAATAACGTGAAGCAATTTCTTTCTCAAATTGTAGGCGAAGACAAGGTCAATGTTTTGGTAGCCTCCAAGCTTAATTTTGACAAAGAAACACGTAAAGAAAATCTGGTCACACCCGTTGACGTAGAGAACATGAAAGGCATCGAGATCAGTGTGCAGGAGATTCAGAAGAGCTACACTGGTGCAAGCAACCCAACAGGTGGTGTTGCTGGTACAGGGCAAGAGGAAGTTCCGGGTTATCCATCAGCTGATGGAGCAGGGAATTCCACCTCGGAAGAATCATCAAGCACTATAAACTACGATGTTAATCGCATTGCCAAGGATATTATTTCCAGTCCTTATACTGTAAAAGATTTAACCATTAACGTTGCAGTTGAACCACCAAATGGAGAAACAGAATTACAGGGGCCAGTTCAGGACGCAATTGAGAACATTTTGGTTAACATTGTTCGCGCTTCATTGGCAGACTCAGGTACCGTAATAAGTGACGCCGATCTGATAAAGAAAGTTTCAGTCATGTCACAAGGGTTCCAGACTGCCTCCGCAGACAATACGGGCTTCCAGCTATCCTCAACGATGATGTGGGGCGGAGGCGCACTCATAGCAGCATTGATCGCAGCGGTTGTTATTTTGTTAGTACGCCGTCGCCGCAAACAAAACGAAGAAGAAGAAGAAGAGATTCCTCTTCCAATAGCAACAGAGTTCCCGTCCATTACGCTGGACAGTGTAACGAACGAAAGTCAGGTGCGCAAACAATTGGAGAGTTTGGCCAAGAAAAAGCCAGACGAATTCGTCAATCTGCTGCGTACATGGCTGGCTGACGAATAGAGGTGAACGCAGTGGCAAAGGCAAGCAGTCAAGGGCTGACTGGCAGACAAAAAGCAGCAATATTGTTGATTACATTAGGTCCGGAAGTTTCGGCACAGATATTCAAACATCTGCGGGATGAGGAAATCGAGCAACTCACGTTGGAGATTGCCAACGTTCGCAAAGTTGATTCTTCCGAAAAGGACATGATCATGGCCGAGTTTCACCAGATCTGTCTGGCGCAGGAATATATCTCTCAGGGCGGTATCAATTATGCGAGAGAAATCCTGGAGAAAGCTTTGGGTTCTTCCAAAGCACTTGAAGTTATTAATCGTTTAACAGCTACATTGCAGGTCAGACCGTTTGATTTTGCACGCAAAGCGGATCCCAATCAGATTTTGAACTTTATTCAGAATGAAAGTCCGCAAACAATCGCGCTGGTTCTGTCTTATCTCCAGTTCGAACAGGCTGCAGCGATTCTGTCATCGTTGCCTCAAGAGAAGCAGGCAGATGTCGCTCGCCGCGTTGCAGTTATGGATAGTACTTCGCCAGAAGTTATCTCTCAAGTGGAGCGGGTTCTGGAACAAAAGCTATCTTCTACCGTAACGCAGGATTACACGAATGCGGGTGGTATCGAATCGATCGTTCAGATTTTGAACGGAGTGGATCGTGGTACAGAGCGTACCATTTTGGACTCACTCGAAATTCAGGATCCAGAGCTTGCTGAGGAGATCAAAAAACGCATGTTTGTATTCGAAGATATCGTCAATGTGGATGATCGTTCGATTCAGCGTATTATTCGGGATATCGACAACGCAGATCTACAACTCGCACTCAAAGTGGCAAGCGAAGAAGTTCGGGATGCCGTGTTCCGGAATATGTCGAAACGGATGTCAGAGACATTCAAAGAAGAGATGGAGTTCATGGGACCTGTGCGGTTGCGTGATGTTGAGGAAGCTCAAACACGCATTGTAGGAACGATACGCAGATTGGAAGAAGCCGGTGAGATCATTATCGCACGCGGTGGAGGAGATGATATCATTGTCTAATTTGATTAAATCTTTCCAGTATGTACCTGTTGATGACCGCAAAAGACTTGAAAATCATCATCATTATGGTGGTACTGAGGAGTCTGAAACGGAGTTAAATGGTGAAAGTGCTGAAGGTTCTGAAACAGAAACGCTTCAAGCACGCGTGGACGAAGAAACACAACGTCTTACCGCAGAGATGCTGGAAGATGCCAAGGAGTTTGCAGAAAAGCAAGTACGTGAAGCTTCAGAAGAGGCAGAGCGCATGCTTCAAGAAGCCCGTGAACAGATCGATACCTGGTGGCAGGAACAAAGACAACAGGATGAACATCTGACCGAAGCACTTCGTTCACAAGGTTTCCAACAGGGTTTTGAAGAAGGCAAAGTACAGGCTGAACTGGATCTCCAGGTGCAGATCGAAAAGATGATGAAGGAAGCTCAGGAAGTGCTTCAGGAGGCTTATGTAGCAAAAGATCAGATTATTCAGGAAGCCGAACCATTTCTTGTTGATCTCGCTTGCGGGATTGCTGAGAAAGTCATTGATAAACAACTTACCATTGAACCCGATCACACCTTGGAACTGATTCGTCAGAGTTTGTCACGTAAACGGGAACAAGGCTTGATCACACTGTGTGTGGCTCCTGATCAATTTACATTTGTACAGGCAGCTCGCGAAGAACTGTCTCTGTCCATTGACTCTCAGGCAGAATTGCAGATTTTGCCTGATTCAACGGTCAAAGATAAGGGATGTGTCATCCGTTCTTCGTTCGGAAGTGTAGATGCGAGAATTGACACACAGCTTGCTGAGATAAAAAAAGAACTGGTCCGCATAGCACTTGAGGATGAGGAGCGAAAAAATCAACATGAAGGTTCTTAGTTCACAGCGATATATGGAACATTTGCGGCAATTTGATCCCGTGCGCATTAACGGCAAGGTTACTCAGGTCATTGGCCTTATGGTTGAGTCCGAAGGGCCGGATGCAAGTATCGGTGATGTATGTTACATCTACCCTGGTAAGTCGGCCAAGCCTCTCCAGGCTGAAGTCGTTGGGTTTCGAGATAACAAAGTGCTGCTTATGCCACTGGGTGAACTGCAATCCATAGGTCCTGGTTGCGATGTAGTGGGTACGGGTAAACCACTCGGTGTTCAGGTAGGCTCTGAATTGCTCGGTAAAGTCCTGGACGGACTAGGACAACCGCTAGACGGTTCCCTCCTGCCATCCAGAATGCCGATGTACTCTACATCCAATACACCTGTCAATCCAATGGATCGTCCACGTGTACTTGAAACGATGGGTGTTGGTGTAAGAGCTATTGATGGATTGTTGACCGTAGGTAAGGGACAGCGTGTAGGTATTTTTGCCGGTTCAGGTGTTGGTAAGAGTACATTGATGGGCATGATCGCCCGTAATACAGCGGCGGATGTCAATGTTATCGCACTTGTAGGTGAGCGTGGACGTGAGGTTCGCGACTTTATTGAACGGGATCTGGGTCCGGAAGGACTGGAACGCTCCGTAGTCATTGTTGCAACATCAGATCAACCTGCCCTGATTCGGATCAAGGGGGCGGTTATTGCAACCACCATTGCAGAGTATTTCCGGGACCGTGGAATGAACGTGATGCTGATGATGGACTCGGTTACCCGATATGCGATGGCACAAAGGGAAGTTGGTTTGGCCGTAGGTGAACCTCCGGCAATGAGAGGATATACTCCATCGGTATTTGCAAGTTTGCCCAAACTGCTTGAACGGGCGGGTACAGGGCCTACGGGCTCGATTACAGCCTTTTACACTGTTCTGGTTGATGGGGATGACATGAACGAACCGATCGCGGATGCGGTGAGGGGTATCTTGGATGGCCACATAGTGTTAAACCGGTCCATTGCGAATAAAGGTCATTTTCCTGCGATCGATGTGTTGGCCAGCATAAGTCGTGTCATGAAGGATATTGCCCCGGAAGAGCAGCTGGAAGCCGTCAATAATATGAAACGTTTGATGGCTGTCTACAAAGAGTCAGAAGATTTGATCAATATTGGAGCTTACCAGCGGGGATCAAATGCAGCGATAGATGAATCGATAGATCAGATTGATAGCATATGGAACTTTACAAAGCAGAAAGTCGACGAGAAAGTCACCTTAAGTGAAGTACAGGAACGTTTGATTCTTGAATTTGCAAGGAGATGAATGGGTAAACGATGAAATTTCGATATCATTTCCAGAAAGTTGTTGACCTGAAGAGTAATGAGAAAACACAGGCAGAGTGGATGTTATCCACAGCGATCGGTAAACTTCAGACGGAGGAAGAACATCTGATACAACTTCTTAATGATAGAAGTAATCTGGTCGGCATTATCCAATCTGCTACGGAAAATACAGCGTCTGTGAACAGTCTGCAGGAGATGCAGCGTTATGTACATCACCTTGACGAGTGCATTTCACGCAAAAACAGTGATGTTAAACATGCTCAGGTCAATGTGCAACGGAATCAGACCTTTCTAAACGGTAAGATGATTGACGAAAAAGTATGGCTTGGAGCGAGAGACAAGGCGAAAATCAAATTTCAGCAGGAGATGCTCCTCCGGGAACAGAACGATCTGGACGAGATGGCTACTGTACGCTTCGCTGCCAAAGCCGGACGCGCGAATTGATGTGAGCCGGACGCGAAGTTGTCTCGCGAAGGAGGAATGAACGATGGCTGTTAAAGATGATAGCGACATGGAAAAAGAGTCGGGAGGCGGTTGGGAAAAATTTCTCATGATTTCAATCCCGATTGTATTCACCGTAGTATTGCTAGGCGTATTGCTTACGCTTTTTAATGTAGATATTCGTAACAATTTATTTGAATTTGCCAACAAGATTCCGGTAGTTAAGGAATGGGTACCTGATCCTGTGCTGGACCCGGAGAAAGAGAAGCTGGAGAAGAGCGAGCAGCAAGTTGAAAGTGCTGAAGCGACAATCGAAAAGCTGAAGTCCCAAGTAACCGCCAAAGAAACAGAGCTCAAGGCAGCACAGGAAGCGACAACAACTGAAGCGAAGAAAGCGACGGACCTTCAGAAGAAGTTGGATGATGCAGAAAAAGCTGCTGAAACCGCTACGGCGGCAACACCGGAAACGGAATCTGATTATCAGAAGCAGATCAAAGATTTGGCTAAAATGTATGCTGACATGAGCCCAAGCAAAGCCGCACCGATTTTGCAAAATATGACGAATGAGGAAATGGTACTTTTGTTGAATGCCATGCAATCATCTGCTCGGACCAAGGTGCTTGAAAAGATGGACCCGAAAACAGCCGCCGATGTCACCATGATGATGAAGGATGCCAAACCGTCCGGAGATCTGGCACTGGATGCGCTGCAATCCAGATTGAAGAAAGAAACCGAAGCAACCTCAACTGCAGCAACAACGACGAGCAAAAACCTGGATAAAAACCAGCTGAGTCAAACATTTGCTTCCATGTCTGCTTCAAGTGGTGCCAAGCTTCTATTGGAAACATACAAGTTAAGTCCTGATAAAACATTGACGATCCTGAATTCAGTAGACGATGCGACACGCTCTCAATTGCTTGAAAACATGTCTTCTGAGGATTCGGTAGAAACTGCAAAGATTTTGAACAGATTAATGGGTAACAAGTAGTTCTGATTAAACTGATGGAACCGAGAGGAGGTGAAAATAAATGTCGATCGTGTATCAAATGACATCCACAGCATCTGCAAAAACCGCAGGAACTGGTCAGACGACTGGAGCACAATCAAAAGGTTCAGCTGCAGGTGCTGTTAGTGGTGAATTTCTGCAAACTCTTGCACAGTCATTATCCGGAGGATCTACAGAAGGTGATAGCTCAAGCGCTACTGGAAGCTTAACAGCTAATCCATTGGTATTTACCTTTGCCTCAAGTGAAGACGGGGAAGCGACCTCAATCACAGATATACTGAATTCGTTGTTCGCGGATTTGGAATCTCTTGACGAAGCTTTGGAAAATGATCCAACGCTACTTGCAGGCTTGCAGACTCTAATTCAACAGATGTATACACAACTAAATGATGCTTCTGGTACTAATGCAGAAGGTTCTGACGAGTCTTCGGATGGAGCTGGCAGTGCCAATACAGTACCTGCAATTGAACTCTCACAGCATCCGGCAGCAGTACGTTTTGTTTTGCAGGATATGCTTACACAATTAGTAGCTGCAATGAATGAACCAGAGAGTACTGTTGCGAAGAACGCTCCCGAATTCAAGCATCTGCTACAATCTCTGCAGAGTCAGCTTCAAGAGACTGGAGTGGATACCACTAGCAACAAAGGATGGACTGAACTGAAATCCATACTGGATACATTGGCTGCAGTTAAGGATCAGGCTGTACAAGTCGCTCCAACGACTTCACTTCAAGCGACCAAACAGGATTCAGTCGTACCACAGGTTCTTGTTGCGGCAGCGGCTAATGCTGGAATTCAGGTGAAAGGTGACACGGAGGCGACATCTGCTTCAAATGCAGGTGCAGAAGTGGATCACTCAACCATCATTACTGCAGGAGAGCTATCGTTGCGTACATCAGGTACAACAGCAGGAAAACCCGCTGAACCTGTAATGCAAACATCACAGTTTGCCAAAGAAATGACACAGTTTGTTGTCAGCAAGCTGGATATTGTACAGCAAAAGGGATTTTCTGAGGCGACCATCTCACTTCGTCCTGAGCATCTAGGGAAGCTGGATGTACAGATTATTTTGCAAAACGGGCAATTGGTTGCACGGTTTATGACAGAACATACGATGGCCAAAGACATGCTTGAACAACAAATGATGCAGCTCCGTTCTTCACTTCAAGCTCAGGGAATTCAAGTAGAACGACTTGAGGTTACGCAGAACAGCTCAATTGGATCACAGATGTATCAGGATGGAGGCCGTCAGCCGGGAAGTAACTCTCAGCAACAGCGTCGTTCACGTGAGCGTGAGGAACAATCGGATGATGCTATAGCTACAGCAGGTATTCAAGAAGAATTGCGTAATTGGCGTAGCGAGCAAGTCGAAGGAAATGAATTACAAAGAGATACGTTTAGTGCAAAGGCTTAAACAGAAATGAGGTGAGCAAATGGCTAATGAAATTGTTTCAACCAATAATACCTGGCCGAACTATTCGGCAGCTAATAAAGCAACCACTAGCGCTGCAACAAAAGAATTGGGTAAAGATCAGTTTCTAAAAATCCTGATTACCCAGCTGCAAAACCAAGACCCGATGCAGCCGATGGAGGATAAGGAATTTATCGCTCAAATGGCACAGTTCAGCTCAGTGGAACAATTGGTCAATATCTCGACTCAACTTAAAACGTTGAATCAGTCACTCGGTGCTGTATCTGGCATGATTGGTATGGAGGTAAGTTGGCTTTCTTCTAATAAAGAGGATAACGGAACTCTTCGACAGGGTATCGTGGATTCCATCATTGTAAGAGATAGCGTTCAATACGCGAAAGTGGGCAATGACGAGATTAAGCTGGATGAGATTATTCAGGTGAATTATCCAAAACAGGCAGAAGAGAATCAAACTCCGGTAGAGAACGTTCAGAATGTAACTCCTGAATCGAACGAGAGCCAGGAAGCTGAATCAGCTGCGGAAACGGGTGGTACAGAAGATAGCGGTAAGACGATATGAGTGATCGCATGACGGTTGGACAATTATATGCAGGCCCGATTACTCCGAATATGCTTCAAAGACCCAAAACGGGAGAAGCCTCGGCTGTACCCGAAAAGCCTTTTGCGAAGGTCCTGGAAGATAATCTTCTAAAGTTGAGCAATCATGCTGCCAAGCGATTGGAACAGCGTGGTATTGAACTCAAAACGGAGCAAATGGAACAGATTGGTTCTGCTTTGGACAAAGCTGCTGCCAAGGGAGCCAAAGAGTCATTGATTTTGATGCAGGATATGGCTTTTATCGTCAATGTCAAAAATCGTACAGTGGTTACCGCTATGGATAGTGAAAGCATGAAGAATAATGTGTTCACTCAGATTGATAGTGCCGTAATCATTTCTTGACCGGCTGGCCCTTCTCGGGAGCCGGAATGCCGCTGACCGACTGATGCGGTAACCAAATGAAGACTGGGAGGATTTTTAAAAAATGTTGAAATCAATGTACTCAGGCGTTTCCGGGATGCGGGGTTTTCAAACCAAACTCGACGTAATTGGTAACAATATTGCGAACGTAAACACGGTTGGCTTCAAAGGCAGTCGGGTTATGTTCAAGGATATTATGAGCCAAACTACGGCAGGGGTTACTGCCCCTGGCGATGCATCTGGTGGTGTTAATGCGAAACAAATCGGTCTTGGTGTAACAGTAGGTTCAATTGATACGCTACATCTGGCAGGTAGCCCCATGACAACGAATAATCCAACAGATCTTCGGATTAATGGAGATGGATTCTTCCTTGTACGTTTGAGTGAAGATCAAGAAGTACCTTACCTGACTCGTGCGGGGGATTTCCATGTGGATGCTGCGCGTAACCTTTTGACATCGGATGGATTGTTTGTTCTGGATAACGGTGGTGGAAATATTACTATTCCAGACGACGTTGTTTCCTTCACCATTGGTCAGGATGGAACGATTAACCAGACCATGGCAGACGGAACCATCGAAGCGGGTCCGCAGATTGGCATAGGTAAAGTTGTCAATCCGGAAGGTCTTGAGAAAATTGGGGGCAACTTGTACCGTATGACAGCGAACGCGAATCCGGATGGGGCACTTGAACCATTGACAGCGAACAGTGCTGAGGACGGAACAGGAGCAATCATTGCCGGACAGCTCGAAATGTCTAATGTGGATCTGACTGGAGAGTTTACTGAAATGATCGTAGCTCAGCGTGGATTCCAGGCGAACTCACGGATCATTACAACGTCGGATGAAATACTTCAGGAAGTTGTTAACCTGAAACGTTAATAGCTGATTGGTGATTTTTAAAATGTGGAGGAGCTTGCTCCTCCCACTCTGATCGAGGGGGCTTAGCATGATTTCGGTTACGCGGTTAAATGGTTCTCCCATGTGGTTAAATGCGCTGATGGTTGAGATTGTGGAAGAGACGCCGGACACGTATATTACTCTGGTAACTGGAAAGAGACTGATTGTGCTTGAGAAAGCCGATGAAGTTATTTCCAAAATTAAAGATTACAACCGTGAAATCGGGGTTCAGGCAGCCACTATCAAAGTGCAGCAAACGGAGGAATCCTGATGAAAAAGATGATGCCCTGGCTTGCAACGATGTTGCTGGCAATAACACTCATTGTGGTGGTTGTGTTTGTATTTATGCAAGGACAGAATGGGAATAAGAATGACACACATACTGCTGCAGCTTCTGAAGCCAAGAGGATGACTGCGGATGAGATTGTAGAAGTTTCCTCAGAGCTTGGAGAAATTAAAACCAACTTGGCTGATACAGATCATGTTGTAGTTGTCAGCTTCTCCTTCAAGTTGTCAGACAAAACAGCCAAAGAAGATTTTGAGAAAATTAAAGAAATTACAGTGAAGCCTATTATCATTCAGACATTTGCGGATACCAAGTCTGAGGAGCTGGCTACAGCGAAGGGCCGAGTACAATTTAATGAGAGATTGACTGGACTCATTAATGAAGCTTTACCTGAAGGTAAGTTGAGCAGCACTAGTTTTTCAGCTTTTGTGATGGCACCGATGTAAATGAACAGAACACGCTGTAGACCTGTAAGGGGGTGAGAACATGGTGGATGTATTATCACAAAATGAGATTGACGCCCTATTAGCAGCCCTTTCTTCTGGTGAAATGGACGCAGAAGAATTGAAGAAGGAAGAAACTCAGAAGAAAATTAGATCGTATGATTTTAAGCGGGCAGTACGTTTTTCCAAAGACCATATTCGAAGCTTGACTCGTATTCACGAAAACTTTGCACGCTTTCTCACCACTTATTTTTCAGCCCAACTGCGGACGTTCGTTCAAATCAATGTCGTTCAGGTCGAACAGTTGCCTTATGATGAGTTTATCCGTTCTATTCCTAAGATGACGATATTGAACATTTTTGAAGCGGAGCCACTACAGGGAAGAATGGTGATGGAAGTCCATCCGAACGTGGGATATGCGATGTTGGATCGCCTGCTTGGTGGAACCGGAAGTGCTCCGACCAAGATCGCATCGATGACGGAGATTGAGACGACTATCATGGAGCGGATATTCAGCCGTGCATTTGAAAGTTTGCAAGAAGCATGGAAGACTGTGTTGGATATTTCCCCAAGGATGGAAGCGCTGGAGACCAATCCGCAATTTATGCAGATTGTATCTCCCAATGAGACCATTGCTCTGATCTCGCTCAGTACCAAAATTGGTGACACGACAGGCATGATCAATCTATGTATTCCGCATGTCGTTCTTGAACCTATTATGTCACGGTTGTCAACTCATCAGTGGTTTGTTTCAGAGAAGAAAACGAGAGCGCCGGAAGAATATGAAGCTCTAAGAGAACGTGTGAACAAAGCCAAATTACCCATCGTTGCGGAATTGGGAGAATCCAGAATTTCAATTGCAGAATTTTTGGGCCTGTCCGTTGGTGATGTCATTACGTTGAACAAACCAGTTGATGAGGGACTTTCCATTAAAGTGGGTGACAAACTGAAATACATGGGCAGTCCGGGAACAATCAAAGACCGTGTGGCTGTGCAAATAGACGAGATTGTCACCGAAGGAGTTGAAGAATTTGACGAGTAAGGATTATTTATCCCAAGAAGAAATCGATGCTTTGCTCAGGCAATCGGAATCGATAAATAGCTCGGAACCTGCTGAGAAGACGGTTGATGATTTTTTGACCGAGCTGGAGCAGGATGCCTTGGGGGAGATTGGCAACATCACATTTGGTAGCGCGGCAACAGCTTTGTCCACGCTATTGGGCCTAAAAGTAGATATTACAACACCTAAGGTTTCCATCATTAGTCGAACACAGTTTGAAGAAGCTTTTCCTAAACCGCATGTTGCCGTTCATGTGAATTACGTGGATGGATTCGAAGGCATTAACTCGCTTGTTATCAAGAAGAGAGATGCTCAAGTCATCGCTGATTTGATGTTGGGTGGCGAAGGAAATCCGGCAGATGAAGAACTGAATGAAATCCATATTAGTGCCGTACAGGAAGCGATGAACCAGATGATGGGTTCCTCTGCTACTTCTATGTCCACGATCTTTAACCGTTTTGTGAATATTTCCCCACCGGGAATCGATATTCTCAATTTGGAGAGTGGTGAGGGCGTAAGTAACCTTCCAGAAGATGAGACGCTGATTCAAGTTTCATTTCGTCTGTTAATCGGGGATCTGATCGATTCCAATCTGATGCAGTTGCTTCCAGTACATTTTGCCAAAAACATGGTAGACATGCTGATTGGAGGCGCTCAGGAGTCAACTGCAAGCGCACCGGTGGCATCAACACCTGAACCTGCACCAGCAGCTGTACCAGCAACGCCACCACCCGTTGCGGAGCAACCACCCGTTCAGCACCAACAGGCTCCACAGGCTCCACAACAGCCTGCTCAGGACTACAACGGGTATGGACAAGCTCCAATGGGTATGCCGCAAGGAATGCCGCCACAGCAGCCGTATGGCATGCCGCCGCAGCAACCTTATGGTGCACCTCAACATTACGGTGGAATGCCAAATAGGAATGTTAACGTACAGCCAGTTCAATTCGCCAATTTGCAAAATGGGGCGTATGGTCAGGTAGACGAAAACAATTTGAATTTATTGATGGACATTCCCCTTAAAGTCACCGTAGAATTAGGAAGGACCCAGAAGCAAATTAAAGATATTTTGGAACTGTCACAGGGTTCGATTGTCGAACTGGATAAGTTAGCCGGTGAACCTGTCGATATTTTGGTGAATAACAAACTGATCGCCAAGGGAGAAGTTGTCGTTATTGACGAAAACTTTGGTGTTCGTGTTATAGATATCGTTAGCCAATGGGACCGAATTCAGAAATTACAATAAGCACAATTTAGGGAGGACTTGAATCAAGATGGCAAACCGAATTTTAGTCGTAGACGACGCTGCATTTATGAGAATGATGATCCGGGACATTTTGTCCAAAAATGGGTATGAGGTTGTTGGTGAGGCACAGGATGGCTCACAAGCAATTGAGAAATTTAAAGAGCTTCGTCCGGATCTGATCACAATGGATATCACGATGCCTGAGATGGATGGTATTGCAGCTTTGAAAGAAATCAAAAAGATTGATGCTAACGCAAAAGTGATTATGTGCTCTGCGATGGGTCAACAAGCGATGGTAATCGACGCTATTCAAGCAGGTGCCAAAGATTTCATCGTTAAACCTTTCCAATCTGACCGGGTTATCGAAGCAATTAGCAAGACACTGGGCGTTTAAGAGACATGATGATGGCTCAGGGTGATTTTCCAGAAGGAGCTGGCGCGGGAGCCAATTATTATTTACAGCTTGTATGGGTGATTGTTGTCCTGGCCGTCATCCTGGTCCTTATTGTTTATCTGATCCGGTTTTTAAACAAACGGAATCAGCAAATGTTCCGGGACGGCACAATTCGTACTCTGGGCGGGGTTGGACTGGGACAAAATAAGTCGCTGCAAATTATAGAAATTGGTGGGAGTGTATATCTGCTTGGTGTAGGTGAAGACATCCAGTTGATAGATAAGGTCTCGGATCCGGAAGAGGCGCAAAGAATCATTGACTCATTCGAACGAGATGCTGCTGCACAACAAGGGAATCTCTCGCCTCTCATCGCCAAACTCACAAAACGCTTCCGTAAAGATGAACCGCCGCGGGAAATGGAACTGGAGGACACAACTTCTTTTCACGAAATGTTTGAATCCAAACTTCGGCAGATGCCTAACCGTAAAGAGAAGATGGAGAAGCTCCTGGATAAAGACAATACTACAGATCGGTCGAGGGATTCATGAAGAAAAAGATTTGGTTAGCGTGTTGTTTAATGGGACTTATCAGTCTGGCATCTGTCACGGTTGCCTTTGCCGAACCGATCCCGAATATTGATATTCAAATCGGAAACGGTGACGGAGGCACACCAAGCACGAGTTCACTGTCCATTATTCTGTTAATTACGGTGCTTAGCATTGCACCAGCAATGCTTGTACTGATGACCAGTTTTACTCGAATTGTCATTGTACTCGGTTTTGTACGTACATCTCTGGGTACACAACAAATGCCGCCCAATCAGGTGCTGGTAGGTTTGGCGCTATTTCTGACACTTTTCATTATGTCGCCGACGTTGTCTTCCATAAATCAGGTAGCGCTTCAGCCCTATCTCCAGGGAGACCTTACGCAAACCGAGGCACTTGAAAAAGCAGCGGATCCCATAAAGAAATTTATGTTTACTCACACCAGAGAAAAAGATCTGTTGCTATTTATGAAGTACAATCAGACTGAACAGCCAAATACCTACCAGGATATTCCGATTACTGTTATGGTGCCGGCATATGTAATCAGTGAGTTGAAGACAGCATTCCAGATGGGGTTTATGATTTTCATTCCGTTTCTGGTGATAGACATTGTTGTCGCGAGTACACTCATGGCAATGGGGATGATGATGCTTCCGCCAGTCATGATCTCATTACCTTTCAAAATACTGCTCTTTGTCCTTGTGGACGGGTGGTATCTGGTAGTCAAGTCACTGTTGCTGAGTTTTAATACTTGATCCGGAAAGTTAAAGGAGGACGGTCATGACTTCGGAATTTATTATAGGTCTGGCCGGGAAAGCGGTATACACGTCATTGCTGGCCAGCGCACCCATGCTTATACTAGCTCTGGTTGTAGGACTTGCAATCAGTATTTTTCAGGCCACCACTCAAATACAGGAACAAACATTAGCTTTTGTGCCCAAGATTGTTGCAGTGCTTCTGGCAGTGCTTTTGTTTGGACCTTGGATCTTGAATATATTGGTCGATTTCACGTACAACATTCTCGATAATTTATACAGATACATAGGGTAGGCTTTAGCAGATGGAGACATTATTGCAAAGTTTCCCTGTCGCTCTGCTTATGTTTTGTCGAATCACATCATTTTTTGTAACTGCACCGATTTTTTCGGCTCGAAATGTACCGGCTTCAATCAAAATTGGGTTGTCTGCTTTTGTCACATTGACTGTTTATCTGATATATGGGATAAACCAGACCGTACCTACAGATCTGAGTTATATTTTGCTCATCATCAGAGAGATTTTGATTGGTTTGCTCTTGGGGTTTGTTGCGTACCTATTGATGACGGCTGTACAGACAGCAGGTGCTTTCATTGATATTCAAATCGGTTTTGGTATTGCGAACGTTTATGATCCGATGACAGGCGCTTCAGCACCGCTCACAGGTAACTTCAAATATGCTTTCGCAGTACTCTTATTTCTAACCATGAATGGTCATCATTATCTGCTGGA
This sequence comes from Paenibacillus sp. FSL R5-0341, assembly GCF_037975235.1. NCBI lineage: Bacteria > Bacillati > Bacillota > Bacilli > Caryophanales > Paenibacillaceae > Paenibacillus > Paenibacillus sp. FSL R5-0341. The sequence goes on from NZ_CP150241.1 coordinate 2,395,311, forward strand.
TGCCCTCATATACAGTTATCGCTGGATCCCGTTGTCAAATGCATTTTTTCTAAGGTTGGCCGATGGGAGTATTGCTGAATTTTTGATTCGTACGTTAGGAGAATCATTCATGCTTGCTTTTCAGATGGCGGCACCAATGGTAGTTGCTTTGTTTTTGACGGATGTAGGATTAGGATTTTTGGCAAAAACGGCTCCTCAATTTAATGTGTTTGCTGTCGGAATGCCGCTTAAAGTGCTCGTCGGGCTTGCTATTTTGCTTTTGCTGGTTCCCAGCTTCGCCTTTGTATTTGGTCAATTGTTCGAAGTAATGTTCAGATCCATGGAAAAATTGCTTGGGACCATTGGGCAAAGGCCGGGATGAGTGAAACGGAGGACAAGATTCGAATGAAACTTCAACTCGACCTCCAGTTGTTTTCAGGGGAAAAGACGGAGAAAGCTACCCCGAAAAAGAGACAGGATACACGTAAAAAGGGACAAGTTGTCAAAAGCATGGAGATATCCGGTGCCTCAATCCTCTTGTTCACCTTTTTAATCATGATGGTTTTCAGTGATTTCTACAAGGAGCGTACGGTTCGACTCTTCACGGATATCTTCATCAATCGGTTGAGCATGGAAGTCACCGATGAAAATGTAATGTCGCTCATGATGCGATACGGTGTAGAAGTAATGTTGTTGCTTGCTCCTGTTCTGCTGGGTGTGGCATTAGTTGCTTTGATCGTTAACTACATGCAGGTAGGTTTTCTACTTGTAGGTGAAGGCCTGAAGCCGAAACTGGAGAAGTTGAATCCCATTAAGGGATTCAAAAATATTTTTTCTCTTCGTTCTTTAGTTGAATTTGCTAAGTCCATTTTGAAGATGACCATCATCGGCTATCTTGTGTTTAGCACGATTACAAGTTACCAGTCCGATATTGCATCGCTTTCTCATTTTTCAATGGATGCTATTTTACATTTTGCTGCTTCAATCACTTTAAGTCTTGGAGTCAAAATTGCCGTAGCTTTGTTGGTACTTGCTATATTTGATTACATGTACCAGAAGTATGATTATGAGAAGAATATCCGAATGTCCAAGCAAGATATCAAGGACGAGTATAAGAAAATGGAAGGTGACCCGCTGATCAAAGGTAAAATCCGGGAACGCCAGCGTCGTATGGCTATGCAGCGAATGATGCAGGAAGTACCGAATGCAGATGTAATCATTACGAACCCGACCCACTTTGCGGTTGCGCTAAAGTATGAAGGTTCCGAGATGGAGGCACCGCAGATTATTGCCAAAGGTCAGGATTATGTCGCTTTGCGTATAAAGGAAATTGCCAAAGAGCACGGTGTTATTACGATGGAAAACAAGCCGCTGGCACGGGCATTGTTCCAGAGAGCCGAGATTGGTGATGCCATACCGGCCGATTTGTTTCAAGCGGTAGCTGAAGTGCTGGCTTATGTATATAAACTAAAGGGCAGAACGAAATAAAAGGGGATCGGAGGCCGTACATTCATTGAAAACAAAAGATTTAGCTGTCCTTGCGGGTATTATCGGCATTGTGTTGATGATGATTCTCCCGATCCCAATCTGGTTATTGGATATGTTGCTCGTCGTCAATATTTCAATTGCACTGATGATACTCCTTGTTGCCATGAACAGCAAAGAAGCGTTGCAGTTTTCCATTTTTCCAGCTTTGCTGCTGATCACCACACTGTTCCGGCTGGCACTAAACATTTCGACAACCAAGCTAATCCTTGGTGAAGGGGATGCTGGAGCCGTTGTTGCTACCTTTGGTAGTTGGATTGCCGGAGGGCAAATTGCGATTGGATTTATCGTGTTTTTGATCTTGGTTGTCGTTCAGTTTATCGTTATTACCAAGGGTTCGGAGCGTGTAGCTGAAGTTGCTGCTCGATTTACCCTCGATGCGATGCCTGGTAAACAAATGAGTATCGATGCGGATCTGAATGCGGGTCTGATCAACGAGCAACAAGCTCGTGAGCGTCGTTCCAAAATTGAACGCGAAGCCGATTTTTATGGAGCAATGGATGGAGCAAGTAAGTTCGTAAAAGGAGATGCCATTGCAAGTATTATCATCCTCCTGATCAATCTGATTGGTGGATTCATCATCGGGATGACTGTGCATGGTCTTGATTTTGCTGAGTCACTTGCCACGTATTCCGTTTTAACTATAGGAGATGGATTGGTTAGCCAGATTCCTGCTCTTCTTATTTCAACGGCAGCAGGTCTCATCGTTACAAGAGCATCATCTGAAGGAAACTTGGCAGAGGATATTACGGGGCAACTGTTTACATATCCAATACTCATTTATATTGTAGCTTTCGTTATTGCCATGCTGGGTTTCTTCACACCTATTCATGTTATTACTACGCTTCCGTTGGCAGGCGTGCTGGCATTTGCCGCATGGCGAATGCAGAATAATTTGAATTTGAAACAGGAAGCGGAAGAACAGCTGGAAGAAGAACAGCAGATTGAAGAGGTCAGAAGTCCTGAAAGTGTAATTAACTTGCTCCAGGTTGACCCTATTGAGTTTGAATTTGGTTATGGTTTAATCCCGCTGGCTGATAATCAGCAGGGTGGGGACTTATTGGATCGAATCATTATGATTCGGAGGCAGTGTGCTCTTGAACTGGGATTGGTTGTTCCGGTCATACGGATACGAGATAATATCCAGCTCAGACCTAATGAGTATGTTATCAAAATCAAAGGTAACGTAGTAGGCGGCGGAGAACTGTTGTTGAATCACTACCTTGCCATGAGTCCAGGCTATGATGAGGAGTCCGTGACAGGTATTGAAACCACAGAGCCTGCTTTTGGACTTCCAGCACTGTGGATTGACGAAGTAACCAAAGACAGAGCGGAACTTGCAGGGTATACGGTCGTAGATCCGCCATCCGTTGTGGCGACACATCTGACGGAACTGATTAAGAAACATGCGCATGAGTTACTTGGAAGACAAGAGACGAAAGCACTTGTGGATAATCTGAGAGAGAACTATTCTGCACTGGTGGATGAACTGATCCCTTCTCTACTTTCCATTGGTGATGTGCAGAAAGTGCTTGCCAAGTTATTGCGTGAGAAAATATCTATTCGTGATATGGTTACCATCTTCGAGACACTTGCTGACTATGGTACGTATACGAAAGATCCTGATGTTCTGACTGAATACGTTAGACAATCCCTCTCACGTCAGATTACTCAGCAGTTTTCACAAAAAGGTGAGACACTTCGAGTGATTACGGTTGGACCTGGTCTTGAGAAGAAAATTGCTGAAAGTGTGCAACAATCGGATCAAGGTAGCTATCTTGCGTTAGACCCTGTATCTACACAAAGTGTGTATCAGAAGCTGAGTGAACAAGTGAACCGTTTGATTCAATCAGGTCAACAACCAGTTGTATTAACTTCTCCAACTATTCGGATGTATCTGCGTCAGGTTATTGAACGTACTATGCAGGACATTCCTGTACTTTCCTACAGCGAATTGGAGCCGAATGTTGAAATTCAAAGTATCGGGGTGGTGAACTTATGAGAGTAAAACAATACGTTGTTGAGACCATGCCCGAAGCTATGCTTCAAATTCGCAAAGACCTGGGAAGTGATGCCGTCATTCTGTCCACTAAAGAGATCAAGGTGGGCGGTGTGATGGGAATGTTCCGCAAAAAAAGGATCGAAGTTGTAGCTGCAGTGGATAAGGAAGAAAACAAGCAAACGACGAAGCCAGTACAAAATCAATTCACACCTGTACCTCGTGCATTTGTACCTGAGGCCTATCGGCAAACAGCTCGTTCGTTTGTTGCGACTTCGGATGAGTCGGCTACAACGAATATAGCTGATCAAAGTGCACAGGAAACATCTGCGGCTGCGCCGTCTATGGTTGAATTGAGTAAGCTCGGTTCAATCATAGACAGCGGCTCAGGTTCTTCGAGCACGGATCATAAACCGCGACCGCAAGGGGCGGATTTTTCGGGTTCAACAACTGCGACGAAGCAAACTGTCTCAGACCTGCAGCAGGACAAGTTGATGACTGAATTGCAGGATCTTAAACACATGGTGACCAAGCTTTCAAAGCAAGGTACTTCTGCGGATGCTGTGCCAGAGGAACTGCATACGATCCGAGAACGTTTGACAGAACAAGAGGTTTGGCCTGAAGTGTGGGAATCCTGGTTTGATTTAATACAAGCAAAATGGTCTGAGGATGGATCGAAGGAACAGGATATAGAACAAGCTGTAAAACTTGAGGTCGTGCACTTCTTGGAAGAACGTATTGACGAAGGCATTCTTCCTACCACTCGAATCGTTTATGTAGCTGGACCAACCGGTGTAGGGAAAACCACGACAATTGCGAAATTGGCGGCCGAACAAATGTTCAAAAAACAACGTAAAGTTGGATTCATTACATCTGATACGTATCGGATCTCGGCGGTAGAACAGCTTAGAACGTATGCATCTATACTCAATGTTCCACTTGAGGTGGTACAATCGCCCGGTGATACACAACGTGCCATTTCTCGATTAGAGCATTGTGACCTGATCTTTATGGACACAGCAGGTAGAAACTACAGAAATGAATTACTTGTCTCGGAACTGCAAAGTTTGCTTGCTCCTGTCGAGAATAGTGAAACCTTTTTGGTCATGAGCATGACTTCCAAAAGTGCGGATATGGTTCAGATCACAGAACATTTCAGTAAATATGGCCTGGATAAGGTGATTTTCACCAAAATGGATGAAACTGGGAGCTGCGGTCCGCTATTTAACCTGTTGCATCGTTTTCCACTCAAGCTTGCGTATGTGGCAAACGGACAAAATGTTCCAGACGATTTGTTGAAGCCGGATGCAGATTCGCTGTCTAAACAGTTGCTGGGAGAATGGACACAATGAAGGATCAGGCAGCTTCACTTCGAAGTATGGTCTCGGCGCCATTGGAAATGGAAGGCATTGAGCGAGATATCCGTTCCTCTAAAATCATTACTGTAGCTAGTGGTAAGGGAGGTGTTGGGAAATCCAATTTCACACTGAACTTTGCACTGGCATTACAGGCTTTAGGGAAAAAGGTACTGGTGTTTGATGCTGATATTGGAATGGCTAATATCGATGTTCTTATGGGTACGTCTTCATCCTATAATCTTTACCACCTGTTGTACCGACAAAAATCCATAAGGGAGATCATACAACTGGGTGCCAGCGGCTTGCCTTACATTGCTGGAGGATCAGGTATGAAAGAACTATTTTTATTGTCTGACCGTGATCTGGAGTTCTTCGCCAGTCAAGTGGAGGATATTGCTCAGGAAATGGACTATGTCATTTTCGATACAGGGGCAGGTCTTTCCAGAGAGAATATGACGTTTATCGGTGCTGCCGATGAATGCCTGATTATAACCACACCTGAACCGACTTCAATAACCGATGCTTATGCTTTAGTCAAAGTTATGCACGGCCAGGAAAATGCTACCCCCTTTCGGATGATCGTTAACCGGGTGGAAGACGAACGGGAAGCTGAACGGGTGGCAGATAAAATAGCTGGAGTGGCGAGGCGGTTTTTGCAGACGGATATTCCGCTACTTGGGTATATTTCTGAAGACGCACAGGTAGTCAAGGCAGTTAAAAGACAAATGCCCTACAGTCTGGCGTATCCCAATGCCAAAGCCTCCAAGGATATAGAGAAACTTGCTCTTCGTTATTTGGCTGTACCTGCAACTCCGGAGTCCGGAACCTTGACAGGAATCAGGGGATTTATGAATAAGTGGCTTAAACGAACAACATGATTTCTGAATAAAGGAAACAGGGGTGACACAACATGGCGGTGTATCAAGTATTGGTTGTCGATGATTCCGCTTTTATGCGTAAGATTGTTACGGATTTAATTGAAGCGGATTCGGAATTTAAGGTAACGGCAACGGCATCAAATGGTAGGGAAGCTATTCAAAAATCGCTAGAATTGAAACCGGATATTATCACAATGGACGTTGAGATGCCCGAAATGAATGGGTTGGACGCATTAAAATCAATTATGAAGGAATCCTTCGTTCCTGTGATTATGTTATCTGGTATCAATGAACAAGGCATGAAAGAAACCATTATGGCGCTTGAAGCAGGGGCATTTGACTTCATTCGCAAACCATCCATTGTACATGACCAGGATATCGCTCAAGTTGGTAAAGCCTTGGTTGAGCGCATGCGTGCTGCGATGAATGAGATCAAACGAAAAGCTGATCGTGATTTATCCATGAAAAACAGAGACATGTTGCGAGGAACGGTTGCTCCCCCAACTCAGCCAGTGCAGAAAGAAATGCCAGCCAGGGATCGAGTGGAGCCTGTGAAAAAAACGATCGAACCTGCTCAGACGGACCAACGCTCTATACGAGAGCGGACTGAAGTCTTTCAGGCTAAATCAAAGAAACCCATTGCGCCAATATCACCTTCGAAACCAGGCCGCGTAGAGAATAAAACAGAGCCTTTGCCGAAGTCAGAGCGTAATTCGGGGACAAATGCAGAAAAAGCAGTGAGGTCAGCTAATCCAGTACAGACTCCTAAGGAAATTCGACTACCTAATGCAGCTCGGGTGGCAGCTGATCAAATAGCAGCAACTTCTGCCTCTGCAAAAACCAAGGATTTAGCCAAATCTAATCCTGTTCCAAAAGGTGCAGGGGGCCCGGAAGGGTCGTTCAACAAGCTTGTGGCGATAGGTTGTTCTACGGGTGGCCCTAGGGCTCTCAAGACATTGCTCGAGCAGTTGCCTGCTGATTTGCCAGCACCGGTCATTATTGTGCAGCATATGCCGCCCAATTTCACCCGTTCTCTGGCTCAACGATTGAATACGTTCAGTCCCCTGCATGTGGTTGAAGCTGAAGAGGGTATGGTCCTGAAAAAAGGGACTGCTTATATAGCACCTGGCGGATTCCACGTGAAAGTTAACAAAACAGCGGACGGGAAGTTTATCGTGAAGCTGACTGAAGATCAACCAGTGAATGGACATAGACCTTCAGTGGATACAATGTTTGAGTCGCTTCTGCCGTTTACATCTTTACAAAGGCATCTTGTTTTGCTGACGGGAATGGGAAGTGATGGAGCACGTATGATGAAGAGATTATACGAAGCTGGAGTTACATCAACCTTTGCCGAGAATGAAGAAACATGTGTTGTATATGGTATGCCGCGTTCTGCTGTAGAGCTGCAATGCGTTCGTCATCTTCTGCCACTGCAGGAGATCGCGTCTAAACTTGTTCAAGCAGTGAAATAACGGAGTGTAACTCACGGAGGAGGTGCCTCACAATGGACATGAACCAATATTTATCCATGTTTATTGATGAGTCTAATGATCATCTGCAATCCCTTAACGAAAACATGCTTCAACTTGAAGGCAATCCGGAAGATCTGGGAATAGTTCAGGTCATTTTCCGTTCTGCTCATACCCTGAAGGGTATGGCGGCAACGATGGGCTTCGAAGATTTGGCATCACTGACACATAAAATGGAAAATGTGCTGGACCTGGTGCGTAATGAGAAGTTGAAAATGCAGGATTACATTTTTGATACCATGTTCAAGAGTCTGGATGCTTTGGAAACTATGGTTCAGGATATTACCGAAGGTGGACAAGGTAAAGCGGATGTGTCCGCTATCGTAGCTTCACTTCAGGCCATTGAAAATGGTGAAATGACAAGCGGAGATGCTCCTGCAACTGAAAAAAATAAACCGGCTAACGCTTCAATTGCTTCGGCTGTGGAGCTGGATGAATTCCAATATTCAGTGCTGGATCAGTCGATTGCTGAAGGACACCGTGTATTTTATGTAGATGTGCTTGTTAGTGAGCATAGCCAGTTAAAAGGTGTTCGGGCTTATATGGTCTTTGATATGCTCGAGCGTTCAGGTGAAGTCGTTAAGGCTTACCCATCCGTTCAGGATATTGAGCAGGAGAAGTTTGAGCGCAGTTTCTCGTTGTATTACATAACAACTAAAGAGGCGCACGAACTGGAAGAAGGCATCATGAGTATCTCTGAAATTGAGAGTGCAAAGCTGATCCAATTGGATCAGGAGACTCTTCAGCAGATGGCCAATCAGGTCGCAGCCACAGTTGAAGCGCCAACCGCACCGACTACTTTAGCTGAGGTTGCTTCACCGGATAAGAATGCTGCATCCAAAGAAGAATCGAAGACGGCACCAGCCAAAACAGCTGCGCCGAAACAAGCTGCTGCACCTTCACGTACCATTCGTGTCGATATTGAACGCCTCGATGTATTGATGAACTTGTTCAGTGAATTATTGATTGACCGTTCACGTCTGGAGCAACTGGCCAGTGAGACAGGCAACAATGATTTATCCGATACGGTAGCACATTTAAGCAGAGTGAGCACAGATTTGCAAAACATTGTATTGAAATTACGGATGGTTCCCGTAGATACCGTATTTAATCGTTTCCCGCGCATGATCCGTGATTTGGCTAAGACACTTGATAAAAAAATCGATCTGGTGATTACAGGTGCTGAGACGGAACTGGATCGTACCGTAATTGATGAGATTGGTGATCCGTTGGTGCATTTGCTGCGTAACGCGGTTGACCATGGTGTGGAATCCATTGCAGAGCGTATAGCTGCTGGTAAACCAGAGATGGGTACAGTAAACCTGCGCGCTTTCCACAGTGGAAATCACGTATTTATCGAGATTGAAGACGATGGTAAAGGAATTTATCGCGACAAGCTCCTGAAAACCGCGATCAAACGTGGAGTTGTAACCGAAGAACAAGGTGCCAAGATGAGCGATGATGAAGTGAATCAGCTGTTGTTTGCACCAGGTTTTAGTACTGCTGATATTATCTCGGATATCTCTGGCCGGGGCGTTGGCTTGGATGTAGTAAAATCGAAGATCACTTCGCTTGGCGGTAATGTAACGATTCATTCGACTCCAGGCAAAGGCACGAACTTCTCTGTTCAACTTCCGTTGACTCTTTCCATTATCGCTGCAATGCTTGTACGACTTGGTTCAGAGAAATATGCTGTTCCATTATCCTCCATTGTAGAGACAGCCATTGTACAGCGTGAACAGGTTCGCAATATTCACGGCAATAAAATGATCACGTTCCGTGAGTCACTGATTCCATACTTGTCCTTGAGCGAAGTGTTCTCCGTACCGGATTTCAATGATGCTGATGAGCAGGAAACAGAAATTGTCGTGATTCGCAAAGGTGACCGTCTTGCAGCTGTAGCTGTTGAGGAATTTATTGGACAGAGTGAGATTGTTCTCAAATCAATGGGAACGTATCTGCCTGCTATTGAAGGAATCTCTGGAGCAACCATACTCGGAGATGGACAAGTAGCCCTGATTCTTGATCCTAATGCATTTATTAAATAAGCATATAGCTAAGTCTTACATTTAATAGGGAGGTTTTTTACATGGAAGAAGAGTTGAAAGTCATCGTCTTTAAATTGGGTACCGAAGAGTATGGTATTGAGGTAGATAAAGTTCAGACGATTGAGCGCATGATGCCAATTACCCGTGTTCCCAAGACACTTTCTTTTGTCAAAGGAGTCATTAATCTACGCGGTGTTGTAATTCCGGTCATCGATCTACGCGGTCGTTTCTCCCTTCCTGAATCGGAGTATACGGATCAGACTCGTATTGTTATCGTTGGTGTAGACGACATGCAAGTTGGCTTTATCGTAGATTCTGCCAATGATGTTATTGATATCAAGAGCAGCGCGATCGATAGCCCACCAGAAGTGGTTGGCGGCGTCAAAGCGAGATATCTGCGTGGTGTGGCCAAATTGGAGGATTCACGCTTGCTGATCATGCTTAACCTGAACGAAGTATTAAATAAAAGCGAGATTGTACAGCTGGAAAGTGTTGAGGGCTAGTACCGTGGAGATGTTCAACCGATTTGAGGTATTCCAGATGGATGTGCTCAAAGAGGTCGGTAACATTGGAGCAGGCAACGCCGCAACGGCGTTGTCTCAACTCCTCAACAGACCGATTGACATGGGTGTACCTACAGTACAAATGCTCCCGTTTGAAGAAGTTGCCGAAAAAGTGGGCGGGGATGAACGCATCGTTGTTACCGTATTTCTTCGTGTAGAAGGGGAAGCACCGGGAAATCTTTTCTTTATGATGACACCAGAGGCTGCTAAAATGTTGTTGAATAGACTTGCCGGATTTGATTTGAAAGAAGGACTTGCTTTCACAGATATGGAGCAATCAGCGCTTTCTGAAATTGGAAATATTTTGGCTGGATCATATCTTTCTTCTTTGGCAGATTTCACGAAGTTGTCCATGTATCCAACCGTTCCTGGACTTGCCATTGATATGGCGGGTGCCATTCTGAGCTATGGCTTGCTGCAATTCGGCGAGATGGGTGACGATGCATTGTTGATTGACACATCTTTCTTTGAAGGTGAAGATCAGGTTGAGGGTCAATTTTTCCTGATTCCAGATCCGCCATCATTTGCAAAGATATTTGAATCGCTAGGGGTGCCACTGAGCCATGATTGAGGACAAAAGCGTCGTTAAAGTCGGTATGGCGGATTTAAACATCGCTCATCTTCCTGGCGTAATCCGTACGACTGGTCTGGGCTCGTGTGTGGGATTAACAATGTATGACCCACATTTGAAGCTGGCTGGAATGGCGCATGTCATGCTTCCTACTTCCGAGATTGCCCGTGAAGGGAAACTGAACACTGCCAAATATGCGGATACGGCGTTGCCTGAGCTTTTGGAAAAGATGATAAAATTAGGCGCTTCTCACTCACGTATCGTTTCTAAAATGGCCGGAGGCTCCCAGATGTTTGCCTTTGCTGGTGCTGGGGATACGATGCGCATTGGACCACGGAATGCAGATTCTTGTCGAGAGTGGCTGCAAAAACTCAAAATCCCCCTTCTTGCAGAAGATACGGGTGGTAATTATGGACGAACGATTGAAATGGATTGTGAAACTGGCCTTTTGACTATTCGAAGTGTACAAATGGGTGTAAAGGAACTATAAGACTATGATAGGAAACTACCGCATTAATCTTGGAGCAGGCATCGTTGGATTTATTCTTACTTTTTTTGTAGCATACAGCAGCAATGTGCTGACGACCAGTTTAATTCGCGGATTGATCGGATTCGTAGCCTGGTTTGTCCTTGCATATGGTTTACGCTGGGGATTGGGATTGTTGCTGAACCCTCAGGCCCAGGGAAATGGGTATGGTTATGATTCACCAAATGCTCAAGATCAAAGAGGTTCACAGGTGGACATTAAACTCGAAGACGATGGACAAGAGCTGAATGACTTGCTCAAGAGTGGACAGAACGCTTCATCTGGGGACGATCTTCCGCCATCTGAGACGAAAGCTCCAACGGGATTCGCCCCTTTGGATCCGCCTAAACTTGTCCGGACCAAGGATCCGGAGGAACTGGCGCAGGCCGTTCGTCACCTGACAGACAAATAAGGAGGGTGAAAGCAATTGAACGAGCGTAAAGCTTCACATTTGAACCATTCTGATCTGTGGGAAAAGTGGAAAGAACATGGAGATCTTGAAGCCAAGAAAACTTTGATTGAAAAGTATCTTCACATTGTAAATTATGTTTCCGGTCGCCTGGCAGTCGGTTTGCCTAAAAATGTTCCCAAAGATGATTTGGAGAGTAATGGCGTTATGGGATTGATTGATGCATTGGAAAAATTCGACTATGAACGTGGTCTACAATTTGAAACCTATGCATCATGGAGGGTCCGCGGAGCTATTCTTGATGGTCTGCGTCAAGGTGATTGGGTTCCGCGTTCTGTTCGGGAGAAGGCCAAGCGCATTGAAGACGCCTATCAACAGCTGGAACAAAGCTATCTCAGGTCCGTTAGTGATGAGGAAATGAGTGAGTATCTGGACGTGTCCACCAAAGATTTTCAACATATGCTTCAGGAAGTGGCGGTCATGTCACTTTGCTCGCTGGAGGACCCGATTCGTGAAGAAGAGTCTGAGACGCGTCTGTCTTTAATGGTGGATGAGAAAGCTAAAAATCCGGATTATAAAGTGAATGAGTTTTATTTAAAGGAAGCTTTGGTGCAAGGGCTGGACAAGTTGACGGTAAAAGAGCGGACAGTTGTTTCACTCTTGTATTACGAAGATCTTTCTCTTAGTGAAATCGCAGAGGTTATGTCACTTTCTCCGTCTCGTATATCCCAGTTACATTCCAAGGCAATATTACGATTACGCGGCACGTTGGACAAACAGAAAGATTTGTTGATGCGTAAAGATTAATAGAGAGAAGTAATATATTGGAGTATGGGGAGTGGAAAGTCTAAAAGGGGGAAGAACTGGAGTGACACAGCGGACTGCTTTGGAACAATGTTTAAACATTGTTTTATCGGACGACAAATGCACAGCCTACCTTGAGTTTTCCAAAGAGGAAGAAGGCTTTGCCTGCACGATCGATGAACTTGAACAATTTGTGGCGGAAAAGAGTATCAAGCAAGGTGTATTACGAGAGGCATTATTACTTTTTGTGAGTAACCCTGAAACCTATGTAAAAGATAAATACAAGATTGCCGAAGGTGTCGCTCCTATTCAGGGAACAGATGGATTCATCAAGATCCTGGTAGGGATGGATGATACGAACGAACGACGACCACTCGAATCGGAAGATGGAACTGTCGATTACAAAGAAGTGACCCGGTTAAACAATGTTCGCAGTGGTCAGATCATTGCAGAGCGAATCGCTCCTGGTGATGGCATACCAGGCAGGGCAGTAACAGGCGAGGAAATTCCTTACCGTTCCGGAAAAGAAGCTCGCTTTAAAGTCGGGAAAAACGTTGTGGTTAACCCGGACGGTTCTGCAATGTATGCTGCATTGGATGGGCTCGTTACCAAAACGGATGGTAATAAACTGAATGTATTTCCGGTTTATGAAGTCAATGGTGACGTTGACTACAATAATGGTAATATCGACTTTGTAGGCACAGTTGTCATACGAGGCAACGTACTTACCGGATTTAAAGTAAAAGCAGCAGGTGATATTCGTGTCGTCGGAGGTGTCGAAGGAGCGGACCTGGAAGCAGGTGGTTCAATCGAAATTACCGGTGGCATTATTGGTTATAACAAAGGACTGGTACAAGCAGGCCATAATGTTAAATGTACCTTTATTCAAGAAGGCAACGTGGATGCCGGTGAAGATGTTTTGGTTTCCCAAAGTATTATGCACTCTAATATTCGTGCTGGCCATGGTGTCATCTGTGCAGGTACCAAAGGTCTTATCGTTGGCGGCTCAATTCAGGCTGGTCAGAACGTCTCAGCGCGTGTTGTAGGCAACAGTATGTCCACGGTGACTGCCATTGAAGTTGGTGTGCTGCCGAAGCTGCGTAACGAACTGAATGATTTGCGCAAGGAAGTCAGAGAGCAGATGGATTCCTTGGACAAAACGAAGAAGGCTTTGACCTTGTTGGATCAGTTAGCTGCCGCTGGACAATTAAGCCCAGATAAGATGTCGATGCGAATCAAGTTGAGTGCTACGCAGAAATCGGCTCTTCGTGTGAGTGAAGAAACGAAAATGCGCATCTTTGAAATTGAAAAGGCACTTGAAGATACAAGCATGGCTCGTGTTGATATTTTGAAGGTGATTTATGGAGGCTCTAAAATAGTTATCGGCAGATACACGAAATTTATTAAAGATCCAGTCAGTCGAATTTCATTTTATTATCACGATGGCGATATTACGATGGTTCCATACGTTTAAGTACAGCATTCAGGCACATGAAGAAATCCATTCGAAACCGTGAGGTGAGCGTATGAGTTTCAAAGCAGTGGAGTTGCAGATTGCGGTACCACGAACAAGCGAGGCGGGACGTTATCAAAGTGAAGCCCAGCAGAGGCCGATTACAGATCAGAATCTCTTGGCAGAGCAAACGGCGAAAGAAGCAAACGAAGCAAGGCAAAGAAGTGAAGCAATGGACGAAACTTCACAGACTTCGGTGCGTGATGGTCATACCAATGATGGGGATCAGCAGAGCGGTTCCGATGGACAGGAAACTGCTCAGGTTCAGGAAACCGTCAAACCTGCAGAGCACCCGTACAAAGGAAAACATATTGATCTGTCTTTATAATAGATAATTGTGATGGACATGCAGTCTTGCGCACCGATGGTTGAATCAGAAGGAGAGAACCCAATTTGTCACCATGGATCATTATTGTCATCTTAGGAGCCTGCGCTATTGCCTACGCATATATCATGCCTAGGAAAAACAAGGCGCAGGAGCCAGGGCATCAACTGGTGCAGGAGATGGAATCTACGCTTGAGCATTACATGACCGAGATTGAAAATGATAATGATGCTCTCATTCAACGTGTGGCTGAGATGAAGGGAGAAGCGACAGCGGCGGATCAACGTTTGCAATCGCAACTCAAGGAATTACAGCAACGATTGGATCAGCTGGAACAGAACAACATAAACGAACCTCTTGCATCACATGTTCCACACTCAGGTAATGTACCCGTACAAGCTTCCGAAGGTTTGCAAGCACAAGCGCTCGTGAAAAGTGTGCAAGCAGAGGCGGCCCAACAGGCGTTAGAAGCAGATTTGCCGACCAGCAAAGTCGAATCTTTACCTGGGCGTGAATCGATTAAAGATCGATATGTAGAACTCTTTAATTTACATGCAGAGGGTAAGTCGATGGATGCCATATCCAAGCAGACAGGCATTCAGCGTGGTGAGGTACAGTTAATACTGCAACTGGCAGAACGGGAGGAAAGCTAAGTCATGGACAAGCGATCCTTATGGATTGGTCTGGGGAGCGGCATGATTATAGGTGCAGTTTTGCTTCAACTGGCCACAGTAGGACAAAATGCATTATCTGATAGTAACCTTGACCCTGAGCAGACTGCCAATATGACGAAAGAACAGCTGGAAACAGTCGCGAAAAGCCTGGATATGAAATTGGTAGGTTCTGAAGAAGAATTATACACAGAAGCAGAGTGGGTGGCAAAGAGAAAACAGGAGAGCAGTGAGTTGCAGGGGAATACAGCAACACCTCCTGAGACCGTAACCTCTACGGAGACACCTGCCGAGCCTGAGAAGCCACAAGATCCTGCTACAAGTGAAGTTGAAGGGCAGAAAGAAATAACTGAGCCGAAGACAACAGAACCTGCAACGCCGAGCAATCCGAAAGGTGCAACGGTATCGTTCAAAGTACGTTCAGGCAATAGTCTGGCGATCGTTGCAGCGAATCTAAAAACCGCTGGAATCGTTGATGATGCGCAAGCGTTCATAAAGGCTGGCAAAGCCGAGCGAATCAACACCAAAATCCAAGTGGGTACTTATGCGCTTGAAAAAGGCGAAAGCTTCAAATCCATTATCGCAAAAATTACAAAAGAACCGTCAAGCTGAGCATGCTCGGACAGGACGGTTTTTTGCATGTTTAATCGTATGATTTGAAAATCCAATATTAAGCAATGTTAAGTTTCAGTTGAAGTATAGAATGCTAGGTTAGAAGCAATAAGTATAGAAGTAGATTTAGTTTCAAAGAGTGTTGCATCAGGCTGTCAATTGTGCTATATTAGATAACGGTGTTAAAACACACGCATGTGCTAATTTTGTTGAGGGTGCTTTCCTTATGGAGAGTCTTGGCGAAAAATGATGCCGGCGGAGGACACAATAAAACCATACTAGGAGGTGTGTGAAGATGGCAGTAATCTCCATGAAGCAGCTTCTCGAAGCTGGGGTACACTTCGGTCACCAGACTCGTCGTTGGAACCCAAAAATGGATCGTTATATCTTCACTGAAAGAAACGGAATTTATATCATCGATTTGCAAAAAACGGTGAAAAAAGTCGAAGAGGCTTACAACTTCGTTAAAGGAATCGCAGGAGAGAATGGTAAAATTCTTTTCGTGGGTACTAAGAAACAAGCTCAAGATTCCGTTAAAGAAGAAGCTGAACGTGCTGGTCAATTCTACATTAACCAACGCTGGCTCGGCGGTACCCTGACTAACTTCCAAACTATTCAAAAACGTATTGATCGTTTGAAACAGTTGGAAGCTTGGGAAGAAGACGGTACATTCGCTGTATTGCCTAAAAAAGAAGTAATCTTGCTTCGCAAAGAAAAAGATCGTCTGGAGAAATTCTTGGGCGGTATTAAAAATATGAAAGGCCTGCCAAGCGCCCTGTTCATCATCGATCCACGCAAAGAGCGTATCGCTGTTGCGGAAGCTCGCAAATTGGGTATCCCAATTGTTGGTATCGTTGATACTAACTGCGATCCGGACGAGATCGATTATGTTATCCCAGGTAATGACGACGCGATCCGCGCTGTTAAATTGCTGACAGGTAAAATGGCTGATGCTGTAATCGAAGCTAACCAAGGCGAAGAAACTTCCGCTTAATAGATTCGAACATATGCAATAAACTAAATGAAAAGGGTGGTTGGCAGGTGGATAACCTCTCACTGCCCTTTTTTTAGAGTGTACGTACAATACTTAATTTTGGAGGGAATTTATAATGGCAGTTAATGCGAGTGCAGTAAAAGAACTTCGCGAAAGAACGGGCGCTGGTATGCTCGATTGTAAGAAAGCACTGGAAGAAGCAAACGGTGATGTAACGAAAGCAGCTGAATTGTTGCGTGAGAAAGGTCTTTCTGCAGCAGCAAGCAAAGCAGGCCGTGCAGCAACTGAAGGCGTTGTAGAATCTTACATCCACGCTGGTGGACGTATTGGTGTCCTGGTTGAAGTTAACTGTGAAACAGACTTCGTTGGTAAAACGGATCAATTTAAGGATTTCGTTAAAGATGTAGCTATGCAAATCGCTGCAGCTAATCCTAAATTCGTTACACGCGAAGAAGTTCCTACAGAAGAGCTGGAAAAAGAAAAAGAAATCTTGAAAGCTCAAGCTCTTAACGAAGGCAAACCAGAGAAAATCATTGAAAAAATGGTTGAAGGCCGTATCGGTAAATACTACGAAGAGTACTGCCTGATGGAACAAACTTTCGTTAAAGATCCAGACAAAACGATTTCCCAATTGCTGAACGAAAAAATCAGCCAAATCGGTGAAAATATCTCCATCCGTCGTTTCGTTCGTTACGAACTGGGTGAAGGTCTTGAGAAAAAAGTTGACAACTTCGTAGAAGAAGTAATGTCCCAAGTAAACAAATAAGACGGTTTTATAAACCGGCAAGCAGGATTGATTTTCGAAGATATAAGAATGATGAAACTTCGAAGCGTAAACTCCCTTATATCCCAGGAAAACAGTGCCTCACCGGTTAAACGTTTTTCCTAAAAGAGCGGAACACAACTGTGTTCCTTTCTTTTTAAGCAGGAGGCCATGCGCGAGAAGTTTTGTTGGTTGAACACCGAGCGTGTTCAATTCAAAGTGGAGGGTGAATAATTGGAACAGCCAGTATTTAAACGTGTTGTCTTAAAGGTCAGCGGAGAGTCCCTTTCCGGTCAAAACGGCTACGGTATTGATGCAGACACGATCTCATCGATTGCCCAACAGGTAAAAGAGGTTGTTGCACTTGGTGTTCAAGTTGCTATTGTATGTGGCGGCGGAAACATCTGGCGTGGAATTGCCGGTAGCGAAAACGGCATCGATCGTGCAACTGCAGATTATATGGGTATGCTGGCGACAGTAATGAACTCGTTAGCACTCCAGGATGCATTGGAACAGATTGAAGTACCTACGCGTGTACAGACATCAATTGCAATGCAACAGATTGCAGAGCCTTATATTCGTCGTAGAGCTATTCGTCATCTGGAGAAAGGCCGGGTCGTTATTTTTGCAGCAGGCACAGGTAACCCGTTCTTTTCCACTGATACAACAGCAGCACTGCGCGCAGCGGAGATTGAAGCAGAAGTTATCTTGATGGCCAAAAACAAAGTCGATGGTGTATACTCAGCAGATCCGTTTAAGGACAGTACAGCTGTGAAATTTGATCAGTTGACTTACATGGATATTCTTAACAAAGACCTTGGTGTAATGGATTCGACGGCATCCTCGCTTTGTAAGGACAACAACATCCCGTTGATCGTATTTGCCATTACAGAACAAGGTAACATCAAGCGTGTTGTTCTGGGTGAACGTATCGGAACAATCGTTAAAGGGAGTGTAGATTAATGCCACAAGCGGTTAAACAACATGCCGAAGAGCGTATGGAAAAAGCAATTCAAGCATTGCGTCGTGACCTGGCTACTTTGCGTGCAGGCCGTGCAACTCCAGCTCTTCTGGACCGAATTCAGGTAGAGTATTATGGGGCTATGACGCCATTGAATCAACTCGCTAATATCAGTACTCCGGATTCCCGTACACTGATGATTCAGCCTTGGGACAAATCTTCCATGGGTGATATCGAGCGTGCCATCATGAAATCGGATCTGGGACTTACCCCAGCGAATGATGGTAGCATGATCCGTTTGTCTATTCCGGCATTGACGGAAGAACGCAGAGCGGAACTTGTGAAGTTGACGAAGAAGTTCGGTGAAGAAGGTAAAGTAGCGATTCGTAACATTCGCCGTGATGCGAATGATGACATTAAGAAAATGGAGAAGTCAGACATTTCCGAGGATGAATCCCGGAGACATCAGGACGATATCCAAAAATCGACCGACAAGTATATTGCTGAAGTCGATAAGGTACTCGCTGCCAAAGAAAAAGAAATCATGGAAGTGTAAGACAAGCGCAGCCCCTCCAATACGGTGGGGTTTTGTCTCTTTTTCCAAGCTTCAGATGAAGAAACTTCAGGGATTTTGGAGGAACAGGAATGATCAAACGGGTTCGGTCGTGGTGGAATGGGGCTGACAAGCAGGAAACGCTGACTATATCCGAGGACAATATCCCGCAGCACGTCGCCATCATCATGGACGGCAATGGACGATGGGCCAAACGTTTGGGACTCCCGCGTATAGCCGGGCACCAAAATGGCATGAAGGCGGTCAAACGTGCAACCATCGCGGCGGATGAACTGGGCATCAAATATCTGACGATGTACGCTTTTTCGACAGAAAACTGGACGCGTCCAAAAGAAGAAGTGGATTTTCTGATGCGACTTCCGCAAGAATTTCTGGCTATAGAGCTGGATGAACTTATAGAAAAAAATGTGCGCATTCGCATGATGGGCCAAGAGGAACATTTACCTTCTCATACCATCAATGCCTTGCGGGAAGCCATTCGTCTTACGGAACATAATACAGGTCTCGTTTTGAACTTTGCAATGAACTACGGAAGTCGTCGCGAAATGACGGACTGTGTTAAACAGATCGCTCTGCAGGTGAAATCGGGGGAACTATCGGCAGAGGACATAACACCTGAACTCATTGATAGGCATATGCTGACGGTTGACATGCCCGATCCGGATCTGCTGATCCGGACGAGTGGAGAGTTGAGATTAAGCAACTTTATGCTTTGGCAGCTTGCATATAGTGAATTATGGTTTACGGATATATACTGGCCCGAATTTGGCAAAAAGCATTTGCTTGAAGCAGTAGCCGAATATCAGCGCAGAACAAGGCGTTACGGCGGTTTGAAATAGATGGAGGATGAAGCCGTTGAAACAGCGATTAACGACAGGAATCATAGCAGGTGTGTTGTTTTTAGGTTTTTGCATGCTGGGCGGACCCTGGTACCATGGTTTGGTATTGCTTATGGCTCTCATCGGTTATTATGAATTTGTTAAAATGACCGGGGTGATGCCTTTTTCAGGTGTGGCCCTGATTGGATATGCTGGTGTGTTTGCCATTGTATTTCCTTGGGAAATGCTTTGGGAGGCAAGACCGCTATCCTTATTTCAGGTCATCTGGATTGTAATGCTTGTACTGATGACAGCTTCAGTTGTCACCAAGAATAAGGTTCCCGTAAATACAGTAGCCATGCTTTTCCTCGGCGTGCTGTATATAGGGATCGGTTTCTATTACATTGCAGAATCCAGACATCTGCATCATGGATTGTTCTGGACGTTCCTGTTGCTGGGCTCCATATGGGCCAGTGATGCAGGGGCTTATTTTGTAGGGAAACTCATTGGTAAAAACAAACTCTGGCCTTCCATCAGTCCAAACAAGACTATAGAGGGTGCACTGGGTGGCATCGTGATTGCAATTGTCACTTCGGTTGTTTTTGCATTAGTGTCAGATGGTCTGCTTTCCTGGCAGAGAGCGATCGTGATCGGAATTGCCTGTGCAGTCGTAGGTCAGATGGGTGACTTGATCCAGTCTGCATACAAACGTGTATATAATATCAAGGATTCAGGTAGTCTTCTCCCAGGGCATGGAGGCATTCTTGATCGGTGCGACAGCTGGATTGTTGTGTTTCCATTCGTACATATACTAATGCTACTGCCCTACTAAAGAAGAACATGAGCCTGAGATAACAGCCTTGTTCGCCGTAGGCATTGGATAATTAAAGATGAGGTGCAGCATGAAAAAAATTGCGATTCTCGGGTCGACCGGTTCCATCGGAACCCAGACACTAGATGTAGTAGACATGCATCCGGAACTCTTTCAAGTGGAGGGACTGGCTGCCGGAGGCAATACAGACTTGCTGATCGAACAAACCAAACGTTACCGACCGAAGAAAGTATCGGTGGGTTCCAAAGAATTGGCTGAGAAGGTAGCTCCACATTTGCCTGCAGGAACGCAACTATTTTACGGCAACGAAGGACTCGTAGAAGTTGCGGCAGGAACCGATGCGCATACGGTTGTTACAGCGGTGGTGGGCAGTGTTGGATTGGAGTCAACGCTTGCTGCCATAGATGCAGGCAAACAGATCGGACTGGCCAACAAGGAGACATTGGTTACAGCGGGGCATATCGTCACGACAAGAGCCGCTGCCAAAGGAGTCTCTTTACTGCCCGTTGATAGTGAGCACTCTGCTATATTCCAATGCTTAAATGGTGAAAACAGAGATCGCCTGACAGGCATAACGCTCACCGCTTCAGGTGGATCATTCCGTGATCTTACCCGTGAACAGTTGAAGAACGTGACTATAGAGGATGCACTTAAGCATCCGAATTGGTCAATGGGCTCCAAAATCACGATAGACTCGGCAACGATGGTAAACAAGGGGCTTGAGGTCATTGAAGCACATTGGTTATTTGGTCTTCGATATGATCAGATTAATGTATTGCTTCACCCGGAGAGCGTTATTCATTCCTATGTGGAATTTGATGACACCAGCATCATCGCTCAACTGGGGAATCCGGATATGCGAGTTCCCATTCAATATGCACTGACTTACCCTGATCGCTTACCATCACCAGCACAGCGTCTGTCTCTTGCTCAAGCTGGGAAATTACATTTCCGTGAGATGGATATGGAACGTTTCCCGTGTTTAAGAATGGCGTATGAGTGTGGTAAAATGGGAGGAACCGCAACAACGGCGTTTAATGCAGCCAACGAGGTTGCTGTAGCCCGTTTCTTGCGTAAAGAGATTTCATTCCTTAAAATAGAAGATATTATTGCTTCTGTGCTGGAAGCACACCACAATGTGGACGAGCCTGATCTGCAGGAGATCGCCCGATGTGATCAGGAGAGTCGTAAGCTTGCGTCCAGTCTGTGATCTCTTTTTTCATAACAAAATGGAAGAAGTGATTCTCTTGTGCGGCATCAGAGAATAATGATAATCTAGAGGGACAGACTGCGGTATGTGCCGTGAAGGAGGATGGATAGGGATTGGAAACCATACAAGTGGTATTTCTAACGGTGCTCATGTTCTTTGTCATCGTGACGGTTCATGAATGGGGGCATTATTACTTTGCCAAACGCGCCGGTATTCTTGTACGGGAATTTGCGATCGGTTTTGGTCCCAAATTGTTCTCATATAAAAGAAACGAGACCCAGTTTACATTGCGTTTGTTGCCTTTTGGTGGGTATGCACGGATGGCAGGGGAAGATCCAGAACTGGTAGAGATCCAGGAAGGACAGACCATTGCGGTAAGATCTGCAGATGACCAGGTGAAGATGATCTATCTGGACCAGCTGGATAACCGAAAAAATGTAATACGTGGTGAAGTCATCTCCATTGATATGGAGAGAGCCCTGAAGCTTCAACTCGATGTAGATGGAGAGATTCAGGAGTATCGTATACATCCCCAAGCGATGTTGGTAAGTCGTGGTAAACAAACGCAGATTGCACCGAAAGATCGTCAATTCGGTAGCAAAACCGTTGGACAGCGTGCATTGGCTATTTTTGCGGGACCGTTGATGAACTTTATCTTGGCTTTTGTGCTGTTTGCTGTATATGCGCAGATGGCGGGAGTTCCAGTGGAGAATCCGAAGAATCTTGAAATTGGTGAAGTGCTTGAAGGTGGGGCAGCCGATCAGGCGAACCTGCAAAAGGGTGATATTATCGAAACCATCAATGGTACTGCTATTGGTACGGATTCACAAAAAATGGTGACGATGATTGCCGATTCCAAGGATAAGCCGATGGAATGGACGCTGCGCCGAGGGAATGAAACGTTTAATATAACGATTACTCCACGTGCTGTAGAAGGACAAGAGGGCGGAAAAGTGGGAATCGTACCTACATTACCGACTCGATCTGTTGGGTTTGTAGAGACCTTTACGGTATCAGGTGTAGCTATGGTTGATACAACCAAAGTGATTTTTGAAGGGTTCAAACATCTGATCAATCAATTCAACATGGACGATATTGGTGGGCCGGTTCGTACGTTTGAAGTGACAGGGCAAATTGCTAAACAAGGAATTGAACAGTTAACGAGATGGGCAGCCATTTTGAGTCTGTACCTTGGGATTTTCAACCTGTTACCAATACCAGCACTGGACGGAAGCCGTCTGGTATTTTTGGGAATCGAAGCGCTGCGCGGCAGACCTGTTGATCCAAACCGCGAAGGCATGGTGCATTTCATTGGATTTGCGATGCTGTTTGTATTGATGCTGGCAGTAACTTACAATGATATATTACGTTTAATTAACGGATAATTACGGTTGGACTACGCTCTGGACTTTCAGAGATAGTCGTTATGGGAGGACGCTGGAGTCTTATGTCAAAGGAAAATGATAAACAGTTCGTGACTGAAATCACACCACAGGGTGAGGATTTCTCACGCTGGTATATTGATGTTATCAAAAAAGCTGATCTCATGGACTATGCACCCGTACGCGGTTGTATTGTGTTCAAACCAGACGGTTTTGAGATCTGGGAACACATCAAGGATGAGTTGGATCGTCGTTTCCGGGAAACCGGTCATCGCAATGCATATTTCCCGATGTTCATTCCTGAGAGCTTCTTTCAAAAGGAAAAAGAGCACGTGGAAGGCTTTAACCCTGAATTACCGTGGGTTACAGAAGCTGGGGGAGAGAAGCTGGAAGAACGTCTGGCAATCCGTCCTACATCCGAGACGATTATTGGTCACATGTATTCCAAGTGGATTCAGTCTTATCGGGATCTTCCGGTACTGATCAACCAGTGGGCCAACGTAGTTCGTTGGGAAAAAAGAACGTTGCCGTTCCTTCGCACAAGTGAATTCCTGTGGCAGGAAGGTCACACTGCGCATGAGACAGAAGAAGAAGCACGTGAAGAAACGATGAAAATGCTGGAGATTTATCGTGAAGTGGTTGAGGAGTATTTGGCTATTCCTGTAATTGTAGGTCAGAAAACCAAATCCGAGAAATTTGCGGGTGCGGTGGATACGTACTCAATCGAAGCCATGATGAAGGATGGACGTGCTGTACAAGCAGGTACATCACACTACATGGGAACGAACTTTGCAAAAGCATTTGAAATCCAGTATCTTAGCCGGAACAATGTCCTGGAACTGGCTTACACCACCTCATGGGGAGTAAGCACACGGTTGATTGGTGCATTGATTATGGTTCACGGAGATGACCGTGGTCTCGTACTTCCTCCTAAAGTAGCACCTACGCAAGTGGTCATGATTCCAATTGGACCTCCGAAAACACGTGATGCTGTTGTGGGACGCGCAGATGAGTTGTTCACTGAGTTGAAAAAAGCTGGAGTTCGTGTGAAAATGGATGATCGCAGCGATGTTCGCCCAGGTTGGAAATTCAATGAATACGAGATGCGCGGTGTTCCGATTCGTCTGGAGATTGGTCCACGTGATATGGAAAATGGCGTTTGTGTGCTCGTATCACGCATCACAGGTGAGAAAAAAGTGGTAGAACAAGCGAACCTGGTAGAAGAAATCCAGTCTATGCTGACACAGATCCAGGTAGATATGCTGGAACGTGCCCGCACATTTATGTCGGATAACTTCTATTCCGTGGATACACTGGATGAAATGAAAGAACAGATGGAAAATAAACGCGGGTTTACACTGGCTGGATGGTGTGGTTCAGAAGCTTGCGAAGATAAAGTAAGAGAAGTTACAGGTGCAACAAGCCGGAACATTCCGTTCCAGCCTGCGGAAGAAAAGCATACGTGCCTAGCTTGTGGTGAACAGGCAGAACACACGGTTGTGTTTGCAAGAGCGTATTAAGTCAGGATAACCTGGCTATATACTTTGAACTAAACATTTACATGAGAACGTAGAGAACAGAAATAGCCTGAAGAAGCGGAGCGTTCGCCTTTATCCCCGGATTTTCCCCTTTGTAAAAGGGAATCAAAAAATCTGGGGATAACAGCGATCGGAAGGTTGTTCTGTTATCGGAGTGGTAAGTGTAAATATCTTTTTGTTCAATTTATATAATGGCACGTACGGACTGTAAGGGTAATGAATGGAGAGCTTCTGTCGGATAAAATGAGTCGGTGCGAGTTCGGATCGGTGACATTTTTGAATGCAGGGGCTTTTCATGTTTTAAAGGGGGTACAAGGAGGAACACGATGAGCGGATTCGAGGAGAAGAGAAAACGGTTTGAGTTGTTGATGAAGCAGGCAGAGCTACCGGCTGGTCTGTTAGAGCCCTATTTTTTGGATGGATGGATTGAACAAGTAGAGACCAATCGGAGTAATCGGGAGTGGAATATTCTAATTGCGAAGGATACGTTGGTACCCGCTCCAATCTATCGCACTTTTTGTCTGCATATTCAGGAGAAGATGAATCACATCGCCAAAATTTCATTTGGCTTCAAATATACGGACAAGGTACAGAATGGCGATATCGTCAGTGAATATTGGAATCTGTTTCTGGAGTGGGTTACCCGTGAGATTCCATCTGTAAATGGTTGGATGAACCGGACAACTTTTGAATGTGAAGAGGATCTCCTACAACTGACAATGAGTGATGCAACGTCGATGGAATTGGCTCGTAAGAAACAGATTGATCAGGCTATTACGAAATTCTATGACAAGTATTTTCATTTACCGCTCCGCATCAAGATGCAAGTGGGCGAAGTGGCCAACAATAAAGAGGCGATGGAGCAGTTCCAGGCCAAAAAACGTGTTGAGGAACTTGAGGTCATCGAGAAGATGATGAGTGAAGTCGACACAGAAATCCCGGTCGATGAGGAACAGGGCGATGTGCGTTTGCAAATGGGTTATGATATCAAGGAGCCGGCAGTGCCTATGCAGGAGATCCAGGATGAAGAGAAAAAGGTTACGCTTCAAGGTTCGGTGTTTGGTCTGGATCGTAAAGAACTGCGAAACGGAAATACACTGTTTACATTCTATCTAACTGACTTCACGGACTCCATGCAAATGAAGATGTTTGCCAAAACAAAAGAGGATGTTAAAATTCTCAGTTTGCTGGCTAACGGTAAATGGGTAAAAGTGCGTGGCCGTGTAGAATATGACCGGTTTATGCAAATTCCTGAACTCGCCATGATTCCTTCGGATCTGATTGAAGTCAAAGCACCGCCATCTCGCAAAGACAATGCACCAGAGAAACGGGTGGAGTTCCATTTGCACTCTACGATGAGTACGATGGATGCTGTAACTTCGATCGACAAATATGTGAAAATGGCAGCTGAGTGGGGACATAAGGCGATTGCTGTCAGTGATCATGGTGGTGTACAGGTATATCCCGAGGCTTCCAAGGCTGCTAAGAAAAACGGGATTAAAATGATCTACGGCCTTGAGGCCAATGTGGTGAATGACTCCGTTGCGGTCGTCATGGCTCCACAGCCGTTGGATCTCCAAACAGCGACATACATCGTATTTGATATCGAGACCACGGGTTTGTCGGTAACACAGAATAAAATCATTGAGATTGCAGCAGTGAAGATGCAAGAAGGTAAAGAAATCGACCGTTTTGCGACGTTTGTTAATCCGCATGAACGCATTCCCTACAACATTCAGCAATTGACTAATATTAATGATGACATGGTGAAAGACGCACCTGAGCTGGAGCCTGTTATCCGTGATTTTGTGCAGTTTGCTGGTGATGGTGTACTTGTTGCGCATAATGCACGTTTTGATATGGGCTTTATCCAAGCTTCCCTGAAACAAATTGGATTGCCTGAGCTACCTAACCCTGTCCTTGACACGTTGGAACTGGCGCGATTGTTATTTCCAAAAAATAAAAACCACCGTCTGAATACGATGGCGGATAAATATAAGGTCGGACTCGAAAGCCATCACCGGGCCATTGATGATACGGTTGCACTCGCAGGTATACTGATCGGATTATTAAATGATGCTGCCCAGATGAAAGGATTGACGAGACTCGATCGCTTGAACGATTATGTCGGTGTCGACTTGTCGAATACAAGACCTTTCCATTGCGGAATCTACGCACTGAATGATATCGGCAAGAAAAACCTATATAAACTGGTATCTCTCTCTCATACGGAACATTTCAAGCGGGTACCGTGCATTCCCAAATCGAAACTGATCAATTTGCGTGAAGGCCTCGTTATTATATCGGGTTGTGAAAAAGGTGAATTCTTCGAAGCGGTGCTTAACAAGTCGCTTGAAGAAGCGGAAGAGATCGCCGAGTTCTATGACATACTGGAAATCCAACCACTTACAATGTATATGCATCTGGTGGATAAAGGTTTGGTGGCTACTCCTGAAGAGATCAAGACAGCAATCCGTAAAGTCATTGATATCGGGACGAAGCTGTCTAAACCAGTTATTGCCACAGGTAATGTTCATTACTTGGAACCTCGGGACAAACTATATCGGGATATCACCATTCACGGAATTACAGGATTTAGTCCACTGAAGGATCAACGTAAACCGGATGCACATCTTAGAACGACAGAGGAAATGCTGGAAGAGTTCAAGTTCCTAGGTCAAGACAAAGCTTACGAAGTCGTCGTTACCAATACAATTGAATTGTCTGACCGATTTGAGGAAATTAAGTTGTTCCCGGACAAACTGTTTACTCCGATTCTGGAGGGTGCGGACGATGAAATCCGTAATACTTGCTATGACACAGCCAAGTCTATCTATGGCGAGGAATTACCGGAAGTGATCGTGGCACGACTGGAGAAAGAACTGATACCAATTATTAAATACGGTTTCTCTGCCAACTATCTGATCTCGGAACGATTGGTTAAAAAATCGAATCAGGATGGGTATCTCGTAGGTTCGCGGGGATCGGTTGGTTCCTCTGTTGTTGCTACATTCCTGGGTATATCCGAAGTTAATCCATTGCCTGCTCATTATATTTGTGTGAATTCGGAATGCAAACACAGCGAGTGGTTCTTGGATGGTAGTGTTCGGAGTGGATTTGACCTTCCCGAGAAAGAATGTCCGGATTGTGGTAATACACTTAAAGGAGAAGGCCAAGATATCCCGTTTGAGACTTTCCTTGGATTCAAAGGAGATAAAGTTCCCGATATTGACTTGAACTTCTCGGGTGATTATCAGCCTCATGCTCATAACTATACGAAAGTATTGTTTAGTGAAAAGAGCGTTTTCCGTGCGGGGACCATTGGTACGGTGGCTGAGAAAACCGCATTTGGTTTTGCCAAAAAGTATGAAGAAGAACATCACAAGAAATGGCGCGGAGCTGAGTTGAATCGTTTGGCTTCTGGGTGCACTGGGGTGAAACGGAGTACTGGACAGCATCCCGGCGGTATTGTCGTTGTGCCTGATTATATTGAGGTCGAAGACGTTACACCTGTTCAGTTCCCAGCTGATGACGTTAATGCGGAGTGGAAAACAACACACTTTGATTATCATGCTTTTGAAGAAAACTTGCTGAAACTTGATATTCTGGGGCACGATGATCCGACTATGATGCGGATGCTACAGGATTTGACAGGAATTGACCCGACGACCATTCCGATGAATGATCCCAAAGTCATGAGTATGTTTAACTCAACCGAAGCTTTGGGCGTTACACCGGAACAGATTCGGTCACCAGTAGCAACATTTGGCGTGCCGGAGATGGGAACGAAGTTCGTACGTCAAATGCTTGTCGAATCCCAGCCGACGTCTTTTGCCGATTTACTGCAAATTTCCGGTTTGTCCCATGGTACAGGGGTATGGCTTGGAAACGCTCAGGATTTGATTAAAAACGGAACATGCAACATTAAGACGGTAATCGGTTGTCGGGATGACATCATGTTGTTCCTGATCTATAAAACGGGAATGGACGCAAGTCTGGCCTTTAAGATTACTGAGAGTGTTCGTAAGGGACGTGGTTTGCCACAGGAATGGATTGACGAGATGAAGAATTGTAAAGTGCCTCAATGGTACATTGATTCTTGTCTCAAAATCCAGTACATGTTCCCGAAGGCTCACGCGGCCGCTTATGTTATTTCGGCAGTACGTACAGCATTCTTCAAGCTATATCATCCGATTGAATATTACGCTACCTACTTTACGGTTCGGGCGGATGAGATCGATATCGAACTGATGTGTCAGGGATATGACGCAATTTACCGAAAAATTACGGAGATCGAGCAATTAGGTTTCCAGGCACCGCCGAAAGAGAAAAACATGCTACCTGTCCTTGAAATGGGTCTGGAAATGGCAGCACGCGGATTCTCGCTGAAACCTATTGACTTATATCGTTCGGAAGCGACGAAGTTCATCGTTGACGGAAAAACACTAATCCCTCCATTTTCAGCTTTGGCAGGAATTGGGGATAATGCTGCTCGCAATATTGCTGCAGCTAGAGATCATGGTGAATTCCTGTCGGTGGAAGATTTCCAGCAGAAATCGAAAGCGAGTAAGACAATTGTTGAACTCCTGTCGAATATGGGATGTTTCCGAGGCTTGCCAGAGAGCAACCAGCTTTCCTTGTTCTAGGATCAGATTTGAATTCGGGAACAGGCATTAATCGGGGATACGTAATTTTTTCTTCATTAGTAAGTAATCTGCCTGAATGATCGCTTACTTGTCACTATTACCAGACTATGTTATAATTTTTGAAGTGAACGAGATAGTACGAATTTCTAAAGAGTGGGGAAACCCACTCTTTAGTCTTTGGTATACAAGAATCTTGGGTATTTAATAATCTGCCAGTGCTATTTTGCTGGTGTAACCTAAGTTGGAGGTTATTGGTTTTGAGCACAACGAACATTAAATCTACCGTGGAAGAAATGATCCAACCCTACTTGAACGAACAAGGCTTCGAGCTGGTTGACATCGAATACGTCAAAGAAGGCAGCAACTGGTTTTTACGGGTGTATGTCGACAAAGAGGGTGGCATCGACATCGACGATTGCGTCTTGATCAGCGAAAAGCTGAGCGCCAAGCTGGATGAGAACGATCCGATTCCAACCATCTATTTCCTTGAAGTGTCTTCTCCCGGTGCGGAGCGTCCATTGAAAAAACCTGAGGACGTTACCAAAGCCGTAGGCAAAAATGTTTTTGTAACAACCTACGAGCCGGTGAACGGATTGAAGGAATTTGAAGGTAAGCTGTTATCCTTTGATGACGGGGAACTCGTGATCGAAGCAGGTAAGAAACAGCATGCTATTTCTTATGATAAGGTTGCCAGTGCGCGCCTAGCTATTTTGTTTTAAGTGCCTTGTTCACTTTATTAATGAAAAAGACACATCTCACGATAACGGCAAGGTGCTCATGAGTTCAGAGCCTTTCGCCGTTTTACGTATGAGATGCCATGTTTGAAAGGGGGATCAACATTCATGAGTATGGATTTTATTGAAGCAATGAATGAATTGGAACGGGAAAAAGGGATCAGCAAGGATGTGCTGTTTGAAGCGATCGAGGCTGCACTAATTTCCAGCTACAAGCGGAATTTCAACACGGCCCAGAATGTGCGTGTTGACATGAACCGTAATACGGGAGTTATTCGGGTGTATGCCCGTAAATTGATCGTGGAAGAAGTCCTGGATTCACGTACCGAAATTTCATTGCCTGCTGCACGAGAAATCAACCCACACTTCCAGCTGGAAGATATTGCGGAGATTGAAGTTACGCCGCGTGATTTCGGACGTATCGCCGCACAGACTGCCAAACAGGTAGTGACCCAGCGGATTCGTGAAGCCGAACGCGGCCTGATCTACAACGCTTTCGTAGATAAGGAAGAAGATATCGTTACGGGAGTGGTGCAGCGTCAGGATTTGCGCAATATCTACATCGATCTGGGCAAAATCGAAGCGGCTTTACCGCTGACCGAATTGATGCCGAACGAGAAGTTTGTTCATGGTGACCGTATTAAAGCGTATATCACCAAGGTCGAGAATACGACCAAAGGGCCGCAAATCATTTTGTCCCGTACCCATCCGGGCCTCTTGAAACGTCTCTTTGAACTGGAAGTGCCTGAGATCTTTGACGGTGTAGTTGAGATTCGCTCCGTCGCTCGCGAAGCAGGGTTCCGCTCCAAGATTGCCGTACATTCCCGCAACGAGGAAGTTGATCCAGTTGGATCTTGTGTAGGTCCTAAGGGAATGCGCGTGCAGACCATTGTGGGTGAGCTGCGCGGTGAAAAAATCGACATCGTTCGTTTCTCCGATCAGGTAGACGAATATGTAGCTAATGCACTGAGTCCTTCCAAAGTATTGGAAGTTCATGTATTTGAGGAAGAAAAGATGGCTCGGGTTATCGTTCCGGACTATCAACTTTCGCTCGCTATTGGTATTAAAGGCCAAAATGCCAGATTGGCAGCCAAATTGACCGGCTGGAAAATCGACATTAAGAGCGAGAGCCAGGCGGAACAGGAATTCGGCAGAGAAAAAGATTCTTCTTCTGAAATGCATCAGGATTCCGTCTCCGTCGACTAAAGTAAAGTACGGGGGGCGCTGACGTATGAAACCAAAAAAAGTGCCGCTGCGCAAATGTGTGGCATGCCAAGAAATGATGCCCAAAAAGCAGCTGATCCGCATCGTTAAAACGCCAGAGGATGAAGTGCTGATCGATTTGACTGGCAAAAAATCCGGACGTGGTGCCTATTTATGCGGCAAAGAGTCCTGTTTTAAACTCGCACTCAAAAACCGGGCTTTGGATCGGGCGTTAAAAGGCAAAGTTTCACCTGAAATTTACGAGCAATTAGCAGCTGACTTCATTGCGGTTGAGGATGAATTCAAAGCAGCACAGGAGCGTGAACATGACTAATATTAAAACGCTGTCTTATCTGGGACTCTCTATGCGTGCAGGTAAACTTGTAACAGGTGAAGAAATTGTACTTAAAGCGATCCGTTCTTCCGAAGCTAAAATGGTTATTGTTGCGGGTGACGCCTCAGCCAATACACAAAAGAAATTTCGCGATAAATGTGGAACTTATAAGGTTCCTCTGTTAATCGGATTTGACCGGGATAGTCTGGGTTCAAGTATCGGTAAAGACACGCGTGTTGTTCTTGCAGTAACGGATCGAGGGTTTGCAAAAATGATCTCCAAGCAAGTCGGTATAATGTCGGAGGTGGAGTATATTGAGTAAACAGGAAAACAAGGATAAATTGCGAGTTTATGAATATGCGAAGTCCCTTAATATGAGTAGTAAAGAAATTATAACCATTCTTAAAAAGCTGGAAATTCCCGTAAACAATCATATGAGCGTCATGGAGAATGGTTCAGTCGGTAAGGTGGAACAATTTTTTAAAGATATAAAATCCACTGCGGCTTCGAAACAAGGCAACGATGCAAAACCAGTTGCTACTTCGGCAGTACGCAGTGACAAACCAGTGGACAGCAACAAGCCGGCCGGCGGAGTGAACACGCCGATTAGCAGTAACCCATCCGGTAGTCCCGTACAAACAAAAATACAACAGGAAAAGCAGGTAGGTATGAACAATAGACCAAATTCCAACAATAACAATGGCACCCAAAGACCCAGCGGCCAAGACAGCCGCAACAGAACGAACTCTTCCCAAGGCTCAAGCCAAGGAGGACAATCAACTAACCGTCCAAGACCAGCTCAAGGTGGACAAAGCAGTACTGCATCCCGTCCGCAAGGATCGGGTCAACGTCCGAATAACAGCGGTGGCGGTCAAGTAAGAACTTCAGGACCTAACAGCGGTGGTAATACAGGTACTGGCGGCAACCGTAGTGGTGGCCAAGGTCAGAGCCAAGGACAAGGTCAAGGCCAACGTAGAAGCGGTCCAGGTGGTACTACTGGCAACAACAATGGTGGTAACCGTTCGAACAGCGGTGGCGGTGGACGTCGTTATGATGACAACCGTGGCGGCAACTTCCGTGGTAACCGTGGTGGCAAAAACAACCGCAACAGAAATCAACAACAGTACCAACAACGTGAGAAAATTGATAACACACCGAAGAAAATCATCGTTCGTGGTGATATGACTGTTGGTGAAACAGCGAAGTTGCTCCATAAGGATGCTTCTGAAGTTATCAAAAAGCTCATCGCTATGGGCGTTATGGCAACAATCAACCAAGAGCTTGATATCGAAACGATCCTTCTGCTTTCAGGTGAATTCGGTGTTGAGGTTGAAGTGAAGATTGTGCTTGAAGATGACCGTTTCGAAACACTGGAAGAGAATGATGATGCTGCTGACTTGCAGGCTCGTCCACCAGTAGTTACGATCATGGGTCACGTTGACCATGGTAAAACGACTTTGCTTGATGCCATTCGTTCCACGAATGTAACAGGCGGCGAAGCAGGCGGAATTACGCAACATATCGGTGCATACCAAGTTGAAATCAACAACAAAAAAATTACGTTCCTGGATACTCCAGGTCATGAAGCGTTTACAGCGATGCGTGCACGTGGAGCACAGGTTACGGATATTACCATTATTGTCGTAGCTGCTGATGACGGTGTTATGCCACAAACAGTTGAGGCCATTAACCATGCCAAAGCTGCTGGGCTTCCGATTATCGTGGCTGTCAATAAAATCGACAAACCGGGTGCTGATCCGGATAAAGTAAAACAAGAATTAACTAATTATGAACTCGTTCCGGAAGAGTGGGGCGGAGATACCATCTTTGTTAACGTGTCAGCGAAGCAAAGAATGGGTCTGGAAGGTCTGCTTGAAATGATTCTGCTCGTAGCAGAAGTGAACGAATACAAAGCGAACCCGGACAAACGTGCCCGTGGTACAGTGATTGAAGCCGAGCTGGATAAAGGACGTGGCCCAGTTGCCCGTATCCTCGTACAGCACGGTACATTGAAAGTCGGAGATGCTTTCGTAGCAGGTAACTGCTTCGGTCGTGTCCGTGCGATGGTCAATGACAAAGGTCGCCGTCTGAAAGAAGCTGGACCTTCAACACCTGTAGAAATCACAGGTTTGACTGAAGTTCCAGGTGCGGGAGATCCATTCATGGTGTTTGAAGATGAGCGCAAAGCGCGTTCCATCGCTGACAAACGTGCGATTACGCAACGTGAATCCGATCTGGGTACACATACTCGTGTAACGTTGGATGATCTGTTCCAGCACATCAAAGATGGCGAGATCAAAGATCTGAACGTAATTATCAAAGGTGACGTACAAGGTTCGGTTGAAGCATTGAAAGGTTCCCTTGCGAAGATCGAAGTTGAAGGTGTGCGCGTGAAGATCATTCATAGCGGCGCTGGTGCAATCACTGAGTCCGACATCATTTTGGCTGCAGCATCCAATGCCATCGTGATTGGTTTCAACGTTCGTCCTGATAATCAGGCGAAAGCAACTGCAGATCAAGAGCAAGTAGACATTCGTCTGCATCGCGTAATCTACAGTGTTATCGAAGAAATTGAACAAGCGATGAAAGGAATGCTTGATCCGATCTACAAAGAAAAAGTTATCGGTCATGCTGAAGTTCGTAGCACGTTCTCCATCAGTAAAGTGGGTACCATCGCTGGTTGTATGGTTACCTCGGGTAAAATTACGCGTTCTGCGGAAGCACGCCTGATTCGTGATGGCATCGTCCTTTACGAAGGTAAGCTGGATTCCCTGAAACGTTACAAAGATGATGCCAAAGAAGTAGCCCAAGGCTACGAGTGCGGTATCACACTGGATAAATACAATGATCTCAAAGAGGGCGACGTTATCGAAGCCTTCATTATGGAGACAGTACAACGATAAGCAAGGAAGCATGAGGTGAACAACAATGGCTAAGATTCGTACAGGTAGAGTGGGCGAGCAGATCAAGAAAGAATTGAGTCTGCTTATCCAGTCTGAACTGAAAGATCCACGTATCGGCTTTATTACCGTAACGGGAGTCGAAGTGACAGGAGACTTGTCGCAAGCCAAAGTTTATCTGAGTGTCTTCGGTGAACAGGAACAAAAAGATAACTCGCTCAAAGCATTGGCAAAAGCAAATGGATTTTTGCGTTCCGAGCTGGGCAAACGTATTCGATTCCGTCATGTTCCCGAGTTGATATTCAAGATCGACGAATCAATCGCCTATGGCAGCCGAATTGAGAAGCTGCTTGGCGATATTGGTTCCGACAAGAACGAATCCCAGTAACAGAATAGAGGAGACGGCAATGCACACTTATGAACAGGCGCTCCAGGCCGGAAAGCAATTTCTGCTGGAGCATGATGATTACCTGGTCGTGTCGCATGTACAGCCGGACGGTGACGCAGTCAGCTCGACGGTAACGGTGGGCTGGCTGCTGTCATGTCTGGGCAAGACATTCACGATGATTAATGAAGGTGAAATTCCACAACGCATGCAATTTTTGTGGGAAGCCGGCAACATTGTGAACATGACCGAACAACCACCGCAGCGAAAATATAAAGCGGTTATCTGTGTGGATTGTGCAGACTTTGCCAGAGTAGGCTTGACGCGTCATTATTTCGAAGAAGATGCTGTTATTTTGAATATTGATCATCACCCTACGAATGACGCTTATGGTACAGTCAACATTATTAAGTCAGATGCTGCTGCAACGGCTGAAATTTTGTTCGATTTTCTTAACCTGTTCCAAGTAGCATGGGATAAAGATGTTGCAACTGCAGTCTATACAGGATTGCTTACGGATACAGGCGGGTTTCGCTATGCCAATACCAGTCCAAATGTAATGACAACGGCCTCCAGATTGCTTGAACATGGCGTGGATGGACCCTATCTCGCCCAGACCTTGTTGGAGCAGGTGACTCTTCCACAAGTTCGGATTTTGAATCAAGCACTATCAAGCCTGAAGATGACAGATGATGGCAAGATAGCCTGGGTTGTAATTACACCAGATGATATGGTCGCTTGCGGAGCAGCTAATGAAGATCTTGAAGGGGTAGTGAACTATCCGCGCAACATTCAGGGCGTGGAGGTTGGTATCTTTTTCAAAGTGATCAACGAGAGTGCCGTCAAGGTTTCTCTGCGTTCGGCTGGCAAGATTGATGTTGCTGCATTAGCACAGACCTTTGGTGGAGGCGGGCATGTTCTCGCAGCCGGATGTCGTCTGGAAGGTAGACTTGAAGATATTGTCGCAAAAGTACTGAAGCAGGTGAATGCACAATGGTAAAGCCATTTGAAGGTATACTTCCGGTATATAAACCAGCGGGATTTACTTCTCATGATGTTGTAGCCAAAATGCGTCGCATTCTCAAGATGAAGCGCATTGGGCATACTGGCACACTAGACCCACAAGTTACAGGCGTTCTGCCACTCTGTCTTGGACGGGCGACACGCGTGGTGGAATACATGCAGGAGCTTCCGAAGGAATATCTGGCTACGCTCAGATTGGGATTGTCTACTGACACAGAGGATATGACAGGGGAAGTCATTGAGCGGTCTGAGACAACTGTGGAAGTAACACAGGAACAGGTTCAACAGGTGCTTGAGCAGTTTCTGGGTACGATCTCTCAAGTGCCACCCATGTATTCTGCGGTAAAGGTAGACGGCAAACGTCTCTATGAGCTTGCTCGTGAAGGGAAAACGGTGGAGCGTAAGAGCCGTGAGGTCACAATCTATGAGCTTGAGCTTACAGGGATTGAGACTCATGGTGAGACGACCGATATATCCTTCCGGGCCTTGTGTTCAAAAGGTACCTATATTCGGACGTTGTGTGTAGACATTGGCCGACAACTTGGATATCCATCGACCATGGTTCGACTTGAGCGTACAATATCAGCAGGTATATCTGCAGATCATTGTCTTCGTCTTGAAGAAGTGGAACAACTTATGGCCGATGGGACTTTGGCGGAGGCGCTGATTCCTGTTGACGAGGCTATTGCTTCAATTCCAGCCCACAAGGTTGGGGAAGAACAGGCCAAAGGA
Source organism: Paenibacillus sp. FSL R5-0341 (assembly GCF_037975235.1). NCBI lineage: Bacteria > Bacillati > Bacillota > Bacilli > Caryophanales > Paenibacillaceae > Paenibacillus > Paenibacillus sp. FSL R5-0341. The sequence continues at coordinate 2,431,673 of NZ_CP150241.1, forward strand.
GCACTTCAAGGTCAGAAACTGTCTGCACGTCTTCTGGAACCGCCCGTGGAGCAACCTGGTTTGCTGAGGTTGTATGCTCAAGACGGTACGTTTCTGGGGATATTTGAACGGGATGAGCTAAAACCAACGGTGAGGGCAGTTAAAGTCTTTTTGCCGGAATAAAGAGGTCTCGGGCTTGGAGTTGTGGTGATGCTCAAGTCTGGCCTATCAAGTGAAATGCAGGTGAATGATTGTGAAAACCGTAATGCTAACCTATCCGCAGACGTTACATTCGACTGAGCTGAGCACACTGCCCCAAGTGCTCGCGATTGGTCAATTTGACGGACTGCATCTCGGACATGCAAGTGTCATTTTATCAGCTGTCCGCATTGCACGGGAAACGGGCATGCAGGCAGCGGTCATGACCTTTCATCCACATCCGAAGGAAGTTATGCGCAAAGGGGATTACGAGGGTTATTTAACTCCCTTGAGAGATAAAGAAGACATCTTGGCAGGAATGGGCGTTGATGTGCTCTATGTGGTGGAGTTCAATGAAGACTTCTCCCGGTTGACGCCGCAACAATTCGTACATGACCTGTTGATTCCTCTTCAGACAAGAACAGCGGTGGTTGGTTTTGACTTCCGTTTCGGTCACAAGGGTGCAGGAGATGAGCAGCTTCTTCGTACATTGGGAGAAGGAGACATGACGGTGGAGACCGTTCCTCCTTTCCTGTTAAATGGTGAAAAAGTGAGCAGTTCTCTCATTCGTGGTCTGTTGAAGCGCGGGGAGATGGATGAGGCCAGTCAGTGGCTTGGCCGACCTTACAGCATCAGAGGAACCGTCATTCACGGGGAGAAGCGTGGACGAACCATTGGATTTCCGACAGCCAACCTTGAACTCACGGATCATTACGTTACACCATCGAAGGGTGTCTACGCTGTTCGTGTGCAGCATGGTGAACAGGAACTGCATGGCGTAATGAATCTTGGCGTGAAACCTACGTTTCACGAAAACGGGATGAAACCTACGTTTGAAGTGCACCTGCTTGATTTTGATGGACACTTGTATGACCAGGAACTAAAGGTTGAGCTCGTTCACTATATTCGTGCAGAACGCAAGTTTGACTCGATTGATGCATTAATTAGCCAGATTCGTGAAGATGCATTGACTGCCGGCCGCCTGTTATCTTAAGGTTCTGGATTAAATGCATGTTTACATTTACTTTAACTAGGCAATTATGATATACTGTACTACGTTGTCGATTGAGACAACATTAACCTTGGCTTGGTTGCTTGCTCTCACCGGCGGTGACGAGGCTAATGGCGATTATATTGAAGGAGGTGAACAGGATGGCATTGACTCAAGAACGTAAACAACAACTGATCGACGAGCACAAAACTCATGAGTCCGATACAGGATCTCCAGAGGTGCAAGTTGCTATCCTTACGGAAAACATCAGAAGTTTGACAGACCACTTGCGTACGCATAAGAAAGACCACCACTCACGTCGTGGACTTTTGAAAATGGTAGGTCAACGTCGTAAGCTTTTGGCTTACGTGAAAAACAAAGATGTTAAACGTTACAGCGCGCTGATCGAAAAACTCGGATTGCGTCGTTAATTATCGTACATGTTTTCAAAACCAACCTGGCTGTTATCCGTCATTCTTTTGTCTAAAAGGACAAGCGGAACCTACAGCCGGGTTGTTTTGTAGATGAACATGTTGCCATATATTTGTAGATGGGGCTCCGTGAGGAGCTTTTGTTGTGCAGGTTAGCATGTTGCAAGATCTATACATAGCTAATGAATGCAGGACAAGCAGGAAATACTGTGAGAATGCAGAATCCATTGAATTAGGAACGAATAAAAGGAGGGGTTTCATGGAACAGCGTGTTGATATGCAGCTTGGTGGAAGAAAGCTTACGCTTGAGACCGGGCGTTTGGCCAAGCAGGCTAATGCTGCCGTTAAGGTAACATACGGGGATACCGTTGTATTGTGTACCGTGACAGCATCAAGCGAGCCGAAAGATCTGGACTTTTTCCCACTAACGGTAAACTATGAAGAAAGATTGTACGCCGTAGGTAAAATCCCCGGTGGATTTATTAAACGTGAAGGCAGACCTAGTGAGAAAGCTATTCTCTCAAGCCGTCTGACAGACCGTCCAATTCGTCCATTGTTCCCGGAAGGCTTCCGGAATGATGTACAAGTTCTGAATATCGTTATGAGTGTGGACCAGGATTGCGAACCACAAATCGCTGCAATGATCGGTACATCTGCTGCACTGAGCATCTCGGATGTTCCATTTAGCGGACCGATTGGTGGCGTGAAAGTTGGACGTATCGATGGCGAGTTCATCATTAATCCAACGATTGCACAGCTCGAAGTAAGTGAGCTTGAGCTGGTAGTTGCAGGAACCAAGGATGCCATCATGATGGTAGAGGCTGAAGCAAACGAATTACCGGAAGAAGTAATGCTTGAAGCAATCATGTTTGGACATGATGAGATCAAAAACATTGTTGCGGTAATCGAACAACTCGTGCAAGTGGCTGGTAAAGAAAAAATGGCTGTTAAATTGCATGCCGTTAACGCTGAAGTCAACAGCAGTGTGCGTGATTTCGCAAGTGCTCGTCTGGTTGAAGCCGTTAAAATTGCCGAGAAGCATGCTCGTCAAGATGCGATCGATGTAGTGAATGACGAAACGGTTGCTCACTTCGAAGAGAAATATATTGAGAGTCCTGAATTGCTCAAAGACGTGAAGGAAGTTCTGCACGATATCGTTAAAGAAGAAGTGCGCCGTCTGATCACGCATGATAAAGTTCGTCCGGATGGACGTGGACTTGCTGAGATTCGTCCAATTGAATGTGATACTTCCCTGTTGCCACGTACGCACGGTTCAGGTTTGTTCACACGTGGTCAAACGCAAGCACTTAGCATCTGTACACTTGGTGCACTGGGCGATGTTCAGATTTTGGACGGAATCAGCCTTGAAGAAACGAAACGTTTCATGCATCATTATAACTTCCCACCATTCAGCGTAGGTGAAGCTCGTCCATTGCGTGCGCCAGGCCGTCGTGAAATCGGACATGGTGCTCTGGGTGAGCGTGCTCTTTCCAAAGTCATCCCTTCCGAAACAGATTTCCCATACACGATTCGTTTGGTATCTGAAGTTCTGGAATCCAACGGTTCAACTTCCCAGGCAAGTATCTGTGCCAGCACTTTGGCGATGATGGATGCAGGTGTACCTATCAAAGCTCCAGTTGCGGGTGTAGCTATGGGTCTGATCAAAGACGGAGATCATGTATCCATTCTGAGTGATATTCAAGGTATGGAAGATCACCTGGGTGACATGGACTTCAAAGTAGCCGGAACACCTGAAGGTGTAACTGCAATTCAAATGGACATCAAAATTGATGGTATCGATCGTCAAATTTTGTCTGAAGCCTTGGCTCAAGCCAAAGAAGGTCGTTTGCACATCTTGAGCAAAATGACTGAAGTGATGAATACTCCACGTGAGCAGTTATCACAATATGCGCCTAAAATTACAACGATGCATATCAATCCGGACAAGATCCGTGATGTGATCGGTGCAGGTGGTAAAATTATCAATAAAATCATCGAAGAAACCGGTGTTAAAATTGATATTGAACAGGATGGACGTGTCTTTATCGCTTCTTCCAACCAGGATATGAATGATAAAGCCAAATCGATCATCGAAGGTATTGTGCGTGAAGTACTGGTAGGCGAGATTTATGTCGGTAAAGTAAAACGCGTTGAGAAATTCGGTGCATTCGTTGAAGTTCTTCCGAACAAAGAAGGCCTGGTACACATCTCACAACTGTCAACAGAACGTGTTGCCAAAGTGGAAGATGTTGTAGCCATTGGTGATTCCATTACGGTAAAAGTTACGGAAATTGACCCACAAGGTCGTATTAACTTGTCCCGCAAAGCAGTTTTGACTGCTGAAGCTCCGGCTCAATCCTAGGATACCGAAGCGACAGGTTATAAATTGGATATATTGAATGAAGAGACAGAATGTGAATTTCTGGCTCTTTTTTTAACGTTTAAATACGTAAAGCAAGGATGGAATCATGGCTTTCTATTCATATTTTCGCCCTTGTCCTCATATGATGGGGACAAAGACGGCGGGAGGATGGAGCTGTGGGAAACCAATCCAAAAAACTGGCGGCTGTTCTGGCGGGTGTGACTGCGGTCATATTGATCGGACAAGTTGGCAGTGTACGTACATACATTACGGAGATCCGTGATGGGCCAGGTACGCAAAATGCTTTTGACATGTTCAAGGAAGCAACGGGAGAAGATGCGCTGTTGTCGGCGATTCGGGATAAAGCGGCTGAAACGAAAATTGCTCCGGTGAATGCCCGAGTGGATCGGGTATGGAAAGCCATCCCTGGTTATAATGGCATCGAGATTGATGTGGAAGCGACATACCGTAAGGCGCTAAGTGGAACGTTGAATACTAAAATTGCTTATGTCTACCGTCAGATTGAGCCGGAGATTCAGCTTAAAGATTTGGGAGCACATCCGATCTATCGGGGGAATGCAAGCAAGCCGATGGTTTCTTTTATGATTAATGTGGCTTGGGGGAACGAATATATTATACCGATGCTGGATACGCTCGATGCCGCGAAAGTGAAGGCCACGTTTTTTCTGGATGGAAGCTGGTTAAGTAAAAACGTTGAGCTGGCCAAGGAAATTCAGAAGCGTGGACATGAGTTGTCCAATCATGCGTATTCTCACCCTAACATGAGTCGATTGAGCGCAGAACGGGCCAAGCTGGAAATTAGTAAAACCCAGGATCTGCTGCATAAAACACTTGGTGTGGATAATCGTTGGTTTGCTCCGCCTTCCGGTGACTTTAATCAAAAGACCGTAGATATTGCTTCTTCCATGGGACTGCAAACCGTATTATGGACAGTAGATACGGTGGATTGGCGTAAACCAAGCTCAGATGCCGTTGTTGCCAAAATTGCGAAAAATACCGAGGCCGGCACGTTAATTCTAATGCACCCCACAGCTGCTTCTTCCGGAGCTCTAAAGGGTATGATTCAGTCCATACGGGCCAAAGGTCTGGTGCTCGGAACCGTAAGTGAGACGTTGTCTTCGGAACGTGTAATTGCGCCTGCGGTTGAGTGAACGTTGTTTTTTTGTTAATATCAAAAAGTTGGAACCAAATGTCGATTTCAATTGGAAGATTGAGATCAAGGCAATTATAGAGATGTAGGAGGGCCAACCATGAAAAAAATTCAGCTGGGCAATGGCCTCAGAGTTGTCATGGAACAGATACCGACCTGCCGTTCTGTGTCTTTCGGAATATGGGTCAAGACAGGTTCGCGCAATGAGCAACCTGCAAGTAACGGAGTATCACATTTTATTGAACACATGCTGTTCAAAGGAACGGATCGTTATGATGCGAAGGCAATTGCGGAGCAGTTCGATGCGATCGGTGGTAACGTGAATGCGTTCACTTCCAAAGAATACACATGTTATTATGCTAAAGTGTTGGATGAACATTTGCCGATTGCGGTGGATGTGTTGTCCGATATGTTTTTCCGCTCCAAAATGGATGATGGTGAATTGATCAAGGAGAAAAACGTCATTCTGGAAGAAATCTCGATGTATGAAGATACGCCCGATGATATGGTTCATGATCTGATGGCCTTGGCCGCCTATGGTGAGCATCCGCTCGCATACCCTATCCTGGGTACAGAAGAACGTCTTAAAGCGATGGATTCCAGCCATCTGCGTGCATATATGAAGGAGCACTACACGATTGAGAACACGGTCATTAGTATCGCGGGTAATATTGATGACAGTGTAATCGATCTGATGGAGAAGCATTTTGGTGCTTTTGATGTAAATGGAGTAACGGAAGCAGTTACGATGCCGGCATTCCAAAGCGGACAGCTCTTTCACAAAAAGAAAACGGAACAGAATCATATCTGTATCTCGTTCCCGGGCTGTAAAATCGGAGATCCACTTCAATTCGCTATGGTTGTTCTGAATAACGCCATTGGTGGAGGCATGAGCTCCAGACTATTTCAGGAAATTCGTGAGAAACGGGGTCTTGCGTACTCCGTGTATTCCTATCATAGCTCTCATGCGGACAGTGGACTTTTCACGATATACGCGGGTACAGCACCGAAACAGACAAAAGAAGTGCTTGACCTGACCAAAGAGGTTCTGCGCGACTTGGCTGTAAACGGCTTGTCCGAAGATGAACTGCGTAAAGGAAAAGAACAGCTGAAGGGCAGCCTGATTCTTAGCTTGGAAAGCACAGGCAGTCGCATGAATCGTCTCGGTAAAAACGAGCTGATGCTGGGAAGACATCATACGCTGGATGAGATGATCACCAAGATTGAGCAAGTGACGATGGACGATATTAACGCGGTACTTGATCTGATGTTTGCTGAGCCGTTTGCACTTGCTATGGTTGGCGCTTCAGATAAGACGATTGCTGGATTGAGAAGGGATGATTTTGTTGCATTACGTTCAAATACAGAAACTGCCGGGCAATGAAGATATTAAGTTGCCACAAAAAATGTCGGAGCTGGCATCCGGCTTTGATGTAGTAGCTGCACTTCAGGAGGAAGTTGTCCTGCAACCGGGTCAGCGTACGCTTATTCCAACTGGACTTGCGATGGCAATGCCAGCTGGACTGGAAGCACAGATCCGTCCTCGGAGCGGACTGGCTTTCAAACATGGAATTACCTGCCTCAACACACCGGGTACTATCGACGCGGATTATCGCGGAGAAGTTAAAGTGCTGTTGATTAATCTGGGTCAGGAACCGTTCACGATTGTACGGGGAGAGCGCATCGCACAGATCGTCTTCCAGACCGTGCCTACGGTTGAATTGACGGAAGTAAATGAACTTTCGGAAACGGTACGTGGCGAAGGCGGATTCGGTCATACGGGGAAATAATAAGCGTAAATATACCCATTCTTTAGAGTCGTCCCTGACAGGGGCGGCTCTTTTTTGCATTCGAGAAAGGGACGTTAGGATGCAATTATTGTTTTCACCCCGCTGTGGGCCCCTGCATACGATAAGGCATACATGTGGTGAAAGGAGTGACGTCCCGATGCTGACCGGAGTCCGGATTGTAGTCCTGGGCGGAGATGCGCGGCAGCTTGAAGTCATTCAAAAGTGCGCTGAGTTGGATGCAACGGTAAGTGTAGTGGGTTTCGATAAAATGCAGCGTTCCATTCCGGGTATCGAACACCAGGAACTGGAGGACGAAGTGTTTGCTTCGGCAGATGTACTGGTACTGCCTGTCGTCGGTTGCGATGATCAGGGAAAAGTAAGTACTTCGTTCAGTGACACGCCAATCTATTTGAAAAAGGAACATGTTGCAGCATTGCCGGAGCATTGCATTGTGTTCACAGGTATGGCGAAGCCGTTCCTGCGTGAACTTTGTCTAGATAACGGGCTGAGACTTGTTGAAGTACTTGATCGTGATGATATTGCACTTTACAACTCTATTCCAACAGCTGAGGGAGCCATCGCCATAGCTATTCGGGAGACGGACTTTACAATTCATGGTTCGGAATGCATCGTGCTTGGCATCGGTCGAACAGGGTTCACAATGGCCAAAACACTGCAGGGACTTGGAGCAAATGTACGGGTGGGGATCAGGCGGGAAGAGGATGTTGCCCGCGCGACTATAATGGGCTGGAAGCCTTTTATGACAACGGATTTGGCCGCTCAAACCGGGGAAGTTGACTTGCTTTTTAATACGATACCGACTATGATAATCACAGCACAAATCCTGTCCAGAATGCCGCAAAAGGCTGTCATTATCGACCTCGCATCCGCTCCTGGCGGCTGTGATTTCAGGTATGCCGACAAACGCGGTATCAAAGCGCTACTTGCGCCTGGCCTCCCCGGCATTGTTGCTCCCAAAACGGCTGGCGGCATTATTGCCGACGCATTGATCCGTTTGCTTTTGGAAGAACAGAACGCACGGGAGGTTAAATCATGAACTGGCAGGGAAAAACGGTAGGTTATGCAATTACGGGTTCTCATTGTACGTTTGAAGAGGTTATGCCGGTAATTAGCCGCTTCGTGGCTGAAGGTGCCAACGTCATTCCGATTATTTCCAATTCGGTACTGACGACGGATACACGCTTCGGTACGGCGCAAAATTGGCAAAAACAGTTGAAAGATATAACAGGTAATGATATCATTTCTACAATTGTTGAAGCGGAGCCATTAGGGCCTTCCAAGCTGCTTGATGTGCTGGTTATAGCTCCATGCACAGGGAATACAACAAGCAAGCTGGCTAATGCGATGACCGACAGTCCAGTGCTGATGGCAGCCAAAGCACAGATGCGTAATCAGCGTCCGCTCGTGCTCGCCATTTCCACGAATGACGGTCTGGGCTTGAATGCTGCGAATATCGCCAAATTGCTCGTGGCCAAATACTTGTATTTTGTGCCATTTGGGCAGGACGATCCAGTGAAAAAACCAAACTCGTTAGTCGCCAAAATGGAATTGATTCCAGAGGCTTGCTGGAGTGCTCTTGAGGGCAAACAGCTTCAGCCGATGATTGTGGAGCGTTCTTCACAGGCTTGATGGAACAATGATTCGGTGACAACGTTTATGCGCTTGGAGAAATGAAGAAGGGTTCGAGAGACAAAGAAAATCATAGGGGACGGTATGCTGGCTTGAACAGCTGCTTGTGTCCACGTTCCTGTCTATAAGGGCATTCCTGCTTGCCGACAGTAAAGGTTAAGCAAGCGGGAGAGGTCTATTGTGAATGTATGCGTCATGATCTCGATAACTACCGCGACCTTTGATTTGCGATTGTCCCCGACAATCACAAAAATAAGGAGCGGCATGGAATGCCGTATAAATTGCTGAAATTATCGCATCAGAACGCTCCCTAGGGTGATCCATTTGTTGATTTGACCCGTGTCCAGTCTTCTTGCGTACACAAATGGAGGAATAAAGATGCGTATCATGGTACAGAAATTCGGAGGCACGTCTCTCTCCACTGTTCAGGCGAGAGAGCATGTGCTCCGTCACGTTAAACGTGAACTTGAGGCAGGATTGAGTCTGGTCATCGTGGTGTCTGCGATGGGTCGTCGCGGCGAGCCATATGCAACCGATACGTTGCTGGACTGGGCTGGACAGAACGGAAACGCACTATCCGCACGCGAAAAGGATTTACTGCTGTGCTGTGGTGAAATCATATCTGCGACGACTTTGAGCAGTTTACTCGAACATGAAGGCATTCCAACTACAGTGCTGACCGGTGCACAAGCAGGTTTTGTGACGGACGACAATTTCGGGAATGCCCGGATATTGGATGTCCGTCCTGTTCGTGTGTTGGAGCAGCTTCAGCTTGGCCGGGTGGTTATTGTAACCGGATTCCAAGGTCAGACGGAGAACGGAGACTTCACGACACTGGGTCGTGGGGGAAGTGATACGTCTGCAACAGCTCTCGGTGCAGCATTACGTGCTGAAATGGTGGATATCTACACAGATGTGAACGGGATTCTTACTGCCGATCCACGGATTGTGGAGGATGCGCGTCCACTGACTGTTGTGAGTTATGCAGAGATCTGTAACATGGCTCACCACGGGGCCAAGGTTATCCATCCACGTGCGGTTGAGATTGCAATGCAATCCCAGATACCTGTACGGGTAAGATCTACTTTTGCAGACACGGAAGGAACGCTGGTTACGCATCCGGAAGGATTCCAGGATGTGCAGACAGGCATTGTTGACCGCTATGTAACAGGTATCGCCTATGTGAGCAATGTAACGCAAATTACCGTGGATGTACCTGGCGGTGCAGATCGATTGCAACTAAAAGTATTCAAAACCATGGCTGAGAATTCGATCAGCGTTGATTTTATTAATGTTACCCCCTCGGGAGTTGTCTATACGGTTTTTGACAGTGATTCCGAGAAAGCCATACATGTATTACAGGAGATAGGTCTCAAGCCACAAAGCCTGTCCGGTTGTGCCAAAGTTTCCGTCATTGGCGGAGGCATTAATGGTGTACCTGGAATTATGGCTCGTATCGTTGAGTCGTTGACACTGGCAGACATTCAGATCCTGCAATCGGCAGATTCGAATACAACGATCTGGGTGCTCGTAAAAAAAGAAGATATGGTTCAGGCCCTGAGGGCACTTCACGCCTCATTCGAACTTCATTTGTAAACAACTGAAGTTAGAGGAGCCAAACCTGTTTTGAAGGAGGAATCGAATTGGACTTTGGAAGATTGATTACAGCAATGGTCACTCCGTTCAATGAACAAGGAGAGATTCATTGGGAGGAAACGGCACGTCTAATCGACTATCTGATTGTGGATCAAAAGTCGGAGACGCTCGTGGTTTCCGGAACAACAGGGGAGTCTCCAACACTTAGTGATACTGAGAAAGTTCAATTATTCGAATTTGCAGTGAAACATGCGGCCGGTCGGTGCAAAATTATAGCCGGAACGGGAAGCAACAACACCGCGCATTCCATCCATTTGACACAGGAAGCTGAACGTGCCGGAGTGGATGGCATATTGCTGGTTGTTCCGTATTACAACAAACCGAGTCAAGAAGGTTTGTTCAAACATTTTGAAGCAATTGCGAACTCAACCAAGCTGCCTGTTATGCTCTACAACGTGCCTGGACGTACAGTAACCAGTCTGTCAGCCGCTACAACACTTCGTCTGGCTCAGATTCCTAACATCGTAGCCACGAAGGAATGTGCGTCTATGGAGCAGGTTACGCTGATTGCAGCAAGTGCTCCGGAGAATTTCAGAGTCTATTCCGGTGATGATGCTTCAGGCTTGCCAGCGATTGCAGTTGGTGCTCATGGGATTGTCAGCGTGGCGAGTCATGTCGTAGGGGCAGAAATGAAGAAAATGATCGATGCCTTCTATGGTGGTGCGCCTGTTCAAGCTGCTCAGATTCATCAGCAGCTCTTCCCGGTGTTTAAAGGTCTGTTTGAGTGTCCACAGCCTCTACCAAACCCAGTAGCGGTGAAATATGCGCTGACATTGCGTGGTTTGAACGTTGGCTCTGTACGCTTGCCCCTTATTCCGCCAACGGAAGAGGAGCAGGTCTACATCAAAGGTCTGCTTAATTTGTAATCATTTAGGTTGCATATGGAACTATTTTATTAATCATGAGAATTTCCATCAGAGCAGTAAAAGAACCGCTCCTCTTATTCGAGGTTGCGGTTCTTTTTTTGACGAGTAATGTGAGGTTTCTTTTTCATTGCTAAGGGGAAACCTACAGGTTAACGAGAGAGTGACTTGTTTTTTTTGTTTTTAATCATGTATAATGATGTCAAGTGACTGGGTGCGGTATTTTTTTGAAATTGAAAGCGACATCGTTTCGTGGTGTAGCTTTGCGGTGAAAAAGGAAGGAACGGCTAAGAGGAAATATCTCAAATCCAACTTGTTGGTGTAAGGGAATAACTTCGAAGAACTTCTTCCAGATATCGTGAATAAAGGTGTTCTTTTGCATTCATCCCGATAGGTGGGTATGTAATGTATGGACTACTTTTCTTAACTTACAATAAATAATAAGGTACGACGTCCAACTACCATAGGAGGTTTAGATTCATTTGTCTAAGAAAAATAATAACGATAAACTGATGATTTTTGCATTGGGCGGCGTAGGCGAGATTGGTAAAAATATGTACGTCATCCAATACGCTAACGACATTGTAGTCGTAGATGCTGGTCTTAAATTCCCTGAAGAAGATATGCTTGGTATTGATATTGTCATTCCTGACATTTCTTACCTGACTGAGAACCGTGACAAAGTAAGAGGAATCATTCTTACTCACGGACATGAGGATCACATTGGTGGTCTGCCATATGTTCTCAAACATCTGAATGTTCCTGTATATGGAACAAGACTTACACTTGGACTTGTAGAGAACAAGTTGAAAGAAGCGAACTTGCTGGGTGAAACGAAACGTATTCTGATTGATGCGGATTCCGAGATTCAACTTGGAACTGCATTGAAAGCATCGTTCTTCGCTACTAACCATAGTATTCCGGATTCCGTTGGTGTATGTGTCGAAACACCAGAAGGTGCAGTTGTTCACACAGGTGACTTCAAATTTGACCACACTCCAGTCAATGGTCAATATGCAGATCTTCAGCGTATGGCACAGATCGGAACGAATGGCGTACTTGCTTTGTTGTCCGATAGTACGAATGCTGAGAAACCTGGATTCACACCATCGGAGAAAAATGTGGGTATTGTTTTGGAAGATATCTTCCGTAAAGCAAGCCAACGCGTTGTTGTAGCTACATTTGCTTCCAACGTACACCGTATCCAACAGGTGATCAACGCAGCAGAAGTAACTGGACGTAAAGTTGCAGTTATCGGACGCAGCATGGTCAACGTGGTTGGTATTGCTTCGGAACTAGGTTACCTTGAGATTCCGGATGGCATGATCATTGAACCCGAAGAAGTAGGCAAGATGGCTGCTGATCGTGTCGTGATTCTCTGCACAGGAAGCCAAGGCGAGCCAATGTCAGCACTGACACGTATGGCTCGTTCCACGCACCGTAAAGTGGACATCCTGCCAGGAGACACCGTTATTATCGCAGCAACACCGGTTCCAGGTAATGAAAAATATGTAGGCCGTACGATTGATGAACTGTTCCGTCTGGGCGCTAACGTGCATTACAGCGGTGCTAACAGTGGTGTTCACGTATCTGGTCACGGTAGCCAGGAAGAGCTCAAACTGATGCTTAACCTGATGAAACCGAAATTCTTCTTGCCAATTCACGGTGAATTCCGTATGCAGCGTCGCCACGCGGTTCTTGCTGAATCTGTAGGGGTAGAACCTGAAAACATTTTTATCACGGATATCGGTGAAGTGATTGAAATTCAAGGTGGAGCAGCACGTAGAGCTGGTAAAGTTACTGCAGGTAACGTGTTGATCGACGGCTTGGGTGTAGGCGATGTGGGTAACATTGTACTTCGTGACCGCAAATTGCTGTCACAAGATGGTATCCTTGTTGTTGTGGTAACATTGAGCAAACAGGATGGAAAAATTGTTTCCGGTCCTGACATCATCTCTCGCGGATTTGTGTATGTACGCGAATCGGAAGGGCTACTGGATGAGGCCAACCGGATCGTTAGCAGCACATTGCAGAAGTTGATGAGTGAGAACGTTAACGAGTGGGCTTCACTCAAAACGAATGTTAAAGATGCACTGGGACGCTTCCTGTATGAGCAAACTCGTCGTAGACCGATGATTTTGCCAATCATTATGGAAGTTTAAAATAGCTAAAACAAAAACATATATTCAGGCACACAGTCGCCCCTTCTCTACGAGTAATATTGGACGGTTCCTCGTAGAGAAGGGGCTTTTTTTGCGTTTTTCTGGGAGAACGCCAATATGTGAAGCAATTTGATGTGTCGGGTATAAGGCGGTTGGAAAAATCCCCATACTAAGGAAATACATTAAATGTTTCTGGGGAAGGGGATTAATGAAATGAATGAACGTATGAATGGCAAGCAGGCGTCAAGATCCAATCAGCCGGAGGTTGAAGCACCGGAGATCCCGTTACAAGAGGACAAGGATATCTCTCCCGTGACGGAGACTATTCAGCAATTTGGGCAGACACAGTCGCCAGCAGGTGAATCCAACATTTTTTGTATGACGATTATCGGGCAGGTGGAAGGGCATCTAATTCTGCCACCACAAAATAAAACAACAAAGTATGAGCATATCATTCCACAGTTAGTGGCTGCAGAACAGAATCAGCGTATTGAAGGTATTCTGATCATTCTGAACACAGTAGGTGGAGACGTAGAGGCGGGTCTGGCCATTGCAGAGATGATTGCTTCCCTGAGCAAACCTACGGTAACTGTAGTCATTGGTGGAGGGCATAGCATTGGAGTACCGATTGCAGTAGCTTCAACGTATTCCCTGATTGCCGGGAGTGCAACGATGACGATCCATCCGATCCGTATGAACGGCCTTGTCATTGGTGTACCTCAGACGTTTGAGTATATGGAGAAAATGCAGGAACGAGTCGTTCGATTCGTAACTTCTCATTCGAATATCTCTGAAGAAATGTTCAAAGAACTGATGTTTAAGACCGGTGAGTTGAATCGGGATATTGGTACAGCTGTAGGAAGCGCAGATGCAGTGAAATATGGATTGATGGATGCAGTGGGCGGGATTGGGCAGGCTATTGCTCAATTAAATCAGCTCATAGGAGACAAGAGACAGACCCTGCAGGCGGGAGGTTATACCCAATGACACTATACACCGTGATGCCTCCTGAACAACTCTGGTCGGGGATGTGGAAAGAGGTCGAAGATACGAGGGAGATCAAGATGAATGGTTTGTTAATGCAGGTGAGGCCTGTGAATGACAATGAAGCCGTTATTGTGCGATTACTGGATTGTCCGCTTGAAGCCTATCTCAATCCTGCCAATATGCCGGGTTCGACCATTCCGCTTTCAGGTAACTTGGGATCAACATAACGCGACGAATTCAGACAAATTGAGCAGAAAAAGAACATATGTACGGATTATATTTGTATGGTATAATATTCTTCTGGGGGTGACCTGATTTTGGCCAGAAGAAAAAAGAGGAAAAAAAAGGGCGCTGGTTTTAGCGGCGTTTTAAAATATGAAATTTACGGGATTGTGCTTATTACCCTTGCTGTCATTGCATTATCGGGTGAAGCCACCGTTGGACGTTCGCTTTCCAAGATGTTCGGACTGATGCTTGGTAAGTTTTATTTTGCGATTCCACTTGTTGGTATTTATTATGGTCTCATGGTGATGATTCACCGGAAATGGCCGAGTGGCTGGACCACGCGCAAGACAGGACTGGTATTGCTGGTCTTTGCCTTAACCCTGATGAGCACCGTCTCTGCAATGCACCAGAAGCTCATTCCGGTGGGTGCGCTTGAGCCTGGTGCTGTGATCACACAGGTACATAATGATATGCAAACTGAGTTGCTAACCCCTGCTGCGCCAGGTGAGAGGGACTCCATGCTTAACAAGGATATCAGCGGTGGGTATCTCGGAGCTGGGCAATTTGCCCTGTTTCTGTGGCTGTTCGGAAGCCTTGGGGCAAGACTCATCATGATTGTCATGTTTGTTATTAGTTTTATGCTGATTACGAACCTGTCTTATGTGGATCTGATCCGAATATTCCGTACAAAGATTTGGGATGCCGGGAGTTCGATGTACAAGAAGCTGGAGTCGAGGCCCTCTGCACGCTCTACTTCAACTTCTGATGCCAGGAAGAAAGGGAACGCTCGTAAAGTGGTACCTGTCCCTGTTGAAGATGATGAAGACGAGTATGAGGATGAATTAGAGGAACAGCATCTGCCTAAACGAAAAGCGCCAATATTCTTCCAACTGTTTGGAAAATGGGGAGCTGATCGGGAACAGGCGAAATCAGGACGTGAAATCGATCAGGCGGATTCGGCAGAAACAGAACAGATTGTATACCGCGCCGAACAAGATCACCGTCCAGATGCTTGGCAGGATGCAACCGAAGACGTAGCGAATAAATCCGCTTCATCACATGTTCCCGTTCAAGCTAAACCTAACTCAGCGCCGATCATTCGAGACTTTTTCGAGCACGTCAGAGCAGAAGATTCAAGTATTGAAGATGATCTGGATGATGCTTATCCGTTCCCGGATGATCTCACCGATACCAACGCTGTTCAAGAGGGCGAGGATGCCATTAAAATAACGGATGAACTGGTAGAGACAGAGTGGGCTGCATCCGATGCGGGAACGGGCGTGCCGAATGCTGTGGATGACATTCAGAGTGGAGAAGAAGTGCCGAATGCTGATACGTCGGTAACAGATAGTCCAACTTCTGAGGGGCAGGACGTACAACCAATCAAACCACCGCCTCCGCCACCGAAGCCGTACAAGCTGCCTTCATTCCGTCTCCTTGCCAAGCCGAACAATGGGGGCAAAGCGGGTGACCAGAAGGATTACATGCAGACAGCGCGCAAACTGGAAGCCACACTGGAAAGCTTCGGTGTTCGCGCCAAAGTACTTGAAGTGGTTCGAGGACCTGCTGTTACAAGGTATGAAATTCAGCCTGATATTGGTGTTAAAGTCAGCAGGATTGTCAGTCTTACTGATGATATCGCATTGGCTCTGGCCGCAAAAGATATCCGTATGGAAGCGCCGATTCCCGGGAAGTCCGCAATAGGTATCGAGGTACCTAATGGCGAGGTGTCGGTTGTAACGATGCGTGAAGTAATGGAGACAGCAACGTTCCAGGATGCAGAATCCAAAGTGACCATTGCATTTGGCCGAGATATCTCTGGACAGACGATTATTGGTAACTTGGCTCGTATGCCCCATCTGCTGGTCGCAGGTGCTACAGGTTCCGGTAAGTCGGTATGTATTAACGGCATCATTACCAGCATCTTGTACAAAGCAAAGCCGGATGAAGTGAAGTTCCTGATGGTCGATCCCAAGATGGTTGAGTTGAACGTATATAACGGAATTCCACATCTGATGGCACCAGTAGTAACTGATCCTAAACGAGCGTCACTTGCGCTCAAAAAGATTGTGGTTGAGATGGAGAAACGATATGAACTGTTCTCCAAATCAGGCACGCGTAACGTCGAGGGTTACAATAACCTGATGAAAGATAATCCTGCGGCTGTTCTGCCTTATATCGTTGTCATTGTGGATGAGCTTGCAGATCTGATGATGGTTGCAGCCGGAGATGTGGAGGATGCCATTGCACGACTTGCTCAGATGGCTCGTGCAGCCGGAATCCATCTAATTATTGCCACACAACGTCCATCTGTTGACGTTATTACCGGGGTAATCAAGGCTAACATTCCATCGCGGATTGCCTTCGGCGTATCCTCCCAAGTCGATTCCCGAACGATTCTGGATATGGGTGGGGCTGAGAAGTTGTTGGGTCGTGGAGACATGTTGTTCATGCCAATGGGCGCATCAAAACCGGTTCGTGTACAAGGTGCATTTATGAGCGATGAAGAAGTTGAGAATATTGTAAACTACGTACGTGGTCAAGGTGAAGCGCAGTATGATGAATCCATTGTACCTGAAGTGGATGATTCCATTCAGGCAGCAGATGAAGTACAGGATGAGTTATATGAGCAAGCTGTACAGATTATTTTGGAGGCAAAACAGGCTTCAGTCTCCCTGTTGCAACGTCGTATGCGGGTTGGTTACACACGTGCAGCGCGTTTAATTGACTCCATGGAAGCCCGGGGTGTAATCGGTCCTTACGAGGGCAGCAAACCGAGGGAAGTACTGGTTTCACTTGAACAGTATCAGCAGAATAAAATAAGTTCGTAGTGTAACATGTAACATGGTTACAATGAATCGTTTAAGCCCTCAACCTTATTGGTTGAGGGCTTTTTGCTTGCCCATCGGACTGAACTTTTGCCATCTACTCCAAAGATCGGATGTTTTGGTGCATAGGAAGCAAGCAGGCTTGTCATAATAACCTTAGCGATTCTGTTAATCCCACAAGAGAAAGGTAGAGCACAGTCTATGCGAAAAATGAACCTATGGCTTTTCACTGCTATTTTGCTGATATCCGCATTGGGAATTCGTTATTTGCTTCCTGGGAATGCAGCAACTGAAAGTTCAGCCGAGCGTACACCGCAGGTAGAAGAAAAGGCCTTACCTACGTTTAGCAGCAATACAGTGAAATATGGAAGTTACGGTCAGGATGTATACGAGCTTCAGGGTCGTCTGAAGTACTTGGGATTTTACAATGGTAAAATCGACAGTAATTTTGGCAGCAGCACGCTGAAATCGGTCAAATGGTTTCAATCCGAGTTTGGCATGAAGGCAGATGGTGTGGTTGGAGCTGCAACCAAGCTCAAGCTGTACAATGCGTCAACCAAATGGTCGCCAACAGAACCGCCACTTCACAAGGAATCCTCAGGTGGGGGTGAGGGCAGCGGCAGCAACACAGCAGACAAAGAGCAGGATAATATGGGGTCTGCCAATGCACTCGGTCTCTCGGAGAATGAACTCAAAATTATGGCTAACGCTGTCTATGGCGAGGCCCGGGGGGAACC
Source organism: Paenibacillus sp. FSL R5-0341 (assembly GCF_037975235.1). Lineage (NCBI taxonomy): Bacteria > Bacillati > Bacillota > Bacilli > Caryophanales > Paenibacillaceae > Paenibacillus > Paenibacillus sp. FSL R5-0341. Next base: position 2,449,703 of record NZ_CP150241.1, read on the forward strand.
GTTCGAAGGTCAAGTCGCAGTAGCAGCAGTAATTCTGAATCGCGTAAATTCACCAAGTTTTCCAAGTACGCCTTCTGGCGTAATCTTTCAGCCTGGTGCATTTACGGCTGTAGCGGACGGACAGATATACCTGGAACCGAACGCACAAGCCAAAAAGGCAGTTGAACAAGCATTGAATGGCTGGGACCCGTCAGGCGGATGCCTCTATTATTTTAATCCGAAGACAGCAACATCCAAATGGATCTGGACCCGTCCACAGGTGAAAACAATCGGGCAGCATATTTTTTGTATGTGATGATGTTGGAAGCAACCAGAAGGCTTGACTTCGGTTGCTTCTTGCCTTTTGATTGGGTTAAAATGGTTGTTACGTTTAAGCTTCACGATTGCACGATAAATGACGCCGTAAAGGGGTTTTGACATTTGAATACATCAGGATTCGAACGAGGTAGCAAGAGAGAGTTTCGTATACATGTGCTTCCGACCAAACGTTTCAAAACGTTCGCGATATCGCTATATGCAGGAGTTCCTTTGCGGGAAGATACGGTAACCAAAGTAGCCCTGACACCTTTTGTTCTAGGGCGCGGCACCGAGTCTTATCCGGAAACAACGCAATTCCGTGAACAACTGGAACATCTGTATGGAGCGGGTTTTGGTTTTGACGTGTATAAACGTGGGGATTACCAGATCGTACAGTTCCGGATGGATACCATTAATGATTCCTTCGTTGGAGGGGATGAGCAGTTACTGAATCGTTCATTTGCCTTCCTTGGAGAGGTTCTTACCCGACCTGCACAGGAGAATGGACATTTCAGAACGTCTTATGTACAAGCAGAGCGAGAGACTGTACGTAAAAAGCTGGAGTCCATCGTGAATGATAAAATGCGCTATGCTGCTGAACGCAGTATTGAGGAAATGTGCAAGAACGAGCCGTACCGTCTTCACCCACTGGGTGAGCGCAAGGATCTTCCCGGGATTGAGCCTGACACACTGACTGCCTCTTATCAAGAGTGGCTACAGCAGGCGAGCATGGATCTGTATGTGGTGGGGGATACGACACTGGAGGAGGTTGAGAACCTCGTTCAGCGTCATTTCAATGTGGATCGAACGTCCTCCTCCGATTATCAGACACAGGCAGCGGTTCGAGGGGATAAGGAAGTAGAGACTGTAGTTGAGAGACTGAAGGTGGGTCAGGGAAAACTTAATATGGGACTACGCACATCGATTACTTATGGAGATCCTCAGTATGCAGCAGCGCTAATGTACAACGGGATTCTCGGCGGATATCCTCATTCCAAGCTGTTTGTGAATGTTCGTGAAAAAGAAAGCCTGGCGTATTACGCGTCTTCCCGATATGACGGACACAAAGGTATTGCAACGATTCAATCCGGGATTGAAATCCCCAACTATGAGAAGGCTGTCACGATCATCAAGCAGCAGCTGGAAGAAATGAAAAGCGGTACAATCAGTGATCTGGAAATGTCCCAGACCAAAGCGATGATCCGTAATCTGCTTAAGGAAATGCAGGATTCTGCCTTTGAAATGATAGCGTATGACTTCAATCGGCAGTTGTCTGGCAAAGAGAGAACGGCTGAAGAACTGTTGACTCAGGTAGAACACATTAGCAAGGAAGATGTTCGTGAGGCGGCAGAACAATTCCGTCTGGATACGATTTATTTCTTGCGGGACGAGAAGGAGGAATAATCGGTGGAGAGCATTCGGTATGAGCATTTGCAGGAGACACTATATTACGAAGTGATGGATAACGGACTGCATGTCTATATTTTGCCTAAACCGGGATTCCAGAAAACGTATGCGACGTTTGCAACCAAGTATGGATCGGTGGATAATCATTTTCAGGTTGAAGGACAGGAAGAAGTGAAGGTTCCGGATGGGATTGCGCATTTTCTGGAGCATAAAATGTTCGAAGAACCAACGGGCGATATTTTTGCGACGTTTGCGTCTCACGGTGCCTCAGCTAACGCGTTTACGAGCTTTGATCAGACGGTTTATTTGTTTTCAGCGACCGAATATGTGAATGAAAATATACAAACATTAGTCGACTTTGTGCAAAATCCTTACTTCACGGATCAAAATGTGGAAAAGGAAAAAGGCATTATTGGACAGGAAATTAACATGTATGCTGATAATCCGGATTGGCGTGTTTATTTTGGACTGATCGAAGCCATGTATCAGAAACATCCGGTGCATATCGATATCGCAGGAACGGTGGAATCCATCAGTACGATCACGAAGGAAACGCTGTATTCCTGCTATAACTCCTTCTATCACCCGAGCAATATGCTCTTGTTTGTCGTGGGAGGTGTCGATCCCCAGGAAGTCATTGATATGGTTCGTTCGAACCAGGAACAGAAGGACTATAAGCCACAGGGCAGTATCCAACGCTTCTTCGAACAGGAACCTGAGCAGGTAGGAGAAGCCAGACGGGAAGCGAAACTGGCGGTTTCCTTGCCCAAATGTTTATTTGGATTCAAGGAGACAGACGTTGGACTCACTGGAGAAGAACTGTTACGGCGAGATACGACAACGCAGTTGATGATGGATCTTCTGTTCGGCTCAAGCACGAGGTTATTTCAGAAGCTCTACGATGAAGACCTGATATCGGACAGCTTTGGACATGAGTATAACAGTTCGCCGCAATACGCGTTTTCAGCCATTGGTGGGGATACGAAAGACCCGGACCAACTGCTGGCGCGTATACGTGAAGAAGTGAATGCTATTGTGCAAAAAGGGTTTGATTCTACGGATTTTGAACGTTCACGCAAAAAGAAAATAGGCGGATATTTGCGTATGCTCAATTCTCCGGAGAACATTGCACATGAATTTACACGTCAGCAATTCCGTGGGGGTGATTTCTTCAATATGCTCCCGCTCTATGAATCGATTACACTGGAAGATGTAAATCGCAGACTGAGAGAGCATATTCGTTGGGATCAACTGGCCGTATCGCTAGTCGTGAGTCCTTGATATGGAGAGGGGAACAGGACAATTGAAGGCAATTGGGGAAATGACTGTATTGGTTACTGGAGCAAGCGGTGGCATCGGAGCGGCTATCGCAGAACGTTTCGCCAGAGTCGGAATGAATGTTGTTATACACTATATGAAATCGCATGAAGCAGCGAATGAAGCCGCCAGGCGGTGCATGGAACAAGGCAGTGGAAAAATCATGACCGTGTCTGCGGATCTTCGCAGCCGGGAACAGATTGAGCGCATGCGTGAGAAGCTGGAGTCGCACAATCTCATGCCAGATATCCTTGTGAACAACGCAGGAATCTCGCACTATGGGATGTTGGCTGATGTTACAGAGGAGATCTGGGATGAAGTGATGGCGATTAACCTGAAAGGCACGTTTATGTGTACACAGGAAATGATGCCGCACATGATCTCCCAAAGGTATGGCCGAATCATTAATGTATCGTCAATCTGGGGACTGTCTGGTGCTTCTTGTGAGGTGCTGTATTCCACAACCAAGGGTGGGGTGAATGCATTCACCAAAGCGCTTGCGAAAGAACTCGCACCTTCCGGAGTAACCGTAAATGCCGTTGCTCCTGGCGCCGTTCAGACATCCATGCTGAACCATCTGGATCAGAGTGAACTGAAGATGCTGGAAGAGGAAATTCCGGCAGGAAGACTTGCTCAACCTGATGAAATCTCATCACTGGTTTATTTTCTGGCCCTCCCTGAGTCAGGTTATATCAATGGGCAGATCATCAGTCCAAATGGCGGATGGCTAACGTAAACCAGCAAGAGAACTTGTCTGGCTGTGACGGAACAGGTGAAGATTGCCGAGAAGCAACCGTATTCGGATTATTTTCAAAATGCTCGTATATAAAATGTCTCGAAAGCACATATTACAACTGTTGATTTTAAATCTCATGCGACAGCTAAGGAGGATTTATCATGTCAACAGAAAAAACAGTGCTCTCCAGTTTTGACACATGGAAGAAGTTCCTGGGTGACCGCGTACTGCAAGCAGAGAAGATGGGGATGAGTGAAGATACCATCAACAAACTTGCGTATGAAATCGGTGACTTCCTCGATGAGAAAGTCGATCCGGCGAATCATTCCAACCGGGCATTGAAAGAACTATGGGATGTCGGCGATGCAGATGAGCGTCGTACGATTGCGTGCCTGATGGTCAAATTGGCCAAACAAAACGCATAAGATTTCAGATGAAGAGCTCCCGCAAGGGGGCTTTTCTCTAATGATTACAAACGGATTACAGAGCTGTTCTTGTAATTCATTTTCATTTTATATATCATTAACGTGACCCATTTTTAGAAGATGTCTCAGATTGTTGTCCAGTGGACACGTTCTGTTGCTGTCGAATAATGTGGAATAATGCATTACGGGGTGTTGAAATGGAATCTAAACAATGGTACATGGAATATAAAATACATAAGAACAGACCTGGTTTGTTAGGCGATATTGCCTCTATGCTGGGGATGCTTGAAGTAAATATATTGACCATTAACGGTGTAGAAGGCAAAACCCGAGGTATGCTACTTGAATCGGATGATGATGAGAAGATTCGTTTGCTTGGTGAAATGCTTGCCAAAGTAAACAGCATCACCGTATCGGCTTTGCGTCAACCTAAATTGGTGGATATTCTGGCCGTACGTCATGGCAGATACATTGACCGTGACTCGGATGATCGCAAGACATTTCGTTTTACACGAGATGAACTTGGGTTACTTGTGGACTTTTTGGGTGAAGTATTTAAGAGGGAAGGTAATCAGGTCATCGGCTTGCGCGGAATGCCTCGTGTTGGCAAGACGGAGTCCATTATTGCGGGTAGCGTATGTGCAATGAAGCGTTGGACGTTTGTTTCCTCCACACTTCTTCGTCAGACCATAAGGAGCCAGCTCTCCGAGGACGAATTGAACCCAAACAATGTGTTCATTATCGACGGTATTGTTAGCACCATCCGCTCCAGTGAGCGGCATTACAACCTGTTGCAGGATATTATGACCATGCCTAGCACCAAAGTTATTGAACATCCGGATATTTTTGTACAGGAATCTGAATATGATTTTAATGATTTTGATATTATTATTGAACTTCGCAACAATCCGAATGAAGAAATTATTTATGATACGTTTACGGCTAGCTACACCGATGAATTGTAAGGAACCGTACGGAATCATGGAATAGATTAGCAACAACTCATGAGATAAACATAAGGAGGAGATGGCATGTCTGAACTGGGTCAGCAGTTAAGAGAGGCCCGGCTGCAAAAAGGGATGAGTCTTGACGATGTACAGGAAATGACAAAAATTCGCAAGAGGTATCTGGAGGCCATAGAAGCAGGAGACTACAAAGTGCTGCCGGGCAGCTTCTATGTGCGTGCTTTCATTAAAACCTATGCGGAGACCGTGGGACTGAACCCTGATGAGCTGCTGGAGGGACACAAAAAAGACGTACCGGCAGAAGAGGCGGAAGCAACGATGGAACCGGTTATTCAGAAGCGTTCCAGCCGTCCGGTTGAGCGTAGTAATCGATGGATGTCAGTTGCACTGATGTGGACATTCCCGATTCTGATTGTTGTTTTATTGTATGCTTACGTTGTGTTGAATAAGGATGATCCTGAGGATAACCAAGGGCTGGACTCGGTCAAAATTACAGACAGTCAGCAGCAGCCTGAGGATAAACCGGATCAACCTGCAGACAACGGACAGGCGTCTAACCCTCCTGCGACGGATTCAGGCACTGATGAGGGTACTGGTGAAGGTGACACTGGTGGTAACGGTGGTGGTGCGGACACTGAAGGACAGACGGATGGTCAAACTGATGGCCAAACAGACGGACAGACGGGTGAAGATCAGGAAGAACCGACAGACAATTCACCTTCTACTGTAACGGTTGCAGAAGATGGGAAATCCGGGAATATTACGAACTTCAAAGTCAACGGAAGTGCAGGTAAGCCTGTTACGGTTACGATCAAAGCAACAGGTCATAGCTGGCTGGAAGTGTACAAGGGCGAGAACTCCAGCGGAGAGAAGTTGGAATATGGTAATACAGCCGAAGGCGACAGCTTTACCTTTGAGCTGGATAGTGCAGGTATGTATATTAAGTCCGGTTACGCTGCAGCGACCACGATTGAGGTTGGTGGGCAAGTTGTAACGGATGGCAAGGCGACCAATCGGATCCGTCTGCAGCTTGGTGAAGACAGTGGCAGTACTGCTTCTTCTACAGGTGTTGAAAATGGATCTACGGACGGTACAGAGGGTACCACTGACAGCGAATAACCGAGTCAACTGCAGGAGACAATAACGTTGTCTTAACTTGCAGTTAACTTTTGGTGAAGTGAGGTGGGTGGCTATGACAGTCAGCTGGATCGTAACGGGTTTAGGCATCATTGTCAGCCTCCTGGGTTATTACCTGACTCCAAGTGCTTGGGGTTACGGAATATTGGGTTTTGGACTTGCACATGTGCTTTTGGGTGTGCTCGATATGTTCAGACAGCCCAACCGCAGCCGCTATTAGTTGGAAGCTGGACCAGCAAGCATTTTTGGCAACCACCTCAAGTGGAAGCCAAAAATGCTTTTTTCTTTGTACAAAATGCCTTGAAATTAGACTTTTGCTTAAGGTATCCTCTATAATGTTACAGAACATACGATTAACTGAAAGGGTGACTGGTTTGAGTTCAGAAAATTCATTTGATATCGTGTCCAAAATGGACTTGCAAGAACTGACAAATGCCGTTACACAAACCGAGAAGGAAATTGGCACTCGTTATGACTTCAAGGGCAGCAAGAGCAGTCTGAAACTGGATAAGGATGCGTTAACGATCGTATCTGATGATGAGACCAAACTCAAGGCTGTCATTGATGTGCTGCAATCCAAAATGGCAAAGCGTGGTCTACCATTGAAAAACATTGATTATGCCAAAGTAGAGCCAGCGTCTTCTGGTACAGTCCGCCAGCGTTTGAATTTCAAACAGGGGATTGATCAGGACATCGCCAAGAAAATCAATATTCTTATTCGGGACTCCAAGATGAAAGTGAAGAGTCAGATTCAGGGAGACCAGCTGCGGGTAACTGGTAAGAGTAAAAATGATTTGCAAGCAGTAATGCAGCTGTTAAACGGTGCTAACCTGCCTCTGGATTTGCAATATACAAATTTCAAGTAATATGGCCTTTTTGTAGCAAAAGTGTTTTTTGACACGCTATTGGGCGTATATTATACTAAGTGTGCATTGCTGGCAGTCATGCATCAAGTCCAGTCCTCATCGTTTGCTGACTTTGTGAAAAGCAGTACATCTTCTGGAAGTCACCGGAACGTTTAAAGCGGTTTTGCTTTTGAGCGGTTGACTTTATTTTTTGCGTTTCTACATAGTGGGATCATGTTAATTTGGATTGACATTGAAACTGTACATTTCATGTTCCGGATGATGATAACGGGATTATGATGAATGTTTGGAGTAATGGAGGATATGAGGGAGGGCGTCTTGTGAATTTACCCAACCGGATTACGCTTGCACGAATTTGCTTAATCCCTTTTTTGATGGTGTTCCTGCTCGTGGATTTTCCATTTTATCCAGAGCCGCTTCAGCTTGGAAGTTTTTCGCTTCCGTATAATCAACTGATTGCTGCTGTTATTTTTATCATCGCCGCAAGCACAGATGGAATTGACGGATACCTTGCGCGGAAAAATAACATGGTTACCAATCTGGGAAAATTGCTTGATCCACTCGCAGACAAGCTGTTGGTCACTGCAGTATTGATCTCGCTTGTGGAGATGGGCAAGCTGGATTCCTGGATTGCAGTTGTTATTATTAGTCGTGAGTTTGCAGTTACCGGCTTGCGTCAAATTGCATTGCTGGATGGTTCGGTTGTCGCCGCCAGTGCATGGGGCAAGCTGAAAACGGTAGTGCAGATTGTGGCGATTGTGCTGTTGCTGTTAAACAATTTCCCGTTTTCGTACACGGGTATTCACGTCGATATTATCGCGGTATGGGCTGCAGCGCTTATTACCATCTGGTCGGGTATCGATTACTTTATCAAAAACAAAAACCTGCTTCATTTAACAAAAGCATAATGGTTTGCTGTTAAAATGGGTAATCAAGAAGGAAGCATTGGGTCAAGGGCAATAGGAATTTATCCTATTGCCCTTTGATCACTCACCACGTGTACAGGAGGATGCTCAATGAAGGCAGAAATCATTGCAGTTGGCACAGAGCTACTGCTTGGACAAATCGTCAATACCAATGCCAGATACCTATCCCGTGAATTGGCTGCGATGGGGATCGATGTATATTTCCAAACGGTGGTTGGGGACAACCTGAATCGGCTCAGTGAAGCCATTCGCATTGCGCAGGGTCGTGCAGACGTTATTTTATTTTCCGGCGGCATTGGGCCTACCCAAGATGATCTGACCAAGGATGCGCTTGCAGCTGTTCTTAATCGGAAATTGCATATCGATCGAATGGCTATGGACAAAATCGAGAGCTTTTTCAGAGATCGTAATGTGGATATGACAGAGAATAACCGACGTCAGGCGATCGTTATTGATGGTGGCACACCTCTGGCTAATGAAACGGGCCTTGCGGCAGGAAATGCGATCTCTGACAATGATAAATATTATGTTGTGATGCCTGGACCACCTAAAGAGCTGATTCCAATGTTTGAACAAGAAGTCAAGCCTTGGCTGTTCCAGCATGTACTTACAGAAGAGATGCCGATCTACTCCCGAATGCTCAAATTCGCAGGTATTGGTGAATCTGCTCTGGAGGATCGACTTCTGGACCTGATTGACGCGCAGACAGACCCTACGATTGCTCCTTACGCGAGCGAAGGCGAAGTTACAGTACGTGTCTCCACCAAGGCCGCGAGTGAGGGAGAGGCGAAGCTGAAGCTGGATGCGATGGAAGTCCAGATTCGGGAACGTTTGACAGAACATCTCTACGCGAACGAGGATGTGCCTATAGAGTACACCATTGTAACTATGATGTCTGACATGGGTCTGACGCTTAGCGCAGCGGAGAGCTGTACAGGAGGGCTTGTCATGCAAAGTCTGACTTCTGTACCCGGAAGTGCTTCGATGCTTAAAGGCGGAATTGTGTGTTACTCCAATGAAATTAAAGAAAAGCTGCTGAATGTGCCTCATGATTACCTGGAAGGTGAAGATGCGCCTGGCGCGGTAAGTCCAGAGGTTGCTAAAGTGCTTGCTGAGCAGATCCGCATGATTGGTGATGCTGATTTTGGCCTGGCCGTTACCGGTGTGGCTGGACCGGGATATTCGGAACGCAAGCCACCTGGACTTGTCTTCATCGCTCTTGCTGAACGTGGAAAAGAGACGGAAATTCATGAGCTGCGCATCAATGGTAATCGTGAGACGGTTCGCATTCGTTCAGCTAAAGCGATTCTCTATCGCTTATGGCAAAAACTTGTGGCAATGGATTGATTAGTTAACCACATGGATTGCATTTGCAGTTCCAAGCAAGTATAATTAAGGAAGACGGAAGAACCGTAGAATTAGGCTTTACAGCCTTGTTTACGGTTCTTTTTTCTGTTTAATGGAAAGTTTCTTTGAGGAAGAGGCGCCTCGGCCTTTACAAAAAAAACGAATGTATGTTCGAAAAAAAGCTTGGCAAACGTGTTAAAACAAGGTATCATTATCTTATAAACAGTAAAGGGTGTGAGCTTATTGTCAGACCGTCGTGCCGCGCTTGATATGGCGCTCCGTCAAATAGAGAAGCAATTTGGTAAAGGATCCATCATGAAACTGGGTGAGTCCACTCATATGAACGTGGAAATTATTCCCAGTGGTTCCTTGGCTTTGGATATTGCATTAGGAACAGGCGGCTTGCCTAAAGGCCGTATTGTTGAAATATATGGACCTGAATCTTCAGGTAAAACAACTGTTGCATTGCATGCGATTGCTGAAGTACAACGTGTTGGTGGACAAGCAGCATTTATCGATGCCGAGCATGCTCTTGATCCTCAATATGCAAGCAAATTGGGTGTTAACATTGACGAATTGCTTCTATCTCAGCCAGATACGGGTGAGCAAGGGCTGGAAATTGCAGAAGCTCTTGTACGCAGTGGTGCAGTAGATATCGTGGTTATTGACTCCGTAGCTGCATTGGTTCCAAAAGCAGAGATTGAAGGCGAAATGGGTGATTCACACGTCGGTTTGCAAGCGCGTTTGATGTCTCAGGCGCTACGTAAATTGTCTGGTGCAATCAGCAAATCCAAAACAATTGCAATCTTCATCAACCAGCTTCGTGAGAAAGTCGGCGTTATGTTTGGTAACCCGGAAACAACACCTGGTGGTCGTGCTCTGAAGTTTTATTCCACAGTACGTCTGGATGTACGTCGTATTGAGAGTATCAAATCAGGCAATGACATGATTGGTAACCGTACTCGTATTAAAGTTGTGAAAAACAAAGTAGCACCTCCGTTTAAACAAGCGGAAGTGGATATCATGTACGGTGAGGGTATCTCGAGAGAAGGCAGTATCATTGACATTGGTACAGAGCTGGACATCGTTAATAAAAGTGGTGCATGGTACTCATACGAAGGCGAGCGTTTAGGACAAGGACGTGAGAACGCGAAGCAGTTCATGAAAGAGCATAAAGACATTGCTGAAATCATTGAACAAAAAATTCGTGTAGCTAGTAACTTGACTACTGCAGTTCCTGCGCCAACTAGTGAAGAGCAACAAAAAGAAGCAGAAGAAGAACAAGAACTGTTTGAAATCAACGAGTAATCCTCCCAAACCCTCCCTTGTGGGGAGGGCCCGGAGGGAGTTGCCCTCTGGACTCCGTAAACTTGCCTGATTGAGTTTGGCTCGATCTGGATAAGGAATTATGGTGGGAGTGCTCTCGCTGTCCAACAGCCCCTGTCCTAGTGGACAGGGGCTGTTGGCACGCTGACTGTCAGAGGTGACTGTGGAGATAAAGGCCGGGCTGAGTTCCCGGCCTTTTGTGTTAGCGTCCGCTGTTTTCTTGTTAAGATGTGCTTAGTATAGTTAGCATGAAAATGTGTTATGAAAGGGGAGACCTGAATGGATCAACATGACGAGGATTTATATGAAGAAGCAGAACGGGATGGCCTCTCCCAATTTCCAGACAACGAAGAACTTACCATTACACGGGTAGAACGCACGAAGAGCAGGCAAGCTCGTTATCGAATTACTTTTGGCATCCACTCCATTACGGTTCTTGAAGATGTGATGATTAAATACAGGATGACGCAAGGCAATACGTTTATGAAGAAGGATCTGGAGGAAATCATCGTAGCGGACGAGCGACAGCGGACGTATGCACAGTCTCTGCGCTTTCTGGAGCATAAGCCGCGTACACGTCATGAATTAAGTCAGAAACTTCGTCAGAAGGAGTTTGCTGCGCCTTTGATTGAAGAGGCGCTGGATCGGCTTGAGCGAGAGAACCTGGTGGATGACGATCTATTTGCGAAGGAATGGACAAGACAGCGTATGGAGGGCAAGCGGAAGGGAAAACTGTGGATAAGGCAAGAGCTGCGTCAAAAGGGCATTGCCAATGATCTCATTGTTGAAGCACTCGAAGGTGTAAGTGCGGATGCGGAATTTGAGACTGCTTTGAGCGCAGGACGCAAAAAATGGAATCAGGTCAAAGGGGACGTCAAAGAGAAGAAACATAAAACGCTTCCCTTCCTGATGAGACGTGGTTTTTCAATGGATATGGTGCGCCGGGTCGTGAATTGTTTAATTGAAGAAGATGAGGCTGTGGACCCTGAAGATGACGAAGCGTTGTTATGGGATTAGCAGACTGGAGTCTCTATACTGCATTCTCTTGACAATTTCTTTCGTCAAATACTAAAATGGACATGAGTCTGTAAGAAATGGACAACCCTTTTTCCTTCCAAAAAAGCGGTTTCGGTTTCTTAAGATTTATACCATTCTTAATTATGGGTTCGCTGGAAACAGTGAATAGTACGTGGAAACATGTACATGTGAAATGAAAATCGGCGGGGGATCGCCGTGAGTATTCGTTATTCCCAAAAATATGTAAGGTTTGAAAACTGCAAATTAACCCAAGGAATGCCTTGGAGGAACCAACGAGGAGGTGAACAGTATGGAACCTGCAATCATGATCGCTCTCGTTGTGGCCGCGCTAATCATTGGGTTCGGAGTAGGATATTTTATTCGCAAATCTCTTGCAGAGGCTAAAATCTCTAGTGCGGAACAAGCTGCCGTACAAATCGTGGAGAACGCGAAGAAAGAGGCAGAAGCACTGAAGAAAGAAACGGTGCTGGAAGCGAAGGATGAAATCCATCGCATTCGTGCTGAAGCTGAAAAAGACACTCGTGAACGTCGGAACGAAATTCAACGACAAGAAAGACGATTGTTGCAAAAAGAAGAGTCGCTGGATAAAAAATTGGAATCACTCGAACGTAAAGAAGAGCAAGTGGCTAACAAAGAGAAACGAATTGATGAGACACAGCAGCAGATCGAAATGATCTACAAAAACCAGGTGACGGAACTGGAACGTATATCTAACCTCACTATGGAAGACGCACGCAGTATCATACTGTCCAACGTAGAACAGGAAGTTCGTCATGAGACGGCTCAAATGATCAAGGACATTGAACAACAAGCGAAGGAAGAAGCGGACAAAAAGTCCCGCGAGATTATTACACTCGCCATCCAACGTTGTGCGGCTGACCACGTAGCGGAAACAACGGTATCTGTTGTTACCCTGCCAAATGAAGAAATGAAAGGCCGGATTATCGGTCGTGAAGGACGTAACATCCGTGCGCTTGAAACCCTTACAGGGATTGACCTCATTATCGATGATACGCCAGAAGCTGTTATTCTGTCGGGCTTTGACCCGATTCGCCGTGAGATCGCCCGTACTGCCCTGGAGAAACTGGTGGCTGATGGACGTATTCACCCGGCACGGATTGAAGAGATGGTTGAGAAATCCCGCAAAGAAGTGGATGAGCGCATCCGTGAATACGGTGAGCAAGCTACCTTTGAAGTGGGCGTGCATGGTCTGCATCCGGATCTGATCAAAATTTTGGGCCGGTTGAAGTTCCGTACAAGTTACGGTCAGAACGTCTTGAAACATTCCATGGAAGTCGCTTATCTGGCTGGACTGATGGCTGGCGAACTCGGAGAAGACGTAACTCTGGCAAGACGTGCAGGTCTATTGCATGACATCGGTAAAGCGCTGGATCACGAAGTGGAAGGATCACACGTCGAAATTGGCGTGGAACTGGCGAAGAAATACAAAGAACATCCGGTTGTAATCAACAGTATCGCGTCCCATCACGGAGATTGTGAAGCGACTTCGGTCATTGCCATGTTGGTTGGCGCAGCAGATGCGCTCTCCGCAGCAAGACCAGGCGCACGCCGCGAAACGCTGGAAACGTATATCAAACGACTGGAGAAGCTGGAAGAGATTTCGGAATCCTTCGAAGGTGTCGAGAAATCGTATGCCATTCAGGCCGGACGCGAAGTTCGCGTTATGGTACAGCCTGAGAAGATCGATGATGCTGAAGCCTTCCGCTTAGCCCGTGACATTACGAAGATGATTGAGAATGAACTCGACTATCCGGGTCACATCAAAGTCACCGTCATCCGGGAAACACGTGCGGTTGAATACGCAAAATAGAGCATTACGGAAAAGTGGCCGCAGTAGTGGGCCACTTTTCCTGTTGATAGCCTGTTAAAAGGCTTTTTGTACGAACTACACATTATGTAGCATGAGATAGAGTCCTGCAAAGGTTCAACATTTGAAGTAAAAGGACTTTGCAGGAATTGAGGAGGCAGTAATCAATGAAAGTTTTGTTTATTGGTGACATTGTAGGCAACGTGGGACGTAAAGCATTAAAGGAAAATTTACCGTACCTGAAATCGAAATATAAACCGCATGTGGTCATTGTAAATGGTGAAAATGCGGCAGCAGGTCGCGGAATTACCGGTGCGATCGCTAATGAGTTTTTCAACTGGGGTGTACATGGTATTACACTTGGTAATCATACCTGGGATAATAAGGATATTTTTGATTTTATAGATGATGAGCCGCGCATGATTCGTCCAGCGAACTTCCCACCAGGAACACCAGGACGAGGATACACAGTAGTCAAAGGTGAGGGCAAAGAGCTAGCCATTGTCAATCTGCAAGGAAGAACGTTCCTGCCTGCTCTGGATTGTCCATTCCGTGTGGCTGATGAGATTGTAGATGAGCTACGCCAGGATTATAAATGTATTCTGGTGGATATGCATGCCGAAGCGACGTCAGAGAAGATTGCCATGGGATGGCATCTGGATGGACGTGCGTCATTCGTTGTAGGGACACATACGCATGTACAGAGTAACGATGATCGGATTTTGCCTGGAGGAACGGCTTACTTGACGGATGCGGGCATGGTAGGGCCGCGTGACGGCATATTGGGCATGGAGCGTGAGGCCGTGCTGCGCAAGTTCTACACCCAGCTGCCCGTACGTTTCGTTGTGGATGATGGCAAATGGCATTTCCATGGTGTCTTAGTAGAAATTGATGAAGCTACAGGGGCGGCAACACGCATCGAAAAAATTCGTCTGATGGAGGACGAGTGGCGCATGGAATAGGGGTATTGCCCCATTTTGCAGGGAAACCCGTCTAAAAAGAAGGAATTTTTTTGCCTCCCGCGAATAACATCTAGTAAGTGGAAACAAACTTTCAACATTCCCAGGGAGGTACTTACCATGGATGTATTAAAAGTTTCAGCAAAGTCCAATCCTAATTCTGTAGCCGGCGCTCTTGCAGGGGTTCTTCGTGAACGTGGAAATGCTGAACTGCAGGCAATTGGAGCGGGAGCACTGAACCAAGCCATTAAAGCGGTAGCGATAGCCCGGGGATTTGTAGCACCAAGCGGAGTTGACCTGATTTGTATTCCAGCTTTTACAGACATTGTGATCGACGGCGAGGACCGAACGGCCATTAAGCTGATTGTGGAGCCCAGATAATACATGCAGTATGCATTGAACCTGTTTACGATGTAGACAGGTTTTTTTGCGTTTTTCTGCAACAAAATATGGAGGAGGGTTTAAGATGTCCATGTCTGATCGGCGTGTAGCTGATTTTCACTGTGATGCACTGAGCAAAATATTGATGCAGCCAGCTCTTTCGTTCGAAGATTCTCCACAACTGGATGTAAATTTGAAACGCTTGAAAGAGGGTAAAGTCGGATTACAGGCATTCGCCATCTATTTACCTGAAGTACTAGGCAGAGGCAAGTTTGAACATGTGATGGGGCAGTTGGAGATCTATCGTAAGCGCGTAGAAAGGAGTCAGGAGCGACTTGGCGGCACACAGACGTTGTTATGGCGCGAACAGGTGGCTCAGGTGGGGCAAACAGAGGATCCGTGGGGATTAATCACACTGGAGGGCGTGGACGGTCTGGAGGGCAACCTGTTCTATCTGGAGTTATGTTATCAGATGGGTGTTCGAATCATTGGACTTACGTGGAATTATGCCAATTGGGCGGCTGACGGAGTAATGGAGAAGCGTGGAGCAGGTCTGACCGAGAAGGGGAAGGAACTGGTACGCCGGTGTAATGAAATCGGGATGCTGTTAGATGTGTCACATCTAACGGAGAAAGGGTTCTGGGAACTGACTGACTTGAGCAAGCGTCCTTTTATCGCCTCCCACTCCAACAGCTATAGCGTATGTCCCCATGTGCGTAATCTGAAAGATGATCAGATTCAGGCCATCATTGCCCGCGAAGGGCGGATCGGACTGACGTTTGTCCCTTGGTTTGTTAAGCAGGAGGGTGACGTACGTATAGAAGACTTGTTACCTCATATCGAGCAGATTTGTTCTCTGGGTGGGCAGCATCATCTGATGATGGGCTCCGATTTTGATGGGATTTCAACATATATTCAGAGACTTGAACACTCAGGACACTATCCAAGAGTGACGGAGATCCTGCTCAAGCATTATGATGAACATTTGGTGCGTGGCTGGTTGTGGGGGAATGCGACGAGTTATCTGGGGGAACACTTGCCAGAGAATAATCTGAAAATGAAGGGGCTTCCGTGAAATAGTGAAGTGGGCTCTGGGACCGACCCAATGGGTGGAATGAAGCTCGTTTTCCAAATAAAGGCGGGAAATGATGGTGAAATATGTGTATTTCATGAATTTTCACCAGTTCGTTTTCATTTCACTCCAAAAAGGGGTATAATACCATTGGATTGTTAAGAGCCTGAGTACAGGCCATAGATAAACAAGGAGTGAAATTTACGATGAGTAAAACAGTACCTGTGGGCGTATCTGCCCGTCACATTCATGTATCCCAAGAGCACGTTGAAATTTTGTTTGGTAAAGGTTATGAACTGACTGAATTTAAAGCTCTGTCTCAGCCTGGCCAATACGCTGCTAACGAAACTGTAGCGGTAATTGGTTCGAAAGGACAGTTTGATAAAGTGCGTATCCTTGGACCTGTTCGTCCTGAAACGCAACTGGAGATCTCCATGACAGATTCATTTGCCATTGGTGTTAAAGCACCTGTACGCGAGTCCGGAAGCATTGAAGGCACACCGGGAATCACGATCAAAGGTCCTGCTGGCGAAGTAACAATTGATAAAGGTGTTATCGTTGCTGCTCGTCACATTCACTTCCATACTTCGGATGCTGCTAAATGGGGTATCCAGGACAAACAATTGCTGAAAGTTCGCTTGAGTGGAGATCGTGGTCTGGTACTGGAAAATGTACTGGCTCGTGTATCCGATTCTTTCGCACTGGACATGCATATTGATACAGATGAAGCTAACGCTGCTGGCGCTCGTAATGGCGACACTGCTGAAATCATCGACTAATAAACATGAACAGCCTTCAGCCACGAATTACGCGGTCTGAATAACGTATAAACCTGAGCACAGCCAACAGGGGCCGGTTAATTCCAGCCCTGATGGCAAGGCTCAGGTTTTTGTGTTTTCTGAACGTTCTTCTGAGCATGGCATGTTTCGGATTAGACGAAGGGACATGCGGTTTGGATGTGGAACTACAGCCCAATTCATGCTATAATTTGCTGTAATGCTCTTTTGCTGTTCCAAGCAAGAACTTCATGTGGAACAGGGATGAATGAACGAATTTTTATTAATAGAGGCTGTAAGGAGTGACCGAAGGAAATGGCTAAAGACTCAAAAAAGGATTACTCCCAATATTTTGATTTCTCCGATGCCAAAGTAATTTCGCAAGATGAATTCAGCAAAAAGATAAGAATCCGGGGCCGTGAGATTAACATCAAATCGGAACCCAATCATCGTCAGGAGAAACAGCGGGGCAAGGAAGACGTCCAGGTGCTTTACGAAAATGCCGTTCCCGATGAACTGAAAAACATAGGGAAAGGCAAACATTATATTGTATATACGTATGGTTGTCAGATGAACGAGCATGACTCGGAGACCATCAAAGGTCTGCTTGAGTCTATGGGATATCAGGCCACAGAAGATCGCAAAGAGGCTGATATTATTCTGCTCAATACGTGTGCTATACGGGAAAATGCGGAAGATAAGGTGTTTGGTGAGCTTGGTCACCTGAAAACGCTAAAACTCGAACGTCCGGGATTGTTACTTGGCGTGTGCGGGTGTATGTCCCAGGAGGAAGGCGTCGTCAACCGGATCATGCAGAAGCATGGATTTGTGGATATGATCTTCGGTACACATAATGTGCACCGGTTGCCACATCTGATCCAGGAAGCGCTGTTCAGCAAAGAAATGGTTGTTGAGGTATGGTCCAAGGAAGGCGACATCATTGAGAACCTGCCGAAGAAACGGGAAGGTATGCGCGGCTGGGTGAACATCATGTATGGCTGCGACAAGTTCTGTACATATTGCATCGTTCCGTTCACACGGGGCAAAGAACGCAGCCGTCGTCCGGAAGATGTCATTGCCGAAGTACGGGATTTGGCACGCCAGGGCTTTAAAGAAATCACCCTGCTTGGTCAAAATGTGAATGCGTACGGCAAAGACTTCACCGACCTGAACTACAGCTTTGGCGACTTGATGGATGCCATCCGACAAATTGATATTCCGCGTGTACGCTTTACAACCAGTCACCCACGTGACTTTGATGATCGCTTGATTGAAGTGCTAGCCAAGGGCGGAAACCTGGTGGAGCATATCCACCTTCCGGTGCAGTCTGGCAGTTCGGAAGTACTCAAGCGTATGAGCCGCAAGTATAGCCGGGAACACTATCTGAACCTGGCTGGCAAAATTAAAACGGCCATTCCGGAAGTTGTGTTGACAACGGACATTATTGTTGGTTTTCCTGGGGAAACGGAAGAACAATTTGAAGATACACTTTCCCTTGTCCGTGAAGTAGGGTATGATTTTGCCTATACCTTCATCTATTCCCCGCGTGAAGGTACGCCTGCTGCGGTGATGGAGGATAACGTACCGATGGAAGTGAAGAAGGAACGTTTGAAACGTTTGAATGAAACCATCAACGAATACAGCCACCGAAGCAATGAAGAGCAACGCGGCAAAATCGTTGAAGTGCTCGTTGAAGGCGAGAGCAAACGGAATTCCGAAGTTCTGGCAGGACGTACGCGCAGCAACAAGCTTGTGCATTTTGAAGGACCCAAAGAATTGATCGGTACTTTCGTACAAGTGGAAATCACCGATCCGATGACTTTTTATATTCGTGGCAACCTGCTCTCCGAGCCGGTAGCTGCCAATCAGTAATTAGTAATACACACACCAATAAGATGAATGATTTTTGCACTTAGCGGGGTTACGCCGAGCGTAGCGAAGGTGACGGAATCGATTCTGTAGAAGCGAAGCGTTCGCCTTTGTCTCCGAATTTTAACCTTGAACAATCTCAATCGAAAAAATTCGGAGACAACAGCGATCAAAAGAACGATCCGACACCGTAGCGGTCACTGAGCAGTCAACTGAGCTAGGGCAACATGAATATTCATCTTATATCATCTCATAGAATGGAGCGATTTCAGTGGCGCAGGAAGAAGTGCAGTACAACCATTATGGAATGCCTACCTACGATACGCGCAATCTGGTCATACGCGACGACATTATGGGAAAAGCCAAAGAATTGGCTGATATGCTCGGAACGAGTGAGGAAGTTAGACAGTTTCAACAGGCTGAAACCAAAATTCGTGATCATGAGCGCATCCAGCAGTTGATTGCAACCATCAAGAAGAAACAAAAAGAGATCGTTGCTTTTGAAAGCTTCAAAAATGTGGAGATGGTCAGCAAAATTGAACAGGAAATTGAAGATCTGCAAGGCGAACTGGACAGCATTCCATTGGTTACGGAATTCCAGCAAAGCCAGAGCGATATCAACTACTTGCTTCAGCTGGTGATCTCTGTAATCCGGGATACGGTTTCTGAAAAAGTAAACGTGGAGGCTGGAACGGATTCACCTCCGACCAGTTGTGGTTAAATGACGGAAGGGTGCGGACGCTGTCCGCGCCTTTTTTGATGATTATAGAATTATAAGTTTTCAGCGTAGCTGAAGGATTCGATAATCGCAAGAAAAGCAACTGCTAAAGCACGAATGTGGCATCATCGATAAGGCTTCGATCAGAAGCATTTCTTACATTGCATAACTGTTAAGGTGGAGTGGCTATCGCCAAGTACTCGGAATATAATTCCTAGCAAAGCTCCACACTGTGGGGTTATTTTGTGTGGCGCAGCTGATTTTTAATGATAAAGGCACATGACATCAAGAGAGCTTGATACGTACAGTGCAATAAAGGAGAAATGAATAATGAGTATTTTGGACAAAATGGTGGAAGACGGAGACGGACGATTTTGGGGATTTCTCGGCTGTCGTTATATTAAAGGAGACGGCAAAGAAGTACAGATCGCGTTGACAGCAGGCGAACATCATACCAACTCCATGGGGATTATTCATGGGGGTGTATTGACTTCACTGATGGATCAGGCGATGGGGATGGTTGCAACAGCAGCAATGGAAGTGGACGGCTGTGTGACAACGAATCTGAACGTACATTTTCTCGCACCAATGAAACAAGGGGAATTAACGGTGACAGCTACAGTTCTGCATCAGGCTGGACGCAGTGTTACAACTCAATCGGAGGTTCGTGATGCATCGGGCACGTTGGGATGCATGGCTACGGCGACATTCCGTATAGCACGTCCAAGAACGTAACGTAGGAATCCCGCAGTTGACAAAAAATATTATTATGTCATAATGAAATTATCAAAATGAAAATAGTCGGTGGTGCCCATGAGCGAAAACTACGAACACTTCAATGCAGAGAGCGACGAACAGGCAGCACGTGCCTATAGTTCCAAGAAATATCGTACACCCGATGGTGTTCCTGCGGATATCGTTATGTTCACCTTGACCAAGCGGGAGCGCAAGACGGTGACGAAGACACTTCCTATACGGGAACTGAAAGTGATGCTGATCAAGCGCAAAGGCTGGCCTTTTGCTGGTAGATGGGCGTTACCGGGTGGATTCTGTCAGGAGAACGAGTCCATCTACGGTGCAGCTAAGCGTGAATTGATGGAAGAGACAGGTGTGGACGGTGGACATCTGGAGTACTTGAATGTATACAGTCAGCCGGGTCGTGACCCGAGGGGCTGGATCATCTCTCATGCATTTTTCGCACTGGTGGAAGAATGGATGCTGGATCAACGCCAAGCGGCAGATGATGCTGAGGATGTTGGGTTGTTCACGATTCAGGAGGCGCTACAAGAACTGGAGCTGGCCTTTGATCACAGAACAATCATCGAAGATGCTTATCGACGTATTCAACAGCAGATGCTGGAAACGACGATTGCTCGTCAGTTCCTGCCACGTGATTTTACATTAAGTGAATTATATCAGGTTATTCAAAGTGTAGTACCGGATTTTGAAGAACCAAACTTCATTCGCAAGATTACGTCTACCCGCAGTCGCAAAGGCATTGTGGAAGAAGTACGGGATGAAGAAGGTAACCTGGTGAGTTCCAACCAGTACTCACAGCGTCCGGCGCAGCTATATCGTTTTACAGAACTCGTACCACGCCTATCCATCTATACGTAATAATGTGTAGGTGTGTCAATCTGATTGAATCAGGATCAACCATTTCTGAGCAAGGGAGTGTTGATGATGAAAGCACTGATTGTCATTGATTTCACGAAGGATTTTGTGACAGGTTCTTTGCCTGTAGGTCAGCCAGCAGTAGAGATCGACGAGACGATTGCAGCTGTAACCGAGGCCTATTGTAAGAACAAACATGAGGTAATCATGGCTGTGGATCTACACGAAGAGAATGATCCGTATCATCCGGAGACTGCGCTTTTCCCACCTCATAACATCCGAAATACAGAGGGAAGACAGCTCTACGGTCGTCTTGCCCAAGTGATGGAGGAACGAAAAACCGATATTCGGTGGATGGATAAGACGAGATACAGCGCATTCTGTGGGACAGATTTGGAACTCAGACTGCGTGCACGTGGCATTACAGATATTGCACTCATTGGGGTATGTACAGATATTTGTGTATTGCATACGGCAGTGGATGCTTACAATAAAGGTTTTCATATTACGGTATATGAAGATGCTGTTGCCAGCTTCAATCCGACAGGACATGAGTGGGCACTTGAACATTTTCGTTCCAGCCTAGGTGCTTCGGTGGTTAAGGCAAGCGAGACGGTCCTGGCGTGATTTAATCCATAATCATGTCTGGTTGACCTAATGTTAGGAACCGGATGAATGTGGTGAATGATGTATAGAATTGTACGGGAGACTTGTTTGTGAATACGGATGAACAGAATCATGAAGAATAAGTCTCCATATGTTAACCCGTGTTCACAGGTTAAATCTGCGAGCACGAGCGGAAGTCAGAGAGGATGAGACAAATGCAGACGACTAGCCTGGCTTTACATACGGATAAATATCAAATCAATATGATGTACGCCCATTGGGTGAATGGTACACACAAGCGGAAGGCCGTATTTGAAGCCTATTTCCGTAAGCTTCCTTTTGGCAACGGATATGCGGTATTTGCCGGATTGGAACGAATTGTGAACTATATCAGCCAGCTTCGTTTTACGATGGACGACATCAAATTTTTATCCAAACAAGAGGAAAATTACGATCCGGTCTTTCTGGAAGAGTTGCTCCAGTTCTCATTTCAGGGGACAATTCATTCGATGAAGGAAGGTGCAATTGTTTTCCCTGACGAACCGCTCATTCGGGTAGAAGGCTCCATTATGGAGACACAATTGGTGGAGACGGCGATACTTAACTTCATGAATTATCAGACGTTGATCGCAACCAAGGCTTCGCGGATCAAACAGGTAGCACAGCAGGATACCTTACTTGAATTCGGTACACGGCGTGCACAGGAAGCGGATGCTGCCATCTGGGGCGCACGTGCTTCATATGTGGCAGGATTCCATGCAACGTCCAATATGCTGGCCGGAGAGCGCTTCGGGATACCAACAGCAGGTACACATGCCCATTCCTGGGTACAGAGCTTTATGAGCGAGCAGGAAGCGTTTGATGTGTATGCCAAAGTGTTGCCTGATCAGGTCACGCTGCTGGTCGATACCTTTGACACGTTAAACAGTGGTGTACCTCACGCCATCAAGACAGCCAAGAAGCTGGAGAGCCAAGGCAAAAAGATGAATGCGATTCGTCTGGATAGTGGTGACCTTGCGTACTTGTCGATTCAGGCACGTCAGATGCTGGATGAGGCTGGCTTGGATTATGTGAAAATTGTAGCATCCAATGATTTGGATGAGAATACGATTTTCAACCTGAAGGCTCAAGGAGCGCGGATTGATACATGGGGAGTCGGCACACAACTGATTACCGCCTCTGACCAACCATCTTTGGGTGGGGTATACAAATTGGTGGAGCGTGAAGTGGACGGTGCTATGCTGCCTACGATCAAAATATCTGCCAATCCTGAAAAAGTGTCCACGCCAGGTAAAAAGGAAGTGTTCCGGATCATTGATCCGAAGCATGGCAAGGCGATTGCAGATTATATCTGCTATCCAGAGGAAGAACAGCCGCTACAGGGCGGACCGCTCAAGCTGTTCAACCCGCTACACCCTTATCTGAAAAAGACCGTTACCCGCTACGAAGCGGTAAATATGCTGGAGCCGATCTTTGTGAACGGACGCAAGGTGTATGAGCTGCCTAATTTGGATGAGATTCGGGCGTACCATAAGGAACAGATGAACCTCTTCTGGCCTGAATACCAACGGAAGCTCAACCCCGAGATCTATCGTGTGAACATTAGCCCTGCGGCATGGAATATGAAGCAGAAGCTCATTGCGGAACATGTGAAGTCCACAGAGGAATGATCTACACATAAGAATTACAGAGAGGCATAACCAGTGAAGAATACTGGCTTATGCCTTTTTAGTATGATCCAGATGATGCGGATCAGAAATGTAAGAAATCTCATGGACAGAATGCCTATGTGGCAGGCTATACTGGAAGTTGGCTTATTCAGTTCAAGAGGTTGCTGTTCAAAAAAGTACTTTTTGAACACGCATTTAGAGGGGAAATGCAGTAATTATTTCTCGGGAAAGCGCAGGAGACGCCAAATCTTGCATCTTTCGGAGTGTTGCTTCGACATATTAGGGCAGCTCCTTCCGTACCGATTGAATATCTGGCATTGTTTCAATCCCATAGTTGCCGGGGATGAGAGTAAGAGGAGGTGCAGACATGAGATGGATATTAGGACTGGTCTGGATCGCTTTTATTGCCTATGCAGTGTTGTTGGCACCGGGGCAGTCACCTGGAAGTGATCCTATATTCAAAGAACTAATCACACTGCAAAGCAAGGAGCCTTGGCTGCTTACTGTATTTTCGTGGTTAGGTATTTTCCCGGCAGTGTATGCTTGTATGCTGTTAAGAATATCTGTGAAAGAACGAAGTGGCCGTATACCCGCTTGGCCTTTTGTCTTGCTTTCTTTTGGACTAGGTGCTTTTGCCCTGCTTCCTTATTATGCGTGGTCATCATCTGCGAATAGAACATCGGGATACGAAAGCTTACATTTTGGTCGTCAGCGGGAGTCGGGAATTGGACGGGTAGCAGCCCATAAGCTGACGCATGTAGTCCTTCTGCTCTTAACGCTGGGGACAGCATTCTATGCCGTGACGCAAGGTCATCCGGATGTATTTATGGACGCGTTCAATCAATCTTCCTTTGTACATATCATGACGATTGATTTTGTACTGCTGAGTTTACTTTCCATGATTGCGATATGCAGGGATACTAAAGTGAGTCGACGTTCACCAGCATGGGCAGTGACAGGCATTATCCCCATTGTGGGTCCACTAATCTATCTGTTGACGTTAAGGAGAGACAGAGCTTGATCATTAACATGAGGAAGAATCCATAGGTAAAGGTAGCCGTTAAACCTGAATGCGAACAATTCATTTGCTTAATGGAAAAATATACAAAATTGAAAGAAGGAGTGGCTATCAATGAAAAACCAATTTAACGCATATGTTGTCCGTAAAGAAGAACAGGGCGGAGTGAAAGCTGCTATAGAGCAACTGAAGAAGGAGGATCTGCCAAATGGAGATGTAACGGTACAGGTGCAGTATTCCAGTGTCAATTATAAAGACGGACTCGCTACCCTTGAAAAGGGAGGTGTCGTTCGTGAATACCCGATGGTACCAGGCATTGATCTGGCAGGAACAGTTGAGGAATCGGTAAGCGGACGTTTTGCACCGGGAGATCGAGTAATCAGTACAGGATTTGAACCAGGCGTATCCCATTACGGAGGGTACAGCGAGTATGCTCGACTGCGCAGTGAATGGCTGGTGCCTCTGCCACCGGGTCTTAGTGAGAAAGAAGCCATGGCGATTGGAACCGCAGGATTTACCGCTGCACTTTCGGTAGATGCGCTGTTACAGGCTGGAGTGACACCGGAGATGGGCAAGGTTCTGGTTACGGGTGCAACAGGTGGCGTTGGCAGTATGGCAGTTGCGATTCTGGCGAAGCTTGGTTTCAAAGTAATAGCCAGCACAGGCAAGAAGGAGCAGGAGGAGCCATTGCTTCGAAACTTGGGGGCTTCAGAGGTAATTACTCGTGAAGAAGCCGATGCTCCAGCTAAAGGAGCCATGGGGAAACAGTTATGGGCGGGAGTTGTTGATCCAACAGGAGGCCCGGCACTCGCGGAGCGATTGAAACAGATCCAATACGGAGGTGCGGTTGCGGTATCTGGTTTAACTGGAGGCACAGCTTTTGAATCGACGGTACTTCCATTTATATTGCGTGGTATCCAGCTTATTGGTATAGACTCTGTATTTTGTCCGATGGAACGGCGGGAACGATTGTGGAAACTGCTTGGCGGAGAATGGAAACCGGAGCGCGCGTTGGAACTGGGAATCCGTGAAATTTCCTTAGACCAGTTGCCTCATACGCTGGAGACGATACTCCAAGGTGGTGCAGTAGGTCGTACCGTGGTCCATACGATATCAGATCTGCCATCCGCATAAGATTCTAAGTCCTTAGACATGCTAATTCTACCTGAATGGGTCACAGTACACGTGGCTGGAAAGGAAGGATTGGCATGTGGTTTGGTAGAGAAGACCGAATTCTGGTTGGAAGAATAATCAAGTCGGTACTTGTAAGTGTAATGTTGATCACAACTGTCTGGTCCCTGGTGGCTTGTTCAGCATCATCCATTGAACAGGAGCGAAAGCTCTATACGCGCGAAGCGACGAATGAAGGAAATATGCGAGCACAGAGTCAAGGACACGGATTAAACGGTGCATTGGTGAATGAGATCAGTAAGAGTTTTGAAGCAAAGGGCATCCAGCTGATGAATAACATGTCTGCCGATGACGATCATGGTGGGATCTCTTATATGTACTTGTTGAATGGAAGCGGCAGACACATCGTGAAAGTCCATATTTTCGGTAGTAAGGCAGCACGGGTTGCTGGGATGAAACAAATGTACAGTGAGAATGGTGATGAGGCTGTCTTGGAGAATGTGCTTGGCCGAACAACGATTCGCAGCAAAGGTTACGTTTCACTGGTGTATACGGCTTCTGGTGGGGAAAAGGACGAGTATGAGCCGGATGTTCTGCAGGTGTTTCAACATGTGCTGGAGCAATTAAGGTAAGAGGAGAGCACCAAGCTTTCAATTCGTATCGTACAGCTGAAAATAAACCCGAAAAACCCGTCTGATTTTTCAGACGGGTTTATATATTTCACGCATGACATGCCGTAGCTCAGGCAAAATGAGTTTTTCCATAGCCAATTTGACAGCTCCTTTGGAGCCTGGCATGGAGAAGACGGCTGTGCGTCCAATCGTTCCGGCGACGGCTCTGCTCAGGATGGCAGCGGAACCGATATCCTCGGTGTAACTCAGAAAACGGAAGATTTCACCGAAGCCCGGCAGTTCCTTGTCGAGCAGTGAGGACACCGCTTCGTAGGTTGTATCTCGAGGGGCAATCCCTGTTCCGCCACTGAGCAGCACGGCTTCGATATCATCACGAACGGCTGCATCTTGCAGGATGCTTCGAATGTTCTCCGTTTCATCTGGCGTAATGATGTATTCAACAATCTGATAACCTGCTTCATTCAGAAGCTGATGCATGAGCTGGCCGCTGGTATCGGTGTCTTTGGTGCGCGTGTCCGATACCGTTACAATCATGCACGATACCGTGTCCGGAGCTTCCTGGCGATGTTGTTCCACTGAATTGGTCATGAAACTTCCTCCTTCAATCAACATGTCCTCATAGCATAGACCATCCGTTAGAATCAGGCAATGTACTGGGGAAGAGTTGAACGTTATTGCACAACGAATGCAGGTGGTGTACACTCGCTAGATATAGATAGACTAGGTTACAAGAGGATAATTAGAGAGGTGTTTAAGCATGAACGAAACGATTTTAAAAGAAAAATCCATACCTGTATATATACTGTCAGGCTTTTTGGGAAGTGGCAAAACAACACTGCTTGTTCAGTTGATCGAACATTGGCAACAGCAGGGATTGCGTCCCGCAGTAGTGATGAATGAGTTGGGCGAAGTTAATCTGGATGGTCAGATTGTGGATTCCACCGTTCCGATGACAGAGATGTTAGGTGGATGTATCTGTTGTACCGTACGTGGCGACTTGGGATTGCAGCTTGCTGAACTTGTACAGGAGGAATCCCCTGATGTGATCATCATAGAAGCAACGGGTGCGGCAAATCCAATGGAAATTTTGGATGCGGTCACCGAGACTTCACTCTACATGCGATTGGAATTGAAAAGCCTCATTACCGTTGTGGATGCAGCGCATCTATCTGGATTGTACCAGGAGCAGAAGGGGCAGACCTTCAAATTGATGCAGGAGCAGATTCGTTGTGCGTCTGTGCTTCTCTTGAACAAAACAGATCGGGTGAGTGCACAGGAACTGCAAGATTTGGAGCAGCTTTTGGCAAAATGGAATGGCTTCGCACCTGTAATACCTACGGTCAAATGTGCGGTGGAGATGGATCTGTTGCTTCGCAGCGGGGCAGACGTGCACGTCCATGATTCAGCCTCTGAAGCAGGTCAGCATGCTCACCAAGAGCATCATGTTCATACGGAAGCCTGTGGCGTACATGGATGCAGTCATGGACATGAACATACACATCATACAGTCCAAGGCGATGCTACGAATACTGACGGATCTCATAGCCATAGCCATGTCCATGAACACGCTCATGAGCATCCCGCTCCTCATGCATCACACGAACATGTCATGGTGTATACGCATTATTTCAGTCATCCGGTGAATAGCGAAGCATTTGAACAGTTTGTATCAGCTTTGCCACGAGACGTGTATCGAGCGAAAGGTATTTTATCGTTTAGTGACACGGCGAGCCGCTTCTGGTTCCAGTATGCTTACCGTGAATCGGATTATATGAAGATCACACCTCAGGGAGATGTCCCTAATGTTGCTGTGTTCATAGGTGAACATTTTGACCAAACTGTCATTCGTGACCAATTAATGGAATTGGAAGCGATAAAGTAGGCTAGATGATTCAATGTTCCTCCGTACTGGGTATTAAGAAGCATAGCAAACTTTGCCTGGGAGGTAACTTTAAATGACACAACAACAATATCAACAATGTATCGATGCTTGCCTGGAGTGCATGAATGCTTGCAACGTATGTTACATATCGAGTCTGAAAGAATATGATCTGGCGATGCTGCGTGATTGCATTCGTTTGAATCGGGAATGTGCGGAGATTTGCAGTTTTGCTGCACAAGCGATGACGCGTGGAAGTGATTTCATTGCCGAAATATGCGAATTGTGTGTGAAAGCTTGTGAAGCTTGCGCCGCAGAGTGTGGTAAACACCAGCATGATCACTGTCAAGCATGTGCAGAGGCTTGCCGCAGATGTGCAGAAGCTTGCCGCTTGATGGCAGCAGTAGCGTAAATATCATTTCTCTGGAATATATAATTAAACGGATAATATGTTGGTCCCCTAAGGGAAGCAGCGAACACAGGCATCTGAGACGGTGTGCCTATGTGTTGCCTTCAGTAGGGGATTTTTAATGCGGGTTGCCAAGTCTGATCGTGGTATGTATAATGATGGCAATGAATTGAAACGAAGAATATCGATGATCGGGAGAGTAGCCAGATCCATACATGACAGCGAGCCGGGAGAGGTGGAAGCCGGTATGACATGACCTGAGTGAACCGCACCCGTGAGATGGTTATCCGAAAAGATGTACGTATCCCGATTGGGATAGGCCATATCTGTCTGAGGGTAATCCGGCTTGCGACCGTTATACGCATCGAGCGGAACAGGTTTTACTGGTATGCATCTTGATGCATATCAGGAGTAGCTGTTCACCTAGAGTGGTACCGCGGGAACTGTTAATTCAGCTCTCGTCTCTTATGTAGAGACGAGAGCTTTTTTGTGTTTATTTTCAGCTAATAATGAATGGATTAGGAGTGTTCAACATGTTGATGAAGCAGGCTGCGTCCGATATTGCCCCTTTAACGGGATTGAATGAAAAAGAGGTTATGAGATTACTGGAGGTCCCACCGCAGGCGGAAATGGGTGATGCAGCATTCCCTTGTTTTACTTTAGCGAAGTCATTAAAGAAAGCACCGGCAGTCATTGCAACTGAGCTCGCAACGGGATTGCAGGTATCTGGAATTGAAGCGACTCCCGCCGGTCCGTATGTAAATATCCGTTTTAACCGGGAGAAGCTCGCGCCGAATCTGCTGAAAGAACTGGGGAATGGGGCATTTGGTAAGCTTCAGCTTGGTCAAGGTTCACGTGTTGTGATTGATATGTCTTCCCCTAACATCGCGAAACCCTTCGGAATTGGACATTTGCGTTCTACTGTAATCGGTGCAGCATTGTATCGGTTGTACAACGAAGCGGGTTATACCTCTGTGAGTGTGAATCATCTGGGAGACTGGGGAACCCAGTTTGGCAAGCAGATCGCAGCATACAAACGGTGGGGCAATGATGAAGCGTTGCAGGCAGACCCGATCCGCACGTCCCTTGAGCTGTATGTACGTTTCCACGATGAGGCGGAGAACGATCCTTCTCTGGAGATTGAGGCACGGGACTGGTTCCGCAAGCTGGAGCAAAGGGACGAGGAAGCACAACGGTTATGGGCGTTCTTTGTAGAAGTGAGCATGAAGGAATTCAACCGGATGTATGAACGTCTGAACGTACAATTTGACCATACGCTGGGGGAAAGCTTTTACAATGACAAGATGGGCGCGGTGGTTGAAGAACTCAAGGCGAAAGGTTTACTTGAAGAGAGTGATGGAGCACTTGTGGTACGTCTGGAGGATGAGAACATGCCCCCGTGCCTGATTATCAAAAAAGACGGAACAACAATCTATCCTACACGGGATTTGGCTACGGCGGTTTATCGTCATGAGGTGATGAAGGCAGATCGGTTGTTATACGTGGTTGGAGGGGAGCAGAAGTTACATTTCCGGCAGGTATTTGCGGTCCTATCCCGGATGGGGCATGAATGGTCTGCGAAGTGTGAACATATCCCGTTTGGCTTAATGCGTTTTGAGGGACGAAAAATGTCTACCCGCCGGGGTAAAGTCGTCTTTTTGCAGGAAGTGTTGGATGAGGCAGTTGCTCGTGCCTTGCAGATTATTCAGGAGAAAAACCCGAATCTGGAGAACCCTCAGAAGGTGGCTGAGGCTGTTGGTGTCGGTGCCATTATCTTCGGTGATCTGCGTAATAATCGGTTAAATGATGTGGACTTCTCCCTGGAGGATGCGGTGAGTTTTGAAGGGGAGACCGGACCTTATGTGCAATACACGCATGCCCGGATTCAAAGTGTACTGGCAAAGGCAGAAGAGGCGATCCGTATGGAAAATGAAAACCATCTGACTAACGGCACGATTGCAGATGATGTAAATAAAACAGGGACCACTTCATCCAGCATCGGAGATACCTCATGGGCCTTGCTGAAACTGCTCGGTGAATATCCCGAGTATCTGGAAAAAGCCATTCATCGGAATGAGCCTTCGGTCATTGCCAAATATACGATAGATGTCGCTCAAGCGTTCAACCGCTTCTATCACGCTGAACGGATTGCAGATGCGCCATCTGAGGTAAGATCTTTCCGGGTAGCCTTGGCCGAACGGACTGCCGAACGCCTTGCATACAGTCTGTATTTGCTTGGTGTGCAGGCTCCGGAACGGATGTGATCCCAATGACATGGAGTACACGTGGTCTTTTCAAGAAGTCCGATCAAGCTACACCAGACTCATCAGGTCGAGGTATATTGCTTCAACAAGTGAGCAAGCGATTAGGTACTGCTCAGGTGCTGAATCAAATTAATCTAGAGGTGAAGCAGGGCGAATGTGCTGTGCTTGTGGGCAGAAACGGTTCTGGCAAAAGCACGTTGCTACGTATATTGGGGGGCAGTTTGTTACCTGATACAGGATCGATCCAGCGCACAATGAAGGGTTCTGATGGGTATGCAGTAGATGGCCTGCCACGGTTACCTTTCACCTCTGGAGAGTACTTGTGGGACATGGGACGGATTCGGGGCATCCGCCCCGAAATACTCCGTGAGCGGATTAGAGAACTTAGTGAACTTTTATATCTGGATACCGCGATCGATCAGAAGTTACCCTTATTATCGAAGGGCACACTGCAAAAAGTAAATTTGATTCAGGCCCTGTTACCTGGACCGGGTGGTCTTTTGTTGCTGGATGAACCTTTATCAGGCTTGGATATTCCAGCTCAAGAGGCAGTTGTATCCTTATTGGGACAATGGAAGGATGAAGGAACATCCATCGTTACAGCTTGCCATGAACCGTTGCTTATTGAATGTTTGGCAGACCAGGTGATTGTGTTGAAGAAAGGTCGTGTGCTCCGCTACTGGAGTCGTGAGGATGTATTACAAGCTGACGAACCCGTTGTACGTATTCAAAGTCTGACGGAAGCTGGAGAGGATCTGGCCAACAATCCATCCGTTGTACAACAACCGGGAGTACTGTCTTTAGTTCGTAATACGAGCTCGGAGAAATCCAAATCTTGGTTGTGGGATTGGAAAGTATCTCAGAAATCAACAGATGATGTTCTTAGAATGATTCTGGCATCCGGAGGTTCGGTTGTGTCTGTACAACAGGAAGAAAGTCAATTACATATGGAAAGTCTGCTGGAAGGCCAACATCCAGCTGTATGTTCGAGTCGTGGGGTCGTCCCAGAATCAATGGGGTTAACCCCTCCCATGGACGCTGAGGGGAGAAAGGTCCAATGATCTATCTGACCCGATATTTGTTAAGGCATCACATCCGTTCACAGAAATATTTTGCACCAGTTATCTTTTATATCATCACCATGCTGCTGATCTATTCCTACAAACCTAATCCTATTGCAGACAGTTACAGTGTCACGGCTATGCTCTTATTTCTGGCAGCTGCTTGGCTCGGAGTAATGGTGATGAATACGGAACCTGCGAGGCAGTATCAACTGCTTGTCCTTCATGCAGGAAGCAGGCGTAAGGTTGTAACAAGTCAACTCATCTGTGCCTGGATCATGCAATTCATGCTCACCGCAATCACTGTGCTGTATCCCGTGTTCGCGGGAATGTTCGAGAGACAACCCACGGGTGAGGAGTGGATGATGACTTGGTTAGGACATCTGGGATTATCGCTACTGGGATTGGGCATCAGTGTATTTTTTCAAAAATCATACATTCCTTTACTTAGTCGTAGTATGCCGGCCCTCATTATTGTACTATTACTATCATTTATCCAGGTTTCCTTAAGTGAACGTCTGCCTGAATCGTTACAATGGCTTGGGCGTATTCTGCCACCAGCCTTTTATCAGGTTCGTGAGATGATGTTATTCGATGAATCAAAAATGAGCTCCTTTGTTTCGGTTACGCTATGGACTGTGCTCTATGCATCGGGGTTATTAATTATCCATGTGTGGCTGTCCGGAAGAAGAGATCTACGGAGTTAGAAGTCGCGCTTCCCCATAACTTGAATGTTGCTCTTGGTTTGGTTAGGATAGAGGGACATGGAATGGATAACATTGTACGGTTGAAGGGGGCGCTCGCATATGCAAAATACAGACATCCAGAATGGTGACATGCTGGACAGCGAACACTCCAGGGAATTGTTTGCCTATTACGGATTGGCCGTGTACTACGGTCAGGCGCTTGAACAGCAGCTGGTCAATCTGATTTTATTAATGAAAATGTCTCAGGGCAAGGCCGTGTCTGAAGAGGATCTGGAAGATCTGTACGAACGAAAAATGAGCAGTTCACTAGGGCAGCTCATTCATGAGGTACGCCATCATTTTACCTTTTCTGAGGAAGAGACTCACCAATTGAATGAATTGTGGCAGCAACGTAACCGAATCGTACATCATTATTTCAAGGAACGAATCCATGAGACATTCAGTCCGGAAGGACGATCACGCATGATTAAGGAATTGGAGGATTTCAAAGACCGTGCACAGGAGCTGGAGATCAGTCTTCAGCAATATACGGGTGCCTGGATTGCTGAGCTTGGTCTGGATGCTGAATCCGCAGCAGCTTTGCAAACGCTGGAACGTATGCATGCGGAGAGCATGCACGCAAGGGCTTTGGAAGAGAATGAATGAAAAGCAAACGCAAAATGAAACACTGGATTGTAATTACGGCTCTGGCTGTAGTATTGGTCGGAATTCTATGGACTGTGGTTACGGTAGCACGTATATTGGCATATACGGATGAGGATTCGTCCAGGATATCGGATGCAGCGATCATTCTGGGTGCGGCCGTGGAGGGGGATAACCCTTCACCTGTATTTCGTGAACGTATTGAACACGGGATTGAATTATACCGTCAGGGCACCGTTCATAATCTAATTTTTACAGGCGGGTCAAGTGGTGATGGAGAACATACGGAAGCTGAAGTAGGTCAGAAGTATGCCATTGCACAAGGAGTAGATCCAGCGGACATTCGCGTAGAGACCGAATCTCGAATCACCGAGGAGAATCTGAGCAATTCAATTCCAATAGGTGAACAGGCCGGTTATCACACGTATACGATTGTGAGTGATCCTTTACATATGAAAAGGGCCATGAAGCTGGCTGCTGGATTGGGTATGGATGCCGTACCATCTCCGACACGTACTACGGCTTATCGAACCTGGCGCAGCAAGTTTCCTTTTCTCGCAAGAGAGACCGTGATGTACATGGGATATACGATCAAAGGATGGATAGACAATCCGTAGCAGCCGTGAGGTTGTGCGCGGATTGTTTTTTTGTTCGAGCTAAATAAACAGTATCGGAGCATAGCCCAGATAAAAATAAAAAACCGATCTACACCGCAAACCCCTAAGGTAGCCGTGTAGATCGGTTTTTGTGTTGCCTGTTGAGTGCATATCATTTCTGATTAGTTAGTACAAGAATTTCTGTATTAACTATGTTATGCATTGCCTCCGGCAAAGGAGGTTGAGGTTGGAATGATCTCGCCCGACCGATTCTCGCTGCTTGCACCCGCTGCTGCTTGCGCACCTTGCTGAAGCTGATACATCTTATAATAGCGGCCTTTAAGCTCCATCAGGTCATCATGTGCACCTTGCTCAACGATACGCCCGCGATGCAGAACCAGAATTTGATCTGCCGAACGAATGGTGGACAGACGGTGAGCAATGATGAAGGTGGTGCGTCCTTTTTTGAGGACTTCGAGTGCGTTCTGAATCAATGCTTCCGTTTCCGTATCAATATTAGCAGTCGCTTCATCCAGAATGAGGATGGCTGGATCAAACGCCAGTGCACGAGCAAAGGAGATCAACTGACGCTGTCCAGCAGACAATGTGCTTCCTTTTTCGATGACAGGTTCGTCAAAGCCTTGAGGCAAATGAGCCAGGATACGTTCAGCGCCTACATCACGCAGCGCCTGTTCAATTCGCTCACGGGAGATCTTCTCATCGCCGAGACTGACGTTGGAAGCAATAGTGCCTGTGAACAGATACGGGTCCTGCAATACAATCCCCATATGCTCGCGAATCCACTGTTTGGGCAGATCCTTGACGTTCTGACCGTCGATCGTGATCTTGCCTTTTTGCGGATCATAGAACCGGAACAGCAGGTTGATGATCGAGCTTTTACCGGAACCGGTATGACCGACCAGAGCGACCGTCTGACCTTGGGATGCTTTAAACGAAATATTGTTGAGTACGAAATCCTTCTTATAGGCAAAGGATACATCGTCAAATACAACATTCCCTTTGTATCTTGGCATAGAGCCATCGGTTACGGCTTCTCCCTTTTCATCCATCAGCTCAAAGACGCGACCAGCGGATACGAGAGAGGAGTCCAGGTTGGCAAGCTGATTCACCATGCCGGTAATCGGCTGGAACAAGCGGCCCAGGACATCGACGAAAGCATACAGAACACCCAGTGAGATAATACTTGTGCCATCCAACACGCTGGAACCGAAGTACCACAGGACCACCGCAAAGGCGATATTCCGCAATACGTTAACCAGGTTGTGTGAGGTGAAGGCATTCAGGTTAAGCATTTTGTTCTGGTGTTTCATATAGTCATCATTCAGATCTTCGAATTCCTGTTTGGTTTGTTTCTGATGGCGGAATACTCGGATAATGGACATACCCTGAATGGACTCGTTAATAATTGCATTGATCTCACTCAGTCGTGATCGAATAATTGTATTGTAGCGAGTGGCGAATTTGCGATAGAGCACAATCCACGCAATGAGCATCGGCACGACGAATAATGAGATCAAGCCGAGGCGAACATCGAGCAGGAAGAGTGCGACATACACACCAGTAATTGTGATGATCCCTGAGAAAAAGTTCGAAAGAACGGCAACGAACAGATCCTTGACGGCTTCTGTATCGTTCGTGACTCGAGATACAACTTTACCTGCGGGCAGATTATCAAAAAAGTGCACCGGCAGTCGCTGAATATGGGCATATACATCGTTACGCAGTCTTTGAATAACCTTATTGGCTGAAGACTGCAGCCAGAATGTTTTACCGAACTCCATAATGACCGAGATCACGAGGAAGATCATGTAGTACATAATTAATTGATAGATGCTGGGCATCTCCGGTTTGTAAAAAGCAAAGAGTTCACCAGCGGACAGGGGCGCTGCCGCATATTGGCCGGTCACTTCGCCTGCGCGTGTAACCGTAAGGGTTCCATCCGCATAGACGCGGTCCCCGTCAGGTGCACTTACCGGTTCATTTACAAAATAAAAACTTCTACCGGCTTGTAATACTCGCACTTCAGAACCTTTGTTTTCATCCGGTTCGAACAAGCCTTCGCGTTTGTAGTTCTTACCGTTATAGACTGCGGCTTCATCCGAAGCTGTCGTCTCATAGAAAGGCTGCTCAATCGCGAGCAAATGATTGTCGATCATGGATTTGGCGATGAACGGCCCGGCGAGCTCGGCCGCAACACCAATGGTAAGCATAATTAATGCAGCGATAAATGTTCCTTTGGCTTTTAAGGCGTAATCAAGCAGCCTTTTGCCTGTATTAGACTTCAATGAATTGACCTCCTACGTGGACAGATTGGACTCGACCTGTTGCCGTTCATACTGTTCACGGTACCATCCGTTCATGGCTAACAGTTCCTGGTGAGTGCCTTCTTCCGTAATTTTCCCGTGCTCCAGTACGATGATTCGGTCAGCATGTTCGATAGCGGACAGGCGATGAGTCGAGATCAGCGTAGTTTTACCCGAGCGTTTGTTGCGAATATTTTCAATGATTTTAGCTTCCGTACGTGCATCGACAGCAGACAAGGCATCATCCAGAATCAGAATATCAGGGTTAGCGATAAAGGCACGCGCCAGCGATACCCGCTGTTTCTGTCCACCGGACAGAGAGATTCCTTTTTCACCAACGAGTGTATCCAGTCCATCGGACAAGGTTCCCAGATCTCCGTCAAAAGCGGCGGTACGAATGGCTTCCATAATCACTTCATCACTGGCACCAGGCTTACCAAATTGAATGTTCTGACGAACCGATTTGGAGAACAGGACTTGTTCCTGGGGTACATACCCGATCCAGCTGTGCAAGTCATCTTTGGCGATATCCTGAATGGGATGACCCGAGATGCTTAATGTGCCCGAACCAGCAGGGTATTCGTGAAGCAGTTGTTTGAGCAAAGTAGACTTGCCGCTACCCGTACGACCGACAACACCCAATGTTTGACCACGTCGTAGCGAAAAGCTGATATGACTGAGATTGTCGACAGTGGAGCTAGGGTAACGGAAGGTAACATCCTGCATCGCAATTTCTTCCGGATTCGTAACATGAGCAGGTTGCTCCACATCTTGTACAGCAGGTTCTACGGATAAAGTTTCATTGACCCGATCAAGTGAAGCGCTACCGCGCTGCATCAGGTTAATCAATTCGCCGATGGCGAACATGGGCCAGATCATCATCCCCAGGTACATATTGAACGATACGAGATCTCCCAAGGTAATTTCATTATGGAATACAAGATATATGCCGTAGGCAAGTGCAATCACATAACTGAGTCCAACGAAGAGTCGGATGGTTGGTTCGAACAGGGCATCCATTCTGGCAACGGCCAGGTTTTTGCGATATACATCTTCGGTCACATCGGCGAACCGTTTCTCGTCCAGACGTTCCTGCACATAGGCGCGCACGACACGAATACCGGCGATGGATTCCAACACTTGGTCATTCATATCTCCGAATGCATCCTGTGCCAGAGTGTAACGTTGATGTACAGCTTTACCATAGATCATCATGGCAATGGCGATAAAAGGTAAAGGCAGGATTGCCGCCAGGGTCAGTTTCCAGCTGACCAGGAAGCCCATTGCGAACAATACAGTGGCCAGAAAGGCCGTAGAGTCTGTTAAGGTCAGCATGCCAAAGCCTGCTGTAGTAGCAATGGAACGAAGGTCATTGGTGGCCCGAGCCATCAGATCTCCCGTTCTGTTTTTCTCAAAAAAGGGAGGAGTCATCCGTAACAAGTGGTCCATGAAGCGTGAACGAAGTAACCGCTCCACCAGATTGGCACCACCAAACAGTTTATGCATCCAAACGTATGTAACCAGATAGATAATGATGACCGTTCCCAGAATAAGCAAGATATAACGGGTAAGTGAGGCGCCTGTAATGGAACCACGCACAATCTCGTCGATGGCATTACCAAGAAGACGAGGAGGCAGCAGTTCAGCAACGCCCACCAGAATAAGCAAGATGACACCGGTCAGGTATCGTTTGCGTTCCAGCCGGAAGAACCAGGCCAGGTTTTTAAGTACAGAGAACACGTGTTATCCCTTCCTTTCAATGTCCGTGAAATGCAGATTCTGTTCATGTATGCCGAAATGTACCCACAAAAAAAGACATACCGCACGCAGGCGGTATGTCTTCATATGTCATACGGCAGCATGGCTCGGAGAACAGAGCCGCTACCATACATAAGTTCGATTGTGAGTAAACATCACAGAGGTTCTAATGAAAGAACGTCTTGTCATGCCGACTTATGAACAGAATAATGATTTCGGGTGTGCTCCGGTATTTAATTGTGTGCTGAATTGACCTATCATATGTTTGTTAAACACCGTAATCACCCTTTCTTTTTTTGGAAATAAATGCAATGTAGACCTCGTATGTTTGCATCTTAACACCGGCTTTTACAATCTGTCAAACATTTTTCACAACTTATTTTGTCTTTATGTGGTTACTCGGGTTTGTATTCAGGTCCTTGTAGCGATATGATGGAACATATATATACAGAAGGAGCTGACACCAAATGAGTACCATACATGTATCCGATCAAGCTGCTCGCTGGTACAAGGAAGAACTGAATTTGAACGAGGGAGACAGCATCCGATTTTTTGCCCGTTATAGCTCTGGCGGAGGTCTTCATCCTGGATTTTCGCTCGGCATTGCTGTGGAGAAACCAAGACATCCTGCGGATCAAACCGAAGTGTCGGGGATTCAATTCTTTATGGAAGATCACGATTATTGGTATCTGAAAGGGCACCAACTGCATGTGGATATCGTTGATGAAGGTCAGGATATCGAATATCGTTATACTGAAATATAATGTCTTGATGTATTCTGCAAAGCAATAGATGAATCACAGGTCGCCACCGGCTTCCGAGTAGGAGGAGGGGATAAGCAGTGAATCTGCCAGCCCGAGATTTGGCCCAGTATATCGCAAAACGCTCTCATATTGTTGTAAAAGCGGCGGTGCGGGCTGAGAACGAACAAGGTGAATTGCTGCTGATTCAGCACGCTGAGCATGGTTATTGGCGTATGCCAGCCGGTGAGATGCGTCCAGGTGAAGCCATTGAGGATGCTGCACACCGGGAGTTATGGGAAGAGACAGGTTGGACGACCAATACCATGACACTGGAAGGTCTGTATTCGGGGCCTGATCTTCGGTATCTGCATGCGAGCGGAGATGAAGAGTATTATGTCATTGCCTTGTTCCGGACACAGATCATTCAGGATGACCTTGTGGAATCGCGTGTAAATAGTGATGCGGGTCTGAAGTTTTTTGCGCTGGAGTCGTTACCACCTCTGAATGAGATTAGCCGAATTCTGTTAGCGCAGGATATTGCGGAATAAAATAAGTGTTGACGCAAAAATGACCTCGGTATCCACAATAAAGTGGGTACTGAGGTCATTTTTTGTTTTCGGATTTCCGTGCACTCCGTGATGAATTACACCTGATCCAGTGGTTCATCATCCATTGCAAAATCAAAATCATCAATATCAAATACCTGTACAGGTGATTCAGACTCAATAATACGTGCAATCAGTTCAACCTGATCGGTGAGAATCGGGATACTCAGGCGCTGAGATGTCAGCAGCAGTTCGGTCTCAATGGGATCGAAATACTCTCCGTACTGTGCCGTATCTACAGCATTGATAATGGCAATGGATACTTGGTCACCAAATAGAATGGAAGGGCTTTTTGCCCATGGAACAAGTAATGCACGCTCTATTTTTTTCTTATTCAGTGGTTCCTCGAAATAAGAAATCATTTCATTGATTTTGGATTTCACATGCTGGTCATCTGCCGGGTTATCCATCATGGGATCAGGACTGGTCTGGAATTCATATAGCTCAAGGATGGTGGTATAAGGAACAATATATTCAACAGGCGCGGGCGGCGCTAGCAATTGACCGTAAATGGCCACCATCACGGCTTCTGTAATAAACTGACGTGACATGGTTCCTTAATCCTCCTGCGCCATTAATAGTTGCAAAGTGAATCTATAATTTCCTGCAACAGCATAACCACAATATCGATTATTCTGTTGTAGACTCATGTACATAATTTGCATGAATAGAAGTATATCACACAACGGTGGGAAATACAGCCAATCTGCAGAGCATGTCAGGTCACACCCTCACAACCCGGATCAGGATTTGCCCAGTAACAACGACAATATTCCCGCCGCGATCAATGGCCCCACAGGAACACCCTTGAACAGAGCAACGCCGAGTACCGTTCCGATTAACAGCCCGGCAACGACAGTTGGTTGTGTACCCATCAGCGTAGCGCCTCGTCCACCGAGATATGCCACTAGTAATCCTACGCCAATGGCGAGCAGTGATTTCCAGTGCAGGAAAGACTCGCCGATGGTCTGCAGACTCATTTTGCCACTAGCAAGAGGTGCCATCACGCCAATGGTCAGAATGATAATTCCCAGTGTAAGTCCGTATTTTTCGAGCCATGGAAATGCCTGATTCAGGTTCAGAACTCGTAGCAACAACAGAAATACCATCGCTACGGTCACCGGTGTGTTGCTGCTGATAATCCCGAGGGCCGCAAATCCGAGCAACAGCAGGGAGGTCATGTCCATGGTCTTCATTTCCCTTCAGTCTGTCCACGTTGTCTGCTAACGATATGTTCCGCAATGTACCTACCATGCCAGCGTCCGGATTCAATAAAGACTTCATTGGCATTACGCCCAGAAGCGATGACTCCGCCCACGTATATACCAGGTACGCTGCTTTCCATCGTTTGCGCATCATATACGGGTTTATCCATATCATCGGACATCTCTACACCTACGGAAGCGAGCAGATGGCGATCCGGGCGGAAACCGGTCATGGCCAGAACAAAGTCGTTATCCAGTTCGCTAGTGGAACCATCCGTGTGTATCAGACGAATCGAATCATCCAATATTTCATTCACGCGTGATTCCAGATGAAGCGTGATACGGCCTTTTGTCACCATGCTTTCGAATAGCGGACGTACCCATGGTTTGATGTGTTCAGACAGACCACTGCCGCGATAAACCATATCAATATGTGCTCCGACACGAACCAGTTCCATGGCCGCGTCCACCGCGGAGTTGCTTCCACCAATAATGGCAACACGCGTACGGGTATAAGGGTGGGCTTCCCGGAAATAGTGGGTTACTTTATCTTTGTCTTCTCCAGGAATGCCCAGATAGTTAGGATGGTCAAAATAACCGGTAGCTACAACTACATTGCGTCCAACATGTACGATGGCCTCCCCGCGTCGATTGAGCGTATGTACCTCAAACGTGCCATCATCCTTGCGTTTGATCTCACGGGCTTCCTCATAGTTATGAACACGCAGGCCAAAATGTTCGGCTACCCTGCGATAATAGGCGAGTGCTTCATAACGAAACGGTTTATCATTAGGTGTGCTGAACGGAACGTTTCCGATCTCAAGCAGCTCGGCTGTGCTGAAAAACTGCATATGGGTTGGATACAGATAAATAGATTGGACGATATTGTATTTCTCAACAATCACAGCGGACAGTCCCAGCCGCTCGCATTCAATGGCAGCAGACAGACCGCATGGGCCTCCGCCGATAATAATGACATCTTCCATGTTCTTAATCCTCCTTATTTCAAGCAATATAATCCTACCGTAAATAACGGGCTAATGCCAGTTCAAGCGTGAGTTTAACCCAGACAGGCTTCCTTGAATCCAAAGGAGTTGACGTGGAGAGAGGAAAAGATTAATATCAAATTAGATATTTATATAATTGAAAGTGAGATGAACGATGATGCAGCTGGAGAAAATTGTAGCTTATCATAAAGCGTTAGCTGACCCGACCCGGCTGCGCATGCTGCTGCTGTTGGCCCAGGGTGAACTGCACGGACAGGCCCTTGCCGAGCGGCTCAATCTGTCACAGCCAACCGTGACACATCATGCTTCCAAGCTGAGAGAGGCGGCGCTGATCAAGGAACGACGGGAGAAAAACACCGTGTATTTCACACTCAATCCTTCGTTTATCCGTGAAAATGCACAGGCTTCGGTTGATTTTATCTTCAAGCGAGAGGAGGTTACGGATATGAGTGATGTGAACGAAACATTGAAAGCGTCGGTCATGAGAAATTTTTTCTCCAAAGATGGACGACTGCGTCAGATTCCGGCTCAATATAAGAAAAAACTGATTGTACTTGGTCATCTGGTAGAGCAGCTTGAATTCGGTTGGAAGTATACGGAAAAAGAAATCAATACATTTATAAAGCAATACCATGAAGACTTTGCCACGATTCGTCGGGAATTTATCATGCATCAGTTCATGTACCGGGAAGAGGAGATCTATGAATTGAATCCGAAGGAAATGTGGACGCGCTGGGATCAGGTCAAATAAAGTAGACGGGTAAAATATAGTTTGGGCTTGACAACTGCAAAGCTCAGTGTGTAACATAATGGATAATTCTACAAGGGAGGCGATTGTTTATGACAAACTTAAATGCTGTATACGTTAATTTGAATATGAACAGCGTCTCCGGAACGGATCAATGCATGTAATTTTGCGTTAAATGGGTAGCAATACCCATTGTAACGTGAAGTATCGTAACATGCTCAGATGAAGCCACGGGTGAAGCACCCGTGGCTTTTTTGTTTGCCGATAAAAGGGTGTTCCTGAATTATTTATAGCGGATAGTTAAGTATATGTCCGGTATAACGATGAAGGGGTAGCTCTGTGGTTCGGCTAACTACTTATTGCCGCGGGTGTATTCTTACCCGTGGTTTTTTTGTTTTGATCTGAACACCGGAGATGATGGTTCACTCGGCTTGCACGAAGTAAACAACTTATTTTGGGAGGAATTTTTATTTTAGATATCCATATTAAGAAGTACGGCTGGTCTGCAAAGTGGCAGGAACTGTGGCAAGAGACAGGGATGGAAGAGCAGGAGAAAAAGCCAGCCAGAATTATCGCAGACCATGGACATCTGCAACGTCTGATTACAGAAGAGGGCGAATGCTGGGGAAGAATTTCGGGCCGAATGCGTCATGATAGTCTGGAGACCAGCTTGGCACCAGCGGTTGGAGATTGGGTGGCCATTACAGGTCAGGCAGGTGAAGAAGCGATTATTCACAATCTGGTGCCACGTCAGAGCCGGGTCTCGAGACAAGCCGCAGGTCCGGTGACCAAGGAACAATTAATCGCCGCCAACGTCGATACACTGCTGATCGTGGCAGCACTTAATCATGATTTCAACCTTAGACGGCTCGAAAGATACGTGCTGATGGCATGGAATGGTGGGGTAAGACCAGTCATTGTCCTGAGCAAAAGTGATCTGTGCAACAATGTGGAGGAACAGATCCG
Source organism: Paenibacillus sp. FSL R5-0341 (assembly GCF_037975235.1). Taxonomy (NCBI): domain Bacteria; kingdom Bacillati; phylum Bacillota; class Bacilli; order Caryophanales; family Paenibacillaceae; genus Paenibacillus; species Paenibacillus sp. FSL R5-0341. Next base: position 2,492,678 of record NZ_CP150241.1, read on the forward strand.
AAGTGTAGAAGGAGTAGCTCCAGGCGTTGAAGTGCTCGCGATATCCGCTGTGGAGGACCAAGGCAAATCGTTACTGGAAAGATATTTGCAACCAGGGTTGACTGTTGCGCTCACAGGATCTTCTGGCAGTGGCAAGTCTACGCTGGTGAACTGGATGATGGGTGAGGATGTACAGCTTACACAATCCGTCCGTGAGGGAGACAGCCGTGGGAGACATACAACAACACACCGGGAGATGTTTGTACTCCCACAGGGAGCTGTATTGATCGATACTCCAGGCATGCGTGAGCTTAATCTCTGGGATGAAGGCAGTGATGGATTGTCCCATGCGTTTGGAGAAATTGAAGAACTTGCCGCCACGTGCAGATTTCTGGATTGCAGTCATACAAGGGAAGCTGGATGTGCAGTGAAAGAGGCCATACAAGATGGTACATTGGATGAAAAACGGCTGAGCAATTATCTGAAGATGCAGAAAGAATTGCAATATCAACAACGTAAAGAAGAAGTGGCAACGAGAAGGCGTACAGCCTCCAGCAAACCGGCCAGTAGTCGCAAACCCAAGCACTCCCGTAGTGTGAAAGAGTGGGAGGAAGCCTGAAATCAGGCGGGCATCATCTGCTATCTTGCATAAGATAGGTCAGGAGGGATGTCATTATGCCAGATTATAGGATCATTGTCGATCTGTCTGACCATATGTTATATCTTCTGGATGGCAATCAGGTGATCAAGGGCTATCCTGTGGCAACCGGAAAGATGCTCACACAGACTCCGAGCGGGGAGTTCACTATTATTAACAAACAATCTAATCCAGGAGGGCCATTTGGCGTGTTGTGGATGGGACTGTCTGCACCCCATTATGGCATACACGGAACCAATGAGCCTTGGTCCATTGGCAAATCCGTCTCCCATGGTTGTATACGCATGTACAACTCGGATGTACTGGATCTGTCTTCCAAGGTATCTGTAGGCACGAGGGTAACGATCCGGCCGTAGGGCCGGATTTTACTTTATAAGGTTAAAAGTAGCCGTTTAGTAAATAAGTTCATAATGGATCAATTTGGAATTATAGAAAGAAGAACATATAATATGGTGAAAATACGGCAGTTACGAGAGAAAGCGAGTGATAGCCATGCAGATCAGGCAGGCGCGTGAAGGGGATGCGGAGGGAATAGCCCATGTACATACGGAGAGTTGGAAAACAACGTATCGCGGAATTGTGCCCGATGATTTTTTGGATCATTTGACTACAGAATCAAGATTGTCCCAGTGGGAAAAGCATATTCGCTCTGGCGAAAAGGATCAGATCTTGGTAGTAGCTGAACAGCCTGATGGGAACATTGTCGGATTTGCTTGTGGGGGTAAGGAGCGTGAAGGCAAATTAGCTTATGATGGAGAGCTGTACGCCATATATTTGCTGAAGGAAGTTCAACAAACGGGCATAGGTCAGCGACTGTCTACACATGTGGTTAATCATCTTCGAACCCTTAATATGAAAAGTTTGATCATATGGGCCTTGGAACGTAATTCAGCTTGCCGCTTCTATGAGAAGATGGGAGGTACTCCAGTCCATACACAGTCCATCCGCATCGCTGGTCAAGATCTGATCGAAGTTGGCTACGGATGGGAAGACTTGAACTTCTTTGGAGAGAAGAGCCTGCCGGACAGATGAAAGACACGCAGGGGGCGGCAAAATACTGTGGATTGTGTTGTCTCCTTAAGCTTCAGGGAATGGAAGGTTGTTTCATGTCTACACGTTTGCGTAATTCTGAACAAGGTTAATGATGTATTACACTGTTATGCAGGTGTGACATTTAATCTTGAGCAGGAGGCGTATTCCAATGACTTTAATGGACATCGAACATACAACATGGACGAAACAATATATTAACGGCCAATGGGTAGAGGGCTCCGGCGAGAAAACAATGGAGAATATCAATCCTTATACGGGAGAAGTTATTGCCACGTGGCGGTCTTCCAACAAAGAAGACATTGATAAAGCTTATGAATCAGCTCAGAAAAATTCGATAGAATGGGCGAAGTCTTTACCCGCTGAGAAGGAAGAGGTACTGCGTAAAGTTTCTTCCCTGATGGCAGAGCGGAAAGAGGAGATCATTCAACTGCTGATCACGGAATCCGGGAGTACGCGTATCAAATCGGAGGCGGAGTTCGCAGCTGCCAAACGCATTGTGGATGAAGCAGCATCTTTTCCTTATCGTATGAAGGGTGAGATTATCCCGTCTAATACTCCTGGCAAAGAGAACCGTGTGGTTCGGGAGCCCAAGGGAGTGATTGGTGTCATCGGACCATGGAATTTCCCTTTGCATCTATGCCTGCGATCCGTAGCTCCGGCGATTGCTCTTGGCAATGGCGTGGTTATTAAACCAGCATCGGACACTCCGATTACAGCAGGCTGGCTTATTGCCGATTTGTTTGAACAGGCGGGACTGCCTGAGGGCGTGCTCAATGTCGTTGCTGGAAGTGGCAGCGAGATCGGTGATTACTTTGTTGCTCATCCGGTTCCAAAAGTGATTTCATTTACGGGTTCCACAGAAGTTGGAAAGGGGATCGGTAAATTGGCTGGTGAACATTTGAAAGAAACGGCACTGGAGCTGGGCGGTAATAACGCCATGGTTGTGCTAGAAGATGCGGACATTGAACGTGCTGCCGAAGCGGCGGTCTTTGGCAAGTTTCTGCATCAGGGACAGATCTGCATGGCTCTGAATCGGTTCATTGTGCATGCCGATATTTACGACAAATTCGTCGATTCATTTGTAGCCAAAACGAAGAATGTGCAGGCAGGTGATCCAGCGGATGCCAAAACACTCGTGGGTCCTCTCATTCGGGAAAAAGAGGTTGAACGATTGCTGGAACTTGTGAACAAAACCAAGGCCGAAGGTGCACGGTTATTACTCGGGGGGACCAGTAAAGGCAGTGTGCTTTCTCCTACTGTACTTGCGGATGTCCAACCTGAACAGGATATTGTGCAGCAGGAATTGTTTGGCCCAGTGGCAGTAATCATGAAGGCGCAGGATGAGCATGAAGCTGTACGTTTGGCGAATGATACCCCGTATGGACTTAGTGGTTCCGTATTCACCAAAGATCTGAATCGAGGATACCAGCTTGCCCAGCGTATTGAGTCTGGTATGGTGCATGTGAATGATCAGTCTGTGAACGATGAAGCACATGTGATGTTTGGCGGTGAGAAAGCATCGGGAATTGGACGCTTCGGCGGTGATTGGGCAATTGAGAAGTTTACACGTACGCGTTGGATCAGTATTCAGCACCAGTATCGGGATTATCCGGGAGTATTATAAGTCGAAAAAGAGTGAATTAACAGGGTCACTTTTGGATGATTGCAACGGGTTACCGATAGATCGACAAATCATGCGAAAGTCCGTCTCCAGCTTGGTGGGACGGGCTTTTGCACAATTGTACACCTCATAAAAATCCTGTTTCCCATCAGAGTAAAAAAGCTGTTTGGGGCTATCTCTATCTGGTTATTTATGGATACACGGAAGAACCGATCCGTAAATCCAATGGCAAAGGGGCCTGAAATTCATGTCCATTGACCGCTTTATTCTGAGGAAGCTGAATACCTGTCAGGAAGAACATACACGTGCCAATTTGGTTCGGCTGTTTGTCATTCGTATTCGTAAAGCCGAGATTGCGGAAGAACATGATGCCGCCTATGTCCTAAGCAAACTGAATTGAGTGATAACTGATATTAATCCGCGATCCGCTGTTAATGTGTATACGACTCAAAAAAAGGAAGCTTGTCTATAACGACAGCTTCCTTTTTCATGTCTTGTAATGAACGCAACTTAATGGACTTCTTTTAATATAACGATAGAGCAAGGGAGTCATTTTCACTGCGACTGTGGAGAATAGCTTCTCCATTGACAATCTCAATACTAATTAAAGAATGCAGACATTTTTGGAGAGCGCGTTTACCGTTGCTAATTTTATGCTCCAGAGCACTGCTAAGCAATCTTAATGTCTTCTGCATAGGTTGTTTGTTTTCTTGATTAAAATATACAGGGATTGATTTGTTTTGAAAAGTTATTAGGGTTCTCACTTGAAATCACCTCACGGTTGTTATTTCATACAGGTAATATTAAATTCCAATGCTTAAAATTACCTTAAAATCAGCTTATGAAAACATAAAGGTGGGTAATGTTTGAAAAGTGTTCACAATTAGATTGTGGGCGAAGGAATAAAAGTCCTGAAAAACGGAACTTAATTACCATTTAAATGGAACAGAAATAAAAAGTTTCGCATCCTCGCAAGTTTTAAAGGCATAACTGCCACGAAAGTTCTGAGTCGAATGTACGATATTTTAATATATACGTGGGTCATATGTAACGAAATTACAGGTGACACATTGCAAACAGGGTGTTTATGTAAGAAAATAGGGTTGATATAACGATTCATTCTCTTTTTTTTGATTTAATGTGACATTAGGACAATTTACATATGAGACCATGGGAGGGATTCAGATGATTCTAACCGTGTATTCCGGCCGCGAGGAAGGCGAATGGTTCGACATCGAGGTTCCGGACGAATGCACCATTGAACATTTGAAGACATTACTCGGCGTTCGAATTTTTGGACAGGCACCGGGAGATGGCATTCAGTACATCCTTGAGGCCAAGTTTCCGGAAGGACTGTGGTTCTCTCCGCAGAACGCGCAGCAGTTAATGGAAACGGGGCTGCGGCAAGGCAGTTGCGTACGTGTCCAGCGGGCTTTTTCAACGACTTCGGAAGAGGCGCCTGTATATGGAAGACGTTCATTGTTTCAGCAGGACAGCAACGAATAGGGCTTTTGAACGTATACATTCTATTGAACGAACTAAAGGAGGTCTTCTCTTCGTGAATGTGTTATATCAGCGTTCTCCAAGAATGACACCGGTTCTCAAGGAAGAGGGACTCGAAATACTCAGGCCTCCAACAGAACCGAGCAAACCCACGTTTTCCATGATATCCATTATTGTGCCGATCATGATGACCATGGTCAGCATTGGTTTCTACGTATATATCAACATGACCGGTAAAATGGGCAACAGCAATTATATGATGTTTCAAATGATGACGGTCATGATGATGCTTACTTCTTACACCATTCCATTCTTCGTGTATCTGAGCAACAAGAAATCATATCGCAAAAAATTGGAAGAACGCAAAACTATGTACCTTGCTCAACTCGACAAACACCGGGAAGAACTGAAGGAAGCGCAGGCGGAGCAAGTAAAGAGTCTGTACGAAATTCATGGTGATCCAGGTGTGTGTCTTCAAGTGGTGAAGAATCGGAACAGTTCCTTATGGGAACGTTCACCAGAGGATGATGATTTCCTACAGGTGCGCATTGGCACGGGAGAGATTCCATTCCGAATTAAACTTCAGGTTCCGCGGATTGACGGCTACGAAAAGGATGAGCTAATTGAAGCGGCCCATGAACTTGCGGCTGAATTCCAGACGGTACCGGATGCTTCCATTACATTGCCTTTGTTCCAATCGAAGGTTATGGGTTTGGTAGGTGATCGGGAGGAAGTGCTCGCTTCCCTGCGAGTCATCATCTCACAGCTGACAGTGCGGCATTCACCGGATGAACTCAAGCTTGCTGCATTTTATGAAGAAAAGGACAGCAAGGAATGGGATTGGCTTCGCTGGATGCCCCATATCTGGGATGAAGACCAGGGACAACGCTATATGGCCGACAGGCACAGCGGTGCGCATCAATTGGCGGACAGCTTGTTTTCCGTGTTGAACCGGCGCCGTAACAATAAGGAAGACCGTTACAAGAAAAGCGTGCAAACGCCTTGTTACGTTGTGATTCTCTCCGATACGCAATTAATTGAAGAAGAACCGTTGCTTCCGCTACTGCTGGAGTCGGCTCACGAGATTGATGTATGCACCATTATACTAGCTAATCGCAAAGAGTCTTTACCGATGCATTGTCAGTTGATTATGGACGCCTCCAAAGGCAAAGGTGTGTATATCAAAAAAACGGAAGATGCAGATGTTATTCAACAAACGTACAAGCCTGATGTGATCTCAAAAGAGATGGCAGAGGCGCTTTCCCGTTATATGTCACCGATCCGGTTGAAGCGTTCATCTGCTTCGGATATCCCGCAAGTGCTCCCGTTATTCGATATGCTGAGCACATCACGTGTGGAGGATCTGGACGTGGTTTCAAGATGGGGACAGACGAGATATCCTGACACGCTGCCTGTGCCAATGGGTGTAAGAGCTGGCGGTAAGAAAATTGCGATAAATCTGCATGATAAAATTGAACGTCAGGGTCATGGTCCTCACGGTCTGATTGCAGGTACAACCGGTTCAGGTAAAAGTGAGGTCATCCAGTCCATCGTAGCCTCGCTGGCTGCTGAATTCCACCCCCATGATCTGGCCTTCATGCTGATTGACTATAAGGGTGGCGGAATGTCCAACACATTTGTCGATCTGCCTCATGTGGTAGGTACAATCACCAATCTGGATGGAAATCTGATTGAGCGGGCGAATATCTCACTTCGTGCCGAATTGGTCAGAAGGCAAAAGATATTAAATGATGCGGGAAACCTCCAGCACATTGATGAATATTACAAGATTCTGCGTTCCAGACATGAACAGCCACTGCCGCATCTGGTCATTATCATTGACGAGTTTGCTCAATTGAAGCGGGACCAGCCAGAGTTCATGGATGAATTGATCAGTATCGCGGCTATTGGCCGGACACTTGGGGTTCATCTAATTCTGGCAACCCAGAAGCCAGCCGGCGTTGTGGACGATAAAATATGGAGTAACTCCCGTTTCCGAATCTGCCTTCGCGTACAGAGTGAGGGAGACAGCAGGGACATGATCAAGATTCCGAATGCTGCCTGGATTACGAAGCCTGGGCGTGGATACTTCCAAGTCGGCAGTGATGAAGTATTTGAAGAAATGCAATTCGCCTGGAGTGGTGCGCCTTATAACCAGCAGGAGGATGCAACGACCGTTTTACCTGTTATGGAAGTGCGCTTGAACGGTAAGCGGGAGCCTCTCTTAACCGGAGAGCGCCGAGCTGTTCTCAAAGGTGAAGATGTTCCGAAACAGCTTCAGGTGTTTATTGACTATGTTGCGCAGTCTGCAGCGGATGCGGGTATCCGTCGTTTGCCAGGACCATGGTTACCACCTTTACCAGAGACACTGGAATGGGAAAGTCTTCCGGAATGGCAGGAAGAAGAGCATTACGATTTGTTGCTTGATGGCGGGGCGAGTGGTCTGAAACCACTGGTTGGTTTGTTGGATGATCTCCCTAATCAGCGTCAGCAGCCGCTTGCATTGCCTATGGATCAAGGCCATCTGGTTGTGTACGGGATGCCAGGACTCGGAAAAACAACATTTGTCCAGACCTTGCTGATGTCCCTGGCGCGTTCACACAGAACTGAGCCTTGGCATGGTTACATTATCGATATGGGTCGCATGATGAAGGACTTTGCAGCACTTCCTCAGATCGGTGGCGTGATGATGGCTGAAGAGGAAGACCGGATCAAGCGGTTATTCCGCTATATTCTCAAGCTGTCGGCGCAACGCAAGGATATCATCTCGGAGGCGGGGGTTAAAACGATTTCGGCCTATCGCCGGACAGCTCATGCAGCAGTCCCGCAGGTTGTGGTGGTTATCGATGGTTATCTTTCGTTTCGCAATGCCTATCCGGAAGAAAATGAGCTTTTGGAGACGATTCTGCGTGAAGGCGGCAGTCTAGGCATCACATTCGTGCTTACTGCGAATCGGGTAACAGATGTATTTGAGAAATTCAGAAGTAATATTCCCAATGCGGTTTCATTTGAATTATCTGATCCAAGTGATTATTATTATGCCGTGGGAAGACCTTCAAAGGCACCAAGCCAACTTCCACCAGGAAGAGGTCTGGTCAAAGGGCAGGTACCTCCGTTGATGTTCCAGGCGGCATTACCTTCTTCCGGGGCAGATGAGGGCAAACGCTCATCGGCATTGCGCCGTACAATCGCTGAGATTCGCCAAGGCTGGACAGGGGAAGAAGCGCCGCAGATTGCTCCGCTTCCGGAAGAGATCAAACTCAAGGATCTGCTCATTCGGACAGGATCATATGGTCAGGCTTGGGATACATCGTCTGTAACGGTCCCTGTGGGATTACTTACGGATGATCTGGAACCATTCCAGCTTAATCTGCGTGAAGGTCCGCATTTCATGGTAACAAGTCCGATGGAAGGCGGCAAAACGACATTTTTGCTGACATGGATGTTGTCACTGGCTTATCATGCTTCTCCGGAAGATGTGCAAATATACACGGTAGATATGCGTTATGGCTCAGGTGGACTGGGGGAAATCAGCAGTTTGCCCCATGTCCGTGGACACGTATCGCGAGAAGAACAGCTTGCACCTGTGATTCAACAGTTGTACGATGAAGTTCTGAAAAGAGGCGAGATTTCCGGTGGACCGGAACTTGTGCTCGTCATCGATGATGCGGACACCTTGTCCAAGCAGCTAAACGATTTTAATGTAAAAGATCAATTGGGAGCGATTGTTCGTCAAGGAAGGGATCGAGGTGTACACGTGATTCTGTCCGGGGTTCCGGCAGACTTCCCGACCTTCGGTTCTGACTGGGTAACGGATGTGAAGGCTTCCCAGAGCGGAATGCTCTTCGGGACTTTAGACCCTAACGATCTCTCGTTCTTCCGTATACCTTATTCGGAATCCGGAGGTAGTTCAGGTGGGCTGAAGGTACTGCCTCCGGGTCAAGGTTATTATGTAAAACGTAAATATTCCAGGGTTAAAGGTGCAGTTCCATGTGATGACAGCTGGAAAATGACCGATTGGATTTCTGAAATTCGTGACCGATGGCATGTTGTAGTTTGAGGGGAGGTGGCTCATAATGTTGACGGTTCATGATTCTAAGCAAAAGGTAGTCACGTTACAAACAAAAGAACTTTTTTTCCTAGCCGGCATTCTCGGTTCAGACCGACTGCTTGGTGTGGAAGATCCGTTTCGCGGCTATATGGCGGAGGATATCGCGATGGAGTGGGAGCGCGTCAAGGCCTCCCTGCTTGACAAAGGATATCTGATTCAGGATCAGGAGACGGATGAGCTGATCATGACACCGACCGTTTTCTCCAGGGTAGCCATTGCCGGACTGTCCGACAGAGCTTGTTGGATTCGCTACACGATCAACGGCAAGTCGTATGAGAGTTATGTACACTGCACGGATGAGCGGGTCGTTGAAGTCTCCCGTGTTGCGGACGTACCGGATTCGTTCCGGCTCAGCGATCTGGGAAGTGTTCGTGAAGCCATTGATGTTCTGATCGAGCGGATGAAATGGAGCGGCCATTCTCCTGCGGAGAAACCGGCATTAATGTGCTCCAAGAAAAAGTTCTATGATGTTATGAATGAGCTGGAAAACAGCGAGGTACAGACGGTAGCTGATGAACTCGCTCAGGAGACAAGTGATCCTGAGGGTTCACTTGCGCTGGCACGCTGTCTGGTGGGTAAGGAGTCAGATGGGGAGCTTCGGTTGCTTGTGTGGAATGAAGAGGGATGGAAGTCGCAGTCGGCAGCATTTGCTGCAAGTGCGGTATCCAACTGGCTGTTCCGGATGAGCACTGCCGCTTCAGATGATTGGCTTGTTGCAGCACTGACGACTAGAGAACAGTTTCACGAGATGCTGCTGGACTGGCTTAAACAGCCTGCAGGGGAAGAGGAAAGGTGATGGTAAATGCGCATTCGTGTGGAACCGGATGTGCTTCGGGCACTGAGCAGGCAGATTCAGTATGCAGCGGAGCAAATACAGCAAAAGATGACAGTGTTGGATCAGGCGATTCATTCGCTGGAGTGGGAGGTTGAATCCCGTGCAGCGGTGATGAATGAATGGAATCACAGTAAACGACTGGGCGAGGATGCGCTTCGTCGATTGATGGACTTAAGCGTACAGCTGGGACGTAAAGCGTTGTTATTCCAGCAGGCAGACATGGAGTATCGTTCCGTGCTGAGTCATGTGAACACGGCCTATGGTAATGCGGTCAATATGCTGAATGTTCTTCAGAATAACCGTACAGGAGAAATCATGCCTGCACATTCTGCAACTGTAGCTGTAGTATCCGATCCCCTTTCCGCAATGGCGGCCGTATATCGTGTACAGGATGCCGCTCCGCCTGATGGCTCCCCGGCTACACTGGTACAGGCCATGCAGCCTGAGCCTGTAGCATGGAGATTCACAGACCCTTCCTTTCGGGGAAGAAGAGGAACCGAGCCTGTCGTTTCCTGAACAGGGTGAATAAAAAGGACAGCAGAAAGTGAATATATTTTTGTAAATAGGCTGTTAGGAGAAGTTTCAAGTGCTGAAAATGGGGTAAATAGGATTAGGTCCTTCGGCTTTTGTCCGATCGATCCTGGTATAGTACAATTTGAACAAGTAAAAATTTAATTGCACAAACCAAGGAGGAATTTACCAATGGCAGGACGTATTTTAGTTACCCCAGAGCAGCTTGATCAGGTTTCCAACCAATTTAAACAAAGCGGTGAGCAAAGTCAGCAAATCGTATCTACATTGACTCAATCCATCACAAGCATGGAAGGACAATGGGAAGGTATGACAAAGCAACGCTTCTTCCAAGAGTTCCAAGAAGCTAGCAAACAAATGCAATCGTTCGTTCAAACGCTGAACAGCATCAGCGCTGAACTTACAGCTATTGCTAACAAATTCCGTACAGCTGACCAAGCTCGTTAATCTGCTTTACATAGATCAGGCCGATGTGAAGTCTGAATTCGTCCTGAGTTATAGGTGGGTAGCAAGCTGAAGATGTACAACTACAGCAAAAACCGGGCGTTTTCACAACACCCGGTTTTTGCTGCAACTATGACACTAGGACAGAGAGAGGGATAAGCATGTCTTTTCAACCAAATCCCGGGGATGAAGTGGTGATTAACGACATTGCCTATACGATTGGGCAACATCCGGCTGCGCCGGGTCTGGCTTATGCCCAAGCCGGAAGGCAGGGGATTGTTTATCAGTTGATACCCCGAAATGGTTCCATTCATGGGGCCAAAGCACTAAAAGTATTTTTTCCTAAATTCCGTATTCCGGCTATGGTATATCAGTCTGAGCATATGGAGTCCTATAGTGAACTGCCAGGTTTGCAGGTATGCAAGCGTGATGTGCTCACTCCGGAAAGAAACGGAGCGCTCATTGGAAAACATCCAGATCTGTTATATGCGGTGTTGATGCCATGGGTGCAGGGTCAGACCTGGTTCGATGTGATTAGCGATCAGAGACAGCTGACGGCAGAGGAGAGCCTGAAGCTGGCCAGAGCGCTTGCCGGAACAGGTTCGGCTATGGAGCAACGTGGACTGGCTCATTGCGATATGTCCGCTCCCAATGTAATGATTCCGTTTTTTTCCGAAGTGGAGAACCTGGGGAAGACGTCTGCGGTTGAACTGGTGGATGTCGAGCAAATGTACGGTTCCAAGATGGATCGTCCGGATGCCCTGCTTGCCGGGTCACCCGGTTATGCGGCCCATCGAACAGTGCACAGTGGTTTGTGGAGTTCATATGCCGACCGATTTGCCGGAGCCGTTATTATTGCTGAAATGTTAAGCTGGTCGGACCCTGTGATTGTAGAGAAAGCCTGGGGCGAAAGCTATTTTGATCAACATGAAATGCAAACGGTGAGTGAACGGTATTTTGCGATGCGGGAATCGCTTGAGAAGCGTTGGGGCTCCAAATTGTCTGAGCTGTTTATTCGCGCCTGGGAGAGTCACGATCTGAGCAGTTGTCCGACGTTTGGGGAGTGGTATGTTGCACTGGCTGCGGTAGACGTGCATCAGGCTAATGCGGTTGCTGCTGCGACATCGGAAGAAGAAGGCGCGAATCAGCCGGAAGTTATTAATGCGAATCTGAACAAGAGCTCAGAACCTGCAAGTGAAACGTTGAATGCTCAAAACGAGAATAATTCCCAAACGCAGCACTCTCCTGATCAGGAAGCGGTTGTGAACCGTCTGTTCCTGCAAGCAAGAGCCCTGGAGGACGAAGATAAACCGGCGGCAGCACTGGAAGTGTACCGCTCGTTGTATCATTTCATTCCTCATAACAGTGCGATGCAGATGGAAGTTGAAGCTGCAATCAAGGAACTGGATGCCAAGCTCAATCCAAAAGAAGACACAAACAAGCCAGTACCTGTGCCATTCTACAGATCCAAAAAGTTCATGATCTCCTCTGCTGTACTTATTGTATTGCTGGCAGGTGGTGTGCCAACGGTCAAAATACTCGCCGATCAGGCAGAGGCGAAGCAGCAAGAACAGCAGGAAGCCACGCGACTGGCAGAGGTCAAGGCTGCGGAAGAGGCCGAAGCTGCGAAGGCGGCTGCGCTCAAACAGCAGGAAGAGCAAGAGAAGCAAAAGGCCGCAGAAGCTGCGAAACTTGATGCAGAGGAAAAGAAAAAGCTTGCTGAAGCCAAACAGAAGGAAGCGGAAGCAAAGAAAAAAGAAGAAGAACGCAAGGCATTACAGGCCAAGTACGACAAACAGGCGAAATATGAGGCCTATCTAGTGAAGCAGGAACAGCAGAAGAAAGAAGCTGCCAAGAGAGCGCAGCAGGAGAAGTACGATAAACAGGCAAAATATGAAGCTTACCTGGTTTGGAAAAAAGAGAATGATGCCAAGCTTGCAAAACAGGAAGCGGAGCGTAAAGCGGCAGCGGAAGTTAAACGTCAGCAGGAGATTGCTCAGAAAGCTGCGCTTAAGAAAAAACGTGCCCAGAATGTGGTCACGCTGATTGCTCATTACAATAAAACGTATAATGCACAAAAAGGCAGAAAGATTGAAAATGCGGAAGCGTATGCCCGTGATTTCAAAAATCTATATAATACCGATGCTGCTTATTTCAAAGGGGTCGGCAAAGTGGCCGCTCGAATGAGTGCCATTAACAAATTCCTGAGCAACACCAGTTATACGTTGCCCAACTTATAAAATAACACGTGAACGATGGAGGTGACTCACCCAAGATGAACTACACGATTCAAGCATCGCAGCGTACACCTGCACTGATTATCTATTTAATTGATATTAGCGCCTCCATGAACATGGTTCTGGAAAATCGTCGGCGGATTGACGTCGTCTATGATGCTTTATCTCTCGCGATCCGCCAAATGGTATTTCGGTCCACCAAGGGAAATCGACTGACACCTCGCTATCGGATAGCCATATTAGCTTACAGCGATGATGTATATGACTTGTTGAACGGAATCAAAGGGATTGACGAGATCGCTGCAGTTGGTTCTTTGCCTGACCTGACGCCGAGACGGTTTTCGGATTCTGCGAAGGCTTTCCTACAAGCTGAGAAGATACTACAGGCCGAAATTCCGAATATGCAGGATTGTCCTGCGCCACTCGTATGCCACATGACGGATGGGGTAGCCACAGGTGAAGATCCTGAGCCTATTGCGAAAAGAATCATGGGCATGAGTGTGCCGGACGGCAATGTACTGGTGGAGAATATCTTTATATCCGATCATCTGCTGGAAGGACCGATTGCTGAACCTAGAAGATGGAAAGGGATCTCTTCGGAAACGAATCTGCAGGATGAGCATGGAGAAAAGCTGCGTAATATGTCATCCGTCCTGCCCGAAAGTTATCGGGAGATGCTTGTTGAGGCTGATTATTTGCTTGCACCCGGTGCACTCATGATGCTGCCAGGTACCTGTGCAGAATTGGTATCGATCGGGTTCCAGATGTCCGCTGCTACGCCTGTGAGATAGGAGGGGAATCATGAGAGCAATGCGTTTGGCAACATTGTCTGCTGGAGATAAGGGGGGCCATGCCGAGCAACGGCATGGCAACTTTCGCTATGTGAGTGTACAGACTGATGAACAGCCACTAACCCGCTACCAGGGCACATTCAAATGCAGGTATGGTTATGGCAGAGCGGCAGAGACTGTACATCAAGGAGATACTGGACAAGACTTTGCTGCGGTCCGCATGAATGGGAATGTCTGCAATTTTGTATTATGTGATGGGGTAGGCATGAGTTATCTGGGAGACTTTGCAGCACGTTTTCTGGGGAATGCTTTGTTAGACTGGCTGGAAACGACGCAACACCCGACGGAAGAGGGCGTTGAGCGTCTTCTTCATGATCTGACCCTTCCTGCATCGGAGCAACTGGAGAAATTAGAACCACTGGATAGTTCCCCTCTGTTGCTGCGTGAAGTGTTGATGGAGAAGCGAAGCCGGGGCAGTCAGGCCATGTATGTGTGTGGACGGATTGAGCTTACGGGAGGCGGCCGCAAAAGCCGTGTGTGGCTTGCGTGGCAAGGAGATTCACGTATTCGCCTCTGGCGTAATAACCAGGAACAGTCTGACATGTTCCAGGCACATTGCAAGACGAATGAGCGTTGGTCTACACTTGAAGGACCTGTCGGTGGTAAGCCGCACATCTGCGAGATGAAAGGGTCCGCAGGCGATTCATTGCGTCTTCAGTTATACACGGATGGATTAAATGATCTGGATGCCATCCAGGCCTATGTGCCCGATGAACACATTCAGGTACTACTCGATGCTACACATACCGGCGGTCTTGAAGATGATGCCGCTTTCATTGAGCTAGAATGGTGAGTGCCCGTTATAAAGTTGTGGACCGATCCTGATGTTGCTGTGACATTGGCGTAGATCAATGGTGAAAAAACTTGCTGGTGTTGATTTAAAAGACACTCTTTTTGGGTAATCTTGTGAAGAATTGGCTTTGAGCTTGAACGTACATTCTTACATAATTGCTAAAATGAAGGAGTGGAATGGATAATGACACAACATAACGGCAAGTCACGTTTCCAAGGCAAGGTTGCGATTATTACCGGAGCAGGCTCCGGAATTGGGAAGGCTACTGCGGTCAAGCTGGCTAAAGAGGGTGCAAAAGTAGCACTGTTTGATCTGGTGAATGATCGAATCTCGGAAACGGAAGCAGAGATTAATGCGCTGCACCCCGGTGTGGCGAGAGCATTCGATGTAGACATTTCCGACCCGGCGCGTGTGGAAAAGGCAGTGCTCGAAACCGTGGAATTGTTCGGTGGTTTGGATATTGTTTTTGCCAATGCAGGTATTAACGGAGTATCGGCACCCATTGAGGAAATTCAGGTTGAAGAGTGGCAACAGATTATTACTACGAACCTGAACGGTACGTTTTTCACCGTTAAATATGCATTACCTCATTTGAAAAAACGGGGTGGCGGCAGCATTATCATCACGAGTTCCATCAATGGCAATCAACGTTTCTCAAGCTTTGGCATGTCGGCGTACAGCACGTCCAAGGCAGGGCAGGTTGCATTTGCGAAGATGGCTGCGCTTGAGCTGGCGAAGTTCAAGATACGTGTAAACGTGATTTGCCCAGGGGCGATTGCGACGAATATCGATCAAAGTACGGTCAAAACGGATGATTTGCAGCAGATCATTATTCCGATGGAGTTCCCGGAAGGTCAGCAGCCACTTGCGGACGGTCCGGGTCAGCCGGAACATGTTGCCGATCTGGTAAGCTTCCTCGCATCGTCCGAATCCAGACATATCACTGGAGCAGAGATCGTGATTGATGGTGCCGAATCATTGCTCAGCTAAGTGAGCATTCTGGATAAATTCATTTTTGCTGAAATAAGTGTGTTTGCGATAGTCGTTCCTCTGGGACGGCTTTTTTTGTTATAATGCTAACATTCGAATAGTGATGCTGAAGAGCAGTGAGGTACATACATTAGGAGCGATCATATGCATATAGAGTTACCGATACAAGAAATTATTCCGGAGTTAAAGCAGTTATTTCGGGATCAAGATACAGGTGTGTTAATTGCAGAACCGGGTGCGGGAAAAACGACTGTTGTACCGCTGGCTTTGCTGGAGGAACCGTGGGTTGCGGGACGGAAAATCATTATGCTGGAACCCCGAAGGCTGGCCGCGCGTTCGGCCGCATCGAGACTGGCGGCTACGCTAGGGGAAAAGGCGGGTCAGACTGTAGGATATCGTGTACGCATGGATACCCGGGTGAGTCAGGGGACACGCATTGAAGTTGTGACGGAAGGGGTGTTGACCCGGATGTTGCAGCAGGACCAGGGTCTTGAGGATACGGCGATGATTATATTCGATGAATTCCATGAACGTCATCTACATGGGGACTTGGGCTTGGCTCTGGCATTGGAATCGCGAGCGATGTTACGTCCAGATCTGAAACTGCTGGTCATGTCGGCGACCCTTGATCCTGTTCCCGTCTGTGCCTTGCTTGGTGAGGGTACAAGAGCAATTCACTGTCCGGGACGCACGTTTCCGGTGGAAACACGATATGTGCCAAGACCGGCAGCCATGCAGCTGGAACAATTCACGGCTCATACGGTGAACAAGGCATTAGCTGAACAGGAGGGAGACGTGCTTGTTTTTCTTCCCGGCGCAAGAGAGATACATCGTACAGAGCGTGAGTTATTAAACGGTTCTCTACCAGCACATGTGAAGGTTCATTCTCTGTATGGGAGTTTGCCAGTGGAACAACAGGATGAGGTCATACGCCCGGCGGCTGAGGGCTGGCGGAAAGTGGTATTATCTACGTCCATTGCGGAATCCAGTCTTACGCTGGCTGGCGTTAAAGTTGTGGTGGATGCGGGGCTGAGTCGAGCATCGGCATTCTCGCCGCGTACGGGCATGAGCCGGCTTGTCACCCTGCCGGTGTCCAAGGCATCAGCCGATCAGCGGCGGGGTCGTGCGGGGCGAATCGCCCCAGGTGTGTGTTACCGGCTATGGAGCGAAGAGGTTCATGGGGGACTGCCTGAGGCAGCTCGCCCGGAGATCACCTCCGCGGATCTCGCGCCGCTGGCGCTTGAGCTTGCCGTTTGGGGTGTCCAGTCCCCAGCAGAGCTGCAATGGCTGGACACCCCGCCTGACGCCGCCTACGGCCAGGCACAGGCGCTGCTGCGCCAGCTGGGCGGCCTGGACGACGCAGGCCGCATCACGCCCTTCGGGCGGCGGATGAACACGCTTGGCGTGCATCCGCGACTGGCCAGCATGCTGCTCCGCGCGGCGGAGCTTGGGCTGGCCAGCTACGCCAGCATGCTGGCGGCACTGCTGCAGGAGCCTGCCGGCCTCCGCAGCAGTGGCAGTGCAGGCGCGGGCACAGACCTCCGCCCGCGCGTGGAAGCGCTGCTGACCGCGGACAGCAGCGGCATGCCGCAAGCGGCAGCGGCTGCCCTAGACGGCGCGGCCGTGCGGCGCATGCTCCAGGAGAGCCGCCAGCTGCGCTCGGCGCTCGGGCCGGCGGCCGATCCGGTGCGGCCGGATGAGGACAGCTGCGGATTGCTGCTGTCCTTTGCCTATCCGGACCGGATCGGGCAACGCCGGGAGGACGGCCGCTATCTGCTGAGCAGCGGCCGCGGTGTACGGCTCGCAGCGACAGAATCGCTGAGCCGTTCAGCGTATCTGGTCGCAGCTGAGGCAGACGACCAGGGCGCAGATGCGCGCATCCTGCTGGCTGCGCCGTTGCAGGAGCAGACATTGTTGCAGGCAGGTCAGCACTTGCTGCACAATGAAGTGCAAGTGGCCTGGGATTCCAATACCCGCAGCGTGCGCGCACACAAGAGACTTCGTATTGGAGCCCTTGTGATTAAAGAGAGCAGTATTGCACAGCCGCCTGAAGATCAGGTGCTGGAAGCACTGATAACGGGAATACGAATGGAAGGGCTCGATTGTCTGCCCTGGACAAAAACATCCAGACAACTTGCGGACAGGCTGCGGTTCCTGCATCTTCATCTACCCGAGTGGCCTGACCTGATCGAAGATGATCTGACTGAAGAGTTGGCAGAACATCTTACGCCTTATCTGACAGGCATGCGATCGGCAGCCGATCTGAAGAGATTATCGATGCATGATGTATTGCTCGGCGGACTGAGCTGGAATCAGCGACAACAACTGGACGATGAAGCGCCGACGCATATACAGGTGCCAAGTGGTTCCCGAATTCCCGTAGACTACAGCCGACCGGAGGACCCTACGCTGGCGGTGAGACTACAGGAGATGTTTGGACAACAGGAGACACCACGTATTGGTGGTGGGCGAGTTCCGTTGACCATCCACTTGTTATCACCGGCGCAGCGGCCTGTACAGGTTACACGAGACTTGGCCAATTTCTGGCGAGAGACGTACTTTGACGTCAAAAAAGATCTGAAAGGTCGTTATCCGAAGCACTACTGGCCGGATAATCCACTTGAAGCGGTCGCCACAAATCGGGCCAAACCACGGGGGAAATAGATGAATTATTTCGTTTTTTCAGATATCAATTATGTGGTTTCCCAAGGGAGCTTCATCAGCACAGACTCTGCTGAACAGCGGGAGCGCTAACGAACCTGTGACGTCTTATTCAGCGATTTGAAGCGTCCTTAGAAATCTAAGGAATCTGAAACACGCTATATTCGAAAAACCAGCCGTTTACACCGGGGTTGTCAGGTGATTTTGTTAAATAACGTGTCTCATGTTTCTTACACAATAAACTGAAGACCCAAAGGCTAAATAAGACGTCCTCGGTTCCTTAGAAAATCGTCTGGATAATTCACCAGGATCAGCCAGCCTGTACTTCAAGATGTTCTGGACGCCGACGTACTTCCACGTAAGAGTATGTCTGACAACGTATCACGTGCCTGAGTTTGAATGCCCACCCTGATGGGCATGAAAAGGAATGAACCTCAGCAATTAATTGCTATCCACACATATTATATTGACCCTGCAAGCGTTTGAAAGAAAACAAGGCGGGTAATAACATAGCGAACCACTCAATAAGATGAGGAGGGATTCACTATGCAGAAGAAAATCGTAGGTGTGTTTAATACAGAACGTGAAGCATCGCAGGCTATCGAGGGTCTGAAAGCACAAGGATTCACTTCAGACGAAATCTCCGTTGTTACACAGGATCGGGATGAATTGAAGGCGATTCGGGAAGAGACGGGTACGAAAGCCCCTGAAGGCGTGGCTGCGGGTGCAGCAACAGGTGGTGTACTTGGTGGCGTGGCTGGCCTGCTCGCAGGTATCGGTGCACTGGCCATACCCGGCATAGGACCAATTCTGGCCGCAGGCCCTATCGCAGCAGCATTTACCGGTGCAGCTGTGGGTGCAGGAGCTGGCGGATTGGTGGGTGGACTGGTTGGTCTCGGTATTCCGGAAGAGGATGCCAAACAGTATGAGGAGTATGTACAGAATGGCAAAATCCTGTTGCTCGTAGACTCCACGGATCGGGACACGGATGTGTATGATGTGTTCAGCAGCAACAGCCAGTATAATCGGGACAGAGCCCAAGTCCATGGTGGAGATGTGGCTGCCGAACGTCCGGACCTGGATATGGAAGAACGCAGATTGGAAGCCCAAACCAAGGCAGCGCGGTTCGGTAACAATACATTTCTCTAATCGTTATACCGATTCGGTGGATATGTAATAGAACTCAATGACATAATACCTGCAAATGGAATGACATATATGATCCACCAGATGGTCATTAGCCGGTTTCCTTAAGGGAAGCCGGCTTTTGTCCCTGTCTGACATTGGGCATCAATAATGGCGGATGGTGTTTTTACCCAGTCAGGCAGGGAATAACAATACATAGAGCAATACAGCCAAAGCGAGTCCAATCACCAGTAGCATCATGGTCAGAAAACGAATTAATCCGGTTGACGCCTGATACGTTTGCTCATTGATTTGTGTACGCTTCCGATGATAGGCTGTTGCCGAACACACAATGATGGATATGCCGCCAATCAGGGAAGTGATACCTGTAATAATGGCGGCAATATGTGCAAGACGATCATACGCTGAGGAGTTAAAGCCAAATCCGGCAGCAAGAAAGCCGATGCCCGCCATGGCAATGCCGGTGCGAACCCAGGCTAGAAAGGTTCGTTCGTTAGCCAGATGCTGCTGAACATATTTGGAGTCGATCGTGGCGATGTCCTTGTCAGCTAAAGAAATATGAATCCCCCCGTTCATCAGATATACGGCTTCATTTTCATTATATCTCTTATCGTAAGACCTAGAAAGGACGGTTGAATGTATGTCTCGCAGAGAACGAATTACAGAAATCGAGAGCTTAAGGGGACTGGCCTTTGCAGCGGTGGTTCTTCAGCATTCCATCGCACACTACTCTCTGGTACCGGAAACGAAACTGGAGGATGGCGTGTTATTGGCTATACTGCTGATGCTCTCCAAATTTGCAGTTCCTTTGTTCATCTTTATAACAGGGTTGGTACTTTTTTATAATACGGGGGACAAGCTGCATTACGGCAAGTTTATGAGAAAAAGAGTAACTGACGTCATCGTACCTTATCTCATCTGGTCACTCATTTACTTTACACTTGCACCGCGAGGCTGGACGGGATTTGGATGGAATGACATTCCAGACTTAGGCTTGAAGCTGATTACTGGCAAAACAACTTCACACTTTTGGTACATTATTATGCTGATTCAGTTTTATCTGTTATTTCCGCTCTTCTTGCGAGCCATTCGTTATGTATATAACCGCTACGAAGCCAAGGGGCGTATGATCGCTCTGCTTATTTCGGGCGTAGTGTATCTAGTTCTCGCAGATCAATTAGGCAACATTGCCAAATTCATGGGCTGGCTGAATATTCCGGTACTGACAGATGCGTTTACAACGTATGCAGACCGCAATTTCCTCTATTTCTTTATTTATTTTGTACTTGGTGCGGCCGCGGGCTTATCCGTCCAGTACTGGAATGAATGGATTCATCGGTTACGCTGGGTATATTGGACGGTGTTTATCGTGCTGGGGCTTCGGTTTACATATCTATTAATGCTGGAGTTTCAGAAGCCGGAGGGAATCAAAATTACATTCTACACGGTCAGCCTGATCCGGCCTGATATGGCGCTCTTTCTGATTGCTTCGATCATGGTCATGTACCAGCTGGCCGGCAAACTGCATAACCTTAGGGTTACACGATTGCTGGGATGGATTGGTGGTGTATCGTATGGCGGATATCTGATGCATATGTTGATGCTGCGGTATAGCTACATTCCAGATGAGCTGTTTTATGTTTCGATGGGCTGGAACCCTGTCGTCCGAATGATCATTACCTGGTTGTTGGCTCTAACATTATCCTGTGTACTGACATGGCTTATCTCTCGCGTAAGCTGGGGCAAATGGATTGTGGGAACCGTACCGAAATCTATCCGCAATAAATGAATCCAGCAATATATGAAAAAATCATAATAGATGACCACAGCCGCACAGGAGTGTACGGGCGTTCGGAAGTATAGACAAATTGAACCGTATCGATCTAAATCCAACCTTGATTGAAGCAGCTAAAGGTATTATGAATTTGATTCTTTTGAATAAAAATTAAAATTTCATTACATGAAAAATTCACAATAGAAAACCTTTTTCCGTGCTTCCCTCAGGTTAACGCGTATTCACACGATTTCTTGCTCTCCCTCCTTGAAGATGGATAAAGGGGAGGCAAAGCGGAGAAAGATGGCAGAACCCGAACATAAGTTTTATAATACTAGATATATAGGTTCTGACAGGAGGGGAATGAACGTGGCTTTTATGATTGCACAGCGGGCATTTATTAAGCTGTATCTGATTACGATGGTTGAACAGCACAGGGGGTATGGTTACGAGATGCTGGAGGCGATGAAGCAGGAATTCAAAGACTACGGTTATGTACCACCCCAGAGCGAGGTATATCGGGCACTGCATGAATTGGTACAGCAAGGTGTTTTTTATCGCACGAAGAAGCTGAAGGGTAACGATCCGAAGGTCGATTTTCAGGAAATCGTTTTATATCATTTTACGGATGATGGTGCGGAGAAAGCCGAATTATACAAGAAACAGGTCAAAACAGATCTGGATCGTTGTTTAGGCATGTTACACAAGGCAGAAGAGGACAATTACGGTACGAAAGGAAGATGAGCATGAATAGACAGTTACAGTGGGGTGTACTCGGTACGTCAACCATTGCCAAAAATGCAGTCATTCCGGCGATCCAGCAGTCCGAACGTGGTGAGGTGCTGGCGATTGCCAGCCGTAGCAAGGAAAAGGCGGAAACCCTTGCCGAAGAACTCGGCATTGCCAGATCGTATGGAAGTTACGAAGAACTCATCGCTGATCCGGACATCGAAGCCGTCTATATTCCTTTGCCTAACCATATGCACAAAGAATGGACCATCAAAGCTGCGCAGGCTGGAAAACACGTGTTGTGCGAGAAACCAGCAGCCCTGAATGCAGATGAATCCGCAGAAATGATAGAGGCATGTCAGCAGCATGGCGTTCTTTTTGCAGAAGCGATAATGTATCGATATCATCCCAAGCACAGACGTGTGCAAGAGATTATAGCCAGTGGAGAGATTGGCATCGTCAGAGCTATCCATGGCAACTTTACCTGTAATACTGCTGATGATAAGGAGAATGTAAGGTTCAAAAGAGAGATGGGCGGCGGATCATTATTCGATCTAGGCGTTTATCCAATCTCGGCAGCCCGGATGTATCTGGGACAGGAACCGGAAGCAGTGACGGTACACGCGCTATTCTCGGACGAGCATGATGGCGTCGATATGATGGCATCGGGACTAATAGAATTTCCGAATTCGGTAGCGTTAACTTTTGACTGTGGCATGTGGGCTTCAGGACGAGCGGAGATGGAGATTCTCGGGACGGAAGGGCGAATTGAACTGCCAAAAGTATTTGGCTGGGAGAACAGTGATATTCCGCCTCAGATTATTGTGCACACGGATTCGGTCAGTCGTGAGGAACGTGTATCGGTATCGAATTCCTATGTGCTTCAGGTAGAGACGTTCGCAGCGGCTGCACTTGAAGGAGAGGCTTTGCCTTTCAGTCCGGAAAATACCATTCAGAACATGCGTGTCATTGATGCGTGCCTGGAATCGGCGCGAACTCGTCAACGTGTGCAGCTGATCGAATAGTTTAGGTCAAGTCAGTTAAACATACTAGAAAATGCAGACTCCATCTTCAGGGATGAGAGTCTTTTTTTTCTGTCTTAAAATGTAACAATTATAATATTTTACAATTAAAACATCTTGATTTGATATTTCTACCAAATTGATGTGATATAAATAGTCATGAGATGACTTGTTTACTATAATCTAGCAGAACGTACAGCAAGACAGTTGCAGCTAGCAAAACGCATATCGTGGCAACGTTCATCTACTATGAGGATCGGGAGGCAGGATTGATGAAAAAATTACTATCAACCGCACTACTGGCTTTGTTGTTAACGTTCGTTTTCCTCGCAGGTTCACAGTTCACCCCAGCCCCACAGCAGAAGGCATCTGCTGCAACATGTACCATTATCAATACGTTTACGGGGGTAGCAAACTATCTGAGTGCAAACGGAACGTTGCCATGTAACTTTATTACCAAATCACAGGCAACAGGACTCGGCTGGGTAGCTTCAAAAGGAAATTTGGCTGTCGTCGCTCCTGGGAAAAGCATCGGCGGAGACACATTCGGCAATCGGGAGGGGCTTCTGCCAGCAGCGAGCGGACGGACATGGCGCGAAGCGGATATCAACTATACTTCCGGCTTCCGTAATTCGGATCGGATTGTGTATTCCAATGATGGACTCATCTACAAAACGACAGATCATTATGCATCATTTACACGCTTAAAATAGAGGAAGGGGCAGTCATGAATATTGTGATTCTGGATGGAGTAGACTTTGCGAGTAGTGCTGAACTTCATCTGCAATTAAAGGATAAGCTAGCTCTGCCGGATTTTTATGGCGGTAATCTCGATGCATTGTGGGATTGCCTGACGAGTACGATTGAACTTCCACTTGAGTTGAAATGGACCAACTACCGAATCAGCGAAGAACGCCTGGGAAATGAAGCAGACCGGGTACGTGATTTAATGTTGGAGGTACAGGCTGAGCAGTCTGGATTTCATTTAAGTGTTGAGAAGTAGGCAGAAAATGAAGGCAGTTCAAATACGATCAGCCCAACCTAACAGACCACATATGGTCTGTTTTTTTGTGTTATAGGGGATTGTTCAAAAAGGTTGTTCAAAATGTCTTTGATGTTGATTACGAATCAACTGAAAGAAGAGCGAGTTTTTTACTTTACGTACTTGTCGTTAAAATTATTTTCACGGAGGTATTGATTTCTGCATAATGTACGTTAAAATAAAATTAACATGAAAAATATTTTAACGTTAGGGAGTGGGAAGACATGATCGATAGCACAGCTGTTGGCAAGCAAGGCATAGGGGAATTAATACGAATCAGGCCCTATATGCAATTTATGCTCAGTAGAGTTGTATCCAGATTTGGTGATTCCATTGATTCGATTGCATACAGCTGGATGGTGTACATTCTGACCGGTTCGAAAGTGTTGATGGGTACGTTGCTGGCGGTGAATTTCTTACCTAATATCCTTCTGGGTCTGTTCGCCGGTGCTTTGGTTGATCGCATGTCTCCCAAAAAAGTGATTGTGATCACCAATACGGGTCGCGGGTTATTCGTGGGTATTACAGCTCTGTTGTTCGGGTTGGGCCAACTCGAAGTGTGGCATTTATTTGTCATCACGATTCTGAATTCTTTGCTGGAATGCTTCACTACTCCTGCGGAAGTGTCCAGTGTCCCCAGATTGCTTCCCCAATCGATGCTACTCTCCGGTAACGCCATGTCGTCTTCCGCAACCAGAGTGGCCGAACTCGCAGGACTTGCAGTGGCGGGTGCACTCATTGCTTCAATAGGTATTGCCTGGACGATCCTGATTGATGCTGGGTTGTTTGCGCTAAGTGCTTTAATTATGAGCCGAGTAGGCTACCCTAGAGTATCAACATCTGCTAACAATGATAATAAAACATCAACTGAAATGCATTCTCTTCAATCCGAAAAAAGTAGTATATTCTCCGAAATGGCAGAAGCCTTTCATTTTCTCCGTAAACACGCCTTATTATTAATCGTCTCCATCCTGTTTGCTTTCGTTAATTTCTGCCTGATGCCGTTTAATGTTCTCCGTACACCGTATGTCATTGAAACGCTGCATGCTGGCGCTTGGGGATTAAGTCTGCTCAGTGGGCTGATGGTGGGAGGCATGTTGCTTAGTGGTGTGTGGTTAACGCAAAGGGGAGCAAATTACCGTAAAAGTGTGCTGGTCATCAGTGGTATTGTCATGCTAGGTCTCAGTTATGCCATGACGGCACTCCCGGCTTATATGACGACCTTCCAACTGCCGGTTGCGGCGGCCTTTTGTCTACTGATGGGAATGGGGATTCCTCTGGCTACAACACCGCTGGCTACCTATCTTATGGAAGTGACGCCTTCCGAGATGCTTGGCAGAGTGTATGCCCTCCAGAGTATGCTTGTCTTGAGTGTCGCACCACTTGGGAGCCTGGTTTCGGGAGCACTTGCAGATTGGATGACCATGCCTGTTCTGTTTATCGTCTTCGGTATTATGCTTGCCATGTCAGCAGGTATGCTGTTATTTAGCAAAAGTTTTCGAACTGCCCTGTAAAGTACATTCAGAGGCGATCATTTTCCGGTTTTATACAGCATGTCATCTCCGTCTTGTTTTGACCGAAGCCCTGACACAGCGGTATAATAGAGACATCGATGGGCAACAGGTACCCCGGAAATGAGGATACAGGGATGCAGCACAAAGTTCTATCCACAATTGAAGAAATTAAAATCTACTCCGATCCGTATCGGATACAGATTATGAATATGTTTAACAAACAGGGCAGACCATCCACAGTCAAAGAGATCGCCGATCAGATGGGTGAGGTACCAGCCAAAGTGCATTATCATGTGAAAAAGTTGGAGAAAATCGGTCTGCTCACCATCGTTTCCACGCGGGAGATTAATGGGATTATTGCAAAATACTACGAACCGTTTACCGGAGAGATCCATCTTCGTCACGAAGATGAAGACAAGGAAAACTCACCATTGAAACAGGTATTTCGCTCTGAAACGCTCAAACTGTTAAATGAGATGTTTGAACAAAGTCGTCAGCGATTCATGCATCAGGCGGAAAACGAAGATCGGATGTTTCTCTCGGACATCACGCTCTATGCAAACCGTGAGGAAGTAGAGCAATTATATAAGAACATCATAAAGCTCTGTGAACCCTATACAACAAAAGAGAATCAGCAAGGGGAGCATGAGGTCTTTCAGTTATTCTCTGCCCTCTCTAAACCGTTAGAGAAAATACCTGTGTCTAAGACAGATGCAAAAGAGAAAAAGAAAGCTACGACCGGTAAGGGCAAATCAACTTCGAAAACGTCCCGATCTGTTTCTAAACGGCAGGAATCTGCATCACCGGGTAGTGAGTCGGAAGAATAACGGGCGGAATAGTGTTCAGCGTTATCGCTGGAAACATGCAACGGCAAACATGGCAGACCACATTCGAGAAAACTAGAAAAAGCCGCCATTGGCGGCTTTTAATGCGTGATAAGACAGGATAACGGTGGTGTATCCTATTGAATCAGTTTTAATTTTGACGCATAACCGTTACAGTCTATAACCACATTACATGTTCTCATCGTAGTCCTTTACATCACGTTTGGCTGCAGTAGCGGGGGAGTTGGATGTACCATATTCTTCGACCGCTTCCCAGGCATCTGCATTGTCGAACTTGCCGGCGTTACGTTGTCTTCCTTCTCCAGCGCCACTTGGAGGCATGGTCATGACCTCTTCTTCAACGGGCCGATCGTTGCTGATCTCCCGGTTAGGCGTGTCATCAATACAGTATGCAGTATATGGGATAGCCTCAAGTCGTTCGAAGGGAATATCTTCTCCGCACGTTACACAAGTTCCGTATGTACCTTGTTCCATACGTTCCAATGCGTCGTTCACTTGATTGAATTCGTCTGTTAATGTATCGTCGATCGCCAAATCACGGCTGCGTTCAAATGTTTCCGTACCGGCATCTGCAGGGTGATTATCGTATGAGGACAGCTCACCGGTTGAATCTTTCAGCGACTGGGCCGGAGCACCGTCTTCCATGCTGGATTCAAAATGACGCTGCAAATTTTCGCGTTGCTCCAAAAGGGCGTTTTTCAGTTCTTGACGTTGATCTTTGGTTAAAGTACTCATAAGGACATGCTCCTTTCCCGTTGTGGGGTGTATGTGTCCTTACCCGAATCGGATGAAAAGCAATCATTTTCGTGAGGAATAGGGTCGTATCATTTTATATCTGACGGATTATGTGTTATAAAAAATAGAGAGAGAAAATGCCGTATGTTTTTCACTGGAAAAATGAACCACGGCTTGGCTTATAATGGAGGTTGTCAATATGGATGAACATATGAAACGAAGATTGGATAAACAAAGACAATTGTTCAAACAATTGGGTGTACAGCTAGATGCATTATCGATTCATGAAAAACAATTTAATTATAAACTTCGTGGTTATGATCCGGATGAGGTAGACGCCTATCTTGACCTGGTCATCAAAGATTACGAACGTTTCTATGCCAATATTGCAGATCTGATGGACAAATGGCAAGAGCAGCAGTTAACGATCCGCGATCTTAAGTCATCCGCGAAACCGGTGGAAGATCCGACCAAGATTGATCGCAAACAGCTGGATGATATTGTGAAACAACTGGAATACAGTGTGCGACAACTCAAGATCAGAGCACGTCCCGAACAGGATCTGTTCTCTGAATGATGTCAGCATGTCTAGGATGATCTTTAAAATGTTCAAAAAAGGTGGTTAATCATGAGTACTCATTTTTCGGTCAGTGTGCATTGTTTGTTGTTATTGTCACTCAGCGCGCCTGAACGAATCACGTCTGCACATATTGCAGGTAGCGTGAATACCAACCCTGTGGTCGTGAGACGGATTCTGGGCGGGCTGAAAAAGGCAGGATTGGTGAATTCCTCTCCTGGAACAAGAGGCTTCTATCTGGCGAAGCCATCAAGTGAAATTACATTAGCGATGATCTATCAGGCAGCCAAGGATGAAGGTCCACTGTTTCCGATTCACGGCAATTGTAACCCGGATTGTGAGGTGGGCTTGCATATAGACAGCCTGCTAACCAATCTGTATCAGGTTGCCGAGGCCAAGGTGGAGCAGTTCTTTGCATCCATTACGCTCGAAGATATGGAACGATCCAGTTCCCAGATGTTAGCTGTCCCATCGCAGACAGAGTAGATTGCAACAAAGAAAAAAGTGAATGTTCAAAAAGGGTGGTTTTCAGTACCGAGCAGATGGGATGAAGCTAGAAATGGAGTAGCGGAGCGTAGGAAACTACGTGAGCAACGGACATTTCGGCTGAATTCCATATTCGATGCTGCGATGCCGTTAGGCATCCTTCGTAATCAAAAGCGGACTTTTTGAACGACCTCTTAAAGGAAAGGTGGGTTGTTATATGAAAATTGTTGTCATCTCCGACACGCATTGTTCACGAAAATCACGCAAGTTACCAACTCAACTCCTTGATGTATTGCCGAGTGCAGATCTCATTCTTCATGCCGGTGACTGGTCGGATTGGAGTGTACATCCATTACTTAGTGAGTATGCACCAGTTGAAGGAGTAGCAGGTAATACGGACCCGTCCGAAATCGCTGAAAAACTGGGATATTCCCGTATTGTTGAAGTGGAAGGACTTCGTCTGGGTCTTGTGCACGGCCATCTAGGGTCGAAGGGTACAGAGCAGAATGCAATTCATACCTTTGCAGGCCAACATGTGGATGCTGTGATCTACGGACACTCACACATTCCGGTGATGCATACCGTGGACAATACACTGGTATTTAATCCTGGGTCGCCTACGGATCGGCGTTTTCAGAAGCAATATTCATTCGGCATCATGACGATAGATCAGGGGAAAATAAAGGCTGAACACGTGTTCTTTGACCGGGATTAGAGAGAGAGGCACGGGTTGCAAATTGTACGAGTACAAGAACCAGCTACTGAAATTGCGCCTGGATAACTGATAGGGCCCTTTTTCCTCAAACATCCTATATAAAATTATTGTACAAGGCATCTTTGAACAGAATTGAATCTGTTCCAAGGATGTCTTTTTTGATTTGAGAACATATCATCCTCTTGGGAAGTTATCTCTGAATGGGGAATGTGCCCTGTTCGTTATCTGTCATTCATCTGTTGGCGTTTCCCTCTATGGCGACGTTCAGTGGAGTGATACAATGCCTTTACGACATAAAATGAATACGTTTACATAAGGAGATGGATCATGATGAAACTGTCTGTATTCACCGTGGCAACCCCTGATCTGAATGCAGAAGAATTGGCATTGGCAGCGGCAGCAGCAGGGATCGATGGAATTGAGTGGAGATTCCACGGCATTCCTGAAGATGCGATATCCGAGGAGCCTTCTTACTGGAGAAATAATCGATGTTCGGTAGATCCGAGCCGCTGGCAGGAACAGATTCCAGTTTTCGGTGAAGCTGCAGTAGGGCAAGGTAGAACATCCATTGCATTGGTGCCGTATCTGAACTGTGGAGATTTGTCTGCAACCGAGCAGGCGTTTCAGGCTGCGGCTGGATTAGGAGCATCAATGATGCGTGTGGGTGTTCCGGGATATGATCGCAAGACCAACTATCCTGAATTGTATCGTAAAGCCGTTCAATACCTGAGTGAAGTACAGGAGCTGGCTAAACAGTACAACATCAAGGCCCTCGTAGAAACGCATCATCAGACCATTGCACCAACGGCATCGCTGGCCTATCGACTTGTGCAATCGCTGGACCCGCAGCATGTGGGTGTATTATACGATCCAGGCAATATGGTGCATGAAGGATATGAGAATCACCGGATGGGACTTGAGTTGCTAGGTCCGTATCTGGCTCATGTGCATGTGAAGAATGCCGGGTGGTTTGAAGCAGAAGCGAATGATTCGCAAGAGGCTAATGTGACTGAGAAGAGCAGCGGAGTGGCTCTGAATACAACCTGGAAATGTCACTGGACTCCTTTGACTGAAGGCATGGTCGATTGGGTACAGATGGTACGGGATCTTCGTGCCGTCGGGTATGACGGATATTACGGAATAGAGGACTTTAGTGGTGCCTTGGAATCCAAGGCGATGTTACAGCATTTTGCAGACGTTTTCGCCGAAATTGAGCGTCGTGTGGACGAGGAGGAGCAGTCATGAGTATCGTGCGAGTAGCGGTGATTGGTATAGGAAACATGGGAGCAGCACATGCCAGAACGTTGGTTGCCGGAGAGGTACCCGGTGCAGAGCTGGTCGCCGTATGTGATGTAAGAAGAGAGATGGAGAGCTGGGTATCCAGTCATCTTCCAGCAACGGTAACCTATTGGCAGGATGCTGAGCAGATGATGGCTTCGGGTACGATTGATGCAGTCATTATTGCAACGCCGCACTATGATCATCCGGAACAGGCCATTCAGGCGTTCCAGCATGGCTTGCATGTCATGATCGAGAAGCCAGCCGGCGTGTATACGAAGCAGGTACGCAAGATGAATGAAGCGGCCGCAGCGAGCGGTAAAGTCTTTTCCATGATGTACAACCAGCGGACCAACCCACTCTACATTAAACTGAGAGATTTAATTGCTTCGGGGGAACTGGGAGAGGTACGGCGTACCAACTGGATTATTACAAACTGGTACCGATCCCAGAGTTACTATGATTCCGGCGGCTGGCGGGCAACTTGGGCAGGTGAAGGCGGCGGTGTGCTGATTAACCAGGACCCGCATCAACTGGACTTGTGGCAGTGGACCATTGGCATGATGCCGGTACGCATGCGTGCTTTCTGTTCGTTTGGCAAGTATCGGAACATTGAAGTGGAAGATGATGTAACCGCTTATGTGGAGTATGAAAATGGAGCAACAGGTGTCTTTGTAACGACTACTGGCGAAGCACCAGGTACGAACCGATTCGAGGTCAACGGAGACCGAGGTAAAATCGTGATCGAAGACGGAAAACTTACGTTCTGGCGACTTCGGGAATCTGAACCTGAATTCAATCAGCGGTTTACCGGAGGTTTTGGACAGCCAGAATGTTGGAAATGTGAAATCCCGATTACAGGTGTTGAAACGGGGCACCCGGGTCTGATTCGCAACTGGGTTGATGCGATTCGTACAGGCGCACCACTCATTGCTCCCGGTGAGGATGGTATACACGGATTAACATTGTCGAACGCGATGCTGCTGTCTACTTGGACGGATAATTGGGTCGATCTGCCGATCGATGAGGATCTGTTCTACGAGCATCTGCAGGAACGCATTGCTGGTTCAACGACGAAGAAAGACAAGGCATTCAGTGGCAGTCAACCTGCTGATCTGAGTCAGACGTTTAAATAAAGAAGATATATAAGACGAATTCATTTTATTGAAAATTTTATAATGGGGATGGGATGACATGGCTAAAGACGGGATGTTCTATGCACCAAAAAGTGTAACAAAAGAGGTCGTATGTGGTCCGGGTGAGTTCACGATTGCTGCTGTTGCGCTGGATCATGGGCATGTCTACGGCATGGTTGGGGGATTGTTGGAGGCCGGGGCTACCCTCAAATGGGTATATGATCCGGACCCGGCGAAGGTAGAGGCATTTCGGAAGCAGTTCCCACAGGCTCAAGTCGCAGCATCCGAAGCGGAAGTACTAGCAGATGATGAGGTGTTATTGGTGGCAAGTGCAGCAATCACTTCAGATCGTGCACCGCTGGGTATGAGAGTATTGGCCGCAGGCAAGGATTATTTTACAGACAAAGCCCCGTTCACCACGCTGGAGCAATTAAAGCTTGCACGAGAAGAAGTGATGCGAACAGGCAAGAAGTACATGGTGTATTACAGTGAACGACTGCATGTAGAAAGTGCGATCTATGCGGGGCAGCTCATTGAACAAGGGGCAATCGGCAAAGTAGTGCAAGTTATGGGTACAGGCCCGCATCGATTGAATGCGGGTGGACGACCGGAATGGTTCTTCAAGCATGAGCAGTATGGCGGCATTCTCTGTGATATCGGGAGTCACCAGATCGAACAATTTCTGACCTTTGCATCATGTACGGACGCTGAGGTTGGGTTCAGTCGTGTGCATAACTTCAATCACCCACAGTTCCCGGAACTGGAAGACTTCGGCGAAGCTTCGCTGATCGGGGACAACGGAGCTTCCGGTTACTTCCGAGTGGACTGGTTCACACCGGATGGTCTGGGCACATGGGGCGATGGGCGTACAGTAATTCTGGGAACGGACGGTTATATCGAGCTGCGGAAGTATATTGATGTTGCGAGAGAACCGGAAGGTGATCAGGTCTATCTGGTAAACCATGAAGGCGAGTTTCGCTACAGTGTGAAGGGCAAAGTCGGTTATCCGTTCTTCGGTCAGCTCATTCGTGACTGTCTGGATCGAACCGAGACAGCCATGACGCAGGAACATGCCTTCAAAGCGGCAGAACTCTGTCTGATTGCACAGCATAAAGCGATGAGCGAGCGTGTGGTCTGGAGTAGCGTGGCGAAGTAAATATTTTCGTGAAGGAGCGCAAGGGGAGAAAAGTTTGATCACTGAAGGTTATAGGCGATTCTTCTATTGTTGAGTGTGGAAAGAGCAGCCCAGGTGTGAACTGCATCCTACGTGTTAGTTATATAGCTAACATATAGGACAGTTTACTCGGGCTGCTTTTTTGAGTACGTTCGTGACTTCGCAGATGAATTAATATGGGTTATATTATATGTAGATATTCGTTAAAAAGAGAGGTATTTTCGAAGTTCGTAGATATCATGTTATACGACAATTCGGGAAAGTTGGTGAAGAACCATTTATCAGATATTTCAAAAGGAGTTTCAAAATGCGATATTTGAAGATGACGTTTATCTTCGTCCAGTCATCACCAAAGAGACCGGTGAAGACTTAATCGTTGAGTTCCATGTTTTTTTATATTTTACCGATTTGATCATTCAAAAATGGGAAGTTGAATTTAAACAAGTTAGAGATTATAAAATTACTTTAGATTTTATTGAAGATATAGAACTGGAGACTAATCATCCATTATTACTCGAATATCTTGAACCAACGACTGAATTATATTTCAAAGGGGTATCAAATGAAGTTTTTAAAGTCATTGGAGAACTATTAATTGAACATCAAAAAGTGACAGACAAATGGATTGAATTTCAACATTTTATGAATGGATCACTTGAATGGCTCCTAAACCAACAACAGGGACTTCTGGCCAAAGGACCAGAGACAATTATTAAAACATACAAGGAAGTGCTAGAAAGGAATCATCTTAATCCAAACATACTACAACTCAAATCAGATCATGAAGAATTAAAAGTAGCAATATTAGGAAAGTCATTTGTCATATGTAAGGACTTAGGATTCAAGAAAATTTTGTAGTGTAATCGTGGTAGTCCGAAGCGTCGTATAACAATATATTCACGCAGTGTGGCATTCGCCCCCTTGGTCTGACTGGAGATTTAGCAGGAAGCGCATGCAGTCAGACAACCCTGCAAACCTAAGTCTTCGACCCACTCCCTGCCGTCGTTTAAGGCTTTCGGGTTCGTGAATACAAGAACGTTATAGGAAATCCATGTAAAGTCAACTCAGGAGGGATTAAAGAAGATGAACAAGAAACTATTAGATCAGTTTGAAAATTTCAATGAATTTGTAAAATCAATTGATGATATGACTTGGCAAAAGCTGATCTCTCCTGGAAAATGGACTGTGAAGGAAGTCGTGGCCCATCTATGGAATTGGGATACGTATACTTTGAATACGATGCTCCCACACATAAAAGATCAAGTGAGACTTCCAGAGTTCGTCGATCATGATACTCATAATGTAAAAGCGATAGAGAAGGCAAAGGAATTTACAGACAGAGAAAGTATGATTAAAACCTTTATCGAAACTCGAACTCATTTAGTCAACCAATTCCATAAGGTAGATCATTCAGAAATTCGATTTTTTATAGGAAATGATAAACGGCCTTATACCTATGAAAGATATCTGAAAATATTCGTACATCATGATGAACATCATAAGAAACAAATAGAAAACCTATTAGGGTGAGGTGATTCATAGAAGACATGGACATCCTATAACATCATATTCACGCAGCGGGCAAACGCCCTTGGTCCGGCGTTTGCCGGACACTCGACATGCGTCAAGTCGCGAATACAGGAACGTTAGATGAAATCATTGCAGAATGTAAAAACTCTTATTAGTATTTATTGAATACATACAGTAGAAAGTAGGGATTTAATTTTGTATGGAGTAGTTCTTTATTTTGATTCACAAACAGAAAGGATTATTAAAACGCTTTGGAAGGAATTAAGTGATAATGGTATATCTAACTACGCATATGAGATTGAGAATAGAAAACCACATATAACACTAGCGGATTATTCAGAGCTAAAGGTATCTGAGTATAAAGGTTTGTTTGATTGTTATTATAAATCGGTTCCAAGAATGTATCTTAGCTACAATACATTAGGAAGTTTTATGAACAGCGGAGCTTTGTTTTTATCTCCGAATCCGACAAAGGAACTTATAGACTTTCACTCTAATTATCATAACCACTTCAAGAAATATAATGCTTTTTCCAATATGATGTATCACCCTGAAAGATGGATACCCCATTGTACGATTGCCAACCACTTAGACGATCAAAAACTTTTAGAAGCATTACATTTCACTACAAAAAGATTAGAGAGTATGCAGACTGAAGTACAAGAAATATCATTGATCAAAATCATACATCAGAATAATAAAAGAGTGATTGAAACAGTAATTAGTAAGGCACTTTTATAAGACATTTGTAAGATAATCGGTGCAGGCAATGATATCATCTAACATATTATTCACGCTGCGGGCATGCGCTCTTGGTCCGGCATACGCCGGACACCCGACATGCGTCGGGTCGTGAATACAGGAATGTTATCCGAAAGATACTGTAAATATAACTAGGGGGAAGATGCGATGAAGATAGAAGAAAAGTTGATTGAAAGATTTAATTCATTAATCCATTCAGGTCAAAGAGTACTATCTACTAGATCATACAATGAATTTGGTGATGATCAAGTAGATCAAGAATTAGCAGTACAATGGCTTTCAAGTACTGAGAATTTAATCCAAAGATTATTTGGATTAAATAGTGTGCATTTAAAACGGATTGAGAGCATTGTTGGACCTCATACATATTTATCTTATGATCCGTCTTCATAGATACTTGGAGTTCTTAAATCGGCTAAAGAGGATTATGAATTTGGTATGATGCTAGATTTAAAAAAAATCATCGAAGCAGAAATCTTTGATGATTTCTTGGAACAAGCAGAATACTTGTTGAATAATGGATATTTTCAACCGGCAGCGGTAATTACAGGTTGTGTACTTGAGGATGCTTTAAGAAAGTTATGTTTGAAAGCTGAAATAGAAATAGGTGATAGACCTAAATTAGATAAGATGAACGCTGATCTAGCCAAGAATGAAATTTATAATAAACTAACTCAAAAACAAATTACTGCTTGGGCTGACTTGAGAAATAAAGCAACTCACGGTCATTGGGATACTTTTAATCAAGATGATGTAAAATTCTTCATTCAAGGATTGCGTTCATTTATGATTAATAACTTTGATTGATTAGACGAAGAAGTCAGTATCCATCGGATAATATTCACGCTGCGGACATGCGTCCTGGGTCCGCCATTCGCCGGACACTCGACATGCGTCGAGTCGTTAATACAGGAACGTTATAGGGAATCAGCGGGGACCCTTAATAAAACTTGAAGAAGGTATAAAACAAATTATGGAGCAAATTAGTAAAGATGATTGGTACGCTTATCGCAGATATCCAGAGCCAGACGGAACAAGCTATTTACAGAAAGATTTAATGACTAAAGAGCAAGTTGAAAAATTATTTGATTTTTGTCAGATTCTCGAAGCCGTTATATACGATGTGGGTTGGGGTTTCTTGATCCAGTACTACGGATATGCATTGCTATATGAAATTAACAATAAGAGTGGATGGTTTGATTGTTCCGATCTAGAAGAATATAAGGAATATATAGAGGCTTATCGAAATGACATGAAGAGAAGTGAAGAGAGGAATTAATCTGAAATTTGAAGAGATAAGTAAGAGTGAGCGAATTCGATGAAGATACTGATATCCTATAACATAATATTCACAACTCAGCATACGCCCTTGATCCGGCATACGCTGAGTTGTGAATACAGAAACGTTATATGCAATAGGCCGGAAAATAATAATATATGAGGGTGTGATTCCATGAAGAATTGGATGGAGATCGATTCTTCTCTTGACTATCAATTATGGGAGAGAGTATGTAAAGACTTTAATTTTAAACCCAGTATTCATAAGGAAGAATGGCCAAGTTTTACTCCGCCTAGTCCCTTTATTGTTTATAATATTGCTCATCTATATGGACCAAATTTCGAGAAGTTATATAGTGATTTAGAGACATGTATAACAAAGGCTATGATTGAGTCCTCTGATGAAGATGATTATTTGTATGTGCTTGATTGGCAGCATGAATCATATTTGTTTAACCCACGGCTTGATAGCCCCAAGAATGAGCTGAATGAATGGCCGATCCCTTTATATCCCAATGGGGACTACTACTTTTTTATTGAGAAGGATTTTTCATGGGGGTATTTAGGTCACCCATGGGAGAAATCAATTTGTATTTTTGGAGAAGAACTATTAAGAGCTATAGAAACAAATAAACCAAAGCTATTTAATCAGGAATTAAGAAGAAATACTTGAAGGAGTATTCGAAGAAGCGGCCTACTATATATAACATAATATTCACGCTGTTGCTCTTTATGGAACCTTGGTCTGCGGGATGGATTTCGAGGAGGGATTTCAGCAGACAACCCCTTCCGGGTTCATGAATACTGGAACGTTAGATGAAATCAGGGGAATGCTTAATTAAATTATAAAGATTAGATAAACTATTAGTTAAGGACGGGGATGTCAATGAGTAGCTTGTTACTAACCTCTTGTGGTTTTTATACTGAAGATATTAAAAATCAATTTCTGGATTTTATTGATGGAGATATTTCTCAATTAAAAGTCTCAATTATTACAACAGCATCCCCTAGAAAAGAAACTAATAGATATGCACAAAGAGCAATGCAAGAGTTTAAGGACATGGGATTTCAGCATATCAATTTTGTAGATATAGAATTTGATGACCCGCAAATTCTCTTACATAGAGATGTTATATATATCAATGGTGGGAATCCATTTACATTATTGTATTACGCGAAGAAAAGCGGTGCGGATGAAATTATTAAAACACTGGCCGCACAGCATGTAATTATAGTTGGAGTAAGTGCAGGAACGTTATTACTGGGGCCGAATATTAACATTGTCGATTTCTTTACTCCACAGATGAACACCATGAATTTAACGGATTTTAAGGCATTAGGTGTAACCGACAAGCTTATTTTTCCTCACTATGATCGAGAGGACATATTTAAAGATGATACTAATAAAACAATTGAAGAGAGAATAGTAGAATTTGAATGTAGTGAGAACTGTAAGGTGACAAGGCTTAAAGATGAAGAATATATCTCAATTTTAATAAACTAAGCACATTGAAAGTCGTAAATTCATTATATATAGCTCGAAGAAGCTCATATTTTAGGAGGAGTCTATATGATATTAGAAAAAGTTATAAATAGAATTGCAATACAAAGTGAATATAAGGATTTGGTTGATAAGTATATAGATCAGTTACTTAACGAATTTAAAGGTAAGATTCATAGCATTTATATGTGTGGCTCGATTCCCAAAGGAACAGCTCAACCTTTTAAGTCAGATGCAGACTTTACTATTGTATGTGCAAATCCCGAAGATATTGATTACGAAAGATTGTCAATGATTAAAGATAGGCTTTTGGAAGAATATCCATTCGTCACTAAGATGGATACGATCATTTGCTCGATTGATGATGTATTAAGTAGACCGAATGATTGGGGTTTTTGGATTAAGATCATTTGTGTTTGCATACATGGTGAGGACATTGGTGAAAAAGTACCCCCGATCATAATTTCTCCAGAATTCATTTTAGACTTAAATACAGATACCAAGGAGGAAGTAGATCGTGTACATCGTTCACTTTCTAATGTTAGTGATCACTCAATGAAAACTAGATATATTAAAGGTTACTCTAAGAGATTAATTCGTGCATTATACTCTTTGGTATTAGAAGATTCAGGGGTATGGGAAGATGAAATCATTAAGATGAAGAATGCCATATTAAACTATTGCAATATTGACTCCGCTTTAGTTGAGTATTTATATGCTTGTTACTTGGATAGCAGCAATGTACTTGTTGAAGAGTTTTTGAGAATTGCAGATGAAGTATATCGCTATTTTGAGAACGCTTTACATACAATGGCTGCTTCCAGAAATTCATTTGACTAACAATATATTAACAATCGTAGTCACTCTGAGAAGCGAGTGAACACTTCCAGCCCCTAGAGCCTAAAGGCTCCTCGGTCCGCCGAAGGGGAATGGCAGGGAAGAGAATCAGCGGACGCATCCGTACCGACTTAACCGCATCTCGGCCGCTCCCATTGGTCGCTCAGTGGGACGTTGTAGATACAGTAACTTTATGCGCCATTAAAGGAGATTAATTTATGAAAGGGAAGATACTCTTATTATTTTTTATCACGATAGTGTTTTCATCCTGCCAAAATAGTAGTCAATTGACTACCTTGAACAGCGAAACTAAATCAATAATGAATTCTGAACTGCCTCCTGATGTATTGAGTACAGGTAATCGAACAGAATTGAAAGAAATAACTGAAGGTCAATCAGATCCTTCTATCAATCAAGTGTTATCCATGAGTATTGGGAACTATGATTTGACTGGAGATCTTTATGATGAAATGCTTCGAAATCCTATAGATCATGATTATGAAGTGGAATTTAATGAATTTCAAAATTCCAAAGAGATTATTACAACATTGGAATGGGGGGCGTTGGAAAGCAAATATACAGAGATTTGGGATAAAGAGTTGAAACAAATCTATAAAAAACTTCTTTCTAAGTTGGATGAAGAACCAAGAGAAGCACTAATTGAATCTCAGAAAGAATGGCTACAGTATCACTCAAGGGAATCAAAATTTGTAGAGAAGACATTTATTAATAATGGTTACCTAGGATCACAAGGATCGGTAAGCCTAGGCAAGGTTATAAGGGAGAGAATTAGGGAAAGAACAATGCAATTATTTGAATATCGATATTTGTTAGATGCTGAAGTTGAGTTTTTATACCAAAGTAAAAAATAGAGTTGGAATCTGGATCAAAGGTTTTTAGGTGATGCTTCGAATTCAGTAATGGTACATTACAATGTATTCAAGCTGTGGGATGGATTACGAAGAGGAAATTCAGCAGACAACCCTTTGGGTTTATGAATACAGGAACGTTATCGTAGATCAGCAACCATAGTGCGATGAAACGAACGAAAGAGAATTACTGGAAGACCTATAGAAATTGGCGTGATGAAAACAAAAGCGATTATCATGATACTTTTATGGGAAAGTTATATGATGAATTTATAAGTCTTGAAGAGCGTGCCATATACCTGAAATATAGTTTTAATACAACAGAAGCAGTGGTATTTTGCTCGATTAATATCTTTTACATAGAAGAGCAAATAGGAAATTATGATATAGAGTTCTTTTTGAACGGTGAGATAGCTGATGATTATCTGGATTTTGGAGACGTGTTACTTAAAGATAGGATTACCAAGGTGAAGCATAACTTGAAGGTTGCAAGAAGGGCTCTGAAACTAGGATTTGAAACATCAGACATTTCTAAAATTACGGAAGTCCCACTTGAGTATTTAGAAATATTAAAAAAGAAATATAGTTGAATGTTAGACGAAACTCTTGAAATTCGAAAAAACATCCAGTGATTTACACCAGGAGGCTGAGGAACAATGGGAATTAAAAAGCCTAAGATCATTGCTATTGCAGCAGTATCAGGGGGAGGGAAAACCACTATTACGACACGTCTAACCCAAGTGCTAAATAATTCGACGACCTTATATTTTGATGAGTATGATTTAGAAGGACCCGACGATGTTGTTAACTGGGTTGAGCGAGGCGCTGATTGTAATGAGTGGAACCTAGAGCCACTAATTTCTGATTTGACAAATCTTATTTCTTCAGAAGGAACGGAATTCATATTGTTGGATTATCCATTTGCAAGGTTACACGACAAATTGAAAAATATTGATCTGACTATTTTCATAGATACACCTCTTGATATAGCAATGGCAAGAAGAATATTAAGAGATTTTAGAGACAAGAATGCAGAATCTATTTTAGATGATTTAAGTCTTTATTTATCAGGCGGGAGAAGTGGATATGAAAGTATGTTGAAGACGATAAAACCGAATTCGGATCTGATTATTGATGGTCTGCTACCTATTGAGGAAATAGTTAACATCATATGTGATAAGATAAAGAGCTGATATCCAGCGCGAACGTTGTTAGTCACAGTAATATCATACGGTAGCATTCCAAGGAGGATCATATCATATGAAGGCCACCATCTATATGGTTAGGCATGCTGAATCACCATACGATGAAGGAAGCGAAATTACTAGAGGACTCACCACGAAGGGCAAGAGGGATGTTGAGAAAGTTACTGAAATACTTAAAGTAGAAGGAATAGATGTTATTATATCCAGCCCGTATAACCGGGCAATCCTTAGTGTTGAGGGATTGGCACAATACTTTGAATTAGATATCAAAACATATGAAGATCTAAGGGAAAGGTTTTTTGCTGAAGAAATTATTGATAACACTGAGTTAATGTCAGTTATTAGAGATAAATTTAATGATTTTGATTATTTTTTACCAGGTGGGGAGTCTAATGCTGATTGTCAGAATAGATCGATATCAGTGCTTAAAAATATATTAAAAGAACACGCTGGGAAGAAAATAGCTATTGGTACACATGGACTTGTAATGACTTTGATGATGAATTATTTTGATTCAAGTTATGGTTTGAATTTTTTAGATCAATTAAAGAAACCAGATATATATAAATTACGTTTTGAAAATTTTGAATTAATAGATGTAATAAGACTGTGGAATGAATAGTCCTTCAAAAGTTCATTAACTACCAAACCAAGATCGCAATCATTGGTGATTTTTCGTATTATTCGAGTAAGAGCCTTAAGGATTTCATATATGAAAGCAATAATGGAAAAGATATATTCTTCCTGCCTGATGAAGATCAGGCTATTGAGAAACTGAGCAAGGCTTAAGCGAATTCACTTGATGTATTCTGAAAGCGTTCTATAATGACATTCCTGCCTATTTCGATGCTCATTTCTATAGAGCAGTATCAAATCAATGTATTTCACAGTGATACTTTTATTAAATATTACCTCAGTAAAAGGAAGATGATTACGATGGAAAAAGGCAAAATTATATTTTTGAACGGTGTAACCAGTTCTGGTAAAACTTCAATCGTAGAAGCAATGCAAGACTACTCTGATCCATTTTTCTACGTTGTGGCTAATGATCTTTTTGAAAATACAATCGGAGATAAACATCTCCAGACGGATTACTGGAAGTATCTTAGTGAAGCCATCATTATGATGTATCACACGGCAAAGTTATTTTCGGATAGCGGGAAGCATGTTCTGATCGATGGCATACTTGTCGAGAGACCTGAGCTCACGCCACATTATGAACAAGTCAAAAACATTTTTGACGGATATCCATTAGATATCGTTGAGTTGTATTGTCCTATGGACATTTGTCGTCAGCGGAATATCGAACGTGGGGATCGAAGAGAAGATCAATCCGATGAGCAAAATAAAATCATGGCATCCAACATTCACTATAGTTATTCGGTTGATACGAGTGTGAATACACCGGAAGAGTGTGCAGAAATGATTATTACTTTCCTATTCAAATCACGTCATGAAACATTGGATACTAACAAATAATACTCAACGAAGCTGGGGCATCCAATAACATGGTATTCCAGCTTTTTAACTATCTGAGAGGGGTAAAAAAGATTAGCACGCTAGAGTGATCTTTGCGGAAGCTTCTCACGAAATACAAAACAAGCCCCTAAACTTTCCCCATAATATCTGATAGCAATATTATGTTATTGGAAGTCTTTTTAAAAAATGAGGACGTAAAGTGAAGTGTTGAAATAGGTTAGAATTTCGGGAGATGATAAAATGAAAGGCAGGCCACAAATTGTTTTAGATATCGCAGGTATTTTGTTAAGTAACATGTCAGTTACTTGCTGGGAAGATATGGCTCAGGAATTTAATCTATCCGCAGATACATTGAAAGAGCATTTCAAAGGCATTAAAAGAGGGCTTTGGATGGGAAGTATGAAAGAAGAACAGTTTTGGGAATGGTTAATCGAGACGTATCCTACAGTACCACTAAACAGAGCTAAGGAAATAATATTAAATGCAATAATTCCGTTACCGGCTTCTCAATATCTTGAAGGATGGAGTAAACTTGCTGATATTCATCTACTAAGCAATCATTGCAAGGAATGGATAGAGCCGAATATGAGTAGTATTAACAAATTTGCGAAAAGTGTAACGATCTCTAATCAAGTTGGTTTATGCAAACCTGATATTGAGATATACAAACTTGTTGACTCCTTTTTGCCTGTTGGAGAAGAGGTTTTATTTATAGATGATCAAGAGAAAAATTTGAAATCTGCGAAAGCTCTTGGGTGGACTACAATACTTGCAGATGAACATTGTAATTGGATAAACGAACTACACTCCAAATTGCTTTAGATGATGATCTAAATGTTTATAGATGCCTATACCCCATTGCTCAGGTGTTAATTTTCCGAAGAAAGGGTGAGGGTGAGTGGAGCATTTTTCTGGACCACCACGTTGGAAAGTTGCAATCTTTTGTTTCAGTTCCTCTTTCTCTACCATAAACTCTCTGTTGTCTTCTATGATAATTGTTGGGATGGTCGACATATTATGAGGTAATGGCTTTTCATTATAAAACATCGATTTGGCAAATCTCCCAACGAACCTCCCCAGCAATCCTCTAGGTGGAAAAGCGTTCCCCATGGGAATATCTTGGAATGCCGAGCAGTGAGCCAGCATTTGAGCAGCCTGCATGCTACCCCATTCAGGTTTGGTATTCGCACGGAGTCGATCAATACGCTTCACGATTTCTACAGCATGGGTTTTATTAAAGATACTTTTCATAAGAACACTCCAATCATCCATCTTTTTTGATTTCACTTTTCCATAGCGATTAGAGGTTTCGGAAGTTGAAATCGAGAATATGACAGTATGGGTATTTTAACCAATTTAAATCGATTTAACAATGATTAGATTTTTTGTTTCTCCAGTTTGAAGTAATAAAAGTATAGATACAAGACAGAAGTTAGTTGTCTAACCTTTTTAGACAGTGCTGGAATGACTCCTCATTTGAGCGACTTGGAACATTTCTAGCCAGAGACGTACATTCTCTCATCAGAGATAATTATGAATTGGATTTGCCGCTTATGAACCTGTTTGATCCCAAAGCTGATGAGCACGATCTTGTTCCTGACCATTTGAAGAAATTGGTCGAACATGTTCTTAGTGTACCGGGTACAGGAAAATCAACCTTAATTCATGGAGATTAGGGGCCACATAATGTACTTATCTCCAATGATTCGATGCATATTATTGATTGGGAATGGGCAGCATGGGGCCATCCC
The DNA here is from genome assembly GCF_037975235.1 of Paenibacillus sp. FSL R5-0341. Classification (NCBI taxonomy): domain Bacteria; kingdom Bacillati; phylum Bacillota; class Bacilli; order Caryophanales; family Paenibacillaceae; genus Paenibacillus; species Paenibacillus sp. FSL R5-0341. The sequence continues at coordinate 2,536,330 of NZ_CP150241.1, forward strand.
TTGTATGATGTTGCGTGGGTCATATGGTTTGTGAATCTTTACTATCCGCACTTCGCTAAGGAACTGTCAGAAGTTTTCTTGAACGCGTATAAAGAACATTCAGATCTTCCAATAACAAACGATTTAATCAAGGCTTATTCAACATCCAAAGTGATACATATAATAAATCGAATCAAGTACGCAAATACAGATGTAAAGGACGAGTGGCTACGGAGGTTGGAGTGGACTTTACAGACTCGTTTTGTATAAAACGTGTAAGATAGCCCGTGTCGCAAGAGGTTTGCACAACAACGTGAAAGGAGTGATGTCGTATGAGAAACAATATGAATATGAGTAGAAGAAATGGAGTTGCCAGAGGTGTTTTTGTCTAGCGCAGAGGACCCAAGGAAGGGTTCCGAGGGATTCCTCTGCGTAATTTTCACGAGGAGGAATTTCAAACTATGATTCATTTAAAACCTGTATCGGTGGATAATTGGTATGCATGTACTCAACTGAATGTAACTGAAGAACAGAAAAAAAGTTTTCCCGCTCCGGTTGTATATTGGATTGCTGAATCCAAAGTAGTGACCGATTTTCAACCTATGGCCATCTATTATGATTCGGATCTGGTTGGATTTGCTGTGTACTCAGATCAGCCGGATCATGAGGATAACTACTGGCTTCTTGCTCTAATGGTAGATACAAAATATCAGGGCAGAGGTTATGGAAAAGAATCATTGAGGCAGTTGATTGATCTAATGAAAGAATCGCTAAAATGTAAACGTATCATGATTGGACACAGGCCGGAAAATGGTATCGCAGGGAATCTGTATGAATCACTTGGTTTTCACAGAGTAAGTGAGGAACTAATCGATGGCGAAGTCGTTCGGCTTCTAAGTTATAAGTAGAGCCAAAACACACGCGATTTGGATCGTAGGGAGGTTGATTGTCCTGAAGCATTTACACATTGTTTTCTCATTACTATTTATCATGTTAGGAATTGTTATTATTACGATCTCGAACATAATTGAAGAGGTGATTCCAAAATTAGGGTACGCGGCATTTCAGTCAGCGGCAGCTGGCAGTTATACTCCGAGTGATTATCAAGTAAATCTTGAACTGAATTATTGGATTGGAGCGATATGTATTTTGGGTGGAGTTATCTGTTTATTAGCTAGAATGAATTGGGTTCAGAATTCCATCCGTGAAATGAATATAAGAAACAGAGCGTTTGATGAAACTCAAAATTATGATGATACAAGAGAACAGAAGTAGTATATGATATAACATAAAAAGGAAGGGGCAGATATACATGATTACATTTCAATACTTTGAACCGGAAGATTTTGATCAACTGATCGAATGGAGTGGGGATGAAGCGTTTCTGCTCCAGTGGGCCGGGCCTCAGTTTCATTATCCACTTTCCAGGGAACAACTATCTGATTATTTGGATGGTGCGAATGATAAGAACACTTCGAATAAGTTCATATATAAAGTGGTGGATGAATCCACTCAGGAGATTGTGGGCCATATTGCTCTGGGTGGTATCGATCGATATAATCGTTCAGGGCGCATTGGTAAGGTGCTCCTTGGCAAACCATATCAGGGTAAAGGATATGGGAAGCAAATGATCGATGAAGCACTTCGAATTGGATTCGAAGAGGAAAAGTTACACCGGATCAGTCTGGGCGTATTTGATTTTAATGTCTCAGCCATCCGATGTTATGAAAAAGCGGGTTTCGTGCAAGAAGGACTTATTCGCGATGCCAGAAGATATGAAGATACATTCTGGAATCTAATCGAGATGAGCATTTTGGAAGATGAATGGAAAAAAACGTTACTTAATGTAGAAGGAGCATACCCTTGGAAGTAAAATCTCGACTCCATGGTTGTGCTCTTTTGTAACATTCAGATTGGAGTGATGAAATGATCATCATGATTAACGGAGCATTTGGTTCCGGAAAAACTTCGGCAGCAGAAGCGCTTCAGCCTTTGGTTTCCAACAGTATGATCTACGATCCAGAAGAAATTGGTTATATGCTCAGAAAACTTCTACCGGAGAATTGTAGAGAGGAAAGGGAACGGACGGATGATTTTCAAGATATTGAACTATGGAGAATTCTAACCGTAAAGACGGCTAAAGAAGTAAAGCAAAAATACAACAAACACTTAATCATCCCCATGACCATCTATAAAGAGGAAAACTTTCATTACATTTATAGCGGGTTAAAAGAGATCGATCAGGACATTCATCATTTTTGCCTAACGGCCACAGAAGAGACGATTTATCATCGTTTGGCTAAACGCGGAGATGAATATGGAGGCTGGCAGTATCAACAAGCACCAAAGTGTGTTGAGGCTTTCAAGGATGAACAATTTCAAACCCACATCGCTACAGACCATCTGGAGACCAGTGAAATCATAGATATCATATTGACGAAAGTCCTATCCAATTAATTACCATTCGTTTTTAATAGGAGGGGTTTATGATGATGATTGTACATGTACTCTTAAGAAAAGAATGGGAAGCCGCGTTGATCAATGGGGTATACAGAGCAGCATCCTTAGAAAAAGAAGGTTTCATTCATTGCTCACCTGTAGATAAGATTGTAGCTGTGGCTAATTATAATTACCATGGGACAAAGGGGTTAGTATTACTAGGCTTGGATGCATCTAAAATAAAATCCAAAGTTGTATGGGAAGATCTGTATAATGAAGGCAGGGAATATCCTCATATTTACGATGAGTTAAATCTAGACGCGGTAATTCATACATATGATTTTGAGCCTAATGAAGAAGGGAGATTTTCGCTACCTGCTGATTTAGAGAAAATACAGTGAGTTCGAAGTTCATAGATAGACGCTGATATCGTTGAATAAATGAATAGAAGAGGATGGATGGTCATTGACGATAGTGACTTTTGAAGAAGTAACCGAGCAGCACCTCCCTGAAATTAGAGCTATTTATAACTACTATGTATTGAACACAACCATTTCGTTTCATACGGAGGAATTAGATCTTGATCAGATTAAAACCTCTGTCATGAACAAGGATACCCGATATAAAACTTACGTAATTCTTGAAAACAATCAAATGATGGGCTATGTACTGATCACCCAATATAAGAGTAAACAGGCATATGATATTTGCGGAGAAGTCACCATATATCTGAAGCCCGACATTTTGGGAAAAGGCTTGGGGAAACAAGCATTAAGTTTTATTGAGATGGTTGCAAAAGAACAAGGATTCCATACGTTAATTGCGACGATTTGCATGGAGAATACCAGAAGCAAATCATTATTCGAGAGAAATGGATATGAGCAATGTGCTCTATTTAAAGAGATCGGATATAAATTTGATAGAAAACTGGATATTGGAAGTTTCCAAAAGATATTGTAATTGGATTGTTGGGGGGGTTAACGATGTCTCGTATTTATGGAGAAAGAATTGTGTTAAGAGAATACCAGGATTCTGATGTGGATTACATCAAACAATGGGTGAATGATCCGGAAATCACAGGGACTTTATCAGATAATTTTTTGTATCCTCATTCGAGATATGAGACGGAATCCTTTTTCAGAACAATGGTTGAAGGCAAGTCTTCAAATAAAAGTTTTATTATCGGGTTGAAAGACTCGTTAGAATATATAGGTCAGATTGATCTGTACAAAATTGATTGGAAAAACCGCTTTGCATCTTTAGCAATTGTAATAGGAAGAAAAGAATTTCTAGGTAAAGGTTATGGGAGTGAAGCCATTCGTATACTACAGAAGTTTGTCTTCGAAGAGCTGAATTTAAATAGATTAGAACTTGAAGTGTATGAGTACAATGAGATTGCTTACAAGTGTTATTTAAAATGTGGCTTTAAAGAAGAGGGAAGATATAGAAAGAAGATATATAAAAAGGGGAAATACTGGGATGGTGTTTGCATGAGTATCTTAAAAACTGAATATGAGCAGTCATAGTCTCAGAAGGCATCCGTGATATAAAAGATCAATTTGAGAGGAAACAACTTTATTGTAAAAGAGACAGCGAAAAAGCTGCCCCTTTTATTCATCTAAGCCAATCTATGTTTAACTTTAAACAAACCTACCGAAGTTACTCTTCTTCGTTTAGAAAAACAAAACCACTGTCAATAAGCCCCTGTAAATACTCGTCAAAGCTGTTTGCAATCACTACGTATTCGTCAGGGTCGTGCAAAAAGCGAACGATTTGACCACGTACACCTTCATCAGTAGGGTTAAAATCAATATAAAGTCTGGATGTTCCACCATTGTTCATACAGTCTGAAAAATGAATATATTTCCCTGGAAGAAGCCCCTCACGATTGATCTTAGAGTCAACGGCATCCTCTTCATCTTCGTATTCTAAAAGATAAGAGACGTCTTCTTCATTTTTTGAACTTTCGAGCATTTGTTGGGTAGAGAGTAAATAATATGGATATCTACCTTCTTCAACATCTGAGCCAAGAATACAAACCGTAATTTCTCTATCTCCGTACTTCCTCCAATATGTACCATCAATATTTTCAAGTAAACCGATGAGTGATTCTGGACAATTTGGATATTTTGATCGTAATGTATTTATATCTTCTTTTGTAGCACTGCTCGCTGTATTCAGTTCCTCAAGTTCTTCTGGTGATAATGCTGCTCTTAATCCATTTAAAAATTTGTTCACCAAATCCATTATGTTGACCTCCCAATCATAAAATATAAAGCAAATATACGCAGATAAAGTAAAGGTACTGCGTTGGTGTGAAAAATCTTTCCCCTACAATATGTTATGTATACTATGATCAGTTTATCATTTTTCTCTAGTTTATTGGCAACTACAAGGTTTAATTTTAGGTCTGGTGATAAAGGTGCATGGGATTAACTGCTAAGGTTGGATAGACCCTCCCATGCTTTCGTAGTACAATTATGTAAGTAATTGGAATGGTTAGTCTTATAGTGACGATATAGAGGAGCGGAATACATTGTCATTACATATGTTGCACGGCAATTTAATACATATGATAGGCATTTTATGAGGGTTCTGCTCACTAGCTCATCAACCAGGATATGAGTGAGTGAAAATCTCCTATAATTTTTGATTATTTATGAATACGATTACACCATATGGGGGAGGGAGTTCACTTTGTCTGATTACTATTGGGATGACCAAATCGAATATCTGAAGAATACGCGATGGCTTTACTATAACGATGATTATCTTAAGTTTTTGGTTCAACGTGTATGGAAGATTGAAAAGTCGGTAGATATTATCGACTATGGATGTGGTTTTGGCTATCTTGGCCTGAAGCTACTTCCTTTATTACCCGAAGGATCAACCTATACCGGATTGGACAAAGGAAAAGAATTGATTAAGCAGGCCCAAGATATTTTCTCAAAGACCTCTTTTCAAACGACTTTTATAGTAGATGACATTGAAACGGTGCAAGTGGAACGCCAATACGATATTGCTATGAGTCATGCCTTCTTATTACATATGACGGAGCCTGTCACTATTATTCAGAAGATGATCGACAGTGTAGTAGATGAGGGTAGAATCATATGCTTTGAACCTCATTGGATCGCTAATATGTCAAACTTTGAATTGCATGGACTTGAACAATCGAAGATTATTCAGCTTGATGTTCTCCAAAAATTGTTCGAGGAGGATACCAAGCGGAGTGGTAAAGACGGAAATATGGGAATGAAAATCCCAATTCTGCTTAGTCAACTTGGCGTGAGAAATGTAGAATGCCGGATGAGTGACAAGGTTAACTTCTTAGATCAACACATGGCAGATTCGGATAAGGAAAAGCTTTTTCATGCATTAAAAGAAGAAGGACTGGGACAAGAACCGAATGCAAGAAATGAAGTAGTTGCTCAACTGATTGAAAGAGGACTGAATCCAGAAGAAGCGAATCGACAATATGAGGCAGAGAGTGTTTTTACTAAGAATTTCAGTGAGAACTCATGGCTAACCTATGCTCCTAATATGAAAATTACATCGGGAATCGTTACGAGATAGGTGAACTGTTTCTATTACACATAAGGAGGCACACATGATGATATATCGGAGAAAAACCTATATTATTGCGACTTCTTTTGTAGAAGAGTTCAACGCTCTATTTAATGATATTTTGCTACCATCTCAATTGAAATACGGATCAAGACTTATTGGGAGATGGCACACACCAATCGATGATGAAACCAGTGAAATTTTTGCGATGTGGGAATACGATACCCTTGAACAATACGAAGAGATTGAGAAAAAGATAAAATCAGATACAGAACACGTAAAGCGAGTTCAAGCCCGTTTTGACCAAATCGGAAAACATCGGTATAAAGAAGTATTTCGTGACGAGATTAGGCAAGCGTTTTTCAGATCGACAGTAGATCGCGAACAAACGATCTTGAAGTGAAATGAATGAAGAAGGAGTTGAGGGAAAGATGGAGACAGAACGACTTATGTTTCGGAAATATACCAAAAATGATTTTGATTTACTTTTTGAGATGACAAGTGAGCCGAATATGATGAAGTTTATAAGACATGGAGGACCCTGGACGAAGGAAGAAACCATGCAAAGTCTCGAAAAGTTCATCAACTGGAATAAAGACGATAAGGGGCTGTTCCTCGCGATCAATAAAGAGAATAACAAGTTAATTGGAACCTCTGGACTCATTCCTCAAATCATTGAAGGCACGGATGAGCTTGAGGTCGGTTACTGGGTTGTAGAGCAATACTGGGGAATGGGTTACGGATACGAACAAGCAAAAGCATGGAAAGAATACGGTATGGATCATTTGAAACAGAGTCGATTAATATCGTTAATTCAACATGGCAATGTGGGCTCTATGAAAGTCGCGCAAAAGAATGGCATGAAACACGAGAAGGATGTAGACATCATAGGGAAAAATGTAGCAGTTTACTCGATTGAGGTGAAGTGAATATGACTCCATTTCCTGAGTTAGAAACCAAAAGATTGCTGTTAAGAGAGATTAGACAGAGTGATTCCCAAAACATATTTCATATTTTTTCTTCAGATGAAGTTACAAGATTCTACGATGTAGAAAGTTTTACGAATACGAAACAAGCAGAAGATCTCATACAAAGATGGAATGAACGATTCGAAAATGGTCAGGTCATTCGCTGGGGAATTGCTTTGAAGTCGGACGGTAGAGTTATTGGAACATGCGGATTTCATGGTTGGTTGAAAGAACATCATAAAGCTGTGCTGGGATATGAGTTAGCACCTGAGTTTTGGCGACAGGGTTATATGACCGAGGTTGCTCAGAAAATCGTTGAATACGGATTTAACAACCTTGAATTAAACAGGATTGAAGCCTTTGTAGAGCCGGAGAACACGGGATCAAGAGAATTGCTTAAGAAAATTGGCTTTAGTGAAGAAGGCATATTAAAAGAAAATTATTATTGGAAAGATCGATTTGTTGATAATGTCCTCTATGCATTTTTGAAGAAAGATTATAAGCCCAACGGATCAAGCTAACAGAATGATGAATGAAGATAACGTTTTTCCAGGAGAGTGTATGAGAATTCGAATTATTGGATCTTGCGGGAGTGGGAAATCAACATTGGCCAAAGAATTGTCTGATAAATACGGCATTCCTTACTATGAATTAGACAATCTCATATGGGACAGAAGCGCTGAAAATTTGAGATATCCTGAAAGTGTTAGGGATGAGTCCGTCCTATCTATTGTTCATTCAGATGCCTGGATCATAGAAGGAGTACAGTACAAAGATTGGACTTTAAAATCCATACAAGAAGCGGATTTGATTTTTGTATTGAATCCAAATGTTTTCATCAGAGATTATCGAATTATAAAGAGGTTTGTATTATCTAGAATGGGCTTGCAATCTTGGAATTACAAGCAGTCCTTCAAGAACTTATGCCAGATGATTGTGAAGTGGAACCATCAATATAATATAGTTGCAGCTATAGATTTGATTAACGAAAACAGCAAAACAGCAATGATCACTAAAAATAAAAAACAAGTTATACAGATGATTGAACATCATTTGGAAGTGGTTGCGAGTGAGAGTGAAAAAGAACGATACAGGTAATCAAGGATTGTCGAAAGAGGAGATACCGTGGTAGATAAGCATGTTGTTTATTAGTGAGAATAGAACCAATTCAGATGATGAAGTGATATACAGGTTAGAAATAAAATGAGAAATCCTAAAAGTGTATACGATTACATGAGTTGGTTTTCTAAGTGAGGGGGCTTAAACATTGAGTCATAGATGAATATCCTGATGGAATCATTCAATATTTTTTGAAGAAAAGATTATAGGACGAGTACCTAAAATGTTACTGGACTTAACGAAAGATGAATTTTATGGAGAAACAAAAGGATGGCGGAAAGTATACGAGCCACCAAGGGAGGTATCTAGTATCTATATCACTGAATTTAATGATCTCGAGAGAGAGATAAAAAGAAATAAAGCGGAGAGCTGCATGATATACCGTGAAAATTCAATCCAATTTGAGTATTATAGAAATCGAAAAACGAAAGAAAAACAACACAAAGTGAATTCAATTACAAAGAGTGTTCTTTCTGCATTGATTGGTATTGCTATTCAGCGGGGCTACATTGAGCATGAAGATATTCCAATTGTGAATTATTTTAACGATCTGGATGATAGCAAAAAGGGGATTACGATTAAGCATCTATTAACGATGTCCTCGGGCCTGCATTATCCAGGGAATGAAGCGATGATTCCATCTAAGAATTGGACAAGATTTGTTCTTGAGCAGCCTGTTGAATTCGAACCTGGAATTCAAATGAAATATAGTTGCGGGAGTTCGCATATACTTAGCGCCATAATGCAGAAAGCGACTGGTATGAACACTTCGGAATTTGCAGAAAAGAACTTATTTGCACCTTTAGATATTAACGATTTCCATTGGTATCAGGATACACAAGGGATTGCCATAGGTGGTTTTGGTTTGCGAATGAAAATTGAAGATATGCTAAAGTTTGGAATGTTATACGCTCAGAATGGGAGGTGGAATTCTAAACAACTCATCTCTGCTGACTGGATTGCTAGAAGTGTAAGTCCTTCTCTTACTTCCGAAACCTTATATAGCTACCACTGGCGCATAATGAAAAATATCAAGGAAGAAGACGCTAAAAATAAAACGTTTTATGCTATGGGTATGGGCGGTGGACGAGGGCAATATATCTTTGTTAACCAAAAGCGAGGATTGGTTGCGGTATTCACAACGATTATATCCGATGATAACTTGTTACCACTTCACTGGTTTAAAAATTATATTCTGAAAGAATAGTTGTTGAAGGGAGAGATAGCAACGACCATGATAACGTATAGAACGTTGACTCTTGAAGATGTGAACCAGTTGCAGGAAATAGATCGTTCGGAACATATTGATCTCATTTATGAAATGAGAGAGAACGGATTGGTTGAGCTAGAACAAAATCATGAGTGCTCAAACTGGGATGCAAAGCTTTTGGATGAGATTCAAAATCGATATGTCTATGAACTAGAACAAGGCGGCATGGCGTATGGCGCTTTCGCTAAAGATCGATTAATTGGGTTCGGGGTGCTGGCACATCAATACAGAGGAAGAGAATGTAATCAATTACAAATTGACTTGATGTATGTCTCTCAGGCGTACAGAAGACAAGGTATTGGAAAACGTATTCTGAACCAATTAAGTGAAGAGGCCAAGAAACGTGGAGCGCGATATCTGTATATTTCCTCCACAGAGACGAGATCGGTGGTATCCTTTTACAGAAGCCAGGGCAGTCAGATTGCAAGCGAGATTGATCAGGAGCTCTACGACAAAGAGCCGAAAGATATACACATGATAAAGGAGCTGAGCACATGACAACGGTTGGCATACTCGGAACCATTCATAATCCAGAACTCAGGGAGCGATATCATTGTTCCCTTTCCCTTTACAAGGATGTGATTCGTGAGTTTAAGCCAGATATTATTTGCGGTGAAGTCCATCCACAGAGCTGGTTGAGGTATCTGAAGGACAAAAATGATAGAGGATACTGGGGAGAGCCGGCCAGTGAGTATTGGGAGTTAGTATTCCCTTTGTGCGAGGCGCAGAACATCACATTTGTCCCTATCGATTGGTTTGAATTAGATGTGTGGAATGCTTTTGATCCATTCAACGGCTATTCAAGCGAGGAACGCAAAGAACTTGAACAACGGGATGATCACTGGTTTGCGGAACAAATGGAGACGTATAGGTTCGGCGAGATTCCTTTTAATTCAAATGAGTTCGATAGCGTAACCAAACAAAAATATGAATGGTTGTATCAGGTAAACCCGAAGGCCCAGAACTTTCGCTGGGTTGTGCGTAATCAGATTATGATTCAAAGAGTCAAAAATACAGTTGAAGCTCATCCTGAAAAAAGAATCCTTTGTATTATTGGAGCAGATCACAATTACATCTTCCAGGAAGACCTGCTGAAAGAACAAGTTGAATTGTTGTATCCATTACGGTAAAGGAACCGTTGCTAGAATTGCAAATGAAACTTGATATTTAAGGAGCGTCACATGCGCAAAAAAGTACGTAAGATACTCAAGTACAGCATATTTAGTATTATTTTAATGGTTGTAGTAGCTCTGATATTTCCTACATGGACACCTAAAATTAAAGGTGAAAACAGCATTAGCATGTTAGAGCAGGTCGAAATTAACGGAGCAGGACATGAAGTCATGATCAGGGGTGCTGATCGGAGTAACCCAATCCTGATTTTTGTGCATGGTGGGCCTGGATGCTCTGAGATTCCTTATGTTAGGAAGTATCAACAGGACCTTGAGCAACACTTCACTGTGGTGCATTACGATCAACGTGGGAGTGGAAAGTCCTATCACTTTTCTGAAGATTACTCGAATCTGACAACAGATGTATTAGTAGATGATTTGTTAGCGTTAAGGAATTATGTAACTGAGGAGTTAGGTCAAGAGAAGGTTATATTAATCGGTCATTCATTTGGTACATACATCGGGATGAAAGCTGCGGCTAAAGCACCCACTCAGTTTCACGCTTATATAGGCATTGGACAGATGGCGAACACACTTCAGAGCGAACTGGAAAGTTTGGAGTACACGTACGAGCAAGCGAAACAAGCCCGTAATGCAGAGGACGTTAAAAAACTGGAGCTAATTCGTAGCTCGATCGAGCAAGGAAAGGAACTTACGCCTAGAATTTTGTTGCAAAAGTACGGTGGTGCAGCCAGGCTCATCCATGAGAATAGAGATTATATCTTAGGATTCCTGTTTAATCCCGAATACAATGGGATGGATATGATTCGCTTTTATTCAGGGATGTTCAGTTCACAAGACATCTTACTGAAGGAAGCATTTGATCAAAATTTACCTGATATTGTTGATCATCTGGAGATTCCTACTTATTTTGTGATGGGTAAATATGATTATATGACTACTGCGAATGCTGCACGTGATTATTTTGATGTGTTGGATGCACCGATCAAAGATTTCATTGTATTCAATGAGTCTGCGCATTACCCACAGTTTGAGGAGAAAGAAAAATTCGTACACTGGTTACAAGAGTTATTTTTAAAAGACTAGAGAGGAGCGAGATCCTATTGTTGAGCCCATTTATTGAGCTTGAAGAAGAGAGTGATGAGAGTTACCGATGCTATGTTCTGCAAAATGCAGTGCAAATATTTAAACATTCCATACAGGATGAGGATTTAAACGATGTCCGAATATATGTGTCCACGAATACACAATTAGATTTGATTGCTAATAAAATAGAAGACTATGTTAAATGGTTTTCAACTTGTGAGATTGTCTTTCGAGAATACTATGAGAACGAACTTCATCAAAAGGTACATAAGGGCTGGTTTAATGAGATTGAAGTGTACCGTGTAGATATAATATTTAACAGTATATCCGATTACGGCGCAACAATATCGTGCGGAGACAATATCTTGCAAGATCACATCATGATTGTTGATTTTAATAGAGAACAAATTCAAGCAATCCACTTAAATGGATAGATGGAGTAATTTGTAATAATAAGTGAAAATAAACACGAAATATATCGCTTTATTTTCCATATATGTGTTATTATGTTGATGGTAGACGAAAAATTCATTTGTTTGATCGATAGGAAGGGAGGCACGGGTCTCGAATCATTCAATCTGTATTGATAGATTAACTGTACTGCTTGTTAAAAAATAATAGAATAAGCGGAGGTATGGGTATGTTCAAAAAATGGAAGAAGTTTGGCATCAGCAGCTTGGCACTAGTATTACTGGCTGCGGCGGCCTTTACTGGATGGAGCACTAAAGCATCAGCAGCGGACGCTTCACAAATCGTGTCTGAGATGGGTGCAGGATGGAATCTGGGCAACCAGTTGGAAGCAGCGGTGAACGGTACACCGAATGAGACAGCTTGGGGCAATCCTACGGTAACTCCAGAGTTAATCAAAAAAGTGAAAGCTGCTGGCTTCAAGTCCATTCGTATTCCCGTTTCCTATTTGAATAACATTGGAAGCGCTCCCAACTATACAATCAATGCGGCATGGCTGAATCGAATTCAGCAAGTCGTGGATTATGCGTACAATGAAGGTCTGTATGTCATCATCAATATTCATGGCGATGGATACAATTCCGTCCAAGGTGGATGGCTGCTCGTGAATGGTGGCAATCAGACTGCCATTAAGGAAAAGTATAAAAAGGTGTGGCAACAGATTGCCACCAAGTTCAGCAACTACAATGACCGTCTGATTTTTGAATCCATGAACGAAGTATTCGATGGCAACTATGGTAATCCGAACTCGGCGTATTACGCCAACCTGAATGCCTACAATCAGATTTTTGTGGATACAGTTCGTCAAACTGGAGGAAACAACAATGCCAGATGGTTGCTGATTCCGGGCTGGAATACCAATATTGACTTCACCGTTGGTAATTATGGCTTTGTTCTCCCAACAGATAATTTCAGATCCTCGGCAATTCCTAGTTCGCAGAAGAGAATCATGATCTCGGCACACTATTACTCTCCGTGGGATTTCGCTGGTGAGGAAAACGGTAATATCACGCAGTGGGGTGCAACAGCTACGAATCCTGCCAAAAAGTCTACGTGGGGACAAGAGGATTATCTGGAATCACAGTTCAAGTCCATGTACGATAAATTTGTGACTCAAGGCTATCCTGTGGTAATTGGTGAATTCGGTTCGATTGATAAAACGTCGTATGATTCAACCAACAACGTATATCGTGCTGCATATGCAAAAGCAGTTACAGCAAAAGCCAAAAAATACAAAATGGTTCCTGTGTATTGGGACAACGGACATAACGGTCAACATGGATTCGCTTTGTTTAACCGTTCAAATAATACCGTGACGCAGCAAAACATCATTAATGCGATCATGCAAGGTCTTCAATAATTTCCTGTCTTTCTGTATCCGTGAAAAAGGCGTGTTCCTGCAAAAGGGACATGTCTTTTTTGTGCTACGGGAGGTGAAAATGAGCAACATTTACCAATACATTTTACATAAGCCATATACAGAATTCATTAAATCCCACACTACCTTTTATATACTTAATTTGCTTGATATAGCGGACTAAAAGGACTAGGTGGTAGACAGAATGTTAACAAAACGTGATTTGCAGGAATGCCATTCACTGTACAGCTTAATGATGGACCCCGCAGTGTCTCCTTACGTTCGTTATGCATGCCAATCGTATGAAGAATATCTATTCCTGACCAAACAATTGATGGCCGAAGAAGAGCAAAAGACGGCGATATCCCGAACCATTTTGAATGAAGCAGGGCAACCTATTGGTACGATTGATCTGTATCATATCGAGCATCAAACTGGTTTTTTAGCCACATGGATTGGATCACCGTATTTTGGGAATGGTTACAGCCAAAGAGCGAAATCAGCCTTTTTCGTGGAGTTGTTTCTGGAACATGACATTAAAACGGTATTTATGAAGATTCGTAAGCAAAATATAAGGTCCAGAAAAGCGGTAGAAAAACTTCCATATGTGAAGTTAGCCAATGATGTGTATCCAGATGTATATCAATTCATCAATGCCAAGGAGCAGCTCTATGATCTGTATCATGTAGAACGGTCAGCCTTTTTCGAAAATAGTATGGATCTGCACCATGTAGTAGCTACGTAACCTGTTCAGAGAGCGTACAACAGCGCCGTCAGTGATGACGACGCTATTTGCTATGATGAAATAGGATAGATTCGGATTCGTTGATGTAAATGCAGGAATATGGAATAGAGAACCGAAAGACATTAAGTAGATAGAGCTGATGTAACATTATGTACGGAGAATAAAAGGAGGCGTGACATGAATAATATCAACAAGATTTGTTATAAGGAAAATCGTAATCATGCCCATACCAAAGAAGTTTAGCTTTATTTAGGAGGGATTAGATTGTCCGAACAGGAGGAAGAATTTACGGGAGGTAATGTGAATCAGGTGGTCAGAATAGGCGAGACGGTTCGCCGGCATGCCAAACCAAATCCATATGTGCATGAACTGCTTTTACATCTCGAAAAAGTTGGTTATCACCATGCTCCTCGATTTCTGGGAATAGACGAACAGGGGAGAGAAGTACTTTCTTACCTTGAAGGAATCGTTCCAGGCAATGACTACCCTGAGATCGAAGAGTATATGTGGTCAGACGCATCTTTGATCGAAATCGCTAAACTGTTGAGAAGTTACCATGATGCGACTGTTGGATTCACACCAACAGCAGAGTCAATAAACAGATATCCATGCATAACAGAAGATGAAGTTGTATGTCATAACGATTTTGCGCCGTATAATATGGTGTACAAGGGAGGATGTCCTCAAGGAATTATTGATTTTGATATGGCAGGTCCGGGTCCGCGAATGTGGGATATCGCCTATACCTTGTATACATCCGTTCCCCTCGCAGATTTTTCACCAAAGATGGATGGAAAAGGTGTTGTACCTTACACTAGCCATGCGCACGGAACTGTTCGAAAAGAACGCATTGCATTATTCATGACTACGTACGGGCTGAGTGTGCCAGCAGATTTGAAGCAATGGGTCGTATCCCGTATCCGTTTTATGTGTAAAACACTGACTGATCGTGCGGCTGCGGGGGAACTCGCTTTTATAAAAATGATAGAAGAAGGTCATCTCGCACACTATGAGAAAGAGCTTATCTTTCTGGAAAAGCATTTCGATGACTGGACCTAATGAAGGAGTGATTGGTTCAATGTACAAACTCAAAACAACCATAACAGACCAAAGTGTCATAGAATTTATTGAGCTGATCGAGAATCCCAAAAAACGTGAGGACGCCTATCAATTATTGGATATCTTCACGGAGACGACAGGTTATGATGCAAAAATGTGGGGACCGAGTATTATTGGATTCGGTGCATATCATTACAAATATGAATCGGGTCACGAAGGGGATGCACCTCTCGTGGGCTTCTCGCCACGAAAGGCCAAGATTAGTTTATATTTTGCGACAGGGGATAGCGAGCGAGAAGATCTATTAAAGAACTTTGGAAAACATACAACAGGCAAAGCATGTGTATACATCAACAAGATAGCAGACATCGATGTGGATGTGTTGAAAGCGCTAATTGTACAGTCTGTCCGGTTTCTCAAAGAAACCTATCCGGATCAATAGAATAACTCGACAAGCTATCTACACACACTGAATAATTTGAGAAAGAGACCGCGTCTCTCCGCCATAGCATATGTGATTAATGTTCAAACAGGCTGTCTTGCATGTTAAGACAACCTGTTTTCTTTGCTTACTGATCTCATCCATAAGCGGGGACTTATTTGTATATAACCTGTGTGTTCCGTACTGAAAACATCTATCGTATATGTTGACCAGTGCCCAGGATCAGCTATCAAAAAAAGGATACGCTAAAATTCCTCATACCGTGTAGATTCCCCGTACACCCGAACCTCAATCAACTCGGCGTATCTGCTGCCATTGGTGGCATCAATGCTCACCCTAAGCGCCTGTACATCCACAGGTGTGTTCAGGGAATGAATGACTTTTCTTCTGCGGTTTTCCGTTACATTTACAATTTCGATCCATTCCCCAGCCCCACTCAATACTTCCACCCGATAATCGCGCACAAGTTCAGGCATGACGCGGAATGTTGTGCGATGGTGATGCAAATTAACCAGGTCCTCGTTCACATCATCGTTGAACGTCAAGTGCAGCTCAGCCAAGGTCTGTGGCTCTGCCCATGTCAGTTGTATCCATTCGGGCTTGCCAGACTGCATCGGCTGGGACATCCACTGCTGTGGTCCACCGTAAGGGCGATGATAACCGTTGATCGTGTTGTCCGCTGAATAGGCCGTAATCTCAGAGAGCGCTCGACAGCAGAATGGTTGACGCGCCAATCCCTGCATGGACCACAAGACAACAGGTTGATCCGTGGCATGATCCTCCAGATTTTTGGACACGTGATTTTCTTCTGTTCTGAAGAAGATCAGCACCCCGCTGTGTGCTTCCGTGGAATGGTAGAGGGTGATGGCTGCATTCGCCTTGATGATGATAAAAGCATTCTGCGGTTCTTCCGGTCGCCATTCGAGCGGAAGCTTCACCCACTGGGCGGTTCCCGCCGTCACGTTAACGGTCGCCGTAACTTGTAACGAATGCGGGACGTAGTTCTCCTTACGCCCCGTATCCCACAGCTCTACCGTCAGCGCGGTATCGCTGGATGCATCCAGCAGCAGCTCCAGACCGCTGAGCACTGGATGCACAGGCAGCAGCAGGGCAACATCCGTACCCAGCGGGTACGTCTCGCCAGGCTGCTCCAGAGCGATGCCCGTCAGCGTGCTGGAGGCTGTAGCCTTGGCACGCCGGGCCAGATCCAGCTCATCGTGGCTGCGCACCCCGATGATGGAAGCGTCCTGCCGCAGCAACGTCTGCTGCAGCAACGCAAGATGCCTCGCGTGCAGCTCGCGCGGCGACACCCCCATGGCCGCGCAGAGCGCCGCGCCCGTACCCGCGGCTTCGCCGATGACCGCGCATGTTGCCATGACGCGGGTCGTGCCGAAGGCGACATGCGATGCACTGATGTCGCGTCCGGCCATGAGCATATTCCGCACATTCGCGGAATACAACGAGCGGAACGGCACGTGATAGACGCCATCGGCATGCATATGCTTCGAGCCGCTCGCTTCGGCGTACATGCCCTGCGGGGGATGCAGGTCAATGGACCAGCCGCCAAAGGCAACGGCATCCGGGAACTCCCGCTGGCTGATAATATCGTTCTGGGTGAGCACATAGTCACCCTTGAAGCGGCGGTACTCCCTTTTGCCAGGCAGCGAACCGATCCACTCCAAAGTCATATGGTCTGCATCGAACTTGCCGGAGTTCTTGATATAGTCCCAGATCCCGTAGATCACGGACCACAGCTCATCACGGATCAGCTCATTGTCATGAACGGTGTCATGCTCACCGCCCCATTCGATCCAC
Organism: Paenibacillus sp. FSL R5-0341; assembly: GCF_037975235.1. NCBI lineage: Bacteria > Bacillati > Bacillota > Bacilli > Caryophanales > Paenibacillaceae > Paenibacillus > Paenibacillus sp. FSL R5-0341. Next base: position 2,553,777 of record NZ_CP150241.1, read on the forward strand.
CAGTAATGACAACCGGAATCCCCGCTGCGAATGACCCGGCGGATCGGAATGCTCGTCTGCGTGATATCCTTGGCAAAAGAAGGCGGGATATAACGGACAGGTGCACCCGTATCCTTGGTATAAAAGAGGAGTGTACTGCCTAGCGTGATCTGATCGGCCACCTCAGGCGCCCATTCTTCACCATATTCGCTGCGGGCTTCCCGTCCGAGTGCAAACTTGGCACCTGCCAGAAAGCCAACCAGTCCATCGCCCGTACAGTCCAGATAGATCTGACTCTCGAATCGAATTTTGCGTTCAGAGCCCATCATCCATCCGGTAACGGAGGTAATCATGCGCTCATCTCCATCCCCGGTGGCCTCGACTTCGTGGACATCGGTATTCAGGTACAGAGTGATGTTGGATTCAGCTCGAACGGCTTCCAGAATGACCAAGTCCCAGAGATAAGGATTGCCCTCCGGATTACGATACTGATTCTCTACAAACAGTTCCCCCATGATGCCCGTCTCGCGGGCATAGCGGTTAATCCCGTGGGCGGTAGCGCCGCATACCCACACGCGTACTTCGCTGCTGGAATTGCCGCCGAGCACGGGTCGATTTTGCACCAACGCGACTTGTTGGCCCAGTCGTGCCGCAGATATAGCCGCGCATACGCCAGAAAGCCCACCCCCGATGACGGTGATATCCGGTTTAACGAGTTCGTGTTTCATAAGAACACCTCTCTCATTGAATGTAAAGGAGCCTAAGCTCTTATTTCATATCTATAATTTCATATTAGTTCTATATATTTACTTTTCAAATACACTATATTATCATCGAGTATATACTTTATTTCACAGCAAAGGCAGGTGTGTCATGGACCTCCTTAATCACATCTACTGGAAGAAGAAAGCTGCATTTGCGCTGGCAGAAGATATCTACGACGCTTGGGTGGTCTTTGCCGTTGAAGAGGGCGTATTCCGTTACGACATTGGGGGGCAGACCGGAGAGGCGGGTTTCGCTGATCTGGTGTTGTGTCCACCCCACGTGCCTTTTCGCAGAGTGACGATAACCCCGCTGACGTTTCACTATATGCAGTTCAGTTATGACGCCGCAGAGGATGAGTGCCTTCTACCGTCAATCGGTAAATCACAGATTAATGATACGAAGCGGTTAAATTCAACGTATGCTTATCTGCGTCAGGCGAGTGAGGACAACGATGCAGTTACAACAGGATGGAAGACCCATCTAATGATGGATTTGTGGCAATTGTATCAATGGGAGCAGAGACAGAGCAGTCTGATGGAACGAAAGTTCACGGAAGATGCTCTCATGGCTGAAGCGGCATTTTTGTTGGAGGAGTGGGCAGGAGAGGCGGTCAGTCTCCGAGCATTGGCCGAGCGCCTGGCTTTGAGTCCAGTTCAGTTCACCCGAAGATTCCGGGAGGCTTTTCAAGAAACACCGTCCGATTATCTGAAAGCGATCCGTCTCAAAAAGGCAAAAGCCTTGCTGGCAGATAGCCGTCTCACCCTTACGCAGATAGCCGAGAGATGTGGGTATGAGAACGGATTTTATCTGAGCCGCGTATTCTCATCCACCATAGGAATCAGTCCCTCGGAGTATCGGAGAAGACATCAAGTATGAGGTGAAGCGTCTCGTCCATCTAGCCTTCCATCCATCCATTCATTCCTTTCTTTTTTACACCAATAGAACATATCTGTGCATTTCACACGAAAGCAGGGAACGAATATGCCAAATCCATGCAAATCATTCGCCCCCGGCTGTAAATGGCAGGCAGGTGCTATAATGGGGTCATTAATTGTAGGGGAGCGAGCGCAAAGGAATGAAGAAGCCAAACTGGAAGAGTTGGTTGCCACAGCGGCTCAGGTACCGTCTGTTCGGTGCATTTGTGTTGTTAATTCTCTTGCCGTTCAGTGCATTGAATGTCTACAATTATCAGCAGATTGAATCCTTGGTCGAGCAGAAAATCAGTGAACAGAGTCATGAGCAGCTGGTGCAGATGTACCGCTCTCTGGAGGATCAGATGAGTATCGCCTTCAAAACGCTCATTTTTCTGGAACAGGATTCTGCGGTAAGAAGTGTGCTCACCTCCCCGGACAATCGTACTCCGCTTGAGAACAAGGCGCTGGTGGAAGAGAAGTTCAAGATGATCAATAACAGTTTCTTTCTATATAATCCTTCGGTGTACTTTACTTTGCTGGATTTTCATGATAGCGTTTACACTTCGTATTTGCCGAAAAAAGCACTGGCGTATGGCCCCTATCTGGAGCAATTCCGCGAGCGTCTTGGAGAAATAACCATCCCAAAAGGGGGTGCAGATGCGCCCCCGCTTCAACCGGAAGAACTTTTCTATCGCTGGGATGCACGGGATACCAACCATGTGCTCAAGGAGTTATCCTCCAGCCCGTACCTGTTGTCGCTGTATGCCTACATGAAAGATAGCGGCGGCAAGCGCTACGGACTGGCTCGGATCAGCATTGATTACTCTTACTGGTTCCAAACGATGCTGAAGGATTCACAGAGTAACCGGGAGTACTTTCTGATTACAGGTAGCGGGGAGACCATCGCACGTTCATCCAAAACAGCTACGCTTTCCCCGGAAGTTACTCGTGAAATAGCTCTTCATCCGGCACAGGCGTATCTAACTGATCCAGCTTCGGATACGCTGATTAACTACGTGTACATTGAATCACTGGATTGGTATATGGTGAATCGCATTCCACTTTCCATTTTGTTTACAGAGATATCTGAGCTTAAGCAACGTTACTTTCTGACCTTTTTTGGTTTCACAGGCGCATTTGTGCTGATGGCTTTTATGATTTCGGCAACGTTCACACGCCCTTTGTCGCATCTGCAGAAACAGATGAAGGAGGTTGTCCGCAAAAACCTCAAGATTCGTATTCCTGAGGGCCACAGCCGTGGAGAAGTACTGGAACTGACACGTACGTTTAATACGATGCTGGATGATGCCAATCAGATGATCAATAGGCTCAAGACGGAGGAGCGCCAGAAGGAAGCGGTACATTTTCATATGCTCTTGGCTCAGATGAATCCGCACTTTCTCCTGAACACGTTGAATACAATGAAATGGAGTGCGATCCGCAGCGGAAATGAAGAAATCTCCGAGATGTGTGTTTCCCTGGGAAAATTGCTGGAGGTCAGCTTGAATTCACAGGTCGAATTGGTATACCTGAAGGATGAGATCGAGCTGGTTCAAGCCTACCTTCATATCCAGCGGATTCGTTACCGCGACAGCTTCGAGGTGACTTGTGAATTTGACGATAAGCTGGAGTACGCACTGGTGCCCAAGCTGAGCTTGCAGCCACTGGTCGAGAATGCCATTCACCACGGTGTCGGACCACAGGAACAGCTTGGTCAGATCCGTATCAGCATATATAGGCAAGACACAGGAACACTGATGCTGGAGGTGGCAGACAACGGAATCGGAATGGAGGAATCCCGGCGTCAGCAGGTTACCCGGACGCGTCCGGGGATCGGTCTATCCAATCTCAGGGAACGATTGCGGTTATTGTTCAAAGGTCAAAGTAAACTTGAAATAATGGATAATCAACCAGGGACATTAGTGAGGTTCAGCATTCCTTTTTTGTTGTCGACGCCTTACGTACAGAAGCGGTCTGACTAGAGACGTGTCTGAAAACTCGCGCTTCGGAGGTTTCAGACACGTCCCGGACGACTAGAGAGGGGAATCCTGAACATGTGGAAGGTATTGCTTGTAGAAGATGAGGTATTTGTACGGGAGTCGGTGCGAGAGATTATTTCCTGGGAAGAGCTGGGCTTCACGGTCATCGGAGAATCCGGTAATGGGACCGAAGCGCTGGCGATGATCATACAGGACACACCGGATCTGGTGCTGACCGATATTGTCATGCCGGGAATGGACGGTCTGGAATTACTCAAACAGACCCGTCAGGCCGGGCTGAAGACCAAATTTGTGATGCTCACCTGTATGGGGGAGTTCGAATATGTGCGCCGTGCGATGGAATACGGGGCTTCGAATTATATTCTGAAGCTGTCCATGAGTGTGAATTCGCTGCGTGATACACTCCGTAAAGTTAGTGCGGAACTGGGAGCTTCGGCTGAAGTTCGAACGGAGGCAGACCAGCATGAAGTGCCATCTCCATCTCCGTTAATTACATCATCGCCTGCTTCGCCTAATTCTCTGACGGTCTCTTCAGCGCCCCCACCTGAGACGGACCTTCCGTTCACACCTGTTCGTGAGCCGAATGTGAAGCATCCGGAGATTAGTAAAATTATTGAGTACATTGGACAGCATTACGACCAGGACATTACCGTCAAATCCATGTCACGATATGTGATGATGGGCGAGAATTATGTGAGTGCTTTGTTCAAGAAGAAAACCGGTCATACCCTCATTCACTACTTGCACGGGGTACGGATGGAGAAAGCGGCTGAATACTTGCGCGAGACGGATCTTCCTGTACAGGAGATTGGTTACCGGGTAGGGTTCGGAAGTGATAATTATTTCATCAAAATATTCAAGCGTTGGACCGGTTGCACGCCCAGCCAGTATCGCCATCGCTCGTGACTCACAGGATGAGTAGAAGGAATATGTGTATTGAGTGCTCAGGCAAGCACAAGTAATTCCGTATTTTTGTTCAATCCGAATCATGGATATGTATCTTATGAACCCAGCAAGGTCCCTGCTACGATGTAACGGAAGGTACACTTCAATTCAGGGAGGTCATGTGACCAGATGAGAATCAAAAAAGGATTAACGGGATTAATCGTAGGTGCGCTGATGCTGGGCTTGCTTGCCGGCTGTGTAGGTAAAAATGAAACGAACGGTGGAGATAACGGAGGTGGAGCGGCAGGGGGAAAAGTGAAGCTCACCATGTGGGGCGCGGTACCGCCCGAGAATGGTCCACAGGAAGTGGTGGATACCTGGAATGCGGAGCATCCTGATATTCAGGTGGAATATGTGCGGTTTGTGAATGACGATGATGGCAACCTGAAGCTGGATACGGCGCTGTCCACGGGGCAGAACGTTGATCTATATGTCAACTACACCCTCACGAATCTGGATAAACGTATCAAGGGCGGGACAGCACTGGATCTGGGCGAGTTCACTGATTACAACATTGATGAGAAAATGGGTGAAGATGCGGCTTCCTGGAAAGTGGATGGCAAATATTACGGGATGCCGACCAAGAAAAATGCTGCCTTCTTCGCTTTAAATATGAAAGCGCTTGATCAGGCCGGACTGAGTGTACCAACAGCCTGGACATGGGATGAAGCCCGTGAATATGCACTCAAACTGAAGACGGCTGGTTTCAAATACGGATTGGTGCAGCATACCGCTTCCTATGTAGATCCGCTTGATTCCGTTCTGGTGAAGAACGGTTATGTTAAGGCAGACGGCACTTCCAACCTCGATGATCCGCTCGTCACCAAATGGTTGGAGACGTTGAACGGAATGATGAAGGAGGATGCAACGACGCCACCACTTGGTGAGCAGCTGACTTCCAAAATGCCGGTGGAGAACATGTTCCTTGCCGGTGAGTCTGCCATGATCAACATTGGCGAATGGCTGATCCGCACATCGAACAACATGACCGAGTTCCCTCGGGATTGGAAAATCGCCTTTGCCCCTGTACCTAGACTGGCTGAACAGGAAGCAGATATGGTGAAGAGCGGGGGGCTGGGTGACTTTATCGCCATCAATTCCAAGTCGAAAAACAAAGAAGCTGCATGGGAGTTCCTGAAATGGTACGCCGATGGGGGTATGATGCCAATGGCAGCAGGGGGACGTCTGCCTTCCTCGAATGCGGTCGATCAACAGACTGCTATTGATCATCTGCTCGGTGATTATGCCGATTCTTATGATAAAGAGTCACTGGAATTTGTGTTGTATGGTGACGAGACACCTACGTTTGTCCGCAGCATTGCACAAGAGGTGGTCGATCTGCGTGCACAGGAGTATGAAAAGTTCTTCCTTGGTAACCAGACTGCAGAAATTACGGTACAGAACATGGTCAAACGCCATAATGACTGGCTGAAGCAGAATCAATAGAATGCAAAAGCGATGAGTCCAAAGGCCGTCCCCAATGGGACGGTTTTTCTATATAAGCAATAGAACAATAGAGCATTAGATGTATGGCATTAGCTAGGGCTTTCCGGGCTAAAGGAAATAGAACAATTCCATGTTGCTTCCCTCCCGAAAGGCACTGCAGAAATACATATATCTGTGATATCAGGTACAGGGTTATGTTCCTTAAATGTTAGAGGACATCTTGTTATGCTTAATTCCAGAACAGATGTTAAGGAGTGGGGGAGCATATGCATAAATCCTGGATGAAACGGCAGAGCAGGCTCGGGTATCTGTTTATTGGGCCCAATATGATTGGCGTGCTGTTGTTTTTTATTATACCGGCTGTCTATTCGTTCTATCTCATGTTCACCGATTACAAATTCATGAGCCCGGAGACGAATTTCGTCGGACTGGACAATATCCGCAGAATGTTGAATGATGATCTGTTTGTGGTGGCGCTGCGAAATACATTTGTCTTTTTATTAGCAGTTCCTGTATCGATGGGGTTGGCATTTATCGTGGCTGTAGCGCTGAACAAGTCCGTGTACTGGCAAAAAACGCTGCGTGCCCTCTATTTCATGCCCTATATCACCAGCGGTGTTGCCATCGCCTTTGTCTGGATGCTGCTGTTCCAGCCAACGTCGGGACCGATTAACGGTTTCTTGCGCGGGATCGGTATTACAAATCCACCAGGCTGGTTATCGACAACGGAGTGGTCCATGTACGCGATTGATATCATCTGGATCTGGTTCATGCTGGGTTACAACATGATTATTTATCTGGCCGCTTTGCAGGAAATCCCGGAGGAATTGGTTGAGGCTGCACGGATTGATGGAGCCCGTCCCTGGCAGACGATACGCCAAGTAATCTGGCCGCTTGTAAGCCCGACTACCTTTTTGCTGCTGATTACAGGGCTGATTATGACCATCAAGAACTTTGGTATCATTCAGGCGATTACCCAGGGTGGGCCAGGGAACAGCACAACCGTGCTGTCGCTCTTTATTTATCAAAATGCCTTCCGATATTACGAGATGGGATACGCTGCTGCCATTAGCTGGGCACTCTTTGCCATCATCATGATCTTCACTGTATTGCAGTGGCTCGGTCAGAAACGTTGGGTTCACTATTAAGGAGGGGAGGGAATCGTTATGGAGAAACGAATTGCCACGAACGCGAAGCCCACAGCTCCGCAATCACCTAAAGTCCGCATGGAGTCCTTGACGCAGATTCGGAGAATCATACTTACACTTCTGATGGCCGGTTTTGCCTTACTGATGATTATGCCGTTCATCTGGATGATCAGCACGTCGTTCAAATCTCCTGCGGACGTATTCACCTATCCCATCCAGTGGATACCCTCCAGCCTGAACTGGGAGCACCACATTAAGGTCTGGAGCGGAGCGGATACCTTTGCGACGTATTATCTGAACTCGTTGAAAATATCGCTAATTAGCACGGTCGGAGCTGTATTTCTCTCGGCTTTTGCAGCGTATGGCTTCGCACGGATTCAATTCAAAGGCCGGGAGACGCTGTTCCTGATCTATCTCTCGATGATGATGGTGCCACCTCAGGTGCTCTTTGTACCGAAATTCCTGATGTTTGAGTGGGTTGGCATATATAATACGCATTGGGCTTTGATCCTGCCTGGAATGTTCACGATCTTTGGGGTGTTTATGCTGCGACAGTTCTTCCTGTCGGTGCCTTCGGAAATCTCGGAAGCGGCGTTCATAGACGGTGCTGGACACCTGCGTATATTCTTCAGGCTGATACTGCCCCTGGCGAAGCCTGCGCTGGCTACGCTGGCGATCATCGATTTCTCCTGGCACTGGAATGATTATGAGAACGCGCTCGTGTTCCTGATCGACAAAGACCTGTACACCGTGCCGCTCGGACTGCAGAACTTTATTCTGGAGAACAATGTGGACTATAACGGCATGATGGCCGCTGCCACGGCAGGCATTATTCCGATGATTATCGTCTTCCTGGTGGGACAGCATTACATTATCCAGGGCGTGGCCGGAAGTGCCGTGAAGGGTTAAAGCTGCTATCACTGTGATCCTATAATATTACCCTTTTGCTGAACGAGGAGATTTTCGCGGCAGAAGGGTTTTCTGTTGAAAGGGAGAATTAATCCATGATCAGAGTTTATCCATTGGAGGAGATTTTTATGGAAATGAAAGTCATCACTTTGCCTGCTTTTCACATTGTAGGATACTCAATCGAAGCGACCATAGAAGAGTTCGAATCGGGGCTGGGCAAGAGCCACTATCATAAGCTTGTTGAGAGGAAAGATGAAATTCAATATCGGAAAAATGACAACGTCATGTTGATGCAGATGTACCCGATCAATGAAGATTTCAACGCAAAGACTGATAAATTTACACATCTATTGGGATATGAAGTAACTAGTTTGGAGAATGTCCCATCCGAGATGATAAGTCATGACGTCCCTGACAGCCAATATGTGACGTGCACGCATCGAGGAGTTGAGTCAGAGATTGGTGATACATACGATTATGTCTATAGACAGTGGATCTGTGAGAATGGACATGAACCCAAAGATTATGATTTTGAAATTTGGGATGAGCGTTATCAACCGGAAAGTGCCAGCAATGAGATTGATATATATGTAGCTTTGCAGTGATTTTATCGGGATTCATGGGACACTTTTAAATGAAGGAAGAGGATGTTGTTGAAGCTGAGTATAGTCATATTTATTGTTTTTGTATTGTGTGGTATTTCCTCGTTCTTTCTAACCTTTTTTCCTAGTTGGATCTTTTTAAATTTGATTGGAGTAGTAGTTGGAGTATTTGCACTTGGTATGGGGTTGTTTCATGGCATGAAGCAAATAATAAACATCGTAAAACGAATATCTTTCAAGTGCTGTTGCATTATTTTTGGTATCAGCTTGATATTACTTTTTGCTCCTAAGACAGTGTCGGGTATCCAGGATATAGATCCTTATCTCTCCAAAGATTACGAAACAATAACAGGTAAACCGAACTACATAGGGTCCATGGGCAGGAAATGGAGGGAACAAACCATCGAAATAAATCAAATGGAATTGATTAACACTCGGGATATCGCCTGGGAAAATCGAGTTAAAACACTGGAAATAAAGTATCTGCCCAGAACCAAATATGTTATGAGTATTAGAGCAGTTGAATAATAGATATATTTTCAAATATCTCAGTGTCTAATCTGAACCATCAATATCTTTCGCGATACAATAGTTCAAACTTCGTATATAATTATCAATGATATATGATTCTATATGACTACATAACTATCGCGAGGTGCACTAGACTTATGCCAACCATCTATGACTTTACCGTAACCAGAACCAGTGGAGAGCGTTTCCCGCTCTATCAATATGAAGGAAAACCTGTGCTCATCGTAAACACGGCAAGCAAATGTAAATATACGCACCAGTTCGATGACATGCAGAAGCTGTATGACCAGTACAAGGATCAAGGGCTTCAGATTATTGGTTTCCCGTGCAACCAGTTTGCAGAGCAGGAGCCCGGAAGCAGTTCGGAAGCAGAATCCTTTTGCCAGATTAACTATGGTGTGAAATTTCCGATGTTCTCGAAACTGGATGTGAATGGAGAAGCGGCGCACCCGCTCTACGACTTTTTGAAAAGATCTGGGCCTTTTGCTGGCTTTGATGAAACAGATATACAGGCAAAACTATTGAAATTGATGGTAGCCGATAAAGCACCAGAATGGTTACATGGCGATGCGATCAAATGGAATTTCACGAAATTCCTGATTGATGCAGAGGGTCGTGTGGTCAGACGCTTCGAACCGATCGACTCCATCGACGAGATTCAAGAAAGTATTAAACAGCTTCTATAATTTCACTTTCATATATCCTATAGGGGCATGACTGGAGTCATTTCCCTCTCCCGAACAGGAGGTGCATGAATGTGCCGAGTATGATGCAATTTAGTGCTCCACTAGAGTATAGCTACCGTTCCACTAGCACGTACAATCCGGGCAAGTCAGATGGATTCCATTCACATCCACACTATGAAATTTATTATTTTCATGCTGGAGAATGTATCTATATTATAGGAGACCGGGTATACAATCTGGAGCCGGGTGATCTGGTGCTGATGCATGGCTTGACTCTTCATCGACCGCATCCGAAACCCGGCAGTGCTTATGAGCGAAGTACACTGCATTTTGATCCTTCTGCCATTCGCAGCAGCCTGCATGCGGACCGCATGGTTGAGGTGCTAAAGCCATTTGAAGAACTCAGAAATTGCCGAGTCAATCTGACGGGAGAGACCCGTTCTGAATTCGAAGCATTGTTGCATGATCTTCATCAACTGTCTCAAAGTCACACCAGTTACAGGCAGGAGCGCATGAATGTGCGGCTGTGTGATCTGTTGTATTTTATAGCAGAGATCTGCCAGGGAGATGTAGAAGAACACCTTCCTTCATCAGAGAGGGAGCGGCATGTGCAGCACATTATCCGTTATGTGGATACGCACTATATGAAGGATATTGGTCTGGATGATTTGGCACTGGAATTACATCTGTCGAAGCCATATCTGGCAGGCATGTTCAAGGAAATGACAGGGCTGACGATATTCAAATATCTGTATGACCGTCGCATCAATCAGGCGAAGCTGTTGTTTCAGTTCCAGCCGGAAATCACCGTGACAGAAGCGAGTCGATTGTCCGGTTTCAAACGCCTTTCGCATTTTAGCCGGATGTTCAAACAAAGTGTGGGATGTTCGCCTGATCTGTATCGTTCCCAATTGCATCGCCAAACATAGAAGTCTTCTGTGAGCTGACCAGCTTGTCTGGTTGGCTTTTTTTGTTGATTTTCTTTCAGGAAATGCACATCACCTTGTTTAGAGGACAGGCAGAACAGGTAAAGAAAGGGTAATGAAACCAGAGGAGGCGATCATGAATGAAAGAGCGCACACCGGATCAGAATAACAGCGATACCCGTCAGGAACGATCCCATGACAATCCCGAACAATATGAGACGGAGCACGAAAGTTTGCTTGACCGACATGAAGAAGAACAGACTGTAGATCCAATTCCGATGGAAGATCTGAATATGGAGGCTCAGGAAGAGAAGAATAAAGATCAGACGAAAAGCAACTCGTCTACCGAAGAGAAATACCGGGCGGATTATCGCAAAAAGGCGAGCGAAGGGTAATTACAATTGCTGTTTTGAGCAAAGAGGTTGAAGTATTTTTCGGTGAATGTATATTTAGTGAAAATAAATTAGTTTGTTGACTAATGTATGTTACTATATTATAGTTACTATGTTGGCAATGAAAAACACCATTTTGGGAGGCGAATAAGAATGACTACTTTTTTTGATGCGTTGAAAAACAGAAGATCTTATTATGGAATCAGCAAGGAATCTACAATTTCGGATGCTAAAATCCAGGAAATCGTAGAAGAAGCGGTGAAATATACACCAACTTCCTTCAACTCACAAACATCCCGTGCCGTTGTATTGCTCGGTGAACAACATGATAAATTGTGGAATCACACAGAAGAAATTTTGCGTGAAGTGGTAGGTAATGAAGAAGCCTTCAAATCCACAGCTGAGAAAATGACCGGATTCCGCAGTGGATATGGTACGGTTCTCTTCTTCGAAGACAACAATGTGATTGCACAGCTTCAACAGAATTTTGCAGCATATGCAGATAACTTCCCGATCTGGGCTAACCAATCCAACGGTATGTTGCAACTGGTAATCTGGACTGCTCTGGAACAAGAAGGTCTGGGTGCATCTTTACAGCACTACAATCCGTTGATTGACGAGAAGGTTAAACAAGAATGGAACATTCCTGAGAACTGGAGATTGATCGCTCAGATGCCATTTGGTAAACCAACAGCAGCACCGGGTGAGAAAGAATTCCAACCGATTGAAGAGCGCGTAAAAGTACACAAATAAATCAATTTCATAATACCTTTAGCTGCTTCAATCAAGGCTAGATATAGATCAAAATGTTTCAATTTGTCTATATCTAGTTACATAAATTCATTTCAATGAGTTATGAAATTGCTTTAAGTAAGCTTCGCATTTCCCAACATTTAACCACATACGGCCTCGCTTCAATTTGATACGATGATAGTTGATCGTAATCCAATGAAGCGAGGCTTTTTGATGTGAATAATAGATTAAAAGACATAACGAACCAACGTTTATGGAAAATTGCTTTATGCGGGATATTAGCTCTTGGATCGGTGGCTGGATACAGTTCTCCCGTTCAGGCTGCAAGCGTACATCAACAGTTTCAGGATACGCGTACCAGTTATGCCAAGGATGCCATTACACATTTGGTGGACAAAGGCATTGCTGCCGGTACGTCAGAGACTACGTTTGAACCGAAGAAAGCCGTTACTCGTGCAGAATTTGCGACATTTGCGGTGAGATTGCTAGGTTTGAAGCCGGTTAAAAATAATATTAATCCCTATCAGGATATAAGCATGAATGCTTGGTATTACGGTAACGTTGCGGCCATGACAAATCTTTTTATTTTGGAGGGTAAGGGTCAGGGAACGTTCCAGCCTAATGCTTCCATTACGCGTGAAGAAGCGGCTGCTTTACTTGTTCGAATGTTAAAACAACAACCCGTAGAGACATCACTCTTGTCTTCAACCTATTTTGACGCAGCTGATATCTCGGACTGGGCACGCCCTTATGTGCAGACGGTATATCAGCTTGAACTGATGAAGGGAAGCGGGGGCGTATTCCGACCACATGATCAGGTAACGCGCGAAGAAGCAGCCGTCATGCTCGATGCCATTTTACAAAAGAAAACATGGTCAGAGCAGTTACAACGTGGGGATGAGCTCGGCGTTCAGCTGGGGTGGCAATATAACTCCACTACAGCTGAATTCAAGAAACAAGTGGAGCAGTCTGAAGTGAATACGCTGGTCCCGCGCTGGTTTTTCCTGAACAGCAGTATGAAAGTAACAGATCACGCCGACCCGGCATTGATCTCCTGGGCATCCGCCACAGACAGGCAGCTATGGCCATTGCTTGGTAATCGTTCCGATTCGGCACTCACCCATCAGATGTTATCCAGTTCGGTCAACCGAGCGGCAGTGATCTCACAGGTAGCCTCCTATGTCAAAACCTATAAATTGGACGGCATCAACGTCGACTTCGAGAATGTTGATCCTGCGGATCGTGAAGGGTTAACGGCATTTGTCACCTCCTTGACGGCTGCGTTGCACGCACTGGGTGCAGTAGTGTCTGTGGATGTATCGCCAGACCTCGGTACAGATTGGACGGATGCATTTGACTATGCCAAACTGGGTGCTGTATCGGATTATATGGTGCTGATGGGATACGAGGAACACTGGAACGGTGATCCGAAAGCAGGATCAGTGGCGTCTCTTCCATGGGTGGAAAAGGCATTGGATACTATGCTCTCTGAAGTAGTACGTGCCAAAACGATTTTGGCCCTGCCGCTATATACACGGGACTGGTCTTCAGTGAATCCGGCAACCAGCTCTTGGGACATTACACTGGCAGAACAGGGAACGCGTGCACATGCCACGGGATCTGTAAGACGATGGGATGCAAGTCTGGTTCAATATATTATTGGGTACAACAGTAACGGTATGCCAAGATATATATGGGCAGAGGAAAGCCGTTCGTTATCAGCTAAAGTGTTGATGAGTGAGCAACGGCAAATTGCTGGACTGGCATACTGGTATATGGGCGGCGAAACAGCCGATGTATGGAACGCCATTTCGAATGCATCACGTTTTGAATCCTATAACTTCTAAATATTGATGAATCTGATAGACTCAAACGAACCGTGATTCCAGCGGATGGTTTGGGTCTGTTTATTTTGGTATAAGATAAGCAATAAGAGGACGCGTTAAGTTTGACAGAACGGTTTAATGTATAGAAGGACAAAATATATGTTCAGGAGGAGAAGGAGCATGCGAGAGGTTGATTGCATAATCGTAGGTGGAGGGCTCGCAGGGCTTCAGGCAGCCATTCAGCTTGGACGTTATTCGGCCCATCAGGTGTTGGTGATCGATGCGGGAGAGGGCAGATCGACGTTGTGTCGGACGTATCATAATATTCTTGGGTTCCCCGATGGGGTGTCCGGTGAAGAACTCCGTGCCCGAGGCAGGTTGCAGGCAGAACGAACCGGTGTATCTTTTGAGAAAGACCGAATCGTTAAAGCGGGCCGTCAGGGTGAGCAGATTCAATTATTCGGTACTTCAGGATCTGAATATAGAAGTAAAACCGTGCTATTAGCAACGGGGCTTTCAGATAGAGTTCCGGACATTCCAGGATTAACCCCTACGCTTGGCCGAACAGTCTATGTCTGCCCTGATTGCGACGGCTATGAGATCCAGGATCAACGTACAGTCTTGTTGGGATCTGGTGAAGCAGGTGCCAATATGGCGATGATTTTAATTCAACGTACGAATGATCTGTTATATATCAATCATGAGCAGGCCCCCATATCTGCAGAGCTTCATCGTAGCATGAAAGAGGCGGGCGTTCGTTATCTGGAAGCAGCGGTTCAGGAAGTACAGCAGATTGAGGATGGACATATCACTGGTGTTCTGACCGAAGATGGACAGATCTTTGAGTCGGAGCGTGGTTTTATCGCTTTTGGAGGCAATCGGGTGCACTATGAATTGGCAGAGCAGCTGGGAGCTGTAATCGCAGATAATAAACATGTAGAAGCCGATCCGCGCAGCTTACAGGCAGCGACGAATGTATGGATTGCCGGAGATCTGGGTTTACATGCAGAGCAAGCAACGGTTGCGATGGGTGAGGGTTCCATTGCCGCGATCTGGATTCATAAGGCGTTACAGCAGATGACAAAGGATTCACTTTGAAATTCAATTTTTAAAAGATGATTGAAGTATGTTTTATAAAAATATGTTCAGTGCAACCAAATTAGATGAGCGTAATATCCTCCATACCAAGGACATCAGTGGATCGTTCTTGAACCTGTATTAAAACGATGACGGTTTTGAGTTGTCATTGAACGAAGATGCAAGCCAATGAATGATTTCGGTATTTATAGAGAAGCTCTCTAGTCTGTGGAACAATAAAGTCCATCCCCAATGGGATGGACTTTATTGTTTATAAAATTTTTTTACTCGTCATACTCCCACTTCAGAATGTCGGTAGCCTCTTTGATTATTTTTCCTTTTTTGTTGATGTAATAGGCCTTTCCGTTTTTATAAACAATAGCTCGGCCATTATGAAAACCGACTACATCACTATAAATTGCGGGAATGACCATTTTACCCTTTTTGTCAATGAATCCGCCTTTTCCATTGTGTAGATATACAGCAGCTAACCCTTCCGTATAAAAAGAGGTTAAAGCATACTTAGGCTTCACAACAACTTTTCCCTTTTCATTAATGAAACCCCAATTCTTTCCGACCCTCACTCCGACCAATCCCTCATGAAATCCAGCATCGTCAATTTCGTCAAACTGCGGTTTAATTAAGTAGGCTCCTTTTTTATTGATGAACCCGTACTTTCCGTTGGCGCTCACTCGAGCTGCCCCTTTTGCGTTAAATGGTTTGGCTGTCTGAAATTTAGCTGGAATGATGATTTTCTGGTTTTTATCAACATAGCCATAAGTCCCTTGGCTACTTTGGTAAACATATAGCTTCTGATTGTGAGGATCATCGGTATAGATTTTTAGGATATAAGGTTCTACAGATCCAACGATAAATTCGATGGTAAACTCGTTGAACACACCGCCACCGACTTCTTTTACTGAGAAATTCATCAAGTATTTTCCAGGTTTCACCTTTTCAGCGAATTTAACGGTATACGAAAATGCACCACCTTCGCCCGGCAGCAATTTTAGTATCGCTGGCGTTCCTGTGATAAAAACCATGTTAGCTCCAGCGTCACCCCAACCGGACAAATAAGCTCGGGGGAGTAAATACATTGTTTCGTTGGTGTTATTCGTATAATGAGAGGGAACCTTGAGCTTCTTCGTTTCGCCCGGTTTTATTTTAATCGTTTGGATGACTCCTTTGCTCGCGGAAACTTGAGTAGGAATGTACAATACAGATAATAGAATGGTAAAAATAGAAAGCAGTAGTGCTAATTTTAATTTAATTCTCACGCTTAACCCTCCAGTTGTTTCTCTTTAATTTTAATATTTGTCACTTTTAACTTATAAATGAACAAACCCGCTTCCAGTAGAGGTAGTCCTTATCCAGGGGGGGTAACCTAAATATTTACAAACCACAAAAGATTTGTCTAACCAATGACATGTTTACTTTCCAAAACCTGTCGTAGCACATATAAATTCGTATATAGTTGCTTCAATGGCCAAAGAATTCCGTGGTTAAGAGGTTGAGTGCGTCTTATGTAATCTTGATTCATTCTAACAATTCCAATAAGGAAAAAGTCAGAACTATACCGATTTTTACGATCGGGTTGTACCTTCGCTTCATGAAAGTTGTGGTTTGACAGACTCATGGTATATATCTGCTCCCCTGTTATGGACCCTTATACCGCAGTGGGGCATCTTATCAGTGCATTCCAAACGAAACGAATTATTCGAATTTTATTACTTTTCGGTGCATCGATGTTCCCACTGGAAACGAATAACAATGCTACGTCATATGCGAAGCCTTATCTCGTAGAAATCTTCTTAGGCTGGTCAAAAATTGGATACCTATCAATTTCGCACAACCATTTTATGGACTCTTTAGGGTGAAATCTTGCATCGCACTTTCAAATTTTTTTTTCTCCTTTTTACAGAAGGACAACGTGTTATGCATAGTAGATCTGAAAAACCGATTTCGATATGTATGTCTACAAGTGCATCCCAAACGGGGCTTAAACTTCATATAACTTTGAAGAATTACCTAAATACTTAATTTCTACTGGAATTTTATGTATCCGTTTTTGCTCATTTATTGTTCTAACCTTACAACATTTCATACAAATAGAAAACAAAAAACTATTAAACATCAATTATATAACATCAATTCCCTAAGATATAAGAATAACTGATTTTATCGAAAGTTAATCCCAAGAGTATTCAAATTTAGACCCCAGTTGCAAACTGCTAGTATAGAGTGCTCGAGTTTTGATGAGAACCTTGAAATATAATACGGATACTTCAGTGTAAGCTTTTATTGATGAAGCCAACTCAAAAAGTCCTCTCAAGCCATGCATGGGGCAGGAGGACTTTTTGAGCTATCTTTTGATATGGAGAAAAGAATCACACTTATTTACCGGATGAATCCGTTGACTTGGAAGAAGGCGTCTTGTCATTCGAATCATGTGAGAAATCTTTGCGAATGTTTTCTACGATATCGCCAACGACACCTTCAATCATATCGGTTGGCCCGGGATTCTGCTTGTCTGGGTGGATAACCGTGTTCACGCCTGGTTCAAGTTCATCATTTGTTTTCTCATGTTTGGCTTTGTCGCTCATGGGAAATCCCTCCTTGTTCCGTAATGTTCAGGTGTTTCTTAACATATCCAAACACCATTACGTATATGTAAACGATTAACCACTGGAACTCATTTGAAACGTGATGCTCGAAGATCAGGACACTTACAGGATAGAAATGGACTGATTAATCTTGGGCAAGCCGTTTATATTATAGATAACAAGCTATTGTTACACATGTTGCATAAATCCAATGAACGATTACTTTCAAGGAGGTAATTTCATATGAGTGAACAAAATCATGTCATCCATAAAGATGGCCAAGTTTCTACTGACAAGGTGGACAATGCAATTGAGAAGATTGCGCCAGAAGAAAGAGAACAGATCTTACAGAACTTTGATGCATTCAAAGCATACCTGAGTAAGCGAATCGCCATGGGAGAATCCATTGGACTCAGCGAGGAACAGATGGCCAAAATCGCCGAAAAAGTAGCAGATTATCTGGCAGCTCGGGAAGAACCTCGTAATCGTGAAGAAAAACTGCTTCAGGAGCTGTGGAATGTCGGTAAGGAAGATGAACGCCACATGCTGGCTCATATGCTCGTTCGATTGGCACAAAGCTCTCATTAAGAGTAGCAAGTAAAAAGCCCTGAATGGCGATGCCTTCAAGGGTTCTTTGCCGTTCACGAAGACGATAGACAGAAGTGATGACGCGCGTTGTAACTATTTTTAATCTGGCTGATACTTTTACAGTTCCTATTGCAAGTATGATAGGAAAAGAAAGAACGTTGGAATCGATAGTTCACATGAGCGTTTGAGAAGCAAGACTTCCGGTTAAGGAATAGTAACGTTCATATTAAGGAGAGATGTTACCTATGAAGAACGCGACAAAACAATGGAAACTACGAATGATCGGTGCAGTTGTTGCTTTACTTGGTATGATTGTGCTGACTACATATTTGCTTACCCCTGCGAATGCTCAAGGTAGTACGGAAGCGCAACAACCTTCTGCGAAAGAAGCTCAAGCTGCAAACTCCGAGATGTTTACAGCCTATGTAGAAGGCTTGCACCAAGAGAATGGCAAGTTGTATATGACAGTGGACAAAATTGGCTGGTACCAAGGTGAAGAAGCCGATGCGGTTTTTGCACAGCGTAATCCAGAAGCTGGTATAGATGGTGCTCCAGATGGTTACTATATTGTTAATGACAGCAAAGAGCAGGAACAGGTTGAAGTTAGTGCCAATGCTGAAGTGTTGATGCAGTTGTATGATCGGGATGGTACGATGCAGGGCGCAGACATCCAGTGGAATGAACCTGTGACATTATCCAAGTTTGAAACGTTGTATGAGAATACCCGTATTCTTGATCTGTCCGTATTCCCGTATCATCTGACGGTGCAGGACGGAAAAGTTACTAAAATTGTGCAACAATACATTCCATAAATAATGAGATGAAATTGATCAGTCAAGCATTCCTCCTGTTCATTGGAACGGTGAGGGATGCTTTTTGGTTATGACAAATTCATGAAAGCGATTGTAATTAATGGTAGGTACATGTATCATTATTGGAATGGCGTTTTTACATAGTTCAGGAGGAGCCTCATGCTTAAAGACATGATTGCATTAACCAAACCCGGACTTCTAAGGCTAAATGTGTTTGCGGTGGCGGTAGGATTCTGGGTAGCTTCAAAATGGGATATCAACTGGTTATCTCTGCTCATGGTCGTGATTGGATCAACTTTGGTTATTGCTTCAGCTTGTGTGATCAACAATTATTGGGATCGTGAATTGGACCAAAAGATGGAGCGCACCAAAAAAAGGATGGATTACATCAACCATCTGAAGCCAGGGTTTGTACTTGGCTATGGCATTATCCTCGGTGTTGTGGGACTAGCAGTACTGTATCTTCTGGTGAATCCGTTATCAGGTTGGATGGCTTTACTCGGATGGTTCGCTTACATCGTGATATACACGATGTGGTTGAAACGCAGTTCGACGTGGAGCACGTCACTGGGTGGAATTGCAGGAGCGATGCCGCCTGTCATCGGTTATACGGCTGTAACAAATGAAATTGATGCAGGTGCCTGGTTGCTTTTTGCGCTTTTGTTCCTGTGGCAACCACCACACTTCTGGTCATTGGGTATTCGCCGGGTGGAGGAGTATCGTGCTGCCGGTTTCCCGTTGTTGCCTGTGGTTAAAGGGGTGAAACGCACCAAGCTTCAGATGATTCCTTATGTTTTTCTGCTACTTCCTGCCGTATTCCTGTTGTATTACTACGACTATGTTGGTCTGGTATTTCTGATTGTATCTCTGATCGGTGGACTGATCTGGTTCGTGCATACACTTAGCGGACTGAAGACACAGGATGATGAGAAGTGGGCAAAAGTGAACTTTCTGATCTCGGTTAATTATCTCATGCTCGTATTTATTGTCATGGTCGCGAATACGGTATGGTCATAATTAGACGATGAACAGATCGTTTTCAGAGAGATTTCAGCTTATGCTATATAAATTGAACTAAACATTTACACAAAACGGAGAGGGCAGAAAAAACCTGAAGAAGCGAAAGCGTTCGCCTAAAAGCTTTCTGAAAGAAAGCTGCATCGAAAGCATACGCTTATCCCCGGATTTTCACCTTTGTTAAAATGATTCGAAAAATCCGGGGATAACAGCGATCGGAAGGTTGTTCTGTCATCGAAGTGTCCAGTGGAAATATGCTTTAGTCCATTTTTTATAACAAGCTGCATCGAATGAAAAAACACACTATGGAATAGCGTTGACAACCTTGGGTTGTTACAACATATTCTCTGGTGTGTTTTTTTTGGTATAATAAAACAATTGAATCATATATGTGGGAATTATAATGCAAGATGGGAAGTGACACCATGAGTAATTTGGAACAGGCTGTGCGATGGAGACAAGAAGGCAAGGTGCATGAAGCGATTGAGCTTCTGCAAGAAATAACGATGCAGGAACCCGAGAATGCGAATGTCTGGTATCAGCTGGCTTGGGCACATGATTCGCTTGGATTGGAGCGGGAAGCTGTCCCGCATTATGAGAAGGCACTGAGTCTTGGGCTTTCTGGTGAGGACAGGGCAGGCGCGATACTCGGACTGGGCAGTACATATCGTACGCTTGGACAGTATGAGCAGGCCAAGGCTTGGTTTGAAACGGGCATGAAAGAGTTCCCGACGTACCGGGAATTTGAGGTATTCTATGCCATGGTGCTCTACAATCTGGGTGAACATGCAGAGGCGATGCAAAGACTACTCGTGCAACTCGCCGATACATCAAGTGACAAGAGAATCCATGACTATAACCGAGCGATCCGTTTCTACGCAGATCAGCTGGATCGGGTGTGGGAATAGATCCAATACACCGAAAAGGGAGATGGATGAATGAACTCCAATCAAGAACTGAAACAGGTAAATGAAAGATTGGATCAAATTGAGCGGAAATTGGATAATCTGGGAGGCAGTCAGCAGAACAAACGCTCACCTGGCGTGCGCTTTCTGATTGGTTTTGGCATCACGATTGCGGTTATATCTGTTCTGCTGCTGACCCTCGGTGTTATACAATTTGTGAGTAACGTGAGTAACGGATAGGAGAAATCGATCATAACGACACAATTAGTCCGATCTCCCAATTTACATGGCTAGGGCAAGCCACTGTCGCACCTCTTCAATGAAGCGCAGCGTAGCTGGCGATAGATTGCCCAAAGATGGGCAGGCCATGCCAATCGTACGATAAGGATCTCCAGTGAGTGGCACGAGCGCAAGCGAATCGGTATGATTTTGAAGTACCATTTCCGGAAGTAGACTGATGCCGAGGCCGTTGCGGACCATCGCCATGATGGCTTGATCTTCGGCTACTTCATAGACGACATTGAGCTTGGCTGCATGCTGCCGGATCAGTCGTTCAATCTCGTTATCTCCGCCCCATTTAGGCAGAATAAAGGGTTGCTCCAGTAGAATATCAAATGAAACAGACTCCTCTGAGGCGAGAGGATGATCCAGAGGCAGGATGCACATCATCCTGTCTTTTTGCAATGGGATGGTCTCAAAAGGCGATGAATCGCCGAGGGACAGAAATCCGAGATCGATGGCGCCTCCGGCCAGCCAGCCTTCAATCTCAGCATAATCGCCTTCCCACAGTTTGATCTCAATTCCTGGGTGACGCAGGCGAAATTGTTTCAGAATACCAGGCAGCCACTGTGTGGATACACTGGCGAATGTACCAATACGCACCGTACCAATCTCCGCGCCGCGAATGAGGGAGATTTCCTGGTTCATCAGTTCCGTCCAGCGTAGAATCTCACGGGTATATCCCAGAATACGTTCACCTTCAGCGGTAACACGCACACCGGAGCGGCCGCGATGGAGCAGTGAGAAACCACATTCTGTCTCCAGACTGGCGATGGCATGGCTGACTGCGGATTGGGTGATATTCAGCGCTTCTGCTGCTCTGGTAAGACTGCCATATTCGACAACGGTATTCAAAATTTCGTATTTGATCAGTGACATGAATGGTTCCGTTCCTTCCGATTTCAAATGCATGAATTTATTTCATATAATCTATTATAAATATTCATTTTTATAATGCAAAGAGATCGTTTATACTTGCCAAGGCGAGTTAGTTTGACGCACGATCTCACAGCTCAGAATACATAGAATGAAGGTTGAAGCAAGATGAATGGTGTACAGGTAAATCAAGGTCAGGCAACAAGAAGAGCGGACATACAGATGCTGCTCGCAACGGTCATATGGGGATCATCCTATCTGTTTATGAAATCGGGCCTGGAGTCCATGCAAGAATTGAATCTAGTCGCATTTCGTTTCGGAATTGCTTTTATTGCGGCAGGGCTTCTTTTTCATCGGCGGTTGTTTAACATGGATCGTAGAACACTTGTGGCAGGCGCCATTATGGGGACAGCTTTATTCGCTGCATTTGTATTCATCACCTACGGTGTGCAACGAACAACGACATCCCAAGCGGGATTTCTGATAAGTTTGGCCGTTATTTTTGTACCCATCCTGACGACAATCCAGCATCGTCGTATGCCGGACAAACGATTGACGCTCAGTATCCTGGTTGCCGTTACCGGGCTTGGGCTGCTGACGCTTCAACATGAGCTGAGTCTGCACACGGGAGATATTCTGTGCATTCTTGCAGCACTCGTGTATGCGATCTATATAATGATTGCTGGCAAGTACACACCGAAGCATGATCCGCTAACATTGGGAACGGTGCAATTAGGTGTTGCGGCGATGTGGGGAATAGCGGCTACATTCATGCTGGAAACGCCACGTATGCCCGATACGGCTGAATCTTGGGCAGCCATTCTCGGGTTAGGTGTGTTGTGTAGCGGATTGGGGTATATTTTGCAGACGCTCGCGCAGCGTCATGCTTCACCCACGAGAACGAGTCTGATTTTTTCACTCGAACCACTGTTTGCAGCAGCCTTTGCATTTACCTTTCAAGGGGAGTCGCTAACGTTGCAAGGATATGTCGGAGCAGCGCTGATGTTGGTCGGTGTTCTAATTACAGAGATCAAGCTTCCACAGCCTATCTTCTGGCGTAGAAAACGTCCGGCTTTACAGTCGGAACTTGGCGATCAGGGAGCACCGGGCGTATAAGTAAGGGACAAAGGTCCTTTCGTCATCTTCTATGGAAGGTGAGGAGAGGGTCTTTTTTGTTATGTCGAATACCTTGTGTAACAGCTAAATGACTACCTAACAAAATCAGAATAACCTAACCTTGTTTTGTTGATTTTTGTTTTTTATGCTACACTGAATGGAAAATCAGGAAAAACGGGTGAGTAGGATGGCCAAAAGAGTAACGATGCAGCAAATTGCGGATGCTGCGGGGGTGTCCAAATTCGCAGTCTCGCGTGCGTTGACGGGCAAGCCTGGTGTAAGTGAACATACACGCGAGATGATTGTCAGAACGGCGGGGCAGCTCGGGTATTTCAGAACCGAACCGAAGCGTTATCCGGGTGAGACACCGATGTCAGCAGAGATGAAACCAGAAGCAGAGCGGCAAGGCACTGTATTGATTTTGTTTCCTAACATTCGTTCTCAGAATCGATCTTCCTTGTACTGGGGGCCTGTGTTCGATGGCATTTCGGATAGGCTGAATGAGAAGGGATTGGATATTTTAACGTTAACAGAACCCTCTTCAGATCGGATGTTCTCGGTTCTTAATCCAGAAGCGATCAGCGGAGTCATTACCGTGGGCACGATCTCGATATCGGTATTGCTGGAGATATACAGGCTGCGTATTCCGCTTGTGATGGTGGACCATGAAGACCCCGCCATATACGCAGACTCGGTTTTTACGGACAATATGAAATGTATGAAAGAATTGGTTCTCATGCTCGTAGGAAAAGGGTACAGAAGGTTCCAGTTTGCCGGGCAACTGCCTGATGCAGCAAGCTTTCGAGAACGCTGGCTTGCATATCGTACGGTGCTGGAAGAGAAGCAGTTGGAGGGGGATCAGCAAGAAGACTTACTGGGACCAGAGTATGAGCAGATCCGGAGATCTATTGCTGAAATGAAGCTTGAGGATATCCCTGAAGTGATTGTATGTGCGAATGATCATACGGCTGTTATTGTCCTTCAGGCACTTCGAAGCCGAGGTATTCAGGTACCTGAACGCTGTGCCGTAACCGGGTTTGACAATACGCAGACAGATGAGCCTATTCTCGCTTCGGTGCATATTAACAAAGAGAACCTGGGCACGAGAGCGGTAGATCAGCTGTTGTGGCGAATCGAACATCTGGATGAACCTTATGAACGCAAGCTGATCTATTCGGAATTGATTATTCGAGATGAATATAACGCCAGTATACAGTAATGAGGTATGCACTCATGGGATCATTTTAACGACGACATACAGGTAAATAAACTCAGATGAGAGACATGGAGAGGTTGGAGCTTCATGTCTTTTTGATATGTAGAAACCATTTAACAAATTAAATCACAAAACAGATTGACGACGAGAAGCATATCGTGTTAATTTTGTTTTGTAAGTTATTTATTTTTATGCTAACAAAACCTAACAGAATATTGGTTAACAACTCTAACAACAATGGAGGCTGTCATGAGCACAATACAATCACATGTTTTTCAGAATTGGACGTTCAAGGCTTGCGAAGATCAAGAGTGGATGCCGGCTCAGGTGCCAGGCTGTGTGCATACAGATTTGCTGAAGCTGGGCAAGATTCCAGATCCTTTTTATGAAACGAACGAGAAGGAAGTACAATGGATTGATAAGATAGATTGGGAATATCAGACGGAATTTGATGTGGCTGAAGGGTTGTTCTCGCAGGAACATCTGGAACTGGTGTTTGATGGTCTGGATACATATGCGGATGTGTATGTGAATGATGTGCATGTGTTATCAGCAGATAATATGTTTCGGGTATGGAAGGCAGATGTGAAGACCGTATTGAAGGGGAACGGCAACATTCTCCGAATACGTTTTCGGTCTCCGATTCAGGAAGATCTGCCGAAGCTGGAGAAGCTCGGCTATGCATTGCCAGCATCCAATGATCAGTCCGATGTCGGCGGACTTGGCGATAAGAGAGTAAGTATTTTTGCCCGTAAAGCTCCATATCACTATGGCTGGGACTGGGGTCCGCGCTTTGTAACCAGTGGGATCTGGCGTGAAGCACGTCTTGAAGGTTGGACACAGGTACGAATCAATGATGTGTATATCCAGCAAAATGAAGTGAGCGCTACCTCAGCTTCATTAACGGCTGTTGTGGAAGTCGAGACATCACAAGCGGTAGATACGGTCATTCGTATCGGCGCAGATGGTCAGAGATGGGAAAGGTCCGTATCACTACAGCCCGGAATTCAGACGGTGGAAATTCCAATCTCCATTAATGAACCGAAATTATGGTGGAGCCGTGGACTCGGTGATCCGCATCTGTACACCTTCCTTGCAGAAGTGCTTCAAGGTGAGCGAGCTGTGGCTGAATCTACAGTGAAGACAGGACTTCGTTCTATTCGCTTGGTACGTGAGAAAGATGCAGCGGGAGCATCCTTTTACTTTGAACTAAACGGTGTTGCGGTCTTTGCCAAAGGGGCCAACCATATTCCGAATGATAGCTTCATCACCGAAATTACTCGTGAACGTTATCGACATGAGATTGTATCTGCTGCCGAGTCCAATATGAACATGCTTCGTGTGTGGGGTGGCGGGATCTATGAGCAAGATGACTTCTATGAACTGTGTGATGAATACGGCATCCTGGTATGGCAAGACTTCATGTTTGCATGTAGCATGTACCCGGGAGACGAAGCATTCCTGAACAGTGTGAGACATGAAGCCATTGATAACGTGAAACGTCTGCGCAATCATCCAAGTATTGCACTTTGGTGTGGAAATAACGAGATTGATTCGGCTTGGGCTCACTATGTTGAGAATGGTGGCTGGGGCTGGAAGAAGGAATTTACTGTCGAGCAGCGTGAAAGCATCTGGGCCGATTATGAAGCCATCTTCCATGATCTGCTGCCAGAAGTGGTTGAAGCGTATGCTCCAGGTGTAGATTACTGGCCTTCTTCACCGCTTGTATCACTGTCAGGGGATGAGAAGCAGCATGCTCACCCGTCCACGGCCGAAGGCGATATTCACTACTGGGGTGTGTGGCACAATGTAGAACCGTTTGAAAACTATAACGTGCATGTAGGTCGTTTCATGAGTGAATACGGATTCCAGTCTTTCCCGGAGTACAAGTCAGTTCGGACTTATGCAGAAGAAGAGGATCTGGCTCTGGAATCGGAAGTCATGCTTGCGCATCAGAAGAACGGGGCAGGTAATCGTCTGATCAAACAGTACATGGATATGTACATGCATGAATCGAAAGATTTCCCATCGTTCCTGTATATGAGCCAGGTACTTCAGGCGGAAGCGATGAAGACAGCGATTGAAGCGCACCGTCGCCGCAAACCATTCTGTATGGGCACGCTTTACTGGCAAATGAATGACTGTTGGCCGGTGGCTTCATGGGCCGGTATGGACTACCTTGGTCGCTGGAAAGCATTGCAGTATTATGCGAAACGTAGCTTCAGTGATGTATTGGTATCCGTAGACGGAACCAAGGAAGATACAACGGATATTTATGTCATCTCGGATCAGCTTGAGCCAGTGAAGGGTCAATTGCAGGTACGACTGATTGGATTCGATGGCACGGTGTACCGTGCAGAAGAGCATGAAGTAACAGTGGCTTCCAACTCGGGTCAACAGGTATTGTCCCTGAGCCAGGCTGAATGGCTCGAAGGACATGACGCAGCAACAACGCTGCTCCGCCTGGATCTGAAGCAGAATGGAGCAGCGGACATTGTGCAGGAGCATTATTTTGCACCGTCCAAAGATATTGCATTGCAGCCTGTACAAATTAAAGTAACTGAGGTTACTGAAAATGATGGCAAATATCTTCAACTGGAAAGTGATGTGCTTGCCAAACAGGTATGGATTTCCTCCGAAGCGGAAGGCGTATTCTCGGACAATTTCTTCGACCTCATTCCCGGTATTCCGGTGAAAGTGCAGTTCACTTCCAGAGAAGGGCTGCAATCTGCCGATGCGGTTTCCAATACAGGACTCATTCAAGTTCGTTCCATGGCTGACTTTATCAAACTATAATAAGGCGTAACATTAGAACGGTTGAGATCTCTCTATGAGGGATTTCGACCTTTTTTATGTTGGAGCACCGAAAACAAACTAAACCAAATCAGAAGTGGACTTCAAAGACAGCTTCAATGTTGCTATAATTGATAATCATTATCAATTATAGGTGGTTTTTTAGTCACAATGCCAGAGTGTTGTGGTGTTTGATTGCTTAGGAAAGGGAGACTATATGGGAATTCAGAATGACATCAAGCTATGGGATCAGGTTCAGGTTCGCGTGCTTGATGTCCGTCTAATATCACTGGCAACAAACGAGTTCATGCGAAATTATGTGTTACCGACCAGTGCATTTGTGTATGTTCAAGGCAGGGGACAGGTGTGGCTGGACGAAGAGGTGTGGTCTACAAGCCAGTTCTTGCTACTTCACGGGGGAAAAGGAAGACGTCTGACACTTGAAGCGACCGGGGCTACGGAGGTACATCTGATTTTGTACAAATCAACGTTACCCTCCAATGTGCTGGTGGAGTACCGAATGATGCTGAACCAGCGTAATCCGTTTGAGGAGTCCTGGGCGACAGCGCCGGATCATGCACTTGAGCTACGTGAGCTTGTGCGGAATATATATGAATGCTGGTCAGGGCAGGAGCAAGTGGGCAAAATTCAGGTCAAAGTGTACTTCTTTCAACTGGTACAGCTTGTATTGCTACAACGGAATCGCATGCTTAACGAAGTTCAGCAGCCTTCGCTTACCGATCAGGTATTGCGATATATCAAAGCTCATTACCGGGAAGCCATCTCGCTTGATTCACTTGCCCAGTCCTTGAGCTACAGTCCGCAATATTTATCACGCAAATTCAAGGAACAGACGGGATGTACACCGACAGAATATGTGATTCGGTTACGAATGGGTGAGGCAAGAAGTCTGCTTGCATCCACGGAAGCTTCATTACAGGAGATTGCTGCGTATGTGGGCTATATGGACCCGTTCTATTTCAATCGTATATTCAAAAAAGAGACTGGGATCACACCGGGACAATATCGGATGAAGCAGCAGGCAAACTCGAAATCAGTTTCGAAAAGTGCATCAAATGCAACAAATGAATCCATTGTAACAGAGAGAAAGGAACGTTATCCTTTAATTGATGATGATAATCATTATCAATATGAGGGAGATGAGGAAATCAACATGTTTAACCATTTTAAATCAGCGATAGTATCTCTTGCGCTTGTACTCACATTGAGTGCTTGTGGAACAGCCCAGCAGGGGGCAGAAACATCCGAAGTTGCGGCTGAACCCGAACAACCGGCAGTCGTGGAAACCCAAATGGTGAATACGACCTTTGGTGAGGTAGAAATTCCTGCACATCCGGAGCGAGTTGCTGCCATAGATTATCTGGGAACGGTGCTTGCTCTTGGTGTCAAACCGATTGGTGGAGGCCAATTTCTAATGAACAGTCCTTATCTGGAAGGTCACATGGATGGTCTTGAAACGATAGGGGATTCCGTTGAACAATTGATGGAGCTGGAGCCGGATCTCATTATTACATTGAATCCGGACAAGGCCGCTTATGAGAAATACAGCAAGATTGCTCCAACCGTTTCGATCGCATCCATCACTTTCCCAACACTGAAGGACGAAGTAAACTATTTCGGTAAAGTCCTTGGCAGAGAAGCGGAAGCAGAGAAGTGGCTGGCTGATTTCGATGAGGAGATTGCCAAAATTAAGCAGGAGGTGCAGAGTGTTGTTCCAGCTGACGCTACATTCTCCGTTATGCAGGAATATGATCGCCAAGTCTTCATTTTTGGTAATCAGTCGGGCCGGGGAGGACGTAACATCTACGAATTGCTTGGATTGCAAGCACCAAAGAACATTCCATCCGAGTTGATGCAGGGCGCTTATCATGAATTCTCCATAGAACTGCTCTCAAAATATGCCGGAGATTACATTGTGCTGACCAGTAACTCTCAGCTGAAAGAGCTTCAGGCTGATCCAATCTGGGGTTCATTGCCTGCTATCAAAAATGGAAAAGTGTACATATGGACGGAAGAACAATCTTGGTTCCGTGACCCTATCGCCTTGTTGAAACAGACACAGGATCTGGCTGAATGGATTGTTGGACTTAATACACCGTCTAAGTAAGAAACTTCAAAAAAAACCGTGCCGCCCAGTTTGCTGAGCAGCACGGTTTTCATATTTTTTATGTAGGACTGAACAGTAGAAGGGGACTAGCTGTCTGTACGGAGAAGAAATAGCGGTGTGATTGCCGTATAAAAGATATTGGTTATTGTTTCTTTTGTTCGTTTTGAATTTCTTGCAGATCCTCCAGTTGCAGTGTGAGGTCATTCTCGGGGTTTGCGCTCACGATGACTTCCGATTGTGATTGTTGCTGACCTGGCTGGTTCGACTTGGCGGCAGGTTTGATTACGTAGAGACTTTGAACGGAGTTGAGCAAGCTGGCAGGGGTGTCTTCATACGTTTCCAGGAAAAGCACATAGTCTTTGGTAGGAATCAGCTTGAGGTTGTCATCATTAATAATCTCGGTGTTACCTAATTGTCCGCCAAGTTGCTTCACTTCAATGTGTTCCCCGGCAGTGTAACCGCCCTTATAGGATTCAGCGACCTGAATCGTGTGGATCGTATAGATTTTGTCAAAAGAAGACGGCTCTCCGCCCGGATCGGACGCTGGCTTTAACTCGTTTTCATTCGCAGCATTGGTAGCTTGTACGATATCGTTTAAAGCTTCCACTCGAGTCTCAACCACACTGCCTTTCACAATGGTATTGGCTCTCTCGGACAGGTCGCCAATGCTGGTATAACTCGGGTAATCTTCAGAAGCAATGATGGTCAAGGGTGCATCGGACGGGGACGCGGTAGGTGTAACAGAAGAGCAACCAACAGCAGATAGAATGAAAATGGAAGAGAGAAGAATCGTTAATACTCGTTTTTTGGTCATGGACAGGAATCCTCCTTGGATTTTGGAATGAGTTCGTAGCGGATTAGTACTTGGATCTTACGTTGTTGATATCAAAAGTTTGGGGTTGGGTCATGGAATTGCGGTTGCGGGAGTAAGACATAATGGAAGGACTGCTTGTTGTCGGGTTGTCACCTAGCCATACGGAGTGTCCGAGTTCGTGGACGAATACGCTTTGAATGAAGTTGGATAAGTTGGTCGCGTCAGGGGTGATCGTGGATGCATTGAGTTCGATGCGGAAGCTTACAACTTGACTGCCGGATACGGAGGCGTAGTTGACACCATATGCTGTGTTATTGAAGTTTCCTGCGGTGATGGTGTTCGGAGAGTTACTTGTTTTGGTGAATTGAACTTTGGCACCTGCATTGTTCCAGTTGGCAAGGGAAGCGTCCATAGGGGTCTGCCATGCGGAGGCGTAATTATACGTGCGAATGGGGATGGTGGTGCTGGGATAACCGTAGGTTAGAAAGGTTGCCGCGTAGATGGTACTGCCGAACATAGCAATCGCCGAGAACAACATGATGCTCATTAAAAACTTCCTTTTCATACTTAAAACATCCAATAAATGTATTTTATTCTCTATTATAGTAACAACTAATAGTTGGATTGAAATGAGTCGGAGGTCGTTGTTTTTGTCGTGAAAAACATGAAATATATCTTGATCAGACTATAATGGTGTCAAAATAAGTCATTTTCTGTTCGATGTGCATGCATAATTTCCCTAAAGTTACAAACAATACATCCAACTTACACAGGGAAAGGTAGTGCTTGAGCATGTGCAACCGTTTTTCATTGGCAGCCGATCTGGACGAAGTCAGAGATCATTTCAAGATTCAGCGAGTGATGTATTATTACAAAAACCGATACAATATCAGCCCAACGCAGCATACACCGATCATTTTGCATCAGGATGGTGAGCGTGTATTGGATGAGTTCCGGTGGGGCTTCATTCCATTCTGGGGCCGCGATGCGGTTAACGCGAATCTCATGACCGTGCATGAAAACCCCTCCTATTACAAACTGGTAGAGACCAAGCGCTGCGTTATTCCTTGCAACGGACTGTATTATTGGCGGCAAGAGGGCAAAAAAAGTTATGCGGTTCGTGTTGTTATGCCAGATCGTGGCTTGTTTGGCATTGCTGGTTTATATGAAGTATGGAAAGACACACGGAAAGAACCGCTTCGGACCTGCACGATGCTTATGACAGGCGCGAACATGGTTACACGCGAATTTGGCAGCAAAATGCCAGCCATTCTCTCCGAAGAAGAGATCAACACCTGGCTTGATCCTGCCAATACACGAGTGACTCAGTTACTGCCGCTGATCAAATCCTATAACAGTACAGAGATGAATCTGTATCCCGTAACACCGATGGTTGCCAATGACGAACACGACTGTTTCGAATGCGTGGAAGAGATGGATCAGAAGCTGGCCTACATTCGGAGTTTCTGAAAATCTTTTGAATAGAGTGAAGAAGATGAGGGGGCCGAGAGTCTGAAGACACTCTGCTCTTTTTTTCCTTTCTGAAAATGAAGAGTTGCAATTGCGGTGAAACGTAACTATAATCATTACAGTAAGTGAACGCATATATTCATATATCTATTAAAAGAGATATTTATAATCAGGAGGGAACCACGAATGAATCCAAAGTTTAACCAGATGTTCGAACAAGTTTCACTACCGACTGGCATTACACTGAAAAACCGTATCGTGCTCGCTCCGATGACTCATATGTCCTCAAATGCTGATGGTACTATTTCCGATGCTGAACTTGCTTATTATGCACGTCGCACCGGTGGTGCCGGCATGTCGATTACGGCTGTAGGGCATGTAACAGAAACTGGGATTGGTTTCCCGGCTCAGTTTGGCGTCTATGATGACCGCTTCATTCCTGGTCTGAAGAAACTGGCTGATACCATTAAACAACAGGGCTCTGTAGCCGTATTGCAAATTTTCCATGCGGGCCGTCTGACTCCGGAACAAGCTGTACCTGCGGGTCAAGTGGTTGCTCCTAGTGCAGTTGCGAGTGAGCGTCCAGGATCTCCTGAACCAAGAGAATTGACGGATGCTGAGATTACTTCCATTATCAAAGACTTTGGTGAAGCGACACGTCGTGCAATCGAAGCCGGATTTGATGGTGTTGAGATTCACGGTGCGAACGGTTATCTGATCCAGCAATTCTTCTCCCCGCATTCCAACCGACGTGAAGATCGTTGGGGCGGAAGTGTAGAGAAACGTCTGACATTCCCGCTTGCTGTAGTGGACGAGATTGAGAAAGTTGTTGCCGAACATACGAAACTGCCGTTCATCATTGGCTATCGCTTCTCCCCGGAAGAACCGGAAACACCGGGACTCACGATGGAAGAAACGTACCTACTAGTGGATGCGCTGAAAGATAAAAACCTGGATTACCTTCATGTCTCTGTGAACGAGTTTTGGTCCAAACCAAGACGTGGCGAAGCAGATACGCGTTCAAGAATCGAATTTATTCTGGATCGTGTGAACGGCAAATTGCCTGTGATCGGGGTGGGTGCGATTCATACAGCTGCTGAGGCTGCTGAAGCGCTTCAAACGGGAGTACCATTGCTTGCCATTGGACGTGAGTTGATTATCGAACCGGATTGGGTTGAGAAAATCGAGAGCGGACGGGAAGAGGATATTGAAACGATCCTGACCAAGTCCGATCAGGAACGTCTGGTTATTCCTGACGGATTGTGGAATGCAATCATCCACACGCCGGGCTGGTTCCCTATGGCAGAAGATAAATAAGATACACTTCAGAACTGGAATGGAGGGGGCGAAAGCTCCCTCTTTTTGCACGTGGTCCAAATTCTCCTAGTGATCGCACTGTGGTATGATGGAGGAACAGGATCAACTGGATAATCAACGGTTTGGAGTGAAGGAATATGCTCGTAGCTGAACGGTATGAGAAAATAGTGGAATGGGTGGATACGCAAGGCAGCATGCGTGTGACCGAACTTAGTGAGCGCTGCGGGGTGACGGAAGAGACGATTCGTCGTGATCTGGACAAGCTTGAACAGGCGGGCAGGCTAAGACGGTCCCATGGCGGGGCGGTCAGCGTG
Source organism: Paenibacillus sp. FSL R5-0341 (assembly GCF_037975235.1). Lineage (NCBI taxonomy): Bacteria > Bacillati > Bacillota > Bacilli > Caryophanales > Paenibacillaceae > Paenibacillus > Paenibacillus sp. FSL R5-0341. Next base: position 2,586,924 of record NZ_CP150241.1, read on the forward strand.
AAATACAAGGAAGAGTTACAGTCGGAGATTCCGTATCCGGAACGAGCTGTAGCCCATGCAGAAGAGAAACGCAGAATTGCAAGCGAAGCGGTGAAAATGGTGGAATCCGGCGACCGGATCGCCCTGGATGCAAGTACAACGGCGTGGTATATGGCGGCAGGATTGCCGAACATTCCATTGACGGTATTAACCAACTCGATTAAGGTCGCCGCAGAGCTGAGTAACAAGGAGCAGATTCGTGTGATTGCCACAGGTGGGCAACTGGCTTCGAAATCACTGTCTTTTGTAGGACCGCTGGCGGAACGTTCGCTGGATGCTTACCATGTGGATAAAGTATTTCTGTCTTGCAAAGGTGTGCATTTGACCAAAGGTATCAGTGAATCCAATGAATTGCAGGCCTTGGTGAAGCAAAAGATGATCCATATTGCGGATGAGGTCATTTTACTTGCAGATTCCAGCAAGTTTAACATCCAGGCCTTTACCAGAGTTGCTGAGATGAGCAGTGTGGGGAAAGTGATTACAGATCAGGGTGTAGACGAAGAGCAGGTTAGCGCATTGATCGAACAAAATATTACGTGTATACGTGTGTAAATCAGAAAGGAATGAATGTCATGAAACATCCTTTTCATCTGAAAGCGGTATGGAATGGTGGACGTAACAGTGAGGGAACCATTGATGCAGGTGGATTAAAAACAGTCATATCGATTCCGCAGGAGATGGGCGGACCCGGTACGGGAACCAACCCGGACGAGATGCTGCTGGGTGCAGCCTCCACTTGTTACTTGATCACGCTGGCAGCGATGCTGGAGCGTTCAGATATTACGCCGGATGAGTTGACGCTGGAGTCGGAAGCGACGGTAGATGTTACGAATAACGTGTTTACGTACGAACGGATCGTACATAGACCCCGGATCGTGCTCAGCGCAGATGCCTCCGAGGCGGATCTAACCAAAGCCGAGCGCTTGGCACACAAGGCTGAATCATCCTGCATGATCTCCCGAGCGGTGGCAGGTAATGTCGAGATGCAGACACAGCCAGTCATTGTTACCACTGGAGCTAGCGCGGTGTGATATACTAAAGAATAGACGATTCAAGTCGTCATTTGTGCAAAATAAGGAGAAGTTCGGTATGAACACACAGAAGCGCAAGACTAACCGCTGGGTACGTTTAACACGTGCGATGAAGCTGAATTTTCTCAAATTGTTACGTGCTCCCGGAGGTGCCCATAAAGTATCTACCGGATTTGCCATAGGGTTCGGACTGGAACTGATCGTGATCTCGACCGCATCCCTGATATATCTCGTATTCTATCCCATTGTGCGACTGTCTGGGGGTTCGATGCCAGCAGCGATTGTTGGTAACGTGATTGGAAAACTTACGTTTCTGCCTATCATTCTGATGCCGCTCGCGAAGCAGATTGGTTCCTGGATTCTGCCTGCTCACAGCATGGGACAGGGACTGGTACACGAGAGTGCATTCATGGAGCTGTTTCGTGGTAACTGGTCGGCGGTGAGTGAACTGTTGCTAGGAGGATTGGATATTCTGGCAGGTATGTCTGTGTTCGGTGTCATTTTGGGTGTGATTTCGTACTTTGTCGTGAAATTCTTCTACGTCAGAGCACTCAACCGGCGTTATGAACGCCGGCTGGAGAAACGCCGACAAGCGGATCTGGCGTCGGTATCGCCTCCGGTATTAATCAGGAAGCCATCACAATCATAATCGGCAGCATCAACATGGATGCAGCGGTGGTCCACAGGATGCAACGGGATACAAACTGCGGAGAAGCATTGAACTGTTCAGCCAAAATAACGGCGTTCACTGCGGTCGGCATCGATGCGAGGATCAGCAGCACACTGAACAACGTACCCTCGACCTGTAGCGCGGTCAGAATTAGCCAGGAGAGGATCGGTGCAGCTGCGAGACGGACTACAAGCCCGGTCCAGAAGGCTCGGCTGACATTGGGCAGCCAAGGTGCTGTAGCACCTTTTGGTCTGAGCATCTGTGCTCCCAGAATGGCGAGAACGACAGGAGAATAGCCCGCAGCCAGCATGGATATCCCTCCATCGAGTGCGTCAGGCAGACTCAGATTGGACGCGCTCAGCGCAATGGCGATGCCAGCAGCATAGATGGATGGCATGCGGAAAACGGATAGAATCGCATCTTTCACCGTGAATTCGGATCTCGCGGCAAAAAAGATACCTACCGTATTGACAATGATCATCTGTCCAATGACGTAGACGGAAGCCTTGTCCAGTCCAAGCTGACCAAAGGCAAGCAGTACTAGCGGGAGCCCGTAGTTCACGCAGTTCGTAAACGTGGAGACGAGGGTGAGACCCGCTTTTTCGCTTGCACCCAGACGGAAAACCCGGCTTAACAACTCGGCGAGTGCCCAGAGGGCAATCAGATTAATAATGGAGAACCAGAACGTGATGGTGACGTCTGTCCAGGTAATCTCGGCATGCAGCAATGTATTGAAGATGAGCGCAGGGCTCAAAATATAAAGGGAAAAGGTCGAGAGCGACCGGGTATCCCAATTCTTGAAGCGTTTTAACAGAATACCTCCGATCACGGGAAGTGATATCGGCAGGAATACATGGTATAACGTGAGTAAAAATGAGTGAAGCAATGCAGTTCAGTCCCTTCTGGATGAAAAACCTATCTTATCATAGCAGAAGATGCACCTCATATGAATGGATTTCAGTATGATCGTGTGCATTCCACCCGTTGTTTAACCGATGATTTTACGGATGTGCAGCGACAGCGGATTGCTATTTTGATATGGCAGATTTATTATAGAAGAGGTGCAACAAGATTACATACACATAGAGGAGGAAACTGTAATGAGTGAATCAAAACGCTTGCTCGTACTTGCTGGCTCTTATGCCGAAACGGAAAATGAGGGCATTTATGCATATGAATTGAATGAGGATACAGGCAGCTTGTCCAAACTTGACGGCATCGCTGGTGTGAAAAACCCAACGTTTGTCAACGTGGATGCTGAGGGTAACAAACTGTATGCGATTGGTGAAACAGCGTCAGCTGAAGGCAACAAAATGTCTGAAGCTGTAGCTCTGAGCATTGATCCTTCTACAGGAAAATTAACGTTGCTGAACCGGAATGACTCCATTTCAGCTCCACCATGTCATATCCAGCGTGATCCTTCCGGAAAATACTTGATCCTCTCCAGCTACCACGGTGGTCTGGTAGGTCTGCAAGCCTTGACGGATAACGGTGAAGTTGGAGCGCTTCTGGACGAGAAGAAACATGAAGGCCAAGGTGCGCATCCTGAGCGTCAGGACAAGCCACATGTTCACTCCGCATTCTTCAGCCCGGATGGTAAATACATGATGGTACAGGATCTGGGCGCAGATAACATCGCGATCTATTCCATTGATGCAGACAAAAATGAACTTGTGCTGCACAGTGAAACCAAAACGCATCCGGGAGCTGGCCCACGTCACTTGGCGTTCCACCCGAATGGTCAATTCGCATATGTCATCAATGAAGTGGATTCTTCCATTACTTCGTTCAAATATGATGCAGCAGCGGGCACGTTGACTGAATTGTCTACAGTATCTACACTGCCTGATGGATATGATGGCAAAGAGAATACAACAGCTGAAATCACTGTTTCCAATGATGGACGTTATGTATATGGTTCTAACCGTGGACATGACAGCATCGTTGTATTTGCAGTAGATGCAGACAAAGGTCACCTGACACTGGTTGAACATGTATCTGCGGAAGGTGAGCACCCGCGTCACTTTGCTCTGACACCTAACGGCAAATTGCTGATCGCAGCTAACCGCGATACAAACAACCTCGTGACATTCACGGTAGATCAGGAGAGCGGACGTCTGAAATACACAGGTCACAGCACAGGTGTATCCAAGCCGGTATGCGTGAAACCAGTATATCTGTAAAATGATAAATTTCTAAACCAGCCCTGGCTGGATTGAAAATGATAACGATAAAGACCCTGCCATGTGGCGGGGTCTTTTTATATTGAATATGTAATGGGATGATTAGGCTGCTGCTCTGCTGTAAGCGGGCGGATTGGAATAAAGGATTAATTCTATATTTGATTCACCTAACAACTAACAATTATCAATAGTATCGTCCAAGTAACTACCCCACTTCAAAGTGCGTACTTCCTGAATGGATAGTCAGGGTCTACAATGAGTGAGTAGCCAAAACAAACACTGCATGCATCTGAACAGACAAATTGGTGCAGGCTAAATATCTGATTATTATTTTTACAGGAACGAATCATACTTGAATAACAAAGGAGAAATAAATGATGAAATTGCAATTGGCACTTGACTTGGTAAACATCCCTGAAGGTATCGCACTGGTTAAAGAGGTTGAACAATATATTGATATCGTTGAGATTGGTACTCCAATCGTAATTAATGAAGGTTTACACGCCGTAAAAGCGATGAAAGAAGCATTCCCTAATCTGCAAGTTCTTGCAGACCTTAAAATTATGGACGCTGGTGGTTATGAAATCATGAAAGCAGCTGAGGCTGGTGCGGATCTGATCACTGTGCTTGGGGCAACCAATGACAGTACGATCAAAGGTGCAGTAGCAGAAGCGAAGAAACAAAACAAACAAGTTCTTGTGGACATGATCAACGTGCCTAACCTGGAACAACGTGCTCGTGAAATTGATGCGCTTGGCGTAGATTACATCTGTGTACACACAGGTTATGACCTGCAAGCTGAAGGACAAAGCCCGTTCGAAGATCTGCAAACGATAAAAGCTGCTGTGAAAAATGCCAAAACGGCTGTCGCTGGTGGAATCAAGCTGGAAACATTGCCAGAAGTAATCAAAGCACAACCGGATCTGGTTATTGTAGGCGGCGGTATCACAGGACAAGCAGACAAAGCCGCAGTTGCAGCTGAAATGCAACGTCTTGTTAAACAAGGGTAAGCAGATGAGCAAAACACAGTACGCAGCTGACATCTTGAAGGAGCTGGAACGTACGCTTAGCCAGATCGACGATGCAGAAATGCAAGGGATGGCTGAACACATTTTGGCTGCGGAACAGATTTTTGTGGCTGGAGCAGGTCGGTCAGGTCTTATGGGAAAGGCTTTTGCCATGAGATTGATGCAGATGGGGCTTCGTGTATATGTGGTGGGTGAGACTGTTACACCTGGGATCAGCTCGAAGGACTTTCTCTTGTTATGCTCAGGCTCAGGAGAAACAGGTAGCCTCGTAGCGATGGCTCAGAAAGCTAGTTCGGCAGGTGCGCCTGTCGGTCTGATTACGATCAAGCCAGAGTCCACGATAGGGCAATTGGCGACTACGGTAGTGCGCCTTCCGGCTTCAGCCAAAGAGGACACGGCAACTTCCGGAGCGGATGTAACCATTCAGCCGATGGGCTCGCTGTTCGAACAGGGACTGTTGATTGGCATGGATGCACTCATCCTTACGATGATGGAAATGAAGGGTATGACCGGAGCGGATATGTTTGGCCGCCACGCGAACCTGGAATAGCGATTAGATGAAAGAAAGACCGGAATCCTTTGATTGCAAAGGGTTCTGGTCTTTTCTGCGATGCAAAGTCATTCATCTGTATAGATTTTATTCGTGATTTTCACTTAAACTTTGCATCCCGACCAGGCTGTAGTAGAATTAATAGATAGCTGTATCGAATGAATGTACTTATTACATCATGCATGGAGCGGAAAGCTTACTTCGTGTGAAGTGTCCCCGTGATATGCGTAATATACGCGATATAAGATTGAAGATGAGGGGGCTCGGAGCCATGGCAGCCGAAGTCAAGGAACGGATTAACCTGAAAGAAATCAACTGTGAGAAGGAATTGACCCTTGCGGTGATCGGTGGCAAATGGAAACTGATTATTTTGTGGCATTTGGGTCTGGAAGGCACCAAACGTTTCAGTGAGCTGAAACGCCTAATCCCTCATATTACCCAGAAGATGCTGACCAACCAGCTACGTGAGCTGGAGGAAGACAAGCTGATTGAGCGCAAGGTGTACGCAGAAGTGCCTCCTCGGGTAGAATATACATTGACAGATCACGGTCAAAGCCTGATGCCTGTCCTGCACGCAATGTATAACTGGGGTAAAAATTACGGTGAAAATGTAATCTGGAAAGAAAGCTAAATAAGTAAGATCTATAATGAACCGCCGGGTAAATGGATTTTTCCATTACCCGGCGGTTTTTTTAGTTACTTTCAGACCATGGTCACATGAGCAAAAGTTTATACGAAACGTAGAGGACAGAAATAGTTTGAAGAAGCGAAGCTAAAAGATTTCTGAAAGAAAGCTACATCGCAAGCACATACTGGCCTTTATCCTAGTTACCCTTTTATATAGATGGAACTAAACATTCACACGAGAACGTAGAGGACAGAAAGAACCTGAAGAAGCGGAGCTAAAAGCTTTCTAAAAGAAAGCTACATCGGAAGCATACGCCTCGCCTTTATCACCGGATTTTCACCTTTGAAAAAGGGAATCAAAAAAATCTGGGGATAAGAGCGATCGGAAGGTTGTTCTGTCATCGGAGTGGTAAGTGTGAATAATCTTTAGTACAATCTATACTCCCTTGAACTGGAATATGATACGATGAGAGATATTGGAAAATGCAAGGAGGATGACAACTAAAGATGGAAAAAATACGTACACGTGCTGAGGTAAATCAGGAAACGACTTGGGATTTGAGAGACTTGTTTGTAACCGATGTAGAGTGGGAGCAGGAGCTTCGATCACTTCCTGAGGCTGCGGCCCAGATCGAAACGTTCAAAGGGCGTCTGGGCGAAGGCGCTGAGCAATTGCTGGCTTGTCTGGATGCGCGTGAAGCTTTGCAAGAGCGGATCGGCAAGACGGCTTCCTATGCCCGTTTGAAGCAATCAGAGGACAGTACTAATCCAGTGAATATTGAGAATTCAGCCAAGGCAGGAGATATCCTATCGAATCTGTCGTCGTCCTTGTCTTTTGTCAATTCGGAGATCGTTGATCTGCCGGACGGAACAGTGGAGCGCTACCTTGAAGAACTTCCGGGATTGGAGCCGTATGCGCGCAGTTTGGAGCGTTTGATTCGAGAAAAAGAACATCGGCTTACACCCGAGACCGAGAAGGTACTCGCTTCACTTGGAGAGGTGCTGGATTCGCCATACCGAATCTATCTGCGCGGTAAACTGGCAGACATGACGTTTGACGATGCCCTCGATGGAGAGGACAATAATCGTCCGTTATCTTGGTCATTCTATGAAAATAATTATGAGATGTCGTCTGATACGAAGCTGCGCCGTTCTGCCTATGCAGCGTTCAGCTCGACATTGAATGAGTACAAAAATACGTTCGCAGAAGGCTATGCAACCGAAGTGAAGAAACAGGTTGTTTTATCCAGACTACGTGGTTACGACGATGTTACAGATATGCTTCTTAGCCCACAGCAAGTGAGCAAAGAGATGTACAATAATGTGCTCGATATTATCCAGCAGGAACTCGCACCTCATATGCGCAGACTGGCTGCTCTCAAGAAACGCGAACTGGGTCTGGACAAGCTGATGTTCTGTGATCTGAAGGCCCCGCTTGATCCTGAATTTAGCCCTGCCATTACATATGATGAGGCGTGCACACTCATTCGTGAAGCACTTGATGTGCTTGGGCCAGAGTATGGCGAGATCGTAGAGCGCGCATTCAGTGATCGCTGGGTGGATTACGCAGATAATGCAGGCAAATCCACAGGGGCATTTTGCTCCTCTATATATGGTTCGCACTCCTATATTCTAATTTCATGGGCGAACAATATGCGTGGGGCATTTACGCTTGCGCATGAAGTAGGACATGCAGGCCACTTTATGCTCGCGGGACGTTACCAAAAGCTCACGAATACACGGCCATCTCTTTATTTTATTGAGGCACCGTCGACCATGAATGAAATGCTGCTGGCAGATCATCTATTGAAGCGTTCCGATAATCCGAGAATGCGTCGTTGGGTCATTTTGCAACTGTTGAATACGTATTACCATAACTTCGTTACACATCTGCTGGAAGGGGAATTACAGCGCAGGGTGTATGCACTCGCAACCAATGATGAGCCCATTACGGCGAAGACATTAAGTCAGCTCAAAGGAGACATCCTCTCCGAATTCTGGGGACCTGATCTGGTTATTGATGAAGGGGCCAAACTCACATGGATGAGACAACCTCATTATTATATGGGACTATATCCATATACCTATGCGGCAGGCTTGACGGCTTCCACAGCGGCTGCACAGCAGATCCGGGAAGAAGGACAGCCAGCTGTAGATCGCTGGCTTGAAGCACTCAAAGCCGGTGGAAGTCTCACGCCGCAGGAGTTAATGAAGCTCGCGGGTGTGGATATGTCCGGACCTGAGCCGATTCGTTCTGCAGTTGCTTATGTCGGCAGTCTGGTCGACGAACTTGAACGTCTGTATTCATGATCTGGTTCATATAGTATACGGACAAGGCAGAACGGGTTGTCTGCATGCACCGCCTTCCTTGCGTGGGGGCGGTGCATCTTATTTTGCAAGGGGAAAGGAACGATGATGAATGGCGTTAACGAGCATGTCCTCATCGATCGGCCGATTAAGCGTGGATGGTTTCGGTGTTTTTGATGACATGAATGGAGTACCGGGTTTTGAGGGCAATCAGGGTGGCTTTTTTGCGGGATTCAATGAGTTTGCTGCAATGAATGCATTTGCTTCGATTTTCATTGGTGCCATATTTCTCATCATTGCGGGAGTTATTGTTTTTGTTATAATTTCAGGCATACGCTCAGGATCGTCAAATAACGCGGCAGCTTTGTTAACCCTTCATTCTACGGTGGTGGCCAAACGAACGGAAGTCTCAGGTGGAAGCGGCGATAGCAGTGCGACTACTCGTTATTATGCTACATTTGAATTCGATAATGGGGAGCGCACTGAACTGATTGTTGGCGGAAACCATTATGGCATGATGGTGGAAAATGATCGAGGGATGCTGACGTATCAGGGCACGCGGTTCAAGCATTTTGAGAGAGAGGTACAGCCCCAGTCGGGGGTAAGCAAAGGTCAGTTTTATACCTGAAAAAAGAAATGCGGCTCCTCCCAGGTGGGAGAGAGTCGTTTTTGGTATGCCTAAAAGAAAGAAAAACCGAAGGGTATTCAAACGCTTACAATGGTGATATACTCGTAAAATAAAGTAAAACAGTATTAAACAAAAACAAACAAACAATAAATACAGAATAAAGTACAGGGTTACGGACTGAATCAAGAGATACCGCTTGGAAAATAGGATTGGTTCGAAAGGTTGGTGAAGCGCGGTGAGTGTGCTGGCTTATGATTTGGGCGCCGGGAGCGGGAGAGCGCTACTGGGACATCTGAATGATCGAGGGATTGAAACAAGCGAAATTCATCGGTTCAAGAATGAACCGGTAAAGGTTGGCGAGCGGATGCACTGGGATATTCTGCGATTGCATCATGAATTGTTGCAAGGGCTTACGCTTGTGAAGCAGCAGGGGGAACAGCCGGAGAGCCTGGGAATCGATTCTTGGGGTGTTGATTTCGGTCTGCTCGGCAGTAATGGGGAGTTGCTGGGTAATCCGTATCATTACCGTGATACACAGTTTAACGGCATGATGGATCAGGTACGGCAAGAGCTGACCTCTCAGCGAATCTTCCAACGTACAGGGATTCAGTTTCTTAGCTTTAATACCCTGTACCAATTGGTAACGCTTCAACGCAGTGGTTCCCCGTTGCTTCATGAAGCAGAGCGTTTTCTCATGATTCCGGATTTGCTTCGTTATTTCTTGACCGGAGAAGCGGTGAATGAGTTCACGAATGCAACGACGACGCAATTATACAATCCATTGGCGGGTCAGTGGGACAGTGAGTTGCTGGCGCATATTCGCATTTCGGAAAAACTGTTCGGTGAAGCGGTGATGCCCGGCACCCGTGTTGGACAATTGCGCAGCAGTATCTGTAATGATCTGGGTCTTTCACCGATACCGGTGATCGCGGTTGCGGAGCATGATACGGGTTCGGCCGTTGTGGCTGTTCCTGCAACGGAACGTTCATTTGCTTATCTGAGTTGTGGAACCTGGTCCCTGATGGGTACGGAGATAGATCATCCTGCGATAAGTAGCCAGAGTCTGGCCTTGAACTTCACGAATGAAGGCGGGGCGGGCGGAACCTTCCGTCTGCTCAAGAACATCATGGGACTGTGGATTTTGCAGGAAAGCATGCGGGAGTGGGAGCGCCAGGGGCAGGGAATTAGCTATGATGCGTTATTGGCGAAGGCGGAACAGGCACCTCCATTTGCCAGTTTGTTTGATCCGGATGATGAACTGTTCATGCCAGCAGGAGATATGACGACCCGTATACGCCAGTATTGTCGTGATACAGGGCAAGTGGTGCCAGAGGATCAAGGTGCTATTGCCCGTGCAATTCTGGAGAGTCTGGCATTGAAGTATAGAAGAGTGCTGGAATGGACGGAACAATTGTCGGGACAGACGTTCAACGGATTGCATATGGTCGGTGGAGGTATCCAGAACCGCCTGTTATGTCAGTGGACTGCAAATTCCATTGGAAAACCGGTATGGGCGGGTCCGGCAGAGGGCAGTGCAATCGGGAATATGGCTGTGCAATGGATGGCAAGCGGAGCTTTTAAGGATATCTGGGAAGCCCGTAAGGCCATTCGTGATTCATTTCCGGTAACTGCATATGAGCCGCAGGACAGGTCAGTTTGGGAAGATGCTTACGGCAGATTTCTGCGTGTGACGGCTTCATCTAATTCACAATCGGGGAGTGAGGTTTAACATGCTGGCAGCCGAGCGGTATGACCGGATTGTGGAGATGGTGAATGTAAAGGGCAGTATGCGTGTATCTGAGCTTAGTGAGCGCTGCCGAGTGACGGAGGAAACCATCCGGCGGGATCTGGATCGGCTGGAACAGGCAGGGCGATTGCGTCGTTCTCATGGTGGTGCAGTGAGTGTGAAGGAAGATCAACCGGAGATCCCTTACCGGATCAGGGAGACAACTCATGCGGAAGAGAAGAAGCGGATTGCACAAGCGGCTCTGGCGATGATTCATCCGGGTGATCGCATTCTGTTGGATGCCAGCACAACAGCAGGTTATATGGCAGCGAACATGCCGGATTTTCCGCTGACGGTCTTAACTAATTCTATTCAGGTAGCTACGGAACTGAGCAGTCGTGACAAGGTGGAGGTCATCTCAACAGGAGGCCAGCTGGCACCTCGCTCATTGTCTTTTGTAGGGCCGCTCGCGGAGCGTTCTCTGGAGACGTATCATGTGGATAAATTGTTCTTGTCTTGCAAAGGCGTACATCTTGAAGGTGGCGGAATCAGTGAATCCAATGAACTCCAAGCAAGGCTGAAGCAGAAGATGGTTGGCATAGCCGATCAGGTTATCTTACTTGCAGATGCCAGTAAATTTGGTGTTCGTGCCTTTGCCCGAGTATCCGGGTTAAATGCAGTCCATACGATCGTTACCGATCAGCCATTGGAGGCTGAACAGACAGAACGTTTAAGCGGATACGATATTGGTATCATCACGGTTTAATCTTTTGGATTTTATCTATATAAATTGAACTAAACATTTACACGAAACGGAGTGTCCAGTGTAAATATTCTTAGTCAATTCATCTACTAATCAGTTAATAGGAGCGTGTAATTATGAAGGTCTCCTTATTCATTACCTGCCTCAGCGATGCCATCTATCCCCGAGTAGGGGAGGCCATGGTCAGATTGCTCGCCGCTCATGGCGTTCGGCTGGATTTTCCGCCGGTTCAGACCTGCTGCGGTCAGCCATCCTACAATAGCGGGTACTGGGACGAGACTCGGGTAGCGGCCAAAACGATTCTTGAAGCGTTTGACGACAGTGATTTTGTAGTCTGTCCATCCGGATCATGTACGTATATGATTCATCATTATCCCGAACTGTTCGCGGATGAACCGGTGTGGCTGGAGAAGGCAAAACGATTGGAAGCAAAAGCCTATGAATTCACTCAATTCCTCGTTCAGGTACTCGGTATAACTGATCTGGGTGCACATTTTCCACACAAAGTAACCTATCATCCATCCTGCCACGGCAGCCGTCTGCTTGGTGTAAAGGATGAGCCGATGGCGCTGCTCTCTCAAGTAAAAGGTCTGGAATTGGTTCCACTTCCATTCGCTGAGGATTGCTGTGGGTTCGGGGGGACATTTGCTATTAAAATGTCCGATATTTCAGGAGCGATGGTGACGGAGAAGGTCGATCATGTCAAAGAGACACAAGCCGAAGTACTGGTGGGGCTGGACATGGCCTGTCTGATGAATATCGCAGGTAATCTGCGTTATCGGAATGAACCGGTGCGTGTGATGCATCTGGCGGAACTACTGTATGAGGGGGTGCGAACAGGATGAGCCAACCGGGAGTTATGGATACTACGGTCAAAGAACGTGCCGGACTGGCCTTGAATGATGATTTTCTGCGTAAAGCGGTCAAATTCACGACAGAACGATTGCGTAACGGGAAAAAGTCTGCCTCAGAAGAACATGGGAATTGGGATGAATGGCGGGAGCGTGGCCGGCAGATTCGTCTGCATACGATTGCGTATCTGGATTATTATCTGAATGAATTTGTGAATAACGCCCGTGCGAATGGGGTTCATATTCATTTTGCAGATACATCGGTGGAAGCAGCGGCAATTGCGCTGGATATTGCGGCACACAAGCAGGCTTCTACGGTGGTGAAGTCCAAATCGATGGTGTCGGAGGAAGTACATCTGAATCATGTGCTGGAGTCGGCGGGCATTGAAGCCATCGAGACCGATCTGGGTGAATACATCATTCAGCTGGCAGGCGAAGCCCCTTCTCATATTGTCATTCCAGCCATCCATAAGAACCGCTATCAGATCGCAGAGTTGTTATCCAAGGAAGCGGGTGAAATTCTGGAGCCGGACACGACGGTACTTGCCGGATTTGTTCGCAAAAAGCTGCGCGAGAAGTTCCTCGAAGCGGATATCGGCATGACTGGTTGCAATTTTGCGATTGCAGAGACAGGTTCCATGGTTTTGTTCGAAAATGAAGGCAATGCCCGTATGGTATCCACTGTTCCCAAAACGCAGATTACACTCATGGGCATGGAGCGGATCATCCCGTCGTGGACGGATCTGGAGGTCATGGCAACCTTGTTGCCGCGCTCTGCAACAGGTCAAAAACTCACGATGTACATGTCAGGCATCACAGGTCCTCGTCGTACAGCGGATGCGGATGGGCCGGATGAAATGCACATTATTATCGTGGATAACGGTCGATCCCTTCAGCTCGGTGATCCCGAATTCCAAGAACTGCTGAATTGTATTCGCTGTGGTGCTTGTCTGAATGCTTGCCCGGTATATCGCCATATTGGAGGTCATGCCTACGGTGGAACCTATAGTGGACCGATTGGCGCGGTACTGACACCTGCACTCAATGGCAACATTGATGAATGGAATGATATTGCCGGTGCTTCGAGTCTTTGCGGAGCCTGCTATGAAGCATGTCCGGTCAAAATTCCGCTGCATGATATGCTCGTTTATTTACGCAGACGCAAGGTAGAGGATGGTCATGGAAACAAAATGGAGAGTATGGGCATGAAGGGCTTTGCTGCCGTGGTTTCCAATTCGAAACGCTTCAGTGCGGCCATACGTCTGGGACAGATCGGGCAGAAGGCAGTTGTACGCAACAACGGCATTTCTCTCAAGCTGGGTCCACTCAAAGGCTGGAATAATTATCGGGTTGCGCCAAGTCTCGCCAAGAAATCTTTCCGGCAGCAATGGAACAAGCTGGATCAAGAATTGAACCAGGAGCAACCGGCCATGAATTCTTCCGTTCGCAGCCGCATGGAGCAGATTATTCGTGAACGAGAGGAAGGGGAGGATAAGCATGGTCACTGAACATCAGCAATGGCTCGCGCAATTGGAGAAGAAGTCCATGGAGAAACAGGAGCAGTTCATGAATGACATTGCTTCGAAATTGAGAAGACCAAGACAACGGCATGCGCCAACCCAACCCTTTCGGGGAGCTCCCGACTTTTGGACTGAGCTGGAATGGGATGAAGAGAAGCGTATTCAAGCATTTACCGATAACTTTGTGAGCGTAGGTGCCCACATTGCGCGAGTTCAGAACATGGAAGAAGTATCTCAATTCATTGCGAACAAATCTCATGAGCTGAGTGCGAAATATATCATTCGCCAAAATGAACAGGCGCTAAAGGATCTCGGATTGGAAGAGCAGTTACCGGATGTGCAGATCTCAGTCTGGAATAATCAAGCGGATGAGAACTGGAGGGCACGTGCAGCTGAGGCTGATATCGGTGTAGTCATGGCGGATTATGCAACAGCTTACACAGGCTCGGTCACTGTACTTTCTTCACCAGAAAAAGGTCGGTCAGTGAGTCTGTTGCCTACGGTACTTATCATCATTATTCCAGTGGATCGACTGTACACCAGACTGGGTGAGACGCTGAATCGATTTGACGAAGCGGGAAGAGAGAATCTTCCGGCAGGCATCCACTTTATTTCAGGGCCAAGCCGCTCTTCCGATATTGAAAATGATTTAACCATTGGCGTACACGGACCAGGTATTGTATATGGTTTGATTATGGGTTAACGGTGTGTTGAGCGTGATGGCCAATCATAATTTTCATAACTGTCCTAGATGCAGAAATCGTCTGCTGAGGGCAGTTTTTTGTTTACATTTTTATAGTTAAAAACTATTAATACTATACTAATTATATATTTCACCTATTAATAATGGAGGTGTATAATTCATCCCAAGAGAGAATTTATATGGGATACGAAAGAGAAAGAGAAAGAGGAGGAGAAGTACAGATGAGTATATTTTCTTACCAAGTTCCGTTTATGGATGGACATAACGGTGTTTTTTCTGCTTTTAAAGGGAAAGTACTGCTTATTGTGAATACAGCAAGTCGGTGTAGCTACTCCCGCCAGTTCAGTGAACTTCAGCAAATGTATGAGAGATATCGTGATCAGGGGCTGGAAATTCTGGCATTCCCGTGCAACCAATTTAACGACAAAGAACCTGGCAGTAGCGCTGAGGTAGCCGAATATTGCAGAAGTCAGTTTCAGATATCCTTTCCGATTTTGGAGAAGGTTGAGGTCGTTGGGCAATCGGCGCATCCAGTGTTCCGTTATCTGATTGAAGAAGCGCCATTTCAAGGCTATGATCTGGACACAAAGGAAGGAAAGTGGATGGACACCTTTGTGAAGGAGAAGTATCCAGAGTTGTATCAAGGAGACGGGATCAAATGGAATTTCACCAAATTTCTGATTGACCGTAATGGGGACATCCATGGCCGTTATGAAACGACAGTTGCTCCATTAGAGATGGAGTCGGTTATTCAGAATCTGTTGAAGAAATCATAGGTATACCGCAATCCCTGTCCTGAGGTCCTATGACTTTGGGACTGTTGAAGATTAGAACTGGAAATGTTAGGGTAAAAGAAGATAACCAATGCATACATTTTTTTTAATCAAAAATGACCAATATACCATTTCGGTCAGTTAGTTCTATCATGGTTTTATCGTTATCTGGATGAAATATGAAAATGTGCAAAAAATAACTTGAATGTGTTGTTCTGAAGAGGAAGTGTAATCGAGTCTGTAGTCACGTCATTATTTTTTAGTTGTAGAACTCTTAACTTGGAAAGAAGGAGTGAGTGTCATGCCACCAATTTCAGTGCCTCAACCGAAAACATTTGGCCCACTGGGCAACTTGCCGCAACTGAACTTTGATGAGCCGGTGCAATCCCTGGTGAAGCTGGCTGAAGAATATGGACCGATCTTTCGTATGGAGTACCCTGGACGAAGCGAATTATATATTTCCGGTCACGAGCTGGTCGCCGAGGTAACAGATGAATCCAAATTCGACAAACGGGTGTGGGCACCCCTTGCGAAGGTTCGTGCTTTTGCAGGAGATGGACTGTTTACGAGTTGGACCGAAGAACCGAATTGGAAAAAAGCCCATAACGTGCTGCTGCCAAGCTTCAGTCAACGTGCCATGCAGGGATACCACAACAAAATGATTGACCTGGCTGTGCAGCTGGTTCAGAAATGGTCGCGATTGAACCCGGATGAGACGGTTAACGTTCCGGATGATATGACACGGCTTACGCTCGATACGATTGGACTGTGTGGTTTCAACTACCGGTTTAACAGCTTCTATCGGGAAGAACCACACCCATTCATTACGAGCATGGTTCGTGCGTTGGATGAATCCATGAGTTCATTGCAGCGACTGCGTCTGCAAGACAAGCTGATGATCACCAAAAAGAAACAGTTTGAACAAGATATCCGTTCGATGTTCTCATTGGTGGATCATATTATTGCCGAGCGCAAAGAGCAACCACAGGAAGGCGCAGACGATCTGTTGTCCCACATGCTTAGCGGCAAGGACCCGGAAACGGGAGAAACACTGGATGATGAGAACATCCGTTATCAGATTATTACCTTCCTGATTGCTGGACATGAGACCACAAGTGGACTGTTATCCTTCGCCGTCTATTATCTGATGAAGAATCCGGAGACGCTGGCTAAAGCTCAAGCTGAGGTGGATCAGATTTTGAAAGATCCAGTTCCAACCTACAACCAGGTTCGCAATCTGAAGTACGTTCGTATGGTTTTGAACGAAGCTTTGCGGTTATGGCCTACGGCCCCGGCATTTTCTCTGTATGCAAAAGAGGACACGGTACTTGCAGGTCAATATCCTTTGCAAAAAGGCGACAGCGTCAGTGTACTTATTCCCAAGCTGCATCGCGACAGTGAAGCATGGGGAGACGATGTTGAGGAATTCCGTCCGGAACGATTTGAAGATCCGAGCAAAGTGCCGCATGATGCCTACAAACCTTTCGGTAACGGTCAACGGGCCTGCATTGGTCAGCAGTTTGCACTTCAGGAAGCAACGCTGGTACTGGGCATGGTGTTGAAGCATTTTGATTTCATAGATCATTCCGATTATCAGTTAAAGGTAAAAGAAACCCTGACGCTCAAACCGGATAACTTCACAATCCGTGTACGTGCACGTGGGGGTCAGCCAGTCATGGCCGTTCCGGGTGTATCGGTCGAAGAACCAACGCCGGTCGCCAAAAGAACAGAGCTGGATGCAGCGAATGCCCATCACACACCGATGCTTGTTCTGTACGGTTCCAATCTGGGTACGGCCGAAGGCATTGCGCGTGAAATTGCCGATACTGCCAGATATCAGGGGTTCCGCAGTGAGGTCGCTGCGCTGGATGATCGCGTTGGCAAACTGCCGAAGGATGGCGCCGTCATTATTGTCAGTGCATCCTATAACGGTCAGCCGCCAAGTAATGCCAAGATGTTCGTCGAGTGGATTGAACATGCGGACGCCAATGAATTCAAAGGTGTGCGTTTCGCCGTTCTTGGATGCGGTGACCACAACTGGGCCAGCACCTATCAGCGTATTCCACGTTTAATAGATGAACAGTTATCTTCCAGAGGAGCAGAGCGATTATCGCCGCTGGGTGAGTCAGATGCAAGCGGCGATTTCGAGAAACAAGTGGGGGATTGGACAGAGCAATTATGGCCGGATCTCGCACGAACGATGGGACTGAAACTGAGCACAAGTTCCAATAGCGAACGTAGCTCATTGTCTGTACAATTTGTCAGCGGACTCGCCGTGACACCTCTTGCGGATACGTATGATGCACATGTGGCAGATGTACTGGAGAACAGGGAGCTTCATGACGCGGGCAGTGAACGAAGCACACGTCACCTTGAGATCAAATTGCCTGAAGGCATAACCTACAAGGAAGGGGATCACCTGGGCATTCTGCCGCAGAACCCACCGGAGCTGGTGGAACGTGTGCTTCGTCGATATGGGTTCACTGGAACGGAGCATCTGGTTCTGGATGCATCCGGTCGGAGTGCCGCGCATCTGCCGCTGCATCAACCGGTTAACCTGTATGATCTGCTCAGTCATAGTGTTGAGCTTCAGGAGGCAGCAACTCGTGCGCAGTTGAGAGAAATGGCAGCATACACGGTATGTCCACCGCACAAGAAAGAGCTTGAAGCTCTGCTTGATGAATCTGTATATATGGATGAAGTTCGGAATAAACGGATCTCCATGCTGGATTATCTGGTGAAATATGAAGCATGTGAACTGCCGTTCGAGCGCTTCCTTGAGTTACTGCCTTCATTAAAAGCCAGATACTATTCGATCTCCAGTTCACCACGTGTTCAGCCCGATCAAGCGAGTATTACGGTCAGTGTTGTGCGTGCCCCGGCATGGAGTGGACAGGGAGAATACAAAGGCATTGCATCCAACTATCTGGCTAACCTGAAGTCGGGTGATGAGATTGTCATGTTCACACGGACACCAGAATCCGGGTTCCAATTGCCGGAGGATGCACAGGTTCCCGTCATCATGGTGGGTCCGGGTACAGGCGTTGCCCCATTCCGTGGTTTCCTGCAGGCAAGACATGTATTGAAGGAACAGGGTCAAGAGGTTGGCGAAGCCCATCTGTACTTTGGATGCCGGAATCCCGAACATGATTATCTGTATAAAAATGAACTGGAAGCGGCCCAGCAAGAAGGGCTTGTAGAGCTTCACACTGCCTTCTCCCGAGTGGATGGGGAAGAAAAATGTTATGTACAGCATCTAATGAGAGACGATGCCCGTCATCTGATTCCATTGCTTGAAGAGGGTGCGCATCTGTATATCTGCGGTGATGGTAGCAAAATGGCACCTGATGTGGAAGCTACACTCCAGCAGGCATACACGGATATTCATGGCAAGTCCGCGAAGGAAGCAGAAGATTGGCTTAATCAGCTTCAACAGGCAGGTCGTTATGCCAAGGACGTATGGACAGGCATCTGAACTAAACATGTGAAGGATCAGCTTGATCCGTAACTGGCTGAGCGGTGAGATACAGAAGCAGTTCTGTTCTCACCGCTTTTTGACATAAACTGATTCTTCAGCAGAAGAGTGGGTGCATGGGTTATAATGATATATTGGAAGGGAGCACCCGTATGCAGACATTCGGGGAGCAGTATAAGGTTTGCGAAAAGAACCAGCTTTACTTCCGGCTACACGGCCGTTTTAGACTCTTTCTTCCAGCGGTTGGCCGATAGATCGACTCAACGCTGGAGAGAGGAAATAGAATACGGGAAGGGACTCTGCCTTTTCCCTGGAGTTCAAGATAATTCAGTCCCACGCCAACCAGTCTGATATTGTTAAATGCATTCCAGGAAGGGAACGTCGTGCGGATTCCGACTCTGATGCCTCGCCGTGTTCGAGGAATATCGAATACCCGAATGGAATTCAGACTAAGTGGAATGAATAACTGACGGTTTACTTTGATAAACTGCTTTGAATAGACACGACGAATACGTCCCGGTTCCAACCCGGAGAGTGGAGTATTCAGTTCTGCAAGGTGCCCCTGGAGTTCTGCCAGACGCTGCTGAAGTGTTTTTCCAGTATGGAGATGCTGCCAGCTCATAAGTATTCCTCCGTTCGCCATTTGTACCTAGTATATGAAGGAACGGGGTCGGAAGGTGTACGTTTGATAGCCCATGTTCGTTAAGGCTAGCGGGGTTTCTTTTATAATAGAGGAGTGATTCACATGATCGTAGAAATGTATAAAGACCTTATTAAGGATGAGCGTGGCAATTATTATCTGGCAGTGCAGATCGAGGGCAATGAGCTTACGCTTGTTAACGCATTCGTCGAAGCGGCATTCACGCCTGAACTGATCTATAATGAAGAGTTTCGTACCAAGCATAAAGAGATGGAAGGCGGGTTTGTAGGCAAAATAGCGATGGACCTGCTTCGCCATGATGTGGTCATGGGCATGAAGCAAATCGACCGCAAACTGTTGAACCTGTCAGATGTGGAGCAGCAATTCGCGGTGAATTATATTGATACGATTGAATTTTATCGTCACCCGGCTTGGCAACGGAAGGTGTAGAAATAAAGAAATGCAAAAGCGCAAGTTCGAGGGCAGTGAACCTCCGCAACTTGCGCTTTTTGCATGCGAACAATTAACGATAGGTAGGATGGATGATGCCAATATCGCGCTCGGTTTTCAAATTTCCATCAGCATAACGCTGCATTTCATTTCCTTTGATCCGAATCGGGATACACTCGCCTTGATAGAAAAGCTCTCCCTCGACAGTACGGACGCTCATTCCAATGATGCCTTCCAGATGTCCGCTATGATCCGTCACCAGCCGAATCCCTGACGGTCCGTCCAGGTGAACCTTGCCTTCCAGATATACCGTCATGCGATCAGGCGTGTTGAGCAATTCATATCCTACTCCGTTGACTTTTCTGCTATAAGCCGTGTTGCCAGATACGATTTCACCATGATCCATGTCGATAGGAAGCAGACCGGTAAACCAGAGTTGATTCGATCCAACAGGCATAATTCCGCATAATCGCTCCACATAATCGAGAAGACAAAGGATAGTAGGTGAGTAAGTCTCGGTATAGCCTTGTTCTCCGGTCCATGGGCTTAGTACCTGACCAAATTGCTTATCTTTGGATAGCGCAGACAAGATAGGCTGCATTACCCAGGTTAGCTCCACATATCGATGATGATACTCAAATGCGTGTGGTGCCCGAATCAGACTCAGGAAATTGGATGCCCCTCCCCAGCTGTTATAGGTGGAAAAGGGATCGAATCTGGGATCATCCATTGAAATCGATGTAAACGGGTATTTAGCGAAAAACTTGCTTGTATTCAACAGGTACCGACGCAGTAGGCTATCGAACAATTTACGGTCGCCCACCTCGCAGGCCATTACGCGGAGCAACACATCAGATTGCACTCTGACCCATTCGTCATTGCGATCCCGATCATAGAAGAACATATCCTGTTCGTCGTAACAATAACGAAAGAGACTTTCCAGGCTAGACTCGGCTTTTGCTTTCCAATCCGTTCCCGATTCTCCCAGTTCTTCAGCTATGCGGGACAGATACATGCGCTGACAATAGATATTGGCGGTCAGATCCGGTGCCAGAAAAGGCAGTATTGGAGAATCCGGATGATAGGCAGAAGCATCATTCATATAAGGTGTATCGGGAACATGCCAGAATCGGGGGGATAAGTCATGTCCGGTGTCAAACGTACTGAAGGCTTCTACACAGCCGGTTCCTCGGGTATTACGGTTGTGGGCAATCCACTCATCGTAACGAACCATAGCCTTATACATGGTGTTCAGGAAAGGCGACTGCTTCCCATGATTGCTATGAAGCTGATAGTGGTTCCATACACTGCGTGCCAGAGGAGTGACCAACTGGATTTGCCGGAAAGAGGGCCCGTTTGCCGTGAGTTTATACGGAAGCAATCCATCATCTCTTTGCTGCTTGGCAAATGCGAGGTACGTTGTTTCGGACACGGAAGGCAACAGGCGAGACAGCAGCTCCGCATTGATGGTACCTGTGCTCTCTAACCAACATCCCAGATAGATGCCACCTTCTTGTAAAATGGGATCGCTGTCTCCCATGGGCAGGGTGCAAGCAAGCAATTTCTCCACTGCCGCATAATACGTAGCTTCCATTTGACCGCCTGATGCCGCAAACCGGATACCCAACGCATGCCATTCCTGTAATAACTGCTGATCTTCCGGTTTAACTGGTTGAACTTGATCCATAATCGAAATGTTGCGCAGCCGATTCAGTATCTCTTCTGTCATTTGTTCCTCCTTGTAGCGTCTGCTATCGATTCGATTCAAAGATACGAACGGTACCGTTATAGAAGTCGGAGACAGCTTGCTCCACACTTTTTCGTCCAAATCCGATCTCCTGATTCGTCGTCTGAGCTAACTTGGAGAACTCTGCAAATCCCGGAGGATTGTAACTTACGTCAAAAGGTTCAGTCTTCGTAGCTTCGGAGACAAGGCTCGTATAGTTATAGACAATCTCCTCCACAGGGCCTGCACCTTCCTGAAGAAGATTTCGATTGGCTTCCGTAACGGGCACCCCGCGGTCATTACCGAGGATTTTGGCTGCTTCAGGATCATGAATCCAGAAGTTCATCAACGTCGCCACTTCCTTCGGGTGTTTCGTATTGGCATAACCTGATAATCCCTGACTGGATTCAAATACAACACCCGTTCCCTTAGGGCCTCGTGGTACAGGGAGAAGAACTAGCGGGTCTTCCGTCAAGCTCTGGAATGCAGCCAGCTGGTTGGATGGCAGGAGGGTCATGGCTGCTTTACCTGTGATTAACAGGGACTTACTGGTGTCATCATGCGGGTTGGATACCTGCAATTCCGGTGTAACTACACCGCCGGATGCCGAAGTCTTTTCCCAATACTGGAACCATTCCAGAATATCTTCCTTGGCGAATCCGAGTGTGCCGTTTTTCATGTCATACAGCTGTTTACCCCGTTGTTTCAGAAAAATATCCATTCCGTCGACGGTAAAATTGTACGTTCCATAGAAGCCGTCTCCGAGCTTGTCGGACAACTCCTTGCTAATGGCGGCATAGTCCGCCCAGTCCCAATCGGAAGTTGGCAAAGGCACGCCGGCTTTCTCAAAGAGTGCCTGATTCACAACAATTCCCCGTGCGTTCGCACCGGCAGAGATATGTTGCAGCTTCCCGTCGAGACGTCCGTATTCGATCATGGTTTCATCCATACCGTCCAGATTCAGTTCGTTGCCTACATACGGGTCCAGATTGAGCAGGACATCTTTTTTAGCATAGTCCACGACATTTCCACCAAGGAAAAAGATATCTGGTGCTGTGCCGGATGCCAACTGGGTATTCAACTTGTCAAAATATCCGGAGGAGGGTGCAAATTCACCTACAATTTTAATATCCGGATGTTTTGCCTGAAAGATCTTCAAGGCTTCATTCGTAATATCTGCCCGTTTCTGGTCACCCCACCACATGATGCGCAGTTCGACCTGTCCGCCCTCGGTAGTTCCATTGTCAGTACCATTGCTTGCATCATTAGCACCCGTATGGTCTGTTCCGGAGCAAGCTGTTACGAATAACAAGAGTGAAGTGATCATACCGATCATGAAGCGTTTGAACATGGTAAATCCCCCTGTCTATGGATAATGAGAAAAATGTTGTTACTTCAGACCTGTGGTCGCAATGCCCTCAAGGAAATATCGCTGAAACAATAAAAATATGATGGTCACGGGAAGCAGTGACAGGGTAGACATGGCGAGCAATGCGCCCCAATCGGATTGTCCTGATGGATCGAAGAGAGACCGAATGCCCAGCTGCACGGTGAACAGATCAATTTTGCTCAGATAGATCATCTGGCTGAAAAAATCATCCCAGCTCCACAGGAAGGTGAAGATCGCTGTTGTAATCAGTGCTGGAACGAGCAGTGGCACTACGATTCGGAAAAAGATCTGTGATTGCCCGCAACCGTCAATGGTCGCACTCTCGTCCAGCTCTCGCGGTATACCGCGTATGAATTGAACCATAAGCAAGATGAAGAAGGAATCCTGCGCGAGCCATTTGGGCAGAATCAGCGGGAAATACGTATTAATCCATTGAAGCTCATTATAGAGAATGTACTGGGGCACCAGAGTAACATGGTAAGGCAACATAATCGTGACCAACATCATACTGAACCACAGGCCTTTGAATCTAAATTTCAATCTGGAGAAGGCGAAGGCTGCAAGGGAACAGGAGATCACATTGCCCAGCACACTCATGACCGAGATCAGCACGGAGTTGCTGAAGAAACGGCCGAAGGAGATGCCTTGCAGACCTTTCCAGCCATTAATATAGTGCTCCAGCGTGAAGCTGGTTGGGAAAAGACTGCCACTGGTGAAGATGAGATGGTTCGGTTTAAACGAACTGAGAATCAACCATAGTACAGGATATAACATCAGCAGACCGAGGAGTATAATGGCAGCATGCCTCCCGGCCTGAAGCAGTTGTCGTTTGATTGGCACATGCATTACCTCCCCTCCTGATTATCCCCGTAGAACACCCAAAATCGGGATGTGACAAAGACGATTGCGGTAAATACTCCGATAATGACCAACATGATCCAAGCCAGAGCTGAAGCGTAACCCATATCAAAGAACGAGAAACCTTTCAGATACAGATACAAGGTGTAGAACATCGTTGCGTCGAGTGGACCCCCGCGGCCATCCCCGATCACGTAAGCTGGTGTAAACGCCTGGAATGAATTGATCATGCTCATGATCAGGTTAAAAAAGATAACGGGGGAGAGCATGGGCAATGTAATTCCAAAAAATTGACGTATCTTTCCCGCCCCATCGACATCAGAGGCTTCATATAAGTCTGCCGGGATCTGTTTCAGACCAGCAAGAAAGATGACCATAGCAGACCCGAATTGCCACACCGATAGCGTGATGATGGTATAGACTACATAATCCGGATGTGCAATCCAGGATGGTCCCGAGATACCAAACCAGCTTAAAAACTGATTGACCAATCCATTCCCCTCAAAAAGTTGCCGCCATACGATTGCAATCGCGACGCTGCCACCCAAGAGAGAAGGGATGTAATATACGGTCCGGTAGATGCCGAGGGCTCGAATTCCCTTGTTCAGCGCCATTGCCACCAATAGGGCGAAGGCGAGCCTTAGTGGAACGGATAGAAAGACATAATAAAACGTCAGCCCCAGGGACCTGCGAAAGGTATCGTCCTCGGTAAAGATGTGAACATAGTTGCTAAGTCCAGTCCAAGTCGGTGATGACAGCAGATTGAATTTGGTCATGGATAAGTATAGGGACGCAACCATCGGTCCCAGTGTCAGACAGAAGAGTCCGATCAGCCAGGGCAGAAGAAACAAGTAGGCTGTGGTATTTTGCTGACCGTATAAGGGCTTGGTCTGTTTTTTCATCATGTGCCTCCCTTCTGAATGGGTAAGAATAATGGCCACCAATTATGAATCCGCTTACAACATGCGGCGTTCTCTTGGTAACCACATCATACCGGGGAAGGGGAGAAGCTTGAATCTCATTTCTTCGGATCATGGCTATCGATTTTTTCGGAATGCAGCAAGCGATAATCTGATGGACTCATGTTGAACATTCTTTTGAATTTCGAACTGAAATAACTTGGTGAACTGAAGCCGGTCAGTTCTGTAATATCCCATACGGTTAATTGGGTTTCCTTCAGCAGTTGCAAGGCGTGTTTCATCCGAACGCCCGTCACATATTGAATAAAAGAGGTACCTGCACCTTCCTTAAACAGTTCGGAGAAATAGGTAGGATAATAGTTGAATCGTTCAGCGAGCAACGTCAACGTTAGCTCCTGCATGTAGTTCTCCTCGATATATCGCTTGGCTAACTCTATAATCGTCCCATCCCCATCTTCCGAGGGTAGCTTTTGATCCAGGAAGTCTTGAGCCCATTGCATTAATAAGCGTTCTGCTTGATCTGGCGTCTTGAGCCACAGTATCCATTCCGGGGCCATAGGACAACCCATCAACAGTGAAATTTGAAAAATGCTTCGAGTCATTCGGGAGGGAGAGAGCTGGAATGCCTCGTGAAGTTCCTTGTGGATGATGCTACGGAAGGAGTCCAGTTCCCCTCGAATGAGGAAACGATGCAACGCTCGGGTAGTCTCCTCAGGCAGTAATGGACTATAATCTGTTCCTGCCATTGGGTTTGGATCGCCGCCAGCCCGTTCAGCTGAATTCCAAGCCAGAAGGGAATGGATGTAACCTTCTTTCCAATGCTCAAGTCCAGAACCAGAAAGTCCCACCCCAATCTTAAGTTTCATGGAAAAAACAGATGCCGTATGTCCCGTGAGCTGTTGGATGAATTCGTGCTGCATACCGTCCTGTACCATGAAATGCATGATGCCTGCGTATGCCGAATCATGAAAAACCTGGACATTGTCTGAATCAGACTGGGCGATTTCATAACAAACCAGCTCGAAAGGAAGATGCATCTGCTCGTGTGAGCGATCTTTTCGAATATTCTGCTTGTCCGATTGACTTATACTCGCGGTGATGAAACAGACCTTCTGATCCTGCCATGATTCGAGATGGAACAATCGGAGTCGTTCTGGCAGTGAGGAAGGGGGAAGACGATTACCTCTGACGAGATCAAGAAGGAAACGTTCTTTCATTTCCCGGTAATACTGAGAGAGTCGCCATTGCAGTAATTCGGAATCGCCTCGTACTTTACGTTGATCATCCAGATCCGCTTTAATTTTGCATAATGTCGCTTTCAGTTCATCCCGGGTTACAGGCTTCAGTAAATAATCCATGACCTGGCTGCGGACACCCGCTCTGGCATATTGAAAATCTTCATAACCCGTGATTATGATAATCTGGATAGAAGGATTATAACTGCGGCAGACATCCAGTAATCGGACACCGTCCATGACAGGCATGTTCATATCGGTAATCAGCAGGTCGAAATGTTCAGATTTCAAAAGTTCGTCAGCTTCAATCCCGTTAGATGCTTCCCCTGTTATAACAAAGCTCATGCCGTGCCAATCGACTTTCAATTTTAATCCTTCGCGAACTTCGATCTCGTCATCTGCGATTAATACGTTGTACATCATATTCCTCCTGTACGGGTAGAGTCAGTTCAATACATGCGCCTCCGCTTTCATCGTTCTCCATATGAACAGTGAACAAGGCACCATAATGCAGACGGCAACGAGCAATGACATTGCCTAGTCCAATATGCCAGCCTTCGTTATGCAATATGGATTCCAACGAGGGGGGAGCTACGGGATGCTGCAACTTGTGGATGATTTCTGCTGGAATACCTGGTCCATTATCTGAAACACTGATATGCAGACGATCATGTATCCGATTGATCCGTATCTGGACCTGGGCTGTCGTCTGATGCTGAAAACTGTATTTCACTGCATTTTCAATAAGCGGCTGAAGAATGAACTTGATGATGACCAAGGCGTTCAATGTGCCTTCCTTCGTTATCGAAATGTCGAGTTTACGACCGAAACGGGTTTGCAAAATGGAGATATAACGTTGTACATAATCTAGCTCTTCGGTCAGGGGAACACGGTCGTCATTAGTGTTTATGGAAAAGCGCATCATTTTACCCAAATCCTCAATGACCTGAACCGTATCATCCGTTCTACGCTGAATGGCAAGGCTACTCACCAGCTCCAGGGTATTAAACATAAAATGAGGATTAATCTGTATGAGAAGTGCCTTATACTCTGCTTGCTGGCGGAGTAGCTTCAGCTCGAATTCATTCTGGATATGCTGGCGCAACTGACTGATCATATAACGGAAAGTGAAGATCACATAACTGATCTCGCTCTTTACATTTTTATCTGGAGGCAGCAGTGAATCCGCTTGGTCGAAAGCACCTCGTTGAACCTGTCTCATCGCCAGTACCAATCTGGTCAAAGGTTTGGTTACACCGTGGGATAACCATGCAGCAGCCAAGAGGGAGACTAGAATCAGGGCAATCGTCACCACCACAATCGTGCTTTGGAGCTTATGGAGAGAGAGGTACATTTCCTTTTCCGGTGCCAGACCCGCCAACATCCAGCCGGTACGTCCCAGTTTCTTGTATACAAGGATGTCTCGCTGTCCTTCATGGTTTGTGAGGTATGCCACCCCGGATCTGAGAGGGCTGTTTCGAATACGATTGATCTCTGCGGTAGCTACAGCACCCAACGTGTCTACCTGCTGTGAGAGAATAGGATTTCCTTGCTCGCCCAGCAGAAAAATCGTGCTATTCTCCGCAAGATGTATGCGCCGGAGCGGCTCCAGAAAATAGGATTCACTGACATTCACCTTCATGACATTCTTCGCTGTAGCATGATGAAAGGTGCCAATGGGCATCAGCAGACTGACCACCGGATGACCATGATCTCTGACACGTTCATGTTGGTCGGTGTGTGCAGGTAACCAGCGTTCCCCCAACGTGTAGAAATTCGTATACCAGGATTCTTGTTGAAAGGCAGGATCATACGTTACTTGATTCTCACTGCCAATTCGCAGTCCATTCCGTCGATAGATGGATACATCCGAGATACTAGTGTAGCTGTTAGTTGCCTGAGTGAGAAAACGGCTCATAGCGAGGTTCGCCAGCATCTTCTCTCCTTCCGGCAGGCTCGGATCTCCGATCGCATTATCCCAGTTCTTGCCCATATCACTATTGAAAACAAGAGAGGCGACATCATAGATTTGCATCTGCACCATGTCTACGTATGAACCATATTCCTCCATTTTCTCAAGAGCAGAGGATTCGATGTAAGAGCGAATGACCGTGCGTGATTCCTTGAAAAGTAGGTAAGAGAGTGTGCCAAAAGCGAGGACAAACAGGACAACGATAAAGGCAATCAGGCGGTTTTTTAAAGAGAAGAACATGGATTTCCTCCTTCTACCGAGTCAACTTGCGTGCAGGTTAATGTTAAAAATATAAAAAAAGACTGCGTGATATGCGCAGCCTTTAAATGAATTTAATAATGTAGTGCAGACTTGGAGCCTTAGAACCGAACCAGATTATTGACGTTGACAGGCAAGCCCGTGGCGATGGCACGATTGGCCGCAATCCCAGTCAAAATGGATCTGGCACCGTCCACGTGGTTAGCAGCACGATGGAACGGATCTTCTACAGGCTCTCCGAACAGATCATTCAGCAGAACCGGGTCACCTCCGCCATGTCCCCCCGCTTTCTCTTCCACTTCAACCTCATATGGCGTACCGAACATTGGAAGGACCCGCAACGTTTTACCGATCAATGCACCTTCCTTGCTCTTGTCACCTAATGAATTGACATAGGATTGCTCCACAATGTTCATCTCCATCCGACCTTTGGTGCCATTAATGGCAATGCGGTAACCTTCCCATGGCTGGTAGGCGACGAGGGAGTAGGTCAAAATCGCTTTGTTCCGATACTTCACAAGAACGCCCATCGTATCCTCAATGTTGATGCCATCCCCGAATACGCTCTGATCCCGCTGATAACCATCTTCCGATTCGGCATCCAGATACATGGACTTCATATGAGCATCCGAATCCAAATGCAGTGCAAAAGGATCCTCTTTTGCGATCGGATTACCTGTTGCCCGATTGTAGAACTGTGTTACACCGCGTTCTTCTGCATTTTCTCTGCCGTAATACATCAGATCACCGAATGCGAACACGGTATCCGGCTGTGAGCCAATCCAGAAATTCACCAAGTCAAAGTGATGGGTGGATTTGTGAACGAGCAGTCCGCCGCTATTGCGCTTGTCCCGATGCCAGCGGCGGAAATAATCTGCCCCGTGGCGGGTATTAAGCAACCATTCGAAGTGAACGGAAGTAACTTTTCCAATGGTATCATTCAGAATAAGTTCCCGAATCTTAGTATGGTGTGGTGCATAACGGTAGTTAAAGGTTACTCTCACGTTCTGGCCAGTCCGCTTGACGGCATCCAAAATCTCCTGGCATTTCTCCTCATCGATGGTCATCGGTTTCTCGGTAACAACGTCACAACCAAGTTCCATCGCGCGAATGATGTACTTGTGATGGGTGCGGTCAACGCTCGTTACGATGACATAATCAGGTTCCTCGTTCTCAATCATCTGATCAAACTGATCTGCAGGATAAGTGGGTACCTCAGGATACTCGTACTTTTCCTTTAATAGTTGATTCGCGTAGTTCATACGGACTTGATTTATATCGCAAAAGCCGACAAGCTCGGATGTATCCCTGTAATCCCGGGTCAAAGCACCATAAAAAAATTCGGCGCGGCCGCCGGTTCCAACTAATACATAACGTTTCTTGTTACTCATGTCTATCGCCTCCTTGAATATAGCTCTAGACTATAACAAGGGAGTACTTCTTTCGCCGCATTTTATGCGTAACCGCTTTCAAATGCCGCATATTTTGCTATAATTTATGAAAAGGAGAGAGGGCGACATGACAGAACCTTTTCGTGCAGATTTTCATGATCCCACGGATTTGCTACACATCGAATATGATCGTCGCATTGGATATTTCTCAATGACGGATGACCATCTGCATGATCATTATGAGTTATATTACCTGTTGTCTGGTGAGCGTATCTATTTCATTAAGGACCGGACCTACCGGGTAAAGGCTGGCGATCTGGTGTTTGTTGACCGCAATACGGTTCACAAGACATTGGAGAGCGGTATGCCCGACCATGAGCGGATGGTTCTCTATTTGAAGCCGGAGCTTTTTGCTGCCATGTCGGTTTCACCTGACTTCGTTGAAGAATTGAAGGAGCCCTTCTGTTGGGAGATTCCCATTGTAAGATTTCCTTCGCAGGTCATGGAGGTTTTGGAGCGGATGGTTAGCGAAATGGTGGATGAAATGCTTCGTCCCCAACCCGGAAGTAACCTGTTGCTTCGTCACCGGGCTATTGAATTGTTGGTGCATGCCTATCGGAATCAGTATCTGGGTCGATTATGCTCCGATGATCGTGAACCGGTTCTTCATCCCAAGACACAGGCCGTCGTGCGTTACCTGAATGAAAATTATCAAAAACCACTGACATTACCGGAGGTGGCGGGTATGTTTCGCATTAGTCCGCATTATCTGAGTCGATTGTTCAAACAAACGACAGGATTTACCTTCAGTGATTATCTGAATCTGTTACGGGTGAAGGAAGCACAGCGTTTGCTGCGGGAAAGTGAGGAATCCATTACGGATATCGCCTGGCTTGCTGGATTCAGTAACTTCTCTCATTTTGGCAAGATGTTTAAGCGTACCGTTCAGGTATCACCAAGAGTCTACCGACAGGAATACAAGGAATCGGGTTCCGTAAGGACCTTAAAAGAGGGAGAGAATATAAAATGATTGAAGCAAGATTGAATGAACTGGGGATTATTTTACCACAGGCCAGCGCGCCCGCAGCAAAATATGCCAATGCCGTTATTGTCAATGGAATCATGTATGTATCCGGGAAAGGACCTGATACCTCTGAACGTGGCAAACTCGGATCAGACTTCACAACAGAGCAGGGGTATGATTTTGCCCGGAACGCTGGGCTGGAGGTGCTTGCTGTCGTTAGAGATGTGCTGGGTTCACTGGATCAGGTGAAGAGAGTGGTTAAAGTGCAGGGCTTCATTAATGCATCTGCTTCGTATCAGGAGCATCATAAAGTGCTGAATGGGTTCTCCGATCTGATGATGGAGGTATTCGGGGATCAGGGGGTACACGCCCGTTCGGTATTCGGTGCCGTATCTGTGAGGGATAATTTGCCGCTAATCATTGATTCCATCTTTCAAGTAGAGGAGTAGGTACAACCATGACAGATTCATCTTCATTTCATCCGATTATGCTAACGATTCCCGAGAGCTTCTACACAGAACGTCTCATGATTCGTGCCCCGCAGTGGGGAGATGGCAAGGATCTGAATGAAGCGGTCCGTGAAAGTGCGGAACAACTGCGGTTGTGGTTGCCTTTTGCCGAGAAGATCCCGTCATTGGAAGAGTCCGAAGTGACTGTTCGCAAAGCAAGACTGAAATATCTGGAGCGTACCGACATGATGTTACATTTACGTGATAGACATACGGATGAATTCGTAGGCAGCAGTGGGTTACATCGCATTGACTGGAATGCACGCTGTTTCGAGATCGGATACTGGATTCGAACCTCACGAGCAGGCGAGGGCTTGATGACGGAAGCGGTGAGAGGCATTGAGCAATTTGCCATTACTCATCTGGAGGCCAATCGGCTGGAGATCCGATGTGATGCTCGTAATGTACGAAGTGCCAAAGTAGCTGAGCGAGCGGGCTATACGCTGGAAGGTATACTGCGTAAGATGCGGCGGGACAGTACAGGTACGCTGGTGGATTGTATGATTTTCTCCAAAGTTAGAAGCATTGAGTTCGAGTAAGGGGAGGACAGGTATGGAGCGAATTGGTCAGGGAAGAACTGCGGAAATCTATGCGTATTCGAACGAGCACATTATGAAGCTATATCGAATGGATTTTCCACTCGAAGCAGTCCAAAATGAATTTAGAATAAGTGAGTTGGCATTCAAAAAAGGATTACCCGTCCCACAAGCAGTATCCTTGATAGAAGATACGCCGCGTGCAGGCATTGTTTTTAGAAGAGTGGAGGGTAACACCCTGTTATCCCTTATCATTCAACAACCTGCTATACTAGAGCAGCTCGCATCCAAAATGGCCGAGTGCCACTACAGACTTCATTGCGAGAGAGATGATGAAGCAACACTGCCCTCCCAGAAGCAGATTTTATCCGGAGCGATTCGCAATGTTCGATTATTATCCGAGAACGATCAAGCGCGAGTCCTTTCTTACTTAACAACACTGCCTGATCAACAGCAGATCTGTCATGGCGATTATCATCCGGATAACGTTATGCTGAGTGAGGTTGGCGATCAATACTGGGTCATCGATTGGATGACTGGCATGTCGGGTGATCCCGCGGGTGATGTGGCTCGAAGCTGGGTAATATTAATGAGTGGCACTTTGCCGGAAGATACAGAGCCTGCTATACGAATGGGTTTTGAAATGGCTCGTGAATCACTGGTCGAATATTACGTTAATCACTATATACAAATTTCCGGTATTTCCCGGGAAACGATTGAATCCTGGATGCTGCCCGTTGCTGCCGCGCGTCTTGACGAGGGTTTGCCCGCTCAAGAAGCGGAACAGCTGCTGAAGTTTGTTCAGGAACGAATTCGTCGGTTATAAAAGTTGAATTACATATTATTTACACTGACACTACGATGACAGAATAACCTTTCAATCGCTGTTATCCCCAGATTTTTTGATTCCCTTTCCTAAGGGGGAAATCCGGGGATAAAGGCGAAGCATATGCTTCCGAAGCAGCTTTCTTGCAGAAAGCTTTTAGCTTCGCTTTTTCAGGTTTTTTCTGTCCTCTCCGTTATCGTGTTAATGATTAGTTCAACATCTATAGACGAATCTAATGATTTTATATATAAGGGTAGTGAAAGAGAGGGGACATATTTATGCTGCATTCATTAAAGGCCATACAATCATACAAGTCAGGTAACACGCCGGAAGCCCAGCAGCTATGGCTGCAACTGCTGGCAGCAGCGGAGAAGCCCCGTATTAACCTCGAACGCATTCATTCCATTGCCGAACTTGAGGGAACAAATCCGGTGCTGGACTACACTGAGCGTACACTTCACGTATTGGAGAAACTTCCGGTTTCTTTTTGGGTGCGAGAAATTCTGGAGGACGTATTAATCTGGTCAGAGACGGCGAAGGCCGGATCATTAGAGCAGCGGCGGGTATGGCAAAAGCAAGGCGTTAACCTGTTTGTACACAATGTGGGGTCCGCTCAGTTATATGATCTGTACACAGGGGCAGGCCACCTGGATAACGACATCGGTAAGAGCAGGGAGACGGTTATAAATCAACCTGGTTCTCAAAGCCATGCTCTAAGTAAGAATACGAATATAAGCGAGCATACTGCGCCGACTCCACAAACACCAAGGCATGAGATTATAAGTACTCTAATTGCTACGCATGGACTTATTGGTCAATACATACGCGGCGAGATTCCATTTGCCGAGAATGCTTCGCTCCACGTCTTGATCGTCAAAGGGTGGCTTACTACAGATGAATTGCACACCATACTGATGGCATTAAATGAGTGCATTATTGCAGGTGTTGATCCAGCGTTATGGAATCAGGTTCAGGCTGAGGTACGGCGAATTGTAGGCTGGATTATCGCTGGACCAGATCATGAGGACTGGAGCGTCAAGGAACGGTTATCCCGCTTAAGAAGCTCGTCTATTCGACAAGGAGAAGCTATGGACGAGGCTTATGCCAAACTTCAAACGGAAATGGATGTGGAACAGGCGCTGGCTCCGCTGGCTCATCGCACATTATGGTATGTGGAGTCGGCCATGCAGGATTTTTCGTTGCAAGAGATGGTGAAAGTGTTCCTGTTGACGCTTCGCAGTGAGAGTATGAATCCCACTTCTATGGAAAGTCGATCTGATGTAGTCCGTCATATCAGCTTCGAACCATTGATGAATACGATGTATTACGACTACAAAGGCGTCAAGAAACTCAATATTTACAAGAAACGAATGATTGAAAAGTATTTGGAACAGTATTCATGGGAACAGATTGCTTCCGGGGAGCAGATCGTCTATCCCCATCTAACCCATCGCATTGAACGTCATACGGATCTGCCGGATACATTATTCGTGACCTTCGAATTTTCCCCAGCGGCGGAGAAATTGATTGCATTTTGTATTGAAGCGGAAAAGTCGCCGTTATATGAGAAGGCTGTGCTGCTTTTATTCGATCTGTTTGGGTTGCGCCGGGATGCCTATGATCGGTTCCATAACGAAGAGACGTATTTGTCCGATATGAACAGTTCCGGTGATTACAAAAAAGTGCTGCTGGACTATATCGTAGGTAAACGGGTACTTGATATTGGTCCAGGTGGAGGGATTCTGCTGGATCTAATTGAGCAGGAAAAACCGGAAGTGGAGCCGATTGGTATCGATATCTCAGCCAATGTCATTGAAGCGCTGGAGCGCAAAAAACAGCGCGCGGGACATCGCTGGCAAGTGATGAAGGGCGATGCCCTGCAACTGGAGCAATATGTGGAGCCAGGCACCGTAGATACGGTTATTTTTTCATCCATTCTGCATGAGTTGTATTCATACATTGAATTGGACGGTCGAAGATTTAATTCCGATACGGTTGTGGCCGCGCTGAGAAGTTCATTCCGTGTGCTGTCACCTGGCGGAAGAATTCTGATTCGGGATGGTATCAAGAGTGAGCCGGAGGCACAGAAGCGCAGGATTCGTTTCCTGGAAGCGGATGGGATGCGCTGGCTGGAGCGGTATGCAGAGGATTTTCAGGGACGTACAATTAAATATGAGCGGGTCTCAGACAACGAGGTCGTACTGTCGATTAACGATGCGATGGAATTTCTCTATACGTATACGTGGGGCGAAGAGGCTTATGTACATGAGATTCAGGAACAGTTCGGTATATTTACGCCAACTGCCTATGAGAACTGTATTCGAGAAGCGCTAGGCGAACAAGCCGAGATTATCACCTTCGAACATTTTCTTCAGGAGGGGTACACAGAAGCACTGGGAGAACGGATGATCTTTATGAACGAAGACGGTGAACCTGTGCCTTTGCCAGACAGCACTTGTCTGATTGTCATTGAGAAGAAGAAAGGGTTGGCGGAAGGATGATGAGCGAAGCCAGTACGGTTTTGTATTTTGTTAGACATGCGGAGTCTCGATATGTTGAAGGACAGGAACGCGAGCGTGGACTGACAGAGCAAGGTCATCAAGATGCAGGAACGGTTGCCAGTCTGCTCCATGGGGAGCAGATTCAACTGTTCTATTCTAGCCCTTACAGGCGAGCGGTAGATACGATTCAGATTCTGGCAGATTGGTCAGGTGGAATGGTAGTGACAGAGGAAGATCTGCGTGAACGCCAGTTATCGAGTTCGG
The DNA here is from genome assembly GCF_037975235.1 of Paenibacillus sp. FSL R5-0341. NCBI lineage: Bacteria > Bacillati > Bacillota > Bacilli > Caryophanales > Paenibacillaceae > Paenibacillus > Paenibacillus sp. FSL R5-0341. The sequence goes on from NZ_CP150241.1 coordinate 2,622,298, forward strand.
ATGTGAGGCATGATAATTTTCGTGAAGCCAAGCAACGATTGTACCGTGATCCTACGTATGCGTATCCTGGAGGAGAGTCTGGTGAACAGGCTCGCTCAAGGGCAGTAGCGGTGATTGATAGAGTTCTGGATAAACATAGGGGTCAGAAGGTGGTCATCGGAACCCATGGAGATATAATGACGCTTATTTTACAACACTATGATTCTTCTTACGGATATGAATTTTGGGAGAGTACTTCGATGCCAGATATCTATAAGTTGGAGTTTAATGGAACGCACAAGTTGGTCCAGGTCACTCGATTGTGGGAGTAACAGAGTAAAATATGAGCAATGCATTAACCGTGATGAGAGTAGAGAGGAGTGAGTTGAACGGATGAAAATTACGCTGTTGCCTGATACATACTTTATTGAGAATCTAAGCGTATCTTCATTACAGGATAGAATGTACTGCATATTTGATCTCGAAGGTACGGGCATTAATCCTGTGGTGGAGAGTGTGACACAATTTGGTGCGATGCATTACCAAAGGGGTCAACCATGTAATACAACATTTTCTTCACTTGCACGCGCGAACAAACCTATACCAGAACCTGTGGCCGAGTTAACAGGCATTTCAAATGAGGATATGTTGGAGGCTCCTTCGTTCATAGAAGCATTTCAGACCTTTCAGGAGTTCATTGGGGATGACGTCCTAGTGACACAAGCCGGATATGAGTATGACCTGCCCATCTTGAAGCGGCATTGTGATGAGTATGGTCTCCCGATGTTGACCAACCCGGTGCTGGATACAAAAGCGATGTTTACCTATATTCATCCTGAGATTACCGAGGTCGTCTCAACGGATTTTCTGATTCGGTATTATGATCTGAATACAGATGGAATTCACAGGCACAATGCTTTGGCAGATTGTGGTGTGATCGCTGCTATCTTTGAAAGTATCCTTAGCGAATATGAGGAACTTCAATTGGATCATTTTACAGCCGATCCTAATCGAATGATGAAGCGTTTTGTTATACCTGAGATGTATTTGACATGATGATGAACTGGAGGTGAGATCAATGAGCAAAACGGATGTGGAGAAGCTACTGTTGGATCTCAACGAAGGACAGATTTTGACCCAGCAGATATTCGAAGGATTGGATGTGGAAATTTACTTGGATGAAAGGGATGCCCCTGCATTTGCTGACGAGTGGATGCAATCCTTTGAACGATGGGCTCAAGATACCGTGGTGGCTGAAGAAGAGGTGTTGCGCGCATGCAGGGAACAGGCGTTCAAACAAACATTAGCTCTCACCGGCGAACCTGAGCTAGCTGGGTATGTCAGTGATGATATGGGTTTAATTGGCGCTGCACTGTTACAGGATGTGATGCAAGATTCCTTTGTGAATCAGCTATTGGAGAGTTATCGTCAAGGTCGGTTGCCCCTGCGATAAGCGGGGAGCGACCCATATGGTTGTTTTCGTTTGTATAAAAAAATAGCATCAAATGTACATTGTGAGTCGGCTGAAGCATGAGTTACAATTCACCTAAGTAATAAATGAGAATGATAATCATTATATGCAAAACATTCTCAAGGTTACATCAACAGATCACATAGGGGTGAAGGGTATCATGGTAGGTTTTATTAAAGGTTTCAAAGGGTGGGCGATTACATTACTGCTCATGGGTCTGGTGATTTCAGGATGTAGTATAAATACCGCAACGAATGCGGAACAGACTCCTGCAACTGAAAGTGCAGCTTCTGGAGAAAATACTACTGAAACCGAGACAGAGCCTGCGACACGAGTTGTACAGGATGAATTTGGAGATGTGACGATTCCGGTTCAGCCACAGCGGATTGCTGGAATATATGTGGAGGATTATTTGAAGGCGCTCGATATTACACCTGTAGTGCAGTGGTATCATCCGTTGTGGGGTGTGCAGGAGTATTTAAAACTGGACGTTCCGCAATTTGATATAACAGGAAGTATTGAAGCTTTGTTGGAATATGATCCGGATCTCATTATTGTGGATGGTGTAGTGGATGCGGAGAAATATGAGATGTATTCCAAGGTAGCACCGACGTATCGTCTACCTGAAGGCATTCTGCAGGATTCCAATCAAGTCTTGACAGCCATTGCCGATGTTGTAGGTAAACCGGACAAGGGTGAAGAAGTTTCAAAGGCATTTGAGGCGAAAATTGCGGATGCCAAGTCGAAGTTGCAGGAAGCGGTCGGAGACGAGACCGTTGCGGTTGTCCGACTGAATGTTAACGATGACACGCTGGCGTTGTTCGGCATCAAAAACCGTTACACCGGATTTATCTATTCGGAGTTAGATCTGACCCCGCATCCACTAGTAAGTAAAATGGAAGAATACCAGGAGATCCTTTCAGAAGAAGCAATTCCGCAGCTTGATGCGGATCACCTTATTATTTTCCCTTCTAATGGGGAATGGTCATCTCCAGAGAACAAGGAAGCCTTGAAGGTACTCGACAGCAAGTTGTGGCAATCCCTTCCGGCGGTTAAAAACAATCAGGTGTACATTATGGAAAGATCACATTGGCAATCAGGTGCGATTACAGCAAATTCCATGAAAATCGATGATCTCTTGGAAAAAATGACTCCATAAGTGAATCAATTTCATAATACCTTAATCCATTTTTAGTGAGCTATGAAATTGATTCGAGCATAATCCCATAAGAAAGTTCTTCAGCCAGGGTTGAAGAGCTTTCTTTTTTCGTATACACTATTTTAAATGATAATAATTCTCAGTTAAGGACGATGAACATGTGCCCCATGATAATACAACTGATTCCCAAGCCCTGGCTATGCACGCTTCAGCATATGGAATACATAGATCACAATAAATCTCATATTGATAAACGTTCGCTATACACAATGTCGTCTTCACACTCCATATTCGTTGTAACGTCTGGAAAGGGTTCAATGGTGTGCTCAGATCGGGAATCTCATCTGGAAAAAGGAATGATTATGTTTGTTCCAGCTGGAACATCCATTAAAATAGAAGGTTCTCCTTGGACAGAAAGTGATTTGCAATACTATAAGCTTGATCTGATGGTGGCTGAGTTGAAAGAAGAGACTTCCAGTGCTTTGCATACCAAAGACACTGCGGAGCAGCGGTCACTTCACAAATGTACAGATTCTTCGATAGAGATACCTCTTATACAGCTGAATTACAGTCCGTGGAGTTCTTGTCTTGAATCAATGGAACAAATAATGCGTCAACAGGTCACTGGCGATTGGCTGGAGCAATGGGACGTGCAGCTTCGTTTCCAGGAGTGGTTCCGTGCCTTGCTTCGCCAGAGTGATCCCAAAACAGAAACACCAGATGACCGTGCCCGTCTTCAAAGTTCAATTCGTTATATTGGCGACCACTATGATCAGACGATAACCGTTGATGAACTCGCTGCAGATATTGGTCTTACCCGAGCCAGTTACACTCGGCAATTCAAAAAAATTACGGGCAAGCTCCCGCTTGAATACGTAAATGCGGTTCGGCTGGAACGCTCGAAGCAACTGCTGCAGCTGACGGATGATCGCATCCACGAAATTGCACAAAATGTGGGGTTCAGCAGTGAGTATTATTTTGGCCGCCGATTCAAGCAATATGCAGGTATTTCACCGGGGTTATATCGCCGTCATCACCGTCAAGAGGTTCGTGTATTTGCTCCGTATCTGGAAGACTTTGTGTTGGCCCTTGGCGTAAAGCCTGTACTGCAATGTTCGCATCACTCATGGGGTAGACAGCATTATTTGGGATTGGACGATGTGCCCGAATTCGATGTGAGCCAGCAGGATGCTCAGTTTAATCTGGGCAGTGTACCTGACTTTATCATGTTGGACAAAGGATATAAAACATGGAACCTGGACCGCTTTGAGCAGGTAGCACCTACGTTTTACGTAGACCATATAGGTGAGGATTGGCGTTCTATTTTGAAATCCACAGCCGATGTGTTGGGGAAGGTGAATCGGGTTCAAGATGTAATAGGTGCGTATGAAGACAAGGCAATGGAAGCCAAAGGACGGTTAGAACAATATATGCGTGGTCAGACGGTAGCTTTTTTACGTATATCTGCATCGGATATTACCCTCTATGGGGATCAGCAGGGCTACGTCGGGCCTGTAATTTATCAGGATCTTGGATTGACTCCGCACTCCCGTGTGCAGCAATGGACAAGACACGAGCGGAGGGTTCTCATTGGATTGGAGCAGTTAAGTCAGCTTAATGCGGATCACTTGTTGATTACATTTGACACTGGAAATTCTGCTAAACCTGGAGATGAGCGCGAACTGCTCGAAAGGGATGAATGGAAACGTCTGCCTGCGGTGAAGAGTGGCAATGTGTATGAAGTGGATTTTATGAGCTGGATGAACTACGGTGTGATCTCTCATGGGAAGAAGATCGAGGATATTTTGCGGTTTATGGCTTGAGGTGAAATAGGATAACAATCCGTTTTAATGTATAATATAGGAAAAATAAAATTGAAGAAAGGAACTTCCTATGCGGAAAAAAATCTGGGCCTCACTTTTAGTAGTAGCTGTTATAGGGATGATTCCTGTTACAGCAATACCGACGACTACGGTTGCCGAATCGCATGAAATTTTGGGTGAAGATCTTCCTGAAAGCTTAAGATATGATTCTAACCATCCAGATGTAATTTATGTGAAGGATTGCGGGGTCTTCGAGAAAGTGGATTCTAGTTTAATAGATTACGGTGAAGAAGAAGTTGTGGTCGATGATGTACAAAAGGTAACAGATAAAACGAATGTAATTGTTGCTTATGATGCAACTTATATCAAAAAAGGTGAATGGGAATAGCTCATGCAATAGATTTATAATATGGAGCGCAAGGAGAGATTTATTCTTCTTGGGCTTTTTCAATATCCAATAAAAAAATAAAATTTCAAGAATTTAGCTGAAATTTATAGATGAGCAAGTTTATGTTTAGACATATTTTTAAGTACATATTACATTAGTAACTTATTATATTAGTAGGGGGATAATAGAGTGATTGCTAAGTTTAAGAAAACAGTATTTGCGGTAGTGTTATTATGTTTAATGAGCATGAACGTAGCTATGGCAGCAAATGAAGAAGTAGTTACAGTAGAAGGGATGCAAGGAATTTCACCTCCAAAGGAAACAGTTGTAACAGTAAATGGTACATACAGCGCGAATTATGGTAAAAATTCTATTGACGGTAAGTTGGATACTCGTTGGAATTCGGGTGCAACAAAAGGAACAATTCAATATGTTTTCCCAGAGGAATTAAGTCTTAACTTTATTCAAGTCGCTGCGTATTCTAATCCTAAATCCAATAACTATTACACAGTGTATGGTCTGAAAGATGGTAAGTGGATTTTGGTGAGCCCTAAAGTCGGCAGGTATGTTAATTCAACTGTTACGATAACCGACCCAGTTGCAATTACTCCGGGGGTCTACGAAGGTATCAAGGTAGAAGTAGATGGAGCGGCGTCATGGGCTCATATCAATGAACTTACGATAGGTGTAGTAGAGATGATGAATCCAAATATAATTGATCTGAAAGCAACTCCTGGAAATACTCAGGTCGGACTAAATTGGGGAGCCATAGATGGTGCAGAAAATTATATTGTGAGGTATGGGACGGAATCAGGAAAATATACTGAAACTGTTGTTGCTACAAAAGATGAAAATGGGAACTTTGTCATTCCTGCTCTTACAAACGGAACTACGTATTATTTTGTTGTAACGACTACGATTAATGGTGTTGAAACTGAATACTCCAACGAAGCATTTGCTACTCCGTATGGAGAAGAGCTCCCTAGCCCAGAACCAGAAGAACCTACAACTCCAGAACAACCAGAGCAACCATCCACCAACCGTGCCATCTTTGTCGTTACCATGACAACAGGCTTGGAGAAAGAATATGATCTAAGCATGAAAGAAGTAAATGATTTCATCGACTGGTATGAAGCCAAGCAAGCAGGAAGTGGGAAGGCATCGTATGCTATCGATAAACACGATAACAACAAAGGGCCATTTAAGAGTCGGAAGGATTATATCCTGTTCGATCGGGTGTTGACGTTTGAGGTAAGTGAATACTAAAAAATGTGAAGTTCCTTCAGCTTAGCTGAAGGGGCTTTTTTTTTGTTCACTCGATGAATGAGCCAATGCAACTGCTCGAAAGGCTTGTTTTAACTTATTTTAGTGTAGCGTTTACAAAAAAACAGGATAACGAGCACAAAATGCAAAAGCGGATGTCCTTGACTGAACGATTGTGACATACCATTAGAATGAAGGCTGATCTGTAACGCAGGGATTGAGGTCTTCAAGCATAGCCATAAATGGCGGATGGGAGAGCTGTAATGACAAAACGGGTAATTCTGTTGGAAGAAGGTACGGCAGAGATGAAAGGGCTAATGGGCAGTAAAGGGGCTGCTCTTGCAGAGCTAATTCATGCAGGATGGGCTGTCCCGGCCGGATTTGTAGTCACAACGGAATACTGTCGCGAGTTCTGTACCCGTCTTGGACATCTTTCTGGTGAAGTAGAGGAAACGCTTGTTAACGCGATTCGGCATCTGGAACAGCAAACCGGGAAATTCTTCGGACATCCGGAGAATCCGCTACTACTCGCGGTACGTACGGATAAGAATCGAGTATCAGTAGCTGCGACACAATCACTGCTCAATGTTGGTCTGAACGATGTTACTGTGGAAGAGCTCGCACGTCAAACCGGTGATCGATTGTATGCACTCCAATGTTACCTAGATTATTTAAAGCAATATGGACAGCTGGTATATGGAATTCCGTCCGAATTTTTCACAGAAGTATCAAGTCACGTCAAGGGTCCGGATGAAGTGGAACTTGAGTTAACCATTACGGAATTTAAATATTTAATTGAAGCGAAGGGGCGTAACCCTTTTCCACAGGATGTTCAACTTCAATTCAAAGAAGCGATACGTGCGGTATATCAATCACAGCGTATTAAATCATCCAGATCTCAGGACGAGATCATGCGTAACCCATATTATATTTCTTCGGAGCAAAGCGCTCCTGTTCTTATACAGACGATGATGCATGGAACATGCGGAGACTTAAGCGGGACTGGAACAATATATACGCGCAATCTACTTACAGGAGAAAGGGGAGTCACTGGACAATACGTCCCAACCGGGAACGCCAGTCAAACGGATCACGGTCTGGAGCGTTTACGGAATGACGAACCTGAGCTGTATGCACGTTTGCTGGAGATAGGTAGCCAGTTGGAGATGCGTAAGGGAGAAGTGCAGGAAATCACCTTTGTTATTGAATCCGGCGCGTTGTATATTGTGCAGACCCAGCCCGCCCGATTATCTTCTACAGCCACACTGAGGAGTACTGTGGATTTTGTGCATGAAGGACTCATCACCAAGGAGGATGCACTGTTACGCATCGAACCTGGGCACATCACGGAAGTGCTGAAGCATCACACAGATCCTAGTTCTATCAGCGACGCGAGTACTGGAAATTTGCCCATACAGTTGCAGCCAGTAACGAATGATGAGTGTCCAGCCACTAAAAATAACTCAGGTTTACCTTTATCAGCAGATCTGCAACTACTGCTTGAATGGGCTGATGAAGTGAAAGAATTGACGATACTTGCCAATGTAGATCATCCACAAGATGCCCTGACAGCACAGATACTGGGGGCTGAGGGAATAGGTCTGTGCCGTACAGAACATATGCTCATGTCTGCTTCAAGACTTCCTTTTGTACAAAAAATGATCCTGGCTGACAGCGAATCTGAGCGCAGGCGTGGGTTGGAGCGTCTGTTACCGATGCAGCAGTCTGATTTTGAACAGATATTCGAAGCGATGGATGGATACCCGGTAACCATTCGATTGCTCGACTCGCCCTTACATGAACTGCTACCGGATCTGGGAGTGTTGGAGAAACGGCGCGAGTGGTTACAAGCAGAGGAGGTGCATGAACAAAGAGACCATCAGATCGAACTGGAGGAACTGGAGCGTGTAATTCGCAGAGTCAGTGAACTGCATGAACGTAATCCGACACTGGGGCAACAGGCTTGTCGTCTGAGTACGGTGTTCCCGGAAATCGTTGATATGCAGTTGGAAGCAATATTCCGCGCAGCGGTGAAAGGCATCCGTCAAGGTTGGTGGGTACGTCCGGAGATTATGATTCCGCAGATCGGTCATGTGCATGAACTTCAGGAGATGAGAGATCTGGTAGATCATGTGGCTGACCAAGTGCTTGGTGAGGAGAAGCGGCATTGTCACTATAAAGTGGGGGCGATGATCGAAGCTCCGAGAACGGCGCTGACGGCGACTCACATTGCTCGCCAGGCAGACTTTTTCTCGTTTGGCGCGGATGAGCTGACAGAGAAGACGTTTGGATATAGCCGCCAAGAAGCCGAGAAGCGATTCCTTCAACGTGATACGGACTCTCGTACGGTAACGAATAATCCATTCCATGTGCTGGACACGGAGGGCGTTGGACAACTGGTGAAGATGGCGGTTATTCAGGGTCGGATTCGAAAACCTCATCTGAAGACCGGGATCTTTGGAGAAAATATTGTGGATCTAGAGTCCATTACGTTCTGCCACCGAATTGGGTTGGATTACGTAAGTTGTTTGCCTGAACAGATCCCTTATGCACGAATTGCGGCTGCACAAGCAGCCATTAAGGGACCGAGAGAGGGCACGAACACACAGAATGCAGATATATCCACAATTGCGTAACGCTCACCCTGTCCTACACGGAACTTCCATGGAATAGCAACCAGAAAACTGTTATACTGAAATATGCGTTTTGTAAAAGGAACGTAAAATTTCAGGGTAAGGGTTGAAAGCGACCATGTATAATTCCAAAAATGAACGTACTTCATCACGGACCTTATTTGCCGTGTTATTCATTCTGATGCTGTTAAAGTTATCACTGCTCCGGTATTTCTTTTTCCAGGGTCTGTCCGGTATAGGTCTGTTAACTGACGCATTAGGCGCACTAACCGTGGTATGCCTGCTGGATCTGATCGTTCCCAAAGGCTGGAAGCGAGCAGTATACGGAGGGTTCAATATTCTGTTTTCTCTGGTCCTGTTCGCGGCTACGCTGTATAACGTTCATTTCAGTTCGGTACCTACCTATACCGCGCTTAGTGAGCTGGGGCAAGTTGCACAAGTGCGAGGCAGTATCGGACCGTTGGTACGACCGGAACACTTTCTGTTTTTTGCAGACATCGTACTGGCATTGCCAATATGGTTGATCATGCGCAGACGTTCCGGCGGACGTAGCCACAGCAGTTACCGCGATAGCGGCCTGACGTTTGGCAGAATTCGCAGACGTTACTGGGGCAAGCTGGGCGTTGCGCTTACCGCTGCATTCTGCATCGTGCTGTCTGGCAGTTTTATTGTCAAAGGTGAAACGATTGATAACGAGCTGGTGCGGGCCGAGAATCTCGGATTCCTGAACTATCAGGTATCGTCCGCCATTCTGACGAGCAAAGAGAATGAGGCCATTGCGAATGGCAACATTAACGAAACGATTGCCAAAATTAATGAGCTGGTTAGCCAGTATCCGTATCAGGATAAACCAAGTGACGGTACAGCCGTGAAAGCAAAATATTTCGGTCAGGCCAAAGGCAGTAATCTGATTGTACTGCAATTGGAGTCCTTTCAGAATTTCCCGATTAATGCTTCATTGGACGGTCAGGAGTTAACACCTGTACTGAATGATCTGGCGAAAGAAAGCTATTATTTCTCTCATTTTTTCCAACAGATCGGACAGGGAAACACATCAGATGCGGAGTTCATGTCGAACACGTCTATCTATCCAACCGGAGTTGTTCCCATGTCAGCAGGCTATAGTGACCGTGAACTGCCAAGTCTACCCAAGTTATTGGGAAAAGAAGGATATGAGTCCGAGACGTACCACGTCAATGACGTCACCTTCTGGAACCGGAACAAAATGTATCCGGCACTCGGATTCACTCGTTACTTCGACAAGCCCAGCTTCGAGAATGACAGATTCAATGACTTTGGACCATCGGATGAAGAGTTATATCGTGTAGGTGTGGAAAAAATGACTGCACATCAGGCTGCGAAACAGCCGTTCTATGCTCAGTTCATTACGGCATCGAGCCACTCGCCGTTTACGGTTCCCGCTGATCGTGCGCGAATCACGATTCCTGCGACCATCACGAACAAACTGCTTCACGATTATCTGCAAGCGATCAACTATACGGACTATGCCATCGGTCAACTCATTAATGAGTTGAAGGCGAATGGATTATGGGATAACACAACGTTAGTGCTTTACGGAGACCATTTCGGTCTGCCTGCTGACGAAGAGATTACACAGCAAATCCAGGCCAATCTGGGCGTACCTTATGACGGTAAAGTAAGTCGTTTCAACATCCCGTTCATGATTCATACGCCAAAACAGACCAAAGGACAATTGATTGAGCAACCTGGCGGTCAGCTGGATATGCTGCCAACGATCATGAATCTGATGGGAGTTTCGCTCCAGGATGAGAAGTTCACTGCATTCGGACATGATCTGCTCAACATGGATCATAATGCCTTCGGTATCCGGTATTACTTGCCGACAGGTTCGTTTGTCAACAATGACATCATGTTTATCCCGGGTGCAGGCTTTGACGATGGAACAGCCTATTCGCTCAAAACCTATGAACCGGTAACGGATTTGGAACCGTATCGTTCCGATTATGAACATGTGCTCAGCCTGATGAAACTGTCTGACGAGTATGTGAAGTTGTTACCGAAACGTGCGCCATAAGTTAATATTTCTCCAATAAGAGCAGTAAAACGTCACCGGTCTAAGAATTGGTGGCGTTTTTTGCATGTTTATTACACGAGTGTGGTAATAAAGAGGATAACTAAAGTTTGAAACTGTAATAATTAATGTTACAATGGAACAAGCAAGAACGAAGTGAGCAATAGCGTGTAATATTCGCAAAACTCATATTCACAGAACGCATGAACCTAACAGACGAGAGGATTGAATATATATGAAACTGAGTGTACTCGAACATGGACATATCAATGAAGGCCGAAGTGTACAGGATACGTTGCAGGAAACGTTGAAACTCGCGCAATATGCGGATCAATTGGGGTACTCCCGTTTCTGGATGTCGGAGCATCATGGTAGTGGTGCACTATCTTTCTCTAGTCCTGAAGTTATGATTGCACATGTTGCTGCACATACGGATCGGATTCGTGTAGGTTCCGGCGGTGTAATGTTGCCTCATTATAGTGCTTACAAGGTTGCGGAGAATTTCCGTCTGCTGGAAGCTCTGCATCCGGGACGCATTGACCTTGGGATTGGCAGAGCACCAGGCGGCATGCCGGTTGCGAGCAGAGCGCTTAATGAGGGGAAATCATCGAATGTACATTTCTTCCCACAACAGATCGCGGATCTGGGCGGATATTTCCACGAGCAATTGCCAGAGGATCATCGGTTCGCATCTCTTGTAGCGGGACCATCGGTTCAGACAGTACCGGAAGTGTGGTTGCTGGGTTCCAGCTCCGAAGGTGCGAGAATTGCTGCGGCGCAAGGGACATCGTATGCGTTTGCCCAATTCTTCGGAACACCAGGCGGCGAAGAAGCGATGAAGCATTACCGCAGACATTTCAAGCCGTCTATCCTGAATGACAAACCACATTCAATGATTGCTGTCTCGGCATTCTGTGCGGAGACAGAGGAAGAAGCCGCTGATCTTGCACGCAGCAATGAACTTTTCTTCCTGCGGCTTGGAAGAGGTCTTGAACAAAGTTCATTCCCATCCCTGGAGACGGTGAACAACTATCCATTTACAGCGATGGAGATGGAACAGATCCGTCAACGCCGTTCTTTTTCTATCGTGGGTACACCGGATCAAGTGAGAGACAAAATTACTGCTATGGCTGAACGTCATGAAGCAGATGAAGTCATTATCGCGTCAGCGGTCCATTCGTTTGAAGCACGTCTGCGCTCATTCGGCTTGATTGCAGAAGCCTTTGGACTAAAGCAGGACTAATGGTAAGCAAGCGGGAATAACTACTCTGAACAGACTGGAATCTTGCACTTGCAAGGTTCCGGTTATACTCTTGCGTGTTCAGGGAGAGGAGAGATTCACATGCGCAGATGTGTCATTAGTGATATTCATGGCTGTTACGATGAATTTAATGCGCTGCTTAAGCTTGTAGATTATAATCCACAGCAGGATGAATTGATTTTGCTCGGGGATTATGTGGATCGAGGTCCAAGCAGTAAACAGGTCATCGAACAGATTATGCAGCTTCAGCAACAGCACCATATTATTGTGATCAAAGGCAATCACGATGCCATGATGGTCAAGGCACTGACTCAGGATGTTGAGCAATATGACCAACACTGGATTCGTAATGGCGGATTACAGACGATGGCAAGTTATCTGGATCTGGAGCTTACTTATGATGAGCAGCAGATAGATTGGGAAGCTTATGCTGAAGCCAAACAGTGGATACGTACACACTATGAACACCATCTTCGTTTTCTGGAACGGCTTCCGCTGGTGTACGAGATTCCGGGTTATATTTTTGTGCATGCCGGGATCAACCCGGACATTGAGGATTGGAGAAGCCAGTCCGAGCGGGACTTTATTTGGATTCGTGAATCATTCTATTCCAGACCAACGTCGATTAGAGAGACAGTCGTATTTGGACATACACCCGTGAAGCATTTGCATGATGAGACAGGCATCTGGTTTGACCCGAGCGGAGACAAAATTGGCATTGACGGTGGTTGTGCCTACGGAGCGCAATTGAACCTGCTGGAGATTAGCGAGGGCGGCAGTTTACAGACCTTTTTTGTACGGCAAGGGCAGAGCACGGAAGAGCCTGAGATTTAATATTTTCGTTGCGTATCAGGGATTCGTATGCTAATTTATAAGGTTGTATGATGGAATAAATACGATACATATCATATCGACTTGAGGGGAATGAACCAAGTTTGGCTATCTATAATCTGGATCAACTGCAACATCACATTTTACTCTGCAATGGTGGAACCTGCATGCGTAATGAGGGGGAAGAAGTAACTCAGGCGGTGCGGGACGAGATTCTCAAGCAGCAGGCGGGAGGATTCATCCACACAACGCGTACCAAATGTAATGGTCGGTGTGACGATGCATGCGTAACGATTGTGTATCCTGAGGGTGACTGGTATGGCCAAATGACACCGGATTCAGGCAGAGCACTCGTTCAGGCCTTGTGTGAAGGGGAGAAATTGGAGAATCACCTGATTGCTAATGTGGCCAAGACCTCTGTAAATTAGAATTACAGAGAGGATATTGTTTTTTTCTAAGATGACTTACCTGAGAATGATTTGCAATTAATTCGCTGTAACGGGATTGGAATTAAGCCTTATTAGCGCTATAATCAGTAGGGTATGTTTAAAATATGACTATATTTTCTATATAAGTTCAACTAAACTCTTTACACGAGAACGGAGAGGTCAGAAAAAAGCTGGAGAAGCGGAGCGTTCGCCTAAAAGCTTTCTGAAAGAAAGCTGCATCGGAAGCGTATGCTTATCAACGGATTTTCCCTTTAAAAAGGGAATCAAAAAATCTGGGGATAACAGCGATCGGAAGGTTATTCTGTCATCGGAGTGGCAAGTGTAAACATTCTTTGGTTAAACTTATATAAATCAGAATTGACGGAGGGCTATAAATATGGAAAAAGCGTTAATCTTCGGTCACAAAAATCCCGACACGGATACGATCTGTTCGGCAATCGCCTATGCGGATCTGAAAACAAAATTGGGTCAGGACGTTGAAGCTGTGCGTCTCGGCGAAGTCAATGGTGAAACCCAGTTCGCACTGGATCAATTCAAAATCGCAGCACCGCGTCTGATTAAAACAGCTGCAAATGAAGTAAATAAAGTTATTCTGGTTGACCACAATGAGCGTCAGCAAAGTGTAAGCGATATTGAGGAAGTGACTGTCGTTGAAGTTATCGACCATCACCGTATTGCTAACTTTGAGACAAGCGGACCTCTGTATTTCCGTGCAGAGCCTGTAGGTTGTACAGCAACCATTCTGAATAAAATGTACAAAGAAAATGGCATCGAAGTGAGTGCACCGATTGCTGGCCTAATGCTGTCTGCCATTATCTCCGATTCCCTGTTGTTCAAATCCCCGACTTGCACAGAGCAGGACGTAGCTGCTGCGCGTGAACTGGCTGCCATTGCTGGTGTAGATGCAGACAGTTATGGTCTGGACATGCTGAAAGCCGGTGCGGATCTGAGCCAAAAAACAATTGCTGAACTGATTTCCCTGGATGCCAAAGAATTTGTAATGGGTCAATCCAAAGTGGAAATTGCACAGGTTAATGCCGTTGACGTGAATGATGTTCTCGTGAAGCAACCTGAGCTTGAAGCAGCTATTGAGGCGATTATCTCCAGTAAAGGTCTCGACCTGTTTGTATTTGTCGTAACAGACATTCTGAACAACGATTCCGTAGCTCTGGCATATGGTACATCCACCAAAGCTGTGGAAAAAGCCTACAATGTGACGCTGTCTGATAGCAGAGCGCTCTTGAAAGGCGTAGTATCACGCAAATCACAAATTGTACCGGTTCTGACGGAAGCATTCAACACGCTGTAAATCGGACGGAATGGCGTATTCGTACGCCGATATACATTGCAAATAGAAAAACACCATCCTAGCCTGCTCTGATCCGTAAATGGTCAGGACAGGCTTTTGATGTAGAGGAGGAAGAATCATGATCAAAAATGAAAAGATCAAAGCAGCCGAAGTGCAGCTGACCGGCCTAAATGGTGAAGATCTGGGTGTGATGTCCACGCAGGAAGCACTCCTACTTGCGAAGCAGCACAAAGTAGATCTGGTGTGTTTGTCCCTGATGACAAGTCCACCACCGTGCAAGTTGATTGGGGCTGGAGCAGCCAAAGCGGAAGCGCAGCAAGCGAAGAAAAAAGCGAGTAAATCCCCCGATAAACGTAAAGTAAAGGAAATTCGATTGAACCTTGCCATGGAGGATCATGACCGGGATACCAAACAGTCTCAGGCGGAACGAATCCTGAAGAAGGGTGATTCGGTAAAACTCGTCATCCAGGTGCATGGACCCAAAGAAGGAGTTGCAGGGAAAGAATGGGCAGAGCAACTGAGCAAATCGCTGGCTGAATTCGGAAGCCAAACGACGGGTGTTCAGGTAAGTGGTAAACAGGTTGTGGTACAACTGGACCCGAATGCGTAAGTTGTCAGAAGTGATCATCTAAGTTGCACAAAGATAAGGCAAATGTTGATAACGCAATTAGTAAAAGAATGTGAGGAAAGCCCAATGAGATGGCAGGGTAACTGCTGCATCATTGGGCTTGTTTGTCGTCACTCGGATTGAGACATCATGCGTGCGATTCAATGCGCAAGTCGTTAACGTTCCAGTAGTTCAGCTTCGTAAATAACGACTGCCCCCAAGGCGTACATATAACTGTCCGGGTAATACAGGCGTAGAACCAGCGGTCATATTATTCTGGCCGTTTTTGGCGAATCGGGATAAATAAAAGAAGTCCGGGTAGATCACCATATCCATTAAGTAGGCAGAGACCCGGCTACCTGGAAAGCGGAACTGATTCAGGGTACGGATAATGTCTTCGCCACGTGCAATGCCAATGCCGTGTCCATAATACCAGTTCTCGCGCAGCATAATCGTATTCTCTCCCTGCCATTCAGGTGTTTCGGGAGAGACATCGGGATTTTTGAAATACAGTACATCTCCTGGAAGGGCGGTTTCACTACCGTTTTTTTCTGTCAATCGCAGGTCACTGTCATAATGCCAGTCAAAAAGTAACAGATTTCGAAACAGAGAATTAAAGGCGTCTTCGCGTATACTTCCCAGCACGCCACCATACAGCACAATGACGGTGGCTGTTGCACATTCAAAGGCGTATAAGTGCCCATTCCTCCAGATATCCCGGATGCCATCGGCGGGGGTGACGTTCGATTTGAGCTCGAATCCACCCTCAGCATTACGATTCCAGTAGGCAGGATTACATCTGGATTTTTCAAAGGATGCAAAACTCACCCCGCTTCGATCAAGCCCTTCTGCTGCATCCACGAGAGAGCCTCTCAAGTCCCATTCAAATCGAAGATGATCCATGGATTGGTAGACATACCTTGTTGGACGATTTTGGAGTTGCTGTAACCAATACCATTCAAAATCAGACCAGTCCGAGCGGTTCAGCTGGGCAGGTTGATTGGCGACAATGATCATGATTCATAACCTCCGTTCCTGTTCGAATATTCAACATTGTATAATCGGGAGAGCACGGGTATTGTGTAGTATATGACGTGATGTGTTCGAATTGGTATGTACACATGAAAGTCGTCAGTATCCAAGATTATAAATGTCGATTCATGCGGGGATTTTGCCTGACCTCGTTTATAAATCATGGCATTTGGGGTAGTACTCTATAGATGAAGTTATGTTCAGGTCGATCTGTTCATACGGAATACATTCAGATTCTCATAAAGGAGGACATGTGGTGTCGAAATCCATTACAGAGAGCCGGTCTCTGTTCGAACAATTATATACGCACGCACCGATAGGCATTGCTGTCGCTTCGCATGTGAATGGACGTTGGTTGCAGCTTAATCCGGCATTTTGCGAGATGCTCGCGTACAGTGAAGATGAACTAATCGATACGTCGGTCATACATATGATCTATGAAGAAGATCTGCACATGGAGGAATTCCGCAGCAAGTTCTGGGAAATGACCGATGAAACACGTCCGATGTACGAGACGGAGGTTCGTCTGAAACGAAAGGACGGCTCGCTATTATGGGCAACGATTAGAGCTTGCATTGTGAGGGATGAAACGAATGGTGAGCCATTGTATCTGTTGGTACAGGCTGCTGATATTACGAAGCAAAAGGATGCAGAGGAACGCCTTATTGTGAAGCGTAAGCAATTGGAAGAGAGCAGCCGCATCTCTCGTCTGCTGGCAGAGTCTTCCCTTGACCTCATTGTCATTCATCAAGCTGATCCTGATCGTACATTTAAATATGTATCAAATGCATGTAAAAGCATGTTGGGCTATGAGCCAGAGGAAATTATAGGTAAGCCGGGAATACTCGTTATCTATCCGGATGATGTACCTATGGTCGATGCCTACGTGGAAGAGCAGAGGCAGGGTCTGGCTCCTAAACGGATCAGTTATCGTCTTTTGCATAAGGATGGATCTACGGTGTGGGCAGATACCATTACACATTATGTGTATGACGATGCAGGTGAACTGATAGAGATCGTCGCGGTAACCCGTGATATTTCAGCCAGTCAGCAACAACAGTTAAGCCTGCAGGAGTACAGATCGTTATTTGACTGTAACCCGCTAGGAGTTGCTTCTCTGGATTTGGAAGGCAATCTGTTAAAGGCCAATGTAGGTCAGGAACAATTGACAGGACACACCAAGGACGAACTGCTGAGTCGGCCTTTTGATCACCTCGTCGATCCTATGGATCTGGAGAAGACTCGTCATCATTTTGAGGAAACGGTGAAGGGCACTGCACAGAGCTACGAGATCGGTTTGATTCACAAAAATGGGCAGCGAATTGAGACGAGCGTGATTAATGTACCCATTATCCTTGAGGACAAAGTCGTTGGGGTCTACGGGATCACCAGTGACATCACAGAGTCCAAACGTTACGTCGAGGAAATTGAAAATCTCAGTTATGAACGGGCACTGATTCTGAATGGCATGTCTGAAGGTGTGATTGGACTGGACCTGAATGGGAATCTGAACTTTGCCAATCCGGCCGCCGCGGAGATCATCAACTTCTGCCCAAGTGAAATGAATGGCAAAGCGCTCGAACAGTTGATGATCCAGATGCAAAGCGAAGGCATCCCTTATCCATCCAAGGATACACCGATTCTACAGGCTGTACGTGAGGGACGAAGTCTACCGCGTACTGAATCTCTTTTCTGGAGACCAGATGGGTCCAGT
Organism: Paenibacillus sp. FSL R5-0341; assembly: GCF_037975235.1. NCBI lineage: Bacteria > Bacillati > Bacillota > Bacilli > Caryophanales > Paenibacillaceae > Paenibacillus > Paenibacillus sp. FSL R5-0341. The sequence continues at coordinate 2,640,270 of NZ_CP150241.1, forward strand.
TTCCTGGCTGAGTTCCAATTGAAGCCGATTATGGATCAGGGGAGAACCCGTGGAGCCGTTCTGGTTTTCCGTGATATGACATCCGTGAAGGATATTATTCGTGCAAAGGAAGCAGCAGAGCATGCGGACCGTGCGAAGTCTGAGTTTCTCGCCATTATGAGTCATGAGCTTCGTACGCCATTGAACGGTATTATGGGCATGGCTCATCTGTTGATGGAAACTGAGCTGGATGAGGAACAGAAAGGGTTTGCGGAAATCATCATTGACAGCGGTGAGTCTCTTTTGTACATTTTGAATGAAATTCTGGATTTCAGCAAAATCGAGGCAGGCAAAATGGATCTGGAGCGCACACCAGTAGATATTAAGGCGATGCTGGGTAGTGTGATTGAGCTGTTTGCACTGAAAGCCTCCGAGAAAAATATTGAACTCTACTGTGAAATGTCAGATCTCATTCCTGAACGTGTTCGAGGGGATGAGACGCGGATCCGTCAGGTATTGATTAATCTGGTAGGTAACGCCGTTAAATTCACAGAGCAGGGTCGTATTACAGTGAAGGTAGGCGTTGATTTCTCAGAGGAGTATGGTCAGGATCACCTGATGTTGATCTTTAAGGTCCAAGATACAGGAATCGGGATTCCAATGGAGAAACAGCATCAATTGTTCCAATCCTTCTCACAGCTTGATCCGGCCATCAATCGCAAGTTTGGCGGGACAGGTCTGGGACTAGCAATCAGCAAGAAACTGGTGGAATTAATGGGCGGAGCAATTGGCGTCCAGAGTGAGATTGGCGAGGGAGCAGAATTTCAGTTCACCCTGGTGCTTGAACGATGGCTCGATGAAAGTAGTGACCCGATCGAAATCGCCGGGAATGATGAACTGCAATTGGATCGAGCAAGTCTTGCGCATGACATCAAAATTTTGATTGCTGAAGATCAGGCGGTCAATAGTCATCTGCTGGAGGAAATGCTGCGTAAATTTGGCGGGGTATGTGATATTGTTGAAAATGGTGCGCAAGCCGTAGAGTCATTGAATAATGTACAATATGACCTGGTGTTCATGGATATTCAAATGCCGATTATGGATGGCATTGAGGCGACCTGCAAAATCAGGCAGACTCATCCGGAGATCCCGGTCATCGCAGCAATAACAGCCTTTGCAGGCGCAAGTGACCGTGAGGAGTGTCTGAAATGCGGAATGCAGGATTTTATCAGCAAACCGTTCCATTCCACAGAGATTAGCCGTGTGCTGAATACATGGGTCCCATACATCCGCTCTCAAAGGGTAAAGTAACGGAAAAATAACCTGCGCCTTGAGAATCAAGGTGCAGGTTATTCTGTCATTCAGTCCAATTCATAGGCTCCTGATCACAAGGATCAGGACCATCCTCCGATTAACCCGGAGAGGGTTACGCATTCGTCATCTTCCAATTCTGCAATCAGAGTGAGTTCTTCGTTGTCTTGTGGATCAACGGAGAATAATTCACGGCGTCCGTCTTCGTGTACAATAATGACTAACTGATTGCCGCCCTTTGTATCAAACTGGTACTTAACTCCAATACCAGGTAGTGGGCATTCCCGGATATTCATGAAACCTGTCACCTCTTTAGCTTTTGCTTAATTAAAAATCTAACCGTTCACACAGTACGGATGTATTCTACTATCCATAACACCGTTTGGCAAGTCACAAATAAAATTGTTTTGATGAAATTAACGTTTTCCGCGATGTGGTCGTGCACTTTGGCGCTGTCTGGCCCGTCTGCGGCGAACGAAAATCCAGATGAGCAGCGCAACGATTAACAATAAGCCAAGGACTGCCACAATGATAATATTCCGGATATTGGGAACCTGTACAGTCAGATCTAGCTTATTCATCTGGAGTGGTGAAACGTGCCAAATGAGCGTTTTTCCACCATCCTCAACCTGGTCCGCGTTGGAATCGGCTGCCTTGATGGGCAAAGACAACTTGAAGTCAAAGTTAACATCTTTTAACAAGAGATTCTTTAGAAAGCTAGGCACCTTGTTAATCTGATTTTTGATCTCACCATCCGGCATGGACTCCATCAGATCGGCTTCTGCTGTGATATGCATTTTGGAAGTGAAGAAGCCGGCTGTAGTGAATTGTTCGACCTGAATACCTTGTGGTAACTTGGACGTATCAAAGCTGGTCGTATTGTTTTTTTCATAATGGGTTGTCGCTGTGAGTTGCTTCTGATCTCCCTGTTCCGAAACCTCTGCCTGGAAATTATTTCGATTCAATGCATCTGCGATCAGAGGCATGAGATTGTCTTGTCCGATCTTTCCAAGGGCAGAGTTGGTTACATTAAGATTAAGATCCAGATCCGTTGATCCATCCATATTCACCGTTAGATGCGCTTCTCCATCCGCACAGGCGGATAAAACAGATAACATAAGGACTAGTAAAACAGTAAGCATTAGCTGACGTAAAGGGATGCGAGTCGACATGTCTTTCAACCTTTCTGTGTAAATATCCAAATTCCAATTCATAGAAGTATAGTATACACTGTAAGCATGGCGGATGAAACTTTGAACCGTGCAACGAGATAAGCATGATACCATGTGAATGTGGGAATAATTGATTTATTAAAATTAAAGATTTCGTATTTTTGTCAATGTTCGGTCAATTCAAATGGGGCTTCACCGTGTACACTAGTAGTAGTGTGATGAATATACGGAAGCAGGGAGGTTACATTCATGACATATATCATTATTATGGCTGTTATTATGGTCGTGGGCATGGTCGGAATGGGCTGGTTCTATCAGATTATGGATAAAGACCAAAGCTAGTATTCATTAATTGTGGAAATGAAGAGACAAGCCTATAAGCTGGCTTCGCTAATGCGAGGCGGGCTTATTTGTGTGGCAAAGCATTTTAAGTATGACCTTACATTAGCACGTAATATATATAACTAGTCATGTTGCACAATTTGACCGATGGACAAATATTTTTCGTAAAGATGGGATTTTTTAGCTGCTCTTTTGTATAATAGGGGATAGTTTAAATCGGGATATTCCCGAAATTCTGCCAAACAGGAAAGGGTGTACATAAATGAAATTTGGTGAGTATACGTATACACGTCCCGATCTGGAACACATCAAGACATCTTTCCGTGAGCTGCTGAGCGGTTTCGAAGCTGCGGCAACGGTTGAAGAACAAAGCGGATTCATGGATCAGATTAACGCGCTGCGCAGTGATTTTGAGACGCAAGCCCAATTGGTCTACATCCGTCATTCCATTGATACGAATGATGAGTTTTACAAGGCGGAGAACGAATTTCTGGATGAGAACGCACCAATTGTGCAGGAATACATTACGGATTTTTACCGCGCACTGGTTAACTCCAAATTCCGCAATGAGTTGGAACAAAAATGGGGTTCACAGCTGTTCCAACTGGCAGATCTTTCATTGAAAACATTCAGCCCGGAAATTATTGAAGAACTCCAGAAGGAGAACAAACTTTCCACAGAATACAATCAATTGATCGCTTCGGCCAAAATTCCGTTTGAAGGTGAAGAGCGCACATTGCCACAGCTTCATCCATTTGAACTGTCCACGGATCGCTCCATGCGTGAGCGTGCTTCGGAAGCCAGATATACGTTCATGGCTGAGCATGAGGCTGAATTCGATCGTATTTACGACGAACTGGTTAAAGTACGTACACAGATCGCGAAGAAACTGGGATATCCAAGCTATGTGGAACTCGGCTATGACCGCATGAACCGTACGGATTACAATGCCGAGATGGTAGCCAACTTCCGTGCACAAGTTCGCGATTATATCGTGCCTGTAGCGACCAAGCTCAGAGAGCGCCAGCGTAATCGGATTGATGTGGAGACGTTATATTATTACGATCAGGGCTTCAGCTTCAAGACGGGTAACCCGACTCCGAAGGGTGACGCGGACTGGATTATCGATAATGGTAAAAAAATGTACGCTGAATTATCACCAGAGACGGATGCATTTTTCCAGATGATGACCGAAAACGAGCTTATGGATCTGGTAAGCAAAAAAGGTAAACAGGGCGGCGGATATTGTACGTTCCTGAACGATTACAAAGTGCCGTTTATTTTCTCCAACTTCAACGGTACATCGGGTGATATTGATGTATTGACGCATGAAGCAGGTCATGCTTTCCAGGTGTATGAAAGTCGTGATTTTGCAGTGCCTGAATACAATTGGCCGACGTATGAATCGGCTGAGATTCATTCCATGAGCATGGAGTTCTTCACATGGCCGTGGATGAACCTGTTCTTCAAGGAAGATACGGACAAGTACAAGTTTGATCACCTGTCTTCCGGTCTGTTGTTCATTCCGTATGGCGTAGCCGTGGATGAATTCCAGCATTTTGTATATGCGAATCCGGAAGCTACACCAGCGGAACGCAAACAGGCATGGCGCAACATTGAGAAGACCTATCTGCCACATATTAATTACAAAGATAATGCGTATTTGGAGCAAGGTGGTTTCTGGCATAAGCAGGGCCACATCTTCTCATCGCCGTTCTACTACATTGACTATACGTTAGCACAAATTTGTGCTTTCCAGTTCTGGAAACGTAGCAACGAAGACATGAAGTCCGCATGGGCTGACTATCTGACATTGTGCAAAGCCGGGGGAAGCCTATCCTTCACTGGTTTGGTTGAACTGGCTGGATTGAACTCTCCATTTGAGGATGGCTGTGTATCCTCCGTAATTGGGGATATTGAGGCATGGCTTGACGGCGTGAACGATAAGGCACTGTAAGCCATCGTAGATAGCTTTTAGTGAAAGCATCTTCCATCATAGAATAAGTAGTGGGGGAGCTTTGAAATTGATAAGTTAGACGGCTTGGAGACCTGCGGGTGTCTGAGTCGTCTTTTTCATTGCGGGTAAAATAATGAAAAAAAACGAAAGTTAGGTGCTCCTAAGTGAAGAAAATGTTATTTGTAACAGACCTTTACTATCCAGCTAAAGGCAGAAACTATTATGAGGAAGACTTATATCTCACTTCCCAACTTAGAGAAGAGTTTGACTTGATTATTTGCCATCCGGAGGATATGGAGAGCTTCGAGGATGTTGTCGATTTAATTGTCTTTCGAAATGCAGGTCCTGTTGCCAATTTTAAAGAAAAGTATCAAGCTTTTCGTAAGAGAATAGTAGACAAGCAACTAAATACTTACAATTCATTTAATGGTAAAGCAGATATGAATGGAAAAGAGTATTTGTTGGAATTAACAAATGTGAATTTCCCGGTTATACCCACGATAGATTCCGTTGAAAATGTTAAATTTCTACCTGAGGTAGAACACTTCATTGTCAAACCAAAAGATGGGGCTGATTCCATTGGCATGAAGCGAATTACTAAAGAAGAACTTCCTAATGAGATTGATAATGAACAGCATAGTATTCTGGTGCAACCGTTTATTCCTTTTGAATACGAGGTTTCCTTTTACTTCATTGACAAGGACTATCAATACGCATTGTATGCACCGGATAAAGATAAGCGTTGGGAATTGAAAGAATATACACCTACTGAACAAGATTTATCTTTTGCTCAAAAATTTATTGATTGGAATAACATTGACTATGGTATTCAACGTGTGGATGCGTGTCGAACATCATCAGGAGAACTACTATTAGTTGAACTGGAGGACTTGAATCCTTATCTGTCTCTGTTGGAGCTTTCTCCTAAAACTCGCGCCGAGTTTATTCAAAACATGAAGGAATCTTTAATAAATGCCCTGAGTCTTAATTATTTGGGATAAACGCGTATCATTCAGTTGGTGACGGATTGATTAGACTAAAGGAAGACCTTAGGTTGAATTGTTTTAGTTCAATTAGAGATGAGATTGATTTGTATCTTAATGAGAAGAATAACAAGAAACACTTGCAAAAGCCCATCTTCCTAAATAAGATCATTCAATCGTTATCTATTGCCAGGTTACTTGATCGTAAACTCTGCGGTGGAGCTCGGCGCACTGAAACTTTTGGAGAAATGATGCAACGACTTCTACTAGAAATAGAATGAGCATTCCTGAAGTGTTATTTAATATGGTGAGCAGAGACGTACAAAAAATAGCTTGCAATCCGTTAAAGGATTTCAAGCTACTTTTTTGTGCGTTCCATCAATTGGTGAGGGCATTTTCTATCGGTCGAATGATTGCAGATACATTCAAGGGTATTCCCGCAAAGATACTTTTTGTCCTTTCAGCGTGATCTTAGGAGCTGTACTTTAGCACGTAGATTACTGAAAAGCATTATCAATCTCTTGTGAAAATTTCCATCATTGAGGCAGGATATCGACTACCAGCTGATCCGTGTGGGAGGATTTCTTTAATTCGTTGAAGATCAGCCTCTGTAAGATTGACGTTAGCAGCAGCAACGTTTTGCTCAACCCGCTTAGCACTTCGTGTACCCGGAATCGGGACAATATCTTCTCCCTGGGCAAGAAGCCAAGCTAGTGCCAATTCGGCTACAGAAATACCTTTGGTAGAAGCCAGTTCATTAAGTTGTTCCGTTGCTCGTAGATTATAGATATAGTTTTCACCTTGCCAACGATCGTCGTGACGACGCATATCGTCTTCGGCGTACTCTTGAGCCGGTTTAACAGCACCTGTCAGGAACCCTCTGCCTAAAGGAGAGTAAGGCACTAAACCTATACCCAGTTCATTCAAAGTCGTGCGTATATCGTTGTCCTCAATCTCACGCTCAAATATGGAGTATTCAGTCTGAAGCATAGAAACCGGGGTAACCGCATGAGCTTTACGAATCGTTTTTGAACCCGTATTACTCAAACCGAAATATTTAACTTTGCCTTCTTGAATAAGCTCTCCAACGACTCCAGCTACTTCCTCGATCGGAACATCGGGATCTGGGATATGCTGATAGAAAACATCAATGTAATCCGTTTGCAGATAGCGAAGGCTGTTTTCTGCTACTTTACGAATATTTTCTGGACGGCTATTAAAACGTGATCCAATTGGATCGGCTGTCATGTCAAATCCAAACTTGGTAGCTAGTACTACCTTGTCACGAAAATCCTTTACAGCTTTACCTAGCAACTGTTCATTGTGACCAGTTCCATATCCGTATAATTCTGCTGTATCAAAGAAATTAACTCCAAGCTCATAAGCTCGAAGAATAGTTGCTATTGCTTCATCTTCATTGGAAGGACCGTATGCCATTGACATCCCCATAGTACCCAAACCAATAGAAGAGACTTTTAAACCTTGTTGACCAAGACTTCGAGTTTGCATTTTTGTTCCTCCTTAAATTATGAAAATTAGATTGTTATCACCTAAATGTTTAAAGCCTAGTTAAAAAGGTATCCAATCTTAGTTCGTTCAATATGAATTTTCATCTCTGTTATTCATAGGAACAAAAACATAATATCATGAGGGGTGAATAAAGTAAACAAAAAGCGTATAAAATGTCTATTTAGTATAGTTTGTTTAAAATGATGATTATGAGATATAATATAAGGTATTAGGGGGCGCTTAGATGGAACGGCAGAATGAAAAACAACATAATATGAGGATAACTCTTACTAGCAGGTTGTTAACGTACGTTAAAAAAAATGGATTTCAAAGTCTAAAGATGGATGAAATCGCAAAAATCATGGATATAAGCAGGGCCACTTTATATAAATATTTCTCTACCAAAGAAGATATCATAACGTTTATTGTGAGTATTTGCGTAGAATATATCCACGAAATTATTGAAGATTCTGACGCTGACCAAGTAATTGTTCAGCGATTTCAGCAAACATTTGAACAAACAATCTTATTAAAAGAGTTCTTCACAGACATTTTCCTAAGAGATCTTGAAAGTAGTTATCCTGAGAACTATGAGCGACTAAAAGAATCCATGAAGCAACGAGAAGATCAGGAATTAGCTTTTTATGATGAAGGAATAAAAGAGGGTTTTTTTAATAAAATTGATGGTAGGCTCATCGTTATGCAAGATGAGATATTAAGAAACATTTTAGATGTAAAGTACTTGATGGAGAACCATTTGACTGTGTATCAAGTGCTATTTGATTATTACAATCTAAAAAAAATTCAGTTGTTTAAACCTGATAAAATTAAAATGATAGATGACAACTTGATGATTCCTAAAATTGAGTATATGGCACAAAAAATCTCAAAAAACTTATATTAAACTTAGTGACTTAGAATAATTTGGACATCATATGACGGTTTTTCCGTTATACATTAGAAGCATAAAAGGCACGAATGAAACGCACGGCTGCACAATGTGGCACATGAGCGGGGCGTTCCTCTTCTTGCCTTTTCTTCTATTACATGTATAGGTGGATTAGAACAACAATCAGTTTCATTTCTTTTAAACAAAGTGCGTTTAAGATTAGAACGCAAAACAGACGAATACGAGGTCTCTCATTATAGGAGATCACTCGTATTCGTCTGTTTTAGCGAGCATAATTATTTATTATCATATGTGCAGCCTCGTTAGGATTGCATGTGAGGAAGTATTACGGCTAACTAAAAAATTAGTTAGAAACGGAGGATTTGGTGGCCTCTAGCGACAAGAAGTGGTGGTAAGTGAGTGTTGATGCCATATTATGGATTAATTATTTATGTTTCTATAGAAGAATAGAAGGCGAAATGATTTTAATTTAAGTGAATAGAGTATGTTAAACTGAGACTGTTATGTAACATTTATCGGACTCATTGTGATTTATTTCACTATATCTGAAAACGGATTCAGTTACAATGTAGATAGTAAATCAGGGGTTACAGGAGGCTGGTTCAAATGGCAACACATGCATATTATGTTCCGCCCGTGAACTTGATGGGTAGAGGATGTTTACAGGAAGCAGGCCAGATGATTGAACAGATGGGTATCCGCAAAGCGCTGGTTGTAAGTGATCACCAATTGATTACTTCAGGTGTTGCAGAGCAGGTACTGTCTATATTAAGAAAATCAGGGTTAGACTATGTCGTATATGATGAGGTTCAGCCTAATCCAACATGTCAGAATGTACATGACGGACTTCGAGTATTCCAGGATCATGGCTGTGACGCCATTATATCGATAGGCGGAGGTTCACCGCAGGATGCTGCCAAAGGCATTGGCATTGTAGCTACCAATGGTGGCCATATCCGTGAATATGAAGGATTGCATCAATCGAAACATAAGTCCGTGCCACTTGTGGCTTTTAACACAACGGCTGGCACATCGAGTGAGGTGACAATTAACTACGTGATTACAGATGAGGAACGTAAAGTGAAGATGGTGATGGTGGACCGCAACAGTCTGGTCTCTCTGTCGGTTAATGATCCGGAGCTGATGCTCAGCAAACCTGCAAGTCTCACAGCGGCGACAGGAATGGACGCACTGACACATGCCGTTGAAGCGATGGTTACACCGGGTGGATTTACAGTGACAAGTGCGACAGCTGCAGCAGCTGTTGAACTGATCTTTGAATATTTGCCAAGAGCCGTGAGGGACGGTAGTGATCTGGAAGCGCGGGAACATATGACGTACGCGTGTTTCTTGGGTGGAATCGCTTTTAATAATGCGGGCCTTGGTTATGTGCATGCGATGGCGCATCAACTGGGTGGCGTATATGATCTGCCGCATGGTGTGTGTAACGCCATGTTACTCCCCTATGTAGAGGAGCTCAATGCCAAGCATGTACCGGGCAAATTCCGTCATATTGCTAAGGCAATTGGTATGGATGTGAAGGGTAGAAGTGATGAGGAATGTTCCGATTACGTCATTGAGGCCATTCGACAGCTATCGAAGGAAGTAGGGATCCCTGAGAAACTGTCCGAACTCGGTGTAAACGATCCTGATGTGGAACTGCTTGCCGATAACGCGATGAAAGATGCCTGTGCACCAGGAAATCCATATCAACCGTCCAAGGATGAAGTGATGGAGCTGTTCCGCAAAATTATATAGGCCATTTTAGGAACGTTTAGGAACGGATATAGAAAAAGTAAAGTACAGTATGATCCTGCGAATGAGCATGGACCAAGCAGGGGCATAAAATAGACAGACAAAATGAGCCGGGATTGAAAGTCGGCTTTTTTGTCATGTTCGCAATCTATTTTTTTACTTATTTTTCCACTTAATGATTGCACAAAAACTAAAGGATTTTGCTTCTCTATTATCGAATACATTATGAATAGCACCGGCACGAGAAAGGGTAATTTGAACCTAAACTTGATGTCGATGTTTTCCAGTAAGATTCCCCAGTCCGTTTCGTGTTTAATGTTAAATAGGAGTAGTCTATTTCATTGTCCACGAGCTACACCTTAAGCTCTACATCTAACATTCACCTCAGTAGGTCAGTCAAGGCAATTCTACACCGCATTATCTCTATTTCAGGTTTCACAATTCAAGAAGTTCAACTGCAAGTTGAATCATCCAGCTACACATCTGTACAGCAAGCTCCTAATCAAGACAACAGTGTCCACACAACAGAATATCGATTATGGGCTCTGAAATGAATCAGAACGAATGCACGTGGAGGAGGCTGTAATGATGGCGAAAAAAGAAGTTGTAGCGATGCTACTTGCCGGAGGGCAAGGTAAGAGGTTAAAAGGATTAACCAAATCACTGGCGAAGCCAGCTGTATATTTTGGAGGAACATACCGAATCATTGATTTTCCACTGAGTAACTGCTCCAATTCGGGTATTGATACGGTTGGCGTGTTGACCCAGTATGAACCACTCGTCCTGCATTCTTACATAGGCATTGGCAGTGACTGGGATCTGGATCGGAAAAACGGCGGGGTATATGTACTTCCTCCACATGAACGTGAAGACGGTAGCAACTGGTACCGGGGTACAGCGGATGCGATCTTCCGCAACCTGAACTTTATTGAACAATTCGATCCTGAGCATGTGCTCATTCTGTCAGGGGATCATATCTATAAGATGGACTATGAAAAAATGCTCCAGTATCACAAAGAAAAAGATGCGGACTGCACCATATCGGTTATTGATGTCTCATTGGAAGAAGCCAGCCGTTTCGGCGTGCTGAACACCAACGATGACTATAGCATCTATGAATTCGAAGAAAAACCTCCTGAACCCAAGAGCACACTCGCTTCCATGGGTATCTATCTCTTCAAGTGGGATGTACTGAAACGTTTCCTGATCCAGGATGAACAACAGGCATCCACCTCCTATGATTTTGGTAAAGATATCATTCCTTTGTTGCTTGAAAATGAAAAATCCTTATATGCGTATCCGTTCGAAGGTTACTGGAAAGACGTAGGTACCATTCGCAGTCTATGGGAATCCAATATGGACCTGTTGGACGAAGACACCCCGTTTAACCTGAATGATCCGGACTGGCGTATCTTTACACGTAATCCGAACCAACCTGCACAATACATCTCGCCATCGGCCAAAGTACGGAATTGCATTATTAGTGAAGGCAGTGTTGTGCATGGTGAGGTTAATCATTCCGTTCTGTTCTATGGAATTGAAGTTGGGGAGAACAGCGCCGTCATTGATTCGGTCATCATGCCAAGAGTGAAAATTGGTCAGAATGTGAGAATTCACCGAGCGATTATCTCAGAAGGATTGGTTATTCCGGATGGAACACAGATTTCGCCTGCACCGGGAGATGAAAGTGATATATTGCTCGTGGATCAGGAAGAACTGGAACGTCAGCTTCGCCAAGGAATAACCAGCAAGGCCTAATTGAAGCCAAAAGGACGGTGCATGCGATGAAACCATTGATCGGAGTTATTAACCTTGACCATGAACTTGAGGAATTGAAGGAATTGACGTACTTTCGCTGCGGAGCCGCGGTGCCTTATGCCGGGCGTTACCGTCTGATCGATTTTGTTCTATCCAATATGATGAATGCAGGCATTGAGAGTATAGGGGTATTTGTACGTCGTAAGTATCGTTCGCTGATGGACCATCTTGGTGACGGCAAGCCTTGGGATTTGGATCGCAAGCATGGAGGTATGTTTATTTTGCCACCGGACTGGAACGATCCAACAGATACGTCACAGGGGGATTTGCAGCATTTCCATAACAATTTGGACTTTTTCCACAGAGGTGCAGGGCAATATGTCGTGCATGCGGGCAGTCGCCATGTGACAAAAGCAGACCTCCAGGACGTCTACAGGTATCACATCAGCAAAGGAGCGGACGTTACACTGGTTTGCAAAAAAGTGGATCAGCTGCTGCCTGAGCATGACGCCTGTGTCAAAGTTGACCATGACGGGGACGGTAACGTAGTGGACATTCACCAAAGCGCTAACCACCCGAATATATATACAGAAATTTTCATCATGGAAAAGGAATTGTTCCTGCGTCAGGTGCAACGTTGCATCGATCACGGCGAGAGCCATTTCTTCCGGGATGTCATTCAAAAAAATCCGGATGGATTGAATATCGCTGCGTATGCATATGATGGCTATCACGCAGTGATCAATTCCATCGACAGTTATTATCGTAACAGTATGGAACTGCTCAACACAGGGCAATATGAACAACTGTTCAAGGAAGATCCGGTTCAGACCAAAATTAAATATGAAGCCCCAGCCAAATACCTGGATACCGCTGATGTTAAACATTCACTGCTTGCCAATGGCTGCATCGTAGGTGGAGAGGTGGAGGACAGCATTCTGTTCCGCGGTGTACAAGTGGCCAAGGGTGCCAAAATTAAAGGTTCCATCATCATGCAGAAATGTTACATTGGTGAAGGGACGGTTCTTGAGAACGTCATTCTGGATAAAGACGTGAAGTTGACCGGAGGACAGACGCTGATCGGTGACCCGTCGAATCCATACATTTTAGCGAAAAGTACTATTATCTAATACCCACACGTAACCGATATCTTCTATAAATATATATAAAATAAAAATCCTGTAGGACGGATTTAAGGTTCATACACTAAAGTTGTTTGGCAAAGAGCGTAGCAGTAAGTGAAGGTGACGAAATCGATTCTGAAGAAGCGTAGCGTTCGCCTTTATCACTGTATTTTCACATCTAAATAATCATTCAAGAAAATACAGGGATAACAGCGATCAAAAGAACGATTCGTAACCGTAACGGGCGCATGCTCAAACCAAAATGTTGAGTGTATGAACCGCCACCGTCCTGCAGGATTTCCCCGGGAGGAACCTACTTTTGTTTGACAACAAAGAAACGTTCAAGAGTATCTTTACACGGAATCTGGTCAGCAAATTGGGCAAACCGATTGAAGAAGCAACACAGGAAGACGTGTACCATGTACTGGGAAGCATGATTCGTGAATATGCAGGCCAGGATTGGGCAGCGTCGAATCAGGGGTTTAAGCAGCGCCAGGATAAACAGGTCTATTACTTCTCGCTGGAATTCCTGATTGGACGTCTGCTCGGCAACAATCTGCTGAATGTGAATGAATTGGAATTGGTGCGCGATAGTCTGGCTGAGCTGGGCTTCTCCTTGGAAGAGGTGGAAGAACAGGAGGCGGATGCAGGACTCGGTAACGGAGGTCTCGGACGACTCGCTGCCTGTTTCCTGGATTCACTTGCATCACTTGGGTACGCGGGACATGGCTGCGGCATTCGGTATAAATACGGATTGTTTGAGCAAAAGATCATCAATGGCAATCAGGTCGAATTACCTGACAATTGGCTGGATAAAGGCAACGAATGGGAAGTACGTCGTCCAGACAAAAAGGTGGAAGTGCAGTTCTGGGGCCGGGTGGAGGCTCACGAGCAGGATGGAGAATATCAGTTTGTTACAAAAGATGCCGAATCGGTTGTGGCCATTCCCTATGACGTGCCTGTCATCGGTTATGGTCAAACCCATGTGAACACATTGCGTCTATGGAGTGCCGAGCCGAAGCGCGAGACTTCACTCGACACCCCTTCGAACTACTACGGCTATCTGGACTATAGCCGTTCGGTTGAATCGATCTCGGAATTTCTGTATCCTGATGATTCCCAGTATGAAGGAAAGCTGCTACGATTGAAGCAGCAATACTTCATGTGTTCAGCAGGCGTGCAAAGTGCGTTACGTACATTCAATAAGCTGGAGCTTTCGTATGATCGTTTGCCAGATAAAGTGGCTTTCCACATCAACGACACGCATCCAACCTTGGTTATTCCTGAACTGATGCGCATCCTGATTGATGTGAAGGGTTATGGCTGGGATGAAGCATGGGATATCACAACTCGCACAGTATCGTACACCAATCATACAACGCTTAGTGAGGCGCTTGAGAAATGGCCTGTATCCATGATCAGCAAGCTGCTGCCACGGATTTATATGATCATTGAAGAGATCAACAAACGCTTCTGTGGCATGCTGCTGGATCGGTACCCAGGAGATCAGGATCGCATAGGGCATCTGGCGATCGTTGCGAACGATCAGGTGCGGATGGCGCATTTGGCGATTGTAGGCAGTCATAGCGTGAATGGTGTCGCGGCATTGCATACCGAGATTTTGAAGGAGCGTGAGATGGCTCCGTTCTATGCACTTTATCCAGAGCGTTTCAATAACAAAACGAATGGTATTACCCATCGCCGCTGGCTGATGCATGCCAATCCGAAACTGTCGGATCTCATTACAGATACAATTGGTAACGAATGGATAACAGAGCCGGGCAAGCTGGACCAGCTGGCAGGTTTTGCGGATAATACATCATTCCAAGAGCAGTTCCGTTCGATTAAGCGGGATAATAAGGAACGACTTGCTGCATATATTCTGGATCATACTGGAACGACAGTGAATCCGGATTCCATTTTTGATGTGCAGGTGAAGAGGCTGCATGGGTACAAACGGCAACTGTTAAACATTCTGCATGTGATGCATCTGTATAACCGGCTTAAGAATGATGCTTCGTTTGATATGGTGCCGCGTACGTTCATCTTTGGAGCCAAGGCAGCACCGAGTTATTATTTTGCCAAGAAAATCATCAAGCTGATTAATACGGTATCTGACACGGTGAATCGGGATGCAGCGGTGAATGACCGCTTGAAGGTATTTTTCCTCGAAAACTATTCCGTCTCTCTTGCAGAGAAGATTATTCCGGCTGCGGATGTTAGTGAACAGATCTCAACCGCAGGCAAGGAAGCTTCGGGTACGGGCAACATGAAGTTTATGATGAATGGCGCCTTAACGATTGGCACGATGGATGGGGCCAATGTGGAGATGGCAGAGCAGGTCGGAGAGGAAAACATGTTCATCTATGGTCTGCGCGCAGACGAAGTGCTTGAGTATTATCGTTCCGGCAGCTACCGTCCGAATGAGATTGTGCAGCACGATGAACGGATTCGTGAGGTCGTGGAGCAATTGGTACATCCAGGTGCATTCTGTTATCGTGACGGAGAATTCTGGGATATCTATGACTCGCTACTGGCTCACGGTGATGAATACTTTGTATTGCGTGATTTTGCTGCTTATGCTGACGCGCATGCTGCCATTGACCAGGCGTATCGGGATGTTCCAGGCTGGACTCGGAAAGCGATATTGAACACGGCTCATTCTGGTATATTCTCCAGTGATCGTACCATTAGTGAGTATGCTACGGATATATGGGGTATTCATCCCGTGTCCGGGAACTGGAAAGGTTAAGAATAAATTGTTAGGCAAACAAATCCCCTTGTTCACAAGAGCTATCTCTCCTGGTTAATCAATCATCGTAGAGAGCATCTCCTTGTAGAACAAGGGGATTTTGGCTTACAGTGAATTAATGAACGGAGGGAAGGACCAGACTTTGAAGTGACGGATGTCTGGAAATCGACCCCTGAACAACTGGACATGAAGATCTATATCCCGTTAAAATAGAGCTTACCGCTTTGCGGAAATCAAGGTCGGAGGACGGGATGAATGAGCGAAAAGTCGTGCCTCCACTCCAAGTGGATGCTGACCATTGTTGCTTGCATGGCAGTGCTTTATCTACTAATTATGGGCATTTTACTGTTTGTCAGTGGACGAACACCTGGCGTGTATTATCAATATAATCTCGTACCCTTTGAGACGATTCGCCCACTTCTTATGGAGAGGGAACGATACAATACAGATACCTGGGTCAAAAACCTGTTTGGCAATATCGTATTGTTCATTCCGCTGGGCATCTGGATTCCATGGTTGTTTCGGAGGTGTCGTTCGTTCCTGACCTTTACATCGACAGTTATCTTGCTTCTACTGGGTGTTGAGCTGACACAATTGATTACGCGTGTTGGTTCGTTCGATGTGGATGACATTATTCTGAACACGATCGGTGCCTGGATAGGTTACGCCGCGTTTAAGTTGTTTTTATGTTCACCAAGAAGGACTCGGAATTGAGCCGCAGATCGCGGTCCAGGACCGGGTCTTTTTGCATAAGATACCTTTCACATGTTTACAAGGGAATCTTTTCGGATAAAACATATTAACGGCTTAATACAGTGAGCAGAGATTATATAGTGGACAATGATGAGAGCGAGGTGGGCGATATCGTTTGGTGGAAAGAGAGTGTGGTCTACCAGATTTACCCGAGCAGCTTCAAGGATTCGGACGGAGATGGATATGGCGACTTGCAGGGGATCTATGAGAAACTCGATTATTTGGAGAATTTGGGTGTGGATGTAATCTGGCTCTGTCCTATCTACGATTCACCAGGACATGACAACGGATATGATATTCGGGATTACTACGCTATTCTGCGTAAATACGGCACGATGGAGGATTTTGATCGGTTATTGGCAGAGGCTCACAAGCGCGGGCTCAAGATCATGATGGATCTGGTGCTGAATCATACGTCGGATGAACATGCGTGGTTTGCCGAATCGCGTTCATCAAAGATGAATCCGAAGCGGGATTATTATATTTGGCGTTCAGGCAAAAATGGGCAGGTGCCGAATAACTGGGAGTCCTATTTTGGAGGTTCAGTGTGGAAGCATGATTCGGAGACAAATGAATATTATTTGCATTTGTATTCGGAACAGCAACCGGATCTCAACTGGAACAATGCACAGATGGCAGAAGAGATGTATGAGATGGTGCATTGGTGGCTGGAAAAAGGGGTAGACGGATTCCGTTTCGATGCAGTAGCGCATATCGCCAAGGCAGAGGGGCTGCCAAGTGCCCACAATCCGGATAATCTGCCGGTGGTTCCAGCGTATCAGCTCTTTTCCAACCTGGAACAGGTACACTCCATCCTGAAGAAACTGAATAACATGATCCTGAAACCTTACGGACCCATGACGGTTGGCGAGACTTCCGGACTTGGACCTGAGCAGGCGCTGGCTTATGTGGGGACGGATCGTGACGAGCTTAATATGGTTTTCCAGTTTGAGCATATGTTCATCGATGCCAAATCTTCTGGAATTGGTAAATGGAACTATAAGGAATGGAAGCTGACCGAACTCAAAGAAATCATGAGCCGGTGGCAAACGGTTTTGCATGGTAGAGGCTGGAACGCCAATTACATGGGCAACCATGATCAGCCGCGTCCGGTTTCGCGTTTTGGAGATGACGGTAAATATCGGGTACGTTCTGCTCAGATGTTGGCGACATGGATGCTTACACTTGAAGGAACGCCCTACATCTATCAAGGGGAAGAGATTGGCATGACCAATGTCGCTTTCCCAGATATTGAACAATACCGGGATATCGAGACCAAAAATTATTACAATCATTACATTGGTCAAGGTAAGTCGAAGCATGAAGTCATGCAGGCGATTTGGTTGAAGAGTCGCGATAATGCCCGGACGCCAATGCAATGGGATGATACGGAACACGCAGGGTTTACCAAAGGTCAGCCGTGGATTCAGGTGAATGATAATTATCCTGAGATTAACGTCGCCGATGCCGAAAGTGATCCCCAATCTATTTTGCATTATTACCGTAAGCTAATTGCCCTTCGCAAACAACATAAAGTGCTGATCTACGGCGCGTATGAATTGCTTCTACCGGATGATCCGGATATCTATGCTTATACACGAACGCTGGATGATGAGCAGATGTTGGTCATTCTGAATTTCCGTGGGCATGAACCCGAGATGGAGTGGCCGGAGGGCTGGGATTCCGAGCATGCCAAGCTGATGATCAGCAATGTAAGCAGACGATATTCTACCGATGAAGGTGCGATTCAGCTTCAGCCGTTCGAAGCAAGGGTGTATCGTAAGCAGCGCTGAGATGGATAATCGCGAATTTTGCGTTGGTGAAGAGCTATGATTTATAATAAATAAAGTGGTTTTAAAATAATCAAAACATATGTCGGGAGGAATCCAAGTTGTTGAATATTACGTTCCACGGTCACTCCAGTGTACAGCTGGGCACAGAAGAAAAGTCTCTGATCATTGATCCCTTCCTGCGTGGCAACGAGCTTGCCGTCACTAAGCCGGAAGATATCAAGACCGATGTTGTGTTGCTGACACATGCACATATGGATCACATCCTCGATGCTGAACCGATTGCCAAAGCGAATAACGCCAAAGTTGTGGCTATTGTGGAGCTGGCTACATATATGTCATGGAAAGGTCTGGACACGCTTGGGATGAACATGGGCGGAACGGTAGATCTTGATTTTGCTCAAGCCAAAATGATCCAGGCGTTCCATACTTCCGGGATCGTGTTGGAAGAAGAACAACGGATCATGTATGCAGGTTTGCCTGCTGGATATATCATTAATATTGGTGGCAAAACCATTTTGCATGCCGGAGATACAAGTCTCTTCGGGGATATGAAGATGATTGGTGATCGCCATGATATCGATGTAGCTTTCTTGCCTATTGGTGGACATTTCACCATGGGACCTGAGGATGCGCTACAAGCGGCAGAATGGTTTAATGCCAAACTGACCATCCCGGTTCATTATGATACATTCCCGGTGATTCGTCAGGATGCGGAACACTTCGTGCAGCAGCTGGCTACAAAAGGGTTGGAAGGCCGTGTGCTGGCCCCAGGGGAATCCATTACCCTGTGATGCACATTTAACCCCTGTTCAATAATAAATGGATTGATAGATAAAGACGAATATCACGTCAAGATAACTGACGCGATATTCGTCTTTTTTCGGTTTCAGGTTCAATTTTCACAGATAGAGTTGGTACAAATGACAAAAAGATTGAAATTCCATTGTTGAACTCCGTTTCGGAATGATATAAAAAGTTACACGGAAACCAACCGGAAATCCGAATTGACCGCAAAACAGGGGGAGCGTTTATGTCATTTGTGAGATCATTATTCTTTCAGATTATTGTAGCGGTAATCATCGGGATTGGCGTAGGCATCCTGTGGCCGGATCTGGGCAGTTTGCTGCAACCGCTCGGAACAGGCTTCATCAAATTAATCAAAATGATCATCGCACCACTGATATTCATGGTGATTGTGACAGGTATTGCCAAGATCGGTGATCTGAAGTCCGTAGGACGCATTGGATTGAAAGCCATCGTGTGGTTCGAAATTGCAACTACTGTGGCGCTGGTACTCGGATTGGGAACAGCCAATCTGCTTCGTCCTGGTGCCGGAATGAACGTGGACCCTTCGACCATAGACGCAAGTGGCATCGAAGCGAAAACGAATGGTTCCGAGTTGCCACATACGGTGGACTTTATCATGAATATTATTCCGACAAGTGTTGTGGATGCCTTTGCACAAAATGCACTTCTGCAAGTACTGCTCGTAGCATGCTTATTCGGGGTTGCGCTGGCAGCAACGGAGAGTAAGGCGAAAGAGAATGTATTGACGCTGATTGAGAACCTGCTCGGAATTGTGTTCCGCATCATTGGTTACATCATGAAACTCGCGCCAATTGGTGCATTTGGAGCCATGGCCTACACGGTAGGAGCTTATGGGGCTTCCACATTGTCGTCCTTTGGTCTGCTTATTCTTGCTTGTTACGGTGCAGCGCTGCTGTTTCTCGTTATGTTGGCACTCGCTGCCTGGTGGATCACGGGGCTGAATTTCCTGCAATTTGTGAAGTATACCCGCTCTGAAGTGATGCTGGCAATTGGTACCGGATCGTCAGAAGTGGTGATGCCACGCATGATGGACAAGCTCACCAAGGCGGGATGTGATCGTGCGGTTGTGGGGCTTGTAGTGCCGACGGGGTATTCATTCAATCTGGATGGCGCTTCGATCTATTTATCGTTGGCAACAGTCTTTGTGGCTCAAGCCGTAGGTACTGAACTGACGTTTGTACAGCAGATTACGATTTTGTTAGTGTTGATGTTAAGTTCCAAAGGTATGGCAGGTGTACCTGGCTCCGCATTCTTGGCTCTGTCCGCGACGGCAGTAGCCGTCAATGCCTTCCCGGTAGCAGCGGTTGCTCTGCTGCTTGGTGCAGATCGCTTTATGGATACAATGCGTGTATTCACCAACCTGATGGGAAACTGTGTCGCAGCGTTCGTAGTCGCAAAATGGGAAGGTCTGCTGGATCAGAAGCGAATGCGTGCAGTACTATCAGGTGAGATTAGTGCTGCTGAACTGGAAAGGGAAGAACAGGCTGCGCTAGCCTTAATAAAGCTAAATATGCAGGAAAAACAAGGGAAAGCTGTAGTTTCACCGGAGATGTCGTAAGAAGTGTGTCCCCTTTGTGGGGACTAAGTCAACTGACAGTACTTTAAAATAACAATCCATTACAACAGTAATAAACAGTAAAATACATTTAAGAAGTTCAACCAAGTTCAACCAAAAGAAACCGTCTGTTACCCACTCCAATCGTGGGAAGAACAGGCGGTTTTCTGTTTTACCAATACAGATATCATGGGGGTTACGAACGCAGGTTCCAAAATAAATGTTACAGAGGAAAGATTAATGGGGAATGTGTAGAAGAGACGAAGAATATACATATTATAGTTTCAACTTGTATATACATGTTTACTTATGTAATATAGATATGAAGTTAGCCGAGAACATCACATAAGAGCATTACAATTTATTGGAGGCGTTAACATGAGTTCTAATAACACAACTCCGTCATCTTGGTGGAAGACATCAACGGTGTATCAGGTATATCCGAAGAGTTTTAATGATACAACCGGATCGGGCACCGGAGACATTCGTGGATTAACCGAGAAGCTTGATTATTTGCAGCATCTGGGTATCGATATTGTGTGGTTGCAGCCGGTATATGTATCCCCGCAACACGATAATGGGTATGACGTAGCGGACTATTATCGGATTAATCCGGATTATGGAACGATGGAGGACTTTGACGAACTGTTGAAAGGTCTGAAGGCTCGTGACATGAAACTGATGATTGATATCGTGGTGAATCACTCCTCGACAGATCATGAGTGGTTCCAGCAATCCCGTTCTTCCAAGGATAATCCGTACCGGGATTATTATATTTGGAAAGATCCTGCGCCGGACGGCGGTGTGCCAAACAACTGGCAATCCAAGTTCGGTGGACCAGCTTGGCAATATGATGAACAGACGGGACAATATTTCCTGACTTTATTTGATAAAACGCAGGCAGATCTGAATTGGGAGAATGAAGAAGTACGTAAAGCTGTACGGGATATGATCAAGTTCTGGGCCGAAAAAGGTGTAGATGGTTTCCGTATGGACGTGATCAACCTGATCTCGAAAGACCAGCGTTTCCCGGATGACGATGGCAGCGTGTCACCTGGTGATGGACGCAAGTACTACACGGATGGACCGCGTGTGCATGAGTATATCACCGAGATGTACGATGAAGTATTCGGGCCTCACAACATGGTGACGGTAGGCGAGATGTCCTCGACAACATTGGAACACTGCATCCAATATTCGAACCCGGCTTCCCGGGAGTTTTCGATGACGTTTAACTTCCACCACCTGAAAGTGGATTATCCGAATGGTCAGAAGTGGGAACTGATGCCGTATGATTTCGAAGCGATGAAGCAGCTCTTTAGTGAGTGGCAAACAGGCATGCAGGCCGGTGGAGGCTGGAACGCACTGTTCCTGAATAACCATGATCAGCCGCGGGCGCTGTCCCGATTCGCCGATGATGGTGATTATCGTGCTCAGAGTGCGAAGATGCTTGCAACAACGATACACGGAATGCAAGGTACACCTTATGTCTACCAGGGTGAAGAGATCGGCATGCCGAATCCAGTCTGGAATGACGTCAGCGAATTCCGCGATATCGAATCGACGAACATGTACCGCTTGCTTCAGGAAGAACGAGGCAAATCCGCTGAAGAAGCTTTCAACATTGTAAAAGAGCGTTCCCGAGATAACTCGCGGACACCGATGCAGTGGAATGGAAGTAAGAACGCCGGATTTACTACCGGAACACCTTGGCTGAAAGTGGATGAGCGTTATCCGTCCATTCACGTGGAGCAGCAGCTGGCTGACCCGGATTCAATCTACTACCACTACCGCAAATTGATTGCCCTGCGTAAACAGGTTAACGTGCTGATCGACGGTCTGTATGAACGATTGGACGATGCACACCCAGATGTGTTTGCTTACGCACGGACCAATGGCAGTGAAACTCTGATTGTTGTATCCAACTTCAGTAAACGAGACGTCACGTTCTCGCTTCCGGAAGCGGTGTGGAATGATCATATTACAAATAAATCAGTAGAGTTACTCATTGGAAATACAGAGGTAGCGCCTCTACTGACACAGGAAATCTCCCTCAGTCCGTATGCATCCTATATGTGGCTTGTGCCACAACAGGACTAATCACATTTTATAAATAGGAAGTGACACTATGGCAATTGATAAAAAACAGGTTGAGGAGATCGTCCGGGCAGTCGGTGGCAAAGAGAATATTGAAGCTGCTACGCACTGTGTTACACGACTCCGTTTTGCTTTGTACGATGAGAGTAAAGTGGATACTGAAAGTCTTGATCAAAATGATCTGGTCAAAGGACAGTTCTCTTCTCAAGGACAATTCCAGGTCGTTATCGGACCTGGTCTGGTGGATAAGGTCTATGATGAGATGATTCAGATCACCGGGGGAGATCGTTCTTCCAAGGATGATGTGAAGGCGGTCGCTGGTAAAAAGCAAAATCCAATTCAGCGAGCAATTAAAACGCTCTCGGATATTTTTATTCCGATTTTGCCTGCGATCATTACGGCAGGTCTTTTGCTCGGGATTAACAATATTCTGACAGGCCCAGGTATTTTCTTTGATGGAAAATCACTGGTGGATGTCTATCCAGCCTGGAAGGATCTTGCGTCCATCATTAATACGATCGCGAGTACAGCCTTTACGTTCCTGCCGGCTCTGATTGGTTGGGCAGCTGTAAAAAGGTTCGGCGGCAGTCCGCTGCTCGGGATCGTGCTGGGTCTCATTCTCGTACATCCCGATCTGCTGAGTGCATACGGTTACGCTGATGCCGTGAATGATGGCACGGTGCCAACATGGAATTTGTTCGGTTGGGAGATTGAGAAGATCGGTTATCAAGGGCAGGTTCTGCCGGTACTGGTATCGGCCTATCTGCTTGCCAAGATGGAGATTTTCCTGAACAAAAGGGTACATGACTCCATTAAACTGCTGGTCGTTGCACCAGTCACGTTACTGATTACCGGATTCCTGGCATTTACGATTATTGGTCCAGTGACATTCGCCATTGCGAATGCAATCACATCTGGCTTGATCTATGTTTACGATTCCTACGCGGCGCTGGGTGGTCTGATCTACGGTGGTCTATACGCTTTGCTGGTTATCACTGGTATGCATCACACGTTCCTTGCGGTGGATGTTCAGCTCATTGGTAGTCAGGGCGGAACGTTCCTGTGGCCGATGCTGGCATTGTCCAATATCGCACAGGGTTCAGCGGCACTTGCGATGATGCTTGTATTACGTGAGAAGAAAATGAGAGGACTTGCGGCAACGTCCTCAGTATCGGCCTTCCTCGGGGTAACCGAGCCGGCAATCTTCGGAGTGAATATCCGTTACCGTTATCCGTTTATCTTTGGTATGATCGGTTCCGCGATTGGTGGTGTGCTGCTGACGATGAATAATGTTCAGGCAACCTCCATCGGTGTAGGTGGCGTACCTGGATTCCTGTCGATTTTCCCTAACAAATGGGGCGTCTTCTTCATCGGCATGGCGATTGTCCTTGTTGTGCCGTTTGTACTGACCGTTATTTTTGGTAGAGCCAAAATGAGAAAAGAAGATCGTAATGCAAGCAATGAAACCGTTGCTGAGCCTAAAGCGGCTACATCGCAGTCTGCTTCGGGCGTTACCTCTTCGGCTGCAAATACAGATCCCAACCAGCGCACTCGTAGTGCGGCTAAAGTTGGGGATAAAGCCGTGAATACGCTGGAAATCATGGCGCCTTTAACAGGCCAGGCTGTTTCACTGGAGCAAGTGCCTGATCCGGCTTTTGCCGAGAAACAAATGGGTGAGGGTGTAGCGATTGAACCTTCCGGCAACGTGGTAGTTGCCCCATTTGATGCTCAGGTAGCTCATGTAATCAAAAGCAAACATGCGGTGATTCTTGAACATGCGAGTGGTTTACAGGTACTGATCCATGTTGGGATTAATACGGTATCCCTCAAGGGTGAAGGTTTCAATATGCATGTCGAAGCTGGCGAGCATGTAAAGGCTGGACAAAAGCTGTTGGAATTCGATCGTAAGGTGATTGAAGATGCGGGATACCCGCTGATTACACCGATTATCATTCCAGATGGTCAGGATATGGTTGAACGGGTGGAAGTCACGACAGGTGATGTTACATCCAATCAAAATGGTGTGCTGAAGGTTCATCTGAAAGGTTAATTGAGATAACAACAGGATGGGGGCTGCATGATGTGCAGCTCCCTTTTTGTTGTGAGATCGTTATTTTCATGACCATCATGGTAAACTGTATATAAAATGGAAGAATCACATTTTTAAAATAATGGTGGTTGGAAAGGTTTTTCTGACAAAGCAAGCTTCAGGCATTTTCGAGTCGTGGCGTTCATATGGTGGAGAAAGAGTTCCTAGTCAAGTGATGAGGAGGAGAGCCATGACACGTATTGCGGTGATGGTCATTCATGGGCTGGGTATGCGAAAGGATGGGTACGCGGACAAGCTGATTGCTTGTTTGCATAAGGAATTGGACAAGGTGATGGTCTTGCCTGGAGCCTCCAAACAGATGCTGGATATCGAACCTGTATATTGGGCGGATGTATTTGAGGAGCGGGAAGAAGCGCTGTTTCAACAGCTCGTCAGCTCTCCGGGATTGAATTACCAGACGCTGCGCCGATTTGTCATCCATTACCTGGCTGATGCGGTTGCATATCAACCGGTGGAAAATCAAGGCCATAACTATGATGCCGTACATCGAACGTTGAATCAGGCGATGCATACTCTTGCACAGCGTAATGGACCGGAAGCTCCACTCTGTGTGGTTGCCCACAGTCTGGGTGCCGTAATCGCAAGTAACTTCTTCTACGATCTGCAATATCCGTCCAGTCGTGTACCTGAAATTGTCGATGTGAACTCGGCTTTGGAGCGAGGGGACACCCTGACCCATTTTTACTCGTTTGGTACAACCCTACCCTTATGGAGTTTGCGTTACCATGACTTTAGTCGCCCGATTCAGGTGCCCTCCTCCCATGTAGATCACTATTATGCCGGTCTGGAAGGGGAGTGGGTGAACTTCTATGATCGGGATGATATTTTGGGTTATCCGCTTCGTCCCATCGATCCGGCTTATGAGAAAGCTGTCAAAGAAGACATTGAAGTGAACTCGGGTGGCCTGGGCTTGAGCTGGAATCCGTTAAGTCATGGAGGTTATTTCTCCAATGCAAGCATGAATCGCAGAATCGCGCAGGGGCTGGCTCGAACCTGGACCTGGATAAATCGCTCATAATATAAGAGGTAGTTCAAAGATGGTATTTTGAACACGTATTGTAAGTGTATTGAAATGAGGAGGGAATACGTATGGAATGCAGGACAGGCTGTGCCGCATGTTGTATCGCGATTTCCATATCGTCACCGATACCGGGCATGGCTCATGGCAAGCCGGCAGGTGTACGTTGTGTGCAGCTTACCGATGATAATCGCTGTGGAATTTTTGGCCAAAAAGAGCGTCCTGCGGTATGCAGTGGATTGCAGGCTGAGGAAGAGATGTGCGGTAGCACCGATCAGGAAGCCTTTGATATTCTGACCTGGTTGGAGCAAGAAACCGCACCGACCTTAATTGTACCGAAGGTAATGTGAATGACTTGTTTTAATTAAATAGGATATTTATACTTAATATGGAAGAAGGTCGATCAGAGAGAGGAGACTCGAATAGAATGGGGTTTGTTAAACGTTTTGTATTGGTTGTTGTGAATATGATCGGAGAGTTATGGATGGGCTTTTACCGACGTAACTCGGATTATTATGACCATCAGACTTCGGAGTCCAAGAGCAAGATTGGCTATTATGCATTTATTATTGGAGCAACGGTAGCTACAGTGGGCATTGTGGGCTGGATGTACAACCGAATTTATTCATGATTAGTCATTATGCTTAATTTGAATGAGGCCAAATGCTGAAGATGAGTCTGTACAAACAAAAGAGAGTATCCGCAGGATATGACATCAAATGGATACTCTCTTTGGCATGGGATCAGAGAAGATATGATCATTGAAGTGAGGGCTTAGCTTTCTTTCCCTTCAACATATGTACGAGAATCATCTTCAGTACGGAAGAGACGATGAAGAAAATAAACAGGATGCGGAACAATTGATATCCGGATACAACCGAAAGGTCAGCATTCACTTCATGTGCCATGATACTCATCTGATCCATGCCGCCAGGGGCCATACTGAGTAGCGAGGTTGCCGCCGAGAGAGAGAACACATTCATTAACAGATAACTCAATCCAAGCGCACCAACAATGAGCAGTACACTGCTAATCACCGCTAGGGTCACTGTCTGTGTCTTACGTTGCAACTGTTCCGGCTTGAGCATCAGTCCAACGTGACTGCCTATCATCAATTGCGATACGTTCAGCAGGGAGGTTGGCAGACTGGGTATGTGCATGGCTGTACTTAATTGAATGACACACATAACGATCATGGGACCCAGCATAAAGGCCGTCGGAAACCGGAGTTTGTGTGCAACCCATGCACCAGCTACACAGAGCGGAGCATAGAGGAGGATCTCGGGGAAAAGGGCTCCCCACGTTGCTATGTCAATGAGCGGCTGACCTGAACTGCCACCTGCGGTACCTCCAATCCACGGACTGAACAGCAAGAACGGAACACAGAAGACAATCATGATCAACCGTGTCACCTGCAAAAAGGTAACCAGCGTCAGATTGATGGATTTCATCTCTTCTGCAAGGGACACCATCTGGGATAGTCCTCCTGGAATGCTGCCAACCAGCAGGGAGGGGAAGTCAAAATCAGTCACCTTAGAAGCGATGTAGGCCGTAAGCACACACAATCCGATTAACAGCAGGGTCATCAGCAGCATCATGGGAAGTTGTTGCAAAATGCCGTGCAGAGCCTCTTCGGTTAAGGTGAGTCCAATTGAATAGCCAACAATCAGAATGCCATAGTCCCGGATGGAGGCAGGCCACATGAGTGGCCATTTGGCAACTTGGGAACCAAGCAGCATGAATACCATTGGCCCGAGCAACCACGGGATCGGTGTATGAATGACTGTGAACAGCAATCCGCCAAGAACAGAGACACCCAGACTAAGAAAAAACCGAAAGACAACGTAGGAACCGAGCTTGTGCATCAGTTCCATCCGTTTAGCCTACCGGTTGAATGAGGTGGTATGAGATTCAGGTATGCATTCAGGTTTAATGAAGGATTCATGTTCATGTGTGATCACTCCTGATGATGAGATACGTTGCGTTATCTGCGGAACAACCAAGCTGCTTTTTCAACTTATCAAGATCCTGCAAGAGCCGTAGCGGAAGGCTTGGGTTCTCTGAACATTACATAATACATCAGTGATGAAATAACGTATAGACTGCCAGTGATGCTGAATGTGATCGCGTAACCCCAATACGTTCCGTACGTGGTAACCAGGTAGGATTGCACAGGTCCCATGGTCGCCCAACCAATCATGAATGAGGTCTGCATCAGTGAATTGGCAATGCCGCGGCGTTTGTCAGAGATCCGATCCACCAGTATGGCTGAATGAATGGGATTGGCTGCGTTCATCAATGCTTGTCTGAATAAGAAACTCAGCGAAGCGATGAACAACAGATTGGTGAAGCCTGTTAATAGAAGGAAGGGCAACGACATGACCTGGAAAATGACAACAGCTCGTACGCTCCCGACCTTTGCTGCCAAGGTAGGACCAATCAGCATGGATACAATCGTCATAATCTGACCGAGTGCAATCAACAGGCTCATGCCGCTCAGAGAAACCGAGAACCGATTGGTGAAATACAGATTCAGGTACGGTACAACCAGTCCTGAGCCTAATCCAATTAATAACTGGGTCACTACAAACTGACCAATCAGTCGGGAATCTTTTTTCTTCGTGATCAAATCGTCCGTGCTTAGGGTACTCGGTGAACTTTCTTTTAGATCTGCATTGGGTTGAAGAACGGGTTGTGCCGGAATTGTTGTCTGCGTAGCAGCCGTGCCTTCGGTTACAAATAACAGTGGAATAAACGCCGCCAGTGTTGCTGCACCACCGACAAATAAAACCGTCTGTAATCCGGTCACTTTGGCGAGTCCTGCCGTATGTAACAAATCTGCGAATACGCCGCCACCCAGGCTACCAAGCACCTGGGAAGCGAGCACAAGGGATGAATAATAACTGAACATCTTAAGCCGCTGACTTTTCTTGACGTTTTCTGCCAGATAAGGGATGGCGAGTACCTGGAATACACCAGCGAAAAGGCCAGAGAATACCGCAAACCAGATCAGTCCGGTAGCCGAATAGTCGAACGAGCGTCCAATCAGAAAGATTCCGCTGAATAACGCCCCCGTAATGAGTAGCCGCTTGCGACTGAACAGATCACCGCATAGACCGATAGGAACAAACATAATGGCTGTTGCAAGTGATTGAATACTTACAATCTGGCCGTTCATTGTATCATTATAGCCCAGACCCTGAATGTACAGATTGTACAAGACAGAGAACATGCCATTTCCGATCTGATACAGAATGCTAGCCAGGAAAAACAGTTGAATATTGCGGGACCAGCCGCGAATTTCATCATGAATATGTCGTAAAACTCTCAAGTGGTTCCCTCCAGTCTGCCTGTGCAGTGATTCCAGTTTAACAGGAAAGGAGAATTTGCGGAAGAATTGACCACTGTTTATTTTGGTATAGGGGTATCAATCACACGAGCGATGACGAATCCATCGTAACCTTTGCTACCGACGGTTTGCAGTGCCGTAGCTTCAAGCCGAGGGTGTTCGGCAATCAACTGCAGGAAGGCTCGAACGCCTTGAACTCTGGGGTCCGTGCTGTCCGCTCGGATTACTTCACCGTCCCTGACAATATTGTCACCAATAATAAGACTCCCTGGCCGAGTCAGTCGCAGGGCCCATCTCAGATAATCGGGATTACTGGGTTTGTCCGCATCGATGAAAATCATATCAAACGGTTCCCTGTATTCTTCCTGAACATCGGGAAGGGTGGTCAGGGCAGGACCAACTCTCAGGTCGACCTTGTGCATCAGTCCTGCACGTGTGAGATTGGCACGTGCCAAGTCCGCATGGTGTGGTTCGGATTCCAGTGAGACGATGTGTCCATGTTCAGGTAGCGCTCTTGCCATCCAGATGGTACTGTACCCACCCAGTGTGCCGATTTCAAGTACACGGGATGCACCTTGGATTTGAAGCAGGAGCTGGAGTAACTTTCCTTGATTCGGTGTTACGTCATGAGCGGGCAGTCCAGCTTCGGCATTGGTTTGCAGTGTTTGCTCCAGCAAGGTATCCGAAGGAATCAGCAGATTATTCATGTAGTCGTCGACTTGAGTCCAGGTATGCTGAGAGTTGTTCGTATTAATATTTTTCATCTTCATATGTTCCTTTCTTTGTTTCGTGTATTGGATTTCATAATTCAACTATAGATGGAGTGAATATATAAATAAAATATATAATATGTATGTTAATATAACTTTAGATTATGTATTTGACATGGAAGAGGTGTAGCACATGAATCTGCATGGATTACGATTATTTCATGCCATCGTGAGATATGGCGGGGTCACTCGTGCCGCAGAGGAATTGAATATTAGTCAGCCTGCGGTATCTTCTCAGGTGAGGAAGTTTGAGCGTGAACTGGGAATTCGACTTTTTGTTTCGGAGGGAAGAAGATTGGTGCTTACGGATGCCGGGATGCAGTTAACAGGTTATGCGGAACGTCTGTTCATGCTGGAGCAGGATGTCGAGAATTTTGTGCAGGATTTTAGGGAGGGCAAGAAAGGACTAATCCGGCTTACGGCAACTTACTTGCCTTCGAATTTTCTACTGCCGGCCTGGATTGCGCGGTTCAAGCAGATGCAAGAGGATGTGGATCTGGTTGTGAGCACAACCAACACCCGGATGGCTTTTGACCAGTTGCTTCGCTACGAGGCAGAGATTGCAGTGTATGGTGGAAGTGGCATTACACATGCAGGTGTGCAATGGGATGAACTGTTTGACGATGAGATGTGGTTTGTTGTGCATCCCGACCATCCGTATGCGGGCAAAGAAATTGAGCTGCATGAGATGGTGGCAGAACCGTTCATTATGCGTGAAGAAGGCAGTGCCACACGTGAGCGGCTCGTGTCCCTTTGCACCACAAATAACCTGGCCGCTCCCCGCATTGCGCTTCAGTTCAACGGGCTGAATGAAACGATCAGTGCGGTGAAGGCAGGTTATGGGGCCAACTTTATATCTTCTTTGGTTGTGAAGGAAGATGTGCATCAAGGCAGGCTGGCACGTGTGTACGTTCGAGGTGTACAGCTGAGAAATACGATTGCCGTATGTACAAGAGCAGGGGAAGTGTTATCGCCTGCTGCACAGCAGCTGGTCAAGTTTATCCGCCAAGAGGCTGCTTTGGTGGAATAAAAAGTGCGATTGTACTTAAAATACGTGTTCAAAAAGAGCAGTTTCAAGTACCCTAGAGCGACTCTTGAACAGCCTCTTGAAATAAATAAGTTGTTTTTTTGAACTATTTACTTTCACCTTGTTGTGGAGTACCCCATGCATGTAATCGGGCATAAAGGGTTACACCGCCAATGGTTAGGACAGGAATCCAGACTGCGACCATGGGTGCACGGTGGAACAGCAACGCGGCTACAATGACGCCGACCAAATAGATAACAACAGCACCCGCACGAAGGTAGGAGTCTGTAGATAAGGCTTTGACCAGTGATCGGATATTGGCATGTCGCAGCCTTTTAAGGATGCTTACGGTATCCTCAACCACAGCGGCGAGATTATTGGTGAGCACGGTTGTTGAGATGCCGGCAATTCCAATTCGACGTGCTGCAGTCGTTTGCATCCCCATTGCGATGGCTAGTATGACAATTAACAGATAAGACAGTTGTTCTGAAAATGGACTAATCATGGCGATCGCGAACAGCAGGAGCAATATGCTTTCAACAGTAAATACGGCTGTGACCTTAGAGGACCAGCCATTTTTGGTCTGCACATGTCCAACCATATGTGCTGCAATGGCATTGCCGGCTATAAAACCGATGAGGGCTAGCAGTGACCGCAACACGACAAATTCCTGCGCACGGGCGATGGCAATACCGAGCAGTACAATATTTCCCGTCATATTGGCTGTGAGCACATGTCCGAGTCCCAAATATCCAATCAGATCGACCATCCCCGCAGACATACATAGAAGGAGCATCGCGTACTTTTGGAGGGTGTTTTGATTCATCATATCCTTCCTTTCAAAAAAACGTAACCCATCCAGTATACAGCCATAACGCATGATTCTTCAAAATGAAATTCATGGCGCGGGACTATGGTGCCGTAAGCCAATCAAACATATTGTTCACCGCTGCCTCATGTATTCTCTCGTGAAAATGATGATCCTGCCCGCCATAGGCGTGAAACGTAACGTTAGCACCTCCGCGCTTCAGCCAGTGATACATTCGAGTTCCGTGACTATAGTTCACCTGTGTATCTGATGTGCCGTGCATGATTAGTACGGGGCAAGAGAGTTTGTTTGCATTCGACAAGGGAGATCGGGCGAGATAAGCTTCCGGAACTGCGCGCGGGGAACCACCCAGCACCCGTTTTAATGTGCGCCTCAGGTCGGTTCGTTCATGGTAAGTGCGTTCGACATCGGCGACACCGCTCCAAAGAACTAGCTTATGTACTTTGTCCGGTCCTTCATTGTAGACAGTCGCGGTATGTACGGCATTAATGGCTCCTCGGGAGAAGCCCATTAACGATATCCGAGTCGAGTCGGCAAAAGGCAAACGATGAACCAACCGGTAAGCCGCATGCACATCTTCGGCATCTCTTCCGCCATACTCGTCACGTCCTTCACCGCCTTCGTTACCACGATAGGATGGAGCGAACACGATATAACCTTTCTGTACAAATTGCTCAAGCCAAACGGTATTAACCCCGCCATAGCTGCCAAGTCCGCCGCGACAATAGATCAGTACCGGCCACTGTTCCGGTATGTTATCCATATCATGCATTGTTGTAGCAGGGTAGTGGCTGGCGAGCGGCTGTAGATGTAGAGACTTATGTATGGGAGCGCAGTCCGGAAAGGCAGAGGAGTCAGAGCATGGATGAGAAGTTTCATCTGTGATAGCAGATAACGAACAACCGTGTGGCAGAAATAAATAAGCTTTAACCCGAAGCGTATCGGACGAATACGTCACTTGATAGAGCAGGGAAATCCACCTCTTTTATTCGTAATAACGGGCCAAATGACAGGGATGCTTCTATATGATGCACGTAAAATAAGTTCCCATACCTTCCGGCCGAATCGCCAGCCCGAATGTGAGAAATTCGTTTATTGGCTCCATATGATTTATAATGGTTCAGGAGACATGTGGATTGACCGATGTACTCATATTTATAAAACTAACTTTAGTGTGCAGAAAGAAAGGGAGAAAGCTATGATGAACGCTCCACATCCAATTGATCAATTCAAGAAATTTAAATATGAAATTACCAGATTTATGATGATCTATAAATTTGCTCTGGATCAAATGGAGACCAAGATTGAAGTCCTGAAGGAAGAGTTCCAGTCTCTGCATGATTACAGTCCAATTGAGCATACGAAGTCCAGACTGAAGTCGCCTGAAAGCATTATGAACAAGATGTTCCGCAAAAATCATGAGTTAACGTTTGAGAGCATCAAGCAAAATATCAAGGATATCGCCGGGGTGCGGATTACATGTTCCTTTATCTCGGACATCTATCGCATTAAGGATATGCTGTGCAATCAGAGTGACTTGCGTGTACTGGAGGTCAAAGACTACATCGAAAATCCGAAGCCAAATGGCTACCAAAGTCTTCACTTGCTAGTCGAAGTGCCTGTGTACATGTCCAATGGTGAGGAACGAGCTTGTGTGGAGATCCAGATTCGTACAATTGCGATGGATTTCTGGGCGAGTCTGGAGCATAAGATTTTTTATAAATACAATAAAGATGTTCCGGAGCATTTGACCAGGGAACTTAAAAGTGCGGCAGACTCTGCGAATGCACTGGATCAGCAGATGGAACGACTTCACCGGGAAATTCAAGAGATCAAAGACGCCGAGAACGAGCGGGATGAAGAAGAACTGCGCCGTATTATTATTAACAATCAACAGTTCACACTGCCGTCCAACTTGCTCAAGCTGCTGGGTAGCGGGGAGTAGTACTTGATGAAAAGTACAACAGCCTCATTGAACACGAATTCCACATCGCGTGTACGAATGGCATTAATTCTGGGGACGCTGTCGGCCTTCGGGCCGTTGTCCCTGGATATGTATTTGCCCGCATTACCCACGCTGGCTGATGAGTTCGGCTCATCTGCTTCGTATGCTCAGCTCAGTCTGACGGCGTGTATGATTGGACTTGCGGTTGGTCAGTTGCTTGCAGGACCTTTAAGTGATGTACGTGGTCGGCGAACACCGCTCATCGCAGGGCTTGTACTCTATACCATCGCATCCATACTCTGCCTGGTCAGCCCCACGATGGGCTCTTTTGTTGTGCTGCGATTCATTCAGGGTGTAGCCGGAGCGGCCGGTATTGTCATCTCGCGTGCAATCGTCAGAGACGTATATTCGGGACCGGAACTGACACGGTTCTTCTCCCTGTTAATGCTGATTAACGGTGTAGCACCGATCGCGGCACCGATCATTGGTGGACAGTTGTTGACGTATACGTCGTGGCGCGGCGTGTTTATTTTACTGAGTCTCATCGGTATACTGACGCTGTTTGCTGTCATTTTCGGTCTTGGAGAGACACTGGCTTCCAACCGCAGATCAAGCGGGGGACTGAAACAGACCTTGATTACGTTTCGCCAAATCGCAGGGGATCGTCAGTTTATGGGTTATGCATTAACCCAGGGCTTCGTAGCAGCTGGCATGTTTGCCTACATATCAGGTTCACCGTTTGTGCTTCAGAAAATATATGGGGTATCCCCGCAAATGTTCAGTGTTTGCTTCGCTATTAACGGGCTAGGCATTATTCTGGCTAGTCAGATTGCTGGCAGACTTGCAGGGAAAGTATCTGAAACCCGTCTATTAATTGCGGGGCTGCTAACCGCGGCGCTGGGAGGAACTTCACTGCTCATCGCGATCCTGGCTGGAGGCAATCTAATCTCTGTGCTGATTCCCTTATTTTTGGTGGTATCCAGTGTCGGGTTGGTCAATACCGCGTCCTTCGCCCTGGCTATGGCTAATCAGGAGAAGTCGGCAGGTAGTGCGTCTGCGCTTATTGGAGTGATGACGTTCCTGTTTGGAGGTATTGTCGCTCCACTCGTGGGTCTCGGAGGAGAAGGTACAGCTGTGCCAATGGGAATCGTTATCGCGTGTGCTGATCTCGGTGCCTTGGTGATTTACTTCCTAATGGTCAGTAGAGGCAGGAAGCGTCAGAACGATCCGGCACTGAGTTAAAAGTACTGATTCTGTAAGCCTTAATATTGTTGAGTTTAGTTGGCAAGGTTACTTCTGTTTCAAAGAACGAATAAAGAGCCCCACTTGGAAGGAGTCATGCTTCCAAGTGGGGCTCTTGCTTGTAGGTAAGGACAGGTTTAGCAGAGCGCAAACAAAATCTGTGTATTCAACAGGATACCTGGCGTCTGGAATGGATAGAAGTACCCCACTACAAAACCAAAAAGATTAATGGCAGGCCACATCAGGTAGACATCATTGTAAGTGAATACAAGGGACCAACGGTTGTAGCAAAAGTTGGGCAGTGCACGTTCTTCATTATCCCGAGGTGCTGCTGCACCCGTTTGTGCAAATTGCACGGCTTGAGTGAGACTTTGTGGCTGTTGCTGGAGGAAGAGCGGAAGCAGACCCGGGCTGCTTTTGATCAGGTTATACAGGAAAAGCATTTCTGCCGGAGGCTGACCTACCGGACGAGGATAGGCACTAAGCAGCGTAGGCAGATTGCCTTGAGCCAGTTGCGCAGGTACACCCGGTGCTGTACCTGGGATTGTACCCGGAATGCCTCCAGGGATATATGGACCTGGTCCTCCGCCTGGAATGAATGGAGGATAGGAGCCTTGGCCGCCAGGTATGCCAGGAAATGTCGGACCTCCCGGTGTGCCGCCACCTCCACCACCTGGGAACAGTGGAGGCAGTTGAAATGAACGGTCTTCTCCATAGCCTAGATAAGGGTTATATTCGTAATACATGTACAGAACATCCTTCCTGTCGTCGTATTCTGCATTCAGCATATGGCGGCATCCGCCTATAGGTGAATGCCGCCAAGAAGATTTTATATGATCTATATAGTTGAACTAATCATTTACACCAAACGGAGAAGATAGAAAAAACCTGAAAAAGCGAAGCTGTCGCCTAAAATCTTTCTGAAAGAAAGCTGCATCGGAAGCATACGCTATCTCCTTATTTTCCCTTGGAGAAAAGGGAATCGAAAAAAAATCTGGGGATAACAGCGATTGGAAGGTTGTTCTATCATCGTAGTGTCAGTGTAAATAAATTTTAGTTCAACTGTATAGCGCAGAATGTAATCGAATTGACAACTGAACTGATAACAATTATCATTGTCAATGGAATTGGACAAAAGCAAATACGGATATTATATGTGTCAATAATAGTTTTTGAACGTAGATATCTGTCATAATAACGCCGAATAAGGTGTTCATATTGAAAGGGGTTAATAAAGTGTTAAAGAGAAATAGAAAGATGATTATGCTTCTGATTACGGTGATGGTCATGTCCATCTGGTTAGCAGCGTGTGGAACGAAGCCTGCAGAGAACGGAGCAGCGGGAGAGAACGATACAACAACGGAGACAGAGACGCAAACAGAAGCCCCGACAGAACGCACGTTAACAGATGCAATGGGACACGAAGTAACCATCCCGGCTAAACCGGAGCGCGTTATCGCATCTTATCTGGAAGACCATCTCGTTACACTCGGTGTTAAGCCAGTTGCCCAATGGTCTGTAGCCAACGGAATTCAGGAATATCTACAAAAAGATCTGAATGGTGTCCCTACAATTGCCTTCGATCTGCCTTTCGAAGCGGTAACAAGTTTTAACCCGGATCTGATTATTATCGGTTCCGAAAGTGTGGTCGAAGGTGAGAAGTACGAACAGTACAGCAAGATTGCACCGACGTACGTACTCGGCGACGAGATTAATAGCGACTGGCGCAAAACGCAGCTGAAAATCGGTGAAATTTTGAATAAGAGTGCCGAAGCACAAAAAGCGCTGGATGATTACGAAGTTAAAGCTACAGAAATCAAGGAAAAGATCAACACCGTTACAGGGGGAACGAAATCGGCAGCGGCCATTTGGTTGGTTAGCGGCAAGTTCTTCATCGTAAGTGACAATGTATCGAGTGGAGAAGTAATGTACAAAGAACTGGGACTTGTAGAGCCAGAAGTTGTAAAAGAAATCTCTGCCAGTGCTACAGGTAACTGGTCTTCCATCTCAATGGAGAAATTGGCTGAAATGGATGTAGACTACTTGTTCTTTGTGAATAGTGATGAAGGTACAGGTTCAGAAGCACTGAAAGATCCGGTATGGCAAAGCATCCCGGCTGTGAAAAATGGTAATTTGTTCGAATTTCCCCGTTCTAGCAGCTGGCTGTATAGTGGAGTTCAAGCGAACCTTCAAATTATGGAAGACATTCAGAACAGCATCGTTAAATAAGAAATAACTAATATGAAATGGCATGTTCAAACTCCTTGGTGCAATGGGTACCAGGGAGTTTTTTTGTTAATTCAGCATTTTACGATATATAATAAAGAAGTAGAATCATTGTCATGTCATGAATTAGAGTTGTCATTGACTTCACGAGCAGGGAAGGGGATATTTACATATGTATACATTGGATCCACGTGAAATAACGGGAAGAGACAATTATAAACTGATGAGTGGTTCAGTGGTGCCACGTCCAATTGCTTTTGTGACGACAATTTCAGATGAGAATGGTGTAATTAATGCAGCGCCATTTAGTTTCTTCAATGTGGTTAGTTCGGACCCACCGCTGTTATCCATATCTATTGCACGTAAAGACGGTATAATGAAAGATACCGCACGCAATGTGCTTGCTCATAAAGAACTGGTCGTGCATATCTGTGACGAAGCAATCATAGCCGAAGTGAATGAGACAGCAGCCATACTGGAACCCCACGAAAGTGAGCTTGAGCGGACGAAACTCACTACAGTGCCAAGTACAAAGGTGGCTGTGCCAGGGATACAGGAAGCACTCATTCGGATGGAGTGTGAGCTGTATCAGCACATTCCCATTACTAACGATGAGGGCAAACCGGTGAGTGACCTGTTGCTGGTACGTATTGTGCAGTATCATTTCAGCGAGCAAGTCTATAATCCTGATAAGGGTTATATCTTGATGGATCATTTGAAACCGGTCAGCCGGCTGGCGGGTAATGATTATGCCAAGCTTGGGGAGAGATTCACGATAATTCGGCCTGAATAGTTCTTACCAATTGTATATGTAATATAGGAATGGGGTTAACCCTGTATCAAAGGCGGACAGCACATGCGTAACTCGCATAGGTTGTCCGCTTTTGCTTGTGATATGAACATAAATGGGACATGTAGTGAATAGACTTTTACTATATCCTGCACATTTCATATGAACCTATTTTATATATAGGTTGTTTAGAAAGCCCACTTTTGATTACGAAAGACACGTAATATTAGGGAGGTTAAGCCGATGAACCAGCTTGAGGGAACTACAGGCGCAAGTATTATGGGAATAGGGACGGCGTTGCCAGCACACCGTATTGAGCAAAAGGATGTGTCTGCCCGTCTCGCACAGGCGCTGGAACATGAGCCGGATGCGAGAAGATGGGCGAAGCGAATCTTTAATCAGTGTGGTGTGGAGACTCGTTATACATGTGAACCAAATCTGCTTGAGCCTGTGGAGGCTTGCCGATATTTACCCTTTACTTCTACAGAAGAAGTCCCGACTACAACCGAGCGTATGGCCAAATACAAAGCTGCTGCTGTTCCACTTGGTCTCGAGGCGGCAGGACAGGCCCTTCACGATGCAGACGTATCATCCGTGGAACTTACGCATCTCATCACGGTTAGCTGCACAGGGCAATTCCTGCCTGGGCTTGATGTTCGGCTGATCCAGCAGCTTGAACTTTCACCGCAGATCAACCGGATTCCACTGGTGTTTCAAGGATGTGCAGCCGGTCTGAAGGCGATCCAATTGGCGAATTCAATCGTAACGACAGATCAGAAGGCTAAGGTTCTCATCGTGTGTGTCGAACTGTGTACGCTTCACTTCCAGCCATCTGCCAAACGAGATGACCTATATGCTGCATCGTTCTTCGGAGACGGAGCATCTGCCTGTGTCATCGGTGCCTCAGGAACAGGCCGCAATGAATGTTTTCGACTGGGCCGTGGGCACTCAACGTTGCTCCCTGACTGTGCAGAAGAGATGATCTGGGAAGTAGGCAATACAGGCTTCGATCTCTACCTGTCACCTCAGATTCCGAAGCTGCTTGGTTTGCATCTCGGTCCAGAAGTAGAGCGTTTATTGAAGGGAAGTGCTTTACCAGAAATATGGGCGATCCATCCAGGAGGCAGAGGCATCGTGGATGCCATTCAGAAGCTGTATCAGTTGACAGATGAGCAGGTCTCCTACAGCCGAAACATCCTGCGGGATTATGGCAACCTATCGTCCGTGACGATTCTTTTTGTTCTTCAAGCGATCCGCGAGGATTACAGACAGAAGGAAGAGCATTCCAGTGGGATAGCGCTAGCCTTTGGCCCGGGACTGACCGCCGAATTACTTCCTTTTACATACATTCCTGTCCCCGTTGCGAATAGAACACCTGTGAATCATGGCATTCAATAGTTCACGAACCCGAGTGAAGGAGATATACACCGCAAGTGTATCAATGTACTTATGATCTTACCGATGAACATAATCGAATGACTAATCTGATCGCAGAGGAGCTAAGGTATGGGTTATCGCAGACTTGCTGTCCTCATCAGCCGATATCCGCGGTTCATTATTCTCTGCTGGGTGTTTAGCATCGGGATGTCAGCGGTCTGGGCGTGGAAGTTACCTGACATTGTACAGGATCATGGGTTGAAACAAGTTCACGGGGATGCGCAAGCGGTTGAGCTTGTTCTGGAGGACGAATTCGGTTCTCCTGCTGATCCGGTTATTCTGGTTTTTGAAAAAAAGGAAAACACCTCACCGTTAGCGTTCCGGCAGTGGATCAGGGAACGTCTGACACAGGTTCAAGCGCTGCCTGCAGTAACCTCTATCACATCTCCTCTGGATGCTAGAGAAGGGATGATGCTGCAAGAGCAAAGGGCCTATGCCTTCGTGAAAATGGATGTGCCCGTGCATCAGATGGGTCCTCCACTGAAGCAACTGCGCGCCGTGCTGGCAACAGACGGCCCAGGTACGGTCCAATTGACGGGAAAGGCGGTCGTGCAGCAGGATGTGAATCATCTGAGCTTTCGTGACCTGGAACGAGCAGAGATGGTGGGAATTCCGATTGCCCTGATCGTTCTGTGCTTCGCATTCAGGGGGCTATATGCTGCATGGATTGCCGTCATGATGGGGATTAGTGCTGTGATTACGGCTATGGGGGTCACGTCTCTCCTTGGTTATCATCTGGAACTGTCCAACTTTATCATTAACGTAATTCCCATGGTGGGCATGGCACTCAGTATAGACTTTGCCCTGATCATCCTGAGCAGGTACAGGGAAGAACTTCAGCGTGTCTATAAAGATGAAGACGAAACTAAGGATCAGGGCAGCCCTATGGTTATGCATAGTGAGGCTCTGCGGAGCGAGATTCTTCAGCGAACATTGCGAACAGCAGGCAGAGCGGTGTTGTTCTCGGCAGCATGCGTGCTCCTTGGACTGTTGGGTCTGCTCTGGATCAGGCTTCCGATGTTTCTGAGTGTATCCTTGGGGGCCATCATCGTTCTGCTCTTATCTCTACTGTTAAATATAACGCTGCTGCCAGCCCTACTGTCACTGTCTGCGGATCGTGTCTTCTGGCGAAATTCAGTCCATTCGTTACCAAGACGTTCGGTCTGGCATAGATGGTCAGCGATGGTCATGAAACGACCAGTCAGAATGGCCATCGGAGGTACGTTTGTGCTGCTCCTCTGTGTCTATCCAGTGACCCGGCTGGAATTGTCCATCCCGGATGCCTCTTCACTGCCAGAGAGAATGGAGTCCCGCCAGGCAGCAGAGCAGTTTAAGCATGATTTGGGACAAAAAGATACCTCCAGCATCGAGATGTTGATTGGCGGACAACAGGAGCTGTTGACTGCTTCGCACTGGCAGATGGCCCACAACAAAGCACATCAACTTCTGCAGGACTCGGGCGTATTGAGCATTATTTCACCATGGGGTCTGTTGCAG
The DNA here is from genome assembly GCF_037975235.1 of Paenibacillus sp. FSL R5-0341. Classification (NCBI taxonomy): domain Bacteria; kingdom Bacillati; phylum Bacillota; class Bacilli; order Caryophanales; family Paenibacillaceae; genus Paenibacillus; species Paenibacillus sp. FSL R5-0341. Next base: position 2,681,088 of record NZ_CP150241.1, read on the forward strand.
CCTGATCAAACTAATGTGCAAAGCCAAAACCATTTTCGAATTCCACCGTCATCGCTCCCTTCTTCCATAGAAGGCAAGGAGTCTACAAGGAAGGCATGGCTGCGTTCAACGGTTTCTGATCATTCGATTCGATTGGTAGCCACCGTGCGTGGGGAGCCCGGTTCGGAACAGGTCGCAGATTGGCTGGAACGAATGAGGAAGAGCGATCATGCCCTGGGTTTCAACGACGTAAAACTACGTTATGGTGGTGAAGCTGCGAAACAACATGAAATTATGCAGGAAGTTACAAGTCAACTGCCCAAAGTGCTGGTATTTGTAGTAGTCACCAACTATCTTGTGCTACTGGCAGCATTCCGATCGCTGCTCATTCCAATCAAGGCGATTGTGATGAATCTGCTCAGTTTAGCCGCTTCATTTGGCATATTGGTGTGGGTGTTTAATGAGGGCTATCTGGGGATGGAGCCGTCAGCCATTGCCATTATGATTCCGGTATTCATTGCAGGATTGGTGTTTGGCATATCCATGGATTATGGTGTATTTATGCTCAGCCGGATTCAGGAAGTCTATAGACGAACCGGAGACAGTGATGTGGCCGTCCAGCAGGGATTGGCTTCAACGGGGCGTCTGGTTACCTCCGCAGCGGCCATACTGCTGGCGGTGACCGTACCGTTTGCTTTTGCAGAAGTTGCAGGTGTGAGACAGTTAGGGATTGGGATAACCGCAGCAGTATTGATTGACGTTACTCTGATCCGTCTAATACTGGTACCCGCACTGATGAAGTTGATGGGCCGGTGGAACTGGTGGTTGCCGGGTCAGATCAAATGAAGGATATTTCTGAAGCCCAAAAGCAGGCCAGGAATATCCTTTTTTTGGCTGGAAATCATGTGATTCCATTCAAAACAGGCAAACATGTTCAATTCTTGGGCGAGTTAAAGCCCTATAATGGATGGGATCAATTCCTTATGAAGGTCTTTCATCTATGTTATCCTACGAAAAACAGGAGGGACACAGGGCAATGTCGGATATAGAAGCCTATCTGCAACAGCAAACGAATCTTCGTGGTCGTTCCGCGTATCAAGCAGATCAATCTATGGAGTTATGGCGTAGTCAGTTACGTACACGTGTGAAAGAACGACTGGGCGGTTTTCCAACGATGCCAGCAGCACTCAATCCAGTATTACTGGAGCGCATTACATGTGACGGTTATATCCGCGAGCGGGTAGAGATCACGACCTATGCAGGACTTCGCATGCCTGTGTACATGTTGATTCCAAATGATGTAAGCGTTACCGATGTGAAGAGACCTGCGATCGTAGCATGTCACGGGCATGGGTATGGCAGCCGAGAGATATCTGGCATGGAACCAGATGGGTCACCACGGACAGGAGAGCCTGGATTACACAAGGATTTCGCAGTTGCACTTGTGAAGCGAGGATATGTGGTTGCTGCTCCAGAGCTGCTCGGATTTGGTGATCGAAGACTGGAAGAGGACCGCGATGCGCCACCAGGGGCAAGTTCCTGTACGAAGATCGCTGCGCATCTGCTCATGGTTGGGAAGACCCTTGCGGGGCATAGGGTATACGAAACAACGCGTGTGTTGGATTATGTATCGACTCGTCCTGAAGTGGATTCGGAGCGAATCGGGAGCATGGGTATCTCGGGTGGCGGTCTTGTAACCGCATTTACAGCCGCGCTGGATGAACGGTTCCGTGCAGCTGTCGTAAGTGGTTATGCAAGTACATTCCAGGGCAGCATACTGGATCGGAACCACTGTCTGGACAACTATGTGCCAGGTATCCTGCGTGAAGCGGAGTTGCCGGATCTCATCGGCCTGATTGTGCCTAGGCCACTCTTTATAGAATCCGGAAGTGATGATCAGGTGTTCCCCATCCATGCAGCGAGAGAGGCGTATGCCCGTTTGACACACATATATGAGCATGCGGGCGCAGAAGAATCGTTGGATGCGGATTTCTTTACAGGTGGACATGAGATTAGCGGAGCGAAAGCCTATGACTGGCTTGATCAAGTTCTGTGAAGCTGAGGCTTATTACCATCTATATAAGTTGAACTAATCATTTACACGATAACGGAGAAGATAGAAAAAACCTGAAAAAGCGAAGCTACAAGCTTTCTGAAAGAAAGCTACATCGGAAGCATACGCTATCACCGGATTTTCCCTTGAGAAAAGGGAATCGAAAAATCTGGGGATAACAGCGATTGGAAGGTTATTCTGTCTTCGTAGTGTATTCGAGAGGAGAATTCAGTGATGAAATGGTCAACAGCGGTAAAGCTTCTATTCTGTCTTGTTCTGTTTGCAAGTACAATCGGCGTAAGTCTGGGAAGCAGTGGAGGGCAAGTTGTTGAAGCAGCCACTGACAATTACAGATTTGATTTTGGCTCAGGTTCTGTTGAGAGCGGTTACACAGGTGTGTCCGCAGGAGATGGCTATACTGCGACAAAAGGATATGGATTCAACACACCTGCCAATATGCGAAATGTGTCTGCCTCCGGAAGCGGAGTGATGAGTGACGCCGTACAGTTTTTGACGTTTGGTACAAAGAGCACCAATACCTTCAATGTGGATCTGTCCAATGGCCTCTATGAGGTCAAAGTGGTTCTGGGCAATACAGCCAGAGCGAGTGTGGCTGCAGAAGGTGTATATCAGATCATTAATATGACGGGCAACGGGGCGAAGGACCAATTTCAAATTCCGGTGACTGACGGGCAATTAAACCTGCTGGTTACGGAAGGAAAGACAGGCACCGCCTTCACGCTTAGTGCACTCGAAATCCGGAAATTATCCAATCAGACGGTAACCAACCGCACGATCTACATTGGTGGTGACTCAACTGTCTGCAATTATTATCCGCTGGGTAGCAGTGTACAGGGAGGCTGGGGACAGCTGTTTCCGTCCTATGTGAACAATGCCACCTTCCAGGTTCGCAATATGGCGTCAAGTGGTCACTTTGCGAGAGGTTTCCGCGATGATGGTCAGATGGAGGCGATTCTGAAGTATATCAAACCGGGAGATTATTTTATTTTGCAATTCGGAATTAACGATACTAATGCCAAGAACAATACAACGGAGGCGCAGTTCAAGGAGATTATGCGGGATATGGTACGTCAGGCGAAGAACAAAGGAGCAACGGTTATTCTCTCCACGCCTCAGGGCCGGGCAACAGATTTTAATACAGCCAATGTGCATCAAGCAGAGAACCGCTGGTACAATCCATCCACTCGTGCTCTTGCTCAGGAAGAAGGGGTCACTCTTGTTGAACTGAATAAGTTGAGTTCGGCCTATTTCACGTCCATTGGTCCAGCTGCAACACTCGCTCTGTATATGACAGGAGATAGTTTGCATCCGAATCGTCAGGGTGCTGCACAGCTTGCTCGTATTGTTGCCGAGGATCTGAGAAGACAGGGACTGAATGGATTCTGACGATGCTATCTGATCTGCAATCTGTCTGCATGATCATCATGATTAGAGATTGATATGAACCGTGTATGAAAAAATAAAAAAATACCCCCGGGAACATACCGCCAAACGAGCGGCTGATCTTCGGGGGTATTCGTTATGCCCAGGCTTAGGATCACTCCATCATGTCCTTGGCTTCATGGTTTACCTTTTTCCCTTTTAACAAGGGTTCCAGTTCATCTTGAACGCTCTGCTCCCACAGCGGTACATCTGTGCGGTAGGCGGCCCTTCCGTTCAGATGTCCGGCGACCGGAGCTGTAATGAATACGAACAGGATACCCAGCAACAAGCGGGCGCTAATATAGTTGTCGAAGTACCAAAAGAAGAAAAACGCAGCGCTTAGTACACAGAACACACCAAGCGTCATACTTTTGGTTGCGGCATGGGCTCGCAGATATACGTCAGGCAGTCGAATAAGTCCGAACGCACTGAGTGCACTAAGTAATGCACCAAGCAGTACGAGTAGACCTATAGCTGTTTCAGCGGCTACTTTAACGATCTCCATCATTTTTGAATACCGCCCCCCGTTCAATATAACGTGCAAATGCCACCGTACTTAGAAAAGCCAGAATACCAATCAGCAAGATGATATCCAGATAGGCCTGGGTTTTCAGCATCATCGACAGAACGGCGACGATGGCAATCACATTGATCCCGATGGTATCCAGTGCCGTGATCCGGTCAGCCATGGAAGGTCCCCGAAGCACCCTGTACAAGCAACCCAGAATGGCCAAGGAGAGAATGAGCAATGAGATGAACAACAGTGAGGATAACATTAACGCGTCACCTCCATAATTGCTTTTTCAAATGTGTTTTGGATATCATCTCTCAGTTTCTGTTCATCCTTGATATCCAGTGCGTGGATAAACAGTTTGCGTTGATTACCCGAGATTTCAAGCGGCAGGGAACCTGGTGTCAATGAGATGAGTAGACAGAGCAGGGTAACCTCCCAATCCGAGGACAATTCAGTCTTATATGTGAAAATACCCGGACGTATATCGAGCTTGGGCTTGATAATCTGGCGTATAACCTCAATGCTGGCGCGCACCAATTCCTTGAACAACAGATTAATCAGTTTGATGATGGCCCAGACCCGCACAATATAGAAGCGCTGGGGGAAGAATCGGCGCATCCCCCCGATGAGAAGCAGTCCGAGCAGGTAACCTATGAGAAAACCAACACCATTCCAGGCATTGTTCAGAAACATCCATACAAAGGCAATGATAAGATTCAGTACAATCTGAAAGGCCATAGACATCTACTCCTTCAATACGGCATCAATATAAATATTGGGATGCAGTAGAATATCGCCTGCGCGGGAGGTCAACTGGAACATGCCTTCAGCCCCCACACCCATTACGATGATGAATACAAACAGAATTCCGGCAGGAATCAGCAGGCCGTTCACCGCGTAAGGGCGTCTTGTAACCCCGGCAGGCGGCTCGCCCCAGAACGCTTGTATGAAGATGCGCAGTACCGAATATAACATCAACAAGCTGGAGAGCACCGCTATACCAGTTAGACCATACAAGCCAGCCTGTAAGCCACCTTCGAAGAGAAGTAACTTACCCGGAAAACCACTGAATGGAGGCAACCCTGCCAAGGCGAGTGCGCTGATAAAGAACATCCAGCCGAGCAACGGATAGCGATGAATTAGTCCGCCCATGTTGTCGAGCTTTGAAGTTCCCGCAACAGCGATCAAGGCACCGCCGAGCAGGAAGAGCAATGTTTTGATCAACATATCATGCAGCATATAGAAGAGCAGACCTTCCAGTGCAGGACGACTGGCCGATGCCATACCGAAAGCGACAAATCCTACGCCTGCGACCACATTGTAGATGAGAATCTTGTTTACATCGCGATACGAGATCGCACCGATGACACCAAGAACCATCGTGGCACCTGCCATCCATCCGATCAGTGCATGGAAGAAGTCCGGATCATGATAGAAGATCAGTGTGAATGTTCGCACAATCGCGTACAGGCCAACCTTGGTGAGCAATCCTGCGAACAACGCAGTGACGACAGCAGGTGGAGCCGCATAAGAGCCTGACAACCAGAAGAACAGGAACAGTCCGGCCTTGATGCTAAATACGATCAGGAAGAGTACGGCAATCAGGGTAACGACCCCGCTCTGTCCCACTTCAGCAATTTTGACGGACAAGTCCGCCATGTTCAGTGTGCCAGTAATCGAGTAGAGGAAGCCGATGGAAGCGACAAACAGTGCTGAAGAAACGATGTTAATCAAGACATATTTGATCGTTTCCCGCAGTTGTCTTTCGGTACCTCCCAATACGATCAGTGCATAAGAAGAGATGAGCATCAGTTCAAAGCTGACAAACAAATTGAATAAATCTCCGGTTAGGAATGAACCGTTAACTCCGGCGATCAGGAAATGAAAGAACGGATAGAAGTGATGCTCTTCCCGCTCCTTGTTCACACTGCGGAATGCATACAGCAGACACGCCAGTGCGATGATGGAAGCGGCGACGACAAGTAGCGCCGATACCATGTCCGCGACAAGCACAATCCCATAAGGAGGTGCCCATCCACCCATATTAAGCGTTAGAACTCCAGTTTGAGCCACACGAGTAATGAGTATCGTGGAGACCGCTGCGGTGAACAAAAGTCCGATGACACTAATGATTCGCTGGATGTTCGTTTTCCGGAAAAACAGAAGGGCCAGAACACCTGTAATCAATGGCAACAGAATCGGCAAGACGACGAGATTATTCATATGGGCGCCCCCTTACTTCTTCCATATCGTCTGTTCTCAACTTCAGATAGGAGCGATAGGAGAGAACGAAGAAGAACGCAGTGAGCCCGAAATTAATAACAATGGATGTTAATATCAGTGCCTGTGGAAGTGGATCGACATAGCGTTCAGCCATCTCCCCAAGCAGTGGTGGTGACCCGGTTTTGAGACGTGACATGGTGATCAACAGCAGATGCACGCCATGGGTTAGTATGGACATACCAAGTACGATTCGGAGCAGGCTCCGCGACAAGATTAAAAAGACGGCAACCGCAAACAGAATGCCAACGGCTACACACATCAATATTTCCATATCAGCGATCCTCCCCGATCTGTAGAATGATGGTCATGGTGACACCCAGGACAGCGAGATACACGCCAAGATCGAACAGCATGGCCGTGGCAAGTTCTGTCTCTCCCAGTAAAGGAAGTTCGAAATAACCGAAGGTTTGGCTGAGGAACGGGACTCCGAATATAAATGAACCAGCACCCGTCAGTAGGGCTATACCCAAGCCGATTCCTGTTAGAATACGGAAGTCAACGGGCAACGCTTTGCGTATCGTATCTGTACTGAATGCCAGAGCAATCAAGACAAGTGCAGCCGCTGTGACCAAGCCGCCGATGAAGCCTCCGCCCGGATTATGGTGTCCTGCGAAGAACAGGTGCATGGCAAACGTCAATATGATGAACACAACAACCTTAGTGGTCGTTTGCAGCAATACATCATTACTCTGTAACGGTACAGTATCCCATGAGGATGAGCTGCGTTCCCGGTTACCATACTTTTTCGTATTGTCCGTTTCATCATCCAGATCAGACTCGGAATCCTGATTTTCCTCCTTTTTGCGGAACTTCAATCGCGCTCCGAGATCCTTCGCTTCGAGGTTCAGATTAATCATGGAATAGATGGACAGTGAAGCAACACCAAGTACCATGATTTCCAATAACGTATCGAAGCCACGGAAATCAACCAGTAACACGTTCACGACATTTTTACCACCGGCCGAGTCATACGCTTCCTGAAGGAAAAAGGTAGAAATGCTCTCCAGGGATGCTGTTCCGCTTGCAGCTAATGCAACAAAAGTCATCACGACTCCGACTGCAATCGCTACGATCATATTCACCGTGAGATATCTGCGGCTTGATTTGCCACGTTGCAGTTCAGGCAGATGGTAGAAGCAGAGCAGGAACAGTGCAACAGATACCGTCTCAACAATCATCTGTGTCAGCGCCAGATCCGGCGCCCGGAAGAGTACGAACAGCAGGGTTACAAGGTAACCAACCGCTCCGGTCATAATGACTGCCGACAGTCTGTTCTTGGCAAATGGAATCGAAACCGCGGCACCAATTAGGGTCACTAGCAGGACGACTTCATAGAATGAGAAGGGCGCATTGCCCTTCAGATTCCACGTAATATTTTCACCTGAACGGAAGAAGGCATAGACCAGTAAAGCGACTGTGAATGAGAAAATATAAACGAGATAACTACGAACCGAGCCATTCATGTAGGCTTCCGTCCATTTGCGTGCATAATGCTGAAGATTATCCAGTACGACATGGTACATATTGTTAATCGTTAATCCTTGTGGATAGTGCTCATAAATATTCCTCCATCGTGGCAACAGCTTGTAGAGAGTGATTCCGAGAATCACGACTCCGATCGTCATAATTAATTCCGGAGTCCATCCATGCCACAGAGAGAAATGTACATCGAAGCGTTCGTTCCCATTCAATAGGGAAGGAAGCACAGCGGCCATTGCCGGTTCGATCAGTGATCCGGCCAGCAGGTTCGGAAAGAGTCCGAAGATGATGACAAGAATACCGAGAACAACTGGCGGAATGAGCATACCGGCGGGCGCTTCGTGAAGCTTCTCGGCAGGAATCTCGCTTTGGCTACGACCGAGGAATGTTTTGAACACGATAATAAGCGCATAGATCAAGGTAAACACACTTGCAAGCCAAGCGAATACCGGCAGTAGAACACTCCAGGACCCAAGTCCAAAGATTCGCAGATGCGTGACTTCTACCATCGCCTGGAAGAATAGCTCCTTGCTCAGGAATCCGTTGAACGGCGGAATACCCGCCATGGCAAGTGAGCCGATCAGTGCTACGGTGAAAGTGATTGGCATGAATGATGCAAGTCCACCGAGCTTCCGAATGTCACGTGTACCCGTCTCATGATCGACAATGCCTACGACCATGAACAGAGCGGCCTTGAAGGTCGCATGATTAAACAGGTGAAGCAGCGCAGCGGTTATCGCCACGGTGTACATCGCAGAGGACTCGCCATATCCGAAGTAGAGAGCAGCAGATCCAACCCCGAACAGGGACATGATCAGACCAAGTTGAGAGATGGTCGAATAGGCGAGAATCGCTTTGAGATCGTTTTTTTTCACCGCCAGGAATGATCCATAACACAGAGTCAGAAGACCAACACCGGTGACCAGCCAGAACCAGAGTCCCTGACCACCGAAGATCGGTGTGAACCTGGCCACGACGTACAGTCCAGCCTTAACCATCGTGGCTGAGTGCAGATAGGCACTCACTGGTGTAGGAGCTTCCATGGCATCCGGCAACCAGATATGGAACGGGAACTGGGCTGACTTGGTGAAAGCACCAATCAGGATCAAGACAAGCGCTGGCAGAAATAGTGCGCTTTCCTGAAACTGCCCCAACCCTGCAATGGTTGCACGAATACTGAACGTTCCGGTAATGAGATACATCATCATGAATCCGGTAAGCATGGCGAAACCGCCAAATACCGTAATCAGGAATGATTTTTGTGCTCCTGAAGTCGAGGCTTTACGTTTGTAATGAAATGCAATCAACAGGAATGACGTAATACTGGTCAATTCCCAGAATCCGTAGAGCACGATCATATTATCAGACAGCACCACGCCCAACATGGCTCCCATGAACATCAACAGATACAGGTAGAAGCGGTTCAGCGCTTCTTTCATATCCATGTAGAAGATGGAGTAGAGAACAACGAGCACACCGATTCCGGTGATTAGCAGTGTCAGCATAAGGCTTAGACCGTCCAGATATAAGTTAAATCCTATGTCCAGTGAAGGAATCCATGGGATATTTCCGGATACGGTGTTGCGCTGGGACACAGCGGGTATGAGGCTCGCAAAGTATACAAATAATAGTGCCGGGACAAGGAGAACCGGCCATCCCAAATGTAATTTACGGAAGAAACGATGCAGCGTGGCAAGAAGAATGCCAACCGCAAAAGGCAGAATAACAGCAACATGAAGCAGGCTCAACATTACACCCCCAATGTTTAGTATTTCGACTACTCTCTCTGTGACATACAGGCGCATGATCCTCAAAGGATATGCTTGCTCTCTATATTCATAACCCAAGTATGTATATACAGAATCGTGTCTATTCTTTGAATGGAAGAAACACGGTGAAGATTTCAGTATAATATTGTATGGGCATGTATAATGAAAAAACACAAAAGATCCGATAAATAGGAAAACGATTAGGTGACATCCCGTGTACCCTTTGCAGCATAGTTATGTTGAGAAGCAAGATGGTTTCACCGTGTAATGGAGGAAATAATGTCATTCAAAATCAGAACCGTGCTTACCGTCATCTTCGCTGTGTTATCCTTGCTGGTTACCCTGACGATTGGGTCTATATTTAGCCAAAAGTCATTTGTTGCTGTAGAGACTGAGATTGGTCACTCGCTTACAGGCACGGCATCTCAGGCTTCGGACAAGCTGGATCGGTTTATGTCCGCTCGCGCGGGTGAACTGGATCTGCTGGGCCGCATGGCTGCGCTGGAAGACGGATTCAAACCAGCAGAGATCCAGATGTTGCTGGATCAGCTACAAGATAGCTTTCCCTCATTCTCATGGGTTGGATTCATGGACCCGAAGGGAAAAGTGTTAGCTGCAACAGATGGCATCTTGCTTGGGGAAAATTTATCGGAGCGACCTGTGTATCAGGAGGGAATCAAGGGTAAGTTTATTGGAGATGTGCATAATGCAGTACTTCTTGCCAAGCTGCTTCCGAATCCAACGGGAGAGCCGTTGCAATTTGTTGATATCAGTTTCCCGCTGAAGGATAGCAAAGGTCATATCCAAGGTGTGCTTGCTGCACATTTAAGCTGGGCCTGGGCGAAGGAAGTGGAGGAATCGGTGCTCGCCCCATTGAAACGGGAGGAAAAGGACATTGAGTTCTTTATCGTGAGCAAAAAGGAACATACCGTGCTGTTGGGACCAAAGGAATGGATCGGTAAACCGCTGGTATTACCAGGCATAGCAGAGGCCCAGCTTAACAAAAGCAGTTGGTCCATTGAAGAATGGCCTGATGGAAATGACTATGTGACAGGGTTTGCTTACAGTCAGGGTCACCTGGATTATCCCGGATTAGGGTGGACCGTAGTTATTCGTCAAGTGAAATCTACTGCGTTTGCTTCTGTGTTTGACCTGATGTGGTTTAATGTGTGGGCAGGACTTGCCGTTACCGTGCTATTTGCACTTATTGGCTGGTTTGTCTCGCGTCTGATCTCTGCTCCAATTGTGCGTCTTACCAGAGTAGCCAACCGACTGCGGGTAGGAGACGAACTGGAGATTCCGGAGAACAAAGGAATTAAGGAGATCGAAGTATTGTCCCGATCACTTCGGGATATGCTGACCTCTCTTACGAATAAAGACTCAGAACTGGTCGTGATGCAGAATCTGGCACATTTTGATCAGTTGACCAGTCTGCCGAATCGTACTGCCCTGGAAGCGTACCTGGAAGAGTCACTGGAGACCGAAAGTGAAAATCACACCCTGACGTTTCTCTATCTGGATCTGGATGGATTCAAACGTGTCAACGATACACTTGGGCATCAGACTGGAGATGTATTGCTGCAGAAGGTCGCCCAGCGTCTGTCTGCTCTTGGTCAGGAGAAGGGTATAACGGTAAGGTTGGGAGGAGATGAATTCCTGATTGTACTTCGGTCTGTTGGAAGTCAACCGAGGGAAGAAGCCAGCGCTTATGCAGAAGCGATCATTCAAAGTCTGAACAAGCCGTTTATTATTGAATACGAGCGAATTCGGATTGGATGTAGCATCGGAGGTGCCGAGTATCCGACCAACAGCAACAATCCAAGTGAGATTATCCGGATGGCGGACGAAGCTTTATATGAATCCAAACGTGCAGGTAAGAATAGAATGACATTTTATTCCGATTTGAAGCAGGGGAGTTAGCGTATAATAGCATTAGCTGAGCGTTCCCAATCACCTTTGTACGAATCTGTGGATAGACAAGGAGGGGTGAAATGTCTGGACAATATACATCGGTACCTTATGGTTATGAGCCGCCTGCGGCCAGCCGCAAAGGCACACTGACTTTTTATGACTCGTTTGAACTTGTGACCGATGAGCAACTCGAACGTGCCGCTGCAACGGCGGATTCCCGTTCATTCGTACAGCTCGTGCTGTATCCTTTACACGAGAGCACGTTTAAGCGAATGAGCAAGGATACGATACAAGCCTATTACAAAAGGGAAGATCGCCTGCATGATTGGCGGCGGGAACATCCAACCTCCCGTATACGTGTGGAAGGACTGGAGGGTAAGAGAAAAAAATATACGCCTGTGGATAGCGCGCTGCGTCATATCACTGCAGAATACCCGGCCCCTCACTTTCTTTATTTGACGGTAGAGATGGCCAATATGTTTGCTTCATTTGATTCCTTCAAGGATTGGATCAAAGAGCTGCGCCTCATCATTGACGGATCGTCTGGAGACCTGCATCCCAGGTTGGAGCAAAATCGTCATCGCTGGGAATGGGCGGAATGAAGACATAGAATTAAGATGTCGATGTTGGTAAAAAGATCAGCTCGATGATTGTAAAAAACAAAAAAAAGTTGTGTTGTACACCGTAATTCCGGTGTACAGCACAACTTTTTTTATTATGTTTTTGCAACGAAGGACGAAGTCAGATCAAGTGACGTTACGGTTTTATTTTTACCCGTTCGTTTGGCGAGATACAGACAGGCATCCACTTCCTCGAACAATTTGTCTTTACTCAGATTGGGACTGTAGCTTTTGAGGCCGATACTCACCGTAATGGAAGCTCCTTCAAGTTCCAGATGGCCCATCAGGGAAATCTTCTGACGAATCTGTTCCACCAGGGCGTAGGCTTGCTCGAAAGACTGCTCAAACATCAATAAGGCGAACTCTTCGCCACCGTAGCGTGCTGCAATATCACTTGAGGTAATCGTCTCCTGAATGATCAGTGACACTTTCTCCAGAATGATGTCTCCAACCCGATGACCATATGTGTCATTAATGGATTTGAAATCATCAATATCGATCAGAGCCAGATGCATACTCATACCACTGTTGGCGTACTCAAATGCTTTTTCATAATAATCCTTGAATGAGCTTTGGTTGTAGAGGTTGGTTAAACCGTCTGTTTTGGACTGTTTGGTCATAATGGCGTTTCGCACAATAAGGTCCTGCTTGGCAAGCATGCTTGCCTGAAGATCGTCCAGCACTTCGACTCCGCTGGTTACGATAACCTGTGCTACATATGTACCAAGGATTAGAAAAGCCGGAATGGATACCATGTCAAATGAAGACAGGTACGATCGGTAATCTGGATCGAACAGAACCAGAAGATAACCCATCATCTGCATCAGAAAGACTATCCAGACTCTCTTTCTACTGAAGAACAGAACCGAAGCGAAGATGGGTAACAGACAGATCGCTAATATAATCCGAATGTCATAATTGACATGAATAATCGTCCAGGCAATAACCGTGCTGGCTATAGACATGGTGTAAAAGGAATATGAACTGAAGCGTCGATCAACCCAACTCGCAAACAAAATGCAAGAACTGCTGATGGCTGTAGGCCAGAACAGGACATTCATCAAGAAATCTGCAGGTGCGCGATCATATTCCAGAAACAGGAAACAGCCAATCTGAATGGCGAGATGTGCCATAATGACAATCCAGTAGGCATGGAGCATTTTTTTGATCCATTTGGAATGCTTGAACTCGTATTCTGTTGGAATGTGGCTATTTTGCGTATGGAAACTCTTCATATATCACCGCTGACTGCATCATAATGGTACGACAGAATTCTCTCGTATATGATGATTATAAATCACAATGAACAAAACGCAAATCATTAAATTCAAAGCATGAGAAGTAAGCTTACATTATATTACAGAGAGAACAGAAACTTTCCGAAAAGGGACATACAAATTCCGGAGGGAGCGTCATAGACTAATAATAGGCTCCGTTTCATAGGATTGTTATTCTTGCTGAAGGGGAGGTGACTTCCATTCCTCTTGTCGTTCGTTCAACCGTCAACGCTACGGGGGCAATTACGTTTACGGGCAATACGCTGGGTCTGAGCCGTTCCGATACGGTAGGGGTGCCTGGTACACAGGACAGCATCGGTGCGTTCACGACGACTAACGCAGACGTGCGTTTCGGAACGTATCCGCTGGGAACTACAAGTTTGTACCAGAGCAATAGTTCCGCCGCGAGTCTTGTGCTTCCTGCAGGGAGCACGATTCTGTATGCGGAATTAATCTGGGGCGGAAGTTATATCAATGGAACTGTCAATCTGAGCGCGGCGATCAACAATCCGGTAACGTTCATCACCCCTGCAGGTTCATTCAGTGTTACACCCGACCCGGCGACCTACAATCAATTTGATCTGGGGGGCGGTGGTGCTGGCTATGTACGTTCCGCCAATGTGACTACACTTGTACAAGGCGGGGGAGCAGGTACATATATCACTGGAGCGGTGGTAGGGACTATTGTTATTCCGGGTGATTCCACGGCCAATCATGCGGGGTGGACACTTGGGGTTATTTATCAGAATCCCAATCTCCCTTTTCGCAACATGTCTTTGCGTGCAGGCGGCGTACTGGTGCAATCTACTTCACCACCGGTAGTAACAACATTGACAGGATTCGCAACCCCCCTCTCTGGTGCACTAGGAGGTAGAGCGCTGTTCAGTGCCCAGGAGGGTGACGCGAATCGGACAGGAGATCAGGCGTTATTTGGACCCACTTCGGCGACATCAGTGGCCTTATCGGGACCGAACAATCTGGCAGCAAACTTTTTTGCCTCCCAAATCAATGGGGATACGGGAGCACTTAACACAACAGGCACGTTTGGCACACGAAATCAGACCAATGGAGCTCCAGGCTCGAACATTGTTGGCGGTCGTCAAGGTTGGGATATTACCAATGTGGATGTGTCTGCAAGACTGATTAACAATCAATCCTCGGCAGTACTGACGCTAACCACTTCAGGTGACGCGTACATTGTGAACGCGAATGCGATACAAGTTGATATCAATGCACCCAGGATTACAGTGGCCAAGGCTTCTGTGGCGACTGGAGCGGTCGCGGGAGACAGCGTCCTGTACACGGCAACGATTAGTAATGGGGGTACAGCCAGTGCTGCCAGTGTGGTATTGTCCGATACTCTGCCACCGGGTCTGACCTTCATTCCAGGCAGTGTCACGGTGGGAGGGGTGTCCCGTCCAACACTGGATGTGACCGCAGGCATACCACTGGGTTCATTAAATTTAAGTACTAGTATTGTCGTGACCTATCGGGCCCTGATCGTGAATGATACCAGCATCCTTCAACTCGTCAATTCGGCAAATGCAGCATTTACCTTTCAAAGCGTTGCAGGTGGTGCAGTCATTACAGGAGTCATTCCATCGAATAGTTCTACACTTCCTGTGTATTCACCTAACCTATCCATTGTGAAATCGGCAAATACAACAAACGCTACGGTCGGAGATCAGGTAACGTATACACTTCAAGTCGTTAATGGAGGAAACGTTTCAGCCAACGTTACGATATCCGATAATATTCCAAGTGGCAGCACCTATGTTGCCGGAAGTTTTCGCGTAAACGGAACAGTTGTTGCAGGAGCCAATCCGGTTACAGGGGTTAATTTGGGCAGTCTTGCAGCAGGAAGCACAACGACTATAACCTTTCAAGTCCTGGTCACGAACCTGCCAACACCGCCTACGTTGGTGGATCAGGCTACAGCTCCGTATTCATTCATTTCCGCTGACGGACGGACCATAACGGGTACGGTGGTGTCCAACACACTGACGATTCCGGTAACCTTGCCGAATGTAACTGTTGTCAAAAATGCAACGGTAACAGACGTTGCAGTTGGAGAAACCTTTACCTATTCGGTGGTCACGACGAATGGTGGCATACAAACCATTAGCAATGTCGTCCTAACGGATAGTCTTCCGGCGGGTCTTAATTTTGTGCCCGGAAGTGTGGTTGTCAGGGGTGTCAGTGTACCAGCAGCTAATCCAGCCAGTGGCATAGCCCTAGGTACATTGACGGCAGGAAGCTCCGCAACCGTGACATTTCAGGTTAATGTGCAGTCTTTGCCGGGTACCGGTTCGTTCGTCAATCGAGCGGTCGTATCTTATAGTTCAGGCACGTTTACAGGGATCTCCAACTCAAACTCCATCACAACGCCTGTATACCAGCCTGTGATTACAATCAATAAGTCGGCGAATCAGACTAATGCCACATTGGGAGATCAGCTTGCGTATACACTGCTCGTGACGAATAGCGGGAATATTGCAGCACAGGTGAACGTGACCGATACGATCCCGGCAGGTCTCACGTTCATTCCCGATTCGGTAACGGTGAATGGTACAGCACGTCCAGGTGTCAGTCCTTTAACCGGAATCACGCTGGGGAGCCTCCTGCCTGGAGGGAGTGCCACGGTGGTATTTCGCACGTCACTGACGACGCTCCCATCCCCGCCAACATTGGAGAATCAGGGAACTGGAAATTACACGTACCAGCTCCCGAGTGGACGTAATCTGTCAGGAAGTAGCCTGTCCAATATCGTTCGCATACCCGCTTCAGCTCCCAACATATCCATTGCCAAAACAGTTAATACAGCAGACGCCACTGTAGGGGATGTGCTCACCTATACGGTTGTAACCACCAATTCTGGCAGCGGGGCAGTTCAGAACCTGGTTCTCTCAGATACGCCTTCTGCTGGTTCAGAGTTTGTATCCGGGAGTGTCACCATTAATGGTGCCGCGGCAAGAAATGCAAGCCCGGTTTCGGGTATTGCTCTGGGGACGTTGAACAGCTCCAGCAGTATAACCGTGACCTACCAGACAAGAGTGACCTCCATTCCTGCTACAGGTTCGGTCAGCAACCGTGCAAGTACAGCTTTTACGTCAGGCAGTTTTAATGGTGTTTCCTCATCGGTGACAGTGAATACGCCGATTTTTCAACCTGTCATTCAAGTGGTGAAATCGGCCAGTACAACGAGTCTGACCGTGGGAGATACCTTTAATTACACCATCCAGATTACGAATACGGGCAATATTGCAGCGACGGTTACGTTAACAGATCCGGTTCCTGCCGGAGCCATATTCAATACCAACAGTGTCATCATTAATGGCTCGCCTGTACCTGGTGTCAGCCCAAACTCTGGAATCAGTCTGGGAGCACTCGCCGCGGGCGCAACCGCGACAGTCACTTTCCTTGCAACGGTCACTAGCCTGCCAGATGCAAGACAGCTGATTAATCAGGCTATTGCATCCTATAGCTACGCTCTTCCGAGCGGAAGGAATATTTCAGGTTTTGTTTCATCAAATACAATCACCATTCCCGTATCCCTGCCGAATGTAAGTATTGTAAACAGTGATAACCTAGATTACGCCGTATCTGGAGATGTCGTTCGATACACTTCAGTCATTCGTAACAACGGAACAGTAGCAGTGAGCAACGTGGTGTACGCGAACCCGCTTCCTTCGAACACCCCATTTATACCCGGAAGTGTCATTGTGAACGGGACGTCATTCCCGCTCTCCAATCCGACCGCCGGCATTCCAATCGGTACATTGGCCCCAGGGGCTGAGGTAACCGTAACTTTTGAGGTGAGGATAACTATGCCGATCCCTTCGCAGATTAACAATCAGTCGACGGTCAGCTTCACATCCGGTTCATTTTCGGGGTCATCATCGTCCAATACCACACAGACTCCGGTCATACAGCCACAGATTTCACTTGTCAAAACGGCGAATACAGCTAATGCAACCGTAGGTGATACGGTGGTATATACCGTGACTGTCAGTAATGCCGGTAACCTGGAGGCCAATGTAACGGTGACCGATACCATTCCGGCTGCAACCACGATTGTGCCGAACAGCGTGGTGGTATCCGGTGTGCCACAGCCGGGAGCAACACCAGCAGCAGGTATTCCGGTCGGTATTGTAGCAGCGGGAGCGACAGCTGTAGTCACGTTTGCGGTGGTTGTGAATTCACTTCCATCGCCTCAGCAGCTCAGCAATTTTGCAACGTCATCCTTTACATTTACACCTCCTGATGGAAGGACGTTAACAGGAACAGCCACTTCAAATACACTGACATTTCCCGTTTCTTCTCCCAACGTTGCTGTTGTCAAAAGCACTTCATCAACTGCTGCTGCCGTGGGTGATACAGTCAGTTATTCCATTCTGATTACGAACAGCGGTATTGCGCCGGTAAGTAATATTCAATTTTCCGATCCGATTCCTGCCGGAGCCATTTTCAACACAGGCAGTGTTACCGTGAATGGGGTGGCCCAACCCGGTTCCAATCCGGCAGGGGGGATATCACTTGCTACATTGGGACCTGGAGCATCCGTGACCGTGACATTCAGTGTAAGGGTCAATGAGATTCCACCGGGGGGGCAGTTGAGCAACCGTTCCACAGTCAGTTTTACCTCTGGAGCGTTCTCAAGCACGACGTTTTCCAATACAGTGGTCACTCCGGTGTACCAACCGATTCTTACAGCTCAAAAGACAGCAAGCACACAAAATGCCACTGTCGGGGACACCGTTAGCTATACGATAAACGTGAGTAACCAGGGGAACTACGGAGCCCAAATCAATCTGACGGATAACTTGCCAGCGGGTACCATTCTTGTTCCGAACAGTGTCATTGTGAACGGTCAACCGTTACCAGCTGCAAGTCCGGCAACGGGCATTCCCGCAGGCAATGTGGCTGCCGGGGCAACAACCACGATTACGTTTTCCGTAGTTATTGATACGTTACCAACCCCCCAGCAGCTCGTGAATCAGGCTTCGGTTGCGTTATCCTTTACATTGCCAGACGGGCGGAATATTACAGGGACCGTATTGTCCAATGTGCTTACGATTTCGGTTTCAGCACCAGATGTGGACGTAGTCAAATCCACGACATCAACTGCTGTTTCCGTCGGGGACATCGTAACCTACAGCATCGCCGTAACCAATAACGGAATTGCGAGTGTTAGCAATGTGATTTTCACAGATGCGGTGCCGGCAAGTACAATTCTTACCGCAGGCAGTGTATATGTTGATGGTGTTCTTCGCCCAGGTGCGAACCCCTCAACTGGAATAACGCTTGGTTCCATTGCACCGGGCATAACCGTCACGGTTGTGTTTAGTGTGCAGATCACATCTCTTCCGGCAAGTGCAGTCTTGAACAACCAGTCAACCGTGAGTTTCACATCCGGTGCATTCTCTGCTACCACATTCTCCAATACCATTACAACACCGGTGTACCAACCCATTCTGGCAGCAGTCAAAACAGGTGATCAGGCCATTGCAACTGTGGGAGATACGGTGGTATACAGTATTGCCATTACCAATACCGGGAACTATGGAGCATCTGTCACGTTAACGGATACCATCCCGGCTGGAACGGAGCTTGTACCGAATAGTGTCATTATTAATGGCGCTTCAGCACCTGGTGCTGATCCAGCTTCGGGTATCCCATTGGGTGTTGTATCCACAACAACTACGGTTCTGTTCTCCGTTGTGATCGTGACGCTGCCTCTGAGCCAGTCCATAACCAATCAGGCTTCAGCTACCTTCTCCTACACATTGCCTGATGGAAGAACATTGGGAGGCAGCATTACGTCGAACGCACTCAACATTCAAGTATCTGCTCCAAATGTCAGCGTAGTGAAGACTACTCCAGTCATTGATGCTGTGGTAGGGGATACGATCGTATATGAGATGGTTGTGAGCAATAACGGAATTGACCCTGTCAACAACATTGTGATCACCGATCCGATTAGCCCAGCCACTACATTTGTTACAGGCAGTGTTCTGGTGGACGGCGTCCCGCGTGCCTTAGCTAATCCGGCGCTCGGTATTGCTCTTGGTACGCTGGCACCGGGAGCATCTGTAGCCGTTTCGTACGCGGTTCGGGTCAATTCACTTCCAACGCCACCTCAAGTGAGCAGTCAGTCTTCCGTAAGCTTCACGTCTGGCGTTTTCTCGGGAGCGGCCTATTCCAATACAGTTATCACACCGATCTATCAGCCGATACTGGCATTAACGAAAACAGCCAGCACCTCCAATGCAACGATCGGTGATACCATCATTTATTCCTTTACCATTAACAACAGTGGAAATCTCGGAGCCAACTTGACCTTAACGGACAATATACCGGATGGCGCCGTACTGCTCCCCAACAGTGTTCTGATCAATGGTGTTCCACAACCCGGAGCCAACCCGGAATCAGGGATTGTGGTTGGTACGATACCGCCTGGGGGATCGGTGAACGTGACGGTTACGCTTGAAGTTACGGTGGATTCGTTGCCACAGAACCAGCAGTTGATCAATCAGGCCACTGCTAACTATACCTATAGTCCGCCAGATGGCCGTCTGTTGACTGGAACCGTATCTTCCAACGTGCTGGTGATCCCTGTATCTGCACCTAATGTTGTTGTTGTCAAAAGCACAAGTGCCATTGATGCTGTAGTTGGCGATGTAATCACCTATACGGTTGTCGTAACCAATAGCGGCATTGAAGTGGTAAATAATGTTGTCATGGTTGACCCTGTGCCGGTAGGCACGGTATTTGTAACCGGAAGTGTAACCGTGGATGGCGTGGCAAGACCTACCGGTAATCCGAATACAGGAATAACGCTCGGTTCCATTGCTGCTGGTGCTTCGGTGACCGTTACATTCCGAGTAGAGGTCGTTGTGTTATGAGTCCCAATTCCGGTCCGTTGTCCCACTGGCTTCAGAATCAGTCGTTGGTTCGATTCAGCTCGGGTACGACTGAACTGGAACAGGTGGCGTATTCCAATACAGTCATTACTCCATGGGTCGGGCCCAGGCTGGAAGTGAAAAAGCAATGTAATGTAGCTGTGGCTACACTCGGGCAGTCCCTGACCTACCTGATTGAGATTGTTAACACAGGCAATTGTACAGCTACTGTTCATGTCGTGGATTCTTTATCTGCCGAAACATCTCTTCTTCCCAATAGTGTATTACGTGATGGAATTCCACTACCCGGTGCTTCACCGGAGCATGGGCTGCCTCCAGCAGAGATCGCGCCAGGAGCAACGCTGAGATATCATTTTCAAGTCGTGGTGTTGCGGATACCCACTGGCTTCAAGCTGCTCAATCAAGCTCAGGTTAACTATGAGTTTGGGACATCCGAGGGCAGGACGGTCAGAGGTGTGGAGAGATCCAACACGGTGGAGGTGAGTATGGTCTCGTCCCGCCTTGAGGTCAGCCTTCAAGCCGAGCGGGGCCAGACTTTCTCAGGAGACATTGTTATGTACACCGTCATCGTGAGCAATCCGGGTTTTATTATAGCTACGGGTGCTCAGGTAACGATTGCTTTGCCTCAAGGTGTTGTTTTTATTCCTGCCAGTGTGATTGTGAATGAAATGTTCGCGCCTCAAGTCACGCCCGATACCGGAATAGAGCTTGGGGAGATTGAGCCTGGAAGTTCCGTTCGGATACAATACCGTGTTCAGGTCGTGGGGAGAAGCGATACGAACGGAATATCAAGCGTAGCTGTACTAACGTATATCTCGGCAGGTCAGCAGGAAACGGTCTACTCCAATGAAGTTACCTTGGAAGTGATACAGCCCCAGATCTCTGTGGTCAAAAGTGTACTCCCGGTAACGGCCACATGGGGGGATACCGTCCGATATAATATTACCGTCTCCAATGCAAGCAGCTATGCGGTGGATGGCACCCTGATGGATGTATTGCCATCAGGTATGACATTTGTCGATGGCAGTCTGGGCTGGAATGGGGTTAAACGTCCCGGAACCAATCTGGCCAAAGGGCTTAATCTGGGGACGTTGACTGCCAGATCTGTTCTGAATATTCAGTTCGAGGGCAAACTTGCAGAACGTGGTGAACTGATCCCTGATCAATACAGATATGTGAATCATGCCAGCCTGATGTATACATTTCGCTTGCCGGATTCACGGTCAGTGCAGCGGATGATTACATCCAATGAAGCTGTCGTCGAGTTGAAAACGCCGATAATCCAGGCTTATGTTCAAGTGGCGCCTACACTCGTTGAGCAGGGAGGCACAGTCACGTTCGAGGTGCGTGTGGTGAATACGGGCAATCTGCCAGCACGCGTACAATTGGGGGGCATTTTACCTGAGGGGGCTAAATGGCTTGGGCAAGCTGCGGGCCAGATCCAATGGAGCATTCCGGAATATTCCACGCCAAGGGTTCTGCATGTGGGGGAAATTGAGCCCGGAACGGAAAGGAACATCTCTTATGTAGCGCAGTTATCTTCAGAACAGACAGGTACGCTGCAAGGAACCCTGACCGTCATGTACACGTATGAATGGAATGGACAAAAACGTGCAGGAGAATCCCGATCGAATGAGTACAGCATCATTGTGGAGTATGGTGAAGAATAGGGGGGAACACGGTTAACGGTAACTTGCCTGAGGAATTTGCTCAATCTTGTGTGCCATGACATTACACAGACGTAAATGAATGGTATACTAATTGAATATGAACTCGGCAATCAACCCGTGGAATCGGGACGTCGGAGTAGAGGAGGCAGCCACATTGGCAAAAGCAAAAGTAGCAAAAAGACCCACACGGGATGAGTTTGAACTTGAAGAGTTGGGAAATCAGCTGGTTGAAGCCTTTCGTGAACGTTCGGAAGTACTGTTGACGGTATGGGGCAAGGAAGATCAGGTGCAAGGAGTCATTGTCAAAATGGACTCCCGTACACGACTCGTGCATGTAGAGTATACAGAGGAAGAGTTCACGGCGAAGGTACCTTTTCTGGATATCATGCGAGTGCAATCTCCACGGTACTGAACGAAAAAAAACAGCTTTTGAATAATTAGGGCATCCGCCCTGTCAAAGTCGTTCTTCCTGCATAAGATAACCCATACCTGTTGCAGAGGAGGTACGGTCAATGAGCGAAGTATTAGGTGGAGAAGCAAGAGGCTACGGATACGGAGGTTTCACTTCTGTAGGTGCCATTCTGGTTCTGTTCATCCTGTTGGTTATCATCTCCAAAGCGTTCTTGGTATAATCGCATATCTCTAAAGAATGAAAGAAGCTCTGCCATCGCGGCAGAGCTTTTTTGTTCGTTCAGTCATTGGCGAAATTTGTAGAAAATCGGTGTAAGTCCTGCAGTCGTTATGTTAGAATATAACCATCCCTAGAGAAAGAAAGAGGTGTTTTGAAAATGAGCAAAGAGTTAACAGAATCTTTAAATGAACAGATGAACTTTGAGTTTTATTCCGCTCATGTATATCTGGCTATGGCAGCCTATTGTTCCAGCAAAAGTCTGGATGGATTTGCGAACTTCTTCATCGTGCAAGCGGAGGAAGAGCGATTCCATGGCATGAAAATATACAAATTTCTGAATGATCGTGGACAACGTGCCACACTGGCGGCTTTGCCAGAACCGAAGAATGAATATGCTTCGATGCTGGATGTATTTGAGCATGGTTATGCTCATGAGCAGCAAAACACGAAAAAATTCTACAATCTGGCTGACATCGCCCTGAATGAACGTGAACATGCAACGATGTATTTCCTGAAATGGTTCATTGATGAGCAGGTTGAAGAGGAAGCATTGTTTGACAACATTATTCAGAAGCTGCGCCGCATCGAAAAAGACAGCAATGCCTTCTACATGCTGGATGCAGAGTTTGGCAAACGTTCGTTCACTGCCCCTGCTGAATAACTGTACGTTGGGAGTCGAGAAGATTCCAGCGACAAAAGATCATCTACATACAGCATGAGGTAATGATCCTGAAGCAATGGGGGCAATCCCCCTGCAAGGGATGATGGTTTGATGCCATATGCTGATTCAAGACGAAGAAGGCCTGCACTTGTGCAGGCTTTTTTTGCATGCAAAGATATTTAATTATTTAATTGATATGCTTGAATCGTAGCAAAAGTCTATCAAAATCCTGAATATGGGTAATAGAGGATATGTCACAATTGATCTATCCTGGCGGGATCTTATTTTTGCGCAAATCTATCAAATTCGTTTTAAATTTTAGGTTTATCTGACAAAAGTGTAACTCTACCGTAGCCTTTGAAGCGAGAACAGGAGCTGCTATCTTTGATAGTATTAGGATTAATCGCCAAGGGATGAAGGTAGAACAACATGGACACCCGGGGAAATATAACACATAAGGGAGACTTTTAATTATGCTACATATTCGCAAATCTATCATGGTCACACTTGCCATTCTATTAATCATTCCACTATTATTGCCGCAATCGGTATCTGCCAAATCAGCTACATCAAAGGATAGCGCAAACAAAGCGAGTTCCAAAATCATATACCTGACTTTTGACGACGGGCCAACCGCTCACACAGGTCAGTTACTCGATATTCTCGATCAATATAATGCGAAGGCAACGTTCTTCATGTTGGGCCCTCAGATGGAGCAGTTTCAGAAGGCTACCAAACGCATCGTAGCTGACGGGCATGGATTGGGCCTGCATGGTGTGACTCACGTTCCAAGCAAATTCTATAAATCTGCCTATAGCGGATTGAAAGAGATGCAACAGGCCAATGTAAGTCTGAACAAGGTTGCCGGAGTTAAAACAAGTCTTGTTCGGACGCCATATGGTAGTAAACCATATCTCAAGCCGGCATTTCGTAATGTGTTGTTAGGTCAGGGTGGATTCCATTTATGGGATTGGAATGTGGATTCGGAAGACTGGAAATACAAGAAGGATCACCAGAAAGTCTATAACAGTGTAATGAAGCAAATCCACAATGTGCAAAAGAGCGGAACAACGCCTGTTGTGCTTATGCACGACCAGGAAGCGACGTTGAAGGTCCTGCCACAAGTGTTGAAAACATTGAAGGCAGAAGGGTATCGTTTTGAAGTATTAAGCAAGAAAGTACAGCCGGTTAACTTCTGGAACGACAAGCGTTAATCTTTTGATATTTTGAATCAGACATTAGATCGATCCTGACTACACATTGGACACAACTCACAACCAAGGAGGTACACAACATGAAGAAACAACCATTGTGGATGACCATTCCGGTAACGACAGCCGTTTTACTTGCGCTAGCAGGGTGTGGCGGACCGGATTCGAATGCTGCATCATCAGAGAATAGTTCTTCACCAACGACAACAGTGGGTCAACAGACCCAGAGCGGAAGCGGTGGTGCTGATTTCTCTAACGAAAATGAAGCGGGAACCAAAGAGAATACGGGCACAACAGATAATGAAGACACATCCGGATCGAAGGCAAATGACAACCAAGGTGCTAATGGTCAGGTGAGTGTGAATAAGGTGATCCAGCAAGTTCGTAACCAGTTGACGATGAAGGATGCATCTTTACCCACATCCTTTACGTTAGAGAAGGGCGAATATGTGGGTGCGGCAATACTGTCCAATACTGCTGATGCATTTAAGGTAAACTTTTACGCTACCACTCAGTCTGTTGCCATTAATGATCAATCTTTAACTGCATCCGACAGTAAGATACCTGTACTGGCTTCCTATGAAATGAAGACCTATAAGGACCCGAATCAGTCAGAAATTTTTCCTGAGACGGACCTGAAAGATATTCCAACAGACATGGCTGTGGATCTGGGACATGGCATCCAAGGCTTGAGTGAAGGTGCGGCAGGCAGTCAATATCTGACGTGGCAAGAAGGAAGATGGACGCTGCAAATTCGCTCGGTTTCCGAAGATAAGATGAATAATCCGGGTATTGCGAAGAAAATGGTGGAGTATCTGGAGTCACATACATTGCCTGTACCGAAAGATAAAGGGTATATCAACGTGGAATATCCAAGTGGAGGAAAGTCTGTCCATGTAACGATCTCATGGCAAGACGGTCATCAAATTTATCAGCTCAAGACCGAGCAAGTGCCACTGGAAGCTCTTGGTATGGCTGTATCTGTGAAATCATAAGCGTTTCGCAAATATTCTGCAATGCACAAGAATTGAATGTCAGATTGTTATAATAAACATAAAAAGCTTGGCCAAGGAAGTGTTTTCCTAGGCCAAGCTTTTTTACTAGCATGTTATTACGACTGACTTGTGCAGCCGGGAACATACTTATTTATGTTTCAATGGGTTAAAGCGGTACTTTCATTTGAACCACCCTTTTTCCTTGGAGCGAGTGATAGCCTCAATGCGGTTACTGGCATTTAACTTGTTGAGAATAATGGAGATGTAATTACGTACCGTGCCCGTTGTGATAAACAGATGTCCGGCAATCTCCTTTGTATTCTTCCCGTCTGCCATGAGGCCAAGTACGGCGTTCTCACGTTCAGTCAGAGGATTCTCTTCTACATAAGCCTCATCGACCAGGTCGGGAGCGAAGATACGTCTGCCATTCATGACTTGGCGGATCGCCTCGGCAAGTTCTTCAATTGGACTGTCTTTGAGCAGATAACCACGGACACCACCCTTAAGGGCACGTTCGAAATATCCGGTCCGGGCAAAAGTGGTCAGGATAATGACCTTGCAGCTCATTCCTTTGAGTTCTTCTGCGGCTTCGAGGCCGCTTTTCACGGGCATTTCTATATCCATCAGACAGATGTCTGGTGCAAGTTCTTGCACCAGAGCAAGGGCTTCCTGGCCGTTGCTGGCACGTCCGACGACTTCCATATCTTCTTCCAGATTAAGTAGGGAAGACAAGGCACCGAGCATCATGCGCTGATCTTCTGCAATTACAATCCTGATCATGATTCTGCCTCCTTTATCGGTTTGCGGACGAGTTTGGGCACATGAATAATGATTGCTGTACCCTGGGTGTCTGTACCAGAGCGGATATCCAGACAACCATTCACGAATTCAAGTCGTTCCTTCATGCCCAAAATTCCTGTTCCGCGCCGATCCGTTTTGCGAGTTCGTTCTATTCCGACACCGTTATCCTGCACGGTTAGTACATTATCCGCTAGTGTTTCCTTAATGACGATGGTACATGTTGTTGCCTGACTGTGTTTGACCACATTGGTGACGGCTTCTTTCAAGCACATACCAAGCACATTTTCATTCAATTGCGACGTGTCTTGCAGCTTCGGATTACCTTCAAGTACAAATTCAATCGAAGCGGCCTTCAGAATCTGCTCTGCCCGGAACAGTTCATCGACCAATTGTGTACCACGCATGGTTGTTACCATTTCGCGGACTTCCTTCAGAGCTGTGCTTGCCGTTTGTCTAAGGTCGTTCAATTCAATCTCGGCCTGATCGGGATTATTGCGGAGCAGGCGCTTCGCGAGATCGGTTTTCAGACCGATCAGAGAGAGCTTCTGTCCAAGGGTATCGTGCAGGTCACGAGCGATACGTTGACGTTCTTCCATTTTCACCAGATCATCGAGTCGTTTGTTGGCATTCTCCAATTGGCCTTCCAATTGTTCAGTCTTATTTTTATTATACGTACTGATTGGAAGCAGGATGGAGGCCATTAAGCTGATGAATACAAACGGGAACTGACTCACGAGCAATGAACTCTGATTGATAAAACCATAATTAATGGTTAGAAAGCTGGCTCCCAAATTCACCGAGTAGAGGGTGAAAAAACCGGCTTTATTTTTAATATTCCCAATAAAAAAAGCAAGAAACAACGAGAAATAGGCATAATCATAAGCGATGGTCATCGTAATGGATATGGCAATGAGCAATCCAATCCACATGTACACCTGCCAGCCCTTGGTAATGAAGGCGAGCAGATAACAGACGAAGAAGACGAGAATGATAATAATGCCGGTCACCATCGTCCATAATTTGGAATATTGTGAAATGTAATAGAAGGGCAGGATGAAAAAGACCAGCCATACATAAGGATTTAACCCTGTATTTTTATAAAAAATCTGCATCCACTTTTGAATGTAATTCTCCTCCTTGCACTTGTACTCAACTTTAGCATGACTGTAGCATGACTATGGCTTGAATACAAGAAAACGAATCCGACAGAGTTAAGGCTTCTCTGTCAGACCCGCTGGATTGGTTACTCGGATAGGCGGTTGAACATACGGCTTGCGGGATAAGCTTTTGAGCTGTTTGAAACTAATAAATTGTTTGGATTCTTCATCCCATAAGCGGAAGCGCAGGGCAACCAGGCTGGAACGTAGTGTAATAGTCGTTGCTTTTTGCAAGGGTGGTGTTGCGTTATGTGCTTCTTCCAAGAAATAGTTAGGTACACGCGGGCTCAAGTGATGCACATGGTGAAACCCGATATTACCACTGATCCATTGCAATAATTTTGGTAATTTGTAATAAGAACTGCCTTCAACAGCTGCTTTTACATAACTCCATTCATCTTCATGTTCAAAGTACGTTTCTTCGAACTGATGCTGAACGTAGAACAACCAAATGCCGAAGAAACCGGAGAAGAAGAATACAGGTGCTTGCACCATAACAAAAGCCTGCCAGCCAATTAACCAGCACATGAATGCATAGAGTCCAACGATCAAGGCTGTGGTCAAGTGAGTATTAATGCGCTCTTTACGTCGTGCGCCTTTGCGGTTAAAGCGATAAGCGAGAATGAACACATAGATTGGTCCGATGCAGAACAATACAAACGGATTACGATAAATCCGGTAGAAAAGACGACCCCAAGGAGAAGCTTCTTTGTATTCGTCAACCGTCATGACCCAGATATCACCTACACCACGTTTGTCGAGATTACTGCTGGTTGCGTGATGGATGGAATGCTCGGCTTTCCATTGTTGATAGGGTGTCAGTGTTAATACGCCTGTAATGGTACCGAGAATATCATTGGCACGTTTGCTTTTAAAGAATGAACCGTGACAGCAGTCATGGAAGATAATGAATGTCCGTAGTACAAATCCGGATGCCACCAGGGCAATCGGGAAGGTTAGCCAGTAGGAAACCGATAAGCTAAAGTAAGCTGCAGCCCATAGCAAGAAGAGCGGGAGCAATGTATTGATTAACTGACGGATACTTAATCTGAGATCATTTTTTTCGTAAGGGGTGACTTCTTTTTTTAGCGCCATTTCTTTGGTTCTACTCATTGACGTGTGTCCTCCTTCAATCGTTATAACTGTAATCAGCTACAACTTCACGTTTCCCGGTAAGACTTTCCTCTAGGAAGCGTTTTTATCATTGTAAAACAATACACCCATGACAGTAAGTCATAAACGTCAGCCCTTTATAATGATGAACATCAATGATGGACCATGACATTTGTCATGGGTGTATGGTGGTGAATGGCTTTGTAGAAGAGAAAAGAGAAGGGTTTTGTAAATTCCTTTGCACAAATTACGTAACAATTTGTATTATGTATACAAATTTTGTTGTGGGCATGGTAAAATCTATCTTTGAGTGATTATGACAACTTATGAGACGGGTCGATTAGGTTGATTTCTGATGGATTGGATGGAATGCATAATGAAGAAACGAATTACGGATATTCTATTTATTATGGCAGGTGCATTTCTGTTTGCACTGGCGGTGAACCTGTTCGTCATCCCGAACGATTTGGCTGAAGGCGGCGTCACGGGCATCACGATTATTTTGTATTACCTGTTTGAATGGTCTCCTGGACTGATGAACTTGATCCTGAACGGTATTCTGTTAATTGTGGGATATCGGTTTCTTGATAAAACGACTACGGTGTATACAATTATTGCGGTCGTATTCAACTCGTTGTTCCTGCATCTGACGGAGAGCTGGACAATTGCATCGGATGAACTCTGGATCAATACCATCTTTGCTGGCGTATTTGCCGGTCTTGGTATTGGCTTGATTGTTAGAGTGGGAGGCACAACGGCGGGTACCGTGATCTTGGCCCGACTTGCCAACAAGTATCTGGATTGGAATATCAGTTACGGACTTCTGTTTTTCGATCTGATTGTGGCCTTTTCCTCATACTTCATCATTGGCCCACAAGGATTAATGTGTACCATTGTCCTGCTGTTTGTCGGAACCAAAACGATGGAGTTCATTATTGAAGGACTCAATCCGAAAAAAGCAGTTATGATTATTTCTTCCAAACAGGATGAAATTGCGAAGCAAGTCATTGAGAAGATGGATCGCGGAGTAACTGTTCTGTCCGGTCATGGCTACTACACGAAAAATAAGAAAGAAATTCTATACATTGTGATTAGCAAACAGGAAGTTTCTATGTTGAAGAAAATTGTTCGAGCAGAAGACGAGATTGCTTTTATCACCATTCATGATGTGCGTGATGTCTTCGGTGAAGGATTCATTGAACTTTCCAAGACTTGATACACTTATATAGAAGAAAGAAGTTGCGGTGAAAGCTCACTGCAGCTTTTTTTTGTTGCGTTGATGTGGGAATATCATGTCATCTATTGGAGCATAAAAAGCTGTACACCCCCAAAAGGCGGTGATATATTGAATTTAATTAATTTGTTAATAAACTTAACTAACTATAAAAGGAGGGGATAAGATGGCTGGCACACCGCAATATATCCGCAATCTGAATGAAAATCTGATTATGGATGCTCTGATAACTCAGGGAACCATGTCGAGAGCGGATATCAGCCGTCAGACCGGACTTAGTAAACCCACAGTGTCGTCGGCGATCGAACATCTGATTGATCGTAATCTGGTGAGGGAAACCGGGAGAGCTGACAACGCCCAGGGTCGCAAAGCAACGCTCATCCGTTTCAATGAAACGGCTTATTATGTCTGTGGCATAGATCTCGGAGCAACACGTATTCGGATCGCATTATCCGATCTGAATGGAGAGATCATCGCCTATCGAACGTATCCCATGGTAGTTCAAGCAGCCAATGACCAAGCACAAGCGACGATACTGGAGCTTCTTCGAAGTCATATGAACGCATTGCTTGAGGAAAATCATCTGAACTGGAATCAGATACAGTGCATCGGGTTTGGCATACCGGGTGTAGTTCTACCCGAAAAGGGGCGTATCAGTCGTATTGTGGACCCGTTAGTGGGTCTGGAACAAGCCTTCTCGCTGGAGTCGTTGTCAGGAGCATTCCCCTGTGAAGTAATCTTGGAGAATGATGTGAATCTTGCGGCGCTGGGGGAGTACAGGAGTGGTGCAGCAGCAGGTTATCCTTTGTTTGTTTTTTTCTCCATCGGGACAGGTACGGGCGCTGGTATCATGGTGCATGGTCAACTGCTTCGAGGTCTTGGTGGGTTAACCGGAGAGATTGCCGAGATGCTGATGGAGGATGGCCGTCGTCTGGAGGAAGTGCTATCAGCCGATGGTCTGATGCAGCTGGCGAAACGTCATCTTTATCTGCATGATGAACTATTGGTAGCTGCTGATTCGGGTGCGGATGTAGATGTAGATGTAGATGTAGATGTAGATGTAGATGCTCTTCGCAGACATTTGACTCCCGAGAAGTTATTTGAAGCTGCACGCAGTGGAGAAGTAGAGGCGTTAGAGATTCTTAAGCAGTATAGCCAGATGCTTGCTTCAGCTCTGCGTCAGATTAGCGTGGTGCTTGCTCCTGATCTGATTGTGCTTGGCGGAGGCGTAGGAGGGAACGGTGATGTGCTGTTACCGTTATTGAGACAGATCATATCTGAGCATTTCCCGGTGCAGCCACAGTTAATCTGCTCCAAGCTTGGTGAGCAGGCTGTTGTTACTGGTGCGGTGCAGGTGGCTCTACAACAAACGATGCTGAATCTTCAACAGGAAGTCATGGAATAAGAGATTGGATTTATACATGTGAGGAGGGAAATAGGATGACAGAATCCATGAAAAACGTAAGTAATGATCGCCAGTCCAATCAGAATGGTACGGTTGGAGGGGAGCGATCCGGCTGGATTGCAGGTATTGACATTGGAGGTACCAAAACATTAATGCTCTTGTCATCACAACAGGCTGGAAGTGAAGTTCGTGAATGTCGGTTGCCTACTCTTGCCAGTGATCAGCCGGATGAGTTCTTCCGTTGGTTATTCGCTGAATTGGAAACGTTCTGCCGTGAGGTTGGATGCAGTCTGGGTCAACTTTCGGGAGTAGGCTTGGGATTCCCTGGTGTGATTCTACAGGAGGAGGGAATACTGCGAAGTGCCCCAGCTTTTCAGTGGCCTGAGCAAGATATTCGCCCTGTTATTTCGAAGTATTACGGCGGCAATATCATGCTGGATAATGATGTGAACATGGCTGCGATGGGAGAATATGATCAAGGGGCAGCACAGGGACATCAGCATTGTGTAATGGTCACGGTTGGAACAGGCATTGGATCTGCTCTTATCCTGAATGGACAGCTGTATAGCGGTCAGAATGGAGCAGCAGGCGAGATTGGGCATTTCATTGCAGGAGACGAAGGGCTTCATACCGGTTACGTTGCGGATGCGGATTCCTTTGGCGTATTCGAGCAAGCGACTTCAGGTACGGGAATTACCGAACAGGCGAGGCGTTATTTTGCAGATGGAAAAGGAAGTGCCGGTTCCCTGATCATGAGTCTGGCAGGGGAGAAAATGGAGCAGATCGAAGCCAGACATGTATTCAAAGCAGCCGAATCTGGTGATGTTGCTGCACTGGAGATCCTGGAACTACCCATGCGTTATATGGCGAGAGGTCTGGCGAATATTATAGCTTTACTCAATCCTTCCATTATTGTGATCGGTGGTGGCGTGGCAGCATCCAACCCATCCTATTATCTAAATGAAGTACGTACACGCCTTGAGCGATATACTGTACTGCCTGCGCGTCTAGCTGTTGCTGAACTGGGGAACAAAGCAGGAGCGATCGGGGCATTGGCTGCAATCAGGTCGAGTCTAACACGGACATATCAATAGAGAATAGGCGAAGCGACTACAGAATTAAAGGATGGAGATCCGGATGAGAAGCAGACATATGAAGGCTTACACAGAGAAAACAAAAGCCGATTCCAAAGATGCAAGACGTGTTTTACTCAAATTGCAGGGCCTGTACCTGTTTATGGGACTTGCGGGAGGCATGTTTAACCCGTACATTAATCCCATATTGGTTTCCCAAGGTTTTTCCAGTAAAGAAACCGGATTTATCATGGCATTTGGCACACTCGTATCTATTATTCTTCAACCTATATGGGGAATTCTGGTAGATAAGTTTAAAAAGACACGGTTCGTACTGGTCATAAGCCTGCTTATTCCTGCATCGTTAGCGTACTTCTACAATATTCAAGTGTACATTATATTAATATTGATTTATACTTTATGCACTATATTCCAAGTGACTCAAATACCTGTGGCTGACTCCTATGCGGTTACCGCGGCGAGGGCAGCCGACACCTCATATGGCATGATCCGACTCTTCGGCAGCATAGGAACGGGAGTTGGTGGATTCGCAGCAGGGATGTATCTCTCTCAGTTTTCCATTCACATGTTATGGCTGCCATTCCTAATGTTTAACGTTCTGAGCGCCATACTGGCAAGTACACTTCCCCGGCAGACGAGCATCTCCTCGTCCTCGGTAACCTTCTCCGTAGGTTTGGCAAGATTGCTCCGAAACCGGACATTCCTTCTATTTCTAACAGGTTGTTTCCTGGTTAACCAAACGCTTACTGCATTTAACTCCTTTTTCGTTATTTCATTTCAGATGGCTGGCGGTTCTGTGACCATGACAGGTACGGCGCTGT
Organism: Paenibacillus sp. FSL R5-0341; assembly: GCF_037975235.1. Lineage (NCBI taxonomy): Bacteria > Bacillati > Bacillota > Bacilli > Caryophanales > Paenibacillaceae > Paenibacillus > Paenibacillus sp. FSL R5-0341. Next base: position 2,714,132 of record NZ_CP150241.1, read on the forward strand.
TGCTCGCGTCGATTACCAATGTTCCATCTATGTTGGCGGCGGCATTCATCCTCCGAAAATGGGGACATGAACGGACGATGCTGCTTGCAGCCGGGGCGTATATGTTACGTTGGGGAATCCAATGGCTATGGCCGACACCTGAGGTGATGATTGGCGTTCAGGTGCTGCATGGCTTATCCTTCGGATTCTTCTATATCGCAGCAGTGGAATATGTGGCTTCTGTTACGGGACGGGAAATGCAGGCCACAGGACAAAGTTTATTTAACATGGTATTTGCCGGCCTGGGCGGAATTGTTGGTAATATGCTTAACGGATATTTACTCGATTCCGGCGGCCCATCATTGATGTATCTGTCTTGCACGATCAGTGCGGCACTAGGATCAGTGATTCTGTATATCGTCAGCAGGCAGGCCAAAGAACAGAGAAGATCATACTCATTAGAATAGAGAGGGAAGGAGTTGGAGCCTATGAAAGTAAATCTAAAGCGGAATTGGCACACCAAGTTGATGTATTCCTATTTTCCTATTTTTCTGCTTACGATTTCCATTCTGATCTTTCTCTCCTTCCTGATTGTCAACGAACTCTCGCGTAATGAAACGCAAAAGGCCGACATGATCTCCACCCGCTATATCGTAGACACACTTGAGCGCTCACTAGGCGACATTGAACTTCGGTTGCTAGAAGACATTGGTGCGAACAAGACATACAGTCGTTTTCTGGAGGCTGGACAGGGACAATCATTGAGTCAGTTCATCTATGATGCGGCAAGCGGGCTGGGACGGATGCTGGATCAGCAGGATATGATTCAATCCATTTATCTCTATCGCATGTCGGATTCTCAGATCCTGACACCCAGAGGCATGATGCGCTTGGAAGATTTCCAAGATCGTGCCTATATTGAGCAAGCCTTGAAAGATCGGGAGAACCTCGGTTGGAACCTGCCGCGTCAATACAAGGAACGATCCTTCGACGTACCTTCACAAGTAATTAGCATGAATAAATGGCTTCCGCTACCTTGGGGCGGGGAAGGTCTGCTCGTCATTACGATCCGCATGTATGCAGTAGAACGGCAGATCGATAACATGACGAATGAAAAGTTGTCTGTTCTTCAGGTTCGGGACAAGAGCGACAATCTGATCTATACCGCGCATCAAATGGACCCTTCAGCCGGCGAAATCCTTAATCGTGTGTCTGCGGACAAGCTTGGTCTGGTCTTCGAGAGTGGCATTCAATCCGGACAGCTGTATTCATGGGTGTCGCTTGTCTCCTATGTATGGATCGGCATTGGTTTATTAACGATAGTTGGTGCAGTGGCGGGCCTGGTCTACATTACTCGCAGAAATACTCGGCCTATCCAGCTCATCATGAATCGAATTCAGGCGCTACAGCCACGTGCCGAGGAGGATGAAGTAGCTCCGTCCGTCAAGGATGAACTGGCTCTCATCGACCGTGCGCTGGAACATCTGATTGCTCAAACGGTTGACTATGAGAAACAGCATCATGAAAACTTGCTAATTCACCGTAGACAGTTGCTTGTTGATCTGATGGAAGGAGAGCGAATGGATTCGTTCCGTCAGCGACTTCGCCATCTGCAGCCACTAGAGGAACGATTTATGGAACCAAAGAGTGTTGCTGTCCTCATTGCGGAAATGAATGGCGACGATCTCTCAACCAATCAGAATATTTTGAAGATAGCACTCATGAACGTGGTGGAAGAACTTGCGCAGAACGAGACCCAGTTTGGTGGCTGGGCTGAATGGTTTGGGAACCGCAGGCTTATTGTGGTGATCGCATCGGATGAGAAGGAAGGACTGGATCGTGAATTGCTCATGGATCTGGCTAAACAGATGCATATGTGGATTGCGGAACACTTCCGACTCCGGTTTACCTTTGGCATTGGACGAACCGTATCGGGCTGGGAGGAGATCACGCGATCCTATGCGAGTGCAGATGCGGGTCTGCAGCATAGGCTTACCCTTGGTAAAGATGCGATTGTTCTCAGTGAACAGCTGCCGGATCGTATTGAGCTACAGTCGTACAAATACTTGCAGATGCTCGCTGACTTTGTCCGTGAATTCAGGCTTACGGGTGATGGCTGGCGGACACAGCTGGATCAGATGTTTGTTGCGTTCAGCGAAGATCAGATTACAGATAATGATATTCGTATGTTGCTGCAGGCATTAATTCAGATGTTGTCCCGTGAATTCGGGGAGCTGTCTGAGCGGTTGCAAAGCCAATTTGCTGAGGAAATCCTGACTCGCCTTCGCAGTGATATCCAGCAGGTGGAGACACTGGAGGGAATTCAAGAGATTTTGCAGGAATGGCTTAAAGAGGTCTATCGTAATTATGTGTCTGTGAATGAAACGAAAAGTCATCGAGCGATGATCAACGAGCTACGGATCTATATTGAAGAGCATTTTGATGATCCGGATCTGTCGCTGAAACATCTGAGTGATCGGTTCCAGATCTCGGGTAAATATGCGAGTTATTTGTTCAAGGAAGAGTTTGAGATGAAGTTTGTTGATTTTCTGGTGAAACTGAGGGTCGAGAAAGCCTGCCGTCTGTTGTCTGCATCCGAAATGGCTGTTCAGGATATTGCTCTGCAAGTGGGTTATGCCAATGCGATCTCCTTCGGTAGAGTATTTAAACGAATTATGGGCGTGACACCAGGGGACTACCGCAAGCAGAGTGGAAAACAAGGGGAACAATAACGATCGATATTGGACGTGTCAGAACATCCAAGCATCGTATGAAAAGCAATATCCATAGAGATATTTCATGAAATCTCTTGTATGAGGGGATAAGGTTCGTGCCTTATCGTCCTTTTACAGGAGATTTTTTCATGTTTAATACAACATCTTAGGCCCATTAAGCTGGTGCGTTAAGGAATTTTACGAATGACCTATACTAGCATTATGACAATCCATTAATTCATAGGGAAGGAGTTGAAGATGATGTATACATACGGACAGCAAGTGTGGGGATCGGTAGATATCAATAGGCGGGTTACCATCACAGCAAGCAACAACACATTCACATTTAATGTAGATGACCCGTCATATACGATAACGATACCTGATGGTACCTACATGACCACTCGCCAAAGGCATGAATCGGAACTTGTGCAGGCCATTTCGAAAGCGGGGTCAGCTCAGAACATTCCAGTACGATTTATTTTGGGCGGAATGCATTATGATGAGAAGTATAATGTATTGATTTTGGAACATACGGATACGAACAACGAACATGTTATCGATCAATTTGCGGGAAATGCCATCGATACGTTGTTTGGTCAAGTGAAGTTTAATCTTCCACCGAGGAATTAGTGAGTTGAAACGTTCTACAAGTGTTGCTAAACAAGGAGATCACATAAGATGTGGTCTCTTTTTCTTTTTTTTGAAGAGAGATTCAATGGAAAAAGGATTATTGCAAGATGGGTGATGCCAGATTGGGTATGAGAAATCAACATTAACGCAACATATTATGTTAATATAGTTAACATATAAGGCGTGAAAATTGTATATTGTCAGGAAATATGTTTATATATCGCGGTATTTAACTTAAAAAGCGTGAATTTTACATTTTGAAAATAGTTTATTGTCTAAATATCAGATCCTATGTAATTATTAGTGACATTCACAGGTGCAACAAAATGGGATGAACAAAGTGGAGTGGCAATCATGTGAATCCATTCAGAGAGTGTGCGAAAGGGGAAAGGTCAAATGAGATTATTTCAAAGACGTAAGGCAGGCAAGGCAAGTTCAATCCTCGCAGTGGTAACAGCATTCACTCTATTATTATCTGCATGTTCGTCAGGAAGCGAATCTACCTCTTCATCAGGAGAGTCGGGTTCGGGGGAAAAAACGACTTTGAAAGTGGAAATCTTCGACCGGGGAAACACACCGGCGGGCTACACCATTTCGGACAGTTATCTGACTCGCTTCATTCAAGAGAAGTTTGGCGATCCAAACAACATCGACGTTCAGTTTGTTCCGGTACCACGCTCGGAGGAAGTACAGAAGCTTAACGTTCTGATGGCGAGTGGCTCTGAAGTACCTGACATCGTCTTTACTTACGATTCGGGAACATTCAACCGTTATGCACAACAAGGTGGTTTGACGGAACTTACGGATCTGATCGATCAAACGGGTCCTAACCTGAAAAAAATGCTGGGAGATGAAACACTGGCCTACGGTCAATACGATGGACAACAGTTTGCGGTTCCGGGTAAACGTCTTGTACTTGGCAAATACGCATCCTATGTTCGTCAGGACTGGCTGGATGCACTCGGATTGCCTTCACCTGAGACAGCTGAGGAGCTGCATACAACACTGAAGGCTTTTAAGGAAAAAGATCCGGGTAAGGTCGGCACAGGACTTATCCCGATGGGGATGTCCATCGCCTCGGCTCAATATGAACCCCTGATCTGGTCATTCATTGAACCACTGACGGAAGAACAAAAATATACGTTAACACAACAACTGGGTTCCAATGACTATCCAACATTATTGCCTGGTTTCAAGGACGCTCTGAAATATATGAACACACTTTATAATGAAGGATTAATGAGCAAGGACTTTGGGCTCGACAAAGACAAGAAAAAGCTGTGGGAAGATGTATCTAACGGCAAAGTTGGATTCTACACCGAGGATGCAGGGGAGATTTACATCTCTGGTACGTACAAAAACCTGCAAACCAATCAACCTGGTGCAGTGATGACTCCGATTGATGCATTCAAAAACTCCGAAGGAAAATTCGCCAAACCGGCATATGCACCTAATGCGATGTATGTCATGATTCCGAAATCGAGTAAAAATGCGGAAGCAGCGATGAAGTATCTGGATTGGATGGCTTCGGGCAACAACCTGTTCGACCTGCAATTCGGTGTTGAAAATGAGAACTATGAGCTTGTGGATGGAGTTCCACTAATCAAAGATGATGCTTCTCCTGAAATCGCAGGTCGTATCTATAATTCCGGTGACATTGCCATTATCGTCAATGGTAAATACGTTGGGGATGACAAGAAAAATGAAGAAGCTTATGTCGTACAGGTAGAGTCGAAGTATCGGGATGATATGCGTAAATCGGTAGCGATCTCTAACACGGACACGATTCAACCGGTGCGCTTCTCCAAACCGATTGAGGCGGAAGCACGCTACGGTAACGGCTTGAAAGACAAATTTATGGAGTTCTTCGTGAAAACAACCATTTCCAAACCTGCTGATTTTGAAGCCACGTATGACAGCATGATGAAAGATTACATGGCGAGCGGTGGTCAAGCGATCCTGGATGAACGTACAGAAGCTTACAATGCGATGAAATAAGTAGAGTAGAGATCACATCTAATGCGTATGGCAACAAAGAACAGGGATTTCATCAAGGCGATGACACAATATCGTCTTGATGAACAAATCCTGAATGACATGGGGGGAAGGTTTATGAAAACAAGCATCTATTTCCGCAGAAACTGGCAACTATATGCGTTGCTCCTACTGCCCATGATCTACTTCATTATTTTCAAGTATGGGCCAATGTATGGTGTGCAGATTGCGTTCAAGGACTTTAACTTCTTTCAAGGTATCGCTGGTAGTGAGTGGATTGGCTTGGATGCGTTCAGAGAAGTCTTTCAAAATCAAGGATTCTACACGGCATTACGCAATACGTTAGTGCTTAACATGCTGGACTTACTGGTATCCTTCCCAGCGCCACTGATATTGGCTATTTTATTGTTCGAGCTGAAGAAGGCCTGGTTCAAAAAGTTGGCACAGACCTTACTGTACATTCCTCACTTTATTTCGTGGGTTATTATTGGAGGGATCGTACTTCAGGTATTCGGTACACAATCCGGTTTCATTAACAATATCTTAATGAGTATGGGATTCGATCCGTTACCATTCCTTTCAGACAAAAACTATTGGCTCTTCACGTATCTTGCAGTAGGCGTGTGGCAGAGTGCAGGCTGGGGTACGATACTGTATCTGGCATCCCTGACAGGGATTAACCGGGAACTGTACGAAGCGGCAGAAGTGGATGGAGCAAGTCGGCTACGCAGAATCTGGCACATCTCCTTACCAGGCATCAAAACGACGATTGTTACCTTATTGATCATCAATGTCGGCAACATGATCTCTATCGGCTTCGACCGACCATTTATTATCGGTAACGTGGCTGTACGTGAATACTCGGATGTGCTCAGCACATTTGTCTATCGTGTCGGTTTACAGTCTGGTCAGGTTACGCTCGCAACAGCTGTAGGTTTGTTCCAGGCTTTGGTTGGACTTGTCTTCATACTCGGAGCGAACTATACGTCCAAGAAATTAACCGATGAGAGCATTATGTAGTGGATTGAATCACATATGATCTGTAAGGAGTGAGTGGGATGTCTGAAAACACGGCGAATCGAATATTCAACACGGTAAACGTCATTCTTATTGTCATTACGATGGTGCTGTGTCTTGCACCATTCATTCATATTATTGCGATCTCGCTCAGTTCGAACCGGGCGATCGGTTCAGGAGAAGTTTCCTTTTTCCCAAAAGAGTTGTCCTTTGAGGCTTATACTAAAGTATTTGCAGATGGATCAATGATTCGTTCCCTCATCTATACGATTTGGCTCACCGTCCTGAGTACGGTGCTAAGCATGGCGATGACCATTGCGGCAGCTTATCCACTGGCGAAGAGTAATCTAAAAGGGCGCAAGTGGTTCATGCTTGTCATTGTGGTGACGATGTTCTTCAGTGGCGGCATTATTCCCGAGTATATTCTGATCAAAAATCTACATCTACTCGACAGCACATGGGGACTTATTTTGCCTGGATTGATTAGTCCGTTCTATATGATCATTCTCATTACCTTCTTCCGAGGCATTCCCGAAAGTCTGGAAGAAGCGGCGGGCATTGATGGAAGCAGCCACTTCGGAACACTTATGCGCATTATCTTGCCGCTATCCCTTCCGGTTATGGCGACACTGAGTTTGTTCTACGCGGTAGGACGATGGAATGGTTTCCAGGATGCACTGATGTATATTACCAAGCCTGAGCTATACCCTCTGCAATTGAAATTGTATCAGATGATTCAGCAAAACCAGATTACAGAACTGATGCAAAACGAAGGCATTGGTGCCGTTCAAGTCCTGCCTGAGAGTCTGAAAGCAGCCAGCGTTATATTCTCAACGTTACCGATCCTGCTTGTGTATCCGTGGTTGCAGCGGTACTTTATCAGTGGCGTAATGGTAGGTGCTGTAAAAGGTTAATAGAGGTTGTTCAAAAAGTTCACTTTTGATTACGAATGATGCCTAGTGGCATCATCAGCTTCTTGGTACTGAAAACTGATCTTTTTGAACACGCACCTATAGTCTCAGGAGGTCCATGACATGACACAACGAATGGTGGAGAAGATGTCAACAGAGCAGCAGTATCTAGTAAATCAGTCCATGACGATGATGGATAGCTTCTATGATAAGGAACTGGATCTGCTTCGGAGTTTTGAAGAGGAGGATTCATCGCAGCACAGCACACGGGCCAGTGCACATTATGCGCTCGGGTTGTTGATTCGAAATGAGCCTGGTGATGTGGAACGCGCGATACGAGTGTTCCACAAGGTGCTCGATGTTCAATATGACGCTCCAGATGAGATCTATCACGGAACCTTCGCGACCCGACCCAATGATGTGCATCCACCAGCGGGTCACTATGCTTGGAAATCTTTTGCGCCAGGCACGACCTATTTCCTGGAACGCACCTTTGAGAAGGTGTCTGCGCAGTTTATCCATAAACTACAGGAAGATGGATCTCTGCTCACAGAGGCGGCAGATTCCAAACAACTGAAACGCCTGTTTCATTCGGCAGTGAATCAGATTCTGCCACCGGTCTGGATCAGTTATGATCCCAACTGGCGCGAGTTTATCGCTTGTGTCTGTGTGGTCGTAACTGCCGAGTTTGCCGAACTTATGCCGGAGACACTCATGAAACGGATGGATCATGCGATGGAACTGGCTGTTCAAGGGTCAGTAGAACGAAGATTATCCGACGTAATTCCAATGAATACGAATATTGAGTTGATGCACATTTTCATCACCCACTACTATGGTCACCGCTTGAACCGGACAGAATGGATTCAGCATTCGGATGAACAGGCAGAAGGGTTGATGCAGGAGTTTGAACAATACGACAGTACATTCGCAGAATTCAATACGACAACCTATTATGGCGTCGATCTGTCCGTACTTGGCATGTATCGAAAGTATGGTCTCACCGAACGTTTGGTTGAAATTGGACACCGGATCGAACACGGGCTTTGGAATAACATTGCACTATATTACAATGCCAATCTGGAGAATCTATCCGGCCCGTTCTCTCGGGCTTACGATATAGAGATGCGAGAGCATAGTTCGATCGGTGTATTTATCTATCTCTTGCTTGGTGAAGGGTATGAATATCTGGCAGGAATCAACTGTGAGTCAGGCCATGATCCACTGATTGCGCTCCTTGGGGTGGATGTGCCTGCGGGGGCCGTGCCGTATTTCAAGGCTCATCAAGAAGATCGTCTTGTGCAAAAACAATTTATGGAGCTGTGTGAGCGCAATGATCCGGCCTCCAATCGGAATCTATGTACGGCCAAAGCCTGGATTGGTGAGGATCGGATGATTGGGGCCATGTCTGGAAGCGTGAATACCAACGGTCAGATGCATCCAGCTACGGTTCACTGGCAGACAGAGACGGGGGAGCGTTATTATCTTCGCTTGATCCGCCGTGAGGTAGGCGAGGGGTGGAACAGCCATCTACGCGGAGTAACGTTCGATGCGGACCTCACACCCGATTCGTTAACCATTGATGTGGAGCTGGATACGGCGGAAGAGATCGACGTTTATTTTGAAATCAGAGGGCCATCCCTTCGTCAGCAGGACATTACACCAGCGTTATGGCAATTCCCTGGACTTACGTGTACCGTGAAGGCTGAGGCGCCTGAACCATCCGTGTTAATGTACGTGAATCATGCGGAGATCATCTATCGTTATGTACCTGGAAAGACTGCGAACAAGATGAGATTTGAATTGACTCTCCGTGAAAACAACGGTATGAGGAATAAATAGGTAGATAAGATGAACTGAACATTTACACGAGAACGAAGAGTGCAGAACGGATCTGAAGAAGCGGAGCGTTCGCCTGAAAGCTTTCTGCAAGAAAGCTGCATCGGAAGCATAAGCTATCACCGGATTTTTCCCTTTGGAGAAGGGGATCAAAAAAATCTGGGGATACAGCGATCAGAAGATGGTACTGCAATTGGAGTGATCTAGTGTAAAGTTTATTGGTTCAACTTATATAGATAGAGATAAATGGAATATGAATGGGAGATAGAATGAGAGACAGGAGGACCAATCATGTATACAGACAAACAGGAATATTCGTTCTCAACATGTTGGAACATCAAACGTCATACGACCGGACAAGGCATGATTGAAGAGATCAAGTCTCTTGGATTCAAACAGGTGGAGCTGAACTATAACGTTACGGAAGAGTTGCTGAAGACGATAGAACCGATGATTGAACGGGGAGAGATCGGTATATCCAGTGTGCATAATACATTTCCGCATGTGGCTGATCCGGATTACGGGACGGATTCCGTCCTGCTCGGATTCGATGATGAGCCGCGCCGCAAACGGGCGATTGAACTGTTACTTCGCTCAGCCGAGTACGCACATCGTTATGGGGCCAAGGCTGTCGTTGTACATCCCGGTGAGGTTCCGTTTGAATACAACATAGATGAAGCGTTGAAAAAGATATACCACGATCAGGGGCCGGACTCACTGGCATATCAGTCTTTATGGCAAGAGATGCTGGAGAAGCGGGAAGATGGCAGTGCTCATTATCTGAGCCGGATTCAGGAAAGTCTGGAAGAGGTATGCGACTTGTCGGAGCAGCGGGGCTACGGAGTGAATTTCGGTATTGAGACTCGTTCACGCTGTTATCAGATGCCGACTTTGCACGAAGCGGGAACGATTATTGGACAAATGAAGGGCGCGCCGCTTGGTCTCTGGTACGATATTGGTCACGGCATGATGATGGATCGAATGGGCCTATATGACAATGTACGTGAAGCTAACGCGTTGATTGATCACGTGGTTGGTGTGCATATTCATGAAACCGTAGGATTGGCAGATCATTGGTGTCCATACATTCATAGTAAAGACATGACCTTTTTTGATTCGTTTTTGGATATTATCGACCGTTCTCCGGTGAAAGTATATGAGTTAAAAGCCGCGTGTACACCGGAAGAGATTGATGAAAGTCATGGATTGATTATGTCTCGCATTGCTGAACGTCAAGCGGCCCGTCAGCGCGGATAGGGATATTGGTAAATTTTCAGCTAAGTGCATGGATAGGTGAATGGTAGGGGGACGGAGGAATGTGAAGTATTCTTCTCGGCAGATGTCTGACATCCAATTGGAGTAGAAGGTATCGGCTATCCCATGTTGTGCGGGGATGTTTAATGGAAAAAGGGATCGGTTTCATCGGCCTGCAAGGCTTGGTGAGACGGATCCCTTTTTTGATTTTGTTAGATTTGTATATGTGATTGGTGTACAGCTTTCATTCAGATCACATTTTGGCGCACACTTGGCTTCATCGCGGGGCACTCTTTGGAAGCTAACGAACCTGACGCACCTTATTCCAAGCAAATGAGTCAGATTGAAATCGTAAGGAATCTGAGACACCTTATCTCTTCGTGTGTAGCGCATTTTTGCCTATTTTCAATTGTTAGATCCAGTTTAGCGTTACTGAGGTTCGTTAGAATTTTCGTGTTAGTCCAAACCAGGTAATAAGTTGCCAGAGATTCGTTAGAGTGTTAGAAATGAGTCAGAAGTTGACGAGAGAAGCGTTTAATCTATCTATCACCAAAGTAAGATTGAGCGTGTGATTCTTTTTTACTCGTACATCCGTCGTTCAAGTTCAGCATAGGCAATCGCAGGATCATCACTGGAATTATCAATATAAGCGACGGATGCAGCAGGGAGCGGCCAGGCTACTTCTTTACGGACGAGAGAAGCTATGAATGTATCCCAGTTTGCAAGTTTCCATTCATCCAATGGAGATTGTCTCGCTGTAATCCGCTTGTGATACAATGCTTCATTTTCTAAATAAATATAGGCCACACGCACATCCGTATCTTTCAGAGAACGTCCAATCCGTGCGAGTTCCTGCTCGATCCAGTCAGGGGTTCCGATTTCTTTTGTAAATGGCCCCACAACTATCGTATCGATACCCAACTGAACGTTATCCAGTGCGGCGTCCATCGTAATGCGGTACCCAAGATCACGGCACAACCTTTTGTATTCAGGCGAATCTCGGTCGGATGGGTCAAGTCCCTGAAGGGTCATGATTGCCTCAGCCGCAGGACGAAGCAGAATATCCATATCAAAGAAAGCAGCTTTATGTTTACGCGAAAGGGCTTTGGCAAGGGTGGTCTTGCCACTTCCGGCCCCGCCGAGAAAGAAAATCAATTTGCTCATGAATGTAATGCCTCCTTAGTATGGTGCAAGTGCGTGTAAGTGTAAGTTAATAGCATTTGTTTATTTTAGCACAATCCATATCATTCTCACTTCATCACCTGCGAAGGAAACCAGATATGACGCAGGTTCACCCAGCCCTGGCTGTTGAAAGATAGACCACGCACGGAAGGCAGATAAGCGGTTTCTACCGGTTTTTCGGATAAATGGAACAGTAAATTCTGGTCAACCAAAAATTGCTCAATTCGGTCTAATTCATAAGTTCGATCTGCAGAGATGGGAGAGGCGACGATGGTTTGCAAGATCTCATGGATCGTTATACGAGCAGAATCTTCCAAATGCTCAGACAACGTGGAGTAGAGATCATACCTGCGCAGTTCTTCGTCCCTGTCCCGAATGAGCGAGAAGAGAATCAGATCAGATTCCAGCCGGAGATTTCCTTTAAACTGCTCCATCGTAGCGGTTCGGACGGTACAAGAGAAACCGCACTGCTCCAGTATGGAAGCCAGATTTTTAGCATCCCTGCGATATTGTGGAATGGTCGCAATGTGCAATGAGATGGGACTAACCGAAGTGAGTTGTTTAGTAATGTCTCTAAATCCCTCCGGGTCAACCATCTCGGTACTCACCACACTAAAATCAGGCTCAACGACCTCAGAGTCATCTGCATGTCCGTCACCTCTATACATTCCAGCAAGGCATGACTTGATATGTGCTCTTACTTCCGGATCGTTTAACGATCCGGTTTTTTGTGTATTACACGTGAGTAATTTATGAACCATTACCCCTGCACTAATCTGTGTCCAGTCTGCACCGGCAGACGAAGACGGATTATGAACAAGATGAAAAAACGGAGTTTCGATATCTTGGCTATCGTCCATTTTTGCCGAGGCACTCCACGGAATTTGCAGGATATCTACCCGGTCCATATGTGCTCTACCCTGAAAATATGATGTGAAGGTTTCAAGTCTGCACAAGTGATCATCCCAGGCAGTGACCTTGAACGGCCCCGTCCCGACAGGTTTTTGCATCCCGTGCGCATCACCCGCATGCTGTATCTTTTGTTCGTTTTTTCCTGATGAGGGTACAATCGCCGCACGACTTGTTGTAAGAAAGGACAAAAACAATTCGTGAGGGTCTTTCAACTGGAAACACACGGTTAAGGGATCGATCGATTCAATAGATAGAATCTGTTTACTCACATCACGGTACAATGTCCGGCGATCTGAGGATTGCAGTCGTTCAAACGTATACACAATATCATGGGCCGTCAGCATCTGACCATCGTGAAAAGTAATGCCTTTTCGCAAATAAAAGATCCATGTCTTTCGGTCTGCACTAACATCCCAAGTATGTGCGAGACAGGAAAGAATCTCTCCCTGTTCACCCCGCTGAACCAACCCGTCAAAGACATGGCTAGTAACAAAGGATTCAGCTAATAGATTAATGTAAAGCGGATCAAGCGCATGAAGCTGTTGGCGCAGAGGCAGCCGAAGCGTATCAATCTGCTCATTATTGGTGCCGGCTTCCGTATGATGTCCTGAATATCCAAGCAACCACTGGTTTAGATAATCCTGCATGATTGTTGAACTGGAGAATGCGCTCACCTGCTCGGCAGCCTCCTGCAACTCTCGGCGATTCATGGCCTGCATCATATATTCTGCGGCGATTTGATCAGCCGGAACAAGCAAGGTCAGTGATGAACGCCGACCACGGCCACGCTGAGAAACCCAACGAATCCAGTCATTGGCTACCATCTTTTTGACAATCGTTAACGTATTGCGGTGCGTACAATTTAGCAACTCAGCGAGATCGGCGAGTGTAAGTTCATGTTCTGTATGGTGACCATAATGTCGATGTAACAGCAGATATTGCTGATGTAATTTCAAGTGTTGATTCCCTCCTGGAGGTGACCTCTGACGTATTTCTCTAAAATAAGAAGTTTTATTGATTTTAATTTCTATTTATATTCCTATTTTATCATCTAGAATATAGCATAGAAAGGTTAATGGAGGTTTTTCCCATGATTGATAAAATAATGGCTTCACCGCACCGCGCTTTAATCACGCTACTGTCTGCATGGATGCTGGCAATCATTCACCAGTATTTGTTCTATGGCAATGAGATTGGCGTATCGTATCCTATCTTTGTAATTCTCTTTTATGTGTTCATGTATCTGTTTGCACGGGATCGCATGAGGTCTTTCAAGTTCATTGATGCTTTTGTGGCGGCTGTAGTGCTGTTGTTGTCGCTAACGTTCCTGTTATACGACAATGAACTGCTGTATGTTCTTAATTTTCTGGTTGTACCCGGCGTAGTTATCTTACATATGACGTATCTGATGGGCAGAAAACAGAAGCAGTGGTGGGAGATCGGATTGATTGGTACGGCTATTGACCACTTGCTGCCTCAAGCCATACGTCATTGGGGGACTGTTGCTGCTATTGCTGTGAGAGCAGGCGGACGTGGCATGGGCAAATCACAGAAAACCGTTGTTTTCAAAGTGCTCATTGGTCTTGTCGCGTCTTTGCCGATCCTCATTGTTGTCGTTGCATTACTGTCTTCCGCTGACGGGGTCTTCGATCAATATCTAGCCGGTTTTCCGGAGTGGCTGAATCAGCTGGCTTTTACTCCAGGGATACCGAGAATCATCTGGATTGTCATCGCAGGTGTATTGCTATTCGGTTATGTATGGGGATTTGTACAACCGATGCAGTATGAGGCAGAGAAGAGAGCGAACGCACATTGGAAAAATGGAGCAGTATCCACGGTTGATAAGCGTGATCACACCTATATATTCTCTCCTGTGGGCCCGGCCACTGAAGGTCAGGTTACTAATAAGATTACACCCGAGCCCGAACGCCCTGCGGTTCAGCGGGAAACATTCAGATTGGACCCCATCATTGTGGGTACGATGCTGATTGTCATCAACGTTGTGTACGTTTTGTTCGTACTTGTACAGTTTTCGTATCTGTTTGGTGCGGGAGAGGGGCATCTTCCGGTAGATCTGTCTTATGCAGAGTATGCGAGAAGTGGATTCGCAGAGTTGATTCTCGTCACAGGTATTAATTTCTTTATTCTTATTGTTGCGTTGCAGTATACCCGTCCGAGTGGCAGAGCGGGTTCCATAGCGCATCAGGTACTCCTTCTGATTCTGGTCAGTTGTTCAGCAATCATGCTGTATTCCGCGTTTATGCGCCTTAATCTCTATGAGCAGGCTTATGGATATACGTACATTCGCTTCCTGGTGCACGCATTCATGATCTTCTTGGCACTTCTGTTGCTGATTGCCGGTCTTCGTATACGCTACACGTCAATACCGCTGATCCGCTGGTATATTGTGCTTGCGCTCACTGCATATGTTGCTGTCAATTATGTGGGCATGGATAAACAGATTGCCGAGCTGAATATTGAACGTTATCATCAGACTGGCAATATTGATGCAACCTACCTGGCAAGTTTGTCGGCAGATGCGGTTCCGTTACTTCGAGCGTTTGCTCTGGAGGAGTATCCGGATCTCAAAAGGGAAATGCTGGAACGACAAGCCTACCTGGAGATGGATAGATCAGATCGTTCCTGGCCTTCTTATAACGTTGCAAGACACAGAGCTGAGCTAGAAATGTCCAAATTGAGAACGGAATAGTTGAATAATAGCTGTTTTCATGGACGGATTTATGCAAAAACAATATGTAAGTGTTATAATATAAAAATGAACCTATAAAGGGGGTGAATCCCTTGTTTGAACTGCAGGAGTTATTACCATATTTATTCTCGATTGGACTCATCTTCACCGTCAGTTATGCCTATATTGCCCATCTTCACTGTGGCATGACAGAGTACTGGATGGAAGGTGGCGTCGGTGGTGGACTTGAGCCTGTACTTCCCGCCCTGTGTTTGGACAGACAACACAGACAGGAAGACTGGGGCCGCATGATTAGACGAAGAGAAGCGCCCGATGAAGATGAACCAGATTGTCATTCCTCGTTGAACGATTGGTCAACAAATCAACGAGGAGGATTTATATGGAACATAAGACCAACAAGGGATTCACTTTTACATCGGGCAAGGGACGGATCTATGGCCTGATTGCCATTTTGTTTGCAGTCATGCTGCTTGCCGGATGCAGTAACAACGTGTCGGAGATTACTTCATCGACACCGGGATTTTTTAATCACTACATTGTATTTCCACTGTCGTACCTGATTCAGCACATTGCCACCATATTTAGTGGAAGCTACGGGATCGCGATCATTGTAATTACGCTTGTCATTCGTCTGGCACTGTTGCCATTGATGATGCGTCAAGCCAAGTCCCAGCAGGGAACACGAGTCATTATGAACGCCATGAAGCCCGAGATGGATGCGCTCAAGAAAAAATATGAAGGCAAAAATGATCCTGCTGATAAGCAAAAGCTGTCTCAGGAAACGATGGAGCTATACAAGAAACATAAGTTCAATCCGTTGAACATTGGTTGCTTGCCGATGCTCATTCAGTTGCCTATCCTGTCCGGTATTTACACAGCCATCCGACTTACACCGGAGTTGTCCTCCCATTCGTTCCTGTGGTTCAAACTGGGAGCACCGGACTACGTGCTCGCTGTGGTGGTTGCGGTCATTTATCTGATTCAAGCGAAGGTATCACAAGCCAACATGGCGCCTGAGCAGCGAAAACAGTTCGCCATTATGGGATATCTCTCCCCATTGATGATGGCATTCTTTTCTCTAACAGCCCCGGCAGCCATGCCGCTTTACTGGACGGTTGGGGGTTCGTTCCTGGTACTACAGACGTTATTGTTCCGAAAAATGTACCCGGTAGAACACCCGCAGGAGCCTGTGATTGTGGAAGTGAGTAAGAAAAAGAATAAAAAATCAAGTTCCTCCAAACCTTCTCGGAAACCTGCAAAGTCTTAATCAAGTCGTTCGCAGGTGACAAGGGAAACATGGTGGCTACGGAAACTTGTTGAACACGAAAAACATAATGAAGAAGCCTGATCCATATGGATCAGGCTTCTTTTTGTGTTGAGAGCAGACATTCCTGTGCCGAAAGAGGGCAGAAACATCTATGATATCGAAGTCATGCATTTAAATAAGCACACCCTCTGGATCATTTGAAAGATATCTTAACAAATTGAATGATTTTGCAATGGACGAAGCTTGTGAAATCCTGCAATGATATAGAAAATAACGACACATCAATCAAACGAAGTGAATGTCACACAAGTCTACAACATGAAGGAGGAGTGTACATGGCATCTCGGCAAAAGCGCGGTTTGGTAAGCCAAGCCAAGTGTGTTGTAATGTGTATTCTAATTGTTAGTTTGGTTGCAGTGGCTTATCCGGTATCAGGTGAAGCGTCTGTGAACGAGAATACGTCAGCAGCATATCTGCCAACGATTTATGAGGAAATTGATGCAAGCGGTTTCAAACATCCGGGAATCGGGCTCACCAAGGACATTCTTGAGAATATGCGCACACAGGTGCTGGCAAAGCAAGAGCCTTGGTATAGTTATTTTAATCGAATGACAGATTCCCCAACCGCATCCAAGAACGTTACGTCCAGCAATCAGAGCAGTGCAGATCCGACAAAACCTGGCAGCTTAGATTTTAACAGTCAATCCTTCAACTCCAAATTTATTGCGGACAGCTTAAAGGCCTACACACAAGCCATCATGTATTATGTAACCGGGGAAGAGGTGTACAGGGCTAACGCGATGGGCATCATTCGAATCTGGTCTCAGATGGACCCTGCCAAATACACCTATTTCATTGATTCACACATTCACACTGGAATTCCATTGAATCGCATGGTGACAGCAGCAGAGATTTTAAGATATACGAGCAGCACAAGACAAGACCTGGAGTGGACAGACCAGGACACAACCAATTTTAGCAATAATCTCATCTATCCGGTCATAGATACTTTCCAGCATGATAACGGGTATTTTATGAACCAGCATCTGTATCCGCTCCTTGGAGCGATGTCAGGATATATATTTACAGGAAACCGTGATCGTTACAATGAGGGTGTAGAGTGGTTTACCGTGAATGAGTCTGCTGTGGATCAAGGGCAAAATGGTTCGATCAAGCAGTTGTTTCGATGGGTGGACACTAATATTGTGACAGGTGAAGCCGTGGTTCCACCGAGAGTGCAGCATGTAGAGATGGGCAGGGATCAGGCCCATGGCGCTGGGGATCTCACCAATGTGGAGATCTTGGCCCGCCTGTTGGAAGCACAGGAAACCAAGGTCGATCCAGTCGCAGGAACGGTGTCCACTGCGGACAATGCAATTAATGCCTACGAATATCTGGATCAAAGGATATTGAAAGCGGCCGATTATTTTGCACAGTTCATGCTGGGCCATGATACGCCATGGACACCGGTAGCGGCTCATACGGATGCCGATGGCAATCCGACCATTATCTATAAAGAGCTGGCTGAAGGATACAGAGGACGTATTGGCGGCAACGTGTATGGTCTCTACTATTATTACAAATATACGGCAGGTCTAAATATGGAAGAGGAAGCTCCATATTATGTCGATATGTTTAAGAAGCGACTGCCTTTCTATTGGGAATCTCCGGATGGAGGCGCCGATTATTGGATGTTTATCCCCGAAGAAGCAGCAACTGAGGGAGCAACAACACTTCCAAAAGTATCGACGAATGCAGATTGGAATGAAATTGAACACCGGGCTACCAGTCTGGATTCACATTCCGAGATAAAACAAGAGGGTGAAACTTCCTTTGTAGAGATTACAGCCACGGAAGAGGGGAGTCGAATCGCCATCGTCAGCACCAGCACTCCCGTTAAAACCATAGGGCTGCGAATACGGACGAATGGTACAGCCAAGCTTGTGATCAATGGATGGCAGGATGCTCCTTTAATTTTACCGGATACCAAGGGGCAGTGGAAATATGTATCCTATACAATGCCCAACCTTCGCGGCCTAAGTGATTTGACGTATTTCAAAGTTCAGGGAGCTGGTACTGTGGTGGATATGGATCACATCCATCTAAAAGCCAGTGAACAGCTGACGCCACCTGTCTTTAACGAGAGCGGAACCTCTCTTCTTTTGTATACGTATGTCGGGTCAAATGCAGCATTGCAGTACGATTTTACTGTCACGGATGCAGGCGCAGGCGACAACGTTACCTACCAGATCGATCATAAGCCTGAGGGGGCTGTGTTTGACGAAAGTACAGGTGCTTTTTTGTGGAAGCCGGAGCAGGTCGGCACCTATTCCATAGTGGTAGGAGCGACGGATGGGACCACCATCACTGCCAAACAAGTCAAGATAATCGTGAGCGCTGACCGTGCGTCTGCCGTTGCCGCAGTGATTGCTGCCTATAAGCCGGAAACCCGCTATGTATCGGGGAGTTTAACACACTACAACAGCATTTATGCTGATGTCATGGACGTAATAACAACGGTTTCAGATGACGAGTTTTTGCAAAAGCTGGTGGAGTTGAGGACTGCGGTAGTAGGTCTACAAGAATTAACACCGCAGCTTCAGGATGGAAGTATGGACTATTCCCATATGCTGACTGCCGCAACCTTCTTCAATGAAACGCTAAATTTATTGGATAATTACGCCGGAAGTTTTGCATTTTACGGTAACGCCGTCAATTTGACACACACCATGGATTTTGGACCGGATTATAAAGTCACTGCGGATGCTTTCTCCCTGCAGGTAAGAGCAAGTTTTCCCGAGCGGATCGGCGGTACTGCGATTTTTGGTTCTAATGATAATGAAACATGGACTCGTCTAACGCCAGGGTTGACCGTCGTATCTGAAGATATGCAGACACTTGAAGTCAGCGAAGGTCGTAGGAATACTGCCTTCCGGTTCTTCAAGATTCAGATGATTGAGCCATCCAGTACGATGCTGGAGTTGTCCGAATTCAGAATACTTGGAGAACGCCATGAAACGAATAACAAGATTCAATCGCTCACAATAAGCTCCCCCCAGAGCGTACAGAACCGCGTTGATGCAGGCAATACGGTTGTGTTGACCTTTGAATCCAGTGAGCCGATTCATGATGTGCAGGCAGTGATTCAAGGTCAGGAGGCAACGGTGCATTCCACAGATCAGCTGAACTGGACGGCATCTGCGGTCATCGACAATCTTGCGCCTACAGGTCCTATTCGGTTTGCCATCGATTATAAGACGGCTAATGGACTGTCCGCAGGTCCTGCCATCTTCACGACGGATCGATCTTCGCTGTATTTGGTGAACCAATCCAAGCTCCTCGATGTATCCAGGCTGGCCACCGTAACTGCTTCAGATAAGCAGTATGGTACAGGCGGACTGAGCAAGGAACAGGTAGGCTATCTATTGTTCGATGGAAATACGGGGACTTTCGGTGATCTGGCAACTGGTGCCGGGGCCTACTATACGTTGGACTTTGGACCAGATGTATCCGTAACGTTGAGCGATATCATGCTGATGCCCAGAGCCTCCTATCCAGCAAGAATGAACGGAGTGGTCCTGCAAGGTTCGAATGACAATAACAGCTGGACAAACATGATTGCAGCCGTCACAGGAACAACAGAAGGCAAGTGGACTTACATTGGCGGGGATAAAATAATCGATCATGATGCTTACCGATACCTGAGAATTTACAACAGCACTGCATGGAACGGGAATGTGGCAGAAGTGGAATTGTACGGACAATATGATATTCGCAGCATCGATTCCAAGGTAGTCAGCCCTGATGGATATACGAAAGGAAGCTATTACCAATACATGCAAGAGGTTGAGCGGATTCGAGAACTCTTCAACAATCCTGTATCTGATCGGCCTGCTTTGCTGGAGGAGTTGCACCAAGCTCAAGAGCAGCTGGTTTCTCTTGCTTCCCTGCCTGCTCAGAAGATTACCGTAACGCCTTCCATGGTGGCGGCCTCCACGCCAGTCTATCAGAACAAGGGGACCAAAGAGCAGAATGGTTGGCGTGCCGTGGACAGTAATGTGGATACGTTTACCGATACAATGGATGCTGTAGCATGGATTGATATTGATTTGGGAGAAAATCAGGCCGAGTCATTGTCGAGCTTCAAGTTTTATCCGAGAAATGGTAAAGCTTCAGAAATTACACGTGTTAACGGAGCTATTCTACAGGGATCTAACGACGGCACGCATTACTCCGATTTGTATACCATCAGCGGGATCAGCAGCGTCCAATGGCATACGGCTTCGATAACCAACGATACAGCGTTCCGTTATCTGAGGTACTATTCACCAGGCGGTTATGCCAACGTGGCGGAACTGGAATTGTACAGCAAGCCCACAGACCTGACGTTGCTAGTCATGCTACTGGAGCAAGCAGACACCTTACAGGAAGAAATCTATGAAGAGGTTGGTTTTACCGCCATGTTGGCGGCCAAATCACTGGCCACGGAAATAGCGGAAGATGCTGACAGCACCCAAACACAGATTGATTCCGCAGCTAACGAGCTGCTACAGGCGATACAGGCACTGGTTATCCAGACGGAACCGAACGAAGAAGGATGAAAGAAGTTGCTGAGCTCGAACCATCCTAATAAATCATTTTGATATACTGCTTGCCTGCAAAAAAAGCACGTGTTCAATGTAAATGTCCCGAAGCGCCTCAATAAGGAGGCTTTGGGGCATTTTTTTGCATTGTTTTGTACCAGATAAGTGCAGGTCCGCACTGGGTTGAAAGAAATTAGAATGAAGTGAAAGATTTTATACTGGATTTTAGAGAATGATTTTGATAGCTTAAGCAATATGAATAACTATTGTTGATCTCATTTATGATAGCGCATACATTATTGTGGAGACGGGATAGTTCACGATGAGCGAAGCTAAAGGGGATGGATGAAAATGCCTGAATACAGAAAAACCATCTTTATCAAATTTATATTGTCATATACTGTTCTGTCTGTGGTTCTGATCGGCATTATGGGTGGGTATTGGTATACCCAAGCTAATGAAATGATGGAGGATGAGATTGCCAAGGACAATAAAAACCGCCTTATTTCCGCCAAGGATTATATCGAGCAGACGATATTAAAGAAATATGAAGACAACTTGCAGAATAAAGCACTCTCCATTCGGTTCATTCAGAATAACTTCAACTTGAATCTATTGTTAACGAAGAGCTGGGAGGGGAATTTGAGTCGAATTGCATCCTTTCGGCAGGAACTGGAATTCTATAGGATTGAAAATGAAGGGCTAACGAATGTTACCGTTTATTTTCCAGCCAATCATTATGTCGTGGATGCCAGCAACTTTCATATGAAGAGTGATACATCCGAAGATGCAGCTTTCATTTTGAAGCTGAACGAAGTGAAACCTAAAGAATGGCTGTTACGGACATTGGCGGATGGAAGCAAGGTGATGACCTATGTGATTAAATTGCCATATGAGACACCTGGCGTGCCAACCATGGGTTATTTCTTTATGGATGTAGGGGTGGAATATCTGCAGACGGCGGCCTCCCGAATCTTGAGTTCCCCGGCAGACCAGCTGTATATTTTCGACTCTTCGGGTAAAGAGCTGCTTCACACGGGGGAGTACAATGAGGCGCTCGGTGGTTTATTGCAGAATACCATTCACAACCGCCAAAGTGGAGAACAGATTATAGAAGGAGCGGAAGGCAAAGCTGTTCTGTCTTATCTGGAGTCCGCGAACTCGCAGCAGGATTGGACGTATGCGATGTATCGTCCGATGAACTCTTTTGTCCTGTCCTCTGAACAGTTGAAAAACAGTCTTGTAATTAGTTGCGGCGTAGTTGTTCTATTTGGTTTGCTGCTATCGTTCTTTTTCTCCAAACAACTCTACATTCCGGTACAAAGACTGATGATGCAGATCAAAGGTTTACATACAACAAGTGCTGTCACATCCTTGGGCAATGAGTACGCTTTTATTGGTAACACCTTTCATCTAATGGAGGAAAAGATCGTAAACCTCGAAACCCAAGCGAGAAAAAATGATTTGAAAAACCTCTTGCTTGGCGTAAGTCTGGAGATCGAAGCGGAACAGTTCATTCAACCGGGATATCACTATTGCACCGTCTATCTCCGGATTCCAGAGGAGGGAAGTACAGGTCTGAAGATTCGTTATGAAAAGATGAATCGGTCTTTACACAGTATTTTCGTTCCACTGAATGAGAATGAGGCGGCTATCATTTATTATATTTCTCCTGATGAACAGGACGCAGAAAATCGTATAATGGCCGATTTGCAGGCGGCTCAACATTCTGCTGAGCATGATTCCCGGTTTGGTGCGGCAATTGGGAGTAGGGTAGACCACCCAGAAGCGCTCGCCGATTCTTATCAGATGGCCAAGCAGGCAAGCAGATATCATTTTTTACATGGAAAAGATGCAATCGTTGCGTATTCCAGAGTTCTGGAGATGAGTACAGCGCCTTATCTGTTTCAATACGATCATTTCAAAAATGCATTACAGGCAGGAGATCAGCAAGCGGTTGCTGATTTTATTAATCATTTTCTGGAGGTTCTACAGGATGGTCATATGCAGATCGAGACTGCAGAGCTCGCTGTGCTGCAATTAATTATGCAATTATATCAATCGGTGCTTGAGTTGAAGTTACAGCACTTCCTGCCGCATGCCAATATTTTTGATGAATTGAAAAAGGATACGCTGATCGAGACGGTCGAAGGAATTCGCAGGCTGTGCATGCAGATTACCGAACATTTGAAGTATGCCGGTAACCATGCACATTCGGATGTGATTCGTACATTGAAGGTGTATATCGCAGATCATCTGCATGAAGAGTTATCCCTGCAAATCCTCTCGAAGGAGGTTTCACTCGCCCCTGCTTATATTTCTACACTTTTCAGCGAAGGAACGAAAGAATCTTTTACGGAATATGTAACCCGGCTGCGGCTGGAAAAAGCTGCGGATCTGTTGCGTGTTCAACCACGTCTCGCTGTGTCAGTTATTGCAACGCAAGTTGGTTACCGGAATCCTCAGTATTTTCACAGCAAATTCAAATCACGCTACGGCGTAACGCCTGTGCAATATCGGAATTCACATCTGGCAGCGCTGGATTCTCTATCTCTGGATAAGGATTAACAGAAGCAAGTATGGAGCTAGAAGGTAAGGTGCATATGACTGTTGTTTGGAGCATCTAACGAATGTTACCCAAGCAGCGGTCATTTTTTATGAATTCGTTAGATTTTATAAGAAACCGTGAAAGAATTTATAAAGAATTGAATGAACTTGCAATAGAAAAAGCGCTTACATAATTCTAAGATTGAAGTGTGGCTTGAGGAATTTTGGATGGTTGGAAAGGAGCAGTTATCATGAACCCGGTGCACAATCCGGAAGTGGACGGTAAAAAGAATATATTTAATGAACAGCCGTCAAAATGGGCAGCAACCTGGAGGGAATACAAGAAGTGCAGATATCTTTTTCTGCTGCTTGCTCCGGTAATGACTTGGTACGCGGTCTTTGCATACGGCCCAATGTATGGTATCCAACTGGCCTTCAAAGATTTCAGGATCATGGATGGAATCTGGGGCAGTCCGTGGGTGGGCTTCAAGCATTTCGAGTTTTTGTTCTTTCAATCTCCTGATTTCTTAATGATTCTGAAGAATACGATTATCATCAGTTTTTTGCATATTTTGTTTGGATTCCCGGCGCCAATTATACTCGCGCTACTGATCAATGAGATCCGGTCAGGTGCCTTCAAAAGGGTAGCACAGTCGCTGACCTACCTGCCGCATTTTTTCTCCTGGGTCATTCTCTCGGGGATATTGATCACGCTGTTGTCTCCATCGTCTGGTGTGGTCAATTATTTGCTCCAACTTGTGGGATTGGAGTCGGTTTATTTTCTGGGAGATCCGAATCATTTCCGGTCAACACTGGTCATTTCGGCGATCTGGAAAGAAGTCGGCTGGGGCACGATTATCTATTTGGCGGCACTTGCAGGTGTACAGCCCGAGATGTATGAGGCTGCCGTGATGGACGGAGCGAGTCGCTGGAGGCAGACCCTCAGTATTACACTTCCGACAATTATGCCCGTAATCGTACTGATGTTTATTCTGCGTATTGGCAATGTACTGGATGCCGGCTTTGATCAGATTTTGAACCTGTACTCACCTGCAACTTATAGTGTGGCGGATATTCTGGACACCTATGTTTATAGGGTAGGCTTGCAGAATTTCCAGTTCAGCCTGACGACAGCGGTCGGTCTGTTCAAAAATGTGATTGCTTTTGCGCTGGTACTGGCAACGAACTATATGGCTAAAAGGTTTGGACAGCAGGGGCTCTTTTAAACAGAATAAGCAGATTGGAGGACAAGGCAGTGAAGCATAGCAGGAGCAGTAACCTTTTTCAGGCTTTTTTGATTACGTTCATGATTATTTTGTGTATTGTCATGCTGTATCCGTTTGTCCATATGCTTGCGATTTCGTTCAGTACGCCGGCAGAAGCATTGAGATTGGGTATCCATCTGTATCCACAGCAGGTATCATTTTTTGCTTGGGAGAAGGTACTGGGTAATCAGGATATCTGGATGGGGTTTGGCAACACCGTTTTTCGTACCGTAGTGGGGACCGTTTGCTCGATCCTGTTCATGTCGTTTGGAGCATATCCGCTATCCCGTAAATACTTGCCGCATCGCAATGTGTATACGATGTTAATTGTGTTCACGATGTTCTTTAGCGGGGGCATGATTCCTTCTTACTTTCTGATCAAATCGCTTGGGCTGCTGGATTCACGGCTGGTATACATTATTCCGGGACTGATCAGTACGTTTTCCATGCTGATTCTGCGTAATTTCTTTCAGAACATACCTGATGAGCTGGAGGATTCAGCCAAAATCGATGGAGCGAACGATCTGCGTATTCTGTTTCAGCTGGTTCTCCCGTTATCGATGCCTGTTATCGCCACATTGTCGCTATGGTCTGCTGTAGGACATTGGAATGCCTGGTTTGACGCGGTGTTATACATTCAGGACCCTTCCAAGCAAGTGCTTCAGACGTTCCTGAGACGAGTGGTCATCACGGGAGAGAATCTATCCATGTTCGCGGCAGATGTTAAGGGCTCAGAATTGGGTTATCAGGAACCGATCAAAGCCGCTACTTTGATGTTCACGGCATTGCCCATTATTATTGTGTATCCATTTCTGCAAAAGTACTTTGTAAAAGGAACGATGGTAGGCTCGCTCAAAGGGTAACACGGGTTCATTCAGGCTGCCTCAGGGTGTCTTGATTCACATATGCGAATCGTTAGATCAAAAGGGAGGAATTCAGAGATGAGACAAAAGAAATTCATTACCGGTATGCTGGGATTAGTGGTATCGGCTTCATTACTCGTAAGCGGTTGCAGTGGTGGTGCGACTACTGATAACAGCACTGGTGAAAATTCAGATGGAGGCAATGAAAAGCCAATTGAGATTTCAATCGCAAACAACTGGAATATTCCTAAAGCCGACAACAATTACGTCCAGAAGTTTCTGGAAGAGAAATTTGATGTGAAATTCAAGAATATCTCCTTCGAGACGGCGACCTGGAAAGAACAATTCAATGTCATGCTGGCTTCCGGCCAGATCCCGGACATTATTTCCGTAGACGGCACCGTAGGCGATGTGGTGCAATGGGCGGATCAAGGCATCCTTGCGAGTGTTTCCCAAGAGGAAATCAAGCAATATATGCCTAAATACACGGCGGACGTGGAGAGCGTTGATCCAAATGCCTGGGACCCGGGTACTTATAACGGCAAGAACTGGGGTGTTCCCAAGGTATGGGGGGAAGGTGCAACGGGTTTTATACCCGCATATAACGGACAATGGCTGAAAGCTATTGGTTACAATGAACCGCCAAAAGATCTTGCCGAGCTTGAGGATGTGCTGACCAAATTCATGAATAATGACCCGGACGGCAACGGTAAAAAGGATACGTACGGTTTGACCGGACGAGGCAAGGATGCCCAGGCACAACTGTTCAATACGGTGTTCGCAGCTTACGGAGTAGCACCGTACCAGTTCAAACTGGACGCGAATGGCAAAGTAACGTATGGCGCAATTACAGAGGAAGCGCGCAATGCGCTGAAGCTGTTAAATGAATGGTATAAGGCAGGCATAATTGATCCTGAATTCATCACCGATGGCAATAGTGAGATTCAAACCAAATTTGTCAGTCTGCGTACCGGAATCATTGAAACCGGAATGTGGCACCACCTGTATGATGATGGATACTTTGGCCTGATCTCCAAGGATAAAGGCATTGAACTTATTCCTGGTGTTCCATTCTCTGGGCCGGACGGCAAAAAGTATGCGATGGCCAACGGAGCCTTGCAGCCTCCTTTGTTGTTTGGAGCACAGCTTGAGAAGGATGACGCCAAACGAATTAAAATTTTGCAAATTCTGGAGTATGTCACGACGGATACGGAAGGTTACTTGACGACAGTGTTTGGGGAAAAAGGAAACTCTTATAACCTCGAAGGTGAATTAGCGGTCGTTACGGAAGCGGCAGCAGGTACGGAGTTAATGAGTGAACTGGGTGCAGGTTTCTATAATCCATTCGGTGCCAAAGTCAGCTCCATGATGAAGCATCACTATTCTCCTGAAAAGCTGGCTTTCAAAGAAAAGTTGACGAATGTGGAAGGTGTGACCGTCCTGAGTGATCTGATGCAGTCGACGGTGATGAAGACGAAAGCCCAATACGAGGCCATTTTGAACACACTACAGGCTCAATATTATATTAAAGCAATTTCTGGTGAAGCGAATACTGATAAAGATTTTGATGATTTCCGGTCACAGTGGCTGAACTCCGGGGGGCAGTCGGAACTGGATGAGGCCCAACAGATTTACGAGGAACGCAGTAAATAAAAATGACTTTCAGGGATGATGGCAAGATCGTTAGCAGATGAACCTGGGAACGGTGCTCATCTGCTAACTGTCTCATCTCAAGGTATGGAGGAGAACGGATATGCAGACTGTAAATACGCATTTAGTGGTTTATCCAGCCCCGATTGGTGCTGTAGTCAACCCGGACTTCACCGTGAATGTCCGCAAGCCAGGTGGGGAGTGGCAACCTTTGTTCAGCTACAATGTGAAGGTCGATATGCATGATGTCCGCAATGCATCGATGGTCACGTTCGATTGTAATGGGCCGGTGGAACTGGAGATTGTGAAAAATGAAGGGAGTGTTCAGGCTGCGATCATCCGCCCAATCTCAACAGGATTAAGCTATGAGTTGGAAGCAAACCGTATGTTGCTTCATCTGGAAGGTCCGCGGCAACTATCCTTGGAAGTGGACGGAGATCGATTCCACAATCTGCATATCTTTGCTAATCCTCTGGAACAAGATGTCCCGCTGGTATCGGATGAGGGTGTTCTGCCGCTTGAACCGGGAATGCATAACACGGTAGATATTCTGAGGAATTTGGCAGATGTGAGTTCAGCAGTGAAACCCAAAGTGATATATTTTCAACCCGGTATCCATCATTTCGATACATCCCGTTTAGAGGTACCTTCAAATACAATGATCTATATCGCCGGCGGCGCAGTCATCTATGGGGGATTTATTTGCAGTCATGTGGAGGACGTGGTCATTCGTGGCAGAGGCATTCTGTACCTTTCCGATTTTGAGAAAACGACCTTTTATCGTGGGGTAGAAATCAGTTATGCCCGAAATATATCCATTGAAGGCATTACGGTTATCGATCCGCCCCATTATACAGTCCTGATTGGTCAATCGGAGTCAATAGATATTTGTAATATAAAAACATTTAGTACACGTGGCTGGTCGGATGGCATTGACATGATGGCCTGTTCAGATGTAACCATCGACAGTGTATTTCTGCGTACTTCTGATGACTGTATTGCGATCTATGCTTCACGGGATGAGTATCAAGGCGATACCCGGAGGGTTCGTGTTACCCGTTCGATCTTGTGGGCAGATGTAGCGCACCCAGCCAATATAGGCACACATGGCAACTATGAAGGAGATGGAGATGTGATTGAGGATATTGTATTCAGCGATATTGATATCCTCGAGCATCACGAACCACAGCCGGATTACTGGGGATGTCTTGCGATCAATGCCGGAGATAACAACACGGTACAGAACGTAGTGTATGAGAATATCCGTATTGAACCTTTCGAATTGGGTGAACTGTTCAATGTGAGAGTGCTGCAAAATGCAAAATACAATCCTGCTCCAGGGAAACAGATCCGTGATATTCTTTTCAAAAATATTACGTATAACGGTAGCTGTCTGAATCCATCCCATATCGAAGGCTACGATGAAACGCGGAAGGTAGAGAATGTGAGATTTGAGAATGTAACTGTTAATGGACAACATTTCTCTATGGAGAGGGATGTTATTCTCGGACCTCATACCAATGAAGTGGAAGTGAAACCAACATAAGTGTGATTTTAATCTGTCCAATAGAGCATTCGTACCCTTATCCGCTCACGGGGAAAATAAGCAAGCGACCCCAAAGGACAAGAATATCGTCGCTTAAGAAGTCGCCTGAATGGTGGCTTTTTTTGCTTTGGTAACCCAAGTGAGTTGGAACTGTAGAGTGAATTGCTTACCTGTCAGGCTTTATATAGCCGGCTCATCCGATAACTGGAAACGGGATACGAAATACCAGATGAGCTCGCGACGTGAAGATACCTTGGTTTTGGCGAAAATGGATTTCAAATGATCCTGAACTGTATATACAGAAATATGCATCGCGGCAGCAATCTCTTTGGAAGAATAGCTGCGCAGCACATAACCGAGCAGTTCCCGTTCTCGACTGGATAATCCATGGCTTTCGGCGAGCAAGGGCAACAAATCCTGCGGCATTGCCTGCTCCAAACGAATAGCAATCTGATTCGGTCCTCCGAGCTGTTGCATAAGACTGGCATGAAGGATGAGATAACGCCCATCCGGAAGTTGGATACAGACTTTGGAGGGCGAGTTGGGAGTGAGTTGACGATCTTCAGCCCGTTCAGCCTGATTCTTGCGCTGCAAGTGGGAACTGACTGCACGTACCGGACGGGGCAGAACATCCGGCCCTACATGTTCCAGCGTGCGTAATTGGGACAGCCAATATT
The DNA here is from genome assembly GCF_037975235.1 of Paenibacillus sp. FSL R5-0341. NCBI lineage: Bacteria > Bacillati > Bacillota > Bacilli > Caryophanales > Paenibacillaceae > Paenibacillus > Paenibacillus sp. FSL R5-0341. The sequence goes on from NZ_CP150241.1 coordinate 2,743,676, forward strand.
GAGCCGGGGCGTTCAGGGATAAGAGCTGGAACGTATCCGAGGTGATCAAAATTCCGGGTTCCTCAGGACTTCCGCTCGTGATCTCATCCACAAGTGTCAGACTTGTGGACCGTAGCATGGATGCAATAGAAGTAGTCCAGCTCTGAATCAGCGACCGTTCCTCCTCTGTAAACAAAGAACTCTCAGTCTTGCGATACAGCGTCAGGTATCCCCAACAAGCGTCTCCACTGACTAATACAGCGCGCAGTTCATCACCAAACCCCGCTGGCTGAAGAATGTTGATATAACGTGGGCTTTGTTCAGGCTCTGCGTTCGAAGTATGAAGGGTAGCTGTATGTTCACCGCTGCGAATTAATTCAGCGTATTTATGTATATCTTCTTCCATGTATTCATTGATGAATAACCGATCATGAATGGCTTCAATGCCATCTTCTGTCACAGCTCCTGTGGAGAGCAAAGTCAGAGGATCAACGGTGGTGAAACAGAAAGCATCGTAAGGCACCGCCGAATGGATCTGCTTCAGAACAGCTTCCCGGTAGGTACGCGAGGTCCAGGTTCCTTTTTCAAGAGAAGTGATAAGTCTGTGGTTCCGATCAATACGTGATGTCAACAAGATATCTCCTCTCGCTATGCTTTTATCCCAATGTTCTGGGATTGTAGGTTCGGTGTATCCTTCTATAATGAAATTAGACGAACAACGAGTCAAGTCTAACTTCAATTCAAGAGGAGTGTAGTATCCATGAGTCACAATCCATCACCCATGAGCTGGGAAACGGCAGATGTACATCGCTACGAACAATCGATAGCCCTGAAAATTCCGGGTTATTCTCATATGCATGATCTAATGGAACGGCTGCTTGCAGCATCGTTTGCGGATAACAACGATATTCATATACTTATAGCCGGAGCGGGAGGGGGAAAAGAGATTGCTCTGCTTGGCTCACGCCATACGGAGTGGACAATGACCGGTGTTGATCCTTCACTGCCCATGCTGCAACTTGCTGAGAAACGAGTCGCGGAAGCAGGCATCGGTTCCAGAGTGAAGCTGCAACCTGTCACGGTTGAAGAATTGCCGGAGGATAATGTATATGATGGGGCGACAAGCATGCTCATGTTACATTTCCTTCAGGGGATGGAGGCCAAGAGAACGTTTCTGACCAGCCTCGCAACGAGACTTAAACCGGGTGCACCACTGATCATTGCTGCTGTAAATGCGGATCTTCGTTCACCTGCACATCCAACTATGATGCAAGCTTGGAAGGATCACATGTTGAGTGCAGGTGTTCTTCCTGAAGAGTGGGAGCGTTTTGCTGCTTCCTTGGGCCGTGAATCCGATCCCATATCCTCTGAAGAGATGACTCAGCTACTGACCGAATGCGGTTTTTCACATATTACACGTTACTTCGGGGCGTTCTGGGTGGAGGGGTATTATGCAAGTCGAAACTAACGTGAAGTCTGTGAAAGATCAGATCTGGGTGGTTGGTGGTTATGGTCAAGTAGGGCAGATGATATGTACTCAGCTGGGGAAACTGTTCCCGGGTAAAGTGTGGGCAGCGGGTACGCGTATGAACCGTGCGGAAGAATTCAGCAGATCGACTGGTGGTGCTGTACTGCCGCTTCAACTGGATGTAACACGACCTGTGGAACCATCCATGTTACGGTCTGTGAAGCTGGTCATCATGTGTGTGGACCAGAGCGATACCCGATTTGTTGAATCCTGTGCACAAGCCGGAACCGATTATATTGATATTTCTGCAAAATATGATTTTCTCGCTCAGGTTGAACAGTTGCACACCAAAATGCAACGTTCCAAATCGACCGCGATCCTCAGCGTTGGATTATCACCGGGAGTCACGAATCTGCTAGTACGTGAAGCGACCATGCATATGGATCAGGTGGAGGAAGCAGATATTACCGTGATGCTGGGACTTGGCGAGAAACACGGGAAGGCTGCCGTGGAATGGACCGTTGATCAGATGAATGCCACATACCAGGTGATGCAAAAGGGCAAGCCTGCTGAGGTACAAAGTTTCGGAGATGGCAAAAGGATTGATTTTGGAGCGGAGCTGGGGAACCGGAAGGCCTATCGATTTAACTTTTCGGATCAGCATGTGGTTGCTCGGACGTTACGGATTCCAACCGTATCTACCAGACTCTGTCTGGACTCCCGCTGGATCACAAGATCTATGGCAATCTCCAAACTTGCAGGGTTATTTTCGTTGCTGCGTGTCCCGTCTATTCGCAATGGAACAGTTAAGGCATTTGGCCTTATTCCTGGAGGGGAGCCAATGTATGCAGTCAAGGTCGATGCCGTAGGATGGGAAAATGGTGAGCAAGTCCGCGTCGAACAACTGCTTGTTGGCCATAGAGAAGCAGATGCGACAGCGGCCGTGGCAGCAGCCGTGGCAGAACGCGTATATAGAACAAAGTCAGAGCTGCCACATGGTGTGTTTCATATTGAACAGGTTCTTTCTTTGCAAGACATTCAGGATGCACTTCATACGCCACTAAAGGTGACAACCAAAATCACCTAGCTTCATGTTCTTTTGCGGGTACCCTCCGATCTGCTATGATGGAACAATAATCATGGCATGAATGGAGGGAGATCATGAACTGCGTTGCTGTATTACCTTATTATAAAGTACAGAGAGAAGTGACGGGTCTCGCCCAAGAGATTGAGATGAATGCCCGCTCCATGATTCTGTATTCAGATAAAATCGTGACCAAATACCGCGAGTTCAATATCACTGAGGTGTTTGACATGTCATTTCGACGAATGGGCGATGAAGGTGGATTTTTCTATCTGCACACAAGTACAGGCGTGTATCCTTACATGGTTGAAATCGATCCCAAACCCTTTATTCAAAGTTTCAGAAAGATGACGATCCAAAATTTAAAATGACTTGACCTTGCCGTTACGTGAAGGCTTACTCTCGGATATGGAAGGAACGATAACCAATCCAGAGGAGCCGTGAATGTAATGAGTATATTGATTCAGCAAGCGACCATCTTAACGATGAAAGACGCCGATGCCCCCTTCACGGGGGATATTCGTGTTGATGGAGATCGCATCACGCAGATTGCGGACCACATTCTGCCTCAACCGCAAGACGAGATTATCGATGGCCGTAATAAGGTTGCCATGCCGGGACTGATAAATGCCCACCAACATACACCGATGAGCCTGCTCCGGGGATTCTCGGACGATCTGAAGCTGATGGACTGGCTCGAACGCAAAATGCTACCTGCTGAAGCACGTATGAACCCCGAAGACATCTATTGGGGTGCTAAGTTATCCATTGCCGAGATGATTCGCTCCGGTACCACTACCTTTGCGGATATGTATATCCATATGAATGAGATTGCAGAAGCGGTTAAGCAAACGGGGATGCGGGCATCGCTTACACGCGGGATGGTATTTCTCGAGGATGATGGTGGACGCAGGTTGCAGGAGGCAATCGATCTTGTAGAGCGCTGGTCTGGAGCGGCCGAGGGAAGGATTACAACGATGTATGGACCGCACTCACCCTACACCTGTCCCGTGGAGCCGCTCCGTGAAGTCATTGCCATGGCTGTCGCGGAGGATATTCCTCTGCATATTCATCTGGCTGAAACGAAGGAAGAAGTCATGAAAATTCGTGAGCGCTATGGTATGACGCCGACAGAGTATTTGGAAGAGGCGGGGATGTTCGAACAGGCACACGTGCTGCTTGCACATGGTGTACACCTGAATCGAAGGGATATCGGCAGATTGAAGGGCATGCGCGGCGGTGTAGCGCACAATCCGGTCAGTAATCTGAAGCTGGGTTGTGGAATTGCTCCGATTACTGAGATGTCGGCCCAAGGCATTAACGTGGGAATGGGAACGGATGGAGCGGGAAGTGCCACAACCGTGGATATGTTTGAGGAGATCAAAGCCGCGACCTGGCTGCAAAAGCTGGACTATGGTGATCCCACACGCTTGCCAGCCAAGGACGTTCTACACATGGCTACACGCGGAAGTGCTAATCTTCTTGGCCTTCAGCATGAAGTAGGTGTGCTGGAAGCAGGACGTAAAGCTGATCTGATCCTGATTGATCTGGCGAAACCACATCTTCAACCGGTACATGCGGTAGAGTCGCTACTGGCATATAGTGTAAACGGTGCAGATGTGGACACCACGATCGTGAATGGTCAGATCCTCATGAGAGGCAGAAAGCTGCTCACGATCAATGAGGAAGAACTTTACCGTGAGGTGAAGGTTAGAGCCAAACGAATCGTTGAGGGAATTTAATTTTAGATCAATTTGATCCAAACTGGAAAATGATTTGTATTCAAAACGCTATGGAGGCTTAATCCATGGCGTTTTTTGTCGAACTACAATTGGGAATAGTTCCATGGACCTGTTCAGAATCGGTTCAGAATGACTCGTTATACTGAGCATGTAGTTGTTCAAATTTGAAATGTACACGAGGAGGAACATGAATTGAAGGGGAAACAAAACAAAAAACGGCTTAAGCCGATATTGAAAAAAAGCATGTTGACTGCACTCGGATTGGGCATTGCGCTGCCTATAGGTGGAACGCTTCCGCAGGTCAATGCGGGTGCGGCTGGCTCAGATATCATTATTTCACGACCTGTACTTAGTGAGTATATTCACTGGCTTAACGGATCATCAGAAGATCCGGATTTTCATTCGATCAGGCCTTTGAGTTCAATTCAAGCCTCGGATAAAACGGTGTTAATTGATTTAAGCAATCATTTTCCATCCGATCAATTCGATACGATTAAGGCTTCTTCATATGATGCTAATAATGGTAATGTTGCTGAAGTATATGTAGATGTAAATAATAAATTGGTGGTTACTCCCTTTTCATCCGGTGTTGTCACTATTACGATAACAGCCAACCACATTGCATCACAGACTACAGTTACGGATAACATCCAGCTGTTCATCAGTAAACAAGGGGATGTGAATAATGATGGCAAAGTGAATTCTGCGGATGCAGCAGCGCTATTGAAGCATCTTCGTAACGAATTGAACCGTCGCTCTTATTCTGCTGTTGAGATGAATCGGATGGATATTAATCGAGACGGTGAAGTTTTTTGGTCTGATCCTCAGGCTTTGCTGGAAGGCTATTCTGTTGCAAAGCTTGGTGCCAAGGATAACCGTTATGTATTGACATTTAAGCAGTTGGACGATGCACCGTATGCATTGAATGCTCAGCTAATCGGTGAGATGAAGACCGGAGTCAACATAACCAGTACAGTCGAATACTTTGACGCAGATGGAGATTACCCTAATACGATGCTGTATCAATGGTACCAGGGTTCGGATGCAACGGGAGCAGATAAGACAGAGATCCCGGAAGCAACAAGCTCTGAGTACACCATTACTGCTAACGACGTGGGGAAATACCTTTTCCTCGAAATCACACCTCAATCTACTTCCGATGAGCAACCCCAAGGAAGAACAGTAACAATTGTTGGCAAACAAGCTGTTGAAGGACCTCCATCACCCCCTTGACATTAAGTAGGGGATAACAATCACGTTCATCAGTGCCATCTATCAATTAATACAGACTATGGAGGTTATTACATGCTTCAACCGAAAAAGAAACGTCCAAGAATCAGAAAAACAATGTCAGGTTTGATCGCACTGACGTTACTCTCGTCACTCGTATTGCCGAGTGTAGCAGGGGCGGAGCCGATGGAACCATCACAGGTACAGTTTACGGATGTCAGCGTACAGGCTGGGCAGAGCGTGCATGTTCCTGTGACGTTAAAACAACCGCATTATGCGGCAGTTACCGCTTATAATATGCAGATTGATTATGATTCGTCTGCACTGGAGATCGTGCGTATCACGCCTAAATATGTAGGCGGCAGTTTTCCATCCATAGTAGAAAACAATGAATCAAATTTTCATTATAAGATTGATAATGAAGCTGGCTGGGTACGGATCATCTGGGCTGATTTGACTGCAGGTGAACATCCAGTCCCTGTGGAACAGCAGCTGTTTGATATTGAGGTCAAAGCCAAAAATAATGCGGCTCCAGGAACGAAAAAACTCACGGTAAATCGTGAAGATGCAGAACACTGGAATTTCACGAACGTAGATTATGAAAATTACACTGAATTGTCCGGTGGAACAATCACAATTACAGCAGCAAACTCAGGTGGTGGCAATTCGGGTTCTCCAGGTTCCTCTTCGGGAGGAAGTGTATCGCCAACTACACCCGTGGTTACCCCAGTTCCATCGACTCCGGCGGTAACCAAAGGCGTAGATATCTATGTGAATGGACAGAAACAGGAACAATCAGCGACAGCTACCACATCAACGGTAGGCAATCAGGTTACTACGACTGTTCACGTGGATAATAATAAAGTCATCAATCAAATTGGAAGTGGACTAAGAACGCTTCTGCTGCCGATTACAGGTACTGGCAAGAGCGCGGTCGTTGGTGAACTGAACGGCAAGCTAGTCAAAACGATGGAAGGAAGTAATGCCGAAGTTGTCATTCAGACAGATAGTGGTACGTACACCCTCCCAGCTAACCAGATTCAGGTAGATCAGGTTCTGAACCAATTCGGAAGCACCGTTCCATTGGAAGATATCACCATTCAAATCGCTATTGTGCCTAGTGCTACATCTAAGCAAACAGCAATTCAGGCCGCAGCAGACAAGCTGGAGAACACTACAGTGGTTGCAACTCCGGTTGATTTTGAAGTGAAAGCCATCTGGAATGGACAGCAAGTCAATGTGGATCGTTTTAACTCCTATGTAGAGCGCTCTATTACTTTGCCAGAAGGTGTCGATGGTTCAAAGATCACGACAGGGGTTGTACTTCAGGCAGATGGCAGCCTTCTGCATGTGCCGACCAAGGTTATCAAAGGTAGCGGGCAAGATTCTGCTATTATTAACAGCTTGACGAACAGCACTTATGCCCTGATCTATCATCCAGCAACATTCAGTGATGTAACGAATCACTGGAGTCGTGATGACGTACAGGACCTGGCATCCCGTCTGATCGTACAAGGTACTGGTGAGAACGTGTTTGCGCCGGACCGGAGTATTACGAGGGCAGAGTTCACGGCTGTTCTGTTAAGAGGTTTGGGTCTGCACTCTCCGAACAGCACAGAAGCGGCATCGTTCACGGATGTGAAGACAGGCAGCTGGTATGAGGATGAGGTTCAGACGGCTGTGTCCTACGGTCTGATCTCAGGTTATGCTGACGACAGCTTCCGTCCGAACAACGAAATTTCTCGTGCTGAAGCGCTGACTATTGTGTCACGTGCGATGAAATTGGTCGGTCTGGCACAGGCCGACACGTCAGAGACAACAAGTCTGCTGAGCACATACAGCGATAGCGCTAAAGTACAGGCTTGGGCAGCTGAGCCGGTTGCATCGGCGATTAAACAAGAGCTGGTACAAGGCGATGATGGCAAGCTGATGACAGATGCAGACATTAGTCGTGCACAATCAGCAGCGATTGTGAAAAGGTTACTTGCAAAAGCTGGACTAATCTAATCAAATTTTGGACACCTACACTTACTTGAAATGTTTATTTCAAGCAAGCTGTAGGTGTTTTTTTGCATATAGTTCTTTTTGAACAACCTCTTATAGGTGCAATGGTCCAGTTCATTATCAGTTCACAATAATTTGTTACGATATGAAACATCAAATAGATAGATATTGTGCATGATCAGGAGAGGAAGAGATCCATATGAAAATACTTGAAGTTAAAAATGTGAAGAAATCATACACCTTATATGGAAAAGAAAGAGTTCCAGTACTTCACGGTTTGAACCTTAGCTTTGAGACGGGGGAGTTTGTCTCCATCCTAGGTGAATCTGGCTGTGGTAAATCCACGCTGATGAATATCATTGGTGGCATGGACTCCGATTATGAAGGGGACGTCGTTGTTCGTGGCAAGAACTTAAGTGCCATGACCGAGAAAGAAATGGATGATTATCGGAAGAATAATATCGGCTTTGTCTTTCAAAATTTCAATCTGATTCCGCATCTGTCAGTCCTCGAAAATGTGACGATTGCAATGCAAATGACGGATACCAATGAGAAGGATCGGAATCAACGTGCCGTTGATATATTAACAGAGGTCGGACTGAAAGATCATCTGAACAAACGTCCCAACCAGTTATCCGGCGGTCAGAAGCAACGGGTTTCCATCGCACGGGCGTTATCCAACAATCCGGATATTATTCTCGCAGATGAACCAACAGGTGCTCTGGATAGGGAAAACGGAGATCAAATCCTCGCTTTGCTCGACAGTATAGCCAAAAAGGGAATGCTGGTAATTGCCGTAACTCACTCCCAGAAAGTCGCTGACTCCGGTACACGTATTGTGAAGGTTGAAGAGGGGCGCATTAGTGATGATATTCACCTGAAAGATCCTTCTACGGCTGTTTACGAGAGTGGTCAGGATTCTTCCCGCAGCCTAAGCCTGCTTGCTTCATTCAAGATGGCACTCAAAAATATGAAACTCAACGGCAAACGTAATGTATTGGTAGCATTGGGAGGATCTATAGGTATATTAAGTGTACTCCTGATGCTCTCCTTGGGGAATGGTATAACGACGTATATGAATGACGAAATCAATTCAAGTATGGACCCTTTACTCGTGGATATAACGAAGCCGAGTGAAGAAGCGAAGAACATGCAAGGCCCCGAGGCCTTGATGGCACCAGGTGAACCGTTCACCGAAGCTGATGTTGAGACAATTCGCAATTTTCCTAATGTGGATCATGTAGAGACGATCACAACCATTACAGGAAAATCGACTATGGTGAATGAAGAACAAAGTGTGGGACTCACGCAGTTAACGACGTTAACGGATGCTTTTGATCCAGCACTGATGACAACGGGGGTCCTTCCTGTAGAAAATCAGATGCTGTTACCTCTCGATACGGCGAAACAATTAAGCGGAAATGACCAAGCTGAATCCATGATCGGCAAGTCGGTGTTTCTATATATCAATGAGATGGATAGCAATAATAAACCAGTAACTTTGGAGAAAGAAGTTACGATCTCAGGAATCTATGAAGCAGCAGATCCACGTTCTCCAATGCAACAATCCCCGGGATACATCTCATCAGAGACGTTGGAGCCAATGTATACAGATAAAGGAATAACGATCGGGCCGATTCAGGTTAACGCCTATGCAACCGATATGAAATATGTAAATGACATCAATGAAGCTGCTGTTGACGCTGGCTTCGCAGGCTCCCAGATGGCCAAGGTCATGGAGAATATCACGACATATGTAAGTATGGCTTCCATTGTACTTGCTGGAATTGCAGGCATTTCGTTAATCGTATCCGGTATCATGATACTGGTAGTACTCTATATTAGTGTCGTGGAACGGACGAAAGAGATCGGAATCCTTCGGGCGATTGGAGCGAGAAAGAAAGATATCAAGCGAATATTCTTCTCCGAATCTGCCTTATTAGGGGTATTTAGTGGTATTATTGCGGTAATCTTTGCAGTGGTCATTAGTTATGTGTTAAATATTCTATTGGACAATGCGTTTGGAGCAAAACTCATTAATCTCTCAGGATATTATATCTTGTTCGGTATCGTGGTAAGTACAGCGATTAGTATCGTGGCCGGTTTGATGCCATCATCAAAAGCTGCGAAACTGGACCCGATGGAATCCTTGCGATACGAATAAAACCAATTGCGGAAAGGATAATGGCTACATGAACACGATTCTGGTGGTGGACGACGATTCCCATATCCGCAAATTAATCCGAATCTATCTTGAAAAGAATCAATTTTCCGTGCTGGAAGCACCAGACGGGCAAGAGGCATTAGATATCCTGTCTCATACGAAAGTTGATCTGGCAATTGTGGATGTAATGATGCCGCGAATAGACGGCATTGAACTTACCGAAGATATCCGATCTTATCTGGATATCCCGATTCTCATGGTAACTGCCAAGGGAGAATCCAAGGACAAGGTCAGAGGATTTAATGCAGGATCAGACGATTATCTGGTTAAACCTTTTGATCCGGTAGAGTTAATCCTGCGTGTAAAATCGTTATTGAAACGATATAACAAAAGTTCATCGAACATGATTCAGATTAGTGGTGTAACGATTGATTTGGGCAATCTGATGGTCGTTGTGGATGGTCAAACCATCGAATTGAAAAAGAAGGAATGTGAATTGTTATTTTCTCTGGCGAGTTCGCCAGGGAAAATATTCACACGTACACAGCTTATAGATGATATATGGGGTATCGATTACGAAGGCGATGAACGTACGGTTGACGTGCATATCAAGCGGTTAAGGGAGCGGCTTGAACCTGTACCTGAGCTAGTGATCTCAACGATAAGAGGACTTGGATATCGCCTGGAGCGGGCATGAACATGTTGAGGAAAAGCTTGCGACTTCGAATCGTAGCTACTTTTATTGGGATTGTTTTGGTGAGTCTGATTCTCTCCTTTATCCTAAATGCTGGGGCACCAGAAAAGACGCCAGATCGATTAATGGTTACCTTTGCTGAAGACATCGCCACAATGATTAACCTGATTGATGATCCGGAAAAAGTGAAATCCAGCTTGGGTATCTTTGCCCGGTACGGCTTGAATATTACTCCCGTGAATCAACAAAGTGAAGAGTTGTCTTCCTTGCCAGAGGGTAAAGTTCATTCATTATTTGAGGCAGGTGCAACCGATGCAATGTTTATGTCCAGTAAAGAAGGAATCGCGACCATCGGTGTTCCCGGAACGAGCGAGGGGATCGGCACATTTCTGATCCAAAGCGATTTCTCTTCTCTTTTTCATACACTGCGAAACACGCTCTTAACCTCACTGTTAACGGTACTGGTCATTGGTAGCTTATTAATTCTGTTAATGTCCGGGTACATTGTGAAACCGATTAAGAGATTAACGGTTGCAGCGAAGGAGATGTCATCAGGAGACCTATCTGTCCGCCTGAAGCATAATAATAAGGATGAGTTTGGGGAACTGATGGAGAGCTTTAATCATATGGCCAGTGAATTGCAAAAAATCGATTCGGTTCGTGATGACTTTGTCAGCAACGTCTCTCATGAAATGCAGTCTCCGCTAACATCGATCAGAGGGTTTACCAGAGCACTGCAAGATGGTGTTATTCCATTGGAAGAGCAGAAAGAGCATTTGGATATCATCTATGAGGAAACGCTGCGCTTATCGAGGCTCAGTGATAATCTGCTTCGGCTAGCCTCGCTAGACTCCGAGCATCATCCGGTTCATTTCACCACATTCCAGTTGGATGAACAATTAAGAAGGACGATCTTACTGGCGGAGCCGCAGTGGGCGCAGAAGGACATCCAGATCGAATTGGATTTGCTGCCCTGCGAGATCACAGTGGACAAAGATTTGTTTGATCAGGTCTGGCAAAATTTAATAAACAATGCGATCAAATACACCGGTTCTAGTGGTACCATCCATGTGGAGATTGAGACGTCATCTTCATTCGTGAAGGTACTGATTAGAGATTCAGGACAAGGAATACCTGAGGAAGCTCTGCCGTATATCTTTGATCGATTCTACATGGTGGACAAAGCGCGGAGCAGCTCGCTTCGAGGTAACGGATTAGGGTTATCCATTGTTATTAAAATTCTGAAGTTGCATCAATGTACAATTGATGTAGAGAGCGAAGTAGGAAAAGGTACGCAATTTATTGTCACGATTCCCAGGTCGGTTATTACATCTTAGGCAGGTCAGAACAGAGAGAGCAATATGGAAACAATCGGTCCCTGCGCGTTCAGGATTCGGATTGCTGCCATATTGCTTTTTTTGATATTTGTATTTGCGACAAAGTTTCACATATAGTTTTGTTTAGCAGTGGATCATTTGATAAAATAGAAGAGACGTTATGTGAATCTATGAACTTAATTAATTTAATCATACACAGAATGGAGCCATCCAATGAAATATCGCAATATGGAAGATTGTATTAACGATCTGGAGCAGCACGGTCATTTGATTCGGGTCAAAGAAGAGGTTGATCCTCATCTGGAGATGGCAGCGATCCACATGAAAGTGCACGAGGCTAAAGGCCCGGCGTTATTATTCGAAAATGTAAAAGGCTCAAAGTTCCAGGCCGTATCGAATCTGTTCGGCACAGTGGAGCGAAGCAAGTTCATGTTCCGCGGTACGCTGGAAGGCGTACAACGGGTCATGGCTGTTCGTGACGATCCCATGAAGGCGCTTAAGACGCCATTTCAGCATGTCCGCACAGGTCTCGCTGCATGGCAGGCGTTGCCGAAACAGAAGTCTATAAGTCTACCCGTGTCCGCGCAAGAGATTCAAATCTCGGATCTGCCGCTCATCAAGCACTGGCCCATGGACGGCGGGGCATTCGTGACGCTACCGCAGGTATATTCCGAAGATCCGGATAAGCCAGGAATCATGAATTCCAATCTGGGGATGTACCGGGTTCAGCTGAGTGGCAACGATTTTGAAATGAACAAGGAAATTGGATTGCACTATCAGATTCATCGCGGAATTGGTATACATCAAGCCAAGGCGGTGAAAAAGGGAGAACCGCTGAAAGTCAGTATTTTCATCGGGGGTCCACCAGCACATACACTCTCAGCGGTTATGCCTCTGCCAGAAGGACTCAGTGAGATGACATTTGCTGGCCTGCTCGCTGGACGTCGTTTCCGATACAGTTATAAGGACGGATATTGCATTAGCAATGATGCCGATTTTGTCATCACAGGTGATATCTATCCAGGCGAGACGAAGCCTGAAGGCCCGTTCGGCGATCATCTGGGTTACTACAGTCTGACGCATGAATTCCCGCTAATGCGTGTGCATAAAGTCTATGCCAAACCTAATGCCATCTGGCCGTTTACGGTTGTTGGTCGACCACCGCAAGAGGATACGGCTTTTGGCGATTTGATTCATGAGATTACAGGAGATGCGATCAAACAAGAGATTCCTGGCGTCAAAGAAGTGCACGCGGTCGATGCGGCAGGGGTCCATCCATTGCTGTTCGCCATTGGTAGTGAACGTTACACGCCTTATCAGGCGGTGAAGCAACCGACAGAGCTACTCACGATTGCTAATCGCATTTTGGGAACAGGGCAGCTCAGTCTGGCGAAGTATCTGTTTATTACTGCTGAGGATCAACAGCCTTTGGACACCCATAAGGAAGTTGAATTCCTGACCTATATTTTAGAGCGCATGGATATGCAGCGGGATATTCATTTCCATACCCATACGACCATTGATACATTGGATTACTCGGGTACAGGGCTGAACAGCGGTAGCAAAGTTGTTTTTGCAGCCTATGGTGACAAGATTCGCGATCTGTGCACGGAAGTGCCGGAGTCATTGAAAAACATTCGAGGTTATGAGAATGCGCAACTCATCATGCCGGGCATCGTTTCGATCCAGACATCGGCTTTTACCAGTTATGAGGATACGGCACAGGAGATGCAAGCATTCACCTCTCTTTTGAAGGAACAAGGCGGTCTGGACTCGTGTCCGATGATCATTCTTTGTGATGACAGTTCGTTCTTGAGTGCTAATCTCAGCAACTTCTTATGGGCAACCTTTACTCGAAGCAACCCTTCACATGACATGTATGGGGTTAATAGCGGATATGACCACAAGCATTGGGGTTGTGATCAGGTTATTATTGATGCGCGTACCAAACCTCATCAGGCACCTCCGCTGATTCCCGATGCTTCGGTGGAGAAGAGCATTGAACGTTTCTTTGTTCAAGGGGCAAGTCTGGGTTCGATCAAAATCTAATTTGTGATGTTTTAAGAAGTTCAAACATAAGAGTTTGAACTTCTTTTGCTTATGCTGATACAGCGATTTTTCACAGAAAAGTGAATAAATGTTCAAAACCGGGACTAAATCAGATGCAGGAGTGAGGATAAAGTCTTATACGTTCGTATTTACCTTTGCGATTAAGGTCGTTTGAACTATGTATGAAATGAAGAATTATAACGATATAAAGAAGTATAGGTATTTTTGTGGACCCAATCCATTGGGTGCTGTTACTATAATGAATTGTTCAGGGGGAATACCGATTTGAGAATCCATATTATGAACCTGCAAGACGGAGACCGTCTGACTGCGGATACATTCAGCGATGCAGGATTACACGTTCTCGGGAAGGGAACTGTGATCAAAAGTGAGGATATCTCCTTGCTTATGCAGCACCGTGTAGATTATGTAGATATTGAATCACGTGAAGAGGAAATTACTGAGGCCGAATTTTTTGCTGCAGCGGCAAAGCATGCTTCCGGGTCAAGCGTAAGCACGAAGGAAGAGCCGCCTGAAGAAGAGATGAAGTCCCAATTTATTCAGACTGTACATAATTATCAAAATGCTTTTCTCGAAGCTCTGACTGTTGGCAAGTTCAACGCCACCATGGTGGATGATGCACTGCAACCGATGGTTGAGGGACTGGATGAGCAGAAAGATGTCGTTCATCTCCTGATGATGCTGGAGCGGGATGACGTCAATAACTATACACATTCAATCCAGGTAGGTTTGTTGTCCTTCTACCTTGCGAACTGGCTCGGATATTCTCAGAAGGAAAGTTATCAGATCAGTCGTGGTGGCTATCTGCATGACATCGGAAAGTGCAAAGTATCACACCGGATTCGGAACAAAACTGAACCGTTGACAGCAGACGAGCAGCTTGAAATGCAACGTCACACCATATATGGTCATGAAATTATCAAAAATTCCATGACGGATGAAGCGACAGCGCTGGTTGCTCTACAGCATCACGAGCGGGAAGATGGGTCTGGTTATCCGATGCAACTTGAGAAAAGTGAAATTCATCCATATACCCAAATTGTATCTGTAGCCGATATCTATATTGGCATGAGATCCGGGAGCCACGGCGGCAGCAATCCGAACCTGATCAACAACCTTAGAGATATCTATGGAATGGGATTTGGTAAACTGAATGAAAAGCCGGTTCAGGCTTTGATGCAACATTTGCTTCCTAATTTCATCGGCAAACAAGTTTTGCTGAGTAACGGAGAAAAAGGTGTTATTGTCATGAACAATACGTCTGATATTTTCAAACCGCTCATCAAAGTGGAGTCTGAAGAATATCGTGATCTCTCCAAAGAGCGTACGCTTGCTATTGATGAATTGCTTATTTAATATCGCTAGTTATTGCTATTTCAATATTATATGAAAGACGGGTCTCCTGTACTAAGACAGGGGACCCGTTTTTTGTTATATCATCCTTGATGTGTTGTTCGACAAGAAAAGCAAGCGTATACTTTGCAAAGACCTTATTTTTCCTGCCAAGGAGCGATCGCCATGATTGAAGTGACAACCGAGATTACGATAGATGCCTCGATTGAACAGTGCTTTGACTATGCCCGGGATATTGATGTACATACACAGACTGTCTGGAAACATACGAGAGAGCGTGCAGTTGCAGGAGTAACAACAGGAAGAATTGAAGCAGGCGATACAGTTACATTTCAGGCTACTCATTTTGGTGTCAGACAGAAGCTGAAGTCCCGTATCGTGCAGTTTGAACGACCTTTCCTTTTTGTAGATCAGATGGAGAAAGGGGCTTTCAAGAGCATGCGACATGAACATCATTTCAGCGTAATTGGAGATCAGATGACTTGTATGAGAGATACACTTCGATTCGAAGCTCCACTTGGATTACTGGGATGGGTAACCGAACGACTTGTGCTCAAGAGATACATGCAGGCATTTCTGGAGAGTCGCAATCGTAAGCTCAAAGCGATGCTTGAACTACTGCCGGAATTGAATGGATAAAGGAGAGAAAAGACGTTTGATGGATAATGAATATTATGTAGGCTGGGGCACACTTGCCTTGATTAATGCCGGACTGGCTCAGGGAAAAAACAGAAGTGGTCGGAACTGGTTTCTGATTTCCCTGTTAGTTGGTCCGTTAGCGACCCTTTTTATTGTTGTGTGGAATAAACTGGACTAGGGCATATTTGAATTCACGCCCTAATTCAACGATCAGCATTCCGATTGATATAACGATCGATCATCCAGAACAGAAGGGCTGCTGCACTAACGCCCGCGCCTAACCAGCAAACCGCTGTCCAGCCCGCCCACGCATACACTTGGGTAGAAACGATGGAGCCAGCCGCACTGCCTATGGAATAAAAAATCATATAAGCGGCCGTCAGGCGGCTCTGCGCTTCGGGACGAACTTCGTAGATCAGGCTCTGGTTGGTAACATGTACAGCCTGCACGGCGAGATCAAGCAAGATAACGCCCAGGATCAGGAACCACAGGGAGTGATGCACATAACCGATGGGCAGCCAGGACAATAGTAGAATGACAAGTGAGATGCCGGTAGTTTTTTGCCCAAGTCCCCGATCGGCGAGCTTACCTGCACGAGCAGCAGCCAACGCTCCCGCCGCTCCTGCGAGACCGAATGCGCCTATGACTGTATGAGACAGGGACAGTGGAGGGCTACTTAGTGGCAGAACCATGGAAGTCCACAAGATGCTGAAGGCTGTAAAAATCAGCATGGCCAATATACCGCGTACTCGTAATACAGGCATTTCACGGTACAGTAGCAAGACAGATCGGAGTAATTGGAAGTAGCTTTGTTTTACTTGAGGGGACTGCTGCCTTGGGAGAACAAGATATAAGGCGACAATCCCTAGTAATGTAAGGCTGGCGGAGAAGAGATATACCGATCTCCACCCGAGCCAATCGTTCAGCGTACCTGCAACCGTTCGTGCAAGTAAAATGCCAATGACGATTCCACTGGTTACCTGTCCGACAATGCGACCACGTTCGGAAGGGGCTGCCAAGTGGGCAGCAAAGGCAACGAGCGTTTGCGTAATGACCGCGAGCAGACTGACGACAGCCATGCCCGTGAATAACAGGGAGCTGGACTGTGAGGTTCCTACCAGAACCAGTGCAAGCACAGATAAGAGCATCTGAATGATAATCAGCTTGCGACGGTTTAAGAGGTCACCAAGTGGAACGAGAAGGAACAGTCCCAGTGCATAACATATTTGAGTCACTGTGATGACAATACCTATGGACGATGGAGAGAGGTTGAATTCTTGAGCAATGGAGTCCAGCAAAGGCTGAGCATAATAGATACTGGCGACAGCAAGTCCGCTGCACACGGCAAAGAGAATAGCGACTAACCGTGAAATGGCGGGACGATCCTGGTTGGATAATTGTGCATCTAGGGAAGAAGTTTGCATGAATGGATATCACCTTTCTATTGTGTACCGATTGGTATGTTATGATTCCGCATAACCATACTTTAATTATGGGAATTCTGTCAACAGTGATTTAGGTGAGAGTTGAGCTAAAGAATATTTACACAGGGACTGCGATGACGGAATAACCATCCAATCGCTGTTATTGCCAGATTTTTTGATTCCATTGTAACTAAAAAATCCTTTCCGTTATTAGGTTTTGACTTTGTGGTAAAAGTGAGATTACAATATAATAAATACTGATCGATACATAAAGAGGTGGATTGTATGGTTAGACAACGGGAATTTGATACGGATAAAGCACTTGATGCTGCAATGCTTACGTTTTGGGACAAAGGATTCGAAGCGGCATCTTTGAGTGATTTGACGACTGCGATGGGCATTCAACGCCCCAGTCTGTATGCAGCTTTTGGGGATAAAAAGGAATTATTTGAAACAGCGCTTCGCAGGTATACCACTCAGCATGCGGCTCAAGTCAGAACCAGACTTCAGCAGGGCACCTCTGTGCGAGAAGCCTTTCGTGGGTTGTTTGAACATATTGGAGCAGAGGGAAGTGTGACTGAGCCCAGTCACGGCTGTTTTTGCATTAATACGATGGTTGAACTGGCTCCGCATGACCCTAAATTCGCTGTCCTTACTCGGGAGCATCAGATGTACCTGGGTGTTCTTTTCAAGGAAACGATAGAACGAGGGCAACAGAGCGGAGAGTTGTCTGCTGACATGAACGCGAGTGCAGTTGCACAGTCTCTGGTTGTATCCATGATTGGATTAACTGTATTAATAAAATCAGGACCAGACCGCTCTTTTGTAGAGCAAAGCATCCAGGTTACGTTGTCTTTGTTACAATATAGATAAGAATTGAGCAGGTATAGGAGGAGATCGGGAATGAATACGAAGTTACGCTGTGCCGTTTTGGATGATTATCAGAACGTTGCGCTGACGTCGGCGGACTGGAGTCCGTTGATGGATCAGGTAGAGATTCAGACATTCAACAACTATATGGGCTCGGAAGAAAAAGTCATCCAGGAATTGCAGGATTTCGATATGGTTGTCCTGATGCGGGAACGCACACCGTTTCCGGAAAATGTCATTTCGCAGCTCCCGCGGTTAAAACTTCTGATTACAAGTGGTATGCGCAATGCATCCATAGACCTCAAGGCTGCGGAGCAGAACGGGGTTATTGTGTGTGGAACCGAGGGGAGCTCCAACCCGCCGACCGAACTTACCTGGGCGCTTATTCTGGGACTGTCGAGACAATTAGTTACGGAAAATA
The DNA here is from genome assembly GCF_037975235.1 of Paenibacillus sp. FSL R5-0341. Taxonomy (NCBI): domain Bacteria; kingdom Bacillati; phylum Bacillota; class Bacilli; order Caryophanales; family Paenibacillaceae; genus Paenibacillus; species Paenibacillus sp. FSL R5-0341. Next base: position 2,762,155 of record NZ_CP150241.1, read on the forward strand.
ATGCACTTCGCTCCAATCGAAACTGGCAGAGCACGGTCGGGTTGGATCTGCATGGGAGAACACTTGGATTGCTCGGTTTGGGCAAAATAGGTACTCGTATGGCTGAGATCGCACAAGCATTCGGTATGAATGTGATGGCCTGGAGCGAGAATCTGACACGAGAGAAAGCCGAAAAACATGGTGTGATCTGGGCCGAGACCAAGGAGCAACTGCTTGCACAGAGCGACATTGTATCCATTCATCTCGTATTAAGTGATCGAACGCGCAACTTAATCGGACAAGCTGAATTTCAACACATGAAACCTCATGCGCTATTGATTAATACGTCACGAGCGGGCATTGTCGATCAGGAAGCTATGGTGGAGGCATTGCAGAGTGGTTGGATTGCAGGTGCAGGTCTGGATGTATATGAGCAGGAACCGCTACCTGTTAACCATATTATGCGAACATTGCCCAACGTTCTGGCCACACCGCATCTGGGGTATGTAACTCGTGGCAATTATGATTATCATCATACCGTAGAAAATATAGAGATGTTCCTGAAGGGAAGACCGATCAGGCAACTGCTTCCTTAGAAGAAATATATGCTGAATAACCATTCACCCTGTACTTGTATAGACTCAAAGAAAGATAAGGTGCTGCCAGGAAATAACCATCCCTGAGCAACACCTTTTTAGTAACTGTGTAGAAAAAGAAATGAAGAGATAGCTTCAGCCGGAGCTGTAAGGTATTCTGCTCTATTTCAGTCGCCAAGTTTAACGGTGCGGTCCATGCGAAGAAGAACGGATCATGGCAACGCTCGATTCGCGAACGATCAGGCGCGGTTCAAATTGAATGTGCTCGTAGTCGGTCGTGTTCATCTCCCGAATTCGTTTTAACAACAGCTCGGTAGCAAGTCTGGCGACTTCTTCTCCCATAATGGATACAGAACTAATCTGTGGAGACGAGACGGTAGTCCATTGATTGTTATCCACGCCCACTACAGCTACATCTTCGGGCACACGCACCCCCAACTCCTTGAAGCGATTAACCAATCCGATGGCAACCATATCATTAATGGCATAGACCGCATCGGGCATATGCGTAAGTCCGTAGAAATAATCGGCAGCATTGGCCCCTGTATTCAATGAAAAGTCCTCACCAAAGTAGACGAGAGAAATATCCACATGGCCTACGGCCTGTTCATAAGCACGGAAGCGTTCTTCAATAATGTCTTTGGGTGCTCCGGCATAAGCAATTCGGGTCCGACCGATTTTGAACAGATGTTCCATCACCAATTTGCCTTCAGGTTGAGACAGAGAGACGATATCCGCCTTCATGCCCGGTTCCAGTTTCTTTCCGTAATTAATCATGGAGATGGGGAGGGGGGCTTTATCAATCAGTCCGGGCAAAGTTTTGGGATACGCGAGGGGCATGAAGATCAGCCCGTCCACATGCAGTTTTTTTACATTACGAATGGTTTCCAGTTCTGTGCGTGCATTGCCTGCCGTATTAATCTGCACGACATGGTATCCATGCTGCTTCGCGGTTTGCTCCACGGACCAGGAAATTTCCGGAATGATGGCGTTACGTATGTCGGGTACGACGAGCGCGATTTGGTGCGTTTGTCGGATTTTTAGACTCTGTGCAGAGGTGTTCGGTACAAATCCAAGTTCTTCAATAGCCTGCATCACCTTATCTCTTGTTTTACTGCTGATGCCTTCTGAATTGTTGATGGCTCGGGATACAGTAGCGATGCCCACGCCAGCACGTTCTGCGACGTCCTTGATCGTAAGTTTCTGTTCTTTACTCAATGTATGGTTACCTCTCTTTATCGGAAACGATTCCGAATTATCAGGATATGTACGCATTTCACGATGCTTATATAACTTGATTATAACATTTGAGCGATAAAGTATCCCATGAAAGGACCAGATTTATGCTGAGGCTTTGATTAAATTTCAATCGCTCTGTGATGAAATCAGTCATATCAGATACCATATATATGTTAGAACATGAATCACATCGTTTGTGATACAGCAAAGACAACTAAAATTAAAGTATAAGCATTCAAAATTGAACTTGATATGATCACGAGATAGACATATTCGTGGAGAAATTTGTTTGACAGCGTATCTAAAATGTGACATATTTAATTTACGGAAACGTTTCCGATTATATCATAACTTATGATCTGGGAGATGAATTGAATGAAAGCATTACGTTGGCATGGAGTCAAAGATTTACGTCTCGAAAATATTAATGAACCTCATCCTGAAGAAGGTAAGGTCAAAATAAAAGTGGAATGGTGCGGAATCTGCGGTAGTGATTTGCACGAGTACACAGCAGGGCCGATCTTTATTCCAGCTCAAGCTCCACATCCGCTAACAGGGGAACAAGCGCCTGTAGTTATGGGCCATGAATTCTCAGGACAGGTCGTTGAAGTAGGCGAAGGCGTTACCCGTTTCAAAGCGGGCGATCGTGTTGTGGTAGAACCAATCTATGCATGTGGACACTGCGAAGCTTGTAAACAGGGCAGATACAATCTGTGCGACCAGATGGGTTTCCTTGGACTCGCTGGAGGAGGAGGAGGTTTCTCCGAGTATGTAACTGCTGCAGAATCCATGGTACATGCTATACCAGATTCAATCTCGTATGAGCAAGGTGCATTGGTTGAACCTTCAGCTGTAGCACTTCACGCCGTGCGCCAAAGCAAACTGAAAGTGGGCGATACGGCAGCAGTGTTTGGCGCAGGCCCAATCGGACTGCTGGTCATTGAAGCACTCAAGGCCTCGGGAGCATCTGATATTTATGTGGTCGAGTTATCGGACGAACGGAAAGCAAAAGCCGAAGAACTGGGAGCCATTGTAATTGATCCAGCACAGTTCAATGTCGTGGAAGAGATCCATCAACGTACACAAGGCGGCGTTAACGTAGCCTATGAAGTAACGGGTGTTCCACGTGTACTGCAACAAGCCATCGATTCGACACGTATTGGCGGTGAATTGATGATCGTCAGCATTTTCGAACAGGAAGCACCGATTCATCCGAACTCGATTGTCATGAAAGAACGTACGGTCAATGGTATTATCGGTTATCGCGATGTATTCCCGGCAGTCATCAGTCTGATGGATAAAGGTTTCTTCCCGGCAGACAAGCTGGTGACCAAACGAATTTCGTTGGATGAAGTTGTTGAACATGGATTTGAAGCGCTTCTGAAAGAGAAAAACCAGGTTAAGATTCTGGTGAAAGCAGAATAATAGAGCAGCAAACGAAAAAAGAAGTAAGAAGCCGAGTTGAAATTACTAAAAATTCAGTAGACTGCGGCAATAAAATGATTACAAATAGACAACGTATCTTTCGATGCGATTGTCTATTTTTTTTGTATAGATCGGGCGGAATTTGTTGCATGTACGGATGGTTTTACATAGTATAAAAAGATACAATTTGTATCATCTTGGTGTGAAGGGATTTATCATGAAAATATGAAGGAGGAAGCGGACATGCAGAGACATGCGAAATGGACAGCCGTCATTTTGACTATCGTTGCAGGAGTGAGCTGGATGCTTATGGGTAACTCCAAGCCGAGAAACAATACGTCAACGAGTCAACCACCTGCGACTGAACGTGGGCTTGCCAAGGTGTCAAACGCACCGATCATTTCAGCGGATGTAACCTCGAAGATTGAACTGCTGGGGAGACCTTTTAGAAAAACACCCTATGCCAATAACGTCTGGGACATGCAACTGTATAACGGCAAAATATATTTGGGTCACGGAAATAGCAGCAATCTGGGCGTAGCGCCGAATTCAGGTCCTATTCCAGTCATTTATTATGATACAGCGAACGCGAAATTCAAGACTCAATCGGTGACCAACAGCAACCCGGGCATTCTACCATCGACGAAGATGTATGTGGATGAGGAACAGATTGATATCTACAGAGTACTGAACGACAAGTTATATATTCCTGGCAATGATTCCGATAGTGAGCAGTGGGAACTGGGCAACTTCTATCGTCTGGATGGGGATGTATGGACCAAATATCGCAATCTGCCGCTTGGTGTACACGTATACGATCTGGCATCCTATCAGGGCAAGATGTTTGCCGCGCTGGGTACGGACTCCAAACCAACCATATTAATCTCTCATAATGAAGGTGAAACTTGGCAGAAATATGCGACCATCAATACGTTTGGCTTCCGGGCGTATACGATGTTCCATCTTAATGGCAAATTATATGCCTCAGGCATGATGTATCCTGCCAATAAAATATGGAATGATAAAACCAATATCCTGGAGATTAATGAACAGCTTCAGAAACGGGACGTTGTCATCTATGGCAACAAAATGCTGCCTGGGTTAACCTATCAAACGGGCACAATTCCTTATAATAAAATAGGCAAAAATGTTAACTTTAATAATAAGTTGCTCTATATAGCCGGAGGCGTGTTCAATGATGGACAGCTGTTGCCCAAATCCTTGAATGTCATGACCGACATTAATCAGGCAAGACGAGTTAATCTGCCAGATGCCAAGGCGCTTCCTACGGATGTGCTGTTGCGGGATGGCAAGGTATATGTGCTTACGTACACCCGGCAAAGTGCCAATCTCTATATCAACAGGGTCTATCAATCAACTGATCTCACAACGTGGAATGAGATTTTGCGCTTTAACCAGGACACGTACGCCAAGTCATTCGAAGAGAATGACGGAGATTTCTATTTTGGTCTCGGTACCGATCCGGATGTATTATCGACTTCGTCAGGCAAATTACTTCGTGTAAATCGCGGTGATATTCCCGTGAATGCTAATTAAATTGGAAGGAAGATTATGGATTATATACTATGCTACATCCACATTATTGGTGACCGGGAAAATACCTGAAGATGTAGTAGAATAAGGGGCCGACTGCTGCAGCAGTTTGTTCTGAGGGAGGCTACCACAAGGTAGCTTTCTTTTTTTGTCCATAAGATTAGTATGAATGCCTAACTTCGAAAATTTGAAAATAAAATTAAGAAACTATAAAATGGATAGAGAAATAACCTTAAACCAGTCAACTCGATTAACCTGTTACAATATACAGAAGCAAGTCGCATTTCACAGGAGTGCGGAGTTCCATACTTCCAATTGTAAAGGAGAAATATACGATGAACGTACCTTCAGCATTATTCAAACCCTTCATCTCGGACAAGCTAACCTTGTCGAACCGAATTGTGATGGCACCCATGACACGTGGGTTTTCACCAGAGGGCGTACCTGGACCAGAAGTTGTTGAATACTACCGTCGTAGAGTAGCAGGCGGAGTGGGGCTTATCATTACGGAAGGCACAGGCATTAATCATCCGTCTTCCGTCAGTGGGGCGAGTATTCCATTGTTCCATGGTGAAGATTCGCTGCAAGGATGGGCTAACGTAGTGAAAGCAGTACATGAAGCAGGCGGCAAAATCATGCCACAATTGTGGCATGTGGGTACAGCGCGTCGTTCCGGCGACTTGCCTAATGCTGAAGCTGAACCGGTAAGTCCGTCAGGTGTTAGCATGGCAGGAGAACCATCACGTGAACCCTTGACGGAAGAGGAGATTCAAGGTCTTGTTCAAGCATTTGCCCAAGCCGCAGCGGATGCACAGCGAATTGGGTTTGACGGCATTGAGCTGCACGGAGCCCACGGATATCTGATTGACCAATTCTTCTGGGAGCAGACGAACCGACGGACCGACAAGTATGGCGGTGATTTGGTACAGCGAACCCAATTTGCAGTTGAAGTGATTGAAGCTTGTCGTGCGGCAGTTGGTCCTGATTTCCCAATTGTGCTTCGGTTCTCCCAATGGAAGATGGGGAATTATGATGCTCGTCTGGTGGAAACACCGGAACAATTGGAGCAATTTCTGACACCACTCAGTGCTGCTGGCGTGGATATATTCCATTGTTCTACACGCCGGTTCTGGTTGCCTGAATTTGAAGGTTCCGAGCTGAATCTCGCGGGTTGGACTCAAAAAATAACAGGCAAACCAGCTATTTCAGTTGGATCGGTAGGGCTGGAAGCTGAATTTGTGGACAGAGCAACCGAGAACCAAGGAGCAGGGGATGCCCATTTGGAACTATTGAATGAGAAGCTGGAGAATAATGAATTTGATCTGATCGCTTTGGGCCGCGTTTTGCTGAGTGATCCCGAATGGGCAGACAAAGTTCGTGAAGGTCGCACATCTGAAATCATTCCTTTTACAACGGAAGTGTTGCAAACACTCCAATAATTCAAGGTTAAGGACGTTTGGCAAAAGGTGAACCAACGCTGGACGGCAACGATTTCCAACGAAAATTAAAACAATAACGAACAAATAGGCCGCCTTTGGGCGGCTTTTTGATCTATCTATATTAATAATTTCAACATATGAAAAATTCACAATAGTAAAACACTTTCCTGCACCGTTGCTCCTATTGATTATCCCCACACATCCCGCACGCGCTTGGTCACAACACCATTTAGTTCCATAGTTCAGGTTCTATAGCAACCTTTTTTTCGCTGCATAGATGTCAGCACAACAATTCAATCCTCAGAAGCGCTCATTTTGAAAATCATTCACCTTGTGATAAGGTTAGGCCTGAACCTTTGGATTACCAAGATGACATTACATAAGGAGGATGAATATCCTTGCACAACTATAGGTACCACTCGAACAATCAATGGAAAAAAACATTACAGATGATGTGTTTCATGTTGGGGATCGTTCTGCTTTTATCGGCATGCGGCCAAGCTCAGAAACCTTCTTCCGCAACGGACTCGAACATCAATTCGAACACAGACTCCAACACAGGGCAAACTTCCTCATCACCGGAGCAGAATACCGTTCCACCACAGGAACAAGCGCAAGAGGAACCGCAAGAAGAATCCGACCCGGTGCAGGAGCAGCTCAGTTCACTGACGTTAGAAGAGAAGATTGGACAGATGATACTGGCTGGTGTTCAGGGAACAACGCTGGATGATCAAGCCAAACAGATGATTATGGATCAGAAGGTAGGGGGCATTATTTTCTATGCCAACAATGTAACGACGCTTGAGGGAACAGCCAAGTTTGTGCAGTCCATCAAGGACACGAATCAGTCCAATCCGGTACCGATCTTCATGAGTGTAGACCAGGAGGGCGGCAAAGTCAGCCGTATGCCGGAGACGGTGGAATCCATTCCTTCCAACAAAAAGGTAGGCCAGACGAACGATAGCGCGCTTGCTGAAACGATGGGAGAATTGCTGGCGAGACAGGTTCAACTTGCAGGTTTTAATGTGGACTTCGCTCCTGTACTGGATGTGAACAGTAACCCGAAGAACCCGGTGATCGGAGATCGTTCATTCGGCAGCTCGGCAGAACTCGTGTCACGTATGGGGATTGCAGAGATGAAGGGACTACGTAGTGAAGGCATTATTCCGGTAGTGAAGCATTTTCCGGGTCATGGGGATACGTCCGTGGATTCCCATCTTGATCTGCCTGTCGTAAACAAAACGGAAAAACAACTGGCCGAGCTTGAATGGATTCCGTTCCAAGCCGCAGTGAAGGAGCAGGTAGAAGCGGTCATGGTTGCACACATTTTGTTCCCCAAGCTTGATTCGGATCATCCGGCTTCCTTATCCGATGTCATTATTGGTGAACATTTGCGTGGCAAATTTAAGTATGACGGTGTCGTCATCACAGATGACCTTAGTATGGGAGCAATAGCGAAGAATTTCAAGTTGGACGAAGCTGCTCTAGCAACGGTTAGAGCAGGAAGTGACATTCTTTTGGTAGCTCATAGTTATGAAAGTGCCAAGACGATTTTTGACACGCTAATGAGTGCAGTGAAGTCAGGCGAGATCTCCGAATCTCGAATTGATGAAAGTGTATATCGAATCCTGGCATTGAAGCAACAATACAAATTATCCGATGACCAGAAAGCTTCCGGAGATCTGAAACAATTGAATGCAGATATTGTGGATTGGCGTAAGCAAGTCGATGCTCGATAATTAATCCTGTGATATGATTTTGGCAGAGGTGAGACCCAACTATGTATACCATTATGATTATAGAGGACGACCCCAAGATTGCGGGATTATTGAAATCACATATTGAGCGCTATGGGGATAAGGCCGTTTTGGCCGAGGATTTTGAGACGATTGTACAACAGTTTGAGCAGGTGCAGCCACATGTGGTGCTTCTGGATATCAATTTACCCAGCTACGATGGTTTCTATTGGTGCCGCCAGATTCGTACGATGTCTACGTGCCCGATTCTGTTTATCTCCGCCCGGAGCGGAAAAATGGATCAGGTCATGGCACTGGAGAACGGAGCGGATGATTATATTACGAAGCCGTTTGAACATGAGATTGTTATAGCCAAAATTCGGAGTCAGCTGCGCAGGGTGTATGGGGACTATGCTGTACGTGACGAAGAACGCAAGGTGGAATTGGACGGTTTGGTCGTGTATCTGGAAAGACAGGAGATTCAACTCGCTGATCTCAAAGTGCAGTTGACGAAAAAGGAAACGATTTTGCTGGAAACGTTATTGCGCCGCAGTCCAAAGCTTGTGAGCAGGGAGACGATTCTGGAGAAGCTGTGGGATGACTCTTTTGTAGATGACAACACACTTAGTGTTAACGTTACCCGGGTGCGTAAACGATTAGCCGAGCTTGGCATAACGGACGCACTGGAAACGGTAAGAGGTTCGGGTTACCGACTGAACAATAACTGGAAGTTCTCTTCACCGTCATGAGGTTGTTTATACGAGAACATCTCGCTTTAACTTGCTGGGTTGTTGCTATCTTGTTCACCGTTATTGCAGTGTTCTGGTATGACGGTTACAACGATTGGGTGACGGCTGCTTATGCTGTAGCGTTGGGATTGTTTTTATACGTTGCATATTTGGTCTATCGTTATTATTCACATCGCTCTTTTTATGCCCGTATGACACGATCGATGGATTCGCTGAAGGAATTTGTACCATTGAACGAAACAAGTCCTTTATCACTGGCACTGGAGAAGCTGCTGGATTCACAATACGGGCAGTATCATGCTCATCTGCATCGGCTGGAACAACGGCAGCAAGAATATCTGACGTTTATGAACCAGTGGGTACATCAGATGAAGACCCCGTTATCCGTCATTGAGTTGACCGTGGAAGATCAGGAAGATGATGATCCCAGGCTCATCAGCATTCGAGAGGAAGCGGACCAGATGAGACGGGGATTGGAGACTGTGCTGTATGTGGCCCGCTTGGATACCTTTGAACAGGATTTCAGTGTCGAACCTGTGGTACTGAAGAACGCTGGTGAAGAGGCGATCCATGAGCTGAAACGATTCTTCATCCGTAATCACGTTTATCCAGAGATGCATATCGATTCTGCGCTGGTTGTGCAATCCGATGCCAAGTGGATTCGTTTCGTCTTGGTACAGTTACTGTCGAACGCAATCAAGTACTCTGCGGGCAACGGACAAAAGATTCATCTGCGTGCGTATGAAGCGGAACGCTCTATCATGCTGGAAGTGCAGGATCAGGGCATCGGGATTCCGAAGTCTGATCTGAATCGGGTATTCCAACCTTTCTTCACCGGGGAGAACGGGCGGCATTTCAAAGAGTCCACAGGCATGGGATTGTATATAGCAAAAGAAGTGTTAACGCGGATGAATCATCAGATTGATCTTGAATCCGTGTACGGCGAAGGAACGACCGCCCGAATTACATTCAAATCCTGAAGTCGCAGGTTGAAGTTAAGATTGGGGCGTGAAGTCTGGTATTTTTGTTGAAGAAGTGTGAGTAGAGTATGAATTACAGTGTAGGTTTAAGTTTAGACGTCTATTGCCTGGTAAGGGCAAAGACGTCTTTTTTGCTTACCATCATGCAACCTTACAACATTGTCATGTTGATGAAAGGTTAAACCATAGGAGAATGGCCGAAACTTCGATAGACTGTAGTCAGAAGATCACAGGAAAGGCACTTACATCACCACATAAACAGAGCAGGAGAGTACTCATTTTCGCATTCATAAATCACGAAGGAGTTGTAAGCATGGAGATTTGTTCTGTAAAACAGATCAGTAAAATCTATAAAGGCATCGTATCATATGAAGCATTATCCGGTATTGACCTCAGTATTCAGGAAGGTGAGTTTGTTGGCATCATGGGACCATCCGGTAGTGGCAAAACGACCCTGCTGAACATGATCTCTACTATTGATCATCCAACATCAGGCGAACTGCGGATTGCAGGGAAGAATCCGTTTGAATTGAATCAGGATGAACTCGCGCTGTTCCGGCGCAAAGAGCTTGGTTTCGTTTTTCAATCGTTCAATCTGTTAAATACACTGACAGTCAAGGAAAACATCGTACTGCCACTGACCCTTGACGGCGTTTCGCTAGCAGAGATGAACGCACGTGTTGAACAGCTGGCAAGCAAGCTGGGCATCGAGAGTATTCTAAACAAACGGACATATGAGATCTCAGGTGGACAGGCACAACGTACGGCTATTGCCAGAGCGCTTATCCATTCCCCGAAGCTGATTCTGGCCGATGAGCCAACAGGTAATCTGGATTCGAAGGCGGCCAGAGATGTGATGGAGATTCTTGAAACACGCAATCAGGAGGATCGGGCTACGATGCTGCTGGTTACCCATGATGCAGTTGCAGCGAGCTACTGTAGTCGGGTCGTCTTTATCAAGGATGGCAAATTGTACAATGAAATTCATTACGGCGATAATCGCGCAGCCTTTTATCAGAAGATTATTAACGTATTATCCCTAATGGGAGGGTCAGGACATGAATTTTCGCCAGTTCGCCATTAATAACGTTGTTCGCAACAAACGAATTTATCTGGCTCATTTTCTGAGCAGTACATTTTCCGTCATGATCTTTTTCACCTACGCATTGCTCCTGTTCCATCCCGATCTGAAAGAAGGGTTAAAGGGATCAAGTGGTACGGTTACGTTGCTTGCCAACCAGGGGTTTATGATTGCAGAGGTCATTATATTCATCTTTTCATTCCTGTTCCTGCTCTACTCGGTTGGTTCATTTCTGAAGACACGTAAGAAGGAATTTGGTATTTTCCTGATCATTGGCATGACACGTAAACAAATGAACCGGCTCTTGTTTATGGAGAACATGTGTATCGGATTAGCTTCAATTATTACCGGTATTGGACTCGGGCTTATTTTCGGCAAATTGATTCTGCTCATCTGCGGCTCCATGCTGGCTGTCGAGAACAGCCTTCGGTTCTATTTTCCGCTGAAAGGCATCGCCCTGACGGTTGGGGCATTTCTACTGCTGTTCATTATCATTGCGATGTCGTCATCCTTGCTCATACGGAAAGGTTCGCTCATTGAGCTTGTGAAATCAGAGGAAAAACCGAAACCGGAACCCAAAGCATCGCGTCTGCTCGCATTGCTATCCGTATTGTTCATTGGGGGAGGTTATGCAGGGGTATTCACTTTTGTATGGGTAAGCTTCTCGTTTCCGCTATTAATGGCAAGTGTCGTGGTCGTTATTGCAGGTACGTACTTTTTGTTCACGCAGCTCAGTGTATACATCATTCGGGCACTCAAAAGAAACCCAAGATTGTTTTTCCGCAAAACCAATCTGCTCTTCTTATCGGAACTTACGTATCGAATGAAAGATAACGCCATCATGTTTTTCATGGTAAGTATCATTTCAGCTTCTTCATTTACGGGAATTGGCACCATGCTTGCTATTGCTGACCCGGGGTTGTCGTCCATGTCGAATCCGTACGCATTCAGTTATATGAATAACTGGGATACTCCAAACTCCGAGCGACATATTCGGCAGATTGAAGAAACGTTGGTTGATCATCAAGTTCCCTACGTGAAGGGTAGTTATGCTCCTATAGGTGAAAATAATAATGGGAAGATTATCAAACTGAGTGATTATAACCGTCTTGCGAAGGCACTGGGGTATGAAGAACGTACGTTGAAACAGATCGATGAGTCATTTATGACACCAAGCAATTTGGCGATTCGCAAGGCGTACCGTGAACAGGTTGAACAAGGAGTCTCGGGAGGAAAGGTCAATCTGGAGGTTGATAATCAGCACGTACCTGTCCAGCTATCGACACCTGGTACCGATATTGTGATTCCTTTTCAATATGAAATTTATCTCTACGTCGTAACCGACGAACTGTTTAATAAGATGAGACCTGCGTACAACGAGGAAGTTGGCATGCCTGAAGATTTCTATTCGAGTCGAACGATACAATTTATTGTGAAAGATTGGATGGGTACACGCAGCTTCGCTCCTGAATTGATCAAATCCATTCAAGATGATTATTCCGACAAAGGTTATTATGAGGTCAGCGCACTTGTGGTGGATTGGCTTAATTCCAAGCAGACCAATGGCATCATTCTGATTTTGAGCGGCCTGATCGGCATTGTTTTCTTCACCTTTGCAGCAAGTTTCACGTATTTCAGACTTTACGCAGATCTAGAGCGGGATGAAGCGCAGTATCGCATGATTGGCAAAATGGGACTGAGTCGTCCCGAACTCCGTAAGATCGTAACAAGGCAGCTATTGCTTATGTTCTTCCTGCCGCTTCTGGTGGCGGTCATCCACAGTTCAGTTGCCTTTGTAGCGTTACAGCAACTGGTTGATTTCTCGGTCTTCGGATACAGCCTGCGCATCTTCTTGGTGTTTGCTTCCATGCAGATCTTGTATTTTGCGCTTGTGCGCTGGCGGTATCTGCGTCATATGTATTCCAAGTTAGTCTAAAATAGCATGGCCCAACAGACACCGAACGCATGACTCGGTGTCTGTTGACTTTTCTATCCAAGGCACAGTACTATTTCGATAGATACAAAATGTATCATCACATAGTTTCTCAAGCAGTTAGAAGGATGGGGTTACAGAAATGTCAGGCAGATGCCTGAGAGGGAGGACAGATCATGAGCATCACGATGTCTCGTGGACAAGCTTACATTCAACGTTTGAATGATGAGCGGAATGTATGGCTGGACGGAGAACGTATCCGGGTTACCCAGCATCAGGCCTTTCAGGGAACACTTCAAACGATAGAAGGATTGTTTAATCTGGTGGATGACCCGGAGACAAGGGAAACCGTGGCCTATTGGGACGAACAGACGGGAAGTTATGTACATCGCTCTTTTCTTGTACCCCGTTCACATCTCGACGTGAATAGCAGAGCGGAGGCTTTTCGGCTTTGGTCTGAGCGGACGTATGGGGTGATGAGCCGATTGTCTGATTATGCTCGTTCCCGCCTGACCGGCTGGTATGCAACACGACATGAGATGACAGCACATGATCCTGCATTTGCAGGTAAAATATCGGCTTATTTTGAACAAGCCAAACGAAAAGATGTATTCCTGACCATTGTCCAGCGCGACCCCCAGATTAACCGTTCCTTGCCTGTTGGTGAAGACGAGGATGCCATGCTGCGGATTGTCAAAAGCAATACGGAGGGCGTAGTCATTCGCGGGGCCAAAATGGTGGCAACAGCAGCGCCTTATGCAGATGATATTATTGCTTATCCCGTTCAACGAATTCCGTCCCACCTGCCAGAGCTGGCCCATATGGTGATTGTAGCTGCGGACAGTCCGGGCTTACACATGATGTGTCGTGAATCTTTTGCCACAAAAGATACAGATCAATCACATCCACTCAGTGCGCAGTACGATGAGATGGATGCCGTGTTATTTTTTGACGATGTATTTGTGCCCTGGGAACGTGTATTGCTGCACAATAACCCTGAAGCCGTATGGCAGATTCGCTGTAATACAGCTTCGGCCAGTCTGGCCTATCATCAGAGCGTCATTCGTTTGCACTCAAAACTGGAGTTCATTACAGCCGTGACCTCAGCCATTGCCAAGGAGATTGGGGTGGACGCTTTCCTGAATGTACAGGAACAGCTCGGAGAGCTGATCAGTCAGATGCAGACCATCGAGGGATTGATTGTTGCTGCTGAAGCTCAGTCCAAGTCGGATACATTCGGCAACTGGTTGCCGGAATTCAAATATATTGAAACTGCCCGTAATCTGGGCAATCGGTATTATCCCCGCGCTGTGGAAATATTAAAGACGATTGCTGCGGGTGGTCTGATTCAGATTCCTTCAGGTACGTTTGAGATGAATGAAATGATGGGCTCCATGATGGGAAAATACCTTGGCGGAGTAACGATGCAAGCCCCGGAGAAGATTCGTCTCTTTCAACTGGCGTGGGAGCTAACAGGAAGTCCACTCGGAGCCAGGCATGACCTGTATGAACGCTTCTATGCGGGTGATCCCGTGCGCAACCGGGCGAGCCAATATGTGCAGTATGACAAACAACGTTTATCGCTGAAAGTTGAACCTTGGCTTCGTTCCGGTAAGGAATGATCTGATAGTCTAATCCGAATGGTCCGAATGAAGATTGAAAAGCCTGAATGAAGAATGAGAACGATCCTATTTTCATAAAGCCTTGGCTTGCGCCAGGGCTCTATTTCTATTTATTTAGATTATCTTTAGAAATGATTTAGGTTGAATTAAGAGACGTAGTATATAGTAATAATGTAGAGATAGGCATAGAGTATAGGAAATGAGAGGAATAACATGAGATACACCGTATTAATTGCAGATGACGAACCAGAGATTGTGGAACTGCTTCAGCTCTATCTGGAGAAGGACTATACCATTAAGACTGCGGTGAATGGAGCCGAGGCGTTACAATGTATACGTTCTACACAGATCGATCTGGTCATACTGGACATCATGATGCCTGTGATGGATGGGTTGCAGTTGATCAAACAGATCCGGGCTACACATCACATGCCTGTTCTGTTCCTATCCGCCAAAAGTCAGGATCACGATAAAATCCTTGGACTGGGACTTGGGGCAGATGATTATATAGCGAAGCCATTCAACCCGCTTGAGATTGTCGCCAGGGTAGAGGCATTGCTCAGAAGAGTCAATCATTTTGATGCAGCGGAGGTTCCCGCAGCGAAAGAACAGAATCTGGTATTAGGTGATCTGACCCTGGATCGATCCCAATGTATCCTTTTTCGTTCAGGAAGTCCTGTAACATTGACCTCTACAGAGTATAAAATCATGGAATTGTTGCTCGATCAGCCTGGCCGAGTGTTCACCCGTAAAAAAATATACGAAGCGGTCTGGGGCGACTATTATGCGCACGAGGACAGCACGATTATGGTACATATCAGCAACATTCGGGAGAAGATCGAGCGTGACTCCAGACAACCGGAATATCTCAAAACGATAAGGGGACTGGGATACAAAATTGAAGCGCCCATGGAAAGCTAGAGAAAAAAGACTGTTGCAGACATCCCTGACACTGGACTTCTTGCTGTTCAACTTCTTTTTACTGTTACTGGTATTGATCGTGTACCTTATGGTGTCACTGGATGTCGTGGATTTTCGTATATCGGATCAGGTGGTTGATCCGGATTTGAATGTCGAAGCCCATGTGTACGTGGCAGAGCTGGAGAACGAATTTTACTCCGGTGGGGGTTCGGTATCGAAAGATAAAGACACCGAGATTCAACGTCTCAAGGACAGCGGTGGCTGGATTGAGATACTGGATGCGAATCGCACCGTCATTCGTCATGTAGGAGATAAGCAAGATGCGTTCACCCAATACAGTGAAGCCGATCTGTATGCTGGATTGGAGAATCGGAGTGACCAGCCGTACTATTACTCCATCACTCCGTTTTCGACAGATGGAGCGGCAGCGTATGTGTTGCTGAAGATCCCGCGTGATCTGGTCAGCGTAAGGATTAATGATAATCAATTGATTACCAATCTGAAGCACCCGTTATCTTTTTACATTATGATTGGCATCGGTTTAGTGTTGTCATTGATCTTTGTCTATAGCTATTGGGTCGCACGGAGAATCAAAAAACCACTCAGCATTCTCTCCTCGGGTCTTACGCAGATGATTCAGGGAAATTATAGTACACGGATGTCGATCTCGGCCGAGAGAGAGTTTGTCCAGATTGGTGAGACCTTTAACTACATGGCGGACGTCATTGAGAACACCTCTGCGGAGAAACGTTATGCAGAAGAGAGTAAACAGCGACTGATTGTAGACTTATCACATGATCTGAAGACACCGATAACATCTATACAGGGATACGCGCAGGCATTGGTGGAAGGACGTGGGGAAGACAAGGACAGGCAGCAACGATATCTGGGATATATCTATAACAAGTCCGTTCAAGTTGCACGCATGATACAGAATATGCTGGAGCTGCTCAAGGTGGATTCGCCCGATTTCCGCATGCATATTCAGAGAAGAGAAATTGGAGAATTCGTGCGCGAGATTATGGCAGATACGTATGGGGAGATTGAACAAAAACAGTTTGTCCTTCACGTACTTGTTCCTGATCAGGAGATCTACGCGAGGTATGATCCCGAGCTGTTATCCAGAGTCATTCAGAATCTGATTACCAATGCTCTGTCTTATAATCCGCCCGGAACAGAAATGCGCGTGGAACTCATTCCGCTTCATACCCATGTGGTAATTGAAGTGGCAGATACCGGAGTGGGCATACCCCAAGAACTGTGGTCAACGATCTTTGACCCGTTTGTACGAGGGGATGAGGCGCGGACAGCGACCGGAGGCACCGGACTTGGTTTGTCCATCGCACGACGTAATACGGAGAAAATGGGCGGACGGCTGATCCTTTCCCGGCGTGGGCGAGAGACCACCGTGTTTACCATTGAGATTCCAAATTAAATAAGAGAAGAAATGTCCATGTGGAGGGGAATATTTTGTTCAAAGGAAATACGTTTGTCAGGTTCAGTATTGCACTGGCTCTGATATTGGTTAATATCTATTTATTATCACGTGTGAGCTTCATCTTTCAGCCGCTCGTTACCATGATCACGGTAATCACCGTGCCGATGATGTTATCGGTGTTCTTTTATTATCTGCTAAGGCCGCTCGTGAATTATATGGAGAAAAAGAAAATAAATCGCACGTTAAGTATTTTGCTAATCTATCTGGTTATTGCTATTCTGGGTGTGTTCTTCATCATTGGATTATGGCCATCGTTACGTGAGCAGCTCATCAACCTGGTCGATAACGCACCGAATCTACTTAATTCATTAAGTGAACAACTGAGAGAGCTGGAGCAGAATGGTGCGATTCAAGCCTTGTTCCCGGAGGGATCTACACCTTTATCTCAGATCACGGAGTATATCAACAAAGGATTTAACTTTGTGACCAACTATGTAAGTGGATTTTTCTCACTCGTGTCCAGTTTTGCGATTATCTTGTTTACATTACCGATCCTTTTGTTCTATATGCTGTTACAAGGTGAGAAATTCGGCCGTAAACTGGCACATATCGCTCCAAAACGTTTCCAAAATGACAGCCGTGAAGTCGTGCTTGAGATTGATCAGGCGCTGAGTGGTTTTATTGTGGGAAGAGTCTTGGTGAATCTGGCGCTGGGTGTACTGATGTATATCGGTTTCCTGATCATTGGACTGCCGTACGCATTACTGCTCACGGTAATCGCGGTCATCATGAACTTTGTTCCGTTTATCGGAGCGATTGTGTCGTCCGTGCCTATTGTGATCATGGGTCTCGTGGTATCGCCATCGGTTGCCATCTGGTCTCTGATTATTATTCTCGTCGCCCAGCAGATTCAGGACAACCTGGTTGCACCCTACGTATTTGGTAAAAAACTCGATATTCACCCGCTAACGACGATTATTCTGGTTTTGGGTGCAGGGGACCTCGGTGGAATTATTGCCATCCTAATTATTATTCCGGTGTATATGATTGTTAAAATTCTTTTGGTTCGAATCTACAACATGTTCTTCAAGGACAAATGGCAGAATGCATAGAATCTAAATTATTCGAAGGAGTGGAGCACATGTCTGAAATTATCGAAAAACCATACAATGAACCTGAATATATCGCACCTCAATCTGTTCAAATGGGTACCATTCACATCTCGAACGATGTGCTGTCCAAGATCGTGGGGATGGCCGCGCAGAGCACGAATGGTGTATCCTCCATGTCCGTGGGACTGACTGAAGGCATTGCCAAGAGCATCAGTGGCAAAAGTCTGCAAAAAGGGATTGATGTGCACGTCAAAGACGATCAGGCCACCATTCAGCTGCGCATCAACATTCAATATGGCAACAAGATGCACGAGGTTTGCCGTGAACTTCAACATAATGTTCAACAGGCTGTAGAACAATTAGCTGGCGTTATGGTCAATGAAATTAAAGTACAAGTCGTCGGCGTATCCATGCCGGAAACGGTATAAACGAATGGCAAAAACAGCACTTTCCCAATTAACAACTTAACTGGGAGGGTGCTGTTTTATGTTTGCGGTAGTAGGTGGGAGCTTCGCCCATCACTTTTTTGAACATTTTGGAGAACAGCAATTGATCGGTGTAGCCCACAGAACGGGCAATATCACCAATGGTCAGACCGGGATCAAGCGTCAGTTCAGCTGCCCTGCGCATCCGATAATGGACCAGATACGACTGGATGCTGCTTCCCATCTGGTCCTTGAAGAGAGAGCACAGGTAACTGCGCTGCAAACCGACATGGGCCGCGATGGATTGAACGGTAATGGCATTGGCATAGTTCATTTCAATAAAGTCCATTACCTGCGTTACGTACGTTTCCTTCGAATAATCCGGCATGGGTTGAAGATGATCTGCATTGGCCTGATCAATTAAAATAGAGAAGAATTGATACAGCAAACCAGTCATGCTAATCTCCCAGCCTTTATGGGTATGCCGCGAATTAATCATTCGGTGCAGGCAGGATCGCATCTCGTCATCCTCATTGCCCAGCTCAAAGATCGGGTGATGCTCCGACAGACAGGCCTGCTGTAAAAAGGAAGAACTATTGCTGCCTTGAAAAGCAACCCAGCTGTATTCCCAAGGGTCATCCTGATCTGCTTCGTAATGTACGACGGAATGCGGAACAATCAGAAAACCTTGACCTTTGTGCAGGGTGTACGTTTTGCCACCAACTTCGAAGGTGCCTTTGCCATTCAAAATATAATGAATTTTGTAGTAGTCTCTCATGGCAGGGCCAAAGTGGTGACCTGGTGTACAGGCTTCCGTGCCATAATGAAGGAGCTGAAGCTCCTGAAAATGATTGTTCTTGAACATATACGTAATCAAGGGTATTCACTCCTGTACGATTTCGTCTCATCTTGCATTTTAACATATTGATTCGTACAAAAGATCAATCATTTAAGATTAGTTTATATAGATATAACAATCATTTTTCCATATGTTCAAAGTGAAATGCCATATCGTTTTGCCAGAAAAATGTCTAAGATGAAAAGGAATTCAACAAACCTTACAGGAAAGTGAGAATGACGATGCCCTATACTGCGAGTGAACAACGATATGATGAGATGAAATATGTACGTTCCGGTAAATCCGGAATCAGACTGCCGCAAATTGCGCTGGGTTTATGGCAGAACTTTGGTGGCAACCGTACATTGGATATTCAGGAAGAGATGATTTTGCGTGCCTTCGACCTCGGAATTAACCATTTCGATCTGGCGAATAACTACGGTCCACCTCCAGGCTCAGCGGAAGAGAACTTTGGCGTGATTTACAAAAAACATCTGCGTCCTTACCGGGATGAGCTGCTCATCTCGTCCAAGGCAGGCTACCATATGTGGAGTGGACCTTACGGCGAATGGGGCTCCCGCAAAAATCTGATTGCCAGTCTCGATCAAAGTCTTGGTCGGATGGGACTGGATTATGTAGACATTTTCTATCATCACCGTCCAGATCCGGATACACCATTGGAAGAAACGATGACGGCGCTGGATCATATCGTACGCCAAGGTAAAGCACTGTATGTGGGCTTGTCCAATTATAATGCAGAACAGACACAAGAAGCGGTGACCATTCTTCGTCGTCTGGGTACGCCATGTCTGGTTCATCAGCCAAACTACTCGATGCTGAATCGCTGGATTGAAGACGGTTTGCAAGACGTACTGGATGAGCAAGGCGTAGGCTCCATAGCGTTCTGTCCGCTTGGCCGCGGTCAGTTGACCAATAAATATGTCGACAAGATCAAGGAAGAACGAGCCAACCCAACTGGCAATTTGAAAAAAGAAGCATACACGGACGAACGGATTGCCAAGTTCGATGCACTTCAGGCGGTTGCCGAGCGAAGAGGTCAAACTATCTCCCAACTGGCTCTGAACTGGATCTTGCGTGGTAACCGTGTAACTTCCGCACTGATTGGTGCAAGCCGTGTGTCCCAGATCGAAGAAAACGTAGCTGCGCTACAGGCACCGGATCTGACGACGGAAGAGCTCAATGAAATTGAGAGCATTTTGGACGGCATGGGTAATTATCCTTGGTAACCGAAAAATTATAGTTAGGCTAAAATTTTCGTGTAATGAAAGATTGAAAAATAAAATGGTGCCTCCCTGATGTTTCAGGTTGGCGCTATTTTTTTATATGTCATTTTCTTTATAGGAATAGATCGATTATAATAGTTCATTAATTGACCTATGTTTATTTTTTTCGGAATGAGCCTAGTTCATAGCACCTGGTCCTAGGATTTAGGGTATAATATATAGAAGCTTTACATTTGAATTACGAAGGAGAGGCTCCATTTGAACTTTGAACAGTGGATTTCGCCTGAAAGCTATAACCTGACATCCGAGATGGAAAATCATCCATCAGACCGGATTGCACTTAGATGGCTCAGCGATCAACGGGAATTGGAAGAGATCACGTACGGTGATTTATTCAAGCAGGCGAATCGTCTTGCTGGAGGTTTGCGTGAACTTGGACTAGAGAAGGGTGATCGGGTGTTGGTCATGGTACCACGCCGTATTATTGCCTATGTTATTTACATTGCTTGTCTGAAATTGGGGATTGCCGTTATTCCTTCCTCCGAGATGTTACGGGCCAAAGATCTTGAATATCGTCTGCGTCACTCTGAGGCGCGGGCTGTTATTGTATGGTCCGAGACGACCTCGGAAGTGGAAAAGATGGACGCAGATCTGCCATCACTGGCACATCGCATCGTGGCATCACCGAATGGTGAAGTCGGCGTACCTGCTGAAGGTTGGGTCAATGTGCATCAGTTAATGCAAAATCAACCCGATGAGATGGCTGCGGTGGAGACTCATCGTGATGATACGGCTATTCTTGCTTATACTTCGGGCACAACAGGTAATCCCAAAGGAGTTGTACATAGCCACGGTTGGGGATATGCCCACCTGCGGATCGCTTCTTCATTATGGTTGGATATTCAACCTTCAGATACCGTATGGGCAACGGCTGCACCTGGCTGGCAAAAATGGATCTGGAGCCCATTCCTGTCGGTACTCGGAAGAGGCGCGACTGGACTGGTCTACAATGGATCATTCCAGCCCAAGCGTTACCTGGAACTGATGCAGGAACATCAAATTAATGTCCTTTGCTGTACACCAACGGAATATCGGTTGATGGCCAAAGCCGATGATCTTGGACATTATGACCTGTCTCATCTGCGCAGTGCCGTGTCAGCGGGCGAACCGCTCAATCAGGAAGTCATTGAAATCTTCCAACGTCACTTTGATCTGACTATTCGAGACGGATATGGACAGACCGAGAGCACGTTGTTAATCGGCAGTCTCAAAGATGCGCCTGTGCGAATTGGCTCCATGGGTCAGTCGATTACACCTGGATTGATTGAAATTATTGACGAAGAGGGACAACCTGTTCCTGCGGGTGAAGTGGGAGATATCGCGGTGCACAAAGAGATGCCAGCTTTGTTCCGGTCCTATTATCAGGATGAGGGACGGAAGGAAGCGAGTCAGCGTGGCGATTATTTTGTAACAGGAGACCGTGCACGTAAAGACGAAGAAGGTTACTTCTGGTTTGAAGGCCGCAGTGACGATATCATCATCAGTTCGGGTTATACGATTGGACCATTCGAGGTGGAAGAAGCACTCATGAAACACG
Source organism: Paenibacillus sp. FSL R5-0341 (assembly GCF_037975235.1). Classification (NCBI taxonomy): domain Bacteria; kingdom Bacillati; phylum Bacillota; class Bacilli; order Caryophanales; family Paenibacillaceae; genus Paenibacillus; species Paenibacillus sp. FSL R5-0341. The sequence goes on from NZ_CP150241.1 coordinate 2,784,063, forward strand.
CCAGTGTGAAGGAATGCGCGGTGGTTGCAAGTCCGGACGAGATCCGCGGCAATATTGTCAAAGCTTTTGTCGTGCTGAGAGACGACTCACTGGCTTCACCGGAATTAATGCGTGAATTGCAGCACCACGTCAAGGAAATCACAGCACCTTATAAATATCCACGCAAGATCGAATTTGTTACGGATCTGCCGAAGACAAACTCCGGTAAAATCCGCCGGATCGAACTGCGCGAACAAGAAAAACGAAATAGTTAGATCATTTTGTATAGATGAAATTTTGCAAATTGATCATGCATAGTGAAAGTGAAGGAATCGATTCTGAAGAAGCGATAGCGTTCGTATTTGTCTCCAAATTTTAACCTTTGAAAAATACGATGAAGAAAATTTGGAGACAACGACGATCTAAAGAACGATCCTTCGCTGTAACGGCCACTCAATAGATCCGAAGACATTTTGCAAACCGATGCCATTAATATATGAAACAGGAGTGAACACAACCATGAGTCAATTTGAACAAACCTTTGAAAAGTCATTGGAACAATACGCAGAACTGGTTGTCAAAGTCGGCGTAAATATTCAAAAAGGACAGGATCTGCTCGTAACCGCTCCTATCGAAACACTTGAATTCACACGTCTGATTGTGCAAAAAGCTTATGCGGCTGGTGCGAACTATGTACAAGTGGACTTTGATGACGACAATATTACCCGCAGTCGTTTTGAGCATGGCTCCAATGACAGCTTCGACTACTATCCGGCGTGGAAGGCGGATATGATGGAGAAGTTTGCAGAAGCAGGCGGCGCTACCCTGACAATCAAAGTTCCAGATCCTGAACTGTATAACGGTATTGATTCGGACAGCGTTTCCCGGGCAACGAAAGCGGCTGCTCAGGCACGTAAAGGGTACGCAAAATATACACGTAACCATGAAATTAGCTGGTGTCTGATCAAGGCACCAACCAAGGCTTGGGCGAACAAAGTGTTTGCCGACATTCCGGAAGAAGACCGTATCAACGTGATGTGGGAAACCATCTTCAAAATGAACCGTGTCGATGGCGGGGATGCTGTACAAAATTGGAGAGAGCATCTGGATACCTTGAATACCATGAGTGATCTCCTGAACAAGAAGAACTATAAGAGCCTGCATTACCGTGCGCCAGGTACTGACCTGAAAATTGAACTGGTCCACAACCACATCTGGGGTGGCGGTGGTAGTGAAAATAAACAAGGCGTATACACAGTCGCTAATATGCCGACTGAAGAAGTATTCACCATGCCGAAGCGCAGCGGAGTGAATGGGTATGTTAGCAGCACCATGCCTTTGAACCTGAACGGGCAACTGGTAGATCAGATGAGAATCACATTTAAGGATGGACAGGTTGTAGCGTTTACGGCGGCATCTGGCGAAGAGCATCTGAAGAACCTGTTTGCTACCGATGAAGGAGCGCGTTATCTGGGTGAAGTGGCACTCGTACCGCATGACTCCCCAATCTCCAACCTGAATCGCATTTTCTACAATACGGGTATTGACGAAAATGCATCCTGCCATTTGGCTGTGGGCAGCGCTTATCCATTCAACATGAAAGATGGCACAACGATGTCTAACGAAGAGTTACTGAAGCATGAGTGCAATGTGAGCTTGACCCACGTCGATTTCATGATCGGTTCCGCAGAGCTGGATATCGACGGTGAGTTACAAGACGGTACAATTGAGCCGGTATTCCGTAAAGGCAACTGGGCATTTTAATTTCTAATCTAGTTATATAAGTTGAACTAAAGATTATTTACACTGACACTACGATGACAGAATAACCTTCCAATCGCTGTTATCCCCAGTTTTTTTGATTCCCTTTTCTCAAGGGAAAAATCCGGGGATAGCGTATGCTTCCGATGCAGCTTTCTTTCAGAAAGCTTTTGGGCGAGTGTGTGCTTTCGAAGTAGCTTTCTTACAGAAAGCTTTTAGCTTCGCTTTTTCAGGTTTTTTCTGCCCTCTTCGTTATCGTGTAAATAAACTAATAGTAGTGAACAAGAAAGTGACTTCAACCTGAAGTCACTTTTTTCGTTTCTTTGTAACGTGGATTACTCAGGTCTTACAGGCACACATATTTCGCACCAATGCTCATGGAGTAGTTCCCAACGATATCGTTCTATTACCGGCTTGTTGTCCATCCGATAACCACTTGTTTGTAAATGGGGTATGATTACATTCCATGCCTGCTGAATATCTTCTGCGGTGTGCTTCACTTTACAGATGAGATAATCTCCACCTGATAATTCTCCAAACTCAATAGAATCATCTTCCAGACGTTCGAATTCGGCAATAACAATACAGGCATCATATCTACATTTTTCGGGAGGTGTGCTCGCTGGGTCATCTTGAGGGATACCCAGTAATGTTGCTGATTCGTTAAGCAATTGTTTTTTGTCTGCCCATTGTTTCAGCGTATTCATCGCTTGAGCATTGGCTGGACCGTAAGGACCAACTTGTCGAACATAAGCGAGACGATATGACGGGAGGGTTTCGATATACATTTGCATGAAATTCTTCCTCTCTATTCGGTTTTTCCTTACATGTTGGATGCTAACACGGTATAAAAAAAATTAGATAGGTTAATATTGATTCCCTATGTTGAAACTCATAGAATAGGGATAATATGTTGGAAGACTGCTCCGAGAGAAGAAAAGGAGAGGGAGAGGATCATGGGTATGGATATCACCTATGCTTTCACGGATGAACGTTTCAGGCGAGTTGTGTTGGATCGTTTTTGTAATCAGAGGGGGTTCATTCAGGAGAGTGACGTTTGTGAGGTTGAGATATTACAACTTTCCAATCACAATATTAGCAACCTTGACGGAATCGAGTATTTTAGGGGTCTTCAAGAGCTGGATTGTGACTATATTCAATTGACCGGTCTGGATCTTACTCAGAATCACAAGCTGAGGATGTTACGTTGCAGAGAAAATCAGCTTCTTACACTGGACCTTAGTCCAAATAAAGAATTACAGGTGCTTGATTGCAGCTTTAATCGACTTCGTAAATTGGATCTTTCTCATAATTCCAAGCTTGTTACGTTGGAGTGTCACTGGAATATGTTGTCGGAGCTGGTTACAGAGTCCCTTGAGCGATTGGAGGAACTCAGTTGCAGTTATAACGCTCTTTTCTCGCTTGACCTTGAACACAATAAGCAACTGCAGCGACTCGATTGCGCCAACAATTACATGTTGGAACTTAATGTAACCGGTTGTCCAAATTTAATTGAACTTCGCTGTCACCACAACCATATCAAACAGTTGGATCTTCGTTCGAATTTGGTTTTGGAGAGTGTCCGTTGTTTTAACAATCACATTAGCGAACTGGACATTCGACATAACGTGCAACTACGTGAGCTGTACTGTTCCGAGAACAAATTAACCGAGTTGGATTATAGCGCTAATCCCAAGCTGGAGAGGCTGCAGTTTGCAGATAATCTGATTTTTGAATCCAATCATGAAGTTCAGGGGATGGGTGTATTCCAGTATGACGTATCAATGTCCAATTATCAGATACGCTTGCTGGTTCAGGGTAATGAGCTTGTAGTTACTGCACAGGTTTCAACCAAAACAGAGATGGAAGCCTTATCTCCATATATGGAAGCGACATGGAAACGATGGGATATGCTTGGTGAGCAGGCGCTTAGAACCATTGCCGAGGCCCATCCGGACGAGGATATTAATGCATTGGTTTTGGTTGATGCCGAATTTCAGGGAGATCAATATTTCCGATTGGGTTATGATGCGGGGGATACACCTGCAGGCCGACTGTACATATACGCGGAGTTTGATGAGGAATTTCAAATGTTGGACACCTTGATCTATGAAACATATTAAAGCCACGAGAACGTGGCTTTTTTGCTTGTTATTTTTATGTTATTCAGCGTGCATTTTGTTGAAGCTAACATATTCGTTAATCGGTTTACGGTAACCGCGTGGACGCTGTTTGGCTTCCGACTTTTTGCCGATCGTAATCATCATGGCAGGTACATAATGGTCGGGAATATCCAAACTCCGTTGCAGTTCTTCCGAGTCAAAACCAATCATTGGACAGGTGTCCCAACCGCGATCCTGAGCGATCAACATCAATTGCATGGCAGACAAGCTGGCATTGCGAATCGCATCCTCACGTTGGAAGAATCTGCCGCGAGATTCATAAAATTCAGTGACACTTTGGGATTCCTGCTCGTATTGAAACGGAGTGAGTGCGCCCAGGTTCAGCAAGCCTTCGTTAATGGTGCGGATATGATGATGCGCATTGACGTCGCCCAATACCACGATGACCGCAGAAGCTGTTTTTACTTTATATTGCTGGGAAGCTTCATAGACTTTCTCTATCTGTTCCTCATCTTTAAGCACAAGATAGTGCGTGTGTTGCAGGTTGAAGGCAGATGGTGCGAATTTGTTCAGGGCAAACATCTCTTGTAGTTCCGAATCCGAAATTTCAATTCCTTCTTCAAAAATAACGGCCGATCTACGGTTTTTGACTAGATTCTCTAACTCACTCATGATGGTTTCCCTCGCTTATGTATGATTTATAAACTGACTATAACACACTTAGTTACTTTATGTAAGTATTATTTTAGAATAAGACAAGGTTTGCCTGCCATACGCTAAAATAAAACACTAGAGGTGATTCATGAAAACATTCATCACAAGGTATAAGGGAGGACATAACCCGCATGAATTTCGGGTATATGTGATCCAATCTTCGACGTTAAAACGTTTTGTGGTAATGGAGATTATTCTGGGATCAATCGTTTACAATGTCGCACTGTATTTGTTCCATAATGCACTACTTGCTGGCGTAGGCTCTTGGGCTGGAACAGAAAGTCTGAAGAGATTGCCACTGGTTTTTAGAAGAATTGCGGGTACATGATGATGTGTTCAAATGAGAAAGATTGAAGCAGAAGAGGGCCAGTTTCGGCCCCACCTGCTGCTTCAGCCGTGCTTTAGTCACGCTTCTTTATCTGATCCGATAATTCGCTAAGCTTTGGGTCCCGAACCTACCTTATTTGGCACGTTCCAAATACTGCTCCAGCGTAAGTTTCTGGTTAGTAATCTCACCAGCAATATATACACCTACATAACGTACATGCCATGGCTCATAAGAATAGCCTGTCAATTTCTCCTGATCTTTACCGTAACGGATGATGAATCCGTACTTGTGGGCATTGGCTTTCAGCCATTTGCCTTCTTTGGTGTTGCCGAAGCTTTGTTGTAGATCATAACCGGCCGAAGCGCTGGAGATATCCATGGCTAGGCCAGTCTGATGTTCGCTTTGTCCTGGACGAGCACTTGTCTTATTGGCAACAGCTTCACCTTTGATACTGGCATTACGGTCAAAGATCGATTTTTGGGTCGCATAAGAGCGATAGCCGGACACCGCTTTGATATCAATGCCGTCTTTTTTGGCGGCGGCGAATAATTTTTCAATCGCGGTTGCAGCCACTTTACGCATTTGTTTCTTCGGACTGGAGCCTGAGAAGCTAAAAGGAATATTAGGGACTACCAAATCTTGAGGTGCATAAGTCGAAGGCAGATTTCTCTTTTTATTGACAAGCACAACTGTACTAGACACATTGGTCACCGTTGCTACATTTTTAATCGTTTTGATCGTACGACCAGGTGCATTATCATGCAGAAATTGAGTGAAGCTGGAACTCGCAGCAGATGCGACAGGATTCAAGCTTGAAGTAATAGGAAGGGTAGTAAAAGCAGAACCTGATACAACAGAACCTACCAGAATTGTGGATATGATGGATTTACGAGTAAAAGATTTCATGATGTGTGTTCCTCCTCGGATTATATGAATCTATATACCGAGTATACTAGAGGATTATATCCATAGGTTCTCCAATTGTTTCCGAGTTGTAAACAAAGTTTGTTAGAGTCTTTTTTGCAACTCTGATAGAGGCATATAAGGAAGAGAACATTAAAAAAAGCCGTTGCATTAGATGCAGCGGCTTTTGATGTGAAGAGAGGCAATGCTAGATTAATTCCTGCTGGAGACTGTATTACAGCATGCAGGCGTCAGATCCACTGGAGTTTCCTACAGTCACGGCGCGGGTATCACGAACACGAACGTTACCGCTGAGGACACCGGAATCACTGCTCAATTTGAAAGAAGGATAGTTTTCTTCCGTATCCAGCTTCATGTGTTGTTCAAGATTCAGCTGCTGCTTCGGATCAACATAGAACGGGACCAGATTGGTTTCAATCTGCGCGTCGAGAGTCGCAAGTTCGTCAACAATGATAATCGCGATAACTCCGTTACATCCGCAACCTTCTAGGTCATAGATTACTTTGAAATATCCGGGTTGGTCATTCAGGCTTTCGGTCAAGCGTTTTGCAGCCAGATCAGTAATTTGAATATACATATGGGTACACTCCTTTATAAATGAAAAAAGTGGTGAAAGGATAATTTATACTCTCAATGACTATCAATATTATACCACTATCGACATAAATCAACGCATTATTTTTTCGTGAACAGATAGCTCTAGTGAAAATGATGGAAGCAACACCATTATCCGGAGCAGTGATTATACGAACACACTTTTGGGGAAATAGATGAGAATGAATGTTAGGGCGTGTCTGAGACACTCCCTAGATAAAGGGGCGAAGAGTGCGGATGATTCAGTTTGAAAATGTATCTAAACAATATCCTGATGGGACTACAGCCTTGCGTCAGGTTAATCTCAACATTAACAAAGGAGAACTGTTCGTCATGATTGGTCCAAGTGGATGTGGCAAAACCACCATGCTCAAAATGATCAATCGCCTGATTGAACGAACAGATGGAACAGTAAGCATTAATGAACGCCCAATCGATGAATACAACATTCACGAATTGCGATGGAATATCGGATATGTGCTGCAACAGATTGCATTGTTCCCGCATATGACGATTGCCGAGAATATTGCGGTTGTTCCTGAACTGCGAAAATGGAAGTCAGATCAAATCAAGAAGCGCGTACATACGTTGCTGGACATGGTTGGATTGCACGGAGACACGTACAGTGAGCGTAAACCTGCCGAGTTATCTGGAGGACAACAGCAGAGAATTGGTGTGTTGCGTGCACTCGCTGCCGATCCCGAGATTGTCTTGATGGATGAACCGTTCAGTGCACTCGATCCGATGAGCCGCGAGAAATTGCAGGACGATATTCTGGATATCCAGCGTCAGATGAAGAAAACAATTGTGTTTGTCACCCATGATATTCAGGAAGCGATGAAGCTGGGGGATCGCATCTGCATTATGAAGGATGGACAGGTTCTACAGGTAGGCACTCCGGAAGAACTGATCCAGCATCCAGCCAATGATTTCGTACGCGAGTTTGTGGGGAGTCCAATTTCCGATATGAGTGAACAGTCTGCATTTGATCTCGAATCCATCATGTTACCCATCTCACCTGGTCATGTGCCAAAATCGGCCAAAACAGCCGTTCCCGTATCCATTACGTTGACGGAGTTAGTTGAGATCATGACTTTCCATGACCGTCTGCTGGTTGAACGTAACCGCCAGATTATTGGCGAGATCAGTCGGGCTGATCTGATGAAATATTGGTCCGGTCAGTTACAGGAGCGAGGTGATGGACATGAGTAGATTCACGGAGGTGTTCAGCGAGCGTAAAGGTCAGTTATTGTCTGCACTGCTTGAACATATTCAGATCTCATTTATCGCGTTGTTCTTTGCTGTTCTCATTGCTATTCCGCTTGGTATCTATTTGACACGAAAGCCAAGAGTTGCTGAACCGATTATCGGGGTTACGGCTGTATTGCAAACCATTCCTTCTCTGGCGCTTCTCGGATTGCTTATCCCGTTATTCGGCATAGGCACACTGCCTGCAATTATTGCACTGGTGGTGTATGCGCTGCTCCCGGTACTTCGCAACACGTACACAGGCATATCCGAAGTCGATCCTTCCATGGTCGAAGCGGCGAATGCGATGGGCATGAATAGTCGGCAACGGCTAATCAAAGTGGAGCTACCGCTGGCGATGCCTGTCATTATGGCCGGAATTCGGACCGCGATGGTCCTGATTGTAGGGACGGCGACACTTGCTGCTTTGATCGGCGCAGGAGGCTTGGGTGCATTAATCTTACTGGGCATTGATCGGAATGATACGGCACTGATCATCCTAGGAGCTATTCCAGCCGCATTGTTGGCCATTTTGTTTGATGTGCTATTGCGTCAGTTCCAGCGCTTGTCATTCAAGAAAACTTTGGTTACCTTGGGTTCGCTTGCTCTGATCGCGATACTTGTGATCACCATTCCCTTTTTTGCGAGGGGAGGACAGAAGGATCTCGTCATTTCCGGGAAACTGGGGGCGGAACCCGAAATTCTGATTAATATGTACAAATTACTGATTGAAAAAGATACAGACCTGACCGTTGAACTAAAGCCCGGATTAGGCAAAACGCCATTCCTTTTCAATGCACTCAAGTCGGGTGATATTGATATCTATCCTGAATTCACAGGGACAGCCATCTCCGAATTCATGAAGGAAACAGCTGTGAGTACGGATCGGACAGAGGTCTACGAACAGGCTAGAGACGGAATGCTGAGTCAGTTCAACATGGTGCTTCTGAACCCTATGGATTACAACAACACGTACACTTTGGCTGTACCCCAGAGTATCGCAGATCAATACAATCTCAAAACGATTTCCGATCTCAAACCGGTGGAGCAGCAGATGAAGGCAGGATTTACACTTGAATTCTCGGATCGGGAAGACGGATACCTTGGCATCCAGAAGAAGTATGGGATTGAATTCCCGAACGTGGCCACAATGGAACCCAAGCTTCGCTATGGTGCTGTTCAGCGTGGCGATATCAACCTCGTAGATGCCTACTCCACAGATAGTGAGTTGAGACAATATGAACTCGTTGTGCTGGAGGATGATCAGGAGTTATTCCCGCCTTATCAAGGCGCACCGATGCTTCGTCAAGAAACGGCAGATCAATATCCACAACTGGTTGAGGTGCTGAATCAGCTTGCTGGCAAAATTACCGATGACGAGATGCGTCAGATGAACTATGACGTGAACGTAGAGGGAGCGAATCCCGAAAAGGTGGCAGCAGAGTACCTTAAACAGGCTGGATTGCTGTAACTTCAGGCATCACTGCAATAGATATAACAAAAGGATGAGGAGGAACCGTGATGACCCAAGAAACCTATGACTTGATTGCAATCGGAACAGGAAGTGCAGCAAGCTCTGTAATCACCCGTTGCGCTGAAGCTGGCTGGAAAATCGCTGTGATTGATGAACGTGAGTTCGGAGGAACCTGCGCACTGCGCGGTTGTGATCCCAAGAAAGTGCTGGCTGGAGCCGCGGAGCTGATTGACTGGAATGAACGGATGCAAGGGAAAGGAATTCAAGGACAGGCGAGAATAGACTGGTCTGAATTGATGGCGTTTAAGCGCACTTTTACCGAGAGCATACCCAGAGCAAGCGAGGATAAATTCAAACAGGCCGGAATGGATACGTTTCATGGTAAAGCATCATTTGTCGATGAAGACCATATTCAAGTGGGAGAAGAAGTGCTCCATGGCAAACACATCCTGATTGCTACCGGTGCAAGACCTGCGCCACTTGAGATTGAGGGCTCAGAGCATCTTATATATAGTGATGACTTTCTGGATCTGGAACAGCTGCCGGATCGATTAGTTCTGGTAGGCGGTGGATACATTGCATTTGAGTTTGCGCATATTGCGGCCAGAGCCGGGGCGGAAGTCCATATCCTGCATCGGAGTGAACAGCCTCTGAAGTCGTTTGATGCGGAGCTTGTAGAATGTTTGTTGCAAAAATCAAAAGAGATCGGCATTCATGTTCACTTGAACGCGGAGGTGAAGTCCATACGGCAAGAGGGGAACGCCTATGTCGTTCATGGCACACGTAATGGTGCAGATCACCAGTGGCAGTGCGGACTTGTCGTTCATGGAGCTGGGCGTGTTCCTAATGTGGATGGGCTGGAATTGGAGAAAGCCAACGTCAGCTACAGCAAAAAGGGGATTACGGTGAACGAGTACTTGCAAAGTGAAAGTAATCGGAGAGTGTATGCTGCTGGCGATGTGACCGACACAAAAGGACTGCCTTTGACCCCGCTAGCTGGACAGGAATCCCGCGCAGTATCGTTTAATTTGTTGGAGGGAAATCAACACAAACCAAATTATAAAGTCATGCCTTCCATTGTGTTTACTGTCCCTGCACTTGGATCTGTAGGCATGAGTACGGAACAAGCCCAGAAAGAAGGCTACGAGGTACAAGTCAATGATATGTCGAAATGGTATACTTACAAGCGAACGCATGAAAAAGTTGCCATGGCCAAAGTGGTGATCGATAAATCAACCGGCCGTATTCTGGGTGCGCATGTGCTCGGTAGCAAAACAGAAGAATTGATTAACCTTTTTGCAGTGGCGATTCAATTCAATCTAACGACTGATCAGCTAAACACCATGAATTTTGCATATCCTACTGCTGCATCGGACTTGGGTTCGCTATTGTAGAAGTGATGATGTCCCCTCTTTGGGACGGAAGGAAGGATGAGAATAGCGATGTCATCGGATTTTATAGGGCTGCATGAAGGCAAGTGGACCACGGAACCTGTTGCTGCGCGGATGGATAGGGATCGTTTCGTCGTGGAAGCTCAGGAAGGTAGTGACTTCTGGGAAAAAACATTCTACGGGTTCTGTCATCGGAATGGACACGCCATGCTTGCACCATGGGATGGAACGGAAGCCATTGAAATATCTTTCGATCTGAGTTCATTTACCGAATTGTATGATCAGGCGGGATTAATGTTATGGTATGGAAAAGATCAATGGATCAAGGCTGGGGTTGAAGTCAATGATGGTGTCGCTCATGTCGGAGCCGTCGTGACGGATACGTATTCCGATTGGTCATTATCTCCGGTGCCAGAGTGGGGTGGACGAATTGTAACGATCAGAGCCTCCTACAGTAACGAGGCCGTTGTCATACGTGCTCGCACAGATGAGCATGCCTGGCGAACAATTCGAGTTGCGCGGTTTGCCTATCCGACGAACAAACAAGCCGGTCCGTTCCTATGTTCACCGAAGCGTGCAGGTTTTGAGGTAGCCTTTACGAAGTGGAGATCCACGGCACCGGATGAAGACTTGCACACAGATCCGCCAATTACGGATTAAGACAAGTTAACAAGTTAAGATGTACTTTAAATAATGAAACTTGAACAAGTATATCTGGCTTAAAAGCAAGGTAATACAAATAAGCAAGTCTTCCATTAATGGAGGACTTGCTTATTTTCGTGTTTACATTTTGGACCATGAAGAGTACTCGAGTACTCCAGGTGCTAACTCCATAATTTACCGGCTAAGTAAGTTTTTTTGCGTGTACAACGAGAGTGCTTGCGAACTTTACTGAGTTTAACGTTTATTTACTCGTGTCTGTATCCACGGACTGGGACTCGTTCTCTTTTTCATCCTCATCATCATTGGACTTATTGAACTCCAGCATACGCTCCTCGTAATCGTCCAGGAACCATAGTGGGTCCATACTGTCTTCCTCACCGTTGTAATTGATCACGATCTCTTCGCCAGCTTTGATATCTGTATATGCGTAAAAGTCAAAGGTGTGGTTATCAAAATTGATATCATAGGTAGCGTTAGGTTCATAAGAGTGGTTGATCAGACTGCCGTAGCCGAGCAGAATCGCGGTATGATTCGCCCCATATTCGAACACGTAATCTTCCAGGATCGTTTTTTCGACATGCTCATGATCTTCATTCGGGTAAGGCACAACGGGTGCCTGATGGATAAGCGTTCCTTTGGCAATATCAACGGTAGCAAATACCCCGCGGTTAAATTCACTACCATCACCCAACTTGGATTGTTTCACTTCAATCATATTTTTCACCTAATGCTCTTCGAAGAGCTCCGTTCTATATAGTAATAATTCGTTAAGGCAAAATTTTACCCCATACTTTCATTTAAGGCAAATTTCAGACAAAAAGGTGCAATATTTTTGAATATGACGTTGAGTTGTGCAGGATATAACGCTTATAATATACAAAGAATTAAGTCTATATAGAAAAGGTGTCATGAATGAGCATATTAAATGTAGAAAAATTAAGTCACGGTTTTGGTGACCGTGCTATCTTTAACGACGTTTCATTCCGCCTCTTAAAGGGCGAACATATTGGTCTGATCGGGGCCAATGGTGAGGGTAAATCCACCTTCATGAACATTATTACAGGCAAGCTTCAGCCGGATGAAGGCAAGGTGGAGTGGTCCAAACGGATGCGTGTTGGTTATCTGGACCAGCATGCTGTATTGAACAAAGGCCAATCGATCCGTGACGTACTTCGCGGCGCGTTCCAGTATTTGTTTGACATGGAACAGGAAATGAATGATATGTACGGGAAAATGGGCGATGTGACTCCAGAGGAGCTTGAACAACTGCTTGAAGACGTGGGTACAATTCAGGACACGCTGACGAATCAGGATTTCTACATGATCGACGCCAAAGTGGATGAAACCGCACGTGGTCTGGGTCTGACGGATATCGGCCTGGATAAAGACGTCAATGACCTGAGTGGTGGACAGCGTACTAAAGTACTGCTTGCCAAGTTGTTGCTGGAAAAACCCGATATTTTGCTGCTCGATGAGCCTACGAACTATCTGGATGAATTGCATATCGAATGGCTGAAACGTTATTTGCAGGAATATGAGAATGCATTTATCCTCATTTCTCATGATATTCCGTTCCTGAACAGTGTAATCAACTTGATCTATCACATGGAGAACCAGAATCTAACTCGTTATGTGGGCGATTATAATCATTTCCAGGAAGTGCATGAGATGAGAAAACAGCAATTGGAGTCGGCTTACAAGCGCCAACAACAAGAAATTGCTGACCTCAAGGATTTTGTAGCACGTAACAAAGCAAGTGTAGCTACACGCAATATGGCGATGTCCAGACAGAAGAAGCTCGACAAGATGGATGTCATCGAGATCGCCAAGGAGAAACCGAAACCGCAGTTCAACTTCCGTGATGCAAGAACATCCGGCAAGCTCATTTTCGAAACCAAAGGTCTTGTGATTGGTTACAACGAACCGTTGTCCAGACCACTGGATCTGCGTATGGAGCGGGGACAGAAGATTGCCCTCGTTGGTGCCAACGGAATCGGTAAAACAACCCTGATGCGCAGTATTTTGGGTGAAATTCAAGCTCTGGAAGGAACCGTTCAACGCGGTGAACATCTGGAGATTGGATACTTCCAGCAAGAGATGAAGGATGCCAACTACAACACGTGTATTGAAGAGATCTGGCAGGAGTTCCCTTCTTATACCCAGTTCGAGGTTCGTGCTGCACTTGCAAAATGTGGTTTGACTACAAAACACATTGAGAGCAAGGTAGCTGTACTAAGTGGTGGGGAGAAAGCCAAAGTGCGTCTCTGTAAGCTGATCAATAACGAAACCAACCTGCTTGTGCTCGATGAGCCGACGAACCATTTGGACGTTGATGCCAAGGAAGAGTTGAAGCGTGCGCTCAAGGCTTACAAAGGCAGCATTCTGTTGATTTCCCACGAACCGGAATTCTATCGTGATGTGGTTACGGAGACTTGGAACTGTGAGTCGTGGACGACGAAAGTATTCTAAGTTAATACGAGCGAGCTTGCGAACAAGCTCGAAGGGTGAAAAAAGGCGCGAATTTTGCTTGCAAAACAGGCAGAACTCGCGCCTTTTTTGCATGGTTTTAACGAAAAATGTTTGAGTCGATTTCATAGTTGACAGCTTGAATAAGGCAATAATATAATTCAGGAAAGCGATTACATTTTCATATTAAGAAACCTGTTTCACTGTATAGGGGCAAGAAAGACACGGTATTCCGAATGGGTATCATTGCACTTAGAAGAGAAGACGGGTCTTTTTTTGCGCTTTAATGAAACCGGTTTCATTAAAATAAGGAGGTGGACCTAGCTCGTTACTGACCGCTTGGCTGCTGAGGACAGGCCGGACAACAACACCGCGCCTTCAAGAACCATGCTTTCATCTTCCAAGCCAAAGGAGAGAATGAACATTGGATAAACTCAGGAAACCCATGATATTCATGTTATCTGCAACACTTGCGCTATCCTCCGGACCGCTGATGCTGCCGAGTAAGGCATATGCTGATCTGAACAGTATACCCGCCACGTTGTTGCAGGACGATTTTTCGGATGGAGATTTCACGGCATCACCTGCGTGGAACGTTAGCTCAGGCAATTGGGAAGTAAACGCTGACCCGACAGATGCGTCCAACTCGACGCTTTTCCAGAGCGATACCAATGAAGGCATCATCTCCACTGGGGACTCCATGTCGGACATGACCGTGTCCATGCGCTTTTACACGGGAGCCGGTCAGGGGTATCCGGGAATATTGCCGCGGTTTCAGGATAAGAGCAACTTTTACTATTTTCAAATGCAAGTTCCCAATAATAAACTCGTTTTCTCGAAAAGGGTAAATGGGACAGATACACCACTGAAAACAGTGGACTATGTGTTTGCAAAAGATACATGGTACACACTCAAAGTGGTGCTGGCGGGTACCTCCATTCGCGGGTATATCTCGGAAAACGGCTCCGATCGATTGGTATTCGATCTGGTCGATCCTACATACAGCTCAGGTACCGTTGGCATTCGAAATAAGTGGCAGTCGGTACATATCGATGACGTCACTATCGCGGAGCAGCCGCCAGGGAACGATATTCAGCTCTCCATTGCAGAGCAGACGGCATCTTCGGTTTCCCTGCAATGGTCTGAAATCTCAGGTGCATCAACCTACCGCCTGTATCGTTCCTCCACGCCTGAAGGCGGCTATTCCCTGGTAACCAACACCGGAACTTTGGGACACACGGATGTAGGATTAAGTGGGGATACGGTGTATTATTACAAGCTCGCCTTTGAATACGGAGGATTAACCGAATCATTATGGACTGCTCCGCTGGAAGTTCGGACGACTGCGGCAGCACCACAGGCTCCTGGCGAATTAAAAGCGGTAGCACTCAATGCCACGAGTGTTAAGCTATCTTGGCCCGCCGTGGACAAGTCAACTGGCTATCGCGTGGTTCGATCTGAAGCTGGCAGTGACCAATATGAGCAGGTTTACGAAGGGAAGGGGCTTGTTTTCACAGATGAGGGACTTGAGCCCGGCAACAGCTACAGCTATCGCGTGACGGCCTACAACGCAGCTGGGGAGTCAACGTTCACTGTTGCAGAAGCCACGACGTATTCCATTGACTCTCCTGCAGAGTTTGCTGCCACAGCTGTGACGGATACATCGATCTCTCTCGGATGGAATGTCCTGCCTGGATCTGATGTAACGTATACAGTGTCCCGTGCAACAAGTGCAACGGGGACATATCAGCAGGTGTACAGTGGCAATGAAAGCACGTTTACCGATAGTGGTCTGACGATGGGTACAGGATATTTTTACATCCTCCAGGCGACCGTAGACGGCGTAACTTCTCCCGCATCCGCACCGTTGGGGGTTGCCACAGTTCGCACAAGCATTACTCCGGGGCAATTGTGGCCAGATCTGGACGGGAAGCCGATCGATGCGCATGGAGCTGGTTTTTTTTATGATGAACAGACAGAGACCTATTACTGGTATGGCGAATATCATAAGGGCGGCTGGCCAGCGGTTGGTGTGCGTGTGTATTCTTCCAAGGATCTGATGAACTGGACGGATGGAGGCATGGCTCTAACGACGCTCCAATCGATGGATGATTTTGAGAATGACCCGTTGATCTCTGAATTGTATGCGGGGCGTGAGGACCGCGTGGATATCTGGGCAGATATTCGCAAAGGACGGATTATTGAACGACCAAAGGTCATCTACAACGACAAAACGAAGAAATACGTGATGTGGGCCCACATGGACGGCGACAAGGACCCTTATAACGATAATGCAAACTACGGTAAAGCGCGTGCTGGTTACGCGATCAGCGACTCTCCGACAGGGCCTTTCGTGTATCAGAAGAGTTACCGCATGGACAGAACCCCCGAAGGAGAGAAAGATTACTTCCCAAGTGATGTGGGTATGGCTCGTGATATGACACTATTTAAGGACGATGATGGCACTGGCTATCTGATCTACTCCAGTGAGGAAAACCTGACGCTGTATATCTCCAAACTAACTGAAGACTACAGTGACGTAACAGGGTGGCATAAGGAAGGACGAACGGATGACAAAGGCAATCCGGTACGTGATTCCACCTATCAGGCGGAATACGGCGTCGATTACGTGCGTGTGTTCCCTGGAGGGCAACGCGAAGCGCCAGCGATGTTCAAGTATCAGGGTAAATACTATATATTAACCTCCGGAGCTTCCGGATGGGCCCCTAACGAAAACAAAGTGACGGTGGCGGACAATATTTTCGGGCCTTGGTCAACGCAGACCAATCCGTTTGTACGTACGTCGCAGAGCGATCCCGATCCAGGCAAAGCATTTGGCACCCAGACTACATCCGTCATTCCGGTCGATCCGGAAAAAGGCAAATTCATTTACGTAGGGGATACGTGGAACGGTGGCAATTTCTCGAATGACGCTGCAAAATACGTGTTCTTGCCAATTGAGTTTGGAATAGGTTCCGACATTGCCATCAAGTGGTATAACAGCTGGACGCCTGACCTGCTGAATTCAATGGGCAAGGTGGATATCGCTGATCCGCTGCCAGAAGCTGTAGCGCTTGGCAAAGTGCCATCCCTGCCAACCACATTAAATGTGCGCGACGGGGATGAACTGGTGTCAACGCCAGCAGTATGGACGATTGATAATCGGGCTATGACGGCGGAAGATTTTGCTAAGCCTGGACCGCTCACGTTACAGGTAACGACACCGGAATATAACAACAAAAAACAGGCGGTCCGTGTAAACGTCATTCCAGAGAATACACTTTATTTTGTGAATAGCGGAGGTTATGAAACTGCTGATTACAGTCTCATGGGCGCTTATATGAAAGGAACACTTGCCAATCCGGGAATAGCGGATCAGATGTACGCTCCGGCAGAGGGACGTAATTGGGGGTATGTCAGCCCAGATGCACTGGCATCCGGTTCGAATGGCGGGGATATATTCTCGACCGTACGTTATCTGAACGGTGGCAATGTCAGCAATTCTCCTAAAGGCACGGACTTAACCTATACATTTGATGTGCCGAATGGGACATACGACGTGTACGCCGGATTCAACGATCCGTGGACCAATGCATCGCGGAGAGCGAATTTCCTTATCAATGGCACCAATACCGGTGCAGTCACTTTTACACCTGCCAGTGTGAGAGCGCACAAAGGCATTAGTGTATCGGGCAACAAGCTGGAACTGACCGTGCGCAACACAGCATCGCAGGACCCGATGATTAGTTGGATTATGATCGTTAAACCAGATGCGGCACCACCTGCCAATGACAGTGCGGGCCTCAATGCTGATGCGTTTGATTCAACGAGCGCAACGCTTCATTGGGATGCACGTCTTGGCGCAGCAAGCTACAAGCTCTACCGTTCAGATCGTGAGCAAGGTGAGTATAGAGTGGTCTATAACGGCAATTTGAGAGAATACAAGGACAGTGAGTTGAACCCCGGCACAGATTACTATTACAAAGTGGAAGCTTTTGATGCGTCCGGGCAATCCGTGAGCGGTCTATCTTCCGCATATCAGGTACTTACGGTTCAGCAGACCGCTGCCGATGTAGCTACAGGCATTACGGAACTGGAACAGCCTTCTGCAGGTGCAAAAAAACTGAAGTTACCGGTAGTACCGCAAGGTTTCACGGTGACGATCGCTTCCAGTTCGGTACCGTCTGTCATTCAAACCGATGGAACGATTGTCCTGCCATCAATGGAAACAACGGTACTAATTGCGTTGGAAATAACTCGAACTTCTGACGACAGTAAAGCTCTGACTGTGCCTTTGACGGTGAAGGTACCCGCGTCTGTTCCTTCCCCCGGAGGTAACCCTGGTTCGGGAGGTAGTCCAGGCGGCAATTCAGGTGGTAATCCAGGAAATGGTAGTCCAGGTGCGGAGAATCCTGCATCACAACCTGAACCACAGAAAGACCGTACTGTTCTGGAGTTGCAGGGGCAATCTGATCAGAAGGGTGTAGTGCAGTCTAAAGTGGATGCTTCCACCATCAAAGAGGCTTTCAAAGTTGCGCCTACAACAGAAGCGGGTCAGCGCTTGGTTGAACTTCGACTGAAGTCGGTCTCGGGAGCAACTGCATATGAAGTGTCTCTGCCTGCCTCTGCGTTGTTGGATCAAGGTGAATCACATGTGTTCAACATCGTAACTGAGCTGGGGACGTTGGAGCTTCCTGCGACACTGTTAACGAAGGATGCGGTTAGTGACGGTATTGCGTTAATCCGATTGGTCAGAACGGAGCTACCGAAAACAGTCGCAGATCAGCTTGGCACGAAGCATGGGGTTCAACTTGAACTCCAACTGGAGGGTCTGGCTTGGCCATCAGGAAGTGAGTTGGTGCTTAGTCTGCCTTATCAATCATCGCCAAATGCTCAGCAGGATCGAATTGTAGCGTTTGTCATTGACGCGAACGGTGTGGCAACCCCGTTGCCGCAAAGTCACTATAATTCAAATAGCGGGCAGATTGTATTTTCCGTAACACCACTTACAGGAAATTATGCTGTTGTCTCTGTAGAGCAGACATTCGCAGATCTTGCAGAAGTGCAGTGGGCCAAGAAAGCGCTGGAGGCATTGGCTGTCCGAGGTGTGATTGATGCTGAGGCAAGCGGAGATTCCACTCAGTTGCATCCAAAACAGGAGATGACCCGTGGTCAATACGTACAGTGGCTAATGACAGCGCTGGGCTTGAGTACGGCTTCCGGAAATGCGTTCTCTGATGTAAACGAAAAAGCTCCGTACTACGAAGCAGTTACAGCTGCACGTTCGCTCGGTATTACCGGGGGGACTGGTGACGGTCGTTTCTTGCCAGAGTCCACGATCACCCGTCAGGAAATGATGACGTTGACAGTGCGAGCTCTTGCAGCGGCAGGACTGGTTGACTCCGAGATGTCTGCAACAGATAATCTTACTCGTTTCCGCGACGCTTCCAAGATTCGCTCTTATGCCCGGGATAGTGTGGCATTACTTGTGAATTTGGGCATCGCCAACGGGTACAACGGTGAGGTGAAACCTCTTGCCGAAGCGACCCGAGCTGAATCGGCTACGTTGCTATATGCGATGATGAGCAAACTCGTATGGAATAAGTGATGATACATCAGAATCGCAGCGTGTGAAAAAGAAGGCTTACTTTGACCTGAAACCCAGGTTGGAGTAAGTCTTTTTGCGTTACCCTAACAGAGATGGATTCGCACATATTGTTCCTTTATCAGCGAAACTGATAAATGTCATAAAATCATTGAAATTGACCCTAAACACCCGGTGTGTTAGGTTTTAGAGAGAAGAAATTTAATTAATGTGATCATTTTAGTCGGAATTAAAATCGAAGCAATGCGCGAGGTGGCAAACAGTGGAACTTCAAGTGACAAACAGCCCTTTTAATCAAGAACAAGTTGAACTGCTTAATCGTCTTATTCCTACATTGACCGATGGACAACGGACTTGGTTGAGTGGATATATTGCAGCAATCCAGGCAAGCGCGACAATAACGGCTCCAGCTAACCTGGTACAGGCTGCACCAACTACAGATATTGCGCCTGTCAGTGCTCCGCCAGTGTCCAGGGAAGTGACCGTGCTCTTCGGTTCACAAACCGGGAATTCCAGTGGCCTGTCGAAGAAGCTGGCCAAGAAACTTGAAGAACAAGGTCTTCAGGTAACGTTATCATCGATGGGAGATTTCAAACCGAACGGACTCAAGAAAATTGAAAATCTCCTTATCATCGTTAGTACCCACGGCGAGGGTGAACCGCCGGATAATGCGATTCCGCTGCATGAATTCCTGAACAGCAAACGGGCTCCGAAGCTCGAAGGACTTCGTTACTCGGTGTTGGCTCTTGGAGATACCTCCTATGAGTTCTTTTGTCAGACAGGTAAGGATTTCGATAATCGATTGCATGAGTTGGGTGGTACAGCTCTTGTACCGCGCGTGGACTGTGATGTTGATTTTGATGAAGCAGCTGCGGAGTGGATGAATGAAGTACTGGCGTCATTAAGCAGCACATCTGGTGCTGCGGGCACAGTAACTACTGAAGCTGTTACAGCTGCGGTGAGCGGCGGGGAATCCGAATATGACCGCACGAATCCATTCAAGAGTGAAGTTTTGGAAAATCTCAATCTGAATGGCAGAGGCTCGGACCGTGAAACACGTCACATTGAGTTGTCTTTGGAAGGGTCCAATCTGGATTACGAGCCTGGTGATAGCCTTGGGGTATTTCCTGAGAATCACCCACGTCTTGTGGATGAATTGATTGCAGCCATGGGATGGAATGCAGATGAGCGCGTGACTGTGAATAAAAACGGGGATCAGGCATCTGTGCATGAAGCGTTGCTGCGTTATTTCGAGATTACAGCCGTAACGAAACCGGTCGTGGAACAACTGGCGAAGCTGAATCCGGGAAGCGGTCTGACAGCGTTGCTCGCAGATGATTCCGAATTCCGTACAGTCATGAACAGCTGTGATCTGTTGGATCTGGTTCAGGACTATCAGTTGAAAGGCATTCCTGCTGGGGAGTTCGTAGCTGCTCTTCGCAAAATTCCGGCACGTCTGTATTCTATCGCGAGCAGCTCGAAGTCTTTCCCGGACGAAGTTCATCTCACGGTTCGTACGGTACGTTATGAAGCACGTGGCAGAGAGCGTTACGGTGTATGCTCGGTTCATCTGGCTGAGCGAATCGAAGCTGGCGACACCCTGCCTGTATATATACAGCATAACCCGAATTTCAAGCTGCCTGAGAACCCGGACACGCCGATCATCATGGTTGGCCCAGGTACAGGCGTAGCGCCATTCAGATCTTTCCTTGGTGAACGTGAAGAAACAGGCGCAGAAGGCAAAACATGGCTGTTCTACGGGGATCAGCATTTTGCTACCGACTTCCTGTACCAGACCGAATGGCAGCGCTGGCTCAAAGATGGTGTGCTCACGAAGATGGATGTAGCCTTCTCCCGTGATACCGAACAGAAAGTGTATGTACAACATCGCATGCTGGAACACAGCAAAGAGTTGTACCAGTGGCTCCAGGAAGGTGCAAGTGTATATATCTGTGGTGACGAGAAAAAAATGGCACATGATGTGCATGCTGCGCTTACCACGATTCTTGAACAAGAAGGCGGCTTATCGCCTGAGCAGGCATCGGAATATCTGACACGGTTGCAACAGGATAAACGTTATCAGCGGGACGTCTATTAATTACCGGCCCAGCCGGATTGCATTAACCCGCAGAGACGAGAGGAGAAAGCAGCATGGCTTATAATAACTTACTTAACCCACAGCGCACGAATAGCGATGTGGAAGATATAAAGATCAAAAGTGATTACTTGCGCGGAAGTCTGACTGAAACATTGGCTGATCGTATCACGGGTGCGATTCCCGAGGACGACAACCGTCTGATGAAACACCACGGCAGCTACATGCAGGATGACCGTGACCTGCGTAATGAGCGTCACAAATCCAAGCTGGAGCCTGCATACCAATTCATGTTGCGTGTGCGCGCTTCCGGGGGCATTGTAACGCCAGAGCAATGGTTGATGATGGACAGTGTTGCACATAAATATGCGAACGAGACGATTCGTCTGACCACACGACAATCTTTTCAACTGCATGGCGTACTGAAGTGGGATCTCAAGAACACCATTCGCGAAGTAAACGATTCGTTGCTAAGCACACTTGCTGCATGTGGTGACGTGAACCGTAACGTGATGTGTAACCCGAATCCGAATCAGTCCGATGTGCATGCCGAAGTGTATGAGTGGGCATGTCAGGTGAGCAATCATCTGGACCCTCGCACGCGGGCCTACCATGAGCTGTGGCTGGACGGAGAGAAAGTGATTGATTCCCAGGATTCGGATGAAGAGGTTGAACCGATCTATGGCAAAGTGTATTTGCCACGTAAGTTCAAAATCGGCATTGCTGTACCGCCATCCAATGATGTGGACGTCTTTTCACAGGATCTTGGCTTTATTGCTATTGTGGAGAACGGCAAGCTGCAAGGCTTCAACGTTTCCGTTGGCGGTGGCATGGGGATGTCTCATGGTGACTCCAAAACCTATCCTCAGGTTTCCAAAGTTATTGGGTTCTGTACACCGGAGCAAATGATTGATGTTGCGGAGAAAACAGTCATGATTCAGCGCGATCATGGTGATCGTGCGGTTCGTAAACATGCTCGTTTCAAATATACGCTGGATGACCGTGGTGTGGAGTGGTTTATCGAAGAGTTGACTACCCGTTTGGGTTGGAAACTGGATGTGGCACGTCCGTATCATTTTGAGACGAATGGAGATCGATATGGTTGGGTTAAAGGCAATAATGGCAGATGGCACTACACGCTGTTTATTCAGAATGGTCGTGTAAAGGATGTTGATGGCTATCCGCTCATGACGGGCCTTCGTGAAATTGCTAAAGTGCATACGGGTGATTTCCGTCTGACGGCGAACCAGAATCTGATTATCGGTAATATCAGCAGCCAGAAGAAGAAAAAGATTGAAGCACTCATTCAGCAATATAACCTGACGGATGGTGCGCATTACTCTGCGCTGCGCAGAAGTTCGATGGCTTGTGTTGCACTTCCGACCTGTGGTCTGGCAATGGCTGAGTCGGAACGTTACTTGCCATCTTTGATTGATAAACTGGAGCCAGTACTGGACGAAGCCGGGCTGAGAGACGAAGAGATTGTCATTCGGATGACAGGCTGCCCGAATGGATGCGCAAGACCGATGCTGGCTGAGATTTCATTTATCGGTAAAGCACCAGGGAAATACAATATGTATCTTGGTGGCAGCTTCACCGGACATCGTCTGAATAAGCTGTACAAAGAAAACATTGGAGAAACCGAGATTCTGGACACGTTGACTCCAATGGTGAATCAATATGCCAAAGAGCGCAATGAAGGTGAACATTTCGGAGATTTTGTCATTCGTGCGGGATATGTTCCAGAAGTGCTGGATGGTCGACAATTTCATGCTTAAATGAGCGGGTAAGATGAACTGAAGTTAAGACTGATTTAGGGCGGAAGCATTCCTTACGGAGTGCTTTTTGCTTACTATATAACATGGGAATAGAGATAACGGGAGTTGCTGACGAGAGATTTATAAGAGGATAAACTGTGGCTAAACTTCAAACGGAGATGGATAATCACCGGAGTTATTCCCATTTTTTCGTGTGTATTAACTTGTTGAAGTACGCTCAACAAGATATAATGGCATAGTAGAAAGCAGATTACATGTTGAAAGTGAGCGGAAACGATATGGGTCGTAAGTGGAATAATATCAAGGAAAAAAAAGCTTCAAAAGATGCAAACACGAGCCGGGTCTACGCTAAATTCGGCGTTGAGATCTATGTAGCTGCCAAGAAGGGCGAACCGGACCCGGAAGCGAACCGTGCACTGAAAGTCGTGCTGGAACGTGCCAAAACGTATAATGTACCCAAAGCCATCATTGATCGTGCGATGGAAAAAGCAAAAGGCAGCGGGGATGAGAACTATGAAGAGCTGCGTTATGAAGGCTTCGGACCGAATGGTGCGATGGTCATCGTTGATGCACTTACGAACAACGTAAATCGTACAGCGCCGGAAGTGCGCTCTGCGTTTAACAAAAATGCCGGCAACATGGGTGTCAGCGGTTCTGTTGCTTACATGTTTGATCCTACAGCGGTTATCGGTATTGAAGGCAAAAATTCCGAAGAGGTGCTTGAACTTCTGCTCGAAGCAGATGTGGATGTACGTGATATCGTGGACGAAGACGATGCTGTGATTGTATATGCAGAACCGGATCAATTCCACGCTGTACAAGAAGCATTCAAAGCTGCGGGAATTAATGAGTTCACAGTAGCCGAGCTGACGATGCTTGCGCAAAACCATATTGAACTTCCAGAGGATGCACAAGCTCAGTTCGAGAAACTAATCGATGCGCTTGAGGACCTTGAAGATGTTCAGCAGGTTTACCATAACGTAGAGTTCGTTTAAGAGAACAAAGTGATACGTGGTTTGATTGCCAAAAAGAGTGTCTGACTAATCTCTAGGATTGGACAGACACTCTTTTTTGTTCGTTTATGAGTCAGACTGAAGTGTTCCAGGGGACTGCTCTGATTTTTCCGATTTCCCCCCACCGAACTTAAACAACACAATTCCGCCTACAATGACAAGTACACCGAGCAGTTGATTCCACGAAAAAGGAATTTGTTCCAGACCGAGCCATCCCATGGAATCAAACAATAGAGCAAAGCTCAGTTGGGACGTCAGTACGATCGAGATGGCATATGTGGGGCCAAGCAGCTTCATGCCTTGCACGAGACAGAAGACTACACCAACGCCGATGGCTCCACTGAGCCAGTACCAAGGTTGCATATGCTGAAAGCTGAATGTATTTTTGCCTTCGACTAGCAGAGAGATGAGGAATGAAGCAATAAATCCGGTGAACAGGACCATCGTTGTAGTGGACCATGAACCGGTGCGTTCATTGACTTTGCTATTAAAAATCGTTTGCAGACTGACAAGTGCACCTGCCAGTAGTGCAAGCGAAATACCTGTGATTAACATGGGTTGTCGAACTCCTTATTCATAAATGTTGTGACCTGCTATCTCACGTAGACCCGCCCGATCCTTAATCATAATCAATCCTTGATGTCTTTCAATTAACCCGTCCGTACAGAGCTTCTGAATGACCCGGTTCAGATGTCGGTAACTGGTGCCGATCAGATTTGCAATGTCAGTCAGATTGAACGCGTCTAGCTCTTCGTGAACGACGTTGCCGGCTTCTTCTGTCGAAATGGAAAGCAGGTAGCTGGCTAGACGAACCTCAACGGGATACATCAGGTTGAAATTGGAAAAGTTCGAGTCAATGTAGAATTTGTGTGAGATGATTTTCAGTAAAAATTTAAGCAACGGTGCATAATCGCTGGCAAGCTCAGCGAGCCATTGATAATGAATGCGAAGCATCACCACAGGCGATACGGCCTGAACCGTGTTGACAATATCGCTTTCGCGGACGTACTCTATGTCGCCAACGACTTCAAGCGGTGTTTTGAAACAAAGCACCAGCGTTTTATCCTGAGCAGAGGTGGTGAAAATCTTGATTTTGCCCTCGACCAGTACGTATAAATATTCGGAAGCTTCTCCTTCGCGACAGATCAGTTCACACTTCTCGAAGTGGCATAACGTTATATGCGGACGCAGGGGCTCGTGAAATACCGTTTCGAGTTGATATTGCTTCAGATAGTTCATTAATTGGTGCTCGTTATGGATCTCTTCCACGCTGTTGTTCACCCCCGACTATATTCTCGAAAAGCTACAGTTTCATAATGATAACGCCCGTGATCATCAAGGCAATGCCCAGAAATTGCGGCAGTTTCATCTTTTGTTTCACCGCGCCAAACCATCCGTTACTATCCACCAGAAAAGTCAGGAACAGCTGCGCAATGAGCAAGGCCGAGATCGTGAATGTAACCCCAATTTGCTGAATGGCCGTTACTTCGCTGAAAATAATGACGGCGCCAAAAGCACCTCCAGCCAGGTACATGGGTTTCACTTGTTTAAGTCCTTGAAGGTTGGTGTCACGAACGAACGACAGGATCAGCGCCGCTAATATGAAGCCTGTTAGTTGTGTAATCGTAGCGGCCTGCCATGTGCCCATATCCGTGCTAATCCGAGTATTGGCAACCCCTTGCAGCGTGATACACGCACCACCCAGTAATGCAAAAATAATTCCTCTCATATGTACGCTCCTTATTTAATCACTTCGACTTCTATTTAATGATATACTCATCCCAAACGCCAAGGACAAATGTCCTAAGCTCTGAAGTCACAGCATTTAGAGTACAATAAAGAACCCCGAAAATCCAGATGGGGCATAAAGAGATGCGCGGCATATGTGCGTAGTACTCATTTTTCATAATCTCTAATGAACCTGTTGGACCTATGTCAAAAAAGAGTCTGCCGACTCGACCCCGGAGCGTAGAAAGTATGTAAAGCTCCGAGGTACGCTGGGCAATGAGATTAGAAACCAACAATCAGTTAGATACTCTCCGTACAAATTGAATCTAGTATTAAATCATAGTATACAAAGGCTCCTCGCCTACAAAACGAACAGACAATTCGGGAAAATGTTCTCCCAACCTGTCTGCCAAAAGCTTCATTCCTGAAGCCTCGCTCTCGGCATGTCCCATCATGATCAGTGCTTTGGACTTGCCTTGTTGTACGGCATCACGGATATATTCCGGTGTCTCCCATTCGAATCCTTCTCCAGCGATGATGAGATCCAATTGCTCGTTCTGAATCAAGGGAATCGTTACAGGGCCATTGCCACGAAAACCTACTAATACCGCTGCGCGTCTACAGACTAATTCCGCATTGCCTGCAACGCGCACATACTCGATCCCAAGACAACTTTTCACATGGTGAGCAATAGCTTCAACAGTGCTTCCTTCCGGAAAAGAAAGAATGTCTGCTTCCGCTAGTCGTTGTTCCAAATAAGAGGACCACCCTAAGGCTTGAATCAATCCTTCCGTAATGCCATCCGGTTGAAACCGGTGGATGATATCATGACATCGATAGATGGAAATACCTGCTTCGTCGATCAACTTTCTTTTGTCCACATAAACCGAATCATTTGCAAGCCAATCCGTATGACTGTGATGGTTATAAAACGGAGATTCATGCGCAATGATCAAGTTAGCACCGTGTTGTATGGCTTGTTCAATAACATAATGTGTGGGCATAAAAGCAATGATAATACCTGTAACCTTTCGATCAAGTGATCCCGTAATGAGCTGATCCACCGTTTTTTCCGGCAATTCAATGTTAGCTGTGAGATGAAGTACAATGTCTTGAACAGTAAGGTCCATAGGATGCATTCCTCCAATGACAGGATATAAAGGTAGTGTACCATTTTGACATCTGAAATCTACTGTCTTCCAGAATATAGGGGTCATTTTTACTGTTTGCGGTTAATACTAAAACATACAGTTTACAGTCAGTTATGATAACAACGGAGGAATGTATTAGATGTGTACCGATGTTGGATTCATATAGTTTTCTCTAAAAAGAATAAGTATACTTACATAGAGTCTTTGTCTGCATTAATGGAGCTGATTGCGGCACAAGTCGTTCTATTTTAAAGCACGATGAGATTCAAATGAGGATAAGCATGAATTTGCATATACAGAACAGATTGTGAAAGGGGATAACTACGATGACATCAACAAATATTATGGAACGTCTGAAGAGCGAGACAGCTCATTATCACAGACAAGTAGAACAGAACCCTTATGCGAAAGCCATTATGAATCAAACTGTGACTATAGAAGAATATAGAACATATTTAGAGAAATTTTATGGATTCCTGAAACCGTTGGAAGATCAGGCTGTACATCAGCCTTTCTGGGGAAGTACGGGATTGGATATCGAGATTAGAGGCAAGGCTGGACTGTTGGAAAAAGATTTACGAAATCTGGGTGCAAGTGAAGAGGAAATCAGCCAACTTCCGCTCTGTGAAGAATTGCCGGATATTTCAACACCTGCGCGTTTGTTCGGATATCTGTATGTCATTGAAGGGTCCACGAACGGTGGACAGATTATGACCAAGCGTTTGTCGCAGTTTCTGCCGATTGAAGCTGATCGCGGTTTGGAATATTTCAATGCCTACGGTACAGAGACTAGAACAAGATGGAGTGAGTTTATGGGTTTGCTGCAGCAGTCCATCAGTACTCCAGAAGATCATGACAACATGGTGCACAGTGCATCAGAGACTTTCCGACTGCTGGATCAGTGGATTAATACGGACAAGTAACATCCCTTTTCTTCAACCCAAACGCCTGTAGGGCAGATTTTTTCACATTTATAAGGTATCTATATAAGTTGAAATAATCACTCCAACTTATATAACATCATGAGAGGGGATTTTCCTGGCTATGGCCGAACCGAAGTCCAAGAAAGAACAAAATTTATTGAACCGCACATTGCTTCAACAGGGAACATACACGAATGATCCAATTGATCTGAATAACTGTGATAAAGAACCGATTCATATCCCGGGCTTTATTCAACCTCATGGTGTGCTTTTGGCCATCAATACCAGTCATACGCCAACCGTTGTTCAGTGTAGCCAAAATACGGAGGACCATCTGGGTATTGCCTATGAGGATGTTCTGGGCATGCCTTTGGAAAATCTGATCGGAGAGGAAGCTGTACGCAAACTGTTGGGTAGTAGCTTCAATGCAGATGTAACCTCTGATTTGCATTACATGGATCTGACCATTAACGTATCCGGTGAAGACCGGATATTCTCTTCTGTTCTTCATGAAAGTGAAGGGCTGCTTATTCTGGAGATCGAGCCTTTCTATGAAAAAGAAAACATGGAGACCACTGACTTTGAATGGATATCCCGATTCTTCGGTCGGATCAAAAGTACAGACAGTCGCGTGGAAGCAAGTCAGATTGCGGCTGAACAGGTGAAGGAAATGCTCGGTTATGACCGAGTGATGATCTATGAGTTTGACGAGCAATGGAACGGGAAAGTTATTGCTGAAGCGCGTGAGCAGGAACTCGAACCCTTCCTGGGACATCACTATCCGGCTTCAGATATTCCAAAACAGGCTCGGGAATTGTATCTTCGCAATTGGCTTAGAACCATTGTGAATGTCAATTATAAACCCGTGGAGATTGTGCCTACGCTCCAACCGCTCACAGGCAAACCGCTGAATTTGAGTCTGTCGGTCCTGCGTAGCGTGTCTCCTCTTCACATCGAATATTTGCATAATATGGGTGTGGGTGCGACGGTTACGATCTCGCTTATTCATAACAATCAGCTGTGGGGACTCATTACATGTCATCATTATTCGGCCAGATATGTACCCCATCGCGTACGGAATCTGTGCAATTTTCTGGGGGCATTCTTCTCGAATGAATTGTTCCAGCGTCAGCAACTTGATGATTATCAAGCAGAGATTCAATCACGTGAAGCCGCTTCACGAATTGCCAACATTTTTATTGGAAATACAAGTCCTGCCCGGGTTCTAGAGGAATTACAGGGAGAAGAAGAGACGGTGTTAAACCTGATGGATGCTGCCGGAGCAGCGATCTGTTACCAGGACAAGCTGTTGTTGTATGGTGAAACTCCGAACAGTGGACAGATTCGTGAACTGGCAGGTTGGCTTGCAGGAAGGGCTGAGGATTACAGTTATCATACGTCGAAACTGAGTTTAGAGTATGAGACGTCCAAAGCTTATCAAGATAAGGCTTCCGGGGTTATTTATGTTGCGATCTCACCTGGACAGCATAACTATATGATCTGGTTCCGACCGGAGGTCGTTCAGGTTGTCGAATGGGCGGGTGATCCAGCCAAGGCGGTCCTTAAAACGGATGACGGCATGCGGTTGTCCCCTCGTAAATCATTTGAGAAATGGCGTGAGGTTGTGAAATCGACTTCCTATCCATGGACAACGAAAGAGCTGAGTGTATTACCTTTACTCAAAACCATTGTACGGCGCCAGACAGAGAATCAGTTGGTTCAGGCCGAAGAACAGGCGCTTCAGAATGCTCGTATTTTGCGACAAAATGAACAGCGTTATTTGCAGTTGATGGATTACTCGCCTGTGGCATTCTTTACTTTGACTGACGGTCAGATCATCTATTGTAACACGAAGGCTGCTGAGTTGCTCGGATTCGAGAGTTCCAAAAACCTGACAGGCAAGGACTTCAGAGAATTTGTACCTGACAAAACGAGAGTCACGTTGCAACAGAATTTTGAAGAATTACAACACAATAACACAAGTTTGATTACCAGCCAGTCGTATTTTACTACAGCTGCAGGTACCTCATTGTTGCTTGAAATTACACTTGCTTCTGTTACGCATGCGGGCAAGCCATCTGTGATGGTACTACTGCACAGTGGAGCGTCCCACCATGAACAGGATAGCTACTCGGAAACGACGAGCCAGCTTCAAAATTATCTGAACACAGATCCATTAACAGATATGCCGATTCAAGCGGTGTTTAGGTCACAGCTTCAGGATGACTGGGATGACTGTTTACAGGAAAAATGCAGTCTGGGACTGCTCATTATAGATATTGATGATTTCCGCTCATATAATGCAGCTTATGGCCTTCAGGGAGGCGACCTGTGTCTGCAATGGATCGGTGAGGTGCTTACGGTTGTTAGCGAACAGCATCATGGCTTGATCTCTCGTCTTCGCGGAGGAACATTCATGCTAAAATTGAAGAGCACAACGTCTGATGATGTAGATAAACTGGCAGAAGAGATTAGACAGCACGTTCTGGCTCTTCAGATTCAAAGGGAATCATCCGGTCCGAGTGGAGTCGTCACCGTTAGTGTCGGTGGGGCAGTACTGGTGCCAGATGAGAGCTCCAATGCATCCGATCTGATTGAGAAAGCTAGTCTGGCATTGACCCAAGCCAAGAGTGAAGGGAAAAACCGAGTGATTGTCGTGTAATTACGCCGGTGCAACGTTCGTTTGGAAACAATACAATCTCTTTTGAAAAAAGATTAAATAGACATGATGAAAAGAGGGCAGAAATGCCTTCTTTTTTTGTGTCCAAGAATGTCTTAATTTCGTCACCGCAGATAGAGGACAAGTGTTATAATGATCCCTATGGATACACTTGTTCGTATTCTGTCTTGGAGGAGGGTGAGATAACGTTATATGAAAGACGACTCTATACAATTGGAATTTATGGAGATAGATCTAAGTGAAGAACCCGAAACAGCAGCGGTTCCGGTTCCTGATCGTTCAACCATTGTGCAGTCTGCACATGAACCGATGCAGCATCGTGGAGGCATATTGTCCTCAGAGAAACGTTTTGTAGAGGAAGCAAAGCAGTCGGCGGAGATGGAGGGGGATGTATCCCCGTGGGTTCCCTTTATGAGTTACTGGCCAACGTATGGCGTGATGAACGAAGCCCAGCGCAAGTGGTATTTGTTTTGGAGGAAGGAAGTTCGTCAGGGGAGTTACCCGGATACCGATCTGTCCTATCTATTTGTTCATATCTACGAGTTAATTAACGGCATTGGCTGGCAGAATCCTGAGGATGGTTATAATCAATTAAAGCAGCTATGGGTGAACTACCGTGAACGGATGCCCCAATTAAATATATATATGCAAGAGTGGATGGTCGATTATGTGCTGGTCCATCAGATGGAGATGTCTTTATCCGAGGTCATGGGTCTTTCGGGAGGATATTTGCCAGCAGAGATGCTGGATATGGAGTTGCAACGTATTTTACAGGACAAGGTATCGGATATCTCGCTGAATATGCTGCAAAGATACTATGATTACGATATTACACTTAGCAAGTTCTACAGAGATGGCGGCAAAGAGGTGATGGAGCAGTACATCCCACGGGTCATGGCCTTGGTTGATTCATACCTGGAACGTACGCGAAAAGTTGGACTACTGCCTGAGTTTCAACCCAACGATGAACGCACGGTGGAGCGCATCCTGTTTCGCAAAGCAGTCTATGATGATTCGATCTATGGAAGATCGGTATCGTTCAGATATATACCCATAGGTGAGCAGGCTGATTTTGTGCAGATGGTTACGCGGATCTACCGATGTACTGAAAATAAACTTCGTGAACTGCTCGGATTCAGAGGCCGATTGCGAGGACAGACGCTTGAACCCGAACTTGCGAATTTGATTGAACGTTACTTGGACAAAGCATATGCGACCGAGCAGGCTGAGGCTGTGGAGCAACCGGTAATTCGGATTGATACGGAGAAATTGGCATCGTTACAGCAGGAAAGTGAGTACGTACGCCTGGCACTTACAATTGAGGAGGATCACCCTTCTGAAGTGAATGATGATCTCCCTCCAACGGAAGGTCTTATGGAGCCGGCCCCATCCCTAGTAGAGATTGAAACAGGAGCGCCAGCAGAATTAATTAGGTTGCAGTGGGACGAGTCTGCTGAGGCGGATCTGGATGAAGAATGGCTGCTTTTTGCCAAGGCACTATCCCCTCAGCAGGTGCAAGCGATTCATGTTCTGCTTGGTGATAATCCTGATACTGAACTGATGCGTCTGGCTGAGCAATATGGAACGATGCCTACGCTTCTGCTTGATGAACTTAATGATGTGGCTATGGAAACGATCGGTGATCTTCTGATCGATGGTGACCGGATTGTTCCTGATTATATAGAAGTGTTCGAACATGTGAAGAGGTGATACGCAGTGACAGAACTTAAAATACCGAAGCGGCTAACCACCGCACTTGTTAATTCGTTGACGGCGGGTGTTGTCCCGCGAATTGGATTGGAGCAGATTGCTGTCGGCCGGAAACCGGAAGTGGAAGCCATCTTACGGGATATGGACAATATTGCCGAGGGAGGGGCAGCGTTTAAACTCATTACCGGCCGTTACGGTAGTGGTAAAAGCTTTCTTTTGCAGATGATTCGCAACTATGCGATGGATCGTGATTTCGTTGTGGCGGATGCGGATCTGTCACCGGAGCGACGACTGGTGGGTACCAAAGGTCAGGGACTTGCCACATACCGCGAACTGATGACTCGTCTGTCTACACGCACACGCCCGGATGGGGGAGCGTTGGAGCCAATTTTGCAAAAATGGATCGCAGGGTTGCAACAGTCCACGATGCAGAGTCAGAACCTGCGCCCGGATGATCCCGCTCTGCCGCTTGAGGTAGAGAAACAGATCTATGCAGTGACGGGTGAGATGCAGAATCTGGTTCACGGCTTTGATTTTGCCAAGGTGCTGGCGTCCTACTGGAATGGGTACAAGCTCGCTGATGATGATCGCAAACAGGCGGCCCTTCGCTGGCTTCGAGGAGAATTTGCAACCAAAACGGAAGCGAAAAAAGAACTGGCTGTTGGCGTTATCATTGATGATGACAACTGGTATGACTACTTCAAATTATGGTCTGAATTCACAGCGCGCATTGGTTACAAAGGATTGTTGTTGTTCATTGATGAAGCGGTGAATCTGTACAAAATTACAAACAGTGTCTCCCGTCAAAGCAACTATGAGAAATTGCTGACGATGTTTAATGATACGATGCAGGGCAAGGCAGAGCACCTCGGCATATTTGTAGGTGGTACACCGCAATTTGTAGAGGATGAACGGCGCGGACTATACAGCTATGAAGCGCTTCGCTCCAGGCTTATTGATGGTCGTTATGCAACCAAAGCGTACGCGAATTATACAGGCCCGATCCTGAAGCTGGCGATGTTATCGCATGAAGAGATTCTGATACTGCTACAGAAACTACGACAGATTCATGCCCTGCATTTTGGATATAGCGCAAGTCTGACGGATGAACAATTGGTTGATTTTATGCAAACGGCGGTGAACCGACTGGGTGCGGATGAATTGCTCACCACGCGTGAAGTGGTACGCGACTTTATGGATGTACTGCATACGTTACACCAGAATCCTGAAGTGACTTATACTCAATTACTTGGCGAGCGGGTTGCCAAACCTCAGGAAACGGGTAAAGGGGCAGATGCTTCCGCGAATACAGATGATCTGGACGACTTTCTGGCGGAGTTTGAATTATGAGTGAGAATCCGTTCTATCGGCTGGCTCCGTTTGTTCAGGAATTTATATATAAAAAAAGATGGGAATCGCTTCGTCCTGCTCAGATTGAGGCCTGCAATATCTGTTTTCATACCCCGCATCATATGCTGATTGCGGCGGGAACGGCCTCCGGCAAAACGGAGGCGGCTTTTTTTCCTGCATTGACCGAGCTGTATGAACGGCCTTCCAAGTCGGTTGGTATTTTGTACATTGGACCTCTGAAAGCCCTGATTAATGATCAATTCGAACGGCTTAAGGATCTGTTATCCGAAGGAAATATTCCGGTTTGGCATTGGCACGGGGACGTGCCTCAGGCGGAGAAAACAAAACTGATGAAGAATCCGTCCGGTGTGCTCCAGATAACGCCAGAATCGCTGGAAGGTCTGCTCATGAATCGACCGAATGCAATCCCGGCGCTGTTTCATGACTTGCGATATGTCATCATCGATGAGGTACATGCCTTTATGGGAGCGGATCGGGGCATTCAAGTACTCAGCGAGCTTGCCAGAATCGAGCGTATGGCTGGCTGTACACCGCGAAGAGTGGGCTTGTCGGCTACACTCAGTGACTATGATGCGGCTACATCTTGGCTTGCTGCCGGAACGCAGCAGGGTGTGGATGTGGTCTCTTCCCCGGGCGGTCGCAAGTTGCGACTGCGGGTGGAACATTTCTCTTTTCCAGATGCGCAGGACGAGGAGCAGGCGGAGCAGCTTCATAACGCACGTAAAGCGTACTACGACTTCATCTATGAGAGCACACATCGTAAAAAAGCGCTGATCTTCACCAACAGCCGTACCGATGCAGAAGTCACCATTCTTGAGATGCGGCGGGTCGCGGCTCGCAGGGAGGAACGTGATGTGTTCCATGTTCATCATGGAAGTATCTCCGCCATGCTGAGGGAAGAGACGGAAGCTGCCCTACGCACTGGATCAGGGCCCGCGGTTGCTGCGGCAACGGTCACGCTTGAACTGGGCATCGATCTGGGCGAACTGGAACGTGTGGTTCAGCTCGGTGCACCGTATAGTGCGTCCAGCTTTGTACAGCGTCTGGGACGATCAGGGAGACGAGAGGACATGGCATCGGAGATGCTTTTTGTATGTCCGGAGGAAGAGGATGAGGAAGCACAATTGCCAGCACGTATGCCGTGGACATTGATGCGTGCGATTGCTGTTATCGAACTATATGTAAAAACGAAGTGGGTCGAGCCGCTTGAAGCCCGCAAAATGCCCATAGGTGTGCTCTACCATCAGACGATGAGCATGCTGAAAAGTATGGGGGAGGCGGAGCCGAGAGATCTTGCAGAAGCCATCCTTTCACTGGCTCCATTTGCGTTGATTAGAACTGATCAATATCAGGTTTTCCTGAATTACCTCATTGAGACGGATCATCTGCAATGGACAGAAGAGCGAACGCTGATCATCGGTCTGACTGGTGAGAAAATCGTGAATAATTATCGCTTCTACGCAGTGTTTAAGGACGATGAGGAACATAAGGTGCTTAACGGATCTGAAGAAATTGGTTCGATTACAACCGTACCCCCTCCTGGCTATTGCTTCTCGCTCGCAGGAAAACTGTGGAAAGTGGAAGAGGTCGATCACAAACACAAGGCTGTGTATGTGAAGTCTGCGAAAGGTAAAGTAGATACGTTATGGCTTGGCGCGGGAGGAGATATTCATACGTCGGTGGTACAGAAAATGCGTGAAGTGTTGTCTGACTCGACCATCTATCCCTACCTGTCACCACAAGCCGTCAATCGACTTGAACGGGCACGCCGCTTAGCTCGTGAAAGTGGACTGTTGAAACAGGTCGTGATTCCGGCAGGGGGAGATTCGATGTACGTTCTTCCTTGGGTTGGAAGT
This sequence comes from Paenibacillus sp. FSL R5-0341, assembly GCF_037975235.1. Classification (NCBI taxonomy): domain Bacteria; kingdom Bacillati; phylum Bacillota; class Bacilli; order Caryophanales; family Paenibacillaceae; genus Paenibacillus; species Paenibacillus sp. FSL R5-0341. The sequence goes on from NZ_CP150241.1 coordinate 2,819,638, forward strand.
AAATCGTTCCGTACATTGGAGCGCTTGATGAAGCATAATCTGTCCAAGAAACTTGCCTTGCGTTCGGTAGTGCCCATGGAGCCATATTATTTTGTGGTGTCTGGCAAAGTCGATGAACGAACATTGTTAGCAGAGATCATGAGTGAGTGTCGAACGGCTGAAGACGCATCTGCGTTACTGGCTGAAGATGAAGCACCTTATCTGGGCAAGTATGATGAATTTGTCGCACCACCTTTGATCCGTGAGGCTTTTGCCGTGGATGGGCTGGATCTGGATGGATTGAAGGAAGGTTTACAGCAAACTTTGGAGTGGGATTCCTCGAGTACCAAACGGACATGACGTATTTACGTAATAAAATTTTTATATGGAATAGGGTTGACACCATCTCACCTCCCATGTAATATATGAAAAGTCGTCACACACGAATTACATCAAATTGCATATATCATTTCGTATAACCTCGCAGGCCGAAAGTGTACACAGGGCGAGGGTCTCTACGGGAAGCCTATACTTCCTAACTACGATGCCAAGGAACCGATTTATTCCTTGCTCGTAGTTAGGATTTTTTGCATTTTGATGGTGTCTGTGACCTTGGCATGAACTAAACATGCGGACGTACTTTTTTGATCATCAGGAGGTTTATTCACAAATGAAATATTATCTGTCCGTTCTCGCAGGAGCGATGAGCTATGGCATATTATCCACGATTGTGGTTCTGGCGTACGGCGAAGGATACAAACTTGGAGAGGTTGTGGGAACACAGCTGATTACGGGTTTTCTCTTATCCTGGATGCTGGCGCTCTACACACGGTTTAGAACCAAACGCAAGTCACAGGCAGACGGCAAAGCATCAGGAGCCGTGGCACAGGTATTCAAGCGTTTGACGTGGAAACAACGTCTGCTATTGATGGCTGCTGGAACACCAACGGTAATTACAGGGCTCGTCTATTATCAGTCTTTACGTTATATTCCGGCGTCACTTGCCATTATCCTGTTATTCCAGTTCACATGGATTAGCGTATTGATTCAGGCGATAAGCAAACGTCAACGTCCAGACAAAGTCACGTTCCTTACCTTGATCATTTTGTTCGGAGGAACTTTGCTGGCAGCCGGTTTCCTGGAACAGGGACTGGGTGAGTTCAATGGTCTGGGTATCGCACTTGGACTAATGGCAGCCGTAAGTTATTCCCTGTTTGTATTGTTCAGCGGTAAAGCAGTTCCTTCAGCGCATCCAGCCTTCCGCAGTGCGTGGATGGTTACAGGCGGATTGATCCTGCTGTGCATCTTGTTCCCACCGACATTCCTCTTTAACGGATTGATCTGGAGTCAGTTGCTTGTATTTGGATTGCTGCTCGGATTCTTCGGGGCTTTCATTCCACCTGTATTGTTCGCCATCGGCGTTCCACATATTGGTGGTGACATGGCCGGAATCCTGGGTGCTGTAGAGCTTCCAATTGCAGTTCTGTTATCCTCTATCGTGCTCCATGAGCATGTCAGCGGATTGCAATGGTTTGGGGTTATCATTGTGCTCATTGGTGTAGCCCTGCCAGAGTTGTATAAATTACGTATGAGACGAAGTCGAAGCACACCGATATATTCCTGATTTATACCAAAAGGGATATTGGGAAGCATGAACGGGAATAACCGTAGTAAAGCCTGAGAAATCAGGCTTTTTTTAATGAATTATTTTTGCTCAAACACAATAGCCCAGAGGGGTCATTTTCATTGTCCTGCGAATCAGGTATGCTTAAAGAATACATCCGTCTGTGATTAATTATTGATGGGACATCGAATGAGGAGTGTTTATATGAAAAGCTGGTTTGGAAAAACATGGCCTTGGTTAACGCTGGGTCTGACCGTTGTTGTACTGCTTGGATCATTTTTGGTTTATTTTATGGGCAAAGACCTATCCCCGGGATCGGGAAGTGCGGTAACTGCACAAGCCGAGACTCCGGAGGATTTGAAGGGATATGAAGTCATTGATGTGGACGTGAGCAACGATGGTTTTGGACCAGATGTTATTGAGGTGAAAGCTGGCGTACCGACGAAAATCAACTTTATTCTGACCCGGTCGGTGACACATGTCAAATCGGTGGGATCACAAAAGCTTGGCATGGATTTATACATGCAAAAAGGACCTAATTATTATACCGTCGATAAAGATCTGCCGAAGGGTGAATATGAGATTCACTGCGGTATGTACATGATATACGCAACGATTAAGGTTGTATGAGTAGAGGGAGCATGGTTTCGGGTCACCGAGCTTTGCTCCTTTTTTTGGTGCGTGATATCATGGAAAAGTGGGTAAAATCGATCAGGAGGTGGCAAAAATGAAAGCGCTATTTATTGGAGGGACAGGCACCATCAGTACGGCCATTACGGAAATGCTTGCACAGCAAGGCTGTGAGCTTTATTTGATTAATCGCGGCAATCGGAATAACGATTTGCCTGCAGAAGTCAACGTACTTCAAGCCGATATTAATGACGAGGCGCGTGTAGCGGAGTTGATTGCTGATCTGGAATTCGATGTTGTGGCAGATTTTATCGCTTTTGTACCGTCTCAATTGGAGCGAGATTACCGTTTGTTCAAGGATAAAACGAAGCAGTTTATTTTTATAAGTTCAGCATCGGCGTATCAGACACCTTTGGCTGATTACCGGATCACGGAAGGGACGCCATTATCGAATCCATACTGGGAGTATTCGCGCAACAAGATTGCGTGTGAAGACTATCTGATGAAACAATATCGTGAGCAAGGATTCCCAGTGACCATCGTGCGTCCAAGCCATACGTATGGGAACCAATCCGTACCTCTCGGTGTTCATGGTGCACAAGGCAGCTGGCAGGTTCTTAAGCGCATACGTGAAGGTAAACCTGTTATCATCCATGGAGACGGCACATCACTGTGGACCATTACGCACAATACTGATTTTGCCAAAGGGTTTATCGGGCTTATGGGAAATATCCATGCCATTGGTGAATCGGTACATATCACCTCAGATGAATCCGTCACGTGGAATCAAATTCATGAGATTATTGCCAGCGTGTTGGGTGTTAAGCTTCATGCGGTACATGTACCCTCCGAGTTCTTGGCAGCATGCAGTGACCAGGATCTGCGCGGCGGTTTGTTAGGGGACAAAGCCAATACCGTTGTGTTCGATAACAGTAAACTGAAACGGCTTGTACCGGAATTTGTAGCAACGACAAGAGCTGATCAGGGCATTCGAAGTACGATTGAGCACATTCTGGCGCATCCTGAATTACAGACCGAAGATCCGGAATTTGATGTATGGTGTGACAAGGTTATAGGCGCATTGGATGAGGCGTTATTGAAGATCAGAGATGAGAAGTAAGAAGAAAGGCGTTCATCATCAACTGTTTACATTCATGAGCTGAATCGTTATAATCAAGAAAAAATGACACTTGTTAGGGGAGGCACCCCAACTTAGGACATCGTTCCTTTGTTGGGGTGCCTCCTTTTTTTGGTGTACCAAAAAGGAGAGCAGACGTTGAAGAAATCAGGAAAACGTGTGAAGAAACAAGCGGAACAGTTAACCAAAGTGGTACTGGCATTTGCGTTATTATCACCTCAAGCCTTGTTGCTTGAATGGGGTGCAGCCACGGTAATGGCTGAAACGGTTGAAACAATCGGGATTGTATCCGATACGTCCAGCATGAAGGCTGTACAGTCCTCCAAGGTGAAAGTGGAGATGAACAGTGACGGTAAATACAGAATTGTATTACTACCAAACACAAATGTATTTTACGGTGGCGATACAGGGAATGTATCCACCATTATCGACCATAACGGATCTCCCGTGAACTTCAAAACATTGCCGCTGAATTATTACCGAATTAACAATAATGTGATTGAAATGTCCCGGCAAAAGGACAATGTGGAATATATTTTGCGTGTATCTATCGTTAATGCTACCTCACAAGGTGGGTACATGAAGGTTGAGCTGGAAGCTATCAACCGCAGCGGATCGGCACTGAATTTGGGTGGAACATTTTATTGGGATACGATGGTGAATGGCAATGATGCTTCTCCGTTTGAAGTCATCGAGAATGGATGGCGCAATTATAGCGGCGGTGTTCAGGTCACGGCTTTTTATGCGAATACGTACAATGTTGTGAATGCGGATCGCATATACATGGGCCAGTACAGCAGTCCGGATAGCGCACAACTTACAGGGGGTTCTTCACCTTCGGCATTCACTCCAGGCCAGACCGTGACGGCGAGTGATACAGCTGCACAGTTCTGGTGGAATGCCAAGGCAACAGCGAATCAGACTTCACGCAAATTTTCGACCATTGTGGGGATTGGCCCCAAAAATGTTCCGCCTTCATTTACACTAACAGCACCCTCTTCGGGTCAAACCTACTACAAAGGCGAGCAACTTCAGATCTCCGGTACAACGCGAGACACGGATGTAGGCGACCTGTTGACTGTGAAATGGTCCATTGATGGTGGGTCCGAGAACATTCTGACCCAGATGACCGCAACGGGTTCGAATCAGTCTTTTAACACCAATTATACGTTGCCTGACACCCTGCCAGATGGCACGCACACATTGCAAGTATGGGTCATGGACGACAAAGGTGGGGTATCCTCGGCAGGAACCGTTAACTTCACGGTAAGGAGTTTTGTTGTGCCTGGAACGCCGACGTATACACTGGTTAATCCTAATAACTTGACGGTGAACTGGGATAAGAAGGCCAATGATGCATCCGTTACGTATGAACTGAAGAATATGACAACCAATCAGATCGTGGATACAGGTGCTTCAAATAGTCGGCAGGTGACTGGACTCACTCCGAATACGAGTTATTCTTTTGCTGTACGTGCCAAAAATTCAAGTGGTTCCTTCACGGGGTACTCCACTCCATCCACAAAATATACATTGGCCAATCCACCCGCTACTGCGGCAGTGACACAATCAGGCAACTCTGTTACTGCGAGTTGGAATAATAATAGCAACCCTGCGGGCACTCAATACAAAACGGAAATACGCAGTCCAGGCGGGCAGGTCCTTGCATCAGGAACATCAACTTCAACACGTACAGCGTTTGCCCTGACCGGACTCGCGGACGGAAAATATGAAGTATTTGTGGCAGCGCTGAATGGCGAAGGGATACAGACCCCGTATATATCCGCTGGAGAGATGATGAAAGATACGACGGGTCCAACTGCTCCTTCCGTTACAGTCACTCCATCCACATGGACAAAGGAAGATGTTCTGGTCACGGTTGAGGAAGGGAAAGATGTATTGAGCGGAACTCAAAAGACTGAAGTGAAAGTGGGTCCTGCAGGAGAATGGCGTGAATACAGTGCTCCGTTTACCGTAAACAGTGAAGGCAACACAACTGTTATGGCACGCAGTATTGATGCATTTGGTAATACAGGACAGGAAACCGCTGTGACAGCTAGGGTAGATCGGACGGCACCAACGCCACCTGTTATCTCGTTGAATCCGCCCGAATGGACAAAAGCGGCAGTAATTGTGACATTAACGGAGGGTATGGACGAAGCAAGTGGCATTGGTCTGACACAGTATAAGCTGGGAAGCGAGGGAGAATGGATTGACTACAGGACCCCTTTTACACTCAGTGAAGAAGGAATAACGGAGATTTATGCACGAAGTGTAGATTGGGCGTCCAATGTCAGTGCTTCCACTTCGGTAACAGCCAGAATCGATAAGACTGGGCCTGAGCAACCAAGGATTACGTTAAGTGAAGAGCATTGGACGAATCAGGATGTAACTTTTGCAATAAACAGTGGTGAAGATGCAGGCAGCGGGCTTGCCAAGAGCCAATATCGACTTAACAAAGAAGGTCCCTGGATCGATTATACGGGCGAAGTGACAATTACCGATGAGGGAGAAACGATTGTATATGCACGCTCACTTGACCGTGTGGGCAATATAAGCATGTCCGCTCAGGCTACGGTTCGAATCGATACGACTGCTCCAACCGAGCCGGTAATTCGTTTGAGTTCTTCAGGATGGAGTAAAGAACATGTGCAATTCACGATCGCTGGTAGTGTGGATGAACGAGCGATATCCTATGAATACAGCATGAATGATGCCCCGTATATGACAGGAAATACAGGTACAGTTAGTACAAACGGCGCTACCACCATTCGGGCGCGAGCAAGAGATGCCGTTGGTAATGTGAGCAAGGAAGTCAGTCGAATCGCCTATGTGGATCAGATCGCGCCCACAATTACATTTGCACCGAACGGACATGGCTGGACGGACACGGACATATCCACTACGATTCAGTATGCTGACGCACACTCAGGCATTCAGGAGCTGGAACGATTCTATCAAGTTACGAACAGTGCAGAATCACCGGAACATTGGCTAGAAGCTCGCTCTGACGAGCATAAAGTATCCATTGAATCGGAAGGCATCTGGTACATCCATGCCAAGACCATGGACAGAGCTGGTTATACATATGAGACAACATCTTTACCTTACCAAATTCAACGCAAGCCCCAGCAACCGAGTCATGTGAAAACGACACAGATCACTGAGACTTCAGCTGAACTTACAGTGGATTTACCAACTGGGGAAAGGTATACCGATGGATATCAGTATGAGATAACGAATAAAACAACAGGACAGTCATGGACACTGGATTATCCTAACCACAGTATAATCGATCACTCCCTAAGCGGTGGTCAGGTCTATGAATATGAAGTTAGAATGAGAAACCATACCGGAGTAAGTGATGCAGTAAGCGCTCAAGTATTAACTACCCCAGCAGCTCCCGGAACGTTGCACGTTCGAAAAGTAGATTCACAGCCCCATTTGGCCGAAATTCAATTTGATTCAGTACGAGGAGCAGATGCATACCGCATCATCGCGACTACTTCGGACGGAACTACCGTGTTTGATCAGACGGTATCTGATCCGAGTAGCCTTCCCTATGTCAGCAACCTGGTTCCAGGAACCATTCATAACATTTCGGTAACGGCAATGAATGAAAGTGGAGCAGGTGGTAGCAGTAGAACCGGATTCCTCACACTGCCGGCAATGCCCGGGGAATTTATAGCCGTTCAAATTCAGGAGCATGATATTTCATTAGAATGGGAGACAGTGACTTCTGCAACGTATTATGGTCTTTCACGCGATGGAAAAGCCATATATGAAGGAGAGCAGTCGGAGTATCTGGACTCGGGTCTGGATAGCGGAACGGAGTACAGCTATACGTTAATTGCAGGAAATGAGACAGGACCAGGGCCGTTGGCTGGATTACCTTTGCTCAAGACGTTACCTGGACAGGTATCCGGCTTACAGATATCAGATGCTTCCACAGCGAGCCTTCGTCTAAATTGGGAAGCAGTACGAGGAGCCGATCGTTATGAGTTATGGTTGAATGGAGAGAAGTCGGGAATGGTTCCTGCCGGAACCCAAGAATGGGTCTTTGCGGGACTTAGTTCGGGAACATCTTATCAACTGGATGTACAAGCAGTGAACGGAAGTGGACAGGGGATGCGCAGTTCGGTATCAGGAACAACGCTACCAGAGAGCCCGTCGGGACTTCACGTTGCTCAAGTAACTGAACAGGGAGCGATCTTAAGCTGGGAGCCTGTCGTTGGGGCAACGAAATATCGGGTGGTTATCGATGGACAGAGCCATGAGATATCAGATACACAACTCGCAGTTCACCATCTGTCAAGCAGTCGTGAATATAATTATGATGTACAGGCAGGCAATGCTGCCGGGTACGGTGCATCCACCAGTAGTACAATTCTTACGCTACCTAGCAGGCCGGAAGGACTGAATGTCATATCGACTGGTGAGACAAGTATGGGACTTGCATGGCAAGCTGTAGATACGGCGAATCTCTATATTGTGAAAATCAATGGAACAGAAGTGGGCAGAACATCAGAACTGGCCTACACAGTTGAGGGATTGTTGCCAGGTACAGAGTACGATTTGGAAGTTCAGGCTGTGAATGCTTCTGGATCAGGTGAAACAGCTCAGCTCATCCGATTGTCCAAACCTGTGTCGCCTGCCGAGGTAATTGTTGATCCAGGAGTACATCGGGCAAAAGTTTCCTGGTCTGTCGTGGAAGGTGCCGCTGAATACGTGATTGAGCAGAATGGCAAGGAGATCTATAGAGGAGTGGAGAATGAAACAACGATTACAGGGCTCCAGGATGGAACGTGGCATCGCTATCAACTATGGGCGGTCAACAGACAGGGAACTCGTTCTGAAGAGACGGATGTATCTCTGCTGACTTTGCCTGAGAAACCCGTTAAGGTTGCAGTATATGATGTGGCAAAAAACAGCCTGGGTCTGGATTTCAGTAACACTGGTATCCAAGGGGCAGATCATTACGTCATTGAACGGGATGGAAGAGAGATTGCTCAGTTGAATTCAAGTGAGACCCTGTTCGTAGACAAGGACCTATCGCCAGGAACAAAATACACTTACGTGATTCGGGCAGTTAATACGAGTGGAGCGGGGGCGTCGCTTACGTTCAGTATAATGACTCAAACGTTGCCATTGGTTGCAGAAAGTATCACGGTGAAAGCTGGAACACATGCGGTGGATCTGGCTTGGGATGTTGTAAAAGGAGCAGCTGCATATGAAATTCGTAATCGGGTAACGGGAGAGGTGCAGAGCGTGTCTGAACCGTCTTTACATCTCAACAGTATGCTGGATGGCACAGTGTATGAATTCGAACTCGTTGCGATTAATGAAGATGGTCATCAGTCAGAGCCTATCCAGATTCAGGTTTTAACGAAACCCATAGCGCCTCAGACGGCAGGTATAACACACATCACAGATCAAACCGCGACACTGGACCTGAATGGCAGCTCCACACGGGGAGCAGAGCAATTCATCATGATGAGAGATGGCGTGGAAATCGCGAGGGTTCCAACAGATCAAGGAGCATTTGAAGATGATGGACTGACACCAGGAGAGTATTACACGTACACCATCCAAACATCCAATGCTGCGGGGGTGAGTGATTCCGGTTTTGAAGTTCAATTGCGGACATTGCCTGCGACTATTATTGAACCTTTACATGCAAGCATGATTGGGGAAAAGGAGGGATTGATCTTTTGGCCAAAGGTACGAGGCGCGGAGGGATATACCATACGCATCGGAGATCAGATCATCACCACAATTGAAGAAGGGGATATCACAGAGATGAGATTAACTCATCTGGAGAGTGCGACCCGATATGATCAGGTGCAGGTTATTCCTTATAATACGGCTGGTTCAGGAAGCCCCATGACTGTGACCGCTTTTTACACCCTGCCTCATGTGGATTCGCTGGAAATGAAGTTGTATCCGGAGACAGATCACGCCAAACTGGAATGGGACTTTCCTTATGTGAACGAAACATTCGTTGTATTACTGGATGGTAATGAAGTATATAGAGGCAAACAAAAAGAGTTTATTGTTGATCAACTCGATGCAGGCAAGCAGTACGAGATAGAGATCTACACGGAGAATGATCAGGGAGATGCATCGGAGAAGCTGGCGCATTCTGTCCTGACCAAGCCAGCAGCCCCTGTCAAAGTAGAGTATCTTTCAGCGAAGGACCGCATTCGTCTTCTATTGGAACAGAGTCGGGTTGTAGGTGCCGATCAGTTTGTCATTGAGCGTGACGGTGTGGAGATTGCTCGTGTTCCAGTAGACGAAGTGTTCTATGATGATGAGCGACTCGAACCAGGCGTGAACTATATTTATACGGTCAAGGCCATGAATGCCTCGGGCAGTAGTGACGGTGGTTACTATCTTTCTGCTATGACCCTTCCTGGTAGCGTTACTTCTCCTCCTGTAGTAGAAGGGCGTTCAATGTATGGTACAAACATTGTATGGGAACTGATTCCTGGTGCTGTGGGTTATCGAGTTTATCGGAATGAAGAGATCGTGGGAACGACAACGGAGACATCCATACATGTGTCTGATTTGAACAGTGCAGAGCGTTATACTGAATTTGCAATCATTCCATTCAATGAGGCAGGGGAGGGTGAGGTACTTCAAGTACCTGAATTCGAGACGCTACCTTCCGAGGAACTGACAGTAGCAGCCGTAGCGCAAGGTACGAACACGATTAAGCTAACTTGGGAACTGGAATCCATGAATGAGGTGATTGTGATCACCCATAAAGATCGTGAAATTTACCGTGGCACGCAGCGAAGTTATGTATGGACAGGATTGAATGCTGAGCAGCAATATGAGGTGGACGTATGGACGGAGAATTCAGCGGGTGAAAGAAGTGAAAGCAAACGGGCAGCAGCCATGACTTTTCCGTATCCACCATCCGCCTGGAGCGGTGGTGGTACAGCTTCAAATCCGGCAGATACTTCGGTAAAAGCCGATGAGTTGAGTTCACAACTTGAACCCTCTAAGCAATCTGATCTACCTGCGAAAAAAAATATCAAATTTATCGATATCAGCCAAACATTCAATAAAGACCAGATTACCTGGCTGGCGGAACAAAATATCATTCAAGGTGTAAGTGAAACTCACTTCGAACCACGCCGTCCGATCACGCGTGCAGAGTTCACCGCACTAATCGTGCGTTTGATGAGTGTGGACACGACTGCCAACAATCAGCATGGCTTTCAGGATGTAAATGACGAAGATTGGTTCGCTCCTGAGATCAAGGCAGCAGTTCATCATGAAATGGTTCAAGGCATGGGGAATGGAAAATTCGCTCCGTATGCGCTGGTAACACGTGAACAGGCATCCAAGATTATAGCGAATGTTGTCCATAAAATCAGCCCGAAACGGCTGACTTCTTTAAAATCATTTACCGACCAGACGGATGTATCCGATTGGGCCAAAGAAGAAGTAGAAGAGCTTGCAGGTTTGTACATGATTACCGGGTATGAAGACGGTAGTTTCCGTCCCATGCAGCACTTAAGCAGATCCGAAGCTGCAGCGCTGATCTTCCGCTTAAATAAGCTGATTCAAGTCATGGATGAGAACCGTACAGATCAAGTTGAGAAAGCGTCAGCGTTCGATCGTCATATCTAGATTGAATTGAATCATACATGTGATACTGCAAGCATCGCTAGTAACGACATTACCGCTTGGTTGGTTTTTAATGCTATAATGGTTGCCAATATGATAAAAAAAGGGTAATGAACAATGGTGATGAATAATGAATAATAAATTTATCCGGATATATGAAGATATTGCAAATCGTATTCGGACCGGAGAGATTGAGGCAGGGACGCTGCTTCAATCGGAACTGGATCTATCGGAAAGTTATCAAACGTCTCGAGAGACCATTCGCAAAGCGCTGAAAATGTTGTACGAAGAAGGTTATATTCAGAAGATTCAAGGCAAGGGCTCGATTGTACTGGACATACGCAAGATCGATTTTCCCATCTCAGGTCTGGTTAGTTTCAAGGAATTAGCCAAAAAAATGGGACATCGGGCTCAAACGTATGTGAAGGTTTTCGAGGAGCAACAGGTCGATCAGGCGTTGTACAAGAAAATTAACTTTGGTCTGAATGAACAGGTCTGGGAGATCAGACGTGTGCGCAAAGTGGATGGAGAGCACGTCATTCTGGACAAAGATTACATCAGCCAGCGGCTTGTTCCTGGACTCAGCAAAGAGATCTGTAATGATTCCATCTATCAGTACATTGAGCAAGAGCTGGGGCTTTCCATTTCGTTTGCCAAGAAAGAGATTCTGGTGGAAGAACCCACCGCTGAGGACAGGGAATTACTTGACCTTGAAGGTTTCCACAATGTGGTTGTGGTAAGGAGCCAAGTTTACCTGGAGGATGCCAGTCAATTTCAGTATACGGAGTCGAGGCATCGACCGGACAAGTTCAGATTTGTGGATTTTGCACGCCGAAGATAAGTTAATCAAGATTGATCAGAGAGTACCTTTCACTGCATTATTTGCGTGGATCGGTACTCTCTTTGGTTATGCGGGAAATCCGAAGATCGTCCATCAAGAACCGCTTAATGTCAATGTTCTTCCTTCATGCTGGAGCGTATGATCACAATATATACGAGACCGAGGAGTGAGGGAATTGAATCACGTGACAGCGAAATCAAATGTCCGCATATGGGAAGAAACCAGAGATATTCCAACCTATGGTACAGGTAAACCGGACAAAAACCCGATGTTTCTTGAAAAGCGAATCTACCAGGGAAGTTCGGGTAAGGTGTACCCGCATCCCGTGATCGACAGCATTGAAGATGAGGCCAAAATGAAGTCGTATCGACTAATTATTCTCGAAAATGAATATGTACGTATCGAGTTGATGCCCGAACTGGGCGGACGTATCTATCGTGCGCTGGATCGGACCAACGACTACGATTTTGTATACTATAACCGGGTGATTAAACCTGCACTTGTGGGACTGGCAGGGCCATGGATTTCCGGAGGAATTGAATTCAACTGGCCACAGCATCATCGGCCCAACACGTATGGCCCAGTCGACTATACATTTGGCAGTAATGAAGATGGAAGCGCTACCGTCTGGGTGGGCGAGATTGACCGCATGTATGGTACCAAAATGACCGCTGGCTTCACATTACATCCTGGCAAAGCCTATCTTGAAATCCAGGCCGAAGTATATAATCGCACCAACACACCTCAAACTTTTCTATGGTGGGCCAATCCAGCTGTAGCCGTCAATGATCACACGCAATCCGTGTTTCCACCTGATGTAACGGCTGTATTGGATCATGGTAAACGGGATGTATCCCGGTTTCCGATCGCAACCGGGACCTATTACAAGATGGACTATTCCGAAGGCGTGGATATCTCGCGATACAAAAACATACCGGTTCCAACATCGTACATGGCTTATAAATCGGATTATAATTTCGTAGGCGGCTATGACCACGGGGTTCAGGCAGGTTTGTTGCATGTGGCCAATCACCATATCTCACCCGGGAAAAAACAATGGACCTGGGGGAACGGGGAATTCGGGCAAGCCTGGGATCGGCAGTTAACGGACGAGGATGGACCTTATATTGAATTAATGACCGGGATCTATACCGATAATCAGCCTGATTTTACATGGTTACAGCCCTATGAAGCCAAATCATTTTCCCAGTATTTTATGCCGTATAAAGGAATTGGCATGGTTAAAAATGCATCAATTGATGCAGCGGTTAACCTCGAAATGGACGAAACGACCGGAATGGTAACCGTGATGGTATATGCGACGTCGGTTTTTGAACAAGTGACCGTTGAAGTGATAGGACCAACCGCGGTATATCTCCATGAGAGATGTAATATCTCACCTACGGAACTATATAAATCTTCATTCCCGTGGAGCGGACAAGATGAACGGCATCAGTTGAAGTTAAGTGTTCGAACTGCGGAAGGAAGAGTACTTGTGACCTATCAGCCTGAAAGATCTGAGATTCAGGAAGTTCCAGATCCGGCCACACCACTCCCACTACCATCGGAGATTCGTACCAATGAACAACTGTATCTCGCGGGTCTTCATCTGGAGCAATATCGGCATGCCACGTATGAACCGGAACCTTATTATCTGGAAGGATTGAAGCGTGATGCAACGGATATCCGTCTGAACATTGCCTATGGTACATTGCTGCTGCGTAGAGGACTGTTTCAAGATGCGGAGAAGCATTTCAGACAGGCCGTTCAATCGCTGACGTGGAAAAATACGAATCCGTATGATAGTGAAGCATTTTACCAACTCGGTCTGAGTTTGAAACTACAGGGAAAACAGGAAGAATCCTATGCTGCTCTCTATAAAGCTGTATGGTCTGCACAGCATCAGGATACGGGTTATTACATGCTTGCTCAGATCGATACGGGTCAACATCGGTACATCGAAGCGTTGGATCACATCGAACGTTCGCTGATTCGTAACACCAGAAACTACAAGGCTCGTCATCTGAAGGTGGCACTGCTGCGTAGATTGGGTCAAGATAAACAGGCGATCCAATATGCGCGTGAGACATTGGCACTGGACCCGGTTGAATTTGGAGCTGCACATGAATTAGTCCTGATTTACAGCGGGGCTACTACACCGTCAGATAGGCAAAAAGCGGAGCAAGCACGTGAACATTTCCATCGTCTGATGCGAGGAGACGTTCATAATTATCTGAATGTAGCCGCAGATTACGCGGATTGTGGATTGTGGGAAGAAGCACTGAAGGTACTCTCCGGTGTTGAATCCGAAGTTGCACAGCCGTATCCCATGGTTGGTTATGCGCTGGCTTACTTGTATCGTAAGTTGGGGGATACGGAACAGGTCCGAGAATATCAAAAGCAGGGGAAAGCTGCTCCAACCGATTATTGTTTTCCTAACACGCTATTTGAATTTCTGGTACTTCAGGATGTATTGGCAGTGGATTCGAATGATGCGCGTGCTCACTATTACCTGGGAAATTGGCTATATGATCATAAACGCTACGAGGAAGCGATCACTCATTGGGAAACTTCGCGTGAGACGGATGCTTCATATTCAACTGTACATCGGAATCTGGGACTGGCTTATTATAATAAGCTGAATCGGCCCGGTCTTGCACTGGCATCCTTAGAGGAAGCTTTCCGGTTGGATTCACAGGATGCCCGAATCTTCTACGAGTTGGATCAATTGCGCAAGAAGATGGGGTATTCTTGTGAACGTCGAATCAAATTGCTGGAACAACATATGGAGTTGGTTCATCACCGTGATGATCTGTATATCGAGTGGGTGACTCTGTTAAATATGCAGGGTAGTCATCAGGAAGCATGGGATGCTCTTCAGGCCCGGCGGTTTCATCCCTGGGAGGGTGGAGAAGGCAAAGTTACAGGACAATATGTTACGGCACTGACGGAACTGGCAAAGCAAAATCTGGAGAAACAACAACCTGAACTAGCATTGGAGCTGTTGCAGAAGGCTTTGCTTTACCCTGAGAACCTAGGTGAAGGTAAATTGGAAGGAGCTGGAGACAATCCATTGTACTTTTATCTGGGCTGTACCTACCAGCAATTGAAGAATAATCATGCTGCAGAGGAAAGTTTTCTAAGAGCCTCAATCGGTCTGAACGAACCGGCAAGCGCGATGTTCTATAATGATCAACCGCCGGAATCGATCTATTATCAGGGACTGGCCTGGCAGAAGCTTGGCAATACGAAGGAAGCAAACAGACGCTTTAACAAACTGATTGATTATGCCGAAAGACATATGCAAGATCACATCCGAATGGATTACTTTGCGGTCTCTCTGCCCGATTTTCTGGTATTCGACGATGATCTCGATCAGCGCAATGAAGAACATTGCCTTTACATGCGGGCATTGGGTCTCCAGGGACTGGGGCGGACGAACGAAGCAAAGGATGAGTTGGAGCGAGTACTGGAGAAGAACCCGAATCATCAAGGGGCAATCGTCCATCGATAATTGATAATCTATTCATCATCAACCATATCCCATTTATATCGAAGGAGTTATATAATCCATGAACGATAGTGTAGCAGGCAGCCATATTCACTTTGTATTGGATGCGGAAGATAAGGAAATTCGTGCGGGTCGCATGACTGGCAGTGGCGGCAAAAGCCCACGAGGGAAGTCGTATGACTTTACCAATTATTATATGACTCGTAATGCTAAACCCCATATTCCTGTGGTTGGTGAATTTCATTTCTCCAGATTCGCTTACCTGCAGTGGGAGGAAGAATTACTGAAGATGAAGGCAGGCGGGGTGAACATCATCGCTTCTTATGTCTTCTGGAATTTTCACGAGGAGCATGAAGGTGAGTTTAATTGGTCGGGAAATCTGAATTTGCGGCACTTTGTGGATCTGTGTGGCAAACATCAGCTGCCTCTGATCGTGCGGATTGGTCCATTCTGTCATGGAGAAGTTCGCAATGGAGGGATGCCGGATTGGTTATTCAGTTACCCATTTGAAGTCAGATCGAATGATGAAGGATACCTGTATTATGCCAAGCGACTATATCGCGAGATTGCCCGTCAGCTCAATGGCTGTTTTCACCAAGAGGGTGGGCCCGTTATAGCCGTACAGTTGGAAAATGAGTACATGCACGCTGGCGCACCCATGGATGCCTGGGGATATACACGTGAAAAGTATATTTACTCCGGCCGGGACGGGCGGGAACATCTAAAGGTGCTTCGCCGTATTGCCGAAGAAGTCGGCATGAAGCCCATGTTCTATACAGCCACGGCTTGGGGGAATGCTGCGGTTCCTGAAGAAGGCACGTTGCCGATGCTAGCGGGGTATGCGTACACACCATGGATTCCGAATCAGCCTCCAAGCCGCGAGTATTTATTCCGGGATCTGCACATGAATCCTGTTGAAGAAGTGGATTATGACAGTCTGGAGTATCCTGCGGCGTATTGTGAGCTTGCTGGCGGTATGCAGGTCAGTTATCACGCGCGTCCAGTTGTCGATGCGGACAGTGTTGAGGCAATGACCATTGTGAAGCTGGCAAACGGCAGTAATCTCGTCGGATATTATATGTATCATGGCGGTACCAATCCGATAGGGCAAAAATCTTATATGAATGAACAGGCATTGCCGAAAATGACGTATGACTATCAAGCCCCACTTGGGGAATTCGGACGTATTGGTGAATCGTATGACCGTATTCGTACCTTGTCCATGTTCCTGGAAGCCTACGGTGAGTTGCTTGCACCAATGGGCAGTGTTATACCGGAAGATCAACATGTGATAACACCGGAGAACACGATGGATCTGCGCTGGTCTGTTCGTCAACAAGCTGGTTCGGGATTTCTGTTCATGAATAATTATCAGGATCATGTAGCGTTGCCTGATCGTGATATTCAATTGGCGCTGCATACCAGCCAAGGAACGGCTTCTTATCCAAGAGAAGGCACGATGCAGCTGAAATCCGGTATGGCTGTCATTCTTCCTTTCCATATGAATCTGAGTGGAATGAAGATCATTAGTGCTACTGTTCAGCCACTGACCCGATTTATGGTAAATCAGGAGCTTACGGCTGTCTTTTATGCTCATGAAGGTATGACGCCTGAGTATGTTATGGATGCATCATCCGTTACAAATGTGGATATGCCCAAAGGCACAGTATCTGAGCAGGGAAATGAAGTTGTGATCTACCCGATTGCCGGCAAGGACCATCATCTGAGAGTCACAACATCCGACGGTATGGTCATACGAATCATTACATTGACCCGTGATGAGGCATTGCATGCCTACCGTTTCCATGTGGGCGGAGAAGAAAGGCTTGTGATTAGCAGTAGTCATTTGTATGTACAGAATGAAATGCTCATATGCACATCTGTGGAGCAACCGGAGATGGAGGTATCCTTTTATCCGGCACCAGAACAGATTACCGCTTCTGAATATGTTGTGTCATCCCAGTCTAAGCAAGGAGTATTCGATACGTACACAATCCAAGTTTCGCCTTACAAACCTGCTGTAGAGGTTGATTATCCGAAAGAGCATGCAGCAACACTGAAATTGGACACAATATGGCCGGAACATGTCGATGACGTGTGGGTTGAGATTGATTATGAAGGTGACGTTGCAGCAGCACATATTCATCATCAGATGTTAACGGATCATATTCACTATGGGCATAGCTGGATGCTTGGATTGAAGCAATCCCGTCATTTGCTGGCTGATCATGCGTTACGTCTGTCCATAACGCCAATTCGAAGAGGTACGACTGAGAGTTATGTGAATCAAGCTTATGTTGAGCGCTTTGAGGGTGTGGAGATCGGGAAGTTCAATCAGATTCGAGTGATACCTCAGTACCGGGTGGGGTTGGTGCTGGCGGGAGTTAGGGAAGGCGCTTAGTCTAGATCAGGGATTAAACAACAGATAAACAAGACTTAAACAAGAGTTAACTGACGTTAATAATACAGAGGGTTCTTTCTCCGAGCGATTGTGAGGGGAGAGAGCCTTTTTATTTTGCTGTGTGATGTAAAAACAAATGATTCCTAATCATGGTAAAAACATCTTGACTGGTAAGCGTTTTCATTTTATTATAACTTCATAACCTTATCGATAAAGTTTATTCGAGTTAATAAAATAAGAATAAATAAGGTTATTATTGTTTTGTTAACTACTACAAAAACTTCTATTACCAACGATTTTAGTTAACTTATTGCCTAGAGCAGGGTTAATTGAAATAAATAAAAAATTACAGGAGGTTCCAAACGAATGGTTAATCTGAAAAAGTGTACAATCTTCACGGTTATTGCTGCTCTCATGTTCATGGTACTGGGGAGTGCAGCCCCCAAAGCATCTGCTGCCACAGGATTTTATGTAAGCGGTAACAAATTGTATGATTCCACAGGAAAGCCTTTTGTCATGAGAGGTGTTAATCACGGACATTCCTGGTTCAAGAATGATTTGAATACCGCTATCCCTGCCATCGCCAAAACAGGTGCCAATACGGTACGCATTGTTCTTTCAAATGGTAGCCTGTACACCAAAGATGATCTGAACGCTGTTAAAAATATTATTAATGTGGTTAACCAAAATAAAATGATAGCCGTACTCGAAGTCCATGACGCTACAGGAAAAGATGACTATAATTCGTTGGATGCCGCGGTGAACTACTGGATTAGCATTAAGGAAGCTTTGATTGGCAAAGAAGATCGGGTAATCGTCAACATCGCCAATGAATGGTATGGAACGTGGAATGGAAGTGCGTGGGCTGATGGTTACAAAAAAGCCATTCCGAAACTAAGAAATGCTGGAATCAAAAATACGCTGATTGTGGATGCAGCCGGATGGGGACAATTCCCTCAATCCATCGTCGATTATGGACAAAGTGTATTTGCAGCGGACTCACAGAAAAATACCGTGTTCTCCATTCATATGTATGAGTATGCGGGCAAAGATGCTGCAACCGTCAAAGCCAATATGGAGAATGTGCTGAACAAAGGCTTGGCGCTGATCATTGGTGAGTTCGGGGGATACCACACGAATGGTGATGTGGATGAGTATGCCATTATGAGATATGGTCAGGAAAAAGGGGTAGGCTGGCTTGCCTGGTCCTGGTACGGAAACAGTTCCGGTCTGAACTATCTGGACATGGCTACAGGTCCGAACGGAAGTTTGACGAGCTTCGGAAACACCGTAGTGAATGATACCTATGGTATTAAAAACACTTCCCAAAAAGCGGGGATTTTCTAATCCGCCGATGAAACAGGAACACTCTGACGTTCACGTCAGGGTGTTTTTTTAATAAAAGTGCTAAATCCATATTAGTTTTTGAATTTTTCCGTTTATATTTAAAATCTTTTGTTTTCAAAACAAAACAAAGATGATAAACTCGGATTAGGAATAAAACAAACATTATCGGAGGGAAACGAATGGTACAGAGTTTATGGAATGCATCGCAGGCATCTGAGAAAACAACAGGACTGGAGCAATTGGTTTACCGATCCAATCTGATTGGAACCGATCGCAGTGTATGTAACATTTTCGGTGGAAATACGTCTACCAAAACGACAGTGAAGGATTTTCGTGGTCGTGATGTAGAAGTAATGTATGTGAAAGGCAGCGGATCCGATCTGGGTTCCATGGAAGCGAAGCATTTTACCGGACTTGGGCTGGAGGACATTCGACCATTAATTGAACGTGAATCCATGTCGGATGAAGAGATGGTTGAATATCTGGGACATTGCATGATTGATGCCAAGCACCCGCGTGCCTCCATCGAGACTCTTCTGCATGCGTTCCTTCCATATAAGCATGTGGATCATACGCACCCGGATGCGATTATCAGTCTGTGTTGTGCGCATAACGGTAAGGAATTAGCGAGAGAGATTTACGGTGATCGTTTTGTATGGGTACCATATGTACGTCCTGGGTTTACGTTATCTAAAATGATTGCTGAAAGCGTATTCTCGAATCCCAATGCGGAACTTGTACTGATGGAAAAACACGGGCTCGTGACTTGGGGAGAAACATCCGAAGAATGTTACGCTCAAACGATCAAGATTATCAATGAAGCGGAAGCATTCATTGAAGCACGGGTGGACGAAGGAAGTTTGTTCGGTGGTGTGAAGCACCCGGCATTGGCCGCTGATGTTCGGCGTCAGATCGTATCACATGTGATGCCAACGATTCGTGGAGCAGTATCGGATAGCAAAAAAATGATTTTGTCCTTTGATGATCAGGAGAATGTACTTGCCTTTGTTGGTGGGGCGGATTCTCCGCAATTGTCTCAGGTGGGCGCGGCTTGCCCGGATCATCTGGTACATACCAAAGTGGTACCTCTGTTCATTGATTGGACGCCGGATGCGAATGATATCGAAGGCTTGAAAGCGAAGCTGGTGGAAGGCGTGGCAGCCTACAAAGAGCAATATCAGCAGTATTTTGAAAGCAATAAAAACGAAGGTGACGTCATGTTCGAAGCGGCTCCTCGCGTTATCCTGATTCCTGGTGTGGGCATGATCAACACAGGCAAGAGTTGGGCACTTTCCCAAGTAAGCGGTGCATTGTATCACAGAGCCATTGCCGTTATGCGTGGAGCCACTAGCCTGGGTCAATTCGTATCGCTCAGTGCAAACGAATCTTACAATGTGGAGTACTGGCCGCTGGAATTGTACAAATTATCTCTGGCTCCCGCAGAAACCGAATTCTCCCGCAAAGTGGCATTTATTACAGGTGGAGCAGGCGGTATCGGAAGTGAAACAGCACGTAGATTGGTATCTGAAGGCGCTCATGTCGTGCTCGCTGATCTCAACCTGGAGGGCGCACAGAAGGTAGCGCAGGAGATCAATGAGCAATACGGTGCGAATCGTGCTTATGCGCTGAAAATGGACGTGACCGATGAAGAAGCCGTTCAATCTGCGTATGCAGATGTTGCGGTGCAGTATGGCGGAGTGGATATCATCGTGAACAATGCCGGACTGGCGACATCCAGCCCATTTGATGAAACGTCCCTGAAAGAATGGAACCTGAACATGAATGTACTGGGTACAGGTTATTTCCTTGTGGCTCGTGAAGCCTTCAAGCTGATGAAACAGCAGGGTATTGGTGGAAGCATGGTATTTATCGGGTCCAAAAACTCGGTGTATGCGGGTAAAAGTGCCTCTGCTTACAGCTCGGCCAAAGCACTGGAAGCACATCTCGCACGCTGTATTGCAGCAGAAGGCGGGGAGTATGGCATTCGTGTCAATACGATTCTTCCTGATGCTATTCTTCAGGGGTCAGCAATCTGGAACGGTTCCTGGAGAAACGAACGAGCAGCGGCATACGGTATCGAGCCGGATCAATTGGAAGAGTATTACCGCAAACGGACGACATTGCTCGTAAATATTTACCCAAGAGATATTGCGGAAGGGATCGCATTCTTTGCTTCTTCGAAATCCGAAAAAACAACCGGTTGCATGATGACCATTGATGGCGGTGTACCGGCAGCATTTACACGTTAAATAGGAGGGTTCTTGCGGATGGATAACCAAGTCAAGCAAGCGTATGAAGCAGCCAAGGCATTGTATGCCCAGCACGGAATTGATACGGACGAGGTACTGAACAAACTCGCGGAGATCAAAGTATCTGTACACTGTTGGCAAGGCGACGATGTTAAAGGCTTCCTGAACAAAGATGGAGAGTTAACAGGTGGTATTTCCGTGACAGGTCAGTATCCGGGGGCTGCAACCACGCCTGCTGAACTTCGCAACGATTTGGAGCAAGCTTTCGCTCTGATTCCCGGTAAACATAAGGTCAATCTGCATGCGATCTACACGGATACAGACGAGAAGGTTGAGCTGGATCGGATTGAGCCGAAGCATTATGAGAACTGGGTGAAATGGGCCAAAGAACAAGGACTCGGTCTGGACTTTAACCCAACGTGTTTTTCCCATGAAAAATCAAGTGACGGGTTCACGCTCAGTCATCCGGACCCTGAGATTCGCAAGTTCTGGATTGATCACTGCAAGGCGTCTCGCCGGATTGGCGCTTACTTCGGCGAACAGCTTGGTCAGACTTGTGTAACCAATGTATGGGTGCCAGACGGATTCAAGGATAATCCGGTTGACCGGTTGACACCACGCAAGCGTCTCAAGGAATCGCTGGATGAAGTATTCGGCGAACCACTTAACCCGGAGCACAACCTGGACGCGGTAGAGAGTAAGCTGTTTGGTCTCGGTTCGGAGGCTTATGTGGTGGGTTCTCATGAGTTCTATATGGGTTACGGATTGCAAAATGATACGTTAATCTGCCTGGATGCGGGTCATTTTCATCCTACAGAGGTTATCTCCAATAAACTGTCGTCCCTATCTTTGTTTACTAGCGGCATTCTGCTTCACGTAAGCCGCCCGATGCGCTGGGACAGTGACCACGTCGTAATCATGGACGATGAGTTACTGGAAATTGCCCGTGAACTGGTTCGACATGATCTGCTTGGGACCACACATATTGGATTGGATTTCTTTGATGCAAGTATTAACCGTGTAGCTGCATGGGTTGTGGGTACACGTAATACGATCAAAGCCCTTCTGCGTGCGATGCTGGAACCGGTGGATGCCTTGAAACAAGCTGAGTTGGACGGAGATTACACCCTGCGTCTCGCGTTAACGGAAGAGTTCAAATCCTATCCGTTTGGCGCGATCTGGGACTACTATTGTGCTCAGCAAGGCGTTCCAGTTCGTGAAAAGTGGATCACCGATATCAAAACCTATGAACAAGACGTATTGCTACAGCGTGATAAATCATTGGTGTAACCGCATTTATTTTTTGTATAAACCACTACGGAATTAAATTTCCGTGGTGGTTTTTTTGGCATAATTGCGCTGAAATGCATAACTAAGGCGATTGCTTCCATACTAGGAATATAGATCCGTATCGCATACGTATGTCACGCAGAGGAGGATTACTAGAGTTGAATCTAGCCCACAACAAACTGTATATTGCTGCACTTGGCGGCGTGAATGAAATAGGGAAGAATATGTATTTCATCCAGTACAATCAGGACATCATCGTGATTGACTGTGGTTCGAAGTTCCCCGATGAAACCTTGCCGGGGATTGATCTGATCATTCCGGATGTAGCGTATCTGTTGGAGAATCTGGATAAAGTAAGGGGTCTGGTGGTCACCCACGGACACGAGGATCATATCGGTGGCATTCCCTATCTGTTAAAACAAATGAACATCCCGGTGTATGCATCCAGGCTTACGCGCGGGCTGATCGAACTTAAACTGAAAGAGCATGGGCTGCTGCGCCAGGCGGACCTGCACACGATCGATGCTCATTCCAGCATTACGCTGGGAGGGATCGAAGTTTCCTTTTTCGCAACGAGTCATAGTATTCCGGATTGTCTTGGAATCTTCTTTCAGACCCCAGTCGGCAATGTCGTGCACACGGGAGATTTCAAATTCGACATGTCACCTGTGCATGGACCTTTCCCAGATCTGCACCGCATGGCCGAGATCGGCAAGCAGGGCGTTCATATATTGCTCTCCGAGAGTACCAATGCAGAAAGACCCGGATTTACACCTTCCGAGCGTATTGTGGGAGACCACATTCTGGATGCCTTTATTCGTGCAAAACAAAAAGTATTTATCTCCACCTTTGCATCAAATGTCAGCAGGGTACAGCAGATTGTGAATGCAGCATTCGAGACGGGGCGCAAACTGGCACTGTTGGGCAGAAGCATGGTGAATGTGGTATCGGTCGCCAGTGAATTGGGGTATTTGCAAGTTCCTGACGGATTGCTGATTGAAGCCATCGATTCAGATCAGTTTCCACCTGAACAAGTCGTTGTCTTATGTACCGGTAGTCAGGGGGAAGCCATGGCAGCATTGTCACGTTTGGCATCCGGTAAACATCCTCACGTAAGAATTAACGCCGGGGATACGGTTATTATTGCTGCCGGAGCCATTCCGGGCAATGAACGAAATCTTGCACATGTAATTGATAACCTCTATGTTCTCGGAGCACGTGTGATATATGGTTCAAGTGGTGCAGCAGGAATGCATGTCTCCGGACACGGCAGTCAGGAAGAACTCAAATTGATGCTGACCCTGATGAAGCCGGATTATCTGATTCCGATCCACGGTGAGTTTCGCATGTTGTATCAACACAGACTGCTTGCTGAATCCGTAGGTATAGAGCGTGATCATGTGTTTATCGTGAACAATGGGGATATGGTCCAGTACAAAGACGGAACTGCTTCTCTGGGTCCCAAAATTGCGTCGGGCAACAGCCTCGTAGACGGTCTGATCATGGGCGATGTCGGCAATATTGTACTGCGTGATCGCAGGCAACTGTCATCCGATGGCATGCTGGTCATTGTGACTACACTGAGCAAAACGGAGAAACAGATGGTCACGTCACCCGAAATTATCTCCAGAGGTTTTGTGTTCGTCAAAGACTCGGAAGAATTCATGCATGAGATTCATGAGCTGGTTCTGAACCGGATGGGTGAGTTGACCGGGGCTGGTGTGAATCAGTGGAATGTGATCAAAAGGAAGCTGAAAGACGAGATCGGTCACTACATTTACGCTCAAACCAAAAGAAGACCTATGATCTTGCCTATTATTATTGAAGTCTGAGGTCGTACGGAATAGGGAGCGTTCTTGTGTTAGTGGCCTGTGTAAACGTGTATATGGAAGCTTAACAGCCTGAGGAATGTCGGATCATACTTCGGTATGAACGTCACATTGTCATCGGGCTTTTGCTTTTTCATCACGAATGTACACGGTGCGCTATAAATTGAGTTGAATCAAATTCCCCATGGGTTTGCGATTCGAAGTATAATAAAAGGTAAACTATATGAATTGAACTAAACATTCACACGAGAACGTAGAGGACAGAAAAAACCTGAAGAAGCGGAGCTAAAAGCTTTCTGAAAGAAAGCTACTTCGGAAGCATACACCTCGCCTTTATCACCGGATTTCCCCTTTAAAAAGGGAAAAATCTGGGGATAACAGCGATCGGCAGGTTATTCTGTCATCGGAGTGGTAAGTGTGAATATTCTTGAGTTCAATTTATATAGCTAATAGAAATAAGAGGAGTCTTTATGAATAAAACGATTTCTGATATCGCTCAGATGGCAGGTGTGGCGAAGAGCACGGTCTCTCGCTTCCTGAATGGCGGATCTGTAAGTGAAGATACACGCCAGAAGATTGAGCGTATTATCAAACAATACAATTATGTTCCCAATACATTTGCACAGAGTCTGAAGGCTAAGAAGACCAGTATTATCGGTACGGTTGTGCCACGTCTTGATTCTTTTGCAACATCACAGACATTGATTGGAATTGATGAAGAACTGCGGAGTAATCAGTATCAGATGCTGATCGCGAATACGAGTCAGGACATGCAGCGCGAGATAGACGCCATCTATGATTTTGCAAGACAAAAGGTGTCGGGTATTATTCTGCTAGCTGCTGAAGTAACTGAAGCACATCTGAAAGCAGTTGAGGATATAGGTATTCCGGTGTTACTGGTGGGGCAGCAGCATGAGCAAATACATAGTCTGGTTCACAATGATGATCAGGCCGGTTATGAGATGGGCAAATATGTTGTAGGACAGGGTCACCGCAAGATTGTGTATATGGGGGTTAGCGAGAAGGATCAGGCAGTAGGTATCCATCGCAAACAGGGTTTTCAACGAGCAATCGCCGAGTGTGGTGATTGTGAAGTGAAGTATTATGAGACGAGCTTCAAGATGTCAGAAGCCATCATTACCGCTGAGGCTATACTGAAAGAGATCACACCAACGATCATTGTAGGGGCTACGGATAATATCGCACTGGGTGTGATGAAGATCGCATTTTCCAATAAAATTCGCATACCGCAAGAATTATCTGTTACCGGATTTGGCGGATATGATATTACGGAGATGATTCATCCCACGCTGACGACGGTGAAATATCATTATTTGCAGGCAGGCAAAGTAGCGGCGAATCACATTATACGACTGGTCAAAGGCGAATCGGTGGAAGAACGAACAACACTTGATGTAGAACTTATTCCTCGAGAAAGCGTTGACAAAATATAAAAAGATCCTTTATGAT
The DNA here is from genome assembly GCF_037975235.1 of Paenibacillus sp. FSL R5-0341. Taxonomy (NCBI): domain Bacteria; kingdom Bacillati; phylum Bacillota; class Bacilli; order Caryophanales; family Paenibacillaceae; genus Paenibacillus; species Paenibacillus sp. FSL R5-0341. The sequence goes on from NZ_CP150241.1 coordinate 2,845,585, forward strand.
AATTCCATCGAACCGGTTCCACTGTAAATATCCAATCTGGATATGCGAACACGGGCAGGCACTAATGCCACATGGAATTATTTTTTTTGTATTCAACGGAACCGGTTCCTATAATTTGGTTTTTGTATAAGTTAAATAAGAAATAAACATTTACGGAGAGGGAAGAAAAAATTCGAAGAAACGTAGTGTTCGCCTTTATCACCGGATTTCACCCTTTAGAAAAGGGATCAGGAAATCTGGGGATAACAGCGATCGGAGGATTGTTCTGCCATCGTAGTCCCAGTGTGAAATTTCTTGGTTTAACTTATATAAGCAAGAATGGAGAACAGCTATGAAAATGACTAGAGAGCAACGCTACAGACGAATTGAGCAAGCGGAGCCTGGAGAGATTGCGAAGCTTGAAGCACGGATATCCGAATGTCCTTGGCGACAGAGTTATCACATTCAGCCGATAACAGGTCTGCTTAATGATCCTAACGGCTTTGCATATTATCAAGGCTATTATCATCTGTTCTATCAGTGGTTTCCACTTGGAACAGAACACGGTATGAAATACTGGTATCATACCCGCTCGAAGAATCTGGTGAACTGGGAAAATGTCGGCATTGGAATCGAACCGGGTGACCCATATGACTCGCACGGAGCTTATTCCGGAAGCGCGATTGAAAAAGACGGCAAACTGCACTTACTGTACACAGGCAATACAAGGGATGAGGCTTGGGTTAGACATCCGTATCAATGCTTGGCAGTCATGGATGAAAGCGGTTCAGTAAGCAAGCGGAATCATCCGGTCATCTCTTCGGTTCCACAGGGATACACGGAACACTTCAGAGATCCCAAAGTGTGGCAAGAAGGAGACACGTATTATTGTGTAATCGGAGCGCAGCGAACAGATGAGACGGGATGTACGGTGCTGTATCGCTCAACAGATTTGAAAAACTGGGAGTTTCTTGGTGAAATTCGTACGCAGTTAACCTCCTTTGGTTACATGTGGGAGTGCCCCGATTATATGGAGATGGACGGGAAAGGTGTGCTTGTCTTTTCCCCACAAGGCTTAGATGCCACTGGAGATCATTATCAGAATATTTTTCAATCCGGTTATCTGATCGGTGACCCACTGAATCTACAGACGAGAGAGTTCAATCATGGTGAATTTCAGGAACTGGATCGTGGATTTGACTTCTATGCTCCGCAGACGATGCAAGGCCAGGACGGAAGACGTATTCTGGTTGGATGGATGGGACTTCCCGATCTGGAATATCCGACAGATGATAGTGGTTGGGCTCATTGTCTGACCATTCCTCGGCAGTTGTCATTCCGAGACGGCAAGTTAATCCAACAACCTGTTGCAGAGATGGTGCAATTGCGCCTGCAAGAGGAAGGGACTCATATTCACGCAACGATTGACAATGAGAGCCGATCCTTCGCTGGTTTTGAGGGGATTGCCTATGAGCTGAAATGTGAGATAAGCCATGTAGTTGCAGAGGTTGTAGGCATCGAATTCCGGGCAAATGGAACTGAAAAAACGGTTCTTCTGTATGACCGAATTCAGCAGAAAGTTGTCCTGGATCGGACGATGTCTGGTACTAAATTGGCAGAGAAGAACGGCGTTGTACGACGGTGCACGTTTACTGCGGACGTGATTAAGTTCCATCTGTTCGTAGATTCTTCTTCGGTCGAGATTTTTGTGAACGATGGGGAAGAGGTCTTTACCAGCCGAATTTTCCCAAGCCGGGACAGCGTGGATATTCGTTTCTTTGCGCACGGCGGCAAGGCTGATTTTGAATCAACCCAATGGGATTATTAAGGATTACGTGAGAGGAATGAGATAACATGTCGGAGAATCAACGCATTGCCCAGGAAGTCATTCATGCCATCGGGGGCAAAGAGAATATCGCATCTTTTGCACATTGTGCAACACGTCTTCGGATCATGGTGAAGGATAAAGAGAAGATTGATCAGAAAACGGTCGAGAATATCGAGAAGGTGAAAGGCGCTTTTTTCAACTCAGGTCAATATCAGATTATCTTCGGTACGGGAACGGTGAATCGAATCTTTGAAGAGGTCGAGAAGCTGGGAATCGAAGGATCGTCCAAGGATGATGTGAAGAGTCAGGGGAAAAAGGAAGGAAATGCTTTTCAGCGGGCTATCCGCACATTTGGTGACGTATTTGTACCCATCATTCCCGTACTGGTAGCTACAGGTTTGTTCATGGGATTACGCGGATTACTTACCCAGAATGAAATTCTGGCGTTGTTCGGTGCAACACCGGATGATATCTCGGCCAATTTCCTGTTGTTCACTCAGATTCTGACGGATACGGCCTTTGCATTCTTACCTGCACTTGTAGCGTGGTCCGCGTTCCGTGTATTCGGCGGAAGTCCGGTGCTTGGTATCGTACTGGGGCTAATGCTGGTCAATCCGGCATTACCCAATGCTTACGCGGTGGCAGATGGATCAGCACAGCCGCTGCATATGTTCGGTTTTATACCTGTCGTGGGTTATCAAGGATCGGTTCTGCCTGCGTTCTTTGTAGGTTTGATTGGAGCCAAGTTTGAGAAGGTACTAAGAAGACGGGTACCTGAGGCACTGGACTTAATTCTGACTCCTTTTATTACGTTGACAGTCATGATTACGCTTGGACTCTTCGCGATTGGCCCCGTGTTCCATTCCCTAGAAGAGTGGGTGCTGCATGGAACAACTGCCGTATTGGATCTTCCGTTTGGCATCGCAGGTATCATCATTGGTTTCTTCCATCAGATTATTGTCGTTACCGGTGTGCATCACATCTTTAATTTCCTGGAGATTCAATTGCTGGAGAAGACGGGATTCAACCCATTCAACGCAATTATCACCTGTGCTATGGCTGCACAAGGAGCCGCTTGTCTTGCCGTAGGTCTGAAGACCAAAAATATGAAACTCAAAGCACTCGCGTTACCGTCGTCTTTGTCCGCATTTCTGGGCATTACCGAGCCAGCGATCTTTGGTGTTAACTTGCGTTATATGAAACCATTTATTATGGGACTGGTTGGTGGTGGTGTAGGTGGTTTCATCGCTTCCCTGTTCCATCTGCAGGGTACAGGTATGGCTGTAACGGTTATTCCCGGTACATTGCTTTATCTGAACAGCCAACTGCCGTTGTACATATTGTCCAACGTGGTTGCCATGGCTATTGCTTTTGCACTTACTTGGTTCTTCGGATATAAGGATCAACCGGTTGCAGAGGAATCGGTGAGCCATGACAACAGTGGAGTAACATCAACTGAAGTTAAAGCAGAGGAATCTAATCCGCGTATTAATTCAGTTACCGATGCCGTTACAAGCAATCGTCCTAAGGTAGATTTTCTCGAAATCGCTTCGCCAATGAACGGTACCGTCGTTGCTCTGGAGCAGGTTCCTGACCCGGCGTTCTCGAAAAAACACATGGGTGAGGGCATTGCCATTGAGCCATCAGAAGGCAAAGTGTATGCACCGTTTGATGGTGTCATCGCACATGTCATGAACAAGAGTAAACATGCGGTGATTCTGGAGCATGAGACAGGTGTACAGATGCTGGTTCATATCGGAATTAATACGGTTGGACTAAAAGGAAACGGTTTTACCGCGCATGTGAATAGCGGAGATCGTGTAACTGCAGGACAATTATTGATTGAATTCGATATGGATGTCATTCAGGCTGCGGGTCTGCCGTTGATTACACCTGTGCTGATTCCAAGCGGGAATGAAGCGATAGCAACTGTTACTGCAACCTCAACCGGTCGTGTGCAAGCCAATGGGGAAGCAGTACTGATAGTGAAATTTACTGAGCCACAATAGAGGCGTGTAAAGTGGGAAGCGGGTAGAGATTCATCTCACCCGTTTCCCTTTTTTGTGCACACCGATTATGAAATCAAATAAAACAGTCATCGGTGATCTAAACAATTCAAGAGAGTCAGAACGTAAGGTATCACCATTTTACGGTGATCCAATCTACGCCCTATGAATGAACAAACGTCAATCTTGGGTCTATAGACCAGCGTGCCGTTTCAGTCGCTCTGCAATCTGCATCAGATCTTCTGCGGATATCCCTGGCGCGAATTCTTCCGGCAGATCAGGCAGCTCAGGTACTGGCCCTCCATAACCCGGCAAGCCGGCAAAAGCCTCCAGTTTGCCACCATCGGTTGGATGTACTCCTTTCCAGATCTGAGCAATGCCCTGATAATCCTTGTCACTAAACGTGTACAGCCTGCGGTGCTCGCCCATCGCTTCCCATTTTCGTGTCGTTTCAAAAGCTTTGTTATCCAGTCGCGGAATAGGGAACATCTTCGTTACATCCACACCCGTTGCAATCTCCAATGCCTTGGCATAGGCCAGAACATGCACACCTCCACGAACAAGCAGATAACCTGTCATTTCACGGGCTGTCTTGTTGTCCGTCATTTCGTAGACTCTCATTTTGTGCGTCCTAGCTCCGCATTCAAGAAAAAAATTATGCAGCAGGTCGAAGATCAGATTGCCACTACTCACGACGTACGAACCATTCCAGGGTCTTCCCATGGAGTCATAAGGCAGCGCTGTCTGGGCCGATTCGATAAAATGTGAGGTCATACGTGCATCTTTGCCAACACGCAGCGGGGTGGAGTCGGGTGCGCCTGGTGAAGTGGAACCCTCAAGCATCAGGTTAATCGTATTGGCAACAAGTTCGACATGGCCGAATTCTTCGGCGGTTATACTGGCGACGATATCGTAGAAGGGACGTAGCTTGGACCTGCCTCTGAAATTGAAAGATTGAAACATATAATTATTCAACGTCGACATTTCCCCGAACTTTCCACCCAGTAACTCCTGAACCGCACTAGCTCCATTGGGGTCTGGATTATTCGATATGGGCAGTTCGATGGCAAGACGGTCTACACGTTTAAACATGACATTTCCCCCTCAATCCTAGTTACTGTAAAAGTATGAAGGGTTACTTGTACGTTATTCGATCATTTGTGAAACAAAAATCGTTCTGCCAGAGCTTTAGGCTCTGAGCAGAACGATAGATGAGTTCTTATTTGGAAGCTACGCCAACAACGCTGGTTCCATTTTTCGTGATTTTGTACGTAATCACATCTCCGTTCCAGAAGTGGAACTTAAGGGTTACTTCGCCATCATTGGTTTCATTGAAGAAGTTTGGTTTCAGCTCAATCACATTACGATCGTAATCTGGGCTAAATGTATAGGAGAACTCTTTGAACGAAGTCCAGTTCTGTGGACCGGCGTTTTCTCCGTTTGCATATGTCGCTTCCATGGTAGCGAGTTGATTGCCGTTAAACGTAGTCGGAATAGCAAATGCACTGGTCGTTCCAGTCGCATCGCTCAACGTAGGTGTGTCATATTTAATGATATTAAAGTTCCAGTCGGCACCTTGGTTGAATCCTGCTGTGAGTGTGGCATTTACACCTAAATCACCAGAGGCTGTCAATTTGGTTAACAGGTTGGATTTTAACGTAAGTACATCTTTTCTGATCGTATAGTCTTTACCTCTGACAAGAGGCGTAGTGCCGTTCTTCAAGGAATTGAATTTGTTGCCATTTAGATTAAGTTTTACTTTTTTATCTTGGATGGCTTCATTTTGTTTAAGATATACGAGGTCCGTTTCAGCTGTGGATGATCGACCAGTCCAGCTGGCTTGCATCGTATTGAATAATTCTTGGTCAGACCAAGTAAAGCTTGTACGTCCGAAATGCTGCCCATTGTCCCATAACATCGTTGCCATCTGTTTTTGACGCAGGTAATGTCCAACAAATTCGAAGAATTTCAGCTTTTCACCTTGCTCAATGACACCTGTGTGCTGATCAAACCCAAGCAAGCCATACTCACCAACGATCACCGGGATGCCTTTAGCTGTAAAAGCGTTGTATACCCGATCGAATGTATCGGTAATGTCTTTTTGTACTTCTTCGTTATACGTGGTGTTACCTGCGATGTTCACACTGAATGGCCAGAACCCGTAGTAGTGAACGGTTGCAATAATATTGGTGTCATTCAATTTTTGAATGGTTTTATTCAGTTCATCCAGATCCGGTTGAGCAGAAGAGGTATGCATCGTTGGAAGAACAAGCGGACGTGTCTCGTTGTTCCCACCCGAAGTTCTTACGATTCTGTGAAATGAAGTATTCAACTCGTCCAGCATGCGATATCCAATTGCTGCATCGGTTGTGCCACCTTCAGAGAAACGTGGTTCGTTAACACTTTCAAACATGAGTTTATCGGATGCATTTTTGAATTTGTCCGCAATCTGAGTCCAAGCAGCGTTGTAACGTGCAAGTACGTTGTCATGGTCTTTCTCCATGTAACTGATCCAACGCCAGGAATCATGGTGAAGATTGATCATGACATAGAGATCGGCATCGAGGGCCCAGTTTACTACTTCTTGAACCCGATTCATGTAAGCGGCATCAATTGTATAGTCGGGTGAGTTACCGATGTGGGCTTCCCAGGTCACAGGGATACGGATACTGTTGTAGCCCTCACTCGCAATCGATTGAATCAGTTCCTTTGTAATGCGCGGGTTGCCCCAGGCAGTTTCATCTTCACCAACGGCATCCAGAGAGTTACCCAGATTCCATCCAGGCTCCATGGCGTTCACGTAGGCCTGCATTTTGCTTGGCGCAGCTGAGGTAGTGGCTTGTTCACTATTGTCAGTTGCAGCGGAAGCCATAGCCGAAGAGAACAGAGACAGAATCATGGCAGTTACAAGTGTAAGAGAGAGGATCGGTTTACGGTTTTTTTTCATCAATATAATCTCCTTATAAGATAGAATGGTTGAACTTGAATAGCTGTTAAGCAGGATTGAAAATAATGCTCAACGCAAACAAAAAACGACTTCTTAATACTGGAATCACCACCGATTTATGTACTGAAAGCGTTTTCGTAATTTACTATATCATGATTAAATTTTGGACAATACCAGCACAATTGGAATAAAAATCATGTGAAAATTAGTGATTTGTTCTAGCCAATAGTTATGTAAAGATAATGCTTTCATTGGAAATGAGATGATATAATTGCTTTTTAACAATAATCAGATTTAACCTGGAGGGATGTAAAATGAAGCTGGATGCACATCAACATTTCTGGGAATACAATATCGCCGAGTATGGGTGGATTGGAGAAGAGATGAATGCCATTCGTCAATCTTTTCTTCCGGAAGATCTTGAACCTATATTAGTCCAATGCGGAATGAACGGATGTATTGCAGTCCAAGCCAGACAATCATTGACAGAAACCGAGTGGCTTCTGCAATTGGCAGACCGGTACGAGTGTATCAAAGGTGTTGTCGGATGGGTGGATCTTTGTTCGGATGATGTTCGAAATCAGCTTGAACTGCTCGCGTCCAATCCGTATTTGAAGGGAGTGCGTCATGTCATACAGGATGAACCTGATCTTCAGTATGTATTGAGAGAAGACTTTCAGCGTGGTATTTCATCGCTCAAAGAGTATGATTTGGCCTATGATCTGTTGGTATCCAAGGAGCAACTGCCTTATGCCGTTGAACTGGTTAAGACGTTTCCTGAACAGCGATTTGTACTTGATCATCTAGCCAAACCCGACATCAAATCAGGTATGCTCTCACCATGGAAAGAATCACTTGAATCATTGGCCGCACAACCGAACGCGTACTGTAAACTTTCAGGACTAGTCACGGAAGCAGATTGGAAAAATTGGACTCCGAGCGACTTTACAGCCTATCTGAATATCGCCATAGAAGCATTTGGAGTAGACCGGTTAATGTTTGGGTCCGATTGGCCAGTAAGCAATCTTGCGGCTTCCTATAATGATGTATGCGGTCTCATTACAACTCACATGAATGCCCTACCTATAGCAGATCAACAGATGATTCTTGGTGGTACATGTGCCACGTTTTATCAAATATCGTAGTGGGCGCTCCATAGTTAAATCAGTTTCAAGAAGTTGACAACTGTTCTGATTCTTGCTAAAGTTTTATCCAATCCGCATAATTGTGATCTGGGAATGTTACCGATATGGGCATAACCTGAGCTGGCTTGTTTACACGTAATCGTGTACCCAGGCTGGTTCGGGTTTTTTGTATTTAAGTTGAACAAACGATTTTACACGGGGCGACTGCGCGGCCAGAACAATCTTCCAATCGCTGTTATCCCCAGATTTTTTGAATCCCTTTTTAAAGGGGAAATCCGGTGATAAAGGCGAACGCGCCGCTTCTCCAGATTTTTTCTGTCCTCTCCGTTTATGTGTAATCGTGTAGTTCAACTTAAATAGTTTGTCTTTTTAATATTTCTTGCGATTTGAGCGGGTAGCTGAATTACATATTTGGAAGGAGAATGATGATGACGAATTTTAAATTTCCTAAAGACTTTCTGTGGGGTGGAGCCATTGCTGCCAATCAGGCGGAGGGCGCGTATCTGGAAGATGGCAAAGGGCTGAGTATCGTTGACTTGCTGCCGACCGGAGAGAACCGCAGAAGTATTATGAAAGGAAATGTTCCAGCTTTTACGCCGCTTGCTACCGAGTTCTATCCTTCGCATGAAGCGATCGATTTCTATCACCGTTACCCTGAAGATATTGCTCTATTTACAGAAATGGGATTCAAAGCACTGCGTGTCTCCATTGCCTGGGCACGAATTTTCCCAACAGGAGAAGATGCGCAGCCGAATGAAGCAGGATTGCAATTTTACGATAACCTGTTTGATGAATTGTTGAAAAACGGCATTGAACCCGTGGTTACACTGGCTCACTTTGATGTGCCTGTGCATCTGATTGAGAAGTACGGCAGCTGGAGAAGTCGTGAACTGGTAACTTTATTCGAGACTTACGCTACTACGGTATTCACTCGATACAAAGACAAGGTGAAATACTGGATGACTTTCAATGAGATCAACATGCTGCTACATCTTCCGTTCCTTGGAGCGGGACTTGCGTTCAACGAAGGGGATAACATCAAAGAAATTCAATATCAGGCTGCTCACCATCAACTGGTTGCAAGTGCACTGGCAGTCAAGGCATGTCATGAGATTATTCCTGGTGCCATGATTGGTTGCATGCTTGCGGCGGGAAGCTTCTATCCGTATACCTGTAATCCGGAAGATGTGTTCCAGGGGATGGAAAAAGATAGAGAATCCTATTTCTTCATCGATGTGCAGTCCCGTGGGGAATATCCGGGTTACGCCAAACGTTTCTTTAAGGACCACGAATTAAACATCGTTATGCAGTCGGGTGATGCGGAAATCTTGAAAAATCATACCGTAGATTATATCGGGTTCAGCTACTATTCTAGTCGTACAACCAGTACCGATCCGGAAGTCATCAAAAATATGACCAGCGGTAATGTATTTGGTTCGGTAGCGAATCCATATCTGGCGAAGTCCGAATGGGGTTGGACGATTGATCCCAAAGGATTCCGTATTACCGCCAATCAACTACATGATCGTTATCAGAAGCCACTGTTTGTCGTTGAGAATGGATTTGGCGCCAATGACGTGGTTACACCAGAAGGTGAAGTGGATGATGCATACCGGATTGATTACTTGAAACGGCATGTAGCTGAAATGGGTGAGGCCATTCAGGATGGGGTGGACATCATTGGTTACACCAGCTGGGGGCCAATTGATATTGTGAGTGCTTCCTCAGGAGAGATGAGAAAACGCTATGGCTACATTTATGTGGATCGTAATAATGAAGGTCAAGGAGAACTGACACGACTGAAGAAGAAGAGTTTTGAGTGGTACAAAAATGTGATCGAATCGAACGGAACAAACCTGGGTGACGAGTAGTTTATATTTTTCTGAATTAAAATGGTCTTGTACGGCAATAAAACATCGGAAGTTTCATCTATATAAATTGAACTAAACATTTACACAAAACGGAGAGGACAGAAAAAAGCTGGAGAAGCGAAGCTAAAAGCTTTCTATGGAAAGCTACTTCGTAAGCATAAACTCGCCTTTATCACCGGATTTCCCCTTTAAAAAGGGAATCAAAAAATCTGGGGATAACAGCGATCGGAAGGTTGTTCTGGCCGCGCAGTAGCTAGTGTAAATATTCTCTAGTTCAATTTATATAACTATGGGACTTCCGATTGTCCCCACCTTGAAAGCGTTGACATTTAGTCAGGTTCGCGCTATACTTGACGCAAATATATCGTTTCTGGGATTGTTACTACACGAAGTAGGCAAAACCTAAGCACCAAAAAAAGCAGACCACCATGTCTTGTTTATTTTGTGATGCTTCAGGTTTTTTTTGTATGCCCAAAAGACGATGTATAACTGCCAAGAGAGTGGAACGTGACGGGGGGATTGAAGTGAAAATAGCAAAGGTTATCAACAATAACGTCATTAGCATCTATCAAGCAGATGGAGCAGAGCTTGTGGTGATGGGGCGTGGGATTGCCTTTAAGAAAAAGCCGGGGGATAAAGTAGACGAGACCCGCATCCAGAAAGTATTTGCATTGAAAAACAAACAAACATCCGATAATTTTAAAATGCTGCTGCGCGAAGTTCCGATGGAACTGATTGAAATTGTGGAGGAGATCATCACGTATGCGCGTGAGAATCTGGGACGAAAGTTGAATGAGAACATTTATGTATCCCTTACGGATCATATTAACTTTGCGATTGAACGTTATCGGGAAGGTGTGGAGATCAAGAACGCATTAATGTGGGAGATCAAGCAATTGTACAAGCCTGAGTTCGGACTCGGCCTGAGGACGCTGGAACAGATCAACACTCGAATGAATATTGAGCTTCCAACCGATGAAGCGGCTTATATTGCTCTTCATATTGTCAATGCAGAGATGAATGAAGAAGTCATTACGACGATGAACATTACGAAGTTTATCCAGCAAATTATTAATATAGCGAAATATCATTTCAAAATGGAATTTGACGAGGATTCTCTAAGTTATTTTCGCTTCATCACACATCTGAAGTTCTTCTCTCAGCGTGTGCTCAGTGGTATGCATTACGACAACAACTATGATCATTTCTACGACATGATTAAGGAGAAGCATCCAGATGCGGCAGCATGTACGGAAAAAATTGAGTTGTTTGTCAAAAAGGAATACAACCATGAGTTGACCAATGAAGAAAAATTGTATCTGACGGTTCATATCGAACGAGTGGTTAATCGATAATATTTAAATGTTGACAAAAATGGTTTTATTATAATAATATGTGATTAACAGGAATTAAATACGATTTAACTGGGATTGTTACTGGTTATGCAGGCAAAACCTAAGTCATGAGAAGGTTAGGACCATTGTGTCCCCTCACTCTAGGCTTAGGTTTTTTGCGTGCAAAAAAATCGGTAAGGGGCCTGTTTGAGAAAAAGTGGGGGTGCAGATCATGAGTCAAGAGAAACTGGCCAAAGAGATTGTAGAACTGGTTGGCGGTGAGAAAAATGTGGAATCACTGGTTCATTGTGCAACACGATTACGGTTTGTATTGAAGGACGATGCCAAGGCAGACAAAGCCAAACTGGAGAAAACAGAAGGCATCATCGCAGTCAAAGAAAACGGAGGACAGTTCCAGGTGGTTGTTGGTAACAAGGTGCCTGAAGTCTATAGTGCCATTGGACAGATCAGTAACATTCTGGACGATTCGTCAGATAAAGAAAAACCTCGCAAAGCAGCCAAAGGGCTCGGGGGTATTATCGATATCATATCGAGCATCTTTGCACCACTTCTGGGTGTTATGGCGGGAGCCGGTATTCTTAAAGGGTTATTGTTGATTGCAAGCAATATCGGATGGCTGGAGACGACAGAAACAACGTATAAGATCCTGTATGCAGCAGCAGATAGTCTGTTTTATTTCCTGCCTCTGTTGTTAGCGGTTACAACAGCTCGCAAATTCCAGGGTAATATGTTTGTGGCGATGACGATTGCGGGTGCGTTGATCTATCCTTCGATCGTTGCGCTAAAAGCGGAGGGAACACCCACAGATTTCTTCGGAATTCCTGTAATCCTGATGAACTATTCATCTACGGTTATTCCTATCATTTTAGCTGTCATTGTCATGAGTAAGTTGGAGAAGTTCTTTAATAAGACTCTTCACGATAGTGTGAAAAACTTTGTTACACCTTTGTTTTTACTAGTGATCATGGTACCTCTGACATTGCTTGTATTCGGACCATTTGGCGTATACGTTGGTAATGCAATTGCAGCGGGACTCGTTGCCGCATTTGGATTTAGTCCATTGCTCGCTGGAGCCGTTATGGGTGCAAGCTGGCAGCTGCTCGTTATCTTCGGAATACACTGGGGTCTAATTCCCGTATTTATCAACAACGTTGCCGTGTATGGACAGGATGGGGTTAAACCAGCTGCGACAGCTTCAATCTTTGCTCAAACGGGTGCTGCTTTTGGGGTTATGCTGAAAACCAAGAACAAAAAACTGAAAACATTAGCGGGATCATCCACATTGACGGCTTTGTTCGGTATTACTGAACCGGCCATCTATGGGGTAACATTACCACTGAAACGTCCATTCATTGCAGGAGTTATCGGTGGTGCAGTTGGTGGAGCTATCATTGGTCAAGCGGGCACATTAGCATTTGCGTCCGGCGCACCGGGCTTGCTGACCTTGCCAATCTTCTACGGACCAGGTGGACAAGGCTTCCCAGGATTGATTCTGGGTATCGTAGTATCCTTTGTCGTCTCGGCTGTACTGACATACATCATGGGTTTCAAAGATCCAGTTGAAGAAGAAACAAAAACCGAATCTGCTGCATCTACCGAGCAATCTGTTCGTGCAGCGGATGCTTTAGACGAAGTTGTATTTAGCCCAATTGAAGGAACAATTGTGGAATTGTCAGAAGTTCCAGATCCGGCGTTTGCATCCGGAGCAATGGGTAAAGGAATAGCGATTGAGCCAGCTGTAGGCAGAGTCGTAGCGCCTTTTGATGGTACAGTTACCGTTGCATTCAAGAAAAAACATGCCTTGGCAGTTGTGTCAGACACGGGTGCTGAAATATTGGTTCACGTCGGAGTCGATACCGTCAAATTGGACGGTCAGCATTTTACCTCTCATATCAAAGAAGGGGACCGCGTCCGAGCGGGAGATCTGTTGCTTGAATTCGATATTGCACAGATTAAGGCTGCTGGTTATCACACGGTAACGCCGATTATCGTAACGAATTCCGCCAACTACGAGGAAGTCATTCCGCAGGCTAAAGGCAATGTTCATAGCCAGGAGATGTTATTGAAGTTGTACAGCGGAAAGGGACAGGAATAAAATAAGAATAGATACAAATTCGATACTTTAGAGTTTTCATGGTTCCGTTGACATGGTGGAATTGGAAAATTATAATTAGAATTGTACATCTATACATGATAATGAAAGGTGGATTATTGAATATGACACATGCGATGAGACTGCGTTTCCTTCCTTTGAATCGGTAATTGAATACGTTCAAAGGCTCTGACCATTGGTTCAGAGTAAACGGGATCAGTCTGTCATTTTCAAACATCTGACCTTAAAATAAGTGTTATACTCGTTTTCTCGTTTACATTGAATCACAGGCCCTGCCTGTGATTTTTTGTTTTCTTATGACTATTTTTAATTAGGTAAGGGTTTCAATACAAATTATAGGAGGTACCGCTATGATGACGTTACTGTTCTATTGATACGAGCTGGCACGATCAGCTCGTATCGATAGAAGCGTGCTTCGCTATCGATACGAAATAAATCTTATTTCGGAGGTAGCGAATATGGAAAAGATATGTTTTGAATTAGAACAGGTTGAGATGACCTATATGGATAAAGCAGTACTGAACATTGAGAGACTGGCCGTGCATCAACTGGATCGTATCGGTATAGTGGGTGGTAATGGTCAGGGTAAAAGTACGTTGTTGAAACTCATTGCAGGACAGATCCAGCCGACTGCCGGAAAGGTGAAAAGGTACGCGGAATTTGGCTATTTGGAACAAGTGGAACCACCCCAGGCTAATGGAAATCTGGAAGTTGACGTGGCTTTACTCAGTAAATTAGCCGTACCTCAACACGACCAACTATGGAGTGGCGGAGAACAGACCCGTATGAAACTGGCTCACATGTTCACTCATTATCATGAAGTACTGTTACTGGATGAACCAACAACACACCTGGATCAAGAGGGCATTACATTTTTGCTGGATGAATTGCGTTATTACTATGGGGCGCTTGTGCTGATCAGTCATGATCGTGCGGTTCTGGATGAATTGGTGACCACGATCTGGGAAATCCATCAAGGTGAGGTTCATGTATATTCCGGTAACTATAGTGATTATCAGGCACAGAAGAGGCTGGAGCGTGAACAACAAAACCAGGCCCATGAACAATTCTCCAAGGAGAAAAGACGATTGGAGCTGGCCGCCCGGGAAAAGATGAAGAAAGCCGAGAAAATAACACAGGCTGGAAGCATGTCCAAAAAAGAATCCAAGGCAAAACCAAACCGAATGGTTGAAACGAAATCCAAAGGCACCAGTCAAAAAGCGGTACACCGTGCAGCTAAAGCGATTGAACAGCGTATGCAACAACTTCATGAGGTAAAAGCAGTGCAAGAGGAACGACCTATGATCTTCCGTCAGCCGAAGACACTGGAGCTGCACAACCGATTTCCAATTATGGCAGATCGCCTTACGCTTGAGGTGGAAGGTAATGTTTTGTTGGAGAATGTAAGTTTTCAAATTCCATTAAAACAAAAAATAGCGATAACCGGAGCCAATGGCAGTGGGAAAAGCACATTGCTTAACCATGTTTTCCATGCTGGAGATCACATCACGATGTCTCCAAAAGCGAAGCTTGGTTATTTTCAGCAAATGAGCTATCGTTTCACAACAAAAGAGACCGTATTACAATTCCTGAAAAATCGTTCGGAATATGAGGAATCAGAGCTGAGAAGTGCGTTGTACGCGATGCAGTTTACAGGAAATGACTTGCGGAAGAATGTTAGTACATTAAGTGGAGGAGAAGCGATTCGTCTTCAATTATGTCACTTGTTTCTTGGACAATATAACATTCTATTGTTGGATGAGCCGACGAATTTTCTTGATATGCATGCATTGGAAGCGTTGGAGCGTTTTATCAAGGCGTATGAGGGGACCATTCTGTATGTATCTCATGATCAGAGGTTTATTGAAAATACAGCGGATCAACAATTTCAGATTACAGCGCGTCAATTGCTTCAGGTGAATATATAAGTTGAACTAAAGAAGATTTACACGGATCACTCCGATGACAGAACAACCTTAGAGGAAGAGAAGTAACGAAAACCGCCAAAGTGATTTTGGCGGTTTCGTCTTTTTCAAAGTAGGAAGATCGGATACCTTATGTAGCTTCTGTTAAGACTCCGCTTTTACAACCGTTGAATGCACGTTACCTGTGAGTCGTTGTGGTGGGAAAACCATGCGCACAGGTGCAATGATGATCGCAGCAAATGCAGATTTGATCAGATCCCCTATAATGTAAGGATAAAACCCTTGAATCATGGCCTCAGGTAAATCCATTTTGTATGCATAGGCAAGCCAAGGCACCCCGGATACATATACGAGCAGTGAACCAAACAGTTCAAATATGATAAAAGCGAGAATGAATCCTGTGACACCTTTGATGTTGATTCGTGCAAGCAGTAATCCAATTAATAATGCGGAGATCGGCCACATCATCACATATCCTCCGGTAGGTCCAAGAAGCACCGCAAGTCCTCCGGTCCCGTGCAGTAATGGGAAACCTAGAGCAGTGAGCAGAACAACCATGGTAACGCTTAGGAAACCATAAAGTGGACCAAGTAATCCTCCAGCCAGCATGACAGCCAAGGTCTGTAATGTTATCGGTACAGGGGAGAAGCCAATGGGAATGCTTATGTAACCAAAAAGTACTAAAATTGCGGCCATAAGTGCGCTAAATACAATGCCTCGCAAAGATAATTTCATGTTTGAACAATCCTCTCCATTTTGGTAATATGATTGTTAACCAATTAAATAAATGTGGTTAACGATTAGGATCGTACCACATAACAATAGAAAGGGAAAGGACTAATTTACAATGCAAGGCAACATGCCAATAATTATATTAGAGGACGTTCGAGTGCATTATGCTTCCGAAGGTGGTCAGGTGAGGAAAGCGTTGGATGGGGTATCACTTACGCTGCATCAAAGGGAATGGATTAGTATTGTAGGAGCGAATGGCAGTGGGAAAAGTACGCTCGCTGGACTACTAATTGGATTCACTCCGCTCTCGGGAGGGGTGCGGAATATCTCGGATGAACTTACCGTTCGAGGTGTATTGCAGCAACCGGATGCCCAGGTACTGGGCGATACGATTGAAGAGGAGTTTCATTTTGCGTTGTCTCCATTAATGAATACTGTAGAAGAACAATCGGAGCGCAGGGAGGACGCATTACATACTGTAGGACTTCATTATCCGCCAGAGATGGCCATCTCGCAATTATCGGGTGGACAGAAACAGCTACTAAACATTGCTGTAGCGCTCGCTGCCAAACCAGATGTATTGATTCTGGATGAGCCGACAGCCATGCTTGATCCGGGAGCAAGAGATCGTATCGAGGCCATCGTTCAGAAGATTACCAAGCGGGGGACAACGGTAATCTGGATAACGCATCATCTGGAAGAGGCGACCCTGTGTGATCGAATCATTGCTATCGAACGAGGGCGCTGTGTGTACGACGGGGAGCCGGAGTCCTTTTTCTATAAGACAGAGACGAATGAGAAAATCACCGGAGAAGATGAGCAGCTATCCGCTTGTGATCGGTTAGGGTTAGACCCTCCTTTCACTGTAAAGACTGCGTTATTGCTCAAGCAAAAAGGCATGATGCCAGAAGCCATGCCACTGCGGCCCGAGCAATTAGCTAAGGAGGTCGCGCGTTGGAGATCGAATTAACAAATATACGTATAGAAGCATCGGAATCGAGCAAACGTGCACTGCTTGAAGATATAAATATTCAGTTGAACAGTGGTGAAATCACCTTGCTGCTAGGCTGTACGGGTTCGGGAAAAACGACCTTACTACAGACACTGGCTGGCCTGAAACCTCTTAATGCAGGCAGTATTACATTGGATGGTACGCTTTTCTGGAAAGAAGGGAAAGTGCCGCACTCGATTTTATTGCAAATGGGACTAGTATTTCAATTTCCGGAGCAACAACTGTTTGCCCGAAGTATTCAGCGTGAATTCAACTATTCACTGCGTCCCTATCGACTTTCCGAGAACGAACAACAAGAGCAGATCACAAAAGCACTCAACCAATGGGACCCGTCAGTGTCTCCTGAGCTGGAACGGCGATTTCATCTGGATAGGTCTCCATTTGCACTAAGTGGTGGGGAGAAGCGCAGGCTTGGACTTGCTCTCGGAACTGTGACCAATCCACACTGGCTTCTGCTGGATGAGCCGAGTGCCGGGTTGGAAGCGCAAAGTGTCGTGCTCTTGCTGGATGCAATGGAGCAACATCGTCTGGCAGGTGGTGGAGTTGTGGTAGCCACCCATGATCTGGATACATTCTTGCCTTGTGCGGATCGGGTATTGTTGTTGCAGGGAGGTCGTCTAATCGCCGATCTCACGTCGAGAGAACTTCACGAAAGGCCTGAACTGCTGGAGCAGACAGGGATTGGTCTGCCACCTTCGATGCGACTAGCAGAGCAGTTTAAGGCAGCGGGTCTTGATCTGTCTTTTACCGCAATGACGCCAGAGGAGATGGCTGAAAGCATTGTTCAGTCCACGTCCGTTGGGGTGGGAGCTCAGAACGAATCGATAGATCCGTCTGGGATAGGGAATAGGATTGCCCAGAGGGATGCATTAGAGACTATAGATGGGGAGGATCCGAAACTTCTTCCGAACACATTGACTCATTCAGCCGGATTATATGGCGTGATGGATCCTCGTCTGAAGTGGATTTTGTATATTTTGCTGGTCACCGCCGCGATGCTTCAACAGCGCTGGCTGGGATTAACGTTAACACTGGTGCCGGTAGTGGCCGCACTTGCCGTTCTTCCGCGTCAGACGTTGGCTGGATGCATGAAACTAATGAAGCCACTGTTATTATTTTTCCTCATATCAACGTCGTTATCTGGAACCACCCTTTCAACTGAGGCAGGCGGTCTGCACTTTGGTTTTTCCCTGGCACAGGCGGAGGGCACTTTGCTGAATGTATATCGTTTGTTTATCGTTACTTTGGCAAGTCTGTGGTTTTCACTGACGACGCCTTATGGCCGGATGGTAGAAGGGCTGAACTGGGTACTCGGTATCGGTAAAAAAATGAAGCTACCCGTAGCTTCGTTTGCTCTTGCTGTATCGTTAATCTTTCGATTTATCCCGATGATCTGGAGTGAGTGGCAGCGATTCTCACTGATCGTACGGGCACGTGGGAAGGCCGCTTTAAGACCGAATACCGTGCGAATTCGTGACCTCGGTCCGATGGTCATTCCTTTGTTAATGGCACTGTTCCAACGTGCAGAGGATATGACCATTGCGATGGAAATGCGTAAAGTTCGAGAAAACTCTTTGCTTGGAGCACGTTCTTCGTTATTGGTATGGTCCAAGCGCGATACCTGGATTAGCATGGCTGGCCTCATTGGTTTTGTACTGTTAGTATGGATTCGCCAGTGGTGATGGCGATGATGATCGTGATGGATCCGGTAATGGATCAGAACTTTAAACGCAGTATTTTCCAATAATCATGCATAAATGCGTTTGACCTCGCTCACAATAAGTGTACGTTGATCATCTGAAGTGGATCAGGAGGGACGAACGATGAAAGATAAGTTTTTGCGTGAAGAACGGCAAGAATATACTGATGTGTCTACGGTGGAGTCGCAGCGAAACGATATCACACTCGAAGAATTTCCGGAGGGACCTTACGGTTCTTCTTTGTTATCCGAGTCTCTTGGGAAAAGTTCTCCGTGGCGGGTGGATCAGCGATCTGCACATCGTTTTGATTATGAAAATCATGAGCTTCATGAAGGAGATGTACGGGATTACCCGGGTCAGGATGTTTTCGACCAAACGGTTCCGGATAACGTATCCAAGCCTCAATACCCGGAAGAATCGTAATGAGATTTTGATATAAAGTAGAGCGTAGCCTCCAACAGGTTTGACCTGTTCGGGGGCTATTTTCGTTAGAGTGGTTTAAATAAAATCTCCTCTAATTCCACATTATGGGTTATTGTAAAGCCTGGATGTGTTCAGGAAGGTGTGCGTCGTCAGGTCATCTATACGGATGGAAAATATCAGGATCTGATCCTCTTTGGATTAACCAAAGACGAGTTTATAGAAAAAGAAGGGCTTGTTTGAAGTAAAAGCTAACAAGCTGAAATTAAGTGTGAAGTAGGAGGAAGTATGAACCAATCCATACAAAACGATGAATTAATCATCGATTGCAAGGATATTTATTTGCGTGAGTATCGAATTGAAGATTTGGAGAAACTGCAAGAAATTACGTGGCAACCCGAGGTGTATGAATTCCTACCAGGATGGAACGCTACGATTGAAGAGAGGGCCCTTTGGCTCGGCGAATATGAAATTCCTCAGAATCAGCGTTTTAAACAAGCTGTGATGGCCGGAGAGGATATTGGAGAGTTATACTTGCGTATGGCTATCGTACTCAAAGAAAATGATGAGTTTATAGGATGGTGCTGCTCGGGCATTAAGGATGAACTGCCAGCACCCAATCGGGAGATTATGTACGGTATTTCGAAAGATTTCAGGAACCGTGGCTATACAACCCAGGCAGTAAAAGGAATGACGGAGTATTTATTTGAATACACAAATGTTGAGGTGCTGAATGCCATCGCATTGATTACCAATCAAGCATCCAATAAGGTAATACTGAAATGTCATTTTGAACCGGTCAACTCGATCGAGATCGAGGATGAAAAATATAACCATTATCAACTGCGGAAGCAACAAGGTCATGTTTAATGCATTTGTCTCAAGATGGTTGTATTGACGTGATGATGTCAGGGCAAGAACATAGTCCCCCGAAAAATAGCTATAACATTAGCATTTCAAATCAGGTTAGACAGTTATTACTGGCTGCCTGATTTTTTTTCGTCGTTTAGTCTATAGGACAAGCTGAAATTAATAATTTTCTCCACGATAATAACGCTCCAATTTGTTATCCAAATGAACAAGCTGCGCTTTTTTCTCCTCGATATCATTCAGTAACTTTTGTTTTTGATCTTCAATTAGTTGGGTTCTTTCCTTCAGGGTTGAAGTACCTTCATTTACCTGATCATAATACTTTTTGATGTCTTCCACACTCATCCCGGTTTCGCGGAGACATTTGATAAAAACCAGCCAGTTCAGATCATCCTCCGAATAAAGACGGTTATTCTGCTCACTTCGCGCAGCAGGTTTCAACAGTCCCTTCCTTTCGTAAAAGCGGATCGCTCCGATCGAGACCTCAACTTTTTTCGCTACTTCTCCAATGGTTAACATGTTAAACCCCTTTTATAAAAAAAATTTGACCTACACTAAGTGTAGCATAGTAACTTATACATTGTTCAATATAAATCAATTTAGGGAAAGAAGGATTCGCATGAAAAAAACGGTCTTTGTAACCGGAGCTAATAAAGGAATTGGATATGAAATCGTCAAGCAGTTGGGTGAAGCGGGTTGGAAAGTTATCCTTGGCGCACGCAGTGTCGAACGGGGTGAAGCAGCTGTTTCGGAGTTAACTTCCAGGGGATTAGACGTAGAATTAGTACAGATCGACATGAACGACTTGAAGAGCATCGAACAGGCAGCCGAAACAATTCATAAGACTTATCCCGACATAAACCTTCTGATCAATAACGCGGGTATGCCGGGTGCGTTCTCTCATTCTTTTACGGATACCCAAGAGGAAGATTTACGGAATGCCTTTGAAGTCAACTTTTTCGGCACCTTCCGTTTGAATCAGCGATTGTTCCCGTTAATCAAAGATAATGAAGGCACAATCATTAATGTATCGACTGACATGGCTTCTCTGGATCATATGCAAAATGCGGAATTTACGTTAAATGCCTTCGACTATAACTCATCCAAAACGGCCAACAGCGCCATGACACTTTCGATGGCTTATGAAGTGAAAAACAGCCGGGCGCAAGTCTTTGCAGTAACGCCCGGTTTCACATCAACAGATCTTAACGGCAATGCCGAAGGCGGTAAATCAAAAGAAGCCAGCGCTGCGATTATTGTGCGCTATGCGACGGATGGCAAACGTCATAACGGGGAGTTACTAGATGAGAACGGTGTGTACCCTTGGTAATCGACCGTTGCCAAAAGTAACGATAGATAGGGATAATAGCGGAAAGTTAGATGAAAATATTGGCGCGGTTCTGTTACTTAGATAGAAGCAAGGAATATGAGAATACAACGTCGAATAAAAAAATGATAGTTTTATCTTGTTTGTATGCTGCAAATGAAACAAACACCAAACGTAAACGAACATCTTTCTTGTATTAAGTTAACAGAGCATGGACTATAAATCGTATTTCTAACAAGCATATCAATCGGAGGTATATATTTAATGGAGGTTTCATTGTACAAAGCAGATTTAGAAGATGCATCGACTATTCATGAAATGAAAGTCAAAGCATTTATGCCTTTGTTGGAAAAATATCAGGACTTTGAAACAAGCCCTGCCAATGAAACCTTA
Organism: Paenibacillus sp. FSL R5-0341; assembly: GCF_037975235.1. Classification (NCBI taxonomy): domain Bacteria; kingdom Bacillati; phylum Bacillota; class Bacilli; order Caryophanales; family Paenibacillaceae; genus Paenibacillus; species Paenibacillus sp. FSL R5-0341. Next base: position 2,867,208 of record NZ_CP150241.1, read on the forward strand.
GAAAGAATTATTACTCAAATCAATCAATCTTTTACAGATTATTTTATAATTCATCATCTTGAGGTTGCTGTTGGTGGAATTAGAGTCGTGAAAAAAGATAATCGGATCTACAGTATTAGCCCAATTTTTATACTGCCAGAACATCAAGGAAAAGGAATCGCACAAAAAGTTTTTACAATGGTTGAGCAGATATATGATGATGCAAAGTCATGGAAATTGGGTACCATCTTACAAGAGCAAGGAAACTGTTATTTGTATGAAAAGATAGGCTACAAAAAAACGGGTGGAACAAAAGCAATTAACGACAAAATGACAATGGTATTTTATGAAAAGCATATATAAGCTTCAAATCCTTAAATATGACGCCTCAGATTCGTTAGCCTGAAACCCATTGGGCTGCCATCATAATAAACGGATACAACAAAAGAATCCCCCATTCATTTCTAAATCAAAATGAGTGGGGGATTTGTCATGCAATCAAAATCGGGAGCAAGATGAAAGAAAAAGCGTTTGGATAGCCTACTTGCAGCCGAAGCTCAGCCTAGATATCAGTCTTATGCAGCGGCATTAATATCATAAATTCAGTTCCCAAGCCTACCTGACTTCGTACCGTAATCTTCCCACTATACGACTCCACAATGGAGTGGGTAATGGCTAGACCGAGACCAGCGCCCCCTTGTTTGCGCGAACGAGAACTGCTTGTGCGGTAAAATCGCTCAAAGATATGGGGCAGATGTTCAGGTTCAATGCCCGTGCCGTTATCCTTTACGGACAATTCAGCCTTATGGTGCGTGGCATATAACGTTATGGAGATGGCCCCATGCTCTGGATCGGTGTGCTGCACCGCATTATGGAACAGATTCAGCACAACCTGCTTCAGCTTATAAGGATCAGCCAGAACATGGACAGCAGCCGTCAGGTCGAGATGAATGGACCTCCGCTGAGCCATCATGGTCAGTTGTGGTTGCATTTCGAGCAGCAGACTGTCCAGCTGAATGACCTCCTGCTCCTGCTTTGGAGCCTGATCCAGCTTGGTTAGTAACAACAAATCTTCAACCAATTTGTTAATTCGCACGGATTCGCCGTGCATGCTGTCCAGTGCTTTATATAGTTGATCTTGATTGGTGGCAGCCCCCCGCTGTAAAACTTCAATAAAGCCATGAATGGAGGTGAGGGGGGTGCGCAGCTCATGGGAAGCATCGGACAAGAAACGTTGCATCTGTTCTTTCGATTCCCGCTCTGCTTCAAACGAGTTTTCCAGCCTTTCAAGCATGCCATTGAATGAAAGTGCGAGCTGATCCACTTCTTCTTGTCCCTGAACGACGGGAAGGCGTTCTGCGAGACTGCCTGCATCGATCTGCTGTACTTTATTCACCATGTTGGACAGGGGAACGAGTGTCCGGCGTAATACCTTGGTGTACAGAATAAGGCCGGCCACCATGGCCAACAGCGATAACATGATGAAGATCAAAAGTTGTTTAATAATCAGATCTCTCAGTGGTTTCGTAGCCGTACCCATCTGGACCATCGGTAAGCCGCGATTGCGTGGACCGGGTGAGGCGAAGACAATCAATTGCTCCTTACCTTGGCTATCCGTTACGATCCGGTAGGGAATATGTTTTTGTTCTTTTAACTCATCTGTAATGTCCTGATATTCAGCGGTTGAGAGATGAGGGGCGTTCAGACCGTCTTCCCCAAAAACATCCTCGAACGTACCTTGGTTATCAAATAGAGCCAGTGAACGGTCAGGAATAAACAACACCCGATTGCCAGACACGTTACCTGCCTGTCCACCGAAAGGATTGTTGGAAGAGCCACTACGTGATTGGATTCCGAGCCAAACCGGGGGCATGGACATGAGCTGTTCTTCCATGGTTTTCGCCTGATTGCGGTAGAGAAAGCTTTCCATGATCCAGAATTGCAGAATGCCGATTAACAATAGTAGCCCTGCAAGCACGAAGAGAGAACGTGAGAGCAATTGCGAACGCAGGGAACGCGGCCAGATCCATTGGTGTAGACGTCCTAAACGAAGTTTATTTTTTTTACGCAGCGAGTTCATCAGAGATCCACCCTGTACCCGACACCTCGAAGCGTGCGAATGAGTCTGTGCTCTTTATCCCCGAGTTTGTCGCGCAAGGACCGAACGTACACCTCTACAATATTCTCTTCCCCGCCAAAATCGTACCCCCACACCCGACTCAAAATGGTCGCTTTGCTCAGTACAATCCCATGATTAAGCACAATAAATTTTAACAGTTCGTATTCGGTAGGAGATAACTCCAGGACCTGATCCTGATAGGTGATTTCTTTGCGCTGATCATCAATTCGGAAGGGACCATGAGTGACGGCTCCGATTAATAAAGGAAATTGATTACGCAGTCTGGCCTGAATCCGGGCGAGCAGCTCGTCGAAGGCAAAGGGCTTGATCATGTAATCGTCAGCACCTAACCACAAGCCCTTAACCCGATTCTCGACTTCGTCCTTCGCTGTCAGCATAATCACGCCAACCTGGGCTCCGGTCTTACGCAGACGCTCGACCACTTCAAAACCATCCATCTCTGGCATCATGACATCCAAAATAGCCATATGTGGCCTGAATTCAAGCGCCAACTCAAGTGCAGCTGCTCCATCGGGTGCTGTGCGCACATCGAAGCCTTCATTGCTTAATCCAAGCTCCAGAAATTGCAAAATATGTGGTTCATCATCAGCCAATAGTATTTTAATTCCGCTGCTAAGCTTCATAATGTACGTTCTCTCCTTGCTTGATCCATCTAGATTTCTCCCTCACTTCGGAGGGACTGTATGTAGTATTATCGCTTGCCAAACTGAAATTTAGCTGAAAGGATTGTGAATTATCCTCAGACAACATTCAGCGGGCACTCATCCCAGCTTTATTTTGGCATGTCACAATACTAGACATGAAGAACTTTGAAGGAGTGATTACCATTGAATAACACCAAAAGAAGGATGGATCTTGTCCTTCTGCCGATTGTATTACTGGCGGCATTTCTGAATGGGTACGGCATCTGGAACGATCAATATGCCAATTCCTATTATACGACTGCCGTTGGGAGTATGCTAAGCAACTTCCATAACTTTTTCTATGCATCACTAGACTCGGCAGGCTCGGTAACTGTTGACAAACCACCTGTTGTCTTCTGGATCCAGACAGCCTTTGCCTATGTATTCGGATTGCACGGATGGAGCGTTATTTTGCCGCAGGTATTAGCGGGAATCGGTTCGGTGCTCCTAATCTATTTCATGGTGAAACCTACATATGGTCTTGCAGCAGCACGAATCTCGGCACTTGCGATGGCGACTGTGCCTGTCGTAGCCGCAGTCAGTCGGACCAACAATATTGACAGCATGCTGGTGTTTACGCTGCTGCTGGGTTCATGGTTTTTGTTCAAAGGCAGCAAACAAGGCAGTGCTTGGCGCATTCTGGTTTCCTTTGGGTTCATAGGCTTAGCCTTTAATATGAAGATGCTTCAAGCCTACATGATTCTCCCGGCGTTTTACTTGTTTTATCTGCTTGCATTTCAGGCGAAGTGGAGAAGGAAGATCATCCTGCTGATTTGCAGCACAGCGGTTCTGGCAGTGGTTTCCTTATCCTGGGCGGTTACTGTGGATTCTATACCCGAAGACGAGCGGCCTTATATCGGCAGCAGTGAAACAAACTCGGTCATGGAACTGGCATTTGGATACAATGGCCTGTCCCGTCTAACGGGTCAGCAGAACACAGCAGGTAACGCGGGGATGCCGAACGCTGCTGGGCAGGGCAATAATCGTGGCAATCGAGGGGATTCGACTTCTGCTCCTAATCAGATGGGGAGTGGTGCCCCTGGCACGGGGCAAGATGTCAATGCACCGGATAACGATAATATGAATGGTTCGAACGGCATGAATGCCATGGGCGGTATGAATGGGCCGAATGCCAATTTCCCAAACGGTCAGATGCCGAATGATATGGAAATGCCAAAAGGAAGAAATTTCGGCGGTAATGGTGGCGGAGGCATGGGAGGCATGTTTGGTACGGGGGAGAAAGGTCCTCTGCGTCTGTTCCAGACTGAACTGTCAGGTCAAGCCAGCTGGCTTCTGCCAGTTGTATTGCTTGGATGCATTGCCATATTTGCAGGATTAAGACGGAGAAATATTACGAACAAGCACAAGGAGGCTTTGTTCTGGCTGGCCTGGTTGATTCCCGTTGCTGCCTTTTTCAGTGTGGCAGGTTTCTTCCATCAATATTATCTGATTATGCTTGCACCTCCAATTGCGGCGCTAACTGGCGCAGGATATGTAGCCATGTGGAAGTTATATCGTGAACGAATGGGCTGGCAGGCGTGGTTGCTTCCGGTATCCGTGCTGCTGACGACCTTGTTCGGCTGGTATATCATGCAGGTGTATAACGATACGATTGGTGCAGGCTGGTCCATTAGTGAATTGATCGCAGGTATTCTGGTCACGGTCATCCTGGTCGTTATGCTACATCGTACACATCGCTGGAAACAGGGCTTCATTATCGCAGGATTTGTGGTCATGCTGATCGGTCCAATCTATTGGGCATTCACCCCAATTACTTATGGTGGTAACAGTATGATTCCGGCAGCAGGGCCTACAGGTTCCAATGGCATGTTTGGCGGAGCCGGCATGGGTATGCCGATGGGTAATGGTGCAGGGGTCACAGAAATGCCTTCAACTGGTGGCCGCGGCGGAATGGGCAACCGTAACGAAGAAGTCGATACAGCTACACTGAATTATCTGAAAGAGCACAATACAGGCGAAACGTATCTCTTCGCCACAACAGACTATAATCAGGCAGCACCTTATATTATCGACGAGAAAGCATCGGTAATTACGCTGGGAGGTTTCTCCGGTTCAGACCCGGTGTACACAACGGAGGAACTGGAACAACTCGTCAAGAGTGGGCAAGTGAAATACTTCATGGTTGGTGGCATGGGTGGCCGAGGCGGAAACTCGGACATTAGTGATTGGATCAAAGAGCACGGTACCGAGATTCCATCCTCAGAATGGCAGACAGGTACCGACAGCGGATCTACGGATAGCGGTGCCGCAGGAAACAGAGCTGGATTCGGATTCGGCGGACAGACCACCTTGTACGAAGTGAAATTGTAGCCGAAATGAAAATCTCGAACGAAGTCCATTGGAAAAGGGAGGGGACAAACATGGCTCAAACGTACCGATACAGCATTATTATTCCCATGTATAACGAAGAAGCGGTGATCGAGGAGACCTATCGGCGTCTGAAGAAGGTCATGGGCAGCACAGGAGAGAGCTATGAACTGCTGTTCGTCAATGATGGCAGCATGGATCGAAGTGCACAGATGATTCGTGACTACGCCCGTTGGGACGAGAGTGTGAAGCTGATTGATTTTGCTCGTAACTTCGGTCATCAGATTGCGATAACAGCGGGTATGGATTATGCAGCGGGGGATGCCGTCGTCATTATCGATGCGGATCTTCAGGACCCACCCGAACTGATTCTGGATATGATCGCCAAGTGGAAAGAGGGCTATGAAGTGGTGTATGCCCGTCGCACCAGACGAAGTGGAGAAACCCGCTTCAAGAAATGGTCAGCCAGTCTGTTCTATCGTGTACTGCGTGCCTCAACGGATACAGATATCCCGGTGGACACCGGAGATTTTCGCCTGATTGACCGCAAAGTATGTGATGAGATGAAACGTCTTCCGGAGAAAAACCGGTTCGTGCGCGGGCTGGTCAGTTGGGTCGGATTCCGTCAGACTGCCATTGAATATGAACGTGATGAACGCCCGGCAGGCGAAACGAAATATCCGCTGAAACGCATGCTGAAGCTGAGCCTGGATGGTATTACGTCATTTTCGCATAAACCGCTCAAGCTCGCAGGTTATGTAGGTGCGATCCTGTCGGTAGGCGGATTCATCTATATGTTAACCGTTATTGGTTCGGCCATCTTTACGGATTCAACGATGAAGGGGTGGCCCTCCATTGTGAGCATCATGCTGATGTTTAACGGATTCATCCTGATCATGCTGGGCATTCTGGGCGAGTATGTTGGGCGAATCTATGATGAGACCAAGGCGCGTCCGCTATACATTGTGAGAGACGTGGTTCCGGACGATGCCCAGCAAGCACAATCCCGATTGACAGCCCGAGTTGCTCACCATGACTAATCGTCTGGTCACACTCTTCAAGTTCGGAATTGTGGGTGTCGCGAATACGGCAGTGGATGCAGTGGTGTTTGCTTTGCTCGCAGTGATCGGTGTACCGGTTTTGATTGCTCAAGTAATCTCGTACAGCTGTGGTGTTGCGAACAGTTATTGGCTGAACGGCAGATGGACTTTTCGAGATACAACACGAGAGGGCGGCGATAGAGCGAAACTTATTCGTTTTCTAATCACCAATCTCGTCGTTCTCGCGTTATCCGCGCTGATTCTGATGATTTTGCACGACATGTTGGGTTGGAGTCTCGTGATAAGCAAGATCCTGGCTACTTTAATGGGAATGGTTCTGAACTATATGGCCAGCAGATATTGGGTGTTTCGTATAGCTATCAAATGAAAGGAGCGTAAGATGAATGCGTATTAAAAAAGCAGTTATTCCGGCAGCGGGTCTCGGAACCCGTTTCCTGCCAGCGACCAAAGCACAGCCCAAAGAGATGTTACCGATTGTAGACAAACCGGCCATCCAATATATTGTTGAAGAAGCAGTGCAATCAGGCATTGAGAATATCCTCATTGTGACCGGACGCAACAAAAAATCCATAGAGGATCATTTTGATAAATCGGTTGAGCTTGAACATTCTTTATATGCCAAGGGCAAACAGTCTTTATTGGAAGAGGTGCAGGCGATCAGCGAGATGGCCAATATTCATTTTATTCGTCAAAAAGAACCGCTTGGACTAGGGCACGCGATTGGGTGTGCACGGCAATTTGTAGGGGATGATGCTTTTGCTGTACTGCTCGGAGATGACATTATGGTCTCTGATCCGCCTGCACTTGCACAGATGGTCCATCTCTATGAAAAGACAGGCAACCAAATCATCGGTGTTCGTCAGGTAGATGCGGCAAATGTGAGTAAATATGGCATCATTGATTCAAATGGTGCAGAGGACCGGGTTCACCGAGTCACCAATTTGGTCGAAAAGCCTTCCCTTGCAGAAGCTCCATCCCGAACAGCTGTAATGGGACGATACATTCTGAAACCTTCCATCTTTCCCATTCTGGATCAGATCGAGAGAGGGGCAGGAGGGGAATATCAGTTAACGGATGCTTTGAAAGAAGTAAGTCAGACGGAGGAACTGTTGGCCCTTGAACTGGAGGGGCGCCGCTACGATATTGGTGATCAGTTCGGATATATTCAGGCGATCTTGGAGATCGGACTGATGCGCAAGGAATTACAACCCATGTTGACACCTTATCTTCAGAAGCTTGCAACCCAGTGGGCATAGGGATTGATATGAAGCTTCCTGTAACGCTACAATGAGCAAGAAGTTCAAGTTGCTCTTTGAGGAGTGAGGAATCATGAATGAGTCTATCATCAGGGACCTTATTAAGTATATGGACGTGGAGGACAACGCCGCCATTCAGTACGTTCAGACCGAGCATCGGATGAAACTGGGACTCTTTTGGGGAATACAGGAAGGTAGCCGGGTTCTGGAAATCGGATGTGGTCAGGGGGATACAACGGCCGTGCTTGCACACTTGGTGGGGGAGCATGGGTACGTTCATGGTGTAGATATTGCACCAGAGGATTATGGTGCACCTCTGACCGTAGGGGAAGCGGCAGCCAAGCTGCGGAGATCTCCGCTGGGTGATCGAATTCGAATGGATTATGATTTCGACATTCTAAGTGATCAGGCTCAATTCGCCGAGAATGAGTTTGATGTGATCGTACTTTCCCATTGTTCATGGTACTTGAAATCGTTTGACGAACTGGCCCAGATTCTTAGCAAGGTTAGGACGTGGGGACATCAGTTATGTTTTGCCGAATGGGATGCACGAGTTACAGATGTGAGCCAGATCTCACATTGGTTATCCGTTCTAATTCAATCCCAGGTCGAATGTTACAAAGAGAACAGCTTCTCCAATGTGCGCACGCTCTTTACACCGGAGGATATCCAAGAGCTTGTCTCTGCGGCGGGCTGGATGATTAAGGAAGAGACTTCGATCCATTCTCCCGAGCTGCAGGACGGTCGCTGGGAAACCGAAATGACACTGGCAGAAGCGCCTGTGGAACTGCAAATGCTTCCGATCCCGGATAAAGTGAAAACACTTCTTCTTTCCGAATTGAAATTACTTAAGACACATCATGTCTCGGGGCCAGGGAGTCCATTGGGAACGTATGCGATTGTTGCCAAAAAGCAGTAAAGAAATAGCCATTTGCAGCAAATTTTAAAAAATGTGTTTACTTCATCACAGTAATTTTGATATTATAATCGCAATATCAAATGCGACGAAGAGACGAGTAGATAAAATTCATTCTTTCAAAGAGAGCTCCGGCAGCTGAAAAGGAGTAAAGAATCTTTTATTGAATAAAGACTCAGAGCAGCACATCGGAACTTAACGTTAAGGGATGGTGTGACAGGAGCTCCTGTTACAGAGCTAGAGTATGAACGGTCTACAGCAAGCATCATGGTTGTATTCCTTACTTGAAGAGGCGGATATGGTGACATATTGGCGAATCTGGGTGGTACCACGAGAGTTCAATCTCGTCCCTGAGACTATTGTCTTGGGGATGGGATTTTTTGGTTTTTTCGGGGCTGTGATTACACGCTTTGGAATTGCCTGAATAGTGTTAATTAAGGAGTCAATTTCATAATACTTTTTTTGGTGAGTTATGATATTGATACAAAGAGAAGCATCACTCAAACCGAAAGGAAATGATGATTAAATGTCAGCAAAATTGAAAGTCGGTATCGTCGGAGGAACAGGAATGGTGGGTCAGCGTTTTGTGGACCTGCTCGATCAACATCCATGGTTTGAAGTAACAGCTATTTCTGCAAGCGCCAATTCGGCAGGTAAAACATATGAAGAATCCGTACAAGGCAGATGGAAACTGGCAGTTCCTATTCCGGAAGCTGTGAAGAAAATCGTGGTTCAGGATGCTTCCCAGGTAGAGGCGTTTGCCAGCCAGGTTGATTTTATTTTCTGCGCGGTTGATATGAAAAAGAATGAGATTCAAGAACTTGAAGAGGCTTATGCCAAAACAGGAACACCTGTCGTGTCTAACAACTCGGCTCACCGCTGGACGGCAGATGTACCAATGGTTATCCCTGAGATTAACCCGGGACATCTGGACGTGATTGAAGCTCAACGCAAACGTCTGAGTACCAAAACCGGATTCATTGCAGTAAAACCTAACTGCTCGATTCAGAGCTATGTACCAGCACTGCACGCCTTGCGTGAGTTCAACCCGACTCAGGTTGTCGCTTCCACGTATCAAGCAATCTCTGGTGCAGGTAAAAACTTTACGGACTGGCCTGATATGCTCGATAATGTCATTCCATACATCGGTGGCGAAGAAGAGAAGAGTGAGCAAGAACCACTGCGGATCTGGGGTAGCATCGAAAACAATCAGATCGTGAAAGCATCGGCTCCATTAATTACAACACAATGTATTCGTGTTCCTGTAACGGATGGGCATCTGGCTACTGTGTTTGTAAACTTCGAGAAAAAACCAAGCAAAGACGAAATTCTGGAGCGTTGGTTGCAGTTCAAAGGTCGCCCACAAGAGCTGGCTCTGCCAAGCGCACCAAAACAATTCATTACGTATTTTGAAGAAGAGAACAGACCACAGACGAAACTGGATCGTGACATCGAACGCGGAATGGGTGTCTCCACAGGCCGACTGCGCGAAGATTCACTCTATGATTACAAATTCGTTGGATTGTCCCACAACACGCTCCGCGGAGCAGCAGGCGGTGCAGTTCTGATCGCAGAATTGCTTAAAGCTGAAGGATATATTCAGCCGAAATAATCATAAAAGATGTATGAGTAGCAACAGATTTCTGAAAAGAATGATTAGATGAAAACCATCACTCGTTGATGGTTTTTTTTCTATTGTGTACAAGAAATGGTAAGCGAAGAAGTTTCACTTGTTAAGATCATCATGTTGTTTGTGTGGGCGTTTGGTAATTCCAACCCTTCCAAAGCAAATTACGCAAAAGCATCATTGTTATGGATCGCCATCGGAATTGTGTTTTACATTCTTATCTTATCTTTAGGTTTAACAGCAGCATTTTCAGGAACGGATTACTAGGTTTACGAAACGTAGCAGTATCGTAGCATTATAGTAATAATAGCAACACAAATCAAAACGCCGACAATCATGTCGGCGTTTTTTTGATTATTCCAGTATGTTGTTAGGCAGCAGGTGTCTTATCTGACTTTTGCAGAAGCTGAGAGCGACGACCGAGCAGATAACCTGTCAATGATGCGAGCATCTGTTGGAATACCATGCCAAGCACGACCGGGACAGCAACAGGTGGCGGAAAATAAGAAACGGCCAGTACCGCGCCTGCGCTGATATTGCGCATCCCTCCATTGAACACCAGAGCTACCTGATCGGCCTCATTCCAGCCCAGCAATCGGGCGATGAAGTAACTTAACGCATAACCGAATGATGCCAGGAAAATAATGATGACCGCAAGACCAGCCAACTTCCAATTGAAATCGGCCAAGTAGGGTGCAACGACAGATCCGTTAATCGCGACGACAGATGCCATAAACAATTTGGACAACGGGTTCAACCTTGGTCCCCAGACTGGGACAATGGCGCCTTTGGTCCACTCATTCAAAAGCATACCTACCAGGGATGGCACAACAATCATCCAGAACAGACTGCTCATCATGGCTGCCGTATCCAATGTGACACTGGTGCCGATTAACAGGGATAACACGCCGGGCACTACAAAAGGAGCAAGCATGGTATCAATCAGGATGATGGAAAGTGTAAGTGCGATATTGCCCCGATAGATACTGACCCAGATAAAGCTGCTGATTCCTGTCGGAATCACGGCTGCCAGAACAAGGCCTGTTATAGTGTAGGCATCTGTAGGGAAGACCAAATGACCCATGCCCAGAGCGATGAGAGGCATTGCCAAATGCAAAATAAACAGACATACAAACAGGGGGAACGGCTTCTTCAGCACGTTCACAAAATCCCTTATCCCAAGACTGATACTTCCAGCGAACGTCATGAACGCAAAAAGCCAAGGGGATAAAAAGGTATAAGAAGAAAGAAAACTCCCGCATAACACGCCAATAACAATGCTGATTGGGGTAATCAGTGGCATGATGCGGTTCAAGCGTTGGTTTAAGGCTTGAAGCATAATCATGACATCCCTTTACCGTGTGATTCTACTATTATACATGTTAATAACGCTGGTTGCAGACCCATTTGCAATGAAGCAGTCTGAACAGGTATCATGGACTTGGAACAAGGATTCCGATAAGGAGAAGGGGAGATGATCATGTTCATAAGAAAAAGAAAGCACACGTTAATGATGACAGGCCTTATTGCATCAAGTATTCTGCTGATTTCAGCCTGTTCTGTCGTGGAACAAGCCAATCAAAGTTTAAATTATGTGAGTGGGGCTACTGATTATATAGAACAGGTATCGAACGCCGGGGCTGATCTGCAAGAGCTCGCATCAGGTGCGGTGAATAATCCGGAGATTACGACGCAGATTCAAGAGAAGATCGATCTGATTCAAGCAGAAGCAAGCGAGTTTTCTCAACTGACGGCACCAGCGATCGGAGAAAGCATTCATGAGAATCTCGTCAGCTACAATACGCAATTAACGGAAGTCGTGGACAATTTCGAGAATACGATTGCAGAGCAAGGCTTTACGGCTGAAAATTGGGAGAAGACAGGCATTCCTGAACTGATTACCAACATCAATAATTTGAAAGATCCGCTAAGCGGGCTTCAGGGAGAATAAGATGAATTAATCTAACTACATGAAAAGGGCGAGACATCGGAGTGATTGAATGACCGATATGTTCGCCTTTTTTTGTTTTCCGAAAACTCATGCATATTTAATGTCACTGGAGCTAGACTATATCAAGTAATCATGAGATACATATGACATTTATCTCATATTCATGTGAAGATGATCTATGATTTGACAAGGCTGTGACAGAGGCGTATGATAAAAATATAAGTTAATAAAATATAGTTACTTACTATAAGTTTATGATGTAACTAAATATATTTTGCCAAAGGAGAACTGCGTTATGACTGAACACAATGGAAAAGTAATCATTATTACAGGTGGAGCTAGTGGAATTGGTAAAGAGACAGCACTTCAACTTTCGGATCTAGGTGCGACTATTGTTGTCGCTGACTATAATGAAGAAGGTGCGAAGAAGCTTGCCGCAGAGATTGAAGCAGCAGGTGGAACAGCGGGCGCATATAAAGTGGATGTATCCAAAGGGGACGAAATTAAAGCTCTCATCGACTGGACAGTAGAGCAATATGGTACGCTGAGCGGTATTTTCAATAACGCAGGGATCGGACTTGTGAAGCCGTTTCTGGAGATGGACCCGGAATCCTATCACAGAGTCATTGATGTAGACCAACATAGTGTGTACTATGGCATGTATTATGGCGCAAAAAAAATGGTTGAATTAAATGTACAGGGTACCATTGTAAACACAGCTTCAATCTATGGAAGTGTTGCCGCAGTAGGCAGCTTCAACTACAATGCAGCTAAAGCTGCTGTTGTCATGATGTCCAAATCCGGTGCACTTGAACTTGCTGAGCATGGAATTCGTGTAGTTGGTGTAGCACCTGGCTTTATCGAAACACCGATTCTGGGTGATGACCAAGCCATGAAGGATGCGCTTGCTACTCAACATATGCGTGGAGAGCTTATTCAACCGGAGAAAGTAGCCAGTGTGGTTACATTCCTGTTCAGTGATGCAGCAAGTGCAGTGAACGGGACAACCGTTGCCGTAGATGATGGATTCCTCAGCTTCAAAACCAAATAAGTACCCTTCTAATATAAAGGTACTCATTTCTGTAAAAAGAAAAAAGAAAAAAATACAAAAACGGTGCAGAACGATTTATTCGTTTTGCACCGTTTTTGTATTTTCACTATAAAGTAATCTTAGCGTATAAGATGGAAATAAGTTTGTCGAATTATCCCGAAAATTCAGAGATCATGATACAATTAGCAAGGTTGTATCTTTTTATCATTTTGTGGTGTGTCATATACAATTCGAACGCCAAGAGAGCCATAACTCTCTTCTTTGTAGTGACATTGAGAACAAGTCTTGGTCGAGCATAATGCATCGTTATGAACTTGTAATTTTTCATTACACAGTGGACATTTATTTTCAAAAAGAGTCTTTAACACGTTAAACATGCTTAATCACTCATTTCGGATTAATTTACTTGGTTTTTATTATAACGGATAATATTCGCCGTGTATACCACTTTTACGTTGAATCGAAATGAGATATATATTGCACGAAAGGAAGCGCATAACCGATGGATCTTCTGCTTTTTGTCATCATGTTTATACTAGGTCTGGTCGGTTCATTCTTCTCCGGTTTGTTGGGTATTGGTGGAGCCATTATCAATTATCCGCTGCTGTTATATGTTCCATCCTGGATGGGATTGGAGCCGTTCTCAGCACATGAGGTATCGTCGATCAGTATGTTTCAAGTGTTTTTCGCTTCACTTGCCGGTGTGATCGCATTCCGCAGAAAAGTAAAAACGGGTAGAAGTGGTGGGGCGATCGTTCACCGTGGATTGGTGCTGTACATGGGCTCCAGCATTCTTGCTGGCAGTCTGATCGGCGGCTTCATATCCGGTCATCTGGCCGGACAGGTTATTAATCTGATCTACGGCATTCTGGCGATCATGGCGATTGTGCTTATGCTGATTCCCGGAAAGGGAAAGCTTGATACATCAGCACCACTGGTATTTAACCGATGGATTGCAGCAGGTACTGCTTTTGCAGTAGGCATTGTATCAGGAATTGTTGGCGCGGGTGGTGCTTTTATCCTTATTCCCATCATGCTGACGATACTCAATATCCCCGTACGAACCACGATTGCTTCTTCACTGGCAATTGTATTTATCTCCGCCATTGGAGGCGTTATAGGTAAAATTACGGGTGGGGATATTCCGCTAGAACCCATCATCTATACGGTGATCGGCAGTCTGCTAGGGGCATCTCTTGGTTCACGGGTTAGTTCGATGATCAATGTGAGGGTACTTCGTTATGCACTAATCGTACTTATCGCCATCACAGCGGTTAAAGTCTGGTCTTCTATTCTGTAAAATCATCTACGTGGGAATGAACAATGACGATTTCGTAACCAAACGGTTGGATCGCCGTATATAGGTTATGAACATGAGCTGAAGCGTTGAATACACGATCAAATGAGTTCAGTTTTCGTCCATGGAGCACCTCATACTCCTTTCATGGATACATGTTTAACATTAATAGAAGTTGAGGTATCCATCCTATGAATAACGTACTTACAGACCAGGCTGATGCAGGATATCGGCTAGCTGAGCAGAAAGCATCTCAGTATTTTACTTCTCTTAGGCAACAACTTATGGATAATACGTATACGACAGCACTTACCCAAGATATTTATGTATGGCAAAAAAAACATATTCATCGTTTTGCCTGGCTTTCTCTTTTATCACCAAGCAAAAGAAAACCGGATCCCCGGGATGTTCATAGATATATCCATTGGCTGAATGCTACAGGAAAACTGGATGATTACTTGGATCGGAGTATCTCATATATTTATATGCGAGATCTGGGGCAAGCCCTTGATTCTGCAGATACACAATCCCGAATTCAGCACGTTGTCCAGAATACCAAAAAGTACTTTATGGGCTCTGCTACTGGGCGCAAAGGACAGCCCGATTATATCAGTCTGGCTGCGCTGTATCGGTGGGGACAGAAGGAGCACATAGAATCCGCTGTCATCTGGGTGATGAACAAATTAAAGAACGTAGCATCCAACATCCCGAAG
The DNA here is from genome assembly GCF_037975235.1 of Paenibacillus sp. FSL R5-0341. Taxonomy (NCBI): domain Bacteria; kingdom Bacillati; phylum Bacillota; class Bacilli; order Caryophanales; family Paenibacillaceae; genus Paenibacillus; species Paenibacillus sp. FSL R5-0341. The sequence continues at coordinate 2,882,210 of NZ_CP150241.1, forward strand.
GAGCTGGATGCAGAGCAGGCACAACGGAAGCTCATCAAGATCATTCTCGGCGTAGTCCTTCATGTGGACGATGAGATGAACGAGCAGACACCACGTGAAGAACGTGCCCGGAGATTTGATGCGGCGATCCGACTGGGTTATTCGTACGGTTTGACGTATCCATTTGTGGATGACCTGCTGGATTCTCAGGCTCTGACTGTTCAGGAAAAAGAACAATACTCCCTGATGATACGCGATGCACTTCTTACCGGGGTCGTACCTGATCTGGGAGAGTGGAAAGGCAGCAATCTTGAAGTAATTGAATATGTGCATTCCGAGCTTCGGGAAGCATTTGAGTATATTAAGAACTACCAGCGTCCAGAGAAACAGCGCACGTTCTTAGAGCAATCTTATGTCTTCTTTCAGTCTCAGGAGATTGATCGCAGCAAGAAATTATCCAATGCGAATTATACCAATGAAGAATTGTACATTCCGATTATTATCAAATCTTCTTCCTCCCGATTGATTGTCCGATCTGTTCTCAGTGCGCCAGTGGATGAAGGCTTCGATCTGCGGACGTTCTATTACGGGATATATAATCAGCTGGCCGATGATTTTGCCGATATGTTTGCCGATATGGAGGAAGGGGCAGTAACCCCTTATACGTACTATTTGAAGTATCGAGATTTGCGCCCTGATCTGATTAATCCATATGAATTGTATTGGGCAGTCATCTCTCATCTGATCCATGATGTTTACAACTCGGACGCCAAGACCCGAGAGGTCATACTGGATCGTGCCATTAACGGGTTGAAGCGTTGCAAAGAACGGTTGGGTCAGGAGAAATATGATGAAGTGATGATGATTTTTGCCAGTGGGCAGCCTGAATTCAATCGACTGGTTCAACAGATGGTGCGTAAAGCGGATGACGTTGATTTCCTGGATAAATTGTTACGGGATCAGGTCGTGCTTCAATTGAAAAATGACAAGCAGGAGAAAGAGGAGTTCAAGCAGACCATTCGAACGGTTCGCGAACAGATTAATGTGGAGTTGCAGATTGCGAAACCAAATGGCCTTCATGAGATGAAAGAAACGCTGATCGATGCAGCCAATTACAGCTTGCAGGGAGACGGAAAAAGGCTACGCCCGATATTGACTTGGGTTATGGGTGTTCGCGAGTATGGTTTACCTGAATCATCCATCGTTCCGCTGCTCAGATCGCTGGAGTACATGCATACCGCTTCCCTGATCTTCGATGATCTGCCTACGCAGGATAATGCTTCGACAAGGCGTGGACGTTCCACGTTGCACCATGTGCACAATAGCGCCACAGCAGAGCTTACCGGTCTATTTCTTATCCAGAAGGCGATTGGAGAGCAATCCTCATTGAATCGCTTTGATGCGGCAACCGTGCTTACTCTCATTCAATATTCGGCTGAAAAAGCAGAGGATATGTGTATGGGACAGGCGATGGATCTGAACTCCAAAGGCAAGGCGTTGACGCTGGAGCAGTTGAACATGATCTGTTTTTACAAAACAGGTATTGCCTTCGAAGCTGCCCTGGTCATGCCAGCCATTCTTGCCCAAGTGAAGGAAGCGGAGATGGCTACGCTGAAGAAGTTCGCTTATCATGCGGGGATCGCCTTCCAGATCAAGGACGACTTGCTGGATTTCGAGGGAAATCACCTCATTCTCGGGAAACCTGCAGGTCAGGATGAGCGGAACAATAATTCCACCTTTGTGTCCATTTTGGGTGATGAAGGCGCAAAGAAAGCGATGTGGGAGCATTATTGTCTTGCCACAGATGCATTGAACGAGATGCCGAAACCTATTTCCTTTTTGAGACATCTGTTGGATTATCTTGTTGGTCGGGAGCGCTAACCCAGTTTTCTTAGAATTCATTGTTGCATATGATTTATAATGAGATATAACGACAAAGGTCGGGATTCCATATCGATGGATTCCAGGCCTTGTTTGGTGTTATAGACACAAATTTCTTGGAAAGATTTGTTTCAACGGCTGAAATTATGGGTATTAAGCAGGTACTGTTGTTTTTAAACCGGCTAATTCTTATAAAATAATTTATACCAGGTGAATATTAAATTTCGACAAGCTTTATCTTGAGTTTATATGCCAAAAGGAGAGCTTACAATGCAGGTTCAAAAGGTCGATCATCATGAATTGTTCGAACAGATCTATAACCAAGCGCCTATTGGAATTGCACTCGTTGCTCCGACAGGACAATGGATGAAAGTGAACCCTGCTTTTTGCTATATGCTAGGTTATACAAGTGATGAATTCATGGCTCTCAGTTATCAGAATATTACGCACCCCGATGATTCACCACAAGATGTGATCTGTAGTTACGAGCTAATTGAGGGTAAATCAAATGAGAATAAATATGAAAAGCGTTATATCAACAAAAATGGTGACATCTTATGGTGCTCAATACATGTTTCCTTGGTTCGAAGTGAAATTACGGATGAGCCGCTTTACTTCATTTGCCATATTGTTGATATTACTGACCGCAAAATGTCCGAACATAAACTTCTACATAGTGAAGAGATGTTCAAACTTATTACGGATCATGCACAGGAGATTATCTACATTGCTGATCAGGAGGGAATTTGTCGGTTCTGCTCACCGTCAGTCCAACATTTATTGGGTTATTCTCCGGAGGAAGTGATTGGCCAAAATAATGACGCATATTTTCACCCACAAGATCTGGAACGGATCTCACAGATGGACTTGACTAAAGGCAATCTGTTGACTATTAGGGTCCGCCATAAAAATGGGCATTATTTGTGGTTTGAAACCACATACAAGGTCTTTGGTCATCCTGAGCAGGGGCAGCAAATTCTTTCAATTGGACGAGATGTATCCGAGAGAAAAAAACATAAGGATATCAGTGTAGAGGCGGAACGCATCGCTTTAATTGGCAGTTGGGAATGGGATATGGTCAAAGACCAAATTACACTTTCAGATCAGATCTTTGAGATTTTTGAACTTGAACGCACTTGCAAACCATATCGTATAAGTGATGTTTTTGATGTTATGGATTCCGAAGATCTAGCCTCTTTACAAAAACATATTACAGGGGTAAAACAGGGTGAACCACTCGATTTTGAATATAAACACATCAGCTCTGACGGAAGTGAGAAGTATCTTCACTTGCGTGGGTTAATTACGCTTGATGAGAATCGTCGGCCAATCCAGCTGAACGGAACACTACAGGATATCACGGAACGCAAGCGCATCGAATTTAAATTGCAGGAATCTGTGGAGCGTTACACGTCGCTTAAGAAATACAATCATGACGCCATTATCTCGTTTAATATGGATGGTAATATTATGAATGCGAATCCAGTAGCGGTGACAATGACGGGCTGTCCTGTGGCAGAAATGATTGGCACAAGCATAAGCAGATTTATCGGAGCCAGTAATTTGGGTCTGATTCTGGGCAGTAATTATGAGATGGCTGAAAAGGAAATCAACGCTGTTCGGCACACGGATGGATCTGAGACAGAGGTCTTGGCTACGCTTGCTCCGATCATTGTTAACAAATCCAATGTCGGGTTTTACCTGATTGCGAAGGATATTACGGAGCAGAAAAAACTGCTTGTAGCCAAAGAGACAGCGGAGAGAATGAATAAGGCCAAAAGTGAATTTTTGGCGATGATGAGCCATGAAATCCGTACACCTATGAACGGTGTAATTGGGATGACGGATTTGCTCATGGATACCCCCGGACTTAGCGGGGAACAAAAGGAATATATCGAAATCATCCAGAAAAGTGGAGATTCTTTGCTGGCCATTATTAATGATATTCTTGATTTCTCCAAAATCGAGTCAGGCAAAACCGATCTGGTAGATGATCCTTTTGATCTCGTAGAGATCGTGACCGAGACGGTGCAAATCGTAAAACCGCTAGCTCGTGAAAAGAAGCTGGATGTTCGTTTGTGTATGGATGATGCCATTCCATCTCCGGTGTATGGTGATGCTTATCGTCTTAAACAGGTACTTACCAATATCATCGGCAACGCCGTCAAATTTACTTCAGAAGGCGGCGTAGAAGTGAAAGTGGGAGTTAAGGAGCAGGGCGGCAATAACGTGCAGCTTTATTTTAAGGTAAAAGATTCGGGCATTGGGATTCCGTTTGAGAGGAAACAACAATTGTTTGAACCGTTCTACCAACTGGAGAATTTTATGACCCGCAAACCTCAAGGTACCGGTCTTGGCCTAGCCATTAGCAAGAAACTGGTGGAGCTCATGCAGGGAGAGATCTGGATCGAGGAATCGGATGAGCCGGGTACAATATTTATGTTTACCGCCCGATTTAAATTAAATAACGGTGAAGAGAGCAATAGTATAGATCAAGAGCAGAAGAAGAGCAGAACATCAGCCTTGCGGATTTTAGTTGCAGAAGACAATGAGGTGAATCAGCTCGTCCTTAGCAGGATCATTGAGAAAAAAGGGCACTTCGTGGATCATGTGGCGGACGGTGTTGGGGCGGTCGAAGCGGTCAAACACAATTCATATGATGTTATATTCATGGATGTGCATATGCCAAGGCTTAATGGATTCGAAGCGACAAAAGTGATTAAAGAATTTAAATCCCCTGAGGATTGTCCATATATTATCGCGGTAACTGCAAATGCTGTAAGAGGAGACATGGATAAATGCTTAAAGGCAGGCATGGACGCATATGTAAGCAAACCGATTAAAATCGAATCCATTATGCAAGCATTAGAGACCTATTACATCAAAAATAATCTCTGAATGCACTAAAAATGGATCGGCAATAGAGCCGCTAGCTTAGCGTAAATAGGCTAACGGCTTTTTGCTATTCCATGATTTGCTCTACCCCTGTATGCGCCACAGATACGACTGTGCACATATCCCTATGGATTTTTGATCCACAGTTTGGAAATGTCCATGTAACCGAATTCTGCGATCTGCATACCGAAGATGCTCTGATCCAGTTCAGCCTGCTTGTTTATGTGACAGCCATGCAAGATCCAGTAGTGCTCACGTAGCAAAGCTTCCGCTTCATCCAGGAGCTCTGTACGGTCTGCCCGATGCAGCTGGGCGAAATGATCCAGTTTGTCATCCAGCAGGGACTGGAAAGCAGGAGACATACACATATGAAAATGATTGGAGAGGTTTTTGAAAAAATGAATCATGCCGTACTGCCAGTCTTCCTCCAGTATCTCTTCAGCCAGAATCAATTGCGCGCTTAAGGTTTTCTCTGAGTTGAAATAATCCACAACCGCGTGCATGCTGATGTTCATTCCGATGGACTGCGCACGACATTGGAACCACTCGGCAACGTCTGCATCCTTATTATGCTTATACGATAAAGTTATCGTCTCACCCTGGTACCCACAGTTATGCAACAATTCACGGGCATGATCAAGAGAGGCAACGGTCCAGTCTTGATCTGCACTTCTCCAGGGAAGGAAACTGCTGGCTGGTGTAATCCGATTCCCACCGAGATCTCGGACAAGTGCGACCGAATCATAGACGATACGCAGGGCTTGTCGAAATAGGGGGTGATGATGGATGCCTTCCTTGTGAAAATTGAACAGCATATACTGACAACCGAGCGCCGGATAATTGATGCTGTTGGTCTGATCACAGCCTGTTGCGAGACTCAGTCGATCTGTGCCCGGTAGCTCATAATAGCGATCATTCGGACTCAGGTCAGGTACAAACCAGAAATGCACTTGATCCAGATGTGGCCGGATGCCGTAATACGCATCGAAAGCAGCAAGCTCCAGTACATCTTCATTCAGCTCAGAGATCTGAAAAGGACCGGTACCTATTAAGGTATTGGCTACATTGTAATCGTAGGGCAGGATCGTCATCCGAATACAGCTAAACAGATGCAAGAAGAAGCGATTGGGACGATGAAGAACAAACTTGATGCAGTAATCGCCAGCTACTTCCGCACGTTCGATATCACGATATAACCAAATGGACGGACTATTTACATCTATCAAGCGTTGCAACGTCGTTTGCACATCCCGGGACGTCATGAAACGGCCATTGTGGAAACGTACACCTTTCCGGAGGTAGAAGGTCCATAAGCGATGGTCCTCGCTGCACTCCCACATGTGAGCCAATGCTGGCACAAAGGATTCCGTCTTGGCATCATAAGTGATCAACGTATTACAGACCTGGCTCAGCAGATAGGTTTCAAATGCAGTGTAGACAAAAGCAGGGTCCAGATCGCCCAATTGGCGTGACCTCATAATACGCAGGATATCCTGACCAGAGGCAGTTTCATCGTGGCTGTGAAATCCCATCTGTTGATGAAGAGAGAGCATGAGCTGTTCACGAAGTGTATCATCCATCTGAACGGTTCCGATGAGTTCAATGGCATCTTTCATTTTGCCTTTAGCCAGAAGTTCGGTAAAACTCGCTTCCAACGCTTCATTCATGCTACGCAGCATTGTTAGCTCCGAATGATGTCCACGACCACGCCCAGGCTGCCAATGGATGAAGCCTTGTTCCTCCAATTTTCTGAGAATGAATTTCACATTGCGAGGGGTGCAGCACAAGGCCGCGGACAGGCTGTCAATCGTCACCGCTACAGGTTCATGAAGCTTGAAAGAAAGTTGTTCGGCCCCGGCGAGCCTTATAAAGTGTGTATGTAGGGTATCCATGGTCATGACTCCTCTATTAAAGGTGAAAAGTGTGATCATATGTTTACACTTTTCTTTCCCCCTTTTATCCTTACAATTATACATTAGAAGAGGTAGTTCAAAAAGTCCGCTTTTGATTACGAAAGATGCCTTAAGGCATCATCAGCATCGAATATGGAATTCAGCCGAAATGTCCGTTGCTCACGTAGTTTTCCCTACGCTCCGCTACTCCATTTCTATCTTCATCCCATCTTCTCGGTACTGAAAACCGGACTTTTTGAACACTCATTAGAAGAGGTTGTTAAATCCCCCCGCATTGGAGCAGTCAGAATAGGAGAAGTTCGCATGAAGCAATATTTAAGGCAAATTCACCCTTTGGCATGGACCATCATTATCGGAACCATGTTTGGACGTCTTGTGACGTCAATGAGTATCCCGTTTCTATCCATCTATCTGACACGTGTGCTAGAGGCTACCCCGACACAGACCGGTGTTACGGTTGCAGTTAGCTCGCTGGCAGGTGTGATGGTCAGTTTTTATGGAGGTTATATCTCGGATCGGATCGGTCGCAAAATCGTGATGTTAATCTCGATATTTAGTTGGGCAGGTGTATTTTTTATTTTTTCAGCAGCAGAGCATCTATGGGTGTTCTTTGTTGCTAATACGTTAAACGGATTATGCCGCGCAGTATTTGAGCCCACCTCCAGAGCGCTGTTATCGGATATTACTTCACCTCAGAACAAATTGCTGGTGTTCAACCTCAGATATGCTGCAATTAATCTTGGTGTGGTTTTTGGGCCAATTATCGGATTTCAGCTGGGATCATCTGAATCAACATTTCCATTTGTGATTTCCGGCTTGGTATACATAGCCTATGGACTTGTACTGTTTCTGCAATTCAAGCTACAGCATGCCAATCTGCCAGAGCGTCACCAGGCGACTGCACCACGTTTACGTGAAGCATTGATGACCACGGGTCGTGACCGGGTATTTCTGCCGGTATTGATTGGTACCACATTTTGTGTGCTGGGTTACGGACACTTTAGTTCTACGTTGGCACAGTACTTGGCGAGGAGTCCGATCTTTGAAAATGGGAGCCAGATGTTCTCGTACATGCTCTCCCTGAACGCCGTGACGGTACTGATTATTCAATATCCACTGGTACGAACCTTCCGAAACTTTCCACCACTGGTTCCTCTGATTGTGGGTAACCTGCTGGTCGCAACCAGTCTGATGATGGTCGGAATCGCTGAAGGCGTACTCATGATGATGATTAGTGTCATACTATTTACCATTGGGGAAGTGCTGTTGTTCACGATGATGGATATGCTCATTGACCGGATTGCGAAGCCGGAATGGAAAGGAACGTATTTCGGAACTATCGGCTTCAATAATATCGGTAGTGTCATCGCTCCTGTAATGGGTGGTATACTGTTGAGTCAATTTGGAGCGGAGAATGGGCTCGCTGTTTTTGTACCAATTGCACTGACGACTGCACTGGGAGTGCCTTTTCTTCTGATCGCACATAGACGTCTTGTTGTTAGAGAGAAGCAAACAGAGCACACATCCATGAGTATGTAGCGGGAAAAGAAAAGATTAATGACATGAATTAAATAACAATTCAGTTAAAATTATCTTGACGGATGTTAATCCAACGAATACAATAAACAACAAATATGTGAAACGGGTGGGATGATGATTATGTTTATGCCGATACAGATTTCGAATCGATAACTGAATACGCATGAGCATAGTGACATTAATCCAATTTTTTGCAATAATCGCGTTGGGACAGTCATGTTTGTGCACCCCTGTCGTGGACGCTCATCATTATTGCGATGCAGAGGAGATACGGGAAATGCTTTGCATTTCATCCGGTCTCTTTTGGTTATAAGCTGTAGATGAACATTAGTTCATCTATGGCTTTTTTGCATGCATTCCACCAATCCGTTCACATGGAAAGGAGCATTTGAAGCTTTATTATTTTAAAAATCACATGTTACAAAGGAGAATGTACAATGGTCAACATATGTTCTACATATCAATTATGGGCGGGAAATGCCGATTTTAATGTCATTATGTATGACTCATCCTAGTGGGGATAACAGCGATCGAAAGGTTATTCTGTCATCGTAGTTACAGTGTAATGTTCTTTAGTTCATTTTATATAAATAAACCGATGAAGAGGTGGGACCTGTGCCCAAAACAGAGAAACGCTCCATGTCTTGGCTGCTGCGCTATCTAAAACCAGTCAAAGGACGGCTGGTCTTGCTTTTGATCATGTTGCTGACATCAACGGGACTTCAGCTTTTGAATCCACAGATTATCAAACGATTTATTGATACAGCTGCGAGTGGGGGAGTGCTCACCAACCTCATTCAGCTTGCAGGACTATTTCTGGTTGTTGCCGTGTTTAATCAACTTATCACGGTAGCGGTCAGTTATCTCGGGAATGATGTGGCCTGGCGGGCCACGAATCAACTGCGCGGAGATCTGCTGAAGCACTGTCTGCGTCTCGATATGCGTTTTCATAATGTGAAGACACCTGGAGAGATGATTGAACGTGTGGATGGTGATGTAACGAGTATCTCCAATTTTTTCGCGATGTTCATTGTGCAAGTGATTGGGAGTTTTGTACTACTGGCAGGAATTCTCGGATTCATGTTCAGTGTGAACGTGCCTATTGCTTTGGTCATGACCGTGTTCACATTGTTATCGATCCTGTTCATGGTCTTCATCCGAAATCTGGGAGTGGACTCTTCCAAAAATGAACGGGCGGCAAGTGCGTCTCTATTCGGATTAATTGAAGAACGTATTGCCGGGATTGAAGATGTGCAAGCCAATGGTCATGTGCCATATGTGATGAACCGCTTTTACCGCACGATGCGCACGGTATTTCTTAAGGGTAGAAAAGCTTGGCTGCTACGGGTTATTCCATGGAATACCACGGTAGTTCTATTCGCACTGGCGGTCACTGCGGTGCTCTTGCTGGGTGTACATTACTATATGGAAGGTCTAATTAGTATCGGAACATTATTTTTGATTTACCAATATACACAGATGCTGAATGATCCGATTGAGATGCTGGGAGATCAGGTGCAAGAGTTTCAAAAAGCAAAATCCGGCATGTTGCGCTCCAGAGAGCTGTTGTCCATACAGAGTGAGATTGAAGAGGGCACAGGGGAGCAATTGCCGGAAGGACCGCTTGGTCTGGAATTCAGTCAGGTACATTTCAGTTATAACCAGGATAAACCGGTATTGCAGAACATTAATTTCACTATTAAACCTGGTGAACGTCTGGGAATCATCGGTCGCACAGGTAGCGGCAAATCGAGTCTTAGTCGTGTCCTTCTCCGATTGTACAATCTGGATCGAGGTACGATCCGTGTAGGTGGAACGGATATCACGAAGCTTTCTTTACAAGCGCTCTATCGCCGGGTGGGTATGGTGACACAGGATGTGCAGCTGTTTGATGGCACGCTGCGTGATAATCTGACCCTGTTCAATGGGGATGTATCGGATCAGATGATCAGAGAGACGACAGATCGCCTTGGACTTAGTCAATGGATTGATTCACAGCCAGCAGGACTTGATACGTATCTGGCAGCAGGTGGGTCTTCATTGTCGGCAGGGGAAGCACAGTTATTTGCCCTAACCCGTGTATTCCTGACCGAACCAAGTCTGGTTATTCTGGATGAGCCTTCGTCACGTCTAGATGCTGCCACCGAAGGCATGCTTCAATCTGCGATTGACCAGTTAATGAAACAATCTACCGGAGTCATCATTGCTCACCGTCTGGCTACGCTGGAGAAAGTGGACCGGATTATGGTGCTCGGGGATGGCAAGGTATTGGAATTTGGAGCGAGAGAAGAACTTGCCAGTAACCCGGCATCGCACTATGCCAGACTGCTCATTACAGGCCGAGAGGAGGAATTGGCATGACTGTAGCAGGATTTATTGGCCGTTTGTTTCGATTCAGGCCATTCTTGTTTGTAATCAACGGATTGTTATGGTGTATATTTCATTCCTTGCCGTTAGCGATCGGGATCGGGATGCAGTGGTTTTTTGATCGGACGACAGCGGGTTCCAATGACTACATGTGGCTTGCTGTGCCGCTTATCTTTATTGCTTTGATCCGAATGGCGCGGGTGGGCACATTTTTTGTAGCTTTCTATGCATGGGTTACGTATCTGTATCATGTTCAGGCGATCTTGCGAACCAACATGCTCGCAGCGATCATGCGCTGGCCGGGACGTAATCTTCCGGCTTCACCAGGGGAGGCGATGAGTCGCTTTCGGGATGATGTGGATGAAGTTGTCGAGTATGTAGAATCATGGGTGGACTTCTGGGGACGGCTTGTATTTGCAGTTGTGTCCATCGTCATTATGGCGAACATTAATTGGCAGATCACATTGGTTGCCGTCCTGCCATTGGTGGTCGTGACCTTACTCAACAACCTGTCCGGGAATCGGGCGCGGAAGTATGCACAGGTTAATCGAGAAGCGACTGGGCGAATTACCAGTTTTATTGCGGAAACGTTTGGAGCTGTGCAAGCCCTGAAACTGGGACAGGCCGAAGAGAATGTCTCTTCACGTTTTAACCAGTTGAATGAAGATCGTCGCCAGGCTGCACTACGAGACAATTTGTTCAAGCAGTGGATGAGATCAATGAATCAGCATGTGCTAAGTATCTGTACCGGATTGATTCTACTGATGTGTGCAGCTGAGATGAAAGCAGGGAACTTTACCGTAGGTGACTTTGCCTTATTCACCAGTTATCTGGCCAATATCGGATTTAGCATTTCACTGTTTGGCTATATGGTGTTTCAGCACAAAAGGCTTAAGGTCTCCTACGATCGTATGCGTAAGCTATTCCGTCCAGGGGAAGAAGACCAGATCATGGATTCGAGAGACATCTACCTGTATGGAGATCCACCGGAGCTTATAAGTGAACAGAGAGACCCCAAGGAGAAATTGCAATCCCTTGAGGTGAATAATCTGACTTATCAATATCCAAATTCTGCAAATGGGATAGAAGAGATCAGTTTCCGTCTGAAACGCGGACAATTTTTGGTCATCACGGGAAGGATCGGATCAGGTAAATCAACGCTTGTACGAACACTTCTTGGACTGTTACCCAAGCAAAAAGGGGACATTCACTGGAATGGAGAAGCTGTTGATCCAGCTACGTTCCTGATGCCGCCTAGAGCAGCATATACCCCGCAAGTACCAAGATTGTTCAGTGATACGTTGAAAGAAAATATCGTACAGGGCAAACAGGGTAATATCGAGCAAACGCTTGAAAAAGCCATTCGTCTGGCTGTGATGCAAAAGGATATCAAACATCTGGATCAGGGGCTTGAGACCCCGGTTGGACCAAGAGGAGTGATGCTGTCAGGCGGGCAGATTCAACGCGCGGCTACAGGACGCATGCTAATGACGGAGGCAGACCTCTTTATCTTTGACGATCTGTCCAGCGCACTGGATGTGGAGACAGAACAACAAGTATGGGAAGGATTGTTCCAAGAGCCGGATGTCACCTGTATCGCGGTTTCTCACCGCAGGGCAGCACTTTCCAAAGCAGATCATATTATCGTAATGAAAGATGGACGCATTGAAGCTGAGGGAAGTTTGACCGAATTGCTTGCCACCAATGAAGAGATGCAGCTGCTGTGGCAAGGGGAGCAAACCCCCGTCAAAGTTGGATAGCTAAAAAAATTTAGAAAAGATAATAAAGAACCAAAAAAGCCTTACAGACGACTCTTCAAAAGAGGATAGTCTGTAAGGCTTTTATCGTTATAACGAGTGAAACGATGGCATATTTTTATCTCATCATCTGAGCAATCAAGGAATACGCAATGATAACCAGGAAGATAATAGTGATATGGTTAATGGAGAAGATAAACATCCGTTTGGACCATTTCTCTGTTTCTTTCTTATCAAAGGTAGCCACACTAAGAATGAGCCAGGCCAAGCTGACCAGAAATGCCACAATCGCGACAAATGGACTCATCGGCCAGAATAAAAAGCTGGAGATCAGCAACAGGACCAGATACACATTCGTCTGAATGTATGTCCGTCTGATGCCTTTAACTACCGGCAGCATGGGAACACCAGCAGCTTTGTATTCGTCAAAACGACGAATCGCAATTCCGTAGAAGTGAGGCATTTGCCATAAGAGCATCGTAACGACCAATGCCCAGATCTCAAAATGACCCAGTTCTGGTGAAATGGCTGCCCAACCGATGAGCGGAGGCACAGCACCCGAAAGACTTCCCACTTCCGTGTTGTAGATCGTTGTACGTTTGGTCCACATCGTGTAAGGGAACACGTAAAGCAACAGACCCAAAATACCAAATACAGCAGCGGATGGAGAAGCAATGTACAGCATGATGCCACCGATGACGGTGATTGCAATACCGAGAATTAGACCCGACTTGGTATCTACGCGTCCCGTAACGGTAGGACGTTTCTTCGTACGTTCCATGATCGCATCAATATCACGATCATACAGATTGTTAAACACCCCTGCAGCTCCAATAATGAGAGAAGACCCAATAAAGGAAAGGATGATCGGTACAATATTAGCTAAGATTGAAGCATCAAATACATATAAAGCCAAACTTAAACCCGCAAACATGGCGATCAGGTTGGACTTGATGATTCCGATTTTGATCGTATCGAAGAATACTTTCGGAATCGAGCTATACTCCAGGCTGATATTGGTCTGTGAACCATTATTCAATGTTTTCAAGAACTCACTTCCTATATCTATACTTGTATATTATGTCGCTATTATACCATTCAATACACTATGTGATTTAATTAACGTTTTAGTATTTAAAATAATGTCATTTGATTGTGAACAATTTAAAAACAAGGTGCTTTTTAATTGTTAAATAATTATTTCTGTGTTACAGGAGGGGATTTATACGATATACCGGCTGGGTTGAAGAGAATAGATGAAGATATGTCTTGCAAAATGCTCAGGGTTTGTTTATTGTAGATATAAGATATCTTTAATAGTCTTGTTTGGATATGTTCTTGTAAATCTCCGATTTTACTTTTCTTAAGAGAAAGCGGAGGTTATTTTTAAAGATAAATTAGAGACATTAAATGTCTGGAAAGGGTGAATAATATGAGTAATACGAATCAACTCCTGGATGTACTAATTATTGGTGGAGGACCCGCGGGGCTTAATGCAGCACTGGTGCTCGGCAGGGCTCGTAAGAACGTTGTAGTCATTGATGATGAGACACCGCGAAACTGGGTCACAAGGGAGACTCATGGATTTGTGACGAGAGATGGGGCCAGTCCTCGTGAATTCCGCAAAGCGGCCAAAGAGCAGATTGCAGCATATCCTTCAGTACGTTTTGCATCTGATACGGCAACAGCTGTAACAGGTAGCGATGGTGATTTTGTAGTCAAGACAACACAGGGGGCAAGCTATCGTACGAAAAAGATTTTGTTTGCAGTAGGTAAGAAAGATCTGCCTCTAGATATTAATGGATTAACAGAGGTTTACGGCAAAAGTGCGTTTGTGTGTCCATATTGTGATGGATGGGAGTTAAGAGACCAAGCGCTGGTCATCATCGTTAGTGGAGATAAGGCATTACATATGGCAAAAGTCATATCCGGCTGGACAGATCGTTATACGATCTGCACGAATGGATCAGATTCCTTAACCGATGAGCAGCGTGAAGAACTGAAACAGCATCATGTTACTGTATTTGATGCACCGATTCAATCCATTAACTCGGAAGAAGGAATGGTAAAACAAGTTGTACTGAATGACGGTACAGCGATTCCATGCACGGGAGTCTTCTTCCAACCGAAACTGTTTACCGGATCAGAACTACCGAAGGCCATCGGTTGTGAAATTACAGAGTCAGGAACAGTTATCGTCGATGCTTCCGGCAAAACATCCGTAGCGGGTGTATTCAGTGCTGGTGATGCGGCGTCCGAGATGTATCAGGCAATTACAGCTGCTTCTCTGGGTGCGTTGTCTGCAGTAAGCATTAATAATGAATTGAATTTTGAGAAGTGGGATGAGCCACGTCATCATTAGATTAAATGAATAAGCGTAAAGAACTATAGCGTCATAGGTTCATAAAATAGAGGATTGCATATGCAATCCTCTATTTGTAGTTGTTCTAGCTAAACGTTGAGCAGTTCAAATGAATGTAATTTAGGCAGAAGAAAATTTGATTTTATATAAATATTGGTTTATTGTATTATCAAATGATACATATTACTATCATTTATATAATCGTCAAAGGAGAGATCACTTATGAATGAAAGCAGAGTAGTCATCAAATGGCTAACGAATACCTTGCTCCACGGCGTACAGATAAGAGGTGATCATCATGAGTGATGCAACTTACATTCCACAGCCCAAAATGTATGGGCCACTTGGCAATCTGCCCTTAATCGATAAAGATAAACCAACGCTGTCGTTAGGCGTTCTGGCTGCACAGCATGGACCGATATATCGACTTACCGTTCCCGGTTATTCCGGTTTAATCGTATCTGGACCAGATCTTGTCGCGGAGTTATGCGATGTGTCCCGTTTTGACAAGTTTGTATACAATGAACTCGAGAATGTACGGGCCTTTGGAGGTGATGGTTTATTTACAAGCAGAACATCGGAGCCCAACTGGAAAAAGGCTCATAACATCCTGCTTCCCACCTTCAGCAAGCAGGCTATGAAAGGTTATCACCCCATGATGGTCGATATTGCGGAACAGTTGATTAATAAGTGGGCACGCCTCAATTCCAACGATACGATTGATGTTGCGGACGATATGACACGCCTTACGTTGGATACCATTGGACTATGTGGATTCAATTATCGATTTAACAGTTTTTACAGACAGGATCACAGTCCTTTTATTGAAAGCATGGTTCGGGCATTAAATGAAGCGATGCAAAAGAGCTCGCGTTTGAAAATTCAAAATCTGCTTATGGTCAAAACTAAACGACAGTTCCAGGAGGATATACAGACGATGTTCTCTCTGGTAGATCAGATTATAGAGGAACGTAAAGCGAGTTCAGCACCCGAAGAGGCAGACTTGCTCGCACGTATGTTAAATGGCAAAGATCCGGAGACTGGTGAAATGCTGGATGATGAGAACATTCGTTATCAGATTATTACATTTCTAATTGCCGGACATGAGACAACGAGTGGTTTGTTATCCTTTGCTCTTTATTTTTTACTGAAAAATCCGGAATCGCTTCAAAAGGCGTATGCAGAAGTTGATCAGATTTTGGTCAGTGACTCACCACAGTACGAGGAAATTCTTCAGCTTCCCTATATTCGCATGATTCTCAGTGAATCGCTCCGTCTATGGCCAACAGCCCCGGGATTTGACGTATATGCCAAAGAAGACACCGTCATAGGTGGCAAATACCCCTTGAAGAAAGGGGAGAGTTGCAGTATTCTTTTGCCCCAGCTTCACCGTGACAAAGAGGCCTGGGGAGAGGATGCGGAGCTTTTCCAGCCGGAGCGATTTGAGGATACGAAGAAAGTGCCTCATCATGCGTATAAACCTTTTGGTAATGGGGAGAGAGCGTGTATCGGCATGCAGTTTGCTTTATATGAAGCAACACTTGTGCTTGGCATGGTTCTCAAACATTTTGAGCTGATCGATTATAGCAACTATGAGTTGGATGTTAAACAGACGCTAACATTAAAACCGGGAGACTTCCGAATCCAGGTGAAAGCGCGCGCGGCTTCGCAAACGATGAATAAGGCTATTGTAAATGCAGAAGAGAAACCTGGTCCTGTTGTTCATAAAAATGTAGCAAGTGACAGCCAGACGGGAGAAAATCTGGTCGTTAAAGCAAATGGTCGTCCATCGCTCCTGGTGTTATATGGTTCCAATCTGGGAACGGCAGAAGGCATCGCCAGAGAGCTTGCGGAGAAAGGACGTTCGTATGGAATCCCAAGTGAAGCAGCTTCTCTGAATGAATGGGCTGGCCGATTACCCCAACAAGGTGTCGTTCTCATCGTTACTGCTTCGTATAACGGTAAACCACCGCAAAATGCTACGGCATTTGTAGACTGGTTGAGGGGAGCGGAGTCAGCGGAAGCACAGGATGTGAACTATGCCGTTCTGGGCTGTGGAGATCGGAGCTGGTCCGGTACATACCAGAGTATTCCGCGATTGATGGATGAGAAGCTTGAAATTTTGGGAGGTAAAAGACTGTTATCCCGCGGTGAAGCCGATGCCGGAGGTGATATGGAAAAGCAAGTCGAAGCGTGGCAACATATGTTGTGGCCTCAGTTGTTGAATGCTTTGGGAATCAACTCGGAGATTGTGAAGCCATCCACACCAAGCGCAAACAGACTTCAAATGGAGATTGTCCGTGAGAAAACGGATATGCCGCTTGCACGAACTTATGATGCCAGCTATGCCACGGTTGTGGTGAATAAAGAGCTTCAGGATCTGGGAAGTGGGAGAAGCACACGACACATCGAGGTGTTACTGCCCGAAGGCATGATTTATAGAGAAGGCGACCATCTCGGTGTGTTGCCTAGCAATCAGAAGCAGAACGTGGATCGGATACTCCGTCGGTTCGGACTAAGTGAAGATGTTCAGATCCAATTAACATCGGACATGACACATCTTACGCATCTTCCACTGAACCGTCCGGTCAAGGTGTATGAGTTGCTCACTCACTGTGTGGAATTGCAGACGCCTGTCACCAGAGCACAGTTGCAGGAGTTAGCTAATCATACGGTATGTCCACCTCATAAGCGTGAACTGGAAGACATGTTGGACGAAAATAGCTACAGGGATTATATTCTTGCCAATCGAATCACCATGCTTGAACTGCTGGAAAAGTATGAGGCGTGTGAGCTGCCATTCGAAAAGTTCCTTGAACTATTGCCTCCACTTAAGCCTAGATACTATTCAATATCCAGCTCGCCAAGCCTGAATTCCGAGCAAGCGAGCATAACCGTATCGGTAGTAAGAGAGCCTGCATGGAGTGGTAAAGGCGAATATCTGGGAGTTGCTTCATCGTACCTCGCCGGGTGTCATTCCGGAGAATGTATTCTGATGTTTGTACGTACACCTGAATCCGATTTTCATCTGTCGGAAGAGGCTGACGTTCCGATGATCATGGTGGGACCGGGGACGGGAGTTGCAACGTTCAGAGGTTTCCTCCAGGCAAGAGCTGTCATGAAACAGAGAGGTCTGCCACTAAGTGAGGCGCATCTGTTCTTTGGGTGCAGGAATGATTCAGATTTCATATATCGTCAGGAGCTTGAACAATACGAGCGAGAAGGGATCGTTAATCTACACACTGCTTTTTCTCGTGCGAAGGGCAAGCCGAAAACGTATGTACAGCATCTAATGAAGGAGGATTCCGAGCAGTTGCTTCACATGCTGATGAACAAAGGGAAACTCTACATATGCGGAGATGGAAGCCACATGGCTCCTGCAGTGGAAGAGACTTTGCGGCAAGCGTATCAGGAAGTGCAGGGAGCAACGATGCAGCAAGCGAAAGACTGGCTCATTCAGCTTCAGGCCGAAGGGCGCTACGTGCAAGACGTGTGGGCAGGTAATGAACGAACAAGTGAACCTTCCAAAGAAGTACATCAGGAGATACATTAAGACGGATTCGACTCTATTATGTGCTTTCACAGTCCTTAATCTAATTATTTTAACAAACAGCCGCTTAATCTGGAGTTTTGCATCCAAATTAGCGGCTGTTATGATAATCTGACCATGCGCAGTCGCTTGGTTTATTTTCTTACTCCTGAAGTGTTAACGTTTACATTAAAATTTGAAATAAAAATGATTGACAGTACCTATTTGAGCGGGTTTAATTATATAGACCGATTGTTATAATTATTTGAAGGAAGTGGCTTTCGTTGAGTGAAAAGTCTAATGCTAGAGAGTCCATTGTCAGCACAGCAGCGAGACTGTTTTTTTCACAAGGATATCATGCGACCGGTCTGAATCAGATCATCAAGGAGAGTAGTACGCCGAAAGGGTCCTTATATCATTATTTCCCGCACGGCAAAGAAGAGCTCGCGCACGAGTGTATTCAAAAAGCCAATGAACATATCTTGCAGACATTTGAGCAAACCTTTGCAGCCCATGACAACACGGGGGACGCCATTCAGAGATTTATTCATGATCTGGCTCATGAAACAGAAGCAGCTGGTTTTACCGGATTTCTGCCATTCAGCTTCTGGGCAGCTGTGGAGACCTCATGTATTAGTCAGCAGTTGCGTGTTGCCTGTCAGGGGGTATTTGCAGATTGGCAGGATGTCATTAAGAAACATCTGATTCTGGATGGCATTGGTGAAGAGAAGGCGCGGGAGACAGCACTTCTGGTCATTTCCTTGATGGAAGGCGCATTGATAATCAGCCTGACGAATCAGGATAAACAGCCTCTGCTGACGGCTGCTGATTATTTGTCGGTTGTGGCGAAGAATGCCAGACAGATTCAATAAGTTATACCAAGAGACAGAGAAAAAGAAAGTTCGATACGTTTGAGGAGGATGGGATCGTGGAGGTTTCCATGAAGGCTGATTCTGCACAGAATCAAGAAGAAACAAAGCAATATAAGGTATTTCCGATTTTGTTCGCCATGCTGCTAAGCGGCTTTATTGGTCTGTTTGGAGAAACGGCATTAAACGTGGCTTTGACGCCACTTATGGGTCTGCTTGAAGTAGGTCCTACAACGATTCAATGGTTAACCACAGGTTATTTGCTTGTGTTGGGAATCCTGGTACCGGTATCCGGTATGCTGTTGCAGTGGTTTACAACCAGACAATTGTTCACAACGTCCCTGATTTTCTCGATTGCAGGAACATTTGTTGCTGCACTTGCACCTAGTTTCGAAATTCTATTGGTGGCACGCGTACTGCAGGCGATAGGTACAGCGCTATTGTTGCCACTGATGTTTAACACCATATTGGTTATTTTCCCGATTGAAAAACGTGGTGCTGCCATGGGATTGATCGGTTTGGTTATCATGTTTGCGCCAGCAAGTGGTCCGAGTATCTCCGGTCTGATCCTGGCTAACCTGAGCTGGCACTGGATCTTCTGGATCTCCTTGCCGTTCTTCATTATCTCACTGGTATGTGGCTTGTTGTTCTTGCCGAATATTTCGAAATTGACCAAGCCCAAAATTGACGTACTGTCCATTATCCTGTCCACACTCGGGTTTGGTGGTATTGTATACGGGTTCAGTAGCGCAGGAGGACATGGGGAAACTGGCGGAGGCTGGACGAGCCCTGTCGTTGTTACCACTCTCGTTATTGGTGTGTTGTCCTTACTGTTATTCAGTATCCGTCAATTGAGAATGAAGCAGCCGATGATGGATCTGCGTGCATTCCGATATCCAATGTTTACGGTTGGTCTGATCCTGATCTTCATCTGTATGATGATGATGCTGTCTTCGATGTTGATTCTGCCAATGTACTTGCAACAAGGTATGGCGGTTACAGCTTTGACAGCAGGCCTGGTTCTATTGCCAGGTAGCTTGCTGAATGGATTCTTGTCTCCGATCATGGGACGTCTGTTCGACAAGTTTGGTCCAAAATGGCTTGTTATTATTGGGATGGCTATCGTATCCGTTGTCTTGTTCTTGTACACAGGCATCGAAGCGACAACTTCCCTGGGCATGATCATTACGTTGCACGTGTTCATGATGATCGGTATTTCGATGATTATGATGCCTGCACAAACGAACGGTCTAAATCAATTACCACCTGAGTTCTATCCTCACGGAACTGCGATCATGAATACACTTCAACAGGTATCCGGAGCTATTGGTACAGCTGTTGCGGTAAGTATATTGAGTGCAGGACAGACTCGCTTCTTGAGCAATGTGACGGACCCGGAGAGCCCTGAGAATCAGTTGGCAGGTTTCACGTCAGGTGTACAAAACGCGTTTGTCTTTGCACTGGTTCTTGCCGTGATCGGACTGATCATTTCACTGTTTGTGAAACGGGTCAAAGTTGGAGCACAAGCTGGACAACAAGGCCCAATGCACTAATTATTATAAAAAACGCAATATCAAGAGCGATGCGTTCCTTAAACCAAGGACGCATCGCTTTTTTGTGTATTATTATTTATTTTTTTATGTTGACGTGAAACGGGTTTCAGCCATTAGAGTAGGAATATAGCCGGAATACGGTGGTTCAACGAATGAATTTCAGAGCAAATACTTCATGTTCCGGCAAGATTGTATATGTTCATACTAATATAAAAGGGTAATATAGGATGTAATAGTGCAATTTTGAACCAATTCGAAAACGGTTTATATTTTATCTTTACTCAAGGAGACAACGTTATGATAATCATCAATTCCATTGGCAATAACATCGAAAAGATGCTGTTGCACTACGAAAAAAATCACCATTTAACTATACAGGCTTCGCTTATTAGCAATAGCTCGGTTGTATACAGATTGCAGGATTATTGTCTCAAAGTATACGCATCGCGTGCAAAATTGGATGGGGAAATGGAAAGTGAGGCTCTTAGGTCACTGCAAAGTCATCCGTATGCACCTAAATTGTATGCGTATTCACCAGGAGAGTACACCCTGACAGAATGGATTGAAGCATTCAATCTGAAACAGTACCGTGAGACATATGGACACATTCCTCCCAACTTGATATACGATATGTTTACGACGGAACTTCAGCAGATTTATGCTGGATATTGGGACTGGGATGTCATCCGATATGAGAATTTACTATGGACGGAGACAGGTGATGTGAAAAGAACAGACTTTTGGTTGTGTGAACCTGTGAAATCCAGACGTGAAAGTTTGTATAACCAGGTCATTCGAAAAATTGATAACATCTACAATGGGGATCGCATCGAAATGGAGGCGATGGAGCAGTATTTCTATCGTCACCAGTTGACGTCATCAGAGATCGAACAAGCCTTCAGCGATTTCAGATCCCAACGGCCAAGACTGGCGATAGCACAATAAATTCATAGCCAAAACCCCAAAGAGTTCGAGATTCTTTGGGGTTTCTTTCAAGTTACTTCTTCACCAAGGCTAATATTTCATCCGCAACGAGATCCGGGCGATATTGATGGATGTAATGATCAGTATCTTTAATGGTTATCTGTTTCGATTCATTAGACCAAGATTTGAATTCTGTTTGAGTTTTATCCCATTCGGGTTCACTGGCACCTAAGTAATCAGCCGTCAGTATGGTGAGCGGAAACGGCAAGGTTTGCTTGTGATCTACGACCACTTTGGCGTTGGCAGCTATTTCACGTAATTCATCCAACGTGTTAGCATTACCGTAGTTGTACAACAACGCAGTTGTATCCAATTTTTTCAGTTCATCGGGTACAAGTTTCAGTTCATTACGACTGGCATTGGAAGTCTCGACAACCAAGTCAGATTGCATGGAGAGGCGGAACAGTCCGGTTTGGATACGGAATTTATTCGCGAAACCACCAATTGTATCTGCCAAGGAGTCATCGTCATTCGCATAATATTCGGGACTTCCGCCATCAATCATGACGATACCTTTCACGAGATTCGGGTACTTCTGTGCGAAACGGATGGTTTCCAGCGAGCCGAGAGAATGTCCAACTAAAACATAAGGTGGCTTCTGTCCAGATACCTCTAACAACTCGTGTAATTCCTCTGCCACGGTATCGACATCGCGTTTCTTATCGGTTCGATCGCTATAACCATAGCCAAATCGATCATATACAGCAAATTTTGTGTTAGGAGCAAGCTTCTCATATAGGGGATAATAATCTACATAGGGATTAGCGGTACCCCAGCCGGAGGCAAGTACTACCGTTACCTCGCCTTCTCCACCGGTATATAAATGCATATTGTCTCCGTGTACTTCGTAGAGCTTTCCAGGAGGTACGAGTGTTTTGGCATCCTGCCTTAAACCCACTTGTTGGTAGATCACGCCTGTACCGAAAAGTAAAATAATTAACGCGAGGTCAAATATCAAAAACTTAACTAATCTTTTACGCCATTTCTTCATGTTCTCTCACATACTCTCCATTTATTTTCTCTATCATATATGCCCAATCTTATAGGAGAGAAAACAGAGTCTTAATTCTATCTTAATTAACCGAAAATTGAATATCAACGGCCAATGAATTAATATAAAGCTACGATATGAATAGATATTTTTCAAATGTTGAATCACAGATTGATTATATAGAACAGAAGGTATGCACAATGACAAAATATGAAAATCAGATCCCGACATCGGCCGGCATGAGCTTCAAGTCTCTGATCAGTATATTGAGAGATTCCATGCGTGGCAATGTAGAGCGGAGGCCAGTGGGCGTAATGCCCATGGAGGTATGTGAACCTGCAGACTCATTCAGTGCTTCCGATAATTCGCAGGTTACATGGTTTGGCCATTCAGCCTTTTTCCTTGAAATCGAAGGTCACAGGTTACTCTTTGATCCAATGCTAGGCAATCGTCCATCCCCTGTATCCTGGGTGGGTACCAAACGTTACAGCACGAATCTACCGATTCAACCCGAGGATTTCCCGGCTTTGGATGCAATCATTATATCGCATGACCATTATGATCATCTCGACTATGACTCCATTCGCAGATTGAAGGATAAAACAAAGCGCTTTATCGTGCCGCTTGGGGTCCGTCGTCGACTGATTCAACTGGGTGTGCCTTCGGAACAGATTACCGAGTATAACTGGTGGGATGAGTTATCGTTCAAAGGTTTAACATTTGCTTGTACGCCAGCGCGACATTTCTCGGGCAGAGGATTATTCGACCGTAATTCTACCTTATGGTGTTCGTGGGTTATTGCTGGACAACATACAAAAGTGTTCTTTAGTGGCGACAGCGGATACGGTCCTCATTTCAAAGAAATTGGCAATAAATACGGTCCATTTGACCTAACGTTGATGGAGTGCGGGCAATATGACGAGCGTTGGTCCAACATTCACATGATGCCGGAAGAAACAGTGCAAGCGCATTTGGACGTAAGGGGTAAGCTACTCATTCCAATTCATTGGGCAGCATTTACGTTGGCCTATCATGCCTGGAATGAACCGGTTGAACGAATTACGAAGGCTGCACATGCCTTGAACGTTAAGATTGCAACACCCAAAATCGGCGAGAAGGTTGTTCTTCATACGGAGAATTATCCTATACATCCGTGGTGGAGACCGGAATTAGGATAAAAATAAAAGCGTTCAGCTCATCAAATGAGTGGACGCTTTTTCTATTGCATTTTACATCAGGATTGACAGTGCACTGTAGATTAGCAATATACCCATCACGATATTAACAGGACGTTCGTATTTCAATAGAAAGCTCTGGAATAACATGCCACCGAACGCCCAGGTCATATTGGCACTAATACCGATGAAGGTGAGCAGCAAGGAGAATGCGATCAATTGAATATGGGATTGTCCAAGAGGCAGAACAAAAACGGATATGGCAGTAAGCCCATACAGAATGACTTTGGGATTGATGAATTGCAGGGTGAACCCAAATAGAAATGAATAATGATTGACCTTGTTTTCTTGCGAATTTGCAGGTTTACTTCGCATGATTTTGAGCGCCAGATAGAGCATGTACACACATCCTAACACGTTCAATACGGGTGCGATCCTGGGAATATATTGATGAAGAATAAGGTTGAAATAACTGGACAGAAACATAATTAGCAAGCAGCCGGCTGCAACTCCACTAATAAACGGAAGGGTCTTGCGGAATCCCTGATTTCTGGCATGCGTCATGGAAATGATGTTGTTGGGTCCGGGTGTAAATGAAGCGATGATTGCATAGGTCACTAAAGGTATAATGTTCATGGTTCCTCCACGTTTTCTTAGTTGTGTGATATAATGAACTGAAATGTACGTTATAGCGTACGGTCTTTATTATTGTACAATATGTGCGTTATATAGCACAATATAATTATAAAATGAGGAGGATGGATTTTTGAAAAACATTAATAGTATTCTTGCGCAGAACCTGAAACAGCTTCGGGAACAAAGAAAGCTGAGTCTAGACAAAGTTGCCGAAATGTCTGGTATTAGCAAGACTATGCTTGGTCAGATTGAACGTGGCGAATCCAATCCATCGATTGCAACCGTATGGAAGATTGCCAATGGCTTGAAGATTTCCTTTACTGCTCTGATCCACGAGCCGAAGTCAGATACGACTGTTGTAACGGGCGATGATATTCAAGTATTGATGGAGGATGAGGGAAGGGTTCGGATTTATCCGCATTTTCCTTTTGAAGAGGGTCGTCGTTTTGAAATATATATGATGGAGATGGACCCAAAGTCTGAGTTGAAAGCTGAATCGCATATCGAAGGTACGGAAGAATTTATTACTGTTTTTGAAGGGAAAGTTACGATTCGGGTAGGCACAGAAGAATATACGGTGAACCAAGGCGAGTCAATTCGTTTTGGAGCGGACAAGCCTCATGCCTATGTTAACTCCGGTATTAAGATGAACAAATTAAACATGGTCATTCATTATCCGAAGTGAGAAGCAAAGATCCATCTCTGAAAGTAACCAATGATGAACGAATGAATGCATACATGAAAGGAATGACAATAAAGCAGCCTGATGAAATGAACTGCAACACCCCTGTTCGTTATCTCTAACAAATGGGGTGCAGTTCGATACAGTGGCTGCTTTATTGATGTGTGTACTTATGGGGCTCAGCGCCTATGATATGACTCTGACTTAAGGCTTTTCTTTGGCCTGACGCTGGATTTCCTTGGCTGTTAATGCTTTGTCATACACTCTTACGTTATCCAGACTGCCTTTGTAGAACGGATCAGCCGCATAACGACTCTTGCCTACATAAGCTTCCGTTACCTGCAGATCTTTCGGGTTAAAGGTGATCTCAGAGCTGCTTGCAACCGATGTACCATTCACATACAGAGTACCTACATCACCCTGAAGGGTTACAGCCACATGAACCCACGCTTTGGAAGGCAGTGGATTTGCGGCAATCAGACTCTGATCCCGACCCTCATTATGAATGGTGAATTGTAGCGCTCCATTATGCTGGGAGGGAGTAAGGAACATATGCCTCGTCAAGCCATTTCCAAAGTCAAAAATACGCTGCCAGGACCCGCCGCCGTCCCAATTGACCCAAGCGCTAAACGTGAAATCCGTTGTATCTGTGATCAGGCCAGGTAATTGGATGAAACTGTCTGTCCCGTTAAATGTGGCAGCCTGATTTTTGCCACCAGCAGCAGAACTGACCACGTTAAAAGCTTGTCCGTGATATTCATTTTTACTGGAATCCTGTGCGACTTTGGCAAGTTTCTTGTGTTCAAAAGTATACTCCCCGAGCAACGGGCTTATCGCTTGCTGTGGAATGATAACGTTAAACGTTTTGGAGCTTATCGCAGTTCCTTTACGAATCGTTGCGGTTAATTTTACTTTGGCATCGCCCTTACCAGCGCGTGGTCGCTGCACTACACCTGTAGCGGATAGAGCCGAAGTGTTGGAGCTTTTCCACGTAATCGCTGCATCACTTGTTCCCTTAGTAGGCAAAGATAGGTTGAAGAACACATGATCCGTATTGCTAATGCTCAGATCCTTTTTCACCGCATCTACAATGTCTTGATCGCTCCGTTCAACACCTTGACTTCCCCAGATGGCTACCCCGGAGGAGGAGAGGGCGCTAAAGGTCAGAACCGTACTTTGAGATTCCGAGTTCCATTCATGCGTGAAAACGCCTTTGTAGACAACGTTATTCGATGTGATCTGAACCTTGTTGTCTGCGCCAAGGCTCCATGTTCCTGTCACAGCACCATGAATCTGCCCATCTGCCGTGAACTGAACCGTCTGGGATGGCTTGATGTCTGCCGTGATGTCCTTACCATGATTCACCCATTGGTACTGACCAGCAATATCCTGAGTTGTTAGTTGCGTTGTATCCTCTCCCAAAGCCGCATAGCGATAGGGAGAAACAACGGGCCACCCATCTGCATTCATATGCATCTCATGTACGCGAACTTCATGTTCTTCGCCACGCCCTGGAAAGCGAGTATGGAAGATGAGAAATTGTTTGCCAGTCTCCGGATCAACATAAGCAGAGTTATGTCCTGGCGAAACATAGCCACTACCTAGGCCTGTGCCTGGATCACCGATCTGTCTCTCGAACAGGAAGTTCCCCATCAATTTGACTCCAAAAGGCTCGATAGAACGATCATCAAACAACGGTTTATCCTTGTCCGCTTTAACGTTGATCATATCGTTTCCTTCCGCATCGAGGAAAGGTCCATCCGGTGTTTGGGAGCGGGCTACACGAATGTTATATCCTCCATCAGCACCTAGCCCGCCGTAAGACAGGTACAGATAATAATAATCGGTTTCTGGACTGTAGAGCATGTATGGGGCTTCAATACGACTATGGTTGCCTCCCGTCAGCTTCTTGCCATAACCTTGCTTCGGCAGCGGTTTGCCTGTCGTCTCATCCATCTCCAGAATGAAAATCCCTCCCGAATACGAGCCATACACCATCCATAACTTGCCGTTCTTATCATAAAAGACATCTGGATCGACCACATTGGGATGAATCGTTGCATCGTAAATGGTACCATCCTCACTGATCTGATCCCACATGCCAGATTTCAACAGAATGCCCTGATCCTTATAAGGTCCTTCGATGTTATCTGCGACAGCGATTCCGAGGGCTGATCGGGGAGAATCCCCTTTACAAGCATTGTAGTACATATAAAATTTGCCGTCCGCGAGCTGAATGACATCTGCCGCCCATAGCGTATCCGTCTGTGCCCATTCCAGCGCTTCAGCAAATTCCTTGGTTACATTGGGGACAACAGGGTTGTTATCCGTAACACCAGAGGCGACGAGATCCCAGTTCAGAAAATCTTTGGACTTGGCCACTTGCAGGTGTGATCCAAAAATATAAAACGTATCATCCACCTTAATGACAGAAGGGTCATGAACGGAAACATTTTTGAATGATGGAGCAGGATTTGCGATAGGTGTGATGGAAGTCTGCGAGTTACCCACGGTTGCCCCTGAACCATTTGCGAACACCGAGACCGGTGCCAAAGCTGTTGCAGTAAGTAAAGTGGTGCTTAGTACAGAAATATTAAGTACGCGTAC
Organism: Paenibacillus sp. FSL R5-0341; assembly: GCF_037975235.1. NCBI lineage: Bacteria > Bacillati > Bacillota > Bacilli > Caryophanales > Paenibacillaceae > Paenibacillus > Paenibacillus sp. FSL R5-0341. The sequence continues at coordinate 2,909,929 of NZ_CP150241.1, forward strand.
CCAATAACGTTTCATACGTTTCCCCTTTCCTAATTCCCGGAATGAAAATAACCCGATACTTGGCAACACACGATATAAGGTTCGGCAGACCTCCTTTGAGTATTTAAATATATCAAGCGCTTTCATTTGTTATATTATCAATTGGTTTATATGTTTGTAAACCATAAATGTAATGTTTATAAGACTAAAATAAATAAATGAAGAGAGCTGGGAAGAGCTGATAAGGCTCATTACATTCAAACAAAACAGGTATTATTCTCAAATTTAGGATTGAAATTAGGTTATGTGATGGGATATTATTACGTTTAGATTAGGTGTTTAACTATTTATCAATCATTTTATACTTATACGAATTAAAGGCGAGTATTCAGTAACGACAATTCCAAACTACATAGGAGGTAAGAACATGACCACATATCAAAACCAATTAATCGCACAATACACGTTCGAAGATGCTGTTCAGATTGGGAAAGACAGCTCCGGGAACGGACATGATAGTTTGGCAAAAGGCGAGTTACCCCCTGTCATATCCGAGTTAAAAGGAAGATCGGCGGTAACTTTCAACGGGGGATCGAATGGAACTTCTTATCTGCAATTACCGTCGGATCTGCTTCGTGATGTAAGCGATAACACGGGAATTACTATTGCAACTTGGGTATTTCTCGGCAAAGGGTCCAATGTGTGGGAGCGCATTTTTGACTTTGGTAAAGGGGAGAAGGGGCCGTATGTGTTTCTGACGCGTCAGCTCCTGAGTACGTTATATGCTGGCGATAATCTGGTTGTCCACCCAAGTCGAGGAGTTGCAAGTGGAGAATGGCTGCACATTGCACTCTCTGTGGCAGGCAGCCAAGGGGGAACGTTGAGCAGTGCGGGGCCGATTGTATATGTGAATGGGGAGAAGGCCGCAGACGGTTCCATTAGTCAGACATCCAGTGGCAATTATGCCAAATTGCGCGAATGGTTTGATTCGTTCACCGATCCTGAGAATTATAGCCAGAATTATATCGGACGTTCCCAGTATGCAGCGGATGTGGATTTTGCAGGTTCGTTATCCGACTTTCGGATCTATGGGGCAGCACTTACCATGGATGAAGTCATTGAAGTGATGTGTGAGTCACTGACAGATGAAGCGATTGTGAAGCTTGCGGCAGACAAGTACTTGTCCTTCCCCAACCGAATTATCACCAAGGATGTATCATTACCTGCAGACTTGCTGGGTGGTAAAGTGTCTGTTGAATGGAGTTCCAGTAAGCCGGAAGTTTTGTCCGAGAACGGAGAGGTTCAGGCAATCACATCGGCACAAGAGGTTACGCTCCGTGCGCTTCTGAACAGAGGAGATCGTAAGCTGAGCCAAAGCTTTGACGTGTCTGTTGTGCCGGCGCATCTCCCGCCTTATACGGTCACCATTCATGGGGATCAGAAGGTGGCAGACATCAGTGAAGTCATGTATGGGCTTTTCTACGAGGATATTAATAACGCGGCAGATGGCGGAATCTATGCAGAGCTTGTTCAAAATCGATCATTTGAATCCTTTGCATTCGATACGTACTCCCATGACTCTGGAGAATGTGGTTGTTCGACAGGGCGAAACCGTGAGCCTTTGTTTGCTTGGTCAGGCGATACGGAGAAAATGCTCGTACAGCATACGGATGGACTGAACGTTCACTTTAACGTGGAAGACCCTGAAGTCAATGCTTATTATGTAACGGTTCAGGATGGGGCAACGATTCGAAATCGCGGATTCTCAGACTCCAACCAGCATTGTGCCATGTCCATCAAGCAGGGTGAATCGTATGACTTTACCGTATGGGCAAAAGCAGAATCGGCAGGAATGATCACCGTTCAATTACAGAATGGAAGTGACACTTCCATCAGTGATTCGGTAACGCTACATGTTGAAGGCGGGAACACATGGAAGAAATACGCTTTGCTTCTGACTGGAACCGAGACCGTACTTGGTCAACTGGCACTTACGTTTGAAGGTGAAATCTCCATCGATATGGTGTCCTTAGTCCCTCAGAATGTATGGGGAGCTGATCCGGCAGAAGAAGGAATATCGGCTACAGCACATGCCAACTATACAGGTAATCCGAACTATCGATTGAGAAAAGATCTAATCCAAGCACTCGCAGATCTGCATCCGAAGTTCCTGCGTTTTCCGGGAGGATGTATCTCGGAGGGATCTTTCATCTGGGATAACGTATATGACTGGAAGGATTCTGTGGGTCCGGTTGAGCTCCGCAAAGAGAATTATAATGTCTGGGGTTACATGATGACGATGGGGCTTGGCTATATGGAGTACTTCCAACTGGCGGAAGATCTGAATGCCGCTCCGGTTCCAGTCATGGCTTGCGGTGTGTTATGTCAGGCAAGATCGGATTACGCTCACCCTGCGGGTGGCGCTTTAAGGGAGTATTATATCCGGAATTTTACAGACCTGATCGACTTTGCGCTCAGTACAGACTTTGAACACAACGAATGGGCAGCGGTACGAAGCCAGATGGGACATCCTGAACCGTTTGATCTTCGTTATCTGGGCGTAGGCAATGAGAACTGGGGCACTGAATTTTTTGCCAACTTCGAAGTATTCAAACGTTCGATAGATGACTACATGAAACGGAACTATCCTGATCATGAACTGCACATTATCTCGACGGTTGGTGCTCAGGCGGATGATGATGCGTACCAGGAAGGATGGAAATTCCTCAGCGGGAATCTGACCGGATCAGCTCAGGTTGCTTTTGCAGATGGCACAGAGGTGATTGAGGAGACGGTAACCTGGTATGAGAATCAGGACAATTACATGGATACTATTGCGGATGAGCACTACTATCGATCCAATGAATATTTGCTGAACAACGCGGATCGGTACAATTACTATGATCGGGCTTATCATGAAGACGGAAGTATTGATTGGAAAGAAACATCCAAAGTATTTGTGGGAGAGTATGCTTCCACGGACAAAAATACGCTGGCAGGTGCGGTTGCGGAAGCTGCGATCATGACCGGATTTGAAAATAATGCGGACGTTGTTCGCCTGGCTGCGTATGCGCCATTGTTCAATAAAGTATTGACGGATGGTACCTACCGCTGGACGCCGGACTGCATCTGGTTTGATGATGAAACGGTGTGGTATACACCGAATTATTATGTACAGCAGCTTTTTGCAAAACATGTAGGAGATCAGGTGCTTGAGACTTCATTCTCCACCTATAGCAAAGGCAAATCGTTGAATCTCATTCCGCGTGGCGGTATCGAAATTGCAACAGGTCATGCAGACATCGTAGTGAAACGAGTCACGGTGACGTCCAATGTGGATGGCAGTATGATGTTTGATGAAGATTTCAGGGAACGTACAGAGCCTAGTGAGGCATGGAGACAGATTCCTGGATCGGAAGGATACACGTTAATCGCAGGGAATGGGATCATTTTGAAGGCACAATCAAGTGGATTGAATGGATTGTACCTGCTGAATGACGAATGGAGCAACTACAAAGTGAGCGTTGAGGCTGAACGAATCTCGGGTGAGGATGGTTTTTACATCGGTGTGGGACTGATGGATATCACGCCCGAGAATAAGGATGTCATTGAGTACGCAATCAGCTACGGTGGAAATGCCACGGGAGTGAAGGTGTACAAACAAGGGATCGAAGGTTACATCTTGGGAGATTATTCATCCAGTTCGGCAGCAGGTAACCTGAGAGCGGCCAACTATGAACCACTGGAGAATGGGACCGATTATACGATCACGGTTAACTATGGTGGGGACACAGGAAAGAATCTGATCTGCTCCTATACAGACGGTCGCAATACCAGCAAGATTCTGGATTACAAGCTGGAAGCTTACAACCGTGAAGTATTCCACTCTGTGACAAAAGACGCAGGGCATGTATATGTTAAACTGGTCAATGCAGATGGTGTGGATAAATCAACCCGGATTTGCCTTCAGGATCTGAAGGTTGATGCTTCAGCCAGACTGATCACGCTTACTGGAGAAGATCATTTGGTGCATATGCCAAATGTGAATCAGAAGAATGATGAGAAAGTGATTCCCCAAGAACAGGAGATCACACTGTCCGATACATCGGTGGTGGTTAATTTAGCTGCTCATTCAGTGAATGTATTAGTTTTGGATATTCTGATTTAAATCTATAGCGTGAACAAGAGACCGCGGATATCGCGGTTTTTTGGCGTTCCAGGGGAGTGAGTCAACAAAAGATACCCAAAGTAAATAGCCCACACTATTGCGGTGATCTGGCTGCTCCTATAATAAACGTTGAAGGAGGAGTCAGCTTATGCGTTCCAACTACAAACAATTTATCCGAAACGTTCCGCTTCATCTCATGATTCTGCCTGGACTGCTCATTATTATTGTATTCGGTTACATTCCGATGGCGGGACTTTCTATTGCCTTTCAGAATTTCTCTCCCATTGCCGGATTCAAAAATATGAATTGGGTGGGTTTGGACAATTTCAGGTACCTGTTCGATCTACCGGGATTCTCGCAGGTTGTATGGAATACGGTATTTATATCGACGATGAAAATTGTTTCCGGCTTGGTAATTCCGGTACTTGTAGCCTTATTGCTCAATGAGGTTCGCAAGACAGGTTTTAAACGAACGATTCAGACCGTAATCTATATGCCTCACTTTTTCTCATGGGTTATTCTGGCGGGAATCATCGTGGATGTGTTATCTCCAAGCACCGGGATCGTTAATATGTTGTTGAAAGCTGTGGGGATTGACCCGATTCAATTTCTGGCCAGTAATGAGTGGTTCCCTTACATACTTGTTATTACAGATCAATGGAAAGAATTCGGATTTGGTACGATTATCTATCTCGCTGCCCTAACTAATATTGATAAGTCTCTGTATGAGGCCTCTGTTATGGATGGTGCAGGAAGATGGAAACAGACATGGCATATTACACTGCCAGGCATTCGCCCGATCGTAATTTTGATGGTAACGCTTAGTCTGGGTAACGTACTCAACGGCGGCTTTGACCAAGTGTTCAACCTCTATAATCCATTGGTATATGAATCAGGAGATATTCTGGATACGATGATCTACCGAATCGGCTTGCAGGATGCACAGTATTCTGTATCGACAGCGTTGGGTCTAATCAAATCTGTCGTTTCCTTCATTTTTATCGGACTTGGTTATTTCTTGGCCTATCGGTTTGCGAATTATCGGATATTCTAGAAAGGAGGCAGAATCATGCACCACGCTTCAAGAGCCTATCGGTGGTTCCTAGGGTTTAACTACGTCATCCTGACGATTCTTGCCTTGTTATGCCTGTTCCCGATTGTGAATATATTAGCGATTTCCTTTAGTTCGAGTGATGCGGTCAAAGCGGGGAGTGTCACATTCTGGCCTGTGGATTTTACATTGTCCTCCTATCAATACATTCTGGAAAATCAGCAGTTCCTGAACTCTTTCGGCACGAGCCTTCTTCGTGTAGTTCTGGGGGTTACGACCAATCTGATCTTTACGATTCTGGTAGCTTATCCGCTCTCCAAAGAGGCTGCGAAATTCCGTTCAAGAACGTTCTATGCCTGGCTTTTTGTATTCACCATGCTGTTCAGTGGAGGATTGATCCCGGGTTATCTGGTGGTTAAGGAAGCGGGGCTGTTGGATTCCATCTGGGCTCTGATTCTGCCGGGTGCCGTTCCGATCTTTAATGTGCTCCTTATGCTCAACTTCTTCAGAGGTTTGCCGAAGGAGCTTGAAGAAGCCTCCTGGATGGATGGGGCAGGACATTTTCGCACACTATGGAGCATTTATCTTCCGATCTCTCTACCAAGTATCGCAACCATTACGTTGTTCGCCATGGTAGGACACTGGAACGCCTGGTTCGATGGCATGATCTACATGAAGAGTCCAGAAGGCTATCCGCTCGCTACGTATCTTCAGTCCATGTTACAGCAGGTGACGATGATCCAGAGCGAGATGATGACGCTGGAGGATGCGACGCTCTTAAGTCAGGTATCGGATAGAACGACTCAAGCTTCCCAGATCTTTTTGTCCGTTATTCCGATCCTGCTCGTGTATCCGTTCCTGCAGCGGTATTTCGTCCATGGGCTTGTTGTCGGCAGTGTAAAGGGATAAGATCGATAGGAGGAAAAACCGTTGGGAGGAAGGAGCCGATTTCTGGCTCCTTTTTTGCAATTTAAGAGAGTGAGGAGAGGAGGAGGGAAATATTGCGATTCATCCGGGGGAGATGGAGGGAGTCATCCATTGTTGTCAAACTGATGATTGCTTTTGTACTGGTCATTCTACCCTTGTATGGGATAAGCATTATGATTACGCAAGTCAGCTCCAAACAAATGCAGACGGAGGTGGAGAAGGCGCATGAATCCAAATTGTACTTCTACCATAATCATCTGCAATTCGAATTGGAGCGAATGAGTGCGCTGGTGACCGAATTTTCATTTGATGAACCCATGTCCACGCTAAGTACACGAGCCGCGATTATGAGCAGGTATGAAGTTACGTCCAGTCTGAACAATATCCACAACAAGCTGAGTCAGATCATGGTAACGAGTCCTTACATTAGTGATGTCGTGTATTACGTTCCCGCTCTGCATAAACGGGTCAGTGCGGCGGACGGAATTCGGGACGTGGAGGATACCGAGTGGAAGAATCTGCTCGCCACGATGGGCAATCTGAATGGCGAATTATCGCATTCCAATAAAGATCTCTATTTCCTGAAAAGTAATCCATATAACATGAACCATGAGGAACCGCCCAATTTCATATTAGGAATACGCTTGTCTGCTGAAGAATTGAAACACCGATTGCAACAGCTGTCGGAAACGGGTGAAAGTGAGATTACACTGAGTTTCGGTGAACAGCAGCATGTGGTGATCTCTTCATCTGAGCAGTCTGCACCTGTAAAACCGATTCGAACTGTTTCGCCTGAACCGTCCGAGTCCATGCAAGTTACGAAGTTTCAATCTGATCCATATCTCTATTATTCATTACATGATAAGGATCACTCGTTCACGCTGACAGCCACTATTCCACAAGATGTGCTTAGGGCACCACTGGAACAATACAAATTGTGGTTATGGATGGTGACCTTTATGTCGATTGTCATCATTATCATCTTCTCGTTTTCAATTTACAGATCGATTCATCAACCTTTATCGGTACTTATTCGAGGATTCAGAATGGCAGAGCAGGGCCAGACAAGCGTACATATTCCTTCATCCAGAAGGGATGAATTCGGCTATTTGTACTCTCGATTCAACCATATGATAGAGCGCTTACATATTTTGATCGATGAGAATTATGTTGCACGGATTCGAACAAGTGAGGCAGAACTCAAACATCTGCAATCCCAGATTCAACCTCACTTTTTATACAACAGTCTGTTCAGCATCAAGCAAATGGCGGAAGTGGAGAATGTGGAGCTCATTCAGGAATTCACCGACTATCTGGGTCAATATTTCAGATACATGTCCCGGGATTCCCATAGCGAAGTATCGTTAGGGGCTGAGATTGACCATGCGCTGGTCTATGCATCGATTCAGAAAATTCGGTTTGGTTCCAGGATTCAATTGGAATTGGAGGATCTGGATGCGAGGTACAGAATGATTTCGATTCCCAGAGTCATCATCCAGCCAATCGTAGAAAATGTGTTCGAGCATGCACTTGCGAAGCGTAGTCAGGGAGGTACTCTACAGCTTTCATACCAACAAGTCCAGGGATACCTGTCCATTCGTATTGAGGATGATGGGGATCAATTAACAGATGAAACCTTGAATTACCTGCAATCTGCCTTCGAGGAAACAGAGCGGAAACATGGAAACGAAGAGATAACCGGACTCATGAATGTGAATCAGCGCTTAAGAATCAAATTCGGGGCCGCCTATGGTCTTACAGCGCAGCGAAGTGAGCTGGGTGGGTTGTGCATTCTAGTGAAAATTCCATGGAAAGGGGAGTAGCGTTATGCAGCGGATGCTTATTGTAGATGATGAACCCGTTATTTTGGATGGACTATACGCTTTCTTTCAAAAGGCGAACTTTCAAGACATGGAGATTATTAAAGCGTACTCTGCCTTTGAAGCCATCGATTGGCTGAACTCGGTCAAGATTGATATTGTACTCAGCGACATCTGTATGCCTGGTATGGATGGTATGCAATTGATCGAGCAGATTATGGATCGGTGGCCACGATGCAAGGTTCTGTTGCTGACTGGTCATAACGAATTCGATTATGCACACCAAGCCATTCGTAACCCTTGCGTTGTGGATTACCTGTTAAAGACAGAGGGAATGAGTCACATTCGAGCTGCGGTAGAACGGGCGTTAACACAGATATCGGAAGAGAATGATTTTCGCTACCAAGCTGCATGGTTTCGTAGTAAATTGCCGCGAGCGTTGCCCCAGTTACAGCGTCAACTGTTACTGGATGTGCTTAAGCGAACGGATAGACATGATATCGCTTCACTTCAGGAAGAACTGGATGCTGTACAGCTGCCTTTTGAATCCGATCAACTCGTTATTCCTGTGATTATACGGGTAGAGGAGTGGAATAACTATCAGTCTCAGGCGGATCGTAGTCTCATCCGCTATGCGGTTGCCAATGTTGCGGAGGAGCTGCTGCAAGACAAGGCTAAGGTGAAGGCGATTGATCTGGACGCTCAGGTCATCGCGTGTTTTATTCAACCGCAGGAAGAGCTTCATTCACACATGTCTACTACACAAGTGGGACGAGGGAGTCAGCTGGACAGCTGGAATCAGAGCCTTCGTTTTGTCTATGGCACACTGGAGTCCGTGCAGCAATCCTGTGCGGACTGTCTGAACCTGTCTGTATCCATCATGGTCAGCGAGCAGGCGGTAGAGTGGATCAGGGTTAATCAGGCTATTGCGCAACTACGTCTGTCGGTTCATGAGAGTCCGGGGCTAGGGATGGAGAAGCTGCTGCGTGTCAATATCCAGGACGAATTGCCTTACACGCCTAGCATTATGAATCAACAGGGTGTGGTCGTACTGCATTTGGATCAGATCAAACAGCGAATAACCTCCGGTGACTCAGAATGGATAGAGTCTTTCCACAAATGGACCGAGGCTGCGAAGGAAGGGCTTCAAGATCCGTTCTTCCGCATGAAAACGTATACGGGTGCAGCGAGTGTACTCATTGAAGCTATGCACGAATTGGGGTTGTATGAGTCGGCAATGGAAGAAATATCGCTTTCCCGAATGCTGCATTTTGACATCCATACCGCATGGTCCGATCTGGTCATCTTTTATCAATCTGCATACGAATGGATGATCTCCAAACGAAGTGATGCCCGCCTGAATGACCAGTCACAGATTCTGATTACGATCCATCATTATATCAAGCACCATCTGGAGGATGACCTCTCACTCACACGGATCGCACAGGAAGTCTCTCTTAACCCTTCTTATCTGTCGCGTTGGTACAAACGGATTACAGGCAAAGGCATATCCGACTACATCCATGACCGCAGAGTAGAGCGAAGTAAAGAGTTGCTTCTGGGTTCTTCCTGCAAAATGCATGAAATATCGGCAAAGGTTGGATTTAGCGATCAGCATTATTTTTATCGTTTCTTCAAAAAAGCAACGGGCTGTACCCCTCAAGAGTATCGGGATCAGAAAAGTTAGATCATGTCTCAAATGGTAAATCAAAGATACTAGATGTCAACGGGATACACTCGAAGTGATAGCGCTTTCTTTATAAAATAAAAATATACCTCACGGGAGGAGAAAAAAGGGGGATTCGCATGAATATATCATTCAAGAAGTTCTCATTATTAACGTTAACCATGGTGCTGGCCACCACGCTTGCAGCCTGTTCGTCTGGTGCGGGAAGTGCCGAGAATGAAGCTGAGCCGAACACACAGCAGGATGCAGGAGGACCACTTACGAAATATGACCCACCCATTAAATTGACTTCCACCATGAATGAAACGGGGAAAGAATCGCTCGCCCAAGGAGATACACACGCCAATAACATCTGGACTAGAGGGTACAAGGATGAACTTGGTATTGATGTAACGTACGAATGGATTGTTCCGGATGCCAATTATAACGATAAGATGAATGTCACGCTCGCGAGTGGTGATCTGCCGGATGTACTGAAAGTGAGCGCTGTTCAATTCGAACAACTTCATGAAGCGGGAATGCTGGAAGATCTGACCGAAGTATATGACAAGTATGCATCCGAACTGGTGAAGGAGTTCATGTCCGCTGAAGATGGAGCAGGTTTGAAACCGGTAACGAAGGATGGCAAAATATACGCCATGGTGAGCTTCCCAGGCTCGCTGGATTCCTCGGATATGATCTGGATTCGTCAGGACTGGCTGAAAAAGGTCAGTCTTGAAGCGCCCAAGTCCATGCAGGATGTCATCCAGATTGCAGAAGCCTTTACCTTCGAAGATCCAGACGGAAATGGCAAAGACGATACGTATGGCATTGCCTTGAACAAGGATTTGCCTATCAATGCGTTCTTGCTTGGCTATCATGGTTATCTCGAAACCTGGATTAAGGATGCTTCAGGTCAAGTCGTGAACGGAACGATCCAACCGGAAGTGAAAGAAGGATTGCGTGAGCTTCAGACTCTCTATCAGAAGGGGGTACTTGATCCCGAATTTGGCGTGAAGGATTTTGCTAAAATGATGGAGGATGTGAATGCAGGCAAGTCAGGCATGTTCTTCCTGCCACAATGGGCACCTTTTCAGGTTAGCAGCATGATTAAGAAAGACCAGAACATCGACTGGATGGCTTACCCGGTTCAATCGATTGATGATCAGCCAGCCAAAACACAGAATCATCTTAGTCTGGGCGGTATATTTGCCGTTCGCAAAGGCTACGAGCATCCAGAAGCGTTAGTTAAGCTGCTCAATTTCCAGGCTGAAAAAATGTTTGGTGAGTCTGCCAAGGAAGAACGGGCTGCTTATTTGAACGGACTGACGGGTCTTGGTTTTCATAATGCGACGGTCTCCAATCTGCCAGCCAACAAAAATGTGAAAGCACAGGATGAAGTAGAGCAGGCGCTCAAGACAGGAGATACGTCCGGACTGGAACTCGAAGCGAAGCTGTTCTATGACGATATTATGGATTATCGGAATGGAAATCTCGACAAGTGGCACATGGAGCGCATCTTTGGTCCAGAGAGTTCACAAGGTGTTATTAAATACTATCGGGATAATGACTTGATTGTCATGAATGAATTCATCTACGCACCAACGAGAACAATGAATACGAAGCAAGCTACACTGGATAAACTGAGAGCCGAGACGTTTCTGAAAATCATCTATGGTAACTTGTCGATAGACGAGTTCGATAACTTCGTTGCCAATTGGAAGAAACTTGGTGGAGATCAGATCACACAGGAAGTGAATGATACCATCGCTGCTAACTAATAGAATGATTGGATTCATATCATCCAAGAACGAAAAATGAGAAAATGGTGCTCTCCCCAAAGGGAGGCACCATTTTTATGCTTTTTGATCATTTGCGTTTCAATAACAGAATGCCACTGATTTCTGACGTTTTGTAGCGGTATACCACTTTGAATCCAATATCATTGTCCAGCAAGCAGTTCAGTGCATTGATCAGGCGTGCACCGGGAACCAATGTAAATGTACATGGAGACGTATTACCAATCACACGCACACTTTGGATTCTGCGCGCAGAACCGGGAACGAGCGGATTTCTAGACCAATAGATTAATACCAGATCCGGCTGTGGAACAGCATTGACACGAGCCATCTAATCATCTCTTTTCTATTAAAGGTTCTTAATAGTAGATGATAAGGTGAGGAAAAGGTGTTAGACGGAAGACATGCTATTTAATAAACAGACGGATACAACGATGAACTCCATGATGAGATACAGTTTTCCCAGTTCGTCGATGGTTGCTTATTTATTCGTAGAATGCTGTTTCGATGGCAACTTACCACCGGGAGTTCCCTTGCCGTTGATTTTATAGGTCAGGGAGGACATACTGGACATGGAAAGTGTAGCCGTCTAAACTAGATAGACCAGACACAATAAGAAGGGATGCGCCGATCCACACATGTTGCAGAAATTCGGGTTTACACAATATGAAAGTCAGGTATATGAGGCTATATTTGCGCAGGATGAACCACTTGATGCCACATCCATTGTTAATCACTCCAACGTTCCCAAAGCCAAGATCTATGAAGTGCTCAACCGGCTGATCGACAAGGGAACGGTGCTGACAACGATGGATGGGAAGAAAAAACTATATATGGCAGTGGATCTTCAGTCCATTATTCATAAGATCAAGGCTGATTTTGAGAAAGATATTGAGGAATTGAAGAGTTACAAAATCAAACGTACCTTCACGGACGAGCATATCTGGACGTTGAAGGATGAGTCATCCATTGCTTCGAATATTGAACAGCTTATCGAGGAAGCAGACTCATCCATTCTTTTTCTGGCCTGGAATGAGCGAATGGAGAAATATCGTGAACTGCTGGAGCAGAAGGAACAACAGGGAGTATATGTTGAAGTGCTTGCTGTTGGGGGTATGGAGACATCCTTAACCCGGAAATACTCGTTGATTCCATTACTTGATGCGCCGGAACCTTCACAGCTGCTCATTGTAGATCATGCCTATTTGTTGTTTGCTGGTGTGGAACACGATTCATGGAGAGCCATCAAAACGATGTCCAAACCGATTGTCAAAGCCATGACCGATTATTTCTATCATGATGTTGCGCTTACTCAAATTACGAAAAAATACGGTGATCAATTGTTACAAGATGCTGAAATCGAGCGACTGTTAACCAGGTTGATCTATTAAAACTATTCTCTCGGAGGATAGTTTTTTTGTTATATCTACGTATGAAAACGATCATGAAAATAACTATTGAAACTTTCAGTTTTATAGGTTACTATCGTAGTTGTAACTTTTGAGGAGGATTCAACATGAATAAGAAAGTATACGTGCTTGCTATTGCAGCATTTGTGGTCGGAACCGTTGAATTGATTTTGGGCGGCATTCTGGACCTAATTGCTACAGATCTTCATCTTTCACTGGCGAAAGCCGGGTATTTAATTTCTATTTTCTCACTGGTCTATGCATTGTCTGCACCGATCTTATTAAATATGACGGCCAGATTTGAACGTAAAAAAGTATATATGTGTACGTTGTTTGTATTTCTGATCAGTAATCTAATCTCTGCATTCAGTACCAGTTTTTATATGCTGATGGCGGGTAGAGCACTCGGAGCCGCAACGGGTTCACTTATATTTGTACTCTCCCTGACACTTGCAGCGCGCATTGTGGAACCACAGTATAAAGGACGCGCCGTGGGGATCATAACCATGGGAGGCAGCGCATCACTTATCCTTGGTGTACCACTTGGTATCTTTGTAGGCAACATGGCAGGCTGGCGTGAGGTGTTTATATTGATTGCTGTTCTGACCGCAGTGGTTATGGTAGCGATCTGGATTGCAATGGACCGTGTGCAGCCGATTCCTGCTGTATCCCTGAAGAAACAGCTTACGGCGCTGTGGAATCCGAAAATGTTGGCAATCCATGCTACGACTTTGCTGGTACTCGCCGGTCACTTGACTTTATATGCGTATTTCACGCCATTTCTGCAAGAAACGCTGGGAGCCAGCGCGACGATGGTTACCTTTATCTATATGATGTTTGGTATCGCCGCTGTGGCAGGGGGAGGCATCGGAGGCATGTTATCTGATCGTCTGCATCCTGCTAAAGCGATTGTCATTGTGCTGATTCCCTTTATCGTGAGTATGGCTGTCATTCCGTTCAGCGTAGGATTGCCTTTGATCGCCTTCTTGCTGCTGTTAAGCATCTGGAGTGCACTGAGCTGGACCGTTACGCCCGTTCAGAATAGTCTCATTATCAAAACTTCACCGGAGACAGCAGAAACGCTAATCAGCACTAATTCAGGTATTGCACATGCAGGTATTGCACTGGGGACCTATATCGGTGGTATAGTTATCGATCATTCATCGATTCTGAACACCGGATGGGTTGGTTCTGTTCTGATTTTGCTTGGTTTGGTGTCTGCCATCTATGCCATTAGCGTTAAGGAAAAAACCGTTCAGGCGGTTGCTTAGAATAAAATACGTAAGCATAGTCTAACCCGCTACATTCCCATAGTTTATGGGAATGTAGCGTTTTTTTATTTTATCGATGGAAAAGATCGTTCTTCCATGAAAGCAACAAATTAGTGTCTTTTGTTTACCTGACTAAGGCGATTACTGATGCACTTTGGGGCTTTCATATCGGAATAAAATATTCTTTAATCAACGTCCTTGGCTGTCGCAAAATATCGTGAACTAATTAACCTGTATTTTCGTTTTAGGATTAGAAGGCAGAAAAATACAGCAAATTAACTACGTTTATCGTACAATAATATTTGCTACATAAAATATACGAACTAGGAGAGTGTACTTTGAAAAAGAAATTTTATTTAATACTTGTCCTTATCTGCTCAGTATTTATCTTAGGAGGATGTAATGACATCGATTTAACCAAAGAAAAAGATATAATACTTAAATTAATTGAATCTGATCAATGGTCTGAAGCCAAAATGAATTTAGAAAAAGAGGAGTTTAAAAGCATAGAGGACTATCAGGCGTTATATTCTTATGTTGATGCAAGAAATGACTACATTAATAATGAAAATGGAAACATATCATATGAACCAATTATATCAAAATTAAGAAGTATAGATTTAGATACATACAATGGCGTTTTGAAAGCAGAGATCGAGGGTTTTAAAGATGAGTTAATAGAGGAGAGAGATAAGTTTTATAAGGATTTTTATGCTAAACAAAGTAAAGAAGAAAAAGAGAGTAGAGAAGAAACAATAAAAACACATAAACAAGAAGATAAAATAGTTGCTAAAGAAATCAAAAAAAAAGTGTCTAACCTTATAAAAAATAGAGATTATGAAAGTGTACTAGATCTGATTATTCTTCATACTCATCTTGACAAAGATATTTATAATCTATACATCTTTGCTTCAGCACAATTGGAAAGAGAAAAAGGTGATGAGCAATCGATGATTGATTATTTAGAATTGATTCCTATGGCGTATGAAGGAGAGTATGCTAGTCTAATTTCAGATTATAAATTATCGATTCAACCTAAAGATAAATGGCTTGCAGCTGAAAGATACATAAGTGAAATTCGCGAAAAACCTATAGAAGAAAAAGAAAGAATTATGGTTTATTTACCCGCCATTGGCATGACTGCAGCTGAAATGAGAATCTCAAGTTGGGGAACCCCAAAGAAAATCAACAAAACCACGTATGAGTTTGGTATACATGAACAATGGGTGTACTCTGATTATCGTTATGTTTATCTTGAGGACGGAATAGTAACAGCAATTCAAGAGTAATTAAAATTACTTGAAAATTTTTTTTAATGTCGAAAAACATGTGAATAAGAGCATGGCTTCATTAAAAGTCGCTAAACTGTAGCGGCTTTTTCTCGTTGTATCCTATTCGAGTAGTGATGATATAGGTAAATAAAGTTCAAGTGTTTTCTGCTATCTAATCATGTGTAATTAATCTACTTTCATGTGCAGCAACACTTGCTTTATCCAACGTAATCTATATAATTAAAATAGTTTTAAAAAGTATTGTCTAATGTCAACATACACGATGTGTACCAAGGGAGCGGTGATCATGACTACGAAGACGGAAAAACAAAAAATGTTGGATGGCGAGCTGTACATGGCTTCGGATCTCGAATTGTCTGAGGACAGGGAGTATGCAAGAAGAATGACACGGACGTTCAATCAAACGACGGAAACAGACGGGGAGCTTCGCACCAAGTTATTGAAGGAATTGTTGGGATCTACAGGTGAACACCTGAGTATGGAACCTAATATTCATGTGGATTATGGATATAACATTCATGTAGGCAATCATTTTTATGCCAATTTTAACTGTACGATATTAGATGTGTGTGAAGTTCGTATTGGAGACCACTGCTTAATGGGGCCGGATGTACATATCTATACGGCTACTCATCCACTCCATCCGCATGAACGCAATACGGGTGCAGAATATGGCAAGCCAGTCACGATTGGCAATAATGTATGGATTGGTGGTAGAGCCGTTATTAATCCGGGGGTTACCATTGGAGACAACGTGGTCATTGCTTCCGGGTCTGTGGTTACAAAGGATGTTCCGGATAATATGATCGTTGGCGGTAATCCTGCTAGAATCATTAGAGAGATTGAGCTTTAACTTATTTTAGATTGAAGATGGGAAGTGCTTACGAAATGATGACTGAAAAAGAAAAATCTCAATTAGGGCTCTTATATAATGCCAATTACGATAAAGAGTTGATTGAAGAGCGTCTACACGCCAAAGGACTTTGTTACGATTATAACCAGCTCCATCCCGCCAAGATCAATGAAAGAGAAGCGTTAATCAAGAAACTGCTGGGGAAAACGACAGACCGTTTCCTGATTGAACAGCCATTTGTATGTGATTACGGCTATAATATTGAAATTGGTGAGAACTTCTATAGCAATCATAATATTGTCATGCTGGATGGAGGAAAAATAAGTTTTGGAGATAACGTTTTTGTTGCTCCCAATTGCGGATTTTATACTGCAGGCCACCCTTATGATGTTGAGCAGCGCAATGAAGGTCTGGAGATCGTTGGACCCATCACGGTGGGCAATAATGTATGGATCGGTGGCGGTGTGACAGTTCTTGCCGGAGTGACGATTGGAGATAATACGATCATCGGCGCAGGGAGCGTAGTCACCAAGAGTATACCGTCTGGCGTGATTGCTGCGGGTAATCCTTGCAGGGTCATTCGCAAGATAACGGAAGAAGACAAAACAAAGTACAGCAGGGATGTAGTGAAGAACATATAGTGAAGAATAAATAGTGAACAATGTGATAGTAGCTAATGAGAATGCCCGATGTGTAGCATCGGGTGTTTCTTTTTGAAAATAAAAATAAATCCCCCAGACAGAAAACATGCCAAGGTATCGTATAACCTACACTTTTTCATGTGATTTGTCTGAGGGATAGACTAATGTATCTGTTACATTTGCTTAAAAAACCTTAACGCTGCAAACTTTTCCCGTTACTGCTGATCACTTCTTTGTACCAATGGAAGGATTTCTTGCGATAACGTTCGAGTGTTCCTGATCCATCATCATGACGATCCACATAGATGTAGCCATAACGTTTTTTCAACTGGGCAGAAGACGCACTGACAACATCAATACAACCCCATGATGTATATCCCATAATCTCCACGCCATCTTTAATGGCTTCGCCAACCTGAACCAGATGATCATTCAAATACTGGATGCGGTAGTCATCTTCGACGGTTTTCTCGCCTTCAGCACCCGTGATCAACTCATCGACAGCGCCAAGACCATTTTCTACAATAAACAGTGGTTTTTGATAACGGTCATAGAACATATTAAGCACATAACGCAATCCTTGCGGGTCGATCTGCCATCCCCATTCACTTGCAGGCAGGTAAGGGTTAGGTACACCACCAAGCAGGTTACCTTCTCCTGCGACTTGTTTCTCCGGGTCTGCTGTCTGACAGATACTCATGTAATAACTGAAAGAGATAAAGTCTACTGTATTCAGCAGCATTTCCTCGTCGCCAGCTTCCATCTGAATCTCGATCCCATTTTCCTGGAAGTAACGTTTCATATAACCAGGGTAGCGACCTCTTACATGCACATCACCGAAGAAATAGTTGCTATGCTCGAATTCCATGACTTTGATCATATCGTCTGGATTCGGTGTCAGCGGGTAAGTCGGCATGCTAAGCATCATACAACCAATCTGTGCCGTAGGAATAATATCATGACAGAGCTTCACAGCAGAAGCACTGGCTACAAACTCATGATGGATCGCTTGATACAGATCTTGTTTGCTGAGCTTCTCCTTCGGCGTATAGATGCCGCCGCTCATGAATGGTGCTTCAAGGATCGAATTGATTTCATTAAAAGTAAGCCAATAATTTACCTTGTTTTTATAACGTTTAAATACGGCAGTTACATAACGCTCATAGAATCCAACCATTTTTCGGTTAACCCAGCCGTCGTATTCTTTGGACAAGTGAAGAGGTGTCTCATAGTGGGATAGTGTAACCAGTGGTTCGATCCCATATTTGTGACACTCGTCAAACAGATCGTCGTAGAATTGCAGACCTTCTTCATTCGGTTCCAACTCATCACCTTTCGGGAAAATCCGGGACCAGGCGATGGAAGTACGGAATACTTTGAAGCCCATCTCGGCAAACAGTTTCACATCTTCCTTATAGCGATGATACAGATCGATACCGATCAGTTTCATGTTATCCTCAGTAGGTTCTTCCGTGATTGGCCCCATGATGCCTTTGGGAGCTACGTCCTGAGTAGACAGGCCTTTGCCGCCTTGATTGTATGCACCTTCAGCCTGGTTGGCTGCAATTGCGCCACCCCAAAGGAAATTTTCCGGGAATTGATAGGTTTGATTTTGAGAGTTACTCATGTGTATCGCTCCATTCATCAAATTGATTTTAAGAGGTTGTTCAAAAAGCCCGATTTTGATTACAAAGGATGCCTAACGGCATCATCTGCATCGAATATGAAATTCAGCCGAAATGTCCGTTGCTCACGTAGTTTTCCCTACGCTCTGCTACTCCATTTCTAGCTTCATCCCATCTTCTCGGTACTGAAAACGGGTCTTTTTGAACACGCACTTTAAGATGATTCATATATGACATAAAAAAAGCTTAAACGTTGTAACGGGTTACACGTCAAGTTTTACTTTTGACCCCAATCTAAGGCATACTATTATTCTATAGTTCGTTAGCAAGAAGGGAGTCTCCGATGTCCAAGTTTGATGAAATTATGAAGCGGTCCGGTTACTCAAAAGCGACCGTGTCACGCGTGATTAATCATTCTCCGCATGTTAGTGATGAAGCAAGACAGATCATAACGGATATTATGAAACAGTTGAATTATATTCCCAACCGAAATGCGGTATCGTTATCTACCGGGCAGACCAAGCAGATTGGAATTGTGACATCTACCACAGGTGAGATCATTCTTACGTTCATGAATCAATTCATTGATACAGCCATGGATTTTGGATTTCAGACGATTATCTATACATCCCGTGGAGATCGGGATATTGAATTACAGGCTTTCGAAGATCTGCGCAGCAAACGAGTGGATGGGTTAGTTATTATTGCTTGTGTCAATGATCCTCGGAAATTAAAGGCTTATATGGAGTATGGGCCCATTGTCTCCTGGCAGCGAATGGGGAATGATGAGATTCCGTCTGTTGCGATGGATCAGGCAGAAGGGTATAAGTTAGCTCTGGAGCATCTGGTATCAAAAGGATACACCCGAATTGCGAATGCATTTGGTAGGACTGAAAGTTTGAATACCCAGAGCCGCCGTAAAGCCTATGAATCTTTCATGAAGAGTAGAGGGTTGCAGGTGTGGACTGAAGCATATCAATATTCCGTATTTAGCTCCTCCGATGGCGAAGAAGCGATGCGGAGAATGGCTGAGGGACCAGAACTTCCACAGGCCGTATTATGTTCGAATGATTATGCAGCCATCGGCATTCTGAGTGAAGCACGCAGACGGAATATACAGGTACCGGAACAACTCGCCATTGTGGGGTTTGATGATATAGAGCTTTCCCGTGTTCTCGGAATCACGACTATACACAATCCGATTGCGGAGCAAGCCACCCAGGCTTTCCATCAATTGTGGGCCGTATTGGGTAAAACAAATTTGAAGACGGAGCAGCTGACATACCATCTGATTGAGCGTGAGACGACTTGAATCCGTAAGACCTGATGTGGAAATATGGTTTTATGGATTCAATAATTATTCAAATTTGAAGCATCTTCGAATCAAATTCATACGTTATACTGAAGATGGGCTTCAGAACGACATATCTGAACGGAGATGTGGCGTGAAGTTTTCTTATCATGTTACAAGTTACATATTTCACAAACGATTAGCGGGAAAGGTGAGAATGGACTTTATGAAGACAGTGACAGGCCGATTCAGAATTGCGGGCATATGGGAGGGCGTATCCTTACTTCTATTGATTTTTATTGCTATGCCTCTGAAATATTTTGCAGATATCTCTTCCGCTGTAGCCGTAATGGGCATGATTCATGGTATTTTGTTTCCTTTATACCTTATTGCACTAGTGCATTTGGCTCTGGTCAAAAAGTGGAATATAACACGCTGGTTGATGGGTGGACTGGCGGGTCTATTGCCTTTCGGAACTTTCGTATTCGAATCTTATCTTCGGAAGAGAGATTGGAAATAAAATTTAATATGACTAAATGAAAGCAGGCGACTAATTCAGATGTTATCCGAATTGTCGCCTGTTACTTTCTGTACAAGTACTACTTTACAGTACCTTGCTGACGATCGGAAAGCAGGCTTACTCCAATATCGCCAGAGGCATTCGACACAGGTGCATACGCCGAGAAGGAAGTAACAACTACCAGGGCAGTGAACAGAAATAAGAATGATTTTTTCATACCATAACCTCTTTCATATGGGGATATATTCCATTTGATTCTAACGCACATAGGCTATACTTGAAAAGAAAAAGTTTAAATGAGCAAGCTATTGAATGACTGAAAGGGTTGAGCTTCAATGAAAGATATTCATGAGTTAACTTCCATAGAAATGGTTGAAGAAGTTATTCAACAACATGAATTGTTTTTTTTGTATGTATCTCGTCCAGAGTGCAGTGTATGTCACGCTTTACTCCCCAAGATCAGGGCTTTGCTTGAACCTTATTCATCAATATACCTGGGTCACATTAATGCTAACGAAGTGGAAGAGGTTGCGTCCAAGTTTCTTATTTTTACCGTTCCAACAATGATCATGTTTGTGGAGCAGAAGGAATATATTCGAGCGGATCGTTTTGTTCGCTTGGAACGTCTGGAAGAGCAACTGCAACAGATCCACTCCATGTATAAACAGGATGGGGAATAGAAAGCTAAAGCTTCATGAACGGCGGCTCATACATGAGCCGTTTTTTTGCGCCCGCAGTGGCCTATAGCTATGAATAAAGTACATGATGCCTGAACTCGCAAATTAAAGTGTTGCCATGAAAACGGTTTTATGATAATTTAAACATTATAAAAACGTTTTTATAGCAAAGGAACAAAATCTATGGCAAAAATAACGATTAAAGATGTAGCAAGGGAAGCGGGCGTATCCATATCGACGGTTTCCAACGCCTTGAATGGTGTAGATGTCTTGAACCCGGAGACGAAATCGCATGTTCTCAAGGTGGCAGAGCGTTTAAACTATGTGCCCAATCTGAACGGCAAGCTATTGAAGTCCGGTCAAACCAAAATGCTGGGTTTTTTCACCACAAGTGTATCGGGTCCATATTTCTATAAGCTGGTGGAGTCGATGTCTCGCGAATGTGATCGGCTTGGGTATGGTTTGAATGTATTTGTGACTAAGGATAAACACGTAATTATGAGTAACATTCTGGGGCGGCGGGTGGATGGTGTCATCATCTACGAAGAGCTTCGGATCGATGAGCAAGATATTATTGCTATGGAGAAAGATAAGATCAAGGCTGTTTTTTTGGATCGGGTCTATCAGAGCGATACGATGGGAAGTGTCATTTTTGACTCGTATGTGGCGGCTTACGAAGCAACCAAGTATTTAATTGGGCTGGGGCACAAGAAAATTGCTTATATTTCGGGTGTGGACACGATGTTTGATAGTGTGCAGCGTAAAGATGGCTATCTGGCGGCTCTGCGTGAATACCAGCTTCCAATCGATGAAGATTACATTATACAAGGGTATTTTGAGGAGGAGAGCACGTATAGTGCTATAAAATCTTTTCTTCACTTGCATCCTGGCAAGCGGCCTGATGCATTTCTTGCGGGGAATGACTTGAGTGCCATTGGTTGTATGCATGCGTTGAAATCTGAGGGCTTTGAAGTGCCTCAAGATGTTAGTGTCGTGGGCTTTGATGATATCGATATCGCACAGTATTTTTCCCCACCACTCACAACGGTAAGAAATCAAATTGCAAGACAGGGTATCCTGGCCATCAATCAACTGGTGGGCATGATCAAGGAGAAAGAACAAGGGGCTGCACAGAAATTGGCGGGTGAGCTAGTGGTGAGAGGTTCAAGCCATGTGAAGATCGACCGGAAAGATTATCGTACATAAGCTGACTCATCTTCTCCGGTCTTTTTTACACAAATAAAAGTAAAGGGGGTTTTTATGCCGAAAAATAAAAACGTTTTTATAAACATGCATGATGGAGGGGAGTAAAAGAACGTGGATAAATTAGCCGTAGAGACATCAACCGGTAAAAATCCGATCAGTCCCAATGGAAAGAAGCCCATGGGACAACGGATCAAAGAATTCATAGTGGATTATCGAAGACAATGGGAGATTCAATCAATGATTATCCCTGGCATTATCTTTATGATTATTTTCTGTTATATCCCGATCTACGGGTTGACGATTGCATTCAAAAATTACACAGTCATTGATACACTGGCTACTGCTCCATGGGTAGGACTGGATAATTTCAGAATCATTTTGTCTGACAAATACTTCTGGGATGCGGTCGTGAACACTCTGGGGATCAGCTTTTTGAAACTGGGTATAGGCTTCGTGATTCCCATCATTCTTGCGATCATGATCTACGAGTTAAACAGCGGACGCTTCAAGAAATTTGTGCAAACGGTTTCATATTTACCTCACTTTTTGTCCTGGATCGTACTTGGGGGAATGCTGATTACCTGGTTTTCAACAACGGGGTTATTTAATCAATTGTTACTTAGCCTGGGAGTGATCTCGCAACCACAGAACATCTTGCTGGACGCAGGCAAGTATTGGTGGATTGCTACCTTATCGGATATCTGGAAAGAGGCAGGTTGGGGAACCATTCTGTATCTGGCGATCATGGCGAAGATTGATCCTACGTATTATGAAGCTGCCAAAATTGATGGTGCAAGCCGTCTTAGACAGATATGGAATATCACATTGCCCAACATGAAATCAATCATCAGCTTAAATCTGATTCTAACTGTAAGCGGTTTATTAGGATCCAATCTGGATCAGACACTGGTTCTCATGAACTCCCAGAACCGCGACAAAGCGGAAGTCATCAATTCGTACGTCTATCGTATGGGGATGTCTCAGGGTGACTTTTCATATGCAACGGCCGTTGGCTTGGGCGTCTCAATCATCTCTGTCATTCTGCTCGTCACGGCGAACAAAATTACGAGCAAATTAAACGATAATCAATCTGTGTTGTAGAAGGAGGCATCCCGCGTGAATGGAAAGGTGGCAAAAGAAGATCTCGATAGTCGGATCTTTGATACCTTAAATATGATTTTGCTAATCATTTGTACGGTTGTTATTCTGGTTCCGCTTTGGAATGTCATCATCTCTTCCTTTAGTTCAGGCAAAGCGTTGGCGGAAGGTGGGTTCATCTTCTGGTCACCGGAATTCTCACTGGAGAATTACAGAGCTGTCTTCAACGATCAGGGCATCTGGCAGGCCTTCTTCATATCAGTGTCCAAAACAACGATCGGCGTTGTTACACATGTGTTCTTCTGTGCCATGGTTGGCTACGGTCTGAGCAAAAAGTACATAAGAGGCCGTAAATTATACGTTGCCATGGGGGTCATCACCATGTTCTTCTCGGGTGGCATGATCCCCACGTATCTGTTAATCAAATCACTTGGCTTGCTTAACAGCTTCTGGGTATACATTATCCCAGCGTTATTCAGCTTCTATGATGTCGTGATTCTGATGAATTTCTTCCGGAATGTCCCGGATTCTCTGGAAGAATCGGCCAAGATTGACGGCGCAGGGGATTGGCATATTTTCCTGAAAATATTCATTCCACTCTCCATGCCTGCCATGGCTACAATTGCGCTATTTAATGGGGTGGGGCAATGGAACGACTTCATGACAACCAAGTTATACATTACCGATCAGTCACTGTATCCGCTCCAGATGATGTTGTATGAGATTATCGTGCAGTCCCAGACCCAATCCATGCAAAATGTCGGGGGTTCGGCTGTCATTGAAACAACAACGAAAGGCGTGCAATTGGCCACCATTGTCATTACAACACTACCGATCGTGCTGATCTATCCCATCGTTCAGAGATACTTTATCTCGGGTATGATGCTGGGTGCTGTTAAGGAATAGAAGAACCAAATACCCATTCGAGGAGGAACAAAAACATGTTGAAGTTGAACAAGGCATCAGGAAAAAAAGGGATTAAAATGTTCGCAACACTGCTCACGGCCGTACTTATGATTACAGGTTGCAGTGGTGGATCTGGGGGCTCCAGTGAAGGGAACTGGGTATCCATTGAAGATCGCTATACGGTTGACCCGGAAAAGCCAGCTTGGCAGTTGGATAAAAAGGAAGAAGCTACCGACCTGACGTGGTACGTCAATGCAGACTGGTGGAACACCGATTTTGGCAAGGATATTGTCACTAAGAAAATCAAAGAGGATCTGAACATCAATGTTAAATTCATCACGGGTGATGATACCAAGTTAAATACATTTTTCGCCGGTGGAGATATGCCTGACTTGTTGACGGTGTTTGACTCGAATTCTCCAGTGGTGCAAAAAGCTGCAACCTGGGCTATGCCGCTGAATGATCTGGCGGAGAAATACGATCCCTACTTCAATAAAGTTGCGGCTGCCGATACGTTGAACTGGTTCCAACTGGCAGATGGTAAAACGTATGGTTATCCGAACTATTCCAATACGCAAGAGGATTATGATAGCGGTAACATTCCAGCCAAGACGGCATTCGTCATTCGTAAAGATGTGTACGAAGCTTTGGGTAGTCCGGTCATTGGAACACCAGAAGAATTCCAGAGTGTGATGAAACGAATTAAGCAAGAGTTCCCTGCGCTGATTCCGTTTGGATTCAACTCTATTGGTGAAGGAACAGGTTCACTCGGGGATACGTTGCAAGATTTCATCGGCGTTCCGCTCGAGACTGAATCGGGAGAGTTCTACGATCGCAATCTGGATGAAGATTATCTCACGTGGTTGAAGACATTGAACACCGTGTACAGAGATGGCAATATCAGTGATGACAGTTTCGCGGATGATGGTACGGCTTTTGAGGAAAAAGTGAAGTCCGGTAAATACGCGACCATGCTGCTCGACGGTACACCTCAACAAGGAGGGAACTTGCAGATCTACATGAGCGCCAATCCGGGCAAAGAATATATCGCCATTGATGGGCCGCAGAGCACCCAAGGCAATGCACCGACATTGAATCAATCCGGGATTACCGGGTGGATGATTAATTTTATTTCTAAGGACTGTAAAGATCCGGCCAAGGCCATTCAGATATTCACATACTTGCTGAGTGAAGAAGGCCAGACGCTTATGAATTACGGAATCGAGGGGGAAACCTACCAAACCAAAGCCGACGGTAGCGTAGAATTGCTGCCAGCGGTGAAAGACCTGCAACTGAATAACGCGGATCAATTCAAAAAGGACTATCGGATGGGTGAATTTATGTTCTTCGGTCATGATCGCCATAAAGCGCTGAGTGCAGATGCTTTTCCGGAAGCCATCAAACAGATGCAGGAGTGGGGCAAAGGCAAGCTGAAACCACACTTCATTCTGGAGAATATTAGTCCGGATCAAGGCACACCTGAAGCCCGTGCGTTGTCGGCGATTAACACCAAATGGAATACAACACTGGTCAGTATGGTACGTTCCAAGGATGATGCTTCGTATGACAATGCACTGGCTGTTTACAAGTCATTTCTAGGCGAAAACCGCTGGGAAGAGATTGTGAAGGTTCGCAGTGAGAAGATGAAGCTGAACAAAGAGAAATTAGGCATTCAATAATAGAAATATGAAGGAGAATCCTATGACTACATTCAAAATGTACAAATCGACGGGAGAGGACGAATTATTTGTCCCCGTATCCTCGGAACAATTAAAACCGCTTGCCTCCGATCTGGAGACAACGACCATTCTTCTGAATGATCAGGTAACGTATCAGGAGATGGACGGATTTGGTGCGTCTTTCACAGATTCTTCCGCCTATCTGATTAACCAAATCTTGAATGAGGAGCAGCGGGATGAGGTCATGACCCGACTATTCCATCCTGAGAAAGGGATTGGGCTATCAGTCATCCGTAATCCAATGGGGGCTTCGGACTACGCCAGAACGGTATACAGTTATAACGATATGCCAGAACAGCAGACGGACCCGGAATTAACCCAATTCAGTATTTCACATGATGAAGAAGACGTTATTCCTTTAACGCAACAGGCTTTGGCATTGAATCCTGAACTGAAACTGTTTGCTTCACCATGGAGTGCACCAGGATGGATGAAAACGAGCGGATCGATGATTACCGGACAGTTGAAGGCTGAATGGTATCCCGTTTATGCGCAATATTTTGTGAAATACATTCAAGCCTATGCTAAGCGTGGATTACCGATTCATGCCATCACACCACAGAATGAGGCGCTTTATGAACCGGGGCATTATCCCGGTATGTTGATGCCAGCTGAAGCGCAAGCAGACTTTATCAAAAACCATCTCAAACCAGCCTTCGTCAAAAACGATATTTCCACCAAAATTCTCTGTTACGATCACAACTGGGATCAACCGGACTATCCCCTGACCGTATTTGAACAAGCGGGAGAGGAAGTGGATGGCGTAGCCTGGCATTGGTACGGGGGTGATGCTTCTGCTCAAACAAAGGTTTATGAAGCTTTTGCAGGCAAAGAAGTGCACTTCACCGAAGGATCAGGCGGGGAGTGGATACCGCCCTTTGAACAGGCCTTCTCCAATGTGATGCGAACAGGAATTCAGATTCTTCGCAATTACAGCAAGTCTTTTGTACTGTGGAACATGGCACTTGATGAGAACAACGGGCCTACGGTTCCTGGTTTTGGTCGCAGTACATGCCGTGGTATCGTGCAGGTGAATCAACAGACGAGGGGGCTTACGTATACACTTGATTATTATGCATTGGCACACTTTAGTGCCTTGATTCGTCCAAAGGCTGTTCGTATTGAATCAACCGCCAGTAATGATTCTATCTTTTCTGTGGCGTTCAAAAATATAGACAGTTCCGTCGCAGTAGTCCTTTTCAACGATGGAGAAGAGACAACGAATGTGCAGACTAAGCTGCGAAATGAAGAGCTGTTATGTTTCCAAATGGAAAGCAAAAGTGCCATATCCATTTTAATTGATCCCAACAAGTAAAAAGAGCTGAGCATCAGGGCTTACGTCTTACGTTGTCAGTACCGTTGTTTGTCTCCGGTATTCCGTAGGCGTGAGCCCTGTATGCTTTTTGAATTGTCTGGAGAAATAGTACAAATCACTGAATCCGAGATGCTCGGCGATGGCCGTTATCGTGTTCGGTGTACAGGTGAGCAGTTCCTTGGCTTTATCGATTTTTTTGCCAGTAATGTAGAGGATCGGAGGAACACCGATCTGTTGCTTGAAGAATCGAATGAAATAATTGGGATGCATGTAGGCGATCTGGGCCAGCTCCTGAACCGAAATATTCTCTTCGATGTTGGAATCGATGTAAGCCAAAATGGCAGATAATTTCTCCATGACAGGCACGTTATTAAAAGAGAGCTGATCCAGATCGAGATTCATTATATAGTGGGACAATAACTCGGTCAGTTTGCTCTTGGCCATCATATGGGCATAGACTTCATCGGATTTTGCATATGTCAGAATACTGCTGAAGATTTCCTGAATCAATTCAGGGTGATCTATCGTACAGATGTGCGGGAACTTTAGAATTTGGAACAAATTGATTCCCCCAACCTTTGCACTAAAGTGACACCAATATTTGAGAAAAGGACGATCGTTAATTGCAGAGTAGGATTGTTTGATCCCTTCTGGCATTAAGATAAGCTGATTAGGCGTAGGGTAATACTCTTCACTGCCAATCTTGAGCCAACCTTCACCCTCACATATGAAATAAAATTTGCTGTAATCCGGCGTGTAATCCAGATCCCGCCAATCGGTGTCGCACCGATTGTAGTTGACCATAAATAATTCAACTTGCAGATTGGACAGGTAGTTCGTAAGCAAAGTTTGGTGATTCATATTCTTCATCTCCATACAAGGTTAGTATTGTCCATCTAAAAGTTAGTGTTCTGCATGTCTATCCTTCCGCTGTAGAACTACAATACAAATGCAGACGATAACGGAAGGAATGAGAAAATAGCATGGATAAAAACGAATATTTGCAACAGATCGAAGCAACGATTGCCAAGGGGAAATTCAAGGACAATTGGAGTTCACTTAGCGCATTTCAAGTTCCTGAATGGTACCAGAAGGCGAAATTCGGCATCTTCATCCACTGGGGGCTGTACTCCGTCCCGGCCTATGATAGCGAATGGTATTCGCGAAATATGTATATTCAAGGTTCCAAAGCTTATGAACATCACCTTGCGGTGTACGGACCTCATAAGGAGTTTGGATATAAAGACTTCATTCCGATGTTTCGTGCAGAGAAGTTCGATGCAGATGAATGGGCAACGTTATTTAAACAGGCCGGAGCCAGATATGTTATGCCTGTAGCTGAGCACCACGATGGTTTTCAGATGTACAAGAGCGATATCTCTCACTATAACACATATGAAATGGGCCCCAAACGGGATCTTCTGGGTGAGATGAAGGTTGCTTATGAGAAGCAGGGACTGACCTTATGTGTATCGTCCCACCGTGCCGAGCATTGGTTCTTCATGTCTCACGGGAAGGAATTTGAGTCAGATATTCAGGAGCCCCTGAAGCGCGGTGATTTCTATTGGCCTGCCATGCCGGAACCGGATCATCATGATCTGTATGGTTCGCCTCCAACCGAGGAGTATCTGGAAGACTGGTTGATTCGTTGCTGTGAGCTGGTGGATCAATATCAGCCAAAGGTCTTCTATTTCGATTGGTGGATTCAAACGGTTGCATTCAAACCCTATCTTAAGAAATTCACTGCTTATTATTATAACAAGGGCGAAGAATGGGGCGTGCCTGTAGCGATCAATTATAAACATGAGGCCTATATGTTTGGCAGTGCCGTTCCGGATGTGGAGCGGGGACAGTTTGCTGAACTCAAGCCCTATTTTTGGCAAACCGATACGGCTGTCGCTAAAAACTCATGGTGTTACACGGAAAATAATAACTATAAATCGGCCGAGGAAATCCTTCGGGATCTCGTGGATATTGTAAGCAAAAACGGAAGCCTGCTGCTGAACATTGGACCCAAAGCAGACGGCAGCATACCGGATGAAGATCGGGACATTTTGCTGACCATCGGCAAGTGGTTGGAAGTGAACGGCGAAGCCATCTATGATACATCCTTCTGGCGTACGTTTGGCGAGGGTCCAACAGAGGTGAAGGAAGGGCAATTCACGGATGGGGATACGAAGGTATTTACGAGTGAAGATATACGGTTTACGGTAAAAGAAAGCAGTCTGTACGCGACGGTTCTTGCCTACCCGGACAACGGGGTGATTCACATTAAATCGCTGAAGGAACATTCTCACCATTTTCAAGGCGTTATTCAGGACATTCAGGTCCTTGGGTACGAGGAACAACCGAAATGGGAGAGAACAGCGGAGGCACTGACGATTACTACAACCAACGTGAAGAGTATAGCACCTGTCGTTTTCAAAATTGAATTGGATTAAGAGGGAAAAAGAATCGGTTAAAGAGCCGGTTCTTTTTTTGTTTTTCAGGGTCTGTTTGGACTATTTTTTAATAGGTGTATTTGCGTTAATGCGCAAAGTGTAAGGAGAAGTACAAGCGACATGAGACATATAAAAGCATTAAATAGACTTATTTTCTATATTTTTCAATAAAAGTACTTGTATATATCGAATAATGATTCTATACTATACCAAGAAAATCCAATTAAATTCCTAATTGCCTATTATATGTAATTTAAACTGTTTTCTAACTCACTCGAACCACGATCGAAATACATATTGACTACTCCTTAGCAAGCGTTCTGCTAACGCTCTAGATCACCCTTCCACATGAATGCTTATAGACATTCACTCTCGTTGCATTACTCAAACACCCACACCTTTCACTCTCATGGCTTAATCCGAGTTGTTCCATCTCCTAAACGTCCAAGCGAAAAATCATAGAATGATCTAGTTATCTCTTCTGACTCATATTGTTCCCTAACCAGACCTGTAAAGGAGGTGAGGCTTTATGTGAAAACCAGGGCGTCTATTTCGTCCGTAATAAAGATCATTTTACCGTTTTATTCTGCAGAGAAGGGCATATGTACCAGACTAAATTACAAAACCGGGTAAAAGGAGTGGAAAAGTTTGATAAAGATTAATCGGTTACGCAAGCCCATCTCCATGGGGCTCTCGCTTCTCCTTGCATTTTCGATCGTTCATCCGGTTTCAGCTGAAAACTCCCCATCATCCAAATTGGATATGAAATCTGGACTCGCCAAAGTTACGGAATCCAAAGTAAACGCCAAGTTAACCAAAGAATTTGAGGGTAGCGAATATGTTACCTATCTGGTGAAAATGAAGGAGCAGGTGGACACAGCAGCGGTCTCCAAACAGGCGCTTGAAAAGGCGTCGATCGCCAAACAAACGGCCTCAGCCACGAAGCTGTCCGTTCGGAATTCCGTCGTCAGCTCTCTGCGGGAAACGGCCTCACGTACACAATATACATTGGAAAGTTATCTGGAAAAGGAAATTGACCTGGGCAAGGTCAAAGAATATAAAAGCTATTTTATCGTCAATTCATTGGCAGTAACGAGTACCAAAGAAGTCATGGAGCAGATTGCGCTGCTGCCTGAGGTAGAGAAAGTTCTACCGAATGAGACAAGATACTTACAGAAA
This sequence comes from Paenibacillus sp. FSL R5-0341, assembly GCF_037975235.1. Taxonomy (NCBI): domain Bacteria; kingdom Bacillati; phylum Bacillota; class Bacilli; order Caryophanales; family Paenibacillaceae; genus Paenibacillus; species Paenibacillus sp. FSL R5-0341. The sequence goes on from NZ_CP150241.1 coordinate 2,940,802, forward strand.
GCGGAAGTAAGTAAAGAAGCGGCGAATGCGGCTCCAGCCAAGGATGTTGAACAAACGCCAGCCAAAGACTCTGCAGTCGGTGTCAAAGATAAGGAACCTGCTGCGAAGGACAAGCTTGCGACAGAGAACGTGGAATGGAACCTGGATTACATCAATGCGCCAGCCGTGTGGGATCGGGGCATCGATGGAACAGGAATTGTCGTTGCCAATCTGGACAGCGGTGTGGACTATACCCACCCGGCGCTTCGCAGCAAATGGCGGGGACTGGATGCTTCGGGCAATATCGTTGATCCCGAACTGAGCTGGTATGATCCGCATAGTAATGCTTCCCTTCCTGCTGACGAAGACGGACATGGTACTCACACGATGGGTACGATGGTTGGCTCTGAAGCGGATGGCACCAACCAGATCGGGGTTGCTCCCGGTGCAAAATGGATTGGTGTAAGGATATTCAATCCGGAAACAACGGATGCCATTATTCTGGATGGCGGACAGTGGTTGATCGCTCCGGTCGATGCAGAAGGCAATCTGCATCCTGAACTTGCACCGGATGTCGTAAACAACTCATGGGGTGGAGGCGCAGGACTGGATGAATGGTTCCGGCCTATGGTCCAAGCCTGGCGTGATGCGCAGATCTTTCCTGAGTTCTCCGCAGGTAATGTAAGACTGACGAATCCGGGTGGTCCCGGTTCTGTCGCGAATCCTGCCAATTACCCTGAAAGTTTCGCCACGGGAGCCACAGATATTAATGGTAACCTGGCTTCCTTCTCGCTGCTGGGTCCATCTCCGTATGGTGAGATTAAGCCAGAAGTATCTGCCCCTGGGGTAAATATCCGTTCAGCAGTTCCGGGTGGTGTATATGAGGGAGGCTGGAACGGCACGTCGATGGCAGGCCCGCATACAACTGCGCTTGCCGCACTCCTGCTACAGGCCAATCATTCCCTTACTGTGGATCAGCTGGAGCAGATTATTACAGATACAGCAACACCGAGAACGGATAGTCAATATCCGACCTCTCCTAATAACGGTTACGGTCATGGCATCATTAATGCCCTCGATGCTGTGGGTTCTGTACTCGAAGGAATCGGTACGGTATCCGGCAGAGTAGTTACAGCCGGAGATGATCTGGAAGAGCCGGTACTGGCACATACCCCTGTCAATTCTGCCTTTACAGGCATCGATATACCATTAACCGCTCATGTGACAGATAACGTCGCGGTAGTCTCCGTCGAGGCTTTTGCCAAAACGACAGGTACCAACCAGTACGTTTATCTGCCGATGAATCGAATTGCTGGAGATAGCAAAGATGGTACGTATACAGCGACCATTCCGGCATTTCTTATTGAGCCACAAGGCGTGGAGTATTATATTCGTGTGAACGATTACGGCAACAACGGATTCGAAAGTCAGGTATACAAAGTGGCTGTGTCCAATGGTGTTCAGCCAGGATATCTTCAGGATTTTGAAGAAGATCAGCTGGGCTTCACCACTGGTGGGACCGGAAGTACCTGGGTCTGGGGAGCGCCAAGCAGCGGTCCTGGAAGTGCATACTCTGGTGAGAAGGTGATTGCAACCAACCTGCAAGGGACTTATGTGGCGAATAGTAATGCATATCTGCTTGCGCCGCCAATTGATCTTACCGAGAGTCCGGAAGGTGCATTATTATCCTTCAAGCACTGGTATGATTTGGAGAATAACATCGACTTTGGCAAGGTATACATTGCTTCCGAGGACAGCGACTATGTGTTTGAAGAGTTGCTGAGCTTCACGGGCACGGGTGGCAATTGGAAGAAACAATATGTGGACCTTCGCGAATACGCGGGACAGCAAGTATTTATCAAATTCAATCTGACCAGTGATAACTCGGTGCAAAAGGCGGGTTGGTACATTGATGATTTCGCAGTAGAAGCCTTGGATGAGATTGCGCCGGGGGCACCTGCCGGATTGTCTGCGACTGCTGATATTCTGGGCAATGTAGCCTTGAGCTGGACTGGGCCGAGCGATGAGGATCTCGAATCCTATATCGTATATCGTTCCACAACCGCAGGTACAGGTTATGAATCCATTGGAACTGCAACAGGAACAACGTTTACAGATACGTCTACCGTGACGGATTCGACGTATTACTATACCGTTGCCGCACTTGATTATAGTGGCAATGAAAGCGACAAGTCGAATGAGGTCTCCATTACAGTAGAGGTGCCTCAGGACATCTATATCGATCATTTTGACGGCAGTGATGATAATGGCTGGACTCACTCGGGTACCAAAGATGAGTGGGAACGGGGCATTCCGGTAACGGGACCTGCCAGCGCCGTTTCTCCGCCGAATGTCTGGGCGACTGATCTGGACAATACGTACGAGAATGGCTCTAACTATTCACTCGTATCTCCGGTTATTGATTTGACGAATCTATCCGAAGGGACCCTTACGTTTAATCATTGGTACGAGATTGAGAGTGGATACGATTACGGTTATGTGGAAGTAACCAAAGATGGTGGAACGACATGGTCGGAATTGGGCAAATTCTCACACAGTACAAACGGCAAACAATGGGCACCAGTATTCTATGACCTCGATGCACTTACCGGTAATGAAGTTCAATTCCGGTTCCGTCTGACCTCAGACAACAGTGTTGTGAAGACAGGCTGGTTCATTGATGATTTCCGTGTACTGGGTGTTGCTGCGGAGACCGTAACCGAGGACAGTGCCGTTGTGCTTAATAGCGACAAACCGAAACCGTCCTATGATAACCCTTGGTACAAAATTTCGCGGACAGACAAAGCGGAATTCAACAAAACGAAACAGCAACAACCGGAAGTTGAAAAACCAGGAACAGGTTCGGTTAATCCACAAAGCCTGCCTGCCAGTGCAACGGTTACGGTGCTGGAAACCGGTCGTTCAGTGAAAACGGATTCGGCTACAGGCAAGTATAGCTTCACACACGTAGCGGGTGATTACACGTTAAAAGCTGAGGCATATGGATATTATCCTCGAACTCAGCAGGTAACGATCACCGATGGCAGTGGAGCCAAAGCCAACTTTAATCTGGAGGCAATTCCGCATGGACAGATTGAAGGTGTAGTAACGGATGAGCGGACAGGACAACCACTGGCTGATGCTTCCGTTCTCGTGGTGGAAGATGCGAAGGTAGGTGAAGTCCGCACAGGTTCAGATGGCAGCTTCGTTATCCAGGTATTGGAAGGAAATTATACTCTGTCCATCCGTGCTGCTGATTATTACAGTAAAACCGTTACTGTAACTGTACCTGGTAATGGTACGGCAGAGGCGAATGTTGCCTTGAAACCATTCATCGGTTTCCCAGGGGAAATTGCTTATGATGATGGAACAGCAGAGAACGCACGAGCTTTTAACGCTGCGGATAACGCTTGGGCGGTTCGAATGACACCAGAGCTGGAGACCGCTCAACTAACAGGTGCATCGTTCCGATTCTGGAACACCGAATGGCCTGTACCTGGAGGTACAGCGTTCCAATATGCTGTCTATGATGCTTCGGGTACTGGCGGCGCTCCGGGACGACAACTGGCTGGACCATTTGACGGTACTGCACTTCGTAACGATCAATGGACAACCGTTGAATTCCCGGAACCGGTCATTGTAACAGGTGATTTCTATATTGTGTATGTACAGAGTGTAGCTGGAACTGGTGCTCCGGGACTGGCTACTGATGAGAATGGTACGAATGCAGGTCGTAGCTGGCAGCGAGTAGGTGGCGCATGGAGCACTTCACCTGCAGAAGAAGGTAACTACATGATTCGTGCAGTTGTGAGATATCCGGTAAATGCACCTGTGCTTACGACACCAGCGAACACATACACGAATCAGTCAACTTTTACGATATCGGGAACGTCCCCGGCATCCGGTGCCCAGATCAAGTTTTACAACGGCAAGGATCTGGCTGGCACTACAACCGTGGCGAATGGGAAATTCTCGTACGGTGTGAAACTCCGTTCTGGGATTAATGCGATTACTGCCGAGGCAGTGGTGGATGGCAAAACAACTGACCGTTCACTCCCCGTCGTCCTTATTCTGGATCAGACCAAACCGCAGTTGACGATTCTAACGCCAGCTCAAGGGGATCGCATCAATGCAGAAGTGGTTCACGTAACGGGTAATGTCGTGGAACAATTCCTCGATAAAGTAACCGTTAACGGACAAACCGTACAAGTGGGCAAAGACAGAAGCTTCAGTCATCGCGTATTGGTCAATGAAGGGGAGAACACGATTACCATTACAGCAACCGATATCGCTGGCAACAAAACAACCGTAACGCGTACCGTCTACGTGGAAACGGCATTGCCAGAACTTACGAACATTACGCCAGCTGAAGATGTTCGCATCACATCAGGGGAGAGTGTCACCGTTTCATTTGACAGTAAACCTGGTCTGCAAGCCTCTTTTCGAATTCAGTTACCGCTGAATCTGAATGCCCAAGGGGCAGGAGAGATTCCGTTGGTGGAGACTGCGCCTGGTCGTTACACAGGTACGTACACTACACCTTCATCCCTTGTTCTTGAGGGCGGAGTTATCGTGATTCGTGCCCAGGATGCAGCTGGCAATAAAGTAGAGACGGAAGCAGCTGGACGATTGTTCGTCAGCGCAGCACAAGAACAATCAGTTCCAGAACCAGATTCGAGTCCAGCAGAGACTGAGGCTAATGAATCCAGTTTACCGTCCGCTGAAGGGTCTGCAACCTTAATGAATCAAAGTGTGAACCCGATGTTAACTGTGTTTTGACTATCTAAGCAAGAAGCCGATAAGCCGAGGTATCAGGGCTTGTCGGCTTTTTGTTATATTCTCTTTTCATAGCTGACGCCTAAGATTAGTTCGAGAGAATTGCATATACTGCATGGTTTGCAGCATTAGGATCAACAAATACGACAACAGGAGGAGTGAACAGTGGGAGTTGATGCATTACAACGATCCCAACCGTTACGAAGTAAATGGCTCAAAACCAAAATACTGCTGAACAACTCGACTATCAAACCATTCATCCCTGATACACAGCGATATAGCCAATCTAACCTTAAGTCCATGCTGGGGAAATATAGAATGGTATATATCAAACCTGAGATAGGCACCTTTGGAATGGGAGTCATTAAGGCTGAGATGGACAATCATGACCATTTTGCCTACCAGATCCATCAAAAGCGCCTGACGTTCAACAGCTTCGAGTCGTTTCATCGAAGTCTGACCCATCTGGTTAAGCAGAAAAGCTATCTCATTCAGCGAGGTATTCATCTCTTGCAATATCACAACAGGCGCTTTGACATACGGGTAATGGTCCAGTTGAATCCCGGGCAGAAATGGGAAGCGACCGGGGTCATCGGCCGACTGGGTCATCCGAAGAAAATCGTGACCAACTACCATAGTGGTGCCAAGCCAATGAGTATTCACACCTTGTTGAAATCCCATGCTTCCGACAAGCGCATTAATGAATTGATCCAAGAGATGAACCGCTTGGGCATTGACATAGCTCGACACATGAGTAAGAAGTACACTCGTTTGAAGAGCATTGGGTTGGATATCGGTCTTGATCGAAGTCTAACGCCATGGATTATTGAGGTGAATGCCAAGCCAGATCCCTATATTTTCAATCAGCTAAAGGACAAGACGATGTATCGTAAGGTGATCCAATATGATCGTCAGAACAGATCATAATAGATACCGTAGTCAAAAAGAAGCCAGAATTTATAAGTTTTGCAAGGGGCAGGTGGGAGAAAGGCAGTTTGATATGCGACCTAAATGCCTAAAAGACGTATAATATTCCTTAAGTCATTATCAGATGGATAGGGAGATGAACGATGAGAACACAAGTGAAAATATTCGAAAATGCAAGTACTTTAGAGTTGGAGAAAGAAATGAATGAATTTTTAAATGGGATCAATACTGTAAATGTAGTGGATATCAAGTATTCTCAAGTAGCCGTTTCTAACGGTGGTTATGTTATAAATCATTTCTCGGCTATGGTTATGTATGCCAAATAAATTTAATCATGAACTTTAGAAAATGAAGCATTCCATGGGGATGCTTTTTCTTTTGCCCTCATATGACAGAAGGTGAGTCGTCTCTTTCTTCACATTAATGATATAACATGATATATTAGGATGTAGAACATGAGAAGTATGGGTATTTATGGAGGTGCTTGTATTGGGGAAAGACTCGGCATCCAAGCCGATGTATGAACAGATCTTTGAATCCTTGCGTGAACGGATACAGCTTCATCAATATCAAGTGGGTGAGCGTGTTCCTTCGGAAAAGGAATTATGTGATGAATTCGGAGTTAGCCGGATTACGACTAAAAAAGCGCTTGAGATGTTGGCGAGTGAACAATTAATTGTTCGTCAGCCGGGAAGGGGTTCTTTTGTAGCTGATACGGCAGATATGTTACAGGAAAGACCTGCCAAATCTGCTCCGCGTGCTGCGGTTAAAGATCCGGAGAAAAAGCTGCTCATTGGCCTGGTCATGACCAACTTCAGTGACATGTACGGTACAGAACTGTTATATGGGATGGAAGAAGCTTCGCGAGAGCATGATTGTTTTCTCGTACTTAGACGATCCTTCGGGATTCCCGAGCAGGAGGAACAGAGTATTCAGGAACTGCTGGAACTGGGTGTGGACGGATTGATTATCTTTCCCGCACAGGGTGAATACTTCAGCGATGAGATTCTTAAACTGGTCGTTAACAAATTCCCGTTTGTCCTGATTGATCGGTATTTGAAAGGCATTCCAGCTTCATCTGTCAGTACGGATAACGTAGGCGCGGCGAGAGAAGGGACGAATTATCTGTTCAACCTAGGTCACCGACACATCGCTTTTCTGACACAGCCTCCAGCGAACACCACTCCAATTGAAGAACGAATTGAAGGCATCATTGAGGCTCATCACGATCAAGGAGTGCTGGTAAACAGGGAACTGTGGTTGGAATCTTTTCTTTCGACACTGCCCAGTGTGTTCGATCCTCAAGTCGAGGTCCGTGATGTGGAGACACTGGTGGAACATTTACAGAAATACCCGCAGATTACTGCACTCTTTGCTGCGGAGTATCATATTGCTTTACTTGCAGAGCAGGCAGCAGATCGGCTTGGTCTGAGGATTCCGGAAGATGTGTCCATCATATGCTTTGATAGTCCGAACGCTGCCGAAGGCAGTCGTGTAACACATATGAGACAAAGCCAGTTTGATATGGGAAAACAAGCATTTGAGATGGTGCTTCAAAGTATGCAGAACAACGAAACTGCAGTGAATAGAGTCGTTCTTCCTGCCCGCTTGGTGAAGGGGAAATCGACGAGTACGGTGAGATAAAAAGGTGAATTTTAATGGCTTAATATTCATTGTGTTCAATCAGGGGCTTCGTGTAAACGAGGCCTCTTTTTTGTGCGGATAAAATGGGGAGAATTGCTTTGAATGGTATACTATTTAGTGTCGTTTAATTAAAATAACATGCTAATATATAAATAAATATATTGACATAACATTATATTCGTTTTAGGATGATGAAAGCGGTTAACAAACTGGATTACATAAGGAGGACAACATGCTGACACCCAGAGATAATCAAGAAATTTCCCCCTCGATATACGACATGGTTGATCAGGTTAACAAACGTATGCCGGACCATCCGGAACTTAACCAAATGTTCAAAAATTGTTTCACCAATACGATGGCGACCACAATTCAGCGCAAAGAAGATGGAACAACTTTTGTGATTACAGGAGATATTCCTGCGATGTGGTTACGTGATTCTGCCGCTCAGGTCAGACCTTATCTGCTTCTCGCTTTAGAGGATGAAGATATCGCTGACATGATCGCTGGACTGGTTGAACGTCAACTGAATTATATTCTCCTGGACCCTTATGCAAACGCTTTTAATGAGACGGAGAGTGGAAAAGGACATCAGGAAGACCTGACGCAGATGAATGATTGGATCTGGGAACGGAAGTATGAGATCGACTCACTGGCTTATCCGATTCAGCTCAGTTATCTCCTGTGGAAGAACACGGGGAGAACAGCTCAATTCAATGATACGTTCCGCAAAGCAGCCGAGATCATCATGCAGTTATGGCAAGTGGAGCAGCATCATGAGACGAAATCACCCTACACGTTCCAACGTCTGGATGCTCCCGAAACCGATACGCTCACCCGAGAGGGACGAGGTACTGAAACGGTATACACAGGCATGACCTGGTCGGGATTCCGTCCCAGCGACGATCGCTGTGAATATGGATATCTGATTCCATCCAATATGTTCGCCGTTGTGGCGCTTCGATATCTGCAGGAAATTGCTGAAGCTGTGCTCAAGGATGAATCGCTGGCAGCGACCGCTAAGCAGTTGGAGGAACAGATCAACAAAGGTATTCAGGATTACGGCACCGTTGAACATCCGGAATATGGAACCATATATGCGTACGAAACGGATGGGAAAGGCAATCACAATCTGATGGATGATGCCAATGTGCCGAGCCTGCTGTCTTTACCTTATCTCGGATATGTAGATGAGAATGACAAGGTGTATCAGAATACACGCCGTTTCATTTTATCCACGCACAACCCGTATTTTTATGAGGGAACAGCAGCAGCTGGAATCGGTAGTCCGCATACACCTGAAGGGTACATCTGGCATATCGCTTTATCGATGCAGGGGCTCACTACAGAGGATCGCAATGAAAAACTAAGATTGCTTCAGCTCATCCATAAGACGGATGCGGATACCGGACTGACCCATGAAGGTTTTTCGGCCAACAATCCACATGAATATACACGTCCATGGTTTTCATGGTCCAACATGCTCTTTAGTGAACTGATGATGGATTATTGCGGATTCCGCGTACAGAAATAGGATAGGAAAGCAAGAGATAGCCTGCGAGTACATCATAACGTTCGGAGTTCGTTGAATTCCGACAAGAGGAGAGCGAATCATGAGAAAAATATCATTGAAAATGCCGGTAGCAGCAGTTATGACATCCTTGCTCATTCTTACTACAGCCTGTTCGGGCGGAAGCTCAAGCACAGGCACAACCAGTGATGGCAAGAAAGAGGTAACCGTATCGTTCCGTTCTTCAGGATCTGAAGATACACTTACGAAGTTCTTCCAATCAGGTTTGGTAGATCAATTCGAGAAAGAAAATCCCGATATCAAAATCAACATTGCACCTGTACTGGCAAGTGAGGGTGATTATACGTCCAAAATGGTTTTGCAGATGAAATCCCCGGATACGGCGCCTGATGTCATTGCTGAAGATACATCCATTATCAAATCTGATGCTGCTGCGGGATATCTGGAGCCGCTGGATTCACAGGTTCAAGGATGGTCCGATTGGGAAGAACACATCATCGACAACCTGAAGGCAGGGGTTACAGGTGAAGACGGCAAGGTGTATGGCGTTCCGGCTACCTCGGATACACGCGGGATTTGGTACAACAAGGAACTGTTCCAACAGGCAGGCCTCGAAGTTCCTTTCAAACCTGCAAGCTGGGCAGAAGTACTCGAAGCAGCACGTACCATCAAGCAAAAACTGCCGGGTGTGACACCACTTAATATGATCGTGGGCAAAGCAAACGGTGAGGGTGTGACCATGCAAACACTGGAAATGCTGCTCTATGGTACGGCGGATACGCTGTATAACGACACCAGCAAGAAATGGGTCGTGAACAGCCCGGGACTGCTGGATTCCTTCAAATTCATAGATCAAGTGTTTAACACGGATAAAACAGGTCCGACCATGCAGGTTGCCCTGAATGGACAAGCTGGCAGTATTGCATTCCAGCAACAGTTCCCACAAGACAAACTGGCGATGGCTGTAGATGGTAGCTGGGCAGGTTCAACATGGGCCGAGAACGGTGCTGCTCCAATCGCCAACGTCGAAGAGAAAATAGGTTTTGCGCCATTCCCAACACAAAATGGGGAAGAACCGGGGGCAACTACGATGTCTGGAGGCTGGGCTTGGTCTGTTCCTGCACAAGCGAAGAACAAGGAAGCAGCTTGGAAATTTATCGAGTTTCTGATGAATAAGGAAAATGCGACTGCACGCGTAGTGGCGGAAGGCAGCCTCAGCCCACGTAATGATTCCACAGAAGTTGAAGGTTATACGGATCGTCCATATACCAAAGAAGCACAAGAACTCTTGAATGTGGCCCACTTCCGCCCAGCGAACGATCAATATGCAGCGGTATCCGCACAATTGCAAAGCATTGTTGAGAGTATTGCCTCTGGCAAGCTGACGCCAGAAGAGGGAGTTACGCAATTGAAGGACAACGTATCCCGTTCCCTTGGCGCGGACAGCATCGAAGAGAAATAAGGATATCGATATATTCGGAGGGGGAGGCACAATCTCCCCTTTTTCCGGTTCGAATGGAGAGTGACTTATGAAAAGGAAAGCACCAGGTTCATTTCTGTTTCTAATGCCTTCCGTACTGTTATTACTTGTGTTTTTCATTGTTCCCATCATTCTGACGATCTGCTTTGCCTTTACGAATATGGCTCTGACCGGGGCGGCAGCCAAGAGTTTGGAGTTTGTCGGATTCCAGAATTTCATTAATATGTTCCATGATCCGGACTTCCGCATTAGTGTCTGGCGCACGCTGGTCTTTCTCATCTTCTCCGCAGTGATTGGTCAGGTATTGCTTGGATTCATTCTGGCGCTTCTAATGAAGGAGAAAAATGTGACGTTCCGCCGCGTCATCGGCATCATCGTCATTGCCGGTTGGGTAACACCCGAGATTGTCGTGGCATTCTGTATGGTGGCCTTTTTCAGTGACAATGGTTCATTGAATCAGATTCTCGGCTGGTTCGGGGCAAATCCAATCTCCTGGTTGTTCAGTTTCCCTATGGTGAGTGTCATTATCGCGAATATCTGGCACGGCACAGCCTTTTCAATGATGGTCTATCAGTCGGCACTGGATGATATCCCGAAGGAAGTCGAAGAAGCTGCCATTATTGACAGTGCCACCGGGTTCCAGATTGTTAGACACATTACGATTCCAATGGTAAAAGGGTCCATCGTGACCAACATGATGCTGGTTACTCTACAGACACTGGGTGTTTTCACGCTGATCTATACGATGACCGGTGGTGGCCCGGGTACTTCAACACAAACCTTGCCGATCTTCATGTACAACCAGGCCTTTGTGAACTATCAGTTTGGATACGGCACAGCCATCTCGTTGGTTCTGTTGTTCATTGGTATTATCGCCAGCCTGTTCTACATGCGATCCATGAAAGTGAAAGTGTAACCATGAAGGAGGTTCGATCCCTATGGTCAAACATGGGCTTCAACGCAAAATCCAGTACGGGATTCTAGTTTTTCTAGGGCTCTGTTTTTTATTGCCGCTGCTCTGGATCATTCTGGCTTCATTTGACCCGAACGCGCAACAGGGTATCAAAATGCCCAGTACCTGGACCATTCAAAATTTCAAGGATGTGCTCGGGGATTCGAGCAATCTTCGTTCATTCGGTGTAGGCCTGATTCTGTCGGGAGGGCAAGCGATATTAGTTGTTGTGGTATCGGTTCTTGCTGCGTATCCTTTATCCCGTTATGAAATGAGATTCAAAAAAAGCTTCCTGTTATCCATTCTGTTCATGACAGCTCTTCCGATTACTGCCGTGATGGTTCCGGTATTTCAAATGTTTCTGTTCTTCAAAATGCAAAATAGCATCATTGCCACGATGCTGTTCCTGACGGCATCCTCACTTCCGTACGGCATCTGGATGATGAAAAACTTCATGGATTCGGTGCCAATTGATCTGGAAGAATCGGCATGGATTGATGGTGCATCCGTGTGGAATGGATTGAGACGAATTGTAGCTCCGCTGATGCTGCCGGGTATTGCAACGATAGCGATATTTACCTTTTCCGGAAGTTGGGGCAACTTCTTCGTGCCATACATCCTGCTCCAGACACCGGAGAAACTTCCGGCATCGGTTACGATTTATCAATTCTTCGGCAGCCACGGTATGGTTGAATACGGCAGATTGGCTGCATTTTCACTACTTTATACGATGCCTTCGGTTGTGCTATATATCTTCTCCCAGCGTTACATGTCCAAGGGCTTCAGCATGGGCGGGGCAACCAAAGGTTAATGACAGGAGGTACGCAACATGACAACCCAAAAAACGGCACATCTCATCTCGCATACCCATTGGGACCGCGAATGGTATATGCCTTATGAACACCATCATGTACTGCTCATTGAGATGATGGATAAACTGCTGGATACGCTTGATCAGGACCCGGAATATCGTTATTTCCATCTGGATGGGCAGACGATTATTCGTGAAGATTATTTGCAGGTTCGGCCCGAACAGCAGGAGAGGCTCGACCGTTATATTCGTGAAGGACGCATTCATTTTGGCCCATGGTATGTGTTACAGGATGAGTTTCTGACCAGCAGCGAGGCCAACTTGCGTAATCTGCTCATCGGTCATCGTGATGCTCGACCTTTGGGCGTGATATCCAAGACGGGATATTTTCCAGACTCGTTTGGAAATATGGGACAGGCACCGCAGATTCTGCAACAGGCGGACATCCATAACGCAATCTTCGGGCGCGGGGTGAAGCCTACCGGATTCAATAATGCGGTGGTTGATGCAGACAGTTATGAATCTCCCTATTCCGAGATGATCTGGCGTTCGCGGGATGGTTCGGAAGTACTCGGCATTTTGTTCGCGAATTGGTACTGCAATGGGATGGAAGTTCCGGTTGATCCGGAGAAAGCCCGAGCCTATTGGGATAAAAATCTGGAAGATGCCGAGAAATTCGCCTCGACCCCACATCTGTTGTTCATGAATGGTTGTGATCACCAGCCGATCCAGACGGATCTGCCCGAGGCATTACGTACGGCAGCGGCTTTGTATCCTGATGTAGAATTTATCCACTCCAATTTTGACGATTACATTGAGGCTGTTACGACGGAAGTCCCTGAGCATCTGGCGACTATTGAGGGGGAGCTTCGGAGTCAGCACACGGATGGTTGGGGAACACTGGTGAATACGGCATCCGCACGAGTTTATCTGAAACAGTTGAATCAGCAGGGGCAGACGTTACTTGAAAATGTAGCCGAACCACTGGCCGCCATGGCCCATATAGCTAGGGTAAAAGATTATCCGCATCATCTGTTGACACATGCCTGGAAGATGCTGATGCAGAACCACCCGCATGATAGCATCTGCGGATGCAGTGTCGATGAGGTTCACCGTGAGATGGTGACCCGCTTTGCGAAGAGCAGACAGCTTGCAGAGAAATTGGTTTCCCAGAGCGCGCAGGCGATTGCTGAGTCTATACAAGTGCAACCTGCTGAGGCTTGGGGAGAGGAAGCGGTGCTGTTCACCGTGTTCAACACGAGTGGATGGAATCGAAATGGAATCATTGAGATGGACCTGATTGTGGACAAAGCATTTTTCCCAGAAGGTCCTAATCCTCAAGCGCTTGCTCAGAAAGTGGAAAAAGAGGCACTGCCAGTGTATCAGCTGGTCGATTCGGATGGACGCACGTATTCGGCAGAAATCAAGGATCTGGGTGCGCATTTCGGCTATGAACTTCCGAAGGATCGCTTCCGCCAGCCTTATATGGCTCGTAAAGTAAGAGTGACTTTCCAGGCGATGGATGTACCTTCGCTGGGTTATAAGACATATGCTCTTATTCCCGTTCAGGAGCAAACAGAGATTGCTGGAATGCCCGATACGAGCGAACTCGTCCAGGTTCAGGGAATGATGATGGAGAACGGTCATTTGCGGGTGACAGTTGAAGAGAATGGTACGGCAACGATTGAAGATAAGGTCTCTGGTGCTGTATACAAGGGATTGAATTCATATGAAAATACCGGTGATATCGGCAATGAATATGTCTACCGTCAACCTGAGGGAGAGACAACACTGACCACGGAGCATCTGAAGGCAGACCTGCGGATTGTGGAGCAGTCTCCGTATCGGGCAGTTATGGAAAGTGTATTACGTTGGGATATTCCGGCTGGAGCAGACGAACTGTTCGAGCTGGAGAAGCGACAGATGGTTCCTTTTACTGAACGGAAGGCGCAGCGAGTCAAGAACACTGTTCCATTGGTGATTACGACAACGTATACACTGGAAGCAGGTAGTAATATGGTCAAGGTAAAATCTGATTTTAACAATCAGGCCAAGGATCATCGACTACGCGCAATCTTTCCATCAGGACTAGTGACAGAGGATCATTATGCGGATTCCATCTTTGAAATCGCCAAACGCTCCAATACACCGGCCAAAGAATGGGTGAATCCGAGTAATGCGCAGCATCAGCAGGCATTTGTACATGTGACCGATGGTGATCATGGCTTGATGATTGCGAACAAAGGGCTGAATGAATACGAAATTTTACAGCATGAAGAGGGCAGTACGATTGCGGTTACGCTGCTCCGTGCCTCTTCGGAGCTGGGAGATTGGGGTGTGTTTGAAACACCGGAAGCCCAATGTCTGGGACCTCAGAGCGTGGAATATGCGATTATTCCATTTGCGGGCGATGCTGCTCAGTCAGGTGCATGTGCATCCGCATATGTGTATCCGATTCCGTGGACGACTGTACAGCTAGGGACACTTGCGTATACATTTGAGCAAGAAGGTCATGCCGGTGCCGATGGGCACAAGGTTGAACTGCCTCTGTCGAAGCAATGGCTGGCATGGAATGCACAAGGTTCGTCACTAGCCTTCTCCACATTGAAGATCGCAGAGGAAACCGGAGATTTGATTGCTCGCTGGTATAATTTGAACTCCGAATCCGTTGAGTTGAGCGTACAAACTGGATCCGAATGTGCCTCCGTCTATGAGAGCGATGTGCTGGAACGGGTTAAGGGCACGTTGGAGGGGCACAGCCAGATGGTATCGGGGTACAAGATTGTTACACAAGGGTACGCGTTCCGTTGAGTTGATTATTGAACATTATAACTTTTGAAACCTCCTGTTCACGGTAGTGTGGACAGGAGGTTTTTGTTAGTCAAAACATTGTCTTATTGAAGGATGCTACAGCGGCATTATTGCTCGTTTTAAGTTCTTTTTATCCAATAAAATAATTAATTTCCAATATAGAAAAATGTGGTATTATTGTGCTAGTTTGTTGTAATGGAGGTAGACCTAATGATCTATATTTTATTTGTATTCATCGTTGTAGTGATTATTGCACTTAGCCTTTGGGTTCTGAGTTTAGCACGTAAACAAAAGAAATCAACGGTGCTTACTGAGGAGAATTACGACTTAAAAGCCATTACTATCGCTGATATAGACAGGATGGAGGATGGCTCTGGCTTCGAGATGTACTTGTACAGATTGTTAATTGAGTTGGGCTATTCCGGGGTCTATAAAACGTTAGGAAGTCGCGATTTTGGTGCTGACGTAGTTTTCACTGATCGGGAAGGTGTTAGAAATGTCATCCAAGCAAAGCGATATTCAATAGAGTATCCTGTTGGCATCAGCGCTGTGCAAGAGGTCTTTTCTTGCATGAGATATTACAAGGCTAAGAAAGCAATCGTAATTACTTCATCTCATTTCACAGAGTCGTGTGAGACATTAGCTGGTATTAACTTTGTAAAGTTGATTGATCGAACTGACTTAATTCATGTGATTGAGGCTTTTAGAGACGGTGATGTGATTGAGGCGCGTGACATCATTGAAGGGGAACCGAGGATGATACTTGAATCCTGGTCGGAAGCGAATAGCAACACGCTACATGAGGTTCGAAAAGATTACAAGGCAGAAAAGTATGTAAAAAAAGTGATGAGTAAGTGAAAACACATAGCATAGTATTCAGTAGAAAAATGATTGATTCCGTTGACTATTCATACATAACCTAAGTGGGAAGAGGGGGTGCAATTTTAGTGAGGAAATTGAGTTGGGTTGATTTATTTTTAGTGCTTTTTTTGTACTTTATTTCGATCTACTCACTATATTCTCATATGAATAATAAATGGCTAGTTAGTCCTCCCAACTATGTAATTCTAATTCTCTCTATTTTAGGACTAGCTCTAGCTATACTTGGTTTTAAAGATACATCTAACAAGTCTACGAAGGTAAGAAGTTGGATCTCGACGGTTCTCTCCGTAGTATTGATCTTCATACTGTTGGGTGCTTTGTCATTTACATCGATATTTTCTGGATCAAAACAATTACTTACGACTACGCATTCACCAGATAAGCACAATACAATAAGTTTCTATAAAACTGACGCTGGAGCCATGGGATCCTTTGGCGTTGTAGGGGAATTAAAAGGTCCACTCTGGTTTAAAAGAGTATTTTACTATGAGGGAAAGACGGATCAGGTAGACTTGGAATGGGTCGATAACCACACGATTTCAATTAATGATCAAAAAGTTAATGTATTGAGCGGTGAAATGGTACGCCGTAGCCCTTAACTTTATAAGATTTTCTTTGAGAGTTAACTGACAGCTAAAGCAAAATTCCTTTACGGAGTTTCGCTTTTTTTACGTTATATTGAAAAAAGGTTAAGAGAAGTTGGATCGGCTACACTTAGTTGATATGCACTAAGGATACGATAAGGGATTGCACTGAAAGATTGTGTTTAAATCCTTTGGTTTGTTTTTTTATGAAAGAATTAGGGAAGTAATTCATGTCGTGATTTTATACATTAATTGTCGTGTGTTTCTATTAAAAATAGATTAAGTCTGTGATAACTTATAGATAAATGTCAGAATATTATATAGTATGGAGGTTAGACAACAGTGACCATTCGAATTGGTAAAATTAGCTTGTGGCATGTTCACGCATGGGATTACATTAAGCAAGCACAGGAACATGAGGATACAGTCATCGCCGCCGTGTGGGATGAGGATGCCAAGCGGGGGCAGGAAGCGGCTGAACGCTTAAACGTACCATTTTATGCTTCACTCGAAGATATGCTCGCCAAGGACGACATCGATGCCGTTATTGTAGATGCGCCAACTCGCATCCATGAAGAGGTGATCACCGCTGCTGCAAAAGCAGGTAAACACATCTTCACGGAGAAAGTTATTGCTTCGACACAGGCGGAATCCAACAGAATCCTTAATGAGGTAAAGGCAAACAAGGTTAAGATGACAGTCTCCTTACCACGTCTGAATGCAGGATATACGCTAACGATACAGGATGTGCTTAACCAAGGATTACTTGGTAAAGTGACTTATGTTAGAGCACGTTTATCGCATGATGGAGCGATTTCGAACTGGTTGCCTGAACACTTCTATGATCTGAAGGATTGTCAGGGCGGTGCGCTGATTGATCTGGGCTGTCATCCAATGTATCTCGCCAAACTGTTTCTGGGTCAGGAAGTAACTGCGGTTAACGCCAACTTCGGATATATTACAGGCAAAGAAGTGGAAGATAATGCGGTCGCAACCTTGTTTACGGATTCGGGAGCAGTCGGCGTTGTCGAAGCTGGTTTTGTGAACAGCCACTCTCCGTTTACGATTGAGGTTCATGGTACGGAAGGTACACTTCTGTATGGAACACCTGATGAAAAGTTATTGATTCGCACGAAAGCAGCACAGGGACAGTATCAAGAGTGGACTGAACTTCCTTTGGCAGACCAAATAGAAAACGCATTCAATCAATGGGTTGCACATATACAGAATGATACGGATGCAACCGAAAACGTGCAGATTGCTATGGAGCTAACCCGGTTGATGGAAGCTGCGAATCTCTCTGCCAAGGAAGAGCGCAGAATAGCTCTGAATGAGTTGAAGGATTAGGTTTTATTAGGGAGGTGTGCAATCTTGAGCCTATATCCTTATGAGAAAATGCTTGAGCGGCAGGATCTCCTGGAGAGACTGGATATTTTAATGGTTTGGGGACATTATGAGATTCGTGTGATGCGATTTCATCTGACTTCTTTTCCAGCGGGCCGAGTTGTGGATTTCCATAATCATGCGGAGTTTGAGTTTCATTTTATCCCGAGAGGTAAAGGCAAAGTTATTCTGGATGAACAGACACATGCACTCTCGGAAGGTATGCTGTATCTAACAGGACCGGGTGTCGTTCATTATCAGGAGGCCGACACCGAAGAGGATATGGATGAACTATGTCTTCATGTGGATATTGTCCATAAGCCAAGAGAGCATGTCGATCCCTGGGAAGCCGCTGAATCCGAGGAAACGATGGAGAAGCTGAGAACGCTTCCGCATACACCAGTGAATGATTATCATCGTGCGATGCATTGCTTTTTGGAAGCTTATGAGGCTTGTGATCACAAATTGATAGGATATTATACGTCCATTAAACAACTGGTCATCAGCATATTACTTAAAACCGTGCGAGCCTACGACACCGGCGGGAATCGACCGGAAGCTCCGGTGCGGGATATGTCGGTGTATCGCTATGAGTATGCAGTGCAGTATATGGAGGCGAACCACCCTACAGTGGTCACGCTGGAGCATGTAGCTGAGAAACTTCATATTAGCAGCAGACAATTGCAGCGAATCTTCTATCAGGTACAGCCGGAGATGCCGTTCAGCCGCGTACTGGAGGATATTCGTCTGCGCGCCGTGTGCCGCAATCTGGAGGAAAGTAACGTGTCCATTGAACAGATTGCTCTTGCTTCAGGTTTCAATAATGCCAACTATTTGCATGCTGTATTTCGTAAACGTCTGGGGATGACCCCGTCAGCTTTTCGAAAAATGAAACAACCAATACTTAAGTGAGGGTGAATATATATGAGTAAAGTATATCGTATCGGAATTATTGGCTGTGGTGGAATCGCGAATGGTAAACATCTGCCGAGTCTGAGTAAACTGGATAATGTTGAACTGGTGGCTTTCTGCGATATCGTTCAGGAACGTGCGGATGAAGCCAAGCAGAAATATGGCACTACTGAAGCCGAAGTCTACACGGATTATCAGGAATTGCTCAAGGATGAGTCTTTGGACATTGTGCATGTGCTTACACCGAATATTTCTCATGCCGAGATTTCTATTGCTGCTCTGGAGGCAGGCAAACACGTGATGTGTGAGAAGCCAATGGCGAAGACATCTGCTGAAGCACAACTCATGCTGGAAGCGGCAGAACGTACCGGCAAGAAACTGACCATCGGATACAACAACCGTTTCAGAGAAGACAGTCAGTACTTGAAGAAGGTGTGCGAAGCGGGTGACCTGGGTAATATTTATTTTGCTAAAGCACATGCAATTAGACGTAGAGCAGTACCAACTTGGGGTGTTTTCCTGGATGAGGAGAAGCAAGGTGGAGGTCCACTGATTGATATTGGTACGCACGCACTCGATCTGACGCTCTGGATGATGGATAACTATCAGCCAAAAGTCGTTCTGGGCACGACTTATCATGAGCTTTCGCAACGTGAAAATGCAGCTAATGCCTGGGGCCCGTGGGACCCTAAACAATTCTCTGTAGAGGACTCGGCCTTCGGCATGATTGTGATGGAGAATGGCGCAACGATCATGCTCGAATCCAGTTGGGCACTGAACTCTCTGGATGTGGATGAGGCCAAATGTAGCTTGAGCGGCAGCGAAGCAGGTGCGGATATGAAGAACGGACTGCGCATCAATGGCGAGAAATTCAGTCGTCTATACACGAACGAGATTGAACTGAGTGCAGGTGGGGTAGCTTTCTATGATGGTAAAAGCGAGAGTGCACCGGACGTTGAGATGAGAAAGTGGATTGAAGCGATTGAGAACGATCAGGAACCAGTCGTCACACCAAAACAAGCGCTGGTTGTATCTCAGATCTTGGAAGCACTCTATGAATCTGCTCGCACGGGCAAGGCTGTATACTTGAATAACGCTAGCGAAGCATAGAACATACAGAAAAGAATAGATTACAGAACCCTTTGTCCTGTTATTTGGGGACAGAGGGTTTTTTGGTGTTTTGGTAAATTCGGCGAGTTTTGAGACACGCCCTAGCTATTGGTCCATACCAGACTCTATTTCGGCACATATGATAGGAGAAAATTGAGCTGAAAAGAGGGTATGTCTTGACTAAACACAAAACGGGTCATGGTGTTTCCATTATTGTGTGTACCAATCGTCCGCAATTTTTTGACAACATCCTGCAAAATTACAGTCGGCAGCGTTATAAAAGCAAAGAGCTGATCATTGTTCTGAATCATGACAGTATGAATCTCGCATTATATCAAAACCGGGTTCGAAATCTTGCCAATGTTCATGTATATCAAGTTCCGGAGAGCATTTCGTTAGGACAAAGCCTGAACGCAGGAATAACAAGGGCACGCTTCTCGTTGATTGCCAAATTTGATGATGATGACTACTATTCGCCGTATTATTTAACAGAACAGGTGAGAGAGCTTAAACGGACCAAAAGTGATATTGTGGGCAAACATTCGTGTCTCGTCTACTTGGGTGCGTCCAAGACACTGTTGGTCAGATCTCCAGCAGAAAAGAATAAACGGGTTGAATTTGTACAAGGGGGTACTATCTTATTTAAAAGAGAGGTCTTGAAAAAAGTTCGCTTCACGGACCGTTCAATAGGGGAAGATGTAACCTTCCTGAGACAATGCAGGAAAAGAGGATTCAAAGCGTACGCGACCTCACCATACAATTATGTCTATCACCGCAGACAGAACAAAAAAAGTCATACGTGGAGAGCGGATGATAGCTTTTACCTGGAGGGGAGCACCAAACTTGCAGTTACAGAGGATTTCAGACCCTTTGCCAATAAGAAGTTATAGAGGAGAATAACGAAAGTAAAGATGCATCTGCTGCGTGCAGATGCGTCTTTTTTGTGCCCAAAATGGTTCAATTTGGAGATGGTGAAAAAAATATTTATGAATTTACTAGAAAAAAGTATTGCATATAAGTTTAGTCGGAATTATATTAATGGTATAAGGTCTAGACCATATACAGATCGGAGTGTTTAGATGTCCAGTACGTTTTCATTTCGTTTTGAGAAAGTATCCACCAAAAAGGTTAGTGAATTCATTAGGGAACAACTGGAAGAAGCCATTATTTTGAAAGAATTAATGAGTGAAGAGCAACTTCCAGCCGAGCGAGATCTGGCAGAAATCTTTAATGTAAGCCGCATTACGGTTCGCGAGGCACTTTCCTCACTGGAAGATAAAGGATTGATTGAGAAACGGGTGGGTGCCAAAGGTGGAACGTTTGTACTGCCTCTGACAGCCAATTCGCATAAACGGACCAGAGAAGAAATTAAACGAGATTGGGCACAGATGCTGAAGGTGTTTGAATATCGAACCATCATTGAGCCAGAGGGAGCTTTTCTGGCTGCTGAGCGGATCACCGCAGGCGAACTGGAGCTGCTTGAGGGCTATATGGAACAAAGTATAGAGCCAGATTGTACAAGGGAATGGTTCAGGGCGCTGGATGTGAAATTTCATCTGACGATTGCCAAAGCGTCAGGGAATCCATATTGCGAGAGAGCCGTCAGACAGATCCGGACCAAAATTAATCCGGCGCTGGATTTGATGCCTTATGATGACCGGATACGTACCGTCAACTACGGTGTACATATGGAGATTCTTGAAGCACTGAAAGCACATGACAGTATCAGGTCCCGGGAGACGATGAAAAGACATATCGAATTCTCGGCTGACGCGATCTATGCCCGTTTGGTTTCTGAATCGGACGAAAATGAAGGGAATGACAGCGAATGAATCATTCAGAACTAATACAGCTGGCTCAGCCACTACAAGCCCAGTTAAGCGCCTGGCGCAGAGATTTGCATCGCCATCCGGAAATCGGCTACGAGGAGCATCGCACATCTGCTATCGTAGCTGAGCATCTGGAAAGCCTGGGGCTGGAAGTTACACGCAATGTGGGACAGACCGGGGTTACAGGCCTGCTTCGCGGAGAGACAGATGGACCAACCTTTGCTTTGCGCGCGGACATGGATGCCCTGCCAATCCAGGATCAGAAAGCGGTGGAATACCGCTCGCAAGTGGAAGGCAAAGCGCATCTGTGTGGACACGACGCTCATACCTCCATCCTGATGGGTGCAGCTCAGCTGCTTACCGGCCTTGGAAGACCGAAATCAGGCAACATCAAATTCATTTTCCAGCCAGCAGAAGAGGGACTTGCAGGGGCAAGAGCCATGATCCAGGACGGAGTTCTGGAGAATCCGAAGGTTGATGCCATCGCAGGATTACACATGACACCTGGACAGAACACGGGAACATTGGGTGTAAGTCAGGGCGTTGCGTTTGCATCAGCTGATCCCTTGATTATCAAGGTCTTCGGTAAGGGTGGCCACGCAGCTCGTCCGCATGAGGGCATCGATGCGATTGCGGTATCTGCTCAGGTCATCACCGCATTGCAAAATATCGTCAGTCGCATGGTCGATCCGCTTGAACCCGCTGTAGTCACGATTGGCAAAATCACCGGAGGTTATATGGGAACAGCCATCGCCCCGGAAGTGGAGATGATCGGTACGGTTCGTACACTCTCACCTGCCATTCGTGAGCGGATGCCAGCTTTGATCGAACAGGTTGTTAAAGGGGTCTGTGATTCTTTCGGTGCAGGATACGAAGTTGTCTACGGCGATGGATACCCTGTTGTCGTGAATGATCTCGGTATGGTTGACCTGCTAACAGAGACCTGTGATCAGGTTAATGCGGAGAAGGGTTGGAATTATATCAAACCCTCCACAGGGGGCGAGGATTTCGCTTTTTATTGTGAGCAGGTTCCGGGTGTGTTTTTCAGACTAGGATCTGGGAATGATGAGGAACGTACTCGTTATCCACTTCACCATCCCATGTTTGATCTTGATGAGACAGCAATGCCTTATGGTGTGGGCATGTTGTCTGCAGTAGCACTTGAATTTTTGGCAAGGAATACAACTTCTGAGGGGGAGCAATCACAATGAAAAAAAGACAATGGACAGGCATGTGGATCACGTTACTGGCAGTCGTAATGGTACTCAGCGCTTGCGGAGGAAAAACGACAAGCACGAATGATGGTGCCGCAACAGAAGGAACGGGCAGTGGAAGCGCAAGTACAACACTGACCATTGCTGCAGCAACAGACATCGAGAGTTTCGATCCGCACAACAACAACAATACATCCAGTGAAGCGGTACTGGTCAACGTTTTCGATTATCTGATCAAAAATGACAGTGAACAGAAGAAAGTTGCAGGACTTGCGACATCATGGGATCAGGTAGATGATACAACATGGAGATTCAAGCTGCGTGAAGGCGTGACCTTCCATAATGGCGATCCATTTACTTCGGCAGATGTAAAATACACGCTGGAGCGCGTAGCCAAGGACGAGACACTGAAACAAAACAGCTATTTCAAAAATATTGTAGAAGTTAAAGTGGTGGATGACTATACCGTAGACATTATTACGGATGGCCCAGATCCATTGCTCCTGAATCGTTTGTCCAAAATGGGAGCAGGCATTCTGCCGGCAAAATATATTGCAGACAACGGTTTTGATGCTTTCCTGAAACAACCGGTTGGAACAGGCCCTTACAAGTTCAGTAAATGGACGAAAGATGATCGTGTGGAACTGGTGAAAAACGAGAGCTACTTCGATGGAGAACCAAAATGGAATGAAGTGGTATTCCGCGTTATTCCTGAAGCCTCCACACGTGTATCCGAATTGCTTGCTGGTGGTGTAGATGTGGCGTCTTCCATTCCGTCCACTGATATTGCCCGGATCGAAGGCGAAGCAGATAAGAAGATTGTCAAAGCCCCAATTCAGCGTGTGCTTCAGTTGATCTTCCGTCAGACAGAAGGCAGCATCACGGCTGATCCGAAAGTGCGTGAAGCGATTGACCTGGCTATCGACAAACAAGGAATCGTGGACAGCATTGCCGGCGGGGCAGGTATCGTAACTCGCACATCCGTAACGCCGGGCAACTTCGGTGCTGATCCTTCATTGTACAAAACTTCACTTTATGACCAGGAAAAAGCAAAACAGTTGCTGCAAGAAGCTGGCTATGCAGAAGGTGAAGCCGAGATGACGATCTCCGTTTCCGCACAGTACAAAGAACAGGCTGAAGTTGTTGCAGCAATGCTCGAACAAGCCGGATTCAAAATTAACCTGGATGTCCTGGAAGCAAGTGCATTCAGTGAACGTTACAGCTCCAAATCATTCAAAGAAATCTTCATGATCGGTATTGGTAACTCCTTGTTCGACGCTTCGAACAACTACAATCGTTATATGTTGGAAGAAGCAAAAGGCGAGTCGGATTACAACAATCCTGAAGTAGAAAAACTGCTTCAATCTGCATTGGTGAACATGGACCCTGCAGCTCGTGAGAAAGAGTATCAGCAAGTGCAACAAATTTTCTCCGAAGAGCGCCCAGCCGTATATCTGTACCAAATGGAAGGTGTCTACGGTACGAATGCTAAAGTGAACTTCGCGCCGCGCAGTGACGAGATGTTCTATGCTGACGAGATTACACCTGTTGCACAGTAACATCTAGTATAATAACCGGTCATTGAAAAGTTAAGGCCGTGAATGGCAGGGACTGGATAACCATGTTCCTGCCGTTCTTTTTTAAAAGGGAGGTGAACAAGGAATGGGCAAATACGTACTTAAGTCATTACTACAGATCATTCCGGTTCTGTTCATTGTTTCATTAATTGTGTTCATTTTGGTTCGAGTTACCGGTGATCCGGTTGCGCTAATGTTGCCCGAAACGGCTACCGCTGAAGATCGTGCTGTCTTGACGCAGGCACTCGGTTTGGACCAGCCTTTATATACGCAGTACGTGAAGTTTCTGGGCAGTGCGATACAGGGAGACTTTGGTCAGTCTTTTCGCTACAATCAGCCTGCATTAGAGCTTGTGCTGGAGAGATTGCCTGCGAGCTTCGAACTGGCGGTAGCCGCCATGTTCTTTGCCGTGCTGATGGCTGTGCCACTTGGTGTCATTTCAGCTGTCAAACGCAATACGTTTACCGATCTCATCATTTCCGGGATATCCGTAATTGGTAAGGCGATGCCAAACTTCTGGATGGGGATTATGCTTATCCTCTTGTTCTCCGTCATGTTGGGGGTATTGCCGGTCTCTGGTCGTGGAGGATTTTCACATCTGATCTTGCCGGCATTTACGCTTGGCGTTGGACTTGCCGCGCAGATGACCCGGCTGATTCGCTCCAGCATGCTGGAGATTCTGAACCAGGACTATATTCGAACAGCCCGTAGCAAAGGGCTAGGCCGGATGGTTGTCATTGTGAAACATGCGTTTCGGAATGGACTGATTCCAGTCGTAACGATTATGAGTTTGCAGTTTACAAGTCTGATCGGGGGAACCTTGATTACGGAAACGGTATTCTCCTGGCCTGGACTGGGTCAATTGCTGGTCGTTGCAGTCAACACACATGATATGGCGATCGTGCAGGCAGCAGTGTTTGTCATTGCGGTTATCGTTGTAGTAACTAACATCTTGACGGATGTAGCCTACAGGCTACTTGATCCGCGCATCAAATACGACTAGAAGGAGGTGCAATCATATGACAGGCAGCAATGAAATGCCAATTCCGGGTACAGAACAGGAACAAGACAATGGGCGTGCACCAACGGGATTTCGTTATATCTGGCAACAACTGATCATCAGCAAGACCGGAATGTTTGGGGCTGTGCTTGTATTGTTGGTTGTGTTAATTGCCATAGGTGCACCTCTATTAACGAGTCATGATCCGGCAGCGGTGAATCCGCTGGGCCGACTTAAACCACCAGCATGGCTTGAGGGCGGAACGGCCGAATACTGGCTCGGTACGGATAATCTGGGTAGAGACATGTGGAGCCGAATTGTATATGGTGCTCGGGTTTCCTTAATCGTGGGTATGGGTGCAGTGATTGTGTCCGGAATCATTGGTGCCATTCTGGGGCTGATATCCGGATTCTACGGGAAATGGGTGGACGCTTTAATCATGCGTGTAGGTGATGCATTCATGGCGATTCCAACCATTCTGTTCATGCTCGTTGTGATGGCGATTGTTGGCCCGGGTATTACGACGCTGATCTTTGTCATCGGGGTGACGAACTGGGTTCCATTCACCCGTGTAGTAAGAAGTGAGGTTCTTAGTATTAAAGAGCGTGATTTTGTTCATGCGGCCAGATCGATTGGCGCGAAGAATGGGAGATTGATTCTCAAACACATTCTGCCGAATATCCTTTCATCCTTTATCGTGATCTGCGGTATGAATGTGGGCACGACCATTATTATGGAAGCTTCACTCAGTTTCCTGGGTCTGGGTATCAAACCACCCGATGTATCCTGGGGAGGTATGCTCAGTGATGGCAGACAATACGTTGCAACAAGCTGGTGGGTCGCTACATTCCCGGGACTAGCCATTACATTTACCGTACTCGGTGTTATTTTCCTTGGAGATTGGCTGCGTGATGTGCTTGATCCACGTACGGAGACAACCCAAAAATAAACGGAGAAGGGAGCCATCATTATGAATCAAAGACCAATTATGCCGGAGGATCTGCTTCACTATCGTTGGATCAGTCAGCCGGTGATCAGTCCTAACGGACAAGTGGCTTATGTGGAACAGACCGTAGATCAGGATAAAAACGAATATAACACACAAATTCGAGGAATTTCCCTCGATGGTGATGAAGATATAGCACTTTCGGATGGAACGAAGGATTCCTCACCTGCTTGGTCGCCGGATGGCACACAGCTCACATTTATTCGCTCAGTGGATGGTGGCAAAGGACTATGGACGCTCCATACAGATCAAAAAGAGCCGGTCATGCTGATACCTCCCGCACGTAAAATATTGAGTTATATCTGGTCGCCGAACGGGCAGTACATTGCGTTTACCAGCAAAGTGCAACCGGAGGACCAACAGAAGAAAGCCGAAACCCAACAGGAGTCTGCACCTGTGCTGCGAGGTAAAGTCTTCGAGCGTACAACGCCAAAGGCGGAAGGGGCCGGCTGGTGGGATGGTCAATACAGCCATTTGTTTGTATATGAGATCAAGAGCGGGGAGATCACGCAGGTGACTTCCGGGCTATGGAATATCAGTGCTCCGGCATGGTCGCCAGATAGTCAGCACCTTTCCTTTATATCCAAGCAAGTGGAGGATGAGGAACTTGATGCGGATCTGCTGTACTTTACGGATGTATACAGCATTCGATTGGGAGAGAGTGATCTCTTCAAAGTGACGGATTCCAGTCTGGCGATTAGCCAGTTTTCCTATTCACCCGATGGACAGCAGTTGATCCTGATCGCCAGTGATCGCGAATATGGAAGTGGGAGTCACAACAGGCTATATGCAGTCCCCGTTCATCGAGGTGTACCCAGGTCAATCGCACCGCAAGTAGATATGCAGATTGGTAATGCGGCGCTTGGAGATATGAAGTCGGCAGGTGCGTCACCTTCTCCTATTTCAGATGCCCATTATCCGGAACGTGGTGTATATGTGCTCGGAACGCATAACGGGAATGTGGACGTGTACCGTATTCAAGAAGATGGGGCTTGTCAATCGGTGACGGGTGCTGGTGAAAAGGATGTGTATCAGTATACCTTAACGCCGGACGGTACCTCGCTGGTTATCGCTGCATTGACTGCTGAACATCCTGGAGAGTTATATCGCGTGGATATCGCCAGTGGTGAAATGTTCAGACTCACCCGCCGAAATGATGAATTCTTGGATGAATTAGCTGTACATGTGCCTCTACGTGTAGAGTTTAAGTCTTCCGACGGATGGCCGATTCAAGGTTGGTTAGCTACACCGGCAGTACGTTCATCCAATGGTAAGCTGCCACTGATTTTGCAAATTCATGGTGGACCTCACGCGATGTATACGGGAACATTCAGTCATGAGATGCAGACACTCGTTGCGCAAGGATACGCTGTGCTTTGGATCAATCCTCGTGGAAGTATGGGATACGGACAGGAGTTTGCCAGAGCATGCCGTGGTGACTTTGCCGGAGGCGATTACCGGGATCTGATGGAAGCTGTTGATTATGCCCTGGCTACATATGATTTCCTAGATGCATCACGTTTGGGTGTAGCGGGTGGCAGTTATGGCGGGGTGATGACCAACTGGATCGTAGCGCATACGCACCGTTTCAAAGCGGCTGTGACTCAGCGTTGCATCTCCAACTGGTTGTCCATGTATGGAACGAGCGATATCGGAATTTCCTATGTTCAGGGAGTCATTGGGGGGAATCCGGCAGAAAACGCTGAATTCCTGTGGTCCCGCTCACCTCTTGCCCATGCACATCACATTGAGACGCCACTTCTGATCATGCACGGAGAGCAGGACTATCGGACACCGATTGCACAAGCGGAGGAATTATACACCACGCTAAAACGATACGGCAAAAAGACCAAACTGATTCGTTACCCAGGCTCTAACCACAGTTTGCTCAAAAGTGGTAAACCTTCACTTCGAATCGATAGCTTCGAACAGGTGAATGCCTGGTTCAATCAGTATCTCGGCAATGAGGAGGGGGAGCAATGAGTCGAACTCAGCTGTCCATTCCTGTAGGGCTCCTTGTAGAGAATGTGCTGACAAGTGGGGTACCGAGAGAAGTAATTATTGAATACTTACAACGTCGAGACTACTCCCAGTTGTTGCCTCTGGTTAAGGAACCCGCGATGGATTTCGATGAGAGACTACAGACAGCAGCTGACATCGGAGACGATTGGGAAAAAGCGATACGTCAGGGTTATGAGTTCAAGTTTCTGCATATTAACGGTTTGAAACGATTGCTCGATTTCCGGTTTGATCGTAAGGTGGATCGGGATTATGTTCAAGATGAACTGTCACTGAAGCATATTCGTCTGACCGCACAAGAGATTGAATTGCTGCAATCGTTAATTGGCAGACAATGGTTCGTGCAAGTAGAAGAAACAGAGACAGCAGAAGAAGGCAGAACAGAGGGCGCGTCATCCTCCCACCTTCCTGTCCGTATTCAATTGAAATTCCCATAATAGACCAGCAGAAGCCGCGATGATCGCGGCTTTTTTGGTATGTATAGGTAGAAATGTAGACGACTGAAATCAAAAGTTGAAATCGGACTTCGTATGATTTATATTTATATTAAATGATATCATTATCTATCAAAAATACAGGCGTAAAAAGGGGGCCCTAGGATGTCCATTCAAAATGTTCTGGGAAAAATTCAAATATCGGATGATGTGATCTCCAAAATTGTCGGCAAGATCGCGAATACCACGAGTGAGATTTCCTCCATGTCGACAGGACTTGTAGAAGGCATCACCAAAAAGTGGAGCGGCAAAAGTCTGCAAAATGGCATTGCCATCCGCAAGGTAGAATCCAGACTGGAGATAAACTTAAAGGTTGTCCTTCGTTATGGTACGAAAGTACATGAAGTCTGCAGGGAATTACAAAACAATGTGAGAGTGCATGTGGAACAGCTGACCGGATTGACCATTGATACGGTGAATGTGATCGTTGAGGGGTTATCATTTAACCAACCTGCTGCCAAGCTTTAATCCAATTTCAGCTACCTAGAGGAGTGACAGCGATGAATAAGATTTCCATAACAAAAGCCAGTCCACAGTCCTTAGTCGGGGGGCAATTAAATCAGATGGCACTTGAATATATGGCATATTCGCTTGCAGGTACCAAGGATAAAGGCATTATAGAAAAAACATTTAACAAGTTATGGCGCTCGAATCAGAACCGATTCAGTCACCAATACGCTTATGAAGCCAAAATGGGTAGCCAAACGCTGGGTATGATCATGTGTTATCCGACCACCATAATGAACAAACTCGCTTTGCCAACGTTCTCCAAGCTGTTTGAACTTCGGAAATGGAGCCTGATCAAGTATAATCTTCAACATTGGAGAGAGTTCTACTCCATGGTGACATTGAAAGAAGCAGAGAATGACGAGTACCATATCGGAACATTGGCTACCTTGCCTGAAAGCAGAGGACTTGGCGTAGGTACGCAGCTCATTCAATTTGCTGAACGGCAAGCTCTAGTACTAGGTCTGTCCAAATCTTCGCTCACGGTTAAAAAGGAAAATGCACGGGCTATCCAACTGTATGAACGTTTGGGATACCAAAGAGTAGGGGAAATCAATAAACCTGCGCTATCCCTGTACCGGATGTCCAAAATACTGGTGTAGTGCTCTCTGAGAAGAGTAGTGTAAACAACTTGAAGGTTCACATACATAAGCTCGCATTGGAACAGTTAGAGGTGCGGGCTGGAGGGACGCTTTATGCGTCCCTTTTTTAGTTTTCAGAGATTTCCTCTAAAAAAAGTAACTTGACTTTTGTGGGTGTTTAAGCAGGTACTTGACAGGGGTGTGGTATAGTATAAAAAGTTCTTTTAATGAAGGAAGACGGGATAAATAAACAAGATGGGGTGTAACCAGTGTATCAATATAAGGATCAGGAATATGAAGCAGTACATTTTGAGGGACGCGATCTGAGATATGGAGAACTGATAAGCTGTGTTTTCAAACAGTGTACTTTCATGAACGCTTCTATGGAAGAAATCGAAACCAGTAACTGCCGTTTTATCGAGTGTGACTTCAAAGGAGCTTCGATGAATGGTTCGATTCATACGGAATCAGCTTTTGAAAACTGCACCTTCGGTGGTGCGAATCTCTTTGCTTCCAAATTCAGCTCTTGCAAGATGACAGGCTCGGATTTCTCGGGTGCGCAAATGGATGGCATTACACTAAGTCACGGTGATTGGTCTTATACGAATCTGAGACATACCCGATTAGGCAAACAGGATTTGCGAGGAATTCGTTTCTTTGAAGCTGACTTTACGGACACGGATTTCACCAAAGCAGATTTGAGAGACTGTGACCTTACCAGAGTCGTATTGAGCAGAGCCAAGCTGCAAGGGGCCGATCTAAGAGGGGCTAACCTGGAAGGCATCGATCTGAAATCACTGGATATCAAAGGCGTACGTTTGGATCGCGAACAAGCCGTTCTGTTTGCACGCTCTTATGGTGCCAAAGTAGACTAATCATACTTCGATGCCTGTATGAAGCTCAGTTACGCGTCTCGTGTACTGGGCTTCATTTCTAAAGGCAGTGGCTCGCTTACTGAAGGAAATGGAGAGCCTGAACGGTTACCTTTGGACCCATCCAAACGTCGTATACTTTTGCAGATGAAGCTGGAGTCCGGGCTACTTCAAGATCATTTTGCTATTATCAGGGATACGTTGTGTGCGAAAGACTATAGTTTGAAGCTGAATAATAATGACAGATCCATCCTTCATATGGCGAAAGAGATGCTGGTCAATGAGATCATGTATGTGTTAAATATCGCTACCAAAGATGCTTCCACGTATGTGAAAGAGGATATGGAGAAGCGTCAGCTGGAGTTCAACGTTCATAGATCATGATGAAATTCAGGGATTATATTGGAATAATACAGGTTGAACGTTCAGTATGTAAAAGCAAGTTATACGGGGCAATATCTACGGAGAGAGCTTAGGAAAAGTCATGATGCAATGAAAGATCATGTCCTTAACTAAAAAATCGACACCAGGAAACCGCTTGATGAGCGGTTTTTTTGGTGTCGATTAGCTACGGTACACTTAGATCACAGGCTCAATCCTCTTCTTTGGATAACTTTCTAACGACTAAATAAATAAAAGTGATGCCGATTAATATAATAATTCCATTCGTTATTGGAAACCACATAACCGAATTCACCTCCACTTTTGAGAAGCAATATGTTTAGGTTTAACCTTCCGCAGTTTTATTTTTGGCTCGTTTCAACCGCACGGCAACCCAGCTCATGATCAGAGCAGCAATAATCAGAAATACGGTCACACCTGCAATGACGACAAAGAAGGATTGGTCAAATGCAGCAAAGGCGGCATTTCTGAGCGATTCAGCAGACGCGGCAGGCAAGCTTTCGGCAGCGATAAGTGCTTCATCCAGACTGTCCTTCGCATTGGCGGGCACACGAATCCCCGCAGGAATCTTCATAGCGAGTGTGTAGAAAAGGGTAGACATGCTTCCGATGATGGCAATACCAGATGCTCCACCCAGCTCATAACCTACTTCCTCAATGGAAGCGGCCATACCCGCTTTGTGAGGTGGGGCATAACTCATAATGGAATGGGAAGCAGCGGTCATCCCTGATCCAAGACCCGCACCAAGCATTGCCAAACCGAGAATCTGCCCGGTAAACCCTGCATTGAAATACATTAGATATGTCCCCATGCCAAGGGCAGCGATGAAGAGAGAGAAGCTTTTGATATAGACAACATCCACACGGTGCATAATGGCCCCCGTAACAGGTCCGGCAATGAGTGCTGCAACAGGTATGGATACGGTGAATAGTCCAGCTTGAAGCGGTGACATGCCTTCCACCAGCTGAAGCCGCTGAGTGACCATATATTGCACCCCCATTTGTGCAAACAAGCCAACCAGTGCGGTAATAAAGCCGGTACTGAATCTTGGGATTTTGAACAAGGACAGATCCAGAAGCGGGTTGGGACTGTTATTCTGACGGCGAATAAAGATGATCAGGGACAGAACACCGATCACAGCAGCAAGGATAGCAAGTGTGAGAGATCCTTCACGTCTTGTGAATTCCTTAATGGAATAGATAATTCCGACCATGGCAATCATGATCTGAATGGAACTGGTGAAATCCCACTTTTTCGACGAATCCCCCTGATGTTTAGGGATTATTTTCAAGGCGAATATAAACGCGATAATGGCTATGGGCAGGTTAATCAGAAACACAGAGCCCCACCAGAAGTGTTGGAGAAGTAATCCGCCGACAATTGGTCCCAGTCCTGCGCCACCGGATGCAATGGAACCCCATATGCCGATCGCTAGTGCGAGTTCTCGTTCATTCGTAAACGTAACCCGGATGATCGACAATGTCGCTGGCATCATCATGGATGCGCCTACGGCAAGAAGAATTCTGCTCATGACCAGCACAGCTGGTACTGGAGAAAAGGCAGCAACAAGGGAAGCGGTAGAAAAGACGAGCAATCCCAGGGTGAATATTTTTTTATGACCAAGACGGTCCCCGAGCGTTCCCATAGCAGGCAGCAAACCCGCCATGACAAGGGAGTACCCGTTCAGAATCCATAATTTCTCCGAAGCTGATGCACTGAGATCATGGGTCAAGCTGGGTAAAGCCGTGTACAGGATGGTCATATCCATCACAATGAGTAATAGTGCACTTGAGACAATAACAAGAATCATCCAACGTTTGAATTTTGACATGTTTCCCTCCGACGATATGAATAACTTACAATTCCAGACTAAACTATCGGGTAACCCTATAGTCAAACTTTTCTTTGCATACTATAATGCATCTATATTGATAAAACTTAGACCACATATGTACATGGAGGGCCCAAAGATGGCTGGACATCACGCACAACACTTTACCACCAGTGAATTTGCCAAGGTCTGCGGAGTGACCAAACATACCTTGTTTCATTATGACGAGATTGGGCTGTTAAAGCCTGAATATACCAATGACAAGGGCTACCGCTATTATGGTGTGCAACAAACGTATGTGTTGGATGTCATACATGTGCTGAAGAAAGCAGGAAGCTCACTCCAAGAGATTAAGTCGTTTATTCAAAACCAGAATACGCCATTGTTAATCGAGCTGTTTGAACAGAAATTAAAGGCACTTGAGCTGGAGCAACAACGAATCAAACGTATGCAAAAGCTGCTAAGTGGTGCCATTGAAATGACGAAACAAGCCACGGATGCTTCGCATGAAGGACTGCATATCGAACAATGTGAGCTGGAGTATTTTATTGCAGTTCAACTGGAGCAAGGGGATGGAGATAAGGAATTCTCCCGTAAGTTCACTGAATATCGCAGTCATTGCGAGGAACAGATGATCGACTATGAGTTTCCGGTATGGACGATCTTACTTCAGGAGCACTTTGAGGCAGGAGAGTACTATCCGGATTACTTTGGCAACAAAATAAAAGCTCCCATTTCAGGGGAAACGATATTGATGAAGCCTAAAGGGATGTATGCCGTCATGAATCATCAGGGTTCATATGAAAGCATGCCAGAGACGTATTCCATCATGAAAGAGGATATAGAAAGAGAAGGACTACGAGTCTGCGGACATGTGTACGCACTGGATCTGCTCAGTTATTTTGCAGAAAGTAATCCCGACGAGTATCTCATCAAGATTTACGTTCAGGTGTGTAAGACTGATAATGCAAGCAAAGGACAGAATAACTTGATTTAGGAGGATATTTTTTGGAATTAATTAAAGCATATGATGTGGATCTAAGTGAAGAATGGTCAGCACTTCTTCAAGAATTACTTGTAGCCAGTTTTCCAGAGGTTTATCCGAAGGACAGATTGTTTTTCAAGCAAATACCACAGGGCAGAGTGCTGGCATTTAACCCGGATAACCAATTAGTTGGGCATGTAGGACTAGATTACAGGATGATGAATTTAAATGGAAAACCCATAAGAGTGTTGGGGATAATCGATTTGTGTGTTTCTCCTGCTATTCGCTCTCAAGGAATCGCTTCATTGTTAATTTCAGAAGTGGAAAGGATGGCAAAAGGGCGTGTTGATTTTGTCCTTTTATTTGCGGATCATGAGGGATTGTATAGCAAAAATGGATTCAAAACGGTAAGCAACACATGTAAGTGGTTGAAAATTGATCATGAAACCTTAACCACAGTTGGAGTTGGGACTCAAAGGGTAGAGGGGTTAATGATTAAAGAAGTTGGAACCCTGCCATGGGAAGAAGGAGAACTCGATTTTTTAGGATATTTATATTAATCAAGGTGGGTTATAAGATGAGGTTTTATAAGATGAGGTTTTATCTGATTGAGCGCCTTGACCCATGTTGTATTCCATGTTAAGTTTTTTGTATTAAATTTTGAGCGTTCAAAGGGGGATAGAGTCATGACTGAATTAGAGGTTGTAGATGTGTATGTGGACCTGTCAACGAACATGAGCAGTGGCATGGTTCACAATATTACTAATCAGAATCCGACACGTTATCCCGTCTATGCATAGATCTACTTGGCGCTAAATGTTATATCGTCAGGTTTCTTTATCGTATAAGCGATCTAAATTCTGATTATGTTCAAATATTAAAGTGAGGGAATCCATGCCATGTTCGATGGTGAAATCCCGTCAATTTACTTTTATATTTCACATAAAAAGGATGATTTGTATGTCATTAATCAACGTTACCAACCTGACCTTTGCCTATGAAGGCAGTTACGATAATATATTTGAAAATGTTAGCTTCCAGTTGGACTCCGATTGGAAATTGGGTTTTACCGGAAGGAACGGCAGAGGCAAAACGACCTTTCTTAATCTGTTACTCGGTAAATATGAATATAGCGGACAGATCTCGGCGAATGTTAGCTTTGAATACTTTCCTTTCCAGGTAGAGAATAAGGGAGCCATGACTCTCGATGTCATCAGCGAGAGTCATCCTGAATATCTGCATTGGCAAGTTGTACGCGAGTTTAACCTGTTAAAGGTGTCGGAAGATGTGCTATATCGGCCTTTCGATACGTTATCCAACGGAGAACAAACAAAGGTGATGCTGGCCGCCTTGTTCCTGAAGGATAATCGGTTTTTGCTCATTGATGAACCGACCAATCACCTTGATCTTCATGCGAGACAACTCGTCAGCAATTATCTTCACAGCAAGCGTGGATTTATTTTGGTATCACACGATCGCTCCTTTCTGGATCACAGCGTGGACCATATCCTTTCCATCAATAAGAGTAACATCGAGATTCAGAAAGGGAATTTCTCCGCTTGGTGGGAAAATAAAAGAAGGCAAGATCAGTTTGAACTTGCGAGTAATGAGAAATTAATAAAGGATATCAAGCGTTTATCCGATTCAGCCAAACGGACCGGTGGATGGTCGCATGAAGTTGAAAAAACCAAAAATGGTACGAGAAATTCCGGTTCCAAGGTGGATAAAGGATATATTGGGCACAAGGCTGCCAAAATGATGAAACGTTCCAAAAATATCGAACAAAGGCAGCAATCTGCGATTCAAGACAAATCCAAACTTCTCAAAAATATTGAAAGTGCAGAACGTCTACAGATTCATCAGCTGGATTTTCACAAGCAGGAACTTGTCGAATTGGAGCATGTGTCGATATCATACGGATCTAATATTGTATGTAAGGATGTCAGCTTCACGGTTGAAAAAGGGGATCGAATTGGCCTATACGGTAAAAATGGATCTGGCAAATCAAGCATCCTTAAACTGATCTGTGATGAAGCTATCCCTTATACAGGTCTTTTCAGAAAGGATCATCAGCTTAAAATTTCGTATGTGTCGCAGGACACGTCCGATCTAGGAGGACATTTATCCGAGTATGCGGCCACACAGGGGATTGATGAGAGCTTGTTTAAATCGATACTCCGAAAGTTGGATTTTACCAGACTGCAATTGGAGAAAGATATCTCAACGTTTAGTGCTGGTCAAAAAAAGAAAGTGCTTATAGCCAAAAGCCTTAGTGAGAAAGCCCATTTGCACATATGGGATGAACCACTCAATTTTATAGATGTCATTTCACGTATGCAGATCGAAGATCTGCTGCTGGAATACTCGCCAACCCTGCTTTTTGTAGAGCACGATAGTGAATTTTGTGCGAATATTGCAACGAGAATTATCGAATTGTAAGCAACGGACAAGATATAAGATGACCATGTTAAAAGCCGCCAAATGGCGGCTTTTAAGCTTGATATTTACATTACATATATAAGAGGTAACATATTACCTTCAACATGCGATATCGTGAGAATATATGCTATAATTTTATAATCTCATCCAATCATTTGATGGATGACTAGATCAATTGTAGACTAATTCGCCAAGAGGTGTACTACCAATGAAAAAGGAAATGACAACAATTAAACAAACCAGGCTACATTCCATTCTGGACGAGGCCACCAAATTGCTGATTGAAAAACCGAATGCTTCTATGAATGAGATTGCAGAATCTGCAAAAATCGGGATCGCTACGTTACATCGATATGTGGAAAGTCGCGAACAGCTTATGGTATATCTGGGATTACGCGCAATCGAGGTGGTCAGTGAGACCATGAAAGAAATTCAACTGGATGAGGAGCACTGTGAAAAGTACATACCCGAACTGATTGAAGCGCTGATTCCATTAGGCGACAAAATTTATTTTTTGGCTCATGACACCACCATTAACTATAATCCCGAGATTGAGGGAGCCGATCTGAAACTGAGAGAACCGGTACTTCATGCAGTCGGTCTGTTACAACAGAAAGGTTATTTCCGCTCCGATCTCGATAAAACCTGGATTGTTGATGTGCTGTATTCCATCATGTTCCTGACGTGGCAGCAGGTTGTAAGTGGTCATATCGCGAGAAAAGCAGCCCCTGCGCTTGTGGTAGATACGTTTTATCATGGATTTAAGCAGCGTTAGTCAAGGACCATTCAACGAAAAATAATCAATTTTTACTACGAAAGCACGCCTAAACCGTCAACCGTATCGTGTGATACGCAGACTCTTTGGGGGTGTTTTTTTGCGTTCACAACAGCGTTTCTCCGAGCGCAAGCATCAAAGACTTACATTTTTTACATATTCAAATATTAACAGAGTTCAGAATTTAAGATTTCAAGTTTACAAAAAATGATATAAATTTCTAGTAGATTCAAATCATTACCAAATAAAGACAAAATATTCAAACGAGGGGGCCGGGCAGAAACACCTGCAATTGTGTACTTCGAATCAGCTTATGTACTCATTCCATCAACCCAATCAGGAGGGATTCCATGCTTTACACCATTATTGTGCCAGTCAACCAGGACTATAACATTTTGAACCTGTTCACAGATTCGTTGCTCCGGACGGTAAGCCCATCCACTCAGATTATTTTCATCAACGATGGTTCCGGTTCAGCAGTCTTTCAACATCTGGATAAACTGAAGCAAGAAGTCAGAGAAGGTGTGACCATCGAGATTCTTCAGCATGATTTTCCACTCGGTTGCGCCGTGTCGATTAATAGCGCACTCAGTCTTGCCAAGGGAGAGTACATTTTCTTCCTGGATTCCGACACCATTCTTCAACCGAACTGGCAACCAATGATGAAAGAGACACTGGATAGCGATATTACGATCGGCATGATTGGAGGCGTTCTGTTGTATCCGCAAACCGGAGGTGTGCAGCACTGCGGCATTGCTTTTGCGGACACCATCGGCCGACACCTGTTCCTGAACGCATCCCCTGATGATATCCCGAAAGAAACCTTCTCCGTTCAACTGGTGGTGTTCGCCATGTTCGGCATGAAGCGGGAGGTCTACGAGACCATCGGCAACCTCGATGAGAAGTTCTTTAACGGATACGAGGATTTTGATTATCAGATGCGGGCACGAGCTGCCGGATACGATACGGTCATTAACCCGAATATTCAGGCATATCACTGGGAACGCAGCAGCGGGATTCACCGTAACTTCAACCGCAAGAACAATCTCGCACGCTTCTGGAAAAAGTGGGGCGCTCAAATCGAAGCTGATGTGTGGCCTTTCGTTTTCAGTCATCTAAAAGCACAGCTTGAAAGCCAAGAGGAATACCAGCATCTGCCGATTGTCGGCATTGACCTTGCCGAGGTTCGCAGTGATGCGGATACATTCTGGACCAAGCTGGAGGAAGCTGACTTTGCATCGGTTGCCGAAGTACGTGACTATTCCAACCGCTTCAATTCCAACGGAGCCATTTGGCTGCCGCAGGTACTGGGTAAGGAACTGATTCATAGTGAGAACCGATTACTGTTTTTGGTGGACAATTTCGCCCGTCTGCTGGAGAACCGCTACTGGATTGAGATGAGACATGCTCATCGAGCCAAGGATCTGATCATCGATCTGTATGGCAATGTCATCACGATGGATCGCATATACGATGGATGCTGGCCTGGAACCAAAGTTCGGTAATTCACTCACAACGAAAATAAACAGGGAGGTACTTAAGGTGAACGAAAAAGAGAGCACGCTCGATCGTGCCGTACGATTTACCCGCAATCTGGAGTGGTTGGAACAAGTCGAAAAGGTAATTCCGAGCGGATGCAGCACTTTAGCCAAAGCACCTGAACGTTTATTTCCGGGGCATACCCCCGTATGTTGTGCAGAGGCTTACAATTCCCGATTCACAGATATCGACGGCAATGAATGGCTGGATTGCGAAATGGCCATGGGTACGGCATCATGGGGCCATGCCAGACATGAAGTTCAATTAACTGTCATTCATCAGTTGAAAAAAGGGACAAGCTTTTCGGTTCCAGCTGACATCGAGCTTGAATGTGCGGAGTTAATTCTGGAGCGGTTCGAGGGTCGTTATCCGTCGCTACGCTTCACCAAGAGTGGTGCCGATGCAGTGAGTGGAGCTGTACGTCTGGCCCGTGCTGCAAGTGGCAAAAGCAAGGTGATTGCGACGGCTTATCACGGGTGGCATGATTGGTCCGCCTATGGGTATTATGGTGGGCAAACGAAAGAACGTGGTATCCCGGTGGATATCGAGCGTTCAACGATCTGGGTCAACAAACCTACTGCGGAGCGAATTGAGGCCCAGATTACCTCATCTCCCGAGGATATCGCATGTATTGTTCTGTGTCCCAACGAGTGGAAAAGGGACGCGCTGGAGGAAGTCGTAACCCTATGCCGGTCTCTGGACATCATTATCATTTTCGATGAGGTCACTTCCGGTATTCGAATGGGCAAACAGGCTACAGCAGGAGAATA
Organism: Paenibacillus sp. FSL R5-0341; assembly: GCF_037975235.1. Lineage (NCBI taxonomy): Bacteria > Bacillati > Bacillota > Bacilli > Caryophanales > Paenibacillaceae > Paenibacillus > Paenibacillus sp. FSL R5-0341. Next base: position 2,980,424 of record NZ_CP150241.1, read on the forward strand.
TGACATCTGGCCTGATCTACTCTGCATCTCCAAAGGTATGGCAAACGGTTTACCGCTTGCAGCGGTTTTGGGGCCTGAGCACTTGATGTCTCTGTCGGGACAGGTCCGATTCAGTAATGCCCATTCCAGCGAAACAACAGCGCTCGCGGCAGCCATTGCCTGTGAACGATTAATGAAAAATGCGAAAGTATGGCCGACCTGGCGTGATCCGGCAACCCGGATCATGGATCGTCTGGAATCTGAACTTGTGCTACTCGGATTGACGGATCAATTGGAAGTAAGGGGGACGTATGCAAGCTTCTGCATTCAATCCCTGGCCGAGGATAACTTCCAAACCGATTCTTTCCGTGAGTTCATGGTGAAGAGAATGGCTCACTTCGGCATTTTCACCAAAGGTTACTTTATTTTCTCGGATGCCCATACACGGGAAGAATTGTTGTGGGTCGAGGAAGCGCTGTTACAGATCCTGTCAGACTGGAAAGAGATTCAGAAGCAGGAACATCTTCATTCCATGCAACTTTCGAAAACGTTTGAAGCTTAATCCATAGATCATAATCGATAATCGACTAGGAGGAATTTTCAATGAAAGCACTCGTATATCAGGATCTCAAACAGGTAACTTACCAAGAGATTGAGGAGCCAACCATTCAAAAGCCGAATCAAGTTAAGATTAAAATCTACGGTTCAGGTATCTGCGGTACAGATCTGAATATTGTCAAAGGCAAAGTGCCTGCAAATAAAGGAACAATTATTGGACATGAAGGTGTGGGCACCGTTGTTGAGGTGGGCGATGAAGTTCGTGGTTTCAAGATCGGTGATCGCGTATTGGTTGATCCTACGCAATCTTGCGGTACCTGCTCATACTGCCGCGAAGGCCTGTTCATCTACTGCGAGAATTTTGATGACTATCAAGTAGGGATGACGACGCACGGAACCTTTGCCGAATATTTTGTTGGAGACGAAAAGTATATCTATGCCATCCCGGATTCGATGAGTTGGGAAACGGCGATGATGATCGAACCACTGGGATGTGTGCTTCAGACGTTCATGAAAGCAGGGACTAAGCCAAGTGACTCTGTACTGGTCCTCGGTTCTGGTGCAATCGGTTCCCTGTGTCAGCTAGTTAGCAAACGATTGGCAAGGCTTACCGTAGGCACGGAGGTTGATCCATATCGCAAAGAGTTCGCTTCAGGGATCGCAGATCATGTGTTCTATCCTCAGGACCTGACGCTCGATAAAGTATACGAGATCAATAATAACAAGAAGTTTGATATTGTAGTGGACGCGGTTGGTAACCAGCTTCATGTGGGATTTGAGATGATTGCCAAAGGCGGCAAAATTATTCCTATGGGATATGACGACAGCTATGAGGTGACGTTCAAATCAACAGCCGTAATTAATGATGGCATTAGTATCATTGGCGCGGTGGCTAACCACTCGATGATCAGTACAGCACTGAAATTTGCCCAAAGCATTCCGGAACTGGAGCAGATGGTGACAGCCAAAGAACTGCTGAGTGATTATGAGCAGGCCTTTAATGGAACGATTGGTTATGACATGCATTCTGGAGAGAAATTGCCGATGAATTCGGTCAAAACGGCTCTTATCCTATAAGCATGTAGACATTAGCGGGTTTGCCGCTGCGATAAGTTGGAATTCGCAGCGGTGAAAACCGCAGAAGGAAGGGATATCGATTGAAATTGCTTCAAGATTTGCCGAAGAATCCACGCTACTCCATTTTACTCGAACCGGTATGGGCCATTCCGGGCACGATCGTTCTCTTTTACGCTCCTTTATATATGAAGGAAGCCGGACTTTCGGACATTGAAATCGGTTTAATCAATTCGGTGAATCTTTATTTTGCCTTTATCTTTCAATTGTTTGCGGGTTCCATTACGAATAAGCTGGGCCGTAAACGAACAACGCTGATCTTTGATCTGCTTGCATGGAGTGTTCCCATGTTCATCTGGGCTTTCTCCCAGAACTTCTGGCTGTTTCTAATCGCCTACTTGCTGAACGCAACATCGAAGTTTGTAACGGTCGCCTTTAACTGTCTGATCATAGAGGATGTGGAGGAACACAAACGATCGAAGGTATTTGCCATACTCAACATGATTATTACAGGGGCTGGGGTGCTCACGCCGATTGCCGGAGTTGTCATTGCTGATTATGGTATTGTACCTACACTCGCCAGCATTTACTTTGTCGGGGGCATCCTGATGACGGCCATGTTCTTCATTCGTAACCGATACACGGATGAGACCGAGGTCGGCAAGGAACTTATGGGGCTGCATAGCAAAACCCGTGTGTTTCAGAGCTTGGGTTCCAGTCTGCGCCTGTTCGGCAAATCGTTCTACAAACGAAGACTGTTCCCGATCATTTTGATCACCGTGTTGTCCAATCTGATTTTACAGCTGAATTTCTTCCAGGTCATTTTCTTCAAGGAACAGTTGAAGTTTGATGACCGCGTCATTTCGTTTATTCCGGTCGTGACCGCAGTGACCGTCATGTTGCTCTATCTGGTCATCATTCCACGATTGAAACGGCGTTCGGAGGAAAAGTATGTTGGTTTTTCCATCGTGCTTAGCACGGCCGGGGCTATCCTGTTTCTATTGATTCCTGTGGGAAATATAGGGATGTTGTTTCTCACGCTAATTGTGCTCGCTGCGGGTAACTTCATTTTGCAGACGTACCGGGATGCCCTGCTGATGAACCGATTGGGCACGCATGAGAAAGCCGACATGTTCTCGGCCGTGCAGACGGTCATGACGCTAACAGCCATTCCATCCGGCTATCTGACAGGTTTGCTCTACCATCACAATCCAACGCTGTTATTCAGCGTCATTCTTGGGCTATACGTCGTACTTATGGTCATCATGTTTTTCCTGCCCGATCCGCAAAAGCACTCCCAAGTGCTAGAGCCTTACAAAAATATGTAGAAGAAGGGGTTTTCTGTATATGGAGCGAATATGTAGTACAGAAAAAAACTAGACTAAATTTTAACTTGGGAGGCTATTAACAAATGACCAACGTAATGACAACAGAAGCACGGAAACAATGGAACTGGATGAATGAGCCCGAAACCTGGTCCTATACGGATCAGGGAGGTGTGCTGGTGGAAGCGAAGGCGGACACCGACTTTTTCCAGGATCCTGCGGGCAAGCACATTCGTGCAACAGCACCATTTCTGTCCATGCCTGTGCCTGAGGACTTCGAAATCACAACCCAGTTAACCGTGGATATGAAAAATCAATATGATTCCGGATGTCTGATGGTGATGGCAGATGATCTTAACTGGTGCAAAATTTGCTTTGAGTATGATGGAAAAGCACCTACCATCGTGTCAGTGGTCACACGTGATGGTTCATCCGATGATTGCAATTCGGTGGAAGTCTCCGTACCTAATCCCTATCTGCGTATACGCAAAGTAGAGGGCTGCATATCATTCTTTTATTCACCCGATGGGGATGAGTGGAAACTAATTCGTTATTTCGGCATGCCGACACAAGGGGAACTTCGAGCTGGATTAGTTGTTCAGTCGCCGACTGGAACGGGCTGTACGTGTCACTTTTTATCCGTGAACGTGACTCATCCGGACTTGACCGCACGCTTCTAATCCGCTCCCCCGGCCGATCATTGGAGGGAGAACAGGTTCATGGTAAAAGCATTTATATTTGATTTTGATGGACTCATTGTGGATACAGAGACGCCCTGGTACTATGCGTTTCGCGATATTTATGAAGAACACGGAGTTGAACTTGGTCTGGAGCTTTGGTCGAAAAATGTAGGGACATCCTTTGAGGAGTTTCATCCATTTCTATATCTGGAGCAGGCGCTCCAAAGAAAGATAGATCATGATCATATCAAACTGCTCTCTGAACAGAAATACGAAGTCTATTTGGGACAGGCCGTTATTCTTCCAGGGGTGTACGAATTGCTTCAGTCTGCGAGGGAGAAGGGGATTCAGCTTGCAGTTGCTTCCAGCTCCACACGGGACTGGGTGCATGGGTACTTGCAGAAGTTAGGCATTTTCGATTATTTCACAGTCGTTCATACATCCGAGGATGTGAAGCGAGTGAAACCGGACCCTGAACTGTACCTTCTTGCTCTCCAAAGCCTTGGAATCGAGGCTTCCGAAGCGATTGTGTTCGAAGACTCACCTAATGGCTTGAAGGCAGCCAATGCAGCGGGTATTCGTTGTATCATCGTGCCTAACGAGGTAACGCGTGGTCTGGAATTCGCCATGCATGAGCTGCGGTTATCCTCGCTGGCCGAGATCGATATGGAGGCTCTTTAATCCAGATACTGCTTGCGTAGCTCGATAGGGGAGATCCCTTCGTATTTTTTGAACACCGATCCAAAGTAACTGGCACTGTTGAAACCAACGGCCTTGGCTATTTCATGAGCGGTAGTAGCGTTATTTTCGATGAGCATTTCCTTGGCTTTCAACAACCGATACCGCATCAGATACTCCAATGGAGTCATTTGAAATTGTTTTTTGAATATCCGATTCAGGTGCTGTTCGGTTACGTCCATCTGGTCAGCCAACATGGGGAGAGAGATATCCTGATGATAATTTTGTTTGATAAAAGTAATGAGTTCATCCAATCTTAATCGGGCATCAGAACGTTCGTAAGCACTATAGCGTTCACCTTCAATGGTTAATCTGACCAATAGCATGTACAGTAACGCGGATACGTGCCAGATCTGATCCTTGTGCCGGGACTGCAGCGCCAACGTAATTTCATGCAACAGGATATGAAGCATTCCATCCGGCTTGAAGGCGCGCAGCTCTCCGATCTGCAAGGTATGCAAGAACCGTGGCAATAAATAGCCATTGAAAGACAGACAATCAAATCGTAATGAATCACTCAGATTGTGGTAACGGTAGGTTACCTCCGGGAACAAGATGAGAGCGGTTCCTTTTTTGATCGAAAATTCATGATTCTTTGCTGCGATTCGCCCTGTTCCTCCGATGCACTGTACAATGCTGTAATCCCGTGAATGGTCGCTCCAATTCATCAATTCATCAACGGTCAACTGGTTTTGCCCTGTAATCATGAGCGGCATATCGGTATCCAGTGGATTCCCCATGCTAGGTTTCGGCATCGTCGTGTTATTCCTCTTTTCGTTAAAGGATCATGTGCGTAAGTGGCGTGGTTACAGTGTTAAAAGAAACCTAGAAAGAATTATATTACATAAATGGAATTATTTTAATGGATTGATGTTCGATAATAAAACGTTTTCAAAATATAGTCCAACAACTCTTTATTGGATGCATAAGCATGAATCGTAGCTTGATCAGTCTCTATTTATAGATTTAAAAGTACGCCTGCCTTGCCAACAGAATGCGAAAAAGTATACGCTATAACGGATGAGTGATTAAGGAAAGGGATGCAAACATGAAGAAAGTCATCGTAGTCGGATCGGGTATTCTGGGGGCATCAACAGCCTATCAATTAGCCAAACTGGGCGCAGAGGTCATCATCATAGACCGAAAAGATATAGGACAGGCAACGGATGCAGCTGCTGGTATCATCTGTCCATGGCTGTCACAGCGACGCAATCAGGACTGGTATCAGCTCGCCAAGGCTGGTGCGCGGTTCTATCCTGGCATCATAGCGGAGCTTGAGAGTGAAGGAGAAACGGAAACCGGATATGCTCAAGTAGGTGCGCTCAGTATTCATACGGATGTCGACAAAATCAACAAGATGGAAGAGCGGGCCTGCCTTCGCAAAGCGGATGCACCGGAGATTGGTGAAATTACACCTCTTGATGCAAAAGAAACCCATGAGCGTTTTCCACTGCTGGAGGAACATTATCAATCGGTACATATCAGCGGTGCTGCACGTATAGATGGACGGGCGCTGCGCGATGCCTTGATCCGGTCTGCACAGCGAAATGGAGCCGAAGTGATCCATGGAGACGCAATGCTTCAATATGAAGCAGATCGGGTCATGGGTGTGACAGTTAATGGTCAGCGTTTCCTGGCAGATGAAGTCATTGTCTGTGCAGGGGCATGGGCCAATGCACTGTTGAAGCCACTCGGCATACACTTTAAAGTGCACTATCAAAAGGCACAAATTATGCATCTACATGTTACGGATGGGGAGGATACGGGCAACTGGCCTGTGATTATGCCACCGTCTGACCAATATCTCCTGGCCTTTGATCAGCAGAAGATTGTGATTGGAGCCACTCATGAAAATGATGTGGAGGGTTATGATACAAGAGTAACCGCAGGGGGCATGCAGGAAGTTTTGAATAAAGGTCTGGAACTGGCACCTGGTCTTGCAAACAGTACATTCCAGGAAGTACGAGTTGGGTTCCGTCCGTTCACACCTGGCTTTCTGCCTGTAATGGGGGTTGTGCCAGGCTGGCAGGGTCTAATTACAGCGAACGGACTTGGAGCCTCTGGTTTGACAATGGGTCCTTTTATCGGGAGTCAACTGGCGAAACTAGCTCTCGGCATGGAACTGGATATCGATATTGAGCCATACACTGTGGGCAAAGCAATGGATGAAATTGAAAGAGGTGAGTCATGACATATTCACAACGTTTATCTGATGGAGCGAACTCGTCTGACCTCATATATCTGGAACATCAGATCGGTACGACGAAAGAAGAACTGCGAATAGCTTTGGAAAAACAAGAAACATACAAACGCGAATTGGCGGATTTGAAGTCATCACCACTCGGGACTGCATCGAAAGAGGGTTCGGACGAGCAAGTCTTAATGGAGAAGGCAAGCCACACGCAGAACTTGATTGAAACCTTGTCTGCACAGCTGGATCAGCTTCAGGAAGCATTGGCGAAACTGGGCGATTAATCGATTTGTATCGCTTTACTCTCTGGGACATTGATAAAAAATATACGATGCGTATAAATGAAAACCCCTTATAATAAGGGGTTTTTCTGATTTAGTTCGAATGATGTATATCAATAAATGAACTAGTGGTATAAAATTAAATTAGGTGCTGAACTGTCAATTCAGGTACCGATGTAACCAATCACGAAACTATTCTGAGAGGTGGCTTCCGAATGTACAAAGAAGTGATACGCGTTGAGGACATCACAGGGTTCCAGTCCAGATCTGAAGAGTTTTTTCCACTGCACTGGTTTCGAAAAATGCTGTCCGAACATCCTGTGTATTATCACGAAGATACAGACACCTGGAATGTGTTCAGATACGATGATGTAAAGCAGGTCTTGAGCAATCATGCTTATTTTTCAGCTGAAGGAACGCGAACGACCATTGCGGTCGGAGCGAAAAACAACGAAGGCACGCCTCCAGACAAATTAAACATTTCAAGTATCGATCCGCCCCGTCATCAAAAAAGTCGTTCGTTGTTGTCCGCTGCTTTTACACCCCGTAGTCTGAAGAACTGGGAGCCACGCATTCGCAACATTGCGCAGCAGCTGGTAGCCGATATTGAGCCGAATACGACCATTGATATTGTTCAAGCGTTGGCTGCTCCGCTGCCTTCGATGGTTATGGCTGATCTGCTCGGCATCCCTCTCACAGACAGTCATCGCTTCAAGAACTGGGTAGATATTCTGTTTCAACCCACCATTCCGAAGACGGCTGAAGAGAGTGAACTGAAAAAGCAGACAGCAGCGCAAGAGTACTATCACTTCCTGTACCCTATTGTGGTTCATAAACGGTCCCATCCTGGTGAGGATATCATTACGGATCTGTTGAACGTTGATGTTGAAGGGGAGAAGTTCACGGAGGATGAGGTTGTTCGCACGACCATGCTTCTGCTCGGAGCCGGTATTGAGACAACAAGCCATATGGTTTCAAATACGTTCTATTCCTTCCTGTACGATGACCCGAGTCTGTATGGCCAACTAAGACAGAATCCCGAGTTGGTTCCGCTCGCAGTGGAGGAAATGCTTCGTTATCGGTTTCATAATGCCAAGCGACATCGAACAGTGAAGCAGGATAACCAACTGCTCGGAGTAGACTTGAAAAAAGGCGATGTTGTCATCTCCTGGATGAGTGCAGCCAATATGGATGAGCAGATGTTTGAAGACCCATTTGAGCTAAACATTCATCGTCGGAATAACAAAAAACATCTTACCTTTGGCAATGGCCCACACTTTTGTCTGGGTGCCCCGCTGGCAAGAATGGAACTAAGCATTGCCTTGACTGCATTTGTAGAGAAGATTGCTCGGATCGAACCGGTGGAGTCCTTTGATCTGGAGAATAATCTGGCCACTTCAGCTCCGGGACAGTCGTTAACCCATCTGCCAGTGAAGATCGTTGAGTAGAGGGAAAGGTTCATACTGGATACATTATAAAAAGCGGCAGATCAGACGTAAACGTCTTGATCTGCCGCTTTGCTATGCGAGCAAGTATGAGGATGGACAACTTAATTTGAATTCATGGAAACTTTTTGTCTAACAACCTGTTTGATTTCTTCCTCTTTCGCTTGTTTGGTACGTTTGATAAAGAAGGAAAGAACCAATCCCACGACAGCGATACCGATAATCACGACATAAGCATCATTGATACCCTGGATCATGGATTCTGTGGCAAGCTGTTGTTGAGTAAGGCCATTGGCTGCACCAGTTGCCATCATATCCTGTACGTGTGCCGTTGTACGGGAAGTCATGACACTCACGAGCAATGAAGTACCTACCGCACCCGCAACTTGTCTGACGGTGTTGGAGATGGCTGTACCATGTGCGCCGAGTCTTGGTGGAAGTTGGTTAAGTCCCGCAGTTTGAATCGGCATCATGAGCAAAGCCATACCAATTCGGCGACCGGTTGACATTAATACTAGGTAACCATAACTGGTTGAATCCGTTAAATCGATGAAACCAATTGTCGTCACGATGGTGATCACCATCCCGATCACAGCCAGCCATTTCGCACCAAATCGGTCAAACAATTTTCCGGCTACAGGCATCAGGAAGCCCATAACAAGGGCACCCGGAAGGAGCAATAATCCAGACTCCAGTGCAGTGTAACCACGTGCGTTCTGGAGATACAAGGGAAGCAACATCATGTCAGCATACATGATCATCGTAATCGCAATACTGATGACCGTGGTCAGGGAGAACATGTTGTACTTGAAAGCCCGCAGATCAAGCAGGGGAGTATCTGAAGCAAGCTGACGCCATGTGAACAGCGCAAGAGCAACTATACCAGCGGCAATACAGATAAGTACTTCTGCACTTGACCATCCTAGACTTCCTGCTCTACTGAAGCCATACAGCAATGCGCCGAATCCGATGGTGGATAACACAACACTCATCGTGTCGAACTTCGTGCTGACCCGTTCGGATACATTCTTCAGGTATACAAACGCAAAGGCAATGACAATAAGAGTTAATGGAATCATGCCGTAGAACATGGTTTGCCAAGAGTAGTTCTCCAAAATATAACCGGCAAGGGTAGGCCCAATGGCAGGGGCAAAAATGATGGCAAAACCAACCATACCCATTGCAGATCCTCGTTTTTCAGGAGCAAACAAGGTCAAAATAACGTTCATCAAGAGCGGCATGATGATGCCGGCGCCCGCTGCTTGAATCATGCGTCCTGTCAGCAATGTACCAAAATTAGTTGCAAGAGCGGATACAATGGTACCAATCAGGAAAATAAACATCGAAGCTTGGAATAATTGCTTGGTTGAAAAGCGTTGCATGAAGTAAGCCGTGATGGGGATCAGCACCCCGTTCACCAGCATGTAACCTGTCGTTAACCATTGTGCTGTTGCGGCTGAGATGTTAAAATCACCCATCAGCTCCGGTGTAGCGACACTCATGATCGTTTGATTCAACGTTGCAAGGAAGGCTCCCAAAATCATAATAAACAGGATGGGGCCTTTCTTTACGGATAATTCATCTTGTACTCTAGCCTGACTCAATCCTTTTCATCCTTTCAATCCACGCGTGACTAAATTTACAACGTGTTGTATAGTTTACATTGTATTTATTGAATTATATACATATTCGGACAGATTACAATTTACGTTATGGTGTGTTTTCGTTGTTTATTTTACACAAAATTTGAATTTGTTGTTTAAATGAAGAATAAACGACTGTTTGTTTAAAATTGTAATGTTTAAAATTTAAAGGAGGGATACACGTGAAAGACGAGAAGAAATCAGCCGTGGACCCAAGAATATTGCGAACGCGTCAGTTAATTCGAGGTGCATTTGTTGAATTACTGCAGGAAATGGATATTGAAAAATTGTCAGTGAACAAAATTGCCGAACGAGCGACGATCAATCGGGTAACCTTCTACCTGCATTATCGCGATATTACCGATATGATGGAGAAGATGGCTGACGAGATGATCGAGCATATTGAACGGATCGTGGATGAATATGCCCCTCATTTTGAGAAGCAAAGGACGGAAGAGGCTTGGCCTGTTCTGGTCAAGTTACTGGAGCATTTTGCTGAGAACGCCTCATTCTATCAGGTCGTTCTTGCTACGAAGCGCACACCGATCTTTACCGAGCGACTGCTCAAATTGTTGAGTACGCTGGTCAAAGCCAAAATTGATCGAGTCGAGATGGAGGATGAACTCGAAGAATCCGGCATACACAAGGAGATTGCAATCTGGTATGGTTCTTCCGCCCTGATCGGCACCATTGTCGCCTGGCTGCGTAACGACATGCCTTATTCCCCGCATTTTCTGGCGAAACAATTCTCGTTGATTCGCTCGTACTCGTATAATGACCTGATATAATCAAACTACAATTACACCTAACGTTAACAGAGGAGGAATAATGTAAATGAAATATAGTGCAGAACGTATCTATGTGAGATTTTGGAATGTGGAAGATGCTTCATTACTTCTGGATCTACAAGTTCGTAATCGTGTGGAAATAGAGAAAATCTCTGCGAGTAATCGGGATGAGACTTTCTATAGTTTGGAAGGACAACGGTCACTCATTGAAAGCTGGAACAAGAAGAGAGAAGAGGGAAAGCGCTATTCTTTTGGCATTTTTCTACATACAACGAATCAACTCGTCGGTGAGATTTCTTTGTTCGAGATCATATTGGATTCTACCCCAAAATGGATCGCTGGTTATGTAACGGATATTTTGCATCAAGGAAAAGGATATATGAGCGAAGCCCTGCAATGTGTGCTGGAATTTGCCAAGCAAGAAACTGAAATTACTCGAATCGAAGCTGGCGCTGTACCCGATAATATAGGCTCCATTCGTGTCCTTCAAAAAGCAGGATTCAAGGAGAATGGATCACAGCCTGTGCCAATCCAGGGAACGATGAAAGAACATACGATGTTTGCTGTGGACTTACTATAAGCAGGATGTTTTACTATTTACTTTGCTAACTACTATATAATTTGAACTAATCACTTAAACGAGATAACAGAGAGGACAGAAAAAACTATGGCTACTATACTCGTTGCTGACGACGATGCGAACATTCGCGAACTTGTCTGTCTATTTCTCAAAAATGATGGATTCACTACTGTGGAAGCTGCGGACGGTAAGGAAGCTCTCACCGTGTATGGCGAAACTACAGTTGATCTGGTTGTGCTTGATATTATGATGCCTGTCATGGATGGCTGGGCGCTGTGCAAGGAACTCCGAAGAGCCAATCCCGACCTCCCATTACTCATGCTAACGGCGAGAGGCGAGACTTGGGAGAAGGTGAAAGGCTTCGAACTGGGCACGGATGATTACCTAACGAAACCGTTCGATCCATTGGAGCTGACCGCACGTGTCCGAGCATTACTGAAACGATACAAAATTGGCTCCACACATACAATCCAGTTTGGCAACGTAATTCTGGACCGTCAGACATATAAGGTGATGAGAGGCGCGGAGGTGCTTACGTTGCCACTTAAGGAGTTTGAACTTCTGTATAAGCTTGCTGGGACTCCAGGCCAAGTCTATACACGTGAGCAGTTGATCGATCAGATCTGGGGTATTGATTACGCGGGAGATGATCGAACAATAGATGTACATATTAAACGTCTGCGCGAACGATTCGCAACTACACCTGATTTTCGAATTGAAACGGTGCGTGGGCTGGGGTACAGACTTGAGGTCCATGAATGATTCGATCCATATATATTCGTGTGGTACTGACCTTTCTGGGGTCTGTCATCGCTGGTACGGTCATTTCATTTTTTGTGTCTACCTGGATATTCGAAGAAAAGTTGAACGAAAACGCTCAAATTAACCTACGAAACTTCGGGCAAGACGTTGTGCAGATTTATAAGGCTCTTCCAGTGCGTGAAGCGGACTTGTACGTCAGTGGAATGAAACAGCTCAGCTCCTATCATATTCGAATTTACGAAGCATCAGGTGAGTTCAAGTCTTACGGAAAGCTTAACGGACATAAGTCTGCTGCTGTGACGAGCGAGCAACTAAAGAAAGTGTTAGATGGGGGCGTTGTTCAAGAAACAACGAGTGGGATTGCTACAGGGTTCTTAGGGTTACCGTTGAAAACGGAGACGGGAACGAAAGGGATATTTTTGGAAACACTTGCGCCGCCTTCAACCTCTTTTGTGATCAGGTGGGGCTTAATCTTTGCAAGCTGTTCGTTGATTGCAGGAAGCTTGTTGATTCTTGTTGCTTCTGTATATCTGGTGAGACCGATCAAGAAATTGACCAAAGCGACCAAGCGGATTGCAGCTGGAGATTTCAACGTCAAGCTGAACATTAAGCAAACCACTGAGATTGGTACGTTGGCTCGCAGCTTTGAAGAAATGATGCACGATCTGAAGCAGTTGGAGCAGATGCGCAGGGAATTCGTTACGAATGTTTCGCACGAGGTTCAGTCTCCACTCACCTCGATATCCGGTTACGCTTCGGCACTGAAGCAAGTTAACCTCTCGGAGCAAGAGCGAAACCGTTACCTGGATATTATCATCTCCGAAGCGAAACGAATGTCCAAAATGAGCGATAGCCTGCTCAAGCTGAGTTTGCTTGAATCGCAATCCCAGCAACTTCGGCTGAGCTCCTTAAGTCTTGATGAACAGATCAGGCGGGTCATCGTGGCGCTTCAGCCGCAATGGTCGGGGCGCAACATTCATTTCGAGCTTGATTTAGAGAATATTAAGGTAACGGCTGACCACGATCAGTTAAATCAGGTATGGACCAACATTATCGGAAATAGCATCAAGTTTTCCGAGGATGGCGGTATGATTAAAGTCCGTATCGAAGAGGATTTCAAAAATGTGACTATTCGAATATCCGACACGGGCATTGGTATTCCGATGGAAGACCAAAAACGTATATTCGACCGTTTTTTCAAGGCAGATCGTTCCCACAGTCGTAAATATGACGGGAGTGGTATGGGACTTGCAATCGTTAAACAGATCGTATCGCTTCATCAGGGTGACATCCGAGTGGAAAGCGAACCTGGTCAAGGCACGACCTTTATGATCACGTTGCCCATCCATCCACCAACGGATAGTTAAACTCACTGGAAAGGTGAATGAATAGAATAACCATCGGAGTATCTAAACCGAATTTTTATGCCATGTGTAACATGCAAGCTTCCTTGTATGTTACACATGGCATTTTTTTTGCTTGTTCATATTCCGTTCATATTAATGTCATAGGGAGTACATCTTTGTTAGTTAGGCTTGCATTAGCAACCTGTTAAACCAATATACAGATGAGGATAGGAGCAGATGAACGTGAAACATCAAGGAGACAAAGGAGTACAGAGTCAGAGTCAAAATAAAAGAAAAACAAAGAAAGTGTTAGGCATTTTGCTTAAAGTGCTTGCCGCAATCGTTATCGTAATCCTACTTTTTATAGCCACGGTGTATACCGTTAACAAAATCAGTAGTTATTCGGAGCAAAAAAGAATGGAGCCGTATGGTCAACATGTATCTGTGGACGGGAAAAATATGAATGTGTTCATTCAAGGTGAAGGTGAGGAAACGATTGTGCTTTTGCCTGGCTTTGGAACGGCGTCACCTGCTCTTGATTTTAAACCACTTATCTCAGAGTTATCTCCATATTATAAAGTCGTCGTCGTTGAGCCCTTTGGTTACGGATTGAGCGATCAGACCGAAAAGGAACGCAGTACAGCGAATATCGTCAGTGAAATTCATGAAGCGTTACAGAGTCTACATATTGATCGTTACATCCTCATGGGTCATTCCATCTCGGGCATCTATAGTCTGGATTATGTGAACAAATATGCAGATGAAGTAAGTGCATACGTTGGGCTGGACACCAGTGTTCCCGCGATTAGTGAACAGAAGGTTGAAGCATCGGAAATCGTACCGATTACATGGTACCGTAACTTGGGTTTCCCACGTTTGCAATTGAAAATGAGTGATGATCCATATGCTGGGCTACCGTATGATGAACAAACCAAAGAACAATTGAACATTTTGATACAAAAGAACATGTTTAATCCAACTCAATTGAACGAGATTGTAAGTATGTATTCCAACTTTAAAACAGCTGAACAGCTAACGTTGCCTGTCAATCTCCCGGTTCTTTTCTTTGTACAAAAGAATCATCCGGCAGTGGACAATTGGGTTCCTGAACACGAGAAGTTAATAGAGGACTCTGTGCGTGGTGAAATGGTTCTGCTGGAAGCAAATCATTATTTATACCGTTCCCATGCCAAAGAAATAGCGGAACAATTCAGGAGTTTTATGCTGGGAGTTCAATAACTCCATCAGGTATAGGCTCCCGTGTCAGTAACGTCGCAACATTTTCTTGCTTGTTCATATTCAGTTCATATTGACGTCACGGGCAGTACACTTTCATTGGATAAGATTTCATTAGAAGTAAAGAAGATAAATGAACAAACAGTTCAAGACAGGAGAAGATCAGATTGACACAACCAGAAGGAAAGAAAGCCAAGAATAGAACCAGGGTCAAGAAGGTACGAAATATTATACTTAAAGTACTAGGAGCAATCGTAATCGCCATTATTCTTTTTCTAGGTATTGTTTATATCACCAATGTGATCAGTAGCAATTCAGAGGCGAAAAAGATAGAACCTTATGGTCAGCATGTATCTGTAGACGGGAAAAATATGAATGTGTTCATTCAAGGTGAAGGCAAGGAAACGATTGTACTTCTACCCGGTTATGGAACAGCAACACCAGTGCTTGATTTCAAGTTGCTTATCGATGAGTTATCTCCATTTTACAAAGTTGTTGCAGTTGAGCCTTTCGGTTATGGATTAAGTGATGAAACTGAAAAAGAAAGAACCACAGAGAATATCGTAAGTGAAGTTCATGAAGCTCTACAGCAACTTGATATTCATCAGTACATGCTCATGGGTCACTCCATTGCAGGCATTTACGGCATTGACTATGTGAACAAATATCCGGATGAGGTAACTGCTTTTGTCGGTATTGATAGCAGCGTTTCTACCCAACCAAGTATTACAGATGCGAAGTTCCCATTAAAAACGTTTGCTTTTCTCCGAAATACAGGTCTCTTAAGATTAATGATGAAGGCGGGTGCGGACCCCTATGAGGGACTTGCATTCGATGAACAGACGGTTGAGCAGATGAAAATGATCTCGAATAAAAACATGTATAATCCCACGTCATTAAACGAGATGGATCATATTTATTCCAATTTTAAAGATGCTCAAGGTTTAAGGTTCCCTAAAAATCTTCCACTTCTTCTCTTTGTACAAGCGAATAATGAAGGGGTAGAAGGATGGATTCCATTACATGAAGGACAGATCAAAGATTCGGTACATGGGAAAGTAATCACCATGGATGGTTCACATTATTTACACCATACGCAATTCAAAAAAATTGCTGAAGACGTTAGAGCTTTTTTGAACGAAGCGAAATAAATAGGGTATAAAAGTATACTCGTGACTTAACAGATATGTATTAACGAATATGAAGAACCGTCCTGTAGGACGGTTTTTCCATAATATGATCAATTCGGCTGTTGCCGTGATGAGAGAGGAATTCAAATGAGATTATTTGAGATACTTTTAGTTTTATCCTGTTTGGCTTTACTTATAGACCTACTATTTATTAAAAGAAGTGCAAAGAAAACAGGCTTGGGTGTGGGGATCGGAAGTAGCGTTATACTCGTAGTTCAATTGTTGGTTGAGGGATACCGATGGCAGTTGCTTGTGGTATATATCATGACTGCTTTATTCATAATCATCGTTTTACTGAGACATTTCCAAAAGATAAACAGTCTAAAAATAGGGAAGTTGTTGAAATATAGTTTATCTTCCTTAATCGTCATTCTGCTTGTTGGTACTACTGTCTTGTCTGTATACTTACCTGTCTTTAATTTGCCGAAGCTTGATGGTCCAGAGAAAGTAGGTACTCAAACATTTCATTTAACAGACCAGAACAGAGACGAAATCTTCACTGAAGATCAAAGCGACAAGAGGGAACTAATGGTTCAATTCTGGTACCCTACTGAGAATATGAATAACAACAAGCGTGACACGCTGTTTCCAAAAGATAAAGAAATGTTCAAAAAGTATATTCAGAGCTTCTCTACTTCTTTAAAACTGCCTGAATTTGTGCTCAACTACTGGAAGTATAGTCAAACCAACTCTTATGAAAATGTAGAAATATTACCTTCTGCAAGTCCTTATCCCGTGGTACTGCTATCTCATGGCATGGGAACCAGTAGAGTTTTACATGCATCACAGGCCGAGAATCTGGCCAGTCATGGGTATATCGTGGTCACCATCGATCATACGTATAGCACCTTTGCTACCCTTTTTCCGGACGGCCGTGTAACGGATTATAAAAAAAGTACGACTACACTAGATGAACGTATAAAAACAGGGGATATATGGACGAAAGACGTGGAGTTTGTAATCGATCAAATCGTAAAGCTGAATTCAGGTGCAATCGAAAGTCAGTTTAAAGGAAAAATAGATCTAGATCACATCGGCGCGATGGGTCATTCTTTTGGGGGTGCAACCGCGTTTAATGCAACGTATTTAGATCCTCGAATCAAGGCTGGGGTTAATATGGATGGGTCATTATATGAAGTGGAAAATAGAGATGATATAAACAAGCCGTTTATGTTCATCCGATCGGGAAGTTTTGAAGACTGGTTAGTCAATTTTGAAATGGATCGAAATTCGGATGACGAAGTAACTAAATCTCTATCAGATGAGCTTCACATTATGAAGAAAGTTATCGAACATGAGGGGGATGTGATTTATATAGAAGGAACCCAACACTTCAATTTCACAGACCTTCAATTCTATTCGGAGCTGGTTAAACTGTCCGGGATCACAGGAGATATCAATGGTAAAAGAGGATCAAACATCGTAAACGAATATGTACTCGATTTCTTTAACAAGCAACTGAAAGGAACGGGTGGAGATTTGATTCAGGGACCGAACGACTTGTATCCGGAGGTGAAATTTGTAGACCCAGAAGAGCTCTAATCAACCAAAACAAACATGTAAACTCAGGAGATGATGTGAATGGGATGGCAAAAGGGAAAACGCACTTCAATCACCGCCTTAACGCTGGTGTTAACGATGTTAGCTCCAATGTCAGTCATGGCCGCACCAGCTACGAGTAACAACAGCGATCTGACGTATGAACCAACCAAGAAAATAGTAGCAGAGAAAGCGAAGATCCTTACCGAGACGTATGATACGACCAGTGTGCAATATGCATTAATCGATGGTGGAGAGATTGTGGTGTCTGGTCAGATAGGCAAGAACGATCTAAAGGACAAGGTGCCACTTACTTCCAATACAATCTATGGCATAGGATCAACTAGCAAAATGGTGCTTACAGCTGCTGTAATGAAGCTGGTTGATGAGGAAAAGATTAATTTGGATCTGCCTGTTGTGAACTATTTACCTGATTTTAAAATGAAAGATCAGCGCTATACACAAATCACACCGCGCATGCTGTTGAATCATTCCTCCGGTCTGCTAGGCAGCACGGGCAGCAATGCTACATTGTACGGGGATAATGATACGTATTCACACGATACGTTTCTCGATCAATTAGCGAATCAAAACCTGAAGGCAGATCCGGGGGCATATTCGGTGTATAGTAACGACGGTTTTACGCTGGCCGAGATTATGGTTGAACGTGTCAGCGGCATGAGTTTTACGAATTTTATACACCACTATATTACGGAGCCTCTGGATATGAAGCATACCAAAACACCACAGGATGTGGTTGACCCGGCAGACATGGCGGGAATCTATTCTCTTTTGGTTGAAGGTCAGCTTCCACAAGAGAATTATAATATCATCGCTACGGGAGGCATCTATTCTACGGCTGAAGATCTGGTGAAATTTTCACAAATTTTCACGGGAGAGGTCGAAGGTATTCTTTCCAGTAAGTCGGTCGAAGCCATGGCGCAAGAAGAATACAAAAGAGGCATGTGGCCGGAGGAAAGCGATACGTCTATATCTTACGGGTTAGGGTGGGATAGTGTGAATCTGTTCCCATTCAGTGAATATGGCATCAAGGCCATTACGAAAGGTGGAGATACGATATCGTATCACTCCTCATTAATCGTACTGCCGGAATATAATCTGGCTGCAGCCGTTACCTCATCAGGTGGGACAAGTGCCAGAGATCAATTCATCGCGAGTGAATTATTACTCAGCGCACTTGAGGAAAAGGGCATCATTACAGAACGGAAGCCGGAAAAATCATTTGGCGTACCAGTGAAGGCGGATATGCCTAAAGAAGTACCCATGAATGCCGGCATATACGGCGCCAATAATTCGGTTAAGAAGATCGAAATGAATCATGCTGGACAACTGACTGTATCCTCACTCACAGCTCCGAGTAATCCGGCTCAAGAATATACCTATACAGTGGATGGTACTTTTGTTAACGATGCAGGTACAGAAAAGTTGAAATTCGTGACGGAGCAGAACGGAAGCACGTATCTGTGGTCTCGCTCTTATATATCCTTGCCAGGACTTGGACAGTTAGCTTTCTCAGAATACACAGCGGAGAAGCTGGAAGCGAATGAATTATCCCAGGCTATTATCGCCTC
Organism: Paenibacillus sp. FSL R5-0341; assembly: GCF_037975235.1. Taxonomy (NCBI): domain Bacteria; kingdom Bacillati; phylum Bacillota; class Bacilli; order Caryophanales; family Paenibacillaceae; genus Paenibacillus; species Paenibacillus sp. FSL R5-0341. The sequence continues at coordinate 2,999,371 of NZ_CP150241.1, forward strand.
ATGGGAAAAGCGCGAAGGTAAAAGATATTACGTGATCAATCAGAAATATACATCAACGGTCTATCTCCATTCATCACCAATTCTCTCTTTTCATATGAACGAAGAGAATCCAGGGTATATGTCCAATAGTAAGATTGTTGGAGCCAACAAAGCAGTCACCGAGCTGCAAATCCCTGGCATGGCTGGACGTGATACCAAGGAGATTTATTTCTCCGAAAAGAATGGAGTAGAGTACATTGAAGCCGTAGGAAGCGTATACGCCAGTGAGGAGCTTGTAAAACCACTCTATTCGGGCAAACAATCGGTAACTACGATTCAAGCAGACGGTTATGCGAAATGGTTTTCAATACCCGAAACGGTGAAAGGAAAAGTCATGACGGTGAAAATGCCCGCAAATGGCGCCTTTGCCGTATATGATCAAAAGGGTGTTTATATTAATCACACCGTCATCAGTGGTAAAAATGAGGTTGATTTACCTGAAAACGGCCGCATTGTATTTGCAGGTGACGTTGATTCCAAATTTGAAATTTCATTGAAATAGACGAGTGTTTATCCCCTTTAAGTGTCTACTTAAAGGGGATATTTTTATGGCGAAAAAGGAAGAATCAAGGATCATGAATCATGATGTATTCAAATTATTTTGCCTGTTCATATTCGGTTCATATAGACGTCACGAGCAGTACATTTATATTCGTTAAGCTTATTTTAGCACCAAAGCAAGATACTCTAATAAAGAGATCCTCACAGGAGAAGATGCAAATGATACAACAAGAGAAAATGAACGTGGTCAAGAGAACAGTCACAAAACGAACTTCAATTGCAGCTTTAACTCTAGTGTTAACCATGTTAGCCCCGTTATCTGCCATGGCCGCACCGGCTGTCATGAATAACAACAGTAAACTTACGTATGAGACAACGAAGAAAGCCGTGATCGAAAAAGCCAAATTACTGACTGAGACGTACGGTACGACGAGTCTGCAATATGCACTCATCGATGGTGGAGAGATTGTGGTGTCTGGTCAAACGGGCAAGAACGATCTAAACGATAAGGTGCCTCTTACTTCGAACACCATCTATGGTATCGGTTCAACCAGTAAAATGATGCTTACTGCCGCTGTAATGAAGCTGGTTGACGAAGGCAAAATCGATTTGGATGTGCCTGTTGTGAACTATATGCCTGACTTTAAAATGAAAGATAACCGATACAAACAGATCACACCCCGCATGTTGCTAAATCATTCCTCCGGTCTTCTGGGAAGTTCATTCAACAATGCCACCTTGTACGGAGATAATGACACGTATTCACATGATACATTACTGGAGCAATTGGCGAATCAAAACCTGAAGGCAGATCCCGGCGCATACTCCGTCTACAGCAACGATGGCTTTACATTAGCCGAGATTTTGGTCGAAAGAGTTAGTGGCATGGGTTATACCGCATTTATACACAAGTATTTTACGGAGCCTTTGGATATGAATCATACCAAGACGCCACAGGATGTGGTTAACCCGACAGAAATGGCGGGAATCTATTCCCCTTTTTATGCGGGACAACTTCCAAAAGAGAATTATAATATCATCGCGACTGGAGGTCTGTATTCCACCGCTGAAGATCTGGTCAAATTCTCACGAATCTTCACGGGAGAGGTCAAGGGCATTCTTTCCAGTAAGTCTGTACAAGCTATGGAGCAAGAAGAGTATAAAAGAGGCATGTGGTCAGAGGATAGCGATACGCTTATGTCTTACGGGTTAGGGTGGGATAGTGTGAATTTGTTCCCATTCAATGAATACGGCATAAAGGCTGTTATGAAAGGCGGAGATACGTTATCTTATCAGTCTTCATTAACGGTACTCCCGGAACACAACATGGCTGCAGCCGTAATCTCTTCGGGCGGGTCGAGCTTAACCAATCAATTCATTGCGAATGAATTATTACTCAGCGCACTTGAGGAAAAGGGAGTTATTACAGAACGGAAGCCGGAAAAATCATTTGGCGTACCCGTGAAGGCAGAAATGCCTATGGAAATCTCCAAGTTTGCAGGTATATATGGTGGCAATAATTCAGTTACGAAGATCAAAATAAATCCGGCTGGACAACTGACTGTATCTTCACTTACTGCTCCGAGCAATCCGGCTCAAGAATACACCTATACAGCAGATGGTACTTTTGTTAACGACGAAGGTACAGAAAAGTTGAAATTCGTTGTGGAGAAAAACGGGAATACCTACCTGTGGTCTCGATCTTATATATCCGTTCCAGGGCTCGGACAGCTGGCTTTCTCAGAATATAATGCGGAGAAGCTTGAAGCCAATGAATTATCCAAAGAGGTTACGGCCGCATGGGAAAAGCGTGATGGTAAAAAATATTACCTGGTGAATGAGAAATACACATCCATGGTCTATCTCAATGCTTCATCAATCCTGCCTATTCAGCTGAATCAAGAGAATCCAGGCTATATGTCCAATAATAAGATTATTGGAGCAAATGAAGCAGTTAATCCATTACAAATTCCGGGTACTGCCGGACGCGATACGATGGCCATTCATTTCTCTAAAAAGGACGGAGGAGAGTATCTTACAGCTTTGGGTTATGTATACGCCAGTGAGGAACTTGTAAAACCCATCTATCCGGGTAAACAATCCGCAACAACCATTCAAGCAGATGGATACGCTAAATGGTTTTCGGTACCAGTGAATGCGAAAGGAAAAGTCATGACGGTGAAAATACCCGCAAATAGCGCCTTTGCCGTATACGACCAGACGGGAATTTGTATCAATTACACCGTGGTCAGCGGTAAGAACGAAGTTGTCTTACCGGAAAACGGCCGTATTGTATTTGCAGGTGAGGCTGGCTCCCGATTTGAAATTTTATTAAAAAAGTAATATGAATGGAGCTCCAAACAGTTGTACAACAAACGAACTCAACAGGAGAGAACCATCATGATGAAAAAAATATTAATCATTTTGCTCAAAATATTCGGAGCCATTGTTATCGCTATTGCATTATTTATTGCCACTGTTTTTATCGTTAATGTGTTTAGCAATAAATCGGAGGAAGGGAAGATAAAACCCTATGGTCAGTCCGTAGCGGTTGACGGGAAAAACATGAATGTGTTAATTCAAGGAAAAGGCGAAGAAACGGTCGTATTACTTCCCGGATATGGAACACCAGCCCCAGCCCTTGATTTTAAACCGCTAATTGATGAGCTATCGCCATTTTACAAAGTTGTTGTCATTGAGCCTTTCGGTTATGGATTAAGTGATGTAACTGAAAAAGAGCGTACAACTGAAAATATGGTTAATGAAATTCACGAAGCGTTACAGCAGCTTAATATTCATCATTACACGCTCATGGGTCACTCCATTTCAGGAATTTACGGACTGGATTATGTAAACAAATATCCAAACGAAGTAAGTGCCTTTGTCGGGATTGATAGCAGCGTTCCAACGCAGGGTGGTAATGATGATCCATTTCCAACCGAAACGTACAAACTGCTTAAAAAATCAGGATTCTACCGATTGTTAATGAAACTGGCCCCTGATCAATTGATTGCACCTAACGTTGATGATGAAACCAGAGAACAAATTAGAATACTTTCACTCAAAAATACGTTTAATCCGAACAACCTGAATGAAGGCGAAAATTTCGGTCCTAATTTCAAAGCAGCTGAGAACTTGTCCTTCCCCAAAGATCTTCCTGTGATTTTCTTTTTACAAGCGAATGATACGGAAACGGAAGGATGGATTCCCTTGCATGAAGAGCAAGTCAAAGATTCTGTGCATGGAAAAGTGATGACATTCGAGGGAGATCATTATTTGCATCACACCCGATCCAAAGAAATGGTTCAAGAATATAGGAAGTTTATGAGTGAGATAAAGTAGTGTCGCCAACCAAAGAAGTCGCGAAATCGCGGCTTTTTTTGGTTGAAGAGATGATGAACATACATGCGTGTTACTTTATTGGAAAATTAAGGTTGACACCTCTTGTCATCGCGTATACAATCGTATACATGAATGCGTTGTATACAAATGTATACGCGCAATGGAGGTGGCAAAATGAGAGATCGTGATATGAATGAAACGGATCGAAGTGTACGTCAAGGTGAGCGTCCGAAACGTGATATGAGTGAAAATGAGCAACGTGGCGAGCGTTCAAGACGTGGCAGAGGACCTGGTGAACATCAGGGAAAACGGGGCCATGGTGCGCAAACATTCCGCCGCGGTCGGATTCTTGTATTTCTGGAGCAGATGCAGAATCGAAGAACGACGCTCGCCAGACAACTTGGACAGGAGGAGTACGAACATATTCGCCCAATGATTAGTGGGGAGTTGAAAGCCATTGATCAGGTCATCGACGAGTATATTCACCTTTTCGAGTTGCAAAATGAAGATGTAATTCCCAATAAGGATCTGGAGAGTGAGAGTGAATAAGTATGATTCGTCGTTTTTTTTCGTATTATCGTCCCTATAAAAAACTGTTTTTAATTGATTTTGGATGCGCTGTACTCGCAGGGCTTCTGGAGTTGGCTTTCCCCCTTGCCGTAAGCAAATTCATTAATGAATTGTTGCCAGGTCAGGATTGGCCTCTTATTATGCTTGCCTGCGTTGTGCTGTTATCCATCTATGCACTTAATACCGTATTGAACTATGTCGTTACATATTGGGGACATATGCTTGGCATTAATATTGAGACCAACATGCGTGAGAAGATGTTCGCTCACTTGCAGAAGTTGTCCTTCCGTTTCTTTGATAATCGTAAAACAGGCCACTTAATTGGTCATCTGACGAATGATCTGAATGATATCGGTGAGGTGGCTCACCATGGACCGGAAGATGTGTTCATCGCAGTGATGACGTTAATCGGATCGTTCTGGCTGATGGCTAACATTAATCTGGAGCTTGCGCTGCTTACCTTTATCATTATCCCGATTATGGCTTGGGTCATTATCGTATTTGGCGGGCGGATGACGAAAACGTATCGGCGACTTTTCGGAGACGTCGGCAATTTCAATGCACGCATTGAAGATAACGTTGGTGGCATGCGTGTTGTGCAATCGTTCGCCAACGAAGAACATGAGAAAGAGCTTTTTGCGGTGGATAATCAGAATTTCCGTAAAACCAAACTGCTTGCCTACAAAACGATGGCGAAAAGTATCTCGGTCAGTTATATGATGATGCGACTGGTTACGGTGTTTGTCATGATCAGCGGGGCTTGGTTTTATATCGATGGCAGAATCAATATGGGTGACTTTATGGCCTTCCTGCTTTTATCCAATATCTTCTTCCGCCCGATTGAGAAAATCAATGCTGTCATTGAAAGTTATCCAAAGGGCATCGCTGGTTTCAAACGGTATCTGGAGATTATTGATACAGAACCTGAAATTGCGGATAGCAAAAACGCCGTTGAATTCGAAAGTGTGAAGGGTGATATTCGCTTTGAGAACGTCTCGTTCGGATATGAATCCAGTCGGCGTATTCTGAGTGATATCAGTCTGTCCGTTCGACCAGGCGAAACGGTGGCTTTTGTTGGGCCTTCGGGTGCAGGCAAGACGACCATCTGCAGCTTGCTGCCAAGATTCTATGAGGTAGAAGAGGGACGCATCACTGTAGATGGTGTGGACATTCGGGACGTTAAGCTTCAATCGTTGCGCAAGCATATCGGAATTGTTCAACAGGATGTATTTTTGTTCTCGGGTACGATTAAGGAGAATATTGCTTATGGTGACCTGCGTGCAACGGATGAACAGATCTGGGATGCCGCCCGTCGAGCCTCGTTGGAGGAATTAATTCTTACGTTGCCAGACGGTATGGATACGGTCATTGGAGAGCGTGGAGTGAAGCTGTCCGGAGGACAAAAGCAACGGTTATCCATTGCTCGTATGTTCTTGAAAAATCCACCGATTCTTATTCTGGACGAGGCAACCTCTGCTCTGGACACGGAAACGGAAGCACTTATCCAGCAATCACTTGCAGAATTGTCGGTGGGTAGAACGACACTTGTGATTGCGCACAGATTGACGACGATCAAGAATGCGGATCGAATTATTGTAGTGAACACAGATGGCATCGCTGAGCAGGGTAACCATGAGGAATTGGTCGCCGCTGGAGGCATATATAGCCGTCTTCATCAGGTGCAATATAGTCACTCTTAATCCATGTAAATTGAATTTACATTGGCCACTCCGATGACAGAACAACCTTGTACCTAAATGAAGTAAACCTTGCCGCGCTTATGCGCGGTTTTTTTCTGTTTGGATGTTAAAAATGAGGTTATCAAATGCTAAGGAAAAGATAATGTTGACAACGTCCACAAACGTGATTATTATAATGTTGACAATGTCCACTAAAAAGGAGGGTTTGACATCGACTCTCAGTACATAAATCCAGATATACTGGCTGACATGCGACGTTTTAACCGTTTTTATACCAACATACTCGGTGTACTCGATAAGCATATTCTCGGAACAGGGTATTCGTTTGCAGAGGTACGGGTCATTATTGAGATTGGAATTCGGGGAGAGAGCATTGCGAACAATTTGGTGGATACACTGACAATTGATCGCAGTTATATGAGCCGAATCGTAAACAAGCTGTCCAAGGAAGGACTGCTGGTGAAAGTGGATTCTGCTGCCGACAGCCGGGTCAGTCTGATTCGTCTGACAGCCAAGGGTGAGGAATTGTATGCCCAATTAAATGATCGATCCGACCAACAGATCCTGAAATTAATGCAAGAATTGAATGAAGAAGAGATTCAAGAGGTATACACCTCCATGATGAACATACAAGAGAAGTTGAACAAGAAGGCAGGAGAGACAACACGATGATACGATTTGAATGTGATTATAATGAAGGTGCGCATGAACGCATTTTACAAAAACTGATGGAAACCAACATGGAACAGACGAGCGGGTATGGTACGGATGAACACTGCGAACGGGCGAGAATGCTTATTCGTCTGGCCTGTGACAATGAGCAGGCTGATGTTCATTTCTTGGTTGGTGGTACACAGACGAATACAACGGTGATTGCCTCTATTTTGCGTCCATTTCAAGGTGTGATTGCTGCGACATCGGGACACATTGCGGTTCATGAGACGGGAGCTATTGAAGCTACGGGGCATAAGGTGCTCACGGTTCCAAGCGAGGACGGAAAGATCACGCCAGAGCAGGTTAGGGCAGTCTACGATGCGCACATGAACGAGTCGTCACCGGAACATTGTGTACAGCCAGGCATGGTCTACATATCTCAGCCAACAGAGAACGGAACGATGTACAGTAAGGCAGAACTGCAAGCATTGCATACAGTCAGCAGAGCATGTGGTCTTCCATTTTTCGTGGATGGAGCACGTCTTGGATATGCACTTGCCTCCCGAGATTGCGATATGACACTTGCTGATCTTGCACGCTTGTGCGATGTATTTTACATCGGCGGAACCAAGATTGGGGCATTGATGGGAGAAGCGGTTGTTATCCTGAATGATGCACTCAAACCTGATTTTCGTTATATGATCAAACAAAAAGGTGGTCTGCTTGCCAAAGGAAGACTGCTCGGAATTCAATTCGAAACCTTGTTCGAAGACGGTCTGTATCTTGATATTTCCCGTCATGCCGTGGATATGGCCTTGAGAATTCATGATTCACTCGAACAGCAGGGAGTACGCTTCCTATACGACTCACCAACCAACCAGCAGTTTCCGATTCTGCCTAATCTGTTGCTTGAGAAATTACGCAGTGGTTATACGTTCTCCTTCTGGGAAAAGGTTGACGATACACACAGTGCGGTGCGATTCTGTACCAGCTGGGCGACTCGGCAGGAGAATGTGGATGCACTGACTCGTGATATCGCTCAATTATTGCACGAAGAGATCTACGTGCCTGAACGGGTCGAAGCATTGGTTTAAATTTGAATTTACTGAAAAGAGGACAACCCGTTGGGGTTGTCCTCTTTTGGTTTGCTTTTTTGAGATAGAGAGTGCATATCTCGGTTATTCACTCAAGACGATATCATATTTCTCTTTCAACCGTCGGATATCAGCTCTTGGCGGTGCACCGAACATGCGTGCATATTCGCGGCTAAATTGAGAGGCACTCTCGTAGCCAACCCGGAACGCTACATCTGCCGCATCTGCAGATTCGGCCATCAGGAGTCGCCGGGCTTCCTGTAATCTTAATTGTTACTGGAATTGTAATGGGCTCATGGCTGTGATCTCTTTGAAGTGACGATGGAATGAAGAGACGCTCATGCTGGCGGTCTCAGCCAGATCTTCAATGCGAAATGGCTGTTCCCAATGGTGAACGATGTACTCGATCGATTCCCTGATCCGATATGTGCTGCTGCCTTCCACTGCAATCTGCGCCAATTCTCCTCCGTAGGGTCCCTGAAGGAGGCGGAACAGAATTTCTTTAACGTATAACGGAGCAAGGAACGGAATTTCTCCCGGCGTATCCAGCAATCGGACAAGCCGGAGTACAGCGTCCTGAATGGACGATTCCATCTGACCTACGAACATGGCTCGTCTGGCGTTTTCGTTGAAAGTTACCTTGATATTGCATTCGTTCAGTACTTCGAGAATTTGGTTCGGTGTGAATTCAAGCTTGAGACTTAAGTAGGGTGCATCGGCGGATGCCTTGATAATCTGCCCGATAACCGGGAGATTCATGGAAGCAATCAGATAATTTGAAGGTCCATATTCATAACGCTCCTGCGCGAGCAATACTTCTTTCAACCCTTGAACAATCACACAAAATGAAGGTTTATATACTCTGTATGCTGGCTCGCTAATCCTTGAATGGTGATAAACAAACAGGGAAGGAATCGCCGTTTCCATTGCACCATTATGATTGGAATGGCGTTCAATCAGGTCACTCAATTCCTGTTTTGGTTGAGATAATTCTTCGGTCATACGTATTCCTCCTCACGGGTTTAACCTAGTTACATTATAAAGCTTACCGTACAGAACCAAAAGGGGGCTTGAGAGGATCAGGCAATCAATTAAGACGATTGATATACCGCTTGTAACCCATGACTCGGCATACTAAGAGTATGTTAACAGAGTCAAGCAATTAAAGTTTATTTGAAAAGTTGGGTGAACAAGGTGATGAAGTGGTTATCAATCCAGGTCAGGCGAATTTTGATTGACAGGCTCGAATCACAGATTAAGTTGGAAGAGAATTCCGTACATCGAGATATATACTTCACATGCTGGTTAGAGCTCGTTTCCGAAGAGGTGGAGACAACATCCTTTTACAAAACAAATTCAAAGAGAAAACGTGCATTGAAATAGGAAATTTCAGATGATCTGAATTTTTAATGTTAAGGTCGCCACCCGGCAGCTATTTTTTTATAATGATCATAGAAGTGAATTGACAGTTCCGTTATATTAAAGTTATTATAGATACATTAGATCCTTAATTGAGAAGGAGATTATATTTTATGAATAACGGACATTCATTTGATCAAGGGAACGAATCGTGGAGTGGGCATTCTGCTCCTTTTACATCGTTACAGGAAACACCTATCTTATCCTTGCTCCAGCCGTCTCATGGGGAACGAATCCTTGATGTAGGTTGCGGCAATGGGGAGATGACAGCCAAAATTGCAGCCGCAGGAGCACTGCCAACAGGTATAGATTTTTCAGAGGAGACGATTAGGCAAGCTAAACTGAAATACCCGGATATGAATATCCAAGTCGAAAATGCCTGTCATTATCGGACAGAAGAACCGTTCGATGCGGTCTTCTCTCATGCCGTTCTGCATTGGATACAAGATGCTCCAGCTGTAGTTCAATCGATACAGTTAGCGCTCAAGACGGGTGGGCGATTCGTGGCTGAGTTTGCTGCAAATGGCAATACGGCTATATTAATTACAGCGGTACGGGAAGAACTGGATGCCCGTGGATACAAATGGGAAGGTCGGAATCCGTGGTATCACCCAACCATTGGGGAATATGCGAATTTACTGGAGCAAAACGGATTTCGAGTTAGTCTGGCCCAGCACGTGGACCAATTTACCCCGTTCAAGCCAGGTGCCAGAAAGTGGTTGACCAGCTTTGCAGAGTATTTATTCAGCGGTATCACACCTGCGGTACAGGATGTTATTATGGAAGCTGTTGAGAAAAAAGTACAGCCACAACTGATGCGGGATGGACAATGGTATTTGGACAGAAGCCGATTGCGAGTCGTAGCTGTTAAGGAATAGGGGAATGCGGTATGAGAGTGGACAAACCCAAGCTTCAGGAGCAGTTGCTCGAACCGGAAACGATTGTATTTCTCGAATCCAAAGTGGAGTACAAGCATAAACTGATCGAGAACATTACATTGGATCAACAGGAAGCGAGTAAGGTTTCCTTTGAAAATGTTGTATTTAGACATGTGACGATCTCGGAGTCTACCTTGGAACAATTTGAATTCACCGACGTCCGGTTCGAACACTGCGATTTTTCCAATGTCAATCTCTCTGGTGCCTTCATGCACCGGATCGAATGGCATAACTGCAAGTTTGTCGGAACTGATTTTTCCAATAGTCGATTGCAAAATGTCAATTTCCTTCATGGTCTAGGAGACTACAGCAACTTCCGTTTTGCCCATCTGAAACAGGTCTCCTTCTCGGAATGTACCTTGATTGGTGCGGACTTTGCCTATCTTGCACTTCAAAAAATGGCGTTCATTCAATGTAACATCGACCAAGCTTCCCTGACGGGGACCAAAATGAAGGATTTGGATCTTAGCGATTGCCAATTTGACTCCTTGGTGTTAACCATGGAAGATCTCAACGGTTGTGTGATTTCACCACATCAAGCCGCTACATTTGTAGGATTAATGGGCATCATTATTAGATAATTAGCATGATCATAATACCAGGGTTGCCAAGATAGTAGAAGTGTGTATAATTGGAGACACATTAGAATAAAAACAGGTTTTCTAGGGTTCCGCGGCGGTTGTGTCGGTCTGGTCCGAGAGAAAACTCGCAACCTGTTGGTTGTGCCACGGAGGGATAAAAGCCTGGGAGATGAACTGCTACATGCAGTTTGTTTCCCGGGCTTTTTTGTTTTTACGCTAATTTACCCATACTAGGTGAAAAAATGAATTAGAGAAGGAGTGTTACAGGAATGAATAAAACATGGATGTCGGTTGTGATTGCTGCTTTGTTTGAAGTGGGTTGGGTCATTGGATTGAAACATGCCAGTGGTCTGCTGGAATGGGGGCTTACACTCGTTGCGATTATAATCAGTTTCAGCTTAATGATTGCAGCTTCGCGGACACTGCCCGTGGGAACCGTATACGCGGTTTTCGTTGGCTTGGGTACCGCAGGTACAGTGCTTGCAGAGATTGTTTTGTTTAATGCACCTGTGCAAACTGGAAAAATGATACTCATTGGTGTACTTTTACTCGGCGTAGTTGGGCTTAAAATGCTAAGTAAAGAGAAGAATAAGGAGGTGCAGCTATAATGAACTGGGTATTTCTTGTCTTGGCAGGCGTATTTGAGATGATCGGAGTGCTGATGATAAACAAGTTGCACAAAGACCGTAATTTCATTTCACTGGTTTTATTGATAGCCGGGTTTGGTTTAAGCTTCCTGTTCCTGTCCCTTGCGATGGAAACTCTTCCGATGGGGACAGCATACGCCGTGTGGACGGGAATCGGCGCCTCCGGCGGTGCCATTCTGGGTATGGTGTTTTACGGAGAACCTCGAAATGCTTTAAGAATTCTATTTATCGCTATGGTGCTCGGATCGGCAGTCGGTCTTAAATTGGTGAGTTAAACAAGTGAAATTAAAAAGTTAATGTACAGATTACGTTTTTAATGGTATCCTTATACGTTACGTGTGAAATAAAAGATACGTCTTATTGATAGATGTGCGTAAATGAAGGAGACAACATGACATTTAAGGACTTAAATATTATCCCCTCTATTATGGAAGGGTTAAACAAAGCAAACTATACTAATCCTACCCCTATACAGGAACAGGCCATACCAGCTGTATTAGCTGGCAGAGATCTGCTGGGATGTGCACAGACAGGAACAGGCAAGACGGCAGCATTTTCAGTGCCAATCATTCAATTATTAAGCGAAAGATCCAAAGGACCCAAGTCCGCACGACATATTCGCTCATTGATTTTGACACCAACAAGAGAACTCGCGATTCAAATCGCGGATAACATCAAGGTATATAGTCGGTATACGGACATCCGTTGTACGGCTATCGTTGGCGGTGTTTCGCAAAAAGTGCAAGAGCGTGCACTGAATCAAGGTGCAGATATTATTATCGCAACGCCTGGCAGATTGAACGATCTGATTAATCAGAAGCGTATCGATCTGAAGATGGTTGAGATTCTCGTTCTGGATGAAGCAGACCGGATGTTGGACATGGGCTTCATTCATGATGTGAAAAGAATCATTGCCAAGATGCCCAACAAGAAGCAGACGCTGTTCTTCTCAGCTACGATGCCTCCTGAAATCACCAAAATGGTTAAAACCTTGCTGGTTGATCCAGTCAAAGTGGAAATTACACCAGTGTCTTCGACAGTAGACCGCATTGAGCAGTCTATATATTTGCTGGAGAATGGCAAGAAGCAGCAGATGTTGAACCAAATTTTGGAGGATAAATCCATCGTCACGGCATTGGTGTTCACACGCACGAAGCGCGGCGCTGACCGGGTTACACGTGATTTGGCCAAGGTGAATGTTACGGCACAGGCTATTCATGGCAATAAGTCTCAGAACGAGCGACAACGGGCACTGAACAACTTCAAGAGCGGGGCCACGCGAGTACTGGTGGCGACGGATATCGCGGCAAGAGGAATTGACGTGGAAGAACTGTCGCATGTCATCAACTTTAACCTGCCTAACATTCCGGAAACGTATGTTCACCGTATTGGACGTACAGGTAGAGCAGGGAAAAGCGGGATGGCCATCTCATTCTGTGAGAAAGACGAACTTCCATTCCTAAGGGATATTGAGAAAGTAATCAAAAAGACGATTCCTGAAGTGAAAGGTCATCCGTATCCAATGACAGGTGTACCTGTGTTTGAAAAAACGAACAAAGCACCAGGCGGTAAACCTGCCTATAACAAATCAGCTGCAGGTAAACCAGCCAAGTCCAAGGCTAACCCGGCACGCAAGCCCAAATCCGAGTGGTTTGCTAAGAGTAGTAAAACGACTAGTAGTCGTTCAAACGATGGTAGATCCAATAGTAGTCGTTCAAACGACGGCAGATCCAACGGCAGTAGATCACACAGCAGTAGCAGTAAACCCAATAATGGCTCGTTCAGCCGAAGCAGCAAAACACGAAACGATAGAGCCAATTAAGATTTAAATAAATCCAGATAAAACCTTCTCCATTCATATGGAGGAGGTTTTATTATGAGCTTTTATGTGTAACAAGCTTATTTACATACGAACTTACATTCGGTATCATTATATCGTCCATTGGTGAAAGGGAGGTATTGACTTGAAAGATACGATGATTGAATACAGCTTGAAGAAGAAAGGTGCGACCAAGGATTATCCATTTGGGCCTGACCCAGTCGCGATTAAGGTTGAGGGTAAGATGTTCGCGCTTATTTTTGAAAACAAAGAAAAGAATTGTCGCTTGAACTTAAAATGTGATCCCATTATTGCAGAGAACCTGAGAGAGCAGCATGAAGCCGTTCAACCGGGATATCATATGAACAAAAAACACTGGAATACCATTACGCTGGATGGTTCCTTGTCAGATGAGGATATCTACGTCATGATTGATCACTCTTATGATATGGTTGTCAAATCCCTTCCGAAAAGCGTTCGGGAATCTCTGACCGAATAGTGAAGCTTTTCATGTAACTTACATTAATCGTCACTTAACAGGTCACTGACCTGGAGTTTCTCATATGTCTCGGCTGAAGTCTGCCTATTCGTCGCGTAGTTGATTTTATAGATACAAGAGTAGATGACGTTTAACACGTATTCAAAAGCAATTTGGGAAGAAAAGGATCCGATCTTGGCAAGCTTCACTTCATCATTGGGAACTCGGATACAGATCGTGCTGAGCTTCGCCAGTTCGCTGTGGCTGGTTGCTGTGATGGTGATAAAAGGAATGTGTTCGCGCTTAAAATGATGGGCCGCTGTAATATAACTCTGAGATTTTCCATGATAGGTAAGGAAAATGGCACAATCTTTTGTGGTCAAGTTGACGGTATGGTGCGCCCATTCAGACAGCTCCGTGGCAATGACTACATATTTGTTGATTTTGAACAATTTATTTTGAAAACTTTTCGCCCGAATCTGTGAATCGCCCATGGCGTAGATGAATATCCGTTCAGCCCGATCCAGTAATTGCGCTGTGAGTGACAGCAGGTCATCGTCCATATAGGCCACATTCTTCTCGATGGTTTCCTTCATTAATTCGGCAATTTCTTTTGCTACCTGAAGCGAAGACTCACCCAGACTGAACGGATAATTTGGGTCCACATTGGAGATGTTCTGGGCGGAGTCCTGTTCAAATTCCCGGGCAAGTCTGATGATGAATTCTTTGAAGCCAGTGAGTTCAAGTTTGTGAACGAGTCGATTAATTGCTGAATGCGAGGTATAGGTGACTTTCGCGAGTTCTTGCACATTTAAATGAAGAATACGGTCCTTATGCGTCAATATGTAGGAAGCAATGCTTTTTTCATTCGGTGTAAAGTTATGCATGTCGGTTAATTGAGTTAGTATTTTCATTAAGTTCACCCCAGGTAAGTTGAATAACGTCGATTACGGGCGTTCATTAAACATTTTGTTTATAGACAGACCGTCAGGCATACCTAAAAATGGTCGATTGTACCGTTATGGCGGCAAAGCCTTTATTCAGAGCTGTCTTCTTTTATAATAAATGAAAAAGAGCCTTGGGGGGAATGATTATGTTAACCATCGGATACATCGGTAATGGCAAGAGCACGAATCGATACCATCTTCCTTTTTCATTGAATAGGGATCATCTGAACGTAAAAACCATATACGCACGCAATCTGGATAAAACCGAGTGGGATCGTATACCTGACGTAAACTACACGGATGATGTCTCCACGGTGATGAATGATGAGGAGATTCAATTGGTGGTGGTCTGCACTCATACAGAGTCCCATTACTCATACGCGAAAATGGCACTCGATCATGGCAAACATGTGCTTGTGGAAAAACCGTTCATGTTAACCCAGGCTGAAGCCATATCCATCTTCCAATACGCGAAAGAGAAAAATCTGGTGATTCAATGTTATCAGAACAGACGTTATGATTCGGACTTCCTTACAACGAAGAAAGTGATTGAATCAGGGAAGCTGGGGGATCTGCTGGAAATAGAGATGCACTACGATTACTACCGTCCGGAAATCCCGAACAACATCTCTCATTTTTCCAAATATCACAGCTATCTATACGGACATGGGGTGCATACCATCGACCAGGTGTTATCCTACTTTGGCAAGCCGGATACGATCCATTCCGATGTGCGTCAACTGCTTGGTGAGGGAAGAATGAACGATTACTTTGACCTGGACTTTTATTATTCCTCACTCAAAGTGTCCGTCAAATCAAGCTTTTTCCGCTTGAAGCCCCGTCCAAGCTTTGTGGTATATGGCAAGAAGGGTGTGTTCGTGAAACAAACGGAGGATCGGCAGGAGGAACATCTGAAATTGTTTTATCTGCCCAAGGGACATGCTGATTTTGGCGTGGATCTCCCGCAGCACTATGGCGTCTTGACCTATCTGGATGATGAAGGAATCTATCATGAGGAAAAAGTGGTTTCGGAGATTGGCGACTACGCCCGAGTGTATGACGATATCTATCAAGCCATTGTACATGGCAAGGATAAGGTCATCCAAGATGAAGAAACGATTACTGCGATGGGGATTCTGGAACAAGGTATAGCCGCGTGCAAATAAACAAATAAGCATTGAGCTTACGATTATAGATCAGTCTCGAAGAATAAGTAAGTTAAGATGAATGACAAAAGCCACCTTCTGGTGGCTTTTGTCGTTCGATTTCAAATAATCTCAATTAAGTTAAATCCACAACCACTTTAACCGTTCCTTTGGCCTGAATCGCTGTATTAAAGGCTTCCTGGATATCATCCAGTTTGTATACCTGTGTTACAAGAGTAGATAATTCAGGATGGAAGTGGGTCAGATGTTCCACAACCTTACTGAAATCCTCGTGCGTGTATCCACTGGAACCTCTCACTTGCACTTCTTTGGACATCACCTGTTGTAGGCTGATGGGCACCTCGGTTTTATATACGGCAATAATTGAGATTCTGGCCTGCGGTTTGACGATCTTCATGATCTTCTCGAACAACACGGGAGCACCAGCCGCATCGATAAATACATCGACATTCGGCACCTCAACGCCGTATACGTTCACGGTGCCGTAGTGTCCAGCAAGTCCCTCTTCGAGGGTAGTAGTCGAGGTATTCACGGTCAGAGCACCGAGTCCTGCAGCTTTGGCGAGACGCCATTCATCGATATCCACAACACATACCTGTTTCATTCCCTCAGCAATCAGACTTGCAGCAGCCAGCAGGCCAATCGGACCCGCGCCCATGATGACAATCCGATCTTCAGGCTTCGGATCTGCACTGAAAGCCCCATGTCGTCCTACACTCATAGGTTCAATCAATGAGGCTACTTCTGCCGGGACACTTGCATCTATTTCATACAAGTTATAATTAAGCTTGGCTTCCTCCACCAGAACGTACTGGGAGAATCCGGAGCATTCCAGGGATTTGCGTCTTCCAACTTTTTTTGCGGTAATGGGATTAATGCCTACACGCATCCCGATGTGAATCTCCGAAGCAACGTCAGAGCCAATCTCAACAATTTCACCAACCATCTCATGTCCAAATTCAGAGCCCAGACTGATGCCCATATCTCCTTGACCCACTTTAACAATGTTAATATCAGTTCCGCAGATTCCACCGCGCAGATTTCGTACCAGAACATCGGTTGGACCGACAACCGGCATTGGTTTTTCTTCCACACGAATATCATTTTTCCCATAATAAATAGCTGCTTTCATCATGACTCACTCCTTAGGACTCATTATCATTCACTGCTTGAGCGACTGAGTACGTTTATCATGATGCAGCGATGTTTCCGTGTTGTTTGAATATTGTTTATGAGATATTAATTTAAGAGATGATAGATAGACGGTTTAAACAATTTTTTAACATCTGGACATTATAATGAGGACATGTAGCTTGAAAGGATGATTAGATGATCAAAATACTTGTGGTAGAGGACGACATTAAACTGAATCGTATTATCTGTACATATCTAACCAATAACGGATATCACGCTATCGGATGCTTTAATCCGCGAGAGGCGTATGATTTGATGTATAACGACATGTACGATCTTCTAATTTCCGATGTCATGATGCCAGAGATCGACGGATTTGAGTTTGCCGAGACGGTGAGACAGATTAATAAGACCATTCCCATTCTTTTTGTTACAGCACGTGACGATATTTCATCGAAACAAAAGGGGTATCAGGCGGGGATCGATGATTATATGGTCAAACCCGTGGATCTGGACGAGCTCGTCCTGCGTGTAGGTGCGCTGTTGCGGCGGGCCAATATTGCCCATGAGAAGAAACTGAGTGTAGGAAGTCTGTTGATGGATGCAAATGATATGACAACTACGGTAAACGGGGAGGAAATATCCGTAACGGTACGAGAATTCAATATCCTTTACAAATTGCTTTCTTATCCCAAACATACCTTTTCCCGTGCACAGCTCATGGACGAGTTCTGGGGTATTGACAGTCAGACCAGCCTGCGTGCAGTGGACGTATACATTGTTAAACTTCGGGACAAGTTCTCCGTGTGTGAGGATTTTAAAATCGTGACAGTGCACGGACTTGGCTACAAGGCTGTATTGCAATGACCAAGACACAGATCCCGGACGTGAGAATTAAAAAGCCACTACTATCATGGAAAGAGTTTCTCGGTACGTATCTCTTGTTGTCTACGTTGACCGCAGGACAAGCACTCATCTATAACGCCTATCTGCCCGTGGGTTATGTCCCATGGCCTTACATTTTCGGTATCTCGGGATACTGGGTCATCGTCAGTCTTATTTTTTGCCTGGTGACGGCAAGGCAGAAGTATAATGCCTTCGATAAGCCAATGCGCAAACTCAGTGAGGCTGCGAAGCAGGTAGCGGAAGGAGATTTCTCCGTATATCTGGAACCGATTCACCGAGCGGATAAGCAGAACTACGTGGATGTGATGTTCGAGGATTTTAATAAAATGGTAGAAGAGCTGAACAGTATTGAAACATTGAAAAATGACTTCATCTCCAATGTATCTCACGAGATTAAGACACCTTTATCGGTCATCCACGGCTATGCCATGGCGTTGCAGCAGGATGATATACGCCCAGAGCTTCGAAAAGAGTACACAGACACCATCATTTCTTCCACGAACAAACTCGCGACCCTCGTCGTTAATATTCTGAAGCTGAACAAATTGGAGAATCAGGAGATTATCCCGGTTGCCGAGCCTTATGATCTGTGCAGGCAGCTTGCTGAATGTGCTCTTTCTTTTGAACAGACCTGGGAAGAAAAAGATATTGAATTCATGGTGGATATCGAAGATCGTGCCATCATTCATGCGGAAGAGAGTATGCTGGAGATCGTATGGCATAATCTCTTCTCCAATGCGCTCAAATTCACATCTCCCGGAGGAAAGATCACCCTCAAGCAGACGTCGGATGAAGACACCATTACAGTCATGGTATCGGACACAGGCTGTGGCATGAATGAAGAAACGATGAAACATATCTTCGATAAATTCTATCAAGGGGACCCCTCCCATCACGGAGAGGGGAATGGCCTTGGTCTCGCTCTTTCGTTGCGTGTCATCGAGTTGATGGGTGGTTCTATTTCGGTGGAAAGCGAACCCCAGAAGGGCACAACCTTCACCGTTAAGCTAAAAGTGGGAGAGTAACATATAGCCTAGTTACGTGATCTTGAATAGCTAAGCCTGAATTCGAAACCATTGAATTCAGGCTTTTATTCATATTTCGTAAACATTTCATAAGCAACTTATAAACATTTGGTCGGTACGATAGGAACATCCAATGAGGGATATAAAGAAAACAATAGAGGGAGTGATGACACACATGAGTGAGATGATCAGAACTGAACATAGCTTCGTCGGCTATGAATATAAAGACGTTATTGTGAAGCAAGATGCCGAATCATTATATACGGACGGATATGCGCACTTTGGCTGGATTCTGGAAGCTACTTCAACACCATTTCAAAACGTGGGTTCCGTCACGATGAAGTTCAAGCGGGATCGCAAGATTCGGAACAAAGCGGAGTTGACCCGCCTGCAAAGACAATTTGAATCCTGTGTGACCGAGATCGCAACATTGGAACGATCCAAGATCATGGGCGCTTCTGCCGTTGCTTATATCATCGGAATTGTTGGCACAGCATGTATGGCTGGCTCGGTGTTTGCATATCAGGCAGACATGCTACCTCTTACCATTACGCTGGCGGTCCCCGGTTTTGCAGGCTGGATTATTCCGTATTTCAGCTACTGCGGGCTTCGCAAGAAAAAGTCCGACAAGGTGACGCCGTACATCGACAAGAAATATGACGAAATATACGAGGTATGTGAAAAGGCGAATGGTCTGCTCACCAAGTAGTATGAATATCCTATGAAAATGAAGACATACTTGAAGTCCCTATGGGCCCGTCACCTTGGAAATAAGCAAGATCGAACGGCCATGATCAACGTTGCTTCGCTTGTTATCAATGCTTTGATTGGAATAGGCAAGTTAATCCTGGGGATCTATCTGCTTTCCGGATGGTTCATTACGAATGCTGTGTATTATCTGATTCTGTGTGTAGCCAAAGG
This sequence comes from Paenibacillus sp. FSL R5-0341, assembly GCF_037975235.1. Taxonomy (NCBI): domain Bacteria; kingdom Bacillati; phylum Bacillota; class Bacilli; order Caryophanales; family Paenibacillaceae; genus Paenibacillus; species Paenibacillus sp. FSL R5-0341. The sequence continues at coordinate 3,019,252 of NZ_CP150241.1, forward strand.
GCAGGTACTTCAACAATATAAAGTTGCTAAAAGGATGGAATCTCCCCAAGAAAGATATACTTTGGAGCTTACGGTCTATAAGCGCGGAGGTCTTTTCCTTTGCTTTCTGGGGATATCCTATTCAATAGTCTGCCTGCGAATGTATCTGATCGGCGATGCCTTCATCTATAGCGGCATCATTGTGTATGTCGTAGCTACAGTTGCCTTTACCAAGCTGGCTTTTGCCATATATGGTACCTGGGCTAATCGTCATCTCCATAACCCAATTATGTCTACATTGAAAATGATTAATTTCACAGATGCCATGGTATCCATCGTCGTGACGCAAGCGACACTGCTTACCATGCAAGCCTCACCTCTTGCATTAAAAACCAGTAGCCTGTTTGGCATGGGATGCAGTGCTTTATTTTGTCTGATGGGAGTCTGGATGATGTTCCACAAGAACAAGGACTCCAATAGGGAGCAGGGGAGTGCAACAAACGAACAGGGAGATGAATGAGGAGGGATTCACATGGAATGGTGTTATGTACTCCTGCTCAATATCATTTTGATCATGACCAAAATCATCGCAGAGCAGTTCACAAGTCGTTGAGGGGGAATTACCATGCAAGTTATGGACAACAGCTTTTTTAGAAACAACACCGCCAAAGTAAATAAAATCATTGCCACGATTCTATGGCTGACACTGGTCGCATTCTGCTTTTTCATAAGTAGTAAGCAGGTTGAACTTGCAGTCGTATTCTCGCTGTTCGTTGAGCTTTCCATTGCAACATTTTTGATGTATCGTAAGAAAAAACCGGTCATGACCATGGTTGTGCTAATGATTGCGATTCTGACTGCAACCACGCAATATATCCAATCTCCCGGAGCAGGCATGCTCATCGTGGTTGTGCTCTGTGTCATCTCACTCTATCTGAACAGGGTTCTGTTGTATGGATTCGGAGCCATGTATAACATTGCTTATATTGTGATTTATTACGCGGACCATCAGCAATACGATACGAACTTTTTCATGACCATTGGGTTCATTGAACTGACCATTGTTGCTCTGTATTTTGTATGTAAACGAGGAAGAGACTTGATTCAGGTCGCCCTCGACAAAGAAGCAGAAGCTAGAGATCTTGTGAAGGCACTCGATAATATGGTGAAGGTGATTCGAGAGAACACATCTACGTTAAATACCGATATTGCCAGTTGTAATGATGATATCCGTAATCTGAAGCAGATGAGCGACACCGTAACATCGAACATTCAGGAAGTGACGGAAGGCATTCGCGATCAATCGGGCAGCATTACACATATCAGCGAGATGATGAACACGGCAGATGCGCAGATGGTGGAGATCAATCAGATGTCACATCGCCTTGCCCAAATCTCTTCCGATAACGGACAAGTTGTTCGTCAGAGCTCGGATCGAATTGTGCAAATGGGCAATCAGATGAACATGATTAACGGAGCGGTAACCGATTCGATGACGACAGTCAAGGAATTGAACCAAAGCATGGATGATGTGAATACCTTCCTGTCGGCCATTAACCAGATCGCGGATCAGACCCATCTTCTGGCATTGAATGCCAATATCGAAGCATCAAGAGCAGGAGAAGCTGGAGCTGGCTTTGCCGTCGTAGCCCATGAAGTCAAGAAGCTTGCACAGGAAAGCTCCGATACGGTCAAGCAAATTAATGAGATCATTCATAATATCAAAAGAAAGACACAGCTCGTGGTGGAGAAGGCCACCATCGGCAATGCTGCTGTAAAAGAAGGAGAAGCGATCACCGGACAAGTACTTGAGAGCTTTGACCACATCAGGTCCACATTCGAGCATGTTGATCAATACATAGCTAAGGAATTAGACATGACGGATCAGATGAGCCTGATCTTTACACAAGTACGAACGCAAGTGGATCATATTTCCGATATTTCGCAAGAACATGCCGTCGCAACAGAAGGTGTACTGGCAACGACACAAGAGCAGGAAAATAACATCGATGTTATCTACGAATTCATTGGCAGAATTAATCATTCAAGTCTGCAGTTGCAGGAACTCATTGGTAATCATAATAAGGAGTGATAACGATGGATCAACAACAACAAATGGCAATGGTACAACGTATGCGTCAAAATGTCGTCGGCACAGGTGCAGCTCTTCAACCCAGTTCCGCGTATGCTGTCACCGTGGAAGAAGTCATGATTCCTACGAGAAAAGGCGATACGCGTGTACTGGTGTACCAACCAGATAGGGATCATTCGGCTCCTCTGCCAGTCTTCTTCAATATGCATGGGGGTGGCTTCATCTTCGGACAAGCAGAGATGGATGATCCATGGTGTCGTCTGATCGCTGATCGTGCTAAATGTGTAGTTATCAATATCGATTACAGTCTTGCACCAGAGCATAAGTTCCCAACAGCGGTACACGAATGTTACGACGTTGTACAGTGGGTCCACGCCAATCCCGAATCCTTATCGGTTAACCCGTCGCTATTCGCCATTGGGGGGCATAGTGCTGGTGGTAATCTTGCTGCAGCAGTATGTTTATTGAATCAGCAACGTGGAAGCGAGCTGCCAATTATTCTTCAGGTTATGGATTATGCCGTGTTGGATGTGGCAACAGATCCGGCCGATAAACCTAGTTTTGAAGAAGCCATTCCAGCCGATATTGCCAGAACGTTCAACGCGATGTACCTTGTTACGCCAGAAGATGCACATGACCCGTTAGCTTCTCCAGTGCTTGCAACATCATTAGAGGGTCTTCCGGAAGCCTTGATCATTACCGCGGAGAAAGATTCACTAGCTCAAGAAGCAAGAACATATGCAGCAAGGCTCGAAGCAAGCGGTGTGAAGGTGACTCATAGGGAGTATGAGGGAGCCGCTCATGGATTTACGCATTTTGGCGATCTCCAGATGGCTGAGGATGCCTGGTGTCGGATGAGTGATAAGATTAGAGAGACATTTTCCAAATAACGTAACGTTCATCAGAATGATGTTAGAAGGAATCTGGTTACCTTGAAGTCGCCTAATGGCGGCTTTTTTGGTTTATTTGTGTAGTTGTATCAAGCACTTGTTGAAACCAAGCTTCTGAGCTTGTGGGTGTGATAATAAACTAGATTAGGAGCGTTCTTGAGATTATAACGATATCGTTAAGGGTAAGAGTTGTTAATTAGAGGAAATAATGACCAATACCAGGAGGTTAATTATGAACCAATATAACAGTCCATCCGATATCGCGATTCTTGGCATGGGAACGGCTCTACCTGCTCACGCCGTAGCGCAGTCAGACATTGCAGAGCTGATCGCTTCTTCTCTTCAGAATCGGCCGGATTTGGCCCGTTTTGCCAGGCGAATATTCAAGTCCTGTGGTGTTGAAACACGATATACCGTGGAACCGAGCTATCTGGGTTCACTGGAAGAATGCCGTTATCTGCCCTCTGGTGATGTATCAGACATCCCGACAACCGAAGAACGAATGAATACATACAAGCGAGAGGCGCTTCCGCTCGGGATCGAGGCGGCAGAGAGAGCACTGAAGGATTCAGGCGTGTCTCCAAAGAGCATCACGCATATCATCACGGTCAGCTGCACGGGTCAATACTTGCCGGGTCTGGATGTTATGCTCATCCGTCACTTGGGTTTGTCTGCCCGAGTTAATCGACTGCCACTGATCTTTCAAGGGTGTGCCGCAGGGTTGAAAGCCATTCAGATGGCACGAGATGTCGTGCAGGGTGCTCCGGGGTCACAGGTTCTTGTTGTCTGTGTAGAGTTGTGCACACTTCATTTTCAGCCGGTGCAAGATCGGGAAGCGCTGTTTGCAGCTTCATTCTTCGGAGATGCTGCTTCTTCTTGTGTGGTGGGTAACCCAGAACCTCAGCATAAGAATGTTCTGAGTCTGGGAACGGGTTACTCTGTGCTTCTTCCGGATTCAACTGAAGATATGACATGGGAGGTCGGGAACCTGGGATATGATCTGTATCTATCACCTCGTATTCCGAAGCTGCTGGGTTTTCATCTGGAAGAGGAGCTGCGTCTGCTACTTCAAAGTGAACAGCTTCCTGAACTGTGGGCTATCCATCCGGGAGGTCGCGGAATAGTGGACTCTGTGCAGAATGTCATGAAGCTGCGAGACGAGCAAACGAAATACAGCAGGGATGTCCTCAGAACGTTTGGTAACTTATCCTCCAACACCATTTTGTTTGTACTGAATGCGATGCGTGAGGACATGAAGGCACAGGAGCAACCAGCAACAGAAGGTGTAGCCATGGCATTTGGACCGGGACTCACCGCAGAGCTGATGAAATTCACTTATGTACCGTCATTATCTTCCGTGATGGAGGAGCACGATCATGTCCTTCTTTAGAACATTGTCCATTCGGGCCAAGGAAGACGAACTCATGGATGACTTCTCGCTGGGCGGCGAGGAGCTGCGTGAAGCACTCCGACATCTGAGACGGCTTAACAAAATATTTGCAGCACCTGGCCCAACTCTGGCTGGTGTGGAGAAGTTATGGAACTCTGTCGGAAGGCCGGATAAGCTGACTCTTCTGGATGTGGGGGCAGGTTCAGGAGATGTGAACCAGAAACTACTGCAATGGGCGGATCGTCAGGGCATTCAATTGGAGATTACACTGGTTGATCTGACGGAAGAGGCGTGTGAGGAAGCGAGACAACTATTCCGTGATGAACCCCGAGTTCGGGTACAGCGTGCCGATCTTACACAACTGCCTGATGCTTCCGCAGATATCGTGACAGGCTCCCAGTTTGTGCATCATTTTGACGGAGATCAGCTGGTTGATATGGTTTCTCATATGTTGAGAGCATCCAGGCACGGTGTCGTCATTAATGATATTCACCGCCACACTGTATCCTATAAGGCGGTCTGGATTACAACACGTATGATCTCGCGCAATCGTTACATCCGTCATGATGGCCCGCTTTCCGTTGCCAAAGGCTTTACAGGGAGGGATTGGCGGGAACTTAAACAACGGCTAAATCATGACACGATGACCTATGAATGGAAGCCTTTATTCCGTTACTCTGTTGTTATTCCCACGAAAGGCAGGTGATCTTACGTGTCGAAATCGATAGATGTCATCGTTATCGGAGCGGGAATTGCTGGCAGTACGTGTGCAATGCAACTGGCGGAGAGAGGGCATCGGACCCTTTTGCTGGATCGCCAGGAGTTCCCGCGTCACAAAACCTGTGGTGAGTTCATGTCACCAGAAACCAGGGAGATGCTGGAGGTTTTGGACATTCACCTTCTGGACCAAGCGAAGAAACCCAGCACCATGGATCATGCCAAAATCGTTATGCAGCAAGGCGGAGTGATTGAAGCACCGCTACCAGGACTCGCTTATGGCATAAGCCGATATGAGCTGGATCAGATTTTGCATCAGAAAGCTCTATCGGCCGGAGCCCAGATTGTGACCAAAGCGACCATAACGAGCATTGAGCAGCTTGAGGATGCCAGTTATGAGGTTCAGGTGAAGCAGGGAGACGAGCGGATCAGCTACAGAGCCAAAGCCGTTATCGGAGCACATGGCAGCAAAAAGCTTCGCGGGATGGCTTCCGCACCTGATCTGCGGGACCAAACCGTATATGTTGGCGTTAAATCCCACTTCAGCGGTATTGAGATTCCCGCACGGGTCGAGTTATATTTTTGCGATGGTGGTTATGTGGGGATTTCCCCGATTGAGGATGGTATTGTAAATGTTGCCGCATTATTGACTTTGGAAACCGTGCAGGGAACTGGCAAGTCCGTTATCGATTTTTTGCAGGCTGCATCCCAGACGAATGTAAGCTTGGCAGCTCGTTTAGCCGAGGGGAAGCCTGTAGACGGAACGCAGGTGTCGATTGCGCCGCTGCATCTGTCCAACGTTCCTGAACCGTGGTCCAAATATCCGCATATTGGGGATGCCATGCTGATGATACCACCCCTATGTGGAGACGGGATGTCGATTGCTCTTCGTTCCTCACTCCTGTGTGCAAAGTGGACTGACAAGTACCTGCAAGGCGACATTGAGCATGCGGATTGGCAGAGTAATTACACGCTGGAAGCGAGCCGTGAATTTACCCAATTGCTCAGACGCGCAAGAAGAATTCAGAAGCTGGCTTTTGCCAAAACCAATAAATTCTATCCGGGTTTGGCTCGAATGATCCCCGGTTTAGCCGCTTATGTCGTAAAGGCCACACGGTTATCCGAGATGAATGCAGTGCAATGAACAAGTGATACTTGCGAAATAGACGTGTTGAAGAGGTTGCTGACGGCGGCCTCTTTTTTTGGTGTATAATAGAATCTAATGTTACGATAGAGAACTAAGTCAGATGAAATGTCGGGAGGCACTATTTAACATGAACTATTCATTTTCCAATCGTATCGCAGCACTGCAACCATCTATTATTCGTGAGATTCTGAAGGCTTCTTCGGGTCAAAATGTGATTCCATTCTCTGCGGGAAACCCCGCTCCGGAAACCTTTCCTATTGAGGCGATTCGTACGTTTACTCAATCCATTCTGGAACAGGACCCGGTCACGGCTTTGCAATATGGAATTACGGAAGGATATGTTCCCCTCAGGGAAGCATTGACTCAACATTTGAAGACGGGTTTTGATACGGGTAAGCCATCCGATCAATTGTTCATCGTATCTGGAGCACAGCAGGGGATTGAACTTGCCTGTAAAGTGTTCTGTAATGAAGGGGATACCATCATCTGTGAGAGTCCGAGCTTTATTGGTTCTCTGAACTCCTTCCGCGCATCCGGTGCGAAGCTTGCCGGTGTTCCGATGGAGATGGACGGTATGGATATCGAGAAGCTGGAACAGGCGCTGCAAACCGAGCCCAATGTGAAACTGATCTACGTGATCCCGAGTTTTCAGAATCCTACCGGTGTAACGACGAGCTTGGAGAAACGGAAGGCCATTTACGAGCTGGCTAAGAAGTATGGCGTTATGATTTTGGAAGATAACCCGTACGGAGAACTTCGATTCAATGGAGATGACGTGCCAACGATCAAATCTATGGATGATGAGGGTCTGGTCATCTATGTTGGATCATTCTCCAAAATTCTGTCGGCGGGACTGCGCGTCGGTTTTGTACAAGCGCCACATGAAGTCGTGGAGAAGATGGTTGTCGCGAAACAGGGAGAAGACGTACATACGGCCATGCTTCCACAGATTTTGGCATACAAGTTCATGACAGAGTATGACTACGCGGGGCATATCAACAGCATTCGTGAGGTATATCGGAGAAAAGCAACATTGATGATGGACAAGCTGCAAGAGCATATGGGTGAGTCCATTACCTATACCCAACCGGATGGTGGACTGTTCCTCTGGTGTGATCTGCCAGCACATGTGCCAATGCTTGATTATGCCAAGACTGCGGCAGCCCAAGGGGTTGCGGTTGTGCCGGGAAATGCATTCCTGGTGAACGAGCAAGACCCTTGTAATGCCATCAGACTTAATTTCTCCACGCCATCAGACGGACAGATTGTGAAGGGTGTTGAAATCTTGGGGCAGGTCTTGAAAGGCTATAACGCTTAAAATTGCTTCAATGTAATATATCTACGAAAAGCCGCCAATTGGCGGCTTTTTCTGGCTTTATCGCTCCTTAGTTATCAATCAACGCACTTAATTCTGCCTGAAATACCTTTTGATTCTTCTGATTGAATGTACTCAGCAGCACGGTAACAATCCCATTACCTTTACGTCTGGGAAGCAGGTCAATGACTTCTGCAATGACATGTAATTCATCATCCGGGAAGACGGGCTTCAAGAATTGAATGTTGTTCATTCCGGTTCCTGCCACAACATGCTCTCCATAGACTCCGACCTCAATCCATAACTTAAAGGAGATATTCATCGTTTGCATGCCAGAAGCAATCAAACTGCCGAAGCGGCCTTCTGTGGCCTTTTCTTCATCCAAATGCATGTACTGTGGATCATAGATTTTGGCAAACTCAATAATATCGCTCTTGGATAATGCCAAGGATTTTGTTTCGTAGCGCTGACCTATTACATATTCGCTGAATTTCATGAGGGTACCTCGGTTTCTTTAATGTGTTTTTTTCGCAGTCACGCCCTGGAAAGAGACATGATCGGACTGACGTGTTAGAATGCTAATGAACCATCTGGTGTGTATTGCAGTCATATTGAAATAAATAGATGAAACGGTCTTTGAGGAGTATATATCATGATAACGATTAAAGATGTCGCCAAGATGGCTGGTGTAGCCAGTTCAACCGTATCTTGCGTACTCAACGATAAAGGTAATGTAAGTGAATCAACAAGGCAGAGAGTGCTCGCAGCAGCAAACCAACTCAACTACGTGAAGAACGGCCCTGCATCTGAAATGAAGCGTCAGAGTACACAAACGATTGGTGTGATTGTGCATGACATGTCCAGTCCGTATTTCTCGGATTTGGTGAATGGAATACAGTCCATCGCGATGAGCCATGGATACGATATGATCGTGTGCAGCTCACTGGGTGGAGAGAAGTCGACAGCCCATCGTTACATTCGTGAAAGAAGAATCGACGGAGCTATTGTCATTGCTCAAAATATTGAAGATCAGTTGCTCATGGAGGCATCTGAAGCAGGATTTCCGATTGTTGTCATGGATCGGGATCTGGATGCTCCACATATTGTAAAGGTTTTAATGAGTGATACGCAAGGTGGGTATCTGGCTACCCGTTATCTGATCGACAAAGGACATCGGACGATTGCCTATATTAGTGGCCCAGCCCATTCGGAATGTAACCTGCAGCGTTATCAAGGTTATCTCAATGCCATGGCAGAAGCAGGCATTGAAGAGAACCCGGCATGGAAAATCGCTGGACAATACTTGAAGCAAGATGGCTACCATGCAGCGAAGAAACTGCTCGAAGGAGAATTGCCATCCGCAGTATTTTTTGCAAATGATGAAATGGCCTTTGGCGGTTTGGAAGCCTTCAGAGAGCATGGGATTGCAGTACCTGAACAGGTATCCGTAATTGGTTTTGACAATATCCCGGCATCTCAGTATGTGCACCCACCTCTGACTACATTTAGGCAACCGAAGACGGATGCTGCTCAGCTTGCCGGTCATGTTCTCTTTCAACTGTTAAAAGGAGAGTCTGTAGAGAATTTATATACACTGGATATCCAATGCGTGGAACGTGATTCCGTTCGGCTCCTCAACCTGAGTTGAGGAGTTTTTTTTTCGTTCAATAGAATTTTAAATATCCAAAAAGAAAGGAGTGTGGCGATTTATGCATAATAATAAAGACGAGAGATTCTTGCATAGGAAATAAATGGAGGGTGATTAGATGGGCGTACCCACGTTTCTGGAGACAGGCCATATGGAAGAAGGTTTTCCCATTCGGGTGATTCATACAGGTGATCAGTTTAATTTTGCTGCACACTGGCATGATGAGGTCGAATTGGTTGTCGTCAATGGAAAGAGCGCACGAATTGGCGTGAATGACCATATTCGTGAGCTGGGACAAGGTGATGTGCTGCTGATCAAACCAGGTGATGTACACTGCTTTTTGCCGGGGACTGAGCACCTAACCATAATCTTGTTCCGGCTGGAATTGTTAACAGGAAGCTTCACGACTGAAGCCGAGATACAGGATCTGGGCGAACTCTTCAATAAAACAACCGTTATTCCGTCGAATGCAGGAAGTCGTAACAATCTGGTTCAGTATATAGATGCCATCATTGCCGAGAAAAAAAATCGAAAGCCCGGATATCGATGGTTAATGGTTTCGCGGTTGTATGATCTCATGGTTCTATTGTTACGTACAAAGCCCCCGGTGACGGATCAACTCACGTCCGTAGGATGGCCCTGTACTTCATCCAAAAAATTCGAATTCCTTGAATCGGTCTGTGAATATCTGGAGGATCATTATGCTGAACCGATCAAGCTGGAACAGGTGGCGGAACATATTAAATTCAGCAAGTTCCATGTCTGCAAATTATTCAAAGAGATCAAAGGAGTGACATTGATGGAATACTTGAATCATTTTCGAATTATCAAATCCGAGTGGGCGTTATTGTTCCGTCAGGATTCCATTTTGGATATAGCCATCGGCCATGGGTTCAACAATGTGAACTCCTATAATCGTCTTTTTAAAAAATATAATGACTGTACACCCTCCGAATTTCGCAAGAAACACCGTACGAATATCACAAAATATGAAGGGTAATGCACAATATTTGTGGAGAAAGCCCTCTCCGAAATCAATATACTCTAATAAAATGTAAGCGTTTCCTTTTAGAAGGAGGGGGCCTATGAAGAAGTGGTTTAAGCCAACTATTGTATTCGTATGTGTACTCATGTTGTTAGCTGGATGTCAGCTCAGTCCGTCCAATCAAACCAAGCAGCAGGAAATAACGGTGTGGAGTTTTACGGATGAAGCTGGGTATGCCATTGAGAAATTCGAGCAGAAATATCCGAACATCAAAGTGAATTTTGTCAATATTCCCGGCAACTTCTATATTACCAAGCTTAAATCTGCGCTCCAGACGACCTCCAAAGCTCCAGATGTATTTATGATTGAAAATGCCAACATTCGAGAACTGATTGACGTTCCATATCTGGAGAATTTATCGGCTTCGCCTTATAACGCCAATGAGCTTATTCAAGAACAATATGCTTTTGTGCAGGCCAATGAAAAGGACAGTGAGGGAAATGTCAGAGCGATCGGTTATCAGGGAACACCTGGGGGAATCTATTATCGCCGGGATTTGGCGAAGCAATATCTGGGTACCGATGATCCTGAGAAGGTGGGTTCACAGATTGATACTTGGGAGAAGATCTTCGAGATTGGAGAGAAGGTGCAGCAGCTTAGCGGGAATAAAGTACATGCATTGGCGAACTGGAATGCCATATCGAACTCATATGACGGTATACCCTGGGTGAAGGACGGCAAGCTCGTCATCGATCCAACCTATATGGAGGTGCTGGATCTGGTACGTGAAGCGCGTGAGCGGCATGTTCTTGCAGAGTATGAAGATGGAAGTGCCGGTTACGCTGCATCCATGCAAAAAGGAGAGGTCATGTTCTATCCTGGGGCAACCTGGGGCTTGCAATATACGTTTAAGGCGAATGCTCCGGATACCGAAGGCATGTGGGGCCTAGCCCCGGGACCGTCGGCCTTTAGCGCGGGTGGGACCTATATATCGATGTACAGTAAAAGCGACAAAAAGGATCTGGCATGGAAGTTTATTGAGTTCTATAATTTTGACCACGACTTTCTGTCCGAGTTAGCGAAAGAGCAGGATTATTTTACGAGCAATATGGTTGTGAATGATAAACTTGCGCCTTCACTCTCATCGTCCTATCTGGGGGGACAGAAGCATTTCGAGTTTTTCTCGGAGGCTGCCAAGCGGGTTCCTGTGTATGAGCGCACCAAATATGATGCCATTATTAACAATGATATCTACAAAAATGTACTTCAGTTGTATCTCAATCAGGACATTCAGAACAAAGATGAAGTAGTGAAGCGAATCAAACGTGATGTCGCCTTGAGATTTCCGGAGCTGGAAGTGGATTAGCTGAGGACGTGTCTCAAAACTCTTTCGGAGTTTTCAGATACGCCCTAGAAGTAAGCGAATGGTTGTACACATCCGATGATAACTGGGGGGACAGAATATGTTTGCCAAAACGATTCGAAAGGACCATTACGGCTACTACTTCATTGCTCCGTTCTTTATTATTTTCACCATTTTTGGCCTCTATCCCATATTGTATTCGCTCTATATCAGTTTCACTAACTTTGATGGAATCACGACACCTGACTTTGTAGGGATTGGTAACTATGTGGCCGTACTACAAGATCCGCTGTTCTACAAAACCTTGTTCAATACGTTATTCATCTGGGGGGTCTCCGTGGTTCCGCAGCTGACGATCTCACTTGTGTTAGCTTTTATTCTGAACGATAAACTGCTCAAAGGGCGGGATTTTTTCAGAGCCGTGTACTTTTTCCCCAATATCGTTACGGCCGCATCACTCGGGTTGCTTGTCAGTCTGATCTTTGACTGGCAGTCCGGGGGACTGAATCATTTTTTGATGCAGATCGGGATTATTCAAGATCCAATTAATTGGAAAAATGACCCATGGTTTATGCGGCTAATTGTGTCATCTATCTTGTTTTTTCAATATTTCGGTTATTCCATGGTCATCTACCTTGCAGGACTTCAGGGTATTGATCCGTCGTTGCTGGAAGCTGCCCAGATGGATGGCGCGAAAAAGAAGCATATTTTCATCGATATTATCGTACCGATGCTGCGCCCAATTATTCTGTTTCAGATGATTACATCCATTATTGGTGGCATCCAGATTTTCGATCAGCCATTTACACTAACCAATGGCAATGGCGGTCCTGACCGAGCAGCCATGACGAGCATTATGTATCTCTATAATGTAGCATTTCAGAGCACTCGTTTTGGTTACGGGGCTGCAATAGCATTTTGTCTATTTATTATCATCATATTATTGTCCGTTGCATCCTTCATCATGACCAAGCGGAAGAGCCGTTCATAGGGAGGGGAGTTCTTATGCAAACTGCAAAATCAATTGAACAACCAAATGCGGCGATTCAACATTATGCCAACACAAGGCGTCTGACGGCAGGCAAGATCGTCATCTATCTATTGCTGATAGGTCTTGCCGTGCTCTGCATTATTCCGTTTTATCTGATGCTCATCTATTCTACACATAACAATGCCACAATCGCTTCAACGTTCACCTTTCTCCCCGGATCATTTTTGGTCGATAACTATATGAATATGGTATCCAAAATCAACATTTGGCGCGGGTTTGCCAACAGCATATTCATTGCTGGAACATCGACCGTGTTATCTCTGTATATAGGTGCTCTGACCGCATATGGCTTTGCCAAATTTAAATTCAAAGGTCGGAACGGGTTGTTTCTGTTTCTGTTAGCGACCATGATGGTGCCGGGTCAACTGGCCCTCATTGGCGTGTATCGACTATTCAGCATGCTGGGACTTTTGGACAGCTATGCTGCAATTATTTTGCCTGCTGCGGCTAACGCATTTAACGTATTTTTCATCAAACAGTTTATGGAGAGCAGCATCCCGGATGAGATTATTGAATCCGCACGGGTGGACAGCGCGGGTGAATTCCGGACGTTCAATCAGATTGTACTGCCCATTCTGGGACCGGCGATCTCGGCCCTTGGGATATTCACGTTTATCGGTTCATGGAACAATTTCCTTACACCGCTCGTCCTGTTTTTCTCTCTGGATAAATACCCGCTACCCGTACTGGTTGCGCTAGTGCAAGGGTACTATGGGATGGATTATGGACTCTTGTATTTGGGTGTAGCGATCTCAATCTTGCCTATTATTGTTGTATTCTCTGTATTTTCCAAACAGATTATTGGAAGTGTTGCCTTGGGTGCGGTGAAAGGATAGTAATTTATCGAGATTTTAATAGCATTTGGTATCATAAGGGTCGTCCATATGGACGGCTCTTTGCTGTTCTTTATTTTGCGTATATATCCCATCTTATAAGTAAAGGATACCTTTAACTGAGAATATCTGGACGGAGCATGAACGGGAAGGAGAGGTGTCATGGACACATCAGCGATAACACAACAGGACCTGCCGTTAACCGGATACCTAGCTGTTGATCAAGAAATGTTGCGCTCCGTTTTTGCCGGTTGCTCGGATATTGTATTTCATACGTTCCAAACGGCGTGTCTTACTTCAGCCTTATGCGTATATTGTGTTGGTTTGTGTGATACGGAGCGGCTTGAACGACAGGTATTGACACCTCTTCAGGAAATGGGGATCGAAGCTGCGCAAGTCCCATTGGCATCTGTTAAACATGTTGAAACAACCACTCAGGCGGTACAGGCCATATTAGAGGGAGAAGCTCTGTTACTGCTGGACGGTTCAAAAGTTGGAACAGCGTACCCTCTATACCAAGCTGCAAATCGTTCAACAGAGGAACCGTTAGCTGAATCGACTGTGCGCGGGGCACGGGATGGATTTACAGAATCGTTGACGATGAATATGTCACTACTGCGCAAACGTATCAAAACACCTGCATTAAAAATTCATACACGTAACATGGGAGATCGCACGAACACGAGTGTCTCACTTATCTATATGGAAGGCATTATTGATCCTAAACTGGTGAAGGAAGTAGAGGTACGACTTGACGATTTGAAGCTTCGAGACGTACTGGAGAGTCAGTACATTGAAGAAGGTATTGTGGATCAGCGATATTCACCATTTCCACAGATGATAGCGACGGAACGTCCGGATGTCGTTGCTTCCAACTTGCTGGAAGGTCGGTTTGCTATTCTCGTTGATGGAACGCCGTTCACCCTTATTGCGCCAGTGACCATCTTTTCCATGTTACAATCCCCCGAAGATTATTATCAAAATGTATTCATGAGTGTTTTTGTACGCTGGCTGCGATACATTTTTTATGTGTTATCCATGCTGCTTCCATCGGCTTATGTAGCAATTACTACGTTTCATCAGGAGATGATTCCTACTGTATTGCTTCTCAGTATTGCCCGGGCGAGAGAAGAAATTCCTTTCCCGGCACTGGTGGAAGCGCTCATTATGGAAATTGCCTTTGAAGCACTGCGTGAGGCTGGTGTCCGATTGCCGAAGCAGGTCGGATCAGCCGTCAGTATCGTGGGAGCCTTAATTATCGGGCAGGCGGCGACTAGTGCAGGAATTGTGTCAGCCCCCATGATTATCATTGTCGCGATTACCGGAATCGCTTCTTTCATGATCCCCCGTTATGCTGCCAGCATCGCGACCCGACTACTGCGTTTTCCCATGATGATTCTGGCAGGAACGCTGGGACTTACGGGTGTCATGCTGGGCGTCATCTTGGTTGTCATTCATCTGAGCAGCCTTCGTTCATTCGGAACACCTTATCTGTCACCGGTAGCGCCCACGATGGCTAAGGAACTCAAGGATGTGTGGTGGCGTCCATCTCCAAGGAACAAACCGCACTAGACCAATATGCACCAAGCAACCAATGCATCCAAGGGAGCGGGATCACACATGTTGACGGACAAAGGAAAAATATCGGAAACACAATTGGCATTCATGGTCTTTCCCGCCATTCTCGCGACGGCCATCTTATCAGTGCCTGGAATTACAATGCACTATGCAGGACATGACATGTGGATGACTCCAATTATAGGTTCTCTCGTTGGACTGGCTGCGATCGGTATCTCCATTGGTCTTGATCGTATGTACCCTGGAAAAACGCTTATTCAATCCAGTGTATCGATCGTTGGTCGGATTCCAGGCAAGTTGTTCGGCCTGATATACATTGCTTTCTTGCCCCACCTGACGGGCTTGATTATTCGGGAATACGGTGAGTTCATTGTCAATAATGCACTTCCAAGTACACCTTTGTTTGTTGTGATGGGTACGATGGTTGTTGTATGTGCGATTAATGTCAGGCTGGGGATCGAAGTTGTCGGACGAACATCTCAAGTATTTGTTACCCTGCTAATTGTGCTGCTGGCTTTGATCTTTATATTGTTGATCGGTGAACTGAATCCTGCCGAGCTGTTCCCTTTCATGGAGAAAGGACCCATTCCCATTATTACAGGAGCCGCTGCACCCGCTGCATGGTTTAGTGAATATATCGTGCTGGCTTTTCTGTTACCTTATGTGAATCAAAAAAAACGAACAACCCGGGTCATGCTGGGTTCCCTTGTACTGACGACAACTGCAATGACGGTTACCAATCTGTTTTGCCTGTTTTTAATTGGTGATTTGACGGATACATTCGTATTTCCGGTCATGATTGCAGCAAGATACATAACCATTGCGGACTTTCTGCAACATATCGAGTCCCTTATTATTGCAGTTTGGATTTTCGGTATTTTCGTTAAAATTTCCGTTTTTCTATATATCTTTGCTACATCCACAGCGGAATGGTTTGGGTTGAAGGACTACAAGCCCGTTGTTGTTCCGCTTTCGTTCCTGTGTATGGTATTTGCTTACTGGGTTGTGTCCGGCGGATCGGGCATTTCCAGTCTGGTTAGCGCTTCAGCCAACTTGTATACGATCAGCATTTTATTAATCCTTCCGGCTATGATCTACGGTGTTGCATGGCTGAAAAAGGGTTGGGCACATGTTAGAAAGAATCGAGCGAGTACTGATTGATGGGGGGAGGGGCACTTGCGAATATGCAGAGTACTACTTCTGCTGATATTGTCTTGTGTGCTGTTAAGTGGCTGCTGGGATCGTATCGAAATTAACGATTTGGCCATCGTGCTGGCTACGGGGATCGATTACGAAGAGGGCAAAGTACAATTGACTTCACAGATATTTGTTCCGCGCAAAGCAGGTGGAGGAGATAGCAGTGGGAGCGGAGGCAGTCCAAGCGGTGTCACATTGATTCGAACAGCGGAGGGGCGTACGATTGCCGAGGCGTTGAATCGGCTGCAACGGAAAGTTCCCCGAAATATGTTCTGGGGGCACTGCGAAGTCATTATCATTAGTGAACAAGCCGGCAAGCGCGGTATTCGCGAGTACATCGATTTCTTCCTGCGTTATCCTCAGTTCAGGGAGCATGCGTATGTCTTTTCCAGCGAAAAGGCGGCGAAAGATATCCTGGCGTTACTTGATCCCCTGGAGCGGAGTTCTGCTGAATCATTGCGTGAGATGGCCAATCTGAAGCTAGGTACACGTGTCACTGCACTTGAACTGGCTAAATCCATTGAAGGACCAAGCACTTCCGCCATTTTGTCTCGCATGTTAGTCTTACCCCCAGAACCCGATCAGGATAAACTGACGACTACACCATATGTGAAAGGTCTGAGCTTGTATAACAAGGATCGCTATGTCAAAACGGTTAAGGAACCAATGAGCGTAGGTGTATTGCTACTCGCAAAAGAGCTGAACAACATTATCATGCCTGTTGAGTTTGAGCCGTTAGAGGGTTCGTTCTCGATTCGACTCATTGAAATTAAAACGGCCTTGAAGCCACGAATTGTAAACCAGCATTGGAGCATGAAGGTGGATATCCAAACCAGCGGAGAAGTGGTGTTAAATACGACGGATGCCAATCTAACGGATCCCGCTGTGTTAACTAAACTGGAACAGGAATGGTCTGCCAAGCTCACATCTCTGGCTCATGATGCTTTAGACCTGTCCCAGAAGGAGCTGCGCTCCGATTTCTTCAAATTTGCAGTTGAATTCCGCAGATATTATCCGAAGCAATGGAAGAAGCAGGAGAAGAACTGGGAAACCCTCTATCCTGAATTGGACGTGGAAGTTAAAGTGGATGCACACGTAGTGCGTACCGGTAAATCAACCGGACCACAGGGGATACCGAATGAGGACGAAACTTAACAGCATTTGCTCCTGTTACAAGCTTGAGAAAGAGAGGTGATTGCATGAAACTGGGCTCAATCCTTGGAATCCTGATGTTGGCGACTGCAATAGTGTATGGAGAGTGGAGGAGTAGCAAAGAGAAGCGAGCCAGAATAGTGACAGCAGGAATTACTGCTGTGGCGGCTGTCATTGGAATCATTCTTCTCTTTCAACCTCGTTTGCCCGGTCCGACCCAGATTGTGAAGCTTGTATTTGGAAGCGTGGATAAACTTATGAAATAAATGGATAGCAAAGAAGGACCAAGTCTCTGACAAGAGAGATTCGGTCCTTCTTTTATTTTAAGTGAAATGTAATTTATTCATCCACTCAAAGATGTCTATTCTTTGATGACAGATGCATTCACGGCATCTTCCATCTTCGTATTGTACGAACGGAACAGACCCAGGCGCCAGAAGGCAGCTCCTTTCAGGTCATAACGTTTGGCAAGACCCAGTTTATCATCCACAGAGGACGGCGTTTCACTGCTTAAACTGATACCGAGAAGCAACTTATTTTTGGGGACACCAGCTTGAAGAGCTTGCTGAATGGCTTGGTCCACAAGGCTATTGGGTTCGGGTACCTGGGATTTGGTGCCAACCGGATTATACTGATAGGCCATAATAATAAGATCATCTGCAATAGAGGCAAGTGTTTTGTAATCATATCCTTTATAAGCACTGTTTAGCGGCGGTACCGCCAGAGATAAGGCTGTGTCTTGGGGTAAGGAACTCTTCAATTGTTTCACATAAGCATTGAGCAACTTCTGTTGTTCTACCGCATCCAGTTTAAAACCCAGTCCTTCAAAATCCAGAACAACTCCGCCAAAACCATGCTCAGCTACCGCAGCAGTTATACCTTCAATCGATTTCTGTCGCAGGCGGCTGTCACTCAGAACTTTGGTCAGTTCACCATTTCCATCCAAGGCATACACCATGAGCTGTGGTTGGATCTGCTGATCCGCTGCGTCAGCAACGATGGACTGCGGCGTAATATCACCCGCAGCAGCAGGGAGGCGGTACTCATCACCTTGAAGGGTGAATTGTCCATTGCGATCAATGCGGCTCCAGCCAAATGCTACAGAATTCATGGAAGCAATAAGATCCTTTTCTTGAAAGGATTGCAATGCATAGAAGGCTCTCAGATGCATTTCGCGCTGTGGTGAGACGAGGGAGACCGTTTTGGTTGCCTGATTCCAGCGCGCACTTACACCGAATTGGTTACTGAATGAACTGAGTGGAATGAGTACACGTCCTTCCCGCTGAACAGGTGCTGCAGGGAGTGTAACTTTTTTTCCATTTACGGTCGCTGTGGTGCTGCCAACTTGTAATAGCACCTCGGTCGTTTGTCCGTTCACAGTGTTCGTCGCTTTTACAGTCTGTGATTTGCTGTTCCAGGTAATATCGATACCAAGGGCTTCTCCGACCGTCCGAAAGGGAACGTAAGTGACACCTTTGTCTATCCGGGGTACTGCATCAAACTTCAGGGGAACATCATCCAATTGAACGGTAATGGCTGGAGCAGCATAGGCTCCACCGATATTTGGGGTACTTCCAAGGATAGAGAGAGCAATTACAGTAACCGCAGCAATTTTTCCTGCTCGTTTAATGAACATCGTATAATTCCTCCAACTTTCTACATAAGTAGTCGAATCATGTTTTGAACAAAATCTAGTAATCTAGCATATGTAGCATAACAAAATTTTCATATCGTTCCAATATAAGAGTTGGATGTTTAGTCATACGGATGGCAGGAATCATAATATAATCTAATAAACATAGCGGAAGGAGTGTGCTTTTTGCCAAACTCTACGGGCTTTATTTACAATCCAACTTCGGGTGAGACCCAATCCACACAGCTGATAGTAACATGCATTAATGATTCCCTCAATTCACCTGCCAATGTTGAGCTGGAAGTTTTCAGGTGGGACACCACTCAAGCGGCGCGCATACCCATTGGTCATGATCTTTTTGAATTACTTCCCCAAGCAACGAGAAGCTTAATCTATCCACTGATTAATGCGGCTTTTTATGAAGTGCAAAGTGATTATTTCAGTGCCACAAGTACGGTCATTCATGTATACGGTGTTAATTCTACAGGCCAGATCATTCAGCGTGTGCTTCAATCGGAGATGACTTTGATTGACCGCTTCACAAATATCCCTTAAACGAAAAGAGGTGAGCAGATGGTAGTAGTGAATATTACTGGAGCTTTGGCAGGCAGTCAATTTGAACCCTCGATTGCGGTTAATACGTTGAACCCGAGTATCATGTGTGTAGTTGCTGTGGATACCAGTACAGGACCCACATTGACTGGCTTCTATAGGTCCATTGATGGAGGCAGTACCTGGTCGACCACTGTACTTCCTCAACCAGCTGGATATGCAGGGGCAGAAGCACCAACAATTGACTACACGTTTCCCAATACCTTCATCGTTACCGTTCACTTGTTTAACGGGATCAACGATGGAACCATTGCAAGTTATACCTCATTTGATGATGGACTAACGTGGCAGCCACCAGTTATTGTACAGGCGGGTTTCGGTACCATTGTTCATAATGATGAACCGTACATAGCCGTTGATCGTTCCCCAGGAAGCCCATATCGAGGCAATGCATATGTCGGTTACACACCGCTTGCTACCGCTTCTTCCGCCATATTTACGCAAAGGTCACTCTCGCAAGGAATAACCTGGGAACCACCTGACCGACAGTCGAATCCGCGAGGAATCCATGACCGGGCAGCGTTGGCTGTTGGATTCTCAGGTCAAGTCTACGCGGGATATATCATTACGGGTCCTGCCAGTCCTTCCGCGCTATTGCGTATTTCGTATGATGGGGGGATTACCTATCAACCCCCTCTAGAGCGGCAGGCTACGTTCATCTCATCCGTTGTACCTGCACCTTCGCCCTTGCCTGTACCGAATTACGCTTTTCGAGTACAGACCAACTTAAGTTTGGGCGCGGATATATCGAATGGACCTAACAGTGGGACTGTGTATGGCGTTTGGAATGATGCACGTGCCGGATATACCGATATTTTATTCTGCGAATCTCCCGATGGCCTTCTTTGGTCAGATCCAGTCAGTATTACAGGCGCACCTCCAGGCACGCAGAATTTCTTCCCGTCGATCAGCGTGTCACCTTTTGCGGGCACGATTCGAGTTATTTATTACACAAATCGAATTGACGGGTTCCTACTGGACGTCTTTGTTGCGGAATCTTTTAATGGGGGTGCCAGTTTCACCAACCGACGGATCACAACTACATCCTTTAATCCCAATGGCAACTCTCCGATGCCCACAGTACTGATTGGAGATTATATTACTGCGGCCACCGTCAGTCCGGATAATCTGGCAGCGGTGTGGATGGCTACAACGCCGCCCACGGGTAAGCTGGATGTTTATTTTGGAAACTAATTCAGTGTAAATGGAACACCCCCATACTCTTAATCTTTATGGCAAACAGATTAAGAGTATGGGGGTGGAGGTATTCATGTTAATCCGAAACGACAAATCCATCGAAACTCTCAGGGCCTACCCGAACCGTTCCGAGCAAGTTGGTACTGATAAATGCGGAGTAGGTTAATTGTGGCACGATCGGAATGTTAAAGTCACTGGCAGAGAAGACAATCACTTCAGGGTTAAGCAGACCATTCAGACCATAGGTGTAGTTTCCGGAGTAAACGATCGGATCGGTTGCAACTGTGCCTCTTACAATAATAATCCTAACTTGAAATAGAGCAAGCGGTAATTGTACCGTTATGGTTCCTTTTAGGGAGACTCTCAGATTGGTTCCCGCTCCAGCCGTTTGCAGACCAATCTGGGCGAATAACTGAGGCGTGTTAATCACTGGAATCGGTATGGAAATGGAATTAAACAACGCAGCATTTTGCGATGATCGAGCATCCAGAAATTGGGTCAATGTATATACCTCCTATCTGTTTCAGATAGAATAATATATTCATCATTCAGAGATTTGCATGGACGTTGGTGCAGCACTGGAAATATTAAAGGCAAACCGACTGCCCAAGTCACTCGTCTCTTTAAGCCATACCACGCCACCCATCAATTCAGCGAGTTGTTTACAGATGGACAGGCCTAGCCCCGCTCCTCCATATTTTCCTGAGTTACCATGAATCTGGGAGTACGATTTGAATAACAGATCCTGGCGATCCTGGGGGATGCCGATGCCCGTATCGATTATCTCGTAAGATGCATGGAGTGTACCTTCTGGATCAGCAGCTACCTGAGTAGAGATACATACTTCACCTTTCTCTGTGAATTTCAGCGCATTGCCAACGAGATTAATTAGAATCTGACGGACTTTATGACGATCACCTATAAGCACCAGATGATCATTTATATTGTATTCTGCGTATAATCGGATTCCTTTTTTTTGTGCTTCAGAGGAAAACAACTGTAGTACGTGATCAACTGTGTCAGTGACACTATAGGGATTGATTTCCAAAGAAATCGCACCCGCTTCCGCTTTAGAGTAGTCCAGAATTTGATCCATCATCGATAGAAGGCTGGCGCCACTTGACTCGATGACATTAACATATAACGATTGATCCTCATTTAGTCGGGTAGACTGCAACAGATTGGCCATTGCAAGAACACCATTCATCGGCGTGCGGATTTCGTGACTAAGGACGGCAAGCAGATTTTTCTTCTCTTCAAGCACTCTTGCAGCCGTTTCTTCCGCATGTTTTAACTGTTGCAGCGTCGTTTCCATCTCAAGAAGACCCGTGAAAAATGAAGACAAGGAGAGAAGCAGATCCACGTCCTTTTGTTGATAGGAATAGAAATCCTGATCAAATGAGCAGAGGGAGCCGTAAATTTCTCCGTTTTCATTATGTATGGGTACACCGACAAATGAACAACCGCCTACGAATTCGGTAGCGTCCATATGTCTGGTTAATGGATGAGTCAGATTATTATTTATCACCAATGGGCCCTGACTATGTTCGGTCACAAGCGCACAGTATGACTCGGCGTTGTCAACGACTAGCCCCTCACCCAGAATTAGTTTGTCGCGATTATATACGTTCAGAACTTTGGTCGATAGGTGATCCAACTGGGCGATACAAAACGTATTTGCAGGAATTAACCTGCTCGCTGTATCCATAACATTAGCAGCCGAATCATATAATTTATGTGAGACAATGGACAGTACATCAATGAATTCTGTTTTCAACATCTTGATTTGACTCCTCCTGATTGTAGAAATTCGTTGTGCACTTGTATGTACCAGTATATATGAATTCATAGAATAGAGCATGCATGGTTTTGACAGTGAAAGACGAAAATGAGAAAATGTAATGCTGTGGAACATGTATGTATTAATAAAATGTTGGAGGCAGATCAATGAATCAGCGTTTTCGAATTACCCGATCCATGCAAGAAAGCAATGCGGAACAATCCATCTCCCTGGAAGAGTGTAAACTCTACTTCGCATCCAAACCCGATTTTACCTATTCAACGGTTCTTAACATTGTCGGAGCGGAGAGCACCATGTCCATTGATGGTGACTTTTTTATGTGGGACCTTGAAGGAGCACAAATAGCTTTTCGTTTGTACATGGGAGATCTATATGTAGCTATCTCTAACGAAGCTATTGTACCCAAAATGATTGAAATTGCAACAGATCTGCACGCAGATATCGTTGAAGGATAAAAGAATTAGCGAACTAGAGTTCAAATTTCAAACATGATAACGTAGTTTTCCTTGGATAATCCTGTAAAAATGAGGCTAAAGGTTCATTTATATTCCATATGTCAGCTTGTAATATATGGAATATAAATCATTTTACAGGAGAGTGAATGAAGTGAAAAAGACTAAATTAATACTTATGGTATTCATGAGTATGATCCTTACCTTATCGATACCTGGAATAGGCTCAAGTTCAAAGGCTTCTGCAGCTACAGCACGTACGCCCATTGTATTGGTACATGGATTAACCGGTTCAGATAGCAATTTTACAGCGATTGAGAGTTATTTGCGTAGCCAAGGGTGGACGAGAGAGGAAATATTCGCTATTGACCTCCCGAGCAAACAAGGAAACCAGCTGTTGAATTCCGCAGCAATCAGTCGATTCGTAGATGATGTACTACGGGAAACAGGTCACACGAAAGTCAATATTGTAGCGCATAGCATGGGCGGAGCCAATAGTCTGTATTACATACTTAACCGTGGAGGCGCTTCTAAAGTGGATAAGTTGATAACCCTTGGCGGGGCTAATCGATTGACCACAACTACAGCTCCGAGTGGAATAAAGGTGACTTCAATCTATTCCACCAGTGATACAATTGTTTCCCCGACACTTTCTCGTTTGAGCGGGGCCAACAACATTTCCGTTTCCCTCGTATCTCATATCGGTCTGCTGTTTAATTCCCGGGTGAATGCCCTGATTAAAACGGCTTTAAATGAGTAGCCTCATTACAAAATGCATATTCTTCATAGATATAAAATGATGAACTTGAACACGACTGACCACTCAGGGCAGTCGTGTTTTCGTATTGCGGAGTGAAACAAAGAAGAGGTCCCTGCTGGAGAGCAAGGACCTCTTCTATTTATTTTAACGTCGTGTAGATGCGCTCGCTGCTTCATGTTCAACTACACGTTGCAGTAATTCCTTCAATGCCTTCATGGGACGGCCTTGGCGTTGGCCTTCAATTATTGAATTCCGCAAAGATTCCACATCTTGAGTGCGTACCTTCCCACCATGATGGAAACGATTGAAGGCTTGATAATCGAGAGGCAGCATATCCCGTTCCATGTTAAGTTGTATTTTTGCCGTCATGCGTGCGCCCATCACAACACCCATCATTTTGCCGACAAGACCATGACTAGGCAAGGCTGCTATCTCACCTTGGGCACGGCAAGCGAGCTGCCAAAGTTCTGTATTGGCAATAACAGTCGAGAAGGGAGGCCAGCCCAAAATATCACAAGCAGCATATACAGGAAAACCGATACTGGAGTAAATATTGAACATGGCCGGGCTTACTCGACCACAGCGCGAGACTTTAGATTGATTATACAGCGCGATAAATTGTTTAGCTGCTGCTTTGTTATTGGATTCTACCTGGAAACCGACGTTGTTCGTCGGGTGTTTGTAACAGACAATGGCTTGAGCAACCTGTTTGGGATCGGTGGGCTCGTGGACAGGTAAATCAGCCGAGGATTGATGACTCAGCGTACCCAGTATTCCTCTTAGTAACTGATCCTCTCGAATCTGCATCACCTCCAGATAATGTTCACGGATTCCACTCCCAAACCCGCACATAATGACAGTGGTTGTGGAGTTCAGCACAACATTACCTATCTTGGACAGCAGTTCGATACCTTCTGGTGTGCGACTCGCATGACCATCCAAGGTGACAATAATATATTGATATTGCTGACGCTTGATAGCTGCTACATCTTCAATGACATGATAGCCGCTAAAATCTTTGAGAGAAGCATCGTCATAACAATAGAGTTTCTGAGGAGCATGGAAAGCTTCTATTCGTCCCTTTCGCACTAGAAAAGTCAGATCAGCACTAGCTAAGCGAAGGTGGTAACCCACTGAAAATCCAACAGCTCCTGCGCCGACTATTAAAACTTTAGGTTGTTTTGAGATAGTTGTCATATGGATTGCTCCTCTTATATGGTTGAAATCGAATTATGCATTTGGATCCTTGTTATTAAATGAACATGTGTTGATTTGATATCGCAATGTCAGTATAATCTACTCATCTCTGCAATCACAATCATCAATAGATGTGATAGTGTTATGAATTCAACAGTTCGGCTTATGTTTGTTGAGAAGATGATAATAAGAGGGGTTAGCTCATGGTTGGAATCAAAAATAATAGAAGAACTAAATATACGATGGAGCTTATTAAAGAGGTCTTTCTAGAGCTGTTAGAGAGCAAAAAATTACCTCAAATAACGGTAACTGAAATATGTAAGCAGGCGGATATCAATCGGGGGACGTTTTATTTGCACTACAAAGATCCTTATGAATTGTTTGAAGCCTTGCAGATGGAATTTACGCAAGAAATCATGGAAACGTTAGGACAGGGGACAAGTCCCTGCACAACAGAGCAATCGATGATTAATCTGCTGAACATCATTCAGGATAAGAAAACGATCTATCAAATCCTGATTTCGGAGAGTGGAGAAAATAACTTTTTATCACAAGTTCTACTGGAAGACTTTCTGCTAAAAAATGGAGAAGACGCGGGCAGCCAGAAGACATTTACAATGGACTATACGCTCACTTACATGGTTCATGGTTCCTTAGGCATCATCAATCAATGGCTGGAATCCAATAGCGAGGACAGCCCGCAAACGATTGCTCGTCTTATTTCTTCTTTGGGTCATCAGAATATGGCTAAAGGATATCGTAAGCATGAAGATACAATTGAATGATCGAATTAAAGTTCATCCAGGCTTTTGGGCAGGATTACATCAATTAGGGATTGGTGCTGACGACGTAGCTCACACTGCACAACTGCCTCTAGAGGTAATCAATCAACCTGTAGTGACCCAAGCTCAGTACTTTGCAATCTGGCAGGCCTATTCAGATCTCATTGGGGACACTGCCGAAGGCATCATCAAACTTGCAACTGGATATGAAATATCGAAGTATCCTCCGCCTGTTCTGGCGATGTACCATGCTCGTGATTATCGGGATGCGTTGAATCGAATGGTCCGTTACAAGCAAATGTGCCCTCCCGAGAGCTTGCAGATGAACGAAGCAGGGGAAGAATGTATCATTGAACTCGAATGGTTACATAAGGAGCAACCAGGTCCGCCATTGCTGGTGGGTATTACCCTGGCATTCTTGATCGAACTTGGACGGAGGGGCACAGGACAGCCATTGACTGCAAAAAGGGTTGAATTCTCGCAACCAATGGGTGACGTAGCCATACTCGAAGCTTACTTCGGCTGTCGAGTCCATACCCATTCCAACTATAATCGGGTGACGCTAGGGCGGAAAGATCTGAGTCTTCCATTTCTTTCGTATAACGAGGAGTTACTGGAGATTCTGACCCCGGCACTGGAACGGTCGCTGGACGAACAGGAGAGCAGTCGATCCATTATTGAAGTGGTCAAATGGATTATAAAACGCAGCCTCACTGGAAAGCGCCCTGACATTCAGACGGTCGCCAAAGAGCTTCGCATGAGTGATCGTACTTTGCAGCGGCGACTGACAGAGGAGAACACAAACTTCAAGCAATTATTAACCGAGGCCAGACGTGAGCAGGCCCGAGAGTACCTTGCAGATCCTTCGCTCGATATCAAAGAAGTGGCATTCCTGGTTGGATATGAAGACCAGAATTCGTTCTATCGTGCGTTCCGAAATTGGGAAGGGGATACACCTTCAAATTGGCGTGTCAGGCATTAATACTGGCGCAAAGTGCTAGTTACTAGTCCCTTCAGACTGCGTAATATTATACCTATCCGGTGCATGAAGCTGTTGGCAAGTTTCAAGAAGCACCTGCCGGATAGTTGTAATCAAGAAGGAGAAATGCAGGATGGATATGGGACTAAAAGAGAAAACAGCATTAGTTACAGGATCAACAAAAGGAATCGGTAAAGCAATTGCTTTAGAGCTCGCCCGAGAAGGTGTTCATGTTCTGATTAATGGACGCAATGATGAAGAGGTGGAACGAACCGTTCGTGAAATCAAGTCCACTTTTCCGGAGACCTCTCCACTAAAGGCTACGGCTGATCTTGTGGATCTGGAGCAAAGACAAGCTTTATTCGAGAAGTTCCCTGAGGTTGATATTTTAGTGAATAGCATGGGCATATATGAGATCATGAGTTATGAAGACGTGAACGACGAAGTATGGGAAAAATATTTCCGTACGAATGTATTGGCTGCCAATGGCTTGTCTCAATTTTATTTACCTAAAATGGTGAAGAACAATGACGGACGTATTATTTTTATCGCGAGTGAGGAAGCTCTTATGCCCTCAGGCCAGATGCCCCAATATTGCATGACCAAGTCAATGTTGCTTTCATTATCCAAAAGTCTGTCCAAACTGACAGCAGGAACTGAAGTTACGATCAATACGATCATGCCAGGGCCAACACTGTCTGAGAATGTGCGTGATATTATTGAAAGCATATACCCTGATGAGGCGCTGACTTTCGAGGAAAAAGAGAAAGATTTTATGAAGAGCAATCTGCCTCAGTCTGAATTGCAGCGATTCATCAAGCCAAGTGAAATCGGCAGACTCGCAGCTTTTGTATGTAGTCCGTATGCTTCAGCTTTTAGAGGCTCTCCCATTCGTATGGACGGGGGCATGGTTCCCACCATATTTTAAATTTGTTCAGGATATAGCATATGTAACGATGAGAAGTCGCCAGTATTGGCGACTTTTTTATTTGTAAATGATCTATGCGAGGAGCATCAATCGAGTTTATAATACAGGTATGATTTACGAAAACGGTTTCTCTTTCTTGGAAGCGATTACTTATATCGATTATTTGAATCTAAAAGGGGACATTATCATGATAGCTGCAATAAATCTGGAAGGGTTCTGGAAACTCCAACTCGATGAAAATAAGGTGGAAAGTGGTCTGAATTTCTCAGACGTCATTACATTGCCCAATACCACATCGCATGCGGCCAAGGGCAAGAAAAACGAGAAGGTGTTAATCGGTGCGCTAACGGATGAGTATTTATTTGAGGGTTATGCATGGTTTGCACGAGAGATTGAAATTCCCGAACACTTGGCTGGCAAACGGTGTTTCTTACATTTGGAACGAACTCGAGTAACCACAGTCTGGATCGATGGGGTGGAATGGGGAACGCAAAACAGTTTGAACACACCTCACCGTTACGAGATCGAGGCAGGGCTATCCGCTGGATCACATACAATTACGATTCGAGTGGACAATACCGATTATCCAACCAAAGGCGGTCACCTTACATCCGAAGACACACAGACGAATTGGAACGGCATCACCGGGAAGTTGGAACTTCAATTTTTCGAGCGTGTTTTCCTGGATAATGTTCAAGTTTACCCTGTTCTGGCGACTCGATCTTTCGACATTAAGGCAGCACTTATCGGTGACTTGCAAGGAGTGCGAATCGTGGTATCAGCTGTTGCTGTCAGTGCAGATCCGGTGTTTAGGACAGAGGAACAGATTTTCGCTCCGGATTCGCAGGAGATCCAGCTGACGTACACAATTGGTGAAGATGCGATGTTATGGAGTGATGATGAACCTAATCTGTACCAACTTCACATTCAACTGCAAGATCAAGATGGCGAAGTGCTGGATTCCACCGAAGTATGGACAGGATTACGGGAATTCCGGGCTGCCGGAGACAAATTCACCATTAATGGTCGCAAAACGTTTCTTCGAGGCAAACATGACGGGCTGATCTTTCCGCTCACGGGATACGCGCCAACCTATGTGGATGAATGGGTTCGCATTCTCGCTATCTCCAAGTCCTACGGTATCAATCACTACCGTTTCCATACCTGTTGTCCTCCGGAGGCTGCTTTTATTGCAGCGGATCTGCTCGGCATCTACATGGAACCTGAGCTTCCGTTCTGGGGAACCATCACCGATGAATCATCAGATGGGCATAATCAAGCAGAGCAGGATTATTTGATTAGCGAAGGATTTGCAATGCTGCGTGCTTTTGGTAATCATCCTTCGTTTGTCATGATGTCCATGGGGAATGAATTATGGGGAAGCAAGGACAGATTGAATTCGATCCTGAAGGCATACAAAGCATATGATCCTCGTCATCTATACACGGAAGGTTCCAATAACTTTCAGTTTGTGCCGGACATTCTGGAGGAAAGTGAATTTTTCTGCGGAGTGCGTTTCTCCAAAGAGCGCCTGTTCAGAGGCTCGTATGCGATGTGTGATGCTCCGCTTGGTCACGTGCAGACCGACTTGCCAAACACGCTGAAGGATTATGATTCGAACATTGTGCCGACGCAAGGCAACGATGCTGATCCTTCTGGGCAAACGGCGAACAAAGAGATTCAGATTCAATATGGGACAGGCTCGAAAACAGTGCAGGCGGAAGCCGGAAGTGAGCAACTTGTCTCACACGTACCGATCATCTCGCATGAAATTGGACAGTACGCCACGTTTCCTAATTTCGAGGAGATTAGCAAATATACGGGTTCTCTCAAAGCGAAGAATTTCGAAGTGTTTCGAGAGCGTCTGGAAGCCAAAGGACTGGGACATCTGGCGGAAGCCTACTTCAGAGCCTCTGGTAAGCTCGCGGTTGCGTGTTACAAGGAAGAGCTGGAAGCTGCTTTTCGTTCGCAGCAACTTGCCGGGTTCCAGCTACTGGATCTCCAGGATTTCAGTGGTCAGGGAACAGCGCTGGTGGGTGTGCTGGACGCATTCATGGATTCCAAAGGCATGATTACACCTGAGGAGTGGAGAACGTTCTGTTCCGATGCTGTGCTGCTCGCGAGATTCCCCAAATATAATTATCAAGCAGGTGAATTGTTCGAAGCACGCATTGAACTAAGTTACTTCCGGAGACAAGCGTTAGATGGACTTCAATTGAAGTGGGAACTTCAAAGCGAGCAGATCGAAGGAAGCATCCAATTGGAAGGGAAAGCAGACCTGCCAGCGACTCATGGAGAACATTATGTGAATATCACAGATCTCAGCATTCGCATTCCTGAAGTCTCCGATATGGCCCAAGTGGAGCTTAGACTGTCCATTCTGGGCACGGATATCCGTAAGTCGTACGACCTGTGGATCTACCCAAATCAGCAAGAAGTGGACCTGAGCGGTTTAAATCTATTTACCGAACTCTCGGAACAGGCGTTGGCGTTGCTTGAGCAGGGCGAGGATATTTTACTTTTCCCGAACCCCAATCAGATTCAACACGCGATCGAAGGTTTCTACAGCACCGATTTCTGGTCTTACCCCATGTTCCGTTCGATATCGGAGAATATGAAGAGAGAAGTTCCTGTGGGTACAATGGGCTTGTTGATTCAACAGGACCATCCGGCCTTCGAACATTTTGTCACAGAGGAGTACTCGACCTATCCGTGGTGGAGCATCGTATCCGAGTCGTCATCCATCATTCTGGATGGGCTGAATAAAGACTTGCAACCGATCGTGCAGACCATTGATAATTTTGAACGGAATCATAAGCTCGGACTGTTAATGGAGTGTCGGGTGCAGAATGGTAGAGTGCTTATGGGGGCGCTGAATCTGGAGAGTCTAATGGCAACGTTGGAGGGAAGACAGCTGTTATACAGCTTCCAGCGTTACGTACAAAGTCCGGCGTACCAACCAGCTACCTGTCTGGAAGTCGATGAGCTTCGCCAGTTGTTGAACTAAGGTTAGTAGGGAAGAGGCAGCGTGTTCCTTATTTTCACAACGTATTCATAGAAATATGCCCTTATAGACCCTTCCACGAATGGAGGGGTCTTTGGCATTTGTTTCTTTCTCTTGCACTTTAGGGTCAGTATAATGCATTTCAGCCCAATTCGACTCCGAAACCTGTGTTAAAATAGTATATTCGAGAGTGAAATGCAGAGTCGATGTCGATGAAAGGCGGATGTCCCCCATGTTCAATATTGCAATCTGTGATGACGAGGAGCAGCAGCGAGAACGTGTGAAATCCATGCTGGTCTCCTTGTCTGTAAAAACCAATTTTGATTTTCAAATAAGCCTATTCACATCTGGTGAACAATTGCTCTCACACTACAGAGAGGTTGGGGATACATTCAATATTCTCATCTTGGATGTGGAGATGGGCGGAATGAACGGGATTCAGACCGCTAAAGAGATTAGGAACATGAAGTTTCTGGATGTACAGATTATGTTTCTGACCAGTTACCCGGAATATATGGTGGAGAGCTTTGATGTCATCACCTTTCAATATCTGATCAAGCCCATCCAGCCGCAAGTTTTCGAGGAAAAGATGATTAAGCTGTGTCAATATTTTCAGGCATTGGACAAAAAGTATGTACTGATTAAGTCAGAGTATGATGAACTTCTTTTGAAATATGATGATATTCTCTGGATTGAGGTCGTCAAAAGTTTAACGATCAAAAACAAATTGAAGTTTGTGACCGAGGAAAATGTGCATGAGACTAAAGGTGTTATATCGAGTTACGCATCAGGGTTGAAAGACCATGGTTTTTTGCAGATTCATCGCTCAATTATCATTAACTTGATGCATGTTCAGAAGTTTTCCGGTACCCAAGTCGTCATGTTGAATGGAACGGAACTGCCCATAGGCCGATCCAAGGTCAAGGAAGTCAAGGATGCCTATACCAAATACATGATCATGAGGATTCAATGATATGGATACCTACATGATCTTTTCCATCATTTTCGTGACCTTACTTATGGCATTTCAGGCAAATTTTTTTTTTGATTCTGTGTTGGGCAAGTCCAGGCGGAAGTCGCATAGAGCTATTTATTTTATCGTTTTTATTCTGCTTTGTTATTTTTATTTGGTTTCTTCCTTCTCGGACATCGTTTCTACTGCTGTTGCCCTGCTATTATTCTTCAGTCTGGCACAATCCTATGAAGTGGAGTTCAAAATCAAACTTGTTTTTACCATCCTGTATGCGGTTCTGATTACGATGGCGAATACGATAGCTGTATATATTCTCGGAGTTTTGGAATCCACAGAATTCATCTCATGGGAACAGTTCAACGGAGAAAACCACTGGATTCTATCCAAAGTGATGCTGGTTGGTTGTAGTATCATGTTCATTGTTATTCAAATTGTACGTTTAGTGGCCAAACGCAGAAGCTTTACCGTGCATTATCGTTATTATTTGCTGTTTCTCATCGTACCTATTATTACAATCTATCAGATCAATGTGGCCTCCATATATAGTGAAAAAAACATATTCTACGTCTTTTCTGTACTAGGCTCTCTATTTCTCAACGTGTTCATTGTTTATGTATTCGATAATATGGTGGAAAAGGTACAGCTTGTGCATGAAAATGCCCAGTTACAGCGTCAGATGGACTATCAGGATGCCAACTATGAGAAGACCGTTCACAGTTACAAAAGCATTAAATCCATCATCCATGATATTAACCAGCAGTTTCTGTATATCGATGAATGTATTCAACGTAACGAACTGGCGGCGGCAGGTGACCATATCAAGTCTACATTAAATACCATTGAAGGTGCGTACCAGCGGGTGAACTCCGGCAATCTGGTCATTGATGCTCTCGTTACGAATACCCTCGCTATGGGGCAGGCAAACGGGATCAAAATCGACACCAAAATCCAGCTCCACTCGCAGCATGTCCAGATTGATCGATACGATCTGTGTGTGGTGCTCGGTAACATGCTCGATAACGCAATTGAAGCTTCCAAGAAGGTCAGACAAGCGGAGGATCGATATATCCTCATTGCCATTCACTCCACATCATCTGCACTCGTTATCCAGATTATGAATCATGTTGGGCAACCGATCGTTGACTTGAAAAGTGAAAAGCCCAATCCCGAGTACCATGGGATCGGTCTAACCAATATATCGAGAATGTGCGAGAAATATGGTGGACATATGAGTATTGAGCATCAGCATCGGAAGTTTAACAACATGGTCGTGCTTCCGTTCCACACCGACAATCCCTGA
Source organism: Paenibacillus sp. FSL R5-0341 (assembly GCF_037975235.1). Lineage (NCBI taxonomy): Bacteria > Bacillati > Bacillota > Bacilli > Caryophanales > Paenibacillaceae > Paenibacillus > Paenibacillus sp. FSL R5-0341. The sequence goes on from NZ_CP150241.1 coordinate 3,052,207, forward strand.
ACCTGCCGTTCAGGGATTGTTTTTTTCCATTCAGGGTTCTTTTGCGTTCGATCTATATCTTCCCGGTTATGATGAATTCATTCATAAGAACATTTGAGGGAGGACATGGGATGAAGAAATTAATTAGTCTTTTATGTACAGCGGTGCTGGTCATTACACCGCTGGCAGATGTCAGAGCAGAGGCGAATAACAGCGGTACGATTGAGGCACGGGCGGAGCAGATCGCCAAGGCGATGGTGCAAAACTACGGTGTCACCAGTGTGCAATATGCGATCATGGATGAAGGAGAATACATTTTATCAGATAGTGTAGGACAGCACGATAAGGCATCACAGAAGCCAATAGACAAGGATAGCATGTATGGCATAGGCTCGGTTAGCAAAATGGTTGTTACGGCAGCTGCCATGAAGCTGGTCGATTCCGGCAAAATAGATCTGGATGAGCCGCTTACTTCGTATATCAAGGACTTTAAAATGGCAGATGCACGCTATACTCAAATCACACCGCGCATGTTGATGAATCATTCATCCGGTCTATACGGTACACATTATGGAAACAGCATGTTGTTTGACGATAATGACACCCGCAATCATGATGAGTTATTGCTCAAACTTCAGTCCGAAAAACTGAAATCCAAACCTGGCGAATACTCCGTCTACGCCAATGACGGTTTTCAATTGCTTGAAATCCTGGTTGAACGGGTGAGTGGGTTAAGCTACAGCGAATATATCGCCAAGTACATCAGTGAGCCGTTGAAGTTGGAATCAACGAAGACACCACTAGATTCCTTTGACAGAGCGCAGTTATCCGAAACCTATTGGCCTACACTTGAGATGACGATGCCTACCGAAAATGCAAACATTATCGGCACAGGCGGAGTGTACTCTACCGCAGAAGAATTGAGTCAATTCGGAGAGGTTTTAATGGGGAACAGACCGGATATTCTGTCCGAATCTGCTGTGAAGGCTATGCAATCTCATGAATATCGGAAGGGCATATGGGTATCTGATGAGCAAAATACGATCAATTATGGCTTGGGGTGGGATTCGGTTGACCTTGCACCTTTCAGCGATTATGGGATTACCGCGCTTGCCAAGGGCGGAGATACCATGTTGTACCATGCCGTGTTAATCACCATACCCGAACATGATATTTCAATGGCGGTCCTATCATCTGGCGGATCTTCCGTCTACAATCAGATGTTTGCTAGCAAAGTGCTGCTGGACGTTCTGGCGGATCAAGGCATCATTGATAATGTTCAACCTGATCAGACATTCTCACCACCTGTCAAAGTGAAAATGCCGACGGAGTTGAATTCGTACTCAGGCCTATATGGTACGGTAGGTGCTACACTGGATATAGCGATCAAGGATGGTGAGATGCAACTGCCTGCCTTGCTGGGAGGAATCATTCCGGAGCAGAACTATGTGTATACAGGCGATGAACATTTTACGAGTATGGATGGCAGTGTGAAAGCCAGCTTTGTAAAAGAACGTAATGACAAGGTGTATGTTAAAGTTCAGGCGACAATAACGTTGCCCGGTTTAGGCCAAACGGTGATGAACACGTATGATTATCAAAAGTTGGAGCATAACGCGCTGGACGCAGCAACGAAAGAGAAATGGACAGCACGTAACGGCTCAAAATATTACGCATTGGATGAAAAAATAACGTCGATCTTCTATCTGCTTCCATCGATGCTGATCAAGAATCTATCCGTTGATACCGAAAATGGCTACGCTAATGGCACGCAAATCATGGATGCGAACAACGCAGAGAATGTTGCCGAGATTCCTGTAATGAACGGAAGAGACGCATTCGATCTGCAATTCTATACAAAGAATGCCGCAGAGATTTTGATTCAGGATGGGCAGGAATACATTGCAGAGGATGCCATTACTCCGATCTTTGGTGGGAAAAAGGCACTCACGACCATTCCGGCTAACGGTCAGGCCCGGTGGTATGAGATCGACGCGCGTTCGGCTAACAAATCCATCACGGTGGTTTCTCCTGAGAGCGGAGGTTATGCGGTGTATGATGAGAAAGGCGAGATGGTTCACTTCTCTGTAGCAACCAATCAGGAGTCGATGAAGCTCCCGAAAAGTGGTTTTATCGTTTTTGGTGGTGATGCCGGGGATGTCTTCCAAATCCAATTAAAGTAAAGCAGAAACTTCATTAATACAAAGTCACGTTTGTAACTTTTCACCGAAAAATATAGTTATCAAGAAGTCGCCTAGTGGCGGCTTTTTTGATATTCTCTTTGAATAATTTAACAATCTGGTAACTATTTGGCCTAATCACACGTTATGTTTATGTAGTTATATATCAGGCTAATTTTCAATAGGAGGAATCACTATCCATGATCAATATACGTAAACGTCAAATGAATAAGCGTTGGAAAAGAAGAGCAGGAAGACCCATCATTGCAGGCATTACTGCCGGAATGCTAATGGTTCAGGGCGTTCTCGGCGTGTTGCCATCTCAGGCACATGCTGAAACATCGGATGTATCCATCCGTAACTGGTATTCGTATCAACGAATCACTGTACCTGAACTGAAACCTTCTTGGACAGCGAAAGTAGATAACTATTTGAATATGAACGAGACATATGCTGGAGTTAATGCGATCGCAGAAGAAGGCAAAGTATTCACGTTTGCTGGATCGAAGCTGATTGCACTCGATGCGACAACAGGTAAACGGTTGTGGACTTACGGCAAAGAACTGACGCCTTATATTACCTATCAAAGCGGCGTTCTCTATGGACTGACCATTGATCACAAGCCATATGCCTTGAATGCAAAGACAGGCAAAGCAAAATGGCAGTCAGGCACATCCACCTGGATTGATACGTATAACCGTACGGAAGCTCTGATTCCAACGTTGGATACCCTCTACGTAATTAAGGGGAGTACAACGTTTGCACTGGATATCCAGTCAGGCAAACTGCGCTGGGAAGCAGATGAACCATTAGGTGAAGGTAATGGTACTGAGTATCTGAGAGAATCTAATGGTGTGGTGCTGAGAACCTTTTTTGTCCAAGGGGCACTTACATCCTTACAGCTTAATGCCTATGACAAGAAAACGGGCAAGAAGCTATGGGGTCATTTTGGTCAGGGGGAAGCTATTCAGATCAAAGACGGACTTGTATACTCAGCGGACTACTATTCTTCAATGTTGGGAAATGATGAGTCTTCACCAGAACGAAAATGGAAAGTCAATGCGTACAATCTGAAGACCGGTGTGTTAAAAGGAAGTCAGGAGTATAAGTGGACCATTGAGGGGGATCCACCGTATGTAAATGGGTATGGAGGGATATTTTCCGATAAAGACAAACTATACATTTTACAAGGGAATACGATAGCGGAGTATCCGTTGAATTTGACCAAGTCGGGAACCGCGCCACTTCGAACTTTTCACCGTCCTTACGGGGAAAATATGGTATGGCTTGGCGTTACACAGGAAAGGTTGATCTTCAAAAACGGAAACACGGGAGAACTTACAGGCATCAAGCTGGCTAATGGTCAAGAGGTCCAGTGGCAAGGTGATGCCCCCGTTTCTCAGATTGATGTTTACGGCAAAAGCATGTATCGAGCGCAACGTAACGGCACTCTGCTTGCCCTCAATATGTTGTCGGGTCAGCCGGTCTTCCGCGTCTCCACCGGTGGAGATATACACAACACAACGTTGAAGACAAACGGGATGATGATTATTCAGACCGAAGGCAAACTAATCGGCGTTAAGCTGCCAGCATCGCTGAAATAAGCGATTTTCGTTTTAGCTGCATCTGCCGCTGAACGAAAATCATTTGAAAAGACCGGATTACGAGCACGGTTGCTCATAATCCGGTCTTTCTTATTTTTGCGCGTAAAACACCGCAAAGTCCAAGTATTTGTACATGCAGTCCGCTACACGAAACCCTGCGTCCTCTAACCACTCCAATTGATCCTCGAGCGTGGCATTGATATCGACCTTTCGTCTTTCGATCGAAGCCGAGATGGCTTCCTCAGACAGACCGCTTCGATGAATCGCTTCTAGCCAGCAATGGCGGTAATAGCTATCCGTATCGGGGGTTCTTCCCTGAACCTGGTCTGCGTTGATGAAGCGTCCACCTGGTTCTAACAGCTGGTGCACAGTTTCAAATACCTTTTTCTTGTCAGCGTGTGTGAGATGGTGAATAGACAGGGAGGAAATAATCATATCGTAGGAACTGGTAAAATCGTAGTTGGAGTAATCCCCGACGACATACTGTACTTGGTTAGCATCAGCAAATCTTCGACGTGCTCCTTCGAGCATTTGATCACTAATATCGATCAGCGTTAATCGCGCGTTGGGATACTTTTGCAGGACCAATCCGGAGAGCAGTCCCGTTCCTGCACCCAGATCAAGAATACGTGGAGAATCAAGCGGGCTTACCATTAGATCCAGGGCCATTCCATAAAAATCATCAAAACAAGGGATAAGCTGCTTACGCTGCACATCATAATCTTGGGCTACCTTATCAAACAGCTGCTTTACTGAGAATTGCATATGCTCATCACTCCTTGACGTTTTCTCCATAGTTTACAAACGGGAAGGGATCAAGGGAAATATCGATTATGGATAAGTTCATAGGTTGGACCTATGGGTTCCGAGTTTCTACCATGGGTAATAACCCATTTGACTTAGAGTACACTCTAAGGTGTAGACTTTGCAAAAGAAGAACTATTCCAAAGGAGATGAACAGATTGACACAGGAGAATAATTTTAAAACTTTACAACATAAAATCGGCTCTGGCTTCAACCATAACAGCACAGCGCAGGATGTATTGAGAGATCTGGATTTATCCGGACAACTTGCCATTGTAACGGGTGGTTATTCCGGCCTTGGGTTGGAGACGACACGCGCGCTTGTGAATGCGGGAGCCCATGTTGTGGTGACTGCGCGTCGTCCAGCGGTCGCGAAAGAAGCACTTGCTGGTCTGGAAGGTGTTGAAATAGATGAATTGGACCTCGCTGATTTATCCAGCGTGCACGCTTTTGCTGATCATTTTTTGGCGAGTAATCGGAGCATCGACATGCTGATTCTTAACGCCGGCATCATGGCTTGTCCGGAGACGCGGGTAGGTCCTGGTTGGGAAGCTCAATTTGCAACTAATCATCTGGGCCACTTTGCCCTGACTAATCTGTTATGGCCAGCACTGGCAAGTCAGGGTGGAGCACGAGTTGTTTCCTTGGCATCAGCTGGACATCATTTCTCACCGATTCGTTGGGATGATATTCAATTTGAACATGGTTATGAGAAATTCCCTGCCTATGGACAGTCCAAAACAGCAACGATTTTATTCAGCGTTGAGTTGGACAGACGCGGTGCTGAGCAAGGGGTACGAGCTTTCTCCGTTCATCCAGGCGGAATTATGACACCACTGCAACGTCATATGCCAAAAGAGGAAATGATTGCGCTAGGTTGGATTGATGAATCTGGAGAAGTGGCTAATCCTGCGTTCAAAACACCTGAGCAGGGGGCAGCGACGCAGGTCTGGGCAGCAACCTCTCCTCAGCTTGAGGGAAAAGGCGGTGTCTACTGCGAGGATTGTGACATCAGTGAACTGGCTCCAGCGGATGGAGGCTTCTACGGAGTCAAAGAGTATGCGATTGATCCCGAGCAAGCTATTCGTTTATGGGAGCTATCGGCTAAGCTGACTCATACGGACATAGGACTCTCCTGAACATGTAATTAACTTGTGCACGAGATAACGATATTGCATGAGAAACGACTTGCGGTGTTGATCCAGCCCAAATGCTGGTTCCGCAAGGCGTTTTTTATTTATTTCTGAAAACATCCATTTAAATCCATGAAAATTTTCATTTATCTTTAAGTTAAAACTAATCGTATCCTCATCTACTTCATGCTTAATAGAGGATAAGCTACGATACATCATACATAAGGAGAAACGCCTATGAAAATCAAGAAAAAACTCGGTACAGTCAGGAACCGTCTGGTAGCCTCATTTTTAATCGTATTGTTGCTTCCCAGTCTGGTTATCGGAGGATTCGCCTATCTGACCGCCAAACAGCAAGTAGATACACAGCTCGCCAACATGGCCGACACGGACATATCGCTCGTTAGCAGCATGGTCAACCAATACATACAAGCTAAACAATCAGATGTGGGTCTCTTAGCCGAATCCATTGCATCGACGAATCCGGAAACCGCATTAAAAGCCTATACCAATAACCATTTGGAGGTCGAATCGGCGATCTTCGTTAACAGCGACGGACAACATGTGTACGCTTTTTCCAGTCAGATCCAGCCAGACAACGATAAACCTCTGGAGAGCGAATACTATACGAAGGCGATTGCCGCTCCAGGACAGGTTGTTCTGACAGAGCCGTTCACTTCGGAACAGTCGGGTAACACGGTAGTGACCATAGCGAAAGCGTCCAGTGACAGCAAGTCAGTCGTCGCCGTAACCCTGGATTTAAGCACTCTGCAAGAGACTGTAGGTCAGATCAAAATTGGAGATAACGGCTTTGTCGTCATTTTTGGCGCGAATGGCTCTATGATCGTAACTCCACCTTGGGGGACTGAAGGTCCACAGGGTGAGGAAGCGGAAACCGCTAGTGCAACACCGGTCAACGCTGCTTCCAATGCAGAACAAGACAGCCCTCAAGGTGAGGGAGGACCTGGGACAACGATGTTTGAGGGCGACTCCGGGCAAATTGAGCAAAGCTCTCCTGAAGGAGAAACACGCCAACTCGTCTATATTACCAATCAGCTTACGGGTTGGAAAATCGCAGGGGATCGCTCGCCGATCGAGATCGTGCAAGCAGCCAAACCCATCTGGAACAATACTTTGATAGTTATCTCCGTGTTTGCCCTGTTAGGTATAGGGATGACCATCTTGATCGTGCGTTCGATCACCAAACCGCTCAAAACATTGAATGATGTATCCGGGGAAGTCAGTCGGGGAGATTTGAGCCGAAGTGCATCCATCCATTCGAATGACGAACTGGGTCAGTTGGGTGATGCCTTCAACCTGATGGTCGGTTCCCTGAATTCCATTGTATCCGAAGTGCAAAATTCGTCTAATCAACTGGTCGCCGCTTCGGAACAGTTATCCGCTAATGCGGGACAAAGTGCTACGGCAACTGGACATATCGCTGAGACGATTGAACAGATGGCAGAAGGCGCCGAAAGACAGGTCACGCTGGTTGAAGAAAGCCTGCGTACCATTCATCATGTGGCGGAGCAAATCGGTCATATCGCCAATAACGCCTCAGCAACAGCTATAGCTACAGAACAGGTTGCGGAGAAATCCAAGGAAGGCGGACAGGCCATCAATGGCGCTGTAACACAAATGGGAACCATCCACCATTCCGTAGGCCGTGTGTCGGATGGCATTAACCATCTGGTTCAGACTTCGTTGGAGATCGGGCAAATCATCAAGGTGATCTCCGATATCTCCCGTCAGACCAATTTACTGGCTTTGAATGCGTCCATTGAGGCTGCACGGGCAGGTGAGCACGGCAAAGGTTTTGCCGTTGTAGCCAGAGAAGTAGGTGCACTCGCGGAGCAGGCAGCTAATTCAGCGAAGCAAGTCACTACACTAATTGGCAGCATCAATGAAGGAATCCAGCATGCGGATCAATCCATGATTGAGGCGATTGGTGAGGTTTCCAAAGGGATGAACGTCATGAATACGGCGGGCCAGCTCTTTGAAGAAATCACCTTGTCCGTGGATACGGTGAACAGCAAAGCCAGCGAAGTGTCCACGATGGCCGATGATATCGTTCAAGAAACCTCTCATGTGGTGGCGAAAATCGAGGACATTTCTCATGTTTCCCGGGAAACGGCGGAAGGAGCACAGACGGTATCTGCGGCAACTGAACAACAGCTTGCTTCAATGCAAGAGATCAGTTCATCTTCATCTTATCTGGCTCGCATGGCATCACGCCTTCAGGAACTCACGGAAAGGTTTAAAATCTAAAGAGAATGCGATTAATTATAATGAAAACAACATAATCTCAAACAAAATCTCCTATTTAGCATATAATAAAGAAGGAGCATCTCATTTTGGCGATGGTGCAATCATTTCTTTATGAATTCAGGGAGAGAAAATCATGAATATTTTTGAACATCAGATACCTTTGGAAAAAGTGAAATTCAATGAACCGTTAAAAAATCACACGTTTATTAAAATTGGTGGTAACGCAGATATTCTCATCCATCCAACAACGATAGACGAAATCACAAAAATCGTAGAGATTGCCAACATACATCAATTGCCTCTGACGGTTATTGGCAAAGGGTCGAACGTCATCATTAAAGATGGCGGCATCCGGGGAGTAACGATTTCTCTTAGCCACTTCGATCAAATTAAAGTGAATGAGGACAGCATGATTGCGCAAAGCGGCGTTGATATCATTGATGTATCCAGACTTGCTTTGGAGCACAGCTTGACCGGTTTGGAGTTTGCTTGTGGCATTCCCGGCAGCACGGGGGGCGCACTGTACATGAATGCCGGTGCTTATGGCGGTCAGATCGCTGATGTAGTTGAACGTGCAACTGTGATCACCAAAGACGGCACAGTGTTGGAGATCCCACGAGAAGAGATGAGGTTTGGTTATCGAAATAGTCTCTTCAAGATGGATCACTATATCATACTGGAGGCCGAATTCGGGCTCAAAAAAGGAAACAAGGATGATATTGCAGGTAAAATGAAGGAATTAACGTTCCTGAGAGAATCCAAGCAGCCGCTGGAGTACCCTTCTTGTGGAAGTGTATTTAAACGACCCGAAGGACATTTTGCCGGAAAACTGATTCAGGATTGCAACTTGCAGGGCACTCGCATTGGAGGCGCTGAAATCTCCATGAAGCATGCTGGTTTTATCGTAAATGTGGAGCACGCTACTGCCCAGGATTATATGGATCTGATCCAATTTATTCAGAAGAAAGTATATGATACGTTCCAGGTTGAATTGGAAACCGAAGTAATTTTTCTGGGAGAATAACTTCGATGAACGACTTGAGAGGTCGCCTTTGGCGGCCTTTTTTTGTTGCCAAAGTAGTACCAACCATTCCGCCAGTGAATGAACCAATCCTACAAACCCGCGTCGCGCAAGCGATTGGCTCATGCTATGGCTGATTGAACGATTGTTGCTGACCCCGCTCTCCCTTAACATGTGAACAGAGGAGCCTGCTCGTCATTCACCATCATTTTGTCAAAGGGGGCCCGCGATCGTATGGCTGAGCTGTCGGAAACATCAACGTTGCAACCCGGGATTATAGTCAACAAACCCGTCAAACCAAGTTATCTGCGTAACATTCGAAAACACTGGATGCTGTATGTCATGATCCTGCCCGGCATTTTGTTCTATATTATTTTCAAGTACATTCCACTGGGCGGAAGCGTGATCGCATTTCAGAACTTTCAGATTATGAAAGGTATATGGAGCAGCCCATGGGTAGGCCTGGATAACTTCAAGTTTATTTTTACGTATCAGGATTTCTATCACGTGCTTCGAAATACAGCTCTGATTGCCTTATACAAACTGGTGATCGGATTTCCTGCTCCCATCCTGCTGGCGCTATTGTTCAACGAAGTGAGAAAAATGCTTGCCAAACGCTTTTTGCAAAGCCTGTTCTATCTGCCTCATTTTCTCTCCTGGGTTGTCGTCGGGGGGATCGTGTTTGAGGTGCTAGCCTCGGGTGGTTTTGTAAACGCTATCCGTGGGTGGTTCGGGTTCGAACCGATTTTGTATATGCAACAAGAGCAATATTTCCGTCCTATCGTCGTCCTGTCCTCTATCTGGAAAGAGGTGGGTTGGGGAACAATCATCTATCTTGCTGCGGTAAGTGGCATTGACCCTACGCAATATGAAGCGGCAGTGATGGATGGAGCGAATCGTTGGAAACAGACAATATACATTACACTACCTGCGTTATTCCCAACGATCCTGACGCTGTTCCTGCTGAATATCGGCAATTTTCTGGAACTTGGCTTTGATCAGATCTATAACCTGCTGACACCGATGACCTACTCGGTAGGGGATATCATTGAAACGTATGTATACCGCTCTGGTGTACTGCAAGGGCAATATAGCGTAACAACAGCGATTGGTCTATTTCAGTCGGTGATAGGCTTCATTCTGCTCTGGGTCTTCAATCGGCTTGCGAGAAAATCAGGAGAGGGGTTGTGGTAATGATCAAGCAGACGATTGGAGAAAAGCTGTTCCAAACCGCCAACTACATTTTCCTGACGCTTGCGGCCTTTACGATGCTCCTTCCATTGCTGCATCTGCTTGCGGTTTCCCTGAGTTCGCCGGTTGCAGCAGACTCCAAAGAAGTATTTCTGTGGCCTGTCGGTTTTACCTTCGCTTCATGGAAACACATTCTACAAAGCTCGGGTTTATGGCAATCATTTGGTGTAACCGTATTCATTACGGTAGTGGGTACTGCACTTAGTATGTTGTTTTCGGTGCTGACCGCTTTTCCGTTGTCGCGCAAAGAGTTCATGATTCGCAAACAAGTCATGCTGGGCATCGTTATTACGATGATTTTCAATGCACCGATGATCCCGTTCTTCCTGACGGTGAGGGAGCTGGGCATGATGAATTCCATCTGGTCTCTGATCATTCCTGGTGTAATTGGCACATTTAACATGGTCATTCTGCGTACCTTTTTTATGAGCTTGCCCAAGGAGCTTGATGACACAGCAAGAATCGACGGTTGTCATGACTTCCGAATTTTGTTCCAGATCTATCTGCCGCTATCCAAGCCGGTTCTGGCCACGGTCAGTCTGTTCTATGCGGTAGGATACTGGAATACGTTCCAGCGGGCAGTATTGTTCCTTCGTGATCCAGGACTCTGGCCTTTGCAGATGAAGCTGCGAGCATATCTAACTAGCCCGGAGGAGCTGGCTCAGGTGAACATGTTCCTAGGTGATTACAACTTCAATACAACGACGTTAAAAGCAGCGACGATACTTTTTGCAAGCGTTCCCATAATTTTGGTGTATCCTTATTTACAGAAGTATTTTGTGAAAGGTTCCTTGCTTGGATCACTGAAAGAATAAACCATGTTCAGGGGGATGATTCCATGAGAAAACAACTGACCCGCAAGATGATGCCGCTGATGCTCAGTCTAGCCATGCTGTTGGCCGCAGGATGTGGCTCGGCTACTACTAATTCCGGAAATGACGGTGGTAACGGCGAAGGCAGTGGTGGAGCTGTAAAAGTCAAAGTATTCAAAAGCCATATGGGTGTCGGCAGCTTGCCAACTGCGGATAATCCACATGTGAAATACATCGCTGAACAGACAGGAGTCCAGTATGAACTCATTACAACGCCTCCGGGTTCGGAGCCATCCGAATACTTGAACCTGATGATTGCCTCGGATGAACTGCCCGATATCCTGCGCCCGATTGGAGGCATTGAGCAGACGCTGATTCAACAGGGAGGCGCGTTGCCACTGGATGAATTGCTGCCTGAATATGCACCCCATGTGTGGGAAAGTATTCCTCAGGAAGCTTGGGATATCGTACGCTCTGCTTCACCTGACGGTAAAATTTATTATGTGCCCAAGGTATTCCTTGTGCCTGAACGTGCACCGTTAATACGTCAGGATTGGGTGGATAAGGTGGGTTTGGAGATGCCAAAGACCACTGATGAATATGTGGAGCTGCTCACAGCTTTCCGTGACAAGGACCCGAATGGCAACGGCAAACCGGATGAACTGCCAACAAGCGGCAGGGAATTCGGCAGATGGATGGACCATCTGTTCGCGATGTATGGTGTGGCGATGTGGGAAGGATATCCCGAATGGGATGAATACGATGGGAAAATCCAGTACGCAGGGACTACCGACAATATGAGGGAAGCAATCAAGTTCATTCGCATGTTATATGTGGAAAAACTGCTGGACAATGAAACCTTCTTGAACAAAGGGGAAGTGTGGCAGGCCAAAATCAATAATAACCTCGTCGGCAGCTGGTATCATTTGCCTGCAAATGTGCGAGATCGGTACAATGCGATGCTGACCCAGGCTCCAGATGCCTACATTGCAGCAATGCCGTTGCCCAAAGCCGAAGGGTTTGAAGCTTTTGTCACCCAGAAAAGCATGGGTGAACCGGAATGGATGATCCCAGCCACCAAACAGGATAATGCGCCAAATGCGCTGAAGCTGCTGGATTTCTTCTATAATCCTGAAAATGATGAGTTTGGTCGCTTTGGTCTTGAAGGTGAGCAGCATGAAGTCCAGGATGGACGCAAAGTCATTCTTCCACCTGCTGACAACAAACCGCTTGCCTTGGGTATGAAGAATCTGACCACAGCAGAAGACATGAACAAGCGGATTGAAGAGACATATCCGGAAGATCAGCAGCAAATGGTCAAAGACATGTTCGAAGTCAGCACTGCCGATGCACGGCAAATTGCAGGTGACGGTCTGCCAGCCTCTGTGTATGAAGGTTTTCCTGATATCCAGTCTCACAAGTTGTTTCAAGAGGTATTGACCAAGATTGTCATCGGCGAGCTGCCGATCGAGGCTTATGATGAATATGTGAAGAAATGGAATGCTTCCGGGGGCGAAGTGGTCACCCAGCGTGTACAGGAATGGTATGAGAAGGTGAGAAAATGAAAAAGAGATATGCCCTATGCGGGGTCAGCGGCAGAGCATTGGGACAATTTGCAAAACCAATTCATGAGCTATTCTCTCATAATTCAGAGGTTGTCGCCCTGCTGGATAGCGATCCTGCACGGTTTGAAGTCTATCGCGACCGTTTTCCTGAGCACACAGAAGTAGCGGTATATGGCGCTTCGGATTTCGGGATCATGGTCGACGAGACTCGGCCTGACTGTATCATCGTGGCTGGCAGGGACGATACTCATGCCCACTATATTGTTGCCGCGTTAGAGCGTGATCTCGATGTTATCACTGAAAAGCCGATGACGACTACAGGCGCTGATGCCAGACGTATTCTTGAAGCGGAAGCAAGGAGTAAGGGTAACGTCATCGTAACGTTCAATTATCGATATATGCCGATCCACATGCGCATCAAGGAATTGATTCAGGAGGGGAGACTCGGTCGCATCACTTCCATCGACCTTAACTGGTATATCGATACCCATCACGGCTCCAGTTATTTTAAACGGTGGAACCGTGAACGGGCATTCTCAGGCGGTCTGTCGGTGCATAAAAGTACCCATCACTTTGATCTGGTCCAGTGGTGGATCAATCAAAAGCCAGTTGAAGTTTTTGCCTATGGGGCACTGAACTATTATGGGGCTGAAGGCGAATGGAATCCGGCACAGGAGGACGGAAGACATTGCCGTACGTGCAATGTCTCAGAAGATTGCGCCTATTATTCCCGTTGGACGTCCCGCAGTCGTCAGATTCGGGTGCCGGATGACCATCTGAACCAACTCAGTACAGTAAGCCAGAAGGAGTTTCCGTACACTTCATACCGCCCCGACCAGTGTATCTTCGATTCCAGCATTGAAATTGAAGACACGTATGCTGCAACCGTGAAATATAATGGCGGCGCACTGATGAGTTATTCGGTCAATTTCTCTCTTCCCTACGAGGGTTACCGTCTGGCGGTAAATGGTACAAAGGGGCGTCTGGAAACACTGGAGTATCATATGCCCGCCCGGACGCCTTTTCCCACACCGGTCCAGACGATTGATTACTTTCCGCTCTTTGGTTCGAAAGAGACGATTCATGTTGTTCATCGTGAAGGCGGGCATGGAGGAGGAGATCCACTGCTGCTGGAGGATATTTTCCTCGGTGAAGATAAGAGACGCCCTTACCGAATTCTGTCGGGTGCTGAGGACGGGGCATATTCCGTTGCCGCTGGAGAAGCAGTGTGGAGATCTGTGGAAGAGCATCGGCCTATTTCCATAGACGAGATGCTGGGTGGTTGGGGCAGTAGAGTGCCCACCCACAAAGGGAGGGAGAAGTGATATGAGTAGCCATGTTTATTTCGAGCCAGAGGAGAGTATGGCTTATCAGAGTGGTGGAGGCATTATGCACGCTCTGATGAGCATTGCGGCAAGGTACATTGGAGCCAATCCTCCGCATCCCCCGGTCTACAGAGTGAGTCGACCAGGACTTGTGCGCAAGTGCGACGATCACCGTTACGTCTTTCCGTTGAAGGATCTATTCCCCAACATGCAGAGAGGACAACAGGTCTATGCATGGGCCAAACTGTGGAGCGACAGTGATCAGGAATTTGTTTTTCATATCACCTGCTTCGGACCTGTTAGGCTATATCATAATGGCGTGCTGATCTATGGTTCTGCTCCCGAGGAAGAATATCCTGAGATACCTGTTCTGAAACTGAAATGTCGATTGGTCAGAGGCTGGAATCACTTCGTTCTTGAATTCAAATTAAGCGAAAAGGGGGGAGGTGGCCAGTTTGGCACTGGCTCCCGGAAGAACAAACCACTTCACTTCATTGTGCCGACGTTCGAACGAGATGGGGAAGAAGGCTGGCTCTACACAGAGCCGTTGGATGCCCCGTTGTCGGAAATTCCTTCTGGCCCCATGCGAGAGAAGGACACTGGCGTTAACTGGTTGCCTCGGGAGGAAGACCCCGAGAAGGCATCGTCTCATGGACAGTTGGCACGGATGTACGGATTGACCAGTGGCATGTCTGCTTATGCTTGGACAAAGATAAATGGTATGAATTGTGGTAAAGAGACTGTGCTAATCTCCGGCGAGGCCTACAGTCCGATTGAATTCTTGATGGACAGCAAGGTGGTATTCCGACAAGAGCAGGCCGGACTCTTCCGTTTCGAACTTCCATTGTCTGCTGCGGTGCAAGATTTGACAGCGAACTGTGTATGTGGAGACTGGGATTGGGGATTCCGCATGGACCCGAGCACACAAGCGTTGCTAACGCCTGCACTGGATGTGAAAGGACATAGAGACAAATGGCTGTTCCTGGGTCCTTTTCAAGCGGAACAGGAGATTGATCTGGCTTCCTGCCAGAAGATGAAGCGGACTACTCGTAGCGGAACAGGTGAAGACGTATACTGGCGAACAGAGCTGCCATACGGAGAGGTACGTCCATTTCTGGAAAATGAATGGTTCGGCCGATGGAACTATCCCCTGGGCGTCACGTTATACGGATTGCTTCAGCTTGGCAAAGTGGGTCAACGATCGGATATTCGAGATTACGTGCTGAATCACATTGAATTTGCCTCTTCACGTTTCAGCTACTCCTTATGGGACAGAGAACGTTATGGTGCAGCTGGGCTGAATAATCAGCTCTCCCAGATCGACAGCCTAGACGACTGTGGATCTTTCGGCGCCACCATGTTGCTTGCCGATCGGGAACGCAAGTTGGACGGCGTTTCAGAGACGGCAGCTCATATCGCTGACTATATTTTGCATCAACAGTCCCGTCTGGAAGATGGCACGTTATACCGCAAGATTGGTGTCTCCAGATCAATGGATAACACGATGTGGTGTGATGATCTGTATATGAGCATCCCGTTCCTGTGTAGATACGCCGAATGGTCGGGTGACGATAAGCTGCTGGATGAAGCGGCAAGACAAGTTCTTTTGTATAAAAAGTATCTGTACATTCCAGAGCTGCAAATCATGTCACATGTATTCGATGTGGAGCGAGGTGAGCCAACACGGACCCCTTGGGGCCGAGGCAACGGCTGGGTGCTGTTCTCTTTGTCAGAACTGCTGACGGTCCTTCCTCAAGAGCATCCATCCTATATAGTTCTCATTCAGTTCTACAGGGAATTGTGTGAAGGGTACTTGGCATTGCAGGGCAGAAACGGACTGTGGCATCAGGTATTAACGGACCCCGAATCATATGAGGAAACCTCCTGTACCTCCATGTTTATCTATGCGTATGCCCGAGGGGTTCGAAAAGGCTGGCTTTTAGATCCGAAACCCTATGCACAAGCAGCGTATCAAGGCTGGAAAGGGCTATCGGAGCGTTCAATTGATAAAAGAGGCAATGTATACGGCGTATGTCGTGGCTCCAGCTACTCCTTCACGAATCACTATTACAAGCATGAACTGGGTTGGAATCTGAATGATACCCATGGGATCGGCATTGTACTTCTTGCTGGGCTTGAAACGATTTCCATGCAAGAATGGCAGACAAACAAGCCAGTTTTTGCTGCGGAAAGGGTCGGAACACCGGAGAAATTGGAGAAATCATCTTTTTAGAGGGAGAAAATAGGCTGTTGGACCGGGTCGTATTGGGCATATGGGAACGGTATAATATCGGTATATTGCATATGAGGTGGGATAATTGTGACCCTTTCCTTCTTGAAGTGGCTAAAATTCAATGTCACCAATACCCAGACCCGGCTGCTGCTGATTCTGACCGTCGTTGTCTTCATGATTATTATTGCGGTGGGGATGACGACGTATTATTCTTCCAAATCGGTGTTACAGCAGGAATTAAGTGAGCCGCAACACCAGATGCTGCGTATCAGCATGAATGATATTGATGAAGTGATCCGCGAAAGTGACCAGATTGCGGTGAAAATTGCACTGAACAGTAATGTATACCGATTTCTCACCAATGAAGTACAGGGATCATACCGCAATATTACGGAACTGGTACAATTTCTGGAAACCTTAATCAGTAGTACGTCCTTTATTAAGAGCGCTTACATTTATGATATGAATCGGGAGAGCATCGTTGCGTTTCCACAAGGCTACAGCTCCAGCAAGGTTAATTTCCCGGATTCGGGTTGGGTTGGCGTTGCCGATGAACTTGAAGAGCGTCCCATGCTGGTCAAGCAACGTGAGATTTCCACTTCTTCTGGTGCATCCATGCCGCAAATTACACTTTACCGAAAAATAATGATTGCTGGCGACTTAAAAGGGGTTATCGCAGTCAATTTCAAGACAGAGAAGATGTTCGAGCATATGCTGCTCTCATCCGTCTCCGACCTTGACAGCCATCGGTTCATCCTCGACACGAACAACCAGCCTATATATGATCTTGGCAACTATGCTGTCGGAGAGGATGCCGTTAGTCATGTGCTCACCCAACTGGATGGTGAAAAGCTTGGCGAGTTTAAGCATGAGGGGAAGCTTTTACTGGCTTCACAGACCATTTCACCGTACACCGGATGGCGCTATCTGTCCGTAATATCACAAGACAGTCTGCTGGCTAATGCACAGAAAATCCGTAATATTGTTTTCATCGTATCTCTGTTGGCTCTTGTAGCAGGAGCAGCTACAATCACATTTTACAATGCAGCTGCTTTTAGACCGGTAAGACGCATGAGGCAACTGCTGAGTGGGTACGACCAGGAGAGAATCCATCCGGAACAGATCGATCTTGAGAAAATAACCGGTCAACTGTTAACAGATCATGCTCAGCAGGCCATCAATCTCAGGCAGACCCTTCCGGAAGCTTCATCCAAATTTTTGACGGATATTTATAATGGACATATGACGGGAAATCGGGAAATTAGCGAGAAATGGTGCCGTTATTTCAAGGGTTGGAGCGATGAGCCACTCTCTATTGCCATGTTGTCGATTGATAATTATAAAGCCTGGTGTGAGCGTTTTACGAAGTCAGATCACTCCCTGCTGAAATTTGCCATTGGTAATATCATAGCTGAACTGTTGTCTGGACAGTGGCGAGTGTTATCTGCCGATCTGGGCAGAGACCGGATGCTCGTGATGTTGCAACCGCTTGATTCTGGCGGGGGAATGTGCGTAGCGACAGCAATACGAGAGACGATTGGCATGATTCCCCGCTTGCTCAAGTTCCAGGTGTCGAGCGGCGTTAGCGGGGGTCACGACGGGTTCGTACACCTTCAGCGAGCCATGCATGAAGCGGAGAGTGCGTTAGATTACAGATTGTACCGGGGGAATGAGCAAGTTATTTCGTATGAAGAGATATCAGGTCTGCAACCGCCGGAGAACACATCGGAAGAACATGAATTCATGACTCAACTGACGGAGATCGTCGAAGCAGGCAGAGGCGAAGAAGCCCTGAAAGCTTTTGACAAAATAATCGGTCGAATGGCGCATGAGCAATGGCATCCTTCATCTGCGCTGGCCTTTCTTGAAGCTGTTGCAGCTACACTTGAACGTATTCGCCTGAAGCGCGAGACAGATGGTTGCAGACTCGAAATGGTGGATATGCGGACCATGCATCTTGAGGCTGTCTGTGAAGTGCTGCGAAGTCAGATCGAAAGTTTGGCTGATTGGTTCGGTAGCCTTATGCTCAGCAAGGATTTTATACTGTGTCAACAGATGATTACATTTATGAACAACCACCTGGAAGATCCGGTAAGCATTCAGGAGATTGCCGAGCATGCCGGGATCGGAAGCAGTCTGGCAAGCCAGTTGTTCAAGCAGGAAATGGGGGATACCATCCACGGATATTTCACTAAGCTCCGCATGGAACGTGCCTGTGAACTATTGTTGGATACGGATTACAGAATATCCGAGATCGCAACGATGGTGGGTTATCAGCATGAGAACAGCTTTATTCGTGTGTATCGAAAATACAAGGAAATTACACCGGGTAAGTACAGAGAGATAATGCGAAGCCGTAGGGGTGTGCTAGGTGAGTCTTGATCCATACTTGAATCCGAGATAATGATAAGGAGGCAGAACCATTGATAGATCGACATTCAGTCGTCACCAGGAATCATCCGGTATTCACACAGCTTGAGCCCAGATCACCTTTATCAGTAGGTAATGGAGAATTTGCGTTCAGCGCTGATTTTACGGGACTTCAGACGTATCCAGATCTGTATGAAATACCTCTCGGTACACAATCCAACTGGGGTTGGCATTATACGGGCGGTCATCATGTATTCGGAGATGAGGATATCGTCTATCAAGCATTTGAGACACATGGCCGCAAAGTGCCGTATCCCATGAAACCCGAAGACAAGGAAGAAGCCTATCACTGGCTTAGGCAGAACCCGCATCGACTTCAGCTTGGACGCATTTCATTTCGTTTGCTAGGAAAAGATGGTCAGGACACGGACGTCACCCATGTCGTCCCGGTACGTCAGGAATTGAATCTGTGGACCGGAATTCTGCACAGTGAATTTACCGTGCAGGGGGAAAGAGTGCGTGTAGAGACAGCCTGTGATCCACGGCTCGATTGTATCGCCATTCGTGTACAATCCGAATTAATCCGTAAGCAGCGTCTGCAACTGTTTGTTGTATTTCCAGCGCCCGATATGACACACCGGAGCTGGTCAAAATCAGTATTCCCCGACTGGAAGCAACATGACAGACATTCTACTGTACTGACATCGGTCACTTCGACTTCGGCATCATTGAAACGTGTGCTGGATGAAGATGAGTATGCATTGGAATGGATCTGGGACGTAGGCCAACTGGAACAGACGGGAACTCACGAATTCACACTATCTCCCAAGGCCGTACCAGACTCGGACATCTGGTCGTGCAGTGTGTCTTTTGCTGCACATAAGCCGGAAACCTTGCCAGCAGATACAGTGTTGGGATCAAGCTCGGTCCACTGGAATCAGTTCTGGAACGATGGCGGAGTGATTGATTTTGAAGGGAGTTCAGATCCGCGTGCCGCTGAACTGGAGCGTAGAGTGATCCTATCCCAGTTCCTGAGTGCGGTGCACAGTGGTGGGTCCATGCCACCGCAAGAGACTGGATATATGTACAACAGCTGGTTTGGCAAAATGCATCTGGAGATGCATTGGTGGCATGCAGCGCATTTTCCGCTCTGGAATCGGACCGATCTGTTGTGCAAGAGTATGGACTGGTACCGGACCATCCTGCCAGAAGCACGCGAACTGGCACGCTCTCAAGGTTATGTCGGTGCGCGATGGCCCAAAATGGTGGGTTATAACGGGCATCAGACTCCGTCGCCGGTAGCTCCGGGATTGATCTGGCAGCAACCCCATCCCATGGCACTAGCTGAGATGTGTTATCTTTCCCGACCTGACCCTGCTATGTTAACACGGTATAAGGATATCGTATTTGAAGCGGCTGACTTTATGGTGTCCTATGCCCATTGGGAAGAGAAAAGACAAGCGTATGTGTTAGGTCCGCCGCTTATCCCCGCGCAAGAGAATCACGCCATGAACGATAGTTTGAATCCGCCTTATGAATTGGAGTACTGGAAATTTGGCTTGGAGATTGCCATCCTGTGGGCAGAGCGATTGAATCATCCAGCCAATCCAGACTGGGCAAGCGTGGCTTCGCGCATGGCTAAACCTCGACATGAGGATGGTGTGTACCTTGCACACGAGAATTGTCCGGACACTTTTACTGCTAAGAACCACGATCATCCCTCGATGGTTGGAGCACTTGGACTATTGCCAGGTTCGTTGATCGATCCGGAGATCATGAGAAATACGTTGCTCAAGGTCGAAGAGTGCTGGAACTGGGAGTCCGCCTGGGGATGGGATTTTCCGATGTGTGCGATGACAGCGGCCAGACTGAATGAACCAGAGCTTGCAATGGATTTCTTGTTAATGGATGCGACGAAGAACACGTATTTGCCTAATGGGCACAACTATCAGAGAGCCGGGCTGTGGGCATATCTGCCCGGGAACGGTGGCTTGCTGACTGCTGTTGCCATGATGGCTGCAGGCTGGACAGGGACGGGAGAAAAAGAAAATCCGGGATTTCCGCGGGATGGAAGCTGGACTGTGAAGTGGGAAGGTCTTCATCCGCTGATGTAATCGTCAGAAAGTTAACCCTCGAAATAACGGTACAGATGGCTTAGTCCATCAGAAGGAGGATTTCGATATGGTTGGAACTTCGACAAGGGCAGTTACACAGGAACGCAGAATGTCTGTCAAAATAGCAGATACCTTGCTTTCCGAATGCCAGAATGGCAATCACCCCAAGATTGCAAACAAATGGGGTTATGTAGGCGGGATGACGTTGATGGCACTTGAACGCGCTGCCGAATGGAATCAAGAATCCCGTTATGCGGAACTTGTTCATCGTCACATGGATGACCTCATCGAGAATGACGGCACCATTCGCACCTACCAGTTGAATGATTACAACCTGGATATGATCAATGAAGGCAAAAATCTGTTCATTCAGTGGAAGAATTCCGGCAATGAAAAGTATGTTAAAGCGATCCTGCACCTCGTTGACCAGCTTAAAGGACAGCCTCGGACAAGTGAAGGTGGATTCTGGCATAAGAAAATATACCCCTTTCAGATGTGGCTGGATGGCATTTATATGTCTTCACCCTTTCTGGCGGAATACGCCAGTACTTTCGATCACCCCGAGAGCTTCGATGAAGTGGCACGGCAGATTCTGTTGATTGAGCGAAAGACACGTAATCCACGAACTGGTTTATTGCATCATGCCTGGGATGAGAGCAAGGAACAACGCTGGTGCGATCAAAATACTGGTCGATCCTTTCATGTTTGGGGCCGGGCCATGGGATGGTATGCAATGGCGGTGGTGGATGCACTGGAGCATTTTCCGATGGATCACCCACAGCGCGGACAGATCATGGGTATATTTGAACGAATGGCCTATGCGATTGCTCACGCTCAGGATCAGGATAGTGGACTCTGGTACCAAGTGATGGATCAGAACGGAAGAGCGGGAAATTATCTAGAAGCCTCTGCTTCCTGTATGCTGACCTATGCACTTGCAAAAGGCCTCAGATTACATTATCTGGCTGAGCTGAACCGTGAAGTCGTTGATCATGCCTATGCAGGCATATTGAAGCGGTTGGTCACTGAAGATGAAAATGGGGTGCATCTGCACCACATCTGTCATGGTGCCGGACTTGGTGGCAAGAAGTATCGGGACGGTTCTTATGAATATTACATCAGTGAACCGGTCGTTAGTGATGTACAGATGGGCGTAGCTCCATTCTTGTTAGCCAGTATTGAGATAGAGAGACTTGGAGCGAAAGAAGGGTGAAGCATCACATAGACCATCCAGACACCTCAGGCACACGGCGGGACAAGAATAAACTTTTGCTGAAATATCCCTCATCTTGGTGGCAAGGGATGTGGCGAGAAGCACTTCCTTCCGGAAACGGTAAACTTGGTGCTTCAGTACAAGGTGGAATTCAGGTGGAAACCGTACTTTTGCAGCACAGTGAATTATGGCACTGGGGGCACAAGGCTGAGCTGCCTGATGTCAGTTATACCTTATCAGAGACCCGCAAGTTAATGGATGAGGAACGATATCTGGAGGCAAGCTGGCATCTGACTCGTAAGCTGCAAGAAGAAGGTTACGCGTCAAGGTTGTCTTCCCGCTATCCGCTGGCAACAATGACGGTGGGCATGCCATGTAATAACGCTTTTCGCAAATATCGGCGGGAACTGGATATGGACACAGGAGAAGTTCAGGTGCGCTGGCTGGAGGGGAGTCAGAGCTATGCAAGAAATCTGTTTGTCTCGCGTGCAGACGATTGTGTTGTCTATGAGATCCAAGCCCATAGAGTGAAAGATGGAGTAAGTGCACAAGAAACAGATTCAGCTGGGCATTCATTGCTGTCGGGAACTATAGGCCTGCAATTCCCGGAAGGTGACCGGGTGAGAGAAGACGATGAGTTCAACGTTCTAAAGTCGTCTATAACGATGAGAATCGACCGGGATGATCATGGAGACTACCTTTGCTATGGCGGCAAAAATGACGATGGACATGACTATGGTGCGGTGCTACGACTGATCCAATTGAACGAAATACCTGATGTGATTCATGATAAGCAAAAGGAAAGCGAGCCTAACGAAGCCACGCACAGCAGGCAACTTCATTTCCATACCTCTGGAAAAGTGCTTGTGCTTGTCAAAATGTTTGCTACGGGTAGACGAGCGGAGGAATGGACACGGTTGAAGCAGGAACTCGCATTGCTTGATAGCGACTACAATATGTTGCTGGATCGTCATATCTCACTGCATCAACCGTTATTTAAGTCCGCTGAATTTGATCTGGATGATGAGAATGATGACGGGCGCTGCAATGAAGAATTGCTTCTGGAAGCCTATGAAGGTGAAGCACCTACAGGGTTAATTCGCAAGATGTGGGCCTATGGTCGATATCTCTTCATCAGCGGAACTTCTGAACATAGCGGATTGCCATTTGGATTATACGGCTTGTGGGGTGGAGATTATCGCTTGATCTGGGGCCACAATATGGCGAATGAGAATGTGCAAATGATGTATTGGCACACTGCGGTAGGTGGTTTATCCAATCTGAATCGTTCGTTGTTCCGCTATTACAACGGATTAATGGATGACTTTCGGGACAATGCTCGCAAGCTATATGGATGCCGTGGGATTTACATTCCAGCTGGAACAACACCGGGTATCGGGGTGCCTAACCAGATTGTTCCAGTAATCATGAATTGGACGGGAGCAGCAGGATGGATCGCCAGGCATTATTATGCTCATTATCAGTTCACTGGGGATAAGCAATTTCTGCTGGAGGAAGCCCTGCCCTTTATGAAGGAGGCCCTTCAGTTCTATGAAGATTTTCTGGTGCTGGGTGAAGACGGCAAATTTAAGATATACCCGTCTGTTTCGCCAGAGAATACACCTGAGAATTTTATGCCTAAGCATGGACAGCCATTGGCCCACCCTATGCCTACAGCCATTAATGCGACTATGGACATTGCGATTATTAAAGAACTGCTACAGCATGTCATTGCAGCCAGTCGACTAACTGGAGTGCATACGTCTAAGATTTCTTGCTGGGAAGCCATGCTGGAGCATATGCCCGATTATCTTCTTGAACCGGAGGGAGCTGTGAAAGAATGGCTGCATCCTGCGTTTGAAGATCGACGTGATCATCGTCATCTTTCACACCTGTATCCTGTTTTTCCAGGACAGGAGGTCACCCGTGAAGAACAGCCAGAACTGTTCCAAGCGTTCGAGACAGCAGTTGATCAGCGAAGGCTTGGTGCCCAGAGTGGCTGGTCTCTTGCACATATGTCGTCCATATATGCTCGACTTGGCAATGGTGAGCGAGCGCTTGAAAGTCTCGATCTTCTTGCACGCTCCTGTGTGCTGAGTAATGGGTATACCTTGCATAATGACTGGCGCAATATGGGGATATGTATGTCCATGCCTGCTGCCCCGATTCAGTTGGATGCCAATATGGGCTGGGTTAATGCAGTACAGGAAATGCTGCTTTATGTATCAGAACAATGGATCAAGCTGCTGCCGGCTTTGCCAGAACGCTGGGTACGAGGTTCCATACACGGCTGGCGTATTCCTGGAGGTAGTCTGTCCTGCACATGGGATCAGAGTTCCGGTTTGTTCCGGGCAGAAATCAGCGCCTGTCGCCGGATCATGACGAAGCTTCATATCCCTGAATGGGTAAAAGCATGCGAGATGCTCAGTAGAAATGCCTGCCTATGTGAACTTGATGAGAATGGCATCTATGAGCTTGAGATTGAAGCTGGAGGGGAACTCATTCTGGAGCAAACAAGGTTTGGAAAAAATGATGAATAAAATGCCGCCCTTTGGCGGCATTTTTTACATAGGGATCTAATCAATCTAATAACTGCCGGTCGTATCTGCTTCACCATTTCGGCTAATCTCCCGGATAGGGACGTAATGCGGTTGATGAATAACGATCAGTTGAACGGTATCTCCGGATTGGATGCCATACAATGAACAGGTCGCCTCACTTCCTACGATACCATTGAAGACTTATATTCCAGTCTAAGCGTGCTGCTGTTCTTATCGTTAGGAATGTAATGGTGGTTAGATGGCTTTTGGATCATCTGCGTTCCGATTGGCCTTCACATATTTAAGCTGTGCAACGATGATGACGCTGATGATCACCAGCAGGAACCACGAACTGATCTTACTGAAGCTAACCAGTTGCCAGGCATCATGCTGATCAGGATATTTCCAGGCATTGAAGAATGTAGCGATGTTCTCTGCAGTCCAGATGAAGAAACCAACAATGATAAATGCGAGTGATAATGGCATTCGATAGGTCGTTGACCTTACCCGGTAGATAATCCACGTTTTATAGAAGACAATAAATACAAGCGCCGTCAACCACCAGCGAAAATCGGGAATAAAATGATGGGTGAAAAAGTTGATATAGATGGCTGCTCCGAGCAGAACGGAAGGTAATAAACCAGGCCAGCCGGTCATGTCCATGCGCAGTCTTCGCCACACCTGACACATAAAACTGGCTACACTTGCATACATAAATCCACTATACAGAGGGACCCCAAGGATTTTGGTATAAGCTTGCTCAGGGTATGACCATGATCCCATCCATACTTTATAGATTTCCAGCATCAGACCAATAATGTGAAATACACAGATGACCTTGATTTCATCCCGGCTTTCCAAACCACTTCGATACATCAGATACTGCACACCAAGCAATACAAGAAGAATGGCATCATAGCGATGCAGGAAAGGAATCGGGATTACGCTGGAGAGAGCCAATGTTCCAAAGATCGCTACAGGAAATATGCAACTCATGGCCTGATGATAGCCGAAATGAAGTAGTTGTATTAGAGGTTTCAATTCAAGTTTAACTCCTTTCCAAACACGTTTGAGCATAATTCATTTATATGATTTAAAGGTGTTCATCATGGGCGTTTTTTGCCTACACTTCATAATATAGAGTTCATCGGTGAATAAAAAGAGAAAAAAACACGCAAATCTGTTCTTGTTTTCAAATTATAACGATTCCCTTTCATTGATAATGATTTTCAATTAGATTAGAATAAAAGAATAAAAAACTCACTATGTCTCTCATAACGCTAGGCATGTGACTCTACCAGGAGGAATGAATATGTTAATACAAACTCGAAGTATCATTGTCAAAAAAGGAAATAGCGATAAGATCGTGGAACGTTTCAGTGGTCCAACTCCTGTTGTGGACATGCCCGGTCTGATTGATTTCAGTGTCACGGTCAACAAGAAAAGTACAGAAAACGAAGAAGTGATGGTCATCATTCGCTGGGAATCGGAAGAAGCATGGAAGAATTGGGAGAAAAGTGATGTTCATATCAAAGGGCACCGTGAGAAGAGAACACAGGAGAAACCGGATTATCTAATAAGCACGACCGTAAATATGTATCAGGTACAGACCGTGAAGACAGGTAATGGTTCCGAACAAGGGTCATAATCAGCCTGCGATACTTGGAAACTATCCGATTCTATGAGAAGGTTCTATTAGTGTATGACAGGGTCGCTCCATGTATATTCTCTCGTGGTTATGTTAAAATGAAATTCGTACAATTACATTAGACAAGGAGGCCGCTATGCAACCGATCAAACCTCAAGACATTCAGCTCCGGATCAATCAACTTGCTGATCAGGACTTATACGTACATCTCGAACTCACGTCAGGTGCTTACGCACACCACATGGATAGCACAAGACATCCAGCATCTGCATTCATTACCAATGCGGCCATACGATATACGCAGGGCTCCATCTCAGGTACAGGTCCTTACCGGGTTGGTCTGAAAACAACTCAAGGTTGGCTCTACGCCGAAGGCCTTACACACATTGATGAGCAAGAAGAAGAAAGACTGATTCTGGCTGGTCACGACAGTCAAGGCAAGCTGGTTGTGGCGTTACAACTGAGTCGGGAGATGTTCTGATGAAGACGGAGGATGGAATAACCATGAATACTACACACAACGAGCATGAGCGCATCTTGGTGGTGTACCCACATCCGGATGATGAAGCTTTCTCTGTATCAGGAACGTTAGCGAAGTACATAGATGGCGGGGCTCATGTAACCTATGCTTGTCTGACACTGGGCGAGATGGGGCGCAACATGGGGATTCCTCCATTTGCCAACCGAGTGACGTTGCCTGGCATCCGTAAACGGGAACTCATCGAAGCTTCTGAAGCGATTGGTATTCAGGACCTCAGGATGCTGGGCTTCCACGATAAAATGCTGGAGTTCGAAGACCCACAGTTACTGGAAGACACCATCATGTCACTACTGAAAGAGTTAAACCCCACGCTGGTCATTACGTTCTATCCAGGGTACAGTGTTCATCCCGATCATGATGCAACGGGAGCTGCTGTTATACGTACAATTGCTAAACTTCCTGTGGATGAGCGTCCGATTGTTCACTGCGTTGCATTCGCTAATAATCAGGAACAGTACATTGGCAAGCCGGATGTATTCGTTGACGTAACCGAATTTTTGGACAGAAAGATGGCGTCCATTCGTGCCCATCGTTCACAATTCCAGGCAGCGGAGCTTGTAGGAAATACTGAGCTGAATGATGAAGAAATCAAGCGTCGTTTCGGTAAAGAAACATTTTGGACCTACCCATTTGAATAATATAATTAAGTATAAGTCGCCTATACGGCGGCTTTTTTCGTTTGACATCACAATATCGACACAAAAATGTAGGGTCTATAGCCTGATTGAGCTATATGGAAAAAATATCGTTTTAAGTACACTATGATCAGGATTGTGATAACGCTTCATTTATGGCATTGCTTCAATTGGATGAGGAACATGGAGGGTTGATGCGGAGTGGAAAGGAGGGATGGCGTGTACAACCAAGGTATATTTGGAGTAAACGAAAGACGTGTTGAACACAATGCCACAGCAATGAACATCTGTAACAAGGAGCTGGAATTGCGCAGGAAGTTACATGCGTAATCCTTGGGTGAAGTTAGGTACATTCAAGAGCTGTGAGAAGAGTACGGGGCGAGGATTGGTTTTTCTAATTGGCCTGATGATTTTCATATTATTTTTCCCGCATGGTAAGGCAATGGCCGGCTCCGGCGAGCGTGATCTCATTCCCCTTCAGCCTATAATTGACCGTTCTGCACCTGGAGATATCATTCATCTTGCAACAGGCCGATATTCCGGCCCTGTAACGATTGATAAGAACATCACCATTCAGGGTGATCCTACGGGCATAGTCGTGAATGAGAAAACCACCTCTACGATAACCATTCAGTCAGATGGGGTGAAGTTGAGCGGGTTTACAATTGAGCATAATGCGAATGAACTGACCGCAGCGATTCAGGTTGAAGGAAAAAACAGTGAGATCACGGATCTGCATATTCAGACTCAGGGTTATGGGATGATTATCCGTAATTCAATTCATGCGACGATTCAGCGGAACAACATTACGTGGGCCGGGTCTGATTCTGCTTCCAGTGGCCAGAAGGGCAATGGCATTGATCTGTACAACTCCCATGATAGCTACATTGAAGCCAATGAGATCACCGGCATGAGGGATGGAATCTATCTGGAGAACAGTCGCAAGTCTACTGTGCAAAATAACAGGCTGTTACATACAAGGTACGGCATCCACTGTATGTACATTGACGGCTCTTCTGTCATGGACAATACCGGAGAGGAGAACATGACAGGTGCCATGATTATGGGCGTCAAGAATACGGTCATATCGGGCAATTCTTTTCGCAAACAGAGTACGAATGTTCATTCCCAAGGCATTTTATTGTATGACGTGCATCAATCCTCAATTCACAACAATGTGGTGGAGGGGAATCGTGTCGGCATGAATATTGCAGAATCATCGGGTAATGAGATCCATGACAATGCGGTGCTTCGGAATTTTGTTGGCATCCAGCTTGTTCTGGCAGAGGCGAATGAGTTTACACGTAACCAAATGGTGTCTAATGTCATTGAAGCTTCGGCGCTGGATAGCCCGAATAATGTCCTGATGGAGAACTACTGGGATTCCTTTCAGGGGCTCGATCTGAATCGGGATGGGATCAGTGAAATATCCTATGCCATCAATCCTTTTTATGAGCAATTGGTCAGTCGAAATTCAGCGTATCAGCTCTTTTTCCAATCGCCGGGCATGGTCTTTCTGAGTGACTTATTTACAGAGGGCAGAGAACAATGGACAACCGACAAATCGCCTCGAATGAGCATGGATACGGGATCTGACCTGAACATGTCAGTGGAAAGGCCAGCAAGATCCAATGTGGTGTGGATGCTTGGTTTAATTCTGCTGGGCGTAGCAACTTTTATAATCATCTATATGGGGGTATTACGAAAATGAACAAAAGTTTGAACAGAAGATGGACATTGGTCATGGTACTTATGTTTGGTATGGTATTGTTAACCGCTTGTGGAACAAAATACGCCGCATTGCCGATCAATGAAGACGTGGATATCTGTGCGATCTGTAAAATGCAGGTGAAGGACGATGCGTATGCAACGCAGCTCACTACGAAAGACGGCCAAAATTACAAGTTTGATGACATCGGTTGCATGAACCAGTGGAAAACGGAAAATGGCACAGATAACATCGGCATGGACTATGTACGTGATTACAATGACAAGGAATGGATTGAATACAGCAAAGCCACGTATGTATACGATGCTTCATTACGCACGCCTATGGCCTATGGAATTCTTAACTTTAAGGACAAGCCATCGGCCGAAGCTTTCATTGCAGAGCAAGGTGTGGGAACCATTATGACCGCTGAGGATCTTGCTTCTCATGATTGGAAACAGAATACAGAGAACATGGACATGATGGGTGAACATGGGCATGATGCACACGGACATGGTGAAGAAGAGGCAAATGAAGGAACACACCAGGAAGGTGAAATGGAAGAAGAGTCGGGTCACTAGGTATGATAATAGAAAATGGTGATCAATGATGGCAGATATGATACAGATTGCAAGACGAGAAGTGAAGATGGGATTTCGCAATCCCTGGGCGTATTCGTTTCTGATCCTTTTTTGCACATTTAGCCTAAGTTTGTTACTCCTGAATTCGCAGAATCTGGTTCAAGGATATTCGGGCACAACAGGTTCGATGTTGAATCTTATTCTCTACCTTTTGCCATTAATGACGCTGTTCCTCGGTTCCTTCTCATTAACATCCGAAAAGGAAGACGGTAGCTGGCAACTTCTGTCCACGTATCCCATCGGCACGATGTCTTTTATTGTTGGGAAGTATCTTGGGCTGTCGATTGTCTTGATCACCATTGTTGCGTTTGGATACGGCCTGATGGGGGGCATTAGCGGGTTGATCGGGAATCCACTGGATGTCATGACATATCTTCTCTTTCTGGCATTTTCCTGTGGACTGGTGTTGTTATTCCTGACGCTGGCGCTATTTATCGGTTCGTTGTCGCGCAATCGGTGGCAGGCGTTAACCATATCCGTGACCGTATGGTTCTTCGCTGTTATTGGATGGCCGACGTTATTGCTCTCTGTGCTGGGATTGATGCCTTATCTGTGGGTCAAACCGCTGTTGATTATACTAACTCTCATCAATCCGGCTGAGCTGGTGCGATTGTTTGTCGTAATCAAACTGGGAGGCGGCTCCATTCTGGGACCGGAATATTATCAATGGGTGGAATGGGTGCAGCAACCAAGTGGCAATTGGATTTTCATCGGGATATGCCTGTTCTGGATTGCCTGCTCTGTCCTGGCTGTATACGCGATCTGGGAGAGGGGGCGTTCTCATGGATAAAGCGGGACTCGAAGTGAGAGGATTGTGCAAATCCATTAAAAAGCAACCAATTGTTGAGGATATCTCCTTTCGCATTACTTCAGGCCAAGTGCTTGCCCTCTGTGGAGGGAATGGCGCAGGGAAAAGCACGGTGCTGCGTATGATCGCAGGAATTCTTCGGCCTACCTCCGGTGAGGTTGCGGTGAACAATGTGCGATGGTTGAAGGAGCGCAAGCGTTATTCGCAGCAGATTGGATATATGCCGGATGATTATCAATTTAATCAGGGACTGAGTGCGGAGGAAATGCTTCTGTTCTGGGCTTCTCTGAGGAAAGTCCCCAAGGAGAGAGTACAGGAAGTATTGACCATGGTAGGCTTGGAGGATCAAAAGAAAAACCGGGTAACGACCTTCTCCAAAGGTATGCGCCAACGTGTGTTATTCGCCCAGGCTGTACTGTCGAAACCTCCACTGCTCATCATGGATGAGCCAACAAATGGATTGGACCCATTCTGGATGCAGGAATTAGCTCAGCTGCTCAAGGGTATCAAACAAGATGGCCACATGGTCGTGTTCTCGACCCATCAGTTGGAGATTGCAGACGATATTGCGGATCAGGTGATATTCATGAACCATGGACGTAATGTTGGAGAGGGTTCCTCTCACGACTTTCGTGATCAATTCGGTTCGCTCCATGCAGCATTTCATCAAAGTCTTGGCTTAAAGTGAAGGTGAGTTTATTGCAGAAGAAGATGAAGAGATTTAATAACAGACATATACTTACAATACTGATTGGCTTGGTTGCGTTGTTCACAGGTGTTTGGGCCGTTTTTGAAAATATGTCGACACCCGAGTCACGGCGAGGCAACACTATTCAAGCAGGTGCAGTAGCTCCTGAGTTCACAGCGGTTAATTCAGCAGGCGAACAAGTCAGACTGTCCGATTATCGAGGTAAAGCCGTCATGATTAACTTTTGGGCTTCATGGTGCACACCCTGTGTAAGGGAGATGCCGCTCGTTCACCAGATTGCTCAGGATTATCAGAACGACGTGGAAACCCTGTTTGTCAACGTGGGAGAATCGAAGGGCACGATCCGTGAGTTTATGGATAAGCAGGCGTTTGATTTTCCGGTCATTATTGACGTGACAGGCAATATATCAGGCATGTATCGGATTACAGGTTTACCGGCAACGATGGTTATTGATAAGGATGGGGAGTTCCGTCATATATTGCTCGGTGAACTGACCGAAGATACGCCGTTACAGCAATGGCTGGAAGAGAGTATCTAGTCGTAAGCGTTGGATGGTGAGAAAAGGGTAGGAACGCCTGAGATCGACCATGTTACAAGTGAGATGAATGTACGTTAAAAGTAACCAGATAAAGTAACCACATAAAAAGCCGGACACCCCTTAAACCTAGGGGGGGCCGGCTTTTCTTTGAAGCTATGCTGCTTCGCAGCCGATTACAATACAGCAGTTGAAGCGTGATTGGCACGGGCGATTCTAGTTGCATCAACCATGTTGCGCAGGGAAGCAACCGTTTCTTCCTGTCCACGGGTTTTCAATCCGCAGTCTGGGTTAATCCAGAACAGCTTCGGATCAAGAACACGCAGTGCACGTTCAATCATGCTGCTCATTTCATCCACACTCGGAACTCGTGGGCTATGGATATCATATACGCCAAGACCGATCCCAAGCTCATACGTATTTTCTTCAAAACTATGAATCAGTTCACCGTGACTACGGGATGTCTCAATGGAAATGACATCTGCATCCATAGCTTCAATGGAGTCAATCATGTCATGGAATTCGCAATAGCACATATGTGTATGAATTTGAGTCGTTTCGTGCACTGTGCAAGTAGAGATACGGAACGCTTTAACTGCCCAGGCCAGATAATCGGCTTGTTCATTTTCCTTCAGCGGAAGCCCTTCACGAACAGCTGGCTCATCCACCTGGATCATGCCAATGCCTGCCTGTTCAAGTGCTTCGACTTCCTGTCTCAACGCATACGCCAATTGATAAGCAATCTGCTCACGAGCAATGTCTTCGCGTACGAATGACCAGTTCATGATGGTAATCGGGCCAGTCAGCATGCCTTTGACAGGGCGCTCTGTCTGCGATTGGGCATATTTCGTTTCTTCCACTGTCATTTCACCAGTAAACGCAACATCACCGAAGATAATAGGTGGCTTCACGCAACGTGAACCGTACGATTGTACCCAGCCAAACTGTGTAAAGGCAAAACCGGCCAGTTTCTCGCCAAAGAATTCAACCATGTCTGTACGCTCAAACTCACCATGAACCAATACGTCAATTCCGATCTCTTCCTGAAGCTTAATCCAGATATCAATCTGCTCCCGGATGAAGGCGGCATATTGTTCGTTGTTCAACTCACCCTTGCGCCACAACTGACGTGCTTTTCTGACTTCAGCAGATTGCGGGAAACTACCAATCGTTGTAGTCGGGAAAAGTGGCAATTGCCATTTGGCCTGTTGGGCTTCATGACGCTCGGCAAAAGGACGGGAGCGCTCTGGCTGTTGAACACTGATGGAAGCAACGGCTTTCTGTACAGCGGTGCGGTTCCGATCTTCGGATTGTTGAAGCGCCTGAAGAGGAAGCTCTGCTTCGTTAATCTTAGCTGTAATCTCTGCACTTGGTGAGGATAAGGCTGTAGTCAAAAGAACAATCTCATCCAGCTTTTCATCTGCAAATGCAAGAGCATTTTTCAGTTCAGATGTAAGTTTTGCCTCACGTTCAGTTGTAACTGGCACATGCAGCAGGCTGCAGGACGATTGCACGATGATACGTTCAGGCGTCACGAACTCAGTCAATTCATTCAGCAAATTCAGTTTTGTTTGAAGGGAAGCTTTCCAGATCCCACGTCCATCAATAATACCTGCTCCGAGCACTTTGTCTGCCGGGAAACCGGATGTCCGAATAGATTGTGTGTTACCAGAGAGTCCATGCACAAAATCAAGTCCTACACCTTGAACTGGCAATGCCACGATGTCGCTGTAGTTTTCGACAGATTCAAAGTACGTTTGCAGCATGATATTCAGGCCTGGAACGGCTGCTGCAAATGTCTCATATATTTTATTCAGACGCTGTACGTCTTCATTGCTTAATTTGGTTACCAGAATAGGCTCGTCGATCTGCACCCACTGAACGCCTTCGTTCGCAAGTTCCTGAAGCAATTGAGTGTAGAGTGGAAGCAAGCGGTCCAACCAAGCGTCCGTCTCGGATTTATCATAGCCTTTGGAGAGCTTCAGGAAGGTTAGCGGTCCAACAATAACCGGTTTCCCTTCAATACCAAGTTTTTCTTTTGCTTCACGATAAGCGAGAAGTGGTTTGTTCTCCGTCAGAGTTGGGGAAGCCCCGTCCAGCTCGGGTACAATGTAGTGATAGTTGGTGTTGAACCATTTCGTCATTTCGCTTGCTGCGGCATCTTTCGTTCCCCGGGCAATACCATAATATACGGACAACGGAACGGAACCACCATCATAAGCAAATCGTTTAGGAATAATGCCGAACATCACGGCCGTATCCAGGATATGATCATAATAGCTGAAATCATTCACCGGAATGATGTCGATGCCTTTCGCTTGTTGCTTGCGCAAATGATCGATGCGAATCTCTTGCAAACGTGTGTGAAATTCTGTTTCCTCCAGCTTACCTGCCCAGAACGCTTCCAACGCTTTCTTCCATTCCCGATCAGCACCAATACGCGGATATCCCAATACACTACTTTTCGTCATCGCTTAAAACCCCTCTGCTTTTATGTTACACAAAATTTATCACAGATCCGGAGTTATAAAGTAATTCCATTAAATTATACCTAGTTATAGCCTTAGGCTATATAGAAGAGATCATTACGTTTGAAATAGACCCCACTAATGTTACAATGGTGAACTACGTTCATACGAATGATTGAAAGGAAGGCGGTACGCATGAATCTGTATCATATTCAGTCCAACGTGCACGGAATCAACAGAGTAGCATCATTTCTGGAGGATAATTACATTGGAATCGCTTGGTCAGGTACAGGGGATCTGGGGCACACGCCCCCTGAGCTATGGAAGGAACAGCTGGTTCAGAACGATAGCTTGGATGAGTCGGAATTGGCGAGCACACTTGCGACACTACATATGTTTGTTAATCTCATGCAGGATGGAGATTATGTATTAATTAGCGATGATGAATGGACGTATGTTGGGGATATCGGGGATTATTATTACGACGATTCCGCTGGTTCTGAAGAGGACTTGATCTGTCACCGTCGCGGAGTTACATGGTTGGGGCGTATTCCTCTCCCTGAGCTGAATGACAAAGTGCAGGCACTGCAAAATGACTCATCCATCCTTGCGAAGTTTGAGTATCCCATATCACAAGCACAGCTGGATCGCGGACTTGCAGTCAGCATAACGGCTGAAGCAACCAACCCACCCTCAACGAGGGTAGATGAAGCCACGATTCAAACAGCTCTCCATGTACTGAGAGAAGCGTTGCACAGTGAAGAAGAAGAGCTGAGAATTCGTGCGGCTACAGCCATTTTACAGTTCGCAAAACATTAAAACCATGCACAAGGATAGAGAATTGTAGTGGCTAACAGCGATCGGAAGGTTGTTCTGTCGTCGGAGTGTCCAGAGTAAATATTCGTTAGTTCATTTTATATAGCCCTGAGATCTGTTCATTCACATTCACATGGCTTCGTCCACCGTGGTAACAAATCACAGATGAAGTGTCGAATTCCATATATTTTTTCAAGGAGCCACGAGCCGTCTCGATATCGAGTGTGGTAGGGCCATGAACGCCGCCAAGTATGCCGTCGACACTGTACATTGAATCTCCAGCGATGAGCGTCTTGCTAGCCATCAAATAAAGACTGATATGTCCTGGCGTATGACCAGGTGTATGAATAACGCGAATGCCGCCGCAAAACGGCAGTTCCTGACCATCGATTACCGTTTCATCAACTTTGCCCTTTGGAGGGTACTCAAGGTGAGCGTCTTTGAGAAGAGGGAGCTGCCCCTCAATATACGGCTTATCCAGTTCATGTGCATATACCCTGACATGATCACCACACGCCTGCAAAATCTCGGGAAGACAGCCTATATGGTCCACATCCTGATGCGTCAAAATCACTGCCTTAAGTTGGATGATCGGCACGCCTACCTTTTCGAGTTCGGTACATAAATCGTCATATTGACCTGGGAAACCGGCATCGATTAACACAGCCATTTCTTCATCCCATATTAGAACAGGGTGAATTATATTCCCATCAAAATTAAGTTGAAGCATTTCTATGCTTTTTGAAATTTTCATCGTACCAAACCTCCGAGAGATAAAATTCATATACATCGTTGCTCATTACATTTCTTATGTAAACGAATAGAGACGGCGATAAGATACGCTCGGGTACTTATAGAAATATTCAATGAATGAGGGAATTGACGCTTGATGTTGGGAATGATAATTTATATATATTAATAAAACCAATAAGTCCAATAAGATAAAGGGGGGTATGTGGGATGACACATATCGTGCATGCAGCGGCTGAAGATATTCGAAGCGAGGATTCACTGCAATTGATCAAGGAGTTGAGCGAAGAACTCGGTTTGTTATATGGCGGTGATGGAACAGCGGGATTTCAACTATCAGACGTTGAAGTGCCACGGGCGGCCTTTATCGTTGCCAGAATCGACGGGTATCCGGTTGGTTGCGGAGCACTTAGGCCCCTTGATGAAACATCCGTTGAGGTTAAACGCATGTATACTCGCAGTGGCTACCGCCGTAAGGGGATTGCGCAGGCTATTTTGGCCGAGGCGGACCGTCTTGCAAGCGAACTTGGTTACACCAATCTCAAACTGCAAACAGGTCCACTACAGCCAGAAGCAGCAGCGCTGTATGAGCGCGTAGGGTATTATCGAATCCCTATTTTTAGTGGCGATTGGGACAGAGTGTTGGCCTACCAGAAAGATCTGGTACACGAAAAAGTATAATTCTACGAACGAATCACAGCTTCCATTCACTGAATGGAAAGAGGAGTATAAGATACAAGAAAAGTCGCCTATGGGCGACTTTTTTACGTTTTAACTTATCCAATTTCTCTATAGGGATAGACCCAAGATTTTAATTCTTTGCGGAATGAATGCTCGAAGGATCTTGATGTTGAACACCCCATTCGCATAGTCCTTCCAAAACGGGCAATAACGTCTCAGCTTTGGCGGTCAGTCGGTACTCCACTTTAGGAGGGACTTGGGGGTACTCTTTCCGTTCCACCATACCATCTGCTTCCAATTCTTTGAGCTGTGAGCTCAATGTTTTATACGTGATGGCGCCGATCTGCCTTTTTAGCTCATTGAAGCGGACTGGTGGGTTTTCTGCCAGCAGGTACATAATCACCATTTTCCATTTGCCACCAATAACGGACAACGTGTATCCAAAAGGGGTATCTTGAATGTTCTTCACTTTACCGTGGTATTCAGCCATACTCATCATTCACACTATCCTTCCGGGTAGTACCTATCCTAAAAGACCGTACTATTTATTTGTTTGGGCTCAGTTTATACTAACCTTACTTTGAAGTAAAGGAGATTTACCATGACTCAAAAAACAATACGTCTGCTTATGCCACAATGGCAAGGTGGGGATAATCCTAACTACTCTTTTGGAGCGGAGCTGCTTGCATGGCTTGCACCTGACAATGATCAACCTCTTATTCATGTTCCTGTTGAGGCTTATGATGGAACATCTCTGGTAAGCGAGAACGGGATAAAAGGCAGAGCACAGCTGCTTCAGCAATTGCAGGCTGCCCAGCATATTATTCAAGCTCACCAGCCCGATCGCATTGTCATGTTTGGCGGTGACTGCTTGGTTGAACAAGCCCCGTTTGCTTATTTAAATGAACGATATGGCGGAGAACTTGGTTTGATATGGATTGATGCACATGGTGATCTGGTTAGATACGAGGGCTATGACAACGGTCATACTTTACCGCTTGGGAACCTTCTTCGGGAAGGCGATCCGGAGTTTGCTAAACATGTGAGTGTCCCCCTGAAGCCTGAAAATATCTTCATGGCCGGGTTGACGACCCCCACGGAACAGGAAACCGAAGTGATTCAAAGATTGGGTATCCGAACGGCTGGAACCGAAGAGTTAACTCATGGCATGGATTCGATTAAGAAGTGGATTAAAGAGACTGGTATCAAACATCTGGCTATTCATCTTGATCTGGATGTGCTTGATCCGAACATGTTCCGTTCATTGTTATTCGCCAAACCAGGGGAACCTTATTTGTTTTCACCAGCGGGAACCATGCAATTACCTCACTTGCTTCATCTGATCAAAGAACTGTCTGAAGAAACAGATGTAGTTGGATTAGGGATAACTGAACATCTGCCGTGGGATGCCATTAACTTGAAAAATTTGCTGGGAGAAATACCTATCCTGAACCAGTGATATAAGTTATAAGTCGCCAGAATATATCAGAATACTGATATAAGGAGTCAAAATATAGGAAGATTACAGATAGAAATATCAATATTATTATATGGGTGGTTCGACGAGAATCAGAAATTAAACAAACTGAGGAGAGTACACCCAGATGGTCACGTTATTGTTAATTATTATCTATCTCGCATTTATAGGACTGGGATTGCCAGATGCTTTACTTGGCAGTGCCTGGTCCGTTATGAAAAATGATATACATGCGACAACGGAAATGGCAGGTTACATATCGTTAATTATTTCATTTAGTACCGTCGTGTCCAGTCTCCTAGCCAGCCGATTGTTACACCGATTCGGAACAGGTAAAGTCACATTATTCAGCATCCTCTCAACAACGATCGCGCTGTTGGGGTTCTCAATCTCTGAGAATTTTGTGTTTTTACTGATTCTGGCGATCCCTCTTGGTCTGGGTGCAGGTTCGGTGGATGCAGCACTAAGTAATTATGTAGCATTGCATTTCAAGGCCAAGCATATGAACTGGTTGCATTGTTTCTGGGGAATTGGCGCAGTGACAGGCCCACTCGTTATGGCATATTGGCTGAATCAAGCAAACAACTGGCGTGCGGGATATGTTACTGTGGGGTTGATTTTGCTTGGGATTGCGTTGATCTTATTGTCAACGTTGTCTCTTTGGAAGATCTTCGAGAAGGGAAGAGTAGAGGAGTCAGGCGATGAGAAGAAACGGGTGAGCAACCGTGAGGCAATAAGCATCCCCGGCGTGAAAATGTCGATGCTGGCCATGCTTTGTTACAACGGCTCGGAAACTGCAGCCGGTCTGTGGATGGCTTCATTCTTCATCGGAAGCAAAGGCGTTTCTCCAGGTACTGCCGCAGCACTATCCTCCCTATTTTTCATTGGCATTATCTTGGGACGCGTAATCTCAGGTTTTCTATCGACTCATGTATCCAGCAAAAATCTCATCAGATATGGTGGAATCGTTGGCTGCTTCGGATTGGTTCTCCTGGTTATGCCGATTCCTTATTGGATTGCCGCAGGGGCTTTATTTATCGTGGGATTGGGCGGAGCACCGATCTATCCAAGTATCGTTCATGCGACACCGGAACGCTTCGGAGAGAAAGCATCCCCAAGTGTAATTGGACTTGAAATGGCCAGTGCCTATACAGGTTCAACACTGATCCCGTTAGGTATGGGGCTCCTAGCCAGCCAATGGGGAATGTCCATGGTACCCCTGATCCTGCTGATTCTGTTCAGTGTCATGTTCGCGGCTACAGAGCTGGTTAACAGAAGCAATAAGGCTACGCGTCTGACCATCTAGCTCTTGCTATGGGTCATTTAGGCTCTGCCACTATACAACAAAGGAACAACCATCGCTGGTTGTTCCTTTTGGTGTGTGGACTTTTTTATAAGAAGATCAGTAACAATGTACCTGCTACAAAACAGTAATACGAAAAGTATTTCAGGTTGCCTTTGGCCATAATGCCCATAAACCATCTCATGGAGAAATAGGTGACGAAGAGCGTCGTTATAAATGCGATCAGATAAGGGATCGCCAGCTGTGATCGATTCGGATCATTGGCGATGTCGGATACCCCCATGATGAGTCCACCAATACTTATGGGAATGTACAGCATAAAGGAGAATTTCAAAGCTGTTTCCTGTTTCATGCCGACAGCGATGGACGCAATTACAGTTGCCCCTGAGCGGCTAATGCCCGGAATAAGAGCGACCGCCTGAGCCAGACCCACCAACAATGCATCTTTCGTAGACAGATCGCCATCCTGCTTACGACCACGAAGATTACGAATCAACCATAAGGCAACCCCGGTGATCAATAGCGCGATGGAAACGGTATATACGGACGAGAAGATTTCTTCAATCCGATCCTTGAACAGGACCGCAACGACAGCAGCAGGGATCGTACCAATAATTATGTATAAGCAAAACATGAAGTCTGCTCGATATTCTTCTTTACGAGTACGCAGGTAACCAAGTGCTCCAATAATCAACTTTTTGATATCTTCCCGGAAAATAAAAATAATAGCGATAAGCGATGCCGTGTTTGTTAGAATTTCAAATGACAATCCATTCTGCTTGATGCCCATGAGTTTCTGAGCGATGATCAGATGACCACTTGAGGAGACGGGGATTGGCTCCGTCGCACCTTGAACAATACCTAAAAACAAATACTTTAACCACAATATAATCTCTTCCATGTTTTCCTCCTTGAATACGTTTCATTGGCTTTTTAATACTCTCTTTTTTAGAAAAAGTGAATGGTATACTCTATTGATGATAGCTGTTTAACTTGGTGACTTGCAAGTTAGAGTTCATAGAGGGAGTAAAATAAACATTGCTTGTCAAATCCTGCATAGCATGATATCGTTGATAACGATTATCAATATCAACGAAGAGGTGGGTTTATTTTGCGTAAACAGAGAAAACCAATATGGATCATTATGGCACTCATATTGCTTCTAGTACTTAGTGCATGTGGTCAGGCTGCCACGACGAATAGTACAACCGGGGACAACACGAGTGCAGCTGCTGAGACAGGAACCAAGACGGACTCGGATTCAGCTTCTTCCTCTGATGAAGCGGCAACCGGCGAAGAGGAACTCGTTACATATCAATCGGATGCAGGCGAAGTACAGGTGCCCAAAAATCCAAAACGTATTATTGATTTAACATCATTCTCGACAGGGTACTTTGTTGCCTTGGATGCACCGGTAGTCGGCGCTTTATCCGGAGCGATGAACAACAAGTATATCAAGGACCAACTTGCAGCAGCAGGCACCAGCGATCTGGGTGAAGAGCCTACCCCAGAAAAGCTAATCAGCTTAAAACCCGATCTCTTTATCGTGTACACTGGCACAGAGGGCATCGATAAGCTGGAGCAGATTGCACCTGTCGTACAGATTACATTTGGTAAGCGCGATTTCAAGGATCTCATGCTCGAGATGGGTAAGCTCACCAATAGAGAAGACGCAGCTAAAGCTTGGAATACGAAATGGGAAGCGAAGATCAATGAACTGAAGCCTCAGGTTCAGGAAGCTG
Organism: Paenibacillus sp. FSL R5-0341; assembly: GCF_037975235.1. Classification (NCBI taxonomy): domain Bacteria; kingdom Bacillati; phylum Bacillota; class Bacilli; order Caryophanales; family Paenibacillaceae; genus Paenibacillus; species Paenibacillus sp. FSL R5-0341. The sequence continues at coordinate 3,093,082 of NZ_CP150241.1, forward strand.
TAGGCGATCGCACGGTTTCCATCCTGAATCCGTATGCCAAAGGATTATATGTATTCGGTCATAACTATGGTCGAGGCGGTGAAATTATTTACGGGGAGTTTGGTCTCAAAGCACCAGCCAAGGCCCAAGCTGAAGCAATTGACAGCGGAACTGGATGGGCTTCGATCTCCATGGAACTATTACCGGAGTATTCGGGTGATATCATCTTTACCAGCCCGTGGTCCGGAGATACAAACGATCCCAAGATCGTGTATGATAATGCATTATGGAAGAACTTGCCTGCGGTGAAGGCAAATCATGTGTTCCAGCTTGATCCAACTTCAGATTCGTATAACGATCCGTTAACGTTGGAAGGTCAGCTGCAGTTTATTTCCGATAGCCTGCTTTCGGCGAAGTAATATAGGACTGCATAGATGGTAGTACGGAGCATTTCCAAACGTCGTTACAAGACGGGGAAATGCTCTTTTTTATGAGTGAGTTATTTTATATAGGTCGATCATGGATGGATTTTGACCAATTTAATTAAGCTTGATACAATAAGATAACGGTAGACGAATATTTAAAATCAAGTGGGGTGATTTAGCTTGCAACAAAAAAGTGAACGTTTGAATGTATGGTTGTCTTTGTCTAACATTCATACCCATCTGAACGAGAAGTTGGAACAAGCCCTTCTTCAAGAATATAACTTATCTTTGAAGGAATTTTATGTTTTAAACTTTATATTTAATGCCGAGGGTAAGGAATTACGCCTACAGCAACTACAAGAACTGGTGGGGTTGAGCCAAAGTGCTACATCAAGGCTTGTCGTAAGGATGGAAGCCAAAGATTGTGGGGCTCTGGAAAGACACACTTGTGAAGATGATCGGCGTGGCATTTACACTCGTATTACAGAGCTTGGAGAGAATAAATACAAGAAAGCAATTCAAACGTTTAATCAGGTCTTGCAAACTGAATTGGAACAGGATGGATTTGAGACTCGATTAGAGAACCTCACGAAAGAATTGTTCTAAGGCTAGGGTGAATATAGGGTAATGTATTAATTTACCCTATAGGAAGACTTGACACTCATTCATATATCCGTTAAATTAAATGCATGCGCATGCTTTTATTGTGGATGCGGTGATTCATTTATAAGGAGGCATTGAATATGAAGGTGTTCGTCGTGGGATCTAATGGACAAATTGGTCAACAGCTTATCCAGCTTTTGAAGAATAGTGAAGAGCACACCGTTCTTGCCATGGTACGAAAACAAGAACAGGCAGACCAATTGGCAACACAGGGTGTGGAAACGGTGCTTGCCGACTTGGAAGGTACGGTTGACTCCATTGCGGATGCTGCAATGGGTAGTGATGCAATCGTATTTGCAGCCGGATCTGGCGGTACAACGGGGCATGACAAAACACTCCTGATTGATCTGGATGGTGCCGGGAAAACCATTGAAGCGGCTCAAAAAGCAGGTATTGATCGATTTATCATGGTCAGTGCAATCCAGGCCAATAACCGTGCAAACTGGCATGATAACATCCTGCCGTACTATGCGGCGAAGCACTATGCTGACAAAGTGTTGGAACTTAGCGGATTAACCTACACGATTATACGTCCGGGGATTTTAAAGAATGAACCAGGAACCGGGAAAATATCTGCTGCTGCGAATATCACATCCGGTAACATTGCTCGTGAAGACGTAGCTCATGTGATTATGGCTAGTTTGAGTGAGAAGAATACCTATAATCGTTCATTTGATCTAATCGCTGGTGAGATTGCATTACCTGAGGCACTGAGTAGACTCTGATCCAGAATGAAAGTTTCTACGATATCAGTAGAGATAAGTGAGGACTTTAAATGATGGGATTCATGCTTTTGTCCTTCATATTAGTTTTTTTCATCGCTGTTCGTCCATTTTGGCCGCTGCCTAATCTTAAACGTATAGATTATGAAGAGTTTCTCAGACAACAGAGTGTTTATCGGCAATATAAGGTGATCGATATCCGGGATGCAACAGATTACTGGGCTGATCCTACTCCGGATACCATTAACATTTCACTGGGTCGTCTTGCTTTTACATGGGAAAAATACCTACTACGAGAAGATAACGTTATCATTATGTCTCCTGGTATACTCCAATCCAAAAAGGCTGCACGTATATTGCGAAAGCGTGGGTTTAAATGTCTTTATGTGATGAAGTACAAGGTTGATGTGATTTCATGAAATATACAGGAATATTAATAATCGAAATTTTGATGCTTGCGCATGCATTATAATTAGTTTGCTATATGAAAAGGAGAGTTTATTTTGATGACAGATTTGTTTAGTCCATATTCTTTTAAAGGTTTAGAGCTTAAAAACCGGGTTGTAATGGCTCCAATGTGTCAATATTCAGTAGATCAAAAAGATGGTATAGCAACAGATTGGCATTACATGCACTACGTTAGTCGTGCTGTGGGAGGAACAGGTCTCATTATTATTGAAATGACAGATGTGGAGCCGGATGGCCGCATTTCAGATTTTGATCTTGGACTATGGTCGGATGAACAGATCCCGGCTCTGAAGCGGATCGTCGATGCGTGTCACAGTTATGGTGCCAAGGTGGGTATCCAGATTGCTCATGCGGGCCGCAAAGCAGAAGATGCTGAAGTTCCAGTAGCTCCGTCCGCGATCGCCTTTGATGAGAATTCCAAGCAACCTAGAGCGCTCACAACGGATGAGGTTAAAGGAATGGTTGAAAAATTCCGGAGTGCTATAGCTCGTGCTGTAAAAGCGGGATTTGATGCGATTGAGATTCATGGTGCACATGGTTATTTGATTCATCAATTCCATTCTCCACTAACGAACAAGCGCGAAGACGAATACGGTCAAGATTTAACGTTATTTGGCCGGGAGATTATTCAGGCTGCGAAGACAGAGATGCCCAAAGACATGCCTTTGATGATGCGTATTTCAGCCAAAGAATATGTAGAAGGTGGCTATGGCATTAACGAAAGTTCCGAGTTTGCCAAAGCTTATAAAGAGGCAGGCGTCGACGTATTTGACATCTCATCTGGTGGTGAGGGACCTATTGCTGCATGGGGAAGACCAGGAACTCATGCGGCATATCAAGTACCTCTCGCTAAAGCAATCAAAGATGCTCTTGATGTGCCCGTGATTGCTGTTGGAAGACTTGATGATCCTACGTTGGCGAATGCAGTGATTGGAAATGAAGAAGCCGATCTCGTTGCAGTCGGCAGAGGTCTGTTAAGAAATCCTTACTGGGTCTTGGAAGCTGCGTCTGCTTTGCGCAAGGCAACGGACGTTCCAAAACAATATACGACTGGTTTTTAATGTATTAACAATTTCATGTTAATGATTTAACGATCTTCATTAATCCATGGTTAAGAAAGGACTCCTCTGACAAAAAAGAAGGAGTCCTTTTTGTGGTTAAACTAGATGAGGTATAGGAAAGATATTAACCAGTAACCCGTCAAGAGATGGTAGTCGTTTCATCGGCTCTGCCTCTCAAGCGTTTAATATCTTCTCTGGGCGGATATCCGAACATGCGAGAATACTCACGACTGAATTGGGAAGGGCTCTCGTAACCTACCTGAAATGCTACATCTGCTGCATCGGTGGACTTGGATAATAACAAGCGCCGAGCTTCTTGCAGCCTCAGTTGTTTTTGAAACTGAATTGGACTCATGGCAGTCACTTCTTTAAAGTGTCTGTGCAGCGAAGCAGTACTCATATTCGCCAAATCCGCCAGATCCTCAACTCGGAAATTTTGATCAGAGTGATTCATAATATATTCAATAACGTCTCTGATTCGATAGGTGTGGCTGCCCTCCATGGTAGCTTGTTCCAGAGCAATCCCATGTGGACCCTTCAGAACTTTATAGAGAATTTCCTTTTTGAACAAAGGGGCGAGTAGTGGGATATCTTCCGAATGATCTTCCAACAAACGGGCCAACCTGACGACTGCATCCAGCAGAGACGGCTCAGCTTGGCTGACAAACATCGCTCTTCTTGTCGTTTGCCGCGGCCTTGCTGGGAAATCGGAATGGTTCAATACCTCCAGAATCTCACTGGATGTGAATTCAAGTTTCAGGGCCAGATAGGGAGCCTCAGAGGAGGCTTGAATCACTTGTCCACTAACCGGCAAGTCAACGGTTGCCACGATATAACTTCCTGGGCCATATCGGAAACGATCCTGTCCCAGCAAGACCTCTTTCTCACCCTGTACGATAATGCAGAAGGATGGTTCATTTACTCTAAATATAGGTTCAGTAACGACCGATTCACGGATTAGAAATAATGAAGGGATTGCAGTCGAGTGCACCCCATCCTTGTGAGAATAACGGTCAATGCGTCTGGCTAATTCGTCCTGATGTTCGTGTATTCGATCAGACATACATAGTTCTCCTTTTTCAACACAACATAATAAATCATATTCTATCGTACATTGACGCATGGTGGTAGAAAACGGATAGGAATAGGCAAACATTTGATGTGAATGGATAAGATACTGATTGCTGGTCGCATATTCACAAGCACACAGGTCATGATATACAACAAGTACACAAGTTATACTCTTACGGATCAGCTAATACATGATCAGATGAGAATGAAAAGAGGTATCTGCACTTTTTATTTACTGATCGTTCCCAATGTGTTAGATTAATTTTGGGAGGGAAGTCGAATGGCTAGAAGTAAAGAGTTTGAAGTGAACGAAGTATTGGATAAAGCAATGAAGATTTTCTGGGAACAAGGTTATGAGAAGACATCGATGAGTGACCTAGTCGAGCATATGGGCATTCATCGCAGAAGTATATATGATACGTTTGACGATAAACATACGCTGTTTTTACAGGCTATGGATCGTTATAGCGGCAAGATCAGCGCCACATTACTCGCAGAAATCAAAGCATCCAAGACGGCAGTGGAAGCACTGCATAAAATTTTTGATGTTATGATCAGTGAAGCAGAGGATACACCATCGGGCTGTTTGATCGTGAACTCGGCGGTGGAGCTAGGCACACGTGATCCGGACGTGGACACCCGATCTCTTGAATCGTTTAGCGAAGCTGAGCGAATGTTCGAGCAGATTATCCAATGGGGACAGCGGGAGGGAGAATTCTCCTCTGATCATGATGTGAAGGAAATGGCAGAGTACCTGCACAATATTTCCGTCGGCATAAGAGCAATGGGAAGAACTTCGATGGATAAAGAAAAATTAAACCGGATTATCGATGTATCGATAAAACTTTTGGAGAAATGATGAGCAGTTACGTACCACAAAAAAGCAGCTTGAAATCCGTCAGTGGACTTCAAGCTGCTTTTTTTGTGCGCCAATTTTTTAGAAGAAAAAGCATAACCCATCAATTGGTGATGGCATTTTCTATCGGTTTAATTTTGTGAATCTCTTCGGTTCCAGCTTCCAAAGCCGTTTCGTAGTAGGAGCATTTGTGCTCAATGACTTCCATGGTTCTTCTTAATTCCTCCATTTGTGCTTCCACAATCGCTTTTCGCTCCGTAAACATGTCATACCTTTGCTTCAGCGTGGAGTCCCCTTCAGAACACCATTCAATGAAGTCCTTAATGTCTTTGATAGGCATCCCAGTCAGCTTCAGACATTGAATTATTTTTAGAAAATCAATGTCGGAGTCTTTAAACAAGCGTGTTCCACTCGTGGTTCGTTCTACAAAAGGCATGAGTCCTTCCTTGTCGTAGTAACGCAATGTATATACCGTAAGGTCTAATTTTTTGGCAACTTCACCGATTGAATAGGTCATTTAGAATGAATTCCTTTCTACTAGGGGTAGACTTCGAGTTAACTCTAGGATTGATCCGAGTGAATTCTACCATGCTGCATAACTGCATGTCAAAGTACATCGAAGATAAAAAAATAAGATAAACATTTGACCTAGAGTTAACTAGAGGGGGTAAGATTATTTTGAACTTTAAATTACTAGGAGGTTATACCATTGATTATAGCTAAAGCCAGAGCCGTTGACGGACCAGACCAACAATTCAAAAGTGCTGAAATTAAACGACGTGATCTGGATACCAATGATGTATTAATCGAGATTAAATATGCGGGTATCTGCCATTCTGACATCCATACTGCCCACGGTGAATGGGGCCCTGTGAATTATCCACTCGTTCCTGGACACGAAATTGCCGGGATTGTAACCGATGTAGGAACTGGAGTCTCCAAATACAAGGTCGGTGACCGAGTAGGGGTCGGATGTATGGTGGACTCTTGTGGTGAATGTGTTAACTGTCGCAAAGGTGAAGAGCAATACTGTCTCAAAGGAAATATTCAAACTTACGCTGGCGTAGACAAATACGGTGAGCATACGCAAGGTGGATATTCAACTCATATTGTTGTCGTAGAGGATTTCGTCGTTCGCATCCCTGATAACATTGCACTTGATGCTGCTGCACCTTTGCTGTGTGCCGGTATTACGACGTATTCACCACTTCATCACTGGGGAGCTGGCCCAGGTAAGAAGGTAGCCGTTGTAGGTATGGGTGGTCTAGGTCATATGGCTGTCAAAATCGCACATGCGATGGGTGCGGAAGTAACGGTTCTCTCCCAATCCTTGAGCAAAAAAGAAGATGGACTGCAATTTGGTGCAGATCACTACTTTGCCACAAGCGAACCGGAAACATTCGAGAAACTTGCAGGCACATTTGATCTGATGATCAACACAGTAAGTGCGAATATTGATATTAACGCTTATTTCTCACTGCTCACACTTGATGGTACACTCGTGAACGTGGGTGCTCCTGCTGAGCCACTAGCCGTAAACGTATTTTCTCTTATCGGCCATCGCCGTTCATTCGCAGGTTCCATGATTGGTGGCATCCGTGAGACGCAGGAAATGCTCGATTTCTGTGCAGAACATAATATTGCTCCTAACATTGAGGTTATCTCCGCTGACCAGATTGACGAAGCTTACAAACGTGTACTGGCTTCCGACGTAAAATATCGCTTTGTTATCGATAACAGCACAATGTAATTGTGAAGTGTGATTATGGATAGTTATAGATAGAAGAAAGCAGCTGCCGCCAAGGTCAGCTGCTTTTTTGTTTTGTTCATTGCTGTTCGTTTTACGACCCACCATCTTATCGCAACGAACAGAAGATACCTGCGTCTAATAACTTGAAGAAAACGTGAAAGGAGTGGAATGAGAAAGATGACAGCATCATTTTCACATCAGCCCGAAGGGTACGAATGTCCATTTTGTCGGATTTGGGGTATTGAGCGACCAGATGAGGGAACAAAACAAAGAGATATCATCTACCAGAATGAAAAGGTAACGGCATTTATAGCAGGCAAATGGTGGCCAAACAATAAAGGACATGTTCTTGTTGTCCCTAATCAACATTTCGAGAACATCTTTGAACTCCCAGCGGAGTACGCTGTTGAAATTCACCGCGCGGCTCAGCTCACAGCATTTGCAATGAAAAGTACATATGGATGCGATGGGATTTCGACGCGGCAACATAATGAACCTGCTGGTAATCAAGATGTGTGGCATTATCATCTGCATGTTTACCCCAGATACGTGAACGATCAACTTTATCTGACCAATGGTTCCCAGTCCGATCCAGATGAACGCTCGCTCTATGCGGATAAGTTGCGTTCTTGGATAAAGGAAAACATTTAAGGTCTAGAAGGAGATGAATCTGAGATCCTATGTTATATTTGATCAGAAGTAAGCTACATTAGGATATTCTTTGTAACGAAAAAATCATAAGATAAGAGAAGGGCTGTGCCGGTATTGAAAGGTAAGATATCTAACAGATTTCTAGCAATTTTCGTAGTTTTAACTTTGTATTTAGGTAGCACAAATCAGATGTATGCAGAATTTACCGAATTAAGCTTAGAGGAGCACGGAGGGCTACAGCAAGAATGGGTACATACTCTTCCTAAAGAATTTAATTATCTGAACTTTGAACTAGGATACAATCCTCAAGACAGTATAAACCACGCTGCTCAGCTGGTCATGCTAAACCCGGGTACTTTGTCTGGTAATAACTTCGGCCTATACACGATAAATAATAAGACAGGGAAAATTGCCTGGGCGTACGACATTAAAAATAAAGTGAAAAATTTTTACCCTTTGAATCACGCTTGGTTCTATAACGAGAGCGGCAGTATATTCTATCAGTATTCTACGAATCACGGGAAAACGTTTAACATTCTTAGTTTGGATTCGAAAGGAAAGCGTTTATTCGAGAAGAAGGATTTAAGTTTCTCAAATATCTATCCTTATAAAAGCGGAATCGTTCTACAACAAACAGATTATCTTAAAAATCAGTCTCGTTTTATCACATTAAATTCCAAAGGAATAACGACAAGCGAAACTGTGTTAGGTTATAAAACTGAAGTACTGACTTCTGGTTATGTACTCCATTTTGTAGGTGAGAATAAAATCGAGGTTTTCAAAGATGTAACCTCTTTGAAAAAGCCATTATTTACGTTTAACTCCAAAAAGTTTGGTGGATTCTACGATGCGGGTTATCATCAATTAAGTGGCGGTACATTAATTGTAGAATATGCAAGATCCAATTCATATGGTGGACAGAAATTAATGGCTTATGGAGTTAATGGTAAACTCAAATGGGAAACCGTGCTTGATAGAAACATGAACATTTCTATGCATTCAACCGGAAGTAAACTATTAATCGATAACAAATCTGAACACAGAATCACTTTATATGATCATAACTTCAAAAAGCTGTTTTCTCGTGCGTATGAAGGAGAGCTTAATTTTAATGGTTTTATGAGCTCCTACCGAAACGATAGCTATATTGAGTATACAAGCTTTGGAACCATTGATGACAAATGGGGAGAGAGGTATACCTTAATGAAAGATAATGGAGACATAATACTTAGTAAATACTTTGTTTTAGATGATGTGCATAAGAGTAACTTTGCTTATGACTCGTCCGAAAATGTGGTCTATCGCACCATGGTTAGCGACTACCGATATAATCTGATTAAATACAAGGTAACAAAATAATAGTTGTAGTACCGTTGATAATAACAATCAACGGTTTTTTATATTCTATGAAGGTTCACTATTTATTTGGATGTAGGTTTGCAATTCATTAAAGAGAACATTGTTATCACATATTCTTTTTGCATTGAAGCAACCGGTAGGGGGTTATGAATTTGATATTCATGATAGAATGAGATGGAATTGGGCAAAATAAGTAGCATATTTCTTGTTATAGGGGGAACTAATGGAGACCTTTGCAGAATTTATAGCACGCATTGATAACCCGGAACACCAGGCGCGAACGGAAGAAGTCTTGAACTGGATTACTGAAAAATTCCCGAATTTAAAGCAAAAAATAGCCTGGAACCAACCGATGTTTACCGACCATGAGACCTTTATCATTGGCTTTAGTGTATCCAAGCAACATTTGGCCGTTGCTCCCGAGAAGGCAGGAATTATTCGTTTTTCGGAAGAGATCACGCAGGCGGGGTATGATCATACCAAAGAGTTGGTGCGGATGAAGTGGAAACAGGAGATTGATTTTTCGTTACTTGAGCGAATGATTGAATTTAATATAGCGGATAAGGCAGAATGTTCAACGTTTTGGCGCAAATAAATCGCGATATAAAAAGAAGACCCCCAACTTCCGAGTGCGGAAAGGGGGTCTTCTACATTTTAAGCAAAAGCGATTATTGAGCACCTACAACAGGGTGAGGTACATAGGGCTCTTCAAGGAATGTAACCTCTTCTGAAGTCAACTTAACGGAAAGAGCGCCTACCGCATCTTCCAGATGCGATAATTTGGTGGCACCGATAATAGGAGACGCTACAGTCTCTTTTTGTAGCAACCACGCAAGTGCAATGTGTGTGCGAGGGACACCGTATTTTTCTGCAATGGATGCAACTCGTTCAACAACAAGTCGATCTGCATCACTGGTCGCATTGTACTTGGATTTCTGAATTTGGTCTGTCTCGGATCGAAGCGTGGATACGGACCAGTCACGGGTTAACCTGCCTGAAGCAAGAGGACTGTAGGGAGTTATACCAATCTTCTCTTCCTTGCATAAAGGCAACATTTCTCGTTCCTCTTCACGATAGATGAGGTTCAAGTGGTTCTGCATGGAGACAAACTTGGTCCAACCATTTTTCTCTGCTACATGTAATGCTTTTTGGAACTGCCAAGCGAACATGGCTGAAGCCCCAATATATCTTACTTTACCGGACTTCACCACATCATGTAAGGCTTCCATGGTTTCTTCAATAGGCGTATTGTAGTCCCAACGATGAATGATATACAGATCCACATAATCGGTTTCCAATCGTTTCAGGCTTTTATCGATCTCACTCAGGATGGCTTTTCTGGAAAGGCCAGAACCGTTGGGTCCTTGATGCATTTGTCCGTGTACTTTGGTTGCAATCACAACCTCATCCCGATTCGCGTAATCCTTTAACGCCCGACCAAGATACTCCTCGCTAGTACCCAGAGAGTATATATTGGCTGTATCGAAGAAATTAATGCCTAGATCCAACGCTTTTTTGATCACGGGACGAGAGTCTTCTTCATTCAGTACCCATTCATGAACCCATTTACTGGCATCCCCAAATCCCATACATCCCAGGCAAAATCGAGATACGTCCAAGCCTGTGTTACCAAGTTTAGTATATTCCATGTTATGTTCAAATCCTTTCTAATGTTTATTATTACCACCTGTATGGTGATCTATTTACACATTATTATGTCATAACCAATGAACTAACCTGTACCACATTTCTATCAAACTTTTGCCTAATCCTATCACAATCTCTGAATCTGAATCAGTTGAGTCTATTGAAGTTCTTATATAAAAGAACAAGCCATTCGTTTCTCCATTGGAGATTCAAATGGCTTGTTCATGAATAGCAGGCGAGAGGGGATATCCAATTAAAATTATTGTTTAATCATTGTTTGATGAATCCAATCACTTGTCTTGGTTAATTTAAGATTGGCTTTGATATTATCGTCCAACTCTTCATACCGGGGAAGAAGATCGGTATGCCCATCGATCCATTGGTACAATCCTTTTAGACCTGCTGCTGTCTCACTTCCCAACAAAGGCTGAATCGCTGCTTCAAAATGATCAAAAGGTAGAGACATGAAGCTGATCTCTTCACCTAATTCAGCACTGAATTGTTCCGCTAATTGTGTACCTGTCAGGGCTTCTAATCCGGGTGCTGGGATGATGCTTCCTGCCAATTCCGAATGAGTCAGGGCATAATAGTGGAATTGAGCAGCATCATTTAAGCTAATCCAGGAGATCGGCTTGTCTGCTGGTACAGGGTAGGCCAAAACGCCATTGTTCAGTATTCCGGGAATCAGGAAGTTTTCCAAGTATACAATGGGTTCCACAATGATATATGGAAGACCACTTTGCTGCAATTCATGGATAACTTCACGTTTCAATTCGATTCCCTTGGAATGGGTGATAGGTTCAGGAACATAGGTACCGGTGTTAACTACAATTAATTTAACGTTTGCCTGTATAGCAGCATCAATTGCATTTTTGGTATATTGTCTGATCTTATCCGAATTGAACTCCACCGGCAGGTTTAGGAATACTTTACTTACACCTTCATGCGCTGCATGGAGCTGTTCCACATCTGATAAATCCCCGATGAAAGCTTCAATGTTTTGTTCCTTTAGTGTTTTGGCTGTTTCCTCATTTCGAGTGATTGTGCGAACCTCACAACCGTTTTGAACGAGTAATTGAGCGACAGCGCCGCCTTGGGAGCCCGAAGCTCCATATACTAAAAATCGATCATTCTGTGTCATAGTGGTCAATAACTTCCTTTCAATATGTGATTGGAATGGATGAGTTAGCACTCAGCATTGACCTCAGCATAACGGATTTAGAATAGGAGGGTAAGTACGCACATTAATGATATAAAGTATCCCTTGAGATACTATGGGAAGGCGTTTTACATATGTTTTGCTCCCCAATCACCTAACTGAAACAAGATCGAAGTCAGACTTTGTCCTTTTTCTGTCAGGGAATATTCAACTTTAGGCGGAACGACAGGGTGAGTAACACGGTTTATCAAACCGGCTTCTTCAAGTTCTCGTAATTGCCTGGTTAACGTACGATGCGTAATGGGGTCAAGCATTTTCTGCAATTCATTGAATCGAATTGTTGAATGGCGGATAAGCCGATTTATAATTAATAACTTCCATTTCCCACCAATCATATTGACTGCAAACTCAACAGGACACCGGTCCTCCGCAGGTTCTATATTCATATTTATGTATCCCTCCCAAAAGCATCAACTCATGTTTCATGTTTCGTTCATTTTATCGAATTTATAAAGGGGTGTATAGCTTACAGCGCATTCAGGGTATGAACCATGCCCAGGACAAAAAAAGATGCCCCCAGTGTAGCTCGAGGGACACCTAATATAATATAAATTATTGTTCAATTCAGACAGAGAAGAAAAAAGAATTGAACGTGAAAAAAAGCCATGATATAATCTATAGCGCAATTGACATTTCCATTAAATATAAAGGGTGAATCATTATTTCTCCTAATTTAATTTTACATCCGACATTGCGATTTGTCAATGCTCTTTTTTTGGTCCTAATAAATGGAAAAGGGAGTGGACTTATTCATGGATAAAACAAACGAATGGAAGTTGGAAGAGGAAAGACTAGTGCAGGTGAGGAACAAACTTCAGGCACGACTCGACGAGTTGGAGCCGAAGGTTGCCGGACTGCATGAACAGGCTGCCGAAATTCGTAAACGCTTCTGGGAAGAAGTGACGATTAACACGGGCTCGTATACGGATTTTGAAGATGCATTCTATACCATTAATCAGCAGTCCAGAGTGTTGGCCGAGAGGGAGCGCGGGCACAAGCTGTTAACACAACAATGGAAAAATACAAAGAGACTGCTTCCGACGCCGTACTTTGGTCGCTTCGACTATAAGGAAAAAGGCATGACATTTACTGAACAGATCTACATTGGCGTATCATCTTTCATGGATGAGGATGGATTGAACTTTCTAATCTATGACTGGAGAACGCCAATTGCGAGTCTGTACTATGATCACTCTCCCGGGCCAGCAGGCTATGACACACCTTCAGGACGAATTGAGGGCAAGATGGAGCTCAAGCGTCAATTCCAGATCCAGCATGGGCAGCTTCATAGCATGTTTGATTCTACTGAGACAATTGGTGACGAATTGTTGCAGCAAGTGCTCGCCAAAGGTGCAGACTCACAAATGAAGAGCATTGTAGCAACCATTCAGAAGGAACAAAACGCCATTATCCGTGATGACCGAAGCCGCATGCTTATCGTTCAAGGGGCAGCTGGCAGTGGCAAGACATCAGCTGCGTTACAGCGAGTCGCCTACTTACTTTATAAACATCGCCAGACTGTCAAAGCAGATCAGATAGTGCTTTTCTCGCCAAATCCGATGTTTACCAGTTATATCTCGACCGTACTCCCGGAACTTGGGGAAGAGAACATGCAGCAGACGACTTTTCAGGAATATCTGAACTATTGGTTGGATTCCTCCTTACGACTAGAGGATGCCTTTGATCAGATTGAATATGTGCTGACAGCCCAAGAAGATCCAGGTTATGACGCTCGTCTCGAGGCGATCAAGTACAAAGCTTCCGAGACATTCCTGCAAGTGCTCCAAAACTACGGCACGTGGCTGGGGCGGGAGGGCATGCGGTTCAATGGCATTCAATTTCGGAGACGTGAATTCATCAGTTCAGACCAAATCAAGACCCAATTTTACAGTTTAGATCAAAATCTTACCTTGTCCAACCGTATTCTTCTTTTGCAGGAATGGTTGTTGAGAGAACTCGTGACGTTGGAACGATTGGAGCGGGAAGCAGACTGGGTTCAGGAAGAATTGAACTATCTGGACACGGATGAGTACGTGGAAGCTTTCGGCATGCTGCACAAAGAAAAGCCTGTGTTTGATGTAGCGGAAAAATATGCAGCCCGCGAGAACGGAAATAACAAGGCAGGGCAAGATGAAGGTGCCTTTAACTTTGCAGTGCGGGAAGAGGAGCTGCTTCGTCAGAAACTGGTGAAAGACATGTTTAAACCGTTAAGAAAGAGTGTGCGGAAATTCCAGTTCGTGGATGTGAAAGGCATATATGAACAACTCTTTGCGGATGAAGCCACATATAGGGAACAGACGAACGGGGCAATCCCCCCGCAGCATTGGCCTGAGATTTGTAAACAGACCAAGGCAATGATTCTCCAGAACAAGCTGTTCCATGAGGATGCTACTCCTTATTTATATGTAAAAGAGATGATCGAAGGCGTCCGGACGAATACGGAGATTCGTTATGTCTTCGTGGATGAGGGCCAGGATTATTCGGCGTTTCAGTATGAATATCTCAAAAAGCTGTTTCCTCGTGCCCGCATGACCGTGCTGGGGGATTTCGGGCAAGCGATCTTTATGCAGGCTACGGATTTGGCAGCATCCAACTCGCCACTAGTTCACCTTTACGGAGAAGCTGAAACTACATTGATACGCCTGGTACGCAGTTATCGTTCAACCAGAGAGATTGTTGAATTCACCAAATGCATGCTACCAGGGGGAGAAGAGATCAGGCCGTTTGAAAGGGGAGATCGGAAGCCTCTTTTAACAAGACTGAAGGACGATAAGCTGCGTAGTGCGCAGATTCTCGCAGACATCGCCTCGCTTAAGGCGGAGGGGTTCGATTCCATCGCTGTGATTACGAAGACTGCGGCTGAAAGCCATGACGCCTATGAAAGTTTACGAAGTCAAGGCGGCGAAGGGTTACAGCTCATAACAAAGGACACACAGATTTTTGAAAAAGGAATCATGGTTATTCCTGTGTACCTCGCCAAAGGCGTTGAGTTCGATGCTGTCCTGGTCTATGATGCTTCACCCGAAGACTACAGCCAGGAATATGATCGCAAGCTTCTGTATACAGCATGCACACGGGCCATGCACCGACTTCATCTATATAGTACTAGCGAGTGGTCACCTTTTGTGCAGGCGTTGCCTGCGAATCTGTATGACATAAAATCATAATCCATATGTAAATCCGTTCTCAATGAAGGACCAAAGAAAGATGCTCGGAGCCTTATTTCAAAGGTTATCGGGCATCTTCTTTTTATGAAGACATGAATCATAAAAGTTATTCTTTACTGATCGTTCTTAATGTGATAGATTGTTATTGGGAGTTATGAGAATGATCATTCTCGTAACAGCTCGAAAATGAATGAATTCTCAATGAGAGGGAGTAATAATAAATGAATATTTCCAAACAAGTTGCTATTGTAAGTGGAGCTAATCGAGGGTTGGGCAAGGAACTTGCTCTTGAATTGCTTGCGCGGGGAACCAAAGTTTACGCTGGCGCACGGAACCCTGAATCCATTGATCTGCCGGGAGCTATTCCACTGCAACTCGATATTACGGATCCACAATCTGTCATGGCTGCTGCTGAGGTAGCTAGTGATGTAACCCTTCTAATCAATAATGCTGGTTCCGCTACGGGTGCTTCTCTGCTCACAGGTGAGCTGAACGATATTCACTTGGAGTTCAATACACATGTATTCGGTACGCTTTCAATGATTCGTGCGTTTGCACCGGTGATAGAGAAGAATGGGGGCGGTTCGATACTGAATATCCTGTCTGCTCTATCTTGGCTCAGCCTTGGTAACTCAGGTGCATATTCAGCTGCAAAATCCGCTCAGTGGGGAATTACGAATGCATTACGTCTGGAGTTAGCCCCTAAGAACGTTAGCGTTGCCGGATTGCACGTAGCGTTCATGGATACGGATATGACGGCAGGTATCGACGCACCGAAAACGAGCCCAACGGATATTGCCAAAATTGCAATAGATTCCATCGAAGCGGATCTCTACGAGATTATTGCTGATGATACTAGTCGGAATGTACAACAGGGTCTTGCTGGTGGTGTTGCTGCCCTTTACCCGCAATTGTTTCAAAAATAGAGGGGTGTAGATGGATTTTCTCGCCTTAAATAAAACAACCCCCACCAGATATGGTGGGGGTTGAGTACGTCATGAATACTCCAATTCTATTCCTAGAGAACCGTGAGAATACAAGGCTATCCTTTAACTGCACCGGCAGTGAGGCCGCTGACAATATATTTTTGCCCGAACAGATACAGGATGAATACAGGCAGTGAAGTGAGCACGAGATTGGCGAAAATCAGATTCCAGTCCCGGCTATATTTGCCGTAAAAATTGTAGATTGATAGTGGCATCGTCCATGTGGAGCTATCTGTCAGGAAGTACACCGGAATTGTGATGTCATTCCAGACGGACATGAACACCATGATGGCTACCGTTGCGTTAACGGGTAGAATGAGCGGTGTGACGATACGGAAGAACACGCCGAACACACTTGCTCCTTCCAGAAATGCCACTTCGTCCAGCGCTCTTGGAATGGTTTTGATGAATCCACTATACAAGAATACACTGAAGGCCGTATTTAACGCGGCGTAGATCAGGATGACACTTGTGATGCTGCCGTAGAATCCTAATCCCTGTACGACACGTATGGTCGTAATAATCGACATCGGCGCAATCAGTCCCATGAAGAAATACATGTAGATCGTACCGGATAGTTTGGTTTCCCGACGTGCCAGAATGAATGCCGCTGCCGAAGAGGCAACGATATTAATGATGGATGATACGCCAGTAATCAAAATGCTGTTGAAGAACGCTCGAGACAGACCACCTTCCTGGAAGACACGAACATAGTTCGAGAACTGCCATGTCTCGGGGAAACTCAGGGAGAAGCTGAGCACTTCGGCGCTGGTTTTGAATGAACCAAAGATCAGAATGACAAGCGGCAACAGAACGATAAGGGAGGCCAGAATCAGGAAACCTTCCACGATATAGTTGCGGATGGCAAGTTTGCGTGTGTAGCCCATGTTATTCCGTAACCTCCTTACGCCGCATGAAGATCAATAGCGGTATAGCAATAATGGTAACGACCACGAACAGAAGGGTGTTGACCGCCGTACCGAGTCCCCAGTTGCCTTCGCCGAAAGATCGCAGAATGATCGTACCCACGACTTGGGAAGCGTTACCCGGGCCACCACCGGTCATGACATACACCTCGGAGAATACTTTAAGTCCACCGATCAATGTCAGCATCAGGTTAATGTTAATGGCGGGCAATAAGAGTGGCAGTGTGATCTTGAAAAAACTTCTCCACGAGCTTGCGCCATCAATCTTGGCTGCTTCGTAATATTCTTGAGAAATGGACTGCAGACCAGCCAGATAGATGGCCATCTGGAACCCGGCGCTCTGCCAGATGGAGACGATGGCAATCGTCCAGATGACAATAGATGGGTTGGTCAGCCAAGCTTGGCTTAACGAATGTAATCCTACGGATTCCAACAGATTGTTGATGGTACCTTCGGTACGCAACATGGGAGTGAACAAAATGCTGATCACAAGGATGCTGAGAATGGAAGGGGAGTAGAAGATCGCGCGCAGCAGGTTCTTTGTTCTTAATCGCATGTTAAGGCCTACGGCCAGCAATAGGCCGATGACATTCTTGCCAACGACGGTGACGATCGCAAATATCGCCGTGTTTTTCAGCGCCAGAATTAGCGTTTTGTCCGAGAAAATTTTCTCGAAATTATCCCACCCGATGAACTTCAGCTCCAGCCGATCCAGCCGCCAATCCGTGAATGAGTAATAGAAAGCGGCGAGAGCAGGCACAACGAAAAAGATGGAGTAGATAATCAGTGCGGGAAATATCATGTAATACGAATACAAATTTTTAGTCCTTTTCATGTCTCACACTCCGTTATAGCTAGGCAGCATAACGATCGTCCATGTTATGCTGCCCTGTATTTCACTCTTTAGAAACCTTCTACACCTTTATCCTGCATCAGCTGACTGAACTTCTCATCCCAGGATTTCAGGACTTCTTCCGGTGACAAACCACCTGCAAATTGATCCTGTAACAACCGGTACAGTTCGCTGCGGTCGACCAGCATGAAAGCATCCGTTGTCAGCACTGTTTTCTTAGGCGTAATATAGTTGTCTACAATATCCTGCTTGTAAGCCGGCAATTCGGGTGTGGTGACGTCACTGAAATTGGATACGTACCCTTTGGAGTCCACGATCTGTTGTGCGACATCCTTGGAAGCAATATAGTCCAGGAACTGTTTAGCTTCTTCCAAATGTTTGGATTTCTTCGGAATGAACAGTTGTCCGCCGAGTGGACTTGCACCGAGACTGGCATTCTCTGACGATGGAATCGGGAATACGCCCAGTTCCATATTTGGATCTTGCTCAGCAACACCTTCAATTAACCAATCTCCCATAAACATCATGGCTACTTCCTTGTTCAGGAATTTACCTACTGCCATGTCATAGCTGTCACTAAGCACATCCGTGTTGGTGTACCCTTTGGTGTAAATTTCATACTGTTGTTCCAGGAAGGTTTTGAATTCCGGAATGTCGGACCATTTTTTCTTATTGCTGTTCAAGTCATCAAAAAACGTCGGCTCATTTTTGGCTACAAAATCGGCAAAAGCTGCAGCAGGCCAGATGTTGGCAGCCCAGGCATCTTTGTAAGGCATGAATACAGGCGTAATGCCACTCGCTTTGATTTTTTCACAGATCGCTAGGAATTCTTCGTAGTTCGTTGGAAGAGACAACCCGAGCTCTTCAAAGATCTGTTTGTTATAAACGACCCCTTGCATCCCTGTATCTTGGCTGACATGGAAACTGTAGAGGTGTCCACCAGAAGAGAGGACGTCTTTGTTCACAATTCTGCTCGCCCAAGGCTCGTTATCCAGAATTTCGAAGTTACGTTCAAGGTTCAGGTCCGTAACTGCGCTCGCCAGATTGTACTGAATAATGTCAGGCGTTTCATCTACAGCGAGTTTAGTTTGCAGTACCGTCGTCGTTTGTTCCGCTGGAATCAGCTGCAAATTGACGCGAATGTTCGTTTGTTTTTCGAATGCATCGAGAATGTCTTGCTGAATGAAGGCAGAGTCCTGAGAACTTTTAGAGATCGCCAGCTCCAGTGTGACTTTGCCGCCCTTACTGTCCCCGCCAGCAGCTGTACCGGAATCCTTGCCGCCTGATCCACAAGCGGTTAACGAGATGGATAATAAACTGGCCAGGATAATGGAAATCGCCTTTTTTCTTTTTATTGTTTTCAATGCAAATCCCCCTCTAAAACGTTTAGTGAATCCGTTTACAAGTCCGATTATAGATTCTTTTCTCTCCCCGGTACATGTCTGTGCTTGAACGTTGATGTGTAAAATCCTGAACTTGAAATCGCTATCATTTCATGGAGTACCGTGATAGAGTAGACTTGAATGTAAGGGATTTCACATCATGTCGGAACAGGAGGGCACCTCTAAGAATGGCGAAGCTCATACATAAAGCAACTCAATTCAGTTTGCAGACGAAGGTGTTTTTGACGTTTCTGGCTCTTCTTTTGTTCGTACTGGGCTGTTTTATCGTGTATGTAAATGTGATTGTTGTCCGCCCGCTCAAACTGAAAACGGAGCAGGATACCCTCGTGACCGCTACGAAGGTAAGAGAGCAGGTTGACCTTTACGTAGAACAGCAGAACCAGATGTCGCAGCGAATATTGTCCAGCAAGGACATTTTTGCAGCCATGGACAAGAGCTCCTCAGCTCATAGTAATTATGAAAGGCTGAAGCAGATTCGGATCATCAAAGACATCATGTTTCAGGCGATCGGGCCGAGTATGAATATCATGGACATGTCCATCTATGACAAGCAAGGCGTTCTCCTGACGTCCTATCTGGGTTCGGGCAATCCACCAGCGATCTTGAACACCATGATGAAGAGTAGCCAGATTGGACGAGATTGGACGGAAAGTGGGTTTGTTCTGCTGCGCCAAGCCGATACTATCTCCTTTGTTCGCACGATTAATGATCAGAACGGCAAGGTGTATGGATATCTAAGCATTCAGATGGAACAAGCCTATATACAGAACCTAACGGAAGGCATAACAGCAGGAGATGTTTATATTCTGAATGAACAAGGGGAGCAGATGACAGGCTCGGAAGCGGGTGTGACATTTCCCAATTGGACGAAGCCTTCATCAGACGAGGGACTGGGTGTCGACAAAGACGACAATTATATCACGCATTCCACATCACCCAGTACAGGTTGGATCACGTATATCATAACACCCAAAAAATCCGTGCTGGGCTCGATCCATTCAGTTCAGACGATGTCCATTCTGCTGATTACGGCACTGATGCTGGTTTCTTTTGTGTATATATTCCTGTCGACGCGTAACCTGTTGCTGCCTATCCGCAAGCTTCGCAGTCAGATCTGGCGTATGAACTATAGCAATATGAATCTGAAAGTGGATGAAACGCCGAAGAATAATGATCTGTTATTGCTGAATGAAGCTTTTCAGGACCTGATGGAAAGACTGCAGCAATCCATTGACCGTGAAAAATCGGCACTTCATGAAGAAGTAAAGGCTCGTAATTCGGCGCTGCAAGCCCAGATTGCGCCTCATTTTATTCATAACGTTCTATATCTGATCAGTATTGCTGCGCAAGAGGGGAAGACCAAAGTCGTATCGGATATGTGCAAGCATCTCTCGGACAGTCTGCGTTATATTGTCTCTTCACCATACGCACATGTGACCTTGGCTGAGGAGCTTCAACATACGAGGCATTATTTGTCCCTTGTACAACAAAAGTACGAAGAGGATCTGGAGTGGGACATCCGTGCGGACGAGTTGGCGAACGAAATCCGGTTGCCACGGTTGGTCATTCAGCCTTTTGTGGAAAACTGCATAGAACATGCCTTTGCCAACACCGCACCGCCTTGGCGTATCCAGATTACCGTGAAGCAATATAACGGATTATGGGCATTGGAGATCAAGGATAACGGGGAAGGCTTTCAACCGGATAAGATTCAGGAGATTTTAGCCAATATTCAGACATCGGGGACCGGAATGAACCAGACTGCCGATCGTGCTACAGCTCTTGGTAATATGGGGATTATCAATAGTGTCAATCGACTCAAACTAATGTATAACAACCGGCTCTTTATTAATATATTTAACAATCATACGGAAGAAGAACATGGAGCAACGATTCAGATCATCGGCTCATTGACGAAGGATTTTTACTAGCTAGGAGGTACAGATGATGTATAACGTTATGATCGTTGAGGATAGCAAACCGATATTACGTAATATTAAAATGCTCTTGGAGACGTTGAGCTTCCCGATTCGTATAGCTGCAACGGCAACGAATGGAGAAGAAGCCTTGGCAGCGTTAAAGCAGGAACCGATTGACCTGCTGTTGACCGATATCCGGATGCCGAAAATGGATGGCTTATCTCTGATTGAGCAAGCCAAGCTTGCCAACTCAGAGCTGAAGGTCATTCTGATTAGTGGTTATAGCGATTTTGAATACACAAGAAAAGCATTGAACCTGAAAGTATTTGACTATTTGCTAAAACCTGTGGAGCGAGAGGCACTCGAAGAGGTTATGGGTCGGGTAATTGACCAACTGGATCAACAGATGTCCAAGGACCTGCTGGATTTACAGGAAATCATTCATCCCCAATGTGAAACTGCACTGAAACAAGGGGAGGCGTTTCCGCCTTTATTCAGCCAGATGATGTTCATTATGAACAAACAGCCCTTCACCGCAGGACATGAACGATGGGTGCAGGTGGAGCTTGAGAGTATAATGCAGGATTTTTTTACATCCCATGCATGTCGAGTTTACACCAGTCAAACCCCGTATCAAATAGTCGCTTTCGTCAACAAGAGTGCACTCGATTTGTACTCTTCCGTACATGAATGTCTTGAATCGTTGCGTCGGCATCTGCTTTCACATGATTATGATGCCATAATCGGAGGACAACTGCTGTTCGCTGAATCTGGTAATCTGCCAGAACTCTATCACCGCATGTCGTCCATAGTGTCTGAGCAGCAAAGGTTGAAACAAGGATTAGCGCTGGATACCGGGAATCCGGTGTCGATGGCTAGATCCGAGACGGGCTGTCTGGATTCGGTGTTGGAAGCTGCTTTTGTACAGATGGTACAGGCTCGTCAGAAAGAGCGGTTTGCTCTTAAGTTATCCGAATTGCTGAATCGATGGGCGGAGGAAAATGTACATATCACCGAGGTGGAGCGGTTTATCGGGTTAATTGTAGACACGTTCGCTCATCTGTACGAGGAACAGGGGTCGGGGATTCGATTGGGTCTGGAGCTGCGGGCAAGACAATTCGCTCAGGCACATTCCTACGATGACTTTTGCCGGGAACTGACGGAATGGACGGGACAGTGCTTCGATATGCTGCAATCCCACGTTCGAAAAAGCAAGGCGATCTTGTTCGAGCAGATTGACGATCACGTAAAACTGAATAAATACTCTCCATTGTCGATCAACGACATTGCCATGAAATTTCACGTCAGCCCGTCGTATGTCAGCAGAGTGATCAAAAATGCAACGCAAATTACGTTTGTTCAGTATTACACCCAGCTTCGCATTCAGGAAGCTTGCAGACTGATGCAATGCCAACCGGACATGAAGTTCAAGGAAGTATCCGATCTGCTGTCGTTTAGTGATCAGCACTATTTCTCGAAGGTATTCAAGGAATATACGGGGCTAAGTCCTACGGAATATAAACAACAGCTGTCTGGCAGTAAGACCCAATCATAGCTAACAAACCCTTTTTATCTATGGTATAATACAAAACAAATACGGCTTGTTACTGAATTCATTCAGGCAATACCTATGTATATACATGCTCAACGTTTCTTTGAGTGTGTGTATATATGGGTTTTTTTGCGTTTACTTGCTGATTGATTCTACCAAAATCAATAAAGAGAGGGCGATTTATTTGAAAAAGGCAAAGAAACAAAGTTCATTTTTGAAGAAAGGAGGAACCGTTTTACGTTTGATGAGCACCAGACTCATTGCAGCTTTCCTTGCGGTACTTATTATCCCGACTGCACTTATCGGATACTTTTCGTATAATAGTGCCAAAGATCAGGTACAACAAAAAATGACAGATCCCATCAATACCATTTTAACCATGACAGGGCAGCACATTAACAATCTGGTGGGGGAAAAAGCAGCATTATTGAATTATATCGATAGCATGTATGGCTCCACCCTCAGTCAGGCGAACAACGAAAGGGTACAAGTAGGAATCGACCAATTATCTGATACATATCCTGATATTCTGGCCATAACTGTGGGCAACGACCAAGGTGATGTTATATCATCTCCAACAATAGAAGATGCAACATATGATCCACGCAGCACAGAATGGTATGCCAATGGGGAAAGTAACAATGGATCACTCTATTTTTCAAGTATTATGAAGGATTCCGGATCCGGGAAGATTTATGTAGAGATCTCAAAAGCTCTGTCAGATGATCGAGGTGTGGCAAGTATTAAACTTGATCTGGAGCGATTAGCAAATGAAATATCGAATGTGGATGTAGGAGGCAATGGGAGTCTGATTGTGGTGGACTCCAATCGGACGATTGCGGCTTGGTCCGGTGCCATTGTAAAAGGTGGGGGAGGAGAGCTCGGCGGAGCACTCATTGAGGGAATTCCAGTTCATCCGAATACGGCTTCCAGTTCCGAAGAACCGATGGCGTTTTCCCAATTTGTCAGAACGGATCTGGCGTATGATCTTGAAGTGTATAACGGTGTTAATGCCTTGACAGGTTGGAATGTCATTGCTCTGATGGGCCATGAAGACTTTATTGCTGCTGCGAAGCCTATTATGGTATCGAGTCTAACCGTCATTGCTATCTCTGTATTGATTGCCGTTGTAATTATTTTCTTCATTTTGCGATCTTTTATCGTACCTATGCAAAAACTGAGAAAGGCAACTCGCAGTGTAAGCGAAGGGAATCTGTCTGAACGAGTGAATCTTAAAACCGAAAACGAATTTGGTATATTGGCAAATGATTTTGACCAAATGACCAGTTCTCTTCAATCGGTAGTTGCTGAACTTCATCAGACATCATCGTTGTTAAGCCACTCTTCCCAAATGATTCAGGAGAGTACTGAACAAACGACCCAATCGGTTCAACATGTAGCTGAAACCATGCAACAGACTGCCGAATCAGCTATTGTTGGGGCGGAAAATTCGGAACAGACAGCGAATGCAGTCGAAGAGATGGCCAGAGGTATCAGTACAATCGCAGAATCTGCGAGTGCGATTGTGGATTCGGCTGAAGAGACAGAGCGCGCTGTCGCTAATGGTGGAAAAACGATAAACCAGGTCGGAACACAAATGGAACATATTCTCGTAGCTGTTGAAGAAACCTCGGCATTGATTAACGAGCTGTCCAGTCTTTCGGCCGAAGCCAATCGAATGAATGAAGCAATTGCGGATATCTCTCGGCAAACCAATCTTCTGTCACTGAATGCTTCTATTGAAGCATCACGAGCAGGAGAACACGGAAAAGGTTTTGCTGTCGTTGCAGGTGAGGTACGTACGTTATCCATGCAATCCAAACAAAGTGCGGATGAAATTGGCGCTACGATTGGCAAAATGCTCGATCTGATTGCGAAATCGACATCCCTCATGAATGATAAAGTTCGTAATCAAGTTGGTGAGGGAATGCGGATCAGCCAAGAAGCTTCTGCAACCATATCCAACATTGAACAATATACAACGCATATCGTTGATCAAATTCAGGATATTTCCGCTGTCTCAGAACAGTTGTCAGCCAGTACGGAAGAAGTCTCGGCTACCGTTGCCGCGATGAGTCATATCTCTAAAGTGTCGGCTGACAGTGCTCAGACGACTTCAGCAGCAGCCCAAGAGCAAATGGCGGCGATGGAGGAGATATCGGCATCATCTGCACAGTTATCCAAAACAGCTGAGAACATGCAAGAATTGGTTCGCCGGTTTAAGCTTTAAAGAGTAGTATGTATGTATGTGTGTAAGGTAAAGTGAATAGCCAAGGCGCTCCCCAAATTGGAGCGCCTTTTTGCGCTTAGAGAGATTAGTAAGATTAGTATGAATGTGATGCCTCATCCCCGAACATATCCTTTTGATTCTTTTTTCGAAAACTTCGCGGGGATTCACCAACTGTTTTGGTAAATAGAATCGTAAAGTAATTGGGGTTATCGTAACCAACCAGTTTGGCAATTTCCCATACTTTTTTGTTGGTTGAGACTAATAATCGGGTGGCTTCACCCATTCTTCGTTGAATCAGGTAGTGATAAGGCGAGGTGCCATAGTGATTTTTATACATATGAATTAAGTAATAAAAATCGATGTGAAATTGATCTGCCAATTCCTTCAGTTTAATGCTTTGCCGATAGTGGGTATCCAAATAGTCCTTAATGCTCTCAACAAGGGTGTTACTCCGGACACTCTCTCCATCAGGAAGCTGCTGACGGGACAGCCGATCGATGATCATAAGGATAGCTTTCAACACATGCCCAGAAATAGACTCGTATCCATGTTCCCGGATTGAAAATTCATTGAAGAGAGTCTGCATTAACGAATGAAGCTCATCGGAATATCGGTTGGCTCGAATGATCGGCTCGTTAGAGGGAGGGATGACCCAATCCTTGTGGGTACCTTCTGTAAAACGAAACCCACAATAAAAGGTGGATAACGGGAATTCAGGATTGGACTTCTCCTCGTGAAGAGTACCCTTGTTATAAATGAGCATGTCGCCTTTTTGAGCCCAGTGCTTGGTACCGTCGATGGTGAACAATCCTTTGCCTTCAGTTACGTAGATAATCTCGTGCAGGTCGTCATGCTTATGCGTCGGAAAGCTCCAATGCGGATTGTCGGCCAGCTTTCCTACATAAATAATGGTGCAATCTCGATTTGCATCCAGTTGGCCGGATTCGTGGTGTGTATTCATCTATGTCTTCCCTTCAGAATCTTTAATGATAATCTGTGCTGAAATGACAACATACATAATGTTTTGCAACAAAACCACAACAACCTTGATTGTCGTCATGGCATATCTGACAGTACAATTTCACTATCAAAATGTACTATATATCGAAAGTGGAGGGATGGGAAAGCAGAAAATACATGAATTAATGATGGTAGACAGAATTGAAGCGCTTGCAACAATAGAAAGGATTAGTGAGTATTGATTTATGACTAGAAATAGAGAGAACCTACTTATTTTAACGCTTACGCTTGTCAGCTTTGTATTGGGAACAACCGAGTATGTTATCGTGGGTGTGTTGAAGGAAATTGAAAGTTATATGAAAGTATCACTTGCTGCCGCGGGAATGCTTGTCTCCGGTTTTGCGATTGCATACGCAGTGGGTACACCATTTGCCGTGGCCTTCTTGGCTAAAATATCTAGACGAAGTTCCATATTGATTGGATTCGGGATCGTATTAGCATTAAATCTGTTGACCGTGTTCTCAACAACGTTCTATTCTCTAATGGCCATTCGCATCGTTTCGGCCGTTGCTTGTGGACTTACGATATCGCTTTCGATCTCGATCGTAAGCGACGCAGTGAACCGGGAGCGAAGAGGGGAAGCCATCGCCTGGATTTTGGGCGGATTTTCTATTGCGAATGTGCTAGGTGTTCCGCTCGGTACATTTATCGGACAACATCTGAGCTGGTCCATGACATTCGTCGTTACGGCATGCATAGGTGTTTTGCCGCTGGTGTTCATGTTCCGTATTCTGCCACGCCAAACAACAACGATTGCAGGTTCGTTCAGTGATCAGATGTCTCTCTTTTTAAAACCACGGATATTGCTGGCCTGTCTGATCCCGGTACTGGGAAACAGCTGTATTTTCGTCGTTTTTACGTACATTACGCCACTCCTTAGTGAGACAATGGGTGTCCCTGTACAATGGATTAGTGCCATACTCCTGATCTATGGCGCCTGTAGCATCCTGAGTAACTGGATTGGTGCCAAAATAGCCAAGGGTGACTTCCTACCCAAGCTCAAGCGACTTTTCGTCATCCAAGCCATCCTGTTCCTGGGCATGAGTTTTACCGTTTCTAATGTGTGGATGGGCTTGGCATTCCTGTTCCTGATTGGATGTGTGTCATCCTCGATGAGCGCGGCATCCCAGTTATATTTGTTTGATGTGTCTGGAACGATCGCGCCGGGGTCCAAAGCATTCGCATCTACACTCCTGCCTGTAGCAGCCAACGTGGGTATAGCGCTTGGCTCTGGTGTCGGCGGGATTGCCGTCAACATGGGTGGTGTGCAGTGGGTGCCTCCAGTGGCTGTGATGCTTGCGTTGCTTGCTTTTGTCATTACACAAATATGCCAGCGTTCCATCCAATTGAATTCAGATGAAGCAACCATTGTAAAAGCAGCTTAGATGAGATGATTTTTAGACTAATGGGATGAATGTATATATGTGAGATTTGAACGACAAACAAAGTCGCTGTTCTAGCGGCTTTGTTTGTTTTTATTTTTCCAGCACTCCGGATGATACCGGTTCGTAGATTATAAAGGTAGGAAAATGCAATAATTCAGTGAATTTGTATATGAAGAGATCTGATAAAATGAATGAAAAGATAGGAGGGGAACCCATGAAAAAGCCGATGATCGGTGTTCTGCCTTTGTACGATACAGACAAAAAAAGTTACTGGATGCTTCCGAACTATATGAACGCCATAGAGGAAGCTGGTGGGATTCCAATTATGCTGCCTTTGACAACAGATATCGAGATCATAGCAACTCTGGCTGATGAGTTCGATGGGTTCCTGTTCACGGGGGGACATGATCTCAATCCTGAGCTATATCATGAGTATGCAGAGATTGCCTGTGGGGAGTTGTGTATTGAACGCGATATTATGGAGTCGAACCTGTTACAAAAAGTGATTGAGCTTGATAAGCCTGCCTTTGGCATCTGCCGTGGACTGCAGCTATTTAACGTTATATTGGGTGGAACGTTGTATCAAGACATTCCAACCAGCCTTCAACTTCATGTGAACAAGATCGTTACTCACAAGCAAAGTCCGCCTTACTCGAATCTTGTACATGATGTACATATAGAGCAAAATAATTTGCTTCATGATATCTTGCAAACCGATACGCTACAAGTGAACAGCTATCACCATCAGGGAATCAAGAAGTTATCGGATAAATTAACTGCCGTGGCAGTCGCTGAAGATGGACTCGTTGAGTCGGTAGTCATGGCAGGCCGCTCGTTTGTTTTGGCCGTGCAGTGGCATCCAGAGTATAGCTATAAAGTAGATGACTATAGTCAGAAGTTATTTGCGGCGTTTGTTAATGCTGCTAAATCCCCACGCTATACGATCCATATTGAAGACATAACCGCATAAGAAAGATTAGGAACAGAAAAAAGACCTCCTGTTTATAAAAAACAGAGGAGGTCTTTTTAATGGTGAGAGTAGACGTGATTGTAGTCGCGATATCACCATTGTATAGGCAGTATTATTTTAATCCAGACTTGGTGTTGGCATGCTCTTCAGCATGAAGGGAAGCAATCAGCTTCTCGCCTTCAACATCCAGGTTCGGCAGGATGCGATCCAGCCATTTCGGAAGTGCCCAAGCTTTGTCTCCAAAAATAGCCATGATGGCAGGGACCAAGCCCATACGGATGATGAAAGCATCAATCAGAATGCCTACCGCCAAGGTGAAACCAATCTGCTTGATCATGACATCATCGGTGAAGATGAATCCTGCGAATACAGAGACCATGATCACCGCTGCGGCAACAACCACGCGACTAACCTGGTTGTACCCATGAACGACGGATTCGGTTCCGCGTTGACCATGAACATATGACTCGCGCATGGAGCTAACGAGGAAGACCTGATAGTCCATCGCGAGGCCGTACAGGATACCTGTCACGATGATCGGCATAAAGCTCAGCAGCGGGCCGCCGGTATCGAAACCAAAGAGCGAATGCAGCCAGCCCCATTGGAATACAGCAGTCGTGATTCCGAATGTAGCCAGGATACTAAGCAGGAAGCCAATTGTTGCTTTGATGGGAACGATGATCGAACGGAATACGAGTAACAGGATGATCAGTGATAGCAGGATGATAATGCCTACATAAATAGGGAACACCTGCGCCAGTTTGGCTGACATATCGATGTTAACAGCTGTAAGTCCAGTAACTCCGAGTTTCACATCATAGTTCTGTGCGATACCAGAATCAGCCGAGCGCAGATCATTGACCAGTGTTTTAGTTAGCGCATCGTTAGGACCTGTTTTTGGAATGAGACTAAAGATCGCCAAATCTTCTGTCATCCCAAGCGGTGTAACCTGTGCAACGTTGTTTTGACCTTGAAGCTCCATTACCAGACCGCCCAAGAGTTCCGGCGTGACTTTGGTGGAAGATTGATTAGGCTCTGCGACCAGAATAAGTGGTCCGTTGAATCCTTCTCCGAAGCCTTCCGAGATGGCATCATAACTCTGTCTTGCGTCTGTATCGAGATTCGCTGAAGAAGCGCCAGGGATACCCATTTCCATTTTGGCGATCGGTGTCGCCGCAAAACCAAGAATGACGATGATGGCGATAATGGTAGCCCAACGATTCTTGATAACGAATTTCACCCATCTGTCCGCAACTCCGTGGCTAGTGGCTTTAGGATGTTTCGTGCTTTTCTCACGAGCTTTGGCGGAACAGATGCGTTCTCCTACCAATCCCAGCAAAGCCGGCAACAGGGTTAAAGCAACGAATACGTTGATGAGCACGGTGGCAGCTGCGACCAAAGCCATCGTAGACAAGAAGGTGAGACCGATGACAAGCATACCGCACAGTGCGATAATAACCGTTAATCCGGCAAAAAATACCGCGCTGCCTGATGTGCCAATGGCTCTTGCCGTTGCTTCTTTTGCGCTTAAGCCTTGATCAATAATCATTCGACGCTGGCGATTGACAATGAAGAGCGCATAGTCGATTCCGACAGCCAACCCAACCATAAGAGCCAGAACGGAAGTGACACTAGGCATTTCAATGAATTTGGAGATCGAGAACGCACCACCAACTCCAATGGCAACACCGAGGAGTGCTGTGATCAGAGGCAGACCTGCTGCAACGACGGAGCCAAGGGTGATCAGCAATACAATCACAGCAATGACCAGTCCAACAATCTCAGCCGAGCCGACCCCAATTGATACCGCTTTGAGCGTTTCGCCCGGCAGCACCGTAATATGGGTTCCTTGCTCTACTGTCATAACGGACTGAATCACGGAATCAAATACATCTTGCGTGATGGCAGACTGTTCGATTGTAAATTGGAACTGGAACAGTGCGATACTGCCGTCCGAAGAGATCAGCATGCCAGGTACAGGAACACCATCCACCATTAAAGGTCCATAGGGAGGAGGTGTGGTTGTTGCGGCTTGCGCCGAATCAGTAGCCTGAGTATTCTGAGCCATCTCAGCTGTAGCACCTGAATTACCCGCTTCAGCTGCGTAGTCCGCAGGGTTAATGACTTTGTCTAATCCGTAAACTTCATTAACACCTTTCATCATGGCCGCCAAACGTTCAGGCGTATCCAAACGCTCGTTGTCCGGTGCTTTGAACACAACGCTTCCTTGACCGCCAGAGGCGGCTGGTAGTTCTTTTGCCAATTGATCCAGAACCTTCTGCGACTCTGTACCTTCAATCTTCATTTCAGAACTGATGTGAATACCATTGATGCTGATCATGGAGATGACAATTCCCAGAATTAAAACCCAGCCAATAATGAAGGTTGCAGGTTTGCTAAAAGCGGTTTTCCCCACTCGATATAATAATGTAGACATTTCTCTATTTTACACTCCCTCTAAGATGAATGTGGATGGTTAGCTTGTTCGAATCCTGTTCGCAAGTGACCAAACATGGTTTCTAAAAATTGATCGAACGTTACAGCACCGGGCTTGGTATCTTCAGTAATGGTTTGTCCGGGCAGCAACACATTGAGTCTTCCATCAATTAATGGCAGTATGGTGCCGTACATTGCATTAATTAGAAGATAAGTATAAATCTCGTCGTGCTTTCCGTTAGATAAGTCTAATAAGGTTTCTTGTGCCTGCGTCTGCATGCGGTGCATGGCTCCAAGGTAATGCGGTTCAAGCACGGGATAGGTCTGGGATAGCGATAGTAGCTGATGTAGTCTTCCTATTAGTTCTGTTGTAAGCTGCATTTTGATCAGGTCATACAGTACGTCAAGCAAGGAGACATTTTCGGGCATTTCGGTAAGTAAAGCTTCGAGTTCCGTTGTATTCTGAACGGATGTTGCGCCTCTTGCTACGGCTTCTTCTTTACATGTGAAGTAGTTTGCAAATGTTCTACGTGAACAACCCACCTGATGTACGATATCTTCCACCGTAAAGCCATCAAGGCCATGTTCAAGGGTAAGTTCAAATGCAGCAACAGCAAGCGCCCTTTCAGTTGCTTCTTTTTTCAAATGTCGCAAGTTTCTTTTGGTCATTATTCTCCGCTTATGCGTTCACCTCCAGCACCAATGACTATGGTGTAATTATAATAATGAAGAGCATACATACTTAGCATGCACGTTGTGAGGATTATCATAACAACAATTTGCCCAATGTGCAAATTTACTCATTGTGCAATTATTTTGGTGTGACAGGCATACTTCGAATCAAAGCTTCAACTCCAAAGGAATGAATGTTAAAATCAGAGAAAAACCTGGGGCGATGACGGGACATGAGTAGTCGTAAACAAAGTTTATTGGAAACAGCACTTGCACTATTTTTAGAGCATAGCTATGCAAATACAACAATTCAGATGATCTTGGATCAATCGGGTGTATCCAAAGGCACATTCTACAAATTCTTCAGTTCGAAAGAAGACTGTTTATATTCGATTATTGATCAGCGTATGCAAGAGGATGTTTTCATTCGTAAAGAGCTTGAGCAAAATCACTATACATCGGATTATGACTTGCTCGTAGATCAGATTGCTATTCCTATGTCCGTACCTAATAAAGAGCGAGTATGGGAATTATATTGGACTGGTTTTTATTCCGGGGAGATCAACTCAGCGAAACTAGCTACAGTTCAGCTAAATTGGCTGTCTACACGCTTGATTCAGGTGTACGGGAAGGACATCAGCTTGTATGCCAACGAAGGTGCAATATTGTGCTATGGCATATTACACCAGATTGCCAACACTTCGAGAAGTCTAAATACGCCAAAACCGGTATGGAGCGAAGTGGTTCCCAAAGTATTAACGTACATTGAAGTGATACTAAGAACAATGCACCAGAGAAATGAACATATTTTCGACTTTCAGTCTCTCTATTTCCTGAATGCGGACGAGCGTAACCGTGACATGGGGATGGATATCGATACTCTGCTGGAGGAATTGGAAGAGTTCAATAAGCGTGTTCAAAAATCCAAGGAATCTGCACCATTGAAGCAAATTTCGAAAGGGCTTTTGGCGCTTTTACAGGACAAAGAGGATTTAAATATTCCTGTAATTGAAGTTGTACTTCAAGCATTCCACAAAGAGTACAAATCCAATACTTTTCACGCAGAAGCCAATAGATTGACCGAAGCTTGCTGGTGGTTTTTGGAACTGGTGAAACAACGTCATTAATATGGGGGTTGGCCCAAAAGCCGACCTCTTTTTTATGTTTTTTGTGCTTGCAAATATAATGATTATACTAATCGTATATTAATAAAGTATTGGTATAACAGTTGTTTAGTGTAGTTATATCTATGAAATTTGAAATTAAATATACGAGTGGTATATAATCGAAATGAACATATATTTCCATAGATTTGAAATAACTTCACTTCGAAAGGAAGATTATTATGAATCATTCGAATAACCAGACATCAGAAAAAACAGAGTTTAATTTATTTAGCGAAGAAAATAGTAAAGATCCATTTGCTATATTTGCACAGATGCGTTCCAAAGGATCCGTTGTCCCGATCCCTAATCCGATGGGTGGAGCAGGGCAAACCTGGATTGTAACTCGGATGGACGTTGCCATGGAAGTGTTGAAAGATCATTCTCGATTTACGGTAGACATGAACTCTATTGATAGTGGCAATGATATTCGAAAGAATCTCTCAGGCGAGCTTGGCTCATCCGAACCCCAGACCTTTTTTACCGGAAAGTCGATGCTCTTTGTTGATGAACCGGATCACCGAAGACTCCGTAGCCTGGTTTCCAAAGCGTTCACGCCTAGGTATATGGAAAGCCTACGTCCACGCGTCCAGGAGATTGCCGATGAATTAATTGACCAATTTGAAGGAAAAGGAGAGATGGATCTTGTAAAAGATTATGCCTATCCTTTCCCAATCAACGTTATTTCTGAGATGCTAGGTATACCTCTGGAAGACCGACCTCAGATCCATGTATGGTCTGAAGCTATTG
Source organism: Paenibacillus sp. FSL R5-0341 (assembly GCF_037975235.1). Taxonomy (NCBI): domain Bacteria; kingdom Bacillati; phylum Bacillota; class Bacilli; order Caryophanales; family Paenibacillaceae; genus Paenibacillus; species Paenibacillus sp. FSL R5-0341. The sequence continues at coordinate 3,126,385 of NZ_CP150241.1, forward strand.
CGAAAGGTCTTGGTTTTGGTAAACAGGACCCTGCCGTAGCACAACACTTGCGATCATTCGCAGAGTACACCTCACAGCTTGTGGCGAATAAACGAGTAGAACCTTCAGATGACCTCATTAGTCAATTAATTGCGATTGAGGAGGAGGGAGATCGACTGAATGAAGATGAATTAATATCCATGATCACGTTATTGATATTTGCTGGACATGAGACGACTTCCAATCTGATTGCAACCGGCTCATATCTTCTTCTGACCCATCCCGAACAACTGGAACAACTGAAACAAGATCTGAATCTGGTTCCTTCTGCGGTGGAGGAGTTGCTGCGATATAACGGACCCGCCACTTCTTCAGGTCCTCGTTATGCAACGCAGGACACGGAGCTGGATGGACAATTGATTCAAAAGGGAGATGTCGTGATTCCCCTTCTGAAATCAGCGAATCGGGACGAGCAGCAGTTCACTGACCCCGAAGAGTTGGATATCGAACGCAAAATAAAACGGCATTTGGCCTTTGGACACGGCATCCATATGTGTCTCGGTGCTCCACTTGCTCGTGTGGAAGGGGACGTGGCATTTACTACTCTTTTACGTCGGCTACCGGATATTCAACTCAGCGTTCCTCAGGAAGAGATTCATTGGCACTCCGCTTTGTCATCACAGGGCTTGGCAGCATTGCCTGTGAAATTTTAATAGATTAACTTAGTGTAATTCACTGGGGTATGACGAATTTTCGTCATACTCTTTATTTGTAATGATGATAGAATGGTATGAACAAGAAGCATTTCAATGGAGTGAACATGCTTAATGTAAAAGATAAAGTCGAGTACATAATTTTTGTTATGGAGGTAAACCTTATGAATAAAGATGAACTTTTCATGCATAAAGCCATTGAAATTGCTCTGCAAGCTCGCAAAGAAGGAAACGAACCATTCGGAGCCATTCTGGTGAAAAACGGAGAGGTCGTTATGATTGGGGAAAATAAAATTAACACTTTTTGTGACCCTACACATCATGCAGAAATTGGTCTTATCCGAAAGTATTGTTCCGAACATCATGTGTTTGATCTAAGCGAATACACTCTTTATACGAGTTGTGAACCGTGTGTGATGTGTTCGGGTGCTATGGTTTGGTCGAATCTGGGGAGGCTGGTGTATAGTGTATCCCATGATCAATTAGCTGAAATTGCTGGTGGCAACATCATGATCGCGTGTGAAGAAGTATTCGACAAAAGTCCTCAAAAGCCAGAAGTAACAGGGGAATTACTTAACACAGAAGGCTTAAAAGTCTTCGAAGGATATCAATTTCATTCCTAGTTGTAATTCGGTCAAAAAATTATTTTTTGATAATTGCTTGATTTTTTTTTCAACGTCTGATAGTGTAAGACCTGTGATTTTGGGAAGTTGATTTATCAATATGAATTAGAGCTTTCCAGCAGATAATTTTTGACCACTTTCATCAGGAAGTTAAGGCCATACGGACAGCCGGGTCAAACGCCGATTGGCAACTTACGTTGCTTTATTGATTGAGTTCAAAGCTCAAATTTTATAAGTTGGTTACTTTACAACCAGTGCAATTGCACATCAACTTGTGAAACGGTCAATAAGAGTGGTAAAGGCGAATTATTTGCTATATAGACTCTGATCCAATATTGATATACATGAAGGAGCTTTCCGCCAAAGGAGTTCTTGTGAACTTTTTTGGTCATGGAGACTTCACGTCTTTTTTATGATGTATATCGATAAGCAAGTGTGATGATGCGCGATTGCGGGCATTTTTCACCTTGCTTTTTTTGTTGTCTTGTTGTTGTCAGCGTATTAAACCAATTTAAAAAAATACATATTGGGATAGGAGAATGTAAAATGGGAAAAGCACTAATCATCGGCGCCGGCGGCGTTGCTTCCGTGGCAGTACACAAATGCGTTCAAAACAGCGAAGTTTTTGAGGAAATCTGCATCGCGAGTCGTACAAAATCCAAATGTGATGAGCTCAAAGCCAAGCTGGACGGCGGAAAAACAAAAATTACAACAGCACAAGTAGATGCTGATAATGTTGACGAATTGATTGCTCTGATCAACGAAGTTAAACCGGATATCGTTATGAACCTGGCTTTGCCGTATCAAGATCTGACAATCATGGATGCTTGTCTTGCAACTAAAACAAATTACATGGACACAGCGAACTATGAGCCACATGATACAGCGAAGTTCGAATACAGCTGGCAATGGGATTACAAAGAGCGTTTTGAACAAGCAGGAATCACTGCATTGCTCGGAAGTGGATTTGACCCAGGCGTGACTGGCGTATTCTCCGCTTATGCCCTGAAGCACTACTTTGACGAAATTGAGTACATCGACATTCTGGACTGCAATGGCGGCGACCACGGCTACCCGTTCGCAACCAACTTCAACCCTGAGATCAACATTCGCGAAGTATCTGCGAACGGAAGATACTGGGAGAATGGTGAATGGATCGAAACAAAACCGATGGAAATCAAACGTGTCTATGACTTCAAAGAAGTTGGCGAGAAAGACATGTACCTGTTGTACCATGAAGAACTGGAATCTTTGGCAAAAAACATGCCAGGTCTGAAACGTATCCGTTTCTTCATGACATTTGGTCAAAGCTACCTGACTCACTTGAAAGCTCTTGAAAATGTAGGCATGACTTCAATCGAGCCTATTGAATATGAAGGCAAACAAATTATCCCACTGCAATTCCTGAAAGCAGTACTGCCGGATCCAGCATCCCTTGGACCACGCACTGTGGGTAAAACAAACATCGGTTGTATTTTCAAAGGCAAAAAAGATGGCCAAGACAAAACTTATTATGTTTACAATATCTGTGATCACCAAGAGTGCTACAAAGAAGTGGGTTCCCAAGCGATCTCGTACACAACAGGCGTTCCAGCTATGATCGGTGCAGCAATGGTTATGACAGGCAAATGGAACAAACCAGGCGTATACAATGTAGAAGAGTTCAACCCAGATCCATTCATGGAAGAGTTGAACAAATGGGGCCTCCCATGGGTAGAAGACTTCAACCCGGTACTCGTGGATGAGCTGCCAGAAGAAGTTAAAGAATCGGAGCTTGTTCGTTAAAATGCGGTTCGAGCAATTACCGACACCATGTTTTGTTGTTGACGAGGCGCTTATCGAGAAAAATCTGAAAATCCTGAACGGTGTTATGCAGCGTACAGGTGCCAAAATCGTGCTAGCTCAAAAAGCATTCTCCATGACTGCGATGTATCCGCTGATTGGTGAATACCTGAGCGGTGCAACGGCGAGTGGTTTGTATGAAGCGCGTCTGGGCCATGAGGAAATGGGCAAAGAGAATCATGTCTTTGCTCCAGCATACCGCGCAGAAGAAATCGACGAGATTCTCTCCATCTGCGACCACATTATTTTCAACTCATTTTCACAGCTTGCAAAATTCAAGGATAAGGCGCTTCAAGCTGGCCGTAAGGTCGGCTTGCGCGTCAACCCTGAATGCTCTACCCAAGAAGGACACGAGATCTACGATCCGTGTTCTCCGGGTTCGCGTTTTGGCGCGAAACTGGAGGATTTCGATGCAGACCTGTTGGAAGGCGTCTCTGGACTGCACTTCCACACGCTGTGTCAGCAAAACTCCGACGATCTGGAGACTACGCTGAATGCAGTGGTTGAGAAATTCGGACAATGGTTGCCACAAATGGAATGGATCAACTTCGGTGGTGGACACCACATCACACGTGAAGATTATGATATTCCAAGGTTGGAAGCTTGCATCAAGCGTATGCAGAACGACTATGGCCTGGAAGTATATCTGGAGCCGGGAGAAGCTGTTGCGCTGAACGCGGGTTATCTGGTGACCTCTGTGCTGGACTTCCATAAAAACGGTATGGACATCGCTATTCTGGATACTTCAGCTACGTGTCATATGCCGGATGTGTTGGAAATGCCATATCGCCCGCCGCTGATCGGTTCGGGAGAAGTGGGCGAGAAGGCTCATCTGTATCGCCTAGGTGGACAAACCTGTCTATCTGGTGACGTAATTGGGGATTATTCATTCGATCAGCCTTTGCAAGAAGGCGACCGTCTGGTATTCGAAGACATGGCGATTTACTCCATGGTGAAAACCAATACGTTCAACGGCATGCCGCTTCCAGCGATTGCAGTCAAACGAAAAGATGGCGATTGCGAAGTTGTTCGCGAATTCGGATATCAGGATTTCAAAATGAGGCTGGCATAATACTTCATTATATAGTAAGTATTAATATAGAATTGAAAATAAATACAAAAAAGGGAACCTGGAGACAGGTTCCCTTATTAACGTTAACTGAAGTTTAACGATTAGATTTAATAATGTTTATCAGTGAGGTTAGGTGAATGTTTACCGGTATTGAGCCGACTTAGTTTCGACTTCAGTTTTCGGGTTAATTTTGTGGTTTCGAGGCTGCTCGTGCAGCGTACGGAAAAATTGGTTCTCTTAGTTCAAAGTCATATGTTAACCCATCCACAATGCCGACCACGCTCTCGCTGTCATACAATTCAAGTAAAAATCCAGCCATTTGTTCTGCCGTATGGAACTTCGGAACTCTGCCTTCATATTCAAACTCGTCTACATTAAAGGAATGTTTCGCGAATTCCGTCTCGGTTGCAGCCGGAGCGAGCACTTTGGCCTGCATTGCTGCATTCTTGCCTTTTAACTCTTGCGCAAGTCCTTCGGTAAAGGCACTTACATAAAACTTGGTTGCGCAGTAGGTTACAGCATCGGCCACAATCGTATATCCTCCACCAGAGGAGATATTAATAATCTGTGTGCCATCTACATCTGCATAATCACGTACATACAGGGAAGAAAGAATCGTAAGAGCTTCTATATTAAGATGAAGCATCTGTTCAATCTTGGGTAGATGTTGTTCGCCAACGGAAGCAAAATTCCCGAATCCTGCGTTGTTAATCCATGTCTCAATGGAATAAGCCTGAAGACCTTCATAGAATTCATGCACATTAGCGGCAATGGACAGATCCACTGTACGAATGACAACATCCAGATCAGGATTAATTTCAGCTACTTTTGCTTTTAATTTGTCCAATTCATCGGTTCTGCGAGCTGCCAGAATCATATTTTTGCCACGAGCTGCAAAAGCTAAAGCCGCTTCATATCCAATGCCTGAACTGGCACCGGTAATCACTGTGTATTTCATGGAAACTCCTCCTGGATCTGATTTCATATTTATTGTGATATGACCACGAGTTGATTATACTGATTAGAGCTTACTCTAAGTCAAGCGGGAAAATGGAGGGGAGGTTAACCATGCATACCATTGGTGAAGTGGCAGAATTGCTTCATATTAGTGCGCATACGTTGCGTTATTATGAGAAGGAACAGATTGTGATTCCTCTCCGAGATGCCAGTGGAGACAGACGGTACAACGAGTCACACCTGAAATGGCTACAATTTGTGATCAAATTAAAAGAGACTCAAATGCCCATTGCGATTATTAAGAAGTATGCATCCTTGTTTCAGGAAGGGGAGCATACGGCAGCAGATCGTTTGAAGCTGCTGGAGGAGCATAAAGAGTCGATCCAAAAACAGATGCACATCCTTAATACAGCTGATGAGATGCTTGAGCATAAAATTTCGGCGTATCGAACGCTCATCGGACAATGAAGTAACACACACAAATGACGATCTATTGCCAAAACAGTGATTTTTATTATAGACTGTTTTTTATCGGTTGTTCATCAAGGGGGAAATGGAATGCATCAAAACAGAAAACAAAAGTCAAACAAGTTAAAGATCCTCTCCAAAGTATTATTGATTATCATTGGGGGATTTATAACGGCATATGGCCTGGAAGCCATATTGATCCCGAATAATGTCTCAGATGGTGGTGTCACAGGTCTGAGTATCGTAGGATCACAGTTGTTCGGATTACCACTGGGGATGCTCATCGGGATTATTAACATTCCATTTGTGTGGCTCGGGTACAAGCAAATCGGTAAAAGCTTCGCGTTATATTCGATCATTGGTATTGCTTCACTGGCAATCAGCACCAGTCTGATGCACCATGTACCAACCATCATTGAAGGCGATACCTTGCTCGTTACGGTTGTCGGCGGGATTATCATCGGTTTCGGTATGGGACTTGCATTGCGTAATGGTGGTGCATTGGATGGCATAGATATGCTGGCTGTACTCCTTTCGCGAAAAGTACCTTTTGGAACCAGTGATCTCATCCTGTTCCTCAACATGTTTGTCTTTATTGTCGTTTCAACCGTATTCGGTTTGCAAGGAGCGATCTTGTCAGGACTTGCGTATTTTATTGCTTCTAAAGTAATACATATTGTTGAAGAGGGATTGAGCGGCTCCAAAACGTTTAAAATTATTACGAATCAACCTGAGATCATGGTTGAAACCATTCGTGACCGTCTAGGTCGTGGTGCAACGTACACTGAGGCATACGGTGGCTACTCGAATGAACAATTCAAGGAAATCACTTGTGTCATTAACCGGATGGAAGAGAGTAAGATTAAAGATATCATTCATGAAATTGATCCGACTGCCTTTGTCGTCGTATACGATGTAGCTGAGGTAAGAGGCGGCAATTTCAAAAAGAAAGATATTCACTAATCACGTATTAGTAACTATAAAAACGCGCTGAGAGGATCTCTTAGCGCGTTTTTTTGTATTAGATATATTATTTATGAGAACCCTCAAAGCTATTTCCGGTTGCTCCAGCTAATATTTCTCACTGAAAATGGTACTGAAACTGCTGTCAACTCCTTCAATAAACAAAGGCACAGCATAAACATTGCCGATGTCTGACAAATCCTGATTCAAATTCATATTTGTAATCCACGTTCATAGTTTCTAACAAACCCATCTAACATGTAGTGGCTCTTATATATTACACGATCAGATACAGTGCTTGAGCATATATTATGTAAGGTTCCTGGTGTTAATGCATAAGCATAGCTCTCTTATGGAAAACTTCTGTAGTACGAATCATTGCATGACTTAATAAATGGGAGGTTTGCATAGTGACAAAGCAGGACCCGCAAGAGCTTTTGAAACAAAAACACGAACTGGATGAACAAAAAAGACAGTTCACTAATTTTTCCCGAAATATTTCCGGTCATGGTGAGGTTGAAGCTGGTCAAGAGTTCAGTGTTGACCGGGTACCAGATGACCAAAACCGTATGAAATCGGTTGAGAACAGACGCGGCGAAGTTTAAAAAGGTAGAACGTAAGCCGATCCTTTTTCATGGATCGGCTTTTTCTTGCGTAGCATGTTATCGAATAGGAAGATATATGTTGTAGTTGAGAATGATTATCGATAGAATGGAGAAAAGTGAAAATATCCGCTGATTTTGCTGATTTTTTGCTAACTTAATGGGTTGTGGAAGGTGAAGGAAGAGATGCACGTAGAAGAGCATGTGAAGTTATGGAATCTGGCCTCAATTAAAATATGGGATGTGCGTCACGTCGTCGTGCGTGCTGGCGAACCCATCCATGCCTATCGATTTCCAATTAGCGGGTTTATCTATACAGTTCGCGGTAATGCAACGATTACGCTGGATGACACGATGTACGCGATCGATCAGATGCAAGTCTTACATGGAGGCAAGGGGGTATGGATGAATATCTCCCTGAACGAGGATTCATTCGAGTTTTATTTGATGTTTTATCGGGCTAATTTGTCGTTAACCAATACTCGTGAGAATCAAGCTCTGCTCAGGTAACATGTCCCGTTTCATGTGCAATATGCTTTTGCCCCAAGCTATCCCATTGACTTATATGATAAAGTCCAAAGAATAGAGCAACATTGGGAACGGACGGATGCGTTCTCGAAATTTCAGGTAAAGACGTTATTTTATCAATTCATTAATGAATTAATGAGGCAGTTAAGTACACAAGGGATTGATACTGCCAAACCCGATCTGGTAGCTCAAGCCGTTCGTTATCTTCATGAGAACTACATGTTGCCCATTATGGTCGATCCGCTCGCAGAAATTCTGGATTGCAGTGCAGGGCATCTGTCGAGAACGTTCAAGAAAGAGACAGGTAGCAGTCTGATTACCTATTTAACTCGGATACGGATGTACAAAGCCAAGGAGCTGCTGTTACACACAGATGCATCTCTTCAGAAGATTGCCGAGGCAATCGGCATTCCGGATGTGATCTATTTTAATCGATTATTTAAAAAGCATGTTGGCCTTTCACCAGGTCGTTTCAAACAAAAATGTATCGCTCTGCCAACCGGTCAGAATAATGCTATCCGAGAATCAGAATTGTCCATTGTCAGTCCCCTTCTCAGGGCAATTCAGCAACAAGCAGTAATGGAACAAACGGTAACAATGCTCCAACCACAGAAGTCGCGCAATCCACCGAATCAGCAGTACAGGAACGTGTTGTTAAACATCCTTGGGGAGAAACGGTCATCAAAGGTGATCCTCAGCATATTATTTCGTTGTTCCCGGCTGCAACGGACTATTTGTTAGCACTCGGTATTGTACTCCAGGCAGCATCCAGTAATGAGGAGGGAAGTGATCAGTTTCCTACCTACCTGTCCGATCAACTACAAGGAAAAGAAAATCTAGGCTGGCAGGTTGATCCCAACTACGAAAGCATATTGGCGGCAGAGCCAGACCTGATCATCGGTCAGGATTTCATGAGTGATGCCTATGACAGCCTCAGCAAAATTGCGCCTACCTTGCTGGCAGAGAAGCTGCAGGACGAGCAAGGTATTATTCGTATGAAAACCAGCCTGTTACATATGGGAGATATGTTAGGGAAGACGGATCAGGCCAAACAAGTCATTGAAGAATACGAGAAGAAGGCTGCAGAAGCCCGCGAGAAAATCAAGCAATCCATCGGAGACGAAACCGTAATGTTCCTGCGTTTATCCGATAAAGAAGTGCGTTATTACAGTAAAAGAAACTATGAAGTTCTGTACGACGATCTCGGCTTGACACCTCCTGCATCCATACCTGACCCGACGGATTCAATGAAAGTAATCTCCATGGAGTCGTTACCATCGATTAATCCGGATCATATTTTCCTGTTGTCATCAGATGAGAATGAAACGACAGAATTGCAAAAAACAGCAGTGTGGAAGAGCCTGAATGCTGTTAAAAATAACAATGTCTACATCGTTGAATACGGCTTGTGGTTCCAAGGCCCCGGAGGACCTATCGGACAGACCAAGATTATTGACGAAGCGGTAAACTTCCTTACCCAATAAATAAGCAAACGAGACAGGAGGATTAACACATATGGAAACGTCCTTCGTGGAGAAGCTCATTCGTGAACGAAGAACTATTCGTCAGTTCAATGGCAAACCGCTGGCGAAAGAAACGATCATACACTTGCTCGAAGCTGCCGTGTGGGCACCCGTGCATTCCCGTAAAGAGCCTTGGCGCTTCATTTTATTTGTGGAAGAAGGTCGGAAGCAATTCGCTGATGCCGTACTGCATACGTTCTCCAAGGATGAGCAAGAGCGCTGGGGAGAGAAGTTGCAAAAAGACTATTGTGAGTCCATCCAAGCTCATCTCCTTGTTGTGATCGAGGCTGATCCTAGACAACGGGTGTGGGAAGATGCTGTTGGCGCAAGTGCTGCGCTTATTCAGAATTTACAAATTCTGGCATGGGAGCAGGGTATCGGCGTTGTGTGGAAGACAAATGAATATAATTTCGATCCTGATTTCTACTCCAAGACCGCTGTGAGACCAGGAGAGAGAATTGTTGGCACACTTCATCTGGGGTACTTTGATCAGGATAAGATTCCCAAGCCTCGTCCTCGTACTCCAGTAGAAGAGTTATTGACCTGTGTCTCTGTGGCACTTTAATATGTTCAACAGACATACCGCATTGATTCAGATATTTTACGCCGTTAAGCCAGTTTACGGATTCGTCGTCAAGAGAACTGTAGTTAACCGGTTATCCCTGATTACGATCATTGAAGCAATATAGGTGGTGGTCAATATATGTAAAAGGTCGTATATTATTAATATGTGGATTGTAGCAGTGAACATGGACCACACCGCAAAATGATATACAATTATACATAAAAGGACGGGGAAACATGGACTTTAAACCGCTTGCTTCATTTATTGACCGCATGACATCCTGGCGTATTCCGTGGGCAGAAGTGCTGGTGATGCATCGAAATGATACCGTTTTCCATTACCGCAATGGCTTCGCTAATCTGGAGGAGAAAACGCCGATCGGCGATGGAGCGATCTTCAATCTATACTCCATGACCAAAATCATGACCTGCGTTGCAGGCTTGCAACTGGTGGAGAGAGGGGAAATGCTGTTAAGCGATCCGTTGTCCGATTATCTGCCAGAGTATGCTGAGATGACAGTTAAGAAAACGATGGCAAACGGAGAGATCCGACTGGAAAAGGCGACAAGAGCCATTACAGTACGTGATTTGTTTACCATGACTGCCGGCTTCTCCTATGATGTTGGTAACCCCAGCATTCAGGAAGCAGTCAAAAGAACCAACGGAACATTGCCGACACGTGACTTCGCGAAAGCGCTTGCGAAAGAACCATTGCTGTTTGAACCAGGGACACACTGGAACTACAGCATGTGTCATGATGTGCTCGGAGCATTGGTGGAAGTGGTAAGTGGCAAACGGTTTGGTACGTATCTGCGGGATGAAATCACTGGACCACTTGGCATGAAGGATACGGCGTTTAATCTGAACGATGAGCAGCAGTCGCGCCTGATTCCGCAGTATGCGTACAATGATGAGCTTGAGAAAGCTGTACGAATGGATGGCAATGGATTCCGTGTGGGTACTGAGCTAGAGAGCGGCGGTGCAGGGTTGCTATCCACCGTTAGCGATTATGCACGTTTTCTGAACGCGCTTACTGGTCGTGGTATAAGTCCAGAAGGCGTACGGATTTTGTCTCAAGCTTCAGTGGAACTGATGCGAACAGATCACCTAAACGAGATGACCCGCGGTGATTATTCCTGGGATCATATGTATGGATACGGCTATGGACTAGGTGTCCGGACACATATCTCCAAAGCAGGCAGTGGCTCACTTAGTCCCCTTGGTGAATTTGGGTGGAGCGGCGCTGCTGGTTGTATGGCCATTATTGATCCGGATTCAGAACTTACGGTCATGTATGCACAGCACCTGCTGAACAGTCAGGAGCCGTACGTTCAACGACGCTTACGTAATGTCGTGTATTCCTGTATGTAAATCGTATTGGTATATACATGAAAAGCCGCTAATATGGTCATAACCCTGTCAAGTAGACAATACAAAAAAAGACAAGATTTAAGCTGCGGCCGTTTCCCGGTATTCTACTGGGGAACGGTCGTTTAGTTTTTTCTGAAATCGGTTTTGGTTGTAAAACAATATGTATTCGCTTACTTGCTGTTCAACCTCCGCTTTGTTTGCCGCTGTATTCAAATAAATTTTCTCAGTCTTCAAATGAGAAAAGAACGACTCGATACAGGCATTATCTAAACAATTCCCACGCCTGGAGTGACTGCCTAGGATGCCGAGTTGTTTCAGTTTACGGTTAAATGGCTTCGAGGTATATTGAAATCCTTGGTCCGAGTGCAGAATTACGCCACTCAGATCCACATGCTGACAGAGTCTATCCAACGTGTTATGGACCAAAGCGAGGTCATTTCGTTCAGAAAGATGCCACGCTACAATTTCGTTATTGTATAAATCCTGGACGACAGAGAGGTACACAAAATGTTCTCCAGCACGAATATAGGTAATGTCGGTAACCAGCTTCGTTCGTGGCGTATCCGCCTGAAACTGGCGCTCTAGCCGATTCGGGTTCACCACAGAAACTTGTTTTCCAAAGAATCGACGTTTCTTTCGAATGACAGAGCAGATGCCTAATTGTTTCATTAATCGGTACACCTTTTTGTGGTTGACCCGAAGGCCTTCTCTCCGTAAAGCTACCGTCATTCGAAGGTAACCAAAGTAGGGATGAACGCGATGGATGGCAAGCAGATGCGATTCCAATTCATGATCCTTTTGTCTACGTTCGCTTGTCGCCTGTCTGCTTTTTCTCCACTTGTAATAGCCCGAACGGGAAACCGCAGCTAACTTCAAGAGCCAAACCAGGCGATGGTGTGCTCGTAGGTCCTCTATAATTTGAAATCTGGCATCTTTACTCGTCACTCCTTGTGTAGATTTGGATACTGCTTTTTTAAGTATTCAATCTCCGCCCGCAAGTAGGCCATCTCTTCTTCCATACTAGAAAACTTGGTTCTAAGGCGTCCCCGTTTGGATGGAGCAGGTTCTAGACTCATTCCCTGTTTCGCTTTTGCTGCCCACACTTGTACCTGAGATTTATTTTGAATATTTAAACGTGTTGCTACTTCACGTATGCTCATATGTTCCTCGTTGACCAGCCGGGCCGCCTCCAATTTCAATTCCAAGGAGTACCGCCGGAAAGTTTGTCCTTTTTTAGCCATGAAAAAAATCCCCTTCGTTTGACAAGATTAAGTCCATCTTAACAGATGTCTTTTTTCTTTTGTCTACTAAAAGGGGATAATACCAATTAGCGGCTTTTTTGTTGTCCATGGAAGTGGTTGCGTAGTCTATTTTATTGGAGTGTTATTAGAGCTTTGCACAGAACGTACACGATTGACTAAATAAATGCCGACCGACACAAACAGCAATGCAGCCAGATTTTTCAGTTCCAGAATCGTTTCACCTAAGAATAAAGCCGATAACAATGCGCCAAATACAGGGATTAGGAAGTTGTACACAGACACTCTTCCGACCTTGTTGTACTTGAGAAGCATATTCCACAAACAAAATGCGACGGATGACAGTAAAGCCAGGTAGATCAAGTTACTAGTGGATTCCAGAGTAAAATGAGTGACCCGACCGCCGAGTGATAAACCTAACAGCGTAAGTACCAGTCCTCCGACGAATAAGCTGACACCTGTTATGATCAGAACATCGATCGTAGCTGTGAGACGTTTTGCATAAAGGGCCGTAACGGAGAAAACAAGTGCTGCTATAATCACGAAGCCTTCGCCTGTGAATGAAAAGGAAAAAGCAAGCAGATCCGTATGGAAGTTTACGATGATTACACCAACGAATCCGAGCAAGCAGCCAACGATTTTATTTCTGCTTAATTTGTCATTCTTATAAATGAAATGGGCCAGAACAACACTGAAAAAGGTCGTAGTTGCATTCATAATGGAGCCTTTGACACCCGTCGTATTGGCTACGCCAACGTAGAAAAACATATATTGCAAACCCGTTTGCAATATACCTAACATGATAAGGCCTGTCCACTGAGGCCTGGACAATTGGAGTTTCTGTTTTCTAACGATGCGAGACAGGAGCAAGAGCAGCATACCCGCCAATGTAAAACGGTATCCGGCAAATACATACTTGGAAGCAATATCTTCCGGCAGAATGTTAAATGCGATATATCCAAGTTTGATGGACGGGTACGCACTTCCCCATAACAAGCAACACAGGCTTGCCACGAGCATGACAAAAATAGGATCACTAAACTTACTTGGTTTCTCAAGGGTATTTCTCTCTATCACTTTCGATCTTCTCCTCGCATTTCATGCACATATGTATGTACGAATCTAATATCCTCACAAACCATATCACATAACGCCAATGTTTGTAATGATAATTAATAAACCGCTCCCCAGGTGGTTAGATTATAAAAGAGGAACGGTTCATGAAGCGTCTTTGTTATAGATTCCTTTCTAATAAAATCCCAACTTGTTCTGCAACAGTATGAGGTTGCCGGGGTAATCCATTGGTGAAATAGGATTCCACGATACCAACGATCGCTGTACCAAAGAACGTAAGAATAACTTCTTTCGTTAGTCCTTTATTTTTTCCCTCCGTTATATTCACCTCATCTTCCAGTTCTTCAATGACGAGAGCGAGGAAGCGACTGCGGAAAAAAGGGGCTCCTTTACTCCGTAACATAGCTGAGAAGAATGAATAGTGAATTTCAAAATAATCGAACCAAAGTACATTGCTTTCTATAAAATCCAGATCGGATGCTTCCTTGCACAATCTTCTTAGTTCATCGATATGTTCTTCGATTAATTTATCCAGCAAGTCGAATTTGTCCGAATAGTGATGGTATATCGTTCTGCGGCCGACATTAGCATGATCAGAGATATCCTGCATCGTAATGGTATCGAAAGGTTTCTCGTTCATGAGCTTGATAAAAGCGGATTTGATCGCTTCCTGAGACTTAAGTATTCTTCGATCTGTGATAGAAACGATAGTAATCACCATTCTTTCCAGAGAGTAATTGCACAAATGTTGTCCCCTTGCGCAATAAGGCACAGATCAGGTTCATTTGATCCTTGCAGAGGCAGTACAATTATTTTATATTATACACGAATGTGCGATATCGCACTTATGTGTTTTTTTTGAACAATGGTGAACATAATTCGTTAAATTAATTCATTGGAGGTACTCGAAGTGGCTAAGCATGAAGAAGTTAAAGATGGAGTTATTTTCCCGGTAGGAGAGAAAAACGAAGCATATGCACAATATTTTGTAGGGCAAAGTTATCTGCAATCCTTGGTTGCTGATCCCAAAGTGAATGTGGGGGTTGGGAATGTAACGTTTGAACCGGGATGCAGAAATAACTGGCATATCCACCGTGGTGGATTTCAGCTGTTGTTAGTGACTGGTGGAGAAGGTTGGTATCAGGAAGAAGGAAAACCTGCACAATTCCTAAAAGCCGGCGATGTTATTGTGACTCATGATGGTGTAAAACACTGGCATGGGGCCGCTAAAGATAGTTGGTTTGAACATATTGCGATCACTGCGGGTACACCGGAATGGTTGGAACCTGTGACAGATGAAATTTACGGAAGAGCTACAAAATAAGCGGTGAATAATATGAACAGTAATATGGCGAAAAGGTGACTGAATGTCATCTAGTAAGCCTTCTGTAATGATAGGGAAATCAAGAAAAGCCTTACCGGGAACGGTAGGGCTTTTTCTGCTTACCACTTATAAAAGAATGATAAGGAATACTAGGGATAGAATTCCTATCTGTTAATTCAATAATTGTTATTACGATCAAGGATATCACGCAAAAAGCGACCATTAATCGAGCGACGTTTTACTACCATTTCTTTGATAAATATGACCTGATGGAAACCGTGTTAAATGAAGATATATTGCGGGAAGTTTTAACAGATGTGACTTCGCATGAAGCTTTAACACCAAAGGTCTTACATGATATATTCATTAGCTTAATCACTTTTCAAAGTGGGCTGGCTAATCAGTGTTCACGAAGTTATGAGGCATTTACACCTAAAATTGAAACGGCTATAAAGGAAGCGATGGGCAGGGCATTTAATAAATTGCTGAAGCAACAGTATTCAACATGGCCAACGGACAAGTTAGAATTGCATAGTATTATGCTTAGTTGGAGCTTATATGGCTTCCCTATATTTCTTCCGATAGTTCGATGGGGAGACTCCAAAGTGGTTGGAGAATTGCCGGGAGAAATAGTCGGGTGAATGGAAGCCAACCGCCAGAGCAATCTCGGTAATGGGCCTGAGGGTATATTGAAGTAATGGTTCAGCTTGTTTCAAGCGATACTTCATTAACGTTTCCATGATGGAATCTCCCACTTGTTCCTTGAACAAATGAGACAGACGGGAAGGGGATAAACACACCCTCTTGCCCAAATCCTCGATAAGAATATGATCCATGTAATGCCGAGATATAATGTTTAGCACTTCCTGAACGCGTGAATCCAGTTCCTTTTTCGATTGATGCTGACTGGCGACCAACAAGATGACCTCTTCCAGTGCATTCAATGTCAGCTCATCCCTCAACATGGAATCCTCGTATAATCTGTAGGAGATCACTCTGCTAAAAGCCGATTCAATGGCTCTCCGGGAGCTTTCCTTATCGATATGGAGTTGAAAGATCGGGCCATCTGTATTGCTGGAGGGTATCCAATCCATCCAAGGTAGACGTGGAATGAAGTGAGCCCACATTTTATCCCATACATGTCCTTGCTCGGTGAAATAGTCTTGTGCGGTTCCAGGAGAGACAATGGTCAATGTTCCTGCTGTACAGCTCAGGTATCCACTGGCTCCATTATGAATACGTCCTTTTCCCGATAAAGTATATATGATTAGCCAATCCTTGGTTCCTTGTGCACGATAACAGGAGTAACCATAGGGTTGAATATAGTGGTCGGACACCAGAATACCAGGAGGATGTGTGTATTGTTTTTTTGTTTCAAATATAGCAGGATCGTCTGGTTTGTTAGCCATATCTTCATTCCTTTCGCTACAATACTTATTCTAAAATAATATACGAGAATCACTTGGAATGAAAGCGTTCTATATTAGTGGAAATAAGAGGTGAACCGCATGTCAGATCAGCAGCATAACAAGAGAATAGTTCAACTTGCGGGGGAGTGGAAATACGTACTGGATCCCCAGGATATCGGCGAAACCGAACGATGGCACGAGTCGTTCGTTTCCCAATCAAAGCATCTGGTAACACTCCCTGGCACGCTGACAGTAAACGGCATTGGAGACAAAACGGAATGGGGCGATGAGATGGATCGGGATACGGTCCGTTCTCTGCGGCAGCGGCATTCCTACATTGGATCAGCATGGTACGAATATGAAATCCATGTGCCTGCTGAATGGGCTGAACAACGGTTTGTCATATATCTTGAGCGGATCATGTTTCAATCCACCTTATGGGTGAACGGTCAACTTGCCGGGCAGCAAGATAGTTTATCGGTTGCTCATGAATATGACGTGAGTACATTCATTCAACCTGGAAAGGTCAACCGGTTCACCCTTCGGATTGATAATCGGGATGTTCAGAATCTGGGTAGTCATTCGAGCGCTTATACAGAAGAGACGCAGACGATCTGGAATGGAATTATAGGCCGGATGGAGCTACATATTTCAGAGCCATTCTGGATCAATAATATACAGGTCTTCCCAGAGCCGGATCTGCGTTCCGTTGTAGTGAAGGGCACATGCCATAATAAAACCGATACTGAAGCTCATGCCAAGTTGCGAATATCCGCGCATATCAAACATGGCGTAGCACCGAATGCGATTCCTGACATAGATAAAAGCATCCTTGTCTCCGCCGCATCCTCTGAAAACTTTGAATGGAAAGTGGATATGGGTGAAAACCCCTTGTTATGGGATGAATTCAATCCCAATATCTATGAGTTGAGAATAGAAGCAAATGTATTATTGGAAAAATACAGACCGATTCACATTGCAGAAAATCAGACATTTGGCATGCGATATTTTCATCGCAAGGACAGAGAATTGCAGATGAATGGAAGGCCTATCTTTTTGCGAGGAACCTTGGAGTGTTGTATCTTCCCACATACAGGTCATCCGCCGATGGACATTGAATCTTGGCTCAAGCTGTTTCAGGCAGCTAAGAACTATGGATTGAACCATATCCGTTTTCACTCCTGGTGCCCACCTGAAGCAGCATTCGAAGCAGCTGATCAATTGGGGGTCTACCTGCAAGTCGAGTCTCCCATGTGGATGGATACGTGGAATATGGCAGTTGGGGCGCACCCAGAGCACTACACATACTTGCCTCAGGAGGCTCGACGAATTGCTCATGTCTACGGGAATCATCCTTCCTTTTGTATCTACAGTAATGGCAATGAATTGAATGGTGACTTCGACCTGTTGCACTGGATGGTAGAAGACTTGAAATCGTTCGATGACAGACGTTTATACACGCTCACCACGAACTGGGATCGGCAGCTTGATGCAGCAGATGATCTGTTTATAGCCCAATCGGTTGATGGCATTGGTGTTCGCGGGCAATATTTCCCGGAAGAATTAGCGTTGTCCACGCAGCTAGACTTCCGAGACGCCGTAGCCAATCGACCTGTACCTGTTATTTCACATGAAGTGGGACAGTATGCTGTCTACCCGGATGTACAAGAGATGGAGAAGTATAGCGGTGCATTGCGTCCGGTTAATCTGGAGGTCATCCAAGCAGATATGAAGAAAAGAGGCTTGCTTGGTAACCTTCGTTCATTCGTCCACGGTTCAGGCATGTTGGCGCTGCAACTATATCGCGATGAGATCGAAGCTGCACTGCGCACGCCGAGTCTTGGAGGATTTCAGTTGCTGGATTTGCATGATTTCCCTGGTCAGAGCACCGCAACTGTGGGTCTGCTTAATGCATTTTGGGAATCAAAGGGCTTAATCGAACCTCAACAATTCCGAGAGTTTTGCGGGCCAACGGTACTGCTGCTTCGCATGCCGAAACGGATCTATACGAATACAGAGCTGTATGTGGCAGAGATCAACATTGCTCATTTTGGAGTAAAGGAACTTCAGCCGTCCTTCATTCAGTGGACAATTGCAGATGGGCAGGGCCGCATACTCGATTCAGGTTCTCTGCTTACAGATACGATTCCTCTTGGATCAGGTCAACCGTTAGGTCGCTTGGTATCAGACGCGCCACATCGAATACAGAAGAGCGATAGACTGACGATATCTTTGGAACTGGAAGGTAGCGAAATACGAAATGAATGGCCGATCTGGGTATACGAATGCTGCGTAGAGGATCAGGAACTTCCTCAGGGCATAGTGGTAAAACGAAGTCTGGACAAAGGAATGGAGCAGACCCTTGAAGAGGGAGGGACCGTTTTATTTCTGGCCAAAGATAGGGACTTAAGAAATACGACCCCAGGGAAGTTCTATCCGGTGTTTTGGAGTCCGGCACATTTTGCAACTGAAGCTCCATGTGGCATTATGGTTGATGCTGAACATCCGGCCTTGAGCGACTTCCCGACAAGGAAGTACGCGGAATATCCATGGAAGGACCTGCTGGAGCGATCCGTAACTCTTGTGGTGAACGATGATATTGCATTTAACCCGATTGTTCAGGTCATCCCCAACTTTGTTCATAACCGAAAACTGATGAATCTTGCGGAATATACCGTTGGAAATGGAAAGCTGATCATCTGCGGAATCGATATCGAGAATGATATGGACAGTCGACCTGTCGCAGCGCAGCTTCGCAGAAGCTTAATCGACTATATGTCCTCAGATTCTTTTGCCCCCAAAGTATCGATGGAGTTGAAAGAGCTTCGCCAATTGCTTGAGAAGAATGATCAGCCTGCCCTGACAGGAACTGCTGATTTATGCACTTCGGAGCATGAGCTTGCCTGCGGGAAGTTCGCATCAAGCGATAGCATGAACGATGGCAATGATGCCACGTATGGAAACGATGGTGTCGATGAGACCTACTGGCAGGCACAAGACGATCATCCAGGCCACTGGTGGCAGGTGGATTTGTTAGAGGAACGTTCCATCATAGGAAGCAAAGTAAGATTTCACGAGCAAGGTAACTTCCTATACGTGATTCAGGTTTCAAGCGATGCAATCGAATGGCGTGTGGTCGTTAACCAGACGGGGCAGACATCACATGAACAGACACGGATGGATCATTTTGAAGCAAAGGGCAGGTATGTAAGAATTGTATACAATGGGTTACCGCAGGGAGTTAAGGCAGGACATCGTGCATTTGAAGTGTACGGTAGCTGATCCAAGCAAAATGAAATGAAGGAAAAATAACGTTACTCTCAAGTGACGTTTTTTTTTCATGAAACAGTAAGAGATACGAATTATTTGCGTAACATAAGCTTAGTATTCTAGGGCGCATTTCAAAACTGTTTCCTTCGAAGTTTCA
This sequence comes from Paenibacillus sp. FSL R5-0341, assembly GCF_037975235.1. Classification (NCBI taxonomy): domain Bacteria; kingdom Bacillati; phylum Bacillota; class Bacilli; order Caryophanales; family Paenibacillaceae; genus Paenibacillus; species Paenibacillus sp. FSL R5-0341. Next base: position 3,146,083 of record NZ_CP150241.1, read on the forward strand.
GGCACGACCTAGTTTATAACTTGGTTTCTTTTTAGAAGCCCCCATAATTGTTCCGCCACATCTTCCGATGACTGAGGCATATCATTCATAATCCACCATTCGATGATGCCGACAAAGGCTGATGCCATAAATTGAGTGACGAATTCTTTGCTGTAGCTGCTATTGTCACCATCCATATTGATGTTAATCCTTATGTGCGTTGTCACGAGTTCCAACATCTGTTCACGGAACGCAGGAATTCCTTTGTTAGAGAGCATTGAAGCGTAAAAACGATGATGCTCTTCGAAATATCGGATTACAGGTAGAAAAGAGGATTGAATGAGATCAACCGTTTCACCATTCGCATTCGTTGTCGTGGTTGCGGATATCATTTTGTTTAAGTTTTCTTCGATGCACTTGTTCAACAGATCATACTTATCACTGTAATGAAAGTATACCGTTCCCCGATTAATGTTAGCTCGATCAGCAATCTCGTTGATTGTAATGTCCTCAAAATTTTTCTCGGCAATGAGAGAAAGAAAGGACTGGAAGATCGCTTGTTTCGTTTTGACCACTCTTCGATCGATTTTAATGTGCACTTGGTAACCTCCACCCCGAGATATCTAACACTTTGTTATTGAACGTTGGATATCGAACAAAAAGCGCCAGATTAACGATTGTAGTTATTTTTGTACTCCTTATAATAATCAATAAGTCATACTTATTCAACAAATGTTGGATTACAAAATGCTATGGCTCAGACGATACATCAAGGAGGACAATGATATGTCACTGGAAATTTTACAAGCAAAATCCGAATTGAGAGATTTGGTGGACTCGTATGCTACATTAACCGATGCCAAAAGAATTGCAGATCAGATGCTCTTATTCACACCGGATACAAGATTCAAAGTATATTTTGGTGATCAACTGATGTCCGAAGTAACCGGAACCAAGCAGCTGCAAGAAGAGTTTAACGGTCATGTGGCGCTGGTGAAACGCTATTTCACAACGAACGCACAGCATGTAGTGAACGTGGAAGGTGATACTGCAACAGGCGTTGTATTTTCTCAGATCAAGATGGTTAGGGACGAAGATGGCAAAGAAGTTCTCACGGATTATAGTGTTCAATATCATGATGTTTATGTTCGCCAGGGCGAAAAGTGGTTGATACAGGAGCGTACTTCACAATATATCATCATCGAAGCAAGACCACTGTAAGCATAATGACATACGCAAAATAATAGTTAAAGAAATGATGAGGGCGTTAACTGATGCTCTCGTCATTTTCTATGTTTTGCAGCATGTTATTTCAAGCGTCGAACAGGCGGTGTGGCTTGGATTTGCAGGTATTGCAGTGTGTTCTCCAATGGACTTGGAGAAATTTCCAGAATGAAAACGCTTGTCAAATTAAAAATAATATGATAATTTAGTGTCTGTAACCGGTTACACATAGAGGAGAGCAACTTATGACAACAATTAAAGACGTAGCTCAGCTGGCTGGCGTATCTGTAGCCACCGTATCCAGGGTCATTAATGATAGAGGTTATGTTCATGCGGATACACGCAAGAAAGTCGAAGATGCTGTGAAGGCGCTTAACTTTTCGCCAAATGAAGTGGCTCGCTCATTATATAAGCGCAAGTCCAAACTGATTGGCCTGTTGTTACCGGATATTACCAACCCTTACTTCCCGCAGTTGGCCCGCGGCGTAGAGGACCGGATGCAGGAGCAGGATTATAGACTAATATTCGGAAATAGTGATGAGGATGAACAGAAGGAGCAAGATTACATCCAGACGTTTATCCAGAACAACGTGGTGGGTGTGATCTCTTCAACGAACTACCCTCATTCTTCAATATATGAAAAACTGAAGATTCCTGTCGTGTTTCTGGACAGAACTTCACTGGATCGTCCATCCGTGTATGCGGATGGCAGGGAAGGTGGAAGACTAGCTGCAAGGGAGATCATCAACCGCGGCAGTCGTCGGATCACGGTTATGCAAGGACCGTCACAGATCAGACCTGCGCAGGATCGCTTCGAAGGCGCGATTGAAATCATCCGTGATGCAGGGCTAGACTATCACGTCATTCAGACGACCTCGTTTTCGATTAACGAGGCAGGGGTATGGGCTGAAGAATTATTCAGGAAATATGCTGACACAGACGGAGTTATTGCCAGTAATGACATCGCAGCTATGGCCGTACTGCATGAGGCAACACGAATCGGAAGAAAGGTTCCTGATGACGTACAAGTGATTGGTTTCGATGATATTCCGATGAGCAGCCTGCTGTCACCGGCACTATCCACCATCCGTCAGCCAGCATACGAGATGGGAAGAGAAGCAGCGGGATTACTTATCCAGCTTGTGGAACAAGCTGCAATAGAGAACAAAAACATACAGTTGCCCGTCAGCTTCATCGAACGGGGCACAACGAGAAAGGTGTGATCAGATGGCTAAAATATGCGTAATTGGAAGCAGTTCGATGGATCTGGTTGTTACTTCTGCAAGACGGCCGGGAGCGGGTGAAACCGTTCTTGGCGATAGCTTCAAAACGGTTCCTGGTGGCAAAGGAGCCAATCAGGCTGTCGCCGCTGCACGATTGGGTGCCAAGGTTGCGATGATCGGCCGGGTAGGCGACGATGCTTTTGGCAAAGATATTTTAGAGAACTTTAGAGCAAATGCTGTAAATACGCAAAATGTGAAACCGGTTACACATTTAGAAAGTGGAACGGCTCATATCATTCTGGCGGAAGGTGATAATAGTATCGTAGTGGTTGAAGCGGCGAATCGCGAAGTCACTCCTGCATATGTCGATGAAGCAGCGGAAGTGATCCGCAATGCAGATATCGTACTAATTCAGCAGGAAATTCCGGAGGAAACGGTTGTTCATGTGAGTGCACGATGTGCTGAATTCGGAACACCTTTACTGCTCAATCCTGCTCCAGCGAGAACATTGCCGCAAGAAGTGATCGACAATGCCGCATATATCACGCCGAACGAGCATGAAGCCGAGATTTTGTTTCAGGGCATGAGTCCGGCAGAGGCATTACGTCAATATCCTAACAAATTGTTCATCACGGAAGGCAGTAAAGGCGTTCGTTATTTTGATGGGGCAGAGGAAATTCTGGTCCAAACTTACAAGGTTGACGCAGTGGATACCACTGGGGCAGGGGACACGTTCAACGCCGCATTTGCAGTTGCTTTGGCTGAAGGCAAACCGTTGCAAGAGAGCATACGCTTCGCCAATCGTGCTGCATCGTTGTCCGTCACCAAGTTCGGAGCGCAGGGCGGCATGCCAACGCGTGATGAAGTAGAGGAGAGCTTGTAATGAAAAGAAATGGCATGCTGAATAGTCACATTTCCAAGATTTTGTCTGATCTGGGCCATACGGACATGATTGCGATTGCGGATGCAGGTCTGCCGGTACCGGACGGGGTACTCAAAATTGATCTGGCCCTTAAATTGGGAACACCAAGTTTTCGCGAAGTGGTGGAAGTGATCGCTGAAGATATGGTCATTGAGAAAGTCATTGTGGCCGAAGAGATTTGCGAAGGCAATCCCGTAGCCCTGCAATTCATCACAGAGAAATTCGGGGTAGAAGCTATCGATGCTTCCGTCAGCCACGAACAATTCAAAGAATTAACACGGCAGGTGAAAGCTGTTATCCGCACAGGTGAAGCCACACCCTATGCCAATTGCATTTTACAATCGGGAGTCCATTTCGGTTAAAAAGGAGGTTGCGTAATGCACATTCAGATGCAAGACATTCATAAAGCGTTCGGTACCAATCAGGTACTGAGCGGAGTGGATTTTGAACTAAAAGATGGTGAGGTTCATGCCCTGATGGGGGAGAATGGGGCCGGCAAATCCACACTGATGAACATCCTGATTGGTCTTCATCAGCGTGATCAGGGGACCATCACCATAGACGGAGAAGAAAACTATTTTGCAAGTCCGAAGGAAGCAGAGAAACTGGGCATCACCTTTATACATCAGGAGCTGAACGTATGGCCTGAAATGACGGTGCTGGATAATCTCTTCATCGGTAAGGAACTGACATCATCATTCGGGTTGCTTAACACAAGACAAATGAAAGCGCTTGCCAAAGAACAGTTCGCCAAGCTTTCTGTACACATACCGCTGGAACGTCCTGCGGGAGAGTGCTCCGTCGGGCAACAACAGATGATCGAGATCGCCAAAGCGCTAATGACAGATGCCAAGGTCATCATTATGGACGAACCAACAGCAGCACTCACAGAGCGCGAAATCCAGAAGCTGTTCGGCGTAATCAGCTCGCTGAAGAAGGAAGGCGTATCCATCGTGTATATTTCTCACCGAATGGAGGAGATCTTCACGATCTGTGACCGAATTACGATTATGCGTGATGGAAGAACGGTAGACACGCAAGCTATCCCGCAGACAAGCTTTGATGAAGTGGTCCGGAAAATGGTAGGTCGGGAACTTACGGAGCGTTACCCTGCCCGGAATCCTTCCTATGGTGAAGTCGTTTTGGAGGTACGGAATGCAAGCAGCAAAGGGTTATTTGAGAATATCAACTTCAATGTGAGAGCGGGGGAAATCCTAGGTTTCTCAGGACTTATGGGTTCTGGACGGACAGAGATTATGAGAACAATCTTTGGTTTGGATACGTTGGATCGTGGTGAAATCTTCATCCGCGGCAAAAAAGCGAACATTCGTAAACCGGCCGATGCTGTGAAACATGGAATTGGGTTTATTACAGAAGACCGCAAGGATGAGGGGCTGGTATTAGACTTTTCTATTCGCGAAAATATGGCGTTGACGAATCTGTTCAGTTTCTCAAACAAAGGTTTCATTTCAGCTTCGAAAGAACAAGACTTCGTAGATACATTGATCAAACGTCTACAGATCAAAACGCAATCCTCCGAGACAACGGCAAGGAATCTATCCGGGGGTAACCAGCAGAAGGTGGTTATCGCGAAATGGGTTGGTATCGGTCCAAGCGTACTTATCCTGGATGAACCCACACGCGGAGTGGATGTCGGAGCGAAGCGCGAAATCTATGAATTGATGAATGAACTGACAGAACGCGGTGTTGCAATCATCATGGTATCGTCGGAGCTACCTGAAGTGCTTGGCATGAGCGACCGGATCGCGGTTGTGCATGAAGGACACATCAGTGGCGAGGTTGCAAGGGAAGTAGCCACACAAGAACACATTATGACATTGGCCACAGGGGGACAGTGATATGACAACAATGCAGGAAAACAAAACGGCCAAAAGCGGCTTCCGTTTCTCAAATGTAATACAAAAATTAGGACCGCTGCTCGGCTTAATCATTCTTATTCTCATCGTATCGGTGTTGAATCCAAGTTTCTTGGAACCGCTTAATATCTTGAATTTATTACGACAAGTCTCGATTAATGCGCTGATTGCCTTCGGTATGACGTTTGTTATCCTGACGGGCGGAATCGATCTCTCGGTCGGCTCGATCTTGGCTTTATCCAGTGCTTTTGTAGCGAATATGATGTTGTCCGGCCTGGATCCGATCTTGTCCATCATTATCGGTGTCGCACTCGGTGGTGTCATGGGTATGGTCAACGGACTGATGATTACCAAAGGCAGAATGGCTCCATTTATCGCTACATTGGCAACGATGACGATATTCAGAGGACTGACATTGGTGTACACGAACGGTAACCCAATTACAGGACTCGGAGATAATCTGTTGTTCCAATTGTTCGGCCGCGGTTACCTGCTGGGCATTCCGGTACCTGCAATCACGATGCTGATTACCTTCATGATTCTGTGGATTGTTTTGCATAAAACGGCTTTTGGCCGCAAAACGTACGCTATTGGTGGTAATGAGAAAGCCTCCATTATCTCGGGGATCAAAGTTAATCGCGTGAAAATTATGATCTACTCCCTGACAGGAATGCTCGCTGCTTTGGCAGGTGCAATTCTGACATCGCGCTTGAATTCAGCCCAACCAACGGCAGGTACATCCTACGAGCTGGATGCAATCGCTGCCGTTGTATTGGGCGGTACAAGCCTCGCTGGAGGACGCGGACGTATCGTTGGTACACTGATTGGTGTTTTAATTATCGGCGTGTTGAATAATGGATTGAACTTGCTGGAGGTAAACTCATTTTACCAAATGGTTGTAAAAGGCATCGTCATTGCCATTGCCGTCCTGCTGGACCGCAAGAAAACAGCATAAGGAGAGAAGCAAATATGAAAAAGTGGATTTTAACACTCGTAAGTATGCTGATGATCATCGTTCTGGCCGGGTGCTCTCTGGAGCCACCGGAATGGGCGAAACCTAATCCAAATAAAAGTAACGGACAGAAGAAAATAGGTTTGTCGATATCTACACTGAACAATCCATTCTTTGTATCACTGAAGGACGGGGTCATGGCTGAAGCCAAAAAACAGGGAATACAGGTGATCGTGGTTGATGCGCAAAACGATTCGGCTAAACAAACCAATGATGTGGATGATCTCATTCAGCAAGGCGTCAGTGCACTTCTGATTAACCCTGCGGACTCTGCAGCGATCTCCACAGCGGTTCAATCGGCCAATAGTGTTGGTATTCCCGTGATCACGCTGGATCGCTCCGCAGATAAAGGCGAAGTGGCGGCACTAGTAGCATCGGATAATGTAAAAGGCGGACGCATGGCAGCTGAATACTTTGTGGAACAACTGGGTGAGGGAGCAAAAGTTATTGAACTGGAAGGTGTGCCGGGCGCTTCTGCAACAAGAGAACGGGGTAAAGGCTTCCACGAAGTGGCTGACAAGCAACTCGATGTAGTTTCCAAGCAATCTGCTGATTTCGATCGGTCCAAAGGATTGAATGTCATGGAGAACTTGCTACAAGGTAATCCAGACGTGCAGGCGGTATTTGCTCATAATGACGAGATGGCACTTGGTGCCATTGAAGCGATTCAAAGCTCAGGTAAAGACATTCCGGTCATCGGATTCGATGGCAATGATGATGCAATTAAATCCATTCAGGATGGTAAATTGACAGCAACAGTCGCTCAGCAGCCTATACTGATTGGCCAACTGGCGCTGCAAGCAGCTCTGGATGTGCTCAGTGGCAAGCAGGTGGAGTCATCGATTCCCGCTGAATTGAAGTTGGTAACCAAGGAAAATGTGAATGAGTAAATCATCATAAAACACTCTTTTTCGTTTTGGAAATAAACTTAGAATTAAACCAAGCCGCTAATATAGCGGCTTTTTTTCATTTTCAAAGTGCGTGGGCATCATATCAAACAGATTACTGGCTTTTAATAGCAACAGAAAGGTACCCAATTGAATTGTAGTCCGTTTTGTGGTTTTGGATTGCTTCAAAAGAGTATTTTTGGATATGTATAACCAATCCATTTGTTGATACACTAGCATGACGTTCTACACAGTCTTCACAATACATAAGGAGGAGCTAATCTCAATTATCCATTCCTGTGCGGAATAGAAAGAAGGTGGCTGACATGCGGCATCTGGTAGAAGAAAATCTTCAATCTGTAAGACAGCAAATGGCACTGGCCTGCCAGGCTTCCGGTCGCAACATAGAGGAAATTCAGTTGCTGCTCGCGACCAAAACGGTACCGCTTGAGAAACTAGAGGTAGCGATTCAAGCAGGTGAGGTTCTATTCGGAGAAAACAAAGCTCAGGAACTTCGGGACAAATTTCCACTTATGCAGCAACACGAACAGGTGGAATGTCATTTTATCGGACACGGTATTTACCAGACGAATATTACTGTAATGAAAAACACACGCATCGATGATTAAGTGAAAGGTAGTGTTAAATATGAAGACAGCATCCCCTTCGTTACATGGCCGTGATTTGATATCGCCGGTGATCGCCGCTTTAATATCCGTAATTGTTAATTACGGGGGTACGTTTATCCTTGTTTTTCAAGCTGCAAAAGTGGCTGGTTTAAGCCCGGAAATGACCGCGTCCTGGATTTGGTCCATCTCGATTGGGGTAGGAGTAACAGGAATTTGGCTCAGTTATCGATATAAGGAACCGATTATTACAGCCTGGTCTACACCAGGTGTGGCGTTTCTAGTTTCGGCATTAGCGGTAACCCCTTATCCGGAAGCAATTGGCGCTTACATGATTTCAGCAGTTGGATTTATTATTTTAGGTTGGTCAGGCATGTTTGAACGTTTCGTTCGACTTATTCCCCCAGGCATCGCTTCCGGATTGTTAGCAGGTATTTTACTACAGTTTGGTATTTCGGCCTTTGGAGGGGCGAAGGTAGATCCTTTGCTTGTGATTGTACTGTTTGCAGCCTATATCGTGCTAAGAAGGTTTACTTCCCGTTACGCCATTGTTGGCATATTGGCAATCGGTTTGATTTATTTGATATGCATGGGGAAAACAGACTTCAGTACGATCCAATTGGCGGTAGCATCGCCTGTATTTGTTGTTCCAGCATTTTCGTTAAATGCTTTACTTGGCGTTGCGCTACCGCTGTTCATTATTACCTTGACAGGGCAGTATATGCCCGGAATGCTTGTTCTGCGTAATGATGGATTCAAGACAAGTGCCAATCCTATTTTGGCTGTAACAGGTTTGGGTTCGCTTCTTGCAGCCCCATTCGGATCACATGCTTTTAATGTGGCAGCTATTACAGCAGCGATTTGTACAGGAAAGGATGCACATGCGGATTCAACCAAACGTTATATTGCAGGTATTGCTTGTGGAATCTTTTATATTTCTGTCGGCATTTTTGGCGTAACTTTGGCTGCTCTGTTTTTGATTCTTCCTGCTACCTTTATTGCAACATTAGCGGGATTGGCCTTACTTGGAACCATCGGTGGCAGTCTTGCCAATGCATTAACGGACCCTAAGGGACGTGAAACTGCATTGATTACGTTTTTGGCGACAGCAGCGAATGTGACTTTGCTTGGTGTTGGTGGTGCATTTTGGGGACTGTTTGCAGGAATGATGGCACATCTACTGATGAATAGTAAATTTCCCAAAAAACAATTTGGAACGAATAGATAACCGTAAGGTTGGGAGGAAGCCCAAGGTGATTATCTAACACACGGAAGTCTCGTTAATTTTTCATTGAAGGTGTTCTGAGTAACGCCAACGTATTGGAAGAAACTTTAATGAATGAAGGACTCACCCTTGTATCGGGAGGAACAGATAATCATAAGCGAGTAAAAATGCAATCCCTCACGATACGGCAAGTCCTTTGGTTACGAGCGGTATTCGTTTTGGGACGCCGGCTATGACGTCCAGAGGACTTGGAGCCAGGGAAATGAAAGAAATTGCTCAGCTGATAGGGCTTGCTTTTAAAAATCCAAAGAACTCGGATGTAAAAAATCAAATATTAGGTAATGTCCGTGAAATCACTTCGCAATTTCCTCTATATGAAGGACTTAAATAGCTCAACAGCAGACACAAATAGAGCCTGCAATTGTTCCAAATGGATAACAATTGCAGGCTCGTAATTTGCTTGTTTATATTGAAACTTACTTTTTTGAACGAAGAGATATACCTTAATTGAGATTTAGAGACGCCCTAGTAGGCTATACCTACACGAGACTGTACATAGTCATCAGACATTAATTGCTGATAAGCAAACTCCGCAGTATCGATTACAGATATAGAAGTTCCGCCGTCAGGCAAATAGTCACGCTCAACCCGGTATTTACCGAGAGATTCTCCATCAAATAAGTAGGTAGGACACACGATGGTCCATTCTAACTCTGAAGCCTTGAGAATGTTGTACATCTCCAGATGCTCCTCAGCGGCTCGCGTGGACTTACGTTTGGACTCAGGGGATTGAAAACGTAGCAAGCCAGAATCCGTTCGACTTTCCAATATTCCTGCTGTACCAATGGTAATGATTCTTTTGATACGCTCCTGAGCCATAACCTCAACAATATGTCCCATGGATTGCGATAATATAGTCGTTCCGTCGGTACTTAAGGAACTAACAACGAGGTCCACACCCTGTATGGCGTGATGAATATCCTCTTTGACTAAAGCGTTTCCTTGATGCAGAACAAAATTGTCATCGTTGATTTGTACCTTTTCCGGGCTTCTAACCAGTGCGGTTACATGATGATTGGAACGTAGGGCATGAGAGACGAAATGACTTCCAACCCGTCCGGTGGCTCCTAACACTAAAATTTTCATTACAAAAAACATCCTTTCGAATCCGATTGGAGAGCATCTTCTCCATCATAATACAATCTTTGCAAGCCGATATATGCCTTCCTCAATCTGATCCTCATCCACTTTCGCAAAACCTAATATCCATCCCTTTCGATGACTCTCCAAGCAATATCTGCTAAGCGGATACACGCGTACACCTTGATCAAGGGCAGCATTCGTCAGCGCTTCTTCGTCAAATGACGTTTCAGATTCTAGAAGCATATGTAATCCCGTTTCCACACCACTTAATGTAAATCGTGAGCCTAGCCCAGAAGCAACAATGGCTTTGGTCATGACTTCGTGTCTGCGTCGATATATGTTCCGAACTCTTCTCATATGGCGCATGAAATGACCACGTTCAATAAAGTGAGTAAGCGTTAATTGTTCCATAATCGGCAGATGACGATACGTTAGTTCGTGTACTTGGGTAAGGCGATCGATGGCTATTTTGAGGCCAATGATAGCGGATAGTCGAATGCCTGGTGCAACCATTTTGGAAAAACTCATCATATAAAGCGTATTCTGAGGTTGCTGACTAAATATAGTCGGAAGCGGATCTCCACGGTACCTAAATTCGCTATCGTAGTCATCCTCAACAATCCAATATCGATGATGAGCTGCCAAGTGCATCAATTGTTGCCTGCGTGGCTCCGACATAATAACACCAACGGCGCATTGATGAGAAGGTGTGACAAATACGAGTTTTGTCTGTGGGTGAATACGATCTACACATAATCCATACTCATCAACCGGAACGGGGTCGACTTGCATCCCTCGGTATTTCATCGCCATCCAAGCGGCAGGGAAGCCGGGATCTTCTACGGAAACTCTGTCTCCCTCACTTAAGAGTGCCTGGGCAATTAAATCAATACTATGTTGTGCACCTGAGGTTAACAAGATTTGATTAACATCGATATGAATGCCTCGTTCAAGTGACAAATAACGCTGAATCTGTCCTCTTAACGCCAGTAACCCTCTGGCATCACCATAAGCCCAAAGATCCAGATTAGGTTCAGTGGAAGCTTGTAAAAAGGATTGCCTCCAGGCTTTTGTGAAACTTTCATCCAGATAAGGCTCGTGGGGATTAAAATCAATTTCTATTTTGCGATTGTCTCTATTGCCAAACCAACTATGCAGATGACCAATCGATTCGTTTAGTGTAGGCAGTTCGGGCGGAATAGGCCCTTGCATCGTGACGTCTTCTGATGAACGAGGTGCATATGTCCAATCACTAACTCTTGTCCCGGCTCGTCGGGAGGTTACCGTATACCCTCGACTGAATAATTCCTCGTACACAATCTGTATGGTTGAGCGTGAAACACCAATTAATTGAGCAAGTTCGCGTGAGGGGAGTAGCAATTCGCCTGGTTGCCATTTCCCGGTTGTGATATTATGAATCGCTTGATCCAAAAGTTGCTGCCAGATCGGGCGTTGGTCATTCCGATTAACTTTTAGCATTGCTTCAACTCCATTACTCATGCTGAATTATGGACTGCATTTATTTATGTACTTAGCCATGTTATTGGCACTCCATTGATTGATATACCATTATAGCAAAAGTTTAATTTGCAAACAAAAAAAGCTGGACTAAAGCGATTTTTACCGTGTGTACAACCTATTTGGGTTGGTCCTGCTTGGTTCATACTCGATTCATATTCAAGCCACAGACAGTTCATCTTCTTCGGTTACACTACGGGAGTACGAACACAGAGATTCCTAATCCATAGACTAGACAGGAGAAGATGAGATTGACACGAAAGAAACGAACTTCTATCGCCGCCATAACTTTGGTGTTTGCAATGATGTCCCCAATGTCGGCCATGGCCACACCCGCTACCAGTAACGGTAGTAGCCCTACGTATGACCTAACTAAAAAAGCAGTAAGTGCAAAGGCCAAGGTACTCACTGAATCATACGCTACGACAAGTGTGCAGTACGCGCTGATGGATGATGGCGAGATTGTGATCTCCGGTCAGGCAGGCAAAAATGATCTGAAAAACAACATCCCGCTTTCTTCAGATACCATGTATGGCATTGGTTCAACCAGTAAAATGGTGCTCACCACCGCCGTAATGAAGCTCGTTGATCAGGGCAAGATCGATCTTGATGAGCCTGTCGTGAAGTATATTCCAGACTTTAAAATGAAAGACAAGCGTTACCAACAGATTACACCACGCATGTTACTGAATCATTCATCCGGACTTCTCGGAACGTCAAGTAACAGTGCAATACTGTTTGGAGATAATGATACCTACGCGCATGATACGTTACTGGAACAATTGGCGACGCAACATTTGAAGGCCGATCCTGGCGCATACTCGGTGTATAGTAATGACGGTTTTACATTAGCTGAGATTCTGGTTGAGCGGGTTAGTGACATGAGCTTCACAACTTTCATGCACCGGTACATAACCGAACCTCTTGGTATGGCGCATACCAAAACACCGCAGGATATTGTGGACCTTAGCCAGATGGCAGCAACATATGCCCCTTTGCATGAGGAGCAACTCCCATTAGAGACTACAAATATGATTGCCTCGGGAGGCATCTATTCCACTGCTGAAGATCTGGTTCAGTTCTCGAAAATCTTTACAGGTGAGGTTAAAGGTGTTCTTTCGGAGGAATCCGTAGAGGCCATGGAGCAAGAAGAATACAAGAGAGGTATGTGGCCGGAAGAAGGCGATTCGTCTATTGGTTACGGCCTGGGCTGGGATAGCGTGAACCTGTTTCCTTTTAATGATTACGGCATCCAGGCAGTAAGCAAAGGCGGCAATACAATAACCTATCATTCCTCCTTGATTGTGTTACCGGAATATAATATGGCTGCTGCGGTAACCTCTTCGGGTGGTCATAGCTCAACGGATCAATTGCTGGCAACTGAGCTGTTGCTTGGCGCGCTTGAGGAGAAAAATATCATTCCAGAGCGTAAGCCGGAGAAGTCTTATGATGCACCGGTGAAAACAACCATGCCGAAGGAACTTACACAGCACACTGGCATATACGTTGGTGGGGCAAACATGTTAATGAAGATGGACGTAAAAGATGATGGGCAATTAACGCTATCTAATCTGTCCTCTCCTAACAGTCCTGATCAGACCTATACGTACACCAATGATGGCTCATTTGTTAATGATGCGGCTACGGAAAAGCTGAAGTTCGTTCAGGAAGTCAATGGGAACACATATTTGTGGTCTCGCTTGTATCAGTCTATTCCTGGACTTGGACAAGTTGCTTCGTCGGAATATAAAGCAGAAAAGCTTGAGACCAATGAATTGTCTGCAGAAGTAAAGGCCGCATGGCAGAAACGGGAAGGCAAAGCCTACGTGTTGGTCAATGAAAAATATACATCAACACTGTACAACGCAGCGATGCCGATGATTCCCATTCATACTTTTAATGAGCTGCCTGGTTATATCTACACCAATAAAATTGTTGGAGCTAACCAAGCCGTGAACCAATTGCAAATTCCTGGATTAGCGGGCCGTGACACGATGGAGTTTAATTTCTATGAGGAAAATGGCGTGGAATATGTTACAGCTGGAGGCAACGTTTATGCTGCTCAAGACATCATCAAACCGATCTATGCGGGAAAACAATCGAAGACTACGATTCAGGCGAATGGTCATGCCACATGGTACTCGATTCCGGCATCAGCTGCAGGTAAAGAAATGACCGTCAAGATGTCTGCAAACAGCGCATTTGCTGTATACAACCAAGCGGGTGTAGGCATTAATCATACAGTGGTCAGTGGACAAAACGAAATTGTATTGCCTGAGAACGGAACCATTGTGTTCGCGGGTGAAGCTGGTTCGAAGTTCGAGATTGTATTGACAACCAGAGCAAATTAATGGATGATAAAAAACTGTATAACAAAAAGTCGCGGAAATCGCGGCTTTTTTTGAGTTTTAAATTTTAAATAATACGTTTTAAAGTAAATGTACCTTTTTTCAGATTCACAATGTAATATTGGGTTTCGTAAAGCTTACCTAAAGGGTAAGTACTAAGAGGACTTTTACTGGTTGGAAAAAAATGATGGAGGAAAATGTTGCAAGTGGAAAGGCAAAGCATTGATTGTTAATATACAGTAAATAATAACAATCAAATGGGCAGAAGAACGACAAAAAGCATAACAGTAATACCGATTCCAAAGAAAATAATGATTATTCGGACAACACCGAGACGGGGAGGACACATGAAAACAACGAAGATCTCATTTTTTATACTTTCACTGATGCTGCTCCTGGTGAGCGGTCTATCAGGATGGGTAGGGAACGCTGCAGCAGCGTCCGATTCCGGTAAAACCTATGTTATCGGAACTGATGTCACATTTGCTCCATTCGAATATGAAGATGAGAATGGTGATTTTGTTGGTATCGACATGGATTTGCTGGATGCCATCGCCAAAGATCAAAATTTCAAGTATCAAATCAAATCCCTGGGATTTAACGCAGCTGTACAGGCACTTGAGGCGAATCAAGTCGATGGTGTGATCGCAGGGATGAGTATTACGGATGAGCGAAAAGCAAAATTTGATTTTTCTGATACTTATTTTGAATCAGGTGTCGTTATGGGTGTTAGTGCCAACAATGACGCAATTAAGAGTTATGAAGACCTTCGTGGGCAGAAGGTAGCCGTGAAAACCGGAACAGAAGGGTTTAGTTTTGCAGAGTCCATTGCTTCAGAGTATGGATTTACGATCGTTCCGTTTGATGAGTCATACCAAATGTATGAGGATGTAAAAACCGGTAATTCCATAGCCTGTTTTGAAGATTATCCTGTACTGGCCTATGGGGTTAATCAGAACAACGGTTTGAAAATTGTTACCGACAAAGAAGATGGCGCTCCTTATGGTTTTGCAGTAAGCAAGGGGAAAAACCAGGAGCTTCTGGAGATGTTTAATACAGGTCTCGCCAATATCAAAGCTAACGGTGAGTATAAACGCATTACCGAGACATATCTTGGTGAGAACGCTCCGACTGTTGCTAATCAAGGTCGCTGGGAGCTAATTCAGAAATCTCTTCCTGCACTTTTTAAAGGTCTGGGAAACACACTTTTATACACGATTGTGTCCCTGTTCTTCGCGTTTATCATCGGTCTGATTTTCGGATTTATGAAGGTGGGACAGAACAAATTCCTTCGTGGTGTTGCCACTGTATTTGTAGATATCTTCCGCGGCATTCCGCTGATTGTCCTGGCATTCTTTATTTATTTCGGGATTCCACAGGCGATGGGCTTCACGATGCCATTGTTCCTGGCGGCTATTCTGACACTTAGTCTGAATGCAGGGGCGTACGTAACCGAGATTATCCGAGGCGGGATTCAATCGATTGATCGTGGTCAGATGGAAGCTGCTCGTTCATTGGGCCTTCCTTATCGCAAAGCGATGATAAAGATCGTCATTCCGCAGGCAGTGCGGGTTATGATTCCGTCCTTCATTAACCAGATGGTTATCACGTTGAAGGATACGTCAATCTTGTCCGTTATTGGTCTCGTAGAGTTGACACAATCGGGTAAAATTGTTATTGCAAGAACGTTCTCCTCTTTTGATATTTGGTTAACGGTTGCGGTTATGTACCTGATTGTTATCATCACATTGACCAAAATTGCTGATTATCTGGAGGTGAAGGTTCGTCGTGGCTAAAATAAAAGTTGAAGGTTTGAAGAAAAGTTTCGGCACAAATCAGGTTCTCAAGGGAATTGATGTGGCGGTCAACGAAGGAGAAGTTGTCTGTGTCATCGGGCCTTCCGGTTCGGGAAAAAGTACCTTCTTGCGCTGTATCAATCAATTAGATGCCATTACGGCAGGCCGGGTTATCGTGGATGATCAGGATCTGAATGACCCTAAAACCAACCTGAACAAGGCTCGTGAAAATATTGGCATGGTATTTCAACATTTTAACTTGTTCCCTCATTTTAGTGTACTTAAAAACATCATGTTTGCGCCCAGAGAACTCGGGATATTAAATGCCCAGCAGGCGCGTGATACAGCACTCAAATTACTTGAGCGTGTGGGTCTGTCTGATAAAGCAGAGAGCTTCCCAACACAACTGTCAGGTGGACAAAAACAACGTGTAGCTATCGCTCGTGCGCTTGCTATGAATCCGGACGTTATGTTATTTGATGAACCAACTTCGGCGCTCGACCCTGAGATGGTAGGAGAAGTGCTTGGTGTTATGAAAGACCTCGCGAGCGAAGGCATGACGATGATGATCGTTACCCATGAGATGGGTTTTGCCCGCGAAGTAGCTGATCGTGTGATCTTCATGGACGGTGGTTATATCGTCGAGCAGGGCACTCCGGAAGAGATATTTGGAAATCCGAAGAATGAACGGACGATCAGCTTTTTGGAGAAGGTACTCTAGAACTGAATCGAGAATGAACACATTGAAAGTCGCTATTTTAAGCGGCTTTTTTTGTTATATTTATGAGGTGATATTATAGGTAGCGCTCCTTTCTTAAAAGACCAACCAAATAAGCGAAGAAAGCGAGGTCTGTACTCCATGGAAAATGTGTCACAAGAAGTTCAACTGGAATCCATCAAAGCCTTTCAATCAACCATCCGCAAATCGGAAAATGCTCTAGCAAATATGATCCAGAAAAGTTCAAATACTACCTTATTACAAAAACGCCTCAAAGCTCTGCATATCGGCGCAGCGTTATTGGAAAATGTCTGGAATCAAAAAGCTCATTCATACACCAAGGAAGATATAGCAGAAGCCCGCCTTGTCTTGATTGGATTGTTTCCATCCCTTGAGAGCATGTATCTCAAGTCCAAAGAAGGTAGCCCTCAAAAGACTCTACTGGAGAGAAGGATTAAAGCCTTCCGGCTAGCTGTTCAAGCCATGGATGATCTCGCAATTTAATCATTTCAACATTCTAAATCTTCAACAAATGAAACCGCTGAATATATTCAACGTATCCATTGTTTGACAGGAAGATTGGGTATGCGTAATGGACCATGGATACACATATGTCTATCGAATGGAGACTGATCATGGGCGAAAAAACGAATAATGCTGGATTACCCCAAGAACGGGGAAATAACACCATGAATGCATTGGTATATGATACCTACGGAACACCAGAAGTCCTTCGATTAGAAAAACTAGCCATCCCTATGCCCAAGGATCATGAAGTGTTAATTGAGGTCCATGCCACTTCGGTAAACTCCTGGGACTGGGATCTCCTTCATGGGAAGCCATTCGTTAACCGCATCGGCGCAGTCCGACAGCCTCGTTATCGAATTCTTGGCGCAGATGTCGCAGGGCGTGTAATCGCCGTTGGAGCTTCAGCTACACGGTTCAAACCAGGAGACAAGGTGTTCGGAGATCTTTCCGGTTGCGGCTGGGGTGGATTCGCGGAATATGTATGTGCGGCTGAGAATGCCTTGACACCCAAACCTGCGGGTATCAACTATGTGCAGGCAGCAGCTATTCCTCAGGCAGCCGTTCTGGCTTTGCAAGGTCTACGTGATCGGGGGGAGCTGCAAAAGGGACAGCGTGTTCTGATTAATGGCGCCGGTGGCGGAGTCGGAACATTTGCCATCCAATATGCCAAATTGCTTGGGGCTGAGGTGACTGGCGTTGACAGTGCTGAAAAGCTCGATATGTTACTCGCTGTGGGAGCTGACTATGTGTTGGACTATAGGAAAGCTGATTTCACTGCAAAAGGAGTGCAATACGACCTGATTCTGGATGTTATTGGCAAGCATTCGGTTTTTGCTGTGAAACGTGCATTAGTTAAGGGGGGCAGATATGTGATGATTGGAGGTCAAATGTGGCAAATTCTTCTCAATCTGATGTCAGCTCCTATTGTTGCCAGGCTTAATTATAAGCAAATAATACTTCTCATTCATAAACCGAATCATGAGGATCAAGAGGTATGGAAAGAACTTGTTGAATCAGGCCAAGTCGTGCCGATTGTTTATCGGGAGTACGCATTAAGTGAAGCGGCTCAAGCCATTCGGGATATTGGAGAAGGTCGTGTGAAAGGAAAAGCCGTCGTCTCCATCAAGAAAACGGAAGTATGAACAGAAGGGCATCATGAAGGTAGCTTGTCGATTCGTACCTTGACAACAAAAAACTCTTT
Source organism: Paenibacillus sp. FSL R5-0341 (assembly GCF_037975235.1). Taxonomy (NCBI): domain Bacteria; kingdom Bacillati; phylum Bacillota; class Bacilli; order Caryophanales; family Paenibacillaceae; genus Paenibacillus; species Paenibacillus sp. FSL R5-0341. The sequence continues at coordinate 3,164,310 of NZ_CP150241.1, forward strand.
AGTTATTATTGCATCAATGACAGTGGTTACTGACATTCAGGAAGGAGGGGATATAGACATGTCCATTAGCAGCAATCTAAGCAGTAAAGAAAACTTAATGTTGACGGCCATCGATTTAATTTCAAAAAAAGGCTATAAAAGTGTGACGACACAGGAAATAGCTACAACAGCCGGACTAAGTGAAAAAACCTTGTTTCGGCACTTTGGAACCAAACAAAACTTGTTAGAGACTGCCTTTGACCAATATCATTATGCAGAAGAGATGACAAGGATCTTCAATGAAAAACTCGTATGGGATCTGTATACAGATTTGTTGTTGATCAGCAAGACATATCATAATATCATGAACCGTAACCGCAAATTGTTTATGATTAGCCTGAAGGAAGTAGAGCATCTACCCGGTTATAGAGAGAGAACGGTAAAGCATCCTCAACAACTTTTGGAGATTCTAACCAATTACTTTAATATCATGTTTGATAAAGGAAAGTTGGTTCAAATCAATCCTGAACTGCAAGCTTTTTCATTCATGTCATTGAATTATGGCGTATTCATAAATAATCTCGAAGAAGATGTGCTTTTTCCAGGGCTCTCATTGGAAGGCATCATTACAGAGAGTGTGTGGACGTTTACTAGGGCATTAACTCCCTAGTTTTTTTAAAGTTTTTAATGACAGTAAGTACTGACAGACAATTTATTTTCAAAAGAATTGAGGAGAGTATGATGAACACCAATAAAGAAGCGTTATTGCTCCGTGTTCTTGTTTTCACACTGATCATATCAGTCATGAATGGAATGATGTTTAATGTTGTATTACCTGTGATTGGCAAAGAGTTCCAACTTACTGCTTCTCAAGCGAGTTGGATCGTTACAGGGTATTTGATTGTATATGCGATAGGTACTGTTACTTACGGGAAACTTACCGATAAATACAGCATAAAGGGTCTAATTTCATTTGGTCTTTGGATATTGGCAGCAGGCTCTCTTCTGGGGATTGTGGCTACAGAGTATTGGATGGTTATTGTTGCACGGATCGTACAAGCTGCTGGTGCAGCGGTCATACCTGCATTGGCCATGATTATTCCCGTTCGATACTTCGCACCGGAGAAACGCGGGCAAGCGTTGGGTACCTCCGCCATTGGTATTGCTCTTGGAAATGCTCTTGCTCCGATCGTAGCCGGATTTGTATCGAGTGCTTTAAGTTGGCAATTTCTTTTTGTAATCCCATTGCTTTCTCTTGCTGCGCTACCTTTTTATCGAAAATACATGGATGATGAAAGAGGCGGCAGTGAAAAAATGGATTATTTGGGCGGAGCGTTATTAGCAGGAACGGTTGCTACACTTTTGCTCGCATTAACCCAATCTAATGCATGGTGCCTATTAATCGGGATGGTCTTATTAATACTGTTCATTATGCGCATTCGTTATGCGGAAGTGCCGTTTGTGAAACCCGCTGTTTTTCAAAACAAAGCATATTCAGCATACGGCATCTTCACTACTTGTTGTTGGTTTCATAAGCCTATCATTAGTTGTAGGTGCTACACCTGTCTTGATTTCCTTTTTTCTTGTTTTTGGTGTTCTGGGTCAGTCTTATATGCAAATTGCGATCTCAAATACCATTGCTCAGACGCTTCCCAAAGAGCAAATTGGAATCGGGATGGGGTTGCTATCCATGTTTAACTTCATTGCAGTGTCTGTGTCTACTGCTGCCCTAGGAAAGGTGCTTGACGGGGGAAAAACCACGCTTCAACTGAACCCTTTGATTCAAGATAAGACAGCTTTTGTGTACAGTAATATTTTTATTGTGCTCGCTTTGTTTGTTATTGCGATGACCATGTTATATATGCTGCAATTTGGGCGTAAGTCCAAAACTGTTCATCATTCGAGTGCATCTTAACGATGAACATGAAATGAAAGAGAGGTCTGTCTAATGAACGACAGATCTCTCTTTTTCTTTTGTGAGTTTAGGAAAACTGATACAGCCGCACACCATGCGCTGGCACAGTCGCAGCTAAGGAGTTCTCACTAAATTCAGCTGCTTCTCCGCTCCACAATTCGGTACCTTTCGTAATGCCCGAGAGGCCGATTTCCTCAATAGACTGATCCACAGGTAGAGCATTCTCACCGATGTTAAACACAGCGACGTAAGAGGAACCATCCGCATGCAGGGCAGTCCACACAATAAGATCGTCTTTGCGTAAGGCTTCTTTGGCTCCGTAGCTCTCGCGATGCATTCGCAGAACCTCACGATTGGTTAACAGGGACAGTGTCCAGTCATCATTATCTCGCAGCTCACCACCGAAGATGAGCGGGGAACGGAAGATGCTCCACAGCGACATCATCGTCAGCTGCTCGTCAGGTGTGAACCGAGTCCAGCGATCCGCACCACCCCCGTCTACAGAACGGATGCCGATATGACCCAAAGGCAACATATCACAGTCTGGCCAGCAGCCTGCTTGGGGAACGCCTTGCCATGTGCGGCAGCGGTCGAACATATCCAATAACAGCGGCCAAAGGTCCCAGAAATCGTCCGTGACCCGCCACATGTTGGCATGTTCGGCTAAGAATTCGGAGTATTCTACCGGAGCAGGGCCGGGAGAGAGACTCAGTACCATTGGCCGACCAGAGCGCTCAATCGCTTTGGATATCATTTCGATCTCAGGCTGATGGGTGTCATAGAGCCTTGAAGCAGCAATATCGTCTACTTTAACCAAGTCAACGCCCCATTGTGCATACAGTTCAAAAAGCGAATCGTAATAGGCCTGTGCGCCTTCTTTTGAGCTATCGACACCATACATATCCGTATTCCAGGGACAGATGGAGTTCGGATGAGCAATATCGCGCGCAGTGGCGGTTGTACCCAGAATCGGAGTAGCCGCATGTGCAGCCTGACGTGGAATACCGCGCATGATGTGAATGCCGAATTGCAGTCCAAGACTATGAACGTAATCGGCTAATGGCTTAAATCCCTGTCCATTTGCAGCGGAAGGAAAGCGATTCTCAGCAGGCATAAGCCGTGAATATTCATCCATAATTAGTGGAACGAACGGACGATATTGCGAAGAATTGGCCAAAGGTTCGTACCATTGAATATCGACCGTAATGTAGCTCCAGCCGAAGTCTTTAAGATGTTCTGCCATGTACTCGGCGTTGCCACGGATTTCGTCTTCCGTAACGGCTGCACCGTAACAATCCCAGCTGTTCCAGCCAAGCGGTGGAGTTGATGCTGCAAGCGTATGATTCATGGTAAGGCTCCTTTATGGATTAATTATTGCTCTCGCTAAATTCATCATAATAAAGGATTTTATTAATATCTACAGTAATGTTGAGTGTAGAATAGCAAAATATTGCGGTTAGTCAAAGAACAATTTACGGTACACAAGGCTTTCTCCGCCACTACGAAATTCACCTGGCGTAACCCCGGTTATGCTGCGAAAGGCTTTGATAAAATAACTTCCACTGGAATAGCCGACTTGTTCGGCGATGACTTCAACACTAAGGGTAGTTCCGCGCAGCAGTTCCATCGCTTTCTCAGTGCGTACACGGGTCAGATAAGCACCTGGCGTCAAGCCTGTACTGGAGGAAAAGCGACGTATAAAGTGATATTTGGAAAGGGAAACCTGCTCGGCAAGGTGATCGATACTGATCATCTTGGAGTAATTGTTTTCTATGTATTCAACCGCTATTTGAATGTTCTCAGACCAATTTTCCCTGTTGTGCAATGTTGTTTTCTGTAGTCGGGTTAATTCTGTCATGAACTGATACACGCTGGATGATGCGATCAGAGGATCAGTAATTCGGCCTGCAGCCGCATCAGTCACGATCATCCGCAACAGTCGGATCGGTGTACAATCAGCGGGAAGATAGGGAACTTCTCCCGCTTCACGAAGAAATTTTCGCCAATGGGGTAGAATAAGAGTGGGCCTGAACAGCAGGAACAGAAACTCCCAAGGTTCTTTTGATGCTGGATGGTAGTAATAGCGATGTGGGCCTGGAATTTCTGCTAAAAAAGCTTGTCCTGCGGTAACATGATGAATACGATTATTCGACTCAAATACACCTTCACCTGAAATTGTATATTGGAACAACAGGAGAGGTCCGTCCGAACGCTCGAGTCCATCCCAATGATAAGAAGGATCGGTTATTGAATCACATCCAGCCGCAAACATTACACACAGCTGGAGCTCCTTGTCTTCGGCGAATCGAAACCCATAGGTTCCTCTGGGGATATTCATATCAGTTCTCCTTGTTGCCCTGAATTTTTACTGCGCTCCGCGAATGAAAAGTTCTACTAGCTTTTGGGCCAATGAAAAATTCGAACCATATTTGTGCAGGTTATCTTCCCGATTACCCATAAGCATTAAAGTCGAGAAGGTCTCTGCTAGGAAAAACGGATCTTCCGTCCGAAGTCTATTTTCATCGATTGCCCGTTGGAAATGAGCGGCTAACACCTCGTGAATCTGATGCTCCGCGTTGCGTATATCCTGAATTTGAGCATAGTCGAGAAAAGGCTCAGCTTTTCTGAGCATAGTTTCAATCTCTGCATGTGGATTGCCCAATCTGGCCTCTGCCAGACGAACAAGCCCCGACTCCAAATTCTCCGCCTGATCAAGCATCTGCGAGGTTAATTGACTCACATTGTGTAGCATCGTTGTAAAGGCAACCTTAAAAAGCTCTGGTTTGCTGGTAAAATGATAATAAATGGTTGGCTTTGACACGCTACATGCTTGGCCAATTTGCTGAAGCGTGACCGTTTCGTAGCCATACTCCATGAATAGCTTTGAAGCCGTTTGAATAATGGTTTGCTGAATAGAGATATCTTCGTCGCCAAGTTTCGGTCTTCCAGGCAAACGTTTGGGTGATTTTTTTGTCATTGGACTTCCCTCCATGAATATTTTATGACAAATAACGATAGTAAGCAAAATCACTTGTAATTATACTTACCGGTAAGTATAATTTATAAAGAGTTAAAAAAGGCAACACATTATCCTCATGACAAGGTGGTTTTAGGGTTGAAGACAGCACAACGTACAAACAAATGGAAAAAGATAATCATGTGGACAATCTTGTCCATCGTTATCATCGTGGCCGGAGTTTTCGTATATCTCAATTCGGTTACGTATAGTCCTTCTGAGCGAGCTGAAACGGCGATGACAAGCGATGCTCAGGTTAATGTCACCAAGATTAAGGACGGTTACCGGTTTGAACCCTTGGGTACAGAGGTAACCGAACCGAATATTATTTTTTATCCGGGCGGTCTAGTTAAACCTGAAAGTTATTCTCCACTTGCCAGAGAAATGGCAGAGCAGGGTCACCGTGTATACATCGCGAACATGCCGATAAACTTGGCGATTTTCGGTCAAAACAAGGCTGACTCCTTTATCGAGGAACATCCTAACGAAGCGTTTGTTATTGGCGGCCATTCATTGGGCGGGTCATTCGCAGCACGGTATGCCGCGGAGCACAAGGAGAATTTGGAAGGCGTCTTTTTCTTGGCTTCTTATGCAGACGAAGGGGGTAGCTTGAAGAATACAGACTTGTCTATCTTACAGATTACAGGCTCGGACGACGGAGTGCTTAACTGGGAAGACTGGGAGAACTCCAAAGCAAATCTTCCGGAAAAAACGACATATGTAAGTATCGAGGGTGGTAATCACGGTCAATTTGGCTCATACGGTATGCAAAAAGGAGATAATCAACCTGTTATTACGGAAGAAAAGCAGTTGGAAGAGGTTGTCGCAGCACTGGAGAACTGGATGGATACTTTAAATTAAACTATTAAATGAATGTATTGAATGGATAAATTACGTGGTACAATCGAAGTCGCTATTTTAGCGGCTTTTTTTGTTTAAAGAATTGCTTTAATTACCACTAATCGTTAACATTAGAAGCACTGTCATCGAAGTAGCAGCAAAACGAAGGACAGCAAGAGTAAGACAGTAAAAGGAGAAAAGATTATGTTTTTCAAAAAATTCGCTTACACACTATTGATCATCATCGCCGCATTATTGTTCTCGGGCTGTACTTCACAGTCACTGCTTGATCTCGGCTCACCTCAAGTTTCGGAGGATATGGGATTTGATGAGGTTGCCGACTATATCTCTGAGCACAATGAACTCCCGCCAAATTACATTACCAAGAAAGAGGCCAGGGATCTGGGATGGGAACCAAGTGAAGGGAACCTGCATGAAGTGGCTCCAGGCAAAAGCATCGGCGGTGACGTATTCAGAAACCGGGAAGGATTACTCCCCAACAAAAAAGGCCGTATCTGGTACGAAGCCGATATAAATTACTCAGGAGGTCGGCGCGGAAGCGATCGAATTCTATACTCGAATGATGGTCTAATCTACCAGACGACAGATCATTATAAGTCATTTGAACAGTTAAAATAAATGGAGGGATTGCTATGAGCATCATTCAGATTAACGGAAACGATTTTCACAGCAAGGAAGAGCTTCATCAAAGTCTTCAAAACCAGCTTGAGTTAGATGAGAGCTATGGAGGCAATTTGGACGCACTATGGGATGTCTTGACTGGCGCTGTAAGCATGCCGCTTACTTTTCAATGGATCGGGTTCGAGAAGAGCAAAGAGATTCTTGGAGATTACGCTGACCAAGTCATGGAATTGTTGCGGGAAGTTGAAGCAGAGATCCAAGGATTCACGTTGGAACTATATTATTGAAAAGTATTATTGGGATTATGAGGCGATGGGCAACCATCGCTTTTTTGGTTTTCCACTACAGTTTGACTGAGACTCATGTCTAGATCATGCTATTTTCATGGCTTAATAATCAAGGTTGGAGTTAATAGACTTCCTTATACTTTAAGCATGGAATAGGATAGGCAGGATTTTAATCGTTTGTTAACGCTTGGATATGTAAGCGTATACTATTCCGAAGTGAACCATCGTATTGTCTGCATTAGTTAACACGAATAACAACATCTAGGGGGCAGAGAAATAATGAGAGCCGTATCAAAAGTGCTAGGAGCTTGTCTCGTAACAAGTGTTGTGCTAGTTTCCGCTGGTTGCGGAAATGCTGCAGAGAATTCCGAATCAAATACCAGTGATCCCAACAGTCCGATTACATTTAGCTTTTTCGGCGCAGATGCAAGTCCCAACTGGAACAAAATGCAAGATGCTGTAGGGAAGAAAATTACGGAAGAAACCGGTGTAAGCATTGATGCAGAATTCGATATCTCGAGCGGAGGCGGCAACGACCGTATCTCCCTGATGGCTGCCAGTGGTGATTATCCCGACCTGATCTTCCCCAAAGGCAACTTAACCAGACTCGTTGATGCTGGTGCAATGGTTGATTTGACGGAGCTGATCGAAGAACATGCCCCCAATTTGAAAAAAATCTACGGTGAGCACTTCAATCGGTTGAAATACAGCAATGATGATCCTTCAATCTATTGGATTCCAACCAACGGTGCAATCGATCAAGTTAGCTTCGATGCCACGAACGGTGCGGCTATTCAACATCGTGTAGTCAAGGAACTCGGGTATCCTGAGATCAAAACCTTAAACGATTTCGAAAATGTGCTACGTGACTTTTACGAGAAGAATCCGACAACAGAAGATGGCCAACCTACAATTCCACTGACGCTTAGTGCAGATGGATGGCGGCGAATGATCACGGTTACCGATCCAGCTGCCATGTCTACGGGTGGCCCTGGAGATGGGGAGTATTTCATCGATCCTGACACTTACGAGGCTGTTCTCCATTACAAGCGGCCAGAGGAAAAGGAATATTTCCGGTGGTTGAACAAGATGTACAATGAAGGGTTGCTGGACAAAGACAGTTTTGTTCAAAAAGATGACCAGTACAAATCGAAAATCGCCAGCGGACGCGTGCTTTCTTTGCTTGATCCAAACTGGGGATTCAGTGATGCGGAAAATGCGCTGAAAAGTGCAGGGAAAGACGACATGACCTACGGATTCTATCCGGTAACACTGGATGACAGTTTTCAGCGCAAAGACTTCCAAAATATTGGTTTTGACGGTTATGGCATTGGCATAACGGTCGATTGTGAAGATCCTGTCCGGGCCATCAAATTTTTGGATTGGATGTCTTCCGAAGAAGGGCAAGTATTGAGAAACTGGGGCGTTGAAGGCGAGCAATATAACGTGGAAGACGGTGTTCGCACCATCCCGGCAGATGTACAGGAACGTAAAAACAAAGACAATAACACATTTACCAAAGAAACCGGCGTAGGTTTGTACTACATTTTTGGTGCTCATTACGGAGATGGTGTTAAAGATTCAACGGATAACTACTATACAACCAATTATCCCGAACAGATTCAGCAAAGTTATTCTGATGAGGAAAAAGAAGCTCTGAAAGGCTATGGCATCACGACCTGGAAGGACTTGTTCCCTTCCGAAGAGGAATTCCCGGTAAAAGAGTGGGGCGCGGCTTACAATATGCCGATTCCATCTGATAGCGGAGATTATAATGTGGTGTATCAGAAAACACAGGATATTATTCAGAAACGGATCGCCGAAGCGATTACATCCTCTCCGAGTGCTTTTGAAGGCATATATGACAATATGATTGCTGAACTTGATAATGCAGGTGCAGTAGGCATGGAACAGCAGTATACAGAGTGGATTAAAGATCGCGTTAGACTGTGGACTGGAAAAGAGATCAATTAACTAACAGATATGATCATAATAAACGGATCAGATTCAACTCCCGATCCTGTAAAGAAAACATCGAGCCATGCAGGATGGCTCGATGTTTTTTTTGCTTTCATTGAATAAGCCGGTCATGATCTTGGTAATGCCTCCATCGCATCACGCCGTCGTTTGATATATCTACCCGGGGAGATGCCGACCATTTTGGTAAAACTGCGAATAAAATTGGCATAGTCACTGAATCCCGACTGAAAGCACGCATCCGTAATACTCATTCCTTCAGACAGGTGGAATTTGGCCCGTTCAATACGGCGACCCAACATGTAGGACCGGATCGTCAATCCGGTATGTTTCTTAAATTGGCGGCTAATGTAGGTGCTGTTCATATAGAACTCTTCGGCAAGTTTGCGAAGTGTAATGTCTTGATGTAGATGTATTTCAATATAATCCATGGTTTCACGAACCAGTTCAGGCATAATGTCATGGGGAACAAAGGAATTGTTATGAAACCAGACGTTAATCATGAGTAATAATTGGGCTACGGCTGCATTTATTTTGATGTCGGTGCCATAAGTATCAGAAGCAAGCAATTCTTCCAGTTCGTTCGTCCATTGCAGCATCTGTTTCAAGTTATAATCGTCTAAATGTACGATGTTGCCTGTCCCTTTGGGGCGATGATCAAAACATGATGATAAATTGGTTGATGGTGTAGACAACTGATATAAATATGTTTTTTTGAGATTGATGGTTATTCGTTCATACTCAGATTCATCCAGAATAAAGGCTCGGTGCATCTCCTCAGGTGACATCACAAGTAGATCCCCCGGCTGCACATGATAGCATCGATTATCTACATAGAAATGAACGTTGCCACGAAGAAACAGATAGATCTCATATGCATTATGGCGATGGTAAATGGTATCCAGCTTATACGTAGTTACGCGGTGTAGATACAGGAATTCAGGCTGGATAGGGTCATAGAAACACTCAGAGGATCCACTCATGAAGCACCTCCCGTCATTTCACGCAATAAATAGAGCGCTTTACGCAATGAAATTGTATTCAGCTTACCTTAAAATGTAATCATCCTATCATGATACCTTTTGTATTGCAAACGCTTTCGGAGTAATGTGAAGATTAATACGTTTACAGGGGGATTCTTTCGATGAATCATAATTCTACATCACATGCTAATGTGCAAAAGCAAGACCCGTCAGCCAATCTGAAGAGTGTTAGAGGAGAGATTGGAAAGCTTCATCCCAACGGTAACCCTCTGATGGCCCACAAATTCGGAGCCGATCCCTATGCTTTGGTATTTAACAATCGAGTCTACTTATATATGACTAGCGATAAGCTGGAATATGATCAGGATGGTCTTCCTCAGAAAAACAGTTATAGTTCAATCAATCGGATTACGGTGATTTCTTCAGATGATTTGGTCAATTGGACGGATCATGGCGAGATTAGAGTTGCTGGACCTCAAGGTGCTGCGACATGGGCTTCGCAATCCTGGGCCCCGGCCGCTGCTCATCGAATTATTGAAGGTAAAGACCGCTTCTTTTTATATTTCGCAAATAATGCCAGTGGAATCGGTGTATTGTCCGCACCAACACCTGTAGGTCCATGGGTAGATCCTATAGGAAAAGCACTCATTACAAGAGAGACTTCGGGAGTAGAAGAAGTGACCTGGTTATTCGATCCTGCTGTGTTCGTAGATGACGATCACCAAGCCTACATATACTTCGGTGGTGGTATTCCAGAGGGGAAGGCCGAGAGACCGGACACGGCAAGAGTGATGCGATTGGGAGATGATATGATCAGCGTTGTTGGCAAAGCAAAGGTCATCCCGGCGCCATATATGTTTGAGGATTCAGGAATACATAAATATAATAATATGTACTACTATACGTATTGCTCCAATTTTGACGAGGGTGATCGGCTAGAGGGAGATCCACCACCCGGTGAAATCGCATATATGACTAGCGTTCAGCCAATGGGACCATGGACATATCAGGGAACGTTGCTTCAGAATCCGGGTCACTTTTTTGATGTTGGCGGCAACAACCATCATGCTATATTCCAACTGGCGGATCAGTGGTACATTGCCTACCATGCCCAGACGTTGTGCCAAGCCATGAATATACCGGAAGGTTACCGCTCAACGCATCTCAATCGAGTGGAACATGACGAAACCTCTGGTCGGATCAAGAAGGTGCAAGCAGATTATCAGGGCGTAGATCAGATCAAGTGGTTCGATCCCTATCAACAGGTGACTGGTTCGACGATTGGGTGGAGTAGCGGCGTATCAACAGAGCAATGTCTTAACTCGAATGAGACGTCTGCTGAGATGGCAGCATCAGATTCGAATGTGATTTCTGCTAAGTTGCAAAGTGACAGTTGGATCGCTATATCGAACGTCGACTTTGGTAGTGAGGGACCTACAATCTTCAAAGCCCTTATTTTGAATCAAGCAACCGAAGGTGTGTTAGAGCTTCGGCTTGATCGTTCAGACGGACCGTTAATTGGAGAGCTGATTATCCCTTCCGCGACCGGATCACTTCACTGGGTGGAGCTAACAACTGAAGTTACGGGTGCGCAAGGTGAGCATGACTTGTATATTATGTTTAATGGTTCAACAGACAGCTCGACCATCCTATTACGAGAATGGAAGTTTAATAGACAAAATGAGGTGTAATTGAAGCATGTATCCGAATCCAATTATTTGGGCCGATTACCCGGATCTTGACGTCATTCGTGTAGAGGACACATATTATATGGTCAGTACAACTATGCACATGATGCCGGGATGTGTCATTCTGCGTTCATATGATCTCATTCATTGGGAAGTAGCCACCTATGTATATGATAGGCTTGACGACACACCAGCCCAGCGGCTGGAGAATGGTCAGCACATTTATAGCAAAGGCATGTGGGCTGCATCCCTTCGTTATCATCAAGGGATGTTCTATGTGATCTTTGTCGCGAATGATACCCGAAAAACATACTTATACACATCCACCTCCATCTTGGGAGTATGGAAAAAGCAGATCGTAGAAGGTTTCTACCATGATTGCTCCTTATTTTTCGACGATGATGAACGGATATATCTCGTTTACGGTAATACCGAGATCTATCTGACCGAATTAAGCGCTGATCTGTCTGGGCCCAAACCTGGTGGATTGCATCGTTTGATCGTAAAAGACGAGCAGCCTTACCACCTTGGTTATGAAGGAGCACATTTCTACAAGATCAATGGTAAGTATATGGTGTTTCTGATTCATATCACGAAAGCTTCCGGGCGAAGAACACAGGCATTTTACATGGCTGACTCACTTGAAGGTGTCTTCACGGGTGGGGAAGTATTCAATGATGATATGGGTTATTTCAATTCAGGTATTGCTCAAGGCGGCATCGTGGATACGTCGGATGGGGACTGGTATGCAATGCTTTTTCAGGATCATGGGGCTGTTGGCCGCATTCCTGTTTTGGTTCCGCTACATTTTGATCAAAATACTCCGGTATTTGCAAGCAAAGCTCCGAAACAGATTGATATCCCAAGCACCAGACCTGAGCACCGTTATAACCCGTTGGTAGGCAGCGACCGTTTCAATTATGAAGCTGAAGAAGATGGAAGTGTACGCCTACGCGATTTTTGGCAATGGAATCATACACCTCATGATGAACTCTGGTCCGTTTCAGAGAAACCGGGAGTTTATCGTGTTCGTACTGGACAGATCAGCCCAAATCTGACGTTTGCCGTAAACACACTAACCCAGCGTTCCATGGGGCCCGCTTGCGAAGCAACGGTCACGCTGGATGGCAGTCATCTGAAGGATGGAGATTTTGCGGGACTGTGTTTCCTGATCGGTTCATACGGTATGATCGCTCTTACGAGACAGGAAGGTAAGTTTTACTTGGTCATGCATGCTAGAGATAGTGTAGATTCAACGATATTTGGTAATCTGATCGATCAGGAGCCTGCTGCTGAACATTCACGTGTTCCGGTATCAGCCCCCGTAGTTAAACTGAAAGCATACGGAAATTTTGAGAACAATCTGGATGAGTGCTCTTTTGCCTACTTCGATGGAACTGAATGGGTAGAGATAGGGATTGCCCATAAAATGATATATAAACTGGATCATTTTATGGGTTGCCGGATAGGGTTGTTCCTATATTCAACTGAAATGGTTGGAGGAACAGCTGATTTTTCGAGTTTCGAATATCGCGTGATTCATCCTGATTGAGCACAATGATGAGAACAGTGAGAATTTGTAAAAGCCGCCGAACAGCGGCTTTTCGTATTCAATGGGTATAAGTTGTTGTACAATGATATGGATTCAAATCGACAGAGAGAAGAGAGATGTTCAAACCGAACTGGGGGCATGTCATCATGTATAAGAGATGTCTGGACATAACAAGATGGACCTTCATTCTGTTTCTTGCTGTGTCCATACCAGCAGGTCATACCGAAGGGAACTCCAAACAATATCATCCGCAGCCAGATGGGCAGCAGATTCAACTTCCCTCTACGATTGAGAGGTATTCTCCTCCCATAGAGGTCTCTTTTGTCAGGGAAACTGGAGATGACCTTGAGCGAATGATTAACCAGTTGCCTGGTGAGACGATGCTGGATAATCGTTGGACTCGTTTGTACGAGAAAGAACTAGGTATTCAAATTCATTATGACTGGATTGCGAACGGGGATGTGTACAGTCAGAAGCTGGGTGTATCCCTCGCTGCAGGACGTTTCCCGGATATGGTCAAAGTGAATCCATATCAACTTAGACAACTAAGCAATGCTGGAATGATCGAAGATTTAACCGATGTGTACCAAGAGTACGCTTCCCCACTAACAAAGCGTATTTTGGAGGCGGAGGGAAGAGGAGCATTCGACGCGGCAACCATTGACGGCAAACTTATGGCGATTCCCGAATCATCTTCCTCCATTGAGACTGCGCAGTACCTGTGGATTAGAACCGATTGGTTGGAGCATCTGGGGCTACGGCCGCCTGAAACGCTGGAAGATGTGCTTCAAATATCGAAAGCGTTTACACAGAGAGATCCCGACGGGAACGGAGAGCAGAATACGTACGGACTGGCTCTAACGAATCATTTATGGGATCCCGTTATGGGAGCTGCTGGATTCATGTCCGGATATGGTGCCTTCCCTAATATATGGGTCAAAGATGCAGAAGGAAACCTCACTTATGGAGGCATACAGCCTGAAGTTCGCGAGGCGCTGCAAGTATTGCAAACGATGTATCTCGAAGGCCAATTTGATCCAGATTTTGGTTACAAAAGTGGCAGCAAGGCGTTTCGTATGGTTCAGGATGGGAGAATAGGGATGCTCTACGGCGAACAGTGGACATCCTTTATGCTTCAGACTACACGGGCTACAGATACAGATGTAGAATGGCAGGCATATCCAATTGCTGCGAAGTCAGGCAGAGACCTGAAGGTACCTCTCCGTTCTAACACAGGGCAATACTTTGCTGTAAAAAAAGGGTTCTCTAACCCGGAAGTTGTCGTTAAGCTCATGAATCTGCATCTCGAAACGAACTGGGGGGATGAGGCAGAGTACGAAACCTATTACAATGATGATTCCCGAGCCGTGTGGATGCTCTCACCGGTTACGCCTTTTCCCGGTAATAAAAATATAGATGCCTACAAACAAATCCGTGATGCCAGAAGCACAGGAGACTTCTCTGTTCTCCAGAATGAAGCTCTCGCCATTCACAAACGAATTGCAGCCTATGAATCGGAAGGTGTGGATAGCGGCTGGGGTTGGAAACAAACCTATGGACCTTCGGGTGCCTTTAGCATTGCAGATTCATATGAGAAAAACGGCCAACTTCTCTATGATGAGTTCACGGGCGGTATTACGGACACGATGGTTGATCGACAGATTATTCTTCGGGATCTTCAGCTTGAAGCTTATATGAACATTATTCTCGGTAAGCCAATAGATGAGTTTGATCGATTTGTAGAGAACTGGCGCAAGCTGGGTGGAGATCAGATTACATCGGAAGTTAACGCGTGGTATACAACCAACAAGCCAAAAGAGCACTAACGTTCTCATTCACTTTACTCATATAAGGAACTAATTTAGCTTTTGGCATTGGAGGTGATGTATTGATCAAGATCCCTGCTAAATCATGGTTTAACAGTATATTTGCACGCTTAATCATCACCTATCTCGTATTTGTGCTTCCCCTTATTCTTCTTGGCGTGTATCTATATCACTGGAGTTATGATAATGCAAGCCAGGAAATATCCTTGTCAACGGAGAGACGATTGAACCAATATGTCGTGGAATTGAACAGGGAGCTGGAATGGATGGAGTTACAGCAGTTTGATATCGTCGAGGATCGTAAACTGAATCGTCTGGCTATTCTCTGGGAGATGATGGATCAGGTTGAGCGTCGTGATACGTTGAATTATTTATCGGAACGCCTCGCTACGTTCAAAAACAGCACGGCTTACATCAAGAACGTTCATGTACATATCCCTACAGTCGACAAAAGTATATCCGCTACACAAGGCATCGACGATTTCGATAAAAGTTCGTATCTGTACTTCAGTTCAGGCACAGAAGGAAAAGGTACACGATTCACTGTGAAAGAGGACACCCTGAACTTGAGTGCAGTCCGGTTGACAGGCAAGAGAGAAGAAGCGCCGCTTTTTGTCATTCAAGTGGAACTGGATACCGAGCATTTTCAAAATGAACTCACGCGGCTTAATTTGTACCCGGAGAGTTCAACTTTTCTGATGGAGGACAAAACGGGACATGCCATCACAGATAAGCAAGAAAGTAGTGTTATTCTGGCGAATTACCGTGAGCACAGTGTAAAAGGTACACTTGATGGTTTTCGGATGAAAGTGGGGGACACCATGTATCATGTGAGTCAGTTGCATATGGACTCGCTGGGAATATCCGTAGCTACATATTTGCCTGAAGAAATTGTAACCAGACCACTTAGCAAGTTCTATCATTGGGCTTGGTTATTTGCCATTACATCATTTGTTGCGATCACGGCTTATCTCTATTCAAGCTACAAGCTGATCCACATTCCATTGTTATTGTTGGTGAAAAGGTTCAAAAAAATGGAGGGAGGCGTACTTGATGTTCCCATCGCGCACAATCGAAAGGACGAGTTTGGCTTCCTCTACACCCGGTTCAATCAGATGATTGAAAATCTTCAATCTCTGATCGATCGAGATTTCAAAAAAACAATGATGATGCAACGGGCCGAGTTGAAACAGCTACAATCCCAGATTAATCCTCATTTTCTGTACAATAGCTTCTTTATTCTAAATTCGCTTGCAAGAACAGGCGAAACAGAACGTATTGAGCAATTCACTAACATGCTTGGTGAGTATTTCAGGTTCATTACCCGGAATGAAACAGATCATGTCCAGTTGAAAGAGGAAGTGGAGCATTCACGAATCTATACGGATATCCAACAGTTGCGATTTTCCAGACGAATCAAGGTCGATTTCGGGACACTACCTGCTAATATGGAACATATTCACGTTCCGAGGCTCATCATTCAACCCATTATTGAGAACGCCTATGAACACAGCCTGGAAAAGAATACGGATTCCGGTCTTCTACTCATCCGATTCAATCTTGAAGGTTCGCATGCCGAGATCACGGTGGAGGACAACGGGAATGAGTTAGAGGAAGGACACATCCATGTTCTCCAACAACGTATGCATAAAGACGGAGGTACAGAAGAAATGACTGGCTTAATGAATATACACCGACGTCTGGTCCTGACGTATGGAGAAGGAAGTGGCCTTTTCCTATCCAGAAGTGAACTGCAGGGATTAAAAGTCACAATTCGAATCCAGTGGAAAGAGGGAGAAAACGAATGTATCGACTTTTAATTGTAGATGACGAGGAAATTATTACGGACAGTCTTTATGAAACGTTTGCCAGACATATGCCTGACCGGCTTGACGTATGCAAGGCCTATTCCGCGGCGGAAGCTTTGTCCTGGATGCGTAGATCAAGAATCGATATCGTGTTAACGGACATCCGCATGCCGGGGATGAGTGGCCTGGAACTGACCGAGCAGATTCAAGCTAGTTGGCCGAACTGTCGCGTCATTTTCCTGACAGGACATAGCGATTTTGATTATGCTTATCGAGCTTTTCAGATGTCCAATGTGCGTTATTTGCTCAAAACGGAAGGCTATGACAAGGTACTGTCTGTTGTCGAAAATGTGATGGAAGAGATCCGGCAGAGTCACAGTATGCTTGAATTATTGGAACGATCCCGTGAAGTAAACTCCCAGCTTGCAGTGATTCAGCAAGAGGAATATTTGCGGAAGCTACTTCAGGATTGTACTACAATCATATCTAATCCGCTTGTAATGCAAGATGAATTCACGAAACGAAATATTCCCTTGCAGGTGAACTCGCCAGTGTATCTCATACTGGGCCGGTTTAACACCCCACCAGAAACAGGATCGGAGCTCACACAACTCCAGGAATCTGTGCGCATTATCGGCTCTTCGCTAATGCATGAGCGTACAGTGTACGTCAGTGTAACGGATCATCATGGGGATACGATCTGGCTGCTTCAGCCGAAGCAGGAGCAAGAGATGGCGAATGATAAACTTGTGCGATTTCTGGAGGGGACATTGGAACTGGTACAGGAAGCTTGCATGGTATCCCTTGGCGTATCCATTGCTTTTTCATTAAGTGGGCGAAGCTGCGACTGGTTCGAGTTAACTAAACAATATGAACGGCTGAGATTGCTCCAGTGGATGAAAATTGGAGACGGTGTATCCATGGTACTCACCGATCTTCGCAATGATTTTTCGGCTGGTGTACCCAAAGAAGCGATGCGGCTCTCAAGCCGAATCGAGATTATGTCGGGCTATTTGGAAACGGGGCGAATCCAACCATTTTACGATAGTTTTGAGGAGCTTGCTGGAGAACTGTTGCAACAGGAGATTACGATGGAACGCGCTATGGAGACATATTACCATCTGGCATTGTTGTTGCATTCGACAATCAATCGATGGGGGCTCCAAGATAAAATACCAGATCAGCGAAGTTTGCTTCATTTGGGAGAGTATACCTGTATGAAAGATGCTGTACAATATCTCTATCTTGTTGCCGACGAACTAGTTCGATTCAAGAGATCCAATGAACAAGAACGCGCCAACATCGTGATTCATTCCTTGTGCAGTTACGTGAAGGAGAACCTTGAGAAAGATCTTTCTCTGGTGAGACTGGCTGAACTTCATCATTTTAACCCATCCTATCTGTCACGATTCTTTAAGCAGGAAATGGGAATCAACGTGTCGGAGTTTATTGATGACTGCCGAATACGGAGAGCCAAAGAATTGCTTCAGAATACGAATCTCATGGTGCGTGAGGTTGCACTTCAAGTGGGGTACGAGGCTGCGCATTCATTTACTCGACTTTTCAAGAAACTCACGGGAATGACCCCGCAGGAATACCGAGAATCTCTTCTGGTACGCTAGATATGAATCATTCCGAAAGGGCATAAACCACAGTCAATTCAGACAATGCAAAAACCGCAGGGAGAACAAATCCTGCGGTTTTTTTGAGTCGGAAAACCGATCTTAAGCGGAGTGGATTTTTTGACGTCTATAGGCATTTGGACTTGAGCCAGCATACGTTTTGAACTTTTTATAAAACCAATCGATGTCTTTATAGCCTACTTCTACAGCAATCTCATATATTCGCAGATTGGTGGATGACAGAAGCTGCTGGGCTTTTTCCATACGTTGCTCGAGCATGTAATCATTGAAAGACATCTTTTCTTCCAGCTTGAACTTCTGTCCAAGGTACGCGCAGTTAAAATGAAGCATGTCAGAGATCTTCTTCAGCGTGATTTCATCACCCAGATGCTCCCGAACATAGTCTTTGACAATACGAATGACATGGCTTGAATGCATGGGCTTGCCATTCAGTTGAACGGGCGTTTTGAAGAACGAAGACGTTTTGTGTGCCGGGTCGGTTTCAAGGTGGGATCGAAGTCCATGCAGACTGTTAAGTAAAGAAGAGGGACTAACAGGATACGGGAGATAATCATTTACCTGATACGTCAGGGCTTTGCGTACGAACCTGAAGTGATCTCTCCCACCCATAAGGAGGATAGGTATCTGACTTTTTTTTCGAATGTCGTTGCATAACCAGAGCCCTGCGGTATCAAACCTCTCTGTATGTACCATAACAAGGGAAAAGTCTCGTTCTGACAATGCGGTCAAAGCCTCGGGCGATGAGAACACACAATTTGCGATAGTATATTGAGCTTTGCTCCGTAGCAACATCTGTTGCAACTCTCCGCACAAACGACGGCTGAAATCCACAAGTAAAATATCATACATGAAGAAATACCTCACCTTCTGCTGAATTGTAATGCGCGAGATTAACTGAAATTTTGACTTAATTTCATTATGGTAATAAAAGAAAGCGCATACAATGTGCATATTTTTGTAGACAGTGCATTTCTTTACCAATTAAAACCTATAATGCACTTTGCTTGCACAAAATTACGAGAATCAATATTCACTCCGGGTAAACATCTGTATTCCGGCAGGTTGTTTGCGCTTTCATTTGAACGATACACTGTGAGAGCAAAAGACAATCAGGGGGGAAGACGATGAGAAAAAACAAGTTCATGCTACTGAGCCTGGTATTTGCGGTCTTGTTGGTGATTGCTGCATGCAGTTCTGCACCTACCGCTCAACCTGAGCCGGAAAAGACAACACCACAGGAGGAACAAAAACCCACGGAAACTGAACCAAAGAATGAAAACTCTACGCCAGAAATGGATTTTGACATGGGCGGCAGAACGATCAAAGTGGTTGCTTGGTGGGACATGGAAATACAGGGGAACAACCCGGACAACATTCAACGCCTTGAGAATCTCGAAGCGCTGAAGAAAAAACACAACTTTAATATTGAATACGTTTCCATCGATTTTGGTGAATATCAGGAAAAGGTGGTTGCTTCCCTGATGGCCGGTGAACCGCTTGGCGATCTGGTGAGATTGGGCAAAAACTATGCGATTCCGGCATTGACCAAACAGGATCTGTTATGGCCGGTGGATGATTATATTAAAAACGACAAGGTATTCAACCAGAAAACAACCAAAGAATACATGCAGTATGAAGGAAAAGGTTACGGCTTTACCGAGGACCAGTCCTCGTTTATCAACGGAATTTTCTATAATCGCACGCTCATGCAAGAGCTCGGCTTGAAGCCACTTCAGGAGTATGTGGATGCCGATGAATGGAGCTGGGATACATTCATGAGTGTTGCAAAGCAAGCGAACAAGGATCGAAACAATGATGGCAAGCTGGACACTTGGGGACTCGCTCAAACGGGTTTGCTGGAACCTATTCTGTATTCCAATGAGGCTTCTCTGACCAAAGAAGATAAGCAGAACCTGGAAGATCCAAAAACGAAAGAAGCGTTGAACTTCCTGTCCAAACTGGCTACCGAGAAGGTCGGAAGAGCTTCTGAGGGCGGTGACTGGACAGAGCCATCCACGTTCTTCCGTCAAGGTAACACCTTGATGTATTCAGGTGCCATGTACGAAGTCGAAGGTATTATGACGGATATGAAGGACTATGACATCGGTTTTGTACCGTTTCCAAAAGGTCCAAGTGCAACAGCGTATCACTCCGGTGAGTCACGTTACCAGGCTATAACGATTCCTAAAGCGGTAGAGAATCCGGAACAACTGATGTACATCTGGGAGAAAATTAACGAGATCGATTCGATCTATGAGTATCCGGGGCAATCCACACTGGAGACACATCTGACCGATGAAGCAGATATCAACAACGCCAGAGAGGTCGCGGAAGGTATGCTGGTTCTAGACCATAACACATTCCCGTCCTTGCCTTTCTGGGACTTTGATGCAGAGCTCAAAGAAGGGGTATCCGTATCTACGTTGATCGAGAAATACAAGGCTCCTTTCCAGGCTGCGATTGATGAGGTATACAAATAAGCATCACGTTACACGGGCAGAACGCACCAGTGAAGGTGTGGTCTGTCCGGGTTAGTCAATCGTCCAGTTCTCGCAACACTTAGAGGAAAGGGGATACATTCAAACATGCGGTCACGTAAGAAAAAGGGACTAATCCTGGTGCTTGTCCTGGCCTTGGTGCTCTCCATATGGACACTATATCCATCGCGGGATCGTAATCCGGGAACGGTACATGCGCTTGAGGACTTTGAGGCGGTATCGGGGACCGAGGATTCATTCAGTTATGAGCATTATCTGACTGCTCATGACAATACGGCCAAACCGGATGAAATTGTACGCATCGAAGGTGAATCTTATGTTCAGGCAGAGGATGGGGAATTTGAGGTTGTGCAAGGGTACGCCGGATTAGACGGAAGTGCCGTAATTACGCCGGAAACCGGAACCATTCGCTGGGATGTTCCCGTTCGAGTGAGCGGTTTGTACAACATTCGCATTCACTATTATCCCGTAGAAGGCAAAAGCTCCGGTATCGAACGCAGGCTTGAGCTTAACGGTAAGGTCCCGTTCAGAGGGGCCGATATTCTTCTGTTTGACAGGGTATGGGGGAATCGCGAGGATAACGTCCGACAGGACGATCGTGGCAATGATCTCAGACCAAGACAAGTGGAACAGCCCGAATGGCAGCTGACTTCCTTCAAGGACAGCGCAGGGTACTTCGAGGAACCGTTTCAGTTTTATTTTGACAAAGGGACTCAGCAATTATCGCTTACTTCATTAAGAGAGAGTATGGCAATTGATTATATCGAGTTGTACCAGGAAGATGAAGTGCCGTCCTATGCAGAGCTGGAGCAGACCTATGCCTCACTCGGCTTGAAACAAGCCGCTCCTGTCATATTGAAAGTGCAGGGGGAGGAGGCTGTTAGCAAGTCATCTCCTACACTGGCACCGATCTCGGACCGATCAAGCCCTTCACTGGAGCCTTATAATGTATCAAAAATTCGGATGAACGCCATCGGGGGCATTAACTGGAAACTGCCGGGCGAATGGATTGAATGGGAAATTGACGTGCCTGAAGACGGACTGTATCAACTGGCGCTTAAGGTGAAGCAGGATCAATTGCGTGGCATCTATGCCACCCGCAGTCTGACGATTAACGGCGAAGTTCCGTTTAAGGAACTGAAACGCATTCGATTTAACTACAGCCCGGCTTGGCAAACTCAGGTGTTGGGTTCGGGAGAAGATCAGCCATATCAGTTTCATCTGGAAAAAGGAAAACATCGAATCCGAATGACGGTTACACTTGGCGACATCGCTCCGCTGCTGCGGACCGTGGAATCCAGCGTGCTGGAACTGAATGAGATGTATCGCAAAATATTAATGATCACCTCCAACAGTCCGGATCCACTACGGGATTACCAGCTGGAACAGCGTATTCCAGAGATGACGGAGGTGTTTGAACGACAAGCTGACACCTTGCGTTCCGTTGCAGATTACCTGGAAAAGGCCACAGGTGAGCAAAGTGACAAAGTGGCCGTACTTCACGCTATGGTGTTGCAGCTTGGAGATATGGCGGCCAGACCAGAGACGGTTCCCAAACGGCTGGATACGTTCAAAATTAACGTAGGCGGTCTCGGCACATGGATTCTATCGGTACGTGAACAGCCGATTACGTTGGATTACCTTGTCGTATCTCCGCCGGGTGAATCACTGCCAAAAGCGGAAGCGAGCACCGTCCAGCAGGTGAAGCACGAACTGGGTGCATATGTTGCCTCGTATACCGAAGATTACGACAGTATTGGCAACGTGGAACAAAAGAAAGATGCCATCACCGTATGGATCACAACCGGACGAGATCAGGCCCAAGTACTGAAAGGTATGATCGACGATTCATTTACCCCGGATACGGATGTGTCCGTGCAGTTACGTCTCGTTCCGCCTAATATTTTGCTGCCCGCAACACTCTCGGGGGAAGGACCGGATGTTGCCATGCAGATGGGCGAAGACATTCCGGTGAACTATGCGAT
Organism: Paenibacillus sp. FSL R5-0341; assembly: GCF_037975235.1. Taxonomy (NCBI): domain Bacteria; kingdom Bacillati; phylum Bacillota; class Bacilli; order Caryophanales; family Paenibacillaceae; genus Paenibacillus; species Paenibacillus sp. FSL R5-0341. The sequence goes on from NZ_CP150241.1 coordinate 3,186,949, forward strand.
GAGGAATGCTACAGCGGATCTGAGCCAGTTCCCCGATTTCGAGGAAATTTCGGGTAGGTTCCGTGAAAGCGGATTGACGCCTTACCGCTACAACGACGGGGTATATGCCCTTCCGGAGCAGCAACATTTTCCAATGCTCTTTTACCGCAAAGATATTCTGAATGAACTGGGCCTCGAACCGCCGAAAACGTGGCAAGACGTATATAACGCCATCGCCGTGCTGCAGAAGCATAACATGGAGTTTTATCTGCCGATTGAAGATACGCTGAACAATGCCAACCTGGTTCCGAATTCAACCTTTGCGATGTTGTTATATCAGAATGACGGAACGTTCTACACCGAAGACCAGAAGAAAAGTGCACTGGATTCGGAGATTTCAATGGACGCGTTCAAACGCTGGACGCAATTTTATACCAATTACAAGTTTCCGCTCAAAGCCGACTTTCCGAACCGCTTCCGTACCGGGGAAATGCCGATCGGGATTGCTGATTACACCACGTATAACATGCTGACGGTTATGGCTCCGGAAATCCGCAATCTCTGGGACTTTACGATTGTTCCGGGTACACAGCTTCCGGATGGCTCCATACGGCATGAAGTGGCCAGCGCTACGAGTGCGGTGATGATGCTCGAAAATGCCGACAACAAGGAAGCGGCGTGGAAGTTCATGAAGTGGTGGACGGATGAGCAGACCCAGATTGAATACGGTAGAGAAATGGAAGGTCTTATGGGAGCGGCTGCCCGTTACCCGACGGCCAATATCGAAGCCTTGAAGCAATTGCCTTGGCCTGTGAAGGATTATCAAAATCTGGAGAAACAATGGGAATGGGTGCAGGGAATCCCGCAGCTTCCGGGAGGTTATTTCACGGGACGACATCTGGACAACGCCTTCCGCAAGGTGGTCAATGCAAATGAAAATCCGCGTGAAGCCTTATCGGACTATGTGTTGTACATTGATGATGAAATTGAGTTAAAACGTAAGGAATTTAATCTGAAATAGAGGAAAGGGAGGGTAACGGTTGCAAGCTAAAATTACCAAGACAGCCGCCGCTCCTGCCGTCCATACCCGCCAGGTCGGCTGGTGGTCCCTATTGAAGCGGGATCTGTATCTCAGCAGGCATTATTATGTATTGATGGCACCGTTTATGCTGATTTTTTTCTTGTTTACGGTCATTCCGGTCGGCATTTCACTCGGGCTCAGCTTTTTTCACTTCAATATGCTGGAGCTGCCGCGATTTGTCGGCTGGCAGAACTATTCCCGGCTTTTTCTGAACGATGACGTATTTCTGATCGCGCTCAAAAACACACTGCTTTTTGCCGTAATAACAGGCCCTGTCAGTTATATAGCTTGCTTTTTGTTTGCGTGGATCATCAATGAGCTGTCTCCTAAAATTCGGGCGGTCATGACGCTGGTTTTCTATGCCCCATCCATATCGGGCAATGTTTTCTTCATCTGGTTGATCATCTTCTCGGGTGACAGCTACGGGTATATGAATGGCTTCCTGATGCGCCTTGGCGTCGTACTGGAACCGATCCAATGGCTCGCAGACGAGAAGTATGTACTGGCAATCGTCATTATTGTACAGCTGTGGCTGAGCCTCGGAACCAGCTTCCTGGCCTTTATTGCAGGACTGCAAACCATTGATCGTTCTCTGGTTGAAGCAGGAACCGTAGACGGGATCAAAAACCGCTGGCAGGAGCTCTGGTACATCACCTTGCCTTCGATGAGACCGCAGCTGATGTTTGGTGCGGTAATGCAGATTACTGCTTCCTTCGCCGTAGCTGAGATCTCCATCGCACTGGCAGGTTTCCCGAGCGTAAACTATGCGGCACACACAGTTGTCACGCATCTGATGGATTTCGGAACCATTCGTTTCGAGATGGGGTATGCCTCGGCCATTGCAACGGTCCTGTTTGCCCTGATGCTGGGTACAAACGTTCTCACGCAAAAAATGCTTAGAAAGATAGGTGAATGACGATGACCAGCAAAGTACGTGCCGTGTTTGGCATGCCAAAAAGGCTTAATCGGTCATTTACCGTCAGCCTGATGTTATTTGCATTGCTGGGCGTGTTCGGCTCCTTTATGGTGCTTCCGCTCATCTATGCTTTCAACAATGCATTCAAGCCGCTGGATGAGCTGTTTATTTTCCCGCCGCGCTTCTGGGTGAACAATCCGACAACGGAGAATTTTGCCGATCTGATCAACCTCATGGGTAATTCGTGGGTACCGTTATCCCGCTATATTGCCAACACATTGCTCATTACGATACTTGGCACAGCGGGGCATATCCTGCTTGCATCTGCAGCGGCTTATCCGCTGGCGAAATATCGTTTTCCGGGTTCCAAAGTGTTGTTCACCATTGTCATTCTGTCCCTGATGTTCTCGCCGCATGTTACGGCGATTCCCAACTACATGGTCATGTCCTGGCTTGGCTGGATTAACACTCATGCGTCCATTATTGTGCCATCACTTGCGTTCTCGCTGGGACTTTTCCTGATGAAACAGTTCATGGAGCAGATTCCTGATGCTTTGCTGGAGGCAGCCAAAATCGACGGGGCCAATGAATACCGGATATTCTGGAGCATCGTGATGCCTAATGTAAAACCGGCATGGCTCACACTCATGATCCTGCAGTTTCCAGCTTTATGGGGAACGGATGGCGGGAGCTTCATTTACAGTGAAAATCTCAAAACGCTGCATTATGCGCTCAGTCAGATTGTGCAGGGAGGGATTGCAAGAGCCGGTGTAGGTGCGGCTGTTGCCTTGCTGCTGATGATTGTACCGATCACCCTGTTTATCATCTCTCAGAGCAGTGTTATGCAGACGATGGCCACTTCGGGCATGAAAGAATAGAAAGGAGGCAGCGAGGTGCGGAGAAGCACATGGAAAAAACGTAAATCGATCATCATGGGCATGATCTGCCTCCTGTTGTTCGTTCAAGAGGCGCCCTATGTGAGTGCAGACGGTAAAACGGATGCGTATCATTATTCATTCTGGGGTGACGCAGTTCCGGCACCGGCGGCATATGAGGCAACAACCATTATCACCGGCAAGAAGCTGAACACAACTCCGATGAAAGAGCCAAGTGACATGCATGTTACCGCCAATCAGCACGTCTTTGTGCTCGACTCGGGCAATGGCCGCATCATTGAGATGGATCGCAACTTCAAGCTGGTACGGACGATTGATTCATTTGAGCAGGAAGGCAAGGAAGATCATTTTAAGAATCCACAGGGATTGTACGTCACGGAAAAGGGCCATCTGCTGGTCGCTGATTCGGATAATCACCGGGTCGTGCATCTGGATGAACAGGGGAAGCTGGTCAAGATCGTGTCTGAACCAAAATCGGATCTGTTAAAAGCAGACTTCCAGTTTAAACCGATGCGGATTGTTATGGACAAAGGGGAGCGTATCTACGTCATGGCCGAAGGCGTATTTGATGGATTCATGGAGTTCAGCGCCGATGGTACGTTCTCTTCCTTCATTGGAGCGAACAGAGTTCAGGTGGACCCGGTGGAGTATCTATGGAAACGGTTTGCAACACGGGAGCAGCGCAGTCAGATGGTGATGTTCACTCCAACGGAATTTACCAATCTGGATATGGATGAAGAGGGCTTTATCTACGCCACTAGCGGGGATCGCGGCAAAGATCCGGTCAAGAAGCTGAATGCCCAGGGTACAGACATTTTGCGTAGAGAAGGCTATCAGACTCCGCAGGGTGATTTGCTGTATACCCAGGAAGCAGGGCCATCCCGTCTGATTGATGTGGATGTGGGTGACAGTGACATGTATTCCGTACTGGATTCCAGCAAGGGCCGAATCTTCACCTACAATGGAGACGGATATCTGCTCCATATATATGGCGGCATCGGGAACCGGCTGGGCCAGTTTAATACACCTGTTGCCCTGGAACGTGCGGGAGACCGGATGTTAGTTCTGGATAAAGCGCTGGGAGAAATCACCGTCTTTCAAACAACGGAATACGGACGTACACTCCACGAAGCGGTGCGCAGCTACTATAACGGTGATGAAGATCAATCTTCGGTGCTGTTTGCCCAAGCTGCTGAAATGAACGCTAACTTGGAATACGCGTATGCGGGAATTGGCAAAGCATTGCTTCGTCAGAAGGAATATGCCGAGTCTGCGAAATATTTCAAGCGCAGCATGGAGCCCAAAGGGTATTCCAAAGCTTTTCTTTTGTACCGCAAAGAGCTGATGCGTGAGCATTTTTCATGGATGATGTCCGGTATATTCCTGGCTGTCGCTGCGATTGTCACCGTCATCATCGTTCGCAGGCAGAAAAGGAGGACTACGAATGCAGGCATCAAGTAAGGAACTATACCAGTACCCGCTGCACCTGATATTTCATCCGTTTGACGGATACTGGGAATTGAAATATGAACGGAACCAGAGAAACTCACTGCTGATTGCTTTCATGATCCTGGTGCTTCTGGTCATCACCAAAATTTTGCATGCCCAATACAGCGGTTTTCTCATTAATCTCAGTAATCCAAAGTACCTGAACAGTTTGCTCGAAATGTTATATGTCATTATACCGGTACTGTTTTGGTGTGTGGCTAACTGGTCGTTAACCACATTGATGGACGGGGAAGGCAAGTTCTCCGAAATTTTCATGTCAACGTGTTTTGCACTGGTACCGTTGTTCCTCATTCATTTTCCATGGATCTGGCTGAGTCTTGTGATCTCTGCGCAGGAAACTGCCTTTTATTATTTCTCCAATGCACTCGCCGTTGCGTGGACGGTATATCTGTTATTTGTGGGGAACATGACGGTTCATCAGTATACACCAGCCAAAACGGTGCTCACGATGCTGCTGACACTTGTAGCGATGGCGTTTATGGCATTTCTGTGCCTGTTATTCTTCAGTCTTGTACAGCAGATTGTATCGTTTGTCGTAACCATCTATCAGGAATTAGTACTTCGGGGCTAAGGGAGGAGGAATTTGTTATGAAATATGCCGTAGCCAAAAAAATAACAGGAATGCTGCTCGCGAGCAGTCTGCTTCTTGGTGGTTGTCAATTCTCGCCAACACCGCTCGCTCACGAGACAGTGACTGCTGCAGATCAGACGGACTTTCCTTCCCTGCCTCCCGGAGAGAAACTGAAATCATCGTTCAGCGATGTCCGCCTTCCCGGCATGGTAGGCATTGCGCAGAATGCTGCGCTGCAGTTGTTCATTAACGAAGAGACTGCCGAGATTGCAGTGATTCACACGCAGAGCGGCCAGATCTGGCGCAGCAATCCTGCAGATCGTGAGCAGGATGGGGTTGCAGCCGGGATAAACAAAGACCTTTTGTCATCACAAACAAAGCTCAGCTTCTTCAACAGCCTCGGACAGAGCAGCACCGTGAATTCCTTCACGGATAGTGTTGCACACAAGCAGATAAGCTACGAGGTGCTGCCAAGCGGCGTGCGGGTCCGCTACCAGTTTGGAAGCACTGAGCGATCTATAGAAGACTTGCCGATGAAGATCAGCAAGGAGCGATTTGAACAAAAGCTGCTTGCACAGCTAGACAAAGCCGGGCAACGGGCCTTGAAGGTCGGCTATGCGGAAGACAAGGATGAAGGCGCTTACGTCCGGATTGATAAGGCGATGCAAGGATTACAGTTGTCCCGGGCCTTGAAGGCTTTTGACACAGCGGGTTACACACCAGAGGATCTGGTTCAGGATCATGCTGAGTTCGGCATTGAAGAGGAACGAAGTGGACCACGGCTGTTTATGCTTACGATGGAATATGAGCTGGATGGAGAGGATCTGCTTGTACGTGTTCCGTCCTCGGGCATTCATTTTCCGGAGGAATATCCGATCAACAGCATATCTGTAATGGAATATTTCGGGGCCGGGGGTTCAGATGAAGAGGGCTCCATACTGGTGCCGGACGGTTCGGGAGCGCTGATCCATTTTAACAATGGCAAGCTGCAGTATCCTGCCTATCAACAAGACATATACGGACCGGATATGACCATGAAACTGCGCGAAGCAAGTTCGAATGAAGCCAGAGCCAGGTTGCCGGTATTTGGACTGATTCGGAAAGAGGGAGCTTTCCTGGGCATTATTGAAGAAGGGGATGCCGTTGCCGTTGTGAATGCCGATATCAGCGGCAAACTGAACAGTTACAACAACGTATATCCAAGCTTCTATGTGGTTAACAAGAGCGATGTGACGCTTCAGGCAAGTGATATGGTTCGTACACTTCCGAAATTCCAGAAGAAACCGACCGCGTCCGACTTCGTCGTTCGATATGCTTTTGTGGGGGCGGATAAGGCCTCGTACTCAGGGCTTGCATCTCTCTATCGGGATTATCTGGTGCAAAACGGCGGACTTCCCGAGCTGAATGCCAGCAAGGAGCAGAGTAACGTTCCCTTTTATCTGCAACTGTTCGGTGGCATGACAACAAGGCAGCATATGCTTGGCATACCGTATGATTCAACGGAGGCTTTGACCACGTTTGATGAAGCCAAAAACATTCTCTCCGCCTTGACGGAGAAGAAGGTATCCAATATTCAGGTGCGCTATGCGGGATGGCTTAACGGCGGACTTCATCATCGACTGCCGGATTCCATCCAAGTAGATGGCGCGGTAGGCGGGAAAAAGGGATTGCGGGATTTCAGCGCATACACACAAGAAGCGGGTATCGGCTTCTATCCCGACATCACTCTGCTGAATGTGCAATCCAAAAAAGGGTTTAAACCGTCCAAAGAAGCTTCACGCACATTAACTCAGGAACCGGCGGTCTTATATCCGATGAACCAGGCCATCCAGCGGCGGGACCGGGATCGATCACCATCCTATGTGCTTTCGCCCAACATGCTGGAGGACGTGACAGCAGACATGTTAGATGAGCTGAGGTCCCTTCAAAAGGACGGACTGTCGCTAAGCCTGAATGATCTGGCAGCTCAGTTAAACAGCGATATGAATCCGAAAAAGCTGGTGGACCGAACACAAGCGCTCGGCTCCGTGAAGAAGGCACTTGAACAGATCGGGCAGCAGGCTGGCTCGCTTGTTGCTGAAGGCGGGAATGCTTATGCTCTGCCGTATGTAACAGGTCTGACAGATGCGCCGATGACCAGCAGTCGTTTCAAGCTGGAGGATGAAGAGATTCCGTTCTATCAGCTCGTTGTACACGGCAGCATCGGTTATACGGGGACGCCATACAATCTCTCCACATATACCAATGCAAGGCAATATGTGCTGAAGCTGATTGAATATGGAGCCAGTCCTTACTTTGCATGGTTCAATGCGCCAAACCATGTTGTGAAAGAAACGGATTATGATGATCTCTACGCGGCGAATTATGAACAGTGGATTGACCTGGCTGCCGAGATCTACAACGAGGTGAACCAGGTGAACCAACCGTTTGCCGGACGTTCCATGATATCTCATGAATCCCTGGAGGAGGGCGTCTTCCGGACAACATATGAAGGTGGCGGGTTCGTAATCGTCAATTATAACGACTTCCCTGTAGAAGTTGACAACGATACAGTGGAAGCCCAAAGCTATGTGACTGGTGGTGAGCAGCTCTGAAGACGCTCCTGAAATGGAAATGGGGAAGTCGTACGTATGCTCAGCAGAAAGCCATGTGGGGCGTAATCTACGTGCTTCCCTGGCTCATTGGTTTTGTGTTGTTTTTCTTCATCCCGCTGTTAGCCTCTCTGCGATACAGCATGAGTACAATTCAGGCTAACGCGGAAGGCATAGCCATTCAGTTCAACGGTGTTGCCAATTACATTCAGGCGCTGACCGTCAATACAAGCTTTAACCGTGCGTTAATTGAGGCGATCACAGACGTACTCATCAACGTACCACTTATCGTTATATTCAGTCTGTTCCTTGCCGTCATCCTGAATCAGAAGTTCAGGGGCCGGGCTGTAGCGCGGTCGATCTTTTTCCTGCCCGTTATTCTCGCATCGGGAGTAATTATGACGCTGGAGAGCACCAGCCTGATTGAAGCGGTTAATCAGAGCAGCACCGGTGGAAGTGCACTCGGGACATTTGAACTCGAAAATCTGATGGTTAACGCCGGAGTGAGCGATTGGATCGTCACGTATCTGAGCAGCGCCGTAGATCGGATCTATCAGATCGTCAGTCAATCCGGTGTACAGATTTTGATCTTTTTGGCAGGAATCCAGACGATTTCCCCTCAATTGTATGAGGCTTCGAAGATGGAAGGGGCGACGGGTTATGAAGCCTTTTGGAAAATTACGTTCCCAATGGTCAGCCCGCTTATTTTTGTCAATGCGATCTATACGATCATTGATTCGTTTGCCAATAACGCCATGACAGAACTGATCCGGGATACCGGATTCGTCAAATTTGATTTTGGATTAAGTTCTGCCATGGCATGGGTCTACTTTCTGGCCATTGCCATCATTCTGGTTATCGTAAACATCATTTTCTCGAAGCGAGTCTTCTATCAAGATTAGAAAGGAGGGTGTCCCACGTGACAACATCACGATTATTATCGCTGGAGCATTGGAAAGGCTGGCTGTGGGCCATGATCCGATTCGTTCTGATTACCGGGCTTTCCTTCGTTATCCTGTTTCCCATATTTCAGAAGGTTTCCACATCCATCAAAGCTAAAGGTGATCTGTATTCAGCAGTGGTGGTGTGGATTCCACAGAACTTCTCCATCGACAATTTCAAAGAGGCGATACGCGTAATGGATTACTGGGCAACGCTGTTTAATACGTTTGCCCTGTCTGCAACGACTACACTGCTGACTACAGCATCCTGTGCACTTGCAGGATACGGATTCGCCAGACTGAAATTTAGGGGAAGCAACTGGCTGTTTGCTGGTGTAATTCTGACGATTCTTGTACCGCCAACGACCATTCTCATTCCGGTATACCTGAATCTGAAAAGCTTTGACCTGATGGGGCTTATGACGCTTATAACCGGCAAACCTGTTAATTTGCTTAATACCTATTGGCCGTTTATTCTGACAGCGATTACGGCCAATTCACTTAAAGCCGGCTTGTACATCTTTATCTTCCGGCAATTCTTCAGAGGTATTCCGAAGGAAGTGGAGGAGGCGGCCTATGTAGACGGCGCGGGCATCGGACGAACATTTTCAAGAATCATGCTGCCTAATGCCATTCCGTCCATGGTAACAGTCATGCTGTTTTCCTTCGTATGGCAGTGGAACGACAGCTTTTATACGACAACTTATCTGACTTCAAGTAAAGTCATGTCAACCCAGTTATCGTCCCTTCCGTATAATCTGGCCCAGCAGGTTACTGACGGTGCAGCTTCCCAGGCCGATCCATTCTATCTGAGCATGATCCAGGATACAGGAATTCTTCTTGCCATTCTGCCTTTGATCGTCATCTATTTGTTTGTGCAACGATATTTCGTAGAGAGTGTAGAGCGTACGGGAATCGTCGGTTAAGTTAAGTTCTCCTGTTCACTCGAAGTGGTTCAGACATGGAAGAGGGAGGAGGAACTTCATGCAATATTCCATCTGTGAAAAGGGGGCATGCAACAATCTCATGAACGTCTGCTTACACCAGAACCGCGATCCTTCCCTACGCAGAATCCCCCTGCTGGTGTGGAACGGATTGCGGGAGCGGGCACCGACTGAGCGATATGTTTGATCAGAGATACTCTGACGGAGCTTACCTCGCAATATGGCAAGGCAATATATCAGATCAGGAGGAATTAAAGTGAAGAAGTTCATGACATCTTGTAAACTTGTACTCGTTCTGGCTTTATTGATCACAATTGCTCCATGGGGAGGCAGTCGCGCCGAAGCATGGGTGGGCATGCCGATGGGCAAGCTGCACGTAAACGGCAAAAACCTGGTGAACAGCAACAACCAGCCTGTGCTTCTGAACGGTTGGCATCAACCTTCAGGTGCCTACTGGACATATCAGGACAGCAATTATTATCTCAACCTGCACGGCAATAACCGTCATGCAGCTACACTGGCTTATCTGAAAGACATTACCGATACATTTGCGGACACCAGCCCGAAATATGGAAGCAATCATGGCTGGAATATGAATCAGGTACGTCTGTTCATCGATCGTCAGGACATGGGAGATGTGGCTGCTGGTACATATAACTTTGCCGGTGTGCAGACCGTTACGCAAAATGTAATTATTCCGTACATTCAATATGCCAAAACAAAAGGTGTCTATGTTGTCCTGGGACTGGACTTCACATTGAAGGATGATCAGGCAACAACACCTGCCAACCTGCAAAAATTCAACGAAATCTGGGGTTATCTCGCTTCACGCCCGGAGATCAAAAGTGCAGACAACGTTCACTTCGAACTGATCAACGAACCAGTGAAATCCTATGCCAATGGACATTGGGGTGGATACAACGGGGAAAATGACTTTGTGGATCACTGGAATGACTTGCGTAATTTCCAAAATTCCATGATTTCAACGATTCGCAGCAAAGGTGCGGACAATGTCATCTGGGCGGCAGGTCTGGGATACAACCAATTTTACAGCTTGACGGCAAGCCATCCATTGACTGATCCGCTCAATAACTATGGATATGCGGTTCACTGGTACCCTGGTTACGGCGCATATGACAACTTCTCTATCCTGCAAGACCAGTGGAATACCAACGTGAAGGCAGCCGCTGACAAGTATCCGATTAATATTACCGAGGTAACCTGGTTTAAAAACAAACCTGGCGATTCGGCCTATTGGAACTTGTTTAATGGCAGCAATGAAGGTTTTGGGACGAATACCAAAACAATCTTTAACGCAGCAGGCAATGTCAGCATTGCAGCTCATATGAACGGATTCATTCTAAGTGAAGGACCACGAAGCTCCTTTGCCGACCCAACGGCTGGACTGAAATGGGATGGAGATGCTTCACGGAGTGCCATGGGACGTTTCCTGTTCAACTGGTACCATGAACGTGCTCAGACTTACCCGGGCAGTGGAACAGGTGGACCAACAACAGGTCTTGTATCCGGTGCAACCTATAAAATTGTAGCCCGGCATTCCAACAAGGTTATTGATGTCCCAGGTGGTCAAAACGAAAACAATCTTCAGCTCCAGCAGTGGAGTGATCTGGGCGGCAACCCTCAGAAGTGGGTACTGACCTCGATCGGCAGCGGAAACTACACTTTGACAAGTGTGAACTCACCTGACAAAGTCATCGACATTCGCAACGGTACCAACACCAATGGGGAAGTGGTCCAGCTCATGGGCAATCTGAACACAACCGCTCAGCATTTCAAAGTGAATGACCTTGGAAACGGATACTGGAGTATCATCAACGTGAACAGCAACAAAGCGGTGGAGGTAACAGCGTCCTCGACGGCAGACGGAGCGAAATTGCAACAAAACGTTTTTACGAATGCAACGAACCAGCAATGGAAGTTTATTGCTGTTAACAACTAAATCAACAATAGAAAACGGACCCCATTCGCATGTTCTGCGAGTGGAGTCCGTTTTTGCGTTTAGAAATAGTCGTATACAGATCATTGATGTTAGTAAATACGATATCGGCCGCTCAGTGCGAGCATGCTGAAAAAATACAGGCAATTGTCGTAATAACGTCGCTCTCCCTGACGCAGAGGTGTGTTCCAGAACTTACGAACGAATGTGTCAGCATGTGGACCATCAGCAGCAAGTGAAGCCATGGCATTGGTAGCCAGCAAACCTACAGGATGCAGTGAAGCTTCGTTGAAGGGTTCACCTTCTATTGTATAACGACGATAATCGGACATTTCAATATCACTGAAGAAGGATTGAATCCGGTTGGATTGTTCGATCTGCCAGTGATCCTTGCGGAACCACTCCCAGTCCAGCGCAATATTGGCAGCAGTACGATATGCATCACTGTAAAAATGCCTGAAATCTCCATGTGGCTGTATTGGAGCCGGAGAGCCGTCATAGTTCGCGTATTCAGGTGAAAGTCCGGTTACGGGATGGCAAGCTGTATGCAGATAAGCCCGACTTGCTGCCGCCGCTTCATTCCAAAAAGCCTGATCAGCGTCATCCGCATATATAGCGAACAGTTCATAAAAATGAGGCAGATGGTAGGAGGGATCGCTAAACGGTGTCTCGGGTATGAATTTGATCAGTTTTGTTTCCGGGTCCCACATGGGGTCACCTTCGCCGTCTTCGCCCTGATGTATACAGGCACTAAGGATCTTGCGGGCTTGTGCCTTGTAATCATAAGGTTCAGCGCCATCGCCCCAGCGGTTGGAGGCAAAAAAAAGCGCCATGGCAAAGAACTCTTCACCGTCCGGCGCCGGTCCTTGCGACAAGCGTGTTCCGTCAGGCTTGCAATGCCAAGCGAAGTAATCTTTGTATCGACCCTCGGTATGCTGCATAAACGTGTGGGAGAAATTCCAGAGTCGGTCAAATTCTTCTTTTTTGTCCATTTGCACAGCCATCATCATGCCATAAGACATACCTTCAGAGCGAACATCGAAATTACCGGTATCCAGCAAATAGCCTTTGTCCTCATCCATGGGATAGTATATTCGAGTATTCTCATCGCCATAAAACAACTCTTTCCATGTGTCTTCCAATCTGGTGGTAATTTCATTCTCATCATAGCCTAATTCGAGAAACAGATTCGTATATGTACGCGTATGCAATGCATCCTGTCCCGTGATATTCATGGATACTCTCCTTCGTCAATGTGGTTTTCAAAAATTATAACATGGAAATAGTATACAAATTAAAGCGTTTACATGAAAAATTATAGGTGTTCGATTCGATGTGTTATGCTAGTCAACTTGAAATGATATAGTGGTAAAAATTCTATACTTTGCCAGGTTGTTGTAAAATTATGTAAGGGATACACTTTGGGAGAAGGATCACACCTGAACTAATCATAACGCAAGCTGTGATCCTTCACATGTTGTTCGAGAATGATCAGAATCTAGCGGAAAGGAGGTGACGGCGAGTTATGCTTCAGGATTCAGGAGACACAGGTGGGAACACGGAATTCACTGCACCGCGGGATCCAGTGGGAGTGACAGAGTCGATAGTCAAGCCTGATATTGACTTTGAATCACATGGATATCGCGATATGATTACCCGATCTCTTCTGAACAAAGGGAATAATGTCAGATTAAAACGAGCTATTGAGAAGGCAAAAAACGGCGAGCCTGTTGCGATGGCTTTCATTGGAGGTTCCATTACCCAAGGTGCTGGTTCGGCACCGATTCATCTCCAAAGTTACGCTTATCGGTCGTATGAGTCGTTCAAGTTTATGTTTGCGCTTTCAAAAGAGAGTCCGGTACATCTAATTAAAGCAGGTGTGGGTGGTACACCTTCAGAACTGGGGATTGTACGCTATGACCGGGATGTGCTACGGGAAGGTATCGTTCAGCCGGATATTGTGATTATCGAATTCGCAGTCAATGACGCAGACGATGAAACCCAAGGCAATTGTTACGAGAGTCTGGTGCTCAAAGCACTTGCTGCCGATAACAAGCCAGCGGTCATCTTGTTATTCAGTGTATTCGAAAATGACTGGAATCTTCAGGATCGTCTCGCTCCGGTGGGCTGGCACTATGACCTGCCAATGGTAAGTGTAAAGGACGCTGTCGTAGCTCAGTTCCACAAGACAAAAGGTGAGGGCAACGTTATTTCCAAAAAGCAATTTTTCCATGATATATATCATCCGACTAACTTGGGGCATCGGATCATGGCCGATAGTTTGGAATACTTGTTCGACGTGACGAATCGCTCTGAGTGGGACGAGCAAGATCATGATATTGAAAAAGCGCCGTTAATTGGAAATGACTTTGTGGATGTAAAGTTGTTGGATCGGAAAAACGGCAACGATATCGCCCGAATCGATGCAGGTTCTTTTGATAAAACGGATACGGATCTGCAGATGGCGGAGATGGATGCTCATGACTATGGTACACCCCAGTTCCCCAACAACTGGATGCGAACGGGAGAAGGAAACGATGCCCAGCGCAGCTTTAAGATAAGTTTGCGATGCAAACGACTTATCCTGGTCTTCAAGGACTCTGGTCACGACGAAGTTGGAACCGCACAGATCAGGATAGATGGGAAATTCGTCAAACAAGTCGATCCACGTCAGGTGAACTGGACCCATTGTCATGCCACACTCCTGCTTAACGAAGTGCATGTTGGAGAGCACTCCATTGAGATTGAAATGGCAGAAGGCCATGAACATAAATGCTTCACCATTTTGGGCTTTGGCTATGTGGATTAACTGAGGGTTGATAGTCACTCGTAGTGAAATGTTCGGAGAGAAAGGAGAATGACATTGATATCATCAGCACCAGCGGGATACGACCAATACCGGGAGAATATACCGCGCGGGGTAATGGAAATTATAGACTATCCTTCAACAACGGTGGGAAATTCGCGTAAAGCGATGGTGTACACTCCACCACAATACTCTTCTACCAATGCGTATCCTGTACTCTATCTGTTGCACGGTATTGGTGGAGACGAAGCCGAATGGCATAATCATGGATCTCCGCAAATTATTCTGGATAATCTGTGCAGCGATAATTTGCTTGAGCCGATGATTGTGGTCTTCCCTAACGGTCGTGCCATGGTTAATGATCGGGCGGAAGGAGACCTGTTTGCTCCTGAGAAAATCCAGGCATTTGAAAGATTTGAATCCGATCTGCTTCATGATTTAATACCTTACATCGAGTCCAACTATCCTGTGCACACAAGCCGGGACAAAAGGGCCATTGCCGGTTTATCTATGGGCGGAGGTCAGTCCTTGAATATTGGGCTAGGCAATCTCGACCATTTCGCCTGGGTCGGTGCTTTTTCCGCAGCTCCAAATACCAGAACACCAGAGGTTCTAGTTCCCGATCCATCGGAAGCCACGTCACTTCTCTCACTGTTATGGCTCTCTTGCGGTGATCAGGACAATCTCATCAACATCAGTCTCGGAGTTCATCAGTATCTCACCCAACACGGAGTGCCTCACATTTGGCATGAGGAAAGTGGAGGACATGACTGGCCCGTGTGGAAGAACGATCTGTATCTGTTGTCGCAACGTCTTTTCAAGTAAAACCGCCGGGGAATCTCATATCGGTTGGCGTTTCACCTAAATCTATTAAAATATCAGGAGGTACCATCCTATGTTCAAATTCAGCAAAAAATTAATGACTGTTGTTCTTGCAGCTTCCATGAGTTTTGGCGTCTTTGCAGCAACATCCAGCGCTGCAACAGATTATTGGCAAAATTGGACAGATGGCGGAGGTACGGTCAACGCCGTGAATGGATCGGGCGGGAATTACAGCGTGAATTGGCAGAATGTAGGTAACTTTGTGGTCGGGAAAGGGTGGACATCTGGCACGCCGAATCGTGTAGTCAATTACAATGCAGGTGTATTCTCTCCATCGGGTAACGGATACCTGACCTTCTATGGTTGGACCAGAAACGCTCTAATTGAATACTACGTGGTGGATAGCTGGGGAACGTATCGTCCAACCGGAACGTACAAGGGCTCTATGACTAGTGATGGCGGCACATACGACATCTATACAACGATGAGATACAATGCACCTTCCATTGATGGTACGCAGACCTTCCCTCAGTATTGGAGTGTTAGACAGTCCAAGAGACCGATTGGAGTCAACTCTACCATTACGTTCAGCAATCATGTGAATGCTTGGGCAAGCAAAGGGATGAACCTTGGAAATAGTTGGTCCTATCAGGTGATGGCGACGGAGGGTTATCAGAGCAGCGGAAGTGCTAACGTAACTGTTTGGTAAAAATGACGATCTGATGCAGATGAATGTCTGCATTTTCATTGGGAATTAATGTATTCCGGAAGCGTTGAGGACCGCTATTCACCAGACTAACGGCCCTCGACGTTCCTGAATTCAAGCTTAGCATAGGAGGATAGTCAAATGAGAAAGCTGGTATGGTTAACTTTAATCGCCATGGTTGTTAGTCTAAGTGCCTGTTCAGCGAGTAATTCTGAATTAAATGATGATATGGTATTCGTCGAAGAAGGAGCGTTCAAGAACAGTAAGTCAAGTCAAATTGAACGAAATGAAACGATGGATTCCTTCTATATTAGCAAATACGAAGTGACGCAACGAGAATGGATGGAGGTCATGGGGGAAAACCCGTCTGGCTTCAAGGGAGATGACCTGCCCGTTGAGATGGTGAGCTGGTATGATGCCGTGGAATACTGTAATCAAAAGAGCATCAAAGAGAACCTGAAACCTTATTACAATATAGACAAAGACACACAGGACAAGAATAATCACAATGAAAACGACAATATAAAATGGACCGTAACGATGAATGAGGATGCTAACGGCTACCGTTTACCAACAGAAGCAGAATGGGAGTACGCTGCAAGCGGAGGTCAAAAGAGCTTAGATTACACCTACAGTGGAAGTAATAATCCGGATGAAGTGGCTTGGTACTGGAAAAATGCTGGTGACACCGTACTGACTGGTGACTGGAGCTGGCCCGCTATTGAGAGCAATCGTAATCAAACCCAAAAGGTCGGTACTCAGAAGCCTAATGAGTTAGGAATCTATGATATGTCTGGAAACGTGAGAGAATGGTGCTGGGACTGGTACAGTGATTCAGAGAGTGCAGATCATTCTTGGCGAGTTGTAAAAGGCGGTGGTTGGATTGGCGGCGTCAATAACAATGAAATCTTATTCCGAGGTAAATTCGATGCGAATGGTTATGGTCCTGATCAAGGATTTCGAATCGTGCGTGGAGAATAACCTCCTTTTCCGAAAGGGGCAAGCCCACAGTTCAACCTATACTTCATCGGGTGAAAACCTATAATTCCTCAGGTTGTTGTGTGCAATTGTAAGCGTTACACTTGAATTGCATATGATGAACGTTGGGTTCTTCGAGTTGGGCGAGCAGACAACAATCCTGCAGTTGTTCTGCTGTTTAGTGTGTTCGAGAACGACGGGAATCTACTACTCCATATAAACGATTTTCATGTAAGTGATCACGGAGGAATGGCAGGTGAGGTAATGTATAAAGTTATTGTCGCGGATGATGAACCGTTTATGCTAGAAGGATGGAGAACGATGATCGACTGGCAAGCTTGTGGGTATGAACTCTGTGGAACAGCAACGGATGGAGAAGAAGCACTTTCTTTATTCAATGCTGTTGAACCGGATCTTGTGGTCACTGATATCCAAATGCCTGTTATGGATGGTCTGGGTTTGATCCATACCTTGCGTGAGGATCTTGCCTACACTTCAAAAATTGTTATTGTTACAGGATACTCCGACTTTAATTATGCCAAACAAGCGATACGGTATCAGGTTGATCAATATGTGCTTAAACCTCTTGTCCCTGAGGAAATTCATCAAATTCTTATGGAAATGATTGAGCCTCTGGACAAACGCAGAGAAGAGCTCCATCAGCAGGATGATCTCACGTTTACAGATGATGTTCATGTAGATCATCTTGATGAACGACGCGTAAGCGAAGAATATGATTTAGAGCAAATGATGAATATCGCTAAAGACATATTGACATTAATTGAAGCGGGAGACACAGATCCGATCGATAATGCCGTGAATAAATTGCTACTGATGACTGAGAAGGCAGAGGTTTCATTGGAATGGATACACCATGTCATCCGATATATCCATGGCGATCTGCTACGAAAATATGGAAAAAGGGAGGTTTGCAGAGAAATATTATGCGAGAAGGAATGGCATGAGACTGCAAGTTGGTCTTCCGGCACATTGCAAGAGCTCTGTGTTCGGATATCTGAGCAACTATCCCAGTCTGATCTGAAAAAGTTGGGTACAGGGGGCCTTGTTGCGGAAGCAGTCCATGAACTGAAGCAACACTACCGAAGTAAAATTAAATTGCAAGATGTCGCTAATCGTATTCACGTTAATTCTGCCTATCTGGGCCAGCAATTCAAGCGAGAGATGGGAGTCAGTTTCAGTGACTATGTGCACCAGCTTCGAGTTGAGGAGGCACGCAAACTTCTGCGACGTACCAACATGAAAATCACTGACATAGCATTCAAGCTTGGGTATCATGATGCCGAGTATTTTACTCAAAAATTCAGAGCGCATACAGGGGAGCTTCCATCCGTATATAAAAACAAAAACCAAGGGTGATCACATGCGCCATAAATTCTGGATGTTTCGTAACGTTAATGATATTCCTCTCCGATCCAAATTTCTGCTTATTTATGTACTTAGCATCCTCCTTCCGGTAATAACGATTAATATCTTCTTTTATCAACGAACCTCTGCAGACATCAAGATTCGAGAACAGGAAAATCTGCGTAAATCTATCGACAGGGCTGCGGGGGAACTGCTGGGCATGATTGATGAGAGCGTAGCTCTGAGCCGAATCATTGCAGCAGACGATTCACTCTATGAGCTACTTGATCGAACTTATCGTTCCCCTGTGGATTATTACAACGAGTACCATGCATTTCTGCGAGATAAATTAACACGTTATATGTCGGCCAATATTTTGGAGGTGCGCATCTTTACCGAGAACGATACTATTCAAACCGGAAGCCATTATATCGTGATGAATGACAAGAATATACTTCCCGGATTAAAACAGCTGAAATCCACCAGCGGTGGCATTCTGGTCGTGGACTATATTGAACCATCTGGATTTAACGCCGGAAGAAGGATCAGTGTGATTGGCAAAATGGATACCTATACCTCGTATGCGAATTATGCGAAATATTCCAAGATTGATCTGGAAGTTAGCCGGATATATAGCATTTTAAATCGTGAATCAGACAGTCTTCAGCTGCGCCTGGTGGACAGCAACAATCGTACTGTCGTTTCAAGTGGGGAATTTAGCGAAACCGATTTATCCAACTCGGATAACGATTCAATAGCCAAGGAATCTGGCAATTCTGCTTACACGCTCGAGAAGTCGTTGGGGAATCTAGCCTACCTAAAGGGTTGGAAATTGATAGGAGTTGCCGATACGCGTCACCTTGACCACCTTTTGCAAGAAGCCTTTAAATCAATTCTGGGGTTGCTTGCATTAAGTATCGTGGTCCCCTCTGTATTGATCTACATTATTTTACGTTCCTACCACTATCGGATTCGCAAGTTATCCAGACATATGGAGAAGGTTCGTAACGAACGATTCGATCTGATTGAAATTCACGAAGGCCGCGACGAAATCGGCGGGCTTATTCGTACATTTAATATCATGATTGGTAAAATTCATACGCTTATTAATGACGTATATAAACTGGAAATCCGTCAAAAAGATTTGGAGTTGGATCAAGTGAGGACTGAATTGTCCATGCTCCAGAGTCAGATGAATCCCCATTTTTTATTTAACACATTGAATGCCTTGCTGGTCGTTAGTACAAAGAATGGATATACGGAAGTAGTTGAGATTATTAAAAGTCTGTCCATGCTGATGAGACAGCTACTCAGTCATTCTGACAATCTGATTCCTTTGCAGGAAGAGCTGCAATTTACGAATCTTTATCTCCAGATTGAGAAGTTTCGCTTCGGAGAGCTGTTTGATTACACCTTCGAGGTTGATCCTGATGCAGCTTCGTTGCTCATTCCCCGAATGAGTATTCAACCGCTCGTCGAAAATGCCTGCAAACACGGCTTGCAGGCGCGAAAAAATGGAAGAGAGATCAAGATAACGGCGAGACGAAACGCTTCTGAACTGGTTATTCAGGTGATTGATAATGGAATCGGGATGGATGCAGGGAGACTAACCGAGCTCCTGCGAGATATTCGTTCTGAAAGACCCAGAAATGGCGAGCATGTAGGACTACGAAATGTATATCGCAGATTGGAACTCTTTTATGAAGGGAATGCGATCTTTGATCTAAGTAGTGTGCCTGGAAAGGAGACTATCGCGGGTTACCGTATACCAATCTCCAAGCTGGAAAGAGGAAATAGGAGGTAAACTCTCATGTATAAAGTGCTGTTAGTAGACGATGAACCGTATGCCATTGAAGGATTACAACTTCTAATCAACTGGGAAAAGTATGGTTTTGAAATCAGAGGTGTATGTGCCAATGGTGAGGAAGCCATTCGGATGATACAACAAGACCAACCTGATCTCGTGGTGACAGATATTCGTATGCCTGTCATGAATGGGCTGGAGCTGGTCGAAGAAGCACGACGTTTGGAGCATGAATCCGTGCTGTTTGTCATCACGAGTGGATACAGTGACTTTAATTATGCCAGACAAGCTATCCGATTAGGTGTCTCTAACTATTTAACCAAGCCGGTTGACAGTACAGAAGCAGAGGAGATGCTGGAACGCCTCCGTCTACATTTGCAGGAACGTGAAAAGCAGGAACGTATTCGGGAACATGCAAAGGTGCAAAAGATCAAAGCATATTTGTCCACACTGATCCGGGATAAACAGAATATATCGGAGCAGGAGATCTCAGAGATCGTTCCTCATTTAAATAAGTCCCATTGGACTTACCTGCGGATTACTTTTCAAGGAGATATTCAGGAGGCCTGCTCAGTGGCTGAACAAACGGCTGGAGGAACAACCTGTTGTTATGTGCTAGACAGAACAAGAGACGCATTAGGACTTGTATGGGGGGAGGAGGAGCCTAGCAGAAGCGAGGCATCAGAAGCAATTAAAGCTTTTACACAGCGCTTATTGAACAACATGCAAAATAATGGTTGTGAAGATATTCATATCGCCGTCGGATTAATGACCAGCAATCTGGAACATTTGTCTGAATCCTTCCACTCCGCACAGGAAGTTGGACGTTATTTGTTTTTTAATCAAGAGCGTCTTTTGTTTGCCGAAGATATCGAGCTGGAGAAATGGCAATTTGATCCGGAAACCATGTCAGAGGTTGATCGTATTGCCGATCTGCTTGAGAACGGATCTGTAGATGAACTCTCAAGTTCCATTCGTGATGTCTTTGAACTGTTTCTGCAGATGAAGGCTGCACCAGAGATTGTACATATTTTTTCCACACACATTATGTTCCGCGGACTTTCCCTATGTAAAGAATTGGGAGGAGAGCCTAATGGACTGATGAACGAATCGGCGAGCCGCATTCTGGAGAAGAGTCATCGAAATATAGAAGAGGTTGCTGGCAATCTGGAACACTTCTTTTTGCAATGCAAATCGGAACTGGCTATTCTGCGTGAGAGGCAAGTCGGGGGCATTCAGGCTAAGGTGGCTGAATATGTGCAGACCTACTACAGGGAGACCTTTACGATCCAGGAGCTCGCAGAACGATTCTACGTGAACCCTGTCCATTTAGGCCAATCTTTCTTACGTAAGTACGGCAAGGGTGTAATAGAGGTGGTGCATGATCTGCGAATGGAAGAAGCGAAGCGTCTGCTTCAGGAGACGAATCAGACATCAAGTGCCATTGCAGAACAGGTAGGGTATCGTAGTTACCAGCATTTTCTCAGACATTTTGAAAAACGAACAGCCATGAAACCTTTGGAATACAGGCAAAAGTTCACGACTTGATCTGCTCAAGAAAAGAACCCCTCTTGAATAAGACCTGAAATTACAGGGGGGAGGAACTTAAATGTATATATTTTGTAACCGCATACATTTATTCATACTAAAAACAGTAAGACATACCACTTCCAAGGAGGGCAAGTACATGGGGGGACTGAAGAAAAAGAAGCTTTGGGGTTCCGTATCACTCGTTCTGGCTTTAAGTTTGGCACTGGCAGGATGCAGTGGTGACAATGAGAAAGCGACTACACCGGATGGTAAAGAGGTATTGAACATCTCGGCCTTTATCGGAACGCCGAATCAGGCGCCAGCTAAAGATAACCGAATCTACAAGAAGATCCAGGATGAACTCGGCGTCAATCTTGAGATGGAGTTTCTGGTAGGTGATCTTCAACAGAAGCTCGGCGTTATGATCGCCGGCGGCGATTTCCCTGACTTGATCACAGCAGACACCAAATTGGTCTCAGCCGGCGCGGTCATTCCGCTGGAAGATCTGATCGAGGAGCATGCACCCAATCTGAAGAAGCATTTCGGTAAAGATTGGAACCGGATGAAAGACTCCAGTGACGGACATATTTACTGGTTGCCTAACTATGGCGTGTATACAGGGGAGTTCATTAGTAACTATTATTCTGGCCCTGCCTTCTGGATTCAGAAGTCCGTACTGAAGGATGCCGGATACCCGACGCCTAAAACACTGGATGAATTCACACAGTTGATCCGTGATTACGCAGCCAAGAATCCAACCATTGATGGTCAACCGACGATTGGTTTTACTACACTGGCTTCTGACTGGCGGACGTTCCCATTGCTTAATCCACCAGAGCATCTTACGGGTCATCCCAATGATGGCGGTGTGGTCGTAGATGAGAATGGAGTGGCGAGTGTATTTGCCGACAAGGACATCTCCAAACGTTATTATAAGGAACTGAACAAATTGTATAATGATGGCTTGCTTGATAAAGAAGCCTTTGTTCAGAACTACGATCAATATTTGGCGAAAATCTCATCGGGACGTGTGCTTGGCATGTTCGACCAGCACTGGAATTTCCAGTCCGGTGAAGACCCACTCGTAGCTCAAGGCAAGATTGGCCAGACTTACGTTGGCTTCCCGCTAGTCTATGATACAAGTATTACAGATCATTATCTGGATCGTCCAGTCATCAACTTGAACAATGGTTTTGGTATCAGTAAAGATGCTGAAGATCCTGTCGCACTCATCAAATTCCTGGATAAGCTTATGGACGAGAAGTACCAGAAGCTCCTGTCATGGGGCGAAGAGGGTGTAGATTATCAGGTAAATGAAGAAGGAAGATTCTATCGTACCCCAGAGCAACGGACAGAGCAGGAAGATCCGGCATGGAGACTGGTTAACAAAGCAGAAGGTTTCTATGCTGCGGCACCGAAGCTGGAAGGAACCTTTGAAGATGGCAATGCGATTGGAGCGATCAACCAACCTGAGGAATTCTATGACAATCTCAAACCGGAAGATAAAGAACTTCTGGACGCATACGGCTTCAAAACATGGAGTGATTTCTTCTCTCCTGCACCAGAGAATCCGGTGTACTATCCAGCATGGCAGGTCGATCTGAAAGAAGGCTCTGATGCTGCGGTAGCAAACAAGCAAATGACAGACACTTCCTTAAAATTCTTGCCTAAGGCGATCATGTCAAAACCAGATGAGTTTGATAACATTTGGACCGAATATGTAGACGCTTACAAGAAAATCAATGTGCAATCCTATGAAGACCGGATTAATGAACAACTGAAATGGAGAATCGAGAACTGGTCTGTTAAATAAAAAAATACGGCAATGATTGCCTCGGAAGGTATCAACCAGAGGATTACTCAGGCGAGTGCCTTCCGGGACGATCATGCATAATGTCGTTGCAAGCCAATAGGAGGAGTGAAGATGGCGAACACGCCTGGAGCCATACCGGAGCAAACTACCCGTACAGCCGTTACCAAGACACCAATACTAAAACGGTTGCGCGGACAAAGACAACTGATGTTCATGTCATTGCCCATCGTTGCGTACATTCTCGTATTCTCGTATTATCCCATTTGGGGCTGGGTTATGGCTTTTCAGAATTATAGTCCTGCCAAGAGTTTCTCCCAGCAGGAATGGGTCGGACTCAAGCACTTCAAGTTTTTGCTGACAGACGATGCATTTCTAAACGTGCTTCGTAATACCATTGCGATGAGTGTAATCAATATGGTACTCGGATTTGCGACAGCCATTATATTTGCCATTTTACTTAATGAGATCAAACACAAGTTCTATAAACGAACCATTCAAACGATATCGTATTTGCCTCACTTTCTCTCATGGATCATCGTGACAGGCATCGTGGCAAGCTCCCTGTCTGTAGACGGCGGGATTGTCAATGTGGTGCTCATGAAGCTGAACATCATTCAAGAACCGATCATGTGGCTTAGTGTTCCCGAGTACTTTTGGGGCATTGTAGGCGCATCTCATGTGTGGAAAGAAGTAGGCTGGAATGCCATTATTTATTTGGCGGCCATCACGTCTATCGATCCGTCGCTCTATGAAGCGGCAGAGATTGATGGTGCGAACCGATATAAGAAAATGCTGTATGTGACCTTACCCGGAATCAAATCCATTGTTATCATCTTGCTGATCATGAATATGGGCTGGATTTTGGAAGCTGGATTTGAAGTTCAGTATCTGTTGGGTAATGGTGTGGTTGTGGACTGGTCACAGACGATAGATATATTTGTCCTGAAATACGGACTACAGATCGGGAATTATTCTTTGGCTACCGCGGCAGGTATCTTCAAGACGGTGGTTAGTATCACGCTGATCTTTGCGGCGAATTCAATTTCCAAACGACTCGGGGAAGACCGATTAATATAAGGGGGACTAGAGATGGGAATCAATAAATCTCGGCTTGAACCGATTGTCTTCCATACGTTAAACGGTATACTGATGATCGCTATCGCGATTGTTACCCTGTATCCGTTTGTGAATACACTCGCCGTATCGTTCAATGCCGGTAATGACACCATCCGGGGTGGGATTTATCTGTGGCCTCGGGTATGGACAGATCAAAACTACAGAGCTGTATTTGCAGGAGGGACGATCTTCAGCGCCTTTGGTATCTCGGTGGCGAGAACGGTGCTCGGAACAGTCTTGAGTCTGTTTCTGACCTCCATGCTGGCTTACACACTAAGCCGAAAAGATTATATTTTACGTAAACCAATTACCATTTTCGTTGTGCTTACGATGTATTTCAGTGCAGGACTTATTCCAACATACTTCCTGATGAAAGATTTGCATTTGTTAAACAACTTCCTGGTGTACATTATTCCTGGACTGATTAGTGCCTTCAATATGATTGTCATTCGGACTTATATCCAGACACTACCCGAGGGACTGATCGAATCAGCCAAAATTGACGGTGCTGGAGATTTCAGAACATTCATATCGATTATTCTACCGCTGTGCCAACCGGTGCTGGCTACGGTTGCACTGTTCATTGCAGTCGGTCAATGGAACTCGTGGTTCGATACGTTTCTGTATGCGTCTTCCAAGCAAAACCTGAGCACTCTGCAATATGAGTTGATGAAATTACTGTCTTCTTCCATGAACTCGAACAGCAGTGCAGCCGTTGCCAATGGTGCAGATCTCGGCGCTGCGCGTAACATGGTTACTCCTGTATCTATTCGGGCAGCGATTACGATTGTAGCTGCATTGCCGATCTTGGTCGTCTATCCATTTTTGCAAAAGTATTTTGTTCATGGCTTGCAGCTTGGTGGGGTAAAAGAGTAAACTTAGATGCAGTTGCAGATAACCGATCAAAAACGGTCACGATGGTGACCGTTTTTTTTGTTTTTCAAGCGGAAAGCCATGCCATATCCATTGTACACGAATCTACTCTATTCAATAATGTTGTTGACAATTAAATTAAAGTTACTATAATTTATATTTACTTGATTCACCAGTCAGTCTCTCTCAAGAACTGTGAACAGCGCCTGACAATCCCGAACTCTTACCATTTTATTGAGGAGATTGAAGAGAAAATGAAAGTATTAATTGTGGAAGACTCCATATTTGTACAGAAATTGCTTCGAAAGCTGATTGTTGATCATATTCCAGAATGCGAGATTCAGATTGCTAGCAATGGAGAGCAAGGATATAACCTATTTCAGGAGTTCCGACCTGATTTTATAACGACCGACCTGCTGATGCCTGGCTTGAACGGACAAGAAATGCTGCGAATGATTCGGGAAACGGATAGCACAGTCAAGATTATTATTCTATCTGCAGATATTCAGAAGACGACTCGGGATGAAGTAGAGAATCTGGGGATCTCCGGATTTTTGAATAAACCGTTAACCGCGGAAAAGGCAAATACATTGATTCAACTGATTCAGGCGGCTTATCATGCTGAATGATTTACAGAAAGATCTGCTGACTGAACTTGTGAACGTTTACGTGGGACAAGCGGCTAACATGTTGTCAGAGATTGTAGACAAACGTATCGTTTTGAATATTCCGGAAGTGGAGCTGATCTCCATATCAGATGTTGATCCTGGAGATCGAAGATACAACATTTTCTTCAGTGAAGGTCACCTGTTCAGATCGTCTTTACAGTTTGGCTACGAATTTCAAGGAAAAGCATTTCTGATGTTTCCTGTTGAGCAGGCTAAAGTGTTGGCCAATATCTGCCTTGGAGAACTGGGAGAGACCGTTATTCCTGCTGATCCGAGCTTGATGGATACGGATCTGGACGTGCTAAAAGAAGTTAGCAACGTCTTACTTAACGCCATCATTGGCGAATTCGGAAATTTTCTGGAGATCAAACTGGAATATGTACTGCCTGATATTGAGCTGATCTATGTCACCAATTCAGATCAACAAATACTTTTGCAGAATGAAGTATATGTGCTGGTGTTGCACACATCGTTTTTACTTGCCGATACCGATGTGACAGGCATTATTGTTATAGCGCTGAGTATGAACTCCATATCGAGCCTGTTGGCCAAAATGGACGCTTTATTGGAGGCAGACCATGGGTAATCTCGTATCACAAGCTTTGAACAAAGCCAATATGGGAATTATGATTGTCGACAGGCAACTGAAAGTTGTGGTGTGGAATGGCTGGTTGGAACGCCTTACTGGCAAGAGTAGGGAAGAAGTCGTTGGCAAGAATCTGCTTGAAGTGTGTCCACGCTTTAAGTCCAATGTCTACCTGAATATTTTGCAAAATGCGCTGTATCATGGTCAGAGCAGGTTTTGCTCAAGCGCTTTACATAAAGCGTTTATTCTCCCTAGTGAAGGCGAGGATGAACATTTAATCCGACAAAATATGCATGTTGAACCGCTCTATCAGGAAGATCGCTGTTATGCCCTTATTCAAATTACTGATATGACAAACATGAATACCCGGGTATATAAACTTAAAAACCTGATTAAGGAACTGGAGACCGAGTACACCAAAATCAAAATTTCCGAGAAGATCAGCAAGCATATGTCTTTGCATGATCCACTTACGGGTCTGCCTAATCGTCTGGCTTATAATGACCGCCTTGCATGGGCTATAAGCAACGCCCAAAGAAGTGATAGCAAACTTGCTGTCATGTTTGTAGATGCTGACGGTTTCAAGCAAGTGAATGATACGTATGGGCATGATGTTGGTGATCAAGTGTTGCTGGAGATGGCCAAGAGATTAAGCGAAACGATTCCAACGACAGACACTGTAGCACGGCTCGGCGGGGATGAATTCATCATATTAAGCCACCTGAAGGATGATCATGACGCTCACATCATCGCCAAACAATTGGAAGCTGCATTCAGCACCCATTTCAAAATTGCCGGAAATTATATCAATTTATCGATCAGTATTGGCATAAGCCTATTTCCGAAGCATGGACAGGAACCTTCCGAACTTTTGAGACATGCGGATCGAGCCATGTACAAGATTAAGAAGAATGGTAAGAACGGATACGGAATCTTCGAACCTGAAAGTGATGAATAAATTTGAACATGGCCTTTCTTAAAGTTGCTAGAATAGCAACTTTATTTGTCTATACAATGAATACAAGAAAAAAAATGTTTTTCCTAAATAGTAAACGCCTGGTCTTTTGCATTTTAAAAGGACAGGCGTTTTTTTGTATGACCTTTGAATCATTTGTTTTTTAGAAATCGGTTGAATATCGATGTAACTGCTCCATATCCAACACCTTTAATGTTCTATTTTCCTTAATGATGATCTGCTCCTGGGCCAAATCACTTAACAATCTTCTAATATGTCGATCGGAGATTCCCATCATGCTTGAAATATCTTTCATGACAAACGGAATCGTTACCGACTCAAATTTTTCCGAGGTTTGCAGAATATATTTACAAAGCTTATTTTTTGCAGGATACAACAATGATCTTGCATTTTTTACTGAAGACTTCATGAGTTTATCCGTAAGAACCGTACACATATGCGATAGAAAAGAGACTGATCTGGTCAAATGCGAATGTACTATCTCCAAAGGGATCAGTAGAATGGTTGACGGTACAACAGCGACAGCAGTATGAAGATAATTGCACTGTTGAAAAAATTCCAAGTCCCCCAACACTCCGTTTTTTTCTACATAATCGACAACGGCTATGTTTCCTTGATCAGAATAATTGTGAATGGCAACCCTGCCTTCAATTACGATATAAAAGTACTTCAATTCGTTGCCTGAGACGACAACCGTCTCGTTTTTCTTATACATTTTCACTTGCAGAGTGGTCAAAACTTCATCGGTAATGATTTCATGTAAATTCGCTTTGAGAACCGCAGCTGTGATATCAGGGTGAACCTTTATAGACATAACACGTGATGACTCCTTCACTAACTATTTTAGATCGTTCATGTTCTCCCGATCATCATACATAAAGTGATTATTTGATGAACTCTCCAAAAGGCGGACATTTGTCCTTATTGACAGTCCTTTTTTAATATTATACTTACCTCGAATTATAAAACAACGGAGTGGGACATAGGGGGAACTTGTGATGAACAGTATTATTGATGATCAAAGTTTGGCTAGTGCGGGGTTAGTGAGAATGCAGTGGTTTAGAGAGAGAATGCCTTTGATCACAGAAGTGAATCAATTGTTTCAAGAGCAACAAGTTCTTAAAGGAATGACGATTGCGATCAGTATGCATATTGAGCCCAAAACGGGATTCTGGGTAGAAGGTCTTCTAGCGAGTGGGGCTGCACATATCTATTTAGTCGGGTGTCTTGGAACAACGAAGAAGGATACCGCAGCATATTTGGCATCTCTGCCTAATGTCACGGTTTTAGCGAAAGAAGGAGATCTTTATGAGGACCACAAACGCTATCTAAAGATGGTCATGGCGCATAAAATCGATCTCTTCCTGGACAATGGTGCTAGTCTGATTCTTGCTCATCATGAACTAAAACCCGGTTGGAACCCCATCGGTGCAAACGAAGAGACACGTACGGGAAGGTTGTTGATTGAGAAGAGTGGTGTTCAGCCTGATTATCCCGTTATCGTGATTGATGACTCGCCCTTGAAGCAGACTTTTGAGAATGCGCTGGGTGTTGGACAGTCTGTTGTGGATGGTTTCATGCGCACAACCAGTCTTCTCGTTGGAGGGAAAAAAGTTCTGGTTGTAGGTTATGGTTATTGCGGCAGCGGCATTGCTAAAAAGTTCCGGGGATTAGGCGCGAATACGTTAGTCTATGACATGAATCCTGTTCATCTCTTAAATGCAAAAACAGACGGGCATTGGGTTGGCGAGCTGCACGAATTAATTCCCGCAGCAGATGTGATTATTACGGCAACTGGATCTTTTAATGTCATTACCGAGCAGCATATACCTCTGTTCAAAGAAAAAGTCATCCTTGCGAATTCAGGACACTATGGGTTTGAAATCAATGTGGAAGAAATCAAGCAAGCTTCTCAATCCGTTGAAATCGTGAAAGAAGGGATTGAACGAATACGTTTTGCAGAGAAAAGTATCTATTTGCTTCACAATGCCAATCCTGTTAATTTGGCAGGAGCTGACGGTAATCCCATCGAGATTATGGACATGGGCTTTGCTCTAATTTCCTATTCTGCCTATCGTATAATGACGAATGTGGAATCACTGCAACATGGTTTGCAACCTGTACCGAAAGATATTGATAGTCAAGTTAGTAAGTTATTTATGAACTCTATTCAATAGAGTCGTCGAATTGAAGTTCACCCTGCGACCCATAGAATGGATATTAGACAACCTCCGATAAATATTATTGAATACGGTGGATGTTGACGTTGTGTTATAAGCTTACGTTGTCTCACCGTATTCTCTACCGTAGTCTGCCATCTTTTCAAGAATCGGAAGTAATTTGATTCCCTTGTCTGTTAATGAGTACTCGACCCGTGGAGGAACTTCCGGAAAGACATCCCGTTGAATAACTCCATCATTCTCCAATTCCTTAAGCTGCTTCGTAAGAGAGCCTTGAGACAGATCTCCAAGAAATTTTTTGATATCCGTATATCGACGTGTTTCGTTTTTTAAATACCATAATATAAAATATTTCCAACGCCCGGAAAGGACGTTCTGAGTAAACGCTATGGCGTACATATCACTTTTTCCATCTATAAAGTCTTGATCAAATCCTTCGTTGCATACTCTCATTCATATCACTCCTGATCCAAAGGTACAAAAAGATGTACTATGTTCATTTAAATTGCCCTCTTTGCAAACGAAACGAATACACCTATGATGGTGTCAACACCAAAACAATTTTAGTTTACCTAAAATGTGAAAGATAAATAATGATATCTTGATTCTATAGTTAGCAAGCTAAATAAATATACCATAGAAAGGAGTGACTGATAAGGGCATACAGCAAGTAGAAGGAAATAGGGATACGTTTTTTAGATGTACATGGTTGGGAACAACTGATATTCGATCATACCGTGAACTATAACAAGGGAGTTGTTTAATAATGAGTAAAAAAATTCGTACAGGAATCATAGGAGCTTCAATTAATAACGGATGGGCAAGTGGAACACATATTCCAGCTATTGAGAACCTGGATGAGTACGAGCTTACCGCAGTGGGAACAAGTAATATGGAAAGTGCTAAGAAGAGTGCAGAAGCTTTCCGCGCAGATCACGGATTTGATAACATCGAGGAATTGGCTCATCATACCGATGTTGATATGGTGGTTGTTAGCATTAATGTTAGGGAGCATTATAATGCAGTCAAAGCCATCGCTCCTGCTGGCAAACCAATCTATTGTGAATGGCCCCTGGGTTCTAATACAGAGGAAGCGCTTGAAATGAAGGATTGGGTATCCTCTGCCCAATTGCCAAATGCGATTGGACTTCAGGCCAGACAAGCACCAGCAATTCAGTATGTGAAAGATCTGTTGGCAGAGGGTTATGTTGGGAAAGTGTTGTCTGCCAACCTGAAGATCTCTATAGATGGCATGGGTGGCATTGGTGACAAGTCGACTGCGTACTTGTTTGACCGGAAAGTTGGAGGGAACTTACTGACCATTGTAGGGGGACATAATCTGGATGCCTTCACTTACATGCTTGGGGACTTTACAGAATTGTCTGCCACCACAGCTCAACAGTTTCCAGAAGTTGAATTGGTAGATATTCAGAAAGTCATCAAGAAAACAACGGATGATCAGATTATGATTACTGGAAAATTGACTAATGGTGCAGCAGCCAGCGTTCATATTCAAGGTGGAGTTAAACATCAGACAGGACTAACGTTAGAAATTTTCGGAGACAAAGGAACCCTCGTGCTGAGTGCACCTGCATCCATTCAATTCGGATCACACCAATTACGCGGTGCGGGATCAATGGACAACGAACTTCGTGAACTACGTATTCCTAGTTCCTATTACTATGCTCCTGATTCACTTCAATCCGACTCTGGATTTGTTCTGAATATAGCTCAAGCTTATCGCAAGTTCGCCAAAGATATCCAAGAGGGGACATCTTTGACACCTAACTTCGCGGATGCGGTAAAACTTCATCAGTTACTTGATGCTGTCGAAAAATCAGCACAGAGCGGTGAACGTCAATATCTATAATCTTCAAGGAGAAGAACGTTATGAATAAAAGAAGAGAGATGCAACTGGCACTACAGATGGTTTCGGGATATGGAGCAGAATTCAGTGCGTGGAGAATGCCTGGGACAGATCCGGAAGCTTATACGAACACGGATAGTTATGTGGAACGAGCCAAATTGGCCGAAAAAGGAAAATTTCATATGATTTTCATCGCTGATACACCAGCACTAACCGTTAACTTAGGTCCTCAAACGCCTATGTTTCCTATGGACCCAATGCTGGCACTGATGGCCGTGGCAAGAGAGACAATGCACATTGGATTAGTTGCTACGCTGTCTACGACATTTAATTATCCCTACAACATTGCACGTCAGTTCAAAGCATTGGATGTAATCAGTCATGGACGTGTGGGATGGAATGCGGTTACCACATCCGATCATACAGCCGCGGCAAACTTTGGGGCACGTGTGGCAAGTCGCCAGGAACGTTATGACAGAGCACATGAAAGCATTCAGATTGTTCAGTCCTTATGGGGAAGTTGGGAATCAGATGCTTGGACGTTAGATGTGGAGAGAGGGGAATTTGCGGATATGAATAAAATCCGGCCTATTAACCTTCAAGGTCAATATTATGCATCTCGTGGTCCTCTACCGATTCCTCCATCCGAGCAAGGACAACCGGTTATTTTCCAAGCTGGAGGAGGAAGTGAGGGACTTGAGTTGGCGGGAAAATACGCTTCAGGTGTATATGCTAATCCATATGACATAGAGTCCGCTCGTGAGCAGAGACTAGCTATTCAACAAAGTGCTATTCGTTTCGGTCGAAACCCAGATGATATCAAAATGTTTGCAGGTTTTATGTTTTCTCTGGGTGCTACGGAAGAAGAAGCGTTGGAACGTCGAAAACAGCTCATGAGTTTTAATCCTGAAGAGATACCCAATCGGGTAAGTTACCTTGGTTCCATGATCGGTATACCGCTCTCGGTAAACTCGGTAGATATTGATAAACCATTAGAACCAAACTTGTTGAGAAATGCATATGCCAACCCAATGGACCCCCGTTCCGCAAGGGCGTTGAAGTTACTTTTAGAAGGATTAACGATTCGCGAGGTTCTGGCCCATGGTGTTATTAACTATCACCCAGTGGTTGCGGGTACTCCCGTACAAGTTGCTGATTTCTTGGAAGAATGGTTTTTGGCAGATGCATGTGATGGATTCTCAGTGGTACCGGATATATCTTTTGACGGAGTTGCGGATTTTGTCAACATGGTTGTCCCCATTTTGCAGGAACGGGGTCTGTTCCATAGAGAATATGAAGGGAAAACACTACGCGAGAATATGGGTGTTCCTTATGAGTATGGAATGCGGGAAAATGAAATAACTAGATAGAGGAGAGAGTTTTTATGAATAACACACTTGAATTGCTTCATAACCATACATCGCATCGATCTTACACATCTCAACCTCTGACAGCAGAGCAAAGAGATGCAATCTTTCAGGCAGCGAATCAAACTTCATCGTTCAGTCTCCTGCAGGCCGTGTCCATTATTCGAATCACCGATCCGGTTCTTCGAAAGAAAGTCAGACAACTTTCTGTCAATCAACCTTATATCGAAGAAGCAGCTGAGTTTTGGATTTTCTGTGCAGATTTTAACCGCAATCATCAAATTGCCCCAGAAGTGGATATTGAATATATTGAATTTCTGCTAATCGGTTCATTCGATGCCGGCCTGATGGCACAAAATGCGTTAACCGCTGCCGAATCGATGGGACTTGGCGGCGTGTTCATTGGTGGGGTCAGAGCTAATATTAGCGAACTATCTGACGTATTGAATTTACCTAAATATGTTATTCCTCTGGTGGGGCTATGCATTGGTCATCCAGATGGAGATAAACCTGAGCTGAAGCCTCGACTCCCCCAATCCATGGTATTGCTTGATAATCAATACCAACCATTAGATCAGGAGAAATTAGCAATTTATGATGAGACCATGCTGAAGTATTATGAAAATCGTCCGACGAGGGCTCCTTTCACCGTAAAAAAAGTAAAAGGATGGAGTGACCATATTCAGGATCACCTTGAGAGAAGTATTCAGCCGCAAATGATGGACTATTTGAACAAGCAAGGTTTTGCCAAAAAATAAGGACCAAACCAATGTATCCTGCTGAAACTTGGTTAGGAAAAGGTACTTATAACGATACTAGGGTGAATTGACACCTCCATTTCCCCATGATACATTTAGTCTGCTAAATATATAATTCGGATGGCAGGGAGGAATCGTTCATGACAGATGCAGTAGATTGTGATATTCGACAGTCCTTAGATCGAATTTCCTCCCAAATGCGTCGAAATTATAGTGAATCTCTTCGGGAACTTAATCTTTATGTAGGACAAGATAATTTGTTGTATCGGCTGTGGTTGGGGGATGGTGTAACACAGATGCAACTAAGTGAACATATGAAATGCGAACCACCAACCGTTACGAACATGGTCAAATCATTAGAGCAGAACGGATTTATATATCGTAAACGGGATGTACAGGATGCAAGGATTATGCGTATCTTTTTAACCGACAAGGGCAAAGAATTAGAAAAACCGGTTGAGCTTAAATGGAGTGAGCAGCAAGCGAAATTACTTCAATCCATTTCTTTGGAGGATCGGTTAATATTGAGGCAATTAATGCAACAAATGGAGCGAAACATCTTATAATTTAAGCAAGTTTCACTAAACTAAATGCAATGAACGATACAAAGTCGCTATTATAGCGGCTTTTTTTTATTGCTGAGATAGGATTGTGATAATTCAAGTTAATTTTGTTCATTTAGATGCTCATGAGATTACAGTACACTGAAATAACATACAAACGGAACACACTAAACATAAACAATGTGAGGAATTATAATTCGTTGGAGGTTTTAACATGAAGACCCAAAATATCTGGTTTAATCAACCTGCTGGAAGATGGGAAGAGGCATTACCTATTGGAAATGGAACTCTTGGAGGCATGATTTTTGGGAAAACACAGATCGAGAGAATTCAGCTCAATGAAGATAGTCTATGGTACGGTGGTCCGATGCAGCGGAATAATCCTCAAGCACTTGAATCTTTATCTCAGATCAGAAACCTGATTTTTGATGGCAAGATTAGTGAAGCAGAAGAACTCGCAGCAGTTACTCTGGTAGGTGTTCCTGACGGGCAAAGACATTATGAGCCACTAGGGGACTTGTATATCGCTATGGACCACAGTGAGCATGAACCGAATGAATATCAAAGACATCTCGATCTGGAACAAGGCAAGGTAAACGTGAATTATAGCGCAGATCAATCCATTTACAGCCGTGATTATTTTGCTAGCTTTCCGGATCAAGTACTCGTTGTTCATCTCAAATCTAGCTTGCCTGGAAAGTTATCTTTCTCCACTATTTTCGGCAGGGGAGCTGTTCTGGAGTCAACATCCTATTCAGATATTCTTAAGCATCCTGTTGGTTTCCAATCCTATCTGGACCAGATCGAGAAGCGTGGAATGAATAACTTGATCATCCGGGGAAGAAGTGGGGGAGAAGAGGGAATCCGATTTTGTTGTGCGATTCGCCTTATATCTGAAGGGGGGCATGTTCATTATTCAGGCGGTCAGCTTTCTTTGAAGCATGGTAATTCAGCGACTATTCTAATCTCGGCTTGCACGGATTTCCGTGTACCCAAAGAACAACTCGAAGTAGAGTGCCTCCGCAGAATTGATGCTGCTTCCGCAAAGCCATATAGTGAACTGCTCGCCGCTCATGTCTCGGACTATCAATCCTTATTCAAAAAGATGGATATACATCTCGAAGATGAAAATAAAGATGTAATATGTTCCGAACTTCCAATCGATCAGCGCCTTGAACGACTTAGAGCTGGTAAGCATGATCCGGAACTGATGAGTTTATACTTTCAATTTGGTCGTTATCTGCTTATCTCAAGCAGCCGTCCAGGTTCTTTACCAGCAAACCTTCAAGGGATATGGAATAAAGACATGCTTCCTGTATGGGATAGCAAATATACGATTAATATTAATACACAGATGAACTACTGGCCTGCAGAAAGCTGCAATCTGTCTGAATGTCACATTCCATTGTTTGATTTTATAGAGAGATTGCAAGTCCGAGGAAAGGAAACCGCTAGAACCATGTATGGATGCAAGGGGTTCGTTGCTCATCACAATTCGGATATCTGGGCAGACGCTGCTCCGCAGGATGTATGCATGACATCGACGTTTTGGACCATGGGAGGAGCATGGCTTTCATTACATCTATGGGACCATTACGATTACAATAAGGATATTCAATTTCTCAAAAACGTTTACGCCACGATGAAAGATGCGGCTATGTTTATTCTGGATTATCTAATAGAGGATCCTTCCGGCAATTGGGTGATATGTCCTTCGTCCTCACCGGAAAATCGCTATATATTAGATAATGGAGAGGCGGGGTCTTTATGCTTTGGTGCTTCAATGGACAATCAGATTATTAGAGAACTCTTCACGCGTTGCATTGAAAGTACTCGGATCTTGCAAAAAGATCAGGAATTCGGAGAAGTACTCCGTAGTGCGTTAACCAAAATACCGGAGACCTCCATTGGAAAACATGGACAGATCCAAGAGTGGAGTAACGATTATGATGAATTGGAACCTGGTCACAGACATATTTCCCATTTATTCGCTTTGCATCCTGGAACGCAAATTACGTTGCAATCAACGCCTGACCAGGCCAAGGCAGCTCGCGTAACACTCGACAGAAGATTGGAACACGGTGGTGGACACACTGGATGGAGCAGGGCGTGGATTCTCAACATGTGGGCACGATTAGAGGAGTCGGAACTTGCACACGCTAACATCGTGGAACTTCTGCGTTCCTCCACGTTACCCAATCTGTTCTGCGACCATCCTCCATTTCAAATTGATGGGAACTTTGGAGGTACTGCAGGGATAGCAGAGATGCTTCTCCAGAGCCATGACGAAGTAATCAGATTGTTACCTGCTTTGCCCACAGCCTGGCCAAAAGGATATATTCATGGTGTTCGGGCTCGTGGCGGATTCGAAATAGATCTGGAATGGGAAAATGGTCGTCTGTTGAATACAAGGATTCGCTCTATTGAAGAAACAAGAGTAACCGTATCCTATCAGGACCAAAAGATAGAATTAACCTTTCCTGGCCCCAATTCTATGATTGAATTGAAAGGTTACGACTGGAGCAATAATTAAGAAGTTCCTGATTAAGAAAACTATGGTTTTCATATATATACTGTTATACAAGCGCAACAAACGATATCGTAGTAGCGTCTATTCATCCATAGATTAACAACAGGAGTGAAATAGATGCATGTAAAATGG
Source organism: Paenibacillus sp. FSL R5-0341 (assembly GCF_037975235.1). NCBI lineage: Bacteria > Bacillati > Bacillota > Bacilli > Caryophanales > Paenibacillaceae > Paenibacillus > Paenibacillus sp. FSL R5-0341. Next base: position 3,223,774 of record NZ_CP150241.1, read on the forward strand.
AAGACGATCTTTGGAGCCGTTCTCGGCTCTATGCTGATAGGGGCGGGGGGCGCAGCTGCGGAAGAACGTTTTGTCGATCTGAAGCACTCGAAGTGGGCAGAGGATGGCATAACGTATATGGCGAAACGGGGAACAGTGGCCGGATATGGCAATGGGATATTCAAGCCTGGGGCACAGGTGACGAGGGCACAAGCCATCACATTTATGGTTCGGGAGCTTTATCCGGAGCAGCTTCAAAGAGCAGTGGAAGGCACAACCTATTCGGATGTTCCAACTACACACCCCTTTTATAGAGAAATTACAATTGCAGCTAAAAATGGACTTGCGAGCGGATTCCCTAACGGGACCTTCCGTCCGGACGCACCGCTGAACCGCGCAGAGACTGCGGCGTTTCTCACACGTGCGTATTCACTCGCGGAAGGCAATGAACCGGCAAGATGGACAGATACGGACAGACATTGGGCAGCAGCACCTATTCTTATCATGAGTTCCAATGGTCTGGTCGGCGGTTATTCGGATGCTACTTTTCGTCCAAATCAATCTGTCACGCGCGCTGAATATGCCGTGTTTATGTCGCGAGTGATTCGTTTCGAACGCGAAGCCGCCATTCGGACACAGGATTGGGACAAGCTGATATCCTATATGACGGTAAGCGAGCAAGTCGGTCAGATGCTTATGCCTGACATCAGGCAGTGGAATGGTAAAGCCACGACGACGGTTAATGAAGGACTGAAACGCAGTATCCATGATCAAGACCTGGGCGGACTTATTCTTTTTGATAAAAATATCGTAGACGTGAAGCAGCTTACAACGTTCACACATGATCTGCAAAGAGAAGCCGGTGATATTCCTCTGTTTCTTAGCATCGACCAAGAGGGAGGCGTTATTAAACGCATACCCGGCGGGACCAATCTGCCCGGTCAGATGGCGATTGGCGCAACGGGAGACACAGTACTGGCTCAAGCCGCTGGGCAGCTGACAGGGGAGGAGCTGAAGGCACTGGGACTGCAGATCAACTTTGCGCCAGTGCTAGACATCAACAGCAATCCGGACAACCCCATCATTGGTATCCGATCATTTGGCTCGAATGCAGATTTGGTGACGCGACTTGGTCTCGCCACAATACAGGGCTTACAGCAAGCCGGGGTGATGGCGGCAGTGAAGCATTTTCCGGGGCATGGAGATACGCAGGTAGACTCCCACCTTGGTATGCCGGTACTAACTCATAATCAGGAGCGTCTTGATGCGGTAGAATTAAAACCGTTTCGGGCTGCAATCGAGAATGGAGTAGAGATGATTATGACCGCGCATATTGCTTTTCCTGCCATAGATAACGAGCATGTCACTTCGCTCAAAGACGGTGAACAAGTGCCGATTCCTGCCACCTTATCGAAAAAGGTACTGACCGGACTTCTTCGCGGAGAGCTCGGATATGAAGGTCTCATCATTTCGGATGCTTTTACCATGAATGCAATTGCGGAGCATTTTGGGGAGAATAAATCGGTAGAGCGCGCCGTTTCCGCAGGTGTTGATATCATCCTTATGCCGAAAGATTCAGCAGCGGCCCATCAAACGTTGGTGAACGCGGTGAACAGTGGAACGATCAAGGATGAAACCATACATGCATCCGTGAAACGAATTTTGGAGATGAAATCGAAATATGGACTGTTTGAAAGCAGCGAATCGCTTGCACAAAAGCTAGCTCAGCTTAATGGCATCATCGGATCGAAGGCGCATCGAGTAGTGGAGCAGACAATCGCAGAGCGAGCGGTCACTGTGCTCAGCAGTCGCGACGGTGTGCTTCCAGATCCAGTGAAGCAAGGCGATCGGGTTGTTATTGTCGCAGCCGAGCAGGAACAGGCGAAACAGCTCGAGAAGCAGCTATTGCAAGCTGCTAATAACCTGTCATTAAAGACAGAAATATCAGTTGTTGGTGAAGGCAAAATGAATGAAACCCTTCAGGCGATTGGCAAAGCCAATTATGTCATTCTTGCATCTTACCAATTCCGTAATGTCGCCAGCCAGTTCGGATGGAGCAATTATCAAAGCTTGATTGATTCGATGAACAAGAGTAATCAGCGGTACACGCTATTGTCACTCGGCAACCCTTACGAGATGGTCTATTTGCAGAACGTGCGCTCAGGGCTTGCTGTGTATGGAAAGCAGGAGACGAATACGTCTGCCGGGATCAAAGTTTTGCTTGGCCAACTGAAAGCTAGAGGAACATTGCCCGTACAAACGGATTAACGCCTCATTACTAATGAAGAAAAAAACGGATTCCAGCATACGGAATCCGTTTTTTATTTTAAACTTTGATTTACCGATCCATGCTAACATGCTATTCCTCGGGTATTTCCTCACTACAGACAAAATGAAGCAGCATCTTCACAAATTGCTCCGTCATCCGAGTATCCATTGCACTGGATTTTGACGGATCGATCTTAACAACCCGTTGAAGCATGCCCATCAACGTTGTGAAGATAAACTGAGCAAGTTCCAGCGGAGGGGACAGATTCTTGATACTGCCATCAGCTACGCCTATGGACAAAGCGTGCAAGAGGAAATGCTTTTCTTTCCCGTTCTGGTTGAACTTATCATACTGTTCTCTCAATTCTGGACTAAAATCATACATCTCATAGTTGATATCAAATAATTGAATGAATCGGATGTAGTCTGGGTGATCCTGGGCAAAAACAACCCATGCATTCAACATGACCGTGAGCTGCTCTCGTCCGTTCAAGTCCTTCGTTGATTTACGGCTAACCTCATCGGTTAAATGTTCGATCAATTGCATCTGAATGGCTAGAAGAAGCTCATCCATCGACTGAAAATGTTTATAGAAGGTCACTCTACTAAGTTCAGCTTTCGTGCATACATCCTTTATTTTCACCTGGAGCAATCCATATTTCAAAAAAAGCTCTTTACCTGCTTCTATCAGATCATCACGATTTTTATTTCTCAATTGTTGATGCCAGTTTTCATTCACTTGTATACAGTTGTCCTTTCCTTGAACGGAATGCTTTCATTGTAAGTGCAAGAGAAGCAAGAAGCATAATTGCACCAAAAATATACGGGAAGTTGATGTTTTTGTCAAACAGTAGCCCTGCGATCAGTGGGCCGAATACCGTTCCCAGACTGGAGAATGTGGTGTTCAGACCAGACGCATAACCTTGCCGATCACCTGCGTTTTTGGATATTAGCGTGCTGATTGCTGGTCGCAAGAATGAATTGAATGCAAAATATAGCGCAGAAGCGAATAATAGAAAGACAAGGTTGACCTTAATTAACATCAGCAATAAAGCTATGGGTGTAATCATTAATGAAAGACGTATGAGCTTAACTTCACCAATTCTCTGCACGAACCAATCCAGTAGCCAAATTTGCACAACAATACCGATAATCGCTCCCAAGGTGATGATGATGGAGATCGTTGCGGCGTCAAATCCGTATTTTTGCTCTGCAAAAAGAGCGAATACCGTCTCATAACTCATGAGGCCAAAGGTCATGACGAGTAGCAAAATTAAGTATTTGAAATAAGGTACTTTAAACGAACTCCAGATTTTTTTGCCCAGGTGATCTCCCTTTTGTATACGAATGGAGGCCGTTCTTTTCTCAGGTGGAAGTGTCTCAGGCAGTAGCAGTGTAAGTAAAGCCGCTATCAATCCCAAACCAGCTGCGAAGAAATAAGGAATGCGAATGCCCATCTCGGCGATTAGACCACCTAGTCCAGGGCCAAGTACAATTCCCAGATTCATAGCTGCGCCAAAGTATCCCATACCCTTCGCGCGAGTCTCTGGCGTTGTAATATCAGCTACATAAGCGAGGTTCGCAGGGACCATTAGGCCGAGACTGATTCCACCAATGAATCTTGCGACATACAGGAGAGGCAGCGAAGTGGAAAGTGCAAAGATCACATCCGAAACAACGGAAAGAAACATTCCGGCCATGATCAATTTTTTGCGCCCAAAGCGATCAGACAATTGTCCCCCGAGTGGTGAAAACAAGAATTGAGCCGCCCCAAAGGCCGCTACCAAAAATCCGGCGACGGTACCTCCCGCATGAAAAAGCTTCAGATACTCTGGCAGTATGGGAATAAGCATTCCTTGCCCCAATAAAGCAATAAACAGATTCAACATTAGAATGAAGAGCGGCAGGCGAATTGATTTTGGCAATGTACTCATGTACGTATTATTCTCCTTTATTTACACAATGTTAACCTTTACAGTATGTAAACCATATTAATGGACTAGAAGGAGATTTGTAAATCTTTTTTTAGTGTGACAGTGAATTAAACGTTAATGTGGCACTTCTCTCACCAACATCAGAAATGGTCACCAGATTGTCCATGACATTCAGCGGATGTTGAATGGCCTTACAGAGGAGTCTCCTATATCATATTAAAAAACAGCATGAGAAAGAGAGGAATCAGAGTGAGTGCTAGAACAGTAGTTTCATTGGAAGAATCATGGTTGTTTCAGGCAGATACCGAGAATCTGGGCACGGAACTACAATGGTATAAAGAGGGTCCTCCCTTGGGTGAAACCGTTAAGATTCCCCACACGTGGAACGTGCAAAATGGGTTAGAGGAGTTCCGTGGAACGGGATGGTACAGTCATGATTTTTACGCTCCTCTGGAATGGGAAGGGAAATTACTGCGGTTACAGTTTGATGCAGTTTATCGAGATGCGGTGGTTTGGGTAAACGGAAAACGTGTAGGAGAACATACTCAATCAGGTTACACTCCATTTGTTATAGAGATCTCCGACACAGTCATCTTTGATACAATCAACCACATCGTAGTATCAGTGAATAATGAAAATAGCCACACGGCTCTTCCCATGGGAAATAGCTTTGATTGGGCAGACGACGGCGGAATTATTCGCGGCGTATCGCTGCTGGTTAGCGGTCGCACGGCAATCGACTATTCCAAACTTCAAGCGACTCCTTTCTTCTCGGACGATATGGACGGAGCTGTAGCTCCATACGGCATGTTATCTGGTGAGATTCGGTTGTGGGAGCAACCACCACATGAGTCTGAGTGCAAATCTGTAAAACTGAAAGTGATCATGTCGTATGAAGAAGACATGTTAGCTTCGAAGGAATGGGAAATGTCCAGCGATGAAGGTATTCTAAGCTTTCAAGACATCAAGGTGGAACACCTTAAGTTGTGGCATTTTGATCATCCTCATCTATACACAGTAACCATTTCTTTATACTCGGATGGTGTCCTTACAGATGAGGTATGCACAGCAGTAGGATTTAGAGAGATTCGCTCAGAGGGAAATACATTGTTGCTGAACCGGGAGCCGGTACGTCTTATGGGGGTTGAATGGATGCCCGGATCGAATCCTATGAGCGGTATGGCAGAATCGGTAGCACAGTTGGAAGAGATGCTTCATCATATGAAACATGCGAATTGTGTTATTACCCGCTTTCATTGGCAGCAGGATAGCAAGCTGCTGGAGTGGTGTGATCGTAACGGGTTACTGGTGCAGGAGGAGATTCCACATTGGCAGACTCCACAAGATCCTAATGATGAATGGTTGAATATTTCAATTAAGCATGCCCAAGAAATGATCCATCGTCACTACAATCATCCTTGCATTTATGCATGGGGCATTGGCAACGAGGTGAACGGACAATCCACTGTTACAGTCCGGTATTTTGAGAAACTCAAATCTCTAGTGCACGGACTTGACGATACGAGATTCATTAACTATGTGTCTAACACTGTGCATGAGAATCCTGCCCAAGATGCCACGGGTGTAGGTGACATGATCATGTGGAACGATTATATCGGGACATGGCACGGTGAGTTGGACAGGCCGGAAGTTATTCAAAATATGACTAGGAATTTACCAAATAAACCTCTCGTGGTAGCTGAATATGGACTATGTGAGCCTGCTTTTAATGGCGGGGATGAGCGTCGTACACAGATCCTGGTGGAAAACACAAGGGAGTACCGGAAGCATCCTGCCATCGCAGCACTTATATACTTCAGCCTAAACGATTATCGTACGCAAATGGGGGAGGAAGGCGAGGGAAGGCTGCGCCAACGGGTGCATGGTTCCATGAGTTTAGATGGCACGCCCAAGCCTTCTTATGAAGCTTTGCGCCGATTAGCTTCACCAATCAACCTCAACGTGGAACTGGTTAAGGAGAAGGCCCAAGTTGTAGTAACCGTGGAGAACCGAAATGACATTCCATGTTATCGGATATCTGGTTATACGCTGAGACTGGTTAACCCGCTCGGTGATTGCATTACTGAACACATCCCAAATTTATCACCTGGGGAGAAGCACATGTTTTATTTTACCGACATTCCTGAGAATCGATGGAACGAACTTATGTTAGATATCATCAGACCCACCGGATTTTCGGTGAGTAGCGGTTCGTTGATGACATACACGTAAATAACTGGAGGTGGGAATGCGTGAAATTAGAAGAGTTGTTCACGGTACATGTGAACATCGAGAGATCATTGGATCTACAGAATAGCGAAGGCGATTCGGTTGTTATGATTACTTTTACAGGCAGCGCAACAGGAAAGTACTTTGAGGGAATCGTGTTAGGTGGAGGCGTGGATACTCAGATCATCGGGAAGAATGGGGATCCGCATACTCTCTCGGCAAGATATATGCTCCACGGAACGGACAACAGCGGGCATAGCTGTAAAATTTATATCGAAAACAACGGAAACATCGACAAAGCGCTGAATACTGCATTGTTCCGCACGTCCCCCAAAATGATTACGAACAGCGAGGCTTTATCCTTTTTGAACAGTGCGACGCTTATTGGCGAAGGTCATCCAACGGAGTCTGGAGTAGATATAAAAATATATAGGGAGCTATGATAACGCGAAACATATGATAATTATTTGTTCATGTGTCGGGGCGCAAGATAGCCTGTTATACAGAGTCAGAGTCGCTAATGAGCGGCTCTTTTTGTCGTTATGCGATTTTACGTCAATATTTATATGTATTCTTTTACATTTAATTAACAAAGAATGGGTACTGCGTAGACATTCCTCACCTATAGTATGATGAGCGAAAATAAACCGATATTAAGCGGAATAAGGAGAAAACTATTCAATATGATCATCAAAAAAATCGGGATTTCAGTCGTATCACTCACCATGCTAACGTCTGTAAGTATGTTTGACGTATATGGTGCAGCTTCAAAACGCATGATCGAAGTGTCTGAACAATCGGCTAACGTGGTTGTGAACGGTCAAAGGGTGGAAGGAGAATCGTTTCTATATAACGGAGTCACTTATGTACCGGCAAGAGCGATTGGGGAAGCCTTGGGAAAAGAGGTAGACTGGGATAACAACACTCAATCGGTGTTTGTTGGACAAAAGATTAACGATGAGCAGGGATACCGTGGTACCAAAACGCCATATCCTTTCAAAGAAGCAAGTTATACAGAAGCTCCTGATGGATATGAGCCCGTATTTATTAACTACGTAGGAAGACATGGTTCCAGACATCTATCCAGTTCCAAGTACGACAAGACGCTTTTTGAACTGCTCGACATCGCAGAAAAGGATGGGCAGATTACCAATCTGGGCAAAGAGTTGAAGAAGGAAATTGGCAAACTGATGGTGGTTGAAAAAGATCATTATGGATTGCTATCCACCACGGGTGGAGAAGAACTGAAAGGAATAGGAAGCAGAGTCGGGCAGAATTACAAAGAACTATTTACATCAGATAAAAAAGTAATTGCACAAGCAACTTTCAAAGATCGAACGCCCCAGAGCAGAGATCAGTTTATTGAAGGGTTAAAGGATAGCTTGGGCGATAACAAGGTAGACATTCTGGCTTCAGCCTTTGAAGAAGAGCAAGATCCTTATCTACGTCCCTACGATTTAGCTACAAAGTATAACGAATATGCTGAAGATGGAGACTGGGTTAAGTTATACGAGGATTATGTTACTCAGAGCACAGGAACGCGTTATGCAAAAGAAGTACTTTTGCAATTTTTCTCTGAAGACTTCTACAAGCGGTTGAACGCTGGAGAGTTCGAGCTGAAGGATGAGAAGGGAAAAGTGAAGCTCAGCAACCCAACCGAGGCTGCTTCTAATCTATATGAACTGTACATCATCTCTTCGAATATTAAAGGAGAAGGTGACTTCGAATTCGGGCGGTATTTCACAACCAATCAGTTAAAGTGGTACGAGAGCGTCGATAATATCAATGATTTTTATGAAAAAGGTCCGTCCTTAACGTCAACAGATCTGCCGCAGAATATCATTGCACCCCTGGTCAAAGAATTGATCGTGTCAACCGAACAGTCCATTCAGCAGAAAGACACGGCTGGTATATTTCGTTTTGCTCACGCAGAAACCATCATTCCACTATCTTCATTCCTGGATATCGCCGGAGCGAATGTTAGTGTAGATAAGCCGCAGGACGTGACCCAAAACTGGAATGGCTCGGTCATCTCACCAATGGGGGCAAATATTCAATGGATTCTGTACTCCAACGGTAAAGATGTTTTGGTGAAAATGCTTAGAAATGAAGAAGAAATCGCCTTCCCAATCGAAACTAAGACCTACCCATACTATAAGTGGGAAGATGTGAAGACATATTACCAAAACAAACTGCAGAAGGTAGGCGTAAGCTTGGACAGCAGTTTGGAAGATAATATTGAACTTTTACAGAAGAAATTCTAATTGGTTGAACGAAGAAAGCAACTCCACTCAAAGGGGTTGCTTTCTTTTTTTGCATGTTGAATGAAATGGATCAATAAAAAAATCTAAAACAAAATGTGACCAAATGCCGTCCTTAAGAGTGTTAGAGGTATAAAGGAGGGCATAACAACCATGCAGCGATCAGTTCCCCAGCTGGGCGATCATGTGATGAAAGTATATGAGACATATGCGGATACGCTGTTCCGGATTGCCATGGTGCACCTCGGCAGACGAGAAGACGCGGAGGAAGCCACTCAGGATACCTTCATCAAACTAATAGAAAAAGCCCCTACATTCAACGATGCGGAGCATCAGAAAGCATGGTTGATTCGGGTCATTACCAATCATTGCAAATCCTTATTAGGCAGAGGCTGGCGTAAACGGGAGGTCAAGTTGGAGGGAGTCGATCCCCTTACTACGGACAACCCTGAAGATCACGCATTGATCGAACTCGTGCTGTCACTGCCCGTCAAGTATAGATCGGTGGTCCATCTGTATTATTACGAAGATTATCCAATCCGAGAAATCAGCGAGATCCTGGAGATTAGCGAGTCAGCAGTGAAAATGAGATTAAAACGTGGCAGACAGCTGTTAAAACTGGAGCTTGAAGGAGAGGAACTGTAATGAACGAAGAACAATTCAAACGAAACTACAAGAAAGCGGTGGATCATATGAAAACAAACGAGCAAATGAAAAAACGGGTAGAGCAATCTTTGAACACGCAGCATCAGGGACCGAAACGCCAACGCAAACCATTATATATTGCAGCAAGTGTCGTTATCGCTGCCAGCATTGGGTTGGCTGCGCCAAGTGTATGGCAACAATTCAATGGACCAGCCACACCAACTCCTCAGGTGGCAGAGGTGACTCCAGGCGCATCGTTCGATCCGATTGTGATTCCGAAGATGGAGTTGCCGGATTCACAGGGTAAAGGCGCGATGGCTGATATGATGCAACTGGTTGTTTATGGAGGAAACGTCTATACACAGTCCCCAACTTTGCTTGAAGGCGCAAATGCACTCAATCTGCGTGGTGAAAAACTGGGTACCACAACTGGCGGCATCAATGAGCTGAGTGGTCAGGATAAATACACGGAGCTTGCTTCCAACATTGGTGAAGCAGACATCTATACGGTTAATGGCTACGATAAGGATTTCCGTATCATGTCTTACACCGAGATCGATGGTCAGGTGTATGCTCAACTATTTGACAAAAACAACGGAATCACCATCAGTAGCGGAGCCGACTTGATCGGAAAGCTTCATCTCGAAGGCAACATCGCTTCGGCGCAATGGGAGACGTTTGACAGCTGGAACAATGGATTGCAGCAGCTTCAGCCGTTAACAGCGGACGAATCGTTGGAAAGCTTCATCTCGGCGTTATCTGCTGCAAAACCGATCGCAACGAGCCCGGAGTTGGAAGAGAACCTCTACGGCAAGGAAGATCGCAAGATTATCTACCTCACGCTTGAAGATAAAACGCAGGTTCCACTGGTTCTGTTCGGTGAAGGTCTGGTACGTTACGGTAATGTTCCGGCATTCCTGGAAGTTGAAAAAGGCGTGTTTCAAACATTCTGGAACAGCCTGAGCGAGTAAGGAAAACACAGCGATACGAGTGCAAGGAGTAGATGGAGAAGAGCGAACAGGGCATGAAAGTGCTTTGTTCGCTCTTTTTATACATAAAATTAGAATATCATATTAATCCATATACATTATAATAGGCAATTGTAACTATTGTGTTGAGTAATCCACACATCTTGAAGATTTGCTCATTGTAACTGTCCTGTTTCTGTTTAAAATAATGAAAGTAAGTTGATCAGTGATCTATATGAAAATCCAAATAAAAGGAGACAACGCCAATGCCAGTAATTACAGTTGAAGCAGCAAAATTGTCTAAAGAACAAAAAAGAAAGTTAGTACAAGAACTTACCGAATCAGCTTCAAATATCATGAACATACCTCAGCAAGCTTTTTTTGTATTTGTGAAGGAGAATGATACAGAGAACATAGGCGTTGCAGGACAGCTTATTGCAGACAGACAGCAAATCGATTCGCTTAAAAGCGAGGAAAACAACACACAACAAGGAGACCGACTATAATGAAAACACTCATTCTTGTATTTCACCCAAATTTGGCAACTTCTCGTGTGAACAAGCGATTGACCGAAGAAATGGAAAAGCAGTCCAACGTTACCGTTCATCGTCTATATGAGGCTTATCCTGATGAGAAAATTGATGTAGCGGCCGAGCAACAATTGATGGAAGGACATGACCGCATTGTTTTGCAATTCCCTTTCTACTGGTACAGTAGCCCATCATTATTGAAAAAATGGCAGGATACCGTCCTGACTTATGGTTGGGCTTATGGTAGCCAAGGAAATAACCTACATGGAAAAGAGCTTCTTGTTGCCGTTTCTGCTGGTGCCCCAAAAGAAAACTATATGTCAGACGGGCACTTTAAATATTCGATTACAGAGCTGTTACGTCCATTCAAGGCAACCAGTAATATGATTGGAACTCGCTATCTTACACCATACATATTGACTGGCGTAATGCAACACCTGTCAGATGAGCAACTTGAGAAAAGTGCCGAGGATTACGTGACGTATGCGTTGAACCCAAAAGTTGAGCAGATATCCAGCTAATAAAAACTCATAGTAAGAAGGTGATCGTAAATGAAGAGTGTTCGATTATCAAATAACACCAATGTACCACCGATTGCTTTGGGCACTTGGTCTTGGGGAACCGGCGAAGCTGGAGGAAATACCGTGTTCGGGAATCAGCTGACAGAAGCGGACCTCCAACCAGTCTTTGACGCAGCTATGAATGCCAGACTCTGGTTATGGGATACAGCAGCAGTATATGGAATGGGTTCCTCGGAGTCCATACTGGGGAGCTTTGCCAAACAACATGATGCAGTCTTGATTTCTACGAAGTTCACGCCACAAATTGCAGGCGATCACGATAACGCAATGGAGGAACTTTTAGAAGAAAGTTTAGAAAGACTTCATGTGGATCATGCAGATATCTACTGGATACATAATCCTGCAGATGTAAAAAGGTGGACCCCTCAACTAATTCCTTTAATGAAAAGTGGAAAGGTTCGTCATGTAGGAGTATCCAATCATAATTTGGATGAAATCAAACTGGCAGCCAGTATATTGGCGGAGGAAGGCTTGCGAATATCAGCTGTGCAAAACCATTACAGCTTACTCTATCGCTCGTCTGAGAAAGCAGGAATTATTGATTACTGTACAGAGAATGATATTGTATTCTTCTCCTACATGGTACTGGAACAAGGAGCATTAACAGACAAATACAGTGCACAAAATCCTTTGCCTAGTGGTACAAGGAGAGGGGAAGCCTTTGGTCCTGATCGCCTTGCTAAGCTCGAAAGTTTGATTCACGTCATGAGAGAAATAGGTAGCAAGTACAGTGCCTCTGTTGCCCATATTGCAATGGCATGGGCTATTGCGAAGGGTACCGTTCCGATTATCGGTGTAACGAAAACGAGCCACGTCGAGGATGCTGTAAAAGCCATTGAAATTACTTTGACTACGGACGACATCACTAAACTGCAGATCGCAGCAGAAGAAACGGATGTCGAGGTTCCAGGCGAGTGGGAAAAAGCAATGCACTAACTGAACTCTTATAAACAAATAACAAATCCTCATTTCCTAACAGAAATGAGGATTTGTTATTTGTTTGCTTCTGTTTGAATCCTGCAAGGTAAGGGAATTAGAAGTTTCTATCTAACAATACCCCAGTCTGTTCTGCCATAACCCGAGGAGGTATGGACATTCCATTTTTGAACCACCATTCCACACTTCCAACTACTGCGGCTGCAAGAAATTGAAGAATAACTTCGTCATCCATGCCCTTATTCTTTCCTTCGGTAGTATCAACCTCAATCTTATATTCCTCGACAATCAGATCAATGAATCGGCTGTGAAAATAAGTGGCACTTTTCGTGTTTAACATGGTTGAGAAAAATAAGTGGTTTTTGGCAAAATATTCAAACCAAACATAGTTCCCTTCTTGAAAACTCATTTCGGATGCAGCGTGGCATAGATCACGGAGATTGCCAATATGCTCTTCGATAATTTTATCGAGTAGGTCATATTTATCCATATAGTGTAGATAAATCGTGCCTCGATTAACGTTTGCTCTATCTGAAATATCACGGATAGTAATTTCTTCGAAAATTTTTTCAGCCATCAACTCAAGTACTGCTTTCTTAATAGCGTCTTGAGATTTGATCACTCTTCGATCCAGTTTAACCATTCAAAAACCTCCGTCTTAGACCCTAACATTGTATTATTCGAAAATCCTTTATCATGAGATAACACTGTTTCAATGCTCGGTTTGTAGCATTATAAACACGGTTTGGTTAAATAATCAATATGCATATCATTCACTGTAAATGGCTTTCTTTAGCGTCAGCGGGAATCGAGAAACCTTTATTTCATTGATTATAATAGTCCTTTTATTCAAAACAGACCTCATTCAACAGTATTCATTTGATAGGATTAGGCAATAAAATGATATGAATAGGATATAGTTTCTTTTCTCTTTCAATGTAAAATGAGTACACCTAGCTTTAACTAAAAAGAAACAGGAGGTTTGATAAATATATGAATCGAATTGACAAGAGTCAAGAAACATATAAAAAACTATTCGGCGATGGAGTTCCAGCGGCATATGCTACACATCCTGAATTTCAGGACATATTGAGTCGCTTCATATTTGGTGAAATTTTCGATCAAGGTGCCCTTGATGATAAACAACGCGAGCTTATTACCCTGGTCGTACTTACTACGAATCAAACGTTGCCTCAGCTCAAGGCACATGTTCGTGCCGCGCTAAATGTTGGACTGACACCTGTGGAGATCCAAGAAGCAATCTACCAATGTGCACCATACTTAGGATTCCCGAAAACTTTAAATGCTATATCGGAAATGAATGAAGTTTTCGAAGAACAACATGTTGCACTGCCTCTTGAGAGTCAACAACGGGTTGAAGAAGATAACCGCCTTAACAAAGGACTTGGTATCCAAAAAGAGATTTTTGGCGATATTATTGAGAAAAACCGGAAAAATGCCCCGTCAAATCAAAAGCATATACAGGACTACCTTTCAGCATTTTGCTTTGGTGACTTCTATACCCGTGGAGGTCTGGATCTCAAAACAAGAGAGCTACTTACTCTTTGCATACTAAGTGCACTTGGAGGTGCTGATAGTCAAGTCAAAGCACATGTTCAGGGCAACATCAATGTCGGCAATGATAAAGAAACCATGATCACCGCTCTTACTCACTGCCTTCCCTATATGGGATTCCCTCGAACTCTTAATGCTTTAGGCTGCGTTAATGAAATCATTCCAGAGAAATAATCACCTTAATAGCGCTAATGATTACAGGCAGTTGATTATCCCAATCAACTGTCTATTTCTGGTTAACAGGCAAATACAGCTAAGAAATTGATGCTTCAAGCAGACTTAAATGGAATGTAAACCAGGAGGAGTTATGGAACTTAGAGTACTTCGATATTTTTTGACAGTAGCTCGTGTAGAAAATATCACACATGCTGCAACGATCTTACATGTGACACAGCCTACGTTAAGCAGACAGTTGGCTGATCTGGAAAAAAATTTAGAAACTCAATTGTTTATACGTGGGAAAAGTAAAATAACACTGACAGAAGCAGGCATGCTTTTACGTCAAAGAGCAGAAGAAATTCTCACACTTGCGGATAAAACAGAGAAAGAGTTTAAAGATCAGAATAATCTGGTTGGAGGAACCATATCGATCGGGAGTGTTGAATCATTAACGTCCAATGTTATTTTACAATTATTAAAAGACTTCAATATGGAGTATCCACAGGTTAAGTATCACATCTATAGTGGAACGGGGGATGACATAAAGGAGCGAATTGATAAAGGACTGCTCGATGTGGGCATTTTGTTAGAGCCCATTCACATTGAGAAATACGATTTCATCAGACTGCCCCAGAAGGAGCGCTGGGGAGTCCTTATGAAGACCTCATCACCTCTTGCACAGAAAGAATATGTAACTTCAACCGATTTAGCCGGAGTGCCTCTGCTCATATCCAGCCGATCTGTCGTACAGAATGAGATTGCAAGCTGGTTTGCCGATGAATATGCACATCTAAACTTCGTTGCGACCTATAATTTAATATCTAATGTACTTAACCTCGTAGAGGAGGGGTTAGGGACGGCAATCTGTATTGAGGGTGCGCTTGCAATGAAGCAGTCTGACACATTATGCTTTAGACCTTTTCATCCGGAACTTCAGTTTCCAACAGTGATTGTCTGGAAAAAACATAAGGTATTCAGTCAAACTGAGGTACGTTTTTTGGAACATATCAGGCATGCCTTTCAGGCATAATAAAGTATAAATGATAGGTATTGGCTATAGCTGTTTATCAGATGATATTTTAAAGGTGTAGTGAATGCAGCCTTTATGTATTACAGATAAATAGCTTTTTTGTTGCATGGAAAGTTATTTAAAGCGCTTTCGATTTTATTCATTTAGGCGGCAACAACAAGAGGGGGCATTATGGGATGAGCAAGAAATACGAGAAGTTGGCTCAAGATATTGTAGAGAAAGTGGGCGGTAGTGAGAATGTATCCACTCTGAC
Organism: Paenibacillus sp. FSL R5-0341; assembly: GCF_037975235.1. Lineage (NCBI taxonomy): Bacteria > Bacillati > Bacillota > Bacilli > Caryophanales > Paenibacillaceae > Paenibacillus > Paenibacillus sp. FSL R5-0341. The sequence continues at coordinate 3,239,122 of NZ_CP150241.1, forward strand.
TCACTGTATGACTAGGCTTAGATTTGCACTGAATGATACCAGTAAAGCAGATCAAAAAGCGCTTAAGTCGTTTGATGGCGTTATTGATGCGGTTGAGAGCGGCGGACAATTTCAAGTCGTTATCGGCACACATGTTGAAGACGTTTACAAAGAAGTGATCAAACAACTTAAACCTAACGCGAGTTCATCGGGTGAACCAACTCAAGCTAGAAAAATTAGTATTTTGGGGAAGCTAATCGATTTCGTCTCCGGAACATTTAGTCCGATTGTTCCTGCTATTGCTGGTGCTGGAATGATCAAGGCACTACTCGCTCTGCTTATTTTGTTCAACTGGATTTCAAAAGATTCCCAAACCTACTATGTCGTAAGTCTTATGTCGGATGCCATTTTCTACTTTTTACCATTCTTGTTGGCATTTTCGGCTGCAAACAAATTAAAGTGCAGTCCCGTGTTAGCTCTCGTTTTAGCTGGTATTTTGCTCCATCCAAACTTGACGCAATTGCGTGTAGATGGAACTGACGTAAGTGTTTTTGGAATCCCGCTAACTCTTGTATCTTATAGTTCATCTGTAGTTCCAATTCTCTTAATAGTTTGGTCACAATCATATATTGAATCTATGTTTAAAAGGATCATTCCGAATGCAGTAAAAGTTATTTTTGTTCCCATGTTCACTATTTTAGTGACGGGAATTCTGGCCTTAACCGTATTCGGACCACTGGGGTCATTTTTCGGAACGTATTTAGCGATGGGCTTTGAATTCTTGGGCGCACATGGTAGCTGGCTGGTTATTTTCCTGGTTGCAACCTTCTGGCCAATACTGGTTATGTTTGGACTACACCATAATATTGTTCCACTGTCCATTGCTCAAATCACCACATCAGGTTATGAGAATATCCTCGGTCCTGGAGCGATGATCAATTGTATAGGTCAAGGTGTTGCGGCATTAGTTGTAGGGATGAGAACCAGGGATAAAGCATTAAAACAAATTTCTACTTCCAGTGGGATCACAGCGTTGATGGGAATCACGGAACCAGCTCTTTACGGTGTAAATTTACCGAAGAGATACCCACTTGTCGCGGGTATGATTGGAGCTGCCAGTGGGGGACTCTTTGCAGGGCTAATGGATGTTTCCCGTTACGCAACAGGCGCTTCAGGAATCCCGGCGATTCCGCTGTACATTGGTGAAAATATCTGGAATCTATATAATATTTTGATCGCCCTTGTGATAACAACTGTTGTAACTGCTGTGCTTACCTATTTGCTCAGTTTGAAATATGAAAAAGACGCACCTTCACAAAATATTGTTTCAAGTATGAATGAGGTGAGTAGTGTTGCGGATGAAGTCATTCCAATTAAAGATTCCGGTATTTCAACTCCACTTAAAGGTCAACTCATTCAACTTCAGGATGTACAGGATGTCGCGTTTGCCTCAGAGGCAATGGGTAAAGGAATTGCTATTGAACCCAGCGAGGGGAAAGTCATTGCTCCATTTGATGGTATGATTGTGTCCCTATTTCCTAAGAAACATGCTATTGGACTATTATCCGATGAAGGAGTCGAAATTCTTATTCATGTCGGCTTAAATACAGTAAAGCTGAACGGAAAATATTTTGAGGCTTTCGTTGAAGAAGGTCAGAGAATCACGAAGGGACAGACTTTGCTGACATTTGATCTGGAAAAAATCAGAGAAGAAGGATATGTCACTCAAACGCCTGTTATTGTAACCAATACGTACAGTTACTCGGATGTGATTGCAGAGACAAGTCAAAAAAATATTGATTTTAACAACACATTGTTGGTTGTCAAAGCTTAATAAAACTACAAGTTAGGAGTGTGTTTTAATGACTTTAAGAAAAGACTTTTTGTGGGGTGGGGCAGTTGCTGCTAATCAATGTGAAGGTGGATATGCCGAAGGCAACAAGGGATTATCTACAGTTGATGTGATCCCGGCAGGGAAAGATCGTGTTCCTGTCATGCGAGGGCAATTAAAAATGTTGGAGTGTGATCAAGAGCATTTTTATCCAAGTCATGAGGCTATTGATTTTTATCATCGATATAAAGAAGACATTGCTTTATTTGCAGAGATGGGCTTTACGTGTTTCCGTTTATCTTTGGCATGGACGCGGATCTACCCTAATGGAGATGACGAGCTCCCCAACGAAGAGGGATTGCAATTCTATGAGAATGTATTTGATGAATGTTTGAAATACGGCATTGAGCCTCTTGTCACCATCACCCACTTTGACGTCCCTATTCATTTGGTGAAAACCATTGGATCGTGGAGAAGCCGAAAAATGGTGGATTATTATGAGAAACTGTGTGAAACGATCTTCACCCGTTATAAAGATAAAGTGAAGTATTGGCTTACCTTTAATGAAATCAACATGCTGTTGCATTTACCTTTTGGAAGCTCAGGTCTAGTGTTTGAAGAAGGTGAGAATGAGGACGCTGTGAAATATCAGGCAGCTCATCATCAATTGATCGCAAGTGCAAAAGCGACTGAAATTGCGCGTAGAATTAACCCGGAAATGAAGATCGGCTGTATGTTAGCAGGTGCCAACACTTATCCGTATACATGTGCACCAGATGATGTCTGGAAAGCCATGACAAGGGATCGCGAGCATTACTTCTTCGTCGATGTACAATCCCGAGGAGAATACCCAAACTATGCCAAGAAAATGTTAGAACGAATGAATATTCACTTAGCCATGGAAGACGGGGACGAGGAATGCTTGAAAAATAATACGGTTGATTTCGTTTCGTTCAGTTACTATGGTTCACGATTGACCAGTGCAGATCCGGCAGTAAACACACAAACGGCAGCTAACCTGTTTCCGACACTGCGCAATCCACATTTGAAAACGAGTGAATGGGGATGGCAAATCGATCCTGAAGGTCTAAGAATTACAATGAACTCCTTGTATGATCGATATCAAAAGCCATTATTCATCGTTGAGAATGGATTAGGAGCGATAGATACTCCTGATGAGACGGGATATATTGCGGATGATTATAGAATCGAGTATTTGCGTCAACACATCCAAGCCTTCATAAAAGGAGTGGAAGAAGATGGCGTTGACTTGTTGGGTTACACATCTTGGGGTTGCATTGATTTAGTAAGCTCAAGTTCTGGAGAGATGAGTAAACGATACGGTTTCATACATGTCGACAAAGATGACGCTGGAAAGGGTACGTTGAAACGCAGCAAGAAAAAATCCTTTGAATGGTTCAAAAAAGTTATCCAAAGTAACGGCAAAGAACTCTAATCGACTGAGCAGTAACGTATGAAGTCATCGACTTATGCGTTACTGCTTTATCCATTTATCGCAGCATCGAGCGCTAAGTACTGGCCATATGGAGCAAATACAAACAGTAAAGGAGTTGGTTTTTATAATATCCATGGAGAAGCTTAGAACATATTCGTTATTGTCCGTTGCGTTATTAATTTCTTCAGGTCCAGTGATTGCCGCTAACATTCCTGCGATAGCCAATGATTTTCCAGAGATATCGATAACGCATGTGGGATTATTAACGACTATTCCTTCATTATTTGTTATTCTTGGTGTGTTAATCGCTAATCGACTTGAACTTCTGATTGGGAAGAAAGCAACTATACTCACTGGATTAGGACTTGTTCTCATTGCGGGAGTATTTCCTGCATTGTATCATGACCTTTTTTCGTTACTGTTCATTTCTCGCTGTTTGTTTGGGTTAGGTGTAGGTTTGTTTAATCGGCTCATCATTCAGATGATCAGTGATATGTATCATCAGAATCCAGGTAAACAAGCAACCGTTATTGGCTTAGAAAGTGCCTTTGAGGGATTAGGAGGCATTTGTCTGACACTACTCGTTGGTCAACTATTGAAAATGGGCTGGCACACATCATTTTATGTCTACGCCCTGGCACTTCCTATTTTCATTGCATTCCTGATTTTTGTTCCTTCTGATAAAAAAGAGCTTAATAGAAGAGAAGCGGCCACAACGAATTCAAGCCAAACAAATAATAAAAAAGCCCTTCAAGTCATGATTGGCTATGGTCTCTTATTATTTGTGATTGTAGCTATCTTCATCAATTATAATTTACAGATTACTCCTTTGATTTTGGAAAAAAATATTGGAACTGCGACAAACGGAAGCAATATGATTGCATTTATAGGTTTGGGAGCTTTTGTTGCCGGCTTTTCTTTTGGAAAAGTATACAAAACATTCGGTAACTATATCGTTCCATTATCGATTCTGTTACTTGGAAGCTCGATGTTCGTTACCACATTATCGCAAAGTATCATTCTTACTACCATTTGCTCAATGATCATCGGGTTTTCATTCCGCTGTATAATGCCCTATTTATTGCATACGTTTGCTCAACAAATCGCGAAAATGGCAAAGTTGGGTACTACCATTGTTCTGATCTCGTATAACTTGGGAGCCACACTTTCGCCGTATGAAGGAAGGTTAATTACTCAACTGTTGCAACTAGATACAGTGCAATCATTAGTCTCCAGTAATGCAATGATCCTATTGTTGATGTCAGTAGCCAGTTTTGGAGTAGTAACCCTTCATCGCAAAAAGAAGAATATTCAACAAACATAGAAAACAGGGAACTTCTTGATATGAAGTTCCCTTGTTTTAGAGTGAGTTGTATAAACCGTTTAATTAGAATTTTTGTAATAAACCAAATGATCGGTCCATTCATTATTTTCGTGTATAAACCCTTTACGTACACATTCAAATTCCATACCAACACTCTCTGCTAGTTTCATGGAAGGGGTATTATCCACATTAATATGAGCTTCTATGCGGTGGAATTTCAGATGTTCGAATGCAATATGAAGTGCTTCATTCACAGCTTCTTTCCCATAACCTTTTTGCCAATACTGATTATGGATCGTGTATCCGAAACTTCCCCATTGAAAATGATCTCTTGCCAAGGTCGCAATATCAATCATACCCAGATGTGTACCATCATGCTTTCTAAACACACCAAATACATAAACGGCATCTGTACGCGCTAACTCCTGGTGTCGATCTACCAGATCGTGAAACCAATCCAGCGTACACTCACTCATATCGATTTTCCCTTTATCATGGCGGTGTTGAGAGGGCGAGCGATTTTCGAACTCATTCAACCAATTTTCATAGTCGTCTTTCTGTAATGGTCTAATGACTAGCCGTTCTGTCTCTGCAATATAATCAAATCTTTCTGCTTTTAATTTCAAAATGATATCTCCTCCGGATTAAATTTCCCCTCAAGACATAGCACTGAAATAGTTCATGACTACGCTACGAAATGCTAAAGCGGCTTTTGAAATATACCTGTTTTTGTGCGAAAGAAGAGCGATTTCCCGAACGAGTCTGTGATCCTCTACCTGCAAGAATCTAACACGTTCATTTGGGTTTCTGGCCGTGCTTGGTATAAATGCGAGACCGATCTCCGCCTCGACAAGGGCGGTTAATCTTGCAGGCTCATCACCTTCATATACATACTTCGGTAGGAAACCAACAGATTGACATGTGGAATCTACCATATCACGAACACCATACCCTTGCTTTACCCCAACAAACCACTCGTCCTTAAGCTCAGTTAATTGAATGCTACTTCGGTCTGCATATCGATGACCCATAGGAACAGCGACTACGATCGGATCGTCAAACAGCATCTGACATTCGATATCGTCACCTTCAATCGGAGGGGAGGAGAGACAAAAGTCCACCTCGCCCCGATGTAGAAGTCTGGACATGTTTTCTAACGAAACCATTTGCACATGGAACTGAATATCCGGCTTGTTTTTCCGGAATTCCCGCAGTATGCCGGGCAATGTGCTCGCCGTAGTCACTGCCAATTGCAGTGTACCCTGATCCGGATTGTAGAGGTCAGCGATTTCCCGCTGTCCCTGTTCCAGTTCAAACAAAGCCTTTTCAGTTCGGTGAAGAAATGTTCTCCCAAAGTCGTTTAGTCGCAGCTTTCTCCCGATTCGATCAAATAAAGGGACGCCCAGGTCGTCCTCTAATCGTTGTATCGTTTTGCTCAGGGAGGACTGAGTGACGTGTAACTTTCCTGCGGCTTCCGTAACATGCTCGCATCGGGCCACCGTCAGGAAATATCTGAGTTGAAGAAGCTCCATTTGCACCATCCTTCATTCCTTCTAATACATCAAATCATAACATACAATGCGTTGGAATAAATGAATGGTTTCAAGTAAGATGACAGCAGAAGAAGGAGAGGTGCACCAATGAACGTTGGAAAAAAAGGATTGATGTTAGCTGTTGGACTCGGAATCATGTTGAATCCGTTAAATTCCTCCATGATTTCTGTGGCTATCTCAAGATTGCAACTCGTGTATCAACTTGATTTTACAGCCGTTTCGTGGATTATTTTATCGTTCTACATTGCCAGTGCTGTGGCTCAACCCGTCATGGGCAAGTGTAGTGATTTGTTTGGTCGCAGGAAGATTTTCCTCATGGGTCTTGTTATTGTTTTCGTTTCATCCATGTTAGCTCCATGGTCTCCCAGCTTTTCATGGCTTATCGTATTTCGAATCGTTCAATCGATTGGCACAAGCATGATGGTGGCTGTCGGAATGGCGATTGTGAGAATGAACGTGACTGAAAAACAAGCATCCGCCTTGTCTACCTTGGCGATATTCCTCTCTGGAGCAGCTGCAATTGGACCTTTTATTGGTGGTGTATTGATTCATTGGTGGGACTGGCATAGCATATTCATCGTTAATATTCCGTTTGTCATGGTAAGCTTTTGGTTCGGCTGGAAAAGCATCCCGAAGGACGAGACATCTCCGTCTATCTCTGCTCATATGTCCATTCGGCAATGGCTTGCGTTAATTGATGCACCAGGTATCCTGATGTTTACGTTAGCCTTGGTGACTCTACTCCTTGGTTTACTTTCAGTGAATTCCACAGGAGATATTTCATCTTGGCATCTACTGACAGGAGGAATCGGCATAATTACACTAGTTATATTCATACGACATGAATTAAAAGCAGCTACACCTTTTATCCCTTTGCGAACGTTTGCCATATACCCCGAAATGACGTGGGTCAATGTGCAATACATGCTGGTGAACATCCTGTTTTACGCTCTTTTTTTTGGCGTTCCTACGTACTTGAAGCAGGTACGTCATCTCAATGAAGTCTATACAGGAATGAGTATGCTAGCCTTGGGGGTGTGTTCACTAATTATTTCTCCGATCGCCGGGCGCTGGATTGACAGATCGGGATCACGACCAGCTCTGATCGTATCCGCTGGTTTAATGACAGTCGGCTCGCTATTTATCGCCGTCATGAACGAAACTTCCCCAATCGTCATTATCATTGTTGCTTTAGCTTTATTTGGCATAAGTAACGGCTTAAACGCAGTTGGCATGCAAGCAGCTCTGTTCAAAAGCACACCCAAAGAAATGATCGGTGTAGCATCGGGGATTTTTAATACATCACGCTACCTGGGGACCATCTTATCGTCATTATTGATTGGGATCGTCATGGGAGATACATTCAGTGTGACAGGATTTCAGATACTTGGCGTCATCCTTACAGTGCTTGCTGCATCGTTAATCATTATGAGCATACGTAGCAAGGAGGATGGGGTGAATCCAGAGCAGGTAAACTAAGCGAAACGCCCTTTAATACCACGGTTGCACCCAATGAATCAATAGCTCCATTGGGTGTTTTTTTTGTTTTTCACCAAGTTGTCAGAAAGAGTTGATCCTTTCTTGAACGTTTAGGGTAGAAGACGTGACTTTGATTGAATTAGATAAAAATAAAGATATAATAATTTTGATTATTAGGTCTTGCAGAGCATTTTCTATGCATTTGATATCAGGAATCAACAGGAGTAAACGCAAAGAACATGTGGCAAGATATCGTTGTCATTTACTTTGTGAAATTTTTCTCTTAATTCGTTCACATGAACGATTAGGAACGTCCAAACCTGGTATTTAATGCAACTAATGAGTAGCAGACCTTGTCCTAAGCAAAAATTGATCACAAAAATGAAACAGAGTTTGAAAGGAGGCAACACAAAGAATGGCTATTGATACGGTGTTATGGAGCAGGCTGGTGACGGGTTTGACGCTCGGTTTCCACGTGATTTTTGCAACGCTTGGTGTCGGCGTACCTTTGATGATTGCTATTGCAGAGTTCATCGGTATTCGGAAGAAGGATCACCATTACATACTTATGGCAAAGAGGTGGTCCAGAGGGTTTGTCATTTCTGTGGCTGTGGGTGTCGTGACAGGTACAGCGATATCACTGCAGTTGGCCTTGGTATGGCCGAATTTTATGAAGCTGGCCGGGAATGTCATTGCACTGCCACTATTTATGGAAGTGTTCGCATTCTTTTTTGAAGCGATATTCCTGGGCATTTATCTGTACACATGGGATCGGTTTAAAAATCCGTATATCCACTGGCTGCTGACCATTCCGATTGTCGCCGGGGCAGGCATGTCTGCTGTTTTTATTACAACAGTGAACGGATTCATGAACCAGCCTGAAGGCTTTGTCATGGAAGCAGGTCAATTCATGGCAGTGAACCCCGTACAAGCGATGCTGAATACGGCGACGTTCTCCAAGGTGTTCCATGTATTAAGCTCAGCCTATTTGACAGGAGCTGCACTGTTAGCAGGAATTGCAGCCTTTGCGATGCTGAGAAAAGGAGTGTCGTCCTACCACAAAAAAGGCTTGAATCTCATGATGGCCGTAGTTTTCGTATTCAGTTTATTAAACTCCTTAGCTGGAGATGTATCTGCCAAGTTTTTGGCTGAGCATCAGCCGGAGAAACTCGCAGCTGCAGAGTGGCATTTCGAGACAGAAAGCGGCGCGGATCTCATTTTATTGGGATGGTTGAATGCTGAGCATGAAATTATAGGCGCTCTTCATTTGCCGAAGCTGCTCAGCTTCCTTGCCTTTGGAGACTTTAATGCCGAAGTAACCGGGTTGAATGAATTTCCACCAGACGAGCATCCACCATTACTTGTGCATTACTTGTTTGATCTAATGGCTGGAATAGGTTTCGCTCTGCTTGCTATATCAAGTCTGTACTTCCTGTTTGTGTTCTGGAAGAAACGTAATCAGTTTAACAAGTGGATGCTTCGTATGGTTGCACTCAGTGCACCGCTTGCTTTTCTGGCTGTTGAGATGGGCTGGTTCTATGCAGAAGTGGGGCGACAGCCATGGATCATCCGAGGTTATATGCGGGTAGAAGAGGCCGCTACTTCTTCACCGAGTGTGAGAATTTTATTTTTCGTCTTCTTGCTTCTCTACATCCTGCTAGGCGTTATGTGTGTCGTCGTACTGAGAAGGTTGTTCAATAACAATCCTGCTGAACTTGAGATGGAGAAATGGTTGAAAGAGAAGCATGATCAATCAGCCGAGAAAGGGGAGCAGGCATAATGAGTTATGAGTTGATTGGTATATCGGTACTCTGGCTGTTCTTGTACGGCTATCTTATAGTAGCATCCATTGATTTTGGAGCAGGGTTCTTCGCCTTTTATGCACGCCTGACGAAGCAGGATCACCTGATTAATCGTCTGATCTCTCGCTATCTATCACCGGTCTGGGAGATCACCAATGTATTCTTTGTCTTTTTCTATATTGGCATCGTCGGCTTCTTTCCAGATACGGCCTATTATTATGGCTCCGCGCTGCTCGTTCCGGGAAGTATTGCCGTCATTCTACTTGCCATTCGTGGGTCGTTCTATGCTTTCGAAAATTATGGTTCCAAAAAAAGTATCGTGTACTTGTTTCTATACGGAGCTACAGGTTTGCTTATTCCGGCGTCGTTGTCAGTAGCACTGACATTGTCTGAAGGTGGCTTTATTTTGAAGCAGGGGGATACCGTTTCCCTGGATTACTGGGCGCTGTTCACCAATCCATTATCGTGGAGCATCGTTGGTCTAGCCATCGTGTCCGTATTGTTCATTAGCGGATCATTTCTCACATTTTACGCTTCACGGGCAGAGGATCATTCGGCATTGAAGCTGATGCGGAACTATGCATTGTTCTGGAGCACACCGACCATTATTCTCGCGCTGACTGCATTTATATATTTGGGTCAACACAATGAGCGTCATTTTCAAAATATGATGGATTTATGGTGGCTACTGGCGCTTTCCGTTGCGTTTTTCATGATTGCTATGTGGCTGTTATATAACGGACGGCGTTACGGATTAGCTTTTATATGTATCATGCTGCAATTTTTCACAGCCTTTTTCGCTTACGGCATTGGGCAATATCCTTACATTCTTGATCCATACATCACGATTCAGAGCAGCGCCACATCGCCTGCAATGGGCTTCGCTCTAGTGGTCGTGTTTATCGGTGGTCTGTGCCTGTTAATTCCTTCTCTGATTCTGGTCTTCAAACTGTTCCTGTTTGACGCGGATTATGTGAAAGGGAAAAAATAAAGGAGGAGCGTTCCATGAAGAGGAGAGCCAAATCCAATCTGATCTCGCAGCAAATGTCTTTACAACGAAAAAACAGGCTTTTCCTTGCGATCATCTCGCTGGCGCTTGGTGTAGCTATTGTAAGTCAGGCCACATTGGTGGCTGAAGCAGTCCAGCGAATCTTTGTAGAGAAAGCTTCCTTTTCATCCGTGATCCTGTTGCTTGTTCTATTGCTGGCTGTTATGGCTGTACGTACACTGTTGACGTATGGCAATGGGAAAGTGGGCTTGCATATGGCAGCACGCGCCAAGACGAATATGCGAGCAGCCGTTTTGCAAAAACTGACTCAAGCTTCCATGCCTTCAACCCTTCGTGGACAGACGGGAGGAAAGGTCAGCGTTGCTTTGGATGCTGTAGATGAAGCCGACAGTTATTTCAGTCAGTACATGCCACGAATGATGGAAGCTGCGATGATCGCAGTTCTGATTCTGGTTGTTACATTTACGCAGCACGCCAACACAGGCTGGATTATGCTGTTTACGGCACCATTTATTCCACTCTTTATGATTTTGGTGGGGCTTCAGACGAAGAACAAATCAGAAGAAAAATACGCGCAACTGGCCGAGTTCTCCGGTACGTTTCTGGATTCGCTTCAAGGGCTGGTTACGTTAAAAATATTCGGACGGTCTAAACGTCAACAGCAGGAGATTGAACGCAGCAGTCTAGGTTATCGTGATGCCACCATGGGCATTTTGAAGATTGCATTTACCAATACGTTTATGCTGGAATCGATCGTGATGTTAAGCATTGGTATCGTCGCGCTTGAACTCGCTATCCAGTTACTCGTTTTCAAATCGATGAGCTTCCACACGGCCTTTCTCGTGTTGTTACTCGTCCCTGAGTTTTACAGTCTGCTGAAGAATACGGGAACGGCTTTTCACAGTGGGCGAACCAGTATGGGGGCGATTCGTAAGGTGGAACAGATGCTTGAGGAAACAAGTATTAAGAGCACACAAACGAAGTCAGAAGAAGGATCGGATCAAAGCGATAAAACCGATGTGGATGCAACAGCACAGACGGAAGAGCTCCGTACAGCTCGGGCCGAGTTGATAACAATGCCCCCGGCCATTGAACTGAACGATGTCAGATTCCAGTACGCACCTGATTCCTTTGGACTTGAGACAGGACAGATCTCAATTGGACCGGGAGAACAGATCGCTATTGTAGGCAAAAGTGGCTCAGGTAAAACCACGCTGCTTCATCTCATTGCCGGTTTGCTGAAACCAGATTCGGGAGCGGTTCTGGTTAACGGCAGCCAGCTTTCGCAATATGATGAGGCTGCATGGTTCGAGCGTGTTAGCTACATTACACAGCATCCGTATATTTTTGCAGGTACATTTGCCGAGAATATTGCGATTGGGGCAGGGCGTAACGTCTCCAGAGTTGAAATTGAGCAGGCGGCAGAGGAAGCAGGACTTGCTGGCGTTGTTGCACAATTGGAGCAGGGATTAGACACGTTTGTTGGTGAAGGGGGCCGGGGATTATCTGGTGGGGAAAAGCAAAGACTTGCCTTGGCACGTGCTTTTCTGAAGAGACCCGCTGTCATTTTGTTCGATGAACCCACCGTGGGACTGGATCTGCATACCGAGCGGGTACTGCAACAATCCATTGCGTCATTAGCCAAAACGGCAACGATGATTACGGTGGCACACCGGTTATATACGATTCAACATGCGGACAATATTTTGTTTATGGACAATGGGGTATTGGTGGATTCAGGTCATCATAACGAGCTTCTAGCACGTTTGCCGCAGTATGCAGAGATGGTGGATGTAGGGCGGAAAGGAGGGTTAGCATGAATGAGCTGACGATTTTGTCAAAAGCGATGATTCAGGAACGCAAGGATATCTTGCTTTCCATTTTGGGCGGATTCATCGCCGGCATAGCAGGTGTAGCTCTCTTTTCCGCGAGCGGGTATATGATATCGCAAACGGTATTTGCGCCACCGCTGTACACCTTAATTGTACTCACCTCGATGGTTAAACTGCTTGGTTTCCTTCGAGCGGCGAGCCGCTACGGAGAACGCTTGTATTCCCACAGGGCGACATTCTCCATGCTGAGCCGTTTACGGACGTCCTTTTTTGCCAAACTGATTCCGGTAACGCCGGGTATATTGAACAAAAATCGAAGCGGGGATCTGCTTGCGCGAATCGTAGGTGATGTGGAAAGCTTGCAAAATTACTTTTTGCGAGTCGCGTATCCACCAATCATGGTCGTTATGGTGTTCTTGGCTACCATGCTGTTCACGTCGGCCTTTTCGATCTGGATTGCGTGCTTGTTAGTACTAGGCATGCTAATCACGGCATTTGTTGTACCAGGCATTGTCTTGTTAGGTCAGCGAAAAATACACGGACGTGTCCGCCAGCAACGAGCTTTGCTGTCCACGGAAGTAACCGAAGTGTTGTATGGTTTCCGTGATCTGAAAGTATACGGCCAATTAGAACAACGTGAGCAACAGCTTCAGCAGGCTTCCGCTGCATTGGCAATAGAACAGAAACAAGCGGCTTCGCACTTGCTGCGAGGGCAATCCATGCATGTTTTTGTAACGTATCTCGTTACATGGGGTGTGCTGGCACTGAGCGCTTTCTTAATTGTGAATGGAACGTTTGCCGGTGTATTCCTCGCCATGCTGATTTTGGCCACACAGACCGTGTTCGAAGAAGCTGCGGCAATGGCTATATTACCTTTGTATAAGCAGGATAGCGAACACGCCGCTCAGCGACTGTCAGAAACGGTGCCGACCTCCGATGTGCAACCTGTACAGCCAAGCGGTAAAGTGTCAGGCGATCATGCAGTTTCAATCGAGTTATCTCGTGTTAACTTCCAATATGAAGGTGAATGGAGACCGGCGCTCAGGGAGCTTTCCTTGCAACTTGCAGCAGGCTCCAAAACAGCGATTGTTGGCCCAAGCGGGTCAGGCAAGTCAACGATTATCGATCAGCTGCTCAAGCTGCGTACGCCAACGTCTGGCGATATACGGTTAAACGATGTTCCAGTGCAGGAACTGAATGAAGAGAGCATCTGGCAAAACGCGAATGTCGTGTTGCAGCAAAGTCATTTCTTCCGGGGAACCATCCGGGATAACCTGCTGCTGAATGGAGAAGAACATTCGGATGAACAACTGTCGGATGTGCTGGATAAAGTACAATTGCCGAATAAATCGTTGACCGATATGGTATATGAAAAAGGAGAGAACCTATCGGATGGCGAGAAGCAGAGGCTGGCTCTGGCACGGGCCATGCTGCGCAAAGGACGGTTATGGCTTCTGGACGAACCGACGTCTTCACTGGATTACGTCACAGAGCAACGTGTATTGCAGCATCTTCTGGCTCAGGCATCCGAAGATACACTTCTCCTTATATGCCATCGGCTTACGGGACTGGAAGAGATGGATCGGATTGTGGTCATGGACCAAGGCAAGATCGTGGAATCAGGTTCCTTTACCGAGTTGATGGAGCAAAAAGGATACTTTTATGAGATGAAACAAATTGAACGACAAATGATTGGAGACATCGGGGCGTGAGAATGTAAGATCAGTCCTACTCAAGGTGTCGGTAGTATCTCAAAAAAGACTAAAGAACGTTACTGATGTTATCATCAGTTATCCGTTCTTTAGTCTTTTTCTCTATCCATTGAAGATAACCGTTAAGACGCAATGTTAATTCATCTTTACATAACAGCAGAAGATTCAGACGCTTTATTTTTCTTGGTAAGTGGTTTTTTCCTCAACGTTCGATCATACAGATACGGTTTTCCGTGATATTCCCATGCATTCTTTTGTTTCTGCTTTTTATGTATATCAACCTTGATCTCCAAATTGGCAACGTTATTCTGGAATTCTGAAGCAATTCGTTTGCACCACTTCAGTCCACTTTCTTCAGATGCACTGAAATGAACGCGTAACAGATATCCATTCACCGTTAATTCAAACTTGTATAAATTCATGAGATGTATCCTTTCCAGGTAGGGATTCTATACTGCATATAATTCGATAATCTAATTATAACAGGAACATACGTTCTGTAAAAGTGATATTTTTGAAGATCCTCAACTCAAGAAGGTTCGCTAGACACCTTTGCAACGGATCGTTTAATGGTAAAATATCTAAAAATGGTTCATGTTGGGGGATGCGCATGTATAAACTGATGATCGTTGATGATGAATTGCTCATGCGGGTTGGAATTCGTTCCATGCTGAATTGGGAAGAGTACAACTTCTATGTTGTTGGTGAGGCTGGAAATGGAAAAGAGGCATTGAACCTTGCGCTCAAAGTGATGCCTGATCTAATTATTACGGATATCAAGATGCCGATTATGGATGGGCTGCAGCTTATACAAGAGGCTTCGTACGTACTGAAAACCTGTAAGTATGTCATTCTGAGTAACTTTGACGAATTTCATTATGTAAAAAAGGCACTAAAACTTGGCGCTTCAGACTACTTGATTAAAAGCGAGATTACAGAAACTGCCCTTATCGATCTTCTGAGTACCGTTGGACAGAAACTACAAAGCGAACATGTTCATCCAACCTACACATCTTCTAGGGCACATGATTATTCCAACAGCCTAAGACATCTAAAGGACACCTTCTTCCAAGATATTGTAAGCGGATTCATAAGTGAAAAGGATATTGTCACTAAAGCGGAAGAACTGCATTTTCGTATACGATCGGACCAGTTGGTCGTCATCAAGTTCGTCGTGAACTATTACGAGGATGCGAAGAGGAAATATATTGAAAAGGGGGAGAAGCTACTCCGGTTTTCGATGCTTAATATTATGGAAGAGATCATTCCATCGAAATGGGAGAAAGAGATTTTCGTTGAAAGTTCTTCTGAATATTGGCTTATCGTTAATGTACTTCCAGAGAGCCAATCTGTACACGCCGACTTGAATAAACTATGTAATAAATTGCTGTCTTCAATCAAGGATTTTATGAATCTATCACTCACGGCTGGTGTGAGTAAAATGACTTCCGGTTTATCTCACATTAAAATGGCCTGCCAAGAGGCAGAAATGGCTCTACAACAGGGTTTCTTCACAGGGAGCAACCAGGTGTTGTATTACGATGATATGGTTCAATCCCCCGATAGAAATGAAGTAAAAGGAGCTCTGAGCCCGCAACAAGAAAGAGATTTTATGAAGTTGTGGGTAAGTAAAGACATCCAAAAGGCGGAGGAGTTCCTTGAAGGAATTCGCTCGGACCTGGAAGCGCAGCAGGCGGATGAGAATAGCATTCGCAAGCAATATATCATGGTAATGGAAACGATACACTCCCATCTATCCCGAGCTACGGAAAGAGGTGCACCTTCTTTAACAGAGAAATCGCCATATGAAACTGTTCTGAAGGGTGAGTACTGGGAGGATATTCACCAGGATATGCTTGCTCACATTACGCATTACTTTAAAACCGATTCCCAAATGAAGCAGGAAAGTACGTATACAGACCTCGCCATTGCATTGATCGACAAGTATTATGCCGAGGATATTTCGCTGCAAAGTATCGCTAGCCAAATCAGTGTTAATCCGTCGTATCTCAGCCGATTGTTTAAGCAGGAAAAAGGAGAGAACTTTATCACGTACTTGACACGAGTTCGGATTGAACATGCCAAGGCGTATCTATTGAGTAGAGGAATGAGAGTGTACGAAATCGCAGAAAAAGTGGGCTACCATAATTACACGTACTTCAGTAAGATTTTTAAAAAATCGGTAGGTGTCACTCCAGAGGAATATCGAGAACGACAGCAGGCATGAATGTAACCGGTGAATAGAGGTGCAGCATATGAAGCTTGTCCAACCCTTCCAAATCAAGCACAAAATTATGGTGATCTGTATGACAGTCATTATCCTTCCTGTATTGGTAATGACAATCAATTCGTACTACTCGTCAGAGCGGTTATTGGCACAGAACTATACAACGTTGCTAAGTGATCTGGCCAAACAGACGAATATTCGTATCGACGAGTTCCTCAAGGAGATTGAGAAAATCACGCTGTTAGCCAGCAATGGCCTAAGCAACAATCTATCTGCGACCCATGAAGGAAGTTTTCCGATCCAGGATTTTCTACGGGAGGGTAACGAACAAAGTGAGATTGCCGCATACAATATTCTGATGAATTATATCATGATGAAGGATCGCGTATTCTCCATTTACCTCTACAATATGAACGGGGGAGAAGACCTGTTCGTCAGTCCACATCAACCTATTGACCCAGACTTCAAAGTGGCGAACGAATTGTGGTTCAAAAAGTTCATGCACGATAATGATCGAACCATTACGCTCACAACACGAATCGATGAGCAATTGGAGAATAAAATACTGGCAGTGTCACATGCTCGCAAAATTCATGATGTGGCTAGTGGTGAACTGCTTGGCGTGATCGTTGTGAGCATTGATATCAAATTCATTGAAATCGTCAACCGCAACTTGCAGGAAGGGCTACGTTCCAGATTCATGATCGTTGATGAGAATGACAAGATTGTATATAACGTAAACGACCGATTAATTGGTACACTGTTCCGTGACAACGTTCGTCCGCCTGAAGCATTAAATGTCGTAGTGACCAGTCCCCTTAGTCAGCAAAAATGGACAACGTACCTATATATGCCCTTGGATGAGCTGACTGCTGATGGCAAAATTTTGGGCCGTAATCTGGTGACACTCGCCATTGTCATTGTTCTTTTTGCTGCGGTTATATCCATCTTTCTATCTCATGTCATTACAACTCCGATTAAGAAGCTGCTCCGAAATATCGCTTTGGTCGAGAAAGGTCAATTTGAACAAGTTGAACCTATTGCCTCCAGAGATGAGATTGGACATTTATCCATTCGATTCAACAGAATGTCGCATGAATTGAAGCGGATGGTCGAACGGATGCAGCAGGAAGAGATAGAGAAAGCCAAGGCCGAGATGCGTGCGCTCCATGACCAGATCAAGCCTCATTTTCTGTATAACACACTGGGGTCGGTGAAATGGATTGCCTCGATGCAACAGGCTGACAAAATCGTGGAAATGACCGATGCACTAATCTCGATGCTTCGTTATGCAACCAAATCCGATGGAACCCTCGTAACCATTCGTGAAGAACTCGATAATATAGCGAATTACGTAACGATTCAGAATGTCAGGTACTATGATTGTATTCAAATGAGATATGAGGTTGAGGATCGAATGCTGGATTATCGCATGCCCAAAATGATTCTACAGCCCATTGTGGAGAATGCGATATTTCATGGACTCGCCGAACTCGAAGAAGACGGAATCATTACCATTCGGATTCAACCACAGCTGGATGAAGTTGTGATCCAAGTCTGCGATAATGGCGTCGGCATGGATCATCATACGATGCAGAATTTGATGGAAGAGAAGTCCGGTGCAGGTACGGGAACGAATGGCATTGGATTGCATAATGTGCAGCGGCGGATTCAACTTCATTTTGGTAAACCCTATGGAATACAGGTAGAGAGTAAAGTAGGTGAAGGTACCATTTTCTCCATTCTGCTGCCGGCCATCTCAGAGTTTAGATAGAACAAAAGGGCTCGCAGGTTGAACTGCAAGCCCTTTTGTTTACCCCTTGACGCTACCTAGCACCAACCCCTTGGTAAAGTATTTCTGTAAGAACGGATACACGAGTAAAATCGGAATGGCACCCAAGAACATTTGAGCGGCACGCCCCGTTCTGGCGTTCATCATGGATAACAGCTGCGTATAATCTGATCCAGATTTCAGCATGATTTGCTCAAAACTCTGCAAAAGGGTCTGGAGGTAGCTTTGTAATGGATAATTGGCTGGATTGTTCATATAGATAATGCCATCGAACCATGAATTCCAGTGGGCGACGATACTAAACAAACCGACTGTTGCCAGAGCGGGCTTGAGGAGCGGGAGTAGAATACGAAGCAATACCTGTACAGGTCCTGCACCATCGATAATTGCTGATTCTTCAATTTCCTCGGGCAAACCCCTTATGAAATTCATGAGAATAATCATGCTGAATACGGGGAGAGCCCCAGGCAGGATCAAAGACCATATGGAATCGATCAGTCCCATTTTGACGACAACGAGATAGGTTGGAATGAGTCCACCGCTGAATAACATGGTTACGATGAAAAATCCCATATAGATATTACGTCCCATTAATTTTTGTTTTGACTTGGAGAGGGGATAAGCCGTGAGCACGATCAGTACCAGATTCACCAACGTTCCGAGAACGGTTCGCTGGATGGCCACCCAGAGGGAGGAGAAGAAGGACCCTCCAGTTAATGCAAATTCATAGGCCTTTGTCGTGAATTCCACAGGCCAGAACGTAACACTTCCCGCCGATACAGCCGCGCTGCTACTGAATGAAACAGCAAGCAGGTTGATAAACGGTAGGATACACAGTAGAGAGATCAGAAGCAATATGGTGTAGTTTAGGATAAGAAACAAACGCCTGCTCATACTTTTATCATAGATCATAGTGTTAGTTCCTCCTTCTTAGAAGATGCGATAACCAGCTACCCTGTAGGCCAGGATGTACGATACAGCAACGAGAACACTGGAAATGATGGATTTGAATAACCCAACAGCGGTACCGATTGAATACTGTGCCTGCTGAATTCCCAGACGGTATACATAGGTATCAATAATATCACCAGTCTGATAAACAACAGGGGAGTAGAGATTATAGATTTGGTCAAAGCCAGCATTGAGTACGTTTCCAAGCGACAATACAGTCATTAAAACAATCGTTGGCATGAGGAGCGGCAACGTAATGTAGATGGTCTGCTTCCACCGTTTCGCTCCGTCGATCACAGCGGCCTCGTAAAGTCCCGGGTCAATGCTGGTTAAGGCTGCTAAATAAACAACTGTGCCAAAGCCGAAGCCCTTCCATATGTCACTTACAATCATAGTCCAAGGAAAAATAGAGGGTGTGCCAAGAAAGGAGATCGGTGCAATCCCGAAAACGCCTAGAAATGTATTGATAATGCCGTCGGAGCTAAGGATATCCAGCATGATGCCGGCCATAATGACCCAGGAGAGGAAGTTCGGAATGTAGACAAGTGTTTGGAATGTACGTTTAATTCCACTATGCAGGACTTCGTTGAGCAGTAATGCGAAAATAACGGGCACGATTATACCACCGATAATCTTGAAGACAGACATGTACAGTGTATTCCAGATCGTTCTTACGAAGTTCGGCTGATTAAAGATGTGGTTAAAATTATCCCATCCTACCCATGGCGAGTTGAACCCGAGGCCCGGATTGTACTTCTGAAACGCAATAATAAGTCCGTAGAAAGGGATGTAACTAAAGATGAAGACCAGAACCAGGCTTGGGATCAACATGAGATGGTAAGCACGCTGTTGCTTCCATTTGCTCAGCATTCGTATTCCTCCGTTCTTGGTGCGATATATTGTAACCGCTACCAAGAAGAGACGAGAACATTCCCATCCCTTCTTGGCAACAGACTCATTATTTTCCGTATGCCTCATTGACTGCCTGGGTTGCGTCATCGCCTCCGGCTGCACGCCAATTCTGGACAATCACATCGAAATAATCGATACTTTCGCTACCCATAATAATCTTGGTGAAGCCTTCGGTCAGGATATCATCCAAGGTTGTGCCGTAGCTTGATAGGATTTCTGGCGTAACACCCCATAGGGCCGTCTTGGTGTAGTTCTCGCTGTCGAGTACTTTCTTGGCAAGACCATACGCATTCTTTGGAGCACCTTGTTGCAAATAGTCGCCGACTGCTCCTGGTGTAGCATTCTCCATGAACTCCACACTGTTGTTATATTTTTGCCACATTCCCGAAGTCGTGAGTCCACTCGTATCCTTGGATTGAAGGGCAGCGGAGACCGCCTCAAATTGCTCGTAATCGGAATTCGGATTAAGTACACGGAACGCTCCAACTACATGGGCAATATCGTTGTCCAGCAAGGCAGATAGCGTTTCTGTGGATTCCTTGCCATTGCCTTCATCAACAATATAAGCATAGTCGTTCAAAATTTTGATCACTTCTTCAGGGCTTTTAAATCCCTTTTTCATGACGATATAATTGTTGTTGGCGAAGAAGATGGATTGTTTTGCTTCTTTCCCATCGACGGTAGGGATGATATAAGGGTAGAAGATGGCGTCCTTACCTAGATTGGATACCGTATCGACACCCGGATTATAACCCCACCATTGGTAATAAGGCTGCATGCCCACTTTGCCGGCTACGATGTCCGCGTTCATCGCATTAAAGTCTTTGATTGCAAATTCCGGATCAATGATGCCTCGCTTGTACCATTCTGACCACTCAGCCAGCGCATTCTTCATCTCGGGTTGCACTGATCCATACACTAATTTTCCACTGTTATCCTCCATCCACATATCCGGATGCGCATTCCATGCAATGGCGAGCAGGTTGAGGTAATCTAACGATTGATCTACCGCTATACCATAACCTCCGTGCTTTTCCATGAATTTCAGTGCAATATTCTTGATGTCTTCCACAGACTTCGGATCCTGGACTCCCAATTCTTCTTTCCAGTCGTTCCGAATCCAGATGAAGTCTGGTTGTTCAATTAATCCCCAGTGCATCTGTGGTATGCCGTACAGCTTGCCGTCCTTCTTTCCAGATTCGTAACTGTCTGCATCTGCTTCCATATAACCTTTGAGACGATCTGAAGCGTGTTGATTAAAGACCTCGGAAAGGTCCATGACCATGTCTGCTTCGACCAACTGTCTGAGTTGTGATGGATTCACCCTGAATACGTCAGGAAGATCGTTGGATGCGATAGCCAAATTAAGTTTTGTATCATACTCATCGCTGACCCAGTCTGTTTTGACATCGATATTGAATTTCTCCTTGTAGCGCTTAATCCACACATTGTTTGTGATATCATCGCCCTTTGGATACTTGGCAGAAGTGTATTCTGACGTCACGGTGTGAATGGTTGTCGTTCCAGCCTCGTTGGAATCGGGGTCCGTAGTTGAATCTTTCTCCGTGCTGCTTCCATTGCTACAGGCTGCGAGTAATAAGGTTGACATGCATAAAGACAAGACTAAAGTTTTCGTTTTCTTGTTCATTTCTTTTCCCCCTTATCAGTCATATTTCAATAACGCTTTCTTGAAAATATTCTAAACGAGAAAGGGGGAACGTGATATAAAAGTTATTGACGAGAACCCATATGTTTTTTTACTTTCGAGTCAGGGCGGAGAAAAGATTAATGAGTTCAGTGCACTTTTTTTACTTTTTACTCCTTCTTTTTTTACTCATGTCTCCAAAAATTGCTTGAGATGTCGATCGATAACAAGTGAATCTGCTTCATTAGCTCCGATGCCGAAGCAGTGTCCCCACTTGGACTCTATAGGTTGAAAAACAGCGTTCGCCATATGTTGAACATCATAGGCACTATCTTCTGGCGTGAAGAACAAATCACTTGACCCCGGCATAACGAGTGCAGGAGAGGTGATCCTGCTTAACGCCAGTTCGAAGTTGCCGTCATCTAGGGGATTATTGCTGATGTCGCCATATATTCCAGTACGCAGCATGGTAATCAAGTCGTTAGCATCAAAGGATAAAAACACCTGGTCCCAGTAATCTTCCACATAAGATTGCAAGGTATCGTAACCTTCGGTTTGATACAATTTCTCCAAATAATATGCCTGCGAAAACCCCCATGGAGCATAAGCTCTTCCCATCGCTGCGAGACCGGCAACTGGAGGGCGCTCATATCTACCATTTTTAAAATTCGAATCTGCCTGTAACGCTGCGATCATGGATTCGAACACGAGCTGTGTATGCGGTCTGCTCTTTGCCGTTCCGCCAAAAGGGGCGATCCGTTCGACCATCTCGGGATAACTCGTTCCCCATTGAAAAACCTGCATAGCACCCAGAGACCAGCCCACAACGAGTTGGATTTTGGTGATACCAAACTTTTGAGTGATTAGTTGATGTTGGGCACGCACATTGTCATACATGGAGATGAGGGGGAAGTTCTGCTTATCATATGGGGCAGGGGTATTGCTGGGAGAGGATGATAATCCGTTACCCAACATATTGGGCACGACGATAAAATATCGACTGGGATCCAGTGCCTTATCTGCTCCAATCAACCATTCATTATCTGTGTGAAGTCCAGCAAACCAGGTTGGAACGACAATAACATTGTCCTTTGCCGGATTTAAGGTTCCATAGGTCTTGTAAGCAATAAAGGCTTGAGGGAGCAGTTGTCCCGATTGAAGTAGTGTATCTCCAAGGCTATAGGTTTCATAATCATTCATGGCTAGATTCTCCTTACAATATAGTAATAACTTGATTTCACTCTACAATACGTCTATCATCAATTCAATGAAACATAATCGAACGAAACATTCATTTATTTTGAACAAAGGAGGTGCCTGATTCATGGAAATACGCCAATTAAAAACCTTTTGCACGCTTGCATCGACCTGCAGCTTTAACCAAACTGCTGAATTATTGAGCTATGTACCGTCTACCATAACCATGCAAATCAAATCGCTGGAAGAAGAACTCGGTGTGAAATTGCTGGATCGATTAGGAAAAAGGGTCGTGTTAACGGATGCAGGCCAACAATTTATGCCGTATGCCACTAAAATTTTAAACGATGTAGAGGAAGCAAAATGCATATCTAGTCAACAGGGGGAATTGGCTGGAACGGTTGTCATCGGGGCAGATGAAGTGCTATGTGCTTATCTTCTTCCATCCTTGTTCAAACGCTTCCGAGCGGAGTATCCTGGTGTGCGGTTATTATTCCGTCCGTTGTCTGGCCAAGAGCTTAAATCTAGTCTGAGAGAAGGACAGGCCGATGTCGTTTTTGTATTGGATGAGCCGGTTACTTCCAAAGATCTTCATTCCGAGTTTTTAAAGGATGAGACCTTTCAATTGGTGGTTTCTTCCGATCATGTGCTAGCATCGCGTTCTGCGTTGGTTATTGATGACTTCCACAAACAGCATTTCTTGTTAACCGAAAAGAACTGTTCGTATCGCACGTACTTTGATCAAGCTCTACTGAAAAAAGGTGCGGATGCTCTGACAGAACTGGAGTTTCATAGTGTAGAAGCTATTAAACAATGCGCTGTGGCCGGTCTAGGGATCGCGCTGTTGCCTGAAATGGCTTTGAAGAAAGAGTTAAGCGAGGCGGAACTGGTTGCTTTACCGTGGGATCTGTCTGAAATATGCTTTTCGGCGCAAATGCTCTGGCATCGGGAGAAGTGGATATCTCCGTCCATGACTGCTTTCATTCAGGTCGCTAAGAATGAGTTACAATGATTGTTCAGAATTTGTTTAGACGTATATGTTAAAATACGCTTCATGGAGATCGTGAAGTGAAATGTAAATGAACCTTCAACATTTTGATACAGATATATATGGGGGATTAGCAATGGAGAGAAAGATTAGAAATTCTGCAAAAGCATTAATTATCAAAGATGGGAGAATGCTCGCGATTAGGCAGGAAGATAATGGCGATGTAATCTATCTCTTGCCTGGCGGGAGTCAGAATGCAGGTGAAACGCTGACTGATGCCGTGAAGAGAGAAGTAGCAGCAGAAATCGGAGTAGACGTAGAACCGTTATCATTGGAATTCGTTATTGAAGGTGTGTATGGCGCAGCTCTTCATCGTGTAGATTTTGTTTTTTTAGCCGAATACATAGGTTTAATGGACAATAATAGATCTATTCTGCCAAGTGACGAAAATCAAGTAGAATATGAATGGCTTGACATTAAAAACTTGATCCAACAACCTTTATTGCCCTCAAAATTACGAAAGCAAATCATTAGATTGGTTGAGGGAGAAACAACGGTTATGTATTTAGGAAATGAGGAAGATGAGGACCTGAATGGTTAGACGTGCACACGTCGTAAACAAACGGCGTCTTGTATTTATAGAGGAAAGGCTATTTCAAAGGACATAATGGTCCGGTAAAATAGCCTTTTTGCCGTTGAACAAATTGTGCATAGGGATTCAAAAATGAACATCTAGGCTAGGGGTTACAGTAGGCCAGGGGTTATATATCTTGTTCCTTCATGCCTGCAGTCATATTTTTCTGACCCCACATGACCATGGATTCAATTAAAGGAACCAATTCCTTGCCCGATGCTGTGAGCGAATACTCCACTCTCGGTGGAACCTCGTTATATTGCTCCCGATGCACGATGCCGTAATGAATCAATTCCTTTAAACAGTTCGTTAGCATCGTTCCAGTAATGCCAGGCAGTCTTCTTTTTAATTCATTGTAACGTATACAGTCATTTTCACTAAGGATTGCCAAGATCGGAAGATTCCACTTGCCTCCAATGACCTGAAATGCATAAGTCGCTGGACATAACTGATCAAAATTAAACTCGTATTTCACTTGATACCCTCCAATAGTATACTTTTTGATACTAAGTCAGAAAAAGAATCGTACTTGTTCAGAAGTTTGTAGACATTATAATCAAACTAACACAAGAAAATCAATTCATAAGACAAGATAAAGGCGGGATAAGTGTGAGTAACGAATCTATGATGTGTGATCTGGAAACAGGCGTATGTGGTGTGAGCGAGGAAGAAGCGATGCAAGAAATCAATCTGAATCACGTTGAGAAAAAGATAACTCTTTATTACGCAACAGATCCGATTTGCTCTCACTGCTGGGCGCTTGAGCCTGTGCTTCATCGGTTTGTTGAGGAATACGGTCATTACTTTACGATGCAAATCAAAATGGGTGGGCTCCTGGCTAACTGGAATGGTTTCTCGGATGGCGCTAATGGGATTCAGAAGCCCTCGGACGTTGCAGCGCATTGGAAGGAGGTAGGTGAGCATTCACGCATGCCCATCGACGGTTCCTTATGGCACGATAATCCCATACTTTCTTCCTATCCGCCATCTCGGGTATTTAAGGTCATTCAGAGTGCTCACCCTGGTAAAGAGCATGACTTTTTAAGACGTGCCCGTGAAGCCGTGTTTGCATTTAATCGAAATATTGGAGAAGATGATGTGCTGACGGATATCGTCGATCAACTGGGCTTGAATGGAAAAGAAGTGGTTGAAGCGGCTGCACAGCAATCTGCACAAGATTTATTAGAGGAAGACTTTGAGAGTGTGGCTAGTTTGGGCGTTAGAGGTTTCCCATCCATAATCATTGTGAATGAAGAGAACCAGGGTATAAAAATTGTCGGAGCGCGTTCTCTTGAAACCTATGTGCAAGCCCTTCAGCAGGTGCTCGGTGGTGATCTGAAACCCAAACAGATAACCTCGTTGGAGCAGAAAATCAGTCAGGGACACCTTCTTTTTTCTAAAGAATTGGAAGTCATGTACAATATCGAAAAGAGTGATGTTGATTCATATGTGAAATCTGAATTGGCAGAGCACACATATCGTATGGGTCATATTTTGAATGAGAGGTATATTGAGCATATTTGAGGAAGTATGTAAGAATCTTCTTGCTTAGGCACACGGATGTGTTATTCGCACAGGCAAGTCGTCCACCCATTGCGTAGACTGAAGTAGATCAAGTCAAGTGAGGTGAATTCCATGGCTAAAACCAATGAAATACACGTCCGGGTGAAACGGCTTAAGGATCACCCAGTCTGCGTAACTCTTCATAATGGCGAAACGTACGTCGGGTACATCTCTGGTGTTAACAGCGAAGGCGTAGTGCTTACCGGGGGCGGAAAGCTTACTCAGGCTGCAATCACAGCACCCTCATCTGGCAGTGCTCGCAAAACCAAACCTAAAGCAGGTGCTACGAGAAAAACAGTCTCCTCTCGGAACCGTAAACGGGCGAACAGCATTCGCAAGTCGCAGGTGCGATCCCGTTCGATGTCTCGTTCAACCTCTCGGCCAGCTCAGGTATCATCTTTCATGCCTATGCTAGGCTCATTGTTAGGTGGCTTCGGCGGAGTTGGCGGTGCAGGCTCGATTGGAGGTATGTTAGGCGGTGGTATGCGGTTATTTGGCATGATCCAGCGGTTTACACCTGTGGTCAAAATGGGATATGGCATGATTAAGCAGATTCAGCCATTTATGGGGGCAGTTCAAGGGCTGATGGCTCCGCAGAGCCAAGCAGCTCAGGCTGAAACCGAAGATGAAGAGGAAGCACAACAAGGATAATACTTGAAATGAAAATCGTGATATAGAACACAACCTTCGTTGCATTTGGGAAGGAAGTATTGCTAGTGTGTTGGGTGATTTGATCTCTTTCTGATCTGTTCTATTCCTTATCTTCTCCGCTAGATGCTTAACTGCAAGCTGCTCTCCGTACGCCAAACGGAGGGTAGCTTATTTGCTTATGCTGTATAAGAGGAATAAAAACTGAAGATTTCCAATACGCACCAAACATCTAACTTTGGAACTATATAGTTCGACCGACCACTGTCATACAGCAAAAAGCACCGCGCGCAGGGAGCTGCACGCGGTGCGAAAAACAATGCTGATGTTGCAGAGTAGGAGAAAATTCTTTCCCGCTCTTATTATGCCTGTTTGGTTTTGAGGCGAATCACGTTCCATGATGCTTTGTTCAAGACTGCTT
Source organism: Paenibacillus sp. FSL R5-0341 (assembly GCF_037975235.1). Lineage (NCBI taxonomy): Bacteria > Bacillati > Bacillota > Bacilli > Caryophanales > Paenibacillaceae > Paenibacillus > Paenibacillus sp. FSL R5-0341. Next base: position 3,266,077 of record NZ_CP150241.1, read on the forward strand.
GCACTTTACCCTGGTCAACCGTTGTATATCCGCCGTTGTGAGGAACAACGTTACGTGGGTTTTCTTTGGTATTGGTGGCTTTCAAGTCGTTGTTCTCCAATACGATATGCTCCACAAATGTGGTTTCGCCGAAGGAACGTAGATCTACATTCAGTTCCATTTGCTCATCCAGATGTCTGTTCACCGCAAAGATTGTGATCGTGCCGTTCTCTTCATCATGCACACTGATCGCTTCGAGATAAGGCACATCTGTAAAGTCTTTGGAATCATATTTAGGTGAAGTTGTGATGGATCGCAACACCGTACCACGACCGAAGTTGGATGCATGCATGAATGGGAAATACGTCGTCTGGAACCAGATCGCTCCGTTATTTTCTGTCATGATTGGTGCAATGGTATTAATCAACTGAGCAAGGCAAGCCATTTTTACACGATCGGCGTGCTTGAGTATGGTAATCAGGTAACAGCCCACGGCTAGTGCATCTTCATGTGTGTATACATCTTCAAACTCTGGAGGAGCAATCTGCCACCGTTCTTCCATACGGCTTGTGCCAATGGATTTCCAGACATTCCATTCATCCAGAGACAGCATCAATTTTTTCTTGCTGCGTTTTTTGGCTTGTACAAAATCACAGATTGAAGCCACACTATCAATAAATTGATCCAAATCCAGCGATGTCGCCAGGAAGTCATACGTGTTGTCTTTGTTATTGTTGTAATACTGATGCAGGGACAAGTAGTCCACATTTTCATAAGTGAGATCCAGTACGGTTGCTTCCCAATCTGCAAATGTACTCATGTCACGGCTGGAACTGCCGCAGGCCACAAGCTCGATCTCAGGGTCTACCCATTTCATCGCTTTAGCGGTCTCATTGGCAATACGGCCATATTCATATGCAGTCATCGCACCAATCTGCCAAGGTCCGTCCATTTCGTTGCCCAGACACCACGTTTTGAATTTATGTGGGTCCTTGTAGCCGTGAGAGATACGCAGATCACTCCAGTATGTACCAGATGGATGGTTGCAGTATTCCACCAGGTTTCTCGCCGCGTCGATCCCCCGAGTACCAAGGTTAACTGCCATCATAACTTCGGTTCCAACCAGTTTGGCCCAGTCTGCAAATTCGTTCGTTCCTACGGCATTCGTTTCAATGGTCCACCATGCCAGTTCAAGTCTGCGTTTACGCTCCGCTACGGGACCAACGCCGTCCTCCCAATTATAACCGGATACGAAATTCCCGCCCGGATACCGAACGATGGGTACGTTCAGAGCCTTGATCGCTTCAATGGCGTCCTGACGGAAACCTTGAGCATCGGCAGTAGGATGACCTGGATCATAAATTCCGCCGTATACGGCCCGTCCCAGATGTTCTATAAATGAACCATAAACACGCGGATCTACTTCAGCAATCTGAAAATCTTTATCGATAAGCATTTTGGATGTAAGCAATGAGAAAACCTCCATAGAATTAATTTTAGGTGTATAAGAAACCTTATTTTCACATTGAGTTCGCATAAAAGCAAAATCAACTTATTGATTTGTTATCTAATGTGTATCATAATGCTATTATGTTGAGCAAGCTTATTCTACAGGGTTCGCTAAATAGCGAATTCTAAATCAATAATATATTGAATTCTAGAGAAATAGGGAAGTGAAGTTCATGATGCTTGGCACGGATGCGTCATCCTTAATTATATATGAGGCGCTCGCCAGTGAGGCCCGTTTAAATATCGTTCGTTTATTATTGCAAAACAGGGAGATGCATATTAATGCGCTTGCCAAAGAGCTGTATCTGAGCAAAGCCATCGTTAGTACACATGTGAGCAAGTTGCAAAAAGCGGGCATCGTAGGCAGTCGCATGAAGCGTGAGAACGGTGGAACGTATAAATACTGCTTTATTCTGCAAGAATTTATGACTATCAATCTCTCTCCTGAACCAGTGGATGCTCCTTACCATGAAGTCTCTATTCCGGTTGGTCAGTATACGGATTACGAAGCTTGGCCTACCTGTGGCATTGCAACAACGACGCAAATGATTGGACAATACGACACACCAGCCTGCTTCATGGACCCGGACCGGGTGAATGCTGGCATACTCTGGCTGGCACGCGGCTTTCTGGAATATAAGATCCCTAATTATTTAAATACAGAACAGCATCTCCAGGAAATTGAAATTTCACTCGAACTCAGTTCGGAAGCACCCCAAGTCAATGAAAACTGGCCGTCGGACATCCGCTTTTCCCTTAATGGAAAACACCTGGGAACATGGACAAGTCCAGGCGACTTTGGGGATCGGAAAGGCAAGCACACACCGCTATGGTGGAAATTGGACGTCAACCAGTATGGTGTACTGAAGGTGCTGCGCATCAATGGAGAAGGGACGTTTATGGATGGACAGCGCATCTCAGATGTACGTATCCATGATCTGCAATTGGATTCTTCCACCTACTGGACGTTTGGATTAAGACCGGAAGAAGGGGTGCCGGGTCGGGGCGGACTTACGTTGTTCGGGAAAGGGTTCGGTAACTACGATCAGGACATTTTGATTCGGTACTATTACGAGGCTGGAGCGTCGGAAAAGGAATAGAATAATCTGGAATCGTTACAGAGATTCCTTTTGTGGACATTGCAGTGCGGGAAACCGTCCAAACAATGTTTACTGGAGGAGATTATTATTAATTTTAACAAAGCTGTTGACATCAGCAATACACATGTACTGACGCTGGTACCCGAGCTGTTTCATCTGGAGGGTTACAACATTCAGCTTATTCCGCCTCATGAGGGTGGACGTAATGTCGTTTACACTTGCGAGCAAGAGGGGCGTGAATCGCTAATTCTACGGGTGTCTTTTTTGCCTGACAGAAAGCGGGAAGATTACATTGCCGAACTGGAGTATGTTCGGTATTTATTTGAGCACGGGGCACGTGTCTCGGATGTGGTCAGCTCGAAAAAGGGCCATGTTAGAAGAGATCACTTATGAGGAGCATACGTTCTTTATCTGTATGTTTGTGAAGGCCAAGGGGAAGTTGCTGGTAGAGAACCATTATCAGTACCGGGGAGGTGTTCCACTTACCGAATACTATTATAATAGCGGCAAAATTCTGGGCAAAATGCATCAGCTGTCGAAAAGCTATGTACCCGTTCATCGCAGGTATCATCTTTTGGACAAATATAATGCAGAGTATATCGAGAGGTTGGTTCCTGAATCATTTTTTCTGCTCAGAAGCAAAATGGTGGAACTTCTCCAAGTGGTAAAAGAATTGGGGGCGAGCCAGGAGACATTTGGCATGATCCATTTCGATTATTATGACGGGAATTATTCGATCGATTTTGATACGGGACAGATCACGGTATATTATTTCGACAATTCCTGTTTTAGCTGGTACATGTTTGACTTCGCAAGTTTGTGGATAAACGGAGTTGGTTGGGTTCAATTTGAACCTGAAGCGGACAAACGTAACAGTTCATGGATGACTATTTCCAAACCGCGCTCGCCGGATACACATCAGAAACCCCGATTTCTGATACCATGCTGGAGAAGCTACCTTTATTTATTCAAGTCAACCTTCTGGAGAATATTGTGGATCATTTTGAGGAAATGCAGCGTGCTGGCAAAGAACCGGAAGCTAACGAAGAACTGTTGTATCTCATTAAATGTCTGGAAGAGGATATACCATATAAAGGATTTTTCCATGAGATGTATTCAACTGAAGCTCCTTTTGAGTATGAGGAGCGCTGAAGGGACGCACATTACACTACGAATAATTAATGATCAACCAAAACAAAGAGGCAGCCGGATCGACCGGTTGCCTCTTTGTTTCTCTGCGGCATGTTATTCGAATTTGGAAGGAGGCACGTTGTAGAATTTTTTGAATGCTTTGGAGAACGTAAAGGGATCGGGATACCCCAGAAATCCGGCAATTTGCTGGATCGTATATTTTTTCTCGTATAGATAGTCTCTGGCCCGATTCATTTTGATCTGATTGATGTACTGCCCTGGTGTGATACCGAGAATTTTCTTGAACAACGAAATAAAATATTTCTCAGAAACGCCAGCAATAGCTGCAAGCTCGTTAACTCGGATGGCCCGATGCAGATTCGCATCCACGTATGGGAAGACAGTCTGCAGAACCTCCAGACTTCCTTCGATTTTCCTCAGTTTTCGATCTTTCAGAAACTCACCGTGATACAGGCCTTGCTTGTGTAATTCAAAAATTTTGGCGATGACGAGAAGCAGAGAGGCTTTCAAGTAGAGTGGACTTCCGGAAGCGCCGCTACTCTGCTTGAATCTTCGATAGGACGAAGTGAACAGCATTGATTCCTCCTGAATCAGGTTGCCAGGTACGATGCCCGGGAGTTGAAACTCGCCGAGAATTCGCTTTTGCTCAGCGATGCTGAAATCAAAGTGCATGTATACGAATCGGCACAGCTCGCCGGTCGTGGAAGCAGTGTAAGGCATGTCCGGATAAAAAAACACCACGTCGCCCGGGCCCGCCATATGCTCGATTCCATCAATGGTAATCTTGACGGAGCCTGCTGTAATGAACCACAGATCATAATCGGAATGAGACTTGTGCTCCGTCCAATTGCTGTCGTGCGTTTGTTCCAAATAAGAGCTCATGCGAAGTGTGATATTCTCCGAAAGTTCGTCAATTATACTCATATTTACAGTCTCTGGATGCATCTAATCCAACTCATCCTCTCTACTTTATGACATCCTTCATTTTTAGCTATCATAACAAAGGATTTATTTCTTGTTAACTATCGTACCATATGACATGTTTCGAAAACTATCACCCATTCTGATTTCAGCTCACTCACCTATAATGAACGTATATCGTTACGAGGAGGGGTTATTGATGAATGCTACAAGCACACAGCATCCAAAGGTAGTCGTTATTGGGGCGGGCAGCCTATTTTTTGGTCGTCAGTCCATCTGGCAGATGGTACACTCCCCATATTTAAATCAGGGAACGCTGGCTTTGGTGGATACGGACGAGGAACGGCTCTCGAAAATGGTAACACTGGCGGAAAGGGTTGCGCGGGAGAACAACGTATCCTTAAAGATTGAAGGCTCAGTGGACCGAAGACAGGTGCTTCCGGGAGCCGACTTCGTTGTACTTAGCTTTGCGGAGCAATCGGTGAAATATCGAGGGATCGACTGCCAGGTTTCTCTAAAGTATGGGATTCGCATGTGTTCCGGCGATACAATTGGCCCTGGTGGAATCTTTCGTGCGATGCGGGAACTGCCGGTTATCATGGAGTGCGCCAAAGATATCGAGGAGTTATGTCCAGATGCGTGGGTGATCAATTATATTAACCCGTCTACCGTTCACGGCATCGCCTTACATCGTTATGCACCGAAGCTCAAATCATTTGCGCTGTGCGATAGTCATCATATGCCACATAAGAAAGCGTATTATGCCGTAAGAGCGGGTATCATTGGAGACAATAGCCAGTTCACGGAAGAGATCAACCAGAACTTCGATTTTCGCATCGCTGGTGTCAATCATTTCACTTGGCTACTCAAAGCCGAGTATGAAGGAAAAAATGTGATGCCTACAATCGCAGAAGCCATGCGCAAGCTGGCAGGTGATGAGAATAATGGCGGTGATCACGGCGCAAAAGCTCTTTTTAACGATGCGATTACCTATGAACTATATGATATTTTCGGAATCATTCCCACTTGCACGGCGCATACGAAGGAATACGTTCGGTATTGGCAGGGTCTTGGCAAAACTGCGGACACCATCCCGCCATTATCGATCTGGGAGACAGAGGACAGGTATCAGCGCCACGATGAGATGTGGCAGCAGGTCGATGACTTCCTTACAGGAAACATCCCGATTTCCGATTACATGAGTACTTTTGGGCCGGATCATGCAACTGATATCATCGAAAATATGGTGGGGAATTTGGGCAAAAAATTCTTCATCAATACGCTCAATCAAGGTGCGGTAACCAATATGAATGCGGATTCGCTCCTGGAACTACTATGCGATGTAGATATGGATGGGGCGAAACCACTCCATGTAGGCGAGATGCCGCGTGGGATAAGAGGCATGCAAGAACTTGTACTGGATACCCATGAGCTTACAGTTGAAGCTGTTCTGGAACAGAGCTACGAGAAGCTGAGAAGGGCGATGCTCACCGACCCGCTGGTGAATTCCATCAGTGACGCGGACAAGATCATCCATGAATTGTTGGAACTGGAGCGTGAGATGATTCCGGACGTTTGGTACAAGGATAGACTGCAGTATAGCTAAGAATAGATAACGATCAAAGAACACGTCGGTTCCTTCCAAGGGACTTGTCGTGGGACAAGAACATGTTCCCATTAAAGTCGCTATATTAGCGGCTTTTTTATTTTATCGGTACAAGTTCTTGTACCGACCAGAGTAGACAAGAACATGTACCAATACCGATTAGGCGTATATCTCATCGTTGTTTTGCGTTAATTCATTATGTTAACGGTCAGGTTAGTTGAAGCTCATTCACGCTGATGCGCATCACAAGTGAATAAAAATTGTTGCGGCATACTACTTTAGTAGGACTACAATCTCCTTTAGTTGAATTTAAAATGTCTTGGTAGACTTAAAGAAAATTCATCAAATAGTTTGTGGAAGGATGAGAGAACATAGTGCGGAAATATGCAAAGATTTTATTTATGTTTTTACTAGTTATTGTCCTGCTGATCAGTTCGATTTCAAACGTATTCATTACATACGTATCAGCTGCTAGTACCGATGTGACAAGGGAAGTAGCTTCTCAATTTATTCAAAGTGAAAATATCAGAACAAAGGTAGGAACAATGCCAGGAGCTACACTTCTTGATAGACCTGATCTAGAGAAAGATACGGTACCGTTAACCTTAAAGGCAGATCAGGCTTTTCAGGCGGATCTTGCTCTCCAGCCAGATAAAGTTACTGTGCAAAAGAATGGAGCATTGGTTAACGGAACAGACATTGGGTGGACAATTACAGTAAACAAGGAAAATGTTGCTGTTAATAATGCAGTGCTTGTTGATATGATTCCAGATAGCCAGATTCTGAATGAATTATCGATACGAGTGAATGGAGGGTTACCACCAGGATCTGTAATAGATAATGGAAGCAGCTTATCTATTGCATTGGGCAATATTACAACGCAACAGGTCATTATCTTTACTACGTCATTAAAGGAAACAGCATTACTTGCGGCGCTAGAAGCAGGAGATCCGTCCATTCCTGTAAGGAATACCGCTTATCTTGAGCATGACGATAACGAGACAACGAATGTGGATAGTCCGAAGACGGTAACTATTCCACTCAATATTTTAAGTACATCGGGAAACTATGATGCTACAACGACAGTGAATAATACAAAAAATATTACTTGGACGATTGTCGTGAATGAAGACGAACTGGCATTCAACAATGCTATTATCAAGGATACGCTTCCTGCCGGGCTAACTTACATTGCTGGAACAGCAACTGTAAATGGTACTAGTGTTACTCCCGTAACAAGCGGCTCAGAACTTACCTTCAACCTGGGTAATATTACAAACGCGGTTACGATTACGTACGAAACTGAAATTGAGCCTGCTCGTTTCCAAACAAATGGCTCATATAATTTCACAAACGAAGCAGTCCTTACTTGGGATGGCCTTACTGGAACCGGAGTAGAAAAAAATGCTTCATTAGGAGTTGGAAGTAACTTTTTCAACAAGTCAGGTGCGGGTTATAACCGAGCGAACGGTGTCATTTCTTGGTCAATTGATATTAATAGTGAAAATATTAATTGGGCTGCACCAACGATTACGGATAGTATCCCAAGCACGCAACAGTATATTCAAGGCTCTGCTCGAATTGTGGATCATCAAGGTAGTGCTTATGCTGGCGGCGTATTTAACTACAATACTGGAACTTCAACACTTCGTTATACTTTTGGTTCTGCTATTAATTCACGATACACCATTACCTTTGATACAAAGCCAGCAAATACAGACAACATTACAGCTAACTTTATTAGCAGCTCTAGTAGTCACTTTTCAAACACAGCAAGCATTACTAGCGGCACAATTACCCGTAATAGTACAGGCACGCAGAGCTATACAAGCAATGTGTTGAAAAAGGATGCAGAAGGCTATGATCCAAATGTAGCTGGGCGTAAGATTACGTGGAAGTTGACTGTCAATGAAAACGGGGCAACAACTCCAAGTTCACCGAAAGCAGGAACTGATCCTATTTTGTACGCTGCTATTGCACTCCCAAATGTAAGTATTGTCGATACTATTCCAGCCGGACTTACCTTTATACCCAGTAGCGTCAGGGTACTTGATCGCAACAGTAATCCTGTCACGGGTCTGGTAACGGTAAGCGGAACAGATGTCGTAACCTTCGATTTTAATTCGAATATTACGGAGCAATACACGATCTACTTCGATACTGCCATTACGGATCTATCCAAATTCATATCACAAAATAGTACGTTGAATAATGGTAATTTTAATGTTAAGAATGAAGCGACATTAATCCATGATAAAACGACAAGATCCACTACTAATTCAGCAACTCAAACCGTCAGCAACCATATTGTAAGTAAAAAAGGTATTCCAACCACTAATGGAAATAAGTATATTGATTGGGTTGTGTATTTGAACTCTAATGCAGTAAATCTTAATCAGCTGCTAGATGTTGATAGATTCTGGTTAATTGATAACCTGCAAGCAGGTCTTGAGCTAGATACAACAAGCGTGGAATTAATCGCATACGGTGGAGCAATTAACGTACCTGACAATTTGCCAGCAAACGGAAATGATGGCTTAGGTGCAGGTACACCAGTACTACTTGATGGCTCTCATATTGTCTATGATGCTACCACTAGAGAATTTAGATTTAATATTCCCAATGATACGATTGATAAGGCATATAAGCTTTCTTTCCGTACCTATGTAACGGAAACGGTAGCCTCTGGATCTCGCTTTTCCAACATGATTAATCTATTTGGCTCTAAAGATAATGTTGCTGTTCCAATCAATGGTGCTTACCAGTCTAACGATTCACGCCAAGTAACGTTCTTGGAAGCTGGAAGCATGGGATACGGTAATCTTGGTAAATTAATTGTTAAACAGGCAGATTTAGATGATAACAACGTTAAATTATCTGCTGCAACCTTTGCCTTGTATGATCAATATGGCAATAAGGTTCAAGAAAAAGTAACCGTAAAAGGAGAACTGGAATTCAATCGAATTAAATATGACTTGCCTTACTATGTAAAAGAGGTAGCTGCGCCAACAGGATATCTACTGAGTAGAAATGCAAGTGTGGACGGCACTCCAACAACTGTTACGCCAATAGGAGCTGTTGTAGAGAATGCGATTCCATTAACACTAACAGCTTCACATACTCCTAAGTATTTAGAATTAGTTTTTGCTAATGAAGAGATTAGTTCAACGGTGTTCATCAGCCCTGTGAGCGTAAACTTTGATAAGAAGGTATCTGCCCAAGCAGACGTAAGGACAACGATGACGCTGAATGGTAACACATTAACAAGTGTCGCGAACGGTTTAACTTTGCTAACGTTAGGGACGGATTACACGGTTGTGGGCAACACAGTTACAATCCTGAAGGCGTACTTGGCGAGTCAGTCAGTCGGCACGACAAACTTGATATTCACATTCAGCGGAGGAGCAACACAGACGCTTGCAATCACGGTAAGTGAAACGACACCAGCACCGGGTTCAGGTTCTGCATCAGTACCAAGTTCAACACCAACACCAGAGCCAGCACCGGAGCCAGAGAAAGAAATAGGTTCAATTCCACCACCTAAACCATTCTACATTGATGGAGTTAATATGGATGTAATTAAAGCACTGGTAGCAAAAGCGGATTCTGCACCTGTAGTATCATTTAAGGATGTGCCGGCGATTACCCCAAATGCTAAAGCAATCGGGTTTGCGACTAAGCTTGGGATTATCAACGGATATGATGATGGTTCATTTCGTGCTCGTGCTACGATAACTAGAGCAGAGTTTGCATCTATGCTAGTAAGAGCACTTGGATTAACGTCAGAAGGTTCCCCCGAATTTAAAGACACTCAAGGTCACTGGGCGGCCAATGCCATTGCTGCATTAAAAACATTAGACATTGCTAAGGGTTACTTAGACGGAACATTCAAACCGGATCAGTCGATCACCAGAGCGGAAATCGTAGCTATGCTTTCAGAAGTAATGAACACTTCTTTTGTGAGAAACAATAAGTTCAAAGATGTTATAGGTCACTGGGCAGAGGCAGAGATTGGTACATTATCAGATATGGGGATTGTAAAGGGTACACCGGATGGTGTATTCAGACCGAATGCTAATGCTACGAGATATGAGTCGTTACTCATGATCTTACGTATGCTGAATGCCAGTCTTGATCATTCGCTAAACGTAGAATAGAGAAATAGCGAATGAAGATCCGATCGAACAGATGCTGGGTAAACTAGTGAACCTGAAATCTCATACTCTAAAATAGGCTTAGGACCGATTCCCAATATTTTCACCTGGGAATCGGTCGTTTAAATTTAGACATTGATAATGTAGTTCATCAGCTGCAACTCTTGTCGAATCTCCGTTATAAAAGGGTTTCACACTAATATCTGCATAATATAGAGGAAGCAAAGTCTTTGTTTTTATCTTTTGTCATGTATCAAGAAATCCTACTCCACTTTAAACAAGCCAGCATGGTCTTCATAGTACGAAGTAATGAAATCACGAAATTCCCCAACAGCAGGAGATAACCATTTTTGTTTGACCCAGGAGAGGCTAATTGGATATATAGCTGAATCATCATCAATTTTTACATAACGTAACCCCAGTGCTCTACACACGGAGATCGGAAGTAATGCAACACCCTGATTAAGCCTGATAATTTCAAGCAGGGTATGAGAATCAACCTCAAATGCAAGGTTGGGCAGGAAGCCTGCTTTTTCACAGAGCATGGTGGTAAATCGGCTGTACTCCTTATTATCGGCAAGGGAAATAAAGGGCTCATTTGCAACAACATTTAATGAGATGCTTGTTTCTCCGCCGTATGCATGATTCATGGGCACAACCAGAACAATATCCTCCTCGACCAGGACAACACTCTCAATCTCCTCATCCTGAATCGGATGCCCCGTAATGCCCAGATGCATGTCGCCTTTCTTCAATCCTGTAATAATTTCACTACGAGTCCCAATACCTTGATGAAGCTTGGTTTCGGGGGAATCGTTGATATAGTCACTAATAAGTCCAGTGAGGAATCGGGTATTGGTAATCGAGATCCTGATCGTATTGGAGATCTGCTTTTCCTCCGCTTTAATCTCCATCTCTGCATTTTCAATTTCAATAAAAATCCTGTTCACATGTTTCAATAAAATTTCACCTGAGGAATTCAATTGAATATTTCGTCCTCTCCTATGAAATAAGGGGGTACCCAGTTCATCCTCAAGTCTTTTAATCGTCAAGCTTAGGGAAGGTTGAGCAATATTCAATTGCGCAGCTGCCTTAGAGATATGTTCAGTATAGGCAACGGTCTGAAAGTATTTGAGCTGAAGCAACTCCATTGATCCGCACTCCTTATTTATTCTGATAAATATATATAGTACTTATTATGTATTATATTAAATTTAAATATTGATGTAGAATTTTTTTATGAGATACAGATCAAATTTTTATATAACAAAACTTAACTAAATTTATAAGGTAGGTGTCTTTGATGAAAATCGATGTGAATAACATAGCTAAAAATCTGAATACACCCCTAACGGCTCCGGCATACCCAATGCCACCGTACAAATTCGTGAATCGTGAATACTTGAATATTATTTACCGAACCGATGAAAAAGCGTTGCGAGCAGCCGTGCCAGAGCCTCTGGAAATTACGGAACCTTTGGTTAAATTTGAAGTGATGTGGATGCCGGATGTTTCTGGACTGGGTGCTTATACCGAAGCTGGACAAGTTATCCCTGTGCAATTTAATGGGGAGGAAGGCGATTATGTGCATTCAATGTACGTAGACAATTTCCCCGCGATTGCGAGTGGTCGAGAGCTCACTGCCTATCCGAAAAAGCTGGGCGCACCCAAGTTGTATACCGATTCGGATACACTTGTTGGCACACTTGATTATGGAACACTGCGTGTAGCCACGGCAACGATGGGCTATAAACATGTGGAGATGGATAAGGAGCTCGCCAAACGTGAAATATGCCGACCTAATTTTATGATTAAGATTGCTACGGACTATACCGGGAATTTAAGAATATGTGATCTGATCCGAACTCAAATTACGGATATTAAAGTGAAAGAGGCCTGGACAGGACCTGCCCGGCTTCAACTGTTCGAACATGCATTGGCACCTCTTGCAGATCTGCCTGTGTTGGAAGTGGTGTCCGCTTCTCATATCCTTACGAACCTAACCTTAAACGCTGCACAACCTGTATATAACTATCTGGAAGAGAAATAAGGAGGAAAAATAAAATGAGAATTGCAATTGTAGGGGCAGGTTCTTTGGGAACCATCGTAGGGGCATACCTTGCAGATGGCGGACTTGACGTTGAGTTAATTGATGCATATCAGGAACATGTAAATGCTCTAAATCAGACAGGTGCTAAAGTAACGGGTACCACAGAGTTTCAGGCCAAAGTAAAAGCCATTACTCCTGATCAAAAATCAGGACAATATGACCTCGTGTTACTTTTAACCAAACAACTTTATAACGATTCCATTCTTCAGGAACTACTTCCATTCTTGAAAGAAGACAGTATGGTATTGTCCTTGCAGAACGGGATTCCGGAAGAAAAAGTGGCGTCCATCGTGGGTGAAAAAAGAGTTATCGCTGGCTCCGTTGAATTTGGCGCTACGTTCATTGAACCAGGTGTATCAAGTCTGACTACCGAGTATACTCAATTTAAACAGTATGCTTTTCAGATTGGCGAATTAAATGGTGAAATCACCGAACGAATTCAACGCGTGAAATCGGTGTTGGACCTTGTGGGCGGAACACATATTTCCGATAACCTGGTTGGAACCAAATGGTCCAAGTTGTTGATTAACAATGCCTTCAGTGGTTTATCGGCTGCATTGAATGGTGAGTACGGGGACATTATTGATCATGAAGCCGGCATAGTTAGTGCAGCTCATATAGCGGACGAAACGATTAAAGTTGCTCGCGCCAATGGAGTGACATTGGTTAAAATGAATGGATTCGACATCGCTTCACTTGAACTGAAAAGCGAAGAAGACATCCCTGAACGGGTGAAAACTCTACGCTACGTGATGGAGCCCTCCAGACTGCTCAAAGCAAGCATGCTTCAAGATCTGGAGAAAAAACGCAAAACGGAGATTGATTATATTAACGGGGTTGTGTCAAGCAGAGCAAAAGGTACCGGTATTGCGACACCTTATAATGATTTAGTTGTGCAACTGGTCAAATCTGCTGAAGAAACTCAAACCGTTCCTGATTTTGACACGAATATTAAAGCTTTTGAAGAACTATTAAGTGCACAAAAATAAATTCAACTATTCCAACTGAAAGTCGCTAATATAGCGGCTTTTTTGTTGTATCCGAAAATCTTGTCAGGCTTGATTTTATGAGGGATAGAATATTCTTCGTAATTTTTGTTTCCTAATATTATACAAAAAGGGGAATTGAATTTGGTATAATATAGACTTGCTGGTTATTTTTCTAATAGAAGGAGATTCATTATGAGGTACTCTTGGTGGGAATTCGGGTTTTATTTGGTTGTATTGATGTTTGTCTTGTTTATGCAAATAAACGAATATCCTTTATTTCTGATTGTGGGGGTTGTAGTCGTTACCATTCTTATCGCATTTATTAAGCATGTTTTTTATCCTTTAGTATTTGATAAGCGTATAGATCGTCTAGAGTCCTTTTTATCCAAGCAGCAAAATACACCTGGGACATACATTATTTATGTTCTTGCGAACAGACTTGATGATGAGGTAGAACTAGTCATGGAGCAAATTATGCAGAAATATAAACGGAAATCGACGCAGGCCTCGTTCAAGGCAGCTTATGGATTATATCGCAAAGATATGTTTGCTATTCGGCAAGCTGTACCTCATATTGGATTATCGGACTACCGTACATATTATGAAACCATTTTACTCTTGGAAGACGGGAGAAGTGATGAGGCGAGGGAAAGACTTCAATCCATTAAAAAAAAGTGGATGCGATCAACATTGCTTGCCTATATTGAACTCAAAGCAGAAAACCGTGATACCGCCATCCAGCACGCACATGAAGCACTTAACTCTTCCAGAGGTGTTGATCGTTATGTCTTATATAAGGAATACGAAAAAGTATTACCAGAAGTTGTTGGACACTTATCGTAAAATGGTAAAAATATTATAAAAAAATAAACCGTGCTCCACGGTTTATTTTTTTATATTTGCTGGCACAAGGGCCAGTCTATCCTTAGCAAAAATAGAGGGTAGAACCGTCAATAACCTCTCACGAGTAAGGGGATCGTCGTAGTTCCAGCCAGCTTCTACTATATGTACTTTACTGGGTGCCAGCATTCCAACCAAACTTTGGAGCGTAGAAGGGATATGTACATTCATCTCCTCCTGAGGTACCATCACGAAATTTCGGTCTCCAGTGTATTGCGTGATTTTATTAAAATCGATTTGTATCCACGGTCTGCCATCAACGATCAGCTGATTTACGGATTCAGTGGGTCGAAAGCCAAGTGATTCATACAGGGTAGCGGCAAATCCCGTCTGTCCCATAACATATATATTCTTGCCTAGCATCAGATAGACAGTAGCTCGTTCTCCAGCAATATAATCATCCGCCAATTGTCGCCGGATCCTCCTGACACTATCCTCATAGCGGTCGATCCACTGTTCAGCCGTTCTGCTTCGACCGAAAAGACCCGCAATATAACGAAGACGCTCAAAAGTGCTGGTTGATTCGCGATAGACGATGGTTGGGGCAATGGCATCCAGACGAGGTAACTGCTGCTCACTATAGTTGCCTAGCAGTATAAGATCAGGCTTAAGCAGGGAGACTTGTTCCGGTGCACCTTGTAGTCCAATATCCGGGATGTGATGCAGTTTGTTTCGATATATGACTTGTGATTTCATTGTAGTTATACCCGCACCGACTGGGTGGATACCGATAGCAAGTAACTCACCAAGGGTATTGGTACCTGTGGCCACGATTCGTACAGCCGCATCAGGGAGGGAAATCTGCCTGCCAAGGGAATCCGTGATCGTTCTTTGCCTGGTCCGCCTTAGTATATTGGCGTATTCCCGTGGAGGGTGTCCTGTGAGCTGATGAAAGCGACGACTGAAATAGTACTCATCCTTAAAACCGACTTGTCGGGATATTTCACGTAAAGTCTCGGTAGAACTGGACAGTAGCCTTTTAGCATGCTGGACCCTGAGCTCTGTCAGGTAGTCCGTCGGCTTCTTACCCGTCATCAACTTAAACAATTTGCTATATTGCCATCGAACCATGCCGGCCATTTCGGCCAAGAACTCTACCGTCAGATCTTCGTAATAGTGCTGTTCCATATAGCTGAGTGTACGCTGTACCGCTTGATCACTTTGCACTGGCGGAGGAGCGCTTTCTAGCTGAGCCATCAGGCCAAGTATCAGTTGCAGGCGAGCCTGAGTAACTGCTAATTTTGAATGATGAGTAGAAGGGTATTTTTTTTCCTGCAACCGATTTTGCTTGTTGGATTGCAAAAGGGATGGAGCTACCCAGTCCTCTCCTGCCAATGCCAATTTTATATTAGAAAGAGATAGCCTGTAAGGAAAGCCCAGAATAAGAGGAGGGCAAGCCGGAAGCAGAGTCAACTGATCCACCTGAAAAGCAAGAAAGGTCAACCGAGCTACATTCGCTTGCTCTTTTATCGTTTTAAGTATGTAGGATTGCTGAGTAGGGAGAAGAATACAACTACCTTGGCTCAGATCTTGCGAAATGTTGTTCGTCAACAGGCGAATTCCATGATCCAGAGTAATAAGCAGTGTATATTCATTGGCATCCTTGCTCTTGGTTGATGGATTATGATGATTGGTTTCCTCAAGTGGTGTGAGTTGAAGCAGATCACGCTGCTGCAGTTGGATGTATAGGGAAGCCATTTGCATTCGGGAGCACTCCAATCTAGTGATAACAATTCTCAATTACTAGTTTACCACATTTTACACGTTAGAGAATGTTTCGTTGCAAACCTTATTACACGCAGTACAAATTTACAAAATCAAAAAAATCCTCCATAGCCCAAAGGGGGTGGAGGATTTCGACGTTATCAAGCGTTATTGTTGATTCATCCATTTTGGCAATTCATCAAGCAATTGCTCCAGTGCCAGCAGGTTGTCGGTATTCCATTCGGCTGATGCTGTGTAGACGTGTCCTTGCTGAACGGCCGGCAACGTTTTCCACAAAGTGCTTTGTAATAAGCGTTCAGATTCAGCTCGGCTTTCGTCATTATCGAGCGTTAGGACAAAGAGATGATCTCCTGCATAGTCCGGCATTAGTTCTTCCGAAAGTTGGACAAATGTTTGGTCCTTGTCGATAATATTTTGCTGAATTGCTGGCGGAATTGCAAATCCGTGCTCTTGATACAAGACTACACCCAAGGAACGATTGCCCATCACATAGAGCTGTTTACCTAACTGCAAGAAGATGGTCGCTGTCTCGCCCTCAGCCACATTCAGCTTGTCCCACATCGCTTCCGCTTTTGTATCAAATCTGCTTATCCATTGCTCTGCCTCATCCTGTTTGCCAAAAATGTTACCTAGCTCGCGTACGCGTTCTGTAAAAGGTAAGGCCGAGTTGAACGGAATGGTAGGCGCAATCTTCGAAAAAGCAGCGTTTCGGTCAGCATCTTGGTTATAACCATTCAAAATCAAGTCAGGCTGCAAGGCCGTAATTGCCTCCAAATCACCAGGGTTCCCGACATCCTCAATACCTTCTAATCGGTCTACAATATAGCTTTCAGAAGCATGGACCAGATTTGCTCCTACGACCGGGAGATCCATTGCCAGGAGATCTCCAAGGGTTGAACCAAGATAGATCACTCGTTGTGGTTGAGTTGGTATTTCAGTTACTTCGCCTGTTTGGGTTGTATAGCTTTTTGTCGTTTGCTCGTTGGTCTTCACAGGTTCTTGCGAAGAGGTGCTCTCCGAACGGCTGCATGCTGCAAGGACGGATAGAAGAAGGAAGCATGCTCCCCATATGAATAGGTGTTTCTTAATTGTACTGTTCATCATTATTTCCCCCTGAATTCTCTTTACTCATTGATAACCATTATCAATTACAACGTAATTATAGGTGCCTTTTCAGCGGCTTACAATGAAAAAAACGCAGTGAATTTATTTGTACAAATGTCAATGCGTTCATCTATTTGTTCGTTGCATTATTTTCAATCCGCAGATGCGCTGTCATCGGAGTAGGCGTGGTCAAAAACAGCTTGCTATATAAGGAATTAATAACATTTGGATAATAATGACATTGACAACTGCAGGTTTTTCCAAAATAATAGTATGTAATTGAATACTGGTACCTTTAATTCAGTCCAGAGAGGCTGGCAAGGGCAGCGGATTTCATAATCACGCGAGAATCAGGGCATATTCCGTAATAGGATGCTCTGTGTCTTCGCGCGGATTATGATGCAAAAAGAGGCTACTTGTCAGTGTATAACTTGACGAGTAGCCTCTTTTTTTCTGCTTTTTATGGTATCAGATACACTTTACGTTGGGGGTATTCTGATGAGCAAACAAGATCAAGAGTTTTCATGGCAAGCTGTGCCGAAATCGCAAAGAAACCACTTTTGGAAGACGTTATCCGTCATGCTCGGTTTCACATTTTTCTCAGCCAGTATGCTGGCAGGAGGGACGTTGGGCGTAAGCTTGACGTTCATGGAGTTCATTGGCATCGTGCTTGCAGGCAATCTGGTGCTCGGTATCTATACAGGGGCACTGGCACATATCGCTGCCAAAACGGGCCTGTCCACACATTTGCTTGCTAAATATGCGTTCGGTGCAAAAGGGTCGTATCTGCCTTCGTTCCTGCTAGGATTCACACAGGTTGGATGGTTCGGAGTCGGCGTAGCCATGTTCGCGATTCCGGTCGCCAAAGCTATGGATTGGAACGTGTACCTGTTGATTATCGTGTTTGGACTTGCCATGACAGCGTCAGCCATCTTCGGCATGAAGTCACTCGTCATTCTCGGATATATCGCGGTTCCTGCGATTGCCATTCTCGGTGGTTACTCCATGTTCGAAGGTGCAGGTTCGCTGGGTGGTCTACAAGGGTTGCTTGATTACACGCCGACTCAGTCGCTTACCGCGGCGGCAGCATTAACGATCTGTATCGGATCATTCATAAGCGGCGGAACGCTGACACCCGATTTTGCCCGGTTTTCACGGACATCCAAACAGGCCGTTACCGCAACAGTTATTGCATTCTTTCTGGGTAACTCACTCATGTTTCTCTTCGGTGCAGTTGGAGCAATGGCCTATAACCTAGCCGATATCTCAGAGGTCATGTTCCTGCAAGGATTAATCATCCCAGCAATCATCGTTTTGGGCTTGAATATCTGGACCACAAACGATAATGCACTGTACGCTTCAGGTCTTGGTTTTGCCAACATCACCAAAATTTCGAAGAAATTCTTCGTCATCGTTAACGGCATCGTTGGTACTGTATTCGCGATGTGGATGTACAACAATTTCGTCAGTTTCCTAAACGTACTTGGCGCGGCGGTACCATCCATCGGGGCCATTATTATCGCAGATTACTTCATTGTAAAACGTAGAAACTATAAGCCATTTGCCGACATGTCATTCAAAAATGTAAACTGGGTAGCGATGGCCGCATGGGCCATCGGCGTGGCATTCGCCCAACTGGCTCCTGGCGTAACACCATTGAACGCACTGCTTGGTACAGCAGTAGCCTATATCATCTTGATGCTGATTGTTCCTGCGAAAGAATCCAAAGAAATGGGGAAAATAAATGATTATACAGAACGCAAAATTGCGGGGTAAAGAAGGACTATGGAATATCGTTGTGAAAGACGGGAAGTTCGAACGAATCACACAATCGCTGGAAGTGAACGACAATGAGGAAGTCCTGGATGTCAACGGATCGCTTGTCCTGCCACCGTTCATTGAACCTCATATTCATCTCGATACAACGCTAACCGCAGGCGAGCCGGAATGGAATCTAAGCGGAACACTGTTCGAAGGCATTCAGCGCTGGTCAGAGCGCAAGGCTTTCTTGACACATGAGGATGTCAAAACACGTTCCAAAACGGCATTGAAATGGCAATTGGCACAGGGTATCCAACATGTGCGGACACATGTAGACGTTACCGATCCAAGCTTGATCGCCGTTAAAGCCATGCTTGAAGTAAAAGAAGAAATGTCTCCATATATGGATATCCAGCTTGTTGCTTTTCCGCAGGAAGGCATTCACTCTTATCCAAACGGTGCAGAGTTGCTGGAAGAGTCGTTAAAAATGGGCGTTGATGTAGTCGGCGGCATTCCACACTTTGAATTCACACGTGAATACGGCGTTGATTCAATGAAAGTTGCGTTTGATCTGGCCGAAAAATACGATCGTCTCATCGATATCCATTGCGATGAAATCGATGATGAGCAATCCCGTTTTGTTGAAGTCGTTGCCAAGGAGGCTTACGAGCGTGGACTGGGTTCACGCACAACGGCAAGCCACACAACAGCGATGGGGTCATACAATGACGCTTATACGTACAAATTGTTCCGTCTGCTGAAGATGGCTGATTTGAACTTTGTCTCCAATCCCCTGGTCAACATTCACCTGCAAGGACGCTTCGACACGTATCCGAAGAGAAGAGGGCTTACGCGTGTCAAAGAGTTGCAGGAAGCAGGTCTGAATGTATGTTTCGGCCATGATGACATCTTCGATCCGTGGTATCCGCTCGGCACAGGCAACATGCTTCAAGTGCTGCATATGGGGATTCACGCTTCCCAGTTGCTTGGTTATGACCAGATCGTGAATTCAATCGACCTTATTACGAAAAACAGTGCAAGAACGTTACACATCGAGGATGTATACGGTGTTGAAGAAGGCAAACCTGCCAACTTCATCGTACTTGAAGCAGAGAATGAATATGAGGCTGTTCGCAAACAATCCGGCGTACTTTATTCCTTCAGAGGTGGCCGTAAAATCGCGGAATCGAAGCCACGAGATACATCCATCATTTTTGAGGGCGGTACAGAGAAGGTTACTTTCAATAAATAAATTTTCTTTCATAACCTCGGTCTCAACCTAAATCACACAGAAATAATATACCGATTAAAAGCCGCTATTAGAGCTGCTTTTAATCGGTATATTAATTATGATATAACATCTTAGTGATGGAGGAAGTTGCTATGGATCTAAGCTCTGCATTCACACTGGAATCTCGCGATAGCGAGCAGATAGATGTATTTTGAAGATTGACTTTAGGATGGTTGCATTATAATATAAGCATGCACTTATATTCTACGGAAGGAGAAAGTGATATGGATTCAATTCAAGAAGCAGCTGATAAGCTAAAATTGTTGGGTGACAAAACACGTCTTACGATACTTACACTCCTCAAGGAACGTGAATGGTGCGTATGTGAATTTGTAGAAATTTTGGACATGTCACAACCGGGCATTAGTCAGCATTTACGCAAGTTGAAAGATCAAGGGTTGGTTAAGGAGAGCAAACGCGGTCAGTGGGTATATTACTCTTTGAATGTAGAGAATACACCTTATATCAAGTCAGTCTTGGAATTCATGCC
The DNA here is from genome assembly GCF_037975235.1 of Paenibacillus sp. FSL R5-0341. NCBI lineage: Bacteria > Bacillati > Bacillota > Bacilli > Caryophanales > Paenibacillaceae > Paenibacillus > Paenibacillus sp. FSL R5-0341. The sequence continues at coordinate 3,286,868 of NZ_CP150241.1, forward strand.
GGATTCGGTGGAGATCCTTAAGTCTTTAAACAAAGAGAACTATACTTCAACGTGTAATTAATTTTTTATTTATATATAAGCACATAGTTATATACTAATATGAAATGAAATGAATAGAAAAGAAAAGAGGGATGTGTTTGTTATCTACGCTGCTCGCTTGCATTATCTTTTTAATCACACTTGTGCTTGTAATTTGGCAGCCTAAAAACCTGTCCATTGGTTGGTCTGCTTGCGGCGGAGCAATTCTTGCTTTACTGGTGGGTGTGGTCAATCTCCAAGACGTATGGGATGTGACGCAAATCGTATGGAATGCGACACTTGCATTTGTCGCAATCATTCTGATTTCGTTAATTTTGGATCGTATTGGATTATTCGAATGGGCTGCTTTACATATGGCGAGAGCTGCTCATGGCAACGGTGTCCGGATGTTTGTTTATGTCTCCATATTGGGAGCAGTGGTTTCTGCTTTCTTTGCCAATGACGGAGGCGCATTGATTTTGACACCGATTGTTCTAGCCATGGTGCGTGCGCTGAATTTCGATGAGAAAAAAGTATTTCCATTTATTATAGCCAGTGGATTTATTGCGGACACGACATCCTTGCCGTTCATTGTAAGTAACCTGGTGAACATCGTGTCTGCCGATTTCTTTGGTATTACGTTTATGGAATATGCAGGAAGGATGTTTGTCCCGAATCTGTTCTCACTGGCGGCGAGTATCGGCGTACTGTATCTCTTTTTCCGAAAGAGTATTCCAAAACGCTTTGATGCGAATGAATTGAAACCTCCGATATCTGCGATTAAGGATATGAAAATGTTTCGGTTATCGTGGGTGGTGTTGGGGGTTCTGCTCATTGGATACTTCACCAGTGAATTTATCGGAATACCCGTATCCTTTGTGGCAGGTGTTGTCGCAATATTCTTCCTCATCATGGCTTCCCGCAGTTCTGCTGTGCCGACTACTATGCTTATCAAAGAAGCACCTTGGGCAATCGTATTCTTCTCCATCGGCATGTATGTAGTGGTGTATGGTCTACGTAATGCCGGTTTGACGGACCTTCTGGCTGTAGTTATTCAGGCGGTGGCAGATCAAGGATTGTTTGCTGCAACGATAGGTATGGGTTTTATTGCTGCGATCATTTCATCCCTGATGAACAACATGCCTACCGTGCTGATTGATGCGCTTGCCATTGATGCTACATCGACTACGGGAACTGTTCGGGAGGCACTGATATACGCCAATATTATTGGCTCGGATCTCGGACCGAAGATTACCCCGATTGGTTCACTCGCGACACTGCTTTGGCTTCATGTGCTTAGCACCAAAGGTGTCAAAATCTCATGGGGCACATACTTCAAAACGGGTATCATGATCACCATTCCCACTTTGCTGATTACGCTAGTGGGTCTGTATCTGTGGTTAAGCATTCTATAATATAAACAACGAGGAGACGATGACATGCGTAAAAAAACACTTTACTTCCTATGTACAGGCAATTCTTGCCGGAGTCAAATGGCTGAAGGCTGGGCCAAGAAATATCTGAGCGAGGACTGGAACATTTATAGTGCGGGAATTGAGGCACACGGTTTGAATCCCAAAGCAGTGGAAGCCATGAAAGAGGTTGACCTGGATATTTCAACTCAAACTTCTGATATTATTGATTCGAAGTTGTTGAATAACGCTGATTTTGTGGTCACATTATGCGGCGATGCCGCTGATAAATGTCCACTGACGCCACCACATGTGAAGCGGGAACACTGGGGGTTCGATGACCCTGCCAAAGCGCAAGGTACAGATGAAGAAAGATGGGCTGTGTTCCAAAGGGTTCGGGACCAAATTGGGGAGCGCATTAAAACTTTCGCAGACACTGGCAAGTAAGACATAAATAACTCAGACCATGAAAAGACCTCCTCTTTAAAATATTGAGGAGGTCTTTTAACATTCATATTGGTGCTATAGAGAGGAGAGTACTTCAACTGTATCTTCTCTACAACAAGCCTGCCCATTTCAGACCATGCCAGATCCCGTCTTGTTCCGCATTAGCTGTAACATGAGATGCCAGTTGTTGAAGAGGATGAGGGGCATTGCCCATGGCAATACTGCAGCCTGCATAACGGAACATCTCCATATCATTGAAGTTATCACCAAAAGCATACACCTGTTCAGGGGAAAACCCTAAGCGGTCTGCGAGTCGGGAAACCCCTTCGGCTTTAGAGCCTCCGGCAGGTAGAACATCCATGGACAACGGATGCCAACGTACAAAGTGCAGCTCACGGAACCTATCTCGATATACCGTTTCTTCTTCTGAGGAGCAGAATAGCATCGTCTGATAGATGAGCCTGTTTGTACAAAAGCTCTTGTCATACCCAGGATGCGTGACACCAAGCGAAGTTAGACAAAGGTCTACATGTGCATGATATTTCTGACTGCAACTCATCTGTGAATGATCCAGATAAACGAGTGGGTGTCCCGACAGCTCAGCGAATGCAGACAGTTGATTCAAAGCATCCGAACGAATGGGGTTACTGTGAATAAGTTCTCCTTGATGCATCACATATTGTCCATTGAAACTAACATAAGACTCCAGCTCCAGTTCAAGCCGAACCTGTTCCAGCATAAACGGAGATCGCCCTGAGGCTAAAGCTACGACATGTCCGGCTTCCTTTAAGGCAAGAACGGCTTGCTTCGCAGAAGCGGGAATTCGATTGTGGCGGTCGAGCAGCGTACCATCAATGTCAAAGAAAATCAGTTTTGGACTTTGAGCCACAACGTCACACTCCTTCCCCGCCGACGGAAGAAAGACTCAGACTGACTTGCTCATTTAAGCCGAAAGGAAGAGGGGAGATGACTTCCCAACGTTTCGTATCACTGCGAATATCATAGTGAAATTCTTTTCCTTGAAACTGGACATTGGCGATCTCTCCCAATATTCCAGCTTGACTTGAAGGCTGTAAATGGAACTGATCCGGCCTCACGGGATACAACCCGTTGGATTTAAAATAGTTTGCAACCTGCTTGCCGGGCCAAGCAATATTTGCACCGCCTTCAGGGATGAACATGTCTGCATCCCAATGACCTTTGACCAAATTGGACTTCGATACAAACCTCGCCACGAATTCGGTCTCTGGCCGTAAATAAATCTCCTGCGGAGTTCCAGCCTGTTCAATCCGGCCATCCTTCATTACGATAATACGGTCAGCCATGGCAAGGGCTTCCCCCTGATCATGCGTCACATAGACTACAGCTGATTTCGTATTCCGATGTACTTGTTGAATCTCACGCCGCATATCCATACGAAGCATGGCATCCAAACTACTGAGTGGTTCATCCATTAGCAATAATGACGGTTGAGGGGCGATGGCGCGTGCGATAGCAACACGTTGTTTTTGTCCTCCAGATAGCTCATGCGGCATACGTTCTGCCAGATGGGACAGCCCCGACATGTTCAGGACTTCTTGAACGCGGTTCTGCTCATTATTTTTAATATGAGAAGGCGTTGATTTATGCGTTCGAATGGGAAAACGGACATGTTCGGATACATTCATATGTGGCCAAAGTGCGAAGGACTGGAACACCATGCCGATTCTGCGTTTTTCGGGAGGAAGTAATGTACCTGAGCCTGCCACCACTTTACCGTCCATCAAAACATTACCACTGCTTGGTTGCTCAAATCCGGCAAGGATACGCAGCAATGTGGTTTTTCCACAGCCTGATGGTCCAAGGATCGCCACGAATTCTCCATCCTCAATCGTTAAGTTAATGGAATGAAGGGCCTGGTAACTTCCGAAGGATTTGCTAACCTGTTGAATCTGAATACTCATGACTTCACTCCCTTACGAGTTGCCCAGCGTTGAGCGATGAGCAGAATTACGCCGCCTGCCGCAATAAGTGCGACAATCAGACTGGACAAGGCAGTTGAATAGAGGGTATCTCCTGCCTGTTCAAAACTAAATATGGTGACACCAATGGTCTGTGAACCTGATGAATATAACAATGCCGATACAGTAAGTTCGGTCAAGGCGGTCAGGAAGACCAACATGCCTCCGGTCAGAATACCCGGCAGCAGTAAGGGTAACAGAACAGCAGTCCATTTACGCCAGAAGCCGGCTCCGGAGATCCGCGCTGCTTCTTCCATGGATGCATCCAGCTGCATGAATGAAGTGACACTTGAGCGGATCTGAAGAATAAGGAATCGACAGATGTAGGCAATAAACAAGATGGTCATGGTGCCATAGATGCCAGGGTTCCAGCCAGGAACCGGCTCCATCCATACCAGTATCATGGACAGTGCGAACACAATGCCGGGAAGGGTATAGGGAACGGCAGTGGCCAGCTCGGCCATTTTATTGAATTGATTAGGCTTACGTACCCGGATATAAGCAAATCCTGAGCCAATAATCAGACAAGCCAGCATCGTGACAAGAGAGAGGACAAGGCTGTTCTGAATCGCCTGCCATACACGTTCATTCTCGAAGAGGATATATCTATAATTGTCCAAGGTCATATTGGCACGAGTCAGACCGAGACCATACGCTCTTTTTAAAGACATCGAGATCATTGAAGATAACGGAATAATCGTAATCAGTGCCAGACCTGCCCATATAGCGAAGGCTAGCGGCTTGCGCATGCGACCTAACTCATATCTCGGGGTAAGATCGGGTTGCATCGTATCCGAAGCATGACTTTTACGTAAAAGAAGCCATTGCAACAGACTGCCGACTACCGCAGCAGCACCGAGCAACACAGATAACGATGCGCCACGGGCAAAGGCCGAAGGCCCGAATCCAATAATCTCTTCATATATAAGTGTACTGAGAACAGAAATATTCACAGGCGTACCAAGGAAGGCAGGTATCCCGAAATTGTCCAGCGAAGCCAGGAAAACCAGCAATCCGCCTGCCGTTAAACCCGGAAGGGCAAGTGGCAACGTAATCCGACGGAAAACTTCGATCCTGCTTGCCCCGCCGGCTCTAGCCGCCCACTCCAGATCACGCGGAATTTTACGTAGTACATCCAACGTGAACATATACACTAATGGAAAATGGTGAATCCCCATCACAAACACAATACCGCCCATACTGTACATGCTCCAAGGAGCCAGATCGGGATGAATCCATTGCAGCACATGTGCAAGCCAGCTCTGGGACCCGGTAAACGAAGACCAGGACAACGTGAGAACATAAGAGGGAAGAATAAAACAAAGCATGATTCCCATATGCAGAGCCGATTTGTGTCGTATATCCGTATAAGCGACGACCCAGGCCAGTGCAGTTCCAATCACGAGTGAGAATACAGTTGAACCGATGACGATATATACGGTATTGCGCAGCGTGGACCAGAAACGTTCCTGCTGAAGTAATTCGTTATAATGAGATAATGTCAATCCTTGTTCCCCCTGGAAGCTGAGAAGAACCAGCTTCAGGATGGGGTATACAAAGAATAACAGGACAGCTATAGCGCCCAACAGGGCAATCAATCGATTCCAACGAAACAGGCTGGGGAGAGAGAAAACGGACTTGCGTCCGTTCTCTTGTCCCCTTAGAACGATCATATTTCTCTTCAATTTCTCCATTCAAACAGCTCCAATCCTTACTCGCCAAACACATTAATGAATTGCTGTTTATCTGTTTCCCGATCAACTGCAAGTTTGGCCGCATCCCCAGGCAAAATCTTCATTTCCGATACACCTTTCAATCCTTCAGGTGGAGAAACGCCTTCACGAATAGGGGAGTAACCGATCTCTGCAGATAACTTCTGCCCCTCTTCAGAGAGAATGAAATCTACAAAGGCTTGCGCAGCAGGCACATTGGCAGCTTCTTTCATGATCCCGATTGGTTCAGTAATGATGGGAACACCTTCTTCAGGGTAGATCAGTTCAACAGGAGAACCCTTCGCTTTTTCACGCGCCACGAGGTAATCCACAACAACGCCATATGATTTTTCACCGCTGGCTACAGCCTTCATAACCGCACCGTTTCCTTTAATTACGGACATGCCGTTCATCTTCGTCTCCTGAAGGAAGTCCCATCCGAATCCATCTGTTCGACTAAATACTCCGATGTTGTATGCTGCTGCACCAGAGTAAAGGGGACTCGGCATAATACTTGCGTCCTTGCTCTCCGGCAGGGTCAGCACTTGCCAGGAGGTTGGTTGAACTGTGACCTTCTGGGTGTTGGTAGCGAGTACCGTTGCCATTACCTTCGTACCGGCGTACATACCGTCTGGATCAACCAAATCGGTCGGGATTGCACTCAGCTCTGGGGACTTATAAGCTTGAAGAAGATCATCCTTTTTCAGATTTTCAAAGGTAACTGCATCCGCCAGCAGGAGTACATCTGCCTGAGTTTTTCCGGCTTGGCGTTCTGCCTGAAGTTTCGCAGTGACTTCTTCGGTCCCGGAACGGAAGATGCTGACTTGAACATCTGGGTATTTATCGTTAAACGCATTGACCAATTTGCCTGCATCTTCTTCAGGCTGGGAAGTATAGAAGGACAGTTTGCCTGACACCGTACTTGAAGCTCCTCCTGAACCATTTTGATCTGGCGTGGCTTGTCCTTGTGCAGAACAACCGCTGAATACAATCATGCCTGCCAGAAGGGGTAGTAGTAACGACTTTTTGAATGGAATCACAGATAATCTCTCCTTTGGTGTCTAGCTGATCATGTATTGGGTTATGACATTGGAAATGAAATAATTAGAGCAAATTACAACAAGAAAGTATGGATAGCCTGCGCAACACCATCTTCGGTGTTACTGCCAGTAACAACATTAGCGATCTCCTGCACATGAGGCTCTGCATTTCCCATGGCGATTCCTAATCCTGCCCATTGCAGCATGTCCAGATCATTATCATAATCCCCGGCTACAGCTACCTGCGCACGTTCGATATGATGTTCAAGACACAATCGTTCCAGCGCTCCACGTTTACTAACTCCGACGGAATTAACATCAAATCGCAAACTTCCTGTTCGTGTACATTGGAATAACGCTGATTCTTCAAGGATATGAAATAGTTTTTCGCGTGAGTCGTGGTCTGAACAGATCACGGCTGCTTTGAACAGCATCTCTGGCATCTGGCTTACAAAGGTTCTGAAATCCTGTCCAACTTCGACGAAGCGAATAAAATCAGCCTGTTCTGCAACATGTTCATCAAGTTCTTCGGGAGAATCTAACTCCGGTCTGTTGACCCTATTGTTCATTGCCCAGTTTCTATTGATATCATTAATCTCTTGAACGTAGAGGACATTGTATCCATAGAAATGGATGTAAGCTTTTTCTTGCTGGATGACATCCAACATGAATAGCATATCTTCTATTTTCAACGCAACGCCATCAAGCAGTTGTCCAGTCAAGGGATCTACCGTCACGGCACCGTTCAATGCTACCAGTGGGAAATTCATGGAGACTTCCCGAGCATGTGACCATACGGAAGCGGGAAAGCGTCCAGAGGCAATCGTGACATTCACATTCGCTGACATTAATTGTTGAATGGAGCTTCGTGTCATAGGCGTTATCACTTTGTCTGGATTAAGCATTGTACCGTCCAGATCAAGGGCTAACAATTTGTACATCAACATATTCCTCCCGAATTGGTTAACTTACACAACATACATACGAAGTGGTTCGGGTATATCCACAGGCCCTTGGAAAGACCGAATTGCTTCATCCCGCATAAACTCCAGATCGCCATCTCCGGGAAGATGAACAAGGACAAGCTGCTTGACGTTTGCCTGACCAGCAATCATACCTGCTTGAAGGGCATTCATATGTCCTTTGCCGGTCGTGTGAACACTGCCCTCACAGATCGTAGCCTCACATAGAAAGATGTCTGCATCACGAGCAATTTCGATCAGGGAATCACAGTAGGAGGTGTCTCCGGAATACACCAGTACCTTGCCTTTATATGTGATCTTAACGGCGTAACATGTAATGGTATGCTGCACCTGTACGAATTCGATCTCCGCGCCAGCAAGCTGAATCTTGGATGAAGGATCAATGGAGATGACCTCGGTATGTTCATCATATAGACCATTTAGAATTTCCACTGGACTATCCGGCGCATACAACTTCAGTTTATTCCCCATACGACCATTGCGAATCGCTCCTGCTGCTGCATATTGGAGGACTCCCAGATCCGCGATATGATCATGGTGCAGGTGAGACAAAATAACACCGGATAGATCTTCCACACATGTCTCGGTGGGGAGCTTACTCATCACGCCGCTGCCACAGTCCAACAAAATCTGCCCTTCATCTGTGGTTACAAGGTACCCCGCAGTTGCTCCGCCAGCGGCGGGATATCCACCCCAGTAACCTAATATCTTCACATTCATCTTTGCACCTCTGTCTGTCTTGATCTGCATTCTTTACAAATGTTCCGTACAGTTACAATTGTAAAAAGGGTTTGTTACTCTCGTGTCAAACGAAAGTCAATCTTTTGTAAAAATGCTTTTGGAAAAGTTATCCTGACTTGACTCCGCCGCGAATCCCATTTTATAGTGGGAAATGTGTTAGCAGGGAAATTTAAATGTAAAAGGCGGACTTATATGTGAATATAGACGAACGCAAAAATATGATCAGAGTCTGTAAGATGTACTATTATGAATCATGGACACAGGAGAAGATTGCTGAGAAGCTTGGTGTATCCAGACCAGTCATATCCAAGATGCTGCAGCGTGCGAGGGAAGAGGGCATTATTGAAATTGTCATTCATGATGATGATTACGAAACGTCCAAATTGGAGAAAAAACTAGAGGACTTATTTAAACTCAAACAGGTACTGGTTGTTCCAACAAAGGATCTCAATAAAGAGTTGTTGTCGAGTGCAGTAGGCAAGGCTGCCGCACAATTTGTTCAAAAACTGATCAAAAACGGTGATCGTGTCGGTGTCTCATGGGGCAATACGCTCTATCATATGGTGCGAGAGTTTCCTCTGGAGAAAAAAGAGAATGTCAAAATCATTCCACTGGTTGGTGGAACAGGGAATTCACGAAATGAAATGCACTCTAACCAGATCGCCTATGAGTTATCCAAAAAAATGGGTGTGACCTGCGAGACGTTGTATGCTCCCGCAGTCGTTGAAACAGAAGAGCTAAGGGAGCAAATTATTGGCATGTCTAATATTTCGGCTGTTCTGAAAGAGGGGGAGCATATCAATCTCGCTCTGGTGGGGATTGGAAACCCGTATTCCATGTCAACGATGGAACGATCAGGTTATCTAAATGAGCAAGTGTTATCTGAATTAGAGGCTTTGAATACCGTTGCGGATATTAATTCCGTATTTATCAATCGTGAAGGTAAGATCACAGATCATCCCATTAATCATAAAGTGATTGGCCTTGGACTTGAGCAGTTAAAGAAGACAAAAACAGTGGTGGGTATGGCCTTTGGTCTGCATAAAATCGACTGCATCCTGGCTGCTTTACGCGGGGGTTATATTAATATGCTCATTACGGATGAAGCGACAGCTACTCAAATTACGAAAATTTAATATTCAAAGGTCATCATATCGATCTTTCTTGAAACAAGTTGCAACTGAGGCCAATTTTTGCTCCATGGAGCCAGGAGAACGAAAAAGTTCTCCTGAGCTACACATCCATTAAGAACTCAACATTCAGCCTGCCTTTAGGGCGCCACTAGATGCCTGCTTTCCGCCTTTTTTACGAATGAAACTGATGATCAGCAACAACAGTGGCAACAGGCCAAATAAAAAAATGGACATATTGCCAAGAAAATCACCCAAAGCTAACGTTTCCTCCAGGTTTTTAGGCAAGTAAGCAATGACATACAAGACCGGTAACATCGCGAATTGTATACCGGTAATATTTTTGAGACGAAATAAATCTCGAATACCGATGGATGCAAAATAGTGCTTAAAGGCATAGGTCGCGAAAATTTGCATCAGCCAAAACACGATGAACAGCGATTCATAGCGCTCAAAAAGAAAACCCTCAATTTCAAAACTTCGAACCATGTCGAACGTCGGCCACATCCGCGTCTGAATTCCTGGCAAAGATAAATTCCCCACCACGGTAACAATTGTGATCAAATATATAATCGTACAACTAAGTATGCTATATATAGCTGCTTTATTGCTGGCTTTTAGGTCCGCCATATATGCCGTAATAATTAGCAATACTTCATATCCGGAATACGAGAGACACGAAGGCTTAAGCCCTTTCAACACAGGCATGAATCCATCGCCAAGGAGCGGTCTGAGATTGTTGAGTTCAAACATTTTAGTGCTTAAAAGGAAAACCAACGCGAGCAAAACCAGAGTAACCGGCATTACAAGTGCAAAGACTCTGGTGATGACCTTAAGACCACCACTTAACATATATATACCAATCCATAAACTAACCATGATGGTCACCCAGGTAGGCGTGCGTTCAAGAATATACATGCTCGTAATTTCAGCCATGACTCTGACTTCGAATGAACAAAGAACAACAAAATATACGATAATTACAAGTCCCAACAGATAAGAAATCCAATGGCCCATGATTTCAGGAAGAAACTCGAACACCGTTTTACCAGGAAATCTGCGACACAACGTTACAAGCATGAGGCTGATGACCATCACGATCAACCCAGACAGAATGACGGAGATCCATACATCTGGTGTTCCTACTGCTTTACTAATTGTCCGAGGGAGTGTTAGAATTCCAGCTCCGAGGATTGAATTGATAACTACAACAATAACCTCAGAGGTATTGATCTGGGTTGTGGCTTGCTTCATTGGCTTCACTCCAAACCGGAGAATTTATTTGTAGGTAGTATCGCCCAACGAAGTTCTTTTATGTAAATTGTGCTGTACTGATATAAAATAAAGATGTGCAATAACTATTTGAAGATGAGGATGTAGGTTATGCCAAAGAACGATAATATGTTAGCCATTCTATGGATGCTGAATTCAGGCACCAAAGTAACTGCAAAACAAATGTCCGAAAAGTTAGAAATCAATATAAGAACCGTATATCGATATATTGATGCATTATGTACCAGTGGCGTGCCAATCATTTCAGATGCTGGCCACAATGGTGGGTATAGCTTGTTAAATCAGCATATCAAAGCGCCTCTGTTATTCGATATTGAAGAAAAAAAGGCACTTCTCCAAGCTGCTGTGTTTGCAAAAGAAGCTGGATACCCTTTGAGTGAGGCATTGGACAATGCGACATCCAAGTTGAAAATGTATTCGAATGAGGAGCAGGAATACACACTTCGTCGTCATTTAGCTGGATTCAACGTTATCAATCGCATGGGAGACCCTTCCGTTCAGCCAATCTTGGCGGAATTGGAACAAGCCGTGGCTAATGATTGCTCTGTGGAAATTGATTATCGCAGAAGCGGTGAAGAACAACCCAAGAATAGAATAATAGATCCGTATGGAATGGTGTACTGGAATAATAAATGGTATACCATTGCGTTTTGCCACCTGAGAAAGGAATTCCGCAGCTTCCGGGCAGATCGTATTCTACGAATCAAGCCTACTTTGCTCCGCTTTGAGCGTTCGGAAGCTTTTTCAGCTCGTGAATATTTTATGCAAAATTTGTTACCCGATGTAGTGGGAAAAGAGGGGTTAATTTCCTTAGTTATCAAAGGTAGATCAGAGGCATTAGATGACTTGGGGTTACATTGGTTTATGGGACATTATCTGAAAGAGCGGACGCTCAATCAAGCTATCTTTTTATTTGAGGAGGAATCCATTCATACATATGTCCCTTATTTTCTCCTATCCTACGGAAAATCCATTCAAGTTATCGAACCACAACATGTGAAGGACAGACTGGTTGCTGTGGTATCCGAGTTAATGGAATATTATCAACTTTAATAACTTCACTGACAGTAGATGTCAGTGAAGTTATTTTATAATGATGACAATCTCGGATTACTGAGAAGAAAGGCGGAGTAGACACATGAGCGAACAGACAAAATACAAGGCAGTATCAGGAAAATATACAATGAATGGTACACCTAACGGCGTTACATCGATTACCCCATTTATAACAGTGAAGGACCCTTCTGAAGCAATAGAGTTCTACAAATTTGTGTTCAATGCATGCGTGAAGGATATCACGGAGCATCCAGATGGAAATGGTAATACAATGATTGTTCATGCGGAATTGGATTTTGGAAAAGGTTTTTTACAGTTGGGAGCAGCGAACCCGACATATCAATTGGCTCTGCCCCCAGATCAAGAACATGCATGTTATTCTTTAGGCGTTTACGTCATGAATGTGGATGAAACCATTGCAACCGCTGTATCCAGATGGGCGAAAGTAAGAGAAGAGATTATAAACTTTGCGTCTGGTGATCGATTCGGAAGTATACTGGACCCTTTTGGCGTAAGGTGGTCTATTCTAACCCGGATTGAAGATTTGTCAGAAGAAGAAAGTAGTCGGAGGGTTGCTGAGTGGGCCAAAAGGGTTAGCGGATGAATAGTGAGTTTAGAATGAGCCCCTTTAAGGTAGAAGTACTAGCAGTATACTGATTGAATTAATAAATTTATCTTAACGAAACATAACGCCTTCTTTCCTTCGGAGAGGAGGTTTTTATGATGCGAAAGAATTTTAGTTGACATATAGCCTAATGTTAGGATATATTTACCCTAAAGTTAGGATAGATAATAATAGGATAAAGAGGAGATTGAATTTATGAGTATTCTATCCATTGTTTTGCAAGTGATATTAGGATTAGGTTTTCTCATGTTTGGGTTTATGAAGTTTGGGTCCAAGCAGATGGTGGAAGGATTTAAGAACTATGGATACCCTGGAGCATTCCGAGTATTTACAGGGTTGATTGAAGTCATTGCAGGAGTTTTAGTTATTGCAGGTAATTGGAGTGAGGGTTTCGCTGCATGGGGTGGTTTACTCATCGTGGTAACGATGATCGGTGCGATCATGACCCACATTAAAATAAATGATCAATTGAAACAAATGCTTATGCCGATCATTTTATTAATTCTGGGATTGGTCGTGTTGCTAATCAATTACGGATCTTTGTTTGAGTGAATAGTCCGTTAAACCTAAGGAGTGAGTATAATGGGAATCCAAATTATTAAACCCAAAGATCAAGCAAGTGGTCAGTTTGATGGCGGCAAAATAATAGAACAAAAACCAATTGGTTTTTCCGGAGAAGGCTCGATCATTACTCGACTAGGACCCCTATTTTACTGGGCTTGGGCTCATTCTCAGGGACCAGCAGAAATCGGCTTCCATCCACATCAAGGCTTCGAAATCATCACTTATGTAATCAATGGTAAGGCATATCATCGGGATACACTGGGTACGGAAAGTGTTGTACAAGAAGGAGGAGCCCAGCTCATGCAAACAGGCTCTGGTGTGCAACATGCTGAGGCGTTAAAGGAACCGACTGAAGCCTTTCAAATTTGGTTTGAACCACATCTAAGCCAAGCCGTGAAACGTGCACCTGTTTACTCACAATATGACTCTAATCATTTTTTGTTAGTAGACATAGATGGTGTGAAAATCAAAACACTTTTAGGAAACGATTCTCCTATGCAAATTGTGACTGATGCTCAAATGTGGGATGTACGTGTTCCTAAGGGAACAGTATATACGCATAGCCTTTCCTTCGGTCGTACATTGGCTGGTTTAGCCATTAGAGGAGACGGATCTCTTTTATCAGATACAATCGAAACAACTCATTTTTCACAGAAGGATTTTATTATCGTTCAACCAGAGGAAGAAGAGAAAGTAGCCATACAAGCTATTGATCAAGACCTTCGAATTTTGCTTATTGAAGTTCCGACTGAAGTTGATTATCCTTTATACAGAAAACCAAGATGACAAATACTGTTTTTTGGGAAGGTATCTAATAGGAGGTCCTGTACATGTTCCAAGGAGATGAACAAAGTCAGATCGATTTACGGCTTTTCCGTGTGTGGGTAAAGGCTAGTAAAACTGTTTTTGATGATGTTGTAAAAGATATAGAGCGGTCCGGCATTAGTAATGAGAACTTTATGGTTCTGGAACTACTCTACAATAAAGGACCACACACGGTCCAAAATATAAGCGAGAAATTTTCGATCCCAAGCGGAAGCATCACATATGTAGTGGATAAGCTTGAAAAGAAAGAATTAGTAAAGCGAGAACCAAGTCCAACAGACCGTCGATCTTCAAATGTAGTCATAACGGATCAAGGTCAAAATTTATTTAAAGAGATCTTTCCTCAACACGTTGAGGTGATATCCAAGAATCTGTCTTCGATTACCAATGAAGAAAAAATACAGTTAACCAATCTTCTCAAGAAACTCGGACTAGGCGCTAGTAGGATCAACGAATGAATTGAGATGAAACCGACTTTTGGTTGCACAAAGCGCAGGCTTTGATCCAGCAGGATTACCCATCTCCACAACGAGTCTCATGTACGTGGCAGAAGATAGCCAAACAGCCTTACGCGAGAACTACTCGCAACAATCATTATGTCTGCTATTAAGAGACACACATAAATCATGTCGGTAACAAGAATAACCTTATAACAAGGATAAGAAAAACATACTTTGGGGAGGCATTATGCCTCCTCTTTTTTGGGTTATTATGGAAAAATGAGCGAAGTCTTTAAACACAAAAAAGTCTCGTATAATAGACGACATCTATGGTATTTCACACTATGAAATAAGTTATCTATTATATTTCAAAAATAAACATCTTGAAATCATTTTATAGTTATGCAGGGTATTGACAGGGGGATGTTATTATTCAATTGTTCTTTTCTTTTCCATTCAATAGTGGATGATGAGACCCGGGAAACTCCATCGACCTTGTGAGGGGAAAGTAAAGACCTACTGTTTATTATCTTGCAGAATTGTACTAAGAGGGGATTATCATATTCATGAAGACAGTCAATAAACAAGCGATTGTCATTAGTGCGAAAAATGTACTGCAAGGAAATATTTTAACGGAACAGGAATTGGCAAGTACTGCTGATTCATTATCAGAACGGGTTACTTCTGATATCACATATTCTAATCCGGTCAATGGGATGAACAACCAGATGGTACCCATGATGATGGTTCTGGCTGGATACATTGGAGCGATGTTACTGAGTTTGAATCTTCAACAGTCAGCAATGATGACAAGTCAACGTAAATACAACAACTAATATAAAGAGGTGTATGAATCGTGAAAAATGAAACTCCTATCGGTTTAGATCAAAATAATGAGAAACTGCTGCTTCCCATTTATGAACCGTATGATCCCCAAGTTGACTTCTATGTGGATAGTAAAGCGATGGCTTTTGGGTCTGCTCTTCCCTTGGCATATAGTAACTGGAGAGACGAGTCCATGTCATGGAAGGAAACATGTTATCTGCATACTGGCCTGAATCCAGCCAGCGCTTACCGCGTCACTGGACCAGATGCGATAAAGTTCTTTGCTGATACGTGTGTCAACAGCTTCGCTAAATTCCCTATCGGTTCTCTAAAACATGCGATTATGTGTAATGAAGAAGGCAACATTATGACACATGGCGTGTTGCTCAGAGTAGGCGAGGAAGAATTCATTTCGTATTTCCTGGCACCCTACGCTGCCTATAAATTAGACACTGGAAATTATGATGCACAGGGAGAATATATACGCGATGAGTTCGTCTTTCAGCTTGCCGGACCTAAATCACTTGAAATAATAGAATCTGCGACCGGAGAATGTCTGCACGATCTGAAATTTGGACGCTACCGGATGAGCCGTGTTGCTGGGCAAGAGATTCGGGTTACCCGAATGGGGATGGCAGGTACGCTTGCTTATGAGATTCACGGTCAGAACGAATATGTACTGTCCATTTATAATGCCATCATGACAGCGGGAGAACCTTTTGGCATTCGAAAACTTGGGCTAACTGCGTATAAGATGAACCATACCGAAGGTGGATTTCCGCAGTCTTTCGTACATTTTCCATGTCCATGGGGAGAAGACTCAGGTTTCATGAAATATCTAGGGAAGTCGCAGAAGACTCGTCGCCCTTCAACATTGTTAATGGGGAGCATGGGTACAGACATCAGGCTACGTTACCGCAATCCCGTTGAATTGGGATGGGGAAAAATGATTAAGTTTGATCACGAGTTCATTGGACGTGAGGCATTAGAAAAACAAGTAGCACACCCACGCCGCACAATGGTTACTTTGGTCTGGAACACAGAAGATATCCTTGATGTACAGGCATCCCAGTATCAACCGGGTGAACCTTATATGGAGATGGAACCCGTACATTTATCTCAGGAAAATGGACGAACGGTATTATATGCTGACCAAGTTTTGAAGGATGGTAACTTGATTGGTGTCAGTTCAGGACGAATGTACAGTTATTACTATCGGCAAATGATTTCTCTTTGTTCCATTAATTCAGAATATTCCGTAATTGGGGACGAAGTTCATATTCTCTGGGGAAATCCAGGAACACGTCAAAAAGTAATTCGGGCTACGATATCACGTTTTCCATTCCTCAATGAACATCGCAATGAACATGTCGATGTAAACGCCATTCCATGTGGGGCACCAATGAAATAAGCGAGTTTACTTTTTTTATAGTAATAGCTAATCACATAATTAGGAGGCATTCATAGATTTATGGAGCACATGAATAGTAATAAAGTTCACGTTTCCGTACCGGAACTACAAAATCGTGCAAGACTGCTTATCTCTTGTCCGGATCAATCTGGTATCGTTGCGGCTGTATCGCAATTTTTATCTGATCATGGAGCAAATATTGTACATTCGGATCAGTACACGATGGACCCCGCAGGAGGTATATTTTTCATGCGAATTGAATTTGATTTACATGAGTCATCCAAACATTTAGCTGCAATTCAATCGGATTTTGCAACGTTGGCGGACCCGTTTGGGATGAGATGGTTATTATCTCCAGCAAGTCACAGGAAGCGGTTAGCGATCTTTGTTTCGAAAGAGGATCATTGTCTGCTCGAATTGTTATGGCAGTGGCGTGCCGGAGAACTGGATGCTGACATCGTGCTCATCGTCAGCAACCACCTGGATATGAAAACGATCGCTGAGTCTTTCGGAATTCCTTACCTTTATGTTCCCGTTACACCCGAAACCAAGGCGGAAGCTGAATCTCGGCACAGGGAAGCAGTAAAATTAGCGAATGTTGACATCATTATTTTGGCACGTTATATGCAAATCATACCGCCAACATTTATTGAGCAATACCGTAATCGTATCATCAATATTCATCATTCCTTTCTTCCTGCGTTTGTCGGTGGCAATCCTTATGCTCAAGCACATCACCGTGGGGTAAAACTTATTGGTGCAACTGCACACTACGTAACAGAAGAGCTTGATGGTGGTCCAATCATAGAACAGGATATACAACGTGTTACCCACCGTAACCATGTTACAGATCTGAAACGGATCGGTCGTCAGATTGAACGAACTGTACTTGCTCGCGCGGTCGCATGGCATGTGGAAGACCGTGTTATCGTGCATAACAATAAAACCGTTGTTTTCATATAGAAAAATGTCGAATAAAGGGATTGCTAACTAATTTATTGTGTGATATTATGATCCAGTAAACGTTTACATGGATAACGAATTGAATATTAGCAGTGTTTGGCTGTTACTGGTAAAGCAGGCATGACCAAAATGATTTTGCATTTTCCTTATGTGAGTAGGGGAAGGCATATCGTTTTGGTCTTTTTTATATCCAAATTCAGAAATGGGGCAAAGGTATGGACTATCGCAAGTTGGGACAAGAGATTACGGAGTTGGTTGGAAAGAAGGATAATATCGCTCGGCTTACGCACTGCGCAACCCGACTTCGGTTCGAATTGCACGACATCTCCAAAGCGGAGACAGAAAAACTCAAAGCTCTTCCAGGTGTCATTACCGTTGTGAATAATGGTGGACAATACCAGGTGGTTGTGGGCAATGAGGTGCAGCAGGTCTATCGCGTTATTACTCAGCAGATGGGTTCAACAACCCGGAGTGCAGACTCCAAATCAGATTCCGGAAAAAATAACGGACCAAAACAAAAACAGAGCTGGATTTCCAGATTCATCAGCGTGATCTCAACGACATTTACTCCGGTCATTCCGGCAATCATTGGCGCGGGTATGATTAAAGCAATATTGGCCGTACTTGTACTGACAGGCCTCGTAACGACGGAAAGCCAAAACTACTATATCCTTAATACCATTGCGGACGCAGCTTTTTATTTCATGCCTATTCTGTTGGCTTATGGAGCTTCCATTAAGTTTGAAACAAGTCCAATTATGGCGATGACGGTTGCCGGAGTGTTGTTACACCCCGGATGGAGCGCACTGATGACGGAAGGAAAAGATGTATTTTTCATCGGTGTTCCAGTTCGCCTAACGGATTATGCAGGCTCCGTGCTGCCGATTATTATCGTCGTTTGGCTCATGTCCTATATTGAACGTTTCGCAGATCGGGTATCACCTTCCATGATTAAGTTTTTCACAAAACCGATGATTGTACTATTGATTACAGCACCACTTGCATTAGTGGCGATCGGGCCTTTCGGAACGTATCTGAATGATCTGGTTGCGATGGGTGCAGAAGCAATTAATGCCAGAGCCAGTTGGCTGATTCCTTTGTTAATGGGAACTTTGCAACCGTTTCTGATCGTGACAGGCACTGCATGGGCGATGACGCCAATTGCAACTAGCCAACTGACCAAAAATGGATATGAAATGATCAACGGTCCGGGAATGCTCGCGTCCAATATTGCTCAAGGTGGGGCTACGCTTGCTGTAGCATTAAAAACCAAAAACCAAAAACTGAAACAGCTCGCTGCTTCATCCGGTTTCACCGCTGTACTGGGCATCACGGAACCATCCTTGTACGGCGTAACGCTGAAACTGAAGAAACCTTTGATTGCCGCAATGATCGGTGGTGGGGTAGCAGGAATATACGCTGGTCTGACCGGATTAGTACGTTATGCCTTCGTTTCTCCAGGGCTTGCCGCGTTACCTGCCTTTATTGGCAGCAATCCGATGAACATCGTTCATGCCATTGTAACGTGTCTGATCGCCTTTATCGTGACCTTTGCCCTGACATGGATCATTGGTTTTGAGGATCCAGTGGATGATGAAGAAGAAGGCAATACCAACGTTAACGATGACAAGACGCTTTCCGGCCAGCCTGTTCAAGACAACACCCCAGACACGAAGTCTGCTGCAACAACAAATGCAAATGTACTGAACCAAAATGAGATACACTCACTTATGATCGCCAGCCCTATGCAAGGGGAATTAGTGCATCTGGACCGTGTACCAGACGATGTCTTCTCTTTGGGATTACTGGGTAAAGGCGCTGCGATTATTCCTGCAAAAGGAGAACTGTATGCACCGATCGCAGGTGAAGTTACGGCTTTCATGGACTCCAAACATGCAGTCAAATTAAATGGTTACAATGGAGAAGAGATACTCATTCATATTGGAGTGGATACCGTCAACCTGAAGGGGAGACATTTCGACTCTTCCATTAAAGTAGGAGATCAGGTACAACAGGGTGACTTGTTGATCAGCTTCGATATCGACGCCATCAAGGCGGAAGGCTACGAAGTCATAACCCCGATCATTATCGCCAATTCGGATCGTTTCCCGGACATTAAGCTGGAAAAGCAGCGTTCTGTGGAGGTTGGAGCGACCATTATGCACCTTTCGTAACAACCGTAATGCGGTACGCTATATCTTTTGATCATCATTAAAATGAAGGAGTGTTAGAGATGTTATATCAACACATCAAGCCATTCCCCAATGAATTTCTATGGGGAGGCTCCACCTCGGCCTATCAAGTGGAGGGAGCCTGGAACGAAGATGGCAAAGGCCTGTCCGTAATCGATATGTGTGATCATCCCGCTGGAACCGCCGACTTCACAGTTGCGAGCGATCACTATCACCGATTCAGAGAAGACGTGAAGCTCTTTGCAGAGCTGGGCCTCAAAGCGTATCGTTTTTCCATTGCATGGACTCGAATCTTGCCTTCAGGCAAAGGGGCTGTTAATGAAAAAGGACTCCATTTTTATCACCAATTGATTGACGAATTACTGCTCCATGGCATTGAACCCATTGTGACCATGTATCATTTCGACTTACCTTACGAGCTTGAGAAAACCGGAGGATGGAACAACCGAGAGACGATCGATGCCTTTGTTGAGTACGGGCGTATCTTGTTTGAGCAATACGGGCATAAAGTGAAATATTGGTTGACCATTAATGAGCAAAATACGATGATTCTCCATCCTGGTGCCATTGGTACACCGAGAGGCGGACGTTTGCCATCCAATAAGGAACTGTATCAGCAAAATCATCACATGTTTGTAGCTCAAGGCAGAACGATGAGACTATTTCATGATATGATCCCGCAAGGCAAGATCGGCCCTGCATTGAACATGACTTCCATGTATCAGGCAACCTCCAGACCAGCAGATGCAATCGCTGCACATAACTGGGAGACGATTCGCGGATGGGGGTTTCTCGACTTATCAGTGTGGGGACGGTATAATCCATTATTCTGGAGTTATTTGCAGGAACGTGGCATCGAGCCGATTATTGAGCAGGGCGACATGGAGGACATCCAGTCGGGTCGTCCCGATCTGGTAGCTATCAATTATTACTCAACAGCCACCATTGCCGCCAGTACGGGCGATGCGTCAGATGTTACAGCTCGTGCAGGGGATCAGCAAATTATGCTTGGCGAGCAGGGAGTGTACCGGGCCGCGGAGAATCCATATACGGAAAAAACGAAATATGGCTGGGTAATTGATCCGGTTGGCCTAAGGCTGACATTGCGTAAGGTATGTGAACGATATGGTCTCCCGATTTTAATTACGGAAAATGGCATAGGAGCTCCAGATATACTGGAAGCAGATCACACGGTTAACGATACGTACAGGATTGATTTTATCGAGAAACACCTGGAGCAGATCAGACTAGCTCTAACGGATGGTGTGGATGTGATCGGTTATTGCCCTTGGTCCGTTATTGACGTGGTAAGCACCCATCAGGGGTATGGGAAACGCTACGGCATGATCTATGTCAACCGTGGTGAACAGGATCTGAAAGACTTGAAACGCTTGAAGAAGAAAAGCTTCTCGTGGTATCAGGAGGTCATTAAACAGAATGGCAGATGTATCGGAAATTCGGATCAGGCGGTCACGAAAGAATAAAGGATCGTGATGAATGCATGAAAGTAATTAAAATATTGAATAACAGCTTGCTTCTGACCAAGGATGAACAGGGACAAGAAGTGATTGTCATGGGAAAAGGGTTGGCATTCAAAGGCAAAGTCGGCGAGCGACTCGATGAGGAGCACATTCAGAAACGATTCATTCTGCAAAATAACCCGTCTGCCCAGGCTTATGTACGAACCATCGAAAACATGCCGGAATCACATGTGAACGTCATTAACAAACTCATTTCGAATGCCAAAGAAAAGCTCTCACTTGATGATCAAATCTTCTTTACACTTATGGATCACCTGTCATTTGCCATTGAACGTTGGAAAAAAGGTGTATCATTACAGAATCGTATGTTGTGGGAGATCCAAAGGTTTCATCCAGTCGAATTCGAACTGGGCCTGGAAGCCGTCCACATGTTGAATCAAGAACTTGGCATAGAGCTTACGGAAGAGGAAGCGGGCAATATTGCCTTTCATTTCGTCAATGCTCAAAGCCATGAACAGAATATGGAGCGCACGATGCAATCCGTTAAAATGTTAAAAGATATTTTCAATCTTATTCAATACAGCTTTGACATGCAATTGAATAAAAACTCCATCCATTATGTGAGACTCGTCACACACCTGCAGTTTTTCATTCAGCGTTTACAAGAGGGCCGATTAGGCAATTCGCCGAAAGATTTCATCTTTCAGCACATGGTGAAGGAGCATCCACTTGAATACAAATGCGCGGAGATGATTAAAACCTATGTGCAAAACATGCTGGATATCTCCATCTCAAACGAGGAATTATTATATCTAATGATTCACATTGCTCGAATTGTGCAGGAGGAGCAAGGTGATGAGGGACAATTATCCCATTGATCAGTTTGCGAACATATAATGAAGTGATCATGTCGCTACGACCGTTCTCTGGTATTTCACCGGAAAACGGTCGTTTGGTTTGACTACCCTTGGAAGACTATATTCATTATTGTGGCTTCACGTCTAACTCAAATGTTGGTCGAGGTAGCATATTCGCACTTGATTTTAATCGAATGATCGTTTATTATAGGTCCAGTGAACGCTACGTTGTCTATGAGGTGAAGAGATACTTGGATATCAACAACGACGTTGGAATGCTCTTTATATAACGCATCCTTGATTGACTTTAATCAAACGATTATTTAATATCATGTACATGAGACATAAAGATGAGAATAAACGAGAGCGTATTTTTAACGCAGCAATTCAATTAATTAATGAATATGGGCTATCGGAAACTTCGATGTCCAAGATCGCCAAAAAGGCTAACGTATCTGCTTCAACGATATACGTTTACTTCGAAAACAAGGAGGACATGCTCAATAAACTGTATGTAAGCATCAAGAAAGACATGAGTCTGGCCGTATTTCACAATTATGATGAATCGATTACGATCCAATCTGCTTTTGAGCATGCATTGAAAAATTTCTCGGACTTTATTTTAAGCCATAAAGATGAATTTTTATTTGCCGAGCAATTCTCCAATTCACCACTCCTGCATAAGTTGTCCCTGATGGAGGGAGCCAGTCTATTCGAACCTCTATTTAAGTTGTACGAGAAGGGTAAAAGTGAACGGGTATTCAAACAAGTGGATACGAGTCTGCTTCATATGTTTACGTTCAATCCAACCATGCAATATGTTAAAGAGGTTTTTGGCGGCCGGATCGAGTTGGAGCAAGATCGTTTGGACGAATTAGTTCAGATGACTTGGGATGCGATTAAAGCTTAATAAAGTTCTATTTTAGAGGGAATTACATTCACTATGGAAATCCCTCTGTTTTGACGCTATATATTAATCGAATGATCGTTTATTTATGAGGATTGAAAATTAATATACATTTACTACTATTAGAAAGAGGTTATGTAATGAACGCACAGTACAACAACATGTTTGAATCTTTTACACTCAACAACGGAGTAACGCTTCGGAATCGAATTGTTATGGCATCTATGACCACATGGTCCAGTAATGATGATTATACCGTTTCAGATGCGGAAGAAAACTATTATAAAAAAAGAGTAAATGGTGTGGGGCTGGTTATTACAGGATGCACACATGTCCAACCTAACGGGATCGGCTTCACGAATGAGTTCGCCGGGTACGATGATGCGTTCATTCCGAGCTTGCGCAAATTAGCAGATGCTACGAAGAGTGGAGGAGCTGCTGCATTACTTCAAATTTTTCATGCAGGTAACAAGGCACTTCCAAATCTCACTCCGAATGGTGAAGTGGTTAGTTCCAGTGCTGTGCAGACGGAAGCCACAGGATTTGCACCTTCCGTTCTACCTAGAGAGCTTTCGCATGATGAAATATTGGACGTGATTCATGCGTTTGGAGAAACGACTAGACGTGCAATTGAAGCAGGTTTTGACGGGGTTGAAATTCATGGTGCTCATGGATTCCTGCTGCAAAACTTCTTTTCTCCATTCTTCAACAGACGAGAGGATCAATGGGGTGGTTCCATAGAAAATCGCTTACGCTTTCCGCTGGCTGTCATTGATGAGATGAAACGTGTCATTCAAAAACATGCTACCAAACCTTTCATTCTCGGATACCGGATTTCTCCTGACGAACATCAGGAAGGTGGTCTAAGAATGAAGGATACCTATGTGTTGATTGATCGCCTGATTGAAGTGGGTGTTGATTATATCCATGCTTCATTGGGGGATGTCTTTACATCTAAACCCGCTGACACTCGAGATGACAAAACACACCTGGAATTCATTGCTGAACATGTGAGCGGTCGAGTAACTCTACTGGCTGCAGGTTCGATGGTAACTCCGGATGATGTTAATAAAGCTATGAATCAGGGCATATCCTTGGCAGCGATTGGCCAAACGTTAATCATGAATCCGGACTGGGTTGAGAAAGTTCAAGGTGGACGTGAGTCTGAGATACAAACTACGATCAAGGCTTCGAAGGTAAATGAGCTTGAGCTACCTGAAAAACTGTGGGGCTTCATTCAAGCTTCTGGTCCATGGTTCAATATCGAGGAATAGTATTAACCATCAGACTGTGGATGTAATGATTTAGAAGTCGAATATTACGGAAGCGATGCAGTCCGAGTGGTCAGCACTGCGTTCGAAGATGATCCGTGGCCTTGTGAAGAACAATCATGTTCATTGGTGGTGTCGGTTATTATCTCGGACAAGCATCTCAAGCTAATCACAATCTGTTTATCTAATTTTAAGAAATGGGTTTCCTCCAATTGAAGGAAGCCCATTTCGCACAATATCTGATTTCGGATGATATAGAAGAGTATGCATTTAACTAGTTAAGATATTTCTTGCGAAACTCAAGGGGAGATATTCCAACACCTCGCTTGAAGCAGGTAGAAAAGTAAGGCGCATATTGAAAACCCACTTCAGCCGCTATACGATCAATCGACCATTCCGTGGAGACTAGAAGCTGCTTGGCCCGCTCAATCCTGAATTGTAGTAAGTACTGAACGGGTGTGACACCGTATTTCATTTTCATACAGCGAACGATATAGCTGGGGTGAAAGTGTAGTGCCGACGAGAGTGTTTCATTGGTGATCTCTTCTTGGTAGTGTTGCTGGATGAAAACAGCTACTTTCTCGGCAAGCCGTGAAGCAGGCGTTTTGGCCATATCCGAGATGCCATTTTCGAGCATAGCCAGAAAGCGGAACAGCAGTTGCTGCTTCTCCCAGAAGGCATCACCTACCGGCAGCTCCAAAAGCTGTTGCATTAGATCAAATGCGAGCTGGGGACTTAGTAGCGTGGATTTCTTAGGTATTCGTATTAATTTTGGGTTATCGAATGGCGATAACGGATTTACCACTTCCGATTCTTCTATTAAGGGACTCTGATGCCAGTCCACATGCTCAAAATGAACCCAGTAAAACGTTGTTTCCTGTTCGCAGGGCCTGAATGAATAATGCTCACCTTCCGGCAGTAATAATAGTGCATCACCTATGCCGAGTGTCCATTCCGTCCCGTTCTCACCGATATGTAATTCCCCATCAACCACGAGCAGTACATCAAACAGGCCGAAGTTTCTTCGATTAGGATGACGGTCGCCTATACGAAACGTTGAACGACCCGATTCCCAGTAATATGGAAGAGGTGGGGTTTGTAACGCAACAATTAATTCTTCCTTCAATGAATTAACCTCATTTTTTAGTGTCATTTTGTATAGAAAAAAGCTCATTCCATTCCTATTCTCACTTTAAGAAAAAGCATATACTCGACTGTGGAAAGAGTCAAATTTTATACTTTTGAGGTGTGTATAATGGGACAGAATCAGATCCAAATTCAAGACCAATTTTGGAATACATATTCCGATCTTGTACGAGAAACGGTTATTCCCTATCAATGGGAAGCTCTAAACGATAGGGTAGAGGACGCTGAGCCTAGTCATGCCATTCGAAATTTCCGTATTGCTGCCGGCTTGGAGCAAGGTGAATTTGGCGGATGGGTATTTCAGGACAGTGATCTCTACAAGTGGTTAGAGGCCGTTGCTTATTCGCTCCGTCATCATCCAGATCATAGGTTAGAGAAGATCGCCGATGAATCCATCGAATTGATCAGCCAAGCCCAACATGACGATGGTTATCTGAATACCTACTTCACGATCAAAGAACCTGGGAAGCAATGGACCAATCTTTACGAAGCTCATGAGCTGTATTGTGCAGGGCATTTAATCGAAGCAGCGGTTGCTTATTATCAGGCTACAGGCAAGCGTAAATTGTTAGACATCTCTTGCCGATTCGCTGATCTGATTGATCGTATGTTCGGAACCAACCCTGGACAGATAAGAGCCTACTGCGGCCATCAGGAAATTGAATTGGCTCTGGTTAAGCTATACGGTGTTACGGGAGAAGAGCGTTATTTGAACCTTAGCCGGTACTTCATAGATGAACGGGGAAAACAGCCCAACTATTTTATCGAGGAATGGAAACGCGGAAGCCGGACAAACATCTGGTCACAGGGAGAGCCTAATCTTGAGGTCTATCAGTCTCATCTGCCTGTTCGTGAGCAAAAGGTAGCTGTTGGACACTCCGTTCGGGCAGTTTACATGTACACGGCAATGGCTGATCTTGCGAGATTAACAGGTGATGAAGGTCAGAAGGAGGCCTGTGAACGACTCTGGTCCAACACAACTGGCAAACAAATGTATATCACCGGAGGCATTGGTTCAACACATCTCGGGGAAGCCTTTACGTTTGACTACGATCTTCCGAATGATTCCGTTTACGCGGAGACCTGCGCCTCGATTGGTTTGATTTTCTGGGCACGTCGCATGCTTCAATTGGAAGTTAAAAGCGAGTATGCGGATGTGTTGGAGAGAGCACTCTACAACAATGTGCTGGGCAGCATGTCTAAGGATGGGAAACACTTCTTCTATGTCAACCCACTTGAGGTATGGCCAGAAGCAAGTCTCAAAAATCCAGATAAATATCACGTAAAGCCCGTCCGACAAAAATGGTTCGGTTGCTCCTGTTGTCCTCCCAATGTCGCGCGGTTGCTAGGTTCGTTAAACGATTATATTTACGACGTGTCTGAGGATGGCAGAACGATCTATACCCATTTGTATATTGGAAGTAAAGCGTCGTTCGAGCTTGCCGACACCACAATAACTTTGCATCAACACTCTGAGTTGCCATGGAACGGCAGCGTTGAATTCTCGGTTCAGCTTCCCAAAGACAGCGAATGTGCTGAGTTCGAGCTTGCGCTCCGTATACCGAACTGGTTCCAGGACGGAGAACCAACGTTGAAAGTAAATGGTGAAAAGCAAGATATTCATGTTGAGAATGGTTACGCCAAAATAAATCGCAGCTGGTCAGATGGAAATACAGTGGAGTGGCTGCTTCCGATTGAGCCGAAGTTAGTTGCGGCGCACCCTTTAATTCGGGCAGATGCAGGCAAGGTGGCTATTCAACGCGGCCCGCTCGTTTATTGTGTCGAAGAAGCAGACAACGAAGCACCGCTCACTTCACTCGCAATCGCTGAGGAGCCGCAATTAACGGCGTATGCTGATCCAGATTTGCTAGGTGGTTGTGTCGTGGTAGAAGGGGACGGTTTCGTGACTGACAACAGCGATTTATGGTCAGATGAGAAGCCGTACCGTTCTTATATTAAGCAGACAAAGGCTGTACGTTTCAAGGCCATTCCCTATTATCTATGGGGCAATCGTCTGGCTGGTGAAATGAGCGTGTGGCTGCGTTATTAAAGAGAAAGTAAGTACACTTAAGGCTTTATTTGCATTCTTTTCGCAAACGAGCATAATACAAAAAAACGAAGGCGGTTAACCCACCTTCGTTTTTTTTCTGTTTCATGACACTGCCTAAAGATTAACCGTTCTTCTGCGCTGCCAGAAACTGTTTGATACTTATTGGATTTTGACCTGTGAGTTCTTTGAAATCCTGAGTTACCAGCTCATATTCACCTCTAGCTGAAGCCGCATCAAAAGAAGCTAGAGCTTCCGCCATAGGCTTCGGCATGCGAAAGGATTCGTAAATGCCAACGAGTTGAGGAATATCTAACGGCACATACGATACCGGTTTGCCTACAGCTTCACTCAAAATACGGGCAATATCCTGAACCGAAACAGCTTCCAAGCCGGTTAAATGAAGTGTTTTATTATTGTTGTTAGATGATGATAAAGCCACAGCCACAGCAATGGCACAATCTTGACGAGCGATATAAGAGATTTTGCCTTCACCAATAGCAGATGCGTACATTCCTCTTTCGGCCGCTTGTCCCAAGGCTTGAAGAAGGTTCTCGGCGTACAGATTGTTACGAAGAATAGTATACGTTAATCCAGTATCTTTGATGGCTTGCTCCGTGAAATAATGGTCCCCAGCGGTAACGTTAGCTGTCCCCGGTTCATTATTAAAGAAGGAGGTATACACAATATGGTTTACACCAGCTTTAACGGCAGCGCGTAGGGCTTAAGTTTGTTGATTGAACTGGATCTCCGGAATGCCGATTGCATCTGTAGCGTCTCGATGTGAGCTTTTTTCTCTGGCGCCGATGTCGGGCTCTTCTTTATATAGCAAACGAATGATACGTAGTGAGAAATACGATTTACTCCATGGTTATAAACGTACGAGTGGTTGAATCCTACCTATGTCGGCACCCTGGAATTTTAGATATCGTGTTTGATGTGACTGAACATACAAAACGACTTAATTTGCGACCGTTTCTCGGCATTACACCGGGGAACGGTCGTTTTATTTATTTAGAGTCAATCGAAGATAACTATGGAAAGGTCATGAATGCATGAATTGTAGAATATTGGTCATTCTACTTGAAAACAGTATGTGATGTAAGGAGATCTGATCAGGTGATGTGGAAACAAATACTGGATCATATACCTGACTGGAGTGCCTGGGTGGGCACCATGTGCCTAACGTTAGTACCTTTTCTCATTATGGGCCTGTTTCGCCAGATCAAGCTTATGGATGCGCGGCTGGGCCAACGAAAGCAGAGAATGGAGAGTCCTCCCGCTGCAGAAGAACAGTCGGGTGACCCTAGTCCTGTTCCAACGGTCACAGATGATAAAGCCTTATTATATACAGATGAACTTGTGACCAACATGAATCGCTTCAAACAGGTTGCACTGGATATGGATGATATTAATGAACGAACATTTTATCTAAGCAACCTGGATTGTCATGCCGTCTTGTATTTTGTCGATGGTTTGACCGATAAGATGGCGCTGGATCATAACGTGCTGAAACCGATGTTGGAGTGGGGAAACACGCCACTTGAGCATGAGAAGTTAACTCCTGAACAGCTGGTACATTTACTGGATCAGCAGCTGTTGCTGGTATCTGAAACAGAATTTGTGAAGGAGGTCACTCCGAGCTTGCGCAAGGTCCTGTTTGGCTCCGTAATCCTTTTGCTGGATGGGGTTCAAGGGGCGCTAATTCTGGGAACGCCAAAGGGGAAATCAAGATCGATCGAGGAGCCAGTATCGGAATCGGTTCTTCGGGGGCCAAGGATTGGCTTCACGGAAGTGCTCAGTGACAATACGACCATGCTGCGCAGACACGGGGAAACCAATGAACTTGCAATGGTCTCTTGCAAAGTGGGAAGCAGAGTCGAGAAGCAACTGATGATCGTCTATTTTCGGGATATTGCCAATCATGAACTGGTCGACGAAGTCAAACGACGTGTGCGCGCAATTGATGTAGATGAAGTACTGGAGTCCGGTTATGTGGAGCAGTTAATTGAAGATAATTTCCTTAGCCCTTTTGCCCAGATTCAAAATACGGAACGACCGGACAGGGTCATGGGGGCCTTATTGGAAGGGAGAGTCGCGATCCTGCTGGACGGGTCACCGTACGCCTTGTTAATGCCGGTTACCTATGCCATGATGCTGCAATCACCCGAAGATTATTATGAACGCTGGATTCCCAGTTCGTTTATTCGATTCTTACGCTTTGTAGCTACCCTGATTTCGCTATTTGCTCCGGCTATATACATTTCGTTTATCTCGTTTCATCCTGGACTGATTCCTACCAATTTGGTGATTTCAATCATTGGAACGAGGCAGGGCGTGCCTTTTTCCACGTTAATTGAAGCACTTATTATGGAACTTGCGATTGAGATTTTGCGGGAGGCGGGATTACGTTTGCCGAAACCTATCGGTCCAGCCATGGGGATCGTTGGTGGTCTCATCGTTGGACAAGCTGCGGTGGATGCCGGTATTGTAAGTCCCATACTGGTCATCGTTGTTGCAGTGACGGCGATATCTTCATTTGCCACGCCAATGTACAGTGCAGGTATTGCCATGCGGTTATTACGATTTCCCATCATGTTCACCGCCGCGATGTTCGGATTATATGGTGTGATCATGGCTTTTCTGTTCCTGGTCATCCATATGTTCAAATTAAAAAGTTTTGGCATTCCCTATGTAGGAATGGCTGCCCCGCCTTCCATTAAGGAATGGAAAGATTATTTGATTCGTGCTCCGCTACAATTCATGCGGCAAAGACCTGGGCTGTTACAGACCAAAGACCGGAAACGCAAGAGTTAACACGTAACACTTACAACAAGGAGGAACCATCATGGCATCTGGGCTGAATGATTCAGGCAAGCTTACAACATTACAGGGCGTAAGTCTGATCATTGTTTTTATTGTTGGTGTGGAGCTTTTTACGTTACCCAGAGAAGTCGTTCATGCTGTTAAAAGTGCAGATGCCTGGTTGTCCGTCATTCTCGGAGGATGTGTAACGTTACTTTTGGCGTGGATGATGATAAGGCTCAGTCGAAAATTTCCAGGAATGAACTTCTATGAATTCGTGCAACAGATTGTAGGGACATGGATTGGAAAAATCATCGGTGTGGTTGTGATCGCGTATTACATTCATTTGGGAAGTTATGAAATGCGGGCGATGGAGGAAGTCACATCGTTTTTCCTACTTGAAGGTACACCATGGTGGGCCATTCAGGCCCTATTTGTCTGGATATCCTTGTACTTGTGCATGGAGGGCACGGACGTGATCGCAAAAGTATGCCAGATCATTGTTCCGATCACGATCGTGATCTACCTCCTCATTTTATTACTTGGGGTGAAAAACTTTGACGTTAGCACCTTGCGTCCTTTTTTATCCAAAGGCATGTCTCCCGTCTTTCATGGCATGAGTACCACTACCTTGGCATTTAGCGGGAGCGAAATCATGTTATTTATATTAGCCAAAATGGAAAAACCCGAAAAAGCAGTTCGCATCATGGGATGGGGGCTTGGCGTAGCTATCGTGCTCTATACAACCGCTACTATTCTGTGCATCGGTGCATTCACTGCGGAGGGGGTTATGACTCGTGTATGGCCTTTTTTCGATCTCACACGCAGTGTTGAAGTAGATAATTTACCGTTGGAACGGTTCGAATCCTTACTCTTGTCAATCTGGGTACTAGAGATTTTCGCGACATTTAATATCGCTTTTTATTGTGCGGCATTGGGATTATCCCATGTGACAAAGCTTTCTTATGCACGAAGTCTCTGTATTCTACTGCCCATCATGCTGATCGTATCTCGCGTCCCTCGGGATATCAACGAACTATTCCAACTGGGGAGATATATTGGTAAAGCCAACCTCATTCTATTCTCCGGTTTGTCTCTGATCCTGCTACTCATTTCTCGCTGGAGGTCAAAGTCGACATGATCTATTCCCGAAATGTTGCTCTGTTTATGTTGGTGGCAGCAGCAAGTATGTTAATGACCGGATGTTGGAGCAGCTCACCTATTGAAAAGCGGTATCTGGAGGCAGGTATTGCCTACGATAAGGTAGAACCTGAAGAAAGAATTACTTCTGAGCGCGTAGATTACCCTCAAAAACAGAAGATTCGGCGAACCGTGCAATATATTTTGCCTGAAGCAGGAGCTAAGTTTAACAACTCTCCAGGGAAAAAGTTTTACAACAAAGAGGAGATCGGGGATTCCATTATGGAGATGACGAGGGAGACGTATCTCACGAACCGATCACCAGCCGGTTTCCATTTAAAGACAATTGTGATCAGTTCCAAGCTACTGCAAGAGATTCCGATGCATGAGTTACTTGATTTTTATCTAGCCGATAATGATATTCGACTTAGTCTTCAGGTATATATGACGACAGGAACAGCTAGTGACGTCCTCAAGGAAAATGCATCCGGAGAGATTCCTGCTTTTCTGCTCAAAGAGCTGTCTGGCAACCGCAAACGAATCTCCCGCCTCATCAAACCCGTTACACTTGCGAACTTGATCGGACCGCTAAAATCGGAATCCAGCTATCTTCTGCCAAATGTCAGTGTGGAACAAGGTGCCTTAAAGATCAAAGGTGCGGGGGTAATGAAAGGCAACACGCAAAAGTACGGTGGATACTTAAATGAATCCCATGTGGAAGGTTTACAATGGATAACAGGTGATATTTCAGGGGGCATATACAAGATCAAAGAACCTGATCTACAGCAGCAATTCGTATATGAGATCAAATCCGTCAAGAGCAAAATCAAGGCAACCGTGCACGGGGATGATATCTCGTTTCACGTTGACATGAAGTCGGAAGGGCGCCTGTCTGAAGTCTTTGCATCCAACATTAAGAAAATGAATAATCGGTCGCTGGAACAGCATTCCGAAATCGTGGAAGCAGAGGTTAAAAAGCTAGTAGAGAACACCATGACCAAGTTAAAAAAAATGCATGTAGAGGTTGCAGGTCTGGGGAAAGCTCTGCGCATACAGCATCCGGCCGTATGGGAAAAAGTCAAAGGAAATTGGGATGACACATTCACCACAATTCCAGTGACCTTCAGTGTGAAGCTGCATATCGATGATTATGGAGCCTCTACCATGAGTATGGATTAAGTTGGAGGCAGTGGCACAAGTCCGCTGGCCTCCTTATTCTGATTGGATTGAGGAATTAGTGTTATCTAAACATTTTTGCATAAACATCACTTTTTTGAAGCCTGCCATGGCAGTAAATGGGCCGGATTTTAGTTCTTTTTGGAGCATATAACCGAACCGCTCATATAATTTTTGTGCTGAAGGATTCGTATCCACGACCTCTAGATTGATTGTAGTAATTTGCTTATTGATTGCGACTTGCTCCAACTTACTTAATAGCAACTTACCTATTCCATGACCGCGAGCATCTTCTGATACGGCAATAGGGTCAATATGCAATACTTGTTCGTGATACAAATGAAATTTTAAATAAAACGCATAACATAAAAATCGCCAAGTCGCTACAAATGGGGAGTACACGTTCCGAAAAGCTACATAATTGGCAGGTGTGAACGCTTCTTTTCCTATATTGTAACCGAGAAATCCAACCACTTCTTCATTTCTTAATGCGTAAATGCCTTGTTCAAATTGAATAGACTGAGATAATAGTTGTACTGCTTGTTTTTTCGTTTTCGCATAAAACCACAAATGTGATACTTTCAATGGAAAAGCTTCGTAAAATAAATGAGCAACTTGTTCTTGTTGATGTGCATTAAGCTGCTGTGTGATTCGAATTTGGTTCATGCATATCTCCCCATTCCTTCATTTAAAATTAAAATTTTGTTGATGATCTATCATCCATTTTCCTAAAATGCAGAAGCATGAACAATTCACATTTCTTTGCGTTGTGGGTACATTTCTTAGATTTCTTCGTATGTTGCTCGAATCTTGCTTGGGACACATTGGTTGGAGTGTAAGGAGGAGATCACAAGATGAGTGGTACGGGTTATTTCACTTATAGTTCACCCCTGAACGTACAGTTTCTAAACGTCAAAGATGAACCGTTCCGATGGCATAATTCTATTGAAGTGGTGATTGTGTTGGAAGGTAGCATTCATGTTGCTATTGCCGATGAGCAAAGAACATTAGGTGTTGGTGCAATAGAAATTTTCAATATCAATCAAGTTCACCGTCTATGGCAGACCGATGAAAACAATGTCGTCCTCCAAATAAATATCGATGCTGAATTTGCAAAAGCTTATTTTCCGGATTTATCATATGTCTGGTTTGCGCATGAATTTAGCCCTGGAGCATATCTAGGGATAGAACGAGTAGAAGGAGTCATTAAGGCCATCTGCACGTTAATAACTCCAATTGTAGCTACGCGTGAGATGCCATTTCTAACGTTAAAGAATACAGCAGAACAATTGTTGGACCTGCTCATTATGAATTTTGATGCGAAAAGAATGTTCGAAGGGAACCCGACCAAGCTACAACGAATAGGAAGAATATATGATTATTTATTCAATAACAGGGGCTTTATTAACAAGGCATCTTTGAATGAGATCGCCAAACATACTGAGGAATATTTAAATTTGGATTATTTGTCATCACAATTCAAGTTATTAATAGGAGATACGCTGCAAAACTTACTTCATTACTTGCGTATTGAGCATGCAATCAAACAATTATTGACGACTGATCGGAGCCTGGTAGAAATATCAACAGAGAGTGGCTTTTCTTCGCCTAGATATTTTTATCAACGATTTAATAAGATTTTCCCTGAAGGACCGAAAGTATTTCGTGAACAACATAAAAAGAAACAGAAGATGAAAGAACACTGTAGGGAAATCATCGATCCGGCATTCGTTCTTGCAAGGCATCATGGATTATTTAAAATTCCGGATACTATAGACAGCGCACTAAATAAATGGATTCACATCGATATATTTGGACCTCATGAACAAAATTCAACTTCTCCATATCTGATCAAGATATCTGAATTAGTAAAAGGCGATTCACAAGCGTATCTTAAGATGATCCTTCAGATAAATACCTTAAGCCCCAACAACGTTTTTGGATTTGAAGAAACTTTGGATACTGCAAACCGTGACGATTTTCAAGTTTTGACATGGCTGCTCAACCAATTCAGGGAAAACGGTATTTCTCCTGTATTTCTTGTTAGAACGAGTAGTAACGCTATTTCAGAACAGATCACCACCATACAAGGACTACTTCAAAACTATACCCTCACTGATGGCGCAGAACATATGAAGGGATGGAGAATTGAGCTTCAGTAACAGAAGGAACAAGAGAACAACCACACTCACGATGTGGATAAAAAAGTTGCGAAGCTTTGCTGCTTTGGATATGATTATCTAATGTGCAATCAAGGATAACATCTATGTAATCAATTGATGATAAAGATAGTGAGGTAGAAAAAATGATCGCAAGAACAGAAGAAGATTTTAATGGTTTGAAGGAAATTGGAAAAATTGTCGCTTCTATTCGAGATGAATTGGTTCAAAAAACCATTCCGGGCATAACGACTAAAGAACTTGATGATCTGGCCGGAGAGCTTTTTGAGAAAGCTGGCGCAGTCTCTGCTCCAAAAAGTGAATATAATTTCCCAGGGTTCACTTGTATTAGTGTTAATGAAGAAGTGGCACATGGTATTCCCGGAGAGCGGGTTATTCAAGAAGGGGACATCGTCAATATTGATGTGTCTGGCTCCAAGAACAGTTATTTTGCTGATACGGGAATCTCGTTTGTCGTAGGCGAAGGCGAAGAAGTGTTAACGAAAATATGCAATGTTGTTAAACAAGCATTTGAAGCAGGTCTTAAGAAAGCAAAACCGGGTTCCAAAAAAAGCGGGATCGGAAAAGCCGTATTCCAAACTGCCAGACAGCATGAATTAACGGTTATCAAAAACCTTACAGGACACGGTGTTGGACGTGCGATACACGAAGCACCTGACCACATCTATAACTATAATGATCCATCGGATGATGAATTGTTAAAAGAAGGCATGGTTATCGCATTCGAGCCATTTGTCTCCACTTCAGAAGAAGAAGTATTCCAAACAGGAGACGGCTGGACCTTTGCTACTAAAAATAGCTATGTCGCTCAAATCGAACATACGATCATCCTTACTAAAAATGGTCCAATCATAGTTACTCTTTAATATGTTCCAATTAAAAGTCGCTAATTTAGCGGCTTTTTTTACTGTGCAGAATGAGCAAGGAACTCATAACAGAGTTTTAGTTGAAATTCTGGAAGGATTTAACGTATATTAAGAACTGATCTTTACGTTATAGACAGAGGTGATTGATTGAGCACATCAAAAAAGCGCATCCAATTAATAGATGGACTGCGCGGATTCAGTCTGGTCGGCATCGTGCTGGCGAATATGCTGGCGTTCCAATACGGAATGTTCGGCCAGAGTAAACCCCAACTGTTCGGGATCGGCGGTGCAGACCAGGCTTTTCTCTCGTTCCTGCTTATCACGGTGGTGGGCAGTTTTATGCCGATTTTTGCATTTATGTTCGGCTTTGGCATGATTAAGCTATCGGAAAGCCTAAAATCACGAGGTTTAAGACCAAAGTGTCATCTGGCTCGACGTTTTTTACTGCTGTTAGGTATCGGATTGCTGCACATCATCTATCTGTGGGAAGGGGATATCCTGGCGTTTTACGGTGTACTGGGTTTCTTCCTGCTGATGTTTCTTAATCGGAAGCCCAAAACATTGCTTATATGGGCGTTAATACTACTCGCTGGAGCAGGGCTTCTAGGTCTACCGGCATCCAATCCAACGAACCCGCTGGCTTTTGAATCCACGAATATGGAGAACTACATCATTCAAAGTCAGGATGTATACGGCAGCGGCAGCTACGCGGAGATCAGGGATTTCAGCAATAACGGTGATCCATTCGGTGGGGATTTAGAGGTGTCATACGCCCTCATAGCCTTGGTGCTGGCCCCACTTATGACGATACCGATGTTCCTGCTCGGTATGCATGCTGCAAGAATTGGTACGTTTAACGACCCTCAGGCAATGCGAAATATGTATCTTCGTCGTGCCTCGTTTTTGATTCCAGTTGGTTTGATGCTCAAAGCATATGGCGTACTGGCACCACAATTTGGTGCGGAAGGATGGCCCGGAATCGGAATCAGGGAAACGCTTGGAGGAACGTTGCTTGCACTCGGATACATTTACGCATTTGCGCTGTTGTATGCGGGAAGCCACCGTTCCAGCCTGATGGGCAGGTTCGAGGCGGTTGGCCGTCTCTCGCTGACGAACTACCTGATGCAGAGCGTAATCTGTACGACCATCTTTTATGGATACGGCCTCGGACTGTTTGGTCGTGCTGGCGTGTTCATCGGAGCGATTATTGCACTTGCTGTCTACGGCATTCAATTGTGGCTCAGCCCATTATACCTTAAGAAATTTAGCAATGGTCCGGTCGAGTATGTTCTACGAATTTGGACATATCTGTCCTGGAAGGGTCAGCCCAGAAAGAAGAAAAGATCGAAGACAAATTTGCATGAAAACGCGCCTGGTGTGAACTGAGATTAAAGCGTTACTGTAAAACGTCAAAAGAAGCCCGTTCTGATAAAGAAAGGCTTCTTAATCGTATTGATTACTTTCCTAAACTTAAAGATAGATACGTATTTCTACACTTATCTTCAACGTTAGTTAAGAGTAGATTGTTTGTATTAGCTTGGAGAATTACCAAAATTAATTTTGTGTGCTTATATTACCTTTATTTGTTATACTCACTGAAGAAATAAGAAATCCCTCTAATGTTTCCTAATATAATTAGTAATTATTTATAGATTCAACATATCAACACGAATACATAAGCTAACTATCATAGTGCAGGCAGCGTTAAGGTATACGAAATAAACGATGTAGCGTATATCTCCGACTGTTTCCACTCGGACTTGAAAGGATCGTTATTGTGTTAAAAATAATTAATTTTCTTCTTTTCTTGCTGATCATTTGGGTAGTAATTCTGTATCCTTTTCGTTTAGCTTGGTTTGAAGGCTTAAAGCAGATTCCTGCAGATCTTCATGGGGTTTATTTACTTTTCTTATTCTTTGGATATCTGATCTGTTCAACTGGTATGGGACTTATTGTTGGCAAAATGTTTTTTAAACGAAAAGAACAGTAATTATGGGTTGGACTCACAAAAAATCAACTGTCCTTTGCAATCGAAGAACAGTTGATTTTTCAACTTATTCTAATGCTGCATTGCCATTACGTTGACTTTGTTTTTCCACATACTTTTCTTCAAGATCGTCGAAGTAATCGAGTTTTTTGCTATTTTTTTAAAAGCTTTGTCTAATTTATGTTGCTCTTCCATTAATTTAGCTTTGTGTTCCTAAAATAATCTCTTTTCTTGCCTGAATCGTCCAATCTCCCTCTTGAGTAAGCTCAACGATCTTTCGCAAATCTGCAATAGATATATTCATAATCCGCAAACAAGTAATCAGATCCAACCAACTTAAGTCCCCTTCGTTAAAAACTCTTCTTCCACCTTGATCACGTTCAACGAACGGCAGTAATCCTTCTTGTTCATAATACCGTATCGTATGAGCTTCGATTTTAAATATCTTGCTGGGGAAGCGTTTTGCTTTTTAGATCCAGAGATTGCTTCATTGAAAGAAAATGCAACTCGTCTATGTAAAAAATTCAATGAAATTGATACTGTAAATATCCAGGAACAACAAGAAGTAATCCGCAGATTATTTGGTTCATGTGGTACTAAAGTTTATATGCAGCCACCGTTCAATTGCGATGTGGGTAAGAATATTCATGTGGGGGAAGATTTTCTGACCAATTACAACGTTACAATTCTTGATGTCGACACAGTAACGATTGGGGATTATTGCATGATAGGCCCTAACACTACGATCTCTCCAGTAAATCATCCGATGACAGCCAAAGGAAGAAGAGAGAAGTTGTCCATTACGAAACCCGTTACGATTGGGGATGATGTTTGGATCGGAGCGAACTGTGTAATTCTACCAGGTGTAACGATAGGAAACAATGTAATTGTTACTGCGGGCGCTGTTGTATCCAAGGATGTCCCTGATCATTGTGTTGTTGGGGGTGTACCTGCCAAAGTAATCAAAGAGCTTGAATCGTAGGTTATCACATGTCGCGGGACAAGAACATAGTATCATTCAAGTCGCTATTCAAGCGGCTTTTTTTTGTTTCATCCATGTAATTTCCTATCTAAGGTGGCGAGGACAAGAGCTTGTTCTGATTTCGATTAGATAATTATGCATATCCAATTCGTCACTTGTGCATTCAAATGGAGCTGAATTCTTGCTAAACTTTATTTCTGATAATGAGAATCATTATTAATTATGAGAGCTAAAGTTTTACCTCAGGTCTCTTAGGAGCAAATCAACGAAACGAAAGGTTGGTAAACATGACTTCAGATCGAAAATTATGTATTGGATTATCCTTAAATGCAACATGGAATAAAGGTGACGGGTGGCGGCACCCGGATAGCGGAGTGGAGCATACAGGAACCATTGACTACTACATTCAGTGGGCAAAAATAGCAGAGAAGTTCAAGCTTGATTTTCTTTTCAGAGCGGATTATCTGTACATTAGCCCGCAAATGTTAGGCGATTCCTCCAACTTTGGCAGTCCGGATCCTACGCTGTTCTTTGCAGCAATCGCTCGAGAAACGAACCGGATTGGACTGGTTACGACGATCTCTACCACGTTCAATCCACCATATGTTGTTGCCAGACAACTTCAGTCTTTACACTGGCTAAGCAATGGACGTGCAGGCTGGAATATTGTCACTTCTATTGAAGGGGCCGATAATTTCGGCAATTCACCTATGCCATCACCGGAAGAGAGATATGCTAAGGCCATGGAGTTTACGGAAGTCGTATGCAAGCTTTGGGAAAGTTTCCCGGATGAAGCCATTGTCATTGACCGCAAGTCAGGCCTGTTCTCAGATAAGGATAAAGTGACTGCCATTAATCATTCTGGTGAATTTTTCAATGTAAAAGGGCCGCTAACGTTACCATCTCATCCATCCGGAAGCATTCCTTTGTTTCAAGCTGGCGCTTCAGATATCGGGCGGAATTTTTCCTCTTCCGTCGCGGATGCTATTTTTGCAGCAATGCCTGATCTTGAATCAGGAGTGGAATTGCGGAATGATTTGCGAAGAAGAGCGGTAGAACATGGGCGCGATCCAAATGCCATCAAAGTTTTGCCGGGTCTATATTTTTTCCTGGGCGATACGTATGAAGAAGCGCTTGAGTTGCATAAGGCTGCGCATTCGCATCTAACTCTTGAACGCAGACGTGCCTCACTCCAATCGGTAATGGGACTTGATCTAACAAGTTGTCCTTTGAATCAACGCGTAATTGCTGAAATGCTTCCCGATCCAAGTCAAGCTGTCCGCAGCCGTACACATGCAGAGTTGCTACGCCGTTTTATTACAAAATATCAGCCTACCGTGCAAGAAATCCTGGATCGGCCGGAGGTTGTCGGATCAGCCCATTGGGTATCTGTGGGGACCATCGAGACTGTAATGAATGATATTATCGAGCGGGTTGAGGCTGGTGCGATTGATGGATTCATAGCGTTGCCGGGCGGTTCAGAAAAATCGATGGAGATATTCTTTGAACAGTTGATTCCAAAGTTGGTCGAACGAGGAATGTTCAGAAGCGACTACGAGGGAGCTACTTTACGAGATCACCTAGGGATTTAATAGATCGATCATTAATGAAGCAGTGGTATAAAATAATTAATAACTTATCGAATGGGGAGCCATATGAACAGACTAATTGGATGGATTGCAGCATTAATGATACTAACAGGAGTACTGGCTGGATGTTCCCAAACGTCCAGCACCGTTACACCTGAAACCAGTAAGAGCGAGGGGGAGGCATGGCCAAGAACCATTCAGGATGCTAGTGAAAATGGAGTGGTGCTTGAGAAGCGACCAGAGCGCATAGCGGTGCTTCATCCTTTG
This sequence comes from Paenibacillus sp. FSL R5-0341, assembly GCF_037975235.1. Taxonomy (NCBI): domain Bacteria; kingdom Bacillati; phylum Bacillota; class Bacilli; order Caryophanales; family Paenibacillaceae; genus Paenibacillus; species Paenibacillus sp. FSL R5-0341. The sequence continues at coordinate 3,327,246 of NZ_CP150241.1, forward strand.
TACTTAGATTACTTTTTTGCTTTGGATACGCCTCCAATCGCATCAACAAGCGCGGCAGAAGCGATGAAGGAGTTCGTTACATTACAGCCTTACGCCGGATCTGCCGAGATTATTGACTTGGGTAGTGACTCAGCGAATCTGGAAAAGATTATGGAGGCTAACCCTGATGTCATTGTAACCTTTAAGGGTTCCGTGGATACCATATATGATGAGTTGAGCAAGATTGCACCTGTAGTCTTAATCGACTACACCGACACATGGGAAAAAACGACCATGCTTTGTGCTCAGATTGTTGGTAAAGAGGAGCTTGCGGAACAATTGATTCAGGAAACACAAGAAATGATAGCATCCACGAAAGAGCAATTAAGTACACTTGAGAATAAAACCTTTGCCTTGTTGCGGGTAGACGGAAAATCCAATTTTAATGCGCAAGGATCTAAAAACACGATGTACTACAATCAAACTGCAGGCTTTGGATTATTAGCACCAGAGGGATATCCTGAGGGAGGAGAATCACTTACGTTAGAGGGGCTTTCCAGCATGAATCCCGATTATATTATTATCCAGCATCGTATTGACGTCGCAGAGGCAGCAGTCAAGGATAAGGAATCTTCAAAGGTATGGAAGTCATTGGAAGCGGTAAAAAACAACCATGTTGTTATCTTTGATAATTCCCTCAATAGCGCAAGTATCCTGGCTGTGCGTTTGGCTTCAGAATATTTTGTGAAATTGGCTGAACAATAGATAGGGAATGTGGACAGATTTGTGTGAATAAGTTACGTTTCTTCTTGTACCTGCAGCCAAAAGGTTTGCGGGTTTTCTTTTCGCCATGGATTCGTTATTTACAAATCTTGCCCCATACATTATAGTTATTAAAGATAAACTATATCTTTAATATAGATCCCAAATAAGGGCCCCGGAATGTTCTTACAAATACGATTAGACGAGGAGTATGAAAATGAATCCCAAAGTACAAAGAAAAATTGAGCACTTGGAGAATATTGAGAGGTTCCCGGCAGAGGAGTTATTTGAGTTCATACAGCTTAATAAAGAGGACGAACTATTAGATCTTGGAGCTGGTACAGGTTATATAAGCTTTGCTTTTGCCAAATATGTAAAAAACGTAGTTGCATTTGATTATGATGAAGATATTTTACAGTATCTGGAGATGAAAGCTAAGGAGAAAGGCATAACGAATATTGAAATCACTGCCGCGAATTTTAAAGAAATGCCACTCGAGAACGAAAGATTCGAGAAAGCTGTTGCTTCCATATCGTTACACGAGGTTCAACCTCTTTCAATCGTACTGGATGAAATCCACAGAGTATTAAAAGACAAGGGGATCTTTTTGTGTATTGAATTAGAGAAGTCAGAGGTGCCTACTGTACCTACTGGACCAAGAGTTTCATCGAATGAAATGAAAGAGGAAATCGTTAAGGCAGGTTTCTCTGTTATTGATACGTTTCATTCACCGACGCAAGTTGCTAACCAACCCGTCTATATCATCATTGCACAAAAGAATAAATAAGTTCAATTTGTAGAAGCCACTCCATTTCTAGTGAGTGGCTTCTACCTTTACATGCCAATGTAAATGATGTGGTCTAACTGCATCTACAGTTTTATTTGTGGATCATATTCCTGCGGTACTGGTAAGGGGTGACCCCGTATTCCACTTTAAACAACTGGATAAAATACTGATTTTTTCTGTAACCGACCATTTGTGCTATATCGTTGACACGGAGTTCCGAATCTTGAAGCAGTTGAGAAGCTTTCTCCAGCCTTTTCTTAGAAATGTAATTTGACACATTTTCGCCCGTCTCTTGTTTAAACAGTTTGGAAAAGTAAACGGGATGTAGATGTGCGACTTTCCCCAACTCATCCAGACTAAGACCATGTGACAGATGGTCTTCGATATACGTTTGCACTTTCTCGACGATAGTTTGGATGGACATCTGTTTGTTGTTTCTGATCCGACTGACCCGATCCATGAGAGTTGACCATAGTTCATCAGGTTGCTCTAACTGATTGAACATCCAATCTACGGTTTCAGAGGTATCGTGATCCTTATCCGCCAGATATACATATAGAATGGTTTCCATGAGAAAGATTATTTTTTGCTTTCGGAGATGGATCTGATCATATTTTTTAATGATATTTCCCGCCGACTCCCAATCACCGCATGATGGAGAATGGTTGAATATGCTAATAAAATCTTCTGTGTGTACGTCCTCATTAAGGAAGAACCTGTAGAACATCTGCCGGGTCACGTTTCGGTCAGTCAATAAAAAGGGAGGCGACACGACCGATTGCTCCAGTTGGATAGTCAGTCCCCCAGCAACTTCTTCCGGAACAAGAGCGACCAGTCGGGTACCAGCAGCCCAAACGAGACAATCCAATTTGTCTGCGACATCACGTTTTATAACATCCTCATGTTCTTTTGTGAAACCCTCCAGCTTGAAGTAGCAAAAACGGTGTTCCCCTAAAAAATCAGTATAAGAATCATATTGCTTTCTTAATGTCTCGTTTTGACCTAGCAGCGAAAGCAGATACCCCAATCCATCAAAGTTCTCCCATGCGATAGGTTGAGCGGGCCGTGTCTTTGTAATATTCTTGATGGCTTTAGACATGGCTTTCTCCACATCATCTTTGTCTACAGGTTTGAGCAGATAGTCAAGCGCACCTAAACGGATTCCTTGCTGTGCATACTCGAACTCGGAGTAGCCGGAAAGGATGATGACTTTGGTTGGCAAGCTATGTTGGTGGATATGTTGAAGCAGATCAATACCCGACACCTCGGGCATTCGTATGTCAGTGATCAGAATATCGATATGGTTTTGAGTCAACATGTCCCGGGCTTCAATCGAATTGGTCATCGTCTCGATCTGATGAATGCCGAAGGTTTTCCAATCGAGCAAGTGCTTCATATACTCAACGACATAATGTCCGTCATCCACAATTAATAATCGCATTAGTTATCTCCTTTCACCTCGGGTATGCTGATGAGCAGCGAGACGGAAAAGCCGCCCCAATCATTCGTAGCAAAATGTAGCCCGCTACGTTCGCCGTACGTATTTTTCAGACGCCGATTTACATTCCAGAGCCCTACGCCTTTAACTCCTTCAGGCGGGGTATCGCTCTCAAGCCGAGCCTCCAGGCTGCGGATATCATTCAGCGACAGACCTTTGCCGTCATCGGATACCTTGATCGTTATCGCAGCTTTCGTCTGTTTGACATCAATCGTCACCCGATGGGCACCTTGTTGTCCTTCAATTCCATGTTGAATTGCATTTTCAACCACGGGCTGGATGATCAGCGGCATGAGGGGAAGGGAGGCCAATTCTGGCGGCAGATCAATGCTGTACTCCATTTTTTTGCTGAGAGCCATAATAATCAGGAAATGTTCCGCAAACTGGAGCTCGCTTTCCAGCGTCACTTCATGCCGGTCCAACTTGGTTAAATAACGATAATATTCAGCTAGATGCTTGCTCATGCGCATGACAGAATCAGGTGAAAACTGAGCCACCGACATGATGAAAAACAAACTGTTGTATAAAAAATGAGGGTTAATCTGAGCTTGAAGTTGTTGAAGTTCCGCACCTCGTCTCAGTTCCGTTTCAGTCTTCAAGGATACGAACAGATCCTGGATTTCGGTAACCATATGGTTAAAACTTCTGAACAGGCTGTAAAACTCTTTGCCCGTATTCTCGGTGATCCGCGTGTTGTGATTGCCTTGCTCGACCTGTGAAAACTTTCTCTCCAACAAACGGAGATTACGGTAGTAGTTCCGATAAAACGTAAAGATTACAACCAGACCAAGCGTGAACACGGCTAAAATGCTGGCAAAGAACACTTTGCGATTGCGGTCAAGCGGTTGCAAAAAATCGTTCGTCTGTGTATATGTAATCAGGTAACCGTCGATCGATTCAATATATCGCGAAAGAACATAGTAGTCATCCGAATTGGTATGATAATCGTATTTTAAAGTGACTTCTGGCTGGGGCGAAATCATTTCAGTAACCGCTTTCAATAGATTGGTGTCAATTTCTTTCTCACTCCATAACTGCTCGGGGGCAAAAAGAAAAAAAGCGTTCGAGCTGTCGTTATTCACAGCCTTTTTCAGCAGGCTTTTTAAATAATCCGTATTCAGCTTTACACCAACCACGTACTGAGTCGGTTCATTTTGTCCTGATTTCTGGATGTAAGGGTAGAGGGCAAAGTAATACAAGCTGTTACCGACGATTTGCCATCCGCGCTCATGAACATCTTTGAACGGAAGTCTTGCCTCCTGGGTATTGTTCGTGGACAGAAACGCTTCTTCAGTCTTCCAGTAAATGCCGATCGATTCAATGGATCGACTGGAAAGGAGCGTTTGCCGCAAGCGATCCACGATATCGTTTTTTTTCATTTGGGAATCGTAATTGCTCAGCTCGATAACATGCCTCTGATAGAACCGCACATCACTGTCAGCTGCATACTGAACCCCGTACATATTAGCCTCGTATATAATCCCGTCTAGAATGCCTTTCACATAATCAAGCTGGTTTTTGGAAGCGCTGATCAGATTTTCTTCAAGTGTTTTGGAGCTCAATCGGTTCATCACGAAAAACAAACTCAACGTCAGCAGCAGAAAAAAAACAAAGAAATAGATGAATCGCTTCATATACATTTTCCTGATCATATGCGTTTCCTTTCATAATCGACAAACGTAGAAGTTTAACATCCATATCGGATTAACTTTAATATAAGCCAAACCTTCGAAAAGCGGAAGGGCAGCTTCCGCGATAAATGAAAGCGGTTTTAAAATGGTTCAGCGTGGGGTGATGATCTTGAAATTTTGGCATTTTGGAGTGAAAGCGCTTTTGTTAAGCTTATCTTCAAGGATCGCTTTCGAAGAGCCATCATAGAGGAGGTATGCAACATTAACGAGATTGTGCCCGCCAGATCCGCAAAAAAAACAAAAACAAAGCTTCCCCAGCGAACTTCATTCAAAAAGGAACTCAAGAAAAGCTGGCCTTTGTATGTACTGTGTATTCCCGCTTTTGTGTTTGTCTGCATCTTTTCTTATGGCCCGATGGTAGGTTTGCTCATGGCATTTCAGGACTATAAACCATGGCTGGGCATCACAGGTTCACGGTGGATCGGGTTAGATAATTTCGAACGAATTTTCCAGTACAAAGAAGCCACACAAGCGATCATTAATACGTTGATTATCGCCGTTTCCAAAATTATCGTCGGTATTATCGTTCCGATCGTCATGGCTATTCTGCTGAGCGAGATCCGAAATATGGGCATTAAGAAAAGTGTTCAGACACTGGTGTATCTGCCGCATTTCTTGTCTTGGGTTACGGTCGCGGGGTTGATGATCGATATTCTCGGATTAGACGGAGGAATCAATCACATCTTGACACGGATTTTCGGGAACGATCCCATTTACTTCTTGGGTGATCCTGATCTGTTTCGATTCACGGTTGTAATCAGCGACGTGTGGAAGAGCTTCGGCTTCGGCATGATTGTCTATCTGGCGACCATTGCTGGGATTAATCCTTCTTATTACGAAGCGGCTGAGATCGATGGCGCCACACGCCGGCAGCAAATTCGTTACGTCACCTTGCCTAGCATGTTGCCTATGATTATCGTCATTTCTACGCTGAGTCTGGGCAATATTCTGGATGCGGGCTTTGATCAGGTCTTCAATCTGTACAATCCGCTTGTCTACAGTACAGGAGATATCATTGATACCTATGTCTACCGTTCATCCTTGTTAAACGGGCAATACGGGTTCGGGACCGCAGTAGGACTGTTTAAATCGGGAATTAGCTTGATCTTGATCGTTGTCTCCTACAGGCTGGCCTATAAATACGCCAATTACAAAATATTCTAACAAGGAGGGAGAGGGATCATGTACCATAAGACGACAGGCTATAGAGTATTTTCCTATTTTAATTACGCATTCATGATACTGGCGGGTCTGGCGTGTTTCCTTCCACTGCTTCATTTGCTCGCGCAATCGCTCAGCAGTAAAGCGGCCATTAGCGGTAATATGGTTTCATTTTGGCCGGTCGGGTTCAACGTGGATGCCTATATCAAAACGTTCAATAATTCCAACTTCAACGGTGCCATGCTGACATCCATCACTCGGACCGTTTTGGGTACGACCATCAGCATGTTTATCCTTACCTGTGCAGGATATGCCCTATCCAAAGAATTCCGGGGACGCAACGTGCTCATGTGGTTTTTTATCTTTACCATGCTCTTCTCGGGGGGATTGATACCTTCTTACATATTGATCACCGCCCTTGGATTAAAGGATACAATTTGGGCACTTGTGCTGCCAGGAGCTTTCGGTGCTTATAATTTGATTCTTCTCGTCAACTTCTTCAAAACGATTCCCAAAGCCTTGGAAGAAGCGGCATTCATTGACGGAGCGTCCTTTTTCGTAATCCTCAGCAAAATCTATTTACCATTATCTCTGCCCGGCATCGCAACCGTATCCTTGTTCATTATGGTGGGGCACTGGAACTCCTGGTTTGACGGGATTTTGTACATGTCAGATGCGAGCAAGTATCCACTGGCTTCGTTTTTACAGACGGTCGTCGTGCAGAGCAACATGCAAAATATGGCGATGAGCCAGTCCGAGGTGGCGGCAATGTCAGAGCAAAGCATCAAGGCAGCTCAAATTTTTGTCAGCACGCTACCGATCATTTTGGTCTATCCATTTTTACAACGTTATTTCGTTAAGGGAATCGTGCTAGGAGCCGTCAAAGAATAGTTGTTGTGACGAAAAATTAGATCTATATATGTTCAACTAAAATTTACACGATAACAGCGATCAGAAGGTTGTTCTGTCATCGGAGTGTCAGTGTAAATATGCAATTAGTTGAACTTATATAGAAAACAAATTGAGTATGAGTGAAGGGGGCATGTTTCCATGAAGAAAAGAAACGATTTATGGAAAATGGTAAGTATGGTTATGCTGTCGGCTGCTCTTGTGGCTGGCTGTAGCAAAGGGGAGACTGCTTCCGAAACCGCACCAGCATCGGTGCTTAAAGACGGTAAATATGATCCGCCATTTACGATCACCATCGCCAAACAACAGGATGAGAATGCTGGAAAGTACATCAATGGTGAGACGTTGAATGACAATGTGTTGACCCGTTGGGGCGAACAGAACCTGGGTATTAAAATCCAAACCACCCTGCTGGGAGGTGATGCTTCACAATATAATACCAAGCTGCGGCTGGCACTGACAGGTTCCGAGAAGTTGCCCGACGTTCTGCCCGTCTATGATACCATGCTGGTCAATGATCTGATCGAGTCGGGGCAGGTCAAGGAGATTACGGAAGACATCTCAACCTACATGCCTGACCGGATAAAAGAAATATACAAACAATACCCGACCACCTTCAATCCAGTGGTTAGGGAGGGCAAGGTCTACGGGATGGCGATCGCGCCGAATCTGACGGAAGGCGAAGTCATGCTGATTCGCCAGGACTGGTTAGACAGGTTAAATTTGAAAGCGCCAACAACGATCGATGAGTTTGAACAAGTCATCGCGGCGTTCACTAATGAGGACCCAGATGGGAACGGCAAGAAAGACACATACGGCTTTACTTTTTCAGGTAAAGATTCCTACAATACAGGCTGGGTCAGCGATCCAGTCATGATCTTCAGCGCATACACGGGCAAACATCTTCCAAGACAATGGCATAACGACAATGGCAAACTCACCTATGGATCTGTGGCTCCTGGCAACAAAGAGGCACTTGCCAAGTTACGCGATTGGTATGCAGAAGGATACTTGAACAAAGAATTGGCCACCCAAGGGGCCTGGGATGCACTGTCTGATTTTACGGAGGGGAAAGCTGGTATCATCATTGGTCGTCCTTGGCTGTACGACAGTGTGAAGGACGTAGAGAAAAATGTGGAGGGTGCAAAAATTAGTGCTTATCCGACCATTCAGGGCGTGAACGGTGATAAGACCTATCAATCCGCCCAGTTGAACGATGGTGTGTTCATGTTTAACAAGGATTTTCAGAACATGGAAGCCTTCTTCTTGTACTACGATAAAATGTACGACGCGGCGTTCAGCACCGGAGATTTCAAATTCGGCTACGCTCAGGGGTATGATTACGATATCGTCAACGATGAAGTCACTTTCGATCCAACGAAATTCAATACACCATTAGAAGCTGTGCAAGGTGTCGGGAAAATGGCATTTACCAAAAATACTCCGAGTGTTGATGGTCCCGGCCAATCGTACTACGATCTGGCGAATGGAGTTAAAGCCGACACGGGCGTCCTCATTCAAAGCGCTTCAAAAGATCAAACGACGCAGGATGGATACCGGATTTCGTATGAAAACAGGGATGTTTTACTGCCAAATGAGTTTAACGGTCCACCAACGCCAACGATGCAAAATGTGTGGGAACAGTTGACCACCATGGAACAAGAGACGTTTACCAAAATCATATATGGCAATGAGCCGCTTGAAGCATTTGATACCTTTGTGAAACAGTGGCATGAAAAAGGCGGAGACACCGTGATTGAAGAAGTTAACGAATGGTACAACCAAGCCAGCGAGACGGATGTAATGACACTGATGAATTTGAAATAACGTCAAGTTTCACCTGGATCAGCCTTCCGGCAACAGGAAGGTTGGTCTCTAAAAAAGGAGATGATGAGACATGATCAAAGGTAAATCGTGGATGGCTATCGTCATTGCATTGATGTTGTTAACTGTTCATTTAACGTCCTCAGCTCAAACCGTTCACGCTGCTGGTGAAGAGACCCATATTGCTGCAACACTGTTTGTGCTGAAGAATGAATCGGAAGTATCCAATGCCAAAATCCATTGGGCACCTGTCCAGGGAGCGACTGCATACGAGTTATACAGATCCGAGAACAATGCGCCTTATACGTTATTACAGACCCTAACCGGTACAACGACGGATGATTATGACCTCAACATAGGTAGCTCGTACAAATACCAAGTGAAGGGATATGGCGGAACTTCCTTGTTAACCTCCGCTGTCTCGCCAGAATATACCCCTTACAGCCTTCCAGAGGACCTCACAACTTTTGATAACACAACGCAATCAACGCTTATGCTCCCGAATGAACTTAAAGTGGGGGATACCTACTACAGGTTTAACTTTGTACAAAAACCAACTGGTGGTTTTGGAGAAATGATTCAACAGACATCAACGGATGACATCACATACGGTAACGATAAAGTGGTCCTTTCCTACACAGATCATCCCGATCTGGCGAATTCTAAGTTTGAGGGGATCAATATCCTCTACCATGCACCCACGAACAAATTTGTTTTTTGGGCTCACTATGAGAACAGTACAGATTACACACTTGCCAGAGTATCTGTGGCTTCAGCTACGCCTGGAGAAGACTTTACATTTCACAAAAGCTTTCGACCGGAAGGAAACCAATCAAGGGATATCTCCATTTTCAAAGATGATGATGATTCGGCTTATCTGATCTCTACGGCTAATAATAATTCAGATACGATTTTGTATAAGTTAACCTCCGATTGGCTGGATGTGGATCATCAAGTTTCTGTTATATATCAAAATCAACACAGAGAACTTCCCAAGATGATCAAAAAAGATGGCATTTATTATTTGTTCTCTTCCCAAGCGGCAGGTTGGTATCCGAGTATACCTTTGTATTCATCAGCAAATAGCATAGACGGAAATTGGTCTGAATTACGGACTATTGGCAACACGTCAACCTTCTCGGCGCAGTCGGGTTCCGTTATGCGGGTGAAGCCAGATACAGGTAACAACGTGGTTATGGTTGCGTATCGCTGGATGTTCGGCTGGGCAGGTACGCAAAATGGAACAACGGAGGAACGACTGCTTCCCGTTTGGTTCTCTGATGGTTATGCATTTTATGATTATTTTGATCAAGTCTTGTACAACACCAGCGATGATGTCGTTGTTCCCGTTCAGAATGGAAAACTGCTGTCACAAGGTAAACCTGCAACAGCACAAACGGCCTCCGGAACGAACCCGGCAAGTTATGCGAATGATGGTAACTATCAAACCGAATGGATCGGCACAGGCAGTTCCTGGCCACATTGGTGGAAGGTCGACCTCGGCTCCGTTCAACAGTTAAATAATGTGCAAATCTCCTGGTGGATGCAAAAAGGCTCCGAAGGTTTTTACAAATACAAAATTGAGACCAGCACGGATAATGTAAACTGGACCGTGGCATTGGATAGAACCAACAATACATCGTACGGTTTCACCTCAGATACGCTATCGAGCACTGCTGCCAGGTATGTACGAATTAATATGCAAAATGCGACGCTCCACAACAACCCTAACAATTGGTACACGCCAAGGCTATGGGAGGTGAAGATATTTGGAACAAGCGCAGAATAATCAATTAACCAATGGCGGCATCTGGAATGATTCAAGTGGTCAGCCGATCCATGCCCATGGTGGACATATGTTGTTTTATGACGATTATTATTACTGGTATGGTGAAGACCGTAGAGAAGATATATATGTGAGTTGTTACCGTTCCAAAGATCTATTCAACTGGGAGTTTCGGAACCATATCCTGACGACTTCAACGCCAGCTGCACCCATTCGAGTTCGGACGAATCTGGCATTAGTGAACGATAAAGGTGGAAAGGTAAATCTTGAACGGCCTAAAGTGCTTTTCAACACGGTGACAAAGAAGTTCGTCCTCTGGGTTCACTATGAGAATGGTAATAATTACAACGATGCCGCATGCGCCATTGCCACATCGGATTCTCCGGATAGTCATTTCGTGTATCATGGCAGCTTTAATCCATATGGTTATATGTCGCGTGACTGCACACTCTTTCAGGATGATGATGGAACGGCTTATTTTATTTCGGCTGCCAGAGACAATGCGGACCTTCACATCTATCGTCTGCAGGAGGATTACCTGAATGTCGAAAGCCTTGTCGGAAAGCTATGGCAGGGGGAATATCGAGAAGCGCCAGCCGTCTTCAAGCGGAACGGGAAGTATTATATGGTGACCTCATTTTGCACGGGTTGGGCTCCCAATCAAGGGAAGTACGTGATGGCTAATATGATGGATGGTCCATGGGGGATGCTCAGCGATTTTGGCGATGAAACGACATATCGAACGCAACCAGCGTTTGTGCTGAAGCGATCAGAGGAGGATTACCTGTACTTTTCGGATCGCTGGAACGGATCGGATTACTTTCAGTCCAGCTATGTGGTACTACCCATTGAGTTCCATGGGGACATTCCGATTCTGAATCATTATTGCACTTTATCTTTGGGAGAGGACGCACATTTGATTCATTTTGAACGATAATTTGAACGATAAAACGATTGTTGAGAAAAGACTTTGATCCTACAGAGAATGAAGGTTCAAAGTCTTTTTGAATGAATTTTATAATTTCAAATCTAACGAATAGCGATCACGAAGTACGGATAAATGGTGGAGCTCATGTCCAACCATAATAACGGCGATTGATCGAGCTGAAGCAGGATTATCACTGACGATCCCTCTACTGAGCCAAGCTTCCGGCGTGAGGCGACGGAGCATAAGGATGGTTGAGCGACGTGTGACGGCATATTCTTCACTCAAATCGGCCAGGGTATATGCATTGAACGGGTGGGTCTGCATAAGCACGTCCTGATCGTAGCCGGGATGATTCGCTTGGTCGCCTCTGGCGATACGAAGCAATCGGCTGCTCATGATTCGTTCATTATCCAAAAGGTGGCCGATGACCTCTTTCACGCTCCATTTGCCTTCAGCGTAACGATAGTTCGCTTGCTCCTCTGTCAATGAAGAAAGCAAAGTGGGTACAATGTTGGCTTGCAGCTCTAAGCGTTCGATGATATTCCCTTCAGGAACAAGCTTGATGTACCCTGCATAATAAGCTGCATATTCATCAGTAGTTGGTCTTTCAACCATGGTAATGCCTCCTTTGGGGTTCGTAGATCTGGAATATATTGTAGCATAAATCTTAATTCCAGCATTTAAATTGGCCCTTCCGCTTGATAGGTGGAAGGGCTGCTTCATGTAATTTAGGCAGTTTTTCAAGGTTACGTGTTATTCCACTTCTAATCAGTACGTCGTATTCCTTTATTTTGGACAAACTTCTCCAAAACCGCAAAATCCTCTGTCAGTTTTTTGAACGGTAACGTGTCCAGCACCTGTTCCCGATAACTCTTTTTGGCCGCTGCGCTGAGACGAGAGTCAAGTATGCTGAGTATGCCAAGGTCCGTTTCACTTCGAATCAAACGACCCGTTCCTTGCCGTAACCGAAGAAGCATGTCCGGTACAAATACCTCCATGAACGAATTCTCCGTTACAGATGCCTTATATTCATAAACAGGATCCGATGGAACAGGGAAGGGCAGACGGAAAATGATGACCTGCGACAGGTCAGGACCCTCGATATTCACGCCTTCCCAGAATACACCGGTACCCAGGAGTACTCCTTTGCTTTTCCTGAATTCGGCGATGACACTGTCCTGGGAAGATCCTTCTTTTTGAACATGGACTGCCCATGAATATTCATTAACCTCTGACATCAACTTCTTATGAATGTACTTCATGTCCTCTTTTGCTGAAAAAAGGACGATTGTTCTTCCCTGAGTTAGATTACAGAGTTGAACCATATCTTGGTAAGCTGCTTCAAGATAGTTTTCCCGCTGGTCATGGTGGTAATAGGGAACTTTGTTCGAGATGTACATCATGGCATGGTTGGTGTAGTCAAAAGGGGAGGATTTGCGATCCATAAAATCCCCCTTATAGCCCAGGGAGCGCGTCAAATAAGAGTATTCTTCCTCCAATGTATCTCCGCCTTGGCACAGCGTTGCCGACGTCAGGATTACAGGGGCCTGGCCATTAAATAAAGTGTATTTCAGAAATTGGCTTATGTCTTTGGGACAGATGCTGATCGTAGCTACTCCCAGGGGACTGCTTGCCCATAAGAGGTAGTTGTCCTCCAGTTCAGATAAGACACGAATGAGAGTAATAAGCCCATTTATGGCTTCAAAAGCGTCATCGATCTCCCGCTCGTGGCGTGAGGTCAAAATGGAAAGGCGCAGACTGAGATCTTTTAAATCGTTTAAGACTTGGTTTAACGGTATTCCTTTGATTTCCGACACTTTGATTCGGTCGTTATCCTGCTTGGCGTGGTGGAGCAGATCCGCATTTACCTGTTTGAAGATGCGCTCAGCGCAGTTTTTGATGAACTTGGATTGTGAGAAGAGACTTTTATCCCCGGACTGCTTCGTTAGAAGCTGCACCGTGTTATCCAGAATGCGGCAGATTCCCCGATAAGTGAACTCAAGTGTTCTGGCATCCCGAACTTTTGCTTCCAGATTATGCGCTTCATCAACAACGATCAGAGCAGGCTGTTCCGAGATGATGCTTTTAGTTCCTTCTTTTTTCTTCATCAAATCCCGTATGAGCAAGTCCTGGTTCACGATAATAAAATCAATTTCGTGAGCTTTTGCATTTAATTTCGCTCTCATATCGTAGAACAAACATGCATTTTTATGATGGCAACGTTCAAATGTGCAATCATTCACGGAAACGTGGGACCATTCGGCATCACTAATTCCAGCTTTAATATCGGCTCTTTCATCAATTTCATAATCTAATATGCGCTGGGCGAGGGTAGACACGGAGGAGTTTGCATCACTAAGACTGATCAATTCCGCTGCCCTGCTTCGGCAAGCATACTGGCCCATGCCTTTGCCCACGACGGAGCGAACCGTTGAGAATCCCAATCGGCTACCAATAGTCCTTAAATCTTTATGTATCTGTTCAGAGAGCTGAATGGAGGATGTAGCTATAATGACTGGTTTCTGAGACATTTGATTCGTGAGCAGACTTGGAATCAGGTACGCAAAAGACTTACCGATTCCGACACCAGCTTCAATCATGGCGTTATGTCCTTGGATATAAGCATCGGCTATGTCGAGAGACATTTCTTGCTGTCCGATCCGCTCTCTTAGACCGATTCGGGGGAACCGGTCATATATTCGGAAGATGGCATTAACCAAAGAACGTTCGATTTCCTTGTTCGGTTCCCGCTTATTTATTTTATAGAGTTCATTTAACCAATTCATAACGATCGCCCCTCTTCCGAATGATGATCTTCTTGTACTACATTTTGGAGACGATGTACCTCATAAAGAGGCTGTGACGGCGTTTTTCAATCTGGATACGCCTTCTTGTAACTGTTCATCTGACAAATGTGCAAAAGATAAATATATACCATACTTCGTACCAACTGACGTTGAACTGCTGACTTCTGAGTATACCACACCTTGTGACTTAGCCGATGCCCGAAAGGCCTCATACGTGGACACATTACCTCGCCACCAGCCAAACACGTGCAGACCCGCTTCATTCTCCACCCAATCAAACCATGTAGAAAGTTGCTTGTTCAAAAGTTTGAGTAACAGATCGAATTTGCGACTGTATAATCGATTCATCCTGCGCAGATGACGCTCATATTGACCGCTTGTCATGAATGCAGCTAATGCCCGTTGTTCGATCAGGTTGACGGGTCTTGGCTCGTATAATGCCTGTGCCTTTCTAAAGGTATCTGCCAAGGTAGGTGGAAGAACCACAAAACCAAGTCGTACTTCAAAAGGCAAGGTTTTCGTAAAGCTGCCCAGGTAGATTACACGTCCTGCTTTATCAAGTGTTTTCAACGGTTCAACATGCATTCCGCGATATCGGAATTCACTATCATAATCATCCTCGACAATCATGGCATCATGACGATGTGCCCAGTCCAGCAAGGTTTGTCTGCGTTCAAGGCTGAGCATTTCGCCAGTGGGAAACTGTCGTGACGGCGTGACAAACAACATACGCGCTTCCCAGTCTTGGGGCACAACGCCCTGACCATCGAGATTGGCTTCAATCAACTGTGCACCCGCAGCCAAAATGGCTTTAGAAATCCCGACGTAACAAGGGCTTTCCGTCACGACGTGATCCCCAGGATCTGCAAGTAATTGAGTGAGAAGAGCTATAGCTTGCATGGAGCCTGCAGTCACTGCAATATGATCCGGATCGACTTGAATTCCCCGCATTCTTCGAAGGTAGGCAGCAATGGCTTCTCTCAATCTCGGATCCCCGGTTGAACTGACCATCGCAGAGGTTGTTTCCAGGTGATGCTCACGCTGCCGTATCTCTGCATACAATCGATTATTCCATTCATCGTAAGGGAATTTGGATAAATCAGGTTGGTATTTGCTAAAGTCGATCACTTCGTTGCGATCCATTCTGGAATCATGTGTTGGAGCATTGGTTTGTGCATTTCTTTGAGTTGTCTGCTGTTCAAACTGCTGAATACGATTTCCCCAGGCTGATAAGTGATGGTTACAAGCTTTCACGGTGGACGAATCATTGCTTAAATCCAACTGATACGCAACAAAGGTTCCTCTTCCATGCTCTGATTGAATGTAACCTTGAGCAGTCAACGTATCATAGACCTGATTCACGGTTCCTCTGGAAATGTGATACGTCGCGGCTAACTCTCTAGTCGAGGGTAACTTCTCGCCATGTATAAGATTACCTTCATGAATAGCATCACGAATGGCATGATAGAGAGCCTTCATCTTCGTATATTTTCGGTTCAAATATGAACTGTAAGCTACATGAAATTGCATATGCCCTCCAGAAGTTATAATTGAAGTGGTACAATAAAAACCAAAATTATTGGATCTTTTTAGTTGACCATTCTCATTTTATACTAAATCATAGATTAGAGCGATGCCTTTATTGAAAACCACCCAAAGTTCATAGGAGGAATACAAACATGCAAACAGGTACAGATCGTGTAAAAAGAGGAATGGCTGAGATGCAAAAAGGTGGCGTCATCATGGACGTTATGAATGCAGAGCAAGCTAAAATCGCTGAGGCGGCTGGGGCAACAGCAGTTATGGCTCTTGAGCGGGTGCCTTCTGATATTCGCGCAGCTGGCGGTGTAGCTCGTATGGCTGATCCAACGATCGTTGAAGAAGTAATGAAAGTTGTGTCTATTCCAGTTATGGCCAAAGCGCGTATCGGTCATTACATAGAAGCCAAAGTGCTTGAATCCCTAGGTGTGGATTATCTCGATGAAAGTGAAGTTCTTACACCTGCAGACGAAGTGTTCCATATTGATAAACATGAGTTCACTGTACCATTTGTATGTGGAGCCAAAGATTTGGGAGAGGCTCTTCGCCGTATTGGTGAGGGAGCATCGATGATTCGTACAAAAGGTGAGCCTGGAACGGGTAACATTGTTGAGGCAGTTCGTCATATGCGTCTAATTAACAGCCAGCTCCGTAAAGTGCAAAACATGTCCAAGGACGAGCTGTACGCTGAAGCAAAAAACCTGGGTGTAGCTTATGAGCTACTGCGCGAAGTACATGAAAATGGAAAACTTCCTGTCGTTAACTTTGCAGCAGGCGGTGTAGCTACACCAGCAGACGCAGCATTAATGATGCACCTGGGAGCAGATGGTGTGTTTGTAGGATCAGGTATTTTCAAATCAGATAGCCCCGAGAAATTCGCTCGTGCAATCGTTGAAGCAACAACACATTACACAGATTACAAATTGATTGCCGAAGTATCCAAAAACTTGGGCGCCCCGATGAAAGGGATCGAAATTTCTAAATTGGCTCCTGAAGAGCGCATGTCCAACCGCGGTTGGTAAGATAGCAGGGCATCTGGTTGAATAGGTAATTTGAACATTTATATAGAAGAGCCGATCAATTGAACTTAATTGATCGGCTTTTTTGTTATTACTGTTTAGTTTGTTGATATCTTCAAAATGCTGTGCCTATAATAATCGGTATGAAGGAAGGTGCAGACAATTCGCTATCTATACGAGTTTATTCAACATCAGGACGATCTGCCTATGAAACTCTTCGTGAACTCGGTAAAACATATTGATTTCCATTGGCATAAGGAAGTGGAAGTTGTATATGTTCTCCACGGTTCAATCATCATGTATCTGGACCAGCAGCAATATACACTGCAAAAAGATGATGTGATCGTGGTTAACAGTATGTCAGTCCACAAGATCGAACGAACCAATCAGGACAACGTGTTATTGACATTGCAGTTCGGTCCCGAGTTGATGAACAATAATACCTTTATCACCTGTAACTCTGCCTTGAATGTGGAGCAAGATGCTCCCCGGCTGCATAGCATTAAACAATATCTTGCGCAGATGGTATGGGAGATTAACAAAAAAACACCGGGTTATCAAAATTTCACAATGGGCAGATTACAGATGTTATGCGGCTACCTGCAGAGGTATTTTTCCACTGGAACCAATGCCCTATTGGAAGAAGGCAGCAGGGATTATGACTATAAGAGACTGAACAGGGTCCTCACATATATTGATCTACACTACAATGAGAAGATTACGCTGCAGGATATGGCGCATTCCGAACATTTAAGTTTGCATTATTTCTCGCACTTCTTCACCGACAAAATCGGAATACCTTTCCAAAAGTATTTGACGCTCATTCGATTGGAGAAGGCTCAGGCGCAGCTGGCTGCAAACGATAAAAACATTTCGGAGATTGCGCTGGATTGCGGATTTGCCAATGTGAAGCTGTTTAACAAATACTTCAAGGAAAAGTACGGCTGCACGCCCGGTTCCTATCGGGAAGCTTCGCGTAAACCGGAACCCCATCAGTTGAATGTGAACCGCAAGCCCAAAACGTATGAGGAATCTTCAAGCGGAGATTATTACGAGATGGAGACGTTGAATGCGATTGGCTCACTGTATCGATATCTGGATGCTAAGGTATACGCCGATCAGGACATGCTCCATGTAACGTCTGCACATCTGTCAGACCAAACTAGCATAGGAATTCGTGCGGATCAGACGTCGTCTGTCTATGAAAAGCACTGGAATATGACCATGACGGCAGGGAGAGCCATTGAAGGTTTGCGTGAAGATTGGCGGAAGCAGCTCTCCACGCTGAAAGGCAAAGTACCTTTTCAATATATTCGATTTCACGGCATCTTCAATGACGAGATGATGGTGTACAGCGAAAACGAGCAGGGCATCCCCATCTATAATTGGTCTTATGTGGACAAGTTGTATGATTTCCTGCTGGATCAAGGCGTTCGGCCATTTGTGGAATTAAGTTTCATGCCGAGCCAACTGGCGAGATCCAAAGAAACGCTGTTTTGGTGGAGGGGGAATATCAGCCCGCCATCCGACCCTGCCAAGTGGCAGGCGCTTGTTGGCGAATTCGTTCGCCATTGTTTAAATCGTTATGGGGCGGAAGAGGTGAGACGGTGGTATTTCGAAGTATGGAACGAGCCTGACCTGGCGGGTGTTTGTTGGGCAGGAAGCAAGGAAGAATACTTTGCGTTTTACGAATCGACCGTTCATGCCATCAAATCAATTCTGCCGGAATTGAAGGTGGGGGGTCCAGCTATGGGTTACGGATCTATCTGGAATGATACCTGGGCGGAGGAATTTTTGTCCTATTGCCACAAGCGGGAAGTGGCTCTCGACTTTTTTTCATTCCACATCTATTCGGAGTATCCCAAGCTCAAAGTTGAAGAGGATCGTTTAACCCAAATCATGCCCCCTGCTTTTTATAAAGAGAGTATTGAGCTAATGCAGCAAAAAATGAATGCGTCATCGTACGGACATGTTGAACTTCATGTCACCGAGTGGAACTTTTCGCTGTATGACCGTAACTTGCTGCACGATACCATGTTCATGGCTCCGTTTGTCATCTACCACACCATGAACACACTCGGTGACGTGAAAGCGATGGCTTTCTGGTCCTTTACCGATGTATTCGAAGAAAGTATCGTTCCCGCTTCTCCTTTCTACGGAGGCTTTGGCCTGATTAACCGCGATGGGCTGAAGAAACCCAGCTATTATGCATTTGAGCTTATGCAAAAGCTTGGGGATGAGCTGATGGTCAAGGGAGACGGTTATGTTGGAACCCGAAAAAGGGATGGAAGCATGCAATTTTTGTTCTATCACTATGTTCACGTAGACCAGCTGTTTGCAAGTGGAGATTGGTCGGAATTATCCAGCTCAACCCGCTATGACGTATTTGAGGAAAAAGGCAGCAAAACTTATGAACTTACCCTGAGCAATCTCGAGGGCCCTTACAAATGCACCAGTTATCAACTTGATCGGGAGCATGGATCGGTATTTGATGAGTGGACCCGCATGGGATCGCCCTACTCCCTGACGGAAGAAGATATAGCCTATCTAAACGGTAGGAGTAGACCCGTGATGGGGACAGAGATGGTAAGAGATGAAAGTTGGCGCAGAGAGATTTTGCTTCCACCGCATGGGGTAATGCTGCTCATTTTGGATAGACAATATTAAAAAAAGTACTCTTAAGGCATCCTTTCAGTATTGAAGGGATGTTTTTTGTTGTTTATTTCTTGTTCAGGCTGGCAAGCTAGAACAATAGCGATGAATTGGGCAAAAAACGATCCATGATGCGGCAAGTTCCAACAAGAAAGCGTTAACACAAATCGATATACTATGGTTGTGGCAGCTTAGAGGAAGACAGGGGGAGTTTTGGATGAAGCGTTTCATGAAATGGATGACAGATTCGTTTGCGCCAAGATTGGAGGCGTTTACGAACAATATTTGGGTTTCTTCGATTCAAGAAGCCATCATGGTCGCCATTCCGATGATTTTCATCGGTTCGATTATTACATTGATTTCGATTTTGCAGGATTTCATTCCGGGAATGCCGGACCTGACACCCATCACGACATTCAGTTTCGGTTTGCTGGGGTTGTTTATTGCTTTTTTGACGCCTTATGTCGTGATGGAAAAAAGAGAACGACACAAAATCAAGTTGCTGGCAGGAATGACGGGGATATCTCTGTTCGTTATGCTGCTTAACCCGATGGTAAAGGAAGACGGTACCATTCAGTTCATCCTTGAACGATTTGGACCCTCGGGGATGATTACAGCACTGTTGGTAGGTGTATTTGTCGCTCTTGTAATGATCATGTGTAACAAATTTTCGTTCTTCAAAAAAGGGTCTTCACTTCCCGAATTCATTATGGACTGGTTCGATTTTCTCGTCCCGATCGCCCTGGTATTAACAACAGGATGGTTGCTTGTATATCAGCTTCATTTTGATATTTTTGGACTGATCGTGAACGTATTTGAGCCGATCAATGCCGTTGGACAAAGCTTAACCGGATTTTTATTGTTCAATTTCATTGGTGTTGTACTGTATTCTTTCGGCGTAAGCCCGTGGGTCATGACACCGATCTGGTACGCAATCTGGATACCTGCAATCGAAGAAAATGCAGCTCTTGTCGCAGCGGGACAAGAGCCGGTCAATATCAACACATTTGAAACCTTTTTCTCCGGCTGGCTGGGTATTGGCGGTATGGGTGCGACTTTGCCGTTAGTTGTTTGGTTCCTGATGGCACGTTCGAAAAAACTGAAATCTGTCGGCAAGGCGACTATTATCCCGTCCTTGTTCAACATTAATGAACCTGTCGTGTACGGAGCACCGATTGCCTTTAATCCGTTACTCATGGTGCCGATGTGGATTAACTCACTTATCACGCCGGTGATAGTGTACTTGGCTCTCGACTGGGGTTGGGTACGGATCCCGAGCCAGATCTTCCAGCTATGGTACACACCAATCGGCCTGTCCACCTACATTATGTCCGGACTCAATGGGCTTATCTTGCTGGCGGTCGTCCTGGTGATTGTATTTATTGTCTGGTTTCCGTTTTTCAAACTGTATGATGCACAGGAACTGAAGAAAGAACAGGAACAAAATTGATATTAGAAGGGTGAGTACTATGGATAAATCAATCAATGAATTGTTGACGGCATTAACGTTGGCCGAGAAAGCTTCACTCTGCGCAGGATTGAATATGTGGATGACAAAAGGAATCGAGCGGTTAAACATTCCGCCAGTTCATATGTACGATGGGACAAACGGCATCCGTAAAACAAACAGCGATGAAGAAATGGGGATTACAACGGAAAATGTACCCGCAACCTGTTACCCTACGGGTTCAGCCATCGGTTCTTCGTGGAATACGGATTTATTGTATGAAGTCGGTGTGGCACTGGGACGTGAATCCAAAACCATGAACGTTGAGCTACTGCTTGGACCTGGTGTCAATATGAAAAGAACGCCGCTTGGCGGAAGAAACTTCGAATACTACTCAGAAGACCCATACTTGACGGGAGAACTTGGTGCGGCGTTTATAAACGGGATCCAAAGCGAAGGCGTGGGCGCTTCTGTCAAACACTTTGCCGGCAACAACCAGGAGTTTGAGAAGATGGTAACCAGTTCGGAAATCGACGAGCGGACGCTTCGCGAGATTTACCTGAGTGCCTTTGAACGTATTATTAAGAAATCCGACCCTTGGACGGTTATGTGTTCTTATAATTTATTGAATGGAACGTATACAAGTGAGAACGAACATTTGCTGCATGACATTTTGAGAGAAGAGTGGGGTTATGAAGGCGTTGTTCTATCCGACTGGACCGCTGTTAATGATCGTATACGCGGACTGAAGGCCGGGCTTGATCTGGAAATGCCGGGTCCCGCAAATTACAATGCCAAAGCGATCATTGAAGCGGTTCAGAACGGAAGCCTGTCGGAAGAACAGTTGAATCAGAGCGTGGGTCGTATTTTGAAGCTGGTTGAGCGGGTAACGGGCAAAAAAGACATGGATTCTTCTCCAGATGCGGACTATCATGCACTTGCACGTAAAGCGGCGGCCGAGAGTATTGTGCTTCTGAAAAATGAGAACGCGATTCTCCCGTTAGGGCAGGATTCCATTTCGTCGATTGCCGTGATCGGACGGTTTGCCAAAAAACCGAGAATTCAGGGAGCGGGAAGTGCGAAGGTAACGCCTACAAAGGTTGATATTCCATGGGACGAGATAAAAAATCTGGCTGGCGATGCCATGACCATGAATTATGCAGAAGGGTACCCGGAGGATGACTCTATCAATGATGAGCTAATCAAGGAAAGCGTGTCAATAGCCATGAATTCCGATGTTGCTGTACTGTTTGTAGGCCAACCGGAATATGCGGAATCCGAAATGCATGATTTGCAAGGCATTGATCTTCCCGAGCATCAAGTAAAATTGATTCTTGCGGTAGCCGCAGTTCAGCCCAAGTGTATTGTCGTAACGAGTAGCGGTTCCGCACTGGCGATGCGTCCATGGGTACAGCATGTACCTGGTGTGATTCATTCTTGGTTGTCGGGTCAAGGCATGGGTAAAGTGATTGCAGATGTATTATTCGGACAGACGAATCCTTCGGGCAAGCTGTCTGAGACATTCCCCGTCAAACTATCGGACAACCCTTCACATATGCGAATTCGCGGAGAGAACGGCAAACTGTATTATCGCGAAGGCCTGTTCGTGGGTTATCGATATTATGACCGGAAAGAACTGGCACCTCAATTCCCGTTTGGACACGGATTGTCTTACACATCGTTTTTGTATACGGATCTGGAAGTGGCTCAGACCCATACCGGTGTTACTGTGTCCTTCCAATTAAAAAATACCGGTAAGCGCAAGGGGAAAGAAGTTGTTCAACTGTATGTTCACGATGAAGAGTGCACATGGACCCGTCCAGAGAAAGAATTAAAAGCTTTTGCCAAAGTTGAACTGGAGCCGGGTGAAAAACGCAAAATTACTTTTGAACTGGAAGAGAGAGATTTTTCATATTACAACACCAAGTATAACCGTTGGGTGGCAGAGACCGGGTTTTTCCAAATTTCACTTGGCAGCTCGTCCAAAGATCTCCGAATTACGGAACGTCTGCATTGTGACTTTGGTAAGGAAGAAATCACGTTCCACAAATTCAGTCTGCTCAGTGAGTGGATGAGTGATCCTGTGGCGAAAAAGGAATTGGAGCATTGCCTGAATGAAATGAACGAGCACGTTACGGACAAGGTATATCTTAACGAGGAGTTTGTGGGATTCTGGGCAGATTTCCCGATGATCAAAGTGTTCCAAATGTTCGGCCAACAATGGATGAATGAGCGGTCACCTGATGAAATTATTAATGAACTTATCGCCAAGGTTAACCAGGCACGTAATGAATAGATAAATAAAAGAGAAACCAAGTTCAATTCCGTACAAAGGAGATGAACTTGGTTTTTTTAAAGTTTCGGGTATATCATTAGGGAACGTAACCTTCGATGAATGATATTGATTATTGTTCTCATTTACACACTTCGACATTTACTGTATACTGACAATAGTTATTTTACATATTGGTCTAAAAGACAAGAGAGAATTCAAAAGGGAGAGATTATTTACATGTTGGTATCCGTTAAAAAAGGAATGTTTCTTTGTTTGATTACTGCAATGATTCTGGTGCTCGCAGCGTGTTCAAGCAGCAATGGTGGCAGTGAAGATGCAAATGGCAGCTCACAGCAAGCTGCGGAGAGCAGCGCCACGAATGAAGCAAAAAATGGGGAACAAACCGACGCAGACGCTTCAGCACCTGCTGAAACAACTTACCCGGTAACCGTTTCAAATTACACAACAGAGAATGGCACATGGGTGAAGAAGGATCAAACGTTCGATAAGGTACCTGAACGGGTTGTTGCCAATACACAAGGTGCGGCTGAATTAATGATCCGTCTTGGTTTGACTGACAAAATTGTTGGAGTTGCAGCGCTTTTCGGTAGTGTACCTGACGATATCGCTGATGAATTCAAAAAAATTCCTGTGCTGGCTGAAGGCTATGTCGGTAAGGAAGTGACCATAGGCGCTTCGCCTGACCTGGTTGTGGGGCGTGGTGGATTGTTTGAGGATGCTGATTGGGGCGTTGGTACAGTAAGCAGCTTAAATGATATGGGGATTAAAACGTACGTGCAAAGCACCAGTGTTCCTGATGCATCGTTAGATAGTCTGTATCAGGACATTACTGAATTAGGTGAGATATTCAACGTACAGGCGAACGCAGCTGCATATATTGAGACTCTTAAAGCTCGCGAGACTGCGTTGTCTGCCCGAGCTAGCGCTGAAACGATCAACTATGCATCTTTTTCAGATAATGGTGATGGAACTATTGGAATTTATAACGGAAACGGAGATACGTTTATTGAAAGTGCAATGTCATTAATCAATATGCATAATATGCTGATTAATGAAACCGGCACACTCAGTCTCGAGAAGCTAATCGAGATTAATCCGGATGCCATGATTATTTCCAGGTATGCTGGTGGTATTGATCCAGAAGAAACGATTAAAAAGCTGCTTGCCAACAAGCAGGTACAAAACATTAACGCAGTTAAAAACAAGAAAATCTACATTATTGATTTCAACAACTTCTGGGGTTACGGAGATTCCATCTTCACAGGTGTAGAAGGACTCGCCGATGATCTCGGGTTGTAATGAAGCCAAGAACAAAAAGATAGTACCATTAAAAGTCGCTATTTTAGCGGCTTTTTTTGGTTATCAGGGACCTAATTTCTGTTTCAATCTGTTCCCGGTCAGTTCGCTGAATGATAATGAGTTTCTGAACACGCTATCTTAATACAACTTGACTTGTGAATTTATTATCGGTATAGTGTGAATCAGTTCACACCTCACATTAAGGAGTAGTCTATGCCAAAAAATACTTTCTTTCGTTTAGAAGAAGCAAGGCGCGAGGACATATCGAATAGCGCTATGCATCTTTTTGTTAATAACCTTTACGAGGATATATCTATGAAGATGGTTTTGGATAGTTTGTCCATGCACCCCGGAACATTTTATCGGTATTTTGAAGACAAAGATGACCTTTATTGTCACTTAATACGTAATGTGACCCAGAAAAGAGCTGCATATTTTAATAACAGTAATGAAGATTCCCTTTACAGCTATTTCCTTACTGGTTTATTTGGTAACGTTAATAGCATGGTGAACGAGCCACTGAATGAGTTGGAAATCAAATTGACTAAAACATTTTCATATATTCCTGAGGACATTTTGCTGAAAGTATATGTGAATGTGTTAAAGGGCGAGTCATTCCCCATGATCAAGGACATTTTACGCCGAATGAGGGTTGATGGATATCTCCGACCGGATGTTGACGACGACCTGATTTCTTTTATGTTTGAGTCAATGCAGCTTAATTTAATCCTGTTTTTTAGAGAATTCGATATTAAGGACTCTAAGCTGCAACATAAGATCAGCAAGTACTTTGCTGAATTTATGGGCCATGGGCTGCTTGAAGATCATAAATATTCTGAAATGGTTAGCGATCTCAAGGGGGAAAGAAAATGAAAACCTATGACGTATTTCCAGAACCAATTGGTGGCTATACTGTCGGTCGAACCCAGATAGATTTTGAGTACACGGCATCAGATTACTCCAAAAGAGAACTGACCGCTTTTGTATATTATCCGTCTGACAGTAGCGAAGGTAAGACTACATCAACGTACATGTTTCCTGAAGTCTACGAGATGTTTAATGAGCAGCCACTTGTCACTGCGTTGAAGGATGTTTTCTCTATAGATATCAAGACCCAGTGTTACGACGACCTTGCTCTCTCCGGGAAGGAAAAGCGCTATCCAGTGTTATTCTATGTTTGCGGTGGAGGCGGTTCTCCAGAATGGGGTACAGTGCTCTGTACAGACTTGGCAAGCGTGGGGTATGTTGTGGTGAGCATCGGCCATCAGAATAGCACGATGTATAAACGTAAAGATGGGCGCCTGTTTAATGTATCCAAGGATTTTTCGGATGTCATTACAGCGTTTGGTGAAGATCCGGAGATGCTGGCGTTGGCTGGTAAGATGGAGATGCGTCCTGACGATGAAACTGCCATTGAGATGTGCCGTAACGTGCTTGCACTACCGATACTTTCCAAGATAACAGAGTACAGTGAATCACAGGCAGAAGATGTAAGGTATGTAGCCGATTATCTTTACAAACTGGACTCTGAAGAGCTAAATTCCATCTTTAAGGGCAGATTGTTGCTTGACATCGGCATGGGCATAGTTGGACATTCTTATGGAGGGCCTACGACGGCGATGGTTTGCAGGGATGACGACCGGTTCGCCTGCGGGATTGGCTTGGATAGCGGTGCGTTTGGACTTCTTGACAGCGATCTTAAGAAACCCTTCTTGTTCTTGTTTTGTGAACCTAACTATAATATGAATGCGGTTATAGGCGCTAACAATAGCATGGAAACCTATTATTTCTCAGTTGATCGTGTTGCACATTTGGATTACTGTGACATCGTGTTTACCAGTGTTAATGAGGAACTCAGAGGTGAACGGGATGCTATGGAGATGCGAAATATTGTTACAGACTATGCGAAGAACTTTTTTGATCATTACATACTGCAGAAGGCAACAAGTGTGGAAAGTTTGGCATACGATGGTGTGGAATTGATCAATAAGTCCAGCAAAAAGTGACATAACCGAGAGGTTACTGATTAATATATGTAAATTAATGCATGTCCAAGAGCTAGCCGTACAGACGCAGAGCCGATAACCCCTATTACGCGGCTATCGGCTCTCTGATATTACAAATTGACATCCTGGTTCCAATATCTGACGCTTATTCGGACTTAGTCCCGCCAGTGTTTACTTCGCTTCCAGGCTCCATCAACATGATATGACATTCTTTTTCGGCGGAAGGCTTGATCTCAACTCCCTTGGGAACAATGTACATCTCACCTTTAGCAATCTTCACTTGCCCATCACGAAAATCAATAATCATTTTCCCTTCGAGCACGAAAAACAACTTATCGGTTTCTTCATGAACGTGCCACTCAAAATCTCCAGCAATCTTAACGATTTTAAATTGATAGTCATTCATTTCACCAATGAGTTGCGGAGACCACAGATCGTTTAATTTCGAAAATTCCTCATTTAATTTAATAGCTTGATAGTGCATCGTCATTCCTCCTGTGTATTCATCCTATATGTTCAGTATACTGATCTAAGCTTTGGTATAACATGGATGCCTGTTGAAATCAGGATGGATTATTGATGAACTTCTGGCGATACTCCGTAGGAGAAATACCATTTTGTTTCTTGAACACTCTACTAAAATAGAAGGGATCAGCAATGCCAACAGTCTCGGCAATGTGTTGTACAGACGCGTCACTTGCAGACAACATTTGTTGCGCCATGTTTATACGATAATTCAATATATAATCTGCTGGCCCCATGCCCGCATGTCTTCTAAATACATAAGAAAGTCGATTGCGATTAACATTATATAGTTCTGCGAGCGAGGCTACTGTCAGGCTATGATCATAGTTTTCATGAATATGAGTAGAGACCCGTTCGAATAAAGCATCTGATTCGTTACTATTTTGCCGATGATCCACACATATTAAGGCCTCATTCAGTACATCACGGAACAGCATCTCGGTCTGAAACATTGACATGCCTCCACGCTGATTATACACATGCCATAAACGCGTAATTAGTTCGATCAGACGAGGGGATTGACCCGTTGATAATTCAAAATGCTGATGGGAAAAGCTTGATTCATCGAGATCTGAACTACATATTCGGTATAAAACAAGGATGTATTCCCAGTCGTTTTTATTAAACACGGTTTGGTCCAGTTTCATTTTCGCACCCCCGTGCACAACTTTTCCTGGTGAGAAGATATAGGGCGTACCATCAAATTGGAATTGAATCTTTCCTGTCAAAGGAAATATAAATCCAGGAAAAGAATCCGTATAGTCAGCGTGGGGCACGCCTGGATTTCTAGCATATCGATATATTCCTTCTACTTGAAAAGGAATGTGTGCAAAATGTGCTGCTAATTGATTCACATCTACTTTCACATTTCGTACCTCGTTTCAAAAGTGTTTGCTGGTCATGCTGAGATAAATTACTGTGAAACTTACTTCAACACTATTGATAATCATTATCACTGTCAACATATAAAATGAAAAATGATGCTTTTGGCTCCGCTCAAACTAGCATTAAACGGTTCCATGCGGGGTAACCGAACCAACATGGCGAATGCGGAAGCACTTTTTTTAAAATATGGGCAATGGAATCGATCTTGTGTTAACATGTGCACTAACTAATCCAATTGCATGTTTAAGAAGGGGAACTTATGTCAATTCGAATCAAAATACTGCTGTCTTTCACGGGTATGCTTGTTATAAGTCTGCTGTTCATTCTACTTACGGCAAGCCTATACACGATTGCGGCTACGGGGGATCTGCAGAGTTTTCGCGATATATACAAGGTACATTATCAGATTAATCCACTCACTGAACAGGGAGAATCGATCTTTCAAGAGATGAAGTTTCTGGCCAAAAATGACCCGGAAGACCTGCAGAACAAGGTTTTGCTGCGTGAATATGACATGAAGCTAAGAGCCGAGAAGTCAGGGCTCTACGTCAGACGAGAGAATAGTCAGATCTTCGAATCGCTGACCTTCAACCAGCCCGAACTGAAGCAAGCACTGCCTGCCTATGACCTTAACAATTACCAGATTCGGAGCACCTTCAATATTGGTGAGCGATTCTACGCGTATGCGAAATTTGATTTTCAATATTCAGATGGGGAACGAGGGAGTATATTCGTCATTCGTGAGAAAAGTCCCTTTGCGGAACTTACTCGCAAGCTGCTCCCTGTGATGTCAGTCCTGCTTATCGGTGTCCTGATTATCACCAATCTGCTCTTGTTCCGCTGGATCACTCGCAGCTTCATTAAGCCTCTGAGTCAACTACGAAGTTCAGCCGAACATATTAAGGATGGCAATCTATCCTTTAAACTTCAGCTAAACTCCAATGACGAGGTTGGTCAACTCAGCGAAGCCTTTGAGAGCATGCGGAATCAATTACAGCTCTCCTATGCGTTACGTCAGCAGGACGAAGTGAACCGTAAAGAGCTCATCTCCAACATTTCGCATGATCTCCGTACGCCAATTACCAATATCAAAGGTTATATTGAGGGTATTCGTGACGGAGTGGCTAATACGCCTGAGAAAATGGAGAGTTACGTTAATATCATTCACTCCAAAGCAGTTAGCATGGACAAGCTGGTGGATGAACTGTTTTTGTATTCAAAGCTCGACTTGAACCAAGAGCCTTTCCTGTTCAAAACAGTTGATCTCGCTGATTTCCTTGAAGATAGCATTGAAGAGCTGAGATACGATCTGGAGGATAAAGGCGTTGCCTTAGAGTGGAATAATCAGGTGTCTGGTCCCGCTATGGCTGCTGTGGATCCAGAGAAGTTAAAACGTACCGTTGTTAATGTGGTGGATAATGCACTTAAATACATGGAGAATGAACACAAACAATTCGAGATTACACTTCAAGCTGATGAGACTTGGATTACGATGGCGTTTAAAGACAATGGCAGGGGAATAGCCGAAGAAGCACTACCTTATATATTTGAACGCTTCTATCGTGCAGAACAATCCCGCAATTCCTCAACGGGCGGAAGTGGGCTCGGGCTGGCCATTGCCCGCCAAATCATTGATGGACATGGGGGCTTCATCTGGGCAGAAAGCCAGGCCAATGATGGCACGAGCATATATATCAAACTGAAACGGCTAAATGAAGAGAGGGACTAATGAGTAATGGCAAACATCTTGATCATTGAAGACGAAACAACGATTGCGGAACTGGAACGGGATTATTTTGAGCTCAACGGATTTTCCGTAGATCTCTGCCATACTGGAGATGAAGGCCTGAAACAGGCACTGGAGGGGGACTACAGTCTGATCATTGTTGATCTGATGCTTCCGGGACTCGACGGTTTCGAATGTTGCAGGCGCATTCGTGAGGCGAAGGAGGTGCCCATCCTTGTCGTTTCCGCGAAAAAGGAAGAAATCGATAAGATCCGGACGTTCAATCTGGGAGTCGATGACTTTATTACAAAACCGTTTAGCCCAAGTGAATTGGTTGCACGAGCAAAGGCTCATTTGACCCGATACGAGAGACTACTTGGCAAAAATAAACCAGCCGAGCAGGATGAAATTCACATTCGCGGGCTTCACATTGATAAAGGATCACGGCGCGTTTTCGTTAATGGCGAAGAGGTGGCGATTACAACGAAGGAGTTCGAGCTACTGGTCTTTCTTGCGAGTCATCCCAATCGTGTATTCAGCAAATCCGATCTGTTTGAGCGCATCTGGGGCATGGATTCCACCGGAGACATTGCAACGGTTACCGTCCATATTCGCAAACTGCGTGGCAAGCTGGAGACAGACCCCAAAAATCCGGAGTATATTGAAACCGTCTGGGGCGCAGGTTACCGGTTCACTGCATAAGTTTCGTGAAAATTTAGAGCCAGTTTATTTTTTGTTAATAACTTTGTCCTTGGGAGTTTCTTTTTGTCCTCTATTCTATAGATACAGGCAACTACAACCTATAGAGGAGGAATTCAACGATGAATTCTACAACCCGCAAAATCGCTACATTTCTAACTATAACTGCATTAGGTACAACAGTGTTCCCTTTAACTGCGAATCAAGTACATGCAGCTACATACGTTACTAACGTTGCGGCAACAACCACACAGCTTACCCAACAACAGATTGAAGCTGCTATCAAGGATCTGAATAGCTTGGGGATCATGAACGGATATGCAGATCAATCCATGGGTGAACATCGAGCGATTACCCGTGCTGAACTAGCTTCATTGGTTTTCAAAACGTTTAATTTGGAGAGCAGGACGGGAGAAACCGTAGAACTAACAGATGTCAATCCCAATGCATGGTATGCGCCATATGCGTCAAAGCTGGTTGAACTCGGCATCATGCAGGCGAACGATGGACAATTCAATCCGCAAACTCAAGTGTCGGATGCTGAACTCGAACAGGTCGTATCTAAAGCGATGCAACGTGATGTAAAGTCTGTTCACCATTGGATGAGCGCGTTTTACTCCGAGAACGGTTCAGCAACCCGTGGCGAAACAGCGGTACTACTGCAAACTGCACACCAAGCTATTCCTTCGGAGCAAGCTCAGATTGAGAGCGTTCGATCGCTGAACGCCATTACGTTAATTGTAACTTTTGACAAACCGCTGATAGCGGCTGATGAGGCTTTTGCCAAGGCACAAACGGACTTTGCGTTTAGTGGTGAACTGACGTTAACCAATATGCCCCGCTTGAAAACAGGGTCAATTGCAACTTACATCGTTCCAACGTCCGTTCAAGATGCTGGTGAAGTGTACAACCTGACTTACAAAGGCCAAGACGCTGGGTCCTTTGAAGGCAGTGGCACGAAAATAAACATGACAACGGCTAGTCAAGTAACGAATGATACATTCGAGATTGAAGCACTGCAAGAGAACGGTGTAGTGGATTATGGTTACATTATTTCGGCTTACAGCGGTGGTCGAGGAGCTAATGCATTCGTGCTGAATGATCAAGAGCAAGCAGGAGGCAAAACGGTTCAAATCATCTCTTCCATGCAAGCAAGACAAGTTGTAATTACGCCAGAAGGTGGCGAGCCGATCGTTGCCAGATATGTTCCGTTCACGCAATCTACAGACGGTAAACAAGAACCGAAGTTCCGTTTGCCTGAAGGACAAACACTGAAATCAGGTGTCACATATACGGTTTCTTCGGATTGGGCGAACATCGAGAATGCTTCATTTACGGCGAAATCGTTTGATGCACTAGTGGTTGCAAGTGCTCAAGCCGTGAGCGAAACCTCCATTGAAGTTACGCTTGACCAGGACCCTGGGGATGAACTGTTTTCTGGTCGAAGTGTAACGTTAACTTCAGCTAGCGGGGATGTTCTGATGGCCACTTATAAATATTCAAGTCGAAAAGGTGCGACGGGTGTATTTGACCTAACGAATGATGGAAAGTTGACTCCGGGTACTAAGTATACAATAAACCCAGTTGGGGATTGGAGTATCGCTTCTTCAGTCACCTTGACACTGGAGTAAAGGAGGCAGTATGAGTAAATCGCTGATCATCGTTGTCCTGATAAGCAGTATGTTAATCGTCCAAGGCTGCGTGCCTGAAATGAGAAACGACTCCAACGTGGAGGAAGAGGCCATGACTTCAGCAGATGAACAGCTGTTCAAGGCAGTAGAGGCCAGCGATACGGAACGCATCGAACAAATGATTCAAGCAGGTGCCAATATCAATGCTCAAGGTCAGAGTGGACGAACCGCTACAATGATTGCAACCTACAATAATGATCTAACATCGGCTAAAGTGTTAATTGAAGCGGGGGCAGATGTGAATATACAGGACAATATGAAAAACACCCCGTTTCTGTATGCTGGCGCTGAAGGATACTTGGATATTTTGAAGCTGACAATTGAGGCGGGAGCGGACCCAGCGATAACGAATCGATATGGAGGGACAGCACTTATTCCAGCTTCGGAGCATGGATATGTGGATGTAGTGCAAGAACTACTGACTCAAACTTCGGTGAATGTGGACCATGTGAATCAATTGGGATGGACAGCACTACTCGAAGCAATCATTCTTAACGATGGCAATGTACAGCAGCAGGAGACGATACTATTACTCATTGAACACGGAGCAGATGTCAACATACCGGATCGTGATGGGATATCACCGCTCAGTCACGCGAAGAATAAAGGCTTCAAGGAAATTGAAGAGATTTTGGTTGGGGCTGGTGCGAGGTAGATCACTGTTTTATGGTCAAAGAAATACAAGCTAATGTTCAGTTTTCGGTGGGAATTGATGCCGGACCAGATCATCGTATTACACACAAAAGCCGCTATAATAGCGGCTTTTTGTAGTATAAAGAACCAAATCCACATCCAAGCAAGAACAGGATTAGAACTTACATTATATTCAATTGGATGATTATATATTTAGATATCCAGCTTGCGATTACTAATCCATTTCACCATTTCAGGATCGTTGTGTGAGAAGAACAGGCTTTGCTTAGTATCTAGCGCAGTAATCGACTCGATATCTTCGTGGCTTAATTCGAAATCAAAGATATTGAAGTTTTCAATAATTCTTTCTTTACGAACCGATTTTGGAATGACAACGACTTCTCTTTGGGTCAACCAGCGCAAAACCACCTGAGCGACCGATTTGTTGTACTTTTCACCTATAGATACCAGTACCTCATTCTGGAACAAGTCATTTTTCCCTTCAGCAAAAGGTGCCCAAGACTCGATCTGAACATTATTTTCTTTCATGAATTGTCCAGTTAAGATCTGCTGGTTGAAGGGATGCGTTTCGACCTGGTTTACAGCAGGAGTTACTTCGTTTTGCAGAATCAAATCGATTAGACGATCAGGCTGGAAGTTACTTACTCCGATTGCACGCACTTTTCCTTCACGGTACAATTCCTCCATTGCACGCCAAGAGCCATGTACGTCTCCAAAAGGCTGATGAATTAAATATAAATCCAAATAGTCCAATTGCAATCGTTGCAAGGATTTCTCAAATGCTAATTTTGTACGTTCATAACCTGTATCCTGAACCCAAAGTTTCGTTGTAACAAATAATTCTTCTCTCGCCACACCGCTACGTTTAATGGCTCTACCCACGGCTTCCTCATTTAAATAAGAAGCGGCTGTATCAATGAGTCGGTAACCTGCCGATAGGGCATCTATAACACTTTGTTCACACTCGTTTGCATCTGCAATCTGAAACACACCAAAGCCGAGGATCGGCATTTCAACACCATTATTTAAAGTTACTTTTTCCATGTATTTTCCCTCCAGTTATAGCATGTCTATATTATTGCATTCCTGATCTCAGAACCGATATCTAATTTGTCTTATATGCTTGCCTATTTCTCTTATTACCTATGCATGAAGAATAAAGTTATTCAGGAATGACATCATAAAGAAGTAGTATATATCTCAATTCCAGAGGAGGATATCTTTTATGGCTAACCAGAAGAAACGAAAAGAAGCTGCCTGGAAGTCACGAAAGCAAGAACAGCATCCCCATGGTAAAATCAAATCGCTAAAAGAATTGTCCAGCGAATATGAAGAGAAACATACTACAAGTTAAGCAAAAGACTGTCGGAGAACATGCCGGCAGTCTTTCTTTACCTTTATAGATAACATGTGATTTCCCGTTCTAAAAACGAATGAACAACACTTGGAATATCCATATAGTTCGTAAATAACTGTGAACAAATCGTTAATTCGTTGACATTACATGTTATTTTTATTAGAATACGAAATGGACTTCAGGTTAAAACAGATATGGGTATCCTTAGTTTTGGTTTAGACTTAGCTGTTAAATCCTAACGACGAATATAGGAGCGATAATATTACAATCCTATATGAAGATTAGGATTTTTTGTTTTTAGCTTTGGAGTATAATTTGAAAGTTGGAGGCTGGCTTTACCATGGACAAATGGTTCAAACTTAAAGAACGAGGCACGAGCATCCCTACAGAAATTATCGCAGGGGTTACAACATTCTTCACAATGGTATACATAGTTATCGTAAACCCAGGAATACTCAGCAGTACGGGCATGGACTTTAACGGAGTATTCATAGCAACGGTACTGGCAAGTATTGTCGGAACTCTGATTATGGGGCTATGGTCCAATTATCCGATCGTCATTGCGCCGGGTATGGGTCTGAATGCATTCTTTGCCTATAGTGTAGTTGCCGGATATGGCGTGTCTTGGCAGGTTGCACTGGGAGCTGTATTTATAGCAGGGATTTTGTTTATTATTTTATCGCTTACTTCATTCCGTTACATGTTGCTTGATGCAATTCCCGCAAGTTTAAAACATGCAATAACAGCAGGGATCGGGTTGTTTATTACAACGGTAGGTCTGCAAAATGCCGGCATTATTGCCGATTCAGAATCGAATTTGATTACGATCGGGAACTTGGCAGAGCCAATGACTTATCTGACCATTATCGGATTGATTATCACCGTTGTGCTGATGGCTTATAATGTGAAAGGTTACTTGTTCATCGGCATGGTCGTTACAGCGATACTTGCCTGGATCATGGGACTATTCCAAATGCCGGAATCGATTGTATCCATGCCGCAAGGCCTCGCGTCAACGGCTCTGCAACTGGATCTCGCAGGTGTATTCTCGAATGGCTTGTATACGATCATATTTACGTTCCTGCTGATCACGCTGTTTGATACGACGGGCACGATGCTCGGCGTTGCTGAACAAGCAGGATTGCTGAAGGAAGGTAAATTTCCACGCTCGCGTGGCGCACTTTTGGCAGATGCCGTAGGAACAACCAGCGGTGCTTTGCTCGGAACAAGTCCAACATCGGCTTACATCGAATCCAGCACAGGGGTAGCTGCAGGGGGAAGAACGGGACTGACGGCGGTAACGGTAAGTGTGCTGCTTGCGCTGACGTTGTTCTTCACACCGATCGTAAGTGTAATTTCAAGCATTCCGGCGATTACTTCTCCGGCACTGATCATTGTTGGGTACTTTATGATTAACGTTATCAGCAAAATCAAATGGGATGATCTCGAAGAAGCATTTCCGGCCTTCCTGATTATCATCCTTACTCCGTTGACGCATAGTATTGCGACAGGTATCGGCGTAGGCTTCATCTTCTATCCGGTACTCAAGCTGCTTCGTGGAAAAGGTAAAGATGTCCCTCCGATATTCTACATTTTTGCGGTATTGTTCTTCATTCAGCTTGTATTCCTGGACCACTAAAATGGTCTAATCAAAAAGAGAACTGCTCTAAACAAGCAGCTCTCTTTTTTTGTTTGTTCATATTCAGTTCATATTCCCGTCACGAAGGGTACATCTTCCATGGTTACACTATACCTATGTCGCAAGAGCGGCTCTACAGATATAAAGACAGGAGAAGATGGATGTGGCAAAAACAGTAGATATAACAACAACGGGGACTAAGGGCCGTAAAAAACGGAACTTATGGTTAAAAATAATTGGAGGTATTGTCGGCGCGCTGGTGCTATTCATGGGTATTACGTTTGTCGTTCATACAATCAGTAATGGGATCGAGAA
Source organism: Paenibacillus sp. FSL R5-0341 (assembly GCF_037975235.1). Classification (NCBI taxonomy): domain Bacteria; kingdom Bacillati; phylum Bacillota; class Bacilli; order Caryophanales; family Paenibacillaceae; genus Paenibacillus; species Paenibacillus sp. FSL R5-0341. The sequence goes on from NZ_CP150241.1 coordinate 3,363,127, forward strand.
GAAGAAAATTGAATCGTATGGCCAATATGTCAATGTTGATGGGAAAAATATGAATGTGTCCATTCAAGGCAGCGGGGAACAAACCATTGTGCTTTTGCCTGGACAAGGAACCCCGTCACCTGTACTTGATTTCAAATTGTTAATCGATGAATTAACTTCTGATTATAAAGTTGTAGCGATCGAGCCCTTCGGTTATGGATTAAGCGACCAAACCGAGACGGAGAGAACAACGGAGAATATCGTCAGCGAAATTCATGAAGCTGTACAGCAGCTCGGCATTGATCGTTATATTCTGATGGGGCATTCTATCACTGGATTATACGCGGCGACTTATGTGAATAAGTATCCGGATGAAGTTTCTGCTTTTGTCGGGATCGATAGCAGTGTTCCAAATCAACCCGGCATGGATGTTAAATTACCTTTAAACTTAATGAAGTTCCTGCAAAAATCAGGTCTAATGAGAGTGATTCAAAAAGTGAGCGGAGATTCCTATAAATCACTTGCATACGATGAACATACCAAAGAACAGATGAAGTTGATCGCGAATCAAGTCTCGACGAATCCGACACTGATCGATGAGCTTAAACACCTGGGTTCCAATTTCAAAAATGGAGAAAAACTCACTTACCCTCGTGATCTGCCGATGCTTCTCTTTGTACAATCTAATAACGAGCACAATCCACAGTGGATTCCGCTACATGAAGAACAAGTGAAACAATCGGCACAGGGCAAAATAATCCCAATGGAGGGATCACATTACCTGCATCATACGAAATTCAAAGAAATTGCCGAGGAATTTAAATCATACATGAAACAAATTCAACCGAATAGTAATTAGTTTTAATAAAAAACATAGAAAAACGAGTCACCTCAAGGTGACCCGTTTTTTTATTTACTGCGACAAACCTTCTGTTACTTTGTCGATGTTCCATTTGACCATGGTGATGTATGTGTCTCCATCTTCGCCCTTTTTAGCCAGGGAGTCTGTGAAGATTTTTGAGTGAATAGGGGCACCTGTCTCAGTAGATACCGTCTCCATCGTCTTGGGATTAACACTAGTTTCTACAAACAGAGCTGGAATCTGGTTGGTTCTGATAATATCAATAATCCGGTTCATCTGATCAGGCGTACCTTGGCTATCCGTATTGATTTCCCAGATATATGCCGCTTCAAAGCCGTAAGCCTTGGAGAAATACTTGAATGCACCTTCACTTGTTACCAGAATCCGCTTATCCGCGGGAACTTTGGCAATTTGATCTTTGGCATACTGATCGGCTTCCTCTAATTTGGTAACATAGGCAGCTTGGTTGTCCAAATAATACTGCTCATTTTCAGGATCTTTCTCAATGATCCGCTTCGTAATGATGTCCACATACTTGATTCCGTTTTGAATGTCCAGCCAAGCGTGTGGATCTTCCTGCGTTTCTTTGCCTGCTTCGCTAAGATACATCGGTGTTACTTCTTCCGAAACTACGAACGCAGCGTCCGTTTTGTTAGTAACCTTCAGGAGATCCTGGAACCAACCTTTTCCCGTCTCAAGGTTAAGTCCGTTATAGAAGACCAGATCTGCCTCTGATATTTTTTTCGTATCTTGTGGCAAAGGGTCATACATGTGCGGATCGGTTCCAATGGGAACCATGCTGTATACTTCGGCTTTGTCACCTGCAACATTCTCTACCATATCCGCAATAACGGAATATGTAGCTACAATCTTTAATTTATCTTCTGGAGTGGTCGATGCCTCCGTGCTATTGGATGTTGTATCGGAACACGCAGATAGAATAACCATAAGGGCAATAAAAACACCAATCATTTGTTTTTTCATTGTGCTTTCAATCCTTTCTTAAAAAAGTTGTTTTTCGGAGACAGAATAAACGAAATGGCGAAACCACTCACACCAACAAGGACAATTGTTGCACTCGTCGGCAGGTTGAATTCAAAACTAAGTATTACGCCAACGACTCCGGATACTGCTCCGTAGATCGAAGCAAAGATGATCATGTGAAGCAATTTGTTAGTCCATAGATAGGAGGTCGCTGCCGGTATAACAAGCATCGCAATGACCAGTACAATCCCCACTTGGGACAGGGAAGAGACGGTAACGACGGAGAGTAGAAGCATGAGCAAGTAATGATAAAAGTTGGTGTTCAATCCGTACGCTTTTGACACGACCGGATCAAACGAACTGATCAACAACTCCTTGTAAAACAAGGACACAACAGCGATTACGGCAAGCATGATGATAAAGGACTGCGCCAATTCTGACTGAGGAACCGCCAAAATGTTACCGAACAGAATATGTGTTAAGTCCAGACCGCTTTTCGCAAACGTAATGAGAACGATGCCTAATGCGAAGAATGAGCTCAAAACAATGCCGATAGACGTATCGCTTTTAATCGTGCTGCGGTTGGTGATAAATTGAATCAGAATTGCTGCAATGAGTCCGAACACTGACGCGCCGAGCAGTACGTTGATCCCCAAGATGTAGGATATGGCTACTCCAGGCAAAACAGCGTGTGACAACGCATCACCCATCAACGACATTTTCCGAAGCACGATAAAGCTGCCGAGTACCCCTGATACAATCCCCAATATTATCGCAGATAGACCTGCGTTCAGTGCATATACCGGAATATCAAGCCATGTTGACAACATGTTAATCATTCTGAACATCTCCCAACCCTTTAATCTGGATATTACCTAGAGATGATCCATATGCGGCTTGTATGTTCTCTGTTGTAAACGTGCTAGATACGTCTCCAAAAGCAACCAGTTTTTTGTTGAGAATGATGATCTTGTCAAAATACTCTTCAACCTCATGCAAGTCATGGTGAACAATTAAGATTGTTTTTCCTTGCTCCCGAAGATTCTTCAGCAGATCCACAATGATTCTTTCACTCACGAGATCAATACCTACAAATGGTTCATCCAGGAAGAAGATATCTGCCTGCTGGGCGAGCGCCCTTGCAATGAATACCCGTTGCAGTTGTCCCCCGGAGAGGTTGCTAATTTGTTTGTTCGCCAGATCAGCGATATCCACCAGTTCCATACAGTGGTCCACGTAGGCTTTTTCTTTTTTTCCCGGTCTTTGAAAAAGCTTCAGCTTAGGGTACGTTCCTGTCAGGATCGTGTCCCGTACCGTGATGGGAAAAGTCAGATCAACATCGCTTTTCTGTGGTACATATGCGATGTTCTTTTTTTCCTGAGCAATCGCGGTGCCGTTAACGGTAACGTTACCCGTACGTTTCTTGATGACGCCCAATAAAGATTTGATGAACGTCGATTTTCCCGCTCCATTAGGTCCAATGATGCCGATCGTGAATCCGAGTGGAATATCGATATCTACATTTTGAAGCGCAGGATTACCAAAGTAATCCACATTCAGTTGACTGATTTGTATCATGGTTCTTCGCCCCTTCAAACGTTGACTCTATTAAAATATATTTCCTTAGTATAAAAAACATTCGCAAGCGCTAGTTTGTTTCCTCAGGGAAACTTTATTTCCTTAATCAATATATTATTGAGTCGGGCTTTTTGTCAACCACAAAATATTTTGTGAAGACAACGATTGAATCACAACGTATGGCTTTTATGGCATAACAAAAACCCTTCTATAGTTTCATGAAAAGAAGAGAAGGGCTGATGCTGATCATTTATGATGTGTTACTCCAGCTAAATAAAGAGTTTGTTCCAGTCGAGCCAGATCCACGGAGAAGTCTTCCATTCCCGAAAAACGGTCCTGTCTCGTCCCGTCCTCTTGCCCATAGATCATATAATAATCAAGTTTGTTATGGTTGCTGATCATCCAATACGTAGGTACTATATGCCGGATATGAAAAATTTCGATAACTAGCGTTCCTTTACTGCAAAAAGCAAGATTGGCCAATCCCGCTCCGTGTGGTGAAACGATTGCTTGTGCAGAAGCAAAGAGCTGAACTTGCTGCGCTACGGTCCAATCCTCCAGGCAAACAGGAATAAACCCATACGTCTCCAAATGCCGGATGACTTTATCCTCATTAGCTATTCGTCGGGCAGAGGCTTTGCTTCGAGATATGAAAATACGAACAGGAGAATGGATTGTTGTATCGCGCTTGGGTAACATAAACGTCCGAAGGATAGCTGTTGTCCAAGGTGGATAATGGGAATTCATCATTAGGGAAGGCACGACCAATCGATCGGCCTGATATTCCCGATCATCTCTAGTACGAATCACGGTTGATTCCGATACGCCAAACATAGATAACGTTTCTTTCACAAAAGATCCATGAGGATTCGGGTTCATGATGAGGGATTCAAAAGGAACATTTAGCATTCGAAGCATACCCAGTCGAGGCAGAACATCATATAACCAATGAAAATAATTATGACTCCCGCAAAAAGTCAAAACCGCAGCAGTCCCATGGAGACGATGATGTTCCTGTGCCTTCCTCCGATGCAAGGCGGGGTGTTCTTCCAGTGTCATCATTCTGTTTTGTCGTCCATCGTATTCCGGGGATAGCTCAAAGATCAGTTTTCCGTCGGATGTCAGGATAGCGCCTGATGTTCCCCAAACACGTCCATTCGATATATATGCAACATACCCACCTTGGGGATGAAGGGTATAAGGCATCAAATAACGGTGAATCTCCGTTTCAAGGGTTTTCGGAATCTTGAATTCAGCGGCTCCGCCAAAATCAAAAGGGGCAATCCTTTCTTCACCGCCGGGGGCAACGGAAGCGATCCAATCCATAATGTCTCTATAGAAACCGAACTTTTTTGGACTCTCGTCTGTCGATTTAGCGTTACTGCACATATCATTCACTCTTTGTCCCTCCATGACCCTTGTTACTATGATGCTAAGTTATGCAAACAGTACTCAAAGGGGACGAAGATGGGGATATAGGTATCGAACTTGAGGACGTAGTTGTTCTTATTACCATTTGCACAATTACTGTACCAAATGTTCCAGATCCGGCTGCAATTTGTTTCGCAAAACATATAGCATGATGGCACCAACAAGGAACGCGACGGCATCAGCAATGACAAGTGACCAGATCACTCCATGAAAGCCGTTTGTTTGATTAGCGATATACAATACAGGAATTAGCGTAATTCCTTGAATGATGGACATTATAAACGCGGCGGTTCCTTGGGCTGTTGCTTGGAAGATCCCCATAAACAAAGAAGTCATTCCTGTAATGAACAAAGATAAGAAGGTCACATGAAGAATGTAGCTACCCATTTCTATTAATTGTGGGTCAGTCGTAAATAAACCAATCAAGTGGTCGGAGATCAGATAGACGATAACGCCGAACACGACGGCCAACCCCATAATAGATTTAATCGTAAATCCAATGGTTTGCTTCATGCGTAATTTGTTTGCTGTGAATGAGAAGGCAATTAACGGCACGACTCCCTCGCACAAGCCCATCAGAATAAACTCGGGAAATTGCAATAAACGTGATGAAATTCCATACCCCGCTATAGCCTGATCGCCATATTCGCTAAGAAAAAGGTTAAGAATAAGCGACATCGCACCCAAGAAAACACTCATAACAAAGACGGGAACACCGATTTTGAACACATTGCTCAGGATGTCCTTCGTCACCTTGAACCATTTCAGGGAGACGGTTAAGAATTGACTCTTATAACTCATATGGAATGCGTAAAATGCACTCGCAACCAAGTTGGAGATGACGGTAGCAGATGCAACGCCAATCACGCCCCAATGGAAGACAAAGATGAACAGCGCATCGAGAATAATATTCACGACAACACTGAGAATCATGCCGATCATCGACGTGATTGCTGAACCTTCTGAGCGCACAATATTCTCCAGCGTGAAGAATAATATGACAAATGGTGAACCAATCAGCATAACCGTGACATAGTCTTTCGTAAATCCGAAGGACTCAGGCGTTGCCCCCAGCCCATGAACGATTGGCTCGATCAATGGGAGGCCCACGGCAATCACGATAAGTCCGAGAACTAAGCTGCTGTAAAAGGCAAATGAGGATACATGCTTCAGATCATCAATCTTTTTCTCACCTAACAAACGAGAGATGAATGTACCGCTGCCGATGCCAATTAAGTTGCCAAGCGCCATAATGACCGCAAATAACGGCAACGTTAGTGCGAGTGCGGTTAACATTGCTGTATTCCCCAGTGTGCCAAGGAAATAGGCATTCAAGATGGAATAGATGACACTCATTGAGGTGCCTAGCATCATTGGAACAGCAAAGTGGGCTACGGCTTTGGCGATTGGTGCTTTTTCAAAGTAATGGAGGTTTTCTGCATCCATGTGAGTCACTACTTTCTTCGTTAATATTGATCTAATCTAACACCGTTAGATTGAACCTTACAGTGTTAGATGTTATCATGAACCTATGAACCTGTAAAGCACAAACTTACACTGTTAGATAAAAGGGCGGATATCGATGAAAAAACAACAGCCTCAGATTTCGGAAGATAAGATTTTGGAAACTTCGTGGGAGCTTTTGGCGGAGGAAGGCATCGAGAAATTCAGCATGAGACGCTTGGCAGACAAGCTGGGGATTCAGGCTCCATCTCTATACTGGTACTTCAAGAGCAAGCAGACACTCTACCAACGGCTGGCCAACCAGATATCAAAAATTATATTGGACGAGTTTCAGTCTGAAGGGGACTGGAAGGAGCAGATGGAGGGACTTGCGATCACCGTAAGGAGTGTGCTCAGCCGATACCCGTGTTCCACACAACTCATGATGATGACGCTGCCCCACGAACCGGACATGATTCGATTTACCAACCGCATGTTGCTCTGTATGGAATCAACACCACTAGAGCAAGAGCAGAAATTACAGGCCGTTCTCACGCTTGTGAACTATGTATTCTATTTCGTACTGGATGATTATCAGCATCAGCGCAATATTTCTGCTGTTCTTAAGGACCAGGAAGCACTTCAGGGTGAAGAGATGATCAACCTCCTGGACTCTATGAGTGAGAAGGAAGCTGGACTATTCAGCAGGATGTATAATAATGGTCTGTTTGAGGTGATGGGAACCGACGGAGCGTTTGAGTTCGGCTTGAAGCTGATTCTGTTGGGCATCGAACAAGTGATAAAGGAAGAAGAGAAGTAGAACGCCACGATCTGAGCCGATTAAACTCAACCATATAGGAGAAACATTAGTTCTATATAGAACTAATGTTTTAAAACAAGAAACCCACCGAGTATAAAACTCCAGTGGGTTTCTTCTTATCATCCGATCGAAGTACCATTTGGTAGCTCGAAATCAGGTTATTATCCTAATTTTCTAAATCGATTAAAGCGCAGGAACTTGGGCAGTTGGATATGGTAAGATTTCAGCCCAAAGTACATCAGCATGCCTGACAACGTAATTAATCCGCCTATGAATTGAAAAGGAGAGATGGTTTCTCCCAACAGTAGATAAGCCAGCATAATGGCCAGAACAGGTTCACCGATAATGCCTACAGAAACCGTTGTTGCCCCAATGGATTTGAGCAGTAGATTGAAAATGTATTGACCAAAAATGGTGGGGATGATCGCAAGTAGAAGGAAGTACATCCAATCGGATGATTCGTAATTGGTCAAAGAAAGGTTATTCCATAAACTGTAGACCAGCAGGACACTTCCGCCAATAATAAAGACAACAACACTATATATATTAGCGTCGATTTTCCGACTCACTTTCTGTCCCACCAGCATATACGCCGACACCAGTATGGTTCCTATCAGTGACAGACCGTCTCCGATCAGAGCTTCTCTTGACACGCCAATATCTCCCCAGGCGATAATCACCGAACCGAATAGGGCGGTAATCAAACATAGCACGGTAGGTATACTTGCTCTTTCCTTAAACATAAAGTATGACCCGATCATCACAAACAAAGGTTGCAGCGCTAGAATGACCATGGAACTAGCCACAGAGGTATATACCAGCGATTCCATCCAAAACAAGAAATATAGACCCAGCAGCAGGCCAGCCAGAAAAACTGTAATCCAATCCTTTGAATTCATTTTTAAGAAACGAATCGTTTTCCAAGGGATAAACGGAAGCATAATAATGGCTGATATATACAGCCTGTACATACCGGCTATAGCGGTCGGAGTATCCGAAGATTTGATCATGATTGAAGAGACGGATACCGACAAAATGGCGATAAAAAGCAATACATAAGGATGAAAAAGCAGCGACAATTTATTATCTTTCACATATAAGCCTCCAAAGTTCTTATCCGGTCGTCTGTGCACAGGCTATTGTGATAAGTCAAAGATTTGATATAATAATATCATTATTTTTGTGAATTTCGTGCAACTAAATCGCTATATAATATAGATATATCGTCAAAGAAAGGAACATCATAGCATGGTGAAGCAACTTTATGAGGATATTTTGTATTCCGATGTTTCGTTTCCCTATATCATGTACACACATACACGTCATGCAAGTATCCCCGAAGGCAGAGGCTTCAACGATCTGCATTGGCACGAAGATCTACAGATCACATTAGTCACGAAAGGTAAGCTGGTTATTCAAATTAACGGAATTGATCATACATTGGAAACGGGTCAGGCGATCCTGATCAACAAGAGAATTCTTCATATCACAACAGAGCTTACACATGATGGTCAATATGTTAGTTTCAATTTTCCAGAAAAGCTATTAGCCTTTCATGTAGACAGTGCAATGGAAAAAAATTATGTACTGCCTTATACCAATTCTTCTTTGGTTTCGCTTGTGATTAAAAAAGATTCGGAGTGGGAAACACAGATATTAGACATGCTTTGGGATATGAGGGAGACATTTAATGCAGAGAAAAAATGGGGATGGGAATATGAAATTTCAATTAAAACGGTACAGTTATGGTTTGTATTAATATCCAATATTTCAGTTCCTTCCGGAGAAACCCCAAGAAGCGAGAAGCGTCAGCAGGAAAGATTACAGTTAATGCTCAGTTTTATCCATCAAAATTACGCTCATCCGGTCACGCTTCGTGAGATTGCTGATGTAGCACATTTGAGCATTTCAGAGTGTACCCGATGTTTTAAGAAAACGGCTCACATGACACCATACGAGTATTTGATCAAATACCGAATCAAGAAGAGCAAAGATCTCTTATTATCGACGAATGATACAGTAACCGAGATTGCGGAAAAAGTAGGCTTTAATCACGTGAACCACTTTATCCAGTCTTTCAGAAAGCACGAAGAAAAAACACCGAAAGAGTTTCGGTGCTCTCCATACCCTGATAGTCATGCATAAACGCTAAACGAATATTCTTTTACGTTTATAGCGAATTTTGAAATTTTGCCTGAATTTCTTTTAAAAACAAATCCGCAGCAGTCGAAAAGACCTGATGTTTTTTCCAAACCATATTCAAGCCAGATTCAAGTCTCGGCTCTAGGGGTCTGAAACAAAGGTCGCTTTCACTAGACGTATTCACTATTTTATCAAGTGTTAATGCATAACCAATGCCTTCTTCAACCATAATGGCAGCATTATATGCAAGATTGTAGGTAGTAACGACGTTTAATTTGTCAAAATCTTCACCAAACCAGTCCGCAAACTCATTTTTTGAAAACGTCTGCTTCATTGACTGTCGTGAACAGATCAGTGGAAGATGTAATAAGTCTGTAGATTGAATCGTATCTCTGGAGGCGAGTGGACTTTCTTTTCTCATAACAACTCCCCAAACATCCTTGTCAGAGAAATTAATATAGTTATATTTGGAGACATCCGCTGGCTGGATTAGAATACCAAAATCAAGAAGCCCCTTGTCAAGCCGTTCAGTTACATCATCTTCGTTCCCGCTGTATAGATGATAGCGTATATTGGGATATTCATTCTGCACGTCTTTTGCCACCCTTGCAATCTGTTTCATGGCTTCGGTTTCTCCACCGCCTATATAAATATCTCCACTTATGGTTTCTTCCATGGATTCAAATTCTGCCTCCAATTTATCGACCATACCCACAATTTCTTCAGCTCTATTTCTTAAGAGCATACCTTCATCCGTGAGAATAACACTGTAACTACTGCGAATAAATAATTTTTTTCCCAGCTCTTGTTCAAGATCTTTTAATTGTCTGGATAGGGTTGGCTGCGTAACATGCAAGAAATCAGCAGCACGAGTAATGCTTCCTTCTCTGGCGACCGTAAGAAAATAACGCAATACTCTAATCTCCATCTTAACTCCTCCTATATCCTTTAAACTCTACAATAAACCCTTGAGAAATGCCTTTCAAGCATATCTTGATATAAGATATGAGTATTTGCTATATGGTGTATAAACGCTAAACTAAAGAGCGAGGCAAATAGAGAAGAAACTGAAGGGAATGAAGGATATGGATAAGACAAAGGTATGGTTTATTACTGGCGCTGGTCGAGGTATGGGCACAACTATTGCGAAGGCTGCTTTAAATGCTGGACACAAGGTTGTGGCTACCGGCCGGAATCACGATGCGGTGGTTCGTGCGATCGGTGATTCCGAGAATGTAATAGTTGTCCCGTTAGATGTTTGCCAGCCTGCAGATGCACATTCCGCAGTCAAAGCGGCAATTGAACAGTTCGGGGCAATCGATGTACTCGTAAATAATGCGGCACATTTCTGTGGAGGGTATTTTGAGGAACTGACCCCTGATCAGATTGAACATCAGCTACAGGTGGCGTTGGTTGGTTCCATGCACGTTACCCGGGCCATATTACCTGTGATGCGCACCCAACGTTCAGGACATGTTATCTCGATCTCTTCGGGCGCTGGCATTTCAGGATTTGAGTTTAATTCGGCCTATAGTGCAGCGAAATTTGCGCTTGAGGGATGGATGGAGGCACTGACTCCTGAGGTAGCTCCATTCGGTATTTATACGACTATAGTCAATCCCGGATTTTTCCGAACAGAATTTCTTACCGATACATCCTCGACTTTCGCTAAGCCCTCGATTGAGGACTATGATGATCGGAGAGCTGGTCATCTGGAATTTTTCAATAATCAAAACGGGCAGCAGCCTGGAGATCCAAAAAAACTTGCCAATGCTCTCCTTCAAATTGCAAACGAGGCCCAACCGCCGCAACGCTTCATTGCAGGAGCCGACGCGATCGACATTGCAGAGCAAAAAATTGCTGATCTGCAGCTCCAGATCAATGCTTACCGTGATCTGTCGAGGTCCATGGCATATGACGACTAAACGAAACCACCTGCTTGTATTCATTCTGACCTTTGGTGTATTCGGTATATTAAATACGGAAATGGGCGTAATCGGAATCTTGCCTTTGATTGCAGAACATTACCAGGTCAGTATCTCAACCGCTGGTTTAATTGTGAGTCTTTTTGCGCTTGCGGTTGCTGTATCTGGTCCGATTTTACCCTTATTATTTTCGGGCATGAACCGCAAGCATGTCATGTTGATTGTGCTTGGCATTTTTATTGTGGGAAGCCTGGTCTCCGCCATAACATCAAATTTTACAGTATTGGTCATTGCACGTGTCGTTCCGGCCTTTTTCCATCCTGTCTATTGCTCATTGGCATTTACCGTCGCTGCGGCGTCAGTCCCCAAGGAAGAAGCGCCGAAGGCTGTGGCTAAAGTATTTGTTGGCGTGTCAGCAGGCATGGTGCTTGGAGTACCCCTTTCGAGCTTGATTGCTACCAGCACATCGTTGTTCTATGCGATGTTGTTCTTTGCCGCCGTAACAGTCGTCGCATTCGTAGCAACACTTCTGTTCGTGCCCTCAATGCCAGTTACGAAAAGAATCTCGATCGGTACTCAACTGTATGTATTGAGAAGATCCGTGATTTGGCTATCCATTGCTGGTGTGATCTTCATGAACGGAGCCGTATTTGGGGTCTATAGTTACCTTGCCGAGTTTCTGAAAACCGTGACCAGATATGACTGGAACACCGTTAGTGTGATGTTATTTCTATATGGCTTGGCCAATATGGTTGGGAACATGCTGGCAGGGAAACTGCTCGCTAATCACCCGTTAAGAACAGTCAAGATGTATCCAATTGCACTAATTGCTGTTTACATCTTGCTGTTCACCTTCGGACAATTCAGCGTGCCAGCAGCCTTCCTTATTTTCATTTGGGGAATCTTAGGAGGCATAGGGGGCAACATTACTCAATATTGGGTGGTATCTGCAGCACCAGAGGCACCCGAATTGTCGAATGGGATCTTTCTAACCTCTTCCAACCTGGGAACAACACTTGGCGCTAGTGTATGTGGACTAATCTTAACTGGAATAAGTACACAATATATTGTAGTTGGAGGAATCGTATTTCTAATATTTAGTATTGTAACGAATTACTTCAGAATCTCCATGACTGGTCGAATAAAGAGTTCAAATGTCGAAGGATAAGCAGACGAACGTAGTGATCGGCGTTGGAAATTAGCCTTTGGGCATTTTGCTCTCATCCATATACAACAGGTTCCAGCGGTGACCGTCCAGGTCGGCAAATCCCGCGCCGTACATCCAGCCGTCTATTTCACCTGGCTTGCCAAAGATGGTTCCTCCAGCAATCTCTACTTTTTGAATAAATGCATCAACTTCTTCTCTGCTGTCAGCGCCAATGGAAAATATGACTTCTGCGCTTTGGGAAGTATCTGCAATTTTGGCACCTGTAAATTTCTCGAACGTTGCATCCGGAAACAGCAGAATCGTTGTTGAACCTATGACAAGCTGGGCTCTCTCGTTACCAACATTCTCCCCATGGAATCCAATCGCATTGAAAAAGGTAGTGGATTTCACAACATCTTTCACCGGCAGGTTCATCCAGATTTTTTGTGACATGGCTGCAGCCCCCTTATATATACTTTCAACTACGTTTACTATACTCTACTTCTAGCAGGGTTTGAACCCTCAGAGTGTTCTCTATATAATAACCATAACGCTTACCTAACTTACCTAAGTGAGGGATAATTTGAAAGGAAGGTGATGGTGGATGAGCGAACCTTGGGCTGCTTCAATGAGTGGTGTTCCGTGGGATGAGGAAAAAATGAAGAACGCTATCACGCAATTGCGAAACCGCGCTACGATAAGTTTTGTTGTTGGGTTGGACGAAATGCATGATCTACGTCAACTGGATGAACTTGTGTTTGCCAAACGCCCGGATCTGATACTATCTATATCAAACACTGATGCGAAGGGACGTTATACCGAAGAATTTCTGGAGATACTCGCCACATTAAAGCATGTCACCGCTTTGCAGCTGGATCTCAAGCAACCACAAGACCTGAATATACTCGGTGCGATGCAAAGGATGACGTTTCTCACCATTCGCTCGCCCAAAATTCAAAACCTGGATTTCATCCGTAACTTTAAAACCTTAGACTATCTCGCACTTAGTGGGAAATTCGCTGATCTCTCCCCAATCGAGGACTGTATTCGCCTGCGTACCCTTATCCTAAACTGTGCTATTGATCAGCTTGATTTTGTTGTGGACCTGCCGTTCATCGAGTATTTGGCTATCGATCAATGTACATTGAATGGTTCGCTTGAGGTGCTGGCTGAATCAAATATCCGTATGCTGAGATTATCCTCGGTCCGTAATCTAACCCATATTGATGCGCTGGGGGCGCTGCATAATCTAGTCTATCTGCATCTGTCATTACCTAAGATCGAGCGGTTGTGCGACTTTTCAGGGATGAACAATCTCCGTCAGCTAGAATTGGATTTCATGAAATCATTACAGGAGATCGATAACCTGTGGACTGCGGATCAATTAGAGGTACTGGTCTTAAAAGAGATACATAAGGGGATCAAGGCGGAAGCTTTCGAGCGTTTGACCGAAATGCAAAGTTTGCGCCAGGTGGATTTCCGTTATATCGATCACAGCAAAGGACGTATTGCGGCCATGCGTAAACGAATGATAGATGCAGGAAAAGAACACCTTCTCTATGAGAATATCGCTGACGAAGAACGAATACCTTCCACAGGACTGGTGCATCTGTCAAAAATCCTGATGTAAACATGACATGACTACATACTCAGTTATCGGGGTATACAAAATGGTCTGATGGAAGTCGCTATTTTAGCGGCTTTTTTCGTGTCACATGTACATGGATTCGATTGAACATTTTGTTTGAAAATAGCCCTTCATTTGAATGAATATTGATCAATTATACCTTTTTGCCCATCCTGTCTTCACACGTCCATTTTTTCTCGTATAATAACAAAAAAAGATATAAGGGGGAACTCAAATGCTTACAGTTGGATACATTGGCAATGGCAAAAGCACAAATCGATATCATCTTCCTTTCGCGTTGAACCACGATCATGTGAAGGTAAAAACAATATATGCCCGTAACCTGGATAAAACGGAATGGGATCGAGTACCAGATGTACAATACACGAGTGATCTTGATGTCTTGATGAATGACGATGAGATTCAGCTGGTTGTTGTATGTACGCATCCAGAATCACACTTTGATTATGCCAAGACAGCACTGGATCACGGTAAAAATGTGCTTGTTGAGAAACCCTTCATGTTGGACAAGAAGCAAGCTGAAGACATTTTCCAGTACGCCAAGGAGAGAAATCTAATTGTCGAATGTTTTCAAAACAGACGTTATGATTCGAACTTCCTGACCACACAAAAGGTAATCGAATCCGGAAAACTTGGAGAGTTACTGGAAGTAGAAATGCATTATGATTACTATCGTCCTGAAATCCCAAACAACACCAACCATTTTTCCAAATACAACAGTTATCTGTATGGACATGCCAGCCACACGCTTGATCAAGCCATATCCTATTATGGTAAGCCGGAACGCGTTCATTATGATGTCCGTCAGTTGCTGGGCGAAGGCAGAATGAATGATTACTTTGATCTCGATCTGTATTATGGAACGTTAAAAGTATCTATTAAATCGAGTTTCTTCCGTTTAAAACCTCGGCCATGTGCGATCGTTTATGGTAAAAAAGGGGTGTTTGTCAAAGAAACGGAGGATCGTCAGGAAGAGCATCTAAAGTTATTCCACTTGCCTAAGGGTCATCCTGACTTCGGAATCGACCTGCCACAACATTATGGGACCTTAACGTACATGGATGATGAGGGTGTGTACCATGAGGAGAAAGTCGTTTCCGAAAAAGGAGATTATACCCGTGTGTATGACGCTCTCTATCAAGCCATCGTCCATGACAAGGAGAAAGTCGTCAAAGACGAAGAAACGTTAGCTGTTATGGAAATCCTTGAAAAAGGGATTGAAGCCTGCCGCTAAGATAGGCTGGATCTACCCAAATAGATTATATACTCCCTACGGATCTCAATATGTCCGTGGGGGGAACACTTTTAACAAAGAAAAGAAAGCGCTTGCTATAAAGTTTAACAGATGTATGATCGCCAAGAAATGACTGCTCCCACCTAAAACACAACATTTTGAGAGTCTTATACTTGATGAAGGGAGGCATTGGATGATCATCCAAAAAATCTTTAACAATAACGCCATTGTAGCTAAAGATGCGCTCCGGGAAGAGTTTGTAGTTATGGGTAAAGGCGTTGGATTCAAGAAAAGTGTAGGAGACGCGCTCGATGAAAACCTGATCGAAAAACTATTCATTCTGAAACCCAATGAAACGTCAGAAAAATTCAAAACGTTGCTGGAAGATATCCCAACTGACTATGTTTCATTATGTTACGACATTATAGAATACGCCAGAAATAGACTCAAAACGCCCCTCAGTGATTATATTTATGTGACACTTACCGATCACATCAACAACATGATCAAGCTGTATGATGAGGGAATCAAAATTGTAAATCCGTTAACTTGGGAGATTAAGAAGATCTACCCCAAAGAATTCGAGGTAGGTCTGAAGGCACTGGAATTCATTGAAGAATCCATAGGCAAGCGATTTCCTGAAGACGAAGCAGCCAATATTGCACAGCATCTCATTAATCCCAAAGTAAACAGTGAGTATCCCGAGATCGCAGATTTAGGGCGACAATTAGAGAAGATTAATGATATTTTGTCCATCATCCAATATACCTTTAATGTTGTTCTGGATGAAAAAGAGGTAAGTTACGAACGGTTCATTAGCCATCTAAAATTCTTTTTCCAAAGCTTGAATCAGCGGCGAGAAGCGTTGATCGAAGACGATTTCCTGTTTAGACAGATCAGATCCAAATATACCAAAGCATATGAGTGCATGTTGAAAATCGAGAAGTATCTCAATACTACATTATCAGATGAAGATCAATTATATCTCACGATTCACATCGAAAGAATCACACGAAAATCAATTGAATAAAATCTGGGATTGTTACTGGTCATGCAGGCGAGACTCATTGGACAAGGCGTTTTCCGCTTTGTTCCTATGGTCTTGCCTTTTTATTTATATCCAATGTTGGAAGGATGATCACTCATGAAGTATGAGGAATTGGCAAAAGACATTATTTATCATGTTGGTGGAAAAGAGAATGTAGAAAGTCTGGCGCATTGTGTAACTCGTCTGAGGTTCAAACTGAAAGATGAAGGCAAGGCTAACACCGATGTCCTGAAAAATATGGACGGCATCATCACCGTAATGCAAAGCGGAGGACAATATCAAGTCGTAATCGGCAACCATGTTCCTCAGGTTTATGCTGATGTTGTGGCTATAGGCGGACTTCAACTGGACTCCGGACAGTCATCTGGAGAGTCGACCAAAGAAAAAACGAACATTTTCAACACATTTATCGATGTGGTTTCCGGCGTGTTCACCCCGGTGCTTGGCATCTTGGGAGCAACCGGAATGATCAAAGGGTTAACTGCTCTCCTGGTAGCTGTCGGATGGCTCAGTACAACATCAGGAACCCATCAAGTGCTGAGCGCGATAGGTGATTGCCTGTTTTACTTCTTCCCGATCTTCCTCGGATATACGTCAGCGAAGAAGTTTAATGCTAACATTTTCATCGGAATGGCGATAGGTACTTGTCTGGTTTATCCAAGCTTCTCAAGCCTAACCTCAACAGGCCAACCGCTGTACACCGTATTTGGTGGTTCCGTGATTGAATCGTCTGTGTATCTGTCCTTCCTGGGGATTCCGGTTATTCTAATGAATTATGCATCCAGTGTCATTCCAATTATTATTGCGACTTATGTTGCTTCGAAAGTCGAAAGGGTTTTCAAACGAATTATTCCAAATGTTATAAGTAACTTCTTTGTTCCATTCTCCACGTTGCTGGTGGTTGTACCACTGGCACTGATCGCAATCGGGCCGGCTGCGACTTGGGCAGGTCAATTGCTCGGGGCAGGAACGATGTTCCTCTATAACTTGAGTCCGGTCATCGCGACAACTTTGCTCAATGGATTCTGGCAGGTGTTTACTATTTTTGGCGTACAGTGGGGATTAGTACCGATTGCTTTCAACAATCTTGCCATACTGAAGTACGATCCAATGATCATTACCGCTTCCGTGCTTACTGTATTCTCACAAGTCGGTGTGGTACTGGCTATTTTAATTAAAACCAAAAACAAGAAATTGAAATCCTTGTCCATTCCTGCCATTATCTCGGGTATCTTTGGGGTATCAGAGCCTGCAATTTACGGGATTACGTTACCGCTCAAAAGACCGTTTATTATGGGATGTATTGCAGCGGCTGTCGGCGGTGGTATTACCGGCCTAATGGGAACCAAAGCATATATGGTTGGTGGTATGGGAATCGTTGCTTTTCCAAGCTTTATTAGCCCAGAAGGAATCGACAGCGGATTCTATGGCATGATTCTTGGCTCTCTTGTGAGCTTCGGTCTGGGATTCTTGCTCACGTTCTTCCGTGGATTTAAAGATCCTGAGCAAACGAACAGCAATCAAGATGGCGATGGAAAAGGTAGTGCTGGCAACGAGGTAGCAGTTAAGCATGACATCGTACAAAGTCCGATGAAAGGTAACATTATTGCTCTAAGCGAAGTTAAGGATGAGGCATTCTCCAGCGGTGCGCTTGGTAAGGGGGTAGCCATTGAGCCAACTGAAGGCAAAGTATACTCACCCATCGACGGGGTACTTACGAATGTGTTCCCATCCGGTCATGCCATTGGCATAACAAGTGCACACGGCATTGAAATTCTTATTCATGTCGGAAAGGATACGGTAAAGCTGAAGGGGAAACATTTCACACCCAAAGTGAAACAGGGAGAAGCCGTTAAACAAGGAGAACTTCTATTGGAATTCGACATGAATGAGATTAAAGAAGCTGGATTCAGTCTAATCACACCTGTTATTGTGACCAACTCGGGTGATTACCTGGATGTCATTGAAACGGAGAAAACAAGTGTCACGTATCATGATCATTTGCTTAAGGTCGTGAACTAATGAGCGTATTTAAAAACGGATTTATGTGGGGCGGTTCAGTTTCCAGCATGCAAGTGGAGGGAGCTTGGGATGAAGATGGCAAAGGTCTTACCGTGTATGATGCGAGTCAGATGAAAAGCAATGCCGAGACTGCTTCGGATTGGAAAGTTGCCATTGATTTTTATCACCGTTACAAAGAGGATATTGCTCTGTTTGCAGAAATGGGCTTTACAGCTTATCGATTTTCACTCAGCTGGGCGCGCATTTTGCCGGATGGAGAGGGGATCGTGAACGAAGCAGGGTTACAATTTTATGATCGTGTCATAGATGAGTTATTAAAATATAACATTGAACCTGTAGTATGCTTGTACCATTTTGACATGCCGCTTACTCTGGCGAATAAATATGGAGGTTGGCAGTCACGGCAAATGTTCGAGGCCTTCAAAGCCTACGCTCAAATCGTGATCGAGCGCTTCGGTACACGCGTGAAATATTATATTCCTTTTAACGAACAGAATGCAGCCGTGTCCATCCAGATGAAGAATCTGGAAGAGCTTATCCCGCAATCACACATGCAACATACGGCCGCAGCGGTGCAACATCATATGTTCATGGCTTCGGCAGCAGTACGAAACATCGCACGGGAGTATGCACCGCACGCGATGGTAGGGGGCATGGTTAATTTTGCACCCTTTTACCCTTCGACCAGTAAACCGGAAGATGTACTAACCGCTCAGAAGGCGAATCGCAGATATAATTACCGGATGTTAGATGTATTTGCGAATGGCGAGTACCCGGCAGATCAACTGCATGAATGGCGCTTGAATGAGGTAACACCGCCCTTTCAGGAGGGCGATCTCTCTTATTTGAAAGAGGGCAAGATGGACTTTCTGGCTCACAGTTACTATCAATCCTTAACGATTCAGAGTGGTATGGAAGTGACTATCGAATCCATTTGGGACTTTTTTCTTGGAGGGAAATCACTAAACAATGCATATTTGAAAACAAGCGAATGGGGCTGGGCTATTGATCCGGTTGGTCTGCGGCTTACGGTCAAAGAGATATATGACAACTATAAGTTACCGGTATTCACCATAGAGTGTGGAATTGGCGTCAAAGAAGAGCTGGATGAGAATGATACGGTGCTAGACGATTATCGCATAGCCTATTTTCGCGAACATATTGAGCAACTCAGACTAGCAGTTTCTCAGGACGGCGTAGATCTGATGGGCTTTCTCACATGGGGACCTATCGATATATTAAGCTCACAAGGTGAAATGAAGAAGCGTTACGGGTTTATTTATGTCAATCGCACCGAAACAGATCTGAGAGATTTGAAGCGTTACAAGAAGACAAGTTACAACTGGTTTAGAGAGGTTATTTCCAGTAATGGAGAAGACCTGGAATGAATAAATGAATGAACGAAATGATCATGTGGTTACGACCGTTCTCTGGAATACTTCCGGAAAACGGTCATTTGTTTTGTTTGGATGCACTATTGCTTAAATGAATGTTCCACCGAACGGCTCACTTTCTCAATAAATTGAGCTATTTCTTGCGGAGTTTCCTTCATCCCATGTTTAATCCAATTTTTAATGACTGCTGCACTGCCGCTCGAAATGAATGAATAGTATGATTCAAGCGTATTCACATCCATGTGAGGCATTTGTTCCCTCCATACTTCAATACTTCGATCATGCAAAATATAGATCACCCGTTCCAAATAATCTCCATTCCCATGATCAGAGAACAGGATGGTACACAGGTCACTGTTATCAGCAATATGTTCGCAGATTTCAACGAATGAACTTTTAACATGTCCATCATCCAGTATAGAACGTTCTATAAGCTCCTTAATAACCGCAAAAAATGATTCTTCAATGCTTGAAAGCAAATGAACTGGAGAATGATAGTGCATATAGAACGTATTACGATTAAGATTCGCTTGTCTACATAAGTCAGTCACGGTAATTTTGTTAATTGGACGCTCTTTCATAAGTGCTAAGAGACTTTCTCTTAATACCATTTTGCTATATTGAATTCTGCGGTCTTCTTGCATTCCCCTTAATTACCCTCCTAATGATGCAAAATCATCGAGCTAACAGACATAATCCGTTGTTTCGTTCGTTAACTATCATTTGTTATCGAACTGCCTGTTGTTTATCGAACAGTGTGTACATATACTATAACCAGAGTAACAGATTATTACCTTTTGGAGGAACAATTAATGAAAGTAACCTATGCAATGATAGATAAAGAATTACGTCTGAAAGGTAGGATTTTGAACATCTTAATGAGTCCCTCAAGTGAAGACCGATTCTTAAAAGATATGCTCAAAAGAAAAAAACAAATTGAAAAACGAAAAGGGAAGCATCTGGAAGGGATGCACTGTCGGGAAGAATGGATTGAACGTAAAGACGGATCTAAACAGCGTATGCTTATCTATAGACCTCATCATGTCCAAGAAAACCTTCCGGGTATTCTTTGGTTACATGGAGGAGGCTACGCACAGGGAATACCAGAACTGTTCGAAAACATGTACCAAAAGTTAATGGGCACAAGTAATTGTGTTATTATCGCGCCGGATTATCGTTTATCTATTGAAGCACCGTATCCAGCAGCGTTAGAGGATAGCTATGACGCTCTTCTATGGATGAAGCAGCATGCCAAGGAGCTGGGAATTCGGAGCAATCAACTTATGGTAGGTGGGGAAAGTGCAGGAGGAGGGTTAACCGCAGCTCTTACTCTCTATGCGAGAGATCAGGGGGAAGTGAATATCGCATTTCAAATGCCGCTGTACCCCATGATCGATGACAGAATGATCACTGAATCAGCCCAAGATAATAATGCCCCCATATGGAACTCTGACATGAATGAATGGGCTTGGAAGCTGTACCTCGGAGAGAATTACGGAAAAGAGGTATCTCCTTATGCGTCAGCTGCAAGAGCTACCGATTATAGTAACCTTCCACCCACAGTGACTTTCGTCGGTGATGTGGAACCTTTCCGGGATGAAACGATCGAATACGTTAAGCAATTAAAAGAAGCCGGCATTCCCGTTGAATTCACGCTATATAAAGGCTGTTACCATGGATTTGATATCATTAATCCCAAAGCCAAGGTAAGCCAGGAAGCCACTTTATTCTTAATGAAATCTTACAAGTATGCAGTAGAGCATTATTTTACCGAGCAACATGCCACACTTGAATAGCGGGATGTATGTCTGGAATGGAAACAAACCAAAAGAGCAATCTCCAATGAGGTTGCTCTTTTGGTCATGGCTTATTTTGCCTAACGATGTATACACAGTTTCTTCCTCCGGCTAAAATGTATTCTCCTCGTTCAATATGAACATTATCGCCTAAAACCGTTTTGAATAAATGTAATTCATTCTTGCATAACCCGGTACATACCGCTGCCGCTTCACAGATGGGACAATGCTTCTCAATGAGTAGAAGACTGCCATCATCCTGCTCCTTAAC
The DNA here is from genome assembly GCF_037975235.1 of Paenibacillus sp. FSL R5-0341. Taxonomy (NCBI): domain Bacteria; kingdom Bacillati; phylum Bacillota; class Bacilli; order Caryophanales; family Paenibacillaceae; genus Paenibacillus; species Paenibacillus sp. FSL R5-0341. The sequence continues at coordinate 3,384,851 of NZ_CP150241.1, forward strand.
CTCAGCCATATAACCCTCATTAGTACGAATCTCGGCCAATTTCTCCAATCTCTCTCTAACATCCGATGCATCGCCAAGGTGCTGAAGATATTGTTCTTGCATATTTTTATTTCGCACATCCAGCAGCTTGTCCAGCCCTTCATGACCAAAAGCTTCTTTCATCGAATTGATGAGGCTGACGGATAAATCCGAATAGCCGCTTGGGAAAAAACGATTAGCCGCAGGAGTTAATATCCATAGCTTGGTGGGGCGACCCATGGGACGGGCCTCTTCCACAGTGGTAACCAATCCTTCTTCTTTTAGCGCATTCAGATGTTGCCGAATAGCCATTCCAGATAACGAAAACTGAGTGGAGAGTGCCATAACATCCATTCCCCCGCGCTCCTTTAACAGATCAATAATTGCTCTCCGGGTACTGGTCGAGACATCCTTTTTGGTTTGATTTCCGCTCATACTGTACCTCCTTTTGAAGCAATTGAATCTACATCACTCCCTACATTTTAAACAAAAATGTTGACAAAGTCAAAGCCGAACTGTAGCTTAGACATTATAAACAAAAATGTTTACTAAGTATCCGGATACGATGTATACATACCAATTTTCTTGGAGGTCACATGTCATGTCGTCTAATCATCAAAGTATTTTCAGCCCGCGTTATTTTGCACTGTCCATAGGAATCATTTTGTCAGTGATGGCCGTTGGATTCGAAGGTCTATCTGTCACCACCATTGCTCCTTCGATTGCTGGAGACTTGAACGGCCTTAGCTTGTTCGGGTGGATATTCAGTACATACCTGCTTGCGCAGATTATCGGCACGCTGGTCGTCGGTCGGATCATTGATAAAAGAGGACCTGCAGCACCGTTCACTTTTGCACTTCTGTTGTTTATCGTAGGGCTGATCGCTGCCGCAACCGCAGGCGATATGTATACCATGATAGGATCACGGGCCCTTCAGGGTTTGGGTGCCGGAGCTATGATGACTTGTGTATATACGGCTATATCGTTAAGTTACCCGGATGAGTTACGTGCCAAAATTCTTGGAGCATTTGGTACTGCCTATGTTCTTCCGTCCATGCTCGGTCCATATGTAGCCGGTCTTATCGCAGATCAGTGGTCCTGGCGCTTTGTTTTCTGGGGGATCTTACCCGTGCTGGTGGTTTCAGCATTGCTTAGTTTACCTGCCTTTAGGAAATTGAAAGTGCAGAAGACGGGAGGGGATACCGGATCTTCATCCACTTGGATGGCGCTACTCTTAACGTTAGGTACAGGGATTTTCCTGGTTGGTTTAAGTATGCTTCCGAGCATTATGGGATTTGTTTTAGTCGTAATTGGCCTAGTATTGATGTTATTTCCGCTCCGTAAATTGCTACCGAAGGGAACACTTACGTTGCGAAGAGGTATGCCAGCAATTCTGGCAACACGTGGGTTGTTCTTCGCTGCCTATACCAGCACACAGAATTTCCTGGTATTAGCTCTAATCGACGTGAAAGGAATTACACCTTCACAGGCCGGATTAATTGTCGCGAGTGCTGCATTAAGTTGGTGTATCATTGCGTATCTGCAAGGACGGTGGGATGCGGCAGATCAGGGCCGTGGACGTCATATGAGAATTATTCTCGGGGTAGGGCTGCTTGCCATAGGGATTGCCATCGTATTTTGGGTACCTGTTGTGACAGTTACCATTGCAGTCATTGGTCAGATCATTGCAGGAGTCGGTATTGGATTGGCGCATCCGATTAGCGGTGTTGTCGCATTTTCCCAAACGGGGGAGGAAGGCGTAGGCCAGACCTCGGCCAATCTGCAATTTGCAGATTCATTTACACCGGGGGTAGTGATCGGTATTGGTGGTTCCATCCTTGTAGTGTGTCAGGCTGGCGGTATGTCACTTCAATCCGGCTTAATTGTAGCCATGGGGTTCCATCTCTTGTTGATCGTCATGAGTATCATTGCCAGCACTCGGATCTCACCACGCAGATGAATATGAAAGTGGGTGTACAGACCATTGTTCACTGAAGATCCGAATAAACTATTTACAGCTTATCGCATCATCGGAACGAAATGGACCATCCATATTTTATGCACTCTTTCTCAAGGTCCGAAGAAATTCGGTGAAATTTGCGATAACATTCCTTCCATTTCCGAAATGATCCTCTCCAGACGTTTAAAGGGTCTTCAACATGATCATTTGGTCAAAAGAACAATACGGACACGCCCTACACAAATTATTTATGAACTTACGCCAAAAGGAGCTGCTCTTGCAGCATTCATACCTTGTCTAATGGACTGGGATACCAAATTTCAAAATGATACCACCGGGAGGAATAAAAATGATCATTGAGGTCAGTGATACAGCATCGGACAAAATCGTTGAGATCTTATCAAGTGCGGATATCCAAAATGCCTTCCTTAGAGTAGGCGTTGATGAAGGGGGATGCAGTGGATTATCTTATACCCTTATCGTGGATGAGCAGCAGGCAGAAGAAGACATTGTGTTAAATAAAAAGCAATTTAGGATATTGGTTCACGCAAACAGTATTCCATATATTGATGGTCTTGAGATTGACTATGAAGAGAGCGGAATGTTAGGCGGATTCACGATGAATAATCCAAATGCCAAAGTTTCGTGTGGATGCGGGGCCAGTTTCAGAATGGCCAATTATCGTGGCGAAGTGAAAAAATGTGACTGAACTGAAGGAAGGAGTGCAGAGCAATGATCTCATTTGTAATATCTGACCAAGCGATCAATTCATTTAAGAATGAATGGGAATTGGAAGAGGGCCAATATGTAAGGATTTATGCAAAATATGTTGGAGGAGGCTCCGATGCTTTTACAATTGGCATAAATGCGAGTGCTACACCGGTCGATCCCGCATTGGTTCAATCCATTGGAGGATTTCATTTCTTTGTTGAAAAAACAGATGCCTGGATTCTGGAGGATGAACTTCTCCAAATTGACTGTAATGAAAATGGCATATTTTCAAGCAAAATCTCCTATTGAACATGGGAACCCTATTCTAGACCATAATCTTACTTTTTAAACATTGAACTTTACAAAGTATAACGCTTCATGTATATTCAGGAAGTTAAAAGGTTTATTTTACCATAATATCCATCAAATTAAGGAGGTGTGGGAGACAAACAATAATCAAATTGGGATTTTTGATGCTCAATACAGGGCAACTACAATTGGTATTATGCTGGTTCTGGCAACCGTAGCTTTCGAAGGACTGGCTATCACAACGATTGCCGCGAAAATGGCACAAAGTTTAGAGGGCATCCATTTATACGGTTGGATCTTCAGTGCATTTTTGTTATCTCAGCTTATTGGAACTTTGGTTATGGGTCAGCAGGTTGACAAGCGCGGCGTTTTTACATCTATGCTGATATCTTTTAGTGTTTTTGTATTAGGAACTGTGGTCTCCGCTATTTCTTTCGATATGCACATGCTTATTGCGGGAAGAGCCCTTCAAGGTTTTGGAGCGGGGGCCCTGATCACATGTGTTTATACCTGTGTGACATTACATTATCCAGATACACTTCGTACTCAAATCCTGGCCGCATTCTCTATGGCATTTGTCCTACCAACCTTAATCGGACCTTATGCAGCAGGCCTTATTGCTTCCTACATCTCGTGGCGATATGTTTTCTGGATCGTTTTACCCTTGATTGGAATAGCGTTGAGTCTCACATTCCGTTCTTTCCGTAATTTGCAGCTTCAGCAAGATCTGTCAGGTCCAGCGCGAGCAACCGACTCAAAGATTATGTACGCGATTCTGCTTGCCGTTGGAACGGGGCTGTTACTCACAGGACTTGGTATGATAACCGATTGGAAAGGTATAGTACTCACTTTGGCTGGATTAGTCATCATGATCACACCAATGCGTAAATTGCTGCCTGTGGGCACTTTTTCGGTAAAAAAAGGATTGCCTGCTACTTTGGTATCGAGAGGGCTATATGTTGCTTGTTATTTTACAACGGAAAGTTTTGTGATCTTGGCGCTAACCGAAGTGAAGGGGTTATCAGCTGACCTTGCTGGCCTCATCGTAGCAGCAGGTTCTCTGAGCTGGTCCGCCGCAGCGTGGTTACAAGCCAAGCTTGATGCACGAGATCAAGGTCGTGCCCGAAAGGGTAGGGTCATGACGGGCATTGGGATTATGATCGTTGGAACTGCACTTGTGATCCTGGCTCTTATTTTGACGGACGACGGGATTATGCTCATCCTTCTTTCACAAATGATTACAGGGTTTGGTGTTGGATTGGCCAACCCTACAACGGCAGCGATTGCTTTACAACATGCCTTGCCCAGGAAAGAGGGAGAAATGTCCGCGAATCTGCAATTTGTGGATTCCTTCTATATGGGAGTAAGCATTGGCGTTGGTGGCGCTCTGATTGCCTTGTCCGAAACGTTACAGTGGGGCATATCGACAGGGGTCTTGATCGTGTTAACACTGCAATTACTATGGGTCTTGTTAAGTTTATTAGCATCACTACGAATTACCCAACTCGTTCATCAAGAACATCATCCAATCAGCCAAGTGAAGGATAACATCTCCATGTAACGGATGACGACCGCGTCGTTAAATACATCACGAAGAACGGGGGGACTAATTGCATTGGGAGGTGGGTAAGATGGCACGTGTATTAGTAGTCATTACTCCGGCTGAAGGACATGTGAATCCATCGTTAGGATTAGTTACTCAATTGATAGACAATGGTGAGGAAGTCATCTATGTGTGCACGGAGGAGTACCGTTCCCGAATTGAACAAACCGGTGCCCAGATACTTACCTATCCATTTCCACAAGATGCCTTCTCTCATGATCCGGTGTTGAAACCCCAGGAGTATAAGCATTCTTATCAGTTCACCTATATGATGGTAAGTATTATCCGGAGGATCATCCCCAATGTGCTGCAGGTGGTAGAGGATCAAAAGTTCGATTATATGATCTTTGATTCCCTGATGGGATGGGGAGGGACTATTCTTGCAGAAAAACTGGGAATTCCTGCGGTGTGCTCGATTGCGTCCTTTGCTTTTGTGGAGCCTCTGGGATCTAACTCAGGTCTGAATGAGACGGAGACAAAGGAGCTTTATGAGGCTACGATGAAGATAACAACGGAGTTAGCCGAAGAGTTTCAAGTGAGTATTCCAGCCATGGAAGAGATTCCGGCCCATGCAGGTCAGTTAAAGCTCGTGTACACCAGCCGTTATTTTCAGCCGCAGGCAGAAAAGCTGGATGATCGTTTTATTTTCACGGGTCCTTCGATCATAACACGTCAAGATGCTCCTGCCTTCTCGTTCGAGCTGCTTCGTGAACAGTACCCACAAACCGTGTACATTGCTATGGGTACGATCTTAAATAAAAACTTGGATTTCTATCAGCTTTGCTTTGAAGCATTAGGGGATCTACCCGTAAATGTTGTTCTATCTTCAGGAAAATACACGGATATGGAGCCGCTGGCGGAACAAATTCCTCCTAACTTTATCGTCAAGCCATACATTGCCCAGTTGGACATGCTGCAGCATACAGATGTTTTTATTACACATGCTGGAATGAACAGCACGAGTGAGGCTTTATATTACAACGTTCCGATGGTAATGATTCCATTAACATCGGATCAGCCTCTTGTCGCCAATCGGGTACAGGAGTTGGGCGCGGGGATTACTTTAAATAAACATAACCTCAGTGCAACTAATTTGAGAGAGGCATTAACAGAAGTACTACACAATTCGCAATATAAACGGCAGGCTTACCTCATCGGTGAATCTTTACGCCAGGCTGGCGGTTACAAGCGAGCTGCTGAATTGATCATGAATCTTATGGGTTCAGGAGTAGAACTTTATGAATTTTGATATAGCAGCCAGCTTCATTTAGGCATTAAAAATAGACGATCCTGTTAATCCAGGGTCGTCTATTTTTTAACGTTGATTAATCTTCTGTGAACTGATAACCAAGTTATACGAAGTAGATGATGTCTGTGATCCATGATCAGTGAGTCTAGTTTGTCACCTCTGACTTTTTAATTGGTAGTAAACGGTTTGTTGCGAATACGACCATTACAACCAGAAGAGCTGTTATCCCGATCAAAAGTTGGATATTACCTAAAGGATACAAAAAACTTCCTATTAGTGGAGCTGTAGCCATACCAAGATAACGAACAAAGTTATAGACACCCATTGCAGTAGCACGCTCTTCAACAAATTCTGAGGACAAGAGGGTTGGCATCACAGGTGTTGCAAGTCCCATCACGAATCCAGTAAGCATCAGAGAGAGAAGCAAAGCAATTAGAGAATAATCTGCAGCAAAAATAAAAATCACAAGACTCAAAATGGTCATTATACCGGCCCAGAAGAGTGTTTGAACTGACCCTATTCTGGTTTGTAAACTTCCACTTATTTTACTTCCAACAAGATTGAATATCATGAGGGCAAGGGAGAAAAAACCAATGCTTGCGGCGCCTAAAGCATACTTCGTTTGTAATATTGTAGGTAAAAATACGATGAATGTGTAAAAGACATCATACATGATGAAACCACTCAAAAGAACTACAACGCCGATTTTGTTTCCTAGAATTTTCCCAAATGCTTTTAAACCTAGTCTTGTTCCCGCTGGTTTTATGTTGACTGGTTTTGTCTCAGGTAACATAAATATGGCTGCGATCAGGATCAGAAGAGCACTGACTGCTGCAAAACCAAACGTACCTGTGTAACCGAATTGACTACCGATAATGCCACCGATGAGCGGACCAACTGCTGGTGAAATTCCAAGAATCATCTGATATGTAGCCATGCTTTCGGCACGCTCTTTACCCTCAAAAACATCTCCAATCATTGTAGCAGCTACTAATGGAACAGATGATGCACCTATTCCTTGAATGACTCGAAAAATGAGGAGCATTTCTATTGAACCTGAAAACATACATCCTATAGTAGCAATTACATAAATAATTATACCCGGGACTAGGATTTTCTTACGTCCATTACGATCAACAATGGGGCCAAGTATGATCTGCATGGTTGCCATGGCCACAGTGAATAAAGTAACTGTTAAATTAACTAAATGTAATGACGTATTTAGATCTTGTTGCAGATCAGGTAGCAAAGGAATGTACAGGCTTTGAGCAAGAGAGACAATAGCGGCAGAAATGCCCAAGATGAAGAGCAATCGTCGTTTGTTCATAAAACACCTCCAAATTATATTGACTGACTGTCAGTCATTATTGTATATTGAGCTTATAACATTGACTGACAGTTAGTCAAGTTGTACATTTAAACTAATATAAAGGAGTGACAAAGGAGATCTGACAATGACACGTGTAAGCAAGAATCCCCAGGAACGAAAAAATGAAATACTGACTGTGGCTATGGAATTATTCAACTCGAAGGGCTACGAAGATACATCCGTCAGTGAAATCGTAAGAAAAGTTGGTGTTTCACAAGGAACTTTCTACAATTATTTTCAATCCAAAGAAGATGTACTTCATGCTGCTTGTGAACGAACACTAGCATCTCGTTTGGAAGCAATACATCATTTAGTTGAAAATAGCGAGCTCAACGCGCGAGAAAAACTCATTCGTATTTTTATGGATGCAACCCCTGACGAACATGATGAGGATGTATTTGAATATCTTCATAAGGAAAGTAACAGTACTTTGCATCAAAAATGGATTGTTATCGAAATTAATGGATTGATTCCCTATATCAAAAAAATCGTTCAGCAGGGGGCAGAAGAGGGAGAGTTTCTTGCTCAACAACCTGAGCTTAAAGCGGAGTTTCTTTTGGTAGGTGCTGCATTTTGGCTTGATCGCGGTGTGTTTACCTGGAATGAACAAGAATATCTGGAGAGAAAAAATGCTTTGAACGGGATCATTGATCAGCTACTTGCTGTTAATAAGCAATGATTTGCATAGCTTAAACAGACTACGGGAAGAAGGAATACAAGAATGACTGCATTAACAAAAGATTTTAGTGAGGTTTTACATGGCCGTCGTACGATAAAGAAATACGATCCACATTTTAAAATTAGTCGGGAAGAAATTATTGAAATGCTCGAAGATGCTGCTTTGGCACCGTCAGCATTCAATTTACAGCCTTGGCGATTTGTTGTTATTGAAAGTGACCAAGGTAAGGAAGACCTGCTCGAAATTGCGCCTTTCAACTTTTCACAAATTAATACTTCGTCAGCGGTTATCGCCGTCTTTGGTGATCTGAATTTTGTTGACAGCGCAGAAGAAATTTATAAGGAAACCGCTGATCTTGGCTATATAACGCAGGAAATTAAAGATAAGATGCTGGCTATGGTTGTACCTATGTATAATCAATTTTCGATTGATCAGAAAAAAGAGTCTGTGTTGCTGGATGGCGGACTTGTCTCTATGCAGTTTATGCTTACGGCACATGCTCATGGTTATGCAACAAATCCAATGTCAGGCTTTAACAAAGAGAAGATTGCAGCAGTGTTGGGACTAGATCCAGAGCGATATGTTCCAATACTGCTCATTTCAATCGGCAAGGGAGCTTCAGATGCGCGCCCGCCTGTTCGTCTTCCGATCGGCCAAATTACAGAGTGGAAATAACAGAATTTTTACTACGAAAAAAAATGCCTCGACTATAGTACCCATGAAAGTCGCTATTGTAGCGGCTTTTTTTGGTTTTAATAGTCTCAAGACTTGACCTACAGTCAACTCTATGTCTTATACTCCGAATAGGCTTGAAAATTATATAAAGAATTGGGGATTTATTTAACATGACGAAGAGCACGAATTGGAGTGTTTTTGGACTGGCCATACTACTTGGTTTATTTTCTACATTAGGTCCATTTACGATTGATATGTATTTACCGGCATTTCCGGAGATTGCTCAAAATATGAATACAACGGCATCACTTGTACAATTTAGTCTTACTGCTTGTTTATTAGGACTAGGTGTAGGACAACTTGTTATGGGTCCTTTGAGTGACGCGTACGGTAGACGTAGACCATTGTTGATCTGCATGGCAGCTTATATTATTTGTTCCTTGGCATGTGCTTTTGCTCCGAATATCGGACTATTGATTTTGTTTCGTTTCACGCAAGGATTTGCGGCTTCAGCTGGAATTGTCATTTCCCGTGCGATAGCTAGAGATCTGTACAGTGGACATGAACTCACTAAATTTTTCTCTTTGCTTTTGCTTGTAGGGAATTTGGGCCCTTTGGCAGCACCGATTGCAGGAAGTGGGGTTCTTTCATTCACGACATGGATTGGCGTGTTTATCTGCCTTTCATTCTTGGGGATTTTCTTATTAATTATGACAAAGTGGAGCTTAAAAGAAACACACCCCGTAGAAAAACGTATGGTTCCAGACTTCAAACAACAATTGGGTAATTACAGAATGCTTCTGCGTGACCGTAAGTTTGTAGGCTACATGCTGGCACAGGGAATTATGACGGCAGGGGTCTTTGCTTATGTGGCCGGAACACCATTTATTTACCAAAATATATATGGCGTCACACCCACTGTTTTTGCTATTCTGTTTGCTTCGAACGGAATCAGCTTGATCATCGGATCTCAAATCGTGGGGCGATTGGCCAAACGTATCCCTGAGCAGACCCTGCTATTATCTGGGCTATGGCTTGCTATAATTGCAAGTGTTGCTGCTTTGGTGGTAACTCTGGTTCATGGTCCACTTTTCGCTTTGGTCATTCCATTGTTCTTCTTCGTCTGCTCGATCGGGATTACGTCTACAGCGGCATTCCCACTTGCCATGGAGAGTCAAGCTAAGATGGCCGGAAGTGCAGCAGCACTGCTCGGAGTCGTTCCTTTTCTTCTGGGTGCACTGGTTGCTCCTCTGGTCGGTATCGCCGGTGAGGACACTGCCGTCCCGTTAGGACTCACTTTATTAATGACCAGTATCATTGCGATTGTTACTTATTTCCTACTCGTTAAAAACGTCACGCAGCATACACCTAATCATGCCCAATCTAATGCTGACTTTTAAATAGAAGGAACAGCTCGCCAAGCATTGGTCGGAGACATGAATATGACCCCATTACAAGTCGCTATCTTAGCGGCTTTTTTTGGTTTAAGGGCAGAATAAGTTTAATCTCTCTTGTACAGCATTCAGGACTTCTTCCGGAATCTCCTTAACCTTAATATCTTCACCTAGGAACAGCAACCAATTAGTGATTTCGGTTAATTCTTCTGAATTATGAACATTCATATATGTCTTTAAGAGGGCTGTAGTTTGGTACGGATTCGTATAAGCAATTGAAAACTTTAAAGGATGGTATCTTTTGAATTGAGCAATCGCCTTTGGACCAAGTTCCAGCACAAGATTGATAACTTCTTCCTGTGTACTTAGTTGCTCTATAATCTTTTTAGGACTCAACCTTTTTTTCGTCGGGTATACTTCTACATGAGTGATGTTGTCGACAGATACGATTCGTCTCTTTTCTTCCTCTAAGTCAAAACCTTCAATAATCCAATGGCCTTTTTGATGATGAAGGTGCAACAGAACAATGGGATAGGACTTTGTTTCCTTCTCTTCTTGGACAGTAACTAACAAATCATTTTCTAAGAGAAGAATTTGGATGAGTTTTTCCAAGGTAGGATGGGGCAGGTCTGAGAGATCAAGCAAGTCTGGATTATGAGGATTGGTCCCTTCAAAAAGCAATATTTGATTCAAATGCACAAGGTCATCCTGCTGATTTTCGGAGATGAGGCCCAATAATTTTTCAGCTAAAGATTGACGACTCTTCAGATAAGGAAGCTGTTGATTTCTTGTTGCCATAAAGGCAATAAATAGCGCTTTGATTTCATTATCGGTAAATCGGACGGTGGGCAGGAGGGAGTTGTTCATCACAAAATATCCCCCATCCCGCCCAACTTCAGCGACAAGTGGCATTCCCATGGCTTCAATTTCTCTGATATCTCGAATAGCCGTTGAACGAGAAATGTTAAATTCTTGCATAATTTCAGAAATGGTAAAGTGGGCACGGTTATTGATATACCGCGTGATGATATTAATGCGTTCAACTTTTTTCATGGGGCCCCCTAAACAGTATCATATTCTGACATGATTTAAGGTTATTATAAACCCATCAAGTGAAAACACAAATCAATTGATCATTTAAAAGAGGATGGTGTAAACCATGAGTAATTATCATTTCGAAGAAAAAGACAGCTTTATCGTGCTAGGAATTGGAACGGAGCTTAAGAGCGACTACACAGACTATGCTGGCATAAGCAAGGAGAAGGCTGATTTTTGGTCCACCGTGAAAGAGAATGGAAGCCTGGACACATTAAAGTCCCTAGCAACAAACGAGTACATTTTTGCTGTAAACGAAGCAGTCAATAACAAGATGATGCATTATGCTGGTGTCATGACAGAAGAATCTCTGCCAGAAGCAACGAGAGTGATCCAATTTCCTAAGGGAGAATACCTGGTTGTGAAGGGCGAAGCAGAGACGGCTGATGCGCTTAGTAATATGCTTACTGGCATTGCCTTTGGTCAAGCTCTACCGACAGAAAAGGATTATGCCTATGTTGGTGGCCCAAACACAACGGTTGAAATGGGAGAGAAGAACGGCTTAGTATATGGTGAAATGTGGATTCCTGTTGTAAAGAACTAACTGAAGCATAAATATTCAAATGCGAAAGAATCCCTTCTTTTATAGGAAGTGGATTCTTTTTTAGTTCGATGTCTAGTGATTATCATTTAATAGATTTAGTTTTCCTCAAGTATGTTATCATAATCTTTGTGATGACGGCTTCATTCGAGGATTTTTATATACATAAAGTCAATGGAAGGCAGGAGATATAGCAGTATGGTCACGCTGATACTTTCGCTCGTTATGATTATGAACATATTACTCTCAGCGGTATTTTTGTTTTTTGAAAGGAGAGACATCGGTTATACCTGGGCCTGGCTCATGATTTTTTACTTCATTCCTATTTTAGGTTTTATCGTTTATCTCTTTCTGGGCCGTAACCTCAAAAAGAAAAATTTTTACGGACTTTCAGCTGAAGAGAGAAGTTCACTCAAGTTAATTGTCGAGAACCAAATAGTGACATTGAAGGAGCAACGTAAGGAAAGCAACCCCCTGCTCATGAAATATGCTGATCTGATTCAATTGAATCTCACTTCATCCAATGCAATCCTAACCAATGACAATGAGATATTCATCTTCGATGATGGACAAGAGAAATTTGATTCTTTATTTGCTGATATCAAGCATGCCAAGAAAGAGATTAACATCCAATATTACATTATACAACCGGATTCCTTAGGGAAGAAATTACGAGATGAATTAACCATAAAAGCTAAAGAAGGCGTAAAAGTGCGAGTTCTCTATGACGAAATTGGTTCAAAGAAACTTTCACTGAAATTTTTCAGAGAACTGATCTCTGCCGGTGGAGAAGTAGAGGTCTTTTTCCCATCACTGATTAGGCCTTTAAATTTCCGCATGAACAATCGAAATCATCGCAAACTTTGTATCATTGATGGAGAGATTGCTTATATCGGCGGATTTAATCTGGGAAATGAGTATCTAGGCATGGATAAAAAGTTTGGATACTGGCGTGATACACATTTTAAAATGCACGGAGATGCCGTCAATCATATTCAAGGTAGGTTTATTTTGGATTGGAAACACGCCAGCAAATCCGGTCAAGTAAGTTACGAACAATTCTCCTTCAACACAGTCAAGCTTGGCGGTTCAAGTCCAGTTCAGATTGTGTCTAGTGGTCCTAACTCACAGGTAGAACACCTGAAGAATATGTACATTAAGCTTATAGTAAATGCTAAAAAGAGTGTGTATATTCAAACACCTTACTTTATTCCTGACAGCACGTTTATGGATGCATGTAAAATCGCTCTCCTATCCGGGGTGGATCTGCGCATTATGATTCCCAATAAGCCCGATCACCCGTTTGTATATTGGGCAACTTGGGCGTATGTTGGTGAATTATTGGACTATGGCGCGAAGATTCTGTTATATGACAATGGTTTTTTACACGCAAAGACCATTGTAGTTGACGAAGAAGTCGCTTCAGTAGGCACGATGAATATTGATTCCCGGAGCTTTAGGTTGAATTTTGAAGTGAATGCAATTGTATATGATGAGGGAGTTGCGAAACAACTTCAAGAATTGTTTCATCAAGATAGCCAGTTAAGTTCAGAGCTTACTTCTGATCGTTATAAAAATAGGTCCCTTATTATCAAGTTTAAAGAAGGAATATCACGTCTTCTTTCACCTATTTTATAGCTCAGCTTCACTGCCGATGTTATACTCAACCAGGCACGATAAAACTTTTCACTGAAGTGCTTCTTAACGACTAAAGTATTATCAAATCCTTCTTTTTAAGTCAACAGTTAAAAGCTCTCTTCCAAATGGAAGAGAGCTTTTCCAATTACACGACAGCATGTAATTAATTTAAAACACCGCTGCCGACTATTTTAACCTTTACTTCCGGATGAAAACGAACTTGGCCATATTGTTTATTCCAATCTAGGCTTTTCCACAAGTCTGGGTAATGGGCAATTAAATGTCTGCCAATCCCGAAGGAATCACAACCACTTTGCTGAAGTGTCTTGATAATTTGTTCTGCGTTATGAGTCATGTCATCGGATAGCTTACGATTCAGACGGTTAATCGTCTCCTTTTCCTGCAGATGGTTCATTGCATACTCAACAATAGTTACAGGAAGTTCAATATGAAGATTTACATCAATCTGACTGTCATCAGCCACTTTTACAGCGAGTTTGCGCTTAATCTGTTCGGTATTCGCTTCGTAAGTGACATAGTTCCGTGGATTGTTGGAAGGCCCTGGATGAATCTTTTTGACAAAACGCGCCGCTTTATTCCATTTACCACTCATAATAATGTATAGCGGAGCCTGTTCGGTATTGAGACTCCCACTGAACCTTTGCCCATGAAACAGGGCGATTCCCCGAGCATCAATTTCTTCTCCGTCCTTATAGAGGTAAGGTAGCGTAAAATCCTGTCCGGGATCCAGCATGGGAGGGAGAAGGGTCTCTAACGTCATTTCAGGAAAAATGCATAATTCCTCCAGACTCTTAATTTTTTTCGTAATAAACTCACCAATTAGTATGCTGCCGACTCTTTTCTGGTGTAACAAATCTCCGGCATCACCATCCACAATCGCAATTTTCACATGCGAGGTCGGGTAATCGGGTTCCCGATATAAGACATCCAAGTAAGGATAAATGTCATTCTGTGCGAGTTTGTTGCCGTATAAGATCATCCCATATTTGAAAAAACGAATATCTCCCGTCACTTTAGCCCGGATTCTATCTGTGCTTTGACGAACCGATCTCCCGGCACCTGAATGGACTTCATTAACGCTACTCCCTTGTTCACTTTCAAAATCATCGACAATTTCAAGCGTTTGTTTAATGTCACCCTCTGAGGTGATGTCATATGCTGAAGCATTAGCCAGTCTTGCATCTTTTAGACTATCCTGATCCCAGCATCCCGTCATCAACATGAGCAGGATCAGCATGCCAAGAGCCATTCCTTGTTTACTCATATCATCTTCTCTTTTCGTTTCAATATATAAGACAGGAGCAGGAGCAATAGAGGCAAGATCATCAGAAAAAAGTAAGCCGATCTGTTGGCAATCGTACTAATTAACTCAAGGTTTTCCTTCTGTTGTGGCAGATAGGCAATTACGCAAGAAGCAATAACGACATAAGGCACGGCCTTTTTATGATGTTTTTGTTTGAACAGGTAACTTATACCGTAGGATGCTGTGTAATAGTAGCCACAAATGGCCCCGAAAATTGAAATTAACCAGATGGGCAGGAACAGAAAATCGGCCCGATCCATTGTCCCGAGTGGGATAGAGCGGAGCAGATAAATGACAGGTTCAGGCATTAAGTCAAGTTGCTGAGGACTGAAAGCCGTTGAACAAATGAACACGGTAAATGCATACAACAAAACGACAACAGCGCTTGCTAAAGCAACAGACTTAAGTTTGCCACCGCTGCTACCTTCAACCATAGGAAACACAACGAGAAAAAATTCGAATCCGAACATCGCCATTAATGTTTCGGTTGAACCACTAATAATATTAGGCCAACCTGCTTCGGTCATAGGCAAAAGATATAACAGATTGATTTCCTTGATTCCGTAACTGATCAATACCATCATGGGCAAGACCAAAAAGGAGATGAGCACAAGCACCCGGGCAATAATTCGCAATTTTTGACGAACCAAATAGATGCTGCTGAACAAAAAGAGGGCTAAAATAGCCCAGCGTGGAGTATCCTGCAGCATCCAGCGGTTAATTACACCGTAGGCGTTTACCAGGACAGAAGTGCCCATCAACAGGAAATATCCGACATAGGCAATAATCAGTATCTTCCCAATCCATTTACCCGTGATCAGCGTTACAATTTGATATATTGATGAACTCGGGAATCTTCGCATCAAAAGCCAGCACAGCAGGATGATAAGTTGAATCAGGAATCCTCCTAGAAAAACAGAGATCCACCCGCCGCCCTTGGACAGAAGGTGTATCCGGTAAGGGAGGGACAAAATATCTACACCGATTTCAAATTTCATAATGAGTAAGAACAATTGTCCCCGAGTGATTGTCGTTTCCTTATTCACGTTTTTTCCAACTCCTCGAGAACTTCTGCTGATTCAGCCGCTGCGGCCGGGCATCATGAGGACGCTCGCGAAGCGCCCAGATAGGAAATCGAATCCATACATCCTTCATGTCCTTTAATCGGAAAGGGGCGACTGGAGCAAAATAAGGCGATCCGAAGTTCTCCAGCTTACAGAGGTGAATGGTTAGAATCACCAGACCAAATGCGATGCCTATATATCCAAAAAGCGCCGCTCCAATCATCATCGGAAAGCGGAGAATACGCACTGCTGAACTCATCTCATGCGAAGGTACCAAGAACGACGAGATGGCGGTCAGTGATACCACAATAATCATCGTATAGGATACAAGCCCAGCACGAACGATCGCATCTCCGATAACCAAACCGCCGACGATGCCGATCGTCTGGCCCACGCGGCTGGGAAGTCGGACCCCGGCTTCTCTTAATACTTCAAAGATCAGTTCAAGCAACATGGCCTCTACCAGGGCAGGAAAGGGGATACTTTGCAGTGATTTCTTAATTGTATGTGCCAGCTCCAACGGTAAAATCGCGGAGTGAAAGGAGATGGTTGCAATATAAACGGCAGGTAATGTAAATGCAATGACGAAGCTCATCATACGAATTAAGCGTAAAAAAGAACTGACGATCCAGCGACCATGATAATCATCCGGACTTTGGTAAAATGCAAAAAACGTAACTGGCGCAATAAGAGCTGACGGGCTGCCTTCGGCAAGTATGGCAACGCGTCCCTCCATCAGATTGGCAATAACCCGGTCAGGTCGTTCTGTACTAAGCTGCTGAGGGAACAGAGAAAAGGGATTATCCTCAATAAACTCTTCAATAAACCCTGGAGCCAGCACCATATCAGAAGATATGGATGAGATTCGCTCTTTTACCTCTTCTACCAACGCTGGATTGGTCACATCCTGGAGGTATACAACTGCAATTTTGGTATGTGTCTTCTCGCCAACGTTAAAATATCGAACGATTAAGGACGGACTGATAATTTGTCTACGGATTAGATTCAAATTAACGGAAAGTTGCTCTATGAATCCATTGTGCGGTCCTCGAATAACACCTTCGTTTTCTGGTTCGGTTGTGTTGCGGACATACATTTTCTCGGTTGAAAGAATGTAAAACTCCGGGTTCCCGTCAAGTATGTAAAGACATTTCCCTTGAATGAGTGAGTCTATTCCGTTTTGCAGATCAGTATCTTTTTGACTTTCTAAAGTGGTGAACGATGGATAGATTTCCGAATGAGTCTGATCCTTTAGAGCTGTTATGACATGTGTTTGAATGATTTCCTGATCTACAAGTGAATCGATATAGAGAAGCACACTCTGCACACCATTGAATAAGAGCGAATGTTGTTTCAAATCGTCAGTATGATAAAGGGACTGCTCCACATAAGAAATATTCATTTTTAATTCAGAGCATGCATGATTGGTTGGGGCCATTGATCCACCTCGTTTCAAAATGCGACTTGGATTATTTTGTGCAAAATCAAGACGATTATTCAATAATTCACAATTCAATTAGAAACTTTTTCCTAAATCTAGCGTCTAATACTATGACTTTTTGAGGGGATACAAATTACTAGAGAGCAGAAGGAGCCAAAGACAAAGCATGAATATGAAGAAGAAATTGTCCATTTTTACCGCTTTAGCCGTTTTCCAAGCATTTGCAGTCGGTTCCGTGAGTGCGCAGTCAGTACCGCAAAGTGACACAGCGTCCGTAAACACGGCCAACGTAGAATCCGTTGAGGTGATAAAAGAAGTGCAACCGATTGCAGAGCGTGAAGTGAAGACGGAGAGCACTAACGCATCGATCGATACTCCAACCTCTGATGAAACGAAAACTGACGTGGAGAAACCCGCAGATTCTACCACTCAGGAAGGAAGCACGGAGGAGGTTGAAACACCAGCTACGCCTGCTCAAGTAGAGCAACCACCCGTTGATGGGAAGTCTCCAGTAGGTTCAGGTGGAAATCTGACGTTGTACATGAACAGCAACAAAATGGAGCAGGATGGAAAAACGTATCTTGCTGGCCAACCAATGGCTGTAAAAAACGGTGTATCCTATGTTGCAATTCGTGCGCTGGTTGACCGTGTGGGATATGGGGTTAAATACGATAACAAAACCAAGGAAACCATCATTATTAGTGGTGACGATGAACTCCGATTCAAGACCAACAGCAAAGACTACACTGTAAATGGAGAGACCAGAACGATGAAAGGCCCTGCTTATCAGCAAAAAAATACGTTCATGGTGCCGTTAACTTCCATTACTCAAGCTCTGAACATCACTTATAAAGTAAATCAGTCGGCGAAGACGGTTGTGTTGAATCTAAATACCAAACCTGTTGCGAGCTTTACCATTTCCCAAAAGGAAATCTTTGCGGGCGATAAAGTGGACTATGTGACTTCTTCCAGTTCTCCAAATGCACTGGATATCGTTGACGAACGCTGGACAGGTCGTCAAGAATCATTTGATCAAGCAGGTACATATACCATTTCATATGAGGTTCAGGATTCCAATGGCCAATGGAGCGATCCCTATTCCATGACGATTGAAGTTTTGACTCCTAATCTTCCTCCTGTAGCCATGTTCGCCACGGATAAAGAAGAATATAAAATGGGCGAAAAAATAACATATACAGACCAAAGCACTGATGATGAAGATAATATTGTTAAAGCAGTATGGGAGAACAATTCACTTGCTTTCTTTGAACCAGGTCCAAAAACGGTGACACTTACGGTTACTGACAATCACGGTGCTACGAACACGTACTCCAAAGTCATCACCATAACGAATGAGACCTTATATTCATTTACCGATTTCAATCTGCTCTTCACGCCAGTAGGACAGAAATTTACCTTTAACGGTGGCGAAGTGACTACGATGGAGAAAGTGCCTTATACGTACATGGATGAGCCTAGTTTGCTGATCCGCAGCAACAGCCCGGAAACCGTGAATACGGAAGGCATCGTATATAAAGAATCATCTTCGGGGCAGACCCGTTTCATGATTCACCACGTCAACAATACAGGCAAAAGAGTGAAAATGTATGTAATTGCAACCAATAACAACCCAAATCCGGCTGTATTCGAACAACAAAATATGGGCTTTGCAGGACCTACACCATACGCTACCGTAGCTGGGAAATTGTCTATTGATAAGTGGTTCAAGTCAATTCAGACTGGAGCGGATCAAAAGAAAGAATACCTTCAACCTGGCGAAAGTAAACTGATCTTGACTGAACTTAATAAAATTCCGATGAAAGAAGGACAAGTCATCTCCCTCTATTCGGACGCTTATAGTGATTACTCACTAGACTACAACGTTATCCTGGTCGAGGAAAACAAAGATCCGTTTGAGACTCTGCCACTGCTACCTGTGCTTGATCGTGACGGAGTGCACAACCGTGGTACGTATCCAAATGCAACACGTAACATAACGTACGATCAGCAAGTGGGAACAAAACCAGCGCGTCTGCCACTTGGTGACAATTCAAGCGATCCCAATCTGGTTGGAACAGATCCTATGGCTTACACAGACGCATCCAATGCGGGCAATTTCGGCGTATTGTACAAAATCACGCTGACCAATGTCGCTCCGCGTACGCTAATCTCCTTTAACCCTCGTGGAGGGAAGTACTCCGGAGTAGCTCTGGTGAACAATCAGTTGGTATCGATTGCCGAAGGCAACGTTGCGGTTACCAATTCAAGTGAGCAAAGCGTTCTGTACCGCACAGGATCATTTGGAGAGAGTGTAACGATTCTGTTCTCTGCTGCGCCAGGAAGTAACTTGCCGGTCAATCTGCTCTTTACACCACTCCCATCGGAGAAGTAAATGTATATGAGGTTTTATAACTAAATCAAAGGCAATCGAACAGGAATGATTCGGTTGCCTTTTTTTGCGTTGGAAGAAATCAGACTGTAGTTGGGAATGAATCATCTTTGTTTAGGAGAGGTTATTTTCCAATAACATTCCCACTTGCTTTCCCATAACTTGAGGTGAATAGGGCATGTGCATTTGATAGCAAGCGTATATTAAGAGAGACTCGGCAAATTGTAGGTAATCAGATTGTTATATTTATCCGCATGTTTCTGTTCGTCCAGGATGATTCCCCACACTGTGTCTTTATATATGCCATAAGGGAGGCCAAACCATATTTTTCTATACTTTTCCACAGCCGCCAATTCACCCTGAAAAGCCTTTTGCAATCCGGCAAGGTAAGAGGGGACCGTCTCAACTGGCTCAATGCTTACACCCGAAATCTCCTGGCCTGTCAGATCCTTGTACATTTGGCGGAACATTTGATTATGTCCGCGTTCATCATTACGGATGCTCGTGATGATGGCAGCCTGATTAGCATCGGGTGATAACTGAATCAGTGAATCATAGAACATCTCATCATTTTTTTCTCCTTGAACAGCCGTTTTGATTAATTCAAGTGCTTCGGCTGATGATGTTGCCCATACCGGAGTAAAAGTGTACCTGTAACCATACGGATATGTCACATACATTACGAATCCCTCCAAGACAAATATGAGTTAACATATGCACGTATGCCTATCAGCGTTAACCCATATACTCTGTCCCGTCTTATTAATCGAAAGCTTCAATGGAACTTTTACTTGGTACACCTCAATATCTTACTGTAACCATAAGCAAGAACAAATGGCAGGAGGTATGACAAAAAGGTCCAAAAAATATTCCATCCATTAAAATAAATGACATGCCCCATCATTTTGGCAACCCATTCTAATAATGTGAGAGACAAGGCTGCAACGAGAATCGCCACCCATGGCTTGGCATCTTTAACTATGATGACATACATCATCAAACATCCGGCAATTGGATAGATCCCCAGGTCCATAGGGAGAGCGGCAAAGGACTGGTTGCGAGTGTTGGGAAGTATATTCCAGAAATAATTAAATCCCACATTGTTGATGCAAGACGCAATAGCCACGCCGAGTGGATAATAGATAACAAGGATCTTCAAGTTCCGTCGTAAAATCCATACTGCCAATAGTATAGGGACGACCATACCCAAGAGTATATTCCCTAGCATGCATTTCCCTCCAAAGCTTGTTGTTTCTATTTTTCATGCTCCATTAATCGCTCCGCTGTTTGATCTCCAGAAGACGATCCATTTGCTCTGAGAGCGCATTTAATTTTTTATCATAATGCTTGTACGTATAGAATCCAATGACGGCTTTGATTGCAAAAAAGAGCACCGCAGCAATGATAATGAGAATATAATTGTGGGCAAGCTGCCTTAACCAATCGTTAACTGCATTTATCGGATTTCTCTCCCTTCAATGCAAGTGGTTTTGTATAAGGTAACCAACTCCATGGGATATAATGCATATTAGCCAAATTCGGAATAGGCATTTGCTTTACTCGAAGTGAATGAACAAGTTTCGGTCATGAAAAAAGCCAAATATAGAACGGCTACGGTTAAGGATGTTCATAAGGATTTTATGAAAAAAATCCCTTCTCTTCGGATGAAAAAAGAGAAGGGATGATCCTAAACTATTGAATTATCATCGAATTACTGGTGCTTGCTGAGAATATCAAATATGATCTTGGCATTATCTGTGTTGTCGATCAAACCGGCGAAGCGATGACTTGCCGGACCGTAGGCATAGACCGGAACATCTTCACCTGTATGTCCACCTGTTGTCCAGCCCGTAAACGAACGGTTATCAATAATCGCTTCAATGGCATTATCAATCTTCGTTACATCCGCAGTTTGGGCTGCTTCTTTCACCGATTGAATCTCTTCCGCCTTTAAATCCAGTTTCAGATAACTTTTTAGCGTTTCCTCAACCGAAGCACCTTTTGCAATTTGTGCTGCCATGAAGTCTGGCGTGCGAAGTGCAGCTTTGATAGGGTCTACGAAGAAGTTGTATTCCCCGTCTTTACCAAGGGTAAGTCCGCCCGTGGAGTGGTCGGCAGTAGCTACGACAAGTGTTTCGCCGTCTTTTTTGGCAAAATCAATAGCTGCCTGAAATGCTGCTGCGAAATCTTCCATTTCACTCATCGCGCCAACGATATCATTATCATGTCCTGCCCAGTCGATCTGGCTGCCTTCGACCATTAAAAAGAATCCTTTGTCGTTAGAACTGAGACGATCAATCGCTGTATTGGTCATCTCAGCCAATGATGGAGTTGCAGCAGTACGATCAATCAACTTGTCCAGACCTCCGTCCGCAAACAGTCCAAGAACTTGTTGATTCTTATCAGCAAGGAGAGAGGAACGATCCGTCACATAACTGAATCCGGCCTTCTGAAACTCCTTCGTCAAGTCACGACCGTCGCGTACAAAATTGGATTTCCCTCCACCCAGAAGTACATCCACCTTATGCTTGCCATTAATCAGCTCATCATAATAATCGTCCGCAATTGCATCCATGTTTTTTCGACTGATATCATGGGCACCAAATGCAGCTGGTGTTGCATGAGTGATCTCCGATGTAGCCACGAGTCCGGTGGACTTGCCGTTTTCTTTAGCCTGCTCAAGTACGGTTTTGACTTCCTTCTGCTCAGGGTCAACCGCAATGGCCGCATTGTAGGTTTTCACACCTGCCGACATGGCTGTTGCTGCCGAAGCGGAATCCGTCACATTTTGTTTATCATCATCCGGATAGGTCATTTGTGCCCCAACCAGATAAGGGTCAAATACGGTTTTGTCCATGCCCTTGGTTGAAGGATCATCTTTCATATAACGGTAGGCGGAAGTATAAGAGGTCCCCATGCCATCCCCAATGAGGAAGATGATGTTCTTGATTTGTTTTTTCTCCACACTTACAGCTTGAACTGCATTTGCTTGTCCGGCAGACAAGAGCGTAGAAGCCGATACAGCCAGAGTCAGCGCTACCGCTGGTAATACTCTTTTGGATAATTTCATAATGATTCCTCCTCGTTATATCTCAAACATGAATGCATGAATCTATATTCATTTGTTCAACAATATGAAGATTATCATTCATTTGTAAATGATAACCAGGATTTTTGTATACCTGAGGTAAAAACAAAATAAAGAGGTGGCTTCATTGTTATACAAAATATACCCATCCCCATGTTTTTGAAGTATGATAAAACAATAGAACGCTTTCATTATTTGTCTTACGACGACCATAACGTCAATTTCATTTTCAGGAGGCTCTTACCATTGTCCAAAACAACTCCAAATTATGCCGGGTATCTCTTTGTACATTTTATTGGCGAACAACCAGACGGAGAGCAGGTTTATTTCTCCTATAGCGAGGATGGTCTTCACTGGAAGGACCTTAATGGCGGATCACCTGTACTGTTTTCCGACCTTGGAGAACAGGGGGTACGGGACCCGTTTCTGGTTCGCTCAGTCAAGGAAAATAAATTTTATCTGATTGCTACGGATCTACGCATCGCAAGCGGCAAAGGATGGACTCATGCCGTTAATGCCGGGAGCCGTGACGTAATCGTATGGGAATCCAGCAATCTGGTGAACTGGTCATCCCCATGGAACGTCACACTAGGTGTTGAGGGAGCTGGATGTGTCTGGGCACCCGAAGCTGTGTATGATGAAGTGGAAGATGAGTTTCTTGTATTCTGGGCTTCTGCGACGCAGGAACCTCAGGAGCAAGAACGAAAACAAAAAATATACAGCGCTCGCACAAAAGACTTTCGTACGTTCTCGGCATCGGAAAAATACATTGAACGGGATAATCATATTATTGATACAACGATTCTTCCTTCGGCTGGCTCTTACTATCGATACTCCAAGGATGAAACAACCAAAAACATACGGGTAGAAAAAGGAGACTCTCTCGACAAAGGGGCATTTGTTACACTTCAAGCTCCGGTACTGGAGGCTATGGCAGGTGTGGAGGGACCTCAAATCTTTAAATTCAATGACCGGGAGGAATGGTGCCTGATTGTTGATCGATTTGCTGAAGGCAAGGGTTATCTTCCTCTGCTGACTACGGATCTGGGAAGTGGAGAATTCCGAATTGTCCCTGATGGTGAATTCGATATGGGATCAACTCAAAAGCGGCATGGAAGTGTCCTGCCAATCACAGCTGAGGAGTGCAGCCAGCTTCTCGCAGCTTTCGGGGGTGGTCATCAGGTGCTTCCCGGACAATATGCCGATCCTGATGTAGCCAAGTTTGAGGATCGTTACTATATGTATCCGACAACAGATGGCTTCGAGGGGTGGTCGGGGACACAGTTCAAAGTGTTTTCTTCTTCAGACCTGAAGCATTGGCAAGACGAAGGCGTGATCCTTGATCTGGGAACAGAGGATGTCGCCTGGGCAACCGGTAATGCCTGGGCACCGGCAATTGCCAGCCGAAACGGAAAGTTCTATTTTTATTTCTGCGGCAAAATGCGGAACGGCGAGAGTGCCATCGGCGTTGCTGTAGCAGATACACCGATTGGTCCATTCCTGGCCGAGTCGCAGCCTTTAATCACATTGGAGCAGTTGAAACGTCTGGGCATTACCATGGGACAAGCGATTGATCCCTCTATCTATGTCGAAGATAATGGAAAAGCGTATCTGCTATTTGGCAATGGACATGCTGCCATTGTGGAGCTCGGTGAAGACATGATAAGTGTAGTGGAGGACACAATGAGCAACCTGGCGGGCTTGCATGATTTTCGTGAGGCGGTAACCGTGTTAAAGCAGGGTGGATTATACCACTTTACATGGTCCTGTGATGACACAGGCAGTGAAGACTATCATGTGAATTACGGTACGTCAGAGCAATTATACGGGCCTATTACCTATCGATACCCAATTCTGAGCAAAAATGTGGAGAAAGGCATGCTGGGCACAGGTCATCACTGTATATTTAATGATTCCGAAACGGGTCAATACCAGATTGCCTATCACCGTTTTGTCACGCCACTATCCAGGTTTTCCTCCGGAAAGGGGTATCACCGCGAAATATGTATGGACCCCCTTCTGTTTGGTAAGGACGGACTGATTCAGCCTGTTATACTCTAATATAAGACGTTTCAATAAATCGCTATCTATAATGGCCTGATACAACATGAATGCCTGTCAAATGTCGCTTTTAGCGGTTTTGGCAGGCATTTTTATCATTTATATCTTCCACCTGGAACAAGCAAAAACCATAGGGTTGAACGGGTATGCGACTAATTGAATGCACTCAATCCAGAATACATTTGACATGCAAATCATTAAATCGTATTATTACGATATAACGATTTAGGAGGAATACTTGTGAACACTCCCGCTTTTGACAGCAATAACATTAAACAGTTCGATGAACCAGCTAATTTGCTGAAAGCTTTGTCTCACCCCATTCGTTTATGCATTGTGCGCGGACTGATGATGAAAAAAAAATGTAATGTTTCTTATATGCAGGAATGTCTGGATCTTCCCCAATCAACAGTCTCACAGCACCTCCAGAAGCTTCGTAGTGCAGGTATTGTTGCTACGGAGCGAAATGGTCTTGAAGTGAACTATGTGCTTGCCGATCAACGGGTTGAACAGATTATTAAAACTTTATTTGAAAAGGATGATTGTGAATCATGAGCAAAAAAGTACTCATTGTTGGCGGTGTAGCTGGAGGTGCATCTGCAGCTGCACGTCTTCGCCGTCTGGATGAACATGCTGATATTATTATCTTTGAGAAGGGACCCTATATCTCATTTGCGAATTGTGGTTTACCTTATTATATAGGTGGCTCAATCGATGATCGAGAGCGTCTGCTGGTGCAGACGCCAAAAGGGATGGCAGATCGCTTTCGTATCGATGTGCGTACAAGAAGTGAGGTTGTAGCTATCGATTCGCAGAAGCGAGTGGTTAAGATACAGTCCCAAGAGCGTGGTGCATATGAAGAAAGCTATGACGAGCTGATATTGTCACCAGGTGCAAAACCGATCATTCCTGATCTGCCGGGTAAGGACAATCCACTAATTTATACCGTACGAAGTATTCCGGATATTGATCGGATCAAAGACCAGATAAGTTCGTCTAACAACAATTCTTCAATCGTCATAGGTGGTGGATTTATTGGCGTGGAAATGGCTGAGAATTTAAAGGAAGCTGGTCTGGATGTAACGCTGATTGAGGGGAACGCACAAGTACTCACACCATATGATCCCGAGTTAGGAGCCGCATTGGCACAGGAAATGGAGAATCATGGTGTGAACCTGCTGTTTTCCAAGCGTGTTCAGGGATTCCATTCCCTAGAGCAGGGCATAGGAGTTGAACTTGCAGATGGTCATACGCTGACTGCTGACATGGTTATTCTTGCGATAGGCGTAACGCCGGACACCTATTTTTTGAAAGATAGCGGCGTTTCGCTGGGTGCACGTGGACATATTATCGTAAATGAAGCTTTAGAAAGCAGTGTGCCACATATCTATGCTGTTGGGGATGCTATCGAAGTAACGGAAACCATTCATGGTACGAAGGCAACGATACCACTTGCCGGACCTGCCAACAAACAAGGTCGTATTGTTGCCGACCGTATCGCAGGGCTTCCTTCTACCTATAAAGGAACACAAGGTACATCCATTATCAAAGTCTTTGGAATGACCGCAGCTACGACAGGCAGTAATGAAAAAACACTACAGCGTCTCGGCGTGGACTATCAAACCGTTATCGTACACCCTGCTTCTCATGCATCGTATTATCCGGGTTCAAGCGCAATTACTCTTAAACTGCTGTTTACTCCGCAAGGCAAAATTTTAGGCGCACAAGCAGTCGGTTATGATGGAGTGGATAAACGAATTGATGACATTGCTGTAGCCATTCATTTTGGAGGACATGTCCGGGATTTGACAGAGCTTGAACTGAGTTACGCGCCACCTTATTCCTCTGCCAAAGATCCCGTGAATATGGCTGGATATGCAGCAGAGAATATGATCACTGGACGTGTTCAGACGTTCACCTATAATCAACTGGCTGATCGTCAGCCGGGGCAGTCGATACTTCTGGATGTTCGCAGTGAAATCGAGCATCAAAATGGTCATATTCCGGATTCACTCTCTATTCCAGTCGATGAGCTTCGTCAACGTTTAGATGAATTAGATCCATCCAAAGAAATCTGGCTATACTGTCAAGTCGGCTTACGTGGTTACACTGCTTCGCAAATTTTGCGCCAGCATGGTTTCAGTGTAAAAAACTTGAGTGGTGGTTATAAAACATACCGTCAAGCCCAGTTTAAGCCTGCTCCATTTACTGCTGTAAAACAAGAGCAGCATGATCCTGCGGGGGACGTTAAGGAAAAAAAGTTTATTCCCACTGACTCAACACAGCCGCAACGTATTGATCATAACTTGAACGTATGCGGATTAAGTTGTCCTGGTCCGCTAATACAAGTGAAGCAGAAAATGGATCAACTCTCGAACGGGGAAACCCTTCGCGTGAAAGCTTCCGATCCAGGCTTCTATGAAGATGTCAAAGCATGGGCTACAATGTCGGGTTCCACAATCTTGCAGTTGGAAAGAATGAAAGGCGGTACCATTGAGTCCGTCATTGTTAAAAATACAGCACAACCCGTATCGGATTCCCCCATCAGCGATCCTGCCAGCACGATGGTTGTCTTCAGTGGCGATCTGGATAAGGCGATCGCCTCACTCATTATTGCAAATGGGGCAGCAGCCAGCGGACGGAAAGTAACCCTGTTTTTCACTTTTTGGGGATTGAGTATTATTCGTAAGCAGCAGCCGCAGAAGTTATCCAAAACCATGATCGGCCGTATGTTTTATATGATGTTACCTCGTGGAAGCCAGAAGCTTGGTATGTCCAAAATGAATATGCTCGGAGCAGGCCCGAAGATGATTCGTGGTTTGATGAAAAAACATCATGTACCTTCGTTGGAAGAATTGATTGAGAGCGCAATTGCTCAAGGAGTAGAGATCGTTGCCTGCCAAATGTCTATGGATTTAATGGGAATTCAGCGCGAAGAATTAATAGACCAAGTTAAAATTGGTGGAGTAGGTTACTATCTTGGACAAGCATCACAAGCCAATCATAATCTATTTATTTAAAAAAATTAGTAATACTGAGTAGAATAACTGAATGAGTACCGAGAGGATGCCACGATGAGTGGCATTTTTTTGTTCAGAAAAAATGAACGTTTCATTCAGAAACGGTTCTTTGACTTACCCATAACAGCAACATAGAGTGATGACAAGGACGGTATTTGATTTTAGCTAGGTAAATGAGAAGCATATATACCCTTGACTTTCCCCTGTACGGGAAACTATATACTCGCATTATGTTAATTGATTGGAGATGATATATTGTTCAAAATCAGTGCGTTTTCCAGGCTAAGCAGGGTCTCATTAAAAACACTGCGTTATTATGACCAGATTGGCATACTTAAGCCTAGAAAGGTAGATCACGATACGGGTTACCGTTACTATTCCGCAGATCAGCTTCTCGAGCTCAACCGAATCTTCATTTATAAAGAATTGGGGTTTACGTTGCCACAAATCACACAGCTGTTACAGGAACATATTACATTGGAGAATATTCAAGGCATGTTTAAGCTAAAAAGAAGCGAAATTCAGCAGATTATCGATACGGAACAAGCTAAACTCGTCCGGATTGAGGAACGCATGCAGCTTATAGAGGAAGAGGGGCACGTCGAAACTGGGCAAGAAATTCGAATCAAAGAGGAAGGTGCTCGGCAGTTTCTTTTTCAGACAGGGTGCGGGAGGGAAGAGGAGATCCCAAGTTTATTTCATCAGTTTGATCAGTCATTAACAAAAGAAATGCGTCAACTGATCCACGGACCACAGGTTGTTTTGTGGAAAGAAATCGCAGGACAAGAGGAAGAGTTCGAGTTGGAAATAGGTTACTTCTTAACCTGTGAGCTGCGATCACCTCCCGACCCATTTCAACTGCGGACTCTTTCTGCTGAACCCATGATGGCCACCATAGCTTATCGTTCCAATGTCACCTTTGCCTGTAAAGCCTGTGTTCATCTAGCTACATGGATTGAGAAGAATAATTATCAGATCAAGGAGAACGAAGCTGGTAGGGAACTTTATTTACCCTTATCCCAAGAACAAGCTGCACAATTCATAGAAATACAAATCCCAATACGAAATAAATAACTGAAAAAGACGGAGTGGAGTAAAGTGAAAAATAAATGGATCATATATATCTTGGCATTGGCTGTTTTTCTGATTGGAACCATTGAATACATTATTACAGGAGTCATTGAAATGATCGCCACAGACTTGAGCGTATCTACTTCTGAAGTGGGTTTGCTGGTAACTGTGTTTGCTCTAGCAGCGGCCATTATCGCCCCGATTCTCATTGCAATTACAATAAATATGGATCGCAAGAAGTTATTGTTGTCCACCCTCAGTGTGTTTATAGCCAGCAACGGACTTATGCTTTTAAACCTTTCTTATGAAACTTTACTATGGGTGCGAATTATTCAAGGGGCGAGCGGAGGGATCGCTACGGTTATAGCTATGGCCGTATCGACAAGACTGGTTGAAAAAGAGAAAAGGGGCAATGCCATCGGCATCATTTTGATGGGGCTAAGCAGTTCGCTAGTGCTCGGTGTCCCATTGGGCACATTTTTTAGTGAAATGTTTGGATGGAGAGTTCTATTTATATTCATTGGATTGTTAAGTGTTCTTCCATTACTTATTATCTACAATAAGGTTCCGGCAATCAAAGAGGAAGAAAAGATCACCCTCAGAATGCAGCTCTCCATTTTGAAAAATCCACTCATTCTGACTGCCTTGCTTATTACATTATTGTATATCGGCGGCTATTCGACACTGTTCACGTATATTACGCCTTTCTTGCAAGCTACATCCACTCTTACCATGACAGAGATAAGCGGTGTTCTGTTTCTCGCGGGAATTTGCAGCTTTGTCGGATCAAAAGTGGGCGGACAATTGGCAGATGCAAAGGGATCAAAGTTTACAATTTGTCTAGGCCTTCTGTTACAAGGTGTAACTCTTCTTTTGTTTGCTCTAGCTGGAGTTAATCTTATGATGTTAATCTTGGTTTTAATGATTTTTATGTTAGCAACGTGGAGCATATCTCCGGCCCAGCAATTATATCTGGTTACACTGGCACCTCGTAATCCCGACATTGCCCTTAGCGTAAATACGTCATTTATCCAATTTGGTTTTGCATTGGGATCTGGATTAGGTGGGATTGTGATCAGTCGTACATCTGTTCTGTATTTAAATTGGTTGGGGTTTGGAGCTGTAGGAATTGCTTTACTTCTTGCCATCTTACTATTTAAGAAATCGAGAAGCAGGACTGGAACGCCAGATCCAGTGTAATTTTAATGATGGGTAATTCTTTCTTTTCAGTGTGTAACACACTTAATCATTTGGGATTTATATATAAAATATGGATTATATATTCTTTAATGTATGATTTTAATATCGATTAACAATCGGCAAGATTCTTTTCTGGACTGATCAGTTCAGATATGTTATATTTCTGAAACGGGAGGTGTTACTTATCGCCAGGACTAAAGAATTTGACAAAAATCAAGCATTACACGAAGCAATGCTGTTGTTTTGGAAAAAAGGATACGAGGCTGCTAGCATACCGGATTTACTGGAAGTGATGGGCATTAGCCGATCCAGCCTTTATGATACGTTTTCCGACAAGCAAACCTTGTACAGAGATGCCCTGGAGCATTATAAAAAAGGGAGTTCCAATAAGCAGACCATTCTTGAACAAGCATCCAACGTAAGAGAAGGAATTCTTCAATTTTTTGAGTATCATATTGCTTCAGCATACGATACCAGCCTACCGGGCGGATGTTTTGTAACGAATACAGCTACAACATTGGAGTCACCCGATGAACAGATAAATGTCTTGATACAGACTAGTTTTTCGGAGTTGGAACAAGCATTTTGTGAGCTTTTGGAGAAGGGCCAACAATCGGGAGAGATAGATAAAAAAACAGATATCAAAACAGTGTCTTATTTATTGCTGAATTTGCATCAAAGCATAAATATTATGGCCAAAACAGGTCAAAATCCAGAACGTGCCAAAGAGATGATTAGCTTTGTAATTGCAGGGATATAATTTTTTTTAGTAATATTGGAATGATTGTTCCGTTATTATATTCTTCATATTTTGAAGTTGCCATTTGAAGAGTATCTGTAAGACCAAATTTTTTTGATCATTCTGGAACATTCATTCCGTTATGGAAACAATCCATTTAACAATAAGGAGATGCAACCAATGAAGGTATCGTTTATTGGACTTGGAAATATGGGCCTTCCAATGGCACAAAACCTGTTGAAAGCGGGTTATGACGTAGTCATCTTTAATCGGACCCCTGAAAAAGCTGAACCATTAATAAAACAGGGAGCACGGTATGTCCAAACACCACTAGAGGCAGCGAAAGAAAGCAATCTTGTAATTACCATGTTATCTGATGATGATGCTTTGAGAGAGATTGTTGAGGGACCAACTGGCGTTCTGAACGGATTATCTGAAAATGGAATTCACGTATCTGCCAGTACGATCAGCGTAGATCTGGCTCGGAAATTATCCGCTTTGCATGCGGAGAGACACCAGCACTTTGTGTCTGCCACCGTAATGGGGCGCCCGGATGCCGCTAAAGCAGCTACATTGCGCATTATTTTAGCTGGTCCGGAACATGCAAGACAACGGGTACTTCCCATGTTAACAGCGTTAAGTCAAGAGATATTTGAGATTGGGGATCATGGCGAAGAAGGTAACATTGTCAAAATAGGCGTTAACTTTCTAATTGCTTCAATGCTGGAAGCTTTGTCGGAAGCGCAGCTCATGGTTGAAAAGCACGGCATTAAGCCGTCCCGATATATGGATGTTGTGAATGCTCTTTTTCAATCGCCGGTATATCAGAACTATGGCGCGATCATGACTGAACAGCGCTTTGAACCAGCCGGTTTTAAAATGAAGCTCGGGTTAAAGGATGTTTCATTAGCTATCGAGGCAGCCAAGTCAGTTCAAGCTCCACTTCCTTTAGGTCAGCTTATTCATCAACACCTCTCGGAAGGAATTGCCCATGGTTATGGTGAGTTGGATTGGACGGCTTTAATCCGTTGTCTTGGACATTCCTCTTAAGGAAAGAAAATATAAGGAGAGATTAATTATGGAAATAGGTGTTACTTCATTCGTAGAAACAAAGCCTGATACGAAGACCGGAGTTGTGATGAGCCACGCTCAGCGATTGCGAGAAGTCGTGGAAGAAATCGTCCTTGCAGATCAGGTAGGACTTGATGTGTTTGGCATAGGTGAGCATCATCGTGATGATTATGCGGCATCTTCACCAGCCATGGTGTTGTCCGCTGCGGCGCCCCTCACAAAACGGATTCGATTGACAAGTGCTGTGACGGTCCTATCTTCAGCAGATCCTGTCCGTGTGTTTCAGGATTTTGCAACGCTTGACGGTCTCTCCAATGGACGTGCCGAGATTATAGCGGGTCGGGGTTCTTTCATTGAGTCCTTTCCACTGTTCGGTTATAACCTGAATGACTACGAGGATTTATTTAATGAAAACATTGAACTGCTTCTTAAATTACGGGAATCCGAGAAAGTAACTTGGAATGGAGGCCATCGTCCAGCGATACATAATCTGGGGGTATACCCGCGTCCTGTTCAGAATTCTATTCCTGTATGGATCGGTAGCGGAGGTACTCAGGAGTCAGCCATACGTGCGGGAATTCTAGGTCTGCCACTAGTTCTGGCAATTATCGGTGGAAATCCAACGAAATTTGCGCCACTTGTAGAACTGTATAAAAAGGCGGCAACTCATGCTGGTCATGATGTATCACAGCTTCGGGTAGGTTCACATTCAATCGGATTTGTTGCAGAAGATACGGAAAAAGCCGCAGACCTCTTTTTCCCGTCCACTCAGTACGGCATGAATAAACTCGGCAAAGAGCGGGGGTGGGCATATTACGACCGTTCCAGCTATGACGCTGCCCGCAGTTCTGATGGTGCGTTGTATGTAGGGGACCCAGAAACAGTTGCTCAAAAAATTATTCATCTGCGCAAGCATGTAGGAATTACACGTTTCATGATGTATGTTCCCTTAAGCACGATGCCACATGAGTTGGTAATGCGGGCTATAGAACTGCTCGGTAAAGAGGTTGCACCGCGAGTCCGAGAGGAAATTTCCAAGTGGGAAGCTGAAATGAGATAAGAATTAACTGAAAAGACGTAGACAATCGAATTCATTATTATATTTGGAGGAATTATCATGAGCATTGAGACACGTATACTACCAGAATTAAGAGAGGTATATTCACAATTTCCAGGGTTTGCATTGGAGAAAAATTTAGAGTGGAGCAGAAACTTAGTATCGGCTGCATCGGTGAAAAAATCAGAGCATGTAAACACAACCAGTCGGAAAATTCCGAGGGACGGAAGTGAGATGCTGGTCAAAATATACGAACCTGCCGATCGAACGAATGATTTACTACCAGCCATGTTATGGATTCACGGAGGCGGGTACGTGTTAGGACATCCCGATATGGATGACAAATTGTGCGAGCGTTTTGTTCAGACAGCAGAATGTATTGTCGTATCAGTGGATTATAGGCTCGCTCCTGAGCATCCATATCCTGCGGCGATTGAAGATTGTTATGCTGGATTGGTATGGATGACGGAGGAGGCAGCACTACTTGGCATTGATGTGAATCGGGTTGCAATTGCCGGTGCTAGCGGTGGTGGAGGGCTGACAGCAGCACTCGCGCTGATGGCACGTGATAAAGGAGGTCCGTCTATTATCTTCCAAATGCCATTGTACCCGATGTTAGATAATCGTAACATCACGCCATCTAGTCATGAGATTACAGAAGTGGGTTCAATCTGGAACCGAACGGACAACTTGGCTGCTTGGAATATGTACCTTGGTGAGAAGAAAGATGTCAGTGGAGGATCTACTTATGCAGTACCATCGAGTGCGGAGAACTTGGCAGGATTGCCGCCGGTCTATACTTGTGTAGGTCAGCTCGATCTATTCCGGGACGAGACGATGGAGTATGTGGCAAGACTAGCAAAAGCAGGTGTGGATGTTGAATTTCACCTCTATCCAGGTTGCTTCCACCTTTTCGAAATTCTTGCTCCAGAAACAGAAGTGAGTCAGCGTGCTGTTCAGGGTTATATGGATGCAATGGCTCGTGCACTTCATCCCAATAGGGTCGTTGATTGATAATGATCTTCGTCGATTTGGCATTGAGAAGAAGTACTTATCAGAATCAGATCAAGATGTATTATCTCAACAGTTGAATCTGTATTTCAATTGGAAACAATGACACACTGCTTAAATCGCTTACGTCAATTTATTAACGGATCTTCCTAAACTGGTTCGGACTGATCTGTTCCAGCTTTTTAAACACCGTACTGAAATAATTTGCATCTTCGAAGCCTGCCAGATAGGCAATTTCCTTAACCGGCATACTGAGATTTTGCAGTAAAAGCTCTTTGCTCTTCTTAATTCTAACTGAATTAATGTATTGGAAAATTCTTAGATTGGTTGCTTTTCTAAATAAAGTACAAAGGTGCTGAGGGGTCATACCTGCAATCTCAGCGAGAACTCCCAAGGTCAGTGGTTTGTTGTAATTATGCTCAATATATTCAAATAGAGGTTCAAGCTTTAAATGCAAATTGGTAGCGATCTGATTGGGATTAGGCGAAGCAAATTGCATAATGGCTGTCATCATGGAATAAATGATGCTTGAGCATTGTATGCTTGCCATCGTCCCATTGGATTGCTCCAACTCAAGTAGTTGTTGAATTTTGGCTCTGAAAATATCTGGCCTGGATACATACAATACGCTTTGGCTTGAAATTGCGGCTGTATCTTGCAAAAAGGTGCCAACTTGGTGGCCGTCAAAGACGACCCAATCCACAATCCAGGTCGGACTAATTGCATAATACTCATGAGGCACCCCTTTGAAAAGCAGCATGGCTGAGCCTTCTTTAACCCGGTAAGTCTTGCCGTCCGTTATTAATTTTCCTTCGCCTTGAACACATTGTATCCACTGAAATAAATAGCCCTGAGGGCGTACAATATGTTCTTGGTTCCAATTGCTCCCTACATCCACAAGATAATACGGAAGGTTCTTATCGGTTTCTGTAATCATTGAGATACGCCGTTTATACATAGGACCACCTTAATATTTTAATGTAACTCGTAATATCCTTAGATTGTTAGTAAAAATCATACATTTTATAATCTGAATATAACAAAGTCATTGCCGACAGGCAACGAAAGGATGGAATTCAGTATGTGCCGAATAGAGACTACACTGATGAATGGTTGGAAATTTACGTTAAAACAGCCGGAAGACCACCATTTCAAACCTGTTCAATTACCTCACGATTGGGCAATTCATCAACCGATCAACCAAACGATGAGTCAAGCGGAAGCTCAGGGATTCAGAGACCGATCAGGAATTGGATGGTATCGGAAAATATTAAACATGAAAGAGTTGAAAGATGGACGGATCTATCAGCTCGAATTTGACGGTGTATATGAAAATAGTACGGTATGGGTGAACGGTATAGATGTAGGCGGGCATAAATATGGCTATTCAAGATTTACTTTAGATATCACGTCTGCTCTTCAAGTAGGTGTTAATGTGATTCAGGTCAAGGTAGATAATACGTCTTTACCATCCGACAGATGGTATTCCGGCGCGGGAATCTACCGAACAGTTAAGCTGCTTAACCTGCCAACAAATCATCTAAGACCCGAAGAAATACAAGTGAAGACTTGTCTTAAAGGTGAGAAGGGCCTCATTAGTATAAAAACAGGGGTTTCCTCCTTAGTTAAAGCATACATTTCTGACGGTAACGTGAATTTTACTGGCGAATCAGCTAATGGAATGATTCAACTGGAAATACCAAATGTGAAGTTATGGAGCCCTGAACAACCACAACTGTATCAATTGAAGTTATCCCTCTATGAGGGTGATCAAATCGCAGATACTTATGCACTGCGAGTGGGTGTAAGAGATATTCGAATGATGGCTGGTAAAGGGATGTACATTAACGGCAAAATGACAAAAATTAAGGGACTATGTATACATCAAGACGCGGGCAGTTTGGGAGTTGCTGTCCCTCCTGAGATCTGGAAAGACAGACTCTTGCGCTTCAAAGCGATGGGTTGCAATGCGATTCGAACAGCTCACCACATGCCTGCCTCAGAGATTCTTGATATCTGTGATGAACTGGGAATACTTGTGTATGAAGAACCGTTTGATAAATGGACGGGAGGTTCGTATCGAAGATATTTCGAAACAGAATGGCAACGCGACTTGGAATGTATGGTGAGAAGGGATCGCAACCACCCATGTATCTTTATGTGGGGCGTTGGTAACGAGGTTGAGCATCAGGGACAGACGTCCATGCTTGCGATTTTAAAAATGCTTAAAGAGCATCTCCTAACGTTGGACGATACTCGACCGGTATCCTATGCCATGAATCCTCACTTCAAATATGAGAGCGTCGTGGATCTTTCCCAAGTTAAGGATATTCAACAGTTTGTTGATGAAGTCAGTGACACGGAAATATTAGATCAGAATGAAAGAGTGGAGCGTATCCGCAGAATTGCCGAGATTGTCGATGTCATCAGCTGTAATTATCAAGAGCAATGGTATCCTGCCATCCATGATGCGGTTCCAGATAAATTAATCTTGGGATCAGAGACGTATCAATTTTTCAGGGGTCATGCTGAGCAAATGCAAAATTTCAGTGATGAAGTCCCTTGGATGGATGTGGAGAAACATGCGTATGTCATCGGTGGCATGATATGGACAGGTATTGATTATCTGGGTGAATCGATGGGATATCCGGCCAAAGGGTGGGCAGGTTCACTGTTTAGGACCAACAATGAGCGCAAGCCGCTTTCCTACCTTTATGAAAGTTATTGGTCTGATGCGCCGATGGTGAATATGGCTGTATTGGATTACTCTTTGCAGGATGAAGGTATTAAGGAGCATTGGGATGCCCCAAGATATGCGAATCATTGGGATTTTCCGCAGTTTAACAGGACTGTAATTCCATATATGATTGCTACTAATTGTGAAGAAGTAAGACTCAAGTTAAATGGGAAAGCCATATTGGTTAATCCTCCGACTTCCTATCCAAACAAAATGATTACAGGCTACATTCCATACTCGCCCGGAACCTTAGAGGTAAAAGGCTACATTAACGGACAAGAGGTATGTACCTATACCTTAAAAACAGCAGGACCCGCTGTAAAGCTTGAATTTGATTCGGAGATGATCACGCTCGAAGGTAAAGAGGGGTTCCATAAATTATTTACAGTTCGAGCTAAGGACAAAGAGGGAGTATCCGCTTTCCGCGAAAGTTCAAAAGTCAATTTTACTCTTACTGGACCTGCTGAAATTATATCTTTGGATAATGGAGATCTCTGTTCAAACGAGTCCTATCATGGTCACGGGATGCACTTGTACCGGGGGTGCGTCAGTACAATCATTCGGCTAACAGGTGAAAAAGAACGTGTGGTATTATCTGCACATTCTGAGGGAATGGGCTCAGCTCATCTTGTTATAGATATAATTTAATAAGTAAATGTTACATTGAAGCATATCTGTAAATGTCTCGGGACAAGAACAATGTGTCATTTCCAATTAGATTTTCATCTAAATACTAACTGGGGCTGGACTTCAAGACACAACGTACATTAACATAGTTTGAGTGAGTCAATGATCGGTACAATAATGTACCGATTTTTTGTGTCCAAGGAGACTGTTTTATAAATAGTACCTGATAGAGGTGATCAAGCATGAGTGATTATTCGATAAACCAACCGTATACAAGCTCCCGATCTGATATTCAAAATGTTCTGCGTGATTCTCGTCTGCCTGCTTTGATCTGGGGCATACTGATTTATTTTTCTGCATTGTACTCCCAGCTACCGATGTGGCCAACATGGTTTGAATTTATGATGTTTACAGCTCTCATTCTGGTTCACATTCTGCTGCATTGGTATGCCGGATACGTTGTCGATCGAAGACCCTGGATTTATTTTGTGACACAAGGATGTATTGTCTGGGCGTGTGCGTTATTCATGCCTAATGCTCATTCTCTCATCTTTGTAAGTTTATTGACGGCTTTGGCGGGTCAGAGTATTGGCGTATACGCTCAACGTGTGAAGGTGCTTCTGGTATGCATCTTTTACTGCACCTTGTTTTCTGTCTCCCTGGTTTGGCTAGGAACTACCGAGGATTTGCCATCTACAGTACCATCGCTCTTCTTCATCATGTTTTTCGTCATCGGCTATGCTTCTTTGTTCTATAAACAAGTTCGTGCCAAATTGCGGACCCAGTCGTTTTTACGTGAATTGGAACGAGCGCACAGGAAAGTGGAGGAGCTAACGATTGCCAATGAACGTCAAAGGATGGCCCGTGATTTACATGATACTTTGGCACAAGGGCTGGCAGGTCTTATCATGCAGCTTGATGCCGTGGATGCGCATTTAGAAAATGATAATAACCATCGTGCCCACGAGATTGTTCAGTTGTCAAAAGCCCAAGCAAAGCGCACGCTTTCAGAAGCGAGAAGTGCAATTGACGACTTGCGTTCGTATTCTGCCGAGGTCACAG
Source organism: Paenibacillus sp. FSL R5-0341 (assembly GCF_037975235.1). Classification (NCBI taxonomy): domain Bacteria; kingdom Bacillati; phylum Bacillota; class Bacilli; order Caryophanales; family Paenibacillaceae; genus Paenibacillus; species Paenibacillus sp. FSL R5-0341. Next base: position 3,423,054 of record NZ_CP150241.1, read on the forward strand.
ATATTTCTAAAGCGGTGAAGGAAGAGGCTGAACACTTCTCACATATAACAGGGATTCGTATTGTCACTCAATTATCGATGCCCCATCTGGTGGTGCCGAAGTTGATCTTCGAACATAGCTTACATATCATCCGAGAATGCTTGGCCAATACAGCTAAATATGCTCATGCGACGAACGTAGAAGTCGTTGTTGCTGCACGCGAAAACGTAATCGAGCTACGCATTACGGATGACGGAAGAGGGTTCGATGCCAACCTCATCGAGAAACAATCCGGTAGTTATGGCTTAATTGGCTTATATGAACGAACCCGAATTATGGGCGGGAAGATCGAAATTGAAAGCGGAAAGCAAGGAACCCAAGTTTCTGTTCGCATTCCATTACAACTGGAGGACACCAACGTATGACAATCAAGATTCTTATCGTGGACGACCATTTCGTCGTTCGAGAGGGACTTAAGCTGATCCTGGAAACTAATCAAAGGTACGAGGTAGTTGCAGAAGCATCTAACGGTATGGAAGCGGTTCGACGGGTGGATACTTACAAACCGGACATTATTCTATTGGATTTAAACATGCCTGAAATGGGCGGCCTGGATACCATGACAGCGCTTAGAGCTAAAGGAATGGATATACCGATCATTATTTTGACTACATATAACGAGGATGAGATGATGATACGTGGACTCGCATTGGGTGCAAAAGGTTATTTGCTGAAGGACACGGGAAGAGAGATGATATTTCGTTCAATTGATGCCGCGATGCGGGGGGAAACGTTGCTACTTCCAGAGATCAGCGAGAAAGTATTTGCTCACAAGGTATCAGGAAAGGCGAAAGAGTCACCTTCATCGAAAATATCACTTACAAACAAAGAGCTGATCGTACTTCAAGCGATTGCCCGTGGCTCTCGAAGTAAAGAGATCGGCTTGGATATGGGCATATCCGAACGGACTGTAAAGACTCATTTAACGAGTATCTATAATAAATTGAGTGTGGATTCGAGACCGCAGGCCGTCGCCGTTGCGGTGGAGCGTGGAATATTGCATTTATAATCGAACATTTCATAGATTTGCCCGATCGTACACTGGGGTCTTGCCCTTTTGTACGATTTTTTATTTTTCTCCTCCGTTTATGATAGATGCATGAATACAAATTGGAGGAAAAATGATGAAAAAAAGACTGACAACGATTCTGGCGACTGTTCTCTCACTAACCATGCTCTCTGCCTGCAGCAGCACTAATAGCGGGACTTCCATACAGGAGGAAATTCCGAAACCTGAAAATAGCGTTGCTTCCGCACAGAATGAGTTTCCAAAACCGATGGGAAGTTATACGGTCGGGCGTACACAGATGGACTTCAAGTACACAGCATCCAACCACTCAGAAAGAGAACTGACGGCATTATTTTTCTATCCGTCCGACAGCAATGAGGGCAAGCCGACGGCAGAGTATGCCTTTCCGGAGTTTCATTCACTGAGAGATGAGCTTTTGGTTAGATTAGGGGGCACAGCGGGTGGTGAGCAGCTGTTTGATTCCAATTTCAAGACATGGTCTTACGACGATCTGGCCTTATCTGAAAAGGAAAAACAATATCCGGTTTTATTCTTTGTTCATGGCGCAGGCGCTTACCCACAGCAAGGCACTTTGTTTGCTCAAGACCTGGCAAGCGCCGGCTATATTGTGGTATCTATCGGCCATGCCGAAAGTGGTGTGTACAAACTTAAAGATGGACGAACAGTTGGATTGTCTGAGAATTTTATGGACGAAGTAACAAAATACGGAATGGAAGCAGCCACCCTAACTCCACCTGAAATTGTGACTGAGAAGCTTGAGGAAGAAGAAGCTATTGAGATTGCTCGCAAATTAACTTCCGCGCCTGAAGCAGTCAAGTTTGCGAAATATGCCGTTTTACAGAGCGAGGATATTCGATATGTTGCAGATAACTTGTACAAAATGAATACAGGTGACAGAGATTCCATGTTTAAAGGCAGATTGCAGCTTGATCTCGGAATGGGTGTGTTCGGACATTCTTTTGGAGGAACGACAGCGGCAATTGTTAGCCGTGACGATGACCGATTTGTCGGCGCTGTGAATCTAGACGGTAATATGTTAGGTGCCCTGGATAGCGATTTTAAGAAACCCTTCATGCAGCTCAGCACCGTGCTTGCCTATAATACAAATGCATTTCTGCTTGAATCCAACAGCAAGGACACCTATTTTGCCATTATTGATAATGTAGTCCACGGTGACTTCTCCGATTCCTTGTTTACAACTACGGATAAAGCATCCAGAGGAACCCGAGACGCGATGGAACAGCGTAACATTATCATTTCTTATACAAAGGCATTCTTTGATAAGTATATGTTGAAGAAAGAAACGGACATTGACAGCCTTACCTTTGACGGCGTAGAGATGATTAAAAAACCTTAAAAGCCTTAGCATTGATTTGAATGAATTTCGGGAGGGCTAATGAGAGGAGAGGCCGGTCGGATTTAACCGTACGAGATTTAACTCCGAACTCTTAAAAACAAAATGATAAAAGACCTTACGTTTGCTTTGAAACGTTAAGGTCTTTTTATCTTTTGGGCAATCGAAGAATTCTTAGCCTATTTTTTCAATACTCACAACCGTTCTAATGGGTGGCGAGGGCTCTAGTTGGTCAAAGCCAGCAGTGATTCTTACTCTTTGCCCTACTTCAATTGTTTCATATGTTTCTCTATTGACCAAATAATACGAAGCTTCCTGGTCTTGTGCTAGTTCTATAAAATCCTCAAGATTTCCATTCTCCAGATCTTCCTTACTTATATTTTGTAGTACAAGAAATTTGTACTTGTCATTTTCATCTGTTTTAAATACTACAGTACCCTCGAAAACTGGATAATTTTCTTTCTCATCCTTGTTAGAACAGCCGGCAAGTATAATCATACTAATGAAGATAAACAATATTATTTTTCTCATAATGACCTCCTTGATTTGAAATAAAGCTTTCCCCTTGCTTTTAAGTATAACCTACATAAAAAAAGCAAATTATTACTAAAAGGTAATTCATACGAAAAAAGTATGAAACATGGTATGAGGATTCCTTTAAATAATAAGTTCCTAGAGTAGAAAAAACTAAAAAGAGGTCACGATGATGGATACCCTAAAATGGATTCAAAGCTGGTATTATGAAAACTGTGACGGCGATTGGGAACATTCATACGGTGTGCGAATTGATACTGTAGATAATCCTGGTTGGTCTGTTGAAATCGACTTGATGGATACATATTTAGAAGATGTGCCATTTGATTCAATTGAAGAAGAGAGAAATGAACAAGATTGGTTCTACTGTATCGTGAGAGATGGCGTGTTTCACAGTGCAGGGGGAGCAAAAAATTTAGAAGAGATGCTTAATTGCTTCAAAAATTGGGCTTCAAGTTTGGATAGAAGTTAATAATGCACTAACCATCGGGAGTAATCTAAGGAGAGAACCAGATGTATCTAAAAGAATTCAATTTGGATTTACCGTATATTGCAGATGATGAAAATATTGAATCTATAATGAAAAAACAAAATTGTGAGTACAACGAAGCAACAAAATTAGATTATGCGTTGAATTGGAAATGGAAAAGACGCTCTTTTAGTTGGGAAACTCGCTGTATTACAGCATTGTATGAACGTCTATTTGGGAAATACAAAACGAAAGATTGTTGGAAAGTCCTAATAGAATGTGTAGAAAACATTTCGGATGAACGGATTGTTAACGATTCTGGTGTGTGTTCGGTACCAATCCAATTTAGTTTGAATGAGTTTAGTGAAAAAAATGAGTTGGAGAAAAAAAAGACTACGCTTCGACTGCTAATGGAAGGCATAGAGAAACTTGCTCTACGTAATAATTGGGATATTGATCCATTTAGGGAGATAGCTTTGCAAATAGAGGAGTTAGATTATGTAAATGAATGGACTTGGAAAAAGGATGTAAAGAGCCCTAATAAGAAGTACAATGCTAGAGTCATATGCCATCATAATGTAGATAGCATGGATATTTTCCTATGTATTTTTCAACGAGATGGTACGCAAGTACTTTTAGAGAAGGTCATATCAGAACAACCAGATGAATTCGCCTATGCTAAACATCTAGGTGAACTTACATGGGTTTCTGATTTTGAAGTTGCTTTAATTAATGAAACAGGCACTGAAAAATTTTCTGCAACCCTAGAACATTAATTATTTGGCCGCTAGTACTTCCACTTTGAAAACTATGTCAAATAAAAAGAAATAGTAAGGGAAAAAATAATGAAAAAAAGAGTTTCGGTGAAGATAGGAGATGTCTTCTCAATAAGACTTAATCAGGATTGGAATTGTTATGGACAAGTTGTTTCTGAAGGAAGAATATCAGATTGTATATGGTAAGGATCTGACTGTATAATGAAAAAAGCGTAGGGGATCTTACAGTAGATCTAAATAGTTTAGCAGATATAAGAAAAACATGCTTTGTAATTCAAAGCTAATGAAATAATCCTTACTCAACCTTTAATGTCAATTTTGTACGCGTATATAAAGAAGTTGAACCTAAGAAATACGTGCCATATGTAGATATTCTGATTAGTGGTTCGTCTGAGTCATAGACTACAAAATTATATCCCTAGAGGTGACCCATGTTTTGTTGTGAAAATTGTTTTGATAACATTTATATCAAGAAAATATTCGAGAATGAAGAAATTGGAAGATGCGATTACTGCCTAAGTCACAATGTACGGATCTTAGATATACAGCATGATGAATTACGAACAAAAATTTTCCGTTGTATTTCTCCATTTACAGAAAATAGGAAAGGGCATCCTTTGAGTAAATGGTTGACAACGCAATTTAACTTATTCAATGTGTCATTAGGTCCTCAAAACATTAATAAATTGCTTTCTGACATGACCCATGGCTCTTTGGATATCACAGAAAACTATACCTTTACGTTAAATGGCTCAGGAATAGACAGTGAACTCCTTGGTTTATGGAGTAAATTTAAAGAAGATCTTAAACATAGAAGTAGGTTTGCATTCACATTTAATGAGAAGTTGCAGAAAGCCTTAATTGAAATAATGGAAATCAATATAGAGGAGATTGGGGAGAATTTTACGTCCTATAGAGCTAGGAATGGAACTTCTTCACATGTTCGCGCATATAGCGGAGACGAGATCATGTGTCCTCCAAAAAACTTGGTTGGTAATGGACGGATTAATTCCAAAGGAATTCCCTACTTATACACAGCATCCGATCCAGATACTGCAATTGCTGAAATCAGGCCTTCAAAAGCTGTGCCTGTTTCGGTAGCAAAACTTGCAACTACAAAACCCCACCGTTTTGTTAAACTCGAAAAATCTAAATTCAATAACAGTCTTCCTCTATATCAGCAGTACGAGTTATACCGATTAGCAAATACTATTACGTTAGAATTATCTAAACCTATTGATTCTTCAACAAGTGACTTTGGCTACTTAGCTACCCAGTTTATAGCAGAACTTGCAGATAGCAAAAATTTTGATGGCATAGCGTTCAGAAGTTCGTTAGCAGAAGGTACTAATTATGTATTCTTCCGTGAAGACAATATTCAATTTGTAGACAGTGAAATTGTAGATGTTATTGGAATTGAATATGTTACGGAGCCAAGAGACAGATCTTTGTCTGATGAAGATTTTAAATTTTAATACCTTTAATCGTTTGACAAGAACTTTGACTCATTCAAAACTGTTAATAAAAAGGAACATTGTCCCATTGAAAGTCGCCATTAAAATTAATTTATCAATAGAAGTTCTTGGCCTAAGACATGGACAAGAACTTCTACCAATTCTGAATAGATAAAATACGAACATCCAATGTCAATGATGATCTACCCCTTTGTATGAGCCCCAACAAGTGTTTTAGATTGTCATCAATATATTGATTATCGGCAATATTAATTCAACGACCGGCAAAATGACCCCAGATCGGTTGTATCGGTTTAAACATGGCATTAGGTATGGAGTTTAGCTTCAAATTCATTATCATCCGCTGTGCAGAATAGATCCGTGCTACCTGGCATGATACAGGCAAGGGCTTTAATGCTCTTAAGGGCGTGGTCGAAGTCTCCGTTATAGGAAGGTATCTGCGTGTTGGCCTGTCCACAACATAGCGAGTACATTATGCGGGTCCATATTCATAAAGCTACTTTCCCATACACCAGCCAAAAAATCTTCCAAAGATTCAATCCCATCTCACGATACAGCTCTTCTCTATAAAATGCATGCGATAGTCCCCAACCTGCATAGACTAGGCCAACAGCGCGCATGTCTTCAGACGTCAGTTGGTCTAGTCTGCTAGAATCAAAGCCAACCACAGACAATAGTGGAGCTTTTACACCATCCATAACTACAGATGTGTGAGGCCAAGTCTCGGCAATTCCCGCGATCGCTGCAATTCGTTCCACCATCTCCGGATAACTCGCCCCCCATTGAAATGCCTGAATGCCTCCCGTGGATCAAACAACTACGAGAGTTATTTTTTGAATCCCAAACTTCTCGTTCACCAGCGATGCTGTAATCTAACGTTATCATAGTTAGTTTTATCATAGTTAGTTACCTACGGAAAATAAGCACGTTCGAACGGGGGAGGTGTGTTCGTGGGAGATGTAGATAAGCCATTGCCCAGTGGAAGTGTTCCTGACAAATGAAAAGGGTTGTCCCCTATCGAACTATGTTTGACCGTTCATTTGAGAAAGAGGGCAATGACAGCATTACATATTTAGAGTTTCAAAGTGCTGAAGCCATTAAGCAATGCAATTTCGGGTATCGGTATTTCCTTTTCTTCCTGATCTTGTCACGGAAGCCAAAGTTGAACGTGGAGAACTTATTGTCCTGCCATGGCAAGTTCCAGACTTGCATGTATATACATAGATGTTGTGGCATAAGGATAAGTGGTTGTCACCGATTATATTATCTTTAAACCACAAGGGAAGTTTATGCTTCACAGGAGGAGAATAAGTAGAAGAAACCTTAAAGAAAAGATCGAGGATCAATATTTTTGCTTTCAAAAGAATACATACCAACATTTCTACTTCGGAATATTGGTATGTATTCTTTTACTTTGCGTGCGCAGGATCCAAAAGATTGTATTCCCGTTGTGATTAGAGCTACGTGTAGAAGTCGTTTATGTAGCGACTTATATATATGCATCTAATTTAATCAACTTACTCAAGCTCATGAATCAAACGTGTTACCCACATAATGAAAAGAGTGAATATGCGTTTTGGTGAGTTCAATCACGTTTTTGATAAATGACTCTCGCGACTCACGATATCCGCTTAATATCCAATTGTTCAACAGTCCAAAAAAACCGTAGGCGGTATAATACTTGAAATAATCCATGTTAACTGGGGAGTTGTTGATTGTCTCGAAGACAAACTGCTCCTGATAGATTTTGAGTATGGTTTGTGGAAAGCCTGTATGCAGACCAGGTAACGTATCATCGTACTGAATTAGTTCGAAGAAGTCACGATGTTCGTAGATATAATCCACGATTTGAAAAGATTCGACATTAAGCTTGTTTGTTAAGACCTTTTGACCATGCCAATAGGGTTTACCTACGGCGCACCTCAATCCTCCGAGTGTCATACTCAGCAATTCTTCGGCGAGAATGTATTTATCCTGGTAGTGTAAGTAAAATGTACTGCGATTATAGCCCGCCTGATCCACGATGTCTTTGACAGAAACACCATGGAAGCCTTTTTTCTTAATGAGCTGAATGAGAGCAGTTTTTAGATGCTCCTTGGTTCGATTACGATGTTGAGATGTCACAATAAGTTCATCATTCATTCAAAAAAACTCCTATAAATATAGACATAGTTTTATAAAGTGTCTACGAGGTAGACACTTGGTCATATCTTAATGATTGGATTGTTACAATTTTAAGCATAGAATTAGTTTTGTAAACATCATATAGCACTATTTGTATAGGCGCTATTCAAAATATTATACTGGGGGATTTATTCATGGGCAAACTTCAAGATAAAGTTGCAGTCATCACAGGAGGAGCATCCGGGATTGGTGCAGCGACAGCTCGCTTATTCGTTTCCGAAGGAGCTAAAGTGGTCTTGGTGGATCTGAATGAAGAAAAAGGCAAGGCGTTTGAGCAGGAACTGAAAGCGCTTAAAGCAGAAGCTCTCTTCATTAAAGCAAACATAACAAGTGAAGAAGAGGTTACTGAGATTTTCAAACAAACCGTAGAAGCATTTGGTCAAGTGGATATCGTATTCAACAATGCGGGAATCGGACGTGTTCATCCGACGCATGAGCTTGACTATGCAGAATGGCGCAATACGGTCAATGTTGATCTGGACGGCGTATTCTTGGTCGCTCGTGAATCGATCCGCGAAATGCTGAAAATTGGCGGAGGCACAATCGTCAACACGGCGTCCATGTACGGATGGGTTGGATCGCCTGGTTCAGCAGCCTACAATGCAGCTAAAGGCGGAGTAGTGAACCTGACTCGTTCGCTCGCGCTGGAGTATGCTGAGCAAAATATTCGGGTGAACTCCCTTTGCCCAGGCTTCATCGACACACCGATTATCCCGGAAGAGAGCAAGCAAGCACTTTCTGCGGCAACACCAATGAAACGTCTGGGTCAAGCAGATGAAATGGCGAAAGCTGTTCTGTTCCTAGCTAGCGACGATTCTTCATACATGACAGGAAATAGTCTGATCGTAGACGGAGGATACACCGCTCAATAAGAGTAGCGTTATCGAAGTACAAGAACATAGTCCCATTGAAAGTCGCTATTATTATAGCGGCTTTTTTTATTTTATCAGAAAAAGTATATCTCCCGAGCCAAAGACAACTAGCAAACAGCGGTTTGGCTATTCATAATAGATGGCCTCGTAAGGAAACTCTAACTTATTCATGCGATATTCTTTGGGGGACATGGACATATATTGACGAAAAACTTTGCCGAAGTAGCTGGGACTCTCAAAGCCGCATTGTTGGCCAATCTGTGAAATCGGAAGTTCGGTCGTGCGAAGCAGTCGGATTGCAACTTCAATGCGCCTGTCTTTGAGATAGGCTAGCGGTGATGTTTTCTCGGATTTCTGAAATAACCTGCACAAGTAGTGTTTATTGATATCACAATGGCTGGCTAGAAGATCCAACGTCAATGGGGATGCATAATTCTCTCGGATGAACTTTTTACATTTCTCAATCGTTGTTATGGAAAGGGCACCGATATCCTTCTCCGCATCCCGACTCGTCTGCACCAAGATGAGCAACCACCGATAGACTTGCATGGACAAGCGATACTTGTCCGTAACTTTATCCTGATGAATCAAATGGATGATTTGCCATAACTCTTGAATCAGGGGAGAATCCGCGTTTCGTAGAATGACATGCCCCTCATTATCATGGATCATATCCCAAATTCGGTTGGCTTCATCCCCACGAATGTTTATCCATATAAATTCCCATGGTTCATTATTCTCTTGCTTATAGTAATAGCAGTGTTCTCCTGCGATTTTAACAAATAATGCATGTCCCTTCGGTAAAGGGAGCGTTTGATTGTCAATATCAAGATAACCCTGGCCATTAAGCGTATATTGAAAAACAACGTGCCCCGGGTCCGGTCTATTGTCACTCGGACAACGATATTCCTCGCTTGAGACGATCTGCCATCCAATAGAGTCCAGTGTCATAATCGATGTATCGTCATTACGAAAAGCATAAGAGACCGTATGAACCATCTTTCATCCCCTTCCTAAAAAAGTCAATTATATTATATAATACGTCACATTTTTTAGATTGTCTGTCTTTTTTTAGACCTGTAAGATAAATGTAAGCGGTAACATATGAAGGGGGTGACTGTAGTTTGTGTTCATTTGACAATAAGCAGGGCAGATCGAACTGATGATTCTAAAAAATTATTTTTAGATAAGGAGGACTTAATCCAATGAACCGAAGAAAGGGTTCCATCCAGAAATCGATATTTGTATCTTTATTAGCGCTCCTTATGGTCATTTCACTGGTCATCCCCCCGGCGCCAGCACGTGCAGAGTCATCAAGCAGCCTGCCGGGTCGCCAAGGAGAATATCTTAACCGAGGTCTGGTTGCGGTTCTTGTAGACAACGGCGTTTTTTTAAGCTGGAGGTATTTGAACAATGATCCGGATAATATCGCTTTCAATATATATAAAAATGGAACCAAAGTGAACGCTTCGCCCATAAGCGATGTGACAAACTATGTAGACACCACTGGTTTCGACAGTTCACAATATCAGATCTCCACCGTTATTGCGGGCAAGGAGCAAATGCAGCCGGAGGTTGCATCGGTCTGGCATAACGATTATTTGCCTATTCCGCTGGATAAACCAGCCGACGGACGGACCAAAGATGGTGGAACCTATACGTACTATGCAGGTGACGCTTCCGTAGCTGACTTGGACGGCGATGGCGAATATGAAATTGTCTTCCTGTGGAGTCCGAGCAATTCCAAGGACAACTCGCAGGCAGGTTATACCGGCAATGTGTATATCGATGCCATCAAACTGGACGGCACCAAGCTGTGGAGGATTGACCTGGGAGTCAACATCCGCGCCGGAGCGCATTATACGCAGTTAATGGTGTATGATCTCGATGGCAACGGAAAAGCCGAGGTGGTTGTGAAGACGGCGGACGGCACGAAGGACGGCCAAGGTACAGTCATTGGTGACGGGACGAAGGATTATCGCAACGAGGGCGGATACATACTGTCAGGGCCGGAATATCTCACCCTGTTTGATGGTGAGACCGGAGCGGCCGTATCCACCGTGGACTACGATCCACCAAGAGGCAACGTCAGCGATTGGGGTGACGGCTACGGTAACCGGGTAGACCGGTTCCTTGGCGCAATTGCTTATCTGGATGGCACAAAGCCAAGTGTCGTGATGAGCCGAGGTTATTATACCCGCACAGTACTTGTTGCTTATGATTATGTTGGCGGGGAACTCGTCAAACGCTGGACTTTCGACACGAACGAAGCTGGATCACAATACCAATCACAGGGTAACCATAATCTAAGTGTGCTGGATGCCGATAATGACGGCAAGGACGAAATCATGTTTGGTGCCTTGGCCATTGACGATGATGGCAGCTTGCTTTACAGCACCGGACTCGGCCACGGCGACGCCATGCACGCCGGTCAGCTCGATCCGAACCGGGAGGGCTACCAGGTCGTAAGCGTGCACGAGCATTCGGATGCGGCATATGGACTGGAGATGCGCGATGCGGCAACAGGTGAAATTCTCTGGGGTGAGAAAACAGGCTTTGACACGGGTCGCGGCATGTCAGCGGATATTGATCCGAACTATCCAGGATACGAATCATGGGCCACAACCATTACCAACGGGCAAAGTGTTCCTGTAACCAATACCTACTCAGCAGCCGGAGAAGCTATCTACACTGCGGAAGAAGGACCAAAAACCGCAAACTTTGCGATCTGGTGGGATGGAGATCTTCAGCGGGAGCTGTTTGACCATGAGTGGGATAACAATACCGCGAAAGGAATTCCACTCATTTATAAGTGGGATTACGAAAACAAAAAGCTGGATGAAATCTTCCGAGCAACTGGTACATTAACGAACAACCACACCAAAGGAAATCCGGCGCTTCAGGCGGATATTCTGGGTGACTGGCGTGAGGAACTTCTGCTGCGGAGCGAAGATAGTTCAGAATATCGTCTCTATACGACGACCATCCCTACAGACTATCGCATCCCTACGCTGATGCAGGACCCTGTTTATCGACTTGGCGTAGCTTGGCAAAATGTAGCCTACAACCAGCCGCCTCATACTGGCTTTTATCTTGGAGCGGAAGCTACAGCATTCCCTAAAGCCGATCTCGCGCTGACTCGCGAAGCAGAAATGCCGGAGCAGGTTTACCGCTTTGATTTCGGTACAGAGACAGCGTCAGGAAATACAGCTATACAAGACACCTTATACACACAAGAGACGGGATACGGCTTCAAGGATACAAGCGGTGTTACCGTAGGAGTAAACGAGGTTTCGGTTGCGACAGGTACAACATTTGCTGTTGACCTGCCCAATGGCAACTATAAGGTGACGCTACGATTAGGCAATGATGCACATGACTCGAACGTCGGGGTCAAATCCGAATTCGTTCAGAAGCTCGCTGTAACGAATGTGACAGCGGGAACACCGCTGGAGTATTCCTATGATGTTGCATTGGTGGATGGACAGCTCGATCTTCTCTTCACGGGTACAGCCATAGACATCCAAGACGTCCTCATCGAGAAATATCCAGAGAAAGCGGCTGGTGCGGCAACGACGATCTATATGGCCGGTGATTCAACCATGCAATCGTACAGTGTAATGCAAGCTCCTCAAGAGGGATGGGGGCAACAGTTCGGACGTTATTTCTCCAATGGGGCAGTGATCGTGAACGATGCGATCGGTGGTCGAAGCAGCAAATCGTTTATGGTAGACGGTCGTCTCGATACGATCCTGCAACGAATTAAGCCGGGGGACTTCTTCTTCATTTCCTTTGGTCATAACGACGCGAGTGCAGGGATACCGGACCGGTATGCATCCCCTGAGGATTATAAGATCTACTTAGCTCGTTATGTAAACGGTGCCAAACAGCGCGGCGCCACACCGGTATTGCTCACTCCGGTTGGACGCAGAGATTTCAACACGGTGACTCAAGAATTCAACGTCAGCTTCCCGGCATACGTGCAGGCAGCCAAAGAAGTGGCGGAGGAGCTTGATGTGCCGCTGATTGATCTCAGCAAGCTAAGTATTGCGTACTATGACAAAATTGGTAATACAGCTACGGAGAAAGTGTTCCTTTATGCTAATCCGGGTGAATATCCAAAATACCCGAATGGGATCAACGATAATACGCATTTCAGCAGCTATGGTGCGCAGAAAATTGCCGGACTCGTTGCCGGTGCGGTCAAAGACTTGGAGCTGAGCATTTCATCGCTGGTCATCGACCCGGATATTACCGAACCTGAGCCAGAGCCGGAAATCCAGCTCTATGAGGAGGATTTTGAAGGCGATGCTACCAACTACCAGTATGCCATGGTCAATGCCACGGGTATTGCAGGAACCATGACCGGAACGGTGGTTGAACAATCCGGAAATAAGGTATTGTCCGTCGCAGGTTCCGGATCGGGCAATCGGGCCAAGGTGTTCCGTCTGTTCGATGCCGTAAACGGCGATCAGGTGAACGTGAACTTTGACTGGCAATCCGGTAATGTGAGTGCCTATCCATCAGAAGGTCATCTCACGGTCCAGGATTCGAACGAAAATGCCCTGTTCACGCTGTTTACGAAAACTGGAAGCACCAAAATTCATTATTTTGTCGGTGCATATAATCCGGATTACGGCACAGGGGATACAGCCATACCTGAAGGGGGAACGGCTACAGATATTTCCAAGAACCAGTGGGTCAATGTGGATGCTACCGTTAATTTTGCCGAGAAAACACTTGATCTTACATTAACGAACATTGCGGATCCGACAGTTACCCAAACGATTGCAGATATCTCACTAAGTTCCGCCGCATATGCGGACAATGTCAGATCCATGCGGTTCCTGGGAACGAGAAAAGGCGGTGGAGGCACGTTAAACTGGACTACCCAGATCGACAACGTGCGAATTGAAGGAACGCAGCTCTCTTCGGAGGGTGGCGATCAGACTGCATTGATCGCTCTGTATGATGAGATCAAAGCACTAGATCTGTCGGATTATACAGATGCATCGAAGGCCGTAGTGAACCGGGCTTTGGCAGCTGCGGAAGCCATTTTCAATACGGAAGCTACCCAAGCTCAAGTTGACCATGCGCTTAACATGTTAACTGTCGCGAAGGATTCATTGACAAGTGAACCGGGCGAAGAGATTAACGAATACAAATTCGACTTTGGTTCTGGTGGCGCAGCCGACGGATACATCAAAGTCGATGCCAAAAGAGCGTACATCGAAGGTAACGGGTACGGATTTGCCGATACTGCGCTGATCAAAGATGAGAACCGGGAAACCGGAGATTCGCTCAAGGAAGATTTCACACGAGTAAACGGTACCTCCTTCCTGGTGGAAATGGAGCCGGCTAATTACCGGGTAACGATGACCATCGGGGATACTCAAGAATCGACCAGCGCGAATGTTGTTGTAGAGCAGATGACCAAGCTGCCGCTTACAAGCATTGCCAAGGGTGAATTCAAAGAAATCACGTATGACATTGCCCTGATTGATGGAGTCTTTAACTTCAATTTCACCGGAAATGCACCGAAGATCAATGCGCTGAAGCTGGAGCGACTGCCAGATCACAGTGCAAGCGATAAACCTGTTATTTATTTGGCCAGCGATTCCACTGTGGCCAATTACGCGGAAAACTATCGTCCGCAAGCAGGCTGGGGAGAAACATTGGGTGGATATTTTGATGCAAATGAAGTCAGTATTGATAACCGGGCAGTTGGAGGTTTGAGCAGCAAAACCTTCTTGGTCGGTGGATATCTCAACGATATTTTACTCGACATTCATGAAGGCGATTATCTGTTCATGCAATGGTCTCATAACGATTCCACACCTTCACGTCCAGAGCGTTATCTTACGCCCGAACAGTTTAAGGTATATCTGAAAGAATACATTGATGGCGCTCTGCAAAGAGGTGCGATTCCGGTTCTGGTCACGCCAGTAAACCGTCGTGATTTTACCGGAGAGGTGCTGAACAAGAGCTTCCCGGAATACGTACAGGCGATGAAAGAAACAGCTCAGGAAACAGACACACTCATCATTGATCTGAACCAAGCCAGTTGGGAACATTTCCAAGAACTTGGCACAGAAGGAACCAAATCGATATTCATGTGGGTAGGTACAACCGAAGACAATACACACCTGCAAATGAACGGTGCAATCAAGGTGTCTGAACTCGTGGCACGTCTTGTGAAGGAATTGAATATAACGCTGTCTGACTTTGTTACGCTGGAAGGGGAATCTCCGGAGCAGGAAGCCCCGCATACCACGGCAACTGTAGAAGGAGAATCGCAGAACGGCTGGTATACTTCTCCAGTCCAAGTAACCTTTGCAGCAACTGATAAAGATTCCGAGATCGAAGGAACCTATTATCAAATTAATGGTGGGGAAACAGTGAGTGGCACACAGTTGACTCTAACTGAAGAAGGAACGCATACCATCACCTACTGGAGCGTCGATGTTGACGGTAACAAAGAGAGTGAACAGTCTTTGTCCATATCCATTGATCTCGTACCTCCAACCATTGAAATTCAAGGTCAAACCGAGTACACCATTGATCAGCACGTGGAAATTGGCTATACAGCCTCCGATACGGGTTCTGGTGTGGCAGAACCGGAGGGTGTGCTTCTGGACACTCCGGCATATACACTGGAGCCCGGCCTAAACCACGTTACGGCAACCGTCTCCGATTTGGCTGGGTGGGAACAGACGGTAGAATATAGTTTTGCAGTTATTGCTACATTCGACAGCCTGATCAATCTGACCAACGCCTTTGCAGATGAATCGATCGATCCTAATGCCGGCGCTCTTGCTGATCAGCTTGCGAACACGTTACAACAGGCCGAACAGGCAGCAAACGATCGTGAAGGAGCAAAAGCGCGTCAACTTCTTGCATCCTACGGTAATGACGTTCAAGCAGCTCGAGGAACCGTATTCTCGGATGAGCAGGCAGATGTGCTGCTTAAGTGGGAGGAATGGCTCCATCAGGGAACGCCACTAGCGAACGGAGCGCCTGGCACTCCGGTGTTATCTGATAACAATGGTTACGACACGGGGCTCAAAGACGGAGACTATACGGTCACGATGAATCTGTGGTGGGGAAATAACGGCAATCAGTTCAAGCTGTATGAGAATGGTGAATTGATTAAGGAAATTTCTCTGGTCGATCAATCCCCGTCCGCCCAATCTGTTCAAGTTGATATTACTGGAAAGAAAAATGGTACCTATATCTATACTGGAGAATTAATTAATGCACTGGGTAAAACCATGAGCGTTCCGCTGACAGTCATCGTCACGGATGCTTCCCCGGGGCAAGCCGTTCTGTCGAACGACAACTGGGACGGTGACGGCAACTTTAATGTCACCATGAATCTGTGGTGGGGAACAAACGCAACCGAATACGAACTTTACGAAAATGGTGTTTTGATTGACACACAATCGCTGCACTCACACTCTCCTGGTGCACAGTCTGCGGTTACTGCAATCTCTGGAAAGGCACCTGGAATCTACGAGTATGAAGCTGTACTTCGTAATTCTTCAGGGGAAACCAGATCACACAAATTAAATGTGACTGTAAGAGAGTAAGGTACGCATATAAAAAGTGCTATTCCTCATCATTTTGAGGAGTAGCACTTTTTTATATGCACTCAGCATGAAAGCGTTTGACTTATTTGAATATCAATCTATAATGATGAAAGGAAATTGGACTTGGACGAGGCCTATGGAGAAAACGATAACCGGCATAGCTGTATGTATATTCACAGCAAGCTTCCATACGCAGGAGGCTTGCTGTTTCATTTTCAGAAGGAGAATCGGTCCCCATGACACTCAAAAAAAGAATCTTTTTATTGTTCTTTCTCAGTGCGTTTATCCCCTTCATCAGCATATTTGCGATCTCTTACTATACCATTGACTCCATTTTCGCAAATAAGATCGATGATGGCATTCGCAGCAATTTACAGCAGGTGACATCTTCATTGGAGAATTCCATCACCAATCTGAATCACGTTACGCAGCAATTATCTTACGGTGGTACTGTAGGCAAAAGGTTGGATGAATTTTTGAATCCGTCCTCCGATATTTTCGAATTAATCGAGGCCAGGGACGAATTAAAGAGCGAGTTAAGTGTGGTCACGTTTACCAATCCGAATATCGGATTGACCTTATATTATTTCCAGAAAGAAGACACTACGCAGTTCGGCAACTTTCCGATTAAGGATCATTTTTCTCCTGAGTCTTTGCCGGTGCTCTTCCAAACTTATGGCATTAAGTATTATGGTCCCCATATCAGCATGAACCGATTTGATGACCAACTTGTTCTCTCTGCTGTGCGAAAAGTACAACTGCCCAAAAGGGACGACGTGTACATATACGTAGAATCCGGCTTTCGCCTTACACAGGATATCTTAGGTTACAATCAATACAACGGTGCATTATCTCATCTCATTCTGGATGGTACAGGAAACATTGTGTACAGTGAAATACCGGAGGCCATGAAGGTCGGAGAGAATTTCTCCAGCTTAACGGTCGATCCTGCCAAGGACGGAATATCTCGAGGGTATCACTGGTTCAAGGAGGATTCCTCACAGAAATGGAGCGTCGTATCGGTCATTTCGCAGGCTCAATATCAACAGGAGAAAAACCAGTGGTTGCTTCAAATTTTGCTGGTCGCTTTATTTTTCCTCGGCTTTACCGTGTTTCTTGCTTGGCTTCTGTGGAAGATGGTTTACAAACCACTTGGCCTGTTCCATTCGGAAATCAACGGGATGTCCAAAAATCCACAACGAACAGTGAGCCGAGCTCGCACTCAGATTCCCGAATTTGATTTTCTACTCAGTGAATTTTCGAATATGCAGCATCAAATTGGTGACCTCTTCACGGAAGTGCAGCAGAAAGAGAAGATTCGTGCAGACCTGGAAGTGGAAAAGCTGCTCTATCAGATCAACCCGCACTTTCTGATGAATACGCTGGATACAGTGCACTGGCTGGCGGTCATGAACGGACAAGGGGAGATCGACAAGCTGGTGCAATCATTGAACAAGTTACTCTATTACAACCTGGGCAAATTAGGGCAAGTATCCACCATGGAAGAGGAGATCGATGCGCTAAGGCAGTATCTGATTTTGCAGCAAATTCGCTATGACTTTGAATTTGACGTCCGCATTACTGCAGATGAGCAAGTGCTTCAAATTCCTGTGCCTCGCTTTATTCTGCAACCGCTGGTTGAAAATTCGCTATATCATGGATTGAGTGACGAAGGGTTTATTCAAATTGAAGTGACATGCACTGCAACACTAAATATTATGATCCAAGATAATGGAGCAGGTATGACCGAGGAAACCATTCATAATCTGCTGAACAATCGTGTAGCTGAACATCAAAAAGTAGGAATGGGTATCGGACTCAATTACGTTCACCGCATGTTGAAGGCACAGTACGGGGATCAAGCACAACTGGTAATCGAGAGTAAATTGGGTACCGGGACAAGCATACTGCTTGTATTGCCTATTAAAGGAGAAGATATCTCGTCATGATTAAGGTATTGATTGTAGATGATGATAAGCTGGTACGCAAAGGCATTAGCTCTGCGATGCCATGGAACGAGTTCAACATGGAGGTTGTAGGAGAGGCCAGCAACGGAGCGAAAGCACTAGATTTCCTGAAATCCCAGCCGGTCGATCTGATGTTGACGGATCTTGCGATGCCGGTCATGTCGGGGATTGAACTGATGCGAGCTGCGAGGCAGCTCTATCCGGAACTTCATATCGTTGTGTTAACACTGCATCAGGATTTCGATTATATCCAGGAAGCGCTCAGGCTGGGAGCCATCGACTATATAGCCAAAGTACAACTGGAGAAAGAGCAATTCGAACATGTTCTGGATCGAATACATACCCGAATTAGCGGGTTGACGAACACGATAAGAAAGATGCCTACACTGAATGAGATTAATATCCATTATTCCAATGTGTATGCACTTGTTTCCCAGGATCGCAAATTGGAACATAAGTGGCCAATGGAGCTAACTTCACTTGAAGATGAGGTTAAGTGGGAGATTGAGCGTAATAGCTGCATGTGGGCTGCACCCCCGTCAGAAGAGGATCAACTATTTCATCAATTGAAGGATTCCCTGGATCAAATCCCACAAAGTACGTTATTGGTTCTGACGGATGTACAAGATCGCACGTGGTCGCAAATTAAAAGCTGGATTATGAATTATACAGAGACGTCTTTATTCTATGCGTACAACCCCAATAACCAAGTTATTACTGTTTCGATGAATGAGGCGGATACATTTTCAAAAGAACCGCAGGATGAAGACATTGACCGGATTAAGCAAAGTTGGTTCCAAACACCTTGGACCCACCATGACAGCTACTACAACCAACTTGTTGACCAGTTCAAATCATTACGATTACATAAAGGTCATTTGATGGGATTGCTGTATTCGATCGTGATGGAGTGGAACCATCTTTTTGCCCAAACTACCCTTGGAAGAATCTCGATGATCCATTCCTTCGAGTCTTGGTATGAGCTTGAAGAATGGATCAAGCAGACAGCTGCTGGCATTCGAAAGGCCGATGAACAGACTTCATATTCACAGGAAATTATCGATGCCGTGAAAAAAGCAGTGATGATCGTGCAGCAGGATTTGGAGCAGGCCCATACGGCCTCCGGTCTCTCGCAACAACTCAATATCAGCCGAAGCTACTTCAGTCAATGTTTCAAAGATCTGATGGGAAAAACCTTTAATGAGTACTCCCGATTCATCCGGGTAGAGAAGTCTAAAGAGTATTTACTCAATACCAACAACACAATTTTCTGGATTGCTGAGCGAGTGGGGTATACGGATGAGAAATATTTCAGTCGGATTTTTCGCGAACTGACAGGCCTTCTCCCAAGCGAGTATCGGCAGCAAGGCCGAGGGAATTAGCAGCCGACAGCTTCCTGTTTTAGGAGCTGCCGGCTTTTGTTTTTAATCAAAAATAAGCGTAGTTAGACGAATGTAGTTCAGTAGGTAGGGTAAATGCTCACAAACTAAACCGTGCTTTATAATACCGACTGAAACTGTAACCATTTCTCTATCCAAACGGACGTGTAATCCCTATCTCGATGGACCTTCACTCCATTTTATAATGAAAGCGTAAACATAATTGATATTTAGAATAAAGGGGAATCGAACTAGATGAGAACAAAATGGTCTATGAAAAGCAAGCTGATGACGAAGCGTCTGGCCGTGCTGTCCATGTCTGCCTTGATGGTGGCAACCCTCGCGGCATGCGGGAGCTCTTCCAATCCTCCTACTGCAGAGGAAGCAGGCAAATATGAGGTAACGCCAGGAGATCCATTCAGTGCCTATAAAGATGAGATTACCGTAACCATGGGACGGGTAACCACAGCCAACCCGAAACTGCCAGCTGGTGATACTTATGAGAACAACGCATATACGAGGCTGGTCAAAGACACGTTTAACGCTCAGATTACAGATCAATTTGAAGCCAATGGCGAAGATTATAGCCGTCAGGTTTCGCTTGCCATCGCATCCGGGGAATTGCCCGACATGATGCGTGTTGATTCCAAAGATGAACTGAAAGAGCTGGTGGATAACGACCTGATTGAGGATCTGACGTCCATTTACGATCAATATGCCACGGATAATATCAAGCAGATGTACGATTCCTATGATGGACGTGCATTAGACAATGCAACGATTGATGGACGTTTGATGGGCCTTCCGGCGACTTCCCTGGATTCCGCACCAACGATGGTTTGGGTCCGTCAAGATTGGCTCGATCTGCTGGGGATTCAACTGGATGCAGACGGAGACGGCGCCCTTTCACTGGATGAAGTGGAAAAGACAACGCTGGAATTCCTGAAAAGAGATCCTGGCCAATCCGGGAACCCGGTAGGTATTCCTTTTGTGAACACGATGAACACAACAGATTATAATGGCTCTGCTTATACGATGCTGGGTGTGGCCTCAACCGAGGGAGCCTTTCCGCAATATTGGATGAATGGTGAAGACGGCAAAATTGTGTATGGTTCCACGACAGAAGAAACGAAGAAGATGCTGGGCACCATGGCGGATTGGTTCAAGAATGGTATCATTGACCCACAATTTGGAACCCGCACGTTTGATGATATTACCGCACTCTACGCCAACGGTCAAAGCGGTATCGCCTTTGGACCGTGGCATATTCCTGACTGGGGACTGATCAGCGCGAAGCAGATGGATAAAAATGCGAAATTCTCGGCTTACACACTGGAGGATGCAAACGGCAAGGTCAACGTGGCTCATGCCAATCCATCCAATCAGTTTATCGTGGTGAGAAAGGGATATGAACATCCTGAACTGGCCGTTAAGATTCTTAACCTGTTCTACGATAAACTGGCCAATGATAAAAATGTCGCAACAACCATGCCGGAAGCTGCCAAGTATCAGGAGACCGGGGTAGACGGTTCCACAAGACCGTTTAATATCGAAGTCAATTCGGCTACATCGCTGCTCGATGATTACTCGGACGTTGTTCGCGGGATTAAAGGAGAAATTTCCCTGGATGAAGTTCGCACAACCGAATCGAAGAACAATATCGGAAGCATCAAAACCTATTTGAGTGACATGGATATGGATGATGTGACTGCTTGGTCGAAATATCATTCACGGATCAACGGAGTTGGACTGATCGACAAACTGACACAGGAAAACAAATTCGTCTGGATGACACCTGCGTTCTCTGGCACTACACCAAGTATGAAACAGACGTGGGCTAATCTGACGAAGTTGGAGCAGGAATCGTTTATCAAAATTGTCACGGGTTCAGAACCGCTCGAGTACTTCGATACATTCGTCAGCAATTGGAAGAAACAAGGTGGTGATCAAGTCATTCAAGAAATTGAAGACGAGATCGCATCGAAACAATAGACATCCATGAACAGTAGCAGGGCTGCGATACGCAGCCTTTCTTCAACGAAAGGGGTTCATCCATGAAACAGGGAAATTCGAAAATAAGGGGCCGGCTTGGCCCAGGCGCCATGTACCATATGATGATGTTGCCAGGCATTTTGTTTTTGCTTGTATTCAGTTATGTTCCAATGGTCGGCATCATTACGGCATTTCAGGACTATATACCGGCCAAGGGCATGTTCGGCTCCGAATTTGTAGGCTTGAAGCATTTTATGTATATGTTCAAGCTGCCGGATATTGCGCAGGTCGTCAGCAATACGTTGGTCATTGCGATTGGCAAGATTCTGCTTGGAACGATGATGGCCATCATTTTTTCCGTTTTATTAAATGAAATTCGTATCAAATACGTCAAAAAATCCGTGCAGACGATTGTTTATCTGCCACACTTTCTATCCTGGGTTGTACTTGCATCCGTCGTTGTCAACATGTTCAGTTTGGATGGCATTGTGAATCAAATGTTGGCGTTCTTTGGTCTGGAAAATATTAATTTCCTTGGTAGCAACACTTGGTTCCAGCCACTGATTATAGGTACAGACGTATGGAAAGAGTTTGGTTATAGCTCTATCGTCTATTTGGCAGCAATTACGTCCATTGATCCCGGTCTGTATGAAGCGGCAGGCATGGATGGAGCCAGTTGGTGGAGAAAAGTATGGCATATTACATTGCCAGGCATGCTGCCTATCATTCTGCTCATGGGTGTAATGAGCCTGACCAACATTTTGAGCGCCGGTTTCGATCAAGTCTATAATCTGTATAACCCGATTGTCTATGAGTCAGGCGACATTCTGGATACCTATGTTTATCGGATCGGTCTCGTTGGGCGACAGTATAGCTTCGGTACAGCTGTTGGTTTGTTCAAATCCGTAATCGGCATTGTTTTGCTCTTGTCTGCCAACCAGTTGGCCAAAAAATATACGGATCGAAAAATATTCTAAGGAGGCCAAATCTGTGTCCTATTCTGCAAACTTCAAAGAACGAATTGGCCGGTTTGTCATCTATGCCATCGTTATTATGCTGGCATTGGTCTGCCTTCTTCCGCTATGGAATATCGTTGCCATATCATTCAGCAGCAGCGAGGCTGTATCAGCAAATGCTGTAGGTCTCGTTCCGGTCAATTTTACAACCGCAGCGTATAGCAAAATTATTGATGATGCACAGTTCTGGCGTTCCTTTGGCATCTCCATTTTACGTGTCGCGCTTACCCTTGCGCTTAATATGATTCTGATTATTTTGATGGCTTATCCATTATCCAAATCAAAAAGGGATTTTAAAGGCAGAAACATTTATATGAATATCATGATTTTTGCCATGTTGTTCAGTGGAGGCATGATCCCGAGTTATCTGCTGATCAAAAACCTGGACATGCTGAATACGATTTGGGCACTGGTTCTGCCAGGCGCTGTCCCGATATTCAGTGTCATCCTCGTGATGAATTTCTTCTCCGCTGTACCTAAGGCGCTTGAAGAAGCAGCGTTCATCGATGGGGCGAATCCGCTTCAGGTCTTGTTCAAAGTGTATGTCCCTGTGTCCATTCCTGCATTGGCAACTGTCGCCTTATTCAGTATCGTGGGGACATGGAATGACTTCTTCAACGGTTTGATTTATATGACTAAAGTCAGCAATTATCCGCTAATGACCTATATTCAGTCCCTTAACGTAAATATTGCCGATTTGCTTCAAGCCGGCACAAATTCCAGTGAACTCAGCAACCTGACTGAAATCTCGAACAAAAACCTGAACGCAGCCAAAATTGTAGTCGCTGTTATCCCGCTATTGCTGATTTATCCGCTGCTGCAAAAATACTTTGTGACTGGCATTGTCGTAGGATCGGTCAAAGAATAACCTTAGAGAGGTTGAATACGCAGTTTTCAAGATCGAAACGGAGATGGCATCGGCGACTTGCAGGGCATTGTGTCCCGATTGGATTATTTGCAGGAACTGGGCATTGGTGCGATCTGGTTATCACCTGTTTGCAAGTCCCCTCAAGATGATTACGGATATGATATTTCAGATTATCAGGATATCGATCCGATGTTCGGGTCTTTGGAAGATATGGAAATATTAATTCATGAAGCCGGGATACGAGACATTCGGATCATCATGGATTTGGTGTTGAACCATACGTCGGATGAACACCCCTGGTTTCTAGAAGCCAAAAAAGGCAAAGACAATCCGTACCATGACTACTACGTTTGGAGAGATGGTGTTGAAGAAACACCTCCGAACGACTTGGGGTCCACCTTCGGTGGTTCAGCCTGGGAATGGGTGCCTGAGATTGGGCAATATTATTTGCATCTCTTTTCCGTAAAACAGCCCGATCTCAACTGGGAAAACCCAAAAGTCCGGCAGGAAATATACAACATGATCAATTGGTGGATCGACAAGGGTGTTGGTGGTTTTCGACTTGACGTGATCGACTTAATCGGTAAAGAACCGGATTTGAAGATTACGGGAAACGGGCCTAATTTGCATCAATATATCAGGGAACTGAGCAAGGAGACGTTTCAAAAAGCGGAAGACCTGCTTACGGTTGGAGAAACATGGGGCGCCACCCCGGAGATCGCCAAACTGTACAGCAACCCGGACGGAAGTGAGTTTTCAATGGTCTTCCAATTTGAACACATCAGCCTGGATGAACAGGAAGGCAGAGGAAAGTGGGATCTTAAACCTTTGGATGTGATGGGATTAAAAAAAGTACTGTCAAAGTGGCAGACGGAGCTCAAGGGCGATGCCTGGAACAGTTTGTTCTGGAACAACCACGATTTACCTCGAATTGTATCCCGTTGGGGAAATGACGGAGAATTCAGAGTTGAATCGGCTAAAATGTTGGCTACCCTTCTTCATGGCATGCAAGGTACGCCTTACATTTATCAGGGTGAAGAGCTAGGTATGACGAATGTTCAATATGCGATCGAGGATTATCGGGATATTGAATTGCTCAACTTTTATAAGGAAAGAATGGGGAAGGGTTGTCCTGAACAAAGCGTGATGGAGTCGATCTACGCCAAGGGCCGTGATAACGCACGAACACCTATGCAATGGGATACTTCCGATAACGCAGGTTTTACACAAGGGGAACCTTGGATTAAGGTGAATCCAAATTATAAGCAGATCCATGCCGAGGAAAGTTTGAAAAACCCCGAATCCATATTTCATTATTACCGGAAGTTGATTCAACTTAGAAAAGATTATGAAGTCATTGTATATGGTGATTATGAGCTGATCTTTCCAGAGAACCCAGACGTGTTTGCTTATAACCGCACGTTGAATGGTACTACGATTCTGGTGGTATGCAATTTCCAGGGATATACGACCGAACTGCCGCTTCAGGAGCAATTAACAGAGTCCAATCAGCTTTTGATATCCAATTATACAAGTGAACTCTCGGACAGCAAATTACGTCCATATGAAGCAAGAATGTACCTTATTCATCATTAAAGCATATTACGTAATATGTTATATCATGTTCAGTTCTCAAGAAAGAAGGATTATATTCAATGAAAAGAGTATGGTGGAAAGAAGCAGTAGCCTATCAAATCTATCCGAGAAGTTTCATGGATTCCAACGGTGATGGGGTTGGTGACATCAAGGGGATCCTATCTAAACTGGATTATATTCAAGATCTCGGTATTGATCTGATATGGATCTGCCCAATGTATAAGTCACCCAACGATGATAATGGTTATGACATCAGTGATTACTGTTCCATTATGGATGAATTCGGTACGATGGCGGACTTTGATCAATTACTGCATGAAGTGCATCACCGCGGCATGAAACTTATTATGGACTTGGTGATCAATCATACAAGTGACGAACACCCGTGGTTTATTGAATCCAGAGCTTCGCTGGATAACCCCAAACGGGATTGGTACATCTGGAGAGATGGGAAGAATGGAGACGAACCGAATAACTGGGAGAGCATCTTTGGCGGTTCTGCTTGGGAATATGATGAAGTCTCCGGACAGTACTATCTCCATCTTTTCTCCAAGAAACAACCAGACTTGAATTGGGCAAATAAAGAGGTTCGAAATTCCATATATGAAATGATGAATTGGTGGCTGGATAAAGGGATTGATGGTTTCCGTGTTGATGCCATCAGCCATATTCACAAAGAAGAGGGTCTCTTGGACATGCCAATCAGAGAAGGCGTCAAATACGTCTCTTCTTTTGAAAAGCATATGAATGTGAAAGGAATCCAGAGTTATCTGCAAGAAATGAAAGAGAACACATTATCCAGATATGACGTCGTGACTGTTGGGGAAGCGAATGGAGTTAAGGTAGAGGACCAAGAAGATCTGCTGGATTGGATCTGTGAAGTCAGAGGGAAATTTAATATGGTCTTCCAATTCGAACACCTGGACCTTTGGAAAAACAGTACAGACAGGCAACTCGATGTTCCCAAATTGAAAAACGTCTTGACCAAGTGGCAAAAATCGCTGGAAGGCGTCGGTTGGAATGCTTTGTTTATTGAAAATCACGATCAGCCTCGTAAAGTTTCAACTTGGGGAAATGATACAGAGTATTGGTATGAAAGTGCCACAGCACTTGGAGCCATGTACTTTTTCATGCAAGGAACGCCATTCATATACCAAGGGCAAGAGATAGGCATGACAAACGTGGCTTACCCTTCCATAGAAGATTATAACGACATAGCCGATCGGAATTTATATCAGATCAAACGTGAAGAGGGGATGTCACATGAGGAGATCATGAACATCATCTGGGCTTCAAGTCGTGATAACTCCAGAACGCCGATGCAGTGGTCTTCGACCAAACAGGCCGGGTTTAGCACCGGTACACCATGGTTAAAGGTGAATGACAATTACGTCAATATTAATGTAGAGAAACAACTCCAGGAACCACGTTCCATCCTGCAGTTCTACAAACAAATGATTCAGCTGCGAAAAAAACACGATACATTGACTTATGGGATCTATGAGCTTCTTATGCCGGATCATCCGAGTGTATACGCATATACACGTACACTGGCAGATCAACAGGTGCTGGTAGTCATCAATCTTACTGAACACATGGTGGAGCTTGAGGAAGATGAGCTTGGCCTCAACTTCTCAGAGATCTGGCTTACCAATTATGAAAATGGCATGCTGCCACTTGTGTTGCGACCGTTTGAAACCATTGTTGGATTAAGCGATAAAGTATAAGTAGGATACGTAAAAAAAGGAAAAAGGCGTCTATATCATTTTCTGAATGATATAGACGCCTTTTATTGTTGTGTAGCCACAAGAAAATTAGCTGCGAATATTCGCTTTATTGATGGAGAACATCCGCGTATTCGGAGATACGTTCGAAACGTCCCTTGGCAAACGGACATAAAGGTAAAATTTTAATATCCTTTTCCCGCGCGTATTCCACCATCGCTTTGATAAGTTCATCGCCAAGCCCTTGTCCTCGGTATGCATTTTCGACCAATGTGTGATCAATTATGTATAGCTCTGGACTTGAAATTACATACGTCATCACCGCAGCAGTGTCACCGTTATCTTGAATAAGAAATCTTTTATTGGAAGGTTCATGTTCTACTTTATGCATGTTCATCCTCTTTCTTTGTTGAATATTTACCGTCCAGAAGCTTATACGTCAATGCTCCGCTTGGACATGTGTCAATATGCCGGGCAATGGCATCCGAAGTGTCACCATCAGGATCAACCCAAGGACGCTTACTCAAATCAAACACAGCAGGGAGGCCCTTTACGCAAATACCGGAATGAATGCAGACATCTGAATTAAACATGACCTCGATATCTTTACCATAGTATAACTTTTGTTTACTCACAATTCCTCACATCTTTCACTGTTGAGTTTTGTTTATAGGTCCATATTCCAGGCTTTCATGGGAAGCAGACTCTGCTTGACTCTTAATGTCCGAATTATAAATGAGAAATCGTGAATAAGTCAACGTGACCAATCTCCTAATTCGTTAGTGGAAGCAAGAGAATAATGGGCTTGGAGAGAACAGGGTGGGGCAAAAACTTGACCCTTTTATTATTTAAAATCTAACCATTCATACCTATTTAAAAGCGTAACGTCTGCTTCCTCTTCCTGCATTACGCAGGCTAGACTCTACATGCATCATAGATTAAAATTTATTTAAGTAATTATCTTAATAAATTCTTTTCATCAAAACGAAATTTTATTATTCAATTCTGATATATATCCATTTCCCGAAACGAAATATAACTTAGATAGGTGTGCATGAACATCGAGATTTTAAGAGACTACATCGCAGATCCCCCAATAGAGCCTACTATGTTCATTGAACTGTCTATTATGCTGGCAGAAATGGTGCAGCGTGAACACGAGCAGAATAGGATCATTGGATACCTTAGCCCAGACCATATCAGCGTGCAGTGGCAGGGAAAAACGGCGCATATAACCTGGCATACGGAAAGTCATGCTGCTTATCATTCTCCAGAGCAATTTGCACGACTCAATCTCGTGCCAAGTGAACGCAGTGATCTCTACGCATTAGGTATTATTCTCTACGAGTTGTTGACCGGGCAATTGCCTTTTCATGCTGACAATGATGACAACTGGGATACCGTACACACCCGTAAGGTTCCTCATCCTTTATCGGATATTCGACCGGAGTTAGACGAAACACTGCAAGCGATACTGATGAAATTACTTGCCAAATCACAGGTGGAGCGTTATCAGAGTACATATGGGGTGCTTGAAGATCTGAAGTTGTATCAGAACATGATGGATAACGATGGAGTGTTTACGCCATTGGAAGTGGGACGTTTCGATAAAATCCGGACGCTCTCCCTATCCGATTCGTGGTATGGACGTCGTGCGGAAGTAATGCAAATGGAGACCGGATTGGACCAGACTTTTCAAGGAAAGAATACATTTCGTTGGGTGATAGGCAAAGAGGGAACGGGTAAAACGACGCTTGTCCTTAGAATCCAACAAAACGTTATTCGGTATGGTGGCCGGATGATCGTTATGAAAGCGGAACCTTTTCAACCAAACATGCGGTGTGGTCCGATCCTTCAGGGGATGCGGGAATGGGTCTATCAACTGTGGAGTGAGCCGGTTGAACTCATTACACGTCTGAAATCCAAACTTCAAGCCGAGTTCGGACCAGAAATGCAGGTAATCGTCTCATGCTGGCCCGAGGCCAAGCTGTTGTTCGACAATGCTGTGAAGGTATCGCATAGCTCGGACGCTGCGAAGGTCTGGGACCGGTTTGAAGAATTACTGCCCGACTTGATCTGTTGTATGGCTGAATGTAAACCACCGCTTGTTCTGTTTATGGACAATCTACAGTGGGCCGACAAAGGTACACAAGACGTCATTCGTGAACTTGCATTATCACAAAAAACACATGGATTATTCCTAATTGGGGCTTATCGTACAGAAGAGGTGATCACTTCCGCTGAGGATGAAACGAATACTGATCAAGAGGAATTTCTAGCTTGGCTAAGCCAAAGATGCCTTGCGAATCCACAGGAACAAGTGACTCTGCCGCAACTGGCTTACGAGGATGTGAGGCAGCTGATCTCGGATGTTCTATATGAAAAATCCGCTCGCATTCAACTGCTGGCACGGTCTGTCTACGATCAGACAGGTGGTAATCCCGGCTCGGTTCGTCTCTTGCTGGAGGGATGGTTAGCAGAGAACAGACTATGCTTTGATGAGGAACGACGTCAGTGGGTATGGGACTCAGAAATAACCCGGCAACGAAGCAGGTCGGAAGAACATCTGCGTCTGCTAGAGATAGACTTCTCCAAACTTGAGGAAGATCGTAAGGAGTTCTTGGCTATGGCGGCCACAATAGGTCCTTTATTTCCGTTAACACTCTTGGCCGAAGTGTGTGGCATAGCAGTAGATAGGGTATTCCGTAATCTTCAAGAGGCGGAGGCGGAAGGGTTGATTTATCGGGAAGACGAACCAGGGCAAGAACATGGACAAGATTTAACTTATGGGTTTGCCCATGAGTTCATTCACCGAATGGCATATGCATTCGATTCTGGACGCAATATCCACCGACACCGAGCAATTGGACGTTTACTATTGGAACGCACGCCGGAGTCGGGTGATGACCTGTCAGGAACAGCGATTGATCATCTGAACTTGGCAGCTTCCGTATTATCAGATCAAGAAATGAAGCAATTAATCGAGCACAATCTTCAAGCGGGGCAAGAGGCGTTGGCATCCGCCCATTATGCGAAAGGGAAGCATTATGCGGAAAATGGGCTTCAACTGCTGGCAACATGCAAGGTGGATATACCAGATTCACTAGATGTCGGATTGCAGCTTTTATTAGCATGGACGGAATATATGGGTGGCAATAGCGCACGTGGGAAAGAACTGCTGGTGGACTTGAACCAAGACAGCGATCGACTGAGCCGATCAGAGCGGCTCAAAATCTGGGCACCTTTAATCCGATTCCATGCACTCGCGGACAATGAGACTGCGATTCAATTTGGAATCGAGGCACTAGGATCCTATGGTTGGAAGCTTCGGAAGAAAAGTTCACTGTTGTCTATAGGAAAGGAAGTGACTCAAACCGCGATCCTTTTACATCGAAAACGGGAGAAGCATCTTCTGCTGTCCGACCCACGCGATGAGGATTATGAAGAATTATGCCATGTCATGGAGCTGTTGTTTCTTCCATTGCTTGCACACGATGCGCGATCGCTTCTGGAATTGTATGCCCGATTTATTCGTTATGGATTGCATAAAGGGGTGAATGAGTCCCTAGCCGCCATGATTGGAGCATATGAACTGATTGTGCAAAGGTCATTTCCGGGCTTCGTTCGAGCGACTCCGATTGCTGAGCAGGTGTTTCTGCAAATCGCCAACACCTCTACATTCAGGAAAAAGCATGTATTTACATTTCTGAGCGGAATGATCAAGCAAATGGACAGTCCTTTGGAATCTTCTGTTGTCCTGTTCATTGCGATGCGTCAAGCGATGGAAGCCGGTGATCATGACTTTGCTAATCCTGCCTTAATTTTCAGTGTTATGTGTAATCATGGGAATGTATATGCCCTGAATGATTTGCTCCAATACTTTGAGGAGAACATGCGGCAGGTTGCCGACGACAAGATACTGGACATGATGCGGCTGACGAGCAGTTACGCAGCAGTGCTGCAAGACGATTCTTTGATCGACAGTTTTGTCGCTATTCCACAAGTGCCAGCTGACAGCGAGTTGGAGCAACGGGACGAGGACAATTATAGCTGTGGTCGCCGGCTTGAGGTGGCGTATCTGTCGGGCAGGTACAAGGAAGCGCAATATTGGTCGCAGCGAGGAAGGGTAAACGAATTGCATCTGGATTGGATGCAAATTCGTAAACACCGCGTTTACGAGGCTTTGGCATTAGCTGGATTATATTTCGAAACGAATAGAGAAGAACGTAAGCGGATCCGCAAGGCGATACGCGCGCAATTGCGCTTGATGAAGAGTTGGCGAGGATTCTTGGACAGTACGTCCTCCGCATACTTGCTAATCAAAGCAGAGGGTGAACGGATCTCAGGGAATTCGGTGGGCGCCATGCAACAATATACGGCTGCAATCAAGCTGGCGAGAACAGAGAAATACGTATTGCTGGAAGCCATTGCTTGTGAACGGCTTGCGGTATGTTATCAAGATGATCTGCTCAGCCGATCCGGAGCGGCAATTACGATGATGGATGCATGTGCGGCATACGCCGAATGGGGAATAACCTTCAAAGTAACTCAGATTAGAAGCAGAGATGCTAAATTGCTGGACCCGATATACAAACGTTATGAAGGTCCTGTATTACAGGATCGTATCCAAATGACTAAAACCGGCACATCGTTACCTCACCAGAACGGCTCCAAGACGGGTGAAGGCTTGAAGAGTGAAGAGGAACTCGAGATTGTGCAACGACTCATCCATGGGTTAACACAGACGAATCCGGCCGACTGGAAGTTACATCTCTTGGAAACGGCTTTACGACAAACTGGAGCAGAGCGTGGTCTGTTGTTGAAGCGTCAAAATAATGAATTCGTTATTGAAGCTAACCGTTCTGAATGGATTGATCAGGAAAAAGGAGCCGGCTTGTATGCGGAGAGCGTCTTACGTCATACAACAATGACGGGCAAACCGCTAATTTTGTATGACGCGCTTCAGAGTTTTTGGGTGAAGGATGCTTATATCGCAACAAGAAAGCAGAGGTCGCTTCTGTGCATGTCCATTGATGTTCCGGGAGAACAAACCTCTTATCTACTCTACTTGGAAAATAAACAGATGCCGGGTGTGTTCACAAAGAGGGATGTTCAGATGTTGGAGCTTATTGCAACACGGATCATTTATCTCAAGCTGCTGCAAGACGAAGCTGCGAATACAACAATCCCGAGTGCTTTCGAAAGTAACGCCTCGTCTGTGGTTCCTAGTCCCAGTCAACCAGGGCTGACGGAACCGCTGACGGAACGAGAAACGGAAATTATAACAGCAATTGCAAAAGGCTTGTCGAACAGAGAAATTGCCGATCTCTTTGGCATCGCAGAGACGACGGTCAAGACACATACATCTAGAATATACGGCAAGTTGGGTGTAAAACGGCGGGGGCAAGCTGTCGTCCGTGCCAGAGAGTTACAATTGATAGAGTGACTAACAAGGAAGCGAGCCTAAAAGGGCCGCTTCCTTGTTTTTTTGTGTAGTACTACTTTCGTAGGACTTAAATATCCTATGACGAGACTATGATGTTGAGATGGAGTCAAATGAAAAGAGGTCATTCTGAACAATAAGGAATGGTATGAAAGGAAGTGTACATGGTGAGAAAGAGAGTTGTCTCGATTGCAAGTATGCTCGTTGTAATCGTGTGTATGACATGCATCGTAATTTTTAATAATCAAAGTTTAGCTTCTGCCAATGTAGTTTCGTCACCTATTTATGCAGCAGAGGATACAACTATCATTTATGAGTCTGGAATGATTTATGAGGATGGAAACCTCGGGTATCTGGATGTGGGCTATCAAGGAACATTTGGTGTTCCCTTAGAGGCTCAGGTATTACTAAAGTTTAATTTGCCAACAATCCCTGCAGGGTATGAAGTTGAAACTGCGAATTTGTATCTGCCTGTAACAGGTGGTACTTTTCAGGCAACAACTAATTTTTCGCTAAAAGTTTCAACAAGTACAAATCATAACTGGGCACAGGATAGTGGAATAACATCGCCACCAGCTCCAACGTCAGGTTCTGCACAATCAAGATTATTATCCAATAATGTCCCCCAACTTAAACCTACATTAGCCCCGTTTAATTTTACTAGCTATATATCAAGGGAATCCGCGGAACCTGATCCTAGAGCAACCTTCATACTATCGGGTATGACGGCTCAAGAAGCAGCTGAAGCAGGAATAACACATGCTGATCATTTTATACAAATGACCGAAAATCATGCACATGGCGGCAGTCTGGGGCCATATTTAATTATTACGTATTCTGAAATTGCGAATATTGAAATAACTGGAGTCGCAGATGGAGGTCTATACAATACAAATGTAACGCCAATATTCAACACTGGTACAGCAACTTTGAATGGAAGTCCATTTACAAGTGGAACACGGCTTACTGCTGAAGGCTCGTACACGTTAACGGTTACGGCAGGCAGTCAATTAGAAACGATTCAATTTCGAATAGATAAGACCCCTCCAACAGGGACGATTATTGTAAATCTAGGCAACGAATACACGAATGGTTCGGCTGTACTTATTTCAATAAATCCAGATCCTGGAGTAACTGATATTACGCATATCCAATATTCGCTTAACGGAAGCCCCTATACACAGATGCCTTATGTACCAAGCTTTATGCTATCAATAGGAATTACTGATGGAGATAAAGTTTTGAGATTTAAACTAGTTGATCGTGCAGGGAACCAATCAATTGAATATCAAAAAACCATAACACGGGATACCGAAGTGCCAACAGGCTCTATTATTATTAATAATGGCAACGTGTATACAACTAATCGTGACATAATGCTTAATCTATCATTAGGCAACGGTGTAACAGATGTGGTAGCGGTACAATTTTCTAATAACAATAGTTCTTGGTCGGGAGTTGAAGCCTTTAGTTCCATAAAAAGCTACACATTACCCACTGGAGATGGAAATAAAACGGTGTATGTACGTTTAATTGATCGAGCAGGAAATATAGGCTCGGCCCAAGCAAGTATTACATTAGACACTACAGCTCCGATCGTTACAGGTGTAACAGATGGAGAGAGCTATAATTCCTCCCGAACCATTACCTTTAATGAAGGTACAGCAACATTAAACGGGCAAAACTTTATAAGTGGCACACCTGTAGACGCTGAAGGTTCCTATGTACTTGTTGTTACAGATGCCGCAGGTAATTCGATTACCCTTACATTCACCATTATCAATTATAGTGTAGGCTATGACGGGAATGGAGCTACTGGAGGAGAGGTACCCCTAGATAGTCAAACCTATGAAGCGGGGAGCAGTGTAACCGTCGCTGATAATGTTGGAAGTCTAGTGAAGACTGGATTTACG
Organism: Paenibacillus sp. FSL R5-0341; assembly: GCF_037975235.1. NCBI lineage: Bacteria > Bacillati > Bacillota > Bacilli > Caryophanales > Paenibacillaceae > Paenibacillus > Paenibacillus sp. FSL R5-0341. The sequence continues at coordinate 3,457,274 of NZ_CP150241.1, forward strand.
TTGATTGGTTGGAATACGGAAGCAGATGGAAGTGGGAAAAGCTATGTAGCGAATGATACTTTCCATATAAACGAAGCTGATGTCCTGTTGTATGCGGCGTGGGAAATTAATCACTATACCTTGTCTTTTGAGTCAAATGGAGGAAGTCTGGTAGCGCTTCAGAATAAACCTTACAATGAACAGGCAACTGAACCGAGCACACCAACGAGACCAGGTTATACATTTGGTGGTTGGTTTAAAGAGGCAGCTCTCACTAACCAGTGGAACTTTACGAAAGATGTCATTACAGCGGATAAGACGTTGTATGCGAAGTGGAGTATAAACAATTCTTCTAACAATAATGCAGGAGGAAATAATCCAACGCCTCCTCAAAATTCAATACCGATACCAACACCCAATCCGCAACCTACCCCAGAAGAACCCAAACCGGAACCTGAACCACCCGTCGTTACTTTTGACGACCTTTCAGGACATTGGGCAAAAGGAATGATTGAGGAACTAGCAAGTCAAGGGATAATAGCAGGGTATCCCGACGGTTCTTTTCACCCGAATGAACACATCAAGCGCCATCATATGGCTCTAATATTCACACGTGCTTTCGAGTTTAATCCCATACGTGAGGCAGTTTCGTTTTCTGACGTATCACCAAGCCATCCTTACTATGAAGCCATCATGTCACTGCAACAAGCAGGAATAGTCGATGGAGCTAATGGGAATTTTAATCCAAACCATTCGCTGACCCGTGCAGAGATGGCCAAAATTTTGACGCTCGCCTTTGAGATAAAACCAGGTGGAACAGTTGCTTTCCAAGATGTTCCTACAACGCATTGGAGTTATGATTACATCGCTGCATTGGCAGCACTCAAGATTGTACTCGGGGATAACGGAAAATTTAAGCCGGATGAACCCGTGACGCGTGCACAGTTTGTGGCGATGATGTATCGAGCATTGCATGTTATACAATAAACTTCTAATTACATTAATTAGCAACGTATTCGGAAAGTGCAAACCATAGTTACGGTAAATACAAAAACACGAGGATCTGCTTTCACGCCTCGTGTTTTTTTATGTATCATCCTAACTCACGGATGTTTATTGTAGAAACGGTCGATATAATCGGAACATTGCCCAGGTTCATCTTCCAATAACGAAGATGAACCTGTATGGGGTGCCAGATATGCATTAGTGTATCACCTTTCGTAAGACTTTTATTATAGACTGCCTACAGACTGCAATAGGATTGAGCTAACGAGAAACGATAATGCGGGGAGAGATCTCAGTAGCCGTTTATAGCATTGATGGGGAAGTACTAAAGACTTTATAAGTATAATTGACAATTGTACTCCTGTGTACTATATTGTACTTGTGTGATAAGTACAATGTAGTACAGGTTGCAGCGCCGAATTTTTAACAGAACGGTGTTTAAACGCAAAGTGAGGAGGAGAACGATGAAAAATGAACCTCGATTTGGAGTGGAGCATACTCAAGCGGAAAGTGCAGTAATGACACAAGTCATCACTGACAATGAAACTGGAGTGCAATATCTACTTGCTATTTTCCCTAATGTTGGATCAGGACTTACCGTTTTACTGGATAAAGAGGGTAAACCTTTACTAAAAAAATAATTTAATCGGAGTATGTATATGGAGATTATCATAAGCAGCAATACAAGTAAGCCCATCTACGAACAGATAACATCACAGATCAAAGCGATGATTATGAGTGGGGAATTAAAGACTGGCGACCCCATTCCATCGATGCGCTCTATGGCAAAATCCATTCATGTCAGTGTGATCACTGTTCAAAAAGCCTATGAGGATTTGCAGAGAGACGGTTTTATAGAGACTACCGTAGGCCGGGGAAGTTTTGTATCCGCGCAGAACAAAAATTTCTATCAAGAAGAAATCCAGCGCAAAGCTGAGGGACTTTTGCAGGAAGCCGCAGATATTGGGCGCACAAATGGTATTCCTGTCGAAAAACTCATCGAGTTATTAAAGCTGTTCTATGAGGAGGAGTAATGATCATGAATCATGCTTTGACTGTAAATGGACTGACAAAGGCGTATCACGACTTTGTTCTGGACAATGTATCATTTCATGTGCCGCTTGGGTCGATTGTGGGATTGATTGGCCAAAACGGGGCAGGAAAAAGTACAACGATCAATTCAATTCTTGGTTTGAAAAACAAGGATTCCGGCACGGTGACGATTTTGGGCAAGCAGGATCAGGAAATTGACAATGCTGTTCGCAATCAGATTGGTGTTGTGTTGGACGGCAGTAATTTCCCGGAAGGATTATCACCTAAAAAGCTAAACCGTGTCTTCCAAAATATCTTTGCAGCTTGGGACGAAGAGAAATACTATTCTTTGCTGAATGAACTATCCTTACCTGCAGACAAAAAGATCAAAGAGTTTTCTAAAGGGATGAAAATGAAGCTGTCTATCGCTGTGGCACTTTCTCATGGTTCCAAACTTCTAATATTGGATGAAGCGACGAGCGGACTTGATCCTGTTGTTCGTGATGATATTCTGGATCTATTTTTGGAATTTGTGCAGGACGAAAGTAACTCTATTCTGGTATCCTCACATATCACAAGTGATTTGGAAAAAGTCGCTGATTATATCGTATTCATTCATAACGGCAAGGTAATTTTCAACAAACCAAAAGATGAATTGCGATATAAGTACGGGATCATTAAATGTGGTGCAGCACAGTTTGATGCTCTCGAAGAACAAGATATAATCTCTTACCGAAAGCAGGATTATGCTTGGGAAGTATTAGTTGCTGATAAAGATTTGGCACAAAAGAAATACCCGAATGCAGTGATTGATCCTGCCACCATTGATGATATTATGCTGTTGTATATAAAGGGGGAGAGAACATGAGAGGACTTATGCTGAAAGATTTCTATGCTATTAAGGATGCGTTACTTATCCCCCTATTATTAATGGTCGTCATTGGAGTCGTTTTGTCCGTCGTAAGCTCTCCTTGGCTTTTGATTGTAATCGCAGGAACCTCATTTGGAATGATGGCAGTAATGAGCATTCAAAATGACAAAACAGCGCAGTGGGATAAATTTTGTGCTACTCTCCCTGTCTCAAGGATTCAAAGTGCTTCAAGCAAATATGGTTTGTATGTGCTCCTTAGTCTTTTTGGAATTTTGGTTGCTACGATCATTTGTGTGATTGCTTCAATGATATTATCGAGCTTTGAGATATCTGCTGTATATGTGAATGTATCCTTTGCGCTGATTCTTGCATTTCTTCCAGCCAGTGTGAATATCCCTAGTTCTTTTTTACTCGATGGAGAAAAAAGTATTGCCGGAATAATCCTTTCTTATGTAGTTACTGCCCTTGCCATTGCAGGATTAAGAACATTGCTAGGCTACTATATGAACATCGAAGAAAATTTGCTTTTAGTATATGGAATCGTAGCTGCCTTTAGTATAGTCGTATATATACTCTCATGGATCTTATGCCCCAGATGGCTAAGTCGTAAAGAATTATGATGCATAAACAGGTAACTTTAATCAATGTAGTACAATCGAATGATCTGTTATCTCAGAGCCAGACGCTAAAGCGCAGAGCCGATGATTTCGAGCAGAATCGCAGTTATCGGCTCTCTTTGCATTCATTCATAACGTTCGATGCTCATTTCTACACTGGAGGGCTAAAAATCGATTGTACTTGGTGGTAAACAGTGTTACTCTAAAAGTCTGTGTTCGACAATATATTCAATAATAGCCACCAATTTAGTTATAAAGAAAGGTAACACTATGATAAAAGTTGAAAACTTATCCTTCTCATTTCCACAAAAGGAACTATATAGAAACATTTCATTTACGTTTGAAGAGGCACAACATTGTGCTTTTATTGGAACAAGCGGCAGTGGGAAAAGTACACTGATCGATATCCTGATGGATCCGGAACGATATTTGTTCGAGGGTAAGTTAGAGATAGATCCCGATTGCAGAATCGGGTATGTGAGTCAGTTTTTGCAAGTAGACAAAACAAAAGATATGACTGTTTTTGAATATATCGCAGAAGAATTCATCAAGATACAAGATGAAATTACAGCCATTTATGCTGAAATGGAAACCACATCGGATATGGATTCCCTGATGGAAAAACTCCAATTGGCTTTGGATGCCTTCGAAGCGATGGATGGGGATAATTACGAAAAAAACATCAATAAGCAGTTAAACCTGGCCAACCTCATGAAGCTCAAAGATCTTAGTATATCCGCCATAAGCGGCGGGGAATTCAAACTTATTCAAGTGATGAAGGAAATGCTGAATCGTCCAGATTTCATGATTATGGACGAACCTGATGTATTTTTAGACTTTGAAAACCTGAACGCGCTTAAAAAATTGATTAACACCCACAAGGGAATGCTGCTGGTCGTTACGCACAACCGATATCTGTTGAACCATTGTTTCAACAAAATCATACACCTGGAAAACACAGAGCTGCAAGAGTTTGACGGGCGCTATATTGATTATAACTTCTCGCTGCTTCAGACGAAGATCGAGCTGCAAGAAATCGCGGTTGCTGAAGCTGAAGAAATTGAGAGATACGATCACATCATCGACAATCTTAGAGAGATTGCCACATATAATTCGGAAGCCTCCAGAGGTAGAGCGTTAAAAGCCAGAGTCAAGTTTCAAGAGAGATTGGAAGCACGTCGAATCAAAGAGCCATTTGTCGATATCAAGCAGCCGAATATCCGTTTTGGTATCGAAAAGGAAATCGAAGACACCGTTGTGGTTAACGTCAATAATTATAGCGTTGCCTTTGACGAGTTGCTTTTGGAAAATGTGAACTTTGAGATCAAATCGACAGATAAAGTAGCCCTGATCGGTCCAAACGGTACCGGGAAAACGACTTTACTGCGAGAAATCTTTAAAAACAATCAGGATTCCATTGAAATCAATGCGGATGTTAACGTCGCTTATTTATCTCAGGTGCAAGGCGAAATGCTAAAAGATTCGAATACCATACTAAATGAATTCATTGATTCAGGGTTTCAAACGTATGACGAGATTAGATCGTATCTTCCAAACTATGGCTTTGAAGGAGAAATCCTTGATCAAAAGATTGAATCTTTATCTGGCGGAGAAAAAAACATGCTTCAATTGGCTAAAGTTTCTGCCAGTCAAGCCAACGTATTGCTCCTAGATGAACCGACAAGCCATTTAGACATCTATACACAAATCGCATTGGAGAAAGCCATTGAAGACTATAAAGGTGCGATTATCATGATTTCTCATGATTTCTATTCTGTTGTCAATGGTATGGATTATGTTCTAATTATTGAGGACAAGACGATTAGTAAAATGAGTATAGAAGAATTTAGACAGATGATTTATACGAGTCATTTTGATGAAAACTATCTAGAGAATGAACAAAAGAAAAAGTCTGTTGAAATGAAAATTGAATTGGCTTTAAAAGATACTAATTTTGAACTTGCAAAAAGTTTGGTTGATGAGCTAGAAGAGCTGATTAAGTTGCTTTAAGTTACGACGCTATGATTGAAATGATAGACCCGAAAAAAAGTCGCTATTTTAGCGACTTTTTTTGTTTAGCAGGCCAATGGAAGGCCAATCATGTTTATGCGTAATGCATCGTAACCGTATCTAATAAGAATCAGAATCACATGGCTTGATCTGTTGGACGAACCAAAATCTCGTTTACCGCAACGCGACGTGGGCGAGTTACAATAAATTCAATTGTTTCTGCAATATCTTCTGCTTCAAGAACTTCAATATGGCTCAGAATATTGGAAAGTTGCTCACGCACGTCGTCACGTAAGTGATTACCTAGTTCCGTTCCCACTGCACCTGGCTCTAAAACAGCCACACGAACGTTAAGCCCGGCAGTCTCTTGCCGCAGTGCTTCAGTAAACGCTGCAACACCCGATTTCGTGAGACTATATACCGCTTGCCCTGCCGATGGTTTGCGTCCAGATACTGAACTAATATTAATTAAATCAGTAACTTTTCGGTCGGAAGTCAAGGCTGATTGGATTAGATACGGTAATGCAGCATGGGATATGTATAACAACCCATTTATATTTACGGATATCATTCGTTCCCATTCGATTGAGGGCGCCTCTGCCACACCCCCGATTAACATGAGTCCCGCATTATTTATAACGGTGTCCAAACGTCCATATTTATCGATAACCTGCTGAACTGCATGTTCCGCTTGCTTCTTATCTGTTATATCTGTTTCTATTACAAGAACTTCACCTCCAAGGTTCTTCAGCTCGGAAGCCAAATTCTCCAATCGATCTCTACGACGTGCGACAAGGACAACGGTTGCTCCTTGAGCAGCGAGCCTTCTGGCAGTTGCTTCACCGATCCCACTACTTGCTCCAGTTACCAATGCCACCGTATCTTGCAATTTTTTAAACATGTTATATTCCTCCTCAGATTTTATTCGCTAAGATGTTACTGTTGTAACGTCTCGTTGAGCTCAGTATAATGTGTATAACATAAAGATATCAATGCGTTTCAAGGTAAGTGTGACATAAAAGGAGATGTTGTAATGTCAAACCCATCTAATCAAGTCAGAAGTGCACTGACGAAAGAATGGATCTTCAATGCACTCATGATATTAATGCAAACCAAAAATCTCAATAACATATCTATTACCGAGGTGTGTACAAAAGCTGGTGTTTCACGCATGGGGTTCTATAGAAATTACAACATCATTGAGGATGTAATCGTGGAACGCATTGATCAAGTGTTTGCTGACTTTTTTGATCAGGCATTGGCAGGGGAGAACTTTGATAATTATTATTCAACCCTATTATTTTTCAAATGTTTCAGGAATGAGAAAATCTTAGTAGAGAATCTGGTAAAATCCAACGTTAGTTACTTATTACTGGCCAAGTGTAATGAATACCTGCACAAATTAGCCACAAGAATTGTAGTTAAAACCTACGACGATTCTTTCAAAGAAAACTATATTGCTCAGTTTTATGTAGGTGGATTTTATTGCGTTTTAATTGAATGGGCGTTAAATGGTATGAAAGAAAGTGATACGTACATGGCTGATATTTTGTATGAGTTCTGTGGGGTCACTATTCCGAAGGGAAATGCTGAAAAAATAGTGTAATTTAAGGTGGAGAACACCCTCTGGTGAAGTTCCTAATAATCCACTTTGGGTTTATTTATTGATTCCTCTTGGCGCTATTGTAATTACGTCTCTTTTTCATTATGTGTTCAAGCTCGATTTCTTCAAAAACAAGTAGTAAAAGGGTGAAAATATATGCCTATTTTTGATCCTCAATGGTTGAGTAGCTAACGTCTATTTATTCTTATAAGATACATGTAAAATACCCTGTATGCGGATTGATCCGCATACAGGGTATTTAATTCTAGAAACAGCTAAACGAGCTGATTCGCTGCAGATCAATGCCGCTGTACATCCAGAAGAAGCCATTCCAGCGGAAGCCCGCCACCGAATTTCTGCCGACAAATACCGGGAACATCCAGAAACCTGGACCACGATCCGGCCAAATATATGTGTAGCGAAACAGACAGCCGGATATGGCTCTTGGATCTACCGCAAATAGCGAAGCGGGTTGCTGTGGAATGAATGATGGTGGCGGCCCGGTAGGTGGCTGTATGCCTTGTGGTCCGCCGCCTCCACCCCCGGGGAACGATGGAGGACCTGGCATTCCACCGGGTCCTCCGGGACCCCCAGGTCCGCCAAACCCTCCACCAGGTCCAAAAGGTGGTAAAAATGTCATACAACATCACTCCTGTTCATTAGTCTAGTGTATTGTATGTAGGCAATTGAGCAGGGGAATGGATAGGAGCCTATAGAAGGCCGCAAATTTGGTCATAATCCTGTCAGGCGTTAAGGAATGGTTTGGTGGAACGTTTAATTCTAATTGATCCAGATAAATTTTTGGTGCAGGTGTCATCGGGAGCATGTACGCAATTAAGTTTATTGAAGCAGGGTTTGAGATTACCTTGTTTGCACATTCGAACAGATTTAAATCATTAAGAGAAAATGGCCTGCAATATTTAGAAAAAGGTACAGTTAGATCGATACAATATCATGGATAAGCTCGCGAAAGATTTTGTATACGATTTTATTTTCGTTACTGTTCGTTGCAAACGTATTTAAAACATTGCCATGTTGAGCTTTTTGCATTCTAAGAATAAGATCATTGACCACAAAATACCTATTCCAACCCCTAACACACCAACTGTAATTAATTTTAGGGATTTGGTTCTCATCAGAATATCCTCCTAATGTTGAATCATTGGAGTTTTAGAACGGCAAACACGATGGTAATCCCCAGATCCGTAAACCTCAGTCGAATCTATTTAAGAGGCAACCGTGGGAAGGAAAAAAATCCTTTTACAATCATTGTCAGTACGCTATAATACAATCACCAGATGGATTACCCAAAAAAGTGAAATATTGTAATTTTAAATTGGAGGTATGGTTATGATCAAGAAGAAAAAAATGTCCACAGTCCTCAGCGCAGCTTTAGTCGTTTCTATGTTGGCTACTGGCTTGATAGTCGCTATTCAAGGTAATACAACGTTAGAGGTAGCGAAGTCAGCAGGGGACAAAAAGGTTGAAGTTATTAAGTAAAGAAGATAGGTGCGATTCTAGTAGTCCCAAAAATTAGGGGTATGCGAAGCACCTAATGCGGAATCTAAAGACTCTAAAACAGTGGTAGGTACAAATTTATTACCTCAGCTCGGTTAACCCAGCTGAGGTTTTTTCATTTCCTCGTTAATTCATTAAGCTAACCGAGCAGGTAGCAAAAAAAGATATCTGCACTTCAGAGAGTTCTAAAAGGGAAAAGGCTCTGTTATTTTATTTGATCGAGGCTAGATGAACACTTCATGTTTCCAAAACAATAATACTACTTTCGTATGACTACAACTCCCTATCATTTTGTCTACAATGTCTACGTAGAGAATGATAGGGTCCTTTTGTTGCGGCTTTAGTTGAAATCGCAGGGCTCGAATTCTATAGATAATCGCAACCGGGATTAAGGAATCAAAATTCATTATTGGGGGAAAGTTAAGTGATAAAAAGATTGAAATTATCCATGGTATTTTTGCTTGTAATGACGTTTTTTGTGGTTTCTGCTGCTCAGGCGGCTCCAATTGGCCAACTAGACGAGATCTCTATTATTGTTAATGATAGTGTAGTCCCGAGTGACGTCAAACCCGTTGTTCATAAAGGAACCACACTTATACCTTTAAGGGTTCTTGAAGAATCGCTCGGTGTGTCTCTTAACTGGAACAGTTCTACACAAACCATAACGGTTATTAAAGGAGATACATCGGGTATTCTAATTATTGGCAAACCGACTGCCAGCGTTAATATCGGTGATGTAGAGGAGGAGGTCGCACTCGATCAACCTGCTAAGATCATTCAGAATCGGGTTATGGTACCCGTACGTTTTATTGCAGAATTATTCGGAGCAAAAGTAGTATGGAATTCCACCATCAAAACCATCATCATCAGTACTTTGCCATCAGTTGTCGAAGAATCGCAGAATTCTACAAGCGATGTAGCCAAGGGAGATAAAGGCGATACCGGAGCAACTGGACCAGTTGGAGCACAAGGACCAGCAGGCTCCACGGGAGCACAAGGAGCTTCGGGGCCAGTTGGAGCACAAGGACCAGCAGGCCCGGCGGGGGCGCAGGGAGATCCAGGCCAACCGGGGACTTCTTTTACCTCGGAAGGATTTTCTGTTACCAGTACGACATACTCAATCAATAGTAGCACGCTATTTTCAAATTGGAGCGAGGCGTCTCCATATTACGGAAGCCCTACATTTAATCCTTCTACAGGGATATTTACGGCACCGGACAGTGGTAGATATGCCATACATGCAACTGTTAATTATAAGATTGACACACCAATCAATGTAAGCATAGGAAGAGGCATTGATCCGGTTTTTACTGTAAAGAAGAATGACAATATTGATTTAATAAATGGTTATATGCCTTTCCTTGACGTTAATATACCGTTAGTTTTAACGATGAGAACTGTACTAGGTAGTGCGACGGTGACGTTAACCGGTGATGTAGAGCTGGAGGCAGGTGATCAAGTCGGGTTATATTACGAAGCTGATGGTCTATCCATTGGATTCAGTACGGATATAGTATGGTCAATTCATCGGCTATCCTAATACAAGGTTACCTGAGGTACAGTTGAACTTTGGTAATAGAAATTCTTCTAACAATTATAGAGTCGGGCCTTTCTCAATGGGGGAATGTCTGGCTCTATTTTTTGCGGCTTTCGTATGATCAGGTTAGCCAGTGGGAGCCGCACTAGCGGCCGGCCTTATGCACCCGACCATTACAGCGTTGCTTCAAGAGGGTAATCAGTAAATACATAGTCGAAGGCAAAGGTGCTTTGACAACCATTTAGTTAATTTTTTTGCATAATTTTATCCCAGTTGTTAAAAAATAAGTAAGGATAATATTCATTTACGCAGTGACTAGATCTAAATAATAGGGAATAGCACGTAAAAGGCTATTCGCTTAAAGGAGTGTTACAAAAATGAGAGCAGTTGTGATTAATCAATATGGGAGTAAAGAAGAGCTAGTTGAGCAGGAAGTGAATAAACCAAGTGCAAAAGCTAATCAAGTGGTTGTAAAACTAGAGGCTACATCCATTAATCCAATCGATTGGAAATTAAGAGAGGGCTACTTAAAAGAAATGTTTGATTGGGAATTTCCTATTATCTTAGGGTGGGATGCAGCTGGAGTCATAAGTGAAATTGGTTCAAACGTTACGAAGTGGAACGTTGGAGACCGCGTATTCAGTCGCCCTGAAACAACTCGTTTCGGTACGTATGCTGAGTATACAGCAGTTGATGAGCACCTACTGGCAAAACTACCTGATTCAATCTCATATGAGGAGGCTGCGGCTGTACCTTTAGCGGGTTTAACAGCATGGCAGGCATTGTTTACTCATGGCCATTTAAAAGAAGGTGAAACTGTACTTATTCACGCTGGCGCTGGTGGTGTAGGTATTTATGCCATTCAATTAGCAAAGTATGCCGGCGCTCATGTTGTTACAACTGCAAGTGAAAAAAATCATGAACTTCTTTATTCATTAGGTGCTGATCAAGTTATTGATTACAAAAAGGAAAACTTTGAAGACATTCTAAAAGATATAGATTTGGTGTTCGACACGATGGGTGGAGAAGTAGCTGAGAAAAGCTATACGGTACTTAAACAAAATACCGGAAGATTGATTACCATTGTTGGTGAACCCAATCATGATACGGCTAAGTCTCACAATGTATCAGCAAAGGGGATTTGGCTACAGCCAGATGGTGATCAATTGCAGAGAATGGCTGATCTGATGGAAGAGAAAAAAATCAAGTCGATTGTAGGGGCAACATTCCCGTTTAGTAGACAGGGTATTTATGATGCACATGCTTTGAGTGAAACTCACCACGCTGTTGGTAAAATTGTCATTACATTTTAAACAAGGAGATTGAAAAAACGATAAACACATATTCCCATTGAAGTCGCTATTTTTGCGGCTTTTTTTATTTTATCGGTACAAATTCTTGTCTAAGCCCAGAACAAGAATTTGTACCGATTGCCGGAATGGACAAGACCATAATCCGATTGCCTGGAGGCAGGCACCATTTTTTCTACAGAGATCAAATCAAGTATACATTACCTACCAGATATCTCATTCAGCGAGATTTCTTGTTCCTCCAGCAGTCGTTTCAGCTTTTGGCGCTGCCGTTTTTCCTTCTGACGGCGCTCTCTGTCTTCGGCCTGCAGAGCCTTGAGTAGGGAGACACACATACCGATAAGGACAACAGCGAACGGCAATGCGGCCACAATGGCGGCCGTCTGTAGGCCGTTCAACCCCCCGCTAATCAGCAGTACTACCGCGATGGAGGACTGTAAGATTCCCCAGGTTAATTTCACTCTTGTACTCGGGTCCAGCTTGCCATCCGACGTCAGCATGCCCAGCACAAAGGTAGCCGAATCAGCCGATGTAATAAAGAAGATCATAATCAGGAGTGTAGCGATGAATGCAACGATCGTGCTCAAAGGCAGATGCTCCAGCATAAGGAATAGAGCGGTTGTCGCATCTTCTTTGACGGCCTCCGCCAAATGAGCGGCATTGAACAACTCCATATGAATTCCTGTTCCGCCGAAGACTGAGAACCAGATAAATCCGAAAAGACTTGGAATAACCATGACGTATATTACAAATTCCTTTATGGTTCTTCCTCTGGATACCCTTGCGATAAAAGTACCGACAAAGGGAGCCCACGAGATCCACCATGCCCAGTAAAATAATGTCCATGTTCCAATCCAGGTTTCTCTTGAGAACGGCGTCAGTCTCAAACTCATGTTAATAATATTCTGCATGTAACTGCCCAAAGTTGTCGTGAATGTATCAAATATAAAAGAAGTCGGTCCAGTCACCAATACAAATAGCATTAACAGCACAGCTATAACGAGGTTGGTGTTGCTAAGAATCTTAATACCTTTATCCAGACCGGAGGTTGCCGAGATTAAAAACAGTACGGTTACAATGATGATAATGACAACCTGGGACATGGTCGAGTTAGGAATACCGAATAAGTAATTCAGACCCCCACCAATCTGTAGTGCTCCCAAACCAAGCGAGGTTGCAACACCGAAGATGGTGGAAATGACTGCCAGAATATCAATGAACTTGCCTAGCCACCCTGCAGCAAGACGCTCACCGATCAGAGGAATAAAGGTGGAACTGATTAGCCCTTTGTAGCCTTTCCGGAACTGGAAGTAAGCAAGTGCTAAGCCGATGACGGTATAGATTGCCCAAGGATGCAGTCCCCAGTGGAAAAAGGCATAACGCATTGACAGTCTTGCTGCTTGCGTTGTTTCGGGTACCGCCCCTTCCGGTGCAGATAAATAGTGGGACAGCGGTTCAGCAACTCCCCAGAACACCAGCCCAATGCCCATTCCAGCACTAAACAGCATGGACAGCCAGGAAACCGTCGAATATTCCGGTTCATCATCGTCATCCCCCAGCCTAATACCGCCAAATCGGCTGAACGCCAGATAAAAAGCAAAGATCAGGAAGAACAGTGTCGCTAGCAGATAAAACCAGCCAAAATTCTGGATAGAGAAGTTGTAGGCAACGTTAGCCACATCCGCCAGCTGATCAGGAGCGACCGCTCCCCATATTGCGAACAGTACAACGATGATAATTGTGATTGTAAATACCATGATGAGACCTCCGTTATGTAAGCTTCAGCCAACTGTTTCTTAGTATGTGCTAGTCCATCTAGTAATATTTCGGAAAGCCAGCTGTTGTAAAATAAAACAAACCGCCGTGTAATGAAACACCCGTCGGTTTGTTTTGATCTTGCCTGAATAATATATAGTGCCTATAAACGTATGAATTGAACAGGTGCGTTAAGGAACAGTGGTTTCGATTTGTGTCTATAATTGCAGTTTTGGAAGGGAAGGATAGATTAATGAATGTGTTGTATTAGATAATAATGAGGAAGGATATCGCTATCATTAAATGGATCGGGGCAATGTACTAGCTACTGCGCGTCACCTGAAAAAGATTCTGATCTAGAATAGGTTGGCTTCCAAAAAATTGTTGACTGTAATCATAAATTTACAGATCCTTCAGATTAACTTGCATGCGTTTGAGCATGTCGGTCATCATTGCAACTTCTTCTTCACTGAAATCCAGTATCATCTGATGAAGAAACTGGTTTCGATCCTGCTTGAAATTGGCGATATGCGTTAGCCCTTGTTCTGTTAACCGGACGAAAGTTTCCCGATGATCATCGGGGTTTCTTCTTCGTGACACCAAACCGTCTGCTTCCAGTTGCTTCAAATGGCGTGTAATAGCAGCACTGTCGATATGAATGGCCTTCTGCAAATGGCTTTGTGTAACTTCTTGATGAAGATAGAGATGATACAACAGAACGTATCGTGAGGAACTGATCCCCGTACTACGTTCAAATTTAGGTTTCAGCTGATTGCTTATATTTTTAAGTAATATTAATAAGGTTTCTTGTTCCAGCGAACAATTCATGTTTGCCCCTCCTTGAATGGTACCGAATGTCTTGGAAAGCTTCATATTAAAAATGTCAGATTCCTTCCACGACATTCGGCAGCTAAAGGCAACTATATCATAATGTGGAGACTACTCGCACTATCGCTTTAAATCATGCCCAAAACGTAGTCTCTTCGGCTGGCATACGGTAGGAGGTGTATCCCTCGCTTGCAGCTTTTCCAATTGTAAGTAGCATGACTGGTACATAGCGTTCTTTATCCAAGCCAAACACTTCGGCAATTTGATCTTTTTCATAACCGCCGATTGGATTGGTGTCATACCCATGTGCACGGGCAACCAGCATCAATTGCATGGAAACCAGACCGGCGTCAAGCATAATGACATCGTTCATTTCAGCATCGGACATGTTGTTATAGATCGGTTTGAATGCGTTCAACTGAAAGTCCTTAACATCTTGTGGCATTAAGCCATGCTCAACAGCTTTTCCATAGATGTTTTCTGCATAATCGAAATTGTTTTTGTCCGCAAACACGGCAATGACAGCTGAAGCTTGAGCGACTTTTTCTTTGTTGAAGCGGGACAATGGGACGAGTTTTTCTTTTCCCTCTGGAGTATCCACCACAAGGAAGCGCCAAGGCTGCATGTTGATGGAGGAAGGGGCGGTGCTAGCTTCATTGATGATTTGAGTCATTTCTTCCCTGCTGATTTTTACGGATGAATCGTATGTCTTAATGGAGCGGCGTCCATAAATAATCTCGTTAAAATCGTTTGTTTGTTGGTATGGTTTCATAATAATTATCTCCCTTTATATTTTGTTGAGGCATCAATGTTTGACTAGTCAATTGTTGATAAGTCAAATATAATCAAAATCCGAGTCCATTTCAATAGTTTTTTAACGCCAAAATATTACAATAATCACTTATTATTTGTCATTGCCCACTTGCACAGTTAAACAAAATAGGGCTGGAGTTTAACAACAATTTCAAAGGGATAATAAAAGGATTGACATGAAACCAGTTACATATTTTAATCTTGTTTTGTAGCGAGAGATCACGCAATCATACAGGTAGACATGTTATGATGAACCTTTTTCGGATACTTATTAAATATTCATTATAAAGTGTTTGAATAAAGGGAGATCATCTCAATCAAAAAGACAAACAGGACATACTAAAAAATGGAGGTCATAACAATGATTAAACTTGTAGTTACTGATTTAGATGGAACGTTTCTGAACAATAAAGGTTCGTACGATGTCGAGCTCTTCAAAAAAGTGTATGCAGAGATGCAGCAAAAAGGAGTCACTTTTGTCGCATGTACCGGGAAACAATGTGAACGTGTGGAGAAATTGTTTGATGAGTATGGCAAAGGTGTTTGGATCCTGGGTGATAGTGCTGCACGAATTAAAAAAGATGGTGAAGTCGTTAAAGAGTTCAGCATGGATAAGGATCTCGCCTTGAAGGCGATTGCTCGAATCCAGGACTTTGACAACACAATGACTCTTATCGTATGTGCAAGCGATGCTGCTTACATTCGTTCTTCCATTTCAGAAGATATGTACAACGTAGTTAAAAGCTCCTATGAGCGTGTCATTAAAACAGATTCCTTTGAAACGATCGAGAGTCGCTTTATCAAAATTACGGTCTTCGATACAGAAGGACGTAGTACAGCATTAAAAGCGCATGTTGAGGAAACGTTAAGTGGACAAATTTACATTGTTGACTCGGAGGCAAAATGGCTGGATATCACGGCATTACACACCCACAAAGGAGAGACCGTTAAAAAACTGCAAGAAATGTTGGGTGTAACATACGACGAATCGATGTCATTTGGTGACGGCGAGAATGATGTAGAGCTCATGGCCATCGCCAAATATAGTTTTGCAGTTAGTAATGCTTGTGATAATACGAAAAAAGCAGCAAACTTTATTACGAAATCAAACGAAGAGAATGGCGTTCTTCTAACCATTCAAAAAATACTGGATTTGCAGTAATACTCGTCTGTCAACAGGCGACGCATGTTCGAAATGAGAGGGGCAATCATATGATTGCCCTATTTTTCATGGGATAAGAAACGTTACAAAGAGTCGATGTTCGTAACTTGTTTGCGATAATGCTGTGGAACTACACCCATCTGTTTACGGAAAATGGACGAAAAATAACTAGAACTTTGAAAACCACAGGCAAGAGCAATTTCACTTATGGATCTCCGTGTTTCTTTTAACATTTCACAGCTTTTCTGAAGTCGATATTGGGTGACATAGTTGTTTGGCGACTGCCCCACATATCGGTTAAACAATTGGCAACAACGGCTTCTGCAGACAGCTCCGGCAGATGCGATCTCCTCAAGTGTTATCTTCTGATCATAGTTCTGATGAATGAAATGAGTCATTTCCTGAACATGCGTTAACACGCCGGGTTGGCCGGAAACAGGTTTTAACTGATCGCCTATTGTAGCACATAACGATAACGCATGGGATACCAACCGTAGTGGATTGGGATGTTTATGCTCCGTGTGCATCTCCCGATATAGTTCTTGAATGGACAGTAATACGTCTTCCTGCCAGTCTACCTGATCCGTGAGGACAACAAAATCAGCCATTTTGGAACTAAATTTCTCCTCCCAGTACGTCTGAATATAAGAAGTTTTCTCACCAAGAATGGAGGGGTGAATAACAACTACAAGAAACGAACAATCGTCGTGATCCGCAACAGCGTATCCATGATGCAAACGTTGGCTATTAACAAAGAGCCCACTTCCCTGATGCAATCGAGTGATACTTCCATTAACAGAGAAATCCATCAATCCTTTTAATACGTAGATAAACTCCAGATCTACATGCCAATGTGCAACTGCTGCATAATTGTTAAATTGATGAAGACTGCCCCTGCGGACATAAAGGGGTAAGTCAGGAAGATTATAATCCAACCGTTCTGATAGATCAGAGAACACCTCTAAATCTGTCATCGAGAATCCCTTCTTTACACAAATGTATACGATATTAATAAAAGTATAGCCAATATTGATGGAAACAACAATAATTATGTCCTATTCTTATATTGTGGAAAATAACAGAGAGGACAGATATAGGTGAGAAAACGCATGCCACTTCAAGATTTCGGCAAACCAGACTTTAATCGAGAGTTAATATCGCTTGTAATCCCCATTGCTTTACAAAACCTAATATCAGCAACGGTGATATCTGTTGATGTAATTATGTTGGGTATGATTAGTCAATCGGCAATGGCAGCCGTATCACTCGCAGGACAAATCACGTTTACATTAACATTGTTTTACATGGGGTTGTCAGCGGGGGCGAGTATCCTCACGGCTCAGTACTGGGGGAAGAAGGATACACCAACCATACAGCGAGTTCTTAGTATTGCCTGCGTGTTCTCCTTAGTTATATCAATTCTGTTTTTCTTGTCTTCCTTCTTGATTCCCCACGCACTGATGCACTTATTCACCAATGATCCTGAATTGATTCAATACGGGTCAAGGTTTTTACAGTTTAATTCTTTTTCTTACCTTGTGATGGGCTTATCGCAGATGTATCTCAGTGTGATTCGAAGTATGGAAAATGCCAAACTTAGTGCGTGGATTAGTTCTTTATGCTTGGTCTTAAACATTATATTTAATACCATTTGCATTTTTTTACTATTCCCATCCAATCCGGAACTTGCGATTGCGGCTGTAGCTCTTGCCACGGTATTGGCACGTATGATTGAACTAGCATGTTGTGTGATTCATTCCTTAACGAAGGGACCTATTCGCTTTCGTTTACCAGTACGTGACCGTATTCAGCGTAATCTATTAAAAGATTTTATGAAATATACGCTACCAGTACAGGGGAATTATATCGTATGGGGAGGAGCGCTTACTGCTACGGCTGCCATTATAGGACATGTGAACTCCGATATGGTAGCAGCGAACTCCATTGCATCCGTAGTCAAAAATCTAGCGGTCGTTTTCTGTGGGGGCATAGCTACTGGAGGATCTGTACTTATTGGAAAGTATCTGGGACAGGGTGAAATGGACAAAGCAAAGTATGCGGGTAACTACATGTGTTATTACGCTTTAATTTTTGGAGTTATTGCAGGCTGCACGATTCTACTAATTAAACCTTTAGTGTACTCTATCGTTAATTTGAACCCCGTTGCTCAAGGTTATCTAGATGGCATGTTATACATTAGTGCGTATTATTGCATTGCAAAATCGTTTAACTCCACAACCATAGCGGGCATATTCCCTGCTGGTGGAGATTCCAAATTTGGATTATGGTGTGACACAGTTGTTATGTGGCTTATTATTATACCACTTAGTTACCTATGTGCATTTGTATGGCATGTGTCTCCCATTTATATATATATCGTCATCAGCTTAGATGAATTGATTAAATTGCCTATTGCTTTCACCCGTTATCGTCAATTTAAATGGCTGAACAACTTAACTAGAAACTTTACACAAACCTGAACTTCACAAGGGATTATGTAAATTACTCTAATAAATATTAGCTTTCTATAAAGGAGAAGATAGTATGAATATTCAAGAACGTATGGCAAACAAACAACTATTTACAGATGATGATGCCAATTACCCGGAAGAGGCTACAGAGTTAGCCAAAGCACGCCAGCGAGGTAAGGCACTATGCTATGAAATCAATAATCTGCATCCGGATGATGTTGAAACGCGGAAGAAATTAATGAAACAATTATTTGGTAGCATAGGCGAAAATGTATGGATGGAACCGCCACTGCGCATGTCATACGGCTCCAATACAACCGTGGGAAATAACGTATATATTAATTTCAACCTAACCGTAGTTGATGACTACAAAGTTACAATTGGGAATGATGTGATGTTTGGCCCAAATGTAACGATTGCTGTAACCAGTCACCCTGTACACCCCGAGAAGCGCAAAGAAGGCGGAATGTTTGCGTTACCCGTCGTTATTGAAGATAAGGCGTGGATTGGGAGCGGAGCAATTATTCTACTAGGCGTCACGATTGGTAAAGGTAGTGTCGTTGGTGCGGGTAGTGTCGTAACGAAGGATGTCCCTGCAAATGTAATTGCTGTAGGGAATCCATGCAGAGTTCTTCGTGAGATTACTAAACAGGATCGAGAGTTCTACTATAAAGACATGCGTTTTGATCAGGTTGAATGGTAAAGGAAGTGAAATCTACCCTCTAGAGAGGAGTTTGTTCATGGATATCATTTATTCTATTATTATATTGATACTTTTGTTTTTTATCATTAGAGCCATTGTTCAATCCCGCCGAACCCATTTGGAAGCAAGTAAAATGAAACAAAATTTTGAACATTATTATAATGAAGATAACTATCATAATGATTAGCGTCTTGCCAGGAAGTGATTCAAAATAATAGGAAACTGTAACTCTTAAAATATAGAATGGATGAAATAAGTACAAAAATAAAAAAAGGACCGTAAGAGTTCTTCTTCCATCGATGAATGCTTTCGGTCCTTCTATGTTTATCCTGTACCTTTATGCCCTGGCAGAACCCTTATAAGAATATCTACGATGGTATCGGTTTCCACCACACTTGGTTAACGTCTTCGGAAGGCTCCGCCGCGTGCCAGAGCGAAGAAGATGAGTAAGGCAATAATCGAGCCAACGATGGCTGGAATAATATGAAATCCGCCAATCACCGGCCCCCTTGGTCCCAGCAATTCCGTTCCTAACCAGGAACCGATAAAACCCGCAATAATGTTCCCAAGTACACCGCCCGGTACGTCCCGCCCAATCAAGTTGCCGCTTAACCAGCCAATAAGTCCACCAACAATGAGTACCCAGAGCAGATCCATGGATTGTTCTCCTTTCTTCGGGTTTATTACAAGTTATGTTGGGCTGAGTGGAATATACCTCACCTTCCAGTTGGTGGAGGAATCTAAAGTGTCTGTGCTAAGATGGGTTAATAATGGATTGAAGCTGGTGAAAACAAGACTAGATAGGGGTGTACAGTTGAAGAAAATCCTAGTCATTGATGATGAAATCGCAATTCGAGATTTAATTGAGCTGGTGCTGAGGCGAGAGAACTACGATGTGCAGACCGCAGAGGACGGCAAAACGGGCATGCATCTGCTCGACTCTTTTCAACCCGATATAGTGGTACTTGATCTGATGCTGCCAGACTGCTCCGGATATGACCTGTGCAAGGAAATTACCGGAAAACGTGCCATTCCAGTGATCATGCTTTCTGCGAAAAATGAGGTAATCGACAAGGTGTTGGGACTAGAGCTAGGGGCCGAAGATTACATGACCAAACCCTTTGACAATCGTGAATTGCTCGCTCGGATCAAGGTGATTCTGAGAAGAAACGAGAGCAGGGAGGACTCAAGTGAAGGGACAGAAGTACAATCGACACGTATCCTTCATGAAGAGCTGACTTTTGACTTAGAGAGCCGAAGAGTGCTGAAAAACGGTATACCCGTGTCTTTAACGGCCAAAGAGTTTAAAATTCTGGAAACGTTACTCAAAAGGCCCGACAAAATCTTTACCCGGGATGAACTGCTGCAGATCGGATGGGGATATGACTTTATGGGAGACAGTCGCAGTGTGGATATGACCATCATGCGATTACGGAAGAAGCTGGAGGATAACGCCGACGAACCGAAGTATGTCAGGACGATCTATGGATTTGGCTATCAGCTTGGAGGTGGCGAGGCCTGAAGTATGCAACCCGGTTACTGCTGAATTATTTATTTTTCTCCGTGCTGTCCTTTGGCATCATCATTTTTGCGGTAAATAAAGCCATCGATTACTACAGCTTCATTACCATTGAGAAACAGATGATGGAGAAGGCAGATCTGTCGGAGTTGTCCTTCCGTGAAGTGTTGGCACGGCATAGGTCATCGTCAGGTGAGCCCCAGACGGAGGAAATTGTCAGACTTGCTCTGGAGAAGCTGAAAGCTTCAGGCAAAGAGGTACGTATCTATGACAGCTCCAAGCAATTGCTGGGCCTGGCTGTGGATGGCATCATCATTAATGATGGCAAACCGCTTATTTTTGACAAAAATATTGAGAAAGCACTGAGTGGCAGTTATGCTTACACCGTGACGGAAAATCATCTGCTTTATTTCGCGACGCCCATTCAGGATCAATTCTACGAAAACGCTTATGTGTATGAGTTCGTGGAGGATATCTCCTACTTTTATGCGATTATGGATCAGATCCGTTATATCCTGTTTGTCGGCGCAGGCGGATTTATTATACTGATTACGTTATCCAGTCTGTGGATTGCCCGCAACACAACCAAGCCGATTAAACTGTTGCTTGGCGCTGCGCAAAGTTTCGCTAGACAGGAGTTTCGGAGAGTTCATCTAAACCGGAAAGATGAGCTGGGCATGCTGGCAGATGGGCTGGATTCCATGGGGCGGCAGCTTCATGATTACATTCAGTACCAGAAACAATTTGTCTCCAACGTATCTCACGAGTTAAAAACACCCTTGGCAGCCATTCGTGGTTTCTCTCAATACTTGGTTGAAGGGGAGACGGAGAACGAGGAGTTGCAAAAAATCTATGCTCATCTGCTGCAGGAATCGGATCGGCTGACGCGCTTGATTAATGAACTGTTGTTGTTATCCCAATTCGACAAAGCTGGTTCTAACGAACTCGAAGCCCGGAAGACGGAAATGAATAAACTGATTCAGCAAGTTGCAATGAATATGGAAGCGAAGGCCAAGGATAAAGGGATCGAGATCAGCGTCAGTCAAGTGAAGGAAGAACCGGATGATGAGGGTACGACAAGAGTTTACGCCAACGTAAATCCAATGCTGATGTCCCATGCAATCGCCAATCTTGTGGATAATGCCATCAAATATTCAGGCAGTCCATCGCTAATTGAATTGAAGTTGGAACATACGCCAAGCGAGGTAGTTATACGTATACGTGATCAAGGGATCGGTATAGCGGGCGATGAGCTGGAGCAAGTGCAGGAACGTTTTTACCGCGCAAAAAATGCAAGTACAGCGAACGGTTCAGGTCTTGGACTTTCCATTTGTAAAGAGATTGTAGAGCGGTTTAATGGATATATCGACATGGAAAGTCAAATCGGGGAAGGTACGACCGTTACGATTGTTTTGCCTCGTGCGTAGACCTGCATCTAAA
This sequence comes from Paenibacillus sp. FSL R5-0341, assembly GCF_037975235.1. NCBI lineage: Bacteria > Bacillati > Bacillota > Bacilli > Caryophanales > Paenibacillaceae > Paenibacillus > Paenibacillus sp. FSL R5-0341. The sequence goes on from NZ_CP150241.1 coordinate 3,479,447, forward strand.
CCCAAGCCTGAATAGGTACCGTTACAAGATTGGTACATTTCTGTTATGAGACTAACAAATGTTTTATTTATAATCACTTCATAAGAACAAATCACACATTTATGGAGGGATCATGATGAACTTAACAAAAAAAGCTGCAGGTTTTATCGTACTAGGTGCTTTACTAACGGTGGCATTGACGGGCTGTCAGTCCAGTGATGCTACGCCCCCAACAACCGGACAGAACACAGCGAATGAACAGAGCAAAGGCGAAGGAGCAACAAATGCGAATGCTTCCGAAAGTTCTGAAGAAAAGGGTACTGAAGCTATTAAGGAAGGTTCAATGGAGAAGGAAGGCAATGTGGTGCTGAAGGAGCTTGCCTTTGTCTATAATGAGCACACCATCGCGATTTCGGATACAGCGAATGAAGAGCAGATGGAACAGATGCTGGGTAAACCGGATAACCTGAAATCCCATACGTACAGTGCTGATGATGGAACAAACATGGATACGTTAATCGGTTTTACAGAAAAGGTTTATACGTATCCTGGTCTGGAGATTAAAACAATCAGTATACCAGAGGGAAAACAAGACTCCATTTTTCATATCGAAATCACAGATCCTAAGTACACGACAGTGCGAAACATTAAAGCAGGAGACAGTCTGGATACACTCAAAAACGCCTACCCTGAGGGGAAACTGCTTGGTGATGGAGCTTCTAATGAGGAGGATGACTTCCGTTACGAGCCATCCAATTATGTGGATGTGATGTCGTTTCATATCAAGGATGCCAAGGTGGAGAGCATTCAGATCTACAGCCTTCTGGACTAATATTTAGTGATCGATGTTGGTAAGCCATTCAATTAGCAAAGTATGCCGGCGCTCATCTTGTTACAACAGCAAGATCAAGTTATTGATTACAAAAAGGAGGCCGCCGATCAAAAGGATCGGCGGCCTTATTCGATTACTGAGCAGTAAAGTTCAGTTATAATCAACTTTTATCATCAGAAAATAATTTCTACTTGGTAAAATTGTGAAGTAAAAAAATCACATTAACTGGAGTGAATACTGTGCTTTCTGAAGAAGATTATGCGAAAGTGGCGAAAGAAGCTCTACATCAATACCCAATCTATTTGGAAAAACTTGTGTATCTCGGAAAGAGTGATAATGTTACATTTCAAGTTCAGACCAACAATGATAATCAAAAATTTCTTATCAAAATCCATATCTCAACGATTTCCATTCAATCAAAAGGTAATATCGCATCAGAACTTATTTGGCTTGAAGCTTTGGTTAAAGATACAAATCTCGTCGTACCTGTACCTGTTAGAAATCTTCAAGGTGATCTGGTAACAGAAATCTCAACTGATCTTAGCGAAAATACAATCATGGTGACTATTCATCATTGGATTCATGGAAGCGTACTTCAAAGAGAGCCAACAAGTAATGAAACTGAAAATTTAGCTCTCTTAATGGCGGCTTTACATAACCATTCTATGCAGTGGAATGCACCTGAAGGCTTTAATAGACCAATATACAATTCTGATCATTTATATTCATCACTTCATCAATTAAAACGGTTAGTAAATTTAGAGCTTATCTCAAGTGAAGTGTTTGTTCATGTGGAAGAGTCAGCACATAAAATAGCAAATGTGATACAACATCATAAACGTTTGCCAAGTAACTGGGGAGTTATTCATTCTGACCTTCATGAGAGTAACTATGTTTTTTATGAGGATACTCCTCAACCTATAGATTTTTCGAATTGTGGCTATGGTTTTTATTTATTTGATATGGCTGAAACATTTTTGCATCTTTCATCAGATAATAGGAAAGTATTTATTTCATCGTATAGCAAAGTAAATCAACTGGAAGAGAATTATGTCGAGTTATTAGAAGCATTTTTTATTTGGTCAATCATTAGGACTTTCGCATTCCATTCTCTAAATCCAAATAAACAACAATCCTTAGCGGCAAATTTTCCATCAGTTATTGAAAACTATTTTAGGAAATATCTTAAAGGAGAAATTTTTTTGTTAAACTAAGGGGCAGATTAGTGTAATTTCCCGTTTTAGATAACGTTATAATATAAACATAGTTCAAGATATGAATACAATAAATGGAGGGGGAGGCTTGAACAAGTATGTGTTACATATAGTTGCAAGTGTAATTTGCATATTGTTACCTGCTGTTGGTCTCTTATATGTTTTGTGGGATAGCCACCAACCCAAAATAGGACCTGTAGGAGACGGAAAACCGAATTATCCTTCAATATCTCAATGGATATCTATTGGCTCTTCTTTTATTCTTGGAGTAGTTAATTTACCTCTTTCCATAATTCGATATAGACAAAAGGCTAAAGAAGATATTAAAAGTTAATGCTTTATTACGATAACGTAGAAACTATAATTGAATAAACGACGAGAATGAAGCTGCCTGTGTCGGCAGCTTTCATTACAATAACGAGTAGGGTAGATGAATTTTGTGAATATACTTCAGGTATGCGAACAATAAAAACATAAACTTTTAAGGTTAAAGACATGCTACAGTCTTCAGAATCACAGAATTCGTCAAAGGAAGTATAAAAGAACTAGGCAGTAGAGTGTCTATCGTCAGGCAAGAGAAGGGTAATCACGATAAATCTGAATTAAAAGCTGGAGGCGATTGAGATGCTGGAATTAGAGTTTACGACTATAGAGGAGTGGGATGAAGCATTGTGGGCGCGGATGGAGCGAATATATCACGAGGCTTTTCAAAGCGGCGCTAAGACAAAAGCGATTCTGCGCAGCATGCTGGACCGGAAAATTGGTTATTTACACACGGGCGTGCATCATGGTGAAGTGGTTGCGATGGCTGTTACTGGACTGGAGGGGAAGGCTGCGGACCGCATCCTGATCATCGATTACCTCGCGGTTGAACAGAAGCAGCGCGGGTTGGGCATAGGGACCTGGATGCTGGAACAGCTCAGAGCCTGGGCGTTAAGGGAACACCTGATCAAAGGCATGATTATCGAGGCGGAGTTCGGGACAACGGAGGCTCATCAGGAACGCATTCAGTTCTGGCAACGCAACGGGTTCATCCTAACCTCCTATGTCCATCAATATAGAATGGTACCAGAGCCGTATCAGGCAATGATGCTGCCAATGGATATAAATACCCATGTGCCTGATGATGGTGAAGCACTGTTTCGTTATATCAATGCTTTTCACAAGGTTGCTTACCGGAAGAGTTAGACCGCATTCAATGGTAGTGCAGGACATTACCGTTTATGTTTATCCATTGTGACTATCCTCTTTCAAATAGGATGTTAAATGATCAGTTCTTGACTGCATGGTCAATAACTGATACATTAATCCCATGAGCAGACCAAGAGAATTTGATGTCGATCGTGTATTACACCAGTCTATGGAAGTGTTCTGGAATCAAGGTTTCAAAGCAACTTCTTATGAGGACCTTACGCGTACTACAGGAGTCAAAAAGCAAAGTTTGTACTGTGTTTTTAAAGACAAGCGATCGTTGTTCCTGAAGGCACTGGCACTTTACCGTGAACAGGTTATAGCGAAACTGAAAGAGATTGAAGCCATGGATTCGTCTCCCGTTGATAAACTGGATACCTTACGATATTCTCTTTTAGACGATGAAACTAGCTGCCAAGGGTGTCTAATTGTGAATGCATCACTCGAATTCGGAACAGATGACGAGCAGGTCACACGCGAAGCTGAGCTCATGGGAGAAGAGATTCAACTGGTATTAGAGAAGATCATAAGTAGTGGCCAGAAACAACAGTTAATGTCCAATCGATATACGAGTATAGAGCTTGCATCTTATCTAAATAACACCATTCTTGGTGTGAGAGTTATGGAGAAATCAGGTTCATCCCGTGAACAGATCGAGACGGTTCTGCGTACTTCATTTGGCATGATCATGTCTTGATCTTTTTTTTGTGAAATTCTTGACTACGAAGTCAAAAATAATTAAAGGCGGATTAATACACCACGAAACCTTGAAGGAGGTGGGGCTTTTCGATAAAAATTGTGTATTGATTCATTTGGAAATAACGTCTAGCTGTTAACCAGGCTGGTTGCTGTTTAACATCTCCTAGGTCAATTTATATAAAACGAAATAAGTGGAGGTTATTATGAATTATTCTCAATCCGTAGAAGCATTGTTCCAACCTATAGAGTTAGGCCACTTGAAGTTATCCAATCGGATCGTGATGGCGCCGATGACACGTCAATTTTCTCCGGACGGTATCCCGGGTTCGAATGTTGCGGGCTATTACCGCCGTAGAGCAGAGAACGCAGTGGGACTTATTGTGACAGAAGGGACAATAATTAATCATCCGGATGCATCCAATCAAGCCAATGTGCCGCACTTTTATGGCGAAGCTGCAATGAATGGTTGGGCACATGTTGTATCTGAAGTACATGAAGCTGGCGGTCGAATTATTCCACAGATCTGGCATATGGGAGCCAAAGGTCATGTTAATGATTATTCGGAAGCTGAGATTGCTACAATCGTTCAGGAATTCGCAAAAGCAGCCTCAGAAGCGAAACGCGTTGGGTTCGATGGTGTTGAAATCCATGGAGCACACGGCTATCTGATCGACCAATTCCTGTATGAGAAAACCAATTCTCGTACGGATCGTTATGGTGGAGATATGATGGCTCGCACACGTTTTGCAGTTGAAGTGATTGAGGCTTGCCGTAAAGTAGTGGGATCGGAATTCCCTATTGTACTGCGTTTATCTCAGTGGAAGACAGATGATTATCAGGCTAAATTGGCTGAAACACCGGAATTACTGGAGCAGCTTCTCGCACCGTTGGTTCAAGCTGGAGTCGATATCTTCCACTGTTCCACACGCCGTTTCTGGGAGCCGGAATTCGAAGGATCTGATCTGAATTTTGCTGGATGGACAAAAAAACTGACTGGTAAACCGACAATCACCGTTGGATCGATTGGTCTTGATGGTGACTTTACAAGTCTGTTCACAGAAGGTAAAGGCGCAAGTAACGCCAGTATCGAAGGATTGGTACAACGACTTCAGAATGATGAGTTTGATCTGGTTGCTGTAGGCCGTGCTCTTCTAGTCGACCCTGAATGGGTTAAGAAAATTCAAGAAGGACGTACTGATGATCTGGTTCCATTCACAAGAGAGGCGATGACTGTACTTACTTAATTGTAGTTATAATCTAGGAATATGTATTAATCAAACACACCTTCAAGAGAATGAAACCTTGTCGTAAGATAGGGAGATCATCTTGGAGGTGTGTTTGTAATGGCAACCAGAGTGAGTTATCCGGTGGAATTAAAGATGAAAGACATAGAAATGAGACTGGCAGAGGATGCAAAAGAAACATGGGAATAAGGCCCTCAACTTCATTATTGCTGGTTCCTTATTTTCTACATCATCACTCAACAACACCACTGCTTGGGGGGAGCTCTCCCTCCGAAAGATCAACGCTTCTCTTCACTGAGTTCCCAATGCAAGTGACGATCTATTCATTAGTGCTAAGTGACAACAAGTGTTTTAGATTGTCATCAATAAATTGATTATCGGCATTGTTGATTCCACGACCCGCAAAATGGCCCCAGATCGATTGGATTGGTTTCAAGACAGCATTAGGTATGCGCTTAGCTTCGTATTCATTATCCTCCGCTGTGCAGAAGAGATCTGTGCTTCCAGGCATGATACAGGCATAAGCTTTTATGCTCTGAAGTGCTTTATCAAAGTCTCCGTTATAGGAGGGGTTTGCACTGATATCTGCATGTTGTCCTGTCCATAACATGGCCAGAACATTATGCGGATCCATATTCATAAAGCTATTTTCCCAGACACCAGCTACAAAATCCTCCAATGTGTCAAATCCCATTTCACGGTAAAGCTCTTCTCTATAAAATGCATGTGATAGTCCCCATCCCGCATACACCCGACCAACGGCACGCATGTCTGTCGAACTTAGTTGGTTTAATTTACTTGAGTCGAAGCCGACTGCAGATAGCAGTGAAGCTTTCACGCCTTCCAGGACCACAAATGTGTGAGGCCAAGGTTTGGCAATGCCTCCGAAAGGTGCGATTCGTTCAACCATCTCCGGGTAACTTGCCCCCCATTGAAATGCCTGAATGCCGCCCATCGACCACCCGACGACGAGAGCAATCTTTTGAATACCGAATTTTTCGGTCAGCAGTTGGTGCTGGAATCGAACGTTGTCATAGATGGTTACCTGTGGAAAGTTAGCCCGATCGAATGGAGGAGGCGTGTTACTGGGAGAGGAAGAGAGTCCATTGCCCAGCAAGTTGGGAACGATAATAAAATATTTCTCTGGATCCAGTGCCATCCCGCTGCCAATGAGCCATTCATTCTGAACATGCTGATCTCCAAAAGCCGTTGGATAGACAATAACATTATCTTTCTGTTCATTTAATTTTCCGTATGTTTTATAAGCAAGAAAAGCATTTGGTAACGTCACTCCTGATTGTAAGAGTACCTCACCCAAATTAAAAATTTCATAGTCCATCGTATAGTCGCTCCCTTCAAAATGAAAACCACATGTTCACTGTGATCTCTTGTGCTCACTATAACGCTGTGATACTCTCAATAAAAGTGAATAGAATTCAATATAGCATTCAGTAAAATTGAAAGATGAAGGGAGGATCATCAGATGGAATTGCGTCAACTGAATACGTTTTGTACAGTTGCAACAACTTTGAATTTCACGCGGGCAGCAGAAGCGCTGAGCTACGTTCCTTCCAACGTCACGATGCAAATTAAAGCATTGGAAGATGAGCTAGGTGTTCGCCTCTTTGATCGGTTGGGTAAGCAACTCGCACTCACAACTGCGGGTAAACGCTTTTTAACACACGCCCAAGGTGTTCTTGAAAAAATGGACGAAGCTCGTAGTGCTGTCCATGATAATGAAATACTAAGTGGCACCTTAACGATAAGTGCGAATGAGGTTATTTGCTCCTATCGGCTTCCACCTGTCTTCCAACGGTTTCGTTCGCAGCATCCGGGGGTTCGTCTAATCTTCCGCTCAGTGCCGAACCAAGAACTCAAGCAAACGCTCTTTGAGGGAACCACGGATATTGTTTATATGTTGGATGAACCCATTCGTTCGAGTGGACTTTCCGTGGAACCTTTGCTGGAAGAACATTTCCGATTGTTAGCTGCTCCAGATCACTCACTCGCCAATCGAACTGTGCTGCAATTGGAAGATTTTCATGATGAAGTGTTCCTGACCAATGAGAAGGGGTGTCCATATCGAACGATGTTTGATCGGTCATTTGAGAAAGAGGGCATTGATAACATTACATATTTAGAGTTTCAAAGTGCTGAAGCCATTAAACAATGTGCAATTTCAGGAATCGGTATTGCCTTTCTTCCTGAGATCGTCGCGGAATCTGAAGTTGAACGCGGAGAACTTGTTGTCCTCCCATGGCAAATTCCGGACTTGCAGGTATATACACAGATGTTGTGGCACAAAGACAAGTGGCTTTCACCAATCATGTTATCTTTTATAGAAGCAACCAGGGAAATTTTTGGTTCACAGAATGAGAATAAAACCGAATAGCTTATGTATGAGACATCAAACTGTGGAGCACAGTAAAACGCTGTTGAAAGTGAGTAGACAATATATGATTCCATTAGTATACGACCAGATTAACCATTGGGGAAAAGACGATGAATTTTTCCTTGCATTGTTAAAGAGATTACAAGTAGAATCTATAGCTGACCTGGGCTGTGGAACAGGAAGATGGACTACTCATCTTGTTCCGTGCGGTTATAAAATTACCGCTATAGATCCCAATGAAGAAGCGATTGAAATGGCCCGAAGTAAAGATAATTCTGGGAATGTGGATTGGATTGTAGGTGATAGTGCGGATTTACAAACCAATACCTATGATGCGGTAATCATGACAGCCAATGTTGCACAGGTATTTCTTACAGATGACAGTTGGAAGCGAGTAATCTCAGACGTATTCCGATCCCTAAAAAGGGGGGGGGGCACTTTATTTTTGATACAAGAAACCCTTTGGTAAAAGTATGGGAAGAATGGGAGAAGGACAACACTCCTGACTTAGCTAAAGATAGACTAAGCGGAGATCCTTTAGAAATTTATACAGAATATGAAGGGTTTGAGGGAGATATTTACACTTTCTATGAAATTGTAAAAAATACTAAAACTGACAAAGTATTAGTTCATGAAAAAATGCAGCTGAGGTTTCGAAATCAAGCAGAATTCAATGAGTCGCTGAAACAAATCGGTTTTTCAAAAATTAAAACATATGGGGATTGGGAATTTAAACAAGCAAATTCTGAGAATAGATCGTTTATTTTTCATTGTGTAAAATAGCAGTTAGTAAAAAATGTCGAGGGACCAGAACATCGTCCCATTGAAAGTCGCTATTATAGCGACTTTTTTATTTTATAACTACAACACATTATTTCGTTCAAAATCCATTCATTGAAATTTGTCCATATATGATGAACTGGAGTATGATGAGGGAAGGCGATGCTGATAATTACCATATAATCAATACCAAGTTTAGAGCAGAAATTTATATAGGTCTAAAGCTTTTGGACCCGGCTATACAACACCATACTACCTTGAAGGGGGACATCTGTTTTGGATGAGCAGTTTCTAGATTTATTGGCCGAGAAATATGATACGGAAGAAAAAATTATAACAGAGATCATCAACCTTGAAGCGATCTCCAATCTCCCGAAGGGAACCGAGCATTTTGTCAGTGATTTGCATGGGGAGTTCCAGGCTTTTCAGCATGTACTACGAAACGGTTCGGGTACCGTCAAAGAGAAAATCAAAGAATTATTCCGGAAGGTTTGGACGGATCAAGAAATCAATGATTTTGCGGCGTTGGTTTATTACCCGGAAGAAAAAATACAGCTGGTTATAGGGGAAATGAGCAATAAACAGGCTTTGAACCAGTGGTACAGACTAACAATTGAACACATGCTTAAGCTTATTTCTTATGCCTCTTCCAAATATACACGCTCAAAATTGCGTAAAGCTCTGCCGGAGCAATATGTATATATTGTGGAAGAGCTTCTATACAAGACGGATTCGACCAACAATAAGGATCCTTATTACGAAGAAATATATCGGCAAATTATATCCTTGGGCCAGGCGGACAATCTCATTATCGGCCTTGCTTATACGACACAGCGCCTGGTGGTTGACCATCTTCATGTGGTTGGAGATATCTATGACCGGGGGCCGTACCCCGATAAAATTATGGATACGCTGATCAACTACCATTCTGTAGACATACAGTGGGGGAACCATGATGTCCTCTGGATCGGAGCCTATGCAGGTTCTCTGGTCTGCCTTGCGAATATTATTCGGATCTGCGCCAGATACGACAATCTGGACATCATTGAAGATGTATACGGAATCAATTTGCGCCCACTGCTAAACCTGGCGGAGAAATATTATGAAGACAATCCGTCCTTCAGACCTAAGTTACAGGCTGACCATAATGTATCGGAGCAGGAAATTCTGCAGATCACCAAAATTCACCAAGCCATTGCCATGATTCAGTTTAAACTTGAAATCCCGATTATCAAGAGACGCCCATACTTTAATATGTCTGAAAGACTTTTGCTGGAGCAGATTGATTACGACAAAAATGAAATCAACATCGGCGGTAAAACGTACCTGCTGGAAAACACCTGTTTTGCAACCATAAATCCGCAGAAGCCTGAACAATTGCTGGAGGAGGAACGCCAGGTGATGGAAAAGCTGCTGTTTTCCGTTCAGCATTCCGAAAAGATGGCCAGACATATGAATTTTCTCATGAAAAAGGGTAGCCTTTATTTAAAATACAACGGGAATTTGTTAATCCACGGCTGTATTCCTTTGGATGAAGAAGGAAATATGGAAGAAATGCAGATTGAAGACAAGACATATGCAGGCCGTCAATTGCTCGATGTTTTTGAAGATCACTTACGTTACGCCTTTGCGCATCCGGAAGAGACAGAAGATCTGGCGACAGATATGGTATGGTACATCTGGACAGGGGAATGTTCCTCGCTCTTTGGAAAGAGAGAAATGACCACTTTTGAACGGTACTTTATCCAAGATAAAGATGCACATAAGGAGAGAAAGAACCCTTACTACCATTTACGTGAAAATGAAGAGATCTGTCGAAAAATCTTGCAGGAGTTTGAATTGAATCCAGATCATGGACATGTCATTAACGGCCACACACCAGTCAAAGAAAGTCGTGGAGAGAGTCCTGTTAAAGCAAACGGAAAAATGATCGTTATTGACGGCGGCTTTTCCAAAGCCTATCAATCCACAACGGGAATTGCTGGATATACCTTGTTATACAATTCCTTTGGCATGCAGCTTGTCGCCCATCAGAAATTTAATTCAAAAGAAGATGTGTTATGTAACGGAACGGACGTGTTATCTCTAAAAAGATTGGTGGACAAAGAACTGGCGCGGAAGCTGGTGAGAGAAACCAATGTAGGCGAAAAGCTGCTGTGGAAAATCTCAAATCTGAAGGATCTATTAGACTATCGCCACATGAAATGAAACGATTGCTAAAAGTACACACCCGGATCAGCAATTTGAGTGCAATTTGTCGTAGACGCTCGTATTGGGCAGGGAAGTAATAATATCCTGTCTGTGCGAGCCTTTATTTTGCAACAGTACGATGTAACAGCAAACTTTATGACTTACAGTTGAACTAAACGAGGATTTTCAATTGGTGTAGAGGAGGAAGATATGGGCTACAATTCACGGAAGGAAACAGTGTTTGAAATGAAACGGTTCCGTAACTGTACCATAGCGGCAGGTCGTCGTCATACCGTTGCTCTTAAATCTGACGGAACAGTAACAGCTGTGGGTGACAATAAATACGGTCAATGTAAGGTAAGCGATTGGTGCCATATCGTCGCAGTTGCGGCTAGTAATGTTCATATGGCTACGAACACCGGTAATGCACATACCGTTGGTCTTAAATCCGATGGTACGGTAACTGCTATCGGTTGGAATAAGCATGACCAATGCAATGTAAGCGAATGGCGCGATATCGTAACCGTTTCGGCAGGTTGGTGCCGTACTGTCGGGGTTAGATCAGATGGCACCGTGGTTGCGGTGGGGCGAAATAATGAAGGGGAATGCAACGTGAGCAGCTGGCATGATATTGTATCGGTCACGACGGGTGACTGGCATACAGTCGGTCTAAAATTAGACGGAACGGTAACAGCCGTTGGTAACAATAAGTATAACCAATGTAGCGTAAACGACTGGGGCGACATATTAGCTGTTTCGGCGGGGTATCTTCATACTGTTGGGCTTAGATCGGATGGCACGGTAGTGGCTGTGGGTAGAAATAATGAAGGGGAATGCGACGTAAGCCAATGGCGCGATATTGTAGCAGTTGCAGCGGGGAGTTATCATACTGTTGGTCTTAAGTCCGACGGAACGATGGTTGCTGTGGGTTCGAATAAACATCACCAATGCGATCTAAGTGGCTGGCACGAAATTAGATCTGTTTCGGCGGGGTGTGCCCATACAATTGGACTGAAATCGGATGGTACGATGGTTGCTGTGGGTGATAATGATTATGGACAATGTGATGTAAGCAGATGGGGTAGCATCCAACAATATTAATTGTCGAGGACAAGAACGTATTCCCATTGAAGTCGCTAAGTTAGCGGCTTTTTTGTTTTAAGGAACCAAGTCTTGTCCCAAGCTGAGGATAAAAACATTGTGTCATTATGCCCAGTTTATCTATCGCCTGGCTGCAACCTTTGTCGTGTCAAGGGAAGATGAGTTGCACGGGAATGACGGCGTTCTTAGGAGAATAAATATCTTCCATCTGTTCACATAACAGCTTGACGGCTGTTCGTGCCATTTCCTGTTCATCCTGCTGCACATAAGCTACGCCTGAAAGATGTGGATTATCGAAAGATAGTAAATCGATATTTGAGTGTTCGTTCAGAAGACTGATCGCGGCGGATGTGAGGCGTGCTGTTTCTTCAGTCAAGGAGAAGGCTGCCGAAATTCCACTGTGGTTCTGCAAGAAGTTGCTTACATAGTCCAATGCTTGCTCGCTGCGTAGAATGTCGAGAGGAATGTGACACCACAAGCGCTTGTCAATCGAGATGCCTTGATCTGTGTACGCCTGCTCGAAGCCGAGCGTGCGGTCCTCGACGGCTGTATTGGCATTTTCAGGTGAGATGAGCGCAATCTGCTGATGACTCTTGGATAGCAAATGAGATACAGCCTTATACGCACCGCCGTAATTGTCGGATGTAATGGTGTACGTCTCAATGTTGCGCAGATAGCGGTCGATGAACACACACGGGAATTTATCGAGCGACAGACGCAGTAATGATTCGTTGTACTTCTCATCTTCTGTTGGAAAAACGATCAGCCCCTTCACACCGAGCTCCGTTAGTGTACGAATGACGTTTGATTCGATAGAGGAGGACTCGCGCGTGATACTTAGTACCATGCTGAGGCCGGCTTCTTGCAAGAAGTGTTCCGTGTAGTCAACGAGCTTCTGAATGACACGGGTTCTCATCGTCGGAATGATGAAGCCAATGAGCGGCATCGAGGACGCGCGGCATGGGGATGGTGAGAAATTGATGCTAGAAACAACAAGACTAGAAGAGACGAATGAGCCTTTGCCTTGTACGCGTATAATTAATCCTTCGTCAGCTAGTAGGGTTAGGGCGTTCTTGACTGTTATTTTACTTACTCTGAATTCGTCCATTAGTTCTTGCTCAGAAGGAATGCGATCCGTTGGCCGAAGCTGCCCTGATTTAATTTTTTGCATAATATTTTCTCGAATTTGTTTGTAGAGCGCCAGCTTTTTCAAATAGTAGCATCTCCCCATAAACTTTATGATTTTATAATCAATTGGTTATATAAAGCTTATTTCATATATATTATAATACGGCGTGTAAAGCGCTTACAATACGGAATCTGAGAAATTGTTGCGAAGGGGTCTTTTCTTTGAAAGGTTAGAATTATGTTAAGGATGGTGGTGCCAAGGTGTATCAAAACCGCTTAAATTAACAGAACTAACTAGTCAGCCGACTTTTCAAATGCATAACAAAAAAAGAGAGGATGACGAACAAATGAAAAAACGCAGTGCTTTAATCTCCATCGTTACACTCCTTATTATGTCACTTGTTTTTACTGCATGTGGTAATCCTTCCGGTTCAAAAACGGAAACGCAGCAATTAGGCGCTAATGCCGGCGAGAATGCAACAGAATTATCATTTTGGACATTCGTAGATTTGCACGGCAAGCATTTGGATAAAATGCTGGGGTTATGGAACCAACAGAACCCAGACAAACAGATTAAGTTAAATGTAACGGTTATGCCTTATGATGATATGCACAACAAGCTCTTGTTGGCAGTTACCAGTGGAAAAGGTGCTCCTGATATCGCGGATATTGAGCTTGGTCAATTCCCTAAATTCTTGGAAGGTGACAACGTTCCACTGGAATCTTTGAATGATGTATTTGCACCATACAAAGACGTGGTTGTTCCTTCACGTGTCGAGATTTATTCCAAAGCCGAACAGGTTTATGGATTCGATTATCACGTAGGTGCAACGCTTGCTTTCTACAATACTGAAATTCTCGAGCAAGCAGGTGTTGACTACAAGACAATCAAAACGTGGGAAGATTACAAACAAGCAGGTATCAAGGTTTATGAAAAGACTGGCAAGTACTTAGGTACTGCTGATACATCAGCTACGTGGCAAGCATCGCTGCTGCTAGCTCAGCAAAACGCTGATTTTACAGATGAAAATGGTAATCCAAAAGTGAACTCGCCTGAAATGATTAAAGCGTATGAAATGTTAGTCGATCTGCAGAAGAACAATGTTATTCATACGATCCCTGGCGGACAACCCGACACAGAAGAAGCAAAAGGCGAATACAACAAAGGCAACTACGCAAGTGCATTGATGCCTGAGTGGTATATGTCCCGCTTTGTAAACGAAATGAAAGACCTTAAAGGTAAGTATGCAATAGCTCCATTGCCTGTATTTGAAGAAGGTAATCCTCGTTCCGTTGGCTTAGGCGGTACTGGCACAGTTGTTACTAAGAATGGTAAAGACGTTCAGTTGGCAAAAGAATTTGTAGCCTTTGCTAAGCTTTCAAAAGAAGCTACTACTGAAATCTGGAATACACTTGGATTTGACCCAATCAACATGGAAGTATGGAAAGATGATGCAGTTACGAAAAACCCTGATAATGAATACGTCCAATACTTTAAAACAAATGCATTTGATACTTTGAATGAAATCAAGGACGAAATTAGAGCGATTAAGTCCGTTAAAGCCTCACCAACCATCGGCAATATCTTCAATACGGTAACTTTGAATGCTATCTTTGAAGATGGCCAAGACGTGAAGGAAGCTTTGGATGAAGCACAAGCAGCAATTGAACAAGAATTGAAATAAATATAATAAGTAAATGATTTGATTAAACCTGTCGGCAGGTATAGTGGTCGGCAGGTTTAACCTTAGTCAGGGGAGATTGAGAATATGATAAAGAAATTTGTATACTCTCAAAAAGTTGCGCCTTATGTTTTTGTACTGCCATTTATACTTATATTTTTGATATTCTGGTTTTTTCCACTTGTAAATTCATTCGTAATGAGCTTTCAAGATAGAATGTTAGGACAGGATCCTAAATGGATTGGTGAAGCGAATTATTCGAAATTACTTACTGATAAAGTGTTTTTGACATCTATTAAAAATAGCGTTGTGTACATGTTAGGAACCTTAGTGCTGTTAATTCCTTTTCCCATGTTATTCGCCGTTATGATCAACAGTAAGTTAATGAAGGGAAGAGAGTTTTTTAAATCTTCGTTCTTTCTCCCTGCATTGACTTCTGTCGCAGTTGCGGGTACCATTTTCCGCCTTACATTCGGTGAAATGGAAGGTTCATTAATGAATACTTTCCTGGGTCTATTTGGTATAGAGCCTATTAAATTTTTGAAAGACGGAAATTGGAGTATGGCAGCGCTGTTAATCCTCGCATGTTGGAGATGGACAGGTGTTAATATGCTTTACTATCTATCCGGTTTGAAAAGCATTGACAATGAATATTATGAGGCTGCTTCAATTGACGGGGCATCTGCTTGTCAGAAGTTTAGAACGATCACAATGCCATTATTGAAGCCGACCACGGTATATGTTACGACAATTAGTGTTTATGCAGGTTTAGCCATGTTTACCGAGAGCCTGATGATGTTTAACGGTAACAATTCACCCAAAAATATTGGCTTAACCATTGTTGGATACCTGTATAGACAAGGGATTGAGCAGAATAAGCTGGGTTACGCAGCTGCAGTTGGTATCGTTCTGTTAGTCATTGCTATGGTTATCAATTTAACGCAGTTGAAATTTAGTGGAATGTTCAAAAAGGAGGAGGATTAAAGTGGGCAGAAGTCAGACGAGGAGTGATTTCATCTCTAGAATAGTAATTATTTGTTTATTCATTATACTATTCGTTATAATTATGATCCCATTCTACGCAGTGGCCCTATCTTCCTTTAAACCCGGTGAATCATTAGTTAGATATGGTCTTAACCTAAGTTTGGATTTTGAAATCATGAGTTTTGATAATTTCATCTATCTGTTTACTGGACAACATGATTATTTTGTGTGGTTTTGGAACAGTATGATTTTAACAATCGTTCAAGTGGTTTTAACACTTTTTGTAAGCGCATTTGTTGCATATGGTTTTGCAGCATATCATTTTAAAGGTAAGAACTTCCTCTTTATATGTGTTTTGCTCATTATGATGGTGCCTTTCGAAATACTGCTGGTTCCCTTGTACAGCCTAATTAATGATTTGGGAATGGTGAATAGCTATTCGGCAATCATTTTGCCCGGTATAGCCAATGCCGCGACAATATTTTTCTTCAGGCAGTATCTACGAAGCATACCCAAAGAGATTATTCAATCTGGGCGGGTTGATGGCGCAAACGAGTATGCGATTTATTTCAGACTAATTATGCCGATTATGAAGCCATCCTTTGCAGCAATGGCCATTCTGAATGGTATGAATAGCTGGAATAATCTATTATGGCCATTCATGGTGCTCGGAGATCAGAGTAAATATACACTTCCAATCGGTTTGAAAACGTTGTTAACTCCTTATGGCAATAACTATGACTTATTGATCGTAGGATCCTTCTTCTCCATCATTCCAATTTTCATACTGTTCATTGCTTTTCAGAAATATTTCATAGACGGTATGACTGCAGGCGCTGTCAAAGGGTAGTGTAAATTATGATGAAACAGGTGATACGATGGAAATCCAACAACGAGCGTTACACGACATTCAACCATTGATTGAGCAAAGAGCTGATCCTTTTATTTACCGACATTCGGACGGTTATTATTACTTCGTAGCATCCGTTCCGGAGTATGATCGGATTGAAATCCGTAGAGCCCAGAACCTTGAGGGGCTTGTTACATCAACTCCTGTAGTGATCTGGAGAAAGCGCGAGACCGGTATCCTTAGTGCTAATATTTGGGCACCCGAACTGCATTTTATTGATGACAAATGGTACGTGTATTTCGCTGCCGCACACACGACGGAAACGAATGAAGGCTTGTTCGACCATCGGATGTACGTGCTAGAGAATGAAAATGCCAATCCGCTCGAAGGCATTTGGACGGAAAGAGGGCAAGTTCGTACCGAGTGGGAAAGCTTCGCCCTCGATGCCACTACCTTTGAGCATAATGGAAGCCGTTATTACGTATGGGCACAAAAGGATCCGAATATTGAAGGTAACTCTAATCTGTATATATCTAAAATGAGCAATCCGTGGACGTTGACTGGGCCGCAAACGATGATTTCGCTGCCGGAGTATGACTGGGAAATCATTGGTTATAAAGTGAACGAAGGTGCGGCATTTCTTCGCAAGGGTAATCGGGTATTCCTCTCTTACTCGGCTAGCGCCACCGATTTCAATTATTGCATGGGCCTACTTGAAGCCGATGCGGATGCTGATTTGCTCGATGCCACCTCATGGCGCAAGTCGCAAGCAGCGGTTTTCTCGACAGATGAGAGCATCTCAATGTATGGTCCCGGTCATAATTCCTTCACGGTGTCAGAAGACGGCGAAGAGACGCTATTTGTGTTCCACGCAAGAACGTACAAGAACATTATAGGAGATCCGCTGTACGATCCGAATCGCCATACATTTGTGACGGAGCTTTTGTGGACGGCTGACGGCAAACCCGATTTCCGCGGCTCTGTTGCAGCACTTGCACGTTCTGTACAGTGAACGAGTGTCCCAACAAGGTTGATTGATGGATTGGAGTTCGTTTATCCAACTTGCCAAAGAGAGACAGTTAGAACATCGAAGGCACCCTACTGGGTGCCTTCGACTTCGCTCAACAGATAATGCGTCGAACCGAATTACCCGAGAGCGTTATGAAATATCTATAGTTGTAGGTTGTCTTCAGCTTACGATTATTCCTGGCATATTCCTATTGAAAGTCGCTAATTCAAATCTTAACAGGCAGCCTAAATTTTGCACAGTTTTCAAATTTATTATAGGTTGTAATTATGTAAATTTCAGTTGGAAATGATGATTTCAGCTTGATGTAATGATTTGTAAAATAAGGTTATCAGAAAAGAACAAGGAGAGGTTCCCATGACAAAGCCAGACGTCACGCACCATCCACAGACATTAGGGTATAGCCATAAAATCAATGATCCATTCTGGTCGCATTATATTGAACTGGTCCGCAACGTAGTTGTTCCTTATCAATGGGAAGCGCTCAATGACCGTATCGAAGGAGCTGAACCAAGCCGGGCCATACGCAATTTCCGCATTGCTGCAGGGGATGAAGAGGGCGTTCATTATGGCATGGTTTTTCAGGATAGTGATGTTGCGAAATGGATTGAAGCAGCATCGTACCTGCTCGCCGCGAAACCCGATCCGGAACTTGAAGCCCTCGTGGATTCTGTTATTGAGACCATAGCTCGGGCACAGCAAGCCGATGGTTATTTGAACACGTACTTCACCCTGCGTGAACCTGGGGCGCGCTGGACGAACCTCGCCGAGTGTCATGAACTTTATTGTGCAGGACATATGATTGAGGCTGGTGTGGCGTACTATCATGCCACGGGCAAGCGCACGCTGCTGGATGTGGTTATTCGCCTGGCCGATCATATAGGCACCGTGTTTGGTACAAAGCCGGGACAATTGCCAGGTTATGATGGGCATCAGGAGATTGAACTTGCACTCTTCAAATTGTATGAGACGACAAAAGAAGAGAAATATCTGGAACTGAGCCGTTATTTTCTGGATCAGCGGGGAGCGAGTCCGCATTTTTTTGTAGAGGAATGGGAGCAAAGAGGCCGTACCATACATTTTGGCGAGTTGGATATGGTTCACCGGCACACGTACTCGCAGTCCCATCTGCCTATTAGGGAGCAGTCGACAGCAGAAGGCCATTCGGTTCGACTGGTTTACATGTGCGCGGCTATGGCAGATGTAGCTGCGAAGACGGAGGATACATCGCTGAAAGAAGCCTGTGAACGGTTGTGGAGCAACATCGTAAGCAAGCGAATGTACATTACGGGAAGCATTGGTTCATCAGCCAAAGAAGAAGCATTTACAGGCGATTATGATCTGCCTGGAGATACCGCCTACGCAGAGACCTGTGCCTCAATTGGCCTGATTTTTTGGGCGAAGCGCATGCTGCAGATGGAGCAGGATAGCCGGTACGCAGATGTTATGGAGCGAGCCCTGTACAACACGGTGATTAGTGGAATGTCTCTGGATGGTCAACGTTTCTTCTATGTGAATCCGCTTGAAGTCGATCCGAAGATGCAACGTGTAAATCCTAATTATGCCCACGTGCGAACACGCCGGCAAGGGTGGTTTGGTTGTGCTTGCTGTCCGCCGAACATTGCGCGATTACTTGCCTCATTGGATCAATATGTATATACCCCGGCTGTGGAACAGGCTACGTTGTATGTACAATTGTACATCGGAGGGGAAGGGGAATTCACACTTGAGGGTAGGAGAGCAGCCTTAACCATGGACTCTGACTATACCTCCACTGGAGATGTGAAGCTGATCGTTCGGCCTGATTCCCCAGAGGGAATGCAATTTACGATAGCTCTGAGAAAGCCGGACTGGTGCAAGATTCCCGAGCTATGGATTAACGGGGAAAAGAGCGAACAGGATGGTTTTACTTTTGAATACGGTTACATAAAAGTGACCCGATCGTGGAATGCCGGTGATGAGATTAAACTTCACTTCCCTATGGAGTTGCTGCGGATGAAAGGGCATGATCACATCAAAGCCACTTTCGGAAAAGTAGCCATCCAGCGGGGACCGTTTATGTACTGTCTCGAAGAAGTCGACAATGGCCGCGGATTGCATCGCATTCAGTTGCCCCGGGATGCCGAGTTTCATATCGGTAGCGGGGAACAGATACCTCTAGGGGTTCCGGCTCTTACAACCATTGGGCAGAGAATCGTATCCCAAGAAGACTGGGGAATACATCTGTATCGCAGTGATGTTCACTGGGATACACAGCCTGCCGAGCTTCGGTTCATTCCTTACTTCACTTGGGCCAATCGGGATGAAGGAGAAATGAGCGTTTGGATTCGCGAAAGCGAATAAGTAGAAGTCTACTAGTGCTGCTGTAATAAGGTATGCAAAAGGAAAGCTCCCGACAGACCCACAATACGCGCTGTAGGATAACGCGATCTTTGATGAGCGGACAAATGGGCGGGGGGATGAAATGAAGGATGGGCGAGTCCAATCCGGCACCTCAGTGGAGTAACGGTTATAGGATTCGATTATCTTAACAATCGACTTAGAGATTCTACTTTAGACGAAAGAATGAACGTCATTTTCGCTGGATCGGTCAAAGGTATTTCGTAAAAGAAACTATACTTACCGGTTTAAGAGAATTAAACCCCTAATGGATATGATCACATATATACAGGAGGTTATAATGACAATGATTTCGAAGAAGTGGAAGCCGCTCATGATTGCGCTGCTCCTGGCATTTTCAAGTCTGCCGCTGCAGGTTAGTGCTTTGCCTGGGGCCGCGACGGCTGCGGTAAAGACTGGTATCTCCAATGCCAGCCTGTCGGCCAAAGTCGGCGACTTAGGTCAGATTGAAGAGCTCTATATCAACAACAATCCTACCAATAAACAGGGGAAGCCAATCAATTTCGTCCTGCCTAACACTACATCGCCGCAGAATGGTACCCAGCACCAATGGATGGGGGAACTGATCTTCTCTTACCGTACGGGTGCCAATGGACAATTCCCTGATAACAGGGACGGCTTTGTAGAAGTTGATACCAATAAAACATTGGCTGCCGGGGGATCTACACAAGTCTCGACCATTAATCCGGATAACCCCTATATGAACAAGACCGCATCAGCAGACGGCAAGAAGGTAGAAGTCAACTTTATTGGACAGAACCTGAATTCTACAGACCAGCGGGTAATGAAGGGCTTCGATGTGAAATCCGTTTTTGATATGGAAACCGATGATGGTTCAATGCTTTGGGAAATTAC
Organism: Paenibacillus sp. FSL R5-0341; assembly: GCF_037975235.1. Classification (NCBI taxonomy): domain Bacteria; kingdom Bacillati; phylum Bacillota; class Bacilli; order Caryophanales; family Paenibacillaceae; genus Paenibacillus; species Paenibacillus sp. FSL R5-0341. Next base: position 3,499,995 of record NZ_CP150241.1, read on the forward strand.
GGTGAAGAACAAAAGCAATCAGTATATCGAATTCGGGGATATCGGCTTGCCGATGCCTTGGAATAATAAATATCAGACCTTATCCGATACCTATGATGACCGTGTGACGGTTCATAATTTCGCAGGTGCTGACAGTGGGTATTCTTATGCCATCCGCACCAGTGGTGAGGGGAACTTCATGCTCTTCACTCCGGTGCCGGAGAGCGGCGCTCGAATCGAGTATGTGGATTATTGGATGCATGAAGCAGGAGAGCGACGTGCTGCAGATACCTTTAAGAACTGGACAGGAGACAGTGGCGGCTGGTATCCAGGGCTGAACGTGCTCTATATTCACTCCAAAGAAATCCAGAAAACGGGACGCGGATACTTCACTGATGCTTCCAGCCTCGTCCTAGGACCGGATGAGTCCAAGACGTATAAGTTCAAATTCTCAGCAGTCCGTGGAGGAGACAACACGCCACAGGAAAGTGCCCAAAGCCCAAATAACAGTTCGACCTCGATGGAAGACCGTGAAGCCAATCTGCGGTCCATCCTATATAAATCAGGCATGATTGATGCCGTAGCGGTGCCGGGCTTCCAGACTGCAATCAATATGCCTGTCAAGCTAGACCTGCACTATGACGACAATATCGTTGATGTACAATCCATCGATATTCAAAATGTGGCAGAGAATGATCCGTTTGATGAAGCGCATATTCCGGATATCAAGCCTGGGAAGAGCAGAAAGGAAATGGTTGACAACTCGCGGGCCGGACGTGGACTGTCTGACGGGAACCCTGGCTACAACGAGTCGGTTGAGTTTGTGGAGACCAAGATCGTAAATGGTGAACAGCATCACATCTATTCGCTTCAGTTTGATTCGATCGGCAATAACAGCGTGCGTATCGAATATAAGCTGAAGGACGGCAACGAATGGGTGGATAAATTCACTCAATTTGAATTTAATGTTCTAGCCGAGCTGGATGCAATCTCGGATGCCCATTCCGAATTCATGGTCCAGCAAACACAGGATAAGAACCCGGAAAGTCCGACTTATGGTAACTATTTCGACTGGTATCTTACAAGTGGCATCGATCTCAATACAAGCCATTGGGGGGATGACTGGAGCCATGATAACATCAACTTCATGACGATGAAGAACTATCTGGCTCCAAGTCCCGATGAAATTCGCTCTATCGAGACATACCTGATTGATTTCATGTGGGAACGATACATGAAGAATACGCAGGATAGCTACATCGTTGCGAACTGGCTGAAAGATTCTGGAGCGTACACCGACAAAGATAAGCCTTATACACGTACGTTCTCCGAAATCATGGAAGCTACCGGATTTTTCAACATGTACCGGATTCAGAAGGCTTATCCTAATCTGATCGAGTACCGGGAATCGCCTCAGTTTTATCTGGAGAAAGCTTATAACATCTACTATAAGCGTGTTTCCACCGGGGCCATCGGATTCTATGGCGAGCAGCAAATCCCGCATATGATTGAAGCACTGAAGGAAGAGGGGATGCAGACCGAGTCAGCCAATCTGCAGAAAAAGTTCGCCCTCGACAAGGGACGGAATATGACTAGAGCCACTTATCCTTACGGGTCGGAATTTGAATATGACAATACTGGCGAAGAAGGGGCTTATGCAGCAGCGAAAGCACTGCGCACGTACTATCCAGCAGACGCACTTACAGGTGCAGCAGAGAAAAGTATGGAAATGGCCGATTGGAAAACACGTGCCATGCGCGGGATTCAGCCTACCTGGTTCCATTATTCCGTGCCCGTTTTCCGCGGCGGTGAAGGCTGGTGGAATTTCCAATATACTGCGTCTTTGGCAGGATACATTATGGATGACTGGTTAAGGTATGAGAATGATGGCAGATCGGTGGAGCAGAAGGCCATTGCACAGCAGCGAAATTATGCCGCGAAGATTTCGAATTTCAATGCCGTCAATATGGGACAGATTTCGGCTAATTCAGTTGGCAGTACCTCTTGGAGATATTCGATGTATAAAGGAGGTACAGGTACGAAGGACGTATACGATGGCGGCTCACGCGTCATGAGTAACGGCTGGAATGATTTTTCGGGTGAATCTGAAGAAGGCCTCTATGGTTCCCTTCTCAGCATCAGCTCTGATATTGTTACAGATCCGATATTCGGGTTGTTTGGTTATGGAGCGCTGGTGAGTGACGAAGGAGACAGCTACAACATTACGCCGAAAGACGGTTTCGGCAAACGGATCAATCTGATCGATGAGAAAATCTATTTGGAGCTGGAAAGTGATAAAGTAGAAAGCGCGCAAATTCAAAAAGATGGTAAGGGTTTTACACTTCAGCTCCTGAATCCATCAGGGAAAGAGCATACTTCACGGATTTTGTTTGATGGAGTGGGGATGGAGAATGGCTACTATACCATGAAGCTGGATGGTGCAGCTGCCGGACAGTTCTATGTTCAGAACAATGAAGGCGTTGCCATGTTTCAGATGGGTAGCGTGCAGCGTGCTGAATTGATCATTGAAAAGTCAGCCGGCGGCGAAAATGAAGCTCCGCAAATTACTGTAGAGCTGGCGACACAACATCCACAGGCGTTAATTCCATTTATGCTGAATGGGATTGTAACCGATGATGGCGCGCCTAAAGGGACTCTATCTTATCAATGGGAAGTGGTCAGCGCTCCGGAAGGCGGCAAGCTAACCTTTACTCATCCGAAAGCAAGCATTACACAGGCTACGGGTACCAAAGCAGGTTCGTATACGGTTAAGCTTAGTGCAAGTGATGGACAACTGATTGGCTCCAGCCAAATCATCATCGAGCTGGCTTCACCGCCGGATAAACAGCCTCCAGCAATTGGCCAAGTGACTGCGGTTCAGGATGTTTCCAATAACAGTATCGTAGTATTGTCAGGGGAGGCCATTCCTGACCCTGTGCATAGCGAGGCAGAAGAACCCCAGTTGAAGTACACTTGGGCCGTCAAGCAAAAGCCTGAAGGTTCAGCGGACATTTCATTTGTGGATGGTGACAAAGCAGCAGCCTATGCGCGTGTAAGTACGGCAGGCACCTACACGTTTACCTTCAGTGCGGCAGACGGAGATAAGAAGGCCAGCAAGGATATAACGATAGAGATCAAGGAAGATACCGTTGACGTTTACCGGGCATTAAGCGTAGTGACCAAGAAGGATATTGAACCAGAACTTCCTAGACAAATCTATATTTTGTCAGAGGAAGGGTATCTAGAGCAGGAAATCACTTGGGATGCTATTGATCCAAGCAGCTATGCTAGTGTAGGCCAATTAGAAGCCAGAGGAACGGTCAATGGAAGTGCTTTGGAGGTATGGGCTACCGTACATGTCGTGAATACTGAGCTGCAAAATGCGGCGCTGACAGCCAAGGCTTCCGCTAGCTTCTCTGGTGGCGACGGATATCCGGAAGCGATGAATAACGGCATTGAACCTAAAAGCTCGGCAGATTTCTCTCCGAACCGAGGTGCCCCCAACAGTGCTTGGCATAACTGGGGTAGAGAAGGAGATCCAGCATGGGTGACGTATGAATGGGATCAGCCATTCCTGGCCTCATCCATGGATGTATATGTATTTCAAGACGGCGGCGGGAACTTCCGTCCGAAGGATATGCAGCTTATGCTTCGCGGCGAAGATGGGAAATGGTATACCCCGCGGGACATAAAGGGATTGGGCAATGAACTTAATAAATACAATACAACGACCTTTGAGCCAGCCTATATTACAGGTGTTCGTATGGACATGAAGCCTTCCGTTAATGGCAGTGGCATTCTGGAATGGAAGGTATACGGCTATACCGGAGCGGTAGATAAGACAGAACTGATCAAGGTCTATAACTATGTAAATACATTAAATGCTTCAAACCTTGCAGATCCAGGTCTTGCGCCAATCGAAGTGGCGAAGACAGAAGCATCTGCTGTGATCAAGAATATGAATGCCACAGACGAGGAAATTGCCCTGGCGCTCGAGAAGTTGCTGACGGATTTACGACTGCTGAGTCCGAATGACGGCAATATGGCTTTCCTCGCGAATGCTTCTTCCAGCTACACCTCACCTTGGGAGAGTCTGGCGGCAGTGAACGATGGAAGGAAGGATAGCAACAACATTTCGCATTGGGGAACCTGGGGTCATGAAGGCGCAGAGGAGTGGGTGCAATATGAATGGCCGCAGGGTACATCTATCCGGAGTTCGAATTTGGTGCTGTGGTCAGATGGCGGCGGAATCAAGCCGCCTACCCAAATTGTATATTCCTACATCCCGGCGGATAGCGCAACTGATGAATGGGTAACAGCGGGTAAGGTTACGGAGGGAATCAAAGTGGTTGAACATACTCCAGCGGAATCCTCCAATCCTTACACGTTTGACTCGGTGCTGAATGTAAAGGCAGTGCGGGTTACCCTGACCAAACAATCGCGGGCAGGCGATAACGGTGTAGGCCTATGGGAATGGGAAGTTCACCAGGCCATACCCAGTCCTGATCGTGAGGCTCCAGTAACACCGGCCGGTGTGGCACCGTCCATTCCTGATGGAGATGACGGCAAACTGATCGGTGTGACAACAGAAATGGAGTATAGGAAGGAAGGCGAAGAAGAATATATTGCAATTGCAGGAATTGAGGTCACAGGTCTCACCGCCGGTAAATATTATGTCCGGTATATGAAGAACGGTTCGCTGAGCGCCAGCCTGGATAAAGAAGTCGTTATTCCGGAAGGGCAGACTCAGGAGCAGGCTTCACCCGATGCGAGTGGGTGGGTGATCTCACACGCCAATTCGGATACCGGCTTAAAAGGCATAATTGAGGGCTTGGATGATACGATGGAACACCGGAAGCTGGGCGAAGAGGACTACACGCCTGTTACAGGTTCAAGTATCAACGATCTGGAGCCTGGCAGCTATCAGATCCGGTATGCAGCCACAGAGAGCCTAAAGGCAAGTCCGCCGGTAACCGTGGACATTCGCAATGAAACCAAGGCAGATAGAGAGGCACCAACAGCGGAAGGACTCGTCATTACACCGCCTACAGCGGCAGGCTGGAATGATGGCAGAATTGAAAATGTGACTGTCGATATGGAGTACCGAAAAGCGGATCAAGGTGGTTACATGCCGGTTAGTGGAACCAGCATTGAAGGCCTAGAGGCCGGCAGCTACGAGCTCCGGTACGCCGGGACGGATATGAGCAATCCAAGTCCTGCTATCCTGATCGTCGTACCTGACGGAACCAAGCAGGAGCAAAGTCCGCCGTCCAGTGCAGAGGTCAAGGCTGTAAATGTCCGTGCAGCCGGGGCCAAGGATGGTAAGATCACTGGTGTAAGTCCTGTAATGGAATATCGGCAAGTAGGAGTGAACGCTGGCAGCTGGAATGCCATCACAGGCACAGAGGTTACAGGTCTTGGTAACGGAATCTACGAAGTAAGATATAAAGAAACGGCAACTCAATATGCGAGCCAATCCCTTACTGTCGTTATCAGTAATCCAGTAATCAATCCGAAGCCTACGGAAACACCGCCGTCAACGGATGCTCCTGTGTCAGTGACCACACCTTCACCGGCTCCTGAAAACATCAAAGTCGAAGGAAATTGGATTAAGATTGTGGCACCGAAGACGGATACCAAAACCGGTAAAGCTAAAGGAGCACCCATCCGTCAGGAAGATCTTAATAAGGCTCTGGAGCATGTAAAGGCGAGTAGCAGTAATATTAAAACAATCATGGTGGGCATTCCGAAAGCAGAGGGTGCCAATTCCTATGCGGTTGATCTTCCTGCAGCTGCACTAACCGCAGCGCATACCAACATCAAGATTGAGATTAATACGGAATTTGGAACCGTTGCAGTACCTTCTAATTTGCTGAAGTATGTATCAGGTGCCAAAAATGTGGAACTGTCACTGAGCCGGCTAGATACTGTAAAGCTTCATTCAGATGTAAAATCAGTGATAGCCAGCAGACCTGTTATTGCATTCGCTGTGCAATTAGATGGAGAAGAAATGGCAACCTTGAATGCACCGGTTGAAATCAGACTGCCTTATACTCCTGATGTTGAAGAATTGGCCAATTCCAAATACCTTACAGTTTCGTACGTGGCTGCAAACAGTACATTTGTTCAGTTGCTGAATGGCAAATACGACAGTGCTCTACAAGCCATGGTTTTTCCAGCGGCAAACACAGGTCAATATGCCGTTGTTTATACGAAGAAGTTCTTCAATGATGTCATCAAGGATTCGTGGTACACACCAGCGGTTGAAACAATGGCGTCCAAAGGAATCATCGACGGGACATCAGCAACAAGCTTTAGTCCCGGGCAAAAGGTCACAAGAGGTGAGTATCTAGCTTGGTTGGTAAGGACACTGGATCTCAAAGCAGAGTTAAACACCACCTTCAGTGATATGAAGCGAACAGACCTCTATTATGAGGAAATCGGAATCGCCAAAGCACTCGGGATCGCCCTGGGTTCAAACGGCAGCTTCTATCCGGAAACGGAAATTGCTAGACAAGATTTGGCTGTGCTGACCATGCGGGCTTTGCGGGCAGTGGGCAAAACCGAGCAGACCCCTTCAGCTGAGGATCTCAAGAAATTTACAGATGCGGCAAATGTAGCAAAGTACGCAGTTGATGACATGGCTGCAATGGTTAGAATGGGGTTCATAAACGGGCGAAGCAATGTCACCCTGAGTCCTGGCGGAACGACAACCAGAGCAGAAGCTGCTCAGGTTCTGTATAAGATTTTCTTGCAGCTGTAATTAAAGAAACCGACCTTGATCCTGTTTTATACAGGACCAAGGTCGGTTTCCGTTTAAGGGAATGTTTCAAGCATGATGCTATGCCAATGTTAATTACCCCATACCTAAAAAAGCTCAATAACCTAAATTATTCTGTTAAATCGGCGTAGTTAAGTTGAAATTTGCGGTTCATCTACAGGCTGTCGTCCACTTACAACAAGCATAATTACAGCAACAATGATAAGTATGAAGCAGAAGATAAATGAGTATCGGTAACCCACAATGCTGGCTACTCCACCACCAACAAGACTACCAATCAGCCTGCCGATAGTGGATGAATTCGAATAGAGTGTGGAAGCATATCCCGGCATACTAGGCAGCAGGTCCTGAATGTAGCTAATTCCAATCGCAGAAATGACTGCGACAAAAACAGCGAGCAAAATTTGTGCTGCAAGCATTTGCCACATCTCGTTCGAGATAAGGATAACGAAATAATAAGCTCCTCCAAAAATAGCCCCGCAAAACACCAAGATTCGGTTACTATACTTTGCACTAAGTAGACCGAGTACAATCATAAAGGGAATTTCCAACGCAGCACATATACTGCTGACTAAACCGACATGACTTGTCGTTCCCCCAAGATTGTTTGTAATAAAGAGAGCCGTGTTTATGCTGCTCATCCAATGAGCCGTATACATGAGTACCATAATGAGAAAAGGAATTAGAATATCCCGGTTTTGAGCCAGTCTGAAACTTTTTATATTCGCTTCAGCATTACTGCTCTTCATTTCTGTGTTTGATTTGAGAAACAGGAAAACAAGCAGAGCCACGAGCAGGAAAGCTCCGATCGTCCCCAAAAAAATCCCCTTAAATCCAATAGCAGAGAGTAATAAAGTGCCGATTAAAGGACCTGTAATAAAGCCGAGAGAGAAAGCAGAACGCAAGGTAGAATTAGCAAACGCACGCTCCGTAAAATGACTCTTTATCACTGCTTCTCTAGAAATAGCGAACAACTGGGGCATCCCTGGTGCACCAAGGGCAGTAAACACAGTCATGTAAATGAACAACATCGGAAAATCTTGAATGAACAAGTATCCACTAAAGGCCAGGACATTAGAGAGAGTAGAGAAAAGATAAACGCTCTTCCGATTCAAGCCGAGGTCAGAACGTCTCCCGATTAGCGCACTGATCCATATTCCTGCAATTAGTGTAACAGCTAGATAAAGACCAAACATTCCAATAGATACGCCAAGCTGTTCCGTGAAATAAATAGATAAAAAGGGGGTGCTGAGTGAAATCCCCATTCCCTGTAATGCCATACACATAAAGAGTAAAGCATATGAAGGAATAGAAAATAAGCTGATGAATCGATTGATCATAGTATAAAATTACTCCTCAGAATTTGTTGTTGTGTAACCACCATACATGGCTGAATAGAATCAATCGTACATCTTTATTATGTACTAAATGACAACACAAACAATATAACATTCGTGCCAAATGCTTGCCTAAACCTACCATAGACTCGTGTGAGTATACAGTAAATTAAAGGCAGGATCACACCTTTGAAGTTCTATATACGATTCTAAACAAGAGATCTGATTTTCTAGATCTCTTGTTTTTTGCTAATGAGTCCGGCATGGACGATGAGTTCGCGGTGATGTCCGTTGCGAGGCGAAATCAGAAGATAATCCAATTTAGCATATTAAACCATATAAAATGAAAGATAATACGGGTACTATAATTTATAATAGACACATTTATCCATACAAAGAATCAAAGTAATTCATCCGATTTCCGATTAGATGTATACCTCTTAATTCTTGGGTACGATTGACAATCGTAGATTGCATATGTAGCATTTGAATAGTAACAATTAAACGATCATAACTAAACGGAGGGATTTTCCATGGCTAAAGTAAACGTAGGCGAAGAGAACGCACAACCAATTGAACTGTATTACGAAGATCATGGCGAGGGGAAACCCATCATCCTTATTCATGGCTGGCCTTTGAGTGGACGATCCTGGGAGAAGCAAGTACCTACCCTGATTGAAGCGGGCTACCGTGTTATCACGTATGATCGTCGTGGTTTTGGTCAGTCTTCCCAACCTTGGGATGGTTATGACTACGATAGTTTTGCATCTGATTTACATAAATTGATTATGCACCTCGATCTGCGCGATGCTACACTGGTTGGGTTCTCCATGGGAGGCGGCGAAGTAGCTCGCTATATCGGAACATATGGAACGGAACGGGTTTCCAAAGCTGTATTTGCAGGCGCTGTTCCTCCTTACCTGTATAAGTCCGAGGACAATCCACAGGGAGGATTGGACGATGCAACGATTGCTGAATTCCAAAATGGGGTTAAGGGTGATCGTCTAGCCTTCTTGGATGGATTTACAAATAACTTTTTCGCTGCAGGAGATCGTACAGACCTTGTGAGCGAACCGTTCCGTCTATATAACCGGGATATTGCTGCTCTGGCATCCCCTAAGGGTACCCTGGATTGCATTGCTGCCTTTGCTCTTACCGATTTCCGTCAGGACCTGGAGAAATTCAATATTCCGACCCTGGTTATTCATGGCGATTCCGATGCCATTGTGCCGCTTGAAGTCAGTGGACAACGTACACATGAATCTATCCCTGGCAGCCGGCTTGTTGTTGTAGAAGGTGGACCACATGGCTTTAATGCAACACATCCTGAAGCATTTAATGCAGCGTTGATCGAATTTCTGAAGAGCTAAGCTTTGATTAAAACTGGTTAGAAAAACATACGAAATAAAAAAAGAGCAGGACACCCTTTTGAAGTAGGGGTGTCCTGCTCTTTCAACGATTACAGAAATAGAGGGCTTCGCTATTTATCTGTTTCATTAAGCTAATGGGGGCAGGTTAGTTGAAAATCAATCAAGCTAAACATTACTATAATATGGAGGAAATTATTTAGCTGTTGGGATAATGTCAACTTACAAGTGATTCTAATAGATTCTAATAGAAGAGATACATAAAAGAGGGGTTTCAGGTGAGTGTTCGACGCATGTTAGTCGCATGGAAAGAAAGTGCTTTACCTTCTTATCTAAAACTGCTGGTAAACAGCAAGGTTTTGTGGCAGGTATGAACTCCACTTACACTAGCTTGGGGAATTTTTTTGGCCCAGCATTGGGTGGTATTCTATTTGATATTAATATTCACTACCCTTACCTTTTTGCAGGAATAGTTCTGATCATTGGTTTAGGACTTACAGTATTATGGAAAGGTAAATCAAATCAAATCTCACTCTGATAAGAAGTGTTTTTAAGGTGGACACGCCAAGTGGAAGAGCGGTGGGGTATAGCATTGAGACACATAAAATAGGGTAACTGACAAAATAATCTCTCAGGGAATGTACTATAGCACATTCCTTGAGAGATTAAAGTATTATTGCAAAGCATACTAGAGCGATATTACTGGATCTATTCTTAAGAACCAAAAATTGTTTTTACATGCGATTGTTGCAACCAATCCTTCAGCGAAGTCAGTTGGAGATCAGGGACAACCACGCGATCTTTCACGTCATAATAGTTCAGGGAATCAATATTGGCTCCGATCCAACGATAAAAGCCTGCAATACCAGCTGCTTGATCTGCCCCCATTACTGGAGAAAGAGCTGCTTCAAAATTATCATAGTTCAGGAAATTAAAGGTTATATCTTGTCCCAACGCTTGTGTAAAACGTTCGCCGAGTTCTGCACCAGTAAGTGCTTCCGGACCTGGAGCTAACAACACTTGTCCTGCCAGCTCAGGGTGGGTTAACGCATAATAATGATATTGCGCTGCGTCTTCGGAGCTAATCCATGGGATCGGTTTATCTGCTGGTACAGGGTAGAAGAGCATTCCATTATTGATCAGACCCGGAATCAAGAAGTTTTCCATATAAAGTGTGGGTTTTACCAAAATGGTTGGAATACCGCTTTGTTGTACGTACTCAATTAATTCTCGTTTAACATCCAACGTCTTGGTGTCGGTTGGATGTACTGGTAAAAAACCATTTGAATTGACAACGATCAATTTAACGTGCGCTTGTCGCGCAGCTTCAACGGCATTCGTAATTTGCTGCTTCATTAATGCTGTGTCATACTCAATTGGCATATTCAAGAAGACTTTATCAACACCGCTGTTAACATCTTTCAACGTTTCGGATACAGACAGATCACCTACAAATGCCTCTATACCTTGCTCTTTTAAAGCAGCTACGTTTTTGTCATGACGTGTAATGGTGCGGACAGTTACCCCTTTGGAAGTTAACAATCTCGCTACGGCTCCACCTTGTACCCCTGACGCTCCATAAACTAATATCGTTTCCATATATACAACAGCTCCTTATAGTTACATTCATTTGTTCAGTAGCGAACTAAATGTTATATTCATAATAACTAACGCACAAACTTTATGTAAGTACGCACATTCGGGATATCAGGTATCTCTTGTGATACTATTGGAGGTAAACTTATGCAGATCGAACCATTGGAAAATTGCAGTACTTGCCCGGTTGAATTTGCAGTCAACGCAATCGGCGGCAAGTGGAAAATTCTGATTTTGTACCATTTATTAAATAAAGATATTATACGGTTTAACGAACTACAAAAATCGCTCTCCACGGTGACGCATCGCACACTTACGCGTCAATTGCGTGAGCTTGAAGAAGGTGGGCTAGTGAACCGCGTTGCTTATGCTGAAATGCCTCCTCGCGTCGAATACTCACTAACAGATAAAGGACATAGTCTCACCCCGATTTTGTTACAATTGCAAAACTGGGGTCTACAGCATATGTAATTCAAAAAATGCCCCCTAGCTGCTGACTATGATGGAGCTGCCAGATCATCTCCTGCATCAGTACCCCCATGAGCTCAGTGGAGGACAGAAGCAGCGTGTCGCTATTGCCAGAGCAATAAGCAGTGAGCCGCCCCTAATCATCATGGACGAGCCTACCTCCAGTCTGGATATGATTACGCAGGCCCAGATCATCGAGGTGTTTATGACTTCGCAAAAAAATATCGGATTTGTCTGTTTAACATGATCTGGCTACAATCCAGCGTATATCAAATTATTGTGATACAGGAGGGAAGAATCATCGACCATTTTGCTAAAGAAGATATATTTATCAATATTGGTTCTATTTTATTATATTGATTTTCCTTATCATCACAATTACCATGAAAAGATATTTACATATATCATATTCAAGCTTAACGAAGGGGATACGTAACATATGTTGGATTCATATATTGCGAGTCAATTAAAGAAAACATTAGAAGCTAGTGTTAATAATCACGAAATTGCAGGAGCTAACTTCATGGTCATTAAAGATGGCAAAGAAGTTTTTTACCACGATTATGGATGGGCAGACCTCGAGTCTAAACACCCTCTAAAAAGAGATTCTATATTTCGTTTATATTCAATGACTAAACCAATTACTGCCACTGCTGTTATGATTCTGTTAGAAAGAGGCGATATTGACCTTTTTGATCCTGTAAGCTGCTATATTCCAGGTTTCAAGAACCAACGTGTAGAAAAAAACGGCCAGTTGGTGCCTGTTAATCGTGAAGTTAACATACATGATTTATTAAATATGACTTCGGGATTATTATATGATGGAGCTGGAGCAACCGGACAACAATCATATAAGTTATTTCAAGAACTGGATAGTCGGTTGTTTAGCGAAAATCCAATGAGCACTATGGAGTTTGCGAATCGTCAGGGCATGGGGCCACTTTCATTCGAACCGGGAACGAACTGGCAGTATGGTACGTCAGCAGATATTTTAGGTGCTGTCGTGGAAGCCGTTAGCGGTATGCGTTATGGGCAATTTTTGAGAAAAGAGCTTTTTGATCCACTCGAAATGAATGATACCGGATTTTGGATTCCAAAAGAAAAAAGAAACCGACTTGCAAAAACTTATCAGGATGATGGTGAAGGTAAGTTGAAGTTGTATGACGGTAATCATCTTGGTATTAATCATCAAATGGATTGTGAACCAGCATTTGAGTCAGGTGGAGCGGGAATCGCATCTACAATTGATGATGCTGCCAAGTTCACGACAATGTTGTTGAATCAAGGTATCCATAATGGAATTCGATTATTAAAACAAAAAACCATCCAGTATCTAACATCTGCTTCATTAACAAACGGGCAACAAAAAGGCTTTGATACATGGCATACATTGCTTGGCCATACCTACGGTAACCAAATGCGTATTATGACTGATCCGGGAAAAGCCGGATTCATCGGTAGTTTGGGTGAATACGGTTGGGACGGTTGGCTTGGAGCATACTTTACAAACAGCCCTCATGACGGTCTAACCGTATTGTTTATGGTGCAGAAAAAAGATGCTGGCACACTACCGATTACACGCAAACTGCGGAATATCATATTTAGTTCCTCATAAGAATAGATTGGAATGAACCCACTTGTTAGAATCGATGAGGTGGAGGCTTAATGCGAATTTTTATTCCCAGATTCTAAAAAATGGTCCTTCAGTTTCAGTAAAAACTTTTTTTGGTTAGAAATCGCAGGGAATAGTCAATTAACAAGAGTTTTGTCGCTTTAACAATTGTCTATGGACAAGAACATTGAAGTGAAGTCGCTATTATAAGCGACTTTTTTAATTTATCGGTACATGTGCCAAGGACAAGAACTTGTACCGATTAGATATGCAATTAATGTCGAGGGACAAGAACATATTCCCATTGAAGTCGCTAAATTGGTCATAACCCTGTCAAGTAGACAATACAAAAAAAGACAAGATTTAAGCTGCGGCCGTTTCCCGGTATTCTACTGGGGAACGGTCGTTTAGTTTTTTCTGAAATCGGTTTTGGTTGTAAAACAATATGTATTCGCTTACTTGCTGTTCAACCTCCGCTTTGTTTGCCGCTGTATTCAAATAAATTTTCTCAGTCTTCAAATGAGAAAAGAACGACTCGATACAGGCATTATCTAAACAATTCCCACGCCTGGAGTGACTGCCTAGGATGCCGAGTTGTTTCAGTTTACGGTTAAATGGCTTCGAGGTATATTGAAATCCTTGGTCCGAGTGCAGAATTACGCCACTCAGATCCACATGCTGACAGAGTCTATCCAACGTGTTATGGACCAAAGCGAGGTCATTTCGTTCAGAAAGATGCCACGCTACAATTTCGTTATTGTATAAATCCTGGACGACAGAGAGGTACACAAAATGTTCTCCAGCACGAATATAGGTAATGTCGGTAACCAGCTTCGTTCGTGGCGTATCCGCCTGAAACTGGCGCTCTAGCCGATTCGGGTTCACCACAGAAACTTGTTTTCCAAAGAATCGACGTTTCTTTCGAATGACAGAGCAGATGCCTAATTGTTTCATTAATCGGTACACCTTTTTGTGGTTGACCCGAAGGCCTTCTCTCCGTAAAGCTACCGTCATTCGAAGGTAACCAAAGTAGGGATGAACGCGATGGATGGCAAGCAGATGCGATTCCAATTCATGATCCTTTTGTCTACGTTCGCTTGTCGCCTGTCTGCTTTTTCTCCACTTGTAATAGCCCGAACGGGAAACCGCAGCTAACTTCAAGAGCCAAACCAGGCGATGGTGTGCTCGTAGGTCCTCTATAATTTGAAATCTGGCATCTTTACTCGTCACTCCTTGTGTAGATTTGGATACTGCTTTTTTAAGTATTCAATCTCCGCCCGCAAGTAGGCCATCTCTTCTTCCATACTAGAAAACTTGGTTCTAAGGCGTCCCCGTTTGGATGGAGCAGGTTCTAGACTCATTCCCTGTTTCGCTTTTGCTGCCCACACTTGTACCTGAGATTTATTTTGAATATTTAAACGTGTTGCTACTTCACGTATGCTCATATGTTCCTCGTTGACCAGCCGGGCCGCCTCCAATTTCAATTCCAAGGAGTACCGCCGGAAAGTTTGTCCTTTTTTAGCCATGAAAAAAATCCCCTTCGTTTGACAAGATTAAGTCCATCTTAACAGATGTCTTTTTTCTCTTGTCTACTAAAAGGGGATAATACCATTTTAGCGGCTTTTTTATTTTATCGGTACAAGTTCTTGTCCCAAGCTAAGGACAAGAACTTGTACCGATTACCGAAATGGACAAGAACTTGATCCGATTGCCGATTAGGTGAATATCTAAATACGGAGCGCATGTAAGTTTGTGCAGATAAATGCAATAATACAGGACATTTTTTCGTCTTAATGGAACCACTGCCTTAAGGAGAGGTAACCAGCAGCTAATAGTTACTCAAAAAAACGGAATTTAGTAACTGGAAAAAGCTGAGGAGGGACAAGAACTTGTACCGATTGCCGGAATGGACAAGAACATAGTCCGATTACCGATCAGATGTATATCTAAACATTGATAACATGCACTTAAAGCTTTATTAAGTACCATAATACATGAAAATGTTCACAATGTTATGTGACAACTGACAAGATGAGAGGTTAAACACGGTTGCTAGGTATAAAAAAGGCGAAATATCGGGCTGAAAAAAAGCTGCTGAGGACAAGAACATGTTCCTATTGCCGATTAGTCATAAATATAATTATTAAACCTTTAAATTCATTAAAATAACGGGCAACTTTGTTTAATGACAGTTTAGCATCTTAGTCAATCTAAAAAGGGTTTTACCTGATGGCTAATTAGTCCTTAGAATTCCATTATAAAAAATAGCTTGCCATAATAAATGATTTGTCATAAACTGTTGATACATCAACGTTGATACATCAACAAAATTAAAAGTTACGAAGCAGGGAATTTATGATTGCTCGTAATAAAAGGAGAAAAACAAATGACAAAGACAGCATTAGTAACTGGTGCGAATAAAGGTATTGGATATGAGATTGCAAAACGGTTGTTAGAATCGGGGTATCGTGTTTTAGTTGGGGCACGTGATCAGGAGCGAGGAGAAACGGCAGTAACTGCGCTCCAAGCATTTGGAGATGCACAATTGGTATTGTTAGACGTTGCCGACTTATACAGTGTTGATAATGCAGTAAAAACGATTACTGAGAATCATCCAGAGTTGTCACTCTTGGTGAACAATGCTGGTATTCCAGGAGATATGCATAAAGTGGGATGGGAATTCTCGGTAGAGGATCTGCAAGCAACTCATCATGTTAACTTTATTGGTCCTTTTGCACTTTCAAAAGGCTTGCTTCCCCTATTGATTGCCAATAAAGGCACAATTCAAAATATCAGTATACCAATTGAGCCGTTGCCTTACTTCAATGCGTTTGCCTATACAACATCCAAGGCTCCTTTGAATGTCATGACAAAGTCTTGGGGAATGAGTTTTGAGAAGGAAAATATACCTGTAGAGATTTTTACAGTGATGCCAGGGGCGGTTTCAACCGATTTGAACGGGCGTATGACAGGAGATTATGTGAAAACACCTGTTCAAGCTGCGGAATTAATCGTTAACTTTGTTCTGGATGAAGAGAGTCACAATGGACAGGTTATTAATTACGACGGTACTTTATCAGTATACTGAGTTTACTTCACAATATTAATCTAATTCCAAACCTAAAAGCCCTTCTCCGCTGGAGAGAGGGCTTTTAGGTTTGGATGATACAATGGGAAGTACTATAACTCAATAGAAAATCGAAAAACCTCTCACTTACAAGAGCGTTGTGTCTAGGAGCCGAATTGCTTGTAAAATGAGAATTTAAGTTGTATATTGACAATACATTGCAAGCCGTTAGCAATAAATATGATTAAGAAAGATGTGATGGTTTTGAGTAAAGATTGGTCACAGAAGTCCACGTTATTATACGAGATGTATCGTGTGAATAACGCCATAAATACTACGTTTGATACCTATATCAGCATCAGCCAATCTCGCTTTGAAATACTCGCATTGATATATAAAGAAATCGAAATCAGTCAAGGTGACTTACAAAAAAAAGTGACACTTGATAAGGCTGCTGTCGCTAGACATCTCAAACAGCTTGAAGACCATAAAATTGTGTCTAGAAGAAAAAAAGATGAGGATAACCGAATTATTTTAGTTCAATTAACTGATTACGGAAGAGAATTAATTGAAACTTCACAAAAGGAAAAAGAACATTTTGCACAGGAACTGTTAACTGATATTAGTGATACTGAGCTTACTTTGCTAAGGAAAATATTAGTTCAATTAAATAAGAATGTTGAACAAATGAAGGAAAAGTAATTTTCATATGTATTAAAAAAGCACTGCCATCTTGATGAGGAACTGACCCCATAACGAGAGACAAATTAAAACACCTTCAAGTGAATGAAACCTTGTCGTAAGATAAGGAGATCATCTTAGAGGTGTTTTTTTACATTGGCAACTAGAGTGAGTTATCCCGTGGAACTAAAAGAAATGAGATTAGCAGAGGTACCCGTTAAAGAAGTTATGGAGAAGCTGGGAATATGGAAGAAGTCACAGCTGAAAACGTGGATGAGGTGGTATCGAAAAGGAGAAGTTCATCTCCTAGAGCAACCCGTTGGCAAGCAGTATAGCTATGGAAAAGGCCCAAAGCAGAAAACCGTTTCCTGAAGCAATAATTGGAACGGAGGTCGTCATCATCTATCTTAAACGGCTATTGTAAGGAAAATACTGTGAGTCAAGGTTGGTTAAACAAAATTCCATTATTTATTAATTTTAAGGCAAGCTAGAGTTTTAGCCACGTTCTATAGAAGCAGAGATTTTAACGCTCCTGATTGGAGCGAATGGGATGAGCAAGCCCGACGCTTCTACTATGAAAATTTGTTAAATAACACTCCCTATATTGATATGGACTTTTTGTGTTAATTTCACTAAAAAGGTGTCGAGGGAAAAGAACATGTTCCTATTACCGATTAAGTATGTATCTAATCGGTCGTCTCCTCATCAATTCATTAAACTAACGGGCAAAATACCGTAATAAACCCAATGTCAGGATCGTTAGAATAAAGGATATAAGTTGGAAATTTACTATTCAATAAAATATTGATTCTGGTCCCGTGTATCTCTCTTGGGTCGAAAACAGGAGCTGTCCTGAACCTTCGGACTTGATATCGCTATAAACGAGGGGATAATCACCTTGACGATAGGCGATGAAGAATCTGCCGCGAAAGCCGAAACATAAAATTAAATACACTACGTCGATTTAGTTAAAACGTACTTATAACTAATTAATATTTTGACATATTGCAAATATACAATGTATAATAGTGTCCATGAACAATCCACTAGATATTTTTAAGGCACTAGCTAATGAGTCGCGTATTCAAATACTAGAATGGTTAAAAAAACCAGAAGCTCACTTTTCACCCCAAGAAGGGATTGATCTTGTTGAAGTAGGGGTATGTGTGAGTCAAATAACTAGTAAAATGAATATGAATCAATCCACTGTTTCTCAATATCTCTCAATACTACATCGAGCTGGTTTAATTAATGCCAAACGTATTGGTAAATGGACATATTATAAGAGAAACGAAGATGTAATTAATCAAATTGGTCTGTATCTACAAAAAGGTGAATGATACTGAGTTAACAATCGTTCAGTAGCATTCACCTGCTTTCCACTTTAATATATTGTTAATTTGCAATATATAAATATGACGAATTAAATAATTCTCAAGGGAGATGATGATGGTTGAATCACACTAGCTGTTCTAGTTTGAACAATTATTTACCACTCAGCATTCCCTTAATAAATGTAGTTAGAAAGAAGGTTTATAAATGAATAGTAAAAAAAAATTAAAACTAGGCGCCGTGATTGAAGGGGTAGGGTTCAACTATATGGGATGGCGCCATCCAGACATGCCTACTAATGCGAGTGAAAATATTGATTACTATGTAAAACAAGCGAAAATAGCAGAAGCAGGAAAATTTGATACCATATTTTTATTCGATGTCAGTCATGTTGGGCCAGGGAATATTCCACATCACTTAAGTATGTTTGAGGGTATAAGTATTTTGTCCGCACTTAGTATGGCAACGACAAATATAGGCCTTACAGCAACAATCGCTACGTCGTATGCTGATCCATTTACTGCAGCGAGACAGATCCTTTCACTTGATAAAATTAGTAAGGGACGAGCAGGTTTGAATGCTATTACGTCAAATCCAGGAGGTATGTTGAATTATAGCAGGTCCCACCTTTCAAAAGCAGATCAATATCCTATGCAAAAAGAATTTATGGAAATTGTATTAGGTCTATGGGATTCATATGAAGATGATGCATTTATACGTGATAAAGCGAATGGTATTTACCTCGATCCGCAAAAAATGCACGCTTTAAGATATAGAGGGAAGTATTTCTCAGTAGATGGTCCATTAAATCTTAGCCGTTCAATCCAAGCCAGACCGCCAATCTTCACGGCTGGTAGTTCTTCTAATTTTGTAGCAAATGCAGCGAAATATACAGATGGTGGATTTATAGCTGCTATTTCACTTGATTATGCTAAAGGAATTGCGGCAGAGCTTAGAAAGCGAGTTGCCTTGGAAGGACGAACAACAGAAGATTTTATTGTTGTGACTTCTCACATACCGATTGTCGGTAGTACTGAAGCAGAAGCAGAAGAAAAATTCCGAGAAATGCAAAGTTTAATGCCAGCTTACAGGATACAAAGACCTTTGTTTTTTGGTTCAGCCGAGAAAGTGGCCGATCAAGTTCAGGAATGGTATGAAGCAGGTGCGATGGATATGTTATTGATACAACAGGAATATCCATCAGGTTTAAAAGATTTCGTAGATTTAGTTGTTCCGATTTTACAAGAAAGAGGCATTTTCCATACAGAATATGAATCAAATACTTTACGTGGGAATTTGGGTCTACCTTATCCAGAAAATAAATTTTCACTATGAAAGAGTAACATAAAATCTATTAATTGTTTCGATAAAATTTCGATATACCGTGGTTCTAAGGACAAGGGAGGTACAAAGAAGTGATTAGAGTGAAGATTACGAGAAGCGCTTCTTCTGGTAAAATCATGTCTTACCGATCAGAGGGACATGCAGCATATGAGGTACCCGGCAAAGATATTGTTTGTGCTGGAGTATCAGCTGTAACGATTGGAACGTATAACTCAATAGAAGCGTTATTGGGGGTTCATCTGAAACACAGAATGTATCACGGTTTTTTGGAAGTGAACGTGTCTGAACAACTGGAATACAAAACATTTGAGCAATTACAGCTTCTCCTGGAATCAATGGTGGTCACATTGCAATCTATACGACAATCTTACGGTGAATATTTATCTATCGAAGAAACTATAAGAAGTCGTTAAATTAAATTTATTGAAATAACAGGAACGAAAATTGAGCTAGAACGGCAATCGGTACAAATCAGGGAGCACACCTGATGAGGATAAAAAGATACTCCAAAAATCAAATGAAGCATATGTGAAAAAATTCAATGTCGAGGGACAAGAACTTGTACCGATTGCCGGAATTGACAAGAACATAGTCCGATTTCCGATTAGATGTATATCTAAACAATGCACGCATGGACTTAAAACCTTTTTTAGCACCATAATACATGAAAATGTTCACATTGTTATGGACAACTAACAAATTAAGAGGGGAGAAATACGCGTGGCTAAGTATTAAAATTGGACTGAAACTAGCTGCTGAGGACAAGAACTTGTACGATTGCCAAAATGGACAAGAACATAGACCGATTGCCGATTAGGTGTATATCTAAATAATCAGCATATGCACTTATTTGGGAACAACTATAAACAAGAGATATATTCGGGCGGACAACCAACTAACAGTATTGAGCCTAATCCGTTAAAAAAAAGTATTCAGAATACCCGATAAAAATAATTGAATAAAATTTTGTTAACTGTATTCTGAAGTAATTATTATATAATTACTTCAAGAGATCTGAAAATTTTTTTTACATAGAATGCGGTATAAAACAGTAGTGTCAACCATAGGACGTGGTAATAAGTTGAGTCGTTGTACGGACAGCAAAGGTGATAAATTAAGCCAAGTAAAGATTATTGATAGTTGGAGATTGCCTTATCAGGAGAGAGTTTCTCGAAGCGAGGGTGAGATTGGCTTACGTCCCCGCCAACTTGGGGCTCTATCGACAATTCGTGCACATTGGGTAACATCATCAAATAACAAATATTGCATTAGGCATGATTGCACTACTTATTGGATCGATCTTTGAAGGGAATCGCATTAAACAAGAACAGGCTGCGGCGAAGCAGCAGCCTGTCAATCCGGAGAAACGGCCTGTTCGGCAGTACACCCCGAATGAACAAGCAGCAGAAGAGAAGCAGGCCGAAGAGGTAGAAGTGCCAACGGAAGAAATGCAGACGGAGATTCAGAAAGTGATTCCGGAGTTTCTGAAGGTGTACGTAGCGTTCAATGCTAAAGATGATTTTTTGAAGAATTCAAAGCCGTATCTGACTGAAAACCTTTATAAAGCATTAGAGCAAGAACAGCACCGCGGAACGCTAACGATCGTCAAAACCAAAATGACCAATGTAGAGCTGGAGCCGCAGAAGGAAGGACTCAAGGAACAATGGTGGAATGCAGATATCGAGGTAGAGAATACCGATCAGGAAGGCCAAATTAGTGGATGGACAATGGAAGATTGATGATTTGGGTGTACGTTCAAGGGCGTGGAACCCATGAGGATATTGCGAAAGAAATCCATGTCGCTCGTGCCATCGACTACCGGAGGATCGAACGGGGAAAGGACTGTGTGTTCTCCAATACCCGTACCGGGCTGGAAGAACTGCTTCAGTGGGTGAAGGAGCTTCAGCAGG
This sequence comes from Paenibacillus sp. FSL R5-0341, assembly GCF_037975235.1. Lineage (NCBI taxonomy): Bacteria > Bacillati > Bacillota > Bacilli > Caryophanales > Paenibacillaceae > Paenibacillus > Paenibacillus sp. FSL R5-0341. Next base: position 3,521,469 of record NZ_CP150241.1, read on the forward strand.
AACACGCCAAGAGTGACGTACTCTTTGGCACCCGTGCTTGCCGCATGCGGGTGGTCACTTGATCGGTCAGTTCCAGAATAATGTTACATTAATTAAATCCAAACCCCCGAGTTAGCTGTCTATATAACAGGAGGTGAACGACAATGATCGATGCACAGCAACAAATCAACGCCGCACAAAACGGAGATCACGATGCCTTCGTTTCTCTTATAAAGGATCGAACGGATAAGCTGCACCGAGTGGCTCGCCATTATGTACGGGAGTCCAAAGATGCGGAGGATATCGTTCAGGATGCCCTGGTTAAGGCTTATGAGTCACTGCAAACGCTGCAGCAAGCCGAAGCGTTTGAGAGCTGGCTTACCAGAATTGTGGTGAACCGGGCGCTCAATCATTTGGAGAAATCCAAGCGTGTTCACCTGAGCGAAGACCCGCAGGCGCAAGAGCCATTGGTCGTTAATGATATCGATCAAACCCTGGATCTGGAGCGTGCATTGGCCAGTCTGAATCCGAAGCTGCGTCAGCTCCTGTTCTTAAAATATAAGAAGGACCTGACCCAGCAGCAAATCGCCCATCTCCTGGATATGCCATTAGGTACTGTAAAAACACAATTACGGAAGGGGCTGGAACATTTGCGCAACGAAATGGTTCAAGATTTTCTCGAACGAGACATGGATACATTACGTCTGCAGTTAAGACAACAGGCAGAGCACCAGTTTGCCGTTTCATCGGATTATGATCTGATCGTCAATGACTATCAAGAGAACACCATGAGGGGAACATGGAAGGGAGAAGCGGGATTCTTATGGGTTAAAACGGGGAGTGATGACGCCGTTTCTGCCACGCTTTCCAGGGACGGCAACTTGCTAGACTATGCCATTTCCTGGGCCTCATTGGACAACGAGACACGGCTATCTGAGGAGGAGCTCAAACAGCAGGCAGAGCAATTCCTGGAAGATCATTATCCCGGCGCACTGCGTAATTTTCCGTATTGTGAGATGGAGTGGATGGAAGGAATGTTTGGGTACACACGACAGCAGAAGGCGATGGGCCTGCCGCTTCCTGAGACGGGATGCCTGATTATGGTTCACCCCAGCGGTCGCGTGGTCGGATTTAGGTACTACGGAACCGTTCCAGGGCCAGCACTCCCAACCATGATCACACCAGAAGAGGAACAGATGGCGTGTATGAAGGCGAATTTTTTGCTACATGTGGAATATTGCGTATTGGACAAAGCCGTCTACACGGATGGTGACGATCAGGTCCATCTTGTTTACGCCCCCCGAAATAGAGGACTAATCTATACTGCATCATCACAGGAGGAAGTTCCGACAGCCTATAGGGCAGAAGCTGTACCCTCTGACCCAAGAACTCTGGACGAGTGGCCAGGTGAGTTCCCGCCCGCACGAAGCCTAGAAGAGTGGATTGGCGTAGACAACGACCAATTTCAGTTAGTACAAGACGACAATATTGGCTTGAACACCAAGTTGATGGTGTGGAAGCAACAGAATGAAGAGCGTCCAGACAAGAATGACCAGTCTTGGAAGGCCTATTGGGCTGATCAGATGGAGGGAGCGGTCAAGGCGCGAGTAGACAGCCAAACCGGACAACTGATTGACTTTGTTTCGCATGGTAAGCCAGATCAACTTGCTCCATTAACCTGGGATCGAGACGCATGTATAGAAGTAGCTATGGACTATGTCCGAGGACTAGCAGCCGAAATGTTGCCGTATCTCAAGCTTCTAACTGAAGAGACTGACGACGAAGATCGTTTGGAAATCATTCGCTTTGGTGTATATGTTCAAGACGTATCTGTCAGGGATGAATGCTATCAACTAGCTGTTGACCGCTCTAATGGGAGGGTCCAAAGTTTGATGTCCCCCTCCATAAGGCCAGAACAGTTAAAGAAGCTGGAGACCGTGCCTTCATTTGATTCCCAGACAGCCATCCTCCGATGGATGGCACAGGCCAAGCTGCGTCTGCAATGGGAACGGATGCACAATGCTAGGGCGGAAGAGGCCCCGTACGAACTAGTGTATCGAATGATTGGTAGCGAGCACGAGCGGACACCCGAAGTGCTTGATGCGCATACGGGGAAGTTATACGAAAATACTTTTTACTGACAAACAAAAACATCTAGCCCGAAACTAAGGGCTGGAAGGCTTTCAAAAGCCTGCGGACGTAGAACAGCATTGGAAGGAGGTTGGTGTTCATTCCAGAATGCCCATCGATGTTCCTTATGGAAGGACGACCCCATCCTTTCTTCCTATACTCCGTCCCGTGTATACAAGGTCATCGAGCGAGATCATGCAGGAAGAGCGATGGAGTTTTTGAGAAAGCCAGAGAAGCGGTCTTTGCGTTCAACCGTAATTGGAAAGCTAGCTCGTATTCTCATTGGTATGGTTCAGCATGGAGAAACGTATCGCAGCCTAACCAGAGCACGCAGCAATAACAAAATAACAAAAACCGCACACACTAAGGAAACGCATAGAGACGTTTATTGCAGCACCTGTAGGACGCAAAATGTCGAGGGACAAGAACATTGTCCCATTGAAAGTCGCTATTTTAGCGGCTTTTTTTGTTTTATCGGTACAAGTTCGGGTCCCAAGCCAAGGACAAGAATTTGTACCGATTGCCGGAATGGACAAGAACATAGTCCGATCACCAATTAGATGATCATCTAAATGAAAAAAGCTTTATAATTAGCGTAAAACAGGGCAGTTTTCACATTCTTGTGGAAAACAAAGACTCGATAAGAGAAACACGGTCAGCTAAGGATTTCAGGGAGCGTAATCTATAATTCTTTAATTATTTTGTATTTTCATTTTAAACGTACGCCTTCCAAATCTTCGATTTGCAAATCAGAAATGGAATATAAGACAGCTCTGCCAGCCATTTTCACACGATCATTTCGAGTTTGCAGTATAAAATTTCACCACGTTTAGAAAGCTGTCTTACCGTTAACCTTTTTGCCCAGTAGGGAATGAAGTTACAGTGCGCGGAACCCCATACTGGATCTTCATTTACGTTTAACTTTGGAAAAAAGCTTCTAGATGCAAAATCGAATTTGTCGCTTTTCGCTGTAATGGAGACACCAAGACCGTCTGGTAACTCTTAAGAAAAAACCAACTGAGTGTGCAAACATTTTGAGGAGAAATGCACCCTTTAGGGTGGACATTGAAAAAAAACCAGGTTCAACCTATGAAATTCTATGGGATTAGAATTATTCTGACGAATTCAGGGGAGGGGCTCATTATCATAGGCACGTCGTTCGGATTGATCCATAACGACCAGAAGCATAGAGGAAGCCCCATTTTGCAAACTCCTTCGGTAAAATTAGTAAACCATATAGAATGCAAAGTTAACTTGACACATAATGCAAAGTGAACTATGCTAAAAATGCAAAGTAAACATTGCAAGGACGTGATCATTTGAAGACAAGAATTGCAGAACTGCGTAAGCAGCATAAGCTGTCACAGGAAGAGCTGGGACGAATTGTTGGTGTTACCCGGCAAACCATCACCTCTCTTGAAAGGGGAAAGTATACGGCTTCCCTTATTCTTGCTTACAAAATTGCCAATTTTTTCAGACTCGCCATTGAAGATGTTTTTGATTTCAGCGAAGTGGAGGAAATGTAAATGGACAAGTACAAGATTAAAGTAAAAACTCGCAAAAACGTACTGTCACTGGTAGCCGCTGCTACCCTATTGATCTATGTAGGACTTATATTTTACCAAGGTGGACTACCCGATTTACCTAGTTTTATAAAGGGATTTCACACAGGGGCTTTTATCGGGGTTGAAGTGGCCATCGCATTTTTCCTCGTCAGGTATATAAAAGCCAGCAATAATGAAGCCGAGCTGAAGAAGCAGTATATTGAGGAGAATGACGAGCGGAGTGTAATGATACTCCAGAGTGCCGGCACACTCAGCGCAGCAATCATTCTCATTGGTCTGGGCATTGCCTCCGTGATCGCCGGTTTCTTTAATCCCTTGATATTCTACACCTTACTAACTTGCTTATTATTTGTTTTAATCGTATTTTTTGCACTGTGGATGTATTATGCGAGGAAAATTTAAGGTTTAGATCAAAGCAGAGGAGAGAGGTAAATGTTTAGCGGATATCGAAATATTGGTTCATCAAGCGAAAATTTTTAATAAGACAGTTGATCGTTTCATAACTTAAGAAGAGAATGATGCTCATACAACCAAAATGAATACGTTCAAGGGCGAGATTCTCTCTCCGGTTATCGGCTGGACAACCCACCACTCCTTTGTGCAAGTTGAAGACAAGTGGTATCTGTTCTATCACGACAGCTCCCTGTCGGAAGGTGTCCACCACAAGCGTTGCGTTAAATATTCCGAGCTGAAATACAACGAAGACGGAACGATCCAGAAGATCAATCCTTATCCGGATGCTGAGTAAGTTGGCAGGTTAGCGTAAACAGATAAAATTACAAGATAAGGCATAACATGAGGCAGCACCTGACGGGGCTGCTTTTTTGATAGGAGGATCAGTTGTGTCACTCAAACTTGGAGAAAATCTCTGCTGAACAAAGAATATTTTTACTGTGACACTATGTGTAGAACAGTAGAAAATGATTCTTTCTATTGAGGACATTTGTCGAGGGACAAGAACATATTCCCATTGAAGTCGCTATTCTAGCGGCTTTTTTTATTTTATCGGTACAAGTTGATAATACAGAGGGAATAAGCTAACGAGAACCGTTAGCTCAATCAAACATAACATATGTACAAAATACGAGTTTTGTGAAACAGTAGTAATGATTTAAAAGCTGCACCGGGATTTTTACCCTATAAAGTCGTGAATCGCACGTCGATCTTCACGCAGACCGACCATAAACGCACTCACGATAACTCCGATACCCAAAGTTATTACATACACCACAAGTCCAGCCACAACAACTCGCATCAGCATCGTACCAATTTTTGGTGGTTCATGTGTATCGTAATTACGGATTCGAATTCCACATATACGTTTTCCTATGGTTCGACCATACCAGTAAACTGGTAATAAAATTGAGTATAACGCACTAAGTAGTTTTGCAATCGGCTCATCCGTATCAAAGTTACCCGTAAGAATACCTGCAATAATCACTAACGGAATTGAAATAATAAGACTATCCAATACACCTGCTCCTAATCTAATCCAAAAACCTGCTTTATACAAAATGCTTTCCTCCAAACTACAATTTTAAACTAGACGGCTAATTTACTTCATGAACTCCCTTCATTAAAATATCTAACTTTATGTACACAACTCAGATAGTATAACAGAAAATTTTACCTTTTTACGATATATCTCCTAATTCTTTTCAATTGCATTCTTTGTGAATTTTATAACAAACTCTTAACTGCTGTCCGTGTTTACTACTACTAAACACAATATTAATTATGTAAACCAAAAAGGCTACTCAACTTTTGTTAAGTAGCCTTCTGTTCGTTCTGTATCTGCTCTCTTCGCCAAATCTTATTCTCTACAATAGCATAGACTAACCCAGCGATGCCAAAGATCCATATCGATGTCACTCGATTAAGATGGTATCCATTCACGAAATATGGATTGTACATGAGATCAAAAACCCACAGCCCGCCCCATCCAAAACCCGCCATATAGATGAAAGGTCTCACCATAGGAAAGCGTACATATTTCCGTAGCAGCCATGAGATCGGGCTGAGAATAACAACATAAAATGCGAGTAAATAGTGCCCGAATCCCAGGATGAGCGACAAAATATATATCAGCCCCCCCAAATTACGTAAGCCGTAATACTCTGTCGTTGTAATTTGATACCCTTCAATCCTTTCAAGAATGAGGCCTGCCGTTAAGCTTATCCCGATAAATATAAATGCTAATATCATGTAACGTTGAACCGCGTTCACCAACATCAGATCACCCCAATGTCTAAACGAAACCAGAACAGCTCAAGTTACATGAATTCAAACAAATTAAACAATTACACATATACTGCCATTAAGTTCTGTTAATTGTTAAAGTTAATCCATAGTGAATGCTCTAATCCACCTACACTACTTCTGATCTTCCAGAATCATCGTACCCAGGCGGTCCATAAGCTCCATTCTTCCCATGGCTGTGTACGAGTAGTTGTAATTATCGACATTGGAGATTTTATAGATTTTTCCATTTTTCACGGCGTTCATGTTATTCCACACTTTGCTATCGACCATCTTGTTCTCACTATTCTCCATCAGCAGCAGACGATCCGGATTGACCGATACCATAGCCTCCAGCGCGATCTGTTTACCGCCCCAGCCCTCTGGATCAGGAATACCGTCTGTGCGCTTCAGGCCCCACTCACCGTATAACATCTCCGCTGCACCTTTGTTCGAATAGATGACTAGATTGTTTGGATATGTCTCAATTACGGCAAAGGATTCACCATGTACAGCCGCCTCCAGCTTTTGTTTCCACTCTGCAGATTTCGCATCATATTTGGCCAGATATTCATCTTTCTTGCTTTCTTCTCCAAACGTATCTGCCAGGTAGGTCAGGCGTTCTCTCCAATCGTAGTAGGAGTATGGCAATGCAATCGTAGGCGCTATTTTAGACAAAGTTTCATACTGATCCGTGTTAAAATCCTTACCCAGGATGATCAGATCCGGATTGGCACCCGCTATAGCTTCAATGCTGAAGGGGAAACCATACCAGCCCAGATTAACGGTATCTGCACTCAGCTGATCCTTAATGGTTGGCGTAAGTTCCTCCGGGTTACCATAATCCGCGCTCATTGTCGCTACAGGTGTTTTCCCAATGATCAACAGCTCTTCTGTAGAGCCAGACAGATCAACAATGCGCTCTGGATTCAAAGGGATCGTAATTTCTTCTCCATTCGGGTTAGTAATCAATTTGGTCGTCGCTTGTGTGGTTGCCTCTGAGGAGCTGACCACTTCACTGGTGGTCTCGGTCGTTCCACAGGCCGCCAAGGTGAGCATACAGCATAGTGCAATCCATACAGGAATTCGTTTAAACATCGTCGTCATTCTCCTTTTATGTCAGTTCATTTGCCACATTAGGCTTATTTGCTTCAGTTACTTTATCTATCTCATCGAACTCATGATCCGTTCACTTTTACCTGCCAGCCTTCCGCATCCTGTTGTAATTGCCACAGACGAGCGTAGATGCCCGAGTAATCTAACAATTGCGCATGAGTTCCTTGCTCTACGAGCTGACCTTGGTCCAGAACGAGAATCTGATCGGCATTCTGAATGGTCTTTAATCGGTGTGCAATCAAAATAACCGTCTTGTCCGCAACCAACTCATTGATCGCTTGCTGCACCGCAGCTTCGTTCTCCGGATCAAGTGAAGCAGTGGCTTCGTCAAGCAATACGATCGATGCATTTTTTAACAAAGCACGCGCAATGGAAATCCGTTGTTTCTCCCCACCAGATAACGTCGATCCACCCTCGCCAACGAGCGTATCGTACCCTTGAGGCAGATTGGAGATGAACTCATGACAACAAGCTCTGCGTGCGGCCTCTTCAATCTCAAATTGCGAAGCGTCTTTCTTTCCCACACGAATGTTGTTGCCGATCGTATCCTGGAACAGATACACGTCCTGGAAGACCACAGAGATATCCTGCAACAGCTTCTCCGGGTCCATCTGATCAACGGGTCTGTCACCAATGCGAATGCTTCCTTGCTGTACATCCCAGAAACGGGCAATGAGACGTGTGACTGTACTCTTACCACTACCGGATGGACCAACCAAGGCAGTAATGGTATGCGGCTCAATCGTAAAGGACAAGTCTTTCAACACCGGCTGATGGTCATCATATCCAAAGGTCACCTGTTCAAATGAAATCGCCTGATTAGGCTGTACATCTCCCGTTCCTGCCAACGGAGCCTCCTGCTGCACATCCATAATGCGTCTTGCACTATAAGCGGAGTACCGCATCTCCCCATAACTCATCAGTACAACCGTCAAGGGCTCAAATACCTTTGTACCTACCAGCAAAAATAGCAGAAATACCGGTAGGGACAACTCACCGCCTGCAAGCAAATAACTGCCCACGAGAATCATCCATGTCATTCCTGATCGTGCAAGCAACATCGCGCCCATGATCATTGGCCCCATAATGCCTTCCAACCGAATGGAAGCGGACTTCAATTCGTCAAAAGAACGACGCAGCCGTTCAAAACGTTTGCCCCCCATATTTTGGGCCTTAATCTCACGAATACCGCTCAGGTACTTCTGCAGCCGACTGGCGGCTTCGTTTTTGGCTCGATCATGGTTCTCACTCAGTCGTGCCTGAATGGAATCCGTAAGCCATAACAGCGCCACACCAAAGGGAACCGCAACAAACATGGCTACGGCCATTCTCCAATCCACCAACAGAAGTCCGCCAAAAGCGAGTACCGGAAGCACAGTCGCGCTGATCAGCTGCGACAGATTGTGAGAGATCGTATGCTCGACCTGACCATAATCGCTCAGGATCAGATTCGTTAGATCCCCAGGATCACGTTTTCCGAAAAATCCTAACGACAAATGCCGAATATGTTCGGCCAACTTCAACCTTCCTGAGGCCGCGAGGCTGTATGCTGCTCGATAGGTCTTGTCATAGAGTGAAGCGTAAGCCGCGTATTCAACCAGAAGCCAGGCAAACAGGATGCAGCACACAATCCACATTCGGTTGATATCCAGTCCAATATCCGGATCAGCGAAAGACTTATAGATCGTATTGAATATGTCCACAAGCAGCGCCGCAGGAACGATCTTTGCAATCCCGTCCAGAATCGCTGCAATCACTGAAGGAAGCAGACTACGCGGGTTACCGCCAGATATATTGGTTAAATAATTCTTCATCGCACTGCACCTCCAAGCTTCCAGGAAGCTGCACTGATATGAGCCTGCCACATGTGCTCGTATACCCCGCCTAGTGCACGCAATTGATCATGTGTCCCACGCTCGGCAATCGTACCCTTTCGGATCACGAGTATTTGCTCGGCTGCCCGAATCGTTGTTAGACGATGAGCAATAATCAGTACCGTTTTGCCTTGAACCAATTGGGCCAGACCTTGCTGGATCTTGTGTTCATTCTCTGCATCCGCATAGGCTGTCGCTTCATCCAGGACCAGAATGGGAGCATTTTTGAGCAACGCCCGTGCAATTGCAATTCGCTGTGCTTCACCGCCGGACAGGTACGTGCCGCCTTCTCCGATTTTGGTATCATATCCGGCGTCCAGCTTCTCGATAAATTCATGACAGCAAGCAGTTTGAGCCGCAGCTATAACATCCTGTAGTGAAGCCGATGTATTGCCCATCCGAATATTTTCTTCAATCGTATCGTAGAACAGATGTACATCCTGAAATACAAAGGACACGGTATCCATCAGCTTCTCCGTCCCCATCTCCTGAATCGGAATTCCACCAATCGTAATCTCACCTTCCTGTACATCCCAGAAACGAAGCAATAGATTGGCAATGGTCGACTTTCCTCCACCAGAAGGTCCGACAAGTGCAGTCATCTCTCCTGCTTTGGCTACAAAATCAATCTTTTCAAGTACGGGTTTATATGCTTCGCTCTCCTTACGCTCATAAGCAAAAGATACCTGCTGAAAGGCAACCTCATATGTATCCGGAACTTTAGGCAACACAGGCTCTTGTACAACCGGCTCGGCAAACACCGATTCAATCCGTTTCTGTCCTTCCACAATCTCTCGCATCCCACTACCCAGATACATCAACTTCAATAACGGAGCAGATAGACTCGGGGTAATAATCAGAAACAGAATAAACGTGATCGCAAACGACTGATTCCCCGTATTTCCACTCGACAGCAGAATACCCACCGGAACAATGAAAGTAAATAAAGAGATCATGATCACAAAAAACAGCCCGTAAGATGTTTTACACAAATCTGTTATTCTCAACGAAATATCCCGGTAACGCGTTACCGCCTGTTTAAACGTCAAAAACGAATCGGCTGTAATGCCAAATACTTTCACTGCCGGCATACCTCTCACGTATTCAACTCCAGTCGCATTCATCTCTTCGATGGCAAGTTGAAAATTACGATAAGCCTGACGGCCGCGTTCGCTACGGAAGATACGACTTTGCAGCCAGAACCCAATTCCGATCGGAACTAACAGCGTCAGCGCCATACGATAATCGAGCCAGAATAAGTATCCCAGCAGCATTAACGGAATTACAATCGCACTGACCAGATCCGGCAACTGATGGGCGATAAACTTCTCGATTTTCTCCACACTGACCTCGATAATCTTCTTCAGCTCACCGGTTGCCGTTCGGGTGTGATACCCCATGGGGACTTTGGCAACATGCTCCGCAAGTCTTACTCTGAGCTGGTACAAAATGTTGAATGCGGCAATGTGTGAGCACATCCCCCCGATATAGAGCGCAATAAGCCCCCCAATCAGGGCTACGAATGCGACGATCCCCCAATAGATCAACAGATCCCTATCCATGGCTGAGGGTTGCCCCGCATGAGTTAGCAGTTCCTCGACGATCTTGTACACCCCGATAAAAGGAACAATCTGCAACAGACTCGACAGCGTCGAGAAGATACTTGCTGTGATCAGCAGACCTTTACGCTCCTTCGTCACCTGCATTAACCCGGACACTTCAGATGTGTTGTTCATCTCATCCCTCCTGATATTAATAATCATTCTCAATATGGCGCAGTGCTATATACGCACATTAATATCTCACAGGGACGTGGGCAACCGCTACCCCAATCCGGAGCAAAAATACCTCAATACGGATTAAAAGTAAATGCTACGAGAAGCCTACTAGAACGTTTGATTAAAATACGTGGATGGTGTCATGCCATACTTGCGTTTGAATTGAGCGGAGAAGTGACTCGTTTTATTAAAACCCACCGCTGCAGCAGCCGTGGTCACATTCATCTGTCTGGTCTCCAGCAGGTAATACGCTGCCTCCAGCCTCTGCTCAATGACATACGCATGTACAGGAAGACCGAACAATTGCTTGAATCCTTTTTTCAGCTTGAATTCATTCAGACACACTTGTCTGGAGAGCCCTTCAAGAGTTGGCGGATGTGCCAGATTCGCATCGAGAATGTGCTTCGCCTGTTGCAAACTGGTCAGGTCCGTCCGGGACAAGCCACTATGCTTCGCAGGTAACTGACGCTCCAGAATACATTCACTGAAATATACCGCGAGCAGCTCAAGTGCTTTTCCGTTTAAATACAGTTGTTTCAGTTCTCCCGAATACGGGCATTGTGTCATCTCGTTAACGATTCGAATCATCGTCGGTGTCATCTTCGCATTATAGAAACCTCCCCCACTTCCAGCGATGGCTGTCATGAGCTGTTGTATGGGAAGCTGCTGCATCATTCCACTGATCGGTGTCTGATCCAGCTTCAACGTAAATCCCTTGAAGTGCTGCTGTAATCCAAACTCACACGTACTGCTCGTATATCGACTGCCATATGCAGAACTTTCCTGATTATGTACATGAAATTCACCCAGCTTGCCATCAATGTTCCATGATATGCTCTCACCAATACAGAAGCTTAACTTGATACTATCATCCTGCTCCAAACTGCTCAAAGCGGTTGGTCGATGGAATATCGCATCACTATACACGAGTTCCATGGAGGGATGAATGCGATTCAGCTGCCAGTATCCCTGACCAATCTCTTCAGGAATATGAATGATTCGTTCGGCAGAGCTGCTTTGGTAAAATGTATTTAATCTCGCTGCCAATGCACAGCGCTGATCTTCTTTATTTTGAATGGCGTACCATGTCTCTGACACCTTGGATTGCATCTGGCTTCCCCTCTCGTTGTCTGTTGTTTCAGCTTATTATATAAGAAAGAAGCCATATTGGACATATGGCCTCTGTTACTCAGAATTTAGCGTATGATGTTATGAATGAATACTCACATATGGAATGCTTTCCAGAACGAACCTTCTGTATCAATGATATCCTTGATCTGGGTGAAAGGAATTGTAAACGTTGGAAATCCTGCTGCATAAGGAGCGATATCATAGGGATTGAAGTAGAGATGCAGCGCATCCGCTGTAACAAAAAACGGTTGATCCGCACTAATCCCCTTATACGTGTCCGGAAACACATACGAGTACTGAGGATCATTTTTGATCTGATCTCCCACAATCTGGCTCAACACTTTTACATAGTCACTATTTGGCTTAAATAGATCCTTCAACTCATACAACTGACCATTCGTCAGATTAATGATTGCATAGATCATCGTAGGCATACCATGCGCTGCACCAGCCGGGTAGTTATAACCGGTGAGTTGGAGTTGAAGCAATTGCTGCTGATAGAACGTAATATCAAAATCGCCTGTATACGTGTAATCCAGCTGCTGATCGGCAGGGATCGGTTTAACCTGAGAAAGGGTCTTTAACTTTACATTTACTGCAAGTTGTGCCGCTTGATCCGTCATCCCCTCTACCTGTGGGTAATATACGAGATAGTCCGGATTGGGCTTATACTTCTCTTCGCGTACACGGTACGGTGGGTGAAGTGGAACGATTGTATTTTGTCGCCAGATGATCTGTCCGGCCCGGTTTACATAAGATAAACGCTGATCTACATAAGCCTTAATCAGATCGGGTGCAACGACCTCCAACGTACCCGATCCTTCAACACGTGGATATCCCGGTGCCGGTCTTCCACTCAGATCAAGCAGATAGGTCTGTCTTCTGTCCGATGCGGAAGCAAGGCCGTTTTTGTAATTGCCCACATCGCGATATACAAACTCCGTAAGCCTTCTACCGTTAGTTTCTGCAATTGCGTACACAGAGCCAATATAAGGCTGCTCCGGGTTAATCGCTTGCCCCAGTGCATATCTCTGTTCGCCTAATTCGCGAATGTTATTATAAGCGGGTTGAATGATAAATGATCCTTGCGTATTAATGACACCGTAGATCGATTTGTAATCCTCTGCTGTATTGACGATTGCTTGCCCGCCACTAAAAGGAAATGCCGATGAAAATTTGGGTTGAATGCGAATATTACCCCGTTCGTCGATGTACCCATATTTGCCCGAGGCCTCTTTTTGAAAAGCAAGCAGTCCATCTCCTAAAGGTCCCACATAAGCAAATGGATACGTCGCGAGCCGATGTCCATTGCGATTGATGAGCGCATATTCATTGTCCTTGATCTGCACAACCGCTTTGCCATCTTGAAAATCGTTCGCTGACACGAACTGTGCCGGAATCACCTCATTGCCTGAGGCATCCAGATAACCATACAGACTCACCGATCCATCTGTCTGACCAGGATTAGAATCGTAAAATAACGCTCGGCCGTCCTTCATATTCGAGATATACGAGTATGGACGTTTGGTCAGGACCGTGCCTTGTTCATTAATCATCTTAAATCCTTGAGAATCGATCACCATCGCCCGTTCTTCGGAAAAGGAATTGATGGAATCGTATACAGGTTGAACGACATACTGCCCCTGAAGATTAATCACACCAGCATGGCCGTCCTTCACAACTACAGCCAATCCATTGGGCTGAAACGCTTGCGCGTCATCCAGAACCGGCTCTAGCCGTACATGCCCCTGGGCATCCATATACCCCCAACGGGTCCCCCTCGTGGTTCGAACGGAGATCGGATATAACCATGTCGCAACCCGAGCATGACTTATAGGGACCATCGCCTGCTTAATTTTCTTTTCCAGTTCCAGCAACGCCTCTCGGGAAGGATACGCTTCCGGGAAACTGAGTGCCTTCTGAACGGAAACCAGTGCTGCCGGATACTGGCCTGCGTGGAACTGAGCATCCGCAAGGTAATACCAGTAGAAGATATAATCAGGGTAATGCTGAGTTAATTGCTCGTAATACTGCACCACTTTGGGATAATAGGTTTCATATACGTCCGGTGCAGGAACCCATTTCCCATTCTGCCAACGGATAATCTCCACACGATAGGCTTCCCCTGTGTCATGTATCCAGAGTGCAATCTCCACTTTCCCATCTCGGCCATGCGGACCAGGCATATCTATAATCTCTGCATAGCTATAATATAGATCGTCAGGGGCCAAATCTTTGAGTCCTGATTCCGTCCACTCATATACGGCAAGCTTAGACCAAATAGAACCAATCCGCCAACCGATAATGAGATTGTTCCTTGCCGTTGATGTTACAGGGGCTGCAGTCATTAAAGTCACCCCATACCCCAATCCCTTAATGAGTGCCATCTTGATCCAATGTGCTTGAACAAATTTCAGAATGAGCAAATACAGCTCACCATTCAACTGATAGACTGCAGCAATCTCCGGCATGCCGTCACCGGTAAGATCAGCCGCGTAGATCGCTGGATGTTGGACAGGTTTATCAATAGTGACGACCGTTGCACCAGCCGGAATATGTTGATTCACAATTTGCGTTAACAGCGGTTCGCTCATGGACATCTCAGTTTCCTCCCTTATGACCGCATTCGCCTAATGGTATGCGTCATAAATCGGGATATGACATCAAAACGAATATAACTGAGAACAATTGAAATTCTCATCCTGTTTCTAAACAAACATCAAATGATGATATTTTTCGATCTGTAATACATCAAACTCCAAAATAGCAAAAAAAGATTTGCAGTGACCTTATGGTCTTCTGCAAATCTTCTTATATTCTATAATACATCTTATTTATTACATCATATCGCTTCATGTGCCTTCGCTTGGAATACTAACCAATATTACGCCTCTTCTTGCACACTCAATTGTACATATTGGGTGAGACGACAATACTGAAATAACAGCAACTCTTCATTACCTTGTCCAAGAGCCACGCTACGCCCTTCCTTGATGAGTTGATTCAACAACTCATGCAAGAAAGTCATCTGCAACCGCGAGGATTCAGCTGCGAGCTGCTCAAGTACCTCAATATCCCGAATCGTAAACTGAGATAACCCACGTAGGAGCAACTCTTCCGACCAGCCGCTAATTTTCTGCATGAACTGATTATGATCTTCCAAGTATTCCCATCCTTCCATTGCCGATATCCAGTTTTAGACTGAGCACCGTTTGACCCTTCAGGAAACTGATCGGGCTAATCCGTTTGGATTCCACACGAACAAAGGCATAGAAGTGCTCAAGCGATTGGGAACCATATCCTGACTCCAGTCTTAGGATCATCGTCTGCCAGTCTGTTGAATACGGGAGAGTGAGTGCCAATCGTTCTCCTTCGATACTCTCAACCGTCAGGACAAGCTCCTGTGTTTGTTTGACAAAGTTATGGTCCACGATTCGAGCAACTTTGATCACAGCCAATCGTTCTTTGGGAGCAGCAAACAAATCGAACGATCGCGATTCCTCTTGAAGTACAGACGTTACATCTTGCATGATTTTGCCCATATTCAACGCTTCCACACCCGTTCGAGGCAAAATAGCAAGCTTGGCACCTTCCCCGGAAGAGATCCGGCGCTCTTCATTCACTTTAACGGAATGGAATTGAACTTCTTCACCCACGAACTGGCGAAAGGTCAGATTAGGTAACCATGGTGTGAATCCACCATAATGCTCTGTATACGAGAACTGCTGATCATCATAATATACAGCACGTACATCGCTATAGGTGTACATTTCCTCATCATCGAAACAATAGAAGTAATAGGTAATTCCACGGAAACCGGATCTTGTCTCCCACGCATCAGCCCCCAGTCCATACAGGTGAAGTGAAGGAACTGTATAGTATTTACTTCGAAAACTGCCAATGAGCTGACTCTGCTGAATGACAGATACCTTTTCTTCTTCAAGAACCTGGAGTGCAAGATACAGATTGCTTACCCGATCCAACATGGATTGCATGGAGAAACGTATATGTCTGTTGAAAAACAACTGTAGTTCCCCTTGTATCCCTCGTAAACTGCGTTCTATGTCAGGCAGTTTGCCACTATGAGCTGCGATTGCCAAGGTCTCCAGTTGTGCCATATAAGACTGAGGAAGACGGGCCAGTCCCGTCTTCAACAATCCTGCCAGCATCACGCGACATTCCTGCACCGTCTGCAGAGAGAACTTGGCTTCGTACACTCGTCCGCTTAATGCATCCGTATCATCCAGGCCTCTTAGTACCCGATATCGTAGCAAAGCTTCCAGCTTGGCCATCTTCCCAGCAGTCTGCGGCACTTTACAAAGTGCTTTTGCAAGGCTCGCTTCCTCCGTAAAAGATACCTCGATATTCTGGCTTGTCAGATGCACCGTAAGAAGCGAATCTTCGATGATCTTAATTTCTTCTGGGTATCTCAATCGGAAAACAACTTCCTCAATCATAGAAGAACTATATGACTTAATTAACACGGTAAGGTCAGACTCCGTCATCCAGCGGAAGCGAGACTCGATCTCACGTGATACCGTATGCGGAACTTCGCTTGGACCGTCCACGTTTAATACTACGTTTGATACTGATACTTCTTTTGATGCGTCCGTCGAAGCATTATTCGATATCCCTGAGTTCTTAGCCGGCACATGCTTTTCGTCTGCACTCATCGAATCCTCTGACGATTGTTCCCGTTGATCATATAGAATTGCAATCAGTACATGCTTGCAGATATGTTCTGCCGGGCAGGAGCATTCCCAATGATCCAGCGTATTTTCAAGCGTACAGTGTGTCCCGTCACTGAGCTGACAACTCACCGATGATGCATTCCATGTGTACGTTACACTTACACCATTGTCCAACTCTTTCAAAGACCTTTTGTACAGCCCCTTGTTGGCATAACGAATCAGATAATCCTCTGTACACAGCTTCGAAAAACTTCGGAATTTCTCCTTGAATCCACTCACGTCATCAACGCCCCGTTGCTCTTAGAATATCGTAGATCGTTTCACTGAACACGCGACCTGGAACGTTGCCCAGAGCAATGGATTTATTGTCACCATAATAATAATGTTGCTTGCTACTCGGTTTGAAGAAATGTAGGGATTCCAGTGTAATATCATCCAATCCCTCGTAATACGTGATGCTCGTACCGCTGAATTGCAATTCTGCAACAAGATCTCCGTACTCTTTATAAAATTCATGGTACCAGCCGCCGTCCTGTGCCGGTCCTTTGATCCATCCATATTTCTCCAGTGCTTTAGGGAATGCCGTTGGCGAGAAATCAGACTCGGGCAGATGATCGTATTCATTCTTCGTTTTATCCTCATCTTCTGGCTGGTGAATTTCACGATTCAATTGCTCGAATGGCTGCTTGATCTCGTAATCCTCCAACTGCGTTGTCCAACCTTCAAGGGTAGCCTGATCCAATTCCAGCGGGTGTATAAGTCCCACCTGCGCACCTGAAGGCAGATCAACCTCATCCTCGTCCACTGTATTGAATGTGCCATCCTCCATATAGCGGAACGTGCTGATCAGAGCGCCATCCTCATACGTTCCCCAGATCAGACCAACAGCAAATTTCTGCATAATTACATTTTGTACAAAAAGGGCTTTCCACTCATCAGCAGACCATAGACGTTGTTTGGACAATGACTCTTCCAGACGCTGTGCCTGAATGCTAACCATGGATTTGAGATCTTTTTTCAGTTGCGTGAAACGTGCCTTGGACTGCGCTGCCAATTCAGGATCATCTTTCTGTGCAGGAGCAGGCAGACTCTTCACGGATTTGCCTGTTTCTTCATTTAAGACAACGACTTGCAAGTCTCCATTCACCTTAATCAGGAATGAGCGCTCTCCGTAACTAAGCTGCATGGTTCCTTTTTCATCAAAACCAAGTGTGGTGACCAGACGATCCTCCAGTTGTTCCGAGGTAAGTCCCATATTATCGGCTGCAAGCTGCAACGCTTCTTCTGCTGCACCTTTCACCTGACGGTTCTTCACGCCACGTTTGATCTTGTCAATCGCCATAAGAGCAGATGGATCTTTCAGATAAGCGAGCACTTTCACAGCATCTGCAGCAATCGCGCCGCGGCTATTTTCTGTCCATTCCTTAATTTGCGGAGCTAAAATATTTACAATCTGAATATCGCCAAAGAGTGCGGATACATACATCACCCATTTCTCTTTTGCAGGAGCACCTTCCTGAATCCAGACCTGGAGCAGCTCACTTGCAAAACGAGCGAGAGATGCCTCACTTACGTAATCTCGTAATTCATTCAACCGTTCATTAGGACCGGATGTATGATCCAATGATTGGACCAAAGCATACTGCTTAATCCGATTATCTAAAGGCTGATTGTCTTCAATACGTATCAGTGAAGGGAGATCTTTTAGGGACAACCAGCTCAGTCTCGACAACTTTTTGGCATCTGCCTGATCAGCGAGTGCAGCATGGGCATACTCTGGACTTAAATCTGCGGTATCCAGCAGAATTTGGATCAAGCTCTTCCACTCATCGGACTTCTCTTTCTTCAAAAGTTCACCGTACAGCTCCTTGCTGTTTTCCAGACTGCGGATCGCGGTCAAAGCCATCTCTTTAATCGACACTTTTTTCTCGGAGAGATATACGAGTGTATACAAGTCCTGATCAGGTATCCGGTTGAATTCGGCTAAGGCCACACCGTTGGCCTTTTTGGACGAATCCTGCAATCCGGCACGAATCGCTTCAGCCAGTTGTTTCTTCGTTAGCTCATCCCGCTGTTCAAAGGTAATTTCCAGAATCAAAATACGCGTATCCGTTGGCAGTTTCTTGTACTGTGTCAGCGCATAGTCCAGATTCTGCTGAATGATTCGGCGGTATTCGTCATGTGGCATGGATCTGTATCTATAGTCGGTCATGCCATTGAGAGAGAGCAGACTGGTTAGCAATTTCTCTCGTTGTACCTCAGGATCTTGTCCATAACGTTGAAGCAGTTTCTCTCCACTAAAAGCGTATGAATTGTACATGTCTGAGACAATATCCAGCGTCCAATCGGGATGGGTGGTCAGGATTGCGAATCTGCGCATTGCCTCCGACTCCAAGGGTAAGAAACTGATGCTTATCAGATTGTGAATACGCTTTTTATCCCGATTCAGGTTATTAAACAGACCACGACTATTCGAGTCCTCCCAGTATTCCTCAAGGGTGTTTTCCCCACTTAAGTATCTAGCAATCGCAAGTCCTTGACGCCCCCCATCCAAAGGATGCCGAAGAGCGTTGAATACCGCTTGCTCCAGTGCCCCTTCCGCATTGGGCAAGGTCAATCCCTGATCATCCATGAATTTCTGAATGCAAAGTTTGAGGAATGGCGGTTTGATAATCTCATATGCTCGAATCGCTTGTTCAGGATGATTCGCGATCGCAGATTGTAGCATGTTCCAGGATATCGTGTACGAATTAAGCTCGTCCCGCATCATTTCAACCAACTGGTAAGGCTCATCCAGAGGCACAAGTCCAGCAAGCAGATCATTGGGACTCTTCGCTCTAGGGTCCATACTCAGCAAGTAACGGCGAACTTCGAGTGGGTAAATCTCGTGTAATTGATGTATTGTGTGAAGCAGAACATGTCCAATCTCACTGTTCGTATCAAGGAACCGTTGTTTACCTCCACTAATGTTAATCAGGTACAGCAAGGCACTGCTCACTAGTACCATAGTTTGATGGAACACCGTGTGTGAACATTGCTCTTTTGGAGAGAAAGACGTATTGGGATAAACCTCAGCTATGAGCTGACTACGCTTCTCCTTGAGGAATTCATCCTTCAATTCCTGGGAAGATCCGTTATGCTTCCCTTGAATATTACCGACCACTACAGGTTCAATCAACGTATGTAGCTCGTCCCGCAACTTATCTGGATCATTAGCCATCACATGTTGAAACAACACGGGTAACGATTGAACAGAAGATTGAACCTCTGCAAGATGAGAGGCCGTGTCACTGAGTTTTGAATATAGTTGTAGCAGCATTAACGCATTGATTACATCTCGATAATCCCCCTGGGTGTCAGCCTTTTTGGAATCAAAAAGCCACTGGGCACGCTTTAATTTGCTCTTTAATTCAGCCGAAATTTCGTTCTCGCCCGCAAACTGTTTGATCTTCTCCAACCGGCCCAACAACCCACCCATGCGATCAGCGCTTTTGCTCTTCCCGCTCAATCCGTAGGCTTCTGAATCATTTCCCATACAGACAGTAAAAGCATCCGTTCTCCATGAACTTCTTTTGGAATAATTGGATTCCAGATATATCACAATAGCCCCGGCCCGGTAAAAGATATCTCCATCGTCTTTTTTGGCGAGCTTCATAAGCAGATCAATTGTTTGATACACATAATGACTCGAATTTCCCATCATATCCGGGAATTTGTCTGTCGTTCCCAATACATAATCAATAATTTCGGAGCTTCGGTCTGTTTTTAATGAATACTCGTTTGAACAGGTCACTGCGAATTTCTCCACCAAAGTTTCTACTGCGCGGTCTGCGGTAAGCATTACACATTCCTCCTCAAATTTAAGTGATGATCTCGCCAATCCAATCTGCCAACTCGTTTGGGGTAATTGCTGCTACATGAGCGCCCATATTCGTTAAGGTCTGTGCTGCATGTTTGTTATAGACTGAATCCCCGTTAAAATCGAGTGCGGTGAGAACCAGTAGCTTGCATCCTGCATCGATGATATCTTTACAGGCTTTGTACATCTGCGCAATCGGGTAACCTTCCTCCAGATCACTGACCAGAATAAAGATGGTTTTGCCCGGATTATCGATTAGCGTCTCGCCATAACGCAACGCTTTGGTAATATGTGTTCCCCCGCCGAGCTGTACATTCATGAGCACATCTACGGGGTCTTCCAGCCTGTCGCTCAGATCAACAACTTGCGTATCAAATATGAATAATTTCGTACGTAGCGCATTTAAGCGATAGAAGATGCTCGCCATTACCGAACTGTAGATGACTGAATCCAGCATACTGCCACTTTCGTCAACACCAATGATGATGTTCCACTTGTTATGGGGCTGTATACTCCCATCGAAATACAGACGATCAATTACAAACCTGCGCTTGTTTTTATCGTAATTCTTCAGGTTCTTGGTGATGGTTCGCTTGAAATTCAGATTGCGTAAGGATCGTACTGAACTCGAGGTATAGCGACTGCGTTTGCCCATGATACTGGCTCGGGTCTGAGATTCCAGCTTGCTGCGCAGCTCCTCAACTACGGTTCGTACGATCTCCTTGGCGCTCTTTAACACCTCACCCTTCATCCGTCCTTTGAATTGCATAATGTTCTTGAGCAGATTCATGTTGGGTTCAAGGGATTCAAGCAACTTTTTGTCCGTTAATAATTCTGTCAGACCATAGCGGTCAAGCGCCTGTTTCTCCAATATTTCTACTGTTGGTTTGGGAAATAGGTCCCTGACTTTGTGCAACCATTTCGGTACAGTCAGGTTAGATGCACCGCGTCCTCCCTCTTTTCGGTAACCTTGTTCTTCACCGTACTCACGGTTATACAGATAACCCAGAATCTCATCCATTTCCGTATATTGAAATTCACCCGAAGTGTATTGATCTGTATTACACAACCCTTCTTCGGCGGATTCACCGAGAATCAGACGCCATCGATTCAAGGTTTCAGTAGAATGATGATCTCCTCGGTTGCTTCCATCCGGATTGGAAGTTTTGTCCGTTTCTCCGGTTTCTTCCGTTATCCGATTCGCTTCATTCATATTAGCTTCCATGCGGCAAACTCCTTTCGAAGCGCTTCATCCCATGCTTTGGATTGAATCAGCATCTGTTCATCGACCGCAGGCCTTAACATCTCTTCCGGTTCAACCTGATGCAGACTCGCCACCCGCTCAGCAATTAAGCCTGTTTCCATTGGTGTAAAATAGGTGAATGCCAACCGCAATTCCGGTACCATACTGATGAAGTCGTCGTATGATAGCTTTTCTATCAAATAATTCAACTCGGACAACAGCTGATCTTCATATAAAAAAGCGTCACGTGCTACAGAGAATACTCCCTGTAAAAAAAGTGCCGTTTGACGGGTCTGATCCGGTGTACCATGGATATACCCACGTGCACGATCAACAATCTCTTCCCTAGGCCTGTCGCCGAGCCCTGAGGAAATAGCAACACACACACCTTCCAGCTGAGCCGGAAGCTGGTGATCAGACAGCAGTTCATTCAGGTGAATTCGGAATGTCTCATCCTGAAAATGCTCCTCTGATGACTCCGCGAGCATGGCTAGTAGTTTCAATCCCTGAATAATGGCTTCATGTTCATCCGTGTTGGCTCTGGAGAGCTGTAACAGCTTGTCTACGGCATTCCTGTAAGCCTCGGATACCAGCTCAGGGAGATGTTGCTCGTCAGATAATCCCAGTAGCCTGCGGTGCTGATGAATTCGGTTCAAGACATGCAGACTATTACATAAGGAAAGGAAATTCCCGTCGGTTCTCAGTGCTGAGCGCACCTGTTCATAGAGTTTCATCGCTGTGTCCTGAAGCCCCATGAGCAACGCTTGAAGCATGAGTCGGGCAAGTTCACCACTATGATGATCCGGTATTTCTTGCATTTGTTCTTCCATTTTGCGTGTAGCCGCTCCAGCAAGCGTTCCGCCATAGAGAGAGTTCTCTATCAATCTGGCTTCAATGCGGGATGAGTACATATAAACCCAGGTTTCGCGTACGAGATTCATGTCACGTTCTGCAATCCAGTCCGGCCCGGATTGCCGTTTAGCGAATTCCGGAACCAGATACGTGATACACTGAATCAATTGACTTATGTGACGGTGCTCCGGTTTCGCATACAAATCCAGTACTTTCTTGTGTTGTCCTGTTGTGCGGATCTGCAGTTTGTGTCCTGTACAGCGCACCTTGAAGTCCTCCACGATGGGAATACTGAATGAATTGGGAGCCACACTTCCAATGACGTCTCCTGTCAATAACTGCTGAAGCTCTTGCAGCGGTTTATCGGTCGCTAGGGTAAGTTCCCCCTTCACAAAGGAAGAAAGTGCTGCATCCATCAACTCATAGACGCCGCCTTCCCTTTTCCCACGAAGCCCGGCAAGACCCTGAATCATGCTGTACGCCTCAATCGCATCACTCGTTGATACATGTTCGTGTCCGTCCCGTAATTTGCGCATCAGTCGGGATAACAAGTCCAGAGCCGTTAGATTATACGGTGTACTCTTTTTGCGAAGTAGCTGGTTCCAGATCTGATCGTAATAATTCACATAAGGCATGCCGCTCGCATATCCATTGAGCCGATCCGTTTCAGCAAAGGTATAGACCATCGGGTACATTTGTTGGTGAACCGGATCTGGATCAACTGCACTTTGTTGAGACGTACCTGGTTCACCTCGTCCAACCAAACGTTGGTATGCATGCTGTTTCTCCATTTCCGGCTGTTCCAATTCGGATTCATGTTTCTCTGACATCAACAGTCCATACGTATGAAATCCACCGGTAATGACAAGCACACGATCATACTCTTGTACCGCTTGATTAATACGTTGTTTCATATGTGCTTCTCGTGCCAGATCACCTGAAGACTGTAATCGTTCCGTGGAATAGCACACTCGGGATAACGTACAATACGTGAATACATCCTGCACGAACGCCCGAGTGGATTTCTCCAGACCGCCAATCTCAAACACCTTTTCCCACAATTCATCAAAACTGCGACAGTTTGTTTTTTGACACAACCGATTAATGAAGTCAGACCCCGCAAGCAAGGTCTCGTCCTGGATGGAGATCTCCTTTTGTTCTGTCTGACCGGACTTGGATGCAAGAGTGGAGAAGTGACGATAGTCCAGGTCAATAAACTTTGCTGGAATGTCCAGGCGTTTTGCTTCTTTCAAAGCGACATATTCAGGTGAATAACGAAGCATCGGATAATAGCAGGCTTCTCTCTCCAGTTCACTCTCATAGGTATAGTACAGACTGACAGGAGGTATGGTTGCTTCATCACTCAGCACCGAAATTAATGGATTACCGCTCTCTGGTCCTTCGATCAGGATGATATCCGGCTTGTACTCCCCGATTAATCGTAACAAGTGATATGAACATGCAGGGCTATGGTGTCGTATTGGATAATAGACCGCAGGATTACTCAGGTTATACACCTGGGACTCGAACAAGGATTGTAACTGATCAACATCGGGGTCCAGTACTGCTGTTAACCGATCCATTTTCTCTCCTCATAATAGTCCTTCCACATTCCCTCTTCCCTGGAACGCTCTTTCACGACCTTGGAGAAGTAGGTTTTGAGAATGGACAGATCCTTGTCGTTTTCCTTCGCAATGGTACCCAGCATGTTCTGCACCAACCGATCCAGCGCAATAGCCTTATCTTCGTAATAATAGGAAGTCATCGCACTCTGGACATAGACAGACACCGCTTCTGCCGTGCTCATGGCTGCTTGAGGGGTGTCGAGCTTGTATCCTTCCCGTGTCATGCCAGTGCGCAGTTCCATAAATGTTGTAGCCAGCAATTCAACCACATCCGGGTTAATTTCAATATCAATTCCACTATGTAATAACAGGCTTCGTGCCTGGGATTCAATGATTTTGGCTTCCATCTTCACGTTATGAATGGGCTTGATCATTTCGAAATTGAATCGTCGTTTCAAGGCACCGCTCATTTCGTTAACACCTTTATCCCGAATATTGGCTGTAGCAATGACATTAAATCCCGGTTGGGCAAACCGTACACCACCGTCCAGTTCAGGAATGCTCATGACCTTGTCACTAAGAATACTGATCAGACTATCCTGCGCTTCAGCGGGACAACGTGTAATCTCTTCAAAACGGGTTAAAATGCCTTTCTTCATGCCGTTATATAGTGGCGATGGCACAAGCGCAGCTTCCGAAGGACCTTTATCGAGCAGCATGGCGTAATTCCATGAATACTTGATCATATCTTCCGTCGTGCCTGCTGTACCCTGAATCGTGTTCAGACTGGTTCCAGAGATCGCCGCGGTCAACAGTTCGCTAAGCATGGTCTTGGCTGTTCCGGGTTCTCCCACAAGCATTAACCCTCGATTGCCTGCCAGAGTGACCACGGCACGTTCTATTAACACGTCATTGCCATAGAATTTACGGGTAATCGGGATCTCTTCTCCATTCAATAACGCAGGCTTATCTCTGCCAATAATAAAATCGCGCACATAGGCAGGAGATAACAGCCAGTTTGGGGGACGTTTCCCCTGATCTTCCTCTCGCAGCGCACGTAACTCAACCTCGTATAATATCTCGGCGGGTGGTTTAAGCATCTCCATCGTCAAGGTGTCTCCTCTCACACAAACAGATCGTATGTTCTTATTCCTATCATTTTATCACAGCACTCCAACAACTACCCGGTAAAACGATAAAAATGGTTGAAACGTCCTTCTTATCGGCACTTTTCCTAAGTCCATGGACATAGCCTCTAGCACAAATATGAAGGTGAACTATCCTTACAATCGTGCTGCCAATACACTGGTTTGGGCTCCGAATCAGTATGCTTATTACAAATGTATTCGTATTGTAGACCATATGACCTTATGAATCATTACACGCTCCATATTGTGTTTCAACCACATGAAGAGAATATCGCAAAGAAAACACAGGCCACCAGCAGCCTGTGTCTTCTTATATGTTCAATTTACTATCCACTGTCCAACATCCCTACTTACATTCTGCGACCACACGAAGCTGAGTACAGCTCGTACCACTCATATCGGTTTAGCTCAACCTTTGTCGCGTCACGACAGGCCAGAATACGTTCTGGTCGAATCGAACCAATCACGGGCTGAATACCTGCTGGATGCTTCATTAACCAAGCCAATACGATTGATTCAGGTGTAAAACCACGCTCCTTAGCCATTCGATTAACCAATTGAGCCGTATGGTCAATTTCAGGACGCTGTCCCTCAACCACCCTGCCAGTAAATCGCCCTTGAGCAAGGGGACCCCAAGCTTGCAATTGAATATGCTCTGCCTGACAATATTCCATCGTGCCATAGGGAAACACATTGTCTCTGGCTTGGGGTCTATTCACCGTAACACCAGCTTCCACGAATCCGATTTTATCCAAACTCATCTCCAACTGATTCACAATCAGAGGTACTTTACTATGGAGCTGTAGAAGACGAATCTGTTCAGAACCCATGTTGGACACACCAAAATGGCGCACTTTACCGGAATGATGCAACCTAGCCAGTGCTTCCCCAATCTCTTGCGGATGGGCGAGCGGATCAGGACGGTGCAGCAGTAAAATATCCAGATAATCAATGCCGAGCCGTTCCAGAATCCCGTCCACACTCTCCAGGATATGTACACCTGAGGTGTCATAACGCTGAGGTCCTTCATCATCACCCACAAGGCGTATACCACACTTCGACTGTATAATGATCTGTTCACGCAAACCAGGAGTTTCAGATAAAACTCGCCCCAAGACATGCTCTGCCTTACCGCGTGTATATATATCCGCCAGATCAAAATGATTAATGCCTATTTCGATAGCAGCTTCTACCGCCCGATGACCTTCCACAACAAGATCTGAAGTAATAGGAAGACCGTCCCATTCACCCCCAAATCGCATACAGCCAAGAACCATTCGACTTGCCGGAATCTGGTGGTGATGCAATGGAAGTTGTGCGTATGACATATCAGCATTCACCTCATTTTCTTTTTTTCGAAGCATAATGATCCATTCTCTCTACATGTCTTCTTCTAACTTCCTCTATTTTCCTGCTCCAACATCCACCATAACTCTCATCTATTATGTGAATCAAAAACAAGGTTTCAAAAGCTGCTGTATTGAATATATAGAAGGTGCAAGTATTATGCAGGAATATGAGAGGAGATTTTGCATTTGAACCCGAATGAACCGAACGAATCCTCAAAGCCAGCGTTTTTTACCAAAGAATTCACGCACAACCCTTACCCGGTTTATGAAAAGTTAAGAAAAGAGGAGCCTGTTTTCAGAGTCATGTTTCCCCATGGGGAGTTCGGCTGGATTATTACCCGATATGAAGACGCGGTCCAGATTCTGAAAGATCAACGTTTCACTAAGGATATCGCCAAACGTTATGGCCCTGAAAATCAAAGTATCTTTGTCAATAACATGCTGTTCTCCGATCCACCAGATCATCGCCGACTTCGGGGACTTGTACAGAAAGCATTCACCCCTAAGTTGATTGCAGACATGAGAAGCCATATTCAGGACATTGCAGATGATCTACTGGACAACCTTCCGTCACAGGAAAAAATGAATCTGATCGAT
This sequence comes from Paenibacillus sp. FSL R5-0341, assembly GCF_037975235.1. Classification (NCBI taxonomy): domain Bacteria; kingdom Bacillati; phylum Bacillota; class Bacilli; order Caryophanales; family Paenibacillaceae; genus Paenibacillus; species Paenibacillus sp. FSL R5-0341. The sequence continues at coordinate 3,548,584 of NZ_CP150241.1, forward strand.
GACTTTGCCTTCCCGCTGCCCATCATTGTCATTAGTGAAATTCTGGGAGTCCCTCTTGAAGATCGTGACAAATTCCGCATGTGGTCCAATACGGTAATTGATGCTACCACCGCCGAGAGCGCAGAACTGTTTGAGCAGCATACAAAGGAGTTTACGGATTACCTGACGGCCTGGTTCGAAAAAGTACGCAAAGATCCCGGTACTGATCTGATCAGCCAGCTCGTCATTGCAGAAGAGTCCGGGCAGCAGTTGACTGAACAAGAACTGCTTGGCGTAGTCTCCTTGTTAATCATCGCGGGCCACGAAACGACGGTTAATCTCATCGGCAATGGAATTCTTGCCCTGCTGGAGCATCCGGAGCAACGCGAACTGCTCATTAAGCAGCCCGAGCTTATTCACAAGGCCATTGAAGAGATGTTGCGCTATAACGGGCCGGTAGAGTTCAGTACGTCCCGCTGGGCTCTGGAAGATATCGAATTTCGTGGACAGCATATCGCTCAAGGTGAACTTGTCATCGTTGCGCTTGATTCGGCTAATCGGGACGAACAGCAGTTCAAGGATGCTGATGTCTTTGACATTACCCGCGAGAAGAGTTCACATCTGGCTTTTGGCACAGGCATTCACCTCTGTCTCGGGGCACCGCTTGCACGTCTGGAAGGCGAGATTGCAGTCAGTACACTTCTGAATCGTTTTCCCAATATGCAGCTACAGGCTGACGTGAATGAACTCGAATGGAGACCCGGCATGATCGTGCGTGGTGTCAAGGAGATCCCGGTTCAGCTTAAATAATGGCTTAACATGAATAAATGAAAGTGAGGCACATGACATCATGGAAATGAACACCTTGGTATGGATCGTTTTGCTGCTTCTGATCCTTGTGTTACTGGTCAGAGTCACCAGCCTGCAACGTCAATTGAATGAATTGAAAAGAGATGTCGAGCGTCTGGAGAACGGTACGATCAGCAGCGCCCGCTCTGACTTCAATTACACATTATCGCCAAAGGAAGCACCCCCTGCCCACACAAGCCAACCAGCCCCAACGGATCTGGATCAGGAGCTAATTGCACTTATACAACAAGGAAAAAAAATTATGGCAATCAAACGATTGCGTGAAGCCCGAGGTCTTTCGTTGAAGGAAGCCAAGGACTATGTTGATTCCCTAGATCGCTAATCTACAACCCACATAACTCTCGAGGAAGTTATTCCAGACTTTCGGCTGTTAAATCAGAAGAAAGGTGGAACCTTCACCGAGAGTTTACTTTTCATACGACATATGCTACTGTTATTTCTATATTACTAGAAATAAGAAATAAAGACGAAAGGACAGATTATCATGCAACCTAACTCAAATGAACTCGAACAAGTCGTCAAAATTCATAAAGCACTGGGTGAGCAAACACGCTACAAAATCATTCAGATTCTATCGAGCGAAAGCAATCTGTGTCCTGCCGATCTGGAGAGCCGCCTTGTTACGGTTGCGCTATCGACTCTGTCTCATCATCTGAAACAGCTGTACGATTGCGGCCTACTTACATCGCAGAAGAAAGGTACGTATATTTACTACAGCCTGAACACGGAGACTGCGCAAAAGTTTGTTCCCTATCTGCTAAATAAATAAAAAAATTTGAGTTATATTTCTATATAATTAGAAATATCGAAATATTATGCAATACATTGTACAATATTTCATAATAGAACTCGGTCACATAAGTTTACGCTTATACCAAAATTCATTATCTCGGTTGTAACTTTACCTTTCGCGCAGATGGGTTGCATTCACAGTATTTATGTCTTGTTCTCTTGTCTTTATTTCTATATTTCTAAAAATATCTAATTATAATCAGAAAGAGGTTATGTTTCCATGTCTTCTACGTTTAAAATCTATGTTCTTGCCTTGGTCAGTTTCCTTGTAGGAACGTCCGAATATGTCATTGCCGGCATTTTGGATCGCATTGCAGATACCATGAATATCTCTTTAATCGCTGCCGGACAGCTCATTACGATTTTTTCACTCGTATATGCGCTAGGTACACCTGTCATTATTGCACTGACTTCGCGCTGGGACCGTCGTAAGCTGTTGCTATACTTCCTCGGTCTATTCGTTGTGGCTAATGTTCTTGCCTATCTGTTGCCGGGTTATGGACTGTTCGTCGCAGCACGTGTCTTGATGGCTTTAGGCGCGGGCGTTGTTGTTGTCACGGCATTAACGGTTGCTTCCCAAATAGCGGCTGAGGGCAAACAAGCTAGTGCAATCGCCACAGTAATCACTGGTTTTACGGCTTCTTTGATTGTTGGCGTTCCGCTTGGAAGGCTTGTGGCTGCATCTTGGGATTGGAAGCTTGTTTTTGCCGGCATAGCCGTTCTTGGCGTTCTCGCCATGCTGGTGATCGCGGCCGCCATTCCGCCTTCCAAAGCAGAAGCACCTGTTCCATTGAAGAACCAACTGTCTTTGCTAAAGCAGCCACGAATTGTTTTGGCACTGCTGGTGACCTTTTTCTGGTTAGGTGGGTATTCCACTGCCTACACGTATATCTCACCTTATCTTGTATCCGTCGCAGGAATGAGCGAAGCACTGCTCAGTTCAGCTTTACTCGCATTTGGCATAGCAAGTCTGATCGGTTCAAAAGTTGGAGGCTTCAGTGCGGACAGATTGGGTGTCAAACGAACGCTGGTCACAGGCATGACACTGCATATCGTGAGTCTGGTCCTGTTGAATATAACGGCAAGCTCTCATCTTGCTATCTTCCTAGTTCTGGTTTTGTGGTCTTTTGCCGCCTGGTCTTCGGGTCCAACTCAGCAGTATAACCTTGTCACCATGGCTCCGGAATCCTCAGGCATTATGCTTAGTCTGAACAGCTCGGTGATGCAACTGGCGATGGCTGCCGGAGCAGGTATTGGCGGAATCGCGGTCAGTAGCGTTTCATTGTCATCCATTACCTGGATTGGAGCTGTCGGGGTCGCTGTTGCCATCATCATCGTTATAAGCTCATATCGTTCAGCACCTGCGAAAAGTACACAAACCGATACATCGCATAACGTTGCCTGATATGAGTTTGTAGTACAAAAAAACAAACTAAAAAGAGAGGCACTGTACGCATACAGTGACCTCTCTTTAACCATTTTAACGGCTGTTCTTTTACCGATAAGCAGAACTCTTATTGGGCTGTAACGGCACCATCAATCGGATATACTGCACCATTGATATATGGCGCTTCATCACCCAGTAGGAAGGAAACCAGGTTCGCGATCTCTTCTGGTCTGCCCAGACGTCCAGATGGAATGCTGTCAACGGTCGCCTTGAACACTTCAGGGTTGTCTTTACCGAACTGAACAACCATAGGTGTCTCAATGGTACCTGGCGCAATCGCATTTACACGAATGTTGTCCTTGCCATATTCAATCGCAGCTGTACGGGTCAAGCCCACCACGCCATGTTTGGTCGCAGCGTAAGGTGCAACTGCGGGTACACCAACAATACCGGCTGTGGAGGCTGTGTTCAGAATGGAACCCCCACCTGTTTTGAGCATTTCTGTAATCACGTACTTCAACCCGTAGAATACACTTCTCAGGTTGATATCAATAATCTGGTCAAACTGCTCGATTGTATGTTCGATTAACTTGATCCCAGGACCTGCAATACCTGCATTATTAAAGAACATGTCGATTCGTCCGAACTCTTCGACTGCTTTTTTCACGTAATTCTCAACTTCAGGTGCTTTACTCACATCTGCTTGTACAAAAATGGCTTTACTTCCCAGCTTCTCAATCTGCTTAACCGTTTCAAGGCCTGTCTCTTCGACAAGATCCACGACAACAATGGTTGCACCTTTCTCAGCCAGCTTCAGTGCTGCTGCTTGGCCCAATCCACTTCCTGCTCCAGTAATAATGGCTACTTTTCCTGCGTGACTCATGTTGATCTCCTCCATGTGTGTGTGTCATCTTGTGATTGGATCGATGAATACGATATGAAACTTCGTACATGTAATGATGCAATATGTAAGTCAAAAATGGCATAAAACCTTCCTGACTTTACCTATTCTAATAGACTTTCGACATAAAAACAATTCATATAATATGGATTCATACTATATCATATATCACACATTCAGCACGAAGTTGGAGGAGTAGACAACAATAATGACTTCTGCCTGCTCCTCCTTTGGATGCTAGACGCTATTTACGTCGATTATCTTAACAACTTCACACGGTGCAACTCCGCTTATCGAAGCACCTATCTTAGCAAATTCGTTTTGGCCAATTCAATTATCTCGTCTCCGCGTCCATTCAGCACGGCTTTCATCATCCATAGCGTGAATCCTTCCGCCTGTTTGATATCGATCTTCGGAGGTAAGGACAATTCCTGACGATTCACCACCACGTCAATCAGCACAGGACCATCATGCTGAAGCGCACGCTGCACAGCCCCTTCCAGTTCATCCGGATCCTCAACCCGAATACCTTCCATGCCCATGGCTTGAGCACCCATCGCAAAGTTAGGATTCACAAGCTCTGTTCCCGACTCTAGGAATCCGGCAGCTTTCATCTCCAGCTCAACAAAACCGAGTGCTCCATTATTAAACACTACAACTTTAATTGGCAGATTATGCTGTTTCAATGTCAACAGATCACCCATCAACATCGTAATACCACCATCACCGGACAACGAGATGACTTGTCTGCCCGGATCAGCGACCTGGGCGCCAATCGCCTGTGGCAAAGCGTTTGCCATCGTACCGTGACTGAATGAACCGAGCAGTCTGCGATTGCGAGACATCTCGATATAACGTGCCGCCCATACTGTCGGAGTACCGACATCACAGGTGAAGATTGCATTTTCTGCTGCGGCATCACTAATGACCTTGGTCAGGTACTGCGGATGGATGGGCTTTTTACCCGGTTTGCCAACGGCCAGCTCGTCCAGATCTTTGCGTACTTTCACATAACGGTCCACACTTTTACGCAGATGTTTGTCACTGTGTTCTTCTGTCAGATAAGGAAGCAACGTTTCAATGGTCGCTTTCACATCCCCACATACGCCATAATCCAGCTTCGTGCGCCGACCCAGATGGGAAGATTGAATGTCGACCTGAAGGACTTTCGCATCTTCGGGATAGAATTGACGATATGGGAAATCCGTTCCCAGCATCAGTAGTACATCACAGTCCATCATGGCATGATAACCGGATGAATACCCGATTAGACCCGTAAGGCCTACGGAATAGGGGTTGTCATACTCCAAATATTCCTTGCCTCGTAACGCAATGACCATTGGAGATTTTAACCGATCGCAGAGCTGCATGAGGGGTTCTCGAGCGCCCGCGCAGCCTGCACCGCACAACAACGTAATTTTTTTACCTTGATTCAGATATTCCGCCAGTTTCACGATTTCCGGCTCAGATGGATGTACCACGGGATTGGTCGCATGATACACATGCTCAGGCACAGGCAGATCCGCTGCTTCAAGTCCTGCTACATCCCCCGGCAATACAACGACAGACACACCTGAACGTGCGACTGCTGTCTGGATGGCCATCGTGAGGGAACGCGGCATCTGTTTCGCTGTCGTAATCACTTCACAGTAATCACTGCATTCCTGGAACAGATACTCGGGATGTGTCGCCTGGAAATATTCACTGCCAATCTCATCACTTGGGATATGTGCAGCGATAGCGAGTACAGGAACACGGTTGCGGTGACAATCGTACAGACCGTTAATCAGATGCATGTTACCAGGGCCACTGCTACCAGCGCAGACAGCGATACTACCACTGACCTCAGCGTCTGCCCCAGCAGCAAATGCCGCCACTTCTTCATGTCGTACATGAATCCACTCGATCTTGCCCGAACGACGGATGGAGTCGAGTACTGCATTCAAGGAGTCTCCCACAATGCCATATATGCGTTTGATGCCAGCGTTCAATAAAGATTCAACCAGAACGTCCGCGACTGTTTTTTTCATAATTGATGGGTCTCCTTTAATTGCTCATTTTGATTATGTTTCCACTCTGGTAATATACCTATTCTTATACCCCAATCTTCTCAAACCCGAACCAAATTATATGTATCTCTGGATATATGAAACGAAAAGCCTGCCCTTCAATCGTTATTTTACTGTTAGCAAAATGCCAAAAAATCCGCTTGTCGAATGACAAACGGATTACGATTAAACTAGATTGATTCGTATTTCATCTGAATTCCTGAATCCACAGAGTACTCTAAATGGCAGGCATAACATTACCACCACTTACAGGGATATAGGCACCCGTGATAAATGAGGACAGATCCGAAGCGAGAAAAACCACCGCATTGGCGATTTCCTGATCTTCACCCCTGCGCTTCAGCGGCACAGTACGCGTATATGCCTCATCATGCCCAGGCTCACTGGAGCGATCACGTTCACTAATCGTCCATCCAGGTGCAACCTGGTTCACGGTAATCTGATACTCGCCAACCTCTTTGGCAAGCACTCGATATACACCATCCATTCCACGCTTACCAGCGGTGTAAGCAGACTGGTGAGCGAAATTTTGCATCGCACATTCTGTATTGATGCCAATGAAGCGACCGGCTCTGACGTTTTGCATATGAGGAATGAAAGCTTTGGCAAGATATACACTCTGCATGACACAAGATTCGAACTGGCTCAAATAATCTTCAGGCGACTGCTCCAACACTGTTGTCCATTCATATTGAATGACCGCATTGGCAACAACGATATCCACTCCGCCGAGGACAGACTGAATCTCATCACGCATCCGAAATGCCGTATCCTGCTTCGTAATATCTCCCTGTACAATAACAGCCTGACGACCGAGTGCTTCAATCTCACCCTGAAGCTCACGAGCCTTCGTATCATTATTTATGTAATGTAGAGCCAGATTGGCGCCACAGGCTGCCAACGTGCGGGCAATTACTCTCCCCAGTTGACCGGTTGCGCCTGTAACCAGAGCCGTTTTTCCTGTGAGATCCAATTGCATAACAGCGAATACCTCCTTAAATTCATTTCACCGAAAACGATTTCGACTTTGTCTGTTTCTCAACACGAATTGACTTCATCTAGAGGGATATACAGCATTATTCAATGCTGTATATGTCAGTTCAAACTTAGATCCTCTATGAGGTATGATTATTTATCATGTTGAATGAGATCAATTTCCTGGAAGCGACTGACTTCCTTTTCCCAACGCTCTTCTACATATTGACGGTGAACCGGATGATTGTTGTATGCATCATACGCAGCCTGATCGGCAAAGACCATCGAGAAGCTATAATCGAACTCATTTTTCTCACTTACCTGTCTCAGAACCTGAAACTGCTCTACGCCAGGAATGACTGCAAGTGCGTCTGAACTTTCCTTCAAAAAGGCTTCCGCCTCCGGTGTATCCTTACCTGCGTAAAGTGTAAACGTTACCATATGTGTGATGCTGCTCATCTCTATTTCCTCCTCCAATATGTTCTTACTCTGTTTCCTAGTGTACATCCGAATGTGTTGTAAGCGCAATAATTGGTTGAATTAATTTTTAATGAAGTGGATATTTCTAGTCACAAATATTAATTTCAAGTAAAATTCAAAAGCCTTTACCCTGAATATGTACACAAAAAAACCTCAGGACGAATCCCGAGGTTTTCTTGTAATGTATGGTCAAACTATTTGTTGATGTTGTATTTACGGTTAAATTTATCAACACGGCCACCGATATCCACGTTTCTTTGTTTACCAGTGAAGAACGGGTGGGATGCGGAACTAGTGTCCACACGGATTACTGGGTAAGAGTTACCGTCTTCCCATTCCATAGTTTCGTTAGAGAACTTCGTGGAAGAACTCAGGAATTTGAAATCAGCACTTGCATCGTAAAAAATTACGAGTTGTGTCTTTGGATGGATGTCAACTTTTGGCATAATCTATTTACACTCCTTTAATATGGGTACTTCTTTAGAATCAAACTAAATTTTATTATACTCTTTTTTTGTACAAAGTACCAGCAGGATTTGAGGAATAGCTAAAAAAATTATGATTTCTGTGATTTTTGCACCCAATCAGGTGTCACGCCGTCCCTTTCTCCAGTACATTCAGCATGTACTCCAGTGCCTCCAGCTCATCCCTGCCTCTTGTCTGTAATCTGACAACACTACCATATCGAATGGGAAGTAACGCCATTCCAAGCAGGCTTTTGACATCTACTCGATGTTCATGCTCAGACTCCATATACGACAAAATAATATCCGAGGAAAAACGTGACGCTTGAGAAGATACCGACATCAGATCATCCCGATGAAAATCAGCGTGAATCATAAATTCATGTACTCTCACAACCTTCAGTTCCTTTCGCTAAGTACTTGTTCACCTAAAAGGTGTGTATCATTTTATATATTAAAATCTTCATGAATTATACCATGTTATGGGAGCTTGTCTATCCCTTTATTTTCCGAAAAAAAATCACAAAAGAGTCCTGAACTCCAGGACTCTCCGAGTATGGTTCTATCTGCCGTTCGGATATACCATGACCTTCAGACTGCCACTCTTATTGTGCAAAGCACGCTCCATCGCCTGCTGTGTCTCCTCCAGAGAATAACGATCTGTAATCAGAGACATCACGTCATGCTGGCCGGAGCTCAGGAACTGAATTCCTGCCGGATACGTGTTGGCATAACGGAATATACCATAGATATCAACTTCATTGTCTGCGATAAAGGGAACATTAAGTGCAATCTCGTCCTGTGCCGGCAGGCCAACAATCGCAAGCTTGCCTCCACGTCGAAGTGAATACAGAGCGGATTGTAGCGCCTTCGGATTCCCCGCTGTTTCCCATGCGGTATCGACACCCACACCACCTGTTAACTCACGAATCACAGCCAGCGCATCTTCATTCCGCACATTAATGGTATGGGTGGCACCCATGCGGCGAGCCGCTTCCAGCCTAACTTCCTCCAGATCCGTTACGATGATCTTCTCTACGCCAAATGATTTTGCAGCCGCAACAGCCATCAGTCCAACGGGCCCCATCCCCATAATCGCAAGAGTCGAACCCGGAGCCAGCTTGCTCCGGCGAGCTGCGTGAATCCCAACGGAGAATGGCTCGTTCATGGCCGCTTCCTCATAGGACAGATGGTCTGGAATCGGGAACACCATATCTTCACGTATCACCATATATTGCACAAATGCCCCGTCCACCGGAGGGGTCGCCAGAAACTGAACATCCGGACAGAGATTATATCGACCTTCCTTGCATGCTGTGCAACGTCCGCAAGTCACCCCAGGTTCAATAGCAACCCGATCCCCTGTTTTCAAACGTGATACGCTCGATCCCACAGCAGCAATGATCCCCGCACACTCATGTCCCAGAATGATCGGTTTCTCCACCACAAATCTGCCGATGCGTCCATGCTCAAAATAATGCACATCCGATCCGCATACCCCTACAGCCATCACTTGAATTAACACCTCATCTGCAGCCGGTTGCGGGACGGGTTGTTCCTCAATAATGATATGTCCTGGCTCTGTCATGACAGCAGCTTTCATGGTCTCGGGCAATTGATGTTGTCCCATACCTATCTCCTCCTCATGTATGTCCATGCTGTCTATTTTACATCAAAAAAAACAAGGTATCTTCTTTTTCATATCACCAAGTTCATCCGCATTCGCAATTCCACTCAATAAATTGTTCGACCCTGTTCATCCGCAATGCCGCTCTTGCGATAGAAGTACGTATTGATCATGTCCCGCCATTCCTTCGCATGTTCGGCCTGATTCTCCTGTAATGAAGCAACTTTGCTGAAGATAACTGGGTCCACTTTTCCCTCCAGCTGTCTCCATGTATCGGCTAACACCTCTGCCTGCGCGGCACCTTCAAAGTGTGTATCATAAATATGCTGAATGACTGTCTTACCCGAATGCAGAACATGAGTGTACGGCACGTAATGGAAAAATAAGATCAACTCATCCGGACAGGTGTCCAAGGACTCATAACGATCAGCATTCTCAGGGTGATACTGCGAGGTATACCCTGTTCCGCTCTTCACGGTTCGATCTACACCAATGCCGTGACAATCGGCAAAGTGATACGTTCCCCATTTGGAATACTCGTACCCATCTACATTTGGCCCATAATGATGCTCCGGGTTAACCATCCAGCCTACACCGAGAGGTGCAGTATAATTTTCATAGATATCTAGCGAATTCAAAAGCATACCCGTAACCTGCCGCACGACTTCATCTTCATGTCCAAACGTCAGTCTCACCCACTCATCGGCAATCTCTTCTGTGGACAACTCCGGATTCCACGCAAGTCTGCCATATCCATACAGATTCGCCTGCGCGAGCGGATGTCCTGTCCAGCAAGCATCTGCACCAATATTGGATACTGCGGCGAAGCCACTATAAGGTCGTTTATACAGAGAACCATCCGCGATTCGCTTGATCTCTGAACCTTCGCCTTTGGCGTAAGTGTCGAAGTCCAATACTTCTTTCCACTGGGGAACCAGATAACACAGATGACGCTGCTGCCCGGTATACTCTTGCGTAATCTGAAACTCAATGACCTGATTCGTATTTTCCATGGCGCCGAAGAGCGGGGATACCGCTTCTCTCACCTGAAAGTCCATCGGCCCGTTCTTAATCTGCAAAATGACATTGTCGGCAAACCGCCCATCCAGCGGCGTAAAGTGGTCATACGCTGCCCGCGCACGGTCTGTGGAGCGATCCCGCCAGTCCTGCTTGCAGTTATAGACGAAGCAACGCCAGATCACCAAGCCACCGAATGGCCGAAGCGCTTCGGCCAGCATGTTCGCACCATCGGCATGATCCCGGTTATACGTGAACGGCCCTGGACGATTCTCCGAGTCTGCCTTGATCAGGTATCCGCCAAAATCCGGAATGGCTGCATACACCTTGGCCGTTTGAATGTTCCACCATTCCCGGACCTGCGCATCCAGCGGATCTGCCGTATGCAAACCACCAATCTCAATTGGACTAGCGTAGTTGGCGCTCAGGAATAGTCGAATACCATACGCTCTGAATTCAGCGGCAACCTTCGCAACATCACCAAGATAACGTTCCGTTAGAAACAGGCTCTCACGGCGGTGTACATTTACGTTGTTGATCGATATGGCATTGATACCCGTCGAAGCAAGCAAGCGTGCATAATCTCTGATGCGTTCCAAGTCCAGTGTGAATTCCCCGTTATCGTAGAAAATCGAGTCCCCAGCGTAACCCCGTTCAATGCTGCCGTCCACGTTATCCCACTGATTAATCATTCGTAGCGCATTGGTTGGCTGCTCGGCAATAAAACTCCACTTGTTTGCAGCTTCTTCCGCTTCGCTTGCAATTTTTGGATCAAGTGTCAGCTCCCGAAGCAGATGGAATGCACCATACAGCACTCCTTGGGGAGTCTCTGATCCAATGACCAGTACACCTTCTGCCTCGTCCTTGCGAAGGATATACCCTTCCCCTTGCACAGCAGAACGCTCGGTTTCGCTAAACGCTTCGGCCACAGAATGGCTTCCAGCCCATGTACCAATTCGTATTGCAGGAGCATGCTCGTTCCGCTCACTAGCCTGAGAAGCAGTCAGCTGACTGACCGTGGGTTTCACGCCATACAACTTCTCCAGTCCCAGTGAAAGCTCGGTCAGGGCTGTCGTAATGATCTGATGGTTTTCTTCGGCCAAGATCAGCCTGCTCCAGAGTGGAGCCGTCTTCTTGGCAAAGCCATTCTCTCCTGACAATGTGGAGTGGTACCCCAGCCATGCATCGTATTGTGGACCTGACAGACCAGATTGAACGACAGACTGGCTCATTGTACCGCCTCCTTGCTGGCATAGATCTGCGCAAGTTGATTTCCTTTGCCTTCGAGTAGCCATAGAATGGACGTTACACCACGCGGATAATACTTGCTGCCAACCGCCACACCAGACAGGATCTGGTCACTCCAGCACCAGTAGGATTCTTCCGGATGCAGCAGCCAGTTTACATGAGCCGCATCTGCTGCCTTGCCTGTCTCATCCCATTCCACACCCAGCAGTTCTCTAGTGATAAATTGGGACAGATAGATTTTGCTCAGCCACGAGTTATTGCTTGTTGAGGACAGTTTCCAACCACCATCTTCGAACAGACATGTTCCCGGTACAAGAACCGTTTTCAGATGGGTTTGGAGTGCCTTCAAGTAAGGTCCAAAACGACCATTCACATCCAGTGCTGCTTCACAGCCTGTAAAGTAAGGGAACACCAGACCTTCAATCGCCGGAATAATTCGGGAATCATTATTTTCTGCAATCACAGCCGGAATGTAGCCACCATCAGTCAACTGTGCAGCGATACTGGCGGCGCAGCGATCGGCTTGAAGCCCTGCTTGATGTGACAGATCCGCCAACTTCTCAGTCGCGAACAACTTCTCCAAGGCAACATAGACCGCCCAGCATTTGCCCGCCAGATAGATATTATTGCGAGACTGTCCAAGTGACACATCCAGGCTGTCATAGGTTGTAATCTCGGCTCCACCTTGGGTACGGCTGCTATCCAGGCCCATCAGACCGTTACGCTGTTCTGCATCGGGATGGTCCCGATTAAGCATGCTGTCGAAGCAATCCCGAATAACAGGCAGCATGTCTTTCACAAAAGCTTGATTCTGTGTCTGTTCGATATATACCGTCGCACAGCAGAGCCAGTTCACCAGTTCTTCATGGCTCATCTGTGAGAAGCAGTCATCGATGCCCACTAGCTCATATGCCGAGTATCCGGGGCGTGAGAACACATTGGCTACACCAATGTCATGAGTAAACGTAATTCCGCCCGGATATAACTTCTCTTCCCCCGGAAAACGAACCTGATCCGTATAACTGTACCGTTTTACAAACCACTCCAGCTCATTCCGCACCGTCCAGGGATTCAAGGCAAGCTCGAAGTACAACTGATCAGCCGTCAGATCAAGTGTGTTCATCATCCGATACTCCCCTTCGTTCACCACCCAGAGTGGCTCGCCATCGGCATCCAGCAGTTGAGTACTGGCATAATAGCTATGAATGGAATGAGCAAGCATGAATGATTGATCTTCACTCAGAGCAGCCGTTCCAAGGCGCTGTTCAACCTCTTCACAGGATGCGGTCAACTCACTGAAACGTTGAAGTGCATACTCTCCTGCGGCCTGGATATCAGCAAAATACCGCGTATACCAATACGTCGTGTCCATTCCGGTCGTCACAATACCCCCACGATAGAAACATACTGCGAATTGATATGTACGTTTCTGTCCAGCCGGTACCTCCATTAGTAATGCCGCAGTTCCGCCAAGTCCAAAAGCCAGATTCTCCCGATGCTTCTCCTGTAGCAGCTTCTCCAACGTAAACCCGCGCGCAGGCCATAGTCCATCATCTGCTGACATAATGGCTGTAAGCCGACCTTGTCCAACACCTGTGATGGAGCCACCTTCTGGTCCTCCAATCAAACGCATCGCAGAGTATGGATCATTGCCCTGATAGCCAAAGTAAGCTTTGCGAGATTGTTGACCTTGCGTGTTGTCAATCGTCATTTCCACCAATACGGCAGGTACGAGTGCATCCATTAAGGCTTCACGATCTCCACTCGTTGGATCAGGTACTGGACGTACAGGCGAGTAGATCCGGAACGTCAGATCTCCCGCAGTCCACGTATCCGTACCTGAGGTGAATTCACGTGTAATATCTTCATCACGAAAAGCCGTAATAAGAGGTTGTAGAACCTTTGACGCAGTCGTCGACGAGGCCGTGTCCCCCTTTACCTCCATATCTACGGATGTCTGTGCCTGATCCCCATTCTCTAACTTCTCTACATCATAGCGGCTACTCTCATCCTCGGAAGCTTCATAAAAAGGAAGTGCCTGATAATACTCTCCATCGCGAGATTGTAATCCAATATATACATTCTGATCAGCCGGCTTGCCGAGTTCCAGACCCAGCCCGCCCTTGGCTCCTTTGTAACCCAGTGTAAAACTCGCAAAAGCACCAATCGGTGCGTGATGTGCATTATAAAAGATGGATTTGGATGTGCTCATGAATCATAACCCCTCTCAGAATGGTATGCATACGTTTTCATTAGCCCCATCCTAACATGTGGTTCCATCTCAGACCATGATCAAATCAATCGGATATTTACCCAAATCAAGCTGATAGACTATAATAAATTAAAGCGGTTACAAAACTATTCCATTTGATATAAGGGGGATCTTCCATGTCTTCAACGTATTTGCCTCCCGATTTGGGAGAAAGTGTCCATGAAGTTTTTTATCCAGATGTGCAAACAACGGTCAATCTGTTCGCCATTCATTTGCGAAGTGTCGGTACAGACTGGGATTACCCGGCGCATGAGCACCCTCAATATGAATTAAACTATGTCACGGAAGGCGAGCAACGCATGATGGTGAACGGTACACTGTATATTCAAAAGGCTGGCGAACTGCTTTTGATTCCTCCGGGCAGCATTCATTCAAGCCAAAGCCATAACGGCAAAGGATTCACGTATTTTTGCATGCATTTTGATATTGATGATCAGTTGTTCTTATCGTTGCTGGCCCGCATCAAACAAGTGCGATTCACTGCGGATAGTCCGGTTACGCAGCAGATCGAGCCCGTTTTGCGCAAATTGATGTCATCCGCGGATGATGAAGCAGCAAGTACGATGATGCAGCGAATGCAGCTGCAATCTGCAGTATTCGAACTATTCGGCCATCTGTGGGAGGCGGTCTCGCAGGAGGCAGCGCAATGGTTTACGGAAGGACACGAGAAGATCGAACTCGCCCATCGGATTCGCAATCGATTGCAAGGACTGATGAGTCAGCAATTCAAACAGGGACACGAATCGGAAGGACACTATGGCATTGATGATATTGCAGCAGAGCTGGGCATCAGTTCTTCTCACTGTAATCGTGTCTTCAAGCAGGTATTCGGTCAGTCTCCCCGCGCTGTATTGTCTCAGTTGGTTCTGCATGAAGCGAAGCTTCTCCTTGGCAATCCGAAGCTGTCTGTTCAAAATATTGCAGTCATGCTGGGGTACAAGGATATTGCCCATTTCAGTCGTCAATTCAAGCGCTGGTCCGGCATGTCGCCATCCCGTTACCGACAGGAACAGCCTGCTTTGGATTAAAGTCCAGTAGCAGGCTGTTGGGCTTAATTCAACATTTCGCTTGATTCGATTCAAGAGGTTCTCTGTATTTATATAAGGGTTATTTCAACAAACGCTTAATCAACTTCAGCTTGTTATCATACGGTGGATACAGAATCGGCAGATTCAATTTGGTGCTTTTTTTCAGAACACTTTTGAGATGGGAGAAGGTCTCGAAACTATACTGCCCATGATACGAGCCAACACCAGAATGACCAACACCGCCAAATGGCAGACGCGGATTCGCTACATGCGTAATGGTATCGTTAATGCAGCCGCCTCCAAATGAAACTTCGCGCAGCACTTTGTCCTGAACTTGGGTGTCAGAAGTAAACAGATACAAGGCGAGCGGTTTTGGCCGTTTTACGATCTCTGTAATGGCTTCATCCAGGTTACGATAACTGATGATCGGTAGAATCGGTCCAAAAATCTCATCTTCCATCGTCGCTGCATCCCAGGACTCCGCATCAATCAAAGTAGGTTCAATGAATCGATCTTCCTCATCCGAAGCTCCCCCGTAGATCACTTTGGCCTTATCCCGTTCTATCAGAGTCGTCAGACGTTTAAAATGACCCTTGTTGACGATTCGCCCATAGTCCTTGTTGTGCTGAATATCCGAACCAAAGAAGGACACGATCGCTGCTTTCATCTCCGTAATTAACGGTTCCTTCACGCGCTCATGCACGAGTAAATAATCAGGTGCAATACAGGTCTGTCCTGTATTGAGCAATTTTCCCCATATGATGCGCTCCGCAGCTACTTTGATATCGGCCTGTTCATCCACGATGACTGGGCTCTTGCCGCCAAGTTCCAACGTAACGGGAACCAGATTTTTGGCAGCTGCCTCCATTACAATCTTGCCAACCGGTACACTGCCTGTAAAAAAGATATAGTCAAACGGCGCGTTAATCAGCGCGGTCGTTGTGTCTTTGGCACCGTCAAGTACCTGTACGTATGACGGTTCGAACACGGTCGCGATCATTTCACGGACAACAGCGGACACCGCAGGTGTATTCTCTGACGCTTTGAGTACGGCTGTGTTGCCTGCCGCAATCGCACCTACCAATGGTTCGATTAAGAGTTGAAAAGGATAATTAAATGGTCCGATGATCAGAACCGTCCCGTAGGGTTCGGGTATGATATAACTTTTCGAACCCAGGAGTGCCATTTGCGTTTTGACTTTAACGGGTTTCACCCATTTCTTCACTTTACGAATGGTGTGTGTAATGCTGTCCATCATGAATCCGATCTCGGTCGTGTAGGATTCGAACTCACTTTTTCCCAAATCCTGATAGAGGGCTTCTGTCAGTCTGGTCTCGTACTTTTGAATCGCCTGCTTCAGTTGGGTCAGACGGGCAATTCGGGCTTCTGCCGATCGTGTTGCCCCGGAACGAAAGAACTGTCGTTGCTGCTCCAAAATCTGTTCAACTTCCTGACTGGTTACTTCCTGTATAGTTGTTGTCATATTTACATACTCCTCTATTTATTATTGATCAAGTGTTTAAACTCACGAACCTATAAGACACATGCAAAAGCATGTTTGATCACCATTAATCTACAGACACTCTTCTTCCAAAGCAGCTACCAGTTCCTTCAGCAGTTCTACCGATGCATTCAATGAAGCCGAATAATAGCGCTGTGTGCCCTTCTGTTCCACAGATATAAGCCCCTTCTCTAACAACAGCTTAAGATGATGAGATATCGCTGGCCGGGATAAGCTGGATTGTTCGGTAATTTCATTCACCGTCATTCTGCCCTTCTCGGTAAGTGTCAGCAAAATGGCTTGACGATGGTTGTCACTTAATACTTGAAATAACGGGATACAGGTTTGAAAAACGCTAATCGCTTTTTGTCCCATGGTGTTCACCTCTGTACTATTCTTCGTATATTATTCTCTATCCGATATCTGTTGGTTTAAACATTCGAACCTAATGATTGAATTGTACTCTCTACTCCTTTGAACTGCAAGTAAATCATCAAATAAATTCAATACAATGACGATAAAGCGCTTCCATACTACCATACAAGTATGGTAGTATGTCAATGAAGGAGTTGAAGTTGTGGAATATACCCCAAAGTTATCATCCAAAGCCGGCTTGTCGCCTGCTGCGAACAGTCTATCTTCTATGAACAAGCAATCTTACTCGACACGAGATGCCGTATATGTCACGCTGAAGCAGCTCATTTTGAACCTGAAAATGCCTCCGGGAACAGCCATTTCCGAGAAGGAAATTTCGCTGGAGTTCCAGGTCAGCCGGACACCGGTTCGAGAAAGTTTTGTAAGGCTTGCTCAAGAAGGTCTGCTGGAAGTGTATCCACAGCGTGGCACATACGTCTCTCTAATCCAGCTCGATCTGGTTGAGGAAGCAAGGTTCATGCGAGAACAACTCGAACGAGCCGTGATCAGACTTGCCTGCGAGCATTTTCCGGATGAACAGATGATGGCACTTGAACAGAATCTTGCCCGTCAACAGGAATGCAGGGTCAATCCGGATGATGAACGAATGTTCCAATTGGATGAGGAATTCCATAGCACTCTTTTTGCAGGCTGTAACAAAAGTAACACCTGGACTGTCATCCAGCAGATGAATGTGCATTTGAATCGCAGTCGCATGCTTCGCCTGTCCTCGGATCACCAGTGGGATCACCTGATCGAACAGCACAGGTCCATGGTCCAGGCTATACAAGAGCATAATGCCCTGACGGCAGAGCGACTGATGCAGGAACACCTGCATTTAACTGTCACCGATTTGGCTGTCCTGCAGGATACATATCCATCCTATTTTCAATGACTGAATTCTTCTTACTACTATTCATGATGAGGTGAACGTGATGAGAATGGTGTTTCGCTGGTTTGGCGAAGGCAATGATACGGTAACACTGGATCACATCCGGCAGATTCCGGGTGTTGAAGGTATTGTGTGGGCGCTGCACGATGTTCCTGCTGGCGAGGAATGGCCGATGGACAAAATACTCGCTGTCAAAGTGGCAGCAGACAAGGCCGGTTTACATCTGGATGTCGTTGAGAGTGTGAACATCCATGAGGATATCAAGTTGGGCCTCCCATCAAGGGATAAATACATTGCGAACTATATTAAAACGATGGAGAAACTGGCTCAGGTGGGTGTGAAGGTCATCTGCTACAACTTTATGCCGATCTTCGACTGGCTTCGCACGGATATGCACAAGGAAATGGAGGATGGCTCAACGGCCCTCTTCTATGAGCACAGTAAACTCGCAAATATAGAACCCCTGGAACTGGTTCGACGCATTACAGAGAACTCAGCACTTACCATGCCAGGTTGGGAACCGGAACGATTGCAGTATTTAACCGGACTGTTTGAAGCATACAAGGATGTAACTGAGGAACATATGTGGGAGCACGCGCGTTACTTCCTGCAAGAGATTATTCCTACAGCGGAACGGCTGGGGATTCGAATGGCGATCCATCCGGATGACCCGCCATGGCCGATCTTTGGATTACCGAAGATTATTACGAGTCAGGAGAATGTTCGCAAATATCTTAATCTTTATGATAGCCCTTACAATAGCGTGACGCTGTGCAGTGGCTCCCTTGGAGCGAATGCCGACAATGACATTATCGGAATGATTCACGAGTTCAAGGACCGGATTCCATTTGCCCATATTCGTAATGTTAAAATCTACGATAACGGCGACTTTATCGAAACCTCACACCGCAGTCAGGATGGCAGTGTTGATATTGCAGGGGTTGTTGAGGCTTATCACGATATTGGTTATGAAGGTTATGCAAGACCCGACCATGGTCGTCATCTCTGGGGGGAACAATGCCGACCTGGCTATGGACTCTATGACCGGGCTTTGGGGATCATGTATCTCTGGGGCGTCTGGGATTCCCTGCAAAGGAGGGCAAAAGCATGAGTGAACACATATATGAACGCTCATCTCGCCTTGAAGGCAGAACGGCTGTAATCACTGGAGGTGCTGGAGTATTATGCCGCTCCATGGCGGAAGAACTTGCTCGGCATGGTGCAAGTGTAGCCATCCTGAACCGCACCGTGTCCAAGGGTCAGGAAGTTGTAGCTACGATTGAAGCTGCCGGTGGCCGAGCGATTGCTATTGCTTGTGATGTAACCCAGGCCGATAGTATGCAGGCGGCGGCAGATGCTGTGCTGGAACAGTTTGGACCCTGTGATATTCTCATTAATGGCGCGGGTGGTAATAACGCCAGTGCCAACACTACGAATGAAATTTTCAGATTGGAAGATCTGGAACAGAGCGACGTCACTACGTTTTTCGATGTGAGTGTAGAGGGATTTCGGCAGGTCATGGATCTGAATTTTGTCGGTTCCCTCATCCCAACGCAGATCTTTGCAAAACATATGATTGAGCGTGATGTTCCGGCAACGGTCATTAATATTTCTTCCATGAGCGCCCCATCGCCCATGACGAAAGTTCCTGCGTACAGTGCTGCCAAGGCAGCGATTAACAACTTTACGCAATGGCTCGCCGTTCATCTGGCTGAATCCGGTATTCGTGTCAACGCCATTGCACCGGGGTTCTTCTTGACTGAACAAAATCGCAATCTATTGCTGCAACCAGATGGCTCACCTACGGAACGTTCCAGTAAAATCATTGCGCATACTCCTATGCGCCGCTTCGGCAAACCGGAGGATCTGCTGGGCACATTGATGTGGCTTGCGGATGAAAGACAATCCGGCTTCGTCACAGGCACAGTCATTCCCGTAGATGGCGGATTTATGGCGTATTCTGGTGTTTAATGATTTCTTACACAGACACTCCGATGAAAGAACAACCTTCCAATCGCTGTTATCCCAGATTTTAACGATTCACTTCTCCAAAGGAGAAATCCGGGGATAAAGGCGAGCGCTTCGCTTTTTCAGGTTTTTTCTTTCCTCTCCGTTACGTGTAAATGAATCAGTTCAACTAATATAGGTATTTAATGAAACCGAAGCTTGGGATACTTACCCAGGTTTCGGTTTTTGGCGTTCAAGCATAAGATCCTCCAGCGTAGGAAAAGCTTGTTATAATACGTGTTCAAAAGCAAACTTTTTAAACAACCTCTTATAGAGCTATGGTGAAATAAAGGAAGGTGATACATATATGATGGAAGAAACATGGGTTGTTGCCGTACGGTCTATTATTGCCTTTCTGACCCTGATCATCTATACAAGGGTGCTGGGCAAGCAGCAGATGGGTAACTTGACGTATTTTGATTATATTAACGGCATTACAATCGGTTCCATTGCGGGTACGTTTGCAACTGATCTCTCCTCCAAGGCGTGGATTCATTTTGTGGCCTTGACCATTTTCACAATCATTACGATCATCTTTCAGTATATTACACTGAAAAATCGTACCATCTCCAAACTGATGGACTCTGATCCCACATTGATCATCCAGAACGGTAAAATTCTTGAACAGAACCTGAGTAAAATGCGAGTCAAATTTGACGAATTGACCATGATGCTGCGCCAGAAGGATGTATTTGATATCACGACACTGGATTACGCCATTCTGGAGCCGGATGGCAGCCTCTCGGTTGTTTTAAAACCCGAGAATCAACCGGTAACCGCGAAAGACATGCATATGCACCCGCCCAAGAGCAAGCTGATGACCGAGATTATCATTGATGGCCTGCTGATTAAGCAAAATCTGGAGGAAAGAAACAAAGATACGAACTGGCTCAGTGAGCAGCTGAAAAAGCAAAACATCACGATACAGGATATCGCTTTTGCCGCCATATTACCCAATGACAAATTGTATGTGGACCTGTTCAAGGATAAGATCACCGAAAAAATCGATATGGGCGATTATGAGGGGCCTTTCTAAACTCTTTACATCAAGGAGGCGGTTGAATGAAAACGCGTTTCTGGCTGCTATATGTGCTTCCGATCTTCCTCATTCTTGTGTTCGTTGCCATTATGGCTAGCGGAGCTTTTCTCAAAAAGCCCTTTGGCACCGATGATCGTTTGCTTGAATCTATACAAACATTAGAGAAACAGGTTGAGGGTAAAAAATGGACTGAAGCCACGTCTCAAGTTAATTACGCAATGAAGGCCTGGGATAAAATCGTAAACCGTATTCAGTTCAGTGTAGAGCGTGAAACGATATATGATATTCTGGGCACCCTTGCTCGGATCAAGGGCGGCGTTGCGGCAGAGGATGATAAGGCGATTATGGAAGAGATTTATTACTTTTATGTGCTATGGGATAATCTTGGAGATTAGGTTCAATATCTTTAATATCAGACTTCAATATCAGATGTACGTCCAAAATTAAAAGGCACTCTCCTTTCATGAAGAAAGGAAGTGCCTTTTTTGCTTTGTATACCTTTATAAACATTACGCTCTTCGTAATCCCCGAGACCGTGACGATCGCGAAGTGCCTTCTTTGCGGAAAAAGAGAGTCAGCGCTCTGTTTGCACACCACAGTGCAAATAGAGCAAATAGTGTGCCCCAGAACAGCGCGGGAAGGAATGTCTGCTGAGCGAGATTCGCTGCATCCCCTGCCCGTGAAGGCTGAGTCCAGGACATAAATCCAACGTATACAGCACTAACGACTGACTCTTCCAGCGTAAGAAACGCTAGTAGCAGATAATAGAACTTCACGATCTTGGCACCAAATATCATAATGACCACATTCAGGACGATGAACCCGGTCAGCCATAACATGCCGAACTCCCCTCTTACATATAACAGGAGTGACACCAGAGCTACAGCCGTCATAATCCCAAGTCCCCACATATGCAAGCCTTTGCGGTATAAGTAGAACAATAACCAGGCGAACAGTGATGCACTGATATATCCAGCCAGAGAAACCAGGATCGATCTGCCTGGAGTCAGCATGGATGAATAGGTCACGCCGCTATGATCAGCGTACAATTCTATCCGCAGCACTTTACCGGACAATACCAGTGTCATTAGTGCATGACCGAATTCGTGAATCATCGTGTCCAGGTTACGGAACAAGGACGAGAATGGAATAAATCGTGTTAGAAAGACGGAGCCTAGCAGAAACAGTATCGTTTTGACCCACTTATTCAATCGTGCCATACCTCCTTTACTTTCAAGTAAACAAGCCTATCCTTTATACTACGCTTTTTTCACTCGATTCGTTTCGGCTTCCAAACTGTAGGGCGCAGTGCTCCATCCACCAGCAGAAGCTTCGATTGTGTCCAATGAAAAAAGAAGAGAGATCATAGCGGCCCTTTTCGGCCTCTAGCGTAACGAGCAGTCGATTCCGCATCCGACGGAGAGCATAGTGTACGAATTGATCTGCAACCTCACTTTGTATCAGGGTAACATAAGCATAAAGGGAATGATCGACAGGTTCATCGAGCGGACTCACCCCTGCACATGAAAATTCCGTCCTCACGCCCGCACTCTGAAGTATGGACAATGCCTTCGCAAGTTCAGCATCGACTTCAACACCATTCCAAATCACTGTTCTCTTCGCGGATACCGTATGTTTGTCACGTTCCGTCCATTGCATCAGCTCGAGCTTGCGCCGTCTCCACAGATGGGCAGGCTGTTCACTTAACAGCACTTCATGCTCCTCATTTAAATTCATCTAATGCGTCCTCCTGTTTTCCTTGATCCGGTCACCTTATCAACAAAGAGAGAGCACATCCCTGTGCTCTCTGCTTGGCAAAAGGCAAAGGAATGGAACTCCATTCCTCAGCATGTTGTATTATTGTACCTTTTTCGGTGAAAGGCATCAAATCGATCTTTTATTATTCGTTCAGCGCCAGTTTCAGAGCCTCCAAATTTTGTCTCATCACGCTAATGTAGTCCATACCCGCCGCGATCTCTTCTTCGGTGAGTCCCTCAATCGGATTTAATACAGCCGTTTTGGCTCCCACTTCACTTGCGATCGTCTCAGACACTTTGGATGAAACCAGTGTTTCGAAGAAAATGGTCTTCACCTGATGCTCTTTCGCAAAATCAATGACAGATGCCATCTGTGCTGCCGAAGGTTCTTGCTCAGGAGACAATCCTGCGATGGGCACCTGTTGCAATCCATATTCCTGTGCAAGGTAACCAAATGCAGCGTGTTGTGTGATGAAATCCTTGCGCTTGCTATCCGTCACAGCCGCTTTGAAGTCCTGATCCAGTGACTCAAGTTGAGCAACGTAGGCATCTGCATTCTGCTTGAACTGTTCAGCATGTTCCGGGGCAGCCTGTGCCAATCCCGCTTCAATATTGCGTACTTCCTTTACAGCCAATGCAGGTGACAGCCATACATGGGGATCAAGTCCACCGTGATCGTGATCATGTGCTTCTGCCTCGGCGTCATGATCGTGGTCGTGTTCTTCAGTAGTCGCTTCATCCGCATGTTCGTGATCATGTGCTTCTGTAGTCGCTTCATTCGCATGGTCATGATCGTGGTCATGTTCTGTTGCCTCTGAATCTTCATGATGGTGATCATGCTCTCCACCTTCAAGCAGGTTGATGCCCTTGCTTGCTTCCACCTGAATGAGCGAAGCGTTGCTTAGACTTCCGGTGACCTGATCAATCCATGATTCCATACCCGCACCGTTGTATACAAGTACGTCCGCTTTTTCAATGCTGGCAATATCTTGTGGTGTGGGCTCCCAATCATGAGGCTCCATTCCTGCTGGAACGAGTGTATGCACATCGGCCAGATCACCTGCCACATTTTTGGTGAACTCATACATCGGGTAGAAGCTGACCTGCACGTTTAATTTTGCGGTTTCCGTCTCGACTGGAACGGAATTGCCTGTCGAAGCTGTATTTGCATCAGAAGCGGATTTTTGTCCGCAGCCTGCGACGATAAGTGTGAGACTGAACAACAATCCGAGCGTAGCTTTTTTACTGAATTTCATGTGATGTATTCCTCCTAGAATGGTTAACCAAGATGACGTGCTGTGATTTCGTTTCTTTGCGGTGACGCTTGCGGTTATATCGTGCAATCAGCTTTTGCGCTGATATTCCAGTCAATAGGATGACCAACAGGATAAGTGCAATTGTTCCTCCCGGTGGTGTATTTAGATGATAAGATGTGGTGAGTCCGCTAAAAATACCGATTAAACCTGTAATTACCGCGACAATAATCGCTGCTGCAAAACTGCGAGACACTCTTAGTGCCAAGGCAGCAGGCAATACAATGAGAGCAGAAACCAGCAACACACCGACGATCGGCATGGCTGAAGCTACCGTCATTCCTGTGAGAATGGCAAATGCAAACGATAAACCTCTTACCCGAACGCCTCCAATGGAAGCAGTCTCTTCATCGAACGTAAAGCTATACAACGGTCTTCGGAGCAGGATGAAAAAAAGTAAACCTATGACACATACTCCTGCCATCATCCACAACTGTATATCGCTAACCGCGACAATAGATCCGAATAAGTATGAGCTGAATGTCTTGGACAGATTGGTTTTGAGACTCATCAACACTACAGCAAGAGCCAGCCCCGAAGTCATGATGATTGCCACAGGTACCTCGCTATAGGTTCGGTAACTTCGCCGCAGTTGTTCAACCAGTAATGCACCGATGATTGCAATAGCGAATCCGCAGATCACCGGATTAAGATTCATGACCGAACCGAGTGCAACCCCTGCGAGTGAGACATGGGATAACGTGTCTGCCATAAGGACCTGCCGCCTGAGCATCAGATAGACCCCGAGAATTGGAGCGATGACTCCAATCAGTCCACCTGCCCAGAAGGCACGTTGCATGAATTCGTACTCAAACACTGCCATTCCTCACTTTCTTGCCGCTCCAAAGTAATCGTTCGATCCAATCGATTCCCCATTTCTTCCAGTCCATGAGTAACCATAATAATCGTTATCCCATGAGCATCAACATAGTGGCGCATCAGATTGTAAAATCCTTCACGGCTGTGGCGGTCCATTCCCGTTGTTGGCTCATCCAGTACCAGAATCTGCGGTTGCCCAGCCATAGCTCTTGCAATACAGATCCGCTGCTTCTGACCACCTGACAGCTCACCGACTCGTGTATTCCGATATTCCCACATGCCAACTTCCCGCAGACTGCGTTCAACGATGGCATCCTGCTCTGGTGTGAATCTGCGGAATAATCCCAGCCTGGTGTAACAGCCGGACCGGACCAGTTCATTCACCGTACTGGGAAATCCACTATTGAACGATGCCACCTGCTGGGGCACATAACCGATATTGGACTTATTCCCACGTTTCAACTGCGGATTCATATGTATCGTGCCGCTCCAGGGCTTCAATAGCCCCAGCAGCAGCTTTAACAGGGTCGTTTTGGCAGAACCATTGGGACCTGTGATGCCTATGAACTCTCCCACATGGATATCCAGCGACAGTTGATCAATGACCGGCTCTTTGCCATATCCAAATACAACATCACGCATGGAGGATAATATCATGCCTCTCCCTCTTTTCGTAAATATTACGATTAAAAAATAACAAAAAAATTTAGCGTGTTTCCCGATGGATCGTCATTTTCTTCAGACGCGGGGAGTACTTCTTCATCTCAAGTCTCTCTGGATGGTTACGTTTGTTCTTGGTTGTTGTATAGTTGCGGTCCCCGCACTCGGTGCAGGCTAAGGTTACAATGACTCTCATGGTTGTTGCCTCCTCTAATTTAATCGTAATTATTACTATTTAATGATATTAGCCTATGCTTTTTCGTTTGTCAACTCCACGCGGGAAAAGGATCTTTCAGTTCACGCCAGTTCATCCACATCTCTTCCTCCGTAAGAAGGGTCTCATCCAATGTACGTTCAATCTCCGCCCGGTCCATATCAATGCCGATAAATACTAATTTGGTTACGCGATCACCCCACTCATCATCCCAGTCCGGTATGCTTGGCAATGTATCGCCAAAATGAAGTTCCCTTTCCTCCTCACTCATCGCACCTACCCATATTCCTGCTGGCGCAAGCTGCTTCGATGTGCCTGCGTGACTGAAAGAGATCGCCATATGGTTTCTTGTCGCTAGCCACATCAGGCCTTTGGATCGCACGATGTTATCTGGCCATTTCGCAATCCAACGCAGCAACCGTTCTGGGTGGAATGGACGTTTACGATGATAGACAAATGAATGAATTCCATATTCTTCAGTCTCCGGGGTATGTTCCTCTTTCATTAATTCGCGGATCCAACCCGCGGACTGGCTTGCTTTTTCAAAATCAAAACGTCCCGTATTCAATATCTCTCTCGGATCAATCTGCCCATGTGTCGTGCGAATGAGCTTGGCTTCCGGTTGCATGGCGTGTAGTGCCTTTTCAAGCTTCGAAAGTTCTTCCTCCGATACCAAATCACATTTGTTCAGAATCAGCACATCACAGAATTCCACTTGATCCGTCAGCAGATGAACGATTCCGCGAACATCGTCCTCCCCGGCTTCCTGTCCACGATCCTTCAGTGTTTCTTTAGAATAGAAATCACGCCAGAACTGGGCAGCATCGACAACCGTAACCATCGTGTCGAGACGAGTGAACTTCGTCAAATCAATGCCAAGTTCCTCATCGATATACGTAAACGTCTGCGCAACAGGTACCGGCTCACCAATACCCGTCGATTCAATCAGTATGTAGTCAAAAGAACCATCCAACGCCAGCCGCTCGACTTCTTTCAACAGATCCTCCCGCAATGTGCAGCAGATGCAACCATTGGACATCTCTACCAGCTTCTCATCAATACGTGATAATCCTCCACCATCTCGTATTAAACCTGCATCAATATTAACCTCACTGAGATCATTGACGATGACAGCAACCCGCATCCCCTCGCGGTTATGAAGCACATGATTGAGCAGTGTCGTTTTGCCTGCACCCAAATATCCACTAAGTACGGTTACTGGAACCCGCTGTTGAACCTGTTGATCTGACATTTCTGCTTCCTCCACTCTGTTTAAGTTGTAAATTTAATCGTAATAATTACTATTAAGAATGATCAATCCGAACTATACCGCAGTTTTCTTTAGGTTGTCAACTCTAATAGGATGAAAATTCTTGATTAATCGTAAAAATGTTGATTAGAACATAGGAATGATGTATGTTGCCGCACGTACAAGCATATATTTTAGCAAAGTCCTAGTTGTGGAGGTCTGTTTCATGAAAATGGCAGCCAATCTGAAGCTCCTGTCCTTCCTGATCCCTTGTGCATTTCTTGTTCCCGTGTTGATCACAATGGCTCCAGACTTGAAGGAAGCATGGAACAGTGAAGCTTTGCAAAATATGAAAACCGTATTCATAGGTATTTTCCTTGAAGCCGCACCTTTTCTGCTCATGGGTGTGTTATTGTCCTCGCTCATGCAGTGGTTTGTATCCGAAGAAATGGTCCGTAAGCTCACGCCCAAGAATCCGATCGGCGGTGTGCTGGTCGCAGGACTACTCGGTATTATTTTCCCCATCTGTGAATGTGGCATGATCCCGGTCGTGAGAAGGTTGATGCACAAAGGCATGCCAGCCTATATCGCAGTGACGTTCATTTTGAGTGGTCCCGTAGTCAATCCCATTGTATTTACCGCGACCTTGCTTGCCTTTCCCTCCCATCCTGAGATTACCATTGCCCGTATGGGACTGGCCTTTGCTGTAGCTGCTTCCATAGGCATGCTCGTGTATGTGTTCGTTCGTCGAAATCCCCTTCGGATGCCAAAGGTCGCAGTGACAGAGGTCAAGACACATCCCGGGTTTAAAATGGCGAAACCTCATGCTCATGCACACGCAAATGCACATGACCATAACCATGTAAAAAACTGGCGTAGCTTCTTCATTCACGCCGGAGATGAATTTGTCGATATGGGCAAATATCTGGTGATCGGTGCCTTGATTACAGCCTGCATCCAAACATTCATTAGCCGCAGTGATCTGATCTCACTTGGCAATGGTCCTGTTGCCTCCTATGTATTCATGATGGGGTTTGCTTATGTATTGTCTCTCTGTTCCACTTCTGATGCTTTTGTGGCTTCTGCGTTCTCACATACGTTTGCACTTGGGCCGCTGGTATCCTTCCTTGTGCTTGGTCCAATGCTGGATTTCAAAAGCACCCTGATGCTGCTCTCGACCTTCCGTACTCGGTTTGTTATAGGTCTAAGTCTAGCCATTATCACGCTCGTCTTTGCCGGCTCGTGGTTAATTAATCTGCTGGTATAAAGGTTAAGCAAATTACTTCATGACCTGAATGGTTAATCACATGAACTTTCATCCTGACGATTAATAGAGATGAGGTGATGATATGAACCACACTGTATATACGATGACAAAAGCCCCTGTTCCAAGATCACACATTATTCAATGGCATAACCTGATCCGTGCAGTATGGATCGGCGGTCTGGCGGTGTACATTATTCACTTGAATTCAAGTGATTCGCTTCATTATTATTTGGCGCCGACCATGCAAAAACTGCTGTTATGCTGCCCTGTTCCCTTATTGTTTATTGCCGTTATTATGGCGTGGCATGGATTGTTCAGTAGAAACGAGGTTCATTGTGACTGTGAGCATCCATCACCCTCGGGATTCCTTCGTAGTTCAATGGTATATGGTCTGATTGCTATACCCTTGTTGCTGGGGTTTTTGTTACCTGATCGGGCTCTCGGCAGCTCCATGGCCAGTCAGAAAGGCATGTCTCTCACTTATGCTCCTCCCGAGATTCGTCGGAAAGAACCGTTACCTGATCCGGCAACGCAATTGAATGTACAAGATCTTACACAACAACCAACGGCTGTTCAGTCTGCATCGGCCACCAAAGTACAATTCATTCCCCCAGACGAGTATAGCCGCGAATTCGCTGAACTGGCGGAAAAATTGTATGCAGAACAGGTCATCCGAGTCTATCCTGAGATTTTCTCTGAAACCCTCGGTACGATCGACATGTTCCAGCGACAATTTGCAGGCAAAGATATCTCGTTAACCGGGTTTGTCTATCGTGACAAAAGCATGGATCATAAATCACATTTTGCACTAGGACGATTTCTCGTCATGTGTTGCCCCGCGGATGCGGCTCCCTTTG
This sequence comes from Paenibacillus sp. FSL R5-0341, assembly GCF_037975235.1. Lineage (NCBI taxonomy): Bacteria > Bacillati > Bacillota > Bacilli > Caryophanales > Paenibacillaceae > Paenibacillus > Paenibacillus sp. FSL R5-0341. The sequence goes on from NZ_CP150241.1 coordinate 3,577,682, forward strand.
GCGTGATGATTCACATCCCTGAAGCGGATAGCTTCCCTACAGATAGTTGGGTGCAAATCGATGGCAGCATCGGGTCAGCACAAGTGAATGGTAAGGATACTATTGAGATTCGCGCCACAAAGGTGACCCCTGTAGCCGAGCCATCCACGCCTTATATTTATACCAATGCGGACTCGGTGATGGCGTATGAGCAAATAAAGAGCGAGTAGTTGCTAGTAGTAGTAACTTGCAGCTCAACAACGATAAAAAGCCCCAAAGCGATGGATCACATCGCTTTGGGGCTTTCATGTTCAGTCAGATATGAGATTTCATCTCGTCTGCTCTGATTGTATTATTCCGTTACGATATCATGAACCAATACAGGAGCATCGGCATGATCCGCAATCGTAATGTTTTCTTTGATCTTCGCAATGACGTCAGCTACGTCTTCACGATTGGCATGAATCGTTACGAGGGACTCACCAGCTTTGACTGGGTCACCCACTTTTTTGTTCAGCATCAGACCAACAGCGAGATCAATCTCAGACTCTTTTGTTGCACGGCCTGCGCCGAGCAGCATTGCTGCCGTTCCGATTTCGTCAGCGACGATTCCGGCAACATATCCGTCTTTGTCTGCTGGGACTTCAACCAGGTATTGTGCTTGTGGCAAACGATCTGGATGATCCACAACCGAAGCGTCTCCGCCTTGGTTTGCCAGGAAATCTTTGAATTTCTCCAGCGCTTTACCGTTCTGGATCACTTCTTTCAATTTCTCCTCAGCATGTTCCAAGGAATCTGCTTTGCCAGCAAGGAATACCATCTGACGTCCAAGTGCCAGACATAGTTCTTCCAGATCTTTCGGACCTTTACCTTGCAGGGTGAGGATGGCTTCTTTCACTTCAAGCGCGTTACCAATCGCCAGACCCAGTGGTTGGGACATATCGGAGATAACAGCCATCGTTTTACGTCCAACATTGTTACCGATGCTTACCATGGCATGGGCCAATTCTTTAGCATCTTCTGTCGTTTTCATGAATGCACCAGCACCCGTTTTAACATCCAATACGATCGCATCTGCACCTGCTGCAATTTTCTTACTCATGATGGAGCTAGCAATCAGTGGAATGGAGTTAACGGTAGCTGTTACGTCACGCAGTGCATAGAGCTTTTTGTCTGCAGGCGTTAGATTACCACTTTGTCCAATAACCGCAACCTTGTGTTCGTTGACGAGACGAATGAACTCTTCTTTTTCAAGCTCTACGTGGAAACCAGCAACCGATTCCAGCTTGTCTGTTGTACCACCCGTGTGACCAAGTCCACGTCCGGACATTTTGGCAACAGGAACGTCCAGCGCAGCTACGAGCGGAGCGAGTACCAGTGTCGTCGTATCGCCCACACCTCCTGTGGAGTGCTTGTCTACTTTGATACCTTCGATAGCAGACAGGTCGATCGTTTCACCGGAATTCACCATCGACATCGTCAGATCCGCGCGTTCTTTGTCTGTCATATCTTTAAAGAATACCGCCATCGCCCAAGCGCTGACTTGATAGTCCGGGATCTCTCCTTGTGTGTATCCTTGAACAACAAAATCAATCTCAGCTGTTGTCAGTTCTTTTCCGTCGCGTTTCTTGGCAATAATGTCTACCATTCTCATGATGATCTCTCCTTGTGTGTGTATTGATTGTATAGAACACTTTGTAGTTACACCGTTACGGCCCCGGATCGTTCTTACGATCGCTGTTGTCTCCAAGTTTTTTTGATCCATTTTACAATGGAGAAAACTCGGAGACAAAGGCGAGCGCTTCGCTTCTTCAGAATCGATTCCGGGTCCTTCACTCCGTGCTTCAAACAAAAGTTTCGATTAAAATCAATTGATTATTGTATATGAAATACAAAAACATCCGTTGTAATCTTATACAACATTTTGACGTTAATTCGTTCCGCTCCGGATCGTTCCTTCGAACGCTTCGCTTCTTCAGAATCGATCCGCTTCCTTCACTCCGTGCTTCAAACAAAAGTTTCGATTAAAATCAATTGATTATTGTATATAAAATGCAACAATTACAGTGTGATTGCTGTATCTAGGGCAACTACCATCATGTCGTTGAACGTTTTTTGACGCTCTTCGGCAGATGTTTCTTCGCCTGTCAGCAAGTGGTCACTTACCGTCAGGATGGTCAGTGCGTTAACACCGAACTTGGCAGCAATGGTGTACAGTGCTGTTGTTTCCATTTCTACGCCCAGTACGCCGTGCTTCATCAACTTCTCGGTTACTGAACGGTCATCGCGATAGAAAGAATCGGAGCTGAACACGTTACCAACGTGAATTTTCATGCCTTTAGCTGTTGCACGGTCATATGCTTCTTTCAGCAGGGAGAAGGTAGCAATCGGGGAAAAGTCATATCCACCGAATACGTGCTTGTTCATGCTGGAATCTGTACATGCTGCTTGTGCAAGGATGACGTCACGTACACGCACATGCTCCTGCATACCGCCACAAGTACCTACACGAATCAGGTTTTTCACGCCATATTCGCTGATCAATTCGTTTGCATAGATAGCAAAGGACGGAATACCCATTCCTGAACCTTGCACCGAAATCCGGTGCCCTTGATATGTACCTGTGAAACCGAGCATTCCGCGAACCTCGTTATAACATACAACATCTTCAAGGTACGTATCTGCAATATATTTCGCACGCAAAGGGTCTCCTGGCAAAAGGATTGTTTCTGCGATATCTCCGGGTTTTGCTCCAATATGTGTACTCATGAATGAAATTCCTCCAGTTATATATTTAGTCTAATATGATGGCAGGAATCGGAGCAGCCACAGCCACTCCGACCTCCCCTATCCAGTTTTCGAAGAACTTACTTCAAATCTTTCAGGAAGCTAGTGCCGTATTCCGGCATTTTCACACCAAAGTTCTCGGCTACGGTTGCACCGAGGTCAGCAAATGTGCTGCGCAGGTCAAGCTTTTTGCCCTCACTGAAACGCGGAGAGTAGGCAAGCAGTGGTACATATTCACGTGTGTGGTCTGTGCCACGGTAGGTTGGATCGTTACCATGGTCAGCTGTGATCAGCAGCAGATCATCATTGGTCATTTTGGCAAAAATCTCTGGCAGCCGTGCATCATAGTCTTCAAGCGCCTGAGCATAACCTTGCGGATCACGACGGTGACCGTACAGGGCATCAAAATCAACCAGATTCAGGAAGCTGAGTCCTGTAAACTCTTCATCCATCGTTTCGGACAACTTGTCCATGCCATCCATGTTAGAGACAGTACGAACAGCCTTGGTTACACCTTCGCCATCGTAGATATCTGCAATTTTACCCAAGGCAATGACATCAAATCCACCATCTTGCAGTTCATTCATGACGGTACGTCCAAACGGCTTAAGCGCATAATCATGACGATTCGCTGTACGCTTCCAGTCACCTGCTTCACCTACAAATGGACGGGCAATAATGCGGCCCAGCATGTATGGATCTTCAAGTGTAATTTCACGACAGAACTCACAGATCTCATATAGTTCTTTCAGAGGAACGACATCCTCATGTGCTGCAATTTGCAGAACCGAATCCGCAGATGTGTACACGATGAGTGCGCCAGTTTCGACATGCTCTGCACCCAGCTCATCCAGAATTTCTGTGCCGCTGGCCGGTTTGTTACCAATCACTTTGCGGCCCGTTTTCTCTTCAATGCGCTGAATCAACTCATCGGGAAAACCGTTCTCGAACACGCGGAAAGGTGTATCAATGTAAAGACCCATCAGCTCCCAGTGACCTGTCATTGTGTCTTTGCCTCTGGATGCTTCCTGCATCTTGGTGTAATACGCTTTAGGTGCATCCGCTACAGGGATACCCTCGATTTCTTTGATGTTGGACAGTCCGAGACTGGCCATGTGAGGCATTTTTAGACCTCCGCGTTCACGTGCAATGTGACCGAAGGTATCTACATCAAAATCATCAAATTCTGCTGCATCCGGCGCTTCGCCGATCCCTACAGAATCCATAACGATTAGATGTACTCTTTTGAATGTTGACATAACCTAAGCACTCCTTCCAATAATCCGGTTTACAAGAACAGTCCGGCGATGATCGCCGACAATACACTGACAAGCGATGCACCGTAAAGCAGCTTCAGACCGAAGCGGGCTACCACATTACCTTGTTTCTCATGAAGTCCCTTCACCGCACCGGCAATGATACCGATCGAGGAGAAGTTGGCGAACGATACGAGGAAGACGGATACGATCCCTGTTGTTCTGGCAGACAACGTTGTCTGCTTCGTCAGATCAAGCATGGCTACGAATTCATTGGATACCATTTTGGTAGCCATAATACTTCCCGCTTGAACAGCTTCCTTCCATGGAACACCCATAATAAAGGCAAATGGTGCAAACACATAACCTAGCAGCTCCTGGAATGAAATACCGAGTATTGCGCTAAACATTCCGTTAACTAACGCGATGAGAGCGACAAAACCGATTAACATCGCAGCTACGATGATGGCGACTTTAAATCCATCCAGGATGTACTCACCCAGCATTTCGAAGAAGGACTGTTTCTCCTCTTCCTGTACTTCCAATATATCTTCTTCCTCTGTAACCTCATAAGGATTCACAATGGAAGCAATGATAAAACCGCCAAACAGGTTCAGCACGAGTGCCGTAACCACATATTTCGGATCAATCATGGACATATAGGCACCGACAATCGACATCGATACCGTGGACATCGCCGAAGCACACAAGGTGTACAGCCGATGTTTTGGCAACAACCCAATTTGTTTTTTCACAGAAATGAACACTTCAGATTGCCCCAATACAGCCGAAGCAACCGCGTTATATGATTCCAGTTTGCCCATTCCGTTGATTTTGCTTAATACCAGACCAATATATTTTATAACAAAAGGTAAGATTCGGATATACTGCAATATCCCAATGAGGGCAGAGATGACAACAATCGGCATCAATACGTTCAGGAAGAACGGAAATCCGCCATTAGCATCCGGGACACCAGTTAAACCACCGAATACAAATGAAATCCCTTCATTCGCATAGGCCAGCAAACTTTCAAATATGGTCGCAAATCCACCAATCAGCCATGTTCCTACCCCTGTATTCAGCAAGGCATAGGCCAGGATCACCTGCAAAACAATCATAACGACCAGCGGTCGGTATCTAATCTTCTTTTTACCGTTGCTTGCGATATAAGCCAGTCCAAAAACAACGAGTAAGCCAAGAAGGGCAATTAGAAATTTCATTTGATCTCTCCTTTGAAGGTAGTTAAGCCGGATGTGGAATTCAGCTCAAAGGGTTCTTAAGCATTCAAAATCATAAACCTTTCAGAAAACTTATGAAGCGCTTACAATTAATCCCGTTTTTAAAATATAAGTGTAAATTCTATTCCCTGTACCTGAGTCGAGTGCCCAAGTACAGAGAATATATCATTACTTTTTAGTTCATCAAGCTTTGTTTAATTAGCTTTTGCTTAGTAAGAAGAGGTAGACTGACCGCCCTGCATGATCTTCACACCAGAACTTGCACCGATCCGAGTCGCACCCGCTTCGATCATTTTCTGCATATCTTCCAGGCTGCGTACGCCACCGGAAGCTTTAACGCCAACATCAGGACCTACAGTACGACGCATCAAAGCGATATCTTCCGGCGTTGCCCCACCTGTGGAGAAACCTGTAGAAGTTTTAACAAAATCTGCTCCAGCTCGTACAGCTGCCTGACAAGCACGTACTTTCTCATCATCCGTCAACAGACAAGTTTCAATAATGACTTTCACCAAAGCTTTACCCGCAGCAGCTTCAACTACAGCACGAATATCCTGTTCAACGTAATCATCTTTGCCATCTTTCAAAGCACTGATGTTGATGACCATATCGACTTCAGTTGCACCTTTAGCAATCGCATCTTTAGTTTCGAAAGCTTTTGTCTCCGATGTAGATGCTCCCAGAGGGAAACCGATAACGGTGCAGATATCTACGCCAGTACCCTGCAACTGCTCAGCAGCATAAGCAACCCAGCCTGGGTTAACGCATACGGAAGCAAACTGGTATTGCTTCGCTTCTTCGGTTAACTTGGCCATTTCACTTTGCGTTGCGTCCGCACGAAGCAACGTATGGTCGATCATTTTAGCTAATTGTGGTGTAGTCAATTGAATCTCTCCCTTGTCTGAACTAGTTATTTTCTATACCCTTACACTAACATGAACATATGTAAAAATCAACTTGAACTTTTGTTCACGGTTCAATTTACAGTTCTTGCTTCGTTATATTTTCTGCCTTACAAAGCAAAACATCCGCCCTTTTTGCGTGGCAGATGTTGTCATCCATATCCATTCGAAATTAGAATCGCAGTAATGCCTGCGCTGTGTACTGATCTGTAACCAGAATATTCGCATAATGACCTTTAAGCGCGGCGTGAATCGCTTCAATTTTGCGTTGCCCCCCGGCGACAAGGATAGATTTTTCCTTATTTCTCAATTCAGCTAAGTCTATTCCGACGGTTCTGCTGTTAATCTCTTCACTGATCAACTGACCTTCCGCATCAAAAAAGCGTGAACAGATGTCACCAGCACCTGAGTTCATCAGTAATTGTTGCTCTTCTTCATTGAAGTAGCCGAGCCTGAACAATAAGGCATCCTCCTTCACAGTACCGACAGTGAACAAAGCGATGTTGGCTTGTCTGCCAAGTTCCACAATTCTGCCGATATGTCGATCCGCTTCCACCATGTTCTTCACTTCAATATTGTCGAAAATTACGGGCAGTGGCAGATACCTTGGTACCGTGTGGAAGGCCTCAGCGAACAAATGTACAATCTCAGCCGCATACGTATTGACATGGGAGTGACTTACGCCCCCCTTCAATTGAACGACTTCGACACCTTTGACCTGCTTGGGACGAAGCTGGCGTGCTACGGCATGCATGGTTGTTCCCCAGGTCACCCCGATAATATCTGCATCCTGAACCGTCTCCTGAAGATAGTCTGCTGCTCGTTTGCTAATATGCTTCTGTATTTCCTCATCACTCTTCAACGGGGCAAAACACACAAGTGCCGTATCCAGATCATATTTCGACTTGAGTTCACCGGCAATGATATCGATATCCTCCAGCGGGTCCATAATTTCAATTCGCACGTATCCGCGATCTTTGGCGTACTGAAGTAATCTTGATACTGTTGGACGCGACACGCCTAAGCGGGCGGCAATGTCCTGCTGGCTGTAATCGGACTGATAATACAATTTCGCTGCTTCAATGCTTAATCGTTGCTTCTCCAGATCCATTCCCATGTGCGCTCATCTCACTCATCCCTATTATCGTTGGAAAATAAATACTCGTCCTGTATATTATACATGGATTGAGTATCTGGTCACTATATAGCTTCCAATTCAGTATCGTGATCATTCGACTCATATTCCTTTCTGACGTATAAAACGGGAGAAACGATGCATACTACTGCGGTCGCTTCATCATTGCCAAGATTGGTTCACCCCATTAATTGCACAGAGAGGAAGAACTACATGTCTACCTTATTGTATATTACTGCCCATCCTCATGATCATGAAACCTCCTTCAGCATGGCTACAGGTAAAGCATTTATTGACGCGTATCGCGAAAGTCACTCTTCTGATGAGATTGTTCACCTCGATCTGTATCGCTCGGATATTCCCCATATTGATGCGGATGTCTTCAGTGGGTGGGGCAAACTGCAATCGGGAAGTGATCTGACTGCCGAAGAGCAGACCAAAGTAAGTCGTTTAAATGAACTGTCAGATCAATTCGCTGCTGCAGATAAATATGTTTTTGTAACCCCGATGTGGAACTTCTCATTTCCTCCAATTCTGAAGGCTTATGTCGACTCTATCTGCGTAGCTGGCAAAACATTTCGTTATACGGAACAAGGTCCTGTTGGACTACTGTCTGATAAAAAAGCATTGCATATTCAGGCCCGCGGCGGCATTTATTCTGAAGGCCCAGCGGCCCAGATGGAATCCGGTCATCGTTACCTGAGCATTATCATGTCATTCCTCGGTGTACCGAAGCTTGATGGCATTTTTGTTGAGGGGCACAATCAATATAAAGACCGTGCAGATGAGATTAAGCAACAAGCTATCGAGCAAGCAAGCACTTTCGCAAAACAATTTTAAGAGTAGTAGTTCAAAAAGTCCGCTTTTGAACACTCACTTAAAGTGTAGTAAAACAATCAAAGCATAAACAAAACCCGCGTGCGTCCCAGGGAATAATCCCAGGAAGCACGCGGGTTTTCAATGTATAATCAACCTCGAGCTTATTGATGTCCAGCGCTGGCACGGCTCATGGTTTCAAGTTTACGTGTGATCGCATGACGGTCTACTTTCAATCCCCAGATCATTTCGATAATCTGTTCTTTCTCCTCAGGACTGTCGGCATGCTTCAATTGCATTAACAGATCATGCATTTGTTCATTAATGCCTTCAAATTGAATCCATAAATCCTGTCTTACCTCTTTGGAATCCAGATGATGATTCGCATCGACTTCTTCCTTCAATGCTTGCATAATAGCATCTTTCCATTCGTCATCACCTAGCTGTTTCGCAATGTTCAGGAGATCCAGATAATCGTCAACAAGAAGTGAGTTCAATTCAGCATGTGTTTTCATCGTTTATTGCATCCCCTTTTAGTCTATTTACCAAGTATTATACTCGGTATTTCAGGAGATGCAATACCTGTCGGAAAAAGTTGATTTATGTAACCTGTCCCTTCAGCCTATGTACAAGCAAATTACACAACGTAAAACCGATTAAAACATACACACCGATCATACCCACAATGCCTATCCATCCCAAATGGCTGTAAAGCAATCCGCCCCCTGTTCCACTTACGCTTGAACCAAGGTAGTAGAAAAACAAATACAACGCATTGGCCTGTGATTTGTGCTGATTGGCCACGAGTCCAACCCAGCTGCTGGCAATGGAATGACCGCCAAAGAAACCGAAGGCAAACAGGGCGAGTCCAATAATTTTGACCCAAAGCGCTGGATGAACGGTACAGACTGCACCAGCCAGAATAATCCCCAGCGCGATTCCAAGCACATGTGATCTGCCGTACCGATCTGCCAGCCTTCCCATCCAGGTGCTACTAACCGTGCCCATCAGATATACCACAAAAAGACTTCCAACAATGGACTGGCTAAGATGATAGGGTTCGCCCGTTAATTCAAAACCAATATAGTTGAACAGGGTCACGAAGCCCCCCATCAGGAGAAAACCGAGTCCATACAGGCATAGCAGCCTTGGATTGCGACACTGTGACCACAAAAGAGGTATTGGATTTTTGAATCCGGGTGCAGCTTTGACAAAATGACGGGATGGTGGGATGACAAGCCAAAAAATAACGGCTGCACACAAACCTAGAATACCAATGAAACCCACAGCGGCGCGCCAACTGAACCAGTCTGTCACGACACCACTGATAAAACGACCAGCCATGCCTCCTATTGAATTCCCACTGATGTATAGCCCCATGGCATATCCAAGACTTGCAGGTTCAATTTCTTCTGACAGATATGTCATGGCTATCGCGGGCAACCCCGCGAGTGCCACCCCTTGGAGAATACGAAGCAGAAGAAGCTCCGTGTATCCCGGGCTGAACGCACTTAGCAAAGCAATAAAAGAAGATATTACTAATGCCGCTGTCATAATAAAGCGTCGCCCCACTGAATCAGACAAGGAGCCGATGAACAGCATCGTCAGTGCCATGGCGATCGTTGTTACCGATAGCGTAAGACTGGCGTGTGCCGGCGTAATGGAGAATGTATCGCTAATCTCAGGCATCAGGGGCTGGAGGCTGTAGAGCAACGCAAAAGTGACAAAACCTCCGGCGAACAGTGCAAGGCTAATGTTACGAAACGTCTTAGTTCCCTGCTGAATCATAGATGTTCCAACTTTCTCGGTAAGAAAGCTTCTTGGATGGACTGTGGCCTGATCGCCGGTCACTGAAGCCTTCCATTTTATCGTTATTTGATGAACAGTTTCCGTTCCATATGAGTCAGAAACTCATAACCATCTGGCGTTACGACAACTGTATCCTCGATTTGGAACCCACCAGCACCAAGCTCGTAATAAGGTACCTCCACACATAGCACCATACCGGGCTCCAGTATACGCTGGTCACCCGGGGAGAGAGTCATATCGTCGTACAGTTCCAAGCCGATGGCATGTCCGACATGCTGACGTCGGTAATGGGGAATTCCCTCGCGCTGTACGCGGGACACCGCCGCATGAAATACATCCGATGCCTTGACGCCAGGGCGCACCGTTTCAAGTGCCGTCTCCCATCCACTTTTGACCGCATCAAAATGCTTTTTCATCCAGGCGGTAGGTTCACCTGCAACAACCGTGCGGCCTGTATCTCCCCAGTATCCTTCCAGCTGGAGGCAAAGGTCGAAACGGACCTGATCTCCAGTCTCAATCGTATGAAAATAATTTTCAATGAGTGGCAACGCACTGCGTGGTCCTGCCCCTACTGCAGTCATTGCCGGAGTTCCACCTGCCCTCATCACAGCCAGACGATAATGATCTGCAAGTTGCTTCTCATGAACACCTGCTGCAATCAGATCAATCAGCTCCTGTTCAATCCGTTCATTTAATTGAGCAGCCTGACGCAGTTGCTCGATTTCAAAAGGTGTCTTAACCAGGCGGATTTGTCGGAACAGTTTATATGCGGAAACCACCGGCCTTTCAGGAAGCTCCTCCCTGATTCTAGCCAGAATATCGGGAGCGATCCGCATTTCATCGATGCCAATCGGCTGACTATCGATACCCAGCTGTTGTAATGCTGCCTTGAGTGCTTCTACAGGACCTGGATGAATGACCGTCGTTTGCAGGAGAGAATAGAATAGATCAATGTCGTCCGTGGAAGGTTTGCCTTCAATTGAACCTTCCACGAAGAAGTCACTGTAGGCAAATATGTCCACCCCCGTGATACCGAACTGGGCCACAACGCCCAACCGATTCGTTGGAATGATGATACACGGCTTAGCAGATCTGTCAGCAGGCAAAATAGCATAAATCTGCATCGTCCAGTTGCTTGCACGCAGCTGGGACCCGATGACATAGTGAATGTTCTCTGGAGTCGTTGCAATCAGGGCGCTTAGCCCCTGAGCTTTCATCACTTCTTCCGCCCGATCCCAATTCAGACCTGAGCTATGAGATAGATGGTGTGAATTATTCATTTTGATCCAGACCTCCTTTTGTTTTCCTGCGACCAAACAAACTCTCAAGTCCTGGTACAGAGCGCAAAACTAGTTTAATCGTCATAAACAGAGCCAGTGCAAAAGCGATCAACACTACAGACACAACAGCAATTGTTGGGTCCTGCCATTTCTCCATGTACAGGAATAGCTGTATTGGCAACGTGTAGCTGTCCTGACGGAGTAGCAGCAGTGCAGCCTCTACCTGATCGAAAGTGAAGACAAAAGCGATTGACCCTGACAAAAGCAGGGATAGTCGGAGCTGTGGCAGTGTAATTGTGAAAAAGATACGCATCGGTCCTGCGCCAAGGTCTGCGGCAGCTTCCCGGTGAGCCGGGTGCAGATTGGCTAATGCACTGCCCACAAGAGTGAGCACGAATGGAAGTACAATGACCGCTTCACCCAAAATAAGCGCAAACAATCCGCCTGCAATATGCATTTTCGAGAATAAAATCAAATATGCGATACCCAGCGTAATTTTCGGCATAACCATCGGAGATACAAAAAATGCCCTTAACATGCCAGAACCCGGGAAAGGATACTGCACGATCGCTAGCGCAGCAAGCGTACCCGTAATCAAAGCCAGCAGAACCGCCCCTGTCGAAGCAATGAGGCTGTTTTTGAAAGCATCGAGAAACTGGGTTTGCTCACCCAGATTGGCATACCATTTCAAGGTTAGACCTTCTGGCGGGAATTTACTGGCTGAACCTGAGCCTACGGACGTTAACATAATCATGAGCAGCGGCAACAGCAAATAAATGGCTACGGCGCTCACAAAGATATAGAGCAGCAGCTTGGTACCCTTGTTCGACTTAACCATACGCCTGACCTCCCTTACGGGAACGACGGAACATCAACATTTCCGCCCCTTTATTCACCAGCAACGAGACAACAATGGAAGACACAAGCAAGAACAGGCTGGCAACTGCAGCCATCGGCCAGTTCGTGTCCAAGGTACGCTGGTATATAAATACCGGAAGTGTCATGACTCTTCCCCCGCCGATCAGCTGAGGTGTGGTGAATGCGGTGAGGCACAGCGTGAACACAATTTGTACCCCGCTTGCAATGCCTCTTGCCGATAAGGGCAGGGTAATGGTGAGGAACGTTCTCCAGCTGCCCGCCCCCAAATCCTGAGCAGCTGCCTTTAAGGAAGCGTCACTTTGGGACAACACATTCAGAATCGGAAAGACCATAAATGGCAGGAAAATATGGACAAGCGCGACAACGACACCTGTCTCGTTGTATATCATGCTGAATCCTTCATCGGTAAGCCCCAGCCGGATGAATAGCCAGTTCATGAAGCCCTGTTTGGAAAGCAACAGCTGCCATCCGTAAGAACGCACAACCGCGCTGACCAGTAGCGGAAGAAACGTGAGCAGCAGCAATAACTGCTTCATGCCAGGCTTCTTTAGACCCGCTATGCAATAGGCCAGTGGATAGGCAAGCAGAAGGCTCCATAGCGTAACTTTGAAGGCAATGCGAAACGTTGTGCCAATTAGCTTCCAATAGTAGGGATCAGACAGAAACGCACGATACGCCCCCCAATCCCAGCCCCGAATAAGTTTTCCATTCTCATAAATATCGAAGCTATATCTCCCAAAGATCAACAACCCGCCCAGATAAACGATGCCCATCAAAGCAAGTGCAGGCAACAGAAGCAGCAACCGGGTTACCCATGTGCGGTTTCCAAAGGAATACAGATTCACGATCCGTTCCGCAATCCGGCTCATATTCCTGCCCCCTGGACTTGATCATGCACGGGTTCGGATAACAATAGCGCGTCCTCCGGGTCAAAGCCAATTTGTATTGGCTCACCTGGACTAAAACGTGAGGCTCCCCGCTGATGCAGCACACTGGCCTGAACCAGAAAACCTTCAGCAATCTGCACACTGTATCGAATATTTGCTCCGCCGTATACCGCTTCAATCACGTGTCCATCCAGTTTGTTCACACAATGAGTTGCATCTTCTCCGAATCGAATATATTCATTGCGGATCGATAAGGAATGTCGTGCTCCCGCTTTCGGTACAGCATTTCCATCACTGACCTTCACCAGCAATGGCTTGCCGAAGCAATCCACCCGAATTCCTTTCACATCATGTCCCAACACTTCCGTCTCAAAGAGATTGGTATCTCCAATAAACTTGGCCACGAAGCTATCGGCCGGTCTTTCATAGATTTCATCAGGGGTTGCGTATTGTAGCAGCTTTCCGGCGCGCATGACGCCGATTCGGTCAGACATGTTCATGGCTTCGCTCTGGTCATGCGTAACAAAGATAAACGTTCCGCCGAACTCACGCTGTATGCGTTTCAGTTCACGCTGCATATCGAGACGTAGTTGCATGTCCAATGCAGAGAGAGGTTCGTCAAGCAGCAGCACTTCGGGTCTGTTGATCAGTGCGCGAGCAATGGCGACGCGTTGGGCCTGCCCCCCGGACAGCTCGGATACAGCACGCCTGCCATAGTCTCCGAGCTGGACCAGATCAAGCATTTCACCCACCTGCCGCTTGATATCGGCTTTCGGTAACTTCTTCACCTTTAGCCCGTAGGCAATGTTGTTGAATACATCCATATGAGGGAACAGCGCAAGCTGCTGAAAAATCATATTACTATTGCGTCCATAGGCCGGAATGCCGGTAACATCCCGACCTCCCAGCATAATGGTGCCCTGATCTGGTTGCTCAAGTCCGCCAAGCATGCGCAGCAGTGTTGTTTTGCCACAGCCACTCGGACCAAGCAAGGAAACGAATTCACCCTTTTTCACTTGGAGTGTTACTTGATCAACCGCGGCTCGCTCACCATAAGTCTTCGTGACTTCCCTTGTTTCAATGGATATGGTCTCTTGTCCGCTGCTCATCTCTGGTTCCCTCCCATCCATTCCAGGTTCAGAGCAGAACCCGGAATTGTTGTGTGCCTGTCAATAATCCTTTTATTAAAGCTTTGTTTTCACCAGTCGGTCCCATAGTTCTTTCCAGGAAGAGCTGTTCTGTGCAAGCACATCCCAGTCTGGATTAATGCCGTTACTTTGCGTTTCTACGGAGAAGGAAGGATCATCCTTGTACTTGTCCGGAACTGCAGCTGTCGTGCTGGTTACTGGCGTACCGGTTGCTTCTGCATATTGTGACAGCGCCTCTGCGCTCAACAATTCGTTGATAATTTCGTTTGCAACACGTGTCTGCTCAGGTGTTGAGCCCTTCACGACCTGAAGTGTGTACGGGAAGGAGATGGCACCTTCACTCGGATACGCTACGGCAAGTGGAGAACCGCCATCAATCCATGTCTGTGCAACCTGTGCACTGAATGGGGCAATGAGAGCATCACCTGACTCCAGCAGTGCCTTCAGCTGATCATTGGATGAAACCAATGTGCCAATCTGGTCACTGCGATCTGCCCAGAACTGGAAGGCTGGCTCGGGATTTTCATAGGATGCACCAATCTCTTGACCTTTGGTAGCAATAAGTGGGGAGATATAGGAATAGAACATATAGTCCCAGAGCGCAGTTTTTCCTTTGAACTCCTCGTTATCCCATAGATCGTTCCAGCTGGTAGGCGGCGCTTTTACTAGGTCTTTGTTATACACTAAGGCGAAGCTCGAAACACCCCAAACCACACCTTTATTGTCTGGCTTGTGGAAGGCCTCTGGAATATCCTTCATATTGGTCACGATGCTTGTATCCAGTGGCTCCCACATATCATCATTCAAACCTTTAGCCGTCGCATCTGCATTGAAGTAACCGAAGTTGACGACCGGATTGTTGGCATCAGCCTGCTTGCCAGCGACCATCTTCGGGTACATTACCGAATTGGAGGATTCCTCAAAGGTGACTTCAACGTTGGGATGTTCTTTCACATACTCGGCAACCACTTCTTTCGGAACGACGTCTTGATTGGAACCAGCCCAGATAAACATCGTCAGCTTAACTTTGTCTCCGCTTGCTCCTGAAGATCCGCTCTCTCCGGCAGTATTACTTGAGCTGCCTGCTCCACCGCAAGCGGAAAGCACCAATGTACTGGCCAGTGTCAGTGAGGCAAGGCTGAGAAAGCGTTTTTTGTTTGATTTGAACATGCGAATTCCCCCATCCATGTAGTTGGTTTATCGATAAACAAGAACTAAATAGTCTCCATACACTTGATCAATGAAACCCTATTTTCTCGCGTAACCCTTCCATAATGTCGGATATCTCCCGTGGATCTACAGATAGGGAATCCTTATACTTCTCCTCTACAACGCCCATGGTCTGACGCTTCAGGTAGTCTCTCAATGCAAGCGGAGCACTCAGCAATGACTGATTCAGCGATACCTGCATCTCGTCGCTCCATATGGTTTCGAATTGCTCCCGTGCCTTGCCATAGGCGAATTCCTCCTGCTGCCGTGGGCGCTTGACGCGCAGTTGTTCGGTATCTCTCTCGTTCAGCTCCAGGCCGTCAATCACAACACCATATAACTCAAGGGCTTTCTCCGGGGATACCAGCCCACTTCTTACATCTTCCAGAACCAGACGTGAATCACGCTCAAATGGATCGCCATATCCGCCTCCACCTTGCGACAGGAACGTAACCGTTTCTCCAGGCTGAAGTAGCAGCTCATCAATTCTTCCCAGATGATCCTCACTTGCACGTCCAGCATTGAGAATCGCTTCTCCATGTGAACCTACGCCGCCACCGAGCCTGCCCCAGGGCTGAAATTCCATACGCTCCATGTTTCTGGCCGTCATTACGGTATCGGGTGTTAGAATTCTGACGCACAGGTCAATCCCGCTTCCACCGCGGAAGGTTCCCGCACCTGCCGAATCCGCACGAAGACCATAATGCTCGATCAACACAGGCATCTCGGATTCCACTGTTTCCGCAGGGATATTCCGAAGATGACCAACGGCAAAATCCATGCCATCAATCCCATCTTTCATCGGCCTTGCTCCCGAACCACCGCAGATCGGCTGAATTACGCCCACCTTTTTCTTGCCATCGGATGCATCTGTCATCGCCATCATGACGATGCAGGCTTGTCCAGCTCCTGCCGAAGGAACCTTGCTGGCCTGAGCTTTCCCCAAAGCACCCGTGATGACGTCCATCAGCCGGATAAAGGTCGCAGCACGTGCCCCAACAGCTGCCATCGGCTCCGGGTTGAGTACGGAAGCAGGTGGCGCGTAATTTTGCACCATACGAATCATACCCGAATTCCATGGAATGGTCGGATCGAGCGTACGGAAATAACGAATGAGTGCGGGCACCAGCATGTAATGCCCCTGTTGGTTGTGAGTAGGAATATTAAATGAAGCTCTAACCTGAGGATCGGTGCCGCTAAAGTCCAGATGAATGTCACTGCCCGCAATCGTCATTCTGCAGCGCAATCGGATGGGATATCCTCCTGGGCCTTTCTCCAGGTAGTCCCAGAAGTCATAGGAACCGTCCGGAATATCCTGCACGATGGCACGGGCCTTCAGCTCGGCATATTCCAGCAAATGTTCGATGCCCTGCTGGATTTTCTCCACGCCATATCGGGCAATGAGTTCCCCAAGTCTCTGCTCTCCCCGATTCAATGCAGCCATAAGCGCTTTGAGATCACCGAGATTTTGCTCCGGAATTCGGCTGTTGTCCAGAAACATGCGCAGAATCTGCTTGTTCAGAACACCAGCTTCATACAGCTTGACTGGTGCAATTCGAATGCCTTCCATATGAATATCGTAGGCGCTGGGAGATACACTCCCCGGTACCTTGCCGCCTACATCGGATGAATGGACAAAGCACATGCCGTAAGCGATGATTCGCCCTTCATGAAAATAAGGCTTGATAAGATGAATGTCTGGAAGGTGTGTAACCATGCCTTTGGTGGAATAAGGATCATTACATATGACGAGATCCCCTTCTTTCCAGTCTTCTATGCTGTCAATGGTCGCAGCAGCCGGAATGCCCAGAGACAGATTGTAACCCGTCTCCAGCGGCGACCCGAACGTTTCCCCGGAAGGAGATAAAAGGTAGGTTCCAAAATCGCCTGTTTCTTTGACAAAAGCGGTGAAGCCTGTCCGTAAAACGACATTCGCCATTTCTTCCACCGCAGCCTGAATTCGGTTGTTGAAAATCTCAAGAAAAACTTTGTCGCCGATCATGCTTCCACCTCCCCAATCACGTTCCCGTGCACATCCCGGTATACCTTATATCCAGGTGGGATAAAGATCGTGGTATCATATTCCTCTACAATAATGGGCCCGGGAATGGGAGCATCCACCGATGGAATCTGTCCTCTTTTGACTACCTTCGCTGTCTGCTGTACATGGTCAAAAGTAATGATCCTATCTTCCACTTCACTCTCGTCGAATGGCAAATCTACCGGATCTACCGTGTTACGGGTAGGCAAAACACCAACAATGGTCGCTCTAAGACTTACAAACATGACCTCTGCCTCCGGCTGACTAATGCCAAACACGTTTTGGTAAGACGTATGGAATTTCATCCCTGCCTTCTTGGGATCTTCAATTTCTTCCAATGTCAGCGTGACCTCGAGATCAAAGGCCTGTCCTTCATAGCGCATATCCGCACTGTATAGGCAATAAATATGATCCAGTTGGACACCGCCACGGGCTTCCTCATCGACCCAGCTACGTCCTTGGTTTTCCAGTTCAGTGAAAAGAGTTCTTAACTCACCAGGCTCCAGATTCTGGGTGCTTTTTTGTAACGTATGAACAAAATCATTTCGAAGATTGGCAACCGTGCAACCCATGGCACATAGTGTTCCAGGAGATGGCGGGATCAGCACCCTGCCGATGCCTACCTCACGTGCCATCAGAAAAGCATGCATCGGGCCAGCTCCACCATATGCGAGCAACGTAAAATCGCGGGGATCAACGCCCTTGCGGGCCATCAGAGGGGAAAACTGGGCATACATATTGGCAGTTGCCACATCGAGAATGGCTTGCGCAGTCTGTTTGGCATTCAGTCCAAGCTTCTCTCCCAGATTGGAAAGAGTACGCTCTGCAAGTTCGGGATACAGACGCATTTGTCCGCCAAGGAAACGGTCAGCGTGCAGGATACCGAGCTGTAGATAGGCATCTGTGGTTGTCGGCTCTTCTCCACCACGCTGATAGCAGGCCGGACCGGGATTGGCTCCAGCGCTGCGCGGTCCAACTTTGAGTACGCCTACGGAATCAAGCCATGCAATTGAACCACCACCTGCCCCAATGGCTGTTACATCAACAGCAGGAATGATGACAGGAAAATCCCCAACTTTGTTCTCGGATGAATAAGCCGGTTCTTTGTCAATAAGGGCAACATCAACGCTTGTCCCACCCATATCGAATGTGATGACCTGATGAATACCAGCTCGTTCAGCGATATGGGTCGCGGCGATTACACCGGAAGCAGGTCCGGACAGGAGCGTACGTACCGGCTCATTAGCCGCTCTGGCAGCCGTCATAATGCCACCGTTGGACATGGTAGACAGCAAGCTGGATTTGAGACCATACGCCTGAATCCCTTCTTGCAGACGCAGGAAGTAAGACCCCATTCGTTCCCCTACATAAGCATTCATGGCCGTTGCAAGTGTTCTTTCGAACTCACGCTGTTGTGGCCAGATGGCGCTGCTTCGGCAGATGAACAGTTGCGGATAACGTTCCCTGATCAGATCTTCCGCAAGCTGTTCATGAGCAGGATTCACATAAGCATGTAAGAAACTGATCGCCAAAGCGGTAACACCATCCTCCACCAGCTCATCCACCGCTTGCAGCAGCTGTTCCTGATTGAGTGGCTGGAGTATTCCCCCGCTCGCAATCACCCGTTCATCGACTTCCTTGACGCGATGTCTCGGTACCAGCGCATCGGTCTTGTCACCATACAGATTGGTTGTATCCTCAAGTCGCAACCGGCGGATTTCAAGAATGTCACGGAATCCTTTGGTCACCAGCAGACCTGTAACTGCACCATTTCGTTCGATTAACGTGTTTACGCCGAGCGTGGTACCATGCACAAACAGATCAATCTCACGAATGTTCACGCCATTTGCCTTGAGCTGATCCAGTGCGTTAAAAATCGCCTGCTCCGGAGCTGCCGCAATCGATGGCGTCTTCAGTGCCGCAATCACCTTGCCCTGATGGTCCATTACCAGCGCGTCCGTGAAAGTACCTCCGATATCTATACCTAAACGGTAGATTGTGTCCACAAGATCAACTCCTTTATCACCGGGTATTATTCTAAGGAATGTTATTGGTTTTGGTTTTGCATGGTGAAATAACGTTTGACATCATCGATCATTTGGTTGATATGATTCACCATTGCCGCTTCAGCCTGCTCCGGAGAGCCCGCTACAATAGCATCCAGAATCTGCTGATGATCCACAACTAATTCACTTCCTACTCTCCGGCGAATATACGCTGTTTCCAGAAAATCACGGCTTGTCTCCCATACCAGTTCAACCGCGTGCAGAAGAATTTGGTTTTGCGCAGCATAAGCCAACAATCTATGGAACTCTCGATCCTCCTCGTATGGTATAATATTCTTGGAAAGCAATTCATGCTGGTTCGCAATCGATGCTTGCAACAGTAATATGTATTCTTTCGTGGCACGCTGTGCTGCCAAGGAAGCGATCTCCCGCTCAAGTGCCCTTCTGGCAACGAGAACATCCAACAGAGCCTTTTCTCCAGAATGGTTCAGCATCTGAATTAACTGTGAATTCACGCTTTTTTGCTGCAAATCTCTTTCCAACGTCTTCATTCGATCCAGACCTTGTTCGGTCAAAGTCCTTCCCTTGCGACCTTCCAGAACTGTAAAACCTTCAACATCCATCTCCATAAGTCTTCTTCCGATGGTTGCCTGACTCAGACCATACGTTTTGCCCAAAGTATGAACCAACGTACTGGCCCCGATGGGAGCGCTCGCGTCTCGAAGCTGCTTCAGCAGTTCGTATTCCAACTCCATTTCGTTAAGCTCAGGACCCACTACATTTCACACCCCTCTTAAATACTTAATAGTTTTTTTAATCTTCTATCTTGTAGTTGTTACTCATTGATGATTAACGTTAGTATAACTTCTAATGATCTCATTTTCAACAATTCTCATCAAATTAGTATGAATTATTTCCCCCAGCTACATTCTTCGCCTTTTCAATTCATCATTAAAAATAAAAAAGAGCATTTCACATCCTTTATGCCAGCGTTTAACTGGAGGATGCAATCTGCCCTTAACGTAACAATCTTTTAATCACGATACGCTCACGAATGAACAAATAAAATATCAGGACTTGAGTTGTTGCAGTAACTGCACACGGTAGGCTTCACTTTCAAGGGATTGAATTTCCTTATATTCTTCGGCAGTAAGCACTTTGGGCTCCCCGGCTGCCTTTGCGATCATATATACCTTCGCGCTTTCTTCCACGACCTGGGTGCGGTAGTAGGCTTCGCGGAGGTTTTTACCCGTTGTGACCAATCCGTGATTAACGAGAATGAGTGCCGTATGTTCTTCTACCTGTGCTGAGACCGCATCCGCAAGAAGTTTCGTCGTTGGCAGAACATATGGAACGAACCCGATATCGCCCACCAATGCCGACTGATCAGGGAACAAGTGTGGCAATTCATCGAAAACGAGACTGAGTGCGATCGTGTATGCCGGATGCGTATGCACAATGGCTTGGATATCAGGATTCACACGATAGCTGTACAGATGCATCAATACTTCGGAAGAAGGGCGTGTTGCTCCGACATGAGTCTCTCCTGTCTCGATATCAATGGCGATCCATTCGTCAGGCTCCAGATCCTCAAGAGCATAACCACTCGGAGACAATAGCATCGTTCCTCCAGAGCGAGCGCTCAGATTCCCACCAGGTCCGACCACCAGTCCTTGAGCAACTGCTCTCCGGGCATATTTCGTTAACTCTTCCCTTACTTGTTGTTCAGACATGTTTTCTCCACTCCTCGTCCTTTTCTTTTTAGCATTTTGCATCCATGCTCATTTCATTGAATCTGTTCATTACCTTTTGATTTGATTCAGACTTTGGTAGTTTTCATAAGCTTCCTGCCACAGTTCTGCATCCTCTGGCTCATAGGTCTCGGGGGAGAAGGAAACAGACATAGCCTCTCGAACCTCAGCCAAGCTACTTACTTCTCCATGTGCAAGGAATTGCAGCATGCAATTCCCGGCTGAAGTCGCCTCTGCCGGGCCCGCCACCACCGGAACACCAGCTGCATTAGCCGTGAACTGGCATAGTAGACGATTGTGCACACCGCCACCAACCATATGAATTACACCAGGTCTTGTACCTGTGATCAACTGCAATTCATCCAGCGTCTGCCTGAATTCCAGTGCAAGACTTTCCAGAATGCACCGCACAATCGCTCCAGTCGTTTCGGGCACAGTCTGTCCGCTGAGGCTGCATTGTTGCCGTATTCGTTCAGCCATATTCCCTGGCGCCATATACACCCCATCTCCCGGCGACACGTAACATTGATGCGGCGTTGCCAAGGTAGCCAGCTGGACCAGTTCTTCATGTGTGAAAAGTTGATTCTCCCGCTCCCATTGCCGTTTGCATTCCTGTAGCAGCCACAGGCCTGAACGATTTTTCAGGGTACGTACTTTGCCATTCACGGTCCCTTCATTGGTGAATCCTAATGCACGACTTCGGTCATCCAATACAGGTGTATCTCGCTCCACACCCATAAGAGACCAGGTTCCACAACTGATAAAAGCGAAGTCCGAATCCATCGCAGGAATCGCTGCCAAGGCAGATGCCGTATCATGTGATCCCACAGAGACTACCTGCATCGGTCCAGTTCGTAACTCGGCACACAACTCATTTGTTAGATCGCCCAGCACGGTACCCGGTTGAACGAGTTTTGGAAATAATGTTTCCGGTATACCGAGACGTCCGATCAGATTTTCATTCCAACGCGCCTCGCCTGCATGCAACAGCCCACTGGTACTTGCAATCGTATACT
Source organism: Paenibacillus sp. FSL R5-0341 (assembly GCF_037975235.1). Classification (NCBI taxonomy): domain Bacteria; kingdom Bacillati; phylum Bacillota; class Bacilli; order Caryophanales; family Paenibacillaceae; genus Paenibacillus; species Paenibacillus sp. FSL R5-0341. The sequence goes on from NZ_CP150241.1 coordinate 3,599,824, forward strand.
CACAAGCCTGCTTACCGGATAGATAATAGTGAAATAAATCCGGCATAAATAACATGCGCACATCCGGACGCAAACCTTCGGCCTGCTCTCGTACACTGCCTAGCAGTTGAAATACTGTATTGATCTGCTGCGGCAAAACGCCGGACATGGCATACAGTTCTTCTTCTTTCACCATGTGCAGTACTTCTTCCATCCACTGTGCGTTGTGTGCTTCCCGATAATGACGCGGGTTAGAGCATAATCTTCCCGCACCATCTACCAGTCCATAGTCCACTCCCCATGTATCCACTGCTATAGAACGGACCGATGGAGAGACGCCTTGCGTCCCTTTCACAATGCCTTGTTTTAATTCATGAAAAAGTCGCAAGAAATCCCAATACAATCCGTCTCCCAGCTGCACGGGTTCGTTGTTGAATCGATGCACTTCTTGTAACGAGAGTCTGCTTCCATCAAAAGAACCCCGGACTACGCGTCCACTACCGGCGCCGTAATCGGCAGCAAGCACATGTGTTGCTTGATTGCCCATTCTTTCAAGCCTCCTTAACTCTACGCGATAAGCCGTATTCGAGTCTGAACACAGCTTTCAAGAGAACGCCATGTTACCTCATTTCACAAGGAACATGGCGTTTGACAGGAATGGAACTTTATTTTAACGATACAACGGACCAAACACACTGCAAGCACGGTAGTCTGCGCTCTCCGGCTCACTTGTGCCGAACAATCCCCACGCACGCGGACGGAAAATTTCCGTGTCAGGTACATTATGCATATTGACCGGAATGCGAAGCATGGAAGCGAGCGTAATCAGATCTGCACCGATGTGTCCATACGAGATGGAGCCATGGTTGGCGCCCCATTGATTCATGACTTCGTATACGGAAGTAAACGCTCCCGATCCAGTTAAAACAGGTGCAAACCAGGTGGATGGCCATGTTGGATCTGTCCGCTGATCCAGCGTATCATGCACATCTTCAGGCAGATCGACCGTATAACCCTGAGCGATTTGCAACACCGGCCCCAGTCCTTTGACCAGATTCAGACGTGTCATCGTTACAGGCATGCCGCCTTTAGTCAGGAAATCCGCTGAATAGCCGCCCCCACGGAAATACTCTACGGATGCCGGTCTCCACGATGTTGCTTTCAGACAGTCCTGAACTTCCTCATCTGTAATTTCCCAGAAAGGCTTGAGGACAGGCTTCCCGTCTCTGGACTGTTGTCCTGTGCCATCCAAAGCTGCGGAACCGGAGTTAATCAGATGCAGGATGCCATCCTTCGCGTTTCCTTCCAACTGGTGTCCCGTCACACGCTGTACTGAATCCGGACTCCAATACGTACGCACATCAGCAAAAATCTGTGCCGTATGTGTCAGTAGCGAACCAAACAACATGGACACTCCATTCAAGCTATCATTCTCTGTTGCAACCAGATAAGGCGCACGTTTGCCGTTCCAGTCAAAGGAAGAATTTAATATCGATTCAAGAAAATCTCCGTTCGGAGAATGATCTGTCCACTGTCGTTGCCCTTGGAAGCCGGATACAATCGCGTGGTGGCCCATCGATTCCTCTGTGAACCCAAGCTCAGCCAATCTCGGATTGCCCGCCATGAGGTCACGTACAATTTGGGTCATTTTCACCACGGTTTCCCATTCGTACTCTTTGCGTTTGCGATCCGTTTGCAGATGGGCAGCGTTGTTGTCCGGGCCTTCGCTACAGTTCTCCTTCACCCAGGCTAGTGCGAGCTTATACTCCTCGGGGTCGTAGATTTCTTCTTCGATACGGCGAGTGAGTTCGCTCATATCCACGTATTCATTGCGCATGCCCAGATACTCCTGGAAAAATGAATCGTTCACAATGGAACCTGCAATCCCCATGGATACTGATCCAATAGACAGATAGGCTTGCCCTTTTAAGGTTGCGGCTGCAAGACCTGCACGGCTGAACCGGAGCAATTTCTCACGCACGTCATCGGGAATCGTAGTATCCCCGCCGTCCTGCACATCCTCTCCATAGATCCCAAAGGCCGGAATCCCCTTCTGTGCATGGGCAGAGAGTACCGCTGCCAGATATACTGCACCCGGACGCTCAGTCCCGTTAAAACCCCAGATGGCTGTAGGAATGGATGGCGACATATCCATCGTTTCCGTACCATAACACCAGCATGGTGTCACGGTGATCGTTACGCCAACGTTCGAACGACTGAACAATTCTGACGCTGCGGCCGCCTCGGCCACCCCGCCAATACAGGTCTCAGCCACAACACACTCCACTGCGGACCCGTCCGGATAACGTAGTTCTGCTGCAAGCAACTCGGCAACAGACGTCGCCATCGTCATCGTTTGCTCTTCCAGTGACTCACGGACACCTTTGCGTCTTCCATCAATCGTGGGACGAATACCAATCTTGGGGAAAGCCTGCTTATAACGATAATCCTGATGTGTCATACTAGCGTGTCCTCCTTCAATTCGTTTCATAGAATTTGGGTTGAATTGAGAAACCTTCTGTCTGACCCATGTGCATTGATTGGAATAAGATAATGACGGAAATACAACCGATACCCGAGTGGCACATAAGAGCTGCATACACAGATGACCAAGAGCAGTTCGACAATTGAATACGTTTACATATTTGAAAAAATACCAATAGACCATTTCATTAATCAGCCTTGTATGTAGTTCCTCTCTTCAAGAAAATGGAACGTGCATGAGCGAATTTAACGAAATGGTTTATGTAGTAAAGACGTTCAGAACCCATTAGGGTTATCGGTAACCCTAACATAGCACGAGCCTATCTTGCTGTCAATTGGCATTATCCTATAGAATGGTAAGACTATGTTGCGGAAAGGTTAGATTCTAATGATTACCATTTACGATATTGCCAAAAAAGCCAATGTCTCCGCCATGACGGTCTCCAAGGTCATTAATCATACAGGCCGCATAAGTACCGCGACACGTGAACGTGTGCAACAGGTGATCGACGAACTTGGCTACATCCCGAACTCCAATGCGCGCAGCCTTGTGCTTCAACGAACCCAAATGCTTTCATTGCTCATTACGGATATTACTAACCCTTTTTATACAACCCTGGCCCGTGGTGCTGAAGATGCAGCCCATCTTCGTGGGTACCGTCTTTTATTCGGCAATAGTGACGAGGATTATAATAAGGAAAAGGATTACGTGGATGCGATTCTGTCTACTCGCGTGGATGGTGTACTCTATGCCCCTGCGGGGGATCGTTCTCTTCCTCATCTGAAACAGTTGCAGGAACGTCATATTCCGTTTGTCTTTCTGGACCGAACCGTTCCTGGCATTACGTCAGATATCATTGCCGGAGATAGCCGGGAAGGCGCGATTGATCTGATCCGATATCTGGTGCAATTGGGGCATCGGCGCATTGCACTGGTCAATGGTTCTTCGGAAGTTTCTACCGCCAGACTGCGAGAGGAAGGTTATATAGAGGGTTTGCGTGAGGTTGGAGCAGATATTGATCCCGAGCTTGTCCTTCGAACCGGGTACCGGGATTTCAGCGATGAAGAGGGATTGGATCGACTACTCTCTCAACCGGATCAACCAACAGCCATTTTTGCAGCTAATAACATGCTGGCGATTGGAGTCATTCGACTTTTGCGCAAACGGGGACTACGTGTGCCAGAAGACATCTCTGTCGTGTGTTTCGACGATCTGGATCTGGCTTCTGCATTTGATCCTTTCCTGACTGTAGCCGCACAGCCAGCATATGACTTTGGGTTTCAGGGCGTACAGATGCTGATTGACCGAATTGAGGGCAAGGCCCCTTCCGAAGCCCAAACCGTCATTCTACCGTCAGAACTGCGCATACGTGCCTCTGCCTCTGCCCCACGTGAGCAAAAATAAAGTTAAGCGCAAGAGTTGACTAAATAATATGTGTAGATGATTAGTCCCACTTATCTAGATCAGGTTCAATTCAGATTTTAAAAAAAGTACAACATAAACAGGGTGCACCGGAGATTACGCTCTCGTTGCACCCTGTTTATGTTCATTCGTTAGAATGACCCGTTCGTTCGAGCCGTTTGGTTCGTCTGTTTCATTCAGGCTCGTCGTTTCCTCCAGTTCCATCCATGCCGATAGTTTCTACCGCTCAGACTGTAATGCGAGAGCAACCTCACGAACGAGTCCCGGGAACCATTCCATCAGAGCTTCGAACGTATATCCCGCTTGTTCTGCCTTGGTCGTCTCCATCGTCCATGATTGTTCAATCCCGAAGGGTGACATGTCCTCTTTCACGGTTTCCGTAAGGATCTGGGACTGCATGCCCGTAACGGTCTCGATCAGATGAATCATGGCTGACAGCGTAATCGCACCCTTGGAAGCTGCATTCACCGGACCGGTAATGGACGAATGTCCAAGCCAGGCGAGAAATCTCGCCGCTTCGGTGGAATTAATAAATCCAATCTCTGCATCCGGATTCGGCATGCCGATCGGTTTTCCTTTTTGCACATGTTCAATATGAAAATGAAGTCTTCTCGTATAATCATCGATCCCGAGTACAATTGGAATGCGCATCGCCACAACCGGGAAATCCGCTTCCTGGAAAAATACAGCCTCTGCAAGCCGTTTACCTTCTCCATACGAAAAATCCTCAGCACTCCCATACTGCAATGGATATGTATATGGGTCAAAATCCGTTTCCTTAAATCCAGGTCTGGGATCACCGTACACTGATAGTGTGGATGTCAGAACGTATCTTTTGGTGCGTCCTGCAAAAGCTTCACATGCTGATTTCGCCGCATCCGGTGAATAGCAGATATTATCGTACACAACATCCCACATGTCTGTCTGCGCAACCTCTGCCAGAGATTCAGGGTCTTCACGATCCATCTTGATCCGTTTTACTTCGGGTCCGAAGTAAACATCCGTTTTACCACGAGTTGCGACTGTGATCTGAGACTTCCCTTCCCACAGCAAGTGATCCACCAGACGTTTACCGAAAAAACGTGTACCCCCAAGTATAAGTACTTTATTCATCCAAAAAAACCTCCTATCTTGTTCGATTATGTTTAACAATTTGAAGCATGGTGTGAGCGTTCCGTTGAAATTCATATGCTGTTGGTTCTTCGGATACGGTGCACCCACGCTCTTCGAGTATTAATTTTAACGCATCCATATGCTTGTAACGTTCGCCAGACATATCCACTGTCGGAAAAATACGAACCTCTCGTTTGGTCACACGCAGCAGCTCCATTACGGTTGCAACATGAAAATCAATATCCAATCGATCCGCATACGTAAACAGGAAATGGGCGGATAACGTCAGATCGAATTGTTCATCGTCAAAAGGTAGATCCGGGAGCACAGACGCCACATAACGGTCAGGAAACATTCTCATATCTGCGATGCAATCTGTGATAGCACGAGTTCGTTCTTCCTTTAACCCCTGGATTGATCCAAATTGTTCCCACACATATATGCCCTGCACCGGTTCCATCTTTTTCATCGTATGCTCAATGTCCTGAAATCCCTTTACTTCAAGCTCGTCGATCTCGTATTCGTAGGCCATATCCACGGCCATGGGGTCTGCACCCAATTTGCGCGCTTGGCTACTAAACGAACAGGCACCGCCTGGACAATCCAGAATAGACTTGCCATTAATCTCGTCCACCGTTAAGTTGAACATCTTCATATATTCCTCGAAGGTTCTTCCTATGAAAACGATCTGTTTCAGTTCCAAGCCTCCAGACTCATTGGACTGCTGATCTTCTCTGCTGTTTTTCTGCACTTCTGTACTGTTGCTCTGCTCATCTCTGCTCATCTCGTCTCAGCTACCTTTCCTGTTATTGAATCAATCGTTAGGGAATACAAGCCCAATCTGCTTACGAATCTGATCCATAACCTGCATCGTTACATAGGAGCGTTCATACGTGTTCATGTCCGATTCCTTTTGGCCCTGCTGAACCAGATGCACGAACTCCTCCACTTCATAATACATCGCCGGATGGGTTTGTTCGACTGTGAGCTGCTCCACCGTACCGTCATTGTATCGTATCTCTGCATGTTCCGGTGAGCCAATCTTGTCAATGATGATGCTGCCCAATTCCCCCATGATTTCGCTTGGTAGATGAGAGTTGGAGATTTTGGAATATGTAACGACCGCATCCATCCCGTCATAATCCAGCAGCACGCTACCATGTCCATCCACGCCAGATTCAAGCATCATCGCTTGGGACTGAACCCGGTTAGGTGCACCGAACAATGTAATCAATGGGTAGAGACAATACACACCGAGATCCATTAACGCCCCATTAGCGAGTTCAGGCTTGAATGCGTTCAGGACAATTCCCTCTTTGTACTTGTCGTAACGTGAAGAATACTGAGAGTATCCTGCTACGTATTTGCGGACAGGACCGATTTTATGCAGGCTCTTCTGCACCATTTTGAACTGGGGAACGAGGGTCGATTTCATCGCTTCCATGAGTAGAACCTCGTGTTCTCGTGCTGTATCGATCATACTTCGAACTTCGGCGCTATTTGCAGCCAAAGGCTTCTCGCACAATACATGTTTGCCGTTTCTGAGAAAAAGCTCAGCCTGCTCCGCATGAACCGTATTCGGTGTTGCAATGTAGACTGCATCGATCACATCACTTGCCGCCAACTCTTCCAGATCGGTGAAGCGGTGTTCAACATCATATTTATCTGCAAATGCGTTAGCCTTATCTTCAGTTCTTGAATACACGGCGGTCAATTCGAATCCTTCAACCTGTGCTGCGGCTTCCAGAAGCCTTTCCGTAATCCAGTTGGTACCCACTACGCCAAAACGAACCATGCCTATCTACCTCTTTCATCTATAAATTTCATTTGAGTTCTAAACCTGTATACCATCCTGTATATTGTAGCTCATATTTCGTTCAGATTGAAGGAAGGAGCCATATCCCCAAATATTGATATCTTGCTTTTTAAGTTGAAACTTCGTCATTCTCTTGGAATCAGCGGTATAATTAGAGATGAGGTGATCACCGTGGAAAGTCGAGATCAAGATCGCATACAACCCGAATCTATAGAGCAAAAATACTGGCATGCCATCATCCACAACGATAATTCTTATGATGGAACGTTCTTTTACGGCGTGCAGACAACAGGTATTTTCTGCCGACCTTCCTGTAAATCGAGAGCACCCAAAGCTGAAAATGTTCTGATATTTCATTATGTTGAAGAAGCATTAGCACGAAAATTCAGACCCTGCAAACGTTGCAAGCCAACAGGTGAGCGGGTACCTGATCAGGAGTGGATATATGGGATCACCGATTACATTGAACATCATTATGCCGAGCCTCTAACCCTAGATGTTCTTGCCACCGTAAGTCATGGTAGTCCTTATCATCTGCATCGTGTGTTTAAGCGGATTACTGGCCGCACACCCGTTCAATATATTCAGGAAAAACGAATTACCGAAGCACGAAAGTTGCTTGAACATACCAGACTTAACGTCACAGATATTGCACGCCATGTCGGTATACCCAACTCAGCTTATTTCATTACTGTATTTCGCAAACACACAGGTCTCACACCTGCACACTACCGCGAAAGGCATGACAACTCATGAAGACCAACCTTACTTACAAAGTACCCAAAACGTTACTCAACAAGGGGACAGGGTTCCTTAATGGATATACACATACGCTGAATCCTTACACAGGCTGCGCCTTCGGTTGTTCCTATTGTTATGTCAGACAGATGCCTGTCTCCTTATTTCGCAAAGAGGATTGGGGAAGCTGGGTCGATGTGAAACAGGAGGCTTCTCGAGTGTTCGCCAAAGAATTGCAACGTGCCCTGACGAAAGGCAAAGTCACCATATTCATGTCATCCAGTACTGACCCGTATCAACCCGCCGAGTACAAAGAGCGTATCACGCGTTCATTGCTTGAAACGATGATACAGTATCCGCCGGATTTCGTATTAGTTCAGACTCGCAGTCCACTGGTTACAAGGGATATAGATTTGCTACAGCAGTTAGGTGACCGGGTTCGGGTCAGCATGACCGTGGAGACGGATCTGGACGATATGCGCAAGCATTTCAGTCCTTCTGCTCCCCCGATTGCCGGCCGATTACGTGCACTGGAACAGTTGCGGGATGCCGGAATACCCACACAGGTTGCGATTGCTCCCGTATTACCCAGCAGTGAACAGTTTGCATCCATCTTGAGACCTCTAGTTCAGCGTGTGTGCATTGACGATTATTTCATGGGCGATGGCAGTGAGGGCAAGCGCACCCGTCGACTCGGCATGGAGTCACTCTATCAGCAAGTGAGGATGGAACATTGGTATCATCCTGATGCGTATAAAGCTGTTGTTCAGCGGATGAAAGACTATTTTGCCGAGGATGAGATCTGGATCAGTCAGGCGGGATTTGAGCCCTAAATCGCTATATAAGTTGAACTGAAGAATATTTACACTGGTCACTCCGATGACAGAACAACCTTCCGATCGCTGTTATTCCCAGATTTTCTGATTTAATAAAAAACAGCCCCTTTCCTGGTTTGAAGGAAAAGGGGCTGTTCGTCATGATATAAGCAATAATGGCTGTCTTATTTATCCAATGTATACAATGGCAGATCCACTGGCAATGCAGCTGGGCGCTGACACGAGCTTTTCATTTGGTAGAATGCCTGCTCATCTGATGAATCGTGGAATGCCCACATGGCCTCAAGAACGTGGTATGCCAGCTCCCCACTTGCCCGGTGTGCACGTCCGCTATGGGCTGCATAGGCCATATCTGCCACACCGATGCCGCGTGTATTTTCCTGATACCCTGGGAGAAGTGGAACTTCCGTCCATTCCTGTTCACCCAGCAAGCGGTAACGAACTGGACCGCCGAAGGTGTTGGGATCAGGTACTTGCAATGTACCGTGCGTGCCATATATCTCAATTGGTGGCAGGGCACTTCCGCCAAATACATCAAAGCTCGTAATCAGCGTGCCAATGGCTCCTTGTTCAAACTGTAACAGACCGGTAACGTGAGTTGGAATTTCAACGGGAACCGTCTGGCCTCTCTTTTTCTCACTCGTAATCGTCCGTTCTTCCATGGCTTTACCTGTCATACCCGCAATTGACTTGATCGGTCCCATTAGTTGAACCAATGCGGTGAGATAGTACGGACCCATGTCAAACATTGGCCCACCGCCTGACGCGTAATAAAACTCCGGATCTGGGTGCCAGTGCTCATGTCCACGGCTCATCATAAATGCAGTCGCCGCTACCGGCTTGCCGATTACTCCTTCCTCCACTAATTGAAGTGAAGTCTGGATACCCGAGCCAAAGAATGTCTCAGGCGCACAACCCACGAGCAATCCTTTACGCTTCGCTGTTTCGAGTACGGCCTGCCCTTCTTCACGGGTAACAGCAAGCGGTTTTTCCACATACACATGTTTTCCAGATTCAAGCGCACGCAAGCATACATCCGCATGAACGGAAGGAATCGTCAAGTTGATGATCAGCTCAATCTCGGGATCAGCCAAGAGTTCGTCGACGCTGTATACGTTAGGCACGTTATAGGCAGCAGCCTGCTCTTCGGCACGTTTCCGGTCAAGATCCGCAACAGCAACAAGTTCCAGCACCTCGAACCGGTGACAGTTTTCCATATAAATACCGCTGATTTTACCGCAGCCAATAATGCCTACTTTCATTGTTTTCATGCCTGGGGCTCCCTTCGCCGTGGAACAGAAATGGTTTATCCATTGAGGATGAATTGTTGAGACCGACTTTACATGTGCAATCAAACTACAATCTCATTAGTTCTGGTTGTCCGCCATACCTGTGTATACTTCATTCACTGCATCTGTTCGGCTCTTCGCAAGCTCCTTGCCTGCTGCCGTCCATTTGAAACCACTGCGCATCATTTCAGTCACGGGTTTCATGTCTACAATGTCTGCATGATGTCCCAATGAGTTGTAAAATACCCGTCCTGCGCCCCAGCGTTTCGTCCAAACAACCGGCATATCTACCGGTCCATTTGCTGCATGCGGACCAGTCACCACTGGAAAACGAGTCGTTGCCAGCACTTCCACTGCCGGGTCTACGTGCAGGTAGTACTGTTCACTTTTCACCTGAAAATCTTCAATATGATCCAATAACGGGCTAGAGCCGCGCTTCATGTTCACCATATACTCCACGCCATCGTTACCTGGATGGGCAACCCATTGTCCACCCGTCATAAACTGCCAGTCCACGTTATTTCGGAAGGCATCACACATGCCGCCATGAAGACCAGCCAGGCCCACACCGCTCTGAACTGCCGCTGATACGTTATTGACTAGCTCCTGCTCAATCTGCCCCATCGTCCACAATGGTACGATTAGATCCAGACCCAGTAGCTTCTCTGCATCCGCATAAGACTCCAACGTATTCGAGACTTCAACCTCAAACTGCTCTTCCTTCAAAATGCGTTCAAAAATCGCTGCTACCTGCTCCGGTTCATGTCCGTCCCAGCCGCCCCATACGATCAGTGCTTTGCTCATCGTTTAATCACTCGCTTTCGGATAGTTTAGTTGTGTTCAACCCTGTTCCTGACTTCGCTGTCTTGCTTGTTCACATCTCTTCAAGCGGCACCCAGCGTCGTTCCGTCACAGAACGTTCTACGGCTTCCAGTACAGCCTGACAGGCAACCCCATCGTGGAAACTTGGTGATGGTTGTCGTCCTTCAGAGATCGCAGTCACCAGCTCCAGCATTTCATGGGTGAACGTGTGCTCGAATCCAATTGTATGTCCGGCAGGCCACCAAGCTTCGGCATATTTGTGTGCAGGATCGGTTGCCAATACACGGCGGAATCCCTGTACGTCCTCTTCATCCTTTGTAAAATACACTTCCAGTTCATTCATCCGTTCAAAATCAAATCGTACGCTACCGAGACTACCGTTAATCTCAAACGAGTTCGTACTGCGATGCCCCGCCGCAAAGCGTGTAGCCTCGAAGCTACCCAGCGCACCTCCTGCGAACCGTGCAAGGAATAGCGTCGCATCATCGACGGTTACTTCCCCTTTGGGTGCATCCGCATTCGAACTGCCCTTTGCACTCAGCCCGGTCATCTCGGCTGCAAGCGGTCGCTCTTTGATGAATGTTTCGCTCATACCGATGACTTCCTGAAACTCACCAACGAGGAAACGCGCCAAGTCGATTAAATGCGCACCCAGATCCCCGTGGGAACCGGAGCCAGCCACTTCTTTTTGCAAACGCCATACCAATGGGAACGAAGGGTCCATGATCCAGTCCTGAAGGAAAAACGCACGAAAATGATAGATCTTACCGAGTCGTCCGCTCTCCACTAGATCTTTGGCTAACTGTACTGCTGGTGAGAAACGATAGTTGAACCCCACCATATGGGCGACTCCAGCGTCCTCTGCTGCCTGAAGCATCTCACGTGAATCCGCAAGCGACAGGGCCAGTGGTTTCTCACAAAAAAGATGTTTGCCCTGACGAGCCGCTTCCAACGCAATTTCCTTGTGGGCATCACTTGGCGCGTTAATATCAATCAGATCGATATCATCCCGCTTCACCAGTTCTCGCCAATCCGTTACACTCTCGGACCAGCCGAACTGATTCGCTGCCTCCTGCACTCCCTGCTCGTTACGTCCACAGATCACGGACATCTCAGGCTTCAGCGGAGCAGACGGGAAAAACATCGGCAGACTGCGATAGGCGTTACTGTGGGCCTTCCCCATAAACTTGTATCCAACCATTCCGACACGAAGACGATTTGACATGATCATTTCCTCCTTTGGAATAATAAAAAGTCTTTCAATATATGCACCAATAAACTATTGACGGATAGAAGAAGCACGGATAATCAGTTCGGTAGGCAACAAAGCTCTTGCTGATTCAGTTACGGATACAACCGGGTTATTTGCTTCAGGTGTTCCACCCACTGACCCACGCATTAGCTTCGATGCTGCAAGTTCACCCATTTCAAAAAATGGAACCCTGACGCTACTCAGCGGCGGAACCGCCATCTCGGCGGCATCGGAGTCGTCATACCCCACGAATGCCGGAAAATCCGCAGGCCCTATTCCCCGCTCACGCAAACCATGCATGACACCAATAGCCATCCGGTCATTGGCCGCAAATACAGCGTCAATCTCGTGGAGCCGATCTGCTATAATTGCCGCGGCTGCAATGCCGCTTCGTCTGCTGTAATTCCCCTCAAGCAATAGGCTCGGGTCCAGCTCCATACCCGCTTCTTGCAGGCCCAGACGGACACCTTCCATTCGCTCCTGGCTGTTGGAATAGCTATCCGGACCATTGAGAAAAGCGATTTTGCGATACCCCTGATCCGTAAGATGACGTATCGCAAGCCTGCTGCCTTCCACATGATCCGCGTCCACTTCCATGAACGATTGGCCCTCAAAATGTTGATTCATGACACAGAATGGGTGTCCTTCCTGATGAAGCTGCTGCATGGCCGCCAGTTCTTCGTGATCATCTCTGGCACCAAGGATAATGCAAGCGTCCACTTTCTGACGCCGGAACAGATCCGTATAATTCATCACTTCACCCGGTGTCCGGAACATAACCAGCAGGTCCATGCCATTGTCTCTGGCTTTGCTTCCAATTCCACTCAGCATTTCCGAGAAAAAATAAGCCGAGAACAGATGCGCCTTCGGAACATAAGGTAACACCACGCCAAGGTTCCCGCTTTTACTTCTGGCAAAGCTGCGAGCAAGTGCGCTGGGCACATAGCCTAACTGTTCGGAAGCTTCAAGGACCTTGCGGCGTGTCTCTTCTTTAATAGGGCCTACCCCATTAAGCACCCGGGAGACCGTCGCCTCGGAAACACCCGCAAGATCAGCCACTTCTTTACGAGATGCCATGAATTTCACCCCCTTATAGCTCATCAATAAATCAAATAGTAATTAAAAATCAATATTTATGTACGCGCGTACATTTTCTCATGCCATGTAACCGTTGTCAATGCTTTTAACACAAAAAGGATGAGGAATGGATTGAACCCGTTCCCCATCCTTTTAACAACTACTTAAGACCAATTACAACGTCGTTGTTACGCCCTGATCAACAGAGGATTGACTAAACTCCGCCTGTTCTAACGTTTTCACATGAATGCGATCCGAAGGTTCTGGCGTGGATTGCAGCTGTCTTACTTTGTGCAGCACTTCTTTGTTCGGAAGGAAGTGTTGGGAACGAATGAACCGAATCGTTTTGGTTTTGGCACGCATGACAATCGAATCGGTTTCGGCCCGATCATCTGCAAGATACCGTACCCCTCCCAGAATCTCACCTGGCGTAACACCCGTTGCGGCAAAAATGACATCCTCTGTGCCGATCATATCCTGCATCGTTAACACTTTGTAAGGATTATCGATCCCCATCTGCAAGCAGCGCTGGAATTCGTCCGCGTTGGCAGGCATCAGGCGACCTTGAATCTCGCCCCCTAGGCAAGACAGGGCAGCTGCCGCCAGCACACCTTCCGGCGCTCCTCCAGACCCCACATACAGATCAATGCCCGCCTCCGGGAAGGCTGGTGCCATCGCACCCGCAACATCGCCGTCACTGAGGAACTTGATCCGTACGCCAACCTTACGCAGCGTCTTGATTGTGCTCTCATGTCGTACACGATCCAGAATCATCACAGTGAGGTCCGAGATGTTTTTGTTCAAAGCAGCTGCTGCTTTCTCCAGGGTCACTTCAACCGGGTCTTCAATGCTGACCTTGCCTACAAGCGCAGGGCCTACAGCCAGTTTCTCCATATACATGTCCGGTGCGTGGAGCAGGTTACCTTTTCCCGCCACTGCAATAACCGATAGAGCGTTGTTCAGTCCTTTGGCCACGATTTCTGTACCTTCGAGCGGGTCTACAGCCACGTCAACCTCAGGGCCCTCAGCGTTGCCCACTTCCTCGCCGATGTACAACATGGGTGCTTCATCCATTTCTCCTTCACCGATTACCACCGTGCCGCGAATGGACACGGAATCGAACATGGCGCGCATGGCCAAAGTAGCCGCTTCATCTGCACTGTTCTTATCGCCTCGTCCCATCCAGGGTGCTGAAGCTAACGCAGCCAATTCTGTTACTCTGACAATTTCCAACGCCAGTTCGCGTTCCATTTTTCCCACTTCCTTTCCAATTTTCAAAAGCATAACGTGAAAGCGGTACTAAATCCATCGCAAATCCATATGAAATTGATCTATAATCGGCGTAGGAGCGCCTTTTCGGCAATTAATCCCTTATTTATCCAATTCAAATTTTGATTGATTTCACTTCTTTTTCGGCTGGATTTAACATTCCAATCCGTCCATTGTTTCACCTTAAATGTTAATATAAATTCCCATTTAAAATATAAAAATCCATATTATTCAACATGATGAATTTGGACACCCATTTCATGCGCAATAAGTTCTTTTAACATAAGGTATATTCAACTTTTAAGGTGATTATTAAGAACGTAACGATCTCTGACTGACTACGAACGAAAACGATTTTCGTTTAGCTCATCAAATGCAAAAATCAACTAATAAATTGTAATGGTAATCCTTGAGATCATCCTAGTCCTATCATCGTTATCCGGCAAAATTTTGATGGCCTTTATGTATTAATCAGGACTTTAACTTTTACAAATGCCATAGATGTAGCTTATGATGGTCATCGAAAATAATAAGTTTACATAATATTTATTATGTTAATTTTTTTCTTCAATTTCTCCATTTTATGATTCATCGATTCTGGCAAAAGATAAAAAAGCCTGAAAGAATTCTGCATTTAGCATTTTTTCTCTCAGGCTTTTCCCTCAATGATCCCGTTACAGTATCGTTTTGGTCATTATAAAATCACTCTGTTCCTCATCTCCCATAACAAAGGCATGGGCTCCGGTCTGAACAAATCCCATCTTTTCGTAGAATGCGATGGCATTTTCATTTTTCTCCCACACGCCTAACCAAATATTCCTCTTCTGATGTTCAGTTTCCATTTCTATGGCTTTATGGAGCAGCACCTTACCCAGCCCATGTTTTTGGAACTCTTTCTTAATGTACACCCGCTCGATCTCAAGGGACTCCATCCCCATCTTCTCAGACTGAGCATCATTGATATTCACCTTCATATACCCTGCCAATTTATGGTTGACATAAATAAAAAGAAATTGTGAATCTGTAACGGATAGCTCACTCTCTAATTGTTCTCGATTAAACGCCTTTTCCAGATAAGCTTTCATATTTTCGGGTGAATTTTGCGCTTTAAACGTTTCATTAAACGTCTCATAACTAATCTCCTGTAGTTCACACACCTGTTCAACGGTACATATCTCTATACGAATCGTCATCTATCATCACATTCCTTTAGCAAGTTAATTATTTGTTGCAAATGCAATAAAAAAGGATTACATTGAATCTAACTTAATTTTGTTGTATTTGCAACATAACATAGAAGATGAGGTTGAATGAATTGAAATATGTACTTTTTGTCGCAGGTATTCTAATCTTAACGCTTGGCATTTCGCTTACCATTCAATCTGAACTGGGTACCTCACCATTTGACGCACTTCTGGTAGGGCTTTCCCATCAGGTAGGGCTCAGTGTAGGAAGCTGGGAAGTCATCATTGCTTTCCTGTTAATAGGATGCAATTCGCTTTTGAAGCAGCAAAAACCCGAGTTTCTGGGGCTCGTCACCGCATTTATTACAGGTGTTGGGATTGATATGTGGCTTTATGTATCTGAATCCTTGATTACGCCCGAAGTTTGGTACAGCAAATTAATGACTTTTGTCATTGGTCTAGTAATCATAAGTATCGGCACCGCAATCTATTTACAGACCAATTTCGCACCCATTCCGATTGACCGCTTAACCCTAATCCTGCATGAACTTACTCGAACTCCATTATTTATATCGAGAACATTGATTTACTTTGTATTTTTGATACTGGCGTTTCTGCTCAGTGGACCGATCGGGCTTGGAACATTGCTAACCGTATGTTGTGCAGGTCTGCTCCTTCAGTTCATCATGGGGCATACGAAAAAGATAATAGATCGCATATTAACAGACAGGGATACATCGCCCCATACTAAACGTGAAAAAGAACATTCCGTCTAACGGGTGTATCACTGACTACACAATAAAAGGCTGAATCAGAGGACTAACCCCTGATCCAGCCCGTGAAACATGCTTCTTCCTTACGGCTCAATTCCCCACACCAACTGACCATTCACATACCCGGTAACCTTATCATGGTTTGCGAACTGACTACCGGATGCCTTGAACGAGTAATCGTTAGTCTGAGTGTAATTCGTCCAATTGTTTTTGGAGAAGCGAGCTTGAACCTCTGCGCTCTGACCTTCATTCAGCGTTCCCGCCCCACTTGTAAAGCCCACTTCAAGATAATGATCCGCCCCAGCAACTGGAGTCGCCAGTTTAACGAAATTGCTCGTTACATTTGCACTTCCCATACTGGCCCAGTCGGACCAGAAACTCTGAGCTTCTTCCCCATCGATCGTATAGTAATACCGGAGTTTTACATCACTCAACGAGATGGCCGAGCTACCAGAGTTGACCAATTTGAATTTGGGTGAGATTCCGTTGGTGGATGCACTTGTATTGCCGTTAAAAGCTTGAATCGTCAAATTTCCGGCAGGTACAGTAACCGTGCTATCTACTACGTTCACCGTAAGCACAGCGTTATTTCCTCCATTGAAGTGAAAGGTCAATACGTTCTGACCTAAGGGCAGCGTAGCAAGATAGGATTTGTTCAGAACAACAGCAGAGCTGGATGCTGTATAATTCTGACCCGATACAAGCGTAGCATTCCCCTTCGTGATGCTTGTAAGCTGACGGCCATTTAAGGTGAGAGATACGCTAATATCCTGCGCCGGATTCGTCGCTTTATCAAAAGTTGCATTCACAGGAGAAATCGAAGCATTCGTACTCGGTGTTGAATCCACAATTTTAACTTTTAACACCGGGTCCTGACCTTGATTAAAATCCAGAACAATCGAATGCTCGCCAACTGGCAGAGTTGCCAGATAAGCTTTTTTCAGCAGCAGTGTGCTTCCACTCAGGGTATAGTCCGTATTTGCCGTCAACGCATTGTTGCCTGCCCGAAGAGCAGTCAGCGTATTTCCGTTCGCATTTACGGTTACGGCTTTGTCGCTTTGATTGGGTGTATATTTGTCAAATTCGACGTTTACAGGTGTGATGGATGCACTGGGGTTGGGATTGTTAACCTTTAAATTTGGCAGCTCATCCAATGTAATGACATAATCGCTTTGATAAAGCGTTTTCAACGTTGCCGGGTAGTTAAATGCAGAACTCATCAGATGCTCGCCATACCAAGGGCAGAAGTACAGCCATCCTGATTTCTCCTCTGTCAGATTTTTCACGCTTGGAATCGTGTCGTTCTCCGTCATCGCTACCATTTTTGTACCACCTGTCAATTCAACAAGCTTATAGAAAATCGAGGTAATGGCATCCTCATTGGGCACGCCGGACAAACCATCATAACGGTTGTAGATCGTATTGTATTTATCGTATCCGACAAGGTCTACCTGATCATCGCCCGGGTACCAAGCCGGAGAAGTACTGTATACATAGCTGTTGTAGGTCCAAATCAGATTATGCAAGCCATACGTTTCGGTCAGTTCCGTATATAGCAGATCCCATAGCTCTTTGTACACTTCTGCGCCTGCCGAAGCCCACCAGAACCATGCACCTTCCCCGTTGAGCCCGCCGTTGCCTTCTGCTTCATGATACGGACGGAACAGCACCGGCACATCGTTATCTTGCAAAATCAGCAATTGTTCTGCCAGATCCTCGATGGTCATCATCACATATTGATACTCTTTTGTACCGGGAATTACCGCATTGGCTGTATTAAAATTCGTTTCTGTTGGCTTGTAGGTAGCTTCTTTCCAATCGACAAAGTCCCCGAGCTCATACGTATTGAAATTACGAGGCACATTGATATGCCAGGAAGCTGTTGCAATACCTTCACGGTTATTCACCCAATCAATCATGCGATCGGTTGTACCGTCCTCCCAACCATACAGCGGATTATAGTTCATCAAATCAAAGCCACGGATTGCCGGATACTTTCCGGTAAGATCATGAATCCACTCGAATTCAAGCTCCGTATCTCCGTCATTTCCACCTCCATAGATCTCTTGCTGACCAGAGATGATGTTGTTCCCGTAGACCTCTGTCAAATAATTCATCAAAATTTGAGTTTCCGGTGTAGCTTCTGGATCAGTCAGAACTGGCTGCACATTCAGGGGATCCAGATCAGCATGATCCACTGTGAACGTGTCAAAATAAGCGAAGCCCCAACCCGCCTTTAGCTCGATCGTGTTGGCACCCTGATTCAGCTTATGGAAGCCAAAATCGAAGTCCGACCACGTTGTCGTGTAAGGCAGCATGTACGCCCCCTTGGTAACACCATTCACATTTAAATTTTGAGACCTTCCGTCAGCACTGAGCTCCTGCATATATCGTGTGGAGATCGCGTACATACCGGTTTCCGGGACAGTAACAGTGAAGGTTAATGTACCCGAGTTCTGCATCCAGACAAATCCGGCCCCTGAGAATCCTGGTTTGGGTTGTCCATAGATTGAAGTGACCACTTGAAGATCCGGGGTGAGCTGCGCATTTTCGCTTTCGATGGTGAACAGTGGTGTGTCTGCATGAACGGGCGCTGTCATTAATCCAAGAAGTAGGGCCAATGCCAGCATCATTGCGGTTGCCTTTTTGAGCAAATTTTTCATCAATTCCATCTTCCTTCCCAAGTGAAATATGATAATGAAATGTCAATGAACCCATTCATGATGGCGCTTTCAAAGTAAACATAGCATGTACATCAATTTTTGTAAATATATGGTGAATGTAAATGTTTAAACTTCTTTTATACACGTATTTTGAACATCATACCTCCATTCTCTCATCCGATTTGAAAATTCACGAAAACGGTTCATTCTTTAATCAAATTAGAGTATGAAACCTCATCTCACCTTAGATGTGTAATTGGAAGAAAACCGGACAAACAACAAAAAAAGCATCCCTGTTCGAATGCTTTTTCAAGTACGTTTCTTCAATTGCCCTCGTTTATGTCTTAGGCCTGCGTCCCGGCTCAACTTACGGTTTCCTCGGTAGATGTTTCCGTTCGCGCACAACGTTCCCCTGCTTTTCGTACCGCCCGAATAATCCCCCCGTATCCGGTACATCGACATAGATTCCCGCACAGTCCCGTTTCAATCTGATCTTGTGAAGGCTCAGGATGTGCATCCAGCAATGCCTTGGTTGAGATCACCATGCCCGGAGTACAATAGCCGCACTGGAAACCACCTTCCTCCACAAAAGCCTGTTGAATCGGATGCAGAGTACCTATCTCTTCGCCGTGCAGACCTTCAATGGTCGTAATATCACTGCCTTCACATTGATACGCCATAACAAGACAGGAATTCACAGGCTCTCCATCCATCAGAACCATACATGCGCCGCAGCGACCGACTTCGCACGATACTTTGGTACCCGTCAGTTGCAAATGAGTCCGAAGCACATCAACAAGTCGGGTCGTTTGCGCGATCTCCAGATGTTTCTGTTCCCCATTCACAACGGCTGTCCAGTGATTCTCAAGTGGTTTACTCATGATGGACTCACTCCTTCCTGCAAAGGTACATGTAAAGGTCTGACCAGTTGTTCTCTCCGTACAGGAAGACGGTTGACCCATACGCCTGTTGCCTGATGAATTGCGGCTGTAATGGCCGGCGCAAGCGCTACGGAACCAATCTCACCAATGCCTCTCGGGCCAAATGAATCACCTTCGGGCAAGTCTTCAATAGCCTCAACCTCCAGATGGGTATGAATATCCCGAATAGTTGGGATCAGATACGTGTCGAGGTTGGTCGTTAGATAGCGGCTGTCCTGCATAACTGCATCCTCGGTCAACGTAAATCCAAGGGCCATGACACTGCCACCTTCAATCTGTCCAATGTAGCCCATAGGGTTGATGACCGGCCCTGCCGCCACAACATGGCGTGTATCCAGCAGCTTGGTTTCTCCGGTTAAGGTATTCACTTCCACCTCTGCCGCAACCGCCGCGTACGTATACAAATAATGCCCGCCTACCACGTTGTCCGGCGTAGTTGGGTAATCAAACTTTGTATCAAAAATCCATTCATCGGCTTCGCCCTGCATCGCGAGTTCGGCATACGAGACCACAAAGCCTGATTCTGTTTCTACTTCTGAAATGTCGGCAGGAAGCTGGCCTTTGTGCCATATACCACCAGGTCCTGTTACCAGTTCATCCGCCGGAATGCCTGACATTTCAGACGCGACCGTGAGAGCACGGGATCGAAATGGAGTCTGCAACCGCTGTAGTGCCATCCAGGCCATGGTTGTTGAACGCGAAGCGGTACTTGAGCCGCTGTGTGGTACACGATCCGTATCTCCAATGATGATACTGAGGTCCGATGTACTGCATTGGAACAGATCACATAGCATAATTTCCAGCGTTGCAACGAGCCCCTGGCCAAATTCCTCGTAGCTGAACGCCACCTCAATCTTGCCTTCGTTATTCAGGGACAAACGGCCTCCTGCAGGGTCTGGAATGCCATAACCCAGCCCTGCACCGTGCATGGCGATGGCTGCTCCAACTCCGCGTTTAATCCATGGCGGCAGAGCAGGATCTGCCGGAGGATGCTGATGTTTTTGCCACAACTCGGAACGATCCAATGCCTCCCAGACTTGGGATAGTCCATCGGTGACCAGAATCCGTTGATTCAGCGGTCCGGGATCATTCTTTTCCCGCATATTGCGTCTACGGAACTCCCAAGGGTCCATATCCATGATTTCTGCAAGCCGATCCATCTGGCCTTCCATGGCAAAAATCGCCTGGTTCCCGCCAAATCCACGAAACTCACCTGACAGCCCGTTATTCGTATACACAGACACCCCTTCCACATCCACATGAGGAATAGCGTAGGGTCCAAGGCAATGCTCGGTACAGAAGTTCAGCACGGGTGCACCAAGTGTGGCGTACGCTCCGGTATCTGCTGTTATACGGACACGATGTGCTTGAATTATGCCTTCTCGACTAATGCCGGTCTGCATTTCAATTTTCATTGGATGCCGTTTCAGCCCTGCACGAACGGATTCTTTACGCGAATTATGCATTTTCACAGGACGTCCGCATCTTAAGGCCAGCAATGCACCATAGGGCTGTACGTTGAGTTCATCTTTTCCACCAAATGAACCACCAATCGGTGAAGACACCACCCGGATATCTTCTTCAGGACAGCCAATGATGCGTGCAAGCTGCATCCGGTCTTTATAGCCATGTTGCGTTGCTGCGTATACATTCAGCCGCCCCTCTTCATCCGGGACAAACAGGCCACCTTCTGTCTCCATGTAAGCATGCATCTGGCGAGGTGTATAATACGTCTCTGTTACGATATGATCACATGCGGCAAAGGCTTGCTCCGCATCTCCACGTTTGATCTCCGTGCGATGCAGCACATTGCCTGGACCATGTTCATGCAGCTCTGGTGATCCGGGAGCCATTGCAGCATCTGTACTATCCAGTGGCGTGAGTTCCTCATACACTACCCGAATCGCATCCAGCGCAAGCGCCGCACGTTCGGGGGAATCCGCAGCAACCGCTGCAATGGCGTCACCGACATAACGTACAATATCCTCGCAGAACACAGGCTGATCCGGGGTCGCAATACCAAAACGATTCAGTCCAGGCACATCTTTGGAGGTTAGAACCGCATAGACACCTTCTAACGCCTCAGCTTCCGAAGTATCTATAGACAATAGACGAGCATAAGGATATTCGCTTCGTAATACTCTGCCATGAAGCATGTCAGGTAGCGTCATATCCGTCAGATATTGAAGCTGCCCTGTTACTTTGGGTGCCCCATCTGGCCGCAGGTGCCAGCGTTTCCCGCTCTGTTCCCGATTCAGCAGCATGATCCCTCTCCCCCTTTGTGTGATCCCATTCTTCTATTCGTGAAGTGCCTCCCATAGCCCGGCGCCAAGCATGTTGCCTGCGGTCTGCTTGCGATAATGTTCTGTTGCAAATGCATCGCTATACGTCGAAAATTCGCTAGCTACAGCAGTTGCGAGAGTCGCCGCTTGCATGACAGAAGCTTCGCTACCAAGAAGCTGTTGTTCTGACTCCAGAAGTCGCATCGCCATGCCTGAGCCTCCACCAGCCGCAATCGCAATCTTGGTCCAGCGGTTATCCGAATCAATCTCCCCATACAAAGCAATCGTCACCAGCGATGCACTGAACGTCTCCCGTCGACCCAGCTTGCGGTAAAAGGAAACTTCTCGTGTAGCAAGCCTGTGCTCCCTGTTCACATCAAGCATAGAGGACGGTCTCATCGGAATATGAATCGAGATTAATACGTCCCCTGGATTACGGCTGCCATCCCGTCCACCCTGAAGCCAGGAAGACACACTGCAGATCTCTATGCCGCTGTCCGTCAACCAGTGCAGCTCCGCATCATATACAAGCAAAGCAGTCAGGGTATCCCCTACTCCAGATACAACATTCCCGCCAATGGTTGCCACATTACGAATGGAAGGAGCAGCAATTGCATTCACCGCTTCTTGCAGGATCGGCAGTTGAAGCAGCAACACTTGTGAGGCACATTCCTTCAATCGGGTCATGGCTCCAATGACCAGCTCATCTCCACGAATAGATACACCGCTCATTTCAGGAATACGACCCAGACTAATCATGTGTTCAGGCGCTGGAATCAAGCCACCTTCCCACTGGGTTCGCAGCAATGTTCCGCCTGCCGTGAAACAACATATTCCCTTTAGTCTACTTCTCAATGTTTGCAGTTCTTGCAGGTTCTCAGGTTGCCATACCGATGGCATGGCTCCAGAACCGTATGCCGGTGTTACCATCGCAGCATCCCCTTTCTCTCTCTTCCATGGGCAGGAAATTCAACCGTCTGATCCAGATAATTCTTCAAATCATATGAGAGTTCAGCAGCAACGTCAATTACCTTCACATCGTTTTGGATAAATGTATAAAACCTGCGTTCCATTTGTGCTTGATGCATCATGATCTATTGAAAGCTAACACATACTCTCTTTTGCTACACGTTAAAAGAAGACAAACAGGCCAACCAGACTGCCTGGCTGACCTGATCATGTTATTAAATTATACATAGTTAATAATCTTCTCCTGTTATTTAGTCTGTCTGCTTCGACTCGTATACATAATTCAGAATACGTTCCAATTCCGGTTCTGTATCCGCATCCCAGAAACTAGTCTCAGACAGTGGTACATGTACACCTGAATAGTTAGCGCTACGCATAATCTTGCGTGCCCCCTCATCTCCATGCAAGGACAATAGAGGGCCGAACATATGGGAGCGAAAAGCAACGGGCGGTTTACCACCCTCACCGTCGGTAGCTGCGACATAGTCACTCAGCTTGTGGGTAGCCAGTGCTGTGGTCACCAGATTGATATCCTGTGCTTTTAATAAAGGCTGATCCCCCAGAAGCATGAGAATGCCCTCCGGTTTGTACTCCATGGCGGACAATACGCCAGAATGAAGAGAGTTTGCCATGCCGAAAGCATAGTCAGCACAGACCACAATTCGAAGTCTCGCTGTAGGATGATAGGCATACGTGGCAGAATCAAACCATTTTAATGGTAGCCATGCGAGCGAATCTTCCGGTTTGACCACACAGACCACTTGATCCAACTCCGAATTCAACGCAGCTTCCAGTGACCATGCAGCCAGTGACCTTCCGTCAGGCATGATAACCGAGAGTTTATCCCGACCAAGGCGACGACTCTTACCTGCTGCCAGAACTATGCCCGTCATTCGCATGTACAACGCTCCCCTTCTGCGACTCGGAACTCAAGGAAGAGACCTTATGTTTACACGCGATCAATTCAGCAGCAATGCTGATGGCAATCTGTTCGGGACCGTCCGCTCCGATACTTAGACCAACGGGAGAGTGTATATTTCTCAAGGATGGTAAACCATCAAGCAGGCGGGCCGTTCGTGTTTTGGAACCCATGATACCAAGGTACGCATACTCACAGTTCACCAGCATCTCCAACAGTTCACGTTCGCGTGGGAAATTGTGACTCATTAGAATCAGATAATCCCGATTGTTCACGTTTAACAGAGGCATAATCTCACGTGGGAAACCAAGTACAAATTCAGCTTCAGGGAACCGCTCCGAGGTGCATAAGGACTCTCGCCAATCCGCTACAACCACACGGAATCCTGCGGATCGGGCGAGTCTGGCAACAGGAATAACATCATTCCCGGCTCCGATGATAATCAGGCGAGGTATAGGCGTGTACAGCGAAGTATGTTGCTGCGGGAGGTTCCAGGGATTCGTTGAAACCGTGTTGTTTGTCGCTAATTCAGCGTCAGCCTCAGATATATGTTGTGAATTAGCGGATAGATGGGAAGAGTGATATCCGTTTGACGTAGCAGATGCCACTTCAGGCACAAGCGTAAGGCGAGGTATTTCGGGAGAATATTGTGTTGATGTTGTATGTTCATGCTTGGTATTTCCGCTGCTGTGTTGTTCATCACCCTGCAATGGCGATTGATTATGATTCGCCCCGCGATCATGACGAAGGACGAGCGAAGGACGTAAAATTGACTTTTGCCCCTTTTCCATGGACTCAATCCGTTTCCAGCCATATTGCACCTTCGTATAATCATCTTGGAACATTCGGGTTAACGCTGTTGTAGCCCCGGATTGCAAACACTCATGCATCTTCTGCAACGTATGTCGGAGTTCACCACATACAGGTTCAAGCAACACAACAACGAGTCCACCGCACCCGATCGTCTCACCCCATGACAGATCATCCTCAGGACGCATATCGTATTCCGCGAATTCCATCTGTTTCGTATCCAGTACATGGCTCACCCGGGCCTGAAGATCACTCTCCAGGCATCCCGGACTGATACTGCCATACATTATGCCACCCTCGATCAACAGCATAGAGACTCCCTGCTTACGGTAAGCATGACCCTCTACCTTGATCGCTGTTGCGAGCACGCAGCGCGTTTCGCGGGCTGCGATTGCACACAGATCATGCATTTCCATATCGGTCTCCATCCTTTCTGGAATCGCATAAGCTTCCTTCAATCAGATGCGCTTCATTAATCTCGCAATGCTCTTATCCGACTCACGCAGCACAATGCCACGATCGATCGTCTGAATCTTACGATTTTTGAGCACGATACTTCCATCGATAATCACGGTGTCCACACAGCTTCGTGTTGCAGAATACACTACGCGGGAATAGACATCCGTCTCATAGGAAGGATACGTGTGGAAATCATCCAGATCCAGCAGCAGCATATCTGCCTTTTTGCCCACTTCGAGACTGCCGATTTCCTTCGACAAGCCGAGCACCTCTGCACCACCCATAGTAGCCATACGCAATACCGTCCGTGCATCCATCACCGTTGGGCCATGAGGAATCTTCTGCATTAGGGCCGTGAGGCGCATCTCCTGAAACATATCCAGATTGTTGTTGCACGCGGCACCATCGGCCCCGATCCCAACCGCGATCTGACGATTCAGCAGATCCGGAATATCCGCTACCCCGGAGGAAAGTTTCATATTCGACCCAGGACAGTGAGTGACTTTGACACCGCGCTTGCGGATGATCTCCTTCTCTTCCTCACTCAGCCATACACAGTGGGCCAGCACCAATCTTGGGGTAGCCAGACCGATATGATCAAGGTATACGATGTTGCGCATTCCGCGTTCGTGTTCTACCAGTTCGATCTCTCCGCGATTCTCGGAGGCATGGGTATGGACTTTGACATGATATTTATTGGACAGGTCGCGCACCTCTACCAGCAATTCTTCGGTACACGATACTACGAAGCGTGGACAGAAAGCATATTGAATGCGACCTCCGCCAAAACCGTTCCATTTCTCTAGCAGATCCACACTCTGTTGCAGTGAAGTTGCTGTATTCTCACGCAAGGGTTCGGGAACCTCGTCTCCATGATCCATCATCACCTTGCCGGAAATGACCCGGATGCCACTCTGTGCCATCGCCTGAAACGCCGAGTCTGTGTGATGTACCGTCTCCATATCCAGAATGGTCGTGGTTCCGCTGGAGATCAATTCCCCGAGTCCAAGCATTGCCGAATAATAGACGGACTCCTCATCATGCGCTGCTTCCAGCGGCCAGATGCGTTGACGGAGCCAATCCATCAGTTCCAGATCATCCGCACGTCCACGGAACAAGGTCTGACACAGATGAATATGCGTCTGGATAAAACCTGGCAGCAGCACTTTACCGCGAGCATCAATGACCTGATCAGCCTGAACGTCGATGTGCGCTGCAATCTCCTTGATTTTGTTATCCTCGATCAATAGATCTCCGATGAACACTTCCTCTTCTGCATTCATCGTCACAAGCTGTGCGCCCTTCAGCAGGATCGTTCCCATGCCAATCTCCCCTATCTGTGTCTGTCTATATCGTTCAACTTATACATATTTACACTTGTACTCCGATGACAGATTAACCTTCCGATCACTGTCTGTTACCATCCAATAGCCATTCCATCGCCTCTGGGGTCTGCTGCGCCGCTAATCATGCCGTCCTCAAGAATGACAATGCCTTGAGACTGTCCCATAATACCGTCCCACGGCGCTCTGGCTTCAACGTTATGTCCCCACTGGGCAAGGGTTGCACACACGTCATCATGATATCGGTTCTCCACACGCATCGTATCGCCTTCTTCACCCCAGGTACGTCCGTACACCCAACGCGGCAGGCTGATCGCTTCCTGGATGTTAAGCCCGTAATCAAGTACTCCGGTAAGCACGGATAATTGCGTCTGTGGCTGACCTTCGCCTCCCTGCGTGCCCACGAGCATATAAGGTTTGCCATCTCGTGTAACGAGGCCCGGCATGAGGGTATGGAATGAGCGTTTATTCGGTTCCAGTACGTTGGCATCTCTCGGATCTAAGGAGAAAAACGACCCCCGGTTCTGCATGATAACCCCCGTATCCCCCGGAACATACGCCGCACCGAAGTCAAAATACAGGCTTTGGATGAAGGAAACGGCATTGCCTTCGCTATCGACAACCGCTGCATACGCCGTGTCCTGACCTATCGTTTTGGACAAAAACGGCTGTGCCACAGGTGGAGCAGCCTGAATCTCATTCCACAATTGGTCTCCGTAAGCCTTGGATAATAGATGGTCCAGCGGAATGTCCCTGAAATCCGGGTCCGTCAGATAACGGTCACGATCCCGAAACGCCTTTTTCACCACTTCCGCCATCAGATGATAGAATTCCGGTGAGGTGCGTGCAACAGAGGACAGATCCGTATGCTCCAACATATTTAACATCATCAGCATCGAGAATCCCTGCGAGTTGGGCGGCATCTGATGAACTTCATAGCCACGATACCCCGTACTAACGGGTTTCACCCACTCGCCACGATGACCCGCAAAGTCCGCTGGTGCAAGCATGCCCCCATCCTCACGAATAGCCGAAGTCATACGATCCGCAAGCTCCCCTGTATAAAAAACATCTCGCCCTCCCGTCTGAATCAGACGAATGGAGGTAGCGAGTTCAGGCTGAATCAGCAGCTCGCCTTCCTGCAAAAGTGTACCCGACGGGGCAAATACCGCTCGCAGAGGTGTATGACCCAGTATGAAATATTCATCCCTTTCCATCCACAGGCGGAGATTTCGGGATACAGGGCATCCTTTTTCCGCATACTGCACGGCAGGTTCAAGCAATTGCTCCCACGGTAACTTTCCGTACCGGGACCAGACTTCCCACCAAGCATCCACCATTCCCGGAACCGTGATGGCACTAAGCACACCGCGCTGAGGAATGGCATTCATACCCATCGCTTTGAACGTATCGGCATGAATGCCTGCGGCTGAGCGGCCACTTCCGTTATAGGCGGTAATCTCACCGCTCGTTCCATCATGAATCAGGAAGAAGGCGTCCCCGCCAAGTCCGGTCATATGCGGATATACCACACCTAGTGCTGCACTGACCGCAACAGCAGCATCGTAAGCATTCCCGCCTTGCTGAAGGATGGAGCTACCTACTGCACTCGCCAGGTAATGAGGAGTGGTGACCATGACCTCTCTGGAGATTGGCATTTGGTTTAACATAAGGCGCCCTCCTTCCCTGCATACACATCCATCGCTGCCTGCACCGCTTCACCGGCTGGTAACACATGACGATGACGGAGAAGAACAGCTTCCAAAGCTCCGAGCACATGAAGTACGTTTTTTCGTTGGCAGCTGAATCCCATCGTACCGATCCGCCAGATTTGTCCTTTCAACGGTCCGAATGAACTGGCAATCTCAATGCTGAAATCGTTCAGCAACATGCTGCGCACCGACTCGCCATCGATCCCCTCCGGAATCGTGATACAAGTGACCACCGGAAGTTTGCTAGACATATCCCCATACAACTGCAATCCCATTCCCTGAATTCCGGCGACCAACGCACGTTCATTCACAAGATGTCTCTGGAACCTGGCCTCCAACCCTTCTTGCAGCAGAATGCGCAATCCTTCGTGAAGACCATAGAGCATGGAGGTGGCCTCCGTATGGTGGTTCAACCGTGCTGAACTCCAGTAATCCTGCAATTGGCTCAGGTCAAAATAATTGCTGGCAATCGTGCGGCCTTCTGCCCGTGCACTGGTTGCGTCTCGGAGTCCGCGTTCAACTGTTTTGCGGCTCATCAGTTTCTGCTCCACACGACTGTTGTATGTGAGAGGTGCCATCCCTGAAGGAACAGACAGGCATTTCTGCGTGCCGCCCATCACCGCATCCAGATGCCAGGCATCCGTCTCCACGGGTGTGCCGCCAATGGTTGCCACAGCATCTACAACGAGTAAGATATCAAGCTCGCGACAGGCTTTGCCTATCTCGGCAAGGGGTTGCATCTGTCCGGTGGATGTTTCACCGTGAACCATCGCAACCAGACTCGGTTTATGCGTATGAATCGCTTTGATCACCTCTTCCGGATCAAATACCGTGCCCCATTCCGTTTCAAAAAAGACAACCTCGGCACCACAGCGTTCCGAGATTTCAACTAGCAGATGTCCAAATCGTCCATAGATCGGGACGAGAACTTTGTCACCGGGCTGGATCAGACTGACCAACACAGCTTCAATGCCTGAACGGGATGTACCATCTACCGGATAACACCACTCGTTGTCTGTCATATATAACTCACGCAGCATCGCCATCGTCTCGTTCATCAAGGATGTGAACTCCGGGTCAAACTGACCCAGGATTGGAAAGGATAACGCTCTAAGTACGCGTGGATCAACCTCAACGGGTCCCGGGGTCATAATGGTCCGCAAGGACGGAGATAACTCTTTATAGGTGGACATCTTCATTCAACTCCCGTAACCGTATTTATAGAGTAGCCGGACCAGAACCCGAAAACCGTGCATCAGGTCTGCCTCAGCTGTATATTCAAGTGGATTATGACTAATACCGTCCTGGCTGGGCACAAAGATCATAGCTGTTGGACAAGCCGGCTGGAAAATCTGCGAATCATGTCCCGCGCCGCTTGGCATTAACCAGTAGGACAACTGTTCCTTCTCACAGATATCTTGAATGTCTGAGATCATCTCGGCATCCATAGGAATGGGCGTCACCGACAGATGTTCTTCCCAGTCCAGTCCGAGCTGCTGCTCGGCTGCGATTCGACTAAAAGCCTGAAGCATATCCTGCCAGCAGCGATCAATACTCTCCTGCCGGATATGGCGGATATCCAATGAAAATACCGCCCGTGCTGCAACCACATTCCCAACACCCGGATCGGCTGTAATTCGCCCAACCGTGGCTACCAGCGGTTCTCCTGCTTCCAATGCGATATTCCTAACCGCAGCAATCATCTCGGCTGCTCCGGCAAGTGCGTCCTTGCGCCAGGACATCGGCGTCGTTCCCGCGTGGTTTGCTTCTCCGCTGATGGTAATACTGAACCGCTTCTGACCTACGATATCGGATACAACTCCAATCGAATGTCCGAGGCGTTCCAGAACCTGACCTTGCTCAATGTGAAGTTCAATAAAAGCACCGTATTTTTTCGCAGCGGGTTGATGCACAGTTTCGGGTCCAAAACCCGCATGACGTATTGCCTGTGCAAATGTAACGCCGTGTTGATCCTTCAAATGCTCTACGTCTTCCAGAGCCGTTATGCCTGTTATACTGCGTGAACCCCAATACGCGAAAGGAAAGCGACTTCCCTCTTCTTCACATAGCGATACCACTTGAAGTGTGCGCTTCGGTGCTCCGAAATGCTTCTGTAAATACTCCAATGCCAGGACTCCAGCTACCACACCGTAAGCACCGTCATACTTGCCACCATACACGACAGAATCAATATGTGATCCGGTCACTATCGGTAATTCTTCAGCACCAGTCGCTGATTCCTTACCCTCGCCCTTCAGTGTTCCATACAGATTACCGGACTGGTCGAACTCGGGAGACAGTCCTTTCTCCTGCATTTTGGCAGCAAGGGCACCCTGCGCTTCACACCAAGCCGAGTCATACAACAGTCGTGTAACGCCACCCTGTGCATCCGCACCATATGTCGACAGCCAGTCAAGCATGGCTTGCAGTTCCACCTGTTCTACATTTGGCAAAGGAATAGGTGGATTATTCGTACCGGATGACCGGTATACTCCAGACTCCGTCATGGCGTCTCCCCCGTTCCCGCCTGGATGGGATTAGAGGAGTGGGCTGCAATGTGCTTCCCAATAGGTTCAGGAGATAATCCAGATTCCGAGTTATATACCCGTTGCCCACGACAAAATACGTCTGCAATGCGACAGTTAAATGTACGTCCCACATAAGGGCTCTGTTGATGCGTATAGAGCAGATCCTCCGTGTTCATGGTTGTACTTTTCTCCCAGTCAATCAGGACGAGATCGGCATCTTTGCCAATTGCAATCTCTCCTTTGCTCTCCAGACCAAGTCTTCTGGCAGGTTGCAGGGAGAGCACTCTTCCGAGCAACGGGAGGTCGATATTGCGCTGAAGATGTCCGTCCTCCAGCATGATCAGCAGTGTGCTTTGCGCCCCTGATATACCGCCCCAAATTTCAAAAAAGTTATCGGATTGTTTCATGGATGGCGGACATGGAGAATGGTCCGAAGCAATAACATCAATCAATTCTGAAGTCAGTGCATCCCATAACTGCTCCTGTTCGGAAGAGCTGCGAAGCGGTGGAGCGCATTTCGCTACAGCACCTAATCGAACCACATCCTGATCGGTCAGTGTCAGATAGTGAGGGCATGTCTCCGAAGTGACATCCTGCCCACGCCGTTTGGCTTCTGCAATCAGATCCAGTGCTTCCCTGGTACTAATATGCACAAAATGCAGCGCACACCCGGTCTGTTCACCATACTTCAACGCCCGGGCAACCGCGACGACTTCGGCTTCCACAGGACGTGACCGGACATAGTCCATGGGTTCAGTCCTTCCCTCCGCAATGCTTTTCGCGCCAAGTTCGGCAACCATGCCTTCGTCCTCTGCATGAAGTGCGAGCACACGATTTAATTTTGCAATTTCATTCATTCCGTCCAGTAGTGTATGGTCATCGGCTCTGGCAAAGATGTCTTCCCCTTCTCCACCCGGCTCGGACATAAATGCCTTGAATCCGGCAGCACCCAGCCGTGACAGTGGAGCAAGTTCCTCACGATTGCCGGGAACCAACCCTCCCCAGAAAGCATAATCAACATACGATTGGTTTACGGCTGCTTTCTTTTTAATCTCCCATGCTTCCGGCCTTGTGGTAGGCGGTACGCCGTTAAGCGGCATATCGACATAGGTTGTGATTCCCCCTGCGGCAAGGGATGCCGATCCAGACCCGAATCCCTCCCAACTGGCGAGTCCGGGTTCATTGAAGTGAACATGAATGTCCACTACGCCCGGCATCACCGTAAGGCCTTCAGCTTCTATAAGCCTAGTCGTTTCGCCAGCGGCCAGCCGTGTGGATATGTCTGTTATTTTTTCACCAGTAATGCCAATATCCAGTTGCTCTACCCGATCTTTCAGCACCACTCGGGCCCCCCGGATGATGGTATCAAATGTTGTCATATGGATGACCCTCCCCCCTGAATCAGAACCGGATGTATGCATATTCAGCTTCCCCGGTATGTACTGTAACCTCCTGGAGCAATCAATAATGGAATATGGTAATGGTTTGAGGCATCAGATACGGCAAAACGAATCGGAACAATCGTCCATAGTGCCTGCCCAAGCTCCTCCAACGAACGTTGTGCGTAATAACTCTCGACATGGAATTGAAGCTCATATATCGCTTGCTCCAGCTTGCCGCCATCCAGCAGAGGCGTATCCAAACGTCCATCCGCATTGGTCACCGACTCCGCAACTTTTGTCTTGCTTTCCTGCTCCCCATCCCTCTTCAGGGTATACAGCTCGATCCGAACACCCGCAGCAGGCACGCCTTTGGATGTATCCAGCACATGTGTTGTAATTCGTCCTTCAGACATCGACATTAGACATCACCTGCTTTCCCGGAGTCATGCCCGTCTGTTCCCAGATCATCCCTTGTCATCGAGAAACCCTGGAATCCGTATGGCGGTCTCGGCTCGGTAAACACTTTGCCTTCCCCCTCTTTCACTTCCTCTAGAACCGTCTCCCAGGTCCGATTGTTGGATTCAAATGAAACCTCACTCAGTTGCTCAAATCGACTTAACAACCTTCGTCCAATCTGGTAGATCAGATGTTGAATGGATGCAGAGCGACACTCATGAAATACCGCCGCAGCCAAATCTCTGACCTGTTCCGCCGCTACATACCGCCCACGCTGATCATCCATGCCATCTCTCGGATCGTCATAACGCCAATTAATGTTCAGGAAAATAAATAACGGTCGATCCCATGTCTCTGGAAGCGTGGTATATTCATCCTGCATAAATCCGGCAAATTCACTGCCTTTGACCTTGATCAGCCTCAGATCGGCTACACCACTGAAATGGTTGCTTAATTCAATTGAGTCTCCTGTTCGTTCTGCTTCCACGGCAGCTGTCGCACGATCATTCTGCGAATAACGAAATACGAGCGCACTCGGTCGATAACTTCCTTCTAATCCAATGGGTATATCTTCAAAAGGAATCTGGTCCGCTGTCATCTGAACCTTGCTCATCTGCGGATACGTCTCCAGGAAACGCCGACTTACCATCGCAAGAAACCCTTCCACCGTCGCCCCTGTGTAATCGGCTGCATGTTTGAGAATGAAATTCTTCATCGAATCGGTTGCCACCACCAGCGAATTATCCCCTTCTGCAAAAGAAGGCAAGAATTCATCGCCCTGCACAGCGACCTTGATGTTCAAGCCAAACAGAATATTGCCGCGTCCCATAAACGGAGATTCCGGAATGGACTGAATACCCGTCAACGGCTTGGCGTAGGAACGGTACATCCATACATCGCCTTTGCCATAATACATGGTCCGCTGCTGTACAGCGGCTGGCTTGCTTACAAACTCATGTTCATGACCGATCTGTGCGAGCCATTGCTCCAAACGAATGCCCGCAATTTTGAATACTTCCTTCAAAGCAGTCTCGAATTCTTCTTCCCTGCCTCGGCGATGACGTTGCCGCATGGATTCGAGGATGGAACTTGCAGTATGGCCTTTTACGGCCAATATGAATGGAAAGCCAAATTGGCTTGTATATGCTTTGTTTAATTGTTGAAGTTCGTTGTATTGCTCCTGTGACAGCGAGTCAAGCCCTGCACCAGCCTGCTCCTGAACGGAGTTGCTGCTCATGCTGATTCGCGCTCCAAGATCCGGGTGATTTCGAAGCAGTTGCAATTTCACCTGTTCATTCGATGCCTGAACCACCTTCTTCATCACATTCATCATCTGTTCAAATGAATCGAAAGGTCGTGAAAGCCCGGAACGTTCAGCCACCCATGGTGATTCCTCAAATAAGCCGCCAAACGTATGCACGAACTGCGTGATAGACCAGTTGTTAACAAGTTTAATTAAGTCGCTCATGTTAGAACCTCCGGTCTGTTGTAGATTATTGTTCTTCATTCTAAGTGTCGTTCAATGTCGCGACAACAATATTCACGCAATTTTGTAATATAACATAACATCAGAGTTGTGATTTGTTTGCTGTGCACGGGAAGATCAGCTTTTGTTGTCCTCAAACATGAATAAACCGCACTCCATCAAGGGAATGCGGTTCTTGGGGGTCTGGCCCGTAGTATTGTCATGATGCACAATATGCGGTCTAGAGTTGAACATTTTGCGGTCTTGCAGCTGCTTTGTCCCGCACAAACTTGCGGAAGGTGAATACCAGCTTTAATTTAAGTAGATCATTTGTCTTTTTAAAGTCCATTTGCAGTAAGCTACCGACTTTCTCCATCCGATAGGTGACCGTGTTCCGGTGCACAAACAGCTGCTTGGCAGCTTCATTGATCAGTCCGTCATTCTCGATAAAGGACTCCAATGTATTCATCAGCACCTGATTGGGATCACCATCCCTGGCAAGTAACGGTTCAAGTACTTTATTGCAATAGTTCTCCATGATGTTATCCGGTACGTGTTGGAACACATAGGCAAATTCGAGCATTTCAAATTGCAGCGCACGGTCTTTCATGCCGAACCGACGAGCCAATTGTCGAGTATCCAAACACTCCTGATACGCTTCACGGAGCGATTTGGGCTCATGCTTCATTTTGCTGATCCAGAAGCGCGGAGCCGGTGCCCCTTTCGCTTCTTGTGCTGCCAGAACATCACCGAACCGGTTCAATAGAAAACCTGACAGCTCCTCTCCATAATCTCGCCCTGTTGGACAGGTATAGATGGACAGAATGCCATCTTCGATCTGAAAATGCTGCGAGGCCGTGAACTGCATCAGCGGATTGTATTGCAACTCACGATGAATCTGTTTAAGTAGCTTTCCCTCAGCAAACAGAGTCGGCTCAAGCGTGATCAGCACGCACTGATAGGTTCCCTGGAACAGATGGACACCTTTGTTCTCACTCAAGGTGGTCAATTCCTGAACCGTCATTTTGTTATCCAGATACTGTGAAAGCAATGTACGCATCTCATCTTGTACGGTCGGATTAATATGCTCACGATAGGTCATATCCATATAGAATGCCAGTACATCGGCAGCCTGTTGGAACAGCTCTTCCTCTGCCCGAAGCGATAGGGCTGAATCTGTAAACACAAGCAACGACCCGTATTCTTCATCATTTTGCTTAATCGGTACACGGTGACAGCTTCCCTGATTCCATTTCACTCGGTGCATGACGGATTTCCAAGGCCAGCCCTGTGTTACCGCATCTCCCGCAATGCCTTCACTGCCATAGAGCACATGCCCACGAGAACCAATGACGGCAAGCGGATAGTTCAGTACCGTGGCTAGTTCTGCAAACACATTCCGGTGTGGCTGCTGTTGCAGCGCAAACTGCATTAATTTCTTCTGCTTCTGCACGACCTCATGCAGCAATCGATTACTGCGTTCATGTTCAGCCTTGAACAAGGCATTCATCTGGTCCGAGAACGTGAATTGAAAAGGAAGTTCAAGCAGAGGTAAACGAAGTCGATCGGCTTCCTCGACAATGCCTTGGGGAATGGACTGCCAGAAACGCCCCAGCTTGATGCCGAGTCCTGCACAACCACGTTCATTCAAGCGCCGCATCAAACGTAGTGCATCCGTCTCGCTGTCTTTCATAATAAAAGCGGTGGTGAACAACATTTCTCCGGATTTGATCCAATCCGCGATATCAGGAGCGTCCATGACGTTAACGGATTTCATCATCCGTGAAGTCCCTTCTCCACCCGCAACCAGTTTGGCCTCCGACAACGGGTATACCTGTAAAGCCTCTTTGACCGTAAGTTGCATGGACACTACCTCCCATATATATAACACATAAATGTGTTATTCTCGTTCCTACATCTTTATTCTGGATTATATTTCTAATTAAATATATATTCATCCATTTAACTCGGTTTGTTGTTAAGTATTATAACATCAAATTCCGGAATAAAGCTTACACGGCAAAAAAATAAAACCTATGACCTAATTACAGCGCACTCTCCTGTAATCGGCATAGGTTTTCAGATCAGATTTCTAATGTTTCGTGATTCATCCATAATTTCATACGCGATAATACTTCTTTGATATTCAGCGGTTTGCTGAGATAGTCCGAAGCACCTGCTGCAATACATTTCTCCCGATCCTCTTTCATGGCCTTGGCAGTCAGCGCAATAATCGGAAGCTGAGTCAGACCAAGTCGTTCACGGATCTGGCGAGTTGTCTCGTAGCCATCCAGTTCAGGCATCATGATATCCATCATGATGATATCAGGTTTGACTCCTCCACGCTCCAACAATTCCAGACACTCGTATCCGTTCTGCGCTGAAATGACATTCATACCGTATTGCTCAAGCGCGTTAGCCAGGGCATATACATTACGTATATCATCATCAACGACAAGTACTTGGCGTCCGCTGAGCAGCGCTTCTTCCAGAGGTGTTAATAACACGTCCGATGGAGCTGCGGTCAATGAAGGAAGTTTGTTAATCTCTGGTGTGGTGCTAGCCACCTCATTCAGGAACAGCCGAGATGCTTGTATAGTCTCAGGTTCATCTCTTCGCAGCGGCAGGAACAGTGTGAACACACTGCCATGTCCTTCACGGCTTGTTGCCGAGATTGAACCACCCAGCAGGGTCGCAAGCGATTGAGAGATGGACAAGCCCAGCCCAGTCCCCCCGTATTTACGTGCTGTAGCTCCGTCTGCCTGTTTGAATGCATCGAAGATCTGCACGAGTTTGTCATCTGCAATCCCGATCCCTGTATCACTGACGGAGAAAGCAATCACTTCGGTCTCTTGGCCGTTCGTTTCTGGGTTCGCCAGACTCATTCTGGAGATCGTTAAGGCAACTTCACCCTGACTGGTGAACTTGAATGCGTTCGAGAGCAGATTTCGGAGAATCTGATGCAATCTCATCTCATCCGTCACGATCGTTTCCGGCAAAGGACTTTGGAGCTGAATCCGGAAATCTATTTTCTTCTGTTCCGCCGTTTTCAGGAAATACTGGTTCATGACTTCCGGAACACTGCCCAGATAGACATCATCGAAATCCACTTCCATCTGTCCGGCTTCCACCTTGGATAGATCCAGAATATCATTGATCAGGTTCAGCAGATCTTTGCCTGATTTGTGAATGACTGAAGCATAGTTCTGCTCTTCACTATTCAGGTGTTGATTTTTATTCTCAGACAATATTTCAGATAAAATTAACATGCTGTTGAGCGGTGTCCGCAGTTCATGGGACATGTTCGCCAAGAATTCGGATTTGTACCCCGAGCTCGTTCGTAACTGATCCGCAACAACCGAAAGTTCATTGGCTGATGTCTCTGCAGCGCTCTTCTGTACTTCCAGACGATCGTTCAGCATATGAAGCTCTTCGGTCTGCATCTGCAGTTCCTCCGTCTGAGATAGCATCTCTTCGGTCTGAGCCTGAAGTTTCTCCGATTGAGCCTGTAGCTCTTCATTCAGAACTTGTGACTCATCATATAGTTGCTGTAATTCCATACGAGTGACGGTGGAGTGTAGTGAAACACCGAAAATCTCTGTCAGTTCTTGCATGAGCTTCATGTCACTCTCCTGCAGCGGCTTCATTGAAGCAAGCTCGATTACCGCAATCGTTCTGCCTTCAAAGAGGACCGGTACTACGGTAAGTGATGTGGCCGATGCATACCCAAGACCCGAAGAGATTCGGATATAATTTTGGGGTAGATCATTCATGCGCAAGACTCGCTTCTCGACAGCACTTTGACCTACAAGCCCCTCACCCGGGGCAAGCGACACTTTACCAAGTGAACGTTCTTTCTCTCCATCCGCAGCATATGCAGCCACACGCAGCAGTCTATTGTCTTTCAAATAATATAGGACGCTATAAGGCACTCCAAAAAGAATGGCAAGTTCGTTCAGGAACAAGCGTGACAATCCCTCTAGATTGGTCGGGTTCTGCAAAAGTGTGGCAATGCCCGTAATCTGGTCCTTGATCCGATTCTGTTCCTGTACTTCATCCAGCAACTTGTTCGTTTCATTCCCCAGATCACCCACTTCATCACGTGTTCGCACCTGAATTCGCTGCTTCAGGTTCCCACCTTTGGAAATATCACTGATCGTGTGCATGACATCTCGTAACGTTTTGACGATATTCCCTGAGATTACAATCGCAGCGGTGATTGATAATGCTGCAATAACACCCCAGAGCGTATACATAATCGTCAGCAGTGTGGAGCTGCGTGCGGCAAGATCGGTTACCCTTGCTTCTGTCAGCGCAATTTCGGTGCTGCGGAAGGTCGCGAGCTGGGTTCTCAGCAGATCGATTTCGGTTTTACCCGGATCAGACTGGAAGAAAGCAATTACCTTTGCTTGATCCCCTTGCTTTTTCAAGTTTACCGACGGTTCCCCAGCGATCTCAATCCAGCGTGTAATATGTGATTTGATATTCTGCAGACTCTGCTGCTGTGAAGGATTGTCACTAATGAGAGCATTTAGCTGATCATAGTTGGTATTCCACTGCGAGAGGCCTTGGGAATAAGGTTCCAGGTAACTTTCATTGCCTGTAATCATGAATCCACGCTGTCCTGTTTCCATGTTCAAGACATTTTTTTCAATCGCGTTGGTCAGATTGTGCACTTCCAGATCATGATGGCTGATAAAATCATTTTCCTTTTGTAACACATTGATTTGGGCCGTAAGAACTAGCAAAACAGCACCAAATAAAACTACAACCACAAGATAGCCCAATAGAATTTTGGAGCGTATCGTAAATCTTCTCGTTTTTGACAACGCGGAAACCTCCAAATATATACGAATCCCATTCACGTACATTAAAACTGTTGCATATGTAGTTTATATGTATACGTATAGTCTGACAAGCTTTAAGTTCATTCATCTGCATTAGAAAAACGACCTGCTTCCACAGGTCGTCATCTTCATCGATCTAAATTCCTCATTTAGGCTGATTTTAGGCCTTTGGAGCGATCATTTTGGCTGGATCGACATATTGATCAAATTGCTCTTCCGTAAGCAGGCCCGTTTGTAACGTCGCCTGTTTCAAAGACAATCCTTCTTTATGCGCAAGCTTTGCAATTTTGGCTGCATTCTCATATCCAATATGCGGGTTGAGCGCTGTAACGAGCATAAGTGAGTTGTTCAGATTATGTTCAATCTGATCCAGGTTAGGCTCGATGCCTACGGCACACTTGTCATTAAACGCAATAATGGAGTCCGCCAGAAGTTGCACAGATTGCAGGAAGTTATAGATGATAACCGGTTTGAATACATTCAGTTCAAAATTACCCTGACTCGCTGCGAATCCAATCGCTGCATCATTCCCCATGACCTGCGTAACCACCATGGTGATGGCCTCACTCTGAGTTGGATTGACTTTACCTGGCATAATGGAGCTGCCTGGCTCATTCTCCGGAATACGGATTTCTCCCAATCCACTGCGAGGGCCACTGGCTAACCAGCGGACGTCATTGGCGATTTTCATCAAATCAGCTGCAAGCGCTTTAACCGCACCGTGCGCATACACAACCTCATCATGACTCGTAAGTGCATGGAATTTGTTTGGTGCAGATACAAAATCTTTACCTGTATGCTTGCCAATCTCCTTGGCAGTAAAGTCTCCAAAGTCCGGATGCGCATTAATGCCCGTTCCGACAGCTGTACCGCCGATCGCAAGCTCCTTCAGGTACTGCACACTTTCACGAATCATGCGCTCGCTCTTGCCCAACATAGCTTCCCAACCACTGATCTCCTGACCGAGCGTAATCGGTGTTGCATCCTGAAGGTGGGTACGTCCAATTTTGATAATATCCTTGAATGTATCCGACTTGTCTGCAAAAGTGGCTTTCAATACCGCGATTGCTGGCAAAAGTTGATCCTCAACAGCCAGAACACCTGCGACATGCAGAGCCGTTGGGAATGTGTCGTTAGAGCTCTGGGACATGTTCACGTCATCATTTGGATGCAGACGCTCTTCCTTGCCCTTTTGCTCCAGCAGTTGGTTACCCAGATTAGCAATGACTTCGTTGACGTTCATGTTGGATTGTGTTCCGCTTCCTGTCTGCCACACAACCAGTGGGAAATGGTCGTCAATTCGGCCTGCAATAATCTCGTCTGCTGCATAAGCAATGGCATCGGACTTGGCCGCAGATAATTTACCTAATTTATGGTTACTGGCCGCAGCACTTTTTTTCAAAATGGCAAGGGCACGTATAACTTCCATCGGCATATGTTCACTACCAATCGGAAAGTTCTCCTTGCTGCGCTGCGTCTGAGCTCCCCACAGCCTGTCGGCTGGTACTTTCATTTCGCCTAACGTATCTCTCTCAATGCGGTATTCCACTTGCTTGTCCTCCTCCAAAAAGATGGTTTGGGTCTCTACAAAGCTTGTGTATCTCGTCATATTATACATGATTTACGAGCAGGTTTTCACCTTTTCGACAAAATTGTAAGCGTAGCGCAAAATGAGCGTGAATTTATTTTTGTGACGCAATGGGATACAATCGGCTAGTTTGTTCGAACAGTTCACCTGGCTCCAGACCGATCAATCCGATTTCTTCCGCCGGGATGCCTTCAAC
Organism: Paenibacillus sp. FSL R5-0341; assembly: GCF_037975235.1. Classification (NCBI taxonomy): domain Bacteria; kingdom Bacillati; phylum Bacillota; class Bacilli; order Caryophanales; family Paenibacillaceae; genus Paenibacillus; species Paenibacillus sp. FSL R5-0341. The sequence goes on from NZ_CP150241.1 coordinate 3,640,439, forward strand.
ATTCGGGGCATTAACCAGGTTCATCTGTGGTTCAGGACAGAAGAATTCGCCACCCATGTTATTGTTCCAGATCATCCAATGCTTGTACGATGTACCCACATCATATACCAGTTTGTCTCCAGTACGATGATCCGTAAGTTCCATATAGTTACGCCCATTCTGAGGTTCTGCGGTGTAATGATTATCCATAGCTGCAAAGAACGGACTAACTCCGTCTTTCTTCAATTGTTCTTCCTCAGGTGTAAGCGGTTGAAATTGTCCAGTTGGCAACGAACGCTCATTCAATTCACGGCGTTGTCCAATCGTAATTTTGGCCGTGTAGTCCGAGGCTTGGCTGTCTGGTGCGAACGGTACAGCGATCGCCGTGTGGAATGCAAACAGGTTAGGCATGTATTCCTTACCGTTATTGCGCACGATCAATTGCTGCTGAAGTCCTTGGCTACTCAAAGAGTAACGAAGCGTTACCGTGAACGTAAACGGCAGGTACTGATGGAATGTATGTCCCTCTTTCACGTCCTGGCTAAGCAGCACATAACTCTCCAATTGGTCAGAACCATATCCCTCAACCTTCCACTCAGCATCATGCAAAAATCCATGCAGATGGTTACCTGTAGCCGGTTCGTTCACAGGCAATTGATAGACTTTACCATTCCAGGGGAAGCGACCATCCTCATAACGGTTCGGCGGAGAAAGAATTGGAATTCCATAGACCGCAGGTGCAGCCATAAACTCATCCATCTGATCCTGATTCGGCTCTCTCAAGTAACGGAATCCCTTTTCGGTATTCCGGAAAGCGACGAGGTTGGCACCCACGCTTGGAATAACTGCCGCTTCAAATTGATTAAAACGAAGCCAGACGGCCGGAATCTCTCCAAATTGTTCTTCGAATGCTGCATTTTGCTGTGTCATCGTTATATGTACCTCCTGCATACTAAGGTTATATTATACGGCTCGACTATATCATGCCCGGGCACAAAATAACAATCTATGATAGAGAACAAATTCATGATTGAGCCTCAAAAAAGACATGAAAAAGACAGCTGCAAACGGCTGCGGCTGTCTCTGTCACCATTCTTATTATGGTTCAATTAATCTACATATTTGCCGTGATCCGGCACCGTGCTCTCTTCAAAGTCCAGATCAAGCTGCTTGAGGGATTCACTTAGCATATCTCCGCTCAAGGCATGCCCATGCCCAGTAATGGCAAGTTTCGGCTCCAGATGCCTTATATGCTGAACAGATTGATGTGCAGCCTGCCAATCGGTTGTGAAATAGGACGGCGGGCCATGCAACTGTTTGTCCTGAAGTAACACACTCCACAGCGATTCCTGCTTCACCGTAATGATCGCGTCCCCTGCAATCAGCAAACGATCCGCTTCCCGAAACAGTGACACATGTCCAGGTGTGTGACCTGGCGTGTGCACCCATTCCCATCCCGATACGCCTGGAACGGAATGATCTTTCGGCAGACTGAATATCCGATCATCCAGATTGATTGCCTCATTGGGATAAGCGAATGACAATCTGGACATTAGACCTCCACCTACAGAAGGGTCCGCCGGCGGGTAATCTTTCAATCCCGTCAAATATGGAATTTCAAGCGGGTGCGCATACACAGGTACACCCCAGAATTGTTCCAGTTCAATAACGGTTCCTACATGGTCGAAGTGACCATGTGTCAATATAATCGCAGATGGCGGACCTTGAAAACGTTCGCTTGCAACCTGAACAATATGATCCGTGAACCTCGCCATTCCGGTGTCCACGAGGACCCAGTTCCTGCTTCCTGGCTCTCCGATGAACACGACATTAACGAATAGTGTACGCAGACTGAGAATATCGGGCGCGACTTCTTCAAGCCCCGTCAACCCTTCTGTAATCAGATTGTCAGATGCCATTCACGGTTACCTCCCATTAGGCGGATTGTCTCTCTGGTTCCATTCATCTCGTAGACTTCCCTTTTCTGGATCATCTATTCAACATTTCCAATAAAATAGACGGTATACACCCTGTTTCGGGCATACACCGTCTAGTATAGTCATCGACACGACACAATAGAACAAGAATATCTCAGCCAGTTAAGCCGGATAAGCCTCCAAAGCGGCATCGAGCAATTGATTGTACAGATCGTCATCATTCTCAAGCAGCTCGTCCATACGAAGCAACTCATCTTCATCTCCGGATTGCTCGGTGAAATGCAAGCTATAGTCCCAGTCTTTTCCGTTCTTGCTCATGAAGGTAATCTCATATACTGACTTTTCGCCTTCTGTGCGGTAAACGGTATTTCCCACGTATCCTTTTTCACCTTCACGGCGCATTTCGGCACTTATAATTTCAATATTCACAATCATTCTCTCCTTTAATCTTTCATCTACAGCAGGTCTCCTACATTTCTGGTAAACCTAGTTTGGTAATTATTATTGGTTAATTGTACAATATATAACGTAGCAACGTATACCTTATTCAATGAAGGAACCATTCTGAGTCCTTACATCGTTGTAATGAGGGTTATAATACGTGTTTGAACAACATCTATAATAGCCAACAAGCTACGATATTATTATCACATTGGAGGAAAAAATAGCATGAATACTTTTGAAACGAATCTGCAGCAATATGCTGAACTGGCTGTTCAAGTCGGTGTTAATGTCCATCCTGGACAGACACTCGTGGTTAACGCTCCAATCTCGGCAGCGCATTTTGTACGACTGATTGTCAAAGCAGCTTATGGTAAAGGTGCCAAACTGGTCAAAGTAAACTGGAGCGACGAGACCGTTACACGTCTTCATTACGATCTTGCACCTGATGAAGCCTTCTCTATTGAACCGAAATGGTTTGCAGCTGAAATGACGGAACTCGTTGAAGAAGGTGCCGCTATTCTGCACGTCATCGCTGAAAATCCGGATTTGCTGAACGGAGTAGCTCAGGAACGGATTATTACTAGCCAAAAAGTGCGCGGCAAAGCGCTCGAAAAATATCGTTCTTATCAGATGGCTGACAAATTCAGCTGGTCTATCGTAGCCGTTCCTTCTCCTGAATGGGCAGCTAAAGTGTTCCCGGATCTGCCGGAAGCACAACAAGTGGATCGCCTGTGGGATGTCATTTTCAAAACAGTACGCATCGGTGAACAGGATGCTGTTGCCGAATGGAAAACCCATTTGCAAAATCTCGATTCCCGCGCCGATCTGCTGAACAACAAAAAATACAAAAAGCTCCACTATACAGCTCCAGGTACAGACCTGACCATCGAACTTCCAGAAGGCCATATCTGGGTATCCGGTGGAAGTGTGAATGAGCAAGGACATGTCTTTATTGCCAATATGCCTACGGAAGAAGTATTCACGGCTCCACTGAAAACAGGTGTTAACGGCACAGTGCGCAGCACGAAACCACTGAGCTACGGCGGCAATTTAATTGACGGATTCTCCCTTACATTTGAGAACGGTCGAATCGTAGATTACACCGCTGAGCAGGGACTGGATGCACTCAAAAACCTGATCGAGATGGATGAAGGTGCACACTATCTGGGTGAAGTAGCCCTTGTTCCACATCAGTCACCAATTTCCGATACGAATATTTTGTTCTACAATACCCTGTTTGATGAAAATGCCTCCAACCACTTGGCGATCGGTAATGCCTATGCCTTCTGTCTCGAAGGTGGTAAAACGATGTCCAAAGAAGAGTTGATTGAACGTGGCATGAATTCCAGTCTCACTCATGTAGACTTCATGATTGGATCTGGGGAAATGAATATCCACGGCGTTACCTCCGAAGGCGCGGAAGAGCCAATCTTCCTGCAAGGAAACTGGGCATTTTAATCCCATTTGATGTGATTAGAGAGAGGAGATTACTCCTCTCTTTTCCTGCGTCAAAGGATCTAAAATTAAATCATTGGAGGGAACGCATATGTTAAGTTTTGAACAAAAACTGGATCGTTACGCTGAACTGGCTGTAAAAGTAGGCGCAAACGTGCAGCCAGGGCAAGTCTTTGTCATCAGTGCGATGATTGATACTGCTGAATTTGTACGTTTGTTGGTCCGCAAAGGATACGAAGCTGGCGCCAAGCAGGTTATTGTAAAATACGGAGATGAAACCGTCAATCGCTTACGGTTTGAGATGGCCCCTGAGGAATCCTTCCAAGAGCCACCGAAATGGCATGCGGCAGAGCTTGAAGAACTGGCGGCCAATAATGCAGCCTTCCTGACCGTATTGTCATCCAGCCCAGACCTGATGAAAGGTATTGACCCGGAGCGGATCTCGACACATCAGCGTGCATTTGGTCAGGCAATGGCCAAGTATCGTCAGTATCAACAAGCAGATAAAATGAGCTGGACGGGTGTAGCTTGTCCTTCCCCCGATTGGGCAGCCAAAGTATTCCCGAATCTATCGGCAGCTGAGCAGGTTAGCCAGCTATGGGAAGCCATTTTCGCTGCGGTAAGAGCTGATCTGGAGGACCCTGTAGCGGCTTGGGAACAGCATATTGAACGATTGGAGACCAAGGCCGTTGCATTGAACAATAAGAAGTATCAGGCTCTGCACTTCCTCTCCCCGGGGACGGATCTGACCGTCGAACTCCCTGAGGGACATATCTGGGCGCAAGCTGGGAGCGTGAATGAGCAAGGTACCCCTTTTGTAGCGAATATCCCTACAGAGGAAGTATACACAGCTCCAGCCAAACTTGGTGTCAACGGTACAGTTACCAGCACCAAACCGCTCAGTTATGGTGGAAGCATTATTGATCGTTTCTCACTCACCTTCGAGAATGGACGCATTGTTGATTTTCATGCGGAGGAAGGTCAGGATACGCTCGAAAGACTCATCTCCATGGATGAAGGTTCCCATTATCTTGGCGAAGTGGCTCTGGTTCCCTTCCATTCCCCGATTTCTGAGAGCGGTATCTTGTATTACACCACGTTGTATGATGAGAATGCGTCCTGTCACCTTGCGATCGGCAGTTCCTATGCATCTAATATCCAAGGTGGCAAGACGATGTCTCCCGAAGAGCTTTCAGCCCGTGGCATGAACAACAGTATCACCCATGTGGACTTCATGATGGGCTCTCCCGAGACGGACATCTACGGTATCACGGCAAATGGTGAACGCGAAGCCATCTTCCTTAAGGGAGACTGGGCATTCTAACGGTTACGGATGAGTTCTCCCCGTAATGTATTTTCACTAAACAGTAGCAAAGGCTGTCTTGCAACCATGAATTCATGGTTGGCGAGACAGCCTTTTATTAATTTTCAGCAAAATGTCCCGGAGGCTTCATGCACTCTCCTCATCTGGTTTTCTCGGACCAACCTCCCATTGTATCGTTTCCATATTATGTTGTAAAATGTAATGATACCAATGTTTGTGGATTGTTCACCAGAAAGGAGAACATCATGGCCAATCGGCTTCAGTTACTACTCGCCTCAGATTTCCATAATTTAGGCTCTGCACTTCAAGAAGAAGTGTATTATGAATATTATAATATGGTACATGGTCTTATCGTTTATATCATCAAGGAGCGTGCTGCTGCAGAAGATATTATTCAGGAAGCTTTTATCAAAATCATTAAAAACAAACCCCTTTTCGAAGACGAGGTCAAACTGAAAGCCTGGCTCAAGGTCGTCACAAGGAATACAGCTATTAATTATCTGAGAAAAAATAAAAATAACCGTAACCAAGTGGATACGGATAGTGTTTTTATAGATATGGAGACGATGAATCAGACGGCAGCTTCCGTGGAAAGCATGGTGGAAACGCAGATGATGCAAGAGTCCATTGAACATTATCTCGGACAGCTCAAACCCGAATATCGTGTACTGGTGGAGTTACGGTGGAAAAAAGGTCTCTCCTACCGAGAGATGGCTGAACTGCTGGATACCTCCGAAGACATTGTGAAGCAACGTTTGTTCAGAGCCCGCGGCAGTATCAAGAAGAAATTACATAAGGAATGGGGTGGAAGCATTGAGCAAAGGCAAGTCCGATAAATATGTGGAGCCATTCGATTCAGAGCTGGAAGACGAATATTTCGACGCTGCGTTTGATCTGGCTTTTGATGAGGCTTTCCATCAGGCCGTCTCTGCCCCTTCCGCCTCCCATACCGAATCCATGCAGCAATCCTGGCAGAAGGTACACAGGGAAATTAACAGAATTGGTTTACGTAAAAAAAGAATACGTACCTTGCGGCTTTCCGTTGTCGTAGCTGCTTCCGTAACCATCGGGGCCGTTATTTTCAGCCTGCCATCCGGTACGCAAGCGGTATCCCCATTTGTACAATCCATCAAGGATTGGGGGAATGGCATGAAATCCATTGTCATCGAGGATCGCACGACCCATCTGGGGGCTGATCCGTCAACAGCCAAAACGCCTCCACCACCGGAAACGAGCTTAGATGACATTCTTAAAGTACAAGAAGAAGAGGCTCTTAATACACCTTCGTATGAGTTATCAAGCCACCTGCTTCGTCCAGTACTTGTTACGGAAGAAATCGCACGCGATGGGTTCATGGGTGACTTTCTGTTATCGAAGGCCATTCCCGAGCGATTTAACAAGGTCAAATTCGAACTCGTGCTCGATACTGAAAACCCTGTGAATCCAGACGATTATTATGAGTCCACACAAATGAGAGTTCAATATACCAGTGAAGGCAAGAGCATAGAGGATGAGATCATCCAGTTTGATTATGTCTATGTCATGCCTGGGGAGAAGATTGAAGGGGCCATGCTTCGTGATATGAGCACCGTAAAGCTGGCGGACGGCACGGAAGCACTGATGTATATCGGCCCACCCTATAATTCCTTTCAGTGGATGATGGGTTCCAACAATATGAGTCTGTTTGGTACCCTTTCCGAAGAAGAAATGACGGCTATTGCCAACGATTTTCAAGAGCAGAAGTTTCCCGGCAGCACCCGCCGATAAGATCAAAATAACACAGTGCCAGAGACATGTTTACTTGTATCCGTAGTACTTCCATCATACGCTGTATGAACACTGGTAACGCGATAATAATATCCTGGCATAACGGTCCAATCCGATGTGGCATTCAGTAAGTTTGTTTTCGTTGCAGTTTTAGAGTTGGTTTTGAAAATCACCCATGCTGTTCCTGTCCAGCGCTCAAGTCGGTAATCTACGGAAAGGGTCTTCACTTCCACATATGTCGCTGTCTTCGTATTGACGATGGCAGAAAGTCCTCCCCCAGGGATGAGTGCACCGACCGCCTGATAGATATGTCCTCGTTCCTGAGTGGCAGCAAGCGAATCGATGGTTGGTTCGGATGGCGGTGGAGCTGTAAGTGCACCAGAGGACACGTTGATTATTGGGCTTGCATCGGCTACTTCGGCCACAGGTACAGCAAGGATCGTTGGCACCATTAACAAGGCCGCAAGGGTTACTTTTAGCATAGATGTTATACTCTTATTATTCATTTTCCGCATAATGATCCATCCTCCGCTTCCATATTTGATTTTGTGTAAGGGTATAAACGGACGGATCGGGTGACAGGTTTCAAAAAAAATTAGACGCTCCGATGTTTCTGTCGGCAGCGTCTTTTGTCCTTTTATACATTTCCAGTATTGTGAAACCTAAATTATTCCAGACCGTATGTATTGGGTAATGTATGGTCGGAACCATATTAACCAACAAGATTTGCAAGTGAGGTGTATAAATTGAGCAAACTTCAATCCAAATCCAGAAGGCATCGTCACAGCTCCAATCCGAATGAACTACACATCGAAGTTTCCGGCTCGTTCAAACGTGTTCTTCTTATCTTGGTGGGTGTGCTTACCATCGGGACCTTAATATATTTCTTGTCTACAGCTCGGGAGAGCTGGATAAGCATGGGTCTTGACCGCTATGTATTACCCTTTATGATCTGGGGACTTGTACTTTCCCCCATCCTTGCTTTTCTTTTCTTCAAGCAGAGTCGCCGAACCCTTTCCCATGTCAAATTTTTACGAGTTTTCGGGATTGCTTTCTGCCTTCTGCCGCTGGTACTTCTGTTTTATGTGTTACCCGTAACACTTGGCATGGTGAATGATCACCTAACTCAGTATAAGCAAAATCCGGTGCTGTCCACCACTAAGGTGGGGGACTACAATTCTTACGAGGTTACTTTCGTCGATACACATATGTACGAAATCATCACCATTAAGACACCAACAACAACCCAATCCACTCGAAAAAAGCTGAATATCCAGCATGATCTAGCTCCGGGAGAGAATGTTTACGTCACTTATAAGCGAATTTATATCAAAAATAGCTTTGTCACGGAGAATCGTTACGCCGATGTTGTCATTCATGTACCCAAAGAATCATGAGTATGCAAAGAAGCTGTACAATGACCATTGCGTCACCATACAGCTTCATTCGTTACAATTTTGATCTGGCTACGCGCCTTCTTCTTCAACCAACAGTTCCAGCTTAATCACATTCACTCGAGAGATCCGCTTGTGCTCTGTCTCTTGAATGACAAATACATACCCTCCATACTCAACCGATTGACCGACCTCAGGTGGTATGGCATCTACTCTCGAGTATAGCCAGCCCCCGATGGTATCGTAATCGGCACGATCCATCTCTAGTCCGAATCTTTCACTGACTTCTTCAATCAGCATCAATCCATCAATAGAGTATTCCATCTCATCCACTTGCTCAATGGCAGGACGTTCATGGTCGAACTCATCCTGAATCTCGCCTACGATCTCTTCCATGATATCTTCAAGCGTGACAAGCCCGGAGGTTCCGCCATATTCATCGATTAGAATCGCAATCTGTGTCTTGCTACGCTGCATTCGCTTGAGCAGATCACTGATCAGTGTGGTATCTGGCACAGCCAGGATCGGCCGGATTACGGAGATGGTATCCGTAAGTTGGGATCGCATCAAATCCTTAATGTGAATAAAGCCGATAATATGGTCCTTGTCTCCGTTATACACCGGATACCTTGTTCGCATACTATCACTGGCAATCTCCAAATTTTCCAGCATGGACTCATTGGCGTTCAGACAAATCATTTCCGTCCGCGGAATCATAATTTCACGGGCGGTTGTATCCGTAAAATCAAATATATTATCAACAAGTGCTAATTCAGTGTTATCAATTAAACCGCTCTTATTGCTTTCTTTCATCAGAATACGTATTTCATCTTCGCTATGTGCGGAGTCGATCTCCGAAGCTGGTGCCATTCGGAATAGTCTCAACAAGCCGTTAGCCATACCGTTCAGGGCCCATATGAATGGGTACATTAACTTGTAGAAGAACGTTAGCAAGGCTGCAGACCACAGCGTGATCGTTTCAGATTTTCGAATCGCCATCGTTTTGGGAGCAAGTTCTCCCAGTACAATATGCAGGATCGTTATAATTACAAATGCAATGGCAATAGAGATTCCATGAACGTAAACTGGTCCCAGTCCAAATGCGGTAAACATGGGCTCTAACAGATGTGCAATTGCCGGTTCTCCCAACCATCCAAGTCCCAGTGAAGCCAGCGTTATACCTAATTGGCAAGCTGACAGATATGCATCCATATTGCGTACGATATTGGAAGCATATATTGCATTTTTGTTGCCCGTTTCCACCAAAGCCTCAATCCGACTTCCACGAACTTTCACCATCGCGAATTCCGCCGACACAAAGAAACCATTCATTAATACAAGTAAACCAATTAACAATAAATTCAATATACTCGGTAAGGGGTCACTCAAATTGTCATCCTATTCGCCGTCATTCTTCGGCAAATAGGTCCACCTCCTTCGAAAATGTAGGATATTAGCCATTCTGCCGTTCATATGCAATTTCAACTTCCCAATGCTTCCACCTCCACCCGGTTCTGTCGAATAACAAAGATATGCTTCTTTTATTATATAATTCTACACTACACAGTCAATCCGTGTCCTATGACAACGAAATGGCACAAACGCCTTTTTTCTTTTACAAAAGTAACGATTACGCTGTTTTTTTAACATTTTGCAAACAATGAATTAACCAAACGCAAGAGAGTATCCTCACTCATGCTTCGACATGGCTGGATACTCTCTTTATTTATTACTTTTATATAGCATAGAAGTATAGGACCATTGCCCGAAACTCTATATCTTTTCCTCTATTTCCTATGTCGACTCAATCTCGTTTACGGTCTCAGAAGCTGGGTTCCAGCGCCACTTCGCTTGTTCCCCCCTTTCGTTATGCAATCCACCGATCCAGAATTCATCCTGCTTCAGTAGCGCCCAATCTGCCTCTCCACTCAGCACCTGAATCCCAAGTTCCGTCAGCGACAGGACTGCGTCACCGAATTTTTCATCATGTTGCCTGAAGTTAGGAAAAATTGTTGCACCAGTCAACTGAAGCAGCGCATACGGTCCTTCTGTCATTCGCTTCAGGTGTGCCCAGTATTCAAGATCACCCATCCCGAGAATATGCAGCTTGTTCCCTACCTCTTGAAACAAAGGATATGGACGCTCCACACCTGCTTTAATGGTCTCCAGTGTCGTCTGCTCAATGACTCCCAAGCCGTTTGATACAGATGGCAAACGAGACAAATGTGCCTTAAAGGCAGCGTTCGCAAAGGGGAGCGCAGAAGTGTCTGCCTGCAAGTAATCCAGATGATGCCGGATATCAGATGACGTATAGGCTTCCCAGAACTGTGCACCTGCCTGTAGCTCGTCCGTATCAATCACATGCCAACTGCCAGACAGACGTTCGATCTGTGTGGAGGTTAGTTGACCCAGTCCCCTAAAGTGCTCGATCTCTGGATACGAGTCAATATAGAGCAGATTCAGCTTCGTATTCTGGAGTGCTTGTCCTTTGAAATAATGTAATAAGTAAGATAACATTGTCTGATCATAGAGATCGTATTCAAACCATAAGACAATCTCCTTGTATTGTTGAAACGAATGCAACTTGCGTTCAAGCTCCTCAATCTGCAAGTATTCCGTCTGTGGAATGCCCAACTGCCGCTCTAACACGGATGCCCGATTCTTACGCTCCTTTACATCTCCCATATCTTTGGCTACTGGCCCGAACGTGTACAATTCTCTCCATACGAGGATATCTCCCTCGATTCCACTCTCTCTTAGACGATTGGCAGCGTGATCGCCATTCATAATGTGTAACAATCCTTTTCCTCCTTCATACAAGTCACTGAACACAGAGACCAGATCCCTCACTGGCATAGAGCGCTTGAGTTTGGATCGGGCATCGAACAGCCTTTTCTTTAATGCAGGTACCTTAACCCCGAGAAAATCCGATATTTCCCTGAGTGAGTATCCTTCCAAATAAAACAGTTCAACAGCAATCCGCATCGATGACGGCAAAATTGCAATCGAATCACGCAGCGTTCGATGCATTTCGTTTTGCACCGCTTGTTCTTCTGGATTATGCGACTGATCCTCTTCATGGAATACATGCTCCAGCTCCTGAACGGGAATCAGGGTATGCTGCTTGCGTCTTAGCCAGCGATAACACTGCCTCTCCACGATCACCTTGAACCACCCGGGAAAAGCCTCCGAATCTTCCAGCTTGGACAGATTGCCAAAGGCCTCAGTAAACGCCTCCTGCACGACATCTTCTGCCCAGAATGTATCCCCCAACCGATTGTAGGCAACAGCAAGAGCCATCCCGCGATATTGAGACATCAGTTGTGTGTAAGCTTCGGGTTCGCCTTTCATCGCTCCTTCAATCCATGACTTCAAACTATGGACTCCCTTCATATAGGCATGTTGCTTGTTCTATTCATATATAAGTGCCATGTTTTTATCAAAAGGTTACGTCTTACTCGATCATATGTAATCGTTTTGCACAAATACTTATGTAAAAAGCTGTCCCGTCTGCGGATATCCACATTCAGGACAGCATGTAATTCAGTATGTGTTATTCATATCAAATATCAATCAAACTGATGAGGCGCCAATGATCATCTGCTTGGAGCTTGTGGGTAGTTTCCTACTACGCCAGGATACTGATACAACAACGGCTCATCAAATGTAGCATAGTCGAAGTTGACCATCAACAGCATGATCCGTCTTCCTGTCTTCGGGTCGCTGATGATAATATGGTCACGGCCCGCTGCTTCAATGATACCTTGGAATATACGAGCGTTCCACTCTTTGTTGCCTTCGTATGTCATGTAGAACGTACCGAATTTCCCGAGGTTCAGACGCAAAATATTTTCAATGTACGACTGCTCAAACTGTGGAGCCGTTGTAGTGATGACTGCACCCGTTGGTGTCATTGGGCTTCCGCTGGATACGAGTGGGGGTACACTTGTGGAGCTTGGTGATACCATACCTGGTGTTACTGACATGGAAGGCATTCCGTTACCGATTTTGTAAGACGTACCTTGAACCTGAGAATTGGCTTGTTGGCCTAACACGGAATTCGCTTGCTGACCCAATGTTTGAGTCGATGGTTGATAAGGCTGATTAATCATGGTGATTCCTCCCCAAATTTAATATACTTCCGGACAGTCTTCGCCTGAAGGACTGAAGAAACAATGCGCTTTGAAACGTCCTGTATTTTGCTGGTTATACCACGTTTCAGGACACTCGCCCACAGGTCGGAAGAACCACAATGAATTGCTGGCAGGCCAGAAACGCTCTCCATTGATCACACGTTGTGCCAGACGAATCTCGGACTGTCTTGCCCGCTGGTAGAAGTAACCCTTCTGTGTGGACTCGTAGCCTCCTGGATTCTGGAATACCATACGATTGATATCGCGAATATCCTTAAAGTCCAGGCAATCCACCAGTACCCGGTTCACACTTACATTGCCCACAAGCAACATACCTTGTTCGCCGTCACCTTCAGCCTCCGCCCTCATTAGCCTAGCCAATAGCTTGACGTCCTCTGAGTTGGCTTTAATAACAGCCATAGTCTGTTTCCTCCCTTGTTTCAGCTGTTCATCACCGTACATCGTATTGTGCAGGAGCCCATTCGGTGACACGATTCCATCTTTTTCCCATAAAAAAAAGCCCGGAACCTCACCCAAGGTGAAGTCCCGAAGCCATTTATTTCTTATATTACTCGCCTGTTTAAGGCTTGGCTTGAATCCAGTAATCATAGGCATGTACAATATTGCCCTGGTAAGCTTGATATTCGGCCAGCAGATCGGGAAGCTTGGCAAGTTGAAGCTCCATCTCTGCTGCCCCCTTCTCATAAAATGAAATATGAGGACCTTCGTGGTTCTCTTTCATTTCTACCGAAATCATTAACCTTTTGCCCAAACGATCCGCGATCTCCATCTCCTGACTCACCACAGCAGCAATGCCATTGGAACCTTCCGCTTTGTTACGGAAAGCCATCATCGACACATGATCGAGTGTATCAATCATAAACTCTGTCACAGACATATCTTTGCCCGGCAACGGGAAGGTATCCAGCCAGACAGCAAGATCTGCACTCGTTTCGAGATCACTATCCTTCTTCGTCTCTTCCTGGAAAAAAGTAATGTTGGCGGCCCATTCGGTCAACAGGGTATTCCGGTTGCTCTCCCACTCCGGCAAGGTATAAGGCTCAATATCCAGATGGATGCCTTCAAATTGTTCATCCGGTTCGGATTCAGCATTATAATTTTTCACATAATCTATTAAGCGCTGTATCCGTGGACGATTCTCTTTCTTGCCCCAGATCGGGTGTCCACCCATCGCATGGATTTCAATGCCCTGGGCTTTGGCCCGTTTTACAAAACTTCGGTAACTGGAATAGGGTTGATCCAGATCCAAGCGAACATACAACCAGTTAATGTTCTGCTCTCTCGCAAACGCTAGGATGTGCTCGCCTCCGTCATTCGTCACCTGAGAGGCCTCCCAAATATATGTTCCCCGAATCTCTGGCTGGTTGGATGGAATCTCCGGTGATGGCAGTTCCGACGGCTCCAGTTGTCCCCAATATACAATGTCATGTACAGCAGAACCGGCGTAGGAAGTATGTTCGCTGAATGCAGAGGCAACTTCTTCAATAACACTTTCCAGCTGCGCCGCCCCTTTACCGGCAAATGTCGTGAACTCCTCGCCAGGCATGGGCTTGGTGTTCAACCCAACCGTGATGCTCGCATTACTGGCATCAGCCCAGTTTAGTTCCTGTTCAATTAAACGTATAATGCCATTGTTGCCTTGCGCGTTATCACGGTAAGCGAGTAAAGTGACATGGTCCACATGTTCAATAAACCAACGTGACAATGGTTCGTTATCCGCATCCTCAGAAGTTCTATTCCCTGTGACGGTGTACGAATCCAGCCAAAATGGCAGGTCAACATTCACAGCAACTGCGCCATCCTGTCTCACTTGCTCAAATAACAAATTCATATTGGTCACCCAGGATTGAACCAGTGGCTTGGCATCTTCTTTCCAGGCTGGTAAAACGTAAGGCTTAATATCCAGATGTATGGCATCAAATCGCTCATTGGGCTCCGCATCCAGATTATAATCACTTACCCACGAGGCTAATCTGAGCATGGGACCTTCACGGCCACTGACCGCCCAAGATGGATCGCCGCCTAGCGCTTCAACCGCAATACCCGCACGGCTTGCTTTGGCTATAAACGTCTGGTATACCTCTTTGGACAGCGTCATGTCTACATTCACGTAGAGTCTATTTATCTTATGTTTAGCTGCGTTAGCCAGCAGCTCATCTCCGTTGCTAACAGACTGTGCCTGCCATACCCAGGCCGCCCGTATATCCGCGCCGTCAGCTTCAGCAGGTGACTCATTCCCTATCATTATCATCCCTCCGATCAGCAGTAACAGCCAAAATACCTTCCGGGATTGTTTCCCGAACATATACTCCCTCCATTCCTATACTGTTATAAAATCACATTTATTATAGCAACCGAGTTAGTAAAAACAAATAAGCCCAAGTGCTTAACTTGGGCTTATTACTCTTATGTTGGGATATTATGAGACTCGTCCGGCTCTATCCCGGTTCTAGTCCTCATATATCATTTTTCGGGTCATGCCTCCATCAATAACGAGGTTGGTCCCTGTGACAAAGGTATTGCTTGGATCAGATAAATATAGACAAGCACGGGAGATATCCGAAGGTACACCTACACGACCGGAGGGATGCTGTTCATGATCCTCCTTTTTCAGTTTCTTCACGTCTCCTGTCTCAATCCATCCCGGACTGATACAATTGACCCGAATTTGGTCTTTGCCCAGTGAGACTGCCAGCGCATGCGTCAGAGCCACAATTGCCCCTTTGGAGGCAGCATAGGCTTCGGTATCCGGCTCAGACATTAGTGCACGGGTAGAAGCCATGTTGATAATGGCACCCCCGTGTTCATTGCTTTTCATATGTTTGGCTGCTTCCCTACTCGCCAAAAAGCAACTTCTCACATTGGTATTGAGTACATCGTCCCATTCTTCCAGCGTTAGCTCATAGGGTGACTTCCATTTTGCAAGTCCTGCATTATTCACCAGAACATCGATTTGCTTAAATTCTTCCACGGTGGTCCGAAAAAGATTCGTAATATCCTGCTCGCTCCGAACATCACATTGAACAAAGATGGCTTCTCCGCCTTCATTACGAATGGAAGCTGCGGCTGCTGCACCCTCGGCTTCCTTGTTGTCGGCAAGAACAACTTTGGCCCCAGCGACCGCATAAGCCTCAGCCACACTGCGTCCTATTCCCTGAGCAGCACCGGTTACAACAACGACCTGATCTGTAAATGACATATTCATTTCCTCCTCTATGGTAATGATCCTGCGATCATAATCTGATTAAGCCTCTTCTTATATAAAAACACGTTAGGCCCATTAAGAAACGCTTGTCCGGCAAATAATCAAAAAAAGCTCACGCCATCCTGGCGCAAGCTGCTCGGTTTAACCGCGTAGGCGTTCGGAATATACGCGATTATATCGCTCGAAGCCGACATAACGCGTTCCTTTGAATGAGAGCCGTCCTTCATCCCCCTCAGCGCACAAACCATACTCTTCGCCATTGACTTTGAATTCGAGCCGATCTCCACTCTCTACCTCAAAGGTGACGTAATATAATGTTCGCGCTGTACTGCCTGGTTCAGATTGCGACTGACTCATCTTCATCCGTCTGCTGGTGATTCGTGAAGGTACGGTAAGCAGTGGCTCGGAGTTGTTACGCCCCCACCTCCATACCTCTTTTCCCATAGACAGAAGAACTATACCTATAAGCAGAACAAATACAACCGGAAAGACGGTTCCAAACAAATCAAACATCCAGGATGATTCAATGCCCATGTCTCTCCCTCCGTTCATACAACTTAGGACAGCCGGAGTCTTGACCCGTCTCCTGTAATGTATATGCGGACGTACAAAGAACTTGTTAACCCGATTAAATATTTGAGCGATTAAATCTACACTGGAAGTACGACGATATATGAGTTTTGACAAAAAGGTAACCATGATCTCCATAACGTATTCAGTTCACTAATGCTGATTTTCCGATTGTAATATTTTTCATCACAATTCATCTTGTGATCTAACGATTCGGCCAAGTAAAAATGCGTTTCATCATAGCCAACGACAGGAACAAAATGCAAATAACGTTGTTTAAGTTGTACTTTAATAAATAAAATAACAGGCACCCCTTGGCTGATCTGCTTCTTCAACGTATTCACATTCCCACGTAAGTACATTGCCTCATATCCAAGCTTTCTGAAAAAAACAACGACCGCTTTAGGATATACCGTCCCATCCAGTAATTTGCGAGGAACGGTTTCATAGAGCTTTGTCCCGTTGGACTCCACCCCGAAATGTCTCAAGACGAACGCACTGGAAAATGCAGCGCATTCATAGTTTTTCTGAATATCCAATCGATTGGGAGATTGAATATGGCAAGTGCTTGGCACATTGACTTTGTACATGCGATCTTTCTTGGGAAAACTGAAATGAAGGGAGATCACCCAGAGAATAATCAACCAAAGTAATACATTGAGAAACAATTTGTGACCTCCTTCCCTTTATCCTGATGTCTTTTAGGTGTTCATTCCTCACACCAGTTTTTTAGAACCCATTCTTTGATCTGTTCAGCTACTCCATCTGCTGTAAGTTCTGTCGTTTCAATTGTTTGCATTGGTGGGTCAAATGTAGTTTTCGAATTTTGTAGTAGCCAATTTGCAAAATTCTTGTGATCTTCGATCGAGTTCTCGTCCCACCCACGGGCTCTTAAACGCGTCTCGCGAGTAACATCGTCACAATGCAAATTCATATATAGAATTCGATCAAATTGATCTATGTAATCGGACGATTCAATGTTTTCCGGCACCATCGTTCCGCATAAAACAGTCCCTCGTCCACTTAGCGATATGCTATACGCAATCCTCAACCAATTTTCTTTGGCAATCTGCCAATCCACGTTATCGATGATATCCATATCAAAGACGTCAAAATCCGGGAGTAACTTGCGAACATGTGATGAGATCGTTGTTTTTCCTGTTCCACTTGCGCCTGTCACTATAAATAAAGATAATTTTTTCATGTAAGTCCTCCTAAGCTTTTAAATATTGTTTTTATCACTAAACTCAATACAAAAAGGTTGCATCTCAGGTTTTAAGCAATACTCTATTCTTTCTCTGAAATTTTTCCATTCGACTTTTAAAATGGCTTCTTCAATTGGAAAGAAACCTGATTCTAAACTCTCCGATGATATCGTTAATTCTCCTCCTATTGGTTTGGCTAAAAATAATGTGTTACATATTGAATTTTCGATATTTTGAAATATTCCACAGAATTTAATGATTTCAATGTCGATTCCGGATTCCTCTTTTGTCTCTCTGATCGCTGCTTGACTTAGGGATTCTCCTTCTTCCACTTGACCACCTGGCATTTCCCATCCTCTTCTGGGTCCTCTAATAAGTAATAATTCATTTTTGTCGTTTATGACGATTGCAGCGGCAGATACGATATGTTTTGGAGGGCTCATTTATTCGACTCCTTCTAAATGGATTGGATGTTCGCTTGAAGAGCATGATTTAAAGCCAATCTAAAAGAAGTTATATATTCCATCTTCAAAATAATTGTATTCTTCATCCGTTATTCTTAACTTTCCATAACCGTTATAAAATATTTCTCTATCTCTTTCATTATCAAAAGCATTATGTTTCGGTCTAATGGCTAATGCTACATCATATCTTGGATCGCCATACGCTGCTCCTGCCCAATCAATAACTCCAACAATATTGCAATCATTAACTAGCACATTATCTATAGTAAAATCTCCATGAATGAAAGTGTTATCTATTGTTTTGGGTCTTCCTTCTTTCAACTGTTGAAGTAGTTCTGCCGATCCATCTACAGTAAAGTGAGTTAGATTATATTCTGCTTTCCTAAGCATTGTATCTAACCAAGGAATGTCATCGTTCAATAGTTCAACAGGACAAGAGCAATCATGTATTTTCTTTAAACAGAGCCCAAAGTTAAAAATCGCTTTTTCTTTACTTTGAAGATCAGGCATCATAGAGAGGAATTCTCTTAAACTTATTCCATCAATATAATCCATCAAAAGCCATCTCGATCTATCCTCAACATGAAATGAATATGTCTTCGGAACAGGAAGTCCAGTATGGTAGAGGTATTGAAGCACCTTGTATTCATCAGATAACCATTCATTATAAAGATCGTTTTCTGTCTTCTTGATGATGTATTTTTTATCGAGCGTATGTAGAATAGCCACTGTAGAAGTATGACCTTGCTTAGGAAAAGTGATGTTCTGGACTTTCCCTATCTGTTTTATTATCTCAATTGGGAGATCCTGAATATTCATCGTTTCATCCTTTCTACCGCTCTAAAAGTACAAATCCCACCCCACAACAAAAGCAGCAAAGAGGAAAGCAGATATGCCAGACAAGATGTATACCGCCTTTTGCTTGTTACTGTAACTTCTCTTCAGCAGTTTGTAGAACATCAAAACAAGGTACGCCACAGCTAAAATCACATAAACCAGGTTCAAAATGAGATGTATGCGTAACGAAGAATAGGTGGAGAAGCCTAAGGCGCGCATGAACAATAGGATCGTATTCAAAATTAATGCCAGACTGGCAATATTAATGGCAATATGATACTTATCAAATCCTGTACCTGGTCTTTCCCAGTTTTTTAATTTGTATTTGGATAACCGAATAAAATAACCAATTGTAGCTCTCAAACCGAGTAGAATGGCTACTGCAAGAGCAATAAAAGATGCTTTGATCCAATTTATCGTTAACTTGGATACGGGCAAAAAGTCATTATAAGACATAGAGACCTTCTCAACAGTGCCATTTCGCTCAACAACATTTGCAAAATTACTAAGGTCAAATGTTGTATACTTCTGCAGACTTAACATTGAATATGCCTTAGTAAAACCGGAAACGACCCTTCGCGCAGGCAGATAATATCCTCCACTCTCAGATTCAACTGAGTTCGTGCTGAAACTACTTCCAAACACCTTCTGGACAAGACCAATGTTATAAGCCATTTCATTTGACTGGTTCGTCATGACCACGAACCCAAAATTAGACTTCGGGTCAAAAACAAATCTACTTGAAAATCCCGCCGTACTTCCAGCGTGTTCCAATGCAGGCACCCAGTACTCTACTTCAAAGAAGCCATGCGCAATTCGAGGAGTAGAAGTTCCATCGTAATATAGACTTGTTGACAGCATCTCGTCTAACGTGTCCTTGTTCGTGAATAATAAATTGCTACGATCCATAGGCATCAAGGCTGCAAGGAATTTAGCTGCATCCTCTGCTGTGCCAATGGCACCCGCCGCAGGGTACAAGCTTATGTATGCTCTGTTCTTAGGGATGAGTTTCAAATTTGTAGTGTACCCCTGAATCTCATTTCTTCTTTTCAAGACATTTAGATTATCATACTGTGACGGGTGAATCGAAGTGTCTTTCATGTTCAGCGGTTTAAATATATGTTCACTGACATATTTGTAAAAGGGTTGTCCGCTTTGCAATTCAACGATGTAAGCAGCCATAGCCGTACCATAGTTTGAATAAGCAACGACACTCCCAGGTTTATCGATCTGCCTCGGCTCAAATTTTTGTAAAGCCTCACCTAATTCCACAATATCACTCTCGGATGAATACCATAAATCGATCAATCTATCCTCCCACCCTGCGTTATGATGCATAAGGTTCATTAGGGTAATGGGAGCATCGTACTCAAGCTTCTTTAGGAATCCTTCCGGCAAATATTCCTGAATATCGGTATGCAAATCAAGCTTCCCCTGCTCGACAAGTTGCATAACACTCGTCCAGACCAATAGTTTAGAGGTTGAACCCCATTCAAACACAGTAGAGGTGTCTGCCTTTCTCTGTTGCTCAAGATCTGCGTATCCATAGGCCTTATTCACAATCGTCTCACCGTTATTGATAGCTACAACCGAAACGGCAGCGGTGTTCTTCTGATTCGTAGCCACATATGAATCTATCGTTTCCTCTAGCGAAGACAAGGCAATTCTGGAGGGCGTAGTCTCCACATTTTCTACCTCAGCGTACACAGGTACTGAACATGTCACAATGATTAATGCGAGTACCAGAATACCAACGATTATTTTATTAAGAGCATGATATCTTCGATTAATTTGCATTGGCTACTCCCCTTATCTTTCTTCTATAGTTTTCGTGCTTTTATCACAAAGGTTACAGGGAGCATCTTTGCTTTATTGGCAAAATCATCATTTTGCAGTTGCATCAAGTCATCATCAGATTCCTCAATGAATTGCTCAATGACAAATCCTGCTTTTGCCAACGCATTCACATAGGTTGATAGTTTACGATCCGATAAGGCGAGCTTACTTTCGCCAAGAGTTACCGAGTACCAAGATTCATCAAAGTAACATTTTTCAAAAACAAGTCTATCCTCTTCTGCAGCAACACATTTGTGGATAGGATGAGACCAACTAAAGATGAATACGCCATCTTTTTTAAGATAGGAAGCAATCTGCAGAAAAGTCTCTTCAAGATCCGTTGTCCAGCCGATCGCATAAATCGAATAAACGATGTCAAAATAATCCTTGGGTATCCCACATTCTTCTTCCATAGGTGAACAGAGTAAGGTCGCTGAAAGACCACACGACGTCAAAAGCTGTTGTGTCTTTTCAATTTGATTTTCTGATAGATCCGTCCCCCATAGTACACTCGCTTGACGTTCACCCAAATACCGTAAGGATTGACCGCTTCCACAGCCTATTTCCAGTATCTTTTTTTCCGAGATTTCTCCAAAAAGCTGGTGCTTTTCTTCGGAGACAAATGCTCCATAGAGCGGAAGTGCTGTCGCTCCTAAAATATCATTTCCTTTCGTATTCCAAAACAAGCCATTGGTTTCATGAATACTTCCTTTATCCATGTCGACCGAGATGGCATCAACCTGCCTACCGCCGATCATGTTTGTTCTAACTGTAGAACTCTTCTCCATGTCATCGTCCTCCAAACTAAGAGTCAATTGAATTAATTCCACATTTTGAGTAATTTACCCTAATTATTTCTATAATAACCCATACTGCAATAATTGCGTAGTAGATTTAAAAGCGCATACATTTCTCTCCAAATCAAAAAGAACCCTCCGGCAGGAGCGTTCTCCGTGAATGATTAGCCTAAGCGTACATCATGTCCATATACCCGCGAGTTACATCTCCACCTTCGGCTGGTTCGGGCTGGTCTGTCTGTGCGTGTTCTGCCATGCAAGCCTTCACCGCTTCCTCTGTCGTACAACGATTGGCATCGTCACATGTGTAGCATAATTGAAGCATATATCTGGTTAATTCGTCCGCCTGCGTGAATTGAGTTTGACCGTTGGTTCTCATCTTCATCACTCCTTCTCTTGTTGAGTTAAATATATCACCTTCCAGTGATTTTATTTGTGATTTATTTCACAAACTAAACAAAAAAAGAAAAGGAACCCTCAGGCTCCTCTACTTTCACTATCAATTTACATCACATTGTACTTATAGTACTTTCCAATGTACACCGCCATCTACCGTTTGCAATAACAACGATCTTTTGGCATCCGTATTTTCAACCAATATCCAGCCAAGCTTGGAGGTAACCATCTGAATTTTCACAATCTCCGGATAGTCTTCGAGAATTTTCTCAAGCACACTGCTTGCAGGAAGAGCATTCCACGTTTTACCCGCATCCTTGGTGTGGAAGGTTATGCCCTTTTGCATGGCCCAACCTTCCGATGCATTCAAAAATACAGGTGAAAGATTGCGATTCGCACCCGTTTGTTTGTTTAAAGTAAAATTGGACAGCTTCCAGCTCTTTCCGCCATCGGCGGTAAAGAATCCATTGAATGTCGTGCTCTCCCCTTGGGAACATGACATGGACATCCAGGCTGACTTCGCCTCACGTCCAAAAAATTGTGGTGAACTGATACTAAAATTACCACATCCATTGAACTTGTTTCGATCAAAAAAAGAAGGTCCTTTATCCCAGTTCACTCCACCGTCTGAGGTCACATACAGCTTCGGTGTACCAAACTCAATCGCGGTCAGGAAACCATGCTTCGGATCTGAGAAGGTCAGCCCGGTTGTATATCCGCGGTTGGATATCTCTTGTGCTTCCTTATTGCCATCTTCATCACTGGATGACATCCGATCCCAAGTGATCCCACCATCCTTGGTAAAGTAAAGTTTTTTGTCCTGTTTACCAATAGCGGTATCTACCGTGGTAAGAATCCAACCTTTTTCCGGAGATACAAAGGAGATCGCGGTCACTTTATCCGTCTTGGACAGCGATGACAGGCTCCAACTTACTCCTCCATTGTTCGTACGAAGTACCATGGTGTCTGTTCCACCCATGCCTTCACGAACAATCCAACCATGCGTACGATCTACAAAATAAATGCTTTGTCCATATTTAGGGTTAGCCGGAAATTGTACATTTTCCGAAGGTGAAATATTGGTCCAGGTCTTCCCCTGGTCCTGTGTGTAGTACAGTCGCAGTGCATTCCGCGTCACACCCCATGCCAATCCTCCGTTGTCATTGAGCAACTGAAAATCGGTCAAACGGGTCTGTATTTGATACTTGGCCATATCCGCAGATTCTGTACTGTTGACAGGGGGAACGACGGTTAATGTCTGCCCTGTATTCCCGGCATCCTCCTGCTGTTGCGGAGGTTCTGCTTCCGGAGGTTGATCTGAGTCGGTGCATGCAGCCAGTAAAGCTACTATACCTATAGACAGCAATGCTGTCTGCGCGATTTTAATCCATTGCGAACGCAAGTGGGTTCCACCTCTCTCATCCAATATACAGGCGCGCATGCCTGTCCTATGGCGTTTTATTTACGATTCATCAGAATCCACTGCTCCTATTCTACCACAAACCTTGTGTAAAAGGCTCATTGCCGACTCTTGGCCGGCCCGCTCTCTTTTCCCACCTGATGCTTTGGGCTATATGTCGCATATTTATTACCATTAATCTCATCCTAAACTGTTTTTCGACGGAATAATTGGTAAAAAGACATGAAATGTGAACTATTTTATAGACAACACTCGCTTTATATTCTGTAATCCCTTAATATGGATGGGAGTATAACCCAAAAGGAGAGGATATGAACATGACAAACAGCGCAGCTCTGAAACCAAGTCGTGTCGTTATTGTAGGCATGGGTGCGGTGGGAACAACAACGGGATACACGCTAATGCTGAGACAGCGTTCGTCCGAGTTGGTATTTGTGGATGTGAATCATGATAAGGCAACCGGCGAAATGCTGGATATGAACCACGGTCTTCCGTTTACGGGTGGCGTGAAAGTATGGGCTGGCGATTACTCCGACTGTAAGGATGCGGATATTATTATTATTACAGCGGGTGCCTCCCAGAAACCGGGCGAAACTCGGATTGATCTGCTGAAGAAAAATGCAAGCATTTTCAAAGATATTATTGAGCGTATTACAGAAGTGAATTCTCATGGTATTTTGCTGATTGCAACCAATCCTGTAGATATTTTGTCCTATACTTCATGGAAACAAAGTGGATGGCCTGCTTCCCGTGTTATCGGTTCAGGTACATTGCTCGATAGCGCACGTTTCCGTTACCTGATTGGTAAAAACAAAGGGATCGACCCGCGTAGTATTCACGCCCACATTATTGGTGAGCATGGCGATTCCGAAGTACCGGTATGGAGCCTTGCTAACGTTGCAGGAACTGATCTGGAATTGGATGAAGAAACACAACAGGATATCTTTGACCGTACCAAAAATGCGGCGTATGAGATTATTAATGCCAAAGGAGCGACTTCCTATGCAATCGCCCTTGCTCTGGACCGCATTGTAGCTGCAATTCTCGGCAACGAAGGCTCTGTTCTGAACGTGTCCACGTACCTTGAAGACTACAATGGTGTATCGGATGTTTATCTTGGCGTTCCTTGTGTCGTAGATCGCAACGGTGTGCGCGAAATTCTGCCTCTTCCGTTGAATGAAACCGAAAAAGTAGCGTTCCAGGCTTCTGCTAACAAATTAAAAGAACAGATCGCCGGCTTGGAATAATCCATTTACGCAATTATTCATGACGTGAAAGATTCAGCACGTTAAATGTTATGAATCAAGATATCTGTCCTAGCCCAAAGGACCATTTGTTTCTTCTAGAGAGGAGAAGCGCATGGTTCTTTGGTTTGGTTTGATTTGATTTGAATTATAAGAATGACTATTCAAGATATTAGATACTAAATTTCAGTTTACATAATATTAATTATGTTTAAATTCCCATCATCCTAATGAAATACAAAAAGTCTGTCACTTGGACAGACTCCTCATGGGATTAAATATCGGATTATTTTCTAATATGTCGGAAGTTTAACGTCAAGTAACGCCATAGCCTCTTCTTTTTCCCTACTGGTGACATGTGTATAGACGGTGGTTGTTTGAATCGATGCGTGACCGAGCAGCTCCTGCACCGTACGCAAGTCGGCTCCCCGCCGTAACATCATGGTCGCGAAGGAGTGACGCAGTTTATGACTGGAGTAGTTTTGACGTTGATTCGCCGGTGATTCCTGCTGGAAGCGCTCAAAGGTTTCCGTGGATATGAGCTGAATGCTGCGAATCGACAGTCTCTTCCCTTTTTGCGAGACAAATAGTGCTTCCTCTTTCGGTCGCCAAGGATCCAGACGCTCAGCCATAGCTTGAGATAACACGTCCGCCACGGTCTCCGGTACAGGAAGCGAGCGCCATTTCCGTCCTTTACCGAATACATCCAAAGTAAGCCGCTCAGCGTTATAGTCTTTGCAGTCCAGAGCATGCACTTCTCCAACCCGTAATCCCATATATCCCATCAGCAGAAAAACAGCCAGATTACGTGTACGATACTTGCCTTCCACCGACTCCAGAAAACGTGTCAACCCACCTTCATCAAGGAAAACGGGTGCACGATTTTTTTCGGTTTTGGATTTCTTGATCCCAAACGCCGGATTATTCGTTAACAACTCGAGTTCAATGAGGGACTTGTAAAAACAGTTCACCGCCGCATGTTTGCGATTTCTCGTGGCATCACTAACCCCACGCTCCCGAGCGCGGGACAGAAAGGACAGCACATGCAGCTTTTTGACCTGCTCCAGTGACTTTCCTTGAATGGAGACCAGGAATTCCACCACGTCACCCGTGTATGATTTTACCGTATGGCCTGTATATCCGGCGTCCTTCATCCATATGTGAAAAGCTTCTAGCTCGTCCGCATATTGCTCCTGGATCTCCTCAGTCATCATCTGTTTACGTCACCTCGATTCGATTCTATTTATTAAAGTCTAAGCTAAGCAGCGAACTTACGCTTCATCCACAATGACAACGTCAATCAGCGGAATAATTGCTTCGGGTTTGCCCTGACTACGGGTAAGTACAAACGATGGCAATGGATTCTCGTGCAGTCCATTCACAGATTCACAGATTTGAGTATATAAATCCATATGCAACGTCTCGCCTTCACCTGCCACATCAATGACAGGCCAATCGTTCTGAACGAAAGCGGGCCAGTATGCCAGTTCATTCGCGGGCACGATACTCAGTTGCTGAATGGATCGATCGATATAGTAGATCCCTTGCCGTTCAGGTTCATCGCCCAGCTTGTCCACGGCAAGTATTCGAGCAGACTGCTCATCTGGTGCAGAATAGAGTGAATAACACCACGGAGTCACGCCCCAGGCGATCGCCATCAGCCCCTCTTCCAGCAACGTATCCGACAGTTCCCCTTCCGCAAATTGTTCGATCAGATTATGGTTACCTGGTCCCATCAGTTCCTCTACACGCTTAGCTAGCCGAGGCAGGTCAGCGAGAATGAATCCCCCTCTGCCATAGGAGTCAAATACATGATGGTTTCTGCTCCACACAGCTTGAGATGGCAAAGCCAACGACGCTGATTCTGCCGGGAAAAGCGATATATATACGGTAATCACCTGCGCGTACTTAACCATTGCAAGTTGTTCAGGTTCGAGTGTGCCTTCGGCAATACGAGGTGTTTTCATATGCAGGGAGATTCGAAGTTCGTATTCCCCCTCTGTAAATGTTGCCCAACCAAAATTAACAGGCTGTTCAACACCTTCAACAGATGTAATGGAGATCGTGCTATCCGGTTTCAGGTTAACAGCATATTGTACATAAGCGAGCTCCTGACCATAGATGATATTGGCATCTTGACGATCGACCGGTGAATCCAACTGTTGTGCAATGACAGATACTTTACGTCCATCCTTCAGAAGGCGCTGCGGATCAATATCCAACTGTAAAGCTTGTGAATTCCCCGAATCTGAGACAAGCAACTGAGCCTCCGCAAGTACGGCTGAATCAGCCAGTGCAAATCCAAAAGCTGCATTTTGATGATCTGAATTCGTATGTAATGGTGTGTTCATGATACATCCCCTCTCTTATGTCTGATGGCATGTCACATCCCCAAATATATTTCATATTTGACTTAGCCGCAACCCCGGCTCCTTGATTATGTTAGTCACGCCCCTTATTACTTACCCATATATGAAGAAAATTCCAACCTTCCCCTGCTGTTATCGTCCTTTATCTTTCTATATAAAAAAAATCCCCATCCCGCTTCGCCTAAGCGATACGACATGAGGAAAAATGAAGATGTTCTCGGTTAAAGACGTTCTCGACTAATCTATTTATCCTTCGCTCTGAAAGCACTGGAGATCCGACGTGCCGGATTAAGATGACTGTAATGCCGTCCATACGCAAAGTAGATAATCAATCCGATGATCAACCAGGCAAAGAACGTAATCCATGTCAGCGCCGCAAGGCGTGTCATCAAGTATACACAACCCAATGCACTCAGAATCGGAATCAGTGGCACAAGTGGAACGCGGAAGCCACGTTTGAGATCCGGGTTATTTTTACGCAACACGATAATGCCCAGACTTACGACTGCAAAAGCAAACAACGTTCCGATGTTCGTAAGCTCCGCCAAATGTCCCAGCGAGATGAACCCGGAGAACAAAGCCACGATAATGCCCGCAACCCATGTCCCTACCGCTGGTGTCTGACTCTTGCCACTAACCTTGGAGAAGACCGGCGACAGCAGTCCGTCACGAGACATGGAATAGAGCAGACGTGTCTGACCATACATCATGACCAGCAATACGGTCGTAATACCGGTAATCGCTCCAAGAGATACAATCCATGACAATCCCTTTAATTGAACAAATTCAAATGCAAACGCAACGGGATCACTTACATTCAACATGTTATACGGCACGATCCCTGTCAGGATCAACGATACAACGATGTAGAGAACGGTACAGATCGCGAGTGAAGCAATAATTCCGATCGGTAAATCCCGTTGTGGTCTCTTAACCTCTTCTGCCGCAGTGGAGACCGCATCAAATCCGATGTAGGCAAAAAATACGGTAGCTGCTCCCGCAGTTACACCTGAGATACCAAAAGGCAAAAATGGCTGCCAGTTGGTTGGCTCTACATAGAAAACACCTACACCAATGAAGATCAACACCACGATAATTTTAATAGCTACCATGATGCCGTTCGCACGAGCGGCTTCCTTCACTCCTCGGGTAAGCAGGAAAGTGATAATTAACGTAATGACCGCAGCTGTGATGTCAAAATAGGTTCCCTTTTCCGGACTGAACGCACTCGTTAGCGCATGGGGTAACTCCAACCCAAATCCGGACAATAACGTTTGAAAATAGCCCGACCATCCGCTGGCTACCGCCGCACTCGCGAATCCATATTCCAATATTAGATCCCATCCCAGAATCCAGGCAATCACTTCGCCAAAAGCTGTATAGCTATACGTGTACGCACTACCCGATGCCGGTATGCTTGATGCAAATTCCGAGTAACATAATGCGGCGAAGGCACATATGATACCTGCCAGCAAAAATGACAGTACAAGTCCCGGGCCAGCATACGTTGCGGCAGCTACACCGGTCAGTACGAAAATGCCTGTACCAATAATGGCACCTACCCCGAGTGTGGTTAAGTCCAACGGACCGAGCGCCCGTTTCAGTGCACTGTTGTTATCGCCCCCGGAGCCAATTGGTTTTTTACGAAATAAAGAAGATCGTTGTTCGTTCTCACGCATAGTCATGTTCCTCTCGTCATGAATCTTGAATGTGCTATGGATGTAGCAGAGATTGGATGGCTTCCCATCTGTTCTATGAAAAAGTCATTTGTTCTATCTTATCGATCACCTATAAAAACCTATCGAATTCTACACGTTATCGCGTTGCTTGGTTAAATTTATTTTTGGAGATCACTTATTTTGTTCTTTTTCCGCGAAAATTATCATGATCTGTTGCACGTGGTTGAATATGAAAATGGATTTAAAACAAAACTGCGTATAATTTATATTATGCGCAGTTTTTGTGAGTCTTATTTTCGAAGACAATTATATTAAATACGTTGTTATATGAAGTTAAGAAAAAGAGAGCTCTTTTCGTCTTTTTCCGCTGTCCCATCCTACCTTATCCTGTCTAATTCGACGATATGCAAGCATGTTAAAGAGCCACATAGCATTATGCGGCCCTTTATCTTTTACTATAGGTAGAGGTGTATATGAGAATAGGAACTAAACTTATTTCAAATTTATATAAAAAAATGATTCACGAGAAAGCGATTCTCTCCGCGTCCGACATCCGGTATTGCGATAACAAATAATCTTTGCTTTGCATCGCCGCATGACGAATCGAATCCAGATCAACATTCAACAGCTTACCATCTCGCTTCACGAGTCTACCTGCCACAAAGACTGTATCCACGTTGGATGGATTGGCAAATTGCACAACAGCGCCGATTGGATCATGAACGGGGAACATATTCAGATCGGTGGTACGAATCATGATCAGATCTGCTTCCTTCCCTGGGGTTAACGTACCCACCTTCTGCTCCAATCCCAATGCTTGGGCACCAGCTGAAGTTGCAAATCTCAGCACTTGGCTGGACTGCAAGTTCAACTCACCAGGCATCTCACCCTGCTGCAGAAGTTGTTCATTGGCTCTGGATCGTTCAGCCTGAAGTGCAAACTTCATCTGCGAGAACATATCTCCGCCTGTGGACGTCACTACATCTACACCAAGTGTAGGGGTTCCCCCATGTTCAAGAAAATAGCCGGTGGCCGGATATCCATGCCCCATCATCATTTCAACCTCAGGTGTGACCGACAAGGAAGCACCGCTATCTGCCAGCATTTTGTATTCATCCATGCCCATGGTGTTACCGTGAACAATATTCACTCGTGGACTTAACAACCCCGCTTCATACAAGTGACTAATCGAGCGATCTACAGATCCCCAACTGCCAAATCCGGCATGCATGGAACAGATGGCATCCAGCTCTTGAGCTAGCTCGATCTCCTTCACGGTTGTATCCCAGTGACTGAACTCTGGACCACGAATAGCAAGCCCGTAGGTGAGCAATTGATCTCGCGATGAAAAATATCGTTCTTTGACTCTTCGCACATCATTCGAATAAGTGAGTTGACTATCGCGATTCCAGTAGTTCGTCTCACCAGGTACTCCGTGAGCAAATACCGCCCGAATCCCTGCATCCTGAAGTCCACGAATCAGCTCATCCGTGTGCTCGGAAGAATACGGCATGCTCCAATCCAACACTGTCGTCACTCCTGCATTAAGCGCTTCCAAGGAACCGAGCAGGTTAGCAATATAACTATCTTGTGGACGGAGCTTGCTTCCCATCGCACCATAATAGAGATTTTGCAAATAAACGGGCAAGGACCAGTTGGTTCCCGCTGTTTTGACAAGTGATTCCCACACATGCCGATGTGTGTCCACCAGCCCAGGCATAATAATCATGGATGAAGCATCAATGACCTCCGCATCCGGAATATCCAGGTCGGGCTGAACCGCCGTGATCAAGGAATCCTGGATCAGAACGTCCGCCCTCTTATACTGTCCAACTCGAGCATCCATCGACAACACACAGCCATTTTTCAACAGATAACTTGTCCGCACAAGACACATCTCCCATCTGATTTGGTTTGAAAGACGATCATATCCTGCATACAAATCTGTACTGCTTCTGACTATTTTTTCGCTAGTATATATACATTATATAGTTATTGTTAATATTTTTCAATTTTGTATTTTACGTTTAGCCCGAAATCTTCTGACCTTCATCAGATTTCCACACATCTTATCATCACAGTACTTCTGTGTTCTGCTTCGGGTATCATCATAGAACATCCAGCGACAATCCGAATTATCACAAATCCGAATCCTGCCCCCTTCTCCCTCCACCAAAGTTATAGCAAAATCAGCAGCTACTTCAGCCATCACCTGATGCCAATGAGCTTCTACGGCTACCAGTTGGAGCTTCAGTTCCTGATCAATTGTAGTCAATGTTCTTCTCACATGCCCTGCTTCCATAACGCCATTCAACCAATTACGTTCCTTATCTGTTATGGATACTCCGGAAGATAAACGGGCTCCAAGGGACAGCAATTCATCCCGGAAGTTTCTCATCGACAACTCATCTTCTGGGGATGCAGGAACAGAAGCTTGCAGCTGCCAACGATCCAGAAAATCTTGCTGCCAGCCCGCTTTCCCAAGTCTGTCCTCCGATCGATCTCCCCCACGCCAGTCATGATAATCGCTGTTTACAAAATCGGTCCATAACCTGTCCATATATACCCCCGTTTATCGTAACCATCTAAGTAAATAAAGAAGGTTACAACTCATCTTTGATGTGTTATATTAAGTGTAACCTTATTAATCAGTTTTAGCTAGTTACATCACAAATCACAATTATACGCAAGGAGGAAAAGGCAATGACAAAAACAACAGCACTAGATGTGTTACTTATTCAAAAGGATGATACCTGGGATCAATGCAACTGGATTGTACCTTTGTCGAAATCCTTGGAGGGTCTTACAGCAGAACAAGCAGCCTGGATTCCACCCTCAGGGGGATTAAGCATCTGGCAGTTGGTTAACCATATGTATTATTACAACCATCGCTTATTATGTCGCATGCAAGGTAAGGAGCCTACCCTTCCTGCTGTAGACTCCAATGAATACACATTTGGGAATTCCGGAGATGCAACGGACGCAGCTGGATGGAATACACTGCTACAGGGTACAACTCGATTAGCCCAGCAGTTGCGAGATCAATTGGCTGCACTACAAGAGTCAGATCTTGAAGCCGCATATATGGACTCCGAAGAGAAATGGGCACACCAATTAGCTCGCTGGGTACTCCATGATGCGTATCACGCAGGTCAGATCGTGCTTCTTCGCAGACAGCAAGGAAGCTGGAATATCATTTATTAAAAATAATGCTTGAACTGCTAGCGCTTACAGGAATAAGATGAACTTATTAATGTTACAGCTTGTTCAACACACTATATAATTGAATAGGATCTTCGGGGTAGGGTGCAATTCCCGACCGGCGGTGATGTTCTTCGGAACCAGCCCGCGACTCGCTACATGTTCTTAACGAAGGACATCTAGCGACTGACTTGGTGTGAATCCAAGGCCGACGGTACAGTCCGGATGAGAGAAGATCAACACATTGACATGCTGTTCACGGGAAGGCCTCTTTCCTGACGCATGTCCTTGGATGAGCCCCCGTTTATTTGGTATATACCAAAACGGGGGCTTTTGTCGATTTTGCCAACTGAAGATTACGTGTTCTGACGAAGGAGTCCTGAATATGGAAAAGACATCATCAGCATCAACGGTTTACCGCAAGGAACGAAGTAACACTGGATTCTGGCTGGTTGTGCTCGGCGCCGCCCTATGGGGTGTGGATCCACTGTTCCGTATTATTTTGCTTAAAACGATGACATCCACACAGATTGTACTGGTGGAACATATCATTGTCAGTCTCATTGCCATTCCCGTGCTGTGGAAATTCCGGGCTGATCTGAAAAACTTGCGTGCACGCCACTGGATTGCCGTGATCTTTATCTCATGGGGAGGATCAGCACTCGCAACAGTATTGTTCACGATGGCACTAACACATAACGATCCGAACACGGTCTTGTTACTGCAAAAAATGCAGCCGCTCTTCGCCATTGTTCTGGCTAAGTTATTATTAAAAGAAACGCTGCCTCGTCGCTTTGGCGGACTTTTCTTCATTGCATTATTAGGTACGTATCTACTTACATTCGGCTTTACATTGCCGCTGGGTAACTGGGACAACTGGATTCATGCAGGCAGCCTGTTATCCCTTGGAGCTGCTGCTTTATGGGGAGGTTCAACCGTTATGGGCCGACTGATGTTAGGGCAGGCGCGTTATGAGACAGTCACCTCCCTACGCTTCGTTGTTGCTCTTCCGCTCCTGATCTTTATGACATGGAACGAAGGTGCTGCCTGGACACTCCCATCCGGGACAGGAGAACAGACTGCTGTCATCCTCAATATTCTCGGTCAGGCTTTGTTACCAGGATTACTCAGTCTTCTGTTGTATTACAAAGGTCTCTCGTCAACCAAAGCCTCTGTTGCAACTCTCGCGGAACTTAGCTTCCCGATGGCAGGTGTGTTGGTGAACTGGATTGCTTTCCGTACATTGATTACATGGGAGCAGCTGCTTGGCTTTATCCTGATCTGGGTCGCCCTCTTCGCCATTTCCAAACAGCAGGAACGTTCATCGACAACGGCTGATGCAGCACCGAAGCTTCGAACAGAGTAAGCGGATATATCCGAGAATCAGATATAAACCAATAATCAAATATAAAATAAAACCATTGCACATCGCATTAGATGAGCAATGGTTTTATTATTTCCATTATCAATAACTCCAACCTTCCGCTCTTTTCCCTCCTCTCATACCGAATATCCACTTCATCGGACTACGTCCCTTCAATGTTTTGTCTTTTATCTAATCCGGTGGTACGATGACATATGGAATAATAGATGAACTATATTCAGAGAGGAACGATCATTAATGTCTTCATTCTCATATACCTCCTACGACGCCGTAGGTTTGGCTGAACTGATCCGATCCCGGGAAGTATCCCCAGTTGAATTGTTGGAAGCGGCGTTTGCACGCCTTGAAGAAGTAAACCCGCAGCTTAATGCGGTCATTCGTACATATGAAACCCGTGCACGGGAGGAAGCTGGCTTAGTTCGCCCTGGTGAACAACCTTTTGCCGGTGTGCCCCTGCTTCTGAAAGATATTTCTCAATCCTTGGAAGGTGAATTTCTAACTTCAGGCTCACGTTTGTTCAGCGAGCATCGCGCATTACGTCATTCGAATTTTGTCACTCGACTGCGTGATGCAGGTTTTATCATCATAGGACATACCAATACGCCTGAATTTGGTTTGAAAAATATTACCGAGCCCCGTCTTCATGGTCCAACTCGCAATCCATGGAATATCAATCACTCCCCAGGCGGGTCAAGTGGTGGTGCCGCGGCAGCTGTAGCTTCCGGTATCGTTCCTCTTGCCGGAGCCAGTGACGGAGGCGGTTCGATCCGTATCCCGGCTTCTTTTAGCGGCTTGTTTGGTTTGAAACCAACTCGCGGACGCACACCTGTAGGACCAGGAGTTGGTCGCCAATGGCAAGGTGCGTCGATTGATTTTGCCCTCTCTCGCTCGGTTCGGGACAGTGCTGCATTGCTTGATACGTTGCAAGTCATTCAGCCTGAAGCAGCGTTCCATGCTCCACTCTTTCCAGGCAGTTACTTGGCGGATATGAGCTATCCACATCAACGTAAATTGAGAATTGCGTATACAACGGATTCGCCAGTCGGCACACCTGTCAGCGCAGAAGCCAAAGAATCGGTATATAAGCTCGTTCGCTGGTTGGAAGAACAAGGTCATCATGTTGAAGAAAAGCTGAGTCCCGTCAACGGAGTTCGGTTGATGGAGAATTATTACATGATGAACAGCGGTGAGATGGCCGCAATGATCTCTTCCATGGAAAGATCTATGGGGCGGGTTCTGACTTCCGATGATATGGAGATTGAATCCTGGGTTCTGGCTGAAGCTGGCAAAAAGGTGTCCGCTGCCGAATTTGTCCATAGTCTGGCTGAATGGGACGTAGCTGCAGCGCAAATGTCCACTTTGTTCGAGCGGTATGACTTCTACGTCACTCCTGTTAATGCTTTTTCTGCACCTAAGATTGGAGAGTTAACCCCTCATGACGAACAGATTCGTAATCTCATGCGGATTAGTGAATTGGACAAGACCCAGCAGCAGCAACTCATCTATGAGATGTTTGAGCCAAGTCTTACGTATACTCCGTTCACCCAGCTCGCGAATCTGACAGGTCAGCCTGCGATAAGTGTACCTCTGCATATGACACCTGAAGGTTTGCCAATGGGCGTTCAAGTGATGGCAACCAAGGGACGCGAAGATTGGTTATTACATCTGGCTGCACAGCTTGAACAATCAGATCTTTGGATCGGGATGAAAGGTAATCCAATGTTTCCAGCATAAAAAGTTCAACGTGTATCTACCTTTATCATTGAACGTTACCCACCTGAGTAGGATGTGTTGCCAAAATAGTGCATGAAAGTTTCGTCTGCTCCGCATACTGAAAGCAAAAATAGCGGAGGAATGTGACGAATGAATATCAAACAGCCTCATAAACAGTCCTTTCGTATCCCTGCCAAAACGGGATATGCCCTGAAAGTAAACAAGGGTTCTTTATTACGTATAACAGATCTGGAGGGACAGCAGGTCATTGATTTTGTGGCTTATGATGCGCAAGATGCTAACCATCGCTTGGACCCGGGCGTGACAATGGATGTATTGCGCACTTACCGAATCAAACCTGGGCAGTTTGTATATTCCAATCAATATCAACCCTTACTCAAGATTGTGCGTGACACAGTTGGGGTACATGATTTCTTCAACTCTGCTTGTCGTCCCGAGATGTATGAGGTGTTATATGATAAAAAGGATCACGCTAGTTGTTATCACAATCTGAACACGGCATTGGAACCCTTCGGCATCTTACCACCGGATCAACACTATCCGTTTAATCTGTTTATGAAGTCCGTTGTAGACGATCAAGGCAAAATTGATGTTGTAGCTCCCGACTCTCGTGCAGGTGATTATATCGAAATGGAAGCATTAATCGACCTCACGATTGGTCTCTCCGCCTGTCCTTGTGAAGAAAGTTCATGCAACGGCTACCACTGCACTCCAATTCAATTGGATGTAGAATCTTTAACAGAGTAGCAAGGTCATAAGACGATATGATAAAGTAGTTTGTTCTAATTCACTCCTTGCGGGAATACGATGACTTGTACCCATTTTCTGTGACGACTGGTACAATTCATCGAACCCGTTAAGGAGTGAACGTGTTTATGTCTGTACTGTTCAGTTATATTATTCTGGGAATCTCATTATCTGCTCCAATCGGTCCGATTAACGCCGCTCAACTTGACCGCGGAGCCAGGCACGGATTCATGCACGCCTGGATTTTAGGACTCGGCGCCATGTTTGCAGACTTGGTGTATATGCTGTTGATTTATTTTGGGGTTGCCCATTTTCTGGACACGCCGTTTATGCGCTCTTTTCTCTGGTCATTCGGCAGTTTTATTCTCATTTACACGGGAGTGGAAACGCTCTCGAAGCTGAAACAGGGGATTCAAGGTACATCTACTGCGGAAGCGACTGTTCGAAAATCGTTTATATCCGGCTTTTTGATGGCCCTGTCCAATCCACTGAATATTTTGTTTTGGCTTGGTATCTATGGCTCCATTCTCGCGACGACTGTGAAACATACGGATACCGCTCATTTGCTGCTATACAGTTCAGGCATATTCATTGGCATCTTGTTGTGGGATGTTATTATGGCTGGCATGGCCAGTCGATTCCACAAACATAGCAGTGAGAACGTATTGCGCTGGATCTCCATCATTTCGGGAATCTGCCTGATCGGATTTGGTTTGTATTTCGGGTACGAAGCTGTGCGTTCCATATTTTTCTGACAACAAAATCAGGCTGGACAGTCACCCAACATCCTCCACATTAATACTTTAACGGTATCATGTGGAATGGAGTTGGGAATCAATGGCGGAGCTGTATAGTGCCGACGAAATAAACACCTTGTTTGAGCGTCTTCCATCTTGGCAGCAGGACGCTTATTCGCAATTTGGTAAAATGATCGCCGACGATGATAATACGTATCCATGTGTACCTGGACGAATGGGATTTCTGTCAGGACATTTGAGGTTCGGCTTTACGTGTGATCCCCGATCTGAACAAGCTGCCGAAGATATGGCGGATCTGCTTAGACAGTATGGTCCTGTATCCAGAGACACAGGTCATTACGCTTCCATGGTGGTCATCTGTGAGACGCCAAATGATCTCAAAGATCATACAACGGTAGAGCAATATCAGACCTTATTCTGGCAAATGCTTAATCGGGTAAGTTCACACGATACCGAGCCGTGGCCGGAACATATTTCAACCGATCCTCATGATTCATCGTGGGAGTTTTGCTTTGGCGGAGAGCCTTACTTTTGTTTTTGCGCAACTCCCGCACATGAACTCAGAGCTAGCCGACATTTTCCTTATCTCATGTTTGCTTTTCAACCACGGTGGGTATTCGAATCCATCAATGACAACACCCCTCTTGGCCGCAAAATGAAAACCTTGATCCGCAAGCGTCTCGCTGCCTATGATGCTGTTCCTGCTCACCCTTCGCTGATGTGGTACGGTCAGCAGGATAATCTGGAGTGGAAACAATATTTCCTGCCTGATGATGAGCAGACACCTTCCAAGTGTCCATTCATGCGGATGAAGCAAGCTTTAGGCAAGTTGACGAAATAATCTTACAACACTTATTACGTACTCTTAGTACGCTGGGTAACCTCCACGAAAGCTACTTATGGTTTGGCTGGTGCAGACTGCGGCGGTTTGGAGCCACGTACTTTGTGAACAATATACGTGATGATGCCAAGGAACACCACAAGTCCCACACTTGCCAGCAGACCTGTTCTGCTGGCTTTTTCCATTGCTGTCCCAGCCACAGCAGCCACAATTAATACCATGGCAGTCCATACTTTGATGCGATTCCACTTCACAGGCTTCATTTTTTTAATATACGTGATGCAGATAAGCAGCCATGTATACATCAATACCAGACTACCTGCTGTCGTCACATATTCAAACAGACTCTTGGGCATCCATAATGCCATCAACGTAGACAGGAGTAATCCGGCCGCTGTGCAACATAATGCCTGAAGTGGCATGTCCTTTTTCCCCCAGGTCTTCGTAAACAGCTTCGGTGCATCTCCATCTTCTGCGAGTTTCACCAACATGGACGTAATGGCATATAGCGAAGCCACCATCGTTGAGAATCCAGCAATAATCAGAATTCCGTTGAGAATGTGGACCACTACGGTGAATCCAATGGTTGACATGGCTTTGACAAGCGGACTTTCATCTGGAGTTAACTGAGCTGAAGGCACAAGTAACAGGATCAACGCAATCGCAATGACATAGAGTGTACTCACCGATAATAGCATTACACGACCTGATTTCACTGCATCTTTCGGTTCTTTCAGGTTTGCTGCCATCAAGCCCATAACCTCGATCCCGGCAAAAGCAAAGAATGCATAGATGAAACCGGTCCATACCCCTTTACCTCCATGGGGAAACCATTCATTCTTCAATTGTTCTGGTGTCACTTTTACAGGTAACCAACCCAGACAAGCCGCTCCTGCTATAGCTATAAATGCAACCGTTGCAGCAAGTTTGATTACCGCAAGAATATTCTCCGTTTTGGTTAATCCCTTCGCTCCCAATGCTGCAATGAACAGACCAATAGCCGCATAGATCGCAACAAATGCCCACAGCGGAAACTTGGGAAACCAGAATTGAGAGAAAAGCCCCAGTGCCGTCAATGAGCTACCCATGATGAGCATTTCGGAAAACCAGTACATCCATCCACTCCCGAAACCAGCCCAAGGTCCGAATGCTTCACCAGCATAGGTTCGAAAAGCACCTTCTTTTGGATCATCTGCCGTCATCTGCGCCAGTGCACCAAATACAAAGTAAGTCCCCGCCGCAGCAAGCACCAACAATACGAGTACAGATATACCGGCCCAATGAATCGCGAGACTGGTTCCCAGGAAAAATCCCGTCCCAAGCGTGCAACCCGCGCCAAACAAGGATAGGCTGATCCAACTTAGTTTATCGTCTTCCTTTTTACCGTGTAGCTGACTTTTCATGAAGCTCCTCCTTCTGCCTTATCCCCTTACGGTTTACAGGTCATGGAGGTTTTATGTCTGCATTGCCAAAAGAATTATATTATTAGTTTACATAATATTTAATCTGTTATAAATCTGTTGTTGAATTGAGTCCCATGTAAAATCAGTAAAAAAGTTGTTGACTTCTATCACTTAAAATGGTTTTCCTTTTTAACATGAGGGAGCGGTATCGAAGCTTTATGTGATGTAGTAACTAAGGTGAGAAAATGATTTTTCTATTGTGAATTTTTCATATGTTGAAATAGTATAATTAAGGTCGTTATTTCGTTCATATCGAACGCTGGCCCTCTCCATTTTTCGTCTCATTCTAACAGCTTTTTTGTGAAAATTTTTATTTGGAAAAAATAGTAAGGATTTATTTTGGAATTTCCCTCTTTTCTCCCTTCTCATCGGTTTTTCGGGCTAGACTGAAGTATGAATATTCTTCTCTAGAAATTTTTCACAGCCTCATTTGCGATAACTATTATGAATTTTTCATATGTTGAAAATATATTACGATGGCCAAAAAAAGAAGCCGCCATCATGGCGACTTCGCTAATATTTTTTTAAATTTTAAGTCCGGCCAGTCCAGTCCGCTCCCGCGATTTCGTTCCATCGTGCTCTAATCTCATCATATAGTTTCTGCGGAAGTGCCCCTTTAGCGACAAGGTCAGCATTTTGCTGCCAGCGATTGGGCTTGGCTGTTCCTACAATAGCTGTGTCTACACCTTCGGTGCTTAGCGTAAAACGCAGTGCTGTTTCTACTGCTGCCTGAGCATCTTCACCCAGAAAACCATAGTTAAGTTCGCTTAAGCGTTTCCAGTATATAAATGGATAAGCCTCTTCCGAAAGTGTTTCATACGTCCAGGCCGCATTAGCAATAGGTCTTTTGGCGATGACACCCATGTTTCTTTTTCTCGCCTCAGGCAGAGTAAGTTCAATTGCTTCCTGATCTGCGATATTTAATGAGGTCTCTAGGCTGTCAAATACTCCGGTCTGAATCGCATATAGCGCATCCGTTGTATCTCCACTATATCCGATGAATCTGGTTTTCCCTGCTTCCTTGGCACGTTGAAGAACCTCGATAACTGCCCCTTTCCGAAGTACTTCTTCAGAACAGCTATGCAAATGAATGACATCCACATAGCCGGTTTTCAACCGCTTAAGACTACGGTCAATCGTCTGCTCCAGTACTTTGGCATCCCAATCCGGACCTTCGATCCCGGCAGCATGTCCACATTTGGTGAACAAATAGTAATCATCACGCCGATGTGACAGCACCTCACCGATTAATTCTTCACTGTCACCATAACATTCAGCCGTATCAATCACGTTTAACCCTGCATCGAGCGCACTGTTGAGCAATGTGGCTACATCCGTTTTAGATACATTTTTGCCTATTTCCGCTCCGCCAAATCCAAGTGTGCTTACCTTCATGCCCGTGTTTCCGTAATTACGCAGTTCCATGATTATCTTCCTCCAAGTTCAGTGAATTGGGTACAGATAAATAGAAATACAGAT
Organism: Paenibacillus sp. FSL R5-0341; assembly: GCF_037975235.1. Classification (NCBI taxonomy): domain Bacteria; kingdom Bacillati; phylum Bacillota; class Bacilli; order Caryophanales; family Paenibacillaceae; genus Paenibacillus; species Paenibacillus sp. FSL R5-0341. The sequence continues at coordinate 3,680,522 of NZ_CP150241.1, forward strand.
TAATCCCCAATGTTATTACCCGTAATTTGGTTGTCCCACCCACTTTTCCAGACTTTTACCAACTCAACTCATCTAGAATCCATAGATGGACATTCCACCATCAACCAATAACGTCTGACCCGTTATGTATCCGGCTGCATCCGATGCCAGGAATACGACAGGCCCTACCACTTCCTCCAGTTCTCCCACTCGCTGTAGCGGTGTACGGCTTACAATTTCCTGCAAATACTGGGGATCATCCAGCAGTTTTTCAGTCAGAGGTGTTCGGAAATACCATGGCCCTACTGAATTGACACGGATTCCATACTTGCCCCATTCCAGTGCGAGCACTTTGGTCATATGAATTAACGCAGCTTTGGTCGCGCCATATACAACCCCTGTCCGCAAAGCCGTGTGACCGCCTACCGATGAGATGTTAATGATCTTCCCGGTCCCACGTTCTTTCATATGCTGACCCGCCAATTGCGAAGCGAAGAAAGCCGATTTTAAGTTTGTCTGCATGATGGTCTCCCACTGCTCGTCCGTTACTTCAAGTGCTGGTGTCCGTATGTTCATACCTGCGTTATTCACCAGAATGTCCAGACTACCCATCTCCGAGATCGCCTTTTGAAACGTCTCTTCCATTTGTTCTTTTGATGTCACATCCGCAGTTAGAGCTAACGCTTTACGCCCTGTCTGTTCATAGATGTAGGCGGCTGTCTCCTCAATTTCTTTCATCGTTCGGGATACAAATACAACGTCACTGCCTGACTGGGCAAGTCCAATCGCAATTGCTTTTCCGATCCCTCTCCCTGCACCTGTCACCAGTGCTGTCTGTCCATCGAGATGGAATGTGGGTACGTTCATGTTACTCACTCCTTCATCAGATTTATAAGTTGAACTAAAGATTATTTACACTGACACTACGATGACAGAATAACCTTCCAATCACTGTTATCCCCAGATTTTTTGATTCCCCTTTCCGAAGGGGAAAATCCGGGGATAGCTTATGCTTCCGATGCAGCTTTCTTTCAGAAAGCTATTAGGCGAACGCTTCGCTTTTTCAGGTTTTTTCTGTCCTCTCCGTTATCGTGTAAATGAGTAGTTCAACTTATATCGCAATCATGCAAATGCTTATATGTAAGTGAAGCCCCGATTGGAATCAGGTTACAAAATACTGGCTTGGATTACCCAGTTCCGGATGGAACTTTTCTCGAAAGCGGCCTCCCGTATACTCCCCTATAATTTTACGCCAGAATGCCTGTGCAATGACATTGTTACGAACCTGAGTCACTTTCCATCTCCCTGGGAAACGTTTAAACAGCTCATAGGCTGCCCGAGTGCCCACCCCACTGCGCCGATATTTTTGCATCACAAAAAATTCAGTCAAGTAGTAGTCATTATCCTTACTTCCAGGCTCCAATTTCTCTATGAGAGCAAACCCTGCAGGTGCGCCGTCACTTGTAATCAAAAAAGGAAACTTGCGGTCCTCTTCTGTCCAGAATGCTTCCAGACCCGGATATTCTGGAAAAATACCATTGCTGTCTACATCAATATTCAGATATTTGGTAAAATCATATAGATAAAATTGCATTAAATGTCGAATCACCTGACTGCGTTCCCGGGGAACCAGTTCTATTTGCATATTCATCCGGTTCACCTCCTCTGCTCTACGTATACTGATTACTTTAAAGGTTTACGCGCCGAAGGGCAAGGAAGCATCCCCTACTTACTGCCTACTTTGGTGAACAAGCTGTGAGCATGTAAATTATGGTACACTAGAGCATAGAATACTATTAAATTGAATATTAATCTTATATGTTTTTCACATGGAGGTGTCGAACTTGACCAACGTGCAAAAAGAGATTGATCGACGCAAGCTGGATGACAAACTACCTTCCATGCCTTGGTTCGTTCAGCAATTCATGGACTACAAGCTGCCTGATCTGTCCCCTTCTACCCTGCTCGAATATTTAAGAGATTACGAAGCTTTCTTCGGTTGGATGCGAGCAGAAGGGCTATCCGAGGCAAGCTCTAATAAAGAAGTTACGTTGACTGAACTGGAAGTCCTTCGCATGGATTCAGTTACTGCCTATCGGTTATTTCTCACAACCAAACGAGAAGGAACCAATTCGAGAATTACCGTCTCTCGCAAGCTCTCTTCCCTTCGCTCCCTTTTCCATTACCTGAGCCAGATTGCGGAAGATGAAGATTTCTACCCTTTGCTGAAGCGGAACATTATGGCCAAAATCGAGATCAAGCGTACCCATAAACCCAAGGACACCGCTGCCAAACTCAAAGGTAAAATTCTGGAGGAAGAGGAACTTCTCGAATTTATCGGATATATCCTTGAAGGTTACGCGGTCGATATGGAGAAGAACAAACAGGCGCTGTATTCCCATGAACTCAACAAAGAACGGGACGCCTGCATTGCCAGCCTGATTCTCAATTCAGGTTTACGGGTGTCGGAGGTCGTGAACCTGAACGTCGATGACCTCGATCTGAACAACAAACTCCTGTATGTTTATCGCAAAGGTAACAATGATGAGACATACAAAACACCCGTTTATTTCAGGGAACAGGCCAAGGACGAACTTGCAACTTATATGAACCTGCGGCAATCACGTTACCGTACACCCAAACGGGAAAAAGGTCTGTTTATTGCCATGCGAAACGGAGATTCCGAAGGTAGCCGAATGACCAAAAGAGCAATCCAGGCCATGATCATGAAATACGCCAAGCGCTTTGGCAAACCCTACTTGACCGTGCACAAATTACGACATTCATTTGCAACCGATTATTATCTGCAAAATGATATCTACAAAACGAAAGAGCAGCTTGGACACGCTTCTACGGAAACGACCGAGATCTATGCTCACCTTACCGACAAAACGATGTCCGAAGCCATCGAACGCCGTACTGACGATGGGATTTAACACCCCTAACATAATAAAAGCAGCAAGCCGCATCAAGGATTTCGATCCGAGAAAGGTCTGCTGCTTTTTTTACTTATACATCATGTAAGGATAAAGAACATAAGCAGAAATGATTTTAGTTAACATAATAAATATTACGTTATATCGACCTTTACTTGCTCTCAACCATCTGTAACAAAGCTTTGGCTATGAACTCCGTTTCATGAACCGAGTACCACGTTATATCCCTGTTTACAACCCTTGGCTCCATAACTTGATCTGGAGATAACCATGAGATCATACCCACTACACCTTCAAGGCGATCAATTAGGCTCAGATCCTTCTCTTCTCGAACCATCACGAATTTGGGGTAAGAAGCCTCTTTAAATCCCTCAATAACAATCCAATCATACTCCGACAGATGACTTAACATATCCTCCAACCTGGTTGCTTGTCGCTCCATAATAGCAGTGCGTTTCTCTGACATCACAACCACCGCCGAGGCCCCTGCCTCCCCAAATCGATACGAATCCGTTCCTTCTTGATCCATCTCAAAATGATCGTGTCCATCATGCTTAATCGCTGCTACTTTAAGTCCCATAGAAGAAAAGTGCCCGATTAGCGCGGCTGTCATGGTCGTCTTGCCCGTGTTCTTGTATCCAACAATCTGTATGATATGTGGTTTGTTTTCACTCATTTTAGTCATCTATTAACTACCTCACATGACCTGTGGGCAGTTTGAGGATGCGCACTTGCTCACCCGCAGGAATGCCTTTTTTCTCAGGAGGAATAACAATCAGACAATCACTGTCTTTAATCGTAATCATCACGCTGGATTCATCTACACGGGCAGCAGCGGGTATAGCGTAAACCATTCCGTTGCGGATTTCCGTGCGTCCTCGTACGAATCGTGTAAAATTGTTTACTTTGGTGTACTCTTCTTCCAAGATCGCGGTCCATTCTTCCAAGTAAGGATGAGCATCGGCTTGCATGGAACGAATGGTAGGACGAACAAATAGACCAAAACCCACAAAACAAGCACCCGGGTTACCCGAAAGCGCAAAAAGCAATTTGTCTTTGTACACAGCAGCTGTGGTTACACTGCCTGGTCGCATCGTCACTTTGTTAAACAACATCTCTACATGTTCTTCCAACACAAGTTCACCCATAATATCATAATCTCCGACGGATACACCGCCTGTGGTCACCACGATATCATTATCTTGAATGGCTTCTTCAAGTTTGGCCCTTGCTGTATTCACATCGTCTGCAATGGAACCATACATCACCGGCTCTCCTCCCGCTTCAACGACCAGTGAACGCAGCATATAACTGTTGCTGTTCCGTATCCGACCTGGTTGCAGCGGCTCATCTACATCAAGCAATTCCGTGCCTGTGGCGAATATCGCAACCTTAGGACGTTGAAATACGGGAACTTCTGCAATGCCAAAAGTCGCCAACACCGACTGCTCTCCTGCCCTGATGATCGTTCCTGCTTCAAGCAGTTGCTGACCCTCCTGAACTTCCAGTCCAATTGGCGTGATGTTAGCACCCGGCAATATGTGTCGTTTTAATGCAATCCACTGTTCTCCATTCTCTTCCTTGCTCTCAGTCATCTCCATCATGACCACCGCATCCGCACCTTCTGGAACCTGTGCACCCGTCATGATGCGAGCAGTTGTACCTGAAACAATGGTGTGGTCCGAGGTATAACCGCAAGGAATTTCATCAATTACCCGAAACCAGATTTGATGATTACTCGTTGCATCTATGGTATCTGTACTTATAATGGCGAATCCATCCATACCCGATCTCCGGAAGAACGGATACGGATGAGGTGCCTGAATATTCTCTGCAAGTGTACGTCCATGGGCAGACTCAAGGTTAACTTTCTCTATAGAGCCTGAAGTAACTCGTGCTGCTACTTTGGCTTGGGCATCCGGTACCTGTACAGCTGTACGGTGGAACTTGGCAGTTGTCATATCATATGAATGTGAGTTTAGTTTCAAAAGTATTCTTACCTCCTAAAGACATACATCGTTTAAGAAAGTGTAGCCCGAATGCTTTAAGATGACAAGTACATCGCTCACATCCAACATGAAAGCAAGCGTATATGCCCATAATACAAATGACAAAGGGAGGCGATCATCATGAGTGAACGATGTGAATTATGCGGAAGAGAATCTGTGGACACAACCATTCATCATCTGACTCCCAAAGAAATGGGAGGAGCATTTCTGCCTACAGCCGACCTGTGCATCCCCTGTCATAAACAGATCCATTCGTTATATACCAATCGGGACATTGTGACTCTTGGTCTTACCGACCTGCCGTCTTTGAGACAGGACGAACGAATGATGCCATTTATCCGCTGGATTCGCAAACAGCCTGCTTCAACAATTCCCCGCGTACGAAAATCCAATCATGTTCGCAAGTCGTAAAGCAAAAAGAACAGCTCCAAGGTAAAAGCGGATAGAGATAAATCCGTCATACCTTTTCGCTGTTCTTTTTGGATTGGATTATATGTTGGGCAGCCAAGCTTATGAATAAATCATTATCTACGCCTCATAATTCGACCGCCGCCAACTCTGGTTTTCGGTTTTTTGTAGGATTTCTTTGGTGAATCAAACAACCCGCCCAGACCACCACTGCTTTTGTTACGATCAATGGTTCCCTTGCTCTGATCCTTATTGCGATTGAATAATCCTCCGCCAGATCCCACGCTTGAATCTTTATCGCTTCCGCGCCTCGTGATTGTACCTTTTCGATCCACAGTAATGGGTGGAGCAACTTTCTTGTCATTACTTGTTGGTGTACGGTAAGATCCTGCACTCGGTTTATACGTATCTTTATTGGTGTATCCCCGATAATTCCCATTGCCCCGTCCACCAAAAGAATCGAACAGATTACCTATTAATGTAGCGGTCAGGTAACCTTGTAAAAAAGATGAATCGTAGTTCTGCCGAACATACTCCTTTGAGTCCACCTCAACCAAGGTATCCTCCGGCTTGTTCGGATCTTGTTGCAGATGATAATACTCGTCCTGATACACCAGGAACATACGCTCCGTGTTCTCTGCCGAGATCTGATCCGGTTGCCTTTGGTCAGACAATTCCTGAGCCACTTCCGGAACCGTACGGTCCGAGGCCCGGTACACATAGGACGTTGAGTTACCACTGCCATTAACCGATTCAAGCGGATATGTGTCCTGAACAGAAGGTGCTCCGCACGCGGACAACAGAGACATCACAAGGCTGAGGACCAGCATTAATTTTAATCCATGTGCCAAGCGTTTTTTCATTGGAACCTCTCCTAGCTCGAACGAATCACTTTGATATCCGCAGGAATAATGGACTCACCCTCATACAGTGTAAACCTTCTGTCTTGCCACTCTACGCGAAGAAGCATATTATCATCCGACTGATACTGCCATACCAATTGTTCTCCAGCCTGGCCATACGGCGTTCTGCCTGCCGTAGACACCATGCCACCATATTCTTCCTCCAGATGATATGCGCGTCCATCCAGATCCAGCAATGTAGGCACCTCATCAGGTGCATCTAGTCTGCCATCAATTGGTGTATATAAGGCATAACGGGTGATTTCCCGTTCTTCAATATGCAAATAGCGAAATGCGGTACCATCCTGCAGCGTAAGCACAACGGCATTTCGAGCGCGATTTTGTACCCGACCAACGACTTCATAAGTGACCAGAGAAACCTCACAGATATCACCAGGTGCAAGCTGAAGCATGGTTTTCTCAGCCTGCAGTGGTTCAGGTTTCGTTAGTATTCCTTTAATTCGTTTCCATACACTCATGAGAATTACTCCTGTTCCTTATCTTATAAACAAGCTGCAATAATCAGTGCGCCCACGATATGTAAAGCGCCAGAGAACAAGCCGTATCCTGTCTTTCCTTGCTGAATTCCGGTATCCAGATCTAGGTTAGCCCATTTGCGAATCATAAAGTGTACGACACTCTCCAGAATCAACAAAATGATAAAGGATACCACGGAGACCAGCAATGCTTCTCCAAGATGACCAGCCGTAGAAATAGACGTAGCGAGTACATACCCTTGTGCAAATAATTTCATAACCATACGTGTAGTAACGGCCATATTGCCAGCCTTAACTTCAGCAAAATCCTTATATTTCGTGAACAGTGAATCAACATACATCAGTACAAACAGCAAAACCGAACCAGATACGGTCCAGACCAGCATCGCCAAAATGTTCAAATCCATTTACACAGCCCCCACATATCAACATGAACCGCATTTAAAAGCGAAGGAGAAACGCTCTTCTCCTCCGCTGGTTAACCCTGCTGACAACCAAGGTGTTAGTTCTTATTATCGTACTGTTTCATCAATGCTGCGAGTTCGTCTTCAACAGCCTGATCTTTACCCAACTTCTCGAACTCTTCGTCCAAAGACTTGCCTTTGGAGGACATTTCGTTGCTTGCTTCTGCCTGTGCTTCCATTTGCATCATTTTCTCTTCCATACGTTTCATGCCAGCACTTGCCGTATCAGAGCCAAACCCATTCAACGCTTTGTTGATTTCCGTTTGAGCTTTTGCTGCATTATAACGTGCTACCAATGTCTCACGTTTGTTCTTCATTTGAGTCAACTGCTTACGCATCTCGTCGAGCTTGCCACGCAGGTTATCTGCAGAAGCCTTGTTCTGATCATAGCTAGTTTTGTACTCAGCCATCTTCTCTTCAGCAACCTTTTTCTCTTCTAAAGCACGTCGAGCCAAATCCAAATTCTGAGCACGAGCCGCCGTATGCGCCTGCTCTTCACGTTTCTTCACCAGAGCTTCCTGCTCTTCGAATAGCTGCTTGAATTTCTTCTCAATGGCGATCTGTGCGGCTACTGCTTTCTCCGCATCTTCCAGATCCTCTTGCATATCACGGATATATTGGTCCGTCATCTTGATTGGGTCTTCTGCCTTGTCGATAATGGCGTTGATGTTAGACATTGTTAAATCACGCAATCGTTTGAAAATGGACATTATGTTATTCCTCCTAGTCGATAATACATCGTATATAAACATACATACGTAACAAGCTACAACTCGTTTCAATTTTAGCAAATAAAATCAAAACTTGCGATTGTTCTTCATGTTAGGAAGATCCTTTATCCTTGTTCAGATGATCCTCCATTAGCCTCTCTGCAGTCTGCACGATTTCGTCGATCTGCATCCGTGTAATGGAATCAAAATGGATACCCATGATCACCGTAACAGTTACTTTCAGCTGCAGGGCGGCCTTTCGGGCAAGCCGCTCACACAGCTCTTGTTCCTTATGACCCGGAATATGTACCGTCGTCCCGCTTACGCGCTCATGATCCACGTAGAACGTGGCTACAGCACCAATATGCGCCTTTCCTCCGGTAACGAGAAAAACCTTATCATCTCCTGCCTCAATCACTTGTAAACGTATCGATTTCAAATCATATGTACTCATAACCATCCACCTATCCTTCTCTATATGTTATATATGGAGGAATTATGGCTTTCACAAGATAAATCCGCAATGAAAATTCTCACACTACGCATATTTTATGGACACCTCGGACATACCAAGGAGAACATCATTTTCGGAAAAGGAGGCCGTTATTATGCGCGTACGCCTCATTATGCTGATGGTTATCGTTATTTTTTTTGGAGGATATCATGCTCCAGTTTCATCGGGGGATGCTTCAAGCCCGCCAAGTGAATCAGTATCAGTTTCAGATTCCGCGGAAGAAGAACAACTGACATTGGGACAATTACGTCAAAAATATGCGGATACGTTCAAAACGAATGGTCCTTCAACGAAGCAGGTTGCCCTGACTTTTGATGACGTGCCCGATCCACGATTTACTCCACAGGTATTAGATGTATTGAAGAAATATAAAGTCAGAGCTACATTCTTTATCGTTGGTAGTCGTGCTGAGAAACATCCGGATCTGGTGAAACGTATCGTTAAGGAAGGGCATATTGTTGGCAATCACAGCTACAATCATCCGGAATTCAGTAAGCTGTCGATGAATGCCTTTCGCAAACAAATTTTACATACTGGGGATATCATTCATCACCTAGCAGGATATACGCCCAAGATGATCCGACCACCTTACGGAGATATTAATGAAGAACAGCTGCAATGGGCTGCCAGACAACACTATAGCATTGTGAACTGGAACGTTGACTCACTGGACTGGAAAGGCCTCTCCAAGGAAGAGGTGAAGGATAACATCCTATCTGCCGTAAAACCCGGTTCCATCGTTCTGCAACATGCAGGGGGCGGTGTGGGTTCGAACCTGAATGGCACGATTGAGGCTTTACCTGAAATTATTGAGGAACTGCGTAATCGGGGGTATGAATTAGTCACCTTGGACGAGATGTTGGGGTTGCCAAAAGCCAAGGATTAGGATGTCCATGTAGGAAATGATGACGATGTTAAAAGGGTGCCTGTTCAATCGCAAAGTAGCGACTGGCAGACACCCTGTTTGAATTCGTTAGATGTAATTCACTTTCTACTTCAGAATATAGAGCTCGATATCCTGGAAACCAAATGTGCTTACGGACTGCTTGCTACCAGGGATAAAGATATCAATCCGGTGACCCTTGATTGCACCGCCCACATCACGTGCTGTAGCTACAAAAGCCTGTTTTGGCAATCCCGGATGGCTGTGACCGGTTACCAGTACTTTGGTTCCAAGTGGAATCACACTTGGATCAACTGCGATCGTACCCAGTTCAAGATCATTGCCGAAGTAATCCACAGCACCCCATCCTCCATTTTCGGACGGATCTGCAGAGTATGCCGTTGCTTTCACGTTCACTGCTTTACTGTAATCGAACGTTTTTCCCCAGGCTTGAACAACTTTGTTATCTGCGTTAACGTCCAAGCTTGCTGTAGTAACAGTCTTCGCTTGAGTCTTGCTCTCTGTAGCCGCAGCAGCTGCTACATTGTTTGCCTTACCGGGAATCGTAATTTTCAAACCACCATAAATATTGTAAGGCGAAATGTCGTTGTTTGCTTTAACCAACGTGTTGAGTGCTACTCCATACTGTTTCGATAAGGTGTAGAAGGTATCCCCTTCTTTGGCCACATGAACTGAATCTGCGTGAGCCGGAACGGCTTGAATAAGCATTGCTGTTGTCAATAATGCTACTGCTGTTTTGGCTATACGTTTCTTGTTAATCATGGTCTTCCTCCCTCATTATGCCTGCGAAGTTAGTTGTCGGATTCGGATGAGGAGCCACCCTATAGGTCCTTCGTTACATGTGAAACGTTATGTACCCCTAATTCACCCCAAGCAGTGTGCCATAGATCTTCCCCCTGCACGATCTGCATCGTTACATCCCCCGCACTCCCTGTCCGGAAGTTTCGGCAGAGTTCAATATATCACAATTTTGTAACCTGAACTTGTAGTAATTCTTACCAAAAGGTTTTGAACATGTCATCAACTGTAAGAATACTGGATAATTCAGAATAGTTGGGCAACCCGATTTCTTTATATAAGGTAACAGAAAAGTTACTTTTCAAATCTAGAAATGATTATTACGCACAAAAAAATAGCGTTACCGACTCGATGTCAGTAACGCTATTAAATCATTTCATTTAGAGTACTTTAGCAAGAAAATCACGTGTACGTGAATTTTTTGGTGCTCCAAACACCTCATCAGGTGTTCCTTCTTCTACAATGACCCCGCCATCCATGAACAGGATTCGGTCTCCCACTTCACGTGCAAAACCCATCTCATGTGTTACGATGACCATCGTCATCCCGCCTTCTGCAAGACGTTTCATGACATCCAGCACTTCACCGACCATCTCGGGGTCCAGTGCCGAAGTAGGCTCGTCAAACAGCATTACATGCGGCTGCATGGCCAATGCTCTTGCAATGGCGATCCGCTGCTTCTGTCCACCGGACAGCTGGTTCGGGAAAGTATCTTTTTTATCATACAAGCCCACAGTGTTTAGCAGATCAGCAGCGATTTTCTCCGCTTCCTGCGTGGATTGCTTCTTCACTTTAATCGGGGCAATCGTAATGTTTTGCTGTACCGTTTTGTGTGGGAACAGGTTGAAATGCTGGAACACCATACCCATCTTCTCACGAGTCGCATTGATGTTGTGCTTCGGATCGGTGATTGATACGCCTTCAAAATCAATCTCTCCCGAGGTAGGCTGTTCCAACAAGTTCAGACAACGCAAGAATGTACTTTTACCTGAACCGGAAGGACCGATAACCACGACAACCTCACCTTTGCCAATCGTCACGTTAATGCCTTTAAGTACATCGTTATTACCATAAGATTTGTGTAATTGTCTAACGTCTATCACTTGCACTCAACTTCCTTTCCAGTCGTCCCAGCAGCTTGGACAAAATGAACGTCATTACAAAGTAGATGGCTGCTGCAATCAAAAATGGACTCAAACCTTGGTACGTAATGTTTTTGACTACACTTGCCTGATACATAATATCCACCATACCGATAACGGAGATAATAGAGGATTCTTTGATAATAGTTATAAATTCATTACCGATCGCTGGTAATACAGCTTTGAAGGCTTGTGGCAATATAATGTAACGCATTGCTGCACCTCTGCCCATTCCGAGGGAACGCGCTGCCTCCAACTGACCACGATCCACACCTTGGATACCTGCACGGAAAATCTCCGCCAGATAGGCACCACTATTGATTGAAAGTGTAATGATACCTGCCTGAAGTGCAGTGAAGTTAATGCCAAAGCTCAGGGAAAAACCATAATAAATAATCATCAATTGTACCAGCATCGGTGTGCCACGGATCACTTCAACGTAAGCCGTACCGATCCAGCGCAAGATTGCAGCGTCATGTAGACGGAACAAACAGATGATCAATCCAATAATTACCCCGAAGATAACGCCAAGTGCAGACAACAGAAGTGTGTATCCTACACCTGTAGCATAGAAACTTTTGTACTCCCAGAATACTTGGAAAATATTTTGTGATTTGTTCACTTTATCCGCCATCAAGAGGCTGGCGTCCGTCACCATCTGATTGATTTTATCTTCACTTTTCAATCGTTCCAGTGTTCCATTTACTGCAGCTAGCAGCTCGGTATTTCCTTTACGAATCCCGATTGCCGCTTCTGCTTGCTCTTCGTCCGGAACAGCAGCAGCAAGTCCAATGATATCGTCCAGATAACCTGCAGCAACAGTATCTTCAACGATTGCCGCGTCAATGCGTTTTGTTTGCAGTTGAAGCACGATATCCGAGATTTTATCCAGCGCAGTAAGTTTCGCTCCTGGAATACTCTGTCCGATCGTTTCCTGAATGGAGCCTTTCTGAACGCCAATTTTCGCATTTTCAAGTTCTGCCATGGTTGGATATTTGTCTTTATCCGCATTGCGAACCATAATCACTTGTTTTGATTTATAATAGGTGTCGGAAAAATCGATACTTTTCTTCCGCTCATCCGTCGGCGTCATACCTGAAATTACCAGATCAACACGCCCGCTCTGCAATGAAGGCAGAAGACCGTCGAAGCCCATATCCTCAATCACAAGCTCAGCGCCAAGATCTTTGGCAATCTCTTTGGCGATCTCAATATCGAAACCGACGATTTCATCTTTGCCATTAATCACTTTATGGAATTCATATGGTGCAAAATCGGCACTTGTACCGAGCACCAGCTTTTTACTGCTTGAATTATCTGTAGTTCCACTTGCAAGTGCCACAGGAACGGCAGTCGTCAGCAGAACAACAAAGGTCAACAGCATCATGGTGTAACGACTTATCAATTTCAACCTTTTTCTCTCCCCTTACAATACATTGTATGCTTCTCATGTTGATGACTGAGTCATTATAAAGTACAATGCATGATTATGCAATGCATTTTGACATTACAAATCTTGACTTGTTTCTGAAAAAATGAAGCAAACGTGATATAATCAATGAATTATTTTCATTTTTGCATAAGGAGTTTACAAATGACATCTAACAAATCACAGATCCTGACGGTTATTGATCAATATGCTTCCCGTTTTAAAGCCATTTCATCATATATTGGCGCCAACCCCGAACTGGGAAATGAAGAGTATCTCGCTTCTGCCCGTTTGAAAGAAGAGCTGGTCTTCCACGGTTTCACGGTAGAGGCTCCCATTCTCGGACTGGACACAGCTTTTATCGGAACCTATTCGGCCGCCAAACCCGGCCCTACTATCGCATTACTGTGTGAGTATGACGCTTTGCCGGAGATCGGTCACGCCTGTGGTCACCATCTAATCTGCATGATGAGTCTTGGAGCTGCTGTTGGGCTGAAATCCATTCTGGATGAAGTAGGTGGAACCCTTAAAGTGTTCGGTACCCCCGCTGAAGAGACACGTGGTGCTAAAGTTCCGATGGCGGAAGCAGGTTTGTTCGATGACTGCGATGTCGCTCTCATGGCGCATCCGTATTATGCCTACGAAAAGTCCGGCAGCTCACTGGCTATTGATGCTGTTCAATTTGAATTCCATGGCCGCTCTTCACATGCTGCTGCAAGCCCGCACGAAGGCATTAATGCACTTGATGCTGTCATTCAAACATTCAACGGGATCAACGCATTCCGACAACAAGTGAAAAGCACCGTTCGTATTCATGGTGTGATTAACAACGGCGGTCAGGCGGCAAACATCATTCCTGACTACGCTTCAGCCCAATTTTATGTACGTGCAGCAACCCGAAAAGAACTGAATATCCTCACAGAGCGTGTGATTCAGATTGCTGAAGGATCTGCTCTACAGACAGGTTGCAAGCTGGTGACGTCCAACTATGAAACGTCTTACGACGAGATGGTGACCAATGAAGCATTTTCAGCTGCGTTTAGTCAAAATCTGATGGAACTCGGCATCCCGCAAGAAGAAATTGTGAGTGGTAACGATCATGGCTCGATGGACATCGGTAACGTTTCTCTAAAATGTCCTGCCATCCATCCCTACATCCGTGTTGTGGATGAGGTGCACACACTGCACTCCATAGCTTTCCGTGATCTTGCACTACAAGAACGTGCGCTGGACGGCATGATTCTGGGAGCCAAGGCACTCGCTACAACAGCCTACGACGTTCTGAGCCAGCCGGAGCTGCTTCAATCCATCCGTACAGAGTTTGAGCAAGCGATTCGCTAAGATTTGCTTTAACATGCTATATAGGGGTGCCTGGAACAAACTTGAAATCCAAGCTTGTTCCAGGCACCCTTTTCTTGATTTAGCAGTAAGTATATTCAGCAAGAAGCTGGAGATGCTGTGAAAGAAACCCTTGAAAATACTGAAAATAATACATTTTATTACAGGAATTGTGGTTCATTTGCTGGCTAACTTGGTTATTTATTGCTATAAGTGCATGTTCAAAAAGACCGATTTTCAGTACCGAGAAGATTGGATGAAGCTAGAAATGGAGTAGCGGAGCGTAGGCAAAACTACGTGAGCAACTACAATGTTTCCGTAGGAAACATACTTCGTAAGCATATGCTTATTTCGGCTGAATTCCATATTCGATGCCGATGATGCCGATAGGCATCCTTTGTAATCAAAAGTGGGCTTTTGAATAACCTCTATAACTTATCCTATATTCAGGAGGTGCTGTCATGCTACTCGAAGCCATGTATCATGTTCCTCGTGACAAGTGGGCCTATGCTTATGATTCGTCTACCATACATCTACGCGTTCGAACCAAGCGAAATGATGTTCAATACGTGACTGCACTGACCGGAGATAAGTACAATTGGAATGGAACTTACAAGGAAATTCAACTGGAGAAGGCTGCTGCCGATAGCATGTTTGATTATTGGGAGGCTGCGGTCAAACCTCAATTCAAACGTCTCACTTATATATTTCGGATAACCGCCGGTTCGGAAGATGTTTTCCTCGCGGATAACGGCATTCATTATGAGGCCCCCTATCCAACCGGAGGATATTATGAGTTCTCTTATATACATGAGATCGATGTGTTTAAGGTGCCCGAGTGGGCCAAAGAAGCTGTCTTTTATCAGATCATGACCGAACGGTTTGCCAATGGAGATCCCAAGCTGAATCCGCAAGGAACCCATGACTGGGGTGGCAAACCTGAGCTGGACAATTATTTTGGTGGAGATCTGCAAGGTGTGCTGGATCATCTGCATGACTTGACTGAACTTGGCGTGAACGCCATTTACTTTACCCCGTTATTTCAGGCCAATTCCTACCACAAGTACGACACCATTGACTATGAAAAAGTCGACCCCCATTTCGGTGATAACGCCATGCTCAAACAAGTGACAGAAGAATGCCATCGCCTGGGTATCCGTGTCATGTTGGACGCGGTGTTTAACCACTGCAGCGAAGACTTCCCTCCTTTTCAAGACGTACTCAGACATGGAAAAAACTCAACGTATGCCGATTGGTTCCACATCAATGAATATCCGGTTCAGATCAAGGACGGTATACCTACCTACGATACATTTGGTTTCTATGGCAACATGCCCAAGTTCAATACAGCCAACCCAGAGGTTAAGGCATATCTACTCGATGTGGCTGAGTATTGGATCAAGGAAATCAAGCTGGACGGCTGGCGGCTGGATGTAGCGAATGAAGTGGACAACCATTTCTGGCGTGATTTTCGCAAGGTTGTGAAGGCAGCGAATCCCGAAGCCTATATTGTTGGTGAAGTATGGAGCGATTCCTTGACCTGGCTTATGGGGGATCAATTTGATTCCGTCATGAATTATCCTTTTGCCGACAAAGTACTTCAGTTCTTCTGTGGATCAATGGATGGTTATCATTTTGCCAATGAGATGGGTTCATTGGTTATGCGATACCCACAACAAACGAATGAGGTCATCTTCAATATGCTGTGCAGCCATGATACCCCTCGCCTGCTCACCCGGTTAGGGGAAGACAAACGCCGATTAAAGTTATCGGTTGTATTTCTTTTCACCTATATCGGTACACCTTGTATCTTCTACGGCGACGAAGTTGGGATTAGTGGTGATGCTGACCCCGATTGTCGAAAATGCATGGAATGGGACCAGGACAAGCAAGACAGAGAACTTTATGATTTTTATCGTCTGATGATTGATTTACGCAAAAGCAATGAAGCCCTGCGCAAAGGACGCTTCCGTTTCCTCAAGGCTGATCACAATGACCCCTGTATCGTGTACGAGCGTGTGGATGACAACCTTCACTTTACCGTATGGATGAACAATACACCTCAAGATCGTACGCTCTCACATCCCATGGAAACGAAAGACTGGAAGGATGCATTAACTGAAGAGCCTGTATCCCCAACCAATGGATTAATGAATATTAAGCTCGACCCCTATGGGTACCGCATTTTGTACAGACAGCTTGATCCAGCAACGATCCATTTTAATCATTCAGTCCAAGCATAATCATGGCTAAAGAAAAACACTTCTACCACTTTCAGATAAACGGAGCACGTTCATTCTGAAGTATCGAAGTGTTCTTTGCGTAAAAGCCACAGCATCATATGCTGTGGCTCATTCACGACTGCATTAATTTATTAATTTATAGGTTCAAGTGTAATCCGGCGATAGATATCCATATATTCCTCAGCTGAGACGTTCCAGCTATATTCTCCGCCCATTGCATTCTTCACAATTTTCTTCCAGTGTTCTGGCTGTTTGTAGATTTCCTCCGCACGCCGAATGGTATTCATCATGTCATGTGCGTTAAAACTCGTGAATGAGAAGCCATTCCCTTCTCCGGTAAACTCGTTATAAGCCTGTACGGTATCATTCAGACCACCTGTTTCCCTTACGAGAGGCACACTGCCATAACGCAGAGCCAGTAGCTGACTAATACCACATGGCTCGAACCTGGATGGCATCAGGAAGATATCACTGCCTGCATAGAAACGGCGGGATAACCCATCGTTAAATTTAATCTGAGCAGACATTTTAAGCGGATAACGATTCGCAGCTTCACGGAACCAGTGTTCATATGCCTGCTCCCCTGTTCCCAGTACCGCAAATTGAATGTCATCATAGTACAACAATTCATCCAGGATGCGGCAGACCAGATCAAGCCCCTTGGAGTCCACAAGCCTTGTGACCATGACCATGAGAGGTACATCCGGTCGAACAGGAAGCCCAAGTTCTTTTTGCAGCTCAATTTTATTCTCCGTTTTCTTGGACAGACTTGTTCTGTATTTCACAGGGATTTTGGTGTCTGTCGCCGGGTTGTAGCTCTTGGTATCAATTCCGTTCACAATTCCGCTGAATCGATCTCCAAGAGAACTGAGCAGTCCGTCCAGGCCATATCCGTAATAAGACGTTTGCACTTCCTGTGCGTATGTTGGGCTCACCGTTGTCACATGATCAGCATACACAATACCAGCTTTCAGGAAATTGACATTACCATAATATTCGGCTCCATCCACGGTGAAATATCGATCGTCCAATTCAAGGATTTCACTGAATAACTCATGCGGGAATACCCCTTGGTACAACAAGTTATGTATGGTGAACACCGTACGAATATCACTGTAGAATGGATCGTGTCTGTAATGGGCTTCAAGCACCAAAGGAATCATTCCTGCATGCCAGTCATGACTGTGCAGCACGTCAGGCTTGAACTCAATCTGTGGTAATACTTCAAGAACTGCACGGTTGAAGAAGGCGAAGCGCTCGCCATCATCCATATACCCGTACACCCCGTCACGCCCAAAATAATACTCATTATCCACAAAATAAACTGGAATTCCATCATGAACCAGCATTTCTATCCCGCAATAAGGTCTGCGCCAGCCAAGGGGCACATCCGTTGTGATGACTGGCTGCAATGCGTCTTTATATTCATCGGGGATTCCCTTGTATTTAGGCATAATCACCCGCACATCTGCTCCGCTCTTCTTCAATGCGAAAGGGAGAGCACCGATTACGTCAGCGAGGCCTCCTGTTTTGATAAATGGATGTACTTCAGCAGCAGCAAATAGAATATTCATGCCTTCGTCCTCCTCTTCGGTTTCAGCGTGTTGTTTTCATTCTTATTTTTCGTTTTTGAACTGACGGAAGTAATACTCGCAGGCGATTCATCCGTTTTCCGGCGCGTGTTCTTTTTTAGTATCACGATGCTCAGTGGAGGCAAAATCAATTCGAGACTATGCGGATGCCCATGAAAAGGAATCTTTTCGGTAGGCAGTTGCATATCATTAATTATGCCTGAACCGCCGTAAACGGAATGGTCACTGTTCAGAACTTCGGTATACATACCGGGACGCATGACACCAATCCGGTAACGCTCCCGCTTGACCGGCTGAAAGTTAATGAGCACAAGGAGTGTATCCGCAGGTTTTTTTCCTTTGCGTACATATGAAATGACACTCTGGTCCTGATCATCCGGAGTGATCCATTCATAACCGTCCAAGGAATGATCAAGCTCCCACAAAGCTTTTTCGCTCAAGTACAGGTTAGACAGCTCACGCTCAAACTTATGCAAATTGCGGTGACTGTCATAATCCAGCAAGAACCAATCCAGTTGATCCTCATCTTTCCATTCGATGAACTGGCCAAAGTCTCCCCCCATAAACAACAGCTTTTTTCCTGGGAAAGTCATAAAATAGCCCAGAAAAGCACGCATGCCGGCAAATTTCTGCTCATAGGTTCCTGGCATCTTGTCGAGGAGCGACTTTTTGCCATGAACAACCTCGTCATGAGACAGAGGTAGCACATAATTTTCAGCAAAGGAGTATACGACCGGGAAAGTCAGCAAATGATGTTTGGAAGGACGCTCATGAAAATCAGATTCCATGTAATCAAGCGTATCGTTCATCCAGCCCATGTTCCATTTGTAGTTGAAACCCAGACCACCCTCATCTACAGGTAACGTCACCATTGGCCATGCACTGGATTCTTCAGCCATCATCAATGCATAAGGGAAATACTTGAATACCGTCTCATTCAGCTGCTGCAAAAAGGCTACAGCTTCCTTGTTCTCAAGACCCCCTTCATCATTGGTACGGTATTGTCCTGGTTGCTTTTCAAAATCAAGCCGAAGCATACTCGTAACCGCATCAACACGCAGTCCGTCAAAATGATACATCTCCATCCAATACAATGCATTGGAGATCAGAAAGGAACGAATCTCAGGTTTCGAGTAATCAAAGCTGAGTGTACCCCAGCCTGGTTTCTCCGCTAACATCGGGTCTGCATACTCATATAAAGGTGTTCCATCGAACATACGCAACCCATGAGCATCTTTGGCAAAATGTGCAGGCACCCAATCCAGGAGTACGCCTATTCCAGCCTGATGCAGTGTATCCACAAGATACATCAGATCTTTCGGTTGCCCGTAACGGCTCGTTGGCGCGTAGAATCCTGTGTTCTGGTATCCCCACGAAAGGTCATAGGGATGCTCACTGAGAGGCATCATCTCAACATGTGTATATTTCATTTCTAATAAGTAAGGAACGAGCAAGTCCGCCATCTCGCGATAACTGTAGAGGCTACCATCTTCTTTGCGCTTCCAGGTTCCCATATGCATTTCGTAAATATGTAGAGGTTTGTTATACATGGCACGTTGTTTACGTCTCCAGGCTCCATCATTCCATTTGTAACCTTCGATTGAACTGGTGACAGAGGCTGTCTGAGGTCTAACCTCCGCTTGAAACGCATAAGGGTCCGCTTTGAGCAATTCTGTTCCATCTTCCGTTAATATACGGAACTTGTATAAAGTTCCTTCACTGATTTCCGGAAAAAAACGACTCCAAAATCCTGATTCGGGTATCTTATATAAAGGTTCCTGTTCGCCTTTCCAATCATTACGGTCCAGAGCTAGTCCCACTTCTGCGGCATTTGGTGCCCATACGGTAAAGCGATACCCCTGATGGCCGTCGCAAGTCTCAGGCTGTGCGCCTAACATTCGATAACTGTGATGAAGGTTACCTTCATGAAATAAATAAATATGCTCCGGCAATATGTCCGGGTGTGCTAACGGTTGAATGGCCAAGAGATCACCTTCTTCTCAAGAAAATAGATATAACAGTAACCATTACCCCATTCTAGCCAAGTTGAAAAGAAAAATGCGGTGCATTAGAAAATGTTGTATTTTTTCTGAATTTTTACAGTAACAACAGTTTCATTTGCTCTACTTTGCGTTAATGATGTACTACATTGCACAATATTTTGGGAGGGAAACGATTATGTTTAATAAAGATTGCATCGCTATGCTGTTGGCGGGAGGAGAAGGGAAACGATTAGCCCCTTTAACCTCAAGTATCGCAAAACCCGCTGTACCGTTTGGCGGGCACTACCGAATCATCGATTTTCCTCTCAGTAACTGCGTTAACTCAGGGATCGACACTGTAGGTGTACTAACGCAGTATCAAGCGGAATCATTACATGATCATATCGGTGGAGGAGAACCATGGGGACATGGTCAGTCAAGTGAGGCAGGAATCTCCTTGCTTCCATCTTATCATACAGGAAATGACGAATACTTGGGAACGGCGGATGCTATTTATAAAAATATCGACTATATTGACCAACAAAACCCCGAAAATGTTCTAATTTTGTCGGGTGACCATATTTATCATATGAATTATCGCGAAATGTTGGAGGCTCATCAAGCCAATAATGCCGCAGCAACGATCTCGGTGATGGAAGTTCCATGGGATGAAGCACATCGCTTTGGGATCATGGCTGCGGATGCTGATCTGCGTGTAACCGAGTTTGCCGAAAAACCGGCAGAACCAAAAAGTAATCTGGCTTCAATGGGTATTTACATGTTCAAATGGGAGTATCTGAAGCGCCATCTCTTGGAAGATGCTGCTAATCCTGAATCCAGCCATGACTTCGGTAAAGATGTGATTCCTCAGATGTTGAACGAGAACAATCCCCTCTTTGTCTATAACTTTAATGGTTATTGGAAAGATGTAGGCACGGTTAAGAGCCTTTGGGATGCACATATGGATCTGTTGCACAACGATGAAGACTGGAGTCTTCAAAAAGAAAACTGGCCAATGTTTACTCGCGACTGGCGTTCCAAGCCAAGTGCCTACAAGGCAAGACATACGAAGATTGAACATGTGACTTCCATGATTCATGACTCTTGTGCCATTGAAGGTCATGCCGAACGTTCTGTAATCTTCTGCGGTGCTGAAGTGGGTAAAGGCTCTGAGGTTATAGACAGTGTCGTTATGCCTAACGCACGTGTAGGCCGTGGCGTTCACATCGAACGCGCCATCATTGGTGAAGGTGCGATTATCAAAGACGGTGCAATTGTGAAGGGTACAGCGGATGAAATTGTTGTCGTTGGGCCTAACGAGATTGTTTCTGCCAAGCCGGCTGTCCGCACACAACCTGTTCGTATCTTGAAAGAAGTATATGAAAAAAGTGGGCGCCTGCGTGCTGGTGAACTTTCTTCATAAATAAACATAAACATAACACACAAAAAAGGTGAGCCTTGGATGGCTCACCTTTTTTGTGTGGATTTTGTAAAAACCTTTTACAACCGAATCCGTTTCATAAGTCACTAAAAATGGATTTAGGTAATATGAAATGCATTCAATCTTAAGAATTTTTCAGATCATCTAATTTCACATCGCTTGCTATTCGCTCTTCTGTAACTTCAGCATCACCAGACTGTGTGACAGATTCCTCTGTCCCCATCTCCTCAGCCACAGCGGGTAACGTAACCGTAACGGTTGTCCCCGATCCGAGTTCACTTTGCATCGTGATGGTTCCCTCATGCAGTTCCACCAGTTCCTGCGTAATCGCAAGCCCCAGTCCCGTTCCCCCATTTTGATGATTGACCTGGAAGAAGCGGTCCCGCACTTTAATAAGGTGTTCCTCACTGATTCCGATGCCTGTGTCCTGAACAGCTGCAATAATCTGACCATTCTCCTCTTTGACGGACAAAAAGATCCAGGAATTTTCATGTGAAAATTTGATTGCATTATCCACAACGTTCAGGAAGACTTGTTTTAGTCTGTTGCCGTCTCCATGGACATTATAAGCACGAGTCTCATCCGTTTCCAACTTAAGATGAACCTGTTTTTGTTCCGCTTTGGCCCAGACATTCAACATCGTTTCCTGTACAATTTCACGAATGTTGACGGTTCCTTTGACCAGCTTCATCTGGTTCTGCTGCAATTTGGAGAAATCCAGCATCTCTTCAACAAGTCCAATCAGTCGTTCGGTTTCCTTGGAAATGATACCCATCCCAATTCGGGTTTCTTCCGGATCATAACCGCCTGAGTCAAGTGTCTCACTCCAGCCCTTAATACTGGTCAGGGGTGTTCTTAATTCATGTGAGATCGAAGAGATAAAATCATCCTTGATCTGATTACTGCGCACAATTTCATGTGCCATGAAGTTAAGCGTCGATGCCAGTTCGCCCAGTTCGTGCTTATAGTTTCCCTTAACCCTGACATCGAGCCGTCCCCTAGCCATTTGAGCGGATACTGCAGTGATGTTGTTGATTGGACGCACAATGGAATTCGCCATACCAATACTGATAATTAACACAATCGCAAGCACGGCAACACCGACCGCAGCGGCTAGCAATCCCATATTTAGCAGCTTGGAGTTTACATCCTCGAGTGATGTCAGATATCGAATTACATAAGTATTTTCGCCGCCCAGATCAAACTTGTGTGAAACGGCCATGACGGATTCCCCAGTACCTGGTTGTCTTCCAATCCAGCGTCCCATATCCCCGTTCAAAGCCTGCATAATATCACTGGTTTGCAACACAGCACGGTCAGATTCAAAAGCAGTCGAACTCGCCAATACGCGCCCGTTCAGATCCAAAATTTCCAATTCAGTATTGGACAATGCCAAATTCACAATCAGTCTGGACAGGTTATTTCCGTCCTCCGTGTTATTCTCACGAGCGATTGGCTCGAAAAAGTCCTTTGAATTGGAGATATGGGTACTAATCGTATTGTAGATACTTTCATAATAATACCTTTGTACTGCCAACATAAATACGAATTCGACCAACAGCAGAGCAAGAAAAACTACAAAGAAATAGTGTAGTACGATCTGCCGTGTAATGCCTTTTTTAATCATTGCTCCCGGCCCTTCCATTTGTACCCGTGACCCCATACAGTCTGCAGGTATTCGGGCTCGGAAGGATTGTTCTCAATTTTTTGACGGAGACGACGAATGTTCACATCCACAATTTTGGGATCACCCATGTACTCTTTGCCCCATACGTGATCTAACAACACATCGCGGCTGAGCGGTGTATTTTCTTTTTCCAGGAAAAACTGAATCAAGGAAAACTCCGTTGGAGTTAACTCAATGGCTTCATTCTGTTTTTTGAACTGTTTCGAGATCAGATCCAGTGAAAATGGTCCGGACTGGAACGTAACCTTAGCCGCAGTTTCCCGGTGCACGTTCACACGACGTAACAAAGACTGAATACGCGCAATCAGCTCTGTTGGGCTGAAAGGCTTGCTTACGTGATCATCTGCACCAACGGAGAGTGCATATACTTTATCCTGTTCCTGAACTTTCGCTGTTAAGAAAATAATACCCAGACGTTCATTGGTTTCACGGATTCGGCGACACACTTCGAATCCATCGATACCTGGTACCATGACATCCAGCAGAGCCAGATCAATATCCGGTACCGTTTGCAGTATACGAAGCGCTTCGTGGCCGTCACCCGCTTCAAGCACTTCGAATCCGTTTCTCTTTAGATTAATCACTATAAAACTGCGGATGGATTCTTCATCCTCAAGAATAAGTACTTTACTCATTAAGCTCTCCCTTTCTATTCAGCTGAGAAGTATTACTCAGTGCATCTTTACCCGCCTCTGATTGTGCTACTCGTGAAGCAATAACCCGATCTTTGGTTCGTGTAATTTCCTTCCAGCTTTTACCCTTCTCCTGTTCCCACTTGGAAAGGGTGAAATATTTGATCTCTGCCACGGTTTCGTCCGTATCAATCATTTTAAATCGAATATATTTTTCCTTTTCCGATTTGGTATCAATAGTGATTTTACCGTACCACTCTGGCTTGAGGTTTAGATGAAATAAATCGGCATCATCCCGGAATTGGAATGAGACAAATTTCTTGCCGTCTTTGCCATCCCATTGATAATAGGTATAGAACCACAACCGAGAGTCAAAAACGTAATGCTCCCAACCCTTTGGAGTCTCTTTGAGTCCAAACTCAATAATACCATCATTATCAACATCACCGCTTAAAATTTTGTCATCTCTATACGTTTGATCCGGTGATTTGAAAGCATTGACTAACTTGTTATCCTTAACATACATAATTTGTGAGAAAGAACTCCGATCATCAAGCTCTGCATCCAGTACAATGCCCATTTGTCCTTCTGCGATCTCTCCGCCTAGAGCATTATAAACTTCTTTAACGGTATAATCGGTCTGCACCCGATCAACTTCCTTGAAGCTTCCATCTTCGTACTGGTATAAAGCAATGGTTGCAAAGCCGCTGTTGTTCAGAGAAATGATAACAAAATCACTCTTGCCATCTCCACTCAAATCCAGCGTATTTCCCTGTGCATCATCAATAATATATTGATTATACGGAACTCCACCTAGAACCTGTTCCAGTGCCCCGCCCTTGTACGAATAGGCAGTCAAAGCTTTTTGCTCCTGTAAACTAACCCCAAGGATAATATCGGGATTACCATCATTCGTAATATCCAATACTTTAAAGGATTGCAGCTCATTTCCCGGCACATCAAATGTAAGCTTTTTAACCCATGTGCCCCCCTGCTCTTCCAAAATCATGCCATGGATTCGCACATTTTCATTCGGCGTCTCGTAAAAAACAATCGCTTCCCGAGTGCCATCCCCATTCAGGTCTTCAACTCGAATCATACTGGTATTATTCATGTCCTTGGGACGAATCAATGTGCTCTCTGGTGGCAGTTTTACCTGAACCACGTTGTACAGTTTTTCCTTATCTGTGGACATCATTGGTTTTCTCATCAAACCCTTGGGGTCACTTATGACTGTACATCCGCTTAGAACAGAACCAAGCACAATCGCCATCGTTCCTGCTGCAATGAAGCGTCCCCATCGTGAATTAAACAATCTCATCACTCTTTTCAATAGTTTAAATCTGGTTTTTTTCTTGCTGTGTCAGTCTACGTCCACGAATATCAAAAGCAATCTTGCCATCTGCCAATCCCCAGATCCGTGTGGCATGTTTCTCAGCAAGTTCAATAGGCAGTACTGCAATAACTGTTGCACGTTCTTCTTCACATAATTTACGCAGCGTTTCCAGCACGGAATCCGCTGTGTGAGGATCCAGACCAATCACAGGTTCATCAGCCAAAACCACTTTGGCACCATGAGCAAGCGCTCTTGCAATGGCAACACGTTGCTTCTCACCGCCACTCAGCTTCTCTGCAATCTGATGTGCTTTATCGAGTAATCCCAAGTTTTCGAGATAATCCATCGCACCCATATAATCATCGGAACGTACCATACCGGTTACCATTCTCCATACGGGAGTCTGACCTGATCGTCCGATTAATACATTTTTAAGAGCTGTACGTCTAGGAAATAATTCTGGATTTTGTTCCAAGTATGCCCATTCCCGTTTGATTTTCCGTTTTCCGGACCAGCCTTCTTTCAAAATCTCGGCACCATCCACCGTAAACCGGCCGGAATCCCATTTTTCCATCATGGCCAAACATTTGAGCAACATGCTTTTCCCACTACCGCTTGAGCCAACTACAGCAATCATCTCACCTTGTTGCATATCAAATCGAATATCCCGTAGAACGGGAACGCGGTCCACGCCAACGGATTTACTCAAGTTCTCTACTCTGATCATCGCGATGTCTCCTCTTGTCCATGTTTTTCCCTACCACTAGTGTACTCGGAAATGGACATCAATTTCCATGCGAACACCAGCTTCTATTTTAACACAGATTCGAACTCAGGTTTACGACGAAATAATATACCGGCCGCTCCGAAAAGAAGGTACATGATTCCCAGCAACGTGAACATGCTTCCGGGTGAAATCCAGTTGATCATCTGACCACCCAGATTCGGTCCAATAATGCTTCCAATCGTGAAATGAAAGGACGCCACGACGTTGGCTGCAGGCAGCAACACTTTAGGCAGGATATCTGCGGCATAAGCAAGCCCCAGTGAGAAAAATGAACCGACCAGGCCACCTGCGATCGTCAACAATACAAGCGTCCACCAAAAATGCGTACCTGCGACTGGAACCAGCATGAAGATAATTCCCCCGCTGATCCCCGCAAACATTAAAACTTTCTTTCGCCCATATCGGTCACTCAACATACCCAGAGGTAATTGAAGGAACAAACCTCCAATTCCGATAAAAGGAAGCAACGAGGAAATCTGATTGGTGTCGAATCCAATACGCAAGCCGTATACGGGGAAGTTACTATTCATACCGGCCTCCATATATCCGTATAAAAGTGCAGGTAACAGTGCATACCAAGCCCATGCCAGACTACGACGGAAGCGACGTTCGGGCAGATGGCCATGTTCTGCTTTTTCCGGCTTCGTATCCGGAAGCTTCATTAATACTAGTAAAAGAACTGCGGCAATACATACGAACAACACCCAGAAAGGCACAGCATCGCCGAATCCAAGCAGCTTGATGCCCAGTGGACCAATGCTGAATCCCAGACCATAAGACATGCCATATAGCGATATGTAGCGTCCACGCTTTTCAGGTGCAGTGACAAGCAGCACCCAGAGCTGAGCCGCATAATGAAGTGCGCTGTCTCCTATTCCAACGACCAGACGCAAAATGAACCATATTTTAATATCTGGTAAGTACGGAAACAATATTAAAGGGACCATGACCAATATCAGGCCACCCACAATTAGCTTTTTGAACCCTAGTGCTCCCAATAGTCGCTCCGCAACTAGAGTCATGGCAAAAGAGCCAATGTACAACGCGGCGGCGTTTAATCCGTTTAAACCTGGTGAAACCCCTTTTTGCTCCAAAAAAATCGAAAGCACAGGCAGCAGAAGCCCCTGACTAATTCCCGCTACCACAATAACCGTAATCAAAATAAGATAATTGGCTGTCGAGTGTGATAGTTTGGGACGAGTAATCGATGACACGAATTCATTCCTCCTGCGAGCACACAAAGAAAAATCGCCATCGCTGACGACTTTCGTATGGTATACATATAGTTTTAAACTGCTATTCATGGATCGGGGCTTTGCCCCGGACTTGAACATTATAGTGGACAACGCCCTGCAAAACAAGCCATAATAGTACTTAAGTCGCTGCGTACATTTAGATGTGACGGGAGGATTCTGCAACATTATGGCTTATCATGTTAAAATTGATGTTTCACCGATATATGAAATGCTCAACAGCTTTCTAGTTTATGTCACGAAAAAATGGATTCAGCATCTGGATATTGGTCCTGAATGGATTCTGGAAGTGGAAGGCAAACTAAGCTCCAATGTTCGAGCTGCGCTCGCACCTGCTGCCACTTGGCCTTTTGATGATTTTGATGTCTTGTTTGCATGGGCAGCCTATCAAAATGATACATCGGAGAATCGTGATTTTCTGGACATGCTTGCCGGAATGACAGCGGAAGACCTGTATGCAAGGGTCTCTCCCCTTTTGCCCGCTCTTACAATAGAAGAATCTACGCGCATTCGGAACAGTTATGTCCCATTATTGCGACTATGGGATGAACACTACTGTCAGAATATGAGTGAAGATCAGCGCGTATGGCTGGAAGAAGATGCCGAAGAAAAACGCATTTTGCTTGATAAAATGGGCCCTGAACTTCTTATTGAATACGCTACAGCCGGCGTTCTTGTTGAACCGATGCCTGGACTGAACGAAGTCATCCTCTTCCCAACGGTGCACAATCGTCCTATTAATATGTACTGCTTCTATGAGGGTATGATGATTATGCAGTATCCCGTAGATGCACCTGAAGAGAATGAAGACCAGCCGCCAACATGTCTTTTACGTTTCACCCATGCACTGGCTGATCCCGAAAGACTTCGCCTGCTTCGTTACGTATCGGATGAACCCAAATCCCTCGCTGAGATGTGTGAAGCATTGAGTAAAGACGAAGACACGGTCAAAGATCAGGTGATGGCGCTTCGTATCGCAGGCCTGCTACGCACTCATCTGCTCGGAAGTAACCGTAAAGAGAAATACAGTATTCGGCCAGATGGCGTATCTGAATTGAATATGTTCCTGGAATCCTATATTCGCATATAATTTAGTTGAACCATTGTGGAGTTGCTGGCTACAAGGAGTGAGTTAGAACATGAAAATAATGAAACAACATATTTTGTTTGACCTTGATGATACACTCGTATATTGCAACAAGTATTTCAACCTGATTTTGGGGGAATTCTTCGAAAATATGCAGGAGTGGTTTGATGGACATTCTCTGACAACGCAAGAGATCCGCGAAAAACAGCTGGAGATCGATGTCACAGGAGTGAACAAACTTGGCTTTGCAAGTCATCATTTCCCGCAATCCCTGATTGATACCTATCGGTATTTCTCAGGTAAGTTCTCCAGATTAACTTCTCCCAGAGAAGAGTCCTATCTGAGCAAGTTGGGCATGAGTGTGTACGATCAGGAGGTTGAACCCTACCCTCATATGGTTGAAACGCTTGAGAACCTCAAAGGTGCTGGACATTCCCTCTACTTATATACGGGCGGCGAAACCGTGATTCAACAGCGCAAGATTGATCAGATGAAACTCTCGGCTTATTTTGATGATCGGATCTATATCCGCCAACACAAAAACATCGAGGCACTGGAAGGCATTTTGTCTAACGGTCCATTTGATCGCCGTGCAACATGGATGATTGGCAACTCATTACGGACAGATATTATGCCTGCCGTAAAAGCCGGAATTCATAGCATATATATCAAACAGCCAAATGAATGGCAGTACAACATCGTAGAACTTCAACCTAATCCGGAAACGTCGATGTATACCATCACTGCACTGGAAGAGGTTCCGAAAGTTATACACGAAAATATACAACAGCAGCAACAGAAAAGGACCCTTGGTTAAGGGTCCTTTTCTGTATGTTAACTAAGTTCAAGCATCATGCTTCTCACCAGATAATTTGCCTGTTACTACGTCCTGCAAAATAATACGTGCTTTCACAGTACTCCCGTCTTTTCGTTTGAAAGACAGTACTTGGGTACTCCCCTTCTCAATCAGCGATTTTAACATCGTACTGGTGATTTTCTTGCCCGCATACTCTTTCCAGACCACAAATGAGCAGCCTTCCTTGAAACGTGAGCATCCATAGCCTTTCTTGCCCTCTATAATCTGGCCTGTACAGCCTGGAGAAGGACAAGGTGCAAGTAACTCTCTCACTCCGGATGCGCTCGAAGTTGAAGATGGCGCCTTGGTGGTCGTGCTTTTCCCACTACCAGCTCTGGAAGAAGATGCCGAAGCCTGACGGGACGTTTTAACAGCTGAACCGCCACTAGCTGTCTTGACAGATGTCCTCGTATTGCCAGCCTGGGCTCTGCCTCCTTTGCCTTTCCCCCTGCCTGCACGCGAATCTTCTCCAAAAGCATCTGCTGGAGCTGGAGCTTGAACACGCACTTTCTCAATGATAGACAAGGTGAATTTCTTGACGTTCTCCATGAACTTGTCCTGACCCGCCTCACCTTTGGAAATCTGATATAACCTTCTTTCCCATTGCCCGGTCATCTCAGGTGAAGTTAACAGATCTACGCCCGCCCGGCGAATCAATTCAATCGCCGTTCTGCCTTTGAGCGTCAACTGCATTTTCTTCCCTTGCAGCGTAATATAACCTACGTTTTTAAGCCGTTCAATCGTAGCCGCTCGTGTGGCCGGAGTACCCAGACCACTATCTTTCATCGCATCTCGTAGCTCTTCATTCTCGATCTGTTTGCCTGCACTTTCCATCGCTTTCAGCAATGTTCCCTCGGTATAACTTTTGGGAGGTTGCGTCGCCTTCTCCTTGAACTCACTCTTTGTACATTGAACAGGCAAGTCAGGTTGTACAGCAAAAGCCTTGTCCGTCCACTCCTCGGCTTCCTCTTCTTCATTGCCGTTTTTCTTAGTCTTCTTCTTGCCTGCGCCACCCTGTTCCTGATCTCCAGAACCGAGAACGACTTTCCATCCGAGTGACAGCAGCTCTTTGACAGATGTCTTAAACTGATGTTTCTCCACTTCGGTGAGCACTGTATGTTGCTTATACTCCGCCGGAGGATAAAAGTGAGACAAGAAACGCCTTACAATCAAATCATAGATGTTCTGTTCATCCTTGGATAAGGTACCTGGTCGCTTTAATGTAGGTAAGATCGCATGGTGATCTTCAACCCTGCTCGGATTACATACCCCTTTATTATTCTTATGAACAAGCTCTGGCTTGGCCCCTTGCGCAAGCTCACTATAGGTACCATTTTTAAGCAGGTTTAGCGTTTTGTGCATACCTTCAATATTCTGTTCTGTAACATAGTTGGAGTTCGTCCGCGGATACGAAATCACCTTGTGTTTTTCATACAAGGCCTGCGCGATATCCAGTGTTTTTTTGGCACCGTATCCGAACTTGGCATTAGCCTCACGCTGTAAAAGGGTCAGGTCGTACAAACGATACGGATACTCCTTCGTCTGCTTTGCTTCGTATTTGGTAATCCGCCCTGTCTTGCCCTTCACACTGGCTGCAATGGCCTCTGCTGCCTCGGCATCGGTCAGCTTATCGCCTTGACGCAGTCCCCGGTACTCGACACCTTCCTGCCGAAACCAGGCGGCCACTTCATAAAAGGTCTGCGACTGGAATGCTTCAATCTCGATTTCCCGATCATAAATTAGCGCCAGTACTGGCGTCTGCACACGGCCTACAGACAACAATGCATTATGACGGGTTGTAAACGCCCTTGAGGCATTCATGCCGATCAGCCAATCGGCTTCACTTCTGGCGCGAGCTGCATGGGTCAAATTTTCAAATTCAGAGGCATCCTTCAGACCATCAAAACCACGTCTAATGCTCTCTGCCGTCAAATCCGATATCCATAGACGCTTTACAGGCTGACGCAGCTTCAGTTGCTGTTGAATGAGGGCGAAGATGTACTGTCCTTCTCTCCCTGCATCGCAAGCATTAACGATCGCTGAAGCCCGTTTTGCCAATTCTCCAATCATTTTGAGCTGATCTTTCGTTCTCGGATTGGGTACAATCTTGAACTGGTCAGGTATAATCGGCAGGTCTGCTATATTCCAGCGCTTGTACTTCGTATCATAGGCATCCGGTTCAGCCAGTCCAAGCAAATGCCCAATCGCCCAAGTGATGATGTAATGCTCACCCTCCAGATACGTGCGATTGTTCTTGGCCTTTGGTTCTATGACGGCGGCAATGGTTCGACCCATGTCGGGTTTTTCCGCTATAACCAGTGTCTTCATCCGTCCATCTCTCCTCCTTCACCGTCCGCATGACGGCAAAAAGGGGCCTTCCGCCGACGGAAGCCCCTTGCTTCTGATACTCATTATATCAGATTTTGAATTCGGGAGCACCCTCCCGAGATGAATTATCCCGCTGCCTGTTCTTTCAGTACATGCTTTTGTCTGCATTCCTTGCACACACCCTGGAAATCCAAACGATGATCCGTAACAGCAAAGCCATACTGACGCTCAATTTGTTGTTCTAAACGTAAAAGACCATCTTCCATAATCTCTTCTACTTTGCCACATTCTGTACAGATCAAGTGATGATGATGATGGGAACCATCCGTACTCCGTAGATCGAAACGCGCAGCACCGTCGCCAAAGTTAATCTTTTCAACGACCTGAAGGTCACTCAGTAATTCGAGAGTTCGGTATACGGTAGCCAATCCAATCTCAGGGAACTGCTCTTTAACCAGCAGGAATACTTCCTCTGCGCTAAAATGATCCTTCTCATGTTCAAGCAATACACGTACAGTAACTTCCCGTTGTTGTGTTAACTTATATCCTTTTTCAACCAATTGATTTTTAATGTGAAAGATCTGTTCTGAAATGGACTTGTCCCGGTTACTTGCCATAGCAGGTCGCACCTCCGGTTTATATTCATTAGATTTTACTTTTATCGTAGGGATTCATGGTTTCAGTTCATTCTTATTTATAATCATTATAATATAATAATAAATCTTTATCACTCAAAAAGCAATGCTATTGCTCACACTTGCGTGAAATATGTAGTCTTTTCTATTTAAAAGACAACAAACAACCCCCGCTGAACGCGAGGGTTATCATTGATATCTAATCTATACTTTTACTTGTTTAGTATTCATGTAAATTCGTTCTTGTTGTAGAACGTTACACCAGAACCGTAGCACCCATCAAGTATTTGTCCACTTCACGAGCAGCCTCACGGCCTTCATTAATCGCCCATACAACCAAGCTTTGACCACGACGCATGTCACCTGCTGCAAATACTTTATCCACATTCGTGTTGTATTTGCCATAACGTGCCTTAACGTTCGTACGACGATCTGTTGCAAGTCCCAGTTGCTCTACCAACGTTTGTTCCGGTCCATCAAATCCAATCGCAATCATGGCCATTTGAGCCGGGAATACACGCTCTGTACCTGGAATTGGCTGATAAATCTTGCGACCTGTCTCATCCACAATACGCTCGATCTGCACCGTATGCAATTCTTTGAGGTTACCCTCATCGTCGCCGACAAACTTAGTTGTCATGATTGAGAATTCACGTGGATCTTGACCAAACAATGCTTTGGCTTCCTCTTGTGCATAATCAAGTGTATACACGTTCGGGAATTGCGGCCAAGGGTTGTTAATGCGATCACGCTCCATCGGCGCTTGTGTATGCGTACCGAATTGTGTAACAGTACGACAACCGTGACGCAGCGATGTAGCCACACAGTCAGATCCTGTATCTCCGCCACCAATGACGATAATGTCTTTTTCCTTAGCGGACAGATATTGGCCGTCTTCCAGATTGGAGTCCAGATAACTCTTAATGCTGCCATTCAGGAAATCCATGGCGTAATGAACGCCTTTCAAGTCGCTGCCTTCAATGTTAAATTCACGTGGTTTAGTTGCACCACCGCACAATACAACAGCGTCATAATCATCTACCAGTTGTTGTGCTGCAATATCTTTACCGATCTCCGTGTTCGTGATAAATTGGATGCCTTCGGCTTCAAGCAGATCAACACGACGTTGAACCACATTTTTATCCAGTTTCATCGTCGGGATACCATACATCAGCAATCCGCCGACACGGTCAGAACGCTCATACACTGTTACCAAGTGCCCTGCTTTATTCAACTGAGCCGCAGTGGCCAATCCCGCTGGACCAGAGCCTACGACAGCTACACGTTTACCCGTACGTTTTTCAGGAGGTTGGGGAACCACCCATCCTTCTTCGAAACCTTTTTCAATAATAGCTTCTTCAATGGTTTTGATGGTTACAGGCTGACCAATTAAGCCAACTGTACATGATCCTTCACAAGGAGCAGGACAGACGCGACCTGTAAATTCCGGGAAATTATTCGTTTTATGAAGGCGCTCAAGAGCTTCTCTCCACAGTCCGCGATATACAAGATTATTCCATTCTGGAATCAGGTTATGCACGGGGCAACCTGACGTGCCGCCAATCATATCTATACCTGTATGGCAATACGGGGTACCACAATCCATGCATCGTGCACCTTGTGTTCTGAGTTCTTCTTCTGCCATATGTTTATGAAACTCTTCCCAATCCTTAATCCGCTCCGCTGGCTCTCGATCCGCTGGCAGTTGACGTTTGTATTCCATAAATCCAGTAGGTGTAGACATCTTACGTTTTCCCCCATCCGTTCTTGTCTTAATCCCTTCATGTGCATGGTTCTATATGAAATGGATTACTCATTACTTGAGTTTTTGTCTATTGTATCACAAAATCTTCTCGAAGATATTTCAATTATAGTAGCATTTACAGAGCTGAATATTAAATGGATTATCCGCATAATTATTTGTATTTTATACATCATATCTTTCAAGTCTACCTATGGTCAATACCCTTATTTTGGTGTTGAATACGATTTTGGACTGCGAAATCAGGTGTTTGTTAAAGAGGTAAAATCTCGAAACGTTATGTAAATGTCATATAATTTGTCATCAAATTCAACATATTTTGCTAAAAATCGTTCTCATTTCAGAATCTCAGACCAATTTTAGGACTTCACAACGTTAAAACCTCAAAACTTTTACACTTTTTTACTTTTACATGCTAGGCCGTATGTATATTATACATAAGCATCAATTATCGATGTTATATTAATGTAATATGCGATCCACTCTAAACAAGTGACTCATTTTTTAAATAAAGAAAAGACGCTGTTCACGAATAATTCGTAATCAGCGCCTCTCATCATACAATTCCGAACGAAGTCAGGATATTTTCATACAACATTTACCGTTTACGTTCATAAAATTCGAATGTATACGCGTGAACATTTTTCTCATCCTGCTCGCCTTCAATCTGTTCAATCAGTTCCCATTCCGACCAGTCCACTTCAGGGAAAAAGGTATCTCCCTCAAAATTCTCATGAATTTTGGTCACCACAAGACGATCTGCAAGTGGCAAGAACTCGCGGTACACTTGGGAACCCCCAATTACGCAAAGTTCCTCACCTTTGGTTACGCTCAGACCCTCTTCAATCGTATGCACGATCTCAGCTTGTTGCACTTTGTAGTTCAGATCTCTTGTCACTACGATATTACGGCGCTGAGGAAGCGGCTTTCCGCCAAAAGATTCCCACGTGTTACGCCCCATGATAATCGTTTTGTTCAGCGTACGTTGTTTGAAAAAGGCCATATCTTTGGGTAGACGCCATGGAATCGAATTGTTCAATCCGATCACACCGTTCTCCCCCATTGCCCATACAAGTTCAATACTCAAGGGTAATACACTCCTTCAATCCAAGTATCTTATAGAGGTTGATCACGTAATTAAACTGCAATTGGAGCTTTAATGCCCGGATGATGCTGGTAGTTCTCAAACTCAAAGTCTTCAAACTTATAATTGAAAATAGAGTCCGGTTTACGCTTGATTACCAGCTTAGGTAAAGCATAGGGTTCACGCTCCAGCTGCGTTTTGACCTGGTCCACATGGTTAGAGTAGATGTGAACATCCCCTCCAGACCAGATGAATTCCCCCACCTCAAGATCACATTGCTGCGCAATCATATTCGTCAAGAGCGCATAACTCGCGATGTTAAACGGCAACCCGAGGAACGTATCCACGGACCGCATCGTTAGCATACAGGATAATTTACCCTCTGCAACGTAAAACTGAAACGCAAAATGACAAGGCGGAAGTTTCATATGATTGATCTCAGCCACATTCCATGCACTGACAAGGTGACGGCGAGAATCCGGATTATTTTTGATCGAATCAATTACTGCGGCGATCTGATCAATTTTTTCTCCGTTTGGTGCTTCCCATGTGCGCCACTGCGAGCCATATACTGGTCCGAGATCCCCATTTTCATCCGCCCAGTCGTCCCAGATCTTCACACCGTTTTCTTTCAAATAAGATATATTGGTATCGCCACTCAAAAACCATAACAGTTCATGAATAACCGATTTGAGATGAATTCGTTTGGTTGTTACCAGCGGAAATCCTTCGGAGAGATCATAACGGAGCTGTCTGCCGAATACGGATTGTGTTCCTGTTCCGGTACGATCTCCTTTATGCACGCCGTTGTTCAGAATATCCTGTAATAAATCGAGATAGTTTTTCATGTTGAAATCTCCTCACTGTTATACTACTCCAGAATAGAATTAGCTCGTATATCAATTGAACTAAAACCATTTACACTTGCCCACTCCGATGACCGAACAACCTTTCGATCGCTGTTATCCCCTGATTTTTTCGATTCCCTTTTCCAAAGGGAAAAATCCGGTGATAAAGGCGAACGCTTCGCTTCTTTAGGCTCTTTCCGTCCTCTGCGTTCTCATGTAAAAGTTTAATTCAACTAATACGGCCCTATACTACTCTAATCATTATTACAGTGTACCACAAATGAGGAATTCGTTGTATTGTAATCAGATATACAAATCAAGGTATAACCTTTTAAACTTTGCTCTTATTTCAATCAAAAAAAGAGACGAATAACGCGTTAGCGTCATTCGTCTCTTCTGATTTACGTATAATGCCGGACGGATCCGAAACTTAGATGATCTTAACGGGAGATGATGTGGATCGGGTGACCCATAACCAATTCCGCAGCTTCCATCACGATTTCGCCCAAAGTTGGGTGAGCGTGAATTGTGAGAGCCAGATCTTCCAATGTAGCACCCATCTCAATTGCCAAACCAAGCTCAGCAATCAGGTTGGAAGCTTCCAGACCTACGATTTGGCAACCCAATACGAGGCCGCTTTCTTCGTCAGCTACGATTTTCACGAAGCCTTCAGCGTGGTTCAAAGATACAGCACGGCCGTTACCCGCATAAGGGAATTTGCCTGCTTTTACTTTGTAACCTTTTTCTTTAGCTTCTTTTTCAGTGTAACCTACGCTGGAACACTCTGGATCTGTGAATACAACTGCTGGCATACATTTGTAGTCAACTACAGATGGTTGTCCTGCGATTGCTTCAGCAGCCACTTTACCTTCATAAGAAGCTTTGTGTGCCAGAGCCAGACCAGATACGATGTCACCGATAGCGAAGATGTGAGGAATGCTAGTACGACCTTGGTGGTCAACTTTGACAAATCCACGCTCGTCAACGTCAACACCAATCATGTCGAGACCCAGTTCTCCATCTGTGTTTGGACGACGTCCAACAGTTACCAGCAGGTAATCTGCAGTTACTTCTTTGGACTCACCATTTACAGAGTACTTCACAGTTACATCTTTATCCGTTTGCTCAGCACTTTCAGCTTTTGCACCCGTTACGATTTCGATGCCTGTTTTCTTCATGTTTTTAGCAACAAGGCTAGTCATGTCTTTATCGAAACCTGGCAGTACTGTATCCAAACCTTCAATGATTGTTACTTTCGCACCGAATTTGGAGTACATTTGGCCAAGCTCAGCACCAATATATCCACCACCGATAACGATCATGCTTTTTGGTACTTCTGGCAAGTTCAAAGCTTCTGTCGAAGACAGAATGCGTCCGCCAAACGGGAAAGGTTTCAGTTCGATTGGACGGGAACCTGTTGCGATAATAGCATTTTTAAATTTGTAACGTGGAGACTCGTGGTCATTGAATACACGAGCTTCGTTTTCGTTGATGAACATGCACTCACCGTTGAAAACTTCAACTTTGTTGCCTTTGAGCAAACCAGCTACGCCGCCAGTCATTTTCTTAACAACGCCGTTTTTGAACTCTTGAGTTTTGCTGAAGTCCACTTTTACGTTCTCAGCAGAGATACCAAAAGCTTCACCGTGAAGTGCAGACTCATATTGGTGTGCAGCAGAGATCAGGGCTTTGGATGGAATACATCCACGGTTTAAACAAACACCGCCCAGTTCGGATTTGTCTACGATCAATACGCTTTGGCCCAGTTGAGCAGCGCGGATGGCAGCTACATAGCCGCCAGGACCCGCACCAATTACTAATGTGTCGATATTGAGAGAAGCGTCGCCTACTACCATATCTTACACCTCCATAACAAGCAGCTCAGGGTTAGCGAGCAGCTGTTTAATGTAATTCATAAAGTTTTGTGCTGTTGCGCCATCGATGATACGGTGGTCAAAGCTCAGGGAAAGAGCCATTACAGGTGCTGCAACTACTTCGCCGTTTTTGATCACTGCTTTTTCGCTGATGCGTCCTGTTCCGAGAATAGCAACTTCAGGGAAGTTGATGATTGGAGTGAAGAACATACCGCCAGCAGAACCGATGTTACTGATGGAGATTGTGCTTCCTCTCATTTCATTCGCGCTCAATTTGCCCTCACGACCACGAGCAGCCAGATCACGGATAGAATCAGCAATCATCCAGATGGATTTACGATCAGCATCTTTGATAACAGGAACGATCAAGCCGTTGTCTGTATCTGTAGCGATACCAATGTTGTAATATTTTTTGTAAACAATTTCGTTAGCTTCTTCATCAATCATAGCGTTCAGAGCCGGGAATTGGCGGGAAGCCGCAACCAGTGCTTTAACGATGAATGGCAGATAAGTAACTTTTGTTCCTTTTTTCTCTGCAATTGGTTTCATACGAGT
The DNA here is from genome assembly GCF_037975235.1 of Paenibacillus sp. FSL R5-0341. NCBI lineage: Bacteria > Bacillati > Bacillota > Bacilli > Caryophanales > Paenibacillaceae > Paenibacillus > Paenibacillus sp. FSL R5-0341. Next base: position 3,718,534 of record NZ_CP150241.1, read on the forward strand.
ACGGAAAGCAACCAATTCAGTTACGTCCACTTCGTCCATGATTGTAACGTGAGGTGCTGTGTAAGCCGATTTAACCATTGCATTAGAGATCGCTTTACGGATACCTTTGAATGGTACGCGCTCTTCTTCAACGTGTTGATCAGCTGCAGCCGCTGCTGGTGCTGCGGATTTTTTCTCTTCTTGAGCCGGAGCTTCGGAAGATGCCGCTGCGGAAGAACCGCCACCGTTTTTGAAGGATTCAACATCTTCTTTGGTTACTTTACCGTTGTTGCCAGTGCCGTTAACCTGAGCGATGTCTACACCTTGTTCGCGAGCAAATTTACGCACGCTTGGTGTTGCCAGAACGTCTTTGGCAGGTACTGCCGGAACGCTGTTGTTGCCGCCTTCTTTAGCTGCATCCGAGCTGGAAGCTGCTGCAGAAGAACCGCTTGTGTCAGCTCCGCCTTGAGCTGCATCTTTCTCTTGCTCGCCTTGATCGCCAGCAGGAGCGTCGTCTTGCTCAGGAAGTTCGCCTTCTGCATCGATGATCGCTACAACTTCACCAACATGGCAGATTTGACCGTCTTTAGCGAATACTTCTGTAACTGTTCCGTTAACCGGACAAGGTACTTCTACAACCGCTTTGTCGTTCTGTACTTCCATGATGATATCGTCGTCAGTTACTTTGTCACCGACTTTGATGTGCATCTTGATGATTTCGCCTTCGTGTAGGCCTTCGCCCAATTCAGGGAATTTATATTCAAATTTAGCCAACTGAAAAACCTCCTTGATTATGTGCTCAATCCTGAAAACAACCCTTAACTCCAAGAAACAACTGTTACTGCTAATGCAAATAACTGTTACTCAAGGGGCTAATGGCTGTTTACAGTGCAGCTTGCGCTGCGGTGTGAATCACCATACTGCGCCTTGCGGCATGTCAGATGATTAAATTAGAAATTTACGACTTTGTTAACCGCAGCAACGATACGCGCTGGGTTAGGCAGCCAAGAATCTTCGATTTGTGCAAAAGGATATACAGTATCCGGACCAGCTACACGCAGAACCGGTGCTTCCAAGTGCAGGATTGCTTTTTCATTGATTTGCGCAATGACTTCAGCTGCAACACCTGCGCTCTTTTGAGCTTCCTGTACAACAATTGCACGATTTGTTTTCTTAATAGAAGCAACGATGGTATCGATGTCGATCGGGCTAACCGTACGAAGGTCGATAACTTCAACTTTGATTCCTTGTTTTTCGAGTTCATCAGCTGCTTTCACAGAAGTGTGAACCATCATACCGTAAGTAATGATCGTTACATCAGAACCTTCACGAACAACGTTCGCTTTGCCCAACTCAACAACGTAATCTTCTTCAGGCACTTCTGCACGGAAAGCATGGTACAAGTTCAAGTGCTCCATGAAGAATACAGGGTCGTTATCGCGAATAGAAGCGATCATCAGACCTTTTGCATCGTAAGGGTTAGAAGGAACTACTACTTTGATACCTGGTGTTTGCGTGAGCAGACCTTCCAGGGAATCTGTATGCAATTCTGCCGCTTTTACACCGCCACCGAATGGTGTACGGAATACGATTGGAGAATTGTATTTTCCACCGGAGCGGAAACGCATACGAGCAGCTTGCACTACCATTTGGTCAAGGGCTTCGAAGATAAAACCAACGAATTGGATCTCAGCAACCGGACGGAAGCCTTGTACACCCAGACCTACAGCCAGACCACCAATAGCGGACTCAGCCAGTGGTGTATCAAATACACGCTCTTCGCCAAACTCTTTTTGCAGACCTTCCGTTACACGGAAAACGCCGCCTACATTACCTACGTCTTCACCGAAAAGCAGAACGTTAGGATCACGTTTCAACTCCACGCGAAGCGCATCACGGATTGCTTCTTTCATGTTCATTTGTGCCATTTGCTTCATTTCCTCCTTAAACATTGACAGTTCACATTTGAATTCGTACATGTATACCGGGACATTAAAGTCGCGGATGTTTATGCTTTATCGGAAAAAACTTATTGGAAATCAGCTTTTTGCTCTTCCAAGTGCTTAGGCGTTTGTTCGAACATGCTGTCGATCAAGCCTGAAATCGTCATTTTCTCGGTTTTTTCCGCTTTTTTGATCTCTTCATTTACTTTAGCTTTTGCTTCTTCTTTCACACGTGCTGTATCTTCTTCAGTCCACAGACCTTTTTTCTCCAGATATTTAGCGAAACGTGCGATAGGATCTTTAGCAGACCATTCTGCCTCTTCTTCTTTTGTACGATACTTGGAAGCATCATCCGAAAGGGAGTGAGGACGGAAACGGTATGTTACTGCTTCGATCAATGTTGCGCCTTCTCCGTTACGTCCACGCTCAGCAGCTTCCTGAACAGCTTTGATAACAGCGAAGATGTCCATACCGTCAACTTTAACACCTTTGATACCTGCTGCTACCGCTTTGTGAGCGATGGACAGAGCTGCTGTTTGTTTAGCAAAAGGAGTTGTGATGGCATAACCATTGTTTTGTACGAAGAAGATAACAGGCAGTTTGTATACACCAGCGTAGTTCAGACCTTCATAGAAGTCACCTTCAGAAGAACCGCCATCACCTGTGTACGTGATAACAACTTGTTTTTGTTTCTTCAATTTGTAACCCATAGCGATACCCATTGCGTGCAGAATTTGTGCACCAATGATGATTTGTGGCATCAATACATTAACGCCATCTGGAATTTGTCCACCATGTTGGTGTCCACGGGAGTACAGGAATGCTTGATAAAGAGGAAGTCCATGCCATACGAGTTGCGGAATGTCACGATAGCCAGGACATACAAAGTCTTCTTTTTCAATTGCAAATTCACTACCAACCATTGTAGCTTCTTGACCAGATACTGGAGCATAGAAACCAAGACGACCTTGACGGCCCAGGTTTACTGCACGGTCATCCCAAGTACGGGTAAATACCATGCGGTACATAATTTCTTTTAATTGATCATCGGAAAGTGTAGGCATCATGTCTTTGTTAACAATTTCGCCGTCAGGAGACAGCACGGACAGAGCTTCTACATCCTCTGTATACACTTCATAAGGAACCTTGCTCATTTTTTTCTTCACCTCAACAAAAAATTTGAATATCAAGTTCCGCTGTTATAATATTATTATACACCTGTTTCACTCCATACGTCAAAGAAATCCGTAATTTTTTTATGTTTCCTGCCGGATTGTATGTATAACAGGGGTTTAATATTGGTATAACAGCATAATACATGATTGCGTGTTTGACCTAACCCCGCACAAGGGTAATCTTACCGTATTGCGCGGTCGAATGCAAAAAATTAACCGAGAAAGGTGACGTTTTATGACGGATTCCCGCTATTTGAAACGCACGATTGTGAAGGAAGAGATTGAAAGTCGCTATCTCGGAGAGAAACGAACACTCCGTATTTACCTTCCTCCGGGCTATAACGAATTGCTCAGCTACCCTGTCGTTTATTGTCAGGATGGCGAAGAATTTTTCAATTTCGGGCGAATTGCTACAACAGCTAACCGAATTATTCTGGACGAAGGAGCCGAACCTTTCATTATTGTAGGGGTTCAGGTGGATGTGTCTGTGAGAACACAGGAATATGCTCCATTTGGAGATCGATTCAAGGCATATACCGCTTGCTTCGCTGAAGAGATTATTCCCTATATAGAAGAGAAATATCCTGTACGTCGTTCCCCGCAGGAACGCATTCTTGCCGGAGACTCGCTTGGTGGTAGTGTTTCGCTTCACCTTGCTCTGTTATATCCGGACCTGTTTACACGTGTCATCAGCATGTCTGGCGCCTTCTACTCCGCTTCTCAGGAAATCTATGCCGCAGCCGAAGATCTCTCTTGGCTCTCAATATGGATGATCGTTGGTTTGCAGGAGACTGCCTTCGCAGCAGACACAGGTACGTATGATTTTGTCCAACTGAATCGCGATACCCGTGATTTGCTGGAAAAACGAGGTGCTCTCGTCTCCTACCAGGAGAAAGACGGGAATCACCAATGGGGTTTTTGGCAAAATGAATTGCCGGAAGCATTGCTTTATTTTCTACAAGAAAGATAAACTGGGATACAGCAACAGGCGGCTGAAATGCCGCTTTTGTTCCCCACTCTAATGATACCGCTTACAATTGTAACCTGAAAAAGAAGCAGGATATCCTGCTTGAGTACTCGCTCCTGCTTCTTTGTCCGGCTACAAGTTAAGTATGAGTTTGGGTTTATTACTAAGCTAATGAATGTTCCGCTTCAATTTTTCTCAACAAAACATCGCAGCCTGCATTAACCAACTCGTACACCTCTTCAAAATTGCCTGTATGATACGGGTCTGGTACTTCTCTAAGCTTCTCATTCGGAAGCATGTCCATGAACTTGATGATGTCCGCCTCAGCTCCGCCTGGAACGTTGCGCACATTATCTGCATTAGAATTGTCCATACATACAATATAATCAAACTGAGTAAAGTCTTCGCTGGCGAATTGTCTCGCTACCATGTTGGCATAAGAAATCTGGTATGAATCCAGCAATTTCCGAGTCCCTTCATGCGGAGGTTTACCAATGTGCCAGTCCCCTGTACCTGCTGAGTCCACACGAATCTGATGTTCAAGCCCCTTCTCCAGGACTTTGTTACGCAGGACTGCTTCAGCCATTGGTGATCTACATATATTACCTAGACATACAAACAAAACATGAATCATATTAATCCCCCTTACTTAGCGTACCTTGAAGTACCGACGGTGTTGGCTGTGTCACGATGCTCTCTGGCTGAGGATTGACGTTCCCTGTCTCCGATGGCACCAACGAACGACGTGGTAGCTTCCATTTATAATGTACAGAACACATCCGGAAGAACACCACAGCCGCGAAACAAAGTAATAGCCCAACATTCGTTGTTAACCAACCCATACCTATGACAAAGCCAGCTGTCATTGCCCATACAGCATAAATTTCATCACGCAATACAAGCGGTTTACGTCCAGCGAGCACATCACGAATAACGCCTCCACCAATACCGGTCATTACTGCTGCAACGATAACTGCGCTAATGGGATGTCCCATATTTGCCGCGTATAATGCCCCTTGAATTGCAAATGCTGCGAGTCCGATTGCATCGAACAAGGCCTCTGTTCGCTTCCAGTGACCAATCCACTTGAGTGGCAGCACAAACGCAATTGCTACAGATACCAAGGCCAACATGATAAGTGATCCCTGACTCCATAGTGTCGTTACAGGTATACCTATAAGTACATTCCGGATAATACCGCCTCCGAATGCAGTCACAAGTCCAAGTACAAGTACACCCAAAATGTCATATTCCTCTTCCATTGCTACGAAGGCACCGGACATTGCAAATGCGATGGTACCTATAATGCTGAATACTTCAAAAATGTGTAAGTCCAACCTGTTCAAACCTCACTTTTCAAGTCATCTCCGTGTCGCTCTACCCATTGTATCCGCGAGCACCGAAATTGTGCAACCACATTTTGTGGATTATACTGGTTTGGTGAAAGAATTAGGAAGGATGAAATAAAATGACGGTGAAACGGATTGTTATTTTTACAGGCGGGAATCTATCTGCTGAGTTACTTCAGGAAATAAGAGATGATGACATGATTATCGCAGCTGATCGCGGTGCATTATTTTTGATCGAACATGGCATTCAGCCTCATATTGCAGTCGGAGATTTTGATTCTATTACTGAAGAGGAACTAACGATTGTTAGCAACAATAGCGTTCAGTTTATTTCATGCGACCCTGTTCATAAGGATCTTACCGATACGGAAATGGCTTTTGAGACAGCGCTGGATCACGAACCTTCTCACATTCTGATGTTGGGGGCTACAGGTACTCGGATGGATCACACACTCGCTAATGTACATATTATGGTTCGCGCGATGCAGCATCATATTTCCTGTGTAATTCAGGACAAGCATAACTATATGACATTGACAACATCCAAAGCTGTGGTTGAACACCGGGACTATAAATATGTTTCTCTACTTCCTTTGACTCATGAAGTTACAGGAATAACTCTGGATGGTTTCATGTATCCGTTGGATCAAGCCACTATTCGCATGGGACAATCTTTGGGTGTGAGCAACCAGCTCTTAGGCACTTCAGGTACAGTCACCATTGATAGTGGTCTGCTACTGATTATTCAGAGTAAAGATTGAATCATCCGCATGTTTCAATCTTATTTATTACGTTTTTGTAACCAGTCATTTCGCTAAGAAAATAGGTTCACACACAACAAAGACCCTTGCTGATCAAGGGTCTTTTCTATTTCATCTTTGTTTATCATTCGTCAATGATTAATTTTTTGACATTTTTAATTATATTTTAATAAACATACCCAAACCACTGTGGCGCAAGGGATTACACGTACCTATCCAATTTCTAGGCTGTTACAAAGCTGTTATACTCGCTCTAGCAACTTAACGAAAACGAATTTTGGAGGTACTAACTAATATGAAAACAAACATCTTTGTCCAAAAGGCCGTAACCGTCGGGTTGTGCGCTACACTAGGTTTTGGAGCTGTACTAATGACTAACGCACCTGTTGCACAGGCAGCAACTGCATCTGTGTCCACAGGCCAACAGATTGTTAACTATGGTAAACAATTTACTGGAACTCCATATAAATTTGGTGCTTCAACATCAACTACCAAAGTTTTTGACTGCTCTTCTTTTATGAAATATATTTTCAAAAAGTATGGTGTAGACTTGCCGCGCACTTCCGTGAAACAATCCAAAGAAGGCAAAGCTGTGTCCAAAGCTAATCTGCGTGTAGGCGATCTGGTATTCTTCTCCAGCGGTAGCCGTTCTACTGGCTCCAACATCACTCATGTAGGCGTGTACGCAGGGAACGGAAAGATTCTGCATACGTATGGATCTCCAGGCGTAACCCTTTCGGATCTGAATTCCGGTACTTGGGAAAGAACGTATATTAAAGCTCGTCGTGTACTGTAGAGTTATATATTATTAAATAAGTAAAGGCCGGACGATATGTTCCGGTCTTTTTATTTACCCTTTTTTCGCCACAGTCTAAACTGGAGTTTCATGGAATTCGGTGATACATCTAATTTTTATCATGCAGCATGTAACCGATCCCACGCACCGTATGAATCAGTTTCACACTTCTTCCCTTGTCCACCTTAACCCTCAGATGTTTGATATACACGTCCACGACGTTGGTATCCATGGCATGCTCATATCCCCATACTTCCCGCAAAATATCACTCCGTGTACATGCTTCATTCACATGCAGGGCCAGGAATTCCAGTAACTCGTACTCTTTAGGCGTTAATGTCAGGTATTCACCCGCACGATTTACCCGCCTTGAACGCAAGTTCACTTTAAGATCATGGACTACAATAACTTCTTCACCCTCTGGTGTTGCATTCGCGAAAAGACGCAATAAATTTCGTATTCTAGCCAGCATCACGTTCAAGTGAATGGGTTCCTCCATTACGTCATTAGCTCCGTAATCCAGCCATTCCACGATGATTTGAGGAGATGCGTTCGACGTGATAACCAGCAGAGGTACAATCTGACCTTTATCTATCCATTGTTTCAACCCTGCCTTCTCCTCTTGATTTCGAAGCGCCTCCCCCTCATCCTGGTCTAGCAGGATGATAAGGTTGAAGTGTGATAACGAATTATCGACGGATTGGTTTAGTTCAGACCCTTCCTTTCGTTGCACCTCATACCCTTCGGCACACAATACGTCCTGAATAAGGTTGACCTGCTCTCCTGCTGCTCCAATCAGCAAAATGGCTGTTTTCACTATTTTCACCCGGCCTGTCTCTGTCCCGCTGCTCGCAGCAATGGTTGGTACAGTTAGCATGCCGTAAAATGAAAAAGTCCATTCCCTTCAGGGAACAGACTTTACTTCTTCCTTGCTTCAGCCAAAGTAGCGGTGAACGAGCGTGCGTGCTTCAGCTGTATCTTTTGTTCCGTGAACGAGGACACGTCCATCCTGGAAAATGACCATTCTATGGACTCCTGTTGTAAAAGAAACCAGAAAAGGATTGGATTCCACTTTACCTTCTTGAAGTCTATCCAGGCGATTCGCCGTATGTTGAAGATCCAGATTCATGCGCCGTGCAGGTCGGATCTGAACCGTATCCCTACCACATAGCACATCAGTTTTCTCCAGATTGGACGCAGAAAGATATGGATACGTTGCCGAATCGCTGCAGGAAGGGCAGTCTTGCTTTTTCGCACCATCCACATTGATGGATATGTATTCGTTCCTCCACACGTCAAATGACAACAACTTGCGTCTCAAAGCATTCGCATTGCCGCTAAGCAACTTCATCGCCTCAGCTGTCTGATTCGCCGTTACCATCTGTACCGCTTGAGGTATGATGCCAGACGTATCACAAGTGTCTCCCCCCAGAGGGACTTCACCTAACAAACAATTTAAACAGGGCGTATCTCCAGGCATAAACGTATAGGTAATGCCATAACTGCCCACACATCCACCATAGATCCAGGGAATACGGTACTTCTGTGCCATATCATTAATGAGTAGCCGGGTATCAAAATTATCGGTTGCATCCATAATCAAGTCTGCATGCTGAACGAGTTCTTCCAATTCATCTACTCTGACATCCAATACTTTCCCTTCCACATGAACCGTGGAATTAATGTCAGATAAACGTTTCTCCGCCGCCATCGCCTTGGGCATCCGTTCAATTGCGTCCTGTTCTACATATAATTGCTGTCGCTGCAGGTTACTCCACTCCACATAATCACGATCAACGATCGTTATGTGCCCAACTCCTGAGCGAACTAACGTTTCTGCAATTCCTGTTCCCAATGCGCCAGCACCAACGATTAAAACTCTGCTGCCCTTTAATCTGGCCTGGCCTTCCTTGCCTAGCGGCGCGTATCGTTCCTGTCTGGAATACCGATCGGACTGCTCGGAAGATGTTGATTGTTGATCTATCATGTATGAATCATTCCTTCCACCGGACTGCTGGCTGCTGCATAACGCTTCACAGGAATCATGCCTGCCTCATATGCCAGTCTACCTGCCTCTACCCCCATTCGCATCGCTTTAGCCATGTTCACCGGATCTCTTGATCCAGATACGGCTGTATTTAACAATACGCCATCTGCACCAAGTTCCATCGCATAAGCAGCATCTTTGGGGGAGCGCAACCCCGCGTCCACAATTACAGGTACAACGGCCTGTTCAATGATAATCTCAAGGTTATAGGGATTAATGATGCCTCTGCCAGCTCCGATGGGAGAAGCACCAGGCATTACTGCATGTACGCCAAGCAGTTGCAGCCTTTTGGCCAGAATGACATCATCCGAAATATAAGGCAACACAGTGAAGCCCTTTTCAAGCAAAATTTCGCAAGCCTTGTATGTTTCAATCGGATCTGGGAGCAACGTAATTCCATCTCCGATGACTTCGACTTTTATCATATCACAAAGTCCCGAAGCCCGCGCAAGCTCGGCAATCCGCACCGCCTCTTCCGCATTGGAAGCCCCAGCCGTATTCGGAAGAAGGGTGTATTTGTCCAGATCCAACGTATCCAGGAAATGCTTCTGGTTACGTTCCTCCAAATTCAGGCGACGAACAGCAAAAGTTAAAACTTCCGTTTCAGATGCTTCTACAGCCTGACTTTGCACTTCCAGATCCGAAAACTTGCCCGTTCCGAGCAATAGTCTGGACTCAAACGTATATTTCCCAATGTTCAACATCATCAACCGCCTCCTACAAAATGTACAATCTCGATTCGATCGCCTTCTCTTAATTCCGTCGTCTCATGATACTCACGCGTTAAGATATGCCTGTTCAGCTCGACAACTACAGTCTTGACTTGCAGGTCAAAAGATTGAAGCAGTTTGTCCACACGATTTAATCTGTCTTCTATCTCCATCTGTTGACCATTAACAATGATATTCACTGCACCACTCCCTTTCTGTTCAATCTCTCAGGGCTCAGCGCCTCAATTCCGAGCTCTTCTGAGCTTTTGCCCGCGAGCAATTCAGCGATTAGTCTGCCTGTTATCGCACTGAGCAAAATACCGTTACGATAATGCCCAAAGGCGGTGAATAGCCCTGATATACTTTTGCAAGCGCCTATATAAGGCAGCCCATCCGGAGTTGTCGGCCTTACGCCTGCCCACGCTCGCAAAAATTGTGCCTCTTTCATCCCAGGCACCCAGTGGGTAGCCGCTGTTAACAGCTTCTGAACACCCTGTACAGAAACATTCAGATCCGTTCTGCCTGGCAAACTGGTTGCCCCAAGCCAAACCTCTCCATTGGCTTTGGGAACAATATAGATGTCCTCTGCGTACACCGTCCTGTCAGGTCTGTACCCTGCATGTTCAGCTGAGAACTGAACGGCGGCTATTTCTCCTTTTACCGACCACACAGGCAAGCTCAAATCCAAATGTCTCAACAATTCTTCGCTCTGTAATCCAGCAGCTATAACGACATGTCTGCATGTCATCTCACCGATCGATGTGGTGATTCCCTGCACCCCGTATTCATTTGCTTGCACACGTATATCCTGTATGCCCTCCATCACCCGCGCTCCCATTGCTTGAGCGCATTCAGCATATGCCTTTGTGAGATGGACTGGAAGAACCTCACTCTCGTAAGGCCTGTAGTAGGCTCCATACGTATCTCTGTTAAGCCACGATGCCTCCTGTTGCACAGCGTAACGATCCCACCACACCTCATCAGAAGACAACGTGGACTTCCGATTGTCCTTATAATTACTTAATTCACTGTATGAACGAAAAGGAGTTAGGAATCCCTGACGTTGCAGTCCAACCTCTACCTTGCTGAGTGTAGCCATTAGCATCTGTTGCTCATGAAGTAACTGTCTGCTCTGCTTGGCAAGCTTAGCCATCAAAGGATGGGAAAAATCCTCACTGTCTGCCGCTAGCATTCCAGCCGCTGCGCAAGAAGTCCCTCCTGCAATCGCCGAACGCTCTACTAACAGTACATCCTGTCCACGGGAAGCAAGCTCATATGCGATGGAGCACCCAACGACGCCTCCGCCTATAATAATCGTTTCTGCATGAATCTTATCCGGTCTATCAGTAACGATGTCATTCATCATCTCATCTCCTTGTTTCTGCGGCTCAGACTTTCTGTACCAACGATAGTCTGCCTTAAAGATGCGGCGGCCCGATCCGGTGAATCACTCGCCCATACATTCGAGATCACGGCGGCTCCCTGTGCCCCTGCCGAGCGAATCGCGTGAATGTTTCCCGGTTCAATGCCCCCGATCGCAATCACAGGAATGGAGACACCCCTGCACACTTCAGCAAGAGCATTTAATCCTCTTGGTTCAAGATCCGGCTTACTGTTGGTTGCGTAGACATGCCCGAAGAAAAGGTAATCAGCTCCACGTTCTTCAGCGATTTTTGCCTCATCGATTGAATGAACAGATACACCCAGACGAAGTCGCTGCACATTGCTTAGGTCATCATTGTTGTAGTTACGTATAGCCTCTTGCCCCCAATGGACACCGCCGTAGTTTTCATTCTGCGAGTTCAGCTCTGAACCATTGATGACGATCCGGCAAGAGGGAACTCCACCACCACGCAGACTTTCAGCCCAATCGACCTTTTCTTGCCATGTGAGTTGTTTCTCTCGTATGTGAATATAGTCCACCCATGGCCAGACGTCTTTTGCAACTTTTACAAATGTTGCTTGATCTCCAGCCCCCGTAGATACAACATGCAGTTCAAATGATCCGTGTACATGTTCATGAGAAATTGCCGTACCGTTCATCTCCTTCCATGCATCAATGCTATGAAAAACACAAAAAAGCCACTCCCGTAGGGGAGTGGCTGCGTATTAATTATTGGATCAGATGACTGACTGATGCATACAGTTCATTTCGTGCAAAACAGCTATGGAATTTGTAACCATAACGTTATACACGGAACTGCATGTTTCAATTCGCTAAGCAGACGATTGACATTCTATCGAATTCCCGTTTGCTCACGTCATTCACTGAAACGCGCGCGCCACTTCCCTACGCTGGTATGATCCAGATCAGGTGCAAAGGGTCCGGAATCGCATTCTTCCATCTCAGCCGCATCGTGCGGCCCCCCTAGTGTTCATATGAAGTTGTAGCCTATGTTACCATAGACGGATTTTTTTGTCACCGTTCATTTCTGTTTAATGTTGCTTGAATTGTCTAGTTTTTCTCAGACCATTCTTCGACATTCCATGTTTTCGTGACCCAACCCTCGTAGAAATCAGGTTCATGAGATACCAGCAACACCGTTCCCTTGAATTCTTGCAAGGCACGCTGCAACTCCGCTTTGGCTGTGACATCCAGATGGTTTGTCGGCTCATCGAATAAAATCCAGTTGCTTTCACGCATCAAGAGCTTGCATAAACGAACCTTGGCTTGCTCTCCACCACTCAGCATGTTAAGCGGACGGGTAATATGCTCATTTTTCAACCCACAGCGAGCGAGATGCCCCCGGACTTCGTTCTGGGTCAAATGTGAAAACTCATTCCAGACATCCTCAATCGGTGTGATATTTCCAGCACGGACTTCCTGCTCAAAATATGCCGTTTCGAGATAATCTCCCAAGAAAGTCTTACCACTCAGTGGAGATATTTTTCCCAGGATGGTTTTCAGCAGTGTCGATTTACCCACACCATTACAACCTACAATGGCAATTTTCTCACCACGTTCAATTGTCATTGTCATCTTAGGCAGCAAAGGATACGTATATCCGATTTCAAAATCAATGCCTTCAAAGACCGTTTTGCTACTCGCCCGGGCATCCTTGAATTTGAACGTTGGTTTAGCCGCTTCATCTGGACGATCAATACGTTCAATCTTGTCCAGCTGCTTCTCCCGGCTCTTCGCTCGACCTGAAGTTGAAGCACGTGCCTTGTTACGCTGAATGAAATCTTCCTGCTTCTTGATATACTCTTGCTGCTTCTCGTATGCATCAATATGCTGGGCTTTATTCATATCAGCCATCTCAAGGAACTTGTTATAGTTCGCTGCATATCGCGTTAATTTGGCAAATTCCAAATGATAAATAACATTTACGACTTCATTCATGAATTCCGTGTCATGGGAAATTAGAAGAAACGCGTGTGGGTAATCTTTCAGGTAACGTGACAGCCATTCAATGTGCTCTACATCCAGATAGTTGGTAGGCTCATCCAGCAAAAGGGCTGTAGGCTTCTCTAGTAGAAGCTTGGCAAGAAGCACCTTGGTACGTTGTCCACCACTTAGAGCTGCGACATCTCGATCAAGACCAATTGCGGTCAAACCAAGACCATTGGCCATCTCTTCGACTTTTACGTCAATCAGATAAAAATCGCCCTGCTCCAGTTGTTCCTGAATATCGCCCATCTCTTCCAGCAACTGCTCCAGCTTATCTGGATCTGCATCTGCCATCTGGTCCGTAATATTCATCATTTCTTTTTCCAATTCAAGCAACGGAAGGAATGCGTCCTTAAGTACGTCACGAATGGTTTTGCCTGGCGTAAGCTTCGTATGCTGATCCAGATATCCATAACGGACCTTAGGTGTCCATTCCACTTTTCCACTGTCTTTAAGTAATTTACCGGTAAGGATGTTCATTAGTGTGGATTTACCTACACCATTGGCACCAACAAGTCCTACTCGCTCTCCGGCAAGTAAGCGAAACGATACATTTTTAAATAACGTGCGATCTCCAAAATTGTGACTCACGTTCTCTACTGACAATAAACTCATAAGATGAGGTTGCTCCTATCTATTAGACATTACTTTTGTTATTGTTCCGAAACCCTATTCTAGCACAGGTTCTGTCTTTTCTGAAAGTAATGTAAACAGTTCAGGAACCTCTTCCATGATTTTGTTGTACAAGCTCCCCTAACGATTAGAGCAGTTATATTCGAAATAGCCTTGTGCAGCTGCTTCTCTTGCGTCTGTGAACACTTCTTCGGCACGGTAACCATTACCACATGTGGAGGGATAGTAGTACTTGATACCCGTTAAAGGATCTACCCCACCTACGATGGCCGTTTTCTTCACAAGTCTGCCTCCACCAATTGCGTAGTTGTTGATCTTCTGGTCACCCACACCTATACCCTGGATAAATGCCATAATCCCTGTATCATTTATGGAGTTGTACCAATCTTCCTGCGCAATCAGAGGCATCGTAAATGTATAGGAAATACCGTTCTTTCTGGCAAACTCATTATGGCGGTTAATCACATCGGCCAGATTATTCTGCACAGTAGCTACAATCCGACTTCGTCTAACTTGTTCAAATACGTTGGTATCCTGAAGCAAAGGAATCTGTGTGGTTGTAGCCAGTTCTTTTTGAAATCCCTCAATCCATTTCCCTGCGCTTGCATCGTAGGCATATACGTAGTCGTCCAATGTAAAGTTAATACTGCTCCCATTTGAATCTGAATATGTATAAGGTCTCTTGGGGCTCCACACTTGCCTGAAAGAATCTTCACGGTTACCTGTCAACTCTGTTTCTGTGGACAACATATAATAGCCGTCATAATCCAGAATAACTACGACAGGAATGTAATTAAACATGTTTCGAATAGCTGCGGGATCATCCTGAATCCCCATATTCAAAGCCATTGTCTGAGTGAATGTAATCAAGGCAAGCTCCTTGTCCGCTTTGACAAACTTGGTTGAATCATAACCCGCTTCATCATTTTGTTTCTCATTCTGATGCATCACTGCACCTGCATCCATAACTGCGGTTTGAAGTGCAGATCTGTATCGATGTCCAAGATAGTTAGCCTCTTCGGCATCTTGGGTATGGAGTGAGATGATCCAGAAGAGCGGGAAGAAGATCAGCACGAATACAATGGAAAGCTCAGTAATCTTCATTGAGAACCATACCTCCGTATGTGACAAATACAGCTGAAGCCTGCGCCGTACCACTCAACCATTCACGAATAAGCATGGAAGGTGTACGATTTGTATTTTGGAGCGTCACGGTGAAAAAATCCCCTGTTGTCAATGTATATCTTCGAGTAGGATCATCAGCCGGTATCACACCTGAAGATGGGAATAGCCTATCTCGAATCTGAGCTGCATAATATCCATCCTGCACTACCTCATAGGTCCCGGTAAAACTGTTATTGTCCATCGGGTCTGTATAATGAGGTACATATTTCTTATGTAAATGTTCCATCGACAACTCATACACATTGCCCGTCTGGGCCAGTTGCTCCTCAAACTCAGTTAACATTCGAGGTGAAATATATCCTTTCGTTCGGACAGCATCAACAAAACGTGTTACATTCTGAACAGCCATCATACGTGCTATATCATCCTGCCGATCGGCTGTTTCAGCAGCCGGGTACACATAGAGTAGAAGGACTGCGAGCAATACGGCAAGCAGCTTGGATGCGGCATTAATCAATTCACACTGGCCTCCTTCCAAAAAACAATCTTGAGCAGTTCTCCAGTTTCATTTCGTATAAACTCAGGTCTGTAGGTAGCATCGAGCCCGACAGGAATCGTCGCTGTTTTGCTGACAAGTGGATCGATCACATAAGAAGTTCCGTCTACCTCTACAGGAATGCCTGTGCCTGTCATCTGTCTCACGGTATGCAACACTTCCGCACCACTATACTGATCGGGATTAGTGGTGTGCAGTGTTGTTGTCAGTCGACCTTCCATACCTGCTATTGTCTGTACTCTGTCGTTCAAAGCCGCTGATAAAATCTTAACATTCTGTTGCCCGTACAGGCAGGCTGTCACAAACAGGACAACCGCCGTACAAAACAACATAAGATGCTGGGTATTCTGGGACATGTTAAACCAACTCCTGTCAGGATTGCTGGAAGATCAGCCCTCTTACCACGTTGGAACGGTCTTTTACAATAATTGCTTTGAATTTACCACTTGGATTGACGTATTGATTGTCTTTTTCACTCATGGTCTGGTTAATAATCCCCACTTTATCGTCAGGTGCAATAACCGAGCCGTAGTCCGCATTATTGAGATCCTGTGAAATATTTAATTGGTTGCCGTACCATTGACCCGCTTTATTTTTACCTGTAATAACTTGAATACCGAACTGATCCTTGTCCGCATATTTACGCAGCGCATTCGTTACCTGTGATCCACTGATGGTTGTTCCGTCATATACCGTAAATGCAGCCTGGGACAATTCGGTCTGGATATCAGCAAAATTGTTTTGGGCCGTCTTAGTTGCCTCCTGAGCCGAAATAAATAACAGAACTACAATTGTAATCAGAGCGATCGTTAAAAATATCCCTGCTGCCACCTTCAAAGCGCTTGATGCATTGTTCATGATAAATCCTCCCAAGTTATAAGTGATTAAACTATTTCAGACTGTTACACAGATGAATTGTGCTACAGTTTCTGAATTTGTTCATAATAAATGTTCATCTGCAAGAAGCTCATACCGACCAATGGAATGACCAGATACAAAAAGATAAGGGCATACATAGGTGTAAATCCGATGGTTCTACCCCATGATGCTTTTACATCAATCATTTTGCTGTATTCCTGCTTGCGTTGTTCAAAATAGAATGCCATCATGCTTTCAAGATCATCGAAGGCTTCACGTATTGAGATTTTGCCAAGGGCAAGCTGCAATTTATCCACCAGTCGCTGGAACTCGGGCAAACCCGCCTCTTCCTTTAATTGTTCAAGTGCAAGCTCTGGCCCATGTTCGAAATGCAACAAACATTTTTGCAGCGGACGCTTGAAAATGACGGCAAATCGATTAAGCCACTCCAATATCTCCTCCACAGACATCCGGTCCATCTCACGCAAAATGGAAATCACCGTCTGAAATTGATAGATTTCATGCCGCATATCCAACCTTCGCATTTTCCGCTGAAATAACATGAGCCATACGGGCATGTAGTACCCTGCTACACCCATGACAATCGCTATAATCATTTCCCACCAGCGTACATATTGCTTGTTATACACCTCTAGTTTTTGCATAATGCGCGCGATCGTCTCAGCCTGGGTATCATGGTCCAGCTGAACGGGAGAGAGCTGTTGTAACGCTTTGGAGATGTCTTCGTATGTAGCTCCTCGGTTCATTTCTACACTTTCCAGCACGGATTGATCCAAAGCTGTTTTTTCCTCGGCCTTCCTGAGGTCCGCTTCAGCCATTGCGCCAAACATTCGGTCATCCCGGATTGGATCATGCAAGATGTGGTTACGTTCAACCTGGTGCAACAGTAAGATACAGCCCATCGTAAGGACCAAACAACCTGCGAATAACATCACTCGACGAATGGCAAGCCATTCATATTTCAGCTCCGAGCTGCTCTCCCTCATCAGTCGTATCGTTTGGCTGTATTGTGTACTCCTAGGTTTCGCCGCAAACAACATCGCCATTTTCCGTATGAAGGTCTGCTTGTACAGAAACTGATCCAACCGTGAGTGCTTATGGCCTGACCGATAACGGGTCTCATCGTATTGTTGGAGCCTTTGCAAAAGCAAATAGGCAAGGATGATGATGACATAGATCGATATTTTAGTAACAAAACCGATTTTGCTGCGATAAAATTCATCCATCGTTGGAAAACTGACTCTTGCCCAGCGTTCGATCGGAGCGGTGAACAATACCGGAGCGAGTGCGATGATATTAAGTCCTTTGAGCAAGTAATCCAATTTATCACGCCGCAATATCTCCAAATGAATCTCCTGAGTTAGGTTACCAAGTCCTTTAAGATAAATAGAACCTTGTTCTCTGTCCTTATCCCCGAACTCCATGACCATATAGGAAACGCCTGCGAACCCTTTGAGAAAACGATTGGGAGCCACTTCATAATAACGCTCAAGAGCTTCATTCGGATCTGGAGAAGTTAGAGCTTCGTAGATCAGTCTTACTTGTTCCGCGGCTTCTCCTGTTCCTGCTTCAGCGGCTTCATAGAGCGCTTCTTCAACCATGCCATGCTGATGATACCGATGCCTTACATCTGCAAAGAGATCCAGCATCTGCACCAGCAACCTTTTCTCCATACGACTGAGGCACATATCCAGCACCAGGCTGTTTAGCACCACAGCACAGAGCACGGACAGTATTACAAAAGCGATACCCGGCTGCAGAAGAAACAGAATGACACTTATGCTTCCATATCCTCCCAGAATAATCAGAACCACTGTCATCGTCAGTCTGCGAAGTGAGGGCTCATCCCCAACGTGGCGGAATGAAATCCGCTTCTGCACTTGTAGAATATAGGCTGATAGCAGTGGGACTTTCATTCCGAAGCGGTAGGACTGTAACAAGAGTGCTCCCAGTCCTTTAAATCCCTTCCCTCCGGGAGTTAGAATAACGCCGGATTGGCTTGTTGGACCACCTCCTCTGCGACGTATCACACCTAAAACCAGAAGCGTGATCAGCAACCCTCCTGCACAAATACTTAATACGAGGAGCAGAATCCATTTAATTGTCATGCTGATCACCCCAGTGTTGCTTCATAAACTGTTCAAATCTCTCAGCATCCTGTAATGTCATCTGTTCTCGCATATCCATCATGCATCCCGAAGAGATTGGAGCTGTCGCAACGTATTCTCCATCTCTGTACTCCACAACATTACGAAATGAAAAACCTGCTCTCTCTTCCACGCTGTCACCTTGATTCGCACGAGGAAGACACTCCGTAATACGCTCAATATATCTTCGTCCCTCAGCGTCTTTCTTCATATGAACATCGAAATTGATCACACTTACAACCTGCTCCTCAGCAATATGTTCATGTTGGAACATGCCTGTTTTAAGTAGGGAATTACGCAGGGAGAAGACCAGATCACGAAATGTTTTGGCATGGTGGGTAAACAGAGTGAACAGACTGGCAACCTGGGACATTTGAATCATCCATGCAGCTACTTCATCGCTCGCAACCTCACCGAGAATATTGACGGTACCATCCGTCTTTTTCTGCAAATCAAGCCCTTGTTGACCTGAAATGTGTTCGGTCTCTCGGAAACTCAAAATATTACGTCGGCTATAGATCCGTCTTAATTGAAGTTCGAACGCCATCTCCTGCACCCGAAGGGTATACGATGCATAGATGTGTTTGACCATAGCCATAAGCAACGTTGTTTTACCAGATCCCTGTGCCCCGGTTACAGCTGTAATCCGGCTTCCTTTCATCAGGTATTGAAGCAATGTAATTGGCAGATCTGCGTTGTTACCCGTAACCAATTGTTCAAGTGAAGCATTCGGAATATCGAACTTCCGGACGAAGAACGCCCATGATTCTGCAAAAGGAGGACGAACCACAACGACACGGGAACCGTCTTTCATCTCATTCACTTTGTATCCACTTGCTTCCGACAACTGTCCCGGATAATTGTATTTGTATATATTCTGGCATACCCGTTTCAGTTCACGGATGCTGCCGAATGATAGAAAGGACAGATGAATGGACTTACCTTTATAGAAAACCCATACACTTTCCATCCCGCTCAGCGGTTCTTCATGTGCATCATCATCCAGTCCCTGATCCAGCAAATCATTCCATGATGCCGGTTTTCGAAATCCCATATTATGAACAGTATCCAGCATACCGCTGACACCACCACTGACGCCGTCAATACGTTGGTCTCTTATCTCATCAACAACCGAGAACCCTTTGTAGTGTTGGTAGATACGTTGCACGATGATATCCGTCTTTTCTCTGAATCCAAGCTCTCGATATTCGCATTCGAACACATACTGAATATCCTCCTCAGAGATATAATAACTCCCTCCGTCCTCCGAACCTTCCTCGATTCTCAGCCTGCCAAGATCGTAGGTATCAATCATTCGGGAAAGAGCATCCACACCGAATTGCTGTCGGTACAAATAGAACACGATTTCGAATCGGTCCTGAATCGTCAACAAATCTGGTTCTGCAAACAAAATAACTTCATCTACATTCGATTTGTTCAGGCCTATACTTCGGGTCAGCAGATCCCCTATCAGGTTTTTGACATATGTTTTGTCGCTGATACTGCCTGAAACACAACCTTTCAGGGCTTTTCTCATCTCAGCACGTTGATTGATTCTTCGACGATATTCTTCTTCGTGCAGACCCGCATCCGCGAGTTGACTATGACTAAGCTCATGAAGTGAGTTCTTCACCTTCTCAATCAACATATCAATTGTGAACGATTCCTGTTCAGGAATACGAGCATTCTTTTCACGAAGAAACGTTCTATACTTGAACCAGAGATAGGTCAGACACAGAATCAAAATTAAACTTATCCATATGGTATTCCAGAGCATTGGAGGTTCAGGCTCCCCTTTCCAGCCTCTTCAGAACCGTGCGCATTCCTGCGCCGTCCATAATCAGGCGAGCGAGTTCGCTCATGCTAGCAGCAAAGCTCCCTTTACGAGTATCCTTATTCTCGCTTAAACTTTCCAACTGCAAGTACTTAGCGACATCTCGCCGATTCATTGCATCCAGGTATCCGGTTGTGTACGGGATTGCAGATATCGAACCTTTGTATCTGAACCGGCGCCGAATATTGGAAAGCGTTGCGCGGGATTGCGGATCGTATTTGTTAATGACAACATGCATATTCTGTTTGTTCATTCGTTCTGGCAGGATTTCTTCAAAGAACAACTCCAGATTTCGCATATTTTGATCGAGATTAATGACAACATAGTCCGCTTGTTGCAGCTTGAGTTGCGAATCCACACCAGCATGATCCGCATCCAGAAGAACCAGATCATAATACTCGTTAGCTACATTCAGCAGCTTTTTTACAGTCTCACCATGTTCTTGCGGAGAACGTTCCATCTCATTCATTCTTCCGGTCAGGAAATCAAGTCTTTCCTTCAGAAGTGGCTTGGTATAATCCTTGAGATTGTGCTTGTTCAGGCTCCCGCTCGAATGCAGCCGTTCAACCGCATCCCATCCACCCTCTTCGAAGGAGAACACGGAATCTGTGGAATCCGCCTCATTGGACGGCAGAGCAGCTTCTGTACCAGTTCCGACAAGGCCTGTATTAACAAGTAACACTCTTGTCCTATAGTGAAGTGCCATGGCATAAGCACTAATTAATGTGCTTGAGGTACAACCTGTCCCTGCAAAAGGGCTCCAAAAGGTAATGGTGCTCATGCTCTCATCCTCTCTGCTTCTTTCATCGCACGACGACTGCGAACACTTTCCCAACCTGTTAACTGCTCGACCACGCGACACAACGATTTTTTGTAATTTCGTGACAAAGGTCCAAGATGAACTCTGCGATGATGCTCGTTCTCAAGCTTAACCGCCGCTGTTAACTCATCCCATGGAAGCACTAAGGATTCTCCTGTCCATACAAACGGGCTGCCCTCCAGATACGCCAACAGATAACGAGCTTCAAGCTTACAGTCGACCCCGTTAATGAAGAGCCGCTGAAATGACAACTCACCAGGCAATGACTGTTCTTCAAGCAACCGCTTCAACCAGCCCTTGCCACGTTCCAGATTGAACCGCTCATAATCACTCACCCAGACTCTTACATCAGCGTTCAGCCAAAGATTACGCGAAGCAAAGTGTGAGGTCTCCATGTCATATAACACATAGTCATAGCTGTCCAACCGCGCTCCATTTACTTCAAGATGATTCTCTACAGCTGCTGAAGTTACAAAATGACAAGCGATATCAAAACCTTCAAATTCCGTAATTCGCAAAGACTGCTGACTGTCCCCTACGCCGTATCCATACTTCTGTTGTAACGTTCCATCTACAAGCAAGACCCTGTTACCTGTCGAAGCCAGTATCTTGCAGAGATACTGCATCAGATCGTTCTTCTCACATAAACCTGCAAAGATCCATGTATGCATACATATCACGACTCCCTTCTATTTCTTTAATCCTTTGTTATCTGAATATATTAATGTGAAAACAAAACCTCAGATTCATCTCTACTCTCCACCCGTTAGCAGGCTCTGCTGTTCTGTTAGTGAAGCTTCAGCAGCATCATTTATGCTACCTGAATTAGCTCCTCCTCCGTTACCTGAACCATCATTCCACATTACGCCATCCGATGTTGCCGAATTATTCGCTGATGGGCGACTGTTATAGGTAACTGAGGATTGTGCCACATCCTGCTCAACCCCTTTTGACGGTGCTGTCATGGAAGCGGCCAGGGAACTTTCAAGCGAACTTCGCACTTGTCTGGATAACTCTTGTTCCGCTCGTCGAACAATATTCGGATCACTCTCCAACAGTTTTAACACTTCTGAATTGGCAGGATACGTTGCAATTGCAGGTGTCTGAAACTGTGGTTCTACATAGGTTAAGGCATAGATTGAAGCTTTATGTAAATAGGCATCTACAATTGCACTTGAGAGTGACAGAATCTCTTCCTCCGTCATCGTAATCCATAAGGTAGCTGCATTTAGTCGTTCCACTTTCTTTTTCGATAAGAGAACATAATCCTGTCCTGTGGGGAACTGGATACGAACATCAATAATATCTCCCTTTACGAGTGAGGACGGCAGTAGTACAACTTGCAGCTCTCGATTTCTTAAATCGGGCGGAGCCGGTGTATCCTCGTACACCATTTCGGTGGTAATCGCTGTTCCTTTTTTCAACTCTATTTTGGCCACTTGACCGTCCATCTGCTTGGTACTGGACCAGAGATTTCGGGGCGCCTGTGCATCCGGGACTGCAACGAGCTTCAGATCCTCAGGCAATATCGGTTCACCTGCTTCTATATCCCGAATGGTAACCCAGCCTTGTGCCCCCGAATTCCATTGTTGCTTTAATTCAGCTTCCTTTTCCTCATATGCCGATAAATAACGGGCTTCTACAGCTGATCTGACATCACCCATCGTTTTGACATTGTAAATAACATATCCTCCGAACACCAACCCTACAGCCCCTGCTCCGATAAGCCCGGCATAGATTAGTTGACGGCTTTGTTTTCTTAATTTAGACAAAAGAGGCTCTCCTTTCGTAATCTCCTCTAATCATGTACTTTCCTTCGTGAAAAGAACGAACGTTTCTTCGGTTGCTGTGCCATCATATGCGTTAAAATATGAGAAAACACTTTATCCATCTGTGCGTCCTTGTCAAAAGGGTCAATATGTAACGGCAGCCCATATACACTCGAAGTATCCAGAGCTTTACGAATGCGCTGAACTGCTTCACTTGCTGCCAGGGGCAAACAATAAATCCATTTCTCTTGAGGATACCGATGATGTGATCGAACAAAAGCCCCAATCTCCGCCTGTCTCCATTCGGCACCTGAGCCTATCACAATAGGCAGATCTGCACGCAAGAATTCTTCCAGCCGGTTCTGGTCCTGACCACTACCGAGATCCATCACGATGAATTGATAACTCCCCCCAAGCAAAGACAAAATATCCGCTCGCCCGGATTGTTTCCAATAATGAACACCATCCACTGCAAACTGTCTGCCTGTGGGCACCGGTTTACCTGCTTGAGCGATTTGTTGAATTCTTGCAAAGGATTGGGAGCGAGGTGACATTTCAATCACAGCTACTTTGAAGTTTTGCCTTTCGAGATAATGACTGATAGCTATAGCCGTGTGGGTAACCCCTACACCAGATGAAGCTCCCGTCAAGGCAATAACTCTTGTTCCACCATTCAGGGTCATCGTCCCGTCTCCACCCGGAGTTATTCCTCCAGGTATTCGGAGTAGTTCCTTCCGTACCTCATCTGCAGATTGGAATCGCTCTTCGGCGTTATACCTTAACAGTCTTCTCGCCACAGGAATATAGGTACGCGGTACATCACTTCGAATTGAGCTTTCCACTCCCTGAATCCATTCTGTATACGCACCACTTGTCATGAGATACAACAGTAATGCTCCGAGTCCATATAGATCGGAACGGGCATCGGTCTGTCCTGAGCCATATTGTTCAGGTGCAGCGAAACCAGCTGTTCCCAACTTGACCGTATCTTCGGCACTTTGCGCTTTGTAGCTTCTGGCGATGCCAAAATCAATTAATCTTACTTCATGTTCCGGCGTGATCATGATGTTTGATGGTTTCAGATCCCTATAGATGACAGGTGGATTCAGATTATGCAGATAACTCAACACATCCAGCAATTGAAGCATCAACTCCGTCAACTGCTCCATCGGGATCTTCCCACGACACTGCTTGAAATACTCACTAAGCGTTAACCCCTCGATGTATTCCATCACCAAGTACGTGTACCCATCTTCATCCGGGACAAAAAAATCAACGATTTGCGGCAATCTTGGATGGCGAAGGGATGTCAGCAGAGCAGCCTCCGTCTCCATACTGCCTTCATATGGCATAGCCGTTACACTTTCTTTTATTGCCCAGATCTTGCCCGGCAACTTCAGATCCTCCGCCTCGTATACATGGCTCATTCCACCTGTACCCAGAATGGATACGATACGATATCTACCTCCCAGCAGGCTTCCGCGTTCCAGCCTGGCCGGATGTCTCATATCAATTCCTCCTTCATTACACAACAAAAAAGGGAAAGCTTCACCGAAGAAGAACAGACCGGATATCCGGTTTCGTTCACTTCGGGATGCTTTCCCTCAGGTTTGTTATGGTTAATATTGGTATCATTATAGTACAGGCAGGAATAGATTGTAAAGCACAATATTTAATGGGCTTAATCGAATCAATTTCATAATACCTTTAGCTGCTTTAATCAAAGCTAGATCCCTTAATATTTGACCATATAGAGTGTAATCTCTTCCCGGTTATGGAACAACTGCTTGGAACGTTGAATTTGCATCCGTGAACGCTCAAACGTGTCAATCACATCTTTAATGAGCGCGAGCGGTTTTTTATGCAATAACTTCACAGTAACGATCGCTGTTCCCCCGGGTTGAAGGCTATAAAGAAGATCCGATACAAGTCGGCTCATCAGCTTCGGACTCCAACTCATGTCACATACGAGCAGATCGAATTCTCCTTCACGGAAACGAACATCCCCTGCATTTTTCTTCAAGAAAGTAAGTTTTGGTGATGCCAGTAGCGTCGCATCCATCTTCGCTGGATCTACCGCCGTTACTTCTAGCCCGCGTTCAAGCAGGAACGAGGTCCATCCACCTGGTGCAGCGCCGATATCAAGTGCTTTATGAAATGAAGTAAAGTCAATGCCAAACGTTTGCTCGGCTTCAAGCAATTTGAATTTGGCCCGTGAGATTTGTCCGTCTTCTTTTTGAAAACGTACGGCTCCCCCGCTCCAGTCTGACAGATTCTGTTCAGGTCTGGATACGCCAGCATACAACATATCATTCGCAGCAAATACGGAAATGACATATTCAGCATCACGTACAACCCATTCACAACCTAGATCATTCAGTTTATCTGTCAGCAATTGTTTCAATGAGGCCGCATTTTCTTGCCAAAAGGACCCTTCTGTCTTCCGTACCTGCAGCACGACAGGGGTGCCGGTCAGTTCCTTATGATTCATCACGAATGCAATCAATTTCTCGATAGACTGTTCCGAATCTTCTGTATTCTCCTGAAACTGAACAGGCTGAATATGACGTAAAAACGTTGGATACTCTGCCCAAAGCTTACCTGCAACTTCTTCCTCCGCTACAGGCAGACCCGCAAGCAAGATTTCTCCTGGTACAAGTACCGTGCTCTTGACCGCACCAAACGTACGGCGCAACTCTTCCTGAGCATAAGGGGCAAAGCCATGATTGGCTGTGCAGATAAAACGGGAGAAGTTGCCTTCTTCCCAAGACGATTGTGTACTCAAATTGTGTTACCCTCCAGAACGTACGCGTATCCACGGGCGACCGTCATCCCACTGGATATCGACCGGGACATCGTACGTATGCTTAATTGTATCTTGTGTCAAAACTTCATGCTTGGGGCCAGCCGCCGCAATACGTCCATCGCGGATCAAGGCCACATGCGTAAATAAAGGTACGATCTCTTCAACATGATGCGTTACGTAAACAACTGTAATGTTACGCTGGCGCAGACGAACAATCTCGGCCAGCATTTTCTCACGTTCATATAAGTCTAGCCCGGCACAAGGCTCGTCCATAATCAGCAATTTGGGCTCAGCCATTAATGAACGAGCAAGCATGACTTTTTTGCGCTCGCCTTGGGATAACGTTCCAAGGGGGTTGTTGGCCAGGTTGGCAAAGCCCATGTCATCTAGCAAACTCATTGCCTTTGCTTTGACTTCATCAGGAATTGTCTGATAAAAACGCAAAAAAGCATAAGCTCCTGTAGCGACAACCTCCCATACCGGATCTCTGGGTGTTAATTTCTCAATCAACGTTTGGCTAATATAGCCGATTTCCTTACGTACTTCCCTGACGTCACATTGTCCATACAGATTACCGAGTACTTCAATGCGTCCCTGGGTTGGAAACATATATCCGTTCATCATTTCCAGCAGCGTTGTTTTGCCAGAACCATTTCGACCCAGAATAACCCAATGTTCGCCTTGTTCAATACGCAAATGTACGTTATCCAAAATCTGATTTTCTTCTCGTCGAAGTGAGACATGTTCCATCGAAATTATACTCATTTCAGCACCGCCTTCCGGATCTCCGAGAGTAAATGCTCCACAGAGCTCATCCGATAAACCATTTTTGGAACATCTTGCTGGCCGTCAAATAGCATCACTGCTGGTACGCTTGAAATTTGAAATTGTTGTACAAGTTCAGGAATGTCATGAATGTTCATTTCGGATAAAATACCTTCCGGCAGCATGTGCTCAACGACCTCCAGCATACGCCGGGCTGCCGCACACGTCCCACATAAAGGGGTATATATAAATACAGCCTGTGGCATGCCTTCCCATACGCCGCGCATTAACATTTTAGATGTAATTGGCTTCATTAACTTTCTTCTCCCGCAGCAACACGCAGCATGACCTCACCCGTCATTGGACCATTATGAATGGTTACCGAATCCGGTTTATTGCTATATAACATCTCGTACATCTGGCGTTTCCCAAACATACTGGACGTATGCAAAAAGATTTCACGCGGAAATAAACCTTCTCGTACAATGGATGCCGCAACCTCACCGCCATTGGGTGAATCAGGACCAAGCTCATAATCCAAAGACAAAATGTCTACGTCACCTTCTCTTAGCAGCATCAGGCACTCTTCTGCATTCGTTGCCAGAACAAATCCTTTCGGACACGCCCGATAGTCATCCAAAAAAACATGCATACAATCGCTCCTCTCCCCATTATAACCAGGAACGCATGAGCGCTATATCATCATGGTGCGTTCCATCTTCGCCTGTTTCTGTCTCGAGCACAATAACCGATTTTTGGAACTCAGGCGCATTTAACAATGCTTTCATTGATTCATTTCCGATATAACCCTGTCCGATCCTCGCATGTCTATCCTTACACGAACCGGACGCATACTTGGAATCATTAAAATGTACAGCAACAACATGATCCCAGTATCCGAGCATCCTGCCCTTATCGAGCATCGACTCTTCGTTGCCTGACGACCACAAACCTGAAGCAAAAGCATGGCATGTGTCAAAACAAAAAGCAATATGCTCCGGATATCGGCTTAATTTGCGAATCTGTATCAGTTCTTCCATTGTCGTGCCCATCGGGCCATGATCACCTGCCTGATTTTCAAGCAAAACTTTCGAATGACCATCCCAATCCTCTAAGGCGGTATCCAGACAATGAATGAGGTTTTGATAGCCCTCCAGCGGATCATTCGTTTTGATATGTCCAAAATGGACTACCGTCCCGACAGAACCGCAAGCATTCGAAATTTCAAGGTCATTGCGAATAGAAGCTATCGTAGCATGAAAACCCGCCTCTCCACGGGTCATGCCCAACGCCGGATTCGTGGGATAGGGTGAATGTGCAATCGAAGCAAGACCCTGCTGTTCACACCAATCCCTGCACTGCTCAGCATCCTTGAGATCCAGAATTTTCAGACCAAGGCTACGCGGGTTCTTCGGAAAATACTGAAATGCCGTTGCCCCCATCTCGTAAGCTCTCTTGGCTGCCTGGAGAAATCCGCCTCTGGTGCTGACATGTGCCCCGATTCCGGTTTTAGGCCTCATGCTGGCATTTCGGACAGAAGAACGCCTTCTTGCCCGTAATTTCCACTCGTTCAATCGTTCCCCCGCAGCGCGGACAAGTCTCGCCTTCCCGATCGTACACCCGACATTGCTCGTCAAAGCTTCCTGTCTTGGTGTCCCCTTGCATTAGTGGCATTTCCATATAACCACCCTCAGAAGCTGCTTCGCGCAACACGGACTGCATCGAATGGAACAAGCGTTCCGTCAGCTCTGGTGAAGTCGCGATGTTCTGCGTTTTGGAGCTTGGTCTCAGACCGGCAGCAAAGGCAATTTCATCCGAATAACAGTTGCCGATCCCCGCAATAATATGCTGGTTTACCAACGTTGTCTTGAGCGTACCGCGACGCCCTTTCAACAGAGAAGCAAAACGTTCTAGGTTCATCCGTCGATCCAAAGGTTCAGGTCCAAGATCAGACATCGCCTCTTCCGTTTCTTTCGAAGTAAGCAGGTGTAAATAACCCAAGCGCAGCCCGATAAAGAATAAAATGTGATCGCCAAACTGGATTTCCACCTGTGTGGAACGATCAGGGCGCTCCTCTTCCGTGCCCCAGAAAATCATACCACCCAACATGAGGTGCAGCACCAGACGTTTGCCATTAGCCAAGTGGAAAATCAGATGCTTCGCTCGGCGCTCAACAAATATGATGCGATTGCCTGTAAGTTCACTGATGAACAGATCAGGCTCCGTGTTTATCGTTTTATCGCGATTAATCACAACACCTGTAATTGGTAGATCAAGTATTTTCTCGGACAGCAAGGTCCGGTAGTTTTCCATTTCCGGCAGTTCCGGCATCATACATTACCCCTTTTTGGAAGCTTAGTCTGTCTGTTGCGACAGCCACTCCATCAATTTATGCAAATCTTCAAACACATGATCAGGTCGAGCCTTGGCTGCTTGAATGTGTCCATCCATATTATCTCGTGTTGTCACACCAGTAAGTACCAACAGCGTCTCACATCCTGCTGCCACTCCAGCTGCAATATCGGTACGCATATTGTCTCCGATCACTGCTACTTCATGAGACGCCAGGTTCAGCCGGCTAATGGCTGACTTCATTATAACACTCGATGGCTTGCCAATAACGGTAGGATGAACTCCGGTTGCCGCTTCAATCGCTGCTCCAATAGTTCCGGCTCCAGGCGTCAATCCGTCATCCGAAGGGAGCTGCAGATCAGGGTTGGTCATGATGAATTTTGATCCCGCATTAATCCACCTTAGCGCCTTGGTCAGTTTCTGATAGGAAAATTCACGATCAATCCCCTGTATCACGTAATCTGGTGCATCTTCAGTCAGCTGTAGTCCTGCTTCTTCTATGGCTTGCAACAATCCTGCTTCGCCAATACATGCCACTCTTGCACCCGGTGACTCTTTAGCAACGTATTCAGCAGCTGCCACAGCAGAAGTACATACCTGAGACGCGTCGGCAGGTATACCCATCCCGTTCAGATGATCTGCCACACCTTGTGGAGTGCGAGAAGAATTATTGGTTACGAATAAATACGGCTTTCCTAGCTCTTGCAGTGTTCGAATAAGCTGATCGGCTCCTTCGATACGATGTCTGCCATGATAGAGCGTACCATCCAAATCAATCAGATAGGCCTTAATCACACACAGCACTTCCTTTCTTTATTCCATTAACGTTTCATGTCCTTAATCATTTACCTCGAACTTGACCGCTAACCTATGTATTCAGGCAAAAAATAATGGCTTGCTGACATGTGCACGCAACAAGTCGAACCGGATCGAACACCGACGGTTTAGCTCGCGCGTCTTCTGTACAAGCTTGTCATTTCCTGCGCTTTCCCGGAAAATAATTTGAATCATTTCCCTCTTCATATTGCCCATCCTACACGCTTTCTGACCAGATTGCAAAAGGGACCGCGGGAGTTCTTCTCCCTCAGTCCCGTGCAAATACCCGGTTCTTCATATGACGTGTTTAGCCGTGCACTGGTTCGCATTCATGGTTAAGTTTCTTGCTTGCGATGCACGACAGGAATAAGCTGGTGTTCGTTTGCAAGTCTGGTATTGGGGAATACGGACTGTGCTTCTTCCAAAAGTGGCTGCAGTTGATCTTCATCTTTATAACGAGAGCTGAA
Source organism: Paenibacillus sp. FSL R5-0341 (assembly GCF_037975235.1). NCBI lineage: Bacteria > Bacillati > Bacillota > Bacilli > Caryophanales > Paenibacillaceae > Paenibacillus > Paenibacillus sp. FSL R5-0341. The sequence continues at coordinate 3,748,621 of NZ_CP150241.1, forward strand.
GTGAGTCATGATCAATTGCCCGACATTCGCTGCTCTAGCCGCTTCTGCCGCTTGTTTTGAAGTACTATGATAGTACTCATGCGCTGTATCGGCCAGATCATGCATGAATGTAGCTTCATGTACAAGTACATCTGCATTGATGGACAGAGGCTGTACATTGTCACATGGACGAGTATCACCCAATATGGTGATCACCATGCCGCGTTTTGGCGCTCCCAATACATCTTCTGGACGAAGCGACTGACCGTTATCCAGCGTAATGGTTTCTCCACGTTTCAGTCGGCCGAACAATGGGCCTGGTTTCAAACCATATTCCGCCAATTTGGCTGGGTCCAGGCTGCCTGGACGATCTTTTTCCGTGATCCGGTATCCATAGCTGTCAATCCGATGCTCAAGCAAAGCAGCTTCCACGATAAAACTGTCATCTTCAAAGAGTACGCCGCCCGTATGTTCCACGATATTCAACTCATAGTTAACCCGGGATTGGCTAAGCTCCATTGTTGTACTAATCATTCGATCCGTACCTGGCGGACCATATACCGTTAATGGTGTGGTGCCACCTTGATAGGCTCTGCTTGAAAGCAGTCCTGGAAGTCCAAATACATGATCACCATGCAGGTGAGTAATGAATATTTTCTCCAATTTGCTTAGTTTAAGCGGAGAACTTAAAATCTGGTGCTGTGTTCCTTCCCCGCAGTCAAACAACCACAAAGCTCTGCGTTCATCCAACATGCGTAGCCCAATGGAAGTTACATTCCGTTGAAGCGTAGGTACACCAGCATTAGTTCCCAGGAAATATAGTTCCATTCTGGATCGCACCTCTTTCTGTTGCCAGCAAAAAACCTCCGACAATGCGGAGGGCTTTGCCTGACACTCTACTGATTTATGCCTTTTCTACGTTAAAATACTTGGCTTGCGGATGGCTGAACACCATCGCTGATACAGATGCTTCAGGTTCCATCATGAAACCTTCCGTCAATTCCACACCGATATCCTCAGGCTGTAGCAACTTGAACAACGGCCCTTGATCTTCCAGATCCGGACAAGCCGGATATCCAAAGGATACCCTGATCCCCTGATAACGTGCACCATGACGTTGCTTCATGGTCATCTGAGCAGAATCAGGGAATCCCCAGATATCTCTCATCATATGATGCACACGCTCAGCTAATCCCTCTGCTACCTCGAGTGCTACGGATTGCAGAGCATGCGAGCGAAGGTAATCCCCTTGATCTTTCCACGCTGTGGATAGTTCACGCACACCATGTCCGGCAGTAACAACCATGAAACCAACGTAATCCATCTGACCGGATTCAACAGGCTTCAGGAAGTCGGACAGGCATAGGAACGGCTCGACTTTTTGACGTGGGAACGTAAAGGTATGCAAAATATTACTTGTATCCTTTGGATCATAGATAATGACGCTGTTTCCACTGGACTGAGCTGGGAAGAAACGATACATGGCATGCGCCTGAATAATCCCGTCACGAACAGCCTCTTGCATGATATCATCCACGACTGCTTTCAGATCGGTAGCCTTCTTATCACCTGAAGCAAGCAGTTGTTCTACTGAACCGCGCAACCCCAGATGGTGTCCAAGCAACATCTGCATGTTCACGTATGGCAGGATATGTGATAACGGATAGTTGCGCATCGTATGACGCTCCAGATCAGGCGGTACAAGAACCGGATTATCTACAGCAATATCCGAACGCTCCACTCGCGTAAGCTCTGGAAGAGCCTGAACAGCTACAGCACCTGAAGCATCAGCTTCTTTTTCAGCTTCCATCTCCAGTTGCATCGCTTCACGTGTAACGGGATTCATCAATTTGTTCGCCAGATCCAGACCATCCATCGCATCTTTAGCATATACAACCATTCCGTTATATTCAGGACGGATACGATTTTTGGTGAATTTACGTGTCAACGCCGCTCCGCCAACCATAATAGGTACATCAATACCTGCTGTTCGCAAATCCTGAGCGGTAAGAATCATCTGTTGCGCTGATTTTACCAATAGACCCGAGAGGCCGATCGCATCGACTTTTTCTTCTCGGTACGCCTCAATGATACGTTCTGGTGGTACTTTTATACCCAAATTAATGATACGGTAACCGTTATTGGACAGGATGATCTCTACCAGGTTCTTGCCGATGTCATGCACATCACCCTTGACCGTGGCCAGAATGATTTTGCCTTTAACCGAAGTTTCGTTCTTCTCCATGAACTGCTCCAGATATGCTACAGAAGCCTTCATCACTTCCGCACTCTGCAACACCTCAGCTACAATCAACTCATTGTTGTTAAAGAGACGACCTACTTCCTCCATACCCCGCATCAGTGGACCGTTAATCACTTGAAGTGCTGTGTATTTGGCAAGTGCCTGTTCAAGATCCGGCAGCAATCCTTCTTTGCTTCCTTCCACAACATATGAAGCAAGACGCTCTTCTAATGAAAGGTTCGAGATTTTTTCCTTCTTCTCAACCTTCTTATTACGGAACGCCGCTACAAACGCCGCAAGTGTTTCATCATTCGTGTTATATAAAAGCTCTTCCGAGAGCCTACGTTCTTCTTCAGGAATGGATGCATAACGCTCCAATTTCTCTGTGTTTACGATGGCATAGTCGAGACCTGCTTTGGTACATTCATACAAAAATACAGAGTTCAGCACTTCACGGCCTGCTTCTGGCAGTCCGAATGAAATGTTACTGATCCCGAGTATCGTATGACATTCTGGCATCGCTTCCTTAATCACTCTTATACCTTCAATGGTTTCTTTGGCTGAACCGATGTACTGTTCATCTCCCGTACCTACCGGGAACACCAACGTATCGAAAATGAGGTCTTCTGGTTTCAGTCCATACTTGTTCACCAGCAGATCGTAAGAGCGTTTGGCTACGTCCAGTTTGTCCTCCCGACTAATCGCCTGACCCCGTTCATCAATCGTTCCGACGACAACCGCACCACCGTACTTATGAAGCAACGGCGTGATCAGCTCAAATTTCTCTTCGCCATCCTCAAGGTTAATGGAGTTAATTATCGCTTTACCTTGAGAGTACTGGAGGGCCAGATCGATTACGGAAGCATCTGTTGTATCGATCATGAGAGGTACTTTTACTTTTTTCACAACCAGTTCAAGGAACTTCACCATGTCTTCAGACTCTTCGCGGTCCGGGTCTTGTACACACACGTCGACAATATGCGCTCCATTTTTCACTTGAGCACGAGCAATTTCTGAAGCTTCTTCATATTTTCCTTCTACAATAAGTCGTTTAAATTTCCGTGAACCCAATACATTCGTACGCTCACCAACCATGTATGGACGATTGTCCTGCTCGATATAGATCGGTTCTATACCGGACAACGCAGGTGGATGTGTTCCGTTCATTTCTCTTGGGGGGTACTGGGCAAGTGTATCGCGCATAGCCCGAATATGTGCAGGGGTTGTCCCGCAACATCCACCAGCGATATTCAACCAGCCCTGTTCGGCAAAAGCACCAATCTTCTGAGCAAGCGAGTCTGGTGACTCATGGTAATTACCGTTCTCATCAGGAAGTCCTGCGTTCGGGTAACAACTAACGGCAACCGATGCCATTCCGGAAAGCGAACGAATGTGATCACGCATGAACTCCGGACCTGTAGCACAGTTTAGTCCTACCGAAATTGGGTTAAGGTGTTCTAAGGATATATAAAAGGATTCGATGTTCTGACCCGCAAGGGTCGTTCCCATCGGTTCTATCGTTCCTGATATCATCAGGGGCAGTGTAACACCACTCTGTTCGAAGGCCTGCTGAATTCCAATGCTGCCTGCTTTTACATTGAGGGTATCCTGTGAGGTTTCAAGCAGTAGCGCATCAACGCCTCCCTCTATTAAAGCAAGCGCTTGCTCCAAATAACTGTCGATAAGTTCCTGGAACGTTACGCCTCCAGTTACAGACAGTGTTTTGGTTGTTGGTCCCATCGCACCTACCACATAACGTGGAGATTCCGGTGTAGAGAAACGATCAACTGCAGCTTTCGCAATTCTAGCTGCTTCCAGGTTAATCTCGCGTGCCCGATCCTGAATATCGTATTCAGCAAGCACGACAGATGTCGCACCAAATGTATTGGTTTCAATTAAATCGGCGCCGGCCTCCAGATACTCTTCATGAATGCGCTGGATCAGCTCTGGACGAGTAAGCACCAACATTTCATTACATCCATCCAAATCTTCGCCACCAAAATCTTCGCCAGTCAGATCAACTTGTTGAATCATGGTCCCCATTGCACCGTCGAGGATTAATATTCGTTGTTTTAATGCTTCGTGTAGACTAATCTTATCCAATATCTTCACCCCCGCAAAACGTTAAATCTTAGTTTAACAGAAACTAACTTAATGTGAAAGATCGGGTTTTCTCCCGAAAGATGGCGGGTTTGCTCGAATATGAACGGAATTTGAGAATCGACAAAAACAGAGCAATCCGATATAATTCAATTAAACCAAGTGGAAAAGAGGGAAAGAACATGGCTGAAATTGTAATCCGAAATACGAACGAACGCATCACTGGTGACGAAAACGTTCGAAATTTCTTGAACAAATACGAAGTATTATATGAGAAGTGGGACGCATCCAAACTGAACACGGATCTGCAAAATAACTTTGGATTGACTGATGATCAGAAAGCCGAAGTTTTGGAAACTTACGATTATGAAATCAGAGATTTGGCTGCACGTCGCGGATACCAAATCTGGGATGTCATCACGCTGTCTGAACAAACACCAGATATCGAAGAAAAGCTGGCCAAGTTCGAAGAGATCCACACCCACGCTGAAGATGAAATCCGGGCGATTGTCGCTGGTAAAGGAATCTTTGTTATCAAAGCTACAGATGATGTGGGCTACTTTAATGTAGAACTGTCTCCTGGAGACGTCATCTCTGTACCTGAGAATACACCGCACTTCTTCACTTTAATGGAGAACAAACAAATTATTGCTGTACGTCTGTTCATCGAAAAAGATGGCTGGATTGCAGATCCATACCCTGATCCTACATTTATCAAACAAGCATAACACTCTCGTGTGACGACCTGCTTAACCGAAAACCCCTGTTCAATTGAACAGGGGTTTTCGCATATGCATATGGAGAGTATTATACAACATCGGTGCATTATATAAAATAATGCGGGTATTTCGCTTTTATCGATTCCTGTTCAATAACAACCAGTCTGAGATGAGCTTCCATCACCTGAACCGCTTGCTCCGTCTTGCGCTCTGTGATAAGGCGATAAATCTCTTTGTGTTGAGAGATAATGACCTCCAGGTTGGAGTCTTCCGCTAGACGTAATAAACGCAACCGATTAAACGGAATATTCAGCTGTTGCAACATTTTCCACGTTCTCAGCTTACCCGTACCCTGGAACAAAATCTGATGAAACTCTTCATCCAGTTCGAACAGTCGATAGAAATTGTTTTTCCCTATACATACTTCCTGCATAGCAATGTTGGTTTCGAGTCTAAATCTAAACTCTTCAGGAAAAGAAGCGCAAGCCAACGTCACGATTTCCTTCTCCATCTTTTCCCGCATAAACCTGCCTTCTTCCACATGCTCGAGATTAATATGAGAGACGATCGTTCCACTCTGTGGAATAATGTCCAGCAGTTCTTCTTCAGCAAGCTTCATGAATGCTTCTCGCACAGGTGTTCTGCTCACCTGCAGTTCATCTGCAATCTCTTTCTCTGAAATCTTGGTACCCGGCTTAAGTTCCAGATGAAGAATTCGTTCTTTTAACAGGTTATATGAATATGCCCGGGTCGAGCCTCTAATTTTTTGATTAAGTGACATGCCTAGACCTCTTTCTCTCAGCCGTATTCATTTATCTTAGCACAAATTACCGTTCCACTTAAATATCGGCGTGAAACGGTAATCCGGCCAGCATCAACTATATTATTGCTTGTTTTCTTTATAGGCTTGGTACGTGTCATTGGCCAGCTTCAGATAATTGGTTAGCCCCTGACTGTCCAGCTCTTTGGCAAACGTATCGAATTCAGACAAGTTCCGTTCACCCAAAATAAATTTAAGTGTATTCTGGTCAGAGTAGTCTTTCAGTGGTGTACTCAGAAGTGTCACCCGTTCACGGTCCTCGGAAGAGTATGGAATTGGTGGTTCTGCCGGGATAACTTCCTTGGTATCCTTCATGTCTTGCTGGAACTTCAACTCTTCTTCACTAAACATCGATTGCAGCAGATCTGTGGTTCCTCCGTAGGCAAATACACCACCAGAGAAGCCAAAGTCAATACGCAGATCCTTCGTACCTTTTGGATTCAAACCATTGTAATTCACGTCTTCTACCAATTTACGTGTTCCGCCCTCTTTGGTGAATGTTTCGCCTTCTACGCCCCACTTGGCAAACTCTTGACCTTCATCACTGTAATATAGCCAATCAACAAATTGCATAATGGCTTTGAAATTTTCACTCTTTTGTATTTTCCCAGATATCATGACACCGTTTTCAAGTCTGGACCCTGACATCAGCTGGCCTTTTGGCCCACCTGGTACTGTAATCTTCGCAACCGAGAATTTACCCTCTCCGAGCGTTTTGTTCATATCATTTCGGTGCAATACAACGGTCTGGGAATTACCATTAATCATGAATGATTTGCCGGATACAAATTTCTGTACAGCCTGATCATCATCCTGTGTAAAACTTTCCTTATCGAGCAGCCCTTCGGATACCAACTTGTTAAAATACGTTAGCATCTCTTTGTATTCTGGTGTTGTAGCCGTGTACACAAATTGATCTTGATCTTCCTTATACGTCAATCCGTTACCAAAACCCCATCCACCCTTGGTACCAAAGCCAGTAGCAGCGATGTTCAACGTACTATTGAATTGGAATCGGTCCGAAAATGGAATGGAATCGGGATAGATCTCTTTCAGTTTTTTGGCTGCATCATACAATTCGTCCCATGTGGTCGGGATAGCGATGTTATTTTCCTCAAAGACATCCGTTCTTACAAGCAGCGTATAATCCGGCCATACTTCTTCATGCAGACCTGGAAGTACATAGTACTTTCCATCTTCCTGTCGAAGTCCTTCGAGTTCATCTTCCAAACCCCATTTCTCCACTTTATCCTTGAAGTTCGGCATCAAATCAATATAATCGCTAATCGGCAAGATCGCACCGGAAGATACAAATGCAGACTCTTCACCTGGATAGGTTTTAGGAATAACCAGTGGTGCATCACCAGAGCTAATCAACAGAGATCTCTTCTGAGAATAATCGCTCATCGGTACAATCGTTGGCTCAAGCGTAACACCCGTCAGTTCGGTAATTTTATCAAAAAGCAACCAGTCTTTTTTATATGGATAACTAGGTTGATCACTATAAAGTATGGAGAGATTAAACGGCTCAGTCGCCTTGAATGTATCTCCTACATTGTACGTCTCCATTGCAGCGTTGGTCTGAACTTCTGTGACGTCACCTCCAGCACCAGTACCGCTACTACATGCAGCCAGAACGACGGTCATCATTGTTGCCAAAACCATTTTACCGACAAACTTACGTGGCTTTTGATTCATTTAGGTTATCCCCCTGAATTTGGTTTAGGTTGACCTTGCCTTAGAACTTTCTAAGCTACCTTTAAAAGTTAATCATGTGAATCATTCTGTCTGCTAAGCATTACTGTTTAACAGACCCCAACATGATACCGGTTACAAAGTATCTTTGCACAAATGGATAGATGGTGAGTATCGGCAAGATGGTTAATACCATCGTTACTGACTTAATATTGGCAGCAATCTGTGTCAGGTTATCAGCTGAGGTTGCACCGGCAGAAGCCCCGCTGGTCGCTCCAGCAATCATGTTGCGCAAATAAATGGTGACCGGGAACAGTTCTTTTTTATCCAAATACAGAAAGGCTGGGAACCAGGAGTTCCAATGACCTACTGCGTAGAACAGTACCATGGTTGCCATAACGGCTTTACTCAGCGGCAAGATAATGCGTAACAAGATTCCGTAGGTATTTAACCCATCAATGGAGGCAGCTTCCTCCAGTTCTTCAGGCATATTTTCAAAAAATGACTTCATGATCAACATGTTGTATATGCTAATTGCGCCAGGAACAACAAGCGCCCACATGGTGTTATTGAATCCAAGGGAATTAATCAAGACATAGTTTGGAATCAATCCACCACTGAAGAACATCGTGAACACGGCGAACATTGTCAAAAACTTGCGGCCCATCAACCTCTTTTTGGATAAGGCATAGGCGAAGATAGTTGTCATGAACATCGAAATCAACGTACCTACCACGGTGTAAATAATCGTATTTTTATAATTGGTCCAGAACATACTGTCACGTGAGATGGTCTTGTATGTCTCCACATTGAATCCTCTTGGGAACAAACTTACTTTGCCTGAGTTAATATAGGACTCACTACTGAAGGATTGTGCTACGACATTCAAGAATGGATAGAGCGTTATAAATACCACGAACAGCAGAAAGATGACATTAAATACTTTAAATACCTTGTAAGATCTGGATTCCTGCATGGTGCTCCTCCTTTACCATAAGCTTCTTTGTGTCAGTCTGCGTGAAATGGCATTTACGGAGAACACCAGAATCAGACCGATCAGCGATTCGAACAAGCCAATTGCGGTAGCATAACTGAAGTTACTGGATTCCAGTCCGACCCGATACAGGTAAGTGGAGATCACATCAGATGTCTCGTAGATCAGCGGATTGTACAAGAGTAAGATTTTTTCAAATCCAACAGCCAGGAAATTACCCATGTTCAAGATCAACAACGTCACAATCGTTGGCAAGATTCCTGGAATCGTTACGTGAATCGTTTGCTTCCAGCGGTTGGCACCATCAATACGTGCAGCTTCATACAAAGAATCATCAATGGTTGTCAGTGCGGCGAGATACAGTATCGCTCCCCAACCCATACCCTGCCATACCTCTGACGTGATGTAGATTGTTCTGAACCACTCAGCCCGCTGCATAAAAGGTATATTGTCTCCGGTGAAAAAAGCCACCAGTCCATTAATGGAACCATTCACTGCTGTCAACTGCAGGATCATACCTGCAACGATAACGATGGACAGAAAGTGAGGCAGATAAGACGCGGTCTGTACAAACTTTTTGAATCGTTTACTCTTCACTTCGTTAAGCATCAAGGCAAAAATGATGGGAACCGGGAATGTAAAGAGCAACGCGAGTCCGCCCAACATCAGCGTATTACCGAATACTCTCCAGAAGGTAGGGTCTTCAATAAACATTTTGAAGTATCTTAACCCAACCCATGTTTCTCCAAATATACTGCCCCCCGGAACAAAACGTCTGAAGGCAATCACATTACCAATCATCGGTCCATATTTAAAAATAATGAGGTAGATGATGGGAAGGATTAATAGTGAATACAGCTGCCAGTCTTTGCGGAACAAGGTTCCTGCGGTTTGTAATCTGCTCTCTTTACGTAAAGATGTCATGGTTAGTGTTGTTTTAGCGGTTTCCGACTCCATGTTTTTTCACTCCGATCCAGGACTTGATAGGTAAAAACGAATTCATGTACAACTCCCATCGCTTCTTCTTTTTGTAGAAGACAACCAATCCCTCAACTTCACCCCCACTGCGAAATAGATAGTAGCTAAATGTAAGCGATGTCATTTTAATGTGTTATGTAGAATCACACAATCCAAAGTGCTTCACATCATTCATTAGCACTTAATAGGTGGTGTGATCTCCAAATCAAAAGAAGGTGTTCATAATAGGTGAAGCGCTTACAATATGTCTAAAATAATAATAAGCAACAACTCCTGCTTTCATTCAAATGAAGTAAGTCAAAAGAAATTGCTCTAGGACAATCTAAATACTAGTCATACTAGTATGTTAGTTATATTCTAATCCAGCTTCCTCCTAATTTCAATAACTTTTAGCAAATATAATTGTTATCTCATTTAACAAGGTCAATTAGCCAACCTGCCCAAATAAAAAAACATTGGTAACTTCACGAACGACATCATCGTTCATTGAAGCTTCCAATGTTTCAGGGTGCTGAGGAAAGATGTTATAGCTGATCTGCTCAGAAATTAGCTATAAGCTGATCCAGTTCAGATAAATGCGTTATTTCATGGTCAGGCGCATACGTTTCATTGTTGGTCTTATGCTCACGGTTAATCCATACGGATTGGATGCCAGATGATAAAGCACCACGAATATCAGTCGTCAACTTGTCTCCAACCATCATGCTCTCTTCAGGTTTAACACCCAGTTTACTCAAAGCATGTTCAAATATGGATGGATCCGGTTTTCCTTTTCCAAAGTTACCCGAGATAATAATCTCATCAAAGAAAGGAGTCAATTCAGGCACACCGTCCAACTTCTCTTGTTGCAAAGCAGGACAACCGTTCGTTAACAACAAAAGTTTGTAATCTCCTTGCAACTTACGCAAGGTATCCATCGTTTCTTCGTACACATGGGGTCTGGATCTCCGTTCTACTCCAAACTGTGAGGCAAGCTGTTCAGCAAGATCTTCCCGATCTACACCTAACTTCAACAAGCCACGACGCCAGGATTCTTTACGGTAAACAGGAGCAAGCTGTTCCAACTGACGGAACTCAGGTTGATCCCCACCAGTAAAGTTAGCCCATAGTCCTTCAAACGGATTGATTCCAATCATTTTGGTAAAAGGAAAGGTCTCATATGATTCATACAGTCCACGTGCCTCGTTACGAACGGCTTCTTCAAGTTCTTCCGGTTTAACCCCAGTCTCTTGCGCTGCGATTAGACAAGTCTCATGAAAAGCTTCTCGAACACTACGCTCATCCCATAATAAAGTATCATCTAGGTCGAACAAAATCGCTTTTAACGCCATTCCGATCATCTACCCCTTTATGCAATAATTACTTTTCGACGGTTTCCACGGTGATCTGGTGTGCTTTTGCAAACTTCAACAAACGTTCTGCAATCGCATCTGTATCGTAGCGGTTCAATAACTTGGTAAACACCCATCTTTTACCGCGACTGTTATGTTCAATAACGATTGTACCTGGTTCAATTCTGAATTTTACGATATCGTCAACGCCGATTGAACGTTCACGGTTACCCTTCGTCGTAATAATCCGATTACTGCTAATCTTGATGTACGGACGACGAAGCATGAAGATGACAGCTAAAAATACGTAAAGCAGCATGGTCACCCAGTCCCAAGTTGTCATTGGAGCTTGTACAAGGAATGTGCTCATAAACAGATACAAAAAGGCGAGACCGATCAAAAATATAGGGAACAACAGGCTGCGTCCTTTAAAGACTTCTTCACCTGGTGTACCTGTAATTGGTTGACCACTTTTTTTGCGTTGCTGATTTAACTGCTTGGAATTTTTCTTAACCGTTCTCTCGAACGAACGCGACATGAGAATCCCCCTTATGTGTCTTTGTATCGGCTTACATAACTGTAAACCAACATTTCCCCCTATAGATTGCACACTCAAAATAACAGGAAGAAACCTAAATATCATAAATGATATCATAGGTTTCGTTAGTGTTTGAGTTTGCCTTGGTGGCCTTTGTCATTCTCATCATCAACAATCTCAATGGTATCCAGTTGCTGTCTGAAATTGCTGCGAATATTACTCAAATAAATCTCTCTTAGTTCGGCACGTTCAGCAAGTTCTTCCTCTGACAAACCAGTGGACTTTTGCTTACGAGCCAATTCATTAATGCGTGCTACCAGACTATCTATATCCAAGCTTGTCCCCTCCAAAAATACAAAGTCATATTAACTTTGCCATGATAAAGGCAGCTTGTCAAGCTGACACGCACTAACACTCATTCATGTGCATTTTATTCTGCAAATTGCGGTAGAGCTAAAACTTGTCCCACTTGGATCGAAGTCGTCTGAAGTTGATTCACTTTCTTAATTGCTTCTATATAAATACGTGTATCCATATTCATCGGTTTATGTTCCAAAGAAATACTCCATAATGTTTCCCCTTGTGAAACGGCTATCTTTCCTCCAGGCAGAACATCATTCTCATTGCCAGCAAATACAGTTAAAACAGTGCTGCATCCAATAAATATAATCAAAGAAGTAATGGCTACCTTTAACATCCATGAAGAAATCTTGAAACGTGCTAAAACCTTCTTGTAGTTCCCTATGTTAGACTTCACCAGTTCCGAATTCATCGGTTCATAAATGCTTTGATAAGTAGAATATCTCATTAAATAGCCGCCTCCAAACGTTTGTTCCTATCTGTTGGAATCAATATAACACGAACACTTGTTTTGTTCAATAGGTTTTTAGAACAATTGTTCGCTTATTTTTCGAAGGAGAAATATCTGAATTGAAGTCATGTATAAAGCATTTGCAGTATTTTGCTCCGACTTTTGGACAAATTCTGTTCTAATAGTTAAAAAACACTGATTTAATGGCATTTTATTTAGAACTTATGTTTGTACGAACGGAGGTTCTATGTTATAATTTTCCCAAACGTTACTAAAATGGGGTTGATACGGTATGTCGAAGATATCCAGCAGGCAGCAGGCTATTCTGGAGTTTATACGAAATGAAGTCCGGTTGAAGGGGTATCCTCCTTCCGTACGAGAAATTGGTGAAGCGGTTGGACTGGCTTCCAGCTCAACAGTACATGGACATTTGGATCGTTTGGAGAAAAAAGGTTTGATCCGACGCGACCCTACCAAGCCAAGAGCTATTGAGCTTTTGAGCCAGGAAGAATCGGAGCACTCTCATCAATTTGCTCATAGCGTTGCACGTATTCCTGTCGTTGGTAAGGTTACAGCGGGTGTTCCGATTACTGCAACCGAGAACATTGAAGACTACTTCCCTCTTCCTACGCATTATGTAGGCGAACAGAAAGTATTTATGCTTTCGGTAGTCGGAGATAGTATGGTGGAAGCTGGAATCGTTAACGGAGATTATGTTATTGTCCGTCAACAGCAAACTGCTGATAACGGTGATATTGTAGTCGCAATGACTGAAGATGATGAAGCTACAGTGAAAACGTTCTATAAAGAGAAAGATCATATTCGCCTTCAACCGGAGAATGCGACCTTTGAACCTTTACGTTTGAAACATGTTAGTATTCTGGGTAAAGTCATCGGCCTTTTCCGAGATATTCATTAATATTTAACTTGAGTAACAAAATTAGATGCAATGCATGAAATACGAAAAGAGGTTGTCCTGATGAACAGGACAACCTCTTTTTTTCATGTTTATGTTATTTTATTGGCTAATTATTCACTGCGTTTCAGAACACTTTTGTGATGGGAAAATACATCAAAGCTCTGTTGTCCGTGATATGAGCCCATACCACTCTCTCCTACACCACCAAACGGGAGATAATGTGATGTCATATGAGAAAGTGTGTCATTAATACATCCCCCACCGAAGGATACTTGATTAAGAACCTGTTCCTGCAGTTGCTCATTCTGTGTGAAGAGATATAGCGCCAATGGTTTTGGCCGGCGTACAATCTCATCCAGCATCGGGTTGAGGTCATTGTACGTAAATACAGGAAGAATCGGACCGAATATCTCTTCTTGCATGACAGGTGATTCCCAGTTCACATTTCCAAGCACAGTCGGCTCAATAAGCAATTGCTCACGTACAGAACGTCCACCTAAGAGCGTTGTACCATCTGTGAGGAATTTCGATAACCGATCGAAGTTACGTGCGTTGACAATATGCGGGAAATCAGCGTTCTGGAGCACATCATCTCCAAATTTATCTTTGATCTCTGCGCCAATCAGATTGATCAATTCGTCATGAACTTGTTCATGTACAAGCAAATAATCTGGAGCAACGCAAGTTTGCCCAGCATTCAGGAACTTACCACGAACAATACGTTGGGCTACCAGCTTCAGATCTGCATCACTATGGACAATAGCAGGACTTTTACCGCCCAACTCAAGAGTTACAGGAGTCAGGTGCTCTGCAGCTGCCTTCATAACAATGCGGCCTATACCTGTACTGCCTGTGAAGAAAATATAATCAAACTTCTCTTTCAACAATGCTGTGCTAGCCTCAACTTCCCCTTCCATAACGGCAATATACTCCTGTGGGAAGATCTCCTGAATCAGATCAAACGTCAGACGAGACACGGCTGGTGTTAATTCAGATGGCTTGATAACTGCACAGTTACCGGCTGCAATTGCTCCAATCAGTGGACCGAAGGCCAGTTGGAAAGGATAGTTCCAAGGTGCAATAATAAGCGCCACTCCGTATGGTTCAGGGTAAATGGTGCTCACCCCATCCGGCATAGCCGAATTCGTTGGGACTTGTTTTGGTGCAGCCCATTCCTGCAGGTGTTCTAATGCGAAATCCAGCTCTCCCAGCACAATGCGAATCTCGGAACCGTAAGCTTCCGCCTCAGATTTGTTCAAATCTGCCCGAAGTGCATCTTGAATCCGTTGCTGATACTTTTCAATTCCCTTTCTAAGCTGTTGAAGCGCATTAATCCGATATTCGATATTTTTAGTTTGACCTGTATAAAAAAATGTACGTTGTTCTGTCACCAGTTGTTTTGCTTGATCCATATTAACATCTCCAATTAATTATTTAAAATTAAATTGCTCAAAATTTAATTAAAGTATACCTCTTTTATATGAAACTTTCAACATACAAATGAAACATTAATTTGAAAGTACTTGAAAGTTGGTGGAGTTCTGAGAGTGTGATTGTTAGTATGACTTTTATTATGATGGTTATCAGGTTCTCTTAATAGACTGCTATGTAAGTCTTTCGCTTTCGATTCTCGATAAAGTTTACTCCCCTTTAGAAAGAAATCTAACGATAGCCTCCCTTTGATAGGAAACAACAAGATAGGTGACACTCGTATTGCGCTATAACAAACATGCAGTGATACAATTCATTAAATACATAGCTTAAGTAACATATATAAAAAAACTCCCTTTATATTTAATGAAAAGAGAGTTTTTACGGTTTACGTTTAACTAAATCTACCTACTAGTCTACTATGTTATTTTGTTATACAAATGTAATACTTTGTTATGCACAGATAATTTATATTGGTTGCTGAAGAATGAATCGGGGGACATTTTGGGGGGATTTTGTGGGCACTTTGATTTTTCTTTAAATATATAGGTACTTGCCCACAAAAAGAAAAACCCCTCAGCGCTAGAGCGCCAAGGGATTGAGCTATTAGTACAAAGTAATATATTGATCGCGTTCCCATTGGTGGACTTGTGTGCGGTTTATGTGCGATAGCGTCATATGATTGTTTTCTTCAATATATACGCGCTAAATACGGAATATATTAAAAACATACGTTCGTAGATAATCATACCTTTTCACGATCTGGGGGACGTTTGGGGGATGATTTGGGGGACGCCCCCCAAGCTTCAAATGAGCTGTCAGTACAGTACTTTCGAAGCATTCTGGAACAATACTATATAATAGAAGAAAAAAACTGAGCCCTTGGGATAATCCCTTGGGCTCGATCAATTATAAACTTGCCTCAGCGATCTCTTCAATCTTGATCCAACTGTAATCCTCTTCACCTCTGACAAGCTTAATTCTTCTATTTGGCCTATCAATTGATGCAACAACACCTCTTATCTCCTCATCGTCAAAAGGATTAAACACCGTCAACGTAACCGACCTGCATTCCTTGTAAGACTCCATGATCAACTCTTCGATGAGCTGTACTTCCTGATCGTCCAGAATAGGCTTGCCACGTCTCTCTTGCACATTCATTTCATTGAGATATGCCTCCCGATGCTCAGGAAGGATTATGCGAGATCCTTCATAAATACCGTTACCCGACAATTTACTCGCCATAGTTCATTCCTCCTCAATATTCAGTCCAGTATTTAATGTTGCTTGCTCCGTTTAATGGCAGCGCTTCTTTAAACATTAGCTTTTCAGCTTCACGTTCCCAACCTTCGAGGATAACGATATTCGACGTGTCAGACCTATCTTCCCAATGTATGTATTCCGCAGCAACAAGAGCGTCCAGAGCAAGCATAACGTCTGGTTTATGCTTGCCTGTTTTGACAGTCAATTCATGGATTGTAGGAAACCTACGCCGTCCACCTTTGTAGTTATATAAGATCCGAAGGACCTTCCTTTGATAATCCGTTAACATGCAGCTCACCTCTTCAACATTATATGCGAACACACGTTCTTTTATCAACAACAAAAATACCTGGCCCTTAGACCAGGTATATCTAGTTTGTACTCAATCGGAGAGAGTTATACTATTGTCTTCATCTGTTCTGGTTTTCACTCTACCGAAAACGGTAAGCAGAAATACATTCTATTTCTTTCTCAAAATTGCAATCTTTGTTTCACCTTTACCGGCAAGAATGATTTCAAAATGTTTAAAAACCCATTCTGATTTATTCAGTTTTTTATTAATTTTGGAAAAAGTCGAATTTTCTCGATACCCATAGATTCTTGGATTCATTCTGAATAGATATTTAAGGGAAAATCCATAAGCATCAAATACTATATTCCCTCCTTTGTTAAGGATAAAATAGTATTCTTTAAGTAGTCTTTCTAAATCATTATCAGAATACCAAAGAGCACCTTTAATATCGAAAATTATATCTACTTTATCAATATTATTACCCTTGAGAAAATTCCGAGCATCCATAGCATTGTTATTCCCCAACAGATATGTAAAGTTATTTTCAGTTGTTAGATGATCATTAGGCGCAGTGATATCAGTTGCAACAACTATTGAATTCGGGTATCTTTTTGAAATGTCATATTCATATTTTCCTATGTTGGCTGAAGGACTAAAAATGATGCTCTTTTGAAAACTTACTCCCTTGGTTTGTAGATTATTGAGAATAGTATCTAACCAATGGATGCTTTTATTATAAAGATACGTGGGTTCATACCAGTCGCTCAATTCTCCTCCAAAAGAATATTTTAATTGAGTTTGTTTCCTACCTAAAAGCAAAATAATTAAAGCTAATATATAGGCGATCAGGTTAAATCCTGCTGCAGGAAATAAGATATATAATGGATACGTGGAGATCTGATAGTCCATTTTATACAAGCCATAAAATGATATTAATAATGATAATATCATCAGCGCCCATGCTATTTTTTTTAGAGAAACTATTCTTTTTTGTAACTTAGTACAAAACAAATACACATTAGTCAAATTAATTTTTGAAATGATAGATGCACCCCTTTTTTTGTTTATTAAGCTTCCATAGGATTATCTCAGAACTTCCCTATATAGTAAATAAGTATTATAATTATATAGATAAATAGACTCATATATGGAGGTTAAAATGATTAAGGACCTACTCATCGCTGAAAAAAAAGGTTACTCTGTTTGCTTAGTTTTTGAAGATAATACGAAGTACATAGGAAATGTTACAATGTCATCCGATAAAAAAAGAGTGAAAGTGAAGCACCAACAAGGTGTTGAATGGATTCCACTGAATGAAATATCCAGCTGCTCTCTCTCGATTCCGATAAACCCACCTACACAATGAGAGTAATTTAAAGCCACTCTTTTTTTCAGAGTGGCTTTAAATATCAAATACTTTCTGTCTTTTTCCCCTCTATGCTAGCTTTAATTTTATCATTTCCTATTTTTAATATAGAAATTACTAGATTAGTATTATACCCTAACAAAAATATAATTGACTGACTACCGGAGAAAGCAAGATTCCCATTCTCAAGTTTAAAAATTACTCCGATAAGTAAGATTGGAATAAAACAAGCCACTAAAAGTCTTGTCAAAATCTCACTAAACTTAACAAGATAATTTGTTATATAATAAAAAAGAACTCCCATAACACTCAATGTAAGATACTTAGCGTATAAAATTATGTTTTGTTCCATCGCATTAATTTCAACCCCGCCTAAGAAGTAAATACTATCTATACTGATATATAAAAATGAATATATCATCACTATAAATAAAAAACTATAGTAAATAAAATTATAAGTAACAGGCGAAACGAGCTTGCCATGTGCATTGCTTATCTTTAGCTTGTGATGTTTTAAAGACAACTCTATTTCATCCAACTCAAATTTCATCTTAATTAATTTATTTTGTTTTTTGGTATCATCAATTGAATTTATTTTCAAATAAAGTTTTTTACATTTTTTTATCAGTAAGACACCTATATCCTCATATTCATGTGCAGACTTACTGAAATCTATAACTCGCTTCAATAATTCTTCTTTGTTAACCAAATTACTTATCCTCTCTATTTCATATTTTTGGGTCTATATCGTTTTAATAATTCATCAGGTATCAAACCCTCTTTCTGTTAAAACCCCATAAAATAAGCTATTTTATCTAGAATAAAAGTCCTAGGTCTGATAGACTATGTTTTGTTGTTAATTATTACTATAACAGGAGGAAGAAGATTGAAAAAGCCTATTCAGAAAAAATGGTGGTTTTGGGTTATCGTTGTAATTATTGTGGGAGGTATCTTTGGCAACAAAGATGAGGAGAAAACTGAGAAAGAGGCAGTTGCGACAACCGAAGTATCCACTCCGGCTGAAACCAATCCAGAAACTGTAGTTGCTGAAAAATCTGCTACTAAGACCGAGGGAGTTAAGGTAGTAAAAGAGAACGTAAAGCAACAAGAGGAAAAGAAAGTAGAAATACCAGGAAGTTTAGGTATGACTCCAGAAGAGTTTCGAAAGTCATTCAACAAACGTGCCACGGAAATCGGTAACTCAAAATTGAAAATAGGAAAGAAACTTGAAGTGCAAACCGGAGCTGTTCAAGATGTATTTCAATACATGATTACCGACTACATAGGTATCACTGGATCGATTAACAAAGCCGATGGTTCTGTGCGAGATGTCACGATGATCGGTCAAGGCGACGGAACCGTGACATCTGGAGCAGACATTGTACTAGCTATGGGGTTGGTTATTCTTTCTGTTAATCCCGACCTTCCAGCAAGTTCTGTAGCGAATGTGCTTTCGGATATGAATATTTTGGACGAAGGCGTTGACTGGTCTACAGTTGATGAATCAACAGAAATAGATGGAATACGTTACAGTGTACTCGGTTCGGAAACGATCGGAATCATGTTTAGTGCTAGTGACGTAAATGATAAGTAATCTACAAAGGAGACTATTATGAAAAGAGTACTAGCTTTACTCTGTGCCGTAGCAATGTTTGGATTCATTTTTAATCCATCTTACGTTGATGCTGCTACAGTAAATCCAAAGACATTGTTAGAGAAGAAATTCCCTAGGGAGCGTGTAACAGTAAGTAAATCAGTAGACCTAAACGGAGACAATAAGAAAGAACACTTATTGATCACTAACTCAGGAAATTTTTATCTCATTAACTCTAAAGGAGTTATCGTACTTATAGATACAAATTATTACAATGAAGAAGAACCTACATTCCATATACTTAATATCTCATCAAAAGAGAAACATGTTGCTATAACATTAGACTACCTACCTTCTAATACTCAACTATTTGTTTTTAAATACCAGGATGGAACGCTAAAAAAGAAACTATCTATTATTGGAGATGTAAGTATTAGCATATCTAAATCAGGTGAGATTAGACAAGCGTGGAAGAATTATTTCCCTGAAGGAGGATGGGACACTGCTGTTGCTTATTTTAAGTGGAATAGCAAAAAGAATATATATGTAGGCTCAGGTGAATTATCACGTTAAAATCAGTCCTACTTAGAAGACCGGTCCCAGTTGGCTAGGCAGGCAAACAGGACAACTCAGGATTGCCCTCACACCTGTGTTTCACCCTCTATCATATGATGATAAGAAATAACACAAAAAGGCTACCACTAATGAATTGCGGAGCCTTTTTTGTGTTATTTAATATTCGCTTACTTCAAAAGTCAGAACACGATCAAATAGGATGTAGTCCTTGCGGCTCTTGAACGGACCTTTGTTATTGTCATGCTTATCAATCGCGTATGATGCTTTTCCGCTTCCTGCTTGTTTTGTTTCGTACCAATCAATGAAGCTGTTAACTTCTTGCATGCTCAAATCAAACTCCTTCTCAAGACCTGTAGTCATTGCAACTACTAAGATAGCTCGATTGACAGATGGCTGTTCTGGCTCGATTGGTTCTTCCGGTTCAACTGGATCTTTACCTTGAAACGAAAGCTTCTCTACTGTTTTCAGAGTGGTACTCCCATTATTTCCACCAATAATAAAAATCTCTCCGTTAACACTCGCTGCAGTACTTTGACTTCTTACAAATGTTAAAGCTGTAAATGACCTGACTTCATTGGTTTCAGGATTGTATACTTCTACTCGTGATTGAGGGGTAGTATTTTGAAGAGAGGTAGTATTTGCAAGTCCCCCTAGTACATAAATTTCCCCATTGTAGACGGTTGAGGCTGAACCGGCGGTAGCTGTTTGAAAGTTATTCTTTCGTGTCCAAGCGTCGTTAGCTACGTTGTATTCATAAATCGCTCCTGATATTCCGCTCGTAAAACTTGTTCCTCCACCATATGCATAAATTTTTCCGTTTACTGTAGTAGCACTCATGCCATTTACTGCTATAGGGAAATTTTTTAGAGTAGTCCACTTATCATTATTAATATCATAACGTTCCACTGTGGATACAATTTTCCCACTGTTATCTGCTCCACCCATAACATATATTATGCCATCTAAAACTGCTGCACCAGACCAAGATCTAGCTACCGTTAAACCTGAAACTGTTTCCCAACTATCCGTAAGTGTATCGTAAACTTCAACCTTATTCGTTCTATACGTAGCTTTGTTACTATCATAATATCCACCAATTACATAAACTTTTTTCTCATACACAACAGTAGACGCGGCGGCACGAGTTGTAGGCATATTAACTTTTTGAACCCATTTATTTGTTACAGGATCATATGCAAAGGTTGTGTTCTGCTTCGCTCCAGTAGCTGCTTGATCACTTGATGCTGAACCACCAAATACGTATATTATTCCATCCACTTCTGCCGTCGCTGCTCCAGTTCTTGCATCTGGTAAATCATTTACACTTACCCACTCATTTGTTTCTGCAGCCTTTGCATGGCCTGGAAATAAAATAATTAGGAAAATAGATAATGCTAACAAACTTTGTATTGCCCTCTTCATTTTCAACTCTCTCCTCTGTATGTAATATCAGAAGCTTATACTTTGGAATAGTTTATGTCTAAACATAAACTTGCTGATCTATAAAAATCATCTAATTTATTGCATTTTTATTTTATATTGGATGCCCATCTCCACAAATTACCCGTTTCTATTCTTAAATATTTGAGTAAAATTACTTAGTATAGAGTCTCAAAGGAGGCATTATCATGTGCGGAAGATTTACAATCACTGATCCCATAGAAGCTATAATGGACAGGTACTATGCATCTATTGCTGATGGTTTTGAGTACAAACCTAATTACAACGCAGCACCCATGCAGTACATTCCTACAATTATCAGCAGCAAAGAAGGTAATCGATTGGGTGCGCTCCGATGGGGACTCATTCCTTCATGGGCCAAGGATGACAAAATCGGTACCAAGATGATTAATGCCCGTGCTGAAACGTTAACTGAGAAGGCTTCCTTCAAGCGGCTGATCAGCTCCAAACGCTGTATCATCCCCACGAATGGATTTTATGAGTGGCGTAAGGAAGGAACGGAAAAGCAACCATTGCGAATTCTGATGAAGGATGACCGTTTATTCTCGCTTGCTGGCCTGTACGATACCTGGACAGATCCGGATGGAAACAAATTGAGTACGTGCACCATTATTACAACGCCACCAAATAGTCTTATGGAGGATATCCATAATCGTATGCCGGTCATCTTGCGACCTGAGGATGAGGCTGAGTGGCTTGGAAGAGATAATGATGATGTTCAGTCCCTGATTGGATTGCTTAAGCCATATCAAGCATCAGAAATGCGAGCTTACGAGGTGCCAAAGGAAGTCGGTAATGTGCGGAATAACAATGAGGAATTAATTAAAGAAGTAGGTTGAAAAACAAAAGAGCAGTGAGGTTATCCCTCCTGCTCTTTTGTATGTGCTCTGAATTCATACTGCTTTCGAAAGTATCTGCCACCCATAATCTTAATAGATGAATCACTGTATCCTTCAATCGGTCCGCCATAGTCAATGAGTTGTTCACGTTCTGAATGGATCTTCCAGAAGGATACACGTATCTGCGTTAAGGTACTATGAGAAAAGCCATATCTGTGGATAGTACTTTATATGTATGGTCCATGTTATAGTCACCGCATAACGAAGAAAAACTCTGCTTATCACAGAGCTTCTCTTTCAAAGTCATTTTTCACTTTTCTTGATATTTGAATTTTTCAGAATGTTCTTTATTGATTTATTCGCAATTATTTTGGCTAATTGCTTAGGATCAGTACCAATAACGTTTTTATCATTCCCTTTTTTATCAAAGTAACTGCTCTTTCTCCAAGAGGGAGAATTAGTTTGATTTCTTTCATTAGTCATTAAGATCGTCATTTAAATTCCTCCTAAAATAGTTGCTGAAGAAGTGTTGATTTAATGATGGATCAAAGTAGTGTTTTCTCTTTATCCATATAAATCCGTCACCTTTTGTTATCAGAGCAACATCCACTGGTCCTCCTACGGTTTCTGCAGCGGCACTAATTTTCCTTTTAAAAGAAGTTATATTCACCAAAGTTTCAGCAATGGAAGCAAGTTCTTCTTTGGGTAATATCTCAATTGTATTATATATCGGATAAACGTGATTGTTAAATAAATATTTTTGAGTTTCATTTTTATGTGCTTCAAACAGTTGATTGCTTATTTCCGTAAAACTATCTAATAATTTATCACTTACTTCTGAATCTAGTTGTAAATTATCCTTCAATATACTAATCAACTCTCTAGGATACTGATCAAACACCTGTGCAAGAAATTTTTTTGAAAAACGATCATACTCAAGATCGACACCACTTAAAATTGTGTACACCATGTCATCTTGAGCAAAAGGTATAACAGCCCCCTGATTTTCATTAGATATTTCCACGTTTTTTTCTTTGTCGTATCTGTATTTTAGTTTCTTTTCAACCATACCTTCAACAAGATAAGAATACATTGAAGGGAAAGTTTCTAATTCACCAAAGCCAGCTATTACGATTCCCGAATAATCTTGAATAAAAATATCTTTGCACAAGTACAAAGCAGTCATCATTTTCAAAGTATCTTTATTCCCGTTATTTAAAGGTAAATTTAAGAATAAACCTTCAACGATATCATCCAGTAGCTGCTCCTTTTGATGAAGAATCTCAGCTACATCATCATGATCAAAATTATTCAAATAATCTTGTGCAGATATCTCCTCATACTTCTCCATTACAAATTCATCAGTAAACCTGAGAACATCCTCAGGATCAACCTCTTCCTCACCTTCAAAATTCACATCTAAACCTTGAGCTAATTCTAAACTAATTTGTCTTAAGAAGTTTAAAATCACATTTTCCATCCCAGCATTAACAGTATTCTCTCCAAATAAATAATTATCCTCTTCCTGAAGAAAATTAAATAGGTCTTCAGCGTATTCCTCTGTTGTATCAAACACCTTACCATCTAACACTTTTCTATATACTTTAATAATTGTTTCCCAAGGAACTCCAGATAGTTCGGCATTACCGTATACCATTATTCCAATCGGATGATACTTAGAAAGATAAAAGAGCTTATTAGCATAGTTATAGATTTTTTCTCCTCTACGGTTTGTTATCGTAACTGCGCTGTCTGCCGCCAAAGCAACTGCTGTTTTGTTTAAGATTCCTATCTCCGCGGTCATAATCCTAAAGCCCCTTTTCGTTAAATATTTCGTAGTTCTTGAGGATCATAATACGACAACGTTCAACCATATTCCTTCTTGTAATGGTTAAATTTGTTTTTATTGTACAGTATCTATTTGGTTATATAGTATAGTACATATATAATAGTGAGCTGTTTCACGTCTTTTATCTGTAAGTCTTATTCATTTTGTTTTTCTGAATTGTAATGATCACAGCCCCACCTATGTTGTTAGAGGCTGTGATCATACAACTGAGTTTTTAAGAGTGAATCTTAATTCCATTCTCTTTTCGGTAAATAATCACAAGTTGGCGCCAAAACTCATAACTACCAGTCTTGTCAGCTATATATTGGCTATAGTAATCATAAGCTTCTTCTGCCCATTTAGGACATTCCATGTTCTCCTTTGCCTTCTGAGCTGCGATCCACTTAGCCTGAGATTCAACAGTTGCCTTCAGTTCATCCATTTGTTTCTTTTCTTCTGGTGTCATTGGATCACCGTCCCCTTCTGTAATTCTCTTTAGTTCAGCTTTGAGAGCTGGAATGAATCCTCGCTCAGCAGCAGACCGCGTATTCCCATCACCAAAGAAATTAGTTCCCGGACAAGTCTTGCTGGACTCACCTCGTTCATAGTCTCCTAACCATGCTCCGGATGAGGTATACCAGGCATGATACACGATATGTGATGTATCGATAGGTATGTTTAGCTTGAGCGCAAGACAGGCGTATAGGTGGACTACAGCTTGTTTCTGAATTGCTGCCATCGTGTCTCCACCTTGATCAAAGTTTCCGATAATCTCTATACACAAAGCGCCTGTGTTCGCTCCCTTGATTCCAGCAGGCGTTTTATTGAGATCCCGATCTAAACTGATTGCGATACGTCCATCCTCAAGTACAGTTATGTTCTGCCCTGTACCGGCCCATCCCTGAGATAAATGGAAAGTCCTCATTCCCTCAAGACATTTCCATACATCTTGTTTCGCTACTCCATTGACCACCTGACGAGTAGTGTAGTTGGGTGCAGCAGTATGATGGACCTGGAGCTTGTTTATGCTTCTTTTTATCTTCTGTTTGTCGAGCCACCCTTTTAATTCGGATGGCTCTAGCAGCAAGAAACTCCCCTTTGAGATCATGACTGTTCAGTTCCTTTCTTCGCTTGCTTAATCACCTGGTTACCGAACACCGCAAACGCTCCAACCAATATTCCCTGGATAAGCGATTCAGGAGACCAGCCAAGAGTCCAACTGGTAATAACAATGGCGAATGCAGTGACGATGAAAACAATAGTCCAGTCCGGAATCTTTGGGATACGTTTTATGCCAATACCAAGGACCCAGCATGCAGCCAATACAATAAATAACTTAGGATCAATAAGTGAAAATACAGTACTCCAGTCCATATCCTATACGCCTCCAATATCTTCTTTTCGGTCAATCCGCTTATGGGCCTGCTTGGCCGACTCTTCGACCCGCGTCACCCGCTCTGACAGTGCATCTACACGCTGGGCCTGAACCCTTTGCTCAAGTCGAATATCATCCACTCCGCGCTTTATGTAATCTACATCTGCGCGTTGCAAGGCATCAGCTCCTGCTTCTTGGATAATGTCTTGCCTAAAAGATCTAGTGCGTCCCGACCACCCCAAGATAAGACCACTAATTGCTGCGACTACACTGATTAATACAGTCCATTCCATCCCGCTCCCCCGTCTCTCTGTTCAGGAAATGTTTCCTGCCCTATTCAACAACTGATTTATCCTTTTGTTCTTGAATCTCAATTGCTGCCAGTACATTCCCAATCTCCAAATCTAAAGCAGTCAAAATCTCTTTTTGATTAAGTGGATGCGAGCTAAGAACCGCAGAGATTACCTGGGTCAATTCTTCAACCGGTTTATTCAAATCCAGTTCAACTTGGAGTGTATGTGTCATCTTTGCCAAGACCTTTCCTCCTCTCTATACGAAAATAAGCCCCTTCCAATTAAGGAATAGGGCTTCATGGATTTATTATCTTTTATCTTTGTTTCGGAGTGGCTACGGATTTACAAGTTCCCAAATAAAAAAAGAGTCCGTAAATAACGGACCCTCAGAGACTTATTCTATTTAGCAGTAAGTAATGCTTCATCAATTAGTTTTAGTTCTGCTTCATACTTAGCTATTTCAGCATCATATTCAGCAACTCTTTTCTCAGCTTGTTCAATAATTGATGGATCTCCTGTCTTTTTAGCCTCTTCTAATCCTTTTGCTAATTGTTCTCTACCCGCTATAGTTGGCGTGAGAATGTTATCCACTGTACTTTTCCTTAAATCTTGCAAACTTGATCTAGAATAGCCGATATACTTGTTACTTGAGGGTGAAGTATCAATGGTCGTAGTACCTGAACCAGACACTTTCGAATCTTCACCTTCAGATGTAATGGTTATAGTCTTTCCGCTCACTGAAACATCAGCTCCTAATGCTTCAGACAGGGCACGCGCTGGAACGTTCGCTTTGCTGTCAATGACAGCTCCCTTGTCCGATAATTTTTTGCCATCAACTACAATTGTATATTCACCAGTTACCTTTTTGCCGACCATACTTTTAACCGCATCAGCAAACGATCCTGCCGGTGTCGAAAAAACTATGCCGATAATGATACCACCAGCAATATATGCAACTTTGTGTGCAAACTTCTTCATGTCTATACCTCCGCAATTGGTTCTATTTTCCTATTATGATACATTACGGAGTCGATGTTGTGAAGGTTCCACCACCAGTATTTGGATTGTTTGCATTATTACCATGATTGTGATGAGCAGTAGTTACACTGTGTCTGTGGTTGTTGTAGGCCGCCTGCAAAGAATCAATCTTTGTTTGAAGAGAATTCAGCATTGTTTGAAGGCCGGAAATATCTGTGATGTTTAAACCATAAACTGCTCCACTTCTTAAATAAGCCGCACCACCAAATGTAGTCGCTCCCTGCAAACGAATAGGATTTCCTGTATTGTTTGATCCGAGCCAAAGATCATTACTGAAGATGGTTAACTGGCCTGAGTTCTGATATGAATTGATCTCCCCGGCGAACGCTCCTCCTGATCCAAAGAAAGACATCGCTGCTATACCATTATCAGAATCAGTGTTAATTCGAATTCGGTTGTTGTTGTTGGAATCGTAGGTTCGGAATCCGTTGTTATCAAGCTCTACTCTACGACCTGTTGCTGCCGTACGTATTAATGACCCCGTAATCGTTCCACCAGTTATACTTGTTCCTGAAATTGCAGAGGCGGTTATTGATCCCGAGAAGTTTGCTCCTACAGCCGACATGATTCCTCCAGATGTAACGGTAAACATTCCGTTCCCCACATTTATAGATGAACCAACGATGGCTCCATTTTTAAAGTTGGAGTATTCAATGTTTGCGTAATTCGCTGTTAAGCTATTTGCAATTAAATCACCCTTCATATTTAAACGGAAAGGTGCACTATTAAATGAGGAAGCTCCTGCTGCAATACCGTTTGTATTGATTTGTACAATGTCCTCACCATTACCAATCAGCATGGAGACAAAGTTACCAAGTTGTCCTATAACTTGCTCTGCTACTACACCTCTGGCTGTAATGGCAGCGCGTATTGATTGCCAACCATCTGTAGATATCCCAATCCCTTTTGACGTCAGTCTGACTTGTTCCAGTGGATTCGTTTTTTCTTGAGCCAGTATCCCGCCTTCCGGTGGATAGATCAGCTCGGTTTTACTGTTATTAATATCAATGACCGCTTGCTTGGCGAATGATTCAAAAACATCCGTCCGGATCTTTCCGTTTGAAAATAGGTTGTTGGTGATATTTTTGTTTCGCTCCAAATCGCTGATAATATCATCGTAATCTCTTAGATTGATATTGGAGATCGTCGGTTCAGCATGCTTGTCTAAACTGTATGGGTACTCAGTGAGTTCGGTGATGCGAGCTTTCAATCGGTTCATGCCCATATCTGGATCGATACACATGACATCATCACCCAAATGAGGCTTGGGTTCTGTGTGGTCGATTTTAAACAAGTCTGCGGTGGAAATGGTAGCCTCCAAAGAAACGACTTCCTGCTCAAGCAGCGCCTTACGTGTAGCCTTCAGCAAGTCCTCTGCTTCCTCAATATCCTGCTCAATGATTTCACCATCATAAAATGGAACCGAATCACTCGCCCAGTACTGTGCAAAAGGAGATATGAGATAATTGACCGCCAGCTTTCCATTCACAATTGTTCCAGGTACGCTTGCTAGTAAACTGCTCTCCAAGTCAGTCAATAAGGAAGCATCCATACCGATAAACGTCCGACCATCTTTCATCTGAGCAAACATCCGGGTAACAAGGGATTCGCCTTTGTCTTTGAAGGAGCTGGATACGATATTCTTTTTAAGCCGGTACTGCAAGCCATGGTCAGATCCGATTCTCTTCTTGAGATTAATAACGAAATTATCCGGCTCTACCTCGCATTCATACATCTCTATGATTCGGTTTAGGGCTTCAAGACATGTTCCTCTTCCAAAATCCTTAACGTCATGAAGATCAAACGTATCGTGGATAACAAATGTGAATCTCCCACCAGTGGCTTTTGTAATCAATTCTGTCAGTTCGTTGAGATGTACGCCATAAGCTTCATCAATATATGACGAGTACGGGAATTTGAAATCATTCAGCTTGAACATAACATGGTTGCAATAGATTGAAGCCATAAGCTTACGACCTTCACGGGACCGACTCCGGGACTGAATTACATAAAATTGGCCACGCTCATCTTGAACGTGGCCTTTAATTGCTATTTTCTCGCGGTAATCATCTGAGGTCATGGGAACCATAAATGTTACCTCGTAATCACTGTTAATACGTCTTCTTCGTTGTATATCTGAACTATCAACCAACGTACCTACGCGCCGGATGTTCTTGTCAAATACTTTCATTGTTGGATTAGGCATATCACACCTCGATTAATAAAGGAATTTGTCTCTATGTGTAACACGGATCAGAACGTTTCTACCTGTTTCAGGGTCTGTCCATGTGAGATTGTTTTCTCCAAGGTTTAAATCAAAGAAATCACCTTCGAGCAAGTGCGAAGCATTCACTCCATTTTGCGTGATCTTATACGTATTGGCATCAATGATAACTTGATCACCTGGTTTGAATGGCCCGGTGAATTCAAGAAACTCCACATGGTACCGACTGCCTTTGGCGACTGCCCCAAAACCAACATCCATTACAGCCCGTTTGGTAATCTCACGGACAAAATCCGTCTTAGTTCCGGCAGCTACATTCATAACGGCCGCAAATGAGATTTCACGAACGAACGTTGCCTCAGCTCCCGCACTGACATCCATAACCGCCGAACCCGTCATTTCCATCGTTGCAGCAGCTACAGCAGATCCTGATAAGTCAGCAACTGCCCGGCCAAAGACGAATACGGATATTTGGCGGTTAAAGGCCATACGGTTGAATGCTCCTCGATTAAACACAGTCTTACCTCCTTCCATCCCCCAACCATACGGGAACAAATCAATATAAACTATTATGAAACTCCATCCTGTTGCCATCATGCTATAAACTTTTTCCAGTGTTTACCGAAATAAAGTGTATAGCCCATTGATAAAGGAGAATTACACTTTGAAAAAATCATTAGTTAAAACTGCTGTCACGCTTGGCATTGGCATGATGATCGGATCAGCGACTCTTGCCGCAGCTGCTCCATCTACGGTTCAAGCCGTGTTGACCAAATTTTCATTTGCCATTGATGGCAAGGTACAGAATTTACAATCAGATACACTAGTTTATAACGGAAAAACATACTTACCTATTCGTGAAGTTGCAGAAATGACTGGGTACAAACTATTCTATGACAAAGAGAAAAAGAAAATTGAGTTCGAAACTAAAGGGGAATCGTTTTTGAACAATTCAAACACTTCACCTAGCACTACAAACCAAACACAAAATAAGATTTACAATGTAGGTGATGTTATCAAAACAGCCAACTTCGACATCAAAGTCACAGGAGTTAGATATGACAATAAATTAAATAACTTCCCTGCCAATGAAGGTACTACATACGCAATTGTAGAATTTGATGTGTTAGTAAAAAAAGAACCGGCAACTTATCCGAAATGGAATTCTATCGATTTTATTGATATCTATACTTTGGATACTGGAGCCGAGTATATGGGTGGAACAATGTCTTCAGGAAATATTACCGTAAATGAATGGTCAAGTGTCGCCGTTGGTAAGATGATTAAGCCAGGCGTAAAAGTTTCTGATGTTAAAATTGCTGATCCAATACTACGCGACAGAAACTACTACACTGTGAAATTCTGATGATCTCAGCGCCTTTTACTTAGCAAAAATTGTGCACATATAAGAACAACACCCCAGTTATAATACTGGGGTTTTTGTAATTTTTGAGAACTACCCTGACCACTCCAGAGGGCATAATAAAAGCTCAATCAATTTGATTCGGTTTCTTCTGTAATGTCTTCGTATTTCTTTATAAATTCATCAACTTGTTATACTGAACACGTCCAGTATATTCTCGGAATAAAAGAACCTCCACTAAGATCAACAGCACCGCCCGATAAGCTTCCCTTAATTTTGTATGTGACCCTGTATATACTACCCGTCTTGCTAATCGTTCCTGTTACTGAAACATCTCTGTTTGTACCAGAACAATATAAATATGGTGTTAAGTTTTTCGCCGATTTCATATCATGTGATGTATAGTACATTTGACCGCTCGGATATTGACGGAACACTGCTGCCCCAGACCAAGCAATAGGAGTGTAGCCCGCAGGAAGGTCAATGATTCGAGTATACTCAGCATCTGACTGGTCAACGCCTATCATATGTTCCACTATTACAACATTTGCAGCATTTTTTATTGTCTTCTGTTTCAGAAATATTGTATCCCAACTATCTGATGTGGACGCCGATACTCCTAAGGCAATGAGAGCGTCCACCGCTTGTTGCTTTCGCTCATTGCCAGCCTGAAAAGCCTGTTCAGCTTTTAAGTTTGCAGCATTAGCGACTACGGATATTGCTTTTACTGCCTTTGGTGTTGCTGCCTCCGTTTCGCTGTCCGATCCAGTAGCATTGGAGAGCTGCACAATCCCCTTTTCTGTAAGGGATGCATCTGGAACATCAATCTCGTCAACCAATTGACGAAGTTCTTCTAAATCTTCCCGCGTTGCAACTCCTTCATCAATCTTCTCAATGATGGCATTAATACCAACTCTGCTTACACCTTCATTTCCCAATGGTAAGGGAAGCTTCAAGCGATTCGTTTCAATAGGCATGTTTAACTCCTCCATTTCGTTGTTAGTAGGTCTATACGATATGGTTCAAATGAAGTTAAATAGTCTGAAAAAGATATAAAAATAGCGTGCCACTTGGGTACGCTGGTTAAGCTACTGTTCCGTTGACCACATCAGTTACGACAGTTTTCAAGTTAAACAATGTCGGCACCTGGTTAAGCTCATAAGATCCAGTCATCACAAGACTGACCCACACTTTAACCAAACCACTATCCTTTGTAAATGTCATAGTTACTCACCTCCCCCCATGACTGCTGCAAGAACTAAACTCAATTCCGAAACAGCCTGTCTCAGTTCGGCATTCTCTTGGGCAAGCTGGCTTTGTGCCGCTGTAAGCCGTTGTTCCAACTCCACGTAATCAGCCGGACGACTGGCCTTGTCTGCTTCATCCTTGAGGACCTGATCCAGAACCGGCACGCCATCTTGTAAACGGTAATAGCCTGCGTTAATGCCAGTAGGCAAAAATGTTTTCTCAAGTTCTACCTCCGTGTATCCTTTATGAGGATAGGTGATTACATCACGTATAATGTCACCGTCCAACTGCAAATAAAATTTAGGCATATTATTTACCTCCAAATTATGATTACGTCTTTGGTATCTCCAGCAACTCCGCTCTCCAATGCGTATCCTATTCCAGTCCTATAAGTTAATAGGTCAGTTCCGAGATTGCTGCTTTTATAAACTTGGTCGTACTGAACGTTGTAAATAAGCAATCGATTTCCGCCTTGATGGGCTATTGCCAGATTAGAACCATCTGGTGTATAAGCTGCGCTGAAAGTCGTTTGAGCTGGAACGAATTGTGGATTGGGCAGACCACTAAATATGTCGTTAGCTAATTTGTAATTTATAAGAGAGGCAAAGCAAACTGTAAGATATTCACTTGTTGGATTAAACCTCACTGCACGTCCTTGATTAGTTGGTAATACTAAAGGATTGGGTAGCTTTTCAAACACATCTCCATTTCGTTTGTATAGCGTTAAAAATGGAGCGGTAAAATGAGCCGCAGCCAGATATACCCCATTTGGACTGAAATCCAATCCGCATACTCCTCCAGTTGGTGGGATGGATGGGTCTGGTAACTTAGTAAACACATCCCCCGTCCGCTTATAGATAGCTATGAAAGGTGCAGTTAAATATCCGATTGTAAGATAGTCGTCATCCACTCCAAAAGCAACGCTGTAAACCAATGCATTTGTAGGCAGGCCTGTAGTAATAGCAAGCCGAGTGAAACTATCTCCATTTCTTTTGTACAAGTTAAATGTCGAAGTATTAAGACCTCCGACTGCCAAGTAAAGACCAT
Source organism: Paenibacillus sp. FSL R5-0341 (assembly GCF_037975235.1). Taxonomy (NCBI): domain Bacteria; kingdom Bacillati; phylum Bacillota; class Bacilli; order Caryophanales; family Paenibacillaceae; genus Paenibacillus; species Paenibacillus sp. FSL R5-0341. The sequence continues at coordinate 3,780,985 of NZ_CP150241.1, forward strand.
TAGCGCTGAATGAAACTGCTTTAGTCTCATCGGTAGGTAAGGGACTCAGGTTGGGTAGCTTAGTAAATACATCACCTGTCCGTTTGTACAAGGTGACAAAAGGAGATGTTGCATGCCCCACAGCTAAATACACGCCATCAGGCGTAAAGGATACTGCCCTTGCCACATTTGTTGGCATTGAAGTTGGATTGGGAAGCTTAATGTAATCCTCGCCCACACGTTTATACAAAGATAAATAGGGCGAGCTAGCCTGTGCAAAAGCAAGATATACACCATCACCGCTGTATGCTACACCTTGACCATCCCCGGTAGGAGCTTCGGCAATAGGAATGGACGTATAATCTGTTGACGTGTAAATAGGATCATTCGCAGCGATTGTCTCTGCATAAGTGCGTGCCACCTGTTGCTGGCCGTTAATAACTGTTGATGTCTCAATGGTATCGATCCCGTCAGCCAACTCTTCAAATGAATGCGGGGAAGTCCCTGCTACCGTTCCCCCTTTGACGATGACGGCGGTTTTGACAAGCTCTTTCCCCTCATCGACATGCGTAAAAACCTCGTTGAGCGCATCAACCAGGTTGTCCTTGTCAATTGTCTGTAGTTCGGCCAGATCCCCGATTTGAGATGCAACCAACTGCCGAACAGTGTTCACAGCTTTAGGTGTAGCGGCCTCGCCATCCTCATCTGATTCGATAGCATTGGAGAGTTGCGTAATCCCTTTCTGTGTTAGGGATGCATCTTCCGGTTCAGGGATATTGTTCAATCGCCGGTCAAGGTCTGTAATGTTGTCTCGGAATGTATCGTGATCGTAAGCCGTGAAGTATCTCGCCAATTTAGTTCCGGCAACCCACGATTTAGCCACGCCCTCAAACCCTCTGGTTACGCCTGTAACCTCGTTTCCGCTCTTTCCGGTGTAAAGTATCGTTTCAGCAGATTCATCTGTGCCTAGCGTCAGTTGGTTCGGCCCAGGAGGTAAAACAGATCCATCCAATACTGTAAAGCTGGTTTGTGTGTCATTGATTGCAGCAGCCAATTCGGTTTGCCTGCTATTGGCCGCTGCTGGGTACATGGTTTCAAGCAAAGGTCATTCCTCCTTAGTTCAAACGGATTTCAACTTGGCTTGCCAAGAATTTAAATATGTCGTTACTCAGAATACTGCGCGGCGACTCCAGCTCACCGAAGTAATATAAATTTCCGCCAGTAGCTGCATCCCTCAAAGCGAAGTGTGTAATCACACCCCAGTTGCCTGAAGCCACATCAAAGGCAACATCCACAGAAGACTTAATGACCATCTTCTGAATATCGCTCAGGGCTCCGGTTTTGGGATGGTATTCTCTCACAGTCGCCTGAGCCGGTGCGTCAAACAAAATATCCTTCCGCGCATATGCGCCTCCGCTCACTTCCTGCCCTGTGTCATTCCATGTCGGGTTAGATGTATACAAAGCCACGTACAGCTTCTCGGGAAACACGAATTGCTCTCCGCGAGCTGTGGCATTAAGGATTTTGGTTGCTAAATACTTGCCGATATTCGCCAAGATGTTCACCCCTCTAATAAATATTCATTCTGAAGCCTGAAACTTTGAATCGTATTGGAGCCTGTGTTAGTTAGAACAATTTCAGGACTGGCACATTCGTCCCCCACTGACAAAACTTTTATAGTCTCAGGTGAATTAACGATCGTCTCCTCCAGCATGTTTTCATCACTTTCCGGAAAAGGATGTTCTCCCATCTTGATCGGGATTGTCAGTTCTCCATCAAAAAGAATCTTCTCAATATCAAGCGTTCCGGCATACCGACCGATGTATCTCCTTCCTGGTAAATCATCGAAAGTGAATACGATATCCCCTTTTTTCACATTAAAAAGAGCCGCCACTTGGGCGACTCTTCTATGATAGTCAAGGGTAGTATCATCAGCCATGACGATACACTCCAGGTTAATTAATCTTGGACCATAGGTGCTACCAAAATCGATCTCTCCATCCCGTCCTGCAATTTCGAGACTGTAGTCCCTCGTTGGCGGCAAGACCGGGATGTTGTGTTTTTTTAAACCAAGTCCAATTGATCGGAATGACTTACCGTTCGCTGTAGCGTCAATCATCAGCCTTTACCTCCCTTTGCCTGCATCCTCCGCATCAAATTATCGCGTTCACTCCAGAAGACCTTCGCAGCCGATTCATCCGCGATATAAGTATCTCCTGATTTAATTACGAATTGATTACTGGTTCTCTCCGGATTTACTCCGTTTGAACCTTGAGGAACTGAGAATTCAGGCATTGTGAAGTCTAGTCTATGCATCCGAAGGTTTAAAAGATTAAATAACGAATCCTGTTGACGGTCATTAAGGATAGCTTCTCCAGCGTGCGCAATAACTGGTACAGCCGCACCGCGAGGACCTTTGACTACTCCCCCTTCACTAAAATGCTGGAGTTTCCCTGTATCTTTATCGATTCCATATTTCTTACGAATGGCATCGTTTTGTTCTTGAAGGAGTCGCATGGTTTCAGCATCACCACGGGCTTTAGCTGCATCCCAAGCATCCTTGTTGGCGTTATAGGTGTACAGATCAATTTCCTTTTGATATGCAGAGTCCTTCGAAGCGGTTCCTGGAGCCAAAGCTCCCCCAGAGACATCGGTCATTCCAAGTGAAGCACTTGCCGCAGCAATCTGATCAAGACGGCTCTGATATTCCAAAACAAATGCATCAAGCATTCCGAGTATCGTTTCGTTCTTCTCGCTCTCCTTCAAAATCTGAATATTTTTCAGATTCTCGGCAGACAGCTCAGTATTCGAAGAGAATTCATCAAAAGCGGAAGAGAGATTATCATAATGCGTTTTAGCATCTTGAATTTTATCGTCAAAATCTTTTTCACGAGTTGTTTTTTCCTCTTGTAACGCCGTTTTCTGATCTTCGAGCGCCTGTTTCGCAAGTTTACGACCATGTTCACGATCCAGATCCTCAATATCCTTTTGGACTTGCTTCCGCTCAGCAATACCCTCTGGACCAACGGCAGACTGGAGCTTTTCAAGACGAGCAACTTTCTCTGCTCGCTGTCTCTCATAGTCATCCTGATCATTACTTCTCTCCATGGCTTGAATCAGATCGTCAATAGCTTTGATTTTGGCTTCTTGTGCTGAGGTGAATGCGTCCTTCTCCGCTTGGATACGTTTAATTTCCTCATCTCTCGCGCTGTCCAATAGCTTTTTCTGTTTCGTTACCAATTCAGATACTGCCTTGGTCATTTCGTCCATCAGTTTTTTCTTTAGATCGTAGACCTTCTCATCCGCATCCATTCGTTGATCGCTTCCTACAAGGTAAGCTGCCTGAAGCTTCATATACTCTGCAAGTTCCTGCTGAGTAGTCATTTCGCCGATGGCCTTCAAGTGGTTGATCCGTTTTTCAGCAGCAGAGTAGTATTCTTTATCTAGATCCAGTCTCTGCTTATATATTTTTTGTTCAATATCCCATTGTTGTTCAGCAGATAGGGTTTTATCAGCCTGCATTTTCAGGTACTCTTGCAGCTCCCATTTCATGATGTCTACTTTTTGAGCACCGGACATTTCCATTTTCAAAGCTTCTTTAGTCATCCACTTTTCAGAAAATTCATAACGAGATGCAATCAATTTCTTGGAAGTATCTTGATACATTTTCTCTGCTTCGGCTCGTTGCTCTGCTTTTAGTGTGGTATCGTTGCGCATACGATTGTATGCTTCAGCTTGCATTTGGTAAATTTCAACCTCGGACTTACCTTGACGTTCCATCTGATCGGTTTGTTTATCGATCCAATTCGTAGAATTTTTAAATTTCAGATCCGTAACCTTGTTCGTCAAGTCATACACTTGTTTAGCTGATTCAACACGCTGTTCCTCAGTGAGGGCCGTATTCTTGAGTTGCCCCTGATAAAACTGAAGTTGCGTCTTGGTCATTTCCATTTCGGAACGGCCTTGTTGACGCATGCGTTCAACACGAGCTTCCATATTGGCCTGTGCGGTATCGAATTGGTCGCTGGCATACTGATCCTTCATGTCTTCTTTCTCAGACTGCACATCCCCGATTTTCTCAGTCAGGCTTCGCCGCTTATTAGTCAATTCATCCGATTTTAGCCCGGACTGTTCGATCATCTGACGCTGCTCCTGCATCAGTTTCTGTATTTCTGTTTTAAGTTTCAATTGAAGTTCATATTCGGCTTTGTACTCTTGGGAGTCTTTCTTCATGTTCTTCTGCCGCGTTTCAGATTGTTTTAAAGACAACTCTTTGTCGGAGATTTTCATATCCTTAATGCCAAGTTTACTTTCAAGTTCCGAGACATCAATGTTATAAAGTTCATCACTAATACGAAGCAGCTCACTATCAGCAGTGTTTTTTGCATCCTTCAATTGCTTCTGTGTAGGTTGTGTAGTTGTACTGGTCTTTTGAGGAGAATAATCAGCTAAAACTTTATCTACATAACCAACATCTCCGTACACCTTACTCTTATAGACTTTTTTGTATTTTTCAGAATAAGCAACCATGTCAGATTGATTGTACCCGCCCGACTTTTTAAACCAATCGATGATTCCAGATCCCATGTTGTATCCGCCCAGAGCCATGGCGACATCTCCGCCAGATTTCTTCAGTAACTCGGAGAGCATCTTAGTTCCTGCATCAATACTCTGTTTTACTGTCGCATTGTTCATGCCGTTAACTTGCATGACATTGGTTACGCCCTTAGCTCCAAAAGTTGATTCGCGTTGGATCACAGCAGCGACAAGGTATGGGTCAACATTGAATTGATTAGCAGCAGCATTAATCTCAGAAGCGTATTTGCCTGCATATGCCACTCCGCTAGAGGTCGTTTGCGTACTAGTGGATGTAGGGTAAGCAGCATCTGTCGAAAGCCCAGGAATACGAGTTGCTCCGTTGTATTTCGGTGCCCAATAGCTATTATTTAAATCGGAGACCTTTAACCCCGATTCCCCCATTTGAATAAACTTACTGTCTCCCATATAAATTCCGACATGTGAGTTGTCCTTACCATTCGTATTAAAGAAGACAAGGTCTCCAACTTGTAGGTTTTTCTTCGATACCGCAGTTCCCGCTTTAGCTTGTTGAGCTGCTGTACGCGGTACCTGTACTCCGATCGTTTCAAACATCTCCTGCACAAACTGAGAACAGTCTGAATAGGCTCGTTGTTTGAAGTCATCAAACGAACCGGTAAATTCACCGCCTATTTGCTTGTATCTCATCACACCCGAGTTAGCCAGGTCGACAGCAGTGGATAGCATTCTAGTAATATCTGAAGACGGTGACCCGCTTGTTGTTACTTCTGCTTGTGATGATACGAGTTGTGATGGATCGTTGTATCCTTGCTCGTAAAGCTTTTGTTCCTCCAGCAATGCCTTACGTTTCTCTGCAAGTATATCAAGATATTCTTTGGATGACTTCGCAACTCTTTTCTGTTGTGAATCCAATTTTTCCAAGGACTTATTGTAGCCTTCAATCGCCTTCTGTAAGTCCGTCATAATTTCTACGGTTTCTTTTTTGGCCTTGTTATTTTCTTCTACCCCGTAAGTGTCATCTTCCAGAAGCTTAGTCATGGCTTCGATCTGGTCATTGCTCAACTGTAGTTGACCAGCATATTTTTTAACGACATCGTTTAACTCATTAAGTTTTTGTTTTTTAGCTTCAAGTTGCTCATTAGCCTTTTGTTGAAGAAAATTAGCTATGCCTTGATTCATAAGCTGCGTGCTATTCAATTCAGAAGCATTCTTCTTCTGCTCCTCGGTAATTTCTTTTTCAATATCTTTAATTTTCTCGCGTGCTTCAGCAAAAGTTGAGATAGACTCAAACTCTTGCCCATAGAATTGAATTCGTTTTAAACTTTCCATCGCAACGCTTCGTGTTGAATCCCTCTCAGCCTTCAGATCATCAATAGCTTTCTTGATCTTCACTTGCCTTAATTTTTCTAGAATTTGACTTTCAAATATCCATCCATCCGTTGTTTTCCGGATCTGAGAAGCCAATTCAGGATATTTTAGAATCAAGTCTGCTACATTAGATGCACTTAATGACTGTCCTTTGGAGAGGGCGTCCGCAACTTGGTTCAGCTCAGAAACGGAAGAAACACTGGCTTGAACGGACTCTCTCAGAGCCTTAGTCTGCTCAACCAGTTTTTCAGTCAGTTCTTCAATCGTATCGGATGCCTTCCCATTTATCCCCGCCAAAGCATCTATTTCTTTTTGAGCTTCGACTGATTCTACGGTCATTTGTTGCATTTGGACATTCGCATCACTTAATGATGCTTCAAGTTCGCGATTTTTGGTCTCTAAAGAGTCCATTTTCAATCGTAAATTCTCCAGTTGGTTGGATGATTCGTCCACGCTTTTGAAACTGAAGATGTTCTTCATAAACTCCATGCCGCCAGCGATCAAACTATTTTCAAGAGACTCTATCTTCTCCTTCGTTTTTTCAATAGCTGCGATGTTTTCATTCATTTGGTTCTGTAAACCGTTTTTCTGATCTTCTAATACAGCTTTTCTGGCTTCCCTTTGCTTATCAATGAGTGAATTAAGCGCAGCAATTTGTGTTTGAGTTGCCTCATCCGTGAACCCCGCAGCTTCAAGCTGTGCCAATCCTTCTTTACCTATAGTCATCGCCAGAGCCTTAGATATCTCTTCCAGTTGACGTTTCGCCTGTTCCTGTTTACTTGTGGATAGCGTTCCGCCATCAATCATCGCTTTTAAAGAATTGTGAGCATTGACCATCTTCGGCAACAAATCAATCTGACGTTGATACTGACTTATCATTTGTTGACTCGCCGAATCGTTGTCCTTCATCATCTGAATCCGATCACGTTCTGCTTTTTCGGCTTCCCCACTTTTCATAGCAAAAATAGCGATAGCTCCGACAAGTAGAGATAGTCCCGCAGTTGCCGCCGCCATAGTAACCGTAGCAGCAGCCTGCGCCCTGCTCAATGCACCGGTTGCCACTGTTGCCGTGGTGGTCGCTACAGCTTGTGCTTCCCGTGCGGCTGTCTGCTGAACTGTGGAGATAGTTACACCTTCACTGGAAACGATATTAACTGTATTCGCAGCAGAATTCGCTGCTGTTGCAGTTGTACTGGCAACTGTTGTAACAGTCTCTTGCGCTTTTGCGGCATTCAGAACTTGAATTGCAGCTATTACAGACGCAATAGGACCGCTAAGAGCCTTATACGCCAACAGTAGTCCACTTAGTCCAGCAGCAGCGGCGTAGACGCCTGTCGGTATTTTCGTCAAACCGATCAATAACTGATCAATGCCATCTAGTACGTCTTTAATCATCTGACGCAATCCATCTTCGCCGGCAGTGTTAAAGATTTCAAGAAGTGACGTTCTGGTCTGAGCAGCCTTTCGCTGGATAGTATCCATTTGTACGGTCAAATACTGCATCGTAGATCCGGAAGAACCAACAGAAGCAGCAGTACCCAGCAAGATATCCCCTACGTTTAATGAAGCGGCCAGTTTTGCATATTGGTAAACACCACGAGAAATATCTGCATATGACTGAGTTAGATCATAGTTCTTGTCTGTTACCTGAATGGAGAGGTCCAAGAGAATATCTTCCGCTTTACGCCATTGTTCAACCCCGTCTACAACCTCCTTGGTTTTAACACCAAGACGCTCAATCTCATCCACTGCTTTATCCGTCCGAATCGTACCTAGAACTGTTTTCCACATGTTACCGAGGTTTTCCCCGGACAACGCCGTATTACGAACACCGGCAGAGATCAATCCGTTCATCACGTCAAATGACACACCTGTTTCCGCAGCAATTTTACCAGTACGTTGAAAAGCGGCTCCAAGGTCACGCGCCGGAGCCATAGTGTCATGGGCAACTTTTGACCAGGAATCCAGGACCCTGTTACCAATAACCATAGCTTCGTTGGCATTGGTGATATGGACTCCATATTGAGACATTACAGATTCCATGGACTTGGTAGCGTCCTCAAGCTCAACCATGTCCACCGTGGACAGCTTAGTAGATTGACGCACAAGCTCTTGAACAACGTTAACATCTTTGTACATACGGCCCCAGAGACGTGCTGATTCCGTGACGTCCAAAATGTTGGAACCGAGTTCGTGAGCAGTTTGGATAAAGGCTTTTGTCTCGCGGTTTAGCTTTTGAGTATCCATAACCATTTTGTTTGTGCCGTCTTCAAAATGAACAAAATAGTGTTCATTCGTCTGCACGTATCCGGCCATGTTTGACTCGATGTCTACTAAGCCCTCATGCATTGCCTGCGTGACTTCATGCATTGCTTTATACATTGTGTGGAACACAACGGCATGTGTAGCCATGTCACCTAATCTACCGATCCAGCTTTTAGAAACAGCATCCATTGTGGACCCCATCCGTTTGGTTTGCTGTTCAGTTTGAGACAAAGCTTGTCGAATCCGCTGTTCCTCTTGCAACACTTTTTCCCGGAGAGCTTCTTCTTTTCTCTGGCGTTCTGTCAGAGCAACACGTATCTTCTGTTCCTCTTGCAGTACACGCTCTCTGGTTCGGTCATCCGTTCCTGTACCTGTTGCTTTTGCAGCCTCCTGCCCGGTCTTGACAGAACGATTCTGAAGAATCTGCATCTTTTGTTGATGTTCACGTTCAGATTGCTCAATCTGCTGATTCCTTCTTTTGATCAATGCTTGTTGTGCCTGCATCTTAGCATCAATCAAACGATTGGTTTGTTCCAACTGTTGAGCCTTGGCACCAAGTAAGGCTGTTTGAGCGAGTTTTTGCTTATGTTGAGCTTCAGCTTCAGCGAGTATCTTTTGGCGGCGTTGATCCGCAGTTAAGGCCATCTTATCCATTGCTGAAGATATATTCTTGTATGACTTCTCAGCGGATGATAACTCAACATTCAGCGCCTTGAACGCATCAGCATTACCTTTAGCACCCGTATCAATGTTTTTAAATGATTGTAGCACTGTACCGGTGTCTAATTTTATCCGCGCAGCAACGACATCTCTATTTGTACCCTCTGCCATATTGTCTCCTTCCTACCTTGGCTGGAAGAAACCAAGATCGGATAAGTATTTTGCTTTCTTCGGCTTTTTGTTTTCAACCGAACCGCCATGAAGAGTGATTTCGAATTCACGAGAACGCTGTTTTTCATTCATCAGTGCTCGTATTTTAGGTATGGTCATATTAGGCCACTCTGTATCTGAAATTCCATTGCTGATACAGAGCGCCCACAGACCCATCCAGTCCGTTCCTGGTTGGTCTACTTCACCTTCATCCGAACCCTCATCATCACCGGAATCAGGATCTGGAGGAAAAGACTCCTTATAGAAATCGGTCCAAAACATCATCCAATGCCTGGATGCCCTCCATGTCCACTTGTTCACACTCTTCATCCGTTAGGCCATCAACAAAGATCATGTCAAATGCTTTCAAATACGCCTGCTCAATAGCTGGGCAATCAATGGCCGGAATAACTTGTTCTTCTACTTGTGTTGCTTCAATTGGGTCGCGCCCGATGACGTAACTAAACCGAATTCCTTTGAGATTCTTAGCATGCTGCCTTACTTCCCGGATCAACTTTATTGTCCCGACCTTGATAGTCTTATGGATACCTTCAGCCAAACGTACTGTGCTTCCAATATTCAAAGTCTGATCCAATGTTTTCTCTTCTTGTTCAACTTCACTCATGTTCATTCTCCTTTGAATTGAAATATAGTTTTTACCAAAAAAAGAACCCCACCGATTACCGGCAGGGTTGTGTGTGATAGTTTAAATTCCGAACTTGATAGTCATTGCATGACCATTCGGGTTATCTGGTGTGCGTTCAGGCTCCATGACTTGCAAATCCATGGTGGAAGTATTAGCTTTTTTACGTTCTTGGGATACGTCAAGCGTACCACCGCCGAGTGCTTTGTAAATAGTGAGTTGGCATTGAATCTCATCGTTCGTTTTGTCATCGATCAGCTTGAATCTGTGCGTGAACTTGAACGCTGTTGGGCGACGAGTCCCATCGAATGAAGTTTCCGTGCCCTGGTTAGACCACTTGTAGGTAACAAGAAGCTCTTTATCATTATTTGCCGTGGTAGATTCGATCACTCCCTCAGCAGTAATCGTGTATTGTTGATCGGTCGGCGTTGATGCCACGCGAGTAAGTTGAGTTAATGCATCAGTATCCGGGTCCTTGAGATAGACTTCGTCACTGTCGGCTACCAAGGTTTCTCCGAAGGCTAGTTTGTATTCGCCATTCTTCAGAAAAGCTGTTTCTGTTTCGTCAAACACAATTTCTTTCTTCTCTGTTTTACCGCCTTGAGACATATCAGCGATAGCTGCGGAGTAACGCGGCACTTCGATACTTACTTTGTCTTGTAGATCCCCTGCTGTGTAGTGGAATGCATATCCACTGTCGCCACCCATGACTGCCTGCCAGTCAAATTGCAGTTGTAAAGTAACCTTTGTTACCTTGTCCTCAACGTACTTAATTGTGTTATCCAAATTACGGGCTACGATTGTTCCTACGCCATCAAAAACGAGTGGTCTCATATTTATCCTCCTTGGGTATAGAGTTGATTAGACAAGCTCCCAGAGCCGCATATCAATCTCTTCAATTCGTTTGTAATCTTCGGTTTCTTTGTATCCCTCAATAGGCTTCTGACCGTCTATCAGCCCAAGTTTCTTTGCCAGTCGAATTTTTTCTTGAGTCAGCTTCTTAAGCTCAGGAATTTTTTCCTTAGCTTCAGGTTTTCCCTCTACTTCCTCGTGCTGTTGTTCAGACATATTTTCACCTCAATTCATACGGAGATAGTCCACATCAAAAATGGCCTTATATCCTTTGACACCTTGTATTCCAGTTGCAAAATCAGCATCATACGTTAATAGGCATAGGTATGTCGCCCAACCTGGCATTGTAATACGTTTATTGTGTAGCACTCGAAAGGCTCTTTCAAAAAGCTCTTTCGCTGAATAACCTGTCCCTGCATAAAAGTCCAGACAGAATTTACCCTCGAAAACCAACTGATTGGGTGAAAACCGTCCTGGCATAACATATTGGCAAATATGAGGAACCGTTTCGTTACTTACCGTGATTTCAGGTTCCATTCCCTTTGTCAATCTCTTCACTACCTCTTTGGAAGGTGAAGATGAGTCAAGCTCAAGTAACTCCATGAGTTCAGCATCACCTTTAAGCGCATGCTGAACTGCATCCAACAATTGAAGACTCAATCTCTCACCTCCCTGAAGTAACGATGATATGGAAACTCAGTAATGACACGACTAATCCCGTTTAATATCCGATCACGATTGGATTCAAGAGCTATACGCATGAAATAAGTAGGAGGAGTGGCTTTGAACGATGGATCAAGGTCACCACGTTCTGCCAACTCCTCCAAATCTACACCTGCGTATCCGCCTTTGGACTTTTTAATTGTGCCGTCGATAGCTCGGTAAGTACCTCTACCCCGGCCTACGACTACCCGGCTACCCTTTGACCTCAGCTTGTTCCATGCCTCACTGTTCATGTAGCTGACTAAGCCTGGGTTTTGACTCGGTCCAGCCATAAGTGATCCTTTACCGAATTGCTCAAGCCACGCTTGCCAGTAATCAGCGGTGATGTCACCTGAAATCATTTGGTTCGCCAGCACAATCATTTGCATTTCCAAACTCTCTCGGACAGCAGGGTAATATCTGATACCAGTCTTAGCAGTAAGCATAACGATTTTCGTCAGACCTGTGATTTCAACCGCCAACTTGTTTTCCAAGTCCTTCGCTGCACGTTCAGCATCATAACCGGTAATCATCGCCGGTCCTCGCATAATTGGATGTAAAGCAGATTCGGATACTTGATCCGATCAACCACATCCACTTGATACTTCTTACCAGCAATCACGATGCGGTCTGGACTTAACAATGCAGGATCACTCGGCTCCTTGACATCAAAACTGGTCTGCAAAAGAAGCACTAGCGAAGTTGTGGATAGAAGACCAGGTTCTTCTTGTTTGAGCTGAGCAGAGACATGTTGAGCGAAACCAATGATATCCCCGGCTACGAGTGTAAACTCAGGTTTGCCCTTTGGATTGTCATTCGTATCGAACTCCTGCATGTACCGCTGGACTTCCGCGGTAACGTTCGTCTTAATCAAGGAGCAGTATTTATCTTTGGTTGCGGTGAAACGGAGAGTTTGGACCAAGAATGTCATATCACTCTGCACGACATCCCCAGGTAATACAGGAGACTTAGGAGCAAAAAGGCCGTTGTACATGTACTCTTTACCGAGAACCGTAGTCGCCTTTGTTTCTCTGGACAGAATGACTTTATCCTGTTCCCCATTTACAGTGCAGGGAGAATGTCTATGAACGAAATCTTTATACATCAGAAACGCCGCCTTTCCTTCTCCCTAGTGGGACCAGACAACATAAATAATGGAGCATCCATGGTCTCTTGAAAACTAGAGATCAAGCCGATGAATTCATTTGCCTCTTCAACGAGTTGTGAGGCACGTCTATCCCAATTAACTGCCTGATTTTCGAAAGAGAAATCGAAATCTTTCATCGTTTTTTTGATTCTCGCAGCCATAGATGGAGCCAGTATAGCAGCAACCATACAAATAGCTGCTGCATATACATAGGCTTGATCATCACCAATCAAATCAGCGTAATCTGGAACTTGCTTTACAATCCTCGCTTCAGCGATTGGTAAAACAGAAATAGCGTCTATGTCGGATTCAGATATTACATCCTCACCAACGCCTAGACGCCCTCTTATTTCTTCGTGATATGTTTCTGTCGTAAGTATCTTATTCGCCACCAGCGTCACCGCCAGTTGCGGCAATCGCCTCTTTCAGCTCATCAATACCCATTTTTGTATAGCCAGGGATTTTCATTTCCTTCGCAACAGATTTCAATTCTTTCAGTTCATCATCCGAATCACTATTTTGGATGTCAGATTGCAGTTCATCAATCTGCGCCAAAAGTTCAGCCTCGCGCTTCTTTGATTCGTCCAACTCTTCCTGAAGCATTAATTCTCGTTCCGATGGGGTGTGCGTAGAAATTGAATCGACTTCAACGATCTCTGCCAGTAACTCACCAGTTGCTGCATTGCGAACTTGCTTCTTAGCAATCTCAACAAGTCCATCAGGGGCATCTTTTACGATGTCCCCTGCGTTGTATTCACCAACAGCATCAACCAAAATTTTCACAGTAGTCATAGGTTATTCCTCCCTCACGCCACTGTAGCAAAAATGTGCCAGTTGACGTATTTCAAACGTGGCAGCACAGTTGCCCCGTTAATTACTTGCCATTGGTCAGGGTCGCCTTGAATCAGTTTAGCGAGTGCGAATTTTCCGGTGTGACCAGTAAAGATGTCTTCGTAGTTGTTCGGGCTCGTCACTAGGTCCATGATAGAACCTGTCATGCCTTGACCAATGATGATTACAGCGTTGTCAGGGATAAACGGGTAGAACGTTCCTGTATCGTCAATGTATCCACCATCATACACTTCGTATTGAAGACCATTCAGGTTTTGGCTGACGATTTCTGAAAGCGAACCATCTGTTACAATATCTTTGCCGTAGGTGAATTTGATCAGATCGCGAATTTTTTCGTTTTGCTTCAAGTAACTGTCCACTTTTTTATTAGCTACAACTTTAACACCTCTTGCGCCACTCCCCCTGAATCTAAGAAGCCATTCATCAAGATTTTTCAAAGGATCAGCAGTTGCGATATTGTTCCAAAGGACATCAGCTGTAGGCTTGTTATTTGCCGGAACGCCGTAGTCGATTGTCCGAGAAGGTTTATTCGCAGTTGCTGGAACAACAAGGCTGCCTGTAAGTGATTGCCAACGCATCCACTCGAATCGAGTTTCAAGACGTTGGTTGAGATTCACCATTTTTTCAATCATGTATTCTTCGCCCCAAGTTTGCTCAAGGCTCGTGCCCGGCTTACGAAGAGTAGCAATCTTTTCTCGATCAATGATTGCCTTCTCACGCCATTCCTGGTTGGTGAATTCCATTTGTTTCACAACAGGAGCGGCATGGATCGGTGAGGGATCATTGAGTCCAGTAGGTGGGGTCATGCCGGTATCGTCGTAGGTAACATCATATTTAATGGTCAGCCCGAGTTCTGGTTTGAAATCCACACCATTTGTCAGGATTTGAGCACCTCGAAAACTGTTAATATCTGTCCGAATGTTCTGAACGACTTCCGTAAGGAAGTACGGGTCGAGTACGTTTGCCATTTATGTTGTTCCCCCTTATACAAAGTAGCAAAGCTTCAGCGCTGTTTTAGCCGCTGCATCAATGCCGGTCAATTTTGATTCAGTGAAAATACCAGCAATCCACGCTGAAGCTCCAATATCGGTGAGTGTAGTATCGTGATCATTGTCCAAAATGCAAACAGCGACTTGCGAACCGTCAGAAGCTGAGGAGAGATAAGGAACAAATTTATTGGAAGCAGTAACCCTCCCAAGAATAGTCCCCTTTTTAATCACTCCATTTCCTTTTACAAGCAACACGCCGCCAGGAATCCGAGCTTGCAAGTCCGTGGAAGCAAGAACTTCAACAAATTCCTGTGTGTTAATCTGACCAGGTCCCGGAGCACCGTTGTATTGAGATCCAATCATATTACTTATCCTCCTTCAGCAGATTACTTCTGCCGGTATTTTTGAGGGCGGCTATAGCATCAGCTCTAGCCATTTCCTTCGCCTCTGTTTGGAGTTGTTCTGGTGTCTTTTGACCAGCAGCCTGCGCGTTAGTTGGCGCTGTTCCATTAGCAGCTCCTGCAGGAAGATCAGGGTTATCACCCTCGGTATGACGACCACCGCCACCCAATGCGGCTTGAGCCTGAGCTTCGTAAGTCGCACCAATTTTTTCAATCTCAGATACTGGCAAGTGGGACAGCATAGCTTTCATAGTTTCCGTATTAAACGCTTCTCCCAACGCACGTACACCAGCTCCGCAAGCTTGCTCTGTAACCTTTGTCTTGTAGACTGCACCATCAGCAGCCTGAGCGCTAAGTGTAGCCAACTTCGAGGTAATATCCGCATCATTTTCAACGCCCAGCGCAGCCCGGACTTGTCCGAGCACACTATTCGCAGCAGTCAGCGCGATTGTTTGAGTTTGTGATGCTGCCAAAGCAGCCTTTTGTTCTTCTGTCACAGTGTCATCTCCTTCGGCCTGCGTTTTGGCCACATTGTTTTTTTCTTGCTTGATTACGAATCCATCAAGACCGGATTTTCCGCTAAAAGAATAAAAGACACGTCCGTCGCTAGGAAGCGACTTCGCATCTTCTGATAAAGCTTCCCATTTCACAGTTGCTTGTTGCTCAGTGACGTTGCTCATCCCCACTACTCCAGCACCCGGATAAGCTCCGTCAAAGACGAGTGAGTTCTCCATAAGATCACCGTCATTAATATCAACCGTACAGAGTTTTGTATCATACTCTCTGCCGCGTATGTGAGGGCAATTCCCGCCGAAATATTCCTGACCACAGATGGAACACGTTTGGCTACTTACCGTGAAGCCGATTGAGGTATCAAAGATCGTTCCGGCATCAATACCTTCCGCTATCTGATCTATCTTGATGTCACCGACCTCTTGTCCCAGCTTCATGTAATGGTCGGCATATAATGCCAGTTCATCGCCATCCATCTGTAATCGGCTGTCAAAGGTTCTTCCAAGTGGAATTGTCATGATGCCTAAGTTGGACCATGAGTGATCCAGAAGCAGCGACACACCTTCTCTGGCTTGGAAAGCCATCTTTCGAAGGAAGTTAGGTGTTAATCGGTAAAATCGACGTGGGATAATCTGATCCCCCACAAGCTTTGCTGGAAACACATAGGTTTCTTCTTCCGTGAGTGGAACACGTGCAAGTTGATTAATTCTCGCCAATTGCTCAGTTGTTGGCTTTGCCATTTACTTCTTTTCACCTCCTTCATGTAATAAACGACTCTTCTTTCTCAACTCGGTGAATTATGATCGTTATCATCAGACCCATACTTCTTCTCAAGACCGGCAAGCAACTCAGACGGTATATTAGGATCAAGCCCCATAATCCACCGTGCTTCTGTCGCCGCTTCTTTGGCAGTGATGTAGCGTTCTTTCTCCGCCAGTACATAGTTGTTAAGCTTCGCTCTCAGATCACGCTCTCTCTCCATTTCAGAACGTAGATCAATCGGAGCGTAGTCTGTCTCTACCAGGGTTTGAACGCCACGCACTCTTGCAGCAATAGAAAAAGCCCGCTTCCAGAAACGCTTGGTTACGTTTCGAGCGGACTCTACTGACTTGATATATATTTGAGTATCCACGGAGCTGTAAGTCTCAGTAGAACCTTGATGCCTGGATAGTAATGTGAGCAACGTTTTCAATCCAGTTGCCATCTGCGTATCGATAATATCAATCAATTTCTTAATATCAATCATTGGGCCTGCATTCCCACCCTTGAGATATTCAACCTTCACACTGTCCCAGTGAATCATAGCATCGTCTGGATTAAGCGAATTAAAATGTCCCATAATTTCACTCATACGTTCAGTCAACCACTTTTGCTGACCAGCAGGATTATTCTTATATTGATTAGGCATGTTTTTTAATAAAACTTCCTCAACCACGGATATATCCAACCTTGGGTATCCCTGATTGTGAACAACTGCCTTCAAGTCCTGCAAAACCTGTAAATGAAAAAACACCGCTTGAAGAACTGGTAATATCGGTGTTCGCCCATACGGATCATCAATCATTGGATCGAACTCTTCATAAATGAATGTCGGCGTATCGATCTTCTTATACTGACCAAACCAATCTTCGCCCACACGAGGACGTGGATTCTTGATGTATTGCCAAGGCACAAGTCGATTCGTCCCCTCTTCTCTCCTAAACCAAATCGTCGCAGGGTCAACAGGTATGATATCAATCACATCGTTACAACGATCGTTAAGAACTACTTCACCAGCACAAGCTCCACGCACCATGATCATCATCCGCTGAATCGTATCAAGCTTGTCCAGAGACCTTCCATGCTGATAACCAGTTGAGGGAAGTGGAGAATCCAGTAAGTTCTTGATTGCATCTAACATTCGCTGCCCGTTCTTGTCGTCACTACCACTCTGCTTCTTTGCTGTAAATGTAAGTGGAGTGTCACCCATACGCAAAAAATTGTAGAGCGCATGCGAAATATCGGGATGAACAGACACAAGAATCTCAAGCAATTCCTCAGCTGTATGGTTTTGGAGTTTAGTCAGATCAATATTATGAGCGCTCTGGTACTTTTTCGGGAGCCAATTGAATATATCCCATCCGTTTGATGACCCGGGCGAGGTCATTCTACCAATCCCCATCATCTGCCGCTTTACGGCAGCCGGAAGAACTGAATTCGCAAATGAATAAATGGCTTTATGATACCATTTCAATGCTTCACCTCCAGACATAAAAAAAGAAAGCAGGAAAAGTTTCCTTACCTTCTAAAGTTCTTCATACTTCTATGAATTTATAATATCATCGAGTTACTATATTGTTACTACGGATTTTAAAAAAACTCATAATATTATTTAACACCTTCAATAGTAACAATTGTATAATTAAGAAACATCCAAAATTGAGAGGAATTAGCATATGAAAAATACATATTTCCCACCAGAACTTTATTCGAAAAAATTCAGTTGTCCACACTGCGAAGTTTACACAACTCAAAGTTGGAGTAGCATGTGGTATGGACAACCTGGAAATATAGATGAAGTTAGTTCAATGTACCACTGCATGTGTGACCATTGTCAGAAAATATCATTTTGGTTTCAAGGAAAAATGATTCTTCCCTCCCTTTCTTACGCTCCAATGCCTCATGAAGATATGCCAAACTATCTACTTGATGATTACAATGAAGCGAGAGATATCCTAAACACCTCTCCTAGAGGAGCAGCGGCTTTGCTAAGATTGGTTTTAGAAAAACTATTAAAAGAGATTTTAAAAAAATACGATAAAACCAGCCAAAATATAAATAGTGACATAAAATTCCTTGTTTCAGAAGGCCTTCCTTTAAAAATCCAGAAATCACTAGATATTGTTAGGGTTGTCGGGAATAACGCTGTTCATCCCGGACGAATTGATTTGAAAGATGACATCAATACAGCACTCACATTATTCAAACTAATAAATATCATCATTCAAAACCAAATTACGGAACCTGCGGAGATAGAAAGCATATACAATGAAACAATCTCGGAAAACCAACGTCAAAGCATAGAAGAACGTGACTCTAAAGGAATTCTTACAACAGATCATCCTGCTGAAGCTTGATATCTAACACGTGAGATATTCCAGATCTCGAACCATCTGCATATTTATATGTCCAGCCTGTAGGTCATGAACCCCTAGGCTGGATAACATGATTCTGATATTCAAAACTTTCCCTTGAACAAAAATAGACCATCTAATCAGATGGTCACCGCAATGAATAACTTAACTACAATTTAACGTCAACCCTTCTATCAAAATTGAATTTCTTCAATAAAGCTAGTTTATGTTGATCATTGTTAAAATGATTATATATCAGGTGCAGCTCGTAATCAGAAGTATCTATATCCAATAACTTAGCTAGAACATTCTTTTGTTTTTCTGTTAAATCAGCATCTACAATGTACTGCAATATATAAAAAAAAGGATTAAACATAAACTCAAATGTAAAATTGATTTCTTTTTGAGGTCTGACACCTCTTCTACATTCATTAAAAATTAATCCCAAGGCATCTATTCCGCGATTATTTTCCTCGCCGTATACATAACTGTAAGTTTCAATTCTCTTATTTTTACTTGCAATTAATTCGTTAATTGTTGTGGTTGCTATCTGTAAATTTAGCAACTGCCTTTGACCCTCCAGTTGATCGGCTGATCTGGCAGTTTCCTCTCTCTGAATCTTTAACTCCTCAGTCTGCATCTCAATTGCTTCTCGTTGTAGTGACAACTCTTGTCGTTGAACCGTTATCGTATAAATGAGGCCAGCGAATGCTAGACCTGAAAACAGAGCATTAACCGCTCCGAACATATCTCCAAATGTCCCAGCTTCTAAAGCTGTTTTATCATACCACTGCGGAATGAAGTACCAAGAAGCACCCCACAATAAAATGATTGCCGCTACTACAATTCCAAAGATAACTTGCCTTCTCATCTTTCCACTCCTCGTCTATTTCTGACTCAATACCTTCCACTATCATCTAAAGAGTGAATGTGGTCAAGAAAAAGATGAGGAGGTTACAAACACCAGATGGCACTAGAAAAACTTCATTTAGCTTCACGAATGATACTAATATAACGATTTTTCTTACTGTGATCTATGATGTATATATTAAACTCACCGGCCTTAACTAAATAATTCTTGTAATCTTCAATTTTTTCATTTGGGCCAATATATACTTCTTTTGGCTTTTGCTTTTCGACCCACTCTCTGCTTACTTTTGTACAATTGTCAATGGAACGTGACTTAGTACGTATGGTAATCACATCATATTTATCCCAACCAAGGTCATAGATATCTTGTAGTTGATCAACCTCCTCTAGATCACTCGGTAATTCGTAATCTTCTAGAACTTTCAATAATTCAATTAACAATGAATCCTTCTGTTCAAATTGTTCAGATACCATAGAAATAAAATCTAGATTTGTTTCTTCGTGTACTTTTTTCAACACAACTACCACTCCAATTCCATTTAGTATTTCCAGTATCATACAATAGAAAGAAAAGAGTCAAGAGTCTTATTTATGTTGAGTTGGTTTCAACGCATCGATGACCACCATATGCATGCGTAGGCTCACTCAGCGCCTGTTCTCCGCTCTTCAAATGGCTGACCCCTGCAAACGACCGTCTCATGCGGAAAAGCTTAAAACGGCTTTATGAAGGCAAAAGAAAAAGCACCACGATGGGTGCCTTCCTTTTATCGCACTTTGTACCAAATCAGAACTGAGTGACCCGTACTTCCTGTTTGATATTGGATAGATACGATTTCATAATGCGCTCCCTCTCCATTAAGAAAACCATTGACCTTATGCTCAAGGGAACTTAAATTTGAATCCAAATATGTCTGAACATTACTTTTCATAACCTCACCTCCCCTAACAATATGAGAACGTGCTAGATATGATATACGACCTTGGAAGGTCTTGGTTGCAAAATTACAAATATTCGTTTGATAGCAAAAGAAAAAGCACCCGTTAAGGTGCCTCCTTATCAATGGTCAATTGCATCAATCCGCTCTCATGTCTAACTTTAATCAGCTCTTGATTGCTATCGACTCTCACGATTTCATGATCTTTTCTGACAACACAAACCCAATGACCGTCATTATAGGTTCGTTCTTCATACTTTAGATCCCCATCTTCATAAGGTTCTGAGGTATAGCTCCCATTTCTTACAAAAACGAAATTTTCACCTATATCAACTTTATTGTACTCAAAAAATGCCATAGACCTACCCCCTTGTTAACACCATTATCATTCGACAACTAAGAGGGGTTTACCTTCTTCACACAACAATCAGGAGGTTTGGGACAAAATTGTTTCACTCCATCCCATCTACCCCACACACAACCTTTGCATTTCTCTGGCTGCTTGTTCGGGCGAATGCGTATCTTCTTCCGTCTTCTGCTGATCACTTCAATTCCTCCAATAAAAAAAGCCGATCCAGTGAAGGAACGACTTTGGCTGTGATATGTACAATAATGGCTATTTGAATTACGTTTTCTGGCTATAAAATGACGCTATTGGCGAATGGTGTGACGCTTTTACAAGAATGGCGTCCGTACCGTCCGCAGCAAATGCACTTTGCTCTTTGCTTTTAAATGCATACGTACTATGTAACTATAGAGGAAGAACAAGGCCATTTTACTTATCATTCCAAACAGTAGTCAACTTCAAAACTTACACTCATTGCACTAATTCTTAACGTTTTCTACCCCATCCTCTGTTTTACTCATTAATTTCAGTTAGAAGGGAAAACAAATAACTGAGCAACTGCAAGAAGTGCAAATCCTATAATCAAAAGTTTAAATCCGCGTTGTGAGAACTTCTGACGATTACTAAAATCTTTGAACATTTCTCCTGCTTCTTCCCTGGTATGTGGAAATGAATAATTATTCTCTAATCCAATTGTATCTCTCGGTGCTCCCTTGTATGCATACCAGGAACCTATCCCTGAAATCACTATTCCCACCATATTAATTATCCAACTCACCAGCATCATGTGACCATCTCCTTTGTATTAAATATAGCTTAAACCGGGAGAAGGTTAAATAGAAAAGGCGAGAAGAGGAACGCCCCAGTCATATGCTGCTGTTGCAGCTGTGCGTTTCATTCTCGCTCGATTTCAACAATACAAATATATCACGTCTAAAGTCCAGCGAACGATCACTATTCATTCAAAATAAGGTCATTAATCAGTCAACAATTTCAAGAGAACACTTTGTAAACTTAATGTAAAATTTAAGGTTATATTCCTATAATTTGTGTTTGATAGATTGCTAGTGCTATAATATTCCTGTAACAACTAAATTTTATGAAAAGAGGTCTGAATCTATGAAAAAAATTAAGCAACTGGGAATCGCATCACTTTCCGCACTCTTACTGTCATCATTTACACTACCCGCTTTTGCCAGCGCTCAAGTTGCTAATGGCACTTTACCTGTCAACACAGGGACACAAATTGAATTGCCCACTGGTCCTATTAACAAAGATGCCAGAACTGAATTAGAATTAAGACAAGTTGATTACAACGCTCTTTTTAGAACTGTTGGTTCTGAACTAGGAATGACTACTGCTGCTGGAGAAGTAGGTACGCTTGGTTGGAAAACAAAACTGGCAAAAGAAGTAGCACAAGAATTAATCAAAAAACTCAAAAACGTTGGGTCACGTGCTTGGAATGAACAGATTAAAGTGTACGTAGATAAATTACCATTGACAGCTGGTGCAAAAACTACTTTGAAAACATACCTCAGCTATCAAGTACTGATGCAAGCTTTGGATATCATGGTAGATTTCTCAGGTACTGCAGAAGATGGTCTTTCTAATGCCTTACAGTCCATTGGAGTTCCGGGATGGTTAAGTGATCCAGCTGCAAGAGCGATTGTCTTCTTCCTGCTATAAAATCGAACTTAGGGAGGACTAAACGTGTACATACTCGCACTGTTTATACTCATATCTACAGGTTTGGTATCCATAATCGATATTCTATTTGGTATAAAAGATTCCGGTGAAGGAATCAGATTACTGGTAACTATCTCACAGGCTCTATTCTTCTTATCTTTGTTGTTCTTTGTGATTAAGATGCCTACTAAAAAGAAGTAACAACGATACTCTAAAAAAAGCAGGGTAGACTGGTTAATACATCAGTCCTACCCTGCTTTTAATATAAATCAACAAACGCCTTCCTTTGCTTGCTCTTGTATGACTTCTAAGCCCAGCGCACTTGCAAGTACACTCACCGCTTCAAGCTTAATTCTTCTAAATGTGCTTTCACTTATTCCCATCTCTCCGCAACTAATATAATCGAACTCCCCCTCATTATCCAGGTAACTGCGCTGAATAACTTCACGTTATGAACTTGAGAGTCTATTCATTACAATTTCAAGCGCTTCATCCATCCGAATAAATTCCGCTTCCTTGTCTGCGTTGTAAACAGTATAACAATCGAAGGAACATAGGCAGAAACTTCCCTTTGCTCTTTGCTGAATATAGAAAAGGAGAGGAGAGGAGCGACCCCTGGTCATGTACCACATTGTGCAGCCGTACGCTTCATTCGCGCCTTTTTCTATGTCTCCTAATGTATCACGGAAAAATGGTCATATGGAGTTCAACATAGTCTCAATATGAGGTCAAGTAAGGTTCATATTTGGACCAAATAATTAAGGACCTCATTTAGTTGGTATGCCAGCATAGAAACTTTCCATTTTGCTGGTATAGTCATAAAATGACAAGCGGGCTCTTATTTTCGAATCATTGCTCTTTAAAGTTTGAGTGACAATATTTGATCTACTATGGTCTCCGTTTAATTCAATTGGTTCCGAAACATCCTCAATTATTGCAGTGAGACATAACTTCAAATCTTCAGATGCACCATTAAGATATTGAAATGTGTTTGAGTAAACATCCGATTGACTCCATTCTTTAGACATCCCTGATAACTCTTTTTTTATTTGTTCCAGCTCGGGAAGTAATGATTTAGCTTCGGAAACGGATAAGTTTGAAGCATCCTCATTTATACCTTCTGTTATAGCAACAAGTCTCTCGTATATTGGTTCTATAACTTCATTAAATCTCTTTGTCTCTGCCTTATTATTTTCCCTCAGTAGTGCCTCTTTCGCCATTGTTTTTAAGGCTGCTGCATCTTTACTATTAGGCTCTTCTATCAAAGCGTTTTGTATGTACTCCAGTGTTTCCTCGTATTTACCTTCCTTCATAGAATCTTTGGCTTTTCTCATGTATCCTTCGTATGCATTAAACATTGTACAAGCTGAACAAACAAGCACTATAACAATTAAAAATAAAATAATTTTACGCACCGC
The DNA here is from genome assembly GCF_037975235.1 of Paenibacillus sp. FSL R5-0341. Lineage (NCBI taxonomy): Bacteria > Bacillati > Bacillota > Bacilli > Caryophanales > Paenibacillaceae > Paenibacillus > Paenibacillus sp. FSL R5-0341. The sequence goes on from NZ_CP150241.1 coordinate 3,804,491, forward strand.
TACTCCCCTTTCTAATGAAAATTTTGTAATCTTCAAGTTATTATACCATCTACCCATTTAACTATTACATGAAAATGACTGATCACTCAATAAAATAGGGCGAAATAGTTTCGCCCCTGCTCTCACTGATCGTTTCTTTGCACGAATATCCTTGAGCGTATATCTCACTCCACTGCTGTTAATGTTATCTTTTTATTGTCACACCTCCTATTGCGGGAAGCATCATAGACTGAGGTGTTCCCAGCAAATATTCTCCGAAAGTGAGTACATATGCGTCTGCCCTGTCAGGCGACTTTAATCCGCGCTTTTTCATGTCCTTCTTACTCTCAAGTAGTATCTTCCCCTTACTGGTCATTGACCATTTTCTTGCGGTCAATTGAGAAGTAAGTACATCATCATCAGGCAATTGTAAAACAGCAAGATCACCATTCATGTAATTGCTCATGTTCTGCTCCAATTGTCCTTTTATGGATGCCCACATTTCTGCGCCTAAATTTCCGTAATGTTCATCCAATGAGGATGATCCGTTATTTATCGGAATTACTTCATAAGGAAGCCCTTCTTCGGCAATAATCTCATTCAGTCGATCCGTCACTCCACCACCCACGCCGGTATCATCAATCCTGATTCTCGTATGGACAACTTCCGGGTAATGTGGCAACAAGTCCCTTATCAAATTCAAAACCCAGCCGGCAGTGACCATAGTATCTTTCTTGAAATGATGATGCTGTCCAACTGTTACCGGCCCTATCCCTGCGTAAATGGACGTCTCATCGTCACCAAAACGAGCAACGTCACAGCCAATCGTCAAGATGTCACCGACTGGAGAAAGATTTACTTCCTTGGCAGCGAATTCAGCCACTTCCAACGCAATAAATGTTTCGGATTCCCCTCGTGGGAACTCACCTTCAACCCGGACACGCCATACATCAGATCCTTTACCGTATTTGCGTTCAAGCATAGCTATGTTCTCTTTACTTGTACGAGGACTGTTCAAACAGGATACTTTATGTGTATTGTAGTCAGCACGATCTCGGTTGTGAGAATCATAAAATACTCCGCTGGTTCGGGTTGGGTTACCACACATAAGCAGCTTATTGTATTCACCTGAGAGCGTACCCAGGATTGCTTCCATGATACGATCTTCAACCCCAGAAGCTTCGTCTACGATGAACAGCATGTAGTCTTCATGGAAACCTTGCATGTTCTCAGGTTTAGTTGCTGTCCGGGCTGTAGCAAACCATCGTTCCTCATAATTTCGCATGTAAATCTTCGTTTTAGTCCATTTGAGTATTCGCTTGAGCAGAGGACTCTTCTCTTGCCATTTACTTATCTCTGCCCAAAGTACATCATGTAGCTGCTGACGTGTAGGAGCTGTACAGATAACTTTCGGAAACGGGAAACATGATAGAAACCATAATGCCACCGCAGCCTCAAGACCGGTCTTCCCCACACCCTGTCCAGATCGCACCGACACCCGTGGACTTCCCGCTATATCCATTAACACTTCTGCCTGCCACTCATCAGGAGTGAATTTCAGTAATTCCACACAAAAAAGAACCGGGTTCTTCCGGTACTCTGGAATACGTTTTTTGAATGCAGCAAAGCGGCGTTTTGTTTGTGGAGACTCTTTACTCACCAGACTCCACCGCCTTTACCCAATCTTCTATGAGGTCATCCTCGGTATCTCCATCACCGTTCTTCAGTTTCTCGATCTCAAGGCGGGTTTTATCAACTTTGGCCTGCATCTGATCCAGTTTCAATCTGCGTTCATCTTCCTGCGGTGCAATATCAAGGAATTGTTTGATGGCTCCCCTAATCTCGCGCATGACCGTGGCCTCTGCTTTAATGAAACTAGCGTATTTATCCCAAGCGAATTGAATTTCCCATTCATATTCATCTCCATACTCACCTGGTTTCTCTTTTTTCAACTCTTTGGTCATATCCTCTTTGTCTTTGATGAAGAAGATACGTTGCGCCCAAATGATTTTACGGAATCCCTGGGTGATGTTATGCCAGATCATGTCTATAGGTTCCATTTGCTGAACGATATCTATGAGTTCTAGATACTCAGGATCTTGCGGCTCGAACTTACGGAACAATCCATGTGTCACAGCTTTCTGATTGCCGAGCGGACCTCCTTTACCACCTCTGTTGCCTTTAGCATTCTGATTACCACGAGGAGCACCAGGTTTAGCGTTCGCAATCTTCCCTTCCCATTGATCCAGTGATTTCCACTTCCGGACCGATTCAGGTGTTATTCCCAACTTTTCTGCAATCTCTTTCGGCTTCATTACAGCGCCACTATCTTTCCAAATTTTGAACGCCTTCTTACGATTCGGATTCTGCTTCCTGCTCACAAAATTATCACCACTTTCATCTAATTGAGTTGGAATTCCTATTTAAGGTCAGTAATAGTCAAACGTTACGAATGAGTTTGAGCGGTTGGACGCCATATTCCTTGGCACAACCAGCCTTAACCAGCTATAAAATGTCAATCAAGTTCTCCTTAATACGTATTGTGTGTAATTACTTAATTGCTCAGATTCCTTTTCACTACCAGTTTTCTACCGTTTTCCCCATTTTGAATTCATCATTACCTGTTTGAAGTGAATTCGTTACAGCTCAAAGTCCTCTAATGCATCGTCCAAGGTGTCCTGAAGGATGCCAATGTATCTTAAAGTCACCTTTTCTTCTGTGTGATTGAATAGATCCATTAGTAACGCTATATCCTTCTTTTCGTTGTAAAATTTGTGCCCAAAGGTTTTCCTCATTGAATGCGTGCCTATTTCAGTTAATCCAACTTCAACAGCCGCATCTCTGATGATTTTGTAAGCCATACTCCTGGTGATCGGTTTCTGATCAGAAGTTGATTTTCTATTGCGACTAGGAAATAAGTACTCCCAGTCCATTTTTCCTGCAATGTATGCATCCAGATCCTTGCGCAGTGATTTACGAATCAAAACCTTCTTCTCTTTCCCTGTTTTACTTTCATATATCAGAATGTGACTTCCCTTAACGTCCCTGACTCTTAATGGCAATATGTCCGATATCCGAAATCCGGTATTAGTACCGACTTGAAAAAGGATATAGTTCCTCTCATTCTTTTCTTTTAGATTAATCTTTATCGTCTTTAACTTCACTGGATCACGGATGGGTTGTACGAATTTCATTACATTTCACCCCTTTCAGTTTAGATTTTTTAGGAGATGGTAGCATGCATAATTGATTCACTCCTGTCCATGTACCCCATCCACACCCACGACATAGTTCCGGCTGCTTGTCCGATACCCTTGGAATAGCCGGTTCATTTCTACTGAAATAGTTGCCCTCCACGTTCTTCCCTCCAATGCAAAAAGGCCGCTCAAAAGAGCGACCTTCTCATTTACGTTATTATATGGATTTAAGATAACATGCATTTTATTCGGAATTACTTCGTTTTTGTGACTACCACGCCAAGAAATAATTTCCTTAGTTGAGTATGCCACTCTTAAACAAGCATTAACTTTACGTATGAAGGATTTTACATATCGTTATGGGGAGGGGGAGCGAGTGTTCTTTGATAATCACAATAAACACTCACCGAACAACAAGCCTTACTCGCAAACCTCGAAGTTCAACTGGCTGCGTTGAGGTAGGTGCGTATAAAATGTGCGTAGAATGTGTTCAATAACACATAAATAATATGGTTGTAAGTTCTACAGATGTTTAATAAAATGAAAGTAAGACAAAATAGGAGTAGCCACGCCAATGGCTACTCCTCTACAGTATTTGTGGTGGGATTATCTCCGAGTCTGTTGCACAATCAGAAGAATTAGCCCGCACGTTGGCTCGATACCTGTGGCGGGTTACATTCTTTTACGGTCAATGTATGTCAGGAGCGCAATAACAAACGTTGCGAACATGATAACATCCGAAAAAGCGAAGTTCATAGTCATCACCTCCCACTGGAGGCTTGTCTATACCCACCACAAATTGGCTGTACAAATTAAATTATATCAGGATAGGGACGCTCATACGAGTGTCTTTTTCTTTTACCTATTCTTTTACAAAATCGATATCTTTGGTGTTTAGGCAAAAACAACACAAGATGAGGATTCTGCCGACCGCGGGGTCCTTTTTTATTAGGAGGACATGTGATGAAGAAAAAAAACGACGGCGGGAAGTGGTTAAGATCGATTCTATCTTGTGTATCGTATGAGGGATGGACGCCCAGAACGGTGAATGGAAGCCCACATTTAACTCATGATGATGCGATTAACACTTGTGGCACTTCCATCCATCGCAAGTTCAAGGCGCTAATGACAAGACAGACGTAGCCCGCGTCACCATTGAGAAGCGGTATTTACCGTATGGCTATGAAGATTAGAACCTCGGTAAGTGTAATAAGTTGTTATTAATAGTCGAATCTGATTCACTTCTAACGTAAGGTACGCCGTCAGGAGTTCTTGCTACTTCAAGATATGCTTTCTGGTTATCCGCATAAGTATAGAAAGCTTTGGAGTTCATTTGAATATAGACAATCATACTTAACTTAGGCATCTCAATACCAGTATCCAAACGAAAATCTGTGATGTGATGTTCTGCAGTCCCTGGAGGACTTACTCTAACAGCTACAACTTGACTTTCAGCCATATGTATTCCACCTCCTCTCTCTATACTATTTTAGTAGAACAGGAGTAATATGAATAGGAATAATTTACTATTTTTTAGTTAATTCGTGTAACGAAGACTAATCGTTAAAATCTTTTAATTAACAGAGAAAAAGCCCCATCAACAACAGTGCTGACAGGTCCTTTCGCGCCTTTCATTTCGAGATAAGCAAGCCTATTTCTCCTTCGTTATTCCGTCCTCTCCCATAATCAATCGTTACAAAATCTAATGTCCTATTAAATTTCAAACTGTTAGCAATGTTGGCTATGGCCCTGCGCCGCTTATCTGCAAATGTAGTCGCCGCGATGCCAGGAACGTCCTTGCGATAACCTTTTTCCATGTATTCTTGCGCTTTCAAGTATTTCTTTCCTTCCAAGAATAACAATCTTGCTGCTACACCTTCGTGTACATCTTTTAAGTTGTTTATAGCAAATCGGACATTGTTGGATATAAACACGTATAGCTCGTAGTTGGCATGCCGCTTATCCTTCATGATAACAGCGTTTGCAGTGACATCAGCAGTCAATTCATGACCTGATTCACGTTTCGCAACCGATCCCTCTGCGGACAGTAACTCATACGCCGACATTCCATTCTCGATCTGTTTAAGTGCATATTCATAATTTTGAATGATGTCTATCATGTCTACATATTTTCCGAGCAACCACTTTGTTTTACGGATATCCACTTCATCCACGTCCGAGAAAAAGTTTAGTTGAATGATTTTATTGGTATCCTCGACATCTTCTCTGTTGACTACTACAACTACATCATCGTTATTCAATGCTTTACCTCCTCAAAGGTGATCAGGAAAATTTTCCTTATCTCTTTTTGTTGTTTTTTATTTATGTTGTTGTTTTTTGTTTTTTTTGATTTATTTTTTTTGTGTCATCTATATATCCGTTGCCAAGAGTTGTATAAATCTAAACAATCCTTGTTTGCTTCCCTTTTCCTCGTGCCCAATTTTGTCCAGAGACTACTTTTGTTTGATATAACACTCCAAGGGCGTAAATTCGGATGCAACGAATCCTACATATTAGCGATAACGTGTAAGTGTTAATTCGCCAATTTTGATAAATTGATTGCCGCGTTCATATCTCGGTCAATAATGAATCCGCAATCGCATTCATAGGTACGATCAGATAATTTCAAGTCTTTCTTGATTCGCCCACAACACGAACACAATTTCGATGAAGAGAACCACCTGTCGGCTTGGATAAACCTTGCGCCTATCTTCTCACACTTGTATTTCATTTGTCGGGTAAACTCATGCAGTTTTTGCCCTGCAATTGCTTTGCTCAAGTATCGGTTCTTCATCATCCCTTTCACATTCAAGTCTTCCATCACAACGGCGCTAGGCTTGGTTTTCGCTATCGCGTTTGTTGCTTGATGAATGTGATTGCCACGGATATTAGTTATTCTCCGATGAAGCAAACGAATGGAATTTTCGACTTTTACAATGTTACATGTCTTGACGAAACGGCTTCCTTCCTTATTCATTTCGTATTTGCGGGAAACTTTGCGTTGTAACCTCCGCAATCGTTTCTCCGTCTTTCTTACGACGGCTGTCTTGTTGATGTTCTTAAACACCATTCCGTTACTGCAGACCGCCAGTTCTTTAATACCTACATCAATACCAATCGCCTCGTCCGACAGTTCAGGGCTTTCTTGCTCCTGCTCAATACCTACGGATACGTACCAATACTTACCGTCAAATGATACTCGCGGATTGCTGTACTTGTCCGATTCTGGAAGTTGTTCAGAAGTTGCCACCCAGCCTATTTTTTCGAGTAAGACCTTACTGTCTTTGACCTTGAACTTGACTGTATCGTTGTAGAACGCTGGTTTGGAGCGCTTCTTGATCTTGAACTTCGGTTTCTTGGATTGTCCTTTGAACATCTTCTTGTAGGCATCGCAAGCATCTTTTACGGCTTGTTTCGCTACATTGTTGGACACATCGTACAGCCAAGCATATTCTTCTCGCTGCTTGAGTTGCGTCAACTCTTTTCGCAGTACGCCATCGTGCAAGAACTTCCCGCCATTCTGGTAATTCTCTATTTGCCGGGCAAGCGTCAAGTTGTACACCCAGCGAGCCGTCCCTGCCGAACGCCACAATTGCTGCTCCTGCTCAGGAGTTGGTCGAATTCTAACCTTTTTAGCTAGAATCATTTAATCACCACCTTTAGTTAAAGTGTACTATAATCATTTATATTATCGTACCACAGCCAGCTTGCAGCGCGGTGCCTGTAAAAGTGAGCCAGAAGCGTTTTGATCGGTATGCCTGCCATCTGTATCCCTCCTTGGTTAGAGGCCGGAGCCTCCAAGATCAAAAGTGCATTAATATTTCTACTGTGGCCCCTGATCGCAACACAATCTTGAATCCTGAAAGGTTGTCGTTTGCAAATCTAGAATGCGGTATGTGGTACCCCTCTTCTTCAAGCAGGCAACCAACATCTCTCGAATTTCTTCAACGTTCTCTTTATCCGCTTGGTTCATGTGTTATCTCTCCTTTGGTGGGCCTAAACCCTCAAAATAGTGTCAGTTGGCGGTTATCAAAGTTCATAAGCAGCATTTCCGTAGTATCTCTGCGCATGTTCGAATCACCAACCACCTGTTTATGTGCTTCGAAAGGATCTCGAGTAAAGTCTGAATACATTTCTTGTATCAAAGGATCGTCGTAATAAGACAGGACCACTTTTCCTTTGACGTTGTGCAGCAGTTGCGATAGGTCCCGATGATCGTCCTCGGTAAATCCTCCAGCGTAATACTTCTCTCTGCCCACGTAAGGTGGATCAACATAGAACAATGTGTGTTCATCGTCATATTTCTGAATAATGGTCCGGAAGTCGGTGTGCTCGATCATCACGCCTTTCATCCGTTCAGCGAAGTTTGTAATTAGCTTGCAGGCGCTGAGATATCCGTTTGCCGGACTCTGGCCAGAAACTGTGCTGTGTCTCCATCCTGTCTGCGGCACCTCTTCTGCGTTGCCTTTCCCGATTGCAGATCGATTGAGATAAAAGAATCTCACCGCACGTTCAAATGGATCATCTGGCATCGGTTCACGTTTCCAGGTCTCGAATAATTGCCGACTATAAGGTAATGCTTCACACGCTGCCTGAAGTCGTTCCGGATCCCGTATGTTCTGCATGATGAAATTCACGACCAGACCGTCAATATCGTTGTACACCTCATGTGTTATCCGTTGCTTCTGAGCAATAACGTGAGCTGCACCGCCGAACGGCTCCACATACTTCCGATGCTTGGGAAAGCGACTGATGATGTGGTCTGCGTATTTACTCTTTCCGCCAAACCATATTAACGGGCTTCTCGTTGCTTGCATGTCTCCGCTCCTTTGTGTGGTGGGAAGGGAGGGTATTCCCTTCCTCTGTTATGGGGTGCTACATGCTGAATGCCATTTGTCCTTGCTCCTGCTCTGCGTAACGTTCAAGAGTCAGGTTGTTTCCCGATCCTGTGCAGAGCTCCGGCAGATTCGCCCTTACCAATGCTTGAGCGAACGGTGGTGGTACTGCGTTACCGCAGCGTGCAACCTGAGCACTTTTTGAATACTTCTGTCCGTTGGCATCGACTGCGATGGTGTAGTTGCTCGGAAACCCTTGAGCTGCAAATAATTCGTGTGGCTCAAGCATCCGCATACCGATATCGATAATTTGGTAATCAACACCTTGAATTGTCACAAGCCCGAACCGATCCTTGGTTGTTATGGTGTGTAACGGCTGGTCGACTGTCTGACCGTTATCTGCGTTACCATAATATTTAAGAAGGAATGCTCTAACCTCTCCGAAATGTAATCCGCCTGCCGTGATGGTTTGAAGTGGGTCCGTAACCGGTTGCCCCGTATTGGTCCCACGCATCTTGACCAGGTGACTTGTGACTATGGCGCTTTTCCCGCCACCTCCGGCAGTAACTGTTCCAATCGGTTCATCCACTGAGCTGCCAATTGATTCTCCAAAGTGCCGAGCAATGTGAGCTGCTACAACCGCATGCTTGCGTCCGCCGGCTACTACTGTACCGAGTGGCTTTTGCAAGCCTGGAACTCTCGGCGCTTGACCTGGTCCCTCGCCATAACCAATCTCGATCAATGTAGGACTAACAAGAAGGTGTTCAGCTTTTGTTGTGATGGTTGTCAGCGGGTCCGTTACCTTGTATTGCAACCGATCTCCGGCATATCCCGTCTGACCGATCCGCGCAATATATGGTGTAACCAATCCCCATCCGTTCTTGGCCGTTATCGTCTTCAATGGCTCTTCGATAGAATCGCAGTAATGGTGATTACTTCCAGAGAAATTAACACGCATGATAAACGGATCAGGGTTATCGATTACGAATTTCTGAATTCCTCTCGCAATACGTCTCATAGTGTTATCAGCCAGTTCCTTCTTACGTTCAAAGATGGAAGGACAAGGAATGGACCAATCAATTATTTCTGCTGCCGTTCTCCATGGCAGACGCTTGCCTGCCTTTACTTCCGGACTGTTAGGTGCCCCATGTGTCGGTTCGGGCCAGACAATAGGACGCCCATCCCTCCGTGCAACCATGAACAGACGCTTGCGAATTGTAGGCGCTCCGTAATCACATGCCCTCAGCTCTTTCCACTCAACTTTGTATCCCTGTCGCCGAAGGGCATTCACAAACGTTCTAAACGTCCGGCCCTTCTGTTCCTTGTCTGGGTAACCATCTGCTGTTAACGGACCCCATGTCGTGAATTCCTCCACGTTTTCCAGCATGATAACCCTCGGTTTAACCGTTGCTGCCCACCGAACGGCGACCCATGCCAAACCGCGGATCTCTTTTGCAACCGGCTTGCCTCCTTTAGCCTTGGAGAAGTGTTTGCAATCTGGACTGAACCATGCCAGACCCACCGGACGACCTTTTACCGCTTCAACCGGGTTCACTTCCCACACAGATTCACAATAGTGCTCCGTATCTGGGTGATTGACCTCATGCATTGCAATAGCTGCTGGGTCGTGATTAATTGCTATATCTACACTGCGTCCGGTTGCCAGCTCAATTCCCGTACTAGCTCCGCCACCGCCTGCGAAATTATCAACGATGATTTCTTTCATATGCTATATCCCCTCCCTATCCCCTAATAGTCTTTAATTTTCGTTGTTAAGAGAACTAAATGTGTTTTAATCATCGAAGTGACCATATCCAAACGGTACTTGATGCTTCTCATCAACTCTTACAATATCGTTAATTAAAGTCTCGAAAATTGCGATTTGTTTATCATCCATCATTTCAATAAGCCTGATCTCTCTTGCTTTCAATGAACGTCCTGCCGCCGAAGAGATAAGTTCCTTAACTGGGTTTAAAGATTGTTCACGGTTCTGTTTCTCCTGATCGGTTTTCTGCTGCGCCTCTTGCTTCCGGTTATACTCGTCCCAATCCTGTTCATCAAACCAGAATCGGTCCCCATACTTATCGCGGAACGCAGATATCCAAAACTGGAGTAATTCCTCATTCGTTTGTATCCGATCATGACAGGGCCAGCAAAGCCGAAGGCCGTTGGTTTTAACTCCGCGTCCTTTTCTGCCTCGCGGATATACATGGTGAGTAGTCGTCCCTTCTGCAAGCTTGCAGCATTCACAAATTCCGTTTGATTCTTCGATAAGTTCAGCTATGACTTCTTTCGGGAAATCTCCGCGCTCCTTCGAGCCTGGTCTGGATTGGTGATGGGCTAAAATGTCCTTCTTCCATTCCGGTACAGGCTTTTTGACTTTCTTACTCCGCCCGAAGCTGCTCACTTTCTTTTCTTTTGCTTTTTTCTCCGGTTTCCAGAATGTCTGATGGGCCATTTCCTCATCCACCTTTCCAACGTTTTTCCTGTCCTTATGCTTATATTTTGAACCTAATTTACTACATACCCACTACGGATTTTATAGGCTCCAACAACCCAACACGCTCTAAAACAGCGTAATGAGCCTGTCTTTCCTGAGCAGTAGCCTGTACACCGTTTACTGTGTATCCAACATAAAAAGCTATAGCTTGTTGCACTTCGGTAGGCTGTTCGTCAAAATTGTTCAAATGTACAGTACTCACATCCAAACCTCCTTTACAAAGCCGAAAATTGACTCTGCTTTTCTTCAAATTTTGATTTTATATCGAGAGGCAAGTCACAAATCACCGCATCCCAAGTGTTTATCAATTCTCTGTTAGAAGAATTTAATTGTTTAACCTGTGCATACCTTTCAGATAAGGCTGTGGAGAATTCATCTTTCTCAGCTTCAGTCACAGAGCACACCTCCCAATTGACTATTAAGTTCAAGTAGAATGTTCCTTAGATGAGGTAAGGAAATGTTTCCTTTGCCCTTGGGTTCAGGGCTTTGTCCACTCATGCCTCCACCTCAGTTTCTGGAAGCTCCATCGTATCTCCCTCTTGCCTAAACTCGACTTGATTTGGATCGTATGTTGGTTCCCAATGACCGTTTTCTTGTAAGATGCGTACAACGTCTTCAGCGTAAGTTTCGTCTGTATTTACGACCAGGTACATGTTGAACCCAACTTTCCCCTCCGAAACTCGACCATACTGAATTTTATGAAACAAGCGCAGTAAGTCTTCTTTCTCCTGTTGGTTAAGGTGCTTTTTAATGTCCTCGTTTTTGATTACGGTATGTTTGATTTCCATTTTGTTTTCTCCCCTCATCTGCTCGTTTTCTTAGTGCATCCGCTGCTCGTTTACGCGCTGCTTTTTCCTTCTTGTATTGTGCAAGAGGAATGAATTCTCCGCGCTTTTTAACAAGTATATCTATTGGTAAAGTCGGATATTTCGCTTGAAATAGTTTCAGTTTGACGCGGAACGTGGAGGTCTCCACTCCTTTAATATCCACCACTCGCTGACTGTCATCTAATTCTGTTACCAAAAAGTCAGCAATGTAAGTGACCTGCGGTTTCTCTTGAAGAACAAATTTAGGATGACATTCGAAGGCTTTAATCTCCCCAAACCTCTTTTGCTGGAGAAGGAGCTGATAATACTCTCCCTCAGCAATGCTATCGAATCGTATACCGGTTATATCAAGGTTGTGCTTTTTCACGATCCATTCCGAGAACAATGTCCCGTCTTCAGTGACGATCACTTTGGTTGCGTTGTATTTGTTCATTACACTTCTTCCGTCCTATAAGGGAGTACAATGTGGAGTGATCTCTCGTCACTTTCATCCAGGATATAAATTGGCTTCAACTTGCCAGGGAAAACCAGTGTCACCTTATCTCCTTCTAATGCTTTGATAGCATCTATGAAATACTTGGAATTCAATGCAACGGCGAAATTTTCACCTTTAAATGACAATGGAACTAAACTCTCATTTGCCTTTCCAGATTCTTTTCCTTTGCCGCGAATGCTCACTTCATTCTCTGTGATGCTGATGATGATCTGGTTATGCTTATCTTCCTTAGCAAGTGTGTAAATGAGATCAAGGCAACTCATTAATTCTCTTTTTTCAACGCTTACTTCCGTAACACCATCTGGCACGATTGACATCCGGCCTAAATCCGGGAACGCTCCTTCCAAAACTCTGGAGTAAAAAGTGAATCGGTCTGTTCTCGCAAATACGTGTACTACTTCGCCGGTGAAGGATTTCGAAAATCCAAATTCAAGATTGTCTTTATCCAAGATGATCTTTTGCAATTCACCCAATGCCTTGGCCTCAATGACAGCTCCACCCAAGTTACCTACATCTGTGTCTTGCTCTGTTTTAGCTAGCCTGTGCCGATCTGTTGCTTCAATGCCAAATACTCCGTCATTAATGTAAACATGTGCTCCAGCTAGGATTGCCGCATTCTTGCCGGTTGGATCAGCAGCGTAGGTTGCTTTTCTGAATAGCCGTTTAAGTTCTTTTCCAGTAGTTTCAAACAACTCGCTGTCATCAATGTCAGGCACCCTTGGAAACTCTTCTGGATCAAATACACCCATGTCAATTTCCTTCTTCCGAGAAATGATAATCGCGTTGTTGCCTTTTTTCTCAATGCTCACATCTCCATTGAGTTTCTTGATAACTTCAAGGGATAGCTTAGGGAGTGCGATCTGACCAGGCGATTCAACTTGAACGTGTTCACTGAAAATGTATGACTGTATCGTTGTACGTGTATCCGTTCCAGTGACCTTAACACCTTCTGTACCAGCCTCGATTAAGAAGCAATCCAGAATAGGCATAATGTTCTTGCTTGCAATGGCCTTGCTTGCATCTTCCAAGGCTTCTGCCAGCAGCTCACTATCCACGACTATTTTCATAAGGTCTAATTCCCTCCTTCACTTCTTTTTTAGCTTGAGGATTGCATGTTGGGCACGGACCCAACATCATCATTGCGCCTTTAAATTGGTAAGTTACTTTTGCACCATCACATGTTTTGCACATACTGTTATCCCCTCCGTCTATTTCTTCCGCCAACTGGCAGCGACTTAACAAATGGTTCGATTCTCTCTATGATTCGAGCTGCCTTCTTTTCATCCTGAGATCCCTTGGCGTTAGCAAAATGTTTGAACAACTCTTGTATCGTTAAATTGGATGTGTATATCGTCGGCAACCTCTCCATACGTCTCTGGAGAACCGGACCAATAACTTCATCCCTAACCCATCCACTCATGGACTCCGCTCCAATATCATCCAAGATAAGCACTGGTACCGTTCTGAGAGCATCCAGTTTCTTTGCTACGCTCTCTTTGGAGCCGATGGCATCCTTAATCTCTTCGATAAAGTCGGGTACATACACCATAAGGACATCCACTTCACATTTAGCTAACTCCCGTGCGATAGCTCCGGCAAAACGGCTCTTGCCGACTCCCATTGGGCCGTACAAATACAATCCTTGTACCGTTTCTTTGGGAACAAATTCACTACAAAACTTCACTGCTCCCGCAATAGCTGCCATCCTCGGAGGATCAGGTTCAATGTCGTCAAAGGTGGCGTTCAAAATATGCTCAGGAATGAAGTGACTCTTAATTCGTTCCCCTATGCCCTGTTGCCGCTCGTAAGACTTCAACAGTTCGCATTTTTTAAGCCTAAACACCAACTCGTCCTGTTTATCTGGGTTTGGTTCTTCAACGCTCCTATGCCCCTTCTGGACGTTCTGACAGCTTAGTAGACCTGGGCACGTGGCGCATGCATCGCATTGAGCCAAATGCTCTGAAACATCCCTGTATCTTCTAGGACTTGTAAGGTCTCCCGATCGATCAGGATAGGCCTGTCGGAGCCGTTTGATTTCCGGATGGCCATCAATTTGCTGAATAGCTGCCTGCTGTCGTTCTGCAAACCTTGGGGGAATTAGTGCCTTGAGTTCCTCCTGAAAGCTGCCCATGTACTCACACTCCTTGCTTTGACCTTAGATTAGCAAGCAACTCTTTTAAATCATCTGCGGTCACGTTTGATGCCGTTTCAATCGGCGCATCTGGTACGGAAGTCGCTATTTGAATTTCGTCTGTGTTTGATTTTTCACGTTTGGCATGCAACGAATATACAACCGTTGCACAGTAACTCAGGTTTCGTATCTGATCCCATTTGTTCTTGGGTTTAAAATTGTCAAATGATTGGTCAATACCATCGATAACTGTTTGGAGCGGAATCCTCTCAGCTATGAATTCATTGACAGCATCCTCGTCATTAAAAGTAATCTCAAGTCCCTTGCCTTTTCTCTGGAGATATCGAGCTGCAACTTGATTGCGATACTCCATTGGGGAAACCTCCCGATCAGAGTCAGTATCTGCTTCGGTTTTAGGAACAGAATCCGGGTTTCCCATGTATGGTTTAAAGACCGAATCGGGATCTTCTAAACAACAACTAACTTTAATACTGTCTTTAAACATGTCTTTAGAGGTGCCTTCAGCCTTACTCCCGCAAGGGATTGAGACCTCTTCGACTTCCACTTTTCGTAACTCATCAGTTACACTTTTCGTAACTTCGGAGTTACACTTTTCGTAACTTTCGTCATTCTCTTCGCTTTCTGGAGTTACACTTTTCGTAACTTTTTTATTGCCTATATTTAAAGAGATAAGTTCTGAAAATTTCTCGCGATCCCACTCTTTCACAAGACTGACACGCCATTCATCATAGTTCTTGTTGAGAGAATAGACCTGTTTGCCATCCCAATAAATCACCTTACATTGCCCCAAATAAGTGATCTCTTTTTTAGCGTCCTGTATGCGTACTCCACATAGTTCGAAATGCTTCAAGAGAGGGATAACTGCCTCTTTCTTCTGGCATCCATACGACAGCCTTAGAATCAGCTTGAGAATCTTTTGTTGCCTTTCTGTGAACTTCCGGCTGATTATCTCATCCCATATTTCATTAGCAATCCCGATGAATCCATTCTTTAACTGGGGACTTGCCACTCTCCTCACCCCGGAAAATTCTGATTACTATCTCTTTCCACTGGCTGGATTGTTGAATTCCGCCAGAAGAACCTTCAAGCTATACTTCAACGAATTGATAACCTGATCATTACTTTCCACTGCGTTATGCCAGCGAACCTTGTCTGACTCAGCATCAGCTTCCTGAAGACGAATCTCAATGATTGCCAGCTCCGCACGCTGAGCTTTGTCTTTGCCAGCAGCAAGGTATGCTTCTGCATACACACGCTTTCTCTGGGCGTAGATACGTTTATAGTCTCTCACTGCTTCAGCAGCTCTACGGCCCAAAATAACCTGTACCTCGGTCAAAAACTCGATCTTCCGAGCCAGTGTAGCCGGATAATCGTGACTGCACTGTTCTGCTAGGCTGTATAACTCACCCAATGTATATTGTTTTTGTAGAGACAATGCAGTCACTCCTTACTTATACATGCGCTCCGATATGGAGCAATCGTTCCCTGACCTCAGGCCAAAGGTAAGCCTGTCCGCCTTCTCCATTTCTATCCTCACAGAACCATCTTGAAATGGTAGGTTTGCCACCAGTAACATAGTCACGCAATCCATTAATCCACGATGCTTCTGTACTCGACATCGGTAAATTACGCGAGTATAGCTTTACAGCCTGGGGTGGATCGTATTTCCTCTCACCAATACGTTGTCCCATGAAATAAGGATTCCCTTCTGTTTCTACTAATCCAAGACGACCATTCTCTTTCTTGATAAACTCGAATTTACGAGACATCCAATTTATTTCATACAGATAGGCTAATACTCTATTGGCTAAATCTGCCCTGCCGAATCTCCCTGCTTGCTTAGCTGAAGATTTCCAATTTTTAAAATTTTCTTCACTTGGAACGAACCTGGATTTAGGATTGTGATGACCCGATCTTTTCGAAAGCTTCCTCTTACAATTTTCAGGTTTTGTTAATAGATCAAACAGTTCGAATGCAGCCATGTTGGTGTAATGATCTTTGTTGATAATCACCCACCACATATTGTTGATATTGTGATAGACAGTTCCTCGCATCAGTACCCCTTTGCGGTCGCGGAAGTACTTAACTTCTCCATTGCTGATCCGCACACCATCTTTATCAAGAGCGTTGTAATCAGGTAAATTGTCGGATCTCCAATGTCTACTCGGTTCGTTTAACTTGTGAAACACCTTGTCATATGATGTTTTCAATTCAGAATCAGAGTCACAAGATAAACCTTCTTGCAACAGAAAATCCTCAATATGTTTTCGTTCTACCAAAAATCGTTTCTGGATCAAATAAGACATTTTTTTAAATTTGTTGAAGTCATACCTTCCACCGTTCCTGTTCTCAACATTGATTTCTTGGTAAAACTCAATACGAGCACCTGTGTTATATTTGTCGGCTATGAAAAGGAGGTCTCCCTTGCTTCCAGCGAAGTGATCTTTTGAAAGGATCGCATAATCACGATCTATTCTCGGGTCAGAACCAACGGTAAATCCTCTGCCTCTCATCATTTCCAACATCCGCAGAAAGATGGGATGGGATATTTCTTTATCTCCCCTAACAGTGATATTCGTTTCCCGTACAGCAAAATTCTTATTTTCTTTCACGGGACATCCCCCTATTTCCATTTTTAAGTTTTCATGTTATACTGCCGTTGAATATTTTTTTAAATGATCGTGTTGGTAGCACGATTAACTTAAGGACTCATTTGTTACTGTTGTTGCGGTAGACTCTTCTGCAATAGTAGTTACAAAAGAGTCCTTCTTCTTTTGGATCAGGAAATTTTTGTCCCGAGAACACTTCTCTATCGCAGTGTTTACACAAACCAATCACTGTCCCTTCAACCTTATAGCCTGATGGTTCTTTCCAGATTAGTCCTTCATATTCTGCGTTCTTATCGATTGAGCGTTCTAATTCCTCAAGATCGTTACGGAGCATCTTAATTTGTTGTTTGATGGGTTTGATGCTGCGTTCCATTGCTAATGCATCAATAGCAGTATCACATAAATCCCTAATCTGTCTTCGCAATACTCTGGTTTGCAACAAATCGTGAGAACGTATCATCATTTCTTTTTAGCAATGTTCCGAGTGATTATGGCATGTTGCAATGGCTTGTGTGACCAGATACGTGCCAAGTCATCCAGAGTCATAAATTTGTATCCCATCGGTTTCAACTCCTGTCAGATGTAGTCTTCCGGACGAAACTCCTTAATGAACTCTACCGCATCATCAAAGTCGATACGCCGTACATGGCTATATTTCGCTACCTCAAACCGATCTTTCAATTTACTCCAGACCATCCTACGATAACGACCGACCAGGTCCTTGAATTTCTCGTCAGACTCTTTGTACCTGTCCTTTGTTAACGAATTCGACTTCTTGCGGACAAGAGACTGGAGTTGGTAGCACTCCGCATCCGTAAGCGTTACGCTGTCCCGGACCTCCTGCACCATCATCTGAACCTCTCCAACTTTTTCAGCAACGTCATCTTGCATTTGTTTCATGCCATCCCACAATCCTCGGATAGCAACTCCCTGCGCCTCTGTAAGCTGCAACTGTCTTTCAACGATTGTCAGATAGTCAGGCTGATTAGGAATCAATGTCATGTTTCTCTACCACCTTTCTTGAATTAATTGCCGGACGAAGTTGGTCTATGAAAGATTGGAGCATATCAAGACCTTCTGACAATCGTTTCTTCTCACTTGTGCTTGCACCAGATACTGCTCCAAGCATGAATGATGTAATACCAACCTTCTGAAGAAACTGTTTAATATGAATGCTGATTTGAATAGTGTTACTGTCAGCTTCAAAGCGAAGTTTTTTCATCTGAGATGCCGCTTGTTGGTCATCAAAGTCATCAGGCTGTTGGAGCTTCATTGTCTCCAACTCTTCTTTTGTCCTTTGATAACCCGCTTTCAATTCTTCCACCTTCAGGCGCTCATTTTCTACATCACCCTGAAGCTTGTCCTTCCAGTATTGATCACGCTCTTTGATTTGCTTAGCAGCTTCCTGAGCTTTCTGCGCCAGGATAACTTCCGTCTCCTCGTCTCGGCGCTCAACCGCTGCCGCTACTGCCTCATCTACCTGATCTGCTGGAATTGCATCCTTATACCGCCGCTGGAGTTCTTCCTTCTCCTGCTCAGCTTGGTTAGCCCGAGTCTCAGCCTCTCGTACAGCAGCTTCAAGCCGTTCCTTTGTCTCCACATACGCTTTGTGTGTAGATATGATCCCTTCATCAAGTTGCTGGATGATTTCTGGTGTCGCATTTTCCATGATGTACTTGGCTTTGTCGTAGGTTCTGCCCGATCCAAAGCCTGCTTGATCAGCTACGATATCGCGGACTTGTCCAGCAGGATGCTCAGGAATATTTTCCTTGCCTCCAGCCATTCGCTCTTTTGCCTTAATTCGTTCAACATCCTCAAGGCGTTTGGCCCATTCGACTCGCTCCGAGAACGTGAACTCTTTTCGATGCTCGTTTTCGGAAATTTCTAATCGGAGTTGATGTTCATAATCCTCAATTTCCATGACGCGAACCGCTACTTCCTTACGCTCCAAATACTGATGAGCACGCAATCGACGTTCTCCAGCTATTAATTGATAATCTGGTGTTACAAGGATAGGATTAATGAGACCATTTTGATCAATGTCTTGCGCCAGTTCTTCGATACCGCCGAAGTCCTTACGAATTCGGTCACTGACTTTGATTTTGTTTATGTCAATTAACACCCTGATTCTCCTTCCAGAACGTTTAAAATAGAATCCTTATATTACTGGCTGTTCTGCTAGCCACTCTTCCAAAAATTCACGTGTTTCTCTTGCTGGAAAGTACCATTTACTTCCGACTTTTCTTTTAGGAAACCTTTGATCAAAGAAGAATTGATCCTGTATGAAATTCCAACTCATGCAAGTCCTGCGCTTCAATTCAGAGGCATCCCAGAAGATATACTCCGCATCGGCTTCTTTTAAAATCTCTGTCACTTTTTCCTTCAGGAGTTTTTTTATTTCTTTTTCATCAACGCTGATCGATAGCATAAAAATCTCCTTTCCCGTCAGATTGATAATTTAATTATCAATCAGGTTAAAAAAAATTATTCTATATTATTGACGATATTTATATTATCGTTTATATTAACATTAGATAATTTAATTATCGCTTTTTGCATGACTAAGAAGCCTTTCAAAATAATCAGGAAACAGTTTTTCTGCTGGATGACCGAAATATTTTGATAATTTGAACATGAGATCTCTGCCAGGAGTGAATGTTCCATTCTCAATCATTCGAACATAAACCGTTGAGATTTTATTATCTTGAGCCACTTTTGCTTGTGTGCCTTTATGTTTCCTACAGTCTGAGAAAAATTGTCGCTTTTGTGTTTCCACTAAACTGTTCACCTCCTTGCCTCTGATTATATTTGATAATTATATTATCGTCAATATGATTTTGATAATTTTATTATCTTTCTTATTAAAAAGGAGAAATTGCACAAAATGAAACTAGGTCAGAGGTTAACAGAATTACGCGAAAAAAAAGGATTGACTCAAGATCAAATGGCAGAAAGACTCGGTATCAAACGTCCTAGGTACAATTCATGGGAAAATAGTATCGCAAAACCTGACATTGAGTTTATTGATAAATTGGCGGAACTGCATCAAGTTTCAGTAGATTTTCTGCTGGGTAGAGATTCAACAGCATTTCCTGAATGGGCAACTCCTAAAGATAAAAGAGATTTCAAAACAATGCTAGAGGAAGATGGAGATGTAATGTTTGACGGGGTACCTATCTCAGGTGAGGACAAAGAAAAGATCAAACGCGTCATGGAAGCAATGTTTTGGGACGCTAAAAAGGATAATAAGAAAACCTACGGTCGTAAAAAGAAAGAGGAATAGCCTATGGACGATATCGTTCAAGGACTCATTAAACGCTTCAAGACAAACGACCCCTTTATAATTGCAGAAAGACTTAACATTAAGGTCTGGTACAGTGATCTTGGGAAGAATACACGTGGCATGTACTATCGTAAACTAAGGCGGCGCTTTATCGTAATTAACTCTGATCTAAGCGAGCCTTGGATGAGATTTGTTTGTGCCCACGAACTCGCCCATGATCGTCTCCACCCTGGCATAAGCAGATTCTTCTTAGATGAACACTCATTCTTTAATGCAGGCAAATACGAAAGACAGGCAAATCAGTTTGCAATTAAGTTACTGACAGCCACAATCGAACCAGAACTTGGCGAAACGAAAGAACAGTTACTAAGACGCTGCTCTATTCCAGCCGAACTACATAGCTTTTTGTAATCTTGCGCTTCCACCGTTGCAAGGCGGTTTAACATATACAAAAAAAGAACACACGTTCGAATGGAGGTAGAATTATGGCAAGTTTCAAGAAATTAAAAAGTGGCTGGAGATATCGGTTAAAGTATACCGATCCGTTCACTCGACAACAAAAGGAAAAATCAGAGGCTGGTTTTCGAACGAAACCAGAAGCAGAGTTAGCGGCTGCGCAATTTTTAAAGCAGACAATAGAAGGGTTTGAACAGTCCGACATTCCTTTGGTAGATTACATTCGTAATTGGATTGATAATTACAAAAAAGGTGTTGTAAGAAAGAACACAATCAAATTACATGATAACAATCTTAACACCCATATCAAACCTTATTTTAAGCGTCTGATGCTCCAGGATTTAAAACCAGATATGTACCAAGTCTTTTTGGACTCTCTATTTAAAAAGGGACTCAGTAAACGAACGGTCGAGATCATTAACTCAACAGTATACTCAGCCATAGAGCATGCATTGATTCAAGGGAAAATATTACGCAATCCATGTAAAGGTTCAATTATTAAAGGAGAGCACAAAAAGAAGACGATCCAATTCATTGATTCAGAGGACATTCCCAAATTTCTTCATACTTCTCGAGGAGATGGGTACATTTATTGGATTTTCTTTAAAGTGCTGATTGAAACGGGGTTACGAAAAGGTGAGGCTGCCGCTTTAAAGTGGTCGGATATCAATTTCAAAGAAAAGACGATCCGCGTGGATGAAACACTCGATTTCCAAGCTGAAGACGAGGACGAACTTTTCGGAGATACAAAAACCGAAAATTCTACCCGCACAATTAGTGTAAGTAACGGAATTATTAATGATTTAAGGTATCATGCTTCATGGCAGAATCAAAATAAGATCAATTTAGGGGAGTCAATGTACAGACACGATTTAAACCTAGTCTTGTGCAAAAACGACGGTAGTCCGATGCCTAAATCTAGTCTCTTTAATGCTTCGAAGAGGATTTTGAGAAAGGCTGGTTTGAGTGAGGAATTAACAATTCACTCCTTAAGACATACCTATGCCGTGGTCATGCTTGAAGCTGGGGCTGACATAAAATTTGTACAAGAGCAGCTTGGGCATGGCAGTGTGCAAATTACATCCGATGTATATGCTCATATTTCTAAAAAGCTAGAAAAGCGTAACATTGATAAATATGAAGAGTACACTTCCCGTATTTTTGGATCAGAGAATCAAAAACCGGGGGATGTTTGGGGGATGCAACCTCAATAGAAGTGCAATCTCCTCAAAACGTCCCCCGGCTAGATACTTTAAAACCCCGTAGTTACAAGGTTTTTGCTATTAATACAAAGTAATATATTGATCGCGTTCCCATTGGTGGACTTGTGTGCGATACATATCCCACTCAATTTCTTTCAGCTCATAGAAGTGAGCCAAGGCGTGGTCGCCGAGAGCGTCACAGATGACTTCGCTGCGGATCAATTCATTCAATGCTTCTTTCAGGTCAGCTGGCAGGCTTGGAATGCCTTCTTCCACGCGCTCTTCTTCTGACATGATATAGATGTTACGGTCAATTGGAGCTGGTAAGGAAAGCTCACGTTTGATTCCGTCCAGACCTGCTTTCAACAAAACAGCCAAAGCCAGGTAAGGGTTAGCAGCCGGATCCGGGTTACGAACTTCAACACGTGTACTCAGGCCACGGGAAGCTGGAATACGGATCATTGGGCTACGGTTACTAGCAGACCATGCTACATAGCAAGGCGCTTCATATCCTGGTACAAGACGTTTGTATGAGTTCACAGTTGGGTTAGTAATTGCTGCAAACGCACGCGCATGCTTGAGCGTTCCAGCCATAAAGTGACGTGCAGTTTTGCTCAGACCCAGCTCGTCCGACTCGTCAACGAATGCATTCTCATTGCCTTTGAACAAGGATTGGTTACAGTGCATACCGGAACCGTTCATACCAAACAGTGGTTTCGGCATAAAGGTAGCATGTAGACCATGCTGACGTGCAATCGTTTTAACAACGAGTTTGAACGTTTGGATCTGGTCTGCTGCTTTCAGAGCATCAGCATATTTAAAGTCGATCTCATGCTGACCTGGAGCTACCTCATGGTGGGAAGCTTCGATCTCAAAGCCCATTTCTTCAAGTGTGATAACGATGTCACGACGACAGTTTTCACCAAGATCCGTAGGCGCAAGGTCAAAATATCCACCTTGGTCATTCAGTTCGTTAGTCGGGTTTCCTTTTTCGTCTGTTTTGAACAAGAAGAACTCTGGTTCAGGACCGACGTTGAAGGAAGTGAATCCCATTTCTTCGGCTTCCTTCAGATTACGTTTCAAGATGCCACGCGGATCTCCTGGGAACGGATTACCATCCGGAAGATACACGTCACAAATCAGGCGTGCAACACGGTTCTCTGCAACCCATGGGAAAATAAGCCAAGAATCTAGATCTGGATAGAGGTACATGTCGGACTCTTCAATACGTACATAACCTTCAATGGAAGATCCATCGAACATCATTTTGTTATCCAGAGCCTTAGTCAACTGGCTCACAGGAATCTCAACGTTTTTGATAGCTCCAAGCAAATCAGTAAATTGCAATCGAATGAATCGTACGTTTTCTTCTTTCGAAATGCGGAGAATGTCTTCTTTTGTATAACTCACTATAACCTCTCCCTTTCTTATCTGCGTATTTGGCTTGCCTGTTATATTTGTACATTAGAAAGTTCCACGGGTCAAGGAGTCTCACACCAAAAGTGCATGTTTTCCCCTCACTCGCCAAGTTATGCGAATTTACTTTTTATTAAAGAATCGGGAAAGCTCTCCCTGAATGAGAGATACTTGTCCAGGTCTCTTACCTGATACAAGCTGTTGCTTCAGCAAGCGATGCAACTGCGTATCGGACAGCTCTCTGCGTTTGACTTCAGTATCTGGCGTGATAACTGTAGCTTCCTCGGATTCTTTCGAAACAGGATTCATCACTTGTTTGATCCCCGCGATGTTAACTCCTTTTTCAATCAAAGCCTTAATCTCTAGCAATCTCTCAACGTCATTAAAAGAGAACAAACGTTGATTACCTGACGTTCTCGCAGGAAC
The DNA here is from genome assembly GCF_037975235.1 of Paenibacillus sp. FSL R5-0341. Classification (NCBI taxonomy): domain Bacteria; kingdom Bacillati; phylum Bacillota; class Bacilli; order Caryophanales; family Paenibacillaceae; genus Paenibacillus; species Paenibacillus sp. FSL R5-0341. The sequence continues at coordinate 3,827,869 of NZ_CP150241.1, forward strand.
GATCAAGCTGTGCTGCTCATAATAACGAATCTGACGTGCAGACAGATCCGTAAGTTTCATTACAATACCAATCGGGAATAAGGCCATATTTCTGCGAATTTCATCACCCATGTTCATCAACCTTCCAGTCATCTATTCTTCACCCTATTGTACATTTAGTTGTTACCAAGTGTCAATGACATGTTAGATAAACTCACAATAATTTACGATCTTTCATGGTCTGTAACGCCATTAAAACGCCATATTTGACATGAGAGTACGTTAATCCGCCTTGCATATACCCGATATATGGCTCCCGAATAGGTGCATCGGCTGACAATTCCAGACTTCCCCCCTGAATAAACGTACCTGCCGCCATAATGACAGGATGTTCATAACCAGGCATGTCCCAAGGTTCAGGAACCACGTGGCTATCCACAGCAGCTGCACGCTGAATCCCCTGCACGAAAGCGATCAGATGCTCGGCAGAGCTGAACTGCACAGCCTGAATCAGATCTGTGCGAGCTTCATTCCAAGCGGGTTTGGTTACAAATCCGGATTGAGCAAACATCGCGGCAGCAAACGTACTTCCTTTGATAGCTTGTCCTACAATTGTCGGAGCCATGTAAAGTCCTTGATAGATGCCACGTGTTGTCCCTAGCATTGCTCCCACTTCTCCCCCGATTCCTGGGGCTGTCAGACGATAAGCTGCAAGTTGTACGTACTGTTCCTTCCCACATATGTATCCACCGGTTTCAGCAATGCCTCCACCAGGATTCTTAATAAGTGACCCGGCCATCAGATCAACTCCGACTTCTGTCGGTTCACGTTCCTCCGTGAATTCACCATAACAATTATCCACGAATACGATGACATCTTCCTTCATTGCTTTAACACGTGTAACCATCTCAGCGATCTCAGCAACGCAGAAGGATGAGCGCCAGTCATAACCACGTGAACGTTGAATCCCAATGACTTTTGTAGCCGGTGTGATGCTTTTCTCAACTGCTGTCCAATCGACTCCACCTTCTGCAGTTAAAGCCGTCTCACGGTAACCGATGCCAAAATCGCGTAAAGAACCTGTACCATCGCCCGGTTTGCCAATTACTTTATGCAATGTGTCATAAGGCTTACCCGTGATGTATAATAATTCGTCACCTGGGCGCAGCACGCCAAAGAGAGCTGTACTAATCGTATGTGTACCCGAAGCAAAATGAGGACGTACCAACGCGGCTTCCGCGCCGAACACATCAGCATATACTTCATCGAGCACTTCACGCCCACGATCGTTATACGCATAACCTGTTGAACCTGCAAAGTGAAAATCACTTACTTTCCGCTGTTGAAAAGCATTAATGACCTTCCATTGGTTGTGATCTGTGATCCGATCAATCTGTTGAAGTTTTCCTTCTATCTGACGCTCCACTTGATGCTGAAGATCAGATATTTCTGAATCAAAGCTTACCATCTTACTTCATTCTCCTTCATAGCACGAATCTGACGTTGAATATCCATTATCGTGTCAACTTATCACATCAATATGTCATGAATATTACAATTCAATGAATTCTTCAAGCATATAACCAAATTTCTCATATTCACCTTTTTGCAATTCAACTTCATAAATCACATCATTCTCTTCAAAGCTGGTATCCACGACGTCACCAATTTTGTAGAGTACCGACGTAAGATCACCACGTTCTGCCGGAATACGGAAGCGCTTCGTGTCACCTGTCAGCTCCGTCTGAATCAATTCACGGATTTTAAGTAGATCGTCCGAGTCTAATGCGCTTACTTTGATATGGTCCTTATCCAATGGAAGCATCTCAAGCTGTTCAGGAGTACATGCATCTTTCTTGTTATAGAGCACTAACTGTGGCTTGTCCCCTGAACCAAGTTCTTGCAGAATCGTGTTAACCGTTCGCATCTGATCTTCACGCATAGCTGATGAGGCGTCAACAACATGCAGGATCAGGTCTGCTTCATTCACTTCCTCCAGCGTTGCACGGAATGCTGCAATTAGATCATGCGGGAGATTTTGAATAAATCCTACCGTGTCGGTAAGTACGATCTCTTTACCACTTGGAAGTTCCATCGTGCGTGATGTTGGATCCAGTGTAGCGAATAGCTGATCTTGAATATACACATCTGCAGCAGTTAACTGCTTGAGCAAGGTTGATTTGCCAGCATTGGTATAACCAACAAGGGCCACCTGAACAATACCTGTCTTTTTACGGCGTTCACGATGCAACTTGCGATGACGAGTCAATTCTTCCAGATGACGCTTCAGATCATCGATACGACCACGGATGTGACGGCGGTCTGTCTCCAGCTTGCTTTCACCCGGACCTCTTGTTCCGATTCCGCCTCCAAGTCTGGAAAGGTTCTTACCATGACCGGACAACCGTGGCAACAAGTAGCTATGTTGAGCCAACTCCACTTGAATGATACCTTCTCTGGTGTTGGCACGTTGTGCAAAGATGTCCAAAATCAATTGGGTACGGTCAATAATTTTGAGATCGAGGGTTTCTTCCAGATTACGAACCTGCGCACCTGACAATTCCTGATCAAAAATAGCTGTAGTTGCTCCGAGTTCCTCCGCAATTGCACGAAGCTCTTCCACCTTACCTTTACCAATGAACCATTTGGTATCACGTTTTTCCCTGTTCTGAGAAAGCACACTCAGCACTTCCACTCCAGCTGTCTCGGCAAGTTTCACCAGTTCCTCTAAAGAGTACTCCGGATTGATACCTGTACGTTTAACATCATCCGTAACAAGACTCACCAAGACGGCGCGATCTTTTTTGACCATATCTGTATCATGTGTGCCATTTGTCATGTATATGTTCACTCCCTCTTATTACTAATCCGTTGATTAATCGTTTTTGCCATGAATATGCCATGGCATGCCTTAAGCCGAACCGGTTGGCCCGGCCGGCTGGTGTAAAAACTATATTATCGCTTACTTTCGCTCAAAGTTCAAATCCTCTGTACGGATTGTCATCAGCTCCAGTTTCCCTGGACTGCCTTCTGAGTATTGTTCCAACAAGCGAACCGCCTGATGCCTGATCGAACGCTCAATGGCATTACGAACGTATCTGGCGTTACTGAACGCATGCAGCGAATCATTTTTTTCCTGAAGCAAATGTTGCTTCAACTTGAGTATGGTCTGTGGCATTAGAATATAATCACGCTCTTTGGCCATAATCTCAGAGATTTGAATCAACTGATCAATACTATAGTCTGGAAACTCTACCTGAATGGGAAAGCGGGAAGGTAACCCCGGATTCGTCTGGAGAAAAAAATCAATTTCTTCCGAATACCCGGCAAGAATCAGTATAAACTGATTTTTATTATCTTCCATGGACTTCACAAGCGTATCAATGGCTTCCTTGCCAAAATCCTTCTCACCACCGCGTGCCAAACTGTATGCTTCATCAATGAACAAGATCCCACCGAGTGCCTTTTTGACCAGATCTCTTGTTTTCTGCGCCGTGTGACCGATATACTCTCCTACCAGATCCGCACGCTCTACTTCAATAAGATGTCCTTTACTCAACACACCCATCTTCTGAAAAAGTTTCGCAACAATTCTGGCTACAGTTGTCTTACCGGTCCCCGGATTACCTTTGAAGATCATATGATACACGTGCGCGCCACTAAGTAAGCCTGCTTCGGTACGCATTTGAGCAATCTGTAGGAAAGCATAGATTTCAAATACCAAGTCCTTGATATTTTCAAGTCCAACCAGTTGTTCCAATTCACCCTGTATCTCCTGGAAGTGCGCATGTTTGGTTATACTCTTAGCCGCCTGTACTGCCGCTGCTTCGTCTTTGACCAACATCTGAGGTTCCTGGTTACGCAATACAATATTAATTTGTCTGGATGGTCTGCCTCCTGGTTGCTCTCCTGCAGCCATGACCCGTCCGTTCATTCGCCATCACCTCTATTTTATCGGGCTGAACTCTCCTGATTATTAATGTATTCTATCAGGTGCTCCAATATTAGAAGGATCATGAAGAATTCTAAGGCCAGGTACGTGTCTCAAATCTGAATGTTTTTTCGAAACTCTCCGTTCTCAAACAAACTCTGCCTGTGCTTCAGTGATAACTGAAAGTATGGGAATACATGTGCATCAATGGCATGCAGCAGTTCCTTTGCCGTCTTGTTTGCCAAGTCATAATCACCTGTCGTAATATGCTTCCGTGACAATGCATCTTCAAGCTCATCTTCGTCCAGCAAAAACACTTCTCCATCTTTCAGCACAACGACATCCAGATACAGGTCATCAAACCAAGGAACACCTTGATCGGTTATCCCCTGACTACGACATGTATCAATGTACCACTCTACAATCCGTTCCTGATCGTCAAACATCGCCGTAACTACAAAGTGTTCTCCCTTCGGATAGTATTGCAGCCAAGAATAACCTTTATCTGCGATACAGAAGGTACTGCCTCCATATGTTTTCCACAGAGGTTCTTTCAAATCCTGTATGGTGTACAACGTAATATAACCTGTGAAAATTTTGGATTGAACGAACCGGCATGTGAATTGTCGGTTCGTAATCCGGCGCCAGTTCGCGCGGTCCCCGAATTTCCGTTTCATACGAACCCCTCTTTGCCGACTACAGGCCCGTGACCTGCTCTCATATTGGTGAACAATGTAATAACGTCCGCATGATGGCTTCCAGCGCTCTGGACCCACCTTGCACAACGTATTACGAATAGTTACAGCTTACCATATTTAAGGTATACACTCAAAATCAAGCTTTGTCCCACCTATTCATTAAATGAGCTTTTATTACGGATGGTTCCGTATAACACAAAAAAACTGCTTCACCGGGTTTCCGGGAAGCAGTTTTTTCAATGTAGCTTAATGTAGCTATTTAGTGATTCAATGGCTTAGCCGCCAGTTCCCGCTTGAGAATCTGCAGGTACATCTGTGCCCCCAGTATCCCCACTCGTTCCGCTGTCCGGGGTTACAACTTCGCCAGGCGTCGTTACGGACCCATCATCGGAACCTTCACCTGTACTACCTGGATCTGTTGTCCCCTGACCAGGTGGGGTCGTATTTCCTCCCCCAGGTTGACCGTTTCCTTGACCGGCTCCACCGTTATTACCACCGTTGCCATTGTTTCCGTTATTACCATTTCCATTTCCGTTGTTGCCATTTTCATTACCATTGCCGTTATTACCGTTCGAGTTGCCATTATCCGGTGAACCACTGTCCGGATTCTCTGTACCAGGCTGCTCAGGGTCTATCTCTGTTCCAGGGTCTATGCCAGGATCAGGTTCCTCCGGTGGCACTTCCTGCGCTTCAATCATCAGAGAGATGGTGTTGGAAGGATCCGTCTCCAGTCCTGATGCCGAATCATAGGCTGTCACATAGTACTCATAGGTCAGACCAGGCAACGCACTTAAATCTTGTGCACTGGTAGCGCCTACTGCATCTATGAGATGAGTAAACTGCGCTTCAGAAGTTTCTTTGCGATATACACGATATTGTGTGCTCGCGTCCCCCGTACCCGCCCAACTCAGTGAGACGGTTTGAACAGAGGGATCATATGATCCACTCAATCCACTAACGGACAGAGTTGGCTGTTCTGGTTCTTCTACTGGCGGAGGTGCCTGCCCTCCAGCCGGTGTTTTGAATTGCTTCACGGGAACACCTTTCATCGCATCTCCCATGACTTTGGCAAAGAAAGCTGCCGACAGCTTACTGCTGTTCTTAAGCATATGATTCGCATCCGGATTGTCATAGCCCATCCAGACTGCGGCGGTCCATTCCGGTGTGTATCCAACGAACCATACATCACGGTTGGCACTGTTGCCAGAGATGCCACTTTGAACAGTTCCTGTTTTACCCGCTACCGGACGATCCAGACGTGCTGAACGTCCCGTACCGTCATTAACAACGTTCTGTAGCATCTGTGTAAGCTGATACGCATTTTGCTCACTCATGACACGCGTTGTGTCCGAGTTATCGTGTTTATACGTGGTTTTGCCTGCGCTATCCTTAATTTCTTTAATGGAATAGGCTGCTCGGTATTCGCCTAGGTTAGCAAATGCACTATAGGCTTGCGCCATTTCCAGTGTATTTGTACCTTTACTCAGACCACCGAGGGCAATAGCCAGGTTCTTGTCTTCATCTGTCAGCTGTATGCCTACACTCTTGGCAAAATTAATGCCTGTGTTAACACCTATTTTATCAAGTAGCCAAACCGCAGGAATATTTTCCGACTTCGTAATGGCTTCCGTCATACTGATGGTTGAAGAATATCCATGCAAGTTACCAGGACAATAGTTACCAAAACATTGCTTCGCATTACTCAGCGACGAGTTGGCACTGTAATTTCCTGATTCTAGAGCCGGTGCATAAGACACAATCGGTTTAAAAGCTGAACCTGGTTGTCTTCGACTCTGCGTTACACGGCTATAGCCTTTGGTCTGATAATCCCGTCCACCAAGGAGGGCAACGAGGCTACCATTCTCATGGTTCATGATAACCATGGAGCCTTGAACCTGTTGATCATCTTTGCTTGCCTCGAACAGACTATCATCCGTGAAGGCAGTTTCCATGGCTGTTTGAGCCTGAGCATCCATGGTTGTATAGATTTTGTATCCACCGATATTCAGATCATCTTCCGTTTTGCCTGTTACACGTTCAGCTTCACGGAGCACATAATCAATAAAGGCTTGATATTTCTGATCTTTTTCTGGTCGCTTGTAGTTATAGTTAATCTCTTTTGCTTCATCCATCTCCGCCTTGGTAATGTAGCCTTGTTCATACATCAGCTGCAATACCACACCTCGGCGTGCTTTTGAATCGTTTGGATTGCTCACCGGATTATAAGCAGAAGGGCCTTTCGGCATAGCTGCTAATGTGGCAATCTGCCACAACTTCAATTTATTGAGATCGGTAACTCCAAAATAAAATTCAGATGCTGCTTTAATGCCGTAACGCTGATGGCCGAAGAATATCCGGTTCAGGTACATCGTCAGGATTTCGTCTTTTGTGTACTTGCGCTCCAATGCCATGGCAATCGATACTTCCGTTGCTTTACGGAAGAACGTCTTGTCACGGGACAAGAACATGTTCTTGGCAAGCTGCTGGGTGAGTGTACTACCACCTTCCACCATAGAACGAGCCATGACATCCTTAACCGCGGCACGCCCAATGGACCAGATATCCACGCCTTGGTGATCGTAGAATCGTTTATCCTCCGTTGCGACAAAGGCTTGCTTCACCAGCTCTGGAATATCATCTTCATTGACGGGTTCCAGCTTCTGAATGGACAGCTCCCCCATTAATTGGCCATTTCGATCATATACTTTTGAAGTTTCATTAATTGTGGTTTTGTCCTTGTTGGCTTTGAGCAGATTTTCGCCACTTACCATAATAAATAAATATCCGCCTAGTGCACAGAATATGGCGATTGCCATTGTGAAAAACAGTGTCCATCCAACGCGTTTACCCGTAATTTTTTTCTTTTTAGAGGTCTTTGGCTTCGCTTTTTTGGGTGACTTGTTATTGTTGTTGCGATTGTTAGACCTCGACAACGGATCGTTTGGCATGTTACCTCCTGACTCCCTTTCGGTTGCATAATTTCTATTCGTCTGTAGGCTCAGGCATATATTAAACATATTTTGCCCGGAATGAAAAGAACAACCCTTTATTCAGGTTGCTCTGTTTCAATACCTATACTTGTAGACGAAATGGTTGGTGAAAAGGTTTCGTAATTTTTTTAAGCTTCGCCGCTGTTATCTTGCTGCATCAGCGATACGCTGCGTTGCGGCGTGAACGTGGAGATGGCATGCTTGTAGACCATTTGCTGGCGTCCGTCGCTGTCAATGACGATCGTAAAATTGTCAAATGCCTTGATCGTCCCGCGGATTTGGAAGCCGTTGGTCAGATAGACCGTAGCAGGAATATTCTCTTTCCGCAGTTGGTTCAAGAACGTATCTTGGATGTTGATGGACTTGTTCATTAGCCGTACCCCCATTGGTTCATTTGAATTCGTGTTCAAGTAATATTCAATATCGCTGAGTAGCTTTCGTGCTATTATATCATGAACAGTTTCATATAATCCACAAAAACCCCTTGTCTGCTATTTTGCACCCATTCTTGGCGTGGTTTACAACTAGAAGACTTATCCATTATACACCGCTTGCCAGATTTGCAAAAGAGGGACAAAATCTTCGTTTTTAAGCATACTCCTTGATTGTTTAGCGAAGCGTAATCCCTTCCATCTTTTCTAGTGATAAGCAAAAACCTCTATCTTTTTAAATTTCAAAAGGTAGAGGTTTACATTCGCTGATCTAATCCAGGCATATGAGATCAATACTAATCGTTGCTCAAATCAGTTAAATTTTCGTGTAATCAAGTCACTTACCTGATTGTAGTTTCCTTCAAAGTCTTCGGTATCCGTCATGTCCACCCATTCAATATCCTTCATATGGCGGAACCAGGAAAGCTGACGTTTGGCAAAACGCCGCGTATCCCTTTTCAACCACTCAACCGCTGCTTCCCAGCTCACTTCTCCTTGCAGGAACGCTGCAATTTCCTTATAACCCAGTCCTTGCATGGAAATATGACCTCTCGCCACTCCACGTTCCAACAGGGATCTCACCTCATCGACCAAACCTTGTTCGATCATCAGGTCAATCCGCTCTTCTACCCGGGCATACAACTTCTGACGATCCATTGTCAAACCAACAATAAGAAGGTCATAAGGCGACTCTTTCTTCTGTACTGCCAGCTGATCAGACCACTTCTCGCCTGTGAGGTGATGGATCTCAAGCGCACGTACAATTCGCCGCTGATCATTCGGATGCAGACGATCGGCACTAACTGGATCAACTTCCCTCAAACGATCATGAAGAGCCTGTGCTCCATGTTGCTCCGCAAAGCTGAATTGTCGCTCTCTGAATGCTTCATCTGAACCACTATCGGAAAATTGGAAGCCGTAACATACCGATTCCACATACAGACCGGTGCCACCTACAATAAAGGGCATTTTACCGCGTTCATGGATTTCACTAATCAATCGTGTGCAACTCTCCTGAAACTCGGCCACAGAGTACGGATACTCCGGTTCATGGATATCAATGAGATGATGGGGTACACCTTTCATTTCTTCAGATGTAATCTTGGCTGTTCCGATATCCATTTCACGATATACCTGCATCGAATCCCCTGAGATAATCTCACAATTAAATGCTTGGGCAAGCTCGATGCTCAATCTCGTTTTGCCTACTGCTGTTGGTCCAACCAGCACAAGCAGTTTAGGTTTTGGTTTAACTTCCGCTTTCAACATTAATCACTCCGTACAGGGTTTTTGCATTCGCCCGATCAAGTATTTCAAATCCGAGCCTGTCAAACTCCGCGCTGCCGCGCTTTTCTTTCATAACGACACGTTTACGGGCAACCCGTCTCGCTTCCATAATGCTCTGTTCGTGCAACGCATGAGCATTCGCATAATCTCGCAAGGGCTGTATAGCACTTGAATCCATCATCGGCTCTCGGAACATAGGGTCAAAATAAACGGTATCACAGCTTCGATCCGGCATGGAACGAAGCAACTCAAGATGATCCACATGCCGCAGATCTATCCGCCGGAAAGCCTCATCCACCAAGGGCTGATTACTCTTATAATGAGACATGCCCTCCAACAGCAGGGTATAGAGCGGTTGAGAACTTTCACATGCGATGACCCGTCCGCTCTTACCAGCTGCAACCGAAAATACCAGCGCATCTGAACCGAGTCCAGCGGTACAATCAATAATTGTGTCCCCTTCAATTACCAGACCAGCTTCCAGCATGGGGTCGGCTTCCCCTCTTAGCACACGTTTAGCACGAACAAATCCCATACTGGGGTGAAACTCAAGCTCCGTTGCATCCTTGCGAAACAGGCGCGCTCTGCCATTGAGCACGACCAGAATTTCATCGATACCATAATGTTCAATGAGTCTGGGTAAAGACGTTCTCTTGCGCGGTACGTAGGTACCTCCAGTCGTTTCGGCGAGCTTACGTGCACGCTCCACCTGAGAGGCAATCTCCTTGTCACCGGTTGTAATGTACATAATGTCCCCCTAAATAGCTACATCACTCGTTTAAATAGTTTCTCTAGATCATACGTTGAAAATGAAATCACTATCGGTCGCCCATGCGGACACGTGTAGGGCTGTCGACATGAACCCAGACGCTGAATCAGCACCTCTGCCTCCTGATCCGTCAGCTTCTGGTTGGCTTTGATAGACGCCTTGCAGGAGCACATAATGGATGCAGCTTCCCTCATCTTGGCGACATCTATACTGCGTTCACTAAGAACCCATTCGGACATTTCTTCAATAATGTCTTTCTCGTCCCCTTTAGGGAACCAGAACGGGTGGGAACGCACACGGAACGTCTGTCCACCGAAATGCTCCAAATATACACCCGCCTGTTCGAACCAGGCCAGTCTTGTTTTCAGCTTTTCCGTCTCCGAAGGTGTGAACTCCAGCGTAATCGGCAGCAGTAACTCTTGTGAGGCCTGGGCAGGGTTACCGAATTTCTCGTAGTAATACTCATAATTTACACGTTCATGAGCGGCATGCTGATCAATCAAATATAAACCTTGGTCATTTTGCGCAATCAAATACGTACCATGATGCTGTCCGATCAGACTCAGTTCCGGAAATGCGGGCATGGATGCATCCGATTTAATGGCAGCGGCCAGTTTGGTCGCATCAGGCAAAGCTGAAGTTTTCCACGTCCGTTCATTTCTCGCAATCGAAGACGGGCTATACGATGAACGTGCTTCCCTAACCGATGAATATACGGAATCGGAGCGGTACGTAGATGGTGTGCCTTCACCCAACGGTTTCTCTGTTGCTCTATGATCTCCGCGATCTTGAGAAGAGAGGTCAGTTTTCGGAAAAGTTTCGGTAGAACTTGTACTTGAATTTGAACTTGTACTTACATTCTTAGTGCCTTTTTGCACGTCAGCAGATGTCTGCTCCCCGTCATGACTAGCAATCTTCTGCAAGATATCCCCGTTCCAACTTTCTAACTGCTCAGGGGGGGGTGTAATCTCAGGTGGAGCTTCGGGCAGCGGCACCGACTGACCCTCTTCAGATACTGGTTGTCCTGTGGTCACATCCGCCGGAGCATCCAAATCCAGATCATCATCTTCCGCAGTCAACTTCAGCGGCGCACTACCAGGTTTCCCGAGCGGACCTTGTTGACCATATCCTTCTGCATCAGATGGATCTTTCAGAGGACCACGTGGAAAGAGGAATTGTTCCTGGATAAAGGAACTATCGTCTCCACGTCGAATCTGCTGCTTTTTGACCTGTGGAATCAATACCTCCTGCCGGAGTATCCCCCGTAGCGTCGTCTCTATAAATTCATATAGTTCTGGTTCCTTGCTGAAGCGAACCTCCAGCTTGGCCGGATGCACGTTCACATCCACGAGAGAGGGGTGCATCTCCAACTGCACCACGACAAGTGGGAACCGATTAATGGGCAGCAAGGTATGGTAGGCTTTGAGAATCGCCTGATTGAGACCGTAATTGCGAACAAATCGCCCATTAACAACCGTAGACATCCCACCACGATTCGCTCGTGTCCATTCAGGCAGGCTGATCAGCCCACTCACTCGGTAATCCAGACTTTCTCCCTGGATGGGGAGCATTGCTTTCGCTGCACTTGTACCATAGATCGCTGCAACCACTTGCAGCAGATCCCCGTTTCCCAACGTCTGAAGCAACACATTCTCATTATGGCGCAGTCTGAACGAAATGTTGGGATGAGACATCGCCATACGGTAAAGCACATCTGATATATGTCCAAGCTCGGTCTGGATCGTTTTCATATATTTGAGTCTGGCTGGTGTATTGTAAAATAGTTCTCTCACTGCAAAATCTGTACCTTGGGGTGAGGTTGCATCTTCATGAGATATAAGATTCCCGCCTTCAATTACGATGCGGCGCCCCCGCCCGTCATTATCACTTGCGGATAACACCTCTACCTTGGACACTGCGGCAATACTCGCCAGGGCTTCGCCACGGAATCCAAGACTTGTGATCTGAAACAGATCTCGGCCGTGGGCTATTTTACTGGTCGCATGACGATAAAAGGCAGTCTCCATATCCTCTGGCTCAATACCTGAACCATTGTCTTTGACACGAATACTGAGGAGTCCACCCTCTTCCACCGTGACTTCAATCTTGGTGGCGCCTGCATCCACTGAGTTTTCGAGCAACTCTTTGACGACTGAAGCAGGTCGTTCGACCACCTCACCCGCCGCGATCTGGTTGGCAATATGTTCATCAAGCACATGTATTTTCGCCACAGGTTTTCCCCTCCCTTATACTCAGGATAATTGCTGTGCCTTCAATTTGAGATCATTCAATATCTGCATCGCCTGAAGAGGCGTCATATTCATGACGTCGATATCTTTCATCGTACGGATAAATTCTCGCGCTGGTTTATCCACCGCAACTACATCCGCTTTCGTTGCCACACTCGGCTCATCATCTCCAAAGATGGACAGTTGAACCACATCCGATTGGCTCGCACTGGACTGTACTTTGCTGCTGTTTGATTTCTTGGCATGTTGCTTCCCAACCGAATCTTCAATAGAAGCTGTGTAATCTGTACTTTCCACAGTCTCATACTCCCGAATTAATGGTGCTGCATCCGTGTGCTGGAATTCTACAGCTTTGACATTCAGGCCTGCTTCCTGCTTCTCACTACCGATATACTCACTACCTACCGCTACCTGCGCAGCTGCATGCTCGAACCCATGCAACAATCCATTCGCCCGCTCAATAATGCTATCAGGCAGACCTGCAAGCCGTGCACAATAGATACCATAACTGCTGCTGGCTGCCCCGGCAATCAATTTGCGTAGAAAATTAACCTTGTCGCCGCTCTCCTGTACGGCCATCGAGTAGTTGGCCAACTTGTCCAGACTCTCCTCCAGATGAGCAAGTTCATGGAAATGAGTCGATACAAGAGCTTTACAGCCGATAATATCATGTACATATTCAATAACAGACTGAGCAATGGCCATGCCTTCGCTGGTTGACGTTCCCCGTCCCAATTCATCGATAATGATCAAACTGCGTGGTGTGGCTTTGTCCGTCATGACCTGAATGTCGGCCATCTCCACCATAAATGTGCTTTGTCCACCAATGAGATCATCCGCGGCACCGATCCGTGTGAAAATTCGATCCATAATCGGCACTTCTGCTTGACCCGCAGGTACAAAACAACCTACTTGCGCCAAAATGGAGATTAAAGCGACCTGTCGCATATACGTACTCTTACCAGCCATATTTGGACCGGTAATCAGCAGAATACGTGCCTCTTCCTTGGTCATTGCCGTGTGATTGGCAATAAATGCACCATCTCGCATGACAGCCTCAACGACCGGATGACGTCCTTCTTCTACAACCAGATCATAACCGTCGGTCAGTGTAGGTCGTACAAAGTTTCGCTCAGCACTGATCACTGCAAAAGATTGATATACATCAATTTCGGCTACCTGTTCGGCCAGCTTCTGCAATCTTGCAATTTCTTTGTTCAATCGCTCGCGCAGCTCTGCGAACAGTCCATACTCAATATCAACCATTTTGTCCTGAGCTTCGAGAATCAACGTCTCTTTTTCCTTCAACTCCGGCGTAATATATCGTTCTGCATTAGCGAGTGTCTGTTTACGTTCATAACGTCCCTCTGGCAACGAAGACAGATTGGACTTGGTGATCTCGATATAATAACCAAACACTTTGTTATATCCAATCTTTAGCGATCGTATGCCTGTCGCCTCACGCTCTCGCGCTTCCAGCTCCGCAATCCACTGTTTCCCGTTGACCGAAGCCTCACGCAATTCATCCAGACGTTCATGATACCCTTCACGAATAAGACCTCCGTCCCTTACCGATACCGGCGGCTCGTCCACAATGGCTTGCCCGATGGCTTCACGCAGATCATTGCAATCATCCATCGTATCGGCAATATGCTGGAGTGTTGCAGAAGAAGATCCAGCGCAATGCTGGCGTAGCCCTGGAATTTTCTCGAGCGATGACTTGAGCGCATTCAGATCACGACCATTGGCATTACCAAAAGCAATCCGGCCTACCAATCGCTCCAGATCATAGATGTCTTTGAGTTCTGCCCGCAGGTCCTCACGCAATATAAACTGGTTGTACAGTGTATCCACAGCTTCCAGTCGCTCATTAATCTTCCCTTTTTGCAACAATGGCTTATCGACCCACCGACGCAGCATTCTCGCACCCATGGACGTCTCGGTCCGATCAAGCAACCAGAGTAATGAACCTTTTTTGGAGCGTTCACGCACAGTTTCCACTAATTCCAGGTTTCGGCGGGTAAATGGGTCTAAAATCATGTAATGATCGGGCTCGTACGTTGAAATCTGTGTTAACTGCCCCAGAGAACGTTTCTGAGTCTCACTCAGGTAAGAGAAAAGACGTGCAATACACGCTTGACGTTCCGGCTCCAATCTTGCCCACACAGCCTCGCCAAACTGCTGACGGACCAGATCTTCCTTATTCTTTGTCCACGACGTGTAGACCACAGGGCGACCGATTGGAGATGCCTCGGCTTCTACCGTTTCAAGCAACGCTGCATCCCCTACAAGCTCCGATGGTTCATAGATTCCGATTTCATCCTTGAGCCATTCCTTGGAATAGGGTACTGATGTCACATACAATTCACCTGTTGAAAGATCACAAGCTGCAAGCGCCAGCGTATTTTGATTACCTGTAAGACAGACCATGTAGTTGTTGGACTTGTCCCCTAGCGTCTTTCCTTCCATCACCGTTCCGGGCGTAACCACACGTACAATTTCACGTCGTACCATGCCTTTGGTTACACTCGCATCTTCCATCTGCTCGCATATCGCGACTTTATATCCTTTTTCAATCAGACGCTGTATGTAATTGTCAGCCGAATGATAAGGTACACCGCACATCGGAATTTTGTCATCCGTGCCCCCATTACGTGCGGTCAGCGTGATCTCAAGTTCACGGGAAGCATTAATCGCATCCTCGAAGAACAGTTCATAGAAGTCACCCAGTCTAAAAAACAGAAAAGCATCTTGCGCTTCGGCTTTCACTTGCAAATATTGTTGAATCATCGGCGTATACTGAGCCATGATGAATACCCTCCATCCCGTTCCTATAATGTCAGGAAGAAACGCGTCCTGGAAGGACAATAAGACGGTCAGGCACTGTGTTTGCGCCTCCGCCTTATGTTTTGGCTAATCGCCACTTCCTTCAAGGGTTGCTGCTCCATATCTTCCGTTGCTATCATTTAAAAAGACTTGTTTCTTATTATATCAAAAAAACGTCCGTTCTTCATGAACCTGCCCGAATATTCCAGAGTTTGCGAATATCGCGGCTCTCATCCCAGGTTCTTCCGAGTTTTAATTGAAGGAGTAACGGTGACGCATACCGCTCATAACGTGCATATCCATCCAAGCTCTTCAGATCATCTACCAGAGCTGGAATGTGTTCCTTGATCACTTCGCGCTTTCCTTCATAAAAAGCGGTATGAACCTCCGCTTTCTCCAACGGACGCTGCCGTAATTGAGTATACCCGCTCACGATCAGACCTGCCAATGCCACAACGCCTTTCGCTACAAGGGGCGACACAAGGAAACTGGGTAACGTACGATACTCAAACCCACCGTAGGATTTCAGGCGAAAATCACCAAGTGCTCCATAACGGGGCCGTCTCCCCGATCCACGCGGGTCTTGAAGAAATGCCAGCGGCAATGCCAGATAATTGTCCAGTGCACGGAGCAGTTCCCCGGTAAGATTCACGCCACTAAAATGAATATGACCGCCTAGAGGTAATCCACGCTGTGGCATCCCTCCTGCCTGCCAGATGAGTGAGTGATCACTGATGCTGCGAGAAGCCGCTGCGAATGCCCTCATAAGATGAGCCAGTAGCTCACGCGGCTCAGAGCTGGGTGCGGGCCGCAATTCGGCAATTGGGTATATACGCCGGCCACCAATCGTCACGGAATCACAGCCTGCCATTCCTGTGCGTTCGAGAAATCTGGAGGCGGGTACAATTTTGGATTCTGGCATCTGTACCAGAACAAACTCGGGGTCCATCCCAAGTATGGGAACGGGTCTGTGATTCCACTCCTCATCCAGCAGTTCCTGCTGCTGCTTCCAGCTTTCCCTGTAGGTAGCCGCAAGGTTGGTCACCCCTTTCCAGGGGCACGGATCAATCGAAATCACCGCACAACCGCCGTTCCCGGAGGATTCCATTCGAACAGCTCCATGATCCAGTCCTAGCGTATACAGCGTTTTGATCGCAAGCCGTTCAACACGCTTGAACAAGGTTGAACTCGCTTCACGCTCCAACAGACTTTCCTGTGTCCCTCCCATGCCGCTAGTATCCTTACGCCTGATCCGGATCGCCTGCAGACAGCTTATCTCTACATCGTAGCGTACACGCAAACCTGGTTCACGCTTACGCCGATCCTGTAGTGACAATACTTCTATGCCTGCCTGTTTCAACCGTTCTGTACGTTGAGCAGAGGTCATATCTTCATATCGGCGTAGCGCTTCCTCCGCTTGTTCCATCACATTCATGACGCCCCCCCTCCCAGATCATGCAACTAAAATAAAAATAACCCCGCAATGCGGAGTCTTCCCGTGAAAGGTATTCCTGGCACATTGCGAGGCTCGTTACCACCCAATTTCAATATTTAAGAAGAAAGAGGGCTTACGCCCTCTTCATCGCGCCTTCTGGCGCATATGATACCTTAGGTTATCAACTATAAGCGTCAAACTCACAGCTCATCGTCGAGCAGATCAGGATCGAGATCGTCATAATCTCCATCGCCACTGCCAAAGTCATAGTCCTTGTCTTCGTAATCACCGCAACCATCTGTGCAGACCTTCACACAAACTTTAGTCTCGGCAACGAGTTCCACAGCGAATTCCCGTTCTACCCGGATAATTACACTGCTTCCACCTGCTGATACTGTGGCTTCCACACAGCTAGGTTCCTGCGTTGCATCCGCAGACACCTCTACTGTGGAAGTCCGGTGTTTCGGGTCCAAATAGGACAAAGGCACATGTTCTACATACGACACCGTTTCTTTGGCTACATCCGTCTGCGAATTCTTGTCATAGGAATACCAAATGTTGATATCGTAAGTACCAATAACTTCAATTCCGTCACCCGCTGATACGGCTTCATATTGGTGGTTGATAATCCAAGCCCCCAAAATACTTGTCGGACCATTTGGCGGAGTCACGGTATGTGTTACGGTAGAGAACTTACGACCTTTGCCGCAGATCGCCTTCGTGATAATCTCTCTACATTGATGTTTATGACTCAATGACATCTTTAAACCTCCTCCATACAATCATTCACTACAAGTGTATGCAGGGCATTCGTCTAGGGTGACAACTATTTTCTATTATTCGTTTGTAGATTGGGACCGGTCCGAGATTGGGGACGGTGCTTTGTCCTTCTTCGCGACTTTCAGATACAGCGCGAGTTCGCGGCACAGCTGGAGAATTGCGGAGCGAATCTCGAATTCTTCCCTTGTATCCGGCAGCTCCATACGTCTGAATTCTTCTTGCACATCCGCAAGAAGTTTTTCAGTTCGTCCAGTGTAGGATTCAGTAAGCACATCCTGACTGAGCTGATCGAACAGCTCCGATACCATTTCCGCATGTGGCATCTTCTCATAGATCTGGGACACCAGATGCATCATGTGCTGGATGGAGTCCAGCTGCGTTTTGCGCATATAGAAGTAGACACTCCATTCCTCATTCGGATGAATCACCTGATTCTCCAGAGATCGCTTGGCTGCTTCGATGCCGCCCAGAATCGCTTTATCTGCTTCAATCAGTTCTCTCCCTGCCCACGCTTCATTAGGATTACGCAGCGTCGCCGCAAATTCTTTGAAGATCTTCGAGAAAAGTTCATCGATACGTTTGCGGATGCGCAGCATTTGTGGATCGGCTGCCGGCATATAAGCAAGGTTAACTGCCATTGCTGAACCAAGACCAATCAGCAGCAAAGCAATTTGCACGAGAATGACATGAATGTCCATCTCCCCGCCCCCAAACACCCGAAACACCACGACTGATCCTGTTACAATGCCTTCCTTGAAACCTACCCGAACAATCACCGGGAATGCGATCAATATGTATACTGCCAGCACCCAATAATGGAAGCCTAGAAAGTGAAAAAGTACACTTGCAAATAAAAGCCCAACTACTGAAGCAAAAAAACGCGCCGATATGGTGCGAATACTTCGTTTTCTCGTTACATCCACGCCAAGAATTGCAAGCAATCCCGCTGATGTTGGTCCCGGCAGGCGGCACCAATCCGCAATCAATACGGCCATTAATGCGGCAATTGCGGTTTTAATTACCCTAAAACCCATTTAACATTCCATCTCCTCTAAGCTGCAAAAAAGTTCTTAGCCCGCTCGTCGCCTCATTCATTTATCATAACTAGTATGACTCATCCAACCGTAAACTAGACGACATCAACCGACATGCGCATGCATGCCGGTCACAGCAACACGCCCCGAATGAGGGACGCTGGCAAGTTAGATCGTTGCGACAGAACCTCAAGGCCCTCTTCTCCAATCATCGCATTCATTCCGGATCTCCGCGGAATATTCATACTAAATATGGTACTTGATTTTACGGTATCGGGCAACGTGACACCCCTTGTGAAATTGTATACATATTATAAACATTCATAATACGAATAAAACACGGCCAAATCACCTGCGCCCAGCCAGTAATTTGCGCTCTGCATACACAACAAGTTGATACATGGCTGTTGCAACTGCAGCAATAATTAACAGACTCGATAATACGAGCGTGAAGTTGAATACCTGGAATCCGTAGATAATCAGATAACCAAGACCTTGTTTAGCGACCAGAAACTCACCTACGATTACCCCCACCCAGGCCATGCCTACGTTAACTTTCAAGGTCGATACAATCGCCGGAAAAGAAGCAGGCAATACGACTTTCGTAAAAATCTCGGAACGGTCTCCACCAAACGTACGAATGACTTTAATATAGTTGGGATCAACTTCATTGAAGCTGTTATATACCACCAGTGTCGTGATAATGACCGTGATGGACAACGTGGTCATGACAATCGCTGTAAAACCCGCGCCGAACATAACGATAAAGATCGGGCCGAGGGCTACCTTTGGCATACTGTTGAACACAACCATATAGGGGTCCAGCACTTTAGACAAAAAAGGAGACCACCAAATTAAAACCGCAAGCAAGGTTCCCACCAGTGTTCCCAGCAAAAAACCAACTGCCGTTTCCCCTACGGTAACTCCTACATGTGCCCACAACTCAC
The DNA here is from genome assembly GCF_037975235.1 of Paenibacillus sp. FSL R5-0341. Taxonomy (NCBI): domain Bacteria; kingdom Bacillati; phylum Bacillota; class Bacilli; order Caryophanales; family Paenibacillaceae; genus Paenibacillus; species Paenibacillus sp. FSL R5-0341. The sequence continues at coordinate 3,847,225 of NZ_CP150241.1, forward strand.
CGCTGGCGATGTCTTTACCGATCTGAGCAAAAATTTTACTAGGATAACTGAACAACAGCACATCAATCCATCGGAGTCTGCCCGCCAGTTCCCACAGCAAAAACATAGATACCAGCATGGATAACTGTACAGCAAGCACTTGATGTCGCCATCTGGCCACCTGCTGAATATGATTCCGATGCAGCTGCCCCATCCACTCGTCACGCTTTTCCTGCTTCGGATTCGTTTGATTCACGCGTCTCTCTCACCTCCCCCGGACTGGTCCAGTTCGCTCCATAACGCCTGAAACAGCTCATTGAATCCTTCTTGTTCCCTGGCATGAAATGGCTGAGATTTGCGAATTCCATCGGGAATGATAAATTCACGACGGATGCGACCTGGATTGCGATCCAGTACAATGACGCGGTCGCTGACCGCAATGGCTTCAGACAAGTCATGTGTGACAAGTACAGAGGTTTTGCCAAACTCTTTTAACGTGTCCGAAACTAGATCTTCCAGTTGCAGCTTGGTTTGATAATCGAGTGCCGAGAACGGTTCATCCAACAACAAAATTCCCGGATCGGTTGCCAGCGTACGCACCAGGGCCACCCGCTGTCTCATCCCCCCTGAAAGCTCTGAGGGGTATTGGTTCTCTGTCCCAGCCAAACCCATACTTATCAGCAGTTCCCGTACACGCTCACGGCTACGCTCATCCAGTCTGCCTGTCAATTCAAGTCCGATCAATGCATTATCCAGAATGGTCCGCCACGGAAACAGATAGTCCTGTTGAAGCATATAACCAATCTGTGCGGAGGGGCCGCCTACGAGCTTGCCTTTAATCTTGACCTCTCCTTGAGTAGGTGTGAGCAGCCCGGCGATGATCGACAACAATGTCGTTTTACCGCATCCGCTCGGTCCAACCAGACTGACGAACTCCCCTTTCTGGATCTCAAGACTCAAGTCTTCAATCACCAATGAAGCTTCCCTCTCGCTGACATAGACTTGAGAGATTCCTTCCAGTCGGATCACACTTTCGGATTCAGGCATTCTGCTCACTTCCTTTCCTGAATACCCCATTACTTCGATATCGTAGCTTCTTCCGCATAAACATTATCCACAATGGCATCCAACTCCACGCGTTCTTTCAACTCGCCGGCAGCACTCATGACATCAAGCAGATTGTTCCACTCTTCCTCATCAATGATCGGGTCCGTTGCATAGCTGCCCTGTTCCTTATAACGGTTCACACTGCTTACCAAAATGGCTGGATCGATGTCTTTGAAAAAAGGAGTAATGACTTCTGCAATCTCTTCAGCCGTATGGGAATCTACCCATGCTTGCGCTTTGTGCAGACCATTCGTAAACTTCTGCACGACATCCTTGTTGTCGTTAAGATAGCTCTGTTTCGTCATGAAGACGGTGTAAGGCAGAAGACCACTTTCTGTTCCAAACGATGCAACAACTTTGCCCCGACCTTCTTGTTCGAAGATGGATGCCTGGGGTTCAAACAATTGAACATAATCTCCCGTGCCTGAGGCGAAAGCAGACGCAATGTTGGCAAAGTCCACATTCTGAATCAGCTCCAGATCACTTTGCGGATCAATACCATGTTTGTTCAGTGCAAACTCCCCTGCCATTTGTGGCATGCCGCCTTTACGCTGCCCGAGAAATGTGGAATCCCTCAGTTGCTCCCAATCGAAGCTACCTTCCGGGTTACGTGCGAACAGGAAAGTACCATCCGTCTGGGTAAGCTGGGCAAAGTTAATGACCGGATCTTCCGCTCCCTGCTGATAGACGTATATGGACGTCTCTGCACCTACCAGCGCAATGTCCACTGAACCGGCGAGCAATGCCGCCATCGTTTTGTCACCGCCAGCTGTCGTCTGAATCTCCACCTCAAGTCCCTGCTCCTCAAAAAAACCTTGAGCCACGGCCACATACTCCGGTGCATAAAATACCGAACGAGTCACTTCGCCAATCGTAATCTTGGCTTCATTGTCTTCCTTATTACAGCTGGTGAGTGCCACAATGATAATCAGCAGAATAACGATGCCCCGGACGAACCATGGCGTGTATTTCATGTTGTTTCCCTCCTTCACTGGTTTCAGCAGTTTCTCTCTATTATGGATATGCTGATGCCCAACAAAAGGTTAAGAACTTGAATGCAAAAAAGAGCCGGGCAATGATGCCCGACTCTTCAGCTCTTCGAAATGCTACTGTAATACGCTGTTTAAGCGCTATTACAGCTTGTAAATCTCCGCATATTTAGCTTCCAGATAATCGGCTAGATAATCCGGATTCAATTCTTCACCCGTTACGGCAACAATCAATTCCGAAGGTGTGCGACTTTTGCCATATCGATAGATTTTGTCTGTAAGCCATTCCTTAATCGGAATCAGATTACCTTCGGTAATATGGGTATCAAACCCCGGCATTTCCTTGCGCAATGTATGTAGAATTTGAGCTGCATACATATTACCCAGAGAATACGATGCAAAGTAACCGAAGTCGCCACCGGACCAGTGAACATCCTGAAGAACGCCGTCTCCATCATTCGTTGGCATAATACCGAGGTATTCCTTGTATTTTGCATTCCAGGTTTCCGGCAGGTCCTTCACTTCTAAGCCATCGTTGAACAACATTTTCTCGATCTCATAACGGATAATAATGTGCAGGTTATAGGTCAATTCATCGGCTTCAATCCGAATGAGTGAACTCTCCACCCGGTTGATTGCACGATAGAAATCTTCCAGTGCAACCTCGCTCAGTTGCGGGAAATGCTGCTGCAAATCTTTGTAATAGCGTGTCCAGAACGGCAGACTGCGACCAATCATGTTTTCCCAAAGACGGGACTGGGATTCATGAATACCCATGGACGTTCCTTCTGCAAGAAGGGTACCCGCCAGACTGTCATCAATATTTTGCTCATACAGGGCATGTCCGCCCTCATGCAGTGAACTGAAGACTGCGCTCGCTACATCATCCTGCAAATAATGTGTGGTGATCCGCACATCACCCGGGTTAAGACCTGTTGCAAAAGGATGAACACTCTCGTCCAATCGTCCAGCTTCAAAGTCATAGCCCATCTGTTCCAGGATGAACAGACTGAACTTTTCCTGCTGTTCAGTGTCAAACAACTGATTCAGGAACTCTGTATTTGGCTTGTTTTCTGAAGCATTAATCTTCTCTTGTAGAGGCACCAGACGTGCTTTGAGGCGGGCAAATACAGCATCCACTTTCTCAACGGTCAGATCCGGCTCATACATATCAAGCAACGTATCATAACGTGTATCCTTCACACCCCAATAATCAATAAACTCCTGTTTGAGCTTAACGATATCTGTCAGATATGGTGAGAACCCTGCGAAATCGCTGTTATGCTTGGCATCTTCCCATGCGGTTTCGGACTTGGCCGTGAGCACGGTATACGCTTGTACTTTCTCAGGCGGTACAGACTGACTGCGATCATATTCTTTCTTGCAATCCTCAACCAAACGACGATCTATATCTTCGAGTTGTTCCAATACTGCTGGAGTAGTTAATGCATCCAGGTAGGTCTTCATGTCAGCAGAAGTTTGCAGCTTGAATGCTTCGGTGGACAACATACCCAGCGTCTCCGAACGAGTCGGAACGCCTTTTTTCGGCGCACCTGTGCGCAGATCCCAGTGAAGCAAACCAATGGCTTCATGATAGCTCTTAATTTTACGAGCCAAATTACGGAAGGATTCCAAATGTTCTAGTGTTTGTTTATCCATTGTTATCGTTCACCTCTTCAAAAAAAATGTTATACCCTATTGATGATACTTTTCCCATTGCGTATAATCAACTTTTAACAGAGGCAAATTGCATTATCCTCCTGAAGATACGTGGTCAAAAAGTCTGGTTTTCATTACCGAGAAGATGAAATGCAGATAGAAATGGTGTATCGGAGCGTAGGAAAACTACGTGTGCAACTACATGTTTCCGAAGGAAACAATCTTCGTAAGCGTCTGCTTATTTCGGCTGAATTTCAACTTCGATGCTGATGATGCTCTTAGGCATCATTCGTAATCAAAAACGGACTTTTTGAACAACCTCTAAAAAGGTTGGAGTAATGTGATCTGCTGACCGTGATATACTAATAACGCAAAGGCGCGTAGGACAAGCTGCATCAAATGCAAGTGGCCGTGCTCGTCGTATTGGATAACAGGAGGCAATGGACATGAACAACATTCAAGAGATTTTGGCTTACAACAAATCATTTGTCGAGACTAAAGAATACGAAAAGTATACGGCTGGAAAGTTTCCAACCAAAAAGATGGTTATCATCACTTGTATGGATACACGTCTGGTGGAAATGCTGCCCAAGGCCATGAATCTGAAGAACGGTGATGTGAAAATCATCAAAAACGCTGGCGCGATTATCTCTCAGCCTTTCGGCAGTGTAATGCGTAGTGTGCTTGTCGCCATCTATGAACTGGGTGCAGATGAAGTTCTGGTTGTTGGACATACGGAATGTGGTATGGCTTCCCTTCACGCAGAGACCATGATTGGACATATGGTTGAGCGTGGTGTATCGGAAGAAGTCATGACAACCCTGGAGAATTCTGGCATCCGTCTACAAAAGTGGTTGCGCGGGTTTGACAGCGTCGAAGAAGGGGTAAAACATACTGTGGAAGTGATCAAGAAGCATCCTCTACTTCCACCCAATGTACCCGTCCACGGCATGGTTATCGATTCTGCTACAGGTGAGCTTGATCTTGTCGCTGAGGGGTATGGACAACAGGCATCTCTCTAAATGGTTTGGAGTGCGGACCTTATGGTTCGCACTTTTTTTGTCTAAATTGAGGCAGTTGTTCTGTCAGGTTGTCAAACCATACAGTTTCAGTGTACACTTTTATGAAAGCGGTCAAAGAAAGCAAATTTGTTTATTTTCTCTGACCCAGCCCTAATATTAAGGAGACATGTGCATGAACATACTTTCCTACGGATTGCTCGGGCTACTTACCCGCGAGGAGTCATCGGGCTATGATCTGATGCTGAAGATTCAGCCGCATTGGCAGGCGAAGCACAGCCAGATCTACCCGCTCCTGTCCAAGATGGAAAACGATGAGTTATTGGCCTCCCGCTGGGTACAGCAGTCTGACAAACCGGACAAGAAAATGTACGCAGTTACGGAAAAAGGCATTGAAAAGCTCTTGGAATGGATGATTACTCCTGTTACCGCACCGGTTACACGCGATGAATTTAATTTGCGTATCTTGTGTGTTGGCATTGCGGAAGACGGAAGCATGAGACGCATTCTGAATGAGCGTAAAAGCTGGTTTATGGAACGCATCCGTTATTTCGAGGATTTGAAATCACGTATACCTCTGGATAATCTTCGTGTAGGCAACCGAGATTTTGGAAGCTACATCCTGGTACAAAAAGGGTTAATGCATGCGCAAACAGGCCTGGAATGGTGTCATTGGGTTACCCAATTGCTTGATGGCCAAGCTGCAATTCAAGACCCAAATCCAAGCGTTTCAGAAATTTAATAAAATTTGAAACGTTACTACAAGTTGACCGTATTACATGAGTAAGGCCCATTTTTGGGCGATTCAAACAAATTAATCGGGGGGTTACGATCTTTACAATGAAGAAAAAATTTGGAGTTAAACATCTAATGATGGTATTTATGGCCTTTACATTATTGTTCGCAACAGTGGGAGTAACGAATCCGGATTCTGCGGATGCAAGACGTGGTGGCGGATTCAAATCCGGTACGAAAAGTTATACTAACACACCTAAGAAATCCGACTCCAACAGTAACGTGAATCAATCCAATTCCGGTAATAACTCCGGTACTGGTGCAGCTGCAACCCGTGGTGGTGGATTCTTCGGCGGTGGCGGCGGCTTCATGAAAGGCATGATGCTTGGTGGTCTTGCTGGTATGATGTTCGGTGGATTGTTCGGTGGCATGGGCGCCCTGGGTAACATCCTTGGATTGCTCGTGAACGTTGCCGCAATCATGTTGATTGTTATGCTGGCTATGGCACTCTTCAGAGCCATCTCCAACCGTCGTAAACCTGCAGCGGATGGTCGTTATGACCGCCGCAATGATGATCGTGATGATGACCGTAACAGAAACGGACGGTACTAATCTCTATGGTTCTGAGCATGGATGAAATTGTGAATGCAATCTGTATTCATATGGCAGAACGTAAGGGTGTACGTCCAACCGATGTGAACGTAGAACTGAGCTGGGAAGAAGATACAGGTTATTCCGCTGAAGTTTGGATTCAAGGCCGCAGTCAATATCTGGTGGAGTCCAATATGATTGAAGCGATTCTTCGCTACCTGCACAGTGAATACAACATCCGGGCGTACCGTGAGAACGTACGACTTGATCTGGATGAAGAGATCACAGCCATCGTTAATCAATAATATAGGTCAAGCAATGACCTGTTATACAAAAGACCGTCTCCGCTCTGTCGCTTGACAGAGATGGAAGACGGTCTTTTTGTTTCTATATAAGTGTTGTGGTATAGTCTGATACGTTTCCGTATTTCGTTCTAATACTCCTAATACTCAGACACTATGATTGGAGTTTAACCAGGCTGTAGTTCTTTTTACCTTTACGGATAATGATGAATTTACCGCCAATGGCATGCTCTGCCGACACCGTGAATTCAAGCTCCGTGATTTTCTCACCATTCATGGAAATCGCACCTTTGGTGACATCCTCACGCGCCTGGCGCTTCGATGGCTCCAGACCCAGATCCACGAGCCAGTCCACAATATTTTTCGCTTCGCCGTCCGTTTCAAATGTTGGCATTTCCTTGAAGCCCTGCTCGATTTCATCTGCTGTCAGGGAACGGATATCACCACTGAACAGCGCCGCTGTAATACGCTTAGCCTGTTCCAGCATTTCTTCGCCGTGAACGAATTTTGTCATTTCTTCCGCGAGTGCTTTCTGTGCTTCACGTTTATGTGGCTCTGTCTCTACCTTTTCAGCCAAAGCTTCAATCTCTTCTTTGCTCAGGAAGGTAAAGTATTTCAAGTATTTAATGACATCACGGTCATCTGTATTCGCCCAGAATTGGTAGAACTCAAATGGTGTCGTTTTGTTCGGATCAAGCCAGATTGCGCCGCCAGCTGTTTTACCGAATTTGGTTCCGTCGGATTTGAGCATCAGCGGAATGGTCAGACCGTACGCTTTCGCTTCAGATCCTTCTTTTTTGCGGATCAAGTCGAGACCACTCGTGATATTACCCCATTGATCAGAACCGCCGATTTGAAGCTGTACGTCCTCGTTCTGGAAAAGGTGCAAGTAGTCGAGTGATTGAAGAATCTGGTAGGAAAACTCAGTAAACGAAATTCCGCCTTCCAGTCTGCTCGCAACGACATCCTTAGCCAACATCGTATTGAGGTTAAAGTTTTTGCCGTAGTCACGCAAGAATTCGATGACATTGATTTTGTGTGTCCAATCGTAGTTGTTCACCATCCGAACCTGATTATCACCGTCGGTTACGAACAGCTTCTTCATCTGTGCTGTCAGTGCATCCACATTCTCCTGCACCTGCTCCATCGTTTGCAATGAACGCTCTGCCTGACGTCCACTTGGATCACCAATCGTACCTGTAGCTCCACCAATCAGAATGACTGGACGATGTCCTGCCAGTTGAAAACGTTTGAGCATCATGAAGGGAATTAAATGTCCGATGTGCATGCTATCCCCCGTAGGGTCAACTCCGCAGTACAAGGAAACGGATTTCGTTTCAGTCAACTCACGCAGTCCCTCTGCATCTGTCTGCTGGTTAATGGCGTCACGCCACTGTAGTTCATCAATAATATTCATTCGTAAAAACCCCTTTTCTATCCTCAAGATTCAGTCATGATCTACGTTAAATTACGAAATTACACGCTGGAACGGCTTTTTTGGACACAAAAAAATCGCCTCCTTGTCTTCATTAGACACAGGGACGATTATCATAACCGTGGTACCACCCAAATTGCATGGACAACACGTGACCTTAACACGTTATCCATACCACTTTTGGCAATATATCGTTTGCCCATCCGCTTGGCATTACCCAAGTACTCCAGAGTGTAATTCGCAGCCCTTGTATGTATCAGGTTCCATCAACCCCTGACTTTCTGTAACAGGGACAAAGCCGCTACTGCGCTCTATCAACGTGATTCATGTATTCAATTTATAGCAAGTATAGCCGAACGTTTGAGTCATTGCAAGGCCAAGTATGCATTCTTTCAACAGAGCTATGGATGCATAGTTAAAACCAACTTATATAATCATCATGTTCAATTTCCCGTGATAATAAGCAAAGGCCTTCTCCGCGATCTGATCCTCATTGCTCCAAAATTGCTGATCCAACGTATCTAAACGCTGCTCCTGTTCCTGTGTCAGAAATTTAGGAATATCCCACAGTTCAGTAAGCCGTTCATCCTCTTCGAGATGCTCAATGCAGTCGTATGCTGATGTTACAATCTCCAACACTTGAGTCGCACCAATGGTATGTAATGCCCGTAACGCGTAACGGTATACCTCTTCACCCCAGTTACAGAAAAACTGAATAAAACCGCCATTAAACACATCCGCCTCTAACAGCCATAAAGCAGCAATGTCCTGCTCGTTCGAAGTCAACGAAGCCCAGCCCTGTTCAGATTCATTCTTTTTTTCGACAAATAACACAGCATAGTCATACCATCCATCATTAATATCTTGCTCGCTCACGTAACACACCTCATTTTTTATTTATTTCATGCCCTCTAACTCCTGACGTTTACCCGTCTGATACCAATGTAAATACGGATCACCGATCTGCTGGAAGGCTTCCTGAACACCCCTGTTTAGTTCATTCATCACTTCATTTGTGTAGTTCAAATGCGTCTGTTTATTATCCACGCCATATCTTTCCAACAACCCCACATGCGTCGCGGTGAAAATTATATCCTCCAGCAGCCAATAGATGACTTCATCTGGCTGTTTCACCCGTTTCTCTAACGAGACGAGACCACGTTCGTATATTCGAACGATATACGTATCTTTTCCACACTCTACATAGGGGACACCATCCGATTTAAAGCTCTCAAACATACGGTTAACATAGTTCTGCATCTGTTCCCTATGGAAAGCTGTTCGCTCTAACAACTCTAAAAGGATCGCTACCAGTTGTTGTTTGCTTAACATGTTGGACATCACTACACCTGCCTATATAAGTAAATCACTTCTTCTCTAATTATTACATGACAATCTCCGAATTCAATGTCAATGTTGGATATTAACGTCGATGACAGTGTGAAAAAATGAAAAAGCTGCCCACGGCAGCCTCTTCTTCTTTCATATTGTTTAATCAGGTCCCACAAAAAGTCTGATACGAAGTATTACATTGTGCAGGTAATTCAGCATATTCAGCCTGTTCAGGTGAATGCTTGAATGGATCTGAAAGAACAGCCAAAAGCTTCTCCAACAAGCTAAGATCTCCATGATTCTCTGCTCGCTCAAGCGCTTCTTCGACCCGATGATTGCGAGGAATGACGGCTGGATTGCTTGTTCTCATCAACTGCTTAGAGACTTCCTTCTCCCCTTGCTGACTGTCCAATCTTGATTGCCAACGCGCATACCATTCAGCAAATTCTGTCGTGCCAGACAACGTTGTCCCTTCCAACGTATCAAAGGTCAAAGCCAGGAACGTATTTGTATAATCTGCTCCATGCTTCTCCATGAGTTCAAGAAGGTCCTTGATCAGGGCTTCATCTTCGGTCTCTTCATCCAACAAGCCCAGTTTGGAACGCATGCCCTTGAGCCAATGATAATGGTACAATTCAGAAAATTGCGCGATAGCATCCTGAGCGATTTGCACGGCCTCTTCTTCGTCTTCATGCAGCAGAGGTATAAGAGTCTCGGCAAAACGTGCCAAATTCCATCCGCCAATATACGGTTGATTTCCATAAGCATAACGACCTTGTTTGTCAATAGAGCTAAATACAGTTGAAGGATTATAAGCATCCATAAAGGCACATGGCCCGTAATCAATCGTTTCTCCACTAATCGCCATATTGTCCGTATTCATCACGCCATGAATGAAACCCACACGCTGCCACTGAGCTACGAGTGCCGCCTGCCGCTTAATTACTTCCTGAAGGAGCAGAAGATAGCGATTTTCCGCTTGAGCGACCTCAGGAAAATGTCGATGGAGCGTGTAATCAGCCAACGCCCGAAGATCATCAATAGACCCCCATCTTGCTGCGTACTGAAAGGTTGCTACTCGGATGTGACTGGTAGCCACACGGGTCAAGATAGCACCAGGCCGTTCTGTTTCGCGAATAATGTTTTCTCCTGTAGACACCACTGCTAGACTGCGAGTAGTCGGGATACCCAGTGCATACATTGCCTCACTAATGATGTACTCACGCAACATGGGTCCAACAGCAGCTCGTCCATCCCCTCCACGGGAGTATGGTGTTCTACCTGAACCTTTCAGCTGGATATCCACTCGCTCGCCTTGTGGCGTAATCTGTTCTCCCAGCAGTAAAGCCCGTCCATCACCAAGCATGTTAAAATTGCCGAATTGATGTCCTGCATAAGCCTGCGCCAGAGGCTCGGCTCCTTCCGGAATCGAATTACCTGCAAAAATTTGTGCTCCTTCATCACTGTCAAGAGACTCCACATCCAGTCCTAAGCTGGATGCAAGCAATCTATTGAAAATGATCAGCTTCGGTGATTCAACCGGAACCGCACCCTGACTTGTAAAAAAGGGTTGCGGTAGCTGCGCATAACTATTGTCCAAATTCCAGCCTTTGTTCAACGTTTCTTGTTGCATGGTGATCACAACTCCTTTTCTGTACCCAAGGGATACACCCCAGGTTTTATTTTAGCCTTGTGAACCAATGCTCATTTATGTAGTCGCATGGAAATTCAATGTAGAGAACATCTAAAATGTTCTTGATGAAACTTTAGCATATTTGCATTCCTTTTGCATTCCTCTTAAGTAGCAACTTTGATAAACTGCCCACCTATCGTTCTTTCCGCACAAAAAAATCCAAGAGGTTCTTTGCAAGTGGAGTCATTGCCTCTCATTCCACTGCCCAGAAAAACCCTCTTGGATCTGTTCCCTTTACCTATGAAATGCCTGATAATACAAGAATTACGTGTGCGCTTCCTGTGCCTGTACAGGCTGTACTGGCAAGCTCTTATTTTTGAAACCGAGGTTAAAGAAGACATTAAGCAGGATGGCTGATAAACTTCCGGTGATAATACCATCGCTCACAATAATACGAATGCTTTGGGGAAGCTGTGCAAACAGATCCGGTACAGCGGTAACACCAAGTCCAAGGGAAACGGAGCAAGCCACGATCAACAGATTGGATTGTTTGGCGAAATCGACGTTTTGCAGCATTTTGATCCCGGATGAGACGACCATTCCGAACAATACGACAGTCGCTCCACCTAATACAGCACTTGGAATAATCGTTGCAAAAGCAGCTACTTTCGGAATAAGTCCGAGAAAGATCAGAATGCCACCGGCTGCAACCACTACATTAGTCGTTTTCACTTTGGAGAGCTGAACCAAACCGACATTCTGAGCAAATGTATTGTATGGAAAGGCATTGAATATGCCACCTAGAACAAACGCAAGACCTTCTGCGCGATATCCCCGTGCCAAATCTTTTTCGTTGATCGGTTGATCACAGATTTTACTCAAAGCCATAAACACACCTGTTGATTCGATAATAACTACCGTACCTACAATGATCATTGTAATAATGGGGCCGATTTCGAAGGTTGGCCATCCAAAGTAGAAGGGTTGGGGCAAATGGAACCAGGAGGCTTCCTGTACAGCGGCAAAGTTCACTTTTCCCATGAAAGCTGCGATGAGGGTCCCCACGATAATACCCAGGAGAACAGCCAGGGATTTAACAAAACCACGAGCATATCGATTCAGAATAAGAATGAAAAGTAATACTCCAAAGGAAAGAGCCAAATTATCCAAGCTTCCGAAATTCTCGCTGTTTGCTCCACCCGCCATGTTTTTAATACCGGTTGGGATCAGCGCAAGACCGATGATGGTTACCACTGTACCTATCACAACTGGTGGAAACAATTTGACAATTTTGCTGAAAAATACGGCAAAGATGACGATAAATAACCCGGCTGCAATGATCGACCCATATATGGCGGGAATTCCGTATTGCGATCCAATCGCAATCATCGGTGTGACCGCTACAAAAGAGCTTCCAAGCACCGCTGGCAAACCTATACCCAGATACTTCCCTTTTCGCGCCTGAAGCCATGTTGCAATCCCGCACGTTAACAGGTCAATAGATACCAGATACGCCAACTGCTCTGCAGTCAAATTCAGTGCTCTGCCCACGAGCAAAGGTACCAGAATTGCTCCCGCATACATCGCGAGTACGTGCTGAATCCCCAGTGAAAAAACTCTCATCTTTTTGGTTTCTTTCATCCCACGTTGCCCCCCTGAAATTAGAATCAACCGAACCGCTGCAAAATCATGTTATGTTGATTCACATTATATAAACTATTCAGGGAAGTTCCATGATTCATAACATAGAATTGTTATAAGAGATAAAGAGCCCAACTAAAATTGGGCGTGTTGTACAAATGGTAATCTCAAATCGTTTATATCGCGTCATATTTTCTAACACTTTATACATTCTCAGCTTGTCCAGTTGAGAGGCCTGATGTTAAAACGCTGCTCCATAACCTCTCCGTTCTGATGAACCCTCTCCGTGAAAAACACTTCTTCTCTGGTCATCAGGACAACGGACGAAGCTCTGGTTCCATAGTCAAATTTCTCACTTCTAACGAAGATGGGAGAAAGCAAACGTTCCCATTCCAATGGAACACCTGTATGGGGTAGAAGATCATCCACTGAAGGGTCTGCAATTTGCAGCAAATCTAATATTTGCTCTGTCAAGGAAGCTTCATCCTCCCCGTTGATGATTTTCTCAAGCCCTTCTTTCCCGCGTTTCACCTTGGGCCAATCCGTATTGATCAAGTGATTACTAATCCCGTATATTCCGGGTGTCAACTTCATCACAACGTTGCCCACATTAGAGTAATAATAGAGGTCGTCAGGATCACCCACCAACAAATTGTAGCCAGGATAATCATTGCGACTTTGCTCCGCACAGTGCATATATTGCTCAGGTGTGGACGTGCCCTTTAAAAAATCAGCAACCAGATCTCCTCTTGAACCCTTGGCATGTACATCTTCATTAGGATCACGATAATTCGTAACAGCAGCCAGTCGTCCCCCTGTGGTTACGCCCATCCAAGTTCCCATTTTCGATAAATCCCGACCTGCCAATATTTGAGGGTGATCTTCCCAATAATGTGCTTGAGCCGTAGGTCTGTGATAGAATTCATCCCTATTTGATCCCAGAATAAGCGGATACTTTGGATGCATGTTGTAAGCAAATAAAATCAAACACATGGAAACCTTCAACTCCTATATTCATTAAACCTCTGATATTAGGGCTTTATATCGCATAATCAACTACAATGACATCTTCCACCCAACCATCTAGGGAAGCTACAAATGCCTGATGAGCAGGATGTGGACCATAGGCGCGCAATGCGTCCTGATCTTCAAATGTCACTCTCAACCCAATCGTATAACCTTGAATACGGTCCGTTTCTTCCGTTGCATTGATCCCTGCGGTCAACGCCACAATCCCCGGGATTTGTTCCTTCAACGCGAGCAATTGAGCCACCCATTCCCGTTGCTTGGCTAATGTGATTTTATCGTTAAATTTAAAAACAACCAAATGTTCAAACATTTTGTTATTCCTCCTATGTCCATTCGAATAGTAAATGTAATTTCGTTAAATGAATTTAATTCAACAATTCCAATCCGCCCATCATATAGGGGACCACCCTGTTGGCTAATTCAGCAGGGGATTCCTGCCCGCCTTCAATATTCCATCGATAGGTCATTCCATAGATCGACCAGCTTAGCATGGTTGCCGTAATTTTCAGCGTTTTGGGATCTAGATCCCCCGCTACTTTGCTCATTAATTCAAGAAGGAATTGCTCCAGTTGAGTCTTGATATTCTCTTCAATAATTGGTGCAACCGTCTCATATTTTTTGATGCATCCATGACTTGAGACGTGATAGTCACATAATGAAAATATAAGCTGCTGTATGGTTTCGGCTGATAACCGAGCATCCGGGTCCACCCTTTTCGTTACATATTCCATAAAAGCATCCGATAACAAGGCTTCAAGCAGTGCATATTTATCCTGAAAATGGGCGTAGAAAGTAGCTCTGTTAATTGTGGCTTGTTCCGTAATGTTTTGAATCGTAATGCTGTTGAAATTTTTAAGATTCAATTGGTTTAAAAACGCATCAAGAATTAATTGACGCGTGCGAATCACACGCGGATCATTCGAGTTTGGAGACAATACACCAGACATGTACCAATCCTCCTTAGTATACAAAAATATTTGGTTAGACTTCTTCATTATAGATAAGTGTTATTTGTTCAACAAGTGAAAGTAAGTACAAAGACACCATACAATAATCAGCGTCTTTCGCTTAAGCAACAAAATGCTCCGATTGTTGGTTGAGCATGCCTATAGACCTTGTTAAGATTGCACTCGTACCCGCTTGAAGGTGCATAATAATGGAGGTGCTTAGTTTGAATAATCAACAACATAACGTTATTTCTACGGAGTTTCTGTTTCAACCATACACTGTTAAAAAATTAACCCTGTCCTCGCGCATCATCATGTCCCCCATGGCTCGTGCCTTCTCCCCGGATGGTGTCCCAGGCCCCGATGTAGCTGCATACTATCGTCGGCGTGCCGAGCATGGTGTTGGACTCATTATTACCGAAGGTGCGACCATTGAGCATCCATCTGCATCAAGTGAGCCTAAAATCCCTCATATGTATGGGGAAGCAGCTCTTCAAGGGTGGGCTGAAGTGGTCAAACAAGTCCACGAAGCTGGCGGAAAAATTTTCCCGCAAATTCTACATATGGGAATCGTTCGTCCTTCCGGATCTCAACCTCACCCGGAAGCCGCTTCGCTTAGTCCATCAGGAATTGATATGGAAGGTACTCAAGTAGGTGCGCCTATGACGGAGGCAGAGATCGCAACAGTGATTCAAGCTTATGCCGATGCAGCGGCCAATGCGCAAAGCATTGGTTTTGACGGGATTGAGCTTCACGGTGCGCACGGTTTTCTGATCGATCAGTTTTTCTGGAAAACAACGAATAACAGAACAGACCGCTACGGTGGCGACCTTGAGAAACGAACTCAATTCGCGGTTGAACTTGTTAAGGCAGTCCGTGCGGCGGTAGGCCCTGATTTCCCTATTGCCATGCGAATTTCTCAATGGAAGATGAATGATTATCAAGCCAGACTGTTCGACACACCCGAACAACTGGAACAATTCCTTCGTTTACTGGTTGACGCTGGTGTAGACATCTTCCACTGCTCCACACGACGCTTCTGGGAGCCCGAGTTCGAAGGATCTGAGCTTGGATTTGCAGGTTGGGTGCGGAAGCTGAGTGGTCAAACCACCATTACCGTCGGTTCTGTGGGGATGCCCGATGAGCCTGAAGCAGGAGCAGATAAAGCAACACATCCAGGTATGAGCGAACTTATGAAGCGATATGAGCAACAGGAATTTGATCTGGTGGCTGTGGGACGTGCGCTTCTCGGTGACCCGGCATGGGCTGCCAAAATGCGCGAAGGACGCGTATCTGAGATTAAGCCTTTTACACCTGAAGCACTGGCTACATTAAATTAAGAACAATTAATTATTGTTCCGGACATTTTTTTGCCCCATATATATAGGTTTGAACTCATGAATCAACTATACTAAGCAAAGGGCTCGCTTTCTCTTCGGGATTGCGGGTATTTTGTTTTGGAGTAACCCTGTCCGATCAGACACTTCGAGCAATAGCAATATCGTTCAAGAAAAAGCCTTCTTTACATCCTATACTGACGTTAACATACAAGAAAGAAGGTGCATCATGACTCGGGAAGTTCGGACTGTGGTATTTGATACCGATCTACAGCTAGAAGCTTATCAATTTGAAGGCATCATGCAGAAATTCCCCAATCATTTTCATGACTATTATGTCATTGGATTTATTGAGCAAGGCAAGCGACACCTCGTCTGCAACAACGAAGAATATATTTTGAATAGTGGAGATATTATAGTCTTTAATCCACAAGACCCTCATGCCTGCGAACAGATCGACGGAAGCACCTTCGACTATCGCTGTATTAACGTCCAGCCTGATGTTATGCGAGAGTATGTGAGAGAAATTACCGGACAAGCTTACTTGCCCCGGTTTACATCCCCTGTTCTCTACCAGAGTGAACTTGTTGGTTCCCTGCATGAGCTGCATCAGATGATTCTAGAGGAGCAATCGGATTTCTATAAGGAAGAATTATTACTGTTTTTGCTGGATCAATTACTGCGAGATTATTCGGATGTGGAACCACCTGTTTCCACACAGGACGTCACTACAGAGATCAGGCGCATATGTGATTACATAGAATCTCATTATATGGAGAGCATCTCGTTGAACGAGTTAGCCAACTTGACGGAGATGAGCAAGTATCACCTGCTGCGTTTATTCACTCGCCAAAAAGGGATATCCCCCTACCGTTATCTGGAGACGATTCGCATTAATCAAGCCAAACGACTGTTGGAACAAGGCCAGCTTCCGATTGAAGTGGCAGCACAGACAGGGTTTAGCGATCAAAGCCACTTTACGAATTTTTTCAAAAAACTGATTGGCCTGACGCCCAAGCAATACCGACGTATCTTCAATCATGATGCAGAGCCGAAACGAACCACCAATCATATCGTATGACAAGTCATCATAATACCAAGGTTTCTACCGGACATTTGCTCGCCCTGTTTACCATCTTGATCTGGGGAACTACTTTTGTCTCGACGAAGGTTCTGTTGATTGACTTTACTCCAGTGGAAATTCTATTTTTCCGCTTTCTGATCGGGTATTTGATACTGTTGCTGATCTATCCACGTTCACTGCGGATCGCCTCATTCAGGGAAGAATGGCTATTTATCGGAGCAGGTCTATGTGGGGTGACTCTATATTTTCTCATTGAAAATGTAGCACTGGTCTACACAACGGCTTCCAATGTGGGTGTTATTGTCTCCATTGCCCCATTCTTCACTGCCGTGCTCGCACATTTCTTCCTGGATGGTGAGAAGTTAACGCGCCGCTTTATCATCGGATTCGGGATTGCCTTGAGCGGTATCATACTCATCGCCCTGAACGGCAGTTTCGTTCTGCAACTGAATCCGGTAGGTGATCTGCTTGCTTGCATCGCACCTGCGGTATGGGCGATATACTCTGTATTGATGCGAAAAATTGGCGAGCTTCCCTATCACACCATCGGTGCTACACGCAAAGTGTTCTTTTATGGCTTAGTCTTGATGCTACCAGCTCTGCTCCTGTCTGACTTTCATTTGGAGCTTGGCCGTTTTAAGAACATGACTAATCTCTCCAATTTCCTCTACCTCGGACTGGGTGCCTCTGCGTTGTGTTTCGTAACCTGGAACCGGACCGTGAGTCTTCTTGGAGCTATTAAAGCAAGTGTGTATATCTATCTGGTACCTGTCATTACTGTTGTGTCATCTGCGATCATTCTTCGGGAACAGATAACCTGGGTCATCCTGCTCGGGGCGTTCTTAACCTTATTCGGTTCTTACATTTCAGAGCGAACAGCAAATAAGCTCAACAACAAAAACACTATTCCGCGTAGCGGTTAGTGTTTGCTTCATTTCTTATTCATTTAATCTCATTTAATTGAGACAGCAGCATCCCCAACTCCTCTTGCTCCAGATGACGCCATTGCCCACGCTCTAGTTGATCCAGCGTAATATTCATAATCCGCACGCGCTCCAGCTTTAACACTCGGTACCCCAAGGCTTTGCACATTCTGCGAATCTGCAGGTTGAGACCTTGTGTCAAAATAATACGAAATACGTCTTCACTTTGCCTATACACTTCGCAGGGCTTGGTCACCACGTCCAGAATTTCAACCCCTTCGGACATCGACTTTATAAATTCGTCTGTTAAGGGTTTGTCTACGGTCACTACATATTCTTTATCATGGTTGTGCTCCGAACGCATCATCTTGTTCACAATTCCCCCGTCATTCGTAAGCAAAATCAACCCTTCAGATGCCTTATCCAGCCTGCCTATCGCAAATATGCGAGAAGGATAATTTATATATTGAATGATGTTCCTCTCCACATTTGGTGCTGCTGTGCAGACAATACCGATGGGTTTATTCAGAGCAATATAGACAGGTTCGCTGTCATCACGAGGTATCTCCTTGCCATCAATGAGGACCACGTCGTGAGGCTCAACTTCGGCCCCTTTTTCACATACCCTGCCATTGATCGTTATGTGTCCAGCTGCAATTAATCGGCTCGTTTCCCTGCGGGAGCAGAATCCCGTTTCACTTATGTATTTGTTAATTAACATGTGTCACCGCTTCTCATCTATAGTATTGCCACTAGTTCTTTGAGTGCTGGTACGTTCATTCACTTCGTCTAGTGAGTTAGTACCTTGTACTGATTTTCATTCCACATCATCTCACTTATAATGTAACGAAGCAATGGATTGTTATCCAAAAGTACATCCATAAGCCAAAAAGATATTGAGCAACCCCAAAAAAGTACGTTCTACACTCTATTGTTACTATGACACGAAGCGCGACATTACGAGAAAAGAAGGAGTTTTCCATGTACAACGTGACTCAAATTACAGTGGATCCTGATCATCCGAACCAAAACGCTGGTATGTGGATTGGCGGAGAACAGGCATACATTCAAGAATGGCCCCTCAATCCGGAAGGAGAGCCCTTGTTACATCTATTCTCCATTGATTGCAAGAAACTCTTGCAGCATGTTCATATCCCTTCTTTGCCAGCAGACATGTTCATCTCGGTCTTCTCTACGTATTCGGCTACAGAATACTTTCTGGATCAGGTGACATACACAGGAGATGAGCTGGAATGGAACGAAAATATACTGGCCGGATGTACCTCTGTATCGGTAACTTCACAACCGCACACTACTGTAGGTCCCGCAGAGTGCATCCCTTTAAGTGGAGTGCGTTTCTCTGAAACGTCATTAGCGGAGCAGGATTTCCCTGCCTTTTCGTTCTTCACCTCGACTTTACCCAACGGAATCAATGGAATCGATCATCTATTAGCTCATTATCAACTAGTATGCCAGGTTTATTCCGCAGATTTTCCCGAGCCCTACCAGGACATATTGGGACTCTCTGATGCCAACGGTTATTTATTTTTGCGAAAAGGTCCTGCCTCTGCTGAAGCACCATTAGATGGACTATTTTTCGTACAGGCTACTTAGGATCTGCTCCGAATTGAAAAATAAACAACCCAAACGGGCTCAATTCGTTAGAATTGGAGCTGTTTGGGCTTTGCTTGCTGCAATGTTTTCACAAGAATGCATCCTTCTAATCTGCCTATACTGAAATATCCAGACTGCTACCCAGATTAGGGTGAGGAGCAGGTACTGACTTCAACATTTCCGCCATCTGCTGACCTTGCTGTTGCGCCATGTCTTTCGTAATCGACATCACTTGCAAGCTTGCCGATTGTACTGCTGAAGCTTGGCTCATTGCCATTGATAATGCTGCAATATCCATGTTCTGCACTCCTTTCGCTGTCTGATCACATAGATGTACTTATTATATATCGGATAGTGAGGAGTAAATGTTGAAGGAATTACACAACTCTGCTAATTTGTACGCAAACTTCATTGATTCAAGTTGATATGTTAAAATCATTTGGGAGAGATGATCATGAACAGACAACTTTCCATCTGGAAGTTGCCTGTTTCATTTCACTTTATATATAAGTCTCAACCCAGATATTCCAGTACGCCATTCGATTCCTTGGCTCTCAGAGTCACTTTGGCTAATAACTGCTCCGGTTGCTCAAAATCTTTTTTGACCTCCGTCATCATATCTTTCACCAATTCTTCGATCTACTCCAATGTTGTCTCTTTGGGTAATGTGCGAGTTCTTACTATCTCGTGTCTACGAAACGAATCATTATATGCTTGAACTGTTTCTTGACCTAATGCACTAACTTCCAATTCTACTTTAATTCCTTCAGACATATGAGCACCTCTCTTCCTACTGTTTGAGTATACTACCCCTCAATCAACCCATACTTCACAAAACTGTGATACAATCCATCTTCCTCAACTGTTCCAGTAATATCATCTGCAATGACTTTCAGACCCGGCTTCGCATTGCCCATGGCAATTCCGACATTACAAAATTCCAGCATCTCAGCATCATTCATGCCATCGCCGATGGCGAATGTATCTTGCTGTGACATGCCCAGATGCTCCAGCAGATCAGCGATCGCAATTGCTTTGTGAATACCAGGGATCATCAGCTCACCACTTCCTTCACCAAAGATTGGCACGGTGCACTGAATGACTTCGAATTTGCCTTCAAACTCCTGCTTGATTCGTTCAAACGGGATCACCGAGCTCTCCAGAAAACACACCTTGTTCACGTCGTCTTTATACAGATCCGCTTCTCCATACGTCAATCCGGCAATAAACGGGTGCGGTTTCAGCTCCTTCTTCTCTCTGGCTACTGGGTCGTTCTCCACATCACCATAGATACGGCGTTCCAGGTGAGGTTGAAGATTGCTACTTGCATAGAGAGCCGAATTCGATTCAAGGTAGAAGTCAATGCCGTGTTCATTGAAGAAATCGACCATGTGTCGAACATCTTCCGCTGTCACCCTTTTGTGATAAAGCACGTCCTTGCCAAATTCCACATAGCCCCCACCTGCACCAATCAGACCGTCGAATCCAACATCCCAGATGGAATCATAGATTTCCGCTTTGGATCGGCCAGTACATAAATAGAGCAGATGCCCATTCTCACGAGCCTGTTTGCAAGCCTTCTGGGCTGACAACGGAATACTTCCGTCATCGTCAACCAATGTGCCATCAATATCAATAAAAACAATTTTTCGCTTCGTTTCGTTCATCTGTGTAGCCCCCATCTTGTGTGTTGTCTATGTCTAATCGAGCGAGTGTCGACAGGCATTTTCCTTATACAAAATTACCTATTCCGTGGTGTTCGCTGATCAATCAATTTCTCCAAAAATCCTGCAAAAGAATCCGCGTATCAAAGTAGTAATATTCATCCTCGTCGGGTATAAACAGTTCCATTACAATGTTATTTTCCTTCAATCATACCCATGGTCACCTACCTACCAACTTGTCCATATGTACGGTTTGCCAGTCATCCTCCTGTTCAACAATAACCGTAAACCCTTGACGTTTCCAGAAATCTACGGCTCCTGGCAAGAAGCGATGTGTATGCAGATACAGTGTCGTATAGTGCATATCCTTTACTGCATTCTCCAGTTCCTTTACCAGCATCGAACCAATGCCATATCTGCGATATGCAGGGTCCACATAACATTTCACAATTTCGGTTGCGGACTGAGCTGCATATCTACCTTTCACGGCTTCAATACGTCCATCATATGGCAAAATTCCAATAGTGCCGACGATGTTCCCATCCCCCATCTTCGCAACCAGAAAGATCGCATCATCTGAGTCCAGATAGTGTTCTCTGAACTGCTCGAAGTCCACAGGCAATCTTGTATGATCCATCATGGGAAACACTTCTCTGCGTACACGCATGGCAAAATCAATGGCATCCTCAATCTGGTGTGCCTGAACTGGTGTTACTGTCGGTATATTCTGAAGTTGTGTCAATAAATCCACATTCCTTATCCTCTGTATTAGGAGCTACCTCTGGCCCTTCCTTGAATCTTATTCATGCCAGATCCGCTCTCTTCATTTCATCTTACCGAATTTATCCCGCCCTATCAATCTATCTACACTACTAACCAAATTGAAAAAGTGCCCACGCAGTCTGATAGAGTTCGCATACGATAAGGCGTGTCACAATCCATATTGGAGGGAGAAACGCTCATGTGGTTATGGTTAGGTGTTTTTGGTTTCATTTTGCTAGCAATAATCGTGTTCGTGTATCGTTATCTGGACCAACGTGCCGAGAGCAAGTTTCATCCTCATGCTCCCAAGCAGCTCTTAGTTAAATTCAAGGAAGGTACGACACCAGATGACATGCACACCCTTCACCAAAAAAGAAAATGTAAGGTCGCCGAAACTTATGAGGATTTAGGATGGTACCGTCTGGAATCTCGCAAAAAAATGCACCGGATGATTAAACATTACAAAGATCATGAGCTGATTGAACATGCTGAGCCGAATTACCTTGTTGAGGCATCCTTCACCCCTAACGATCCGTTCTTTCCTTACCAGTATAACTTGCCAAAAATCAATGCACCCGCTGCATGGGATACTACTCAGAGCAACAGCTCTGTCAAAATCGCCATTATCGATACCGGTGTACAGCTGAATCACCCAGAATTGGCCTCCAAGCTTCTCCCCGGTTATGATTATGTTGATTATGATAACATCCCTGAGGACGGGAACGGTCACGGCACCCATGTAGCCGGGATCGCTGCCTCCGTTACCAACAATGGTGTGGGTATCGCAGGCGCTGCACCACTCGCATCCATCGTTCCGCTCCGGGTACTGGATAACAACGGACAAGGAACGGTAGGTAATGTCGGTAACGGGCTTGTCTATGCGGCCAATAACGGTGTACAGGTTGTTAACCTGAGCCTCGGTGGTCCGATGGGGGATGCTTTCCTTCAAGCTGCGGTACAGTATGCTTGGGATCGGGGAGCTGTGATTATTGCTGCAGCCGGTAACGACAACACTTCATTCCCGATTGTACCTGCATCGTACCCCAACGTGATTGCTGTCGCTTCAACCAACCCCTCTGATCTCAAATCCAATTTCTCCAACTATGGTTCCTGGGTTGATATGGCTGCCCCGGGTGATACCATTTTATCCACATACCTGGGTGGTTCCTATGCCTATCTTAGCGGAACATCCATGGCTGCTCCTCATGTGGCTGGAGTGGCTGCCCTTCTTGCTGCACGTGGGAAAACAAATGCCCAGATCCGTGATGCGCTGTGTTTCGCTTCCGATCCGGTATCAGGTTCCGGGATCTATTGGACGTATGGTCGACTGAATGCCTATCAGAGCTTGCAGGTGCCATAATACACCTACTATCGCTCATGATTGCTCAAGGCATTTCCTTTCCATTTTCACCAATAAAAAAAGAAGGGGCATCTGTAAGTGAGATGCTCCTTCTTTTGGTTAGAAAGTATTCCTTGTTAAACTTTTGCTGCCCAAAGCTCTATTTCAATTTTAATTTCTGGTAGACCTAACTCCGTAATATATCCAATCGTCATTGCAGGATAATCCGTACTAAATAATTGTCCCCACTCGGCATATAAGAAATCCCAATCGATTTTCTCGGTTGCCCATACGTTCACTTTGATAATATGTTCAGCATCTAAATGCTCCGATTCGAGCACTGTTTTAATATTATTAAATGTATTAGTGACTTGCTCATTCAGACTCTCTGGAAAAAGTCCACTACGATCTGCTCCAATTTGACCCGAAGTCACAAATAACTCTGCATTCTTCGGGATTCTTGTAATATGCGTGTACTGACCTACAGGAGCTGGCATATTGGCTGGATTTTTTCTGGTGATTTTGTCAATATTCATTTGGATTACCTCGTCATTCCTAAGATTTTTCTGCATTATCTCCTAGTTTTCTTCCGATTTTGGGCAGACCTCACCCTTGGAATAGATTCTAGAAAAAGACAGCAGTGGAGTATCCATATCCCGAAGATATAAACGCAAGTGATTTTTTCTTCATGAGTGGATGCTCCTCCCTTCTTAAGTGACAAGATTCTCTTGATATTTTTATTATATCTAAAGGTCATATCATGGGTCAAATTCATCCCTCATAAACAAAGAGCAATCCCGTAATAACGAGACTGCTCTTTGTTTATTCTATAGCGTCGAACACCTTGTATCAGAAATATTGTGCACCATTACTCGCAATAACATCTTTGTACCAGTGAAAACTCTTCTTCTTCACTCTGCGAAGTGTGCCCGTGCCATCATTATTTCTATCTACATAGATATAGCCATAACGTTTCTTCATCTCTCCGGTACCCGCACTGACCAGGTCGATCGGTCCCCAGCTCGTGTAACCCAGAAGTTCTACCCCATCTTGAATCGCTTCAGCCATCTCGGCAAAATGACTATTCAAATACTCGATGCGATAGTCATCTTCAACAGAGTCATTGTCTAGCAGCACATCGGTTGCCCCAAGTCCATTTTCTACGATAAACAAAGGTTTGCCATAGCGATCATGTAGCTGATTACATGTAATTCGGAGGCCCTTAGGATCAATGGTCCATCCCCACTCGGATGCTTGCAGATACGGGTTTTTCACCGAACCAAATACATTGCCCTCTGTCGAATCTTTCAAAATCTCAGGGTCCGTACTTGTACACCGGCTCGCATAGTAGCTAAAACCGATATAGTCGACCGTATTCTGCATTAAAATATCTGCATCTTCCGGTTGCATTTCAATCCGAATATCATTTTCCCTGAAAAATCTTTTCGTATATCCCGGATATGCTCCCTTCGACTGCACGTCGATGAAGAAGAATGACTCTCGATCCTTCTCCATGGCTTTCCACACGTCATCCGGGTTGGAGCTGTATGGATAGACCATTCCAGCGGCTAACATACACCCGATCTGCGCACTAGGAATAATCTCATGACAAGCCTTAACAGCAAGTGCACTCGCTACCAATTCATGATGTGCTGCCTGATACAGAACCTGTTCTTTGTCTTCACCATCCTGCAGAACAATTCCCGCTCCGATGTAAGGAAGATGCAGCAACATATTAATTTCATTAAACGTCATCCAATACTTCACTTTATCCTTGTAACGATTGAATAACGTCGTCGCATACTTCTCAAAGAAACCGATCATCTTGCGATTCTTCCACCCGCCGTATGTCTCGACCAGATGCACAGGTACATCGAAATGACAGATCGTCACCACAGGTTCAATGTTGTATTTCAATAACTCATCGAAGACATCATCATAAAATTGCAAGCCCGCTTCGTTCGGCTCCGCTTCATCGCCATTAGGGAAAATCCGTGCCCAGGCAATGGAAAGCCTGAGACACTTGAATCCCATTTCTGCAAATAACGCAATATCCTCCTTATAGCGATGATAGAAGTCAATGGCTTCATGGGAAGGATAGAATTCTCCTGCTTTGGGTTCATACGAATCCAGGTTACCCAGAGCAATATTCCATCGATTGGCACCAATCGGAATCAGATCTACGGTTGTTAAACCTTTGCCACCTTCCAGATAAGCGCCTTCCAATTGATTCGCTGCGGTTGCTCCTCCCCAGAGAAAATTCTCCGGGAAGGCTGTAAACTTTTCATTCATTGAGGAGTTCCTCCTAAGCCATCTGTAATTTTAATTAGCTTAATACCGTGATCAATTTATCTTTCTCATGAACGGATGCATCTTTGGTTCCTACAACGTCCAGATATTTTGAAGTATTAGTAACAATGATCGGTGTAACCGTTTCATACCCTGCATCCTTAATCGCTTGCAGATCAAACTCAACAATCAGGTCACCTGCGTTAACGCGGTCTCCGTCTTTCACATGTGTTGTAAAATGTTGACCTTTCAGTTTTACCGTATCCTGTCCAATATGGATCAGCATCTCTACTCCATCATCGCTTACAAGACCAATGGCATGTTTAGTGCGATATACGGTTTGAACGACACCTGTGATTGGAGATACCACTCTGCCGCTGGTTGGACGAATCGCAATCCCTTTACCCATGTGCTCTCCTGCAAATGTTACGTCATTAATTTCTTTCAGTGCAACGACTTCACCAGCCATTGGGCTTACGATTTCGTATCTGCTGTTCGGATTTGGATCAAGTACAGGTGCTGGAGCTGGTGTAGCTTCTACTTTGTCTTTAAATCCAAACACGTACGTCAAGACAAAACCAACGATGAATGCTACCAATACTGCAACGATGGACATATAGAATCCGGAATCAGGACCTGCTTCTTTGTTGATAAAGCTTGGAATACCGAAGATACCCAGTCCACCAAAGACGTAAAGCTTTGAGCCTGCCCATCCTAAAATACCACCACCGACAGCACCACCAATACAACTCATGATAAACGGCTTTTTCAACGGAAGAGTTACACCATAGATTGCCGGCTCAGTTACACCGAATATACCGGAAATAAACGCTGGAATGCTTAATGATTTCAACTTGGAATTTTTTGTTTTGAGCAACACTGCAAGTACTGCACCTGTTTGAGCAAAGGAAGCGCCGAAGGACATTGCAAGAACTGGATCAGCCCCCGATGTACTTAGGTTAAGAAGCATAACCGGTACAAGTCCCCAGTGAAGTCCAAACAGTACTAGCACTTGCCAGAATCCGCCGAGAACCAAACCTGTAATAATTGGACTCAATTCATAGATACTTGTTGTACCTGCACCAACCAATTGACCAGCCCAAGTGGCAATTGGACCAATTACAATGAAAGTTACCGGAACAATCACGAGCAATGTAAAGAATGGAACCAAGAATGTGCTAACCACTTTAGGAATGATGTTTTTGAAGAATTTTTCAATCTTCACAGCGAAGAACGTAGCAATAATGATCGGAATAACCGATGTTGAATACGTCATCAATATAACCGGGATACCTAAGAACGTAATGTGAATTGGTGATTCAAACAATGTACCTGTGAACAAAGTGTATAGTGGATCTCCTGCAGTCAAACCGGACAGCGTAGGATACACTAACGAAGCACCTATCGCCATACCCAGGAACGGTGAACCCCCAAATTTCTTGATTGCCGTGTATCCAAGGAAGATCGGGAAGAAGTAGAACAGTGAATCACCAAGTGCATTCAGCAAATGGTACGTCCCTGATGTATTTTCGATCCATCCAAATGCTACAAACATGGCTGTGAAACCTTTGATCATACCTGTTGCAGCAAGCAAACCGAGCAGTGGTGTGAACACACCAGAGATCATGTCGATAAATCGACTGAACAATCCAACTTTCTTGCCTGAGTTGTCTGCTTCCTCTTCAAACTGACCTTCGCTCGGGAAATTACCCGCTTTAACGACTGCTTTATATACATCCGGCACTTCATTGCCGATAACGACTTGATATTGTCCACCACTTTGCATAACGGTAATAACACCTGGCAGATTTTTAAGTTCTTCTGTTTTGGCTACGCTTTCATTTTTCAGTTTAAACCGCAGTCTTGTTACACAATGGAATACACTGTTTACATTCTCACGACCACCTACACGTGTCAGAATATCCTTAGCCAATTGATCGTAGTTGCTCATTGTAATTCTCCCTCTCTAAGTAAACTCCCCATGCTTTTGAAACAAAGAAAACCTGAACTACTGAACATACACAACGTACCGGAACATCCGGAAATCAGTCGTGTTATTCAGCAATTCAGGTTTTGCCCTTAACGGTTGCAACCCTGTAAGGCTGTACACATTGGTATTCAGTTACTTCATTAACTAAAGTAAGTTGCAATCAATCTTGAGACCATGGTGGTCGGAATTGCCTGATTGAACAGTTACAACCCGATTGATGTATGCGCTTACTTCTTGAACTCATCATAGTACATCTGAACTACATTTGCAACACTTATTTTTATGATATTACAAAATAAATTCAAGCTGTCGAAAACGAGAAAAAGGACAACTTCAAAAGCATCGAAGTTGTCCCTGTATTACATTCTATTCTCATATATAACTACGCACTGAAAGTAGAATTAACCGATAACCGTAATCAATTTATCCTTCTCTTGCACAGTACGATCTGTCGTACCAACCACGTCCAAATAATCAGCCGTGTTCGTTACAATAATCGGTGTTACCGTCTCATATCCCGCGTCAATAATGGCCTGCAGATCGAATTCAACGATCAGATCGCCAACATTCACACGATCCCCGTCCTTCACATGTGCAGTGAAATGCTGACCTTTAAGCTGTACCGTATCCTGACCGATATGGATCAGAATCTCTACACCTTGATCATCTACAAGACCAATCGCATGCTTGGTACGGTAAATCGTCTGTACAACACCATTAATCGGGGATACAACTCTCCCACTGGTTGGGCGAATAGCAATACCTTTACCCATATGTTCACCAGCGAATGTAGCATCATTAATTTCTTGCAAAGGAACCACATCACCCGTCATCGGACTGGAAATTTCATAACGATTATTTGGATTAGGCTCAAATGCAGCCTTTTCTTCTTTTACTGGCTCCGGAGTCTGTTTGGCAGTTTCCGGATTAGCAGGATCTTTGAATCCTACGAAATAAACGAGAACAAAACTGAGTACAAAAGCAATAACTGTGGCAATCATAGCCATCCAGAATTCATAGTTAATGCCTGCTGTCGGACTAATCAGCGCTGGAACACCGAAGATGCCTGAAGCGAAAACAAACATTTTGGAACCTGCGAATCCAATAATACCACCAGCTACTGCAGAAGAAATACAACTCATAATAAATGGTTTTTTCAGTGGCAAAGTAAGACCATAGATAGCAGGCTCAGTTACACCGAAAATCCCGGACACAAAGGCAGGAACACCCAGTGATTTGAGTTTGGTATTTTTCGTTTTAAGCATGACACCAAGAACAGCACCAATCTGAGCAAAGGAAGCAGCAAACATCATCGCCAGAATCGGATCTGCTTTCAGTGTGGACAGATTGAGCAGCATGATTGGTACGATACCCCAGTGTAACCCGAAGATAACCAATACTTGCCACAATCCACCAACAACAATACCTGTTACCAACGGACTCAAGTCATAGATGCCGGATACGCCCGCACCGATCAGCTGACTTGCCCATGTTGCGATTGGACCAATCAAGAGGAATGTTACAGGAACAACAATTAGAATCGTAAAGAATGGCGTGAGGAACGTTCTTACAACAGATGGAATGATCTTTTTGAAGAACGCTTCTACTTTTGCTCCAAAATAAGCAGCAATAATAATCGGAATTACAGATGAGGAATAACTCATCAAGATAACGGGAATGCCCAGGAACGTGATATGAATCGGTGATTCAAACAATGTGCCTGTAAATAGCGTATACAACGGTTCTCCACCGCTAAGACCGGATAAGGTCGGATATACAAGTGATGCTCCGATGGCCATCCCGAGGAATGGAGATCCACCGAATTTTTTCATTGCTGTGTAACCCAGGAAGATTGGGAAGAAGTAGAACAGACAGTCACCTGCCGCATTCAACAATTGATATGTTCCTGAAGCCGGGTCCAGCCATTCGAGAGAAGTAAACATGGACAGGAAACCTTTGATCATCCCTGTTGCAGCTAGCAAGCCGAGAATTGGTGTAAATACACCTGAGATCAAGTCGATAAATCGACCTAGGAGACTTTCTTTTTTACCGGAAGATTCAGCATCATCGTCACTTGAGATCGGTTCATCCGCATTCATATTACCAACCTGTAGCAAGGCTTTATACACATCAGACACTTCGTTACCTACAACAACCTGATATTGCCCCCCGCTTTGCATTACCGTTATGACTCCAGGCAGATTTTTGAGATCATCTGTTTTGGCATTACCGTCATTTTTTAATTTGAAACGAAGTCTGGTCGCACAGTGCACCACACTGTTAATGTTCTGTTTGCCACCAACGCCAGACAGAATGTCTTTAGCTAATTGTTCGTGTTTCATGAAGTTGTTTTCTTCCTTTCTGATTAAACACGGATTCGAAGCCTATTGGAGAGAATAAAAAAAACCTGAACATCTGAATGGAAGAAACATCCGGTTAACGGTATGTTCTATCATTCAATCGTTCAGGTTTTGCCCTAGTGGTTGCAACCCTGCAAGCTGATCTATGGGATTATTCAGAAGTTGCATTCACAACTCTCTCAATATGAATCGTTAAGTACATCATTTCTTCGTCAGTTAGTTGATACGTGTAGTTGCTTTCAATGAATTTCTTGATTTTCTCCGAGCACTTGTGCGCTGCCGGATATTTCTTCTGAATCATCAGGAACAATTCATCATCGTTGTTGCTCTTGTAATGTTTTCCCTTCACCAAACGTTGAGCGAAAAACTTCAAATGCGTCACAAAGCGATAGAATGTCAGTGAGTTCTCATCAAAATCAATCTTGAAATGATACTTGATGATCGTCAAGATTTCCTGCATGACCTGCGTCATACTCTTGATGTTGGGCATTTCCTCGTTCAAAGCTGCATTTACAAAGTGAAGTGCCATAAAACCGGCTTCGTCCTCAGGCAAGATCACACCAAACTGATCACAGATCATATTGAGCGCTTCCATTCCGACTTCGTATTCCTCTTTGTATAACTGCTTTGTCTCCCAGATTAGACCATTACGTATGGGCAGATTCTTGCGATACCGCTCAATGGCAAAGTGAATATGATCTGTGAGATGCAAGTAGATGCTCTCATTCAGTTTTTTGCCAAGTTTTAATTTGGCGTAAGCGATGATTTCCTCAGATACTTTCATGTATTCCAGCGGAATGCTTGAGATTAATGCCTTGAAGTTTTCCTGAATATCTTCATTCTGTAAAGTAAATATCTTGTCGATATGCTGCTCGGAAACCATATCACCCGCCCGCTTCTGATAAGCAATCCCCCGGCCAATGATAATAACTTCCTGTTGTTCGTCATTCATTGCAACTACAGCATTATTGTTCAGCACCTTCTCGATTTTCACTTTATCACTCCAATATACAGAAAAAGACAAACCAATCCCTTTTCTCAAGGTATACGGCTTTGCCTGATTCAACAGTTACAACCCGATATGTTGTACGCGCTTCCCTCATAATATTACAAAATTCTACACAGTGCAACAAAAAGTTAATATCGAATTAGCATGACTCCCGATCTAGGTAAATATACTCACAGGAGTGATCAAAACAAGAATTATTTTACAGATATTCACGTTTTATTGTTTTTGCTGTCTTTTTCCAGTTCTGCTTCAACTCTTCGATTAATCATGTCCATTTGTTCTGAATCCAAACGATCGACATCTTTAAATTGCTTATCCATCTCGTACTCATTCGCCTCACCTTTGTTCATTAACCCCAGATGATGCTTGATGTCTCGGATATCTTCACGCATATGCATCGTCTGACGGTAATGATCTATCACAAGTGCGAAAACAATGCCCCCAGCCAAAATCGGACCGAATGGGATCAGATAACATAGAACAAGTCCTATGAGCAAAAATATAATAAAATACATGTGCAGTGCCCCTTTCATATAAAGTAACTAATCTGCTAAGTTAGACTTTTCTCCAATTATAAATTAAAGCGTTCCTTGATTAACTGTGCCACTTCATCCGGGCTCTTGTGCGTGTTATCAATCCTTATGTAGTGCTCATGCGTGATTTCTCCTGGTTCCGAGTTCAATCGATATTTCTTCATCGTATCAAGTAAATCTCGCTCAGACCACGCGATGTCACGCTTGGTTGGCTTATGTAACAGGCGATGCGGACTTTTATTGCGCTCTAGTCTTTCTGATGCATCAGCCTCCAGTTCCACATAACAGACCTGACCTCCATGAGATGCAAACAATTCGCTGATTTGACGAATGTACTCTCCGTCTTGCTTCAGGTCAAAAGCCCATACAAATGTGAAAATCAGACCCGGCAGGTCACTCTTCGCGACTTCTTCAAAAATCTCCTGACGGAACAGATTCACCAGTCTTTTGCCTTGTGGTGTACCATAACTGAAATAAGGAGTCACCAGTTCAATGGTCATATGGTTATGAAATAATTTTAGCTTCGTTATCTTCTCCAGTTCTTGCCCAACCGTCATTTTGCCCACAGCCTGCGGACCAAAAATAATCACAAATTTCATTCGATCACTCCTGACTTCGCCATTATTTGTTCAGGAAGCATATCCACTGCAAACCATGGGCCTACATTGTAATCAGTTGACTCACCCCAAGCCACATTAAAATGGATCTGTAGCTGCTCTCCCACTTGTATCCTCGGAATTTCAACTTGTAAACCATCCTCAAGATATTGAATTAAATGAAAAGCTTCTAGATCGGCTATGCTTTTTGTCATCCAATGATTCTGTTTTGCTCTGCGGACCAGGGTCTCCCCATCTTCCGTACCTACCGTGAGGACATAAGAATCATCGTAGAAACTAATGGCGTCGAGGTTCTCCCCACTATCGGGTGCGCTTTGAGTCCAATTGAAAGGTATTTCCCATTTTAGCATAAAGAGGATTTGCTCCAAAGATTTCTTAGCCTGGCACCGCCACATCAACGAACGACAATCGTCAATTGTAGCTCCATCCGGCAGGTTTGGCTCAGGTTTTGTAACCAGTAGCTCTGCTGTGATATCCCGTGTCTCGTACAGGATAATATATGAATCGGTCTTCAACAATCTTGTATTTACAGCAAATTCCTGGATATTCTCTTGCCTCCATTGAATGTTTGTTATTAACTGACCAAGTGGTGTCTGGATTTTCGGAACGACAGACTCACTTAATTTATGACTATTAACTGTTCGAAATAAGTGCATCCGATGCCTCCTTTATTACATTCCATTAATTCAATTTTATGGACATTAAACTCTATGATACCTTCTTTAGGGCAAATAAAAAAGAGATTTCAAGTGATTCCCTCAACGCGTGAGGGCTTGAAATCTCTTATCTTAAATTACATATGCTTATTTATACTTACCGTCCGATCAGTACCCATCCCCACTTCATCCGGCGCAATCCCATCGCGCAGATCCATGAGATCAGAAGCGCCACAACATAAGATAGAATGATGCCCACGCTGAAGTGCCGAGCCAGGTCATCTGTGAATTCACGTCTCCAGAAGAGCAGTACGAGTGGATGCATTAAAAATACACCGAACGCCACTGTACCCAAAGAGTCCAGAACACGTGTAGCTTTACGAACCTCGGTATGTTGTCCAGTGCCGATTCGTTCACTAAAGATCAGCAGGAGCAAGCAGGCAGACAGCGTAAACAGATTTCGGAACAGGAACAGCACGGTATAGGTAACCACCGGGTATGCAGCGAAAGCGGTCTTGATATAAGCATTACCATAGATAAAAATGGCACCTCCGCTCAACAATGCAGCTATAAGCACATAACGGTGTGTATACAGTTTCTTCAATGCCCACTCAAAGTTCAACCCAATCCATGCACCAAATCCGATCACGATTAGATAACTCGTTAGCAAACTGCCTGTTCGTTCGAAGTGAAACTGTAAATGCAACGCATAGAATATGGCCTGGGCAGCAATAAAGAATAATGGCAAGTACCGTTTAAACAGACGATGGCGTGCAAGCGACAGAAGCCATGGAAACACGATATAGAACTGAAGAATAATCAGAAAAAAGTACAAGTGCGTATGAGCAGTTCCCATTACTAATTGTTTGGCAAATTGAACACCATGAGTCAAAGGTTCTTTGCCCGCAAGCAGCTGTTTAATGGCAAAATAGATGAGGGACCATACTACATAGGGTACAAATACATTAAATAAACGCTTCTTATAAAAAGCGAGCATCCAACCCTTCTCATTCATCTTGGAACTGTAGTTGTAGAATAAGACCAGGGATGACAGAAAGAGAAACGCTGGAACAGCAAATTGTAAAAACGTGTTCCAGAAGTAATACACATCATGATCTAGTGTATGCTTGGGGTAATGCGCAACTGCTGTTGAAGTAGCGTGGATAGCTACAACCGCCATGATCGCAAAAGCACGATAGAGATCCAGATACTCAATACGCCGGGGCCGATTAACCGGTTGATTCATAAAGATAACCTCACTTGTGCCTGATATGGGATGATAGTTTCCGGCCGCAATCCAGATTCTAGCTTCATTTTAATCAGCACGCGAGGGTAATACAATCATAATCTATATTATTTTCGTTAAATTACATCATTATTCTGCATTATTCGACATTCTCTATCCAGAATCGTTCAACAACGTTACCATTGGACTCGACATAGTCTTCATCCTGGATGCCACCATTACGAAGGATAACCCTTCTGGAAGGCTCATTAATCGCGTCGCATACGACTAATACTTTGGTGATTCCGAGTTCTCTCGTTTTCTCCAAAGACAACCTGAGAATTTCAGAACCATAGCCATTATGCCGCTCCCCCGGACGAATACCGTAACCGATATGCCCTCCGCTGTTCAATAATTTGTCGTTAAGCTCATGCCTTATATTCACGGCGCCCACGATTTGTTGACTCTCCGTAACCAGCCAGTATGTACTGTCTTTGACCCAGCCTTCCGGGATGTCGACGCCTTGTTCATTACGCTCCAAAAATGCCAACATCTCGTCAAACGCATAGGGTTCTTTGGAAATGACCCAAGGTACCATCAATTCTCCACTTCTGACCCAGTCTTCATAAAATGCCAAATACGCATCCTTATATGTTCGTGATGGTTTAATTAATCTAACGTGTTCTTTCCCCATGATCATTACAACCTCCCAACAGATATTGATATTGCCACGTTCTCTCTTCTAGGACACGACGTTCTTGCTCTTCCATTAGAGTGTCATAAAAGATAGCTTTCACTGCATACGTTGCGGCATGCACCGCATGGTCTTTCACATGGGCCGTTGCAGCTGCGTGTCCCGCCGCACGAGATGCAGCAGAAGCAGCGGCATGATCGGCTTCCCGTGCAGCAGCATGAGCTACAAAAGCCGCCTTTCGAGCATCAACCATGGCAATCTCTCCACGGATCCAACCTCTCCCTGCATCAATGGCATCACGGGCGCGGAGATCCCCCGTCTTCTTCTCAAATATATACAAGACACGTGCCGCACACTCCGCAGCCCAACAGGCCAATGCATGGTGATCCTGTTGCTTAGCCATTTCCTCTATTTCACTACGTAAAGGTGCATCTTTGAATGCAGGTTTTGCCATGGTCATGCTCCTTTCATCGTTCAAGTACTACAAATTCACTCTCAGACAAGTTCGAAAAAGGATCTGCGTGTGTGCAGATCCTCTTTAAGTGTACCTTTTACCGCTTATTCTATCATTATACGGACTCTGTCAATGCAGTCTCCTGAACATCCCGATCCTTTTTCGCATCCTTGTCTTTGTACGTAAATTGGTAACTTCCAGATCCAAGTGTGACTTCAACATCGTCTCCAATGTTTTGAATATCTTGAACTCCACTTATCTGATCCAGCTGATCCAACGGTTTCCCTTGCTCCAGAACGATCTGTGCACCTGCTCCAGGAAGACGTACCGTACCTCTCGTGTTGGCGGGAATATGCACCCGAATCTCCATTTCACCCTCCACCAGCCGATGCCAGCTTGAAGCAACTTGACCATACATCGTCTCCAAACTCGCTTCTACCCAGTCCAGTCCTGGTCCAGGTTGCGGCTCGATATGCACCAATCGGAATCCTGGCTGATGTTCATCGGACCGAATGCCAGCAACATAACGATACAGCCATTCCCCAATCGCCCCGTACGCATAGTGGTTAAATGAGTTCATATCCGCACTCCAGAGACTGCCATCCTCTTTGATCCCATCCCAATGTTCCCAAACAGTCGTTGCCCCTTGAGTCACCTGATACAGCCAGGACGGGTAATCCTCTTGAAAAAGTAATGTATATGCCAGGTCGTGAAGACCTGCATCACTCAGCACCGGATTCAGATAAGGTGTGCCCACGAAACCTGTAGTAAGATGATTGCCCGCCTCTTTCACGAGTTTTGCCAACTGTTCGACAGCACGAGTTCGGGCAGTCGCGTCCAGCAGGTCAAATTGGAGCGCAAGAACATGCGCTGTTTGCGTAGGAACAGCAATTTTGCCGGCTGGCGTCACGAATTCATTTCGAAACGCATGAACAATGTTTGTATGCAGCTGCTTGTAATATTCAGCATCGTCTGTCTTTCCAAGTGCCTCAGCTGCCTTTTGAGTTAACGAAACCGAATAGGCATAGAATGTAGTCGCCACATAGTCCGTGTCCGTTGCGCCGACATAACTATCGGGCTTGGAATCCAGTCCCAGCCAATCGCCAAAGTGGAATCCCGTGTTCCACAGATACGGGTTGTCACCCTGCATGTGAATGTACTCAATCCAACGTTGCATGCTCCCATATTGCTCAGCCAGCAATCTCGCATCCCCATACATCTCATAGATGGTCCATGGACAGATAACTGCTGCATCACCCCAAGCGGCGGAGGAATGACTCGTGTCACCCCATCCTTCCGACGTGGAACTTCTCAGATCCGGAACGAAGAACGGAATACCGCCATCTTCTCCCTGATCCGCTTCCAGATCCCGTAGCCATTTGGTGAAGAAGGGAGCCGTATTCATCAGGTAGGAAGATGTGCGGACAAACATCTGTGCATCACCCGTCCATCCAAGCCGTTCATCCCTCTGTGGACAGTCTGTCGGCACATCCAGGAAATTCCCCTTTTGCCCCCACAATATATTGTGATGCAGTTGGTTCACCAGTGGACTGGAGCATAAGAATTGACCTGTTTGCTCCATATTCGAGTGAAGTACGATTCCGGTAAATTCTTCCAGACGAACGTGTTCCGGGAAGCCAACCAGCTTTACATAGCGAAACCCTTGGAATGTAAAATGCGGTTCAAACGTTTCTACTCCATCCCCCTTGCAAGTGTAGCGAATACACTGCTCGGCGGCGCGAAGATTATCGGTATAGAAGTTGCCTTCATGATCCAAGATCTCAGCATGGTGCAGCTCAACCGTCTGATCCTCCTTACCTTGAATGCTGAACTTCACCCATCCCACCATATTCTGCCCCATGTCTATTACACGATCTCCCTGTGGAGTTGTCAGCAAGTCAATTGGCTGTAGCTGTTCAACTTGGGTGACGGGTACGTTCTCCTGTGCAACGATGATATCTTTCGGATGTTCCAGTACGTTCACGGGTAACCAACTCGCCTGAGATGAATCCGCCCAATCGGACTCCATTCGTGCATCATACGTCTCGCCCATATAAATGTCCGACATGCGAATGGCACTTGGAGCTGCCGTCCAATCCCCGTTAGATAAAATAGATTCCTCCGAACCATCTGCGTATTTTATCTGCAATTCCAGCAGCAATGCGGATGTTGAACCGAATACTTCTCGTTCTTTGTTCCAGCCAAGATACCCTCGGTACCAGCCATCTCCCAGATAAGCACCTAAAGTATTCTGT
Source organism: Paenibacillus sp. FSL R5-0341 (assembly GCF_037975235.1). NCBI lineage: Bacteria > Bacillati > Bacillota > Bacilli > Caryophanales > Paenibacillaceae > Paenibacillus > Paenibacillus sp. FSL R5-0341. The sequence continues at coordinate 3,884,428 of NZ_CP150241.1, forward strand.
CCATGTTGGAGCATGTGAGTAACATCATAGGTTTGATATTGTAATCGCTTACGATAAGAGGTCCAGCCGGGTGTAAAATAATCTTCTCCTACTCTTGTGTTGTTTATATGCAACTCGTATAATCCAAGTGCTGTTACATATATTCTGGCAGACGTAATCGATTGTTTCACATTAAACTGCTTGCGCATACGCGGACATGACGTATCTCCATCATCATCTGATGGTTGAGCTGTGATCCATTCTGCTTGCCACTTGTTATGACTGTCCATAAGTCCCATCTCGAAATAAGCCGTTTCGGACCAGCCCGAATCACTTCCTGCATCATCCCATGCCCGAATCCGGTAGTAATATCGCGTTCGCGGAGCAGGCTGAAAATGGTTTAATTCCACATGTATGGATTGATCCGTGATTATCTTGCCAGAATCCCATGCAATCCCATCAAAATCTTCTGACATGGACAGCTGGATCTGGTATGCGTATTGCATGCAGTTCCGACGATCAGACTGTAACTGCCAGCTTAATCTCGGTGATTTTACATCGAGGCCTATCGGATTAATTTTATACTCACAGCGAAGGTGACTAACGTTGAACATTAGCAAATCGTCCTTTCCATCTTGGCTTCCCATTCGGGGTTACGATATAATTATATCGAGCCTGTTGCCGTAAATACCCGGTAATCAGGACTATTTCATCCGGTAATTTAGCCATCTGTGCGAGGAGGTTGCTTGTGAATTCATCTGTACAACTCATGAAAAGTGAGTACTTTCTGCATAATCATCTGCAGCTTTTCGTCAATCGATGCTCTGAAGATTTTGTGCTTCCTTTTCACGCACATGATTTTATTGAGTATAGCTATGTTGCCGAAGGAAAGGGCTTTCATCATATCGGTGAAGATGTCATTCCGGTGACGAAGGGCATGCTGTTTGTCATTCCCGTCGGCGTTCCTCATGTTTTCCGTCCTGTGAGCACCAACGTATCCGAGCATCCGTTAATTATATATAATTGCCTCTTTAATGCTGGATTGATCAACACGCTGACTGCCATCATTCAGGAAAATGAAATCATTCAACATCTAATGGACCTGGCACAAAATCAGGTTCCTTATATATCCGTTGTGGATCACAACGACCGGATTGAAGAACTACTGGTGAAGTTATACCGTGAATCTTCCGTTCCCGGAATCGGTTCGTCTACCATGTTATACACCCTGGTGAGCCAGTTGGTATTGATGACCTACAGACAACTTTATCAAGAGGTTCAGGATGAAGCGATTCATTCCACTGATTTTGAGTACATCCTTCACTATCTCAAACAACACGTGAGCGACCGGATCCGAATATCTGATCTGGTCCGTGTATCAGGCTGGAGCGAAAAGCACATTGGACGAATGTTTCTTCGGCATACCGGACAGACCTTTAGCGCCCACCTGCAACATCTCCGTATACAAAAAAGCTGTGAACTGCTTAAGAGTTCACTGCACAAAGTCAGCCTGATTGCCGAGCTAGTCGGATATCGGGACATGGATTCATTCTATGCTGCATTCAAAAAAATAACAGGCGAAACACCTCTCGCCTATCGCAAAAAATCCAGAGCACAGCACTCTGGACAATAAGATTTACTTTCAGACACCAACAACCTGTAATACTTCATCTATGTAGGCCCTGGCCTCTTTCCATGAAGACATCAACGGAAAGTTGTATCGTTCACGCTCCTGTATATTCCATGGATGCGGGATACATATGACTTTCTTGCCATCCTCATGCGCCGGAATCAAATTATGTGCTCCATCATCAATGAGCAGATCGAAACCGAGCAGATTTTTTCTTTTGCATGTAATAAACTGTTCTGCGGTTATAAAAGGCATATGCTGCTGAAGCCAGTTCCACTTCTCAACGACTGTTCTTGGTTCTGCTGCCGTAACGACAATGACATCATAAGCATCGTTCAGCTTTCGCATCTCATCTACAACATATTCGTCGTATAATTCCAATTCCTCGAACAGACCCGGCCGACCATAAAATACATCATGTGTGCTCTCCGGATGACGCAAATGGGATGTATCCCAATGAATCATATCCTCATAGCGCAACGGATGGGTCGGGAAGCTCAGGTTGTTGTGATAAATAGCCCGCTTGACCAGATGACATATCGTGTCATCCATATCTACAGCAATAATAGGCTTCTTAATGGTTATCCCTCCCCCAATACGATCACAGTATACCATCCAGAATGTTATGAAGTCATCCTTTTTACATTACAGCGCAATAGTGTTGATGAATTCCTGCGAAATTATAGTAAAAAGGCGCCCCGGCGCCTCAATACCAGCTGCGCCCGGGGTGCCTATATAGTTGATCTATTCCAAGTTTTCGCCATTGGAGGCAATGACTTTTTGGTACCAGCCAAAGCTTTTTTTCTTATACCGATTCAATGTGCCTTGTCCGTTGTCATCCTGATCCACGTAGATTACGCCATAACGCTTGGACATTTCCGAAGTGGATGCACTGATGATATCAATTGCGCCCCAGTTGGTATATCCCATCAGGTCCACACCATCCATAACGGCTTCTTTCATTTGTGTGATATGTTTTCTCAGATAATCAATACGGTAATCATCGTTGATGGAACCGTCTGCTTCAACGGTATCTTTGGCACCAAGGCCGTTCTCCACCACAAACAATGGCAGTTGATAACGGTCATACAGCTCTCTCAATGCAACGCGCAGACCGATCGGATCAAGCTGCCAGCCCCATTCCGTACGCTCCAGATTCGGGTTCTTAATCGTACTGTACAGGTTACCTCCAGTTACTCCATATTCCTCTGGGTTCACTGCGGACACCAAGGATGTATAATAACTGAACGAGATGAAATCAACCGTATGCTCACGCAGGATCTGCTCGTCCCCCGGTTCCATGGCAATGGTAATTCCGTTCTCTGCCCAGTACCGAGCCATAAACGTTGGATAACTACCACGAACTTGTACATCCGTATGCAGCAGGTTCAACTGGTTATCGATCTGTGCTTGCAGCACATCCTCTGGCTTCGACGTCGCCGGGTAGTGAATCATACGCGCAAGCATACATCCGATCTGGAAGTTCGGGTTAATCTGACGCGCTTTTTCAGTTACCAAACTGCTGGCTACAAATTGATGATGAAGTGCCTGATAAGAAGCCTGCATCGTGTTCTCAACTCGGTCTTCAATAATACCGCCACCTGTGAACGGTTCAATAATCGTTGTGTTAATCTCATTAAACGTCAACCAGTATTTTACTTTGTCCTTGTATCGGTTCATCACTGTCTCGGCATATCTTACAAAATGTCCAATCACTTCGCGGCCAGCCCAGCCGTTATATTTCAGGACAAGCGCCATAGGCATCTCATAATGTGAGAGTGTTACAAGCGGTTCAATATCGTATTTACGGAGTTCATCGAACACTTCGTCATAGAAACGCAATCCTTCTTCATTCGGCTCGGCATCATAACCATTCGGGAAAATACGCGGCCAGTTGATGGACAGACGGAATGTCTTGAAGCCCAGCTCAGCGAACAGCGCAATATCCTCTTTGAAACGGTGGTAAAAATCAATCCCGTAACGTTTCGGATAACCTTCTGCACTGTGATGTGCCATGGCTTTCTCAACCGTTGCACTGGTAACATGCATCAGTTCTCTAAGGTTGGTGTAATCCTTTTTCTCAAAATAAGGAACCATGTCGGCTGTCGACCATCCTTTGCCGCCAGCGTCAAATCCACCTTCAGCCTGGTTAGCGGCAATAGCGCCGCCCCATAGAAAACCTTCCGGAAACCCTTGTCGATTAATCATTCGAATCTCTCCTTCTTTTGTTGATATTGTTAGTCCTAAGACAGACCGTTTAGATTTCAGCTTTCAATACGTCTTCACCCATCGTGATTTCGCCCAATTTCACAGGTACAACTTCTTTATAATCAGCCGTATTGGTAACAACCATAGCCGTTGTAATGTCGTATTCTTTTGCAATCTCGGCCAGTTCAAAAGTAAGTAACTTGTCTCCAGCCTGTACACGTGCTCCTGTAGCAACATGTGCATCGAAATACTGTCCACGCAGCTTCACCGTGTTAATTCCAACATGAATCAGCAATTCCATTCCGTTATCACTGCGGACAACGATCGCATGTTTCGTTTTGAACACATTCATGATGGTACCTGTCACTGGAGAAACCAATTCGCCTACCGTTGGAACAAATGCTACACCTTTACCCATCAATTCATCACCGAATGTCGGATCATTGACTTCTTTGAGCGGGATCGACTTACCTGTCATCGGTGCAACGGCTACTGCATCACTCGTTGGTTCTGGAGCGCCCATGTCGTCCACGTTCACGCTTGCAGCATCGCTGGAAGCTACTTTCGCTGGTGCCGAAGAAGCGCCTGGTGAGAATTGAGCCAATGCCTCAGCGTCTCCTTCTTCTTCTTTGATACCAAATATCGTAGACATGATCGCACCCACAATAAAGGCCAAAATCATACCCACAAAGGAATACCAGAAGGTCTGTCCGATCAGGGAAGGAAGTCCTGGGAGACCACCGTTACCCGCAAGCACATACGCTTTCGCGCCAAAAGCAAGGGCGAATCCGCCACCCACTGCACTACCAATCATGGCTGCGGCAAATGGTTTTTTGTATTTCATGTTTACGCCGTACATCGCTGGCTCCGTTACACCCATAAGTGCGGTGAAGCTCGTTGACAATGCCACGGTTTTGAGTTTTTTATCTTTTGCCCGGAAGAATACGCCGAGTGTTGCACCAGCCTGACCCATATTGGAGATAAAGGTCAATGGCAAGAATTTATCAAAGCCCAGTGTAGCGATATTACTCAGGATGATCGGCACAAGTGCATAGTGCATTCCTGTCATAATAATGAGCGCCATCGCACCGCCAAGAACAATACCTGCAATCAATCCGCCTTCATTCAGCAGCCAGTTGATGCCGCCGGACAATCCGCTACCAACAAATGTACCCAATGGACCGATCGCAATCAGCGTTACCGGAACCATCACAAGCAAGGTAATCAGTGGCACAAGCAATAGCTTGAGTGCAGCAGGGATAACGCGGTCAACCCATTTCTCAACATAGGACATCAACCATACTGCAAGAAGAATTGGGATAACCGATGAAGCATAACTTACAGCCGTAACCGGGATTCCCAAAAATCCAACCGATTCACCGCTAGATAGCAATGCTGTCATGTCTGGATACATCAGTGCCGTACCTAGTGCAATCGCAACAAACGGGTTACTGCCGAATTTACGAGCAGCGCTGACTGCAATCAGTAAAGGCAGGTAGTGGAATACACCGTCACCGATGGCTGAAAGAATACGATACGTATCCGTTCCAGCAGACATCCAACCTAAGGATACGAACAGTGCAAGTAATCCTTTGAGCATACCTGCCGCGGTAATCGCTGGAAGCATCGGAGCAAAGACACCTGCGATTGTTTCAAAAATTTTCAGCACGACATTTTGTTTTTTATCTGACTTTGGCTCTTTATTTTCTGTAGTTTGCTGGATTGCCGGATGTTCCTTCACCATAGCATCGAATACTTTTGCCACGTCATTACCGATAATGACTTGGAATTGATCGCCGGAAATATTTGTTCCCATGACCTTATCCAATTTCTTGAGTGAGCCATTATCGACTTTATCGTTATTCTTCAAATCAAAGCGTAGTCGAGTAACACAGTGATACACCGAGTTAATATTGTTTGTTCCCCCAACGGCTTTAATGATTTCCTGCGCCGTTTCCTGATGTTTCATGATGTTTTCCTCCTCATTTTTCCAATAAAAAATACCCGAACGAATATAGCGCACATTGATGGCGCCATCTCATTCGGGTATTGCCTGATTGAACAGTAACAAGCCCATAGGATATCCAGTTGTGATTTCATTCTATTGCGCGAACTTTATATGTCCCGCTTGGTTTTCATCAGACGTTCCAGATGGAGCGTTAGATATAACTGCTCAGAGTGAGTCATGTCATACTGATAGTTCTTATGGATAAAAGTCTCGATCTTGCCAATACATTTAAATGTCTCCGGATAGTTTTTCCGAACCACTTCATATAAATACTCCTCGGCATCATCATGTGAAGAATGGGTAATGACACGCTGACAGAAATATTTCAAATGGGTAATGAAGCGGAAATAGTTGACGCTATCTTCATCCAATTCGACGTTGAAGTGATATTTAATGATATTCATAATCTCCTGCAACAGCTGCATCAGATGAGTGACATCGTTCATGGAATCATTGACTTCCGCATTGATGAAATGCAAAGCAATATTACAGATTTCATCTTTGGGGAACTCAATATCCAGTCTTTCCTTCAGCAAGGTCAGTGCTTCTCTGGCCACATCGTACTCCGCTTTATAGAAGTGCTGAACTTCCCAGGAAAGTGGATTACGAGTAATCATTCCTTTTTCCAAGCGTTGAACTGCAAAGTGAATGTGATCAGATAGCGAGACATAGATCCCGTCACTGATGGTTTTGTTCAGTTGCGTTCGTGCCAGTGTCACAATATCATCTGTTGCCTGCAGAATCTCAATAGGCACTTCAGCTACGATGGATTTAAATTTCTCATAGATCGATGCATCCTGAAGACGGAATACCTTCTCAATCCGCTCTTCATCAATCTCATCGCCTGCTTTGAACTTAAATCCGATACCCCGGCCGAGGATCAGTAGTTCCTGATTTTTATCATCCACGGTACTGACAATATTGTTATTAAATATCTGTTTAATAATCATTCTGGACCCACCTGGTTTTTTTTGAGGATTAAAAAAGGGCAAAACCAAAACAGAAATAATAAAATCATTTCCATAGTGGTTTTGCCCGCATTACCGGTAACAAGCCTCGGATCTAATTTATCATAACCTGAAAACGGTGTCAACCAAAATTACTGCTACTGCTATTCCACTTCATTCCCTTACATGCGTCATTTTCCTAAGCTTCCACGTTTCAGGGCACATATGTTTTAATATTCACATGTTGATGCAATTTCAAACGGCTTCATCAAACAACTCATCACTTGCTTTGAACAAAAAAAGACCCTTCTCTCGAAGGGCCCTCTCTATTATTGTTGGAACGTCACATTAATCTGTACAATCTCCGAACGACTGCTTGTGCGAATCGGAGGTCCCCAGAAGCCAAATCCCGACGTTACGATGGAGTGCATGGAGCCTTTTTGCAAATAACCCCAATCATTCTCGTAAATAGCCTGTGTGATGAACTGAGCCGGTGCGATCTGACCACGGTGGGTGTGACCAGATACGACTAGATCTACATTGTTTTGCTCGGCAATATCCAGATCATATGGCTGGTGATCCATCATAAGTACTGGTTGACTCAAGTCCGTATCTTGCATTAATGTGGCTACTTCTGCACGATCCTTCTCTGTCCGGTCTTTCCGTCCAATTAGGGTGATCTTGTCATCCAAGACGATCTTGTCATCGTACAAAACTTGCATGTTGCTCTTCTCCAGCGCAGCAATCAGATCTTCAATCGGACCATCGAATTTGTCGTGATTCCCGAGAGAAGCATAAACGCCGTACGGAGCCTGAATATCACTGATAATGTCGGCAATTCCGCTATTGAGGTACATATCCAGATTGTCATCAATGATATCTCCCGGATACAGCACCAGATCCGGCTTCAGAGCATTAATTTCCTCCACCATTCGTTTGGCATGTGCAGGGCCAGATAGAAGTCCGAAGTGCATATCGGCAGCCATGACAATATTAAGCTTGTCCACACCTTCTACTTTTTTATCAATCTGAATGTTATACGTTCTCACTACCGGGCTATAGGCGTTGAAGATTCCATAACCCATTGTGGACACCAACAGCACCAGTGTAACGACTCCTGCCCATTTCTGTGTGTGATGTCTAGGAATGCGGGTTAATCTCAGTAGCCACATCGTCAAGTGAATGACTGGCAAGATCAGCAATAACAACGAGAAGATCGCCAGCCAGTAGGAACCGATGATACTAAGAAACGAAATGCTTCCAAATACTCGTGCCAAAATGAAGGAAACGGCAAGGAATACAAGCGCTATGATATAAAACCACCGGAATCTGGCGGACACGACAGGTTTCATCCAACTCCACCCGCTCCAGCCTATGTAGAACACTAATAAACCGTATACGACCAAAAACAATATACCCGCTAATACAAACATGCCCGGTCTAACCTCCACGTCAATAAGTTTTATTCTGAATTTTCATCACGGATGTAGGTCCGTCTGAACAAGTATAACGTAGTTGAAGGGTCAGATCATCTGTTTGCCAAACCCAGATTCGTACATTTTATTACAATTTGATAATATCAAATTCGAACCATTAACGAGAAAAAGCACCCTTGCAGGTACCATGAAGTTAAATTCATGAATGACTGCAAGAATGCTATATATTCGGAACGGATATTACTCGTTAGTGTCCATCCACTGGAAGTGGAATGAACCTTCTTTGTCCACACGTTTGAATGTGTGCGCACCGAAGTAGTCACGTTGTGCTTGCAGCAAGTTCGCTGGCAAACGCTCCGTACGGTAGCTGTCGTAGTAAGACAGTGCGCTGGAGAATCCAGGTACCGGAATACCTTGTTTTACAGCAGCCGCTACAACTTCACGCCATGCACCTTGATAAGACTCAACGATGTTTTGGAAGTATGGATCCAAGAGCAGGTTTTTCAGTGCTGCATCTTTGTCATACGCTTCTTTGATGTTTTGCAGGAACTGCGAACGGATGATGCAGCCGCCGCGGAAGATCATGGCAATGTTGCCATATTTCAGATCCCAACCATACTCATCGGAAGCTGCACGCATTTGTGCAAATCCTTGAGCGTAGGATACGATTTTACTTGCAAACAGCGCTTTACGAACGTTCTCGATGAACGCTTTTTTGTCGCCAGAGAATGCTTCAGTTGCTGGTCCATTAAGGATTTTGCTAGCTGCTACACGCTCGTCCTTCATGGCAGAAAGGAAACGGGAGAATACGGATTCCGTGATCATGGACAATGGTACGCCGAGATCCAGCGCGCTTTGGCTTGTCCATTTACCTGTTCCTTTTTGTCCAGCCGCGTCCAGAATAACGTCAACCATTGGTTTACCCGTCTCAGGATCGTATTTGGAGAAGATATCTGCCGTGATTTCGATCAGGTAGCTGTCCAGCTCCCCTTGATTCCACTCGGTGAAGATCTCATGCAACTCTTCAACGGAAACGTTCAATACGGATTTGAGCAGGTGGTAAGCCTCACCAATCAACTGCATGTCTCCGTACTCGATACCGTTATGCACCATTTTTACATAGTGTCCGGCGCCGTCTGGTCCGATATAAGTGCTGCAAGCGTCATCGCCAACTTTGGCGGAGATCGCTGTCAGGATCGGTTCTACCAACTGATAAGCACTTTCCTGACCGCCTGGCATGATAGCCGGGCCTTTCAGTGCGCCTTCTTCACCACCGGATACACCTGCGCCGATGAAGCGGAAACCTTTTTCTTCCAGCTCTTTACTGCGACGTTGTGTGTCAGGGAAGTAAGCATTACCTCCGTCGATAATGATGTCCCCTTGATCCAGATGAGGAAGCAGTTGCTCAATGGTTGCATCTGTCGCTTTACCTGCTTGCACCATAATCAGAATTTTACGCGGAGACTCCAGGGACTCTACGAATTCTTCAATGGTGAACGCGCCTGTCAGGTTTTTACCTTCTGCTTCTTTCAGAAGATCGTTCGTTTTCTCCGGGGAACGGTTAAATACCGCTACCGAGAAACCTTTGCTTTCAATATTCAAAGCCAGGTTTTTACCCATTACTGCCAATCCAATAACACCAATCTGTTGTTTACTCATTATGTCCTCCCAATGCTCCATTATTTATATAGGTTTATAGTAAGTTGAAACGAATAAATATTCAGTGATTATTGTACTGTTTTTTTCCAGTCAGCTGCAAATTTGTCCATACCTTGATCTGTCAGCGGGTGTTTGGAGATTTGTTCAATGACGGAGAATGGAACAGTAGCGATATGTGCTCCCGCCATTGCTACACGTGTAACGTGATCCGGATGTCTTACGGAAGCCGCAATAATCTGTGCATCCAGGTTATGTGTACGGAACAATTCAGCAATTTTGGTAACCAATTGTACGCCATCTTCGGAGATATCATCAAGACGTCCCAGGAATGGAGATACATATGTTGCACCAGCACGAGCAGCCAGAAGCGCCTGGTTCACAGTGAAGATCAACGTTACATTGGTTTTCACGCCTTTTTTGGTCAAGTAACGGCAAGCTTCAAGTCCTGCAAGTGTCATTGGCAATTTGATCGTGATGTTTTTGTCACTGTTGTTAATTTTGATCAATTCTTCTGCTTGCGCGATCATTTCTTCAGCAGTAAGGGCATCTGGTGTTACTTCCGCAGAAACGGACTCAACTTCAGGTACCAAACGCAGGATTTCTTCGATACGATCTTCGAATTTCACACCTTCTTTGGCTACCAAAGAAGGGTTCGTCGTTACGCCAGACAATACGCCGATTTTGTATGCTTTTTGGATATCTTCCACGTTAGCTGTATCGATAAAAAATTTCATGATTGAATTACCTCCAGATATTTTTATTATGGTTTAGAGATTGGCATTAACCGCCAAGGGTGTGCTACTTGCAACAACAGAATGCTGATCCGCCGGCTCATCAAACCACCAGTGGTGGCCTTCTGCTTCAAGCATAGCATCCGATTCAGCAGGTCCATAGCTGCCCGCAGGATACAGGTGAAGTGGCAACAGATTTTCCTGGAATGCGTCCAGAATTGGTTGCACCCAAGCCCAGGACAATTCTACTTCATCCCAGTGAGCAAAGAATGTTGGATCACCCAGCAAAGCATCACGAATCAGATTCTCGTAAGCTTCCGCGAGGTCACCTTTATCCGGAGAAAGATCGATATGAACCGGTTTGAATTCACCTTTATTCTCAGGATCACTTGCATTCAGTTGCAATGTCATGCTCTGATCCGGACTCATCTCTATGACGAGCAGGTTTGGCTTGGAACCTTTGTTTTTCAGGACATTCGTCTGGCCTGAAGGTTCTTTGAATTCAATCACGATACGTGTTGATTTCTCCTTCATTCTTTTACCCGTGCGAATGTAAAACGGAACACCACGCCAGAAGAAATCATCAATTTGCAATTTGGCAGCAATGAACGTGTCATTCATCGTATTCTCCGCTACACCCGGTTCAGCAGCATAAGCATTAACCGGTTGGCCTTGAATGTTGCCTGCTGCATACTGTCCGCGGATGATGTTTGCACCTACAGTCTGCTTTTGCAATGGCTGGATCGATTCCATGATGTGCTTTTTCTTCAATCCAACCTTTTCGGAAGAACTGTTGTATGGAAGCTGAATCGCCATCATCATGAGCAATTGCAGCATATGATTCTGGAACATGTCTCGCACTGCACCTACATGATCATAATAGGATGCACGTTCTTCGACACCTACAGTCTCATTCGCCGTAATTTGCACGTTGGAGATGTAACGGTTGTTCCATAACGCCTTCATGATTGGGTTACTCTGGTGCAACGTCTCCAGACGTTGTACCATCGGTTTGCCCAAGTAATGGTCAATCCGATAAATCTCTTCTTCCGTGAAGGATTCGCTTAATTTGCGATTGAGGTCTCTTGCGGACTGTAGATCGTGACCAAATGGCTTCTCGATAACAAGACGTTTCCAGCCCTCTGTGGAACCCAGCCCACTTTCTTGAATATTCTCGGCAATCGGTTCGAAGAATTCCGGACCAACCGAGAGATAGAACAAGCGATTGGACGGAATGCCAAGCTCAGCTTCTCTTTGTTCAACTAATCCCAACAGCTTTATATAATCTTCCTTATGACTTATATTCAATACACTGTAGCGGAAAGCTTTCACAAATGACTTCACAACTTCAGGATCAGCTTGGCGTCTGGAAAATTCATTTAATGATTTTTCCACTTGTGCCTGAAAGAATTCATCAGACCACTCTCTACGCCCCAAACCAATCAATGAGAAGGTTTCAGGAAGCTTCTGCTCAAGATATAAGTTATATAAGGCAGGATATATTTTTCTTTTGGCTAAATCGCCAGTAGCACCAAATAAAACAATGGTAGTTGGTTCCATCTCACCGTTCTCCTTCCAAGTAACTCTGGTTTCTTTGTTGTAGTTACACTATAATACGTTTTATAGCCATACAAGTAATTAATATATTTCACAGGAGCTATAGACCATATCTATGACTACAAATTACGAACTATATAAAGTCTTTTATTGGGCCGCCAAAACGGGCAGTTTGACACAGGCTGCGAAAGCACTGTATATCACTCAACCCAGCGTCAGTCATGCCATCAAGCAATTGGAAGAGAGCTTTGGTCTTACTTTGTTTTATCGAAATTCCAAGGGTGTAGCGTTGACACAGGAAGGTGTCAGTCTATACTCCTATATTGAACAATCCCAGATTCTGATCTCGCTTGCGGAAGAAAAAATGGCCGCACTGAAGAACCTCGACAATGGTGAATTGAGGATCGGTGGCAGTGACTCCTTATTTAAGCATTACATGTTGGCGTATCTGGAGGAATTCCATACCTTATACCCTAACATCAAGCTGCATCTGAGCCACGGAACCACGCCCGAAGTCATTACGTTTCTAAAAGAAGGCAAGATTGATCTTGGCGTTGTTCGCATGCCCATTGTTGATCCACAGCTGGAAGTCAGAGAAAGCATTCAGTTGAAAGACTGCTTTGTAGCTGGGGAACGTTATGCTCAGTTAAAAGGTAAGGTCATGACGCTTGAGATGCTTCTTGAGCATCAACTGATTCTCTTCTCCCGGAACAGCCGGGTTCGGATGGCTATAACGGAGTTGTTTAACAGTTATAATTACACGTTGAAGCCTGAGATTGAGGTCGGTAGCGTTGATCTGCTGATTGAATTTGCACGTCGGGGACTGGGTATTTCCTATGTTACACGTGAATTTATCTCCAAAGAGCTGGAGGAAGGTTCTCTCTTCGAGATTCAGCTTGATGTCCCACTTCCCCCTTCCCATGTGGGGATTATGACCAAACGCAATATGCCGATTTCTCTGGCAGCCAACCGTTTTATGGATCTCATTTTTAAAGCCTAAGTTGGCCACCATGTCAAAAGGTATAACGAAGAGCCCCACCATCCAGTTATGGATGATGAGGCTCTTCGGCCTGCATAATAACTATCTAACGATTAATGACTGACCAGATAGGACGCGTCCAATATCAGGGCAACCTTACCATTACCAAGAATCGTTGCACCAGAAAGATGATTCATCGCACCCAGATACGTACCCAGCGTTTTAATCACAACTTCCTGATTCCCAATGATCTCATCTACTGCGTATGCTGCAATTTTGTCCACGGAACGCACGATCACGAGTGGAATGGTTTTGGATTTGCGGTCCGTTCGTGGATAATTCAATTTATCGCACAGTCTGTGAAAGGGTACAATACGACCATGATTCAGAATCGCTTGTTGCCCTTGGATCATCTGAATATCCTCAGGTGAAATTCGAACAATCTCTGCAACGTTGTACATCGGCAAGATCAATACACGACCCGATACTTTGACTAACAGACCTTTAATAATTGCCAATGTAAGGGGTAGACGGATCGTAAACGTGGTGCCCACACCAACCTCTGTATCAATATCAATGATACCGTTGAGTCGTCCGATCTGACTACGCACGATGTCCATTCCAACGCCGCGTCCTGATACTTCACTGACAGAAGAAGCTGTTGAGAAACCAGGCTCAAATATGAGATGCACTGCTTCCTGTGTTGTTAGTCGCGCAGCCTGTTCCTCACTAATAATACCTTTGCCCAAAGCGGAAGCCTTGATCTTCTCACCATCGATGCCTTTGCCATCATCTGAATAACGAATGACGACATGATTTTCTTCATGAAATGAAGTTAAGGTAATTCGTCCTTTGGACGGCTTGCCGTGCTCTGCTCGAACCTCTACACTTTCAATGCCATGATCCGCACTGTTGCGGATGAGATGGATCAGCGGGTCACTCAATTCTTCAATAATCATCCGGTCAAGCTCCGTCTCTCCACCTTGAATGACCAGTTCCAGATCTTTACCCAGTTTCTGCGAAAGGTCACGAACCAATCTCGGGAAACGGCTGAATAGTTGATCAATGGGTAACATACGTGTCTTCATGACACCTTCTTGAAGTTCTTTGATCACCCTGCCCATATGATCGGAAACACCACTTATGCTCTGAATGAGTGAGGAAGGTTCCTTGCGTGCACCCGATCCACTAAGATCTGCGAGGGATGTCTGATCAATTAAAAGCTCTCCAACCAGGTTCATCAAATGGTCCAGACGTTCAACACTCACACGAACCGTAGGTTGAGCCGTTTTTACTTTCTCTTCCGGACCAGATGTAGCTGCGGTAGTCACGCTTGCTTTCGTTTGCTCTTTTTCAGAGATTAATTCAACTGGCGCAGAAGTCGCAGCAATCTCATTGGATTCCAGCATATAGGGATCAATCTCCAGCACATGAATATCCGAGTCTGAAGACAGCTCTGCATTAAGCTGCTGTGGGTCCTTTGAAGTAGCCGTGATGATGATGAACTGACTATAATGATCGTCTTCATTCTCCGCGTCCGATTGTTTCTCCATGAGTGAAGTAGCGACAACCGTACCACAGATGTCCTCAATGCGTTGCCGCAAAATGTGATACCTGGCTGCTTTCATCATACACTTCTGCTCCAGCACAATGTGAATGGACAATAACTGCTTGCCTGACACGACAGCCACCTGTGCCACAATCGATTCTGCTGGTTGCAATTGAGGAACTTTAAGTTTCCCGACTACTGCCGGGTTCTGAATTAAATCCTTTATTTCTCGTACTACCGCCCTAAAATCTGCATAGGCTTCCCCACGGATATACTGATCCCGAAGCACCTTCATGACGTCCAAAGAGCGGAACAATGTATCAATTAGCTTCGAAGTCATCTCCGGTTTTTTCTCCCGGACCCATTCAAGAGCATACTCCACTTCATGCGTGAGGTCGCTTAATTCACGGAAATCCATTGTGGATGCCGATCCCTTGATGGTATGGGCTGCCCGAAACAGCGTCTGAACCAGCTCTACAGAAGGCGAAAGCTCCAATGCCAGCAAAGACTGATCCATACGTTCCAGTTGATCATTCAGTTCTTCGATAAAGATGTCACGGTAGGCAGACAAATCCATCATTCGTGTATACCTCCCTAACCGCCCAATATTTCGTCCAGTTTCAAAATGCCCACAAGCTTATCTTCCTGTTGACCCACGCCATGGAAAAATCCCTCACGGTTACGACCATAACCTCCGGTTGGCGGATGTATTTCCGAATATGTGGTTACCTTGTTCACGCGATCCACGATCAAACCAATATATTCATCCTGATGTCGAACTACGATAATACGAGTCGCTCTGGTGTCCGGTTCATCCGACATACCCAGCAGATTCCGCAGGCTCATCACACATACAACCTTGCCGCGCAGATTAACTACCCCTTTGATCTCTGGGCGGCTAAATGGGATATCTGTGATGCTCAGCATTTTAATAATTTCATGAATTTCTTCGATTCGAATGGCGCAAGTCTCTGCACCTACAGACAGTTCAATATATTGTTCCTTCTGAAGTGAAGACATCGATTCACCCTCAATTCGATTTAATTAATTGGTTTTGAAGGCAGCTGCCGAATTCGCCAGCTCTTCCGCCAGATGTGCCAGAGACTGGCATGTTGCCGCTGTCTCTTCTGACGCTGCTGCGGATTCTTCACTGGAAGCCGAGATGGATTCAACAGAACTCATGACTTCTGCGGCTTGAGCAGCTTCTTCTTCACATGCAGCTGCAATTTCGTTTACTTTCTGAGAGGAGTTATTGACCATATCAATGATCTGATCAAATGCCTGTCCAGTCATGGAAGACTGTTCAACACTGGCGGCTACCGCCTGTACGCTTTGTCTCGTGTTTTCCTGCATCGCTTTGATGATGGCTGTAATTTCTTTGGTCGCCTCACCGCTGCGCTCTGCAAGCTTCCGGACTTCATCTGCGACTACGGCGAATCCTCGCCCTTGCTCTCCGGCACGTGCCGCTTCAATTGCAGCATTCAGCGCAAGCAGATTGGTCTGTTCAGCGATATCGTCAATCACTTCAATGATGTCACCGATTTTACGGGAATCATCTTCAAGCTTGGTCATTTTGGTATTAACAGCTTGCATACCTTCCAATGATGTCTGTACAACAAGTCCACCTTCACGAGCAGTCTTCACGGTATCATTGGACAGTTCGGCAGCTTCTTCCGCACTTGCAGCAACGGAGTTAATAGCCAGTGAAAGCTCCTTGAACAATTCGGAGATGTTTCCTGCCTCGCTGGATTGGCTTGTGCTGGTACTTGCAATCTCCTGTGTGCTGGCTGAGATCTGTTCCGAAGAAGCGGCAACACTTTGGGAGTTCATCACGATATTGTTGATTAAGTCTTTCAGGTTGTCGACCATACGATTCAGTGCCGCGGCCAGTTGACCCACTTCATCTTTGCTGGAGATGTCTGACTTGAGGGTCAGATTTCCGCCGGCAACTTCCGTAGCCAGACCCAGCATGGCCATGAGTGGCTTAGAAATGGAGCGAGATATAATGTAACCGATGAGGATACTGAAGAGTACGGATGCAATCACCATGATTATAGTAACGATGAATGCTTTTGAGTACGCAGCTTCTGACTTCGAGTTAGCCTGTTCTGCAAGCGTTACATTGAGGTTCACTAGATCTGTCAACGCTTGTACAACCTCATCACCTGAAGGTTTCAAGGTCTCTTTCAAAAATAAAATAAAACCGGCATCATCATTTGTTTGCGCTAAGTTGATACCCTGATCATACAGTTTCATATAACTGGTGTATTGGGTATCTAATTTACGAAGCAATTCCGTTTCTTCCGGGGTAGTCGCAAGAGGGCGGTACGTAGCAAGTCGCTCCTCCAAGGATTGACGATTCGTAGCAATACTTTCGTTAACTCTGTTCTTTTCTGCAGTTTCAGTTTCGTAGTTCAAATCACGCACATTAACTCGCATTCTCTGATAAAAGACCTGAGCAGAAGAGAGCTCTCGAACCGAGATCAGATTGTTGTTGTACATCTCTTGCATCCGTTCGTTCGTACTTCTTAATGTAACCACTGAGTAGATTCCAAGGGCCGCAAGGATCATCGACACAATTAAAAATGCTGAGATAATCTTTGTTGCTGTTTTCAAA
This sequence comes from Paenibacillus sp. FSL R5-0341, assembly GCF_037975235.1. Classification (NCBI taxonomy): domain Bacteria; kingdom Bacillati; phylum Bacillota; class Bacilli; order Caryophanales; family Paenibacillaceae; genus Paenibacillus; species Paenibacillus sp. FSL R5-0341. The sequence continues at coordinate 3,901,728 of NZ_CP150241.1, forward strand.
TTTCCAAACCACTTCATGTAATCTCCTCCTAGGCATCGTAGTGTCCAGTTATGTATATAACGCTTGGTAAACCCTTCTCTAGGTCGCGCTCCAGACAACTTACGATTTATTTCGACAGAAATATATCAAAACTGAATAGGGAATTTTTAATTCTATAAATTTGCACTATTACGAATTTTTATTTTAGATATTAAGTTTCTACTATTTAATTAAGTAACTAACTAATTGCCTGTTTATTAAAATCAATAATTTCATATATACGAAATTCATATATTTTTCAAACATATTACATATGATTTATTAGACATAACGCTAGCAAAATGTACGACTTCATTTTCATGATTTGGTAAGATACAATCTTGTAGTTCTTCAGACTAACGAAGATTATAATTCGTTAAAAATTGATGCCTTATTTTCACATATTCACAGTTCAACCCATGACTTAAGTCTAATAATTTGCAACTTTAACTAATGCCTTTGACATACAAAAAAATCAAACCCACCTAAGGTGAATTTGATTAAATACGTATCAATTCTATGGATTAGCATGAATAAAGCTACGTGCCGTACAACTGCTCCAGTTCGATTAAGCGATCCTTAATCCGCTGCGGAATAATGTCAAACAACTGGTCCCAGGTCATGAACATCTCCGGTTTCAACAGATACTCTTCGAACTCCATGGAAGGCACGAACGCCTTGGTCTGCAGATAAGTCATTACTTGTGCATCAATCTGCTCATTCGTTTCAAAATACCCACGGAATAAATCATTCACGAGTAACCCATCACATCCGGCTTTGGTACCGGCAGCACTATATAAGTCTGGCAATAATTCAAACACAACTGGCAGCGGTGAGAAAGCATGCTTGCCAGGCTGTGAATACAGACATACATGACGTCCAACCACATTAACTCGATCCTTCAGCAACCCCCGCAGCACTTTACCATGAAAGCTGGCTTCACAGTCCACAACTTCACCGTCATGACCCACATATATCCACACATGTTCCATCTCATACAGATGACCAATCTCATAATCCCACCAGATCGCAAACTCAATTACATATTGAACTGCTTCAGCCGGGAATTGAATATCCCTCTTGAACGAAGGCGATGGTCCTGAACGATCCAACACAGAAACGCCAACAAAATCAGGATAAAAGGGTTCGTTCCGGTCAAACATCAATACAGGTGCAAAACTCATTGCAGTTTCAAGCATTTCTGTTTCGGACATTGCCATGGTCGGTATCCCCCATTTTCATCGATGTTACAACTATATTAACAGAGAATTGTATAGGTGTTAACGCATAGAATAAGCCCACAACCGAATAAGTTCCAGTTGCAGGCTTGAATGGTTCTAGTTTATTAGAGAGGAATTGCCCTAGTCTTTAGATCCTTTGGTTGGTTTGGACGCATTGGATGGTTGGGTTGACAGGTCAGAAACAGCAGTATCACACCCTATTGGAGGGCCCAGAATGGCATCATTTTTAATGGATGCAACGGCTCTGGCATATGCCTCTTCATCCAAACAGTACGCGCGGTGAGCCACCTCCGGCGGTGTAGCTGCCAAGAAATCCGCTCCAAACACAATATCAGGCGTTGGTTGATCAAAGATAGTTAATACATATACATCATCTGTCTCAGCGACAAACCAGTGAAACCAGCCTTTCGGAAATACAACAACCTGACCTGGTTTCAGACGGTATGTCAATCGTTCACGCGTAAACGGGTTGAATACTGACGCTGTAATTTCACCGGTGATGACCACAACCATCTCCGTGACATTGGTGTGCCAGTGCGGCTGCACAATAATTCCTTTGCTTAAGTAGACGTTGAAGAAACCATTTGCAATGGTCGGCAGCTGTTCTCCAAACAACTGGGTTATATAGTTGCGTGAATCCCTCTGATAATTGACAACCGCATTAGAATCGGCAGCTAACGGAACATTCGGAGCTTGCAAAATCGGATCAATCATACGGTTATTTCTCCTCCTTGGCATACATCTCATTGTTGTACTGTATGCGGAGGAAATGCGACTCATACCTGTGTCCGTAGACATCGTTCCTTTTATAAAAGTATTCAAGCAAGTCAGACTCTATCTCAAAATGGAAGTCTCTAAATGACTTTGATATAATTCATCTATTATTAGTTATACAGGATACTTGCTGCAATAGTAGCTTAGCTTCCATTGGTACAGAACGAAAGGAGCATACCATGATCCCTACTGTTGGAGATATATACTGCGTGTACGTCGAAAAATTACAACAATATGCCGCCTGCCAGGTAACTGGACTCAAAGAAACGGAGGGTAAATCGTCCGACACGCTTGCCTCAGTTCTTCAATTGGATTGGACTGGTGACCAACTGCCTAATGAAATGCAGCTTCATCAGATGAAGCCATTGATCTGTAATTTCTATTTCTGGAATGACAGAGTTGATCATAGTTTCGTGAGTGCTATTGTTCCTTCACAGTATGTGCTTGCAGGCAACCTCCCTCCACTCTACACCGAGAAAATGAATACGTATGGGGGAGGCTGGCCGATGGGAGAAAAGCTCTATCTCCAGCGTGAATGGGAAGGTATCGATGCGATCCGAAGAGCAGAGTTCAAACAAGCTGTGCATGATGACGAAGAAGTCATGATTGGCGATCGTGTAATGCGGCGCAGTACGAGTACACTCCGCGATTTCAGCCCTAAGTCTGAGGAAGATGTAACCGAGCTCGCACAGCTACATTGTCTAACACATATTGAGATGAATGGATATACGGAATCGATCTTTCCATTTATAGAGGACAACCCGTTTATTAATGAACTTCATATCATAGATCATGGTCAAACGATTCTGGATATCAGCAAGAGCCACCTGACCAAACTTATTGTGGATGTCAGCGGGTTGAGGGAGTTAATTTTGAACACGAAAATGACGAGTCTGAATTTCACAGGTGAGCTGTCTCCAGATCTGCGTATCGTGGCTCTCAAAGACGGTAAATGCATCACTCTCAATGTTCCATCGGACCTGCCACAGGTTACGGGTATCTCACGACTTGAAGGTCTGCATATCAGAGATATCACGGAGCTCAATCTGGAGCCACTTGTGCAGTATTATCCTGAGCTTTCAGAGTTGCGATTGTGGGGTAAACCCGGCAATGTATCCAATATAGAAACGATTCAGCAGTGGGCAAATTTGCAAACCTTCACTACATATGACCTGTTCGGCTTCAATGGTGAACAATTCCCTGATCCAGAGCAACTTCCGGAATTGACTACGCTGTGGCTAACCAGCCTGCCTGCCGATGCAGCCAAGTCGATCAAAACAAAATATAAAAAATCCGCTGCTGCCGGATTTGATGTGGAGATCACCAAAGCACGCAAACCGGAATGGCTTGCGGAGAACCTGAACAATCCATTTCGGGATTGGGATGGGAGGGACCACATCAAGGAGGCACACGCAAAAAAAGCAACGCAATTGTTCAAGCAGTGCTTGAAGGAAATCCGTCAATTAAGTCAAGGTCCCATGGATCAGGAGTCTATACACAAGCAACTCGTCTCCATGGTTGAAAACTACACCCAGACCTTCAACAAGATGGATGCTAAGACCGGCTTTATTGAAACCGTTGAGCGGGAAGAGATTTATGTTGTTCTAACGGAGCTACTGGATCAGTTGAATGAGCAATTGGAACTGCGTCAAGATGATTCAGTTAAGGTTAATCACGAGGGATTATTTGAGGTATTGATCGTTTGAGGGATTTCTAGTTCACCAATAAACCGTTGTTTACGCAAAAAGGGTCCTGTTATGAACATGGCAGGACCCTTTTTTGCACCCCCGACCTCAAGTGTCGTAGCTCACCAGATAATGATGAAGTTCCGTGTTGTAACAGCCGATACTGTGCTCAATTAATCTGCCTTCTCCATCGAAGGAGTTACGCAGGCGCTTGAGCACATGTGTCCCCGGGGGAATCTTCAACAGTTGGCATACCTCAGGAGCTGCAGGTTCTACAAAGAAACGGTCTTTGAAGTTCTCCAGCAAAATGTCGTTCTCCTCCAGTGAGTCATACAGGGATTGGATATCTCCATTCATTTCTTCTTTGCCTCCGCCGGGCAATGCAGCTGCTGCCAAGAAGTGTATCAGATGAATATAAGGTTGTCCGTTAAGAATGTAGAGCCTTTCAATACGCTGGCAATGCGGCCCATAGAGACCATATTCCTCCGTTCCAGTATCATTGGTGAGTAAACGGGAATTCAGAACTTTCTTTTCCAGCTTTTGACCCTCTTCTACGAGCAGCTCCGTAAACCGTTTGCCCTTTGAGAGCTTCTGATGAGAGGTATTGCGCATCACAATTGTGCCAACACCGCTTTTCTTCTGCACGTAACCTTCCTGCGACAGCTCTTGGACCGCACCGCGGACTGTCATTTTACTGACGCCAAATTCTTTCTCCAGCTGTGGTTCAGAGGGGATGATGCTTCCAAGAGGATATACTCCATGTAGAATCCGATCTTTAAGAATTTTTTGGATTTGCTGATATAAAGGACCTTGCTTGCGCTTCAGAGACACTCACTGTTCACTACCTTTCAACATCTGAGGGATGGTCCGACAGCGCGCGGAGCACCTCATTCTCGGTAAAAAGCGCTGTATCGCCTTGAGTGGTATGGGCCAGCATCGCTGCCGCCACTGCCAAATTAACCGTGTACTCGTGTGGGTATTCCTGCAATTCTCCATGGATGATGGTGCTAGCAAATACATCGCCGGCACCGATCCGGTCGTACACCGGGAAAGTCATCTTGCGGGAAAATACGAACGTACCTTGATGATAGATATATCCTGTCAAGGAATGCGTATGGTCCGCGTTAATCTCTCGATGGGTTCCTGCTACCGTTCCGATTCCGAAGCGCTTTGCAACTTCAGGGATCGCTTGTTTCATCTGTGTTATTCTATCATATTCTCCGGTTCCGATGCCAAGAATACACTTCGCATCCCTCTCATTCATTAGCACCAAATCTGCCAGCCCCAGCAGTTCCTCATAATGCGGGCGGGCCTTGACATAACCATCTGTCCCCCATAACGCGGGACGGTAATTACAATCAAATACAACCTTCCTCCCAGCATTCCTCACTTCCTCAGCAAGCCGTTTCATCTGCTTGCGCACGCCATCATTCATAGCCAGCGTAATACCACATAAATGAAGAACATCGATCCGGGATGCAAGATCCTTCATATCATAATTGGCCGCGTCCGCGGTATTGAAACTGCTGCCCAGCCGGTCTGTGTAAGTGACTCTGCCAGGGCGGGCTCCAAAACCATTCTCCAGAAAGTACATCCCAAGGTGTTTACCACCCAGGCTAATAAGAGAGGTATCTACCCCCAGCTTGCGCAGATAAGCGAGAGCCGCTTCACCCACCGGAGTTTCCGGTAAAGTTGTAATAAGAGCACCGTTATGGCCGTATCTCGCTAGTGCCGCCGTTACATTCACCCCGCTGCCGGAAAAAGAATACTCCAGCCTGCTGCTCTGGACCAGTGTTTCGTAGCCCGGAACCTGCAGCCGCATCATCACTTCACCAAATGCAGCAACCCTAGGCATATCGGTCCACCAGTGATTTCATTGTTTCGAGCAGTCTGCGGACATCCTGTACGTTTGTATTCCCGGTCTGCGTCTCAATTATTGAAGAATAGACATGTGGTATAACCTGAGGTACGCCTGCCTGTAGTGCAATCTCTAGAATGGGTCCAAAGCTGTCCAGATCGATTCCGCCTGTAGGCTCCAGAGCAAAAGACGCTTCTCCACAAGCCTTGGCAACAGCACGGTACTCCTCTTCCAGTTTCAACCCCTGCATCGGATAATATTTGAGCGCGTTCCCTCCCATGTCACGAACCAGTGCAATGGCGGCATGAACCGGAACAATGGCCTGCGGAGTGGTTGCTGAACTGATGGGGCCAGTGGATATATTTACATAGCCTGGCTGTCCGCACGGAGATACCAGGCAATTAATCCAACTATCTTTAGGTCCCAGGTTGGCACGGGTTGCCCCCACCGCCGGGAATACCTGATTGATATGGCTTCCCGGATAACTCGCTGCAATCTCCGCCACAACTGCAGCCTGACGGCTGTCTCCAGCCCCGAGTCCGATAGATACGGCATCTTGAATCGCCTGACCATATTCAGCCATGGCGACTACAGCTTCCTCCGACGTAGCATAATTTTTGGAGAGCACACCAACAAGTACATATCCTTCCGCAGCCTCGTACACATCCTTGGCGTTCCCGATACTGCCGGCCAGTACATTAATTGCGGCCCTGTTCTTATACAGACACTGCTGAATATGACTCATTCCGGTTTGCCTCCCACGATTTCATGTATTCTGCTGACGATGACCTGCATATCATCCCCTTGCAGCGACCTTGGATCAATATCAAAATAACCCTGCTTGACGCCATAGTCTCGGGTATATACCGCAATTAATCCTTCACGTAACTGGTCATTTACTTTCTTCGCATCCACCCCAACAAGAGAGGAATCAATTTGGACACGCCCCCGAAAAATCGATCTGCCGGCTTCATCCTGCACGATGCGGACCGAAACACCAGGAAGTCTATCCAGTGGCTGAAGACCCTCCAGCATCTGCTTCTCTCGTTCGCTATTATCCGCTTTGTCCTGGTATTCCTCTAGCGCTTGAAGTAACCCAAAAATAGTCTCTTTGCCAACCTTCATGCTGCGGCCAATCCCGTGTAGCTGTACTTTAAGCCACTCCACATATTTCTTTTTGCCAGCGACAATGCCGGAACTAGGGCCTTCAATAGCTTTCGACCCGCTGTAAATGGCCAGATCCGAAAGTTGGATATATTTGTGTAGATCCTCTTCCGCTGCCGCATCAACAATCAGCGGCACCCCTCTATGCTGTGCAACCTCCCAGGCCTCTTCCAAAGAAATCATGTTCTTCTGAACAGCGTGATGGGATTTAACATAAAGAATGGCTGCAGTACGTTCACCAATTGCCTGATCGATATGCTCCTTACGGCCTTCATTGGCGTATCCGACCTCCACTACCCGGCCGCCGCCAAGGAATATCATGGTTTCAACCGGCGCTCCATAGTGCACATTATGACCCTTTAGCATAATAATTTCATTTTTCAATACCGGTTCCTGGTGCAGACGAAGGCTGAGACGTGGATCTCCGCCAGTCACCATGGCTGCTACCGACAGCGCAATACCACTGGATGCGGAGTTCGCCACAACCGCGCTTTCCGACCCAAGTAACTGTGCAATATATTCTCCGGATTTGTCCACAAGATCCGCAATCTCCACGTAACGCTGTCCGCCCTGTTTCATCGCATCCATGACGGAATCCGTTGGTGCGGAAACGCCAAGGATGCTCATTCTCCCACTGGCATTAATAACACGCTTCAATCCATATTTAGCTTGTAATGAGTGACCCATTAGCAAAGACTCCTTTAGCCTCAATATAGTGTTGCGTAACCCGGACATCACCTTCCGAGTCCTCAAGTTGCTTTTCGCCTGCTTCCAGGGAAAACAAAGTCAGGTTCGCCTGCTGTCCCACCCTAATCAGCCCGAGCTCCGGCTTACCAAGCCACTCCGCCGGACTTCTTGTAACCGCGCGGATGACTTCTTCCAAACTGTAGCCGAGGTATAGAAATTTCGTCAGCACATTCGACATACTGTATACCGGACCATTCATACGATTGCCTCGGTAAATGTCCGTACTGATTGTATTTAGCGCAATGCCTGCAGCCCTGGCCTGTTCTGCGATGCGGAAGGAGAAGCTCGCTGTGCCATGCCCCACATCCAGATGAACTCCCCGAGCAGCAGCATCCAGTAATTCTTGCATCGGTGTGCCATCCGGATGAAACAGATTGTTGGACTTGCCGTTAAGGTAATGGGTGATTACATCGCCCGACTGTAGCAGCTCCAGCACATCAGAGATAGCGGGCGGGGCAGAACCGATGTGAACCATAAGCGGAAGCTTCGTTTCTTCCGAGAGTGTGCGTGCCAACTTGAGCGGAAGTATGCCGCTGCCTTTGACGACACTTTGGCTGATACGGGCTTTCAGACCAACAATGAAATCAGGATAAGCCGCTGCTGCCTCCAGGACCTTGCGCCGGTCAATCCATTCCAGCTGCGACAATTCATCCGTCCGTTCGAGCCCGATGCTTGAAATGTTCAACAGAGCAAATACTTGTGTAGCAGCCTGTAGTCTTGCGGCATAAAAAGCTCCAATTCGATCTGCACCGCAGCTCCCAGCATCTACAAGCGTTGTCACCCCCTGCTTCACACCAATTTTGTCGATATCATCGCCATAGGGATCAAGCTCCTGGACGGCATGCACATGCAGATCAATCCACCCACTGGACACATATAACCCTGAACAATCTAGCTCATTTTCTCCTTCAGCCTGTCCTGGCGGTGTAATGGCGGTGATGATCCCGTCCTGAATGGCGATATCCATAATCCGCCCGTCAACAAGCTGCAAATTACGCAGCACATTCTCTGTGCCCACTCATCCATCTCCTTTGTCAACCCCGGTTTACAGGCAAAATTCAAAAAAAATGATTCATGACATGAAATCTGTACTTCTAATTAGTTGAAAATAAGCCTGATGATCTACTTTATTCTAAAGATTATAATGTTATAATGTTTATACTAGCACAAGAGTAATCCAGAAGAGAACACTGATTTCTAATTCAAAAGTTTTAATCCGAATATCTTAACACGGGAGGGACTGCTTCATGGCAAATTCGGCACTCAAGCCATCCTTGCTCAACAGATTCAGACTCAGCTGGAATCATTTCAAATCAAGGCTTCTGCTGAAATATGCCTTTTCTTACATTCTCATATTTCTGATCCCTCTGACTGGTGTAACTATTTTTGTATATGAAAACGCTGTCAAAGGATTGCGTGTAGAGATTGAACAATCAAATGTCAATCAGCTTAACCAGGTGAAGAGCACTATAGATAACCGTATGAATGAGCTTCAGGAAATAGCGGGAAGAATCGCCTATGACAAACACCTTACCCCTTATATGGTAAAGCATCCCTATTACAGCTTGGAGGCGATTCAGGCGCTGGCCAATTACAAAGCTAGCAGCAGTATTGCAGAGGATCTGCTTCTCTATTTCCATAACGATGCCAACATCTATTCATACCGTGGTCTGGCTAATCTTAATGTCACCTTTAATAGTCTCTATCAGTTCGAGCATTGGAATCCGGAAGAATTGCGGCAGGACTTGAATGAAACTAGGCAGCCCCTGGTCCGTCCCGCTGAGAGCGTGAAGGTTAATTCCCGAATGGAGTCTATGCTTGTCATGCTTGTGCCCGTTAAACCGAATGACCCGTTTCCATATGGGACCGTTGTTTATTTAATGAAAGAATCCAAGCTTACTGGGGTCATGGATTCGATTTTGAGTGATTTCTCAGGAAGCAGTTATATTTTCAATCCCTCCGGAGAGGTGTTGACCGCAAATAGCCATGGCATCAGCCTTCCCCAGGACGAAATTGAGAATTTAGCTACACTTGAGCCCGGTATTCATAATTTGAAGATGGACGGAGAACAATACTCCGTTGTTTCTGTTCAATCTGAAGAAAATGGCTGGACCTATGTGACCACGATGCCAAGCTTCCAATTCTTCAGCCGTGTCGCCCATGTCCAGACCCTGATCCTAATCGTTTTCTGTATTACGGTCATTACCGGCATAGTGGCTGCGATGCTGTTAGCCAAACGGCAGTACCATCCGATCAGGGATTTGGTGGACAAGATGAGAGGCAGTGACGATGATGCTTCCAAGCTCCGCAATGAATGGGAATGGATACACCAGACCCTCCACAATTACAGTGTTAAAATTGATTTTCAGGAGCCCTTCGTCCGCAATCAGTGCATGCTGCTGCTACTCAAGCACGGCAAGCCGGATGATCCAGAGATCGAACAAATGATTCTTAGCGCAGGATTCAGGCATCCTCAAGGACAGGGGCTCTATTTCTCGGCTATTCTGTCCTGGGATGATACTGTGCCCGGTGGCAAGTCCTGGCAGGAACGCCATCAGCTGCAGGATATACTCAGCAATGTATGTCTTCCAGGTACCAGTGCTCAGATCTTCGGTGTAGAATTCTCGGTCAAGGACCAGTTTGCTCTGATTATTTCACTTCCCAGTGATGCGGACAAGCCGATTCAAAGTCAATTGGAACAGGTCATTGAAGCCATTCTAACGTTAATCCGCGAGCACTCGCAGCTATCTCTAAGTATCGGTGTCGGCATGGCCTACAGGGACTTGGCCCGTCTTAACCAATCCTTCATTGAAGCAGCTGCAGCTCTGGAGCACCGGATCATCCGGCGAAGTGGTCAGGTAACTTACTTCGAGCAGCTTGCAGAGCTGAACCCTTCTGCTGCCGAGAGCTTCTGGATTCCGCGCAAATCCATGCTGAAACTGGAGCAGAGTCTAAAGCAGGGCAACGAATCAGTAGCCGTCCAAATGATTGCCGATACCATTCATACGATCAAAGACGAGCCGTTGCAAGTTCATCTACTACGTTGCATCTGTTTCGATCTGCTGAACGCTTTTCTACGCACCGCCTCCGAACTTGGGATGAACGAAGTGTTCGCCAATATGCCGGAATTGACCTCCTTCGAAACACTTGAAGAACTCGAGAGCCGTTTGATCTGTCTGGCCGCTGACATTTGCGCGCAAGTGGAGCTGAATACGAAGACAAGCGAGTCTACATTAATGGATGACATTCTGGCTTACGTGGATCAGCAGTTTGCAGACTACACACTCAGTCTAGAACATGTGGCGCTTAAGTTTGCCATTTCAACTTCTTATCTAAGCCGAAGCTTCAAAGAGAAGACCGGCAGCAATTTCTCACAATATATCTGGCAGCGGCGTGTGGATGAGGTCATGCGGCTGCTGGAGAACACTAGCGCACCGCTCAAAGAAATTATTGAGCAAGTCGGTTATATGGATGCGCCAAATTTCATCCGCAAGTTCAAAAAAGAAATCGGTCTGACACCAGGGCAGTATCGCAAGGAACATGCCTTGAGAGGGGTTACTACGAAAAGACCTGTTTAAGTTGGTGGAGCTTCCACCCTTTCTGTTCTACATTCTTATATTTGAAGATTCAACTTCATTTTATGGTTTATTTTGCTGCTGTCCTTCCTGGAGGATGTGCTCTACCAGCTCATCCAGAGGAACTGTTGCAAGGGCAATCGCCGTATCTGTTACCCCGTAATAGATATAGAGCAGTCCATCTTTGACCACATTTCCGGTCGGGAAGATGACATTGGGGATCTGGAACCCAAATTTCTCATAATACGTCTCTGGCTCCATAATAAAATGATGCGTCCGGGCAATGATTTTCTCCGGATGCTCCAAATCTAGCAGCATGGCCCCCACACGGTAGACAACATCCTCATCGACGCCATGATAGAGCACCAGCCAGCCCTTGTCCGTACGTATCGGGGGTGTAGAGCCACCAATCTTCCGCGATTCCCAGGAGAGGTTCTGGGCGGTAGCTAGCAGCTTGGGCTCTTCCCAGTTCACGAGATCCTCGGAGTAGGTAATCCACATGGCCGCCTTTTCCGTACCGTAGGCTTCTCCCACATATTCCTCGGGGCGGCGCAACAGTACAAATTTGCCACCTATTTTCTCGGGGAACAGAATGTTGTCCCGGTCATTAATATCAAGAGGTGTCGTGTCCGCCACATACTCCCAATCCAGCAGATTATCTGATTTCAAAATAGAGGACCGGGTTAGCCAATGTCCCTCCTCGCCCCCCCACCCGTCCGGATATTCCGGAATAGAGCGAAGGGGGACGCCTGCCCCGGTAGGGTAATAACTCATGGCACAGGGGCGGAGGGCGTAGTTAAGATAGAAGGTCCCGTCAATTTTGACAATCCGCGGGTCCTGTACACTACCATAAGGGAATCCCAGCATGTCTGGCGTCACAATTGGCTCATCCTTCACGTGGGTAAAGTTTACCCCGTCTTCACTCTCTAGCAGCCCCAAGTAATTTTTGCATGGCGTTAGGGAACCAGCGGTGCGCTCAATCATATAAAATTTGCCGTTATCGATGATAACTGCAGGGTTGAAAACCGTAACCTTGCGCCATTCATAGTCGCCCGGGACGACAATGGGATTATTCGGATGTCTCGTGATTTGCATGTCTAATCCTCCTGCATTTAATGTTCAGGAACGCGTTTAATGCTTATATCTCATTTTTACAGCAAATTGATGCGCATAGACCTGGTTAGTTGGATTCCCAGCGATCATAGGCAGCCTGATTGATTTCAACCATACGCTCTCCGCCCATTTTTTTAACGGTCGCCACATAATTGTCCCAGCCTGTAAGCGGCTCGGCTCCGGTGATAAATTTCGCCTCCATCTGATTCACATATGTCTTCAAATCAGAATTCAGGCTACTGATTTCTGTCTGCTCTTCCACGGTAAGGAACAGAGTTGGAAACGGAATCCGTGCGCCTTTATCGAGAAGCTTTTGCTTGGTCTCCTGCTCTACCCAGAGGTCAAAGTCTGTCTTCAGCCCCTTATTAATATCATCCATGGACAGGGTTGGAGCGGGTATGCCGTAGTTAGGTGTCAGCGTTGCCCGGTAATCTTCCATTTCCTTGCCGTCTGGTACCGGCAAGTACTGTTTGACACGGTTCTCTTTATCGGTGTACTCCCAGAGAATTCCCTCTGGACCTTTATTAAAGAACATGGCACCCTCATAGGAATAGAGATAATCCACCCAGCGTAGAGAGGCTTCCGGAGCAGGATTACTCTGCGTGATCGCAAAAGCGCCACTTGTAATCCCCCTGTTCTTTGCAATCGCTGGAGCAGCAACGGATTCACTGTGGACAGGTGCAAACATCGGATCTGCCGTCGAAGGCTCTCCACCTTTGCTCATGTAGGCATGCCAGTCCGAAAAGAGGGCAATTTGATTGTTCTGTGCTTTGGCCTTCTTTTGCTCCGCTGTTTGTGAGAAGCTCTCATGATCCAACAAGTCTTCAGACCACAGGCGGTTCATATAGGTCAAATATTCCTTGTAGCCTTCTTCAAGTGGTGTATAATGCACCTTGTCCGCATCGTCCACATAAATTTCTTCTTCATAAATGCCGAAGGCACCAAGCAGCCATGTACGGATATCGCGAAGGTTTGCAGCAGGTGTTGTCACCGAGGAAATCGGAATTTCATCGGCTATGCCATTGCCGTTGGGATCTTCCTCTTTCACACGTTTCAGATAGGTATACAACTCCTCTGTCGTTTCGGGAAGTTTATCGATATTTAGTGCCTTCAGGAAATCCCCGTTATACCACATCGGATTGCGGTACCAGTGCTGGCTAAGTTCTACTACGGGCAAGGAATAGATATGCCCGTCCGGTGCAGTAATCGATTTGCGGACATCCGGATTCTCTTCCAGCAGCGCCTTGAAATTCGGAGCATACTCTTCGATCAGATCCTCCAGTGGGATGAGGATACCCTGCTCTCCGTAATTCATTTGCTCTGCAGTTGTCAAACCGGCAGCATAGAGGATATCCGGGTAATCCCCACTGGCGAGCACCAGATTTTTCTTGGTTTCGAAGCTGTCCTTCGGTGCATTCTTGTATTCCAGCGTAATACCGGTCTTCTCCTGCATCTGCTGAAGCACCGCCATGTTCTCCCAGTTCTGAATCCCTACATCTGGCGCCATAAGCGACAGAGTAACGGGTTCATTAACAATCGGGAAACCTTCATTGTTCACAGCGACTTTTCCGAGATTGTTGTTCGCTTCATCTTCGTTTGAATTGCTGCAGCCTGCCAGTAGTGTAAGAACTAAAGCCGAAGATAACAGAAGCTTCCATGGTTTGCGTGTGGTCGGCATTCATAATTCCTCCCTTGTTATCATCACATTTTAACGGTCTAGCCTTTAACAGAGCCGATCATGACTCCTTGGACAAAGTAACGCTGTAGGAACGGATAGATTGCCACGATGGGCAGTGTGGAGACCACAATGACTCCATATTTAATCAGCGATGCCGTTTCTGCCTTATTATTCATGGCGGTTGCCACTTCGCCGTTGATTGATGAGCCCGTAGTTTCCGCCGTCATTTCTTGAAGGACAAGGATTTGACGCAGAACCATCTGCAGCGGATACTTCGCTTCATCATTTAAATAGATGAGGGACGGGAAGTAGCTGTTCCAGTGGCTCACCCCATAGAACAGGGCCATAACAGCTACAATTGGTGCCGACAGCGGTAGAACAATGCGAATGAACAGCTTCAGATTTGTACAGCCGTCAATGTGCGCAGCTTCCTGAAGTTCTTTTGGGATAGTCGTCTGAAAAAAGGTGCGGGCCACAACGATATTCCAGACCGAAGCAGCCACCGGTAGAATCAATGCCCACATGCTGTTCATGAGTCCAAGGTTCTTGACCAGCAGATACGTCGGTACAATTCCGCCGCTGAAGAACATCGTGAACAGAATGAGGCCCATGAACAACTGGCGCCCGACAAAATCAGATCTGCTGAGCGCATACGAGGCAGGCAGAGTGACGACGAGATTGAGTAGAGTCCCCACCACCGTGTAAATAATGGTGTTCCAGTAACCACTCCATATCTTCGGGTTCTCAAATACAAGCTTGTAGCCGTCCAATGTTACATTCTTCGGAAACAACCACATTGCTCCCGAATTGACGTCCTGCGGTGAACTAATTGAAGCGCTGAGAATGTAGATGAGCGGATAGAGAACAACCAGCAGTGAAAGACCTAAATAAATATAAGTGCTGATCAGAAATAGCTTGTCCCCCCTGGATTCTTTCATCGCAGTAACCAAAGACTTCAACTCCTTTCTACCAGAGGCTGTTCTCACTGGTTCGTTTGGCGATCTGGTTAACCGTAACAAGCAAAATAACGTTGACTACCGAGTTGAATAATCCCACAGCCGTTGAGAAGCTATATTGGGCGTTCACCAGACCGGCGCGGTATACATAGGTGGATATTACATCAGAAGCTTCCATATTAAGTGAATTCTGCAGCAGCAAAATCTTCTCAAAGCCAAGGCCCAGTATATTACCCATATTTAAGATCAGCATGATCGTAATTGTGGGTAATATCGTCGGCAGATTGATATGCAGTACCCGTTTCATTCGACTTGCTCCATCCATAATAGCCGCTTCATGAAGCTGGGGATCTACGCCTGACAGAGCAGCGAGATAAATAATGGTTCCCCACCCGGTGCTCTGCCAGACGCCAGAGAATACATACACCGTCTTAAACCATGCGGGATCAGTCAGAAATTGTGCTGGTTCAAGACCAATCAACTCGATGAACCGAACAATCATTCCGCTGGAAGGTGATAAAAAGGTAATGATCATACCTGCCATGACAACTACAGAAATGAAATGAGGTGCATAGGTCACCGTCTGGACCGATTTCTTGAATGGGCCGTTGCGGACTTCATTGAAGGCCAATGCCAGAATGATAGGCAGGGGAAATCCGATGGCAAGTTCATAGAAGCTGATACTGAATGTGTTCCAGAGCAGATCCCAGAAAAAATAAGAATTGAAGAACCGTTCAAAATGGTCAAAACCAACCCATTCGCTTCCTGTAATTCCTTTCGAAGGTACGAAATTCTTAAAAGCAATCTGAATGCCGTACATCGGACCATAATGAAAAACAAGGAAATACAACAACGCGGGAAGCATGAACAGATAGAGCTCCCAGTTTTTCCAAATCCTTTTGCCAAGGGAGTTCTTCTTCAATAAAGGGCTTACGGATACTACGATATGACTCTCCTTCATTCTCCCACTCCTTTCTATGTCTTTTCCATTAGATAGGAATATGTTGCTATCTTGCATTCTTGCTAACTCCCTTTTTGGTAACGCTTACAATTTGGAGTATAGTGAAATTAGGCTGACACCGTAAATATGTAGGTTCTGGATTGTCATGTATAGGTCATGTAAAACCGCGCTACTGCGGTACTTTCCGTTCAACCCTGATGTGGATGGTTCCACATGGACAAGGCTGTAAATATGTGAATTACGAACCTCTCTTTACCTGCAAAGGATACACATTGTGATCACCGAGCGTACCTAAGATACGGTTCAACATACGCAAATGGAACGAAGCAGAAAACACGCTGCTTCGTTCCGTTTAAACAATCAAGATGGCAATTTTTTCTCCCCTTCATTGAATAAAAAACACTTCTTTTTTCAATAATTCTTCTGGCTTCTGCCCTATCACATCACTGTGAAAATAATCGCGGATAACGTCATCTTGAAGATAGTTGGCGATCGATACCATAATCATCCCTTGATCCAGTGCCAGATAAGCTTTTGCAAGTTCTCCCGTTTCAACATTAACTGAGTCATAGAACCCATATTTGCCAAGCATTTTAAAGTTCTTTAAAGCTTTAATGTTCTTTCGAACAGCTTCAGGGGCATAATCCAGGGCCAGGAATGTCGCGTGTGCTGTTACCGTTGCTCCATCTTTATAACCTGAGGTACCTAATGGCGTTGCTGCAAACTCACTGTAACCTGTCGGCGTTGCAGAAGGTGAAAAGCCCCAAGCGGCGTACCCTTTTTCTTTGGCATATTCGATCTGCAATTCGACATGACGCTGGTTGTTCAATCCCAAAGCTTGAGTACCCAGCTCTTTTTCCTTTATGACCATACCCGGCATAAGAGCTTCAAACATACTGCCTCCCCAGCTTGGCACGAACTTTATATCCTTGTATACATAACTTCCTTCAAACACATCCACTCCATCGTACTTAACGGATTTGCCTTGAGGAATCTGAGCTTGCCAATCCCACTCTTGAGGTAATGTGCGATACATCTTCCACCAATGATCTTGGGGAACGTCACCTTTCCCAATGGCAATATAGCTGCCAACACGTGGTTCCGTGTAAAACATTCCATAATGGTGGTCCGTCAGCGCGCCTTTAGCCACATCATAACCTCCGCGGAATTGACCGACTTCAGGATCATATAGCGGAGTATAATTCATATTTTCAACCAACTTGCTTGTTTCCCGATGAAGTTCTTCATAGGCTTGCCCAACAACAATTAATCCAGCGGATAACCATCCATTATCGACTTGGGGAATAAATTGTCCCCAATCTTTCTTCACTGAACCGTCATCCGTGTTATACCAGTTATAAAATAGGCCGTTCCACTTTTCTAACTTTTCGAGGGAATGTATAGTCGTTTGCAGGCGCTGTACAGCTTCTTTCTTTGAAATAATACCCAATTGTTGCGCTGAAACGGTACTCATCATATACATGGCGATGTTCGTGGGCGAAGTACGTTTAGCTTCTTCTGTCCCGTTTTCAGTGTGCCGTACTTCATCGTAAGTCAAGCCAGTATTCTGATCCGTATAATCCTCAAAAAACGTATAGGTCTTATATGCAATCGCTTTCAATTCTGCTCGAAATCCAGTTAAATTGCTTGAGTCACCTGCTGAAGCCATAGGAGTTAAAGCTAGATTAGCTAACAGACAAAATTAGATCATGAAATTCTTGAGGTTCAAGCCCCTTTAGGTATTCGGCCATTTCTTCATTTTTCTGACTCACTGCAATCGTATACGCCCGCTCTCCATCCTTCTCCTGAATAGTCACATCTGCTCCTTGGTCTACCAGATATCGAACCATCTTCATGTTATGAAGTCGTGCAGCTACCGTGAGAGGCGTGGCCTTGTACGGATATACCATATCCGGTTCATTGTAATTGACGTCTACCCCTTCATCCAGCAAATACTTAATAGTCTTCATATCGTGATCAGCTACCGCTTTGCGTAACGTTTTGCCCCCATATTTTCGAATATCCAACCCGAGTTCATTCAGCACTCTTATATTCTTTTTGTTACCATAGTAGGCTTCATCATATGCACTAGATTTGACCCGATTAAGTCCATTTAACTTGGCACCTTGCTGGTACAGGTATCGCACCGTTTCTTCTCCACAATATCTAACCGCCTTCAGGATCGCCGGATTATTTTTGACATTCAGATTAACTCCATGCTTTACCAACAACTTAACCACTTCCGGTTGATTACAGATTAAGGCAAGGTCGAGTGGCGTTAAGGCTATGTATTTACTGAGCGTAATCTCTTCTTCGAGATCCATGCCCTGTTTAATGAATTGTTCTACAGCAACGGTATCTCCCTCATATATTGCCCTGGCATGATCAGGAAGCGTTTCAAACGATCCTTGATTTCCGATTTTGAACAAGAAAGATCCCCCCTATCCCTTTTAATACACCTCTTCTATATAACCACAACTTGTGAAAAATCAAAATATTAGCTTGAGTATCCACTCTCGATCATAATCAACATCCCAATTTTGAAACTGCTCGCGAAAGCCTCTTTTAAATGTATAGAGTGAACTTGATCCATCATGTTTGGTACTCTTCTCATGACAATTATATAAGATTGACAGACAATACTGGGGATTTATGCGATATTCGCATGGGTTTCTTATCGCTTACATCGAAAATTACATCTTACATGCTTGGTGTAACATAATAATGTAGCGCTTGTTGAGCCCTACCTCGGGAGTATGCTACGATATGGACACCTATTTCCACAAAATCCTATAACAAATCAACCGTACAGAAAGGACACTATGAATCCTTCATCACTGTCATCCAAGTTACAACAGATCATTCCACTGCTGGATCTGCGAAGCTGCCTCGTCGGCGTACGCGGTGAGATTATGTACGAACACTACCGCAACCACGAGGCTGCGACCGATATTGCAAAAATCAATTCATGTACCAAGAGTGTGTTGTCCGCACTCATCTGTATAGCGATGGATAAAGGTTTGTTGCCAGAGGCATCAACCCCAATCTCTACCTTTTTCCCAAAATTGACATCCGATCCTGACCCGCGCAAACCAGCGATCACACTGGAACAACTGCTCACCATGACAGCCGGATTCAACTGGGATGAATTCGGCGGGCAAAATTCATTTCCTCGCATGACCCGCACCGATCATTGGGTGGATTTTGCGTTGGAACAACGGTTAAGTCATGAACCGGGTACATATATGGAGTACAACTCAGGAGTCTCGCAGATCCTATCCGCCATCCTGATGCAAAATGCAGGTATGAACGTAGCCGAGTTCGCAGAACGTTTTCTTTTTGACCCGCTGGGAATTAAGGATTATGAATGGGAAAGCGACCCTCAGGGTGTACATACCGGCGGATTCGGTCTTAAGATGTTACCCGTAGATCTGCTAAAATTCGGTCAGCTCTTTCTACAACAAGGGATGTGGAAAGGGCAGTCTCTCATTTCAAGTGATCTCGTATCCCGTTCGACGCAGCCTTTCATTACAGTCACTCCACCGAATCACGGTAGTTATGCTTGGCATTGGTGGGTGGATGTCTATCCCAACGAAAGGTCACACTCCGAAGATATTGATGCTGAAAACGACAGACCCAATCTCCATTATTACTACGCACGAGGGTTTGGTGGTCAGTATGTATACATTGTCCCAGAGCTGGAACTTGTTACGGTGTTAACCAATGACAAACGAAAGAAAGAGAAACCTCCGTTGGACGTTTTCCCTCGGTTAATCGCCCCTGAGCTATGGAAAATGTTATAAACGCAGGCTGTCCTTCTATCCTGTTCGACCAATGAACCCCCAACCTTATGTAGGCATAACCAGCCCATAGGCTGGGGTTTATTCGTCATGCCAAAGCTTCTTCGATGGCAATCGTTATTGGATACGGACCAGACTCTTGATTAGAGATCACAACCAGTTGCAGATCATAGTCCGGATAAATGGAAGACATGAACGACACCCCTGGATCAAACCCCATGACATGAAATTTAAAAATCTCTTCCTCCTTGCGGTCAATCCAGACCCCCTGCCCATAGTACTCTTCTTCCTCTTGATGAGCATGTGGAGTTAATAACTGCTGTGTCGTCTCTTCTTTCAACAATTGCTGACCCAGCAAAGCCTCCCAGAATCGAATCATATCCGGTGCCGTAACATAGGCTCCACCATCTGATCCACCTTTGACAGGAATAGAGAACATATTAGTATTCCAAGAGCCGTCTTCATGATCGATATAGCCTAAAGCTGTGTTGCGCGGAAGCTGATCTGTTACGAAATAACCGGAGTCCTTCATGCCACAACTTTTGAAAATGTGCTCTTCCACATAATCTGTAAACGACCTTTCTGAATGCTGTTCTACGATAAGCCCCAGCACAATGAAACCCGCATTGTTGTAGTGAAAACGTTCACCCGGAGCAGACTTCATTGGCATATCCTGAAACATGGGCAGAAAGTCACTTAATCGCCTCATCGCGTAAACGGGTCTCTCTTTCCACAATGCTGAAAAGTCTTCCATCACATCTTCATCAAAATAATCTGGAATGCCCGACGTGTGTGTTAACAACTGCTGGATGGTAATTCCTTCGTCCCATAGTGGAAACTCCACATCCAACACATCGTTCAGCTTGGAATCAGCAGATAACTTGCCCGCTTCTATGAGTTGACATATACTCACTGCCGTGAAGATTTTACATCCTGATGCAATTCCGAAGCGTGTATCCACCTGATTGGCAAGCTCTTCACTGCGATTCGCATAACCACGTTTCATATTCAAAAGGGTTTTCCCGGCCTGCTGGAGTAATACAACACCCGAAAAATTCACACGTTCCATGGCTTCTTCTACTTTTGTTGTCAGCTCTAATACATTCAACATTTTAATATTCACCTACTTGTCTATGTATTCTTAATACTCTCATTTTTAATTCTTCGTCATATCCTGCATACCTGCCATATTTTCATAAAAAGAAGGATTACTCCCTTATAAAAGGAAATAACCCTTCTTCATACAACGTAAGATTAAGTTTGACAAAGCATGCTAAAGTGCTGTTCAATCACTTGTTCCACTCGTTTTACCGTAAGTCTATCTGGCTGCATTAACATATGTATTGCGAGCCCATCCACCAGAGCATATAACTTCTCTATCTCCATCTCGGCATCCAGTTCAGGATGTGTCATCCCCCGCTTGTGCAACTCCTGTATTACCCATTGAACCGATCGATACATCCCTTGATGCATCTGATCACTTAACTTTTTTAATTCGGGGTACACCAATAATTTGGCTGTAAACGAAAACCAGACCTCCATTTCCATCATTCTGTCTTCGTCCAACGGTAGAAATTGCAAGAGCAGATTTTTCATATCCAGCAGTACAGATCCACTCATCTGTAATGCCTCCACCCTTTTCTGTACCCGTTCTGCAAAAAGATTCATGCAAAAGGTGAACAATTCGGCCTGTGTGGCAAAATAATGACGCATGGAACCTACAGATAGTCCCGCTTCCTTTGCTATATTCCGAACGGTAGCATGCTCAAGTCCATGCTCTTGAATGACCCGGATGGCTGCATCAGCAACGATTTTCCTTTGAGATTCATGATCTACGATTTTTGGCATGACAACATTATACAACAAACCTCTCTTTTTGTAATACACTGTGCTATAATCTTTTTAATACATCGTACTAAAATATAAAAACAGCTGTAGGAGAGGAATTCATAAGATCATGCATACAACTACCCCAGCCTCAACACGCAAGAATTTCAGAGTTTTCACCTTCATAGTAAGGTTATTCTGCACAATGCTACTACTGATAGGTGCCGCATTCCTTTATGAGTGGTTTGCTTCCTCGCAGGCCAAAAAGGACTTTCCACCTCCAGGTACGTTAGTTCAAGTCGGCGGTTACCAACTACACATTCATAAACAAGGCAATGGTTCACCGACCATACTTATGGAGGCTGGAAGTGGTGAAACCAGTTTGTCGTGGAGAGACATTCCTGTGGAACTAGCCCAACATGCAACGGTGGTCACGTATGATCGCGCAGGATATGCCTGGAGTGAATCTGCACCTACAGAACGTACAGGTGCAAATATCGTCAAAGATTTACATGCTGCTCTGGAGAAGGAGAACATACGCGGCCCTTACGTTATGGTAGGTCATTCTCTTGGGGGTATGTATGCTAGACTCTTTGCACAGACCTATTCAAATGAGGTTCAGAGCCTTGTCCTCATTGATGCGCGACCTGAGGATGATGAACGGAACACAAAGGCTTTGTTGGAACAGGCTCAGTTTCAGGGAAACCCGCCTGCCTCCTTTTTATCTTTACTGAAGGTATCTGGCGCTTTCAGATTATTTCCAGACTTTATGCTTGATGGTCTGGTTGCCAAGCAAGATCGGGATACTTTTGTTAATGTGATTGCTACCCCTTCCTATTTTTATGCCAAAGAAGAAGAAGCCCTCCACGCCCATTCAACAGAAGATGCCATTCGTGGCCAAAGTCTTGGATCAATCCCTGTACGTATCATTGCACGCGGACGTCCTCAAGACTATGCTAGTGCAGGGATTCCGGTTGACATTGGGCAGAAGCTCGAATCGATATGGCAATCGGGGCAACGGAACATGTTGAATATATCGAAGGATAGTCAGCTAATTGTGGCCACCCGCAGTGGGCATATGATTATTCACGATGAACCTGAACTGCTTGTGAAAACAATCCTTGAGTTAATCTCTGATAAGTAGAGGTATTTTTATTCAGAACATCCTCCGCTGGATCCAATGTTAAAGGGCTGTTCCAATAGCCATGGGTATGACTTGGAACAGCCCTTTAAGTAATATACATTAAGATTAGATCTAATGAGTTCGGCCTTAAGAAAAACATTTGTTAGCGTAACGCTTGCAGGTCTGATTCGGGACTTCCTGCACTCTTCTTCGTTTCACGGGGAGCCCTCGTATTGATCAGATAATACAATGTGGCATAGATTGTAGTAATAAACGTGCCAAAAAACAGGCAAAACGCCAGAGACGGACGGCTTACACTTTCGTGCATCAGTTCAATCAGCGTCTCGCGATTCGTCAGTGCATCCCAGCTATTCAGTCGATATACACGTCCAAGCAATACCCCGTAACTTCCCAAAGCACTGCCAACCAGTACAAAGATCCAGGATGCCCAGCGTCCAATTCGGTGATAGATCACTTCCTGAAGCTGATACATCGACAGGAATCCAAGCAGAAGTCCAGTCCAGACAAACATTAATAGAACACTTAAATCGTACCAATACGTGTAGTCCACCCCGTTCCCACCATAATACCGGGAACTTCTCGCTGTCAGATGAACCAGATCCGTAACAATATAAGAAGAGTTCGGGAAAAATAACAACCATAACAGACCACTTGCAACTGCAAGCCATGCGGCACCTTTCCATTTCACATCACTTAGAAGATAGGCTGCATAAGAGAACACAAAAGGAATCCAGCCCAAAAACAGATTCCAGATCAGGAAGCGGAAGTAACGCTGATCCAGCCAGTCTGCAGCTACATAGTACAAGCCGAGCGTTACTATAGTGACCACACTAAGGAAAATAAATATGCGAATATAATTCAGTTTTCTCAATGATTCTGACCTCACTTGATAAAATTCAATTAATTTCGAAAATATCGGATGATTTCTTCCTTATTTTTTTCCACACGCAAATTCAATCCACGTTTATCCTTTAATCCATACTGCTGTAATTCATGGCCTGGATCAAGAACCAACGGTTTAGTCGCCACATCAACCAGCAAGTCCATCGTCAATTGATAGGTTTCCCGTAACTTGTCCATCGGCAGAGAGGATTCATATCGTTTAATCAGCTCAATCAGTCGTTCAGCATACGCAAGACGAACCATACTGTCCGCACTCTTCAATTGTCTCGAAGCAAATGCTGTAATTGCCGTAATAATACTGGGTTCTGTCCGATGTTTGGCAATCAACGCAAGTTCGTCCAACGCATCCCAATTCATAATAGACAGCTCGGAACTTAATTGTTGAATCCGCTCCCCTATCCATTGTTCCTCTAACTCTTGGGGTACGTCCCATCGCTTATAGTCCGAATACACGCCTTCTCGATGCATCTGTATAGCGCTCCCGTAATGTTTGACGAACAAATCCTTTGCTACACCCCAATCAGTCTCTTCCATCTTTAACCACCACCATGCCTATACCTATTTGTGCATATACTCCTAACCATATTACATAATTTTACTACTCTCCAAGCATACTATAGAAGTTGAACTATACATTTGCACGGGAACGCAGAGGACAGAAACAAACTGCAGAAGCGAAGCGTTCGCTAAAAGCTTTCTACAAGAAAGCTACTTCGGAAGCATAAGCTTATCACCGGATTTTCACCTTTGTAAAATGGAATTAAAAATCTGGGGATAACAGCTATCGGAAGGTTGTTCTGTCATCGGAGTGGCAAGTGTAAATATTCTTTCGTTCAACTTATATAGAATCATACCATTTACCAAAGGAGAATCAAATTTACAATGAATCCAAATTCCATGAACCCTCAGAATGTAGTACAACCCACATTGAACACCAATCCAAATGTCACCCCTAACATGAATCATGGCGGCCATGAGATGTTCGACGTACACGAGATTCTGTCCTCCACCATCAACGTGCTGGATCAATACATGATCTTTCGTACATTTGTACAGAGCCAGGAACTGATTGGCATTCTGGACCGGCAATACAACTTCATATTATCCCAGTACAATCTGACAGCAGAGTGTTTTGCATCCGGACAGAAGCCTCATCAAGAAACGGCAACTTATATGATTCCCAACATCGTACCACCGGTATATGGTCTTAAGCCCTCGGCACCAAAGAAACCGAACCAGAGCTTGGCTGATGTAAAGGATGCCGGGATTAGCGGTCATATGCTGGGACTGATCAAGTCACATGCGAGTCTGCTCGGCATGTCCTGTAGCGAGATCACCAATGGAACGGTTCGTCGGGTTATCACTTCGCAGATCCAGCATTTTATCGAGATGGCCTATGAAATTTTCATGTTCCAGAATAAAAACGCCTATTATCAAGTACCTCAACTCACTCCAAGTGATACACAACAGATGCTTCAGGCATACATTCCAGCAACCGGAGCACCTCAGATGCCTATTAGCAATAAACCACTTCATTAATTAGAAAATAAAGTGCGATTCCCCAAAACAGTCTCTTCAACCCACTAGGGTTATAAGGGGCTGTTTATTTGATTATTTGCAATCATTTTCCTACTGATGACACTTGTTTCGGTTACCAGAAACTGGTTTAATCAAAGACAAACCCGTACATAGTCAGCGTATGGATCATACCTATAAAATACGGTGAAATGCGGTTACGAGGATCAAAATGGCTTTTTCTTCATTAATGGGGAGGTATACAAATGAGATGGAAGCAACCTGTTAAACTTGGTTTACTGGCCATCGCTCTTGGCTGTACTGCCATTGGCTCAACACTGACGACCTCAACAACACTGGCTGCACCTGTCCCCGCCTCCAAAGCGGTGTATCATCAATTCCAAACTTATCGAACAGAAGCAGTGAAGTCCACAGAAAGTCTGGTTAAAGCACGTAAATACCTGATGAATCATATCGATAAAGTCGGCCCCTGGCAGGCCACACTCATGACGCTGCAACTGGAGAACATGCAGAATGTGAAGTTGGCTGCTGTGGATTACCAAATGTATACGGAACAATTTCAGCAGGCCATATCTCAAGCCCATGAAGAACTTGGTTACGAACAAAAGGTTACATATAGTCGTCTGCTGAAAGAAATTAAAGATCCGGCAGCGAAGAAGCTTCTGCAGGAAGCATCTGATCTCGGGTTCAAACTGGAAACCAGTGAAGGCTTGTATTACCCCATCATCAATTATGAGATCTACCAAAAGTTCAAGCCCTTCGTCCAGGCAGACATTGCTGCCTACATTAGTATAATGGCTACCGAGTCCAACCAAATGACAACTTCAGATGGTGGCATTATCATCCCTTGGAACGAATTAATCCAGCGTACATTGGAGAAAGAAGCCTTTTTGAACAACTTCCCGAATTCCAATCGCACATCAGCAGTGAAACAAGGGTTATTTGTGGATTATCTGTTTTACGGAAGTGACAACACGCCTGCTTATGATTGGTACACGGATGAAGAAATCCGCACCATGGACCCCGAAGTGAAAAAGGCTTACGAGAAAGCTTTGGCTAAGCGGGAGCCCAATAAGGAGAGTATTCTTCTGGATACCATGGAAAAGATTTTACTGGTTCTCAATCAGAACAATGATGAGCTTACACCTGAAATCAGAGCAATCATCGAAACTGTTCAACAACAATTTGCCCGTGAATAATTGGATGCTCAATAGCAAAATGTGAATACCAAAAAAGCGGCAGTCCTCGTGACAGAGGTTGCCGCTTTTAAATTTACTTAGCAATTCCTTACGTTTGGATCAAAGAGTTGAAGTGTCTATTGATGTAAGTTTGTTCGGATTAACGACGAGATAAACGCCCTCAATCCGCTCTCTAGAAGCGTCCAACTCCAAACAGAGTACCTCGGACAATTGCCCATCTTTCATTAACGCGAGTTGAAGCTCGCCATTGATCCACATGGGTACCCACTCTCTTTCACGCAATCGCGTAAGGACTCGTCGTGAAGTCAGGAGGGCAAGCACGCCTTTATGAATGTTCATCGTTCTCATAACCGTGTGCACAATGCCACCGCCATCTGCTGTAAATACAGGCTGATCCGCCAGTAACTCGAGCATGGCAGAGACATCATAACGAAGGAAAGCCGTTGTAAAACGGCTCAGCAAGTCGCCTTTGGCTATCATATCCGCATCACTCTGCTCGATCGGCGGAAGTCTTTCAGGCAAGTTCCGTCTGGCGCGGCTAAAGATTTGACGGCAGTTGCTCTCCGATTTGCCCAGCCAATCCGCTATTTCGGAATAATCATATCGGAACGCTTCACGAAGTACAAAAACAGCGCGTTCCATGGGCGTTAGACGCTCCAACATGACCAGATAGGCGTAGGAGATCAGCTCTTTTTTCTCCATCGTTTCCTCTGGCATGTTCGCCTCTTCACTGTCACCCATCGGCTCTGGCAACCACTCACCAACATAACTTTCCCGCTGATTACGGGCGGAATTTAGCAGATTCAAGCTTCGGTTCACAACCAATCTGGCGATGTAGGACTTGGGATTACGAATATCCTGAACAGACGTGCTCTGAATCCCCGCAAAACAATCCTGCACAATATCTTCAGCTTCTACCACACTGCCCAGCATGCGGTAAGCTATTGAAAATGCATATTTTTTATAAAGAATATACAGATCACCAACATCCAGAGAAGACACTTCTGGCTCATTGGCGTGGAGATTGGAATTCATGAGAATGGCCTCCTCTGGCATGGTGCATGTAGTTTTAGTTAAAGCAGCCCGGATACATCCCTGTTGTAATCGCAATCCGGTTCCAGTTGTTAATCGTGTTAATGGCCAGGATCAGATCCACCAGTTCGGATTCACTGAAATGTTCACGAACCTTATCGTACAACGTAAGGGGTACACCGTGTTCCGAGATTCGAGTCACCGCTTCAGCCAGCTCCAGCATAACACGTTCTTGATCCGTGAAGAAAGGCACTTCACGCCACACACTTAGCAAAAGAATATGATCCGCGTAATCTCCCAGTTTCATCAGATCTTTGGCATGCATATCGAGACAAAAGGCACAGCCATTGATCTGGGACACACGGATTTTCAACAACTCGTATAACACTTTATCCTCAAATTGCCCGGATATATATTGCTCCATCGCCATCATCGCTTTAAATGCACCTGGACTCACTTCTCTGTAGTTCGTTCTTAAATTCATTTCTCATTCGCCTCCGTCATTTGGTCTACATACTGAAGACAAACGACCGCAGGGATCTGTGACATTCTTTGCGAAAATTTTTCAGTATTAACATCTGACGTAAGAAAAATCCGGGTTTTTCCGTATCCATGTACGGTTTTAACTGAGCTGTTTGTGATTTTAACCAAAAGTAGGTTGGATATATTGATATATCGACCAAAAAAGGTGTAACATACGGCTAATCAAGTTAACTTTTCTAACATTAAAAAGAAAATCGTTTATTCATATCAGCAAGGAGTGTTTCATATGATAACTTCCAACGCAAACCGTAATGTGACATCCGAATTACCTAGAGGCTGTACGTTCACCGCTGAAGACTGGCATGTATTATCCCAATATTGGTACCCGGTAGCCCAAGCAACTGAAGTAACCGACAAACCACTGGCTGCTCAATTGCTCGATGTGAAGCTGGTTCTTTATCGAAGTAATGATCAGGTTGTGGTAGCTAAGGATCTTTGTTTTCACCGCGGGGCTCCACTTAGCAAAGGTTGGGTAGAAAATGGCGAGATTGTCTGTCCTTATCACGGTTTCCGTTACAATTGTGAAGGAAAATGTACCGCAGTACCTGCGCACCCAAGCTCCAAAATCTCACCTAAGCTCAAACTCATTGTGTGCCCGGCAGTCGAACGTTATGGCTTAATATGGACTTCACTGGCGGGAACGGAAGAACAGATTCCATCCTTCCCTGGATGGGATGATCCGGATTATATCAATATTTTAATACCCAACTTTGATATTGCTGGTTCCTCTGGACGACAAATGGAGGGATTTCTGGATGTATCCCATTTTGCCTATGTGCATACCGAAACGTTTGGTGACCGAAACAACACAGAAGTCCCTCAATACAAAGTGAAACGCGAGGGGAATGAGTTGCTAGCTGAGTATTGGAGTACGGTGAGCAACTACGGCAAAGGGCAAGATCTCGTTGCACCTGAAGGTTTCCAATGGTTGCGCGAGTTTCGGGTGTTCCCACCCTTTGCGGCTTCTCTGACGGTACATTTCCCTGGAGACGACAAGCTAAATATTCTGAATTGTGCTTCGCCGATCTCTGCACGTTATACACGTCTATTCTGTCCAATCACACGAAACTTTGACAAAGATGCTCCGATTGAAGATACGATCAAGTTCAACTTGCAGGTATTCGAAGAAGATCGCGAGATGGTTGAGTCACAAAAACCGGAGGATCTGCCCCTTGATCTGCATGCCGAGGCCCATATTCCTGCTGACCGTACTTCAATTGCCTATCGTCAATTATTAACGGAGATTGGTTTGGGACGAAACTACACATCGTAAATGAATAAAAAAGAAGCGTTCCACTTGCGGCCGCTTCTTTTTCTATACCTAATTCAACTGAAATACCTAGCGTGTATTAGAAAGACCTTGCCACTAGACCTTCATTCGTCATTTTTCCTCTTGATTAATCGTATTCACAGGAAGCTCTCTATAATACGGGCAACCCGGTTCGTGGATAATACGCGGATCAACCCAAGTGCCCCAGTACGGAAGACGGTTCACGTAAGGTTGCATGTTTGGTTGATTATTTGCCTGTGTGTTGGGCTGTGTGTTGGGCTGCATGTTTGGTTGTACATTGGGTTGTACATTAGGCATTACGTAAGGCTGATGATTAACATCCGGAGCACTATTAGAGGCAGGAGCAGTTGAAGGCTGGCAATCTGCCGGTGGGCCAATAATCACTGTTTTTTGAATGGGAGCCAGCGCTTCTTGAACTTTTTTCTCGTCCAGACAGTACGTATAAGCCAGAAGTTTTGCAGGTGTAAGACGTAATGTGTCTGAGCCAAATATCGCTTCAGGAACAGGAGCATCGAAGATCGCGAGTAAGTGCGTATGATCCACAGTAGCCACTTCATAGTGCCACCAGCCTTGAGGAACGTTGGCCACCTGCCCCGGAGTAATCGGGAAATGAAGCAGCTCGTTTGTGAACGGATTAATGAGGGAAACAACTGCCGAACCGCTGATGCAGTATACCAACTCGGTAGCATTCTGATGCGTATGTGGTTCAACCACATTGCCAGTGTTGAGGAAAATATCCAGTAAAGAAGTATTGCCTAGTGTGTTTAACTGGTTAATGGAAAGCGAGTTAATATAGTTGCTCTCATCTTTCTTAAATAACGGGTTATTGCTCAAATCGTAAGTAAATTCGGTGGTTGGTAAAGTGTAATCCATGGTTGAGGTTGCCAAAATAAAACGCCTGCCCTTCGCTCTCGGTTTAGGTCATAACCTATATGCCCAGCTTATGCCCAGTGCCCAGATGCGTGAGCCCATTTCCACTATGTTTGCGGCGCATGACAAATATCCCTGACTCGGACATCCCGAGCAGGGCTCATTTGATATTAAGATTCTTCCTCGCTCAAGATGTGCTCCAAACTAATTCCCAATGGAGTACTGTTCAGATTCACACCCAGAAGCCAATTCATTCGCTTCACCATATCCGGCGTTTCCTCGATTAAACCATTAGTTACACTCAAATAACGCAGCTTCTTCAGTTGCTCCAGTTCAGGCGGAAGTTCACGAATGCCCGAGTATCCTATATCCAGAGTCACCAGTTCGCTCAATTCACCAATCTCGGCAGGAATATGCTTCAGACCAAGGTCCGACTTTTCCTTCGGCTTCCACCCGGTTGGAACATGATATGAACTGCCGCAATAAATTCTCAGCTCTCGAAGTTGTTCCAATTTCCCAATGTCTTGGTGAATACCTTCCAAATCGGCCGTCATGATCTCCAATTCTTCCAATGTTGTCAGTTCAAAAAGAGCTGGAGGAAGCGTATAAACATCCTGCTCAAAAATCGTCAAACGTTTCAAGTGCTTCAATTCCCGAATCCGTTCAGGAATCTCTTTCAAGTAATGTGAACTAATATTCAGCACATCGGTCTGATGTCTAATCGCATCGTCCAGTAAGCAATGAATGTCCTGATGCCGATCTAATCTAAAAAATAACCCAGTGATTCGCTCCATTAGCTCAATTGCTTCTTCTTGTGTAATATGCATCCCATACATATTCTCATGAGAAACAGTATAGAAATAGTCACTCCCGTCCTCTTCCAGAAAACAAAGATCATCCGGCAATGACGGATAACACCAGTCATGAAAGCGATTGGCTTCCTCCTTAAGGACCTGCCCTGATTCCGGCGTGCAACGGTATATGTAGTAGATCCCTTCTGAGTACATAGCACCACTTTGCATCATCATTTCTTCCATCGTACTGTTTTCAATCAGATACGGCTCGAGTCTCTGTAACACTTTTGCAACTCTTTCAGGTGTAGCTTCTTCAGCATACTTCCTGTCAACTAGCATAAAACGATCTGTCTTTTCGATCAATTCGTCAATCAACAGTTCATAGGCAGTTCCTCTTGGATCGGTGTGAAAAGCTACGGCTACCATAGGTTCCCCCTCATTACTCTGTATTCATTAATCTTCAATCTGCTGTATCACCTGAAACCACTGTGGCATAGGCTGATATCATCAATCCAGTCATTGGAGGCTTGTTACATGGCATACGGCCCTGGTTCAGTGTCATCCCCGCAACCTGCGGGTTATCCTTACCCTTATTATCCACCACCCCCACCGTACCCTTACCCTTATCCCTATCCATACCCACCCATTGTTCCTTTTCCACTGCCATTTCCGATCGGTGGTCCTTGGTGGCATGGTGGCTATCCAGGAGGCGGTTATCCCGGTGGGCACCATGGTCCTTTCCCTGGAGGTGGCTATCCCGGCGGACCTCACGGCGGTGGACCTGGCGGTCCGGGTGGTCCCGGTGGACACGGAGGACCTCCAGGTGGAGGATTTCACGGACATCGTTTCTTCCAGTGGTAATCATTAGACTCATTCAAAGTACTTGTTCAGATAAAGAAGTTGCTTCGGCAGCTTCTTTATTATTGAAGGAATTGTCTAATCGTGCAGGATTTTAATATGTAATCTCATCCATCATCTTCAGATTACGGTTCGACATGCTGAGCATATCTGTGAAGGTAGGTGTTAGGTAATAAACAAAGTCCGGATCGTGTACGTACATGATAATCTGACCATACTTGCCTTCCGCCGTTGGATCGAAATCGAGCATCAGATACAGTGAACCTCCCGCGATTGTTGCAAAAGGGATCCATGATTTATGAAACAGGTATGGTTTGATCTCCGGGTCCAGCTGGCTGATCTCTTCGGCAGAATAATACTCTTCGAGCTTCTCATCCACTTCACAGAAGTATTGTTTGGTCTCTCGAATCTCTTCCAATGACATCAGATAAAATGGCGTACATCGACCGTTCTCGGCATCACTCGGGTACAGCACATGCAACCCGTAGCCACTGCCGTCTTTGCCTTGGTAAAAGGTACGAAAATCGCCAGGCAGCCGGACGCCATACTCTTTTTCAAATACATCGAGACTTTCCTGGGATGCACCTTCCCGTTGTTGATATTCTTCGAACAATTGCCGAATCTCTTGATCCTGTATTCTCTCATCTAACAAGCGACTCAGCTCGTCCATTAGCACGTTTATTGATAGATTCGGCTCCAATCTCACTCCACCTGCCTATCTCAGTTCTTCTCTTCTTGTAGATATTGATGATATTCCCAAAACGCTTCTTCCTCTCCGCCGCCTTCAATCAGAATCATGACTGCATAAGATAACAAATTAAGCCATTGTTCCATCAACGCCACCTGTTCGTCCGAGATGAGGTTGTTGCTGCGAAGCATACCATCAGGTTCAATAGCCCAGGCGCGTGCCATATGAGTAATTCCCCATAGACATGCCATAACTTCCCGATCCAGTGAAGGCCGTGCAAGTTCGGATGCCAGAACACGAAGTATCCCCATCAACTCATGAAAATTCTCCTCAATCAATTGTCCACGGAAGGGCCGCAGACTGCCAATAAAACCGTTCTCCATCTTGGGATGACTCAGATCATCATAGGAAAAAGCATGACATTTTAATAACGCTAGAGCCTCTTCACGTTCCATTCCTTCACCCCCCTATACAGGTTATCCTGCTGCCTCACCAGCGCAGAGGCTCTTCTCCACGCCACAACACATATCGCTCCAGCTCACGAAGAGTGCCTGTACCGATCCCGTACTCGTCCATTTCTTTGGAACGAAGGTTGAACATGTGCAACATGCCGCCATAGGTACCTACTGCTAGCTTGGACTGCTCAGGGGATACAGCGAGAGAATAGATCGTACTGCCTACAAAATGACGCCATTCTTCCTCACCCTCGCCATTCACACAATACAGATAACCATATGCATCCCCAAGCACCATTCCCGCCTCTATTTCCACCGCTGCATACACTCGTGATTTCTCATCCATGATCGGCCAATCTTCCTTCGTTTCGTTACCTGCGATTGATTCCAGCGGAACCTGTATCGTTACCCCGTTGTAGAAATGACATGCGTTAAACCAGACGGTCTGGTTATCACTGGTGAATGCTGCATAATGAGGATAGCTCGATTCCGGATATAGGGAGTATGTCTTGCTCAAATGACGGTCCATCACCATATGATTGCTCCCTTGGCTGCCATAGGCAATCCATCGACCATCCCGTGATACAGCTGCATGTCCCATATCTATCTGTGTATCCTCTAGCTCATATTCTTCGATCTCTGCCAGATCGGGATGAAGCAAGGTCACCTCAGCTTGCGTTACCAGATATATCCCGTATCGTGAAAGTATAAGTAGTGCTCTGCCTTCGTCCATAGGTATAAGTCCTTCAAGTGTCCGTTCGGGATGCTCACAGTCCGCAAGTGATTCAATCCGAGGTAAGGAAGACTGTATCCGGGATTGAATATCCTCCCAACGATATGTCGCTATCTCCTGTCCTTCCAGCTTGCGATCAGGCTGACGGATAACACGAATACCTTCCGGTCCTGCAAGCGCATAGTCCAATCCATCTGATGAGCAACCTGCAAAAGTATACGAAGAAATCAACTGCCATCCGTGCTGATCCATCGTATATATCTGACCATTCTCCGTGAAGATACCCGTATTACATACACACGTCTCTTCGTTCAGATACCCTACAACTTTGACCGCCTGCATGGAAGCCTGAAACGCCTCGCTCAATGGCCACGTCGATGCTGGCAGCTCACGTCGGAGCATCTCCAAGTCACCTTGGAGATTGGCCTGTCTCACCATATGTAAAACCTTAGTACTCATACCACTTCTGGAGTCTCCCTCCAGCTCGGATTCATCTGGTTGCTCTCCCTGCATGCCTCTCCGTACAAATGCATTGACATCCCTTGCATAACGCTTGCCCTCATTGCGCCATTGTTCCGCGATGTCTTCCTTTAACCAACTCATATGTTGTCCTCCACTCTGCCCCTATTCATATGTCGTACAATGATGTGCTTGCAAAAACAGACTGATTTCGTTATCCATCGCCTCCTCCGCACCATTCTTTTCTTCATAGAACAGGGCAACTTCTCTCCCAGTTGCATAGTTAAATCGTAAATATCCTCCCATCGATGCCATAAACAGCTTGCACATGTACTCATTCTCCAACACAGCGTCCCACTTAAATTCCGTCTTGCACGTATCCGCGAGTTCCTTCATGGAGCTTCCCTGTTCCGTCCCCGTAAAGTGATAAAACGTATGCTTCCGTAGCTCATTCCACGGTTCGTAGTATAATGGTGTTATCGGTTTATCCTGATGGTAATATCCGCAATAGATCCGATCCAGCGTTACACCAAATTCAGTCTCCGTGCATGTCCATAAGGTGATATTTTCATCATGACGTGGTAGCCACAATAGCCCCTCAACTTCTGGATGAACAGCAAGGAAATCTCCATCCACAGAACTGCCAATCGTGATGCACTGCTCAAGTTGATGCTGACTTATGGGCGAATCGTCCGTATGTATCCAAAAATCATATTCAACAAAAGGCTTCAGCACTTCCGGGTCTGGTCTTTGCACATTCATCCAGCCCGTGTATGTACCCTCTCCGTATTGTTCAATCCAGGCACGATATGACGAAGGTAGCGAGATGGCGTGCTGTTGTTCAAAGTGATCCAGTTCCTCTGCTGGAACTGGCTTAAGTCCACGGGATACCATATACATTTGTCGACATCTCCCATCTCTCAGTTTAGTTCATTCGTATTCAGATCTACGCCAATTCTTCCTGTACAATGTCAGTCCATACCCCTTTGCGATTCAGAATGCGAATGGCAAAGGCATCATATCCATCACGTTTGACCTGATCAAAATGCATACGTTCTCCCGTGATCAGTTCATACGTACCACGCTCATCTACTTCTTCGCCAAACTCATCATCCCAAGGCACATTATAGTAGGCCGTCAACTCTACCTCAAAGATATCCTCTCCTTCAACATCCAGATAAGGACGAAGGGGTCTGTCATGTAGTGCTTCTTTCGAATAGGTCTCACATAACATGGCATCATATCCATGCTTGGCAGCATCAATAAGTAGATAACGCTCGCCCGTGACGGTATGCTCTGCATATACAAGAAGCGGTGTCGAATCATGCCAAGTAATCAGATCATCTTCCGTCAAGTCACCATAATAAAAAATATGGAACTTATCATGTCCATCACTCGTTTGAAGTTTGCCTTTCCACTCCACTTCATCGGACGTTATGTCCTCTTCCTTCCTAGTTAATCCTTCCAGATAAGCAGGTCCTTGTTGTACACCATACTCATTCATCGTCTCGCCTCCGATTTATTCATTCGAATGGTAACCACTTTGTGTTCCTCATCCACCGTCAGTTTCACATCGATGTTTAGCTTGTCGCGAAATAACGCCGTAATATTGATATAAGGATCGCGCACGGCTTCACCGCCACCACCATTCGTAGAACGGCTCATCCCTTGATGAATAATGGATTCTACCAGCTGTTTATCTCCCTTGCCGGTGTTATTGTAGGTGTAAATCACCTGCCCCTCCTGATCATACAGATTCAAAACCGTTGTGAAATCATTGGCGTTCTCATACTGTCTCTCGGTCTGCACATAGTTGTGATCTGTGCGTTGATAATTTACTGTACCAGCTAGATAAGGATTGTCCCCGCCGGGCTTCACATCATACTCCTGATAGGCCAGATTAAACAGGTATTGGATATGATTCATATCAATCCGGAAATAAAACTGACGGTTATCTTCCTCTTTGTCCATCGCTGCAAAACTGTTAATCAGCGGCCAGGCTTCATAGGACTTCCCATTAACATCAACGGCGAGAGCATAGTCAGATAATACGGTCTCTTTTTGAAATACACCAAATGTCTGTAAAATAAAATAAGCCGGAATCATCAACATACCCAGAATGATTGCAAAAATAGTAAGTTTTACGCGTAGTTTCATATCTTCTCTCCTTGCAGCTTTAACTCTTCAATTCCATTCTCATCCAGTCTTGTGCTGAAGCTTTGACAGTGTACGCACAACTACATCCCTGTTCTTCGCATCCTTGATATAAGCCGGAATACTATGTGAAGCCGTTCGTATAGGCATATTTGCATGTTTTACACGCAGATCTGCGGAAACATAAGCAATGAGATAATTCAGGTGCTCCCGATTCACAGCCCACAAGATTTTTCCTCTGATATCATCCAGGAAGTATAATTCCAGGCCGAATACAGGATCTTTTCCTGCACGAATCTCGGAAAAACACCTTTGGTATGTCGGCTTGGCATGTAATTCAACCTGATTAACAGAACCACAATGCGGACATTCCACATGCGTAGATCGATGAGACGTCTTCTTCTCGTCTGTGACTTCCACGTTAAACCAGCGTTCACATACAGCACAATTCCCCTTGGCATTATATTGATATACTGGTTCTTCAAAAGCTTGAGCGTAACATTCGAAACACTTCCATCCCATTTGACCATTCCGTTGTTCAATCGAAGCGTGCCCACCGCATTTGGGACATTTCACATCAATCCGCTCTCCCCGTCGAAGCACCGAATAGAAACTGTACTTATACGCACCTTCATCTTCAAAACGTTTCATACCCCATCCGCCCCTCTCCTGAAACTACGACACATACAGCATGAAAATACGCAACATTTACCAATTCATCTCTCTAAAATTATATGAAACTCCGTTCCTCAGCACAAGAATTGCAGGTAGATTGTTGAAAATGTCTCTAATACGACATACCCAAGTGTGTGCCTCATCACACCCGTCTCCTCCTCAATAACGTAATCTATAACTAAATAACTACTGAAATGAAAGATTACCTACTTTTCAGATTGTGAAAAACATCACTTGAGTAAAGGTTGTGTCCCTATGTTTTCCTTAATGAATGTATATAAATGGTCACTTGTATTCGCCATATTTTCAGCAACTCTCTCTCACTGTAGTACAACTGATACGGTTAAACCAGTTCACCACAATGAAGTATCCCCCTCCTCTGCAGTCAGTCAACCTCCGGTGGACCCGATCATTCGTAGAGAAGGGACTACGGTATATATTGAAATGACGGCTCAGGTTACGAATATTGAAATTTCCGAAGGCGTAATCTACAACGCTTGGACATTTAATGGTACCGTCCCCGGACCGGTACTTCGTGTGACGGAGGGAGATACCTTAGTGTTCACGTTAAAAAATAAAGATTCCAGTTTGCCTCACTCCATGGATTTTCATGCTGTACATGCTGCTCCCAGCAGCAAATTTATTGATGTTATGCCAGGCGAGGAAGGCACGTTCACCTATCCCACCTCCTCACCCGGTGTATTCATGTATCACTGCGGAACCAAACCGGTTCTTGCCCATATCGCTAACGGTATGTACGGCATGATTATTGTTGAACCCAAAGCAGGATACCCTTCCGACCACTTGGTTGATCGTGAGTATACCCTTGTTCAGAGTGAATGGTATAAAGAGCATGATTACGAAACTTTTTTGAACGGGGAACCGGATTATGTCGTATTTAACGGCAATGATTATGGATTAGTAAAACATCCCCTGACAGCCAAAGTAGGAGATACGGTTCGGATTTATGTCAGTAATGCCGGGCCCAATGAAGTCTCATCCTTCCACGTTGTGGGTACCCTTATGGACCGTGTGTATATCGACGGGAATCCACGCAACATCCAGTATGGAATACAGACGGTTATGCTTCCCGCAAGTGGTGGAGCTGTTGTAGAGTTCACCGTGACCGAAGAAGGCGATTATGCGATTGTAACCCATCAGTTCAACCATGTAGCCAAAGGCGCTGCCGCTGTTCTGCGTGTGACCAAGGATGGTACGGATCATGGTGGACCCGCCATGTCTCACTGAGACATGACAATAGGTAATGGATATACCCATCCTGAATAATTCGAGGTGATTGAACAATGATCTGTGCGCACGAAGCGAAGGAAGCCTGTTTCTCCAAAGTATCTCTGTTCCAGCATCTTGATCCATCCGAAGCTGCATTGCTGACCTCCCTTTTGCATACCCGCAAATATAACAAAGGCGAAGTTGTCGTCCAGGAGGGAGAACGCTCAGATACGCTTTACGTGGTTCATCAGGGGTGTGTGAAGTTATCCAAATACAATGAAAATGGCAAGGAACATATTATCCGGTTTCTGTTTCCCGGAGATTTCTTCGGACAAGATTCCCTGTTACACCAAAAACCACATGCCACGAACGCCGAAGTTCTGGAGCCTTCGGCCATCTGCTCGATCAGCAAGCATGACTTTGACCAGTTACTTGAACATGATCCGAAGCTTGCTTATCATTTCCTGCTTGCCATTTCCAATCTGCTCCGTGAAACAGATGAATGGAACAGCTCGCTCAGTGCGATGACAACGGAACAGAAGATTGCCAAGTTGCTTTTGTATTTTCATACCCGAAATCATGCAAAGCATGAGATCCGCTTGCCTGTTTTCAAAAAAGATATGGCTCTGCTACTCGGGATTACACCCGAAACCCTTAGTCGCAAACTCGCCATAATGCAAACTCAGGGACTGCTTCAGGTTACAGGGAACTGTATCCTTATTCTTCAACTGGAACAGTTAAGGGAAATGGTTCCGTCCTGACCTAAAGATTATTTGCACTAACAACACGAGGGCAGAATGACCTTCCCCTCACTGTTAACGTGTGAATGATTAGTTCAGCTTATATAGCTTTGGGACAAGAATTATATTTCACATTGGATGTGAGTATCGTCACAGTGCAGCCTAGCGTTACAGTATACAGTTAAGAAAAGATCTTCAGGAGGTTTATGCGATGAATACGGTTGTTAAATTGGACAAACAGATCATTATGCACAAAATGCAAGAGCTCTGTTCACTGCTGCTACAGGATGAAGGCTACAAAGAAATGCGAGACATGATTGATCAATTTGCTGCAGATGAGCAAGCTACGACTCAGTATGAGAAATTTATGGAGAAGCATCAGGCACTGGAAGAAAAAGAACGGCAGAATATTGAATTGCTTGCATCTGAAATTCAGGTGTATGAAGAGGAAGAACGCGCACTCTATGATCATCCCCTCATTCGCCGGTTCATCTATGCACAACGCGAGTTCAGCCAGCTACATCAGCAGATCAGCCACTATTTCACGAAATCCGTGGAATTGAACCGCCTGCCCGAATCCAATGAACTAGGTAAGGAAGCTTGCGGGTGCGGAGGCAGCTGTTCCGGTAGCCATTAATATCATCCTGCGTTTAAATAATAAAAAAGAGTATCCGATCAGAAAACACGCTGTTCGGATACTCTTTTTATATAAATTCAACTAATATTTACACAAAAACGGAGAGGACATTGATCGGAAGCTTATTCTGTCATCTACAGATCCAACAACAGCGATACGAGCAATCCCATGGATGCAATCAAACCCACAATTGGCCCACCCTCTTCAAAGGCTTCCGGCATCATGGTCGAGCAGATCATCGCAATAATCCCGCCACCTGCAAATGCACCAATGGCTGCACCCATCTCCTCTGGAAGCTGCTCAAGAAACAGATATCCACCCAACGCGGCAAGCGCGGAGATCAATAGTACACTCAGCCACATTAATATGATTTTGCCACGACTGTACTTGCCCTGTAGTCCAACCGTACTGGACAGACCTTCAGGAATGTTGCTGACAAAGATCGATACTAACAGCACCACACTGACACCGTTGCCAGCCAGCAAGCTGGCGCCAAGCATGATGGATTCCGGGATAGCATCCATTACCGTGCCTGCAAAGATCCCAAGGCCGCTTTGATTCGAGTCTCCTGACCTTCCCGAGCGTTTACGCCCTGCCCCTCCCTTTGCAGAAACGAGCAGGTCAAACAGCGTATACACGACGGCACCCGCCGTAAATCCGATGGCTGTAGGTATTATCCCTCCATCATTCAGCGCATCTCCGAGAAGTTCAAAGGTCGCTGCACCGATTAATGTCCCTGTCCCAAAAGCCATAATCCAGCCAATGACTCGTTTGGGAATCTTCAGAAACAAGGCTGCAAGTGCGCCTATGACAACCGCTGAGGCAGAGATGCCGCCCCACATGAATGCAGTCCACATCCGGGCCGACCCCTCTCAAGTTCAATTATGTTCTATCATTCCATTAACCTTGGCTGAGCAATCAAAACAATCCTGTGACGTTGTGATCTATATCACGTGTTATGTTCAAAATTCAAGCTATGATGAAATGATGCGGATTACAACAGAATAGACCAGAGCAGGAACTGCACGGCTCCAATGATTTCAATAATCCCGACCTTCATAGGGCGCAGTGTTCTGCCTGAATATATGAAGGTGCGTACGGCGGAATAGACATATGCCAAAGACATCCAAGGATATCCGATCACTATCGGTATGAGAATTAGAAGAATATGTACCAGACGAGTTAGCATCAGCCAACGCTTATTCGTTCGCTCTCGAAAGACCGATTTCACAAAGAACGTACTTCCTGTAAAATGTAAGAAAGAAAACAAAACTACGATTGCCATTCTATAGTCCCAGTGCCCACTTCCAATGAGATAAGCAGCCGCTCCCCCTAGAGAGAACATCAGCATGGCACACAGATCATTGGTAAGCGAGCGTTCTACTTTGTGTCTTACATGCCAGATGTTCACGAGCAACAGTCCGCCCAGAACTGGGCCAAAGAATAGTAGTGAGGTCTGACCAAGAACGGGTGGGATTAGACAGATTAGAGCCACTGTACCGTAGATTGCAGCCCACTTGTATAAGCGATGTCGATTGGCATTTCTTTTTAAAGACTGCAGTAACGGATACGCGGTTAGATATAGTCCAAGCCAGGCTACAAATAAGGGCAGATGTAACCACTGCGGCCCACTTGCAATCATACCTACCAGAAAAGGTACACTAACCATGGCCCAGCCGCCATGTTCATGAGGGATAACGATTGTATGCGTATTGGTTTTCACTTCACAGTTAACCTCCTAGAATTGAGTGATATCGTAATTCTGAAATATGAACACAGAGAGGAAAGATTCTCATGAGCAGGGTAAACAAAGATACAGCAGCGGAGTTTCTACAACAGTTCCCCATCTTCCAGGACCTTAGCCCCGAGGAATTAAAGCAGGTCGAAGATATCGCCATTTCCAGAAGCATTCACAAGAAAACGGTTATTTTCAGCGAAGGTAGCGAAAAAGAAGCTGTTTTTTTCATTCGTACCGGCATTGTAAAAGCCTATAAAACGGATGAGAATGGACATGAACAGATTGTCTCTTTCCTCAAAACAGGGGATATGTTCCCGCACACCGGCTTTTTTAACGCACACCCCTACCCGGC
This sequence comes from Paenibacillus sp. FSL R5-0341, assembly GCF_037975235.1. Lineage (NCBI taxonomy): Bacteria > Bacillati > Bacillota > Bacilli > Caryophanales > Paenibacillaceae > Paenibacillus > Paenibacillus sp. FSL R5-0341. The sequence continues at coordinate 3,943,156 of NZ_CP150241.1, forward strand.
TACCGCTGAAGCGATTACCCCTACCGAATTACTGGCCATTCCTGTCAGAATATTCGAACGATTAATGCTCAGCACACCATCGATTGCGATCAAAATTATGCGTGTACTCGGAGACAAAATACGTGAACTACAGGACAAATTACAGGTGCTCTCTGGTCAGGATGTGCGCAATCGTGTGCTCTCCTTCCTTCTCATGCTCGCAGAGCAGCACGGGCAGACACATGGAGATCAAATTGTCATCAACCTGCCCATGACACATCAGGAGTTCGCCAATTCCATCGGAACTACAAGGGAAACAGCGAACCGGCTTCTAAACCAGCTTACGAAAGAGCATTTGCTCGAAGTGGATCGCAGCCGGATTATCATTCTTGATTTACAAGCATTGAAGCAACAGAGGGATGCTTAACCACCCAGCTCCACTGCTGGTTTCCCCCACGCCCCTTACACCAATCTCTGTGTGCAAAAAGAGACCTTAACGCCTGCAATCGATGTTAAGGTCTCTTGCTGTATGCACAATTACCGATACATGTATCAGGCTATTGTGAGCTCTGGCCTGCCCATATCACTGAACATGCCCGCATAATATTTGACTTCGCCGGCTTCATTACGGATCGCTGTAATACTCAGCCATTCCTGATAGACTTCTCCGTTTTTCTTCCGATTCCAGATCTCGCCCTGCCAATATCCTTTCTCACGTAATTCCAACCATAATTGGTCATAGAAACGTTTATCCTGCTTGCCGGATTTCAACAGACTTGGCTTCTGTCCAACCGCCTCTTCAGCGCTATAACCAGTGACTGCAGTAAAGGCCGGATTCACGGAAGTAATAACACTGTTCGTATCCGTGATCAGAATCGCTTCAATTGTATTCTCCAGAATGCTGGCAGATAACTGAAGCTTCTCTTGGTAGAACATCCAGATCACAAGTACCAGGCTAACCAGCGCAATCTGTGACAACGCCATGAAACCAATGGCATAATGCCCCGTCATGCTATACAACAAAGTCAACATCAACGGAGGGAAGAATCCGCCCAGACCACCCATAGCCGAGATCATTCCATTCGCTACGCCTGGTTGTTTAACGAAATACATTGGCACTAATTTGAAAATAGTCCCGTTACCTGTCCCTGCGCATAAGGCCACAGTCAGGCACCCAATGGTGTAGATATAGAATGACGGTGCGAAGGATAATACAATCGCTGCAATCGTTAATCCGCCGAAGACAAACATTAATATTTTGAACGGATTAAATCGATCTCCAAGCCAGCCTCCAACAGGTCGCATGATGGTAGCAACGAGAATGAACCCCGCTGTACGAATACCTGCATCGACTTTGTCCATCTGGAAGTGACTGACTAAGAAGTTTGGCAAATATACCGTAAACGCCACGAACGAGCCAAATGTCAGAAAATAAAACAAGCAGAGCAACCATAGTTTATTGTTGCGTGATATGGCCTTCAGTTGCTGCATAAGCGGAACATTAACACGTGTTTCCTTTTTGTCCCCCAGAACAAAATTCAGCGCTGCCATTCCTAGTAGCAGAATACTGTAGAGCAGAACTGTCGTAGACCATCCCATACGATCAGCAATCAGCGGGGCTCCGAATGCAGACAGTGCTGTACCCAGGTTACCAATTCCGTAGATCCCGTTAACAAAGCCATGTCGCTCTTTCGGATAATATTTGGGCAGTGAAGTTACACCGACGGAGAAGACAGCTCCCCCAATACCGAGGAACAGTCCACCAATCACCAGATCACTGAACGATGTTGCACGGCTAATCCACCATACAGGAGCCAGCAACAATACAAAGCTAATCATAAAAATATTGCGTGCTCCATATCGATTCGTCCAATAACCAATCGGAATCCGGGCAATCGATCCGATCAATACGGGAATTGCTGTCGCGCATGCAAGCTGAGAAGACGTAAGCGCAATATCCTCTTTAATAAATGGCATCAGAGATGATAGGATAACCCATACCATGAAACCAAGAACCAGACTTGCGGTTTGCAAGGGCAGTTGAACTTTTCCTTTATGTTGCATTTACATCGCCCTTTCCTTTTTTTGTTCCTGATTCGGATACACAGCTCCATCTCTTCTGCGATACAACACATAACTGCGTTTCAGATAACCCAGTGGCATACTTAGCATGTGAACCAGACGAGTAAATGGAAACACGCAGTACAGTACAAAGGTAAGCAGAATGTGTACTTTGAAGTTCAGCGGTACCGTCTGCATCAGAACTGGATCAGGCTGGAATACGATCAGACCGCGCAACCAAGGATTAATTGTTGTTCGATAGTCAAACCCCGTGTGATTCACCGCATTGGCCGATGTCGCCAGTATTCCAGTGACAATGACAATGATTAACATGGCAAGGGCCAGCCAGTCCCCGATACTGCTTGTGGCCCGTACTCTCCGAGCAACATAACGGCGAACCAACAAAATGACTGCACCTGCAAATGCAATGATCCCCGCAGGCAGTCCTCCTGCAACAGCCATCAAGTGATACCCTTCATCACTCAGGCCGATCCAGCGATAGAACTCCACTGGAACAAGCAGACCGGCAATATGTCCACAGATTACGGCGAATATTCCGATATGAAAGAGTAAGCTACCCCATTTCAACATGCGTTTCTCCAACATCTCACTGGACTTGGACGTCCAACTGAAGGGATTCGTCACATATCTCCAGATCGTCGCCGTAATACAGAAAACAATGACCATATAGGGAAGAGCGCCCCATAACAACAGTTCCAGTGTACTCACCGATTCCCCCTCCTCATCTGAGCCGCGATCTGCATGAGATCTTCTGGTTGTTGGTTAACTGCTTCTTCTTGTTTGGGTACATCAGGAGCCGGGGGCTCTGGAATGACCTGTAACATGAGACTGAGCAATGGTCCATATGGGCTGTTCTGTCCCGTAATGCTTTCGGTCATCGTGACCAGAGCCTTATGGCAACTGGAGAGCACCCCCAAGGCATCTTCCTCGGGAGCCTCAGCTACAAATTCAAGCACCATAGGCAGATAATCCGGCAACTCACTTACTTCCATATAAAATCCTGCAGCTTCATATCTACGCTTCAATTCAATTAAAGCAGGGCCCCGATCCCGCTCATCGCCATGAAGAGCATACGTGAGATAGAGGTTACACTTTTTATCAAAATCGAATGTACGAACATAGGCATCCTGCCACTCAATCGAGCTTACAGCCTGTGCTTCATCTACAAATGTCAACAGGATCTGGTTGATCGTCTCATCCGAAATGGACTGTATAGCTTCCTTCACTCCCTGCAGCCCTTCTCTCCACGCTGTATCGGGATATTGCAACAGATAGGAGATCAGTTTACAGACCATTCTTCTCGTATTCGTATCGTAAACCAGAGCCTGACTTGTACTTTCATTGGGTTCGATCGTCATCGTTGTCCTTGTCTCCTCTCCCATCAGAATACTCCGCAAGAACCTGGACCCCCTGCAAAATCAAGTCCGCAGCTGCCCTGTTCGCTGAAGAGGTCTTCCACTTCCTCACGGTGAGCTGGCGGGATGACAAAACGGTCATTGTATTTCGCAATAGCGAGCAGTCGGTACATGTCCTCCACTTCCTGAGCATCCATGCCTACTCTATCCAGTAATTCCGATTCACTGGTCTTACCCGTCTGCTGGTTACGCATGTGAATGCGCATAACTGCCATTTTCCGCAGTACTTCACGGATTCGATCCGTATCTCCTGCCGTAAGCAGATTGGCCAAATATTCCACGGGAATACGCATGTTATCAATCGCCGGGAAAATATCATTGGCCTCCAGCGAACTTCCCTGTCCCTCTACCCGATTGGTAATCGGGCTAAGCGGTGGAATGTACCATACCATTGGCATGGTGCGGTATTCTGGGTGAAGCGGGAGCGCAATTTTCCAGTCGATGACCATTTTATAAATTGGGGACTGCTGCGCTGCAATAATCCAATCCTCTGGAATTCCGGCCTCGCGCGCTTCGCGAATCACCTCAGGGTCATTCGGATCAAGGAAAATATCCATCTGGGATTCATAGAGATCCTGGTCATTTTCAACCGAAGCAGCGGCTTCAACACGGTCTGCATCATACAGCATCAGGCCGATATAACGGATACGTCCCACACAAGTTTCGGAACATATCGTTGGCAGGCCCGCTTCAATCCGCGGGAAACAAAGGGTACATTTCTCCGCTTTGTTCGTCTGCCAGTTGAAATAGACTTTTTTGTATGGGCAGCTCGATACACAGAATCTCCATGCGCGGCATGCATTTTGGTCAACCAGGACAATCCCGTCTTCTTCCCGTTTGTACATTGCTCCGGAAGGACAGGAGGATACACAGGCCGGGTTAAGGCAGTGTTCACAGATCCGTGGCAGGTACATCATAAATACCTGTTCAAAATCCATTTTGATTGAGTCCTCGACACCCTTCATATTGGGATCTTCCATCCCCGTTACATGGGCACCTGCCAGATCGTCTTCCCAGTTCGGACCCCACTCCAGATTCATATATTCACCAGTAATCTGGGATTTCGGTCTTGCTACAGGCTGATGTTTTTTCTCCGGACTGTTCGTCAGTTTCTCATACTCGTATGTCCATGGCTCGTAATAATCATCAATGGTAGGCTGATCCGGATTATGGAAAATGTTAAGCAAGCGTCTTGTCCGTGTGCCGGACTTCAATTCCAGTTTGCCATTCTTCATCTCCCAGCCACCGCGATAACGCTCCTGGTCCTCCCATTGTTTTGGATAACCGACCCCTGGCTTGGTCTCTACATTGTTCCAGTACATATATTCTGCACCTGGACGATTGGTCCAGGTGTTTTTGCACGTTACGCTGCATGTATGGCACCCGATACATTTGTCCAGATTCATGACCATACTGACTTGTGCTTTAATCTTCAAGCCAATCCACCTCCTGCAGTTTTCTTATGATGACGTTGAGGTCACGCTGGTTGCCTGTCGGGCCATAGTAGTTGAAGCCATAACTTAACTGGGCATAACCACCGATCATATGTGTTGGCTTCACATGAATACGTGTCGGACTGTTATGCGTACCCCCACGTGTCTGTGATATTTTGGTACCCGGAACGTTAATGTGACGGTCCTGGGCATGATACATGAATGCCATACCGCGAGGAATACGATGTGTCACTACGGCTCTGGCAACGACTACCCCGTTACGGTTGAAGCATTCGATCCAGTCGTTGTCGACCAGTCCGGCTTCTTCTGCATCTTCGTAGTTCATCCAGATTGTCGGGCCACCTCGGAACAACGTCAGCATCGGCAGCGCATCATAGTACATACTGTGAATCGACCACTTGTTATGCGGTGTCAGGTAATTCAGGACAATTTCCTTGCCACCTTCAATCGGACGTTTGCTTTTCGGATGGAACGGCGTATGCTTCAACACAGGTTTAAATGTCGCTAATGTTTCTCCGAATTCGCGTAGCATCGCATGATCAATGTAGAACTGCTGTCTGCCCGTCAATGTACGCCATGGAATCAGGCGCTCCACATTGGTGGTGAATGGCGAATATCGGCGTCCGCCTTTTTCCGATCCGCTGAATGCAGGTGAAGTAATGACCGTTTTCGGTTTGGAAGTGATCTCGTCAAATGTAAAACATTCCTCAGACCGTTCCTCAGCCAAATCTTTCAGATGCAATGCCGTTTTCTGTTCCAGCGCTTCCCACGCACGTACGGCCATCTTGCCGTTCGTTGTACTGGACAAGGTCAGAATGGCCTCCGCAACATTGCGGTCGGTGCTCAAATCCGGACATCCTTGTCCAACGCCATCTTTACGGTTCACGCCCAGAATACCCTTGAGTTTTTCATACTCTTCACTGGCAGACCAGGATATGCCTTTGGTACCGATTGGTTTATCCTTCACCACAGGTCCTAGACTGATCATTTTGTTATATACGGCAGCATAATCACGTTCCACGACCTGAATATGCGGCATTGTTTTCCCCGGGATCGCTTCACATTCTCCCGCGCTCCAGTCTTTGATCTCTCCGTACGGTTGAGCAAGCTCATCCGGTGAATCATGCAAGAGCGGAGTAGCAATGATCTCCTTCTGCGGCCCATCGAATTGCTGTGCAGCCATCTCGGAGAATACACGTGCGATTTCCTTGAAGGTATCCCAGTCGGAACGGGATTCCCATTGCGTGGCTACCGCCGGGTTGAATGGATGAACGAACGGGTGCATATCCGTACTGCTCAGATCGCTTTTCTCATACCAGGTCGCTGCTGGCAGCACAATATCGGAATACATCGCTGTACCTGCCATACGGAAATCCATGTTAATCATCAGGTCAAGCTTACCTTCCGGTGCTTCATCCACCCACTCTACATGCTCTGGGCGCAGGCCATGATCGTCATCATTAAGCAATCCGTTCGTTGCACCGAGCAGATGTTTCAGGAAATACTCATGCCCTTTGCCGGAACTTGAGATCAGATTCGCTCTCCAGACAAATAGTACACGCGGGAAGTTCGCCGGATCATCCGGTTGCTCGATCGAGAACTTCAGATTTTTGTTCTGTAGCTCGGAAGCAACATAAGCGCCAATCTCTTCCTTCGTCGTTGCTCCGGCCTGTAGCGCATCCTGATGCAGATCAATCGAGTTACGATTGAATTGTGGATAGGATGGAAGCCAGCCCATACGCGCAGCCATCACATTATAATCAGCCACATGCTGGAACCGCGGTTCACCTTCAAGCGCTGAGGTCAACTCTCCGACTTGGGTCTCCTCGTATCTCCATTGATCTGTTGCAAAGTAGAAGAAGGAGGTTCCGTTTTGCAGACGTGCAGGTCCGGTCCAGTCACGAGCAAAGGCAATCGTCTGCCAGCCTTCAGCCGGACGCAATTTTTCTTGACCGACATAATGGGCCCAGCCTCCACCATTCACACCCTGACAACCTGTCATCAGAATTAAGTTAATAATGGCGCGATAGATGACGTCGGAGTTGTACCAGTGATTAATACCAGCTCCCATGATGATCATGGAACGACCTTGGGTATCGATCGCATTCTGTGCGAACTCACGTGCAATCTGTACGACAGTCTCTTGGTCCACACCAGTGATTTTCTCTTGCCACTCTGGAGTGAATGGTTTTACCTGTGGTGCATGCAAGATGTCATCTCCATGGTTAACACGTACACTCAACTGTTCCACACCAGTGACTACTTCTGCTGAATCCGCAGAACGCGTCATTTCACGTTCAATTCCGTATTTGGCAAGTACCAGATCGTATACGGCTGTTACTGTAATCCATTTGTCTCCTAACCATATCTGACGTACAGGAATCTGCCGCTCCATGACATGTTTTCCCTCATCATCAAAGTACGGCAGTTGAATCGTTACAAGATCATGATGGACGCCAAGCATGGATAGTCTTGGATCAATCGGCTCACCGTTCTCTACCTGTTCCATTTTGAGATTCCATGTGCCTTCTTCACCCCAACGGAAACCCAAACTTCCTTTTGGCATCGCATAGGTTCCACTGTTTTCATCGTAAACGAGCGTTTTCCAAGCCATGTTATTACCTGTAATGCCCAGATCTTCCCCAACGAGAAATCTGCCTGCTGTGTGTACGCCGTCCTTTTCTTCCACAATCAGCAGATTTGGAAAGTCCGTATACTGTTTGGCATATTGCATGAAATAGTCCGTAGGTTTTTCAATATAAAACTCTTTTAGAATGACATGGCCCATCGCCATCGCCAGAGCGCCGTCCGTTCCTTGTTTTACCGACATCCATGTATCTGCGAATTTCACGTACTCCGCATAATCCGGGCTGATGGACACCACTTTCGTTCCCCGATAACGTGCTTCAGCCAGGAAGTGGGCATCCGGTGTCCGCGTCATTGGCAGATTGGAACCCCATACCAGAATGTATCCCGAATTGTACCAGTCACTGCTCTCCGGCACATCCGTTTGATCGCCCCAGATCTGAGGTGAAGCCGGGGGGAGATCGGCATACCAGTCGTAAAAACTAAGCAATGGTGATCCCATCAGAGATAAAAAGCGTGATCCTGCTGCATAACTGACCATCGACATGGCAGGTATCGGAGAGAAACCAATAATCCGGTCCGGCCCGTATTCTTTGATCGTATGAATCAGCGAAGCGGCGATAATCTGTGTCACTTCACCCCATGACGCGCGAATTAATCCACCTTTACCACGGACCGATTTGTATCTTTTCACTTTGGCTGGATCATCCGCAATGCTGGACCATGCTTGAACCGGGTCACCATGCGTCTGAAGCGCATCACGCCACATGTCCAGCAATGCACCACGTACGTAAGGATGTTTGACACGCAGCGGGCTGTACAGATACCATGAAAAGCTTGCTCCGCGCGGACATCCACGGGGTTCAAATTCCGGCATATCCGGTCCCGTTGAAGGATAGTCAGTAGCCTGCGTTTCCCAAGTGACAATGCCGTCTTTCACATAGATCTGCCAGCTGCATGATCCCGTACAATTGACTCCGTGTGTGGAACGCACCACTTTGTCATGCTGCCAACGGCGGCGGTAGACATCTTCCCAATCCCGGTTGACCGGGGACATTTCACTCCAGCCCTCCGCACTTTTTTCACGTTTAGCAAAATACTTGAGTTTGCCCATCCAGGGCATGCTTTTGTTACTCATTGTTGTCCTCCCACATATATGACCTGTTGATGTAAGTCGAATCCTGAACTGCTGTTGCTAACCTCCGATTTGCGACATATGTCGCAGCGTTGGCGTGCCGTCGATCTGTTGCCCGTTTAAGGCTTTTAACATGTCATGTGTTTCGGGTTTGGCTCCGAGCGCCTTGTAGAATAAATCCTGCACTGCCTTGTCATCACCTACGAGTGGACGAACATTGAACTCATCCGACCAGTAGAGACAAGGTTTGATATTACCGTCTGCCGTCAGCCTAAGCCGATTGCAATTCCCGCAGAAATGGCTGCTCACCGGGTGAATCAGACCAAAGGTTCCGGCAGCTCCCACAATGCGATAACTGTCTGCAGGACCATTCCCATAAATTTCTCCACAGCTTTCGTAATCCCATCGTGCTCCACATGTTTCCAGCACATGTTCGAGAGGCATATACCCTGATCTCCAACCATCTCCACTTTCACCAATAGGCATGTACTCAATAAAACGAATATGAAGGGGTTCATCCCGGGTCATCCGCAGAAAATCTTCCACCTCATCGTCGTTCACGCCTTTCATCAGCACCACGTTCAGCTTGATCGGATGAAATCCGACCTTTTGGCTGGCCTTAATGCCTTCCAGCACACGCTGTACCTTGCCGCCACGAGTAATGGTTGCGAATCGTTCTGGCTTCAAAGAATCCAGGCTTATGTTCACCCTGGTTAGTCCCGCAGCCTTCAGCAGATCCGCATAAGCTGCTAAATAGATGCCATTGGTTGTTAATGCGATGTCCTCAATTCCCGGAATAGCGGATAACATTGCGATCAGTTGATCCAGCCCCTTGCGAACAAGAGGCTCCCCTCCGGTCAAACGCAATTTCCGAATGCCCAGTGGAGCAAGCGCCTTAACGATGGACGTGATTTCTTCATAGGACAGGATGCGTTCTGTCGGTTCAAACTGCATTCCTTCCTCAGGCATGCAATACACACAGCGGAGATTACAACGATCCGTAACCGAAATTCTCAAATAATCATGTACTCTTCCAAACGGGTCCATTAATTTTGATTCCATACACGTACCTCCCTTCTCTAGGGTGCTGTCTTAACATCGGCTGAAGGAGGGAACTTTCTTCCTCTCATCGCTTGTCATCTTGACGCTAAATATAAGGATCTCTCGCTCTGCGAACTGTGCAAAATATCACAAGAAGTGAAACATAGCGCACAGTTGCACATTTATATATGCTCCGCAACGCCTTTCCAAACAGGATTCTAGTCTAAATAAGGCAAAATTATGGCAAAAGAAAATGTGTGAGCAGGCTCACACATCTCCCTCTTCACGTTTTCTATAATCAAATTGCAACACACACTATCCCTATTTGGAGGAATGACTCATGAACACATACGCAGCAACCATTAATGCCACGGAGTATCCACCGCATTTGAAACATAAAGTTATTTTCGAAACGTTTGATCAGTTGCAACCACAGGAATCCATGCTGCTCATTAACGATCACGATCCAAAGCCACTTCGATTCCAGTTCCAGTCCACACATCCCGATGGCTTCAACTGGGAGTATATTGAGCAGGGCCCTACAACCTTCCAAGTCAAAATCAGTAAATTATAGATTGGAGTTGAACCGCTATGGCGCACGTTGAAATCATTGACGATACTGCACTTCGCATCACGCTGCGGCTGGAAGACGCCACAACCATGGTTCAATTGGCACAGTGTGAGCAAGCGGAATATGCGCAAGAGATTATCACCATTTACGAAAAAATGTCTGTATTCGAATATACTCATTTCTGTTTTTATGCCTACGACAGTGCAAGACTTTTTGAGCGTGTGCTCGGCATGGACCCCAAAGCCTATCTGTCCTTCTCCCTCGATGCGCCGGAGTCATTCTTCTATGCGCTGTACGGTGGAATGGCCGCCCTCTATGAATCAGCGCTACAGTTGGTACAGCAGGCGGATGCTGCCAGTGCAGGATCGGATGTGAACGCACATGTCTCCATCTGATGTCCATATTGTTGAATTGGATGTGCGTCCTCATCTGAGTAAAAAGCTCGAGCCATTCCAACTGATCATGGACACGGTCAAAGGCCTTCAGCATGAAGATGTCTTTGTACTCCATGCTCCATTCAAACCCACGCCTCTGCTTGGTATTCTCAAGATGAAAGGATACTCAAGCACATCGGAACGAAAGGGTTCGGATCACTGGGTTACCACGTTTGTGCACAAAAAAAACAAAACCGGTGCAAAAGCCTTATCTGCAATGGTTTTATCTGGATCGGAAGCTGATTCTGAGCCCGGTTCAGACGTAGAATCAGCTTCATGCAAAGGACATCCGGAGGAACAAGCTGTTGCGATTGAAAACCTTGAACTTCTACAGGCGCCCACCGTTATACTGGACAATCGCGGATTGGAACCGCCACAACCCATGATGCGAACACTTGCCGCACTGGAGCGTTGCAAACCTGGGGAAGTCGTGCTGATCCACAATGACCGTGTGCCTGTCTTCTTGATAGAAGAGTTAAATAATCTCGGTTGCCCCTACACGGTTGAAGATCAAGCCGATGGTACGGCCAAAGTGAGAATTGAAAAAGGGTAAGGAGGCGAAAGCCATGTCCAGGTTGCCGTTTCTTTTTATCATCACGGGCATCTTTGGATTTGTAATGTATCACGCATTCTCCCTGCTCTCGCTGACAGGCTGGCTTGGTGATGAACTCAGAGGACCCGAAGGCTGGTTTCATGCCCATCTGTTTGTGCTCGGGTGGGCAACCATGCTAGCTATGGGTGCCATTTATCAGTTGATACATGTTATTTTGCAATCCAATATCTACAGTCTGATTCTCGGTTATTGTCATTATTTCTTATTCAGTATTGGAATCGCGGGCATGTTATACGGTTTCATTCGTGCAGATGTCATCTGGATTGCCGGTTCTGCTACACTCGCGCTCTCGGGCATTCTATTGTTCGGATGGAATATGGGCGCTACCCTTCTCCGTGCCTCACAGTGGAATCCGGTGACGATCAGTGCAGCTTGTTCCTGTCTTTATCTGGTTCTTACCGGGCTGTCCGGTATGCTGATGGGTCTGAATTTTGCCTTTGGTGATTGGAACGGTCTGCATGAACGCTTATTCGGCGCACATATCTGGATGGGAACACTCGGCTGGTTTGGCATGTTAATTACCGGCTTCAGTTACAAAATGCTGCCCATGTTCTACCTGTCCCACGATTATTCCATTCGACTGCAAAAAGTGGTCTTGGTTCTGTGGAATGCAGCTGTAGTTACAGGTGTTTTCGCATTTCTGACAGGTATTAAGGGAGGTTTGCTCTGGCTCGCGCTCTTACTTCTAACCGCCGCCCTTCTCTTCTATGTGTATCACTTGGAGCAAATTCAGGAGAAACGGCACAAAAGTAACCCAGGTCCGGGCATCCGCTGGTCTGTGTATGTAAGCCGTGCGTTTGCTGTATATGCTGTTGCCCTACTGATCTATTCTTCGCAAGGGACTGAACTGCTGCTCCATCCACGTGTTGTTCTGCTGTCTGGATGGGTATATCTCGGGGGCTGGCTGTCTCTCACCATACTTGGCTATGCCTCCAAAATTGTGCCTTTTCTATGGTGGACCCACAAATATGGCAAGCAGGCCGGCAGACCCGGAACACCGCTGATGGCAGGTATGTTGAGTGAACGTCATGTCAATTGGGGTATGCTCGCCATGGTCGCTGGAAGCCTTCTGCTTGTCAGTGGAATTCTGATTAATCTGGCTGAGGTCATGATGGTTGGAGGAACGATACTGTCTCTTGTCTCCATCGTTTATATAACAAATATTGCTTTGGTATTCAGACGTTAATATTAATAAGATAGACTGGAGAGTGAACACGATGGAACAAACCACGCATTTGCTGGAATGTCTGAAGGAAGTGTATGACCCTGAATTAGGTGTTAATATCGTTGACCTGGGTCTCGTATATGAAGTAAGGGAAGAACCTGAACGGGTACATGTACGGATGACGCTGACTACACCAGGTTGTCCGTTGCATGATACAATTGTCGGTGCGGTGAAATGGGTTTTGCAGGAAAATACAAATAAGACCGATATTGATGTTCAAGTCGTGTGGGAGCCACAATGGTCTCCACAGCTGATGTCGAATGAAGCCAAGGAAATGCTGGGATACTTCTAGGCAGAATGACTACAGACCGAATGAATGAACAAATTGCTGGTGGAATACGACGAAGCGTACTTCAGATCTGATGTTCTCAGACTCAGGTATGCTTTTTGTTTTGCGATAGGAACATACATTTGATATGCACCCGGAGATGCTAGAAGGACGAATGTTGTAGAAGAGTATTCTTGAATAAAAAATAAATAAGGAAACCCCAGAATAGAGTTTCCCTTATATTAGTGCCGATCAGTGAATCATTCTATCGATTCCTTGATATTAGATGTTAGATGTCCTTAGCATAGGATGCTGCTGACACTTTGTTTAACACCACGAACAAACGAACCTCCTGATCTCCTGTATTATGGAATGCGAACTCTGCTTCACCGCCGCAATGGATCACATCCTCTTGTTTCACCACTTGTTCATTTCCATCCAGAATAAGTGTACCTGTGCCTTCGACTACCAGTAAAATAACGTCTGTGCCCGGATGTTTATGAACAGGAAGCTGCTGACCTGGCAGAAAATGAAGTACAAAGGTCACTCCGCCACCCTGTTGGAATAAAACCCTTTTCGTAAAACGGTCCTCACTGAATGCTTTGACTTCTTGCAATGACGTAATACACATCATAATCGTCCTCCTCGATAATATAATCTGTGAATGCATTCATCTTAACGCAAGAAAGCCCGCGTTTCCTTGATCTGAATCAAGAAAATGCGGGCAAGGAACAGATCATGATCGGTGCCCTATAATCATACGTTTCCTGGATGACTAAACCATCATTTTGCGCAGAGAAGATATATATCTGGAACGGATAACGAAGAAATAAAATGTCTGTGCAAGGAGAAACGCCCCAAATACAGTCAACACCGGAACCGTATAATTGGTGATACCGAATTCAGTCAGGAATGGCTTCACCACTACCAACGTTTCAATGATAGCTACCCCAATTGGTAAGAAGAACAGAATGGCAATCTGAACAGTGGATGATCGTTTCATCTCGTCGAAACTAAGACCCATTTTCGAAAGAGAATGCACCATTTTCCCATCTGCTTCAAGATCGGTATGCAGTCTGAAATACAGAAAGCTTGCGGAAGAGATGGAGAAGATTAATCCGATAAATATGCCAAGAAAGGTGAAGAGTGCTGTCCCCTGTCTATATCTCTCAAAATCTCCATATCGAGTGGTCAGAAACCCGGAGTAATTCTCATCCGAAGAAACATTATCGCTTCGAATGGTATCTGCGGACGACAGGAGCTGATCGCTAACCATGGCTTCCGAGGAGTGCCTGTCCGGTACAGCATGACCCCAGGCAGGAATCTGATACAGAACCTTGCCAGATAACCTGTTTCCTTGGATCTGTTGTGTGATCTCTTCAAACTTCTCATCCGGGAGGACAACCACAGCAGTTGAATAGATCAAGGTTGCAAACCGTGTCTCAACATCCGTAGCTGTAACTGTTGCTTGCATTGAGCCAGCTTCCAGATTCAGGGTCAAGGTGTCTCCTTCCGCATAATTGCGAAACCTGTTGCGATCAATCTGATCCTGATCCTTCTCATTACGCGAATCTACGAATAATGCTGAGCCTGAATCCAATTGGAATGTCTTTTTTCCTAGGATTGTATTGAATCGGTTGTAATGACTGAGCGGCATGACCGAGACAGCACTCTGATCCGCATCAGACCAGAAGTACTCAAGATACACTTGCTGATAATCCAAGCCTGCAGCTTCAAGTCTCGAATCAATAGTGCTCATATCCATTTGATCCGAAGGAGTGTACACATTGTATTTGACTGGAAAATCGTTATTGGTAAACTGCTCCCGGTTCTCCTGATCCAGTGACAAAATTACAACTGCACTCATTGAAGCAATCGCAATCACTACGGTCACCATGAAGAGCATGCGAGCATTATCCTTCATTTTGTAGCTCATCTCTGAGATCCACAACAGACGTGTACCATGCCATACCGTTTTACGATTACGCTTCAATAAACGGATGATGAGCACGGAAAGTTGTGAATAGAAAAAATACGTCCCGGCTATCCCTGTTACTGCTGCAAGCATGATTGTTCCGCCATTTAACCCGCTGCGGAGTACCACAAAACCGACTGTAAGTAATGCAAAACCCAAAAGTGAGAAGAACCATGAAGCTTTGGGCTCTTTTTTAGGTTTGTTGGTTCCCGTTAGAAGTTCTAACGTCCGTTTATTTCCGATAAAAACCAATGTAAAAAGTGAAATGCAGAAAAATAATAACAGAAAGGCCCCGATCGTAATCAGAATCGCTTTAATTGGAAAATAAAAAGGCAAATCATCCATCCCGATAAAACGAGTGGTTAACATCAGGAACAACTTGGACAACAACATGCCTCCGCCTATACCGGCAATAATGGACAAGCAGCCGATCAACATGTTTTCCAAAATGACCAATCTACGAATCTGTGCGGGCTCTGCACCGAGTATGGTCAGAATGCCAAACTCCTTGTTCCGTGATTTGAGAAAAGCACTGATGGAATACATAACAAAGAAAAATGCAAACACATACACGATAATCGAAGCCACCTGCATCCCCGTAGCAGTTGTGTCACCCATCGGCAACTCTTTCACATACGGATGATAGATGAACACCGCATAGGCGAAGAAAATCATGACCATAAACACACTACTTAGAAAAAAAGCAATATACGCTCGCCCATTTCGACGAATATTGTTAAACGCGAACTGAGGAAAGCTCATGTGAATTCCCTCCCCAGAAAGATAAGGTGTCGATAATCCGCTGGAAGAACGTCTGTCGATTATCTCCGCGGTGCACTTCGGCTGCCAGTTTTCCATCCTTGATGAACACGATTCGGTTGCAATAACTTGCAGCAAGGGGATCGTGTGTAACCAGCATAATGGTCGTTTTCTCCTGCTGGTTCATCTGTTCAAGCGACTCCATGACCGCCTGAGATGACGTAGAATCCAGGGCGCCGGTGGGTTCATCCGCCAATACAATCGAAGGCATATTAATCATGGATCTCGCAATGGCTGTCCGCTGTCGCTGTCCGCCCGAAATTTCGTAGACTCGTTTATCCAGAATGTGATCTATCCCGAGCTTGGTTGTAATGCGTTGTAGTCTACTCTCCATCTCCTTCAGTTTGACCTTGTCCAGTGTCAGTGGAAGTACAATATTCTCAGCAACCGTCAGCGTGTCCAACAGATTGAAATCCTGTAAGACAAATCCGAGTTCCCGACGCCGGAACATAGCAAGTTCTTTCTTTCTCATATCAAACGGGTTCATGCCATTAATCAGCACCTTGCCCGAGCTGGGTTCATCAATGGTCGAGACCATGTTTAACAACGTGGTTTTGCCGCTGCCCGACGGACCCATAATACCCACAAACTCACCTTGCTTGATTGTCAGATGAATATCACTAAGGGCTTGGGTTTGCACTTTGCCCTGATACACTTTATTGAGTGCCGATACCTGTAACATTTCCATGCGTAATTCCCTCCTGATCCATCATTCTGTATACGTTTATTTCTATTCTTATCCTAACTGACCTTCTGTAACGGTGCTATCGAATTACCTTAAACTTCTCTTACAACGCGTTTAAGGTTCTGTTCCCCTGCCTTCTCTATCACAGATCTGTGCATTAAAAAAAGCACCTCACCCATGGGCAAAGCGCTCTTTACTTCGGATATTTCGTATGAACCCAGCTGAATCTGACCAACGTTCCCTCATTCGGCTCCGAAAACAACTCCACACGGTTATCCAGGCGGGCACTGATCTCACGAACCAGATATAACCCCATCCCTGTGGATTCGTGGTATTGCCTGCCCCGTTCGCCTGTAAAATAGGGATTGAACACGCGATGAATATCCTCGGACGAGATGCCGATTCCCTCATCCTGAATGTCCAGGATTGTACGCTCTTCCTGTTTATAGCCTGTAATGATCACTTTTTTGCCTGATTTGCTATCGGAATAGTTCACGGCATTGGTCAAAATCTGGGTAAACATGAACCGCAGCCACTTGGAATCACTGTAGATCTGAAGGTCGCCCTCCATCCGGATATCCGGTGTAATGCCTCTGCGAATAAATAAACGTCGGTTCTCGGCTATACCGCTCCGAAGTACTTCTTGCAAAGACAACAGCTCCACTCGAAAATCCCCTTCGAACTGTTCAAGCCGTGATGAATGCAAGACCATTTCAAGTCCTTTGCGCAGCTTATCCAGCTCATCCTGAATACTGCCAGCCGTCTCATCGTCCACATCCTCCAAGGTCAGTTGAATGATGGACAACGGTGTCTTCATCTGATGAACCCAGCGATTCATGAATACCACCTGCTGTTCCTTGCTAGTACGTAATTGACCCATCTCATTCTGTCGATTACGCTCCAATTCATGTAACAATTCCTGGATGGCTTCCGCCACGACCGAATTTCCAAGTGTTTGGAAAGGCTCGTTTACCCGTTTACGTGGTTGTTGAAGTAGACGATAATACGCTCGCAACTGCAAGTAACGAATGACCAGATAGACCATCAGCACCACGGTACTAATCAGCATGCCATAGAGGACAATTTTCATCGGACGGCCCTCACCAGAAAGCCAATACACACACGGAACCAGCAGCATCTGCAGCACATAAAATCCGACTAACATCTGGTGGTCTTTCAGAAAAAGTCTCATATCCCTTTCCCCTGTGCGGAAGAACCCAGATCTAACACGCGATAACCCGCTCCGCGAACCGTCTCCAAAATCTCTTCTGCACCCAGCTCCTTCAACTTCCGACGAACACGTGTAATATATACATTCAACGTATTGTCATCAATAAAATGCTGATCTTCCCACATCTGTTCAAGCAATTTTTCCCGACTCACAACCCGCCCTGCCTTCGCCATTAGTGCTTCCACCAACATGGCTTCCTTTTGTGTTAGCTCTGTAGAACGTTCATCATATTCCAGTACAAATCGCTCAGGATAGAGGATCATGGGGCCGTTCTTCACCTTCACTTCCTGCTGCACAGCAGCGTAAGAACCATAGGCTCTGCGCAGCTGACTGCGGACTTTGGCAAGAACGACTTCATATTGAAAAGGTTTCGTAATATAATCATCCGCTCCATGTTCCAACGCCATAATCTGATCCATACCACTGTCACGAGCCGATATGAATAAAATAGGACATATGGAATGTGTGCGTATCTGTCTGCACCAATAATAGCCATCATATTGAGGCAAGTTCACATCCATCAGCACAAGATCCGGTTCCATCTTCACGAATTCATCCAGTACATGACGAAAATCTTCTGTGACCTGTACCTGAAATCCATTTCGGGTCAGATAAGCGGCCAGCAATCCTGCAAGCTTCGCATCATCTTCAACCAATAATATCGACTGCATCGTTAACCCTCTTTCCGTTTCCTGACGTCAGTGTATCACATCTAGTTACCCATTCTAGTCGGAAACGGCTTGGAAATAAAGGGTCAGACCACGAGGCGTCCTCTCTTCTCTGCCAAACCAATGATAGCTTCAACCCCTGAGTTAAACTCAAGAAAGTCCTGCTCAACTCCATCACTGAAAATGACACCATCCTCTGGCATCTGGGATACAATGTGCAATGGCTGCTTCGAATGAATCTGTCCAAACACCAGATTGGCTGCTGTCGTCCGGCTCGGGAACGGTTCACGTACTGAAAAATATAAGTAAGGCGCATCCCAGTTAAAATGATTCAGCTCCTGCCTGCTTCCATGAATGGATGCAGATGCTGTAGCAACCTCAGCTTCGGAATTCATGTTCTGCCATGCCGCCGATCCTACAATTCCGGTAGCTCCCGCCAGCACACTTTTGAACCAGCCAGTCGATCCCATGCCTGTGGAGACAATGATACCACTGGAAGATTGTTGTTCTGCGGATGAACCCAGACGCACTTCATAACGAGCCGACACATGCGTCTTTCGACCAATGAACAGATCGTTCACACCATATAGATACTGCCCATCATTGAGTTCTACTTTGGCGAGAGTGACTTCTTTCAAGGTTCGTTGCTTTCGAATGACATCAGGGAGAATGAAGCTGAGATCCTCCACGGTAAAAGGTAATAATACCCCGTCCCACCGCATCGGGTCCGGATTCACACCGATGAGCGGCTGCTCAGTTACATACTTGAGGGTATTAGCTACAAGCCCATCCTGTCCCACCACAACCACGATATCCTGCTCTCCAAAGATAAAATTGGGCACATGTTCCCGATCAATGGTCTGTACACGACCCAATTGTCCCAGTTGCTGCTGAGCCTGCTGTACGGATTGACGATAACGACGGTCTTCCTCCATATAATCACTAAAGTCTGCGCCCAGACGTTCAATATAGAACTGGGCTTGCTGTACCGTGTTATATCGAACCACCAGCTCTTCCAGTCTGGTCCGGCGCTTCACCAGTATCAGCTTGTGTTCGCTCATCCGGTCATCCGCTCCAGGCTGCTGACGTGCTGATTTCCCTGCCTGCTCTGTTTGCTCTCTTCTTCCTAATCTCATCTCGCTCGTCCTCCCTGATCTCTGCCCGGCGCAGGAGACATTAATCCCTGCAACAGATCCGGCGAGATATTAAGCTGTCCGATCTTGCCTGCATTTTCAGCCAGTTCCTGGAACGCGAGTGCGATCAGCTTATCGGAATTCATGCCCATGTTCGCCATCGCTTGCAGTACATTCGGCTGTACATTTTGCAATGAATTCATCACGGCAGCAATCTCATACGCTTTGGCATCCGCTTCAGCATTGTGATTGGCAATGGTTAACTCAATGAGCTGCTGCTTACGTTCCTCCATCGCTGTATTGAACTGTAGCTGTTCCTGTTCCATCTCATTTTGTTTCTGTTTCACCGAGCGTTCTGCCTGTAATTGGGTCTCACGAATTTGCTGTTTCTTCGTCTCCACGGCAATTTCCGTATTCAGTTCGTTCTCTTTCACTCGTCTTTCCTGTTCAATCGATGCATTCCGACGCACATACAGCGCTTCATCTGCCTGACGCAAAATCTCTTCCCGTGCTTGTGCTTCCAATGCACGCATCGTCTCTTTATTAGGCAAAATGGCCAGGATGGACAGACTCATCAGCTCAACGCCCAGTTTCTCCAACTCTTCACTTTGCACAACTTCGCGTTTCATGCTGCTTGCCAGCCGTTCACTGGATTGAATAGCCTCCTTCAGCGGCATTTGCTCCAGATGTTTCTTGGTTAACACTTTGGCTGTGGTGATTACCCGTTGATCCAGCTTACCTGGATCGTCGGAGATATACCGATTCTTGCGCAAATTGTACGTGTAATTCAGACTCTGCGTTATTTTCAAATAATCTACAATGCGATAGCTTAGCTGCCCTTGCACAGTAACGGTCTGATAGTCAGCCGTAATCTCTTCGAACATGAACGGTACATCTACCGAGGATACGGGTAGAACGACTACCGATGTGGTTGGCTCATAATAATAGAAGGATAATCCCACACCTTGACGCTGTACCTCACCATTTTTCACCTTCATTACATATTCACTGGGTTGAAACTTCGCAAATCGAAATCCAAACATGGTTCATTCCTCATTTCTTAATATTGTCGTTTTGATATTATCGAAATGATATCAAACAAAATCGATATTGTCAATACGACATTAACAAAATGTTTAGATGCCTATTTAAAGAAAACGGGTCCGTTCTATATAAGTTGAACTAAAGATTATTTACACTGACACTCCGATGACAGAATAACCTTCTAATCGCTGTTATCCCCAGATTTTTTCGATTCCCTTTTCTAAAGGGAAAATCTGGGGATAAAGGCGAACGCTTCGCTTTTTCAGTTTTTTCTGTCCTCTCCGTTATCGTGTAAATCAATAGTTAAACTTATATAATCTCTTTTCACAAAAAAATAAAGAGACCGAATCCTATGATCCGATCTCTTTAGATACTTCGTTATTTTCTATTCATGAGTGTTGATAATGCCATCAAGCATCACCCTTCATAATCAAAAGCGGGCTTTTTGAACTACCTCTAATACAGTTGTTCCATCAGTCTGGCGACTGCAACAGCACCCTGTGCACGGTTCGCTGTTTCTTTCGGAGCAAACGTGCCATCAGGCATGCCGTGTAGCAGTCCAAGTTGTTGCATCGAAGTTACAGCTTCTTTCGCATATCCGGCGATCTCGGCGTTGTCTACAAACACCGTATTTCCTTGTGCAGCATTGTTCGCATCCTGATCACGTTGTAAAACCTGCAGCGCTCGATTCAGCATAACAGCCATATCTTCTCGTGAAATACGTTCATTGGCTCCAAAGCTTCCATCTGCTCGGCCTTGAATAATGTTCATTTCAATTCCGAGTCGTACTGAATCGGCATACCACTGCCCTTCCTTCACATCTGTTGGGAATGCGATAGATGGATCGAGCTGACGTGTATCACCAATACCTTTAATAATCATTTGCAAAAATTGTGCTCTGGTCAGTTCACCTTGTGGGGCAAAACGAGTTGCGCTCATCCCCGTAATAATTCCCTTACCGTAGAGGTTCTGCACCTCTTGGATCGCCCAATTGTGATTTTGCAGATCATGTAATGGTACTTCAACTTCTGCAATGACATAACTGCCGGATTCCAGAGGTTTGAATGCCATTCTCTTCGTCTTGTCATCGTACTTGGAATACGTAACAGGTCTCATCTCCCCACTTGGAGATACAGAATGCACGACCATAACTACATCATTCTTCTTAGACTGCTCTACATTGGATAGAGCAACTTCAACCTTTCTGTTTGTCCATTGCAAAGGCTTATTATTCATTAACAAATTCACATCGACAATCGCATGATTGCCGATTGCTGCTTTTTGCAATGTAGTCAGCGTATCTGTCGATCCTTTTGCCACTACGATGTCGAACGTTCCAGCATTCTCCGCAATAGTTAGCGGGAGTGAATTTAGAGGAACACGAACGGTAGTCGGTCCTACGACTACATCCAAAGATTGCACTTCCTCGGAACGAACCCATGCTGCTAGTTGACTTACAGCCAATTGGAATGTGACTGTCTTGGCTGTGTCAGGCACATCCGCAATCAATTTCAACGTCTTATTTCCTGCATCCATGGATTGCAGTGCCTGGGTAAATTGGGATGCATCTGGACGAATCAAATACTGCTCATCCCCGGATGTCGTTCCTTTTACCGTTATTGAACCCTTCTCTGGTACAGCACCCGGCTCAACCGGTGGGGTTACAGTCGGATTCCCCGTCGAAGGAGCTGTCCCCGGGTTGGAAGGTTGTGTTGGTTGGCCAGGGCCAGGTGTTACATCTTGACGTACAAGCTTATTCATAGCATCTTGTAACGCACGCTCGGCCTTGCTTACATCTTGCGTTGAAGATTCAACATCCAGAATGAATGCCTTCGCTTCAGAAAGTGCCTTACTAAATACATTCCAGCTTGATGTGGTGTATTCGGTTTGTTTTAATTTCTCAGCGGCATCTACAGTAGCTTGCAGTGTAGTTTTGTCTGCCGGGAACGTACCATATGCTTCAAATTCCATGAATCCTACCCAGGTGGGACCTGCTTTAATCGTTACCCGAATGTAGCGTCCCTCCGTGCCTTCTGGAAGAACATGGCTAGGTGCGGTCGATACAACAACATCACTTGTGGTGTCCACTACTTTCACAAAATTCTTGTTATCGTTGGACACTTCAATCGTATATTTGATACCGCCACTCCACATCGACATCTCGATCTTGCGCAGGTTTGCGACTTGCCCCAAATCCACTTGCCACCAGCTGTCAATACTCTTATCGGTCCCCCATGAAGTGTTTGGATTGTTGTCAATTGCACCTTCAGGAGAGTTGGCTTGATTGCCTCCTGTCCCTGCACTGCTTGAAGCCGTTGCCGTTTTGCCCGTTGTTAAAGCCTCCAGAGAGACCAGACTAGTAAAGGCTTGTTTCAACGTATTCAGTGCTGAATTCACCTCAGACTGAACAACAGCATTATTATCTCGGACCTGAATCGCTGCCTGCAAAGACTGTTCCAATACAGACCAGCTCCGGCGTGTATAGGAAGATTTAGTCTGCTGCTGCATTTGTTGAATGTACTGGTGCAGTTGTGTTTTATCCACATTGGATAGACCTTGAATGGCATCATGCAAACGTTTAAGCGCTGTATTCGCATCCGTCTGTGTTGCTCTTGGATCATTCAAGACCTGCTCAGCGCCTTCCAGCGCTTTGGTCAATATTGCCCAAGTGGCCTCAGACCAGTCAGTCTGCTGATACGTACGCGCTTCCGCTATTTTAGCTCTGAGCTCGTCAAGCTGCGGGGGGATAACCTGCATCTGCTGCATCACACGTTCCAATGCTGTTGTCGCTGCATCTGTATCTGCTTGAGTTACCCCACCCGCCGTGTATGCCTGTTGGTATACTTCATTCGCTGCCGAGATTGCCGGAGCCAGAGTCACCCAGCTTTCCGGAGTAAAATCAGTCTCTACCAATGATTTGGCTCGTGTAAGTGCCGCGTCCAGTTGCTGGCGGTCTGCGGGCAGAAGCTCCAGTCCGCGCTTGTACACATCAAGGGACCATAACGCTCTGCCTTCATACGAATGCCCGCCGTTGGCCGGAAATTCGTCGTAATCAAACATCGCTTGGTTCTCCCAAGCATTCCCTTCAGATGCAATCCAGCCTACACCGGCCGGAATCCAAGCTGGCTCCCAGTAGAAGAAACCTGCGCCATGATTATTCGGCACGTTCGCAATCATGTCCATAATGCCGGCGATGGCATCATATTGACCTTGAATCGTTGCGGGGAAGTCTGCTCCTCCTACATGAAGCGCTTCGTCCGATCCGATGATGTTTCCATGAGCATCCCCGTTTTTGTAGGAAAACGGATAGGATGTTTCAGCGATAATGACATCTTTTTTGAACTTGTCAGATACTTTATTCATGGTCTTCTGCACATCGGCAAATGTTCCATGCCAGAACGGATAATAGGAAAGTCCGATGATATCATACTTCAGTTCGCGTTTCTCCAGCTCACTGAAATACCAGTCGAACGTATCCGCCTTGCCGCCTTCTGCGAGATGAATCATGATTTGAACCTGATCTCCACCTTCGACTGCACGTACAGCATCAATTCCGCTTTTCAGCAATGCAACATTTTGCTCGAAATCCACGTCGCTGCTCAAGCCGTTCAGAACACCACTGTTGATCTCATTACCGATCTGCACCATATCAGGCATAGCGCCCTTTGCTTTCATTTCTCCCACAACTTCAACCGTATAGTTGTATACGGCCTGCTTCAGCTCTTCGGGAGAAAGATCTTCCCAAGCTTTGGGACGAAGCTGCTGGCCCGGGTGCGCCCACTCATCCGAGTAGTGGAAATCCAGCAGGATCTTCATACCTTTTTGCTTCACCCGCTCGGCCAAACGAATGACATCTTCTTTATCGTTGTAGCCCCCTGATTTTTGTGGATCATTCCACAGACGAAGACGCACATAATTGACACCGCGATCCTTGAGAATATCAAGCAAATCACGCTCTGTACCGTTGCTGTCCACGTATTTTCCACCTTTGTCCTCAATGGCAGTCAACGTGGAAATATCGACACCTCTAACATAGTCTGCACGATATCCCTCAACAAATACCTTGGCTTCAGGCCGAGGCTCTGAAGGCGCACCATATACTGCACCTGTTACGGTAAAGCTGCCCGCATGTGCGTACTCTGAAGGGTCAATACTGTCCCATTCCACTGGAACCATTCCTGATTTTCCATTCTGGTACCATGCTTTCACCTGATTAGGCAGAACTGGCGCACTTCTTGTCACCGTTTTCACTTCGATTGAATCATATTTGGTAATGTTGGCTAGTTCAGTGCCTTCTGCTTCTCCCCACACTTTGAATTCCAATATTTCCGGCCAGACTCCCTCACCCTTATAAAAAGATATGTTCAATCTGATGTATCGCACATCATTCTGCTGAAACGTCAGATCAGCGATCTGTTTGGAATCGGCATTTTCACTTTGATTAACAACGTTGGTCCATGCCTGCTGGTCAGCAGATGTTTCTATCATATATTTCACAACCGTGTTTTCTCTCCACGTTATTTCCGTTCCCGACAGATTGTAGTCTTCACCCAGATCAATCATGACCCACTGTGGTTGTTCCGTCGTCACTCCCGCCGTAGCAGTCCAATGCGTGTCACTTTTACCATCAACCAAGTGCTCCTTTTTACTCTCCCACTCCAAATATTCTGTGCTAACCGTAACCACCTTGTTAAGTGCCACGTTCACTTTCGCATCTTCTGCAGCAGCTGGACGAATCATCAACCCCAGATCACAGAATAGCATCAGTAATACCAGACACCCGCTTATGTACCTTTTGTTCACTCTTGATCTCCCCCTTTTTGTGTTTGATTGTGCATGGATCAATGAATGTGTTGAATCTTCCTCATTGTAAGCGCTTAATAGCTATAGGCGACACGGCATTATCCAAAGGAAACAGCAGTTATTTTAACAATATGATCCTGTAAAAGTTACATTTGAGCTATATCCATCACACTATTTTGCAAGAGAAAGCAAAAAAATCTGTCCTTCCACCCTAAGGCAGAACAGAACAGATTTTTAGGTATATGATCATTGTTACACTTATTTGGAAAGTTTCAATTCAAGTTGTACTTGGATATCATTTTCAGTCGAGAGCACCACGGAGTGCGGATTTTCCATTCCGAAATCTTCGAACGTTACCATGGATGTTGCCGACAACAACACTTCGTTATTCTCATAAGCGGCTTTTGCATCAAAAGTCACTTCTTTTTCGATACCTTTAACCGTAATGGTACCATTCATTTTGATATCAACCGTTTGACCGACAGGCCATTCTGCAGGTACACCTTCAAATGAAGTCGCTGTAAATGTTGCTTGTGGATACGTAGCAATATCGAAGAAATCGGCTTGCTTCACGTGACCGTCTCGTTGTCCATTTCCGGAATCAATCCCGTCCATCTCGATCTGTCCTTCTGCTTTCATCTGAGCAGCATCGTCTACATTAATTGTCCAATTGCCTGTTACCTGCTCGTCCACAAAGTTAACGGTCTCCTGTGAAGTGGTTACGGAGAAGTATACTTTGGACCCTTCACTGATGCTCCAGTCTCCATTCAACTGCTCTGCTGTCGCTGTTTCATTAGCAACAACCGCTCCTGTGCTATCTACTGCTGTTGTGGAAGTCGCTGTGCTTGCAGGCAGTACCTGCTCGATCTCAACGTTGTTCCCCAAGTAACTATTAGTGAGATAGTAACCACCGCCACCGATTACGGCAACCGCCGCCACACCTGTAATAAGCCATGCTTTCGCTTTCTTGTTCATCTGTATGTTTCCTCCAGTATATTATTGTTTAGGTTGCTTGTTGATATGGATATTACCAGTCGAATGTGTCAGGAAGAAGTCAAGAAAAGACAAGTCCCTCATTTTTTTGTAATCCGTAATACAGGATTGGCTTTATGCTCTTGCTCATGTAAAATCAGTACAAGCTTATGAAATGAAAGGAGACCGCTTTTCTTGAAATCCATACTCATCGTCGAGGATGAGCAAGCTATTGCACGCGTACTGGCTGCTTATCTGAGAAAAGCAGAATTTGAAGTTCATCATGCAGCAGATGGACCGACTGCACTTACCCTTTTTGATTCCATAACGCCTTCCCTTGTATTACTCGATGTAATGCTGCCAGGAATGGACGGTTGGGATCTGCTGCGGATTATTCGTGAAAAAAGTGCTTGTCCCGTGATCATGCTAACCGCACTGGATGACATTTCAGACCGTCTCAACGGCTTGAATGCCGGTGCTGACGATTATATGAGCAAACCTTTTGTACCAGAAGAAGTCGTCGCCAGAGTTAATGCTGTGCTGCGCCGTAATCCACATTGGACCTCAGGTGGTGAAGAGAAGCGTTCCTTTGGTAATCTCGTCATTGATCTTGCTGCCAAGCAGGTGCTGTTGAACGGTGCAGAGGTTGCACTCACACCTCGTGACCTGTCGTTACTGCTATTTCTGTCCGATTATCCCAATCGTACATTTACCAGGGATCATCTTATTGAACAGGTATGGGGAATGGATTATGACGGCAGTGACCGTGCTGTGGATCTATCGATTAAACGACTACGTCAAGCACTCTCCCACTGGTTGCCCGAAACAGGAGAAATTCGGACGTTGCGAGGAATGGGGTATCAATTTTGGATCGCCAACTGAAACAGAAGAAACCCAAACGATCGATATCCATTCTGTCACACTGGACACTGCGATATTTTCTCATTTTATGTATCGGTTTCACCATTATTGTCGCAGGGGCGCTCTACTGGATTCGAACAACCTCTATTGAGAAAAGCCTCAAAACCGCAGAACTGCTTGGACTGGAGATTGCAGATCGAGTGACCAGTGAAAATAATGTGCTTCGGGTCCCACCCGATCTGGACAGAATGGTAACCAAGCGAGAGAAACTATTCAATACAGATCATTATTTTTGTGTCATGATCTTGGACAACAATAATCAATTGATTTTTTCCCAGCCTAAAATGGAGCAAAAAGATGTGCATTATCGACTGTCAGATGACTATCGTGAACCTCGCAATAACAAATATGCAGGGGTAACGGTCAACATATCCGAAGGTGATCAAACCATGGGTACAGTGTGGGTCATGCAGTCGAAACAATCCATTACATTTGGTCCAGAGACCATATGGCTCGTTGCTCTAATCCTCGGAGGACTCATCCTCTGCGGATGGTTTACGATCTATCTCCTGTCCAGTAAGTTATCCAGACCTATTCGTCAGGTTGCCTATGCCGCTGAGCAGATTCGAGGTGGTAATTATGATGTAAGTCTTGATTTGAATACACGAGAGCGTGAGATCAACGAACTTGTAAACTCATTCCGCGATATGGCCACTCGTTTGCAACAACTCGAAGAATGGCGAACAATTTCGCTGGCAGGGGTAAGCCATGAACTCAAGACACCGGTAACTTCCATCAAGGGGCTCGTTATGGCAGTACGTGACGATGTCGTGAGTCCACAGGAAGGAAAAGAATTTTTGGATATCGCTTTGAAGGAATCCGAACGTATGGAGCGAATGGTCGCAGATCTGCTTGACTATAACGCAATGGCTGCAGGAAGTGTTGCTGTTCGCAAGGAACGAACGGATCTGAAGCTATTGGTCGGTGAGATCATCTATCAGTGGAAGATTGCGTACGAGGATAAAATGCCAGAGGTTCAGCTGCACTCCCCTCCAGTTACGTTCTTTACGATGGGAGATGCTCTCCGCATTCAGCAGATCATTGTCAATTTGCTTAATAATGCACTTCATGCCACAGCTCCTGAACAAAAGGCTGTCTTCGATATTTATCTACGCGCAGAAGAACAGATGCTGTACGTTGACGTCAAGGACAACGGCACAGGCATCCCGGCAGAAGATCAACCCAAAATCTTCGAACGGTTCTATCGTGGAGAACTCAAGAAACGCCGTAACCGTGGTCTGGGTCTAGGATTAACTTATAGTCGCTTACTCGCTCAGGAACAGGGCGGTGAACTGACGCTTGTCTCCAGCAGTCCGGAAGGCAGCATGTTCAGATTAAGCCTGCCACGCTGGACTGCAACGCAAGAAGCTATCACTACAGAAAAGGCTTACGGAGCAGCCGTTAAAGTATAACGCACCACGCTAACATGCCAATTAGCCCAGGACTCCATTCAGGAGACTGGGCTAATTCATCGTTGCTCCTTTCTTTATCCAAAAAGAAAGCACTCAACACTCTAATACACGTGGCCTGTATTCCTCGTAAGCATCCGAGACCAATTGCTTATGAAGTGCACTGCTGGCAATGATCGCTTTCCGCTTTGCTTTCAGAACAATCTGCTCTACATCTGCATAACTGCACCCTGCCAAGCGTTCACATATGTAATCTTCCAGCTGGCTTTCCTGTTCAAATGCCCCCACCAACTTGCTGATATACAATCTACGACTTGAATCATCAGGCATACCATAGGTCATCTTGGTATCAAAACGCCGCCATATGGCGTGATCCAGTTGGGTTTCCAGATTCGTCGCAGCCACCAGAATACTGTCCCCATCGAATTCGTCCAGACACTGCAACAACGTATTGACGACACGAGCCATCTCTTTCACTTCATCATTGCTCTCACGTGTACGGCCTATGGCATCAAATTCATCCAGAAATAACACACAGGGATTCATTCGTGCATATTCGAATAACTTCCGTACGTTACTCCCTGTCTCCCCAAGGTGGCTATGAATGATTGCATCTAATCTCACGAGTACCAATGGTAAATTAAGGCGCTCAGCCAGATGCGATGCCGTTAATGTTTTTCCCGTGCCCGGAGGCCCAAACATGACCATTTTGTTGGGGATCGATACATCATGCTCTCTGAACTTCTCTTTCATGCCCAGAATGGTGATGAATTCATTAATGATCCGTTCATTTTCAGCGGAAAATACAATATGCTGGGCTTTGCGCCTACACTCTTTCGGCGTGTAAAAAGCCGCCATATCGATCCCTTTAGCGCGGGGAATCCGATTCATATGATTTATTTTGCTCATGTATACACATGCTCCTTCATTTACGGTTTTAATTTTAATCGTAATTATTACTATTAAATAATAACACATTGCTGCCTTTTTGCAAAGATAACCACAGCACGTCCACTATCTCGCCACAGAAAGAGGCATTTGGTTGCAAGCATTAAGAAAATTTGCTATTCTAAGTATGCATCGTTGTGTATAACGCAAAAAAGCCCTCTAAATTTCATGAGAGCAACAAAATTTTCCAGATTCGCAAGCGGCAACTTGCTATATCCGGATTCTTTGTACCAACGAATGTAATCCAATCAAAGTGAGGTTAACAATCATGGCAAAAGACGTATTGTGTGAAGTTAATTCCTGTCGTCACTGGGCTCAAGAAAACAAATGTAACGCTTCTTCGATCTACATCGTGAGCCACACTTCCAAAGATGAAGTTCGTCAGTCTGCTGAAACAGACTGCAAAACTTTCGAAGTGAAATAAGAAATTGCATATGATCCACTTAAAGGAGCCCTTACCGGTTCCTTTTTTCTTTGTCTATTGTAACAAGAATGATAATTATTATCAAGCCCTAATCTGCAAAAATCCTGCTCACCTCTTAAATGCACATTGGACAGATTACCTACGTACACTACGTAAGAAGTTAGTCTGCCTATGAACGATTAGAACCAAGAGGTGAAAAACAATGCCTGTTAAAAGTGGCACACAGTATCTGGAACGAATTAATGCCCAGTCCGTCCCCTGCTGGTACAAAGGTAAGCTTGTTACTGGAAAACGCTCGGAACATGTTGCATTCTCCGGTTTGATGGAGACTCAGAAGTACATGTATGATCTGCAATCTGATCCTCAATTTGCGGAAACGATGACGTATGCCTCCCCTGCAGATGGCAAACCTGTGGGCATATCCTTCCTGCCTCCAACCAGTGCCGACGACCTCCGTAAACGCCGGGAGGGGATGAATATCTGGGCGAATGTGCATCATGGTTTTCTTGGTCGCTCACCGGATTACATGAATACAGCCATTATGGCCTTTTACACAGGTGCGGATCTCCTGAACGAATTATCTCCCCAATATGCAGAAAATCTCAAGAATTATTATGCGTACTGCCGTGACCATGATATCACATTATCCCATGCTTTCATTCAGCCACATGCCAGCAAAATATCGGGTCAAATGGATGCTACTGAGGATGCTATTGCCGCAAAGGTCGTAGATCGCACCGAGGAGGGCCTCATAATTAGCGGTGCATTCATGATGGCAACACAGGCTGCAACTTCGGATGAGATTTTTGTCTACCCTTCACCTTCTCCTGCTCCATTTGATGATGAGAATCCATTCGCATTTTCCTTTGCTGTCCCGAATGATCTGCCAGGAATCAGTCTGGTTTGCAGGGATACCTATGCAGCCGAGTCTCACGCCAACTATCCCCTGAGTTCCAGATATGAAGAAATGGACAATATCGTCATCCTTGATCGAGTACTTGTTCCGCATGAACGAATATTTTTTGCAGGAAGTGAGGAGATGTCCTCCCGTCTCTTCAGTGGCAGTCATTTTCATATTCACGCTGGTCATCAGGTGTTATGTCGTTATATTGCAAAGACGGAATTTGTTCTCGGTACACTCCAGCTTCTCACGGATACCCTGGATCTGAATACGGAAGCACATGTTATAGAAAAAACAGCACGTGTACTCGCGGGTCTTGAATCGTTAAAAGCGTTAGCCTTGGCCGCGGAAGCAGGTGCCATCCCCGATGGACGGGGATTTGTATTACCTGCACCCAAACCATTGATGGCAGCCAATCTCCTTTTTCCGAAACTCTATCCTGAGATGATTGAAATATTGCAACTCTTGGGATCAAGCGGGGTGATTATGGTGCCTCAAGAAGAAGAGTTTCAATCCAATATCGCTCCTTCACTCAATATATATCTTAAAGGAAACGATATGGCTTCTCACGAACGCAACGCGCTGTTCCGCCTGATCTGGGAACTTGGGGCGGGATCATTCGGGGGTAGACAGACTCAGTTCGAACGGTTCTTTTTTGGCAATACCATTACGGTATCGAGTCGATTGTTCTCGGCCTGCAACAAAGATCAGACGAATCGTCAACTCGTGCGTAATTTTCTAGCCAACACCAGCAAATAAGAGAACTAACGGATCATTTTTTATACCAAATGGTCATAGACCGTCATCAGTTCAGAGGCTGGTCTGCTTGCATCCATATCCCGCATTGCAGGCTGGTCTCCGTAACCGATATGAAATACACCGAGCACCTTCTCTTCACTAGTCAAGCCCATCAGATTCATAAAGACAGGATGTTGTTGATAATCATTGATTTTCCAGACGGCGTTCAAACCCTGTTCCGCAGCCAGAATACTAAAACGTTTGCTCCAGGCTTTAGCGGGTAGAAGATCATCCTCACGGGCATTGGTAGGCGCCACGACAACCAGATGGGCAGGGATCGCTTCCGTGTATTGATATGTAGCCCAGTCGCCGTAGCGATCGGCCAGATGGGGTGGATAGCTCTGTCTGACCGCTTCCAGATAAAGCTGACGTCCTTCGCCTGCGAACAACATAAACCGCCAGGGTTCTGAACTCATTACATATAATGAAGGATCTGCTTCATCAAGCAGCTTTCGTATAACCGACTGTGGTACGGGCAACGGACTGAATTCGCAAGTTCCTATGCGTCTCTTGCCGCTGCTTATATCCTGACTTAGACCGGTAGACATGGCAATATCCCCTCCTCTATCTGCATGATATTAGGTTATCCTTCAACCACTTCACATCAACCATGTTTTCTTCGGTTCGGCAGCTTCTGTTCTCCAGCGATCTACCTCTTCGTGTATCCGTGCTTTATCACGGGTTGTAAACCGCTCTGACTCCACCACTTCTGCTTGCGGCATACTATCACGGATCAAGCGAATATAATCCATGGAACGGACCAGCGATTGGCGTCCAGGGATGTATCTGATTTTGCGTCCTTCCAGCAAACAATAAACTTCGATCATAGCCGGTAATTTACCAAAGGCTTCCCAGCAGAAAGCACTGACCATATGCTGAAATGCCTCAACCACATTCGGATCATGGACAACCATATATTTCTGAACAAGCAGCGAATCCCAGCCTTCTGGTTGCCAGGCCGCCTGAAATATCATCGATAAATGCATGGATAATGAAGGCAACTCCGTTCTCCACTGTTCAAAAAGAATGGCTGGATGCTTCAGATCATCGTTCATTGCAATGGCGAGCGACAATTCATCCGTAATCTTGTTCTTTACATCCCAGTAATGGAGGACAGATTCGAAACCAGTTGTCTTCTTGGGCCACCACTTCTCAAGTAAATACTGTATAGGTATCTCTTTGCGAACATCGGGGTCGAGACTGTAAAAGGCATTGACTGCATGGCTGACCGCATACTGTACACGGTGCCTCCATTGCAGAGGAGAACGTTGCTCAGACACCGGTTCAGGGCGGATGAATCGGTGTGGGCTGCGCAGCATCTCTTCCAATCTGTAATCTTCAAGCAGACGTCCAGGAAGATCATTCCTTCCGACCGGCATCGCTGCCTGAACATTATGTCTTAACATGATCTTTAGGACACCTGTAATCCGGCAGCAGCGAAGCGTTTGCCAAAGTCACGGCATGTATCCTTCTCCTGCTCAAGCGGACTGTATTCAATCTTTAACATCTCTGGAGATACCTCCGCCCCACGCTCTTGCAGCTTGGCAGCCGCGAGATCAACTGCACCGCAGAACTGCTCATACGAGGTGTCACCACTACCGAACACCGCAGCTCTCTTTCCACTCAGATCAAGCTCATCCAGCTCCTCATAGAAATCCAGGAATTCATCTGGCAACTCCCCGTCTCCCCACGTGTAGACGCCGATCATGAATCCGTCATAGTCCAATACATCAGCTGCATTACAATCCGTTACGGATTTCAGGTCTGCCTCGTGACCTCCCTGCGTAATACCTTCCACAATCAGTTCTGCAATTTCTTCTGTATTTCCCGTCATACTCGCATAAGCCACTAACAATTTAGCCATCTATTTTTCCCTCACTTTAGTTTGATCATGTTATATTCTCTCTATGAAGAAAGAATGAATTTTGAATTAACAAAATCATATGTGATAATGATTATCATTGTCAAATTAAATTTTTGGTTATCTTTGTTTTTCAGTATATGGTGCACATTGAATTTCAACACAGCTAAAAATACTTCCCCCTTTCAGGTCAGATTCGTTTGCTTCCTTCAATCGCCCGTTCCCCAACTGGCGTCCAAGCCCTTTTTTGTTGTACAATAGTATCCAAATGACTTTTGAAGGATGGATATATTATTATGTACGTAGCTAAGAATTGGAAGGACTATGAAGTAATCGATACAGGAGGCGGCGAGAAACTGGAGCGTTGGGGAGATGTCATTTTACGCAGACCCGATCCTCAGATCATCTGGCCCCTTGAGCAAGAGACTAATGAATGGCGTCAGGCGCATGGTCACTACCATCGTAGCTCCTCCGGTGGCGGTAACTGGGATATGAAAAAGCCCATTCCCGAACGTTGGACGATCGGATATGAAAACCTGAAATTCCATATTAAACCGACCAGCTTCAAACATACCGGCCTGTTCCCTGAACAAGCGGCTAACTGGAGCTGGATGATGGATAAAATCTCCAATGCAGGTCGCCCAATTTCGGTGCTGAACCTGTTTGCATATACAGGAGGAGCTACTGTGGCCGCTGCTTATGCAGGCGCTTCTGTCGTTCATGTGGATGCAGCTAAAGGCATGGTTCAATGGGCCAAGGAAAATGTTCAATTATCCGGACTGGCTGATCGCCCTGTTCGTTTTATTACAGATGATGTATTCAAATTCGTACAACGGGAACAACGGCGCGGGAATCGTTATGACGCTATAATTATGGACCCTCCTTCTTATGGCCGTGGTCCGAATGGAGAGACATGGAAGCTGGAAGAGAACCTTTATCCTTTCCTGAAGTCATGCATGACGATCTTGTCGGATAATCCATTATTCATGCTGGTTAACTCCTACACTACGGGCATCTCCTCCACGGTTCTGCGCAACATGCTGACCATGACGATGTCTTCCCAGTACGGTGGTCAAATTACTGCAGGTGAAATTGGTCTGCCGATCACACGCAGTGGTCTTGATCTGCCTTGTGGTATTCTGGGCCGTTGGGAGTCCTAATCATGTCAGAACATCGGCATGATCACGATGCGATTCCGATTTTGTTTGAAGACAACCATTTATTAGGTATTACGAAGCCTGTCAATGTACCTACTCAGGAAGATGCATCAGGCGATCAAGATTTGCTAACATTGCTGAAGCAGGATCTGAAAGAGCGATATAACAAACCCGGCAATGTCTATCTCGGGTTAGTGCACCGACTTGACCGTCCTGTTGGAGGGGCAATGATCTTCGCCAAAACATCCAAAGCAGCTTCGAGATTGTCCGAGACTGTAAGGGGACGTCATTTCCGTAAAATATATGCGGCTGTTGTTCATGGCAAGTTGCCTGCACAGCAGGGAACGTTAAAGCACACGCTGCTGAAAGATGCACGCACGAATACCGTTACGGTTGTGCCTAAGGGTACAGCTGGCGGTAAGGATGCCGTTCTGGATTACAGAGTTATTGGGGAGACAGACCGATATAGCCTCGTTCATATCGAACTGCACACTGGCAGATCTCATCAAATTAGGGTGCAAATGAAAGAAATCGGCTGTCCCCTCTTCGGAGATCAGAAATACGGTGCAAGCGTGAATAAACCGGGGCAACAGATTGCTCTATGGTCTGTGATTGCAGCTTTTCCCCATCCGGTTACCAAGGAAGAAGTTATTTTGCAGTCCTTGCCTGCAAGAGAATTTCCTTGGGCAGAATGGCCAGCTGCTGTGTACCAAAAAGCTTTTGGACAACCTTTATAAATACGTGTTCAAAAAGACTGGTTTTCAGTACCGAGAAGATGGAATGAAGCTAGAAATGGAGTAGCGGAGCGTAGATAGAGCTACGTGAGCAACGGACATTTCGGCTGAATGCCATATTCGATGCTGATGATGCCACCAGGCATCATTCGTAATCAAAAGTGGTGTTTTTGAACAACCTATATAAGTGCATAGGATCAGGTTTATATCTGTCCATACAACGTGTCGTTCAGATCCTGTATCTGAACGACACGTTTTTTAATATTTTCAGCTACCTAAGCTATAGAGAGGAGACATTTTGATGACCCCGTTTACCAAACAAGTCATTGCAATCATCGCCGCGATTCCTGAAGGTAAAGTGATGACTTACGGTCAGATTGCAGCCCACGCTGGAAGTCCAAGAGCCGCGAGACAAGTCGTACGTATTCTGCACTCGATGAGCCGCAAGGAACGTCTGCCCTGGCACCGTGTCGTCAACGCAAAAGGCGAAATCTCCATACCGGACGAACACTCGCGCATGATGCAGGAATCAGAACTGATTAGCGAGGGTGTAGAGTTTCAACTGAACGGAACCATCAACCTCAAACAGTTCGGACATGAGCCCGATCCTGTATTTCTTCTCGATCCATCGGTTCAGCCCGAATAAGACGACTCTTCACATATTGCGCTCAGACAAAAAAAGAGAACTCAGGCAGTTAGGGGGTACCCCTTTCAACTGCTAGAGTTCTCTTTTGTAATTTATCTTATATTCGTTATGCTGTCGCGGTCACTTTTTCCTGTTCTACAGCACCAGGTTCAGTCGCCGGTTTCGTTTTACGGATAAAGAATGCCATGATCAAAGCAACCACGGTCATTCCTGTAGCCACGATGAATGCATAGTTTACACCGTAAATCGTTGCATCTGCCGTAGCAGCTAACATCGCTGTCTTATCATTCGGATTAACCTGACCCGCAGCCACTGCATCCGCCAGATGCGTTTTGAGCTTGCTGCTCATGATGGTCACGAGAATGGCTGTACCGATCGCACCAGCAACAGTACGCAATGTGTTGGACATCGCTGTACCGTGCGCGTTCAGACGCTGAGGCAGTTGATTCAGACCTGCTGTCTGGATCGGCATCATCAGCATGGACATACCGAACATACGAGCCGTGTAGATAAACATCATGTAGCCATAAGTAGTATCGATTGCCAAGCGACTCAGTCCAAAAGTTGTAATTGCCGTAATGGCAAGACCTGCAACCGAAAGCCAGCGTGCGCCCACTTTATCAAATATGCGACCTGTAATTGGGGACATAATCCCCATCAATATCGCACCCGGCATCATCAGAAGTCCTGATTCAATCGGTGAGAAATTACGAATATTTTGCAGGAAAATAGGAAGCAGAATCATACCTGCAAACATCGCCATTGTCACGAGCATATTGATAATCGTCGTTAATGTATACATGTTGTACTTGAAAATACGGAACTCAAGAAGCGGATGATCTGTTGTCAGTTGACGAATTACGAACAGAATCAGGGATATCGCACCTACGACAAGGCATCCAATGACAATTGCACTGCCCCATCCATCGGTACCCGCATCACTGAATCCGTAAAGCAAACTACCAAAACCAAGTGTGGATAAAATAACGCCTGGATAATCCAGTTTAGGTCTGGATTGACGTGTTACGTTTTTGACAAAAGCAATACCGATTGCCGTTGCAATAATAGAGAATGGCAAGATGATGTAAAACAACAATCTCCAGGAATAATGCTCAACCACATAACCTGAAAGTGTAGGCCCAATCGCAGGAGCCAGAATCATCGCAATCCCCATGGTTCCCATCGCCTGACCACGTTTCTCAATCGGGAAGATGGTCAAGAATACAACGGTCATCAGAGGCATCAGGATACCTGCACCAGCAGCTTGAATAACACGACCTACCATCAGAATGGTGAAGGTTGGACTAAGACCACAGACTAACGTACCTATGGTAAAGAGAGTCATGGCTGTAATGAAAATTTGACGCGTTGAGAATTTCGCAATCAGATATGCCGTAACCGGAATCAGTACACCGTTAACAAGCATATAACCCGTAGTCAGCCATTGGGCTTTGTTTGCATTGATCGCGAGGTCTTCCATGATTTTAGGAAGCGCTACGTTCATCAGGGTTTGGTTCAGGAATGCCACAAAGGCACCAATTAACAATGCCGCTACAATGGGGCCTTTCTTGATGTTGTCCATCGCAGAGGATGGAGCTGCAGCAGTAGTCGTACTCATATGTTGTTCATCTCTCTTCCTTGTAACTTTTCAATCATTTGACTATGAATTCTAAGTAGGTGCTCAAGGTCTTCCTTCGAAATATCCAGAATGGGTGACACTCTTTCCATCCACAGATGGTGCGTTTCCTGTTGAGCCTGCTCCCCTTTGTCCGTGATCTGAAGTTTAACGGATCGGCGGTCAGCATCTGAACGTGTCCGAACGATATACTCACCCTTGACCAGCCGCTCCACAACAGCGCTCATGGAACTGCTGCCCATATGGCATAGCTCAGCCACTTCGTTGATGCCGATGGAAGGACGCTCCCTCAGGATGGATAACACCATAAACTGGATCGAAGTC
The DNA here is from genome assembly GCF_037975235.1 of Paenibacillus sp. FSL R5-0341. Lineage (NCBI taxonomy): Bacteria > Bacillati > Bacillota > Bacilli > Caryophanales > Paenibacillaceae > Paenibacillus > Paenibacillus sp. FSL R5-0341. Next base: position 3,981,048 of record NZ_CP150241.1, read on the forward strand.
AGCTCGATCTCCTTGTTTTCATTCCAAAATGCTCGAAAAAGCATTTGATTCACTTGGCGGAACGAATTGATAATATAGAATACTTCATACGTATCAGTCATTGTTTCACCCTTTTACTTTTGGAATATAATATTTCGTACACGAAATATCAGGGGAACAATTACTTATTATAACAAAAATATTTACATAGTCAACTCTTTACATATGATTTCAACAAAATAATATTAGGACATACTAAATGACATATATTCATGCCTTTAATCAACTAACTTGGACACAGTCTGTATCATATGTATTTTTCAAATAAAATAACCACAGGACTCCTGCATGAAACGAGCAGGCACACCTGTGGTTGTTCGTTCAGAAAAATCAACATGGTATCATACCGAAGTCGATAATGCAGGCTCTTTGGTCTTGGGCGTTGTCATTTTGCCTAACAGATATACCAGCAGCTGTTGATTGTGCATCGAAATGTTACTGAGAACGGAATTCATGAATTCATTGCGGATGGTGATGCCACGCTCTGTCTCCATTCTCCCTTTGTCAGATAGAGATACCCATACAATGCGTCGATCCTGATTATCCCGATTCCTGCGAATCAGATCGTTCTTCTCCATACGATCGAGCAGCATGGTTACGGCAGCGGGCGTCGTTGCCAGAAAAGGAATCAGATCTGAAGGTTTCATCTTCTGATGATCCTCAAGCACCTCCAGAACAGCCAGCTGAGCCTCCGTCAATGAGGGTGCCAGCTCTTGATCCATGTGCAATTTATAATCTTTGGTTAGTCTGGACCAGCACTTGGCAAAATCGGAATTATACATCTTACATCGCTCCTCTCTGCAACCGGTTATCACTTCACCTGCTTAAGTTTTCGCGCTCCAAAGCCGCATTCCTGCTGCCTTTTTTCAATTTCCTAGCGATCGACCGTAATCGACGAAGGTTGTTAAACTTCGCATAAATGCCCCCTTCTAATCCGCCTTTGAACAACAAAAAAAGACTCTTCGCATGACAGGATTAGCTGCTCTGCGAAAAGTCTCGTTTTTTATTTTTATGAAGATGATGCTGGTTGATTCTCATTAAAGTCCCTTAGAAGTTCAACGATCTCGTCCTGTTTGTCCACATGAACGAGCAGCTTGCCAATATGTTTGCGCTCGGTGATCGGAACACCTTCCGATGATATCGGAGCCACTTGGCCTTCCTTGGTCATAACGGTAATATTACGTTGCTCTTTACAATAAAACGCCCCAACAATGCGGCTACCATTCGGTTTCACGCGTTTGCCTTCCTTGAACTCGAATGTAGCAAGCCCCTTGCCTCCACGGCTCTGTATAGCGTAATCCAGAAGTAATGATCGTTTACCATATCCCAGCTCGGATAACACGGCAACTTCACCTTCATCTCCATCTACCCATAGAGCCGATACAACTTCATCTGTATCTCTTAACTGAATACCACGAACACCACCTGATACACGTCCCATTGGATTGACTTCATCCTCTCGGAAACGAATTGCCATGGCTTCTTTCGTGATCAGCATAATATCTTGACCACCTGTACTTAGATGTACAGATAACACCTCATCGTCCTTGCCCACTTTACAAGCCGCAACTGCACCGGAACGCTTGGTAACGTAATCCTTTAGCTCCGTTCGTTTCACCTGCCCTCTTCGCGTGACGAAGACGAGACTGTGATTCGGCTCCTCAAAGGATTTCACAGCAAGCACACTCGCAATACGGTCATCTTTCGCAAGTGGAATCACGTTCACAATTGCTGTGCCCGGGTCTTTCCACTTGAATTCAGGTACCTGGTGAACAGGTAACAGGAAATACTGACCTTTCCTCGTAAAGACAAGCAAGTTCTCAAGCGTATTAACTTCGAGAACCTGAGCGATATAATCGCCGTCTTTCACACCACTTCCGCTCCGTTCACCACCAGAACGTGTAAAGGACTGCATGCCTGTACGTTTCACGTATCCCTCTTTGGATAACGTAACAAATACATCTTCCGCATTCACAAGTACTTCGAGATTAACCTTGAGTTCTTCTACTTCACCCTGAATCGCAGAACGACGGTCTATACCATATTTCTCACGAATCTCCATCAATTCTTTGCGGATGACTCCGATGAGCTTGCGGTCACTATCCAGAATGGAACGTAATTGCGCAATCTTTTTCATCAGTTCACCGAGTTCCTTCTCCAGAGAATTAATCTCCAGATTCGTCAAACGGTACAATTGCAAAGTAAGGATGGAATCCGCTTGGCGTTCCGTGAATCCAAACATCCACATCAGGTTGTTTTGAGCATCCTGACGGTTCTTCGACGCTTTGATCGCTGCAATGACCTCGTCGAGGATGTTAAGAGCCTTTACCAAGCCCTCTAACACATGTGCACGGTCTTCCGCTTTCTCCAGCTCAAACCGGGTACGGAATGTTACAACTTCCCGCTGATGGGCAATGTAAGCCTCCAGGATTGATTTCAATCCCAATTGCTGAGGTGCTTTATTCACAATCGCAACCATATTGAAGTTATAAGTGACCTGCAGGTCGGTTTTCTTCAGCAAATAAGCCAAAATACCTTGTGCGTCCGCTTCTTTTTTCAGCTCAACCACGATTCGCAGACCTTCACGTCCACTCTCATCACGCACTTCGGCAATACCTTCAACCTTCTTCTCAAGTCGGATGTTCTCCATCGCTGTAACCAGACGGGATTTCACGACCTGATAAGGAATCTCGGTAATGACGATTTGCTGTTTGCCACCGCGCATGTTTTCAATCTCGGTTTTGGAACGGATATAGATCCGTCCTTTACCTGTGCGATAAGCATCCAGAATACCGTCGCCGCCCATAATCAATCCGCCTGTAGGAAAGTCAGGACCCTTCATGAACATCATGATCTCGTCCAGCTCAATGGACGGTTTCTCCATCACAGCGATGGAAGCATCAATGACTTCACGCAAATTGTGCGTAGGAATCTCCGTTGCAAATCCCGAGGAAATTCCGCTGACGCCATTAACCAGCAAGTTCGGATAACGGGATGGCAATACAACCGGTTCTTTGGCCGTATTATCAAAATTATCCTTAAACAGAACGGTCCGTTTCTCGATATCGCGAAGCATCTCCATCGCGATGGGCGACAAACGGGCCTCCGTATACCGCATCGCCGCTGCCGGGTCATCATCCTGTGATCCCCAGTTACCATGACCGTCCACGAGCATATGGCCCATTTTCCATGGCTGTGCCATCCGCACCATACCCTCATAGATCGAGGAGTCACCATGAGGATGATAATTACCCATTACGTCCCCAACGGTTTTGGCAGACTTGCGGTAAGTCTTGTCAGGCGTATTACCTGAATCGTACATGGCGTACAGAATACGCCGTTGTACAGGCTTCAACCCATCCCGTACGTCGGGAATGGCTCGATCCTGAATAATATATTTGGAGTAGCGACCGAAACGGTCCCCTACGACCTCTTCGAGAAAGGCCGGCATAAATTGTTCTGATGGACTCATTCCAAGCACCTTCTATTCTTCGTACTCTGTAAAGTCGACGTTCTCTACAATCCAGCGTTTACGCGGATCAACCTTATCACCCATGAGCGTAGATACACGACGTTCTGCTTTGGCTGCATCAACAATCTGTACCTTCAGCATTGCACGAGTTTCCGGATTCATCGTTGTCTCCCATAGTTGATCCGGATTCATCTCACCAAGCCCTTTATAACGTTGAAGCTCAACATTATTACCGAATTCCTTCATATAATTCGCCAGTTCTTCATCCGTCCATGCATATCGAACGCTCGCAAGCTTACCAGACTTACGAGTAAGTTTGTACAGTGGCGGCTGAGCGATATATACTTTGCCTGCATCAATTAATGGCTTCATATAACGATAAAAGAAGGTTAACAACAGCACCTGAATATGCGCACCGTCCGTATCAGCATCGGTCATAATGATAATTTTGGAATAATTGCTGTCTTCAACTGCAAATTCGGTTCCAATGCCCGCCCCGATCGCCGCTGTAATCGCACGGTATTCTTCATTTTTGAGAATATCGGCCAGCTTTGATTTTTCCGGATTGAGCGGTTTTCCCTTGAGGGGCAAAATAGCCTGAATCTTCGAGTCGCGTCCCTGTTTGGCAGAACCTCCTGCGGAATCACCTTCGACAATAAATAACTCATTTCGGGTAAAATCCTTCGATTGCGCCGGCGTCAGCTTGCCGTTCAGGTTGGAACTTTCGCTCCGTTTCTTGCCTGTACGCATATCATCACGTGCTTTGCGGGCTGCTTCTCTTGCTCTGGAGGCTTGAACCGCTTTACGAATTAACGTCTGCGCTACCTGCGGGTTTTCTTCCAGGAACCTTTGAATATTCTCGGACACGACCGAATCTACTGCACTTCGAGCGGAAGCGCTACCGAGCTGATCCTTCGTCTGCCCTACGAACTCAACCTCAGACATTTTGACACTGATGACGGCCATCATACCTTCACGCAAATCATTGCCTTCGAGGTTTTTATCTTTTTCCTTGATCATGCTGGTACGCCGCGCGTAGTCATTCATTACACGGGTATACGCAGCCCTGAATCCGGTCTCATGAGTACCGCCACCCCTAGTAGGGATCGAGTTGACGAACGAAGCCAGCGTTTCGGTATAACCTGCGTTATACTGGATTGCCACTTCGACTTCAATGTCGTCCTTCTCCGCATAGAAGTGAATGACGTCATGTAGCACGTCTTTATTTTCGTTAAGAAAAGCAACAAACTGGCTTGCTCCGCCTTCATACATGTATTCATCCTGATTGCCCGAACGTTCGTCCTTGAGCACAATTCTAAGACCCGAATTCAGAAAAGCAATCTCCTGAAGACGTTCTGCCAGTGTATCATAATTGAATTGAATGCCGTTCTGGAACACCCGAATATCCGGTTTGAATGTAACTTTTGTACCTGTCCGATTGGTATTGCCCAACACTTCGAGACCGGACACCGGTTCTCCGACATGTTCGATCCCTTTTTTGTCCTGCCAATACTCGAATCGCTGACGATGAATCTTGCCATCACGGAAAATCTCGACTTCAAGCCATTCGGACAATGCGTTTGTAACTGACGCACCTACACCGTGCAAACCGCCGGATTTTTTGTATCCTGATCCACCGAACTTTCCGCCTGCGTGCAAAATCGTAAACACGACCTGGGGAGTAGGAATCCCTGTTTTATGTATACCTGTCGGAATTCCCCTTCCGTTATCCTGAACCGTAATAGAACCGTCCTTATGCAGCGTGATATCGATTTTGGAGCAGAATTTGGCGAGATGTTCGTCGACAGCGTTGTCCACTATTTCCCATACCAAATGATGTAGACCTGAAGTGCTGGTGCTGCCGATGTACATCCCCGGCCGTTTCCGTACCGCTACCAACCCTTCAAGTACTTGAATGTCGTCCGCGTCGTAGCCTGAAGACCCCTGTCCTCCGCCTGTCGAACCTGCCGACATATCGATTTGCTCGACCATTCATGCTCCCCCTTCTTAACTTGCAACTAAAAAAATGCCTAAAATGCAAACAGATGTTTTCTTATCCTTGTCCATTTTAATTCAAGATATCCCGTTTCGTAAAGACAAGGAATGACACAATGAGTGAAGCAACGCCCCAAACACTAAGCACAATAAGGGAAAAACCTAAATTCATACCCTCGATTGGCGGTAATCCACCAGACAAATAATCAGGAAGTTCGAGGTTAACCATGAACAGATACTTCGCTGTCTGCCAGGATGCAGCCATGCTGGTCAAGATTGTTCCAGCAATCAAAGCGGCCATCATGATAACGATACTTGCAGCAGTACTGCGCACAAGCACAGATACCATAAATGCAAGCATAGCCACAATTACACTCACAAACCAGATCAGTCCTGCCTGCATAAGCATATACAGCCACTGGTCTACAGCATGCACTGCCGACATATCGACATCGGTTCCCACAACCTTGAATCCTGTGAAGATCGGCATGTTGAAGCCTTTATAGCCAAAGACAGCACCCGATATGACATAACATATAATGTAAGCTGATACCACTATGATGGAAACAAACATAATCAGCGTAATTAATTTGCTCAGAAGCACTTTCCAGCGTCTAACCGGGCGCGTTAAAAGCATTTTAATCGTACCTGTCGTACGTTCACCTGAAACAAGATCCGAAGCAATAGCCATGATTAACAGTGGAATGAACAATCCAACTGCATTGTTCATGAACTCCCGCGTAAAGGTAACACCACCCGGTTCTTTGGGATTGATATCATTTTCGAGATAGTACTGCATCTGCTGGATATACACTGTTCTATATTTCTTATATTCTTCAGGTACCCGATCACTACCGAGCGAGTTTTGATTGTCTGTGATGGCCTGTTGCAGTTCAAGCCGCCAATCGCCGCCAAACTTGTCCCGATTATTCTCCGCAGATTTCATCTGGGCATACGTAAACATCGGTACAAGGATCGCAAGTACAATAAATATAATATAAAGCCGTTTTTTCTTCACCATCTTAATCGTTTCATTGCGAATCAGCGGCATGATATTATTCAATGGATTCACCTTCTGTCATTTTTAAGAATAGTTGTTCGAGCGTAGGCTGAATACGCTGTACCCCTTCAACCTGTACACCAGCTTGAACCATCTGTTGCACCATATCAGGAATTCGATCTTCATGCATCTCGGCAACCACAGCGTTGGGACCAAGGCCTGCAACAATGGTATCATCCATCACATCCGCTGGTCGACCTACCAGAGCAATGCCCGCATCCTGCAACATCTTTTTGCCTTGGTCCAGTGGTGAAACGTGCCATATAGCCAACTTGGAATGATCTTCAATCAGCTCACTAACGCCTCCAACGGCAAGCACACGTCCAGCACTGATAATGGCTACTCTGTCACAGAGCAGCTGGATCTCACTTAGCAAGTGACTGCTGACAAATACAGCCATACCTTCACTGGCAAGTTGTTTAATAAAGACACGTAGTTCCTTAATGCCTTTTGGATCAAGGCCGTTCGTCGGTTCATCCAGAATGAGCAGACGCGGACGGCCAAGCAACGCTTGCGCAATACCGAGCCGTTGGCGCATACCCAGTGAATATGTTCTGACCTTGTCGTGAATCCGCTGATCCAAACGTACAATATCCACGACTTCCTGAATCCGCTCGTTATCCACACCTGGTTGCATGCGGGCAAAATGCTCCAGGTTCTCCCAGCCGGTCAGATACGTATATACCTCCGGATTCTCAACAATGGAGCCTACATACTTCAAAGCACGTTCAGGGTCCCGATTCACATCATAACCACAAACTTTAATTTTTCCTTCTGTTGGTTTGATCAGATCCACCAGCATCCGTATCGTAGTTGTTTTTCCGGCACCGTTGGGACCGAGAAATCCGAAGATTTCACCAGGTTTTACGTCAAATGTAACGTCTTTAATGATCCACTTGCGTCCGATCCGCTTTTTCAGATTCTGTACCGATAGGACGGAATCATACTGTTGCTCTGCCATTTAATTTCCGCTCCCTTCTGCCGGTGTATCCGCCTGGAATTCCTGTGCAATCCGAACTGCAATTTGCTCATAACCTTGTCCATTGGGATGGAAATGATCTGAAGAGAGATAATCCCCCAGATGATTTTCAAATAAATCGAATGTAGGGACCAGTGTCATCTTGTCCTCATTGTTCAAAATAGCCAGTGCAGCATCGTTCCATGCAGCAACAACTGCATTACCCGGTTTCTCCAGTTCCTTCACATCACCAAACGGATTGTACAACCCTATGTACGCAATCTGTGCATCGGGATTGATTTCTTTTACTTTCTTCAATATCTCTTGAAGGCGTTTCGACGTTTCCGGCAAAGCTGCTGCCAATTGCTCTGCTGTTGGCGGATCTTCCCCCTGTAGAACTTGCCCTCCTTGGAACAGATCATTCGCGCCGATTGAAAGCAAAATAAAATTAGATTGCTGTAGTACGTAACGCACACCTTGCTCATCCAGTTTTGTCAATAAAGCGTCTGTTCTCAAACCATTAACACCCAGATTATTAAGAACCTGAACGTCATAACCTTTATCTTTGAGCAGATTCCCTGCACGTCTCACAAAACCGAGTCCTTCATCATCCCCTGTACCTCTTGCAAGAGAATCGCCGATGACGGCCATCCGAATCTTGCCATCTTCCACGACAGCGGTTTGCCCCTCGTTATTCTTAGGTGGTGCAGTTGTCTCCTGACCTGTAGTTAACGCAGAATCTCCCTCGGGAAAAATCACGTCTTTTATGGCGTATCCAAATCCAAATAACAACAACAAGGTTGCCAAGATGGATACTGTACTGACAGTTCTCCAGATCCATGGTGCTGAATCAAGGCTTTTTTTCTTTTTCATCATCACATCTCCGCTCATGTACACCAATCCGGGTGCTTTATAATTTATAATGACTTTACATTAAGGCGTGTCTGAAAATCCGCTTCCTTCGGAGTTTTCACACACGCCCTGATGATGCTATTCCTAAATAACATAAATGTTCTGTCGTTAATTTGCAAATTTTGGCGCCACATTCGAAGAATTCATTTTTCATATGTAATTTTAAGGAAAAAAGGTTATACCATACACAGATTTCAACTGTGCTGGCATAACCTTTTTGCAAAACAAATCTACATTTACTTCATTATAAATTAATTATTTACCGATAAACTCTTGAGCCCAATATCCATTGTAGTAACCTACGCCGATATGCGTAAAGTTTTTGCTCAAAATATTGGCACGGTGGCCTTCACTATTCATCCAGGCAGTAACGACTTCCTGTGGTGTTTTTTGTCCTTTGGCAATGTTCTCACCTGCATAGCTGTAAGTTACTCCGAATTGTTTCATCATATCAAACGGAGAACCATACGTTGGTGACTGGTGATCAAAATAGTTATTGTTGCTCATATCTTTTACTTTGGCTACAGCTACTTTGTCCAGAAGGGCATCCGAAGTCAGAGCGCTCAGACCTGATTTAGCACGCTCAGCGTTCACAAGCTTTACAACTTGAGTTGCAAAGTCAGATTGTGTGCTTTCGCCACCGCTATTACTTGTATTGTTACCTGTATTACCCGTGTTCGAAGGATCTTTAGCCGGTGTAGTTGCCGGTTTTTCTTCTTGAGTTGGTTGTGCAGGTTTTGTCGGTTGCTCAGGCTTAGTTGTTGGCTCAGCAGGTTTGGTTGTTGGCTCAGCAGGTTTAGTGGTTTGATCAGGCTGCGTAGCAGGCTTCTCTACAATTTGTCCTTCGGATACAGTGTATCCGTTTTGTTTGAGCCATTGCTCAATGTATGCTTTCAGGCTGTCTGTACTCGTAATCTTGTACGTTGCGGTAGTCTTATATGTTGAATCTGCAGCAGACGCGGAGGCAGGGAGCATAACCCCTACGGCCAGTACGGCTGTCAGACTGCTCGTCACGACGGTTTTCATCCATTTCTTTTTCAAATTCATTCATCTCCTTAAGATTAGTTATTACAACTTTGTAATTAATACTCTAGCAGTATATCAATTCATAAGAAGATTGTGAACCCATAAATTATGGAAAAGTAACTTTTTTGTCATTTTTAGAGTGTTTCAAACACGCCCTGATGGCTTATCCTGTATGCCTCTATCCCTATCTACAAAAGCATAAAAAAAGACATTCAGACTAAAAATGCTAGTCGAATGCCGCTTCACCATCTATTTATCACTCACGACACCAGAAGGTGTAGATCAGGATATAATGAGAATTTTCATGCTATAAAAGAACCTTTTTATACTATAGAAGAACTTTACTGAACCGATAGCCTCTCTTCTGAAAACCAATGTGCTCATAAAAAGAGTACGTTGTTGAAGTCACTTCACGGTTTGCACCCGTGACAAACAGTTGTTTACCACCTTGCTGTCTGCCCCAATCTTCAGCACGAGCCATCAGACGACGGCCAATTCCACCACCACGATGTTCCTGACCTACGATTAGAGAAGTAATTTGTGCGGCAGGTTCTGGATAGGCATGATTTTGCACACATTGCAAGCCAATCACACCAATAATTTGTTCATCCACTTCGGCAACAAGCATGCACGCATTTGGATTGGTTTCCAAACATTCAATGCGTTCTTTCATGACATTGGCTGTTGTCGGATAGCTGACCTCTCGCATCAATCCCGTTACCGCTTCAGCATCTCGCAGTTCACACTCTCGGATCATCAGTACAGGGGCCTCAACATTATTGGACATGATTTACCTCCACTTTCAGCATATTAGCGGCTTGCACCGCTGTTTTACGAGCTTCTTCCACATCTTGGCCAGCACTTAGGGCTACAGCCATTCGGCGTCCTACTTTGGTCTCAGGTTTGCCAAATACACGAATCTGAGTACGAGGAAGAGCCAGTGCTTCTTCAATCCCGCCTACAGTAAAGTCAGATGTTTCATCATTAGCCTTCAGCGTTGCTGAAGCTCCCGGTGTCAACAGATGTACACCTGTGACCGGAAAACCAAGAATTGCACGTACATGCAGCGCAAACTCGGAACTGTCTTGCGTCACCATTGTAACCATGCCTGTGTCATGCGGACGAGGAGATACCTCGCTAAACACAACACCATCCGGAGTCAGGAATAATTCCACTCCAAACAGTCCATAACCGCCAAGTTCATCCGTAACGGATTTGGCAATATGACAAGCCTGCTCCCATTGTTCAGGAGTCATTGCATGAGGTTGCCAGGATTCGACATAATCCCCATCCTTCTGAATATGGCCAATCGGAGGACAGAATACGGTGCCTGATACAGACCTAACGGTAAGTAATGTAATCTCACTGTCAAATTGCACAAAGCTCTCCACGATAACACGAACGGATTTGCCACGAGCCCCCGAAAGAGCAATATTCCAGCAATCCTCCACGTCGCCCGGTGTTCGGCATACACTCTGCCCTTTGCCGGAAGAACTCATCAATGGTTTAATGACACAAGGTGTGCCAAGCTCACGTACGGCTTCCTGAAGTTGTTTCAGGTTGTCCGCAAAAAGGTAGTCAGCTGTCGGAAGTTTCAATTGTTCGGCTGCAAGACGACGGATGCCTTCGCGATCCATCGTTAAACGTGCAGCTCGGGCAGTAGGCACTACACAAAATCCCTCTTCCTCAAGCTCCAGTAAAGCTTCTGTTGCAATAGCTTCAATCTCAGGTACGATGTAATGAGGTTTTTCTTTACGGATCAATTGTTTCAAAGCTTCAGCATCCAGCATGTCGATGCAGTAAGACCGGTGCGCGACCTGCATCGCAGGTGCGTTCTCATAACGATCAACAGCGATCGTCTCTACTCCCAGTCGTTGGGCCTCAATAACGACCTCTTTTCCCAATTCTCCACTGCCTAGTAGCAGCATTTTTTTGGCTTGAGCCGTAAAAGGAGCACCCCACATGTTCTTTCCAATCCTCCCAAAGAGAAATCTTCTATATCTGTCTCTCTATTTTCGGGGTTTTGGTTAAAGATTGCAAGAGTGCTCCCTATTTTTCTTGTGAATTTTACAAGATTTTTTGTGTTTTTTCGATCAAATTTTACAATTACCGCTCACAGATTCGATACTCCTTCCATTCCTCCCAAAATTAAGGAAATGTTAAAAGAGCAGACTTTAATACGCAAGCGAATCGAAATACGCAAACAAATCCCAAGTTTACAGACTTGGGATTTGTCGATTTTTTTCTCTGAAGATTTCATTATGGGAAGAAACATAAGCCATTTTGGGTGCGTCTGGCGTCATATATTGTTTGGCACTATTGACTGCCACGATCGCATCATTGATGGCTCCTGCAATGAGTCTAACTTTGCTCTCGTGGGTCGCACAGTCCCCTGCTGCAAAAACACCCGGAAGACTCGTCTGTGCATGGTGGCTCATTAGAACCATTCCATCGTTCATTTCTAAGCCACAACTGGCAAGATCACTTAGATTGCTTTTATATCCGTGACTAATGACGACTTCATCCACTTGCAACACTACATTGTCCTGACTTTCCATATGCGTAATCACAACCTGCTGAATTCGCTTACCATGATTATGAAGCTGCGTGATGCTGTATGGTTTTCTCACATCTGTTATGTTATTCATCTCACTGACATTCCGTTCCATTGCACGAAACTCATTATTCCGGTGGATTACGACTACACTGCGAGCAAGTTGAGCAAGTTCAATGGCCCAATCTACTGCACTGTTGCCTCCTCCTGAAATGAGCACACGCTTTCCTGCAAAATGTTCTGGATTTTGCACGGTGTAATGAAGATTTTCATACTCACATTCAATTGGCTCCTGCAGCTCCAATTTCTGAATTTCTGCAATACCGCGACCTACAGCAACAATGATCGTACGTGTATAATGGATCTCGCCTTCAGCAGTGTACATACTCCATATTCCGTTATCCAGTCGAGTGAACCTTTCCACCTTGCAATTCAATACAACCGTTGGATTAAACGTATTCGCTTGCTGAACAAGCCATTCGATCAACTTCGAACATTTCATAGGCGGCAGGCCACCTACATCCCAAATTGTTTTTTCTGAATAGGTATGTAGAAAACCACCAAGTCGGTCTTTACCATCAATGATTTTGACTTTCATATCACGCATCCCTGCATAAAAAGCTGCATACATGCCGGCAGGGCCGCCTCCAATGATGGTTACATCATAGATATCTTCTTCATTCATTGTAAACACCCCCTGTGAATTGAGTTATGAATAAGAGATTCATCTAACAGATGCAGATGCTTTATTTATTTTTTTCTTCAAAAGAACTCACAATATCGTCAATAACATATTCATCGGCAAGCGGAGACATTCCCAGATTGAACCATTCTTTGCCACCCACCATGTGAACATGGTCCTGTTTAACAGCTTTCAGATTTTTCCATAACGATGTCGATAACATATCTTCAAATTTCTTTTTAATTTCCGGATTAGTCTCATCATCCAACTGAACAATCAGATGATCTGCATCGTATTCAGGTAATACTTCCAAGGATACGGACATGGCAGTTTGATCTTTCGGGAAATTAGGAAGTGGTTTCATACCCAATCGTTTGTGGACAAAGTTTCCTCGGTCGAGATTCTCCCCATGAAGTACGATTTCTTTTTCCATCACTCTAATGTAGAGAACCGTCTCCTCACCAATCAGATTGTGCAATTTGTCAGTAGCTACCTTCTCCTTTGCTACCAAATCCTGAATTACCTTTTCTGCCTGTTCTTCTTTGTCCAAAATTTTGGCCATATCCCGCAGTTCATCGCGCCAATCATCACGCTGTGGCAAAAGTACGGTAGGCGCAATCAGAGTAAGTTGATCATAGTCCTTTTTAGACCACCAGTCAGGAGCGATAATTAAATCCGGCTCTGCCTCCATCAGGGCTTCAAAGTTAGGCGTTCTTCCTATTCCCATTTTCATCGTGTTTGCAAATGGCTCTTGCAAGTAAGAAGGAAAATCCTCATGGTAGTTCTGTACGGCAATGGGTACGATGCCAAGTGAAAATAAAAACTCTGGATATACAACGGACAAACCAACTATTTTTTGTGGATTGGCCGGAATTTCAACTTCTCCCATTTCCGTGTTCACTTTCTTCACCTGACTTGCTTCTGTTGTTGAAGCATTGGCGGTACCCGCTTCTTGTCCCTCGCTCGGGGATGCTTCTTTGCCTGCTGCCCCACAAGCCGCAATAACGAGCATCAACATCATTGTGCATATTACGGTTAACCATCTGAATCTCATTCTGTTTGTACCCCCTATAGGTCATTAATATATGACAATGTCTAATTAATAATAATTATCATTATCACTAAGATATAGGAGTAGTATAATAAAATATGATCTGGCATGATATTGACTATTCAGACTTTTTGCTATGGACGATCTTGCCATAGCTTTAATATTTCATCCAACATAAGCTCATGGGTAAATGCAGTGTAGTCCAGCAGGACGCTCGACAACAGGATATCCATTCTGCCACTCTGTACCGCCATTAACTTTAGCCACTCTTCCGACTTCCGCACATCCACCCATGTCTGCCTGGATGTCTCGTCATCACCCACAATCAATAATATTCTTTCAACGTTGAGAACACACAGCTCTTTCATGGTCACTGTGCCCCGTTCCCAATAAGTCTCAATTCCTTCGGGACCCTCCATTTGCATATCCACGTAGAAAACGGAAGCAATGCTCCTTGGACCTAACATCTGCAATTCTTCGCCATATACTTTCAGGACAACCAGACTGTCTTTTCGTATGAAATCCGCAAGCTGGTTCTTAATGATCATTACCTTCTCTTCATATCTTTGAAGCCATACCTCTGCAATATCCGACCTGTCCAAAAAGCTTGCAACATATCTCAAATGTTCTCTCCAATCGCCTTTTCCCCACGGGAGGTCACACACAGGAGCAATGGAATGAAGCTTACTTTGTAAAGTCTCAGACTCCGTGCCAGCAGTAATAATATAATCAGGTTTAACTAATCGAAGCTGTTCCAGCCAGATGGTCTCCCCCTCTGCGAGTGGCATAACTTTGTCCGTTTCATATTTACGTCGGTAATAGTATGTCCATGGATGACTTGCCGGCGCGGCACATGGAATGATCTGCAATGCAAGCAGTATGCCAATGCTCACAGAATGAACCGCAGCAATTTTTTGCTTGCTATTACGTATAAACGCTGCCGGTGGAATGCCGGAGATTTGCTTGAATTTACGCCGGAAATACGTCTCATCCTGATAACCCACGTATGATGCCACATCCTTGAGTCGATAACTGTGATCATTTCTCATTAAGATCTGGGCTTGTTTGATTCGATAAAAGGTTAAATAGTCCACTGGACTACAGCCATATCTTTTCTTGAACAAACGCATGAAATGACGCGGGCTCATTCGTGCAACAATTGCTAATTCCTCGATGGTTAATCTCTTCGCATAATTCTGCTCCATATAGGCTTTAACATGTTCAATCGGTGAAGTGAGATCCGTCTTTTCTGCATAGGCTCCGTCGTAAAACATGGTATACAACAGTTCCTGAAAACGAATCTGACCATAGTACCGTTGCAAGCCATCCTTCTTCAATGTATGGTGGTAAATCATCTGACAGATCACGCCAACTGCAACGGGTGAAGATGAGGTGACCTCGCCATTCACTTCATTACGCAAAAGTTGTTTCATTATATCCAGGGCTGTTTCACCCTCCTGCTCCATTGCGTACATGACATCAAAGTTCATGTGATACACGCCTCGTTCATCCAACGAATGCACATTCGCTTCAACCAGCTGCCCTGGGAAGCCTACGTACAGTCCACCCGTCTTTAATTCGATGAAACTCCCATCGATCTTTAACCACCCTTTTCCACTGGCTACAAATAATAACATGTATGTTTCAATGAAGTGTTTCCTCAGAGCCCACTCTGTCGTAGGACCACTCGTATAATTTACATTAATGAGCCTAAAGTTCATATGATCCAGGTGATCAAAATGCTCTGATTTTATTTCGTTGTTGTGCATCTGCATTGATCTTCCTCCAGCCATGAACGATTGTATTGATTTCTTTCTCCAAAAATATAACATACCACACTAACGAATAAAAAAAACACTCCAGCTATCCTCTAACCTGTCTTCAATGAATAAGATGCACTTATTATTGAAGGATCAGGCTATGGAACGCCAGAGTGTTATAAGTTCATATGTGTTCAGACGCTGCACGAGCGTCCAAGGAGTTCATTACAAAAATCGGTATTGAGCTTCTATTAATCCATTATAAACGCCTTGTTTTTGAATCAGCTGCTCATGGTTGCCTTCTTCTTTAATTTCACCATGATCCAGGACAATAATGTTATCTGCATTCCGGATAGTTGAGAGACGGTGAGCGACCATAAAGGACGTTCTTCCCTGCAACAGTACCTTCAACGCTTCCTGAATTTTCAGCTCTGTTTCGGTGTCGATGCTGGCTGTAGCTTCATCCAGAATCAATATACGCGGATTAGCAAGGAGCGCACGGGCAAAGGATAACAATTGCCGTTGTCCCATGGATAATACGTTCCCACGTTCCTCTACTTCGGTATCATATCCGCCAGGCAGCTTCATGATGAACTCATGTGCATTGACTGCTTTGGCTGCATCCTCCACCTCTTCATTCGTTGCATCCAGTCGTCCAAATCGAATATTGTCACGAATCGTACCCGAGAAGATAAAGGTATCCTGTAAAACAATGCTGATCTGGCTGCGTAAACTCTCTACCGTTACATCCCGCACATCCTGTCCGTCAATGGTGAGACGTCCGCCAGATATATCATAGAAACGACTGATCAGATTGATGATCGTACTTTTACCTGAGCCCGTATGACCAACAAGTGCAATCGATTGTCCCGCAGCCGCTGAGAAGCTGATTCCTTTCAGCGCCTGTCTGCCCTTCTCGTATTCGAACACCACATTTTCGAATGCGATATCTCCTTTAATAGAAGGAAGTGGCTTGGCACCCGGTTTATCTGCGATACTTGGCTTTTCATCCATGAATTCGAAGATACGCTCCGATGACGCCATGGCAACAAGTAGCTGATTGTACATCTGTCCCAGACGGTTGATTGGGTCCCAGAAGTTGCCGACATAGTTGGCAAAAGCGACAAGTAATCCCACAGTCAACTGGTCATGTTGAATCAGATAGGCACCAAACCAGAAGAGAATTAATGTACCAAATCCACCGGTAATCTCAATCAGTGGTCCGAAGCCCTGGTTCATCGCTGATGCTTTATCCCAAGACTTTTTACTGGACAGGTTCATGTTGTCAAAGTATTTCATGTTCTCTTTTTCCTGTGTATAAGCCTGAGTCACTCGAATCCCCTGAATGGATTCATTCAAGTGGGAGTTAATCCGGGAGTTCTTCATGCGCACATCCTGCCAAGCACGGCGGATCAGCACCCGCAGTTTGGTCGAGATGATAAACATGATCGGCACCGTAATGATTACGGCAAGCCCCAGTTTCCAGTTAATCAACAGCAAGATCACAATGATCCCGAGCAGCTGTACGCAGTCGATCATGACGTTAACTGCACCGTTCGTAAACAGATCCTGAAGGGAGTTAATATCATTCGTAACCCGTACCAGTACGGAACCTGCCGGTCTTTTGTCAAAAAAGTTAAAGGACAGCTTCTGGATATGCTTGAACAGATCCGAGCGTAGATCATAAATAACGCGCTGCCCGATAATGTTGGTCAGTTTGATCCGGTACGTATTGGCAGCCCATTGAATGAGATACAACACGAATATGGAGCCTGCAATAAGATAAAGCATAGTCATACTCGGCAACCCATTTGCCGGTGCGATGGCCCGGTCAATCGCCAGACTGATCAAAAATGGTACGGACAATTTCGTAATGGTACCCAAGATCATCATTAGAATAACGAGTGGTAACAGTTGTTTCGCATAAGGTTTCATGTATGCAAACAAACGTCCGAACTCTTTCCAGTTAAACGGCTTTTCAATAATCTCATCGTCCTGATACACAAATCGTTCATTCAGTTTCTTCTCAGAGGCCACTTTTGCCTCGCGCCTGTCTGCTATCGTTTCGGCACTCATGAATTCACCTGCTCCCCAGCCTCCCGCTTACCACGGGCAATATAATCTGCATATTGAATTTTATAAACATCCTGGTACGGTCCAGGTACTTCAATGAGTTCGGTATGTTTACCGCGTTGTACCACGCGACCTTCATCGAGTACCAGAATCTCATCTGCATGTCTTAGTGAAGATATCCGGTGTGCAATAATAAATGTCGTTCTGCCGCGCATGACTTCCTGGAAACCGGACTGAATCTCATGTTCCGTCTCCATATCCACGGCGCTGGTTGCATCATCAAGTACCAGAATTTTCGGATTTTTCAGCAAAGCCCTTGCGATCGCAATCCGCTGTTTCTGTCCTCCGGATAATCCCATGCCGCGTTCACCAACCACCGTGTCATATCCGTCCGGGAACTCCATAATGAAGTCATGAGCCTTGGCGAGCTTGGCTGCACGGATAATCTCATCCGTGGTGACGTTCTTAAGTCCGTAGGAAATATTATTGCGAATGCTGGATGAGAACAGGAATGTTTCCTGGAAAACAGAAGCGATCTGACTCCGCAAACTCCGGATGCCTATGTCTTTGATGTTTTTGCCATCCAGCTTGATCGTACCCGAGTTGACGTTATATGCACGCATCAGAAGCTGAATGATGGTTGATTTACCTGAACCTGTTCCCCCGAGGAAACCGATTACAGAACCAGGTGCAGCATCAAAGTTAATATCGGTTACCGCTGGCATTTTGTTGCCGTAGGCAAAGGTAACGGATTCAAACGTTACATGGCCGTTTACTTGGTCTGCCTCCACAATGACCGGATCTTGCGTTTCTTCCACATCCACTGGCGTATTGAGCAGTTCGAGCACCCGTTCACCTGAAGCTTTGGATTGCGTATAGTTGTTGATATGGAACCCAAGGTTCCACATTGGACCGATTATGTACCAGATCAAACTGAAAAAGGCAACGAGTTCACCGAGTGTCAGCGTCTTCTGTATAACCATTCTTCCACCGATCACCAGCAACAGCACGATGCTCACCGAAGCAAGAATCTCCATGATCGGAAAATAGCGACTCCACAAGGTTGCGGCATGAATCTGATTTGTCTTGTAACGCTCATTACGTGTGGAGAATTTCTCCACTTCATATGGCTCACGTGCAAAGGATTTTACAGTACGTACGCCAGTAATATTCTCCTGTACCGCCGTCGTCAGTGAACTGAGCGCCAGCCGCATCTCCTGAAACGCAGGGTGAATTTTGGATTCGAATCTCAGCGCAACGAAGGCAAGTAATGGGATGCATATGAGTGTGAACAGTGTAAGCTGCCAACTCATGGTCATCATCATGATTGCGCCGAATACGACCATCAAAACCATGTTGAGAATCTGGGCGAAACCAAATCCGATAAAGTTACGGATGGCTTCCAAATCTCCCGTGAGGCGGGACATCAGATCACCTGTCTTGGCCGTATCATAATAACGGAAGGATAAAAATTGAAGCTTTTCGTAACATGCGTTACGAAGTCTGTACGCCAGGAAGTTACCCAAGCGCCCTCCAAAAAAGCCATGTAAAAACTGCATTCCCGCTTTCAAAATAACTACACCTAACACAGTCAAGGCAATTATGGGAACGTCTTCAAAAGTGCGCGGAACAATAATATCATCAATCAGTATCCTCAGCATATACGGATACACCAACCCAAGTGCAGTCGCTAAGGCGAGGAACAAGATTGATACAAATAAATACGTTCGCTTTTCCCAAAAAAAGGTTTGCAGTTGCCTAAGAACATCCATGTTTCTCCTCCTCTTATGTCGTTCAAAAATACTATGAACATTTATGAAGTTTATCACCGTACCCCATTCGCGGCAAAGCGAATAACAGACCATATTCTGCCTGCTTTCAGCTTATTGACGCATTAGCGAAGGTAGATACCCACCTTTCAATCAAATGTTTGAATATTCTCTTTATTTCAGGTTGTTCGTACCAAAAAAAGGCTCCCTGTATGCCTTTTCGGCAGGAGCCTTTTTGGGTTGGTTTACGCAACATTTTCAATCTGTTGCTGTATCATTCATTTTGTTTTACAAAGACTTCCAGAGAATGCGCGTCATGCCGCGAATTTAACTACGTTCAATCTGTTCCAGTTGTACAGACAAGCTCGACCATTGCTCAGCAGGAATTCCACTCTCCAGTGTATCTTGAATTCCGCTCACCGCCTCGTCCAGACGTTCTTCCAACTGACGGGATTGGTGTTGCAAGGATTGACGAAGCTGGTTGTCATAAAATTGAATCAGCTTGTCTTGCGCAGTAGGAAGAACTTCAATGATCATCTGTTTGAGGACAGGATCAAGTGCCTCTTGAAGCCGTTGACGTCCATCCCCTTCGAAGAACTGTTTCGGATTGCGGAAATAATTCAAATAGCTTTTCCATCCGGACGGTTCTTCCAAGCGAACCTCTTCAAGCACAGGTGTACTCCAGCGTTCGTTCAATGGCAGAGATACATCCACGCCTCCAGATAACTGTCTCACCTCATCTATACAATCCGTAACTTGCTTCATCAGCCAAGTCTGACCTGCCTGTTCAAGTCTGAGGGTGGTAGCGAGCAGTTCTTGCTCCAGCTCAATGGCAATCATACGTAACAGTTCACGTCCACAGGCTGCAAAAGCCGTCTTCAGATTGCCCCGATCCTCCCGAAGTACGGATGGATGGAATGCTTCTGCCATAAATAGACCAAGACGATAGGCAAGTCGCTGCCGCACATGGAACAGCAATTCTGCTGTTTCCTGTGACAATTCTTCCTTCATAGATCGCTCTGCAAGTCGCTGTATGCGCTGGCGTGACTGTCCCTGAATGGTCTCCAGTTCATCCCGCCGCTGCTGCAATGCTTCCTCACCCTGAGCTGCATCCTCGGCACGCTTCTTCAGCCGCTGAATGACACGTGCCATCTCTTCGGAAGCGCCACCGACGGCAAGATCGGCTAATTCTCTGCCTGCAAATTGGTTGAACTCTTCCTCAAACCGGACAAATCCGGATTGCTCCAGCAGCTTCGAATCTCCGGCCATCTTGCCTTCCATCGCCAGTATACTGGATACCGGGAAGAGTCGTGGTGCCCGAATTCCATTACTGCGCAGTTGGGTGCTCACATGATCGAGAACCTGCTCCAGTTCTTCCTCGGAGGAAGACAAATCACTGGCATTCACGACAAAGAACATCTGATCCATGGCAGAACTATCTTTGACACGTCCCAACTGGTTCAGGAACTGGCGATCTCCTTGGGAGAACGCATGGTTGTAATACGTTACGAAAATGAGTGCATCCGCATTCTTCATATAATTGAAGGTTACACCCGTATGACGAGCATTCACAGAGTCTGCTCCTGGTGTGTCCACCAACACAATGCCTTGTTCAGTTACATCACAGCTGTAATACAGATCGATACTGTCCACAAAACAGGACTTCTTCTCGTTCGCGACAAAGTTACGATAACCGTCCAGATCTACCAGCACATCCTGACCCAGCTGGTCCGCTGTCTCTTCCCAACCGGATGCTGCCGCTTGTAAAAAGCTGTAGTGCGGGCGCCCCGCCGGATGCACATCCTGTGGCGAGAGAGATTTAACTCGCTTCTGCCACTCCGCTCCAGGCTCGCCCAGTCCGAGCAATCGGAAGGAATAGCCGAGATCTTCCTGGAAGGCGTCCCGGGTCTTCATGCGGACCCGGGCTGTACCATGCTCCGCGCCCCCGGCAGGAGCCATGATCCGGTTAATCGCCGCTGTCGTTGGATGCGGCGAGACGGGTAGTACGGCTTCGCCCAGCAACGCATTGGCGAAGGAGGATTTGCCGGCGCTGAATGCTCCGAACAGCGCCAGTGTGAACGTGCCGCCCGCAAGCGAAGCCGCGCGTGCACGCAGATCCCGTACCGCCGACCCCATGGCGGGGTACGGCTCCACCAGCGCAGCAGCGGCTTCAAGCCGTGCCGCTGCTGCGTCCAGGCGTCGGCGGCGTTCAGCACCAGCCGCCGCCGTTGGCCCTGGCACCGCCGCTGCGACTGCGCGCTGCGCTGGCGGTGCCTCTGGCGTCTGTGGCCGCGCAGCCACAGACGTTGACGTGCCCGCATGCGAACCGGGTGCTTCGCCCGGTTCAGGCACCGCGGGCACGTGCGGGCCCTTCACCTCCGGCAATATCCCGGAGGGGAGGGGGCCCGCATGGGGCAGCAGGCTGCGCAGCCCTGCTGCCTCTGCGGCGGCGCTGCGCTGGAGCGCCGTGTAGCGCGCCGCCGCCGCGGATTGCGCCAGCAGCGCTGCGCGGCTGGCGTCCAGCGCCTGGAGCGCGGCTTCGCCTCGCGCTGCCAGCGCCTCCAGCATGCGGTCGGCCAGCATCATGGCCGACCTGCGATAGCGGGCCTCAATCTCGCCCCGCAGATCTTTGCTGAACTGGATCACATACTCGGGAGACACCTCTGCACTGGCACTGCGTTTCATCTCCAATAGTGCTTCATCTACAGCAGGCAGTTCCGTATTGAGCGCCTGCTCCCACTCCGCCCCCCATAGCTGATGGGATTCACCCAACTGCCTGAGCATTGTGCGAATATGTACCTCCACTTGTCCGGAAGCCTGATCCTGTAACAGTCTGACTAACTCAGAAGCACGGCGTTGTTTCTCCTGCTCGGTTTTGCCACCTGAGAACAATAAACCCACCCGGAAGCCCGGTTTGCGGCTCTCCAAATAGGCAGCAGCAGACGTACGAATATCCGCAGGTGTAAGATTTGCATTGGCCAGAAGAGGTTCCAACTCTGCCCGGAATTTCTCGCGCACTCGCGCAGGCCCCGTACGAATGTCTGCTGCTTGTTGATCGAGAAGCTCTAGCTCTCGTTCCAAGCGTTCAATTCCTTCCTTGCCACCAATCTCATCCAGGAGGGAATTCTCTTCGTCTTCACGTTTCTCCGCTTGTCTTGTCAGATGTTGCTCCGTTACATGACTGGCCGAACTTGCCAAACTGTGCGTGATTAATGCTTCCTTCTCTTGCATCATGTGTCTAATGAGTTCCGGAATCACATCCCACTGGTTATAGCGATGCTCCTTGTCACGAAGGGAAGTAAACAACAGTCCGTCATATCTGACTTCCCAGGCCGCAAATATAGCTTCCACACCTTCGGTATATTGGTCAAAAGAAAGCTCCCGCTCCCGATGCTTGTCGATCTGGTTCACGATCAGAAACAACGGTTTGCCCCAATCCGACAGACTCTTGGCAAATGAAAGGTTTGTCTCGGACTGAACATGATTATAGTCCATGACATAGAACACCACATCCGCCAGATGCAGTGCAGAATGGGTCGCGAGACTGTGCCCGCGATCTGTTGAGTCCACACCTGGTGTATCCAGCAGAACAGCATCATCTTTCAGCAGCGGTATATCATCCCATACCTCAATCGAGCTGTACGCTCCGCCATTTTTGCAATACGCCTCCAATTCCTCTGGAGAGACTTCAAGTGTTCCTGCACTATTGTCAGCGCTTACGTTTGCAGATGTATAAATAAGCGCTCTCGGCTTACCATTACGTATAGACACCACATTCGCACTTGTTGGCACAGGGCTTGAAGGCAACACCCGCTTACCGCATAAACTGTTGATGAGACTCGATTTGCCTGCAGAGAAGTGACCACAGAACGCAATCGTCAGATGTTTCATTTCCGCCTTGCTGATTAAATCCGTTAAAGCCTGTACAGCCGTATGGTCCCCTGTCTGCTCCATCGCTTCACGCAGCGGAAGCAGAGGTTTAGCCATTTCTTTTGGGTAATCTGTTCTGGACATGACTGGCCTTCCCCCTGGCTCCTCTAATTTGACATCCGTTTCGACGTCTATCTCTTTTACAACATTTATTTTAACATTATCAAGTTTGAATTTGAACGGTTGGAATTGAATATACAGAAATGAACGTATAAATTCGATAATCTAAAAAAAATAAAACCGACCAAGTCGGTTTTATCTGTAATACGTTCTATATTCAGCATACAGCAAAATGCTTACGCCAAGTGTCTGTTGCATGAATATCGATGCGATCACCTTAAGCACAATGATTCTCATGACATTAATGCAACAGAACGAATTGTTTAATCAATTCTTAAGAAACTGCATTCTCCATGGAAGGCAGCAAAATTTCAAATACTTGTCCATGTTGCAGAATTGTGATGTCTCTGCCTTTGTCTCTCATAACAACAACTTCTGGTTTAACGGACATACGCTCCAGATAATGTTCAGGCACGTCGCCAGAATGGCTCACTGTGATGCCTTCTACTTCTTTTTCTTCATTTTCAGCCATTTCCTGTTCAACGATTTGTTCAAAAATATCGGAGAAGGCCTCAAAATTGTCAGTGTACACGGAAATGCATTTCATGATTATTCATCCTTTTCTGCTCATTAATTTATTTTGCGTTTTCGGGTGGTGACACGTTCCTTATCTTTCCTGATTTGGGACGTTTTCATACGTTTTTTCCCTTCCCTGCATATGTCCAGCAATGGACAGACATGACAAGCAGGGTTCTGTGCCTTACAATGGTAGCGTCCAAAAAATATAAACCGGTGGTGAGTTAAAGTCCACTCATCCCGGGGTACGCGCTTCATTAGTTTCTTTTCGACTTCAAGTACGGAGTCATCCCAACCCGCAAGCGCCAGCCGCTTGGATACTCGTTCAACATGAGTATCTACTGCAATTGCTGGTACTCCAAACGCATTGGAAACAACTACATTCGCGGTTTTCCGACCAACACCTGGTAGCGTCACAAGCTGATCATGTTCCTGCGGTACATCACCGCCATACTGCTCTATTAAAATTCGGCACATGTTCTGAATATGCTTGGCCTTGTTCCGATACAAGCCAATCCGCCGAATATCCTGTTCCAGCTCTTCGAGAGGAACCGCCAGATAATCTGCTGGGCTTCTGTATTTCTGGAACAAATCTGCGGTTACCTTGTTCACCGTTTCATCGGTGCACTGGGCAGACAAAAGGACAGCTACCGTCAATTCAAATGCATTGCTGTGATTTAATTCGCAATGTGCATCAGGAAACATTGCTTCCATAGTTTCGAGTATATGTCTAACCGTCGCTGCATTCATGAAGAGCTACCTCCCACAAAATGACTCCATGCTGAGGAGCCTTACTTCGAAGCTTCATCCAAGTACTTTGCGGGGACCTCAAAAAGCTTGCAAAAAAAACGTCTTGATGCGGGAAAGATCCCGTATCAAGACGGTCATTCTTTTGATCCTCGAAAAGAAACGATTACTGTTTTTGAATCTCCAGAATAACATTGTTCAGGAGATACAATACAATATTATCATTATCTCTGAGAGATTGCACGCTTAAAGTATTGTCACCCTGGTGAACAAATACACTTGATCCGAGTGCAAAACGATAATTTGTGTCAGCTGTCGTTTCCCGTTTAACCAGAATCTGGTTGCCCACGCCATCATAAGACCAGAATTGTTTGCTCATGACAGTCAGCACTCTGAAGCGTGTGGAATTATCCGTATCTTTTGTCATTTCGACACGATCTCCAACCGTAAGACTCGTCAGTGAAGTTAATGTAGAGCCAGATTTAACGACTTTAACCGAACCGCTAACAGGCACCGTTTCAGTCTGACCGTTAAACTGCTTGAGCGTTACGGAGGAAGCATCCACTGCTGTAACTTCAGCCAGCGTACGCTTCACGACTTGAACTGCTTTTGGCGTAGCTCCTTCAAACGTTACATTAATCAGGTTGCCTGCTGTCAATTGTGAAGGCGTGATCGTCTGACCACTCTCTCCAGTCAGTACCGCTTGATCCACGTAGAACTGACTTGTCAACAGATCCGATTTCACTCGAATACGACCATTCGCTTCCAGGGCAACCACTTCAAATTGAGCCACAGTGTTCAATGCAACCTTCTGCACCACATCCTGATTTGCTCCAAGCGTTACGGTAACGTTGTCACCAATCTTCAAATCTCCCAGACTTGCGCCGGATTTGTTATAGATTTCAACCGTAGGAGCGGTAGTGTAAGGCACTGTGATTGTCTGATTACCAGACAACAAACTGATTTTTTTGCCAGAAGTATCCATGTTGCTGATCGTACCTTCGTACTTGTAAATCACCTTAACGGACAACGCACGTGTTCCCACATAAGTCAGATCCAATTTGCGACCATCATTTAAAAGCGACTCCAGACCAGCGAGTGTAGGTTTGGTCGTATTGTAATCCAGTTTGGTTTTCTCATCCAATGTAAATACAAACGGCTTCTTGTTGTTGTCCAGTACAGTAAGTACCTTTGTTTTACTGTTGTAAGATACAACCGTTACCCCGTTCTTAGGTTCCATTTGACGTCCAATGACCTGAATACGCGTTACCTGATCGTCAGAGTTTAATGTCAGCTCCACCTGATCCCCGTTCGTTGCATCCGTGATCAGATCATTCAACGTTGCATCCTGAATGCCATTGATAATGACTTCCGGCTTTTCAGTCAGCAGTTTCGCTTCAAGGGAACCCCCTTCACGTTTGAACGTTAACGTGGACTGGTTGCCACCGATCTCAACCAATGTTCCGCGTACAGATTGCTCCACACCTTGAGACAATGCGATGGTTTGCAGAACACTATCCTTTACGGTGTATTTCACGGCACTGCCGGCTTTGAGATCAGCCACTGACAAAATACGGTTTTGATATGTGATAATCAGATTGTCATTGTATGCAAACTGTTCTGTAGCACCCGCTGCATTAACAAGCTTGATCGTTTTGCCAGAAGTAGACACTTCAGCAATGACACCATTGTCACTCTTATTCACAATGCCGGATTTCACACGAATAACGACTGTTTTTTTGTCAGCCGAGAACGTTTCCCGCTGTACTTCGATGATGCTATCTGCTGTAATATCGGACAGTTTGATTGCATTACCATTCTGATCGATGAATGCAGTTGCCTCATCATAACTGTACGTTTCGTAATTTTCGCCTACAAAGATACCAATTTTATTTCCTGACAAGGAACGCGCAAAAGTCCCCTCAACGCTTTCCACCTGCGGTGTAGCATCAACGACTTCCACATAGGAAGCCACACCTGTAGAACCTACAACCTGAACTTTTGTATACAGCTTCACATCAGTGGATGAAGCACGAGTTTCACTGTCTTTCGTAAAGTAAGGCGTACTGCTGTTCACTGTGAAGTTAACGGCTTTGCCGTCCACAACCAGCGTGATCTGCCCATCTTTCAATCCAGTCACATAACCCGTGGATGTGTTGGGATACGCTGTATCCGTCAACGATTCGCCACGACTGAAGAAGGTAGCGAGTTGAGCACGGGTTACGGAACCGGTTGGATTGAATTTGTTGCCTTCTACACCTTTGGCCAGATCCAGGCTAACAGCCAGATTGACATAACCTTTACCACTTTCGGAGATATCTGCATTATCAGCAAATCCGGTAGATTGATTGTTTTGAGCCTTGGCTTCAGCATCCTTGTCCAATGAACGGATTAACAATTTCGTAATCCATTCCCGTGAAGCCGGTTTTTGACCCCAGGATGTCTTGGATACATCCACCGTTGATTCTTCCGTCTTATCAATCAGTCCCAGTTGAAGTGCCAGCGCGACATATGGCTTGAAATAATTTCCCACTTCCATGTTTGTCGGTAATGCCGCAGCCGTGTCGGTCTTCAACTGGCCCTCTTGATTCATAAAACGGATTGCCATCGTTACAGCTTCTTGCTGTGTTACCGCGTCTCCTGGACGGAACAGGCCGTTATTACCGAGAAGAATGCCTTGGTATGCCAGTTTGTACACATGTTTCTCAGCCCAGTATCCGACCTTGATGTCACTGAACAAACCAGTTGGTGCAGCCGTATTCGTTATTGCAGCAGTCTGACCCTGCCCCGTTTCTGTTGATTCTGCTGCCATGGCAGCTCCGCCGGCGCTAAGGGCCATCATGCCTGCAAGCACGGCTGATACTACTTTTTTAGAGTGTGATGGATGGTTATATTTAAAAGTCACCTATGATTCCCCTCTCTCATGTAAAACGACCTATATTCCGTGTAAAACGACCTATATTCCGTGGCTTCACGGTACGACAGCCTGCTGTACAGCCTATTCGGATCTTGTCATTGGATGTTCAAGATCCACATGGCCCATCAGACTCTCGGACTGTTGACCGTCCACCAGTAAGTCAAGTGATTTAACTTCATCAAACTGGAAGAATGTTTGTTTCAAAGCATCCAGCGCATAGGACTCTCCACCTGCACCAAGACGTGCCGTATCTGGCAAATGAATATCCAGCGTAAGAGCTCCATCCTTGAACTGAACAGATTTCAATTCAATTTCTTTCGCCCACAGTGGAACTAGTTTAGCGTCTTTGCTCTGTTGCAGTGATTCAAAGGCAGCCTTGTATTTGGCATCATCCGATGCATATGAAATCTCTGCCGTAGCTTTGTGCAACTCCAGTTCTTCTTCATCCGTATAGAATACAGTGATTGTTTTCTTTTGATTACTTTCAGAAGTTGCTGGCGTCTCCGTAGACGTTTCGCTTGGCGGAGTAGTTGTAGTCGTTCCCTCCGAGCTGCCTTCTGTGGATTCTGTAGGTGTTGTGTTCTCTTCAGGTTCAGCGGTTACCGGTTCGGTAATTGTTTCGCCTTCAACCTCGGTCACATTGGTCTCGCTTCCTGCGCCTTGCGTCTGATTCGGAGCAGCTGTTGGCTTGCTTCCACATCCAGCAGCAACTGCCATAACCGTTACCAGCAAAGCTGCAATCCATATTTTCTTGTTCATTCTAACTCCGCCTCCTCAACATAAGGGCTTGTCCCTTATTTAATTCCCAGATACTCCTTGATTCCTGCAACAATACCTTTGGCAACGCTGTTCTGGAAACTCTCTGTGAACAGGGCTGCTTCATCACTCTTGTTGCTAAGGAATCCACCTTCCAGCAGAACTGCTGGCATTGTCGTTTCACGGGTTACATGGAGACTTGCCGTTTTCACTCCACGATCTTTCAGTCCGGAAGACTGCAAAAGATACTTGTGCATCACTGTAGCAAGTGCTTTGCTGTTGGAGCGTGTATAGAATGTCTCTACACCGTTCGCAGCAGCAGGGCCACTATTAGCATGTATGGAGATGAAGATATCCGCTTTTATGTCTTGTGCAATCTTCACACGTTCTTTTAATGCCAAGAATGTATCATCGCTGCGCGTTAACACAACGTCAATTTTGGATTCTTTTTTCAACAAGGCTTCCACTTTCAGTGCCATTGCCAGATTGAAGTCTTTTTCACGTTTGCCTGTTACACCGATTGCCCCAGGATCCTGATCTCCATGACCTGCATCAATAACGACAACCTTTTTGCCATTATCACCAACTGGAGGAGCAGGTGTACCACTTTGATTATTGAGGTCAACCATGATCAGTCCGGAATCATTTTGCACACTGTACCCTTTTGAACTGGACAGATCGATCACAAAACGAAGTGTAGATGGACTGTTGCTGTATAACGAGTAACGAATCTTAGACACGTCCGGATAGCCGCTAACGACGAGTTGTCCATTCTGGTTGCTGTCTAGAGCCTGTCCTTCACTGAACGAATCAGCAAATGCGGTATTCGGCAAGTCTATTACGATTCGATCCGGTCCTGTCATCGTGAAGACGTTCGGCTTCGTACTTCCGCTTGTTGCAATCATGAAGCGGTTGTCGCTGAAGCTGATGCCGTTCACCAGTACAAGACCGTCTTGATCCGATCCTCCGCCTTCATTGCCAGAGTTCGGAGGTGTGGTTGTCCCGTTTCCGGAACCTGAATTCTGGGTAACTAATGTTACCGTCTTCGTGGTATTGTTCCAACCCACCTTAAGACCCATTTCCTCACCTATAAATCGGAGAGGCACGAGTGTAGTACCATTTTTCACGAGTGGCGGGGCATCCAGGTTTACGTTACTGCCGTTCACCGTTGCCGTCTTCTGTCCAACAATCATCTGCATGGCAGTGTTGTCTTTGCTAATAGTCACCGTTTGCGTTTGCTGCTTCCACTCCACGCTATACCCAAGATTCTCAGACACAACCCGGATCGGAACCATCACCTTGCTGTTGATAATTTCCGCCTTCGTATCCGATGGCTGTACGATTTCTTTTCCGTCTAGGATAATTTTCGTGTCTGTTGCTGCATGACTATAGCCCGGGAAAACGAGCCCAAAGACAAATAACAGTACCAAAAAACCGAACTTCTTCATCCTTCACCCCTACCATTCTCATATTTTTTTGCCGCATGTTGTCATTTTCCAACTCCGACTGACCGCTTGGGCATTACCAGACACCTATTAGACGCCCCTCGCTCTCAAAAGTTGCGAATATATTCCAACATAACAGAAAAAAAACGTTGTCAGATCAAGCTTTTTTTACATTTTAATGTCTGTTTTTTTCCTTATTTATCAAATATACATCTCTAAACAACGTACTACCCTAACCTTCATATTTGCGCACAATCTACTTTACAGTCCCAAAAATTCAACAATTCCTTCTACAATCGCCTGTGCACATTTGTCCTGGTATTCTTCGGTGAGCATAACTGCTTCATCCGTTGGGTTGCTTAAAAAACCAAGTTCAAGTAACACAGCAGGCATCGTTGTTTCCCGGGTCACATGCAGACTCGCCGTTTTAACGCCACGATCCTTGAGTCCTGTTACCGGCAAGACATATTTGTGAAGAGTGTCAGCCAAAGTCTTGCTTTCTTTGCGGCTATAAAGCGTTTCAATGCCGTTTGGTACGGGTGTGGTGAATTTGTTTCCATGAATGGACACAAAAACATCTGCCTTGTTCAATTCAGCAATATCTACGCGCTGTTTAAGCGAAAGCTCTGTATCATCCTGGCGTGTAATGACCATCTGAATATCTTGGTATTGTTGAAGGATGGCCTGTACCTTCAGCCCTACAGCCAGATTGAAATCTTTCTCATAAGCTCCTGACAAACTCACTGCCCCAGATTGGCGACCACCATGTCCCGGATCAATGACCACAATCGTTTTGCCATCATTCGTAGGTACTGCCGGTTGGCTTGTAGGTTCTCCACTCGTGGCTGTCAGGTCAACGAGCAAGACATTGTTATCTCCAACAGACCATTTGGCTGTGGCCGACTGACTTAGATCCAGAACGACACGAACGGTGGAAGGCGTCTTGCTGAACAGGGCATACCGAACTTTGGAAACGAGGGGTGAGTCCGTAACGAGAATTTGTCCACTGCCATCCGCGTTAGAGGCTTGTCCCTGAATGAATTCCTGAGAGAATGTCGATGCAGGCAGATCAATAATAATGCGGTCTGGCCCACCAAGACTGGATACTTTGGGGCTAATATTGCCGTTTGTCGCTACAATCAGGCGATCTCCGCTGAAGCTGATGCCTTGAAGTTCTGTCAGACCGTCCGGGACAGGCGTCTCGACGGGGTCACTGTCACCTTCCGTTCCAACGACGGGAGGAATACTAAATAGGCTTACTGTCTTGGTTCCATTGTCCCAGCCCACACGCAGACCCATGCCTTCCCCTACAAAGCGTAAAGGAACAAGTGTTGTTCCCTGTTTGATTAGTGGGGGCGAATCCAGGTTTACCACGGTTCCATTCACTGTAGCCGCATCCTTGCCAGCCGTCATTTGAATCATGCTGTTTCCTTTTTGAACCTGGACTGACTTAGTTGCCTTCTCCCACTTCACCTCATAACCCAGGTTCTCGGATACAATTCGAATCGGAACCATGACCGTCTTTCCGATATTTTCTGCAGGTGCTCCCGTCCGCTGATTAATGGTTACACCGTCGAGCACAATCGAGGGCGTGGTGTCTGCATGGGCCATGACTGGAAATAAACATAGGAACAGAAGAAAAACGACTGCTGCCGACCATTTTTTCATACCTCATCCACCATTCTTTTTGTCTTTTGAACATCCGACCTGATTCTCTGCAGCGTAACATCAATGACGCTATGTAACCTTCCATAATCTACTAATCAGTTTATCAGATATTTCCCCTTCATCCGGTTACAACGTTGTCATATTCAGTCGGAAATAAGATGAAAAAAGAAGATCACATTCAAGCAAAAGATCACTTCTCACCATGAATGTATATCGATATCGTTTCAAGGATGTCATATATTGACGATATTCCCTCTATTAATGTAACTTTAAAGTATACATATATTGGCACAGGAATCTGCAAAAAAGAGATATATTAGATAAAAAAATACGGCTAGGAGGGAAATGAATGCTCACCCTATATAGGAAAGAAACAGATGGCAAGATACTTTATGCGGAATACTGGATTGAAGAAGGACAGGTTGTGGAACATCTCGGTACAGTTGGAACGTATGGCAAAACAACCAGAACAGACTGGCCTGGTTCGTATCGTGATGAGGCTGAATACAAAAGTGATTTTCTAACGCGCTTCATAGATCAGGGTTATGAGGAAGCGTCCAATCAGTACGGTTACGTATTGCTTATCCAATATCCCATGAAGAGTATGTCAGGAAGTAAACGTGATCTGTGGCTCAAGGATAAGGCTAGTGAGGCACTGATCAGTGAGTTGGGCTGGAAAGGGCTGGGCGTTGTCGATGGGCACGATATGGGCAAGACAGCAAATCCAGTCACGGCGTTCGCATTGAACATATACTGCTATGTTGTGGATGAAAAACTCGGAATTCAAGCCATTAAGCATGTGCTTAAAGAAATGCGACTGGACTACACACGGATCAAAATTGCATCCAGAGAACTGGAGAATGACGGGGAGTACCTGTTGAAGTATTCGGCCAAGAAGGATCAGGAGTTCTACGTATAGATGACTCATTAATATAAAATTAGCTTCTGAAATGACAAAAAGCTTCTGCTTCACCCGTAGGAACAAGATTCCTTTGGGGAGGCAGAAGCTTTTTACTTGTCTGACACTTTAACGATTAACCGAACAGTTTTGCCGCGTGGCGCTGTTCATACGCAGCGATCTCATCATCATGTTGAAGTGTGAGACCGATATCGTCCAGTCCTTGCAACAGGAATTGACGACGATGCTCATCCAGATCAAAATCGATATGCAGTCCGTATGCATCAGTAATCGTTTTGTTTTCCAGATTCACATTCATCTCATAGCCTTCATGTGTAGCTGTACGTTGGAACAAGTCTTCAACTTGCTCTTCTGACAGCTTGATTGGCAAGATTCCGTTCTTAAAGCAGTTATTATAGAAGATATCCGCATAAGACGGAGCGATAACACAACGGAATCCATAGTCCATAATCGCCCATGGCGCATGCTCACGGGAAGACCCACAGCCAAAGTTGGCACGAGAGATCAGGATGGATGCCCCTTCATAACGAGGTTTGTTCATTTCGAAGGAAGCATTGTTGTTGCCCTCTTCATCAAAACGCCATTCATAGAACAAAAATTGTCCAAATCCGGTACGCTCAATCCGTTTAAGAAACTGTTTCGGAATGATTGCATCTGTATCTACATTGACCCGGTCTACCGGTGCAACGATGCCTTGTAATGTTTTGAATTCTTCCATATTAAACGTTCTCCCTTCTGTCTGTTATTGATTAGATCGCTGCTTCCGTTTTGAAATTCCAGTCCCGTACGTCCACAAAGTGGCCCTTAACCGCTGCTGCGGCTGCCATTGCCGGAGATACCAGATGCGTACGTCCTCCGCGTCCTTGACGTCCTTCAAAGTTACGGTTGGAAGTCGAAGCACAACGTTGTCCTGGCTTCAATACATCCGGGTTCATCGCCAGACACATGCTGCATCCCGCATCACGCCATTCAAATCCGGCTTCCGTAAAGATTTTATCCAAACCTTCTTGTTCAGCCTGGATTTTAACACGTCCTGAACCTGGTACAACAATTGCTGTAACCTGACTGGATACCGTGTGACCTTTAGCCACTTTTGCTGCTGCACGCAGATCTTCGATCCGACCATTGGTGCAAGAACCAATAAATACATAATCAATTGGAATCTCGGCGATTGGTGTTCCCGGTTCAAGTCCCATATATTCAAGCGCTTTTTCAGCCGCTTTACGTTCGTTTTCTGTAGGCAATTCAGCCGGAACAGGAACTTTCGAAGAAATGTCGGTTCCCATGCCAGGACTTGTTCCCCAAGTTACTTGTGGAATCAATGTTTCCACATCAATTTCAACCACATGGTCGAACTCCGCACCTTCATCTGTTACAAGCTGTTTCCAACCTGCTACAGCTTCATCGAA
Organism: Paenibacillus sp. FSL R5-0341; assembly: GCF_037975235.1. NCBI lineage: Bacteria > Bacillati > Bacillota > Bacilli > Caryophanales > Paenibacillaceae > Paenibacillus > Paenibacillus sp. FSL R5-0341. The sequence goes on from NZ_CP150241.1 coordinate 4,014,826, forward strand.
CTTGGCATCCGCTGGTACATATTCACGTCCACGCAGATATTCGAATGTTGTTTCGTCCGGCGCGATCAATCCTGCTCTTGCTCCACCTTCGATGGACATGTTGCAGACCGTCATACGCTCTTCCATGCTCAACTCACGGATGGATTCGCCTGTGTACTCAATAACATAACCTGTTGCAAAGTCTGTACCGTATTTGGCGATGACTGCGAGGATCATATCCTTCGCGGTTACACCCGGGTTACGTTTGCCGACGAAACGAACTTCCATCGTTTTAGCTTTTGCTTGTTGCAAACATTGAGTTGCCATAACGTGCTCAACTTCACTTGTTCCGATTCCGAATGCCAGTGCGCCAAACGCACCGTGTGTGGACGTATGACTGTCACCACATACAATCGTTTTGCCCGGGTGAGTCAGACCCAGTTCAGGTCCCATAACGTGCACAACGCCTTGGTCAATCGTGTCCAGATCATACAATTTCACGCCGAAATCACGGCAGTTTTGCGAAAGTGTATCAATTTGTTGTTTGGAGATTGGATCTGTAATGTTGAAACGGTCTTTCGTTGGAACGTTGTGATCCATTGTTGCAAATGTCAGCTCAGGGCGACGAACTTTACGTCCACTCAGACGAAGTCCTTCAAATGCCTGCGGAGAAGTTACTTCATGCACCAGATGCAGATCGATATACAGAATGCTTGGTTTTCCTTCTTCTTGATGAATTACGTGATTTTCCCAAATTTTCTCAAACATCGTTTTTTTACTCATCATTTTCACCTCATCATAAGTTCGGTCCTTGGAAGAGCCTCGTGTTTTCCTCTAAAAAGTGAAGCTCTTGAATGACATAAATATATCACCCTGTCCTTCATTGTTCCAAGATATAATATCTATAGATGTAATAGGTTTAACCTATAATGAGGGAAAGACAAATAAACCACTGCTCATAGCAGAGGTTTCAATTGATAACAATTATCATTATCATATAAGTCTTATACTACGTTCCCGCCTCTTTGCTGTCAATGCTTTTTATCTAGAACACGAAAAAAACAGCCCTGAATCCAGAGCTGCTTTCCTGCTTTCTTATGACAGTGCTTGTCCTACTAGTGTATTACAAGCCGTTATTCGCAATCACATCTTTGTACCAATAGAAACTCTTCTTGCGTTTTCTCTCCAGTGTTCCATTGCCGTCATTATCCTGATCTACATAAATAAAGCCATATCGTTTCTCCATCTCTGAAGAAGAATAACTGATCAGATCAATCACTCCCCAACTTGTATAGCCCATCAGTTCAACACCGTCCAGAATCGCTTCATGCATCTGTTCAATGTGAGAACGGAAATAATCAATACGATACTCATCCTGAATGCTTCCATCAGCTTCAATCGTGTCTACCGCTCCAATCCCATTTTCAACGATAAACAAGGGCACCTCATAACGGCTATACAGTTCATTCAGTGAGATGCGCAGACCTACCGGGTCAATCTGCCAGCCCCAATCATTTGTTTGGAGGTACGGATTCTTCACTCCCCCAGTTGTATTTCCACTCACTTGTTCCAAACGGTCTCCATCCACACTGGATACCAGAGACATATAATAACTGAATGAGATAAAGTCCACAGTGTGTACTTTCAGAATCTCTTCATCCCCCTCTAGCATATCGAGGTTAATTCCTTTTTCAGCAAAAAATCTCTTCGTAAAGTATGGATACGCTCCCCGCACCTGTACATCCGTAAACATAAGATTAAACTGATTATCCCGGGAAGCAACGAGTACGTCTTCGGGATTACATGTATGAGCGTATGTTGTCAGTTTGGTAAGCATACATCCGATCTGGGAACCGGGAATGATCTCATGACAGTATTTCACGGCGAGCGCACTTGCTACAAATTGATGGTGTAACCCCTGATATACGGCCTGCTCCACATTCTCAAAACGCTCCGGAACAATACCACCACTCGTAAACGGATGACGAACAATGCTGTCAATTTCATTAAATGTAATCCAATACTTCACTTTATCCTTATAACGGGTGAACACGGTTTTGCAAAAGTGAACAAAATATTCGACGACTTTCCGATCCGTCCATCCACCATGGTGATTCACCAGATACATCGGCATCTCATAATGCGACAACGTAATCAATGGTTCAATCCCTTGTTTCAGCATGCCATCAATAACGCGGTCATAGAACTGCAAACCGGCTTCATTCGGCTCTGTTTCGTTGCCATTTGGGAAAATTCGAGTCCACGCAATAGATAGACGCAACGTTTTGAGACCCATCTCCCCAAACAGGGCCAGATCCTCCTCGTAGCGGTGGTAGAAATCAATGCCTCTGCGTTTCGGATATTCTCTATCCGAGGTAGACTCCATCGCAGTAGTGATCTGTTCTTCATTAATGGCATTATGCTTCTTATACTCACTCTTGGCTACACCTTTTCGATAGATAGCAATGTCAGCTGTTGATAGACCTTTGCCGTCCACATTCCAGGCTCCTTCCGCTTGATTGGCAGCTATTGCCCCTCCCCATAGAAAATCTTCTGGAAACGTTCTTGTTGTATTAGTCATTGTGTATTCCTCCTTGGATTATCTCTTTGACTCTTTCATTCTTGCTTAATTACGACTCATGACTCGATTAATATGAATAATCAGATACATCATTTCCTCATTGGAGATCGTATGTTCAAACCGGGCTTCAATATATTCCTTGATTAGAAGTACGCAGGCTTCTTCCTTCGGGTATTTATTCGCAATCTGCTCAAAGAGCTCATGATCCTGCGTGTTTAATGTTTTATGCTCAAAAAGCCGTTGAATGAAGAACTGCAAATGGGTCAAAAAGCGTGAATAGTTGATGCTGTGTGTGTCCAGCTCCACTTGATAGTGAATTTTGATAATATTGAGTACATCCTTGACTGTATTGGTCATCATCATGACCTGATTCATATTGTCATCATTCTGCTGCGCATTAACGAGATGAAAGGCGATATTCGCCGCTTCCTCTTCAGGCAGAGAGAGACCAAGCTGTTTTTGAATGAGAGACAGGCCATGCAACCCGATACTGAACTCCTGCGGATAGAACTTTTTCACTTCCCACAGCATTCGGTTCTGGATCGTCATATTGTCCTTGAATCGCTTCATGGCCATATACAAGTGATCCGTTAATGCGACATAGAGATGATCACTCAGATGGCGGGACAATGTGTGTTTGGCATAGGAGATGATTTCGTCAGCCAGAATCAGATATTCTTTTGGCGTTTCCTTCATCAAGGCAGTGAGATCTGAAGAGATCGTTTCATTTTCAAGGACATAGATCTTCTCGATCTCATCCTCACTCACGACATCTCCCGGTTTGCTCCTGTAGCCGATGCCCTTTCCCATCACAATAATTTCCTTGTCATCCTCACCACGTCTGGCGAGAACAATGCTCGAATTCAGTATTTTTACGACTTCCATATCAGGCTGCCTGCCTTTCATTCATATTTCAGCGGGTTTATAACACCGTAATTAATGGTTTTCCCGGTCCTGTCATCGCCGCAGATTCATTACCCAATACCTCCAGATAATCTGAGGAATTCGTCACAATGACAGGAGTTGTGGTGTCGTAACCTGCGGCTTGTATAGCTTCAAGATCAAATTCGATCAGGAGCTGACCATGGGAGATCTGTTCTCCCTCGTTCACTTTTACATCAAAATGCTGGCCTTTCAGTTTCACCGTATCCAATCCGATATGAATCAGAAGTTCAACCCCTTCTACCGATCTCAAACCGATGGAATGTTTGGTTCGGAACACCGTCTCAACGGTACCATCAAATGGGGCAAACACCTTGCCAACACTTGGTTGAATGGCCATACCTTGTCCCATGGCTTCTTGTGAGAAGGCCTCGTCCTTCACCTCTCTTAATGGCAGAACTTTACCTTCCAATGGAGCAAAAACCACTTTTTTGGATTTCACGCCGGAATTTGAAGTTTGCGACTGAGAATCCATGCGAACTGGAAGAGCCGGATCTGATGAGGGCTTACCAGCGCTAGCAGGCTCTGGGCCGGCCGCTGTATCCTGAAATCCGATCAGAAATACCCCTAAAAAGGCAATAACGGAAGAAATCGCAACCGTGATCAGCGCATATAAAATATTATTGGGATCATCGCTGACAAAGATCGGCAATGTGGCAAGACCAGGACCAACAGCTGTGTATGCCTTCAGATTGACAATGCCCGCAAACATTCCCGCTGCTCCAGCCCCGATGATACAAGCCCAAAATGTCTTCTTCAGTCGTAGATGCACGCCGTAGATTGCTGGTTCAGTAATCCCGAACATACCGGAAATTCCGGCAGAAAGAGCGATCTGTTTCATTTTTGGGTCTTTCGATTTGAAAGCTACTGCCAGTGCGCCTCCTCCTTGTGCCATGTTGGCAGCAAGCATTGAGACGAGGAACAGCGTCTCATAACCGGGTGAAGCAATTGCTCCAAAGATCACAGGATAAAACACTTTGTGCATCCCAAACATCACGATAAATGGCATTAACATCGACATAATAACGACCGTTACCCAGCCCACTTTATCCTGTATCCAGAAGACACCCTCTGACATTCCCGTACCGATATATGTGCCCAATGGACCAAGTGCAATCAGCGAAACCGGGGCAACAATCAGGATCACAATGAGCGGCTTCAAAAATATTTTTACAGGTCCGGGTGATACTTTGTCAGCGAAGCGTTCGATATACGACATCAGCCAAACTGTCAAAATAATCGGGATGACGGAAGTTGCATAAGCAACATTCGGTACGTTCATACCAAGGAAATACACCGGTTCCTCTCCACCCAGAAGACCAATCATGTTCGGATGAAGCAAGACGCCTCCCAGTAATACAGCTATATATGGATTAGCCTTGAACTTGTTTGCACTTGAGAAGGCAAGCAGCATGGGCAAGAAATAAAAGCCTGCATCCGCGATCGCGTTCAAAAATACGTAAGCCTGATCTTCCTTAGCCATAATCCCGAAAACGGTAGCCAGCAACAGCAGAGCTTTGAGCATCCCAGAAGCTGCGATAGCCGGAATAATCGGCTGGAAGATGCCTGCGACGATATTGGCAAAGGCATTAAACAGACCCTTGGGGCTGTAATCCCGCTGAGGCTTAACCTCATCACCTGAAGTGTCCATGCTTACTAACGGAGCCAGTTCGTTATATACATAACTCACATCATTACCAATGATGACCTGATACTGCCCGCCACTATCCACGGCTCCTATGACTCCATCCAACCGTTTGATCTCTTCTGTATTGGCAAGCTTTGAATTTTTAAGTGTAAAACGTAATCTCGTTGAACAATGAATTACTTGATTGATGTTATTATTTCCACCTACATGCTCCAAAATTTCCTGAGCCAGCTTTTTGGAATTCATAACGACACCTCCGCCATTTCTTCTTGATGGGAACAAAAAAAGACCTAAAAAGGGTAGGAAAAAGAAACTCTTCCCACCCAATCTAGGTCTTGCCTGCCGAACAGTAACACGCCATCGTTGGATGAATGTTATTCAATTATATAAACGAAAAAGAATATGAACATTTGAAATGTATTCGTACTAAAGCTTGAAGCTGTCACATATGAAAACGTTGATTTTGTTTTACCCGGGTAAGTAGTTCTCTTAAGCGTTTTCAAAATCAGTATAGCAACTCTTCTGATACAGTGCAAGCGGTTAAGCGAAATTAATGATTTCTTCATCTGTAGTGATATAATGGTGGCATAACGAAAGGAATGACCAATGACGATGGAATTCAGACAACTTCAATATACGCTGCAAATTGCGGCCGAACGCAATTTCTCACGAGCAGCAGAGAAGCTGCATATTGCCCAACCTTCATTAAGCCAGCAATTATCCAAATTGGAAAAGGAATTGGGTGTCCTACTATTTCAGCGTAATACCAGTACCGTGGAGTTAACCCATGCCGGTGTTACGTTTGTCGAGCAAGCCCAGAAGATCGTAGATGCCGTGGAGTTGTTGCGCCAGGAAATGTCAGACATCTCCCAGCTTCGCAAAGGTAAAGTTGTTGTGGGCAGCATGCCGATCACGGGCTCACACTTGCTCCCGCATGTGCTTCCAGCGTTCCAACAAGCTTACCCCGAGATTGAAGTCACTTTATTGGAAGACTCCGGGCTTACGCTTGAGAAATTGACTGCAAGCGGCAAAGCAGATCTTAGTCTGTTATCGCTTCCTTTGCAAGAGCCAAGTCTCTCCTACGTTGCCATTGGAGAAGAACGGATTGATCTGGCAGTTCCCCCGAATCATCCTTTGGCACTCAGGGCAGATCCGGAACATCCGCTTCCTGTGCGAATTGAAGAGCTTCGTGATGAACCCTTTGTTGTATTGAAAAAAGGACAGGGTTTCCGCAAACTTACATTTGACCTCTGTGAGCAGGCCGGTTTTGATCCCCAAGTTGTGTTCGAAAGCACCAATATTGAAACCGTTCAGTCGCTGGTCGCCACGGGTATGGGTATCACCCTGGTTCCACGCTTTATCGCCCGTGCCCCGCGCAGTGAATTCGTGCCTGTGTACGTTCCGCTTGCTGAGCCGACACCCAGCAGAACGCTTGTTGTGGCTTATCGTCAAGGCAGAGTACTGTCGAAGGCAGCCGAAGCATTCATCCATACGTTTCAACAAACCGTGGCCGAACTTTCTCAAGGAGACTAATGAATTGCGCCTATTGATATGGAGACATATGATACTGAACCAAAACAAAGGCTTGACCCTTATGGGCCAAGCCTTTGTCATATACTCGTTTCCCGCATCCGCAAGATAGAGTTCTTACATTGCAATCACAGTATCTGGTTACAGTACAATGTTGCTTGTTAAGTCGTTTAGCTTCAATGCTAATTTATAATGTTAACGTAGAAACGTACATAAGAAAACTTCATGTTTGGCGGTTTATTTACGCAAATTACGATCGCTTGTCAGCCTGTTTTGCTGATTCATGACACGGCCTTCGTCCTGAACAGTTGAATCAGGGGGTGATAGCCCTCCTGCTCCATTCTCTAAGAATGCCCTTAAGTGATCTTCCCTTGTGTTATCCTGTTCCAGTCTCCTGAGCGTATCTTTCACATGGTTGTCCATTGATTGATCATCCTCCTTGGTGACGGGATAGTTATCATTACCCGCCTCCTGGAAGAATAAACACTTTACTCAAGAATTTTATTCCACTTATTTATTTTTCGCCAAAATAAACGCCAGGTCGACGGTCTTCAAACACGGGAATACGACCACGGACCTCATCTACCAGAGATGGACGTATGATTCCGGTCACGATCTCTTCCCCTTCGCCACCTTCAGCCACAATCTCACCCCAAGGATCAATGATGAGGGAATGTCCGAAAAATTCGGTCTCTCCCCCTTTACCTACACGGTTACAGGCGATCACATACATCTGATTCTCAATCGCTCGTGCCGTAAGCAACGTACGCCAGTGGTGCAGACGAGGGTTCGGCCATTCGGCCGGTACAATCAATGCCTTGGCACCGTTCAAAGCAAGTGTGCGGGCCAGTTCCGGAAACCGGATATCATAACAGATCGAAGCACCCGCTGTAAGACCGTTCTGCAATTCAAAAATTTCTGGTTCCGCACCAGGCTGCAGATATTTCTCCTCGTCCATCAGACGGAACAAATGTAATTTATCGTATCGTGTTACCTGTTTTCCTTCACGATTATAAGCGTACATTGTATTGTATATTTGACCATCCCGTTTCTCGGCGATTGAACCGCCAACGATGGAAATTTGATGTTTTTGGGCAAAAGCAGACAGCCACTCCCGAGATTTCTGGCCTTCCGGGTCAGCGAGTTCATGAATTTGCGTCAAAGCGTAGCCCGTATTCCACATCTCAGGTAACACAGCCAGCCCCAGATCCGGGTATTGTTCTACCGCACGCTCAAGTAACGTCTGCATATGTTTATGATTGGCCTCAGGGTCTCCGAGTTGAATATCGCCCTGAATCAGGGCTACACGCATTTCTCCCTGTTGTTTTTCTGTCATGACAAGCACTCCTCTGAACCGTAATACCTGCTATCATAGCTTGATCCTCCTGAGGACTGCAAGCCTGTTTTCGTTATGAACTTCCACATAACAACTCAGGCAGCAGAGTCAACAATCGATCACTCGTGAGCGCGTCACCGACATTCCAGATCGACTCCTCTACAGGGTACACCCGTCCATTCTGCACAGCCGAAAGGTTCTTCCAGCTGGGACTTTTCATCAGCATCTCGGTAGCCTCCCGGGCTACAATGTCCTCAGGCAGCATGACAAATACATGATCTCCCGCATACTGACGTACCGCTTCAGCCGAAATTTCCTTATAGGCTCTGCCTGCCGTAAGTGCTTCCTTCACTTTGTTAACTGGCCTGAAGCCCAGCGGATGATATAACAATGGCGCCAGACCGATATTGCCCATAACAAATAAGCGTGCACCCCGATGGTATGTAAATACAGATGCCGTTTCCCCTGCTTCAATCGCTGTATGGATCTTCGCCCACATCTGCTCAGTACGCTCCCCATAGGAGGTTAGCCATTGTTCAGCCTGAGATTGTCTGCCAAACCAATTGCCCAAACTGCGCATTCGCTCGTCCAACATGGCATGTGAGTTATAAGCGAGTGTTGGTGCAATACGGGAAAGTTGTTCATATTGCTGTTCGTTGTTGCTATCAAAGATAATCAAATCCGGCTTCATGATAACAGCGGCTTCCACATTAACCGGAGCAACCGCGTCATAGGTCTGATCTCCCAATATCTGAATGCCCAGCATCAGCAGATCTCCAGCTGAATCTCCGTAAAACATAATTCGCTCCGGGTTTACTGGAATATTCACATCATGACCCAACCAATCTTGCACCAACGTCTGCTGCTGAATGGATCTGTCATATTGACGAGGAGACAATCCGGTCATTTGGCGAAAACGCCTGCTGAAATAATACTCATCCTTAAACCCAACGCGGCTCGCTATATCCCGAAGCGGTTCATCCGATTTGCGAAGCCATTCCTTGGCATGTTTGATACGTACATGATTCACATAATCAAGCGGCTTGTGACCCGTGAGTTGTCTGAACAGGGTGGTATACTGTGCAGGTCTGATCTCCGCGAGACGTGCCAGTTTCTGTACAGTGATTTCTTCAGCATAATGGTCGTCTACATACTGAATCGTACTGTGTAGTCTGGCTTCCATACTCTGTTCCGTCTTCGGAGAGGTGTACCGGGTAATGATCATCTCCATCCATCTTTGGAACTGTGCATTCAGATGACCATATTCGGCATCCGTTTTATAATTCCGAATGACATACATTTGCTCCAGCAGCACATTTAACGGAGCATAGGGATAACCATTCAATTGGTTTCTGTGTTCAAATACAGTGCGTGTAAAGAGCTCCGGATCACCCGTCAATATATGAATGACATCAAACGCCACCACGATATATTTCAATTCCGAGTCATTACGATGTTCAAACTGGTACCCTTCTCCCGGAGAAAGCGGATAAACACATCCCGTAGTAAACGGAAACTGTTCATGTCCAATATATAAACGTCCATCCCCTTCTTCACAGATCAGGAAGGCATGTTTCTCGCAAGCAACTTCCAGCATCACCTGTTCAGGTGCTTCAATTCGTCGTACCAGATGATCCAGCCGAAACATGAATGCTGAAAAGAACAACGCTCCCTCATCGGCATCCAAAGCCTGCATGTCGGTTCACCTCGTTTTTCTAAAATGAGAATAATTATCAATCATTCTGTATGATCTGATTATAAGCGAGCCATTGTTAATAATCCAGATTGAGTTTAATCAGCAAAAAGAGCGTTCAACGAAATGTTGAAGGCTCCTTTTACTTTTTTATAACTGCATTACTCAAAGGTGTTAATACTGCCTTATTAGCTCGTCATAAAATTATTGGATCATCTGTTTCGGAAGCTCTTGTAGCAGCCACTCCCTGGAGAGCGCATCACTTGAAGCTTTTACGATATCAAAACGATATACTTTTCCTTCTTTCACCGCAGGCAGGTTCTTCCAGATTGAACTATCCAGTAATTCCTTGGTGGATTGCTTGGCATCGTCGGTTACAGGATCCAGAATAAATATCCGATCACCGGCAAATTCTGATAATTTTTCAGTTGAAATCTCTACAAATCCCATGTCTTCATCCAATACTTTCTGGATTTCCGCGGTTGGCTTCAGCCCGTCTTTTCCATATAACAACTGTGGCAATCCTGCACCCGCCATAACAAACAGACGATTCCCGGGATACATGGTGAATACCGAAGCCGTCTCCCCTTCTTTCAATCCGTTCTCATGAAGTTGCGTCCACATCTCTTCTGTCGCTTTTTGATGAGCCGTGATCCAGTCCTCTGCCTCTTGCTTCTTGTTCAACAAGTCGCCAAGGATGCGCATGCGATCTTCTATTGACCCGAACGAATCAAATGTAACCGTTGGAGCAACTTTCGAGATCTGATCGTATTGTGCCTCATCACTGTTCGAGAAAATGATCAGATCGGGATTTAAGGCTAGCGCCTTTTCCACACTGATCGGAAATCCTACATCCTCTGCCTGAGCAACCTGATCATCGTATACGGTTCCATCCTGACGAAGTATGCCTACAGGAACAACACCAAGCGCAAGCAGATCCCCGGTAACTTCTCCATGATAGATGACACGTTTTGGTGTTACAGGGACCTCTACTTCATGGCCTGTCCAATCTTTGAATACTCGGGTCTCGCCCTCGTTCGTCTCTTCCGTTGAGGGTTGGGTCTCCGTGGTTTCTGTGGCTGCTTTGGAATCATCTGCTCCAGCAGTAGGTGTTGTAGCCTGATTTCCACAAGCCAGCAGCAGAATGGATAACCACGTAACCGTAAATAATACTGCCGTATTTCGTATGCCCTTTTTCATTTCTATTTCTCCCCCTATATCATGTACGTTGTGCAAGAAATTAATGATATTGATTATCATTATCGGATATTATCATAAATCAGGGTCTCTCTCAGCTCAATGGACAAAACTAAATGAGCACTTTCAGTTTTGTACAATACACCGCTCTTTGCTCCTATGTACTGTATATTCAAGTGCATTTCCCTCTATACAGCTCGGGATTGGCGTGATAAATTAATGAGAACTATTTGCCATTTTTAATAACCGGAGTGATGAATATAATGACCCATTCAGACCATATAACTGCTCGTTCAGCCTTTACGATACCGACTTCTGATGTGATGACACAGCTGCCAACGCAATTTTTTGCTACCCTTGTTCAAAATGTAAATCGTGAAATTGCAAGTGGACATGACGTGATTAACCTAGGTCAGGGGAACCCGGATACACCTACACCACCTCATATTGTGAAAACACTGCAAGATTCGGCTGAAAATCCCCTCTACCACAAATATTCACCCTTTAGAGGGTACTCTTTCCTGAAGGAAGCTGTAGCCAAACGTTATAAGGAAGATTACAACGTTGATCTGGACCCCGAGACTGAAGTAGCCATTCTGTTCGGGGGCAAAACAGGTCTGGTTCAGTTACCACAGGTCCTGCTTAACCCCGGCGACACCGTTCTCGTTCCCGATCCTGGCTACCCGGATTACTGGTCTGGTGTTGCACTCGCCAAAGCAAACATGTCATTTATGCCTTTGCTTGAGTCCAATGCATTCCTGCCGGATTACGAAGCTGTTACAGCCGAAGATCGGGAGAAAGCCAAGCTGATGTTCCTGAACTATCCCAACAATCCAACGTCGGCAACGGCTCCCCTTTCGTTCTACGAAGATACGGTTGAATTTGCCATTCAAAATCAAATTGTCGTTGCCAGCGACTTTGCTTACGGTGCGATTGGATTTGACGGACATCGTCCCGTGAGTTTCCTACAAGCCCCTGGTGCCAAAGAAGTGGGCATCGAGTTCTATACGTTATCCAAAACATACAATATGGCTGGATGGCGTGTTGGATTCGCGCTTGGTAATGCAGAAATTGTCTCTAAAATCAATCTGCTTCAGGATCATATCTATGTCAGTCTCTTCGGTGGGATTCAGGCTGCGGCAACGGAAGCACTCACTGGCTCTCAGGAATGTGTTACTTCGCTGGTTTCACGTTACGAATCCCGTCGCAATGCGTTTTATGACGCTCTTTCCTCTATTGGCTGGCAAGCTTCGAAACCCGCAGGTTCATTCTTCAGCTGGTTGCCTGTGCCTGCAGGTTATACCTCCGCTTCATTTGCAGACTTGTTACTGCGAGAAGCCAAGGTGGCCGTAGCACCAGGTATTGGTTTTGGTTCGCATGGTGAAAGCTATGTGCGCGCAGGACTGCTAAGTGATGAAAACCGATTACGCGAAGCTGTGGAGCGGATTGGCAAGCTGAATTTATTCAAGTAATTTACAGGACCATAACCCCTTTGCATATGCCAAGTTTCCATGGTATGTTATAAGAAATATTGAACGAAACGTGATGACGGGACCAGTAAGAGAATATCAGTCGCGCCCAGAGAGTAAATTCCACCCTGCTGAAAGAATTTACCGCGACTCTTCTCTGAAACCTACCCCTGAGCGGCCTGTTACGTACAGGACAGTGCCTTCTGTTACAGGGCATGAAGCCGGATGATCTAATCATCAATAAAGGTGGTACCGCGGAAGTAACGAACTTTCGTCCTTTTTAACTAAAGGGCGGGAGTTTTTTTTGTACCCGCTAAAGCCTGCTCCAGAAGCACTTATTAATCATGTTTAAGGAAGTGAAACCATGACTTCACGTATTGTAGTTAAGATTGGAAGCAGCTCGCTTACAACGGAAGAAGGCGGTCTGGATCGCAGTTCGATCACTTTCTTTGCCGGAGAAATTGCAGCATTGGCTGATCAGGGTCATGAAGTACTTCTGGTCACCTCTGGAGCGGTAGCGGCCGGATTCCGGGAGATCGGTTACCCTCAGCGACCTAAACAGTTGCATGAGAAACAAGCTGCAGCGGCCGTTGGGCAGGCATTATTGATGCAGGCATATCAACAGGCTTTTGCAGCGCACCGCGTTACTACGGCGCAAATTCTGTTAACTCGTACAGACTTTCACAGTCGTAAACGTATGGGCAATGCAGGCATGACCGTGGAGGAACTGCTCAAACAGCGAGTGATTCCGATTTTCAATGAGAATGATACAGTATCGGTGGATGAATTGAAGTTTGGTGATAACGATCTGTTGTCCGCATTGGTTGCAAACCTGGTGAAGGCACAGCATCTGATCATTCTTACCGATACCAACGGCTTGTACACCGCAGATCCTCGTAAAGATCCGTCTGCCGTACGTTACGACCGGATCCCCGAAATCACGGCTGAGATCTACGCGTTTGCCGGTGGTTCAGGATCATCAGTTGGCACAGGTGGAATGCGTTCCAAAGTTGATGCAGCCAAGGTTGCTACACGTGGAGGCGTGCCCGTATTTGTAGGAAGTGTGAAAGAACCTGGAGATATGCAGCAGGCGGTTGATGGCACGGGTAAAGGAACTTACTTTGAGACTCGACTGGCCTCATTATCCCGTAAAAAGCAGTGGCTCGGCTTCATGTCTACTCCGCTGGGTACCGTCGTTGTGGATGATGGTGCTGAAGAGGCCCTTGTCCATGGGGGGCACAGTCTTCTGCCTGTAGGGGTTAAGCGGGTACTTGGAACTTTCCATGCAGGAGACGTCGTAGAGGTCATTGGCATGGATGAAACCTTGCTCGGTCGCGGTATTGTCAATTATGATGATGACCAGCTTCGACTCATTGCCGGACTTCCCAGTGGCGAAGTGATGAAACAACTCGCTAGCATCCACAGACTTGAGGTTATTCATAGAGACGAGTGGATTACGTTAAAATAAACATGAACCTATATTAAGTTTAACTAATCATTTACACGTAACGGAGAGGACAGAAAAAACCTGAAAAAGCGGAGCGTTCGCCTAAAAGCTTTCTGAAAGAAAGCTACATCGGAAGCATACGCTTATCCTCGGATTTTCCCTTTAGAAAAGGGAATCGAAAAAATCTGGGGATAACAGCGATTGGAAGGTTATTCTGTCATCGTAGTGTCTGTGTGAATAATCTTTAGTCCTACATGTGGTTAAAAATTTAACTTTCTATATTTGTATATATGAGGAGGAATTAAGATGAGTGAAGTGAGAGAAAAAGCCAGCAAAGCTCAAGCCACGGTTCCACAGCTGAACCGATTGAATACAGAACAGAAAAATACGGCCCTGCGTGTCATGGCAGATGCTTTGATTACGGAGACGGATTCCATCATTACAGCAAATGCCGAAGATCTGGTACGAGGCAGAGAACAAGGCACGCCGGAATCCATGCTGGATCGACTCGCCCTTAATAAAGAGCGCATTGCTGGCATCGCTGAAGGATTACGTCAGATTGCAGAATTGCCTGATCCAGTCGGTGAAGTGCTGGAGACATTCACCCGTCCTAACGGATTGCATGTTGAAAAATTAAGAGTGCCGATTGGCCTGATTGGCATCATCTATGAAGCTCGTCCTAATGTAACTGTAGACGCAGCCGGATTATGTCTCAAAACAGGTAATGCAGTGCTTCTGCGCGGCGGCTCCTCTGCCCTGTCCTCCAATCGTAAAATTGTGGAGGTGCTGCATCAGGCACTGGCAACGACAAACATGCCAGCTGATGCGCTGCAACTGGTTGAGGATGCAGATCGTGCTTCCGTCGATGAAATGCTCAAGTTGAACGGCCTGCTGGACGTCATCATTCCACGCGGCGGGGCCTCACTCATTCGTAATGTGGTTGCCAATGCAACCGTACCTGTTATTGAAACCGGGGCAGGCATCTGTCATACCTATGTGGATGAATCAGCTGATCCGGTCATGGCAGCCGAAATCGCCATCAATGCGAAGGCACAACGTCCATCCGTATGTAACTCCATGGAAACGTTGCTGCTGCATGCCGCATATGCGGAAGAGCATCTGCCTGCTCTTGCCGAGCAATTCCGTGAGGCCAATGTGGTCTTGAAAGGTTGCGACACGGTGCGCCGTCTTGTTCCTTCTGCCCTTGAGGCAACCGAGGAAGACTATGCGACCGAGTACAACGACTATATTTTAAATATCCGGGTGGTCGAGAACCTGGACGAAGCGATGCAGCACATCGCACATTACGGAACCAAACATTCCGAGTGTATCGTAACGCGGGATACAGCCCATGCAGAGCGCTTTATGCATGATGTAGATGCAGCAGCCGTCTATCACAATGCGTCCACGCGTTTCACCGACGGATTCGAATTTGGCTATGGAGCCGAAATCGGAATCAGTACGCAGAAACTGCATGCACGTGGACCGATGGGACTGCCAGCACTGACGTCAACCAAATATCGGATTACAGGCAATGGACAGATTCGTCAATAATATCCCAGCACCAGTTATATAGGAGGAACGATAAATATGAGTCAAGAGCAACAGACGTTACTACAACAGAAGATTACTTTCCACGGAGCAGGCGCGATGGCTGAAGCCATCGTACGCGGACTGATCTCCCGCCTAGTCGTTCGTCCTCAGGATATTACGATGCTGAACCGCAGCAACCAGAAACGTCAGGAGGAGCTCAGCACCCGTTATGCTGTACATACCGGAACTGCCTCACAATCTCTGGATCATCTTGCCTCCACTCCGGTCATTGTACTCTGTATGAAACCCAAAGATGCTGCCGCAGCGCTGCGCGAACTGGGTCCGCTGTTATCACCTGATCAACTGATCGTGTCTGTCATTGCCGGATTATCGATCCGCACGATGCAGTCCTTGCTCGGTCGTAAACAGCCGATTGCCAGAACCATGCCGAATACATCCAGTACCATTGGACTCGGCGCGACCGGGCTTGCCTTCTCTTCGGAGATTACGGATGAGCAACGCAGTACGGTGATGACCATGTTTGAAGCGGTTGGTATCGTGACCATCGTGCCTGAAGATAAACTCGAAGTGCTCACAGGGATTTCCGGAAGCGGCCCTGCTTATGTATACTATTTAATGGAGGCCATGATTGCCGCAGGTATTCGTGGTGGTTTATCCAGCCAGCAATCTCGTGATCTCACTGTTCAGACGGTGCTGGGCGCGTCACGTATGGTACAACAAACCGGTTTGGAACCGATGAAGCTTCGTAGTGATGTGACATCCCCTGGAGGGGCAACGCAGGCAGCACTGAAGACGCTGGACGAAGGAGATTTCTTTGAAAATGTAATCGCAGCCGTCAACCGCTGTGCAGAGCGCTCACGGGAGATGGGAGCTGCTTTGGAAGGGGATTTAAAATGAATAACATGTGCACAGCCACATATCGTCTGCATGATGATCATGCAGACTTTCGCAAGAAGGCTCAGTCTATCGCGATCGGCATGACCGTGGGTAGCTGGACGGAGTTGCCACAAGCCCAGCGTGAAGCGATGCAGAAACATCTGGGTGAAGTCATCAGCGTAGAAGTGCATGAAGCTGATGGCATGGGTGCGGGTGAGCGTTACGCCGATATTACCATCGGATATCCTGATGTTAACTTCAGCCGTGATATCCCTGCCCTGCTCGTGACGGTCTTTGGCAAAATCTCAATGGATGGCCGGATCAAATTAACAAAGCTTGGTTTCTCGGATGGCTTCCTCAGTGCATTCCCGGGACCCAAGTTTGGACTGAATGGTGTTCGTGATCTGCTTGGTGTACATGACCGTCCACTGTTAATGAGTATCTTCAAATCGGTTATTGGACTGGATGCAGATGAACTGCGTGAACAATTTATTCGTCAGGCTCTTGGTGGCGTTGATCTGATCAAGGACGATGAAATTCTGTTCGAGAACAAATTGACACCCATCGAAAAAAGAGTCGAGGTCTGCATGAAAGCTGCCGAACAGGCACGCCAGGAGACGGGTAAGAAGCTACTGTATGCAACCAATCTCACAGGACCTACATCCCGTCTGAAAGAGCAAGCTGAACGTGCCATTGGTGCAGGAGCCAATGCTTTGTTGTTTAACGTGTTGTCTTACGGATATGATGTGTTGCATGAACTCAGCAGTGATCCTGATATCAATGTGCCAATTATGGCTCACCCTGCGCTTGCAGGAGCACTGTATCCTTCACCACATTACGGCATGTCGGCTTCAGTTGTACTTGGCCAGTTGATGCGACTTGCGGGTGCCGATCTGGTGCTCTTCCCTTCTCCTTATGGTTCGGTAACAATGCCCAAGGAAGAAAATATGGCGATCACGGAGCAATTACTGACAGCTGATCTGCCTGTACGAACCAGTATGCCAGTGCCTTCCGCCGGCATCCATCCAGGCCTTGTACCGCTTATTTTGCGCGACTTTGGCACAGATGTCATCGTTAATGCTGGTGGCGGTATTCATGGACATCCTATGGGCACTGAGGCAGGCGGACGTGCATTCCTGCAAGCGATTGAGGCAGCTCAACGTTCCATTCCACTAGCGCAATATGCAACCGAGCATCCGGAGCTGAAAAGCGCACTGGATCTGTGGGGTGGCGAACGATGAGAAGTGATAAAAAAACAGTCATTTTCTGTGACTTTGATGGTACGATTACGCTCTCGGACAATATTGTCGCAATCATGAAACATTTCAAGCCTGAGGGCATTGAAGCGATTATGAAAGATACGATTGAGCAAAAAATCTCGCTGCGTGAAGGTGTTGGAGCCATGTTTGCTCTGTTGCCTGCATCGCAGAAAGATGAAATTGTGGAATTTGTGCTTGGACAAGCGGGCATCCGTGAAGGATTCAGCGAGTTTCTTGAGTACGTTCGAAGTGAAGGTATCGAATTCAATGTGACCAGCGGTGGCATGGACTTCTTTATTGAGCCGTTACTCGCACCATTCCATATCCCGCAGGATCATGTCTACTGCAACGGAGCTGACTTCTCGGGTGAAACCATTAAGATTGAATGGCCGAATCCCTGCCAGCCTCCTTGTGAGAATGGCTGCGGCATGTGCAAAACAACAGTGATTCGTACCTTCCCGGAAGAACAATATAATCGCATCCTTATTGGAGACAGTTTGACGGATTTTGAAGGTGCCAAAATTGCCGATCTCGTCTATTCCCGCTCCATTTTGACGGATAAGTGTATTGAACTTGGTGTGGACCATGTGCCATTCGCTACCTTTTACGATATCATCGAAGATATGAAACAGAAGCAAACACAAGGAGTGCTGTAACGATGGGCTTTGAAAAGATTACATTGGAACACAAACGTCAGGTCCTTGAAGAACTGGCTGATATTAAAGCATTATTCGCCAGCCGTAACTGGTTCCCTGGAACAAGTGGCAACCTGTCAATGCGTGTAGGAGATTTTGATCCGGAGCAGTTTTATTTTGCGGTTACCGCCTCAGGCAAAGACAAATCCCTTCGCACACCGGAAGACTTCCTTTTTGTAGACAAGCATGGCAAAGCAATTGAAACAACAACGTTGAAACCAAGTGCTGAAACGTTGATTCACTGCGAAATCTATCGTTTGACGGGTTGCGGTGCTGTATTCCACGTGCATACCGTGTTTAACAACCTGATCAGTGAATTCTTTGGAGCAGATGGGCACGTACCGATTCAAGGAATTGAATTGATCAAGGCTTTCAACATCTGGGAAGAAAATGCGGAGATTCGTGTCCCTGTCCTGCCTAACTTTGCAGACATTCCATCTATCGCTGAATTGGTGCCAGGTGTAATTGATGCCAACGTACCAGGGATCTTGCTTCGTAACCATGGCATATATGCATGGGGCAAGGATGCTTTTGAAGCGAAACGTCACCTGGAAGCCTTCGAATTCCTGTTCGAAGTGATGTACCGTCAACTTCTGCTGAAGGGTGCTACGAAATAGCAATCATTTATTCGAAATCAAAGCTGGATAACAAAAAACACGCCAGAGGCTGTGGTCAAGACCCCATTTAGTAGACATTATAAAAAGACCCTAGGCTGCAAACTGGCGTCGGTACTCTACCGGCGTCAGTTTTTTCAGTTTCCGTTGTGGCCGTTTTCGGTTGTAAAAACGGATATATTTTTCGATTTTGCTTTGTGCTTCGCTAAGCGTTCGGATATGATAAGGATAGAGTCCTTCCGTTTTGAGATGCGAGAAGAAACTCTCCATCGAGGCATTGTCATAACAATTTCCTCGGCGAGACATGCTGATTCGGGCGCCAACCTTTGGCAGCATGTCGTGGTACGCATGAGACGTGTACTGGAATCCCTGGTCGCTGTGAACGACCAGTCCAGTCACGTCTTTTTGCTTCGCAAACGCCTTGCTGAATGTGCGAAGCACCAGTTCATTGTCGTTGCGTTCGCCTATTTCGT
The DNA here is from genome assembly GCF_037975235.1 of Paenibacillus sp. FSL R5-0341. Taxonomy (NCBI): domain Bacteria; kingdom Bacillati; phylum Bacillota; class Bacilli; order Caryophanales; family Paenibacillaceae; genus Paenibacillus; species Paenibacillus sp. FSL R5-0341. The sequence continues at coordinate 4,034,119 of NZ_CP150241.1, forward strand.
AAGCCACAATTTCGTTATTAAACAGATCCTTTATGGCTGAAAGATATATCCAGCGCTCTCCCACACGATATTGGGTAATATCCGTTACCCATTTATGATTCGGTTTTTCTGCACTGAAATCTCGCTTCAAGAGGTTCTCTGCTACACGCTGCGCAGGTGTATACGAGCTGCTGGAGCGTCGTTTACGACGGATTCGAGATTGAATACCGAGCATTTGCATCAGGCGGAGCACCTTTTTGTGGTTCATCCAAATCCCCTGATCTTGCCAAAGGAACAACTGGAGTTGCCTATAACCATATTTGCCTTCATATCGTTGATACGTTTGAAGCACCTGTTTCTTCGCTTTTGCGTCGCGATCGAATCGTTTGCGTTTTACATAGGCATAAAATCCACTCCGTGACACGCCAAACACATCACAAAGTTTCTGGATATCACCGTATCCCGCTACTTTTTCTATGATCTGAAATCTTTCTTGTTTGCTTCCTTCCTCCAGATTACCAAGCACTTTTTTAGCAACTCATTCTCCCGTTTCAGTTTTTGTACATAGCGGTCTTGATCCAAGTATTCTTTACGTCGACCTCGCTGATCCATCAGTCCAAATTCACCTTGTTCCCGATATTTTCGTATCCAGCGCTTCATACGTCCTGGATCATGAATCCCCAGATGTTCATTAATCTTTCGATAAGTCCACCCCTCAACCGTATGTAGACGAATAGCCTCATTTTTTATCTTCTCCGAATACGTTTTAAACTTTTGTCCCTTAATCGCCATAAAAAATACACCCCCTAGAATTTCATCGGCTGAACCCAGGGGTTTTTCCAATGTCTATTCTAAGGGGTGCACTTCACTGAACCCAGGGGTTTTTCCAATGTCTATTCTAAGGGGTGCACTTCACTGATATACATAGCCCTTGGCGTGTTTTTTTGTTATAAGATAACAGCGATTGAAAGGTTGCTCTGTCATCGAAGTGTCAGTGTAAATAATCTTTAATTCAATTTGGATCGTAAATTACAGTCGATCATCCCGATCCTTGAATAAAAAGAGACTGTCTGCTCCCTCATCATTTTGATGAGCAGCACTTTGGATACCCGTCCCCCGTTGCTTGCCAAACAGCAGTTTCAAGCCGCCAAAAATGAGCAGCAAGGATACAATGACGGTATTCAAATAGGAACGTATCTCATACGTCATAAATGCATTAGGGAAGAGCTCATTCAGCTGTGGAATGACAAGACGGATTGTCAGGTAATATAGACCCAGCGCGGCAATTCCAAATCCAATCAGACGCTGATGGCGGGCCCAGTCTTTGAAGATCGGTTGATCAACCAATGGCTCGCGTCCATAGCGACTGGAGCACTGTAGTCCGTCAAAGAAGCTATAGAACCAGATTAACGGAATCATGAACAGGAACACCGATAAATGAAGCAGGTCCAGAATGTAGATACTGCCGAGAAACAGGAACATGAGTTGCATGCCTCTTTTTTGCAGTCCCAGATACAGATGACCCGCACCTGGGAAGGCTGATAACAGGGTTGCCAGCACTTTGCTTCGCCGTCCAGAAGTTCTGCCCATCTCCAGCTCCTCGAACAACGTACGATCCTGCAATACCTCACCGGCCTGCCTGCGATGCACATGCTGAACCGCATCAAACATACAGTACACCCAAATGACAGGCAGAATGAGCAAGAACATCAGAAATACGGATTCATTTGTAATAGAAGCTACAAAAACCATCATGGCAAATGAACCGAAGAACGCGATTAGGAATGATAAACCGCGATGCAACAGTCCGAGATGAAGATGTCCCAGACCTGGAACAAAGGAAAGCAAAATCGTAAAAAACCGTTCGCTTTCACTACCTTTTCGATACATGGGTTGACTATAAGGACCCGAAGGCACGCCATATTCATCACCTCGATGCTGATGATGCATCTCATCTTCATTCATATGCTCCAAGGGATCTCCCTGACCAGCGAATGGTCCTTGTTGATAGGCTGCTCCTTGATGTTGAGCTCCGTAATGTGCCCCATAACCTTGGTATCGAGCATCACGTGGAGATGGTGCTCGGAGCAGAAGTATACTGATATCCAGCATACTGACTCCCCAGAAGAACATGGCACATAGTGCACCAAAAATCATCAAGTCCTGTTGGCCAAACGCCCACGCCAGCATGAATGAGCCAACAGCTGTTCCGAAGAAAAGCAATGGATAGATTACAGACCTTGCGGCTCGACCCCAATACATAAAACCAAGACCGGGTATCAGGTTTAATAGAAATGCGAGTAATTTATTACGATCTGAGTGCACAGTCGTCATCCTTTCTTTTCAGGCAATGCGAAACCATTTATGGTTTAGGCTTGAAGTTATCCAGCCATGAAGTGGCTGCCTCCGTCCATTTCTCCGTAAAAGACCCTCTGTGGTCGCCATCCTGGAACTTGTGATAAGGTGCTACCTTGTCAAAAAGTCCTGACGAGAGGAAGATCAATGTCAAACAGGCTGCGACCGCGTAATGGAACACTTTATGATCAAGCCAGCGCCGGTTTCGTCCAGCACGGGATTTGCGATGTACCTTGGGTATTTGAATGCCCTCAATCCGATGCATGACTGAATCCGCAAACCCTTTCGGGTCATGTAATGGAGGCAGCTCCCCTTGGATACCGAGCGCTTCCAGATAGCTGTCCATCGCATCCGAGTCTTCCATCAGAAGCTGTTCCATTCGATTCGCTTGAGATTCATTCATATGACCTTCAATATAATCGGTCCATTGTGCAGCGGTATACTTCTCCTGTTTACTCACGCCATTCATCCTCCTTCCAATGATTCCGAATCCACTGCCGGGCACGATACAAGCGAGATTCCACGGTCTTCACAGCCACCTGTGCATCACTGGCAATCTGCTCATAATTTTTTTCACCTAAATAATACGCAGTAATAATATCACGGTGCTGAGCAGGCAACTGATTAATTCGTTCGCGAAGTTTATCCTGACGTTCTTCACGAACGAGACGGGCAAGAACGTCTTCATCCCGTCCGGGCATATTTATTATTTTTTCTTCTCCACCCAGATCCTCAGCACTTCGTCTGCCCAGCTTGCGTTTGGCATCAATCGCTTTGTGAAAGGCAATTCGGGTTAACCACGTTTTGAAACCTTCGGAACGGTAGTCGGGGAGAGACTTATACATCTGTATGAACGCCTCCTGAGCTGCATCCTGTGCTTCCTGATCGTTCCTGAGTACGGAATAGGCCACATGGTATACATGCTGGCTATACTTATCAATCAGAGTACGCATCTGGGATGTATCTCCTTGACGGATTTGTTCGATTACGCGCGCTTCATCAATAACTCTCCCCTCCTCTCCAATACAATAGACGACAGCTTGTGTGGCAACCCCTGCGTGATCCATCAAATTTTTCAAAACAAAGTGAATTCATTGCCTGAAAGGTTGGTGCCGCTGATAACTCATCAACTTATACTCCCAAAAAAAACAGGCACAGAATGACTTCTGGCCTGTTTCTTGTTCTTGCCTACGCTTGAATCAACGTCCACCATTACGAAACCGCTGCGTGTACGCCTTCGCGTCTTGAACGGTCTTGACACGATTGCGACTCCACTCAAGCAGAATTCGATCGATATACCGGAAATGTACTTTGCCTGCAAAAACCGCTTCCTTCAGAGCCATGAGAATCAGTTCCTCTTGATAACGATCCTGATCCAACCAGCTGGATATCGTCTCACACTCCATTGGAGATAGTGGACGGCCGAATTCTTTTTCAAAGATGGAGAACATATTTCGTTCTTCCTCTTCTTTTTGAACACTGTTCGAATCTTGACGTGCTGTACTGCTGCTCAGCTGCTCCGCACGGTATGCGGCTACTTCTTCGGCAGTGCACGCTGCAAGCTTGGCATATAATCCATGTAAATCATATCGCTCGTACTGGATGTCACGTTCCTCGTCACGATGCTCGTCAATCGCAATATATCCATCCCTCATCAGACGTTGCAACATTCTGGCAATGCCTTCAGGTGCAAGTCCCATGCGTCCCGCAAGCTCTTCAAGCGTGGGAAACTCATTGAACTCTGCTTGACGAAACCCTAGCAGTTGAATCAGAAGAAGCACTTCTGCATCTGATAGGCCAAGCTGGTGATAATAACGTAACAAGGCATACGGCAGGTGAGCTGCACCCGAAGTCATGCCATAAGCTGCTCCATCCAACCACGCTTTGGATGTGGTGTCTTCCATAGACGCTCCTCGGTTAAGCATTAAGGGTACAGACGATAGAGCATACGTGGGAATGCGATTGTTTCACGTACATGATCCAATCCACAGATCCATGCTACCGTCCGCTCCAATCCCAGACCGAAACCGGAGTGAGGAACCGATCCGTATTTACGTAGATCCAGATACCATTGGTAAGCTTCATCCGAAAGGTTGTGCTCCTCAAAGCGTTGTTGCATCAATTCCGGATCATCGATACGCTGCGAACCACCAATAATCTCTCCATAGCCTTCTGGTGCAATCATATCCGCACAGAGAACAACTTCAGGACGATTCGGATCTGGTTTCATGTAGAAAGCCTTGATTCCAGCAGGGTAATGCGTGATAAAGACGGGTGTATTGTACTTCTCAGCAATCGCTGTTTCGTGCGGTGCACCAAAGTCTTCTCCCCAAGGAATATCGAAGCCTTGTCCATGCAGGAATTCAATCGCTTCATCATACGTAATACGCGGGAATGGAGCTACGATGCCTTCGAGTTTGGATACGTCACGACCGATAGATTCCAGTTCAGCACGGCAGTTTTTCAACACGGATTGAACGACATGAGCAATAAATTTCTCTTGTACGCGCAGACTTTCCTCGTGATCTACAAATGCCATTTCCGGCTCAATCATCCAGAACTCAATCAAGTGACGACGTGTTTTGGACTTCTCTGCGCGGAATGTTGGACCGAAGGAATATACTTTACCCAGCGCCATGGCTGCGGCTTCCATATACAATTGACCACTTTGTGTCAGATAAGCATCTTCATCAAAGTATTTGATGTGGAACAGGTTCGTTGTTCCTTCCGCAGACGATGGTGTCAAAATCGGAGGGTCCACTTGCGTGAATCCGTTACCATCAAAGAACTGCTGAACAGCCCGAATAATTTCTGCACGAATCACCATAACAGCACGTTGCTTCGTAGAACGGAGCCACAGATGACGATGGTCCATCAAGAAATCAACACCATGTTCTTTAGGCGTGATTGGATAGTTTTCAGTCAGGTGAATGATCTCCACCCCAGTAACAGTCATCTCGTAACCGGACGCACTGCGAGGTTCTTCACGAATAATACCTGTAACATACAAAGAGCTTTCTTGTGTCAGGCTCTTGGCATTGTTCCAGATCTCTTCACTAACTTCACTTTTCACAACTACCCCTTGAATATATCCGGTTCCATCACGCAGCTGCAAAAACTGAATTTTACCGCTGGAACGTTTGTTGTTAATCCAGGCACCGATTGTTACGGTTTCGCCCACATGCTCGTTCACATTACGAATTACACAATTCGTATTCATGCCATATCTCCCCTTGGTTCCTGAATTTGAAAATGCAGCGGGCAGGCTTATGCCTGTCCTCTGCACTTCCTTGTCATTCTATATTTACTTTACAGTTAGATTACTGAGAATTCAATACGATTCGGTGTGTATCGCGTGCAATAACCAATTCTTCGTTTGTTGGCACAACGAGAACTTCCACTTTGGAATTCGCTGTTGTGATCCGGCGTGGTTCGCCAGAACGAATGGCATTCAGCGCTTCATCCAGTTCAACACCCAGATAAGTGAGCTGCTCACATACTTTTTGGCGAAGAACAACGGAGTTCTCACCTACACCAGCCGTAAATACAATCACGTCTACACCATTCATTGCAGCTGCATATGAACCGATGTATTTACGCAAACGGTATTCGTACATTTCAAAAGCAAGCGTGGAGTTGGCATCGCCATTCTCCATACCTTCCGTAATCTCACGCATGTCACTGCTGATTCCGGAGATTGCAAGCAATCCACTGTGTTTGTTCAACATGGAGTTCACTTCGCTTACGCTCAGTTCTTCCTTGTTCATTACATAAGGTACGATAGCTGGGTCAAGGTCACCAGAACGTGTTCCCATCATCAGGCCTTCAAGCGGAGTCATACCCATCGAAGTATCCACAGATACGCCACCTTTAACTGCTGTTACACTACCGCCGTTACCCACGTGACAAGTGATGATTTTCAGATCTTCCACTGGACGATCCAGATACTCGGCAGCTGCCTTGCTTACGTAATCATGGGAAGTACCATGCGCGCCGTAGCGACGTACTTTATATTTTTTGTAAAGTACACGAGGAATAGCATACAGATATGCTTTTTCCGGCATCGTTTGATGGAACGCCGTATCGAAGACCATAACCTGTGGAACTCCAGGCATATTGGCTTCAGCCGCACGAATCCCCATCATTGCTGCCGGGTTGTGGAGTGGAGCCAAGTCGAACAAACGACGAATTTCAGCTTTGGCAGCATCATCTACCAATGCAGATTCTTTAAATGCTTCACCACCGTGAACAACACGGTGTCCAACAGCTTGAATTTCACTTACGGAATCCAACACACCGTTTTCTTTGTCAGTCAAAATATCGATGACTTTACGGATTGCTGTTGTATGTTCCAGAATTTCGCTAACTTCTGTAACATCCTCACGGCCTGTCGGTTTGTGCGTCAGAATGGAGGAATCCATTCCGATCCGCTCTACCAGACCTTTAGCCAGTACAGATTCGTCAGTCATATTATACAGTTGATATTTGAGCGAGGAACTCCCCGCATTAATTACGAGTACTTTCACAGTCGGTCACCATCCTTGTCGTACTTGAAGAATCCTTCGCCTGTTTTAACACCCAGGTGTCCTGCACGCACCATTTTCTTCAGGACTGTAGAAGGACGATATTTCAATTCTCCGAATTCACGGAACATTCTTTCGAGTGCAGCTTCAACAGAATCCAATCCGAAACGGTCAGCCATTTCGAGTGGTCCATGTTGGAAGTTGTATCCGATACGCATTGCATCATCGATATCTTCAGCAGATGCAACACCTTCTTGCAATACATGCAATGCTTCGTTAATCAGCAGGCAGATCAGACGGGAAGTTACGAATCCAGGGGATTCATAGATCATGACTCCTTTTTTGTCCGCTACTTCTTCTACGAAACGTCTGGTCTCTTCGAATGTGGTATCCGAAGTTTTTAGTCCACGAATAATCTCTACAAGATCAACCCGGGATACCGGGTGAATAAAGTGCATACCAATAACACGCTCTGGGTATTTGGTCGAGCTTGCAAGCTCGGTCAAACTCAGCGTGGATGTGTTACTTGCCAGAATGACATTACTTGGGCAAACTTGGTCCAGTTGGCTGAATACTGCTTTTTTCGCATCCAGATCCTCTGAAATCGTCTCAATGACCATGTCGCAAGTTCCAAGTTCAGCCAAATGAGCTACCTTGGTAATACGGGAAAGAATCAATTTCTTCTCCGCTTTTGTAATCGCCCATTTCTCCAGTTGTTTATCCAGGTTCGTTTCGATCATGTCATATGCATGATCCAGCTTTTGTGTTGTATGCTCCACGAGAAGCACATCAAGTCCTTTGGCTGCGAGCATCTGGGAAATACCTTGTCCCATCGTACCGCCACCGACAACTCCTATTTTTTTGAAAAACATGGTTCTGCTCCATCCTTTCGGTTCTCTATTTCTCTATTGTACCCTGTTCGCCGAAAATTACAAATTTCGACCCAACATATAATAATATCTTAGCACGAGTGAAATGTAAAAAAAAATAACCAGCATAAATAAATTATGCTGGTAAAAGGGCACTGTCACGAAATTGACAACGAAATTGCTCGCCAGACAATACTTCCTCACGAATGAGGATATCGAGGGAATTGTCGAAAATTGTCCGTTGTTCTTCAAGCAACCTTTTCGTCTGCTCCATAAGTTCTTGCAAAATCAATTTATTCTCCCGCATGAGCTCCTCAGTTGTGACCATATCCATGTTCACAATACCAAGTGAAGTCAATCCGGAAGCCATCATCGTCTGCACCACATTGGTCGCCTGATCAAAGTCATTGCGTGACCCAGTTGACCGTCCACCGTAGTACATTTCCTCTGCAGCCGCTCCTCCGAGTGCAATCATGATCTGCTCCTCCAGAAAGCGCTTCGTATAGAGGAACTGTTCCTGCTGCGGGTTATGACGTACATATCCCAGTGCCTGCCCACGCGGACTGAGTGCCACCTGGCTTACACTGCCTGGACGAACGAGTTCAGCCATAATGGCATGTCCCAACTCATGGATGGCAACTCTTTTCTTCTCTTCCACACTGGATTCACGGTCTGTCTTCTCACCCATCATGACTTTATCAATAGCCAGGGACAAGTGCCGCTGTTCAATGTTTAACAACCCGTCCCGCATGGCGTATATTGCCGCTTCGTTCATAACACTCTCGAGCTGTGCTCCCGAGAAACCATACGATTCTTCAGCTGTCTTCTCAAGGCTGACCCCTTCCAACAGAGGTTTATTGACTGCATGCAGCTCCAGTATGTGTTTTCTGCCTTTCTTATCTGGCAAGTCCACCTGAATATGACGGTCAAAACGTCCTGGACGTGTCAGAGCGCTATCCAGCATTTCTTTGCGGTTCGTTGCAGCGATAACCAAGATTCTTGGCGTATCGGAAGAATAGATTCCGTCCATTTCCGTCAAGAGCTGATTCAACGTCTGATCATACTCGCGCTGTTGACCGCCTTCACGTTTACCCCCGATGACATCGATCTCATCGATAAATATAATGGCGTTTTCCTTATTTTCCTTGGTGGCACGGGTTCTCGCGTCCTTGAACAAATCCCGAATTCTGCTGGCACCCACACCAACATACATTTCCACGAACTCACTACCTGATGCTGCTACGAAAACAGAATCCGTGTAATGGGCAGCAGCCTTGGCCATCAACGTTTTCCCTGTCCCTGGAGGGCCAGTCAGCAAGATGCCTTTTAAAGGACGAATCCCGAACTTGCGGATTTCTTCATGTTTGATGAGAAAGTCAAGTGCTTCACGCAATTCCTGCTTGGCACTATCCTGTCCTCCAATTTCTTCAAATGTAAGTTTTGAAGGTCCTTTTTTCTTGCGTTTACGTTCTTGTGCAGCACCTACGGTAATCCCTCCGCGCATTTGCATCATGAAGAGTAACGCTCCGACAAGCACCGCTGCAATCAGAATCGGAACAATATTAACACCAGTAAAAGCAAGGAAAATAATCAACACGGGAAAAAATCCGATGGCAACTTCTTTTGTCCACTTAGGCATTAGGCCACACTCCTATCTGACCGGGCACACGCGGCAGAATAATAAATTTGCTGGCATCTCCGTCTCTGAGACTGACATAGACATTGTTGTCATCCATCGCTGTATTTACCTTTATTCCATTTGTCGCCATCTTCGACAACGTTGGTGTAATCTCGGTGTATTGCTTGTTCTCCATGGCCTGAGCTACGGTAAACATCGCATCCCCCCACCAACTCTCCAGTGCTTCACTGGAATGATCCACAACATCCAACTTTAGTGAACGTGTTCCAATCAAGTTCTGTCCTTCTTTGTGAATATATTGTACCAGTCTGCCTAAATCAACATCGGGTTGCAGATCCAGTTTCAATTGTACGTCATTACGGTTAATAGTTAATTGAACGTCATTAACTCCATCGTACTGGGTAACCATCTTTTCAATCGGGTTCTGCACGGCCACCTGACGATACACAAACCAACCTCCAAACAACACAACGGCTGAAATGACGGCAGTTAAAGCAATAGGCAATACTTTTAGCTTCAAATGAATTACCCCTCCCAGATTTTAGCCTAACCTACTGGCTTATTTGTATAATACGAATATGTGCACATTGACTCCTGCGAAAATTTCGACAGGACTATTTGTTTTGAATGTATCTTTGAGTACATATCTGAGTATATCACATCGTATATACAATTTCGAAGGCGAAAATATGAATAAATTATTAATTTTAACTATTTAAATCAAAAAGGTTTACAGGCAACACAAAGAACCGGTTCAGTCGGATATCCGTCTGCCGGTTCTTTCATTTTTTAAATTCTCTAGCGAAGCTACTCTATTTGTTCTAGCTGTTCGGGAGTGTGTAGACCAAGTCCACCTGTTCTCCATTGCTAAAACGATAAAACCGATAATGGTTGTGCGTACCGTCTTTATAATACACTTGCCACACATATATTCCATTCACAACGCCGGGCATGATTCGCTTAATCTCACCTGCAGGAACTTCGGAACTAAAGCGATTGCGTATCTGCGCTTCGGACATGCCATTCTGCAGCAGCTCACTGTGTACAGCGTTTGCACCCGTAGCCGGTTGATTGTTTGCATCAAATTTAACCCAGACCATAACATCCTGGTTATCCTTATTTTTGCCGATCAGGGTCCAGTAGATGTTGTCAGTGCCTTCTTTGTCTCCCCAGATGTATTTACGCAATTCATCATAGGATGTAATGCCCAGTTGCTTCTGTGCTGCCTGTATAGCGAGCTCTTCTTCCTTGCGTTGGTCCTGCGTGACATAGACGTAATAACGCTGAAGTCCAAACAGAATCAGAACCAGTGCAAGCAGCGAAATCCATATCCACTTCTTTTTTTTCTTCAAAAGCCGAACTTCCTTTCCCTATGATGTTCTGCCTTGCAATTAACGAGCAAGCAGACCATCAAATGCCAATTGAGACTCACGCAAAATACGCTCTTCATCCAGTGTCAGACATTCGCCATGTTTGACCACTTGTTTGCCATCCACCCATACGTGCTCTACATCTTTGGCAGAAGCCGAGTAGATGGTATGTGACATCAGGTCTGTATGTGGGTAGAAGTGTGCCTGTTCAATGTCCAAAGCGATAAAATCAGCCTTCATGCCGACCTGAAGCGCTCCCGTATTGTTTAAGAAGATAGATTTGGCACCATATGACGTTCCGAGTAGTAATGCTTCACCCGCTGGCACTGCCGTCGGGTCACCAGATACACCTTTGTGGATCAATGCAGCCAGTCTCATTTCCTCGAACATATCCAGGTTGTTGTTACTTGCTGGTCCGTCAGTTCCGAGTGACACGGTAACTCCTGCTTTCAGCAACGCAGGTACACGCGCAACACCGGAAGCGAGTTTCAGGTTACTTCCCGGGTTATGGGATACAGCCACATCATGTCGAGCCAGAATCTCAATCTCTTCGTCATTCAGATGCACCGCATGTGCAACCAGGGATGGACGGGAGAAAAAGCCCAGTTTCTCCAGATGTGCTACAGGACGCAGTCCATAATCAGCCACGTTCTGCTCGACTTCACGAAGCGTTTCCGACATATGTGTATGAAGAGGAAGGTTTAGGTCGTTCGCGACCTGTACAAGCTTCTCTATGTAGTCAGGAGGGCATGTATATGGTGCATGTGGCGAGATTACGGTTGTAATGCGACCATCTGCCTGTCCATTCCACTCACGTGCAAACGCTGCCGACTCCTCCAGCTTCCGCAGTTGCTCTTCTTCCGAGCACAGCCCAATTACACCACGTGCCAGTGCTGCTCTAACGCCGGATTGCTCCACAACTTTGGCAACTTGATCCATGTGATCGTACATGTCCAGGAAAGCTGTAGTTCCGCCTTTCAACATTTCAAGCACCGATAGCGAAGTTCCCCAATATACGTCTTCTGAAGTCATTTTCGCTTCCATCGGCCACATTTTTTCCTGCAACCATACTTGCAACGCAAGATCGTCTCCGTGCCCTCTGAGCAACGACATCGCTGCATGACCATGCGTATTGATCAGACCCGGCAGGAAGAACAGTCCTTTTCCATCCACTTTGGTACAATTTTTGTCTTCATCCGGCAATGTCTCACCAATATGCACAATCTTGTCATTCTCAACAACCATGTATCCGTGGACCACGTTCCATGTTGTGCCGCCTTCATTAACCGCAAATTTGCCGTTGTGAATTACCCATCTATTTGTTGTCATCTTCCTCGTCGTCCTTTCCAGTCTCCAAGTAATAGGCCAAACTAAGCAGATCCGTTGTAAAGTCAGCATGGTGAATGCGGATATGCGGCGGTGTTTTTAGAATTGTTGGTGCAAAATTAAGGATCGCTTCAATTCCCGATTCAATAAGCTGATCGGCTACATTTTGAGCTTCCGTATCTGGAACTGTAATAATACCGATGCGGATGTTATCCGTTTTAACCGCTTCCGTCAATTCATTCATTGGTTTTACCGTCAAACTGTTGATTTGACTACCAATCTTAGGTCCATATGCATCAAATACAGCAACAATCTTCATGTTGTCTTTCAGATATGCGTTGTAGTTGGACAAGGCCTGTCCGAGGTTACCCGCACCTACCAGAGCTACATTAATTTGCTGATCGATTTTGAGGATGTGACGAATTTTCTCAATCAAGTAGGAAACATCATAGCCGATCCCTTTTCGACCAAAATCACCGAAGTAAGCCAGGTCTTTACGAATTTGGGCCGGATTCAGATCCAGCCTCTGTCCAAGCTCTTGAGAAGACACCGTAGCCACCTCACGCTGATGCAACTCGCTCAAATAGCGCAAGTATACAGGCAGACGTCGTACCACCGCTTCCGAAATTTTATCTGATTTCATTCTTGCTCCCCCTTACCAAGCCCACGATAAAATAATAGATGAAAAGATGAGCATTCTGTATAAATTCAAAGATAGAAGTGACTTTTTATACAGAATGCTCCTTGTAATTTAGGTTATAAGTTCTTACGTGCAACTGCTTTATTCGCAAACGGAAAGATCTCATAAAGTTTAACGCCAAACTGCAGCGTCATGCAATGATATAACGAACAAAACAACCATTATTCTTGTTCTTTAGCAGGTTTTTCCAACCATTCGGTAATTCGTGGAACCATTTGCTCTGTGAGCATGTGCTCCATTTTTGGACCAGGTAATGAATATAAAAAGAATTTACCATAGTACGCTTCAATTACGCGTGTATCATAGACAATCACAATTCCTCTGTCCTTCCCGGTACGCACCAATCGGCCAAATCCCTGCTTGAACCGAATGACCGCTTGCGGCACGGACAGTTTCATAAAAGGATTTTTCTTTTGCTCCTGGAGCAGCTCACTCTTGGCTTCCACCAGCGGATGATTCGGTGGCTGGAACGGCAATCTTACAATAGCGAGACAGGTTAGCGCATCACCCGGGATATCTACACCCTCCCAGAAGCTGCTTGTGCCCAGAAGTACCGTAGCTTTGGCATCCTGGAACCTGCGAGTCAGCTTGGAGCGGCTTCCACTGTCCACGCCTTGCCCCAGCAACGAGATGTCGTTACCAGACAACGCCTCCTTGAGCGGATCATAGACCTGTCGCAACATCTTGTATGAAGTAAACAGAACCATCATGCGTCCACGGGTGGCAATTGCTGTCTCTGCGAGGGACTGCACCAGCATATTAACAAAGTGCGCATCACCCACACTGCCCTTCACACTCGGGAAATCACGCGGAATCACCAAAAGTGCCTGATCACGATAGTTGAAAGGTGATGGCAGCATCGACGTTAATAGCCGATTATTATCGGCGGCTTCCTGCAAGCCAAGCTGCTCAATCATGAACTGGAATGACTTATCGACAGAGAGCGTAGCCGATGTAAGCACAACGCTTTTCTTTTTGTCAAAAAACAAATCCTTAAGTTGTGCACTGACATCTACAGGTACAGCATACAGCTGAAGCGATTTGCTGCGGAACTGGCCGCTGGCTTCCATCCAGTACACCGTTTTGGCATCATCCATACGCATGAAGAACCGTAGATTCTCCTTCAACGTAGTCAGATCTTTCAGCAATCCTGTGATGTCCGTGATCAGGCTATCCGATTGATAATCATCCTGATCTTCCTTCACCTCAAGCAGCAATTTGTCCCCTTTGCGAACCAAATCACCCAGTGTCACATAGATCTGGTTCTCCAGATCCTGCAACTCTTGCCATTTCGCAGGTTTCTGAGATGCCTTCAGACGCAGGGAAAATTGACCTGTCTCTCCCGGTGAAGCATCACTTCGTTCAGGCAACAGCCCGAACAGAGCATCGCTCATACGATCCCATAACTCTTTGACCTCAAGAGCGAGCGGAAACATCTGATCCACCATGGAGCCCCATTGCACCGAATTTTCATGTCCGGATAACTGCGAACGAAGCATAGGCAGCTGACCATTACGACTGTCTTTAAACAGACGGGTCAGTGTATGAACCAACGTGAAATATTTCATATGCATTCCAAGATGTTTACCAGCTACATCCTCCAGATGATGGGCCTCATCGATCACAAGACTCTCATAAGCTGGCAGCAGCTGATGTGCTGCTTTGACATCCGTAAATAATTTGGAGTGATTGGTGATTACAATATCTGACAACCCGGCCTCATGTTTGGCACGATGATAGAAACATTTGCGGAACCATGGACAGGATCTTCCCAGACATGACTCGGATTCGCTTTGTACGGTCTCCCAGAAGTCCCCACCGCGTCCGCTAAGGTTAAGTTCCTCATCATCTCCGGTTTCGGTCTGCGTAAGCCAGACGATCATCTGGGCAGCTGTGAAATAATCCTCTTTCGGTGTGGCGAATTCACGTTTATTGATTTTGTGTTCAAATTTGCGCAGGCACAGGTAATGTCCACGTCCTTTGAATACAGCAGCCTTAAACGGAAACGGAACCACTTGGGTCAGCATCGGAATGTCCCGCTCTCTCAATTGTTCCTGCAGGTTGATCGTATGCGTGCTGACCATGACTTTCTGTTCTTGCTTCACACTTTCGTAAATAGCAGGCAACAGATACCCCAGAGATTTACCGGTACCCGTTCCAGCTTCGATCAAGAGGTGTTTCTCTTCGTCCAAAGCTTGCCTTACACTGCTGAACATCTGAGTCTGCGCTTCGCGCTCTTCATAATGATCCAGCGTATCCTTCAGGTTCTCCCGAACCTGGTCCATAAACTGTTCGAAGCTTACACCATCAAGGGGGTTACCCTCACGTTCATCACGTGGTGCACCAATATCCGTCCAATCACTCACATTAAGAGCAAGCTGACGATAATAGGTATGTCCGTCCAGGTCCTGGATCGGCTCTGCTTCCTTCTCACTGCGCATTCCGTCCAAGAACCAACCCAAGTCACTGTCTTCTGGTGCGAACAGGTCACTGAGCCGCTGAATCGTTATGAGCGGTAATTCCTTTAACTCATCCAGACATTTGAGCAGCACATAGGCTGTCGCCAGTGCATCACTGTCAGCCTGATGAGGGCGATCATGCTGAAAACCAAATTCTGAAGACACATAACCAAGTTGATAAGAACCAAGTGATGGGAACGTAATCTTCAGAAAATCAATCGTGTCCAGAATACGGCCTGTGAACGGCAAATAACCGCAACGGTCCAGAGCATTCTGTAAAAAGTGAAAATCAAAAGCAACGTTGTGTCCAACAAGAACCACATCGTTAAGCAGCGGAACCATCTCCATCATCATCTCTTCGAGTGATGGAGCATCCGCCACATCGGCATCGGTAATACCCGTTAATCCCGAAATAAACGGGGGAATCGGTACACCAGGGTTCACATAAGAACTATATATTTGAGTTATGCTGAAGTCATGATCTATGATGGCAAGTCCGGCCTGTATAATCTCACCGTCGGACTGCGTGCCGGTTGTTTCGAAATCCAATACGGCATATTTCATTGCAATGTACGGTCCCTTCCATTCCAGTCTATGTTACAGCATAGCAAAAAAAAGGGGATTTGAAAATTAACTGACAAAAAAGCGGTGTTCCCACCGCTATGCCAAAGGAGGGAACACCGTTTTTTGTCGCCGAATTCCCGCTTAATGAAGGGTTGTCAGCTGATTCGCATATTGCAATTTTCCCCTGTTCAACCTGCAAGCTTCCATGTTGTACAGTGGTTCGGTCAATGTCGGGTCATACTGAAGGGCCTGTGCAAAGAGTGAACATGCAGCTTCCGGATTCGCAAGTTTGGCTTGAATACAGCCCAGAGCGTTACATACAAGCCCTTTTAAGCGAGGCGAACCCTTAAGGTACATGATCTGCTGCAAATGTGTCCCGGCTTCCGCCATTTGTTCCAGATTCAGATACGCGAGCGCCAGGTAAAAACGAGTTAATGCACTCTCCGGATGGTCGGTCACAACCTGGGAGAACTGCATAATCGCCTGCCGATACATCTGTAATTTGAAATAGCCCTGACCCCGACTGAAATATTCCAGATGGAGTTCAGGCAAAGCGGTAACAGCTTCCTGTTCTGGTTCAAGGGAAGCAGGCTTATCCATCTCCCGCTCCCTCACCTGGCTCATCTTTTCTTCAAACATCAGCCATTCATCCAGCATTCCGTCACTCATCCGCTTAAGCAAGTTCCACTTTTGCAGCAATTCCTGTTTGTTCAGGCCTTCAGCGGAAGGATAGCTCTTGATAATTTCATCTAACATGTCGTTCATTTCTGCGAAAACATGCTGGAACATCGATGCATCCCCACCCTTGAAAAAATGGATTAGTGCAGTGACCTGTACTCATTTTTTGCTTCAAGGGCCGATTTCATTCTCCTTACCAGTCGATTACATAATCGTGGCGTGCACTTCCTGCTTCATCGTTTGTACAGGTTTATTCTGTCCATCTACAAATACAACCGTTGGTTTGTGAGTATTTGCCTCTTCTTGAGACATCATGGCGTAAGAAATGATAATGACGTTATCTCCAGGCTGTACCAGACGTGCAGCTGCGCCGTTAAGACAGATGACCCCGCTTCCGCGCGGTCCTGGAATCACATAAGTTTCCAGACGTGCACCGTTGTTGTTGTTCACGATTTGCACTTTCTCGTTTTCCATCAAGTCGGATGTTTCCATCAAGTCTTCATCTATGGTAATGCTACCCACATAGTTCAAGTTGGCTTCCGTTACCGTAGCCCGGTGAATTTTGGATTTCATCAGTGTTCTAAACATGGGACAGTACCTCCGATTTTTGCAACCTAATATTGTCAATCAATCTTGTTTTTCCGAATTTCACCGCAAGTGCGATGAGCAGATCGTCACGTCCTTGAACTTCTTCCTGATCTGAGAGCGGCTCAAGGCTAGGAAAAGCCTGAATCTCGGCATAGTCAATAATGGCAAGCGGTGAGCTTGTAATATGCTCGCGCAAGATGCGACGGATATCTGCGGCTGTAGTAACTAGACCTGTATCTGCAGCTTCCTGAGCTGCGCGCAGTGCCTTTGACAGAACCAACGCCTGTGTACGCTGTTCTGCGCTAAGATAGACATTACGTGAACTGAGGGCAAGACCATCCTCTTCCCGAACAATCGGACAAGGCACAATTTCTACAGGCATATTCAAATCATTCACCATCTGTTGAATGACCGCAACCTGCTGAGCGTCTTTCATCCCGAAAAATGCACGCTGTGGTTGTACGATGTTGAAAAGCTTGGATACTACAGTCGTTACGCCGTCAAAATGTCCCGGGCGGGAAGCGCCACATAAGCGCTCCGTCAGTTGTGAGACAGATACTGTCGTTTGCGTTGCCTGTGGATACATCTCTTCAACAGAGGGAATAAATACAATATCTACCCCTTGTGAGCGTGCTGTCTCCACATCCCTGGCTTCATCCCGCGGATAGCTGTCAAAATCTTCATTGGGTCCAAATTGAATCGGATTAACGAATATGCTTAATACCACGATATCGCTCTGTTGTTGGGCTGCTTGCATCAAGCTTGCATGACCTTCATGAAGATAACCCATTGTCGGTACCAGACCTACAACGGATGCATTGGACCGAATCGCTTGACGCATCAAGCTTAGCTCCTGTCTTAACTCTGCGATTGTCCGTAATACTTTCATGAGTTACTTCCCACCTTTTCCTTACGTTGTCCATACAGTTGATCCAGAACGCCAGCATCCGTAGCATTAAACACGTGCTCTTGGGCCGGGAAAGAACGATCTTTAACTTCCTTCACGTAGGCTTCAATACTGGTTCTGATTAATGCACCCACATCTCCATAGGTTTTGACAAAACGTTTAGGCGTATACGGAGAAGCATACTGAACCACATCGTGGAACACCAGCACCTGACCATCACAGCCTCGTCCTGCTCCAATCCCGATGGTAGGGATGGAGAGTTCCTCCGAGATTGCCCGAGCGACTTCTTCCGTAACCAGTTCAAGCACTATGCCGAACGCGCCTGCAGCTTCCAAAGCTTTGGCTTCGTCCATCAGACGTTTCGCATCTGCTGCATCCTTGCCCTGAATACGGTAACCACCAATCTGATTAACAGATTGAGGTGTCAGTCCGATATGTCCAAGAACAGGCACGCCTGCTTGCACGACTGCTCTAACGGTGTCCGCTATTTCGACTCCGCCTTCCATTTTAACCGCATGGGCATGCCCCTCTTGCATCAGTCGACGTACACCCTTAAGTGTCTCATCCACGCTGCCATGATACGTCATAAAAGGCATGTCAGCCACAATAAATGTCTTTTCAGCCCCACGTACTACGGAACGTGTGTGGTACACCATGTCGTCGATGGTCACAGGAAGAGTTGAGTTATAACCGAGCACGACATTGCCAAGTGAATCACCAACCAGGATCAGATCGATACCTGCTTCCTCCGCAAGGAGAGCTGTTGGATAATCGTAAGCCGTAATCATACTGAGCGGCACGCCATCCTGCTTGTATTTTTTCATTTTCACAATATTCATCGCTTGTTTGTTCGCCATTTTCTGTCATGGCTCCTTTCTTCTTTTCAAATAAAACGCAACAAAAAAACCTTTTAGTTTTCCACTAAAAAGTCCCGAAAAGTCAAAAAAGAGTCACTTGCGATCGTCCCTTCTGTCTCGGTCCTCTTCGGCTCAGAGCAGAATCCAACAACTCACTTAAACGTATTTCATTCTTGCACTGCGGTCTGCTTATACGAAACAAATCAAAGCAGAACAAAGGCTACTGTTACGGGAGTGCAATTCGGTCTGCATTAGCCGATATCGCCTCACGAACACAGTATACCAAAGTTCTGCTCAAACTTCACGTCTTATGTTCATTTTACCAGTGAAAATTCGACAAATTGTTTACGATTTCCAGGAAATCTCACCAGAGATGACTAGTGTATGTTCTCCATCGTGCTTTTCCACGATAAGTGCTCCGGAAGGGTCAAGACCGATTGCCTTGCCTTCAATGACACCATGAGGATTCGTCACTGTAATCTCTCGATTCATCGATACGGACAAGGCCTCCCAAAGGGCTGAGATGACGCCGAATCCTTCTTTTTGATACAAAAAATACAACTGTTCCAGCTCGGTTAAAATGGCAGCCGTGAGCTTGGTACGATCAACGGGTTGCCCCGTCTCCATCTTGAGCGAGGTTGCGATTGTAGTGAGATCTTCGGGATAATCCTCGGGGTCAAAGTTCACGTCCACACCTATACCCGCAATGCAGAATCTAACTTCATGATCTTCTACTGTGGATTCAAGCAATATGCCACACACCTTGCGTCCATCGATTAACAGATCATTGGGCCATTTGATGCCTGCATCAGCTCCTGTACAAGCTCGAACGGCTCGACATACAGCCACCCCAGTTAATAAGGTTAGCTGCGGCGTATGCTGAAGTGGTACATCAGGACGCAAAAGGACACTCATCCAGATTCCTTTACCAGGGGGAGAGAACCACTTTCGACCGAAACGTCCTCTTCCTCCGGTTTGTTCTTCCGCAATGACCACGGCGCCTTCGTCCTGCCCCTGCTCAGCTAACTTCAGAACATCCCCTTGGGTAGACAAGGTCGAGGTCAACAGAACAGCCTTACGGCCAAATACGGTTGTGTCCAACGCCAATTGAAGGGCTGTAGCGTCAATGCTGTCCGGCTTCGTTACAAGACGATACCCTTTGCGAGAGACGGCTTCAAACTCATAACCCATGTCACGCAACTTGTTCACATGTTTCCACACAGCGGTTCGACTAATGGACAGATTACGGCTGATCTCTTCACCCGATACGAATTGTCCTTCTGCATTCAATAACATATGTAACAGATCCTCATGCTTGGTCATCTGCAACCACCCGCTTCACTTCTGCACTTAGCGCTTCATGCTGATTTGCTATCGTTCCAATCGCCGCTTCTCTTAACAAATGTTTCATGAGTTGCCCCAACCATGGTCCGCCTTTACGCTGCACCATTATCAACACTTGTTCCCCTGTGATATTCAGTTCTTTCAAGTCATGCACAGGGATCGATTGACTCCATTCGACAGCAAGGTCTTGAACCAAAACGACCTGTAATTCTGCATGGTCAGAATGATTCCGCCATCCTGCTGGCAACAGCGATTGTATCCGCAGCCAATCATCCGCAGCCTGAACGCCACAAGCCAGAACAGTAACGATCCAATCTGAACGCAGGCTTAGCGTATCTTTCTGCTCCTGAACGGAAGTATGAATCAACTGCTCCACCTGAAGCACCCCTGTTATGCGGGAACGATGTTCATTGGAGAATGTCCACTGACGTAATAGAACGTCTGCTTCATCCTTGCTAAACCCGCCAGCGATCAGGAGGAGTGACCAACGAAGCAATACATGCTCGTCTGACAATTGTTCCAGATTGGTTAACAACGTCTTGTTGAATCGGCCCGAGCTAACCGGGGCTTTGACGTGCGCAAGCGCGTTACTTCTGTATAACAGCTCCAACCCTCTTAAGGGATGCGGTCCCGACATCATTTTTACCATCTCGGTCCGTACTCGTTCCATCGCTATATGTTGAAGCAGGTCTCTCTGTCTTACAAGACCCTTCCACGTATTATGAGCGATTTTGAAATCAAATACCGAAGCAAAGCGAACACAACGAAGCATCCGCAGTGCATCTTCACCAAATCGTTCCACCGCAGAGCCCACACATCTGACGCGCTCTTCCTTAATATCTGTCTGTCCACCGAACGGATCAACAATTGTCCCAGTGACGTCCATGGCAAGAGCGTTCATCGTGAAGTCACGCCGCTGTAAGTCTTCCTTAATATTCTGGACAAATTGAACTGCAGCAGGTCTGCGGTTATCTTGATATTCGGATTCTGTTCGGAACGTGGTCACTTCAAAGTAATAGCCGCCTGAACGCACGGTAACCGTCCCGTGTTGCAGACCTGTAGGAATGCAATCGTTGAACAGTTCCATGACTTGCTGAGGAGAAGCGGATGTCGTAATATCCATATCGTCTACAACTCGTCCGAGCAATTCGTCACGCACACAACCGCCTACCCAATATGCCTTGTAGCCATGTTCGTTTAAGGTTGTGAGTACATTCTCACTTTGAATTGCCATTTCACGATCTACCTGTGTCCATTGAACCACCACATATCACCTCTTCTCTTGCCTGTTGTGGTACGCACAGTATGATTTCGCCTAGCAAAACGGTTAACCGCAAACCGGATTCAGATTCGGAACTTCTCTACCTAGCACCCGATAATAAATTTGTTCATATTCATGCCGAATGGCATCATTGCAAAAATCATGATGCGCGCGCTGGAGACACGCTTCCCTGAACTCCGCAGCCAAACGATCGTCCGTCAACAAACGGATCGTGTTCTCGGCCATGGATTGTGTATCCCCGATTGCGGATAAGAAACCTGTCTTACCATGCAAGACCAATTCCGGAATTCCTCCCGCTTGTGAACCGATCGTGGGTACGCCGCAGGCCATTGCTTCGAGCGCTACTAGACCGAAACTTTCCTTCTCCGATGGAAGCATCAACACGTCAGCCATGGAGATCACTTGAGCAATGTCATCCTGTTTGCCAAGGAAATGAACCTTATCATTCAAGCCGAGATCATTAATTTTCCATTGTATCTTCGGCAAATCAGGTCCTTCACCAACAAATAGCAGCTTCGCTGGCACCTGCTCCTGTACCTGACGGAAGACCTCTACTACATCCTGAGTTCTCTTCACCGGTCGGAAGTTGGAAATGTGCATTAATATTTTTTCGTCAGGCGCAGCGAAGTCTCTTCGCAGACTGGCAGCATCCCGCGGATAATATATTCGTTTATCAATAAAATTATAGGTTAGATCGATTGGACGCTGAATATCTAGCAGTTCAACCGTTTCTCGAATCAAATCTTGGGATACGGCAGTGACCGCGTCACTTTCATTGATGGCAAGACGGATTAAATCTTTCAAAGACTCATCCTGAGCTAGAACCGTAATATCCGTTCCATGTAACGTGGTGACCACTTTCAGGCCGTCCCCTACCATCTGTTTCGCGAGAAAGGCACATACTGCGTGCGGCACGGCATAGTGAACATGCAGCAGATCCAGCTGCTGTGACTTAGCCACCTGGGCCATCTTCGTTGCCAGTGACAGGTCATACGGTGGGTAACGGAAAACATAATAATCATTTACTTCAACTTCGTGATAAAAAATATTTTTCTGGAACGTACCCAGTCTGAACGGGATACTGTTGGCAATAAAATGAACCTGATGCCCCTGTTCGGCAAGCAATTTGCCCAACTCCGTTGCGACAACGCCAGACCCTCCGAGGGACGGATAACAGGTGATGCCGATTTTTAGCTTTTGATCCATCCGGTGGACGCTCCTTTGATCTCCCGCTTCATGCAGGTTGATGTAATGCAACGGAATAATGAAACGATTCGTCTCATTAACACGTAAAATGTGAAATCGTTTATTGGGCAGCTGCACCAAATTGATGAACAACGTACGGTGTAATTGTAGCAAAACCTTCTGCAAACGGGATGAGACTGCGTTGTCCGAGCAAGGAATCACGGGCTCTTACACGTTCAATATACCCTTGATTCAATGGAGTCGAGACTACGCCCTCCCCGAGCTCGAATTGGGAACGATAACAGCGTAATGAAGTTTCCTTTTGCTCATAGTGTTCCGAAATATCCACAATCAAATCCGTAGGTCCAATGTCATTAATAAAGTAAAAATAAAGTTCCTTCACTTGCACGGCAGGCATGTCCGGCATGTAGTTCCGAAGCTTGGCATTAAATACAGCTTCCTGCACAAGCTTACTGCAATTGACATGATCCGGATGACGATCTTCCCAATAGGGTGCAAACACCATCCGAGGAGCATGACGCCGTATTTCAGCCGTTACCGCCTGTACATGTTCAGGAGTAAGGTACAACCCGCGATCAGGAAGATCCAGATTCGTTCGACACGAAAGACCGAGGACGCGGGAGGCTTGCTCCGCTTCCTCGGTTCTGCGCTCTACTGTTCCGTTGGAAGACATCTCAGCACGAGTCAGATCACACACGCCTACTTTTAAGCCGGCTGCGGTATGTTTGGCAATTGTTCCAGCCATACCAATCTCGGCATCGTCCGCATGTGCTCCAAAGATGAGAATATCCAGACTCATTCGGAATCACCCGAATTCAGTCCAGCCTCCGGCTTGTATTTATGTACCAGCTCTCTCCAGGCAAAATCGCCACGATCCAGAGCCTTAACCAGAATCTCAGCGGTTGCGATATTGGTGGCAAGTGGAATTCCTTGCACATCACAAAGACGTAGCAGCGCATTAATATCCGGCTCGTGAGGTTGTGCCATCAGTGGATCGCGCAGAAAAATAATCAGATCCATTTCATTTTGCGCAACCAAAGCTCCAATCTGTTGATCTCCGCCCAATGGGCCTGATTCGAATCGATGAATCTTCAGAGACGTTCCTTCCATAATACGAAGGCCTGTTGTTCCTGTAGAATACAATTGATGGTCCGTAAATACAGGCTCATATGCCGTCACAAAGTTAACCATCTCTTCTTTTTTGCGATCATGGGCGATAAATGCTATTTTCAACATGACAATCTCCTTTAGTCGATAAAGTGATCAAATCCGTAGATGAGTCCTGTATATTCCATAACTTTTTGTACACCAATTTTAACACCAGGCATATAACCTGCACGTTCGTAGGAGTCATGCCGAATTTTGAGCGACTGTCCATAGTCTCCGAAAACAACTTCCTGCTGCGCGAATACACCAGGCAACCGTACACTGTGAATTCGGAATCCGTTGTAATAACCGCCGCGTGATCCTTCAATCGTTTCTTCCTCATTTGGATTACCCTGACGAAGTTCCTCCCGATTGGCAGCAATCAGTTCGGCTGTTTTGATCGCTGTTCCTGAAGGAGCGTCCAGCTTCTGATCTCCGTGATATTCGATGATCTCCACATTTGGCATATGCTTGGCAGCCTGTGCTGCGAATCGCATCATCAAAATGGCACCGATCGAGAAGTTAGGGGCAATAAGCCCACCGATTCCTTTGTCCTTGCACTGCTTGTCCAACTGTTCGATCTGCTCCGGCGTGAAGCCGGTAACACCCATGACAGGTCTGACTCCATGACGGATCGCGATCTCAGTATGTGCAAACGCAAATTGTGGCACTGTAAAATCGACCATAACCTGCGGTTTTGTTTCGGCAAAAGCCATTTCAATATCATCAGTCACCAGTACTCCACACTCTGGCAAACCAACAAGTGTTCCAGCATCCGTGCCCGCTCCGGAGCGGTTAACTGCAGCTGCTAGCTCCAGTTCCGGGTCCTGAAGTACCAATTTCACGACTTCACGGCCCATTCGACCAGCCGCTCCGATCACGGCAACTCTAATTATTTCACTCATCTTGACTGCATCTCCTCGCTATGTTAGATCGTATCGTCGAATCCATTTCAACTTAACTTGGTTATCGTTGTGAAATGAATTCTTACTGTATGGATTTCATACGTTGCTTGATTTCCTGTAACATCTGATGCAGTTGCCCGTTCTGCGGGTCCAACAAAATGGCTTCACGTAACGATTTTATTGCACAATCAAATTCATTCAAGTCACTGTAAGCGAGTGCAAGCATGACATGAGCTTCTACGGAAAGAGGATCCAGTCTGACCGCTTCTTTCAAGAGCGTTGACGCTTCCACATAACGCTCCTGTGTTGCAATACCCGCCTGCTCCAACAGCAACTTGGCTCTGGAAGTCAGGTGTTTCGCTTCCAATGTCTGCAGGTGCATAATATATTCTTCTGTTCCTGCCGACAATTCAACCGCCTTACGCGCATATTCAAGCGCCGGCACCAGATGTTTGCTACGGGCATGCGTAATGGAACAGCGATAATATAATTCCGCATGTTGCGGATGAGCATGAATGGCTGCTTCGAACCAACGAATGGCCTGCTCAAAATCATTTTGCAATATACAGCGATAAGCCTGCTGCATATATTCTTCCGGTTTCATCATCAAGCTGACCCTCCCCGATCGGGTGATGGTACAGCATATGTAATCTACGCCTAATCGGTGTTTTTGGGAGTCCACCGATTGGCATCGCGGGTGTTAAATTTATGCATGACTTTATCGTGCGCCTCAGCCAGATCAATACCCAGCGAGTTTGCAAAACAAATCGTGATAAATAAAATATCTCCAAGCTCAAGCTCAATGGAATTGGCGGCTTCGGAAGACTTCTTCGGCTTTTCACCGAACTCGTGATTCACTTCCCTGGCAAGCTCCCCAACCTCTTCAGACATCCGGGCCAACATGGCCAGAGGACTGAAATACCCCTCCTTGAACTGGGAGATATACTGATCAACCTCACGCTGCATTTCTGCGATGCTTTTCTCCATGAGAACGGATTCTCCTTTTGAAATGATGTCGTATTTGCTCCTAATAATATCAGTTATTTAGATTCACTTCCACCATCATCAGCGACAAATCATTTTTAAAGAATCAATAAACAGGTATACTAGATGGGAATGATTGCTTCTTCATTCTAATTTATCTACAGTGAGGGATCTTATGAGCACTGCCAAAACCTGGGTTCAAGTCAAACTGGTTCTGCCCATCCTTCTGGGTACAGCCTTATATGCCTTTGGGCTTCTCTATTTCATTATCCCCAATCAGCTTATGGAAGGTGGCCTCACAGGGGTTACGGTGCTGATCAATTACGCATTCGGCATCTCACCTTCACTTACGACCCTGATTCTTAACGTTCCTCTTTTTCTGATCGGGCTCAAAATTTTGGGCGGCAGACAGATGATCTATACGGGTATCGGAATTGGGGCATTGACCATTTTCCTATGGTTATTCGAAAAGTTGATTCATCTGGGCTGGATTGAACCACTACATACTGAAAATGACCTCCTGCTCGCAGCCCTGTATGCAGGTGTTACGCTTGGAGCCGGTCTTGGCATCGTATTCCGTTGGGGCGGTACAACGGGCGGGTCAGACATCATTGCTCGCATTCTTAACCGCAAGTATGGATGGAGTATGGGACGGGTATTGCTGGGCATTGACTTCGTCATTATCGGGCTCTCTCTCATCTACATCCCCAAAGAAAAAATTCTGTATACGCTCGTAGCTGTATTTATCGCTTCCAAAGTTATCGACTTTATTCAAGAAGGTGCATATTCTGCCCGGGCATTTATGATCATCAGTGACCACGCACCTGAGATTGCCGATCAGATCACACGGGACATGGATCGTGGTGTCACCCTCATTCCGGCCATTGGCGCGTACTCCAAACAAGCCAAGCACATGGCCTACTGTGTTATTTCCAGGCAAGAGTTCAGGCGATTGCAGACGATTGTACGTTCCATTGATCCCAGAGCTTTTGTCATCATCAGCGATGTTCATGATGTACATGGAGAAGGTTTCAAAGAAAGTTGATGTAACTATACAGAAACTGCAAAAAACCTCTTTTCACATGAAGAGCCGTTAGCGTGGCTGTTTATGTGGAAAGAGGTTTTTTAATATACGACGATTAGGTCAATCAGCGATTAGCGCCGAAAAGGAAAAATCCCTTGCTGCTGGGCACGATACTTACGGTATCCGGCGTAACTTAGCGTCGCCACAATGACCGAACTGATGAGTAAACCAGCTGCCCTGCGATCCGGACCCTGTACAAATGGTGCAAACGCACTCTCATCCTTCTCCCGACCAAATAACTGGTTCACCAGTTCCTCACCATGGCCCACCATGCTTTTTAACTGAGCCAGGTCTGGCTGCTTTGCATTGGTAAGCCCCTTGGTATGAGATAACCAGGCGTCCATCTGAGCAATTTCATACGGTTCACGGCGAATCATTGCCGCAGGACGAATCGTTTCATAGTGCTCCTCCAGAACGGCGTAGCGATTTGCGAGTATTGTCGCAGTTTGACCCTGATTTGTAGCATCGGACAAAGCGTCCAGATCGTTTTTCACGATTTTATAATATTGAAGCCATAAAGGCTTGGTTGGATTCGCGAGACTATCTGCTGCAAGTCTGAGTTTGGCAGAGGACTGCTGAAGAGAAGCATCGTCATTTTTCACCTTCACAACCGCTTGTTTCACTTCAACTATGGTTTCAGACAATGCGTGAATGCCCTCAACTGTCGTTTGTCCCTCAAAGGAGATATGCTCCAGACTTTTACTGATGCGCAGAATGCTTCCTCGTACTTCTTCAATATTATTCTCGAGCGCCTGGCGATACAATACGGCTGCTTCTTCATTCAGTTGTGCAATTGAATTGCTTGTGGACACTTGCTGATCTGAATTCGAATTCAATCCTTCACTTTGCGCGGATACACGATATGCTAAGTTCGTCCAAAGCAGCAGAGCCATGAACGATACCACCAATAATCCAGTTTTGAACCTGAACGTTCTCTTCATGGACATCCCTCCCACCATCAATGTATGGCGGGGCACAGTTCCTTAGAACAAGCTCAAGATCGGATATCAGGTTCGTTTCGCTTGTCTGAGCGCAAGCCATGCACACAGAATACTAACTAGCGTCAGTCCGAATGTGAAATTACGCACACCATCTACATGATCGTAGAGGGAGGCAGGTAACCAAGGGTAAATATCATATGTATAATCCATCGTATCGTTCAACAGCGTCCAGAGACCTGCCACGACAAGAGCAGCCCAGCGGAATCCGAAAAACCGTACATAAATAAGAGCTTCAATCGCCATCGCACTATGCGAAGCAATCAACATCCAATCTTGCCAGTGCTGTGTGCCACCCTGCATCCAGCCAGCGAAAATAATCGATACGGCCCACACGCCATATTTCACAGACGTGACCACGGCAAGCGCCTGAATTACATGTCCAATCCGTTTAATGATGATAGACCGAGGTGGGTACAAGATCCATAACAATGCTAAGGTGAAAAACAAACTCGCTGTTGGACTATCCGGCACAAACACGACCTGCCACACCGGCTGCTCTGCCAACGTCATTTTCATTTGCTCACCGTACCAGATGTATCCGTATACCGTTCCTACTGCATTACACCAAAACAAAAGCCACAAAAAATAACGATTGGTCAGAAATTCCCTACTCCAGAAAAACGATAAAGCCACGTTCCCTGCCCCTTCCTTTGTCACATGTTGTACACGATAACGTGCTGCCCCAAAAACACTCCAAAAAACCTGACCGCATAAACGATCAGGTTTCATTGGTTATTTCGATTTTACTGTTCTGCTTTCTGTTTCGCAAGCCATTCGGTCAGATGATTAATTTCTTCATCCGTGACGCCTTGAGCAATGGCATTATTGTACTGAGGTTGCATTGCGTTGTAACCTTCTTTGATAATAGTCAGAATCTCTTCCTGGCTATGTTTGTCACCTACACCTCGAAGTGAAGGTCCACTTGCGCCCTTCATATCAGCCGCATGGCAGCCAATACAGCCGGCCTTCTTGTACGTTTCCATTGCAGGATCATCCTGATCCACGATGGCGACTTCCTGTTTCTGTCCAGGTGCATTGGAAACTGGTGGTAGCCCCTGTTCATGCCTCTCCAGCGCTTCTTCCTCACGCTGAATGTGTTCAGGTTTCTGACCTGTTGCTTCCAACTCATGTTCGTAGTGCGTCCACGCTACATTCGTCAGGTAAAATACAGCAATGACCGACAAAATCATCAACGATGAAGCAATGGGACGTTTATAAAAACGTCGCTCCTTGCCTGTGTCCAGGAACGGTGCAAGCAGTAAAGCTCCGAAAGCGACTCCACTGACTCCCAGTACCCCGAGCAGGACGTAATCGCCTGATGCGTATGGATACTTCAAATACTGATACAGAAAAAGGAAGTACCAGTCCGGCATGGGAATAACGGATGCGCTTGGATTGGCCGGATATCCCAAAGGTGCAGGTTCTGAGATCGTGAGAACCAAAATCCCCACCAATACAACGACACCAACCATCCATTCTTTCAGCAGGAAGTTGGGAATAAAAGCTTCTGATTTGCCGGGATACGCCGTGTAATCAGGAGGGGTTATAAATCCCGCCCCTTTACGTACGCGTGAATCACCGACAAAGATAACCTTTTCCTCATCATCCTTCTTATGTCCGTGAGCCATTGCGATTCCTCCCTTCTCAGTTTATAGTGGTCCCGAAATGCCCTGTCTGCGGATCATGATAAAGTGTCCGACCAGAAGCACCAGAAGCACCGCGGGGAGGAAGAATACGTGCAGGGCAAAGAATCGGGTTAATGTCTGTGCACCGACAATCGTACCGCCTTGCAGGAATTCTTTAATGATTGGTCCCAGCCAAGGAACCGTATTGGCAATCTCCAGTGTTACTTTTGTTGCAAAATAGGCTTTGTTGTCCCATGGTAGCAAGTACCCTGTCAGCCCCAGGCCCAGCATGACGAAAAAGATCAGCATGCCGACAACCCAGTTCATTTCGCGCGGTGCTTTGTAAGAGCCTGTAAAGAACACACGCATCGTATGTAAGAACATCATTACGATAACCAGACTGGCTCCCCAGTGGTGCATGCCGCGAACAATTTGGCCGAAGGCTACTTTGGTTTGCAGGTACTCCACACTTGCGTAGGCATTGATAATATCAGGTACGTAATACATGGTCAGGAACATGCCTGACAGAATCTGAATAACAGTAATAAAGAACGTCAATCCACCAAAGCAGTACACGAATGCGGAAAAGTGATGAGCCGGATTTACATGCTCTGGAACTTCATGATCCGCAACGTCCCGCCAGATTGGCGTGATGTCAAGACGCTCGTCAATCCAGTCATAGACATTTTTAAACATCTGCGTTCACGCCTCCTAATTCACTCGGGTGTTCGGAACAATGTCGCCCAGATATACCCAACCCTGCTCTTCCTTGACTACGTACTCATCCAGCGGTTTGGGGGCTACGGCAAGATTCTTCCCTTCCTTGTCATAGTGCGCGCCATGGCAGGGGCAATGATACTCGTCAGGATAACTTTTGTCACTATTCCAGCCTACTGTACATCCTAGATGTTTACAGATAGGTGAGAGCGCATAAATTTTACCCTGCTCGTCTTTGCGAATCCACGCCACTAACGATGCATTACTCAGATACCAACCATCCTGTTGTTGAAGTTCAAAGGTGAATTCTTGAGGCTCATTCGTAATTTTGCTGATTTCAGCTACTTTGACAGAGGTGCCTTCTCCCTTATGCTGCAAAATCGGGTCCACCGCAAAACGGACCATGGGAAGGATTGCACCGGCGGCCATGTAGGCTGTAGCTCCACCAAGCGTGTACGTCAAAAACTGCCTGCGTGACATCTCCATGCGGCTTGGCAATTTCAATGAAGCTTCGTGCTGGTCATGCTCACTGCTCATACTGTCTCCAACCCCCTTTTTCAGCCAACTCTCTCAAACGTTTTCATTTTCAGAAATTCCACGACTTACTAGAACATACATAATCATATAGTAGCCCTAGAACACCGTCAAGAATTTGTCACACATTTTTAAGGTTCATTTGTAAGCGTTATTAAAAAAGTGTTGTAAAATTGTCACATTTGTCGCACGAAACTCATTTTTTCCACAACTCTCGTATTTTCTCCCCGACAAATCTCGCAATTCCCTCTTCACCAACCTCACGCGTTAACGCTGACCGACTCAAAACCAAATCAGCAGATGAAATTTCCACACCATCAATTTGACCATCCGATGACATAATAACCACATATTTGAATCCTGAGGATTTAAGCTGTGCGGACAAGGAATTTAATGTCATTGACATTTCCGAATTAGCATAATGAAAGGCTGGATACGTCATAATTCTCCCTTTGAAAGGAATCTCGACCATATCCAGAAAATCTCTCAGCCGCTCCAGTGCTTCGGTAGCTTCAACTGGCGACTGCTCACCGCTAAGAGCCGTGTATGGAATAAGGCATGTATCCAGATAGAGTTGCAGTTCAGCCCAGCTGTCTTGAGTCATCTCACTGAATTTCAATTCCCTATATCCCCTTTCTATCCATTTTATTCCCATATTATATATGAGCATATCTTATAAATCCAGACATTCATTTTGGAAATACACATATCAAAAAAGGAAACACGCATCTGCGCATTCCCTTTTATATCAGAAAAGATGTATGGTGCCCATCAGTTTATGGTCCTCAGTTCATCCGTCAGACTCCGGAAAGCTACTTCGTCTCCGGTAGCTAACGCTTTATCGATTTCCAAATAGAGCTTCTCGCTGCGCTGTTTGCGAAGCGCTTCGTCCCACACCATCTCAGCTGCCAGCCCCAACATGACTTCATACGTAACTTTCATTTTATCCAATAGGATGCACCTCCAAAACGGATTTAAGAGCTCCTATATTCTTTTCCTTTGGTAACATAACCCAGTGAAGTTCTCGACATCCGCTCGAGATCGGCATCAGTCAGCTCACGTATCACTTTGGCAGGTGTCCCCAAGGCCAGAGTATAGGGCGGAATTTTACTATTCTCAGTAACAACTGAACCGGCCCCAATCAGCGTATATTCGCCTATGTCGGCTCCATTCAACAGAATGGCTCCCATGCCGATTAATGAGCCTGTTCCAATACGACAACCATGAATGATCGCTGAATGTCCTACCGAAACATCGTCTCCCAAAATCAAAGGTTGATCTGTGTTAACATGTCCAACAGCATTATCTTGAATATTACAGCGGTTTCCAATGATTATGGGAGCCAAATCGGCTCGCAGGACTGCATTGAACCAGACGGAAGATTCTTCCCCAATTCTCAAATCACCGATCAGTTTTGCACCTTCAGCCATATATACTGAAGGGTGTAACTGAGGTTGTAGACCTTTGTATGGAATTATCATCGATATCACTCCTTAATTTGGGAGTGATTTTAGCAACTTGTCCTTCACTTGTCAAACATAATAGGTGTAACGTCTCCTGAGATGGAGCGACAGGATGCAGCAAGTCGTGTGCCCCAGGCTGTCATTTGTACAGTCCGGCCTTCCTCGTGTTCGCCAATGCGAACCATGCCAAGATGCAACATCATTTTAACAATTCTATTATCATAGATGGCCTCAGCCGTATCATAATAGAACGGCTGAATGAATGGACCGATCTGACGAAACAGCGATTCGGCGGTTGACCATTCCGAGGCACATTCGCCTGTCCAATACACAATAGAGGACAGATTGGGAATAGCACCTTTATACAATCTTAACCAAAACCTAAATAGCTGTATCATTTCGGCTGTTTTCTCAGCCCCCAGCTTGTCTTCTCCAGCTGGTGATAACCTTAGCGTACCTTGCTCCTCGCGAACCAGCCGATGGTGAAATGCATAGTCGTAGAGAAGAGCGAAGCGATCCGGGTAATCCTTGAATGAACGACCATATCCGAATCTCCAACCGGCTTTGCCCACCAATTCCTCACTGATGTGTAGATGCTCCATAATCTGCTGTTGAGAGCGACGGTACATCATGCCTTCAGCGTTAAGGGCAATTTCATGCTGCTGGACAAACTGCAGGAACAACTTAAGATCATCCGCTAAGAGATGATACTCATCCCGATACATGGGCGGTTCCGTCGTTTTGGTAATCCCTGCTCGCAAATGTGTGGATAACACATCCCTGAACCTTAATTTCAGATCCTGAGGTACCTGATACAGATATCTGGTCTGCTGCGTCGTCCCATTGAACAACCATCCGCTCTTATTGAAGCGAACGATGAGGTCACGTGGACTGGCGCCAGCCTCACTCTCCTTTTTGTCCATCGATTGACGGGCTATGGCAACGAGTTCTTCCATACCATAGTACTGGCGAGGATCAAACAACAAGTTGTTCAAGAAGCGCTGATCTGCTTGATTCAGTTGACGTACCTGCTGCTCAAAAAAGGGTCTGCTGCCCAATGTAGTGAGAATACTCTGGATGAGTTCATGTTTGGAGTTGGGCTTGCATTCACATTGGTAATAGTCTGCTATTCGATTAAGCTGGCCAATATCGGCAAAAGTAAGCATATCCGCTAGATTCATGGGTCCATCGCCTCGCCCGTTAACTACTTCGACCGCTGATTCGAAGCCTGAAATAGTTTGGTTTTGTAAACATCGTTGACGGAATTCCCACAATCTAAACCTCTTTTTGGAAATCTTTTATGTTTGAATCCATTTCATAATATCTTTAGTGAATTATGAAATTAATTCGTTAATCATACTATGCCTCAAGTTGGTCAATCAGAAGAAAAATGAGAGGTTTGAAATCATATAAAGTCTTTCTTTCTCCATAAAACGCAAAAAAAACAACCCAAGTTGGATTACTCAGGTTGTTTCGCTGTGTCCAAAGACAGATGTCGTGTGCAATTATATAACAGCGGACTCCAGTCATCACGTTCCTTTTCCAGAATCGTCAGTGACAGGTTTCCAATCCGTTCCGTATACCGATCTTCAAACAAGGCTGTTAACAAGTTGGCCAGAAAAGCTCCATGGGTGACAATGAGTACATTCTGGTCCGGATAGGTAGACCATAGATCTTCCAAAAACGCCAGTGCACGAATCTGGATATCCGCTATCTGCTCCTGTCCCAAGTCCAATGTCTCCCATGATTTGCCCCAGCGGGCAACCCGTTCATCTGAAGTCAGACCTTCAATCTGACCAAAAGCCCTTTCTTTCAACCGTGCGTCCGGCTCCAGCAAAGGTACATTCAACAGATTGGAGATGATCTCCCCTGTTTCCTGTGCCCGCGATAATCCACTTGTGATGATATAGTCCCATTGGTATTCTTCCGTCAGCAGACGTCTTCCCAGGCGTCCTGCCTGTTCACGACCTTCTCCATTGAGCGGAATATCCGTCTGACCCTGTATACGGCCCGCCGCATTCCAGTCTGTAAGACCGTGACGAATAAGCCCGATTCGCACTTTCATCCCTCATCTCTCCACACGGCGAACGAAAGGTTATTACCTATGCACGCGCACCTTGTTGTTTACGTTTATTCGTTGTTCGATGCATACGTCCAAGAGAAAATAAAGCCATCCCTATTGCTAGTAAAGACAGGGCCATCCAATATTGAGGATAAGCAGGTCCCATGCTCACAACAAAAGGTTCAATGATGCTTCCTCTGTCCGCTCCAGTCATGTTGTACTGATACAATCCAGAAGACGATGGTCCGCTTCCGGCAACCCCTGTCTCCAGAATACCCGTAGCAACAACCTTGGTTTGCTCAGCTTCTGATACGTCTGGCTTAAACATGGCCATGTACAGAAAGCTGCATAAAAAAATAGCCAGGAACGCGGCAATCCACAAAGACATATGTTTGCGGATCGCAGCAGAGAAACGATTAACCTTTGCCTCTTCCGGCAATAGCCATGGAGACTCCGCATAGATCCGGTCCATAACGTTACGGTTGACTCTCTCTGCCTGTTGTTCTGTCACTGGAACCGGGATGCTGTGCAGCAAGATCTGGGCTTCTTCCCAGACCTCAAACTGCTCGGAGCACTCTTCACAACCAGCGAGATGAGCATGAAATGCAATCCGCTGAGGATGAGCTTCCGGCAAGTCCCAGACCAGTGCAAACAGTTCCTGGGCTTCATTGCAATTCATCGGTTCTTCATCCCTTCATATGGCTCGTACACCGGTTCGAAGAAATAAGGTTCCAATTGAGTTTTTACGCTTGATCTTGCTCTGAATAATAACGATTTCACAGAACTGACGCTCTGCCCAAGAATATTTGCAATCTCTTGGTAGTCTAGTTGATCATACTCACGGAGTATAATCGCAGAACGCTGCTTCTCCGGCAAATTGTTAATCGCATCCCTAACCAGCATCACCCGCTCGCTGCGCAGAACAGCATACTCCGGTGCATTCTCCGAAGGAGCAACAGGAACGATCCCGCTCTCTTCAAGTGGGACATTTCCGCTGCGCTGTTTGCGAAGCTCACTCAGTACCGTATTTCTCGCAATGGTATATAACCAGGTTGAGAATGAGGCATCTACCTCACGGAAAGAGTGCAGACTGCGGAACGCCTTATAGAAAGTCTCAGAACAGAGATCTTCCGCAAGCAGCTCCATATTGGAACTTTTCAACATATGATATACGAAAGCCAGTATTTTACGCTGATAACGACTCATCAGCTCGGAATATAACTCCAGGTTACCTTCCTTGATCTCTCGAATCAACTGGGAATCCGTCATTTGAGTGCGACCCCTCCTCGCCCATCCATGTGCTTCTCCCCGTTCGACTCTATCCATGTATTACCGAACAGGCACAAAAAAGTTGCGGTTCTCACCGCATATTAACAGCGTTCAGCGCCATAACTGGCCTTCCCGCCAAATTCCCCTATGTAATGGCAATTTCCCCAACGTTTCTACATTAACAGTATTTATTGTACAACGGTCTGCATCATCCTGGCAAATCCATTGCTATCCACAGAAACCCGACCTGTCATTCATATGCGGTCATTTTCACGTTCATGACTTCTTTTTGGACCTTTTTGACAAGCCTTTTGTATATAGACGAGCGAAGTTTTAAAAAGGTTACAAAAATGTGATATTTTTTTGATCCGAGGCATCTTCACAAAAGGATGTATTATCCTGAATTTCCGAAAGATATAATTAACTCAAACAATTTTACTTAAAGTGTTGACAAAATGAAAACGTATACATATAATAAGGGTACAGTATGGTTTCTCTCCACTCCTATCCAATAACTGTATTGCTCCACGTGAGCAATGGCCGCTTATGTAAGCGGTCTTTTTTTTGTCTTCTAAAAGATGTTGCCTGTTATTTGTATGTTAATATTTACATACTCTATATACATTACCCTCTTTAATCTGTGACGAAAATCAACTGAACAACTCCAATATAACCTCACAAAAAAGAGGGCTTTCGCCCCCTTTCTCATCTTATATCCACACCTGATAACCTAAGGAATCCAATAACGTCTTGGCTCGTTCCATATCTTCTTCCTGACGGAAGGACAGACGCATAATGCCTGGCACATCCACCCGGTTCTCGATAATCTCCAAGTTGCTCAAGTTGATGTCATTGGCCCCAAGCTCAGTTGCGATCTTACCAATCATACCAGGTGCATCCTGGACATCGGTATAGAGGTCAAATAACGGCGAAATCATGCCTTTGCGTCGTTCTGGCAATACACTGCGGAACTCGCGGGCCTGACGGAATGCTTCCTCAATGCCTTCACCATTCTTATGCTCCAGCATATCCGTGAAAGCCGTCATTTGTCTGTTCCAGTCTTTAAGCAAACCCAGCAGTACATCCCGGTTGCTAAGCAAGATATCTCTCCATACAATGGCGTCACTGGATGCAATCCGGGTGATATCTCGGAAACCGCCTGCAGCCAGCATTTTATACAACGGATTCGACTCATTATACTCACGCACCTGGTTTACCAACGCAACAGCAATAACATGTGGCAGATGACTAATCGCCCCCACAATGTCATCGTGCAGCAAAGGCTCCACACGTACGATCTGTGCCCGCGTATACGCAAGCAGCTCAGACAACCTGCTGTACGCTTCCTCAGGCACATATTCTGATGGGGTCAAGACGTAGTATGCATTCTCAAACAACACGGCTGAGGCCGCGTCTACGCCTGCACGCTCCGATCCTGCCATAGGATGACCACCAATGAAATAAGCGTCGGTCAACCGCACATGCTCAGCACAAGCCGCAATGGAAGCCTTCGTGCTTCCTACGTCAGTGATAATACATCCTTTTTTCAATGGCAGCTTGGAGAGCTGCTCAAAGTAGGATTCAAGTAAACCTACGGGAACGCACAAAAAAATAAAGTCGGCATCCTCTACCGCTTCTTCCAGAGAGAGCGTAGCATCATCCACTACACCGCTCGCTATGTACTTGTCCTTCAGTTCATCCAAGTGGGCGTAGCCCATCACGGTTACACCTGGCTTGCCTTTGAAGCAGAGCGCAAGTGAACCGCCGATGAGTCCTACACCGATCATTGCAATTTTTAGTTTCATGGGTCCTCACTCTTTCATCGCCAGAATTAAGGGCGTGCTACCGCCTTCTCAGCCAGCGTGTTCTCCAGTGCCGTGACAAATGCACGGTTCTGTTCTGATGTTCCGACGGACACACGAATGTATGTTGGGTATACGTGGAATCCCGGGCGAACGATAATGCCTTGTTTGAGCAAGGATTGGAACGCCGTTGCCGAAGGCATGTTCAGATCAACCATAATAAAGTTACCCTGTGAAGGGAAATACGACAATCCCAACCGTGTAAATTCATTTTGCAGGAAATCCCGATCCGTTGCATTCCGCTTCGAGCACTCTTGAACAAACTCCTGATCGAGCAGTGCTGCCGTTGCTGCGACCTGTCCAAAACGCGAAGTGTTAAATGGCTCACGTACACGGTTAATCAAATCAATAATTTCGGGACGAGCAATACCATACCCAATCCGGAGCGAAGCCAAACCGTAAATTTTGGAGAATGTCCGTAGAATGACCAGGTTCGGATACCGTTCGATCAATGGTACACTTTGCGGATATGCTTCATCGGTTACGAACTCATAATACGCTTCGTCCAGTATGACCATCACATGAGCAGGCACGCGGTCCATAAAGGCTGTAAGTTCCTGCTCGGAGATAATCGTACCTGTCGGATTATTTGGATTACACACCCATACTGCTTTGGTTTTGTCGCTGATTTGTGCGAGCATGGCGCTCAGATCATGAGTCCCATCCTTCAGAGGTACTTCAATGGTAACGGCACCCTCAATATCTGCATTGCTTTTGTATACAGAGAATGTCTGATCAGCCATGATGGTCTCGTCACCCGGCAAGAAGAAAGCTCTCGTAATCAAAGCAATAATCTCATCGGAACCACAACCAAATATCAGATTGTTCCGTTCCACGCCAAGATGGCTAGCAAGAACTCCTGTCAGCTCAACTGAGCTACCATCCGGGTATATGCTTATATTCGTCATTTCTCTCGTAATGGCTTCCAGAGCGGCAGGAGAACTGCCGTACGGATTTTCGTTGGAGGCCAGCTTGATGACTTGATCAAGCCCCAGTTCACGTTTCACTTCTTCAATCGGTTTGCCCGGCTGGTACACAGGCAGATTGACAATCTGGGATTTCGGTTTCAACCCAACCGCCTCCTGTTTTTAAAATATTGTTGGACACGGATCAGCATGTACCTCACGTATCCAAAGGATGTACTTTCAGGACATCCCTATCCCTTTAATTGTGCCACAAAGTTGCGAATTTGCAACAGTCCCGCTGCACGCGTATCCGGATTTTCAAGCAGAGGAATCGCGTCTTCCACTTGACGAACGATGGCACTACCGACAACAACACCATCGCAGATGCGGGAGAAATGTGCAACCTGCTCATGGCTGGAGATACCGAAACCTACCGCTACAGGGAGGTCTGTCAGACTTTTCACCGTCTCAATGAAGCTTTCTACGCCGTCAAAGAAAGAAGCTCTCTCTCCGGTTACACCAAGGGAAGATACACAATAGATAAAGCCGCTCGCTCCCGTCACAATCCGCTCAATCCGTGCATTAGACGTTGGTGCAACAAGCGGCACCAGATGCACACCGGCACGATTTGCACGTTGTCGCATCTCTTCCGCTTCCTCAATCGGCAGGTCCGGAATGATCATGCCACTAATATCGTGTTTGACCAATTCTTCGAAGAACACATCCAGTCCTGTCTGCAACACCGGATTATAATAGGTGAACAGTACAAATGGCAGTTTCACACCTGCCTTACGAGCTTTTGCTGCAGTTTCCATCACAGTACGAATGGTAATCTGGCTTTTCAGCGCACGTTCGGAAGCACGCTGAATGACTGGGCCATCTGCAAGCGGATCGGAATAGGGAACACCCAGTTCCAAAATGTCCGCTCCCGCCTGTTCAAGCTCCTTGATGATATCGATCGTTGTATCCACATCCGGGTCTCCCACGGTTAAGAATGGAATAAGTGCCGTGCGATTCTGTTCCTTCAATTGCTGGAAGGTCTGGTCCATCAGATTCATCCCAAGTCGCCTCCCGTGTATTTCATGATGGATTCAACATCCTTGTCTCCACGTCCCGACAGACAGATGACCACAATATCGTCCGCTGTGAGTTCAGGCGCCAGTTTAACAACTTGGGCGACCGCATGTGCGGACTCCAGAGCAGGAATGATTCCTTCTGTCCGGCATAGCAATTGCAGGGCATCCAGTGCCTCCTGATCTGTAATCGGTACATATTTTGCCCGTTCAATATCCTTGAGATAGGAATGCTCCGGACCAACACCCGGATAATCAAGTCCGGCCGAAATAGAGTGAGCTGGCTGAACCTGTCCATACTCATCCTGTAACAGATAACTCATAGATCCCTGGAATACACCATGCGTGCCTTTGGTCATCGTCGCAGCGTGATACTCGGTTTCGACCCCTTTGCCTGCGGCCTCAACACCAACAAGCTTCACATCTTGGTCACCGATAAATGGATAGAACATCCCGATCGCATTACTTCCTCCACCAACAGCGGCTACAATCACATCCGGCAGACGTCCTTCGATCTCCTGAATCTGACGACGGGTTTCATCACCAATCACACGTTGGAAATTCCGCACCATCATCGGATATGGATGAGGACCAACCACGGATCCGAGCACATAAAACGTATCCTCCACATTGCTGACCCAGTAGCGAAGTGCTTCATTACCAGCATCCTTCAGTGTCCGTGTTCCGGACGTCACTGGAATCACTTCTGCTCCGAGCAGCTTCATCCGAAATACGTTTAACTGCTGACGCTCTGTATCTTCTTCACCCATAAATACTTTACATTCCAGTCCGAGCAATGCGGCTACTGTCGCCGTTGCAACGCCATGTTGGCCTGCACCCGTTTCGGCAATGACTTTCTTTTTGCCCATCCGTTTCGCAAGTAAACCTTGTCCAATGGCGTTATT
The DNA here is from genome assembly GCF_037975235.1 of Paenibacillus sp. FSL R5-0341. Taxonomy (NCBI): domain Bacteria; kingdom Bacillati; phylum Bacillota; class Bacilli; order Caryophanales; family Paenibacillaceae; genus Paenibacillus; species Paenibacillus sp. FSL R5-0341. The sequence continues at coordinate 4,074,300 of NZ_CP150241.1, forward strand.
AATTTTGTGCGCACCTGTATGATTCAGATCTTCACGTTTCAGATAAATTTTCGGTCCGCCCAATCGGCGTGATAATTGCTCTGCATGATACAATGGCGTTTCACGTCCAGAATACTCGCTCAGCAGATAGTTCAGTTCCTTGTTAAATTCCTCGTCTTCAGAGAAATGGCTATATGCCTCCTCCAGCTCTATGAGTGCGTTCATTAGTGTCTCAGGTACAAAGCGGCCTCCGAAGTGACCGAAACGCCCGTGTTGATCCGGCAATTGATGTGTCATGCCTGCTTCACCCTTTCTACGAATGCTGTAATTTTGGCCATATCCTTCACACCTTCAGTCTCCACGCCGCTGGATACATCGACGCCGAAAGGTGCATATGTCTGTATCAGTTGTTGTACATTGTCCGGCTGCAAACCTCCTGCAACAAACAGAGAGATTCCATGACTGTTCGCCCAATCGGCATAGGCAGGAATACGCTCCCAGGCAAACGTTTTGCCGGAGCCCCCTCCATATAGAGGATCATAGGTATCAAGCAATATCGCATCCACGAATTTATCGTAGGCATCAAGAGACCTTATGGCTGCATCATCAGCTTCCGGACCCGTTTCATCTTTGGGAAAAGAAAAAGCCTTGAATACTTCGGCATTCCACCGCTGCTTCACCTGCTGACAAAATTCCGCAGTCTCCTGTCCATGCAGTTGAATAACATCGAGGTGAGCAATCTCCATAATGTGTTCCAGCTCTTCGAGCGTAGGATTCACAAATACACCCGCAAGCTTAGGCCGTTCATAGGCCGACCATTCGAATAGTACTGTTCTTAATGCAGCAGCCTGCTCGGGTTCGATTCGGCGGCGTGATTTGGCAAAAACAACACCAATGTAATCCACAGGCAAGTTTATCATCGATTTTAGCACTTCAACGTCCTGAAGTCCACATATTTTTACGGCCGCTGGCAGCGGGTTTCTCAGTTCTGACATACTGTCGCCTGTGCCATCGTGTATGGAAGTATTCATCATTTGGGTCCCATCAGATCATATACAGCCGCCTCGACATCATCCTTGCGCATGAGATGCTCACCTACGAGAATACCATGAACACCGGCCTGAATCAGAGGTACTGTTGATTCTGGTCCGTCAATACCACTTTCGCTAATCAATGTGACGCCACTTGGAATCAATTCCATCAAATCCAGTGTCGTGTTCAGACTGGTTTCGAATGTTTTCAAATTACGATTATTGATACCCACAAGGGTTGCCTGCGGAATTTTCAATACCTGCTCCAGCTCTGTCCGATCGTGGACTTCAATCAAGGCGTCCAGCCCCAAACTTTTGGCGAATTCCAGATATTGACGAATTTGTTCTGGAGTCAGAATGCTGGCAATGAGTAGTACCGCGTCCGCACCCAGCAATCTTGCCTCGGCGATCTGTCGTTCATCTATAATAAAATCCTTACGCAATAGCGGAATGTTCACAGACTGATGAATGGCCTGCAAGTACTCGTTGCTCCCTTGAAAATACGACACATCCGTTAACACGGAGATGCAGTCTGCACCCGCTCGTTCATAAGCAGCAGCAATCTCTACCGGATGAAAATCCGGACGGATCAATCCTTTGGACGGCGAAGCCTTCTTCACTTCAGCAATAAGGCCGAGTTTGCGATTTCGTCCGCTCGATAATGCTTTTTCAAACCCACGGGTTGCGGGTAATTGTTCGATTTTTTGGATAGCCTCATCCATGCGAAATGTTTGTGCCAGAACTTCAACTTCTTTATGTTTGGTTGCAACGATTCGATCAAGATACATGACTGTACGCCTCCGTTGTATGAATTAACTGTTCAAGCTTCCCGGCAGCTTTGCCCGAATCTACCGCTTCTGCGGCAAGTGTCACCCCTTCAGCAATGCTATCTGCAAGACCGGACACATAGATGCACGCTCCGGCATTCAATAGAACGACATCACGGTAGGCACTCTGCTCACCCTGGAAGATCCTCTTAATAATTTCGGCATTCTGTGCCGCATCTCCTCCAAGTACCGCTTCGAGCGGATGCAGAGACAAGCCCATATCACGTGGATCAATATCATAGGTGTGCACTTGACCATTGCGAAGTTCAGATACCTGAGTTGGCGCCGAGATACTGATTTCATCCAGACCATCATGGCTGGCCACGACCAACGCTCTTTTGAGACCCAGACGATTCAGTACTTCAGCAATCATTGGCGTCCGGGAACGATCATACAGGCCAAGCAATTGGCGATCTGCTCCTGCAGGGTTGGTTAAAGGTCCGAGCATGTTGAAAATGGTACGAACACCCAGCTCCTTTCTTGGTCCTGCCGCATGTCGCATGGAAGGGTGATATACCTGGGCAAAACAGAAACAGATTCCGATATCATCCAGACATTGTCTGGCCTGCTCACCGTTCAGATGGATATTTACACCGAGTGCCTCTAGTACATCTGCACTACCCGCTTTGCCTGAAGCTGAACGGTTGCCATGTTTGGCGACCCGAACTGAGACGGCCGAAGCAATGATCGCGGATGCTGTGGAAATGTTGAATTTGTGAATACCCGATCCACCTGTTCCACACGTGTCCAGCAAGCCGCTGCCATCCGTGAGGATTCGTCCGCCCTGACCACGCATGGCTTCAGCAAAACCGGTGATCTCATCCACCGTTTCCCCCTTCATCCGCAGCGCCATCAGCAAACCTCCGATTTGAGCCGGCGTTGCCTCACCTCTCATGATCGAGTACATCAAATCTCGTGCTTCGGCTTGCTCCAGATGACCGCCCTCCAAAATCTTCGCCAGGCCATTTTTCATGCCTTCCTCACGAGTAATCTCAGCAATAGGGGTTACAAGGTTCTCATTCATTATTGGGTTTATGTTCATCTCCGGTCTCTCCTCTCTCAGTTCTTAGCGGCTGCTGGTGTGACAAAGTAGTCTGCATTTGCCAGTCTCAACGTGTTGTCCTTGTCTTTGGCAGGAAACATGGCTTCTGCTGTTCGAATCGCCTTGAGCAATGCTTTGGCTTTATTAACCGTTTCCTCATATTCATTCTCAGGCACAGAATCCCATACGATTCCCGCTCCGGCCTGTACATATGCTTTTCCTTTTTTGAAAATAATCGTACGAATCGTAATACAGGAGTCCATGTTACCCGAGAAACCGAGGTATCCGATTGCTCCTGCATAGGCACCACGTGCCTCTTTCTCCAGTTCCGCGATGATCTCCATTGCACGTAATTTCGGTGCACCGGATACGGTACCTGCTGGCAAGCATGAAAGGAAAGCATCAAAGAAATCCTTGTCTTCTCTTAACTCACCCGTAACGTTGGACACCATATGCATAACGTGAGAGTAACGTTCAATCTCCATGAACATGTCACACTTCACACTGCCGAAGCTGGATACCCGGCCCAGATCATTACGCCCAAGATCAACCAGCATCAGATGCTCCGCACGTTCCTTCTCATCCTGGAGCAGATCCGCAGCGAATGCACGATCTTCCGCTTCTGTCGCCCCTCTTGGACGTGTGCCTGCAATCGGTCGAGTCTCCACACGATTGCCGTCCACCTTGACCAGCGCTTCTGGCGAAGTGCCAACGATAATCTCATCATCCATTTTGAGGTAGTACATGTAAGGAGATGGATTCAGCGTCCGAAGCACACGATACACGTGAAGTGGAGAAACCTCTGTATCAATGTGGAAACGCTGGGATAGTACCACTTGAAAAATATCACCTGCGCGAATGTATTCTTTGGCTTGCTCCACATTACCGATAAACTGCTCCTTCGTGAGATTGGAGCGGATATCCCCCAGTTCCACGTCTCCCGGAATGGAGCGCGGATTCAGGTTCTCCCCTGGTCCTTGCTGCTGCAACCGTTCTGCGGCCTGCTCCAGCTTCTCCGAAGTCACTGCATATGCTTGCCGTATCTCATCATCTGTTGCACCGTCCTTGACGTGTACATTACCGACCAGCAGCATTTGCTGCTTCACATGGTCAAACACGATAATCTGGTCACAGAACATAAAGCGAATGTCATCCATATTCAGGTCATCCAGCGCGTGAGCTGGAAGCTTCTCATAATACGACAGCAGATCGTATCCGAAGAACCCAATTGCCCCACCTGTGAATGGCGGCAGTTCATCATCTTTCGGGCTGCGGTACTTACGCAGCAATGCTTTCAGTTCTTCAATCGGTTTGCCTGGTAATTCACGGGTCTTCCCTGCTTCTTCTACAACAATCCGGCCTTTCTTCGCCGAAATCATCAGGAACGGATCTGTACCGATGAACGAGTATCTCGCCCATTGGATACCACCCTCTACACTTTCCAGCAGGAATGCACGGTCGTTGTCAGCATAACGGCGGAATATTCGAATTGGGGTCTCCATGTCTGCAAGAATCCGTTTGACTACCGGAATCAGATTATACTCATTCGACATTTTCAGTACTTGATTAACGTTTGGCGTTATCATCAGATCACGTCCTTTCAGATTTAGGTAGAAGAAGCAATTCAATATACGAAAAAAACCTCTACCATCAGGTAGAGGTTTGGTTATAAGCTGTATTTAACAGGGTGATGCTTCATAAATAACAAGTCCCTATACTGCGCTGTCGGATTATTCACAGGTTGCTGAACTGATGCATCTCACATCATGCAATCGGGAAAAATAAATCAGTTATAACACTTCAACTACTCATTCCAGTATTTCATAAAATACGGGAACGTGCGTTATTCGTGTTATATCCAAATATATCAAAACAAAACGTGTCCCAAGACACATTTGCTTCCCTGCTCCTGTTACCTATTCCGTAGCACGACGTACCGTGAATCAGTTGACCGGTTTCTGTTGCCCCGGTTACCACCCACTGGACTCTGCTATATACTCCACTAGCTCAGCTGCTCTCAGCTCAATCTCTACTCTACTCAACTGGTTCTCACTATACATCATTATGATCGGTTTGACAACCCACTTACTTAAGAGCCAGAAGGTGCTGCCAAATCCGGACGTAATGCCTGTGCACCGTTCAGATACACATGGTTGATTTCATTCTGAGCTTTGTTCGTATTCACATGCACCATGAAACGAATACACTGTGCCAAGGCACCTTTAACAGGAACCTCCAGTGCACACATTAGTGGTACCAGTTCCCAGCCATCCAGTTGGCGAATAGCTTTTGCCGGGAAAGCAGCATCCAGATCCCCGGTTAATGTAATCCACACACTGCAGATATCTTCCGGTTGGATCTCATTGCGATCTACGATCTCCTGCAACAATACAGCCGTTTCCTTCAAAATCTGTTCTTCGTTGTTCTGCGTGACTGTTGTAGCCCCGCGAATTCCCCGTGTGACCATTGCTGTTATTCTCCCTTCCTGAGCATTTCAATGACGTCCCGAACTGCCGACACAGGTACGTCCTTCACAATTCTTGCAGCCCCAATCCGATCAGGAATGATGAACACCATATGACCTTCACGGAACTTTTTGTCATGCATCATCGCTTCCATTAATGCATCCGTGTCGAGATGTGCAGGCATCGTTGTTGGAAGGCGAAGTGAACGCAACATGCGGACCGTATCTTCATAGAGCCCTGTTGGCGCACCAAGCTTCTCACCAAGCAATGCTGATCCAGCCATACCTATGGAGATCGCTTCTCCGTGCAGGAACTCTCCGTAGCCGGCAATCGCTTCAATGGCATGACCAATCGTATGTCCCAAGTTCAACAACGCACGTTCTCCATTTTCACGTTCGTCTCTGGATACAATCTCTGCCTTAATACCACATCCACGCTCCAAACCGTATCCCAGTGCTTCCGGATTAAGCGCAAGCAACTCTTCCGCATGCTCCTCACACCAATGTGCAAAAGCCTCATCACGGATCAGTCCGTGCTTCAGCATCTCTGACAAACCTGCCGAAACATCTCGTGGCGGCAAGGATTGAAGTGTATCCACATCATAGAGTACAAGTTCGGGCTGGTGGAATGCACCGATCATATTTTTGGCCAGCGGATGGTTGACAGCTACCTTGCCGCCCACACTGCTGTCATGCGCCAAAATCGTTGTAGGTACTTGAACAAACTTGATTCCACGCATATATGTAGCGGCAACAAAGCCAGCCAGATCACCTACGACACCCCCACCCAGGGCCAAAATCGCAGAACTCCGATCCAGTTTGCCTTCGATCGCAACAGTCATCATATCGTGATATACCGAAAGGGATTTCGATGTTTCACCAGAGGGGACAACCGCCGATACGACTGTATAACCAGCCGTACGCAGCGTTTGCTCCAAACCTGACAAGTATTTGGGAGCCACATTTTCGTCTGTTATGATGAGTAACGGGCTCTTCTTGGTCAAGCCATATTGCTCAAAATATTGAGGGGCTTGCGCCAAGAGGCCGCTACCAATCAGAATCGGATATGATCGTTCCTCCAACTGTACCGTCAGCTGACGCATATTAGTAATTCTCCAGTTGAGCGTTATAGCTGGCAACGTTCGCACGGATCTCTTCCATGGAATCCCCGCCGAATTTCTCCAGGAATGCTTTAGCAATTTCCCATGCTACGACATGCTCCATAACCACACTTGCTGCGGGTACAGCACAAGCGTCTGAGCGCTCAACCTGAGCCGTAAATGCTTCTTTCGTATCAATATCAACACTTTGCAGTGGCTTATACAACGTTGGGATCGGCTTCATCACACCACGTACTACCACTGGCATCCCGTTCGTCATACCACCTTCGAATCCACCCAGACGGTTGGTTGCCCGGTGGTAGCCGCGCTCATCCGTATGCATGATTTCATCATGTACCTGTGATCCACGAATGACTCCGGCTTCGAATCCGATACCAATTTCTACACCTTTGAATGCATTAATGGACATTACGCCTTGTGCGATTCTTGCGTCCAGCTTGCGATCGTATTGAACATAACTTCCCAAACCAACAGGTACGCCTTCAACGATACATTCCACTATTCCTCCGATGGAATCGCCTTCCTGTTTGATCTGGTCAATGTAGGCTTCCATCTTCTTCTCTGTATCAGCATCTGTGACACGTACTGAGGAAGCTTCTGTCACTGCAATCAGTTCATCAATCGGAAGGTCCTGATAAGGAGCTTCAATCTCTCCAATCCGAAGTACACGTCCCGCTACCTTGATTCCGAATTCAGCCAGGAACTGACGTGCAATGGCACCACATGCCACACGTACCGTTGTCTCACGCGCACTGGAGCGCTCCAGTACGTTACGCAAGTCTTTGAGATTATACTTGAGTCCACCGTTCAGATCGGCGTGTCCGGGACGCGGACGATGAACGCGACGTTTCTCTTCGTCACTGCCTTCAATTGGCTCAATATTCATAATGTTCTGCCAATGTTTCCAGTCGTTATTTTGAACAACCAGCGCTACTGGAGCACCTGTTGTATATCCGTGACGGATACCACCAACGAAATTGGCCTGATCCTTCTCGATCTGCATCCGGCGTCCACGACCATATCCCTTTTGGCGGCGGTGAAGCTGGAAATTCAGTTCTTCAAAGTCAATCGTTAAATTACTTGGCAATCCTTCAATAATAGCGGTCAATTGGGGTCCGTGCGTCTCCCCTGCGGTTAAATAGCGTAAACTCATAATACGTTCCCCCTTTAAACTGTTAAACTTCACATTGCTAAAATCCCATAATTTCTTTGCTTATTATAGTATAGCTGACCCGCTTTGACAAGAAAGCTGGCTCTTTCTTGTATTAGATATACAAATAACCGCCTGAACACATGTACATGTGCCTCAGACGGCTCAACAACCAATATGATTATTTCTTCCGATAGAAGAATGTCTCTGCTGTCTCCAGACCATATTGTCCCGGGGAGAAGATCTGCTCTGTACTGCCCACAAACAAAATACCGCCTGGACGCAAACTTGCTGCAAATTTGTGATACAACAGGTTTTTGGCTTCCTCGGTAAAATAGATCATGACATTCCGACACACAATCAGATCGTATCCATCGTCAAAACGGTCCACGAGCAAATTTTGTTTCATGAACTTGATCGAATTTTTGAGTTGCTCATCAATACGGTATACCAAGCCATCCTGCTTGAAGTAACGGTTCGCCGTTTCCTTTGGCACATCCTTAAGTGAGCGTTCCATATAACGCCCTTCCTTGGCTTTGGCCAATGCACCTTCATCCAGATCACTTGCCGTAATGGAGCTATCCTTCAAAATTCCCATCGTGTCCAGAATCATGGCGAGTGTATAAGGTTCTTCACCTGTTGAACAGGCTGCACTCCAGACTTTGACACGTCGCTTGGAGCCCAGCAGCTCAGGCAGAATCTCGTCCCGCAGTACTTCCCAACGATTGGGATTACGCCAGAATTCCGACACGTTAATCGTCATACGATCAAGAAACTCGTAGAACAAGGATTTATCTTTCTGCATAGCATCAAAAAAGTTAGAAAATGTATGAAACCCGTTTTTGTTGCGAAGTGTGGTCAGCCTTCTTTTCATCTGGCCTTCCTTGTATTGAGCAAGATCAATGCCTGTGCTCTCTTTGATTTTACGAATGAATCCGGTGTAATCCGGGTCTAGTAGTTGTTCTTGCTCCAGCATCGTGTATCACCCTTTTGGCTAATAATTACAACCAGGCTGCGATGCTCTTGTCGTATACCACCAGTTCATCTGAAGCAAAGAAATTTGCTGCTTCACGGGAAGCACTTTCCGGTGAATCTGCCCCATGAATCAGATTATGTGGTGTGTGGCTGGCGAAGTCTCCGCGAATGGTCCCCGGAGCAGCTTCCTTCACATTGGTTTTCCCGATGACGATGCGCGCAAGCGCCACAATATCGTCCCCTTCCCACACCATGGCAAATACAGGCCCAGATGTGATAAAACGAACCAAATCATCGAAAAACGGTTTGCCCTCATGTTCAGCATAATGGCGCTTTGCCTGATCCTCAGACATCTGCACCAGTTTGCCTGCCACCAACTTAAATCCTTTGTCTTCCAGACGGCTAATAATTCGACCGATCAATCCACGCTGCACACCATCCGGCTTCACCATCAAAAATGTACGATCCATCAGCTCACTCCTCACTCACGGTTCAAAGTTAATCACTATGTAAACGCAATCCCTCTGATTGTAACATACATGTCCAAATCCTCCCAATGAGGAATTTCACATGTCTGTTCATCTTCGCGTATGAGTACCTGTGTCAGACCCGATCAACTATGCGCTGTCCATTCCAACATGTGAGTCGAAGGTTATACAAAATTTAATGTGTGCGTTTAACCACAAAATGAGCGATGTCACGCAGGTTTTTGGTCGTCTTGATGTTAGGTAGCTGATCGAGAGCATCGAGCGCTTTCTTCATATATCGGTCAGCAAGGGCTTCTGCTTTAGCAATTCCTTGACTTTGGCGAATCATTCCAATTGCATCCGATGCACTTGCCCGTCCTTCTTCATCTTGGACACGGGCAATCTCCTTCAACAGAGGTTCACGCAGATCGGACTCTTGCAGTGCATACAGCACAGGAAGAGTGATATTTCCCTGCTTCATGTCACTGCCAGGTGGCTTACCGAGTTGTTTCTCGGTACCTACCAGATCAAGTACATCATCTTGAATCTGGAAAGCCATCCCCACATTGTATCCGTACGTATACAGCAAGGAAGATACATGCTCAGGCGCACGTGTGGCCAAAGCCCCTAACTGACAGCTAACCGCAATCAGAAGTGCTGTTTTGCGACGAATCCGCAGCAGATAGTTTCGGACGCTTTGTCCCGTATTGAAAAAGTCTCGAATTTGCTCCATTTCACCGATGGACATCTGTACCATGGCTTTGGCAAGGATACGATGAATAGCTGGATCGGATAATCCCGCAGTCATTTCAAGTGCCTTACCGTAGATATAGTCTCCAGTGTACATGGCAATCCGATTATCCCATTTGGACTTCACCGTAGGTTTGCCTCGGCGTGTCTCCGCATTATCAATAACATCATCATGAACGAGAGATGCGGAATGAATGAGTTCGAGCGGAACCGCAACCAACTTCAGTCGTTCAATATCATATGTACCAAATTTCCCGCCAAGTAATACAAAAACGGGCCGCAACCGTTTTCCTCCTGCTTTGAGCAAATGAAGCGACGTTTCACTCAGCAGTTTTTGTTCTCCTCGAACACTGAGGTACAACTCTTTCTCAATGTAATCCATGTCCTTTTTTAACAACCCGAAAATATCCAATAGTTTCATTCGTTCACCCGTATCAGCGTATTGTCAGTCCATAAATCCATGCTTACCTTCCCCTCCAGCAAGTCGGGCCTGCAGGCATTACGAAAAAACCCGGCTTACCGTTCTTGCTTGTGTTTTTCTATAAACTCTGCGACTTGTTCTGAAACAAAATACAGAAGTTGCCGGAGCATGGGTCAAGACTGTGGTTCATGAAGACTCACCATCAGCACTCACCAATACCCCGGGATTCGGGGGACAAATAAACCGAGCAACACTTTGGCAAAAAAACAGCCTTGTATCGGACTCAGTCGTTATCCCCGTTCATCCGGTTCTCCCCATCTTGTAAACAGTTGATGTGGGATGCGCAAGCTATCCAGCACTTTCCCCACCAAAAACATAATCAACTCATCCATAGTCTGAGGTTTGTAATAAAAAGCAGGCATAGCCGGTATCATTCGTACACCAAGACGGGAGAGCTTCAGCATGTTCTCCAGATGGATTGCATGAAGAGGCGTCTCACGTGGTACGAGGATCAATGTTCTTCCCTCTTTCATCATAACATCGGCTGCGCGGGACATCAGATTATCCGACGATCCCTGCGCGATGGAGGAAAGAGTTCCCATAGAACATGGCATGATAATCATGCCATCGGCCAGATAAGAACCACTTGCAATGGAGGCCCCTATATCACTCACAGGATGATAGATCAGAGAACCAGCACGGTTGCCGAATTTTTCTTCCAACACCCCGTCCCGATTCGTCACATCCCAGTCCATTTCTTCTTTCAGTACACGCCACCCTGCATTGGATATGACCAGATGAACGTTATATTCCAAATCAAGCAGCGTTTCAATTAATCGGATGCCATATATACTGCCACTCGCTCCGGTAATTCCGACAACCAGTCGTTTATTGTCCGGCTGCTGTACCATTTATTTCACCGCCAGATCAATCAAAGTGAACGTAAATACGATTAAACTAAGCAAACTGTTCATGGTAAAGAATGCCGTTTGAACACGACTCATATCATTAGGCGATACAATATAGTGTTGATAGAACAGAATACCGTACGTAACCAGCATACCTGCGCCATACCACCAGCTCAGATCTGTCATCAACAATAACGCAAGAAAACCAATTGCAGTAATCACATGGAAGAACTTGGCGATCTGCAATGATTTAACCAGGCCAAAACGGGAAGGTATCGAATGAAGGCCTTCACCTTGGTCAAACTCCAGATCCTGACATGCATAGATAATATCAAAACCTGCTGTCCAGAACACAATCGTAACGTACAGGACAATCGCTGTCCAATCCATCGTCCCGGTTACAGCTACCCAGCCACCAAGCGGCGCCAAACCAATTGTCATTCCGAGAACGACGTGGCATAACCATGTGAAACGTTTGGTGTACGAATACAGTACCAGCATAAACACAGCGATAGGTAACAGCTGCATGGATAATACATTAAGATTGGATGAGGCCCAGAATAACAAAATAAATGAGATAATGACGAATATAACAACTTCCCCATTTTTCAACAGTCCTGCAGGGATCGCTCTCATCGCGGTACGCGGATTTTTGCCATCAATCGCTTGGTCAATAATTCGGTTCAAACCGAAAGCCGCACTACGTGCGCCGACCATCGCAAGCAATACCCACATGATCTGCATCCAGCTTGGGAAGGTATCATTCACTACCATGGAGCCGAGGATGGCCCCCATAAATGCAAAAGGTAAAGCGAAAAGCGTGTGTTCAATCTTGATCATTTCTAAAAAGATGCGAATTTTCCTAAACATGCTGATTCTCCTTGGTTCCAATATGCAGTGCCGCGATACCTCCGGTCAGAGGGTAGGCCTGCACTTGTTGCAATCCAGTTTCTGCAAAAATGTCTGCCAGTTCCTTCCTTCCCGGAAAAATGGCCAAAGAATCCGGCAGCCATTTATACTGCTCAAAACTTTTAGCGAACACTTTGGCAAGATTCGGTAAAACCTTCTCAAAATAAAAATAATAAATGCCCTTGAACGGTTGCCATGTTGGCTTGGACAATTCCAGGCACACAACCATACCGCCCGGTTTTACTACACGTTTCATCTCAGACAACACCTGTCTGAGATCAGGTACATTACGCAGCCCGAACCCGATCGTCACATAATCGAATGAATTGTCTTCAAAAGGAAGTGACATGGCATTTCCCTGTGTCAGGGTAATCTGCTTCTGACGCTGTACGGCATTGATCTTCGTTTGGCCAACTTCGAGCATGTTGCTGCTGAAATCAAGCCCATGCATGTGCCCCGTTTCACTTGCCTCTGCCATGGCGAGCGTCCAGTCACATGTGCCACAGCACAAATCAAGACCGGTGTCGCCTTTGGACATATTCATCTTTTTCATGGTGAATTTGCGCCAAGACTTATGCCTGCGGAAACTTAGAATATCATTCATGACATCATATTTTCCGGCTATACTCTGAAAAACCGAATGGACATATTCTTCTTTCGGTTTGCTCTCTCCGCTCCCCATTCGTCTGTCTCCCCCTCAATCTTCCCTTACTGCCGCATGTGAAGGCTGCAAATATGTTAAGTACGGCTCAAGAATTGCATGTATCTCATGCAAGCCCATCCGCCCTTCCTCGTCTTGCAACAACAGTTGAATGCGGTGTGTACATTCGCGAAGCTTGTCCAGCAGAACCTCGCCAACCCTATGCTTCAGCACCATAGCGTTCCATACACGTGCATCTGGTTCAGACTGACGCAGCACACTGCGCTCATCGTCATTACCGTACTCGTATATGTGCCAGTATGCATAGCTGTGAAGAAATTGTTGTTCGTCATTCATCCGCTTCAGTTCTTCCACGATCGTTTCGCAGGAGCTGAATTCGGTCAACAGGCTGTTCCATAAGGACTCTTCCTTATCTTGAATCATGCCTGTAAATGAAAGAAACAGCTGCATCCTCAGCTGTACCGTTTCACGCAAGTATTCATCAGCCGAAACGAGAAGCTTCTTCATCCGTTCATACAGCGTCATCTTGCGTGCGTTCACTTCGGATACAGCAGCACTGAGTTTGCCAATCATTTCAATTTTGCCTGCATGGGCAAGCAATTGATAGAAACGGCTACTTAAATAATCTCCGGCGAGCACATTCAACTGGCGTGAACGCATCTCCTGCTCTCTTCGCTCACCGGAAATGGTATCGATTCGATCATGCGTATCCATGGCCAACTGAACGAGCGAAGTTGCAAGAGCATATAGCTCTTGATGCACCTTTTCGTCTGTGCGGCCCACAAAAACCTGCAACAGACGTGCCCGGCTATCCGGAAATGATGGGATTTCCGTATGTTGTCGAATCATGTCGTAATCCGTATATTTCTTTGCTAGTTGGGGTACGCGATATGAATTCATTCTCAGCCTCCGAGCCTTAACATTGTTAAACCATTTCTGCACTACAATCTTATATATTATAGCATATGTTGATCGGGCACGCACTGAATCCTGCTATTCTATTACCCTTGACTTGTCATTTCGAATTGCTTCTTCCAGAGTTCGGTCTCCATCAAATGAAACCAGTCCTTCAATTCATCCGAAAAGGCCGCACTTTTCCAGTTCCGTAATGTTTCAATCGCATACAGGGGCCATTCTCCACGCCGAATATCAGCAGCAAGCAACAGATGTCGTTTATGCATCCATTCATCTTCTGCCATCACACGTAGCAGCACCTGATCCACGTTGTCCAGACTCCGAAAGCCCAAATCCGCCACAGCTGCCATATTCTCATAGATTTCGGTGTAACTCGTAGCCGTGCCTTTAACCTTGAGATCCAGTCTCAAAATAGACTGTTTCCATTCCACTCTTGCAATGGGTGTAGATAGTTGCAGGGAGCTTAGCACGTCAACCAGGTTGTCATCCGTTAGCTGGACTGGATGATGTGTTGCAGAGACAGGTTGTACGTTTTCCCCGCCCAATGTACGCATATGTAAGGTTTGTATCGCAACAAGCAGAAAGACCGCCGCAACCGTTGCCAGGATTGAAGCAGTAACAATCATCCGCGGTTTCATATACGCCTCCCTGCCTTTACCTGTTAGTGTAGTCTGTCCGGTAAAGGCTCATACCTCATTGTACAATGAAAAAAAGCAGGCTATGCCTGCAATCTTCATTTGAGCGTATTCAACCTGTCCATTACTCCGATTCAATCTGACCATGCTTGGTAATCAGCGTGGCTTTGCCCCGGATTTTAATAGCTGAAGTATGGGTGGTAAATTGAGCAAACATCACTTCACCCTTGTCCAATTTCTCGGTGTGGTGAAAACGTGTATCCTGACCTCGGGTTAATCCGATCACCTGGACACCATTTTCCTCTGCCTTAATTACAATATAATCATTGCCGGTTGGATGATCCATCACGCATGTCCCCTTCTTTCGTTCGATAGCGTTAATGATGATTAAGATTGTTTCATTTGTCAACCAGCGCCTTATACGAATGAACCGCAAGAATCGGCTATCGTCGGGTCATACTACAGTTGTACAGCCACAGAAAGGAGAATCTGCATGAGATACACCCCTGCTGCACTTACAGACGAGCATATTCATCAGTTAAAAGAAATTGAACAGCATCTGTCTGCAGCTGCTGGCGAAGAACTGATTCTCGTTGCTTATGCCGGACAACCGGATGATCCTGAACACTCGGATAACCAGAAGAATCATCGTTAAAGGGCAAAAGAAAAGGCCGTGAACAAGTCACGGTCTTTTTGTCGACATATGGAATATGTAGAAATCTTATTTAATTCCGTCTTTGAGCGCTTTACCTGGTTTGAATGCAGGAATTTTGCTCGCAGGAATTTCGATTTCTTCACCTGTTTGCGGGTTGCGTCCTTTACGTGCAGAGCGCTCGCGAACTTCGAAGTTCCCAAAACCAACCAATTGTACTTTGTCTCCGCTTTGAAGAGCCTCAGAGATTGCTTCGAATACGGCATCAACCGCTTTCGTTACATCTTTCTTGGACAATTCAGTCGCTTCGGATACGTGTGTAATCAAGTCTGATTTGTTCATTTGTTTTTCACCTCCTGTATCAATGTCCTGAATGTTATACTGTGTTTCCGTTTTATAGCGAAATATACGTTCATACGCAAAAAATCTACGTACATCTTGAGCGATGAACACAAATCTCCGCCTGCGGTCAACAGTCATTTTCGGCAGAATGTCGCCTGAAACCACGGGGATTTCAGACGCCGAACAAATTTCATACTAATACAGACAGCCCACAATTTCAAGTCCGGTTGCGGTTTAAGACGTAAAATGTAACTGCCAGAGCGAGCACGAGAACCCCACCTTTTACAATATCATGCGTGAAATACTGTACGTTCATCATTGTCAAACCGTTCACGAGTACACCAATTAGAACCGAACCGATGAAGGTTCCGATGACATTAGGTTTACCCGCGCCAAACACAGAGAAACCGACAAATACAGCGGCTACAGATTCCATTAACAACGGTGATCCCGCATCGATTTGACCAGAACCTACTTTGGAAGCATAGATGATACCCCCGATTGCTGCAAACACTCCAGCGGCTACATAGGCGAGTGTACGCACCTTTTTCACCTTGATTCCGGACAGACGTGCGGCTTCTTCATTACCGCCCGTAATGTACATCTGGCGCCCGTATTTCGTATACGTCAAAAAGATATGCACACCTATTACTGCAATAAGTAGCAGAATAACTGATATCGGCATACCCAGCCATTTACCCTGCCCTATAAGCAGGAATGTCGGGTCCATCTCTCCCGCAGCTTTGCTTCCATCAGGGAACTGCATATGATTGTAAATGGTATATCCCTGCGCATACGTTTTGTGAATGCCGCCGATGATGTACATCGTGGCAAGCGTTGCCAGCAGATCCGGAATACGCAATTTTACGATCAGTAAAGCATTCAGTAAACCAATAACAGCCCCGATAATCAGTGGCACGATAATGACAATCGCTAGTGGCTGCTGATACCAAATCATTAACGAAGCAGTAACAACGGTGGTCAATGAGACCGTCGCTCCCACTGAGAGATCGAATCCATCAACAATGAGAGATAACGTAACACCAATCGCTACAAAGGTAACGATAGAGATCGAGCCCAAAATATCGGTCAAGTTACTGTACGTAAAGAAATAAGGCAATTTAATGCCGAAAAATGCGATAACACCTATGATGACAATAATCGCCCCGTAACGGAACGCAAAATCCAGTGATTTATCCTTCATGATTGCACCTCTTGTCCACCGCTTGCATAGTATAGCAGCTGTTCTTGATTAGTCTCGCCCCGTTTGAACTCTTTAACGATAACACCTTCGCACATAACAGCGATTCGGTCGCCGATTCCCATGCCTTCATCCAGTTCACACGTGAAATAGATTACGCCCTTACCCGCCAAGGCGAGTTCATTGATGATGCGGAAAATGTCACTTTTCGCCCCAATGTCTACTCCCTTGGTTGGCTCATCAAATATAAATACATCCGCATCCGCATTAAGCCATTTGCCAATGGCCACCTTCTGCTGATTACCACCACTTAGATATTTCACTTCCTGTTTCACGGACGATGTCTTGATTCCGAGCTGTTTCACCAATGATTCCGCATTCTGACGCTCCCGCTTGCGGCTTACGAAACCTAATGTACTGAGGCGACTAAGCAAAGGCAGGCTTAAATTCCGTTCGACGTTCTCCTGGATCAGAATTCCCTGTTTGCGTCGTTCCTCCGGTACAGAAACGATCCCCAGAGCCGCCGCATCCGCAGGCTGAGACAGGCGAAGGTTACGGTTGTTAAGCCGGACCTCGCCTTCCTCCAGTCGATCTGCGCCAATGAGCAAACGAGAGCTTTCTGTTTTCCCAGCCCCTACCAGACCCACGACAGCGAGGACTTCACCTCGGCGTACTGAGAGATCAACACCTTTGACCTTCACTCCACGACGTAGCCCATGCGCCTCCAAAAGCAGCTCTCCCACAGGTGCTTCCGTCTTCGGGAACTCTTCTTCAAACGGCTTGCCCAACATCTGTGTGACCAGGTCGTTAATAGTCAGTCCTTTCGCTTCACCGGTAAATACATGTTGCCCATCTCTCATGACCGTAACGCGATCACAGTGACCCGTCACTTCAGCAAGGCGGTGGGTAATGAAAATACAAGCTACACCCCGCTCCTTCAGCAGATGAACAATGCGGAAAAATGCATCCGTTTCTTCCTGACTGAGCGGTGCAGTAGGTTCGTCAAAAATGATGACCTTGGCATCCTGAATCAAAATCCGTGCCAGCAATATCATCTGTTTCTCTGCAAGTGTCAGATCGGCTACTTTTTGGTGAACCAATATGTCTGCTCCTAATTGCTTCAGTGCTTCAACCGCACGCTGTTGCAGCTTCCGCGGACTCTTCCACCAGCCTCCAGCAGATGAAGCCAACTGATCCAGCATAATGTTCTCCGCGGCCGTCAGCTGTGGCACCAGTGCCGCATCCACTTCCTGATACACACAGTGAATCCCACTTGCCTTCGCGTCTCCCGGGGAACTCAAGTGAAGCGCTTGTCCACTCAACTGAATCGTACCCTGATCCAATGGATAGGCACCGGACAGAATTTTCATTAATGTGCTCTTACCGGCACCATTGGCACCCAGCAGCGCATGAATCTCCCCGCCTTTTACAGAGAAATCCACATCCTTCAATGCAGGAATGCCTGAAAACTGCTTGTGGATATGTTCCATTTGAAGCAGAGTTGGTGCAGTGCTCATGATGTTAACCTCCAATCGTTCCCTTCCGGGAGTATCCCTTTTCTCATCCATTCTCACGTGTCTTTATTATGGTTGGAAAAAGCGCGCCTTGCGGCGCGCTTCCCTTACGCTGCTTATTTAGCAGTAATACCGTATTCGCTCATCCAATCCTTGATTCCTTGTGTACTGCCTCCCCAACCTTCCACGAACTCCGACAGCTCTGAAGTGGAGATTTGTTTATCTGGCAAAGCTTCACGTTGAACATAGACCGGGTTAAGCACTACTGCATCTTCCGTTTCGTCCCCGTTCAGTTTCTGATAAGCATAACGAACTTGTACACGTCCGATGTCTGTAGGATCAACCGCAGCGGAAGCAACCCAAGGGTTTTTCGGGTCCTGAATCATTTGCAGATCCTCATCACTCATATCAATACCATACACTTTGATCTCGTCACGTCCGGCTTGTTGAATGGCACGTGCTGCACCTTTGGCGAACTCATCCCATGCAGCCCATACAGCTGTAATTTCACCTTTTGGATATTGCTTGAGAATAGCCTCCATTTTGGCTTGAGTATCCAGCGCCGGGTTCTGTGCAGAACCAAATGTCGCTATTTCCTTGATGTCCGGATTTGCTTTCAGGAATTCACCATATGCGATCTGACGGCGTTCCATAGGGGCGAAACCAGCTACCCACACTTTAACGATGTTACCTTGTCCATTAATATCTTTTTTCATTTGCTCCAGCGTGAGCTCAGCCATCTTCTGGTCATCCTGCGACAGGACTGTTGCTCCCGGAACACTAATGGCTGCGTCGAACACAACCACCGGAATGTTCTGTTCTACTGCCTTCTTCACACCCGGCTCCAGCAGGGAATCCCCGTGATCCGTCAGAATGGCATCGAATTTCTGATTAATTGCGCTATCGAGCAAGGATACCATCTTCGCTTTATCATTATCGGCAACAAATGTAGTCAGTTCTCCACCGAATTTTTCGATTTCTTCTTTTACACCCTGTACATATTGCTGCGAGAAAGTACCTGTATTAAACTCCATAATAAGTGCAATCCGCTTGCCGCTTAGAGGGCCTGTAACTGCTTCCGTTTTTGGTGTATCATCTGATGCACCCGAAGCCGGAGTTGCTGCCGGTTCTTTTTTGATTCCGCAAGCGGACAGCGCCAATGTAAATACTAATAGCACACTCAACCATACCCATTTTGTCTCTTTTCTTTTCATCTCTGTTTCCCCCTGTTCCACTCTCTGTGATCTCGATCACAATAGTTGAATATTAATATAACGGCTAATTCCTAGTATGTAAATGGGTTTTAGTAATTTAAAGCTAAAACTCACTAAGTTTTTTCAAAAGTTACATTCTTCCTATCCATTTCATCCAAAATCAAGAAATCAAACTAAAAAAGACCGCGAGGGGATGCCCCCTTACGGTCTTTTGATGTCTTACAGAATGATAGCGATCAAGCCACCCGAACCTTCGTTAATGATTCTTCCCAGCGTCTCTTGCAACTTGTATCTTGCATTATCCGGCATCATGGCAATCTTGCCCTGAATACCTTCTCTCACGATGGAGTGCAACGAACGACCGAACATGTCTGAATCCCATACCTTGATCGGATCGTTCTCGAAATCCTGCATCAGGTATCTCACCAGTTCCTCACTTTGTTTCTCCGTGCCAATGATTGGAGCGAACTCCGATTCCACATCAACCCGGATCATGTGAATGGACGGTGCCGTTGCTTTCAAGCGTACGCCAAATTTGGTGCCCTGACGAATAAGCTCAGGTTCATCCAGAGCCATCTCGGCAAGAGATGGAGCAGCGATGCCGTATCCGGTCGTTTTGACCATCTCCAGCGCTTCTGCGAAGCGGTCATATTCTCTCTTCGCATGCGAGAACTCCTGCATTAATTGCAACAGATGATCCTTGCCACGAATTTCAATTCCGACCACTTCCACGAGAATCTGATCATACAATTCATCTGGCGCATACAGGTCAATTTCGGCTACACCCTGCCCCATATTCATGCCACTCAGGCCTGCGCGATCAATGAATTCATATTCCATGAACTGAGCAACAACTCGATCCACGTCGCGAAGTCTGCGAATATCCTTAACGGTATCCCGTACGGAATTTTCATAGTTGCTGCGCAGCCAGTGAGTCTCGTTCAGTACCATAACCCAGCTCGGCAAGTTTACATTCACTTCATGCACAGGGAACTCATAGAGCACTTCACGAAGTACACCTGTCACATCATCTTCCGTCATGGTCGCTGCACTGAGTGTCATCACCGGAATGTCGTATTTGGCAGCAAGCTCATTACGCAATTGCAGGGCTTCTTCACTGCGAGGACGAGTCGAGTTGATGACCAGGACAAACGGTTTACCCACTTCTTTCAGTTCCGCAATAACTCGTTCTTCGGATTCCACATAGGAACTGCGGGCAATTTCGGCGATCGTGCCGTCTGTTGTAACCACAACACCCAGTGTAGAATGCTCCTGAATGACTTTGCGAGTACCAATCTCGGCAGCTTCCTGGAACGGAATCGGCTCCTCGAACCAAGGCGTGGAGATCATGCGTGGACCATTCTCATCCTCGTATCCCTTGGCTCCTTCCACCGCGTAACCTACACAATCCACAAGGCGAACATTGACATCGAGTCCTTCTGCCACCTTGATTTGGACTGCGTTATTCGGTACGAATTTCGGTTCTGTGGTCATGATGGTCTTACCTGCTGCACTCTGTGGAAGTTCATCCACCGCCCGACCACGATCTGCCTCGTTTGTGATGTTTGGTAATACAATGGTTTCCATGAATCGTTTGATAAATGTTGATTTTCCCGTCCGGACTGCGCCGACAACCCCGAGATAAATATCCCCTCCGGTCCGCTCAGCTATGTCCTTAAAAATGTCCACTTTCTCCAATGAAATCCCCTCCCTAAATTACTCCGAAGGAAAAATGCTAAAGAGCATCCGCTTCGTTTTTTCAATCAGAAGACTGAAATCCCTGCAACGGTAGAGCCGCCTTTGTGAGTGCCCGGAAGTCGTCCGCCGCCGAACGTTGCATTCTGATGAAACCGGCGAGAGCGGCGTTAACTCGTACATGCAATTGGACTAGTATCATCTTATGTATCCGTATGCGGCAATATGACGCGTATTTTTGTTTTTTTATCTTATGGTGATGACATTAGGAGAATCCCCCGATCTCGGACTGCGCGTCTTTATTTCAATCTACTTTATGTGATCCATGAAGCTTTTATGACTGTTACTGCTCATCATTTTAGAATAAAAAAAAGAGATATCCCTTGTTTGGAATATCTCTTTTTAAACCATTGGAGCCATGGTGGTCATACAGATAGATCATTTAAATTGCAATCATGCTTATTTTATTGGCAGTGCAACAGGGGCATTATTTTTCCAAGCGTAAGGAACCGATTTAACGGGTACGAAGTAGGAGTGTTCCAACAGAAGATCGCGAACATCATCATTCTCCGCCGGAGGCACGTCAGACTTTTCCACCGCCTGCATAATGTCAAAAGCATAATCCACATATACCTTGCCTTCGTCATCCATCATAAAAGGTATCGCCTGACCCGAATATACACTATTCAGCGTAATGGAAGGAATACCTGCCTGAGCAGCCTGCTCCATATCCACAGCATATAACCCCGGATAAAGTTCTTCCCCGCTTGGCAGCTTATTGTTATGTACGGACTTATATTGATTAACCATTCGTTGCACATCGTTTACTTTCTGTACGGTCAGAAGATCCATCACTTTAACGGTCGGATTCACTTCTTCGTCCTGAATAAGGAAGTAAGCGCTCCCACCACTTTCAAAAGCAGTCCCCGGTATTTCATCCAGATACCCCAGTTGCTTCAACTTGGGCAGATCCACTCTGAACTTTTCATATTTTGGCGTAATCATATCTGCATTGATGATTGGCAAAATCCCCTCATCTTGCTGGAATGTCTCTACCGCACTCTGGATACGACTCACACTTTCCCGATAGGCGATCTTGGGGTCCGAATTGCTCTGGGATGGATACATACAACCACTTGCTGTAAAAGCAAACAACAGGAATAACAGCAGACCGCCCATCTGATGCATATGACGCTGCCGTCCGCTCCCTTCAACACAATTTGGCTTGTTCCTAATCATCCGTATCCTCCTTGAATAACTCATTAGAGAATCAATTTCATAACGCTCAGAACCAGTCGTCTTCCTGTTGCTGACGTTCCAATTGTTTCCGAATGGCTGCCTTCAGCGGGTCCTCAGGAACATGAACCGATAGAGATCCACACACCTTTGCCTGACAGGACAGTCGTGTACCTGCTTCCAACAGTGAACCCAGCTTACGCTTTTCTGCATCAGTTGGTGGATACAGTTCCGCCTGATGTTCTTCGTCCACGTTCACTTTGCACATCAGGCAAGCCGCTTTACCATCACAACGGGTCGTAATCTTGACTCCGGCACGTCGTGCTGCATGCAGAAGTGTTGCACCTGGTTTGAGCGCTATCGATTTGTTCATAGGTAAAAAAGTAACTTTATAGTCCATTATTTTCCTCCCTCAACCTACTGGGGCCATGCAAAGCCAACGAGCTCTTCCACTTCGGCTCTGAAGCGGCTTGTCCATACATTCTGCTGACTTAACAGTGTCATTATAGGTTGATGTGCATCTGGTTGCTCACGCATCTGTTTAGCAATGGGTACATACCGATCTTCACGACCTCGCAGCAGATTAAACAACAACTCATGCGCAAGCGGCATCAGTCGCAGGGTATACGAACCCACTTGTGCTACTGGTGCATGCAGAGCAAGAACATGTTCAATCTCGATACGGTACCAACTTTTGCGAGCCCAAATTTCGAAACCACCAACCAGTTCCAGCGCACATGCACCAACCTGATAGTGGCTAAGTAGAGAAGCATAAGGTCCTGTCTTATCCACTGTAGGCTCGTCAAGCATTTCCCCCGGAGCGAATCGGTGAAGTTCTTTAGCAGCAGCAACATCCGCATAGATATCAATATCTCTGGGAGCCTGTTGCAACTCCACCCCCTGAAGCAGCAACCCACAGCTTCCTCCAAGCAACCAAGTCTGAGGCTGCGTGTTCCAGGCTTTGGCCGTTTCCAGCAAAGCCGCGTGTAATTCCGGATAACGCTCTGTCCGACCCTCCGTATCATGCGGCCCCATAGGCTCACACTCCCCTCATCCGTGTTCATTGTGTCAGTTCTTATGATGTGCTTATGCGGATGTTATCCTTCAGGCATAGGAAGTCAGGTCAGAGATGCGATTCCACCGAAAAAACCAATCAGCATAATCAAAAATGCAATCAAAGAAAGAATCCCCCGTATAATGCCTTTTGTTTTGGCACGAGCAAACGTAATCAAGAATACAGATAGTCCCATAATGAGGATGGCGACCAATGACAGCCACATCTTGTCCATTGCGCTCATAATCCAGCAGTCTCCCCTTCAGTCCGATATTCATCACTGACACTGTGACAATTGCAACCATTATAACACGAAATTCAGCTTAACTTTCCAAAAAAAAGACAAAAAAGCAAGCCGGCAGAAGCCGACTCGTCTTTTTGTCTTACTGGATCACCTGCACAAGCAGGCGTGATCTATTATTTTTTCATCATCATTTTCATTAACGATTCCATACTGCTCGGATTCAATCCGCTTTTCTTGACCGCACTCACAATATCCTTAACCGTATCCTCAGATACCGGAACTTTCGCCATGGCGGATACTTGTTTGATCAATTGGCGCAACTGAGCTTCATTCTGAATCGTCGTTGGTTTCACCGTGCTTGCCAATTTCTTGACGGCACCTTCTGTTATCGTTTTACCCGTTTTCTTGTTGATTGCATTCAGCGCATCTTTGGAAATGTTGTTACCCATTCGTCTCCCCTCCTCCGGCAATACTCATGTGTATAGTATGAGTCCGCGGCAGAAAAGGTGAATAAGCTTCTTATTTCACAAGGTGCGTTTAGGATGAGTACAATCAGGAATGCCATTGCTCCCAGGTTTCAAGCTTCATGACTTCCATTTCAGTTTTCGGGTCACGTCCCATCAAGGCTTCAACCGCATCTCGCGGCTGTCTCTCTTGGAATAAAACGTGATACAACTGATCCGCAATCGGCATTTGCACACCGTATTTTTGCGAGATGAAATAGGCAGCTTGCGTGGTTCGAATGCCCTCCACCACCATGCCCATGGACTTCAGGACATCATCCAGCTTCTGTCCTTGGCCTAGCATGGAGCCTGCTCTCCAGTTCCGGCTGTGCTGACTTGTAGCCGTTACAACCAAATCTCCGATTCCGGCAAGTCCCGAAAACGTTAACGGATTTGCGCCCATCTCTACACCAATACGTGTGATCTCTGCCAAACCGCGAGTTAACAACGCTGCTTTGGCATTATCACCGAATTGAAGACCATCGGACATGCCTGCACCAAGAGCAATAATGTTTTTGAATGCGCCTGCCAGTTCAACACCAAGCATGTCCCGATTCGTGTACACACGGAAATAGGCATTCATAAACAAAGCCTGGGCCGCCTCGGCAGATGCCTTATCCAGTGAGGCCACAACAACTGTCGTTGGGCAGCGCTTCACCACTTCTTCCGCATGGCTTGGGCCAGAAAGCACAACAACACGTCCTTCTTCACATTCCAGCTCTTCTGAAATGACTGTGGACATGCGTTTCAGGCTTTCTGTCTCAAAACCTTTGGTTGCATGAACGATTAACATCTCAGGCTTATAATAAGCCTTAAACTGATTCGTAACTGCACGCATGGCTGAAGAAGGTGCAACAATTAACACAGCTATAGCACCTTCCACTGCAGCTTCCATATCATTGGTTGCCTGAATCCGAGGAGAAAGCTCCGCATCCGGAAGATAGCGAGTATTGGTGTGCTTGCTATTGATTTCCGTAGCCTGATCTTCACCACGTGTCCACATCATCACGTCCAAGTTATTGGCGGCGAGTACACTGGCCAGAGCCGTTCCCCAGCTCCCAGCGACCAGAACAGCAACTTTTTTAGACAACTCGTTTACCCCCTCCAGGGTTTTTCGATCCCAATTTATTTTCCTGTCCTTTGGCGAGCTTCGCAATATTGGTACGATGTCTCCAGAACGCAAACAGACAAATAATCAGACTCCCCCAGAAGATATTCATTGAATATCCGGGTAATACCAAAATAAAGATGGGTGTAAATGCTACAAAAATTAGAGACCCCAATGAAACATATCGTGTCAATACAATAGACAGAATGGCGATCACCCCAGCACATAACGCAGGCAGGAAAGCAAGGCTTACCAGAACACCAATGGCAGTCGCAATTCCTTTTCCTCCACGAAAATGGAAGTAAAGCGGCCAGTTATGTCCTGCAATGGCTGCTATACCACTGAGTGCAGGAATCCAGGCAGAACCGTCGCCCAACCAGATTCCAATCCATACAGCTGCAACACCCTTAAGTACATCAAGCAGCAGAACAGCAATTGCCGGTCCTTTACCCAAAATACGCAACGTATTGGTAGCTCCTGCGTTTCCGCTTCCGTGCTGACGAATATCGATCCCCCGTATCGCTTTTGCAAGGAGGACACTAAAGCTGATTGAACCGAGCAGATAACTCAGTACAATCGCTGCGATTTGTAGAATCACACACTTCTCCCCTAACTTTCGTCGGACTTCTTCCGAGTAAATATTCGAATTGGTGTTCCTTCGAAATCAAACGCTGCACGGATTTTATTCTCCAGATAGCGCTCATATGAGAAGTGCATCAATTCAGGATCGTTCACAAAAACAACCATGGTCGGCGGCTTAACAGCAACCTGAGTCACATAGTTAATTCTCATTCTCCGTCCTTTATCCGTTGGCGGAGGGTTAATAGCCACTGCATCCGATACCACATCGTTAAGTAGATGCGTTTGTACACGTAACGAGTGTTGCTCCGCTACATGTTTTACAACTGGCAACAGTTTTTGTAAGCGTTGTTTTGTGAGGGCTGACAAAAATACGACCGGAGCATAAGTCATAAACAGGAAGTGATCCCGAATTTTTTTCTCAAACTCTTTCATCGTCTTGTCATGCTTCTCTACCACGTCCCATTTGTTTACGACAAACAAAGACGCTTTACCAGCTTCGAATGCATAACCTGCAATATGCTTGTCCTGTTCAATAATGCCTTCTTCACCATTAATGACAATCAGCACAACATCAGCACGCTCAATCGCACGCATGGCACGCATTACACTGTATTTCTCCGTTGTTTCATATACTTTACCACGCTTACGCATACCTGCTGTATCAATCAGCACGTAACGTTGGCCGTCTTTTTCAAAAGGTGTATCAATCGCATCCCGAGTCGTTCCAGCCACGTCACTGACAATGACACGCTCTTCACCCAGAATCGCGTTAACCAGTGAAGATTTACCCACGTTCGGTCGTCCGATCAGAGCTACACGAATGACATCCTCATCGTAAGTCTCTTCCTCAAGTTCAGGCAATTTTTCCACAATCGCATCAAGCAAATCACCTACACCTGTACCGTGACTTCCGGATACGCCGATGGGATCACCGAAGCCGAATCCATAAAACTCATAAATGAGTTCACTTCGTCCGATATTATCCACTTTGTTAACGGCTACAACAATAGGCTTGCCTGAGCGGTACAACATCTCTGCGACTTCTTCATCCGATTGCGTAATACCTGCTTTTGCATCACACATGAATACAATAACATCCGCTTCTTCAATAGCGAGCTCAGCTTGCATCCGGATTGATTTTAAGATGACATCCTCACCATCAATTTCGATACCACCTGTATCAATAATACTGAATGGTTTACCGTTCCATTCGCCGATTCCGTAGATCCGGTCACGGGTAATGCCCGGCTTGTCTTCCACAATGGCCAGTCTGTCGCCGATGATCCGATTGAAAATGGTGGATTTACCCACGTTCGGTCGTCCGACAATTGCCACAACGGGTCTTGCCATACATTCCACTCCTCCTGTCCATACTTACGATACTCATCATAGCAAAAAAGATATGTCTTGGCTAACGTTTCATGCCAAAATACTCGCAATAAAAACAATCGGCGAACCCGCCTGGGGCTCGCCGATCTTGCTTTTATTATTCAGCAAAATATGCAGTATATAACTAAGAACCATGCATTGTTAACTTATTTGAATTTGCTGAGTTTGTCACCAAACAGTTCGCCGAGCGTAGTGCTCATACCTTGATTGTTCAAGGAAACGTTTGGATTGTTGATTTCTTCACGTGGAGCATTGTTTCTTGCAGGTCTTTCTGACTTTTGTGGTTGAGCTGGAGCTTCTTCTGTTTCTTTGATGCTCAAGCTTACACGTTGCTCAGAAGGGTTCATGTCCAAGATTTTAACTTGAACTTCCTGTCCTTCTTTCAGCACTTCATGAGGAGTGCCGATGTGTTTGTGGGAGATTTGCGAGATATGCACAAGTCCCTCAACTCCAGGAGCGATTTCAACAAATGCACCGAAGTCTACCAGACGTTTTACAACACCTGTTACGATATCGCTGGAATTGAATTTTTCGCTTGCTGTTTCCCAAGGACCTGGTTGAACAGCTTTCATGCTCAGGCTGATTTTGCCTTTTTCAGGGTCAACTTTCAGCACTTTCACACTAACTTTATCACCTTCAGACAGTACGTCGGATGGTTTCTCAACGTGTGTCCAAGCCAACTCGGATACGTGAACCAAACCGTCAACTCCGCCCACATCAACAAATGCGCCGAATTGAGTCAAACGTTGTACTGTACCTTCGATGACTTGACCTTCTTGCAAACCAGCCATAACAGTAGCTTTGTTTGCTTCGAATTCTTGCTCCAGTACGTCTTTTTGGGAAAGGATCACTTTGTTGTTCTCACGGTCGATCTCTTTCACTTTAACACGCAGTGTGCGTCCTTTGTAGTCGCTGAAGTCTTCAACGAAATGGCGTTCAACCATGGAAGCCGGGATAAATCCACGTACGCCCACGTCTGCTACCAGACCGCCTTTAACAACGTCACCTACAACAACTTCGAATACGTCTTGGTCTTCAAAATGCTTTTGCAATTGATCCCATGCGTTTTCGCTGTCGATTGCACGTTTGGACAGAACGAGTTTTTCTTTCTCGTCGTCGATGCTAAGAACTTTAGCTTCAACTTCTTGTCCAACTTCTACTGCATCAGACGCGCTGTCAACATGCAATGAAGACAGTTCACGAATTGGAATGACACCGTCATATTTATATCCAATGCTCACATAGGCTTGGTTATCTTCCAATTTGACGATGGTTCCTTTTACGGTATCTCCTTTTTTCAAGGAAACGAATTGATCCAACTCATCTTGGGTTGCTTCTTGATTTTTCATTTCTTCCGACATGTCAAATACCCTCCTCAATTCAAAAACCCCATTATATTCAAACCTGCCTGTAGCAGAGTTCAAAACACTTTCATCACTGAGCACTACCACTTAGTCTCCCTCAAAAATATGGAAACATGCACTCAGCTACTGACGAAGCCATTACTTGCTTGGCACGCCCGTTTGCACCATTTCGTTAATCTTGGACATAATCTTCTCAGTCGCTTTCTCCAGAGCTTCTCCGGATGGGTCTTCCTTGAACTCGTCCAAACTTACCGGTGCTCCGTATACAACTTTCATCTTACGAAAAACCTTGTAGTTACCGATAATAGCAGTAGGAATAACAGTAGCGCCACTGCGGAGAGCAAAACTCGCTGCCCCTTTTTTGCCGATACCTCCATCATTGTGACGGCTTCCCGAGGGGAAAATTCCGAGCACTTCACCATCACGCAAAATATTGAGTGAGGTCTTGATGGATTCCTTGCTGACACCTCCACGTTTAACGGGGAAAGCGCCCACGGCTTTAATAATTCGGCCGAGTACCGGAATTTCAAACAACTCGCTTTTGGCCATGAAGCGCACCTGACGGCGAATTTTGATACCAACAGTTGGAGGATCGAAGTTACTAATATGATTGGAACATAAAAGTACGCCGCCTTCTTTCGGAATATTCTCCCGTCCAACGGCCTCCAAGCGGAAAAGAATGGTGTAAATGATCCGCAGTAATGTGCTGCAAAATGTGTAAATCATAGACCGATCTCTCCTCTGACCATTGTGCAATAAGATACGATTTTGTCAACCACTTCATGGATGTTCATCTTAGTTGTATCAAGAACGATAGCATCCTCAGCACAACGAAGCGGGGAAATTTCCCGACTCTCATCCAATTTGTCGCGGGTGGCAATGTCTCGCTCCAGTTGTTGCAACGTCAGTCCTTCAGAGGGGTCCAGTTCTTTGAAGCGGCGAAGCGCACGCTCTTCCACACTGGCAGTCATGAAGATTTTCACTTCCGCATCGGGCAGTACTGTCGTTCCGATATCGCGTCCATCCATGACGACGCCCTTGCGCAAAGCCATTTGCCGCTGAGTATCCACTAATTGCGTACGCAGCCCCTCGATTTGCGCATATCGGGACACGATTCCCGTCACTTCACGGGAGCGGATTTCCGAGGTTACTTCTTCCCCATTACAGAACACTTTCTGTCCGTCGGGATCCGGTTGTAAATCAATGACCAGCTTTTGGGCTTCCTGAAGTACCTGTGTCACATCTTCCGGTGTAATACCTTTCCGAAGCATATGCAAGGTTACCGCACGGTACATTGCGCCTGTGTCGACGTAGACATACGCGAGCGCCTCTGCAACCAATCGGGCCACCGTGCTTTTCCCGGCACCGGCAGGTCCGTCA
This sequence comes from Paenibacillus sp. FSL R5-0341, assembly GCF_037975235.1. Taxonomy (NCBI): domain Bacteria; kingdom Bacillati; phylum Bacillota; class Bacilli; order Caryophanales; family Paenibacillaceae; genus Paenibacillus; species Paenibacillus sp. FSL R5-0341. Next base: position 4,104,033 of record NZ_CP150241.1, read on the forward strand.
ATTGCAACGTTCATTTTCCCGTTCTCTGATGTGTTCTGGCTTGCCAACGGGGCATTCCTCCTCAAACGATAAACCTCAATAAAAAAACAGGCATTGCCTGCATCGTGAAAATTATACCACACTCTACACATGGATGCAAAAACAGACAAATCAACGACGTTTGTGATCAATCATCGTTTGCACTTGAATTGGCGTTCCTTCCAGACGATCGATAGTGGTCATATTCTTTTTGAATCCAGGTATTAACAACAGCAATTGATACACCACAAGCAGGATTAGAAGGGATGTGATCAGAATCATAACCCTCCTTTCCATTCGCCTGGAGAAAACATAGTAGAGTCGTTCATATCTGCGGGTTGCATGACGATGATTCATGACATATCCTCCGTTTTTTCCATTACGGTACCCGCAGTTTACTCTTTTTATGCCACAACATTCCTATTTCGTACGGTAGTCCAATTGACGTTCAAAACAGAACTTGATGATCTTCTGGCGTTCCGAATCTGAAATCTGTACAAATTTTAGCATGCACAGCAATCTGCCGGTTTCAAGTGTTTTGATCCGCACGACTTCGGCTTCAAAATTGACATGTTCAATTGTTGAATTACGATATGGAACAAGCAACCAGCATTTCAGCTTTTGACCTTCAGCGATTGAAAATCCTGCTTCGCCATAGATAGACAATCCACCGCCACCGATATCTTCAGTCAATCCGACGGCACGGGTCAGATCTTCACTCTGGATGGCCATTTCAAGGTTTGCGTGAACACGAAGAAAGCTGCGACGTTGTATTTTGGATATATCGCTTGGAAGCGGCTTTCGGATACGGACAAGACGGACCACATCCTCTTCAAATCCGGTGACATAAGTATTAAAATAATGCCGGACTCCATCCTCCGTAATATATGAAATGGACAATTCCTCACCAAAAAAGAGCCTTTTCAGACGGCTGCTTCCTTGTTGCATCGGGACCTCAATCAGAAAACTACTGTCATCCATATCTGCAATGCGTGATTTGTACTCTTTGTTTTCCTCTTTTTCATCTGCCGAAGCGATCTGGATGTATAAAATTTCATTTATTTTAGGAAACAATTGGTTCACCGCCACTTTATGTATTTATCTTCGTATGTACAAGGACTATTATACCATGACCTTTCTCACATTGAACAAGAAAAAAAACAGACCACATCGTGGTCTGCCGTCGTTGTTTGTGCCATTGAACATTCAGAGATCTCCAGCTGTTATGAGGTTGCGTTGACCGGTTTGATCTCCTCAACTGCTTCTTCGATACCTGTATTCGCATTAATGTATATCCGGTAACGAGAACCGTTTATTTTCCCTCCGAATTCATAACACAGCACCTCTTTGCTGTAATCATTTTCAATGAGGGATTTGCGAACATAATTTTCTTCAAACTCCGAATTAAGCTTTTGCCGCGCCTGTTGCTCCGTTAGAGTTGCTTTTGGAACTTTGCGCTTGTCATTATGTTCGTAGACAAAATCACTTGCCTGGAAGCCGGTTACTTCGCCTGTATCCAATCCAACGCGGACTGACATTTTTTCAGGATAAATCAAAGTGTCCCCTTGCTTATGCACATAAGTAAGGTTACCCAGATTACCGTATTCATCGTAGTTTACAGCCTTCATATCCTTATAGCCTTTATTCGTTAGAAATTGATCTGCTTTAGCCATGGCATCCTGACGTGATACCTTTTTGGTTCCAATCGGACGTGTATCACTGTAAGAGATCAGCATTCCGCCATTACGAGTGAAATCCATCATCAGTTTGCCATTCTTGGCATGATCAATCGTGGCCGTGTAGGACTCCCAGTCTGTTCCTTTGCCGTTCTCCTGCACTTGGATTTTGCTACTATCCGCATCAGAGAATTTCGCAGCCTTGCTCTGAATCTGATCTTTGGTCACCGGCAAGCCGTCCAATTTCTTAACTGAACGTTTTGCATAAATATTAGATACGGAAGGACCCCAATCAAGCTCCGGGTACTCCTGTACCTTTTTGTTAACGCTACGGAATCCATCGACGATTGTGTTGTCCATCGTTTGCTCTTGCGTTGCCATGGCGGTCTCCGCATCCATCCAGCGTAAACGGTCCGTGAGGACTTTCTGCTGTACATCCTGCAGATTCTTGGTAATCTCGGATGAATTCTGATACAGCTTTTTCAGGTTGCCCATTTCCTTCTCGCTTAGCGGTTCGTTCGTCAAGTCACGCATCGACGCTCGATAAGCAAAGTTGGAAATACGGGAGAGAAACTCCTCTGTCTCGTTAAATGGCAGCATGGTCAGTGGCAGTTGGTTGATCTCATTCTGCGCTTCACTGGTGAGTCGCCATACATTCATCAAACCTTTGCGATGCATCCCCTGTGATGTGGAGTGAACCGCCAAGGTGTTACCAATCTCCGAATGTAATTTGTCCATATGAAAAGATAAATCGTGAAAGGCACGCTGATATTGATTTTCTGCCTTGATCAGTATTGCATTCTTCTCCTGATTCTCCTGATAGCCCCATACGAGCGCACCGACCAGCAGGACCGCAAATATCGGAAACATAACTGAACTTAATCGTTTATACATCGGTAGAGTCTCCTTTCTTCTAAACCACTACCTCTATTGTGGATCGAAGAAAGATCTCTTATGCATGCGATTTCCAGTCCTTACACAAGCAGGCTACTAAAGTACCCTTTGGATCCTTCATTCAATTCAACTGAACCCCGGTTGCCATGCCTTCCTCTTCGATTTCGAATTGGTCCCTGTTATCACAGAGGCACTGCTTGAATCCTGTCTCAATCCGGCCACGTTCTTTCTTGCCTCGTAATGTAAATCGTTCACCGCATTGCTTACATCTGATTTTAATTTTGATTCTCATCACAACGATCCCCGTTTCTGTTGGTCATTTCCCGGGAGTTTTATCGCAAAATAAAAACACACCAGGGCCGCAGGCGCAATATGCGCTTTATGTCCACCAGTGTGTCCGTATTTTTATAATTTAACCTCTTCCTCCCGCTTCACAAAACGAAAAGGAGAACGGTTATTAGCGCGTGTGATTTTACCCATTGCCCCATACCACAGGCCCGCCATTAGTGGCGCTATAAACCACAACCAATGATTTACCATGGTGTTCATGATGACATCGTACAATGCATGCCAGAAAAAAGGTAATACGAGAGAAAGAACCAGGTACCACCGCTTTTTCTTGCCACCGATAAACTTGGCTTTACCCATGTAATAACCCATGATTACCGCAAACATAGCGTGCCCTGAAACAGGGAGCAGTGCCCGGAGGAACATGGCTGAGACGGATGCATTCCCCGCAAAGGCATACAACACATTCTCTACTGTGGCAAATCCAAGTGAAACAGCAACTGCATATAAGATACCATCATACGGCTCATCAAATTCGGTGTGATTATAGATGATATGATAAAGCACGAACCATTTGACGAATTCTTCCACACCACCTGAGATCAGAATGGCCTCAAGATAAGGATTATCCCCGAGCCACATCATCATGCCACGCTGAATAATCATCACAGGCAGTACCATCAGAATCCCCATGAGGAAAACCCGCAACACCATATGAAGTGGCTCATAATCATAACGGTCTTTCAGGTAAAAGTATGTTAACAAGGCGAGACCCGGGGCAACTGCTGCCGCTAAGACCGAAAACAAAAGCACCGAAATTCCCTCCTCTGACTAAAGACGCGATTACAACTAGAGATTAATCCTGGCGTTTGAAGTGGGTGCAGATAACATCAATCGCTTGTTCAGAAATAATAACCTTACCATACTCTTCCATAACTGCTGGAGTAACTGAAGAGCCTTCACCAAATTCAGCAAGCAAGGCGATCAATGCCGCATGTTTGGTGGAATCCACCTCATCTGGTTCCAAATGCAAGAACCACTTGTCTTTATAAGAATAAAGTCTCCCAGCATCCGTAACATGCTGACGCAACATATGCGCAGCTTCAATGAGCACTTCAAAGTCCTTGAACGCATAAACGATGGAATCGCTTTGCTCGAGTGTAACTTCCATTTCATATACTTCTTCAGGAAGATCATCTTCATGACCTGAACCATATTGTTGCGGATCATATTTTCCACGTGTGACAATGACAACCATCCCTTGAGCGGGAAGTGCGAATACTTCGACAGCAAGTGGACCAGTGGCATCAAATCCAAGTTCGGAATAGGCCTGATCCATCATTTCAGTGAACAGTTCATGAACCTTAGGTATTTCCTGCCACATATCTTCTTTTTGTATTCCGCGCTCGCTCAGATCGTCAAAGGTCAGGAAAATCCGTATCTTATCGTGACTTAGTCGTTCTATTTTCATACAGGATCTCCCCTTTATAAGCAAGTCTTATAACAGATTATGAAGCACAAAACAGTATGTGCTGAAAATAAATCTATGTAGTTATGTTATCATTTTATACCTCTAAATGCACGAAGTAAAATCGACAAAAAAAGAATCATTCCACAGCAAATCAATACTGTGGATGATTCTAATTGGAGGTTTTGGTTTATAAACCCGGTACTGTTGTGTTTGTTTGAGTTAAAATTTGCTCAACTTCATGCTTCACATCCGGATTAGTGCGAATAAAATCCTTGAGCATGCTCATATTCGCTTCTTTTTCCTGCGGAGTGATTGTGCTTACGCTTTTTGCTGCTGGGTTTTTGTGTGATTCGCCATGTTGATTTTGCTTGCTGGTGAACCCATCCATACCCGGGAAAGTCATCTCCATCATCTTATGTTTTGCCTGATCCATCATGTTTCGTGATGAACCCGAAGACAACATGGACAATTTGCCTTTGGACAGCCACGAACTGGCTGCAACGCCAATTACAATGCCCCAAAAAAAGGATGACGCCTTCATTACACCAACCTCCTTTAAGTGTTAAAATCACATGTAGTGTTTGCGGGAGCGAGCGATCTCATTCCGTATAAATACAGGAAAGCGAGTTGAAATCATGTTCAGACATACCGCCGCATTGATTATAGCTGCAAGTTTGCTGTTATCCGCCTGTGGGGCAGCGGAAGAAAAAACATCAGAAAATTCCGCTCCAGCGAGTGAACCCACTACCACAATTCAAGAAGAGCAAAGTGATTCTAACCCAAGTGAATCAGGAGAACCCGGAACCGGTGTGACCGAACCTTCAACGAGCGAATCAACTGCGACAGAAGAAGAACCTGACCCTTCGGAGCAGGTTTCTGCGGAAGAGAAAGTGGAACAAACGTATCATATGAATGAAAATTATTATATTAAACCGAATGATGAAACGAGCCCAAGCAAAGTGGTCTTGTTAACTTTTGATGATGGCCCCAAAGAAGAAAAAATGATTGCTTCACTAATCGACACTTTAGATAAACATAACGCTAAAGCGATATTTTTCGTCAATGGATATCGGGTGAAAAGTCACCCGGAATTGCTCAAACTCATCCATGAACGGGGTCAGATTGTAGGCAATCATGCCTGGGATCATGAGGATCTCAAAAAAATGTCTAACGCTGAGGCGTCAAAACAGGTTACAGATGTCCAGAAAATAGTGAAGGACACCATCGGGGAGGAACCGCAATTCTTCCGCCCCCCTTTTGGATCGGGTAATGATGCGCTGAAGGCGACTGTGAAGAAAAATGGCATGTTATATATGACCTGGTCTAATGGTTCGCTTGATTGGGATAAAAGCACCAAAAACAAACCGGAAAAAGTCATTCAAAATGTACTGGACCAGTTAAATCCCGGAAGCAATATTTTGATGCACGAGTTGCCATGGACAGTTGAAGCATTGGATGAGTTGCTGACCAAGCTCGAAAAGAAAGGCTATTCCTTTGTCAATCCGCGTGCTATTGAATTGGAAGCTCGTTAAATTGTAATTCTGCGCATCAAAATGAAACAGCCTTGATCCAGTGGATCAAGGCTGTTTTTCTGTGAGTGCTTTTTCCGCGGGCACTCTTAACGTGATGATATGCATCTCCGCAGGACAACCTAGTCGGAGAGGAAGATGATTGGTACCATATCCTCTGCTAACCAGCATTTTGCCTTCTTGATGAACGTCCTCCGGACTGCGCTTCAGGGAGTACCACCCATTCGATATGGGACGATACGCTTTGCTCAGGAAGACAGGTCCGAAAAAAGGTAATACCAATTGTCCACCATGTGTATGGCCGCTCAAGATAAGATCTGCATTTTGCTCCAAGCGAAGGGCCTGTAAAGGATCATGAACGATGGCTAATTTGCAAAAACGGTCGCCGACTTGCTCTAGTAATACATCTCCCTGTTTGGAACGATAGTCTATACCGATCAGGCTCACTCTGTCGTTGCCTTTACGCAGATATACGACGTTATCCTGCAGGAGCTGAACGCCCGATTCCCGAAGGATTCGAGCAAGTTGAGCGGTACCAGCTCTCTTATCATGGTTACCATACACAGTAAAAGAAGGAGCAATGTTCGATAAGAGTTTCATATTATGTCTAACCAGAGACCAGGAGATTCCTTTTTCTGCAACGTCCCCACCGATCAGAACCCAGTCCACCTTGTTTTTAAAGTGTTCCATATCCTTCTGCTTCAGCTTGCGCTTATGAGTGTCGGAAACATACAAAATCATGACCCCGTCAAAGGAAGGTGGCAGATGAGGAACTTCAACCTCTTCTTCAATCATTTGATGAACATGGGCTTCACGCCACATATGAAAGAGTAACAAAACTCCCATCAAAATGACTAATCCTGCTAGTAAAAGCATTACCACGGCAATGGGAGGAACGTATTCAGAGCGGGTGCCCCTTCTATCCCCCACCAAACCAGACTAATTGTTAACATGACAAAAATAAAAATGAGTGAATTAACAAACCTCTTGCTCAATTTTAACCGACGTGAAGGATGTAATTCTGTCCTTGTAGGAAGAGAACCCGCTTCGGGGATCGATTCTTCCGTTGATTTTGATGTTTTTTTGGAGCGTGATGGTGCTCTCTGTGGTAGTACTGGACTTTCCAGCTTTTCTGTATAGGGCTTGCGCTGTGATCTAGGTATGGAAACGGAAGTTATTGGTGTGATTGTTCCAACTTCAGCAGCGGCTGCCGTTTCTGCAACCAGGCTTACTTGAGATGCCACCTGACGCTCGGATGTCTCTTTTTTATCCGATTGACGATGGCGCTGACTGCCATATGTCTTCATTCTGCTTAATGGCTGATTCATGATCCCCTCCGAAAACGTATCGCTAATCCGGACACCAAATCAATAATAAAGTGACATAATATAGGCGCCCATAATGTGCCGGATTGCATGTAAATCCAACCCAATCCATAACTTGAGACAAACACCCATCCTGTTGGAATCCAGTGCCGCAAATAACGAATGTGGATAACTGCAAATAAAATACTTGTCCAGTAAGGACCGATGGCATGTTGAATGGCTCCACGGAATAATAATTCCTCACATACAGCTACAATGGCTGCTATACATACAATGTGCCAGATTGGACGCCCACGGAACAACATCTCGTTAATTCCACCGTCATCCATGCTTTCCTGAGGTATAACATACGACAGTACCAAGTCCATAACAAGCATTACGCCAGCAAGACCAAGACCCCACCATATAAATTGGTAATTGTCGGGCCATGCGAGTACATCTAACAAGTTTCGTTTCTGCAATAAAATCCATACAACCCCGATTATCAGTGTCAGACCTTGTGTAAAGTATAGATTGATTAAAAGCAAACGCTCGGTAAGCTGCTGTGGCTCAGCCTTCTGAATCTTGAACTTGGGAAACTTGAATTTTTTCATCGGATGCGTCTGTCCTCTTGAGTTAAATTTGATGGATAACAATTACGTTGTCCAATCGGATAGTATACTAAATGATAGCCAAAAAACCAAATAGGTTCAAGGCCTGCCCGAAGTCCCGGTTTTGAGTCAATGCCATTACTTCATTAAAGCAATAAAATCCGGTTCACCAAACAGCATATATTCCATCTCGTTAAGGTATGTACAGTAACTGTTACATGGCTTATAGTGACTTTGACTATGTCTGAATCGAAAGACATCTGCAATCCAATTTAAAACATTTAAGCCTATTGACATGCTCATGTCAGCCATGATACATTATGAAAAAATTAGTCACGTTAAACACGATGATGGAAAAAAGATGTTGCTTCGTCTTCCAGAGAGCCGATGGTAGGTGTGAATCGGTGGCAGGCAAATGGTCTTGAGCGCTCCTGAGTTATTGCATTGAAATTGGAGTAGGTGCAATCGGTTTAGACCCGTTATCCTCTTCGGTCTTCATTGACCGCTAAGACTGTCGTTGCGAAACGGCGGTGAATTAGGGTGGTACCACGACAACTCTCGTCCCTTATTGCGCAAGCAGTATGTGGATTGAGAGTTTTTTGATTTATTTTAATGGATATCTGTGGGATCACTCTATTTGCTTCACCTTCCCCCTCTGCTGCGACACCGCGTTGTTGGGCGGAAGAATCAACCTGGTTTTAAGGAATACCTCTTCGCTGAGGTCAGACCTTGACGATATAGATACACATACCTAAGGAGGAAGAAACCATGTACAAAGTGTTAGTGTCGGACCCAATCAGTGATCTGGGGATCCAGCAACTGGTGGATGCAAATGATGTTGTTGTTGAGAAGAAAACCGGTCTTAGTGAAGATGAACTTGTTGCCATTATTGGTGATTATGATGCCCTTTTGGTTCGCAGCCAGACTCGTGTTACAGATCGTATTATGACGGCTGGTACCAACCTTAAGGTGATCGGACGTGCAGGTGTTGGTGTAGATAACATTGATCTGGAAGCTGCTACACAGCGTGGTATCATCGTTATTAACGCACCTGACGGCAATACCATCACAACCTGTGAGCACACGTTTGCCATGATGATGGCACTGGCGCGTCACATTCCTCAGGCATACGCCAAAACCATTCAAGGTACGTGGGATCGTAAAACCTTCCTGGGTGTGGAATTAAGAAATAAAACGCTGGGTGTACTGGGCATGGGACGGATCGGTAGTGAAGTTGCCAAGCGCGCCAAAGCATTCGGAATGGATATTCTTGCTTACGACCCGTTCCTCACGGAGGAGCGTGCCGAGAAGCTGCAAGTGAAGCTGGCTAGTGTGGATGATATCATTCGCAATGCGGACTTCATGACCGTTCACACGCCATTAACACCGGAAACACGGCACATGATTTCCCGTCCACAATTCGAAGTTATGAAAAAAGGCATGCGGATCATCAACTGTGCCCGTGGTGGTGTAGTTGACGAGATGGCACTTGTGGAAGCCATTGACGAAGGCATTGTTGCCGGAGCAGCATTTGATGTATTTGAAAGTGAACCACCTGCTCAGGACCACCCATTCCTGAATCACCCTAGCATTATCGTTACACCTCACCTTGGTGCATCCACTGTCGAGGCACAAGAAAACGTAGCGATCGACGTATCCGAACAAGTTCTTCACATTCTGCGCAATGAACCATTCAAGAACGCAGTTAACATGCCTGCTGTTGCACCAACTGTAATGAACAAATTGCAGCCTTATTTCAAACTGGGTGAAACACTGGGTAGTTTTGCAGCACAGATTACACAAAATGCAGTGCAGGAGATTCGGATCGACTATGCTGGTGACCTTTCTGAAGTAGATACTTCTCCTCTCACACGTTACATTGTGAAGGGTATTCTCGCCAGACATTTGGGTGGGGAAGCCAACATCGTCAACTCCATGCATCTGGCCAAAATCCGTGATCTGAATGTGGTTGTAAGCCAAACCTCTGCAACCAAAGGATTCACTAACCTGATTACCGTAACATTAGTTACAACTCAGGATGCTGAGGAACGCCGTGTAGCGGGTACATTGCTTGCAGGTTATGGAGAGCGTATCGTTCGTCTGGACAAATTCCCGGTAGATATCGCTCCGGAAAGTCATCAAATCTTGATTTCCCATAACGATAAACCAGGTATTATCGGACGTGTAGGAACTCTGCTTGGACAAAATGAGGTCAACATCGCATCCATGCAAGTGGGTCGGAAAATCATTGGTGGTGCTGCCATCATGATCCTGACCGTGGATAAAGCCGTTCCCAAAGATGTTCTTGTTCAGCTCGCTGCCCTTCCAGAAATTAATACAGCCGTTGAAATCGTGTTGGAATAGTTGCTTATCATTCAGTAAAATTCAAAAGAGACGAACCCCAAAGGGTCCGTCTCTTTTTTCGTAGTTAGCTCAAGCGGATAATGTTGAGTGTCGCACCTGGCGGTGATAGAACAGCTGTGGCCACTAGGCCGAACAATTGAAGCTGAATGGTCGAACCCGCTGTGGCAGTGATAATAAAGTCGGTTGCCAATTGGCTTAAAGAGAGCACTGGTGAGATTACACTAGCCGGTACTACAGCTCCATTAAGCAATATCCGTGATTGAACGGCGATTGCTGCTGTCAGATTAACTTTGTAACTGATATAGTATCTGCCTGCTGTAGCAAGAGTGAAGGTATCATTCCCTCCATTTACCGTAATACCTGTTCCAATATTCTGGTTTGCAGGAAGAGCAACGACTGTTCCCCCCAAAATAACAAGGATGGTACCATTCGTATTCTCAGCGTACGAAGAAGCTGCTGTGACCGACGTTCCTGTCACACCCGTTGCACCGGTACTTCCCGTTATGCCCACACCGGTTGCTCCTGTTATACCTGTGGCTCCTGTTCCTCCAGTCGCGCCAGTTGCTCCCGTGCTTCCGGTTACACCGACTCCGGTTGCCCCTGTTATACCTGTAGCTCCTGTTCCTCCAGTCGCGCCAGTTGCTCCCGTACTTCCGGTTACGCCGACTCCGGTTGCCCCTGTTATACCTGTGGCTCCCGTTCCTCCAGTCGCGCCAGTTGCTCCCGTACTTCCGGTTACGCCGACTCCGGTTGCCCCTGTTATACCTGTAGTTCCTGTTCCTCCAGTCCCACCAGTTGCTCCCGTACTTCCGGTTACGCCGACTCCGGTGGCTCCTGTTATACCTGTGGTTCCTGTTAAGCCTGCAATACCAGTTGCTCCTGTTTCACCAGTTACACCTGTTGCACCCGTGCTTCCGGTTACGCCGACTCCCGTGGCTCCTGTAATACCAGTCGCCCCTGTCAATCCGGTGGCGCCAATAGTCCCTGTTCCTCCAGTTGCTCCTGTTGTTCCCGTACTACCTGTTACACTTACTCCTGTGGCTCCTGTAATACCATTCGCCCCAGTCAATCCGGTGACGCCAGTCGCTCCTGTTCCTCCAGTTGCTCCTGTTGTTCCCGTACTACCTGTTACACTTACTCCTGTGGCTCCTGTAATACCAGTCGCCCCAGCCAATCCGGTGACGCCTGTTACTCCGGTTTCACCTGTTGCTCCTGTTGATCCCGTGACGCCTGTTACACTTACTCCTGTGGCTCCCGTTACCCCAGTCGCCCCAGTTAATCCGGTGACGCCAGTCGTTCCTGTTCCTCCAGTTGCTCCTGTTGTTCCCGTACTACCTGTTACGCTAACTCCGGTGGCTCCCGTTACCCCAGTCGCCCCTGTCAATCCCGTGACGCCAGTTGCTCCGGGTTCACCAGTACTGCCTGTTGCCCCAGCTCCGGTTGCACCCGTAACACCTGTTGCTCCTGCACCTGCGATCAACGTGTAATCCGGTGATGTTCCCGGCGTTCCCGTTGGTGATGCCACATTCGCAATATACGTACTACCGTTGAACGTCACGACTTGACCCGCTGGATACGTCGGAGCTACCGCTGGATCAAACGGTACAACTCCTGTTAAACCCGCACCAGTTACACCCGTTGCCCCTGTTACGCCAGGTGTTCCTGTCGCCCCCGTACTTCCCGTTACTCCAACTCCGGTTGCGCCCGTAACACCCGTCGCTCCTGCTCCTGCGATCAACGTATAGTCCGGTGACGTGCCCGGCGTTCCCGTTGGCGATGCCACATTGGCAATATACGTACTTCCGTTGAACGTTACGACCTGACCCGCTGGATACGTCGGAGCTACCGCTGGATCAAACGGTACAACTCCTGTTAAACCCGCACCAGTTACACCCGTTGCCCCTGTTACGCCAGGTGTTCCTGTCGCCCCCGTACTTCCCGTTACTCCAACTCCGGTTGCGCCCGTAACACCCGTCGCTCCTGCTCCTGCGATCAACGTATAGTCCGGTGACGTGCCCGGCGTTCCCGTTGGCGATGCCACATTGGCAATATACGTACTTCCGTTGAACGTTACGACCTGACCCGCTGGATACGTCGGGGCTACCGCTGGATCGAATGGTACAACTCCCGTGAGTCCTGCACCCGTTACGCCCGTGGCTCCAGTATTACCTGTCACCCCGACACCGGTTGCCCCTGTTGCTCCTACACCCGCTATTAATGTGTAGTCTGGTGAGGTACCTGGTGTTCCCGTCGGCGATGCCACATTCGCAATATACGTACTGCCATTAAACGTCACGACTTGACCCGCTGGATACGTTGGAGCTACGGCTGGATCAAACGGTACAACTCCAGCTAATCCTACGCCCGTTGCTCCAGTTACGCCGGATGCACCTGTAACTCCTGTACTTCCCGTTACTCCGATTCCTGTTGCACCCGTAACACCTGTGGCTCCTGCTCCTGCGATCAACGTATAGTCGGGTGACGTGCCCGGCGTTCCCGTTGGTGATGCCACATTCGCAATATACGTACTACCGTTGAACGTCACGACTTGACCCGCTGGATATGTCGGGGCTACGGCTGGATCGAATGGTACAATGCCACTTAAACCTACGCCTGTGGCTCCCGTTGCACCTGATACCCCTGTGGCTCCTGTAGATCCTGCACCTGCAAGCAACGTGTAGTCCGGCGAGGTGCCCGGCGTTCCCGTTGGCGATGCCACATTCGCAATATACGTACTTCCGTTGAACGTTACGACCTGACCCACTGGATACGTTGGAGCTACTGCCGGGTCAAACGGCACAACTCCATTTAAGCCGATGCCTGTGGCTCCTGTAACTCCCGTTGCTCCTGCTCCAGCTATCAACGTGTAATCCGGTGACGTGCCCGGCGTTCCCGTTGGTGATGCCACATTCGCAATATACGTACTTCCATTGAACGTTACGACTTGACCCGCCGGATACGTCGGGGCTACGGCTGGATCGAATGGTACAACTCCCGTGAGTCCTGCACCCGTTACGCCCGTGGCTCCAGTATTACCTGTCACCCCGACACCGGTTGCCCCAGTTGCTCCTACACCCGCTATTAATGTGTAGTCTGGTGAGGTGCCTGGTGTTCCCGTCGGCGATGCCACATTCGCAATATACGTACTTCCATTGAACGTTACGACTTGACCCGCCGGATACGTCGGTGCTACCGCTGGATCAAACGGTACAACTCCTGTTAAACCCGCACCAGTTACGCCCGTTGCCCCTGTTACGCCAGGTGTGCCTGTCGCCCCCGTACTTCCCGTTACTCCAACTCCGGTTGCTCCCGTGGCTCCTGCTCCAGCTATCAACGTGTAATCCGGCGAAGTTCCCGGCGTTCCCGTAGGTGATGCCACATTCGCAATATACGTACTGCCGTTGAACGTTACGACTTGACCCGCCGGATACGTTGGTGCCACGGCTGGATCGAATGGCACTATGCCAGTTAGACCTACGCCTGTCGCTCCCGTTGAACCTGACGCCCCTGTGGCTCCTGTAGGTCCTGCACCTGCAAGCAACGTATAGTCCGGCGAGGTGCCCGGCGTTCCCGTTGGCGATGCCACATTCGCAATATACGTGCTTCCGTTGAACGTTACGACCTGACCCGCTGGATACGTTGGAGCTACTGCCGGGTCAAACGGCACAACACCATTTAAGCCGATGCCTGTGGCTCCTGTAACTCCCGTTGCTCCCGCTCCGGCAAGCAACGTGTAATCCGGTGATGTGCCTGGTGTACCTGCTGGCGATGCTACATTCGCAATATACGTACTTCCATTGAACGTTACGACCTGACCCGCTGGATACGTTGGTGCCACGGCTGGATCAAATGTCACAATACCTGTCAAACCTGCACCAGTTGCTCCAGTGCTTCCCGTAACCCCTACTCCGGTTGGCCCAGTGACACCCGTGGCTCCTGCACCAGCAAGTAATGTATAATCCGGTGATGTACCCGGCGTTCCCGTTGGTGATGCTACATTGGTTATATATGTGCTTCCATTAAACGTTACAACCTGACCCGCTGGATACGTTGGAGCTACGGCAGGATCGAATGGCACTATGCCTGTCAATCCTGCACCAGTTGCTCCCGTTACACCCGATGCCCCTGTGGCTCCTGTAGGTCCTGCACCCGCAAGCAATGTGTAGTCTGGCGAGGTGCCAGGTGTTCCTGTAGGTGAAGCCACATTGGTTATATACGTACTACCGTTAAATGTCACAACCTGCCCCGCTGGATACGTTGGAGCTACTGCGGGGTCAAACGGAACTGCACCGTTTAGGCCTATGCCTGTAGCTCCAGTCGCACCTGTAACACCCGATCCTGCCAGTAAAGTATAGTCTGTTGAACTGCTTGGCGTACCTGTTGGCGATGCCACATTCGCAATGTAGGTACTGCCACCAAAAGTGACGATCTGACCCGCCGGATAGGTTGGTGCTAAAGCCGGATCGAACGGCACTATACCAGTTAATCCTACACCTGTGGCTCCTGTTGCCCCGGTCGTTCCTACACCCGTGGCTCCCGCAGCCGCAAGTAGTGTGTAGTCCGGTGAGCTTCCTGGAACTCCTACAGGACTTGCAACATTCGTAATATACGTACTACCATTAAAGGTAACGACCTGACCGGCTGGATATGTTGGGGACTGAGCTGGATCAAAAGAAGTTAATCCAGTTAATCCTACACCCGTTGCACCTGTGGCCCCCGCAGCCGCAATTAATGTGTAATCCGATGAAGCACCCGGTGTTCCTAATGGACCAGCTACACTTGTAATGTAAGTACTACCGTTATACGTAATTACCTGACCTGCAGGATACCCCGGCGCAAGCGCTGGATCAAATGCTAAGGCTCCAGTCAAACCAGCTCCGGTTGCCCCTGTTGCTCCAGTCGTTCCACCCGACAACAAAAGAGTATAGTCTGGGGAACTTCCGGGTGTACCTAAGGGACCGTTTACATTGGCAACATAAAGACTGCCCTCGTAGCTAACGACCTGCCCCTGAGCATAGGTCGGTCCAAGTGCAGGATCATATTCAGTAATATTGTTCAAACCCACACCAGGTGCTCCTGCCGGACCCTGCGCTCCCTGTGGGCCAACTGGCCCCACTGGTCCTACGGGTCCAATTCCTCCTGCTGGTCCCGCAGGCCCTTTCACCCCAGGGACGCCCGGTACGCCCGGGACTCCTGGTACACCTGGAACTCCTGGAACCCCGGGTGGGCCGGCGGGTCCAGTAATGCCCCCGGTTCCGAAAGTCGTCGTTGCCCGACTTAAGGACACAGATATCGAACGGATTAATCCCACAAGTTTATCTTTTTCTGCAGGCGGAACTTCCAGAAGTAACGTCACACTCAACAAGTCATCCAGTAAGTTTTGCAAGTTACCAGCCAGATTAATTAGAGGAACTGGGACAACCTCTGAGCCTGCAATGGTTAATTCCAATACGGCTTGCAATTCCGCCTTTACTCCGGCACGAAATCCGGAATCATTTACAAAAGTAAGCAACTGGCGCAGTCCATTCTGCAATGCCAGTACATTGGCTGAAGTCGATTGACTGATCGCAGCGGGAATAGTTACAGCTAGAGAATGAAGAATGGATTCGAACTGCTCCAGTTCACTTGATGTTATGGGGATAAATGGAGAGCCTGCTCTGAAAGATCTGCCTTCCAGAAACGCTTTAATATTGACCCTTTTTCGTTCATCGGACATGCTTAACTCAATCCTCCTCTAACTTGCTTGTTTTTCAAGCTTATGTAACATAGAGAGGAAAATTATCTTGGACACTCTTTTTAAGCAAAATAAAAACGATGATTCATGTTCCACGTTGAACAAGATTAAACGGTACTCTTCAACAAAAAAACACCCTCCATAAGAGGGTGTTCTCGCACTTTTTGTATGAAATCAGGCTATTTCGATGAATCCAGAGGAAATTGTAAAATAAACTCCGTACCTTCGCCAAGTACGCTATTCACATTAATGATGCCTTGATGGGCATCTACAATATTTTTCACAATGGCTAAACCGAGTCCTGTGCCTACACTTTCACCCCGAACGCGTGCTTTGTCTGCTTTGTAAAAGCGTTCGAAAATAAAAGGTAAGTCAGACGAAGGGATACCTACACCCTGATCCTTCACAGATACTCTTGCGAACGGAGCGCG
The DNA here is from genome assembly GCF_037975235.1 of Paenibacillus sp. FSL R5-0341. NCBI lineage: Bacteria > Bacillati > Bacillota > Bacilli > Caryophanales > Paenibacillaceae > Paenibacillus > Paenibacillus sp. FSL R5-0341. Next base: position 4,120,353 of record NZ_CP150241.1, read on the forward strand.
AAGATGCGTGACCAGCTCAGCAGAGATCATTACATTTTTGCCAGTAGGCGTATGTCTGAACGCATTGTCCAGCAAATTCGTAAACACCTGCTCCAGTCGATCCTCATCTGCCTGTTGAAGTTCAATGGTTGGCTGTTTGCATTCAAACTGCAGTTGAATTCCCTGTTCTTTCGAGCGCACCGAGAACTTCCGATATACTCTATCCAGCAGTTCTCCGAGGTCAACTTCCTTCATAACCATGTCCGTGTGTCCAGCTTCCATCCGGGCAAGATCAAGCAGGTCTTTAACCAGTCTGCCCATACGCAGGGACTCATCATGAATCACCTGAATGAGTTCTTCACTCTCCTCAGGTGAGGTTGCCATGCCGTCCAGCAGCGCTTCACTGTAGCCCTGCATCATGGATAACGGGGTTCGTATCTCATGAGATACGTTAGCCACGAAGTCACGCCGCATCTTCTCCAGCCGTACTTCTTCTGTTACGTCTCTTAAGACAGCCACAGCGCCTCTGACAACACTGTCAGCATACAACGGTGCCATCTGAACAGACCACACACCCTGCTGTACATGAACATTGGAGCTTTGATCCCCGCCTTGCTCCATCACCATTCTGAATAAAGGAAGGAGGGGCTCAGGCACATCACGTGAAGACTTTCCAGAATGCTCGGCATCTTGTCCTTCGTCCATCTGTGCCCAATCCAGATCATACCAAGCCTGCATGACCTTCTCTCCTGGCGGATTCGTCAGGATAACTTTACCTTCACCATCAAAAGTAACTACCGCATCGGTCATGCTTCGAAGCACACTCGCCAGATGTTCTTTCTCATGGTTAAGGTTCCGAATGTTATCTTCCAGTTGGGCAGCCATATGATTAAATGTGTTGGCAAGTTCACCAATCTCATCACTTGTTACCAGGGAGAGGCGAGTTCCATAATTCCCTTTGCGAATCGAATTGGCTGCCTGAATCAATTGCTGCATGGGCTGTGTAATTTTGGTGAAAAGAAACAATGCAAAAAACGTCGTTAAACTGAATCCGATAATACAGATATAGGTAAAGAGCCGTTTAATATCTCTCGATTCGGATTCTGCAAAGTTCGTATCAATGTAGGGCAACAAAAAAAGACCCAGCGCTATAAGTACACAACCCACAAGGCAGATAATAGTGATCCATAACTTCCCGACCAGCGATCTCCAGAAATTAAAACTATTTCGGTACTTCCAGTTTATAACCCACACCCCACACCGTCGTAATCATGGCCGCCGATTCAGGCGATACCTTGTTGAGTTTCTCGCGAAGACGCTTCACGTGCGTATCCACGGTACGAAGATCGCCAAAGAATTCGTAATTCCATACATCTTTGAGCAGTTCTTCTCTGGAGAAAACTTTGTCTGGAGATGTTGCCAGATAGTGCAGCAATTCATATTCTTTTGGTGTAAGACTGATCTCTTCACCGCCAGCGGTTACCCTGTGGGCATCATGCTCAATAACCAGATGCGGGAACACAATGTTGTTACTCGAATTACTCTCCTTGGAGAGATATGCCGTTGCAGAAGATCGACGCAAAATCGCTTTTACGCGATAAATCACTTCACGCGGGCTGAATGGTTTTACTACATAGTCATCAGCGCCAACTTCGAAGCCCTGAACCCGGTTAATCTCTTCACCTTTTGCAGTAAGCATCAAAACCGGCGTTGATTTCACCTGACGAAGACGGGTACACACTTCAACGCCATCCATACCCGGCAACATCACGTCAAGCAAAATTAGTCCGTAGTCACCTGCTGTTGCTTTACGCAGTGCAGTTTCTCCATCCTCGGCTTCATCAATTTCATAACCTTCTTTTTCAAGATACATTTTCAAAAGCCTGCGGATTCTCTCTTCGTCATCCACGACCAGTATTCGATTCTCATGTTCAGCCATGCCTCTCCAGCCCCTTTGCAATAACTCCTCATCACTTCTATTATGTTCGATCTGGCGAACAATATTTGAATACCCTTCAATAAAAAGGTACATTTGTGTTTCCCGCTTCTAAACCAACCTTTGCAATACGAGTTGTCCTAGTCCGCTCCAGCGTAAGAATGTAATCCGGCAATGATCAGATTCACTCCAACCAGCGTAAACATAACGACCAGGAAGCCAAGAACTGCAAGCCATGCAGACTTTTGACCTTGCCAACCTCTGGATAAACGCAAATGCAGATACACACTATAATATAGCCATGTGATTAATGCCCACACCTCTTTGGGGTCCCAGCCCCAAAAGCGACTCCAGGCAATCTGAGCCCAGATCATGGCAAAGATTAATGCTCCCAGCGTAAATATCGGAAAACCAATGGCAATCGCGCGATAACTAATCTCATCCAGATCATCGGCATCGATTCCATCCATCATCGGCTGTAACGCTTGTCCAAGTGGTCTGCGCACAAGAAGTCGTACAATTCCATACAGGATCAGACCTACAATAAGTGACCAAACCACCGTATTCAGCTTGCGCCCGGCATTTACCCCGTTCATCCAGGAAGGCGTCTCAAGTAAAGGTTTTTTCATGCCAAGAAACGGTGTCATGCTCTCCACTTCGCTATTATATGGTGCAAAAATCGGAGGCATGCGATAAATCACTTTCTCTATTGTACTATTTTCCTGTACCTCTGTGTCAATGCTGACCGTTTTCTGTACAAAAACCGTCTCGTAACCAGCGGCACGAAAGGCAAATACCGTTCCGATAAATCCGATGACTACGACAATGGTAATCAGCGTGAATTCAACCCATCCCCGTTGGCGTCTTGAAGACTTGTCTTTCCCACTGAAATCAACGGTACGAAGCAAATACATGAATCCTGCAGCAAAACCTACGGCGAAGAACGCTTCACCAAGCGCGGCCAACGTCACGTGAATTTTCAGCCAGATGGACTGAAGTGCCGGGATTAATGGTTGTACCTCCTGAGGAAATACAGCGGCATACGCCATAATAATGATGGTAAGTGGTAAGGCAAACAAACCAAGTAATGACTTGCGGTATATGGCATAAACAACAATAAATGCAACCATGATCATCATGGAGAGAAAAGACATGAACTCGTACATGTTACTAACAGGGATATGACCTGCCCCAGCCCATCGGGTTACAAAAAATACGATATGCGCCGCCAAAGCGACAGTCGAAGCGATAAAAGCTCTTTTACCCCAGCGATTCATATGGTCCAAAGGATCACGATTACTCCATTTTTTGCCCATTACCGCGACAGCATATAACAAGAATGCAGCACAATAGAGAAAGAAAGCTACGATAAATGCGTCGCTGCTGAAATCCAATAAACTCATGCTTGGTTCCCCCCGTTATCCAACGACTTCTCTTCCACTTCCAGATTCATCTGTTTCAACACTGCTGCAACTTCACGCCTGAAGCCAAACCAGTTTTTGTTGGTATGTCCACCCAAGGTAAGCTGTTTATCATCAAAACGAATCCAGATGCGGCGATGATGCCAATAAAAACCCATGATCAGACCCAACATAACAATACCGGCTCCTACCCATACAAAAGGCATTGCCTTATCCACTCGTATGTTGAGATAACTTACGGACTGAATAATATCGACCTTGTCCATGCTGTCTACTTCAAGTTGTAAAGGAATCTCAGCTCCAATTAGCTGTTGGTTAATCGCATCCTGTTGAAACCTTTGTTTATCAATCTGCTTCGCAAAATAAAGATATTGTATCCCCTCTTCAGGCAGATCCGGTCCTTTGATGAGAAAGAGAAAAGCAGGTGCATTAGGTGAAGGCGATTTTGATTTGGGCTGACCATTCTCATCCAACCCAAAATCCATAAACTTCTCTTTCACCGTCAGATGATAATGTCCTGCTTCAAAAGTTCTTTGGGTATCTACCATATCGATTTTAATTGCACCGTATACTTCACCCGTCTTGGTATTGACCAGATCAGGTGTTACGGACCGAATGGTGGGTGTCAGATCATAATCAAACTGATAGGCTTTCAGACCGTTATAATTCAATGGATGATTCACCCGTACATCATGCCTCGCTACCTCAGCTAACTGAGGTTTCTTCGAGAGATCTGAACAATCCGCTGTACATTCATACAAAACAACTTTCGTTTCAAACAGTTTTGGAACGGTCTTATTCAGGTTACGGAATTGCTCTGGTACTTCTTCCTCGCTGTAGAATTCAACATTAAACTGTTCATTTTGCAGATACATCGACGTATTCGGGATCTTTTTGATCTCACCTTCAGGAAAAGCGACATGCTCGTCCAGATTCAGACCAGGAAGTCCTCGTGCGAGCACCGCCAGCAAAAATATAATGAGTCCGATATGAATAACATATGGGCCCCATCGACTGAATCGCTGTTTCTCGGCGAGTAATGCATCACCCTGCGTGTGCACACGGTACCCTTTCTTTTTCAGCGGCGTAACCGCTTTCTTAATCCAGTCTTCTGGTGCCTCTTCAATGGAACCTTGGTACACCAGACGCTGTCTTGTCAAAAATTGCGTATGTTTGCGTATTCTCTGTTTATTCAGTGCTTTATAGAGCGGTAAGACGCGATCCAGACTGCATATCACCAATGATGCACCAATCAGCACCAGCAGTAGAATAAACCACCAGGATTCGTATGTATGGGATAGACCCAACAGATAATAAATGTGACCCAGCTGACCGTATGTTTCTTTGTAATACACGGAAGGATCAATATTCAAGAATGTACTTTCTTGCGGATAGATCGTGCCAAGCATAGAGCCTACAAGCGTAAAGACAATCATATAGACGGCAATTTTGACGGATGAAAAAAAGTTCCATATGCGGTCAATGATATTGGGATTACTCCGCTGTGAACGGCGCGCCATGCCATCATAGCGCATTTCCAGCACTTCATCCGATTTAGCTTCAGCCTCCAGCAGCGGTTTCCCACATGCTTCACATAATACAGTGCCTACCGGATTCTGGTGTCCGCACTCACATTTGGTATTTTGGAACACGAATAGACCTCCTGTCAGGGCTGCTTCGCCAGTTGCGAAATTTGAGCGTCAAGTGTGTCCAAATCAAGTTGCCCGATATGAATGGTAGAGATTTTGCCCGTGTCGGATACAAAGAATGTCGTTGGCATCGGAGAGATTCCGAAATCACGAACCGAGTTTTTCTCCCGGTCCAGCATGATTGGAAACGTAACTCCAACTTGCCTTACAAAATTATCCACCGTCATCTGGTCTTCCCCAACATTAATCCCGACAAATTGTACTCCTTGGTCCTTCCATTTGTCAGCTTGCGCCTGAAGTGCAGGCATTTCTTTAACACACGGTTCACACCACGTGCCCCAGAAATTGATCACCATCGCTTTTCCTTTGTACTCATCAGACGTATGAACTTGACCATCCAGGCCCAGCAGTTCAAAAGAAGGAGACTTGTCCCCTTCCTTTGGTTTGCCATTCGAGCCGGATACCGATGTGGTAATCGCATATCCGCCCAACACCAGGATCAATAACAAAATGACGATTTGCACCGTTCTTCTTGATTTCCCCATGTGCTGCTCCCCTTTTAAGTCAGCATTTTGCATAAATTGATTTTAAACGCTCCCGGGTACAAGAATTAGACGAATAACACCATTTCGATCTAATTCTTGCTGATTGAAAGTCTCTCCGGGGATTTATGCAAAAAGCTTGAGTGACTGTAGCATTCGCATCTCGTTGATCTCAGACAACTGTGAACATCCTATGAACAATTATAGCGAACTTCGTCACAAAACTGCGGCGCTTTTATGAAAATTATGTGTCCTCACATTACCTTTTTTTCATTTTTTTGGCTGGTTCTGATTGTGCGAGTGTAATCAGGTTGTTGACTTCCTCTTTGGTCAGATTGCGTGTCAAACCACGTTTCAGGTTTTGTAGCAAAATACCACCAAACGAAATCCGTTTCAGTCGGGTTACCGGATGGTTGATCGCCTCGAACATACGTCTAACCTGACGGTTACGCCCTTCATAGATCGTAATGGAGATCACCGACTCATTGGCCGCTGTATCCACATCTTTGTACTCTACCTCTGCAGGAGCAGTCATGCCGTCATCCAGCATAATGCCTGTCTTTAATTTCTCCAGAGCAGTACCATGCGGTACACCTTTGACCGTTGCATGATACGTTTTGGGTACGTGATGCTTCGGATGTGTCAACAAGTGTGCAAACTCACCATCATTCGTCAGGATCAATAAGCCCTCCGTGTCATAATCCAGACGACCCACAGGGTATACACGTTCCTTGACACCTTTCAAGTAGTCGGATACAATTTTCCGACCTTCCGGGTCAGATGCACTTGTGATAACGCCTTTAGGCTTATTCAACATCAAGTACACTTTTTTCTCACTGCGGATTGGTTTTCCATTAACCGTAATCATATCCTCTTCGGGGTTCGCTTTCGTACCCAGTTCGGTTACGACCTCCCCGTTAACTTCTACTTTGCCGGACAGGATCAGTTCCTCGCTCTTGCGGCGGGATGCAATGCCTGCCTGTGCGATAATTTTTTGTAATCTTTCCATGTTTGTCATGTCACCTCACACTAATGATACCCATCACGCAGGGAAATCACAAGGATTATCCAAGGATTTTGTAAACTGGCGTCACAAATATCCATTTTAGCCTACCTTCCTTCTTCAGAAGGATGCAAAAAAAAGGCTTACCCTTACACTACCTGTTGAACACAGATGGCATAAAGATAAGCCTTTTTCTCAAATCATTCAATTGGAAACTTTACCGGCAACCGCAACCTGCTTTTTGGCAGGCGTGGTGCTATCTTTAATGAAAGACTGCAATGTTTTGGAAGTAATATAATAGGTTCGTCCACCATACACAAACGTCATCATGCCGATTACCCGGTTATTCTGATCCAGAACAGGGCCACCTGAATTACCTTGTGCCATGGATTTCACAATACTGCCGATTCCCTTCTTGCCTGGAACATCCGAAGCCTGGGAACTGAACACCCGGCTTTTTGCTATCGTATTGTAGGTTGAAGGGAAATCTTCATCCAGAATGACCAGATCACCAGCAGGATTTTTGGGGAATCCAATGGTGTAGACGACCTGGTTATCCCTTGCGTTCGTGAACGTAACCGGTTTGGCGTCTATCTCCTTGTCCAACTTCAGCAATGCCATATCTGTCACCGGATCTGTTTTAATGATCTTTGCCTTTACAGGCTGACCCAACGAACCCGGACTTGCAACAGTCAGTGTGCCTTCATCACCATCAGACAGTTCAGCATAACTCTGAACGACATGGTAATTCGTGAGCACTTCATCCTTGGAGATCAGTATTGAGGTACCAACATCATAATATACCATATCGGGTTCATTCTGCTTGACCAAACGTACATTCACGACTGGAAAAGAATCCGCTGTGACCGCCATTTGTGCACGCAGCTGTTTGTCGAAGTATCCTGTAAAATGTATCGTCTGAACGGCTTGAGCCGCCGCCAGCCCCGTTGACCCTGCGAGCATTGCAATGGCAAGCACGCCTGTCATTCCGACACGGAGCATTCGTTTCCAACTCTTCTGCATGTCTCACTCTCCTCCGCTATTATTCTAGCATATCTAATATATCGGAAGGAAAGGAGATATCTTTTAACCAAAAACGAGCAAACAAATGGCGAGCGCAGCAATAAAACCAACGACATCGGAAAACAACCCTACTTTGAGCGCATACCGACCGTTCCGTATGCCTACAGCTCCAAAATAGACGGTCAGCACGTATAACGTGGTATCTGTACTTCCCTGAATGGTAGATGCCATGCGTCCAATCATGGAATCAGGGCCATGGGTTTTGATCAGATCGGTTGTAAACGCAAGGGAGCCTGTCCCGGTCAACGGACGCAGAATCCCGAGTGGCAAGACTTCCCCCGGTACACCCATCCAGGATACAAGAGGAGCTAACAGGCTAATCACAAAATCCAGTGCACCCGAGGCACGAAAGACGCTGATTGCGACCATCATGCCCACGAGATGCGGGATTATGCTAATTGCAGTAGAGAATCCATCTTTGGCCCCATCAACAAAGGATTCGTATACCGGGACCTTTTTGGTAAACGCATATAATGGAACAAACGCGATAATAACCGGGATGGCCCAGACAGAGATCCAGTTGATGAAGGTTAACAAGGGTGCTCATCCTTTCATGCCGGGATTGCCACTTTTCTGTATGCGCGGCGGTTTATGTAATGCCCTGTTTCGATACCAGCGATCGGCGATTATGGCAGCAAGTGTAGCGATAATGGTAGCCATTAGTGTTGTTCCTACAATCTCTGTAGCATTTGCGGAATGATAGTTTAACCGGATCGCAATCAGCGTTGTTGGAATAATGGTAATGCTCGCCGTATTCAGAGCCAGTAAGGTGCACATGGCAGGAGAAGCCGTTTGTTTGTCCGGATTAAGCTCTTGCAGTTGTTGCATGGCTTTGATTCCCATCGGAGTAGCCGCATTTCCTAACCCTAGCAGATTGGCACTCATATTGGAGAGAATATAACCCATCGCCGGATGATTTTTGGGCACATCGGGGAATAGAAAACCAACAACCGGACCCAGCAGCTTAGCGATCCGGGCTAGGAGACCGGCATCTTCAGCCATTTTCATCATGCCCATCCAGAACACAAGCACACTGATCAGTCCAAAACAGACCGTGACTCCCGTTGCCGCTCCATCGAAAGCGGCTTGCGTGACCACTTCGATATTGCCGTTGATGGCCGCAAAAGCAAATCCGATTAAGATCATGAGTAGCCAAATTAGATTGATCATGGGTTACATCCTCCCTTCAAAGGTGATTTAGTTAAGGAGATAACAGGTGACTTAACACGGCACGCCATGCAGCTGCCCAGGAAGAGACATTGCCGATTCCACCCATTGTAGCCTCTTCTGTCTTCGGCTCAGGAGGAATAAAACTACCTTTGCGATATACCGGAATCGAGCCCACCAGTTTGCCGTCTAACTGCATATCAATGCGACCCGCCAACCCGAACGAAGGATCTGTTGATGGTCCCTTGCCTTCCGTTTCTGACTGTGTTCGATTCTGGTGCAGAATCAACTTCTTGGTCAATGAGCTTTGCTCACTCTTAGCCAGTGGGTACCAAAATCCCCGGCCTGTAACGACATCAGTATTTTGCACAGGCTGTTCTTGTTTGGCCACCTCTACCAACGGAAAGTATTCAAACCCGAAATCAAGCATCCGAGCATGATCGTTCCAATCGTTTCCATCGTTCAGCGTTACCGCAGCGAGCTGCTGTCCATTACGTGTAGCAGAGCTGACCAAACATCTGAATGCTTTTTTCGTATAGCCGGTTTTCACGCCATCCGCACCTTCATACATCCGCAGCATTTTATTTTTGTTGTGCCAGGAGTATTCCCAGCTTTCATTGGGATTCGGTGCGGATTTGTCTTCCGTAGCTACGATGCGTTTAAACACCGGATTGTGCAACGCGTAGGCAGTTAATCTCGCCAAATCATTGGCTGTTGAGTAATGACCTTCTGCATCAAGTCCGTGAGGGTTCATAAAGTGGGAATGGGTCAGACCAATTTGCTCGGCTTTTTTGTTCATTAATAGTACAAACCCTTCTTCCGACCCCCCCACATGTTCTGCGATCGCAGAGGCCGCGTCATTGCCTGAACGGAGCATTAGCCCGTACAACATGTTCTCGAGTGTCATCTCTTCACCTAACTTGAGATAGAGAGAAGATCCTTCTTTGGCGAAAGCCGAGGGAGACACTTTCACTTTCTCATCCAGCTTGCTGTGTTCGATCGCTACGATCGCTGTCATGATTTTGGTCAGGCTGGCGATGCGCAGTTCCTTATCCCCATCTTTGCTGTATAAGATCCGGCCTGATGTGACATCAATGAGAGCAGCGCTTTGAGCATGCGTAGATGGACCTTGAATCGTTGCCTGGGCTTGAGTAACCCCTAATGAAGACAGCAAGAAGACAGGGATAAGCATGCATGCAATGATTTTCGTTATTTTTCGCATCAATTCATTCCTCCGGGTCACTTGGAATCTTGTACTATCTTATGTCCGGACAACTTGGAGTATGTCCCATAGGGCAAAAACAACAAAAAATCCCTCTCGCTGGGATGCGGGAGGGGTTATGTATGAGGCACTATGTAAGTGATGAAGAGCTAGGTTAACGATTACGCCTGATCCGGTTTATCCAGCATTTTAGCCACTTTTCTCATAATTCTGGAGACTCTCATCTGGCTGATGTCTTCCATATCTGCGGTCTGGGTTTGGTTAAAACCGTCTACACGATGCTTCAACACAGTTACTTCTTTCTCACTAAGTTTGCGCTTGACCGAATCAATAACCGCATCAACGTATAACTTGTCCAGAACACCTTCTTCAATGTTCTCCCCACTATAGATGGTATCCAGCAACGTAACTGACTGGGTTTGTTGATCATCAGCACCTACTGGTTCATCCAGGTATTTCACACCTTTACCTACTTGAAGTGCTTTATTGATCTTCTCTTCTTCCTCATCAAGCAACAATGCGATTTCATGTGCTGGTGGGAGATAGCCCATATCGTGCTCAAGTCGATTGATTCGGTTAATTAATTCCGTAGCTGTGCGAGTTGGACGAATAATGCTTGCACTATCTCTCAGAAAACATCTAATTTCTCTGACAATGGCAGTGACAGCAAACGAACTGAATTTTACGCCACGGCCCGTATCAAATGCCTTAACCGCTTTGATGAACCCCAGACGGCCCAGTTGAAGAATATCATCCTTCTCCACACAATGATTCTTAATAATCATTTCAGGTTTTCCAATATACTTATGAACGGAATGCCATATCAGGTTCTCATTGACCAGAATACAGTCCCCGAGGAAATGCTCATCGAGCTTACAACGTTCAATATTTTCTACCTCATCCATAGTGTAATACTTCTTATTTGCTTGCAAATTCGTGCTAATATGTTCTGGAAATTTTCCCATTTGGATCTCCCTATGTAAAATTGATAAACGATCTTATAGTATTCAAATTCTATTGTTAAATGATGTTTATTGACCTTTTTTGATCACTTGAAGCATCTTGTTATGATGTTCCTTCACTTGATTGTAGTACCAGGGGCGAGCTTTTCCCTTAGCCACATTGCCTTCCCCCTGATTGTACGCAATGGTTGCTGTACGAAGATTCCCATCATATTTGTCCATAAGATACTCCATGTACGTAATGCTTGTTCTGATATTCGTTTTGGGCTGATATAAATCAATTTTGCTCACACCGAACGCTCTGGCTGTACTTGGAAGAATCTGAAGCAACCCAATCGCTCCATGAGATGATACACTATCCTCTAACATTCGGCTCTCCTGCCACATCATAGCCAGAATCCATACAGAATCGATATCCGTATCCTTCGTATATTGGACTGCCCACTTCACATACTTCAGTAGCTTTGCTCGGCTCACTGTTTTCTCATGGTGGAGTTCTATATACTGCTCAAGCATATCCGTCATTTGTATGAGCGCAGGTGCAACGGATTGATCTTTATCTTTTTTCTCTGGCTTTTCTTGCTTCTCTTGTTTTTCTTGTTTTTCTTGCTTCATTGGTTTTACTGGCTTTACCTGCTCTGCTTCCGTTGCTTGTTTTAATCTCTTGAAGATAACTATTTTTTCGTCGACGCGTTTGTAATTTCCTGATGCCGATAGACTCCCATATTGCGAAGCTAATATCACAACAGCAATAACAATACCTACTACTCTTTCTAAAGTGAGCAACAGATTCGCCCACCTCCTTAATGAAAGCCTCTATATAATAGAAGAAATAATCTCACACCTAAGTCAGGATTGATCTTGTTCACTTGGCTGATATACAATGATTGCTGCAAATTCCAACGTGTTACTGGATGGATCAACGGTGGAGCTAAACTCCAGTCCGGTAACGAACGTGTGTGGTTTGGATAACATCCATGCGTTGATTAATTCTTCCACACCTGCAGCGCTAGCGGACACAAACGTTTTTACAGCTAAATCCGAGGCGTAGTTTAACACTTTCATTGCTCTTCACCCGATGAGTCTTGTTCCTCTTCCTTTTTCTCTTCAATGAGTTGATTAAACTCCTCTTCGGTCAGTTCATGAATCTCCAGTTCGTAAGCACTTGTCAGAATGTACCCCATACCATCCGTTAAATGAACGTTATAAAATGTTTGTAGTTCTTCATGGAAGGCACCCTCTTCGTAGTTGAATCCAATAACGGCTTTTTCGTAACCAGCTACACAACCAGCAAACCATACGTTCGCTTTCGTTGTTGCGCCGGTTGGCGTCTGGATTTCATGCATATTGGTCGGCGCGTGGATATACTTTCCAATCATACTGGCTACGATTTCTTCCGTTAATTTATCTTCTTTTGCTTTGATCATATGTGTCATTGAATTATTCCTCCATTGAATTAAAGTCTGGTTAACATTCATGCCCTTACATTCTCTATACGTGGTATCAGATCGGCAGTTAAACTGAAGGCGCAGATGAAGTATTGGTTCCGTTGCTGCTTATGACCAAATAGTTCGTCCGCATATGGTGAACAGCCATGTCCAGATCAGCCACTCGTTTGGAGATAAATTCTTCAATCACAGGCTCCAGCTGCGTAAAACCTACACCCAAGATCGGTTTTTTATGAATATAAGCATGATGAATGATCACAATATCAGTAGAAGTCAAATGATTCATATCCAGATTAACCAAGACAGCATCGGCTTGTAGGACTACTTTCTCAATAATCAAGCCATACTCCCTGTTGCTCAAATCAGAAGCTGTCGAAGCATCATGACTTGCCCAAGCGATATCCGAAAATTCCTCCAGACGTTCCATCGCAAACCCCAAAACCACCACACTAAGCATCTTGTTCCGCCTTTCTTACTCTGTACTAATTTCTCTATACGACATAAAAAAGCACCCAGTTAAGGGTGCTCTCTCTGTTCTATGTAGGTTACTGAATCTATCTTCATCAAACTTAGGCTATTAATTGCCATTTATGACTACAATGCTTCGTATTTCTCACGAATCGCTTTCCATAACTGGGATATACGTGCCTTGGATACACCTAGCATGCCTGCAATCTCTACAAATTCATATCCCGAAGTCCGAAGTTTAAAGATTTGCTTCTCTCGTTCATTCAACTTCATATTCTCCATAATATCTGTTACAAACTCAAAATTCTCATAAGCAAAACCAGCATGACCAAGCGCTAATGCGATATCTGAGCCTTCTGATTCATCGCCACCACCCTGATCTGTGCACATAATCTGTACAGCGTTAACCACACTGAGATTTTTCTCAGACATGCATTTGCGGTACATGTCCTTGATTTTATTTTCGATAAGATGATCAACAAACGTCGACATTTTCGCTTTTTCTGCATCATACTTGTCCAGAGAGTTAACCAGTTTGATCATTATCTCCTGGGTCACATCTTCTTTTTCCATCCCGGCAAACGTTTTACCTCTAAGCTTGTGACGACACTTCTCCTGAGCTTTGTTCAGGAACATGTCTATATCCCCAATTTCAAATAAATCATCAAAACCCATAGCAGTTGTAGCAGACATTATACATTTCCCCCATTAACGATTTAATTATCTGTAGTTCGCATACTTTCTTCACAATCTAGTTGCTATCCAGCATGGTCTTACTCTACATTCTCCCTATTGCTCCCAAATCTCGCATTCCATATGTAGTCTTGTCACACATAATTGAAGCTAATAAGCCTAATTACATACAAACGATCAGGAAACCGCTCCTTTGATCCGCCTCCTCATTCCCATTCGATTACATTCAGAATAACAAATACGAACTAATGTTCGCAACATTTATTTGTTTCGTTCGCTTATATGCCTTTTAATGACTATATACGAAGTATACGTTGAAAGGTAAAGAAGCATTTTATACAAACAAAAAGACCAACACAGAGCGCACCACTGGAAAATACCAAAATGGTGGAATGTGTCGGTCTTGGTCTGACATCTATTTCGTCCCAATTACCGAAGATATGGCCTTCAAGTTCTTTAACAAGGTTATAGGCTTCGTCAAGATTATTAATCTATTCAATCGCCATAAGGGTAGTATAAGGAAATATGTAGGATATTGTCAACAACAAAATTAGTTCCTAAGAACCTGTCCAGTATTTAAACGGAAATTATTAGGTCTTAAGGCATGTTTATCTCATCATTTTTCAGCAGCACTTCAACATCCTTGTTCATCTTGAAGACTGTAATCTGTTCCGCAAAATCATGGCCAAAAAACGTTGTTTCGATGTCTTCAATCTTCAGACCCATGTTGATATAGGAGAAAACGGGATTGAAATCTTCCCTCATCATTAGTGCAAGCTTTACCTTGTATTCGGCGAAAATTTGACTTGAGTGCGATTGCATATGTTCCAGCATGAATGCTTCAGGCTTGGTGAATTTTGCTGTAAACTTTAAGATGATAAAATGATTCATGATGGAGACTCTGGTATCTACCGGCCCGCGTTCAGTAAAATCTTTTCTTATTCTGGATGCCAGCTTTGCGAGCTCTCTTTCCAAGTCTTTTATCTCAATGTCCCATCCCTCCTTGCCAATCATCCTGACCCCTTCTACTGCCCTTGAACATATGAATTCAACCTAGTTTAATCAAAACTGCTTATACAAGACAAGTTTCAATGGATGCATTAAATCAAGTCACTATCAACTTTTCATGAAAAAGGAATAGACCCCAGAACTAGGCTTGGGGTCTATCACTTTATTAACTATATTTTATAATTATTCAAATAAATTAGAATTTGATGCTGAAAAACTAACATTAGTTGACGTAAAAGCTCTATTTAATTTATCGTTTCATCGGATATCTCTATTTTGAGCAAGCTAAACGCAACCAGGTTCAAAACGACATGGGCACCATAGTCCCGTTCGATCAAATCGAACGCTTCTTCCGTGGCTCCAACCAGATCTTCCTTATCCGAGGTCATCTCGGTAGTGATGATCTCCTCATTATTCAGTGCGAAGGTCAGCCTGTACAGCATCTGTATTCGCCTCCTTAGAGGTCAATTCAATATTTCGCACATCGGCAAGATCAAGGATATGAACCACATCGTCTGTATCTTCCAACGTGATCGATTTCCCCTCGTTCTTGTGTTTGGTGAAAAGTCGGCGATATTCTTGCTTAACCTCATCCGCAGTTAACGGAATTTCGCGTACGACCTTATCCGAATCTTTCTCTTTCTGTTGCAATCTAGGATTATCTTCCATCCAGTTTACCGTCTTTTTCTTCCCACTTCCCTTGAAATAGAAATGAGCAGTAAGTTCAATATTCATCGTACAACACCTCCCGGAATAATTACGTTCTCATACTACTTTCTCTATACGCCTTGATCATCAGATCGTTAATGCTAATCTTCATATGTCGATGCGGGATTCACAAACTATTTCGTTGTTAAAAGAAAAATGGGCTGTCCCTAGCCATTATGACTTATGGAACAGCCCCTCCCTATTCATATTTCTTAACCGCTATGCGATTGTCGAATGAGTCATATATATATTGGAATTTAGTTTGAACAGGTGTTGTTCCCATCCTGGTAATGGACTTGGCCACCACTCTTCCCCCATCATCATACTGATAAATGACATCTACCAACGTAGGAAGCTGCACGAAGTCCAGACCGTCATGTCGAAATATCTCACCAATCGAAATGACCAAGAAGGAATCATCCTGTGCGTAACCTTCTGGAGAAGCTGGTAGGGTCAGTACAGGTTCTCTAACCAGCTGCTCGGTGTAGTTGTCTGTAACGACTTGTCGAATAACTCTTCCCTGATTGTCAAAAGCAAAATATGTAACCACATCTGTATAATCTACCAAATCGCTGATCGATTCCCACGGATCAATGACATTAAGGCGTTTACGTTCATCCCATGTCATGCTCACATGGGTTTCTCCATCACTGATCATATCGGCACTGTGTGTATCAGGATGTGTGTAATGATTGGCCTCAAACTCGATTTCGGACAACTTTTCACGTTCGTTCAGAGTCATGATAACGTTATGACTTCCATCTGTTAACATATCAGCACTGTGTGTATCCGGATGGCTATAGATCACCGTTTTGGTACCATTTAGATTAATCGTTCCATTCTCAGGATGGTTCGAAACTCGATCACCACCCACCTTTACATATTTCCCACCGCTGTATGTATAAGTCGTTGATTCATTTTGATTGCTTGAGTCTTGGCGTATCAGATATAATCTTCCTGCTTCTCCTACAGTTGGAAGTTCTGTTTTTAGTCTGACCGAGACCACGTTTCCTACTGACACTGCGTCCAGTCTACCATCAAGTGAGGCATAAGAATCTCTGGCTTGTTTAACTTCACGTTCTACTTTGGCAGCTTTGCTGAATGAAACAATATCCATGTGATGGTCCTCCTCTCACCTTGTAGTCAAACCAACGACCTCAATATCGAAGTTGGCCACATCTGTACCCAGATTTTTTAACGACAAGTGAAGTGTTGAAGTCCCATCTACGTCCTCATATGGCAAATCGATCATATCGTAAATCCCTTCCATAAAATTTCCCGTTGAGTATTGGGCATTGTTGAAATAGAGAACCTCTGGATGTGGACCCGCACTGTTTAGAACATGAACTTCCACATTCGTCTCTCTGGACGGAATGACCCTAATCGTTTTGATCATGAATCGAGGATGTTCCATGGGAATATCAATCATTGCCTTCGCCCCACCCCCAACATACTCTACTCTTTGGGCAAACGATACCGGCAATAGCACTTTTCTCATCTCCTCCATCAGTTTCCATGTCCTGTTCAAGAGTCTTCCCTCCTTCTAGGAATATACGTATCCGGATACCGTCGTGGACGAAGATGATTGCCAGATGTGTTTCCACTTCCGCTGTAAGACCAATCCTCCCACGTTTTCCCCACTAACTCGGCTTGCTGGACAGGAATTTTGACCTTAATGCACCAATCAAGCCCCGCAAAATTTTGTTTTGTTTTTAGGCCTCTTATGGTGTCTCGAATTAAACCTACTCCACTGGATTGAGTCAAAAATTTATGCTTCAGTATCATATTTTTTTCGTCAGGAACTCCCACCCTGGTTCTTGGCCCATAAATATATTTATCCGTAACGTATCCAATCAATTGATCATTATGGTTGTCCAACATCCTCCATGTACCCCAACGGTAGATGTCAATTAATTCAGCCGTAGTGGATAACGTTCCTAATGAATAGACTATTTCCTTACCTTCAATGGTTAACGGAACAGCATCAAAATCGTATCCAATGCCATGGAGAACTGCCGCCTTACTCTGGGTATAGAGAGAACCGCTCTCGGCCGTCCCTACAACTTTCCCTTGATGTATAGCCATGTCCAACACCACCTTAATTCATCAGGACAGCAACCGTAGCTCCTGATAAGAAGCTCTGTCCACCAATCGACAGCGAGTATACCTTATATGTTTTAGTGCCCACTTTGATCTCATCTCCATGGGAAACTCCGGCAGAAGGTACCGCATAGATATCAATAAGCTCTCCCCTAGGACCTTCCACACCATTACACATAATAACCGGAGCAAGATGATAAAGAGACCCCCACCCTGGATTAACAGGAAGCATGGCAGAGTATGCATCGTAAATGTTATTCACCATCTGTTTATCTTTATCACGCAACGTCCGGATACCGTTATCCCCGTTGTAGCTGAGGCCAACACTCAAACTTGAGGAATCTGTCTCTGTGGCATACCTGTTCAGAATTCCGAAGTAACCCAGATTGGATATACCGGTAACCGAGTTCACATCCCCCTGCAAATAAATAATAATACGGTTTGGTTGTACTGAAACTTGATAATCGATTAATAGATTCGTATCAACGGCACTCGTATGACATAGGAAGTCCTTTTTCACTTCGACTCTGCCCAAAGGAATACTACCATCTGTTGCCAGCACATCTTCAGCCACACTCACGGTCAATGTGTTCCCCGAAGTTCCTTTCGTGTTTCCAACCTCAAGTCTGAAGAATAGTTTATCTGAACCTGTTGTTCCCACTGATTTGAGCACGATCACACTCGCTGTCTCGTAAAAAACAGACCAGGGAGATCCCGCAATCGTTTTAAAGCCTTGAACAATATTCGCGAATAATTCATTCATCTTAACTTTGCCTGTGAAATTAGCCATTCCTCATAAACACCTCCTATATTTGGAAAAGTAACGCTCTTTGTCCACCACCAAGCAGTCTGGCACCATGGAAGAACTTCGGTCTTGAATACACAGGAGCCTGGTTCGAATTGTAGTAATAACGTCCATAGTCTGTATTCGGATAATCCTGATCTATGACATGAAACACGTAATACTTGCCATCATTGCCAAGATCGAGGATCGATCCGTCCGGGTGCTGCGCACTGTTTTTAAATACAATGGAACGCATACCCTTGAATTCCCCCCTAGCTCCTTCAGATGGATGATAGACTATGAAAGGCGTAACATAGTATCTGGAACCTACACCTGGAGAAGGAATAGACTCTGTCCCAAAATTGTACAGCGCGTACTCCGTTCCATTCCGTGAAGTCATAACGACACCTCTCGGTGTATCATATTGATCTGATATGTTGTTATCCGAAGCGGATAAAGGCATATGTGGGAAAACACCATAAAATTTATTGGTAATCGCCGGGTCTTCTTGCTCTAATGGCTGGCATTTACCTAGGAATATTCGTACCGGGTAAGCTCTTTCCGGATAGTTCAGACTCTCTCCATGGATAAACAGGATATCCTCATTCGTAATAACAGACCACTTATAGTTTACATTGTTCTGTACGTTATGACACAAAAATGGCGTTTCCGTCATGAATTTATCTGTGTCCACGGGCGGATTTACGAACAGGTCTGGTGATGCCACATTGCTCCCCAGGTTCTTCAGTCCCCAGCGAATATTGACTCCCCTCGCGTGTGCAATCACACACATGGTAAACCGCATAGATGAATTTTTTTTATTGGTAAGCAGTGCATTTCCCCAGTTAGCGTAAGTTGTTTCGGCCGTATGTATGGTATCCCAGTAAGGATCGAGTGCATCCTTCAAGGTATTAACAAGTGTTGAAGTAAATAAGATTAGCGTGCTGGTAAACTCGTGTCTGCGAATCATGGTCATGCACTATACCTCCTTCTCGATCTCGAATAGCAGCACTCGTTGTCCGCCGCCGAGAAGTAACGCTGAATCGAAGAAGTAGGGTTGACCCTCAATATATTTCCCCCCAGTGGTGAACCACCCCTGAAAAGTTGAAGGATGGGCTTGAGAATTGGTATGAAATACGTAATATCTCTCATCTCCGAGGTCTAAAATGGACCCATCTGGATATTGGCTAGCGTCTTTTAATACAGCAGTTCTTATTCCATAGAATTCCCCTCTAGCGCCCTCTGTATCATGCCAAACATAAAAAGGAGAGATAAAGAATCTACCACCTACTCCAGGTGAAGGTACCTGACTACTAGTTGCTAAATTATACAAGGCATTAGGAGTTCCATTACGAGAGCTCCTAATATACCCCCCACCTGCCCGATACTTCAGTTCATCTGCTGAGTCATTTAGCCCCATTGGAAAATGACTAAAAACACCAACAAAATCATTTGAGATTAAAGGGTCCTCCTCCTCGAAAGGCTTCAGTCTTCCTAAGTAAAGTCGAACAGGATACGCAACCCCAGTATTGTTCTGAGGTTCACCATATAAAAAGATATATTGTTCACTAGTGAACAAGGTCCATTTAAAATAGACATTTGTATGAGAGCTTGTTGTATTGCTGCTTGCAATGTATGAATCCCCTGTATGTAATGGAATTTCACTTAGATGACCAACTTGAGTATATAAATCAGGAATGACTGTATCACCGTTATTACGTAAGCCTGCTCGTAATACATAATTTTTGTAATATACACGATCAGACCATGCATTCGTTTGTGCAAGATTAGTGCAAATTGTGAAAAACATACTAGGATCTTTTGTATTTTTCGCTGTAATAGTCCCATTGTTTGCTGACGTGTAATTGGAATTATTCCAAGCTCTGGGTGTAGCATAAGTATTATTGCTACTAAATGTCCATTCCCAGTGGATATCTCCATATAAATCCTGTGTCACCGTATCATATAATGTTTGAATGAAATTTGTACAATACGAGTAAAACTCATACCGACGAAGGGCACCTAACAAAATATTTTCAGCCAACTACATCACCTCCTTAGGCACCAAATCGGATTTTCATTTCGTGAAAGATGTTTTCTTTAAATACGATTAACAGAATTGATTTCACCATGTCGCTTCTCTCTGTTATGAGATTCTCTTGATAAGACTGCTCTTTGTCTCCAGCTCCATCCTCTGTCTCCACACCACTAGCAGCCTCATGAATTTCAGGTAGCCCTTTAAGTGAAGGCAGAAACTTATGAGCCACATTATCAAACAGGATATTGCTTTCAAATGCAAAGATCAGGATTTCAATTTCCTCTGTACTGAATGGCTCCGAGTGATTGCCAACTAATTTATCCATAATGGTATGTAGTGCAAACTTCACATCCTGCACGGTCCTCGTCACGTCAAATCACAACCTTTCTAATTTTTACTTGTTTGATGTTACCGCTAGCATCGTATTCAAATGCCTTCTGAACTCCCTGGCCGTCATAGATTAAGGTCTCAGTCTTAACGGTACCATCTGCATTGTAAGTAAACGATGTTTTCTTCAATAGCTGTGGAGTCAAATCTACTGAGAACACTTCTTCTGACTCAATGTCACCATTAGAGAAGTAATTATATATGACATCCAGCTCAAGTGTACTTCCTTCAAGAAAGACAAGTCTCCTCCGGATGTCCGTGTCATCGAAGGTAGCACCTCCTTGAAGCACATAATACTCTGCACCATTGTTGATTTCGCGCAGTACTCTACCCGTAATGTCACGCTGATACTCAATGGACTTAATCTGCCCATTACTCTCTGTAACCTCCTGTCGTTCCAGATTTCCATCCGGGCTATAGAAGTGCTCAATGATACGGTTAATTCCTCCATCAATCTTCTCGGTATGTACTTTCCCATCTGGATAATAGGTATATTCGGTTACCGAAGTGGTGTTAATAATAGACCCTCGACCAATGACTGTTACTCTGGCTTCCTTAGGCACATCAAAAGTAAACCGTATAAGCGTATCATTATATTCAATGTAATCGTCTCCTGCATCCATGCGTATTCCATCCAGAAATACCTCTGCGGAATTCGAACCAATCACATATCTGGGCACTTGAAAATCTCTAGTCGTTGACAACCTGCTGTTAGGTGCAGAAGTGAAATGAAATACGGATTGATGCTCCATAGTGCCTCGACTCTCAGCGAGTTCAAGGCGGCTCTGCATGTTGTCCAGTCTGTCCTTGAGAGCATCATAGACGACTCCGTTTTTATCTTCTCTTGAAGCTAAAACTTCTTTAGCAGTTGCTTCTAATTGGACTTCCACCGCTTTGATTGCCGTATGATGTGTAGCAATTGTTGTGGTTTGCTCACCAACGTTTTTTTCCAGATCATCTACACGAATTCCCAATGCAGACATGTCATTTTCAACAGAACCCTTTGTTAAGAAATACCTGAAATCCAAAGCCGTGAGTGAAGTTGTTGGAGATACCCCAACATCGAGCCCACCAATGATCATGGCATCCTTGGGCTCTTTTTGATCTGAGCTATAAGTGTATTCCCCATTTTCATGAAGAAAAATATAATATGTCGTATTGGCTTCAATGTCTGAAATGCTGAATGTCTGAGAAAACTGATCCACAATTACCTTGTTGATACTGGCTCGTCCTGCATTAATTGTAACTTGAACACTGTTATTTGTATCAAGGTACGTAGGGTTGGTAACACTGAGATCCTGAATGGGTTGCTTCGCTACAACTTCAATCGCTTTCTCCAACGTGTCAAATCGATGATCTATGGATGCCTCTGCTCCACGTGCTTCTTTCATTTCCTTCTCAGCCAGGCTCAATCTCTTCTCGTGGTCATCCTGACTTTTGGAAAGAGTGTTGACATCTGCTATTGTCGTCAGAATATCCTGCTGAACATCATCCAATCGTGAGCTGTTTGAAGTAACCTTAGTCTCGACATCGCCTAGTCTCTGCTCATGATCTTTTACTGAATCTCGGCTTTCGTGTGCAGATTCTTCTACGAGTGTGATTCGGTCGCCTAGACTGAGCGCAGACCCTCTGGCTTCTTCCAACTCTGCAAGATAGGAATCAATCTCATCATGCGTACGAACCCCAATATCACTCAATTCCTTATGACTCTTGGCGGATGATCGATGAGACTGGTTAATTCTTACTGACATTTGACCACCTCCATTCATACCTTACATGATCTATACGTAATTACTCCAATACGATTAAGTCATATGTATGTCGAATACATCTTTAGCGAAAATTTGACCTGGGAGGCATACCTGTCTTGAGATTCTTCCCTTTCCATTCGCAGCCAGAATGGATAGGACGCTCCTGGCAAAATGGTAAACGCGGTGATTGAGTAGCTGAAAGATCCAGGAACGCCTTCAACATCAGGCGCAATCTGCACTTTATCCGTTCCGCTTGTGAGCGCAAAAGTTACATTTTTAAAGTCTCCTGATATCATGGGGTTCTTGGCAAACATTCGAACTTCTTGTGTAGCAGAACCACCTGCCGTTAAATAGCCTAGAAACCGATCCGTGTTGGGATAAAGAAGCACATCGAAATCTTCTCCTGTTTCAGGATTTGACTCTTTGTAATATAAATCTGGTGTAACCTCAAAATACATTAGGTCTCCCTTGTATACCTTTATAGAATCCATGGCCTGAAACCGATTTCCATCAGGAAGCCTAATCCCGAAATTGCCCTCAAACGGATATGGATATGGATCCATGTTAAAATGTACAACCGTTTCTTCAGATCGGCATACCCGGGACTCAAGTACAACACCACTCTGATCGATTAGATCAACCACAGTTCCTTTGGTTAGATTGTCTACGGCAATAGATGTTCCTTTGTTAATTCGAATATACTGAACATGCATGGGGTGCTCCCCTTCACCCTTCAGATAGAGACCAATTTTAGGAGCTCCCCCCAGTTCTACAGAACCAATGATGTTCCAAATCAAGCCATCATCTGACCAATACGCCGTATAATAGTTGTAATCTCGAATCAAACGAATCCAAGGGTAGGTCTTTAACAAAGGCGTTGGCAAAGACACATCCAGAAACTCTTCAATCTCCATGTAATTATGTTCGTCTACAAAAACAATAATCCCACCGTAGCATCCCTCTGTATCGGGATTGTAACTGTTCTTCACATCCATAACGAATTGCTTCATATCTGTCAGAGATTTATAGAACATATAAAGCGGATCTTGACCATGTTTGAGCACCAGGCTGCCACTACCCGCTTCATAGCGAGTAGCATCGTTAGGGAGTACTTCCCATTTGGAATCCAGGTTGGAGCTTACGAACGCATCCTCATAAATCCTGCCTGACTCTTTCAATCTAGCAACACCCATATAGAACCTCCTTTCTTTACGTGAATAACCAGATGCGTTTGCCGATTACACACATCTTAGGCCTTGCTTTCCAAACTTCCAGCAAGCATTTAATAAGTGCTTCAACACACTTGTCCCCCCCACCGCCTTCGCAGTAAGGAATGACATAGACGTCATCACATATCCAGTTGGTCAGTTCCATCCAGTCCAGATTAGCGTATTCGTAGCTACGCGTACCCACTTCCTGAAGGGAGGTGAACACCCATTTGAATTCATGTTTGCCTTTGGGCACTGGATGTGAAAAAGTATAGTATCCACCCTCTTGGGTGAATGTTTTGATCAGCTCATCGTCAATGAAGAAATCCAGTTGACAATCAAACGGCTCAGGCACCCATACCCATCGTTCGTAGGCTTTGAAGTCGTGTACCCGGAAGGTGGTCAGATATCGTTTTCCTGTCCATTCGCTGATCTGCCCCTTCTGATCTGTTGTAATCTCCACTTTATACTTGCTATATGGCTTGGGAGCCAGATCATTCAGTTCGAAGCCACGATACCCGTCCCCGTAATACTTTTCATCCCATAACACTTTTCCGTCCTCGCGGGTAATTTTCACGCGCATATTGCTGTTATCGCAGCCACCCATCCAGATCGGTTTGTTATTCCAAACTTCAAAGTGAGTCACTTCTGCCCAGGATGGTTCAACTTTAATAATATCATCAATATTCAGTTTTCCTCCCCAGATCATTGCCCCGTCTCCAGGGCATCCCTGCTCGAATCGAACACGAACCTCGTAGTTTTTCTTCTGATTTGAAGTGTTTTCGACTTCAATTGAAATGATTTGATCATTTTCACTTGTCACTTCTTTTATTGGAAGTAGTAATTGGCCGTCCTCAAAAGTTTCAATGACAATCTTTGTGCCAGAACACGCTCTGCTGTTATTCTGGTATAGACGAATAACATCTAGCCAAGCATGACTCCCACCATCTGGTGTTGTAATATCTGGTGGATTCGATGGCTCCTCGCCTGGGTGAGGAGAATTGCCTTCACGGAACATGTTTCCACTTGCATCAATACAGTAGTTAGGCCATCTCTCGGAAAAATTACCTTCACTTAATGTAAATCCACCTGCATCAAGACCTGTCGCGTTGGTTGAGGTTTTATCTTTTATAAGTGTGTAAACCACTTTATATTTGTGCCCGGGTATTAATGAGTAAGGGCTGTTAATGTGATCGCTAACTTTTTGACCATTTTTGACGGATATTTTAATCGGATTAAATTTGTTTTTTTCGTCTGTTAAATCAAACCACTGAACATTCACATAAGTTGTTCGATCCACTAAGACTGGATTTAGCAGTTTATTTTGATTCACACCATCGGGATCGTCAGTACGAACCACAAGGTCTTTGATGGCTGCGTAATAGTAATTACCTTCTTTTCCTCTTTCACGCCCATTATAAGTATCAGTAAGACCTATAATTAATGTATATTTTCCAGGTTTCTCAACTGTAATTGGAATAGAAAACTTTTCTGCTTTTTTCCATTTTGCTTCATCAATACTTTTGCTATTATATCCTTTTTGATCTCCATAATTATCGTTACAATCAAGAATTGTTACCGCTGGACTTGCTTTGTCTTTAGGATAATAAGCAACCCTAAGTCGCCCAGCTTGAATTGAATCTTGCAACAGGTAACACAAATATTTAAATTTAATATCAAATGATTCAACACAATAGAATTCAAAAGTTATCTTCTTGGTATCTGGACCAAATAAACTATATTCAGGACTTTGAGGATTGTTTCCAGAAACATCCAACGAGTAATAGTCCACTGTACCATTTGATTTGTTAATAGTCTCAGCACGATCATATTGAGCACTCTTATTATTTAGTTCTCTTTTCGCAAATACTCTTCTCTTGGTAACCGGATAGACTGTCAACAATTCAGAGTAATTGAAATTTCCAATCTTAGGGGCAGTAAACGTACGAACGATTGTCGAATTTTGCTTAGTAACACCCAATGCGTACGCTTGACCAGAGGATGAGTAAACTTCTCCTCTATTAATTGCATCAAACTTAGCAGCACGTGGCGAATGCCCTCCATATGATTTTTGTGCGTACTGGATGTTATTCGTTTTTGAATCTCCTGTATAACACTTCACTCCATAGGGATCTTTCTTTGCTCCACCTTGCTGGTCAGTTCCCGTACCTGTTCCAGTGGAAGTTTCCGAACCGTTTTCAGAACTACCTTCTCCGTTACCTGGTGTGTATTTTTTACCATCACGGTATCTCCATCGGAATTGATGATTCCCCGAGGGTAGAGGATACATGCAATTGGTCCCTTCTCTGTCATTCGACTGACTTCCTGTCCATACAGAGATACCATCAATTTGTAATTCCAATTTTTCTCCTGGATCAAATTGCCCTCCATATTGCCAACAGATGTAACCGGAATTGACTAAATGAGCTTCAAAATCACATATAAAATCCTGATCATGGCCCTGTGCCCACATGACCCCATCGCCGTTAACAATTTTTTTCCACACCCAATTCCCAGAGAATCTCAATGCTTCATGGTACTTGCCTTCCTCATTAAACAACTCTTCAAAAACGTTAAAATCTCTTGTACTCCCCTTTTCGGGATCGTATGACGAGTCCATCGCTGGATAGATACGCATATGCTCTTGAATGCTAAACTTAGCTCCAGGATTTAACTCTGCATTATATCTAATCGTGTCGCCATTTTTTTCAGTTCTAGCACCTGCATCTGTTACGTCCCACCCACGTGTCACATCAACGTACGAACCTAAATCAGTTACAGTTCGATATGTATTGCCAGTATTATTCCCGTACGTGAATAATTTTTCTATGTTATCCATGAAAGGCTGCTCAGTGTAATAATCTCGAATATAGAATTGGATAATATTTAAACCTTCCTCTAGCGGAATTCGTATCTGATCCCCCTGGCTATGCATCGTTGAATAGTATTCAAGCATGCCATTTACAGTCACCTCGAACGATTCCGTAGCTCGTAATTGATGAGAATAACTAAACAAAAACCAACCCTCATCTTGCAAGTTCACTTCAGTTTGAGCAATCATATCCCCTTCTGTAGGTTCATCCAGTCTTAATACATTCCCTGATCTTATCCATGGGGGGCCGCCCGACATTTGCCACTGATAATTCCCAATCCCCTGACTATGAAGCGACGCCTCCCAATGATCAATATCATAGGTTGGACATATAACTTCAACTACACCTCTTAAATCTACAGTCGTCTCAGGACCTGCTATAATTTCGTATTCAATCTTGGCTTGATTAGCTGTTGTTTCGGAATATTCCTCATTAAGATTCCACTCTACACCGTGTAAAGATTGAGCATGGCTACCATGCCTGCTTTCTCCATGCTGAATTCTGGATTCAAAAATGTCATCAAAAAACAATTCATAATCTTTAGTTGGATATGATTCTTTATCTACTCCCATGAAGTAAGCAAAAGAAACGGTACCGTCACATTCATTATCCAAATTCATTTTCATCGTCTTACTTCGCTCTTCATCTGTAATGAACTGAGCTTGAAAATGGGCTTGTGCAATGCTTTTCGAAGACTTTACATACCAATCACTATCACTTCCCTCACCATCCAGATCAATATCCAAAGGCACAGGCGGCTTACGTGTATCCACAATCTCAACGACTTCAACATCCTTGATATAGATACCATTGTTCTGCCATACTTCGGGTCTCATTTTACGGATCAGCCAGTCGAACTTGTACATCTGTCCTGGCTGCAACGTAAATGCAGCTTCCTGCCATCCACTATTTTCGCTCCATTCACCTCCGACTTGCTGCCCATTAATATAGAACAGCATACCATTACCGCGCTTGGCGCTAGCCAGGTACTTGAACCTGATCTGTCCATACCGCTTCACACGCCAGTTAAATGTAATTTTGGATGAGTTGCCAATCTCCAGAAGCCCTAAATCCAATTTTAAGATCATCTCGGAACCAGATTGTTCATTTCGGCCTACGGAGTGAACAGCTACCCATTCCTGATCCTCCGTCGATGATACATATCTGAAGAAATCAGGGAATTTATTCGAGAACGGGACGTCCTTTTTCATTGAAAAGAGCGGGATCTCATATACGGTTGCATCAAAATGATTAAAGTAATTCCCGCTAAAATGATGGTAGTAGGGTGCCGGACAGACGGGCAATGACACACCATGATGACTACCGCCAGGCTTCTGGGCGTTTTCAAGAATTTTGTGAATACAATCTTTCACCATTTGCAGTACTCGCTGATATTGTGTTTTATCTGGAGGCTGCTGCTGTTCTACCCACCATTCAATCCTGCGATACATATTCCACAGTGCTTCACGGCATCGTACACTCGCATACCACGACTTATCTTTCAGATATTGCTCAATGATTTGATCAATACTGTTTTCCAGTGCATCCAATTGAACCGTCTGCCATCGTCCTATCTGACCGTAACCTGGATCACCCAGAATAGGATTATTTTCTTCGCCATGCCGGTCCGTTTCACTCCTCGGTGCATTGGGACTCTGCGGTAAATACGCAGGGTTATTGGGGTTGCCGTAACTTTCGTCCGCAATCTTCGCTCTCATATTGGCGAACAATACACCTTTCTGTGATTTGGAGAACAAACCAAATGTATGACCCATACCAATCACCTCCCAATCTCTCTATACGACAAAAAGAGCACCGAGTTAATCGGTGCCCGTCAGATCATATTGCAATTTCGAATCTGTGTAGATCTGGAGCTTATTTTTCATTACTGATACGGACAATGTATACCATTTATCCTTCTCCCACTTAAAGGGTTGCATCGGAGAACCCACTGCAGTTGGATTGCCAGCAACGATTTTATATAGCTGCATCGGCGTTCTCATATCCAGACTGTTATCGCTGTCTCCTCCGTGAACCATAAACATCCAATAATTATGTTCATCGAAGTATTTGAAAATAATTCCTGTGCCATCCCCATCCGTACTTGTATCTACCTTGAAATCAATGGAGAACTTATACGTCTCAGCCAGGAAATTATTGCGGTACCATCCGCTGATGTCCTTCGTATCTTCCTTGGAATAAAACTTTCCAAGCAGTTGATCCCTGTCCCAATCGCCTTGACCGAATTTAGTCCAGTCGTCTGATTGGGATAATTCCAGCGCATCCATATCCTTGGAGTAAGGATAGTACACATTAAACGGATCATTCGGATCATAGTCCTCCGGCACACCCAAACCACCTTCCCAATCTTCAGGATCCATCCCTCGATCGAGCAGATCTTCCGAGTAATCGAATATGAGACCCTGTGCCATGGTATCCATCATTGGAATGTAAGCATCAGCGGTTTCACGTTCAGCCACCGGATGATCAGTCAGTATGAAGCTCTCACGCGGTTCCATCTTGGCTTCGTGATACATTTCCATAAGATGAGCTGTTCTCTCGGGAAGGAACGCGTGCAATTGCTCCAAATACTCTGCTCTTTTCTCAGGTCTTTCAGCGAAAATAAAACCTGTGATGACTTGAGAACAGCGTTCTTCAAATGAAGCCATGAGAGAATCAGGATCTTCAATTTCAGACAACCTGGCGTTCGCTATACCAGTCGGCAACTCTCTTGCTATGCTGGATCCACGTTCCTCAGTTATCCCTTTAAAATTATCTTTACTAAGATAACCCGGGTCTATTAACTTACTGCCAAAGCTCTCGCCGTCATTATCAACGTAACTTGTGTATGGTAGACTATTTCCGTAACTTAACTCGTCACCTGAGAATGCAAACCTCTGGAGTGTGGTCCCGTATATCCCATCGAAATGCTCACCGGCTCGCTCACCCCCAACGCCACTTTCCATTTCATGTGAATGACCATATCGATCTATTTTCTCCGCTGCGAATTGCTCCGAATCGAGAGTCGTGCTTCTTAACAAGTTCATTCCAGAATCCAATTGATGGTTATACCCGTCATAAGAACTTCTGGAGCTCATGAACGAATTATCTTCAATATGAACATCTCTCGTTTTAAGGTAAGCATATTCGCTTTGGATCAGGTTTATCTGTTTATATTGGAAGCCAACCAGTTCCGTGTCCAAAATGGATTCATTAAATTCTTTATTTCCGTAGAACATATCCTGATCCAACGATCCATTTCGCAGCTTCAATACATCATTGATCGTATCATGGGTATGCGCCCATCTTTCAACTTTTACCCCAAAAAGGTTGTCATGCAAGAATGCTGATCTATCCTCTTTATTTAACTCAAGCGTTTGGATCAAATCAGCTTCTTTACCGTTTTTAAACGCATGAATTTGCTCATCAATAGTGAAATCTTTGGCATTTTTCAGAGCATACATGTTCTCTTCCAAATATCCATATTGCGGTTTGTCAGCGAGAAGATTCTCTTCCATATTACCGTACTGGGGTTTATCCGCTGAAAGAGCAATCTCTGTTTTTCCATATTTCAAGTTTGTTCCACCAACAATCTCAACTGGAACATCACCGTACTTCAGATTCGTTCCGCCAACAATCTCTACAGGTATATCTCCATAACTGAGCCCCGTCCCACCCACGGATTCCACTGGAACATCAGCATATTTCAGGTTTGTACCGCCTAGTGGTAACGTGAGATCAAGGTAACCATTTTGCGGTTTATCCGCTATCAGTTGTTCTTCAAGATTAGCAAGCTTTTCAATCGTGCTATCCGTTGTCTCATGAAGGTAAGCGTCTCTCATACCTTTACCACCATACCAACCCTCACCATGCAATTCACTCAAGCGTAACTTGACAACTTCACTCTCCAACTCATGGACTGATGCTTCTTTCACGATTCTTGTAGAATGGTTATCTTCAAGCATAAGAGATAATCTATTCATGTTATCCGAGATGATTTCAACGTTCAATTGTCCTTTGCGCATGATTGAATGAGCCGTCAGCATATCGTCAAGATTCGCAGATTTCATTACAGTAGTCGCTAGAGATATCTCATCTTGCACCGATCCATATCGATCTACCCTAATCGCTTCAGAAGTAATATTTACCAACGTGGATTCCCATGCTTGCCGCGTACCTGCATTAAACTCAATATTCATTGCACTATCTCTTGCCCACGATGAACCAAGCGTATATCCAATCTCAGCTACTCCATCTCGATATTGCGAGCTGCTTATGGAATAATCCTCGCTGAACAGCGCAGATCTCCATTCCAAAGTCGCCAGTGAGTAATCTATATCAATAGCTGCCTGACGTGGTTCAATCATGCCAATAGAATAGCTCTCATTCAAATACAACTGTCTGATCTTGGCTGTTCCTATGGAGTACTCATTACTAATCAATCCTCCTCTTGTTGGATTTGTACCCATAGGTTGTTGTTCAATCCAATATCCCTCACGAGTCTTTGACGTTCCAATAGCATATTCGCTGTTCAAAAGCATCTGGCGCAAGTTCGTGCCACCCATGGTGTATTCATCATCAATTATTCCATATCGATACCGGGAAACCCCGCCCATATTAAATTCGGTATGAATCATACTCTCACGGTTCATGTTGGAACTCACGATATGATGGTCGAGAGCCATTCCGTCCCGTTTGTATTTTGCGCCTATCCCGTACTCATCAAAGGTTTGTCCTCTACGTTCAACTTGACTTCCTTCATACGCTGGGTCATCCGGGAATAATCCCCCTCCAGGATTCAGGTAACCTAATGAATCTTCAAACTCAATAATAGCCGGTCTTGCATTAAAATCTGCGCCGTAAATGACTTCCGTAATTTCGCCATGCTGGTCTTCCTTTATTTTCACTCCCTCGAAAACGTCTGTCTCTAGAGTAGAATTACGTCTGTTTAGTTCAGCCGATCGAGACTCTTCTTCAAGTACTGTTGTGCGCAAATCTTTGGATGCTTCTGCGAGTTCCGTCCCTACATCACCAAACTGAGATTCCTTCGCAGCTTCGAAATTAAAAGAGATGATGCCTGGTCTGGTTCCTTCTTTTTCAGCTGTTAAGATCCCACAATCAACTAACGCATCTACCCGCTCTCTAACCCCGTCCAAAAAAGGTTCATCAAAATAAACCGAAGCGTCGGCATTATTTACAGCTTCCATCATCATTTCCAGAATGACTGCCGGGCTGTTCTCCAAGATCTCCCCAACAATAAATTCCTCATCCAGATACCCAGGGTATGCTTTATTCCCCAACCATCCTCCACCAACCAATTTGTCCAAAAGCTCATCCCGAATCATGGTTGGTCGACTACGATCTCGGATGGATTGCAGGATCGTTTCCAGATGTAGCTTTTTACGATCTCTATGTAACACAAGTGGTTTCTCTGTCAGATGCATATGCTTCTGTTCGTCGTTATTTCCATACGAATTTAGCTTTTCGAGCATGGTAGAACGTAATAATTCTTTATCAGCCAAATGGTCCTCAGACTCAGGTAACCACAAATCATGAGCCAAGGCTCTTTCTGCCGTTGTTGAACCAACCGTATAGCTTTCAAAGAGTGTTTCTCTTTCTGCGCCTTCCTCGCTGTTCGGGATGAACAAATTCCTTTTTTCTGTTTTTGCAGTATGGAACTTGTCCTCAATATAGCTATCGAATTTGCTTTCCCTTTCACCAAGTGATTGCTTGTTGAGTATTTCAAGAGCCTCTGCAGTCACTCGTTTGCCTAACCTACTTTCCCTCTCTACATACCCAGAAACCTTACTGATCCTTCTGCTCTCCTGCAAATCTCTGAAAACAAAACCGTGCTCCATACTTTCACGATAAGCCTGTTCTGCATGACGGTCTAACTCACTATGAACCACATAAATCCGTTGTGCCTTAGGACGCTCGTGCTCAATATACATTTTCTCCAAATAAACTCTTTGCCCCGTAGTCAGATCACCCATGACGTTCATATCTTCCGTTTGATCCCGAACAGCCCAAGGAAATTGCCTTTCCACATCCGTAATAGTCCCTATTTCTCTGGATGCCAAAATGATACCAGATGCTGTAGTTGCCGGATGTTTGTCTATCATTCTGTGAGCTTGGAGCGGATGCCAAAGGGTATCACTCGAACGAAAGACTAACGCATTTCGATGTTGGTCACGGCTGCTTTGACTAAGATCGTCATGAAAGTATAGTTGCTTGTCGACTTCTCGCGTACTTCTCATTTCAGTATGTAGAACAGTCGGGTACTGACGATCCTTCAGTTTGGCAAGTACATTCTCATGAGTTGTCAATTCATTCTCAATAACCCGCGTAGCCTGATTCAGTTGTGAAAGAAACATATTCTCTTCGATGTCTCTGATTGCTTGAACAATTTTGCCTGTAGTCGTTCCAGCAAACGTAGTTGCTCGGATAGCTGTTCCCAGTGTCTGTATGAGTGTCAATTGTGAAGTGTTATACACTCTATGAGCTAACGGCAACGTGCGATCAAGGTGCATATACTTTATTTCCTGAAATCGACGAATATAAGCAGTCGACATATCCGAGAGAACGGACAATTGCTGATGATCATCTACCCTTTTCCCAATCATGGCAACTTGTTTAGCAAATGTGTCTTTATGATCATCACGTAAACCTAGCAGGTCCTGATATACAATTTCCACATCTTGTTTGCTTACTTTCCGGGACTGAAGGCTTCTCTCAAGTTCTGTACTCCTGAAGTGGTCTTGAATGGCTTCTAACAAAAATTCGTTCTGTGTGGATCGTCCAATGATCTTCTCCACTTTCTCGAAAACCTCTGCCACATCCATATCCGGTTTATCGTTTCGAACAGAGTGTATCAATTGTTTAATCACCAGTTCAGAGCTGTTATCTTGCTCTGCACTATCTGCATAGTCCGCAATCATCCCAAATTCACTAATCCTGAAACTGATCTTTCCAGGCTCCAGCTTATCCAAGTTCTTTACAAAGTTACGAGTCAGACCCAAATTACGGATAATCTTCAGCTCTTTATCGTTATCTACGCGCCAGCCCTCTGACATATCTTCATGAATGAAAGAATCCTTTAATCCTCCAGGCCTGTGGCCTTCATCGTGATGATCCATCTCCAAAGCTTTAATTAAAGCAGACCGCTCCATTTCAAACGAAAATTCCATGACATCGCCTTGCTTGGTAGCTGAGCTCGATCCTTCCATGGAACTGTGTAAAAGTCCTTCTTTATCCTGTTCAGCATCACTTAGAACAATAAATCGTTCTTCTCCTTCCAGATCCTTGCGAATCGCTTCCACAAGTTGATGATTAAATCCATGAGAGATCGATCTTGCCATGTAAAAATCAAGCATCAGGACACTTGGATAACGGCTGTAAGGCATGTATATAAATCGATAATCCTCAGGCCTGCTTCCTGTAGTTCCGACTGTAAACAGGTAACCGTACTGAGTTGTCGTGTAATCTATAACGGTGAAATCAAACTTATTGACTACTTGACTCACGTCACTGCCCCCTTCCAACTAAAAAAAGGGAACCCCTGAGTGGAGTCTCAGAAAGTTCCCTCTCACTGAATCTATACGACTCAGCTTTGATTCAGTTTAATTTACGCCGTATAACGGACTTCCTTCAGAATAGCCACACCCATGCGCTGGTTGGCAGACAGATTCATGAAATTCTGCGCTGTATCGGTATCGAAGTAACGATATACTTCTTGGTCCCAAGACTTGCCTTCCACATCAATAATCAACTCATCCAGGTGAAGGATATTATGCTTCGTAACCGCAATGCAGTTATCGAATTGACCACGGTAGCCCTCGTAAGGATGAACCACGTAGATCGGAGACAAGTGATATTTGGATGTCCATTTGGACGCCTGGAAGCCTTGAGGCTCCAGTTCCAACCCCGTATCTCCCAATTCAGGATCTTGATAAGCTTTACCTTTCGGTGGAGCTTGCGTGATAAAGGAAGGATAGTGCTGCTGGAATTCAATACCTGATTTGGTTTTCAACATCTGAAGTGTGTTGTTACCTGCAGAGGTATATTGACCGTAGTAGTACGTTCCTGTTGTAGCAATCTGAGAGATATCCGGTTCTTCGATTACTGCTCCGGCTGTCAACATTACGTTTCCGTCTACATCATTCAGGTTGTATTTGAACGGTTTCAATGCACCTGCATACAGGAAGGATTTTTTGTAATCAAGGAAGTTTACAGCTGGGTCCGCAACGAGAACCATCGCCAAACGATTGTTCATGACATTTACATACATGTATACAGGTTTTTCTTTATTCCGATCCGTTGGTGTATAGTTTTCCAATGCCCATTGGTAGAGTACGGGATGTCCTGTAAGCTTGAATGTAGGGCGAGTGGTAACTGGTAGTGTAGTTGGTTCGCTGCCTTCCAATCCTTCAAGCAACTGAACAGTCAACGTACTATGCTCCTCATAGGCTGGAACTGGTGCAACGACGCGTGGTACCAGAGCATGATTAATGAAACTTACATAGAAATGTTTAGTAATAGGAGTTGCTTGTGTTCCAATGGTCATGATCCCGCGAAGAATAAGTTCCTGAATTCGGTCACTACTGTCCTTTTCTTCGTAAAATACTTCCCATAGATTTTGTTCCTGAGACTCGCCTGCAGTGGATTCAAATGGGAAACTCTTAAACCCTGTAACTTCCTCCTTCAGTTTTGTCAACACGTCCTGTGAAGTGGTGATTGTTTCTACATATTTAAAATTTGCCATTATGTAATCCTCCTTATTTTATCTCTTTCAAGAATGCAATCGTAATTACATCTGGTGATGGGGAATGCTTGAATAGATTCAACGGACTCTTGATACTGAAAAACTTGTAAACCTCAGTCCACGTACCCAATGCAGGTTTGGAAGGATCTTTCAGAATTTCTGTGTCTACGATCAATTCATCGCGATTGACCAAATTATGGTCGTATATCGCAACTACACCGTCCATATAACCTCGGTATCCTTCTGCCTGATGCACAAGGTAGATTGGGCTCGCGTGATACTTTCCTGTCCAGAGGGATTTCTGGAAGCCATCCGCATCTACGATCAATTTCGAAAGACCTGGGGGAAGTTTACCCACAGAAGGATAGTTAGGAAGATGCGAAATAAATGCCGGGTAATACCGCTGGAACAAGACATTACTGCGTGTCTTCAACATGGACATGGAGTCCATACCATTTGAAGTGTACTCACCGTATTTGGCATAGATATCCGGATTAAGATCCGTGAGAATATCATTTTTCGTATAACCTGTCATATCTGTTCGCAGATCACCCATACCTACGGTGACACCGAAGTTTCCTCCATGGTCGTAATCATTGAACGGAACGATCTTGCCTATGTATCCAAAACTGCGGTAATAACTATGAATATTTGGTGAAGGATCGCCTTCCAGTACAAGAACAACTCGATCATTGTTTACCGATAAAGTGTAAGCAACCAGGTAATCCGGTCTGCGTTTTTTATTAGGCAGCCATGACGTTGTAGAATGTCTGCCGTGGAAAAACCGAGCTGCCGGGCTTACGATCTCTTTCTTGCCGTCATAGTCCAGCTTCCACTTCGTGGATGGTGGAATGAAAGGTTTAATGGCTGATGAATCATTCCATGTCAGATACATATAATGTGCCTTCAATTGGTCAATGACTGTAGGTGCCTTCCCAATCGTTATGGTTGCAGGATCACAGATCCCATCATACGTTTCGCGCTGGCTTCCTTGAGCAACTTTCCCCTCGAAACCTTCTCCATAGTAGATGTTAATATAATTCCAGTCATGGGCTGGCTGCTCAAACATGACATAATAATCACGAACCTGAATCCCTGAGGGAACTGTAGGCGTTGCTTTCACTACGGTCTGAGCAGTTACATTGTTCAATACATCAGCTGTATAAAATAGTTCATCAAACTTGTATAGTTGCTTTACAGGCTCGTAAAAACTGTCAACAATGTTTGCCCAGTTCCAGTAAGGACTATATGGGTAGTCATTCACTTTTCTGGATAAATTGTATTGATATTTCCCTTTAGGTGCTAGTTTAAGTGCATATGCCCAGTCGGTAGGCATCTCTGTCACAATCTCAAATTCATTCCATTCATTCGATAGTTTTGTTGTGCCATCCAGTTTTCCTATCACTTGTCGTACCAGATATGCTCTGTACCCATCCGGAACTGAATTATCAACAACAACGGTTACCAAACAACCAGGAATATCAACATACTTTGTTTCATTAGTCTGAGCATCCTGATAACTAAACTGCACGACCTGAATCTTACGCCCTGTCTTATAGTTACCGAAAGTGGTCCCAACATTAGATTGAGAAGGTCCTGTCTTGCCTTCCAGCACCTCATCAAAGTAAGTTTGGCTTACTTCCCATAGACACCCACTTTTATCCAGCGCAGAATTTCCAGTATGACTTTTTGCCTCAGTCCAATCCGGAATTTTGTAAACTTCGTACTGATTTCCGTCAGAATGGGCGTACATCCCAATAATACCCTTGTTATAGCTTTTGCTGTAGGTTACCCACTCAGCTCCATCAGATTGATAGACTTTCTCCCAGCGATTGGCGTCAATCCCGCCCTCTACTCTGGGAATATCAGCACCTACGATTTCATCGGCGAGCGTGTTGATCAATTTTTGTGCTTCCGACTCTCCGTCAATATAAGCGGCAAAGTTCGTCTGCGGTTTTTGCAGTGCCATCGTCACCCTCCTTATCTCAAAAATTTGATGTTGTACCAGACCGACTTGGCTTCAGCCACCGCGTTGAAGAAGTCAAACGTGATAGTCGTTCCAGCCGGAATCGGGTAGACAATCCCGAAACTGTTCCCCATAGAAACCGACTCGGGAAGTTCCTTCGCATAAATGGTGCGGCACACCTTTTCAGTCCCGATTGTCAGTTCCCAGTAATCGCCGACACAGTAGTGGCTCGCAGCAAACGCAATGCTCAAGAACTCTGTGTCATACGCCAAGGTGAACGTATCCGACTTAGTGGTCTTGGCCGCCGGAATGTCCAACATCTGTCCCCGAATGAACGGGATCGTCTTTTTACTGAAGTGTGGGTACGGCAGCTCGCGCACTTTGTCGATGACGCCACCCGCGATGTAAGATACATTAAATGCCATGGAACCACCTCCTACATGTTATATACGACTTACGCTCGTTCCAGTTAAGCGTCCTTCGTCATCATAATTTAGACCAATATTGTAAGTGAACATTGACTCTCCAGCTGGATCATATGTACGGGCCGTCACCTGCGTTAGCCTGTAATACTTGTAATAATCATAATCCGGGTGGGAATAGCCCACCCCTGAAGGAAAGTCTTCCTCCTCCTCTGAGCCAAACTTCATCCAGATCGAGACCTTCCATGCTGATTCATACAAGAGGTCTGCCCCTGTCACTCTGTCCGGGTCCTGCATATGCTCCCGATATAATGTAACGGAAGGCTCACCTTCAAGAGGAGAAACATTTGAATTGGAGATACTGCTATATTTTCGAAGCTCCCGGTGGATTAGATCCAGCACGGGAAATACAATATTTTCATTCACAATGCCGGCCATTACACCATCACTCCCTTTCTTGCCCACATCATATCAATGACCTGTAACATGCCACGGTCGACCGAATAACTGGTTTTAATACTTTTAATCGTATATACAGCTCGTGTGGTGGTCGTTTTATCCGTCACAATGACGTTGTCGAGCAGATCAAGCGCAGGATTCGCAGGAATGGATACCTGTAGCGTACGGCACATACGTTTCATATCAAAAAAAGCTCGCTCTGCCACCTGTCTCTTGGCTTCAACCGTCTTCGCCCAAGGAACGGCCAGCACCATGGTTCGGATTTCTCCTTTGAGTTCGAGCAAAATCTCCTTGTCCACGAAACTGCTCTGACTATCATTCGAGTCAATAACAACAATGTGGCTTCTTCCTCTGGACCAATCCGTGGATTTGGTAATGGAGATCAGATTGTCATTCTCGGAAAATTCTGCTACGACCGGTTTGTCATAATTTAAGCGCTCCAATCGGTATGTACCATAACGGTCACAGTAGCTTCGATACGGAATCTCCGAGATCACCTCCTGAACGGCTTCAGTAACTTTGGCAGACCATTGCTCAAACGTCTTGCCATACTCCTCAATAAATGGATTAAGCCATCCGTTCGGTGTCAGCACTGTACTTGCGTCCTTAACTTCAAACTCACCTTCCTGACCCGGTACGGGGACAATGACCCTGCCCGTCTTCTGATTCACCTCAATCAGATAGGTCTCGTCAATCACGTAGTCAGGATAAGAGCGATCCTCACTGGTTGCCCTCCAACCCACCATACCTGCATGTTTAACCAGATCTAGTACAACGGTTGATTTGACCCAAGCCGGCTTTTCAAATTCTACAGGCTGAGCGGGTGTTGGTGTAACTGCCGGAGTGGAGGTTGCTGTAATGGTCCAGCTTGCCGGATCTGCGAGCATCTCCTGATAATAGGTCCATACCTTGTCCACCCAATTCTCTCGATCTTGACTCCAGGTCATGGGAGCAATGTCTCCACCATTATGGAAATAAAGTACATCCGCCTTGGAACTCACTTTTTTCCCTCTGGAAGCCAGCGCCTTGGACATCCGTTCTGCTCCGCGCTTCATTTGCTCCTGAATTCCCTTGTAAAGTGGATTGCAATCACTTTTACTAGGACAGCCATATCCAAGAATAAAGCTGCCGTTCTCATCTTTGCCCTTCCCTTGTGTTCCGAGAACGGTCTCGTGCCTGCATATCGCAAGCAAAAACTTATGATCAGGTACACCATACGCTGCAGCTTGAGCCTGCGCAGCCTGAATAATGGAGGATGTCCGGTCCGTGCCAACTGCTGCAGGCGGTACCGGATCTGGCACATTATCAATCTCATCTACTTCTGGATAGGCTTTTTTCTCGGAAATGACTTTCTCGATAATACGCTTGTACATATCTCGGGCCGTAATCTCCAGCGTGGAGCCTTCGCCATTGATATCCACTTTGTCAATCAGTCCGGTAAATACCCGCATCATGTGCTGACCATATCCCATATATATGCGTATCGGTGTATTTTCACTCAGAACTCCGATATGGAATCCGTTTGCGAAATAAGACCATGGAGACGTCACACCACCAAGCTCAGGAAAATGAGCAGGATTATAATCAGGAGAGAAGAATCCTCTCGGATTGGAGATGGTCAGCCGTGCTTCCCTGGCTTCAGAATCAAACTGATCATCGATTTCGGCACTAATAATATTGGGAAGAACCTGCGTGTCCATATAAACAAAAGACCCGACCTGAATAACATCCGTCTCTGTCCTTTTATTATTAATAAAATCTCCGTAGCTGTTCGTTTGATAATATCCTTTAGACGGATCCAGCCCTTCTTCACTCTTTTGATTCTTCAACGGAGCAGGCAACAACTCTTGTATGCGAATATAATCAATGGCGAATTTTTTATACTTCTTACTTGAAGCAGGAACAGACCCGGTTGGGACAGTGGAGTTTTGTTTGCCCCCATACGTCACCTTAATCTTGATACTCTTGGCTTTTGCAGGGATCACAATATTATTCAATTCCGTCAGTTTGGT
The DNA here is from genome assembly GCF_037975235.1 of Paenibacillus sp. FSL R5-0341. NCBI lineage: Bacteria > Bacillati > Bacillota > Bacilli > Caryophanales > Paenibacillaceae > Paenibacillus > Paenibacillus sp. FSL R5-0341. The sequence continues at coordinate 4,160,403 of NZ_CP150241.1, forward strand.
CAGATCATAGGCCCCGTTAAACTTATTGACATAGGCATACGTTTTACCATCGATCACCACGGCGAAAGAATCCCCTTCCACTTCACTAAAATTAGTCCCCATTCCAATACTAAGCAGCCCTTGCGTGGGCATACTCAGTTTCGTAACGTTAATCTCAAATTCAGCTACGGCGGCTTTGCCTTCAAAGGTGTATAGCAACTTGCCTCCTGAATCAAACATAGTCCAGCCCGATTCAATCTTGGCATAATCCGTAAATTTCACTCCGGGTGTATAAACGTCTTTCTCATGCCAGTTGCGTTTGTCGAATTTCTCATTCAGTTTAATCTCTCCGGGATATCCCTCGACCTGAACCGGCTTTACATCAGTGAATGTTGTTTTCGCATTTCCGTGCAACTTGCGCTGGCCCTTGAAATACAATTCAGGATTAACTGCCTTACCGCCTTCTCCAGTTCTCGTTGTTGGATTGACTCCTTCCCAGATCTCGAAATGTAGATGTCTTCCCTTGCCCGCCGCACGTTCAGCCGCGGACACCTTATGCCCACCGGTATATACGCCACCCGTATTGCCTAGTGTTCCAATGACAGCCCCTTGGGCTACTTCATCATCCACCGAACAGAGAATTTCTTTTAGATGAAAATACTTGGTGATTACACCGTTGGCATGTCTTATATTTACGGCATTACCAGCACCTTCTGTTTTATTCTGGGATATTCGGACTACCTTTCCTGACCAAGCAGCCAGAATTGGCGTTCCAATGTCATCCCACAAATCAATACCTTTATGAATCCTTGTACCTTTATCACGAGGAGCTCCAAAATTATCCGTAACTTTAATCGTGTAAAATGTTTTACCCTTGACTGGAAAACAAATTTCCTGGGTATTCGCTTGAGTCGAACCGTTATATATGCCATCACTCGATTCATCCACCCAAACGGATTCTGTACTGATGATGGGTATCTGCTCGTCTACGATATGCCTGAACTCTTCCGTCCGTCCCGGGATAAAGGCCAACCGATCTACTTCGACCCGGATATTGGGAAGCGCTCCTTCCCCCAGCTTCAGACGCTGGGACAGCACGTTCATAACCTCATCCGAAATTGGAATCATATTGTAATCTCCCCCTTACTTGAATCGCTCGATGGTCCATTTCATGAATCGGTCCAGGAAAGCTACGGCTTCAGCCCGGGTCATAGCGGAATTTCCAAGGAACCATAGCTCTGCCTGCTCTGTGCCATTTGTAGGTCTCCCCATATCTGTTACTATCGCTGCACCATCCAGCTTGTTATTGATCGGAATGCCAGCAATTAGAGGATCATTATTGGCAAACGTTTCATCTTCCATCTCCGAGACGGCTATTTTCCAGAAAGCATCCTTGGACTGTTCTACCCGCTCACCTTTGGTTTGATAATAAATGGCTGAAGCTTTGCCGACATCTGCGAACCTTTCGCTCACATCTTTGAGATAATAGAATGTCACTTCGTCGCCTTCTGAGAAAGGTTGATTAAAAACAACCGTGTGGTTGTCAATTTCCGAATAAGCCGGTGTTTCTGGGACGTTATCTTTTTTTTCGTCTTTATATTTCACTGTAATTTTAAGTTTCTTTTTACCTGCCGGATAATTGCCATTAAGTCTAAACACCCGTTGACCCTGAAATGCCGTAATAGGCTGATTAATCTCCGTCGTTGGTGCTTCCATGTCCGTAAATCTGGCATAGAACACTTTGCGCAACTTGTTAATCAGATGAAATGCTTCTCCCCGCTGTATAATGGCATTAGGAAAAAAACAATTGTTGTATGCCGGTTTGAGTGTTGTCGCTTTGATATCTTCACTCTTGAATTTGTTATTCTTCGTCCAATAATTGAACTTGCAAGTGACACCGTTCAGATTAAAAGGAAGAAACACCGATCCCCCCGGGCTGACACAATATACATCCGTTCGGTAACCAATAGCCTTTGTTGCAATTTTGGTTACCGCCTCTGCATCTCCCATGGTGTCTGCCCATACCTCGGAAGGAATACTGAGTCTGCGAAGCGGTTGGCCTGCTGCATACAAATATTCCTGATGATTACGACTGAATGGATCGTAGAAATAGGTCGTCGCTGCGCTAAGTACAGCTCTGGGCAGATCTCCAGTCCAGGACACGGGTGGCCTTTTCCAAGCACTGTCCAGCAATGGTTCACCATAACTACAGAAGGACACCACCTGTCCTGCTTTTACACCCGTATACAACTCCACATCGGTTAATCCCTTACTATTGGTTTCAGCCGTTTGGTAGATCGTTTGAACACCATCAATAAACACATACAGTGGATTGTCATCTGTTGGTTTAATCAGCACAGGCAGACTAAATGAGGTTTGCCCCGCTTGTCCCTTGATTTCTTCATATACAAAAGGCTTGCCTTCCTCAAACTTGTTATAGTTGATTCCGGCAACAAAGACTTCACCATCTTCCAAAACCATATTCGTGGCTTCCATAACATCGTTGTAGAACCAGTCCCCTTCGTTTACATCAACCCATTTTCGTATGATAAACACCTCCTATCTTTAGAATAGACAGAAAAGAGAGTAGGTCACCCTACTCTCGAATTGTTCGTTCCAGCAGACGCTTGGTGCGCATAAGGAAAGTAACAAACTCTGCTCTGGTTATAAAGTTTTCCGGTCTGAAGTATAGAATTGGGGTGCCATCCAATTGTGTTACAACCGTCAGTCCCAAATCAGCCAAGCGTTCAATGGAATCTCTTGCCCAGTGGTCCTTGCCTTCTGTCGTCTGTAAATCCTGAAACTGTATTGCACTCTTACGGTCATATCCATCTTTTTTGATCAGGGTCATGGTCAATTCAACCTTGTACCCCTTCTGATCCTTATCCATCGTATCCTGATGGTAGAAAATAGGGTCGACTTTGATGGACTCTACAACACCAACATAGATATTACCCTTCTCATCATAAAATTTGTGTGTCCAGCCTACGTACATCGCGTAGTCGTGATAGGATTGCTTATCTTTAAACAGGATGTTAATGATGGCCTTGTACGAAGACACGCCCATCTGATGAAAATGTGAGGGAGCATTAATCATTTTAATTTCCCTTACTTGCGGATTGGGCGAAGGTGAAGAGTACGGATCAATAATTCTTCCCTTCACTGGCTCGAACTTCATGCCTGTATCTACATACAGCTTTCTTTTATACCGGTCATTAACTAAGCCAAACGGATTTTGCTGAGTCATATCAAATTTCCTCCTTATCTACCATATTTAGGGATATGATTAGTTCCCATTCCCGCACCAACATTGCTGGCCATTCGGTTTGCAATACCAGGACTGTTCTGCCGTAGTGTCTTGTCCAACGTAGATGTCAGTCTCTCCACATCTTTTGTGCTGCCTGTCATATTGTCGATGTTCACGTGAACCGTGACATCACCCGAGCCAACCATCACACTTTTATGTGTATTGTTTGTCGTCATGTAGTCAAAGTAATCCATGACCTTAAGACCTGCTGGAATGTTGAATGAAGATATCGGTTTATCCATTTTTTTCCTAATTTCATACAAATTTTTGGACTGTTCTACACTCAATGACTGGATTTGTTTAAAAATCTGCATATATTCATCCGTGCCCGGTTTAAACAATCCACTATTTAGCAAATTATTCCAATCTTGCTTGATCGAACTTATTTGTGAGTTCATTTCAGATGCACGGGATTTGTTCAATGCAATTAATTCAGGTGCATCTTCCTTACCCCCATTAGCCGCCAGGAGATCATACATTCGTTTATCATAATCCAACTGCGTCAACTCAAACTGATCATTCATCTTGCGTCTAAGCTCATCAATTTGGCTGTTTTTGACACCATTCAGTTCAAGCTCTGATTGTGCCTTCTGCTGTTTCTTCTCATTGATCTCTAGGCCCAGTTCATCTTTATCCTTACCTTCAGCCATCTTGTCGTACGTCTTCTGTAAACTTGCAATAGCCTTATCGAAGAACTTGATATTCTCTTGCAAATATTTCTCCATTAGCGCGCGCATCTGACCAGAATCTTCGCGAACACCACTAATCAACAGACGGGATCGAGTGACTTGGTAATTGGTTTCGTTATCACTTGTCGATTTGTTAAGCTGCCGATTAATCTTGGCGATCATTTCATCAATGCCATTACTCTGTGGCTGAGGCGTATAACCGTTGGCAATGGTGCCTATTCCGCCCGCAGCAGGTATGTACTGCATTTGAGGTTGAATGTATTGTATCTGCGGTTGTTGTTGTGTTTTATCCCCAGGCGGCTTTCCAGACTCTTTATCCATTTGAATCTGGGCTTCTTTTTTCTCCTGCTTGTAGTTGTATTCCTTGCCCAGTTTCTTCTCAACTGCATCTCCGCCGTCTTCACTCCATACCGCCTTAAATCCCTTCCAGTAATCCCCGAACTTGTTATTGGTAGCATTGTTTCCAAATATTGAACTCATTGTGCCGGACACAGCGGCATCCATCCCCAGGTTTAACCCTTTCCACACTTTCCCTACAAAAGATGACTGCTCCATATCCTTGAAATCTTTGGCCAACTCTTCTTTATTGGTAGCACGAATACTCTGCTTCTCCGCTTCTGACTTACCCATATTGTTCAATGGATCGACAAGACCAGAGATGACATCCATAGCGGTCATCGCTAAACCAAGTGCTGGTACAGCTTTTAAAGGCCTCAATAATCTCCCGCCGGATTTGACTAGTTTCGAAAATTTTCCGGGTGTTTTAATCCCACGGGCAGCTTGTTCCGCATTGATGTCACGCTGAGTAATCGAATTACCTTGTCTATCTCGAAGAATATTTCCATCTTTATTACGCATTGGGGCATTGCTGTCAAAAAATGCTTTGCGATTGCCTGTGTCTTTCATATCCTTAAACCTGGAAAGAAGGCCCCTTTTGGGTGTATTTTTATTCCCTTTCTTCGAGTCGCCCCCCGGATTGAATTCATCCATTATCGCGTCTTTCATGACATCTTTGATCAGGTCTTCATGACGAGCTACAAAGGTTTTGTTTTTGGATTCTTTCTTGTCATCCTTAACAGAAGATTCCACGCCTCCTGCTCCTGGAACAACTAGAAATCCTCCTGGACCACCCATCATACTCGCGAGCTGAACCTGTTCGAGTTCCTTCAGTTTGGATATGTATGCTGTAGCATCGATCATGCCCTTTCTAAAAGAGGCATTTAACTCATTGACTTCGGTTCTCAATGTGGAGAGAACGTCATTCAATAGAGTTGACTGTTTACGCAGCTTCTGAATCTCGGATTCGTAGCGCTGAACATCGGTTGAACCGTATTGAAACTCAGCGTTTAGAAAATATAACTTATTTCGTAGTTCAACCGCATCGAGATCCATGTCATCCATCGCCATCATCAAAACTCTAGCTTGGTGTTCAAGTTGCATCATTGCTCTACTCGTGTCATCTAGTTCTTGGCCTAGAAACTCAAGACTTCGCTTCGTCTTCGCGATCTGAATATCGAGAGAGTGCATTTCTTCTCGCAACAAAAGAAGTTCTCGACTATACGTTTTGACTCGCTTCTCAGCTTCGTCACGTTCTTCTGCATGAATGGAAGAAGCCGCTGTATCCCCATCTTGTATAGCCTGATTGTACATTTTATGTTGATGATCTCGGTTAGTCCGAGCCTGAAGTACATCATCTTGCTTGGAGGCGACCCTACTTTGAATTTCTGTTCTGCGATGATGCAGAGTCTGCAGACGACTCTGCTGTCTGCCCATTTCCTGTGCTACACCAGCACGTTGCACATCCGTGACTCCAAGTCGCTCGGGAACATCGCTTCCCGTATTTCCAACTTTCCCTGGCTCTGATTTTGTAGTAGCATACTGTTTCTGATCGCCTTCATTCATCACTTCACCGAACTTATCCCACGCAACCTGAACACCGACTTCATCCATAATTCGGTTAAGCAGTTCCATGTGATCAACAATGCCACCCGTACGATCTCCAATTAACCGCATGACTGCGTTAAGATAATCACCCAGCTCGGCAAATTCCTCTTTCAACCCTTGCATCGCCTCATGCGTTGCAATCTGAAATGCGATTTCGATCTCTCGTTGCCGGAATTGAAGATTGTCTCTACTACCGGTGCGCTGATGGATCGACGCGTCTGCATCCACAGTCTTCAATTGTTCAGCAAGAAGATCGAACATGACTCGATTCGATGCAAAAGCCTTCTGCGAAACCATATCTCCATTTGCCTGAACCGACATAGCTGCCTTACTAATCCAGTTGGCTAATGCATCCTCTTGTGCAAGCGTTCCATCAGGGTTATCAGCCATCGGAATGGTCTGACGCATCATATCCATCAAATCCTGAATGCTAACATCCAACATCGTTGAAGCTCTGATCATCATGTCTGTGACTTGGGACAGCTCAAAGCCACTGCTTCCGCTTGCCGAAGTAACAGCTTCCAGATCTGTTGCCGTCTGTTCTACATCCATATTGCCCACTGAATGCAGCCTGGCTACTTCTTTAGCAAACGCGACAGCTTCAGATGCATGATCATAATTACGAGAACCAATGCGATAAGCAAGACCTACATCTTCCTGATCCATACCATGTTGCAGTGCAATTCGTTGCAGGTTTTTGATTGTTCCCGTTTGTGTGTATTGTCTACTATCATCCGATGTTCCAGACGATCTAAGTTCGAAATTCTGGTTGGCCCGGGTCATCTGTTGATCCAACTGTTGCGACGAGTCAAGGGATTTCTTGAGTAGTGTTGATGAATACCCCTTGGTTTCACCTGCTGAAATATATTTCATCGTATTCATAACGGAGTCTATCAACTCCTGTGATCCAGCTACCGACACATTCTTCATCTCACTGAAAGCTTCACGATAAAAGTGCTCCAAATCATTAGTCAGCGTTTCAATCATTTGCGACTGCATATCACTTCTGATTGTCTCCACACGTCTAACCAACGTGCTAACACCTGACGGGGATCTACCTTTCAGCGCTGCGTTTTGTCCAGTTAATTGATCCATATCCGTTAATATTTCTTGTGTTAAGGAATGTTTATCTCCTTGTCCTTCTGTTTCAGTCAAAAGAATCACCGCCTTTATGCATAAATCCCGCTCTACCTGCATTTAGGCAAAACGGGATGTCTCTCTCTTATCCTCCGAGCGCTTGTGCAAGCATACCGATATCATCTTCTGATATCTCCGTGTAATCCTCATCATTGAAGGTTCTTTTACGTCTGACGGTGCCATCCTCTTCGACTTCCTCGCCTCCACCGCCACCGAACATGCGGAAAGGTGCTGTCATAAGTTCAATCTCAAATTGAATATATTTCTCGGCTGACTTGCACAGCTCCGCAACCTGAGGGAGTGTGTACTCCCAAATCTCCCACTTGTTCAGCCCACAGTGTTTATGGAGGGTGAAGAAGATTTCTCCCCAGTGAACGGGTTCCTGTGTTTCCGTATCACGGATTTCGGTTCCCTCCAAAGACTCCCCCTCGGTGCGTTCTACTTTTTTAAACCATTGAGCCCTATGAGCATATCAATGACTTTGCGAGCTGTGTTCAGATCAAGGTACTCATCCAGATATTCTCGATTGATGATATACTCACCATGCTCATCTTTGGTCACGATATGTGGATAGTTTTTGAATGCCATTGCCAATACATCAAATAAATCCTGCTGCCGCTTCTCGTCCAGTTCATCATTCTCAGTCGGAATGAAGTTAAGAATAATGGCATCGATATTCACCGTTTTCAGCAACTTCATCAGACGGCGGGCATCCTTCAGGTTACAGGGCGGAATACGATATTTCCGTCGATCCCGCAGCGTAATAATCTCATCATCTTCAAAGAATGCACGTTCAGCAGCCTCCACTTCCTCCGGAGTCACCCGTTTGTTTTCCGGATCATCTTTGATTCGTTTGGCCGCTTCCTCATTCAGCTTTTCCGCAAGCTCACGCTCGGCTTTTTCTTGTTCTGTTTCCATGAATTTAAAAACCTCCCCAGGACATTCTCCCCCATATAATAAAAAACCTGGCAAGGCAAGGCTCTGTGAAGGGGAGGACACAGATGCCGTTTGATACCTTGCCAGGAGCAATCAACCTTATTTAGTTATTAGATCTTACTTGGTGCACTGAAGCGTTTGATACTGCCGATTTTTCCGTCAGCACGTTCAGGATCAAGAATCTGCAAGGAGATTGCAGATGCAGAAGCGGCAGCGCGCTGGGCATTGATGCTGAATGTTCCTTTTGCACGGCACATGTACAGCTCGGTTTCAACACCTGCATACGAACCATCTTTTTGCTGGAACGTACCGTGATGAATGACAGAGATCGGGAATGGTACTTCGTCAACCAACAGATCAACCATGTCTACAATTTCTTCACGTTTGTAATTCAGTACAACCTCTTTATCGATATGCGCAGCATTCAGGATGACTACACCATTCGCTTCGTCGTAGAAGAACGCATTTGGTTCCACAGCCGTTCCTTTGGAAGTGAGTTGTTTCAGCAACGTGTTGGAATCTTTGAGACGAACCGTGATGCCACCGTTCTTTTCATAGATTTTGCTTGCATGCTTCGGTTTGGCTTCAGCAAAGCCAGAATTGGATACGCCTGCAGCTACTGTAGACTGCTCATTCAGCACCCATACATAAGACTTCACTTGCTCTTGTACCGTTGAACCCATCATCAGCTGGATCGCATCCAGATCGAATTTGGCATCTGTTGCCGATACTTCAATCGATTTGGACTTCACCAGTACATCAATGGCGAACAGACCGTCACCACCAAAGATATCCTCAAGCTCCACGTTAAGGTCAATTTTCAGATCTTGCAGGGTACCCAGAGTAACTACCTCAATTGCGCCCATCGGATCTTTTGGAAGGCGTTTAGCCATGAACGTACCTACACCTTTGATAATCATTTTTTTAGCCATTGAACAGTCCACTCCTTAGTATAGTATGTAATTTTAGCTACGGAGACTTGCTTAAGTCTGGACCAGGTTAAAGGACTTCATGATCGGGAGATCCTTCTTTAACCCGTCTGGCTATTCGCCGTCTCTGCTTTTTATAGTGTAGAACGCTATCTTCAATCCCTAACGATAATGTAAACGAAATATATTGAAGCACGATTAGCCCCGTCATCTTTGGAAATGGAACAACCGCCTATAAGGTCAAAGAAAAGACCCCTACATCAGAGGGGCCGTTCTGTTTGGCAAAGCATCTATAATTTGCGCTACCTGTTCTGCACGTTCTTTAATCTCAAATTCATCGGCAGTAACCAGATGAACATGTGAGCAGTATTTGCCATGCTCATAGATTCTCTCGGGTGTAATGAACACAACATCTGCAACAGCTTCCATCTTGTGTTTGTGCTTCTCGTACTGATCCGGATCGGTCAACGAATCAAATACGACCAGATCAGGATATGCTGTCTCGACAGAACTTGCCAGCCGGCTATCGTTCACCCAATAGATCACGCGATCACCTCGAAACAGCGTACGGACATTCTGGCCCACACGGGCTACAACAAAGTTTGCAAGCTCCGGATATGGATACTCCAAGGCATCTACTTGATAGAACTCATCACTGGAGTTGATATATATTACATTGTAGCCTACTTCCGCGAGTGCTTTTAACAGTCGTTGTGGTCGACGCCCGAATCGTTCACTATGGAAATCGATCGCAGGCAGATATACAATCGTTGTATCCGTGTTTGGGGTGTAGGTCGTAACATTGAACTCCGTCGCGTCAATCTCTATTTCTTCAAGCTCAATCGTCGGTGTAGTCGATTGGCTACCAAACATTCGTTTAAATATCTTTCTCATTTCTCATACCTCCTATGACCTGATTAATCATCTTCACGGCATCCATTGCCCTGCCATCCCAGCTATTAGACATAGCCACCCTTACTCTTGCCGCAATTTTGGAAGCACTATTCTCACGAATCGCTTTCTCCAACATCAATCCACAATTATGCTGATTCATAAAATAAGTTACATCGCTGTACTTATGAACAATTTCCTCCATACGCGTGGTCAACACAGGTTTGCCCGCAGACAAATATTCATAATACTTGATTGGATCGCAGCCCCGGATCATCTCTGTCAGCTTGAATGGCACGATACAGACATCGAATTGAGCAATGTAGGCGGGGAGTACTTTATAATCTTTATGCGGAAGACAAGTCACATTGGGATGCACAATATTTTTTTGATAGAGGGCATTGTTTCCAATCAAAACAACACGATAACCTTGATCTGCGATAGCGGTAATCAGAGAATAATCCACCCATGATGCCATTGCCCCGTGGAAACCCACAATCTTTTGCCCATCATGAACATCGGGGAAGTCCGCCGGTTTGGGCAGAATTGCCCGCGCTTTCTCAAAATGTTGGTAATCTGCCCCGTTAGGGCACATAAAGATTGGTTTGCCGTCATGTTTATGCGCCTCGTACATCACCTTGGCGGTCGTCGCAATAAGATCTGCACGGTCAAAACATTTCGGGATGCAGGATTTCCACACAGCAAACTCATCAGCCGAATTATCCAGATAATCAAATACGGTAAAATCAAACTTCCGTCCATCCGAATAATTATACTGGCCTGGATTGGAGAACCAGAGCACCTTTTTTCCTTTGACCAGGTGATCGTAGTTCACACCTTTTTGCACAAGGTACAGATCCTCATTTAACTTTTCAATCGGACGGCTCTGCTTTCTGTACGTTTCTTCATTGATAAAGATAGCCCGTATACCTGGAATTTTGGAGAAAGCGGTCATCAATTGCTGAGGACGTTGGAACAAGAGGTTCCAGTCAAGTGCGGGCGGGTAAACAATGGTCATTTCTATACTTTCAAAAACCGGATTTTCTCGTTGTTTTCTACGAAGCAGCCAATTGAGCAATCAACTCCACCCCTTCCGCATAGGCATGAACGGGACGCAACCGAGTATCTACAAACAGTTCAAACCCCAATCTTCTAGCTTGCTCACAAAATGGTGCATCTTCACCTGTTGGATGCGAACCATATCGCACGCCTGCTTCGATCACTTCACGCTTAATCAAATATACGGCACCTGTCAGATCTACCGGGAACAAGCCCGCTTTGAATTCAGGTATATGTTTTCCGTCAATCATGGCATTATGAGCCTTCAACTTTGGATGATTTCGTATAAGCATGGAGCATACATCCTTGTCATTATCTACTAATTGCTGCAGGCTATGCTCAGGAATGATGATATCCGTATCAATTGAGAACAGATAATCACTGTCCGATTTCAGAAACTCATCCAGAAGCATATTTCTCAACAACGCCAGATTGTGATAGGAATATTGTCCACGCATATGACCATATGTTCTCCCCAGATTGTGAGTCAGATAAGGAATCTGATAATCATCAAGGATGTGCTCCGTCTGATCTTCACTATCATTCAAGATGTACATATATTGCTTCTGCACTGTTTGTTGCTCAAGTGATTGCAGGTGCCGTTCCATAATCCAAGCTCGGTTTCGCACAGGACTACCTATAAATACGTTTTTCACAGTCCATCCCCTCTCCTTTTTTACCTAGTCTAGACTGTTCCTTAATAACCTTCGCACGTTGAACAAAAAAGGGATAATTCCTCAAAAGAAGAGAGAGAACGAAGCATTTTTCCTATTCTAGTACAGAAGGAGTTGATGAATATGTATACCGAAGAAACTATTATTCACACATGGGAAGAAGGTGACATGCATGCTCGGGAGTGTCGAGTTAATCCGTAACTGGTTTCAAATGGCCTCTGATGGAGAAGCCCATGCTTCTGTTCGATTTGGGGATGCTTCCAACACTATTCTGGCTCACGATACCGTTCTGACCATGGATTTCATCAAGTCTCATTACGGCTGGTTGAACGATCCTACCTATTGCGGGATAACCTTACCCAATGCGAGTGCAAGAGAAATTATTGTACACTGCCTGCGAAAAGCGGATTACGTCGGACACCTGATCCAGACAGATTACTGGTATTTCAAGCCGTTATTCGATATGTGCCTTGCCTATTACAAGGTTAAACCGAAGCAGACCTTCTATGCTTTTGAGAATAATTACATCGCCAGATTCAGGTTATTCTATGAAACATTCAAGAATATGCCTATTCTGATCTGCGGAGCCAAGGCCGAGCAATATCGAGAAGTGCTGGAGCGGAGATACGGGTGGACAAGTATCGTCGGAACGGTAGACTGCCCCTCCTGGTCTCATGTGAGCATGGCATCGAAACAAATGGAACATATCTACCAACAGACACCGTGGAAGCTCGCTCTGATATGCGCAGGTGCACCCGGCAAAGTACTGGCTATTAAGGCGAAAGAACTGCACACCGTAGGTGTGGATTTTGGTTCTGGAGCAGATGTTGCCATTCAAGCCGACACTGAAAATCTGAACGCATGGGATTACAACGGATTTCCCGACTATTGGGAAGGCAGACCCAAAAAATGACCCTCTTCGGGTCTTTTTTACTGGATAAAACTATGATTCTAATCGAATTTTATCCCCTTAGTGGCTGTTGATAATTTAAACTATCTGCCTTATTATTGTTAAGATAACTCCTAATCTAACCTGGTTTAAACTTGCATGAAGAGGAGCTCTGCTAAGATATTCAAACCGTTGGAGGGAAATGTAATGGCGCACTCGCAGTCAAAGACCGAAATAGTAGCAACTCATTTAAGAACAAGATTTATGGAAGGTAACGTAGAGGGACATGAGATCGTTGTTGCCTTGATCAGTATGGTCAAAGCCGGGAAGATTAATCTAGATGAGGTTGCCCCCATCCTGTCTACAGTCTTTTTTGAACAACGGCAAGGTATTCTATTGGCACTCGAAAAAGCTAGCACCCTAATTGATGATGAATTAATTGATTCCATTATCCACGAAGTAAACGAAAAGGCCTAATCTTACATACAAGGGGAGAGCTTATCATCAGATTTTAATTTACATCAACCAATTATTCTCTCCACACTTTTAGATTGAATAGATCCATCACTGAGAAATTGGACTTTCTCGTTATTTTCCGTCCGCCTCCGCTTATTCTAGTAGTATTACGAAGGAGGGGACACCAATCGAGACAGTGAATAAAGCCATTTTATTTTTAGCAGTTATTGAGACCATGCTTGAAGCGCTCCATCATACTGAAGTAGATCAGACAGAACTTGTGGATTCGCTTGTCATGTTAGGCTTTGATCCTATTGAGATGTTGTACGAGACAAATACGATTAGATCTTTCCAAAAGTTATGCAGGGCTTTCGCAGAACTCCATCTTACAGATGAGGCCCTGGACACGTTCTCAAAAGAGTAATTTCATAAGCAGAACCCCATATGTCAATGACGTGGGGTTCTGCTTTTTTATGTTTAATTTTTCAACCAGTTTTGCCACTTCAGCTTAACCTTCTCCATCCTGCCTCGTATAGGTCATCTAGGGAACATGGCAATCTCCATCGCCCCTATTGACTCTGACTTAATAAACGAAAGGATGGTTGTATGAGCCCAGCCAAACCAACACATGTGATCGAAACGAATCAACCCGCTGTTATTGGAGTCGTCGATGATTCCTCAATTCAAACCCAATATGAATTTGAGTATCCTGATCATATCGTGATTATACAACATTTTTATTTTTTGAAAGATCCAGCTCACTTTAACTCCTGGTTAACAAACAGGCAGGTATAGCCCTTTTTCAAGATGCACTTTAGGTCAGGCTTTTTTTACGTCTGCGCTCATCAATTAAAACCTTCAGCAACAATAACTCTCCATAAGTCAACTTCTTCTTACGTACCTTCTCTACCCATGCCCAATCTTCAATTACTTTGTCGTTGTAGGCATCTCCAATATACTGATCAAGTTCATTCCAGGCCCATTGTGCGTAATCCAGAACAGTATTCATTTCATCATCCTCCGTGACTGCTATTTCTTGCAGCGGGTTTAATTTTGTATGTACTGCTTGCTTAAATCTTTCATATTCATTTGGTTGTTTAATCCATGGGAGTGGGCATTCCTTCCATCCTACCACTTCTTTATGTGTGAAGAAGACGGGTGGGAAGCCCCGTTCCCTGATTAGGTATACCGCGAGGTCTACAACGTTATTAAATGTATCTTCATGGATACTGCCATCCTTTTCAATGCACATCTCAATGCCCACTGTACTATTGTTTGGATATGTCCCAAGCTTGGCTAGAGCTTCCTTCGTGTATGTTGCACTCCCACAGTGATAAGCTAATTCATCATCCGGGAGACTGTTATATATCGAAGTTCGATCTACCGAGAAATGTGCACTTGCATAACGACCTTGTACTGCTTTATTGGAATCTTGCTGTGCCAGACTTGCAAAGTACTTGCTAATGTTCTTGGCCGGCGCCCCAGGAGAAGCCGTATAATGCATCACAATTCCACGTTTTGCTTTTAATTTTAATCCGGCTCGACTGTATTTATTAACAGGTATGTAATCCTTGGTGATCTGTATCATTACATCTTCTCCTTGTCTTCAACTTGATCTTCATTGCCTCGAAGCTTAAAGAGTGCTGAAGTGATAAACTTCGGTACAGGAAGGCCCAGTTTCCCCAGGTTCTCCAATATACTGATTCCTTCCGTACCGATAATGAACATTAACATCGCATCTCTCATAAAATCATTGGAATTGCCTGCAACCATATCCAGTTGATGTGCAATAATGACAAAAACAAATGTCAATGACTTACGAGCAAGCCCCCACCATCCAACCCTGCTGGATAACTCCTTCCTATACCATGCAGACAGCACCCCTGTAATGTAATCCAGCCCCACAAAAATGGTCACTGCAATAAACAGGTGATCAATTCCCCCTACCAAATACACGACTGCCGATAGCAGCCAACCAAACAAAACCATAAAAACAGTGTCTCTGTGCATTAACGTTCCCCCTTCAATAACCTATTTCATGTATAGGTTAGGCGGATCATAGACATAAGTCTCATGCAATTCGAAACCACCGAAAAAGCATTCACCATTCGCTGAACAAACAGCAAAAAATCCCTCTCGCTGGGATGCGGGAGGGATCATGACGAAATGATTCAGCTATACGTTGATGGATCTGGTGTAACGGGTACACCTGTAGTATTCGT
The DNA here is from genome assembly GCF_037975235.1 of Paenibacillus sp. FSL R5-0341. Classification (NCBI taxonomy): domain Bacteria; kingdom Bacillati; phylum Bacillota; class Bacilli; order Caryophanales; family Paenibacillaceae; genus Paenibacillus; species Paenibacillus sp. FSL R5-0341. Next base: position 4,175,515 of record NZ_CP150241.1, read on the forward strand.
TGGTGTTGTATTCCGTTGGAACATGCCTTGAATTCGGTCCAAAACATAAGGGGTGGAGTCAATGAGTTTCTCAAATAGATGTGTTGAATTATCGAGCGGCACGATGTGAACGCCCTGTTTGCCTACGACCAGGAACGCGATAGGACGTATGGATACACCACCACCACTACCGCCACCAAACGGAGAAGCCACTTTGGCTGAACTGGCATGTTCAGTGGAGGAACCCGTAGTTCCACTTTTGCCACTACTTTCTCCATTAACGTGAAAATCACTACCACCGGCAGCAAATCCGAATCCTACCTTACTGATTGGCAGAATCACGGTACCATCTGGTGTTTCGACTGCATCGCCAACAATTGTATTGACATCCACCATGGCCTTGATATTTTCCATAGCGGTTTCCATTAAGCCTTGAATTGGATGATCTGACATTTAAATTCCCTCCAGTTTCAATGTAAGCTAGGTTTGATCTAACCATATCATCCCCAAACTTGAAGGGACTTATGTAAATAAGCATTTTAAGTACACTCACCGAACTCACAACTTCTTTTCAAAACAAAGTAGCTGTGATGGACAGTTATAGTGTGGTCCCACTAAGCTTATTCTTTTGCTTCTCTTTATGTCTGCGGCGCTGTTCCTGAAGAAGTTTGAACCACATCCGCCATCCGCCTTCAACTTGGAGCACACGGGTAAGTAGCGTAACGCAAGCAACTAAAAGGGCTGTAATTCGAATCTTTACTCTACAATCGAGCTCTGTTTTGAACTCCATCTCGTCTGACCATACCGGCATAACCTGAAGCACGGGTGTATCATCGAAACGGATTTGATAGGTGAGAAAACCAATGATAATGGATTTGATGCTCCACACCCAGCCCGTCAGCACCGCTGTATATGCTGCATCACCAACACCAATGTGGGTAGACCAAGACAATTGAGTCATATGTACACGTGTGAGTGTTTGCTTGAGCCACAGCTTGAGCGCATCGGTCGCCCTTAGCATAACTTTTAAATCTTTGGTCCATTTCTTGACCTTACGTTTGTTAACCCGTTCACTTCCCTGGGCTTCCCCTCTGGAATGATTCATGGATTGTTCGGTCTTGACCAGGAAACCTTCCTTCATATTGCGAAAAACAATACTCGGGATTTCATAGTTAATCCGTACAATTCCATAAAGAAGACGAACATTAATATTGGCATAATCATCACTTTTATGTTTACTGAATGTAAAATGTACATGAACATTTGAGATGAGGACTGCGGCAATCAGCAATGCGAACAACAAACCGATTCCTCCAAGCCAAATCCACACAGGCCTTACCTCCAAGCCCTCAATTCTTTTCTCGTCTAGTATGGCACTCTGGATAGGAAAAAATTCACGTCTGACCTAAAAATCCCATTTCATATTTGTTTGGAAACGGTCCTGTTCACCGTCTATCTAAATCAACGCACAAAAAAACCGACCCCACTTTGGGTGTCGGTTAATATGAACTTGCAAATTAAAGTGAAGAATCCGTATTATCGTCTTCGTTGTCAAATTGACTTAGATCATCTGTTGGATCAGAACTTTCCGGTTCGAGTTGTTGCAGATCCAGTTTGTTGAATAACAGTTGTGTCTCTTCCTCCAGGTTCTCCGAATCCTCGAACAAGCCAGGTTCCGGAAGGTCTTTAATTGAAGCCAGTCCGAAATAATCGAGGAATGACTTGGTCGTTCCATACAGAATTGGTCGTCCGATCGCTTCGGCTCGTCCCACTTCAATAATCAGATCCTTATTCACAAGTGTATGAATGGCCCGCTCTGATTTTACACCGCGAATTTCTTCAATCTCAACCCTTGTGATCGGCTGACGGTATGCCACGATAGCCAGCGTCTCCAGAGCCGCCTGGGATAAGGAAGTTCGTGCTGGAGAGTACGCCAATTTCTCAAAATACACAGCATGCTCAGGCAAGGTACCCAACTGAACTACGCCGGCTATCTTGAGAATCTGTACACCCCGTCCCTGCTGAGAAAATTCATGAATCATCTCCTCAATCGCGTCCGTTACAAGCTCCACTCGCTGGTCGACGATCTCGGCAATTTGTTTGATACTCAGACCTTCTTCTCCGGACAAAAACAGCAGGCCTTCAATAATCGATTTCAATTTCGGAAAATCCATGATTCTTTGTTTCCCCTCTCCACTCCATAACGATATCCTCAAACATCCGCTCCTGATAACAGACAATCTGCTTCATCTTCATCAGTTCCAGCACCGCCAAGAAAGTCACGACAATCTCATGGCGATAGATATGCTCATCCATCAACTTCGAGAATAAAAGTCTGCCTCCCGGCCCCATGCTTTCCAAAGCGCCGATGACATCCCGTATCCGGTCCTTAACCGATATTTCATCCCGTTTGATCCGGGTTACAGTTGTACGCTTCTCAGCCTTGCGTAGCGCCTTCTGAAATGCAGCAATCAGGTCAGAGGTGTGTAATCCCTCAACCGGGTTAGAAGGGGCTTCTACAGGCATATAGGGGCGCAAGTCCTCGGGCTCTTTGGAAAAAATAAGGCTGCGTTCCCACTCCCGTTCATGAAGATGACGCGCAATTCCCTTGTACTTGCGATATTCTATCAGACGCGCAATCAGCTCTGCACGTGGATCATAATCTTCTTCTTCCATATAATCATAATCCTCGAAATCCTCAATTACCGGTGGTTTGGGCAGTAAAAGTTTGCTCTTGATCGACAGCAGCGTTGCTGCCATGACCAGAAATTCACTCGTAATATCCAGTTCCAGTTCCTGCATCGAATGCAGATACGCCATGTATTGATCGGTAATATCGCTGATGGGAATATCCTGGATATGAATTTCAGCCTTATCAATCAGATGAAGCAGCAGATCCAAAGGCCCTTCAAAAGTCTCCAGTTTGTATGTAACTACCGTCACTAGACGAATCCTCCCGCCAGAAAAATACAAAACCCTGCTAAGCCGTCCGAATCCGGTTTCCCGTTTTCGTCTGCGCAAAGCAGGGCACTACTATTAAATAAGCACTATTTTAGCTGTTTCGTCAAGTTTGCCATCTCAATTGCCGCCGTAGCTGCATCCCAACCTTTGTTACCCGCTTTGGTTCCGGCACGTTCAATCGCTTGTTCAATATTTTCTGTCGTAACCAATCCAAAGATTGTAGGCACGCCAGTTTTCAGATTAATTGCTGCTACCCCTTTAGCCATCTCGTTGCACACATAATCGTAATGCGTAGTGGATCCACGAATGACAGTTCCCAAGGTAATCACCGCATCATACTTGCCGCTCTCCGCCATTTTCTGCGCAATCAAAGGGATTTCGAACGCACCTGGAACCCAGGCTACATCCACTTCATCATCCTGCACGCCGTGACGTTTGAATGCATCAAGCGCTGCGCTAAGCAATTTACTGGTGATAAATTCGTTGAAACGTCCAACAACAACTCCATACCTGGATCCTTCTGATACTAAATGTCCTTCAAAAAATTGTGGCATTCAAGTCATCTCCCTAACGGTATAATGTAATGTAAGTAACGGAAATCCCTAAGTAATCACTTCCATAAATTACATGGTAAACATTGTTCATCTAAAACGCATTTACTCTTCATTCTGCTCAATATCATCAAACTTGAGCATATGCCCCAGCTTGGCTTGCTTCGTATGAAGATACACTGTATTGTCCTCGTTCTCTTCCATCTGGATCGCAACACGCTCTACAACTTCAAGTCCATATCCTTCAAGGCCTTTAATTTTACGAGGATTGTTAGTAAGCAGTCTGATCTGACGAACCCCAAGGTCTTTCAAAATTTGGGCGCCAATCCCGTAATCACGCAAGTCGGCAGCAAAGCCCAGCTTCAGGTTTGCATCCACAGTATCCAGACCTTCCTCTTGCAGCTTGTAGGCTTTGAGTTTGTTGATTAGCCCAATGCCCCGACCTTCCTGTCTCATATAGAGCAGAACGCCATTGCCTTCCTCGTTAATCTGTTTAAGTGCCGCATTAAACTGAGGACCACAGTCACAACGATGGGAATGGAATACATCGCCAGTCAAACATTCAGAGTGCACACGCACAAGTACGGGTTTGGAACCATCTATTTCGCCTTTAACCAGCGCCACATGCTCCTTGTTGTCCACAGCATTTGTATAGGCCACCGCTTGAAACTCGCCAAAGTCCGTTGGCATACGTACAGCCACTTCACGTTGAACCAGCTGCTCTTTTTCGTTACGGTAACGAATCATGTCCTGAATACTGATCAGCTTCAGATCATGTTTGCGGGCAATCTCCTGCAGATCCGGAAGTCTGGCCATTGTGCCATCTTCCTTAATCACTTCACAGATCACGCCTGCGGGATATGAACCACACATAATGGCCAAATCTACCGCCGCTTCTGTATGCCCGGCACGACGAAGTACACCGCCGTCTTTTGCAATCAACGGGAACATGTGACCAGGCTTACGGAAGTCCCCTGCTTTCGCTTCAGGATCGATCAGACCTTTTACAGTAATGGAACGTTCATGTGCCGAGATACCTGTTGTCGTATCTTTGTGATCCACAGAGACGGTGAAAGCTGTTCCGTGAAAATCCGTATTTTGTTGAACCATGGGTTTCAGGTTAAGTTCGTCCGCACGTTGTTGTGTAATCGGAACACAGACCAGACCTCTACCTTCAGTAATCATGAAATTAATGACTTCAGGTGTCGCCTTTTCGGCCAAAGCAATAAAATCGCCTTCATTCTCCCGATCTTCATCATCCACAACAATGACGGGTTTACCACGCATGAGATCGTATATGGCTTCTTCTATCGTGTCCAGAATGGATTGTTCTGACATGGGTCCACCTCCAGTTTATTTCTGTTCTCTATTTATGCAAATCCGTGATTGGCGAGAAAATCCTCACTGATACTGCGCGGCTTGCCAGCACCCGTCTCTTCATGCCCTCTCCCATACTGCAGCAGATGATCCACATATTTCCCCAAAATGTCGCATTCGATATTGATGGTATCCCCTGTCTTTTTCACATTTAGTACAGTCTCACCAATCGTATGCGGGATTATGGAAACCGTGAATGCGGTATCCGATGTATGGACAACGGTCAAGCTAATGCCATCCAGTGTAACCGATCCTTTGGGAATCAGATATTTGAACAACTGGTGATCATCAGGTTTGATCTCAAACACAATCGCATTCTGATCACGTGTTATACTGCCAATCACTCCGGTACCATCGACATGGCCCTGAACGATATGTCCGCCAAAACGCCCGCCGGATTGCATGGCCCGCTCCAGATTAACTTTACTGCCAGATTGCAGCTGACTGAGATTGGTATGGCGATAGGTTTCAGGCATTACATCGGCGGTAAAACCTCCACCTTCGAGCGTTGTCGCAGTTAAGCACACGCCGTTCACTGCTACACTATCACCAATTTTCAGATCGTCCATGATGGCGGAAGCTCCGATATTCAGGACCATCGCTTCGCCTTTCCGACCAATACGCCGGATCTGACCGACTTCTTCCACCAAACCGGTAAACATGCTGCCGCCTCCCTTCTTTAATTTATAAAGAGTCTAACTTGTTTCTTTAAAATTCATTTATTTATTCAGGCCACACCGGAATACCGCCAATGCTGATATTATCTCCAACTTTTTCGATCTCCAACTGATTCAATTGAATCGCCTGATTCATACGTTCCACACCTTCGAAGCGGAAGCTTCCAGGTGTATCATAACCGCCTACAATCTTCGGTGCGATAAACATGAGCAGTCGATCGACCAACCGTGCCTCCAGCATGGCTCCATTCAGAGTGCCCCCACCTTCAAGCAAAATCGAACCAATCTCACGCTCACCCAACTTGCTAAGTCCGCTTAACAGATCCACACGTGGTCCAGGACCACAGCGTATAATCTCAACACCGTAAGCTTCCAAACGTTCAGCAGCTTCAGGACTGGCTTCGTCTGTGGTGAGAACCCATGTTGGAGCAAGACCATCCTTAACCATTTTGGCACCTACGGGAAGACGCAACTTGGAATCCACCACAATGCGCACCGGACTAATGCCTTCCACTTGTAAACGGGTTGTAAGTTCCGGATTATCGGCAATCACTGTGTCGACGCCAACCATAATTCCCTGGTGACGATGACGAAGGGCATGCACAATCTCACGAGCGGGCTCGTTGGAGATCCACTTGCTGTCTCCGCTGCGAGTAGCAATTTTGCCATCCAAAGTAGTAGCCGTTTTCAGTGTCACAAAAGGTAGACCCGTTGTTATAAATTTAATGAATTTTTCATTCATGCGTCTTCCACGCTCACGCAGTACGCCAACTTCAACTTCAATGCCTTGTTGACGAAGCATGCTGATGCCCCTGCCGGATACTTGCGGATTTGGATCTTCACAACATACCACAACACGTTTCACCTTTTCATGAATCAGGCGTTCACTACAAGGTGGCGTCTTGCCATAATGACTACAAGGCTCAAGTGTAACGTATACCGTACTTCCTTCTGCATCACTGCCTGCCATGTTCAGTGCATGCACTTCCGCATGACCGGTTCCACGTTTCAGATGGCTTCCCAGGCCTACTATACGTCCCTCTTTCACAACTACACACCCAACGACCGGATTAATTCCTGTCTGCCCCTGTGCTCGTTCCGCCATATCAAGTGCCAGTGCCATATAAAATTCATCATTGATCATTTCCAAATCCGTTCACCCCGCGGTTTAAAGTCTTAGTCTTAATTATGAAAAAATCCCCGTCGAACAATCAGTTCGATGGGGATGATGAGAGACAAATGTCAACAACAGGAGTGAAATGGATACAGCACGCCAACACTTTGCCCAAAACTTCATTTCGGGCAAGTGAAAATAGACACATACCTTAATGAACATCAATTACAGGTAAAGAGCTTCTATAGTGTGGCATATGTATGGAACTGTCCGGCGTACCCGGATCTTCCCTGCACAGTGCAAAACATCACAAATAGTGACTGTGCAGCAATACTCCTGCTGAATGCAAACCTGTTAGGTCTGCACCTCTCCTTCTCCCATCCAGACTATACTGTCGGTTCTGGAATTACACCAGATCAGCCATCTGCCACAGGCAGACAGGTCACGGACTTTGCATCAAGTGCTGGACTTGTGTCCTTACACTTCCTGCATCACCGCCGGTAGGGAATTGCACCCTGCCCTGAAGGATTGCTTTCGTTATTAATTGGATGTTAGCACTTTAATGCCAAAAAATCAATTGTTTTTTGTTCCTTTTTGTCACATACTAACTTTTAATAAGCTAAGAAACAACAAAAAACCGCTTCCTCCAAGGAGGTACGGTTTTTGCTTGGAGGCATTTCACATCCAACCATCCATCGCATCATTCTACATATCAGGAAAACACCAGCTCGCCATATGCTTTAATTCTTTGGCATTATGAAATGGAATGCGATCAGGTTCTTGCAGGGACGAAGTGGGAAGCGGAAACTCTCTTGCCACTCTTCTGACCCAACTTGTCGAATCAATAGCAATAGCAGAGCATTTCCAGCGACCATTCGCTCTCGGTCGAAACGTCCCATGTAAATCTGCTTTTGCCGGCATCTCTGGAAAGACACCATCCAGATACTCTACGATGACACGCTTGTCTCTGACTTCATGACAGTATACCGTCACCCACACACCTTCCCGAACACGAACAGCATACACATCTCCAGACTGTACCTCCCCGGTACCTGCATCAGGAGATGCCTTTGGCACTTTCCCGCGGACACTTCTCTTTTTCTCCAATGCACCTAAGATTGTGTCCTTTACTGCTGGACTCTCTTCAGGCTTATCCGCAAGAGATATATTACTCAGATCAAAATCATGGAATATCTTGTTCAGGTTGCTCTCATTGATTCCGACAGATGAGTCCCACCACGCCAGAGGCGCCTGCACTTCAACCCGCACATTTGGACGCTCGTCACGCTGTATGTAAGTCGTAAATTGGGTTATCATTCCGGGATGTTCCGGCGTATCCAGTATGCCAATCAGAGCTAACGTCTCAAGCAAGTCACGGTAGGCATATTCTTTTTGGGTAGGCAAAAGACGTTCCTTCTTGAGCGCTAGCGCTGCCTTGCTGTAGCGTGTTTTGGGAGGTAATTTGCGCAACACCGTTAACACCGCACGAAATGTCCAGCGGTCGTAATCATTTGGTATTGGAAGCTCCTGCGCTGTAGACAGCTCTCGAAGTGCCAGTACTTGTCCAAAGGGATCTCCGTCCAACGGGGTTCCATTAGTCATGCGCCAATACCATTGCAGCGTCGTGTCGGTTGCTTGGTCTACGCTTAATCCACAGATTTTACAAGTGCTTGAAGATGGATACGGCGTGTGTTCATGCTCTGGCATACTGCTTGCAATAAGCTTGCCCGTAAGAAGCGAGCGCCAGATCATGGACGCTGACCACAAAGAAGAGACAAAGGCCTGCGCTGCATCCTCTATCGTCCATTGATTCGCAAGTTCTTTCAGCTCAGTGATCGTTTCATCATGTTGCGGACGTACAAATCGATTCGGTTCATGCACCGCTGCCTCAAGAGCTTCTCGATCCTGTGCGGAAACACTATCTGGAACGACATGTCGCGATGCCTGCTGGTCTTCGTCCCACAACGTGCGCTCACTATAAATTTGTTTTAACAAGCTTAGCTGGGTAACCATATCCAAGGTTCATTCATCCTTTCCAATCATTGATTTCGAATATGTTGCATGTTAAAAATAAAAAAAGTGCTTCTATAAAAGAAGCACTTCATGTTTGGATCCAGTTAAGGTGAAGGTATTAAGCTTCTACAACTTCAACAGTTTCCATTTTGTCTTTACCTTCTAAAGCGTCCACGAACTCCATACCTTTAGTTACTTTACCAAATACAGTATGTTGTCCATCCAAATGTGGTTGCGGTTGGTAGCAGATGTAGAACTGGCTTCCACCTGTGTTACGGCCAGCATGTGCCATAGCAAGTGTTCCGCGCTCATGTTTGTTCGGGTTGATTTCACAGTTGATTGTGTAACCTGGGCCACCTGCACCGGAACCGTTAGGGCATCCGCCTTGAGCTACAAAGCCCGGAATAACGCGGTGGAATGTAAGACCATTGTAGAAACCGGAGTTAGCCAGTTTCTCAAAGTTTGCTACTGTGTTTGGAGCTTCTTGATCAAACAAATCAATCAGAACTTCTCCGCCGTTTGCCAATTTAATTTTCGCTTGTTTCGCCATATGTAAATGACTCCTTTCGTATTGACCATCGTTAATGGTGCCAGAACGCATGACCCTGGGCCAAGCATTACAGCACTTTTCTTAGTGTACACCGAAAATGTCTGGATCGCAAAAAAAACGGCAACTTTTTTCATAATTTAGTCCGAACACACAAAAAGCAGACGAAAAAGGAAGGTCCCTTTTCATCTGCTTAAACTGTGAAATCCATATATCTTGAATCATGCAGAAACGCATTATCTTTGACGAATTAGCTTAGCGAGTTACTGGCTGTTTGCCAATGCGCGCTGGTACCAGGTCATTCTGGATGATATCTTGATACGTCTCACGGCGTACTACGACATCTCCTTGACCGTCTTTGACAAACACAACAGCCGGACGACGAATCCGGTTGTAGTTACTTGCCATGGAGTAGTTATACGCGCCTGTGCAAGCTACAGCGAGCAGATCACCACTTTCCACTTTTGGCAAGTCCAGATCCCAGATCAGCATATCGCCACTCTCGCAGCATTTACCGGCAACAGAGACTGTTTCCTGAGCAGCCTCATTCGCACGGTTGGCAAGCACAGCTTCATACTTGGATTCATACAAAGCAGGACGTGGGTTATCGGTCATACCACCATCAACGGCAACATATTTACGCACACCTGGAATGTCTTTGCTTGTTCCAACGGTATACAGCGTTGTTCCCGCTTCACCCACGATGCTACGGCCTGGTTCAACCCAGATTTCAGGTACGGCATAGCCGATTTGAGCAAAATGATTTTTAACTGCATCTGTAATAGCCTTCACGTATTGCGCAACTTCAAGCGGCGTATCTCCGTCGATATAACGGATTCCGAATCCACCACCAAGGTTAACCACTTTGAAAGCAACATTAAGACGCTCATATACGCTTGCTGCAAATTCAGCAACACGTTGAACAGCCATCTGGAAACCTTCAACTTCGAAGATCTGGGAGCCGATGTGGGAATGCACACCGAGCAATACCAGGTTAGACTGTTTGGAAGCCAGTTCAATCGCTTCAAATGCTGTACCATTGCCGATATCGAATCCAAATTTGGAATCCGTCTGACCAGTGGAGATATATTCATGCGTATGTGCCTCAACCCCAGGCGTCACACGAAGCAAAATGTTTACTTTACGATTTTTGTCCTCTGCTACAGCCTGCAACAGATGCAATTCATTGAAGTTATCAACAACAAAGCATCCGATCTCTGCATCAAGAGCCATTTCGATCTCTTCCAGCGTTTTGTTGTTACCGTGGAAATGAATGCGCTCAGCCGGGAATCCTGCTTGCAGTGCAGTAAACAGTTCACCGTCAGATACAACATCCAGGGAAAGTCCTTCTTCTGCTGCAAGGGCACACATCGCCATTACACAGAATGCTTTACTTGCGTAAGCAACCTGGAAGCCCAGTCCGGAAGCACGGAATGCTTCCATGTACTCTCTGCAACGCTCGCGAACCAATTGCTCGTCCACAACGTACAGGGGAGTTCCAAATTGTTCTTTCAGATCCGTTGCATCGACTCCGCCAATCTCCAGATGTCCTTGCGCATTTATTTTACTTGTACCATGTAAATACATAATCTGCATTCCTCACTTTTTATATACTGGAACAATTGCTATTCCAATGATTTTACACCAGTATATCAAATTAGGCAGCGAGATGAATGGATTTTTCGGAAGATCATTTGTGTTTTTTACTTTTTCGCAGTTCTCCGTCCGGATCATCGGACATTTTGGTGTTGTCACGTGTCTTATTAAATGATGGACGTTTTTTATTTTCCAGCAACGGAAGCCGGAATAAAAAGTTGCCCAAGGCCTTTGCATTAAACGGTATAAAAGGCCAGAGATATGAAGAATTGTACGACCGGTGAACGGTAAGCGCCAATATGAGCAATGTACAGCCCACGACCAATCCCGGAACCTTGAATATCGCTACGGCAATGAGCAGAACTAACCTGACCAGCCTGTTGGCGAGACCCAGCTCGTAACTTGGCGTGGCAAACATGCCGATGGCTGCGATGGCCATATAGAGTACAACTTCATTGACAAAATATCCCGTTTTCACCGCGATATCCCCCACTAGAATGGCCGCGATCAAGCCCATGGCCGATGCCAGAGGTGTAGGCGTATGAACTGCTGCCATTCGTAATAAATCGACGCCAAGTTCGATTAGGAGAAACTGTAGAATTAACGGCAGCTTTACATTTTCCTGCGGACCTATGAAGTCGAGTCCCATCGGTTTGATCGAAGGATCAATAACCATGAGCAGCCATAACGGTAGCAAAAACAACGAGATAAGAATCCCTGCAAAACGCACCCATCGTAAATACGTTCCCATCAAGGCTGTCTGTCTGTTCTCCTCCGCATGCTCGCACAGATCGAAGAAGGTCGTAGGCAGAATCATCACACTGGGGGAAGTGTCTACAAAAATGACGACTCGTCCTTCCAGCAAATGAGAAGCTGTAACATCTGGTCGTTCTGAATAACGAACGAGTGGGAACGGATTCCATCCCTTATTGATAATCGCTTCCTCCAACTGCTTGTCGGCGGCGGGAATACCATCGATATCCACTCGCTGAATTTTTTCCCGGACTGAATCCACCTGCACTTTATCCACAATATCATCAATGTACACCACGCAGACGTCCGTTTGTGTTCTCCGCCCCACCTGCATGATTTCAAACTTCAGTCCAGGGTCGCGTATTCTGCGACGTACTAATGTTACGTTGGTTAGGAGCGTCTCGGTAAAGCCATCTCTGGAACCCCGAACTACCCTTTCTAATGAAGGTTCTTCCGGTGAACGAACCGGGTAACTTCGTGTATCCATAATTAGGACCGAGCGATCCCCTTCAACGAACATTGCGCTCATACCGGTAAGAACCTTGTTGATGACAGCACTCATCTTGTCAACTTTTTCTACCTGAATATGGGGAATATAACATTCAAAATAGGATTTGAGTGCGTGTCCGGACACGTCATCCGGAGTGAGATATGTCAGTCTTTTTAACACTTCAAGCAAAATCTCATCCTTCGCAAAACCGGTAATCATCAGCAATCCAACGTGTTTGCCACCCAGAACCATTTCCCTCATATTAACGTCGAAGGATTCACCAAGTCCCAGCACCTGTTGTAGCGTATATCTATTTTCACTCATGCGTGGGGAGATATCATCGTTTTCCTGCCAATATTGCACCGATTCCTCAATGCTGTCGGACATCTCATTTTGTTTTTTCTTATTGTACGCCTTCTCCTCTTCTTCCTTCTGAATCTCATAAGCAGACTTGTGTAACATCTCTTCCGTTATACCTTCACTATTTTCCTGGCCTGTGTGCTCTGTTCGTTCATCCATCTTCCATCCTCCTATGGCCACGAGTTACCGCTGATATATAAAAAAATCAAACAGGGAACCTGTCATTTTGCCCAAAATCATAGCAAGCAGTAATCCAAACAAATAAGGTTTCATGCCTAATCGTTTGGCTAGCACGGGCAGTACATTAAGTACCTCGGTGAGTGCTGCGGCGAGCAGACCGATGAACACACCACAGAACAATCCAACGATCGGGCTGAGCAGCAGCACCCCATGCATTTTCCAGTGCCAGAAATCCGCCACAGTCCCTAGCAGTGAACCACCTATTAGCGCCCCTTCGTACCAGTGAGTCTTGTCATACGATTGCGTAAGTTGAGCCAACCTGGGAATCATATCGAGCACCAGAATGAGTGCAATTACGCCGCTTCCTACGGCAATCCCCCCTGCAACACCCAATACAATGCTGATTGCTCCATTAAGAACGCTCATCCGCATTCATCTCCCTGCGTTCCTGCTCGTGCATCCGTTCGCTTTCTTCAATCACCACATATTTATCTACATTTTGCTGGTATAGGAACATCTCCACTTCCAGCGGAGTAGGCTCCTCATTCCATTTCTTCTTGAACAAATGGTTGAAAAATACCGCCATACCGAATCCAATGCCGATAGAATACGCCACTTGGAACAGATAAGGATGTTCGTCCCGATGCCCAGTGAGCATCTCCACAATTCGAATCTGTACTTCCTGCATGTTCACATCGGCATGAAAATTCATGATCGTTAAGGCCGACCCGAAGAACAGCAGCAGCCAAACCAATATAAACAGCGACTTGGAAGGTTGACCATTTCCCGCAATGACTTCAACAAGCGTATGGCCTGATCCAATCAGTTCCACGCTTACCTCAGGCAAGATATGCCGAATTCGGGGAATAATCTGCAATATATCAATGAGGATCAGATTGCCATCCTCTGGTCCAGGGTGCAGCAGTTCAAGCTCCAGCAGCCTGTCCTCCTGGTCTTCGGAAGAGGTCAGCACATGTGCAATGTCTCCAAGCTTGACTGCTCTGCCCCTCTGGATGCGAATTCGGCTGCGCAGACGAACGTAGACCATTGGAGTGGGTGTCTGGGACATCCATAGCACTCCTTTACTGCGTAATTTAGGTTAGTATTTGAAGAATGTGCAAATTTATTACAAACGGGTTGGAAAAAGATCGGGAGGTGGGTGGGGGCGCTGCGGGATGGATCGGTCATTGGTCGCTGTTATCCCCGGATTTCTTGAACTCTCCTTTTCAGGGAGGAAATCCGGGGATAAAGGCGAACGCTTCGCTCCTTTTGACCGATTCCATCCCTCCGCTACCCATCGCCCTCCCGTTTCCAAACATTTGAAATATATGCTGGGGGAGGGGGCAGGGAGGGAATTGAAAGATGAGCTTTTTGGGGTTATTTTGCTCAAAATTCTATGACGTTGGAGTTTGTCTTCTGCATGCGTCTTAGAATACAACTCTGTAGAAATTTGGTGACAAAGGCGCGCGCTTCACTTCTTCAGGTCTAATCTGCCGCCTGCGTTGCTTATGTATCCTTAGATGAGCCCTCACGCTTCGCTCCTTTTGACCGATTCCATCCCTCCGCTACCCATCGTCCTCCCGTTTCCAAACGTTTGAAAGAAATATGCTGGGGAGAGGCAGGAAGGGAATTGAAAGATGAGCTTTTTGGGGTTATTTTGCTCAAAATTCAATGACTCTTGAAGTTGTCTTCTGGAGCCGTCTTAGAATATAACTGTGTAGAAAATTGGAGACAATGGTGCACGCTTCGCTTCTTCAGGTCTAATCTGCAGCCTGCGTTGCTTGTGTATCCTTAGTTGAACCATCACGTTTCGCTCCTTTTGACCGACTTGAGGCGCAACCGAGCCCGGAGCATTTTGTTACATATCAAAAAAGTCGCCGTATGGGCGACTCTTGGGATTGGTAGATAGGCTCACGAATCAATCATGAATAATAACTCAGTAATTCTGTTCTTTTTCTCTTTTGTTCAATTCCCTTCTAAATCGTAGAGGGGTTGCATTCATTGTTTTACGGAATTGGTTGATGTAATAACTCGTGCTGTTAAAACCGACCTCATAGGCGATTTCAGTAATGCTGAGCTTGGAAATTTGCAATAGTTCAATGCTTCTTTGAATGCGGTACTCGATCACATATTGCATGGGTGTAGTTTTCAGAATTTGCTTGAAATAACGGCATGTCTCCGATCGACTTAACTGTCCGGCCTTTGCAATATCTTCCAGCTTAATTGGATCGGCATAGTTGAGATTAATCCATTGCAACATGTCTTTCATTCGGTTGTTTCTGCTCATCTCTGATGGATCATGTTCCAGGGAATATCCGTTCATAATCAGCAGTTTCCACATATTCAGCACCGAAGAAGCAACATTCACTTCGTAAAAAGGAACTTGTTGCACTAGCTCCTTTCTAATCCGTGCAATAGCATTCAGGATCTGTTCTCCCCAAGCGTTAGCTCTTTCGATATACAGAAAAGGCAAATTAGTTGCTGTTACATATGGATGTACGTACTTTATATACAAATCCGAAGGCATGATAACATGTGGGGACAAATTCAGGCATAAATAAATGCAGTTCTCGCTCACACCATGATCTTCGGCCATATGCATTATTCCACTGTTGATAAAAATCCCGTCACCTTTGGACAAAATCATCTTTTGATCGTTGATATGGAACAACGCCGTGCCCTGAAGAACGGCAACGAACTGCAATTCATCATGCCAGTGGAGAGGAATATGTCCGTGAACATTCTGAACAATGGTTGTCTCATAACAGGCTATAGATAATGTATCGGTACGGTGTTGCGTCATTTCTTTCAAATGTTGATCAATGATAAATTCGATTTTCCGCATGGCCCTCATCTCAATATAGTTATATTTTTAAGTGTAATATTGATATTAATGTACCGCATTTCTCCTTAATATAACACTATTCTTATATTTAAGGTGAGGCGAACAAGAATGACAACTTCTGCAAAATCCAAAATTTCAGGCATCGTACTCGTTCTGACGGGAGCCATCTGCTGGGGCATTGGGGGGACGGTATCTCAAAAACTGTTTCAACTGGATGGAATTGAGGTCAATTGGTATGTCACTGTACGATTGTTGATTGCTGGGTTACTATTACTGGTTATTCAATCGTTTACAAAAGGACGATTTCAGATTTTTGATGTGTGGAGAAATAAAAAAACGGCTGGACAGCTAATCATTTTCGGATTGGTGGGCATGCTTGCCGTCCAGTATACGTACATGGCATCCATTAAACACGGCAATTCAGCGGTAGCTACACTCCTGCAATACCTGTCCCCTGTCATGATCATGATTTACATCGCACTCCGTAAGCAGTCTGTCCTTACACGCAATGACCTTGCATGCGCCGTTCTGGCTCTCGGTGGGTGTTTTCTCCTACTGACGAACGGCTCACTCACGCAGTTATCTGTCTCCTGGCTCGCAGTGATGTGGGGCATATTATCCGGGGTTTCAGCTGCGTTTTATACGCTGTATGCCGTGCAACTGATTAAAAAGTTCGATTCACTTGTTGTGGTCGGCTGGGCTATGATCATCGCTGGTTTGGGAATGAGTTTTATTCACCCGCCCTGGAAAATGAATTTTGCTAGCATCACGCTCGAAACCTACGGTTATTTGATATTTACAATCCTTTTTGGAACCATGATTGCTTTTTGGTTTTATATTGCGAGTCTCAAAAGTCTTACACCCAAGGAAACTAGCCTGCTCGGGAGCGCAGAGCCCCTAGCTGCTGTCGGAACAACCGTTATATGGCTCCATGAACCTTTTGGCTTCTATCAATGGATTGGTATGGCATGTATTCTTGGCATGATGCTGGTCATGCAGTCCAATCGTTCGGGATCTCCCCGTACTAACAACAAATAACCTCCCTCGCCGTAATGCGCGATAGAAGGTTGTTAGTTGTCGTATATTGGTGTATAAACGCCAATACTGTTGTTGCAATCCCGAATCACTGCGCGATCTGGTCGCGAATGGATTGCAGTATTTTTTTCTCCAGACGTGATACCTGCACCTGAGATATACCCAGCCTGCTCGCAACCTCGGACTGCGTCTGATCCCGGTAATACCGCAGATAGACGATTAACCGCTCCCGTTCGCTGAGACCACCGATGGCTTCGTTTAACGCCAGTTTGTCAAACCAACGTTCCTGAGACTCGTCGGCAATCTGGTCCATTAACGTAATGGGATCTCCGTCATTCTCGAATACCGTCTCATGGATGGAGGTCGGTGGTTTGTTCGCTTCCTGGGCAAATACGACTTCCTCCGGGGTCACCCCCAGCTCTGCCGCTACTTCCTTGATCGTTGGCAGACGATCCAGATGTTTGGACAGTTCGTCCCTTTTTTTGCGGACTTTATTCGCCATCTCTTTCAGTGAACGACTGACCTTCAGGGTACCGTCATCCCGCAGGAATCGCTGGATTTCTCCGATGATCATCGGCACCGCGTAGGTCGAGAACTTCACGTCATAACTGAGATCGAATTTGTCCACTGACTTGAGCAGGCCGATACAACCAATCTGGAACAGATCTTCCGGGTCATATCCCCTGTTCATAAAACGCTGTACGACGGACCAGACGAGTCTGATGTTGCAGTTCACCAGCGTATCCCGTGAGACATGGTCACCCGACTGACTGAGCGCAATCAGCCGTTTGACCTCGGCATCGTCCAAATAGGTCTGTGAAGATGGTTTCACTTCAGCATCCATAAGAACACCAACCCCTAATTATACAATGCTTTCTTGGATTCAATCCTTTTCTTCATCTTGATGGAGGTGCCTCTGCCGGGCTCACTGCTGACTTCGAATTCATCCATGAAGTTTTCCATAATGGTGAAGCCCATGCCCGACCGCTCAAGTTCGGGTTTGGACGTATATAGCGGCTGTTTGGCCAGTTCAAGATCTTCGATTCCTTCACCGCGGTCTTCCACAATAATGGTAATCATGTCTTCCCGAATCTCGGCCTGGATGGACACAACACCTTCGGAGTTATTGTTGTATCCGTGGATGATGCTGTTGGTTACGGCTTCGGAAATGACCGTCTTCAGGTCACTGAGCTCGTCCATCGTTGGATCAAGCTGGGAGATAAACGCAGCAACGGTTACCCGTGCAAACGACTCATTCTCTGACTTGGCCGCGAATTGCAGATTCATGAAATTTGTCCCTGTTCCTTCATTCATGAGACGACCTCCAGACCTGAGAGAGCAGTTCCCTCATTTTCGTATATCGGCATAATCTTGAACAAACCCGACATTTCCAGCAAACGGTACACTGGCGAATTGACGTCACAGACCACCATCTTGCCGCCTTTATTCTTAATGAGCTTGTATCTTCCCAAAATGACACCCAGACCCGAACTGTCCATAAATTGCAGATCTTTCAGGCTGAGTACGAGATGCTCGCTTTGTCTCCGCTGAATGGCTTCATCCATCTGCATCCGTACCATGTCAGCTGTATGGTGATCCAGCTCCCCGGATAATCGTACAATCAGAATCCCGCGATGGTGTTCCATTTCCACATGCAAGTTCACGTTTGCTCACTCTCCTCCCTGTCTTGAACAAGGATTTCTACGCTTCCGAAGGCTTTTCCTGCCCCCCGACAAAACTAGAAGAAAACCCCTATTTAACTACAAAATATGTTCGAAGAATGCGTGCATCTCGCAGAAATCGCCGTTTAGTCAAACAGGTTGGACGTCGTCCGCTTGAATAGCTTCCACCAGCCAGCCTTATTCACATCCTGCGGAGCCTGAATGTCGAACTCCTTAATCACTTCGTTGCCCTGGTAGACCACGAGTTTACCTATACTTTGCCCGGCTTTGATGGGAGCTTTCAATTCTTTGGCAACCAGCAATTCATGCCGGATGTCGTTGGATTTGGCTCCTTTGCGCATCAGCACACTATAATTTTGCGTGGCATTTAGAGGCAATTCGGCAACTTCACCTTTTTCGATCTTCAGACTGCCCAGCAGATCCCCTGCCTTGTAGAGCGCCTTCATCGTATATTGGCTAAACGCATAGTCAAACATCGAAGATACCTCACTGTTCCGTGTTTTGGTATTTGGTTCACCAAGTACCACGGAAACGACACGCAATCCATCTTTGGACGCCGTTGCAGACAAGCAGAATTTCGCTTCGGAAGTGTAACCTGTTTTCAAACCGTCTGCCCCTTGATAAAAACGAACCAGCTTGTTGGTGTTAACCAGCCAGAATGGCTTTTCCGTATCTTTGCGAAGGTAATCCTGATATGCACCGGTGTACTTCGTAATCCCGGAATGTTTCAACAGTTCACGGCTCATGACGGCAATATCATGGGCGGAAGAATAATGATTATCGACCGGCAGACCGTTACAGTTGGCAAAATGAGTATCCTTCATGCCAAGCTCCTTCGCACGCTCATTCATCAGCTGTACAAAGGCTTCTTCCGAGCCAGCGATCTTCTCAGCCATAGCTACCGAGGCATCATTGCCCGAAGCCATCGCGATCCCTTTTAACATATCATCAACTGTCATTTCTTCCCCAGGCTCCAGGAAGATCTGCGAACCGCCCATCGAAGCTGCATATTCGCTCGCTCTTACTTTGTCCGTCAGCTTCAGCTTGCCTGAGTCGATCGCTTCGATCGTAAGCAGCATGGTCATAATTTTTGTAATGCTCGCCGGAGGCAGCTGATCATGACTGTTTTTCTCATAAATGACCGTTCCCGTGTCTGCATCCATTAAGATCGCAGAGCGCGCCGACGGGGCCAGATCAGTTCCTTCCGCTGCCTTCGGTGTTTCTTCAGCTAATGCCGTTGATGCCAAAAGGGACAGCAGGATACAAAGGGTCATGAACGATGCCATTATTCTTTTCTTCACAAGTTTACCTCCTCAAATGACTTGCTTACTGCATGTTCCATGCATGTACTGCTAATCATTGTCGGCCCGTTTCCAGTAAATTATTCCATGTAAAGCATGATTTCCCGAACTTTTATTGAAAATGTGGTCAAAGCTAAAAAATGCACTGCACTCAACGAATGAGTAACCGTACGTTTAACACAACAAAAAAAAAGGTTACCTCCCGATGATTTCTCATACGGAAAGGTAACCTTCTCTACTCATATCTAGCTTACATTTGCGGAATAACAGCCAATACCAGCGCTAGGAAAGACTCACGAACACGTTCCGTCGTTTCCATTACCTCATCATGTGACAGCGGCTGGTCCAAAATTCCGGCAGCCATGTTGCTGATACAGGAAATACCGAGCACTTCCAGACCTGCATGGCGTGCCACGATCACTTCAGATACAGTGGACATGCCCACTGCGTCTGCGCCCAATGTACGCAGCATTTTGATCTCTGCCGGTGTCTCGTAGTTCGGACCAAGCATACCTGCATATACCCCTTCACGTACGTTAAAACCTTGTGATGCAGCCGTATCCTTCGCCAGCGCGCGCAAACGACGGCTGTAGGCTTCCGACAGATCCGGGAAACGTACGCCCAGTGCAGCGTCATTTGGTCCGATCAGTGGATTTTTGCCTGTAAGATTCAAGTGATCCGAGATCAACATCAAGTCTCCAGCTTCATACGACGTATTCACGCCACCTGCAGCATTCGTTACAAGCAGGCTACTTACACCCAGTTCCTTCATAACACGTACCGGGAAGGCTGTCAGTTCCGGACCATATCCTTCATACATGTGGAAGCGGCCTTTCATCATCACCACTGGACGACCTTTGATGGTTCCGACCAATAGTTCACCTTCATGTCCTTCTACTGTGGACACTGGAAAATACGGAATATCCTGATAAGCGATACTTACGCCATCTTCAATCAGTTCTGCCAGTACGCCAAGACCCGAACCCAAAATCAAACCGACTTCTGGCTTGATGGAGCTTTTGCTTTGAATATAAGATGCTGCTTCCGAAATCATTTGTTGGTTTAGTGCTGTCATGCGATGTATGTTCCTCCTTGAGTTGAAACGATCCGTCTTATGTATAACGGCGTTTAGATGTATTCAATTTATTTTATCCTAAATCGTCCCAATGTTCCGCATTTATTTGTGAATGCCCTGCGTCAAAATCTATCTTGCCCTCGGATGATGGGTTTCATAGATTTCTTTCATGGTTTTGCGACCATGATTGCCATATTGTTGTCCAGGCTGCTCCACATGACCCAACATGTCTTGAACCGCACGTGTATCCGCCCCATTGGCAATCAGGTGTGCCGCAAACGAATGACGCAGCGTATGCGGCGTAATTTCTTCCGAAATCCCTGCATCCACCGCCGCTTTTTTGAGCAGCTTCCAGAAGCCTTGCCGGGTTAAACGTCTGCCAGACACATTCACGAACAGTGCGTGCTCGTCCGAATCGGTTTTGAGCAACTGATTGCGGAATTCCTCCACATACACACTTGCCCAATGTGCAGCTGGTGCACCGATGGGCAGAATGCGTTCCTTGCCTGCCCCACCGCATCGTATAAAGCGCATGCCAGGCTGTACATCCCGAATGTCGAGCGCAATCAGTTCAGAGACCCGAATACCTGTAGCATACAATAGCTCAAGCATCGCTCGATCTCTCACACCCTGCGGCAAACGAATATCAGGCGCTGTCAGCAGTTGTTCGATCTCAGGGATGGTTAACACCTGTGGAGGCGTCTTATCCGCCTTGGGAGCTTCCACATCGAACGTAGGGTCCTGTATAATATCACCCCGGCGCATCAAAAAATGAAAGTAGGAGCGCAGAGATACGATGCTGCGGGCAATCGTTGCATTGGCACGTCCTGCCTGTTTGAGTTGACCTGCAAACAGGACGACATGCGTACGTCTGACCTGATCGGCTTCGCGTATGCCATATTCCTTATCTGCAAATTCAATGAACTTGTCCACGTCTCGGAGATACGATTCAAGTGTGCTGCTAGACATCCCTTTATCATCTTCCAAGTATAAGGCATAGGCGTGTATCGTCTGTTTCATGTACAACGCTCCTCAACTGACAGATCTGCCGCTCCGGCAGACTGCTCCCGTATTTGCATCCCTGGCTGTTCGAAGCTACTCCCCGTACCAATAGAACAGACGGAGACGCTCCGCCATCGTAGGACGTCCTTCTCCATTACCTGGCCAATCCGTTTCCTGAAATACTTTGATCGCATTTCCAGTCGGCATCTGATACTGATCCACAGGTGAGATCCAACCATTGAACAGGTCCAGAACATGATAGAACAGATAAACTAATGCAGCAAAAAATATAATAAATCGAATAAAACGGAGCCCTCTCCGCACTGATATAATCATGGGCGTGTCCCCCTCCTGATTCGAATCCGGTATTGTCCTTGAATCAGGGTATGTCCATAAACTCAGGTTTATGCCATTCGGGGTAAACTCCAGATCACTCCGGTGCCAAAAAAGCTCTCCCGTCAAAACCGCCGGTGAGAGCTTGAAGATATGCTATGTTATTCTTCATCTTTGGGTTTCTGTTCATTTTTAGCTTTGCAACGATAACAAATTCCATGAAAGTCCAGTCGGTGATCTACTACCGAAAAGTTAAATTCCTGCTCCAAACGCTCTTCAAGCGGTCCAAGCCAGTCTTCACGTATTTCATCCATACTTCCGCATTGAACACAGATTAAGTGATGATGGTGATGCTTGGATGTATCTCCGCGCAGATCATAACGCGCTACACCGTCGCCGAAGTTGATTTTCTCTACAACATGCAGCTCACTCAGCAGTTCGAGGGTACGGTACACGGTTGCCAGACCGATTTCGGGAGCCTTTTCTTTAACGAGCATGAATACGTCTTCTGCGCTCAGATGATCTTCTTCATTCTCAAGAAGTACTCTTACGGTGGCTTCCCGCTGGGGCGTTAATTTATATCCTTGGGACTGTAGTTGCTGCTTAATTTTATCGATCCGTGCTTCCATTTTCTCCCTCCCCCTAGGAAATCACTGCACACTGCAACTTAACCCACTCTTTTCATTATAGGGGGAGTGCGTAATTAAAGTCAACATTTTACACTATACGATGCACGTTAGGCTGGTAGTAGCATTGGTGTGACCCAGCGCATCATCGCAGGTGTAACCCATGTTTCAAAAGACGCCACGCCGAGC
Organism: Paenibacillus sp. FSL R5-0341; assembly: GCF_037975235.1. Classification (NCBI taxonomy): domain Bacteria; kingdom Bacillati; phylum Bacillota; class Bacilli; order Caryophanales; family Paenibacillaceae; genus Paenibacillus; species Paenibacillus sp. FSL R5-0341. The sequence goes on from NZ_CP150241.1 coordinate 4,198,201, forward strand.
AGCAGTGCAGCCATGACCAAAGTTAATACTATATATGAAGCAAACGGCCTTTGTCGACCCGGTGTTCGCTGCATCAAAACACGATTACGAATGATGTATAACGAGAACGTCATGGCCGCCACACTGCAGATCAGCAGAATCGGAATGACGAACAAATTATGCGGTGCCACGGACACCAGTGCAAACAGCAGACCTTTCCAGGAATACTGCCCAACAAGGTACCCCACTGTGAATCCAATGAGCACACCTTTCAGAAAATCCAGAACCAGTATACCGGGCAATCCGACGACGGATAAACCCAAAATAAAGATCAGACCTACCCATTTCAGATGAAGCATGGCAATGTCCCAATATGCTCCCGTCTCAGTCACTTGTGCGCTGTGCTGCACGGTCATGAAGAAATTGCCGAGATAACCCTCCAGATCCTGACGTTGCTCAAGAGACAGTGCATTGACCATGAGTGCGCCAAAAATGACGCCGACCAGAAACAAGACAGCCACGAATACATATAACGAAGTCTGACCTTTAAATGTAAAGTAAGAAGAGCGCATACAAGTACGAGTCCCCTTTCCGGTATCATGCTGCAAGGATTCTCAAATCCATCCTCATAGTCATTCTTATGAACCGAAACGCACCTGTATGACTTCTTGTCCAGATTGGCTCTACGTGAAGTGAAGCTATATGAGTGGAACCTTGGAGTATTACGGGTCACTACGATGACAGAACAACCTTTCGATCGCTGTTATGTGTAAATGTTTAGTTCAATTTATCTAATCTGAAGATTTCACCTGAACAGCAACTTTACCGTACGTGCCGCCACCTCCGGAGGACAGCTCCAGTTGTCCGTTCCGTGCGGCCACGATTAGGCCTGCCAGCACAGGTCCTACAACCGCAGCAAGTTCTCCCTCACGGGTGCGATGAAGTACGTTCATTTCCGTACCAAAATGGTCCAGTAGCTGGCGCAGTTTGGCTTTGCCAAGTCCCGGAATGAACTCCAGTGGCACCTGATAATGATAGGCTGGTCTGTTTGCAGACACCTGAGGATTCTCCCGATCAGAGATTGCCAGAATGCGGTCCAGCACCCCCTGAACCAGCTTCAGACTACCACAGTGCGGACAACGCTCTGCTGACATCGCTTGCTCATCCATAATGCTGCCACATGCTGCACAGTAAGTACGGTGGTACTTGCCCAGCCTTGGATTCAGTCCATAATTGGCAGCAATTTTCCTGCCGGCTTCTCCTTGAAGTGCCATACTTAATTCATCAAAAGAAGGTGCCGAAACGTGCAGTTCGTTATACTCCCGTCCAATCTTACCGAGAGAGTGGGCATCCGAATTGGTCAGGAACGGAACATGATCCAATTCCTGAATATAACTCGCCATCGATGAATCAGAGCTTAAGCCCAGCTCCACAGCATCCACAAGACGGGTATCCAGTACATCGCCCATACGGGGCGCCGTACTGCCATAGATGCCTTTATGCGGTGTAAATACATGTGCAGGCACAATAAGTCCACCACGGGCCTTAATCTCGGCCTGCATCTCAAGAGCGGGCACGTATACCCGCTGTGAACTGAGGTTTACATTTTTCATATAACGTTTCATCCAGTCCGTGAAGGACTTCATCGTTTTCAGATCACGGAAGTACGCCAGCATATGAAATTCACGCATTCCAGGCTCTCTGAGCTCAATCTCTGTACCCAGCAAAATGGTGGTGTCCTGGTAGGCAATGCCGCCTCCCTCAATCTCGGACATCGTACCACTCTCCAGCAACTGCTCAATATCCATCTGTACAGTTGGAGAATGACAATCAATAACACCAAGCAAATGAATTCCTTTGCGATCCGATGCTTCCCGAGCAATATTCTCAAATGTCAGATCCCGACTGCCACTGATTTTAACGGCCTCGCCGCGAGACGTACGTCCGATGTGAATATGCAGGTCTGTATAGCAGGGTTCCCACAAGGTGGACGTTGCCAATTGATCTTGCATTCTTAGAACCGTCCTGTCGTTCTGTAAAGGTCCCACGCATACACGGCCATCATCGTTTTGGCATCGCTAATCCGGTTCTCGTCCATGAGCGCATAGGCTTCCTCCAGAGTTATTTCGGCAACTTCAAGGAATTCATCTTCGTCCAGCGCCATGTCTCCTGCTTCAAGCTCTTCTGCAATGTAGAGATGAATAATTTCATCTGCGAACCCTGGTGAAGTATAGAACGAACGTAAATGACGTAGCGACTTGGCCACATATCCTGTCTCTTCTCGCAGTTCACGTGCTGCTGCAACCTCCGGTTCTTCACCCGGATCCAGTTTACCCGCAGGAATCTCCACTTCGGTGCGTCCCATTGCCTGACGATACTGATCCACAACAAGCATGCGATCTCCATTCAGAGCAAGTACAGCTACAGCGCCAGGGTGCCGAATAATCTCACGTGTAGCCGTCTGACCGTTCGGTAGCTTAACCGTATCGACCTGAAGTGAGATCACTTTGCCCTCGAAGATTGGCTTGGTGGATACGGTCACTTCATCCAGCTTTGAATTGGCAGGTTGCGCCGCGTGGATGGATTGGGCAGATTGGTTTGGTTTCATTCGTTCTTCAACTCCATATCGTTGGATTATATATTCGGTTAATGTATAAATCTCTGATTTTGGGCATATGGTGAGCGTATAGAACTCTCACAGCAAATATAAACGAATCAGGGGGACTTTTGATGAACAGTTATATGACGCCTCAATCCTTACACGTGGTAGGACAAGCCCGGCAAGTACAGCTCATACTCAAACAATGGTTGCGCGAGTGGGGCCCGGATGCCAAGTTAATCGATCTGCTCGCTGGACGTAAATAAACATATTGAAACATGATTTTGCTTCCTTTTGACCCTAAATTAACGAGTCTTCTCCCTTGAAATATAACATGAATTCGCAAAAAGTCCGAATCCGATACAGACCGGGTTCGGACTTTTGTCTAACAACATGTGAGGTAACATGCGCTCTATATTATTTCTTGTCAGCTGCCGTTTCCTGAATAATAGCTACGACTACCTGAGACAACTTCACAATGTCTTCGGCACGAATGCGTTCTTTGGTCGTATGAATATCCTCATACCCTACCGCCAAGTTCACTGTTGGAATGTCGAATCCGTTAAAGATATTGGCATCACTGCCACCACCGGAAGCAAACGTACTGGTCTCCAGCCCAATACTGCGTATGGCACGCTGTGCAAGCTGTACAACTTCGTGTTCATCATGGAAGCCAAATGCAGGGTAGAGGATCTCACTTCTGAATTCAGCCGTTGCACCGTATTTGCGACATGTCGTTTCCAGCGCGTCACGCATCTGTGCAACCTGCAATTCAACTTTCTCCTGCACAATACTGCGGGCTTCCGCTTCAAGCTGTACAAAGTCACATACCACGTTGAGTGGTGATCCACCCTGGAATTTGCCGATATTCGCTGTAGTCTCATCATCAATTCTGCCCAGTGTCATCGCCGCAATCGCTTTGGCTGCTACCTGAATGGCGCTGATCCCGTCTTCCGGGTTCACGCCCGCATGTGCGGACTTACCATAGATGCTCATTTGAATTTCAGCTCTGGCTGGTGCAGCTACACAGATCGTGCCTACAGCTCCATTAGAGTCAAGCGCATAACCGAACTCGGCATCGATATCCTTCGGATTCATCGCACGTGCGCCCACCAGGCCAGACTCTTCGCCGACTGTAATAACCAATTGAATTTTGCCATGCGGAATGTTATTTTCCTGAATCACACGAATCGCTTCGAACAATGCCGCAATCCCTGCTTTATCATCTGCTCCCAGGATCGTTGTTCCATCACTGCGAATCCAGCCATCTTCACCCAGTTCAGGCTTGATTCCCTGTCCCGGCGTTACGGTGTCCATATGACATGTGAAAAAGATCGGTGCAACTCCATCTGTTCCTTCGGCTTCCCAGGTAATAACGAGGTTTCCGGCGCCATGTCCGGTTTGCTCCATCGTGTCGTCCTCATAGACATGAAGACCAAGCTCTGTAAACTGTTCTTTTAACACCTTCGAGATGTTCTGTTCATTTTTCGTTTCACTATCAATCTGCACCAGTTCCATAAACTGATCGATAACACGTTGTTGTTTAATCATAGGACTTTCCTCCCTCTCGTGGATACGGTACAATACAATTACTATGGCTTGTTTACTTTATGTTGAAAGGAGTTCTCTCATCATGCAAAAAAAGAAATGGTTCAAAATCATCATCTATCTCATGCTGATCGCCATGATCGGGTCCACCCTTTTCATCGCTCTCGAACCGTTGCTGTTCGGATAGCAACATAAAGCCTTTCGACGAACTGTTTACAGACGTTGAAGGGCTTCTTTTTCCGTGACCCAATTAATCTCATATGGAAAAATACGATTAAAGTACGGAACAATCTCCTGCGCTACCTGCTCCACCGCATAGGACTTGCCTGTTATATCCTCCAGTGAGGTAACGCCATACTGCTCAATCCCACAAGGAACAATCCCCTGAAAACCTGCATGTTGAATGCCTGAGCTGATGTTAAAAGCAAAGCCGTGACTGGTCACAAAACCGCGGCGGTGTTTGCAGCGATTAAACTTGATGCCAATTGCAGCAATCTTCATATCGCCAATCCACACACCCGTGTAACCCTCTTTGCGTCCGGCTTCGATGCCTTGGTCTGCGAGATAATCCATAAGTACCTGCTCAAGTTTCCGTAAATAGCCGTGCAGATCCAGGTCTTCATCCCGACCAAGAATCAATAACGGGTAACCTACCAACTGGCCCGGGCCATGATAAGTAATATCACCGCCGCGGTCAATTTGAAACAAAGAAATCCCTTGCTCACGCAACTCTTCCGGACTGAGAAGCAGATGCTCCGGATGATTTTGTGAGCCGATCGTATACGTAGGCGGGTGTTGTAAAAGCAGCATCTGCTCCGCTCCCTCGCCCTCGTCCAATCGCTGCACAATCGCTTTCTGGCGGTTCCAAGCCTCTTCATAATCAAGCATTGGTATGTATGCAACATCCAGCGGCTTGCTCATGATTCCCCACACCCTTCTGCTTCAGGTTCAGTGTACAATTGAGCACCTGTCCGTAGACAGCAGGAAAAGTGCACGGCCTGCGGCACATACACTTCCCCGACAACTATTTACTTAATACACCTTGCTCTCCATGGTATATCCTTCAAGGTTTTCTTTGACACGTTGCAAGAAACGTCCGCTGATTACGCCATCCAGGATTCGGTGATCTAGCGACAGACACAGGTTAGCCATCGAACGAACGGCGATCATATCATTAATCACCACTGGCTTTTTGACAATCGACTCAAATGTAAGAATCGCTGCCTGTGGATAGTTAATGATTGGCTGGGACAGGATCGATCCGAATGACCCCGTGTTGTTCACCGTAAACGTACCACCTTGCATATGGTCCAGCTTCAACGTTCCTTCACGTGTTTTGCGAGCTAGTTCATCCACTTCACGGGCCAGACCTGCAATATTTCGCTGATCGGCATGTTTGATAACCGGTGTAAGTACGGAATCTTCGGTTCCTACTGCCATGGACAGGTTAATGTCCCGTTTGACGATAATTTTGTCCACTGCCCATACCGAGTTCATGATCGGGTAGTCTTTAATCGCGTTAACGACTCCCTTCATCATGAAGGACAGATACGTCAGATTGATGCCTTCCTTACGCTTGAACTCATCCTTGAGTTTATTGCGCAGCATCACGAGATTCGTTACGTCCACTTCGATCATTGTCCACGCATGCGGGATTTCCGATACGCTTTGACGCATATTCCGGGCAATGGCATTACGCACAGGGGTAACATCGATGAAATACTCCGATCTTCCCTGGCCGCCACCTTCCACTTCGATCTGTGGAATTTTCGGACTTTCGGTTAGATGAATGCCTGAATGTCTCACAGGAACACCTGCATCGGACGCTGAGATTGCTTCTCCGGCGGTTAAACCCATTTCTCCATTTCCACGATTCACTCCGCTGAATGGAGATGTAGACGGCACACCAGAAGGCGCATGCTGTACTGCTGCAGATGATGCTTGTGCAGACGATCCAGCCGCGTTACCTCCCTGTGCAACAAATGCCAGCACATCTTTGCGGGTAATACGACCACCCGCTCCAGTGCCCTGGATGCTTTGCAAGTTCAAGCCATGCTCTGCTGCCAAGGATTGCACTGCCGGGGAATACCGATTACGCATCGGCTGGTTGGGATCATGTCCTGCTGTATTTGAGGCAACAACAGGAGGATGGCTCACATGATGCTGCACTTGCTCCTGTTGTTGCGATACTTTTGTTACCTGCTCGGCCGCTTCTTCGTCGGAAGCAGCGACTTGCATGCGGCAGATTGCTTCACCAACAGCAATCGTTGTGCCCTCTTCCACCAAAAGGTCACCCATAATTCCATCCACGGTGGATGGAATCTCGGCATTGACTTTATCGGTGATTACTTCACAGATCGGCTCGTACTGTTCCACACGGTCGCCCGGTTTTTTCAACCATTTGCCTATGGTAGCCGAGACCAGCGATTCCGCCAATTGCGGCATAATGACCTCGATCCATTTCATACGTTCAGCCATTTGATTATCACTCCAAACTTTACTTTTAAACGATCCATATAACGAAATTAAAACTCGGCAAGTGTACGCATTGCTGCTTTGGCTTTGTCCTTGCTCAGCATGTAGAATTTCTCCAATGTTGGGCTAATTGGCATGGCCGGCACGTCAGGTCCGCAGAGACGCTGAATTGGTGCATCCAGTTCAAACAGACATTCCTCACTAATAATCGCAGCAACTTCGGCACCTACACCACCCGTTTTGTTATCTTCGTGTACAATCAGCACTTTGCCTGTCAGACGAGCGGAAGCAATAATCGCTTCACGGTCCAACGGTTGCAATGTGCGCAGATCCAGCACGTGTGCTGTAATGCCTTCTTCACGTTCCAGCTCCTCAGCAGCCTGCATTACAAAATGCAGTGGCTGGCTGTAGCCGATCACCGTAATATCCGCACCTTCACGAAGTACGTTGGCTTTACCAATCGGAACGATGTAATCATCTTCTGGCACATCTTCCTTAATGAGCTTGTAACATTTTTTATTTTCAAAAAAGAGTACCGGGTCCGGATCGCGAATGGCCGCCTTGAGCAGCCCTTTAGCATCGTATGCCGAGTAAGGAGCAATAATTTTTAGCCCCGGTGTACCAAAGAAGATCGATTCCGGACATTGGGAGTGATACAACCCACCGAAGATGCCACCACCAATTGGGGCGCGGATAACGATCGGGCAACTCCAGTCATTGTTGGAGCGATAGCGGATTTTCGCCGCTTCACTAATGATCTGGTTCGTTGCCGGCAGCATGAAGTCCGAATATTGCATTTCGGCAATCGGCTTCATGCCATACATCGCTGCACCAATAGCTACACCTGCGATAGCGGATTCGGACAAAGGTGTATCCATGACACGCATTTCGCCAAACTGATCCTGCAACCCTTTGGTCGTGGTGAACACGCCACCTTTGACCCCTACGTCTTCACCAAGGATAAAGACATTCTCATCTCGCTCCATCTCTTCTTTCATCGCGAGACGGATTGCATCAATATATTCCATCACTGCCATACTTACCGTCCCCCTTCTTCGCTGTCCGCATAAACGTGCGTCAGAGTGTCCTCAGGTTTCGGATATGGCGCGTTGTCTGCATATTCAGTCGCTTCTTTCATTTCCAACGCAAGCTGGGAAGCCAGATCCGCATCCCGGGCTTCGTCCCAGATGCCGCAATCAATCAGATAGTTCTTCATGCGAAGCACGCCGTCCTTCTTCCAGTTCTCTTCAACTTCTTCCTTGGTCCGGTAAGCCAGATCATTGTCAGAAGTGGAGTGAGGAGATAGACGATACATCATCGCTTCAATCAGTGTAGGTCCTTCGCCTGCTATGGCACGTTGACGTGCTTCCTTCACAGCAGCGTATACTTCAAGTGCATCGTTACCATCTACCCGCAGTCCGGGGAAACCGTAACCGAGCGCACGATCCGATATTTTACCACTAAGCTGCTTGTGAATCGGTACCGAAATCGCATACTGGTTGTTCTCACACATAATAATGACAGGCAACTTGTGTACACCTGCAAAGTTGGCTCCCTCGTGGAAGTCGCCCTGGTTGCTTGATCCTTCACCAAATGTAACAAAAGAAACAAATTCTTGCTTCTTCATTTTGGCAGCCAATGCAAATCCGACAGCGTGCGGAACCTGTGTTGTAACCGGGCTGGAACCCGTCACAATCCGCAGCTTTTTGTGACCGAAGTGACCCGGCATTTGCCGACCGCCACTATTCGGATCTTCCGCTTTTGCAAAAGCAGACAGCATCAACTCACGCGGAGTCATGCCTACCGCCAATACAAATCCATAATCGCGGTAATAAGGTAAATAATAATCGTGATCCCGATCCAGACCAAAAGCAGCGCCTACTTGCGCAGCTTCCTGTCCTACACCGGATACGTGAAAGTTAATTTTGCCAGCCCGTTGCAAGAGCAAGCAACGCTCGTCAAACTTGCGTGCGAGCAGCATGTATTTGTACATATCCAATACTTCACCATCGCTAAGTCCCAGCTGTTGATGCCGGTGGACCGCGTCTGCAGTACCTTGTGAACTCATATGAGGTACCTCCTTTTAATCAGAGCCTGCGCAAACCTTACTACCCGATCTTATAACCTGGTACTAAGACTTGGCTTAACCTTATTATAATCCCTTTTACCCAAAAAAGGAAAGGACCTTTCTCATAAGCCTGTTTGGCTTACATTCCAATGGCCTTTCCATCGACCGCGAGCATGGCTTCACCCATGATTTCCGACAGAGAAGGGTGTGGATGAATGGTTTGTCCGACTTCCCAAGGTGTGGCATCCAGCATCTGAGCCAGAGAAGCCTCTGCGATCAATTCCGTCACATGGGTGCCAATCATATGTACCCCCAATATATCATTCGTCTTGGCATCTGCGATCACCTTCACGAATCCATCCCGACTTCCGTGAATGAGCGATTTGCCAATGGCCGAAAATGGGAACTTGCCTGTTTTGAGTTCATACCCACGTTCTTTGGCTTCACGCTCGGTGAATCCGATGCTAGCTGCTTCCGGACGTGTGTACACACAGCGCGGAATACGATGGGATTCCACAGCATGTACCGTTTCCCCCGCCAGATGATTGACAGCGAGAATGCCTTCATGACTTGCGGCATGTGCAAGCTGTAGACCGCCGATGCAGTCTCCAATGGCGTAGATGTGACCTTCACCGGTTTGTAACTGTTGGTTCACAGCGATGAAGCCACGTTCCAGTTTGATATCTGTATTTTCCAGTCCGATATTTTCGACATTGGCTTGACGTCCAACCGATACGAGCATTTTCTCCGCTCTCAGCGTTTCCTGCTTATCGTCACCAAGCTGCACATCAATCTGGATGCCCTCTTGATCCGTGCTATATGTTTCTGTTAGAACCTTGGCACCCGTTAGGAAACGAACACCCCGTTTGCCAAGCAATCGCTGCATTTCTCTGGCAACATCTTCATCCTCGGCAGGCAACACATGAGCTGCTGCTTCAACCACAGTGATATCAACGCCAAAGTCATTCAGCATGGATGCCCACTCCAGTCCAATCACACCCCCACCAACAATGATGAGTGATGCAGGAAGCTCATCCATACGCAGTGCTTCGTCACTGCTCATAATAAACTTACCGTCCGGTTCCAGGCCCGGTAGGACGCGTGGACGTGAACCGGTAGCAATGATGAGATTGGTTGGTACAACCGTATCCATCTCGCCATCTTCGAACTCTACAGCAACCGCTCCGCTCTGCGGGGAGAAGATGGATGGTCCAATAACGCGACCGTTCGCGTGTACGACCTGAATTTTATTTTTTTTCATCAAATATTGAACGCCCTGATGAAGCTGCTCCACAATCGCATCCTTGCGCGCCTGCACTTTGGGAAATACAAGGGTGGCTCCAGCTGTCTCGATACCATACGTTTCGCTCTCCTGAATCTCGGCGTACACTTCCGCGCTTTTCAGCAAAGCCTTACTCGGAATACAGCCACGATGCAGACAGGTTCCCCCAAGCTTGTCCTTCTCAATAATAACGACCTGTTTCCCCAGCTGTGCAGCCCGGATCGCGGCTACATATCCACCGGTCCCTCCTCCAAGTATTGCAACATCACATGTAATTGGCATCTCTCATGCTCTCCTCTATGAATCAAATTTCAATATCATTTATTAAAATAATGATGGCTTGAATCATGGTTTGGCTTATACCCTCTATATGCCATTGTACTCTCCTTGAGCGGTCAACTCAAAATTTGAAGCGATCATACATGGACAGCCTATGCATTCCAAGCTATGATGGAATAAGGTATGATCTGTAAGCGTAACCTTTATTTAATGTCGACTTTGGCAGAAAGGGTATAATGCTCATGAATACAAGATTAGTCTTTGCGCGATTTCTGGCGATTGTTGTTCTGGTCATTCCCGGTTTAATGGCAATGAAGGGTTTTCTGATGATGAAAGATGCCCTGTTCCTATATTATGCCGAGCACGGGAACGAACTGATCTCACCAGGTTTCCAGTGGCTTTCCTTTGCCGGTGGACTTGTCCTTTTTGCGGCAGGTATGAGTTTCCTGGGAGGCTGGATCCTGTTCCGTGACCGCAAGCGTAATTATGTAGGTCCCCGTTTCCGGTCCAAAAGTGTACCCGAAAAAGCAGAGACGCCCGGAAGGACTCCATGAGTCCGGGCTTTTTGTGTGTCTATACAACACGTACCGACAACTTTACATAGACAGGATGGATCATCATGGTTTCATTTCTAATCACGTTACAAAGACTGCTCAAGGGCATTTTCCATGCGTTTAAAGACCCCAAGTTTCTGGCTCTGTTCGCGTTAACGGCAGCAACACTGCTGTCAGGCACTTTGTTTTACACTCGTGTTGAAGGTCTGCACTGGATTGATGCGTTATACTTCTGTGCGGTTACTTTGACTACGGTGGGACATCCTGATTTTGTGCCATCCACCGGATTCAGCAAAGCCTTTACCGTGATCTACATGTTTGCAGGCATTGGCCTCACCTTTGCCATGATTGCCAGAATTACAGCAGGTATTCTATTCCCTCGCAAATTAAAGACAGAAGAGGACCCGGAGTAATCTCCGGGTCATTCGTATAAGGCATCCCGCAGTTTGGTAGACATACGTGATTCTTTGGAAGAAGACTTCAAGATCGTTCTGCGCAACGTCAGGTTACTTGCCTGCAGTCGCTCCGCTTCTGCGAACAGTTCTGCAAATAAGGCCTGCGCCGCTTCATCTAGAGATCCCTGTTCTTTCAGGCTTTCATATTGCGCTTGAAATGATGTTAATGCTTCACTCATCGTAAACACCTCTTTTCCATAACTCCTATTAACAGCTGCCGGAACCAATAGCTTAACAATCCATATAGTAACACAAAGCTGCACAGATTAGTTCTGGCTCTTTCCAAAGATTTTGTGGTACTCTGTAATGGTCGCTTTTTTTGTTGAATCCCGTATGTGAGAGGAGTAGCAGCACCGTGCAAACAGGACGTATTACCGTAATTACTGGACCCATGTTCAGTGAAAAATCCGGTGAACTCATTCGCCGTTGTCAGAAATTAATACAATTTGGCCGTAAAAAGGTTGTGGCCTACAAACCAGCCGAGGATGATCGGTTTGCCCAGGACGAGATCGTAAGCCGAATTGGTTATCGACTCCCTGCCCATTCCATTCCCCGGCAATTAACCCCGGAATCCGTAGAAATGATCCTGAACCAAACCATAGATGCTGATGTTGTTGCATTTGATGAAGTACAATTTTTCAGCAGTGCCATTATGGAACTCGTCTCGGAGCTAGCGTACTGTGGCAAACATGTCATTGTGGATGGTCTTAATATGGATTACCGTGGTAAGGAATTCGGATATGTCGGCGGTTTGCTCGCCATGGCAGATGACATTGAGAAACTCTCGGCTTTCTGTGCCGTATGCGGTAGCCCGGATGCTGCCTTTACGCAACGTATCGTCAATGGGGAACCTGTTACCTTGGGTCCGGTTGTCATGATTGGCGATTCAGAAGCTTACGAGCCACGCTGTCGTTGCTGCTTCATTCCTCCTCACAAAGTTGAATGCTCATCATAATTTTTAAGATTTCTAAGAGATCTCTGAGATCCTCCAAAAAGCCCTTTTGGGCTTTTTTTGTTTGTGGCAGCGAACCATTGCACAAAAAAGCACCGCTTTGCAGCGATGCTTACAGAATCACTTCCCGCTAGTCCCGGGAAACAAAATATTTGTTGGTCATGTAGTAAGCGTCACCACGTGACGTTTCCACCATTCCTTTTTTTGCATCCAAAAATACAATCTCTTTACACTTCGTGCAGTACCATTTCGTGCGCTTATATGGAGATTCCGTCACGTAAGCCGTGCCGCATTTACAATCAATCTTCATTAATAACTCGGTTGATTTATAAGCACTGGACAAGCGTTCCAGGTTATCCTGCTGCTGCGTAGGCATAATGGTCTGCTGATAATCCGATAAATGATTCTGAACCTTAAAGTCTGCTACCAATCCTGCATTCAATCCAAAAAACTCCTTGCCGATTTCGGTCACGAAGCGCTTCTCATTTCTGTAGCAATCCAGCCACTCAATAATCTGCTTATTAGACAGTGGAACCGTACCCTTGATACCGCTGTTTAAGGTGTAGGTCATGATGTATAAAGTATCGTCTTGTCTACCTGAGTACATTAGAATCCTCCTTCGAATACATTTGCTAATGTACTACAAAAACGCGCATAAATCAAAGAATTGTTATTTCCTGAGCGCATCTCTTCTTATTAAATGGGGAACATTCCTCGTTCATCCGCCAAAGTCTTACAGGAACTGCATACACCTGAAACATTTCCCTGTGGAGCTGCATAATGCACGACCGATTTAACCTTTTTCTTACATATGGAACAGTAGTGCCTCCTTTCCTTTTTTGGGGTGTAGTCCGATAGCTTCACTACGTTTTTGTTCAGTCGGAATCGGCGTAAGAAGCCCGGCCATTTCATCTCGCTTCACTCTTTCTTGTTCGCCTACTTTTGTAGTCGTTTTTTTGCTCTGGGCTAAAAATCATCGCGCCTTTTTTTATGTATACGATTCCAAGTTGTGCATGCCTATCTCATAATCTATTCGACGTTTTGAGCGTTTTTCCTGTTTTTAATCTCTACACATATAAAAAAAACCGACATAACCTGCTTTCTTACTTTCGGAAGAACAGCATTTTAGTCGGTTCCAACCTTATTTATAAAAAGTTCCCAGAACGTCCAGCTCTGGTGAGCGCTCAATTCGAAAAGGATAAATATATCCCTGATTCATTCGGGTAAATTTGCGGCTCCACAGGTCCAGTCCGGATGTGAACTGATAGGCCTGGTATATAAACTTGGAGCAGTAATTGCGCTCAATACTGCGCAGATTGGTCTGTAAACGGTAAAATTTGACCTGTTTGTAATGATCCTGTACCCACCCGGCTGCCTTCATGCCTGCCTCATTCAGTCTGGAACGGAATACAATGAAGCGATCTCCTTCATAGAAACGTGTAAGGTACCAATCCAATGAGTCCGCAAATACAGGCCCATAAGGGTGCACATGATACACTTTCCCATCGAGTCCGATAATGCCCATATGCCCGGCGTAATAGGTGGATTCCGAGCTTGGTGTGTACACGATATCCCCTGGCTCCAGCTTCATCTCCCCCAAAGCGTTGATGGGTAAATCCTGATGTAACCGTTTGGCTGCTGAACGTTCACGCCGCCCTTCAACAAACAAGCGATGAAGTGCACCGGCAAGTGCGAGATACATTTCGGACCATTTGATCTTTTTCTTATCAGGTCGTTTGAACCACCGCTGGATGAAGGTGAAACCTCGTTGTGGTTGTGAACCCTTCTTCATACGCTGCACTCCACTCTCATCTATTTTTATATATAGTTGTCATTCTACAGTTTCTCAGGCTTATTATAGACATTTGGTAGTGTATATTCAATTCGATAGCCGTTGTGTCTGATGAAATTATGCCTTCTTATTACCCATTTTATGCAAAAAAGATGACTTTGGAATGAACCCAAAGTCATCTTAATCGTATCCAAACGCAGACTTTATTCTTCTACAACACCAAGAGCTTTATTTTTCTCCTTAAAGCGGCTGTTATGGGAAGAAACATAAGCCACTTTCTCCGCTTCAGGGTCCATGTATAACTTCGCACTGTTTACCGCGAGGGCTGCATCCGTGAAAGTACCCGCAATCAGGTACAGTTTGCTACCATAATCTACAAAATCGCCTGCGGCGAAAACGCCAGGAATATTCGTTTGCAATCTCTCTGTCGTAGTAACATGCCATTCTCCAAGATCAAGTCCCCAATCCCGGATTGGACCAAAATCACTCTTCATGCCATGGTTTACAATGACAGCATCCACTTCAAGCAGTTCAGTTTCGCCTGTGTCCACGTGTGAAATGGTCACTTGCTCAATCACATCACCACTCAAACTATGCAGTGTCTCTACCGCATAAGGTGTCCGGACATCTACAGAGGATTCTCTCATACGCAGTACATTACGCTCCAGCCCGCCAAAGCGGTCACGACGATGCACAACGGTAACTTGCTCTGCCAGTGCTTCCAGTTCATTTGCCCAGTCTACAGCAGAGTCGCCACCACCTGAGATCAGGACGCGTTTACCACGGAATGGCTCCAGTTCCTGCACCGTATAGTGCAGATTGCTAACCTCATAACGGTCTGCACCCTCAAGCTCCAACTTGGCCATTTTATATATACCGTACCCGATTGCCAAAATGACAGTACGTGTCCAGTGTTGTTCACCTGTTGCTGAAGTTAAAAGAATCGTGCCATCAGGTTGACGTTCGAATCCTTCGATCTGTTGTTCAAATACAAGCGTTGGCTCGAAAGTTCGTGCCTGTTCTTCCAATTGTTTGATCAGATCTTCACATAGAATTGGCGTCACACCTCCAACATCCCAGATCATTTTCTCCGGATAAAAGAGCATGCGACCGCCCAATCTGTCACGTGCCTCAATCAACTTGGTCTTCATATCCCGCATGCCGCTATAAAAGGCAGAGTACATGCCCGCTGGGCCACCGCCGATAATGGTTACATCATAAAGTTCCAACTGCTGATTCATATTAAAAATACCTCCGTTAATTCGATCCAGAACATCGAGTATTTGATATCGATTCTCATTATCACTTAAATCCTAGTTTAATGGTAATCTTATCAAATTACAATGGCTAAAAAACAAACATTTCTTGTACAAAACTTCTATCAACAAGTTCGCTCTTGACTATTGTGCTCTTGGAGCCACCAACAGCTTTTCCACGACAAAATCAAGTTGTTTATTGATTGAATAAATATCCGAATAATAGAAGAAATCGAAATCAATCTCAATCAGACGACCTTCTTTGATCGCAGGGATGCTGCTCCATATTGGATTATCCGTCAAGTTATCTGCTCCTTCATACACCGAGCGAAATACATAATCCCCGATATATTCAGGAAGTACTTCCATGGAGATGTTGGAGCCGGCCGCGTCCGAAACCACATCAATTTTTTTCTGTACAACTTCAGGTGCTTTCATCCCCAAGTACTCATATACCGCCTGAGATCCCCGGCCAAATTGCTTGCTCTCTACAATGACCATACCTTTCAAGCCGCCCTCCACTATGGAGATTGTTTTGTCAAGTATGCCTGCATCTGCAAGAGTCTTCTTACTCTCTTCAACTTTGGTGTTGAGATTAGTGATTAACGTCTCCGCTTCCTGCTCTTTGCCAAAAATGCTCGCTATACTATGGAGTCTTTCTTCTGTAGACAATTTCTCATACGGAATATATACCGTAGGTGCAATATCTTTTAATAACGTATACGTCTCTTCTGAAGGAACAATGATCAGATCCGGATCAAGATCAATGACAGCTTCAGGATTCGGTTCGAACCAGGTACCCAGTGCATTTACACCTTCTAGCTCACTCTTGTATGCAGCCCCGTCATATACATCTGAGGTAGCGATTGGCTTAACTCCAAGTGCGACGACATCCCCCTGGAGATACAAGACAACAACCCGTTTGGGATTGGCTGGAACAACCACATCACCCTTAACCGTTGAGACTGTGCGTGTTTCATTGTCTTTGTTCGTCTGGCTTCCGGTGTCTGATGACACTGCCGTACTGCTGTTATTGGAACTGGCACCTGTTCCTTCGCCAGCTGCTGGTGTTTGTGCTGTACCTGAAGAACAGGCTGCAAGGAGCATCGTTATGCTTAATAATGCAACCATGATCATACTGGAACTTGTTTTTCTTCTTTTCATTGATGTAGACCCTCCGTCTATATATTGATAATGATTCTCATAATCAATATATCCCGACTTCCACCTCCGGCCAATGGACGATTCAGAGATTTGCAATGGACGATCCTCTCTTCGCGCCTCTTCTCTCATCTTTCGTTGGTATAGAATCGGAGAGATTCCCACATGTTTTTTGAAGATACGACTAAAATAATACACATCCGAATAACCCACTTCTGCTGCAATTTCACTCAGCGTTGCATCCGATCGCAAAAGGAGATTTCGAGCCTTGGCGATTCGGGTCTGAATTAAATAATCAATCGGACTGTAACCTGTCTGTCGTTTGAATTGCATGGATAAATGCCGGGAGCTATAGTTGAATTGTTCAGCCAAGAAATCAAGGGTGACCTGTTCTCTATAATGGTTCTGTATGTAACGGAGCGTTTGTTTCACCGGATCAGCAAGCTCTGTTTTGATCTCCTGCTCTGCCAGCTGAACCATCATTTCATGAATGAATTGATAAAATAAACTTTTCGTATGAAGCAGATCCAAACTGCCGGACTGTGCCCATGCACCTTCAAGCTCATCAAGGTACCGTAACAACCCAAGAGGACTACTTGGCGTAAAACCATATTGCAAAGAGAACGGTGCAACCTCAGGCTGTGCCAATAACCACTTTTTGCGATAGCTAGGAAAGGCCAGGAATGCTCTGTAATAGAGCAGAATATATTCAAAATCTTCGTGGGTTTGGATATCCAGTGAAGATCCTTTTGCCCCATGAAGCATGTGAAATCGCTCTGCCTTATATGTTTGTCCATCCAACTGAAGCACAGCCGATCCACGTATCGTATATATAAAACCATTTGCCGGAAGTATATAGGAACTCAGTTGTTCCCCTGCCTCCATAACGATCCGGCGTATATCCAGAACCTTAACAGCGGCAAGATTCCAGTATTTCATCTGTTCGTCTAATTGCATCGAATACTCTCCAATCCCAGTCTCACCCGGTACAAAGACCTTACAAGGTCATCATTCTGCCACACATCCTTTTACATATGAATAGCAGAGGTTCACTAATATCTCTTTATTATAAATGATAATAATTTTCATTATCAACTGTAATTTAGACTGGAACTGGATTTCATCTTATCAAGCACACACTATGCTTATTTTTGTTCAGAGATCTTCGTAAACCACGCGGCCAATTCCTCGGTCTGATCCAATGTTGCAATCGGGTCAAAGTACCAGGAACGATCCGGGCTCCAGATAAACACTCGATCATTCTTAACCGCATCCAGTGAGCTCCAGACCGGTTTGGATTTCAACTCTTCCAGGGTCAGATTATCTGCTGTTAGAATGATGTAGTCTCCGGCAAATTCAGGAATCGCTTCCGATGAAACTTCAACCAGTTGATCCTTCATTAAGATCTCTTTTATTAACCTTCCAAGATCGTTTCTCCCTCCACTAGGCAGGTTCGCTTTGTACATCAAGTAATATAAGCGTAATCCGGCTTCGCCGGCTTGAATTACCAACTTACTCCCTTTTCCCCCATGAAGAACATAAAAGCGGCTCACTTCATACGTTTGGTTGTCTATCATCACTCCGGCCTCACCTTGAAAGGTGAGGACAAAAGTACTTGTCGGAAATTTGTATTTCATCTCGTATGCCTCGAGTTCCATGTATCGGATATCTGTTATACTCACCGCAGCATAGCTCCAGAGTATATAATAATCATTCCACATTTTGCTAACCCATCTCCGTCTACATAGATTGTGTCTAAACTTCTATCTACTCACTTATTGATAACCATTATCAATTTTTAGGATGAAGTACGCAATACAAGCGACTTAAATGAATCCTTTTAGATGAAATAAAAGCTATTCAAATCCTTCTCTTAACATCCGATATATGTAAATAGAACCATGATAAAGCGTAGAAGGAGAACAGAGGATATGAATTCAATCTCATCTGCAACCAAAAGCAGTTTTACTCCCGGGAATCAAGTCTCCAATCGGGATAAAGAAATCCAGGGACTTATGCAGCAGAAGATTCGACTTAATGAAGAAATGCAAGGGGTAAAATCCAATGACGAGTTGGATACCAAAACTAAAGCTCAGCGAATTAAATCCTTAACAAGCTCCATATCCCAGATTGACAGTCAGATTGCGCAAATTAAATCTGAGGAATTGCAGGAAAAGAACAAATTAAGACAGCCTGAAAAGGCTCAACAGCAACAACCCAAACCAAGTGACGAGACTCAAGCCCCTTCACTGGATCATCTCATTAAACATAGTCAGACTTATGATCAATTGGGTAAGCTGGTCGGTTTGCGGGATCGCATGCAGGGCTCCATTCAGACCACCGAAGGAGAAACCCGCTTCGACCGACTTGTTCTGGAAATCAATCCTCCCGGAAATGAACTCGATCTCGGCAAATCAATGATGCTGGAAAATGCAGAGCGCACCGTCTTTCAGGCAAAGCGAGAGGTCGTCCAGGACATTAATGCGCAGTTGAACAAGGTCAACCAGAAGATTGGAGAACTAGTGGAAGAGATCCATCAGCCCGCACCTAAAGAAAAGGTACTACCTCCTAACTCTGCAGCCTCTGGGAAAGAAGATCAGGAAGTAAATGAGGTAAAGAAAACGGGAAGTAAGGAGAAGCCATCCGATGGTGGAACCACAGATCAGGAATCCGGAAACGGCCCGCAAACTCCGGCTTCTGCATCTCCTGCTGCTTCATATCCATCCGTCGATATTCGAGTCTGAGTACGCTCTGATCAAACATGCTTATATGTATACATATTGGGGTTGAAGTGTTTTCTTTTCAAAACACTGCCTTCGCCCCGCACGCATCAAATGATAGAAAACCGCTAGGACAGGTGACTTACTCCTGATACGTAGCGGTTTTTCTGCATTTTAACGTATGGGTTCATGCGAAGCCTAGGCTTCCGAAGAAGCTTTCATACAAAAGGCTTTTAGATTCACTTCTTCAGGTTCTTTCTGTCCTCTTCGTTCTCACATAAATGTTTATTTCAATTTATATTGGATATTTCTTATTAGCATGGATTACTGACGGTATCATTGGCACAGATGATGCTGCCAGCAATCGCTTTACAACCTTTTTTGATGCGTGTGGCCTCATCGATAATTTGATCGATGTTTTCATAATTTTGCTTGCTGTTGGTTACAACCGCGATGGAAACAGACACGAGAGGAATGGGCCGATTCAGCCCGGAGCGTCCCTCCCCCAGAACATATTGATGAAGCCAATCACGTTCGTTGTAGAACGTCTTCTTCATCTCCTCAAAGCCTGAAATGACTTCCTCACTTATATGCTTGTAATCATGGTGATTCAGAATCGCAATAAAATCATCACCACCGATATGTCCAAGAAAAGCTTCAGGGAAAACAAAAAGCTTGCGAAGCAAGTTAGCTGTCGCCTGAATAAGCTGATCTCCCATTTTGAAACCGTAGCTATCATTGTAGGATTTAAACTGATCAAGATCGACGTACAGTACGCTAAAATGGTCCAACTGAAGAGCCTGAGACAGCCTTTCATCTATAATATGGTTCCCGGGAAGGCCCGTTAGCGGGTTCATAAAAATCGCCATTTCGGCACGTACATCAGCAACAGCAAGCAGCAAACGACGAATACTCACAGCTCCAAAGAAACTGTCCCCCGATGTGACCAGCACAAGGTCATATATTTCCCCTTCATCTCGATCCATGGCGAGAACACTGACAGCTGTAATCTGTTCCGAATAATCCACCACCAGTGCCTGCGTATTCATCACCAGTTCTACAGGACGTCCCATATACAGATTATATCCATACTGTGTGCCAATCTGCTGAAAGAATCGGGGTCGCATCATTAACGACACACCCTTCTCCCCCATAACAGCTATACCTTCGAGATGAGGATTGGACTTGAAAAGATGATAAACGATATCGCATTTTGTATCAGATCGCACTACAGGAATTGGTTCAGCAATCTCGCCTATTTGCGTAAACATACTATTCTACTCCTCTGTTCGTAGCATCTAATCCGTACTTCCAAATTATATGTAGGTCTTTGTCAATGGTCACATCGTACCACTTTCTACTAGAAAAAGCGTTAACTGAAGGTAAAAGTTTATAAATTATTTCCTTTATCTGAATTTTTCTATAGGGAGCTTACTTTAATGCTTGATCTCAAAATTCAGAAACAATCATGCAAAAATACCGTCAATTATTGGATATTTTAAATCCAATAATTGACGGTATTCGTTGACATATATGATAGAAGTTTAGAGGCATGAAATGAAGGAATTCAAATATTGACCGCCAAAATTCATTTGGTTAGAATCTAATCTGAATCCAAAATTTCTTGCCCAATCACTACTCCTGACCCTTTCAGCTTACCTTATGCTCAATTCTCAGCTTGTCAGCAACCATCGCGATGAACTCAGAGTTCGTCGGCTTCGACTTGCTGATGTTAATTGTATAACCAAACAAGTGGCTGATGCTGTCGATGTTACCGCGAGTCCAAGCCACTTCAATCGCATGACGGATCGCTCGTTCGACGCGGGATGGCGTGGTTTTGAATTTTTCGGCAATCGCCGGATACAGTGTTTTGGTGATGGCTCCCAAAATTTCGATATTGTTATACACCATCGTAATCGCTTCGCGCAAATACTGATATCCCTTAATATGCGCAGGAACACCGATTTCATGTATGATGGACGTAATACTGGCATCCAGATTTTTGTGTTTGCCCATTGGTACGACATTGGATTTCATGAACATGGATGAACCGCTGCTTGTGGACATCGCCGTCTGGGTTCCCACGAGTTGACGCACACGATTCGCGAGCACTTCCATGTCAAACGGCTTAAGAATGTAATAGGAAGCTCCGAGTTGCACGGCACGCTGTGTGATATTCTCTTGTCCGAATGCCGTAAGCATAATGACTTTAGGCTGTGGAGACAGGTTCAGGTTGCGCAAGCGCTCAAGCACACCCAGTCCATCCAGATGAGGCATGATAATATCCAGAATCAATACATCCGGCACATCCCGAGTTTGCTCCAGCAATTGCAGTACTTCTTCTCCATTGTATGCAATACCGGTTACTTCCATATCTTCCTGCTCAGATATATATTCGGCAAGCAAATTCGTAAATTCACGATTATCATCGGCCAGCAATACCTCAATTTTTTGCAAAACGGTATCCTCCTTTAAATTAAACATCGTTTCGTACATTTCCTTACAGGTTAAATTTTCGACACAGCAAGTTAAATTCCTCCTGTCGAAAATTATTTTTCTTTATTTTTTTTTCTTGATCCTATATAATAAATAATTTATTTCATTATCCGATATATTATGTTTCCTTTCGACAAAAAAGAACCTCAGGGCTGTTTATCCAGCCTTGAGGTTCTTATCGTTTTCCTTTTTCATCATAACGCCAGCATCTTGTAACATCCATTCAATGAAGCAACCGTAACCCGATTTCGGATCATTGACAAATACGTGAGTAACTGCACCAATCAATTTACCGTTTTGCACAATAGGGCTACCGCTCATGCCTTGAACAATGCCTCCGGTCTTATCCAGCAATTTCGGGTCCGTAATTCGAAGTACCAGACCTTTCGTCGCTGGCTCGGATTGATCTGCTACATGAACAATGTCAATGGAGAAGCGTTCAACTTGTTGACCGTCAACCACGGTAAGTATTTCGGCCGGACCTTCTTTCACTTCATGAGAGAAAGCGACGGGAATGCCTTTCGAATACAGACTGTGCTCAGGATTTCCGGACATTTTACCAAAGATGCCAAAAGCCGTATTACGTTCAATATTGCCCAAAATTTTGCTTTCCTTAAGGAAATGAGCACGTTTTTCACCCGGATCACCGGTCTCACTCTTCGAAATTGACGTTACATTGGACTGAACAATCTGACCACTACCCACAACAATAGATGTCTGTGTGTTCATATCTGTAATGACATGGCCCAGTGCGCCATATACGCCCTGATCGGGAGCATAGAAGGTAAGTGTACCAACACCGGCTGCAGAATCACGAATGTACAAGCCCAGCCTCCACGCTTGATCCTCAGAGTCGTATGCCGGAGTCAATCGTGTCTTAACCGTTTCCTTACCACGCTTTAATACAACATCGATGCCTTTTTTACTTTTGCCTGCAAGTTCAACGGCCTCGGAGACGCCTGACACGCCATCCAGACGTTTACCATCCATATGCGTGATGAGATCCCCAAGCTTGATGCCCGCTGTTTCTCCGGGCGATACACGCTCATCCTGACCGGAACGGACCAGATGATGTCCGACCACCAGAATGCCCGCCGATTTAACCTTGACGCCAATGGTTTGACCCCCGGGTACAACACGCAAATCCGGAATCACATTCACATGCACTGTTTTGACCGGAATTTTACCCCACAACTTTAACGTTAATTTGGCATGTCCCGTTTGTTGGGGGTGAAGATGCAAAGGTTGTTGCCTGGTAACATGCATCGCAGCCTGATCATCCAAACCAACGATATCAGGACGATCTACAACGGCGCTTGAAGCAGCGGGTACAGCGAGCCTAACATCAGCTTGCCTGCCAGCAAACACCTGCAATTCATCGGGCAGTGAAGCATAACTTTGCACAGGCTGAACAGCCTGGCTAATCACACAAAGAAAGAAGGCAAATAAAAGACCTAGCAATTTCTTCCTGAGGGGGGAATTCAATGGCTGTCACACTCCCTTTGCTTCTTTCGCTTGACGAAAGGTGGTCGCCAATTGCGTACCTATAAGATAACCTCGCCCCCAGGCTTTTATTACTGTCAAACATTACGCCAGCCGTTCGTTTCACCCTTTTTTGGCTTCCGCCAAATTCAGCATTTCCTGTGCGTGATGCAGCGTTTTTTCTGTAATTTCCACGCCGCCGAGCATACGTGCCAATTCCTTCACTCTGCCTTCGTCTGACAGCGATTCCACCTGTGTCATCGTCCGTCCATCGTAGACATGTTTCTCGATGAGGTACTGATGATCTGCCATACAAGCCACTTGTGGCAAGTGAGTTATTGAGAAAACCTGACAAGTCGAAGACAAGCGGAACAGTTTTTCCGCAATGGATTGTGCTGCTCTACCGCTAACGCCTGTATCGACTTCATCAAAAATCAACACAGGTATCCGGTCATGTCGTGCGAAGATACTCTTCATCGCCAGCATCATTCTCGACAACTCACCACCCGAAGCAATCTTGCCCAATGGTCGCAGTGGCTCACCAGGGTTCGGTGAGATCAGGAATTCTGCGTTGTCCGCACCTTGACGATTCAGACGAATACGGCGTCCATTCCATTCAATGCCCTTTGGATCTTCAAATGGAGTGATCTGAACACGCAGTGTAGTTCTCTCCATCTGCAGATCCTTGAGCTCACTCTCCACCTGAGCAGCCAGCTCCTCGGCACATTGTTTGCGAACCTTGCTGAGTTCTTCAGCAGACTCCATCACAAGGTTAAGCATTTTGTCACGTTCAGCTCGCAATTTCTCAAGCCGTTCGTCCTTGTTCTCCAGCTGGTCGGTTTCATGGCTAATCTGATCATAATAACTCAGAATGAGTTCAACACTGTCCCCGTATTTCCGTCTGAGGCCAGAAATCAGGTTCAGCCTTTGCTCCACTTCTTCCAGCCTTGCCGGATTAAATTCGATCTTCTCCCGGTAATCCCTTAACTGGAATGTCGCATCTTCCAATTGATAAAATGCCGATTGCAACTGCTCTACAATCGGTTGCAGACCTTTGCTATCGTAGCCAGATATGTCTTCAATTCTAGAAAGAGCAATGCTCACAGCTTCAAGCCCGCGTTGACCACTGAGCAGGTCATATGCACCAGCAACACTGTCCATCATTTTCTCACTATGGGATAGTTTGACCCGTTCTTCCCCGAGTAATTCATCCTCACCTCGTGTAAGGCTTGCGGCTGCGATTTCTTCAAGTTGAAAGCGATACATGTCTAAGAGCTGATATGCACGCTGACTGGACTCCTGAAGCGCACGCAGTTCTTTTTCCGCCGTGATAAACTTGCTGTAGCGCTCCTGATACTTCGCTTTGATCGGTCCGATGACTTCCGAGCCATAGGTGTCTAGAAGCCCCAGATGGCTCTCAGCGCGCAGCAAACTTTGATGTTCATGTTGCCCATGGATATTAATCAGCTTCTCGCCAACTTCTCTCAGCATCGTCAGATTGACCAATTGCCCGTTAATGCGGGAAGTACTTTTTCCCTGTGTATTCAGCTCACGCCGAATGACCAAATGCTCTTCCGGCTCACAATGGATACCCAGCTTCTCTAACGTCTGCCATACCGGATGACTCTGCTCCATCTCGAACAGGGCTTCCATCTCTGCCTTCTCACATCCATACCGGATCAGATCCGCTGAACTGCGCCCACCGGCAATTAAGCCAAGTGCATCTATAATAATCGACTTCCCCGCACCCGTTTCCCCTGAAAGTACATGGAACCCCGGATGGAATACGACGTCAACTTCTTCCACCACAGCCAGATTGCGAATCGATAAAGTAACTAACATCTGCAAAAACACCTCCGGATGACTAACTCAGAAATTATGTTTTTGAACCATTGCTTTAAGCAATATAACCCATGATGCGTTCAATAACAGTCACGCTGTTATCTTCAGTCCGGCAGATAATGAGGATGGTGTCATCTCCACAGATCGTTCCCATGACTTCATTCCACTCAATATTATCAAGCAAAGCTGCAATGGAGTTGGCTGTTCCCGGCAAACATTTCATCACAACCAGATTGTTCGTGTGATCTATGTGCAGGAAATTGTCCACGAGTGCACGCTTCAACTTTTGAATCGGATTATATCGTTGATCTGTCGGCAAAGAGTACTTATACCGTCCATCATCCATAGGAATCTTGATTAACAGAAGCTCTTTGATATCCCGGGATACCGTCGCCTGAGTCACCTGAAAACCTGATTGGCGCAATGCTTCAACCAGATCATCCTGGGTCTCAATTTCATTTTGACTAATGATTTCTCGAATCTTGATGTGCCTTTGTCCTTTCATACATGCCTCCAGTTAAATGTATTGCAATAAAGCAGCAAGTGTAGTTCGCCGCAGACTTGGCCCTGCAATGTTCATTCTTTTATATTAGTCCAGATCATCCCCATCATACACATCTTCCTGATAGTCCATGAGCCTGATTAACTTAATATCGGAATCCTCGACGTCAACATACAGCAGCCCTTCACAGCCCGGATATAATAACAGATAATTGAGGAAGCGATCCCTTAACGCCGGTCCGGTCATTTCAAGTGGTTGTCTGCGACGAGACGTCTTCACCAGATATCTGAGATCCTCACGTTCTGCAACATAGTCAATGAATAATCTGCTGTAATAAACGGATTCATTGGCCTCAAAAGCCAGAGGGACTTTCATTTTGCCACCGATGACTTCGTAACCCTGGGCTTCAAGCAAATCCAATGCCGGGGAATCCTGAATTTTCACGTTCAGTTGCATTCCAGACAAGCTTACCGGCATCGGCCGGTTCACCCAATTACGCAAGCCGAAGAACAGCCACAAGATCAAACAGACAGCAAGTACACCTATAACGATTGTGTCATATTGTCCATCCATTATCGCTCACCTCGAAGATATATTCGAGATCCAGTAACGATTTCCCTTTACACCAATCATCTTCCCAGCGAAAAGAAACCCATCTTATGATGAGTTTCCCGTAAATGTATGAGCTGCTTCCTTCGCAACTTGCTCCGCAAGTGCATCAAGTGAAGCTGGATCGTTCTCTGGTTGTGTTGCATCTGGTGCTTCCAGACGCCAATGTGCGAGAAATTCTATATTACCTTCTCCACCGGTAATGGGTGAAAAAGTTAAACTCTGCAAATGCAAACCAAGTTGACTCGCAAAATGAAGCATCGTCTGCAATACATCCTTGTGTACCTTCGTATCACGTACCACACCGGACTTGCCTACTTTTTCACGCCCTGCTTCAAATTGAGGTTTAATCAATGCTACGATATCTGCAGGTTGATTCAAAAGGGCCAGAAGTGGCGGCAATATGATTCGCAATGAAATGAACGACACATCAATGCTCGCAAAATTCGGCACAGGTCCCGTCAGATCTTCGGGAGTCACATAGCGAAAATTGGTTCGTTCCATCACGGTAACCCGCTCATCATTACGCAAAGACCAGTCGAGCTGATTATAGCCCACATCAATAGCGTATACATGAGACGCACCATGCTGTAGTGCACAATCCGTAAAACCACCGGTGGATGAACCGATGTCGAGCATGACAAGTCCATTCATATCAAGGCCGAAATGACGGATCGCTTTTTCGAGCTTCAATCCGCCTCTGCCGACATAAGGATGTACCGAGCCTTTAACTTTCAGCTCGGCTTCCCTTGGAATCTTCATGCCCGCCTTTTCGATCGGCTCATTATTGGCGTACACCAGTCCAGCCATGATTGCAGCCTTTGCCTTCTCACGACTTTCATAATAGCCCTGCTCAACCAGCAGAACATCAATTCGTTCTTTCGGGAGTGACATCTCTTTCTCCTATCAAGTAAATTTACGAAGGAAAACGTGTTTTGGGCAGGCCGTAAGATGATTGAACAGCCATGTTGCGCAGTTCAGCACATACATTCTCAACGGTAAGACCTACTTCCTCACGTTGTTCCTTAATACTGCCATGCTCGATGAAGCGATCCGGAATCCCCATCAGCTGTACATGTACATCATGCAATCCCTGTTCTGCATAGAACTCCAGTACCGCACTGCCCATGCTACCCGCTTGGGAAGTTTCTTCAAGTACAATCAATTTGGTGCCTCGAACAGCCAAATCACGCAGCATTTGCTCATCCAGAGGTTTGAGGAAGCGAGCGTTAATTACGCCTGCTGTAATACCTTCCCGTTTCACCAACTCCGCTGCTTCTTCTGCAAGTTGCACCATCGAGCCTGAAGCGATGACAGCATATCCTTCGGATGGACGGAGTTGCTCCCATGTTCCAATTGGTATTGGTACAAGCACATCATCCAGAGGTACCCCCACCACATTGTTTCGTGGATATCGGTATGCAATTGGACCTTCATTATAATCAAGCGCCGTTTTCATCATATGACGCAATTCGTTTTCGTCTTTTGGCATCATCAGAACGATATTTGGAATATGGCGCATAAATGCCACATCGTATACCCCTTGATGTGTCTCGCCATCCGGACCAACAAACCCGGCACGGTCAATGGCAAACATCACGTTGGCGTTATGACGGCAAATATCATGTACAATCTGATCATAAGCACGTTGCATAAACGTAGAATACACGGCAAAGACCGGCTTCAGGCCTTCCATAGCCAGTGCAGCACACATGGTCGCCGCATGCTGTTCTGCGATACCAACGTCAATCATGCGATCCGGAAATTCCTTACTGAACGGAATAAGACCTGATCCTGTAGGCATTGCTGGCGTTACAGCTACGATCCGCTTATCCTGCTTCGCAAGATCAATCAGAGTCTGACCGAACACTTCAGTGTACATCGGTTTCCCCACTGCCTTCAGCACTTGACCGGATTCAATTTTGTACGGAGAAATCCCGTGCCACTTGTGCGAATCGGCTTCTGCTGGTTGATAACCTTTGCCTTTGGTTGTAAGCACATGAACGAGCACTGGTCCATCCACGTTATCCGCCTGTTTGAAGGTTTCGATCAATTTGGGAATATCATGCCCATCAATCGGTCCCAAATACGTAAAGCCCAGTTCTTCAAAAAGAACACCTGGTACCATCATATATTTGACACTGTCTTTGATCCAGCTTGCCGATTTGGCCAAACGGTCCCCAATGGCAGGGATTTTTTTAAGCATTCCCTCGACATCATCTTTCGCTTTCAGATAATGACGATCCGAACGAATTTTGCTCAAATATTTATGCATGGCCCCAACGTTTGGAGCAATGGACATTTCATTATCATTCAGAATAACCATCAGTTTTCTCTGCTCATGACCAATGTGATTGAGGGCTTCAAATGCCATACCACCTGTAAGCGCTCCATCACCAATCATCGCGATGACTTGATTGTCCTCACCCTTCAGATCACGTGCAAGGGCCATCCCCATCGCAGCGGACAATGATGTACTGCTGTGTCCAGCTTCCCATACATCATGTTCACTTTCGTTGCGTTTGACAAACCCGCACAGGCCGTTATGTTGACGCAATGTATCAAAGCGATCCATACGCCCTGTCAGGACTTTATGCACATAAGCCTGATGCCCTACATCGAATATCATTTTGTCTGCTGGACTGTTATAGCAGTAATGCAGGGCTACCGTGAGCTCAACCACTCCTAAGTTGGGTGCGAGATGCCCCCCTGTAACGGACAGCTTCTCAATCAGAAACTGCCGGATCTCTGCCGACAAAAGCGCAAGATCATCCTGAGACATCGACTTTAGATCACTGGGTTGTTTAATTTGTGGAAGCAGCACGAGAATCTCCCCGCTTTCCTAGATTGTTTGATTGTTGTTGTAAATCCATATATACATTATGAATCAAATGACATTAAATCATTATAACATAAAAGAACAAGAATCATAATTTACTGCACTATACTCCCGATAACGAGCATTTTCGCCAGCAAGTTATATAGAATCCTTCTCCATATGTATTCCCGCATCCACTCGGGACAGACTTTTTCCATCCACTCAGAAAAAGGACATTACATTCATTACACGATTATACAGGTTTTGAAACAGCACACCATCAGAATCTAATGGTCTCGACTCATCAGATAATCCGCAATTTCCAGCAATCTGGATGCATCAGGTAACTCGGCTCTTTCAAGTGCATCTTTTGCAGATTGAGTAAGGGATTTCACCTCAGCTACAGAAGCCTCCATGCCAATAAAATAAGGATATGTTACCTTCTGCTGATTCACATCGCTCTGTGTTTTCTTACCCATCTTTTGCTCGTCGCCCGTCAGGTCGAGAATATCATCCTGAATCTGGAACGCCAGCCCCAGATCACGACCAAACACACGCAAGGCTTCCAATTGTCCTTCCGTTGCTCCACCAATTCGTGCTCCAGCAATGAGAGAGAAAACAATCAGATCACCCGTTTTGTGCAAATGGATATATTGAAGCTGTGAAAGATCGGTCATGCCTTGCTCACCTTCCATATCCGCGACTTGGCCACCGACCATGCCTCTTGCTCCAGCAAGTTCGGACATGTCCTCTACGATGGACAGCAACGCATCTGCCGTCACACCGCTGCGACGACCCGCTTGAACAATGCTATAAAAAGCATGAGTTAGCAACGCATCGCCCGCCAATATGGCGGTTGCTTCACCATATACCTTATGATTCGTTAATTTTCCCCTGCGGTAATCATCATTATCCATCGCAGGCAGGTCGTCGTGGATCAGTGAATAGGTATGAACCATCTCCACGGCGCAGGCTACCGGCATTGCAGCTGTACGCTGTGCACCGAAGGCTTCCGCCGCAGCAACGACCAGAAGAGGACGAAGGCGTTTGCCTCCGGCCATAAGTGAGTACTGCATCGCATCCGTCAGCGATTGGGGTACATCCCAGTGATCGGGAAGAGTGTGTTTCAACTCTTCTGTCACCTCAGCTGTGACCTCCTCAAGGTATGCTTGAAACGAAGGACGATTACTCATGGACTTCACCGCTCTCATCGTCAGCAGTTCCGAAGGGCTTCTTGCGAAGCTCTCCATCTTCTTCTACGATCATCTCGATCTTGCGTTCCACTTGTTCCAGTTTCAGACCGCAAAGTTGCGAAAGTTTCATCCCGCGCTGAAACAGATCGATGGCCTGTTCCAACGGAACATCACCATGCTCAAGCTGACCTACGATGTCTTCCAATGCCGCCATTGCCTCTTCAAAATTCAATTCCGGTTCATTCGCCATGGGTATTGTCGTCCTCCTTCATTCCCCAAACCTGACAGTCCAGCTGTCCGTCTGTTAATTTAATCTTAATTGAATCTCCAGGCTGTACATCCTTCGTCGACTTGATCAATCGCTGTTCTTGCTCGTCATAGACCAGGCTGTATCCTCGAGACATGACTTTAAGCGGGCTAAGTGCATCCAGATGCCGCACAGATGATTTCCACTGTTGCTGCTTTGATCTGGTTATGGATCTGATCGCAAGTTCCAGTTGTCTGCGTGCTGCCGCATTCTCACGACGTGCTGCATTGACCTGATCACGAGGATTGAATCGTTGCAGTGCCGCCCGAAGACGCTCTTGCTTCTCTCCCGTCCATTTCATGCGCGTATCCACGGTTCTTAATAACCGTTGATGCATCATATCCAGTCGTTCCGTGTGCTGCATCAAGGTACGTCTTGGATGAACAAGCACAGGCGAACGCTGCAATCTCGCGAGCCGTTCACGATTATGCACAGCACGCTGACGCAGGCTGTGTTGTAACTGACGCTGACGTTGTGAGATCTGATCGAGCAACTCAGCTCGATTAGGTACAGCGAGCTCCGCAGCAGCCGTAGGTGTCGCCGCACGTAAATCAGCCGCAAAATCAGCAATGGTAAAGTCCGTTTCATGTCCAACCGCAGAGATAACAGGTATATCTGAAGCGACGATCGCTCTTGCCACAATCTCCTCATTGAAGGCCCACAATTCCTCTAGCGAACCGCCTCCGCGTCCAACGATGAGTACATCAGCTTCTCCCATCCGGTTCAAGTTGCCAATTGCCTTAACAATGGAAGGTGCGGCACCTTTTCCCTGAACCAGAACAGGATATAAAACAACTTTGGCAGAAGGATATCTGCGCTGGAGTGTTATCATGATGTCCCGTACCGCTGCACCCGTGGGTGAAGTTACAACACCGATCGTCTGTGGATAACGTGGGATCTGTCTTTTTCGCGAAGGTGAAAATAACCCTTCATCCTCGAGCTTTTTCTTGAGCTGTTCGTAAGCCAGATACAGACTCCCAATCCCGTCCGGTTGCATATGGGTAGCATAGAATTGATACTGCCCATCCCGTTCATACACCGAGACATTACCACGAGCAATAACCCTTGCACCCTCCTTCGGTACAAAGGGTAATCGCTGGTTATGGGACGCAAACATAATCGACTTAATCCGGCTGTCCTTGTCCTTCAATGTAAAATACATATGGCCGCTGGAGTGATGTGTGAAATTCGAAATCTCCCCGCGTAGCCAAACGTCCGACAGGACCTGATCCGATTCCAGTTTCATTCGAATATATCGGTTCAGGTCTTTGATGGAGTAGATTTTTTGATCTGCCACAGACAAAACCCTAGGCCAATCCGTGAGCGCGCTTGGCAGCGATCAATGTATTTTGCATCAGCATTGTGATTGTCATCGGACCAACACCACCTGGAACCGGTGTAATTGGACCAGAAACTTCTTTCACACTCTCGAAATCAACGTCTCCTGCCAGTTTGCCATTCTCCAAACGGTTCATGCCGACATCGATAACAACAGCACCCGGTTTCACAAAATCAGCATCCACAAAATTAGCACGGCCGATGGCTACAACTAGAATGTCCGCCTGGCGTGTAATTTCTTTCATGTTGGCTGTACGGGAATGACACATGGTTACCGTCGCATTCTCACGTTGCAGCAACAGCGATACCGGTTTGCCCACAATATTGCTTCTTCCGATGACTACCGCATGTTTACCGGACATTTCCAGTCCAGTACGCTTGATCAGTTCGATTACACCAGCCGGGGTACATGGAAGCAGACTATCGTCTCCAATGACAAGATTACCTACATTCACTGGGTGGAATCCGTCTACATCTTTATCCACGGCAATCGCATCAATAACCGCTTTCTCTTCGATATGCTTCGGTAGTGGAAGTTGAACCAAAATTCCGTTAATGGATTCTTGATTGTTCAGCTTGTCTACCAGCGAGAGCAGATCTTCTTGGGACGTGTTTGCATCTAAGCGATGCACTTCGGAGTAGAATCCGAGGTCATGACATGCTTTTTCTTTATTACGCACATATACTTGGGATGCCGGATCTTCGCCGACGAGCACAACAGCCAGACCAGGTACTACCCCCTGTTCGCTAAGCTGTTTTACTTCTGTTGTCATGCTTGCGCGGATCTCTTGGGATACTTCTTTACCGTTAATAATAGATGCTGTCATTGTACTCTCTCTCCCTTATGTGAATATAAATTTAGAGGTTGTTCAAAAAAACCGCTTTTGATTACGAAGGGTACTGAAAACCGGTCCTTTTGAACACGCACTATAGTTAATAATAACTTAAGATAATTTTGCTTTAATAGCGTCAACTTCCTGAATCATGCGTCCAAGTACGCCATTGACGAACTTGCCAGATTCATCTGTGCCAAAATATTTGGACAGTTCAATCGCTTCATTGACGGATACCTTTGCCGGAATGTCATCACGGAACACCATTTCATACGTAGACAGTCTTAGAATCTGGCGATCCACACGTGACAGACGGCTGATCTGCCAACCTTTCAAATAATCCACCAGCAGCCCGTCAATCGCTTCTTTATTGTTCCAGGCTCCTTGTACAATCTCAGTAACATAGGTACGCATTACATCTGCATCGCGGATAACCACTTCGGTTTCATTATCTTCAGCGGCTTCATTGATCAGCATGTTCACAGCTTCTGCTGCGCCTACCTCATTCATTTCCATCTGATACAGACTTTGTACTGCAATTTCCCTTGCCAAACGTCTTTTCATGTCCTGCCTCCTGCAGCGCTCCGTCTGGAGCGTCATCATGCTTATTTTAAAATCATGCAACCATCACATCATATCCTGTATCGGATAGATCAATGGCTTTCACGGTATTGTTATTGTTATCCCTTTTCACAAAAAAACCTGCAATACGTTTCCTCCAAAAAACGGGCAACCTAAACTACAGCTCTATTTTCGGAAGAAACATATTGCAGGGTTCAGGCAGGTCACTTAAACGGACGCCAGCGATCGCCGAGCCATTGTCCCCACTCCCTCCAGGGAATGGACGAACCCAGCTTCGAATCGCTTCGTCTGCCTAACGTATAACCGATGAACACCAAGAGTGCAAAGAACAACATATCCCAAAAACCGATCCATACATAAAGAAATCCAAAAAAGATGCCGCCGATAATTCCGGTAATTCGGCCTCTGTGACTATCCCAAATCTCTTTCCACAGCATCAGTGAAACTCACCTCATTCCACTCGACTCTTGTAGTTAGGCGACTGGGTTACATTAGCGATATACACCGTGACAAAAGATACCGGAATACCCGTAATCTCTTGTACATGATCATGTATCGCCTTTTGCAGATCAGAAGTCAGCGCAGGAATAGGTGTCTCTCCATCCACTACCGCACGGATCATAATCTCCAGTCCTGACTCAACCACACGTATGCGTGCCTTGACATCACGTACTCCCCGGAAACGGGAAGTCGCCTTCAAACAGAGATTCTCAATCGTCTCCATCGAAATCTGTACATCACCAAACTCAGTACGTTGATCCACAGACGGCAACGATGCACGCTCACGCCGAACCGAGATGTAGAAAAATCGCAAACTCAGGATAAACAAAATCGCTGCTGCAATAACCGACGCAACAATAACGTTTTGTTCCTGCTGGTAATTCAATTCGTAAGGCAGCACACCGCTGATCAGAAGAATGACGGCTGCCGATATTGCTCCAACGCTTATGCTGTATATAAACAACAGAAGCCGATCCAGTATTTTAGCCACGAACTGCACAGCCTCCCTTGCTCACTAACATTACTTACCTGTTCACTAGCAAAAAATCAGATCCTCATCTAGCTTTCGCTATCATGAAGACCTGTCCAAGACGGGATAACCCCCGGCAGTTGATGCCGGGGGAATCTGTCTTCTTTTATTTTACGCGCTGACTGTTCAGGTCGATCTCTTCCACTTTCTCGGTGCTCTTGAACTGAACGTCATGAATGTGCACATTCACTTCATTCACATTCAAGCCTGTCATGTTCTCGATGGAACGTTTCACGTTCTGTTGAATCTCCGTAGCCACCTGTGGCAGACGGTATCCGTACTCGATAATTACGGAAACATCAACTGCAGCTTCACGTTGGCCTACTTCAACTTTAACGCCTTTGGAAAGGTTTTTGCGACCAAGCAATTCAGCAAATCCGCCAGCGAATCCGCCACTCATGCCTGCAACACCTTTCACTTCAAGGGTCGCCAATCCAGCAATCACTTCAATAACTTCAGGTGCGATCTGGATTTCACCGATATCCGTTCGTTCAAATTCAGTCGGTAGTGTACTCATAACTGTTCAACACACCTTTCGCGAGATAAGTTTGCGGCCATCCGTCAGGGCGCTGGACTCAGGTCAATCAACCCTCAGAACCCTTCCGGTCCGGCTTTACCGGAACTCCTGCAAACATCCGCGAGGTGCGGGCTTATCCTTTGCAGGAGACATGCGCTCTTATTATTCATACTATATCATTTGGGCTACATTATGACAAACAAGCCCAATATACCTTTTAAATCTCGTTTTCCTCAAGGAATTTGATATCAAAGTCACCACGAATGAACGTTGGGTGCTCCAGCAATTTTTGATGGAAAGGGATTGTTGTGGATATGCCTTCAATGGCAAATTCCCCAAGCGCACGTTTCATCTTGGCAATCGCTTCTTCACGATTCGCCCCCCACACAATCAACTTCGCGATCATGGAGTCGTAGAAAGGTGAAATGGTATAACCGGGATAAGCAGCACTATCTACACGTACGCCCGGTCCTCCCGGTGCAAGGTAGAATCCGATTTTGCCTGGTGATGGCATGAAGTTACGGTCCGGATCTTCTGCATTGATGCGACATTCAATGGCCCAGCCATTGATAACCACGTCTTCCTGACGGAATGAAAGTGGATTGCCTTCAGCTACCGAGATCATCTCACGAATCAGATCCACGCCAGTAACCATCTCGGTTACCGGATGCTCTACCTGAATACGCGTATTCATCTCCATGAAATAGAATTCGCCATTCGGGCTGAGCAGGAACTCCAATGTACCCGCTCCCGAGTAATCCACAGCAAGGGCTGCCCGTACCGCAGCTTCCCCCATCAGTGTGCGCACATCTTCGGAGAGGATCGGACAAGGAGCTTCTTCTACCAATTTCTGGCGACGACGCTGAACCGAGCAATCACGCTCTCCTAAGTGTGCTGCATTTCCGTGTTTATCAGCAATGATCTGAATTTCCACGTGTTTCATACCTGTCAGGAATTTCTCCAGATATACACCTGCATTGCCAAATGCCTTTTGTGCTTCCTGCTGAGCAGCAGTAATCTGCTTAATCAGCGTTTCTTCATCTTCGGCGATACGAATTCCCTTACCTCCACCACCAGCAGTCGCTTTGATAATGATAGGATATCCGATGTCTCTAGCAATCATGATGGCTTCATCCATATTTTCAACGAGGCCGTCTGATCCAGGAATAACAGGTACTCCTGCATCTTTCATCGTTTGTTTGGCAACAGCCTTGTCCCCCATTTTGGTAATGGCTTCAGGTGAAGGCCCGATGAATGTGATGTTGCAGGAACCACAGATTTCTGCAAAATCAGCATTCTCCGCCAAAAAACCGTATCCAGGGTGGATTGCATCACATTCCGTCAGTGTAGCTACACTCATCAGGTTGGTGAAGTTGAGGTAACTGTCCTTGGACAGTGTCGGTCCGATACAGTAAGCCTCATCTGCAAGACGAACATGGAGAGAATCCTTATCTGCTTCCGAATAGACGGCTACCGTTGAGATGCCGATTTCGCGGCAGGCACGAATAATACGTACCGCAATCTCTCCACGGTTCGCAATCAGTATTTTTTGAAATTTCATTTCGTTTTGTCCTCCTTCGAAGCTCATGCGGTTAGCTGTTAACCAGCTATAACGGTTATTCCGGTTTCACCAGAAAAAGGGGCTGTCCATATTCGACCAGCTGTCCGTTCTCAACCAGCACTTCAACGATTTCTCCCTTGATGTCAGCATCAAGCTCGTTCATCAGCTTCATAGCTTCGATGATACATACCGTTGTTTTCTCAACAACTTTATCACCAGCGCTCACAAAAGGACCCGCTTCCGGCGAGGAAGCTCTGTAAAAAGTACCTACCATCGGAGATACAATTTTATGTAAATGACTTGTAGTATCGACCTGCGGTGCAGCTTCACTTACCACTGCTGCCGGCTGTACTTGCGGAGCAGCAATCATTTGCGGTTGCACAGCAGCTGCTTGAACATACTCCGTTTTGCCCGGTTTGCGGATCGATAACCGTGATCCTTCATTTTCAATTTCCAACTCTTGAACGGAACTTTCATCTACCAGTTTGATCAGTTCTTTGATCTCACTCAATTTAAACATTTCCATTATTCACTCCTTCGGCATCATGCCAGTCTCACTAGGACGGTCATATGGCTTTATGTATTATATCATAATCGTTAAAAATGGAAAGAGCCCGAGAGTACAACCAGCTCCCGGGACTGCATTTCCATGATTTGGATTACTGTTCTGTAACGTATTGAACACTGATTTTGTTCTGGGAAACTGCCAATTCTTTCATGACCAGATCCACAATAGATACCGCCTGTTTTACATCCAGTTTGTCACTGAGGACCACAACTTTATACTTGTCGGCATCTTCTTGAACGATCGCATTAGCGAACTGTTGAGAGAGCGTCTCCTCAATGCCAGTGATTTTAGCTTCTTTTTCTTCCAGTGTACGGAGTTGCTCCGTTGCTTTGGCATTTTCCTCTGGCGTTTTGCTCAGATCACCTGCGACGGTCATCAGTTCCTCATACTTGCGATTGTTGCTTTCCTCACGTTGCCACTGGTAGTTCTGGAATTGGCTGCTCGCGGATGCTGTCGTATTCTGCTCTTCCATTTCCTTGAGGACTTCCTCATCCGTTTTCGTTGCAGTGCCTTCTGTCTGACCTTCCGTCTCTGGTGTGGTTGCTGCACCTTTGTCGGTTTCCTTGTCAGCTTCTTTGCCTGCTTCACCCTTATTCTCGCCTGATTCGACAGCAGGTGTTTTCTCTGTATTTCCAGTTTCTTTACCTTCCGTAGCCGCCGGTTCTTCCACAGCGCCAGGCGCACTTGGATCACTTTCAACTTCGCCGCTATTCACCACTTCATTCACAACCAAACCTTCTGTTGGATCAAGAATGCCTGCTGTCTCCTTTGCTTCCCCTTGCTTGATTCCATCAACTTGCTGACTGTCAGCCACTGGTGCATTGACTGGACCGGAATCCTCAGTGAACAGATAATACGCGGACAAAATGACCATCAGACTCAGCATGGAAACGAGCCATACCGTTTGACGTTTGTTATTCATTAGAACTTCCTCCTCAAATTGGCTTCAATCTTATGAGAATTGAATCTTGTGATTCATCACACCCGATTAGTCTTGTTTGCGCGGTACAACCGAGATCCGGTATGCTGCTACATTCAGTCCTTTTTCCACAGCATCGGTTATCAGGTCCTTCACAACCTTGTTCTCTGCACCCCTCGCAACCACAAGCACCCCACGGATCTGCGGTTTGAGCTTTTTGGTCACTATGGGTGTCTGATCCCCTGATATTTCGTACGTGATAATCTCGCCATCGCGGGTATACTGCGTCATATGTCGCTTGCCCCCGTTAGCATCGGTTTCTTCGGTAAGTTGCTGAGAATCCTTCACATTCCGCTGAACGACCAGTTCCTCTGTGGAATCCACGGTAACCATTACATCCACCGTTCCCACACCAACAATGTTTTCCAGCACAGATTTGATTTTGTCCTCGAATGCAATTTCGATTGCCTGAAAAGGGTTCTGATCCATCGGAGCACTCTGTATGGATGCCATGGATGTTGCCGGGTCCGGTGGTTCACGACCGATATTTTCGGAATCAATTTTTTTGACATTGACGAAGGAATTGAACAGCATGATTCCCACTCCGATCAAACCGAGGATAATCAGCCAACGGAAGGTTTGGCTCCGCCTTGCCCCGCCTTCCCCGCCACCCATCCAGGTTTCCATCTTTTTGAACCATTGTTTCATCGGACACCCTCCTTCTCAGAGCACTTCAGCACTTTTCGGTTCTTTCACTTGAACTTTGTTCGCATCAACATCCCACTTTTCAGTCAACAAAGTAATAATCTGCACCGCATGATCGGACCTTGTGGATGTCTCACCTTGCTGCTTCGTCTCATCCGCCTGATCTCGTATAACAGGCTCGGAAGGCACTTCATTTCCATCATGTTGACTTTTACTCACATCAACCTGTACATCAGGCACTTCAATCTGACCAATCTGGATGGGCTGCTGTGTTAGCTGCGATTCATCCTTCTCTGATTCTGTGTCTGTTCCGAATATGGGCTGTGTATTTGCAGCAATTTCTTGCTGCCTTGACTTCACTCCTTCTCCTGCATCCTCTCCTGCCATTTCGACCACCACACGCTGGATCACAGGTAGTTCGACTGACGAGGCAGCTTCCATTTCCGTTTCATACTTACTCATCGCCAGTTGTACCTCTACGGACCGAACCTTTGCTCCTGTTGTTTCTTCAATCTGGCCTTTCATGACATTAGCCAGTTCTTTCGCTGTCCATTGCAGGGATTGTTCCTGTTCGCCCGCTTGCAGCCGCTTGCCCTGAGCCAGAATCTGTTCGAGCGTTGCATTCCCATCCGATGGAGCGTCCATTGCCGTCATTGCGCGTTTCAGCTCGCCAACCGGATCACTTCTGAGGAGCTTTGTTATCGGTGATAAAAGGGTCAGCAGGATGAGAAGGCTCAGCACAAGCTTGACATAACGTTCCATGGATCGATTGGGCAACAGCATATCCACGAAAGTCGCCAGCAGAACGATCATGATCAATTCCTGGAGCCAGTTGCTCAGCCACCCCATCCTTTTCCAACCCCTTTCTTGCCAACATACATTCAGCGCATCATGACAGTTAGATTCCCCGCAGTCAGCAGGATGGTGATTGCCAAGAAAAACATCAGCCCAACGGCTGCCAGCGCCGCAAATACGTAGATCATGCTCTTGCCAATGGCTTGCAGGCATCCTACAATCGGGGTGTCTCCTAGCGGTTGCATGATGGCACCAGTGACGTTATATATCAAGGCAAGAGCCAGAATCTTGAGTGCCGGAAAGGCGCATAGAAACAGAATGATGATCACTCCGGTGAGTCCGATTGCATTTTTAACAAGTAAAGAAGCTGTAATTACCGTGTCCGTCGCATCTGCAAATGTCCTGCCCACGACAGGCACAAAGTTACCTGCAATGTATTTGGCGGCTTTCAAGCTGACCCCATCTGCTACAGAGCCCGATGCTCCCTGAACCGAGATTACACCCAGAAACATCGTAAGCAGGATACCCAGTAGCGCTACGCTAATATTGCGCAGGAGGTCTGCCAGCTGTGTCAGCTTGTACTTGTCAGACAATGAACTGACGAGATGCAGAACAGCCGAGAAGAAGAGTAGCGGAAATACCAGCATGTGAATCAATGTACTCACCAGATGGATCATGAAAATAATGAGCGGATGGGTCACGGAGACGGTGATGACGTTACCCATGGACGCGAGCAGTGTGAATAACAACGGTACCATTGCCATCATAAAGTTGATCATGCCGGTTATGGCATCCTTGGCGTATCCAATCGCCACACTGAAGCTGTTAATCGCAATGATGATGATGACCATGTAACAGATGGAGTAGGCGATTTTGCTAATATTATTTTTCTCAAATGCAGTCTGAAGGGTCTCCAGGATCATGCTGAGTACGCTTAACATCACAATCGTGACCAGAAGCTTGCCATTATATAAAATTTCATGCAGCATGAAGGTTCCTATGGCTACAAACACCGATTTCAGGCTGAATCCTTCATTGCCGGGGATTAACATATCCATGAAGGAAGGGGTTTTCCCATCCGGGAAGAAACCACCGTATTGTTGCATCAGTTGATCCCAGTATTTCTCCACCTGATCCTTGGGAAGCTGATCGGCCTGCTGCTCCATCCACTCGCCAGAAGGCGAGCTTGCAGTAACCTGTCCCAGGATACCGAACAGAAAACAGAGCATCAGCACAACCGTAAGGCGCCATCGCGGCTTATGATGCATTGATTTCATATGAAGTCCGCACGCCCTTTCTACACCGGCATCAGCTTCATGACGGTTTCGATAATAATGCTGATGATCGGTATAGCAAGTACGAGGATTAACACCTTACCAGCCAGTTCGATCTTGGACGCAATGCTCTCCTGGCCTGCATCCCTGACGATCTGTGCGCCAAATTCAGCAATGTATGCTATGCCAATAATTTTCAGCACCGTTTTCAGATAGATA
The DNA here is from genome assembly GCF_037975235.1 of Paenibacillus sp. FSL R5-0341. Lineage (NCBI taxonomy): Bacteria > Bacillati > Bacillota > Bacilli > Caryophanales > Paenibacillaceae > Paenibacillus > Paenibacillus sp. FSL R5-0341. Next base: position 4,238,911 of record NZ_CP150241.1, read on the forward strand.
CTCTCCATGCCTGAATTCTCAGCCAACCGCTTCAACACTTCGATGACTGCACCGATCTTGCCAATCAACAACATGAAGATCACAATGCCAGTCGCAGCAGCAATCAGAAAAGCAAACATCGGCTTCTGTTCTTTAATGACCAGAATGAGCACTGTTGCGATGAGCGCCAAACCTACAACTTGGATAATTTCCACAGGTCACCACCATCCGGCTTCATGACCGTTTTCATTGAAAAAGAAATATCGATTTGATCTCTTGTAGCAGGCTGTCCAGCATACGGACCACCATGAACAATACAACGACAAATCCGATTACGGTCACCCAGTGAGCCATATCTTCCTTTCCCATTTGTTTCAGTACCGTGTGAATCATGGCAATAATGATTCCGATACCCGCAATTTGAAAGATTGCGTTCACTTCTAAATTCATGACCTTGGCACCTCACTATCCCGGCTATTTCAGAAGATCAGAATGACGATTAACGCTCCGACAAGCATCCCGAGGCTTCGGCTCATTCGTTCATATTTCAGTTGATCGGCCTGGGCACGGGATTCCTCATGCATTAGTTGTTGAATGGCTAACGATATATGTTTGGTCTGATCCTGACGGTCACTTGTGCCAAGGCTGAAGCTTAATTGCAGCATGACTTCCCGCTCGTCAGCCTTCATGGCCGATCTCCCCCACGCCAGATCCACACCTGACTGCAGACTTTCCCGGGCAGTGAGTCCATGAGGAGGTTCCATCTGTGTGGCTGCATGAAGGAACAGCGTCTTTACAGGTTCTTTGGTCTGGGCTCCCATCTTGCCCATGGCATCGGGAAGGGGAGTGAGCCCATAGTTAATCTCCGTCATTAATCGCTGGAGGGCTGCAATGAGTTCTCGCAACTGTCTCGGTCTTAATGCATATTGTCTGGCCTTGTAAAAACCGGCGAGAGTGCTGGCTAACAGAATAATCACCGCACCTAGCATGTTAACCAAAGGCTTCACCTCCTGCCCCGGTCTGCTGCAACACACGCATTTTGCCATCAGCCAGCCGAAAGGTCATGCCCCGGCTCGTCCGTTGCAGCTGGACATAACGTTGAAACATCTGCTCCGCAATTAAGGTTCTGAGCGCGGGCCTGGCCGACAACTCTGATAGGTCACGGCCATGAGCAGTCGCGATCACAGAGACACCTGCATGCAGGGCTTCCATCACCGCCTCAGCATCCTCCGGACGACCGATCTCGTCCACAATGAGGACATCGGGCGACATGGAGCGAAGCATCATCATCATGCCCTCAGCCTTCGGACAACCGTCCATGACATCTGTTCGTGGGCCTACGTCGAATCCAGGTACTCCTTTGTAGCTCCCGGCGATTTCGGACCTTTCATCCACAATGCCCACTTTCAGACGCGGACGTATTCCCTGAACCAGTTCACTGCCCCCTGTAAGCTTCGTACCACTGCTAATTTGTCTCGCCAGATCTCGCAGTAACGTCGTTTTTCCTTGTTGAGGCGGTGAAAGGATCAATGTATGGAAGACCTGTCCGCTCTTCATGTCGAGAAGATAAGGAAGGATACGATCAGCCACTCCATGTACCTCACGCGCTACCCGAACATTAAATCCGTTGATGTCGCGCAGATATTCGACACGCCCACCACTTAGTACCGTTCGGCCAGCAAGTCCAATTCGATGTCCCCCGGGTATGGTGATGAACCCTTTGCGCAGTTCCTCTTCCAATGTATAAAGTGAATGGTTACTGATCAGATCCAGCAACCTGTGAGTCACCTCTTTCTGAGGAACATACGCTTCTTCCGGTTTCCCTGTCGGGCTACCTTGAGATGTCAGGAAGTGGTATGTGTTGCCTGCATTAATCTCCAGGGGTCTGCCTTCACGAATACGTACTTCCTCCACTTGTTCCAACAGAGCGGGTGGCATTCTTCCGAGAATAGTTCGGATCGGTTCCGGAAAAAGTTCCTTCCAGTTCACCTTCATGAGTAGGCTCCTCCAACCTTGAGATCATATGGTTCACGCTTCTGGCGCTTGTTCATATCTCAAGTTTATGCCTGTACATTTAATTTATGACGCTGAAATCTATCATTTCTTCAGAATACGGTTGAGAGTTAAAACCATAGATGCACCTCCTGTTCTAGGCACCCGTCTAGATGTGCATGCATATAGTAATTGCAGATAGGTAAGTTCCATTCAGCTTCAAAAAGAACTACCGATCCCCAGATACAGAAAGGAGTTGTGGGGAGTGCGAGTTGATGTGGTAGGCAATGTGAATGAAGTACGTACCATTGATATTGCAGGGCGAAGTGCGGTTGTTATTGATGTATTGTGTACGACCAGCACGATTGTTACGGCCCTGGCGCATGATGCTGCGGCTGTAATTGCCGTAGAGACGGTTCCGCAAGCCAAGCAGATGGAAGTGAAAGATTGTATTCGAGGCGGAGAGCGTTTTGACAAAAAAATTAGCGGATTCGAGGTGGGTAACTCCCCCTATGAATATATGACTGAGGACATTGCAGATAAAACGATCATCCTGACCACAACCGATGGAACCCGAGCCTTGATCAAAGCTTCCAGGGCGAAACATGTACTAGCTGGATCATTTCTCAATGTCAGGGCTGTCGCAGCAATTCTGTGCGAACTTCAACGAGATGTATTGCTGTTATGTGCGGGGAATCAGGATGAATTTGCACTGGAGGACGCCTTGTGTGCTGGATGTATCATCGACGAACTGCACCGTCAATCCTGTTCTCCCATCCAACTAAATGATCTAGGCATAGTACTTTATCAGGCGGTATCCCAATGTCAGGAAAGCATCCCGGAGCTGGTGCAGGGGTCTGTTAGCGGGCGTAGACTTGAAAAGTTAGGCAGGGTTCATGACATTTCATATTGCTCTCAATTAAATCTGCTGGATTGTGTTCCCGAGATGGGGGAAGGGAACCGCATGCAACCTTATAGAGGCATACGCGGGGGGAAGATATTCAAGTTGCTGTGAGAATGACTATGAGAAAAACAAAAAAGGTGCACTGCTGCCCGTTGGCAACAGTACACCTTTGCTATGTTTGCATATGCAGAAAATTGTTATCTGCGATCTTGAGGTCCACCAATAACGGCTTGCTCAGCAGTGTCGAGATCATATGCTGTATGCAATGCCTTAATAACGTCATGCAGCTTATCTCCGTCAATGACACAAGATACTTTGATCTCGGAAGTGCTCACCATCTTGATGCTCACGCCCTCAGCGGAAATGACTTTGAACATCTTGGCAGCTACACCCGGGTGACTAACCATGCCTGCGCCAACAATGGAGATTTTAACGAGGTTCTCTTCAGATGTGACTTCACGGTAAGGCAAGCGGCTGTGAAGGCCTTCAATGACACGCAATGCGTTCTCACGATCAGACAGCGCAACAGAGAACGAGAAATCCGCTTTGCCATCCATCACTCCGCTCTGAACGATGATGTCCACATCTAGCTGATTGGATGCAAGCGCACCAAATACTTCAGCCAGAACTCCTGGTACATCCGGCACACCCAAAATACTGATGCGAGCCACGTTTTTGTCATAGGCAATCCCACTAACCACTACGCCTTGTTCCATTGCTGCTTCCTCCTTCACAACCGTTCCTTCATTATGGTTAAAGCTGGATCTTACAATTAAAGGTACACCGGAATGCTTCGCGTACTCTACTGCACGCGGATGCAGCACCGCTGCTCCCAAATTAGCGAGTTCCAGCATTTCGTCATACGATATTTCCTTCAGTTTACGCGCAACCTTAACGATCCGCGGGTCTGTAGAATAGATTCCATCTACATCCGTATAGATCTCACACGCATCAGCCTTAATGGCTGCGGCCAGCGCTACAGCTGTTGTATCCGAACCACCACGCCCCAGCGTTGTGATCTCGCCGTCTTCCGTCATGCCCTGGAAGCCTGCAACAATAACAATGTTGCCTTCAGCAAGCGCTGCATTCACACGGTCGGGATGAATATCATGAATACGTGCTTTTCCGTGAACCGGCTCTGTGCGGAATCCCGCTTGCCAGCCCGTAAACGATACTGCCTTCCGTCCAAGCGCTTGAATAGCCATCGATAACAAGGAGATCGAAATCTGTTCTCCTGTCGTTAAGAGCATATCCATCTCACGAGCAGGCAGATCACTATTCAGTTGTTTTGCCTGATCAATCAAATCATCAGTTGTATCCCCCATGGCCGAAACCACGACTACACACCGATGTCCTTCATCAGCTTTTTCTACAACACGTCCGGCTACACGCTTCATGCGTTCAGTATCTCCGACCGAGCTGCCCCCAAATTTCATGACGTACAATGACAACGCAAATCCACTCCCTACCTTGTGCAGTATGCATATTGATGTCCATCGTCATTATTCTCTACGAGAAATGACTTTAACCCAGTATATTACGAAAGCGACTGATAGGCTAATCTTTTTTCGAAAAAACCCTCTGCCAAAGGAATGGCAAAGGGCTGTTAATAACCTTTTGTAGCTTACAGGTTGTGAAAGTTACGCACGGGAAGAGTATTTACCTTCACGTGTATCAATCAGGAGAACGTCACCTTCGTTAATGAACAAAGGAACCTGTACGTTCAAGCCTGTTTCCACTTTTGCATTTTTGGTAGCACCTTGTGCAGTGTTACCTTTAACGCTTGGCTCAGTCTCGACAACTTTCAACTCAACGCTTGTTGGCAAGTCAATTCCGAGAATTTCACCTTGGTAGCTCACGATCTTAACGACCATGTTTTCTTTCAGGAAGTTCAATTCCCATTCCAGTTGATCACTAGTCAATGTGAACTGGTCATAAGTTTCGTTATCCATGAACGTGTGCTCTGTACCACTTGCATACAGGTAGGATACGCCACGGTTTTCGATGATCGCACGACCAATCGTTTCACCAGCACGGAATGTTTTTTCAACGGTGTTACCATTACGCAGGTTTTTCAATTTGGAACGTACGAAGGCAGCGCCTTTACCTGGTTTAACGTGTTGGAAATCAAGCACGGTATAGATATCGTTATCTACTTGCACGGTCAAGCCTGTTTTAAAATCGTTTACTGAAATCACAAAAAATCCCTCCTGATATGGTTGAAAAGTAGGTGATATAAGACGATGGGTTAATGTAAAGGTGGATTTAACTGAATCCATGGCTACGTGCGGCGAGACCGTTCCGGTTACGGATCGTTCCTTAGATCACTGTTGTCTCCCCATTTTCATGATTAGAATTACATAAGGTTGAAAATGGGGAGACAAAGGCGAACGCTATCGCTTCTTCAGAATCGATTCCGTCTCCTCCACTAGTTCGCTGGTTGTCCATTACGATTCAGAAAATAACCCATCTATAAATTAATAATCGCCCTATATCCCTGGTGGCTATAATTTAGCCGATTACGGTGAACTTCTTGTCCGACTTCGTGAGAATATGAATACCCGTCTCGGTAATCACTACGTCATCCTCGATACGCACGCCGCCAAGCCCGTCAATATATATACCCGGTTCAACGGTAACAACCATACCCGGTTTCAATACATCGTCGCTAAGCTTGGACAAGCGAGGAGCTTCGTGAACTTCCATACCCAGACCGTGGCCTGTGCTGTGTCCGAATTGATCTCCATATCCGTGACCTGCAATGATATCACGAGCCAGTGCATCTGCTTCCCGTCCGGTCATGCCCGGTTTCAGGTTCTCCAGCGTATGTAACTGAGCTTCCAGTACAATGTCATAAATTTTGCGCAGTTCAGGTACAGGTGTGCCTGTTGCAATGGTACGTGTCAGATCTGAACAGTATCCGTCCAAAAGTGCACCGAAGTCAAATGTAATTAACTCATTTTGTCCGATGACCTTGCTGCTCGCTACACCGTGAGGCATAGCGGAACGTTCACCCGATGCTACAATCGTGTCGAACGAAGAGGACGTTGCTCCATGTTTGCGCATGAAAAACTCCATCTCCAGATCCACTTCACGCTCCGTCATGCCTGGTTTTGCAAACTGCAAAACGTGGCTGAACGTGGCATCCGCCAGATCTGCTGCTCTCTGCATGACCGCAATCTCTTCTTGATCCTTGAACATGCGAAGTTGTTCCACAATTCCGGATACAGCTTTCAGTTCAATAGACTGAAGTGCTTCAGCATAAGCAGCGTGCGTTCCGAATGTAACACTATCCTGCTCAAAGCCAACTTCTTTAATATTTGCCGATGCCAGCAATTCGCGCACCGTATCCATCGGCTTAGCTCCATGCTCCACAACGGTAAATCCTTTGGCTTGCTGAGGCGCTTGTGACATATAACGGAAATCAGTCAGCAAATATGCATCCTGTTCCGTAATCAGCACATATCCCGCCGAGCCTGTAAAGCCCGTCATATAGCGACGGTTAATCGGGTTTGTAATCAGCATTGCTGCGAGTTCACGCTCACGCATGGCTTCACGCAACTTATTTACTCGTTTGTTTTCCATCGGTAACCCTTCTTTCTCTCACATTCCCGGGTTCCCGGCTCAGGTTTGTTTGTCCAGATGACGCACAAGAGCCAGCAATCCCAGTTCATAGCTTACTTCGCCAAATCCGGCAATCTGCCCGATTGTTTCCGCTGCAATCACTGAATGATGTCTGAACGCTTCGCGTGCATGAATGTTGGATAGATGTACTTCCACCGTAGGGACTTTTACAGCATTGATTGCATCACGTATAGCATAGCTATAATGGGTAAATGCTCCGGCATTCAGTATAATTCCTTCTGCCTCACCCATTGCTGCATGAATGCGGTCAATGATGTCCCCTTCATGGTTTGATTGATAAAAAGCGATGGAGACGCCAAGTTCATCAGCCTGTCTGCGAATTTTGTCCTCAATATCCTTCAGACTAAGCGTTCCATAGATGCCCGGTTCACGTACACCAAGCATGTTCAGGTTCGGACCATTGATCACAATAATTCGTTTCATCGCTGCTCCACCCTCTCTGCAAATAACCATCTGCTATTTTAACACAGGCATTGCCGGATTGAGAAGCTTTTTTGCGCTATGCCCCCGCTTGCTCCGGCTCGCGTTTGCGTTCATCCGTATACTCCATGGCTACCGTGTAACCAATGAACAGCCCCCATAACAAAAAGAAACAGAGTTCCGTGATGATCGAATCCCACGTTAAATCGTTCAAAGGCTTCATCATCCCCAGTTTTGGTCCTACCAGTATAAAGAGAATCAGCCACCAGACGATTCCATACACCATGCCGGGTATAGGTCCTTTCAGTTTTCGAATCGTGAACGTGTAAAGCAAGGAAGCCAAGATGGAAAAGACGATAAAAAACAGCCAGCCTGTCAAATGCCCAGCTGCGGTATATATATATTCATGTTTGAAAAAAGGCTCGGCCAGAAATCCCACCGGCACAATTGTAAAATGCAACAGATAGAATAGCCAGTGTAGCCCACCCCAGATAAAACCGGCAAAGAAGCCAAGCTCTAACGCAAAGGAAAATGGCTTGGTGTAGTAGTGTGCTTGACCTTGCCTTTGGGTAGCGCGCCTGCCCTTGTCTTTTTGCTGCCGTTCTTTCGGACGTTGACCTTCATCTTGTGATGTATCTTCATGCTTGCGTTCTGTCATCGATATTCTCCTTCATCCAGTTAATAAAGCCGCATTATGCCCCGAATTTTTGGTCTGATTCTACGAGGTAGTATGTTCAAAACATGACAATCTTAACAACACTCTTCAAGGTTTGACTCACAAACTAGAAATTGCTCTTAAAATTCGATACAATAGGGTTATTAAACTGCCTTTGATCGCGAAGGCCTAGAACAGAATAGGAAGGTGAATAATTTGCCTCAACAATCCAAGCCTGTCAGCTATGGGGGGCAAGCTGTCATTGAAGGCGTAATGTTCGGTGGGAAACATGTCAACGTTACAGCTGTTCGTAGAAAAGACGGCGAAATTACGTATCTGGAAGTTCCCAAGCAAGACAAGTCCTGGGTCACGAAATTGCGGCGGATTCCTTTATTACGCGGAATTGTCAGCATTATAGATTCAAGTGTCAAAGGTAGCAGACATCTCAATTATTCTGCTGACGCCTATGCTGATGATGAACTGGAACCGGAAGAAAAAGCCAAGCAAAAAGAGAAAGAAGGTTCGGGCTGGAGCCTTAGCATGATCATTGGTGTAACTGCAGTAGCTATCCTTTCATTCCTTTTTGGTAAAGTTGTGCTGACACTGCTTCCTGTTGTTATCGAGAATTTTCTATTTAAAAATGCATTCGACAATCAGTTTTTGCATAATTTACTGGAAGGCGGCATTAAGCTGATCCTGTTACTCGCCTATCTCTGGTTAATCTCACAGACGCCTATGATCAAACGTCTCTTCCAGTATCATGGAGCGGAACACAAGGTGATCAGCGCTCATGAAGCCGGCGAAGAATTGACACCAGAGAACGTGCAAAAGTACAGCCGACTGCACTACCGTTGCGGAAGCAGTTTCATTATGTTGACTGTCATTATTGGGGTGTTTCTCTACTCCCTCTTCACGTACGATAACCTCTGGGAACGGATGGGCCAGCGTTTGCTGTTGTTGCCTGTTGTACTGGGCATTTCTTTTGAACTGTTAAAGCTTACGAACTCCGTACGTGATATTCCTGTACTGCGTTATCTCGGATACCCGGGATTGTGGCTGCAATTGCTGACAACAAAAGAACCGACCAATGAACAGGTTGAAGTATCGATTGCTTCGTTCAATCGTATGCGTGAGTTGGATGCCAAGCTCGCCAATGTCTCTGCCACATCAGAAGTACCTGTTGCAACACTCGATCCTGTGAAAGGGTGAATGATATGAACAAGCAGGCAATCTTATTTTGGACGTTCATCGCACTAGCTGCTGTTGGAGTCTTGACTTGGTTGGGGAGCGCAAGTCCATCCAGGATCATTATTCCACTGGTCGTGTTCGGAGCTGTATTCCTGCTGTATAAGTATCCGCCTCGTCGCTGGGCACAAAAAGCCAAATCACCGAAGATTAAGCCATCGGCACGTACCATGGCGAAAGTCAATGCACAGTCCGGTGCCAGAAAGAGCAGCGGCTCTTCAAAGAAACGCAAGGATTATCCTTTCCAAGTGATTCAGGGACAAAAAGGTAAAAGCGATGAAGATATACCGAAATTTCACTAAAACCTATGGAACATACAAAAAAGCAATTCTCTCAACAAGCGGAGAATTGCTTTTTTCACGTTTATACAGGGATCAGAGGCGGGACTTCCGCCTGTTTCTTGCGCAGTTCTTTTCTTTGTTTGTCCAACTGATCACCATACATTTTCGTATTCCACCCATTAAAAAATTCAGTTCCCGCAGTAGCACCAGAACGATATAAAGCCGTACTGTCCTGTAACGATAAATGAAACTGCGTCGGTTTAATCCCAAGCGTTGGTATCTTCACTGTCCGAAACCGGTTAATCTGTTCGATATAGCGCTCATCATGTGCTGTGAGCATCGTCTCCACAAGGGCCTGAAGCATGCTTAGCGGTCCTTTAATCCGGGCAGGTTCCACTTCCGTCTTACCCACCATTTTGAATCCGACAACCGGAATAACGTCTCCCCCTCGTTCTGTACGATCCCCATCAAAGAGCCACAGCGGAAAATTGCTAAGCAATCCACCATCCACGACATATACGAACTGATCTTGAAAAGGTAGACCTTTGGAGAATACCGGCGATTTGCGTATCACGACCGGATCGAAAAAATACGGAATACTGCAACTCATACGTACCGCTTTCGCAACATCCAGCTTGGCAGGATCGATTCCGAAACGCCGAATATCGTCCGGCAGCACCAGAATGGTGCCATTGGATATATCTGATGCGGTAATAAGCAGCTTGCCTTGGGGCAAGTCAGCAAAGGTGCGAATACCTTTCTGCTCCAGCATCTTGCGAATCCAAGATTCAAGCGCTTCTCCCGAATACAGTCCTTTCTTCAAGAACAGCCTAGCTGCGGGTCCGATCCATCGGGTATTAAATATGGGGGAACGACGCAGCAATGAAGCAAACGGCGTATTCTCAATAATGACTTTCATCTCTTCGGCCCGGTAACCCGCCGCCAGCAGTGCAGCTACTATGGAACCAGATGATGTGCCTGCTACGCGATTAAACTGAATGCCGCAGTCTTGAGCACCCTGCACAGCACCCGCAAGCGAGATTCCCTTGACGCCTCCACCTTCAAACACCGCGTTAATTAACACAACAAAACCCCCGTTCTCCAGGCAGCCACGTTTCTACTGCCACTCTATGAGAACAAGGGTTTGTCTTATAACTGTATGGTTAAAATGTTCTAAAGACCATAGTAAGCTTTCAATTTGGCAATCAGTCCGAGAGGATTCTTCGTCAGGTACTGTGAACTAAAGTAAATATCCCCTTTAACTGAAGCATACTTCTTGTTGTAGTTCAGCTGATCGATGATCTCCTGTGATGTCTGCCAGCCAATTTCCGGCGTACCTAACTTATAAGGAGAGTGGCCAATATACAATTTCACATTCGTGTTAGCCACTTCATTCGCCCACCAATCCACGACTTTGTCGTATCGGGCTACGCTTAGTGTCATACTCCAATACACCTGCGGAGCGACATAGTCAATCCACTCTTGGTTAATCCATGTCCGCACATCGGCATTCATGCTGTCATATGCGGTTACTCCTGCTTTGGTATCAGAGCCGGTCAGATCAACAGATTTGTTACGCCATACACCAAATGGACTAATTCCATATTCAACGTTAGCTTTCGCTCTGTGAATGCTCTGCCCGAGCTGCTTGACGAATTGATTAATATTGTCACGACGCCATTCAGCACGGTCTTTGGTATTTAATGTGTTATAGGTTTTGAAGGCCGCATCATCATTAAAGGTCACATTGGATGGATAGAAATAATCATCCAGATGTACACCATCAATATCATACTGATTGACCACTTCCATGATCGTATCGATAATATGCTGTCTGGCTTCCGGGATACCCGGGTTAATGTACATTTTGCCGGATGCATTCACAATCCAGTCGGGATGAAGCTTGGAGATGTGGTTTGCAGCCAAGTTCGATGTACTCGCTGAGTTCGTTGCTCTAAACGGATTAAACCAAGCGTGGAATTCCAGACCACGTTTGTGTGCCTCCTCAACCATGAACGCTAGAGGATCATAGCCGGGATCTTTACCCTGTGTTCCTGTCAATACGCTGTTCCAAGGTACCAGACCTGAAGGATAGATGGCATCCCCGTTCGCTCTCACTTGGACAAATACGGCGTTAATTCCCATACCTTGCAGTGTATCGAGCTGTTTCGTGTATTCCTGCTTTTGCTTCTCTATATTTCCCTTAGCGCTGGATGAAGGCCAGTCTCCATTCACCGTGGAGATCCAGGCTCCCCGCATCTCTTCAGAAGCTGGTACAGTACCCGTGCCTCCAGGCTCTGCTGGGGTTGCGGGAGTTGGTTCAGGAGTTGGCACTGATTCATCTCCTGTGTACAGATCAATGGTCTGGGCGGCCTGATTCCAGTTCACTCGAATGCCAAGGTTCTCACTCACGAATCGAATGGGTACCATGACCCGACCTTGCTTTAATTCTACCGATGCATCCAGACCTACTACAGCGTTATCCACGGTTGCCTGTTGGCGTCCACTCGTCATTGAGATAACTGAATCGGATTTCTGGATAGTCACGGTACGTGTAGCCTGAGACCACAGAACCGATGCACCCAGTCCTTCGCTAATCACACGCAGAGGTACCATCGTTACATTTACTTTGGGCAAGATGTATGGAGATACATCCGATTCCAAACGGTTGCCGTCTAGAAAAATAGCGATTTCCTTCTGCCCGGCTGCTTGTGCCGTCATGCCTGCTGTCTGTAATCCAAGTACAAAAATAAGCAGCAGCATCAATCCTTTACGAAACTTCATTAGTGCAGTCCTCCAAAATCATTATAAATTTGCGGTAAATTCTACTAGTTTAATAGACGCTCCTAACGTTTGTTTAGTTGCGATAATCACCAAATTATGGTGTGATTGCACACAAAAAAATGCTTCCTGCCATTGAAACGGCAAGAAGCATCCTTTGATCTCAGGATACGATTCATTGTATATCACCATGTTTAAACCAATGCTGACTTTAAGACTCCGTATTACTCATGACGTCCTGAAGATTTTTGAGGTCACGCAACCGACTCTCGTCCTGACGGAAGTATTCAACCAAAGACTCAATACATGTAATGGAGTCCCAACTCAGGTGATGTTCAATGCCTTCAACATCATTGTATATGTTCTCTTCCTGAACCCCAATCGTCGTCAAAAACTGTTCAAGCAGATGATGGCGTTCCATCAAACGTTTGCCCATCTTTTTGCCTTTTGGCGTAAGCACCAGTCCACGGTACTTCTCATAGATAAGGTACTCGTCTTTGTCCAGCTTTTGGATCATCTTCGTCACCGATGAAGGATGTACTTCCAGTCCTTCAGCTATATCAGACACACGAGCATAGCCCTTTTCATCAATTAATTTGTATATACGCTCCAAATAATCTTCCATACTGGGCGTTGGCATCTGCTTCCCTCTCTTCTCTCTGACCGGCCCCTATTCGTGCCTGGTCCCTATCTTATAATGATACATGTTATCAATACGCATTGGCAAGTCCTGCACAATTCGGAGCGTACTGTTACGCAAGTAATTGGCAGGCGTGACTTCTCCCCAAACGAGGCAAACTAAGCAAAGTTTCGCATCGAAAGGAGTGATTTCGTGAGTACAAGTGTAGCCTCACCGCCAGTTCGTAAAGCAAAAGGTACTAAACCCTTTATTCCCGATTTGGTGTACTTTGAACCCGGTGCGCTGGAATATGATAAAGGTAAACGAATTATGGAATGGGTCACATCCAAAAACATACCTTATCAGATGACCACATCCCATAACCGGATCACGAACCTGCCGGGTGAAACCGAACAAGAGAAGTATCGGATGGCGAAGCGTACTTTGGTCGTTGGTGTGCGCAAAACCCTCAAGTTCGACCAGTCGAAACCTTCAGCGGAATATGCCATTCCCATATCTACAGGCTGTATGGGGCACTGTCATTATTGTTATCTTCAAACCACACTTGGCGCTAAACCTTATGTCCGTGTGTACGTCAATACGGAAGAGATCATTCAGGCTGCGAAAGGATACATCGAAGAACGTGCGCCTGAACTCACACGATTTGAAGCCGCCTGTACGTCCGATCCCGTAGGACTTGAGCATATCACGGAGAATTTAAGTGACTTGATCCGTTTTATGGCGGAGGAAGAATATGGACGCTTGCGCTTCGTAACCAAGTATCATCATGTTGATCCATTGTTAAACATTAAGCATAATGGCCACACTCGTATCCGCTTTAGCGTCAATTCCGATTATGTCATCAAAAACTTTGAACCGGCTACTTCCAGATTTGAAGAGCGTATTGAAGCTGCTGGCAAAATTGCACATGCTGGTTATCCTCTGGGATTCATTATCGCTCCCATTATGTGGTATGAAGGCTGGGAAGAAGGATACTCGGAGCTTTTGCAGAAGCTCGCAGATACGCTGCCAGAGGAAGCAACCAAGGATCTTACGTTTGAGATGATTCAGCACCGTTTTACCAAAACGGCTAAAGCGACTATTGAGAAGCGATATCCCAAAACCAAGCTGGAGATGGATATCGAGAAACGTAAGATGAAATGGGGACGCTGGGGTCAGTACAAATATGTGTATAAAGATGACCAGCAAGATGCGCTGCGAGAGTTCATTACGGAACGTATCTTTGAACATTTCCCACTAGCCAATATTGATTACTTCACCTAAACGAAAAAAAGGCTCGTCCAAATCCATATGCTGCGATATGCATTCCTAACAAACGATTAAAAAGCAGGTTACATGACCCAGAGTGACTCTGGTTAACATGTAGCCTGCTTTAACATACATAATGAAAATTCAAATTCAGTTCATACGTTTAAATAATCATCCAGTCTGGTGTAATCTGCTGCAACCAGATGGTAATCTTCGTCATCTGATCTGTAAAAAGCAATATACCAAGGAACAGCATTAATGCTCCCCCGATTTTCATCATGACATTGGAATACCGTAAGATCCAACGTGTCGAACCGATGAAAAACGCCAAAATGAAGAACGGTATCGCAAACCCTGCCGTATAGCCTGTAATCAGCGCCAGCCAGGTTGTGGGCTCACTCGCAGCCATCGCAATGATCGCTGTTAGAATGGGACCAATACAGGGCGACCAGCCTGCCGAGAAACCGATACCAAATATAAATGAGCCCAGATATCCAGCAGGTTTCCATTTCATATCCAGCTTGCGTTCCTTCATCAGAAATTGAGGTTTGAATACACCAAGCAAAAACAATCCCATAAGCATAATCAGAATTGCAGACAATTGCCTGATCAGCTCACGGTTATCATTGAAAAACTGACCAAACAATCCTGCACCCAGGCCAAGCGAATAAAATACAGCCGAGAAGCCCAAAATAAACGCCAGCGTGTGCGTCATCGTCTTAAAACGGACTTCTCTCTGATTGCGGTCATCCTTCAACTGTTGCACCGTCATACCTGTAATGTAGGAGAGGTATGATGGATACAGCGGAAGACAACATGGTGATATAAATGAGACCAAACCTGCTACAAAAGCCATCCATACATTAACATCAGGCATGAAGCGGATGTCTCCCTTCCCCGGGCTCACGTGCTTGCTCGTTCAGTCGTCAGGCTCGGAACCCTTTTTTTCCAATCATCGTCAGAATCAGCATCATGATCAGCAATAATACGATTGTAGCTCCAGGTGCGAGGTTCCAGATACCAGCCACGACCAGTCCAAGGACTACGGCAATTTCGCCGATCACCACGGACAGAATAATAGCAGATTTGAAACTTCGGGCCATCAACAGGCTCACCGCTACCGGAATGGTCAATAGCGCTGACACCAGAAGCGCACCGACAATCTTGATCGCCGTGCTAATGACGAGTGCTGTCATCACCGTGATTAACATGTTCAGAATTCTCACAGGCAACCCTGTAACCGCTGCCGCATCTTCCTCAAAGCTAAGCAGGAAAAATTCCTTATGTAACAACGCCACAACGATGACCACGATCAGCGTAACCACACCTACCAGCTTCAGATCCGTAGCGTCTAATGTATATATACTGCCGAACAAGTAACTCATGACATCTGCATTATATCCTTTGCCCAGCGTGAAGAACAATGAAGCCAACGCCACGCCTCCGGACATGATAATGGCAATCGATAATTCAGCGTAAGTCTTGTACGCTTTGCGCAGCTTCTCAATCGCAAATGATGCAAGTACGGCAAATATCAAACCTACGGCAATGGGATACACTTCAATCAGGAATCCAAGTGCAACGCCGGCAATGGTCACATGAGACAAGGTGTCTCCAATCATGGATAAACGCCGTAATACCAGAAACAGTCCGATTAGCGGAGCGGTGATGCCAATTAGTAATCCACCCGCTAGGGCACGCTGAAAAAAATCACTCATTAATATTTCCAAAACAAACACGACTCCTTCGGCCTTACTCTAATCTAATGGGCCATAAACACGGCTAGCGTACCTGTGCAGTGGTATGTTGCAGGTTGGTTTCAGCACAATCTTGCACCTCATGCGAATGACGTACATGGAAATTAATTTTGCCATTCGTTACCGCAGCCTCAGAACCCAGATAACTCTCCATCCGATCCATATCATGAGACACCATCAGAAAAGTCATGCGGTGATGTTCATGCATATGCGTAATCAGTTCAAAGAAACTAGCCTGTGATTCAGCATCAATACCTACGGTTGGTTCATCCAGAATCAACAGATCCGGGTGATTAATAAGCGCTCGCGCCAAAAATACACGCTGCTGCTGCCCGCCGGACAACTGACCAATACGTTTGTTCGCCAGATCCTCGATCCGCATGACTTGCAGAGCATCCGTACACTGCTGCTGACATTTGCGAGACATACGACGGAACATGTTTTTGTTATTGTACAAGCCGGACATGACCACTTCACGAACGGTCGCAGGGAACAACGGGTTAAATGCATTCTTTTGAGGCACATACCCAATTCTGTCCCAGTCTTTGAACCTGCGGATCGACTGTCCGAATAGTTTAATATCTCCCTGCGCAGGAGGCAATAATCCTACCAACATGCGCAGCAATGTCGTTTTACCTGCCCCGTTGGATCCGATAATCCCGACAAAGTCCCGTTCCTGGGCCATAAAATCGAGATTATCAATCACCCGCTGGTCCCCATAGGAAAATGATAGTTTCTCGATCTCTATAATTGGATCATGACATAGTGGCATGATTTGCTGCATGGCAAAGCCGCCCTTCATTATATATAAGAATCCCATAGCGTCCTAAGAGCCTTCACCGCGAACGGTAAAGACTCTTAGTTCTGAATCCTTCATTCTATCTTATTTTAATGCGATCAGCAGATTTTGCAAATTTTTCTCCATCAGGGTGAAATAATCATCCCCGTTTGTTGCCTGCTCTTTGGTCAATCCCTCAACCGGATTAAGGACCATCGTTTCAACGCCTGCCTCGCTTGCCAGTGTTTTCGCCAATTTGTCAGATACCAGCTCTTCGAAGAAAATGTACTTAATGCCTTCATCTTTAACGAGTTTCGCAAGCTTCACGATATCCTGTCCTGTCGGTTCAGCATCCGGGGAAAGTCCCATAATGGCATGCTGGCTTAATCCATAATCACGTGCAAGATAGCCGAACGCTTGGTGCGAAACAACAATTTCCTTGTTCGGTACTGTAGCCAGTTCATCCGTAAAACGCTGATCCAGCGTCTCAAGCTTCGTACGGAGCTCTTCGTAACGTTGTTCGTAACCTGCTTTGTGATCAGGATCTACCTCAACGAGACTATTTTTGATGTTTTCAGCCATGATCATGGCCGATTTCGGACTAACCCACGTATGTGGATCCGTATGATGGTCAGCGACATCTTCACTGGTAGCCTCATCTGCGTGTTCATCTGCATGCTCGTCTTCATGCTCTTCGCCGTGACCATGCCCATCATCACCCTCAGCGGTTAACAGCTTAACACCTTCGCTGACGGCAACCGACTTCACCTGTGTATCACTGTTCAGCGACTTCAGGAAATTCGGTACCCATCCTTCCAGTCCAGCTCCATTATAGAAGAACAGCTGTGCCTTGGACGTATTAACAATATCCTGACTCTTCGGAGTCCAGTCATGTGGCTCTACTCCCGTTGGCAGCAGGTTAATGACATTGGCATCTTCGCCACCGATTGCAGTCGTAAAAGCATATACAGGATAAAATGTCGTCACAACATTTACTTTGCCTTCAACCATCTTGGCACTATTGGAACTATCCTGCCCACACGCAGACAATACCAGCAAACTGAGAATCAGCAAACCCGTCCACAGCAACTTCATGTTGCCTCTTTTGCTCGTCTTGCCTGTCAGGTTAGCCTGAACTTGATGTTGCTCTTTATAAAATGTCATTATCATTCACTCCGCATCTCTTAATCGTAAACATTACTGAAAGAATTATAGGTAACCTGAACCTACTTGTCAAGCTATCTTGTCCTATTCATTCTTTCCTGAAGTACGGAGTTCATAACAGTATATGCTTGTTCTCTTCCCGCCAGATGTGAATTCTTCCAACAAAAAAAGGGGCCCGAATTACATCGGGCCACCTTGTGTCATAATTATGACAGTATTTGAATCAATTTCTTAACTCATAGTAAAAATATTATGAAATTGATTCATTTATATTCTTATTTCACTTGTGCGCCATTAGGCATGCTGTCTGGTACAGTAGCCAGTGTAAGCTGGTCGCCATGCGATGCTGCAAGTATCATACCCTGAGACAGTTCACCACGAAGTTTCACTGGTTTAAGGTTAGTCACACAGATAACTTTGCGTCCAACCATCTCTTCTGGGGAATAGAACTTCGCGATTCCCGATACGACCTGGCGCTGCTCATAACCCAGATCGAGCTGCAATTTCAGCAATTTATCCGCTTTTTTGACAGGTTCGCAGGCAATGACTTGTGCGACACGCAGTTCAACTTTGGCAAAATCGTCAATCCCGATCTCTTCGGTACCCTCAGGTGCGGTTACCGGTTCAACAGCTGCCGAAGCTCCAGCATCTGCTTGACTTGTTTCAGGCTGTGCCGCTTTTTGGCCGCCAGTCATTGCTTCGGAGATATAAGCAATTTCCTGTTCGGAATCCAGACGCGGGAAGATTGGATCACCTTTTTGCAAGGCATTCCCAGCGGGAACCAGACCCCATTGCTTGGCTGAATCCCAAGCTGTAAGTTCGCCTTCCTGAATGCCGAGCTGTGCCCAAATTTTGTGAGGAGCACGTGTCAGGAACGGTTGCAGCAAGATGGAAGAAATCCGCAAGCTTTCGATCAGGTGAGACATAACGGATGCCAATTCGTCGCGTTTCGCTTCATCACGAGCCAGCGCCCACGGTTGCGTCTCATCAATATATTTATTCGTGCGGCTGACAAACTGGCTGATCGCCGTCAGTGCTACGGAAAACTGCAGGTTTTCCATCGCCTGCTCCACTTTTTCTACCGTGGCATGACCTGCTTCCTCGAGTGAAGCATCAAATTCAGTACCATTCGAAGCAAACGCCGGGGCTTTGCCTTCAAAATATTTGTCTACCATCGCAACGGTACGGTTCAGCAGGTTACCCAGATCGTTCGCGAGGTCGGAGTTAACACGTTCTACGAAGCTCTCTGGTGTAAATGTACCATCGGAACCAAACGGCACTTCACGCAGCAGGTAATAACGCAATGCATCGAGACCGTAGCGGTCAATCAGAGTCACCGGATCAACCACATTGCCTTTGGATTTGGACATTTTTCCATCCTTCATCAACAACCAGCCATGTGCAAAGACTTTCTTCGGCAAAGGTAGATCCAACGCCATTAACATAATTGGCCAGTAAATCGTATGGAAACGAACAATTTCTTTACCTACCAGATGAACGTCTGCAGGCCAGAATTTGTTGTACAGGGATGAATCGGATGAACCGTAGCCCAAAGCTGTAATATAGTTGGACAACGCATCAATCCACACGTAGACCACGTGTTTTGGATCGCCTTTAACTTTGACGCCCCATTCAAATGTAGTCCGCGATACAGCCAAGTCCTCAAGACCTGGCTTGATGAAGTTGTTGATCATCTCGTTCTTACGGGATTCCGGCTGAATAAAGCCCGGGTTCTCTTCATAATATTTCAACAAACGATCTGCATATTTGCTCATACGGAAGAAGTAAGATTCTTCTTTGACCAATTCAACCGGGTGTCCGCTATCCGGGCTCTTGGCCGAGATAATCTCACCCTTCTCATTCTTCTCTACATCCACCAGTTGAGTCTCTGTGTAATACGTCTCATCCGGAATGCTGTACCAGCCTTCGTACTCACCTTTGTAGATATCTCCTTGTTTCAGCAAACGATCAAAGATATCCTGAACAATGGTTTTGTGACGCTCTTCGGTTGTACGGATAAAGTCGTCATTGGAAATATCCAACTTGTTCCACAGTTCCTTGATCCCCACAACGATATCGTCGATAAAAGCTTGCGGTGTCTGTCCTTTCTCTTGTGCCTTGCGCTCAATCTTCTGGCCATGTTCGTCGGTTCCTGTCAGATAATGAGCATCATAACCGCGTAGACGCTTGTATCGAACCATCGCATCTCCCGCCACCGTTGTATACGCATGCCCAATATGCAATTTGTCACTCGGATAATAAATCGGGGTTGTCAGATAAAATGTTTTTTGGTCAGCCATGAATGACTTCTCCTCCTTCAAATGTTCCTGCTTCATGTGATCCCTTCGTCCAAAACAACTAAAAAAGAACACAAAAAACTCCCGCCCCTATGGGACGAGAGTTGCTCTCACGTGTTACCACCCAAATTCCCCATGTTTTTCGCAAAACACAGGCTCTGTCGGTCCTTCGACCGCCCATTAACGCTGGATCACGCCTCAGCCTTACGACAGCAGCTCTGAAATCACTGTCTGCACGCTCGAAAGAGGTTCCTCCGGGACCATATTCCATCCTCCTCCCAGACCGGTTCTCAGCTCATCCGGCTCTCTGCACTAGGGGTGTGTCTGTACTTATCCCTTCACTGGAAAATCATATAGGAAAAATATACTGAAATGCGGGCCCCTTTGTCAAGTGGACAGCATCCTCAAGTTCAATCCTGGCCTGCTTCCAGGCCACCCGAATACTTCAGGCTCATCGTTACTCTGATACCAGAGTAGACTTCTCCGTCTTCGGTGGCACTAGATCTACACCGCCTGGATGAAACGGGTGACATTTGGCAATGCGTTTCGCTGTTAGCAACGAGCCTTTGAGCGCACCGTGCACTTCAATCGCCTCCATGGCATAAGCCGAACAGCTTGGATAGAACCGGCATGTTGGCGGCGTCAATGGAGAGATATAGTTGCGGTAGACCCGAATGGGTGCCTGAGCTATTCTACGCGATAACTTCATGGTCAGTGCTTCCCGTGAGCGTGTTGATGTCCAGACGCCGTTTTGGCCGGCGCATGCTCAGCACAGTCCTTGCAATATCCAAATACCTCGAACTTGTGATCCACAACCTGAAATTGCTCAGGCGCATCCGCAAGCTGCATCGGGCAAAAAACAATAGGATATGTCTTCTGACATTTCAGACAGATCATATGATGGTGATGATGATCTTCACTACAGTGTGCTCTGAATTTAACGCCATCTTCAAAGATGACCTGTTCCAGTACACCCAGTTCCTGCATCACACGCAAATTCCGATATACCGTGTCAAAACTCAGTCCGCTATAAGTCTTACCCATATATTCATAGACGTCCTTGGGTGTAAGATACCCGGGCGACTCGGCAAATAACCGGGCCAAAGTTTTCCGCTGATCGGTAATGCGGAGCCCCTGTGAGGACATGGTCGAAATAATCTGTTCTGTCGACAGCATGATCTAAAGCACCTCCTGTCATACGAGCATTTTGCATCATTCATAGAGCGACAGTTTATTCGGCAAAAGCAAAAACTTTTGCTTTCTTGTATACCTCTAATAATGCATCAAATTACGATTAGAGTCAACGAAGCTACCGCGTTCTCCCATTTCAACAAGATATAAAAAGAACTCCACACATGCCGTGTCATTATGTTTAGCCTAAAGCTAATGACATGGCATGGACACGGAGTCCTTTCTTGACGGTTCAGATGATTAATCGTTCGGGCGACTTTTGGGGTGAACGGGTATATATGATATAAGCTTTCACTCCAAACCGTCCGTGCATGTTCATGATATTACTTTTCAGCCGGAAGCGGCGTGAACAGCAGGTTGACAGGGAGGTTACTTCCTGGTGCCGCCGAGAAGAGAATGGTTACACTCTCGCCGTACGAACCTGTGCGATACATCACGCTTTGCTCATTAGGTGCAGTTACAGATTTACCTGTGGAAATCTGAACGACCTGTCCGTTCACGAGAGCCACACCTGAGTATCTGCCTCCACGAGGGTTGAATGAGATCAACGTGCGTGGAGCCACATTATTTAATGTGATTTTGTACAATACACCGAAGTTACCTGCGTTGGATGCTTCCGTGTACGCCATAGGATCCGTTCCTACAAGGTTTGGATCACTTGCATTATCTCCAAGTGGAAGACGTGCAGGCTTCGAACCTACTTCTTGATCGTACGTAATAATCCGTGTTGCATTTGGATACGTTCCACGGTTGTGAACCCCATCACGATCCAGAACCGGCAGGCTCGACAACACTTCCATCGGGTCCTTGTTTTCTTCGATCATGATAATGTTGTAATCCAGTTCGTAGTCACTGAATACATCTGAATACAAGGAGATGACTTGTCCCTGTTTCATTCGAAGTACACTCAGATCATTGAGAATCAGCTTGCTTTCTCCTGGCTGGATGTACACTTTCTTTTGACCCGTCCCATTCTGCATGGATTGGAACCAACGGTCAATCGACAACTTTCCAGCTACCGTTGCAAAAGGTGACGGTCCTGCAAAGCCCATGTTTTGCTGTTCAATGGACGCCGTGTAAGCATTGTTGTTTGTCGCTACAACGTACATTTTCACGTTTTTGCCCGTATTGTTCACATGGTGAATCATGAAGCGTGTCTGTCCGAAGGAAGATTCCTTGTACACGATGCCTTCCGTATTCACAGTTTCCGGGCTGTTACTGCGGATCAGCAGACTTGGTTCGTCATAATACGTGAAAAGAACTTTCTCCAATGCCGGTACTCCGCCACCGTCGAAGGTAAATTTCTCACCCACAGGTGTGAACAATTGGTTGAAGTCGGACAAACTGTATAGCGTTTCGCCCGTAATATTGATCATCTTGGTATAGCTATCGCTAGCACCATGTTTATCGGTAACTGTAATCGTTACGGTCTTCGGTCCTGGAACAAAGAATGCAAGGGCATTGTTATCCCATTCTGTTTTTACAATCGCATTTTCATCATCTGTGCTTTGATCAATATAGGTGATTTTCTCACCCATTTTGTATTCTTCCTTATCTGTCGTAAACATCGCAACTGGTGGCAGATTCGGTCTTTCAACCTTAATCGTAACCGAGTATGGATCACTCCATTGACCACTCGAATCCTGGACCGCATAGGTTACCGTATATATACCTGGTTGGTCGAATGAATCCTGACGGCCAGTCCAACGCTCATCAACAATGCTGAGTCCTTTTGGTGAACTGGATCTGGTTGTGTAGGTTACCTGCTCCCCAGCAAAAACTTCTTTTTGTACCGAGAAGCTGGCTACTGGTTTGGTACTCAGATTCAATACAACCGTTTTCGCAGGCTGGTTTACTTTATAAGTGATGTTCAGGGCCTGCGTAATCGACGTCAGCGGCACCATGAACGTATTCTTTTGTTGATAAGCCGCGCCCTTCATCGTTCTGGACACACCATTAACGGTATAGATCTTGCTGTTTGTTTTGAAACGCAGCTCATCTTCACCACTAATAATGATCGTTTCTTTGGTCGTGTTATCGTATTTAACATCATAGCCGACCCGATCTACCAAAGCACGGATGGCTACATAGGATACACCGTTTTTAACAGCCATTGGCTGTCCGGCAAGATATGTTTTTCCATCTTGCATCATTTTATTGCTGTTCATATATAGCGTGAGGTCTCCACCCCCGCCTCCAGCGACAGATGAACTCCCTGTAGACGGTTGCTCCACTTCAACTGGTGCAGGTGCTGGTGTTTCCTCAGCTGTACCTTCTTCGTCCGTCGGTTCCGTTACCGGATCAACCGGAGTACCGTCTGTTCCTGTAGGAACATTGGTTTCGGGGTCCACTTCTTCAGTTGTTTCATTATTTGATGTTGGAGTGTCTGTTCCGGATTTCACTTCGGATTCCGCGATGGTTTGTTCTTTCTTCACAACCTCCACGGATTTAACTTTGGCTGTATTCACTGGTGTAGTATCGCTCTGATCAGCTGATTGTGCATTCGCAGGAATCACTGCAAACGCCTGAAAAACAGCAAAAGCGGTAAGTATGGACAATTTTTTCTTGAAATTCATTCTTTGTCTTTGGCTCCTTCTGCTCCCATTTTATAAATATCCCCCTCAAAAAGTCATATTATTAGACGCTTGGGACCGGGAAAAGTTGCTAAAAAATTAAGAGGAGAATTGTAAACTTTTAATAGAAGGAAAATACTATGAAAATAGTTATCTATCAATAATCTGTATTAGCATTAGATCCCAAATAAACCCAATCAAACTTTTCAACAAAAAATTCTCTCCAGAAGATGGCCAAGTAGCACCATATCCTAGAGAGAATTGAATGATTCAATATGTCTAACGTAAACGAACAGGCAAACTTCCTGTAGGCTCCAACTCACCGGTTAACACGAGAGATAGTGCCCGGACAACTGTAGGCGTATTTTCATAGGTACACACATAACTTCCCGGGAGTGAAATCTCCAGTAGATCATATGGATTACGGAGAGCAATTACAATCAGAGATTGATTTTCACTCAGCTTTTCAACCAGATACCGTTGCCCTTTCGGAAGGTGACCTGAGGATGTGTAAGTACATACAATGACCTGCTCAGCCTCCGACACATCCTTTAATATCCGGTCTGCTTCATCATAAGATGGCTGAGTCGTTATTTTACGCTCCCGAACTCTGCCTCGCAGCTGCGATAGCGCCACGCCAAGGGAATCAGTATGGGACCATGGTTCATCCACCTCTGTCCGTTGCACAACTTCAGGCCAGATGACATACACGTCCTTCTCTGGGTTCAACGGCAGCAGCCCTTCATTATGAACTACGGTAATACTGTTTGAAGCAATGTTGAACAATGTAGATTCAATGGACTCCGTGGAATCAACGGGTTCAATATTTACTGCTTCGGCAGTTTCATTCGTTTCCGGCGAAACAAGACCCGTTTTCCGGTACCCGCAGCGCGTTGCCTTCCATGTAATAATACGTTCCAGTGCCTTGTTAATGATATCTTCCGAAATTCGCCCTGTTCGGACTGCTTCAATGATTGCTTCCACAGCAGCAACCTGATCTTGCAGGGTATGACTCACCAGAATCAGATCTGCTCCTGCCTCCACAGCACGAATGGCAGCTTCAGCTACCCCATACGGTTTGGATATCGCATGCATTTCAAGACAGTCTGTAATAATAATGCCCTCAAAGCCCATTTCTTCACGTAACAGACAGGTTAACACTTTACGCGATAATGTTGCCGGAATAGGCTCCGGTTCAATCGCTGGAAAAATAACATGAGCTGTCATAATGGCATCGACTCCGGCCTCGATAGCCCGGCGGAACGGTAGTAATTCGATCTGTTCCAACCTGTTTCGATCATGAGGTACAATGACCATACCTAGATGAGAATCTACCGCAGTATCCCCATGTCCAGGAAAATGTTTGGCTGTTGCAGCTATGCCTTGTGATTGATATCCCGTTATGGCCGCGGCTCCATGAGCGGCTACACGCTCGGCATTTTCGCCATATGACCGTACACCAATCACCGGGTTTAGCGCATTGTTATTCACGTCCACCAAGGGCGCAAGGTTCATATCAATACCGATGCTTTTCAACTCACGACCCAGAATTCGGGCACATTCAAGGGTATAATCCGGATTGCCTGTCGCACCAAGCGCCATGTTACCCGGAACTTGAGTTACTCCCTCTTTGTCGATCCTTGCGACCATACCACCTTCCTGATCCACCGAGATCATGAGTGGTAAATCTCCCGCCTCACCAGCAATACCTTGCAGTTCTTCGGACAGTCGCGTCAATTGATCTACACTTTGCACATTACGCCGGAAATAAATGACACCCCCAACGTGGTGGTCACGGATTAAGCGAGTAATCTGCTCATCTGCATGCTGTCCGTGAAAACCACACATCAACAGTTGCCCTACCTTTTGCTCCAATGTCAAATTATTCAATGCTTTCATGCAACTTCCCTCCGTTTCTCTTGAAGACTAGGAACCCAGCCGTTGGCTCTGCCTGTACTCCGATGGTTTCATATGAAAGTGTTTATGAAACACTTTGGAGAAATAACGACGCTCCTTGAATCCTGTTGCTTCTCCAATCGCTGTAATGCTCCATTCGGTTGTACTTAATAACAATGCGGCATTCTCCATACGTCTCTGAGTCATATATTCCACAAAGGTAATCCCCATATGGGTTTTGAATAGCTGACAAAAGTAACCCGGGCTGATTCCAAGCCAATCTGAGACTTCATCTATACCCAAGTCCTGTTGCAGTCTGGCATCCATATACTCACATGCAGATCGGATCAGTTCCGCTATCGAAGGACGCGGTTGAGTTTGTTTACCTTGACAGGCATGAATAATGACCTCTGCAAGTTCAATCAGTTCTCTCATGGATACAGCCTCTTGCAGCGCATTCCAGAAATTCACTTCGTCCTGTTTAGCCATGACATTTACTTCGCGCAGTTCCCGAAGCATGTGTACAAGCATATAGCGAAAGTGGGTTTCATCTATCTTGTCTATGGATTGCTCGGCATTCCCCATTCGCTGTTTAAGCGCATTCATTACATCCTGTAGTCCTTGCTTATTCCATTGCCGAATGCACCGTGTGATAAGCTCCAGATCGTCTCTTGTTATCCAAGTGCCGACCTTTTTTGAAACCTCATGATCATACGATAATGAAGATACCGCACATTCCGGCTTCAATACCTTGTATTCACGCTCCGAATGTGTCATTAGAACCCTCTGACAATGCTGGTACCGTTCAAGGATTTGCTGTTCCAGTTTTACGGGTATATGATCCTGAACTACCCTTGCTTTTACGCTTGAATCCAAGGACAACATCGCATTCAATTCAAATAATATTTGATGTGCCAACGCCTCTGACTGAAGTTTCCACTCGCCCGATGCGTCCAGCAAGAGGCACCACTCTCCTTTGCGGGTAGAAAGAACCTGGCAGCCATTAGAGATTCTGCCCGTAACTTCCCTCAGCATGGAACTTATCGTCTCATGCCATCTAACATGCTGGACCTCAGACCAGCCGATGGAATGGCGGAAATAACCGACTACATCCACCAGCAGCAATGTATAGCCAATAGTAGGAGGCATGAATGGAGGCACAGAGACAGGATCAGAAATCTTCAACGGAGCTTCTCCTCGCAACAGGTCAATCAACTGTTTGTGTCTGATCCAACTTGCCATCTCCAAGCTGCGATAGCGTTCTGACTCATTTTCCAGACGTCTCTTCTGGATCTGCCTGGCCAGTTCACGCAATTTATGTTCCAGATCCAGATAATCAATTGGCTTGCATATGTATTCATGTACGTTATATTGGATAGCAGTTCGAGCGTACTCAAACTGTTGGTATCCCGTCAGTAAAATTATTTCACACGTTTCACCCTGCTCTCGCAGCAGTCGAATAAGTTCCAAGCCATCCATGGACGGCATCCGAATATCGCATAAGATAATGTCTGGATGACTTTCTGTCACTTTACCCAGCGCTTCTAAGCCACTTCTCGCTGTACCCGTTATTTCAATCCCCATCTCTTCCCAGGGCAAAATATAACTTAAATTCTCCAAAATCGGCAGCTCATCGTCAACCAGCAACGCAGTCAGATTCATCCGGCTTCCTCCTGCTCATATAATGGAATAATGCATTGAATAACTGTGCCATAACCTGGTGCTGAACATATAAATATGCCATATCCAGCTCCGTATTGAATACGAATTCGATCTGCCACACTTCGTAATCCTAATCCCCGGCGTTCCGTTATGGACGATAATGATTCCGCCCCTTGCGCAAGCATATCTTCTGGCGGATCTGCTGCCATATACTCAAATCGTGCAAGCATTTCCTGGGGAATACCGATCCCATTATCCTCAACACTTAACACCAGATGATCCCGTTCTGCATATGCGCTTATCCGCAGCACACCTGGATATGTGATCCCCTCAAACCCATGTTGTATGCTATTTTCCACCAGTGGCTGAAGTGTAAGCTTAAGCACAATTGAGGTATATAGATGCGGTGGAATATCAATCTCATACGTAAATAAATCACTGAACCGGTACTGTTGAATCTCCAGATAACTCTGCAAATGCCTCACTTCCTCACCCAGTGGAATTTCCTCCTGATCCTGAATGCTGATACGAAGCATATTGCCAAGCCTGGTCACCATCTCGCTTACTTTGCGCCCCTCACCACGCAGCGCTAATCCATTAATGGATTCTAAGGTGTTGAACAGAAAATGGGGTTTGATCTGGGCTTGCAGTACACGTAATTCCGCTTGAGCCTTCTGCTCTTGCTCTGCCCGAACACGACGGAATAATCCGCCAATACGATCCATTAGTTCATTGAAACCTTGAGCAAGCAGCTGCATCTCGTCAAAGCCTTTTCCTTCCACCCTCGCATTAAAATCACCATCATCCACGCGGCGCATAAACCTGACAAGTACAGCAATGTTACCCGTAATACGATTCATGAAAAAAAGATTGAAGATCATGGCTGCGAGCAGGCATGACAGAATAATAATGACAGACCAACCTGCGAAGGCATTCGTTTCGGCAGATAAGGCTTCCCATGAAGTAACACTGACAAGACTCCAGTTATAGTTCTTCAGATGATATTGTGAGAGGATGCTCTCCGTGCCGTCAAAGACCGTTCTGACACTGCTAAAACCTGGGCCATAACCGCCTGATTTCGAACCCAGATTTTCCATATTCGCACCATTGTAACGTCCCGAGGGATCGTAAACGATCAGTCCTTCCTCATTCACTAACAGGAAAGACGTGTCCTGTGCGGGATCACTGATTTGCAGATGGCGGAAGATCCGGTCAATCTCCCCCTTTTTGATCTGAACAACGAGTACACCGATATTTTGAAAATAACTGAGTTCCTTGACCAGCCTGATCTGGGTGAAGACGGGTTCTACACCGGTTAATTCAGGATATTCCAGAGGGGCGAGCCATTTTGGGACGCCATTGAGTTGCAGAATTTCATTGAATAAGGGATGCACTTTGAATTGCTGGAAAGGAAGGGCTTGAAAGTTTTCTTTGGTGAAAATGGAGACAATCTGGTTATTCTCGGACGAACGCAAATCATATAAAAAAGCGTAACTGATGAACGGATAATTATATAGAAGGGAACGGAAATTGCGCTGGCTGGCATTCAGGGATAACTGATTACCGGTTCCCAGATCCTGCTTGGTCGGATCTTTGGCGTTCAATGCCATTTGAAAAACCGAGGTGGCTATCCCGTTGTCGGTCACATTGTTAATCTGCTGAAATACATTCTCGATATTGTAGCTAATGGCCTGAAGCGCATATTCGGCCTGTTGATTGTATTTTTTCTCAATCGTATGTGATGTGACCAGAAACATGCCAATGCCCAGTGCACACATCGGTACAATGATCAGCAGCATAAATGCCAAGGCCAGCTTCATTCGCAAGTTCATATCCCGTTCTCCCTATTCACTGGTTCATGGTATTAACCTTTGACACCACCTGCAGTAACTCCTTCAATAATTTTCTCCTGCAGTATGGCGTAGATCACAAGTACGGGTACAACGCTGTACACAATGCCTGCCGACATCTGAGCATAGTTCATCTGATATTGATCCCGAAACTGGACCATACCCACAGGCAGTGTACGCAATTTATCGGTGGATAAGAAATAGTTGGCGAGTAAAAATTCGTTCCAGTTGCCGAGGAAATTGACGATAAAAACCGTAACGATGGCTGGAACCGTAAGAGGTATTACTATTTTAGCAAAGATACCCGGGGCCCTCAAGCCATCCATAACAGCGGCTTCCTCAATTTCTCCAGGCAGAGAGCGCATAAAAGCAGCCAGTATGATAATTGTAAAGGGGATCGCATTTGCCACATAGGGCACGATCAATGCCAGATGCGTATCCAATATGCCCATTTTTCGAACAAGCAGATAGATTGGCAGCATAAGTGCATTATTGGGAATAAGCATGCCCGCCAGAATCAGACTGTACAGAAACAGACTCCATCTCGGGTGTCTCATTCGGGTTACGGCAAAAGCAAACATGGCACCAAGCGCAATCGTGCACGCCGACGACAGAACCGAAATGTAGAGGCTGTTCCAGAAATACGTGCCAATCTTCGCATTCACCCAGGCCTCCACGTAATTGTTAAACTCCCATGTTGTGGGTAGACCGAATGGATTCAGGGCGATTTCATTGTTATCCTGCTTGAAGGAAGAGAAGATTACAAATAAAAAGGGAAACAAAATCGCGATTAAATACAACATTAACAACACATGAGGTATACTGCTTTTTAAGCTTTTCGCCATTAATATTCCACCCTCTCTCCCCGCCTCGCCACCAGCAGTTGATACACCGCAGTGAGCACAAGCGTCAGAGCAAAGATCAGCACTGCAATGGTATTACCATAGCCATATTTGAAGTTGGTAATTGCATATTTGATCATGTATGTCGCCAAAACCTCGGTAGACCCAGCGGGCCCACCTTTGGTCATGACAATTACGATGTCGGCTGCTTTCATTGCACCCGCAATGGACAACATGATAACTACGGAAATGATCGGCCGAATCAGCGGCAACGTAATTCGCATTGCACGTTGTACCGCCGTTGCCCCATCAATTGCAGCCGCTTCATCCAAATCACGGGGAATCGCCAGAATAGCCGCCAGCACCATGACAATGTAAAATCCGGTCCACTGCCATGCGTTGGTCACCAAAATGGACAACATGGCGAATCGGTTATCCGATAACCAGTAGATTGGATCAATGCCCAGCACATGAAGCATTTTGTTTAATAGCCCGATATTGGGTTCATAGATAAATCCCCATAAGATACCGATAACAGCTGTCGACATGATGGATGGTAAAAAAACAGCTGTTTTATACAGACCTTTCAGCCTTTTCACATTGGCAATCAGAAGCGAAAACAGGACGATCAGGGGTACCTGAATGAGTACTGAAAATCCAATAAAAAAGCCGTTATTCCGTGTGGATATCCAAAACCGTTCATCGGTCAGTGCCTTCACATAATTGGATAAGCCCACAAAACGTGGCTCAGCCGATACCCCATTCCAACTCGTCAGACTGTAATACAGGGAGCTGCCAATAGGATATAGAAAGAACATCACAAACAGAATCAATGCCGGCATTATAAACAGCGTATAGATTAACGGGCTACGGAGTGAAGTATTCATGGTCAGCCTCCTTCAGTCACTTCAACGATCGCAGTTTCAACTTGGATTGGTCTACTCCACTGAAGCGTTTGCTTCTTCTTGTACCTTTTGCAGCTCTTCTGCCATTTTCTCTGGGGTGGTCTGCCCACCAATCAACTTCTGGATTTGCAGATTGCTGATCTCTGTCGTCACATCAGCCTGAACGAGTGCATCAAATGCCGGGAACGACGTCTTGGACGCATTAAGCACAGCCACAATTTCTTTCATCAGATCATCGGTAATACTGTCGGTCAGCACTTTCTCGTCCAGCTTCATCGCAGGCAACACACCGTCTTCCACAAGACCACGGACCTGCATATCTTCATTGTAGAAATTTTTGATAAAAGCTTTCACTGCTTCCAGCTTCTGCGGGTCATCCGCCACTGCTGCCGAGAATCCGTATCCATTGTTCACATCCCGCATCAAAGACGTCTGATCGCCTGCGCCGTTCTCTACCGGAGGCATATTGAAAAATCCAACCTTGCCAATGAGCGATTCACCGCTCTGACCTTCTTTGAATACAGATGATTTCCATGTTCCGTCATACATCAACACCGCTTCTCCGCTCGTAAATTGAGTGGTGTATTCGGCATACTCGAAGCCCAGCTCGCCTTTTTTGAAGTAACCCTTATCGACCCATTCCTTATGCTTGGCAAAACCTTGCACAACACCGGGGTCGGTCCACTTCGCTTCACCTGTTGCAAACTTTGCAGTAATCTCCGGCCCGGCATATCGGGACCACAGGTGGTTGGTTAACATGAGCGGAACCCAGCCTGCTTTGGATGCGGAAGCAAGCGGCACTTTGCCATCGGCCTTGATCTCGGCCAGTATGTTGTCCAGTTCAGCCATGGTGGTTGGAGCTTTCCATCCTTTTTGTTCAAAGTACTCTTTATTATAGAAAAAACCTTCGCCCGAACCGCCAATCGGCAGTCCATATACTTTGCCTTCATACGTAAACGGCTCAAGCGACGTAAACTGGTCCTGAATGCCAAGCTCTTGCAAAATTGGAGTCAGATCAAGCAGCATGCCTTCCTTGGCATAGACTTTGGAATCCGGGCTGCCGAACAGTTCGAAGATATCCGGGGGATTGCCTGCCGCCATCTCTCCGCGAAGCTTCTCCTTGCGATTCACATCCGATTCGACGCCATCCAGTGTAAAGGTCAGATTGGGTATCTCACCCTCAACTTTGTCCACAACATCCTGCAGAATGGCCAGTCTTTTCTGTTTGTCGGCTCCCACCTGTGTGTGGCGCAGAAGCATCTCAATCGGTTCCTTACTTTTCTCCTCCGTAGGTGTATTACCCGCACCTTGCTGTGGCTCGTTACTTGAGCTTGCACATCCCGCCAAAGTCCATGAAGTGATAAGCAATAATGAAAGCAGCAATGTCATTCCTTTTTTCATCTGGTTGACCCTCCTCAAGATATTGAGCATTTGGCTTTACACTCTGATTATAAAAAGCCGGAGCTTACATCGTAAGGATGACAATTCATCAATGGAGGGATAAAATCCTTCACTGGACAAATAATCTTGCATTTACAATGGATAACAGCAAAAAAAAAAACAGCCCCTGCGAAGTATGTTCGCAAGGACTGCTTGGTTGGTATATACGTTGAACTCAAGAATATTTACACTTGCCACTCCGATGACAGAACAACCTTCCGATCGCTGTTATCCCCTGATTTTTTTAATCCACTTTTACAAAGGTGAAAATCTGGGGATAAAGGCGAACGCTTCGCTTCTCCAGCTTATTTCTGTCCTCTTCGTTCTCGTGTAAAAAGTTAGTTAAAATTATATAGATCCTGTATATAACTGTAGTTACTTACCGGAACAAGCCATGCCAGCTGTTTCCTGGCGACCTTGTTCGATCAGGCGATACGCCCGCTCCACTTCTTCTTCACTTGGCGAAGGAACACCATCCAGTGGATATACTTTACCGAGCGCTTCCCATTTGTAAATCCCCATCTGATGGTATGGAAGAATTTCGAACTTCTCAACGCCATTTAATGTACCTATAAACCGTCCGAGATTAAGCAGATCCTCTTCCTCGTTATGAATACCAGGCACATACACGTGGCGTATCCACATTTTCCGGCCTTGCTCCGATAGCCACTTGGCCGTTTTCAACGTTCTCTCGTTGGATTTGCCTGTCAGCTTGATATGTTTCTCGTCATCAATATGCTTGAGGTCCAGCAGAACCAGGTCTGTGTGGTCCAACAGGTCGTGAATCCGATCCGGTTCGTTAAATCCGTTGCTGTCCAGTGTCGTATGCAATCCCCAACGTCGCTTCACTTCCTTGAAGATTTCGGCTACAAAATGAGCCTGTAACGTTGGTTCTCCGCCAGATATCGTGAGCCCGCCTCCGGAGCTACGGTAGTAAGATAGATACGGCTCAATTTCAGCCAATATCTCCTCGAGCGTCATTTCTTTTCCACCATCTAGTGCCCATGTATCAGGGTTGTGGCAATATTGACACTTGAGTAGACATCCTTGCATAAAAAGCACGAAGCGGATGCCTGGGCCGTCAACCGTCCCGAAAGTTTCGAGTGAATGAATATGTCCTTTAACCATGCTGCCTCTTCCTTTCTGTATCCGCATCCGCTGTGCGTTTAATATGATTTGGAATGCCTTGCTCTAGCGGTCTTCTACTTGTAAATTACTTACATTGAGCCATGGAACGTACGGTTGATGACATCCAACTGTTGTTCACGAGTCAATTTAATGAAGTTAACCGCATATCCGGATACCCGTACAGTCAGTTGCGGATAGTTTTCCGGGTGATCCATCGCATCAATCAATTGTTGACGATCAAATACGTTAACGTTCAGGTGATGAGCATTTTGACCGAAGTAACCATCCATCATGGCAGTCAGGTTGGATTTACGTGTAGTCTCCTCTTTACCCAATGCTTTTGGCACGATGGAGAAGGTATTGGAAATACCGTCAAGACTGTGTTCATAAGGCAATTTGGCTACAGAGCCAAGGGATGCCAGTGCACCTTTTTTATCACGACCATGCATTGGGTTCGCACCTGGAGCAAATGGTTCACCTGCTTTACGACCATCCGGTGTAGTTCCTGTTTTCTTACCGTATACCACGTTGGATGTGATCGTCAGCACGGATTGCGTTGGCACTGCGTTACGGTAAGCTTTGTGCTTGCGAATCATACCCATGAAGTTCTCAACCAGTTCAACAGCAATGCTGTCTACGCTGTCTTCATTGTTACCGTAACAAGGGAAGTCTCCTTCGATTTCGAAGTCAACAGCGATGCCTTGTTCGTTACGGATTGGTTTTACTTTGGCATATTTGATCGCACTCAGTGAGTCGGCTGTAACCGACAGACCAGCGATACCGCAAGCCATCGTACGTACAATGTCACGGTCATGCAATGCCATTTCGATACGCTCATAACTGTATTTATCGTGCATGTAGTGAATGACGTTGAGGGTGTTCATATACAGCTTCGCGAGCCACTCCATCATTGGTTTGAAGCGTTTCATAACCTCATTGTAATCCAGCACGTCGCTAGTAATGGCAGGATACTCAGGTCCAACTTGTGCTCCGGATTTCTCGTCACGACCACCGTTGATCGCATACAAGAGAGCTTTCGCCAGGTTGGCACGAGCGCCGAAGAATTGCATTTGTTTCCCGATCTTCATCGCCGATACACAGCAAGCAATACCGTAATCGTCACCGTAGATCGGACGCATCAGATCATCATTCTCATACTGGATTGAGCTGGTTTCAATGGATACTTTGCTGCAATAATCTTTGAAAGCTTCTGGAAGTTTCGTGGACCAAAGTACAGTCAGGTTCGGCTCTGGTGCAGGACCCAAGTTGTGCAGTGTATGCAGGAAACGGAAGCTGTTTTTGGTTACGCGTGTTTCACCATTTACAGACATACCACCGATGGACTCTGTTACCCATGTTGGATCTCCACTGAAGAGTTCGTTGTAATCTGGTGTACGCAGGAATTTGACAATCCGCAGTTTCATTACAAAATGATCAACGAGCTCCTGTGCCTGTTCTTCAGACAGAATGCCTTCTTGCAGGTCACGTTCAATGTAGATGTCCAGGAAGGAAGATACACGTCCTAGTGACATCGCAGCACCGTTCTGTTCTTTGATCGCAGCGAGATAACCGAAGTACAACCATTGGAACGCTTCTTTCGCTGTAGTCGCTGGCAAGGAAATATCGAACCCGTGCATATCGCCCAATTGTTTCAGCTCTTGCAATGCACGAATCTGCTCAGACAATTCTTCCCGCAGACGAATGACATCTTCATCAATGACATCAACTTCGAGTGCATTCAATTCACCTTTTTTGTTACGAATCAGGAAGTCTACCCCGTACAAAGCTACACGACGATAGTCACCGATGATCCGACCACGGCCGTAAGCATCTGGCAGACCTGTAATAATCCCTGCTTTACGCGCTGCACGCATGTCGGAAGTATAAGCATCGAATACACCCTGGTTATGTGTTTTGCGAATGTTCGTAAATATATCAATGACGCCTTGAGGCAATTCGAAGCCGTATGCTTCACATGCATCAATCATCATCCGGATTCCGCCTGTTGGTTGAATGGAACGTTTGAACGGAGCATCGGTCTGAACACCGACAATCTGCTCTTTGGTTTGATCCAGATAACCTGGTTGGTGAGAAACAATAGTCGCTGGTGTGTTTACATCAACGTCAAGGACACCGCCGTTATCCCGTTCTTTTTTGGTCAGATCAGATACGATTTCCCACAATTCTTTGGTATTCTGGGTTGCACCTGCGAGGAACGCTTCATCGCCGTAATACGGAGACAAGTTGTGTGCCAGAAAATCATTCACATCTACGGATTTGGTCCATGTTCCTTTGGTAAAGTTTCTCCAGCCTGTTTGTTGTTTGACATCTTTTTCAATCACCGACATCGTAATCCCTCCACTAATTTGGATTTCTGGACACATAACATATTGCTTCATTCGTAGCATTGTGTGCCCAGAGCCGCGATTAATGTGAATTGTTTCACATAAAACCGGAACATGTTCTCTCTACTTGGGAACCGGAACCGCGGGATGAATGTTTTTCTTACATTTTCAGTATACGACTTGGCACTTTCATCATCTGTGATTTTTATCACAAAGTCAGTGAACTAACTCACTCCACCTGCGCTGTGTCCCATTGAACCCTGTAAATTCACACTTAGCCACTGCGCGGGCAGAACAACTTCCGATCGCTGTTATCCCCGGATTTTTTCAATTTTATTTTCCAAAGGGGAAAATTCGGGGATAAAGGCGCACGCTCCGCTTCTTCAGTTTTTTCTGCCCACTCCGTTATTGTGTGAACATCTGGCTCAAACAGCCACATCACGGATTACGTGTAACCTCTCTAGAACCCTTTTGCTCCTCTATGCTCGGAGCAAATCAAATCTTAGAATAAATCCTGAAAAACAGGTGCTTCGCTCTTCTGTTTTTCTGCCCACTCCGTTGTTGTGTGAACATCTGGCTCAAACTGCCACATTACGGATTACGTGTAACCTCTCTAGAACCCTTTTGCTCCTCTATGCTCGGAGCAAACTAAATCTTAGAATAAATCCTGAAAAACAGATGCTCGCTCTTCTGTTTTTCTGCCCTCTTCTTTATTGTCGAACATCTGGTTCAAACAGCCAGAGCACGGATTTCGTGTAACCTCTTTAAGAACCTTTTGCTCCTCTATGCTCGGAGCAAATCAAATCTTAGAATAAATCCTGAAAAACAGGTGCTTCACTCTTCTGTTTTTCTGCCCTTTTCTTTATTGTGTGAAAGACGGCAATCGGGGCTCCCCTCTCGGGGAACCCTGATCTCTTTTGCCGTAAGGCACGCTTCGTTCTGATTCGTTATTCAAACTTTCCGTAGAAAGCGTTGCGGTATACATCAGCCAGTTCAGTTACCAACGGCAACTTCGGATTGGCGGTTGTACATTGGTCTTCGAAGGCACGGTCTGCCAGATAATCGACATGTGCTTCGAAGTCTTTTGCATCAAATCCGATTTCCTGGAACGATTCTTCAATGCCCAATGTTTTGTTCAGGTTACGGATGGCATTGATAAGACTGGTTACGCCTTCTTCTGTCGTGCGAGCAGGCAATCCCAAGATACGGGCGATTTCGGCATATCGCTCATCCGCTACAAAGTGCGAATATTTCGGGAACGATGCAAATTTGGTCGGTTTTTTCGCGTTGTATCGAATGACGTGTGGCATCAGGATTGCATTGGTGCGTCCGTGTGCGGTGTGGTACTGACCGCCCCATTTGTGCGCCAAGCTGTGGTTAATGCCCAGGAATGCGTTGGCAAATGCCATACCGGCAATTGTGGAAGCATTATGCATTTTCTCACGTGCCAGTTTGTCGCCTTGCAGTGCCGATTGCTCCAGGTATTGGAACACCAGTTGAATGGCTTTGATCGCAAGTCCATCTGTGTAATCATTTGCCATAACAGACACATATGCTTCAATCGCATGCGTCAGTACGTCCATACCTGTATCCGCAACCGCCGTTTTAGGCAGGGAGTATACGAATTCCGGATCGACAATCGCTACGTCTGGTGTCAGCTCATAGTCGGCCAATGGATATTTGGTGTTACCTTGATTTTTATCCGTGATAACCGCGAACGATGTCACTTCAGAACCTGTACCCGATGTTGTTGGGATCGCTACAAATTTCGCTTTTACACCGAGACGTGGATATTTGTAGATCCGTTTACGGATATCCATGAATTTCTGTTTCAGATCGTTGAAGTCCGTGTCCGGATATTCATAGAACAACCACATCGCTTTGGCAGCATCCATCGGTGATCCACCGCCAAGTGCGATAATGCAGTCCGGTTGGAAGCGACGCATCATTTCCGTTCCGCGATCTACCGTTGTTGTGGATGGATCTGGCTCTACATCGGAGAATACTTCGATCGCTACCGGCATTTGCCGTTGACGAAGATAATGTTCTACCTTTTCCACATATCCAAGTTTCACCATCATCGCATCCGTAATAATCGCAACACGTGTGATGTCAGGCATTTTGGCAAGATACTGTGTTGCACCTTTTTCGAAGTAGACTTTGTTCGGCACTTTGAACCACTGCATATTCACGGTACGGCGAGCCACCCTTTTCACGTTGATTAAGTTCACAGCGGTTACGTTGGAAGAAGTCGAGTTACGTCCGTATGATCCGCATCCCAATGTCAGTGACGGCATATTCGTGTTGTAGATATCCCCGATGGCACCGTGTGTGGATGGTGAGTTCACAATAATCCGTCCAGTTTGCAGACGATCTGCGAATTTGCCGATCACTTCTTCATTTGTGGAGTGAATAACCGAGGAGTGACCCATGCCGCCAAAAGCAACCACTTCTGCCGCACGCTCAATGCCCTCTGCTGCCGTTTTGACTTTGTAACAAGCCAGTACCGGGCTTAATTTCTCAGCCGACAATGGGAATTTCGTACCTACCCCTTCAATCTCGGCCACGAGAATTTTGGTGCCTGCTGGAACCTCAATGCCGCACAACTTCGCAATGCTCACCGCAGATTGACCAACAATCGCCGGGTTCACCGCACATTTCTCGGCATTAATCGCACCTGCTGTCAATTTTGCTGCTTCATCTTTGTTAACAAAGTAACAGCCGTTCGCAATCATTTTTTTCTTCACTTGATCAAAGATCGGTTCTTCAATGATTACTGCTTGCTCAGAAGCACAGATCATGCCGTTATCGAAGGATTTCGACAGGATCAAATCCGTCACTGCCTGATTGATATCCGCGCTTTTCTCGATAAAACAAGGTACGTTACCCGGTCCTACGCCCAGTGCAGGTTTACCACAGCTATACGCTGCACGTACCATGCCTGATCCGCCTGTTGCCAGAATGAGAGCCACATCATTGTGATTCATCAGTTCGTTTGTACGATCCATGGAAGGATCATCAATCCACTGAATACAATCCGCTGGCGCACCATGTTTCACAGCTGCTTCCAGCAGGATTTTAGCAGCTTCCCGGCTACAATTCTGTGCAGATGGGTGGAAACCAAAGATGATTGGGTTACGTGTCTTGATGGAAATCAGTGCTTTAAACATCGTCGTTGATGTCGGATTGGTTACTGGTGTAATACCCATAATAATACCGACCGGCTCCGCAATTTTCTGGAAGCTTTCGTACTCGTTATCTTCAATTACGCCTACGGTTTTGTCATACTTGATGCTGTGGTATACATATTCTGTTGCAAATATATTTTTGGTAATTTTATCCTCATACACTCCGCGACCTGTTTCTTCTACAGCCATCTTGGCAAGCATCATGTGTTTATCCAGACCCGCAAGCGCCATGGCTTGCACAATCCGGTCAATCTGCTTCTGGTCCATCTTCATGAATGCGGCGTGTGCTTTATTCGCTTTGTCGATTAATGTTTGAATATACTGACCTGCTGTCGGTTCTTTTGCTGGGGCGACTTCGTTCTTTACAGCCATCTCCCTCATCCTCCTAAAGGTTCGTATTAGTTTGTCTCTCTCGTTTACATTCACATCGTAACATAGCTAAAAACGTAATCATGTGATTTTTTTCACAAAGTATAACAAATTTAAATTTACTTTTGTAATGTCCGCTAACAAGTTGATTTCCACTTCCTATATTAAGTGTAGTGCTATCGAACACATCCTTCCCCACTAAAAGTGAATTTAATCACAATGTTTGAAATTTCGCCATTTTTGATGCCTTCCCATGCCCCCCAAAAGGTAAGTTTAGGTATATACTGAACTTAAAAATTGAACCACCGCAATTTGTACCGTCCTTCCTCCCGGCCGAGATGACCCTGATCAGGACGGCAACGGTTTGCGGCGAACCTCGGAGGCTACTGCAAGCTACAGAAGGTCGTCCGATGGACATAAAGGGGAGATAGATTTATGAGAGAACTAACGACTGTATTGGAAAAACGCGGCAATACCAACTGTTTCTCGGAAGCGAATTTCAACCATCTGCTGGTTACAATGAAAGATAGAACCTATCCTGAAGGTACCCATCTGTACTGGGAAGGAGACGTCTCTGACAAACTTTATTATATGAAACGGGGTCGTGCCCAGATCACCAAATCAACGGATGAAGGTAAGGAACTGATCATGTACATGTATCAATCCGGTGACATGATTGGCCAGGCTGATCCCTTCTTCGGCTCTAAACACAGCTTTTCAGCGGAAGTACTGGAAGACAGTGAAATTGGTGTACTGGAACACAAAGACCTGGAAATGCTGATATGCCAGCATTGTGACTTTGCGATCGACTTTATGAAATGGATGGGCATCCACCACCGGCTGACACAGACCAAGTTCCGGGACCTCATGTTATATGGCAAACCGGGTGCGCTCTGTTCTACCCTCATTCGGTTGTCGAATTCGTATGGTGAGCCTCATGGAGAGCATGTCATTATTCACAAAAAAATTACCCACACGGATCTGTCTAATATGATTGGAGCCACCCGTGAAAGTGTAAACCGCATGTTAAGCGATCTTCGTAAGAAAGATGCGATTGAATATGACAATGGCATGATCGTCATCAAAGATCTGAAGATGCTGCAAGGCATCTGTCACTGTGAACTTTGTCCGAATGAGATCTGTCGTATTTGAAGTACGATTGTGCTAATAAGGTGTTGCTTGCAAAACAATTTCATCAATGAAAAAAGCCCAGTTCTCTAAAAAGAGATTGGGCTTCTTTGTATGCTTACGATGCATTGGTCAATTCAAGCTTTACCGCATCACGTGGATTTAATTTCATATCCAAACCGTTTTCCATTAATTCCTTGTCATTCACCATAATGACCCACCGCTGATTCATGCGGGGTGTCACATTCTCGACCGAAACGACGAATTTGTTGTTCTCCGACATTCTCACAATCCCGCTGGACTTCAAAACATCGCGAACTGTACATTCCTGAACATAGACTCCAGCATATTGACGATTAAGAGTTGGCATAATGTTTCCACCGCTCACCTTGAGTAACGTTGTCTGATATGCAACGCCATCCCCCCCACTGTCAGCGGCTTTCACGTAAATGATCACTTCATCTTTGGCATGAAGCTCCATGTCCCAATCTTCCTGTTCAATATCCTTGCCATTCAACTTCACAGCCCAGCTCAGCGAAGAATCGAGAGAAACTTCACCCACGGATTGAATCCGTTTGCCATCCGCCGTAAAATCAACGAGTCCGCTATTGAGTAATGCTTTTTTGAGTGTCAAACCCTCACTAAAATCTCGCTTAATGGACTTCGTTGCATCAGGCAAGAATGTACTGCCATCTACAGCCACTGTAATCGTATTCGCTGTTTCCGTCTCTTTGACAATTGGCTGCTCTGAAGGCTGCGTCTCACTACATCCAGCCAAGATCGCCAGAATGAGCAAACATACACCTATGTAACCGGGGATTTTCTTCTTCATGTAGGTAACACCACCCTGCGTAAAATCATTCACCCTGTTGTCCATAACCTCTATTATGGCACAACACTCAACAAAAAAAAGTGTCAAACCCGTTACTTTTATCGCGCGCGCCCTCCAGAGAGGACTGGTACAACAAAGAGAGCCTGCACACAGGCTCTCCAATCTGAATCCGTTTTCTGTTCTAGTGTTTGCTTTGTTATTGGACACATGCCTGCATGTATGTCCGTCCTCCATCTCCATCTTTCAGATATGGATTGAGCCCGAAGAACTGTTCCTCCGATACATATACGCCTGTCAGCAATCGGCCTTCAAGCAATCCACCGTCCACCTTTACGCAGCATGAAGGTGCGTCTACATACTCCTGGTATAACGGAATCTGACCATATTGTTGATGTACCTTGAATACCTTCCCTTGCTCATGCAAGGGGCGTTCCGAGAAATAGGTAGGCACAATATAACGGGCAATGACATCCAGTTCCTGCACGCTATAGAAGGGTTCATCGCCAAGCCATGGTGCAAACATCCGAATCTTCTCATATTGAGACCAGACAACCGCCTGAATCAGCATTTCTGCCTGAACCAACCGACCTTCTCCCACATCCAGCACCAATCGCTTTCCATGGATGGTTTCCTCCATCTGAGACATCGCCGAATTAGGTTGACTCAGTTCACATCCGATACACTTCCAGCCTCTGGACGTTTGAATCCATTTTTGCAGCACCGCCGGAGCCAATCTCGGACCATCGCTGTTCACAGAATGCGTATTCACTTCGGTAAAATCATCTTTAACCGAACGCGAATATGCTGTGCGCTTAAACAACTCCGCAGCTTTTTTGTAGATTAGATGGACCTGAATGGATGCGCT
Source organism: Paenibacillus sp. FSL R5-0341 (assembly GCF_037975235.1). NCBI lineage: Bacteria > Bacillati > Bacillota > Bacilli > Caryophanales > Paenibacillaceae > Paenibacillus > Paenibacillus sp. FSL R5-0341. The sequence continues at coordinate 4,280,911 of NZ_CP150241.1, forward strand.
CTCAAGTTCTGCAATATCTTTCTTGCCGTAGCGTACTTCACGGGATAAGCTTTCTTCTCTCATGACAAGTGGGCCTCCTTCGCTCCGGCCGTCTGCGGCCATTTTCTATAGATTATACTACAACTCATGACAACATGTGCACAGCCCCAGAGAAAAACGCCGATCCACGTTATACTTAAGACAAAAACCCCTGATTTCCACAGAAATCAGGAGTCTATGTCATTCATGCAACGAAGTGGGTGATGTTGCTTATACGCTAGTCAACCCACTTCTCAGCCCAGTCTTGAATTTGATTCATGACAGGCTGGAGCGCTCTACCTTTATCCGTCAGTTCATATTCAATACGAACCGGCGTCTCGGGATAGACGTGACGAACCAGAATACCTTCACTCTCCAGGTCCTTCATCCGTTCGGACAACATCTTGTCACTCATGGACGGAATTAGATTGGAGATATCCTTGAATCGCTTTGAACCACTCATCAACGTTTGAATAATTAAACCATTCCAGCGCTTGCCCAAAAAAGAAAACGCCGTCTCAAAACGCGGACACATCCGCAAGTCTTGACCTTCCACATTAATCACCTCTTTAGAGATCACTCAACTTACATTTTGTTAGTATATTTCATAATAACATATTTAAGCTTCAAAGAAAACGTCTGCAACTAAAAAGTTTAAATTTTAGAAGCATAACATGCAAAATGGATCATACATCCCAGTATACATTACACGGTGCGTCGTAACCATGGGAAATATCGTATAACTTCCCCATAGTACTATCTTACCCAAAAAGAACCCAACTGCCACAGTCATTATTGACTTGGAGAAGGGTTCCTTCGTATACATTATCCGTATAAGTTCACCAAAAAATATTTACACTACCACTACGACGGATAACTAGACCAGCACGCCGCCAAACGGTCTAACAGGTTCACTCTTGCCAAATTCCGGCTTAAAGCTGCGGGCAGGATATGCCCATTTCACAGCATTGCTGATCACTCTTAATATTTCCGGTTTGTAATAGGTCGGATACGTCTCATGACCTGGTCGAAAATAGAAAATTTTACCTTCACCACGCCGGAACGTGCATCCGCTCCGGAATACTTCCCCACCCTGGAAGTTGCTTACAAACACCAGTTCATCGGGTACTGGAATATCGAAGAACTCCCCGTACATCTCTTCTTTTTCCAATACAATCTTGCCCTCGATGCCATCCGCAATTGGATGGGATGGATTAACACACCATACAATTTCCTGCTCGTCAGCTACACGCCATTTCAGATCGCAGCTGGTTCCCATCAGTGCTTTGAATGGTTTGGAGAAGTGACCTGAATGGAGCACAATCATTCCCATGCCGTTCAGCACTCGCTGCGCAACCTTTTGTGAGATCTCATCGCTTACGCGATCGTGTGCCATATGTCCCCACCATATGAGCACATCCGTGGAATTCAGCACTTCATCACTTAATCCGTGTTCAGGCTGATCCAGTGTAGCCGTCCGAATAGCAAAGCCTTCGCCGCCAAGTCCGTCAGCCAGCGCTCGATGCAGACCATCCGGGTAGACTTCCCTTACTTCATCGTGAATTTTCTCATGGACAAATTCATTCCAAATGGTGACGTTGATCATATTCAATTTCCCCCTAATGTAGCTCTAAACCCACCACATATCGCCCAGCGGCTCTTCAATCAATACTTGCTGGAGATTTTGCACGGCTTTAGAGAATCCTTCTTCAACCGACATCAGACCGTCTTCGTGCTCAATACTTACTACATAATCATATCCGACCAGACGCAAGGCACTCATAATATCTGCCCAAGTCTTGTTATCATGTCCATAACCAACCGAGCGGAACTGCCAAGCCCGATCCAGCATATTGGTATAATCCTGCATATCCGTTACACCGTGTTTGTTCACGTTGATTGGATCAATCGTTGTATCTTTGGCATGGAAGTGATGGATCGCTCCTTCACGTCCCAAGATGTGAATCGCCTGCACAGGATCAATGCCTTGCCACCACATGTGACTTGGGTCCAGATTGGCTCCGATCACTTCACCTGCTGCTTCACGCAGTCTCAGCAACGTTGCTGGTGTGTGAACCGAGAATCCACCGTGCAGCTCCAGTCCAACTTTTACGTTACGATCTGCTGCGAATTTACCCCACTCTGTCCAGTAAGGGATAACTTTGTTCTCCCATTGCCACTTTAGGATCTCCTGGAAGTCATTCGGCCATGGTGCAACAGGCCAGTTCGGATATTTAGCATCCTCATGGTCTCCCGGGCAACCGGAGAATGTATTCACTACAGGTACTTCCAGCTTCTCAGCCAGTTCTACCGTTTTAACAAAATCATCGTGAAATCCTTTGGCAATATCCTTTTGTGGATGCAACGGGTTACCGTGACAGCTAAGTGCGCTGATCGTCAAACCGCGTGATTCCACTGCGTTTTTGAAGTTTTTCAGTGCTGTAGGATTGCTTAACAATTCATCCGGCTTACAGTGTGCATTACCTGGATGTCCGCCTGTTCCGATCTCTACTGCTTTTAATCCCTTGGATGCTACATAATCAAGAGCATCCTCCAATTTACGTCCTCCGAATAGTACCAAAAATACGCCGAGTTTCAAGTGCGATTCCTCCCTGGATTAGATATCGTATGATTGCTGAATTCATGAATATTGAACTGTAGACAATTACCGTTCAGATCACGTGCCTGTTTGATTAGTGTGGAAAATCGAGAGTGTTTCTATCCTGAAATTGAACGTAAGAATACTGGTTATTTTCCATCACTCGTAAGAGCATCAAGCTTCGAACACTTGGTACTCTGAGCTAGTGCGATTCCACGGTTTCAATCTCAGTTTGAACTGCGCGAGTTACTGCTAAAGAGTCATAGCTGCTCTCCAGATGTATATGCTTGCCTTCAAGTGAAGAACGCTGGAATGAATGCATGGCTTCCAGTACATGATAAGCAAGCTTGCCACTGGCTTTGTGTTCTCTTCCGGCACGAATGGATTCGACCATTTCCGTTACGCCGATGCCTCGTTCGTTTTGTCCACTTTCAAAGACTGGTTTGACCGTCTCCCAAGTGTCTTGGCCATATCTGCGAACCTTTACTTCCCCGTTAAAATAATTGGGGTCTGGTACACTAAGCGTACCTTCTGTACCATAGATTTCAATACGTGGCAGATCCGAAGCTCCCCGAATATCGAAACTGGTGATCATGGTTGCAATGGCACCTTCTGCAAAATCAATCGTTCCTGCCAAGTGGGTAGGCGTTTCTACTTGCAGCACTGTACCCTCCTTCGGTCCGGAGCCAATCTTGCGATCCGCAATCTGTACGCCTGCCGAGGCGCTGATTCTGCGTATCGGTCCGAGCAACGTAATCAGAGCGGTCAGGTAGTAAGGTCCCATATCAAACATAGGTCCACCACCTGCGACATAAAAGAACTCCGGATTAGGATGCCAAGCTTCTGGTCCTCCACCCATAAAGAATGAAGTGGCTGCGATCGGCTTACCGATCAGCCCATCCTCAATGGCTTTGCGAGCCGTTTGAATGCCTGAACCAAGGAAGGTATCCGGTGCAGAACCCACATACAATCCCTTCTCCTCAGCCAGCTCAACAACCTTGCGACCATCCTCAAGCGAAATTGCCAGTGGCTTCTCGGCATACACATGTTTACCTGCTTCGAGTGCAGCCAGATCGGTCATGGCATGACTGCCAGGAACCGTAAGGTTCAAGACGAGTTCAATTTCGTTATTTTGCAGCAACTCATCTACATTGTAAACGTTTGCGATATTAAATTCATCTGCCCGTTCCTGAGCGCGTTCACGAATCAAATCTGCAACAGCCACGACTTCAATGACCGGGTTGTTTTTGAGATTTTCCAAGTAAATGGCACTGATGTTACCGCACCCGATGATGCCTGCTTTCATTTTCTCCACTGTGACGTTCATCTCCTTACGCATGGTGAAAATCCGCGTTTGAATGGTTGATATACATATGTTTTGTTGGATGTTTCCTGTTCCTTAAATCTAATACTATGGTATTCCGTTTCAGCTTCAATTAAAATGAATAATATGATTGAAACATGAACTATCTGGTCATAATTTTCAAATTGCAAGGAGTATGCCCATGCCGACAGATCATTCCTGCCAAGTTCTTACAGCAGGCTTTTCATTTCATCGTAAACCCTACGCTATGGTGCAGCCTGAAGGGGTGAAGAATTACCTGTTAAGACTGCAAACAGACGGACGCTGCCGTGCACGTATTGATGGGGACATGTCCCTGGTGGACGCGGGCGATCTGCTTCTTTTTGATCCTGATGAGCCCTATGAGCTGAGAATAGACAATGAAATCAATCCGATGGGAGAACGACTAGTGGAGAGTGGCGACTATCACATCTTCTTCAATGGTTCCTGGGTGGATGAGTGGTGGAAGCGTCACAAACGACCAACCCGAATCAAAGTCGAGCTGACGGAAAGTCTGTTAGTACTGTTTCGACAGCTCGTGCTGGAGCAGCGCCGTATCTCCAATCCTTATCCGGAAATTTCAAGTTATTATATGCGGATTTTATGTCTCGAAGTGGATCGTCTGCTCTCAGAGCATCCGACGATAACCAATACCAATTATGTGGCTTATGAGATTAAGAACTACATTGAAGAAAACGCTTCCTCTTTGTTCAAGCTGGATGATGTGGCAACACATATTGGTATCAGTGTCTCACGGGGGGTTCATCTCTTCAAAGAAGCGTTTGGCAAAAGCATAATGCAATACACGCTTGACGTACGGCTGAATATGGCCAGGGAACGAATTATTTTCAGTCCAATGACCCTGGAGCAAGTGTCTGAGTCTTCCGGCTTCAATAACTATACCTATTTCCATCGGGTATTCCGTTCCCGGTTCGGCATGTCCCCGAAGGAATTCCGCGTCATTCACCGGGAACAGATGTAATCATACCAGTATACGTAAGTTGAACTTATTTGCGCGCGGCTATGGCCTCGGATACAACCATCGCCAGATCTTCATTGCCAAACATGGACAACACGCCAAGTACCGTATCATCCGGGATCTCACCGGCTTCCTCCTTGGATACAATCAGCTTCTGCACCTGCTGCAAACGCTCGTTGCTCTGCTGATTCGGGTAGGCTTGCCGGTACATCTCTTCCGGGTCCAATCCATGATTGACACACCACTGGGCAAATACGAGGATCATCATCTCTTCTTCCTGTTTATAGGTTTCAATGACAGCTTCCTCGATCTGTTTATTACGTTCCTTTTCATATTCATCCATGACGTATATTCCTCCGTATCTGTATTCTGCAACTATTTGCGGATTAATTGTTCAGCCAGTTCATGGCTGTCCATGACATGACTTGCACTAATCAGGCAATCATCAGGCGAGTCCAGACAAGCCAGGAAATGATCGACGGCTCCGCTAAAACCTCTGCGCGCTAACACAGTGTCCCAGCTCCCAAAAGTTTCTTTGGTTTCCAGACTCCCCTGTTCCATGTAGCTGATCGAGTCCATGTTCACGACTTCAACAGAGCGTCCACCACCATGCAATTCGATCTTCTCCAGATCTGCCCCAGCTTCACGTACCATATCGAATCGACCATAGGCTGTTCTGCCCAGCTTGGCCGTTCCGGTCGCATGCAGCAGTCTGTCCAAATCATTCTTCCGAATCCATTGATGAAGCAGCTCCACGTTATGATCCGAGTACCACATCATTAGATCCAGCATATGGATGAGATCATCATAGATGGTTTCTGCCGCAGGACGATCCTGAATGCCTGTACGATGTTTTGTCACTGTCAGGGATTCTAAACCTTTTCCACCCTGCATCCATTCTTTCGCTTTTTGGTACATTGGTGCGAATCTGCGATTGAAGCCCACTGCCAGTAACAGACCTTGTGCCTCGGCAAAAGCCGTCATTTCTTCCGACTCCCGAAGCGTATAGGATAACGGCTTGTCTACGTATACGGCCAATCCCTGTTCCAAACATTGCATGACAATGTCAAAGTGCGCTTCCGTTGCTGTATGTACAAACACGGCATCCAGATCCCAGGACAACAGTTCTTTCAGATCCGTTGTTCCCCGTTCTAATCGATACGCCTCCTGAACGGCTTTGACCGGCTCTGGAGATCGGTTCATAATGCCTACAATCTCCACGTTCGGATGAGCTGTTAACAGCGGCAAATATACTTTACGTGCAATATCGCCGAGGCCGATAATTGCAACTCGTTTACGTTGGGTTGTTTCCATGATGATCATTCCACCTTCAGTTCGGTTCTATATTTCCACGTCCTATAGTGTAACCCTTCGGACAGCAACTTGCCAGTGATTGCAGCAGACTTCGCACGAATTGTTCAGACAATGGGCGAACGTGGTAAACTTAGGAGGAACAGCAGTACAGATCGGGACACGACTAGACCTGCCTGATCTGAAAGGAGCGTTTGGGATTTTGCGAAAATGGTTATGGCTTCTGTTATATGTTTTACTTGCAGGAGTAACGTTTATTTACAGATATGAACTGCTGGCCTGGACCGATCTCCATCAGTCCATCCCGCTATTACTCGCCATGGCAACATTGTTTGCTCTTGTGCCTGTAATTCCTTATAAGTTTGTTATTATCGCCTTTGGTTACAGTTACGGTACTACCACGGCAGCCTGGATATGCTGGCTTGGCACCACACTTGCAGCCATGCTCGTTTATGGCGGAGCAAGAACCATCTTCAGACATCAGGCGAGATCGTACCTCGAACGCATTCGGGGTCTGAACCGTTTTACCACATGGATGGAGGCACATCCGTTCATGGGTGTCATGTCGATGCGACTGTTGCCGATCGTGCCTCAGATGGCCGTTAATATTTACGCAGGTATAACGTACACGCCATTCTGGGTCTTCATGGTTGCCACGGCCATTGGGAAAATGCCAGCGATTTTTGTATTTGCCTATGCAGGTGCACAAGCTGAAACCTCCATCTGGCTGAGCCTGGCCATCCTTGCCGGATATCTGGTGTTCATGGCCATTGTTTTGCTCTTATTTCGCTTTCGGTCACGCAACAAAGCCTGAATTCAGAATTCGTAAACCGTTCAGATTCAGCTTGTTTTCATTCCGGCTTGGTTGGCTTGCCAATTCAGGATATAATAGAAGAGCAAGCCTAGTGCTTGTGTAACAAGTTTAATAAAACCGTAGATTGCTGGAGCTCGAACACGAGCGCTAAATCTTCATCAGAAATGGAGTGACTATAGCATGGAACAACATTCAAGTGAGTTAGCAACTTTTGCAGGCGGATGCTTCTGGTGTATGGTATCCCCCTTTGAAGAACTGCCCGGTATTCATAAGATCGTATCGGGTTATACAGGAGGACATACCGAGAATCCAACATATGAAGAGGTCTGCTCGGAGACAACAGGACATGTAGAGGCTGTACAAATTACGTTTGACCCTGCCATCTTCCCTTATAAGAAACTGGTTGAACTGTTCTGGCAGCAGATTGATCCTACGGATACAGGCGGGCAATTCCATGACCGTGGATCTTCCTATCAGACGGCCATCTTCTATCACAGCGAAGAGCAGCGCCAGATTGCGGAAGCTTCCAAAGCGGAGCTGGGACAAAGCGGACGCTTTGACAAACCAATCTTCACTCCGATTTTGCCAGCCAAACCGTTCTATGAAGCGGAAGAACATCACCAAAATTATCACCGGAAGAACCCTGCCCATTACAAACGCTACAGCAAAGGTTCTGGACGCGTAGACTTCATCGAACGCAACTGGTCCGGTAACGTGGATAAAGACGGGCTGAAAGAGCGTCTGACGCCGCTTCAATATGAAGTTACGCAGAACAGCGCGACCGAGCCTGCATTCCATAACGAATTCTGGGATCACCACGGTGATGGTATCTATGTGGACATCGTATCTGGCGAGCCATTGTTCAGTTCTACCGACAAATACGACTCCGGCTGTGGCTGGCCGAGCTTCACACGTCCATTGCGTGACCACAACGTGAAGGAAAAAACCGATCTAAGCCACTTCATGATTCGTACCGAAGTGAGAAGTCGTGAAGGTGATTCCCATCTGGGTCACCTGTTCAACGATGGTCCTGCCGAAGCAGGTGGAATGCGTTATTGCATCAACTCTGCGGCACTTCGTTTTGTACCCAAAGAAGACTTGCAAAAAGAAGGATATGGTGAGTACGCCGTCCTTTTCCAATAAGTTTTAATACAAATACAAAAAGAGCAGTGGGATGATCCCGCTGCTTTTTTGTCGTACATTCTTGTTTTTAATAGACGAACTATTGTTGCACGAGAATGCATCGATTAGGTTTAGCTCGAAGCGATTTCCGAATTTAATTGGCTGGCAGGAGCCGTCTGATCATTACGAAATTGAATTCGCATCCCTGGAACGATACCCAGGATCATTACAGTAACCGAAATGGCATAGACGATAAAAATGGATGTGCTGTTCATCAGTACACCTGCCATGGAAGATCCAAGAAGCATAGTTCCGATGAATAAGGGTGTGATGGTACCATTCACTCTCCCAATCAAGTGCTCATCTATCCGAGTGACCAAATATGTGGAGATGATGACGTTGATAAATGCCAAACTGATTGAGCTTAAGAAGCTAATCAAAAGGGTCAGCCAGAACCAACTGGATAAGACTTCACCCATCGTAGTTACAGCCAGACACAGCACACCTACGATCAGAGTTAAAGTCTGATTCAACTTGCCACTTATAGCAGCCGCAATACCTCCTCCAATCAATAAACCTAATCCGGATGCCCCAGACAGGAACTGTAACGACGTTGCTTCAAGTCCTAGACGTTCGGTGATCAGAAATATGCCAAGTGGGCTGATGAGACCCGCAGAAAGCCCTATACAACTGAATACCAAACTAAGCATTCTTAAGGAGCGGGATTGAGCAACATATTGCCAGCCCTCTTTGATATCCGCAAACAATGAGGTGCTTGTTTCCCGCTGCGTGGCGTCTTTAGGCAGAAATGTGAGTAGAAGCGCAGAGGTGAGGAATAGAATGAGTAATGCGTACATGGATGCCTGAATGCCCATTGCAGTATATATAAACGTTCCTACGATTGGTCCGAGAATTAAAAACAACGATTGACCACTCTGTGTAATAGCAATTGCAGATTGCAAATGTTCTCCCTTTACATTTCGCCTCACAATCTTTAGAGAGGATGGTTGAGAAAACTGGCTAACGATAGAGGATACAAACGTGGCTACGTATAGAATCTGCCAATACCCAGAAGATAAAACGCCAATAATCATGACAATGGACAACGCACTCAGAATATCCCCCAGTATCATCGTACGTTTGGGATTCCAGCGATCAGCAAGTGCACCGCCAATGATAGAGAAAACAAAAATCGGGGCATATTCAAGTACGGTAATTAGCGAAACAGCTATTGGACTTCCCTGAGTTCGATCCATCACATAATAGAGGATCGCCATATTCCGGATCCATATCGCCAGATTTTGCAGCAGATCAGACCCTGTCACGATTAAAAAAGCTTTGTTCCTGAACAATGTGTTCATTCTCCATCTCCTCTTTTTAAACCGACTGTCCGGTTTATTAATATTTTTAAAAAAAACTGACGTTTCATCAGCTTTTCATGGTTAATGTTGTTGAATGCCTGCCAGCAGACTGGCCATGCCTTTGTGGTAAATACGACGAATATCCGCCAGGTCCTTTTCGTAATAGAGCGTAGTCAATCCGCTAAACAGACCGTAGATAATGTGCATTACATCCTGTGGGTCATCCTGTTTTAACTCCCCATCTTCCATCCCTTTAGCAATAATGGACTCATATGTCGCATATGGAATTCGAATCAGGGAAAGCATCTCATCAAGCATCTCCTGGCTGACGACCTGACCCGAAACAAACTCGTTAATCGCGTGATTCAGCGGGTTCGCCAGATCATCCACATAATGATCAGCAAGTCCGTACAGTTTATCTACAGCTGTCTCATACCCGGATTCTTTGTCCAGCCAGGCATCCATCCAGTCTTCATTATTAAGCTTGATTAAATACATAAATAGCTCTTCTTTGCTTTTGAAATGATAATAAATACTGCCTTTACTCCGATTGTTAATCGTACATATGTCTTCCATGGAAGTTGCACTATATCCCTTTTGGGCAAACAGTTCCTTGGTATTACGAGCAATGTCTTTCTTAATCTGGGCAACATCTTTTCTTCGTTTAACTTCGATTGGAAAAACCTCCATAAATTAAACCGACTATTCGGTCTAATAGTATCACAGCTAAAATCCTCCGTCAATTCAATGTACACAGGCACCCTCTAATTTACTTTAGAAGATATACAAGAGAGTACCTGATTACATTTCAGGAAAGAGGTCGTCACATCATACTTACAATCCAACCAATCCAATACGCAAATGGAATTAATAACAACTGTGCCAACAGTGTGCCGAACAAACGGGATACGAGCATGCAGCCATAGATCTGATTCATGCGATCCAAACGGATCTCGCCACGTAATGATTTGTCACTGAGCAGGGAAATCCGGGGATCAATCAGGATGGTCAGCAAAATGGTTGCTATTCCGTTAATCAGCCCTGTTGATTGGGATGCAGCTACAGCCTGTCCTGGGTAAAGATACGCTGCGTACAAGCTTGATAGGACACCCGTGGTATAGATTGCGGTTACAGCTACATTCAGCATCATTAACCGTCTTGGCATCCCATGTTGTACCAATCGTTTGGCCATCTTCCAGGATGGCGGGGTGATGTAATACGTTGCATTTCTAATCTTGCTTCGCTTCAGCATACCGCGAACCATTGCAGGGATGGAGCCAGCTGCTTCAAAATGCACAACCATTCTCGACGAGAGCTTAACCATCGTTGGGAAACATAATATGGCTAATGCCGTTCCTATCGTTGCCGCACCCATTAACCAATGTAGCTGTGCTGCAAAGTGTGGATTGGCTCCACGTGTGGCGGTATCCACCAGATTACCTACCATTGGACCTTGGGCCATATTCGAGGTTCGCGAAACCAACAGCAAAATACCTGCCAATGAAATGGCCAGCGCAATTCTGCGGGTGCGTAATCCACCGAGGCGGAGCGCGTATGACAAGCTATCTGCGGCATGAATCAGCATGGTGAACACCATAGGGATTGCCAGACTAAGACTAAACATATGTATGTACTCCTTTATCTTCCTTTTGTTGAACTTATTTCTTACATGGACAGCATTATACTCCTCTGGCTTGCAAAAGTATAGGAACGAGATCCTTCTATTTAAGTTGAAATAAAGAATATTTACACTTGACACTCCGATGACAGAACAACCTTCCGATCGCTGTTATCCCCAGATTTTTTGATTCCTTTTAGAATGGGGTAAATCCGGGGATAAAGGCGAACACTTCGCTTCTTCAGGTTTTTTCTGTCCTCTCCGTTTCGTGTAAATGTTTATTTCAATTAAAATAGATCATCGGTAAATGCACTTACGACCTCGGATGTTCATCGTTTATCCCTCCCCTCACAGGGTAATATACAACTAATCCATTATTGTACAGGAGGGGTTCATATGCCTTGGAACAAACAGGATTATCCGGTATCCATGAAGAACTTGGAACCACGTGTCAGACATAAAGCAATTGAAATTGCTAATGCTCTGCTCGATGACGGGTATGAGGAAGGACGCTCGATTGCCATAGCGACAGCTAAGGCGGAAGAATGGGATGAAAACCATCCCGTGCCGGAACGTTCAAAATCGGACTCCACATCTTCTTCTGAAAATGCTAACCGTAATAAGTCATCCTCCACGGAGCGTCGTCATTCTGAGCCCGTATCTTCGTCCAAAAGTCATGACAACATCCATGTCGTGCCTACCGACGCTGGCTGGGCGATCAAGGAAGAAGGAAAGTCTACTTACCTGTCGACATTCGATACTAAGGCAGAGGCTGTAGATAAGGCTAAAGAACTTAGCAGCCAACAGAATATTCGCGCGATTATCCATAATCAGGATGGTCAGATTGCTTCTTCGATCAAGTCTTGAAACATGAGCGAAAACAACAAAATCCCTTTTGCTGCTGAAGAGCAGTCAAAAGGGATTTTATATGAACGTTAACCATCTAAACCCGATACAGGTTATGGTTGTTCTGAAACGTATGGTTAATGGGATACCCCTCTAGCCACCGTAGTTCGCTGTGAAACAGCAGCAGCGTTAACTGCCTTGGCTGCAGCCGATGGCATCGGCAATTTCACAGCTGAAGTCGTAACCACGGTTCCGCGAGCCGGAACACTAACGACGTACGTAATGACTTTGCTGGCGATCCATACGGCCAGAATCGTATATAAAGTTTCTTTTACCGGAAGAAAGAAAAGCGACAATCCCAATACAAAAGCATCACTGACAAAGAAAACTGTTCCCAGCTTCCATCCCTTCCAGCGGCTAACCAGCACAGCGAGAATATCGTCTCCGCCTGTCGCTCCACCGAATCGAAGCACGATCCCCGCGCCTACCCCTGTCAATACACCGGATAGAACTGCCGGAATCCACAGATTTCCGTTAAACGACATCACCAGTGTGGAGTATCGTTCAAAGCCGTCATAGAATAGGGAAAATGCACCGACGCCAAGCAATGCCTGAATCATGAATTTCCAGCCTTTAAGGAACCAAGCCAGAATCATGACCGGAATGTCCAGTAACAACATACCGATGGCAGGTGATAAGCCTGTTGCGTATTTTCCGAGCAGGGCCAGACCGACAAATCCGCCCTCCGATAAATGATTCTGAAAGTTAATGTGATAGTAAGCAAAAGCTAAAATAAATGTACCGAGTAGCATAATGGCGAATTTGATCGCCTCTGTTTTAACGTGTTGTAAGGTTAACGATGTTCTCTTCATTCAGGTTCCCTCGCAGTTTGTAGGTTGGTTTTTTAGACCGACCGTACCCTGCAAAAGGTAAGCCTGGAAGAAATCATCGTGTACGTCCTTCGAATATTCATTCCAATCCCCTCTTTCGCAGAGTCAGCCGTTTTTTTGAAACCGGTTGGTGTACTCTACAAGGGGCGCTATGTGTATGAGAGATCGTAACGTTTCCAGATCGTCCTTGGGGAGATTGTCCTTCGGGAACTCATGGTATCCTGATCCTTTCTGTTCTGTTGTGGTTAGCTGTGCTTAGTTAAACTGAAAAATAACTACAATGCATAAGCTTGAACATTTAATTGTACACTTACCACTTCAACTGCAATACCCTCTTCTGATCGCTGCCATCCCCGGATTTCTGGAATTCCATTTTCCCTCTGGGGAAAATCCGGCGATAGCTTATGCTTCCGAAGCTTTCTTTCAGAAAGCTTTCAGGCGAACACTTCGCTTCTAAAGATGGGTTCTGCACTCTTCGTTCCTGTGTAAATTGTAAATCCAACTTACAGCAGTTGCAAGTTCATTCAGTTTAATCACCAAAGCTAACTTGCTTGTTCTTCTATTATATAACACCAACGTGACCGGGTCTAAACAGCAGACCCCTCAAAAACAGGCATAAAGAAGCCTCTGGACTGCTCCAGCAGTCATACGGCAACACCAGGATAAGCAATGCTTGCTAATGGTGCAACCTGCTCCTTTATTCTATGACCAAAGCTTCCAAAAATAACTGTCATTCACCCAACTGTGACAAATCGGGGCCTTTTTTTATTTTCTTGCGCTTTTTAAAGGAATCATTTTCCCTTCGCACATACACTATAGCAAACGTAATCGGCTTTATTCTTTGTCCAGCTCAGACGTTTCCAGACTTACTCTGCTTTTTATGGTATAATATAACAATTGAATCCCACTACCGTTTAAGCGAGGCGGATTGATGAAAACGTTAAAGCCAAGAGTCTTTATTGGCTGCTCGCTGGAAGCGAAGCCGATTGCAGCCGCAGTACACGAAAACTTACGTTTTTCAGCCGAAGTTACCCCTTGGTACTCCGGAGTTTTTAATCCAAGCAGCTATACGATGGACGACCTGGAAACAGAAGTTCGTACGACAGACTTCGCCATTTTTATTTTTCATCCGGATGATATATCTAAAATTCGCGGGAAGTACTACGCGTCGGTCCGGGATAATACAATGCTTGAAATGGGTCTGTTTATGGGCCGTCTGGGACGAAAGCGTATTTTTTTCATTCTTCCTGAAGATATTACGGACATCAAGGACACGACCAAGGTCGAAGGATTGCGTATGCCTACAGATCTGCTGGGATTAAATCCACTCGTGTATGAAATCCGTTCTGACGGAAAGTGGGCACCAGCCGTGTCCGTGGCATGTTCCAAAATCGCAGACAGTATTGAGGAACAGGGACGCTGGAGTGATCCAGAATTGGAGAACATCATCGAGAAGCATAAACGTACTGAAGGAGAAGCAAGGTTACAACTGCTCAAGTTGCTGCGGTTCTTTAGGGAATTGCTGCGTACCCGCAAAGCAGATGCCAAGATGCTGGAGCGAATGAGCGATGCCCTGCGTACCGCCTTTGTCTCTCATCCTCCATTCGCCGTACGTGGCACAGCCATATACCGTACAGATGACAGTCGTTATATTGAGCAATTATGTGGTAATGTTGGAGAACCGGGAAGAAAGTATGACTTGTCCGCTAACGACGACAAACCACCGGATGATCCCAAGCGTATCCTGGTGATTGATTCTTACCGGGAGAACAAGATCAAGATCAATCTCTATGATGATTACCTTGAGAAAGAGTATCTGCTATGCTATCCTGTAGCCAAGAGGTATGTAATCACCGTTCACATTATTGGACATATTGAAGCGGATGAGGCGGTATTTCAGCAGATTGACCTGCAGAATCGTCAACTGTTCAACGCCATCAACGATTTGTTAGGAGGCGAACCGGAATGAAACCGGAAACGAAAAAAATAAGCAAGCGCTGGGGCAGCGAAAAAAAGGTACGCCTCAGTTCTGCGCCCGAATCATCACGACCGGTTCCGGAACCCAAGGAAGAAGATCGTTTCCACAAGCCGGCCGTACCGCTAACGACCATTGGGCCCTCCCTGAAGGGCAAGGAAAGACCTTATAAGGTCATCCTTGAAAAAGAGGCGTTCTACGAAAAGCCTCAATATCTTGCTTAATTTCTGAACACATCATCAAGCCTGCCGCTGAATCGGCAGTATTCCATAGGCCCCGCCGCCCAAGGCAGGGGCTTTTTTGTTGCTCATTTTCGCTAAAATACAACTGCTTCTACTCGTTGACTCGTCGTCATCGTGTTGCGGGAAGTCATCCTGATTCGTTATTGTAATTCATAGCTCTATTTCATTGCTTTTAATTAATTCTGTAGCAGACTGGATTGTTGCATAAGACTCATTTGCTTTATGGCCTTAGGTTTCCTGCAAAACCCATAAATTATACCTAATTTTGGAGTGGGCTTGTCCTTAAATCCCTAGCTTCATTCACTATCTGTACCTTTAGGAAAATGCGGTAATGTGTGCTTCCAATATTTCTCGGTTGTATTGTGTATCTCCATTACATATATTGATTATAATATAGGAACACATGTTCTGTAAATATAAAATTCCAATTAAAGGTTAAGGAAGTGAACATATGACATCCTCAACTTCCGCCCCATCCCCTGCGGATGAAGACCATCGTCTGATTAAAGGTCTGGTTGTGCGCACGCTTTTGCTCGATGTACTTGAACGAGATATTCGCACACTGGATACGCTGCTACTGAAGATGCCTGAAGTCTACATTCTGTCGCTGACCCGCATTCAGAACAATGTGCTCAAGGAGATGCTGGGTCTTCGCAAACAGATGAGAACTCGCGGTGTCAAAGTACTGGAAGAGAAACGGGAAGCCGAGGGTATCGAAACACTGTATATGTGCAGGGGTTATTGGCAACGGTTCTATATGCTGTGGACATTTGCACGCAATGAGGTCAAAAAAGAGCTGAGTCGCCATCTGCAGATGGATCTGACGCAAACGTGATGAACATGATTTAGCTTGCGTCTTGATCCTGCCGCGAAAAACCGTTCATACTTTCTCCATACAAAAGGGTTGAACGGGTTGACCATGGCATGCTGTGTTCATTAAGATGGAGAAGACATACCCAACCATTCCAATCCGGGAAAAG
This sequence comes from Paenibacillus sp. FSL R5-0341, assembly GCF_037975235.1. NCBI lineage: Bacteria > Bacillati > Bacillota > Bacilli > Caryophanales > Paenibacillaceae > Paenibacillus > Paenibacillus sp. FSL R5-0341. The sequence goes on from NZ_CP150241.1 coordinate 4,297,008, forward strand.
GATATGTTCTCAATGTCTTATCAATCAAGGAGCTGTACTTTATGGAACCCCATTCGAATTCTTTATCGATGTCACAAAATAATACAAAGCAACATCCTCTTGTAGCAGCAGATGTAACCGAACTGATCGGCCAGACACCTGCAGTTAAACTGAACCGACTCACAGGCAGCGACTCCGCTGACGTATACGTGAAACTGGAATACTTCAACCCGAGTGGCAGCGTCAAAGACCGTGCCGCCTATAACCTGATCGTTCAGGCTGAACGTGCGGGACACTTGCTCCCTGGTGCTACCATTATCGAACCAACCAGCGGCAATACGGGCATAGGTCTTGCGATGAATGCCGCCGCCAAAGGATATAAAGCCATTCTGATTATGCCGGACAACATGTCTAAGGAACGCATCAACATTCTGAAAGCCTATGGCGCAGATGTGGTGCTCACGCCTGCTGCGGAGCGGATGCCTGGTGCGATTCGCAAAGCGAAAGAACTTCATGCAGACATTCCGGGCAGCTTCATTCCCCAGCAATTCGAGAATCAGGCGAACCCGGACATTCACCGGATTACGACAGCTCCCGAGATTATGCAGCAGATGGAAGGCAGGCTGGACGCCTTCATCGCTACGGCGGGAACTGGCGGAACCATTACCGGGACGGGAGAAGAACTGCGCAAGCAGTTACCCGATATCCGTATCTATGCGGTGGAGCCCAAAGGGTCTCCGGTGTTGTCCGGTGGCGAGCCTGGACCACACAAGCTCGTCGGTACAAGTCCGGGGTTCATTCCGGACATCCTGAATACCGACGTGTGGGATGCCATCATCCAGGTGTCCGATGAGGACGCACTGGATACGATGCGGCAGCTTGCTGCCCGGGAAGGGCTGTTGCTCGGCCCTTCCTCTGGCGCTTCGGTGTGGGCCTCTCTTCGCATCGCGAAGGAACTGGGACCGGGACACCGGGTGCTCTGCATTGCGCCGGATACCGGGGAACGGTATCTGAGCATGGGTATTTTTTAACACAGCTAGAATCTATACACATCAAAAAGGGGCTTCCATGTCCCATAAGTCATACGGATGACAGATGCCCTTCTTTAATAGCGCTCATTTCATTTAGTGTTCATTTAGCGTTCATTGGTTCTAATGAACCTGGCATACGCTATTATCACCTATTTGCGCAGGTCTGACGTGTAACGAATCACAGCGACGTTATTTCTCCAAATTCGGTCGATTTACAGGCTTAAAAGCTATTTTCGACGGGATAGCGTTACTGAGATTCGTTAGAATTCACATCGCTTAATTATCACTTTAATAAGGTGCGCTAGGTTCGTTAGAATGTTGAAACGATTGGTAACGAGAAGCGAGGGAAAATCCCTCGAAAAAAAGGGAAAAGAAGTACATTCAAGGAACCATTAAAATAAAAAAAAGCCCTTGCTCACTTACGGATGGTGAATCCGCAGAGAACAAGAACTTATTTTGGCAAGAAACCTTATCTACAACAAAGCAAGAACATGTAACGTAAGCTGGTTAGTGTGTCAGGGTTGTCCATTCCACACCTTCAGGAAGCAGGGCCGCAATGCGGTCTTTGGCTTCCTTTTTGGTATACAGCGATTCATCGAGAATGACCGCGGAACCGGAATCCGTGCTTGTCCGAATCAGACGTCCGAGACCTTGCTTCACACGCAAGAGCATATACGGAAGATCAATCTCTTCGTATGGTGCTGCCGACGCACTGCGTTTTGCATTGAAGACAGGGTCCTGTGGTGGATATGGAAGCGACCAGATCATAACATTGGATAATGATGGACCTGGAACGTCCAGTCCTTCCCACAGATTAACGGAGCATAGCACACTCTCCTCATCCTGCTGGAACGCCGCGATCAGATCACTGATCTCCCGGTCACCCTCATACATAAAGCGCAATCCTTCTGCTTCAGGTACATGAACGATGTCCTGCTTGAACGCACGCAATTCCTCCATTGTACGGAATAGAATCAGTGCACGTCCTCCACTCTCCTGGAGCATGGACACGGCGTCTTGCAAGCGATTTTCGTTCTCCGGGTGACCTGGAACAGCTTCATCTGTAATTTTCATCTGCATTTTGTCCGCATAATCATATGGGGAAGCAACCGAGAACGATACAAAGTCTTCAATTCCCAGGCTGTCCGCCACATAACGGAATGAACTATCCACAGATAATGTTGCCGAAGAGAACACGATTGGAATACCTGTATTGAACACACGTTCGTTCAGAATTTCCTTCACCGTACGCGGCATAATCGATAATGTCGTCTCGTCTTCGCTTTCTTCCGCCCAACAGATGTACCCATCTTCCTTACGGAACAAAGCAAGTGCGGTCTGAATCATGTCCAGATGTTCTTCCACGACACGCATCTGATAACCATCCAGCGAGAACAATCCGCTCTCAAATACCAGTTCCTCACCGATCGCATCCAGCACACTCGTCAGACGTTCAATCTCACGCAGCAGCGGCGGCTCTACCCGAACTTCCTTCCGTTCCGATCCCGGAATCGCCACCGTATACGTATCCAGCAATGCAAACAGTCGCTCACTGCTCTCAATCGCTTCATCCACACGCTCCGCGAGGGATTCACGAATCTCGCCTTCCAATAGACGGGTTACGAGTTCCTCGAAGATGCGGTGTTTCAGTTTGTAGCTTAATGCGTTCAGGGCTGCTTCTTCCAGCAAATGTCCTTCATCAAATACAACCGAGCTGTGATCAGGCAGCAGTGGTAATTGTCCCTCACGTTTGCGCGCATCATAGGTCCACACATGCTCCATGTAGTAATCATGGGAACAGATGATGATGTCTTTGGAACGACGGTAATGGTCACGCGACAGCGTCAGGCCGCAGCGTTGTCTTTTTGGACAAACAAAACAATCCTGGAACGGGTCCCAGTTGATTTTGTTCCACTGGCGATCGTTCAGATGCGGATATTGTTTGCGGTCACCATACGGATGGAAAGCCTGAAGTGTACCCGGCGTGTTCACAAAATCGGGAAGGCTCTCATGCACTTCTTCAATAACAGGCGCATCCTCATCCGCAAATCGCACCGCACTTAATTTGTTCAGACAGACGTATTGGTCCGGTGACTTGCCCAGACGTGCGTCCACTTCCAAGTCCAAATGTGCAGCCAGCTTCGCAATATCTCCGCCGGGCTTCACGAGCTGTTCAATCAAGGACTCATCGGCACAAGCAATCACTGCCGGTTTGCCCGTATAACGTGCATAACAGACCGCGTAGAGCAGATAGACTAACGTCTTGCCTGTTCCTACACCGGCCTCCGCCATAATGGTCTTTTTATCTCCATAGGCCCGTTCGAGCTGGTACGCCATAAAAATCTGTTCATCCCGTACCTCGAAGCCGGACTCTGGCAAAATATCGTAAAAAACATCGGCAACCCATTCTCCCAGACGGGATACAAAAGGTTCAGCCGGATCATATGCAAAAGGATAACGTTGTGTAGACAATCCTAGGTCAGCCTCCATTCTTAGACGCGGTCCTCTTTCATTTTCCGTTCAAAAAAGGCCGCAGGGCAAAAGTTAATTATCTCACGTCATGAGGTAGGTGACAAGCTTTTTTTACTGCGCTATATCCCTAGAACCTGCATGAAGGCAAAAATATATCAAATCTATCATTAGGTAAGAAGGCGAACCATGTATCACCATTCTGCACAACCTGAGCATTCCCCAGACGCGGCACCGCAGAAGCGTAAGAACGGAACGGATTGGCAAGACTCACCCCATCACAGACAAGCAATGAACGAGGTATCTAAAAAGTGGTGGAGTACGATTTACTACGTTTCCTAAACAGCCTTGGCTAGGAAGTGGCTTGATGCATCTGCTACCGTAGCTTTTCATGTATACATGGACACTTTGCTCCATTTATATATCAGCGTCTCCCTTTCCATTGGATTATTGCGAAGTTTATTTCGGTGGATCAAGGGTATGTCTCATGCCTTTTTGTTGGAAAAGAAGGCCTCTCTACGTTCAATTCGGAGGATTGGTCGTTAAATAAGGGCTATCAACTGATGACAAGATTATGCGCCACCTGTGGATCAGACTGCGTTTGAAGGTGCAATGCCTGATGTACCGGCCCTGAAGCTCATGTGATTAAATGATTATTGATGAGAACGCTTACAACATTTACCATGAACCTGTGCCACACGAATTCTATATCCCATTTGACCAAGGAGGTCTTGTAATGAAATTATTCCCATCCACATCTACTCATGCATCTGTACGATCCGAACGTTCACTGAAATCGAAAATGGCCCAGATCTGTCTGAGCGCCGCGTTCCCTCTATTATTGATTGGTGGTGGGTCGGTTGGAGCTGAGGAACTGATTGAGAGCAGCCTGCAAAATCCCTCTGAATCAGTGGCGACTTCGAATATCACACTTGCTGCCGGTGATCTGTATGTATCTCCTGGCGGCTCTGCCAGCAATCCTGGAACCATCAACAGTCCAACGTCACTGGCTAACGCCTTGACCCAGATCGCACCGGGTAAAACAATCTATCTACGCGGCGGAACCTACAGTTTCTCCCAGACCATTACCATTGAACGAGGCAACAGCGGCACATCCGGACAACGTAAAAACCTGGTGGCCTATGGATCGGAAAAACCGGTCTTTGATTTCTCAGCACAATCCTTCGCTTCTACCAATCGTGGACTGCAAATGTTTGGAGACTACTGGCTCATCAAAGGACTTGAGGTGAAGGGTGCAGGCGATAACGGCATCTTCATCGGGGGCAGCTACAACCGCCTGGAGCAGATCGAAGCTCATCACAACCGGGATACGGGTATTCAAATGGGACGTTATGCTTCTACAGCCGCCAAGAGTGAATGGCCTGCATATAATGAAGTGATTCGTTCCTACTCTCACAACAACTATGACCCGGATGACGGCGAGGATGCCGACGGTTTTGCAGCCAAACTGACCGTAGGCCCGGGCAATGTCTTCGACGGTTGTATTGCGGCCTATAACGTGGACGATGGCTGGGATCTCTATAGCAAAACGGATACAGGCGCCATCGGCGCGGTTACTATCCGCAACAGCATCGCCTATGCGAATGGTGCAACATCAGACGGCACCTCTACCTCCAACAGTGATGGTAACGGCTTCAAGCTCGGCGGCGAGAAAATCGCCGTGAATCACATCGTTGAGAACAGCATTGCTTTTAATAATAAAAAGCACGGCTTCACCTACAACAGCAATCCCGGTTCAATACAGATGAAAAATAACACCTCTTGGAACAATGGGCAAAGCAACTTTGCCTTTGATCTAGGTACCCACAACTTCACCAATAACCTGTCCTTCCAAGGCGGAGCCAGTGATAAAACGAGCGGAACCGACGTCAGCAGCACCAACGTCTGGTGGAAGAACAAAAAAAGCGAGAACGCCAAAGGCCTGCTCGCCAGTGCAGCCGACTTTGTCTCCCTAGTGCCTTCGGTAACGCGTAGCGCGGATGGCACGCCTGTGCTAGGTAATTTCCTGAAGCTTGCGGGTGGCAGTGATCTGGTTGGGTCAGGTACGCCATCGGGTACGAATATTGGGGCGCGGTAGGTGATGTGTAGTTTGGAGTTTGAGTAAGACATGTGTGTTAAGTGCACATATGGAGTGAAAGAACCGAATTAAACATGAATTCCCCTTCCCATGCCAGCCGGATTGCTGGAGTTGGAGAAGAGGTTTTTAAGTTGATGTGCATATCCAGCTGACTTATGGATTGATGGATACTCAGGATTTGCCTAAAACCTCAATGATGAGTTTACCGCCTGTACGAAAACCTTGCTCAAACGCTGCTTCCACATACATAGATGTGGATTGTCCGATCAGGTCTACCAGTTGTTCCAAAGCATCATATTCGCTCTCGTTAAGCTGTGTTTGGTAGCCTTGCATAAGGTCCGATATCTGGCGATTGATCTCCTGATATTCGGCATGCTCAGGGTGAATCGATTCGTCCAACCGCAGGTTCCCGTGAAACAAATCCTCGATCAGGTTTGACATGTTATCCTTCATGGTAAGGTCACCTCAGGAAGATTGTACATCAAGGGATGAGATGAAATGCGGATTTAGCGGGAAATCCGCTAGTATTGTTTTTTCGTGTTTAGTGAGATTGAGTCGAAGTTAATATTAAATCATACTCAAACAAAAACGTTAACCTATCTTTTCCCTGAGGCTATTTCCAGTAAAAGTCCGACTTAGCCTACAGAAAAACCATCTTATAACTCTCAATCATGGTCAAAATATCCCTATTTCTCCTCTGAATATATAAATACATAATTACTCTCATCCGACTTCTCTTCTAAAAAAACAAAACCTAACCGATCAAAGCTTCTAATATCCTTCACATCTGTAATCTTACGTTCTGCCATATACCGTACCATCTCACCTCTAGCCATTTTGGCCCGAGTTGCCTTTTCAACAAGCTTCCCATCAACCATTTGTCCAAATACACAAGTGATAAAGCGGGTCTCCTCGCTCAGAAAAGGAGTGATGTTTTTTCTATACTCTTTGGAAGCTAGATTCAGAATGCAGTTGCTTTCTGATTGAAGCTGATCTGCGAGTTTGCTGCCCCAGAATTGATAGAGCGTTTTGAAGCCTGGACCTTGCAGCTTGCCCTGCATCTCCAACCGATAAGGGGTAACCCCATCCAAAGGCCGCAACATGCCATAAAAACCGGATAATATACGTAAATGTTGCTGAAGATACGCTAATTCCTCATTTTGAAAAACACCCGGAGCCATATATTGATACTGAATGCCCTCATAGGCATAGATGGCTGGTGTCAGATTTGCTTTTATATTCATATTCTGAATCCGCTCCACGTTCTGTTGGGCGATTGCATCGTTACACTTCCACATCGCTTTGAGTTCGTCATAGGATAACTTTTGAAGCAGACTCAATAGCTGTTCTGACTCGTTTATAAACTGCGGCATCTGCGCGATAGCCATAAGATCGGTATCAATCTTCATCTTTTTAGCTGGTGATATGATAATTCTCATCGTGCTGATCCATCCTTAATCTACCGTTGTTTTTGTCGTTATCCATTGTACAGGATTGGACAGGCGAATCCAATGCCAAGGCTTAACTAAATCCCTCATGGTACCTTTGAAAAGACTCAAAATGAACAAGTCAGCCCACGATTGGACCGGCTTGTTCATTAGAATTCAACACATTAAATTGGTGAGAAAGAAAGGCGTGCAACTCAAACCGCTATTAGGGAGATACGCTCCCCGCGCCGCTATTTTGCTCTGTTTTTGTAGTCGGCAATTGAATCATTGGCGTATTTGACCCACTTACATATGGAAGTGCTCCATCCCATTTCTTGATGGTTTCATATTCAACGAGTTGACTCGATAATGATTGTTGAAGCTCTTTATTTGCTTTAGCTTGACCTTCTGCTTCGATCAATAGTTTGTCTGCATTACCTTGCGCTTCCACGCGCTTGCGCTCTGCTTCTTTTTTGGCGATCTCAAGTTCAGTCGTTTTACGTTCCAGTTCTTGAGAAGCTTCAACACGCTTATCGATTGCTTCCTGAGTCTTGGCGTCAGGTTGAGGAACACCTACAGTAACGTTGGATACAATAAAGCCTAACTCTTTAACGTCATCAGAAAAACGTTGTTGCACGTCTACTCCTGCTTCGGATGACTTTTCACCATAAACATCAATGACTGTAAACTTGGAAATACCTTTACGGGCTGCGTCACGGAAACGTGTTTTGAGATATGTATCCTCAATTTCTTGAATGCTAATTGGCCCAAATGTATTGAAGATAGAAGATACTTTACTTGGTTCTACTTGGTAGTTGTATGCAAAATCGATTGTGATGTTTTTCCCGTCAGAAGTAGCAATCTGAATATCTCTGTATTCCACCGTTTGAATTCGGATCGGATATTTCGTCACTTTATCAAACGCTCCAACGAGTTTCCACCCTTGACTCAGTGTACTATCTTTTACGCCTCCATTTGGTGAATAGACAACCCCAACATATCCGTTAGGAATTCGAGTGACAAAGAAGGTCACCAGTAGCACTCCCACAATAATAACCAATGCCACCGTGATTGCTCCTACCCTAAACGTCTTTGAATTTTTCATCAACATTCTCCTCTTGTTTGAATTTATTGTATTTCTTCAGAATTCTACTACCTATTTTATTGAATAGCGGGATCATTAATGCCCATAGAATAAATGCTAGGATAAAGATTAAAATGACTCCCCCAATAAATGGCATATTCGTCCTCCCCTCTACGGATGTAACCGAGTACAAATTTATAAATAGCAACTAATTATATCCTCCTTTATATATACTTTGTAAATTCGTATTCGGTTTCAAGGATATCCATCTACTTTGTGAAAGCTCAAAATTCTACATTGAAGAGATACAAATATTGAACCTCCTCAAAGATCTTAGTTATTGCTGTTGACTGAGGAATTATTGTTACTTCTGTATTAATTCTATACTCTGCATATAATGCACTATTTGTTCGGACACATAATGCTTTTGAGTTCATCATAGGTAACTTTTTAAGCAGGCACATTAGCCTTCTGAACTCTTTATGGATTGCGGGATCTATACAACAGCCATATGATCATAGGACTCTAAGAGAACAGGCCAGCTCGCATTGAGCTGGCCTAGATAAAATAACAGTTCGAATTAAATCATAAAAATATCAATCAATTTATAAAAGCTGGATCAGACAATTACTGCACTAATTTCTCAGCTATACCTACAGATATATTACTGCATGCATCCAATTCCCTAAAATACATTAAAAACATACACTTTAACAATTTATCGTGTAAAACTATGAGTCTCTCATTCAGTCCTTCTTAGACAAATTAAGAATAATTTCTGTAATAATCATAAAATTTCAAAATCATTTCTTAGTAACAATCACTTTTTCTGTATTCCCATCCCATTCAATCTGAACAATAAATTCCTCCTCATCCAAAAATGGAGATAATCCTTCAGCTTTCCCTCTAATTACTGTATTAAAAGGAACCTCTCCTTTGGCATGAATATTTTCACTCATAAATTTATAATTAACTTTTTCAATTGAGGCAGCATTATCTCCTAAGTACTTAATTTCGTAATCATAACTTGCTGTAGAATTATTACTTTGTACTGTCGATGAAACACTCCAATTTTCACTCTTCCCTGTGTAAGAAGACACATTATTTGAGCAAGCCGATAAAGTTAACAGTACAAGAAGAAACAAGATACACATTATTTTTCTCACAATAAATTCCCCTTTATAGTTGAAATTTGGTAAATACTAGTTTATCATATAATAGATTCAAAAAAAATACTTCTTAGGAAAATGGAGGAATATTATGAATTTAAAGAAAATTATCACCCCACTTATCGCAGTCGCTCTCATCTTTTCAAGTGGAAATTCTGTTATGGCAGCACAGGAGAACCCAGACTATGACACAAGCAAATACACTATTGTAAAAAAATATGATGACACTAATTTAGACACTTTCGGCATCCAATCAGTTAACGAAACTCTTCCTAAAGTCGATTTAGAAGTTTCCGATGATTCAGAAAATTTCAACTATAAACTTTTAGAGAACACCACTCGTCCTTTGTACGATCTTCAAAACAAAGAAACAGGCGAAATTGTCACTCAATATGCTACAGATGTATCACTTCAAGCAACAAATGGTCAACTTTCTAGCAACAATACATTCAGAGAATTTAACATGAAAGTATATGGAACTGTATATTATATCTTCACAGGGAAGAATGGTAATTACGTCACTATAGATAAAGTATCTTTTAGATGGGAAAACAATGGTCGTACACCAGGTACTAAGGATCATAGTATTTCAGTGCAACAGTTTGGAGCTTCAGAAAATATTGCAAAAGTTAATCAGAATAAATCAGTAGACTTTAAATTGGTGAGCCATGGCACAGTACTTGTAAGAGAATGGAACTGGACACCAGTGTTTGCAAGCTACGACGGATCATCAGTAGCTGTAGATTTTAAGGCTGTTGCAGTTGATGCCATTGGTGGAACAACTCCAATTAACTGGGTTTTAAGAGTATACTAAACTGCTAAATAAGTATAGACCTCTTTTGAAAAGAGGTCTTTTTTACTACTTATAAAGAATGAAGAAATTCTCATTATTATTTCAACTAATTTCTTTTCATCAAAAACCGCAATAATTCCTTAACAACATTCAACAACCAGCATGCTCTATATTTTTTTCCAATCTTATGATGCAATTCAACTTAAAATACACTCATGTTATCATTTTTTTACTTAATTAATCATCAAAATCATAGATATAGATTTGAAATCGCTTATTATGATTTTACTTTAATACATCATCTCGTAAAATCATGCTGCCCAATGGTTAGTAGCGTCGGCCTGCTCTTACTCCATACTGAAGTGGCAATCTTCGGATTGTAATAATACAGCGCTCCATTCGTCGGATCAACGCCATTTAATGCTTTGCGTGCTGCCTTATAAGAGGTTGCCGTTGGCTTTGTATTGAACTGCCCATCGTCTATAGCCGTGAACTGCCCTTTCTGGAAGATGACCTTCGAGATCGATGACGGGAATAAATCCGAATGCACACGATTCATGACAACCGCTCCTACAGCGACCTGCCCTTCAAAAGATTCGCCGCGCGCTTCACCATGGATCAGCTTCGCCAACTGACGTAGTGTTTCTCCTTCGGCTTTGGCCTTTTTGTTCAGTCTGTTCAGCGTCGCGGGACCTGCAACGCCGTCTGCACTCAGTCCCTGCGCCTGCTGGAACTTGCGTACAGCGCCTTTGGTAATCGTACCGTAATATCCGGTCAATCCGGCGTCAAAGTATCCCAGGTCGCTCAATTGTTCCTGCAATTGCAGCACATGTTCACTGCGAACACCCTGTTCCAGCTTCTGTGCTCCCGCAGAAGGCGCTGCCACGGTCAATCCCAGTGTCAATGCGCAGGCACCGAGAAGCATGCTGACCCGTCCTGCTCTTTTACCAGCGGCTTTCCCCTTTCCATGCGTGACTTTCCGACTGACCGTGATAGGCACCATCGTGTCATCAATCGTCCGCACATCAGATCCTTCATTCGTACTACCAGCTTTAATCCGTGCATCCTCGCTCTCTGTGTACTCCATATTTTTCGTAATCGTCATGTTATTCATCATATTGGTGACCTCCGTCTCTTTCATGGGTTTACTTTCATCCACAACATACACATCATACAGTCCGTTCATCTCACTCAGTTCATTACTGTTCTTATGGCGGTACGTTACATGTATGTCGTTATTCTTATGTGCACGCACCATGTCAATCACAGCATGGTTTCCATCTATGCTATTCACGCGAGTCTTTTCATTCATTTGTGCCATCTGGTTATACTTTTTCATCATGCCATTAACCTCCACTTTTCTGAATCCAGATCCCGTATCTTCCTCCTGAATCCTCACGGCTCTACATCCCGAGTGTCATTATAGGATATAGAAAAAATGAAGTCTATCGGACCGATGACGCAGTGGAAAACCGACGCTGAACATAGCAAAAAGAGGCATGAGCCCATGGTCACACCATGGTCATGCCCCTTCTTGTATCAACCTTATACCGCTTGTCCAACCCGTTATTTCCGTAGGCAGGCAGACCCGTACAAAAGTTGCGTTGTATTTATTGACAATTACTCAGCAAGTTCCTGACCCTTCGTTTCCCGGCCCCAGAACAGTACAGCCGCTGCGCCAATGAGGATCGTCACGAAGAAAATCGTGAAAATCAGGCTGATTGCCACTTCGCGCTGAACCAGCATACCGACCATTAATGGAGCCAGTACACCACCGATCCGACCAACCGATGTGGCAAGTCCAACACCTGTCGAACGAACGGAAGTTGGATACAATTCCGGGCTGTAGGCGTACAGACCACCCCAAGCTCCCAGATTGAAGAAGGAAAGACAGATTCCCGCGGTCAGGATTGTGGCTTCTGTTGTAGCCAATCCGAACGCAATCGCACTGAATGCAGTCAAGGTAAGGTACACAACCAGTACGAATTTTCGACCGTAACGTTCAATGAAGTACGCCGCGGTGAAGTAACCTGGCAACTGTGCGATCGTCATGATCAGAACGTATTGAAAGCTTTTAACCAACGTAAATCCTTTTGCCATCACAACCGAAGGCAGCCACAGGAACATTCCATAATAAGAGAAAATGACGGTAAACCACAAAATCCAGAGCATCAACGTTGTACGGCGATGTGGTGCTGACCAGACGGTAGCCACTTTCTCGCGGAACGTGATTTTATGAAGCTTGGTATGATTCTTGTATCGTGGCGGGTCCTGAATAGCACGACGCAGATACAATGCGTAGAACGCCGGAAGTGCACCAATGGCAAAGGCAATTCTCCATCCGTACTCCGGGATAACAAAGTTCGCAATGAGTGCTGATACAATCCAGCCCCCTGCCCAGAAACTTTCCAATAATACAACGGCACGTCCACGTTCCGCTGTAGGCATCGACTCCGATACCAGTGTAGATGCCACGGGCAACTCGCCGCCAAGTCCGATACCTGCAACCAGACGCAGTGCACACAATACGGCGAATCCGGTCGCAAGTGCTGATAGACCGCTTGCAATCGTAAAGATTAGCAAGGTCCACATCAGAATGGCCTTCCGTCCAAAACGGTCCGCAAGTGCACCTGCAAGCAAAGCACCGAGCGCCATACCGATCGAGTTAATACTCGTAAGCACGCCGACTTGTCCGGGACTGAGACTCCATTCCTTGGCCAGTGCAGCCACGATAAAGGAGATCATACCGACTTCCATCGCATCAAACAGCCAGCTCATGCCGGCACTGAACAGCAGCTTGCGCTGCTTGGGATTCCGCAATACTTCCAGTTTGCTCATCACTTATAGCTCCCTTGATCTCTATGTAGTCATTCTGACACTAAATCATTATTATGCAGAATGCTCCAGAAATCAATGCAAAATAAGCTTTTCCTTCCGATTTCTGCGATACCTCACCCCTTGAGTGAACCCGCTGTCAGACCTGCAACAAAGTATCGCTGGAGCAGAAGGAACAACGCGATCATCGGAATGGCCGTTACCAGCACACCCGTAAGCATCATCGGATAGTTCGTCACGTATTCCCCCCGGAACTGCATAAGCGCGAGCGGTAACGTGAGCTTGGACTTACTGCTGAGCATCAGCATCGGAATAAGCAAATCATTCCAGACCATGACGAGCAGGAACGTAGCTGTTGCCGCCAGTGAAGGTGCAGCGAGTGGCAGTGCAATCCTCGTATAGAGTCTCCACTCGCTGGCCCCATCCATACTGCCCGCTTCCAGAATCTCCGAATTGAGCATACGCATGAAGCCTGTCAGCATGAACACAGAGACAGGCATCAGCATCGCAGCGGATACGACAATCAGGCCCGTTAGACTGTCCGACCACCCAAGTGTACGCGTAAGGGAATAGATCGGCAGCATACTCACCTGGGAAGGAACGATCAACCCTGCTACGAACAGAGCAAATACAATTTTGCCTACACTGCCGCCCCAGCGGACAATGGCGTAAGCAATCATGCTGCTCAGCAATAACTCAATGGCAACTGTACCAAGGGTCACGACCAGACTGTTCCCAAAATATTGCCACATCGGCTGATTGCGGAACATGCCAGTAATGTTATCCCACGTAAACGGGTCCGGCCAGCTGAACGGACTGGTGAAGAAGTTGCTGCTTGTTTTGAACGAGGATACAAATACAAAGTACAGCGGCACCAGGATCAGCAGCGCGTACACCAATAGGATCAGGCGATTAAACCATTTTAAAAACATGTGAACTCCCTTCTGCCTCGATTGCAGGATGAATGCTCCAGCATCAACCTTAATAGCTTACCCGGTCGGCACGCAGTGCCTTGAACTGCAACAGCGTCAAGAGCGCGAGCAACACCAGGAAGATCATGGAACCGGCAGAAGCCAGACCAAATGAATAGCTGCCAAAGGCGGTATGATAGATATATGTTGTCAAAATTTCAGTTGCGTAGTTCGGGCCTCCGTCCGTCATTGTGAAAATGAGGTCAAATGCCTTGAACGACTGAATGGTCGTATAGGCCACAACAATCGTTGCCGAAGGTGCCAGCAGCGGCCAAGTCACGGTACGGAATACCTGCCATTTGCTGCCGCCGTCCATACGAGCCGCTTCATACAGTTCTGCCGGAATGCCTTGCAGACCTGCGATGAATACAATCATCATCTGGCCGGCATGGGCCCATACCTGTACCGCAGCGATGGAATAGATGGCGATCTTCGGATCACCAATCCAGTTACGAGCGATGCCGCTCATCCCGGCTTCATTCAGTCCATAGTTGATCAAACCAATCGATGGATCATACATAAATGCCCAGATCAGTCCGACCGATACGGAGGACAGAATCGCAGGCAGGAAATATAATGCCCGAAGCACAATGCGTGTCTTGGTATTGCGTACCAGGAGCAGGGCCAGGACAAGCGAAATAAAGGTTTGTGCAATAACAACCGTTAACATGAACTCCACGTTATTGCCAAAGGCTTTGCGGAATACGATGCTGCTGAGACTGTCCTTGTAATTATCCAGCCCTACAAATGCATACGACGGGGATACCCCGTCCCAATCCGTAAAGGAGTAGAACAGCCCCGTCAATGTAGGAAATACGAACAATCCAACGTACAGCAGCAACCCGGGGATCAGAAACAGGGATAGCTGAAGACGGTTTTTCATCGTTTATTTCCCGATATGCTGATCAATGATCGCTTGTGCCTGCTGTGCTGCTTCTTCTGGAGAAGTGCCGCTCAGTACAGCCTGAATGGAGTTGGTTACTGCTTTTTGGTTATCTCCGTTCAGAATGGTGAACCGTGGCTGGAACACGGTCTTTTTGGTTGCCCATTCTCCGGCTACCTGAAGCTCAGGCGTATCGTACTTCACATCATTCACCGTTACATTCTGTCCCGTCTGGTTGGCATACTCGCTCGCTACTTCCGGGTTGCTCAGGAACTCGAGAAACTTCTTCGCTTCTTCCGGATGTTTCGATTTGCTGTTCACCGCGAGCATGAATGTGGTCGTATGCACTCCTTCATACTTCGCTTGATCTGCGCTTACTGTAATCGGTGCAAGCAGTTTTTGCTCCAGATTAGGATTCTGCTGCTTGTTCTGAGCCAATTGATATGATCCACTTGCGAGCATCGCTGCTTTCTCTTGAATAAACAGTGCGCCAGCCGCAGGGTCCTTCGTACCCAGTGCATCTTGCTGGAAGTAACCTTTATCGTTAAGTTCCTTGATTTGAGTCAACGTTTTCACCCAGAACTCATCCGTTAGTTTGGCTTCGCCAGCTTCCACTTTGGTAAAAATGTCGTCACTCGGTGCATTGTTCATCACCATCGTATTCATGAATTGCCCTGGGCCAATGTCCGCTCCGGCAAAGGCAATCGGAATGATGCCATTGTCTTTCAGCTTCTGGCAAAGTGCCAGGAAACCTTCCCAATCGGTCGGTGGCGTCAGGCCGTATTGTTCAAACAGTTTCACATTATAGATAGGATCGTTATATACGAGTTGATACGGGATCGCATATTGCTTGCCATCATGCTGTCCTGATTCAATCAGCTTCGAATTGTAGGCCGACAGGAACGATGATCCGCTCAGGTCCGTGAACAAGCCTGCTTTGGTGAAAGCTTCGAACTGTGCACCCGGGAAAGATGCAAATACATCTCCTACCGAACCGTCACTGATTTTGGATTGTACGGTGGACTGGTATTGATCAGAGGGCAGTGTCTGCATCTCCACGTTAATGTTCGGGTTTTCTTTTTCAAATGCGTCAATGGTCTTGTTGAGTGCCTCTACATCTTCTCCACGCCAGTGCATGAAGCTGATCGTAACCTTGCCTGAACCCGAGGAGCCGTTCTCTCCAGATGACGCGTTATCCCCGCCGCCGCAAGCCGACAGCAGGATAGACATCACCAGCATACTGACGAGCGGCAGGATCAATTTTTTATTTTTTTTCATGAAAGACGACCTCCTGAGGATGATTAATGTAAGTTGCACGAAAGTTTTTACACGGGGCACTCCGAGTGCAGTACCATCTTCCGATCGCTGTTATCCCCGGATTTTTTGAATCATTTTTTTAATGGTTAAAATTCGGGGATAAAGGCGAGCGCTCCGCTTCTTCAGATCGGTTCTGCCCTCTCCGTTAAAGTGTAAAAAAAGGGGCACTTACTTAGAGTTGGTAGTAACTTAGTTAGTAGTAACGGAATGCTGCTTCTGTCTTGTTTTCCATTTCTCGCGAATGATAGGCATCACGGTCCGTCCGAAGATTTCGGCCTCTTCCAGATGCGGGTAACCGGATAGAATGAAAGTTGTAACACCCAGATCTCCATACTCCATCAGACGTTCTGCGACCTGTTCTGCTGTACCTACAATAAGGATCGCACCGCCGGAACGCACAACGGACAAGCCTGTCCACAGGTTGGGACCTACGACAAACTGCTGCTTCTCGGACAGTTCACGTAACTCGTTTTGTCTGCGTTGGTTGGTTGCATCCGTTTCGGCAAAAGCGGCTTTGGCTTTCTCAATCGCTTCTGGTGGTACTTTGCTGATAATCTCCCAAGCTGCTGCCCATGCTTCTTCCTCGGTATCCCGAATGAGTACCTGAGCACGCATGCCATAACGGAGCTGACGATCTTGTCCGGTTTCCTCTTTCACCTGCTGACGGATGACCTCAATCTCTTCGATCTGCTCCTGAATCCAGTCATGAGGCTCGCCCCACATGAGGAACGTATCCGCATGTTCAACAGCGACCTTCTTGGCAATCGGTGAACTTCCTCCCAGATAGAATGGTGGATGCGGATTTTGCACCGTCTCCGGCATACCTACCGGTCCCTTGAAGTTGTAATACTGGCCGTTGAATTCAGGATTGGGATCGCTGGGAGCATCTGCACCAGATTTTGAACCACTTCCGGCAAACTCCGTCAGATTCAGTCCCGTCGATTGGGTCCATGAACGCTTCATGACTTCCATATACTCGCTCGCCCTCACATACCGTTCATCATGCGCATGTGCCAGTGGATCGCCGAGTTCCTCCAGATCACGAACAGAACTGCCTGTCACCACATTGATCATGGCACGACCACCAGATAGCTGATCTAATGCCGCTCCCATGCGTGCAGCGAGTACAGGTGTAACCAATCCCGGGCGAATGGCGACAAGGGGACGCAATGTCTTCGTGTGACTCATCACAGCCGAGCCAACTACCCATGCGTCCAGACAGGCTCCCCCTGTCGGAATCAGTACAAATTCGAATCCTGCCTTCTCCGCCGTCTGTGCCACATCGACCAGATACTCCAGACTCGGTTCCCGCTCCGGGGCAACCCCTACATACTTACCATCCCCTGCTGTAGGCAAAAACCATCCAAACTTCATTTCTTCCTGTTCGCTCACAAAAGTCAATCCCTTCTATGAATAAATAAAGTCTCATGTTAAAAATAAGATCACTGTTCTGCCACTCCGCCGTTCCGGTTACGAATCGTTCTTACGATCACTGTTATCTCCAGATTTTTTGATTCCCTTTTCAAAGGGAAAATCCGGAGATAAAGGTGAACACTACGTTTCTTCAGAATCGATTTCGTCCCCTCCACTACGTTTGCACTCGTTTAAAACTTATTTTTAAAGTGTGCCTAATTTCTAATTCCTTTTCAAAGTACGCATCCAAATGCCGATTAATTAACTTGGTTTAATAGGTATGGACATCATATCAATTGATTTGTCTGTGATCAATGTCATTTCGCGGCAATTTTATTTTGTCATTTTGTGGTCTTTTCTCAGATTTAGGTCTTCCTGATCTTGAATATGTATAAAACCCACCTGTATAATAGGTTATAAGTGAAAATTTTAAAATGTACAAACGATACTTATACAATAAAGAGGTGTTCCTGATGACCGAGAGCATGAAGGAGGACCACCATGAGTTTTTGGATATTATTTTCTTCACTCCATCTGAATTCGAGAAAGCTGGTGGCGCCTGGCCGATTCGCATTGGCCGCAACATAGCCAAGACCAACTATCATATTGGCCCTCGTACCACACCTTATCATTATTTGCTATTTGTGCTGGAGGGGGAAGGTACATTCATACAGAACGGACAGCGTCATGCCCTTCGAGCCAGGGATGCGTTCTGTCTATTTCCGCATGTTACCCATGAGTACTGGACGGACCCGGAAGACACGTTGCAGAAAATATTTATTGCCTTTGACGGTACACATGCAGCCGAACTGCTATCCCGAATTGGACTTACACCCGACTCACCGTATCGTTCAGGTGTACTGACGCCGGAGACTGCAAGCGCCATGCGCTCGTTCATGGAGGATGTTCGCAAACCGCAGGACGGAGCGAGCGATCTGGGACGACTCACCCGGTTTCTAAGTCTTTTTGACCGGATTGCTCGTTCCCCCGCAACCAAAGGATTGCAACCGGATTCAGCCACACCTTGGCTTCAGAAAGGCAAGGAATACATGGATATTCATTTTGCAGGCGGTATCTCCGTGGAAGGTGTGTCTGCTCATGCGGGTGTGGATCGAACCCATTTTACCAAACAGTTCCGCAAAGCCTATGGTCTATCTCCTGTGCAATATATCCAGCAATTGAAAATGACCCAGGCCAAACGTCTGCTCGTGCAGACGCCGCTAAGCTTAACCGAAGTGGCTCATTCCGTAGGTTACCCGGACTTGTTCTCTTTCTCCAAAGCGTTCAAAAAGCAAGTCGGGCTGCCGCCCAATCGCTATCGTACAGCGGAGAGTACGAAAGAATAAGGGAGCGACCTTTCGCTCCCCAGCCTATACTCCATGCCTCATGCACCACGCCTAGTACGGTTGTGTAAAATGTCGCCTCTACCAAATAAAAATGGACTTCTGAGTTTCATATCCTGCACATCATACCTTGCAAAATCCATTACTGAATCCACCAACAAAAAAGGCAAGCCCCTTAACCCGGGACTTGCCTTCTTTCTATACTATAGTCTTGACGCACGTACTTGAAACCATGAACTTTTTACGTTGACGTAACGCTATTCCTTCTCCTCATCCTTACGTGCAAGCGGAATGCCATTCTCCTTCGCATACCATGCTTCATAATGATGCACAGCCACACCTGCAAAAGAAGAATGAGAGGAACCTAGATCAAACACCTTCGCCATCTCTTCATTCATGTTGCTAACCGGTTTACGGAAAAAGGTCAGGTGATCCCCCTCGTGTGTATCCGCGAGTTCCGCTCCGATCCAGACTTTCTTGCCGAGATCATCCGCTTCGTCCAGTTCTTCCTTGGACAGATCATACATCTGCTGCCCACTGTCCCGATAAGCCATAATGGCCACCGCATCGAAGTGGGAGATCACCCAGCGACTGAATGTACCATCACTTTCAGCAGACTGACGGGCATCAAGCCAGAACGGAATGGCAGCGCTCATGTAGAGTCCGGCATCCTCGCCGGCTTTTGTCCAGGCCTTCATGTTGTTCTGCCACTCTGCAATGACGCTACTTTCCTCGTTCTCCCAGCGCTTCAGCTGATATGGCTCCACATCCAGTTGAATGCCCTGGAAGCGTTCATTCTTGGCGGAAGCTGCATTGTATGCTCGTACTCGCTCGATAAAAGCAAGTCCTTCATCCCGCTTTTCCTCATAGGCCCAATCTGCATGACCGTTAAGTCCATGCACTTCAATCTCAGCCTGCCCTGCAGCCGCAATGAATTTGCGGTATGTTGCGTCAGGCACCTCATCCTGGATTTGCAGGAAGATGGTATCCACGCCCTGTTCTTTGGAAAAAGCAATAATCTCAGGCGTCTGCTCCGCAATAATGGACGCGTCCCACAGCCAGGTCGCTTTGTGTTCCTCCGTCGTGAACCATTTGAACATCCAGGACAGAAGCAGCAGGCACAATACCACAGCCAGAATGGCCCATTTCGCCATACCCACCAGCTTGCCCCGTTGCCTCATATATTTCCTCAGACGAGCAACGCTTCACTTGGTTCAAGCACAGGATGCTGTACCGAGTGACCAATCTTGTAGATGTGCGGATGTGTGTACGAACGGAATGCATTACGAGTATCCAGAATCGGCACACCCATCTCGGCAATATCAAAGTAAGGCAAATCGCTGTGGTTGGTGATCAGCACGATGCAATCGTACTTCTTGAACTGTTCCAGATTGAACACTTCGCTGTGTACGGTCTCGCCATGCTTGTCCTGGAAGGAATCTGCATGTGGATCGTAGTAGCTTACGTTAGCTCCACTTTCCTTGAACAGTTCATATACTTCCAGTCCTGGTGATTCACGCAGGTCGGCAATATTCGGTTTGTACGACATACCGAGGAGCAGAATATTGGATTTACGTACGGATTTAGCGTATTCGTTCAGAATCGTTGACGTTTTGTTCAACACATAATATGGCATGTTGTCATTAGTGGATTGCGCCAGCTCAATAAATTTGCTATAGAAACGGAAACCTTTGGCCTTCCATGACAGGTACATCGGATCAAGTGGAATGCAGTGTCCACCGATGCCTGGGCCTGGATAGAATGGCATGAAACCAAATGGTTTCGTCGCCGCCGCGTCAATAACTTCCCAGATATCGATGCCCATGCGATCGCACATCATCGCCATTTCATTTACAAAGGCAATGTTCACGCTGCGGAATGTGTTCTCCAGCAGTTTGGACATCTCAGCCACTTTTGGTGAAGATACCGGTACTACGGTTTCTACGTATTTGCTATACAGTGCTGTTCCGAGCTTCAAGCAAGCTTCGGTCGTACCCCCGATGACTTTCGGCGTATTAAATGTTGTGAAACGTCCGTTCGACGGGTCTACACGTTCAGGCGAGAAGCAGAGGAAATAGTCTTTACCTGCTTCTTGTCCGATCTTGTCCAGCTGCTGCTGGATCAGTTCTTCGGTTGTACCTGGATAAGTAGTGCTCTCCAGCGTAATCAGCATACCTGGTTTCATATGCAGTTTGATCTGATCCACAACCGTCTCGATGTAAGACGTATCCGGGTCCTGATTCTCACTAAGCGGTGTTGGTACGCAGATACTAAGTGCGTCGATCACGCGTAACATACTGTAATCCGTTGTTGGCTGGAAACGACCGCTTTGCATTACTTTTTTCAACTCATCGGACGAAATATCGTGAATATAGGAATCTCCTTGATAGATACTTTCTACTTTGGACGCATCCAGATCAATTCCGATTACCGTGAAACCTTGATTGACCATTTCCACAGCAAGTGGAAGTCCTACGTAACCGAGCCCGACAACGCCGAGTACAGCTTCTTTATTTTCAATCGCATTCAGTAATGTGTGGAATTGTTGATTCTCCATGATATTCCCTCCGGGTAGTGTATTTTGATGGTGCTTAAAATCCATGTAAATAGATGGTTGTCTGTGCTCTAAATGTTGCTCTAATCTATCTGATTCATAGTGTCAAAAAAGCTCTTACTTTGCACTTCACACAATCAGTTGTTCCAAGCTGTCTTCTAGTGCAGGCAACGTCTGATTCGGGCATCCAGCTCTACAGGCGAGAACGGTTTGGTCATGTAATCATCCACGCCGCTGCGGAAACATTGACTGATCGTCTGTTCGACACGTTGCTCGGTCAACACGACAATTTTGGGTGGCTGCTCCATCTCCAGATTCTGAATATGATGGATGAACGGCAGACCGTCGATGCCATACAGATTCAGCTCCGTGAGCACCAAGTCCGGTGTAACTTTCTCGATCAACTCCAGTGCAGCCAATCCATCCACGGCTTCATAGGTCTCGTAGCCCTGCATTTTCAGTCGCAGCTGCAGGAATTCGCGTACCGTCGGATCGTTGTCCACAATCAAAATACGTTCCGGCTCGTCCGCCGTATTGTCCAGCGTGTAAATATGAATCTCCGACGAATCTACGAGCTTCGAGGATTCAGCCATATGCTGAATAGTTGCCTTCGAAGGGCGCTCCCCTTCCGGGAAACTGGCCAGTGTAATCTGTGGATCGGCACCGGGTACAGTCTCTTGCAACTCATGTTTGATCCGAAGTCCTTCATAATGAACTTCATCCAGTGACAAACCTGGCAGCAGGACGGCAATCGCCTGGGTAGCCCCATCCTTCCACACCTGGAAGGCAGACTCACTCGTTTGCTCCAGATGTGTCCTGACCTGCTGCTCAGGTTGAGAGTTTCCTGCACAATGGATGAACATTAAGCCGCATGTTTCGGCACCCGTTTCCTTCAATCCCTGTTCTACACTTCGGTACACATTAACGGCAGCCTCACGCTGCAATGTCGCCGTATTTGGCATGTTCTTTTCCACCCTTCTCCTCGATTATCTATATAAGTCCAAAAAATATTATTTACACTGACACTCCGATGACAGAACAGCCTTTCGATCACTGTTATCCCCAGATTTTTTGATTCCTTTATACAAGGGGAAATCCGGGGATAAAGGTATGCTTTCGATGCAGCTTTCTTTCAGAAAGCTTTTAGGTGCACGCTTCGCTTCTTCAGGCTTTTTCTGCCCTCTCCGTTATCGTGTAAATGTCTAGTTGGACATATAATTGCTTTGATTATTCTTTACTTAAGCAGCTTCGCTTGTTTTCTTCTCATCCTCGGACCAGCTTTGGCGTGTCATGGTACCCCATGAGTTGTTGTTTTGCATGAACTGCACATGTCCCTGCAATCTCCACAGTACGCCCAGCTGGTGGTAGCCGACGAATTTCAGCGCAGAGTAGACCAGCATTTTCACCAGATCGGAGAGCTTGTTGTAACGTTTGAAAGCAATCTCTTCCAGGACAAGTGCGCCTACACTCAGCAGATAACCACTCACGAAGTTCAATAGTCCGAACAGAACCAGAATCGGCCATTGCGTCATATCCAGAAGCACATATCCGGCGAGAGCCAGAAGTCCGGTAATCCGGAAGTACGGGTTCAGCGCTTCAAAAATAACGTTGTATGGCATGGTCACCATACCCATAACCTTATATTTCGGATTGAACAGCATGCCGCGATTCTCCAGCATGTTCTTCAGGTTCCCACGGCCCCAGCGCTTGCGCTGACTGGACAAGATCCGGTAGGAATCCGGTGCCTGCGTCCAGCATACGGCCTCAGGACAGAAGGCAACACGGTACTTCAATTTGTTTTCCAACATGTACCGGTGAAGCTTGATGATGATGTTCATGTCTTCCCCAGGATAACCATCCCGGTATCCACCCACGGCGATAACAGCGTCCTTACGGAACATGCCGAAGGCACCAGAGACAATGATCAGACCGTTCATGTGACTCCAGCCAATCCGTCCGCCCAGAAAGGCTTTGAGATATTCAATGGACTGGAACATGGGCCAGATTTTGCGTGGCAGCGACACATCTTGCACTGCCCCGTTTTCAATTTTGCAGCCATTGGCGATCCTTACATCTCCACCGATGGCTACTGTCTCTTCCGGATTCTCCATATACATGCGTGCCATGCGGATCAGGGCATCCTTCTCCAGCAACGAATCGGCATCGATGGAAGAGATCAACGGATAATGGGACAGGTTGATCCCGGCATTGAGGGAATCGGCCTTCCCGCCGTTTTCCTTGTCAATAACATACAGATCCGGGAACTCCGGATTGTGGTAAATCCCGCGAATTTTCTGACAGGCGATCTTGCCCCGAATTTTCGTATTGGGTACCGGCTTCAGGCGATATTCTTCCAACAAGATCTTCAGCGTGGCATCGCTGGAGCCATCATTGACGACAATGACTTCATATGTTGGATAATTCAGCGTCATCAGGCAGTTCACATTTTCAATAATCGTCAGTTCCTCGTTGTACGCCGGTACCAGCAGAGATACCGAAGGCACCAGTTCCGAGCCTGACAATGTATTGTATTTGGAATAGTGCGACCGCCGGAAGATCGTCCAGATGTTACGGAACGATAAGGCCAGAATGGAAAAATAGAGCGTATTTACAAAAACAACATAGTAGATTGCGACCATGCCGTAGATTAATAATAGATCCCTAAGCAGTGTAATCCCCTCCTACCGTAGCGACACCTGTGCGTTTCTTGCTCGTTCTGTTCTCTCGGACAGGGCCAAAATAGCGATCGTACAGCAGTCTTTTTTTGTTATGTGCAATCATCTGCTCTACAGCTCTGTCATCGGTTCTCGTGTGCTGCATGGTACTCTCAATCTGCTGCATCGCAATCTCGCGCTCAGCACCTGTACCTTGCACCGCAGCCTGGCATAGTGCTTCGAATCCCGGTTCACCAAGCTTGCTCAGGCTCTCCGCACTGTTGTAGCGAACTCTCCAGTCTTCATCCCGTAGCGCTTTGCGCAGCAATGGAATGCTGCCAGAAGCATGTTTCGAACCGAGCGCTTGTACCACTTCGGCGCGAACTTCCGGGTCGGTATCCTGGATCAGCTTCAGAATCGTCTCATCCCGGAGTGCCGGACTTGCGCTAAGATACAGCTTCACTGCTTCGGCACGTACATCCTGATGTTCTGCGCCTACCAGTCTATCGAGTGCAGGCATCACTTCAGGTACAGCCTGTCCCCACATGGCAACCAGTCCGACTTTGACAAAATCAGGATTCCGGTCTTCCAGCAATTCGATTAGAATTCTGCTCGTATCCAGACTCGTTTCGAGCAGAATATCTGCTGCCAGATGGTGAATGGACTTGCCTTTCGTTAACAGCAACGCCAGCATGTCTTTCAGTTCACCTTGCCTGGTCGTACATCTGGAGATAGAACGACCGATCATAATGGCCATCGGGCCTGGCTTCTCATCCTTCAGCAATTCCATCAAGCCTGGAACAGCTTCGGGACAACGCATGCCACCCAAGCGATAAGCCGCATCAATCTGGCGACCGTAACGCAGACGGCCCAGTTCCTTCAGATCATGCTCTACGAATCCTGCTTCACGGCACAGTGTAATTAATTTGTCACGATATTCACCCTTGAACTGGTCGATCCATTCAATCAGTCTATCCTGAATGACTCTGCGTTCCAGCGGAGCCAGCTTGCCTGGTGGCAGTCTGAGCGGACTATTCTCGGTCAAGGCAGTTTGCAGATAGGTGAAGTAGTCACGCTGTTTCAATTCATAAAACGCCGTCTTGCGTCGTTTGCCGTTGTGGGACATTTTCATGGCAAACAATACGATGACGCCTACAACCACGAGTGCGATACAGATGTACAAAAACAGATAGGCCAAAGCCAAACTTGGAAACATGTGAAAAGGTCCTCCTTTATACTCATTTATTCGATCTGAAAACTAGGAATTTTTTCGTAGCTCTTCTTCATTTTGTCGTAGCTTAGCTTCAGCCGTTCACTATACTGCACCTGCTCCCAAGGCTGCCAGCTATATACCGGCAAAGTCTTCAGGTCCAGGGTCGTCTGTTCCCCCCCAGGCCAAGATACTTTCTTCGTGGCGCGATCCGTTAACCATGGAATCAGGGTAACGCCTTCCACAGCAACTGTGGAGAACTCACGTCCATTCTGGAGCGGTCCATAGTCGATCGCTTGCAGCGAACTCGGATCACCGAACCCGAGCAGCATCCAGGGAATTCGCATCTCTACCTGATTGCCGTTATACTGCCAAGCCGTTAATGAATCCGTATCGGGTTGGCCGGGAGCCGTCGTTCCCCGCTTCAATGTTCCGACCTTTTCATTCATGAACGGTTGAGCAGATCGGGTATCCGGCGGTGTCATCCTTAGGCTGACTGCCAGATTCCATGGGTTGAACGGATCTGTGGAATCCAACTGCTGATCTGGCAGCATATCGTATCCTTCCTTGCCGTACAGACGCTGATTAAAGTCATAATCCTTGGCGATCTCCACCTGAGATTCTTCATCCTGCCCCAGTGTAATCACCGTCTCAAGGCCATCACTGAGCGTCCGCCCCGGGAGTAACTTATCAGGCTGACTGCCTCCAGCAAGTGTATTTGTGCCAATTCGCAGCACTGTCTTAACCGGGTCAAACGGTTGATCCAAGGTCAGCCCAATATACAGATAGGCTTCATCATGAGTCATCTTCATCTCCTGAATGCCGTCCACTTGGCCCTGCCAGGTCGTGACCTCTTCATCCTTCAGATCATCCCAGTCATCCAGTGTTCCATCGATGGTTAACTGTTCCTGTTTACCGGGGTCCATGGCAAGCAGACCAAACATCTTCTCGTTTGTCAGCACGTTGAGCCAATATGCCCGGCGGTCAGCCGGAATTTCCAGTGGCATCGTGTTCCATGTTTTTTTGAACCACTCATCCTGCCACATGAATACAATCGCTCCCGAGTATCCTTCATCATAGATATCCTGCGTCAGGGACGCGTCAATATCTCCCTGCTCTACTTCGTTATGTCCACCCTGATTCCGGCCCCCCATACCCAGATGGGAAATGCCAAGAGAAGAGGGTACGCCATACTCTGTAATCATTACAGGCATATCGGAAAACTCGGCTTTGAGCTTGCGCAGATAACTTTTGTATGTGTTGTACTCACCGTTCTCATCCTTGATCGTTTGGAGCGTTTTATCGATATGGAACAGATCCGGGTAATACGGGTACACATGGTAGGCTGCAAAATATCCACCATCCCACGCCTCCGGCTGAATATGACGGGCATCTACACTCACGAGATCCTCTTCATACAGCGGCTCGCCGGGATGATCCAGCACATCGGTGGTTACCCAGTTGGTGAAGGTCATCGGATGCTCCCACCCATACTTCTTCTCCAGGACCGCCGTATGATCCAGTAGCTCTGCGAGCCAGTTCTCGAACGGTGATGCTTCTGGACTAGCCGAGAAATGAACTCCCTTGTACTGCGGTACGTCCGCATGTTTCGCGTTTGTATTGTCTACCATCGCCGGGTCCCACTCCGTACCCACATGCCAGGCCATCAGGTATTTTCCTGCATTCGTCTTGTATTTGCCGCTGGACTCTCCCTGCTTGGCAGGAATGTCCGCATCGCCATAGACAGCTGATACGGCCTTCTCAATCTCCTGCTTGAACGTCTGCTCAATATGCGCCGCATAGGCATCCTGCTTCTCAATCAGCTCTTCTTCAGGTGACCATATGCCCTGTATAAAATATAACGGTTGCTCGCGGCCGCGGTTATATTCGACCAATGCGGAGTAAAAAATCGGTTCGTGAATCGTATATACCCGAATTACATTGGCTCCCAGATCCTCGATCTGCTGGAACCACCGCAAGTAATCCTCTTTGGTCAGCGGGAATTCTCCCGGGTAATGCCCCGGTGAAGTTGCGCCCAGGTTGACACCTTTGACGAACATCTCCCTCCATGTTCCATCTGGCCCGTATTCCATGAACCGGTCTCCATCGGTCTTGAATTTCATCTCCGTGCCGTTCTCCGCTGTGTACGTAACGAGCTTGGGTTGCATATAGTGCCATCCGGCAAATATTCCACCGGTCATCACCACTGCTCCTGTCAACACCGTTAATAGCCAGCGTCTTCGTCTTTGTCTGCTCATGTCTTTAAATTGCTCACCTCTCTAATATGCATCCTGCTTCAACATCGAATGGTCCAACATGAAGTTTACGAATCTTTCCGCTTCGGATGTCCGCTTGGTAGAGATGTCAGCGGTGTAGTTCTCACTATAGCGCTAAGACTCTGCATTTGTAACTAGGCTGATGGAAGCAAACATGAAATGGAACATTCTGCCCATAATTCGTAAAAAGAGCCATCAACTAGCACCGGGACACCTCTCGGATATGTCTGATTCCCGAACACTAATATTTGCTGGAATCGCATAGTTTGGATACCCTGCTGATCTTGCAATTCTGGAACCTTTATTGTTATGTGCAACGCGGGTACAGGCAACGTTTGCCGTTTGAACACATACCCCATTAAACGCGAGTCATATTTTAAAGTTGCGGCCTATTTTACAGTATTAACCATAAAGATTACAAAATTGATACTATAGTCCGATAACGCATCAGCGATATTCCGCGTCACATCAAGGTTTTCTGAAAAATGCAGAAAATCAAAAAAGGACGTCAGTCCCCCTCTATAGGACTGTGCCCATTTATAAACCTTTTACAAAAAGCTAAATGAACTCCCGGTCATCACCCAGAGGTCACAGATCTCTCACATTAAATGTAAAAAAGCACATCTTATTTCCTAATTTCTGCCTCTTATAGAGCTAACCGATAATTGTGTCCAATTTGCAAAATAATTCCGGTTGCCGCATTTCGAATTGTCGGATATGCTTATAAAACAAGAACACTTGTTCCATACTGTAAATAAACTGTTAAATATCGATGTTCAAATGAACATAATCGACGCTAACAGATGAGCACAGCATCACGGATAAGGAGAGAAGTCTTATGCCCCGCCAAGACAGACGTGTCATCATGCTGGCCGACTGCCAGTCATTCTATGCCAGTGTGGAGAAGTCTGCACATCCCGAATACAAGGACCGCCCCCTCGTTGTCGCGGGAGATCCGGCGCGCCGTTCGGGTATTATTCTTGCGGCCTGTCCACTCGCCAAGTCCTATGGAATTACGACAGCAGAACGACTGGGCGAAGCACTCGCAAAATGCCCGGATGTTGTTGTCGTTCGCCCCCGGATGGCCGAATACATTCGGGTGTCCCTTCATATTACGCGCATCCTTCAGTCTTACACCGATCTGGTGGAACCCTATAGTATTGACGAACAGTTTCTCGATGTCACCGGAAGCCTGGATCTGTTCGGCAGTCCGGAGACGATTGCGCGCAGCATTCAATCCAGAGTGATGGATGAGACGGGTGTGTACATTCGAATCGGTATCAGTGATACCAAGGTCGTCAGTAAGATGGCTTGTGACCTGTATGCCAAAAAAGTCCCTGGTGGCATCTGCACGTTGCCTCGCAAAGATCTGCCGTCCACCATCTGGGAGAAGCCTGTGCGAGACATGTTCATGGTTGGTTCCCGTATGGCGCAGCATCTCTACAAGATGGGCGTCCATACGATTGGTGATCTGGCTCAGACCCCTCTATCCCGGCTGAGAGAACGTTGGGGTGTGAATGGAGAGGTACTGTGGCGTATCGCCCGCGGTATCGATGATTCCCCGGTCAAACCCGGGACATATGCTCATCAGCAGCAGGGTATCGGACATCAGATGACGCTGCCCCGGGACTATGACTCCTGGGAAGATATCAAAGTGGTACTGCTCGAACTGGCGGAACTCGTCAGTCGACGTTCCCGGGACAAATCACTCATGGGCCATGTGGTCTCGGTTGGATGTCGCGGACAGGATTATGATCGGCCAACCGGTTTCTCCCGCCAAATGAAGGTGAATGAACCCACCAACATTACGGATGAAGTATACGATGCGGCGGCAGCTCTGTTCCTGCGCCATTGGGACGGATTACCCATCCGCCGCATCAGCGTGTCATTGACCGGACTTGTACCTGATTCCGAAGTGCAGCTGTCCTGGTTCGATGACCGCGAACGCAAAAGAGAACTGGAACGTGCCACGGATGACATTAAGCGCAGGTACGGAGATACTGCCATTATGCGGGCATCCTCTCTCTGCTCGTCAGCCCAGGCCCAGGAACGTTCTCATAAAATTGGAGGTCATTATAAATGAGTAAAAAATTGCAGCAAAACGGGATCTTTGAATCCTCACGCATGATGCTCCCCGAACACCGGGAAGCCTACATTCTTCATCAGGAACAACTCGCTCCTCGCACCCGCCCATCTCTGGATGCCCAGGCCGCGGAAGAAATGTCCCGTCTGCTCAGCAACTCGATGATGCTTGGAGACATGGTCACCATTGCCGTGTTTCACGAACATGACGATATCCGTTACACTGGTCAAGTGCTTCGGCTGGACCGTCCTGCCCGTACCCTTAGACTACTGATGGAAGATGGGTCCCGGGATATTCAGATGAACCTCATTACAGATGTGGCCCTAGCCAATGACTGAATTAATAACTGAAGGTGTATATACCCACCTCGATGTTGTGGATGTTCCATGATAGATGCAGCATGGTCGTTACCATGCAGGACTGCCTTCCTACACATCCTGATGAATACCAAAAGCAGCCGACGAAACATATCCAGACCATTCACTTCGTTCAAAAGAAGCAAAATATCGGATACGTGATTCATCGGCTACATATGAGGGTAGGGATTCTTTTTAAAAGGAAAACTTTTTAGAAAAAGCTCCAGTCAAATTCCTTGGACAGACGCTCGAGCAGATGCACGCCGGCAATACTGTTGCCTTTGCGATTCAGAGCCGGGCCAACAAGACCAATGCCGAATTGTCCCGGTACGAGGGTCAAGATGCCTCCGGATACACCACTCTTGGCGGGCAAACCGACCTCGATGGCAAATTCGCCTGACGCATTGTACATACCACAGGTCGTCATGAAGGTTTTGGCAATCTGTACATAACGACGAGGAATGAGCTCGTTGCCCGTAATCGGATCTGTTCCATCATAAGCCAGAACGAGTGACATTCGCGCCAGATCAGCACAGGTAACTTCAATGGAGCAATGACGGAAATACACGGCGAGTACATCCTCCACGTCATCCTTGATTACACCGTTATGCTTCAGAAAATAACCAAGTGAACGGTTCAGATGACCGCTCTCCGATTCGGACTCGAATACCTCTTCGTTATAGCCCAGCTGATCATTATTCGCCAGCTTGCGGAAAAACTCCAGAATGCGGCGTGATTTCTCTTCCTTGCAGTCACCTCCGATCAGGGAGGACACTGTAATCGCACCCGCATTAATCAAGGGATTAAACGGAATTCCGGGTTCGACCAATTCAAGCTTGATCATCGAATCGTAATCGTCACCTGTAGGTTCTTTTCCTACATTAAAGAAGACCGCTTCTTCTCCATGATCCATCAGGGCCAGAATAAGGGTAAATACTTTGGAGATACTTTGCATCGTAAATGGAACACCGCAATCCCCTGCCGACACATGGTTCCCTTCGGCGTCCATGATATGTATACCAAGCTCATCCTGAGAGGCTTTGACAAGCTCCGGGATATAAGAAGCCACTTTACCCTGCCCGGTGTGCAGACGACTGGTTTCCAGCCACTCCGGCAGTAATGCATTCAGACGTTCCATGGTTGAATTGCTCATATGTCATCTCCTCCACATCTCTATATGTGCATCTTGCATGAAATGTAGATGGGTGAACTCCCATGATGATAATGAGCTCCATCCGTCTCATGCAAGATGCCCTATATATCTGATTACCCTTAGAACAGTTCTTTTACCGCTTCATTTGAAGATTTAACTCCAGGATCTCACCAGGAAGACCCTCGTAATCGCCTGTCCAGGTGGATACAAAGTTCTGTCTGGTTAAGATCTGGCGGGAAGCAGCATTAGACGGATCGATAACTGCATAGAGCGATCCAATCCCTGCGGCTTGTGCCTGGATAATCAACCGTGACGCTATGGATGTGCCTTGGCCTTGGCCCCAATGTTCAGGCAGGATCATGTAACCTATCTCAGCCCTGGTCGGGTCCTCCTGATCCGGAATCAATTTGGCATACGCTACACCGGCACCATCTTCACTAAATACCCGGTAATGTCCACAAGTGGAACGCTCATTAAAATCCAGCATGGATTCGAATTGTGTTCTTGCCTCTTGCTCTGGAATTGCACGTTCTGTAATTTGTTTCATTACTTCCATATTGGAAACCAATGCATAATAATCATCAAAATCAGGTTGTGTGTATTTAATGAACTTCATGATATGCCTCCTCTGGGGTACATAACTTGGTCTTAGTCTTTCTAGATTCACCTAGAGTATAACAGAAGCGAATGATGGAATGCACACAAGGCACCACGCTCGCTGGCAACCGGATAGTCCGATAGGCCAACAAGTTAGCAATCTGACAACTGTAGATACCAAAAAGCGGCCTCGTCTGGAGACCGCTCTGTTTACTTATATTATTTTAGAAGATCACTACATTCAGTTCATCTGAAATAAAAAAACTAACCTTATGATTGCAGCCTATAACTATGAATTATCTTATGGGTAAAATCACCTGTACAGGTACTCCTTTTTGAGTGTTGGTTCCATCTCCTAACAGGCCTCCCTGTCCCCAGCTCCATAACTCCCCACTTTGCAGAAGTACCGTACTGGTATTGGTCCCTCCTGCAACCTGGACTCCTTGACTTAAGTTTCCTACTTGCACCGCTTTGTTGACAGAAGAGCTGGCTGGAATCACGACTTGTCCATATATGTTATAGCCCCAGCCCCATACTCGTCCTGTCTCATCCACCGCCAAGCTGTGTGTTCCTCCCGCGCCAATACTCCGGATATTCTCCAGTCCTATCACTTTCACAGGGAAATTCGATCCAGAGGTTGTTCCATTTCCCAACTGACCACTTCCGTTACTTCCCCAAGACCACACCGTTCCATCTCGCTTTAGAGCCAGCGTGTGACCCGATGAGCTACTATCTGCAAGAGTCACCACGTCTTCTATAGAGGCAACTTTATAGGGGGAGCTGCTTTCAATACTCCACACCGTCCCATTACTCAATAACGCATGTTTACCTGTGACACTCACCACACCTGTTAATTTCATGGGTTGTGGAGTCGCACCCAGATTGCCACCCCAACCCCACAATGTGCCGTCTGCTTTGACGGCATAGCTTCGATTCTGCAAGGCTCCTACGGCAATCACTTCGCTGAGTTTAGGAACAGCTTTGGCTACACTTTGTTGCACGACCGTTCCATCGCCCAATTGACTCTGAGCATTATTTCCCCATGACCACACGGTTCCGTCTGACTTCAGTGCCAAAACATGGCCACTTCCCGCCGAAACTTCAACGATGGATGTCAAACCAGACGCTTGTACTGCAACCGTTTTGGACGTTTTCGTCCCATCTCCCAGCTGACCATAGGCATTGTTCCCCCATGACCATACACTTCCATCCTCTCGGATGGTGAGTGTAAAATCGCCACCGGATGACAGTTTTTTCCGTGTCTCAGGTTGGCCATTCGGATCTACCTGTAACCAACCTGCTTTCGACCAGTCTGACCACAACTGCTGATCCTTCACGCGTACTCGAACTTGTACCTTTTGGTTGACCGGCAATGCTTCACTCACCGTCCAGCTTCCACTAGCTAATGACGTATTCTGCTCTATTTCTCCTGAATCGAGAAGCACTGTTCCCTTCTCATCTAGAATCTGGATTTGAGCATGACTAAATACTGTTTGTATCACATCAGTTTGTATCCAGCCCAGTGTTGGTTTAGTTACGCGAGATAAAGAAGGTGTTTCACTCGCACCAGCAGGGAACGTCATCGTCACCTCCGGTGCAGTGTTCCACAATACAGGAACAGGTACTCCTTTTTGAGTGTTGGTTCCATCTCCTAACAGGCCTCCCTGTCCCCAGCTCCATAACTCCCCACTTTGCAGAAGTACCGTACTGGTATTGGTCCCTCCTGCAACCTGGACTCCTTGACTTAAGTTTCCTACTTGCACCGCTTTGTTGACAGAAGAGCTGGCTGGAATCACGACTTGTCCATATATGTTATAGCCCCAGCCCCATACTTGTCCTGTCTCATCCACCGCCAAGCTGTGTGTTCCTCCCGCGCCAATACTCCGGATATTCTCCAGTCCTATCACTTTCACAGGGAAATTCGATCCAGAGGTTGTTCCATTTCCCAACTGACCACTTCCGTTACTTCCCCAAGACCACACCGTTCCATCTCGCTTTAGAGCCAGCGTGTGACCCGATGAGCTACTATCTGCAAGAGTCACCACGTCTTCTATAGAGGCAACTTTATAGGGGGAGCTGCTTTCAATACTCCACACCGTCCCATTACTCAATAACGCATGTTTACCTGTGACACTCACCACACCTGTTAATTTCATGGGTTGTGGAGTCGCACCCAGATTGCCACCCCAACCCCACAATGTGCCGTCTGCTTTGACGGCATAGCTTCGATTCTGCAAGGCTCCTACGGCAATCACTTCGCTGAGTTTAGGAACAGCTTTGGCTACACTTTGTTGCACGACCGTTCCATCGCCCAATTGACTCTGAGCATTATTTCCCCATGACCACACGGTTCCGTCTGACTTCAGTGCCAAAACATGGCCACTTCCCGCCGAAACTTCAACGATGGATGTCAAACCAGACGCTTGTACTGCAACCGTTTTGGACGTTTTCGTCCCATCTCCCAGCTGACCATAGGCATTGTTCCCCCATGACCATACACTTCCATCCTCTCGGATGGTGAGTGTAAAATCGCCACCGGATGACAGTTTTTTCCGTGTCTCAGGTTGGCCATTCGGATCTACCTGTAACCAACCTGCTTTCGACCAGTCTGACCACAACTGCTGATCCTTCACGCGTACTCGAACTTGTACCTTTTGGTTGACCGGCAATGCTTCACTCACCGTCCAGCTTCCACTAGCTAATGACGTATTCTGCTCTATTTCTCCTGAATCGAGAAGCACTGTTCCCTTCTCATCTAGAATCTGGATTTGAGCATGACTAAATACTGTTTGTATCACATCAGTTTGTATCCAGCCCAGTGTTGGTTTAGTTACGCGAGATAAAGAAGGTGTTTCACTCGCACCAGCAGGGAACGTCATCGTCACCTCCGGTGCAGTGTTCCACAATACAGGAACAGGTACTCCTTTTTGAGTGTTGGTTCCATCTCCTAACAGGCCTCCCTGTCCCCAGCTCCATAACTCCCCACTTTGCAGAAGTACCGTACTGGTATTGGTCCCTCCTGCAACCTGGACTCCTTGACTTAGGTTTCCTACTTGCACCGCTTTGTTGACAGAAGAGCTGGCTGGAATCACGACTTGTCCATATATGTTATAGCCCCAGCCCCATACTCGTCCTGTCTCATCCACCGCCAAGCTGTGTGTTCCTCCCGCGCCAATACTCCGGATATTCTCCAGTCCTATCACTTTCACAGGGAAATTCGATCCAGAGGTTGTTCCATTTCCCAACTGACCACTTCCGTTACTTCCCCAAGACCACACCGTTCCATCTCGCTTTAGAGCCAGCGTGTGACCCGATGAGCTACTATCTGCAAGAGTCACCACGTCTTCTATAGAGGCAACTTTATAGGGGGAGCTGCTTTCAATACTCCACACCGTCCCATTACTCAATAACGCATGTTTACCTGTGACACTCACCACACCTGTTAATTTCATGGGTTGTGGAGTCGCACCCAGATTGCCACCCCAACCCCACAATGTGCCGTCTGCTTTGACGGCATAGCTTCGATTCTGCAAGGCTCCTACGGCAATCACTTCGCTGAGTTTAGGAACAGCTTTGGCTACACTTTGTTGCACGACCGTTCCATCGCCCAATTGACTCTGAGCATTATTTCCCCATGACCACACGGTTCCGTCTGACTTCAGTGCCAAAACATGGCCACTTCCCGCCGAAACTTCAACGATGGATGTCAAACCAGACGCTTGTACTGCAACCGTTTTGGACGTTTTCGTCCCATCTCCCAGCTGACCATAGGCATTGTTCCCCCATGACCATACACTTCCATCCTCTCGGATGGTGAGTGTAAAATCGCCACCGGATGACAGTTTTTTCCGTGTCTCAGGTTGGCCATTCGGATCTACCTGTAACCAACCTGCTTTCGACCAGTCTGACCACAACTGCTGATCCTTCACGCGTACTCGAACTTGTACCTTTTGGTTGACCGGCAATGCTTCACTCACCGTCCAGCTTCCACTAGCTAATGACGTATTCTGCTCTATTTCTCCTGAATCGAGAAGCACTGTTCCCTTCTCATCTAGAATCTGGATTTGAGCATGACTAAATACTGTTTGTATCACATCAGTTTGTATCCAGCCCAGTGTTGGTTTAGTTACGCGAGATAAAGAAGGTGTTTCACTCGCACCAGCAGGGAACGTCATCGTCACCTCCGGTGCAGTGTTCCACAATACAGGAACAGGTACTCCTTTTTGAGTGTTGGTTCCATCTCCTAACAGGCCTCCCTGTCCCCAGCTCCATAACTCCCCACTTTGCAGAAGTACCGTACTGGTATTGGTCCCTCCTGCAACCTGGACTCCTTGACTTAGGTTTCCTACTTGCACCGCTTTGTTGACAGAAGAGCTGGCTGGAATCACGACTTGTCCATATATGTTATAGCCCCAGCCCCATACTTGTCCTGTCTCATCCACCGCCAAGCTGTGTGTTCCTCCCGCGCCAATACTCCGGATATTCTCCAGTCCTATCACTTTCACAGGGAAATTCGATCCAGAGGTTGTTCCATTTCCCAACTGACCACTTCCGTTACTTCCCCAAGACCACACCGTTCCATCTCGCTTTAGAGCCAGCGTGTGACCCGATGAGCTACTATCTGCAAGAGTCACCACGTCTTCTATAGAGGCAACTTTATAGGGGGAGCTGCTTTCAATACTCCACACCGTCCCATTACTCAATAACGCATGTTTACCTGTGACACTCACCACACCTGTTAATTTCATGGGTTGTGGAGTCGCACCCAGATTGCCACCCCAACCCCACAATGTGCCGTCTGCTTTGACGGCATAGCTTCGATTCTGCAAGGCTCCTACGGCAATCACTTCGCTGAGTTTAGGAACAGCTTTGGCTACACTTTGTTGCACGACCGTTCCATCGCCCAATTGACTCTGAGCATTATTTCCCCATGACCACACGGTTCCGTCTGACTTCAGTGCCAAAACATGGCCACTTCCCGCCGAAACTTCAACGATGGATGTCAAACCAGACGCTTGTACTGCAACCGTTTTGGACGTTTTCGTCCCATCTCCCAGCTGACCATAGGCATTGTTCCCCCATGACCATACACTTCCATCCTCTCGGATGGTGAGTGTAAAATCGCCACCGGATGACAGTTTTTTCCGTGTCTCAGGTTGGCCATTCGGATCTACCTGTAACCAACCTGCTTTCGACCAGTCTGACCACAACTGCTGATCCTTCACGCGTACTCGAACTTGTACCTTTTGGTTGACCGGCAATGCTTCACTCACCGTCCAGCTTCCACTAGCTAATGACGTATTCTGCTCTATTTCTCCTGAATCGAGAAGCACTGTTCCCTTCTCATCTAGAATCTGGATTTGAGCGGAAACAAATTTAGTTTTATTTCCTCCCTTCTGTTCCCACTTAATTAAAGGTTTTCGAGCTTGAATAGAGACTATTTCATTATTTGCTTCAATTGGATAAACCAGCTTTACTGTGGGCTTCATATCTTCTATTTCTATCCATTTATCCTCCGACCACTCACCCCACATGTATCCATTATGTTCTCTAATTTGTATCTTCCAACGACCATTTGGTAAAAACTCACTAAAAACAAGTTCTCTCACTTGTTTATTTTGTACTTTGCTAATCTCTCCAGAGTCATAGTAAATTTCATTATTCTGATTAAGAATTCGCAGTTGCTGTTTTGAATCCTCACTATAAATCCAATTCTGATCAACCCATTCTATTGTCCAATCATACGTTGAAAGTTTAGTCGGTTGATCTTCACTTCCTACAGGTTTGAGAATCTTAGTAACGGGTTTTTCTACTGTTTTCACTTTTGTTGGAACATTACTCATATCGGCAGTACCAATTCCAAGTTGACCTTTGGAGTTATCGCCCCATGACCAAATGCTTCCATCCTCTGATAGAGCAAGAGAATGTTTATCTCCACCACTTACATCAATGATATTAGATAATTGTTTGATCAATTGTGGCGTACTGGTTTCTGCCCCAATTTTCCCATTCCCAAGTTGACCATTCATGTTGAGTCCCCAAGTCCAGACATTTCCCGAATAGTCAATAGCCAAGAAGTGATTAGCACCACTTCCCACTTTTTTTATGTTATCTATATTTGGAACTTTATAAAAATTACCTCCTTGGTTCCCAGTCCATACAATTCCATTTCTATCAAGTGCAATAACTTTTTGCCCATAGGTTGAGATATCAATTATATTTTCTAAATAAGGTATTTTAAATGGTTTATCACTAGTTAACTGCCAAACCTCGCCATTAGCTTTAACAGCAAGTGCACCTTCAATTAGTCTAGTTCCATAAAATCCTTTTATCTCCTGAGGATTCCTATAATTGTCATTTCCCCATCTCCATACCGTTCCATCTTCCTTAAGAGCGTACCTATCATGATAAATGCTCACGTCGATTACATTAGATAGTTTTACTTCTTTTACCACACGTTCCAAATTATTTGTGACTAATTCTAATACCGTTTTGTCATCTTTAAGAGCTACTAAATTGTAACGATTCCTTGCTAATTTAGTGACTGAGGGAAGGTTATTTATTTGTGAAGAAACGTAGTTCTTCTTACCATAAATATCTCCAAACAGGGAAAACGTATTCTCTCCCCACCCAGACATATTTCCTTCTCCATCAATACTAAAACTATGGTCCTCTGAAGCTACCAAGCGATAAACATTAGAATGTTCGATAACTTCTTCTTTAGTCTTCACAATAACCGGGCTACTCATAGCAGATACGTTGCCACTTATATCAACTGCTCGAACAGTGAAAGAATATTCTGTGCTTGGTTCAAGATTATTTATAGTAACAAAGGTATCTGAAGTGCTCATGAGAAAACT
This sequence comes from Paenibacillus sp. FSL R5-0341, assembly GCF_037975235.1. Taxonomy (NCBI): domain Bacteria; kingdom Bacillati; phylum Bacillota; class Bacilli; order Caryophanales; family Paenibacillaceae; genus Paenibacillus; species Paenibacillus sp. FSL R5-0341. The sequence goes on from NZ_CP150241.1 coordinate 4,335,563, forward strand.
TTCATTCTGGTATATTTCATAATTATAAAGTTCATTATCGTCAATTGATTCAGACCAACTCAAATCCACTTCTACACTTTTTGAAAAAGCCTTTAAATTTTGAGGTGTAGTTGGTGGTGTTGTATCAGCTTCATCACCAAATTTAACCTCTTTTGGAACAAGTACATTGGGAACAAATTTATTCTTTCTTCCCCACATCCATATAGATCCGTCCTGTTTTACTGCTGACACAAATATTGGAGAAACTTGTACCGAGTCAGTATCTTCCATATTTAATACTTTTTTCGGAGTATTAATTATCTTTTCAGGTAATCCAACCCCTAATCTTCCTTCTCCCTCTGGATCATTAAGCCCCCATGCCCATAACTGCCTGTCTCTGGTTAAAGCCATTAATGGTGCTTGTGTCCCTACTGTCTTATCCTCAGTAGATATAATTCTTTTCACGCTTTGAATATTTACCTTTGTTGGAACATAAACATAATTTTCTGTAGATCCAACACCTGCATTTCCAATCGAATTAACTCCCCATGAATATAGAGAACCATCCTTAGTAAGAGCAAATACAGTATGTCCCCCTGTTTCGATATGTTTAACTGGCACTCCTACAGGTATGAGCTCTGGAGAATAAACTACTTGCCTTCGATCTTCCTTACCTAAACCTAACTGAGATACCATATTATTTCCCCACCCGTACAAAAGACCAGTATCTTTAAGAACAAAGTTTGCGTTCGCAGCTATAGTTATTTTTTGGGCTTTGCCTACAGAATAAATAACTTGAGGCGTATTTATTTGTTGAGACTTTCCAGTATAACCCATGCCAAAAAGTTCATCCTGACCATACCCCCAGACCAATACGCTTCCATCTTTTGTTAAAGCAAGAGCATGCGTTGCACCAAACTCAATTGTAGTAACATTTGATAATTCCTTAATAACCTCAGGTTGATTAATTGATGAGACTTTCCCATTACCAAAAGGAATTTTGCTATTTCTCGAATCTCTTTCTATATCTCCCCATCCCCAAACAGTATCATCTGTTTTGAATGCATAGATCATTCTATTATGAATTTTAATATTTCTTGAATTAGCAAATCCATTTATTTTTATTGGCTTTCTACTATTTATAGGGTCTCCTCCCCAACCCCACACTGTTCCGCTCTTTTCAATAGCAAGTACAAAATCTATTCCCTGATGAACAGATTTAATATTTTTCAAGTTGCTGACCTGTATTGCTTTGGATCTATTCGAATTACTTCCATCTCCTAGCTGTCCCTTATAATTGTCTCCCCATGTCCATACAGAGCTGTCACTTTTTAAATTGACATGAAAGGATTCATTACTAGAGAAGGAAGGTCTTATTGGAGTTGTAACTTTAATTAATTCGCTAAACTTAGATGCATTATCTGCATGATCGCGGGCAATAATTTTGAAGTTATATACAGAATAAGGATTCAAATCCTCATAAATCCATGTTGTCTCTTTAGTAGTAAACAGTAATTCATCTTGGTCATTATAGATATCGTAAGTTGCTATTTCTATATTATCCTTAGCTCCTGACCAACTCAATTGTAGTTCGTCATGCTTTAAGTCAGATATTACAATTTTGTCTGGTGCGGTTGGAGGCGTTATGTCGTAACGTATAGTACGTTGAGACACAGCACTTATATTCCCCGCCGAATCAATTGCACGAGCATATAGCTGGGTAATCCCTTCATCAGGTACTACAAATGGATCTATGTATTCTTCCCAACTACCATCTACTCCAATTTTAATTTCTAACCATGGTCTTTGCATGCCATAGTTGTTGGTATCAATGGATACAAGAACCTCTTCATTGCTCCATTCTTCATAGGCATTCAGTAAAGGTGCTGGGGGAGATGTTCTATTTATTCGAACAGTATCCTGATTTGTATCACTCACATTTCCCGCAAAATCAATTGACCGGGCGTACACTATCTCACCCTCAGATGAAATCTTAAAGGGGCTTGTGTAATCAATCCAATTTTTTGTTACATCAGTACGATACTGAGACTTACTTGTCCCACTTTCGGCATCCTCTCCATCAACAATTGTTACTGTAACATCTCCGTTCGTCCATCCCGATGGATCCATATTGATACTTGGGATCTCTGGCCCCTTAGTATCAATATCTAATTTTAGTTTTTTGATTTTCTCAGTATTACCTGCACGGTCAATAGAACGAAAATATATAAGAGATTGAGATCCATTCACCTCCACAGGAACACTATAATTAGTCCAACTTTCTCCTTGATTCAGGCTATATTCGCTGTATTCTACCCCCGATTGGGTATCTTTTGCAACTAACTCAATTCGAACTGCAGTCGTATAATAACCTTGTCCTCCTTTTGTGCCTTGAATTATAGGGGTTGTTATAGGAGAATATGTATCTTTCTTGACACTGATTTTTGCTTGTTGTATAGGTTCCTTATTTCCATTATTATCGACTGATCTATATCTAATGACATAACCTTTATTCGCTGATAAAGTGAACGGACCAGTATAGTGTAGCCAACCGTTATCATCATCATCTAAGGTATATTCTGTCGACTGTATACCATTCCCCGTTGCAACTAGTACAACCTTCACAGGACCATAGTATATACCATTCAATCCACGGTTACCTGTAAACTCAATTAGAGTAGTCGGGGGGCCGAAGCCCGCCGATACTTTCTGTGTATTGTAAGGAAAAACGTTTATTATAAGGCTAAGTAAAACTAAAATATTTAAAATTTTTCTTATCAACTTAATAACCCTCCAGAGTAATATTTTATTTATCTGATTTTTCTATGATGTGCCATGATTTTCCCAATAATGTAGGTGGAATATAGGTTGGCTGTACCCAAAAATATTCGCCACTAGGCTCCAACTGTCCCATTATAAAAACACCTTTCTTACTGAGCTGAAGTTTCCATTTCCCATTAGCTACAGCTTCACCAGCTTCGATCAGTTTCACTGCTTCATTCCAGTTAAACCTTCTGCCTGGAAGGGAATCAACAAGGTCAATTAATGCTTTGTGTTTTTGCTCTAATTCGTGCTTCATTTCATCACTAAACTCGGAGTCCCAGAGTTCAATAAATTCAAACCCTTTGAGATTGGATGATAAGATCAAATTTCTGAAATCATCCGTAACTACTGGAAATGACCCAGGTCTTTGAGTAACTTTAAAGATAGGATGTTGACTGTAATCTATTTCTGGTTTGAAAACATATTCATTAATGTGCATAAGTCTACCTTCAAAAGTAGAATAATCTGATTTTTCAAGATCGAGAGCATCAATTACATTAATAACATTCACAAGATATAAATCAGTATCATTATTTTGGACAGGTAAAAATTCTACAAGTCCATCTATTAAAGGCTCAATAATCTTTTTAGTTTTCTGCCCAAAACAAGGAGTCAAACCATCAAAATGGACTATATCTTTGGTTCTTCCTTTTCTTCGAGTTAGCAGCAACCCTGATTCCCATCGATGTTTCATAGATTCACCTGTAAAATCAACATCTGTAGTCTTGAGAGTTGTCTTTTCTAAATTTTGATCTTTGGAATAGGACGTGACACCCATAGAGCTATTATCTGCAGTAACTTTCCAAATTTTCATAAAATTCCACCTCTTCTTTAATTTATCTTCCCTAAAACGAGTTCTTCTGACATTAGGTCTTTCCTTACTTCGTTCAGAGCATGTAATATATCTCTTTCAGAGTTTAAATCTTTGACTCTGTCCCAAACGTAGTTAAAATATTGCTCGGCATGTCTGCCCTTGTGTGAAGCCCATGTGACATATGTGTCTTTATCTACTAATATCTGAGCTGTTTTACTTCCGTTAGGTATCTGACTTCCAGTGGGTAACCAAACCCCATTAGCAGCAGAATTTAAATCTATCCCATATTTTTTCATCTTATCTCTTAAAAAACCAGCAGACTCATACGTCTCCGAAACTGGGACAAGGTGATGTGCTGCCCAGCCCTTTGCTTCAGGTTTACCCACTCCAGCGAGTTCTAACTGTTCTCCCAATATTACACTATCCTGCTTATTTTTTGTTTTACCAGGCTTCATTTTAGATGGGAGATTTTTGTAATTTTCTATAGTCAAAGAACAAGTATGATTATGGGTCCATATGCCAATCTCTGTAACATAGAATGTATGATACTCATCAACAGTGAAGTTATAAACTATTACCTTCTCATTAGATACTTCAATTCCTCTTATAGGAAGATACTCGTTCTCACTAGTTTCAAGTAAATCACCTACAATTAGTTCGCTGGTATATTTCCAACCTTGCCCTTCAACAAAGAATGGATGATTGCCAGTTACTTTAATTTGTTGATCTTCAACAAACAAAGTATATATTTGTTCAACTTCTTTTTGGAATAATTGGGTCACAGGTTTGTAGTCGATACTACCTGTTTCTTCGTTTTTGGACAGTACCGAATCTCCAACCTGAATATCTTCAATCTGCTTAAAACCATTATCAGTCTTAATGGGCGTCCCAGATGCAAAACAGTAACACCCACCTACTGTCCTTTTAAACTCTGCTAATCCTGCTATACGTTTTTTCCCCTTATTAAAGGTGCCTACTACTGGAACCATATTAATACCAGCTGTTAAAGCATCCAGATAGTTACCTTGAACCAAGTATATTAATCCATTACCAAACTCAGATATAGGAGCTAAAATGGGTATCATAGAGGTTTTATCTAATGAACGATGAATATAATCAAGTGGGTCTTCATTGGGTTGTAGCAACAAGCTATTTTCAGCATATTCCCAGAATCTTTCTAAACCATTAAGACCATACATAGTCTTAGACCAGTTATCATAGCCCGTTATTGGATTTACATCATCACCAGTAAATATATATCTTACATAGTGGTTATAGCATGCTTCACACTTGTCCTTGTTATCACTCGTAACTTCCACTCTCTTACTTCCATCAAAGAATTCTTCTGGTGGAGCAGGTATCCAATTGACTCTATTGAGGGGATTATTAGCAACTACAATTACGTAAACTTGTGCCAAATCTTTCCTACCTTTAGGATAGATTTGTGCCTGATAAAATCCGTTTTTCGCCCAATAACTAGTAGAATAGTTAGTTGAATAACTACTGGCATATAATTGACGATTTTCAGTTACATTCCCTTCCCACTTAAAAGTTACTGTGCTCCCTTTAGTTTTACTCCCCAAATTTTTTTTGAAAATAGTTGCAGAACGATTCACAGCAGGGAATATTTCCAATTGCAAATCACTTGTATTTATTCTATTTTTATATTTCATTTCTACATACTCTGTTTCATAATCAAACGGAGAAGGATCAAAAGAAAAGCTAGTAGGACCTACACTAGTCGACGCAGCAATTAGACCCGAATTCAAGGGTTCTTTACCGTAAATAATTTCATTTATCCATAGAGAAATTTGATAGTCTCCTACATCAGTAGTGGCATTAATTAAGTCCCTTCCTATCTTCAAGTAGTACTCTCCAGGCTTGATAAATGTGACATTGTCACCATTAGCACTAAATAACCCATAAAGATTTGATCTTGAGTCTTCAATAGAACCTGAACCTTTTGATAGATTAATAAAAATCTGTTCAGGTGTATCAAGCTTTATTCTGAAATAATCTATATCATATAGAGAGTTTGTTCTTAGGGTTGTACCATTCGGTTCAAATTCTCTGATTTCCCCCCATTCAAGCAACATAGCTGTTTCCTTCGTACTGTGAAATGCATCTTCTATCACTAGTCTTGAACGTACTGCTAATGAATCATAGCCACTTAGGACAATAAAGTAGGTGACTCCAGCCTGAAGAGTGATTTCGATCTTTGAAAAAGAACCACCGTATGGTTTAGAACCTTTTACATCATCATTAGAGGCAACAAGATTTCTTCGAGACTCATCACTGTATATTTGTAGAACCGTATCTTGATTCTCTCTTTTACCTTGATATCCTGAGGTGAAGAAGCGATATCTCCCGCTTTGATTAGGTTTAAATTGAAAAAAGTCTGATTGATCCGATGTAAGAGAAGATTCAATTGTTTCGCGAAGTTCAAGAGTCTTATAGGTGACTGGAGTTCTACTAACTAGTAAACGAGCATACAACTCTGTCTCTCCTACTCCATTCACACGTATATAATAAGGAACACCTTTTTCAAGTTGAATTGATACGAGTGAAAACTCAGAATCACCTTTGTCATCGTTATAAGCTATTCTTCTTGAAAATTCTGTATCAGAAAACAGTTCTATTTCAGTATCATTCTTGTTAGTAGTATAAGTTCCACCAAAGTAATTGGTAGTAACATTGTATGTCCCAGTCTCTCTAGGAACAAACAAATATATGTTGCTGTCCTTCACTTTTTCATTTATATCCACGGGTACATCTTGTTGTATATATGGAAGATCGGATTTAACAACTTCTGCTGTCAATCTTGTATTTATATTGTCATTTCCATAACCCTTAACCTTCACATAATAACTTTTCCCGCCGATAAAACTGCGGTTAATCTCTGAAAATGAAGTATCTTTAAAGTCATCATTTTCTGCTAGAAGATTCTTCAATTCCTTATCAGAATAAATTTCAAGGATAGTATCTTCATCCTGTTCTAAGATACTTGTGAATATTTTATAGACACCAGTAGTAGCCGGTTTAAACAAGAATAATGCTTGCTTTGATCTGATTTCAGCTGGATTATATACTATTAACTCTGTAATTTTGGTAGTAGAAGTTATTGTGGAGAACTCACTCTCAGAAGAAGGATATACAGCTGAAACTCCTATAGTATACGTAGTGAGTGGTTCTAAATTTTCAAAAATATAACTGCTATCCTCTGTACTTTTAATGTTTAGACCGTTAATCTGAACTTTATAACCTTGAGCCAGTTCTATATCATCCCAAGATAATTTAATACTATTTGATGATGGTGTGGCCACTAAACCAGTAGGGTTAGAATTAACGGGAGAATCGATACTAGCTAAAATGAGTGTGTAGGCTTCTCTACTATAGTCATTATCAAGCCCAAAAATTTTAAAATAATATTTTTGACCTTTTACAATACTTAATTTAAATTGAGTTGTGACTCTATCAGAATTAAAAATTATCTCGTCCAATTCGTTGTATACAACAATTTTGAATTTTTTACCATTAGGTACTATAAAGCTTACATCCGCATTTCCCGTAACATTAGAGTCAAGTCTATAAAAATCAATATCAGTAGGTGAGGAAATGTAAGAAACATAGCTATCACCCAAGTTAATAATTTTTGATGTCTCTTTGGTATCATTATCTTCATATGTATCTAAGATATCCTGCTCAGCTAATACTGATATGGTAAATTTATCATCATCAATACCCGATGGACGTGCGGGATATTGATAATGAATGATATATTCTCCAGGCAAAGTAGCCTTTGATGTCTGCCATGTGAATGATATTTTCTGATGCAGCACAGGATTGTTTATCGTTTGCGTCGCTAATATATTGGAAGGATTTGATTTCGGATAAACAATAATATTAATTTTATTGTGATTATTGTTCCCATTCTGATCTCCTTCCAACCTTAAAGAAACAGTTGCACTATCACCTGCCACAACACTCTGATTTTTTCCAACATAGTCATAAGAAGCTTTAGCAATTTCTCCCTCTTTAACAGGTTCATATATTATATGATTATCATCGTCTGACTGATCTGTTAATGGAGAAATGCTACCCGATATTATTCCCAGAGACTTAGCAATATTGACAAGCCCGACTCCATATTCGTCTTGATTTCCTAATGAAGTAGCAGTACCCAACAATTGTTCTTTGACTTGGCTGGCATCCCATTTAGGGTTCATGGACCATATTAACGAAACTGCCCCTGTGACATATGCAGCAGCAGAAGAAGTCCCAGAAAGCACACCATAGCCCCCATCTTTCCCGGTACTCAGAACATCTTCACCTGGTGCAACTATATCTAACTCAATACCCATACTGGAGAAAGAAGTTCTTAAATGTGCAGGATTTACAGCACCTACAGCGATAACTTCTGGATATCTAGCAGGATACATTACTGTATCTTCACCGTAGCCTGCATTTCCCGCTGATCCAATAATCAGTATGTTTTTTTCACTCGCAGTTTGGATCGCATCATGAAGAATTTCACTATACTCTTCACTCACAAAACTCATATTTATTACATTAATATCATTCTTGATCGCCCACTCAATACCCTGAATTACAGAACTTGTGAAACCCTCACCATCCTGATCTAATACTCTAACAGCGTATATTTCGGAATTTGGATTAATCCCACGTACTCCAAAAGAATTATCCAAGGCTGCTATAGTTCCTGCCATATGTGTTCCATGGCCGTCTTCATCTATGTAACTTTCATTATTCTCTAAAAAGGAAACACCGCCAGCTATACTCAAATCAGGATGATTGGTTATCCCCGTATCAAATATTGCTATCTTTATTTTCTTCCTATTTTGATCCGATTGAGGACTAATTAAATGCGCTCCTACAGCATAGTTGCCCCAAGGTATTGATTGTCTGCCTTCCGCTACTGCATAATCCTTAATAGAATAATTACCAGCAGTTTCTATACTCTTGTCAATTTCAATAGATTGAATTTTTTCTGTGTTAAGTAACTGGTTTACTTCAAAATCTGAAAGTTCCATTACAACTGTCTGTAGTGAATCCATTTGACTTTCTACATCGTAGTTTCTTAGTGTCTGAGTCATCATAAAATTATTTTGTTTACTCGGTTGTCTCAACTTAACCAAATACCTCTTTTTAAGTGTCTGTGAACTTTCATTACTATTCACATCTTGTATTACTTCGTCTGGTTCCTGAAAGGCTTGATCAGAATTTAATACCTTTTCTTCCGTCTTATCTTCAATCTTTTGAAGATCACCAGATGTAGTGTCTCTTTCTCCGATTTGAGTTTCTATTTGTTGCTCTTGTAAAGTATCCTCTTCTGCTTGTACATAACCTAAATTTAAATCTGTAACGAGTAACACCATAATTAAAAAAACTATTACTACCTTCTTCATAACTTTCCTCCTGGAGTATGTATATATTCTATTCTTAATCCATTACATTTATCGGTAATAAGAGAAATAAAATGTATACCTATTATGAAATTTTCAAGTAGTAATAATGTTTAAATTGTTTCAAAAAAAATAAAAAGACGATTCCGAATTGAAAATCGGAATCGTCTCAATATAACCGGTTATATTTTAGAAAAAGTAATTTGTTTTCTTTATCTTTATAATAATAGATATACAATTCAAAATTAGCTTGCCCGTGATGAAGGGTTAAGGTTCATCTGTTTTTCACGTTGACGTGCACGACGACCTTGACCTGGAGGAGTGATGATCAGTGCGAGCAACAGCGAGACAGCGCAGAGTACAGCAATTACGATAAAGGTTAAATGGAATCCGCCCAGCAGAGCGCTGATGAATGATCCGGCCAAAGCACCAAATCCAAATCCCTGATAGATCACACCATAGTTTTTGCTCTGATTTTTCAGTCCGAAGTAATCAGCCACAATCGCCGGGAATACCGTAATGTTCCCACCGAAGCAGAATGCAACGGCCGCCACACAGGCGAAGAAGATCCCGAAGGTCAGTGGAACCAGACTGAGTGTCATGACAGCTACGGCTGTAACCAGCAACGCACCAGCGATAACCTTCATTCGTCCTACTTTATCCGACAGCGCACCGAGAATAATACGTCCTGCCGTGTTAAAGATCGCAACCATGGCCACTGCGTTGGCAGCTGTAGCCACATCTAGTCCTGCAAGCTGTACACCGATATCTTTGACAATACCGATCAGATACAAGCCACTCATACACGCTGTGAAGAAAATAATGAACAACATATACGCTTCTTTCGTACGCAGCATCTCTTTTACCGTATAGTCATGACGTGCAACAACTTGTTTGGTTCCTTCCTTGCTTGCCGGAGCCTGTTCACGAACAACAGCTTCACGGATCAGGAATGATCCCGCAACGACCAGAACCAGAACGATAATGCCCCAGTACATAAATGCCTGAGCAGGACCAACGGCACCAATCAATGCCGAGTTCACATATTTGAACAATAAACTACCGGTACCGAAGGCGCCGACTGAGATCCCCGAGATCAGACCTTTACGCTCCGGGAACCACTTGATCAGATTAGATAGCGACGTAATATACGCCGTACCATCTGCAAAACCAACAACAAATCCAGCCAAGATATACAACAGTGTTAACGAAGTGACTTGGGAACTCAAAATAAGACCCAGCCCGAGCACAACCCCGGCTACACGGATCAGGCGCTGAAGACCCCAACGCTCCTGCAATCTTCCTGCAAACAATGTGGCAAATGCTAAAGCAAAACTGGTAATAGAAAAAGTTATCGCGACCGAGCTGACATCCCATCCGAAACGATCAGACAACGGTTGATTAAATAAACTCCAAGTATAGATGGTTCCAAGACCCATTTGTACAATGATGGTCCCCAAAACAATAAGCCAGCGGTTCATTTTTGTAGGTGCAAATGTTGATTCAGGTGTTGATGAAGCTGATGAAATTGCTGCTTTCATCGTGATCTCCCCTTTGCCGATGTCATATACATGAATGCGTTCACAAGCTAATCATACATGAGAGGGGATTCATTACACCGTTTTGAGCATGAGTTGCATCAGATGCGGAATGAAATGCTTCTAGATGCGCATGAGTTGCCTGAATTCTTTGACCTTACCACGACTCACAGGTACTTCAGCTTCCAAATCGCGCAGACGGAGCAGATACGTATTGTTGAACCAAGGTACAATTTCACGGATTTGAGACAGATTTACGACATACGAACGGTGGCAGCGAAAGAACGTGTCCTGAGGCAGACGGCTGTGAAAATCCGATATGCTCACTGGCATGGTGAACTCCCCATTTTTGGTATATACCTTCGTCACTTTCTCCTGCGCTTCCGCATAGTAGATATCTGCCGTATCCGTAACAATAATATTGTCATTCCGCAGCAAATTAATTCTTCTGTCCGTATGTGAATTCGTATCTCGTTCTCGTAACAGTTCCCCCTGCACAGAAGGTCCGTCCACCAGAGGGGCTGGCCCATCATCAACACGTTGCTCCACTGGCGTATGATCGCGCTTGAATGCCAGTTCCAGCTTATGGAGCATCGCAGCGATTCTCTTCTCGTCATAAGGCTTGAGAATATAATCAAACGCCTCCAACTCAAAGGCTTCTGCTGCATGTTCCTTGTACGCCGTAGTAAAAACAATATAGGGTTTCGTTGCAAACTTCCCGATATGATGGGCCAGCATCATGCCGTCCAGCGAAGGAATATTGATATCGAGAAAAATGACATCAACTTCTTGTTCCTGCAAAAATTTCAGCACATCCAGCCCGTCTTCAAGGCGATCCACCACCTCAATCTGACTATGTTCCTGGATCAGGTAATTCAATTCTTCGCTTGCCAGAATCTCGTCTTCCACAATAAGAGCTCTCATTGATCCATCATCACCTTGTTACGACATCTCCTTTGGGCACATCAAATAAAATATCGGTTCCTTGTTCCAACCTTGTAATGGTTACACCTTGTCCGTAGATAAGTTTGACCCGGCGATGCACGTTGTATAGCCCAATCTGGTTACCAGGCATACGGTCGTGGTAGACGCGCTCAATAATATCTGCACTGATGCCTGCTCCTGTATCACTGACACTGATTCGTACAAACTCCGGATAATCCTGTACCCGAATTCGAACAGTCCCGGGTCCTTTCACCTTGAGAATGCCATGAATAATGGCATTTTCGACGAGTGGCTGGATGACAAGACTCGGAATATGTACGGCCACCTCATCAATGTCATAGATCACGTTAAGTCGACTGCCGAAGCGAGCTTTCTCAATCTCTACATAATTGCGGACCTGCTCCAGCTCCTTATGAATATCGATCAACTCATCCGACAGCTCCAGATTGTAGCGCATGTACCCGGATAAATTCACAATCAGCTCCCGTGCACGATCCGGTTTGGTTCGGATGGACGAAGCAATCGCATTCAGCGCATTAAATAGAAAATGAGGATGAATGGTTGTCTGTAATGCGCGGAGCTCTGCTTTGTTGGCAGCGGCCTTGATCTCCTCTACCCTCGATACCTCCATCTGGGTCGAGATGATCTGCGACAGACCTACCGCCATCGTTTGTAATGGATACGTAATTTTGTACGCTTTGCGATAATAGATTTTCAGCGCACCTGTAATGTCTCCTCGTTCTTTGAGTGGAATGATTAAGAGTGAGTGGATATCCGGTGTTTTTTCATCAATGACATCATTACTGATCGTAATCTCCCCGCTGGATATCGTCTTCTTCGTCATCTCACTTATAATTTCATTACCAATATGATATCGTTCCTCACCAAACCCTACATAAGCCAGCACATTCCGGGTATCCGTAATTGCAACCGCATCGGCCTGAATATCCTCCTGGATAATCCGGCAGATTTTGCGCAGAGAATCCTCATCAATCGAACGAAAATACGGCAAGGTTTTGTTTGCAATCTCCAGTGCCAGCTTCGCCTGACGAGCCGCAATCATTTCCTTTTCCCCTTCGACACTCTGCACCAAGAGCACAATCAGCCCAATGTTGACTTCACCCAGAATCATAGGCAGCGCAATCTGTGAAACAATATCAGCACCCAGTGGATCGGGATAGGAAAATAGCAGGATTAGTAACATCGTGAGCGCTTCACAGATCATTCCGGCACCAATACCGATGATCCATCGCTTCGGCTTGGGCGTATACTTATGTATATATCCAGAGACCAGACCTGCAAGGATACTCGTGATTAGACACGGTATAGCTGTGACTCCATCCATATCGATTAAATACCGATGCACACCGGAAACAATCCCCGTAATAATACCCACAGGCGCTCCGAACAAAATACCACCCGATAACACGGCGATGATCCGCACATTCACCAGTGAACCTTCGACATTAATGCCCGTATACGTCCCGAAGATGGCAAAAGCACAGAATAACAAGGTAACCGCAATATACTCCTGCCACCTTAATTTCCCCTTTTGCAGAATCTGCCTAAACCTCGGCACCCTCGACAGAAAGAATAAAAATATAATCAACAGCGCCGCCCGTTCAAATAAACCCAGCAGCATCGTAAACATCTCCAATCGTACTTCCTCCACATCTGTCTGATATAAATGCATACCGACACAGCCACGTCTTTTTGACGTAATATCCAGGACATCAATCGCTACTGCTCGTATGCTCGTATGCTCGTATGCTCGTATGCTCGTATGCTCGTATGCTCGTATGCTCGTATGCTCGTATGCAACAGTTTACCGCTCCCCCCAAAGGAAAGCAAAGTCCATCCTGTGAAAATGCATCAACAAGACTGCACCAAGCACACAATAGTTTCTCATCCCTTAACTTCTATAAAAATGTCCGATTCCAGAAAAACCTATGTTATAATCAGTTGTCATGTTATTCCAATTATTCAGTGAAAATTAATACAGAAAGGTGTTCATGCATGCTTGCCATTCTACTTCTAGGCTCACTCTTACTTTTTAGTCTAATATGGCTTACCCTATATACTGTCTCCAGACGATCCAAGGATCCTGATCGGTCCACATGGCTTGTCCTGCAAATTATTTTATTTATTTCAATCCTGACTTTAATTGTACAGGACTACATCCTCAAAGAAATTCCATACAACAGCATTATAATTGTAGTTCTAATCATAACTTTAATATTCATCAGCTCTTTCCAGGATAGAAGCAAGAGTACCAAAAGATAAAATACATATAAACACTCAATGTAAAGCTCCACTAACCCCTCTATAGCATGCCTTCACCACAAAAAAGGGGTGTTCCATCATGTCATACATGACTAATGGAACACCCCTTCTTACATTACCACACAATCATTCGATGTAATTTGGTTTTTTATAAAATGAACTCCAGCTACACAGTAACGGAGAGTGCAGAACCAATCTGAAGAAGCGAAGCGTGCGCCTTTATCCCCGGATTTTACCCTTTAGAAAAGGGAATCCAAAAAAATCCGGGGATAACAGTGATCGGAAGATGGTACTGCACTCGGAGTGGTCACGTGTAACACCCTGTAGTTCATTTTACCCCACCCAACATGACATCGAATCCCTACCTAAACATCCCCCACAGCTTAATCAGATGAAACGTATTGTTCGGATCAATCTTCTGTGCGAGCACAAAAGCAACAAACTGCTCCTCCTGCGCCGTAGAGAAATTCTCATTCATAATAACTGCCGAAGACTTGACCAATCTTCTAACCTTGGCCTTATCTTGCAGATCAGACTTGGTCACGCCATCAATCAACTTTTTGATACGCTCTTTGACAGCGGGATTTTTCATCTTTAGTTTGATCCGCTCCACCAGCTGCGGACTGATTCCATATTGTTGGTAACCCAAAACGTACAGCACCTCCCAAAGAATAAGCTCACTTCTTATTCATATGTCGGGAGGGCTTGTACACTTGTCTTTTTTTACAAAGGTAATACGAAAAACCCGCCGCCATGGGCAGCTTTAATCAATCAGATCACCTTTAAATACTTGCTGTTGCTGTAGAAAATCACGCAGAGGTGTATAGTCCACAGACGTCCAGAAATCCGCTTCTGCAATCAACTGGGATACATCATCTCTGGCCTGTTCCAACACAGCAAAATCTGCAACCATGTCGGCAAGACGGAACTCGGGCAATCCGCTCTGTTTGGTACCAAAGAAATCACCTGGACCCCGGAGGTCCAGATCCCGACGCGATACCTCGAATCCATCCTCGGTTTCCGTCATGACCTTCATGCGCTCCTGTCCAACCTCCGTCTTGGGATCAGCAATGAGTACACAATAGGATGCATGGGCACCACGACCAACCCGACCACGCAGCTGATGCAGCTGGGACAGACCGAAACGATCTGCATCCATAATGACCATTAACGTGGCATTCGGCACATCGACCCCAACCTCCACAACGGTGGTGGAGACGAGCAGCTGAATATCATTGCTATAGAAGTCGCGCATCATCTCTTCTTTCTCCGCAGCCGTCATCCGTCCATGCAGCAGACCTACACGATATTTCGGAAAGTTCTGCTGCATCTGCACATGCAGATCAATCGCGTTCTGCACATCCAGCTTCTCCGACTCTTCAATAAGTGGACAGATCAGATAGGCCTGACGGCCCTGATCCACTTCTCTGGAGATAAAACCGAGCACCCGCTCCATCATATCGTGCTTGACCCAATACGTGGAGATTGGAATCCGTCCTTTCGGTCGTTCTGAGATCGTGGATACCTCAATATCCCCAAAAGCCGTAATCGCAAGTGTCCGCGGAATTGGCGTAGCCGTCATCGTCAGCACATCCGGATTATATCCTTTGCGTCTCAAAACGCTGCGCTGATTCACACCGAAGCGATGCTGCTCGTCCGTCACCACAAGACCCAGATCACGGAAGAAAACATCTTCCTGAATCAGGGCGTGTGTACCCACCACGATATCAATCATGCCCATTTGCAACGAGGCGATCAGATCTTTACGTTTACGTCCATTTACACTGCCCGTTAAGAGCCCTACGGTTACCCCAAACGGTTCAAATAGCTTTTGCAGTGAACGCATATGCTGCTCCGCCAGAATCTCCGTAGGCACCATCAGAGCCCCTTGGAAACCGGATCGAACAGTTGTGTATAGCGCAATGGCCGCAATAACCGTTTTACCCGATCCTACATCACCCTGCAATAACCGGTTCATTGCATAGGGCGAACGCATATCGTGCAAAATTTCAAGCTCCACCTTTTTCTGAGCATCTGTCAGTTCAAAAGGTAAACTGCGTACAAACTCACGAATCGTCGTATTATCCGTAGTATGTACCACGCCATCCATGCGATTTCGATTCAACGCACGATACGCCTGCATTTTCAACTGGAATAGAAACAGCTCTTCATACACCATCCGCTGTCTTGCCTGCTGACCTTCCCGGTTGTCCTGCGGACGATGAATTCCTGCAATCGCCTGCTTTCGTGGCATCAAACTATATTTTTTCATCAATGATTGGGGCAGAATCTCGGGGATCATATCTCCGAATTGAACTAACCCCTGATTGATCGTTTTGCGCATCCATTGTTGCGTCAGCTTGCCGGTTACCGAGTATACAGGTTGCAATGTGCCTGAACGCCCATCCCCTTTATCGGGGAACTCCGAGTCAGTGACCGTCATCTGCATACGTTTTTGTTCCCATTTGCCTGTAATTACAATCTCCCGATTGGGTGTAAGTTGCTCTTTGAGAAAATGGCGATTAAACCAGGTTGCGGTAATCATCCACTCTTCCGTCATGATCTTACAGGTGAGACGGGACTTTTTGCCGTATCGTTGTAATACAGGAATACCCATTACCTGTCCCTGGACCGTGATCTTGTCCCCGTCCTTCACTTCACTAAGCGAACGCAGACGATAATCCTCATAACGGAACGGATAATATTCAAGCAGGTCTTTAACAGTAGAGATGCCAAAGGCGTGAAGCTCTCCCTCTTTGAGAGCACTCACGCCGTTAATTTGCTTAACTGATATTTCTTCCAATTTCATGTCTAATCCCTCATTCCGGAACAGGCCACATAAAGATCGCAATGACACCAGGTCCAACATGACTGCCTATTACGGCTCCAATATTGGTATAGATCACTTCATTCAGTGTAAAATGTCCACGCAGCTGCTCTGCACAAGCGATTGCTGATCCCGGGTCAGCGGTATGACCTACCGCCAGGTTAACCCGTTTGCCTGCGAGATCCTTCTGGAACAGTTCAATAATGCGTGCCATTGCTTTTTTATGACCTCTGACTTTCTCAACTGCGTAGATCACGCCTTCTTCATCAATAGACAGGATCGGCTTAATGTTAAGCAACGTTCCCAAGATGGCTGAAGCTTTGCCAATCCGACCGCCCTTTTGCAGATACTCAAGGGTATCCACGAGAAAGAACAATTTACGAGATTGTTGCATCCCTTCAATAGCGGCAGCGATTTCGGTTGCTGACTTGCCCTGTTCGGCAAGTTCAGCAGCCTGTACTACCATCAGACCGTATCCATACGATGCTGACTTCGAATCCAGCACGGTGATGTCACCCTCACGCTCCAGCAAAGACTTGCCGAGCATAGCCGATTGATAGGTACCACTCATGCCGGATGACAGGTGGATCGATACAATCGGACGTTCCGGGTTCTCATCAAGCAGTGCCTGATATACATTCATGAAATCGGTTGGAGATGGCTGTGAAGTTGTAGGCAACACAGAACTCTTCTTCAATTTTTCATAGAACTGTTCCGAAGTCAGATCAACGCCGTCTGCATAGGTTTCTTCCCCGAACAGAACACGCAGCGGAACAATGTGAATCCCGTATTTGCGAATGAGTTCTTCGGGAATATCTGCCGTACTGTCCGTTACAATTGCAACCTTGTGGCTCATGACTCTCCTCCTCTTCGCTAGAGTGCTATTAATACATGTTCAAAAAGTCAACGATTCAGCACCGAGAAGGTTGCGAGAACCTGAAGGAGGAGGAGCGGAGTGTAGGCAAACCTACATGAGCACCGGACTCCGAAGGTGAACGCAAGATTCGATGTCGAGTTTGCTTCATGAGCTACTTCGTGATCAATTGGTACTTTTTGAACAATCCCTTTATTTTAGGACTCTACGGAGAACAGATAATAATACACCGGCTGTCCTCCAAGATGTACCTCTACCTCAGCATCAGGATACTGTTCTTCAAGCCATGCAGCGAGGGCAGCGGTAACCTCAGGGTCAGCTTCTTCCCCTTCAAGGATCGTCACCACTTCATCACCACTCTCCATCATCTGCTTGAGCAGACCTTCACATGCTTGAAGCATGGTTTCATCCGTCGCTACAATTTTGGAGTTATGAATACCGATGTAGTGCCCCGCTTTGATATCCAGTTCATCATATTGCGTATCGCGAACCGCATGAGTCACTTGACCGGACTGTACCCGGCTAATCGCCTCGAGCATCTGGTCACGGTTCGTTTCCGCAGATTCATCTTCCTGGAAAGCAAAAGCAGCAGCCATTCCCTGTGGAATGGTCTTGCTTGGAATGACCGTAATCCGACGTTCGTCTTCAAGCAATTCACGAGCCTGCTCGGCAGCCAGTACAATGTTAGAATTGTTCGGGAGTATAAATACCTGCTCCGCAGCAATGGAACGAACGGCTTTTACAAAATCCTCCGTACTTGGATTCATCGTCTGTCCACCAGATAGAACGACATCGACGCCCAGACTTTGGAAAATCTCTGCAATACCGTCACCGGAGGATACCGCAATAAAACCGTACGGTGCCATCTCATCCGCAGGAAGCACAGCCTCTTCCAGGCTACGCGCTGCCTCAGGTGGAATCTCTGCAAACAATTCAGGTGAAGGAGCGATGTCCATGCCTGCTGTCAGCAGATCCCGATGCTGTTCACGCATATTCAGAATATGAATCTGTGTGATTTCACCATATTGAAGTGCCAGGTTTAATACATCGCCTGGTGTCTTGGAATGGACATGAACTTTGATCACTTCATCATCGGCAATGATAATGATCGAATCCCCATTTACTGACAACGCTTTCCGGAATGCCTCGTCATCGAATGCCACTCCTGCGTTCTCTCCAAGCTCACGATTAATGAAAAATTCCATGTCATACAGGAATTCAATATCTTCCGTTTCCAATCTCGCCTGAGCGGACAATGGCATCTCTGGTGCAATCACCTGCTGCTGTGCAGGCTTCTTGACAACCACTTCTGCCGGTGCAGACGGTTTCAAAGCAGATGCTGCCACGGATGGAGTTACTTCTTTCTTCAAAGAAGTACGATTCACTCCGTCACTTTGAAGCAATACTTCCATAAAGCCTTCGTAGATATATACAAGCCCCTGACCACCTGAATCCACAACACCAACCTGTTTCAGTACAGGCAGTAATTCCGGAGTCATTGCCAGTGCTTCTTTTGCTTTTAACAAAACTTCATTCATTAATTCAGTAATATCATTCGTCCGTCTTGCGTAGTAATTGGCATGTTTGGCCGCTTCCTTGGCTACGGTAAGAATGGTCCCTTCAACGGGCTTTACGACAGCTTTGTAAGCTGCGTCAACACCGTTCTGCAGGGCTGCTGCAAATTGGAGCGTATTCAGTTCCTCATAGGGAGCAGCTGAACGACTAAATCCACGGAACAATTGCGATAGAATAACTCCCGAATTTCCCCGTGCGCCCATAAGCAAGCCTTTCGATAAAATACCGGCAGCTTCGCCGATGGAGGCAGAACTTTTTCTTTTAATCTCTGCAACTCCTGCACTCATTGTCAAATTCATGTTCGTTCCCGTGTCACCATCTGGCACAGGGAAAACATTCAGGGAATTGACGTGCTCTGCATGCTGTCCAAGTTGTTCCGCTCCGGCAAGTACCATTGCGGTGAAATCTGTTCCATTTAAAGAACGTATACTCAAGTGAGAATTCCCCTTCCTAGCTTGATACACGAACACCTTGCACCAAGATGTGTCTGGTCTGTTCATGCGCTAACGCGGACTGCGTTATTCTTCGTCCATACCTTGTCCGGCACAGGCATACAATACATAATGTCAGCCGGATTAACGGTCTGGGCGGCCGGGCTACCAATATCCTGCACTCTCTGCACCCCTAACTTCGGGGCATACGGATATGCACCGGTATCAAGAGCCGGCATGAATGCCGCATGGAGACTGGTGCCAATGATGGAATGCCGCAGCTCACAGCGTTGCCAAAAAGCAGACCACCGACCTCTAAGTACGGTTTATTCTCCGACTTCCTCGCGGCAACAGCCTGTTCACCACTGTATTATGGACTATTCAACATTGTACTATATTAGACAGGAGAAATAAATAAAGTTTTTGGATCAGTTGACGAAGCTTTTTTGATTATGATATTATATTCAAGTATTGTTTTATGCAGGTTAAGTAATGGAAATGATCCGGTCATGCCGGCTTAAACAACACCATTAGCTACTGAAACCTGATCTTCTTGGTCAGGAAGAACAATTTAGTCCTTATGGAATGACTTATCGTTTCTGAAGGCAACTGGTTATTTTAGGATAGGAGGTGTAATCTATGTCTCGCAAATGTTATGTGACAGGTAAGAAACCGGGCACCGGTAACCACGTATCCCACGCTAACAACCGTAACCGTCGTACTTGGGGCGTAAACGTTCAGAAGGTCCGCATTCTCGTTGACGGTAAACCAAAACGTGTATACGTAAGCACCCGTGCACTGAAAGCCGGTAAAGTGACTCGCGTATAATCACGCAAAGCTACTATAAATCGGGTAAGCAAAAAGCACCTTGTTCCTTGCAGGTGCTTTTTTGGTATTCAAAAAAGGGATTCTTGAATACGCTCATGAACATGTGAATGGCCGCCGCATGACACTTCGCAGGTACGAATTCCAGATAAGCCTGAGCCAAAACGGCGGTATTCCCTGTTACCTTATCAATCTGATCAGTTCTTTTGAAACGTATTAAGAATCGCCTTTACAAACCCTCCCAAAAACTTCGGCAGTTTGAATGTGTAAAATTTCATAATTCACCCTCCCCATCATGCTCATGCGTCCGCCGTATCCTATGCTTCAGGCCTTCTTTACCTCTAACACGACAAAAAAGGCTACATGAGAAACCTGCTCATGTAACCATATTTATGCGGAACCTTCGATCCCTATTCCACAATGACAAGCCCGAAGATCAGGTCATTTACGTTTGGGGAGGAATGTATTGATAGACAGCGATCATGAAAACACTCAGTAAATAATACAGTATGCTGAATATGACAAAAGTAACCCGATGTCCCGTACGATCAAATTTGCGGAAATACATAATAACAACGCCCACCCCGATCAATGACGTAATGGCATTATACGGGGATTGAATAACCGCAAACAAAGCAAGCACAAGTCCCGTCGCGAGACTCGCAGCCATCGTCCACAGCGTCTCCTTGAGGGTCATAGATCAGCCTCCGTAGCTACGACGGATTTCAGTTATCGCGGCAGCACGATCTTCACGACCAAATACGGCACTTCCGGCAACCAGTACATCCGCTCCAGCTTCCACCACAAGCGGGGCTGTATCGGCAGCAATTCCGCCATCCACTTCGATATGTACATCATGGCGTCCCTTTTCGTTCAACCAGGTACGAATCTGCTTGATTTTGTTCATGGTACCCGAGATAAATGCCTGTCCGCCAAAGCCAGGATTTACCGTCATAACAAGAACCATATCTACATCATCCAGAACTTCGAGAATGGCTGACGCTGGCGTTCCCGGATTAAGGGCAACCCCTGCCTTCACTCCTTGCTCCTTGATCAGATGAATAACCCGGTGCAGATGCACACAAGCCTCAGCATGAACAGTAATTACCGCTGCTCCCGCTTTGGCAAATTCCTCAACATAACGCTCAGGATTCTCAATCATCAAGTGCACATCAAGCGGCAAGCTTGTATGTGGAGCGATCGCCTTCACAATCGCAGGTCCAAGCGTAATATTAGGGACGAAATGACCGTCCATAACGTCAACATGAATCCAGTCTCCTCCTGCAGCTTGGGCTTCTGCAACTTCAGCACCAAGTCGGGCAAAATCAGCTGATAATATCGATGGGGCAATTTTAATCATGTTAATACCTCCGCTTCTTATCTTTCATTTCGGTCAGGAACAGCACATAGTGCTGATATCGGCTTTCGGAGATCAGACCTTCCTCCTTGGCCGCAAGCACACGGCAGCCTGGTTCATGTGTATGGGTACAACCTCGGAATTTGCACTGATCTGCAAACTGGGCAAATTCCCGGAAACAAGTGGAGAGTTCCTCCACACCGATCTCCAGAAAGTCCAGTTGGCTGAATCCTGGCGTATCCGCAACGAATCCACCATTATCCAAAGGAATAAGCTCCACGTGCCTGGTGGTGTGTTTCCCTCGTCCTAGACGCATGCTGATCGCACTCGTCTCCAGCGTCAGGCCTGGCATCAATGCATTTAACATGGACGACTTTCCTACACCGGATTGACCAGAGAATACGCTAATCTTACCAGCGAGACGGTCCCTGAGCAGTTCACTGCCTTCGCCGGTACGTGAACTTGTGGAAATCACTTCGTAACCAACCTGTTCATACAATGCTTTCACTTCAGCAACAGTGTCTTTGGCTGGATCAGCCAAATCCTGCTTGGTCAGCACAATCAGAGCATCCAGTCCAGCTTGCTCGATGTGAACGAGGAACTTGTCCAACAGATTCAGGTTCATATCCGGTTCTTTCACTGAGAATAACAGAACAGCCAAACTTACGTTGGCCACCGGAGGACGGATGAGTTCTGTCTCACGCTTCCGGATTTCATCTACCGTTCCTTCTCCGTTTTCAGTCAACATGTAGCTGACACGGTCACCTACAAGCGGTGACGTTCCTCGTTTTCTGAAGATACCTCTGGCTCGACATTGAACGGCGGAACCTTCAACCGAAGGAACCCCGTTGTCTTCCACTGGCATGACATAATAGTAACCGCTTAGCGCTTTAACGATGATACCTTCTGGCATAGCTCCGTCGCCCTCCTTTAGATGGTGGTACATTTACTCCAGACGCCAGCATAAGCCGCCCTTATGGACGGCTTGATGCGTTGATGACTTCCTTTTTCTTCTCTTTTTCCTTGCCGTGCCCTTTACCATTATTCATGGCTGAAGTGTCTTCATCTCCGCTGTCACCCTCACCATCTGCCGGTGTGGACTCAGGCTCACCTTCCTGATTGGGATCAACACTGCCCTCATCTACGTTGCCTTCACCTGGGTCAGGCTCATTTTCTGGCGGCGTCTGCGTGCTTTGTTCCGGGTCAATGGAAGGTACGTTTACTGTTCCGTTTTTGGCTTCACTGTAGGAGACAAGATACGTATCCAGGAACTGTCCATCACGATATACGGACACAGCCCCATTTTCATTTGGAGCGAGCACAAGCGGAATGGTCAAGGTCTGGGTTGAGTTCACAGTGCGAGTTCCCCATTCCTGATTTTTGCCGCGTGCGTCTTCATATGTGATACGGATTTTACTGTTTTTGCCCTCTTCTTTGGGTGATACATTGATATTAAAAGGATATTGCAGCGCTTCAGGCGGATACCCTGTACTGATAAAGATGGTAATTTTATCACCAGGACTCACCTCTGTGCCCGCTTCCACAGGCCATTGCTGAGTCACCTTGCCCTGGTCCACCGTATAACTTGATTCTTCCTGCACCTGAGCAAGCACAAGTCCAGCAGATTTCAGTTTTTCTTCGGCTTCACTGCGGGTAAGATTTTTCAGATCAGGCATTTTGACCGTTTCGGTACCTTTACTTACGGTTAACTCAATCTGAACGATCTCAGGATCGAATTCCTCATTGACACCAGGTGTCTGGGAAATAACAGTACCTGAAGCCACATCATTGGAGAACTCATCTTTCCGCTGAATCTGATCTTCCTTAATGCCAAGCGCAGTTAATTTCTTAACAGCCTCATCGTAAGTCTCTTGTTTGACATCAATCATCTTCACCAGTTCTTTTTCTGCACCAACACTGATCTGGACCTCGGAGCCTTCTTTGACGACATCGCCTTCTTTTCTGCTCTGGTCAAAGACTATGCCGGGTTCGACATCTTCCTTATACAAACGGATGACCTCATCACTGACGACAAGCCCTTTCTCCTCAAGCATTTCCCGAGCCTTTTCTTCCGTCTGGGTGATCACGTTAGGTACGGTAACTTCAGGCACAACTAGCATACCCTTGACATACCATACAACGCCCACCATGGCGATTAGAATAAGAACAGTTAATGAAATGAGTAATGTTGGCTTCTTCCAGTTCTTAACTTTCGCCTTACCCTTGCCAGTTGCTTCATCAGACTCCATCACAGGCACTGCACCCGTCGATGTAACTCCGCGTGGCTCAGGTTTGATGGCTGGCATAACGCGAGTCTGGTCTATATCATCCTCATCCGGAAAATCAATCTTCGTTTCATTGCGTCTCTCCGGCATCAGGCAAGTTTCCAGATCGGTTTGCATTTCTTTGGCCGACTGATAACGTTCCTGCGGATTTTTACGCATCGATTTCAGAATGACATTTTCCACACTTTGCGGAATCAATGGATTGAATTTACGTGGTTCATCGAATTCTTCCTGCAAATGCTTCAATGCCACACTGATTGGACTTTCTCCCAGAAACGGAAGTTGCCCAGTCAGCATTTGGTAGAGTACGATCCCAAGAGAATATAAGTCCGATTTTTCGCCAGTAACGATGCCTTTGGCATGCTCTGGTGAGAAGTAATGTACAGAACCGACTACAGAACCCGTCTGCGTAATCGTTGTAGATGTAACGGCACGCGCGATCCCGAAATCCGTTACCTTCACGCGGCCATTCCGTCCAATTAATATATTATGGGGTTTGATATCCCGATGAATGATTTGATTATGATGTGCATGATCAAGAGCATCTGCAATCTGGGAAGCAATTCGCACCGATTCATCCACCTGCAGAGGCGCACGTTCTTTTATAATTTCATTCAGGTTTTTGCCTTCCACATACTCCATCACAATATAATGAACATCATCTTCCTGCCCCACGTCATATATACTGACTACATTCGGGTGAGACAGTGATGCGGCCGATTGTGCTTCCCTGCGGAAACGGCGAATAAACTCTTCATCATGCACAAACTGTTGTCTAAGGACTTTGATCGCTACATTCCGGTTCAGCAGAAGATCCTGGGCTTTGTACACGAGAGCCATGCCGCCACCGCCGACACGCTCAATCACTTCATAGCGTCCGCCTAGCTGATGCCCAATCATGACTCACACCCCGTTTCCGTATCCACGGAACCTTCCTTCTGCAACTCGAACAAGGCAACCGTGATGTTGTCGTCTCCCCCAGCAAGTAAAGCCAACTGAAGTAATCGGTCTGCACGATCTTCCAATGCCAGTTCCAGATTGCCGGCAACCTGAATAATCTGCTCATTGCTGACGAGGTTACTGAGACCATCACTGCACAGAAGAAGAACTTCGCCTTCTTCCAGCTTGACGGTATCCAGGTCTACCTTCACCTCGGCATCTGTTCCAAGCGCACGAGTTAGCACGTTGCGACGGGGATGATGTGACACATCCTCTTTGCTGATCTGGCCATTTTTGAACAATTCATTCACCAGTGTATGGTCCTCGGTCAACTGGATTACAGCTTTATTCGCAATTTTGTAGGCTCTGCTATCACCGATGTGGCCAATAACACCTTCCGTATCGTTCAATAATGCCGCAACCACCGTTGTACCCATGTTGTGATACTTGTCATCTGTAGATGCCGTGCGGAAGATAACTTCGTTGGCATGCAAAATAGCATCGCTGAGGGCTGCAGACAGAGACGCATGTGACAGACCTGGTTCCAGCGTTCCCAGATCGTTCACCAACGTCTCCACTGCCAAGCGGCTTGCCGTATCCCCTGCAAGATGTCCACCCATGCCATCGGCAACAATACCCAGAATATATCCTGTATCGAGATTACGAATCCAGGCTGAATCTTCATTCACCGAACGCACTCGTCCGATATGGCTCACATGAACTGTTTTGATCAAAACGTTCTCACCTCAACTCCATATGCTTTGCACGAAGCTGACCGCAAGCGGCAGCAATATCATGTCCCTGTTCACGACGAATGGTTACATTAACACCCTGTTCCGAGAGAATCTTCTGAAAATTGAAAATGTCACTTCTCGATGTTCTTACGTACTTGCGTTCAGGTACATGGTTAACCGGAATCAGATTCACGTGACACAACATGTTTTTAAGCACACTTGCCAATTCTGCTGCATGCTCTGGCTGATCGTTTACCCCACCAATAAGTGCATACTCAAACGTAATTCTTCGACCTGTTTTAGCCAGATAATAACGAAGGGACTCCATCACATCTTCAAAAGGAAAACGACGGTTAACCGGCATCAATTTCGAGCGCAGTGCATCATTTGGTGCATGGATCGAAATAGCAAGGTTAATCTGTGTGTCTTCATCTGCAAACTTGTAGATGTTCGGAACGATTCCGCTCGTTGATACCGTGATGTGGCGCTGACCAATGTTCAGTCCTTTTTCATGGATCATAATGCGCAGGAAAGTCATCGTTGCTTCATAGTTCTCAAAAGGTTCACCCGAACCCATGATCACGATGCTGCTGACACGCTCGCCGCGTTCGTCGAGAATTTTCTGAGCCTGAACAACCTGAGCAACAATCTCCCCAGCCGTAAGATTACGCTTGAGACCACCCAATGTGGATGCACAGAACGTACAACCAATCCGACATCCAACCTGTGTGGTTACACAGATGCTGTTCCCGTAGTTATGCTTCATGATTACTGTCTCAATAGCATGATCGTCATGAAGACCAAAGAGGAATTTAACCGTTCCATCCTTGGATTCAAATTTAGTAATTTCCTTAAGCGTTACAAATTCAAATTGCTCTGTCAGCTTTTCACGCAATGGCTTGGACAGATTCGTCATTTCACTGAAATCATTCACGCGTTTTACATAAATCCAGTCAAAGATTTGACCACCGCGAAACGCCGGTTCCCCATTCTCCACAGCCCATTGCTGCAGTTCTTCCAGGGAATAATCATATATAAAAGGTTTCATTTTGTTGTCAACACCTATTCCTTCTTTTCTTTTCGTTTGGCTTCCTTCTTTTCGTTCCATTCGTCCTATTCTATCACAAAGACCACGTTACATCCATGTATACCCTTGATATCTGTACTTCATGCATTATAACACCTCAATGCGACCATCGCACCCTGTCATCACTTTTCTCTGACAATTATATCGAAGGCCCATCACAAAGAAATCCGCCGAAGTTCCCCTCGGCGGTCATCCTTCCGTGCTCTATTAAACTGTTATTATACTGTTTTTGTCAACCGTGCGATGAAAAATCCGTCGCTGTGAGCGTACTGTGGCAAAATCTGAATACCACCGTTCACAACCTTCAAGTTCATTGTCTCGGATTCGGACCAAACCAATGCTTCTGCTGGACGATATTCCGGATGTCGGTTCAAGAAGTCTGCAACCATAACCTCATTCTCAGCAGGCTCAATGGTACACGTACTATACACCAGAATACCCCCTGGTTTTAACAACGGCGCAACCCGATTAAGCAGTTCACGCTGTAAGCCTGCGATATCTTCGATATCTTCTACGGATTTAGTCCATTTTACATCTGGCTTGCGGCGAATAACACCCAGACCGGAACATGGTGCATCCAGCAAAATGCGATCAAACGACGCTTCCGGGTACCGCTCGTTCAGATCAAGGGCATCTCCCGTTACAGCATCGATGCAACTCAGACCAAGACGCTCCGCCTGATCCAGGATCAGCTGGCGCTTGTGAGCATGTACATCGTTAGCGACAATACGACCACGATCGTGCATTTTCTCCGCCATATGAGCTGTTTTACCACCTGGAGCTGCGCAGCAATCCAATATAAGTTGGTCTTCTTCCGGCGCAACCGCTTCAGCTACGAGCATGGAACTTTCGTCCTGTACAGAGAACAAGCCATCCCGATACCAGGACGTTAGTGCCATATTTCCGCCACTGCGTACAAGAATTCCATCGGAACTCAGCTGAGAAGCTTCAACGACTGCACCTGTGCTGGTCATCTCATGCATCAGCTTCTCCCGTGTGGTCATTGTAGTGTTGACCCGAACACTCACCGCTGGCGGCTCGTTATTCGCACGACAGATGGCTTCAGCCGTCTCCTCACCGTACTGGGCAATCCAGCGCTCAACCATCCATAACGGGTGAGAATGCTCCAGTGAAATACGCTCGGCAGCTGGCAGATGCTCAGGAATACGAAGTTCATCCCGATTACGAATCATATTGCGCAGCACACCATTCACCATGCCCGAGATTCCCTGATGGCCCAGTTTCTTCGCCAGATTAACCGCTTCGCTCACCACCGCATGTTCTGGAATACGATCCAGGTATATCATCTGATATACGCTGATCCGAAGCAGGCTACGAACCCAAGGTTGCAGTTTGGATACTCCCTTGGCAACGTAACGTTCCAAGAAATAATCAAGTGTATTCAATCTGGCGATTGTTCCGTACACCAATTCAGTAGCTAGTCCAGCATCCGCAGGGCTTAAATCCGCCTCTCTCAGACGACGGTTCAACTCCAGATTACTGTATGCTCCATCTTGCTCAACAGCACTCAGAACCTTGACTGCCAATGCACGAGCAGACGTTTTGGGTTTCTGGGAGCGAGATGCACCACCTGAGGCAGAATGGGGTGTAGACACATTTCCATGACCACCCGATTTTCCCGAATTCGGACGGCGGTTTCTTTCGCGCCCGGATGCATTTCCTGTGACTTTATGACCTTGTCCTGACGAACGTCCTGATGTATTACCACTCATCGCAACACCGTTCCAGGTTTCAGTGTACCGCCACGAGCAAAGTCAGCAGCTTGCATCACCTTTTTACCCGCAGGTTGCACCTCAGTCAACCAGAGAGATCCATTGCCTGTACATACTTCAATACCTGCCTTATTCAACTGCAGCACCGTTCCCGGCTCTGCTTGTCCAGCATCCGAAGAAGAGGTTATGTTCGAATGATCCGGATTAGCGGCTGCCCAGACTTTGAAGACCTGATCATCCCACATCGTAAATGCACCCGAGAACGGCACAAGACCACGAATCTGATTGAACAATTCGCGTGATGTACGACTCCAGTCCATCTTCTCGTCTTCCCGAGTCAGATTACGCGCATACGAAGCCTCGGCATCATCCTGAGGGACCGCCGTTGTTTCGCCAGCAATCAATCGTGGCATTTCAGCCAGTAGCAATCTGGAGCCAGCCTCACTTAGTTTGTCAAACATCGTTCCTGATGTATCTTCATCTGTAATCGGCAGTTGCACATACGAGATCATATCTCCCGTATCCAGGCCTTCAGCCATATACATTAATGTGACTCCTGTCACGGATTCCCCGTTAATAATGGAACGTTGGATCGGGGCTCCTCCCCGATATTTCGGCAAAAGAGAGCCATGCACGTTCACACAACCGCGAACAGGCATATCCAGCACGGCTTTGGGCAGAATCTGCCCAAATGCCGCGGTAACGATCAGGTCCGGCTTCCATTCAGCCAAGCGGGCTACGGCTTCCGGATCACGCAATTTAACAGGTTGAAACACCGGCAGACCGTAGCGTTCTGCTGCGGCCTTAACCGGTGTTGGCGTAAGTACTTTTTTGCGCCCCTGTGGTTTATCAGGTTGAGTCACCACACCCACCACATTGTATCCCTCTGCAATCAGCATATCGAGAGAAGGAACTGCAAATCCAGGTGTTCCCATAAAAACAATATTCAAATCGATCACTCCTTAATTACGACGCGGTCCCGTTTGATCGGCTGCAATTTCGTACACTTTCTCGGCGATATCCGTGAAGAGTACGCCATCCAGATGATCAATTTCATGCTGGAATGCACGGGACAGCAGGCCACTACCCGTAATAATCAACTCGTTGCCTTCACGATCCAAACCCTTGACAGTAACGGTCTCAAAACGACGAACGTCACCATTAATTCCAGGGATACTCAGACAACCTTCCGGTCCGAATTGCTCTCCCTCACTTGCGATAATCTCAGGGTTAATCATCTTGATCAGTCCTTGCTCATCACCGGCGTCAATAACGATCAGACGTTTCAAAATGCCGACCTGTGGCGCAGCAAGACCTACACCTTCCGCATCGTACATGGTATCAGCCATGTCATCCAGCAATTTTTGTACATTCGGTGTAATTTTCGGTACTTCTTTGGCTCTCTTGTGGAGCACCTCATCTGGTTCTTGAACGATAATGCGAATCGACATGTTGTAAGCACCTTCCTAATCCTCATCATAATTTCAGGACGATATTCTTTATTTTTGGTGTATTCATTTTTAATCTATGTTTATACCGCTTGTATACATCCGCATTGCTGCAAAATGCTTACATTAACATTTGCGGGTCTACATCCAGACTAATGAGTAGTTTTTGCGCCTGAACATCATCGTCCATGCGCCGGGCTGTTGCCAGTGCGAGTCCGATGGCGTCTACATCCCCCCGCCATTTTATCATACATTGGAATCTGTATCTATTCTTGATCCGTGGAATCGGGGAAGCTACTGGTCCCAGTACATCAAAAGCATCATTACTGAAACGATCAAGACTGCCAAGCCATCCGGCTGCATTAGCCTTTTCCTTCAATATTCGCGTGTAGTTCTCGGCAAGACGAATCAATACCGGAAGCTGTTCATGCGAAAAGGTCACCAGAATCAGGCGACAGTAAGGTGGATATTGCAGATTGCGACGGTGTAGCAACTCCTCGCGTACAAACGACACATAGTCATGCTGACTCGCATGCCCAATAGAGTAGTGTTCCGGCGTATAGGACTGAACAAACACTTCACCAGGCAATTGGTGACGACCGGCTCGGCCAGCCACCTGTGTTAGCAACTGAAACGTTTTTTCGGCAGCACGAAAATCAGGTAAATTCAGTGCTGAATCCGCTGTTATGACGCCAACCAGGGTTACATCCGGGAAATCAAGTCCCTTCGCAACCATCTGGGTGCCTAGCAACACGTCTGCTTTTTTCTCACGAAACTGTTTCAGCAGCTTCTCGTGAGCCCCTTTTTCCGTTGTCGTATCCACATCCATCCGAATGACCCGAATGCCCGGAAAGAGCTTCGCAAGCTCTTCCTCGACCCGCTGTGTACCTGTACCAAAGTATCGAATATGCTCACTTCCACAATCTGGACACACTTCAGGAGCCGCTTCCGCATACCCGCAGTAATGACAACGGAGATTATTCGAGCGCTGATGATACGTCAATGAAATATCACATTCGGGACAACCTGCTACATATCCACAACTTCGGCACATGACAAAGGTCGAATATCCACGGCGATTCAGCAGAAGCACCGTCTGTTCGCCACGTTCCAAGCGCTCCTCCAGCCCTTTATGCAAAGCTCTACTGAACATGGAACGGTTGCCATCCTTCAACTCTTCGCGCATGTCAACGATTCGCACTTCAGGCAGCTTGTTACCCAATGCCCGTGTCGGCATCTCCAGCAAGAGTGGTGCAAAATCATCGTTACTCTGCGAGCGTGCTGCATAATAACTTTCCAGCGAAGGTGTCGCTGAACCCAGAACCACCACGGCCTGATGCTGCTGTGCTCTTTTTACCGCTACATCCCGGGCATGATATTTCGGAGTTTCCTCCTGTTTGTAGGAAGTCTCGTGCTCCTCATCCATAATGATCAGCCCAAGCCGACTGAACGGAGCAAATACGGCTGAACGCGCACCAATCGCAACCTTCACCTGGCCCTCACGAATCTTGCGCCATTCATCATAACGTTCACCGCCTGACAGACGACTGTGCATGACCGCAACCTGATCACCGAAGCGACCTTTGAAACGTTCTACCATCTGCGGGGTCAGTGCAATCTCGGGCACCAATACGATGGCCTGGCGATCCTGCTCGATGCATCGTTGAATAGTCTGGAGATAGACTTCTGTTTTACCGCTGCCTGTGACACCATGCAGCAAAAATACCCCATGGCGTTGTTCCTGCAATCGGCCATTGATACTGTCATAGACATGTTTTTGCTCATCGGTCAGAACCAGAGGTTCAGTCGCTTTGAACCTCCTGCCCTGATAAGGGTCACGAAAGACCTCAACATCCTCGGTTACGATCAGTCCCTTTTCCTCAAGACCTTTGATTGTTGCGGCCGATACCTGCAGTGTAGACAATACTTCTTTCATCGGCATAGGCAGCAGCTCTTTCATTTCTAGCAAAAAAGCAAGAATCTCCTTCTGCCGCTGTGCTTTCGCCGGGAATGAAGCAAGTGCTTCCTGAGCAGCAGCAATATCTACAGCCAGATCAACGGACTTCATCGTTTTCTTATTCAGCTTGTCCTTGATGGCCTGACTCTCCAGCAGCACACCACCAAGCAATAGTTTCTTAATTAGCGCAGCATGATTGGGATATTTCCGACTGAGTTGTTGCAAGGGTACCTGACCCCGACTTTTGACAAAACGGATGATATCCTGCTGCACCTTCTCGGTCGTAGACTCTTCTCCCCAAACAAATAACACCTCATCATCCGGTTGTGCACCCGCCATCTGTCCATCAAGTGCATCTCCCAGCGAGATGTATCGTTCCGCTTTCCCCTTCAATGCCGTCGGCACCATAACCTGCAATGACAAAATCCGGTTACTGGCATAACGTCCACTCATCCATTCGGCCAGTTCAACCAAATCCTTTGATAATGGGGGAACAATGTCCAGCAACTCCTGGATCTGCTTCAGCCTGAATGTTTCCTCCCCGGTACGCGGAACAAGATCAATCACGAATCCCTGCACCGTCCGATGACCAAAAGGCACACCCACCCGGCTGCCAATCTCGATCCATTCCCTCATAGATTCAGGTACCAGGTAATCAAACGGCCGGTCTGTTTCCTTCACAGGAACATCGACAATGACCTTGGCAATCTCCATATCCTAATTCCTCCCGGCAATGCGCTCCGCCGCAATCCGGAGCAACCGATGAGCCACATCGTCCTTGGCTATCACTGGAAGCTCCTCCACCAAACCCTCCCGGTCATAGATATGTACCGCGTTGGTGTCTGTTCCAAATCCTGCACCCGTGCGGGTTACATCATTGGCTACGATCAGATCACAGTTTTTCCGTTCCAATTTCTCACGTGCATACATCTCAACCGACTGAGTCTCCGCAGCAAAACCAATCAAAAACTGATGGGTTTTCTGTTTGCCCAGCGTTTCAAGAATATCTATATTTTTAATAAGTTCGAGCGACAGCGTGTCGCCTTTCTTCTTGATCTTCTCGGTATAAACTTCCTTGGGACGATAATCAGCAACCGCCGCCGCCTTAACCACGATATCAGCATCGTCCCATTCCCGTGTTACCGCTTCATACATATCCTGTGCAGACTGTACAGGGATCAACTCAACGTTCTCCGGTGGCTTGGCTTGGGTACTGCCCATAACCAATTTCACATCTGCCCCCAGATCACGCGCAGCTGCGGCTATGGCAAATCCCATTTTGCCAGACGAATCGTTTGTAATATATCGTACGGGGTCAATGCGCTCAATCGTACCTCCAGCCGTAACGACAACCTTCTTGCCTTGTAACAATGAAGCTTGTCCCTGCTGGGTACGTTCTGCAGACTCTCTCTGTTCAAAGAAACGTTTTACCACATCCACAATGCTTTCCGGTTCTTCCAGACGCCCCTTGCCCACATATCCACACGCAAGCAGACCTTCACCCGGCTCAATCATCATGGCGCCCCGTTCAACAAGCAGGTTCATATTATGCTTTACAGCTGGATGATCATACATATGTACATTCATCGCTGGAGCAATCATGACAGGGGCTGTCGTGGCAAGCAGAGTTGTTGAGAGCATATCATCTGCCATGCCATGCGCCATCTTGGCAATTACATTGGCTGTAGCCGGAGCAACCAGAACAAGATCAGCCAGATCAGCGAGATGAATATGAGATACGACTGCTGGCTCACGTTCATCAAATGTATCGGTATATACGGTATTTCGGGTCAACGTTTGCAGCGTCAATTCGGTAATAAACTGTGTAGCAGAAGCTGTCATAATCACATGAACATCCGCTCCCTTTTGCACCAGTCTGCTGCATAATGTTGCCGCCTTGTAAGCGGCTATGCCGCCTGTCACACCAAGCACGATTTTTTTACCGTTCAACATGGTTATTTCCCCCGATATTTATACGACGTCTAAGTAAGATTCCGTTAAAATAGGCTTATTCGTAAAAAAATAACAACCTCGCGGTTGTCAATTAATCCGGCTTACGCCGTATGCAGTTGAAGAGCAGCCGCAGGCGGCTTACTCTTCTTCTTCGTCCTGTCCTTTGATGACAACGAGCAGGTCTCCATAGATTTCTTCCAGTGCAACGCCAACTTGTTTATGGGATCTCGCACCTCTTAAATCCGTTTTTTCACCTTCACGTAGCTGTCTAGCCCGGCGGGAAGCAGCAACAACAAGGGAATACTTGCTGTCGACTTTGTTCATCATTTCATCAATAGAAGGATACAGCATATTAACAAACACCTCTTCGCATTAGTATAATCACAAGTTGCCGCCTGACAGAACTGATGTGGCATGTCTTCATACCCGGGCATTCCGAGAAGGAGTGCTTCAGTATATGATATGACAACTGCCCCACTTATATCGTATTCCGCAGCGGCAAAAGGGATTATTTATTGATCTTACAATGTTCGGCGATTATGATGCTTTCTATTCTCTTGCACGCCAAATCAATTTCATCATTAACAACAGCGTAATCATACTGCTCCAGCAGACTGATCTCATCGACCGCCACAGACATCCGGTGATCAATGGTCGCTTGACTTTCGGTACCACGACCCTGAATGCGATCTTTCAGCTCGTCCAATGAAGGAGGAAGCAGGAAAACAAAGATGCCTTCCGGGAATTTCTCTTTCACTTTTAACGCGCCTTGAACCTCAATCTCCAGAATGATGTCGCGGCCTTCGTTAATCGTTTTCTCTACAAAATCACGCGGTGTTCCGTAATAATTACCGACATACTCCGCATGTT
This sequence comes from Paenibacillus sp. FSL R5-0341, assembly GCF_037975235.1. Taxonomy (NCBI): domain Bacteria; kingdom Bacillati; phylum Bacillota; class Bacilli; order Caryophanales; family Paenibacillaceae; genus Paenibacillus; species Paenibacillus sp. FSL R5-0341. The sequence continues at coordinate 4,370,263 of NZ_CP150241.1, forward strand.
CCAACAATTGATCTTCAGCAATCATGTTCTGGAACTCTTCATGACTTCTGAAGAAATAGTTCACACCATGTTCTTCACCAAGACGAGGCTGACGGGTTGTCGCCGATACGGAATAGATCAATTCCGGCACCCGTTTGCGCAAAGCGCTGCATACAGTACCCTTCCCGACCCCAGATGGGCCGGACAACACTACCAGTAATCCCTTAGACATATTACACTCCATTTTATTCGTCGTTATCATCATCTTTCGAAGAAAGACGATGGGCGACCGTCTCCGGCTGAACTGCAGACAGTATGACATGATCGCTATCCGTAATAATTACGGCACGAGTACGTCTTCCGTACGTTGCATCAATCAGCATGTGACGATCTCTTGCCTCTTGTATAATTCTCTTGATCGGCGCCGATTCCGGACTCACGATGGATATAATCCGGTTCGCCGATACGATGTTACCGAATCCAATGTTAATGAGTTTGATTGCCATAATCAGGTTCTTCCCCCTATACATGCGACTCTTTTGCCGAAATGTGGCCGTTCATTCGATATTCGCCGCTTGCTCACGAATCTTCTCCAGCTCCGCCTTCATCTCGACAACACGGTTCACCAGAGCCAAGTGGTTGGCTTTTGATCCAATCGTATTGACTTCCCGATTCATCTCTTGAATTAGAAAGTCTAACTTACGACCTACCGGTTCATCACTCTTCAGCAGTTCCCTGCTCTGTCCAAAGTGACTGAGTAGACGCGTAAGCTCCTCTTCTATATTAGAACGATCGGCAAACATTGCAATTTCCATACCCAATTTATGCTCATCAAAAGGGAAAGAGCCTTCTTCCTGCATTTCCGTAAGTCTCTGCCTTAACTTGTTGCGGTAATCACTCACCACAGTCGGTGCAAGAGCAAGCATCTCGGTATGCAGTGACTCCAGACGAATAATCCGCCGTTCCAGATCACTGGCCAGATGAAGACCCTCGCGTGCGCGCATCTGCTCCAGACTGGACAGAGCCTCTCTCAATCCTTCCTGCAAAACTCGCTCCCATTCGTCCTTCTGCTCTTCGGGAATGGAACTTGTCCCATCCGAATGAACCATGACGTCCGGCAGCCCAAGCATATCCACAATACTTGGTTTGCCCTGCATTCCAAAGTGAGTCTCCAGTTGCTCTGCAGCCTGCAGATAGGCCCTGACCGTCTGTTCATTCAGAACAGCGGGAAGAGCCTGGTCTTCCTCTTTTTCTTTCATTACATAAACATCAATCCGCCCACGTTTCAAACGGCTCTGTACGATCTTCCTCAAACCGTCTTCATAATACGTCCACTCTCTTGGCAGACGCATCATCACTTCGCAATAACGATGATTAACAGATTTGATCTCTAATTGTACCTTATAGCCGCCAAAATGAAAGGCGGATTGACCGTATCCGGTCATACTGAATGACATCGGCATCACATCCGTTTTACTATTGTAATTGATTATTAGGGTTGAAACAAGTAGGACATTGATGCTCCGACTTCTCCCATACATATTGAGTCAGTTCGGCCGTCATGCCGTAGAACATAAACGGTGTCATGAGATAGATGCCTTTGAAATGCGCTGTGGCTACGTCCAGCAGTTCCTTGGCAATTTTTACCCCCATCGCACGACCCTCTTCACCTTCCAGACCTGCCATCCGGGAACGCACTTCATCCGAAAGCTGGATTCCGGGAACCTCGTTGTGCAGATACTCTGCATTCCGTCCACTTGCCAGTGGCATTACACCTATAAAAATAGGCACATCCAGGTGTTTGGTCGCTTCATGCATTGCTACAATTAATTGAGGGTCATAGACAGGCTGTGTCATGATGTAATCTGCGCCAGAGGCAATTTTCTTCTCCAGACGCTGTACAGCTTTATCCAGATGTTTCACATTGGGATTAAACGCCGCTCCGATCACAAAGCCAGCTTTCTGCTTCAGCGGTTTACCCGAGAAGGCCACCCCATCGTTCAACTGCTTGATCATGCGTATGATTTCAAAAGAAGTCAGATCGTATACCGAGCTTGAACCCGGCAGATCGCCAAATCTTGCAGGATCACCTGTAACAGCAAGTACATGATTAATGCCCAGAGCATCAAAACCCATCATGTGGGACTGCGTTCCAATCAGGTTCCGGTCACGGCAGGCAATATGCACCAGTGGACGAAGGCCCGTGCGATCTTGAACGAGGTGCCCCAGCGCCATGTTGCTCATCCGTGTAACCGCTAATGAATTATCCGCTAGTGTCAGGGCATCTGCTCCTGCTGCTTTCAGAGTCTCGGCGCCTTTCATGAACTTGGCAATGTCCAAATCTCGCGGCGGGTCAAGTTCAACAATGACGGTGTGACGCTGCTTGACCAGATCAACGATCGTAGGCTGTCCACCACGTCCGGAACGTTCATCCACATTTTCATGCAGAACGATACGCGCTTTGGTTTCTGACGGATCAGGCTCCAAAATAGGCAAAGGTACATAGTCAGCGAGCGCCTCTTTCATTGCAGTAATATGATCCGGTGTCGTACCACAGCAACCGCCGATAATACGAGCGCCCAGATCAGCAAATTGCACTGCCGTCTGACCAAAGTACTCCGGAGTCGCACCATAACGGAACTGACCATCAACATAATCTGCTGCACCCGCATTTGGATAAACAGACATCGGAATACCGATACGTCCGGAGACGGTTTCCATGGCTCGCATAATCCCGTTTGGACCTGAGCGGCAGTTAAAACCGATCACGTCCGCGCCCTGCTCCCGCATGATCCGGAATGCTTCAGGCATCGTATATCCATCCAGCGTGTGCCCTACATCCTCTACCGCGAACTGTCCAATCACAGGCAGATCGCTCAGCTTGCGCGCTTGCAAAAGGGCAATATCCATTTCCTCGATATCATAGAAGGTTTCAAGCAGAATGCCATCCACACCTTCATCAAGCAGAGCAAATATCTGTTGTTGGTAGAAGCGTTTCAGTTCACTTGTAGACACGTTTGTCCGCTTGCCACCTCGAATGGAACCAACGGCACCAAGCACATAACCAGTGTCGCCAGCTACCTCTTTGGCAATGCGTACGCCGGCACGGTTCACGTCCTCCACCTTTGACTCCAGGCCGAACTTGGACAACTTGTCATAATTGGCAGAGTACGTATTCGTTTCAAATATCTCAGTACCTGCGTCCCGATAACGGCGATGTACATCCGCCACCACTTCAGGTGAAATCAAGTTCAACTCTTCGTATGAAATCCCTACCGGGAAACCCATTTGGTACAGAAATGTTCCCATGGCCCCATCTCCAACGAGAACCCGTTCCTGCATAGCTTTGCGCAAATCCGCCTTCATCCCATTTCCCCCCGCCTAGCTGTGATCATTTACATACTAATGTAACACAAAAAACGCTAAAAAACGAAGAAAAACACAGGTTTTTACTGAGTATCCAGCTCATATGGACTTTCTTGCCATACAGCCCCCAATATGTCTCTGTACAGGAGACACGACCTGTCCTTTTGACAAAAAAAGAGGCCCGCAGGCCTCTTTGGTTAAATTCCCCACTTTTTATGAAGTGATTCCCTTAAAAACAACTTCAGCAGGTCCGGTCATGTACACATGATTGTCAGCTTCATTCCACTCAATGTGGAGATCCCCACCCTTGAGGCTGATGATGGCTGTACGATCTGTATGTCCATTCAGGACAGAGGATACCAGTGTTGCACAAGCTCCGGTTCCGCAGGCAAGTGTCGGACCAGCTCCACGTTCCCATACACGCATGTCCACATATCCACGGTCACGAACTGTGGCGAATTCCACATTGATTTTTTTCGGGAACATCGGATGTACTTCAAGAAGTGGGCCCCAAGTTGTGAGATCAAAATTCACAGCATCATCAACGTAGATGACCGCATGTGGATTACCCATGGATACGGCAGTGAATTTGAACGCATGTCCATTCGCTTCAATGTTGTGATCAACCACAGGATTCGCATCTACCGTTGTAGGCACTTGAAGGCCGTTCAGAATCGGCTCACCCATATCGACACGAACCGTTTCCACTTTGCCATCACGAATGTTAAGACTGACAGGTTGTACGCCTGCACCAATCGTTTCAATAGTAATCTGTTCCTGGCTGACATGACCATGATCGTATACGTATTTGGATACACAGCGAATGGCATTCCCACACTGCTCTGCTTCCGAACCGTCCGAATTCATGATGCGCATCTGAAAGTCCGCCTTCTCCGAAGGCAGTATATAAACCAGGCCATCCGCACCGATGCCGAAGAAACGATTGCACCATTTTACAGCCAATTCTGCTGCATCTGCCGGAAGCTCCTTTTCACCAAATACAACGATAAAATCGTTACCAAGTCCATGCATTTTCGTAAATTCCATAATCTTGCCCACTCCTTTTGGCAGTCTGCTGCCAAAGCTATATTCTTGCTCTTCTACAGGATCACCATAGAAATTCATATTCAACATTTGCACACAAAAAAGCTATCCTGCAAAACGTCAAAGCTGCCGCTTCGAATCATTTTGAGGATAGCATACCGAAATGGATCAGGAAAAGCTATTGATTTTATGCCGAAAACTTTGTACTTTTCGGTACGAAGCGGCCAGAACCGCCCATGCGACGGCGGTTACGACGACCACCCCAGACGCTGCCTGCGCCCATAAGGAACGTCGGGATACCTGCAGCAACGATACAGATCGCCCATTCACGCAATCCCAGAGGTACGGTTTTGAAGATCGGCTGCAACGGTTCAACGTACATCACAACGAGCATCAGTACAACCGATGAAATCACGGCAAGAACCAGATATTTGTTCTGTAGTGGGTTCCGGTGGAAGATGGACCGCGAACTACGGCAATCAAAGACATGAATAAGCTGTGCCAAAACGAGTGTAGCAAAAGCTACGGACTGTGCCTTGATCAGTTGCCCCGGATTATCCGGTGCAGCCTGAAGAGTAAGCCAGAACGCTCCGAGTGTACACAATCCAATCAATACCCCCCGGCTGACGATTTTCCAACCCAGTCTGCGGGCAAAAATATTTTCCTTGGCACCGCGGGGCTTGTGTTCCATCAGATCTTTTTCAGGCTGATCTACCCCCAGCGCCATGGCAGGCAATCCATCCGTCACCAGGTTAACCCACAGAATCTGAATCGGTACGAGTGGCAGGGGCAAGCCCATCATCATTGCAAAGAACATTGTTAGAATCTCCCCTACGTTCGATGCCAGCAAATAACGGATAAACTTGCGGATGTTCTCATAAATATTACGACCTTCTTCAATGGCAGCCACAATGGTTGAGAAGTTATCATCACTTAGAATGAGCGCCGAAGCTTCCTTCGTGACATCTGTACCTGTAATGCCCATCGCGATCCCGATGTCAGCTGCTTTAATCGCCGGAGCGTCGTTCACTCCATCCCCCGTCATGGCGACGACATGCCCCTTGCGCTGCAACGATTTTACGATGCGAAGCTTATGTTCAGGCGATACCCTTGAGAACACGTAGATGCCCTCTACCTGCTTATCCAGTTGCTCGTCTGTCATGCCTGCCAGCTGCTGACCACTTAGTGAGGCACCTCCACGTGGAAGAATCCCCAGCTGATGCGCAATGGCTTCTGCCGTTGTTCCATGATCACCTGTGATCATGACGGTACGAATGCCCGCTTTGCGGCATGTGGCGATCGCATCTCTTACTTCACGACGCGGCGGATCAATCATACCTGCAAGTCCGACGAAAACAAGCTGACTTTCGGCGGCGTGTTCGTCAGCCACTTTTTCCTCCGGTCGTACTTCACGATAGGCCATTCCGAGGACACGCAGTGCCGCTCCGGCCATACTCTCATTGGCTGCCATCACTTTCTGCCGCAGTGTTCCGGTGAAAGGTACGACCTTGCCTTCCCATAAAATATAACTGCAGTGTCCGATTAACACATCTGGCGCACCTTTGGTGTAGATCATTCGCCCTCCCTGGTGATTGACCAGGACTGACATGCGTTTCCGCTCGGAATCAAACGGGAACTCCTGCTGGCGGGCATACAACTCTTTGAGACCAGTAGGCGTAAGCCCCATTTTGGAGGCCAGTGTGACCAGTGCACCTTCCGTCGGATCACCCTTCAGCTCCCAGAATACATTCTCTCGCTGGGCCGCTTCTTCTTTGTAATCATCTTTTTTAGCTTTTTTCTTGCCATCCTTTTTGGTATCCTTGCCCTTTTTCTTGTTTCCTAATTCGTTTGCGACACTCTCAACAATACTGGCATTGTTGCAAAGTGCGCTAATCTGGAGCATTCTGCGCAGGGACTGGTCACTCTTTAATTCCACTGTTCGACCGTTCTCCAGCATCTGCCCTTCAGGTGCATAACCATCCCCAGTAACCTTGATGCTGCGTCCCTCCAGCCACACATCCGTTACCGTCATCTTGTTCTGGGTGAGCGTGCCTGTCTTATCCGAACAGATCACAGATGCACAGCCAAGGGTTTCGACAGAAGGCAGTTTGCGCACAATGGCTTTACGTTTGATCATCCGCTGCACGCCAAGTGCGAGTGCAATGGTTACAATGGCCGGCAGACCCTCCGGTATGGCTGCCACCGCGAGGCTGACCCCTGCCAGAAACATGCCAACGGCTGGTTGTCCGTGCAATATGCCTGCGACGACGACCATGACGGTTAATCCCAATGCGACAAAAATCAGAATTTTGCCCAGTTGTTCCAGTCTGTGCTGTAGCGGTGTTTCTTGCTCCTCCGTATTCTGGATCAGATCGGCAATTTTGCCCATCTCCGTCTCCATTCCCGTACGGATGACCACACCTTTGGCCGTACCACGAGTAACCATGGTACCCATAAAACCAATATTCTTCTGATCACCCAGCGGAACGTCCTCGTCGGCAATCGGAAGACAATGCTTGCTTACGGGAACCGATTCCCCGGTAAGTGCCGACTCCTCGACATCCAGACTGTTCGTTTGCAGCCAGCGTACATCAGCGGGTATGCGGTCGCCACTCTCCACCATAACGATATCTCCGGGTACGAGTTGTTTGGCGGCAAGATGTACTTCCTCGCCCGATCGAAGCACTTTGGCGAGAGGTGCGGACAACTGTTTCAATGCACGAAGAGATCGTTCTGCCCGGAATTCCTGTACAAACCCCAGAATCGCATTCAGTACGATAATCGCCACAATCGTTACTGCATCCAGATACTCACCTAACAATCCGGATACCAACGTTGCTCCCATCAATACCAGCACCATAAAATCTTTGAACTGATTCAAGAGCAATGTGATCGGAGAAATGCGTTTCCCCTCGCTCAGCTCATTCGAACCGACCACTTTTCTCTTCTCTGCTACAGCTTCGTCCGTCAATCCTTCCTGCGGGCTGACGCCAAGAGTGTTGCGAAGCTCTTCATCACTAAGTTGATGCCACTTGGTATGTTCCATGCTTCAAGGTTCCCTCCCAGTCTGTATTTCATCTGCAAAATAAGCTCACATGCTTCACCGGCGCGCTGGTCGACAGGCTGTACACTATGCCGGACAAACTACCTGCTCTATATGTATTCGGACAGGTCTGTGATTAGCACCCAAGAGGCGAATCCTTTCCCTGATGGACAGAATAAGCTAAAATAAAAGTCTGCGATGTTCTGCGCAGTACCGATTCCAGCGTTCAACAGGCAAGCAACGAAGAATCTGCAGCCGGTCCTGTTTTTTTACATAACCTGGTTGCTCATTTCAGTTATATAGATGAAGCATTTGGCATGATGATAAAATGCAGATGCTCGATAGAGAGAGGAAGTGGAAAAAATGGCATTGGACGGCATCGTAACACGAGCCATTGTTCATGAATTGCAAGGCTGCATTGGTGGACGTATCAGCAAGATCCATCAGCCGAATGGCCATGACGTAGTTCTCACACTGCGTGCTCAGCGCGGAAATAGTAAATTGCTTGTTTCGGCAAGCCCGACGTATCCTCGTGTGCATTATACGGAAAAGACATTTCTTAACCCTACTGAAGCACCCATGTTCTGCATGCTGCTCCGCAAGCACTGTGAAGGTGCAATCATTGAGGAGATCCGTCAGATTGGCATGGAGCGTATTATCCACATCAATGTGCGCCAGCGCGACGAACTGGGGGATGTTTCGGTTAAACGGATCATCATTGAATTGATGGGGCGTCACAGTAATATTATTTTGCTTGATCCTGTAACAGGAACAATTCTGGATGGTATTCATCATGTAACTCCGTCCATCAGCAGCTACCGAGTAATTATGCCCGGATTCTCGTATACTGCCCCACCCGAACAACATAAAAGTAATCCGCTCGAAGTGAGCCGTGCAGCATTCGAGGACAGCTATCATGCCGCTGAAGAAGAGGCATCACGCTGGCTTGTGAATGCCTTTAGCGGTCTTAGCCCGTTAATTGCGGGAGAGATTGCCGCCCGTGGGATTGCTGCTGAAGGTACAGCGAGTGCTCCGACTGTGATTGAGGGTGAAAGCCGGATCGAGGCTGGGACACTTTGGAACGCTTTTGAAGCCGTGATGGGACCTGTCAGAGATCATATCTACACGCCTGTAACCGGAATGAACGCTAAAGGCAAAATGATTTTCTCGGCCGTTCATCTTGAGAGCATTCAGGACTTGGAGAAAACCTATGACACGATGAGCAAGTGTATGGAAGATTACTACGGAGATAAGGCTGAACGAGACACTGTAAAACAGAGAGTAAGTGATCTGCTCCGTTTTCTGCAGAATGAGCGAAGCAAAAACATCAAAAAGCTGGACAACCTGAACAAGGACTTGCTGGAAGCAGACGATGCGGACAAGTTCAGACTATGGGGTGAGTTGCTGTTTGCCTCCCTGCATCAGGTCCACAAAGGGGACAAGAGCGTGGAGCTTGTGAACTTCTACGATGAAGACCAAGCCAACATCACCATTCAGCTTGACCCACTGCTCACACCGTCTGATAACGCACAACGTTATTTCAAGCGGTATAACAAATACAAGAACAGTCTGGCTGTCATTCATGAGCAACTTGGCAAAACCAAAGACGAGATTGACTATCTCGATAACCTGTTACAGCAGCTGTCCATTGCATCCATGAACGATATTGAGGAAATACGGGATGAGCTTGTGCAGCAAGGATACCTTCGAGACCGCAATAAAAAGGGTAAAAAGAAGAAGAAAAGTGACCGTCCAACCGTACACCAGTTCACCTCCTCTGAGGGAATCGATATTCTTGTGGGCAAAAACAACCTGCAGAACGAGTACGTGACTAACCGTCTCGCTTCTTCCAACGACACCTGGCTGCATACCAAAGACATTCCAGGCTCACATGTCGTTATTCGCAGTACGGACTTTGGGGAGGCAACATTGGAAGAAGCAGCGCAACTTGCTGCCTATTTCAGCCAAGCCAAGGAGTCCAGTAGCGTACCTGTGGATTACACGTTTATCCGTCATGTACGCAAACCCAGCGGTGCGAAGCCAGGTTTTGTCATCTATGATCATCAGAAGACCTTGTTTGTAACACCAAATGATGAATTAATCAAGAGTCTGCCATCCACGATTAAAAATGGATAAGGCTATATAAGTTGAACTAAAGATTATTTACACTGACACTACGATGACAGAACAACCTTCCAATCGCTGTTATCGTGTAAATGATTAGTTCAAATTATATAGATGTAACAGTAACAAAGACAAAATCCCCTGACCATTAAAGGTTCAGGGGATTTTTGTGGTTGCAATACATCATTTCAATGTTATGTGAAGCTAGGCTTATTTCTCTTGTATTGAATATTAATTCGTTTATATGTATAATAATTCAATTGTGATGAATAAAATTTATAGTTAAAGGAAGTGTATCATGACCATACATATCAGAGAAACGCAACCTGATGATCTGAAACCATTGACTGCATTAATGAATGACTATGTGGTGGGATTCTACAATAACCCCTGGCCTGGTGATCAATCCATCCAGCTTTTGATTAATAACCTGCTTAATCAGCAGATCGGGGCTCAATTCGTGGCAGAACAGGACGGGGAGCTTATCGGATTTTCCACCCTGTTCTTTACTTATAGCACGATGAAAGCAGAGCGTGTCGCCATCATGAATGATCTTTTTGTGACGGAAACATTCAGAGAAGGCGAAGCGGAAGCCCAATTATTTGCACACTGTCAGCAATATACGCGTGACCATGGATGTGCATATATGTCTTGGATCACAGCAGTGACGAATGAGCGAGCACAACAATTATTCGAACGTCTTGGGGCTACACGTGGCGCTTGGGTAAACTATTCCATTACGTAGACTCTTTTGAGCACAAAAAAAAGGACATGGAAACATGAAGGTTCAGCCCTATCATGTTTCCATGTCCTGTAATCCTTCGATCCTAAATGTACTCAATAAGCAGAAAAACCCTCATATCCAGATAACGTGTTAACCTGTCTAGATCATACTCCCTCTTGTCGTGAAGCAGCTGCCTTCAGCCTTTCTAACACATCAACCTTTACGGTCTTGCTACCGAGATCCCCGTGGAACACAACTCCTTGCCGTTCGCCATGATAATCCGATCCACCAGTCTCAATAAGATCATACTCCCTGGCCAGCTTACCATACCTTCGTTCCTCTTCCGGGCCATGGTCCGAATGAAACACCTCAATGCCATCTGGACGAGAGTCTTCGATGATACGTCGCACCAATTCATCATCATTATAGAGACCCGGATGGGCAATCACAGCGGCTCCACCAGCGGCTCTGATCCACTCACATGCATCCTCGGGTGCAACGCGGGGTACAGATACGAAGCCAGGCTTGCCTTCAGCAAGATATCGATCAAATGCATCCCGCATGTCGACAGCATATCCCTTCTTCACCAACACATCAGCCATATGAGGTCTGCCGATACTCTCATCCTGCTCTAACGGCCGTCCTAGCTCATCGAGTACCTCCTGCCAGCTTATATCAAGCCCGAGTTCCTGCAGCTTGCCAATAATCAGATGATTTCGCTCATCTCGTGCTTCTCGTAATCCGCGCAACCGTTGCAGAAACTGCTCATCCTCCGTATTTACGTAATAACCCAAGACATGAATATCTTTGCCGCCAGCCCGGGTGCTGATCTCCACTCCAGCAACGACATCAATCTCGAACTCTTTACCCGCTTGCTGTGCTTCCGCTACACCAGCTACTGTGTCATGGTCCGTCAGAGCAACCGCAGATAGTCCTTTTTGCTTGGCAAGCTTCACATTATCAGCTGGTGGCTGCATTCCATCGGAGGCCTGACTGTGGGTATGAAGATCACAGCGTCCTTGGCGTTGATCCATGTACAACAGCTCCTTTGTGTAAAATGATTTGGATTACTCTCATCTATCATTGAGTTTCCGCCTATTATGCCTTCCCCGGCTTGTGTTCTGGCTCAGATTGCTCCTGTTGACGCAGATAGTTCAGGAAAGCGACAGCTGACAGCGGCAACAAGGACGATTTTAGATGGATGGCATAGAACTGCCGTTTGAATTCGAGTCCACGGATATCCACAATATGAACGAGTCCCAGAGCAAGCTCATGCTGCACGGAAGAAGGAGATAACATCGTAATGCCCACCCCTGCCTCTACAGCCGATTTTACGGCTCCAGTACTTCCAAGTTCCATCACCACATTCATATCCTGTGGATCAATATTTTTCTTTTGCAGTTGGTCTTCCATCACCTGACGGGTACCCGAGCCCTTCTCACGCAGCACAAAGGGATAGTTCATTACATCTTCAAGATTCACTTTGCTACGCTTAGCCAGATCATGCCCAGCAGGTACAATCAGTTTCAGCTCGTCCTGCATGACAGGCTCTACAATCATGTCCGGATGGTGTACAGGCGCTTCAATCAGACCAAAATTAAGCTGGTGTTTCAATATATCATCCATAATTTGCGTTGTGTTCATCACCTTCATGACAATGGAAATATCGGGATACTGAAGCGCAAACGGTCCGAGCATGCGTGGGAGCACATATTCCCCGATCGTTAAACTGGCTCCAAGCTGGAGTCGGCCCTGTAACATCTGGGTAAACGCCGACATCGCTTCATCCGTCTGTCTGACCAGTTCTACGCTCCGTTTCGCGTGAGGCAATAAAGTCCGGCCAGCCTCAGATAGTTCTATTTTTTTGGTGGAACGATGCAATAACTTGGTTCCAAAATAGTCCTCCAATGATTGAATCTGCATCGTTACTGCCGGTTGAGTCATATGTAATGCTTGTGCAGCAGCCGAGAAGCTGCCCTTCTCTGCTACCGTATAAAAAATATGCAATTGGTGAAAATTCATATCTTCGCCCCTCTTCGATTACACTCTCTACATTGTAGCCGATTTCCTGCTTGGCAACAAAAAAAGCATGCAGCTTGTCTGCATGCGATGATACTTGAATCTATGATTTCAACTTATTAAATCTACTCAATTTACTTGTGCTTGCGGCTATTTTTGACCAGCGTCATTCTTCTTGAATGTCTTAACCATGAATAATATGACTTCAGGTCCCTCAACTCAATGGTCTCCGACATACGTCCCAGAAACGTAACTACAATCATTTTGTGCAGCGGGTTGCCCGCAATATCATATTCTCCTTCAAGTTCGGAAAATTCGGCGACCACCACCAGATCCTCATCAATCAGGTAGACGTCCTGTTCATTACGGTAGTATGGTGTTATACGGTCCTGCTTCAGACACTCCCATAACCACGCCGCAATATGGTCATCATCACTACGTGCAGGCTCAATACGGTCTGCATACCGCATCTTGGCATGATGGGTAATGACGATGTCGGCCACTTTCTTGTCTCCAAGAGCCACGAAAAACGGCTCGTAGGTGCTCCAACGTTGCATCACCTTATCACGCATGGGAATCACTCTCCACCAGATAGGACTTTCTATCTATTTATTACCAAATATATTACAACATTAGTCCCGCAACCTCAAGGCGTAAGTTTAACTTTTTTTCACAATAGCCAATTTGTGTATAATTCAAGAAAAGAGCGACCCCAAAGGGTCCCTCCAGTTTCTCTTCTATATTCCGTAAAAGCTCGTTTTGTCCATGGTTTTGCTGGCATACTCGGTTTTGATCTCATTACGATACGAGCGTTCGATCTTGCGCACATAGGAAAGTCGCTTCACATTTTTCATCGTATCATCTGCCCGTTCTGCATTAACATACATGACTACATAATGCATACGACGGGAGATATAATGCACGGTGCCATATTTTTCGAGATTACGGGCAGCCTTCAAATCACTGACCCAAATAATGAATCCTGTCCTTTCCGCAAACATCATCGTTCCCCGCCCTTCTATAATGATTACTTAACTGCAACCACATTTGCCGCCACTACCGCAGCCGCCCTTCGGATTCGGATCGTTGCTCGGTACCTTAATGGTCGTTGACACTGCAAATGCAATGGTCTCTGACATCTGGAATAACATATCATCCAGGGACTTCTCTGCCTGTTTGAAGCGAATTACCGCCTCGAAATTTTCCAACTCCTGTTCCAGAGCCTTCACCTGATCTTTCGCTGCATGATAATCCGGGTGAAAATGACCAAAACGCTGTGTTTCTTCAAACAATTCTTTCTTGGCATTCAGCTTCCGAATCCCCATCTGAATCTCAGGGCTAGTCTCGACTTGCTGCTTCCAATATAAATAATCCGATACTTCGGCAGATTGGTTAATCATGTCGCCCAGTTCATATGCGCCCGTTAACACTTGGGCCATATCGACCGTGTTCATTTCCGCTACGCTCATGAAATATTCATCCTATCTATATATAAAGTTCTACTCAACGTAGACTACCTCATCATAGCATATCCATGAATAGTTAAGAAGAGTTTTTCCTGCAATTAGAAATAGGGGGAACTCGAAAATTCGCCTTTCAACCTGATATTCACGTGAAATAGTCAGGTTATGACATCATCTGGCAGGATAAGACGCATTGAATCCCACTGTGACGGGGAGAATGTACGCCATTCCGTCTCTGATGTATTTTCACTTGAATCCAGCATACACCAACCGCTTAATGTCCATTCTTCATGCCCCTCTACCTGATGTGGAATGAGGTATCGCGTACGATTTTCCTGTTGTATCCCCAGCTTTGTCTGCCACTCAATGGCTTTGGCAGCAATCTGTCGTGCGGTTGAACTATGATATCGACGCCACTCCTTGTACCAGGTCTCCGGTATCTCCTCAAATCCCAACAGAGAGAACTTCTTCTCAATGACAGAATGATCATGCTCCAACCCATGCAGAGAAGCAGGGACATCAACCAGACCTTGATTATCGGGAGTGTAGAAAGAAGAATATACACCGCTAAACATATCTTTTTCTAATAACTTCGGATCATCTGCGGAGCCTGTACTTTCCTCCATTACCTCCATACTTCTATCTACAGTCAATGGTGCAGCATCCGTCTCCTTGCCCCAATCTGCTAACGCAATCCGTACATTCTCCGGTATACCTGTCAGCGCATATTGATCCAGAAACTCTATCACTGCAGGTAATCCATACCCGCTGGCTATGGCCGAAATGAATCGTTCTCTTGTCAAACGGTAGATGGACATTCGATCACGCGTCACCCGTTCTGCGCATTGCTCCAGCATCCAGATTACATCAGGCCCCGCTTCCGGTGGCACCAACATGTCGAAATCAGGCTGCATGTAAAACCCACAAGGCTCCGCCTCACCTACCGCCTCTTGGCGTAGATTCAACAGGCTCTGTGGTTCGATCAGCCAACGGAATGCCAATGCTCCCGACTGATCTTCTCCAACGTCGCCATAACCCCAACCAGCCAGTGCATAAAGCCATCCCCTGATCTGAGGTTCACATGTGGAATTCACTATACGACACCATACGTTCTTCCCTGGAGAAAGAACGGCCAATTGATGACGGAAATGCTGTAGAGTAGGCTCGGTATTCCCGTATCTGTCTACACAAGCTTGATATATCTCCCGATGCATCTGTCCCCATGAAAGCTTCAACCATTGCTGTAATTGATGATCTACGATCCGAATCCTCCCCTCTGCCTTCTGAACCAGATTCAGACTGAGCAGTAGATCGAGAAGGATTGCAACGTGAATCGGATACAGGTCCGAATGTTCATATCGGATGCCCAGACCTTCAAAGTCTGTCGAAGATAACACCGTGATCACACTTAATTTTTGAACACTTTTCTTATGTATGGTGCCCTTCCCTGTCAAAGGAAGTCCTTCTCTTTCGATCCAAGCGATCAGATGAAGAAGCTCTGCAGCAATATCCGGCTTTCCCTCTTGTAGTACATGAGCATGTATTGTCATCTGTTCAACGGTTAAGCCCACTCTCTGCACATAAGCAATCGTCAATGTCTCCATCAGCGAAGCAGGAATATAGAATAATCGCTCCCCCCAACTCTTATGAACAGATTCGATCCATCTTTGCTGCCTAAGATTGGCGAATGTAGATTGGGCCTCTGCGACACTTAGCCCTTCGACAGCCCACTGTTCTCGCTGCAGGAGGGAAGAGAAAGGCTGTGCAGCATGTTTGTGAAAAATTGCACCAAGTACTTTTTGTTCTACCAAAGTAAGCTTTGACCATGAATCAATATCCATTACCATAGGCTCATTTACTGGTTCATATGAAGCCATCCCTTAATCCCTCCTCTTTTTGCGAATATAAATAAACTATCCGTTTTCATGAACGATGGCATATTCATAACCCTGTTCCACCAAGAACATCTGACGGTTTAACGCAAACTCTTGTTCCTTGCTGTCCTCTGATACCAGTGCATAGAAGTAAGCTTTGTTTTCCCCAGCTTTTGGTCTCAGAATTCGTCCCAACCGTTGTGCTTCTTCCTGCCTTGAACCGAAACTCCCAGATATCTCAAGAGCAACCGCAGCATCGGGCAAATCCACAGCAAAATTGGCAACCTTGGATACAACAATCGTTTTAATCTCCCCACGTCGAAAAGCGGCAAACCATTTGATTCGCTCTTGCTGGGACATTGTTCCCGAGATCAGAGGTGCTTCAATTTCCCGGGCAATCAACTCAAGTTGATCCAGATATTGTCCAATTACAAGTGCAGGCAAATCCCGATGACGCTCCAGCAAACGCTTGACCACATGTACCTTCGCCGGATTCTCGGCAGCCAATCGAAACTGATGCTTAACCTCGGCTTGCAGATAATTCGATCTTAGTTCTGGGGAGAACGGGATACGTATCTCCTGACATTGTACATCGGCAATCCATCCTTGCTGCTCCAGCTGTTTCCACGGCATATCATAGAGCTTCGGGCCAATCAGCGAGAACACATCCTGTTCACAGCCATCCTCTCGAACCAAAGTAGCCGTCAATCCCAGTCTTCGAGTAGCTTGAATATCCGCAGTGGCACGAAACACTGGCGCAGGCAGCAAATGCACTTCGTCATATATGATCAGACCCCATTGCCGCTCACTGAGCAGTTTGATATGGGTAAAATCAGCATCCTTGGATTTCCGGTGTGTAAGAATCTGATATGTAGCTACAGTCACAGGTTTCACTTGTTTTTTTTGACCGGAATACTCACCAATCTGTTCGCTGGTAATCGTTGTTTTGTCTTGAATTTCCTGAATCCACTGTCGCACAGACGTCGTATTGGACGTCAAAATAAGGCATTCACACTGAAGCCGCTCCAGAACGGCCATGCCAATGACCGTTTTGCCTGCCCCACAAGGCAGCACGAACAATCCGCTTCCTCCCATGCCCTCACTGCCTTCGAATGCATCCACAGCTTCTCTCTGGTATGAACGCAACGCAAATCGCTCTGAGTGGTCCCCTGGATCATTGGACCGCCATTCAAATGAAAGTTTGGTTCCCTCCCGATACCCCACATAATCAAGTACCGGGTAACCCAGCCGTGTTAATTCTCTTTTCAATAGACCTCGCTGTGCTCCTGAGAGCAGAAGCTCATGAGCGTCTGTTCGTTCCATACGAAAGGCAGCTATTGTTTTCAATCCGCTTAACTCATCCAGCAACCGCTCATCCTCACTGTAAAGGCGCATTCTGGCATGATTTGCTTCCGAATGCAGCTTTAATTTCCCGTACTGATCCATAATCCTCTGAACATCCTGTATAAGTGCAGCAGGCACGTTCCAGCGGGACACCAATTCCAGACTTGCGATGACCTGATCTGCATTCCATCCCAGTGCAGCAGCATTCCAGAGCGACAATGGAGTAATTCGATAGGTATGAAACGCCGCCGGTGTCTTAACTAGTTCTGAATACTTCCCAAGCTGCTCTCTTGCTCTTTGGAACCCAGGGTGTCCGACTTCCAGTAAAACCGTAAAATCCCGCTGAACAATACAAGCATCCGTTCTTTCTCTATGTTCTGTTCCTTCCATTCGAAACTTCCTCCTATCAAAAAAAGTCCAGTTCCGGCAACTTCCGAAAATGAACCACTTTAAAAATCCACAAAAAAACATCCTGCCCATACCTCGGTATGAACAGGATGCCCAACTGCATCTAAAGTCATTCGGCTGTATAACCCTTAGCCATGGCGATAAATAATTTTACGGCCGTCTGCATCGCATCTTCATCAAAATCAAACATCGGATGATGATGCGGATAGATCGCATTTTTATCCGGATTACCTGCTCCAACAAACATAAAGCACCCTGGAACCTTCTGCAGATAATACGCGAAATCTTCCGCTGGCATCAGCATCGGCGACGTTTGCACTCGTTCTGCCCCAAATACTTCTGTAGCTTCCCTGAAGAAACGCGCTGTCTCCAGTTCATCATTCACCACAGGCGGATATCCCATAATATATTTCACTTGAGTCTCGGCCCCGTACGCAGCCCCTGTCTGGGCCACCATGGTGAGCACCCGCTCTTTCATCCCATTTCGGGTCTCTTCATCAAACGTTCTTACCGTACCGCTCATTTTGCACTGCTCTGCAATCACGTTTTGAGCGGAGCCAGCCTGCATTGTGCCAATGGTCAGCACCGCCGGTTGCAATGGATCAACCGAACGACTGACAACGGTCTGAAGCTGCATCACAAGCGCAGAACCCGCGATAAGACTGTCTATCGTGGATTGCGGCATGCCGCCATGTCCACCTTTACCTTTGATCTCAATGTAAAAGTCGTCCGCCGCTGCCATCATCGGTCCTGCTTTACTGGCAACAACACCTACAGGCAACGGGGTCCACAGATGAATGCCGTATATGACGTCCACGCCTTCAAGTGCACCATCGGCAATGACTTGGACCGCACCACCCGGAAGCAGTTCTTCTGCTGGCTGAAACAAAAAGCGAATCTCCCCTCGGATCTCCTGCTTGTGACGGCTGAAATACAATGCCGTACCGAGCAAGATCGAGATATGACCATCGTGGCCACATGCATGCATCGCTCCTGCTTGTTGTGATGCGTATTCGATATTCTTCTCATCCTGAATTGGCAATGCGTCCATATCGGCCCGCAGCATGACGACAGGCCCTGGCTTGTCCCCACGAATCGTACCGATGACCCCGTGACCGCCTACATGACGCTTCACTTCAACGCCAAAGCTCTCCAACATATCCGCTACAAAAGAGGATGTCTTCTCCTCATGAAAGGAAACCTCAGGATTGCGATGAAGGTGACGCCGCCATTCCACCATGTGGATCTGCAGATCTTCCCACCATATATTATTAGTCATGTCTCTCCACCCTTTCAATCTTGAACGGGACTTGGATCAAGCCCGAACCTTCCTCTTCAAACCTATTGCTGTATATTGTAGCAGAATTGGAAGAAAACCGATACGAAACACCCCTGGAAAGCTTGCACGAGAAGGGGAAACATACTATCATGAACTAGAGAAATGCACGAGAAATTACACTCGGAAGCTTATGAGGAGGATCAGACGCTTATGATTTTTGAGAATACAGGCTTGGATGGCTTGAAGAGCGACTTGGCATACCTGGATGAGAGCGCCGAGAAAGTCGGATTTGTCCGGTGGCAATGGGAATATTACCGTGCTACATATGACTACAAAATTGAAGATGAACAAACCAAATCAGAATACTTTGTACGCATTAATACCCGCGCAGTGGAAGGCAAATTGGAAAAACCGGATACCGTTCTTTCTGTTGAAGCCGTTTATCTTGGCAAAGCCACCTTCCCTCACGGTCTGGATTATGACTCTTCCGTTCCACAGCCAGTCGTGAAGCTGGCAGCCGAAAAATTACAGCAGCTCAAAGAACTGCTGGAAGCATAGGCTGGGCCAAACGATGAAACAACAAACGGCCCAAACGAAAACGAAGAGAGGCACGCCGGATTTTCAACTGCTAATCCTCACTTTATTGTTGGTGGGCTTCGGACTGGTGATGGTATTCAGCTCCAGTTCCAGCATTGCAATCGCAAGCGATAGATTTAACAATGATGCCCTTTACTTCACGAAAAAACAACTTATGTGGGCGATTATCGGTCTATTTGGCATGTTCTTTGCCATGAATATCCGCTTCAACAAGTACAAAAAGCTATATGCACCCTTTTTCCTGATCACTACAGTCATGCTGGTGATTGTTTTGATCTCAGGTGCAGTATTGAACGGCGCACGAAGCTGGATTCACATTTTTGGTTTCAGTCTTCAGCCTGCAGAGTTCGCAAAAATTGCTATCATTCTATATCTTTCTGCTCTTATCACCAAAAAAGGTGAAAAATTCAGGGTTTTCAAGACAGGGTATTTTCCCGTCTTGTTCATCGTTGGATTCATCGCAGGACTAATCATGCTGCAACCAGACTTTGGTACCACCTTCATCCTGGTGTCCACCTGTGGTCTCTTGATCTATGCCGGTGGCGCCAGTATGAAACATATCCTGGGTTCGATTCTCTTGGTTGTACTCGGTGGAGCACTGGCGTTCGGAGCGAATTCCCTGTTCTCTTCCATGTCTCCTTCAGACACGACGACTGCTACAACAGCGGTCACTGCGGAGCAAAACTACAAGATCGGACGTATTCAAGCTTTTCTTGATCCATTATCCGATATTAATGGAGGAAGTCTTAACCTCTACCGTTCTCTTGTTGCCATTGGTGATGGTGGCATGACGGGTTCCGGGATTGGACAAGGTACGATGAAGCTGCACTATTTGCCAAATGCGTATAATGACTTTATTTTCTCCGTAATCGGGGAAGAACTCGGATTCATCGGAAGTACCTTATTCCTTCTGGTTTATCTGTACTTCATCTGGCGAGGTATTATTGTATCTCTCCGCTGCCCTGATCCATTCGGAACACTGGTCGGCATAGGCATCATGGGACTGATTGCGATACAGGCATTCATCAACATCGGCGGTGTAACTCAGACCATTCCGGTGACGGGGGTCACACTTCCGTTTATCAGTTATGGGGGTACCTCACTCTTTGTGATGATGGTCGCCATGGGCATTTTGCTGAGTATCTCGCGTACCAACAACCTTGACGTGATCAAGGAAGAGAAAACCAAGTCCGTGACTGTACAGACACAGACTCGCACTTCTCCTGCTCTTCGTTCACGGGAGTCCATCCGTCGGATTCGGTGAACGGGATTGGCCGTAAAGGCACAGAGCACGTCTCAATACAAAAAAAGCTAACACAAAAAAGGCTGTGCACCCAATTGGATGCGCAGCCTTTTTGTGTGTACCTAGTACACTCTGTCTATCAAGATGGAGACAAGTCAAGATGTCTTTGTCCTCCATCGCGGATTGCGAAATTTTACAGATCGTCGCCTTTGAAAGATACGCCTTCTACCTTTACATTGACTTCAACCACGCGTAATCCGGTCATGGTCTCTACCGCTTCTCTTACATTCTGCTGAAGCATACGGGAAACTTCATGAATCGGGGTTTCGTACAGGACGATGATGCGCAGGTCAATGGCTGCTTCCAGCTGGCCGACCTCAACGCTCACGCCTTTCTGTACGTTTTTACCGCTGAGTCGCTTCGCCCAGCCCTCTGACAATCCTCCAGACATTGCGGCAATTCCGGGCGTTTCCATTGCAGCCATTCCGGCAATTTTTGCAACCACGTCATCGGCAATCCGGATGTTTCCGCTCTCCAGTTGAAGTTGTTCTGCCATGCCACATCCTCCTTCACTTCGTTACTCGTATTTTAAATCCTTTCCACCCCAAAAAGCAAATTAAACTCAAAAAGATGCGTTTACAACCTACCACCATTTGGTTATATTGAAATATGAAAATAATCTCATAAGCTTTTACAATACAATTTCAAAACAAAATATTTTATAACCGAGGTGTTTGTTGTGAGAAACCGGATTTCATCCATTTTGCTGATTGCGTTCTTTGCACTCAGTGCCATCGCCCACTACTTGAAATGGGATTCGATTCTACAGTTCGTGATTTCAGCCATTTCGGTTATTTTTGTGGCCGGTTTTTTAGGCAAAGCCACCGAAAATGTTGCCCACTACGCCGGACAGCGGCTGGGTGGATTCCTGAATGCCACCTTCGGCAATGCCGCCGAATTGATCATCGCCATTTTCCTCGTGAAAGAGGGACTGTTCGACATGGTCAAAGCAAGTCTGACAGGCTCCATCATCGGAAACCTGCTGTTAGTGCTCGGGTTAAGTATTTTTGCCGGAGGACTCAAGTTCAAAATCCAGAATTATAATGTATCACTCGCAGGTCTGAATGGTTCCCTGATGATTGTTGCCATCATTGCCCTGTTTATTCCGGCAGTCTTTCTCAATACACATTCCATTACACAGAAAGACACGAATACCCTTAGTCTCATCGTGGCCGGGTTGCTCATCCTCGCGTATATCGCCTGGCTACTGTTCTCCATGGTGACGCACAAGAACTATCTTGCGGACGTCACTGAGGATTCTGATGAAGAGCTACCACATGAGCATGCTCCGGCATGGTCCAAGAAAAAATCAATTCTCTATCTGGTGCTCGCAACGGTCATGGTTGCCTTCGTCAGTGAATGGCTTGTCGGCACGCTCGAAGTATTCACTTCCGAATTTGGACTTAGCGAGCTGTTTGTTGGTGCATTCCTTGTAGCCATCATCGGTAATGCGGCGGAACACAGTGCAGCCATCATGCTTGCCATGAAAAATAAAATCGGAGCAGCCGTCGAGATTGCTGTCGGCAGCAGCTTGCAGATTGCACTCTTCGTTGCCCCTGTGCTGATTTTTGTCAGCTACTTCACAGGTAGAACCATGGATATCGTGTTTACAACGATTGAACTGGTTGCCATTGGCGTATCCGTATTTATTGCAAAGTCGATCACCCAAGATGGTTCTACGAACTGGTATGAGGGTCTACTTCTGCTCGTGGTATATATTATTCTGGGCGTATCTTTCTTCTTGGTATAACCCTTCCCTCAGCAAACTAGCATTAAAAGAAACAAGCCATAAGAGACAGCTCGAATATCCATATCGAGTTGTCTCTTCGCATATACACGCCTTCGGAGTGACTTATGTCATAATCGATTCAGACGCACAAAAAAAGCATGCATAAACGCCTGCATGCCTTCTATTCTGACCCGCGCATTTGCAGGCTATTGCTCATTCTTTTTGTTCAAGGCTTCATATAGAATTGCCAAATTCCGCTCAAGCGCGCTAACCAGCTGCTTACCTGCACCTTCTGGAAGGAGCCCTGCACGAACAGCAAAGTCAACTTCCTTGGAGAACCCATACATCTGTGTATCCAATACTTCCTCATAGAGAGGGCAGTAGCGGGTAGCCAGATTCTCCATCTGTACTTCAATAAGCTTCTGTATTTTATCTGCATCTTCTTGAAGAAGACTGATCGCTTTCAAATTCAGCTGGTCCTGCAGATCAGATGAAGTCATGCATTTTTCCCCCCTATGTCCCAAAAATCGCGTAAAGACGTTCTACCTCTAATATTAGACGAAATGGAGAGCTAATACAAGAACCTGACCAAAATAAGCCCACAAAGTGAAGCCTTCTCTTGCAGCTTATTCCCCCTGTTCCAGAGATGTCCAGATGAGGATTCAGGTCATGCAATGCCAAAAAACACCCCTGCCAAAAAAGGCAGAGGTGCTTCTTGAGAGCTATTACTCAGATGCGATGCTTACATTCAGTCCATGCTTGGCAAATACTTCTGACATGGCTGCTTTCGCTTCAACTGCATCTGGTCCATGAACATGCAGTTCATAGCTGTGGGTGCTGATCAGCGTTGTAAACAACCCGAGAATGCTTTTCACATCGATATACTTGTTCTCCGAATGAAGCACGATTGAAGAAGTAAACTTGCCTGCTGTTTGAGCAATTTCCACTACAGCCGCGTTATTACTCGACATAGGAATCCCTCCGTCTTTTTACTTTGGTATCATCTATTAATTACCACTACATGATACCGTGAATCCGCTTTCCTAGCAACAGCAAAATCCTGTTCCTATTTCAAACGGTCCGGATTGAGGCATTCCAGCTCAGGAATAACAAAGATACCGTCTTTACGAATCAGTACATCGTCAAAATAAATCTCCCCGCCGCCGTAATCCGGACGCTGGATCAACACCAGATCCCAGTGAATGGATGAGCGGTTGCCATTGTCGGTTTCTTCATACGCCTGACCTGGCGTAAAGTGCAAGCTGCCTGCGATTTTTTCATCGAACAAGATATCTTTCATCGGATGCAGAATATGCGGGTTAAATCCAATCGCGAATTCACCGATATGACGAGCACCCTCATCCGAATTCAAAATTTCATTCAAACGCTCTGTGTCGTTGCTTGTCGCTTCAACAATTTTGCCATCCTTGAACGTGAACTTGATATTTTCAAAAGTCACTCCATTGTACAGGGTTGGCGAGTTATAACTAATTGTTCCGTTCACGGAATCACGTACAGGGGCACTGTACACTTCGCCATCCGGAATATTTTTTTGGCCAGAACATTTCTCTGCACCAATATCTTTAATGGAGAAGCTCAGCTCTGTTCCTGGTCCCGTGATGCGAACTTTATCCGTACGTTTCATCAGGTTAGCCAGTGAGTCCTGTGCTTTGTCCATTTTGGCATAATCCAGGTTACATACGTCGAAGTAGAAATCTTCAAACGCTTCTGTGCTCGTATTCGCCAGTTGCGCCATACTTGCGTTAGGGTAACGAAGTACAACCCATTTCGTATGTTTGACACGTTGTTCACTATGTACCGGGTGGGAGTACAAAGAATTGTACATTTTCATTTTTTCTTCCGGCACATCGGACAGATCATTCACATTTTCTCCCGCGCGAATACCGATATAACAATCCATCTGCTTCATACGGTTCAGATCAATCTCTGCCCACGTTTTCATCATTTCTACTGTCGCATTTTTCAACATCGCACGCTGTACGGTCTTATCGGTCAACTGCACAAAGACGTTACCACCTTTTTTGCCTACCTCTTCAATAATGGCGTTAATCAGATCACGTTCTGATCCAATCATCTCAACCAATACATTTTCACCAGGTTGTACATCTACAGAATAGCCTACCAGGCTTGCTGCAAGCTTTTGAATTCTTGGGTCCTTCATCTTGGTAAAATCCTCCTGTCATCTGCCTTGCTTGAATTGAACAACGGTAAATTACGATACTATTGTAGCACGCGAACAGTCATCCCGTCAGCAGGCAGTCCCATACTTCATTTATTAATATGACTTGAAGTTTACATCGGTGACAAGAGCTTCTTTGTTGCTCTTACGGTTGTTGTCCGTGTAACTCACCTGACTTTCAGAGGATAAGCGAAGAGGCAAACTGCTCTTCCGATCTACGGTGAGATGATATACTGTTTGCACGTTGGCTTTTTCCATCATCTGCTGCATTGTTGTTTCACCCTGTGCCCATACTTTCTCCAGGTCCTTCTCAAGCTTCTCCTTACGCGCTCCTTTCACCGAAGCTGCCTTGTGCATATATTCTGCTCGAATAGCGTTCATCTCGTCGTTTAGCTGGGTTACAGCCCATGTTTTGGCGTCTTCCGGTGCAAGTTCAATCCGTAACGTTCTGGTTCGACGCCCGGACCCATACTCCGATTGAATGGTTTTGTGCATTCCGTCGATCTTCTCCAATTGGGCGATTGGATTAAAACGGGAAAGAGAACCACGCAGCGGCTCATGCTGCGCCGACAATGCCATCCATTGCCCTTGTTTTCGCTCGAAAGAAGCGCTAAACCCACTGGGCTGTCCGTTATTGTTTACGGCGGTCGTATGAATACCTGTACCCACAGCAGTTACCTCTCCAGGTAATCGGGTCTGAAGGGTCAGACGATCATGATTCTCCAGCTTGCCTTCAAATTTAAACTGATTCTCGAACAGCCCACTGTTCTCCCGTCGCAGTCCTGCTTCTCCTTCAAAACTTAACGTTTCTTTTCCGGCTATCCCGGATAAGGCCAGGGAAAAAACTTCTTCAGGTGTTCGATCTCGCTGAATCAATCCACAACCCGGAACACCAATAATCAGGATGCTCACAAGTAACCATAATGTACATACCGACCGGCGGTTAAGCATGCCCATGTCCATCTTCACCCTTCCGTCAACTTTCTCCATAGATTGCCCTGCCCGTATTTGCTTATACTTCCTTCTATAAACTACTTGATCTCCAATACATAAAAAAAAGAGAACGACTCCGCAATTGGAATGGTTCTCTCTTAACGCGATACTTCCTGTTCTTCTACAACGATTCTGTTCCGACCGCCATTCTTCGCGCTGTACAAAGCCATGTCAGCTCGATAAAACAATGACTCTACACTAACTTTCTCATCCATCCAATTCCACTCGGCGATGCCACTGGATACCGTAACAAGAGGTCTGGTCTCTTCCGCAACTCTCCTTCGGATCACTTCCGCGTATTCTAATGCCTGATGCACACTTACCTGCGGCATATAGATGGCCAGTTCTTCTCCACCCCATCTGGCGCAGATGTCTTCCGGACGAACAGAGCTGGTGACTATTTCACTCACTTGCTTCAGTACTTGATCCCCCGTCTGGTGTCCAAATGTATCATTCACCTGTTTGAACTGATCGATATCCACCACAATGAGAGAGCCACAGAACTCATGAGCCTGACGCTCGTGAATGACGCTATCCAGGTAATGCCTTACGTACAATCCCGTCAACATATCCAGATTAGCCAAACGCCTAACCTCGGCATGTAACATGGCATTCGACAGGGCAAGCCCGATATGAATAGATAACATCTGCAAGAGCCGATAATTATCGTATGAAAAATATTGCTCTCTGCTGTGTCCAAGCAAAATGGCACCCTTCACTTCACCATTGACTCTGATCGGTGATGCAATCAGTGACATGGATCCGGTATCTTCCATGAAAAAGGAGGACACTTTATCATATTGCGCATAATTGGATATAATAAGTGGTTCCTCTGTTCGATACAGCAAGCCTGCGATACCGTATTCTACAGAAAATGATTGGTGAAAAACATCTTTCACGTTAGATGACATGACTTCGAAGTCATTCGTATTATCATTGAGTTGTAAAATGCAGCACGTTTCAGCCTGAAATATTTCCTTTAGCTCTTGCTCGGATAGTTGATAAATCTCCGAAAGATGCAGACTCTTGTTCAAGCGCTGTGTAAGATCATTGATTAGACGAAGTTCCTGTATCAACATATTGGATTGTTCGTGCAACTTGGCGTTCTCAAAAGCCGTGCCTGCGGTATCTACCATCATCGTAATCAATTGCAGATCCGATTCTTCCATGATCTCCTCGTTCATTTCGATATGGAACACACCGTATATGCCTTGTTTTCCTTTCAAAGGAAGACCTACCTCTACGATGCGATTCTCTCCATCATCTGAACGAGCAATGATCATCTTGCCTTCCATAAACGAACGCACACATATATCTTCTCCTCGTTCCTGGACAAGCAATGGTTTAATCCGTGGATTAAAGTTGCTCTGATCCTGAGACATATACAGTTTGATATACGTGGCTGGGTACAGATAGTCCATACTGTCAAATACCTCATCCAATATAGCGTCGACATCCATTTTGTCATGCATTCGCTGAACAATCTGAAAGAGGATGGACCTCCGGTGTTCTTCACGCGCTGTTTGTTCATGAGCATGTAACAGGTCCGTCATAAATATGTATTCAAATCTTCGGTAAAAGCAGGTGCGGTAATGCAATGCCTCAGATCGAACCACAGCTTCAGACGTTTCATATCGATTGGATTCATAGATCACAGCAGTGAATACGGCAAACATATCCTTGTTCGTTCTGGAGAATAAGGGATGTGTTATCAGGAGATATTCTCCACGTTCGCTAGTCCCTCTATGGGACAGGGCTTGTCTCTTATCCAAACATTCCAATACAAGCCTGCGTGCATCCACGCCCGAATCAGCATCTCGATCACGATCGTACCCTATACAATCGCCTTCCGTGTTCCATACGCTGTAAAAGGTTGATCTCCTGTCCAGGCCCGGATCTAATTTGGAGTTCCAGTCCCTGTAAGCCTGCTCTAGCAAGCTGCCCAAATATGAAAAATCAAAAGGTGTGATATCCATTTTTTGCATCCACAACACATGCTCTTCATGAGGATGAGGAGCGGCAAAAGATGCGGAATCGCCCGAACTTCGTGAATTCAAGCTGGCAGGTAAACTTCTTAGATGTTCTAACATGTCAGGCGCTCCTTTGCACCGTTTTTGCATCCACCAGGATGCATTAATCTGCAGACGTTATCGCAAACCTGCAAATTCGCTGCGATAACCTTGTTACATAAAGATGATTTAAAGTTAAGATACAATCTATTTTACTCTGTTTAAAGCTTTTTTGCATCCATATTTCAGAAAATTGTCCCATTATTTTAGGCCCAATGACCTATCGACAAATTTAGACGTTTTTTTGCTTTTATTCTACGCTTGACTTTCGTTCTCTTAAACTGTAATATAAATTGTTGATGAAGACTACTAATGGGTCTTTAAATTTGGGCATTACCGGTTGTGTCACCCTCATTCTTTTTGTTGCTTTCAGGACAGCGGCTGAACTTTCCTGATCGTTCTATGCGAGGCCAAGCCCGCATCAACAAATTGGAGCGCAAACAGAGCCCTAATATGAACTTTAACTAAAAAGGAGCTACTTTAAACATGGCACGTTACACTGGTCCTAAATTTAAATTGAGCCGTCGCCTCGGCATTTCCCTTAGCGGAACAGGCAAAGAATTGAAACGCCCTTTCCCTCCAGGTCAGCACGGAGCTAACCAACGCAGAAAAATGAGCAACTACGGTATGCAATTGCAAGAAAAACAAAAATTGCGCCACATGTACGGTTTGGGCGAGAAGCAATTCCGCACACTGTTCTCTAAAGCTCAAAAAATGCAAGGTATTGCCGGCGAAAACTTCATGTTCTTGCTTGAGTGCCGCCTTGACAACCTCGTTTACCGCCTTGGGTTTGCTAACTCCCGCGCTGGAGCGCGTCAGTTGGTAGCACACGGTCACGTAACTGTAAACGGCAAAAAAGTCGATATCGCTTCTTACCAAGTAAGCACTGGCGATGTAATCGGCTTGCGTGAGAAGAGCCGCGCTCTTTCTTCCGTTAAAGAAGCTTTGGAAGGCCGTTCGCATCTTCCAGCATACGTTGAATACAACGAAGCAGCTGTAGAAGGTAAATTCATCCGCTTGCCTGAGCGTGCTGAATTGTCCCAAGACATCGATGAAAAACAAATCGTCGAGTTCTACAACCGTTAATCGTTGCAATCACATTAAAGTTTCAATCCAAACAGCTGTCGAGATTTTCTCGGCAGCTGTTTTTCTATGCTTTTTTCTATTTATCTTCATAATAGAAGCTAAAATATCGATATAAAATATAGACTCCCTATAGGAGAAGCACACATCCATACTAACATCACAAGAGTAACATCGAGGGGGATTAAACATGCTTTTTTTTCGCAATCGCAAGCTGGCTGTTAAGCTTGGACTTCTACTAGGGATCGTATTACTCTGCTGTATCGGAGCCCTGATTGCATTTAACACCAAATCCATTTACGACAAAAGCCTGCAGTACGGTGAATCCATTGCTGGACAGGCAGCAAACCAGGCTACAAACGAGTTCATGACTGACATTAATCAGGTCAAAAACACATTAGACACCATGAGTACCACGTTATTGGATGCCGCTCAGAACGGGTCTCTCAACCGTGAGGAAGTCGTTAGACTTCTTGAACAGTATCTGAAAAAGGATGAGAAAGTTTTCGGCTTTTATACAGGCTGGGAACCTAATGCCTTTGATGGGAACGATGCGGATCACGTGAATAAAAATGTATATGATGATGCTACGGGGCGATTCGTTCCATACGCCATACGGGACGGTAACTCTCTGTATTTTGAGCCTCTGACTACCTATGAGGGGAACAGTGAAACCAGTACGTACTATCAGCAACCCAAGAAAACCAAATCCATCTATTGGTCTGAGCCTGTTACCTATACGGTTGGTGGAAAAGAAACACTACTCGTTTCGATTGTGCTCCCTCTATTAGATGAAAACAAAACGTTTCTGGGCATTGTTGGGGCCGACTTTACCATTGATCGTTTTCAGCAAAATATAGCATCACTCAATCCGGATCAGGGTTATGCGATGCTGATTACTGGTGAAGGACAGATGGCTGCTCACGGCTCCAAACCGGAACTGGCCAATGAAGGAGCCGTCATTCCAGCTGAAATGGAGTCAGTCATTCAGCGTATTCAGTCTGGCAAGTCCCAGTTTTACGCTACTGACCCTGAAGTAGGTGAAGAATTATTTATTGCCGAGCCCGCCAGGTTGCAAGGAACCGATTCGAACTGGTACCTTGTCTCGGCGCTGCCAAAGAGCCATATCCTTCAACCTTTCTATGAAAGCTTGAACTGGTCCATATTGATTGCTGCATTGGCTGTACTTTTGCTTGCAGGTGTGGTCACTTACACCATTATCTCCATTGTAAGGCAGTTGAATCAGGTCAATATCGTGGCTGGACAGCTGGCTGGCGGAGATCTGACACAAAAGTTACCCGTACGATCCAAAGATGAATTCGGTATCATGGCAGGTCATATGAATCAGATGATGGATACACTGCGTCATACGATATCGGTTATATCCGAACATGCTCTATCTGTAGGCTCCACTTCTCAACAGTTGACCGCCGGTGCCGAAGAAACAGGTAAAGCCGCCGAACTGATTGCATTAACAGGAGTCGAACTTGCAGATAAAGCAGGTAAACAGGTGCAGGAACTGCAAGAGTCCTCCCGTTCCATGAATGAAATATCTGCAGGGATCGGAAGAATCGCAAAAGCCGCCTCCGATGTATCCGATTCATCACGAGCTGTGGCTGAGCGAACAACCGTTGGAACCGATAAAATTCAGTCTGCCATGCGTCTGGTGGATAGTGCCACCTCTTCTGTGCAAACGTCCATGACCGCACTGGAGAATTTCCGTCAACGCTCTGAAGAGATTGGACACATTACGGGCATGATCACGGAAGTTAGTCGGCAAACCAACCTTCTCGCACTTAATGCTTCCATTGAAGCATCACGAGCGGGTGAACACGGACGAGGGTTTGGTGTTGTTGCCTCGGAAATTCGTAATCTGGCTGAACAATCCAGAATATCAGCAGCGCAGATTGCAGAGTTAATTCATAGCGTTCAGCAAGAGGTCCTTTCTCTCGTTGAAAATATGGAACACGGGAACTCCGAAGTTAGCCATATTGCGGAAGTGATTAATGAAAGCGGGGAACTCTTCCTTACCATCTCATCACAGATTTCAGATGTAAATGAGCAAATTGAGCATGTCTCAGCCATTGCGCAGCAGATGTCAGCTGGATCGCAACAAGTGGATGCCACGTTGGTGCAACTCAAAACCATTGGACATGAGACAGCCGATCACGCAACTCGTGTTGCCTCTGCTTCTGAAGAACAACTTGCATCCATGGAAGAGATCACAGCGGCATCTGCCTCGCTGGCTAATCTTACCCAGGAACTATTGGAACTGATTCAACGCTTCAAAACCTGATGTAGAAGAGCTCATAACGACACATCATTCAGGCCACCCTATGCACCACAGCATGGAGGTGGCCTGCTTATTTTGGCTTACAACTCATGAAATGTGCTTCAATATCGCATGATATATAGCATAATCCATGGCAGAATGGCAAATTTCGACCATTACTTGTATTTCTCAGGCATGCAAACCCGCCTTTTTATGCTATAATAAGTGCTGTTAAAAGGAGGAAGACACTGAATGGTTGATGTTAATAAGAAAAAGCCCGATGAACAGCCTGTACGCAAGCGCAGCTTTGCCCGCAGACTGGGAAGTTTCGTCAAATGGATGGTTGTCCTTGGCTTTATGGGGGCACTATTTGTAGGCGGTGCTTTGATGGGATACGTCAGTTCCATTGTGAAAGACGAGCCTGTCCGTTCAAGGGCCCTGATTGAACAAAAAGTCAGCGAAAACTCCATCACAGGCTTTGCTTACTTTGCCGACGGCAGTCCGATCGGTCAATTACGTACAGAAGAAGACAGGCGTCCGGTCACTACGGACCAGATCCCACAAAAGGTTATTGATGCTGTCGTTTCAATTGAAGACAATCATTTTTACGAACATAAAGGTGTAGACATGAGCGGAACGCTCCGTGCCGTGAAACAAAAAGTGCTGAAAGAATCAGTACAAACCGGCGGTAGTACACTGACTCAGCAATTGGCGCGTCGTGTGTTTCTGAATTTGGATCGCACGGAAGATCGGAAAGTGAAAGAAATCTTGCTCTCACTCCGACTCGAACGTTTCCTGACCAAAGACGAGATCATGACAGCCTATCTGAACAAGGTTCCTTTCGGTAACGGTTCCAGCGGATACAACGTTTACGGAATCAAGGCCGCTGCCAAAGGTCTGTTCAATATTAATGATCTTGAAAAAATCAACATCGCTCAGGCTGCTTATCTTGCTGGATTGCCGCAGCTCCCCTCCTCTTACTCTGCCTTTAACGGTAAAGGCGATTTTGTAGAGGAAAATTTTGACCGCGCAATCAACCGTCAGCATCTGGTATTACGCCGTATGCTTGAACTGGGCAAAATCAATCAGTCCGAGCATGATGAAGCTCTTGCTTTTGATATTAAAAGTTCACTCGCTCCGAAGACCATCAAGGCTTACAATACTTATCCATATCTTATGATGGAAACGGAACGACAAGCTGCACAGATTTTGATGAAACAATTGAATTCCGATACAGCTGAATCCACAGACAAAGGTACAGATGCAGACACACCTCAGAAGGAAAGTAGTGCGTTATTAGAGGAAGCTCAGACGCAACTGCGTACAGGTGGATACCGCATTTACACGACCATCAACAAAAGTATCTACAAAACGATGCGTACCATTGCGGAAGATGACAGCAATTTCTCAGCAGATGATCCTGTCAAAGGAAAAGAACAAACTGCTGCCATGCTGATTAATCACAAAACGGGTGCTATTCTGGGTATGATTGAGGGCCGGAATTTCCAGGATGAACAGATGAACTACGCAACGCAGATGATACGTCAGCCAGGTTCAACGATGAAACCTATAGCCGCTTATCTTCCTGCGCTAGATGAAGGTCTTGTCCAACCTGCTTCTATTATTGATGACTCACCGATCATTCTCAAAAATGGTCCGAGCGGCTACCACATTGCCAAGAATGCCAATAACCGGTATCAGGGACTGGTCACTGCCCGCAGAGCACTGAATTATTCTCTTAATATACCGGCTCTGAAGTTGTTTAATGAAGAAGTAGGAATCGAGAAGGCTTGGACCTTCGCCAAGAAACTGGGTATTACCACCATTCAGAAGGAAGACTATCAGGCTCAGACCGGTGTTCTCGGAGGTCTCCAATACGGTGTAACCGTTGAAGAATTAACCAGTGCCTATGGTGCGATCGCCAATAATGGTGTATATAACGATTCTTACATGATTAGCAAAATCGTAGATTCCAAAGGCAACATTGTTTATAAACACGATACTGAACCTGTCCAAGCCTTCTCGGAGCAGACAGCATACCTGATGACCGATATGCTGCGGACCGTTATTACAGAAGGAACGGCAGATAAAGTACGTGAAAATTACAAATATTCCAAGAGTGTACCAATCGTAGGTAAAACGGGTTCCACTCAAAACTACGCAGATGTCTGGTTTGAAGGTTATACACCAGATGTCACACTTGGCGTGTGGGTTGGATACAAACAGCCGGTGAATACGCTGGAAAGTAAATCACAGAGAAAACGTGCGCAGCAACTGTGGTCGAAAATCCTGAACGAAGTGATCGATACGCAAAAAGATCTGTTCGTCACGGATTCGTTCAAAAAACCATCTGGCATCGAAACACGCACGGTGTCGGCATACAGCGGCAAGTTGCCAACATCCATGACTGACAAATTTGTTACGGATATTTTCAACAGCAAGTTTGTTCCGAAGGATAGCGATGACGGTGTAGCCAAAGCCAGGTACATTACTTACAATGGTGTAAACTATATTCCGCGTGACGGAACACCTTCGGACATGTTGAAGGAAAAAACAGTAATCAAACGTAAAAAACCAATCTCGGATCTCATCAAAGAATTGCAAAATGCATTCTCACGTATGAGTCGACATGAGTCACTTGCTTATTATCTTCCTGAAGATGCTGATGCAGACATGCCAACACAGATTGATCCAAGAACAGATAACGGCAAAGCTCCTGATGCACCAGGTAACGTACGAATCTCTACCTCGGGTGACCGAGCTGTAATTACATTTAATGCCACACCAGAAAATGATGTCGTTGGTTATCGTCTGTATCGTTCTGTAAACGGTGGAGGATTCCAGAATCAGGGTCAAGTTGTCCTGACCGGTGAATCCAGATCATTCTCTGCATATGCAGCGCCAGGCGGCAACTTCGCCTTCTATGTAACCGCAGTGGATGTTGCGGGCAGAGAGTCTGCTCCTAGCGCTACCGTAAATAGTGCTGGAAGTGTAGCCCCTCCTGTGGAAGAAGAGATTAATGAGCCAATTGAAGTTCCAGGTACAGTCATTACTCCGGGAGAAACGCAGAACGATAATACGACAACGACAGCCCCAGGTACACCTGGTCAAGTCAGCGTATCTGCGCTCTCTCAAGGACTACGTATTCAATGGGCGTCCACTCCGAACGCAGATAGTTACGCTGTATATTACAGTGAAACAGGTTCGGCTCCTTACACCAAAATTGGAACAACGTCGGGAACGACCATGGATTATGGCGTACCTGCGACTACCGCTGGATGGTTCAAGGTATCTGCCAGCAACAGTGCGGGTGAATCCGAAGCTTCTGCAGCCGTACATTTTCAACCCTGATTCAACATCGTGATCCGCAAAAAGCCGCACGCTCAGACCGTATCTGAGGGTGCGGCTTTTTCATTTGCATTTGCAGCATCTAAAAAAGCCTGCTTTATGCCATTGGCATAAAGCAGGCTTTTACAACCGATTTAAATGCGTACAGTCACCGTATTTGGATTCGTAGAGTATTAACTTCTTCCCCATACTCGTTGGTATCCACACGATACCGACACATTCATGATCCTAGCACTGTCACGTTAGTCTTCAATGGTGGATAGATCTCCTGCTGGCAGATCAAGCTCCCAGGCTTTCAGTACCCGGCGCATGATCTTGCCGGAACGTGTCTTGGGCAGTTTATCCTTAAACTCAATCTCACGCGGAGCGGCATGAGCAGACAGGCCTTCTTTTACAAAACGATAAATCTCTTCTTTTAGCTCCGGGGTCGGCTCATATCCTTCACGAAGCGCTACAAAGGCCTTGATAATCTCCCCACGTGTCACATCCGGCTTGCCGATTACCCCCGCCTCCGCTACCGCAGGATGCTCCACAAGCTTGCTCTCCACCTCAAAGGGTCCAATACGCTCACCTGACGAATTAATCACATCATCAATCCGTCCTTGGAACCAAAAATATCCTTCTTCATCCATATAAGCAGAGTCGCCAGACACATACCAGCCCGTAAGCCTGAAATACTCCTCGTATTTCGCAGGATTATTCCAGATCTTCGCCATCATGGATGGCCAAGGTGTTCGTATCGCCAGATTGCCCATACTGTACGGCGGCAATTCCTGCCCGCGATCATCAATAATAGCTGCCTCAATTCCAGGCAATGGACGTCCCATGGAGCCAGGCTTAATCGGCATTCCAGGATAGTTACAGATCAGCTGCGCACCTGTTTCGGTCATCCACCATGTATCATGAATTCGCTGACCATAGGCTTTCCATCCCCAACGAACAACCTCCGGATTGAGCGGTTCACCGACAGACATCACGTGACGCAGACTGCTCAGATCATGCTGGGCAATCGTCTCTTCTCCTGCACCCATCAGCATACGGAAGGCCGTTGGTGCACTGTACCAGATGGTGACTTTGTTCTTCTGGATGGTATTGTACCAATCTTGAGGACTGAAGCGACCGCCACGTATCACATTAGTCACTCCGTTGAGCCACGGGGCAAAGATCCCATAAGACGTACCTGTCACCCAACCAGGGTCAGCTGTACACCAATACACGTCATCCTCACGCAAATCCAGAACAACCTTACCTGTATAATAGTGCTGAATCATGGCATTCTGAACATGGTAGACCCCTTTGGGTTTACCCGTAGAGCCTGAGGTATAGTGAATTAACAAGCCATCCTCACGATTCAACCACTCCACTTCCATCTCATCCGAAGCTGCAGACATCTCTGCATCAAAATCAATGAGTCCTTCTTCATGCTGTGCGCCGCCACCCACAATAAAGATATGTTTCAGTTCAGGCAGTTCGGAACGTTTAATCCGCCCCAGCAATTCCGGAGTCGTGACGAGTGCTACAGCCCCGCTATCCTCCAGCCGATCCTTCACAGCCGTTTCCATAAACGCTTCGAACAAAGGGCCCGCGATGGCTCCAGCCTTCAATATACCCAGAAGACTAAAATACAGCTCCGGGCTACGCGGCATAAAAATAAACACGCGCTCCCCTTTGGCTATGCCATATTTGCGGAGAACATTCCCGAACCGACTCGACTGTTCACTCAGATCAGCGAAGGTATAGGCCTCTTCACGCGAAGCATCACTATACAATAAAGCGGTTCTTCCGCCTCTTCCTTCCAGTACATGACGGTCAATCGCTTCATGCGCCATGTTCACTTTTCCGCTGGCGTGCCACGTAAAGTGCCTTTCCACCGATTCCCAATCGAACCGGCTTCTCGCCTCCGTGTAATCGCCCAGGTTAGATTCGGACACAACCGTTTGCAGCATCTCACCATGTGCTTGACTCATGCTTGCCAGCCTCCTTCAACTCGACATTTCGATTCCCATTATGGGTTAATTCTCATTGCCTTGGTGTTGACTGAACTTCCAGTTAGCGCTTACATTAGTAGAGAGAACTTCTCATCATGTACTTGCTCGGCCAAACAGATGTTAACTATACTGTATTGAATTGTGAACATTTTTTGTCTACGCAATTATAGCAAATCTTTTCAATTGTCGTCTATGGCTTTTCAATTTTTTGGATTTTTGCTATAGCGGCCTTTTTGAACAACCTCTATAAGTAGGGAGAGAGGAGCATGAACCATGGAACATATCAAGGAATATCACATGCGTTCCATCTTCAAGTCCGGCCACCGAATTACCATTGAAGGCCCCATGCAGGCCGAGGAAATAACCCACCTTGCCTTCCATCCGGATCTGGATGCCTTTCGGCGCCCAACCGAGCAACAGGAAGCGTTGGCTGAGATTGCAGCATTGCCAGAAGGTCGAATTATCCTCGCACATGAAAATGAAACGATTATCGGCTATGTAACCTTTCACTATGCGGATGAGTGTGAACGCTGGTCTGAGGGCAACATGACTGATCTGATTGAGCTTGGGGCAATCGAGGTTGCGGACGAATACCGCTCGCTTGGCATTGGACGTGAAATGCTGCTTACGGCTCTGGAAGATAAACATATGGAGAACTACATTATTTTCACGACAGAATATTATTGGCATTGGGACCTTAAGGGCAGCGGACTAAACGTATGGGATTATCGCAAAATGATGGAGAGGCTGATGGAAACGATCGACATGACGTGGTATGCAACAGACGACCCTGAAATCTGTTCACATCCTGCCAACTGTTTGATGGTACGTATCGGAAGTCAGGTGCCCATGACATCGGAAGAACAGTTTGATCGTGTACGCTTCCGTCATCGGTTCATGTACTAATTCGATGATCTATTTTCGAAAACGATATACATAACAAAAACCGCCTCTCGCAGCGTTGCTCCATCATTCATGGAACAGCTAATCAAAGGGCGGTTTTTCATTCATAACGTATCGCATTACTTTCGAAACTATGCCATTACATATTTTCTAGCATATGCTCCACAATGCGGTGCGAACGCTGCGAAGATTCCACGGTAAATTCAGCAAAGTTAACATGCGCTGAACCATCCGCTTTATCCGACATACCACGCAGGACAACAAATGGTACACGATTCATATAACAGACCTGTGCGACTGCTGCCCCTTCCATCTCGGCACATGCACCGTCCATTTCGGTATATAACATATTAACCGTATCTTTATTCGCAATAAATTGGTCTCCAGATAACACTTTACCGATCAGATAATTGGCCCCCTGAGCTTTGCACGCTTCTTCAGCAAGTGCAATAAGTGAAGCCTCGGCGGGGAATGCAGATGTCTCCTGGTAAGGAATTACTCCGCGTTCGAACCCCAGTGGCGTTACATCCATGTCGTGCTGAACACATACAGACGATATAACCATATCTCCAATGTTCAGCTCCGGGTTAACCGCACCCGCAACACCTGTGAAAATAATGCGGTTGACCTGAAAACGATCGATCAAGATCTGTGTCGTAACCGCTGCGTTTACTTTACCTACACCGGATTTGCAAACAACGATTTGCTTGCCAAGCCACTCGCCTGCAACGTATGTAATCCCGGTTTGTTTGACCGTCTCCAGC
This sequence comes from Paenibacillus sp. FSL R5-0341, assembly GCF_037975235.1. Lineage (NCBI taxonomy): Bacteria > Bacillati > Bacillota > Bacilli > Caryophanales > Paenibacillaceae > Paenibacillus > Paenibacillus sp. FSL R5-0341. The sequence continues at coordinate 4,408,179 of NZ_CP150241.1, forward strand.
TGCTTCATACCTGCCAGCAAAAGCTCTACTTCCTCATCCATCGCTCCGATAATACCAATCGTTTCGCGCATCTTCTGATACCCCCTGTTTTTATTTTTAATCTCATTCAGCACAAAAGCTCCGTCTCCGGAGCTTTCGCATATCCACTATGTAGAGAGAATGACTTCTCCCTTTCCTGTATATAATCCCGATTAAACTACATCTGCGTGACTTACAGACAGACGAAGAATCGTTTCATGAGGCAAAATAACACGTGGGTTCTCCACATTTTCCTTCTTCATCAGCTTCGTCAGCAAACGCATCGCTACTGCACCAAGATCGTACATTGGCTGAGCCACTGTCGTCAACTGAGGACGCACCATGGAAGCCATACGGATGTTATCCACACTAATAATGGAGAAATCATCCGGTACTTTCAGGCCTTCATCCTGGATGCTGTGAATGGCACCAATCGCCATTTCATCTGTTGCCGCAAAGATCGCCGACGGTTTCTTCTTCAGTCCGAGGAAATACTTCATCGCTTCCACACCGGATTCGTAACGATAGTTACCGATACGTACCAGATCCTCTTGATATTCCATGCCTGCTGCTTCCAGTGCTTTCTTGTAACCTTGGAAACGGGCATATCCATTCGCAGGATCTTGCAGTGTACCACTGATCATTGCAATTTCCTTGTGTCCATGACGAATCAGGGTGTTTACGGCGTCAAACGCAGCCGCCTCATGGTCAATATCCACCGAAGGGAATGTTCCCTTCTCATCACTCGTTGCACAAAGTACGATCGGCACAGCCGCAGACTGGAACGCCTGAATGTGTTCGTCCGTTACTGTTCCGCCCATGAAGAGCAGTCCGTCTACTTGTTTTTCAAGCAAGGTGTTAATAACACGAATTTCTTTTTCTTTCTTCTTATCTGCATTACACAAAATGATATTGTAGTGATACATATTCGCAATATCTTCAATTCCGCGGGCAATCTCCGCGAAGGTTGAGTTCGAAATATCCGGAATAACGACCCCGACCGTGGTTGTCTTCTTGCTTGCCAGACCTCTGGCTACCGCATTCGGACGATATCCCAACCGTTCGATGGCTTCATATACTTTTTTCCGCGTTTGCGGTTTGACATTAGGGTTATTATTAACTACCCGTGATACCGTTGCCATAGACACTCCAGCTTCACGTGCCACATCATAAATGGTTACCGTCACAGTACTTCTCTCCATTACCAGTAAATTTTCATACCATTTTCATTAAGATTTATATTACGACAAATTTTTGCATTAATCAATTAAAATAGGCTTTAGGACTCACTCAAAACATTCGTAAGTGTGGCGCTAGTAATATCTGAATGGGAAGTATGCCATACAGGAATTCCCTTTTTGATCAGGATCGCCTGTGGAGATTCGTGCTTAACACCCAGCTTATCTGCTGCTTCATTGGATACCGGGCGATCTTCCACAACATAAATGATGCCATATTTCACTTGTTCATTGGGATTGTTATGCAAATAATCGTTCATCTCCTGATAAGCATTCGAGCTGATCGGGCAGCGTGTGCTGTGCTTAAACAGAAGCAAGGGTTGATCCTTGGTAGCCTCCACTGCGGAGTTTAGCTGTTCAATACTTGTCATTTTAGTCATGTCAGCCATTAGATATACATCCCCCTTTACCAGGAATACCGCTATGTTGAGCGTTTTCACTCTTCGATATCTTAACAAAAAGTGCGCGAAAAAGCCAATTTTCATGAAAACAAGCATTTTACACGTCAAAATTAGACAGCATTCGAGAAGTACTCCTGCCACACAAATCCGGATAATTGACTTAATCTGCGCTGTGTGGTCTCAATCCACGCTGTATCTCCAGACTTCGTTGCGTAACCCATAATGTCCAGCAGCAGATTAATACGTTCCTCCACCGCTTGCTGCATGCGATATTCCATCTCCCGATCTGTCGCATCTGGCCAGGCTAGCAATTGCTCATGAAACAGATCTGCCAGTTCATTCCGTTCACCAAAAGATACGTCCTGCTTCACGGGTTGTTCACCCAATGTGCTTATGCATTCTGTTAAGTCCGGCTTGACCGGCGGAAGCACTTCGTAGGATACACAGTCTGTACATGCAAATACAGGTACGTTTCGAATTTCCACCTTTTTGGCGTATACCACTGTTCTTAATTCCAACTCCATTACATGTCCACATCTGCACGACTTGCGCACAACCATCACCTCATTCGTTCTATACTCTTATATAAGTACCATTCGACCTATTTCGGCTCAAATCCTGCTGCAAACGAGAGGTTGCACAAATTACCACTCCCACCAGATGAAGGTTGTCGAATGCAGGCAGTCCTTGACTTGTAATCGCTTCCTCAAAAGTGAATGTGCACTTCCATGAACTCCCACGGAGAATCTGTTACAATTATAGACGCGACATCCCTAATCACCACAAAAAGGAGAGATGGATATGAGATTAACCGGTAAAAAAGTCATCGCTCTGGTCGATGAAGAATTCGAAGATCTGGAATTGTGGTACCCTGTGCATCGTGTTCGTGAAGAAGGCGCGGAGGTGCATCTGGCTGGCGAGAAAAAAGGAAAAACCTATATTGGCAAATATGGTGTCCCTGCTGAAGCTGAATACAGTTTCGATGAACTCGACAGTTCACATTATGATGGTATTCTCGTGCCAGGGGGCTGGGCGCCGGACAAGCTGCGTCGTTATCCCAAGGTACTTGAGCTTGTGAAGGAAATGAATGCAGACAAGAAACCGATTGGACAGATCTGTCATGCAGGTTGGGTGCTGATCTCCGCCAAAATTCTGGACGGGGTAACGGTAACCTCTACACCAGGCATTCGAGATGACATGGAAAATGCAGGTGCCATATGGAAAGATGAAGCGGTTGTTGTTGATGGCCATATCATCTCAGCGCGTCGTCCACCCGACCTTCCACCTTACGGTAAGGCATTCTGTGATGCACTCGCTGACAAATAAAAATAACCCCGTTGTGCTTGAGATTAGCACAACGGGGTTATTTTACTATCACAAGTTTCTTAACAATAATTTATCACAAATGTAAATATATTAACTTAAAGGTATTTATATCCAATTATCCAGTTCATGATGCATTCGAACCACTTTGCTCGTCTGGACTACCTGTGGAATCATTAAAAACCTGTAGGTGCTCCTCAATATCTCCGCTGGTGCGCAGGGCGAAGCACTTACGTGCTTCTTCTTTGGCTTCCGATGCAGTTGTATTCAGCACTCTGTGCTTCACACGTAGCAGGGATTGTGGAGACATACTCAAGTGGCGGATGCCAAGCTCCAGCCAAAGCGGTATGGCACGTTCGTCCCCTGCCATCTCTCCGCACACACTAACATCAATTCCGGCGGTGTGAGCCGCATCCGCTGTGGCACGAAGCATCCGTAGAACAGCCGGATGATATGGATGATACATATGAGCTATCTGCTCATTCATTCGATCTACTGCCAATACATATTGAACCAGATCGTTCGTACCAATACTGAAGAAATCTGCTTCCTCAGCCAGAAGGTCAGCAATCATCACCGCTGCAGGAACTTCAATCATAATCCCTACCTGAATGTGAGGATCGTATGACAGTCCCCGCTCGTCCAGATCGGACATCGCCTCACGAAGAATCTCATTGGCCTGCTGAAGCTCTTCCACCGAAGAGATCATCGGATACATGATTTTGACATTACCGGCAGCACTGGCACGCAGAATGGCTGTAAGCTGTGTTTTGAACAGATCCTTGCGGTCCAGACTAATGCGAATGGCACGGTACCCCAGAAACGGATTGTCTTCCTCAGGCAATTCAAAATAATCGAGCTGCTTGTCACCACCGATATCCAGTGTACGAATGACAACGGATTGGCCTGCTGTTTTCTCTGCCACAAGGCGGTACACCTCATACTGCTCTTGCTCGCCCGGGAACGTAGCCCGGTCCATATAAAGGAACTCTGTCCGGAACAAGCCTACGCCCTTCGCTCCATGTTTTAAAGCCATGTCCAGTTCCTTCACGGAACTGATATTGGAAGCAAGGTGTAATACGGCCCCGTCTTTAGTTACGGCATCTACTGTAGCAAGCACTTGAAGTTGTTCCTTTTTCTTCAGTTGCTTGCTGCGCAGCATCGTATACCGTTCAATCGTCTTGCGGTCCGGATCGGTAAATACCAAGCCATTGTCACCATCTACCACAAGCATATCCCCTGTCTCTACCGGCATGCCAAGACTCGCTTCCAGGCCGGAAACGAGAGGAATGCCGAGTGCACGAGCCATAATCGCAGAGTGTGATGTTTTCCCGCCAATTAAGGTTACAATGCCTAGCACATGAGTGGGATTTAGATGTGCCAGTTGAGATGGCGACAGCTCTTTGGCAACGAGTACATAAGGCTGGGTATCCGAAGGAAGTGTAATCTCTGGCGCGCCAAGCAAATGCTTGAGCAGACGGTTACCCACATCCTTGATGTCAATAGCCCGCTCCTTCATATACTCATCTTCCAGCAGATCAAACATCGTGACAAAATGGTCAATGGCTTCTTTGACCGCCACTTCTGCTGCCTTGTACTGGCGTTCGATAATACCGCGAATTTCGTTCATGAATACCGGATCTTCGAGGATTGCCAGATGTGCATCAAAAATACTGGACTCCTCTGGACCAACGACTTCCTTAAACTCATTTTTGATATATTCGATCTCATCCTTAGATGTCCGTATGCCCTCATACAACCGTTCGAACTCCTGGGCGAGATCCACCGAATCCATCTTCTGATCCGGCAGATCCCATTCCCAACTGGGCAGGACAAATGCTTTGCCGATGGCTATGCCTGCAGCTCCGTTGATGCCTTGTATCTTCATTCTACCCCTCCAACGTTCCTGTCATAGAGCACCACGGACATAACGGATGCCTGACCTTTCTTAACTTGCTTAAATGGAGCAAAACTCCATGATTTTACACGATCTGGATTCGTAATTACCATTGGTGTTGTCAGTGATGCCGCTTGCTCGCGAAGTACTGCCAGATCGAACTTGATCAACAACTGCCCTGGCTCCACCGTATCGCCCTCCTGAACAAAAGCTTCAAAATGGCCTTTCAACTGAGAGGTATCGATGCCGATATGCAGTAACACCTCAAGCCCCTCCCGGGTGGAAATACCCAGGGCATGCATGGTCGGGTACAAGTGCATAATCGTTCCGAAGACGGGTGAGACCAGCTCTCCCTTTTCAGGAACAAAAGCTACCCCATCCCCAACAAGCTTGGCTGCAAAGATCTGATCCGGCACCTCTTCGATTGGGAGCATTTTACCCTGAACGGGCGCACAGAATAGAACCTGTTGCAGATCTCTTTCCAGCAGTTTCGCGATTTCTTCTCGGATCAATTCCGAGTAGGTACCGAATACCACCTGTACGTTACCGCCACCCAGCTTAATCAGTCCAGCGGACCCCATACTCTTCATGGCACCCGTGTCGATCAAGCGGTCATCATGAACAGTCAGGCGAAGTCGCGTAATACAGGCTTCAACCTGCACAATGTTCCCTTTTCCACCCAATGCTTCGAGAATCAAAGGTGCCTGATAAGGAATATTACCTACCCAATCTTCCAGCATGGACCCCTCTTCACGTCCTGGTGTTGGTATCTTGAACGTACGAATCGCCCATCGGAACAGGAAGTAATAGACCAGCCCATATAGTATGCCAACCGGAATGAGCTTCCAAGCATTCTCCGATAGATGGAAATTGAGTATGTAATCAATAATACCTGCGGAGTAAGAAAACCCGTGCCTAATATCGAGCCAGTAGCTAATCCACATGGCAACACCGGACATGACTGCATGCACGATGAACAGATAAGGTGCGGCGAACAAAAAAGCAAACTCAATCTGCTCCGATACCCCGGTCAGAAAACAAACGAGTGCCGATGTCAGAAAGGTTTTCTTGATTTTCGGTTTCAGATCTTCCCTGGCTTCCTGAATAATAGCGAAGGCTATTGCCGGAATGGCGAACATCATGATGGGAAACAAACCCGCCATAAAAAATCCTGCGGTGGGATCACCTGCAAAAAATCGAGGCAAATCACCTTGCACAATGTTACCATCAGGCGTTTCAAACGTCCCTAACTGGAACCAAAACACATTGTTAAGCAGGTGATGAAGGCCGAAAGCGACCAGCACCCTGTATAACACCCCGTAGATGAACAGCCCAAAACCCCCGAGACTGTATTCCCAAGTGGCGATGGCGTTCAATCCATGCTGAAGGATCGGAGCAAGCCATAACATAAAACAGGAGAACAGTGCCGAACAGAGTCCAACAATGAGTAAAACAAACCTTGAACCCCCGAAAAATTGTAAAATTTCAGGCAGTTTAATGCTTTTAAAGCGATTATGCATTCCCCCGGCAAGCGCGCCGAGTATGATTCCGATTAAGGAAGCGGGCTGAACGGTGCCGTCGCCGAAGTTGCGAGTGACCTGATCATATATCACGATACCAGCCAGCGCAGCGAGTCCCGCTTGTCCGGCCTGGTTGGAGAGTCCCAGTGCTACACCGACAGCGAACAAATACGGCAAGAAATAAAAAATACCGTGTCCGGCCACGGTAGACACTTCACCGACAACTTCCAATCCCCAGGCGTCCCAAGGCAGACTGCCAACACTGAGCAAAATTGCGGCGGCGGGCAGGACCATTGTAGGCAGCATTACCGCTCGTCCGAGCTGCTGCAAGGATCCGAGCCAATTCATGGCGACCTCTCCTTTCTATCCTAGATGGTAAGCTTTACGCAACGTTTTGTCAAAGTAAAACAGTAACCAATTGGTAATTAATACGGCAAAAATAGAACAGAAAAAATCCCGTCAACTTCAAGTTAACGGGATTCATCCTATAATCATTCAATTGGGACAGATCAGGAGATCATCTGATCACAGGTGAACGAGCCTCTCAGCCGCGTCCAGCGCCGCGCAGAACGATGGAATCCTCTACCTTGATACAACGATTCGTTACCGCTGTCATGCCGTTCTCCGCAGCAATCTGGACCGCTTCATCACTATGGATGCCAAGCTGCAGCCACAGTACATTCGCTTTGATGGCGGCAGCGTCACGAGCGACATCCGCGCAAAACTCTTCGCGACGAAAGACATTGACGATGTCTACCGACTCTGGAATATCCGCGAGTGTGGCATATACCGTCTCTCCAAGGATTTCACCTTGCACCTGTGGATTAACCGGGATGATGCGATAGCCTCTGCTCTGCATGGCTTCGGCTACCATATAGGAAGTGCGATCCGATTTGTCTGATAAGCCGACGACTGCGATGTTGCCTGCCTTGCGCAAAAGTTGTCCAATTTCTTCACGAGTAGGGTTGTTAAATTCCATGTTCAAGCACCATCCTTTTCTGATTAAAGTGCGTGTTCAAAAGACAGTTTTCAGTTATTTACTCTTTTACCCATTGAACCGAGGCGCCAAGCGCCTGCAAATGATCGAAATATTGCGGATAAGACTTGGCTACATGGTGTGCATCCCGAATACGAAGTGGTTCCTTGGAACGCAGACCAACGACTGTAAGCGCCATAATTACGCGATGATCGTAATGAGCGTTAATCTCAACGCCACCTTCAACGCCTTCCGGACGCCCGTGTACGATAATCTCAGCCTGACGCTCTTCGACGTTCGCTCCTGCCTTCCGCAGCTCGTTCAAATAATCAGTGATTCGGTCACATTCCTTGTAACGCAGGTTCTCTACATTATAGAACCGTGACGTGCCTTCCGCAAACACAGCTGCGGCTACCATAGCCAAAACGGCGTCCGTCGCGGCATCCCCGTCGAATTCGATCGCTTTCAGTCTACCATTGCCTTGAACGTGTACGACATCGTTCTCATGTGTCAATGGCACTTCCATCATACGCAACACATCAACGATGGCACGTTCACCTTGCTTACTCTGCTCCATCAAGCGCAAAATCTTCACATCAGACTGTGTAACCGCTGCTGCGGCAAGAACCGCTGCTGAGCCCGGGTAGTCCCCTTGAACTGTGTAGGTCGTTGGCTGGTAAGCCTGTCCACCTGGTACACGGAAGGACATGTAATCATCACTTGCATGGATAACGATGCCTGCCTGCTCCAGTACTTCCAGGGTCTGTCCGATAACGACCTTGGACTTCAGGTCATTCAGCACTTCAATGGTGCTGTCTTCTGCAAGCAAAGGCGTAACAAACAGCAATGCGCTAAGATATTGGGAGCTAACGGAGCCGGATACACGAATGTGTCCCCCCTTGGCATTGCCACCTTTGATCGTAATCGGCAGGCGCCCTTGTTCATGTTGTACTTCTACACCCAGTTGACCAAGCGCATCGATCAGGTCATCATGCGGGCGTTTGCCGAGCGAATCCGGGTACGTATTCACAAAAGTAACTTCAGGACAAAGCGCTGTAACGCCCATCAGGAAACGAAGTACTGCACCCGCATTGCCTACATTCAATTCACGCACATCACGGGGATGACTGCCAAAGCCTTGGATCACAATCTTGCTGTCGTCTTCTTCAAGCACTGCCCCCAGATCGCGAATACATCTGCGCATGGCGTCACTGTCTTCACTGTGTGCCGGGAAATGAATGGTACTTGTACCTTCTGCCAGCGCAGCAGCCAGCAAATAACGAGTCGTGTAGTTTTTGGAGGACAGAGCTCCGATTTCCCCGTTCAGGGTAGGGGTTGGTTTAACAATAACGTCCATGGATGAAATTCTCCTTCATTAATTATATTGTGGCCAAATTGACATTCCATGCATCGCTTGGGTATCATTATAGGCGTTAAGTCCATACAGAAAAGAGGACCTGAATATGACACAAATAGCTGAAATTGAAACATCTGAGCTGCGCCGCCGTTTACAGGCAGGAGAGAAGCTGCAGATGATAGACGTCCGCGAGGACGATGAAGTGGCACAAGGCATGATCGAAGGAGCTAAGCATATCCCGCTTGGACAGATTCCGGACCGACTGTCTGAGATTGATAAGTCAGGCGAGATTGTATTCATCTGTCGTAGTGGTTACCGCAGTGAACGTGCCTGTGAATATCTGCAGCAACTGGGCTATGAAGGCTGTACGAACATGATTGGCGGCATGCTTCAATGGCAACAGGAAGACTAGAAAAACTCGGAGCGGAGCTAAGTCATTGTAACCTTGTGACCTCTACTCCACTACTAGAAACGGGCCATATGGCCCGTTTTGTTATATCCGCCACCTATCTATCAACCAACAAACTTCGACGATCACAAGCTTAGACGCGGTAATGCACTAAAATTAAACGAGTCACTTCAGCAGCGGATAACTCGGTTGTATCCACTGTATAATGCGCGAACCGATATGCGTCTTTCCGTTCTTCCATAATCGTCTTGATACGTTCCTCTGCATTGCCTGCAAGAAGCGGACGATTGTCACAGCCGCTAACACGTTCTACAATCACTGCTGGATCAGCAGTCAGGGCAACAACCCAGCCATTCTTCGACATCACGTCACAATTATCCGAACGCAGCACCACGCCACCTCCGGTCGCAATGACCTGTGACTTTTTCTCCAGTACCGAGCACAACATACGGCTCTCGGCATCACGGAAATACGTCTCTCCCTTGTCAGTGAACAGTTCTGGAATCGTACAGCCTTCCTCTTTTTCCACCGCGGCGTCCACATCAATCAATCGGTAGCCAAGCTCGCGTGCAAGCATGTCAGCGACGGTAGATTTGCCAGTTCCCATCATGCCAATGAGAATAATATTGTTAGACTTGCTCAAGGTGTACACTCCTTTAATTCAAGCAATTCGTGAGCACTTTTGTCCTATCATAACACAGCCCTGCGGACTGGGAAAGACCATCTCCTTACCGACTTCCGTTGGACCATCCAGCAACATAACGAACTCCAATGAGCTTATTTATAAAAAAGAAGCCTGGCGTTAACCGGCAATAACCGGAACACCAAACCTCTTTATGAGCCTTTCAACAGGCCAAAGCTGCCACTTAAAGGGGCACTAGCCAAATCTAATAGACTTGTATATGTGGTACTACTCCATCCAGTTGTGGTGGAAGCTGCCTTCTTTGTCCACACGTTTGAACGTGTGAGCACCGAAGTAGTCACGTTGTGCTTGCAGCAAGTTTGCTGGCAAACGCTCTGTACGGTAGCTGTCGTAGTAAGAAAGAGCGCTGGAGAAGCCTGGTACCGGAACACCTTGTTGTACAGCAGCCGCTACAACTTCACGCCATGCGCCTTGATAAGACTCAACGATATTTTGGAAGTAAGGATCCAAGAGCAAGTTTTTCAGAGCTGCGTCTTTATCATAAGCTTCCTTGATGTTTTGCAGGAACTGCGAACGGATGATGCAACCACCACGGAAGATCATGGCAATGTTGCCGTATTTCAGATCCCAGCCATACTCATCGGAAGCTGCACGCATTTGTGCAAATCCTTGTGCATAGGATACGATTTTACTTGCGAAGAGGGCTTTACGCACGCTCTCGATGAATGCTTTTTTGTCCCCGGAGAACGCTTCAGTCGCTGGTCCACTCAGGATTTTGCTAGCTGCTACACGCTCGTCCTTCATGGCAGAAAGGAAACGGGAGAATACGGATTCCGTAATCATGGACAATGGTACGCCGAGATCCAACGCGCTTTGGCTTGTCCACTTACCAGTTCCTTTTTGTCCTGCAGCGTCCAGAATGACATCAACCATTGGTTTACCAGTTTCCGGATCATATTTGGAGAAGATATCTGCCGTAATTTCGATCAGATAGCTATCCAGCTCTCCTTGATTCCATTCCGTAAAGATCGCGTGCAGCTCTTCAACGGAAACGTTCAATACGGATTTGAGCAAGTGGTAAGCTTCACCAATCAACTGCATGTCTCCGTACTCGATACCGTTATGCACCATTTTCACATAATGTCCGGCACCGTCAGGTCCAATATATGTACAACATGGATCGTCACCGACTTTGGCCGAAATTGCCGTCAGAATCGGTTCAACCAGTTTATAAGCACTTTCCTGTCCACCTGGCATGATTGAAGGGCCTTTCAATGCGCCTTCTTCACCACCGGATACACCTGTACCGATGAAGCGAATGCCTTTGTCTTCCAACTCTTTGCTGCGACGTTGCGTATCAGGGAAGTATGCGTTCCCTCCATCGATGATGATGTCGCCCTCATCCAAGTGAGGAAGCAGTTGTTCAATGGTAGCGTCGGTCGCTTTGCCGGCTTGTACCATGATCAAAATTTTGCGCGGGGATTCCAGGGATGCTACGAACTCTTCAATGGAGAATGAGCCTGTCAGGTTTTTACCTTCAGCTTCTTTCAGAAGATCATTGGTTTTCTCCGGGGAACGGTTATATACCGATACCGAGAAACCTCTGCTTTCAATGTTAAGGGCCAAATTTTTGCCCATGACAGCCAGGCCAATTACGCCGATTTGTTGTTTTGTCATCTGGTCCTCCATCCTTTGCTCCAATTAATTTTATTGAAATGAATTCTCAACAATACTCCTATTTTAACGGTTTTATGTATAGAAGTGAACCCCGTGACACCGTTACGCAACGATAAAACACCCCAATCTGCTGAGGTGTTCATCGTATTTTCATAAATAGAACCGTGAAGGCAATACATCATGCCAAAGTAATCCAATATTGTATTGTACAATGCTATAATTATATCCAATGAAGTTCGAACAAAAAGGAGGATTGTACATAATGGCGTTAGAGCAGTTCTCAAAAGAGGAACGGTTTTCCCTGGATATTCGAAGAACATTTCTTCTGGGGGCGTATATGAATGAATGGGGGGTGCCAGAGCTCAGGATCATTCTTTCGAAGCCAGAAAGAAACATTCATGTAGAAATCTATTATTTTCCTGCCACAATTCAATCTGGCATCGCAAGATTCGTGACGGTAGGGTTGTCTCAGGCAACGCGGCCCTCAGGAGAGCTTGTAGCTGCTGAATGGATGCTTGCGCTGCAACCGGATCTTGGCGGTGAAGAGGTGGAGCGTGTCAACACGTACCTGGTCGATCTGATCTCCCATCACATCGAAAATGTGCCGGATTCGACGGTTCCCCGTGTGATGGAATCAAGCGGATTAGCACCAGCCCGATGGAATGCGAATGCCTTTCTCATTGATGAATTGCGGGGAGAAAAAGAATCCCTCGAACAGATTCATGTGGGTCATGAGACGGTAGCATTACTGTGGGCAGTACCCATCACTTCTTTCGAAGCCAACCTGTTGCTCACCCAAGGATTGGATGAATTTGATGCCTGGATTGAAAGCTCGCAATATTCTATCGTCGACCCCTGTCGTCCGTGATGCCCGTTAGGCACAAAAATAGAGCCCTGGCTTGCGCCGGGGCTTTGGTATAGATGACTTTCAAAAGAAATATTCATCAACCTTCCAGCATTAACAGATGTCCAGACAACTGTTTCAATGCTTCGCGGCAGGCATTTGCCTTTTCCGTATTATTCAGCTGAACAGCCGTATACAGGCGCTCCAGTTCATCGTCCACTTCCATGCGTAACAACATGAGTCGCTCTTCGCCTTCGCGCGAGAGGAACATTTCTTCCATCTCTTCCGCCGTCGGCGCAGGTTCCTTTTGAAAAATAACACGCTGTTTGAACCCGGACACTTCCACGAGCCGAATAACTTCACCGAATAAAATGTTCTCCACGGTCATCTGCTGATCCTTGAACCGCTTCACAACCGCATGCCCGCGTGTATCTCCAATCAGCTTCTCCAGCCACTCTGCAAGCTTCGCGTCCTTGATAATGTAATCACCTGTCATCTTATAGTTACCACTGCGTGTCTGTTGAAAACGGAGCTTTACCAGCTTGCGGCCAGTACGGACAGACAGGATAAAAAAGGATTCATCCTCGCTCCAATATAGTGAATACCCCTCACGAATAAGGTCTTTGATCAAATTTTGGATATGCCGACGGTTGAACCGCAGCTCCAGATTGCAATATTCAACTTCATAACTCTTATTCACGGCACTCCCTCCATCTGTACCGGAATTGCTCCGGCCCTCGTCTTCAATCGCTTCTACTCAATCGGCTTACCCTATTTTATACTTCATTTTATGTAAGGGTACTTGGTTATTTGACTATTTTTCACCGAAAGGGCCGCAGGATTGCAGCTTTCCGCAGGAGCACAGGGGCAAGCCCCCGATTTTGTTGATATTATGGACGCGAAAAAGGGAGTTCCACAACCACGATGGTTGACGGAACTCCCTTTTCTATTGCTTATTTGGCCGGAGCAGTACGGAACGGATTCCGAGATAATACAAAATGCACGACGGCAAGTCCTGCCATGACGATGGCACTGCCGATGAATGGAGCCGGATGACTAACGTGATCCCACAGCAGTCCGGAAACAATGGGGCCTACAACCATTCCTGATCCTTGTAGTGTAAGGAAAAATCCCCAGATTGCTCCCCGCTCCCCTTTGGGAATCAGTGTGGCTACAAAAGCATTCCAGGCTGGCAAAATCATGGCATAACTAATTCCCACCAGCATGACAACACCAAACACCACCGGAATGGATGTGATGGAGGAGAATGCGAACAGACTCGCTGCCGCCATCAAAAAACCAACGTTCAGGAACGGTTTGGTGCCGAACCTGTCTACCATTTTACCAACAGGCAGTAAGGCAATAACCGTTATTCCACCGCCCGCAATCAGCAACAAACTGTATAGGTTCGGTGAGATGTGCAGGTCTGTGCGTGTGTATAACGTAATTACCGGACTGAGCAGCCCGATGACAAACGACTGCATAAACAAGGCAGGATACACCAGCGGATTGACATTAAGCGTGCTGCGCACCCGTTGCAATGTGCCCTTCACACTCTTTTGCAGCCGGATGAACGGCGTGAGCAGATTCGGTTTGGCTGGATACTTCACATCTCCATTCTTCGCTGCTTGCTCGGCATGCTCTCCTTCGACGATGACACGTCCGGGAAGAATCATGGCTACCAGGATAACTAGAATGGCACATCCCATCAGCACGAGAAATATGGTTCGATAATCATGATGCGTGCGCTCCAGCAACCAGTTCATGCCCACGGGTCCAAGCCCTGTGCCGCCCAAAGCGGCCATCTCCAGCGCTCCCATTGCTGTACCATTTTTGTTCTGTGGGCCTGACATCGCAGTCACCCCTGTCATGGCGCAAGGCCAGAGCGGTGACGTACCAACACCAAGGATCAGACAGGCCATGGCCAGTCCAAAGGCGCTTTTAAGAAAAAGGATCATAATAACAGCGATTAAGGTACAGATTAGTGCTGTAACCATCGTTGCACGAAAGCCGATCCGTTCTGCGGCCCAGCCGGAAGGCGCCCGGAACAGATTATCTCCCAGATATTGAAGCGCAAAGGCTACACCGATAACACCTGCGGACAGACCCAGAATATTGTCCATATACACGGGCAAAACAGCTACCAACAGGGCTCCTTTGATAATTTCAACTAGAAAAAGTGTCAACCACATCGCGATAAAAAATGGTGATCGCAAAATTTTGGCTGGTTTTGTGTCGGTTTGCATTCTTTTTCCCCTTTCGGCGTTCATTAACCTATTCCCTATCCTTAGTGTAACCGTGGGGAATGTGCCCAAATCTCGGCAATTTAAAAAATTGTCGATTATACTGTTGCATTCGGTTCTTAATTTGCTATACTCATCTTTGTTTACCAATTTTATTAGGAAGGGTTGTGACAGCACTGATGAATCACCACCGTACGCCGCTGTTTACCGCTTTAAAAAATCATGCGGCACTCAATCCGGTACAGTTTCATATTCCGGGCCATAAAAAAGGATTGGGAGCGGATACCGAATTCCGTGAATTTATTGGCGATAATGCCTTCTCCATAGATTTGATTAACATCGCACCGCTGGATGACCTGCATCAGCCTACCGGTGTCATTCAGGAAGCACAGATCCTGGCAGCAGATGCCTTCGGAGCCGATTATACCTATTTTAGTGTACAAGGCACAAGCAGTGCCATCATGACCATGATTCTGTCTGTATGTACACCGGGTGACAAAATTATTGTGCCCCGTAATGTGCATAAATCGGTTTTGTCCGCCATAATTTTCTCAGGCGCCAAACCTGTATTTGTTTCTCCTTCACAAGACGTCAATCTGGGTATTGATCACGGAGTGACTACACAGTCTATCCGTCGCGCACTTGAGCGTCATCCAGATGCCAAGGCATTGCTCGTGATTAACCCGACCTACTACGGTGTAGTTACCGATCTAAAAGAGATTGTTGAGCTTGCACATAGCTATCAAGTCCCTGTACTTGTTGATGAGGCACATGGCGTACTTATTCATTTCCATGAGGATCTGCCGTTGTCAGCGATGGCAGCAGGTGCCGATATGGCTGCAACCAGTGTCCACAAGCTTGGTGGCTCCATGACACAGAGCTCCGTACTCAACCTGAACACGAAGAACGGGTTCGTGAATCCACAGCGTGTACAGACGATTCTGAGTCTGCTCACCTCAACATCAACTTCATACATTTTGCTTGCTTCACTCGACACATCAAGACGTAACCTGGCTCTCCACGGTCGTGAGATTGCACAGAAGGCGATTGAACTAGCCGAGTTTGCCAGACGTTCGATTAACGATATGGATGGACTGTATTGCTTCGGCAAAGAACTGCTAGGTACAGAAGCGACCTTCAACTATGATCCAACCAAAGTGACGATCCATGTCCGCCACTTGGGTATTACAGGATATGAGACAGAGAACTGGCTGCGCGAACATTACAACATCGAGGTCGAACTTAGTGATATGTACAATATTCTGTGTCTCATCACGCCAGGAGATACGGATGACAGCGTAGATATCTTGCTGAACGCTTTGCAGGATCTCTCCCGTACGTATTATCAAGTGAACCCGGCCCATGAACTGGTGGTTAAAGTTCCGGATATTCCACAGTTGATGCTGACTCCACGTGATGCATTCTACGGTGATACCGAAGTCATTCCGTTCAAGGAATCCGCAGGACGTATTATTTCGGAATTCATCTATGTGTATCCGCCAGGTATTCCAATCCTGTTACCGGGTGAGGTTATTACCCAAGAGAACATCGACTACATCATTGATCATGTCGAAGTTGGATTGCCTGTCAAAGGCCCCGAAGATCGCAGCGTAACCAACGTTAAAGTGATCGTGGAAGCCGATGCCATTTTCTAAAACAACCCCATTTGCGCTGTAAATGGGATGAACGTAAAGGACCAAGCCCTAAGCTTGGTCCTTTTTTATTTTATGGGATAAGTGAGTTTGCATTTTCCCGTCTATTTCGTCGTTCAAACCGGTCATGAAAATGCTCGTCTTCCTCTTGAGAACAAACAAAAGGCCCCCTGAAATCAAGGAGCCTTCATGTTATGTTCCAAAAGAATGACTATTCTTGTGATGCAACGAGTTCGTTGTAAGCCGCTTCAACGCGGTTCCACTCTTCTTCGTCTTCAATATTGTAGAGCACCATTTCCTCGTCTTCTTCTTCCATACGCAGGATGATGCCGTCAGCTTCAGGATTGTTACGTTCCAGCAGGAGCGCATAAACATGCTTCTCCACGTCAAACGTCTCCACCAAAACCATCTCCACGTCTTGGCCGTTCTCGTCTGTTAATGTGAGAAGGACTTCTTCATGCTCGTGGTCGTGGTCGTGGTCTTGCCCGCATCCGCAGCCATCGCCGTGTTCATGTGTGTGATCGCTCATTGAAATACCTCGCTTTATAAATAGAAATTGTGTAACCTTGCATATCGTAACATGTTCAATGACCTAGGTCAATTTAAAAGGGCAGCGTTACTTTCGCTTCAATCGTTCAGCGCTGTAATGATTTTCTCCGCTACCAGGACGTAGCTACTGTTTGCATTTTCTTTAATATGAAAGCCTACCTGGTACTTGCCAGCACGACTGAAATCGTACGTAAAATCATATGTGCGGAACCAGAAGTTATCCTTCTGGGTCGTAAGCTCCTGGGACTGGATATCTTTCACCTGACCGCTCGGATTAGTGATCGTAACTTTCACAGCAGCTACATCAGCTGTCAGACTGTCCACTTGTGAAAATACATTGAATTTCAACTTACCTACATTAACGTTGCCAAATACAGTGTCTCCCTTGAAGAGAAAAATATGTACATTCGGTTTGATCACCGTTACTCTCTTGTTGCTGCTATCCCATTTGACGACGCCTCCGGTTTCCCTTACAGGTACATAGGTCGTTCCATCAATGAGATAACCTCCATCAGCTGCTTCCTTGCCGTTAATGAGAACTCGAATCTTCTCGTTCACCGAATCTGCAAACAATAAAGACCCGCCGAGCAAGGAGAATACCGTGACACAAAGCAATATTCGTTTCCATTTCATCCCGTCAATATTCCCTCCCCTGCTGCTAGCTGTTGTACATTTATACTGCAGATTCATCCACAAAGTTGCGCTGTTTTTCATCATTTTTCATTTTTTATCCAGATTTTTTTCCACCCCTTGGAGTACTCAAAAAGAGGCGATCCTCATTAAAGGATGCCTCTGTCCTATTATTGTTATATATACGGGATTATACGAAGAGTTACGAAGAAGTATGGCGGGTCAAAATACAGGGAACACCCTTGCCTAGTGCCCCTTCAATTCTCATACGTGCAGCGTAATCCATTCCTCGTGTACATGGTGTCTTGCATCTCTCGCATACATCCGAAGTCACCAACTTCATGGATACACGAATTTTGTCACTCTTTAACGCGGGAGCTTTCTTTCCTTTTGCCTTTGCCATCCCGGATTCCCCATTTCCCCAAGTGCTTACTGATGTAATGCATCATATGGGGATTCGCCCGGTTGTGTGTCAAATGGAATGATCAAACTTCTTGATTTCAGTTATGTTAAATAAAGCCACCATTCACTCGGATCGTCTGACCCGTAACCCATTGAGACTCCGGGCCTACCAGAAATGAAATGACACTTGCGATGTCTTCCGGCTCACCCAGACGACCGAATGCATTCATTTTACGGATTCCTTCCAGCTGTTGCTCCGTCTTGCCAACCGAGAACAACTCCGTGTTGACCGGACCTGGTGCGACTGCATTAATCGTAATCTGTTTGGAACCAAACTCCTTGGCGAGTTGACGGGTGATCTGCTCTACCGCCCCCTTGGTCCCTGCATACACACTGTACCCAGGAAACATCTGTCCTGTTACCGAGGTAGAAAAGTTCACGATACGTCCTGCATCTTCCATATGTTTAAGCGCTTGTTGGCAAGCAAAGAACGTGCCTTTGACATTAATGGCAAACTGCTGATCAAATTCTTCCTCTGTCACTTCCGCTAGAGGAGTTGTCTTCATGATGCCTGCATTATTGATTAAAATATCCACTTTGCCAAGCTCGCTGATCGTTTCGGAAAACAGACGTTCCACATCTTCCTTCCTCGCCAAATCCGCTTGCACGGTAATGGCACGAACTCCTTTTTGCCGAACAATCTTTGCTACCTCTTCTGCTTTGTCCGGACGACTTGCATAATTAATCACCACATCGGCTCCGAGCTCCGCGAGTTGCTCCGCAATGGCACGCCCAATACCTCGCGACGATCCTGTGACCACAGCAACCTTACCTGTTAGTTTATTCATTCGATCTCCCACCTTCTTCATTCATATTAGATAAACCGTGTTCGACTAATAACCATACTTGTGCAAATTCATCATCTATCGCATCGCTGTGCCATTCATAGGCATGTGCCGGATGATGGAAACGAGCCGTTGCATGAAGAATAGCCGTTGCTGTTACCTTAGGATCACTGAACTTAAACTGGTGATTCTGTCGAATAATTTCGCTCAAATGGTGTATAAGATGTTCTACATGTTTGCGGATCAGATCAGCTGATTCCTGCGTAACCCGCGCATACATCTCAAATAATTCGGGATCTGACCCAGCATAATGACGTTTAAGATGTATTAATGTTTCTATATATACTTTCAGATGATGTATGCCTTCCCTTGTGTTGTTCTCATCCTGAGTTACCAAAGTTAAAGGTGTGATGATTTCATCTTCGAGCCATTGTTCAGTGACACCTTCAAGCAATTCCTTCTTGCTGGCATAATGCCTATATATCGTTCCATGACTGACTCCGAGCAATTTGGCGACATCGGTGACGGATGTTTTAGCAGCACCGAAGCGTCTTATCGTTTCCTGCGTAGCTGCAATAATCTGCTCTTTGGTGAGAAATTCAGAAGTTTTGTCTTTTACCATATGAACGAGATGGTTAACACCATCCACTTGCCACCTCCATTGAGATTAGATTAACACACTCGATAACAAATGACAATTATTGATTTTTGTCATTTGTTATTATTTTTAACTTTCAATAACGTCATAACAAAAAAAGAGCCTATTAAAACTTGGCTCTTTTGCTTCCTTATGATGTATATCAACACACTTTGCGATTTACAATAGTTTAGTATAGTCACAATTGATGCACTTAGAAAACGTATTTAAATAATAAGAATATGACAAGTAGGATGCCTCCCAGAATGAGCCAGTTACTGATTTCGTACCAAATGCCCTTCCCTCCGGACAGGTATTTCTGTTCATTCTCTTGATGACGCTGACGGTGTGTATCGGTCTCAGAGCCATGGGGTGGTTTGCTAAAATCCATCATAAGTACATGCCCCTTTCAGCAGCTTTGTTTAATCCTAATACCATTATAACCCATAATAGAGTAAGAATTTGATTTTTCTGCATAAAAAGGGCTGTTTCATACAAATAGTTCTATTGGATAGCCGTCAATTCTTCTTCCGTGACCCATTTGTGATTATGCATGGGATCTCCTCCTGTTGTGGGTGTATAATCAACCATATATACCGTTGTCTCTTCAGCAGAATCAATAATGGCCTTCGCACCCTTCATCCCTTTCATGTGATCAGCGCTCAACACTACCTCAGAGCCTGCCGCATACGGTTGTTCCTTATGGTCCTGTATTTCCTCATGGATAACCCATTTATGATTTTGCACGGGATCTCCGCCTGTTGTTGGCGTATACGTAACTGCATATACCGTAGTTTCATAGGCTCCAACGATCTTTGCTTTCGCACCCTTCATGCCTGACATGTGGTCGGCACTCATCAGCGCCTGGCTTCCTACTGGGAAGGTAGGGTTGTTTTTTTCCCGCATTCCTTCCGGTAGCTCTCCCGATTCAGAATGGTGCATCTCACCTGCGGCAGCTGTATGACTGTCATCGTTACTTTCAATAGTTTGCCGAGTCTCCTTGCCACATCCACTCAAAATCAAACTGCTTGCAATCAATATAGTCGATAGGGTCAGTAAATATTTTTTCATGTTTTGCACTCCTTTAATTCCAGTTATACCCTTCATTATACCCCCTATGGGTATATAACAATCATTATGATTGCTTTTTACGGGCAAAGCACTTCTTACAGCAGAGCAAAACAATACAAAAAACCTCCGATTTCTCGGAGGCTTCTTATAACAACAATTAGTTTCAATGATTACGCCAGTTCCACGTTAACATTCACGTTCCCTTTAATTCCTTTGGAATATGGGCAGTAGTCATGGGCAAGTTTCACAAATTTCTGTGCTGTTTCCTCATCCAGACCGAGAATCTTAACTTCCAAATCGACTTGAAGCTTCACGCCATTGTCCTCAGAGTCCGTCACCAACATTACAGTAGCAGCTACGGTACTTCTTTCAATTTCAACTTTGTGTTTCTTCAATTGAAACTCCAGTGCGGAGTTAAAACAAGCACTATATCCCGCTGCAAACAACTGCTCCGGATTGGTAGCTGTCGTCACTTGTCCTCCGAGTTCAGGTGGTGCAGCAACATCCAACATAAACACGTTATCTGGCGATTGTACGATTCCTTGACGTCCGCCTGTATTGATGACTGTTGTTTCATATAATGTTTTCATGTTTGAAAACTCCTTTAGTTTTTTAGATTTATTTTGACTACATTTCGATCTATTTTGTATCGCTAACAATTACATTGTACACAATTAAATTGCGCATGTAAATAGTTTATATAAAAATAATATAGTTTAATGCTGCGTTTAAATGAATAGCGATGAGGAGAATTATAATGTAGTTATCGGTAGAGGAAATGTATTCTTCTTTAACTTTCATCCATCAGATAATCTAAGTCGAACCGTTAAGGAGGAATAACACGTTTGGAGCATAATTCATTCCTAACCCCGGACAAGCCCAAACCTAATAAAGTCAGGGCACTTTCTGAGGTGTTGGCTGTATCCACCAAACTCGGCCTGACTTCATTTGGAGGACCGACCGCTCATCTCGGTTACTTTCATGAAGAATATGTTCGTCGTAGAAAATGGATGGATGAACGAAGCTATGCAGATTTAGTTGCGCTATGTCAATTTTTGCCCGGTCCTGCCAGCAGTCAAGTCGGGATTGGAATTGGCATCATCCGGGGCGGTTTGCTGGGGGGACTGATAGCATGGCTTGGTTTTACACTTCCTTCTGTCATTGCGTTAGTTTTGTTCGCTTTCCTTCTACAAGGATTTGATATCAGCCGTACTGGCTGGATTCACGGCCTTAAGATTGTGGCAGTAGCTATTGTTGCTCAAGCGATATTGGGCATGGGGCAAAAACTAACTCCTGACCGTTACAGGGCAACCATCGCTATATTTACTGCAGCGGCGACCCTTGTGTGGCCAACTGCGTTCACTCCAATCCTTTTTATTGTTATTGCAGGCATGGTAGGTATGATCCATTTTAGAAAAATGACAGGCATTCAGACAGTAGACTTGTCTATCCCTGTGAGTCGTAACTTGGCAATATTCTGTTTGGCTACGTTCTTTGGAATCCTGATTCTTCTCCCTGTACTCACACCATTTGATCGTTCGGGATGGCTGTTATTCTTTGATAGCTTCTACCGTTCAGGTTCACTTGTATTTGGTGGAGGGCATGTTGTCCTTCCGTTACTGGAACGTGAATTCGTCCCTACAGGTCTGATTAATAAGTCCGACTTTTTGGCGGGATATGGAGCAGCACAAGCTGTACCTGGACCATTGTTCACCTTTGCCAGTTATTTAGGTGCGATGATGCGCGGGGTCCCAGGTGCTTTGGTTGCAACGATCGCTATCTTTTTGCCAGCATTCCTTCTGATCGTAGGAGCATTGCCCTTCTGGAATTCTTTATGTAAAAGCCCGAAAATTCAAGGAACATTAATCGGCATTAATGCAGCCGTTGTAGGTATTTTGTTGGCGTCGTTATACGATCCGCTCTGGACAACTGCAATCCTGACTCCTGTTGATTTTGCACTCGTATGCATGTTGTTTCTAATGCTCGTTTTCTGGAAAGTACCACCGTGGATCGTTGTCGTTGCTGGTGCAGCAGGCGGTACAATCATGAATCTTCTCTAAATAAAAAGGTACCCGAACACTACACTTCTTTTTCAAAGCGTCCGTGTTTAGGTACCTCATTCCTGCAAGTATGTCTTTTTACCAATCCATGCAGTTAATTGATTTATACTCTTCAGCATTCCAATCAGTTACTCCAGATATCCACTTTCATCTGTGCACATTTGAAATACTTGGCCTCTGCGGGGCTTGTGGTCAGTTTCAACAGACATTGCAAATTTCCATGTTGGAATATCCCACCACTGAGATCAGCAGCAACACCGCCATACTGGTCATCCGCACCAAGCCATACGGACGGTCTCTCGAACCCAGCTGAGAACTGTAATCCGGTGCAGAGCAGCACAGTCAGGTTCTTACGGTTCTGTGCCTCATCTCCTGCTACGCCATGTGTGGTGAAGAACACCATGTTTTGCTTGAAATCGGTATACGTTCCATCTGCTTTATAGGCACGAACCATACCATACTTCTGATTGACGTTCTGAAAAAACGTGATTCCGGCCTTGCTATCTATCGATTTAATGCCAAGCTGAACTGAAATACCAATGTTCCCGTTCAATTGTAACGCTTCCAAAGTGACTGCAATGGCTGTTACTTTCGAGCTGTCAATCAGATGTTTCATTTTCAACTCTGCCGAGGCTCCTGCGGTTGCCGGTGTTGTAACTGTAATGGTCCCTCTGTCGGGCAAAGGCTCAAACGTAGGTGTACCCACCACCTCAAGCCAATCCGGTAACGTTCCATGAAGAAAATCGGCCACAAGCTGTTTGTGAACTTTTCCAAATGGCACGATCTGACCCGCTGCATCACGTATAACCATCTCTACACCCCCACCGAATAGGCTACACCGATATTATGATCGGTATTGTAATACACGTACACTACTCCGTCCATAACGGACACCATCATGGATTGCATGTTTGTCGTTTCCCAATTCAATGCCGGAAAATGTATATCTGAAGGTTTGTCCAGCAGTTGACGAAAGTCTGCGCTGATCTTGGCAATAGCAGGCCGAGCTACGGTCGTAACCCCACCGGAAGCATAAGCCGATAACATGCCGAGCCACCACATGCTCCCTTTGTACATAAAAACACCAGCATTGGGTCTCGAAATGTTTTCACCCGGGTTTAAAGTGGCATCATTACCACCCATTAATGGTCTAGGATCAGCTAGCCAGCTGCGCCCATCATGAGAATGCCAGATACATTTACGGCCGAAATCACCGCCGCCCATCACCGAGAAACCGATCCATTTGCCCCCATTTCTAAAGCACGAGAAGTATCCGGTATGACCATCACCTGGGAAACCTGGAGGTTTGTCCAGAATCAAACCCACTCTTGTCCAGTTAATCATGTCTACAGAGGTCGCAAGTGCCGTCGATTGATTGATCCCCAGTCCGTTTTGTTGATAGTACATGAAGAACAATTGTTCTTCATCGTTCCAGATCACGAATGGCGTTTCCGTCGAATTCCCAACCACGGTATCCAGATATACCTGTCCGTGTTTGGTCCAGGGTCCTGTCGGATTGTTCGAGTAGGCTAGTCCAATTCCTCCGATGTTATTGTGATTGGTAGAATACGTGGCATAATAATCTGCTTTGGCATTAGGGATAAGTCCCTTTACCTTGATCGCCCGAAACCAATAGATCGATTGAAGACCCGCCATGGCAGCGGTATATATAGGATTGTCCATTTTTTTATCAAATTGAGGTGTGTACATCCGTCTGGATTCTGCATCGCAATAATCGTATGGCGCAATGGCCCTGTTCGCCTTCATCGCTGCATCGAGTGCTGCCTGAGCAATATTTTCAGCCATGGACATGGAAACTCAACTCCTTCGTGAGCAGGGTATTACCATTTACCGGTGACAAATATAAACTGTCTTTTAATAGGATTGAACAATCAACAACATTACCCACATTCGCAGCCGGCTCCTGAGTAATACGAATGATAGGGCGAATGTCATCATTATATGAATACGCTTTCATTTTGTTGATTCCTTTACTTCCCTTGCCATGGTGATCAGCAAATCTCCTTTTCATGGGTACGCCCGGATAATGTTGATCCTTCATATTAATCCCTCCTATTGTTTTCTCCCGATAAGTATATTCATGAAGTTGCCTTTCTGTTAAAGCATCATGCCCATCTTGCAGCCTAATATTCCAAAATGAGCTATGAATCATTTAGAACAATCGCCGAACAAAAAATAAATAGAAATCTGGAAAACTTATTCTATTCTCTATTACTAAAACAACACGCTAATCTTGATTCAAAAGCTTTAAAGATCGGTGCAGAAATTTACGCAGCGTCCGTGGATTGGTTAAATCATGGGTCTCCTCCGGCAGAACAATATATAGAAAAAGCCTTACCGTTTTTAGTGACCAAAACTAAATCATTTATCTAAGTAAGAGTAAGGTGAATTGTCTGTGGCGCTGAGGTAATAAGGAATTTTTCATTTCGTCCCCCATCTGTCCCCAAAACTTATTTTACGCCTTCTTCACAGTTCATAAAAAAGAAAAGAAGCCTTACATCGTAAGGCTTCTCGTGTATGATCTGTAGTGGGCTCGAACCACTGACCCCTACCCTGTCAAATAAGTGAGCTCTTGATATCCTTACTCTCTCTGTATAGATAACCGAGTAATTCTTTTATTCCACCCTTGATTTCAACCAATATTTTATCTTTGCTAATGTAGACAACCTCTAGCAATGTGCTTAACATCATTTTCTTCTTTTCTGTAGATGCATTTGTAAATATCTCCCCCCAAACTGGGAGATCATCTTTTAGAGCCTCCATCTCTGATATCTCCATTTTTTTGGAGGATAACAATTGCTCTATTCCCTTAATGTCTTCAGTAGTTTTCTGAATTTCGTTTTCTTTTTTCTCGATAAGACCATTGAGCATTTCTGGTTTGAATGCGCTCTTACCCATTATAGATTTTGGAACCTCAGCGTTTAATGTCACAAGCTCCTCGTAGTTCTCTTCCAGTAAATTTTGCATTGTTTTAATTTTTTCCTCTTCTTCATTAGAAACCTTCTTTTTTAATGATTCAATTTCTGATTGGAAATCTATTGTTCTGAGTTGACTTAAGTATACATCCACTCTTTCTAAGACTTGTCTCTCTACCTTCTTTGAAGAAAATGTTGCCTGTCCGTTACAATCCGTCTTTCCTTGCAATTTTCCACTACAACGGTAACTTTTATTCTGATTGTATCTGACTATTTCTCCATTAGCTGCTTTGTATTTATTTACAAATGTAGTCGTGGTCAATCTAGAATTACAACAACCGCATCTGGCTATTCCAGTTAAAAGTAAACTTCCTTTAGTGCTTATGGGAATGGAATTTTCATTTCTGTTTGGATTCTTAGGGTTCTTTTTATCCCTTATATTCTGCACACTATTCCAATCCTCTTCTGAAACTATCATTAATTCAGGGATTGGTTTTGAAAAGATATCGTCTCCTTCTTCTTTTCTGTATCTCATTACTCCTTTGTAAATTGGATTCTTAAGTATAACGTTTACAGTAGGAGCACCCCATTGTTTTGCTTTTCTTGTCGGAACATTTTTTTCGTTTAGAAGTTTAGCTATTCTTAATTGTCCGTAACCTTCTTTAAGCACTAGTCGAAATATTTCTTGTACGTTCTTTGACTCTTCTTCGTGCTTGCACAGTTTTTGCAGTGCTTTCCCTTTTTTATTTACATTACCGGAATCAACAATTTTATACCCGTAGGGAATACCTCCTCCCCTAAAAATACCATCTTCGACCATCTGTATATGTTTTTCGTTGACTCGTTCAGAGGTCTTCCTACTTTCATCGCTTGACTGCCAAAATCTTAAGTAGTTAACCATCCGATCGGTGTATGCTTCAATTTTTTGCTGACCTTCTATTACAGACCACATTTCTACCCCTTTGTTTACAAACCACTCAAGTACAAAGGGAGTCTCATCATCTTTTCTTCCAAGCCTATCAAACATAAATACCAACAAGACATCGAATAAACCATTCTCAGCATCCTCTTTAGCCTTTTGGATAACATCACGCTTCGAGGCAGGTACTTTAAAACCTGATACCCCTTTTTCGGTATATTCCTTAACTAGCTTCCATCCCTCTTGTTTCTCTACCATCTTCCTGCATGCTCGTTGTTGCATTGGAATATCGTTCCCGTCCATCGGACTTTTTGTGGACACTCGATATAGTGCCGCAACACGCTTTATTTGTCCCATTCCATCAACCACCATATCTTTTTTCTGTAATATTTTTATCGATAGACGTAACTACTTTCACTGCTTTATTTTATCCAAATTGTACCATTAAGTATATTTATTATCAACAAAAACCACCTACACATATTATTGGAGGTGGCGATAATATTATATAAAAAAGGCAACCCCTCTTGAGATATAACTCTCAAAAGAAGTTGCCTTTAATTTTACATATAGGACGAGTGGGGATCGAACCCACGACCCTTACCCTGTCAAGATAATGCTCTCCCGCTGAGCTATCGCCCTGTAATAATTAAGATGTATCCATAACGATCATACTACTATCTTTAGCTGAGCTAACAGATCATGATATATAATTGTTTCCCAATCAAGTAACAGTATCATATCAAGTAACCGTGTTCATTGTCAATCATTTATTTGGTTATAATTCACCCGAAATGGTGCACAATAAAGGAAAGATTCCCATTTATACAACGAGGTGAATTCCCTATGAGAAACTCAACAAAACGGTCAAAGTCCAATAAACATACATTTACCAAATGCTTCTTTCTCTTTGCTGGGCTTGTGATTCTCATTACAACCGTTACTGGTTGCGGCTTGGAGCGGGATGAACATACAGTACAATTTCAACAATTACACCAGCCCAATGAAAATGGTGATTCTCTGCCTGTCTGGCTAGACGTGTACTCCAAATCTGTGATTCAAGATGTATATTCTCCACGAGGGAGCAGTGAAGTCCTACCGTGAAGGTTAACAGGTGAATTACTCATCTTCATCCCACTTCCGTGAGTATGCTTTCTTGGTCACGTAATACAACAGAGCAATCATTCCCGCCGACATTAGCAATGTAATTACCATGATGCCTGCCATGCCCATCGCTAGTTCCTCCTCTCCCAATATGTTCCAGACTTAACTATACAGGAAAAGCATTTTTTTGTATAATTCAGTCTGATATGTCGCGCAAGAGCAGAAAGAAGGAATGGAATTGGCAGCTGAGATTAGTTATGTAACGACGGAAGAACAACTGGAGCAAGCCTTGGGGATTCGCCATCACGTTTTTGTGATCGAGCAACAGGTGCCTGCCGAGATTGAAATTGATCAATATGATGTCATCAGTCCTGATGTACATCATGTATTGTTAAGTACGGATGGGCAGGCTGTTGCCACGGGACGTCTGATCTATTACAGCAAGGATACGGCCAAAATGCAGCGGATCGCGGTGCTTGAGTCTCATCGTTCATTTGGTTATGGACGAGTGCTTCTGTTGGCCATGGAAGAGCGGGCACGTGAACTTGGCTTAACCTATTCTGTACTCGATGCACAATGTCAGGCTCAGAAATTCTATGAAAAACTGGGTTATGAAGTGATTTCGGAAGAACCTTTTTATGATGCAGATATTCTGCATGTTCGTATGAGAAAGAGCTTGTAAACCCTCGGCGTCGGCAGGTCTTTATCAGTATATGGTGCATACTTCCGACGAAATCGGATAGGCTAATCAGGTAAGCAGATTCCTATCTCGTCATATAAGGAGAGTGTGACATCATGGATCAAACGACACGCGAGAGTTTCACAGCCGTACAGAAAAATGGCGATGGTGACCTGACAGCATTTCAGACTTCAGCAGGACGTGTACTGGATTATCAGCAAGCACTTGCAGAAGTAAAGGCTGGCGCTATTGCCGGTGTGAATGTATTTAAAGGTAAGGATGGCGAAATGTACATTCGCGGTGATGCCGACGGTGACCCAACCAACAACCTGGACCAACTTCCCCATTTCTAAATAGATGCACAAGTCGTATGTGTGACACAGTAAGCGCCGATCCGGATATCCGGGTTGGCGTTTACTTATTATGACTAGTAGTCCGTAAAATATTTTACGGAGTCCCCGGAAGGCTGGCTTTTGCGAATCGGCTGTTGTACCTGTTCCCATGCCTGCAAAATCTGTATCCCTTCCAGAGTAGACCGGTTATCCCACGCGATATGCCCAGTGCGTTCAAGCTCCAGCAATGACTCATGAATGAATGCTTTGCTTCGTCCCGTCTTATTCTCCAGTTCATCCATACGCGGCAGCCGACGCCGTTGCCCTGCATAGTTCACCATAATTCGCAAAATCTTGCGTTCAAAGTCGTTCAGCATACTTTACCTCCCCGTTCAGATCCGTAACAGGACGCCATGCCAGAATACCTTGCTCCAGAAATGTTCGGGGTGAGCCTTCTTTTCCTGCAGATGCCCTAATCATCCCGCCACGTACACTGTTAATTCGAATCTGTCGCTGCGTAATCTGCCCTGCACGATCCATGTAGACAAGCTCCACCATCTGGCCAATATATTTCCCTAGCATAATCATCCCTCCGATAAGAACGTTTGTTTGTATTTCTTATTATATGCGAACTTAAGTTCTTTATTCAATAGTAAAAAAAGGGTTTTGTAAAATAAAAAAACCAGACTTTCACCTAAAGATTAAGGTGGTCTGGTTCCTCCAATGATGTAGCTGATATTCAAACATGGCTTGTAATCAGCAAGTTCAATAGCAGATCAGTGTCGATCCGATTCCGAAAATTGTACTTTTTTCAATTGCTGTGTTGACGGGTTAAAATCAACATTCACATAGACTGCGAATTGCTTGCCGTCTTTTGCACGAACCCATAACTTGAACTGTTCCCGTGATTGATCCGCTGTTAGAGAGGTACGACCGATATGCTTGTAGTCCAAAATATCCACATTGTATTTGGTTTGTGTTTCTTTGACCGCAATAATTCCCCATTTCGCATAATCAGGGATTGCGGCACCTGTTCCTGATGTAATTCCGGCTAAACTCAGGACTACCGTCATGACGGTAACGAAGAGCATTCTCATTTCACTCACTCCTTGGGACAATATGTTTCTGTTATATTGCCCGTCCGGGTTTTATTTTACACGAATAAACGAAAGATCCAGGCCAGTGGCCGTAGGGAAAAAGGAACCACATGAACAAGCCGGTCAAACGAATCAGTAGGCTCCGTCCGGAAGCTCATTCCCCAGTCACCCGAGAAAAAGTGTTGTTGTGTCTTCGGCTCCTCAGGACGTTCCAACCCGTACTTCTTCTCAAGTAACTGCCTCGTTGTTTCATCCACCTGAACCTCGTTCGTAACGTCATATGCTGTGGCAGGCTCGCTGCTTATGTACATCAGAATCATTAGAAACATCACAATCCCAACTATTTGTATCCAACGCTTATTCATCTCTTACTCCTTTATGGATTCATGACTCTTTTCTCTTGTAACGTGAAGATTCGTTCGAATGTTTGATTATACATAAAATTCACCGTATTGGAAATAACAAAAAGGAAGATATGTGGCATGCGTTATGCGATGCTTAAGTCCCATTTGGTTGATTTTTTGTTTAAAAAAACCAATTGACGTGTAATAGGCCATGATAGAGTGACTTCACGATCTGAAACCTACACGATCTGCAATACCACTTTGAGGAGGTTACACCCGAATGTTCAAACGCTTGGATGAAATCCTGATTGAGATTCCCAATGTCGAGAAGCCAGATCCGAATGCTGCGGCAGCCATACAAGAATTGCTCGGTGGCAAATTCGGAGAAATGTCAACGTTGAACAACTACCTCTATCAATCGTTTAATTTTCGTTCCAAAGAAAAGCTGAAGCCCTTCTACGACCTGGTCATGAGTATTACGGCCGAAGAATTGGGTCATGTTGAGCTCGTGTCTCATGGTATTAACAAATGCCTCAGAGGCTCAACCGAGTACAAAGAACCCGACGATACACCACTTGGCTCCGTGAAGGATGCTCGTCTGTCGTATCATTTTCTGGCAGGTGCGCAGGGAGCGATGCCTTTCGACTCCATGGGTAATCCGTGGACAGGAGCACACGTCTTCAATAGTGGTAACCTGGTCGAGGATCTGCTCCACAACTTTTTCCTTGAATGCGGAGCGCGTACCCATAAAATGAAAGTATACGAAATGACCGATCACCCCGCAGCCCGGGAAGTTGTCGGTTACCTGTTGGTGCGTGGTGGCGTGCATGTCGTGGCATATGCAAAAGCACTCGAGATTGCAACTGGCGTAAATGTAACCAAGCTGGTTCCTATCCCTTCACTGAACAACAAAGCCTTCAATGAGGCTCGTAAATATGAAGAAAAAGGGGTACACACCAAGCTGTATACCTATAGTGATAAAGACTTCAACACGATCGGTCAGATCTGGAAAGGAACTCATCCTGAAGATGGACAACCCCTGGAAGTCATTCAAGGGATACCTGAAGGATACCCGATTCCGGAATCGCCTGCGGTCGAGGAGGAGTTTGCACCAGGTATATCGCAAGAAGACTTCAAGGAAATTGCTCGCCGTCTGAAGATGGCAGGGAATATTGCGGATTGATTCAGCTAAGTAACAAAATAAGCCCAACCTTCAAAGGTTTGGGCTTATTGAAATTGTAACAATGTTTAAATATTTCACTTTGCAAATATACCGAGACAATCATCTGAAAACTTACCATTAATCTTATATTCAATTAAATATCGTTATCCGAATGTTTCTTAATCATCTCCCAGAGCTCTTCTTCACTATTCAAACGTATAGAATCCGTATATTCCCATCTAAAATAAGGATCCAGGTCTTTGGCTATTTCTTCCCAAGACTACATTAGTCCCGTCTTTTAGTTCTGCTTCTAGTGCTTTCGGAGTTATGATTGTAAAATCAAAATTATCCTCACCTTCAGAATCTTCCGTTCCAATACAGGCTGTACCGGACAAGTAAAAATCGTCTCCGATATCTTCAGTCTCCGTGAATTGTAACTTGCCATGAATATTCGGATTTCCAGTAATAATAAGATCTTTCAAGATCGGTTTAATCACGTTTTACACCTCTTAGGTATCTAGTCTCTTTCATTAATCTCTATTTTTCTTGTAACAGCGCTGCCATATTACAGTCTTTCTTAGAACGCTAATTACCAGTTTCTATGTATCCAAACTTCCATCTCCACTGATCTCTCGTTGATGTACCTTCATCTTGTCCAAAAGCTCCAAAATGACCTCATCCAACTCCTCAAGTACCTCACTCGGTGTAGGAAATTCCAGTATCCTTACCAGATCCGTCTGTAGCATACTAAGATGAGATATAGGCATTCGATCAATTAATCCGACCAAAATGAAATATTCCCACTGTGGATCTTGGGTATGCAATACATCCTTAATATGAGGAATTAAGTCTTCGCCCAGTCTCAATAGTAGATCCTCTACCGGCTTAGAAATAGGCCAGTTCCCGTCTTGTAACCACTCCATCAGCTCCGGGATGATAACTTTTAATTCGACATCACTGAACTTACTTAACTTACGCACCGCTTTATAATCAAACTTATCGCGGGGAAGGCACTCTCTAATATCCATTTAAAATTCCTTCCTCATCTCTATGTGCAAAATCATATACTCCCTCTGTTACTCGACAGGCTCTACATCCTTTACTCTGATCTCAATCTCATCTTGATTCTTCGTCGTTGACATCGCATCTCTCATACGAATCGTCCACGTTCCTGCATCCTGAAAATTGTACATCTTCAATGACAGGAATACGTACCTTTTCTCCATCTGGTGTGTACAATCCGCCCCGAATTGCAACGCATCACTTAAATGAGCACCATCTGGAGTATTGGACAAGATACCGCCATCATTTCTGCTCTGGCCTGCCCGGGATAGAGCTGATTTTCCGGGCCTCCATCCGTCCAGATTTCAACATAGGAGCCGATCTGCGAATCAGGCGCATTGGAGAACCATTTTGCAAGATTGCAAGATTGAAAGTGATATATATGAAGGCTGTACGAAGATTGGGCATATGTCCGTCCTCCTTAACTATATTCCCTTTCTAATGCTAACGTCCAATACCAAGTTATTGTTGCAAACACAGCCTTCAACTCATCCTCATCTCTCACATGGATCGTCTCAAGTAATCAGAATACTTCACTTCTGGATGTTTCTCTTATACAGATACCTGCCCCATACCACCAACGCTGTACACAACAAGATCACACAATAGGCCCACACAAAAAACATGGCAAGCCCCAAGCCGATGTTGGCATCCAGGCGCTTATCAAAGATCTCCGTGTACAACGCAAAACCGAGTGGCACAGCGCCAACAATGAAAAGTCCAATAAGCCATCCACCCCAGCGTTGGAAACTGGAACCCCTGCCTTTATCGTTATGCTTGCGAATTCCTTGAATCAGAAACCACAAAATCAGAATAAATAATAGACAGGTCATAAGAATCTTCTGCATATCGCTCAATTGCATCTCGTTCGCCTCCTACGTCATATATAATGATGAACATATTCACTCATTGAAGTTGAAGACTTAACTATCATTACCCGATTCTATGCCCATGATCACAGGCAGACAACAGCTTAGCACCCCAGACCCACACAATAATTATGAAAAAGAAAATAACGCCACCGTCCTGACTCCTTCCAAGTCAAGAACGATAGCGTTACTTCTCATATTTACATTGTTACATCCACATCGAATAGGTTACGCGCCAAACTGCGCATAGTGAAGGCGGCTGTACACCCCGCCTGCTACAAGTAATTCTTCATGACGCCCCTGCTCCGTTATGCCTTGTTCAGCAACGACAATAATGCGATCTGCATTTTTGATCGTAGCCAATCGGTGAGCAATAACCAGTGTGGTCCGGCCCTCGGACAGCTCAGCAAGGGATTGCTGAATGGCTGCTTCCGTTTCTGTATCCAGCGCGGATGTGGCTTCATCCAGGATCAGAATTGGTGGGTTTTTCAGGAACATACGTGCAATAGACAAACGCTGTTTCTGTCCACCGGACAGCTTCACGCCGCGTTCACCAATTAACGTATCCAATCCTTCCGGCATCGATTGGATCAAAGGTTCCATCTGGGCACGTCTGGCGGCCATCCAGATTTCTTCTTCGGACGCATCCAACTTGCCGTAGGCAATATTCTCCCGAATAGTTCCATCGAAGAGGAAGACGTCCTGTTGTACAATTCCGATATGACTACGCAAGGAATCGAGCGTCATATCCTGTATCTCCTGTCCATCGATCGTGATGCGACCTTCCAGCACATCATAGAACCGTGGCAACAGACTGCACAATGTGGTTTTACCAGCCCCCGATGGACCGACAAGAGCTACAGTTTCACCGGCTTGTACGTTGAGATCGATACCTTTAAGGACAGGTTCCTGATCCGAATAACCAAAGGTGACTTTCTCATAACGAATATCTCCACGCAGGTGTGATACCGTAACGGCACCTGGACGATCTTCCACATCCGGTTCCATATCGAGTAGCTCCGTATAACGTTTGAAGCCTGCAATCCCTTTGGGATACGTCTCAATAACCGAATTGATCTTCTGAATCGGTGTCAGGAACACATTGGACAGCATAATAAATGCAATGAACTGACCGTAGGTCATACTGCCATTAATAACAAACCACGTTCCGCATACCAGGACAAAGAGGGATACCAGCTTCATCAGCATATAACTGACAGAGGAGTTCCAGGCCATAATTTTGTATGCGATCAGTTTGGTCTGACGGAAACGACCGTTATTCACAGCAAATTGTGCTTTTTCATGCTCTTCATTAGCAAAAGCCTGAACAACACGAATACCTGTAATATTGTTCTCTACGCGAGCATTGAAGTCCGCAATATCTCCGAACATTCGGCTGAATGCCTTGGACATTTTGCTACCAAAATAGAGCGAGAGATAAATAATCAACGGCACGATGATAAAGGTTAACACCGCCAGATTTCCGTTAATGCTCATCATGATGCTGAATGCACCAATCAGTGTCATCACCGCGATAAATACATCCTCTGGACCATGATGGGCAATCTCGCCGATATCCATCAGATCGTTAGTCATACGGGACACGAGGTGCCCTGTTTTTGTATTGTCGAAGAAACGGAATGATAACTTCTGCACATGATTGAACAGACTTTTACGCATATCCGTCTCAATGTTAATGCCGAGCTTGTGTCCCCAATAGGTAACCACGAAGTTCAGGAATGAATTCAATAAGTAGATGCCCAGCAATGCCAGACACGCCCACAGAATCCAGTCCCAGCGGCCGCCTGGCAGCAGATCATCGACTACCCGGTTGACCGCTAGTGGAAAAGCCAGCTCCAGCAGAGCGACCAGAATCGCACAGCTGAAGTCAAGAATAAAGAGCTTTTTGTAAGGCCTGTAATAGGCAAAGAAACGGCGAAGCATGGACTAATGTCCTCCTTATGCAACCACACAATGATGATTACGTTCTATTTCGTCTTGCTTAAGAGGTACAGGAAGTATGGCGCACCAATAATGGCAACCAGGATACCCGCAGGTATCTCCGAAGGCTGTAGGATGACACGGCCCAGCGTATCTGCAACCAGCACGAGCAATGAACCGATCAATGCAGATGCGGGTAACAGAAACTGATGTTTTGGACCCACCAGACGACGTGCCAGATGCGGTCCGATCAGACCGACAAAACCGATCCCCCCACTCACAGATACACATGAGCCGGCAAGCCCAACCGCAGCCGCAAGCAAAATCAGCCGCTCACGCTCAACCGGAGCCCCGAGTCCACTCGCAGTCTGGTCACCCAGATTCAGTACGTTCAGTACACGTGCCTTATACAGAACAAGCGGTACAAGAATGATAAGAAACGGCAGTAATGCCGTAACAAATTTCCAGTTCGAACCCCAGATGCTGCCTGCCATCCAGGTAGCTACAAATTGATACTTTTCCGGACTAAGCCGCAACGTCAGCACGATCATGGCAGAACTGATTCCCGCCGCTACCCCGATCCCCGTAAGCAACATACGCGTAGGCAGGATGCCCTCTCCTTTTTTGTAAGAGAGAACATAGATCAGAAATGCAGCAAAGCCGGAACCGATCAGGGCCAAAATTGGTAAAAGAAATACCGGTGCCGCTGTCGTGGTCGGGAAAAAGGAAACGAATAACATAACAACCAATCCAGCACCTGCATTAATCCCGAGGATACCCGGATCTGCCAGCGCATTCCGAGATACCCCCTGCAAAATACAACCGGATAACGCAAGTCCGGCCCCGACCAGCACCGAAATAACGATACGTGGCAGACGGAATTCAAACAGGATCAACTCCTGCTTCGCCGTGCCTCCGCCAAACAGGGTACGCATCACCTCAAGCGGCGAAAGCTTGGTAAAGCCTGTGTTCATGCTCACCACAAAAGCCGTAATAATTAATAGGCCAAGCACAATGAGGACAATCGTGCTCTTGGCTCTCTTTTTGCGCTCTGCTCCAACTAGTGTTGAGGATTCCATCGTTACAGAGTCCTCCTTTCTTTACGCGCCAGATACAGGAAGAACGGTACCCCGATGAGGGCAACCAATGCGCCAATTGGCGTCTCGTACGGCGGGTTGATCATACGTGCAGCCAGATCCGCAAATACAAGCAACAGACTGCCCATTACAGCGGAGCATGGAATAATCCAGCGATAATCCACCCCAACTATTTTTCGCGTAAGATGGGGAATAATGAGTCCAACAAAACCAACCGCACCCACAACGGACACAGCCGTACCCGCAAGGATCAGTACAACAATCAGACCCACGAGCTTGATCAGCCCCGTACGTTGGCCTAAGCCAACGGCAATATCTTCTCCAAGACTAAGCAGCGTAATGGAACGGGAGATGAGAAGACCTGCAATCAGCGCAGCGAGTACCCATGGGAACATGACCTCCAGCTGAGACCACTTCGTTCCGGCTACACCTCCGGCTGTCCAGAAAGCCAGATCTTGTCCAATTCTGAAATACAATGCAATTCCTTCACTGAGTGCTGACAACATCGCCGATACAGCTGCACCCGCAAGCACAAGTCGTAGAGGTGTAAGACCCGATTTGGAAGCTGCACCAAAACCATACACCAACAGAACACCAAGCCCTGCTCCAATAAATGAATACATAATGATGTACATAAACGGCAGGCCCGGGAAAAAGGCAAAACAGATCGCAAGCGCAAATCCAGCGCCCGCATTCAGCCCAAGCAGACCGGAATCAGCCAGCGGGTTACGGGTCATGCCTTGCATGATCGCACCAGCTACAGCAAAGCATGCACCGACCATCGCTCCGCCAAGAATACGCGGCAACCGAATCTCCCATATGATCTGGTGCGGAGTTAGCTCAGGATTGAAATCGAAGATGGCCTTCCAGACGACACCAAGCTTAATATCAGCTGCGCCAAAAGAAATGGATAATGCCATACCCAGAGCGAGTAGTAAAATTCCCCCTGTAAGAATAAGTGTGGCTGCCCACGGACGAGTGTGTATCTTCGCTGTGGGTGATTCCGGATTATGATTTGCTGGTGAAGCTTTTGAACTCATACGCGCCCACCCTCGTTATGAGTGGAACTGTTCGAACCTATGTACATAACAATCACCTCTCTATAAATACCGAACTTTAATGATATTGATTCTCATTCCCATAGACCATTGTAAGTGAATCCACGGTCTCTGGCAATGGACAAATGGGACATGTTTATTGCATATATGAAGATTTGCACACAATTTTGCACGCAAAAAGGCTGTGCAGGAGCCAAAAAGCTCGAACACAGCCTTGTCATTGTATATGTAGAACACCTGTAAAATACAAACTCAATTAACGGGCAGGTACATTAATTAATGATGCCAGGACATCAGGAACATCGGTAATAATTCCTTGCACACCCGTGTCAATCATGGCCTGCATCTCGGCAGGATCATTCACTGTAAATGGGTAGGTAACAACGCCCTGTGCCAGGGCTGCCGCAACGTCTTCGTTCGTAACTGCCAGCTTGTAGGGATGAAGGCCTGAAGCTTCAAGTTTGACGGCATAGTCATAGGGACGATACAACTTTTCCATATATAGAAGCGCTGTACGAATCTCCGGGGCAAGACGCTTGCATCTTACCAGGGAAGCATGATTGAAACTGGACAGAACGACCTGTTGCTCCAGCTTCCAGGCTCGGATTGCCTGTACAATCTTCTCTTCCATTCCCTTGTAACTCACAATACCATTTTTCAACTCCAGATTAAGCAAGGTTCCTTTCCCCTGTACGAGCCTGAATAAGTCCTCCAGAGAAGGAATACGTTCCCCGGCAAAATCGGCATGAAACCAGGACCCAGCATCATATGTGCGCAATTGATCGTAAGTTATATCCTTAACCCACAGCTCTGCAGCCGCAGTCCGGCTTAACGTTTCATCATGAATCAGGACCAATCGGCCATCACTCGTCATCTGCACATCAGTTTCAATGCCTGTCGCTCCAAGCTCCAGACAACGTTCAAAAGCACTCATTGTATTCTCCGGGCATACGGCAGATGCACCGCGATGGGCAATAATTTCAACGTTCCTCATTCCAGCGCCTCCTGCGTTCAACATTAACTCTATGATCTTCACTATAAACACCGTTTGTTAGACCTGTATTAACAGAACGTTTAATTGGTTGTTTAATTAGTCAATACATGCGGTATGGTTGAACATCCAACGGGCTGGGGATTCACTCATTTTTGCGAACTCAATCTGAAAATCGACATAATATAGTATGAACGAACGATGGAAGCACTGCACTCCGTTATAAGGAGGTTGACTATTGAATCCCTCAAAGAAAAAATCGACACCTACGCGCCCTCGCACATCCCAGTTACAGTCGGCTTCCAGGCTTTCCAGATCATCTGTCCATATCAAAAACAAATCCGGCAAGACGGCTAATCAGCGTTCCTTTAACTCCAGTTCACCCA
Organism: Paenibacillus sp. FSL R5-0341; assembly: GCF_037975235.1. Classification (NCBI taxonomy): domain Bacteria; kingdom Bacillati; phylum Bacillota; class Bacilli; order Caryophanales; family Paenibacillaceae; genus Paenibacillus; species Paenibacillus sp. FSL R5-0341. Next base: position 4,446,548 of record NZ_CP150241.1, read on the forward strand.
ACACACTGGATCAGCTGGCTATTGTTGCAGCTATACTTTCCTTAATTGCTGCCGCCATCGGGCTATATATCGCCTGGAAATCGTTAAGTAATCCGGATCAAACTGCTGTTGTGGTGTAAGCTGCTTGATACGCAGCTCTATTGGCTCAGGAGGCTCTCTCCTGCTTCTGACCTTATTCAGGGGCAGGTTTTTGCTTTTTCAATCGCTACTCGTGTGTTCTGAAAACGTCAAAAAACCGTTCCCCTGAAACGCCGGCATGTACCGGCGTCTCTTTGGAAAGGTCATTTTGTATTCGGGCGGCTGCCTCTGCAGCACGATCCCTCATCTCGGAATGTGGACCGAATTACAGAATAAATGTGCGAGAGATGATAACCAACAGAATGAACAATACCAGAATTGCACCTGTTGATGTCCATGCTCCACCACCGAAGCCTCCGCAGTATCCGTAACCTGTACCTTTGAGTTCGCTCATCAATGACACTCCCCTCTTCATCGAAGTACACTATAGACTATGTCCGATAGCGAAACTTGCTTGGGCAGATCGAAAATTCTCCTCAAGAGCGATTGGTTACAGGCCTCTATTCTTGTAAAATCATTGTCCGTTCAGCTGTGACCACTTCTGGGTCAACTCTGCCGGAACATAGGATGACATCTGGCCTAGCAGTTCAGCCGGATCAGATTCCAGACTCCACAGACTGAGATGCGAGGTGTTGGAGAACCCTTCCTGTACACTATGCTCTACCATCTTCATTAGCGGGCCATAATATCCGTTGACATTCAATAAGCCGACAGGCTTGCGATGAATGCCGATCTGTGCCCAGCACAACACCTCGAATAGTTCTTCAAATGTACCCATGCCTCCGGGAAGTGCAATGAATCCATCGGATAATTCCGCCATTGTAGCCTTCCGTTCATGCATCGTTCCCACTTCAATCAGCTGTGTAAGCCCTCCATGAACAACCTCACCCCGGAACAATCCGGTGGGCATAACACCGATCACTTCTCCACCTTGCTTCAGAGCAGCATCGGCAACGGCGCCCATTAAGCCCATGCAAGAACCACCATAAACCAGTGCGTATCCGCGATCGGCAATCTGTTTGCCCAGTTGAACAGCCTTCTCTGTATATTCGGGGTGATTTCCCGGGTTCGAGCCTGCAAAAACAGCTATACGTTTCATTGGGTCTCACTCCTTCTCATGATCTTTTTAGATTGAACTAAAGAATATTTACAGTTGCCACTTCGATGACAGAACAACCTTCCGATCGCTGTTATCCCCAGATTTTTTGATTCAATTTTACAAAGGTGAATATCTTGGGATAAAGGCGAACGCTCCGCTTCTTCAGGTTATTTCTGCCCTCTACGTTCTCGTGTAAATGTTTAGTTCAATTTTCTATTTTAATAGTATACAACATGAATGTTATGGGTATGTACAACAGGTTAACGGACGAATGGACAAAAAAATACCCGACCGTTTGCAGCCGGCCGGGCTCCCATTTCAGTACACATCAATTTAGAAGGGGTTGTTATTACCTAATATACAGACCGAACATTAAATCCGTATGATCTTTGCATGAAATGAATATTAAATCTTCGTGGTACTAACGTATCCCACGGCGTGAACGCACGACAAACATATGCTTGTCTTTACGCAGAACCCGACCATCTGCAAGTTCGACCTGATCTTCATCATGACGCAGAATCGTTGTGGATAACGCTACAATTTTGGCCCGGCGCCAGATCATAACCTGTGACTTGAAATAGATGGCATTTTCAAACTGAATCGCCTTTTTCATCACATATCCAACCTTGTGTACTTCAGAACGTGCTTTCTTTAAGGGAAGACTCTCTTCGGGAAGAGGTCTGATCATTGCGATATTGTCAAACGACACCTTAATTCGTTTCGGTCCGATCCGTACACATTCCGCTTCTTCATCCCACTCGACCAGCGTTCCCTTCAATGGCTCCCGTATGCCTGTTGCACGATATACCGCTACTTTTCGTCCTATCCAATGTCGCAATGTTCTCACCTCCATCTGTCTAGTTTTCAGGTATCTTCCAATCGATCGGTTCAATACCTTTGGAGGTCAAGAAGTCATTGGCTTTGGAAAAGGGACGACTGCCGAGGAATCCACGATGTGCAGCCAGCGGACTGGGATGTGTAGACTCCAGTACCAGGTGCTTGTCCCTGTTAATAAATGCACCTTTCTTCTGGGCATGACTGCCCCACAGCATATATACCATCGGCTCTGAACGTTCATTCAGCGCACGAATTACTGCATCCGTAAACGTCTGCCAGCCCAGTGCCTGATGCGAGTTCGGCTGACCTTCACGGACCGTCAGGACAGCATTTAATAGCAGGACTCCCTGCTGTGCCCAATGGACCAAAGATCCATGATTCGGAATCGGCAGGTCCAGATCGGCCTGAAGCTCCTTGTATATATTTTTCAGAGAAGGAGGTACGCGCACCCCCGGTCTAACCGAAAAGCTCAATCCGTGAGCCTGACCCGCTCCGTGATAAGGGTCTTGACCAATAATAACGGCCTTAACCTGATGATACGGAGTCAGCTTGAGTGCGGAGAACAGATCTTCTTTGGGCGGAAAGACCGTTTGCGTTTTATACTCGGCAGCGAGGGTGTATCGAATCTTGTTGAAATATTCGGCTTCCGTTTCTTCCTGAAGCACCTTGTCCCAGTCGTTTCCAAACATATGTATAGACTCCTTTCCCCTGATGAATGCAAGTTCGTGTAGCCCCACTACAGGGCTCTTCATTCTGAGAGCCGCATGTCATGCGACTCATAGACTATCCACCATTTTAACATAACCGGGGACGGCAGGCCAGAATTGTACATCAGGGTATAAGTTCACCTCGAAATAAACCGTGTTCTTGCTACATTCCGTATACTCATCCGAAAAAGCCACCACGCTATTGCGTGATGACTTGATAAATTTATACTTGAACGGGTAACTCTTCGACTTCTTTTACAAGCACACTACCGATTCTCCGTAATCCTTCCTCAAGCACCGAACGGGGACAAGCCAGATTCAACCGAATACAACCCGCACCATTCGCTACAAACATATGACCATCTTCCAGCAACACACCCGCTTGCTCCGCGAAGAATAAAGGTAGACTTACATGCTCGGGAGCATATGCCGAGATATCAATCCAGGCCAGATATGTGGCATCCGGAATGTGAAAGACAGCCAGTGGCAGATGCTGCTTCACATACTGTTCTACGTAGACAAAGTTGGCGTCGAGATAACCTTTTAATTGTTTCAGCCATTCATCACCCGTTTCGTAAGCCGCTTGAGTGGCAGCGATGCTCAGTGGATTTTTGAAACCATAATGGCGTGCCTGCCAGATATCTCGAAGTCCCTTGTTCGGAATGATGACATTGGAGAACATCAGACCAGCCATGTTGAATGTTTTGCTCGGAGACATGCATGTAATGATTCGATCCGTATCCGGGAACAGCTTCGCGAGGGGCGTATGTCTCTTACCAGTACGCAGCAGATCACAATGAATTTCATCCGAAATGACCCATACATTGTTCCGCAGGCAGATCTCACCCACACGTTGTAACTCTTCGGTTGTCCAGACACGTCCAGACGGATTATGGGGGTTACAGAAAATACATACCCTTACCTTCTCATCCTTGGCCTTGGCTTCAAAATCCTCAAAATCAATCGAGTAATGCCCCTGCTCGTTGATCATATCCGAACATACCAGTTCAAGATTGTTATGCTCCGCTGCTGACTTGAAGAAACCATAAGACGGGGTCACGATCAGTACTTTCTCATCGGATTGACAGATATATTCCACCAATTCATATAAAGCGGGAATGATCCCGTTCGAGGTCTCCAAATGCTCCTTCGGGAAGGACCAGTCATAGTATCTCTTCATCCAATCCGAAACAGCTTCATAGTATGCGGGATCGAACACCTGGGAGTAACCCATAATTCTACGGTCCAGACGCTGCTTGACTGCATCCAGAATCTCGGGAGGTGTGGCAAATTCCATATCTGCAATCCACATGCGAATAAATTCTTCATCTTTAAATGGAAAAGTCATATCTTCTGTGGCATTAAAAATATATTGACGGAAACCATCCGTATTCATGGCATTCGTTCCTGTGCGATCAATAATCTCATCAAAGTCATATTTCATAGCTTCTACTCCTCTATCTGCTTTACTTTTTCATTGTCGTTTCATGTCATATTACATCTATTATTTCATGACGCAGGAATTGCATCAAATGCAATACAATCTATTCTGACGAAACAAATGAAGTTTATTGTTTCTCCAAAATAGGTATTTCCGTGAAAAAGTGATATATTTCTCATGTAACATCATTTTTATGAATGACTTTCATCATTTTCACGTACTCTCAAGAAACATGACATAAGGAGAAGCAGTTATGAACAATATCAATCAGGAAGTTGGCAAGAAGATACGAAACTTTCGGAAGTGGCGGGGACTGACCATTCAACAGCTTGCGGATCAGATCTTCAAGAGCAAGGGCACGTTATCCAAATATGAGAGCGGAGATATTACACTTGATCTGGTCACGTTACATCATATTGCGAACGCACTCAACATTCAGGTGGAGCAACTCTTGTATCAAGAACCCAGACACGCTTCTCCCCTGATGAATGCGGTCCCGTCCAGCTTTTTCAAAAACTCCACACGTTTCTATTCTTACTTCTATGATGGGCGTAACAACAGTCTCATTCGTTGTGTCATTGACATGATGGCTCAATCGGATGCCAACCGTTATCGCACCGTGATGTATATGAATGTGAAGGATTTTGAGAACTACCAGGAGTGCGAGAATATGTATTGGGGCCACACCGAGCATTATGATACACTCACGACTCTAATATTGAAAAATCAGGCCACGCCGCTGGAGAATCTATATATTAATATTTTGGCGTCTTTTCAAGAATCGGAGAAAAAGTGGGGACTCATGGCGGGTGTCTCGTTCCGACCTTTCATGCCTATCGCGCTCAAAATGTTATTTTCCAGAACCCCGCTGCCCGAGAATCAGGAGTTATATAATGAACTGAAAATCTCAAAGGAAGATCTGCGGACCCTGAAAATATACAATATGCTCGCCGTCACTTGAACAACGATGCATGTCACACTTTTTCATATGGGATGGAGACCGGTTCTCCCCATTAGGAAAGGCACTTCTATAAGCTGTTGAACCAGCTCATAAAAGTGCCTTTCGCTTTGATGCCTATTGGATCGGGGAATAAACGAGACTAACGCTTAGTTTTTAATTAAATCCAGCGTCTCGTCAAACATTTGCTTCTGTTCCTCAATCTTGTTCTCATTACCAATCACGCAGCGCTGCTGCTGCTCAAGTATAGCCGATAAGAGCTCAGCAAAACTGATAATGTCGCTTTCCTTCGTGCTTAACACTTCGTCACGTTCCTGTTGCAGATCCGCTTCAGTCACATTCGACAGATAACATTCCAGGGAGAATGCCCCTTCGCCATAAGGTGTTCGCGGCGTATCGAGATCCTGGATTGCACCAATGATATAACGCGTCATTTCCCGCTCGTCTGCCCGGAAGTCGGTCAAATATTGCGGTATCTCTTCATATATTTTGTACGTTTTATCGAGATTTGGATCACGATACGATGCAACATAGCTGTCTCCGTTCCGTCTGAAGCCTGACATGCAGCCATAAGCTCCGCCTTTGGCCCGGATATTGGTCCACAAGTAATCCAGAGACAGAATGCCCTGCAGGACCCGCAGTGAACCCGTGTATTGATATCCTTTATCGATATAATTACCCGTTTGCACCACATACTGCACCTCTGAAGGGGAACGGAATCCTTCCTTATGAGTAGCCGGTGTGAACGTAAACTCTTCTTTGGCAACCTCATGTGTGAACAGCTTCGCTTTCAGATCAGACACCTGTTGCTCCAATCCTTCATATCCCTGTTCATCGGCAGTGTAACTGACAAGCAAGTTCTCCGGTCTGAAAATATACCCCGTCAACTCTTGCAGACTGGAAGATAACTCTTCTTTTCTAGCCTCAAAGTTCGCCTGAAGATCCTCAAGCCACTGGTAAAAGGCGATACCACTCACAGCTTCTCTGAAATCCGCAACCGCTGAATGTTTGGACGAAGACCGGCCAATTCCCGCCGAATGTCCGCTATTGATCAGATTACGTTGCAGGTTGCCTTTCATCTGAGAGATGATCTCATACAACCGCTTCGAATTATCGAATCGGGACGTGAACACGATTTCTTTGATCATATCAAAGGCAAATCCAAGCTTGTCATACAACACTTTTGCGTTGAACTCATAAGTAGCCTTGAATTCATTGTGCTTGTGCGCGTTAGCATAAGATCCAATCCCGCTATGAATACCGCCTGAATGGATGTGGATTTCATTGGACAGTTCATTAAACGAGTAGTTTTGAGTATCCACGTAACCCAGTACATTCTTCAGCAATCCTGCATACGGCAGGAGATGACGCGGCACTTCTTTGATATCAAACAACAGTCTCAGATAACCAATTCCGTTCGTGTAGAGGTTATGATGCAGAATGGTTGTGCCGTCGACCTGGTTCACCGTTTGATGCAACGTAGAGGCTTTCGGTTCAATATCTTCAATCGATAATGTCGGAATGACCTGCTGCTGCTCTTTGGTTGAAGGTGTATTCTGATACTCGGCGAGTGCTTCCGTTTTCTGAATCAACGTTTGAACTTCTTTCTCGCTAAGACCGGCCTGAATGGTTTTCAGACGTGTTTTCAGCGCTTCTTCCTTACGTGAATTCAACCCTTTGTCCGGTGTCAGGGCTACAAAGGAAGTATGTGTGTTCTGCAATATATACTTCTCAATGAGTTGCTCGAAGTAACCTTCGTTCATTTTCGTACGCAGCTCAGCAAATACGTCATTCGCCTCCAAATGGGTGAAAGGTGCCTCTTCATCGTACAACCAGCTTTGCAGGGAGGAGAATCCGTAGATCAGGCCCTTCGGCATTCTGCCATAGTCCGCTTCCCTGTGATTGAACTCATAGGAGTTAATTCCTGCAAGCAGCGCTTTCGGATCAAAGCCTTCTTTCACCACACGCTCAAGCACTTCTTTGACCGTTCCCAGGAAATCCTCTTTGCTCGCCAGATTGCTCTTCTTCAGTCCCACCGTGAACACAGGCTGATATAGGCTGTCATCATACGAACCGTAGACGTCCTTCGCAATTCCTTTATCCAGCAAAGCCTGTTTCAATACCGCTCCCGGAGCGTTCAGCAGGGCGTATAACAAAATTTGGAACGAAATGTTCAGTTCCTTGTCCAGACTTGTGCCGATCACCGCGTTATAGGTCAAGAAGCTGTTATCCACTTCCGATTCCGTACTTCCGGCAGAGTAAGTCTTAACCGTGTCTACCCGTTCTGCAAAAGCAGGTTGCAGTTGAATGGCAGAATCAATTTCGATTCGATCATATGCGCTCAGATAGTTTTCATCCAGCCATTGCAGCTTCTCTTCCATATCCATGTCCCCGTACAGATAGATGTAACTGTTGGAAGGATGATAGTATCTCGTGTGGAAATCCAGCAGCCCCTGATAGGTTAGGTCCAGAATAGCTTCCGGGAATCCGCCAGATTCGGAGGAGTATGTGGTATCCGGGAAAAGGGAGTTGAGCACTTCTCTGCGAACCATTCGTTCCGGTGAAGAAAAGGCACCCTTCATCTCGTTATACACAACTCCGTTGTAGGTTAACTCATCATCTGCAGAGGTCAGGTTGTAGTTCCAGCCTTCCTGTAGAAATATCTTTTCATTCTCATAAATGTTCGTGTTCAATACCGCATCCAGGTAAATATCCATCAGGTTATGGAAGTCGTGGTCGTTACGACTCGCGATCGGGTAGATCGTCTTATCCGGATACGTCATGGCGTTAAGGAATGTATTCAAAGAACCTTTCAGCAACTCAACAAAAGAATCCTTGGCCGGAAATTTCTTGGACCCACAGAGCACGGAGTGTTCGAGGATATGGGCTACCCCTGTATCATCTTCCGGAGGTGTGCGGAAACCGATACTGAATACTTTGTTGTCGTCCTGATTGGACAAAAGTACAATTTTGGCTCCGGATTTCTGGTGTTCCAACAGATACGCATCCGATTTTAATTCTTCAATTCTGCGCTCTTGCAACACCTTGTATGGCTTAAGCTGTTTCAACATAAACTTGAGTCCTCCGTCCATAAGATTGTTTTATTGGTTTTGTGACTCTACATAAGTTCAAATATGTTTATTTACACGGGCACTCCGATGACAGAATAACCTTCCGATCGCTGTTATCCCCAGATTTTTTTGATTCCCTTTTGAAAGGGAAAATCCGGGGATAAAGGCGCACGCTTCGCTTCTTTAGGTTATTTCTGTCCTCTCCGTTATCGTGTAAATGTGTAGTTGAACTTATATCGTTCAGCAAGGTAAAGGTAATATATGCCTATGGATAGTATACACCATTGTTCCGTCTCTTCATAAAAGTCAGATAATTGTACCTTCTGATATGTATTATGCAGCGTTTAGGTTTATGAACTGCATGGTGATGTGGTCAGTTATGACATGACATTCATAATTAAGAACAAAAAAAGATCGCATGCAGCTTGGTTAACAAGCGTCATACGATCTTTCTTTTTAAGATGCCGAGGACCGGGATCGAACCGGTACGGTAGTCACCTACCGCAGGATTTTAAGTCCTGTGCGTCTGCCAATTCCGCCACCCCGGCAGGATTATGTATTTCTTGGCGACAAGAAATATCTTACCATGAACTAAATAACTTTGCAACACTTTTATTAAAAATAATAAAAAAAATGAAACAGGCACTGCAAGCGTTAGCTCACAGTGCCTAGAAAGTCCGAGTTGCGGTCCCGGACTTCCGGTAAACCAATCTATATTAAGGGAGGTGTGATATAAGAATACCTCTCCAACATTAAAGAAACCTAAAATCAGCCTTAAATTAAACTAAAAAAGTAGAATAGGCCGAACGCGAGCAGCTTCTTCCTCACTGCACTCCACGATAACCAAGATATGGTCCTTTAGTAGCCATTCTTCGTAATACCGCGCATCCTCCTCCGAGATCCCCGCTTCAGTCAATGTAAGCACCAAATCATCGGTCTCACTCCCTATCTCATTACCAGCGAGTCTACGCACTGCATTTCCGATCGACATCGTCTGATCCATCCGCTTCCCCAGACCAGCCAATATTCCTTTCAGAGCGCCAAAGGCACCATCCGTTCCGGCACCCTTCAACGGTTTAGGCAGCCCGGTCTTCTCGCTCACCAACTCCAGATTGAGCTGTTCCTTCGCCACCGCTCCCAAATATTTGTCCTTGATACCTTCTTTTTTCACCTGATTCAGCATCAAAATAGCCTCGTTCTCGGTACGGGCCAGCCCAATAATCAATTGTGTCATTCCGTTCCCCTCCTTTTACCCTAATATAACCCCTTAATCCCCATTCAAAAACGGATAAAACCTGGCTAAGACAAATCACCTAGAAGAATGTTGATTTCTCTTCTGGAAATCTATACCTAGTTCTGATAGACTAGATAAAGAAGACAAATTAACCATTGAAAACATTGACATATGGATTTAACATCTCATAATCAGGAGCAATGACTTATGAAAAAAGAGGTAGAAATTGCCATCCGGCGCAAACAACAGATCATGGTTCGTAATACAAGCGGTCAGACGGTAACCGGATTTCCCGAGCGTACCGCCGATACATCCATTCTCTCCTTACGTACCGTTCATGGAAGTCTGTGGATACCGTTCGATGAGGTCGAACATGTTACACGTCTGTTAAGCATCCGGTCTCATCATTTAAGCGGAATGCAACTCGTTTAAGTCGGATCTGTAATCATAGAAATCAGTTCTCGTATATTTACGTCAACAACTTCTATTTATGCCAGCACTTCATACCAAAAAACCAGACGCATGAACGTCTGGTTTTTCTCTTCTTGTTACTTCACTACAAACTTCACTCGTGTTCCATCCGGATATGTACTTAACTGATTCCCTACCCATGAACCTGCACCGCGATTATCCTTCGGGGTAATGTACTGGATATCTGCACCTGTGCCTCCCTCAGCACACATTGCCATAGGCCACTCGTCCCGATCCTTACCCTTTTTGACTGGCACACCTTTGAGTGATAAATCCCGATTTCCCTCGGCGCCACCACGATCAATGGTGCATACATCCGAATGCCCTGCCTTGATAGCAGCCTTGATATGGTTGGCGGTTTCGGGATAGCGCTCTGAAGGGAACGTAATGGTATGGTCTACACTCTTGTTAGTGTTCCCGAATGGAGAGGGTATCTCCTCCGGCCATTCTCCCCCAGCCCAGGCATAGAGGGCTACCAGCAGCATTGCTACCAGCGTCAGAACCTGCTTTTTGAAACCTTGCTTGCCTTTGCGCTTTCGTCTTGTGCGTCTCTTACTCATGCTGTGTCTCCCCCATTCAACACTTGCATTATAACAGAACGCCCGTTCGTAAAACAATCCAATAGAATAAAAAAACAGCCGAGAACGCCCGGCTGTCATGCTTGAGTGATTATCCTACATTGGGAATGGCCTGTTGGCGCAGCAATGGCAGTGTAACCTCAAACTGTGTACCTTTCCCTTCGATACTCTCTACCGAAATCTGACCATTCATCAGTTCCAGCAGTTCTTTGCAGATGGTCAGACCAAGTCCGCTTCCACCAAATCGGCGTGCATGGGAGATATCCGTCTGGGTAAATGCATCAAACAATTGTTCGATCTGATGCTGAGGAATACCAATCCCTGTATCACGCACAGAGAATACCAATACAACGGTATCCATCAGTTGTTGCCTCACGTCCACCTGTAACTGCACTTCACCCTGCTCCGTGAACTTGATCGCATTACTCAGTAAGTTATCCAGTACCTGCCGAAGTCTTAGCGGATCACCCATAAGCACATCAGGAACACTCAGATCAGCATGGCAGAGCAAACGTATTTGTTTATTCTGCGCCGCAGGCTCATGTGTCTTCACAATTTGTTGAATAAGCTTCAACGGCTGAAATTCAATGTTTTCGACATCCATTTTGCCTCTGCCCAGCTTCGCCATATCCAGACTATTGTTAATAATATTCAGAAGAGCCTCACCAGACTGACGTGCAAGATCAAGATACTCTTTCTGCTCATCCGTGATCTCACCCATGCTGGCAAGTTCGATCATGCCCATAATGCCGTTAAGCGGGGTACGAAGCTCGTGATTCAGCTTGCCGATGAATTCCAATTGCCCTCTGCTGTTCATCTCAGCCATGGAAGTCGCGAACTTCAACTGCTGCTCGGCATACTTCCGTTCTGAAATATCGTATTGAATACCTACAAAATACAGACACTCGCCTGATTCATTGAAGATCGGATCAATATTCAGCTCGTTCCAGAACTTCTGACCACTTTTTGTATAATTTAAGATATCAATCTTAATGGACTGTTGTTTTTTTAATGCATCACGAATCTGCATTACCGTCTCCGGGTCTGTATCCTGTCCTTGCAAAAACCGACAATTCTGTCCGACAGACTCTTCATACGTATATCCTGTCAGTCGGGTAAAATGTTCATTTACATACATGAGCGGAAACTCAGGCAAGGTAGCATCGACCACCGTAACGGAGGATTTCACTTTCGAGATGATAAATTCCCATTGTAATGAGAGTTGATTATGTTGGCTCATGCCTTCCTCCTTCATCTCACACATATTAATGTTTATATATTCTGCATTCTGTACTTTATATGGAGATACAACTGACCAGATGGTATGTGTTGATATAGAAACAATATATTTTAATTGTAACACAGTTATTCAAGTCATGTGGTTTATGGGTAATAGTTGATAACTAACATCCGACAGTAACCTAACTGTCATCAGGAGGAACACACATGAAATTTCTGTTAATTATCATCATTATTATTCTGATTGTAGTCATTTTTTCCAGACGCAAGCGTTAAGATGAGATCCTTTATGTAAGTTAGGAAAGGAAGATGGGTATGAGAACCCTCTTTTTTATATTCATGGTACTGTGTATCATCAATCTTTGTTTCCCAAAATTCGGCTGGTATCTACGGTATGGCTGGATTTCCCGGGGTGAATCCGAGCCCAGCAGACCTTATATGGCTATGGTCAGAATGACCAGCCTGTTGATGTTGCTTATCGCCTTCACACTCGCTATGGCATGAACTATAGACATCCGAAGACAACTGTCCTATTGGGCAGTTTCTTTTTTTTTTTGTGATGAAATGACGGGAAAATGATAACTTTGTTTGTGGTGCAAAGATGACAATGCCCGTAATATAGACATATCGTTTCGGAAAGGACATCATTGGCATGAACATCGCATTTTATCCGTACTGGGCTGCCAAAACGCTGCTCTCGCTCATTAATGTCATATATATCATGGTTATTACTACGTTTATTTATAGTCAGACTGGATCGGTACTCTATGCTGCCATGTTTCCGTTCATTCGGATCATCGCACACATAACAGCAGGATTTAGTTTACCATTACTTGTGAAGCGTTTCTCATTCTCCAGACTACTGATCAGCATTCCCGTAGCCAAAGCATTCCTCATGACTGGGATAGCGATTTCGTTGAACCACTTGACCACACAACTGCCACTTCTGTTGATCGGGGTTGTCATTCTATCCTTTTTGGAAGGCTGGGAATCTCCATTACTGGATACTTTAACGCCACGGTTGGTTCAGGGAGAAGATTTGGCGAAGACCAATAGCCTCCTCTCTTTCTCCAATCAGACGGTGACCATTGTCGGGTTCGCCATGACGGGATTTGCCGTGATGAACTGGGGAGCGTCACAGACCTTCTGGGCAGCTACAAGCCTGTCCTGGGCCGTTCTGCTCTTCCTAATTGCCCTTGGATCGCTCACACGGAATATAGAACAACCCGAGAAGTCGATCGCCACACGGAATGTACTGCGAAAAGGCTGGAGCATGCTTTGGAAAAATCCATCCTTACGACTAATCACATTTATGGACATCGCCCAAGCTCTTGCGAGTTCCATCTGGATCGGAGCGATTACGCTGGCCTTTGCGAAAGAAGCTCTGGCACGAGGAGAAGGTTGGTGGGGATTCATGAACTCGAGTTACGCTGCTGGAACCATGCTTGGAGGTCTTCTGGCTCTTGCTCTGGCCAAACGGATTCAGAAGCACTTGATCGCCAGCATGGCCATCGGTTCTCTTCTCCTCAGCCTGATGACCATCGTTTATGGTCTCAACAGCCTGCCATGGCTCGCGCTGGCGTTATGTATACTTATGGGCCCTGTCAACCAGATTCGTGATATGGCTCAACAGACAGTGTTTCAGAGAAGTGTGCCCGCTGAATCCTTGTCCCAGGTATACGCCGCACAGGGCGTCCTGATCTCCACGGTTATGAGTGTATCCATCGTCATTTTCGGTCTAGTCGTCGATCAACTAGACGTTCGATGGGTATACCTTATCGGTGGAGCCTTGTTTATCGTGTCAGCGATATGCTCTATATCGTTGAACCGGGTGCACAGGAACGAGCATATTGTTAAGCATACGAAAAATATGTAAATCAAAAAGACGAGCAGCATCTGCTCGTCCCTCACACCCTCAATCCAATCGATAATCTGTCAGCGGCTTGCCTTGTTTATAATACAAAGTGGGTGACAATATATTGAAGAAAATATGCACATCCGGCATGTACGCTTCTTCCAGAATAGCCTGCAACGACGATGCAATCCGATTATGAATCTCCTGATCACGTTGAAACATCAAAATCTCTATAGAAGCTGGAGAAGGCGTTAGCGCTTGTACATCATGACGCTCTGCCTTCATTCTCTCCTGTGGAATATGAGTAATTAGGGCCATCTTCTCTGTAATTTGGGGTACAACTTCCTCTAGCTGAGGACCTGTGAATCCTTTAAAGCGAATAAACGGCATTGCTATCCCTTCAATCTCTGTTAATAGTCTCTTATGTGATTTTAAGCACATTGTTTTCAGTTGTCAAATGTCATTGTTAGCATATGTTGCTTCTTATAATAGGAAAAGCCCCGCTGAAGTCTCAGCGGAGCCATTGCCTGCACGATTCTATACGCGACTTACAGCCAGAAAGATTTTGTGATGATCACGAGCAGGATGAAAAGTACGAGAATTGCACTTGTGGAAGTCCATCCGCCGCCAAATCCACCAACATTGCCACAACCGTATCCAACTTGACTCATTTGATTGGCCTCCTTTGAATTTCAAGGTATGCCATAACATATGCGTATTCCGCGGAAGTGACCGGGCGAATCGGCAAGTTCAGCCGCCCATTCATCTGGGATTCATGCCCGGTGACTTAACCGTATGGAACGATGGTAATATTCACTCGGTTTTGTACCGACTTCTGAGATGATGGGTCTGTACTCCCTCTGCCCAAAAGGATTGTACGAGTGCGTGTATCACTTCGGGATGCCAAAACAACTTCTCCATCAGGTGTTATACAATAAGCGATCGGAATGGAGATGTCGCTATCACGGTACGAACCATCCGCATGGCTTGTTCCCATGACAATACATTGATGTTGTAAGGCAATTTTACGTGCCTCTTCGACCCATTCACTATACTGCTCTTCACTGAACATGCCCACACCAATGGAATGCATAATGATATCCACACTTTCTATATTCTCGTTGCGAAATCCTTGCAGGACCAGCTCATCACACAACAAAGTGCTTATTACCCACCCCTGTTCCTCAATCGTCTCAGCAGGTGTATATTTGGCTTTCTCCAATACAATCTCTCCGGCCTTGGTGATGATGATCGATCTGTCCTTTGGACGTTCATCCAGTCTGCGATGGCCTGATACAATCATGGTTCCATTTTCAGCCGCCAACCTGCAAGCCTCTTCAACATTCTGGTTCAGATATCCTTCAGGAAAAAATAATACATCTGCATCAGGATGTTGCTTGAGTTCAGCTTCAAGCTGTAGCAAACGCTGTTCCAGCCTCGGTTGTCCAATGATAATCTTCATCTGGTATCCCCCATTCATAAATAAAAGCCGGTTCATACCTGAATAAGGTACGAAACCGGCTTAAAGGTAGTACGGACAGAACACTGCTCATCGTACTTCGCTTCAAGAGTAATTGTTCTCATGTTATTGCTCGGTGAAACAATTACCTTTACAGTTCAATGGTATGTAGTTAGGCATTTCTACGTTCAATACTATCATAGATGGCCTGTCCATCATAGCTTCGATCTGTAGCGATATCTTTTACAAAGAGGGCGCTGGCTGCTGCACTATTTGCATTTACAGACAGAAAGCTAACTGCACCCACAACCCACATCAATGGATATAATGCAACGGATAAGACTTTTTTCATCTCTTTGTCTCCTTTTCTGCTTAAACAGATGATTGGTTGAATATCCCATTAATACGATTACAACCCAATTAGGTTTCAATTTTATATACAACCATCACTATTTCTAGACATATAGGAGACAGGACAGAACTTCAATTGTTGCGTTCAGCTCAACTCAAAACTCTGGAGTAACGCTACTGCCTCTTCGTGATCGGGTTCCAGGGCGAGTACTTTATGGGTATAGGACAAGGTTTCTTCTTCCAGTTCAAGTTCATAACAGCACACAGCCAAGTCGTACAAGACGGCTGGATTATGATTACTCGGGTCTGCAACCAATGATATCTCCAGAAACCGTTTTGCATCCTCATACATATACATCTCATATAACAGCTGCCCTGCCAGAAATGCGAGACCTCCTTGCTGCTCCATCACATAGTAGGAGGACCACATCGTATGAATACCAGACTGAATATCAAGCATTTCCTCATCACTTGCATCAGGAAGAAGACTGGAAATGTGGGTAGCACTGTGAATCAAGAACTCAGCATCATATCCACCCAGACGCCAAAACGGTAAAATATGCTTCAACTCCATACTTTCTATTCGAGAGTCTACCCATTGTTTCATACTGAAAAAGTCATCCGGCCCAAAACGTTCAACAAATCGATGGTAGGCCAGTCGCGTGTTCACATAACGGATCGGTTCGTCCACCATTAACATGCACCCAACGTTCAGATCTTTATAATGATGTGTTGTGAATCGCGTATGTGCTCCCTGTTGTTCCAAGACATATTGAATCGCATGGTAGTTAGCCGTTAAAGAAAAACTCCCGTGCAGAACGAATTCAGGTGGCTCTGCGAACTTCCAGTTATCCAGTCGATGATCCCCTTTATCAGCGGTAATCAACACATAACCTGACTGAGACAGCCTGTTCAACCGTTCGAGACAGGACAAGCCAATTGCGGGAAAAAGGATGTGTGAATCCTCCAGTTCCTCTTTGTACAATGTGATCAGTTCCGAATACGGATAGTTATCTGCACTGTATTCCGGCGCTCGGCGATACTCATAACTCAGCGTCATGTTCTTCAGCATCTCGGCGGGTTCAAGATCATGACGACGATCCGGAGACTGAACAAGCAGATCGCACTCGTAGATCTCGCCATCCCCAATATAGATTAATTCCTGCGGAATGCTGTCAAAAAAGTAATTGGCAATCAACAACAACGGTTGTTTCAGATCACCCGGCCGAATAACTGTACCCGCAACGACCAGTTTTAGCTCCGTATCTGCTACAGCGTCAAAACGCGCAAAATCCACTATACCTTGTTGAATAAAGGATTGCATGGATGGATGCTCTCTCCAACCCCGCACATTCTCCGCTACGAGATCTGTCAATACATATCTGAAAGGAGGTAAATCTATTCCTGCAAAATCCTTTAATTCAATCAGTTTAAGCAGAATTTGGTGTGCCAAACGCCCTACACCCGCCCCAAGTTCCAGAATAGTCACGGTCTCGGTGATCTGTCCCTTATTCGCGAGGTCCTGAAGAAAGCCAAAAATCATCTCTGCATACGCCGTGGCAATCATCGGATTACTGGTAATATATTGAGGGACCTGATTCTCTGTCCAAGCCTCTAGCCCCTTTTGTTCATAATAAGCTCTCTGCCAATCCCAGACTGGAGCTTCGCTGTAACGAAAACGTTGACTTTCATTTGACGTCATTAAAATGGAAACCTGCTTTCTATCACTAATTTCATAAGATTCTCAGATGTTGACGGACTACTTTAGTTCGAATACCATTCAGTCTCTGTAATGCATTATATCATAGAACCCTGCCTACTCGATGAAGTTCAGTTTTCCCCTTTAACTAGAAAAAAACCTGCTTTTGAGGGCAGGTCTGTGATGTCCTTCATTCAAGAAGAATATTGATCTAATTCATTTAGGCAAGGCCGCTGAGCATTAGTCGGAATACAAGACTCCGTCGAAGTTCTCGGGGCCTACACGGATCGTACCCAACAAGTTGGAACTCACAAATGCAGTGTACGTCAATTGAGGTGTAATTGGTGGGTTGAAGTCATCGGCAGAGAAGGTAATAATCTGAGGTGCCAGGATGCTCAAACTAAATGTGGAAGTTGCAGAATAAATAACAGGATCTGTTGGCGCAGTTCCTCTGACAATTGTGATGGTGATACCAACGAGTGCCAAAGGAAGTTGCACAGACACCGTTCCTTTGAATTGTACCCGTGGGTTAGCTCCAATGCTGCCACCTGTGACTAGACCAATCTGGCCAAATAATTGTGGTGTGTTAATAACCAGGATTGGTATGGCGATTGAGTTAGCCAAACTCGCATTCTGCGAGGTTCTTGCATCAATAAATTGACTCATGAAATCTACCTCCTATGTGTGGGATAGGATAGTATATGCGAGATTTGGTGTACGGCGTGGACATACACTGAATTGCGCAAAAAAGGGCATATTAGAAACACTCTATTACCAAATTACCTTTTTGGCTCCAGCACCTAAATGATGAAGACAGAAAAAAACCCTTGCTAGGCAAGGGTTTTAAGAGTATGGGCCCTACAGGACTCGAACCTGTGACCAATCGGTTATGAGCCGACCGCTCTAACCAACTGAGCTAAGGGCCCTAGACATAATGTATAACGTGCAGATGATGGCTGTGAATCATCCAAGTGAAACTAAATTGCGGGGGCAGGATTTGAACCTGCGGCCTTCGGGTTATGAGCCCGACGAGCTACCGGGCTGCTCCACCCCGCGTCAGTAATAAATATTAAAACAGCGACTTAATTAATATACACCATTCTATCCTAATAAGTCAAGGGGTAATGTCAGGGAATAAATCGAACACCGTAACGACCTTTGCGTGAACGATACACTTCGACTTCTGCCGGTTCATTATGACCGTAGATCCACCCGTCCTGCTCCATTCGTTTGGCCAGACATCCTGCTTGAAATTTGGTTGCATACAACTTGCTGAAATATACCCAGTGCATACCGCTCGTCCTTTCCGGAGTCGTCATTTATTCCTGCTTTTTGTAGAATACCCCATTTCCATAAAAATAGCCGCCAAAGATTAAAATCTTCAGCGGCTATCCTTAAAATGATGATATGACTATATCATCAAATCTCATTGAAACGTAGCTTTAGGATCCTTTTTCAATTTCTCTAACATCTCGTTACCTTTAGCTGCCCATTCGCCAAGCGCTTCTTTTGGTGTCTTTTTGTTCTCAAGTACCTGGTTGAAATATTCCATGCCTTTTTCGTTTACTTGCCATAAGCCTGGGGATTTTTGATACATTTTATCCAGGTTGGTATTCGTTGGTGGGATCGGCTTCAAAGAATAGAATGCTTGAATGTTGTAATCCAGGCCATCCTTTGGCTTGATGAAGCTCTTCCGGGATACCATCTCATAGCTGCTACGTGCCTTGATTTTCGCCCAATCTTCACTGTTCATGTACTTAATTAGTTCCCACGCATCATCCGGGTTCTGAGCGGCACTATTGATTGCCATCAGGTTGCTCAGATAGATGTTGCCGCCGATTTCAGGCGCTTCCGGGTGAACTGGAGGTGTGACTACATCCCAATCTACTTTCGTAAAGTCTTTCATTTTATCCGCATTTTTATTCGCATCAATCAATTGATTAATATAGCTGTAATCACCAATAACCATGGCTGATTTGCCGCTCAGGAACAGGTCACCCTGAACTGGATCATAACGTCCACTCGGATCCTGATCCTGTGGTTCGTCGCCTTTAGGGATAACTTTGTCAATCGCAAGTTTACTGATCGTGCTCCATACTTTCTCCCATTGAGGAGAATCCACAGTCATTTTTTCAGCTTTATCGTCAAACGTCTTCAGCTGCAAAGAACTGTAATACTGTTGCATGGAGTAGTACGGCGAACCGCCCTGATATGTGGTGAAGGAGAAACCAAATACATGGTCTTTACCTTCACCTTTCGTTAGACGGGTACCCAGATTGAAAATATCGTCCCATGTCATGTTGTCCGTTGGCGGTTCAACGCCTGCTTTTTCAAACAAACCCTTGTTATAGAACAAAGCAGAGGAGGAGAAGGTTGGTGTCAATGCATAGATGCTCTGATCCCCAAGATCCTTAATTCCCTCCAGTACACTAGGCACAATATCACTGGTATCAAACTTGTCTTCCTGCATCAATGGATCCAGCTGTTTCACGAGATTCTCCTGAATTAATGATTTGACTGTTGCGGTATCCGCCACGATGACGTCAACCGGGTTATCCCCAGTCATAATCTTCTTCAGACTTTCCATCGTATCCGGGACTTCCGGCTGTTCTTCCGTGTTGCCATACCCATACATGCTGCTCTGATCAACAGCAGCTACAATTTCGATGGTTACATTGGGATGTGTCAATTCAAAAGCATCGGTGAATTGCTGACGGAAGTAACTATCATCCTGTCCTCCCCACAACGTAGCCACACGTAATACACGCTGCTCCGTATCCTTGGCCTCACTTGCCGTACAGCCGGCAATTAGCGGCAGTGCCAGTGTTGCTGTAGCCATAATGGCCAGCACCCGTTTTCCCCATAACTTGTTTTTCATCTCCCAGTTCCCCCTCTTAATTATCTTGGCGGTGTAATAACAATACGTTCACCGTCAAATTCCAATGTAGCCCGGTTATCAATGGATAAGGCCTCCAGATACTCTTTTGGCACCTGAAGCCGTCCTGCACGGTCAATAATGACAAATGCTTCGTGAATGTCCGGCATCCCCGCATCGGACAAGCTATGTTCATCATCCAGATTCGGGTTACGCTTTACAAACTCGGTACTGGTCAAGCCGTCCCGAATCGCAACGATCCGGTCCACCTTGCCAGCAAGCGTCAAGTCATGCGTAACGATGACAATGGTAACGCCGAGTTCCTTATTCATTCTTCTGAAAATGCCCATGATCGTATCACATGTCTCGGAATCGACCGAACCTGTTGGTTCATCTGCAAGCAGAATTTTGGGACGATTGGATAAGGAGATCGCAATCGCTACCCGTTGCTGCTCTCCTCCGGACAATTGATGCAATTTGTTATGCATCCGATCCTTAAGGCCTACCCATTCGAGCAATTGTTTTGCATAAGCACGATCACGCTTGCCTCCCAGAATCATGGGTGTCTCCACATTTTCGAGTGCCGTGAGATAAGGCAGCAGGTTACGACCGTTATTTTGCCAGATAAAACCTACGGTATGACGTTTGTACTCGACAAGTTGGGCATCTGTCATCTTCAGCAGATCCCAGTCTCCCACAACAGCCGTACCGGCAGTAGGACGATCAAGTCCGCCCAGAATGTTCAGCAGCGTGGATTTACCGCTACCGCTGTTACCGATGATGGCCATCATTTCACCTTGATTGACAGTCAGGTTGAGGCCCTGAAGGGCAACGACTTCCACATCGCTGGATTTAAAAATTTTGACAAGTCCTTCGCATTGGATCACGTTTACCTCTCCTCTCCCATTTTGACCGCCTGGTGAACCCGTAGCCTGCGAATTTGCCAGAGCAACATCGTTGCACCAATGACCAGCATCACCACGGTGACCCCATACAGTTGCAACATATCCTGCTGTTCAAACACAATGCGGAACGGAGGTACCTGAGCAGATACATTATCTGTCGTTTGCAGGAATGGCAGGAATAAACGACTGGATACCTGACCAATACCAATACCTAGCAGGATCGACAGTCCCGCTGTGAACACCTGCTCCAGCAGCAGCATGCCGCTCAGTTGTGCCCGGGATAACCCCATGGCTCGTAGCACACCAAACTGCACAACACGACCAGACAGGTTGAAGAACCAGTACAGCACGTATCCAATCAACGAGATAATAACCGAAACCAGGAAACCAAGGCTCAGAATCCCGAATACGCCACCTCTTGACGGATGTTTACCCTGAGATACCAATTCGGTCCGTACGTCACGCACAGACGATAACTCAATGCCTTCTGCTGCGAGTTTCTCCATTAATGGAGCCACTTTGGCATCGGGTTCCATTTTCAACCAGACCTCATAAGGAATCAGAGGCACCTGATCATAGATATAATCCAGATTGGCCACGAAGAATGGCATCTGATCCGGATACTGGGCGGGCCAGTAAGGAATGATCCCGAACACGACGAATTCAATCGCCTGTCCCTGTACACCCATGGAGACGAGATCTCCAGTTTTTAGTTTAAATTTGTCAGCAAATTTGGAAGAGATCAATACAGCCCCTTCGTATTTACCAAGCAAGTCAAGGTACTTGTAGGGATGTGCCGGGAACAGATCGTTGCGGAACCAAGCCACTTGAGCAAAGTCCACATTATCAATCCCGACCAGCATTCCCTGTCCACCCGATTTACCAGAGACGATAATATTGCCCTTGGTCTGCAGCACTCTTGCTGCATGCTCCACACCATCTAATCTGCGGAATACTTCGAATGGAGGTTCAGAGTAGATGACTTTCGATGGCTGAGAAGATCCACCGCCTCCACCTGGAGCACCTCCACCGCCATTTCCTCCGCCAGGAGCGCCTCCACCACCAGAACCGCCGCCTCCGCCTTGTTGACCTCCACCTGAACCACCATTCTGTCCGGAACCAGGCTTAATCTCAGGCGTTCCTTCCCATACGGTCTGCATGATCACATCGGAACCATAACGGTACAGCGTACGCTCGGTGGAATTCAGATCAATGGTCCGGGCCGCAGCCGAGTTATACACCCCAAGTCCCAATGTCAATACGAGCAGGATCATCAACGGATAATAGGAAGAAGATGAACGCGATAGCTGCGTTAATGTCAGATACAATGGGACCGGGAGAAACTTGCGACCGATTAGCTGAATAAGCTTCAATATCCACGGGAACAAGCGCAGGAAGAATAATCCTAACGCAAAGATCGCGAGTGCGGGTACAAAGAACAGAAACGGCTGTACCTGCAGCTGATCGGTTGTCATACCGGTCTGGAAGGTCAACATCTGACGTTCATAGAACAGGTAGTATCCATATCCAGCCAGACCCAGCAACACAACATCCAGGAACCAGCGTTGCCATACAGGAGCGCGGTCTGTACGCGCTTGTCGCCGCTTGGCTGATACAATGGTTGCCCGTGCATAGGTTATTGCAGGGATAAGTGATGCGATAATTGCAACAAGGACCGCTGCTACCCCCAGGAAAATAGCTTCTTTCGATATACCGATCGGAATGGATTTCCGATCTACGAATGACAGGAATCCGCTTGCTGAACCGATACTCTTGGCCATAAACCAACCGAGAAACGGTCCAATAATGAGCGCAATAACGCCCAGGAATATGCCTTCAAGCAGGTAGAGAGAGAAGATCTGCCGAGCTGAAGCTCCACGGCTACGCAATACTGCAATATCACTCTCTTGCTTCTGTAATGACTGTCTGGCGTTCATCGCGATAAAATAAAAGACCATCGCAATCATCGGTGCTGCCAAAGTAAACAGCATGGTCTGCAATTGCAGACTCTGACTGCGGAACTGCTTGAGCAGATCACCGAAGGTAATGTCCACTTTCGTATCTTTCAGCCGCTGATACAGATCGATATCCAGCCTTTCCAGCATGGAAGTCAGACCCGACAACTGGCTGGTTTGAATTTCTTTCAGATCAAAGGCATAATACCAGCGTGAATTCTGAAGTGGAATCCCTTTTTCCTTCAGTAGAACATCATTAAAAACGGATTCATCCACATAAAGTCCATTCATCATGCCGTCAAATCCCTGCACCCAATAAGGACTGTTCGGATCATCTGCCTTGAAGGAACCCGTAATCTTCACACGTAACGTGATATCCAGGCCGCTATACACCGGATATTCCAGAATATCGCCGATATGCAGATCGTTACGGTACATGCCTTCTTCCAGCATGACTGCCTCGATAATATCGTCCTTGACCTGATTGCCAGGTTTCACCCCGGCAGAGTAATTCACCTGTGCATCCAGTCCACTCATCGTACCCATACTCATACTGCGTACCCGGCTGGCGTCCACTTTGGTTGGATCTTCGGGACTCACCTCTGTGCTGCGAATGGATCTGGAATTCACATACGTATGAAAAGGAAACCCGATGTCGCGGGGAACATCCTCACGAATATAACGATCTACTTCGTCCAGACCCCTTGTGTCTGTTTTCACACCACCAGGTGCCTGATAACTCATGAGCAACGAACCCGCTGGCAACCCTTCACTGTTATCCTGTAGCGTCTGCGCGACGACCCGTTTCAGCGCACCATCGGCATACATTGGAATACTGACGGTGAACGCAACCGCCACAATCAATCCGATCAGTGTGCTGAAGGTCATCCAGCGCGTGTTCCACATTTTGCGGAACAGCAGCCGAAGCAATGGCAGCCCCATTAGCGTCCCACTACTTTCTGGCCTACGGTCAGACCTTTCAGAATCTCGACATCCGTCGACGTCTGCTGTCCAACTTCAACGTCCACTTCACGCTTGCTGCCATCACTCTCCACCACTTGCACATACGTTCTTGAACCAATGGAGCGTAAAGCGGATACAGGAATCACAATCGCGTTCTCGGTACGCTGCGTTACGATGGAGACCGATAGAGGTGTTCCACGTTCCACGCCTTTCGGCATTTTCGCAAGTGTAACGATAACATATTGATCCAGAGATTCTTTGACAGAAGGTGTTGCTCCTTCTCCCGATCCTCCTCCACTGCCGCTTCCCGATGCTTCAGCGATAGGCATGACTTTAATTTTACCAGCGACTTTACCCGCCCCATTAATGTCTACTTCTGCCTTCATACCCGCTGAAAACTTCTCCAGATCTTCCTTCGCAAAGGTAGCTGCCACAACCAGATTCGATGTATCCGCAATCGTAGCAATCGGATCATACGCTTTCACCGCTGCACCCTTCTCTACCTGCACAGCAATAACGGTGCCCCCAAATGGAGCAGTCAGTGTGGCTTTGCCCAATTGTTCCTCCAGATCAGCGAGTTCCTGGCGTAGTTCTTCAAACGCAATCGTTGCTTCTTCGAACTCCACCGGGTCCATCTCATCCTTCTTGCGGAGTGTTTCCTTCATTTGAACTTCGGACTTGCGAATAGCAAGTTTCTTACCACGGATCTCCTTCTCTACACTCTCCACATCGAGCACGGCGAGCAGTTGACCCTTTTTCACTTTATCCCCCGGTTTAACATTTAACTCTTTGACATGCATGCCATCGAGCGTGAAGTACACCTTCTCTTCCCGCTGACTCATCATCTTGCCGCTGCCACTTACTTTTTTCTCCAACGTCTCTGTCCGAACCTCATATTCCGGTTTCTTGGAGATCGTTGGCGGCGTAATTGGCGGAAGCACTTCTTCCTCTGTTTCTGACGGCAGCAATGAGCAGCCGGACATCGTTGCAACCATTATCGCACCAAGTACAATAACTGCTGCGCGTTTCCCCCTCTTCGGAGCGGCCCCTTTACTTGATAAATCTGCCGTCCGCCATTTCATAAACATGGTCCGCAACCTCCAAAATTGTAGGATCGTGTGTAGTCATACATATCGTTACTTGTTCTACTTCAATAATATTGCGGAATACCGCCATGACCTGTGCGCCCATCTTGGAATCCAGTTCCGCCGTAGGTTCATCCGCAAGCAACAATCTGGGTCTATGGGCAATCGCCTTGGCTATAGCCACACGCTGCTGCTCTCCCCCGGACATTTCAAAAGGACGGTGCTTCACACGTTTGGATAGTCCAACCAGATCCAGACAATGGCCAACCCTGTCCTTCCACTCTGCTCGCGGTACATCCGCCATGCGCAGCGACAGCTCTACATTTTCCCAAGCAGATAATAAGGGCATGAGTGCATACGCCTGAAAAATAAAACCGATCTCCTTGCGCCGCAAAGCTGTTCGCCGCCGATCTCCCCAATCCTGTAGAGGCTGACCGGAGAACAGGATGTCTCCGCTTGAAGGCTGATCCAATCCACCGAGCATATTCAGCAGCGTTGTTTTGCCTGAGCCTGATCGCCCCTTCAGCATGACCAGTTGTTGCTGATTCACTTCCATATCAATGCCTTTGAGCACATGGATGATGCGACTGCCTGTCTGGAAACTGCGATGTACGTTACGCACCTCCAGTACAGGTCCATCATATAGAGGCAGCATATCCTTCTTTGGTTTGATCTTTTTTTGGGGTTCATCAACGGTAGTAACAGCAGCCGCAGCCACTTCATCCGAAACGATTTCACTTTCAGGTGAACGAGGTTCACTCGTCGGGGGAACGTTCTCATTGTTGTATGTATTTTCTCCCGATTCTGTCGATGCCTCCAGCGGTGTTTCCCCCTGTTGATGTTCATCGCCTGACTGGCTCTTGGCAGGTCTTTTTCTGAGAAATAAATTCTTCATGCCAGCAATCACGCTCATCCTTTCTTGATATCCCGTTCACTTCTTCAAAAAACCTAAAATTAGAAATCTGTTCCATGCTACACTGAATTATAAACGACCGATCACAACTAAAAGTTACAAGCTTTTTACAACGGTAGAGTGAAAAAGTTAATATTTTGATGAACAAACGAAAAAAGCACCCCAAAGTGCGGGATGCCTCTTGTATATTCGATGGTTTTGCCGTTATGACGGCAATCATTACAATTTTGATACCGTTCATTCCTGAACATTTTTTCGAGGTATCAATGATATTATTTACCAAATGAAGAAGGATCTTCACGCCAGGATTTAAGCAATTCAAAATCACTCTCCTGAATCGTTCCCTGAGCCAAAGCTACATCCATCAGAGCCGTATAATTGGACAGCGTCTGAAGTGGAATTCCAGCATCTTCGAATGCTTTAACACCTTTGTCCAGCTGATAGCTGAAGATCGCAAGCACGGCGAGAGGTGTTGCACCTGCTACGCGTACAGCTTCGGCTGCTTTGATCGAGCTTCCACCTGTGGAGATCAGATCTTCAATAACAACCACTTTCTGTCCTTCGGTAATCAGACCTTCAATCAGGTTCTCCTTACCATGTCCTTTCGCTTTATCCCTAATGTAAGCCATCGGCAGATTCAGCTTCTGAGCTACCCATGCAGCATGCGGAATACCTGCGGTTGCCGTACCTGCGATGACTTCTGCATCTGGATACTGGTTACGAATGATTGTTGCAAAAGCTTCAGCGATATCGTTGCGAATCTCGGGGTAGGACATCGTTAAGCGATTATCACAATAAATTGGTGATTTGATGCCGGATGTCCATGTAAATGGTTGTTGCGGACGCAACGCCACGGCTTTAATTTTTAACAGTTGGGAAGCAATATGATTTGGAATCTCATTCAGTTCGATCATGCGTTCAACATCTCCTTCAAAATGGTTTCTGCCGCTTCACGCGGATTGGAAGCGCCTGTAATGGGTCTGCCTACAACAATGTAATGACTGCCTCTGGCAATAGCTTCACCTGGCGTCAAGACGCGTGTCTGATCTCCCAGACCACTACCCGCTGGACGAATTCCTGGAGTAACGGTGTGAAAAGCACTGCCGCACGCTGCCCGAATTGCGGGCACTTCCAGTGGAGAAGCAACAACCCCATCCAGGCCGGCCTCTTGGGCTAGTCCTGCATAACGAACCACAGCAGCTTCCACACTTCCCGGAATGCCAATCTCGGTATTCATTGTTTCCAGGCTTGTACTGGTCAATTGGGTCACTGCAATGATCTCAGGCTTGTTAAGGGAAGGATCGGCAGCGATCGCCGCCTCAGCACCTTCACGTGCAGCACGCATCATGAGGGTTCCCCCCGCTGCATGTACATTGAACATGTCTACCCCAAGACGTGTGATACTCTCAGCACCGCCACGAACGGTGTTGGGAATATCATGCATTTTCACATCCAGAAAAACGGAGTAGCCTTTGGATTTCAGCTCCCGAATAAAGTCCGGTCCTGCTGCGTAGAACAGCTGCATGCCCACCTTCAGATAACAGGGAATGCCTTCAAGAGCTTGTACCAATGCTTTCGCTTCTTCAGCTCCAGGGTAATCCAGTGCCACCATCAGACGGCCAGCCATTTCATTGAAATTCGTGTGATTCATCACCAGCGCTCCCCTCCACTTGCTCATTTTTTCCGTTTTTGCCCGATATAAAGGACATCCCGCCAGCCCGCAGGCTGACTGATGTCCTTCATCAGAGAGTTATTTATTTTACAAAGACAGGCATTGCTTCCGAAGAGAAGTTGATCGTTTGCAGCATGATCAGCAGCGCACGAATCGTATCCAATGAAGTCATACATACAATGCCGTTTTCTACCGCTTCACGACGGATACGGAATCCATCACGCTGCGGTGTTTTGCCTTTGGTCAGTGTGTTGAAGACAAAGTTCGCTTCGCCGCTACGGATCATATCGAGAATGTTCGGCGAACCTTCACTTAATTTGTTCACAGTCGTTACCGGAATGTTCGCTGCTTCAAGCGCAGCTGCTGTTCCCCCGGTAGCCATGATTTTGTAACCCAGTCTGTAGAAACCTTCGAGCAAAGGAACCGCTTCGTCCTTGTCTTTGTCTGCTACAGTTACTACGATCGCTCCGGTTGCCGGAATTTTCATTCCTGCGCCGATGAGACCTTTGAACAACGCTTTAGCGTAATTCGGGTCACGGCCCATAACCTCACCTGTAGACTTCATCTCAGGTCCGAGGGTTGGTTCAACACGACGCAGCTTCGCGAAGGAGAAGACCGGAACTTTGACCGATACATGATCCGATTCAGGCCACAGTCCATCGACATAGCCAAGATCTTTCAGTTTCACACCCAGAATGGCTTGTGTTGCCAGGTTCGCCATCGGAATGTTGGTTACTTTGCTCAGGAATGGTACGGTACGGGATGAACGCGGGTTCACCTCGATAATGTACACTTGGCCATCATGGATAACAAACTGGATGTTGACCAGACCGACCGTTTTCAGTTCTTTTGCAATTTTGATTGTAATCTCTACAATTTTCTCTTTCATATCCTGGGACAGGTGTTGAGGAGGATATACCGCGATGGAGTCACCAGAGTGAACCCCTGCACGCTCGATATGTTCCATGATTCCTGGAATTAATACCGTTTCACCATCACAGATGGCGTCAACCTCAACTTCTTTACCCATCATATAACGGTCGATCAGGACCGGATGCTCCGGATTGATTTTAACCGCCTGTTCCATGTATGTCAGCAATTCTGCATCGGAGTATACAATCTCCATCGCACGACCGCCGAGTACATAGGAAGGACGAACCAGTACCGGGTAGCCCAGGCTTTGAGCTGTTTCTACCGCGTCATCAACGGAAATGACCGTTTTACCTTTCGGCTGTGCAATCTCCAGACGGGAGAGCAGACGCTCGAACTTCTTGCGGTCCTCCGCCTCATCGATGCTTTCCAGATCCGTTCCGAGAATGGTTACACCTGCATTACGCAGTGGTGCTGCCAAGTTGATAGCTGTTTGACCACCAAACTGTACGATAACCCCTACTGGTTTCTCCTGTTCAATCACGTTCATGACATCTTCGAAGAAGAGCGGTTCAAAGTACAGGCGATCGGATGTATTAAAGTCCGTAGACACCGTCTCCGGGTTATTGTTGATAATAACTGCTTCATAGCCTGCTTTTTGCAATGCCCATACTGCGTGAACAGTAGAGTAGTCAAACTCAATCCCTTGACCGATCCGGATTGGTCCTGAACCCAGCACCACAACTTTTTGCTTGTCTGAAGGGATAACTTCATTCTCTGTCTCGTAAGTTGAGTAGTAATATGGCGTTGTTGCTTCGAACTCAGCCGCACATGTATCTACCATTTTGTACACTGGGCGCAGGTTCTCTGCTTCCCGGCGAGTTCTAACTTCCGCTTCAGTTGTTAATGTGCCTCCAGGTTGACCTTGCGCACGCAGTTCCGCAATGGCACGGTCTGTGAATCCAAGGCGTTTCGCTTGATACAGAATGTCAGAAGACAATTCGGATTCTTCACGAATGCGATCTTCGAATGCGATCAGACCTTCGATTTTGTCCAGGAACCACCAGTCGATCTTGGTCAGATCCTGTAGTTGTTGCAACGTGTAACCTCTGCGGAATGCCTCGGCAATCAGGAAGATACGCTCATCATCTGCTTTGATCAGACGCTCGTTCAGGGTAGCTTCGTCCAGCGTTTCGGCATCCTTCAGGTAGAGGCGATGTACGCCAATTTCCAGGGAACGAACTGCTTTGTGAATCGACTCCTCGAATGTCCGGCCAATCGCCATAACTTCGCCTGTTGCTTTCATCTGAGTTCCCAGTTTACGGTTCGCTGAGATGAACTTGTCGAACGGCCAGCGAGGAATTTTGCTCACGATGTAATCCAGTGTAGGCTCGAAGCAAGCATACGTTTGGCCTGTTACTGGGTTCACGATTTCATCCAACGTGTAGCCCATGGCAATTTTGGCAGCCATTTTGGCAATCGGATAACCCGTTGCTTTGGAAGCCAGAGCTGATGAACGACTTACCCGTGGATTTACTTCGATAACATAGTATTGGAAGCTGTGTGGGTCCAGTGCAAACTGTACGTTACATCCACCCTCGATATTCAGGGCACGGATGATTTTCAGGGAAGCTGAACGCAGCATTTGATATTCACGGTCCGACAGAGTTTGGCTTGGTGCTACGACGATACTGTCGCCTGTATGAACCCCTACCGGGTCAAAGTTTTCCATGTTGCAGACAACGATACAGTTATCGTTTTTGTCCCGCATCACTTCATACTCGACTTCTTTCATGCCTGCAATGCTCTTCTCGACCAGACATTGCCCAATCGGGCTGTAACGAATTCCCGCTACCACCGTCTCGCGCAGCTCTTCTTCGTTCGCACAGATTCCGCCGCCTGTTCCGCCCAGCGTATAGGCTGGACGTACGATAATTGGATAACCAATCTCATTTGCAAATTCAAGTGATTCTTCAAGTGTCGTCACGATCACACTCTCAGGTACAGGCTGTTCCAATTCACGCATCAGGTCACGGAACAGATCACGATCTTCCGCTTTCTCGATGGAAGTCAGCTGTGTTCCGAGCAATTTCACATTTTCACGTTCCAGCACGCCTGCACGTGCCAGTTCTACCGCCATGTTCAGACCTGTCTGACCACCCAGTGTTGGCAGCAAGCCGTCTGGACGCTCTTGACGAATGATTTGGGTTACAAAATCCAGTGTGATGGGCTCAATGTATACTTTGTCAGCCATGTTTGTATCCGTCATAATGGTAGCCGGGTTGCTGTTGATAAGTACAACTTCCACGCCTTCTTCTTTCAGAGCCTGGCAAGCTTGTGTGCCGGCATAGTCGAACTCGGCCGCTTGACCGATGACGATTGGACCGGAACCAATCACCAGGATTTTTTTGAGATCTTTGTTAATCGGCATGTTATTGTGCTCCTTTCACTGCGGCTGCCAATACGGCTTGACGCGGCTTTTGCGGGTTAGTGATCTTGTGCTCGCGAATCATCTCGATGAAGCGGTCAAACAGATAGCTGTTGTCGTAAGGACCCGGGGCTGCTTCAGGGTGATATTGAACCGAGAATGCCGGGAATGATTTATGTTTCAGACCTTCAATGGTCTTATCGTTATTGTTGATATGTGTAACTTCCAGGTCTGTACTCTTCACAGACTCTTCGTTTACGGTAAATCCATGGTTCTGGGATGTGATGAAGCAACGTCCGCTCTCGAGTTCTTTCACCGGGTGGTTTCCTCCGCGATGTCCAAACTTAAGTTTTTCGGTGTCTGCTCCTGCCGCAAGTGCGAACAATTGGTGACCCAGGCAGATGCCGAAGATCGGATATTCGCCAAGCAGTTCACTGATCATTTTAACTGCGTGAGGTACGTCTTTCGGGTCCCCAGGGCCGTTGGACAGTTGAATGCCGTCCGGGTTCAGGCGACGAATCTCGTCTGCTGTTACATCGTGTGGAACAACAACAACGTCACAGTTACGTTTGCTGAGTTCGCGCAAGATTCCTGTTTTCGCACCATAATCCACAAGCACAATACGTTCAGCCGTTCCCGGGCTGTTGTAGACATGCTCCGTAGAAGTCATAGGCACCTGGTTACGCAGCTCGGCGATCGTGGTATCTCCCATCATCTCCAGCAGTTCTTCCACAGGCTTCGATCCTGTTGTGAGAATTCCCTTCATTGTGCCGTGGTGACGAATCCGGCGAGTCAACATGCGTGTATCAATTTCGCTGATTCCTACGATGCCGTATTCCTTGAGCAGATTGTCTACGCTATATTCCGCACGCCAGTTGCTTGGCGTTGGCTCATGACGACGCACGACGAAACCGTGTACGTATGGACGAATCGACTCAAAGTCATCACGCGTAATGCCGTAGTTTCCGATCAGCGGATACGTCATGGTTACGATTTGACCGCAATAGGAAGGATCCGAAAGCACCTCTTGATAGCCTGTAATTCCCGTATTAAAAACGACCTCACCTGTCGTTTCACCTTCAGCACCGAATGCTTTCCCGGTGAACAGTGTGCCGTCTTCCAACAATAATCTTGCCTGTGCCTGCATCCCATTTCACTCCTCTGTGTTTATCAACGTTGAATACTTTGAGTTGAACATGGGGGACGTTACGTACGGTGTGGCTCCGTGGGCAGAAGACCCTTTGATCGCTGTTATCCCCGGATTACTTTTTATCATTTTTCAAATGATGTAATCCGGTGATAAAGGCGAACGCTTTGCTTCTTCGGGTTCTTTCTGCCCACTACGCAGTTACGTTGGTGTCCCACGTTCAAAATCATGACATTCAACTTTGCTTGTTTCGTATATTGGACTCTCGGCATAAATCTGCCTCGAGTTAGTTGTAAAGATGTTACTGGTGTAAAAGTTGAAGATTACGTTTTAGAGTTAAAAAGATTTGTTATTTTAAAAAGTTCAGAATTACTGTTACTGATTTAAAGAGTTAAAGATATAGAGTTACTAATTTATCAATTTACTAAATTACCGTTTTACTGTTGTACCGTGTTATTCCACACGCTTTTGCCATCCACCCATGTTTGTACGGCCCAGCCTTTCAGCTTCCAGCCTGTGAATGGTGTGTTTCTTCCTTTGGTGGCAAACGTTGCAGGATCAACTGCTTTTTCCTCGTTCAGGTCAATCATCGTGATATCCGCTGGTGCTCCCTCTTCCAGTTTGCCTGTATCCAGTCGGAATACACGTGCCGGATCAGCAGTCATGCGCTTAACCAGGAAGTCCAAGCTCCACAGTCCTGTCTCAACAAACTTCGTGTACAGCAGTGGGAAAGCTGTTTCGAATCCAACGATTCCGAAAGGTGCCAACTCCATGCCTTTAGCTTTCTCTTCTTCACTGTGTGGCGCGTGATCGGTTACGATCATGTCCAGCGTACCGTCCAGCAAACCTTCGATACACGCCTGCACATCACGTGGTGAACGTAGTGGCGGGTTCATTTTCCAGTTGGCGTCCATACCCGGGATATCTTCATCCGACAACACCAGATGGTGTGGACACACCTCAGCAGTTACTTTAATGCCGATGGACTTCGCCAGACGGATCAGGCGAACCGACTGTTCTGTACTTACGTGGCAAACGTGGTAATGAACTCCCGTTGCTTCAGCAAGCAGGATATCACGGCCAACGTGGATGGCCTCGGATTCATTTGGAATCCCTTTGATGCCGTGACGCTTCGAAAACTCGCCTTCCGTCACATATCCACCGACAACCAGTGAGTCATCTTCACAATGTGCGATCACGGGCATATCCATGCTAGCGGCGAGGCTCATAGCATCTTTCATCATTTGAGCGTTTTGTACGCCTACACCGTCATCCGTGAATCCGATAGCCCCTGCTTCTTTTAATGCGGCAAAGTCGGTAAGTTCACGACCCAGTTCGTTTTTCGTAATGGCTGCATAAGGCAGCACTTTAACCAGATCAGCTTCTTTGGCTTTATCCAACACCAGTTTCACAACTTCCGCTGTGTCTGTAACTGGTCTCGTGTTCGGCATGCAAGCGATCGTTGTAAAACCACCTTGTGCTGCTGAACGGGCACCTGTCTCGATCGTCTCTTTGTGTTCGAATCCAGGTTCACGCAGATGCACGTGCATATCGATCAATCCCGGAATGACCAGTTTGCCTGATGCGTCTGTCACACTATGCGCTGACTTTTCGGCATCGAGTACGGCTTGGTCTTCCAGACCAGCGATTTTTTTAATTTTACCTTCATCTATAATGATGGTTTTCCGTTCAAGTTCCCCTTTTTGGTTCAAGACGTTTGCATTCTTTATAATCTGTAGCATAATTGCCCTCCGCTTCGGTTCTGTCCGGCTTACCAGGCAAGCCGGATGATTTTCTTTATCGTGTACTCTCTTATTGCTCTATAAGAACTACCGTACCGTCAGCCTATGACCCACAGCCAGACCCTGTTACAGTTTCATAGCACGTTCCATAACCGCCATGCGGATGGGAACGCCGTTTGCCATCTGCGGGAAGATCCGCGATGCTTCACTCTCCACAACCGCGTCATCTACCTCGACGTTGCGATTCACAGGAGCAGGGTGCATGATAATGGTGCTAGGTTTTAGACGTGATGCCCGTTCTTCCGTCAATCCGTAGTGTTCGCGATAATCCTCAGCTGAAGTAATTAAGCCATGTTGATGACGTTCCAGTTGAACACGGAGCATCATGACTACATCTGCATCCAGCGCTTCTTCAAGACCGACATAAGGAGCATGCTCTGCGAGTTCAGGTGCCTGCATCGTTTGTGGTGCACAGAAGCGTACATCTGCGCCAAACTTTTGCAGTGCCCACAGGTTGGAGCGCGCTACGCGGCTATGCAGAATGTCGCCAATGATGGAGACACGCAAGCCCTTCAGTTCGCCAAATGCTTTCCTCATCGTGTAGAGGTCCAGCAGTGCCTGTGTAGGATGCTCATTGTTGCCGTCTCCGGCGTTCACGAGCGGAACACTCACTTTCTGAGCCAGTTGTTGCAGAACGCCTGCCGGTTTCAACCGGATCACCCCTGCATCAATGCCCATCGACTCAAGTGTGCGTACCGTATCGTAGATGGACTCTCCTTTTTCCACACTGGATGCGGCTGCCGTAAAGTTCAGCACTTGTGCGCCCAGTCGTTTCTCTGCCATTTCGAAGGAGAAACGGGTACGTGTGCTGTTCTCGAAGAACATGTTCGCAACGAAGCGTGATTCCAGTACAGGAACGAGTTTTTCTTTCTGTGCTTCCCAGTGAGCTGCCCTGTTCAGAATCGACTCGATCTCTCCTCGGCTTAGTTCCTTCAGTCCAAGCAAGCTCCGGTCTCTCAATGCTGGTTGTGTAATCATCATGCTTGCTCCCCCCGGTTCTGAGTGATTTTGACTTCGTCCTGTCCGTCCGTTTCCATGAGTGCAACCTCGATCTCCTCTGATTTGGAAGTCGGCACATTCTTGCCAATAAAATCAGGTCGAATCGGAAGTTCCCGGTGTCCGCGGTCTGCGAGTACAGCCAGCTGAATGTTCTGCGGTCTTCCACAGTCCATCAGGGCATCCATTGCTGCGCGAATGGTACGTCCGGTATAGAGCACATCATCGAACAAAATCACTTTTTTGTTATGGATCGAAAGTGATTCAGGTGTCATAATCAACATTTCCTTGCGATTCGCTTTATTTTCATCCAAGCGGTCATCGCGGTAAGGAGTCACATCCAGTTCTCCCCAGGGTACTTTGGCGCCTTCGATTTCTTCAATCTTGGCCGCGATCCGTTCTGCCAGGTAGACCCCGCGTGTACGGATACCGACCAACACACAATCGTCGATTCCTTTGTTTTTCTCCAATATCTCATGGGCAATCCGTGTTAATGCGCGGCGGATCGCCGTCTCATCCATAATGACATGTGTCTCTGTGCTCATGCGTTCAGCCTCCTCAGGATTTCCCTTCAGCATCATGGCCCCGTGACGAGGAGAACAAAAAAGACTCCTTGCCGTGTTTATTGGCAAGGAGTCTCCGAACTTCAGACCGCTCTGAAGAAAGTTTACTCTCGGGGATGCATCGCTTCATTTGCCGCAGCAAAAAACGATGTATCGTTCACGTTACCTTGCCAGTCTCACGGGACTGATTTAAAGGTGCTATTCATGTCGTTCATATTGCAGGACCTCACAGGGTTCTGTAATCAATATGTCCGTTTGTCTTCATGAATTATGACAGAAAGACAACCCCCTGTCAACACCTCACCATCGCAGGTGAAAACCCTCTGCTACGTTCTTCTTAGAATCAGCAGTTAGGCTGAAAAACATCCATGCACAATACATCTCATTGGTTATTCATAATTATACAACATTTCTGCATATTTATCCATAGGCAAATGAGAAATTTGCTATAACCAAAATAAACCTTTGAAGATGCTTATGTAGAGAGACAAAACACTTCTTTTTAGAAGAAACGGTGAGTCTCATTTAAGCAATATATGAAAGCTCTGCATTAGGTCCAATTGAAATGGGTACAGTTTATAAACATGAACCCATTCATAGATGCTGCCATAATGCCGATATACATACGATTCACAAATATGCGTCATAGAAATAAGATACGCCCTACATTTATGTACATTTAGGAGGAAGTCATGCGTCACATTTGGCACGTTTACAAAACAGACTGGTTACATATTCTGAAGGTTCCCACAGGTATATTTTTAATTGTGGCTATCATTTTACTGCCCGGGGTGTATGACTGGGTCAACGTGAAGTCCGTATGGGACCCGTACAGTAACACCCAGGGGATCAAAATTGCAGTGACAACCGAGGACAAGGGTGCAACTGTTGAAGGAACCAATGTTAATATCGGAGACGAACTGGTATCCAGCCTCAAACACAATGAAAAGCTGGGCTGGACTTTTGTAGATCGGACCGAGGCTAGTCGGGGTGTACAGACTGGAGATTATTATGCAAGCCTGCTCATTCCCGGAGACTTTTCATCCAAAATTACAGGTATCGTTGACGGAAAGCTGGAGCGCCCAGAGGTGATCTATACCGTTAATGAGAAGGTGAATGCCATTGCCCCTAAAATCACAGGCTCTGGTGTATCTGCCATAACAACGCAAATCAATGAGAGTTTCACTGAAGCCGTCAGTGAGGCCGTTCTAACCAAGTTGAAGGAAGCCGGGGTTGAAGTTAACGCCCAGCTTCCAACTTTGCGAAAGATGGAGAATGGCATTTTCACACTGGAGAAAAATCTTCCG
This sequence comes from Paenibacillus sp. FSL R5-0341, assembly GCF_037975235.1. Lineage (NCBI taxonomy): Bacteria > Bacillati > Bacillota > Bacilli > Caryophanales > Paenibacillaceae > Paenibacillus > Paenibacillus sp. FSL R5-0341. The sequence goes on from NZ_CP150241.1 coordinate 4,483,109, forward strand.
GCCATACAAGCCGCTGGTCAAAAGGTACTGGAAGTAGAAAAAGCCATGCCTGAGATTGTAAAAGATGCTCAAAAGATCGTTGAAATCGAAAAAAAACTGCCTGAAATTAATGAAGCGGCACAGTATGTGCTCAAGGTGCAGAAGTATTGGCCACAAATTAATGCTGCAGCTTCCGAAGTGCTGGCTATTCAAGGGCGGATACCGGATATACAAAAAGCGGTAGAACGCATTCGAGAAGTGGATGAAAACTTTGGTCACGTATCAGGTGTTATTCAAACAGCACTGGATAAAACCAACAAAGCTCTGTCTATCGTCACGGCCGCAGAACAAGATCTGGACAAAGTATCACAAATCGCCGGCAACGGGATTGAGCTGGCCGAAGGCCTGAATCAATTTGTAGATTCTAGCGAAGAAGCGTTTCAGGCTATTGGCCCAACGATCCGTCAAAATCTGCTGCTGGTGCAGCAGATTACTAACGCTGCTGGAGACGTATTTGCACAATTGCAAAATTCGGATCTTGAAAACCTTCCTACAGCAGAAGATCTCGACCGGATTGCTTCGCGTTTAGGGATTGCGGTAAAACTCGTGGACAGTATGTCAGAACTCCTGGGCAAAATAGACAACTTGCTTCCAAGCCATCCACTTGCCGATAAAATTACACAACTGAACTCCGTTTCAGATAAACTTCAGTTGCAAATCCGTCTGGCTGGGATCATGAGTGATGCCATACGTCGCAATACAACACTGCCCGCAGATGTCATCGCTCAGTTAAATACGCTCTCCAAGGACATTAGCAGCGGCATTGGCAATTTCTTGAACACTTACGAAAGTGATATATCGCCGGCTCTATCGGCTGGAGCGGATAAACTAAGATCCATCCTCTCCACTTCAGCAAGTACACTACAAGGAGCAAAAGATCGAATTCGGGATATTGCGGACATTCTTGCATCTGCCAAAGAAGGAATTACGTTTGGGCAGACCGAGTTGACAAAAATCCAGAGCGACCTGCCTCAAATACAATCTAAGATCCATGAGATATCAGAGACACTCGCGAACAAAAGTGAAGGTTTTATCCAAGCTTTGAACACCGTGTCTTCATTAATTCGAAACGATCTGCCCAAGCTGGGAAACAAACTGAACGAAGCGGCTGATTTTGTTCGTAATGATCTGCCTAATGCCGAGAAACAGATAGGCAAAGCATCCGAATTTGTCCAGAACCAGCTTCCGGAGGTCGAAAAAGGAGTACATCGTGTTGCCACGCTGGTACGTGATGATCTGCCAGCATTAGAAAGTGCCATCAGTAAGGCTGCTGACAAACTTAGGGAAGTCGAAGGTAATAACCAGTTTGCCGAGCTCGCCAAACTTTTGCGCGGCGATATCGAAGAAGAAAGTGCTTTCCTTGCAAGTCCGGTGCAAATCAAGGAACAACAGCTTTACCCAATTCCGAATTATGGATCGGCCATGTCACCATTTTATGGCGTGCTGTCCTTGTGGGTTGGCTCAACACTGCTGATTTCTCTGCTTCGTGCCGAAGCTGAAAATCCAGAGGGCAGGTTCCGGGGATATGAATTATATCTTGGACGTCTCGCTACCTTTCTGACCATTGGGTTACTTCAGGCGATATGCGTCACCCTGGGAGATATCTTAATCCTTGGTACCTATGTCGCAGATAAACTGTGGTTTGTCCTGTTTGCCATGCTGGTGAGTGCCGTATTTGTCACCATAACGTACACCCTGCTGTCCGTTTTTGGGAATATCGGAAAAGGGATCGCCATCATCTTCATGGTGTTCCAGTTCTCCAGCTCAGGCGGTACGTTCCCAATCAGCATGACATCACCCTTTTTCCAGGCATTAAATCCGTTCATGCCCTTCACGTATGCAATCAGTCTGCTGCGTGAGTCGGTCGGCGGTATATTGTGGTCTACTGCCATCAAGGATATTCTGTGGTTGTGTATGTTCATTGCGCTGAGTCTCATTGTTGCTCTCGCTTTGAAACGTCCACTCAGCAGTCTCACCAAACGTTCAGCCGAGAATGCCAAGAAGACCAAAATTATTGCTTAACTCATCTGCTCGACACTAAATAAGAAAAGGCCATTGGACTTTCCATCCAATGGCCTTTTCTTATTTTCTTATATGAATAGATATATTTTGATTATTTCACTGAGCGTTCCTGTTCCAATTGATCATAGGATTGCTTGATTGTTGTTAATGTTTCTACATGGCGATAGATGTTGTTACTTGCCGTAACGATTACACATAATATGATCAAGCCTATAATCACTTTTTTCCCCAGTCCCGGACGAAGGCTGATGACAAAACCTCCACCCAACAGGAAGAACGCAAACAGATAGTGCCCCGCATACAGGTACATATCATATTGAAATACAGCCAATCCAAAGCCCACGACGACATGAAGCAAAAAGGCAAACAGAATATATGGCATAAGGGTCCATACTTCCCTTTCACGAATGCCCTTAATGAAGCCCACGAGTGCCAATAGTAAAATAAATATACCTGTAATCTGCACATAGATTGGATTGGAACGGGATAGATCCGTAACAAAGGCTGCCATGCCCGGGTCCAATAAATGCATCTTCGGTGTCAGCATCGGATTGATGGTCAGCATGATCAATGCTTTCCAGTGAACAGCGAACTGGAATGGTGTTGCATAGCTGGTTCCACCATTTTGAATGCCCAATAGCCAGTTACTAACCCAGCTGCGACCTCCAAAGGCAACATACTGAATACCGGTAACTACGGCGATAATCAGAACCGCCAGTGCCATGATTCCAATGTACTTTTTCAGTTTCGCCTTATTGCGCCATGCATGCATATTGAAGAAAGTGGCAGCAGCAAACGGTACGATATTGGTCGAGGTTAGTCCGAAGTTAATGGACGCAATCAATGCATTAGGTACATAACGTACGTCCTGACGCTCACGAGTATACTGCATGTAAATCACAGAGAGCATTATAACGAACTGAACATACGGATACGAGTCTGGAATCAATGCAGTATACATTAAGTAGGAACTGAAACCAAACAACAAAGCGAACAGCAGCGGTGTGATGGTCGGTTTGTCTTCTTTTTGACTCAAGAACAGAAACGCCAGCACCACCGAACCCGCATTCACCAGCGATTGCAGGATTAGAAAGAACCAGTTGCCTCCCAGCAGCTTTGCTACAGCCGCAAGGGTGACTGCCATAAAGGAAATCAGCGGATGAATAACGGAAGAACTGTTGTCCCCATAATACATGGAAGGATCAAAGTTGAATAAATTGATTGGAAACAGTGTCGTATTGAATGGGCTATATTTCCCAAGCATATCTGCATTATTTTCTATGTACAGAACATACGAGCCGTTCATTAAACCATAGAACAAAGCAAATCCCGCAAACAGAAAAAAGGCAGTCCCGTTGACTCTGCGATTATAAAATAAGTAATCCAAAAATTTCATGCTTTCATTTCACATCCAATAAATTTTATAAAAAAAATATATAATTTGAGTGCTCGTGTTATTAATCTTTAGTTCAACTTATAACACCAATAAACATAGGCCACCCATAATACATGCCACACCGATCCAGCGTAAAGGACCCACTGTCTCTTTAAATACCAGCCGCGCTATGATGAGAGTCCACACATATGTTAATGCGTTCGCAGGCAACACTACGGTTAATGGAAGAAACTTCAGCAATACAATATTCAGCAACGCACCCGTTCCGTAGAATCCAAGTCCCATGAGTACATGCAGACGATTGCGACTGGATGCATAAGCTTTCAGTCCGGCCCCGCCCAGTGCACCACACAACGTCATGACAATTAATACGGCAACCATCCAGCTATCGATCAACACTGGTTAATGTCACCCCAATTCCAAGCAACACAACTGCTGTCAGCTTCTGCAATGTAATTTCTTCCCCGAGCAAAAAATATCCATAGATTAAGGCAAATACGTAGCTGGCACACATCAGAGGATAAGCAACAGAGAGTTTTTCCAGAGCAAAAGCTTTGATCATCAAAATCGCTCCAACTCCATAACACAGAAAACCAACACCCAGGTAGATCCACTCGGTTAGTCCCCATTTCCAGAACAATTGACCCGTTGCTGTCAGAAAAGCGGAGACGAGCATCAACCATTTACCGGTATGACGTGACGTTATTTCCCCCACGATAATGCCTCCATGTCCGGAACACGCTTGTTAATAAAGTATCGTTGACTTACAAGTTGCATCACCGGAAGGTCGGATAAAGAGTCTGAGTAGGAACATGACTGATCATAATCAATGACCATGTTCTTCTCACTCAGATAAGCCTGAATTCGGCGTACCTTCTCTTCCCCTTTGCAATTGCTGCCATCAATTCTGCATGTATATCCATTCGCATGACGGACCAGATCGGTCCCGATCACATGATCCACCCAGGGAAAGTTTTTAAAGTATTTCATATAGGCATGCGGAGACGCAGTAACAAGCAAGACATGGTACCCTGCTTCCTTGCGATGTTGCATCTCTACACTGGCCTCGGCAAAAATGGACGTACGCAAGCGGGTATCAAAGAAATGTTCCAGATCTTTTTCGGACATACGCTCAATTTCTTGAAAGTAGGATCGTTTGACTTGTTCAACCGTCATGAATCCCGCCTTAAATAAAACCGTATGTAATGCAATGACAGGCAATCTCCACACCTGCCAAGGGTAACGTCTAACACCATAATGCACAAATTGGAACATGGAATCACTGCGTATAATCGTTTTATCAATATCAAAAATCGCGACTTTCGTGCTTTTCACCCTGATCCCCCTCAGCCTTTTATTCAAAGATAGCAAAGATTGTAACAACACTTATCACATACAAAGTAACCGTAATTAATATAGGCTTGTCCTCAAACAGCACACGATCTGGCGAGCCGCCCTGATTCTTCATGTGGATCAGATACAGGTAACGGAACATGCCGTAAATGACCAATGGAATCGTCCACATTAGATGGATGGACCGATCTGAGGTAAATGTGAACAAGGAATAACTGATAATCGTAGCTGTCGTCACAATCGTATTGAATTGATCCAGCAACGTAATGGAGTAGTTATCCAAAACCTTGCGGTGTGATCCCGTGTTTCCCTCAAGCAACGTAAGTTCATTTCTGCGTTTGCCAATGGCCAGAAACAACGACAACAACATCGTACAGATCAAAAACCACGGTGTGAAGGGCACATGGATCAACACACCGCCTGCAATCGCGCGAAGTACGAAGCCTGCTGCAATCGTCATCATATCCAGGATAACGAGATGTTTCAGTACAAAGGAATACGAGACATTCAACAGGAAGTAGACGACACACAACACCCCGAATAGAGGGTTCATCATGAAGGCCGTTCCTACGGAAAGGATTAATAGAATAATGCCAAACAACAAAGCATGGCTCGGATTCACCTGCCCTGAAGCCATAGGACGAAACTTTTTCACCGGATGCTGCCGATCTCTGTCCCGGTCTACATAGTCATTCAAAATATAAACACAGCCTGCAACGAGGCTAAATAGAATAAAACCAAGCAATGTCGCAAGAATGGTTTCGGTCCGAATCTCCTCAAAGGAGAATAGTAAAGCAGCAAATAACAAGAGATTTTTGGTCCACTGTTTGGGTCTTAACAATCTGATTAATCCTGATACTGTACTGCCTGTTCCTGTAGCCGGTGAGGACACCGTACTGGTTCGTGATGATAACAATTGTAATAACTCCCTTCAACAACAACTTCTGTATATAACAAATAACGTAAAGATCTAATCATATGTTGCTTGTATAATTTTGTAAAGGGAGTAAATGAAAAAATCTAATATGAACATAAAAAAAGAGACCGTTTCCGGTCTCTCTTGGTTAGTACATGATTTAATTATTGGGTAATTCAATTAAAATTCGAATTGCACATCGCTCAGACGACGTTTGATTTCAGCGATAACACGTTTCTCTTCCTCTTCACCCTTAGCTTCGAAGGTAACGGAGAAACGAACAAAGTTACCCGCATCATCCCAAGGTACGGACGAGATCAATTTCTCACGGATCAGGAATTGGGAGAAATCTTCGCCGGATTCGAAGCGACGTCCGCCAACCACACCTTTTGGTGCTTCAACATACAGGAAGAAGGAACCTTTAGGTTTTTCAGCCTGGAAGCCCAGTTCGTTCAATGCGGCAACGAGCATGTCGTGACGACGAGAATATTTCTCTGCAATTTTTTCCGTGATCTCAGGGTGATTCAATCCATAAGCAGCAGCTTTCTGAATCGCGATGAACTGACCGGAGTCATTGTTGTCCTTCACGTCGCTGAATGCTTTCACTACAAGCGGGTTACCGGCTACGAACCCGATTCTCCATCCTGTCATGTTGTAGGACTTGGACAGAGAGTGCAGCTCTACGCCGACATCCTTCGCACCAGGTACCGACAGGAAGCTGAACGGTTTTTTGCCATCATACGTCAATGCCGCATAAGGAGCATCATGGACAACAACTACGTTGTATTTCTTCGCCCACTCCACCACTTCAGTAAAGAACTCCACTGTCGCACTTGCGCCTGTAGGGTTGTTCGGATAATTCAGGTAGAGCAATTTCGCACGTTTTGCGATGTCTTCCGGAATAGCCGTCAGATCAGGCAGGAAGTTGTTCTCTTTCGTCAATTGAATGTTGAACACTTCTCCACCCAGATACTTGGTATGTGTACCCATAACCGGATAACCTGGAACGGTCATGATGGTCACATCACCCGGATTGATGAAGCATGAAGGCATCATCGCCAAAGCCGGTTTGGAACCAATGGAGTGTACGATTTCAGTATCTGCATCGATGCCTTCTACGTTAAATACGTTTTTCAGGTAGGAAGCAGCAGCAGCCTTGAATTCAGGAATACCGTTATCGGCATAACCACGGTTCTCAGGTCTGGAAGCTTCTTCTGCAAGTGCAGCTACTATACCTGCATCCGCCATCTCGTCTGGTTCACCTACACCAAGGTCGATCAGTTCCACATCGGGAAAATCTTTTTTGGCCGAAGCTTTGGCACGTTTGATTTTCTCAAATTTATAAATGTTCGTGTCTTTACCATAGTTGGAGCCACCGATACGGTCGGCAAAATTAGTCTGAATGTAAGTTTCTTGATATTTATCGATACTCATAACGTTGTTCATCTCCTCATTTGACGCAAATTTCTACACTTTAATATGAAGCATTTGCGTGATCAAAGCCATGGACAAAGTATCCGAACATTTGTACTTTCTTGGAACTGTTAACGACTGCGTAGCGAAGCAAGCACGTCTTCCATATCTTGCGGAATCGGAGCTGAAAATTCAAGGTATTCTCCCGTTGTTGGATGCACAAATCCAAGAATGGCCGCATGAAGAGCCTGTCCTTGCATTTTGATGCCTTTATTCCGTCCATAAGTTGGATCTCCTACAAGTGGGTGACCGATAAATTTCATGTGAACCCGGATCTGGTGGGTACGTCCTGTCTCCAGTTTCAACTCCAGCAAGGTATAGTCATTGATGCGCTCTGTAACGGTAAAATGCGTAACGGCATGTTTACTGTTGCGATCCGTGACTGTATACATTTTGCGGTCATTGGTATCACGTCCAATCGGTGCATCAACGGTCCCTTGATCATGGTTAAGATGACCATGAACGAGCGCGATATAACGTCTGTTCACCGTATGGTCCTTCAACTGAGCAGCCAGTGATGCATGCGCACGATCGTTCTTGGCAGCCATAATTAGGCCGGACGTATCCTTATCGATGCGATGCACAATACCCGGGCGCAACTCTCCATTGATACCCGAAAGGTCTTTGCAGTGGTACATGAGTGCATTGACGAGTGTGCCAGACGTATGTCCTGGTGCAGGATGTACGACAAGACCACGCTGTTTATTGATTACGATCAAATCGCTATCTTCATATACCACTTCCAGCGGAATATCTTCGGCAATGATCTCGACAGCGGCCGGTTCAGGAATCTGTAGTTCAATCAGATCACCTTCGGATAACTTGGCATTGGCTTTAACGACAGCGCCATTTACCGTAACTAATCCGTCTCCAATCCACAATTGAACTTGGGAGCGAGATACATTATCCACAGCTTCCGTAATATATTTATCGATTCGTTCTTTCTTATGTTCAGCGGCAACGGTCCATTCCATACGCTCATTGCCATTCATTAGTTCTTCATCGTTCATCTGTTCCTCATTCGGGTTACTCATGATGTTCATTCCCTTCAATCTTAGCGGCTGCTTTTTCGCGCCGTCCTTCAAGTAACGTCTCCACAATGATCAACGCTACACCGATGCAAATTGCCGAGTCGGCGATGTTGAAAATAGGGAACGTGTAACTTCCAAAATTAAGCTGTACAAAATCTACAACTTCTCCGGTCAGTGCCCGGTCAAGGAAGTTGCCAATTGCTCCACCGAGCACCAAGCTAAGTGCCACAGGCAGCAATTTGTGCGGGGTATCTTTTACCTTTTGCAAATACCAAATCAAGGCAACGACCACAATCACCGTAACCACAATAAAGAACCAACGCTGGTCTTGCAGAATGCCAAAAGCTGCACCTGAGTTACGATGTGATGTGATGACAAAGAAATTGCCGATAACCGGAATTTCTTCTCTGAGTTCCATCCGGGTTGCAATCAGGAACTTGGTTCCCTGATCCAATAGAAATACGATAAAAGCGAGGATATAATACACCACGTTTGTTTGTCACTCCGTTCTTGTCTTTTCCAAACGATACCAGGCTTACGCCAGACTTGTTTATTGTAGCACAGCTGTTTGGAAATCGTCCACGACGCGCTACATCGCAATCCTCATGGCAAAAACGATAACATTTCCCTTCTGTAATCTAGCCCTTAATGGCACATCCTACAATAGAGTTAAAATCCGGATTCCAGACGAAAGCAGAAAGGGGAAAACCATGTCACATTTTACTGCTAAACAACTGCAATTTTTACGTTCCCAACTGATAAGTGATAAGCACGATATTGAACATAGACTGTCGGAGAACGAACATTATGGCCTTGGAGACTCCCTCAAGCTACAGACAGGTGAATTATCACCGATTGATAACCATCCTGGTGACATCGCCACCGAGGTGTATGAACGCGAGAAGGATATTTCCCTGCTGGAACACGATGAATTCCAATTGGAGCGTATCGATTCTGCACTGCACTCCATCGAAGAAGGGCATTATGGTACATGTGCAGTCTGCCAGCAACCCATCCCTTATGAACGCATGGAAGCTGTTCCCTATACGAAATATTGCAAAAAACATCAGCCGGAAACCGTCGTCTCTGAAAACCGCCCTGTAGAGGAAGAATTCCTTGCCCCGGCATTTGGCCGAACGAGTCTGGATGAACGGGATGACCAAAATGGCTTCGATGGTGAGGACACCTGGCAGATCGTTGAGAGCTGGGGTACATCGAACTCCCCAGCGATGGCTGAAGGACGTGATATTGACAGCTATGACGTTATGGCCATTGAAGCCACAGATGAAGTGGAAGGTTGCGTTGAAGCGTACGAAAGCTTTGTAGCAACGGATATCTACGGTCATGACGTCTCCATCGTGCGTAATCGACAATATCGCCAGTACCTGGAAAACCGTGAAGGCGATGGTCTGTTAGAACCGGATATGGAGACAGATGACACGTATTAATTGCATTTTGATATCATTTGCTTTTTCCGCTTAATCGCTTAGTAGGTGTTCATATCTAGCTGTCGCTGCACAATGCGTACAATATCAGCGATGTAGTCTCCAACAATAGGAAGATTGAGCGCCCCAAGCAGCTGTAAAACATAAATGATCGTTGCTGCGAAAAAGGTAAACCCAATTGCGATCCCCACACCTCTTGCGGCTCCAGACAACAGGTTCAATCCAATCAGTTTCCATGGCCTGTTCAGCAATTCCGTGTATTGCGCAATCCGGGAACGTTCCAGTTCATTAGCCAGACGATTAGTCAGGGTATGTAGCTCTTCGATTTTGTCATGTGAATTCAGATCATCTGATGTTGATGGTGAAGTGGATGCGGATTGCTTGTCTTGTTCGCTCATGTTTTGGTCAGTTCCTTTGATCAATATAGATTGACTGCACTATAAAATCATTGCCCTTTTGCCTGAAAAACAAACGAGCCCAGAACCAGGGAATATGTCCCTGCCTCTGCGGCTCGTTAGTTTATACGCTATATTCTGTAAATATTGAATGTTACAAACTTCGAATTACGCTTCGATGTAAATACCGATCGATTTGCCTCCGGCTTCAACACGTTCCATGGACTCATTCGAGCCGAATGTAACTTCGGTTACGAGAACATTTTCACGCAATACATCATCAAACGCCTGAATAGCTTCCTGAAGGGATGCATCCACATCCAGCGTCAAACGTACTCTTTTCTCAATCGGCAAGTCCAGTCGTTTCCGGGTATCCTGCACAGCACGAACCACTTCACGGACCCAGCCTTCCTGTTCCAATGCTGGCGTGATTTCGGTATTAAGCGCCACCGTCAGACCATAACCTGACGCTGAAGCAAAGCCTGATTTGGCCTGTTTATCAACCAATAATTCTTCGCTCGTCACTTGCAGCTCTTCGCCTTCCGGTGAAACGATGTTCAGTACACCTTCCGAAACCACTTTACGCGTCTCATCGGCTGACATTCCCTTGAAGAAGTTTTGCAGGAATCCTACGTTTTTACCGTATTTCTTACCTGCAACTTTCAGGTTCAGCTTCAATGTAAAGTCAACGAATTCCGCATCATTATGCTCGGTACGGATTCCTTTTACATTGATCTCTTCCTTGATGATCTCTTCATAACTTGCCAGGTCAAAGCCTTTATCCAGGGAAACAATCAATTCGGACAGTGGCTGACGTGTCTTGATGCCTGTTTCGTTACGAACGTTACGAGCAAGTTCGACCACGCGGCGAGCCGTCTCCATATCCTGTTCCAGTCCTGCATCAATCAGCGCTTCATTCGCTACCGGATAGTCTTCCATGTGCACACTCTCACCTGTTGCAAGGTTCAGATAGATGTCTTCTGCCAGCATCGGTGTGAACGGAGCAACCAGCTTCGCAGTAGTCACCAGTACCTCAGTCAACGTACGGTAAGCATCCAGTTTATCCTCTGTCAGGCCACTTCCCCAGAACCGGTCACGGGAACGACGGATATACCAGTTACTCAACTCATCGACAAATGCTTCAATCGCTTTGGAAGAGTTCAGATAGTCATTAACCAGCAACGCTTTTTCTACAACCAGGATCAGGCTGTTCAGTCTCGACAGAATCCAGCGATCCAGCTTGTGTGCGGACAGTTGGAACGGATGTTCCTGTGGATCAAATCCATCAATAGTAGCATAAAGCGTCAGGAATGCATGGGTGTTGACCAGCGTATCCACCATTTTGGATTTGGCTTCGCCTACGATCCCTTTGGAGAAACGTTTGCTGTTCCACGGTGCACTGTCAGACAACAAAGCCCAGCGGAATGCATCAGTACCGTATTCTTCAATTACTTCCCAAGGATCGATAACGTTACCTTTGGATTTGGACATCTTCTGTCCGTTCTCGTCGAGAACGTGACCTGTAGCCATAACCGCTTTGTAAGGCGCTTTGCCTGTCAAAAGGGTAGAAACCGCCAGCAAGCTGTAGAACCAGCCACGTGTCTGGTCAATCCCCTCACAGATCATATCTGCAGGATATTGCTGTTCAAATACTTCTTTATTTTCAAACGGATAGTGTTGCTGGGCAAACGGCATGGAGCCGCTGTCGAACCAGACATCGATCACTTCCGGTGTACGTTTCATTTCATATTTGCCACAAGAGCTCATGACTTTAACGTCATCCACATATGGTTTATGCAATTCAAGATTCTCAGGCACGTCGCCTACCGCACGAGCACGCAATTCAGCAATGCTGTGTGGAGCAAATTGTTCGCCAGTCTCCTCACACACCCAAATGTTCAGCGGTGTTCCCCAATAACGATCACGGCTGATGTTCCAATCCACCAGATCCTCAAGGAACTTCCCGAAGCGACCTTCACGAACATGACCCGGGTACCAATTCACTTCACTATTGTTAGCAATCAGTTGGTCCTTGATGGCTGTCGTTTGGATAAACCAGCTGTCCATTGCATAGTACAGAAGCGGTGTATCACAACGCCAGCAGAATGGATAGCTGTGCTCATATTTTTCTTTGCTGAACAACCGTCCATTCTCGGAAAGATATCTCACGATATCAATATCACAATCCTTCACGAAACGTCCGGCAAAATCAGTAACCTCAGCCACAAATTTACCTTCCAGGTCCACCATGTTCACAAAGCTGATCCCATTCTCACGGCATACACGGTAGTCATCTTCACCATGGGCAGGAGCCATGTGTACGATACCCGTACCACTTGCATCCGTTACAAAGCCTGCACCCAGGATGATGTTGGCTTTCTCAGCCTGTACGTAGTTGAACGGAGGATCATACGTTTTGCCGACGAGGTCGGCACCTTTCAGTGCTCCAATGATCTCATACTCACCTTTGGCATCTTTCATGACTTTCTCAACCAGATTGGTTGCCATGATGTACACTTCATCACCTTGACGAACACGGGAGTAGTCCATATCCGGATTCACCGCAAGTGCAACGTGTGAAGGCAGTGTCCAAGGTGTTGTCGTCCAAGCGAGTACAAACTCACCGCTGTCATTCAGTTTGAATTTCGCTGTAGCACTCAAGTCTTTGACGTCTTTGTACCCTTGTGCAACTTCATGGGAACTCAGTGTCGTCTGACAAGAAGGACAATACGGGCTCACACGGTGACCCCGATACAGCAGTCCTTTCTCGTGGATCGTCGCCAGGATGTTCCATACACTCTCGATGTAGTTGTTATCAAGGGTGATATACGGGTTATCCATATCCGTCCAATATCCGATACCTTCGGTCAGATCACGCCATTGTTGCTCATATTCGAATACGCTCGCTTTACATTCGTTAATGAATTTCTCCACGCCGTAGTCTTCGATTTCCCACTTGTGGGAGATGCCGAGCTTCTTCTGCACACCTAATTCTACAGGCAGACCATGTGTATCCCAGCCCGCTTTACGAACGACACGGTACCCCTTCATCGTGTTATACCGTCCAACGAAATCCTTGATTACGCGTCCCAGTACGTGACCGATATGCGGTTTTCCGTTCGCTGTAGGCGGCCCTTCATAAAATACGAAGTTTGGCTTGCCCTCCCGGTTTTCAATGGATCGTTTGAATGTATTCTCCGTTTTCCATTTATCTAACACACGTAATTCTCTGGCGCGTGCCTTCTCTTTGACGTCAACTCGTTGCATGATGATCAACTTTCCTTTCTTTGGTTAGATTGTGGACCGTCCACAAAAAGCGTTTCAATCCCCCTAAATCCCCCTTGCCAAGGGGGACCCCATAGGCGCTCCGCCCTCTGGACACCCGGGATGGGTTGTCGTTGGTGGAACAGTGGCGCTTATGGGCAAGGGCTGGATGTGCGTAGTGGCGGCCATTTTGCGGCTGTTCCCTGCGTGAACGCCGCATGGCCTTACCGCGAGGCGGGTGTTGCCGGGTGCTTCGCTTCCCCGGCGGGTGGCTCTCTCCTTGAGGTCCCTTCGGGCCTCATGGACGTTTGCCTTGGCGAAACCCTTGTGCCGGGTGCTTCGCTCTCCCGGCGGGTGGCTCTCTCCTTGAGGTCCCTGCGGCCCTCATGGACGTTCGCCTTGGCGAAACCCGTGTGCCGAGCGCTTCGCTCTCCCGGCGGGTGGCTCTCTCCTTGAGGTCCCTGCGGCCCTCATGGACGTTCGCCTTGGCGAAACCCGTGTGCCGAGCGCTTCGCTCTCCCGGCGGGGGCTCTCTCCATGAGGTCCCTGCGGCCCTCATGAACGTTCGCCTTTTTTGGACACAAAAAAACCCCGTCCCTGGAAAGGGACGAGGCTATACTCGCGTTACCACCCTAATTCTGTTCATCACAAACCACATCCAGGCAAGCCTGGGTATGCTCTGTCATCAACAGCGCTTATGCCCCGCTATACTACCGCAGGGTGCCGTTATAACGTACGGCTTACGGTTCGGCTTACACACGGCAATCACGATCACCGCTTCAGCGTCACTTCTCCGGGGAGATATTCGGCTATAACTCATCCATTGGTTTGCACCAACCACCAACTCTCTGAGGGATGAGATCATAACGTACTGAACCCGTCATGGAATCACTATTCATTATGAATATAGTTATAGCCTCTTTGCAGACAAAAGTCAACCAGGCGACAGACTAATAAATTTCTTTCATCTCCCGCTCACGGTCACGCACTTCCTGCTCCCGGCTCTCAAGCACTTCCCAACCATCCTGAGTCAACAGTTCAAGCTGCGCTTCAACAAGCGTGCGGAAACGGGCACGATAAATCGATGCCTGCTTTTTCAGTTCTTCCACTTCCAAAGCAATTTTACGTGATTTGCCCAACGATTCGTTCACGATCCGGTCTGCATTTTTCTCTGCTTCCTTCACGATCAACTGCGCTTCTTTCTTCGCATTATTCTTCACATCATCAGCAGCTTCCTGCGCAATGATGATCGTTTTGCTAAGCGTTTCTTCAATCGTGGCAAAATGATCCAGCTTTTCCTGAACGGACAGCAACTGATTGCTCAGCTCTTTGTTCTCGCGAATGACGCCTTCGTAATCTTTGATGACTTGATCCAGGAATTCATTGACTTCATCCTCGTCATACCCGCGCAAACGTCGGGAAAATTCCTTGTTGTGTATGTCCAGCGGCGTTAATGGCATGCTGTCCACCTCCTGTTAAAGTTCCTTCCCGTCCAGAGAAGGTTTGCAGCATAAAGCTTTGACTTAATGTATATCGGATACACCTCGTAATTTTTACACCTTTATGATAAACATTTCGACAAGAAAGCCAATTTTCCTGCAACAGAATCAGGCAAATTTGCCGATTTTCACTCGGCAACGCCCTTTTTTAGTCATCCCATCCTGTTCCATAACCTTGAAACGGCCAAATCCCTGTATGGATACGACATCACCCGCTTTTAGCGATTTGGAGGGATCTTCCTCAACTTTCCAGTTCACACGGCAGCGACCAGCTTTGATCGGCACCAGCACTTTACTGCGACTAAGCCGATACACATCTGCACAGATTCCATCCAAACGAAGCGAAGCGACCGTAATGTCCATTGTCTCCAGTTTACTCTCTGACCATCGCATCTGATCCAAAGGAAGTAACTCTGTGAACACATGTAACCGATGCACCTGATTCAGTTGAAGCGATAAAAAAGCGCCGGTTTCCGCCGCCACCACTGTATGGCAACCGTCCTCCAGCACTTGGATATCCCCGATCTTTCCACGTTTCATCCCAAGCCCGAGCAGGGAACCCATGTAGTCCCCATGCTCCAGCTCCGAGATTTTCTGATTATCAGACGTGATACTCAGCACCTGCATACCCATATCCTCATCATCCAGATACATATAATCAGGTGCAACCAACGCACGCTTGCGCTCAGCAGCCTCGTAACCACCATCCAGACGAATCTGAACATCATTACGTCGATTGGCAAGAGTTTGTAAAATAAAAACCTGTCTTGGGTCAAGAAAGTCAGTTAGCTTCATATCATGATACTTGCCTGCCCGCTCAACCCAATCCGAAGCTTTATCTACGAAATCTCGCTCATCATGGCTAAAATGTTCGTAAATTTCACCGCTCATCTATGTCACCCTACCCTAATATACAAAATACCGAAGTATGGAGATCAGCCCATTCAGCGCGAGTTGTAGAACGATCAGCGCCACAATTGGGGAAATATCCAGCACTCCGAACAAAGGCGGGATAAATCGACGGAAAGGTCTTAGGTAAGGCTCCACAAATTTGCCTATCCATTCACCGATGAAGCTTTCCCGCGCATTGGGAAGCCAAGACATCAATATGTAGACAATGACCATGTAAAAGTAAATCTGGTATAACGTGTACAACACGCTTTCAATCTGATACAAAAGTGGCTCACCTCATTCTGTTATAATCTTGCTCGCTGTCAGCCAGTATTTCCGTAATTGAGCCCTGAATTTCAACCGTATCTGGCGTACAGAGAAAAATGTTTCCGCCGATTTTGGAAATACCGCCACCCAATGCGTATACTGTGCCACTCAAAAAATCAATAACTCGCAGCGCTTGGTCCTGACGTATTCGTTGCAAGTTCACCACAACGGTACGATGCGAACGCAGATGGTCGGCAATTTCCTGAGCCTCGTCATAAGAACGTGGTTCATACAGGACAACTTTAACATTTTTCTGGGAATGAATGCTCACCACATTATTCCCCCTTTGGTTTCTACGTTTATCGAGACTGGAGGTTTCAGCTTCCTGCTGTTCAGGTTCATTTTCCTCCTGCGCAGCCATCCGTTCACGTTCCACAATCTCTTCCTCTTCCTGAAGTCCGAGGAAATTCATAAATTTATTCATTACGCCCATCGTGAACCCTCCTCTTTTCCTACGAGAATCGATCCTAGCCGTACCCAGGTTGCCCCTTCTTCAATGGCCACTTCAAAATCATTGGACATCCCCATCGACAGTTCAGTCAATGGTTCTGCTGTAAGGGCTTGTCCATTCAGTTGATCTCTCAGCTCACGCAATCCACGAAATACGGGACGCGTCAGCTCCGGATTTTCCTCATGAGGTGCCATGGTCATCAGGCCGACGACCTTGAGATTGTTGAACGAACGAATATCACGCAAAAATGAACTTGCCTGTTCAGGCTGTAAACCATACTTGCTCTCTTCACCCGAAATATTCACCTGCAAAAACGTTTCCACCTGGATGCCAAGTGAAGCTGCTTTCTTATCCAACTCCTTCGCCAATGACAAACGATCCAGTGAATGTATGTAACGAAACTTGCCTATCACGTCTTTCACCTTGTTCGTCTGCAAATGACCGATAAAGTGCCAGGTGCCCTGTTGACCAAATGCTTCCCATTTGGCCTGTGCATCCTGCCACCGATTTTCTCCAATATGCTCAAGACCATGCTCCAGCACCGATCCCGTTGTTTCAAGTGAGACGTACTTCGTGACCGCAATCACGTTCACATCATCACGTTGACGGTTACTGCGCCGACATGCATCTTCAATCTTATGGTTCACCTGTTGTATACGCTCCTCCAAAGACACAGAGGGTCACCTCTCTTCCAGCCCAATCCAGCTCGCCATCCGCCCTGTAATCCCATTTTCCTTCCGATAGGAGAAAAATAGTTCGGGATGACAACTTGTACACCATGTTGTACATTCGATATGATCCGGCATTATTCCTGCTTTCATCATAATGTGTCGATTACATTCTTTCAAGTTTAACATCGTTTTGCCGTTATTCACGGGTCGATATGCTTGTTTAGAAGCAGAATCCTCGTATTTATCATTAACCGGGGAATCCTCAAACCAAACCCGCACATGCTGCATAACCGCCTCATCCACTTCATAACAGCAATCCCCAATGGACGGACCGATAGCAGCCCGGATATCCTGTCTACGGCTTCCATACTCCCGTTCCATCGTCTCCACCATGGATACAGCGATACCCGCGACTGTACCTTTCCAACCCGCATGAGCAAGGCCAACAGCCTGCTGTACAGGGTCGTAGAAATAAAGGGGAACACAGTCTGCATAGAAAGAAGTCAGCAGCACCCCGGGCACATTCGAGACCAATCCATCCGTATCCTGCAGCGCAGAGTGACGATCAAGTAATCCTCTGCTCCGATCTTCAGCGGTTATTACAGCCACATGTTTGCCATGCACCTGCTCTCCACAAGTCCAGGCTTCTGCTGCAAAGCCAATCTTCTCGGTTACAAGCCTGCGGTTGTTAAGTACAACTTCCGGATCATCCCCCACATGATAAGCACAATTGAGCGTAGCGTAGGGAGAATTTCCGACTCCACCATGTCTTGTCGTAAACCCGACCGTCAACATTTCAAACTGCTGTCTCCAAGGCTCAACATATAATAATAACGGGTCAGAACCGAAATCTGAGTTAGGATTCTCTGTCCGTTCAAGTAATTCCTTATTCAATACAAAGGGTTCCATTCTCTCACCTCACCACTTCCAGTGTACCAAATGAGCCACATTCTGTCTCATTTATATCGTTCGACGCTGATTACGTTCCGAACGCTCAAGGCGTTCCACACGTTCTGTACGGTTATGTTGCTGTTCATCATACAGACGTGCTTCCCGATCACGCTCATCATACGTATTCTCCTTTACTTCATCCATCTTAACCAAAATCACATCTGAACCAATCTTCACAATATTTCTCCAGGGAATCACCAGATCCGTTCCCCCGCCAAAGAGCCCCATAAAACGGCTGTACCCTGGTACAACAATCGCTTCAATTCGTCCCTGCTTCAGATCAAGCTCCAGGTCACTGATCTGCCCCAGACGTTTACCATCCGTAATGTTAATAACATCCTTTGTCTGAAAGTCCGAGATTTTCATGCCTCGTGCCGCTACTTCGCTCGTATTTACTTTCATTCATTTCCGCCCCCCTGTTAGTCCTCTTCTGCCCGTTCCTCACGCTTCTATACAATATATGTTTCAGGGGCGAAAAATGTCCTGTTTTTCATCGAATGTGGAAAGGACCAAAGCAAAAAGACGACCAACGGTATACATTACCCCGATTGATCGTCCTCCTGCCCTTGCATCGTGTTACGACTTTACATGTTTTTGCATCTGCTGTATCGCTGATTTCTCCAGACGTGATACCTGAGCCTGGGAAATGCCAATTTCATCAGCCACTTCCATCTGGGTTTTTCCTTCGAAAAACCGCATCGACAGAATCATTTTTTCCCGCTGACCAAGACGATGCATTGCTTCCCGGAGCGCTATTTCCTCGATCCACGACACATCCTTGTTTCTGTCATCACTGATCTGATCCATGACATAGATCGGATCTCCACCATCATGATAGATCGGTTCGAAGAGCGAGACCGGATCCTGAATGGCGTCCAATGCAAAAACAACATCTTCCTTCGGCACATTCAGTACTTCCGCAATTTCGAATATCGTCGGTTCCCGGGAATTTTTATTCGTCAGGCTGTCACGGACCTGAAGTGCTTTGTAAGCAATGTCCCTCAAGGACCGAGATACCCGAATCGGGTTATTATCACGCAGGTATCGACGGATTTCACCGATAATCATCGGCACCGCGTAGGTTGAAAATTTGACATTCTGGGATAAATCAAAATTATCAATGGCTTTCATCAGGCCGATGCAACCAACCTGGAACAGATCATCGACAAACTCCCCCCGAT
The DNA here is from genome assembly GCF_037975235.1 of Paenibacillus sp. FSL R5-0341. Classification (NCBI taxonomy): domain Bacteria; kingdom Bacillati; phylum Bacillota; class Bacilli; order Caryophanales; family Paenibacillaceae; genus Paenibacillus; species Paenibacillus sp. FSL R5-0341. Next base: position 4,502,414 of record NZ_CP150241.1, read on the forward strand.
TGTTAAAGCGCTGAATGACACTGAGTACCAGACGCAGGTTGCCATTCACTAATTTCTCTCTTGCTGAGCGATCATGGTGTTGCTGAAGGGAATGAAACAATTCCCGCATTTCAGTGTTGGTGAGGACAGGCAATTTTGCGGTGTCCACGCCACAAATCTCGACTTTGTTTCGGGTCATCGTGATTTACCTCCCAAGGAGAAACATTAATGTACATTATCTCCGGGGCAGGCTTTTTTATTCGTACTTGGCATCCTTGCCAGTAATACCCATTCTGACCAACAATGTATTTCAGACCATTTTATTGAACTCCTTGCGGAGTCTTTTAATGATTCTTTTTTCGAGTCGAGAGATGTAGGATTGGGAGATTCCAAGTAGATCCGCCACATCTTTTTGAGTCTTTTCTTCCCCATCCGTCAAGCCAAAACGAAGCTCCATAATCATTCGCTCGCGCTCCGTTAATTTTTCCAGTGCTTTGTGCAAAAGCTTCCGGTCTACCTGCTCTTCAATATTCCGATAGATTGTATCGTTTTCTGTACCCAGTACATCGGATAATAATAGTTCATTTCCATCCCAATCAATGTTGAGCGGTTCGTCAAAAGAAACTTCAGTTCGGATCTTACTATTGCGTCGCAGGTACATCAAAATTTCATTTTCGATGCAACGGGAAGCGTATGTTGCCAGTTTGATTTTCTTTTCGGGGTCGAATGTATTGACTGCCTTAATCAATCCGATCGCTCCAATGGAGACCAAATCTTCAATATTGATTCCTGTATTCTCAAATTTGCGTGCGATGTATACCACCAGACGCAGGTTGCGCTCAATGAGCATCGCGCGAATGGCCGAGTCTCCCGAGGATAATTTTTGCAGTAAAAATTCTTCCTCTTCACGTGTCAATGGTGGCGGAAGCGCCTCACTTCCCCCAATATAATAGATCTCTTCACTTTTGAGCCCCAACAAAAATAACAGACGGTAATATTGCAGCTGCGCCACCAGTTTCCATTTCACAAGCATGTACGTTCCTCCTATACCACATTCAGCGGCTTTTCTGTTGCTCCCGCAGAGAGAGCCGTAGACTGCGCAGAAGCAGCGTCTTGCACAAGTTCAGGATGAATCACGGCCTGGTATTTCCCATCCGACGACAACACACCTCCATCCAGCCCAATAAGTACCCTTGTCGTCTCATAACATGTTTCCTCCATCGTTACCTTCACCCGGTCCGGTTTCATCGCCAGCATAAACGCAGTCCCTTTGTTAATGCCCCGATAGGGCACAAGCCGCAGTCGATCCTGCCACTGAAAACTTTCCTGATTAAGCTCCATAATAAGGTTGTCCGGCGCCTCGTCCTTGAGTCTGCCCTTCCATGAAGCCGGCAGCATGTCTTGCCATAACGAAACCTCCATCACCATGACCGGCATGCGCGATAAGGGATCCGTGAGTTGATTGCCCGTATCCAGAAGGCCTGTACAAGAAATGACTACCTCATCGATGCAGACCTCAACTTTGCCCAAATAGGTCGTCATGCGATCCGTTTTACGTTTCGAGCTTTGCACAGCTTTGAATAATAACAGGACAGCGAAAAATACGATAAACGTGAACCAGAAGGCAATCTTCAGATCAAACGACATGCCGCCTGAAGCTGTGAACCAAATGCCGTTAAACAGCTCTCCGGAGCTCTGAAGCATGTAATGCACACCCAGAATACCTCCGGCAGCGACAAAATTAATCACATAGAAGGTACCGAGCGTCCTCGCAAAAGCCTGCAGACCCTTAAAACCAAAAGCAATCGTAAGCATGACCAGCGAGAACCCGAACTTGATCAAAAAGGTGAACATAAAATCAAACTCCGGTACAAACATCATGACCACGTATAATGCGCCCACAATGGCTGATAGCAACCATCTCCACCAGACCAGCTTTGTTTTGCGCATCCAGGCGGTCAGTCCGATGAGTGCACCGTCAATACACAGGTTTGTCAAAAAAATAAGATCCACATACACAATCAAACTCTTCACCTGCCTGCGCGTAACATATCGAAATATCAGTATCCCGGTATTCCGATATTCCTGAGCATATTCACAAGTATACGGAGCCCCCTGTTCAAAGTCTGTCTAATCATGGGGGTGTGTTTCCAACTTTTTTTGTCGGAATTGCTCAGGCCCGTTGTTCAGAATTTGTTCAATGCTGTATGCTATGATATCTAAAAAAAACAGAAAAAACCCGGTCACTCCATCAGGAGCACCGGGTTTTGGATAAATCGATATGTGTATTAATCGTTGTTATTATTGCGTGAACGATTGCGTAAAAATGTCGGAATATCCAGCTGATCATTGCTCGGCTGATTTCCGAAAGGACGCAGGTTCGGCGAACGCGTATCCGTTGTCTCCGCTGTTGCTGGAGCTGGCTTACGTCCTGGTGGTGGTGGAGCAGGTTTATCTTCAAAACCGGTTGCAATAACCGTAACCTTAATCTCCTCTTTCAGGTCTTCGTCAATGATGGCACCAAAGATCATATTCACTTCCGGGTCGGAAGCAGACGTTACGATCTCTGCAGCTTCGTTCACTTCATACAGGGACAGATTAACGCCACCCGTAATGTTCATGATTACGCCGCGAGCACCTTCAATCGAAGTTTCAAGCAAAGGACTCATAATGGCTTTCCGCGCTGCTTCTGCGGCACGATTCTCACCAGTTGATTCACCAATTCCCATAAGCGCAGAACCACGTTCATGCATAATCGTTTTGACGTCAGCAAAGTCAAGGTTGATCAGACCCGGTACAGCGATCAAATCAGAGATACCTTGTACAGCTTGACGAAGTACGTTATCCGCTTGACGGAATGCTTCAAGCATCGGAGTCTTTTTGTCTACGATCTCGAGCAAACGATCATTAGGAATCACGATCAGTGTGTCGACTTTTTCTTTGAGAGCTTCAATACCTTGCTCTGCATGGCTGGAACGCTTGCGTCCTTCGAATGTAAATGGACGAGTCACGACACCAACGGTAAGTGCACCACACTCTTTAGCGATTTCGGCAATAACCGGAGCCGCACCTGTACCTGTACCGCCGCCCATACCGGCTGTAACAAATACCATGTCTGCACCTTTCAACGTGTTCATGATCAGATCGCGAGATTCTTCCGCTGCTTTTTTACCTACATCCGGATTGGCACCCGCACCAAGACCACGAGTCAATTTATCACCGATTTGCAATTTATGCTCGGATTTCGCCAGGTGTAACGCCTGAGCATCCGTATTCACCGTAATAAATTCAACACCTTGTACACCATTTTCAATCATACGGTTGACTGCATTGCTTCCGCCGCCGCCTACACCGATGACTTTAATTTGAGCCAAGCTCTCCATCTCGAAATCAAATTCCAACATATTATTCCATCTCCCCCTCAATGTGCATGGATGGCCCGTCCAATTTTTGATTTGAACCGAATCAATTTCATATATCGACGAACGAAAGCGTTTATTTTAGTACCGGCGCATTCAGACGGCTTCAAGAATGTATGAAATGGATCCAACCTGTTATATAAATTCACTGAACATATTCTTCAGCCGTTCGAACAGACCGGGTTTTTGCTCCGATTCCTGTGCCGCATTCGGCTTCGGACGGTTGGTCGGTTTCTTGTTGTTATTATTATTGTTGTTATTTCCACCGCCGTTATTGATCGAGGGACGAATACGCAAACTGCGAATTACACTATGCAATATGCCGACTCCGCTTGTGAAACCAGGGTCACGCACACCAATATAATCCGGGACTGCAACTCGTACCGAAGCAGCCAGCTCATGTTGAGCAACCTGCAGAACCCCCGGCATAGAGACCGTACCTCCCGTTAGTATATAACCTCCAGGAAGCTCGTTGTAACCAAGACGCTTCACTTCTTGAGAGATCATCTGGAATATTTCCTGAACCCGAGGTTCAATAATAGCCGCCAGATCCTCCTGTGAAAATTCCTTGTCTACATTACTGCCGATTCGGGTTACTTTGAACATAACATCCGCAGCAGCATCATCCAACCAGGCGCAGCCATATTTCAGTTTCACTTTCTCCGCTTGATCGGTTAACGTGCGTAGGCCATAGGCGATATCATTCGTTACAAACTCCCCGCCAATAGGCAACGTTGATGTTGCGACAAGACTGTCTTCTTCAAAAATGGCGATGGTTGTTGCACCTGCTCCAATATCAACAAGCACGGAACCCATCGTTTTTTCATCTTTGGACAAAGCCAGTTGACCCGCTCCAAGCGACATGAGAACCAGATCGCTTACTTTCAGACCCGCTTTTTCCACGCAGCGCAAAAGATTATGTATCGCGGTTTTTGCACCCGTAATGATCGTTGCTTCAACTTCCAGACGAACACCAATCATACCACGGGGGTCCTGTATGCCCTCCAAGCCATCTACAACATATTGCTTGGCGACAACATCAATAATTTCCCGTTCCGGCGGAACTGCAATCACTTCGGCTGCTTTCAACACCCGCTCCATGTCTTCTTCTCCGATCTCACGATCCTCGTTAGACACAGCCACGACGCCGTGACTGCTCATCAGTCCGATATGATTTCCTGAGATTCCAACATACACTTCGGATATTTGAATACCTACCATACGTTCTGCATGATCCACTGCGTTGCGAATCGATTGCACCGTCTGATCGATATCTACGATTACACCTTTGCGAATTCCCTCCGAGTCGGCAGATCCAACTCCTATAATATTAAAGGTTCCATTATTAATTTCCCCAATAATAGCGCGAATTTTGGATGTACCGATGTCCAAACTAACAATGATGTCATTGTTGCTCAAGTCTGTGGCACCTCCTGACTCCAATAGTAAGATACGTTCGGGTTTAAACACTCTTAAAACATATTCAACACACTTCAGGCTTTCCCTCTTTTTTCTACAATGTTTTTGGGTGTCAAAATCTGGTTGCGAGACATAAAACCTTGAAGAAAAAAGAAGGAGGCAACTCATGTGCCATAAGTTCAAGTGTATCATTTTTTCTTCATCTCAGAAAGAACAAGTTTCATTGCTCTGACGGGGCCAAACCCCGACCCGCCTAGGCTTTCATATTCAGTTCAGCCTCAAAGATGGCAAAGATCAGGGGGTTGCTCCCGGTTCAGCATCATCTTCCGGGTCATCCGGGATGAAAGGAACATAAGTATCTGCTTCAAGCATGGTGATTTTCCCAGGGCGTTCGGTCTCAATCACTTGATTCAGATACTCCACTTTATCCGATAAAAGAGAGACGGTTGTAATTACTTCAAACTGTGATTTGGTATACATCCGAATCTGATCCGGAAACGAAGGCGTAGGGTTCGGAATAATCTCCGAAATATCCGTCGTCAATTCGTTTGGAATTTTAGCCAGGGTCTCGCTCAGTTCGGCTTTGAGCGGATCATCCGCCTTCCATTGGGTCAATATCGGCTTCTCTACAGCAACACCGATTGTTGCTGGCACTGTCAAGCTTGTCCCGCTGGCTAATATCGCTTTTAACGTACCATCCGTACCAAGTTCATACGCAACCGTGGCATATTCCTGAACTTTGATATGAATAATGCCTGGAAATTGCTTGTCCACGGTAACGGTTGAGATCGCCTTGATACTCTTGAGACGCTCGATTACCTCCGCAGCACTTGTCCCAAAAAATTGATCGCCTTCTTTCAGACCGCTTTTCTCCAGCAGTTCTGAAGTCGCTGTGTATACATTACCCGTAATTTCAACTGCCGAAATCCGACTCATGGAAGAACGAAAGAATAATACAGCGAGCAATACAATAAATAGTAATAACAGAATAATTACAATTTTGCGGCTTGTGTTTCCTTTTGGCCGATTCTTCTTCAGAACCGGAATTTGACTTTTAGGCATAAGTAGCGCTCCACAAAGCCTCAGGTCCCCTCCCTTCAAGAAGGGGACGCCAAGGACGTTAATTGGCAAAATCCAACTCTTTCGAAACGGGCGACTGTCGCTCAACCGATGCTCCAAGACTCTGGAATAACTTCTCGATCTGATCGTATCCCCGGTCAATATGATGCACTTGCTCCACAACCGTTTTGCCTTGAGCAGCCAGACCTGCAATAACCAGAGCTGCACCTGCACGAAGATCGGTTGCTTCCACTGTAGCCCCGTACAGACGGGGAACACCACGGATAAATGCTGCGTTCAGATCGACTGAAATATCAGCCCCCATCACATTCAGCTCATCCACATGTTTGAATCGACCCTCGAATACCGTTTCCTTCATCACACTGAATCCGTCTGCCAGACTGAGCAACACCATGATTTGTGATTGCAGATCTGTCGGAAACGAAGGATACGGAGAAGTCACAATACGGTCTACTGATTTTGGACGGCTCATACAGCTCACCGTCATTATATCATTGCAGACTGTGATTTGAACACCAGTGCGCTTCAACACATGTATAAGTGAAGTAAGATGAGCAGGATTGCAATGTGTAAGCGTAACATTGCCACGCGTTGCTGCAGCTGCGATCATCACGGTCCCAGCAACGATTCGATCCGGTATAATCTCATACGAACAAGGCTTCAATTTCTCAACGCCATTAATCGTAATCGTATCCGTTCCTGCACCAATGATGCTTGCACCCATAGCATTCAGGAAGTGCTGCAGATCTTGTATTTCAGGTTCTCTTGCGGCGTTGCAAATGGTTGTCGTGCCTTTAGCCATAACGGCTGCCATCATGATATTCTCGGTCGCTCCCACACTCGGGAAATCCAAATGAATATCTGTACCCACCAGATTCTTCCCATGACAGATAATCTGTTGGTCCTGCTCTTCAATCAAAGCTCCGAGCGCTTCCAGGCCCCGGAGGTGAAGATCAATTTTGCGTTCTCCAATGGCACAGCCCCCTGGCTGGTACACTGACACTTGCCCAAACTTAGCCAGCAATGGTCCCATCAAAAAAATGGAAGAGCGCATCTGCTTCATTAGATCTTCTGGCACATCATATGACCGGATCGACGAGGTATTAATCGTCACTGTTCCCTGTTCATGCCGACACGTGCATCCAAGCCGTTCCAGGATATACAGCATCACTTCAATGTCCAGCAAGTGTGGAACGTTATGCAGTGTAACTTCTCCATCTGCCAACAAACTTGCGGCCATAATCGGTAAAGCGGCATTTTTTGCTCCATGGATGCGTATGGATCCTGAGAGGGGTTTCCCGCCTTCAATCACCAATTTGTCCAATGTATCACCTCCGGGGTTTACCGCTCACCCACTACGAAGACTTCCGGTACCAGGTTAATACCGTTTTGAGATGATATAGTGCTCTGAATCTGCTGCATTAGGGTGATAACGTCCTCTGCTGTTGCTTGCCCTGTATTGACAATGAAATTGGCATGCATGGTGGATACCTGTGCGCCTCCCAGAGTCAACCCTTTCAGCCCTGCTGCTTCAATCAGACGGGCTGCATGATCACCCGGGGGATTTCGGAATACACTGCCTGCACATGCCATCTGCAGTGGCTGTGTGCGGCGTCGGCGATCTTTGTAAGCCGCCATGGCTTCCGAAATGACTTTGCGCTCTCCCTGCTGAAGTTCAAATGAAGCTTCCAGCACGATGCCTCTCCGATCATGCAGAACAGAGTGGCGGTAGGCAAAATCCATGTCCTCCTTGCTGTAACGTACCAATTCTCCTGTCTCCAGTACAATCTCAGCGAATTTGAATATCCGTGACACATCCGATCCATGGGCACCCGCGTTCATGTATACGGCTCCACCGACAGTTCCGGGGATACCGCTGCCGAATTCCAGACCGGTCCATTCCTTTTTCGCAGCAACCACACTGAGTTTAACAAAAGAATGCGCCGCTCCAGCGGTTACGCCGCCTTCGTGAAACTCGGCATAATCAAAGCCTTCGCCTGGTTTCACAACAACACCACGTATTCCTTTGTCTGACACCAGCATGTTTGAACCCCGTCCAAGTTGCATCCACGGCATCTGATGCTTGTGAAGCAATTGAATGAGATGTATCATCTGCTCTTTATTCTCCGGAATGACCAGTGCATCCGCAGGACCGCCGATCTTCCATGTGGTGTATTTGGCTAGCGATTCGTTTTCAAGAACTCTGCCAACATTATGCTGGGACAGTATCGATATCCACTGGTGCATGTGTGCATCCTCCTTTGCTTCAAAGCCGATGAACATGGTATGTTCTGTTGCTACAGACCGTGTTCTAGCGCCATGGAACGATGGTCACGATTTATACGGTATCTTATGTCAGTCCCGTCTTGTGTGTGACAATCGCCCACAAACGCACTCTATCGACGTGCAGCAAGACGCTGAATTTCACGCACAAGCACTTCCGCTGCATCCGGTTTCCCCAGTTTCCGGGAGGCTTCAGCCATTCGCTTACGCCCGAGTTCATCATTCATAATCCCGGCAATGGCTTCATACAGCACTTTGCCTGTAAGATCCTTCTCCAGCATCGTGAGCGACGCGCCTCCACCTTCAAGCTTGCGTGCATTGGCTTCCTGATGATTGTTGGTCACGTTGGGTGACGGAATCAGGATCGAAGGAATGCCCAGTGATGTAATCTCCGCAAGGAATGATGCCCCAGCGCGATTTACAATCAAGGATGTACAAGCAAGTACCTCAGGCATATTGTGTACGTAAGGTAGAACATGCAGGTGGTTTGGCATTGTACCCAATGAACTGCGAATGGCTTCACGCGTTTCATCAAAATAGGTATCCCCTGTCACGTAAACCACATGAACATCATCCAGTTGCTCCAGCATAGGAGCCATGTCCACCATCGCTTTATTGATTGCTTTCGCTCCACGACTGCCACCGACCACAAGAACAACACGGCTGTTCATCGGGACACCTAATGTGGCAAAACCACGATCACGGCTAGCCTGAGCTACCGTAGTCGCTCGCGGATTACCGGTGTAGATCACATTTTTCGCACCTGAAAACGATTTTTCAAGTCCTTCAAAGCTAACGGCAACCGTGTCCACATAACGCATCAAAAATTTGTTAGTTAGACCCGGAATGGCGTTCTGTTCATGAATTATACTCGGAATCCCCAGTTTTGTTGCTGCATACACTACAGGTCCACACACATATCCACCCGTACCAATTACAACATCCGGTTTGAATTCCTTCAGCATTTTTTTGGACTTGCGTACACCTTGAATGAAACGCATGACCGTTTTCAGGTTGTCGATGGACAATTTGCGCCGAAAACCGGTAATATCAATTGATTTAAAAGGAATATTTTCCTGGGGGACCAGTTTGCTTTCCAGCCCTCTGGTTCCGCCAATATATAGAAATGTCGAGCCCGGGTTCTCCGCCTCACATTGTCTTGCTATGGCAACGGCCGGATAGATATGTCCACCCGTACCGCCGCCGCTTAGAACGACTCGCATCGCATTGTCACCTCGCATAACGGGATAAGTTCACTAAAATGCCCAGTGCTGTGAGCATGAGGGTCAATGATGATCCGCCGTAACTGATCAGAGGTAAGGTAATACCCGTAACTGGCATCATTCCAATGACAACACCAATGTTAATAATGACCTGTACGGCGACCATACCTACGATACCAACACCAAGCAGGCTGCCGAAGGCATCCGGGACGGTCATCGCTACACGCATTCCTCTCCACACCAGCACCAGAAACAACAATAATACAATCATTCCACCTATAAAGCCGAGTTCTTCGGCCAAAATACTAAAAATAAAGTCCGTTTGCGGTTCAGGTACATAACTGTACTTCTGCCGGCTCATGCCCAGTCCCAATCCCGCCAGTCCACCAGGCCCAATCGCGTATAACGATTGAATGATCTGATAACCGGCACCCAATGGATCGGACCATGGGTCCAAAAACGCTGTGATACGCTGCAACCGATAGGGAGCTGCTGCGATCAACGCTGCAAATCCGGCTACGCCGCCAAGAGCAAGCAAGCTTAGATGTTTCATTCGTGCTCCGGCTGTAAAGATAATAAGCATCGACGCGCCCATCATCACGGTGCCTGTCCCCAAATCAGGTTGCAGCATAATAATACCAAAAGCCAAACCGATCAATCCCAGCGGTGGCAGAAGCCCCGTTGTGAAGGTCTTGATTTTGCCTGGCTCCTTGCTCAGCCAGTGAGCGAGAAACAAAATCATACCCAGCTTCATGAATTCTGAGGGCTGGATACCGAACGAACCTATACCAAGCCAACTTCGTGCGCCTCCGCGAACCACTCCAATTCCAGGAATTAGCACCGCAATGAGCATAATAAAACACGCAATCAATATTGGCTTGGCATATTTCCTCCACACCCGGTAGTCTACATTAGCAGTTACGAACATGGCCACAAGCCCAAGCACCGCAAACAAGGCCTGTCTTTTTACAAAATAAAATGAATCGCCATAATCATGAAAGGCAAGCACCGAGCCTGCGCTATATACCATTATGATGCCGATGGCAAGCAATGCCAAAATACAAATCAGCAACCAAATATCTGGTGCCGGTCGCGTCTGTTTCATCAGGAGGCCACCCCTTGCATGGAAGTAGGGGCTTTTCCACCCCCCTACTTACAAGTTATGCGCCGCCTCTTTAAAAATGCGTCCCCGCTCTTCATAGGAAGCAAACATATCCCAACTTGCACATGCCGGGGACAACAAAACGACATCACCGGCAGTAGCAAGCTTCGATGCTTCCTGCACAGCAGCGGTTAACGTCCGGGCAGCGTCCTCCTCATTATCGACGACCTTAACTTGCTTTAATCCGGCAAGTTCCGCGACCTTGGCAATTTTTGTCCGTGTCTCTCCAATTGCAACGACAGCTTTCACTCGTTCCTGGAACAAGGGTAACAACTCCATCATGTCTGATCCACGATCCAGCCCTCCGGCAATTAACACGACCGGTTCCTTGAACGAATTCAGGGCCATAACCGTTGCCTTCGAATTGGTCGCTTTGGAGTTGTTGTAGTATGCAGAGCCATTATGCTCCAGAACGTATTCAAGTCGGTGTTCAACTCCCTTGAAGTCTGCAAGCGGAGCAGCCAGCACCGCAGGATCAGCTCCTGCCGCTACAGCAATGGCCACAGCAGCTAGTGCATTTTCAACATTAAATCGCCCAGGAAGGCCAATGTCCTCAACGTCGATAATGTTGTGGTGATCTCCGTTTTCATCTGCGTAAATTACCTGACGCTTCACATCATCCTCTTCTCCATCCACATAAGGAGGATCTGCATACACACCTGTATCCAATTTCTCTGTCACAGAGAAGGGGATCAATCTGCCTTTGATGTAAGGAACCAGACCACGACATACCGCATCATCCCAATTTAGAATGGCTACGTCGTCAGACTGCTGATTGGCAAACAGTTTAGCTTTGGAAGCCACATAATCATCCATGTTCCCGTGATAGTCCAGATGCGTCTCTGCAACGTTAAGTAAGCTGGCAATCCGAGGACGGAAATCAACCGTTCCTTTGAGCTGGAAACTGCTAAGCTCAACAACCATCCAGTGATCTGGAGAAGCTTGCTCTGCCGCTTCACAGAGAGGTGTTCCAATATTGCCGGCAACAATCGGCTTGAGGCCGGCATGTTCCAACATTTTACCCACCCAAGTGGTCGTTGTTGTTTTGCCATTGGAGCCGGTAATACCGATCATGGGTGCAGCACATAGATGATAAGCGACCTCTACCTCTGTCACTACTTCAATGCCTAACGCCAGAGCTTGCTGCACTGGAGCAGCATGGTATGGGATGCCGGGATTTTTGACGACCAGCTTCACATCACTGTGAATCAGATCATCCGGATGTCCTCCGCATACAACAGAAATTCCCAAAGCCTCCAATTCGGAAGCTTCGGGACACTGTTCTCTCTCTTTTTTATCATTCACTGTAACCTTCGCTCCGGCACGATCCAGCACTTTGGCAACTTGCACGCCACTTTTGGCCAATCCGAGCACGACTACTTGTTGTCCGCGATATGATTCAGGATGGTTCATGATCTACAACCCCTTGTTGAGATAAAGTCCAAGAGCGGCCAAAATTGCGCCTACCGCCCAAAAGGTAATAACAACCCGCCATTCTGACCAACCACTTAATTCAAAGTGATGGTGAATAGGGCTCATTTTGAATACACGCTTGCCGCGAGTCTTGAATGATACCACTTGAATGATGACAGACAGGATCTCGATGACAAAAATACCGCCAATGATAACAAATAGAAGCTCTGTTTTGGTTACAATCGCTACCGCACCAATTGCACCGCCAATCCCCAGAGAACCTGTGTCTCCCATAAACACTTTGGCCGGATGTGCGTTATATACCAGAAAACCAAGCACGGCTCCGATCATCGCTGCTGCACACACGGCAGCCGGCATCGACGTGGCTTGCATCGCCACAATGGCAAATGCCCCAAACGCAATTGCACTTACCCCGGATAGTAAACCATCCAAACCATCGGTAAAGTTAACCGCATTGGTGATGGCAAGCATCATGAATACGACAAACGGATAATAGAACCATCCGGTCCAGTCGAACGAGAATGACGTACCCGGAATAGAAATGGCTGTGCTATGTCCATTCTGGATCAGCAAGAAACACATCACTGCACTGAAGAACAATTGGCCCAGCATTTTTTGTCTGGCCGTCAGTCCGAGCGAACGTTTGAACACAATTTTGATGTAGTCATCCAGGAAACCTATCAGCCCAAATCCCAGCGTAGCCACGAGCAAGACATAAAAGTCTGTATTCTTGACTGCCGAAAATTTCAAAAAGGCCAATGTGAATGCAACTAAAATGACGACGCCACCCATTGTAGGTGTTCCGCTTTTTTTCAAATGGCTCTGAGGTCCATCTTCCCTAACCTGCTGTCCGAATTTCATTCTTCGTAACAGCGGAATCAGGAGCGGTGCGGCAATCACCGCCAGAATAAATGAAACGCCGATTGTTAACAGTAATACCTGAAAATCCATGGGTTCACCCCTCTAGTCTACTCGATTCTGTAATGGTGCTATTTGTAGTGCTTCGACCACGTCCTCCAGCTTCATGCCTCTTGAGGCTTTGAACAAGACAACGTCTCTGGGATGTAGTTTCTCCAGTAGATAACGGGTCATTTCTTCTTTATCTATAAAAGCATGCACAGCCTCTGCCGGCATTTGCTTTCTTGCTCCTTCAGCAATATTAGCTGATAGCGGACCATATACCAGCACCATGTCCATTTTGGCAGGTGTGATATACTCTCCGATTCCATAATGCAGATCCTGCTCCTGAGGACCAAGTTCAAGCATATCACCAAGCACAGCCACTTTCATACGGTATCCTTTCAGACCTTCCAATACATCGATTGCGGCCTTCATGGAGGTTGGACTTGCATTGTATGCATCATTCAGCAGGGTCAGACCACTAACACCTTGCGTAACCTCAATGCGCATGCCTGTCAGTTTCAAGCGGGACAATCCCGCAGCAATCTGTTCCGTAATCACTCCAAAATGACGGGCTACAGCGAGGGCAGCCAGACAGTTAACGACATTATGCGTTCCCAGCAGAGGGAGCGTAAATGCATGATCTCCATACTGTTTGGTAGTGAAAACAACCCCGTTCTGCGCATTCATGAGTCCCGTAGGATAGTCATCATTATCGGTCTCAAGACCAAATGTAAACCGCTGCAATCCTTTTGGTTGTTTCGTTGCGGGTTCTTCAAGAACTTGTGCAATTAAAGGCTCGTCTCCGTTGTAGATCAGTAACCCGTCCGCTTTCATTCCCGCTGCAATCTCGGATTTGGCTCTGGCAATCTCCAATCTCGACCCCAGTTGCAGCAGATGAGATTCCCCAATATTGGTGATGACCGCTACATCAGGCTGCGCAATAACCGACAAATCGTTAATTTCCCCGCGACCACTCATGCCCATCTCCAAAATGATAATCTCTGTATCCGGGTCCATGCTTAGTACAGTCAGTGGTAAACCAATATGGTTGTTGAAGTTTCCTTGTGTCTTGTGCACTTTGAACGTCGTTGAGAGCATGGCATCCACGATGTCCTTCGTTGTCGTCTTACCATTACTGCCTGTGATGCCAACAATAGCAGCTTTATTCTCCGTTAGATAAGCAGATGCGAGTGCTTGCAGTGCAACAAGGGTGTCGTCAACAACAATGACAGCGCCTTGTGGAGGAATACCATGATCCTTTTGCCAGATCGCCCCTGCAGCCCCCTTCTCTAGACAGGCTTGCACAAATTCGTGTCCGTCAAACCTTTCACCCACTAGCGGGATAAACAAACTGCCTTCCAGGGGTTTACGCGAATCGGTAAACACCCCTTCGACCATTACATTGCCATGAGCAGCAACGTCACTTAATGTTCCTCCACACATCTCGGCCAATTGTGCCAATGTTCTTTTTATCAATTGGATTTGCCCCTTATCGCTTCTTTGGCTATGATTCGGTCATCAAAATCGGTTTTGGTTGTGCCGATAATCTGATAGGTCTCGTGACCCTTGCCCGCAATCAATACTACATCGGCTGGGCTTGCCATTTCAATAGCTTCATGAATCGCCTGGCGCCGATCCACAATCATCGTATAACGTTCAGCAGGAACGGATTCTTCAATCAGGCCCTGTTCAATGTCTTTGAGAATCAGATCCGGATCTTCTGTCCGTGGATTATCAGAAGTGACGAGTACAAAATCGCTATACATCGCAGCAATCTTACCCATGAGAGGTCGTTTGGTACGATCTCTGTCACCACCACAGCCAAACACACAGATCACACGTCCTTCAGCAAATTCCTTCACCGTCCGCAGTACATTCTCCAGTCCATCCGGTGTATGAGCATAGTCGACAATAACAGCAAATGGCTGCCCTTCGTCAACTCCTTCAACACGTCCATCCACACCCGGAACCGTCTCCAGACTGCGTTTGATCTCTTCCAATGGAACGCCTTCCACCAGCGCTGCTGAGATTGCTGCCATCGCATTGTACACATTGAATTTACCTACCATGCGCAAGCGAATATCCGTGTTGCCTGCAAATGTATCTACGTGGAAAGAAGTTCCCTGAGATGTGATCGAGATTTGGGATGCGCGTACATCTGCCTCTTCACCCATGCCATATGTAATCACTTCAGCTGCAGTCACAGAGATGAAATAAGCCGCAGCCGGATCATCTGCATTGATGACAGCGAATTTACGCTGTGAAGCATCTTCCGTATATCCGTTACCCAGTCGTGCAAAGAACAACCCTTTGGCCCCGCGATATTCCTCCATGGAATGGTGGTAGTCCAGATGATCCTGCGTCAGATTAGTGAATACCGCAGTACGGAAATTCGTTCCCTTTACGCGCCCTTGTTCCAATGCGTGAGAAGAAACTTCCATAACACAGCAGTCCGTCCCCTTCTGAACCATATCATGCAGGCTACGCTGCAGATCAAGCGCCTCTGGTGTCGTTCCTGACATCGGGTAGGTGCGACCGTCATACCGCATTTGAATGGTACCGATCAATCCCGTCTTACGTCCAAAATCGCTCATGATTTTTTCAATCAAATAGGTAGTGGTCGTTTTTCCGTTCGTTCCCGTTACACCAATCATATTCATCTTCTGGCTTGGCGAGTCAAAAAAGAAATCTGCCAGAACAGCCATCGCAAACCGGCTGTCCTTCACCAGCAATTGTGGTACAGGAAGATCCAGCTGACGTTCAACCACCAATGCGACTGCACCGGCATGGACAGCTTTTTCTGCATAATCATGACCATCTACCGTATGTCCCGGAAGACAGATAAACAGATCACCCGGTTTTACCTGCCGGGAATCTGTCTGAAGGTTTTGGCATTCTGTATTCGATTCGCCCACGAGGCGGGCGGTGGTCAGCATCGATGCAAATTGTTTTAAAAGCACATGAATAACCTCACTTTTCCAATTATACTTCTGTTTTAGCATATGTCTGTATTTATTAATATCGTCAATACAACCAAATAATGAAACGCGCTTGGATGAATTTTGTTGCGCTTGAAGACACAAACTGCTCCAAAGCCCCATTATTCACCCTTTGTGTGGTCATGCGCATCGTTCAGAACATCCCCCATGTAAATGCGGATGGTTGAACCCTGCTCTACCCTTGCCCCAGGCTTAGGCGCCTGATTAATCACGTATTTTCCACTGCCGGACTTCGCCAGCATAAAGTTCATGTTCAGGTCTTCATACAGATCTTCGACTGTAGCTCCTGTCAGATCTGGAACCGTCACGATTTTGGTCTCACCATATTTGTATTCTTTGGCGACCTGATCCTTCCGAACAGGGACATTCATGTAATGCAGTGCATCTTCAAGAATGTTCTGTACAATCGGGGCGGCAACCACACCTCCGAACTGAATTCCTTTGGGATTATCCACTGCGGTATAGACCACAATCTGAGGGTCATCAGCGGGTGCAAATCCGATAAAGGATACGATATGCTCGGTAGAGGAATAACGTCCGTTGATGACTTTCTGGGCTGTACCTGTTTTGCCACCGACCCGGTATCCATCAATGAACGCTGGACGTCCGGTTCCTTTCGCAACAACACTCTCGAGTGCTTCACGTACTTGCTTGGATGTATTCTCCGAGATCACCTGACGAACCAGCTCCGGCTTGGCTTCTTCCATGACTTCTCCCGTTACTGGATGGACCCACGCTTTCGTAACATATGGCTTGTAAAGTTTACCCCCATTGATGGCCGCTGACACAGCCGCTACTTGCTGAATAGGTGTAACCGATACACCTTGACCAAAAGCAGTCGTTGCAAGTTCGACAGGTCCTACTCTCGACAGTTTGAACAGAATTCCACTGGCTTCTCCACTGAGATCAATACCCGTTTTGGTACCAAAGCCAAAGTCTTTAATATAAGAGAAGAGCGATTCTTTTCCCAGTCTCTGCCCCAGAGCTACAAATCCCGGGTTGCATGAGTTCTCCACCACTTGCAGGAAGGTCTGACTTCCGTGGCCGCCCTTTTTCCAGCAACGCAGACGGGCTCCACCCACCTCAACATATCCGGGATCAAAAAATTGATCCTGTTGCAGATTGACCTTTTTCTCTTCAAGCGCTGCTGCCAAGGTAATGATCTTGAACGTAGAACCCGGTTCGTACGTCATCCAGATCGGTAAATTCCGATTGTATATCTCCGCGGGATATTGCTGATAATCGGCCGGTTCGTATCCCGGTCTGCTCGACATACCCAAAATTTCACCCGTTTTGGGATTCATCGCTATAGCCAGTGCTGAGTTCGCCTGGAACTTCACCATGGCCTGGTCCAGTTCTCTCTCCATGATGGACTGAATCGATTTATCAATGGTCAGCTTGAGGTTAAGACCGTCCTTCGGTTCCACATACTTCTCGGATGAGCCCGGCATTAGCCTTCCGGCCGCATCGGACAAGTAGGACACACTGCCATTCAAACCATTCAGCTTATCATCATATTTCTTCTCGACGCCCGTTAAGCCCTGATTATCAATCCCCGTAAATCCGAGAATATGGGCAGCCAGATCATCATAGGGATAAAAACGTTTATTGTCCTCAGCAACAACGATACCCGGAAGCTTCAAATCACGGATGCGCTGAGCTTTCTCCATCGTAATTTTGCGGCCGCCGGGTTGTAATCGTACAATGAGTTCACGTTTCTTGATGGTTGCCAGCACTTTCTCTTCCGTCATCCCCAGTAATGGAGCAAGCGCTCGGGCTGTCGTTTCAGCTTCCTTGACTTGTGCCGGGATAGCCATAATGGTCGGTGTGGTCACATTATAGGCCAGAGAGGTTCCATTTCGATCCAGGATCTCCCCTCGCTTGGCAGAGTAAGGAATATTACGACGCCAGGATTCTTCTGCTTTTGCTGACAATTCAGGGCCTTGCCCGAGCTGTACATAAGCAAGCCTGATTACCAAGGCCGAAAATAACAAAACTAAAACCACTAAACTCCATAGCAACCTGCGACGCAGATTTACGCTTGATCCCTTCACGAAAAGATCCCCCCACTCGTCCCAAAATCATGATCTCGTTCCATTCATGAATATTCAGGACAACCGGGGGTTAGAACAAGCTGTCAGAGCTCCCTATGGTAGTGAAGCCCCGTTTGTTGCTGGATCATCAGAGGATTCGGATTCATTGGCAGGAGCCTTATTGTTATCCGTTTCGTCTTTTCCGTCGGTTTTACCTTCTGCTCCCGAAGTGTCTTGTTCCTTCCCTTCGGTTTCTGACGACGGATCAGAAGAGATTGGAGCCTCATCTGCTATGCCGGTAACTGCGGCTTTGGCAGTCTGCAAATTCAGCTGGACGGTTCTCTGCTCACCTGCTACCTGCTCAGTTTGCTTCACGACATACCCTTCACCCTTGACCGTAACTCCCACTTTCATGAGAGAAAGTACTTCCAGAGCATCCCGGAGGGATTCACCTGTTAGATCTGGAATCTTCATCTTGCTGCTTTCTTCCGTAAGCAGATAGATTCGTTGGCCTGGATTCATGGATGCCCCAGCAACCGGATACTGCCGAATTACATTATCCCCTTGACCAAGCGTCACATAAGCAATACCCGCGCTTAGAAGCTGGCTTCTGGCCTGTTTGGCTGTCTTACCACTCAGGTCCGGTGCCTTGGCTTGCACGACAGGAACTTCTTTTGACTTTTTGTCAGCGGTTTTGGCTGTATCCTTGGGAACTCCCATATACTGAAGCGTTTGGCTCACAATTTTTTTGAATACCGGGGCAGCTGCAGTTCCTCCCCCAATGTTGGTTCCATCCGGTTGGTCAATGACAACAAGTATAGCAATCTTCGGATTATTCACAGGTGCAAATCCAATAAACGATACAACGTCTTTCGACTTGCTATATTCCCCGTTAACAACCTTTCTTGCTGTACCTGTCTTACCAGCTACACGGTAACCCTCGATATAAGCGTTACGACCGGTACCAATCGTTTGGTCTGCAACCACTTGTTCCAGATAACCGCTCACCAGTTTGGAAGATTCCTTGGAAATCACCTGACGAACCACTTTAGGTTTGATCACTTCCGTAGTTCCGTCATTCGGGTTCTTGATCTCCCTCACCAGATGTGGCTCCAATAATTTGCCGCCATTAGCAATTGCCGAGATCGCTGCGACCTGTTGAATTGGTGTTACCTGTACGAGACCGTGACCGTAAGCAGCAGTAGCAATCTCGGATTTGTAAACCAACGGCTTGATCGGTGAAGCTGCCTCACTCGGCAGATCAATACCTGTCTTTTTACCAAAACCGAATTCGTCTATGTAATGACGCAGACGTTCACCACCAAGCATGTTGTAACCCAAGTTAACAAAGGCAATGTTACTTGACCGTTTGACACCTTCGAGATAAGAGATCCAACCATAGGAATGACCATTATCGCTAATCGGGAATCCACCGATATACATGCGTTTGGATTCAAAACTTGCATTCGGATCGAAGAGTTTTTCTTCCACAGCTCCTGCCAGTGTAACGATTTTGAATGTAGACCCTGGCTCATAGATGGATTGCGTCGCATGATTAATAAAGTTCTTTTGATCAGGCGTACTGCCGTACGTATTAGGATTAAAGGTTGGCCAGTTCGCCATCCCCAGAATCTCCATTGTGCTCGGGTCTGCAGCAATGACCGTCATGCTCAGTGGGTTATACTTGGCAACGGCTTCTTTCATTGCATCCTCAATGTAGAACTGGATCGTATCATCGATCGTCAGCGTGAGGTTTTTCCCGTTCTGTGGTGGCAGATAGTTGTCCTGTGAATCCGGAAGTTTGATGCCTTTGGCATCCTTCTGATAATTCAGATACCCGTCTGTACCTGTCAGTGCTTCATCATATGAGACTTCAAGTCCATTGACAGCCTTTCCGTCACGGCTCATATATCCCAAGAGATGAGAAGCAAGTGTTTCTTCGGGGTAAAAACGCTTGGACTCTTGAGCCATTACGATTGCATTACGCGCCTTATATTCCTCTTGCAATTCTTCACGCAACTCATTGACTTTTGCGGCAAGCTCAGGACTGATCTTATATCCTTCACTGCGTACTTCCCGCTGCTGATAGAAATTTCCATCTTTATTTTTGGCTGTGACAAGAGCGCGCATCTCACTCTCATTTTTCCCTAGAAGGGTAGAGAGCTTCTCCGTGACAACATCCTGTATGCCGAGTTCATCGATCAAGAGAGGATTGACCGAAACCGTATACGCAGGCGCATCGGTAGCCAGAACGTTACCATTTCGATCTGTAATTGTTCCACGTGCAGCCTTAATGGTCTGTTCCCGCTCTACTAAACCGGCCGCCCGTTCCTGCCATACACCGCCATTCACAACTTGAATGAAAAAGATTCGGGTTACGAGTACAAGAAAAAAGAGGGTAATACATCCCCCTATTAGCAACGTGCGCATCTTTATTCTTTTTATCATCGGAACACCTCTTTACTTACTGCTTGTATTCGAGGACGATTCAGCACCTGTTGATTTCGTACTTGTGGAGCGAGGTACAAAAATGACATCCTTACCGGAAGCTTCAACATAACCAAGCTGTTTTGCATTTTCGATGACCTGATTGTTCAATGTTTCTTTTTCCACTTGCAGGTCTGCAATCGTCTTCTCATACCCCTTGATATCCGAAATAGTGGACTGTGCCTGCTTGTTCAGATCATAGATATGAGCATAACGAGACATCAGGGCTCCTCCAACAAGGATCACTGCAACCAGGGTAATCAGATACAAAATCTTCTCGCGTGCCGGAAGACCCGTACGACGGGTCACCACTTTGGTGGTTTCTTTGTATCGTTGCTGGGTCACACGTTCCTGGGACGCTTTTTCTTTTACGGCGAGATTACCACGTGTATATGCCATACTCCGATTCTCTCCTCCACTCTTGATCTACAATTTCTCGGCTACGCGCAGCTTGGCTGAACGAGCACGTGAATTTTCAGCCAATTCCGTTTCTGTTGGAATCAGCGGTTTTCTGTTAATTAAACGCAGGGACCCCTTGCCCCCACATACACACAACGGAAAATCGGGTGGACACGTACATTTCTCCAGATAACTGCTTAAAATCTGTTTACATATCCGATCCTCAAGGGAGTGGAAGGTAATAACAGATACACGTCCTCCTGGTGCAAGACAACGAACAGCCTGATGTAGTCCTTCTTCAAACGCACCCAACTCATCGTTGACGGCAATTCGTAATGCCTGGAAGCTGCGTTTGGCAGGATGTCCACCGGTACGGCGAGCTGCCGCCGGAATGCCTTCCTTGATCAGTTCCACTAGTTCACCCGTGGTCTCAATGGTAGACTGAGCTCGTTTACCGACGATAACACGGGCAATTCTTCTGGAAAACTTCTCTTCACCATAGCGATACAAAATTCGGGCAATCTCTTCTTCTGGCCATTCATTCACAATCTCTTTGGCCGTCAGCATGGCATCCTGGTCCATTCGCATATCGAGCGGAGCATCGTGATTGTAGCTGAATCCACGTTCTCCTTCATCAAATTGCGGAGATGAAACACCCAAGTCATACAAGATACCATCGACCTGTGGTACGCCATCCTTCATTGGTACATCCAGATCCTTGAGCACCTGTTCCAGATCTCTAAAATTGGTTTTCACCAATGTTACACGTTCTCCATAGGCAGCGAGCTTCTCGCGAGCATTATCCAAAGCCCAATCATCCTGATCAAGTGCGATCAGACGTCCCCCTGGACCGAGCTTGGAAGCAATCACGGAGCTATGTCCGCCACCGCCTAAAGTGCAGTCCACGTATATACCGTCCTGCTTGATGTTTAATCCCTCTGTTGCCTCTTCTTTGAGTACGGTTATGTGGTGAAACAACCTGCACCCCTCCTGACTTTATAAATCAAAATTAAAATCGACCAGCTTTTCGGCAATGTCGTTGAATGCTTCTTCGGATTGATTGAAATAACTCTCCCATATGCCTTTGCTCCAAATCTCCACCCGGTTCGACACGCCAAGAACAACACAATCCTTGTCCAGCTTGGCATACTCTCTTAAATTGCCCGGCAGATTTACCCTGCCCTGTTTGTCCAGTTCACATTCGGTTGCACCCGAGAAAAAAAACCGGGTAAACGCACGTGCATCAGATTTCATCAATGGCAGTGCTTTGAGCTTCTGTTCCATGACCCCCCACTCCTCCATGGGGTACACGAAAAGACACTGGTCCAAACCCCGTGTGACAACGAAAGACGGTCCCAGAGATTCGCGGAATTTAGCCGGAATGATAACCCGACCCTTATCATCAATGCTATGTTGGAACTCCCCCATAAACATTGGCCCACTCACTCCTCACCCGTTTCTCCCACTTTGCCCCACTTTCCACCACCTAAGCATAATAGATTCGCACAAAAAAATCAAAACCCTTCTTGCAATACTTGATTTTTTGATTTTTCAACATAAAAAAACGTCTTTGATCCTGTCACTCAGGATCAAAGACGTTTCCCGTAAACGGGCAATCGTATGTCTACCCGCACATGAGCCATATCATCAATAAACCATTCTATACCCTTTGAATCATTTCATCAGCTTGTAATTAATGGATAAAGCTTAAAATTTCCAACTATCCAGGTATTTTTCCTGTTCTACTGACAAGGAGTCAATGCCAATATTCAGGCTTTCCAGTTTATAGCTGGCAACCTGTTGGTCGATATCGTAAGGTACGTTAACCACGTTTTTACCCAAGTTTTCATAATTCTCACTTACATAACGCAGACCAAGTGCTTGAAGAGCAAACGTTGTATCCATGATTTCGGCCGGGTGACCATCCGCAGCACCCAGGTTTACAAGACGCCCCTCTGCAAGAAGGTACATTTTACGACCATCTTTAAAGCGATATTCCTCAATGTTGCGGCGAACTGTACGAATCGATTCCGAACGTTTAGCTAGTTCAGGTTTATTCACTTCAACATCAAAGTGACCTGCATTGCTCAGGATTGCTCCGTCCTTCATTACATCGTAATGCTCACCCGTAATAACATCCTTATTACCTGTAACTGCGATAAAGAAATCGCCCAATTTAGCAGCTTCCACCATCGTCATGACCCGGAATCCGTCCATGTGTGCTTCTACTGCTTTGATTGGATCAATCTCAGTTACGATTACATTCGCTCCAAGACCTTTGGCGCGCATCGCTACACCTTTACCACACCAGCCATATCCGGCTACGACTACATTCTTACCTGCTACAACCAGATTGGTTGTACGGATGATACCGTCAAATGCGGATTGACCTGTGCCATAACGATTATCAAACAGATATTTGCAGTATGCGTCATTAACTGCCACCATCGGGAATTTCAATTGGCCTTCTTTCGCCAATGCTTTCAAACGAATAATGCCCGTTGTCGTTTCTTCTGCTCCTCCGCGAATTGTCGCTGCAAGATCAGGACGCTCGGATGCAATAATAGTTGCGAAGTCTCCGCCATCATCAATAATGAGATCAGGTTTCACCTCAAGCGCACGAAGCTGCAGTGATTTGAATTCCGCAGGTTCCGGGTTGTACTTCGCGTATACGGTAACGCCATCTTCTACCAATGCAGCGCAGACATCATCTTGTGTAGACAAAGGATTACTGTGCGTAATCGTTACTTCTGCGCCGCCGGCTTGGATCACTTTTGCCAAGTAAGCTGTTTTTGCTTCCAGATGAAGACAGATGGCAACCTTCAAACCTTTAAAAGGAAGATCCTGTTCAAACTGGCGACGAATACGGTTCAATACCGGCATGTGCGCCTCTACCCAATCAATTTTCAAATGACCCTCTGAAGCGAGTCCCATGTCTTTAACAATACTGTTTTGCAATGCAGGTGTAGTCATTTCACGTCCTCCTCGTTTATGTGTTTCTTCTATTATAAAGGTTTCTACAGTGCAATAACCTTGTGCTCTCCACGGAATTCGCTTGAAGCCTTAATCAGTTCATCGATCCACTGGGTGCCATAACGATTCAGGTAAAAGAGTGCATTATGTACTCGTTCCTGCGGTTTGCCCGCCGGGAAAAGAGAGTTTTGAATGCCGTTCCAATGCCTTAAACTTACATTATGTTTATCTTCAATGGCTTTGTGAGTCTGCTGCTTGAGATACTGCATTTGCTCGTTAATTTTACTCAAGTTAGTATCTCCAATTCGTTCCAACCCAGGATGAATCTCCGTAATTTCATCTAACAAAGGACCATACAGATCCAAAAACGCTTCCTGGACCTTGTCAAATTGTTCATCTACTTGGAACGTCTCCTGCTGAGCTAGCCACTGTTCCTTCTTGTCTTCCATATGATATTGAACATCCTGAAAAGAAAGTCCATATTGTTTCATATGTTTGTGATGAATATCTTCTATGATAGTGAAGGACAACCGCGGTAATAAAATAGGCATTTGCAGTCCGAACTGCTGGAATGCTTCGCGAGTCAAACCCCAATATGCAATTTCACCTTGACCCAAAATAACAGCGGCTACAGGCAGAACCGAATCCTGCATTAATGGCCGAGTCAATACGTTGTTACTGAAGCGCTCCGGATGCTCTTCAAGTTCCTGAAGCAAACGCTCCTCTGTGAAAGAAACCAGGCCTTTGCGATCGCTATACAAGCCATCCTTAAGCATCAAAAGCAAACGTGTGCCTTCATGGATATAGAACAGATTGGCTCCATCCTCAGCCACTTCGGCAGGCATAGCATAACCAGCTTGTTCCACCAACGAAGCTCCTTGTGCATAAGCGTTACGCAACACTTCATTTCGTCGGATTAACTGTTCAAACACGGGCCGCTCCAATCTACGCAAGTCCGGATCTGATGCGTCCATTAGTATAAGTCCAGTGCCGGCAAACAAAGCGGATATCATGCGGGCAAATGCATCACTCAGATTCGAACTGGATTGATGGATCTCAGTAATGCATTTCATCAATCCTGGTTTATGTATCGTATCAGGTAACAGACGCTCCACCTGCTCGAGTACACTCATCCACTGCTGCGTATCCACATGAACATTACTCACAGAATCCCTTCCTGCGAATCGTCCCTGCAACTTGACTTTCTTCATGTCTCCCTGGTGATTAGGCAGGTAGGTATGGTTAACCTCATCCCAGTCATGATCTTCACCAGCGATCCAAAATACTGGAACTACCGGGCGTTGAAGTCTTTCTTCGGCTTCACGGGCAGCTGCCACTACGCTAGCGGCTTTGTATATGACGAACAATGGTCCGGTAAACAGACCGCTCTGCTGTCCTCCTGTAACCACCAATGCGCCTTGTTCTGCAAGACGTGTGATGGACGCATGAACCTCTTCATGGTCGTTCACCCGTTTATTATATATACGTAAATACTCTGCCAGGTCACGACGATCAATACGTGTGTTTTCCGATTGGTCCAACCACTCGGCACGCGTCTGAAGTCCTGATTCCCAGCGAATGTCATACTCGTAAAGGACACGCGCAGCATCTCTTGAACAGATATAATCTTCTGCAAGTCTTGATCCGCTGCGGAGTGCCTCGGTAATACCGTTCATGAGGTCTGCCTCCTATTCTGCTTCAAAGAGCCTTTCTTGATTGTACCGAATTCAGGGCCGCTTCGTCAAAAGAAAGTCATTAAAAAACGAAAAAAACCGCCGAACGAGTCGGCGGCACATAATACATCAATAATAGCATATCACTTTAATATTTCTATTATACGTAAGGCTCTGCAACCCAGTGACCTTTGGAAACCTCAATCAATTGAGCATTTTCCAGGTTGTACGGGTCATTTGCAGGACCGCCAGATCCATTTTGAATCGGGCTCATATGCTCTTCCGGCAGCAAGATGCGACGTTTGTTCGCTTCCACTTCCGGATCAGGCACAGGGATCGCGGAGAGCAATGTTTTGGTATAAGGGTGGACAGGGTTCGCATACAGTTCTTCACTTTCTGCGAGTTCAACCACTTTACCCATGTACATTACAGCTACACGGTCACTGATATGTTTAACCATGGACAAGTCATGCGCAATAAAGAGGTATGTCAAGCCGAGACGTTGCTGAAGTTCTTCAAGCAATTTAACGACCTGAGCCTGAATGGATACATCCAGTGCAGACAATGGCTCATCACAGATGATGAATTTAGGGTCTACAGCAAGTGCACGCGCAATCCCGATCCGTTGTCTTTGACCACCAGAGAATTCATGTGGATAACGAAGTGCATGACTTGGATTCAAACCTACCAGATCAAGCAACTCTTCCACTCGTCTCTTACGCTCTTTAGAGCTAGAAGCCAGACCATGAATATCAAGGGACTCTCCGATAATATCCATAACGTTGAAACGCGGATTAAGGGATGCATACGGATCTTGGAAGATCATCTGCATATCTTTACGCATTTCTTTCATTTTACGCGGGGACAACTTGTAGATATCCGTTCCGTTAAAGTTAACACTTCCGCCAGTTGGCTCATAAAGACGCAAAATGGTACGACCTGTTGTGGATTTACCACAGCCTGACTCACCTACAACGCCAAGTGTTTCTCCTTCAAAGATATCAAAGCTTACGTCATTAACCGCTTTAAGAATGTTACCTTTACCCAGATTAAAGTACTGTTTCAAGTTTTTCACTTGTACCAGAGGCTTGTTGCTGCCTTTGATAATACCAGCCGGTGTTGGTTTTTCCTTTTTGGGCTCGTCCAGACGAGGCAAAGCATTCAGCAATTTAATCGTATATGGATGTTGAGGGTTACTAAAGATTTCAGCAGTTGTTCCTGTTTCAACAACTTCGCCTTCTTTCATAACAACAACTCGGTCACACATACCCGCTACTACACCAAGGTCATGCGTAATCAGCATGATCGATGTTCCAAGCTTTTGCTGCATGTCTTTCATTACATCCAGGATTTGAGCCTGGATTGTAACGTCAAGTGCAGTTGTCGGCTCATCCGCAATCAGAAGGGATGGACGACATGCAAGCGCAATCGCGATCATGGCACGCTGACGCATACCACCAGAGAATTGGTGTGGATAATGATTCATGCGAATAGCTGCATTTTTGATACCTACAAGTTCCAGCATTTCCAAAGCAGCTTTATCCGCCGCTTGTTTGGACATGTTCTGATGCTTGCGCAATACTTCGGTAATTTGTTTACCAATTTTAATGGTAGGATTCAAAGAAGTCATTGGATCTTGGAAGATCATACCGATATCTTTACCACGAATCGCTTCCATTTGTTTGTCTGTCTTATTCAGCAGGTCTTGCCCGTGAAAAGTAATTTCTCCGCTTTTGACCTTCGAAGGCGGGGAGGGAATCAATTTCATGATGGTTTGGGCGGTAACACTCTTACCACTACCGGATTCACCTACGATCCCCAGCGTCTCTCCTTTGCCAATTTCAAAACTCACATTTTTAACGGCATCAAATTCACCAGAGCGCGTTGAGAATGACACGCTCAAGTCCTTGACTGTTAAAATCGGCTCCATAATCCCACCTCCTATTTCTATTTACGTAATTTCGGATCGAGCGCGTCGCGCAAACCGTCACCGAGCAAGTTAAATGCAAGCATAGTCAGAACCATCAGACCTGCCGGGAACCACATCCGCCAAGGATACAGCGTCCAGCCTGTGAGTGCGTCATTGATCATGGATCCCAGGGATGATCTCGGTGCAGATACACCAAGTCCGAGGAAGCTCAGAAACGCCTCAGCAAAGATCGCGTTAGGAATGGACAATGTCAAAGTTACGATAATCGGACCAACTGCATTTGGCAACAAGTGACGGAACAATTGACGTCCTGTACTTGCACCCATGGAGCGAGCCGCGAGAATGAAGTCTCTGTTTTTGAGTTGCATAATCTCACCACGTACAATCCACGACATACTGATCCAGCCTGTAATGGTGAGGGCAATGATGATGGTTGTCAGACTTGGTTCCAATACAACCAGCAACAAGATAACAACGAGCATGTAAGGCAGGGAATACAGGATTTCGGAGAACTTGTTCATGATACCATCAACACGTCCGCCATAGTAACCCATAATTGCACCATAGATTACACCAATAACAAGGTCAATCAGAGCTGCTGCCAAACCTACAGTAAGGGATACACGAGCACCAACCCATGTTCTTACCCATACATCACGACCAAGTTCATCTGTACCGAACCAATGCTCGGCACTAGGCGCTGCGTTGGCATTCATCAAATCATTTGAATAATAATTATAACTTGTGAACAAAGAAGTTGGACCAATCAAAGAGAAAATCACGACAAGAACCAATACACCCAGACTTATCATAGCAGCCTTATTGGTTGCAAGTCTGTACATGGCATCTTTAAAAAGGGATACACTTTCTTGCGGTTTAACCGCTGCCTGACTAGTCAGGTTAGTGTTCGCCGTTTCATTCTTTTTATTATTCGTGCCAGACAACGTTATGCCCCCTTCCGGCTTTCCAGCTTAATTCTAGGATCGATCAGCACGTAAGCAATATCTGTTAGGAAACGTGCCAACATGAGGAGAATACCATAGAAAATCGTGATTCCCATAATCATGGTGTAATCTCGGTTTGTGATACTTTCTACGAATACTTTACCAATTCCCCCGATGTTAAAGATCTGTTCAATTACAACGGAACCTGTGATGATATTCGCTGTCATTGGACCAACATAAGTTACTACCGGTAGAATACCGTTTCTTACAACGTGTTTAAACATAATCGCTGGCCATTTCAAACCTTTGGCTTTAGCTGTTTTGATATAATCTGCATGTAAAACTTCCAACATGCTGGAACGCGTCAAACGTGCGATAAAGGCAATTGGTGATGCAGACAATGCTGCAACTGGGAGTACATAGTCAAGCGGTCCGTCGAAGCCCATAACGTTGAACCATCCCAATTTGAAGGCAAATAGATACTGTAGTAATGATGCGAGCAAGAAGCTCGGAACAGCAATACCTATGACAGCTATGACCATTGTGACATCATCAATCAATTTGCGGTGATAAACAGCTGCCAGAAGACCCAGCAACACACCAACAATAATGGAGATAATGATCGCAAAGATTCCAAGCTTCAGTGAAGCGGTGAATGTCTCAGCAATCATACTGGATACATCGCGATTCAAATATTTCATTGAAACCCCGAAATCCCCTTTGACAATTCCACCCATATACTTCAGGTATTGTTCATACATCGGCTTGTCCAGTCCATACTTGGTTTCCAAGAGTGCACGGATCTCAGGTGATACTTTTTTCTCGGATGTAAAAGGGTCACCAGGAATGGCCTTCATCAGGAAGAAAGTCATCGATGCGAGTATGAAAAGCGATAGCAGCATAAATAGTAGTTTTTTCAAAACGTACTTAACCAACCCTTGCACACCTCCACAAACAATATTTTGTATACAAATCGATTGTAGAATTAGACAGAAATAAAGTCCAATCCATTTATCGGAAATTTCAAGAATTATAAGGAAAATCGGTGCACATACAAAAAAATCGGGATATATATGGAATTCCACATATATATCCCGAAGTAATCATATTAGACTTCAGAACAACTTATTTCTCTTCCAGATATGCACGAGTGAAGTCAATAGCTCCACTGAAATCAAGTTGTACGCCTTTCAGATAAGGCTTAGTCAAAGATACGTTAGTGTAGTAATAGATTGGCATAACGCCCATTTCATCTTGAATCAGGATTTTCTCAGCGTCAGCAAATGCAGCCATACGTGCAGCTGGATCAGCAGATTTTACAGTGTCTTTAACATCTTTGTCATACTGTTCGTTGCTGAATTTGGAATCATTGTTTGTGTTTCCAGTAGTCCACATTTCCAAGAAGTTGTATGGATCGTTGTAGTCAGCAGACCAACCTGCACGAGCTACTTGGAAGTTTTGGTTTTGACGGTTCTCAAGGAATACGCCCCACTCTTGGTTTTCTGTTTTCACATCAACACCAAGATTTTGTTTCCACATGTCAGCAATCGCTAAAGCAATTTTCGCGTGACCATCACTTGTGTTGTAGATCAAAGTAACAGCTGGCAATGTTGTGTAACCTTCTTCTTTCATACCTTCAGCAAGCAATGCTTTAGCTTCGTCCACATTTTCAGTGAAGTAATCGTCTTTGTGCTCATCACGGAATTCGCCGTTTTCACCACGGATACCTGGAGGTACAAAGCCGAATGCTGGAATTTGTCCACCTTGTGTTACTTTGTCAACGATCAACTGACGTTGAATGGACATTGCAAATGCTTTACGGATTTTAACGTTGTTAAATGGTGCTTCGTTTACGTTGAACTGGTAGTAGTAAGTACTTGCAATACCAGTAGCTTTGAACTCGTCCGGCAATTCCGCTTTTACAGAAGGAATTTGGTCGGAAGGAATTTCACCGTTAGGTGCACCAGTGTAGTCCAATTGTCCTGATTTGTAAGCTTGCAGTTCAGAAGCACTGCTGTTAGTCAGGGACATATCGATTTGAGCCAACTTGATGTCGGCAGCTGCATGGTAACCATCGTTTTTCTTCACAACAATTTTTTGACCTTTAGCGTATTGATCCATTACGAATGGTCCGTTAACGATCATGTTTTTGTAGTCTGTGAAGAATTTATCATTTGTGTCAGCAGATGCATGTACTGGATAGTACGTGTAGAATGCTGTCAGACCCAAGAAGTATGGTGTTGGGTTTTCCAACGTTACTTCCAGTGTGTTTGCATCAGTAGCTTTAACGCCTACTTGTGAGAAATCTGTGATTTTAGTACCAGTGTATGTTTCGTCTTTGCTGAGGTTGTAACCTTCAGCGCCTTTGATGTAGTACAATTGGTATGCATATGGAGAAGCTGTTTCCGGTTTCAAAGCACGTTCCCAAGAACGAACAAAGTCTTCGGCAGTGATTGCATCACCATTGCTCCATTTAGCTTCCGGGTTCAGGTTGAAAACATATTTCAAACCATCTTCGGAGATTGTCCAGTCTGTAGCTACGCCTGGTTGTTCTTTACCATCAGCATCGATGCGTACAAGACCTTCATACAAGAATTTCAGAACTGTGTTGGTTTGGCTGTCTTTTGCTTGAGCCGGGTCCAACGTAGGAGGTTCAGCTGACAGGTTGATTTTCAGGATTTGATCTTTAGCAAGACCATTTCCTTCGTTTGCAGAACCAGTATCGGTGTTACCTGTGCCTTCGTTTTTCGATCCGCACGCTGCAAGTACGGTACCGAACGCCAAAATCAGCGTCAAAAGGACTAATAGACTTTTCCTTTTCATCTAACACGTTCCCCCTAAATTGATATGGTTTATATGTTTATAGATTATACAACCACCGGTCAAAAAAATCTACATTACTTTTTCAGAAAGTAATGTTTTTTTCAGTTTTCGACAAAATCGACACATTTTTTAGCCCTTTTGCGTTATGTATCCTCACATCTGTTGCATGAAGTATCTAAATAATCCAAATAAAGTAAACAAAACATACCCGAAACTCATGATGACGAAAGCCATGCGCCATACGGCCCGGAACATTCTACCCCTATCGACCTTCCCTTTTAGTCGATTTTGCGCACCCCCAATGAATCCAAGTGCTACTAGTATGAGTATTAATGTCAGATAAAAACCAAAATTCGAGTCAAATGTTAAGTTGAATAACGCTGAAACTGAAAATACGAGAAAAAAAGTGGTTACATCCATTGCCATTCGCAATGCTGAGCGTTTGTCTTTTTTCCAAATGTACATTCCCCAATACACAAGAAAGAACGGAAAAAAAGGTAGTATGCTCAATACAATAAAAAGTGCCATTAACTCACTCCTTCCGGTTGCATTCCTTCAATCAGATGAAGCAGTATTTCATGTGTAGGTGCAGTAAGGCCTGACTTTTGTGCCATCCTTACAATATGTCCGTTGATTGATCCGACTTCTGTACCACGTCCTTGAAGAACATCTGCAAGCATGGAGGAAGTATTCGTGGCTGTGGAACGACAGACATCGATCAGTTGCTCCCACATATCCTGATCTAGCCTTATTCCACTGGTTGAGTAGATTACCAATGTTTCATCATATAACTGGCGCATAAGCTTCTTGCGATCTTCCTTAGTGATCAATTCACCATTGGGAATTCGCCATAATGCCGTAAGCGGGTTAATGACCGCGTTGATCAACAGTTTTCTGTATATCAGCTTATCGATTTCATTCGACACTGTACAGTCAAATCCTGCCTGCTGCAGAAGTTTCGATAGAGTAAATGTGCTCTTCTCCTCTATTGAGGAAGGTGCTTCTATATGTATGTTACGCCTCCCCAGTCTGGTTTCACCTGCACCCGCACGAGTGACCTCACACTGGGCACGCTTCGCACCCTCTGTTGTAATCACGCTACATAGCAGTGAATGTGGCAAAGCAGCTTGTAATTTTTCCAGATGGCCCATCCCATTTTGAAAACACGCGATGTTCAGCACATGATCCTTCAATGGACTAATCTCATGAATGAAATCGTCAATGCTTGTCTGCTTAACCATGAGCAGCAACCATTCTCCAGGAGTGTGCTCCCACGTGTCCGACAGCTCGTTGATCGGTTTTGCCTGTATCTGATCCGGTAGAATATGTATCTTCCCGTCTCGCTCCACGATCGTTACTCCATCACGGCTTAGTAGCTCTGCATGAGCGGGTGTTCTGGTCCAAAATCGAACCTGGTTACCTGCCGCCAGCAGTTTTCCGCCATATAATAGACCCAGTGACCCTGCTCCTACGATGTCAATAATCATATGATGCACCCCTCTCCGCTTCAGTAGGTAATCTTCTCTTATCTATAATAGAGCAAAAACACCAAACTAAAAACCCGTCATACCTGCCGTTATGTAACGGAGGTGTGGCGGGTTTATATCTGACATTCGCAAATCAAAGGCCTGTTCTTGCTATTCAATTCGTTCCAGGTTCCCGTTGGCATCCATCTTGAAACGTGTTTTGAGTTCCTCTTCTTCTTCAGACAGAAATGCGAGTCTGCGAGCCCGATCCATAATCTGAATCAAAGCTTTGTAATCGTCATTTACCACACGGTAATCCGTCTGCACCTCATTCACTTCTTTGGAGAGACGGTCATTCTCGCAGCGCAGTTCCAGCAATTCATCTTCTTTCTCCCGAAGCTCCTTCTCCAGCATCTTGAGCTGACGACTGCTCTCCT
Organism: Paenibacillus sp. FSL R5-0341; assembly: GCF_037975235.1. Classification (NCBI taxonomy): domain Bacteria; kingdom Bacillati; phylum Bacillota; class Bacilli; order Caryophanales; family Paenibacillaceae; genus Paenibacillus; species Paenibacillus sp. FSL R5-0341. The sequence continues at coordinate 4,535,480 of NZ_CP150241.1, forward strand.
GCACTGTTCCTTTCCATTGTCGAAGGAAGCGAATTACCGCATCCATTGATAATGAATCGTCCGAGATCCCATCTGATTTGTACAGATGTTCTTCGGTATCCAGTGTAGATAGAGCTGCAACCTGCGGTCCCAGCATAGCCGGCTGCTTTCTGAGATAACTGCGTTTTTGCCGTTGTGCCTTGGCGTTACTGATGGCAGACTCATACTTTTTACGTACACAGCTGTTCCAGCGAAAACCGCATGCGGCAGAAGTTCTGCCTATTTTTTCGCCTACCTCTTCAAAAGCGGCCAGTTGTGTACTACCTTCCCGAATATGACGCAAAGTAACCTCAGCCAATATCAAATCGTCCTCTGTACTCCAAGCATCCTGTCTCACTGCAGTCATGCTATAATACCCTCCTAACAACATCCTAAAATAACCGTCCGCATTACCGGAAGCCCGGTATGTGAATTAGGTATAAAAGCTGCTTCATTCATTCTTATGCCTCTCATAGAGTTCATAGAATTGATTTCATACTAAAATGTATTTCCACATTTAGCCTTGCTCATACGTAACATATGTAAAACTACTCCCGCTTTACTTGCTAAAGGGCAAAAAAAGAATTCGCTTTCATATCCAATTTTGTTTACACGTTTTTCCTTTCCCGGTATAATGTTGTGTAGACAATCTATGATCGCACTTAGGAGAGGAGGATTTACCGTGGCACGCATGTTTCGGGTACTCGGGTTCTTCACGCTTGCGATTGGCCTGATGGCTTTTGCGGGAGATCTGGTCGAAATGGCTTTGCTTTTTTTCCTGCAGACTGCGTTTTTTGTCATTTTGGGATACTTGAAATTCACTGAAAGAACGTACATATTGCTCTTCTGGGGTTATATGATCGTGACATTCACGGGATTCAGCTACTGGACTGTATTCCAAATGGGGTTGCCGCTCTAATCCACCTGCAGCATCAAAGTGATCCGGCATCAGTCGGGTTGCTTTTTTGTTGTGTTCAGATTAAATGATTGTTCGTGGTGTTATGTAACCACTAAGGATATTTCACGTATTTGTTTCATATATTGTCTGGAAGACAACAAGCCTGTACTATTGTCATTTAAGAAGTGGAAAGGAGAATGATCGGTGAAACGTCAATACGGCATTACCGCCTTTATATTATGCATCATTGTATTTGTGTTTCTACAGCTACCATCAACCTATGCCTATGGAGAGTCTTCACCCGAAGATACACGTGAAATCTTGCAAAAAAGTCTGTCCATCGTTGAAATCGATCATGAAATCGAACGCATCGCAGAAAGGCAGAAACAGCTGGCTCAACAATACGAGACATTATCCGTCCAGCTTCAGGAACAGGAACAGCAGATACATATTCAGCAAGATCGGGCCGGCGCTGTAGTTAGATCCTACTACACGGGAGAACGCGACAGTCTTCTCATGACAGTTCTGGGAGCCAGGTCATTCAAAGACCTGTTTGTACTGTATGATTACTACCAGATTATTATAGGACGGGATCAGGCTGTGCTGGACAAGTATCAAGACCGTTATCGCGACCTGCAACAGACTTCCACTCAGATTCGTCAGACTACAGCAGAATTATCTGAAATGAAGACTAATCTTCAAAACCAGCGAGAACGTGTTGTCGCCTTGCAAAAAGAAGTGGACGACCAAATAGCCACCAGCGGAGATGCGGCGGCGATTCAAAAACTGATGGACGAACTGACTCTCTATTGGGAGAATATCGGCATCTATGAGGTGAAACGATATTTTAAAGCTTTGGCATCTGCGATGCAGAACCTTCCGGACTTTATTCAAGAGCAAAACGGAGGTATATCCACAACAGGAACAACGTATACAATTCGGATTGGCCAAGATGAGCTTAATGCGTTTCTACGTTCCCAGAATTCCATCTTTGAAGACTTTGCCTTTAAGTTCAATCAGGATAAAATTACAGCTTCCGGTCAGCGGGATCAGTTGCAATTAAGCATTGAAGGACATTATACGGTAGAAAATGAACCTCAAAATTCCATTCGTTTTCATGTGGACAAACTTGTATTCAATCAGCTTGAATTACCAGACACCACTCGCCGAATGCTGGAAAGAGAGTTTGACCTTGGCTTCTATCCGCAGAAAATTCTGTCCTTCGTCAAAGCCACCGATGTTTCAACAAGTGAGGGTGTACTAGAAGTAAAACTGGCTATATCTTTTTAAAGAGGTTGTTCAAAAAGTCCACTTTTGATTACGAAGGATGCCTTGTGGCATCGTCAGCATCGAATATGAAATTCAGCCGAAATGTCCGTTGCTCACGTAGTTTTTCCTACGCTCCGCTACTCCATTTCTAGCTTCATTCCATCTTCTTGGTACTGAAAACCAGACTTTTTGAACATGAACTTAAAGTTAATTTGTCGCTCTGATACTATCTACGTATTGATTGGCCGTGATTTCTCCCTTTAAGAGTTGCTGCACCTTTTTATGGAAATGGGTTATCACAGCGTGCCTTTCGGCCGTTACAGCGGGGACATCTTCGGTTGAAAACCAGGATTGTCCCTTTGTCATGTCATAATCCCCAGCGAGCTTTTCAGACTCCACATCTAATTCCTGTTGCTTCGCGGGCAACCGATTAGTCTGTTGGTACCATTTCAACTGTGTCGTAGCAGACGTCATGCCTTCAATCCATCTGCTTGCTTCCTCTGCTTCAATCGAACCGGCAGTAATGACAAGACTTCTGGACTTCACAGTTTCCAAAGTTTCGAAAGAAATGCGCTCTAAAGAATCTTGATCACCTGTACTCACTTGCACTGCACTTAATAATTGCGATAACAATGATACAACTATCGGGGTTCCGTTCTGGTCAGCAGTTGGAGAGAACTCCGGATCGGTAGACTGGACCTTAATATGGGGCTGAAGCTGGTCCATTAACTGAATTCCCTGCTCAAGATCACCCGTTTGCGAGGAAATTTGCGATCGTTTAACTAGATCAGGTGCCATCCCCGGTTCAAAATGATTCAACCACGCACTCGTCCCGTACATATCATTCATGTTCATTGCAATTAACGGCATTCCTTCCGCTATGGATTGTTGAGTGAGTTTGGTCCACTGATCTTTACTATGAGGCAACGTCTCCAGACCGGCTTTTTTCAGAAATGAAGATTGTGCCGCCAGAATATAAGGATCAAAATCAAAAGGCATCCCCCATTGATAACCATTCCACTCCGTCATGCCACGCAGCTCGGCAACGGTCTCCCCAAGCGACTTTGATAATGTTGTACCGTTCAACGGATACAAATGCCCTTTTTTGGCATAGTATTGCACTTCCTCACTATCAAGCAGAACCACATCCCCGTTCTCCCCTAGTGAAAACTCAAGATCCAAAACACGCTTATATGTATCTGGCTTCTCATTCCGAAGATTAATCTCTACTAACTGTGAAGCAGCAACTTCTTTGGCTATCTTATGAAAGGCTTGAAACTCTTCATCCGACATAGCGACCACAATCTCCAGCGGAGCTTGAGCATCTTCATTACGCGAAGAAGAACCCGGGAAGGTATCCTTTTCCTGGTCACGTTCCTGATTGAGCTGCGGACCTCTGAAGTCAAAACTTGGAGACAGGATCGTTAACGAAAGCAGCAATACCGCGAACAAAACAACCTGATGTCTACGCTTCATTAACTCCCCTCCTTGTTCACCTAGTTTTTTCCTGCAGCAATTATTGTAACAAATAAGTAGTGCTCTTGTCCTACCCTGCCGAAAAACACTTTTTCGGATTTTTGCATACTAAGAGCATATCGAGTTCTGTGCAATAACGCTTTCTTATTTTTTCAGCAAAAAGCCGGCTCTAAGAGCCGGCTTCAATAGCAACATTTTCCGGGAAATAAATCCCCTGAATGAATTTACAATAAATCAGCTGCAAGCTGTGCCAGCTTGGAGCGTTCTCCTTTTTCGAGCATGATGTGTCCGCTAATCCCCTCTTGCTTGAAGCGTTCAACGATATACGTCAGACCGTTACTGGCGGAATCGAGATACGGATGGTCTATTTGTTCGGGGTCTCCCATCAAAATAATTTTACTGCCTTCACCAACCCTTGATACGATCGTTTTCACTTCATGGCGAGACAGGTTTTGAGCTTCATCAATAATGATAAACTGTCCAGGTATAGATCTTCCACGTATATACGTCAAAGCCTCCACCTGAATACTGCCAAGCCCCATTAGAATTTTATCGATATCTCCGGCTTTTTTGGTATCAAACAGGAATTCCAGATTATCATAAATCGGTTGCATCCATGGACGGAGTTTTTCTTCCTTCTCACCAGGCAAGTAACCAATATCTTTCCCCATCGGAACGACAGGACGAGCGATCAACAGTTTTTTGTATTTATGATCATCCTCTACCTTAAGCAGACCTGCTGCAAGTGCCAGCAAGGTTTTCCCTGTTCCAGCTTTACCTGTGATGGTAACAAGCGGGATGTCATCATTCAAAAGCAGTTCCAGTGCCATACGTTGTTGCGCGTTACGGGCGCTAATGCCCCAGACATTATCATTACTGAGGAAAAGCGGCTCCAGCTTCGTTCCCTCTGTATTCACTTTAAGCAAAGCCGATTTATTGGTTCCCATCTCATCCTTGAGAATGACGAATTCATTCGGATACAGCGAATAAGACAACTGTAACGGTTTGATCGGTAGAAAACGATATGTGTAAAACTCATCAATCACTGACGGGTGAACTTTTAGGGCCGTATAACCTGGATATAACTCACTGAGTCCTGCCGTCCGATCTGATAAGTAATCCTGTGTGAACAGACCAAGTACATCCGCTTTGATGCGCACCAGCACATCTTTACTGACCAGCACCACCTGACGTTCGACTACTTCCTTTTCATTCTCTTCAATCTGATAATTCAATGCGACAGCCAAAATGCGATTATCGTTGGACACTTCACCAAACATTTCTTGGACTTTCACGAAACTCCGATGATTCAGTTCTACTTTCAGATTACCTCCATTAGCCAGAGGCACCCCACTGTGCAGGTGACCCAGTTCACGTAATCCATCCAACAGTCTGGATACATTGCGGGCATTACGCCCAATTTCATCGGCATTTCTTTTTTTGGAGTCGATCTCCTCCAGTACAACCGCGGGAATGATTACCTCATGTTCCTCAAAGGCAAATATGGCATTGGGGTCATGCAGAAGCACGTTGGTATCCAATACAAAAATCTTTTTCATTCAATCCCCTCCAAAGCGGCGTCGTTAAAGGCATGGATAGTGTGATCTTTCAGCAGCGGCATGGACAATCATGATCCCATACATAAATGTATTCGACTAGGGCAAAATAATTGTCAACCATTCTGAAAAACTCCAAGAAAGGATGAACATTTATGAAAATATGGGTATGCACGCTGCTTCTGATCTTTATACTTACAGGTTGCAACACTTCCACACGCAACGCTTCGCCGAATCAGGGTACACATGCGAAAGGTTACGGAGGAAATGTAACAACTCAGCAAGATCAAAGGAAAGGATCTCACATGCTCAATGCACAGGAAGATCGGATGAACCCTTCACGTCTGGACCGTCTCAATGAGAATACAGGTGAAGTTCATGATACCAACATTGCAGATGATGCAGAAAGTGGCCGGATGCCAAATGAAAAACGGATTAATCACCTTAAAGCCCTTGCCAAGCAAGTAGAAGGTGTTGAAGATGCGAACTGCGTCATACTCGGTAATACAGCTGTAGTTGGCATTGATGTAGATGGTGAATTGGAACGTGCTCGGGTAGGTACCATTAAGTACTCTGTTGCCGAAGCGCTTCGCAAAGACCCCGAAGGTGTAGATTCCATCGTTACTGCAGATGCCGATGTCACTGAACGAATTAAAGAAATAGGTGAACATATTCGTCAAGGACATCCGATATCCGGTTTTGCTTCAGAACTCGCTGACATGGTGGGACGCATTATTCCCCAACTCCCGAAGGACGTCAAAGTCCGTCAAAATCCGGATGAATCTGAAAATCAAGAACAACAAATGCAGCAGCTGCATTCATCGGACAAAAGACAACAAAAAGCCCAGTGATCTCTCACTAGGCTTTTTTCATGGCAGCAAAAACCTGCTCATCTAATTTCTCAGCAGCACGCTGATCATATATTTTGACATATTGAGGCACAGAAGACAGTTGAGCGCCGTAAAACAGAGCATTCCTCACCGCTTCAATTGTAATGTCGAAACAGCACATATTAAATGGAACATCCTGCAGCGGATCTTGTCGTACCGCGGCACGTCCATTCACTGCGTACACCGTCTCTTCTCCAAAAACAGTAATCGTAATGAGCGGATTCGTAATCATGTTGTTTACTAAGCGTGAACGATGATCGATCGCTACACGAAAAGTAGAAGCATTCTCCGCATAAATCCAGGAGATGGCTGTTGAAGTCGGACCTCCAGATTCTACATCCACTGTGCTCAGAAGCACAAAGGTCTCATTCTTGAATTGCTGTAAAAGAGATTCAGTTAATTGTGTGACGGCTTCGGACATTCAACCAGCCCCCTAACCTTCTTTATGCAATTCTTAAACTTGGTTTATGTTATTATAGCATACCAATTAACGTGCTTCCAATCCCAAAAGAATGGAGGTTATTCGGCTGAAGGTGAAGTCGTTATTTTACCTGAAAGTGTATCTTGCAAAGCCTGCTTCGCATTGGCGAGTTCCGTCTCATTAATATACACATATGGACTTCTCCACTCTCCGGTAACCGGAGTATAATGTACATCCGAAGTAGAAATGTTCCAATACGTCGAGATAAAGTTTTTCATTTGTTCCGATTCCACATCTGTCGTCATGTTATCGTCAACTGCACCAATCACTTTGCTAATCTTCGTAATGCCCCCAAGAGATTTCATCTGATCCAGCATGGAGTTCAACACTTGGTTTTGGCGTTTATTACGATCAAAGTCGTTGGATTCAGCAGTCTTTGGATTACAATTGGATTTGCGGTAACGAACAAAATCCAGTGCCGCTTTACCATCGAGATGTTGTGGGCCAGCGACCAGATTGATATCCGTACCGTCGGCTGTATCTCTGTAACACATATTTTTATCCACAGTCACATCCACGCCACCTACGGCATTGACAGCATCACGGAATGCTTGGAAATTCAGGACGGTTGTATAATTAATATCTACATCCAAATACTTGCCCATCATTTCTTTCATCTGATCCTCTGCATTTTTGCCAGAGGTCTTTTCCTGTGCTTTGAACCTTGGATAATAGGAGTTTAGCTTGTTGGATTTGTAGCCATCCAATTGAATACGCGTGTCTCGGGGCAATGATACAATGGTTGCCGTCTTGGTCTCCGGATTCAACGAAGCTACCATAACGACATCCGAGAGATATGTGCCGGTTTCCGGGCGGTTATCTGTTCCAAGCAACAGCATCGTGATCGGTTTCGTTGTGGCTGACATCCCCGGAGGTACCGGTTTGTCGATGCCTGTATCCACGACTTGATTGTATACCCAATATGCATATCCGCCGCCTACCACAATAGCAATAACCAATAGACTTAAAAAGATTCTGCCAAAAGCATTCATTCTCTTTTTCTTCTTAGGCTTCTTGCCCTTGCCATTCTTCGATCCAGAAGCGCCGGATTGCGTCGGTGCCTGTCTCCGTGGAGGCAGTCCGTTCGAATTCGAGTTCATATCTTCAACACCTTTATCACATCTGTTTTTGTCTAAATAAAAGACAACCGCTTTCCCTAAGGAAAACGGATGGTCTGTACAAGACAGGATTTATGAGTTTCGAGCGGCAGCTTCCGCTTTTTTCTTTTGACGACCTTCAATAAAATAACGCACTCTCACTAATAACATCAAACCAACCGCTACCAACAAACATTGAATGATGGGAAGCTTGTCGATTTGAAAAATAAGAAGCATGAATGTACCCATCGCCATCAAAATATAGAGAACGATTTCCTTACCAAGCGGTAATTTCTGACGTACCCGAAACACCTTGTTATATACGTAAGTAATCAATACAAAGATGACGATGTAGGCTACGATCGGGTGTGATGCGAACCATGCTTGCATGCACAGTCAGCTCCTTTCGTTATCATGCTAGAGTATAAGTTAACTATTGTGAAACCCTTTCGATAACTCTGAGTAAACACACATTGGAGGTGACCGTTCCGGTATCGGATCGTTCTTTTGATCGCTGTTATCCCCAGATTTTTTTGATCCATTTTTCAATGGTAAAATCAGGGGATAAAGGCGAACGCTTCGCTTCTACAGAATCGATTCCGATCCCTTCACTACTTCCACTGTGCATAACATCGTCATCTTCTGTGTTCCATCAAATGCTAACTTATATAAATTATTTTGTTGTTATTAGGCTTTAGAAGCCATTTTGCGTTGTTTTTCTGCACGTTCACGCTCGGATTTGTTCAGAATCTTCTTACGAAGACGAATAGATTTTGGTGTAATCTCACAATATTCATCTTCATTCAGATATTCAAGCGCCTGTTCCAACGAGAAGATAATCGGAGTTTTAATTTTAACCGTATCATCTTTACCAGAAGAACGAACGTTAGTCAGTTGTTTTTCTTTGCAGATGTTAACAACGATATCATTGTCACGTGTATGTTCACCAACAATCATACCTTCGTAGATCTCAGTACCCGGCTCCAAGAAGAGCGTACCGCGATCCTCAACGCCCATCATGCCATAGAACGTAGATGTACCCGTTTCAGTAGAGATCAGTACACCTTGGTGACGTCCACCCACTTGACCGGATACTACTGGAGCGTAGCTGTCAAATGCATGGTTCATTACACCGTAACCACGAGTCAATGTCAGGAAGTTTGTGCTATAACCGATCAAACCACGTGCTGGAATCAGGAATTCCAGACGAACTTGACCACTACCTGTGTTAACCATGTTAACCATCTCTGCTTTACGTGCACCCAGGCTCTCCATTACGGAACCCATGCTCTCTTCAGGGATATCAATCAACAAGCGTTCAACAGGTTCCATTTTCTTACCGTCAACTTCTTTAATGATAACTTCTGGCTTGGATACTTGAAGCTCATATCCTTCACGACGCATATTTTCAATCAGGATACCCAAGTGAAGCTCACCACGACCGGAAACGATAAATGCATCAGGGCTTTCCGTTTCATCAACACGAAGGGAAACGTCTGTTTCCAATTCTTTCAACAAACGCTCACGAAGTTTACGGGAAGTTACCCATTTACCTTCACGACCTGCGAAAGGACTGTTGTTCACGAGGAACGTCATTTGCAGTGTAGGCTCATCAATTTTCAATACTGGAAGCGCTTCTGGATTGTTCGGATCAGCGATGGTTTCACCAATGTTGATGTCCTTGATTCCTGCAATCGCAACGATGTCGCCTGCTCCTGCTTCTTCTGTCTCAACACGCTTGAGACCTTGGAAACCAAACAGTTTTTCGATACGTGCAGTTTTGCTCTTACCATCACGCATAATAACCGTTACCGATTGTCCTTGACGGATCACACCGCGGTTAACACGACCAATGGCAATACGGCCAAGGTATTCATTGTAGTCCATCAAAGTAACGAGGAATTGAAGTGGCTCTTCAACATTCTCTGTTGGGTGAGGGATATGACTAACGATCGTATCGTAGATCGCCATCATGTTGTCGTCCTGTTTTGCAGGATCATTATCCATGCTGGATGTTCCGTTCAGTGCGGAAGCATATACAACAGGGAATTCAAGTTGTTCATCGTTGGCACCCAGTTCAATGAACAGGTCCAGTACTTCATCAATAACCTCAGTCGGACGAGCCGCTGGACGGTCAATTTTGTTTACAACAACGATTGGTGTCAGGTTGTGCTCCAGAGCTTTACGAAGTACAAACTTCGTTTGTGGCATACAGCCTTCATATGCATCAACAACGAGCAATACGCCGTCAACCATTTTCATGATACGTTCCACTTCACCACCAAAGTCGGCGTGTCCTGGTGTATCCACAATGTTGATCAGGTAATCTTTATAAGTTATAGCCGTGTTTTTGGCCAAAATCGTAATACCGCGTTCACGCTCCAAATCGTTGGAGTCCATTGCGCGCTCCTGTACCGTTTCGTGATCACGGAAAGTACCGGATTGCTGGAGCAACTTGTCGACGAGCGTAGTTTTCCCGTGGTCGACGTGGGCAATAATCGCAATATTGCGAATGTGTTCTCTTGAATGCATGGTTTGTATCCATATCCTTTCCAATTTCAATTCTTATCTACTAAACTTCCCGCAATTTCGCAGGTTACTCACAAAATAAGCGTCGGTGATATCCCGACGCATGTCTATATCCCTTATATTATAGTTTATTATAGGCAAAAATCAAGATATTTCGCACGAAAAGACCACTGGGAATGTTACCAGCCTCTCCCTTGACGTCCTCGTCCAAGCAATAACCAGACTCCGCCCAAGATCAAAAGGACAGCAAGTACATAGATTATTCCCGTTTGCAGCAAGGTAAATCCGAATAATATGATCGATACCGCACCAAGTATCAAAGCTGCAGGTAACACATATTCCGGTCTTCGACGCTCAGCCATTCCATATTCGAGTAACCCTATGGCGATCCCCAGCAAGAATGCTGGCCACAACCTGCTCATAAGTCCTGCACCCCATGTGTTCGTTATACTGAATAAAACACCATACACCGTTAGTATGCCTGCAGGAACGAGTGACCAGGATGGTGAAATACGCGCATAATATAACGCATGAAGGGCGATGCCTGGCAGCAAGAGCAGCAAAGGCCAGAAATTACGACCAATGAAGCCAAACACACCAAACTTTCCAAGCAGAATAATAATTCCCGCAGCTACAATAAATAGTCCAATCGCTTTTTCATTTCTCATCCTCATCTGCAATCACCTCTTATACCATGGCTATGTACTTTATTTCTTAATAAACGATATGCATTCCATGCTGACTGTTGATTTCCAAACCTGTAATCCTGCTTCTAGTGTATCCGATGTTTCTGCAAAAAACTATACTTTATGTCGCACTTTGCATGTGTCCTTTACCTGTATTACCCTAAAATGCGCAACTTATGACAACCCCCATGGGAGTTGCATTGACAAGAAGATTTCTCTCCACACAAAACCGCCTAAACCAGACGGTTCAGACGGCCATATGTCCAAGCTTTTACTTGAAACTAAACTATGCGTTCTTCCGCACAAATTTGTGTGCGCCTCCAACTGCGATCACAAGACAAGCCATTGCTGCGGGTAGCAGCGTATGCACCTCTGATGCCATTCCTCCCAGCCATTCTCCTAACTTGGGATCTTTCATCACCATCTCACCTGCTGTGAAGGCCAGAATGCCTGAGCCGACGAATACCAGAATCGGAAATCGCTTCAACAAACCAACAATTAAACCACTCCCCCATACGACAATAGGGATACTGATTGCAATTCCGATGACGATCAGAGCCAGGTCTCCATCCGCCAATGCCGCTATGGCCAAGACATTGTCCAGACTCATTACAAAATCGGCAATCAGAATGGTTTGAATGGCTTTCCAGGTCGTGGATGCTTCTCGAATATGTACTTCATCCTCATTTTGAAGCAGCAGCTTCACTGCAATCCATAGTAACAGTAACCCACCTGCGGCCTGGATAAACGGAATTCCCAACAATAATACTGCTACGAAGGTTAGTACGCAGCGTAACACAACCGCACCAAAAGCCCCCCACCATACCGCCTTTTTCCGTTGTATCGGTGGCAGATCCTTGCTGGCAAGCGCAATAACAACCGCATTATCTCCACTCAATACCAGATTGATCATTAAAATTTCAGTTAACAGCCATAGTGTATCCATGTCCTCATCCCCCCACATTAACTTGTATGTCAGAGTTGTCCATGCTATTCTTAATGATTGAACCGTATATAAGGAGTGACATATCACATGGAGCTATTTAGTCCCACTTTCTGGCTGGCTTTGCTGAACGTTGTCTTTATTGATCTCATTCTGGCTGGAGACAATGCCATCGTCATTGGCCTTGCAGCTCGAAATTTGCACCCTTCCGTGCAGAAAAAGGCGATTCTATACGGAACGGGCGGCGCATTACTGATTCGAATTTTGGCAACGGTTGTTGTTTTATGGCTGCTTAAGGTGCCTTGGCTCTTGCTTGTTGGGGGCATACTTCTGATCTGGATTGCCTATAAATTATTGGCGGATCAGGGAGATGAACACAATGATATCCAGGCAGGTACTTCCCTGTGGACCGCTATTCGAACCATTGTAATCGCGGATGCAGCCATGGGACTCGATAACGTGATTGCAGTCGCCGGAGCTGCGCAGCAGCATCTTGTGCTTGTCATTCTCGGACTCCTGATCAGCGTACCGATTATCGTGTGGGGCAGCACCTTGTTTATCAAGCTGATCAATCATTTCCCTTGGATCATCTATGTCGGAGCCATCGTTCTCGGGTATACAGCTTCCAATATGATCACTGAGGAGCAGCGACTTTTGCCTTACTTTACTGAACATCCGGCATTGCGCATTCTCTTCATCGTTGTCGTTATTGCAGGCGTAGTCTTTGCTGGTTATCGCAAACGCTCCAGTAGCTCCAGCAACAAGGGATCTGGCGGGGAGCAGCAGCGCTCTTACTCATAGGAATCTAATCTTAAAATGTCTTCTGAATACAGCAAAGGACTGAACGATATTTCATCGTACAGTCCTTTTTTTGCAGTTTACATAGCCCTTATTATGTCATTCATGCTAATTTTTATTAAGTTAGAACCAATCATCCTTCAACCCATTATCTCCTGCCTGATTCGATAAAATGGAAGTTTCACCGGCATGCAGTGTGATCGTTTCTGTCTGCTCTACCGCCTGATCCAGCCATTCCGGCAACAGGCTCATTGTCGATTCAATTTTATCCACAATCCGAAGATTTGGATTGGTTGAAGGCGACTTTGGCACGAAGAGAGTGCAGCAATCCTCATATGGCAAAATAGATATGTCATACGTTCCAATCTGTTTGGACAGAGTGATGATCTCCTGTTTGTCCATCATAACCAGTGGCCGTAGCAGCGGCAGATCCGTCGCACGACCAATGACATTCATACTCGGAAGCGTCTGACTCGCTACTTGACCCAGGCTATCTCCAGTAATCAGTGCCAGTGCACGTTCACGCTCGGCAAGTTTGGAGGCAATTCGCAGCATTGAACGTCTCATCAAGGTAATAATCAGGTTATCCTGACCCAGTTGAGTAAATGCCGTTTGAATCTCTGTAAATGGAACCAGATGCAACTTGATTGTTCCTGCATGATCAGCAAGGGCACGCGCCAAATCAATGACTTTCTCTTTAGCACGCTCGCTTGTGAACGGGTAACTGTAGAAATGCACACATTCCACTTCAAGTCCACGGCGCATGGAAGACCAGGCTGCAACGGGACTATCTATTCCACCTGACAGCAGTACCATCGCTTTTCCATTCGTACCCAGCGGAAATCCACCTACTGCCGGAATGGTTTCGTTGAAAATATAGGTGCCCTGATCCCGAATTTCCACTCGCAGTTCAATATCAGGTTGACGAACATCAACACTTAATTGCTGAAACTTCCGTAGGATTGGGGAACCAACCAGATGATTCATTTCATGGGAAGAGTTCGGGTACTCTTTCCATACCCGCCTTACATTTACCTTAAATGTGGTGCCTTCTTTGAATTCGTCTTGCCTTTCGTCCATAAACGCAACTGCTGTTTTCACAATCTCATCTAGCTCGGATGGAGTAACTTTAACCGGACTAATCGACATTACACCGAAGACCCGCTTCAGCACCTTAATCAGTTCAGTATGTGATTCACCGCCAAGATCCACATAGACACGGCCATATTCTTTGCGAAGGCTCGCTCCTGGATAAGGTTTAAGCAAAGCCTTCACCTGTGTAATGATCGTTTTTTCAAATCGGGCACGATTCTTGCCTTTTAACATAAACTCTCCGAAACGGAGAAGCAGCATATCATATTTCATATCCATTACATCCGCCTTTCGAGGGGCCGCAACTGCGCCACCATCTGATGTAGAGCCTGTTCAAGCAAGGCTACATCTTTTTCTGTATGTTCATCTCCAAGACTAATACGCAATCCCCCACCAGCACAAGCTGCATCTCTGCCCATCGCAAGTAGAGCCCGACTCGGTTCAGCCGAACGTGAAGAACAGGCAGATTGGGTCGATATGGTTACGCCAAGTTGCTCCAAGGTATGCAGCGCCACTTCTGCCTTCATCCCAGGATAGGAGAAGTGCACAATATGAGGCGCCCCCTCTAAGGAACTGTTCAATTCAAATTCAGGAATGGAATGTACCGTTTCCATCAATCGATCACGAAGCACCGTTGTACGTCGAGCAAAGTCAACCTGATCCTCTGCGGCCATTCGCATGGCCTTTGCCATGCCTACCAGCAAAGCCACGTTCTCTGTGCCTGCTCTTAGGCCCTGCTCCTGTGCCCCCCCTGACAATAGTGGCGTAAGCTCCACTCCACTTCGCACATACAGGAGGCCTGCTCCCTTCGGTCCACGGATCTTGTGAGCAGACAGACTGTACAGATCTGCACCCCAAGCGGCAGGTGTAGCCTTCATTTTCCCAAAGCCCTGAACACCATCCACATGGAAAAGCACGCGTGGTGCTTTCTTTTTGAGCTGTTTGCCGATCTCTGCAATCGGATGGATGGCACCTGTTTCATTGTTAACATGCATCAGACTCACAAGCACCGTATCCGGTCTGATCGCGTCTACAACCTGCCGAGCGTCTACCACACCATCAGAATTGACAGGAATTAGCGTCACGTCCCATCCCCACTGCTGCAATTGCATAAAACTTTCATACACCGAAGCATGCTCGGTAGCCGTTGTTATGATGTGTCTGCCTCGTGACTGATAACGTAATGCCGCACCTTTTATTGCGAGATTATTACTCTCGGTCGCACCGGAAGTAAATACAATCTCTTCAGGCTTAACACCTAATGCCGTAGCACATCCGGATCGAGCACGACGCAACAATTGATCGGCACGCTCTCCATACCCGTGAATGGAAGACGGATTTCCGAATTGTGTTTCCATAATTTCGGCCATCGTACGAATTACATCAGGATGGGGAGGTGTCGTTGCAGCATAATCAAAATATTTCAATGAGGTTAGACCTCCCTTATCTCTTCGTTCATAAACCTACAGTGAGCATTGTAACACGATACCCATACAACACAAAAAGACCAACCGGGAACAGGCGTTTCAAGCGCTACTGCTCCCACATTTGATCTCATCCTGCAATGATGTGTTAACGCAAATGTCTTTCTGTAAATCTAGATCACATATTTCAACTGTGCCTTCTCTACTTTGGAGATATAATTCTGAGTTTCTGAAGGCAGACGATTAAGTGCACTCATCAGTTCACTATCACTAGACACGCCCAGACGTGAGACACGACCCGGTCCTGCATTATATGCAGCAAGTGCCATCTTCACTTCTCCACCGAAACGCTGGAGCTGAAGGGAAAGATACTTCGTACCCGCATCAATGTTCTGGGCAGGGTCAAATGAATTACTCACACCCAGCCCTGCAGCCGTGCCATCCATTAATTGCATAAGCCCCTTGGCACCTGCGGAGGACACTATATTCGGGTTGAAGTTGGATTCTGTGTCAATAACGGCCTTGATCAATGATTCAGGGACACCATACTTGGCACTTGCCTTTGCAATCAAAGATTCATAATCCGTAGGTACAGATGCACCAGAATCCACAATTCCTGTATTGGATGAAGATAATAAAGACTCAACGATGTTATTGGAGACAGAGGAGGATCCTGCCGTATTTATATCCGGATTGTACGTGCTTCCGAGTTGCAGCCACAACAGGCCATCACTGGATCTTTTGGAGACCGTAGCGGTGGAATCTGTATTGCTCGTCGAATTGGCACCCGTACCTAACAGCCCGTCCATCACATTGGCGAAATCCACTGTTGAACCAGCATCCGATTGTGATGCACTGGTTTGGTTATTCACATTGGACAATTGCAGTTCCAACAACTGCCGCGATCCGCTTGGATCAATCTGCATGAGTTATACCCACTCCCGTATAATTAAGCGTATTATGACCTTATTCTACATCCTTTTACAGCAAGGTTCCATTGTTTTCAAAAAAATATATGAATCTTCCCACTTAACCTGCGCATATACGAAAGAAACCTTCTGTTATTCACCGCATTTGGGTGAGAACAGAAGGCTTTTGAATAAATCATTTTACAATTTAGCGAGCGAATGGAATCATGAAAAAATAACTCAGCGTAGCTACAATACCCAGTCCAATGGACCAAGCTCCCGCTGTCTTACGACCATTCACATAAGCATAGTAACCCAGTACGGCTGCGGCCGGTCCAAGTACAATTGACCACATGAACAAGGACGCGATACCGAAGGCAAGTCCCATATAACCCGCCACCTTACCTGTTGATTCCATGACCCGGTCAGCCTCATGCTTCTCAGGTACAGGCTCTGCCCGTTCGGTACCTCCAGTTCTTACAACAGTCGGAGGAGCGACCTCTGCCCCGTATTCTTCCCGATGTGCTTTTCTGGGATAATCGACACGCATACGCTGTTTTTCACCGTCAACATTGATTTTAGGACGATCTTGAAAATTAAACTTATTATCCTCATTTTTCATTTGGAAGCACCTCCGTTATAAATAGGGATGACTGCTCACTTGGGTTTGAACGTGTGACAACATGTTGCAGAGGATGTGCGTGCATGATCATGGTGATCGGAGTCAAATGTCTCACCGGCAAATTCCTCATGCAGACGACGGGTGGCATGTTGGTCAATGTCAATCATGATGGCATCAGCTTGGCAGAAGTTGTTTTCTCCCCAGAAGTTGCAGTTGGAGACGCTGCATTTGACTATTGGTTTGTCTTGGCTCATTTTTTATCACCTCGACACTATTGTCTCCCCGCCACAAACCCGATATTCCCCGCACAAATGCCAGATGATGACATGATCACGCCTTGTCTGATTCTCACCTGAAGACACAAAAAAACCGCCACAAGGGCGGTTTCGTCCAATTTCATATTAAGGTTTAAACGTTCATTAAGCGTGATTACGTTGATTTTGCATACGGCGCTGAGTCAAGTAGTCACTTTCATAATATGCCAGATCATCGCGCAATTCTTCGTACGTTTTGGAAACCTCAAGAATGACATCCCGTACTGCACGGATTGGCTTGTCACGGAAACGAATGGCATCTTGTCCTGTGTAAGCGTATCTTCCATCTTCGGAATAACATTCATTTTTGGGATAGAAAAAGCTGTTTACGCATTGGTGATACGTATTATAAAGAGCCTTTTCGGCAAAATCGACATCAAAGTTGGCACGACGCAGCACAACGCCAAGTTTTTCGTAAGAAACTTCAGAAAAAACGAGCAAATGACGGAGATCTGAAAGAAATCCTTTGTAGAAGGCTGTTGATTCTTCCGTCTGATTCTGATCCAGTTCAGGCAAGGCATTTTCATTCAAAAATTTTTCAATCCGATCGATAGCCGGTTTTAACTTTTCCCTAGTTGACTCACATGTTTTCTGTACATTGGCTGCTGACATAAAGGTAGCTCCCCCTTAAATAAGTCCTTACATATAGGTCGGCCAACGGTGGTTTTCCCCTGACCTTTGAATTCTCAGCTATAATCCTACCATAAAAAGATGACGAGCGGTATCCCTTAATCATGCTTTCCGTTTCTGTCATTAAACATGCCTATTATACGCAGTCAGACTCGAACTCGCCTGCATAAAAATATCCGCTTTTTCTAACGATAGATATAACCAGTGACAACGATGAAGCACTGTTAATGATTGTCCAAAATGAACGAAGGAGGTTCCATCCACCATGTCCAGACCGAAATGGATTAACTGGGCCCTTGCAGCTGGTGCGGGAGCACTCGCCCTCACGCTCCTGCTTCCAACATCCAATCGTCCCGAACCTAAGCCAAGTGCCCTGTCCGATTCTGCTCATGAAGAGCACACGAACAAGCAACGTCTGAAAGTGCAGGATGTCAAAGCAACAGATCTCCTGACTCGCATGGATGCCAAGCAACATCTCAATATCATGCTGGAGAAAACCTCAACAATGACTGCCGCACAAGTTAATCGATATGTGAATGATCTACAAAGTTCACATGAACATATCAGATCCATTCATCTCATGGGTACCAATGGCTCGTTCAACAAGCCATTTGATCAGGCATCCCAGCAAGGTAGCAAACTAGAGCGACAGAAGCTTGACCATGCGCTGAATCTTGCCAAAAAAGCGGTAAATAAACGTCAAAGCTTCGAATCCTCTTCTTTCCCTTTGGGAAAAGAAAAGTACTTTGTTATGGGGCAACCCTCGAAAGATGGCAAAAGAGCTGTGATTGCCTTGTTCAGTCAGAACGTCTTAAATGCTGTTGAACAACATCAGCGCAAAAATCTGCGTATGATCCCTTATCCGCGTGAAGGCAAGTTCAAAATTGAGTCTGTTCACCCGGATACGCTGAATGAAATCACCGTGAAAACCGGGCATGATAATGCCAACGCCAGTCATTTCTACGAAAATGAAATTGTCATCCGTTTTCGGCAGGATCCCGGTGAACGGGATATGCGTATCATTAAATCTGATCTAAGAGCGCAATCTGCGCGTAAGCTGGGATACACGTATGTTTTTCGGTCAGAACACATGAATTACAAGCAATTGCATAGCTATTTCGAAAGTAAATGGAATCCACTCTATATGGAACCCCACTACATGTATTTAACCAATGACACCGTAACTGAACAAACCGATGTAACGATACCCAACGACATTTTGTTCTCCGATTATCAGTGGAACTTGCCTGCGATTGAGACGAACAGAGGTTGGAATATTACCAAAGGAAACAAAGATGTTATCGTTGCAGTGGTCGACACAGGTGTGGATATGAATCACCCTGACCTGAAGGGCAAGCTCCTTGAGGGCTATAATGTGGTCGAGCCGGGAAGCCAGCCTATGGACGATGTGGGACATGGTACACACGTCGCAGGCATTATCGGCGCGATTGTCAACAATAATGAAGGCGTGGCAGGCATGAGTTGGTATAACAAGGTACTCCCGGTGAAGGTGCTGGACAACTCGGGGTCTGGAACCACGTATGCCGTTGCCGAAGGCATCATCTGGGCAGCGGATCATGGAGCTAAAGTCATCAACATGAGTCTCGGGAATTATGCTGATGCACAATTTCTTCATGATGCCATTAAATACGCTTTTGACCGCGATATCGTGCTGATTGCAGCAACAGGGAACGATAATACGGAGCGTCCAGGCTATCCTGCTGCCTATCCGGAAGTATTCGCCGTATCTGCTACGGATCCGGATATGAGCAAAGCGTCCTATTCCAATTACGGGGATTATGTGGATGTGATGGCTCCAGGGTCCAGTATCGCAAGTACGTATCCGGACAATCAGTACGCAGCTTTGTCTGGCACATCCATGGCTAGCCCGCATGTAGCCGCACTTGCAGGTTTGATTCGTTCCTTGAACCCGGATTTAACGAACACGGAAGTGATGGATCTGATGCGCCAAAGTGTCATTGACCTCGGTGATCCGGGTCACGATAAGTATTTCGGCTATGGGCAGATCGATGTCTACAAAGCACTGCAAGCCGCATCAGGCAACAGCGCACCCTTACAGTTCTGGCCCCAGCATGTCAGACAACAAATGGATAATACGATGAAAAAGTATACCAAGTAGTCGTCATGACTCAATTCTGTAAAAACACAAAAGCAGCTGCGCCCCGGGGCGTACGCTGCTCTTTGGTTTATATCCAAATTCCCCGGGGCACCCGCTGCGATTAACGTTTGCGTGAAGTTGTGCGGGCTTTGCTTGATTTTTTCACGGATTTTTTCTTCGGATTATGGCTGGATACATAGCAAGGGTCTTCTTCTTTAACAACAACCGGGTACATGTGGTGGTGAATCGGAACACAGTGATGTTTTTTGATAACTTCAATCGGGTGGATTACAGGTACGATTTGCGGGATGTAGTAATCCTCAACAACCTGGATCGGGTCACAGACAATCGGGCAAAGCGGTGGACAGTAATGGTTCATTCAAAACCAACTCCCTTTCTGGTGATACTATAACCTATTGCATCAGGCCGAAAGTGGATTGGATGTATGTCCATACTCCGAAAAATTATATGAGCGGTAGCCTGTCCGCCACTGCCCCACCCTGCCCAGGTGTTACTCTGTTAATGACTCCGCAGAGAACACGAAGCCCTTCACACAAAAGTTCAACGCTCGTTACCGTGAAGCAGATGCGCAGACTTGAAGTATCCGTCTCCCCCACATAACAGGCGGAACCCGGCAGGAATGAGACCCCCGCGGCAAGTGACTGATGATGCAGCTCACGCATATCCAGACTACTCGGAAGTTGAAGCCACAGATTAAGTCCTCCCTCTGGCAAACGCCAGTGTATACCCTCAGTAGCATGTTCTTCCAGCACCTCAGCTGCCGCACACAAGCGAGAATACAATTCATCCCTCAAGCGGGATACATAGGCCCCATACTGATTCTGAATAAAGGATTGCAGTGCCTTCTGTGTAAGCAGTGGGCTCCCCAAATCTGCCGTAGATTTCGCAGCCACAAGCCTAGTCAGTACGCTTCCGTCTGCAATGGCGCAGGCTATACGGCAACCGGGAGACAGCACCTTGCTGAAGCTTTTGATATACACCACATGACCTGTCCCATCCATGGATTTAATGGAAGCCGGGGGAGGATCACGAAAATAAAGATCGGCAAACGGATCATCCTCCAGAATGAGGCAATGATAGCTTTGCGCGAGATTCAGGAGCTGTGCTCGCCTTCTTGCACTCATCGTAATCCCAGTCGGATTGTGATAGGTCGGAATTGTATAGATCAGCTTGGGCGGATAGGTGTCACATAAGCGGGTTAACAGATCAATACGCATGCCTTCGTCGTCCATCGGAACCGTAATGATCTTCGCACCTCTGCTTGTAAACACATCAATGGCTCCGGTATAGCTTGGCGCCTCCATATACACTACATCCCCGGGTCCGACAAAAGTCCGTGCCACAAGATCAATCCCCTGCTGAGCACCGCTTGTAATTAACATGCGTTCAGGTGTCACCTGTAGTCCACGCTCGGCAAAATGTTCCGCAAAGATCTGTCTGAGTTCCCGATCTCCCTGAAAAGATCCATATGCCGCCATACGCTCTGCATGATCAGAGGAAAGCCGATAGGCACTGTCAATAATCTCACGTGTAGGTAACAGTTCAGGCTGAATCGCTGACATATGAAGTTCATACCGTACTTGAGGTGACGTATCAAAATGTCTCCAGAGCTGTGCTCGCGGTAAATAATCCACCAATGCCATTTGCCAATTCCATGGCGTACTGGATTCACTATTGCTATTTTTCCGCTGCGCTCGGTCCACATCCTCCCTCTGATCCGTGTGTAATGCCCCTCTGACATAACAACCTTTACCCTGGGAGCAGGTAATCAATTGAATCGCTTCGAGTTCAGCATAGGCCTTCGATACGGTGACCAGGCTGACACCCAGATCCGTGGTCATTTTACGAACAGAAGGAAGTCGGGTTCCGGGTTCAATCAGTCCTGACCGGATGCGATCCGCAATCGTTAGTGCTATTTGCACGTACAATTTGGTACTGCTTCCCCTTTTTAATTCAATATGCATGCGTGCTCCCCCCAACTGTTATGATCCTCATTTTACTGTTATAGTGCAGTCCGTCTATTATAGTTTATAATATCAGTATAACAGTGAATAACAGGAGATGAGAATAACATGAGTATCCCTTGGTCCAAAATGGCACAAAACACCCCGTCCTCTGTCGTTCGCGACATGCTCCAGGCCGCTCAGGCACCTGGAATGATCTCACTAGCCGGTGGATTACCAGCGCAGACTTCATTCCCGCTGGAAGCTATCCGCGTTGCATATGAAAAAGTATTTATGAGCGGAGCAGCCGCTCTTCAATATGCGGAGACTGAAGGTTACCGTCCTCTTCGCGCCAAAATCGCCGAGCGTCTTGAATCCAAAGGCATTCCTGCTTCACCCGACCACATGCTCCTCACGACGGGTTCACAGCAATCCATTGACTTAGTCTGTCGCATCCTTCTTGATCCGGGTGACCGCGTACTGGTTGAATCACCTACCTACCTCGCTGCCCTGCAAGTTATTCATTCCTATCAGGCTGAATCTCACGGCGTAGCCTGTGATGATCACGGCATGTTGCCTGAATCTCTGGAGGAACAGCTCCAGCTGCATCGTCCAAAGCTCGTCTATATCAACCCAACGTTCTCCAATCCTACGGGTAAAGTATGGTCACGAAAAAGACGTCAGCAGGCTGTGGACCTATGCCGCAAGTATGGTGTACTCATCCTCGAAGATGATCCCTATGGCGAAATTCGGTTCAATCCGGAGCAATTGGATGTCCCTGCTCTCGCAGAATTGGATGCAGCATCCTATGAAGGCCCTTCTAATGTCGTTTACACAAGTACGTTCTCCAAAACGGTAGCACCGGGTCTTCGTACGGGTTGGATTCTTGCAGCTCCTGATATTGTCAAAATGGCAGCACGGGCTAAACAGGGTGCCGACTTGCATTCCAGCAGCATCGACCAAAGAGCTCTTCACGCACTGCTTGAATCTTTCGATCTGGATGCGCATATCCGCCAGATTTCAGAGGATTACGAAAAACGCATGAAAACACTGACGACTCTTATGGCAACCAAAGCATGGGAAGGCATCTCGTGGAATTCACCACAAGGTGGCATGTTCTTGTGGCTGCAATTGCCTGAAGGCATGCTTGCAAGCAATTTGTTCACTTACGGTATTCAGGAGAAAGTGTGCATTGTCCCGGGTGATTCCTTCTATGCGGGTACACCGGAGCTGAACCGCATGCGGATCAACTTCACGCATACGGATCCCGAGCTACTCCCGGAAGCTGTAGAACGAATGGATCGCGCCATTCAACGCTGGCATGCTTCGTTAACATCGGACAGTGTGGTTACACTGTAATGAACTGTCATGAACGTTTCGCTATTTATTAGCGTATGAAGGTTAAATAACTTAATATGAGAAACAAAAATAAGGCGGCAGGCCCGAGAATCTCGGAACTGCCGCCTTATTTTTATAGAACCTGTTATCAACAGGAGTTATGTTTTTTTGATGTTCATGGGTCCTTCTGATCAGTCAGGCCATCGAATGATTCATACGAGTTGTCCTCGACTGATAGGTGGACTACATTGTGTTGTTATAGTGTTGTTGTTGCAGTTAGGAAAGCTTACCGTAAGCCGGGTTCTGTGCTCTTCGTGGTTCATACGGGAACTACCCTCCCACCAGAAGCGACAATCATCTATCTAGGCCATACATTGCTGCACAGCTCAAGCGACCAACCTAGACACACCTCGGGCTAAGGTTGCCTCCTCCGAAAAGGCGGCTGTGTCCCATTAGGTCTTGCTCCAGATGGGGTTTACCAGGAACGAAGTCACCAGCGTTCCTCGGGGTCTCTTACACCTCGGTTCCATCCTTGCCTGTGCCGGAGAATCCGGCCATCGGCGGTCCATTTCTGTGGCACTATCCTTCAACTCGCGCTGACTGGACGTTATCCAGCATCCTGCCCTGTGGAGCCCGGACTTTCCTCTCGTGGCAACAAAGGCCACCAGCGATTGTCTGTCAAACTTTCCGAACAACATTACATAGTATACAGGCATTTGGGTTCCCAGACAAGCTTAATATTACTGGGAATCGCACAGCAACTGTCTTTTTAGATAAACTGGAATACTTCCGTATTTACCTCTGAAGCTGTAACTTGCGTATCATATCGTTTTTCTTGCAAACGGGAACGAAGCCAATCGGCTGTTTTCGGTTTCATAATCTTTTCGGAATTATGTCCCGGGTCGATGATACACATGCCGGCCATCAACGCATCATGAGCCGTGTGATAATCGATATCCCCCGTCACAATAACATCCGCGCCTTTGAAGCGAGCCGTAAGCGCGTAACGGCTGCCAGAGCCGCCAAGAACCGCTGCTTTTTTGATTGGTTTGTTCAGATCCCCTACTACACGCACATGAGGAACATTAAATTGGGTCTTAACGACCTCCACGAGCTCACCTAATGTCTTAGGCTCCCTAAGGGGTCCCAAGCGTCCCAGACCGAGCGTACGGCCTTTTAAATCCATTGCATAGAGGTCATACGCCACTTCTTCATACGGGTGAGCCTTAAGCATCGCCTGAACAACCTTACTCCGCAGGCTTTGAGGCACAATGGTCTCAATCCGCATTTCTTCCACACGTTCCATCTGCCCCTGGGTACCAATAAACGGCTGTGTCCCTTCACCTGGTACAAATGTTCCTGTACCTTCTGTGTTGAAGCTGCACTTGTTGTATTGACCGATACTCCCCGCTCCGGCTTCCAGAATGGCTTGAAGAACCTGTTCATGATGCGTGCGAGGTACAAATACAGCCAGCTTGTACAGATGATCTGTGTGTACATCCTCCAGCGATTCTTTACTCTCGATGCCGAGTGCCTCGGCCATCCAGTCATTCATGCCACCTTCGGCTACGTCCAGGTTCGTATGACTGATATAGACAGCGATATCATGCTTAATCAGTTTTTCATACAATTTACCCATAGGGGTATCCGTACTAAGTGACTTAACCGGTCGGAAAATGATGGCATGATGTGCGATAATCAGATTGGCTCCGATGCGAATCGCTTCGTCCACCACTTCATCCGTCACATCCAAAGCCACAAGAACGTGACTAATTTCTTTTTGCAAACTGCCCAGCTGCAGACCAATGCGGTCGTCCGGCACAGCCAGATGTTTCGGAGCGAGCTGCTCCATCAGTTGAATTACAGTTTGACCTTTGGCAAACATGCCAAAACCTCCTTCAAGTTTGCGATCAGACGCTCTACCTCAGCCGCCTTGTCCCGGGAAGAATCCTGATCGGATTTGGAGATGGAGTTAACAACCCCTTGCAGCTTGACGATCTCGCTTTCCCATTTGGCAAAAAATACATCCGTTGGACGATCCACCAAATAAGGTCCCATCCGCAGCAGCAAATCTTCCGTCAATTCTACCCCGTCTTGAAGCGGACGTGCACGATATACCTCAACATTTGCAATCGGGCTTACGGATTGTGGCATCGCCGTGATAATTTCATAGAGCTTACCGTCTTCTTCGAGCAACTGTTCTGCTACAACTACCCAATTATGCTCCAACAACCATCGTCTGAGGATATCCTCTCCCACATTCGGTTGCAAAATCAGGAGTTGGACCCCTTCCAGTTTGGATAAACCTCGGTCCAAAATAGAAGCAATCAGAGCACCACCCATGCCTGCAATGGTGATGACTTCCACTTCTCCCGCAGAAATCACATCAAGCCCGTCTCCACGACGTACTGTGATTTTCTCTTTCAGGCCAGCATCACTGACTTGTTTACATGCAGCATCATAAGGGCCAGGATTGACTTCCCCGGCTACTGCACTTGCGGCTTTCCCACTGCGGATCGCGGCTACTGGCAGCAATGCGTGGTCTGAACCGATATCAGCCATGCGGCTGCCATCGGGAATTTGATCATGTATTTGTTGTAATCGATTCGAAAGTTTCATGAAGCACCTACACCATTCATTTAATTTATTGATTTGCATTGAACAAGGAAAAGCGATAAAATAAAATCCAATCAAACATTTCAAGGATGAATTTCCAAAACCAAGAAATCAAGACGTTTAAATTAAAAATAAAGGAGACCCCGCCGCCGCTAAAGCGTCTTGCGGAAAGTCTCCCATAGTTCGATTATTCGAGGAAATCCTTAAGTCGTTTACTACGACTCGGGTGACGCAATTTACGAAGAGCCTTGGCTTCGATCTGACGAATACGCTCACGCGTAACTCCAAATACCTTGCCGACTTCCTCCAGCGTTCTTGTCCGTCCATCGTCCAGACCAAAACGTAGACGAAGAACATTCTCTTCACGCTCAGTCAATGTATCAAGTACATCTTCGAGCTGTTCTTTCAACAACTCATACGCAGCAGCATCCGCTGGAGCAAGTGCTTCCTGATCCTCAATGAAGTCACCCAGATGGGAATCATCTTCCTCACCAATCGGTGTTTCCAGAGAAACCGGTTCCTGTGCAATCTTCGTAATTTCACGAACTTTCTCCACACTCAGATCCATCTCAGCAGCGATTTCTTCTGGTGTCGGTTCACGCCCAAGTTCCTGCAACAGCTGACGGGATACCCGGATCAGCTTATTAATCGTCTCTACCATGTGCACAGGGATACGAATGGTACGCGCCTGGTCAGCAATAGCACGAGTAATCGCTTGGCGAATCCACCATGTGGCATACGTACTGAACTTGTATCCTTTTTTGTGGTCGAACTTCTCAACCGCTTTGATCAGACCCATATTACCTTCCTGAATCAAATCAAGGAACAACATTCCACGTCCAACGTAACGCTTGGCGATACTGACAACGAGCCGTAAGTTCGCTTCAGCAAGACGACGCTTGGCTTCTTCATCCCCGTTCTCAATCCGTTTGGCCAGTTGTACTTCGTCATCTGCCGACAACAATGGCACACGACCAATTTCCTTGAGATACATACGGACAGGGTCATTGATTTTGATACCTGGCGGCAAGCTCAGATCATCATCAAAGTGGAATTCGTCCTCTCCCTCTCTGGTGTTGTTCTCGGAATCTTCACTAGGACGAAGTGTAACCTCTTCATCATTTTCATTCACTACATCGATACCCAGATCACTCAGTTGCTCATAGAACTCATCCATTTGCTCTGCATCTTGCTCAAAAGGAGAGAGTTTCTCTATAATTTCCTTGTAATTCAGCGAAGCTCTTTTCTTACCTGATTCAATCAATTGATCTTTAACCTGATCCAGTGTCAATTCTGTTTCTAGTTCAGTATGCTGATCATTCGCCATAACTCGACTCCCTCCTCCCTAGAAACATCCAATAATCAGACGTTCACTGTCTCTCTAGGGCAATCATTTCAATTGCAATCTGTGCCGCGCGTACAGAATCACCTGCCCGCTCTGCAGCAATCATTTCTTCTTTTTTCAAATCGTACTCTTTCTTACGCGGATGCTTCAGCACTTCCCTGATGCAATCATCGAGCATTTGAATACTCCATTCACCTGGACCATCCATCATCGAGATTGAACTAACCGTCTTTTCCAGGCGATCGTCATGCAGTGAAGACATAAAACGGCTTGTATCCGACGGTTTGCCTTGCGCATAGTAGGCATATAGATAAGCAGCAATAGCTGCATGATCATCCAAGTTAAAAGCTTCACCAAGATGCTCATTCACGTACTGGGCAGCCTCATCATCCTGCAACATCCAGGCAATCAGTTTGCGTTCAGCAGCGTGGTAAGCTGGCAACAGATTGGGTGTAGGCACCTGCCTATTTTGTTGCCTACCATTATTCCACCTTTTCGGGTTATTATCCCCAAACTGGAGGTTATTTTTCATCGCCTCCCGTTCTTCATTACACTCCTGCTTCAATGTTTCGAAGGATACGTCCACTTCTGCAGCCAGTTCACGAAGATACACTTCCCGCTCTGTTGGAGAAGGTAAGGGGGCAATCAATTTTACTGCTTCTTTCGAATAGGCGATTTGTCCGCCACCCTCTAGCAGTATATGGCTTTTTTTTAGGTTTATAAGTTTAAATTTTGTAGTTGTCACGGCGCCGTCCACAATCTGGTTTCGGAACCGCTCACCACCATGCTTCCGGATAAAATCATCCGGGTCGAGTCCCTCAGGTATGAGAGCCACTTTGACCTGCAATCCGGCTTCCTCAAGAATGGGAAAGTTTTTGAGTGCAGCAGCCTGTCCTGCTCGGTCGCCGTCATAACATATGATGACCTCGTCGCACATGCCTTTGAGCATCAGTGCCTGATTCTCGGTTAACGCAGTACCCATTGCCGCTACACCGTTCTGGATATCCTGATCCCATGCGGAGATGACATCACCGTATCCCTCGAACAAAATGGCTTGTCTTTGTTTGCGAATTGCATTTTTGGCATGATGCAGATTATAGAGAACACGGCTTTTGTTAAATAACCGGGTTTCCGGTGAATTTAGATACTTCGGTTGCCCGTCTCCTAATATGCGTCCTGCAAATGCAATCGGCTTACCGCTCCTGCCATTGATCGGGAACATAATCCGGTCTCGGAATCGATCCACATATCCCTGACCTTCATTTCGCGGTGACAGTAGTCCACCCTTTTCCATCTCTTCCAGCGGATAGTTACGTTTTTCGAGAAATTGTACCAGGGTGTCCCAACGATTTGGTGCGAACCCAATCTGGAACTGGTCGATCAACTTGTCGCCAAAACCTCGTGAGCGTAAATACTCCATGGCTGACTTGCCGTGCTCTGTATTTTTCAACAAAAAATGATACAGCTTTGCGGTAAGCTCATAAGCCTCCAACAGACGTTCCGTCTCCGGATTCACATGAGCAGATTCACGCCCTTGCCAGTCGCCCATAGAGATGTGACTTTCTTCCGCCATCGTCTTGACAGCCTCGGGAAAGGATAACCCTTCGATTTCCATCCTGAATTTGATGGCATTTCCACCCGTGCCGCAACCGTAGCAGTAAAAAATCTGTTTCTCAGGTGTAACGGTGAACGAAGGCGTCTTCTCGGAATGAAAAGGACAGAGGCCTTTCATATACTTCCCCTGTTTGGTCAGATGCACAAATCGGCTCACCGTATCGACAATATCATTCTGCTGTAACACCGATTCAATAATACTTTCGGGTATACCGCCTTGTCCGGTACTCATCTCTGGCCACCTTCATCTCTTCAACACGTAAATATAATTCGATAAACTTACACATTCTCCTGCAAATCTTTTAAAAGTTTTGTCAGTTTATGTTGAAAAATTTCTCGATCCTGCTCTGTGAAAGGCTTTGGGCCTTTTCCGTAATGGCCTCTTTTTCGTGCTTTGGCCGCAGTATGACGAGAATCCAACATGAAATCAATGTCACGATCGTTAAACTCACGACCACGAAAGGATAAAACATAACAACGTTTGCCAAGCGCAAGTGCCGCAAGTCCATAGTCCTGAGTGATAACCACATCGTATGGCTTAATATGATTAGCAATATACAGGTCTGCGCTCTGATCACTACGATCCACTTGCACCGTTCGCACCCCTTCTCCTCCTTGAAGCAAATGATCAAATGAAGAGACTAACAGTACAGGGACGTTGAAAAGGCGAGCGGTTTGCGCAATCTCGGTTTTGACCGGACAAGCATCACCATCCACAACAATGTGGCGTATATTTAACTCACTCAAACCCAGACCACCCGGTTTCATAAAATAGCTGCATATTGTAATATACGACCCCGGCCAGGCAAAATCCTTCTGCCAGAACGAGGGAAATCAAAGGCTAAAATACGGAGCGGTTGTCAAAAATACATTTCACAACCCGTTCCGTATATTTATACCCTCATATATCCTTCTTTAATACTGAATTTTAGCATTGCTCCAAGACTGTGGAAAAGGACTCATGAAATACGCCCAATTACCAAACCAACTTGGAAAAATCAGCAAATCCTTTCAAGTCACGATCAATAGCCGCGAGCAGTGCAAGTCGGTTCGCACGAACAGCATCATCTTCAGCCATAACCATAACCGAATCGAAGAATGAGGTAATACCATCCTTCCAAGCGGATGCAATAGCCAGCGCTTCAGCAGCATCGTGCTGAGTCAACGCCTGACGGTACTCTGCATTCGTTCTGCTCCATGCCTCGTGTAACTGACGCTCTCCATCTTCTGTGAACAGTTCCGGATGTACGGAAGCATTGGATGCTTTGGCAGCCAGATTACCCACACGGTTGAATGATTCAACCGTTGTTTTGAATGCGTCTCCTGTCAGAACAGCTGCCATCAACGCTTCACCTTTTGGAACCACAGCGCTGATATCATCGAATCCGGAAGAAATTACTGCATCCACGACGTCGTAACGGACAGTTTCAGACAACAATTTTTTCACACGAAGTCCGAAGAAGTCTTGCAGATCTTTACGAACTTCTTCATCTGCACGTTTCAACAGGTTCATCTGGGCATGCACTTGAAGTGCCACTCCGAACACATCTGACAATGTCAGCGGGAGCTTGTGATCCAGCAAAATCTGTACAATACCTGCAGCCTGACGGCGCAGCGCATACGGATCTTGAGAACCTGTTGGAATGATGTTGATGGAGAAGCAACCCACGATTGTATCCATTTTATCCGCAGCACTCACAATAGCACCGACAAGAGAAGCAGGGGATTGATCTCCGGCGAAACGTGGCTGATAGTGTTCAAATACCGCTTTAGCTACCTCTTCTTTTTCGCCGGCTTTACGAGCGTAATCCTCACCCATCACACCTTGCAGTTCCGGGAATTCACCCACCATCAGTGTCACCAGGTCGAATTTGCAGATATCTGCTGAGCGGCTAACAGATTCAGCAACATCACCGGATACTTGCAGTTTGGCAGCAAGTCCATCGGCAATCTTGCGAATACGGCGCACTTTATCTCCAACCGTTCCGAGCTCTTCCTGGAAGACGATACTTTCCAGTTTCGACAATGCATCCTTAATCTGTAGCTTCTGATCTTCCTCATAGAAGAACTTGGCATCAGACAGACGTGCACGCAGAACTTTTTCATTCCCTCTGGCAATAACGTCCAGTGAATCACTTCCACCGTTACGTACCGTCACGAAGAATGGCAACAATTGTCCTTCATTGTCCAGTACAGGGAAATAACGCTGATGCTCACGCATGGAAGTAATCAATACTTCTTGTGGAATATTCAAGAATGAGGAGTCAAATGTCCCGAACAATACGGTAGGTGTTTCCACCAGGAACAGGACTTCCTCCAGCAAGTCTTCCTTAATCGCGATATCCCATTTCTTCTCAGCAGCCAGTGCCTGAATCTGGGATACAATCATCTGTTCACGTTCCTGGATATCAGCAATGACATGTTCTGCACGCAACACTTCCACGTATGAAGACGGAGTGGAGATCACGGCCTCCTTACCCAGGAAACGATGTCCGCGAGTTACATTACCCGATTTAACACCTGTCACTTCCAGATCGATAACATCACTGCCGAGCATAGCCACAATCCAGCGGATTGGACGTACAAATTTGAAATCATAGGAAGCCAAACGCATGAATTTCGGGAACGTCATGGCATGTAATACAGAAAGTAATCCTTCCCCAACCACAGAAGCCGTTTCCACACCTTTGCTGCTCTTCGTTGCATAGATATATTCGACACCGTTCAGTTCCTTGAACGTAAACTGGTCCGGTTCAACACCTTGACTGCGGGCGAATCCAAGTGCAGCCTTGCTCCAATTGCCACTGTCGTCCAGGGCAATTTTGCGTGAAGGACCTTTCACTTCTTCCTCGATATCTTCCTGTTTTTCAGCCACATTTTGAATCAAAACAGCCAGACGGCGCGGTGTAGCATATGCATTCACTTCACCATAAGCAATGCGGGATGCGTCAAGCCATTTCACGACACGCTCTTGCAGCTGTGCGATTGCTGCGCGCATAAAGCGTGCAGGTACTTCTTCCAGCCCGATTTCAAACAACAGATCCTTAGACATGCTCGGCTCCCCCTTTCTTGATCAGCGGGAAGCCTAGCTTCTCACGCTCTTCCATATATGTTGCAGCGACTTGGCGAGCCAGATTACGGACACGTGTGATGTAACCCGTACGTTCCGTTACACTGATAGCTCCACGTGCATCCAACAGGTTGAACGTGTGGGAACATTTCAGCACATAGTCATATGCCGGGAATACCAGATGCTGCGCCATGGCCTTGTTTGCTTCTTCTTCATGCATGTTGAAGAGTGTAAACAGCATTTTGACATCAGATACTTCAAACGTATATTTAGAGTGTTCGAATTCTGGCTGACGGAATACATCACCATAAGTGATACCTTCCACCCATTCCAGATCAAACACATTCTCTTTATCTTGAATGTAAGAAGCCAAACGCTCCATACCATACGTAATTTCAACAGCTACCGGATTTGTCTCGATTCCACCAACCTGTTGGAAATACGTAAATTGTGTAATTTCCATTCCATCCAACCATACTTCCCAACCAAGACCTGCACAACCAAGGGAAGGGTTCTCCCAGTTATCTTCAACAAACCGAATATCATGTTTGAGCGGATCAATGCCCAGACGCTTCAGACTTTCTAGGTAAATTTCCTGAATATTATCCGGAGAAGGCTTGATGATCACCTGGAACTGATGATGCTGGTACAGGCGGTTAGGGTTCTCACCATAACGTCCGTCCGAAGGACGACGGGAAGGCTCTACATAAGCCACTTTCCAAGGTTCCGGTCCAAGCGAACGTAAAAAGGTCATCGGGTTCATCGTACCTGCCCCTTTTTCCGTATCGTATGGCTGGACAATAATACAGTTATGCTCGGCCCAGAATTGTTGCAGCGTTAAAATCATCTGCTGAAAATTCATAATCATGCTCCTTTTCAATGGTTTGTTAGCAAGCTTAGAACGGTTCAGACAACAATAAATAGCCCCCGTCCTACGCCTGTTGTACAGACGTAGGGACGAGAGCTATTCCCGCGGTTCCACCCTACTTGGCTTGGATCAAACAGATGACTCTGTTCGTTCCAGCCCACTTTTCCGTATCCATTCATGCTCCCGAGTGCCGTTTCAAAGACCGATTTAGCCCGGCTTCCACCATCCCCGGCTCGCTCATTCATGATTCACAAGTGTACTACAACAACTTGCACCCACAAATGCAATAAATCCAGTCTTTTACTTTCTCGTTCAATGCATGTCTCATAAAGAGAAATTATATTTCATAATATATAAAATCTAGTATGAAGTCAAGATATAGTTTCACTTCCAGCAAAACGCCTCAAATCCCGTACTTCTCCATCTGATCGAGGAAAGAACGGGATTTAAGATTCAGACCAAGCTGATGATCCATAAAGGCCCGCATCAGTTTTTTGATCTCATCACGGGTAGATTCACTCACTGATATATTTCCCAAGCGCTGCAGATCCAACTGTGCGAACAAACGCAACAACTTCAGAGCTTTTGGACTGACTGACATCGCCGGAGGATCGAAATGTTTGCAGGCACGACACAGAACGCCGCCAAGTCTGGGACTAATAAACAACTGCTCATCCGGTCGCTCCTGGTTACAGGAGATACATTCATCAAACTGCGGACCATAACCGGATGCCTGTAATATTTTCATTTCGTACAGACTTGTAATAACAACCGGATCTTTCTCTTCCTTCAACGCCTGCAAACACGCCTTTAACTGTTTGAACCAAAAAGTACCTGTCTCTTCATCCTGAAGCACGCGATCCAATAGTTCACACGCATAAGAGGCATAAGAGGCCTTGACCAGATCTTCACGCAACTCATGATAGGATTCAACAATTTCTCCAGCATTCAGTGTACCTAGACCTGTATTGCGAAAATATACATATTGACCATACGTAAACGGCTGCACCAGTGCAGCATGTCGGCTCTTGGGCTTTTTGGCACCGCGGACGAGTACGCCTACTTTCCCGCCGCTTTCGGTGCAAAGCGTAATGATTTTGTTCCCTTCGCCGTAGTCCATGCTGCGGATGACAATCCCTTCCACCCTGTATAGCATGCCTCGTCACCTAACCATTCCCGAATCAGCCAGTTATACCTCGGCTTCTTCATCTTCAATCACTTCCCTTGCAGGTTCCGACTCCTGTCCTAACGAGTTACACGCCTCGGTATATAACAAATAGGACTCCACGTCCCCCGTCATCGCAAAAACCTTCCACGAAAAATCTCGCATCGGAATTTCATCCTCTCTTCGGAAATGACGTCTGCATCTACCAAATAGGATGGAGTCTTGCAAGGTAAACTATGTGTTGCAATTACTGGATACAATTCCGACGATCAGTCGCGACCAAAGCCAAGGTCACGCAGAACTCGATCCTGATTTCTCCAGTCTTTTTTCACTTTAACCCACAGATCCATGAAAATTTTGGAACCAAGCAGGTTCTGAATGTCATGTCGAGCACGTTTGCCCACTTCTTTCAGAAGCGCACCTTGCTTCCCAATAATGATCCCTTTTTGCGAATCCCGTTCCACAAAAATGACGGCTGAGATATAAACGACACCGTTATCCTGTACTTTCATATCCTCAATCGTTACAGCAATGGAGTGAGGTACCTCTTCACGAGTCATCTGTAGAATCTTCTCACGAATCAACTCGGCACATACAAACTGCTCCGGATGGTCAGTAACCTGGTCATCAGGATAGTACTGAGGACCTTCAGGCAAATACTTGCCGAGTTGTTCCAGTAGTGTGCTTACATTGCTGCCCAGCATGGCAGATACAGGTACGATTTCAGCGAAATCGTGCAACTTGCGATACTCCTCGATGAGGGGCAGAAGCGCTTCCGGCTCAATTTTATCAATTTTATTCATGACGAGAATGACAGGCGTACGGATATTTTTCAACTGTTCCGCAATGTAACGGTCACCGCCACCCATGCCCTCCGAAGCGTCAATCAGGAACAGCGCTGCTTCTACTTCTCCAAGTGTGTTCAGAGCAGTCTGGTTCATGTAATCGCCAAGTTTGGATTGACGTTTGTGAATCCCCGGTGTGTCCAGGAAAACGATTTGCTGATGTTCGGATGTATACACACCATGAATTTTATTACGTGTCGTTTGCGGCTTGTCCGACATGATCGCAATTTTCTGTCCGATCACCTGGTTCATCAGTGTGGATTTACCTACGTTTGGACGTCCAATAATGGCTACAAAACCGGATTTGAATGCTTGTTTTTTCATATGTTCCTCCTCAGGCGCCTAGGCCT
Organism: Paenibacillus sp. FSL R5-0341; assembly: GCF_037975235.1. Taxonomy (NCBI): domain Bacteria; kingdom Bacillati; phylum Bacillota; class Bacilli; order Caryophanales; family Paenibacillaceae; genus Paenibacillus; species Paenibacillus sp. FSL R5-0341. The sequence continues at coordinate 4,570,405 of NZ_CP150241.1, forward strand.
GGAATATTGGTTTATTTTTTAGCAGAATTCAGATCAGAAGGCCCAAAAGCCCAAGGTAACAGTTCAGCAACGGTGGTCTCTTGCAGATCACCTTTCATGTTCCCCAAGATGACTTTCATATCGGGTTCACACAGTTCGTACATGACCTGACGACATACGCCACATGGAGCAATCGGACCATCCGTGTCTCCCACAATGGCAATCGCTTTGAAGCTGCGAGGCTGCTGGCCACCTGCAATGGCACTGAACATCGCTGTACGCTCAGCACAGTTACCTGGGGTATACGCAGCATTCTCGATATTACAACCATGATGCACATGCCCTTCACTGTCAAGCAAAGCTGCACCTACACCAAAATGAGAGTAAGGCGTGTACGCCTTCGTACGTGCCTTAATTGCCTCTTGCATTAACAAACCGTTATCCATCAATATTCTCTCCCTTAGGGTGCAATATAAAATCAAACTAGTGCATTTACACTGGACACTTCGCTGTCAGAACAACCTTCCGAGCGCTGTTATCCCCAGATTTTTTTGATCCCTTTTAATAAGGGAAAATCCGGGGATAAAGGCGCACACTTCGTTTCTTCAGGTTTCTTCTGACCTCTCCGTTATCGTGTTTGCATCAAGCAAATTTATATTTGTGTGTAGTATTAAAATCAAAACAAAACGAATCAAAACAAAGTTAAAACAAATTCAGTACAAACCTAGCCAGCTCATCATCGGCTTAATGAAAACGATACAACCGATGATGACGGCGAATACCGCAGCCAGCAGAACTGCCCCGGCCGCGGTATCCTTTGCCGCTTTTGCCAGCGGATGGATATGGGGATGTGCCAAATCAACTGCCGCCTCTACAGCCGTGTTCATCAATTCAGTCACCAGGACCAAAAAGACAGCGGTTAGCACAAACATCCAATCTATTCTTGAGATTCTGAAAAAAAAGCCGGCTACACACATCAAAACAGCCACTCCCGTGTGAACTCTCACATTACGCTGAGTCCGCAACCCATATGCGATTCCTTCCGCAGCATTGCGGAATACCAGACCCCAGGAGCGTCTTTTCATTATCGTGTCAACCCGGCCTGGGCCAATACCGCTTCTTGTTTGCCCATCATTTCAGCCTCACTATCTTCATCCTGATGGTCATATCCGAGCAGGTGCAAGAAACCATGGACAAACAAAAAACCAAGCTCACGTTCAAATGAGTGTCCATACTCCTCACTTTGCAGGATGGTCCGCGGTACGGAAATGATGATGTCTCCAAGAACATCCGGCATTTCTTCCATTTCTTCATCTTCGTCCAGCTCATAGATAATATCGAGTTCTTCATCCACCGTCTCGTTCATTGCAAAGGACAATACATCCGTAGGACGGTCAATACCGCGATAATCACGGTTCAACTCATGAATCTGCTCATCATTCACAAAAGTCAGAGCCACTTCCCCGTCTGCAACACCTTCCGCTTCTCCAGCAAGATTCAGCAACTGTTCCAGCATTGCAATCATTGGTTCTGTAATTTCTTTATCCTGTTGTTCATTATTCCATGCCAGATTAAGACTCATTCCTTCATAACTCCTGTCTACTAATATTAGAGGTTGTTCAAAAAGCCCGCTTTTGATTACGAATGATGCCTAAGGGCATCATCAGCATCGAATATGGAATTCAGCCGAAATAAGCGGGAGGCTTACGAAGTATGTTTCCTGAGGAAACATTGTAGTTGCTCACGTAGTTTTCCCTACGCTCCGCTACTCCATTTCTAACTTCATCCCATCTTCTCGGTACTGAAAACCAACCTTTTTGAACACGAACTATTGAATTAGCCTGCTTCGGGTGAAGTCGGCTTCGGTTTCTTGATCTCCTCCGGATATTCTATCCGGGAGTGGAAGATACCCATCACGGTTTCCTTCAATGTTCTGGCGACGATATCCAGTTCACGCATCGTAAGGTCACAATCATTGAATTGATGATCATCCAATCGTCCTTTAATAATTTTCTCAATCATGGACTCCACTTGCTCCACTGTCGGTTTGCGCAAAGATCTCACAGCAGCCTCCACACTATCGGCAATGCCAACAATAGCAGATTCCTTCGACTGAGCCTTTGGCCCAGGATAACGGAAGTCTTCTTCGGTGAAATCAGGCTCAACGCCTGCTTCTTCCGCCTGGCGCAGTGCTTTGTGATAAAAATAGTGGAGAAATGTCGTGCCGTGATGCTGTTCCGCAATATCCCGAATAGGTCTGGGCAGCTTGTAATCCTTTTGCATTTCCACACCATCGCGCGCATGGGCAACAATAATAGATTTGCTCAGTTTTGGATCAATGGAATCATGCGGATTCTCCATATTGTTCTGATTTTCAATAAAATAGATGGGCCGCTTCGTCTTGCCAATATCATGATAATACGAACCCACTCGGCAGAGCAATCCGTTAGCTCCTATGGCTTCTGCTGCTGCTTCAGACAGATTCCCTACCATAACGCTGTGATGATAGGTACCCGGGGTCTCCGTCAGCAACTTGCGAAGAAGCGGATGGTTCGGATTAGACAATTCCACCAGTTTGAGCGCTGACAAGATACCAAATGATGTTTCGAAAAATGGCATCAGCCCGATGACCAGTATGGCCGTCAATACGCCTCCAGCAAATGCAAATCCAACGCCATACAGTGTTGTGGTTCGGTTCCAATCTCCCGAGTCAATCAAAGCCAGTGTGAAGACGGCTATGGACCCGAACAGGCAGACCATAATGGCCCCTTTCAGGATCGTTGATCGCTGACTAGCCTTATGCGTTGCGAAGATCGCAACAAACGAAACTACGACAGCGAAGAACCCTAATTCGAAGTCAAAAAGTTGACCCTGATGCGTGTTCAAAATGATGCTGGACAACATACCGATCAATATCGAACATACAAAGGCAAGAGACGTATCCAGCAGCAGCGCAATTAACATTGCCCCTACCGCAACTGGTGCAAGGAAGCCAACATAAGACCTCTCATTGGTCTGGATAATCGCCGTGACATGCATAACTACAATCGTAATAATAAAAATGAGAACAAGCATCAACAGCTGCGCATTATTATATTTGAAATGCGTTCCGCTGCATTGCTGAATATACATCAGAATTGCTGCCGACAACAGGCAGGAAAACATAAGAAGTCCAAGCTGTGGCCAGTAGTTCACTTCATTTTTCAGCAAGTCATTCTCATCCAGGAGAGCATACATTTCCGGGGTGATCATCTCACCTTTGGCAACTAATGTATCCCCTTGCTTGATAAAGACGGTTTGCGTGTTCTCACGCGCCTGTACTTTGGCTTCCTTGGTTCCCTCTTCGTCGTAGAAGCGGTTAGAGGTCACCACGAGACGAGCAAGCTCCTGCACCACCTCACGTTGCGTGCGCTTACTAAGAGAGCTGACACTCACCATCTCGGCTACTTTGGCACGCGCGGTGGTTGCATCACTGATCTGATCCGTCATTAACCGGGCAACAATGTCCCTCGCAACTGGTTTCATCTCCTGGATATCATCCGATGTCAGACGTGAGATTTTGATGTAGGTCTCTTCCGGAATACGGTAGCTTTGCTCCTGTACCACATTTCTGATCTCTTCCAACAGCGTCTCGGAGTATGTACCGGCTTTCCGATTATTATTGATATAGTTGGTCACAAAATCCTTCTGGCGTTGCGGAATTTCATCCCGATAAATATCAATCTTATCCTGACTTGAAATCTGATCATCCTGGTTCAATCGATCTACACGATCAAGCAAGGTTGTCATCAAATTTTCGTTTCGCATCTGCACGATCTGAAATATCGGCTGTACGCGTTCAGCCGCTTCTTCCTGTGCTTTGAGTGTGGCCTTGTTATTCGGAATCTGCATGGGCGCAGCAATATCCACTTCACTTCGTGTACCTTCCTGAATATCATACCGCTCGGGGAGCAGCTTGGAAGCAAGACTCACGTAGAAAAGAATCACCAGAAACAAAAACAGAAGATAGCGTGCCCACACGCTATACTTCCATCCTGTAGCCTTATTCTGAAAAGATTTGCCTTTTGACGGTTCCTTCGAGGTCACTTTAGACAATCCCTTTCTATGCTTGATTTTCTGCGGCGTGGTTGTAAGCCACGATAATTTTCTGGACGAGGGAATGCCGCACAACATCTTGCTCGGCAAAATAGACAAATCCAATCTCATTAACTTCGTTCAAGATCGTATTCGCTTCCACAAGCCCGGATTTCTTACCACGCGGTAAATCAATCTGTGTCACGTCTCCGGTGATGACCATTTTGGAGCCAAAACCAAGACGCGTCAGGAACATCTTCATCTGTTCCGGTGTTGTGTTCTGTGCTTCATCAAGAATGATGAAGGAGTCATCCAGTGTACGCCCCCGCATGTAGGCGAGTGGCGCAATTTCGATTAACCCACGCTCCAGTGCCTTAGCGGTCTGTTCCTGTCCCATAACGTCATACAGGGCATCGTACAGCGGTCGCAGATACGGGTCTACCTTCTCCTGAAGATCACCTGGCAAAAAACCAAGACTCTCTCCCGCTTCAACAGCAGGCCGTGTGAGTACGATACGTTTGACGCTACCTTCTTTAATTGCGGCAACAGCCAGTACAACAGCAAGGTAGGTTTTACCCGTACCGGCAGGACCAATGCCAAATACAATATCACGTTTTTTAATTGTAGTTACATAGTGCTTCTGTCCAATGGTTTTAACACGGATTGGTTTACCTCGGTATGTCGTCGTAATCTCGCCCTTGAACAGATCCAATAGCTGGTCTGCCCGCATATCCTTGGCAAGTTCAATCGCATACTTCACATCTCTTTCGGTTAACACGTATCCGTTGCGTATCAATTGCAGTAACACATCAAATAATTGTTCAAGCGATTCCACCTGTTGTGCATTGCCGAAAATCACAATCTCCGCTTCACGGGATGCAATCTGGGCGGGAATCTCGGATTCAATCAGTTTAAGAAAAGTATCTTGGGGTCCAAAAAGAGATTGGCCCTCTCCCGCACTCTGGAGGGAGATTTGTATGCTGCGTGTTTGCTCTGACAAATATCCTCATTCTCCTTGACTATGGACTAGCGGAAGTTCCTCCGCAATGCTTTCTTCTACCTCAAATAAGACTTTCATATAAACTTTACCATTCTCTTTCTTCTCATGCAAAATTTTTTCACTTATAATTTTCGTTCCTTTGCCGTTTTTGGCGATAATATCGTTCCTTGCTCCTTCCAATCCTTTTGTTCTGGCCCATTCTATCGTTTGTTGTTCCTCATGCTCTCGGGTCTCCAGATCCTTCTCTGTCAGCCAGCCCATGGGAAGTGTAAAGGATCGCCAGGTCAATGGTTTGTGATTGCTCTCGGTATCAAATGAACTGAACGGTGTACTTCCATATCCCCATAGTTGGATCGCCCATTTCCCCAACACCATGTAAAAACGTTCTTTGCTCTCACCTGTCATCGTGTTATGTTTTTGAACAAGCGGGACTTCTACCTGATACTCACGCCATACCAGTCCACGAACTTCCCCTTTGGCAACAATGGTCTTGGTGTTCTCCTCATCCCCGAGAATACCAGAGATCAATACCTGACCCTTTTTGACACGCATGTCCTTCTGAACAACAGGACGTCCCTGCTCTGCATAGATTTGAGTGACAACAGCATCTGCTTTGCTGATCAAATGTCTGGGATTCAGTAATGGCTCGCGCTTCGGTTGCGCCGATTCCACGACCTGAATGGTAATGGTTGTCCCCTCTTTGCTCACACCAATCCAGGTTACATCCGGCAGGGCGAGTGCGAGCTGTCTGGAGAGCTTGTCTTGGCTTTGCAAGCGGAACCCCCACTGGAAAGGGTATACCCCCTCTTTCTTCGCTGCTGCGAGCACCTCGTCCGTAGGAATGGTAACGTTACCCTTGACCTCCACACTCCATACCATGGACGACAACGCAAACAAAGCTGCCACAAAAAACAACATTCCCCCGAGAAAAAACTTCCTTCGCAATAGTCGGGCCGCAAAGAAAGGAAAACCGCTGCGATGGGTCACTTTAACTCTGCAGCCTGTCCGTTTCAACATCGGACGCAGCCTGAAAAAATGCGGCAGCAGAATGTTCATCTCTGCCACGCGTCCATCGTGAGCACGCAGGTTCCACACTTCCAGTCCCTGCTCTGCCACCGTGTTGATCAATGCTTCAATGTCTCCCCCAGTGACCGTGATTCGGACTGCTCCCCGCAGTTTGTACAGACTGGGCTGCTTCATCCGTTCCCCTCCACTCCATTCATATGAATATCCAGAATTGTTCCTTCAACAGCTACTTCATCCGGCAAAATGTTGCGTATCACCAAGGCAGTCCCTTTGATCTCCAACTGGCCTTGGGAAAGAGCCAGCACGATGCGATCCGGCGTGAAATGGATGACACCGCGATGATTCTCTATATACAGTTGCTTACTGCCAATCAGGGTTAACCGTGGCATATCATAAAGCACATCCTGCGGCAGATCCAACACTTCACTGGTCCATCTGCGCAGCTTGCGGCTGATCCGGGTCATTCGAAGGTCTTCCCCCTTCCTCTACAGTTCAACTTATGCGCAGATTCATGAATTTATGAAAATTCCGGGGCGTGTTAGATACGAATGTTGAGAAAAAAAGATAGAACACAGAAAAAGCCGTCTCCGGCGGCTTTATGCTCACCAGAGACGGCTCTATTTCCGTCCAGCAACTTAACTTATTTACAGTTTCCCTCTTGTACCAAACGGCTGTTTGGAACGAGGAGAACCGAGTACTTCTGCCCACAGGACACCTGTGCGAATATCAGCAGGACGAAGCGGAGACGCTCCCGATTCATCAATGCTGGTCTCATCCCAACTGGAATCAGACACAACTGGCCGATTCGCAGAAGAGATGCGATTCAAGCGTTCTTCAATCAAGCGCTGCTGTTCTTCCATGCCTCTCATCTGTTCCTCAAGTGAATTTTCCATGGCACTCATCGTGCCCTCACTTCTGTAGTCAGTTGCGGGGCGAGAAGATGCAGCAGGCTCCGAGTACGGCTGATCATACTGATTCTCATATTGCTCGTCATCATACCGATCGTCATACTGTTCATCATAGCGGGGATCGACAGGTCCGGAAGACTGCTGCGGAGATGAGTTATCTCTTGAGCGTTCATCCCGGCCTGAATCACCACTGCCTCCAAACGTAGGCATCCCGTTAGCAGGACGCTTTTTGTTCGGATCAGCCGATTTGGCAGCTTTCCCCAAGAAGGAGAAGAGCGCAAAACCGATGACGGCCACAATATACAGATTATCAAAAATCCATTCAAATAGGCCCATATGCACTCACCGCCTATCTTCCGTTTTTGGAATCACCCTGATCGTTGGAATTCGAACCTTCACCAGGTTTTCCCAATGTGTTACGCATTTGAGTATCTGCTTCAATATTCTTCAGGTTCATGTAATCCATGACACCAATTTTACCACTACGCAGTGCTTCGGACATCGCCAAAGGTACTTGGGATTCGGATTCAACAACGCGTGCTCTCATTTCCACTACGCGTGCTTTCATCTCTTGCTCTTGGGCTACGGCCATTGCACGACGCTCTTCTGCTTTCGCTTGAGCGATTCGTTTGTCGGCTTCTGCTTGCTCTGTTTGCAAGAATGCACCAATGTTTTTACCTACATCAACGTCCGCAATATCAATGGACAGGATTTCAAAAGCAGTACCTGCATCCAGACCTTTGGACAATACCGTACGGGAGATCAGATCCGGATTTTCCAGGACGTCTTTGTGAGAATTGGAGGAACCGTTCGTACTTACGATACCTTCGCCGACACGGGCGATGATCGTTTCTTCACCAGCACCACCGACGAGACGGTCAATATTGGCACGAACCGTAACCCGTGCTCTAACTTTAACTTCAATACCATCTTTAGCTACCGCAGAGACAATCGGTGTTTCGATAACACGTGGGTTAACGCTCATTTGTACGGCTTGCAATACGTCACGACCTGCTAGGTCAATGGCAGCAGCACGTTCAAATTCGAGCGGAATGTTCGCACGTTGTGCAGCAATCAGAGCGTTTACAACACGGTCAACGTTACCACCTGCCAGGAAGTGACTCTCCAGTTGGTTCATTGAAAGTTTAAGACCCGCTTTAGTTGCTTTAATCATTGGATTTACGATACGGCTAGGCGTTACACGTCTCAGTCTCATCGCAACCAGTGTAATAATACTTACGCGTACGCCGGATGCAATCGCTGAAACCCAGAGCATAACCGGGAAAAAGCTGAAGAATACGCTCAATACGATAATACCTACTACCGCAATGAGCAAAATCGTAATCATAGATGTGTCCATTGTTTAATTTCCTCCATTTGCAATTTGAATTTGTTAAAAATATTTAGAAAAGACAATCATAAGTCCGCTGCTAAATTAAAGAATGCACCACCTCGCTGGCAGCTTCAGCTACGTGGTTATGTACATTGCCGAAGCGTTGATCCGCTTCGACAACAGAGCGAGTTACACCGGCAATGCTTGCTGAACCACAATCCGGGTACCTTCCGCTTTAATCACAATAATCGGTGTATCAATCGGAATGAAGTCTCCGTCGGTCACGACGTCAATTCGTTCCCCTTCAAACATCGCTGTTCCAGAAGGACGAAGCGGTGTCAGACTGATTCCTTGCAGACCCACCAGCTCTTTGCGTTCTGTCGCTGATGAATAACCACGATCCGCAGACATACTGTCACTCAGTATGAACCGATTCCAGATCCCTCGATCCTTAAAGATGATTGAGATGATCGCAATGACTACCAGCGCTGCTCCAAAAGCGATACCCAGAGATACAAATGCGTCACTGGTATCATAAGCAGCCCTTACAACACCGGCCACAAGCGCAATCGATCCCAAAATCCCCAAAATACCGAAGCTCGGAATAAACATCTCCAGAATCATCATGATGAGTCCGACAGTAAATAGTACCCATGTCTCCGCTCCGGCAAATCCCGCAATGTAATTACCTGAGAAATATAAGACGAAACACACGATACCCACAATACCAGGAACTCCAAAACCAGGAATAATCAATTCAATGATCACACCCGCGATTCCGAGGAACAATAATACAGTCATGACAACAGGATTGGTAAGAAAAGATGAAATATTCTCTGCTGTCGTCCGTTCTACCTTAAATACATCATCCTGACTGTAACCGAGCCAAGTTGCCGCTTCTTCCGGTGTGTTGCTGATGTGGTCGGCATAACCGACTTTCAGCGCTTCTTCAGCCGAGAGAGCAATAATTTCACCTTTTTGCTTGGTTTTATTGATCTCTGGCATCTCCACAACCATGTTAACATCCGTCATTCCAGCTGCAATTTTGCCATCACGGCCACTAATCTCGGCCGCTCCCTGCATTTTGCTCTTCCAGAATGCAACAAGCTTTGGATCATCAACATGCTTACCCGAACTGTCCACCATTGCCGCCGCACCAATCATACTGCCTGGTGACATTACGATCTTATCTGCATTCAGAGCCAGAAAACTTCCGGCTGAAGCAGCATCTCCACGGACAAATGCAACCGTCTCAATCGGACTGTCCTTAATTAGGGTACCCAATGCTTCCGCAGTGTCGACACGGCCTCCCGGCGTATTGATATCAAGAACGATCAGGCCAGCGTTCATTTTTTCCGCTTCCTTGAACCCGCGTTCCATGAACTTGCCAAGTCCCTGCTCGATTGGTTTATCAACCGGAATAATATATACGGCACCACTCTTCTCAGCTGCATGCGCTGACGGTGATCCAATCCAGACAGGAAGCAACAGCGTCAGCAGCATTAAGAGCATCAATGGCCCCGTAAGCTTCTTCCGGCGCTTTCCCTTCACAATAGTCCCCCCTTTTCCATTAATGTTATACTGTCCAGCTTATGGTATTTATTACGTGCAATGCAACATTTCGTTTCAAAATCTTAAAATTATATTTGAAAACAAGCTCAATTGCAAGAATATAAATCCATAATAATATATATTAACCATCAAAAAGAAAAACCCACCTGTCACAAGGATATCAAGGTTGTACAAGGAAAAAACACCCCCTGACAAGTCAGGAGGTGTTTATTGATTTGCTTTATTGCAGAAATTGTTGAACTGCTTGATTTACCAGTTTGCCGTCCGCTTTGCCTTTAACTTTCGGCATAAGGGCCGCCATGACTTTCCCCATCTCGGCTTTCGAAGAAGCACCGGTTTCCTGGATGGTCTGCTGTACAATAACTTTAATTTCTTCTTCGGAAAGCTGTGCGGGAAGGTACTGGATGAGTACTTCAATTTCCGCTTTTGCATTTGCCGCGAGGTCTTCACGGCCCGCTTTGTCAAATTCTTGGAGGGCATCTTTGCGCTGTTTGATTTCACGACTCAGGATATCAAGCACTTCGTTGTCATCCAAATCTCTTTTCAAATCTATTTCAAGATTCTTGATCGTCGAACGAATCAACCGAATGTTGGAGAGTCTGAACTTGTCCTTACTCTTCATCGCTTGCTTCATATCTTCGTTCAATCGTTCGCTAAGATTCATGTAGTTAAAATCCTCCTAAAACTTTCTCTTACGAGCAGCCTCGGACTTTTTCTTGCGCTTTACGCTTGGCTTCTCATAATGCTTACGTTTCTTCACCTCAGCCAATACGCCATCTTTAGCGATGGAGCGTTTAAAACGACGAAGTGCAGCATCAATAGTCTCGTTTTTGCGAACTTTAGTTTCAGACACCAGTTTTCCCTCCCTCCGACCAGACCGTCCAAGAGCAATAACACGGTTCATCATCTTTCATTATAGGCGAAAGGTAATAAAGGTGTCAACCTCAATGTAATGATCACTTATTTATATGAGCCATGTTCACATATTCATGGATTAAATGCATATGCATAATGACTCAATATTAGCACACGTTTGCATGTTTATTTGTGAGAATCAGTCAAGCTTGTCAACGCGCCAAGTCTTGTACCACCCAGCAAATGATAATGCAGATGATGAACGGTTTGTTCTCCATCCTTACCACAATTGTTGATTAAGCGATATCCTGTTTCCTCCACGCCAAGACGCTTGGCCGCCTCTTGAGCAGCCAGATGAATCTCGCCGATCAAAGGCAGATCTTCTGCAGTCACTTCATTCATGGAAGCAATATGTTTCTTCGGAATGACGAGCACATGTGTCGGTGCTGCGGGCTGGATGTCATGAAACACGATAACATGGTCATTCTCCAATACTTTATTGGAGGGAATGCTGCCCTCTACAATTTTGCAAAATAAGCAATCCATAGTTCATACCCTCCTTTGTAAACCATTGTATGTATTCCCTCTTATCATACTAGAAGTAAAAACCCACGTCCAATCTGTAGGCACACAGCCAGCCAGTCTAAACAAACTCTTCGTTCCTCTTCCTTTCATCGATCCATATGTATGGCTTTCAGGTGAAGAAACAACTCAAGAAATTCATGGAAATCAGTCAAGTAAAGAGGTACAGAGTTGATGATTTAAAGCCATAAAATTCCATATTTTTCTTTTAAATTACACTTTTTATAGTATATAATCCCCATTGATATAGTTGCTTTTATTCTTGGCAATCCAACGAGGATATTAAGGTAATGGGTAGAGAGTTTGTGGCTTTATTTGACCAATGGTCAAATGATTATGATCAAACCGTGATGGGACATGACCAACAATATCAGGAAGTATTTGAGCATTATGAAGAGATCCTTCATACCGTGGTCTCAGAGGTGAGCGGAACAATTTTGGAATTTGGCGTAGGAACGGGAAATCTTACAGAAAAGTTGATAGCGGCAGGCCATAAAGTATACGGGGTTGAACCTTCACAAGGGATGATCCATCAGGTGCAGAAGCGGAATCTGAATTTCGAATTGTTTGAAGGAGACTTTCTGGAATTCCCTCCTCTACCTGAACCAATCGATGCCATCGTGAGCACCTATGCTTTCCATCATTTAACGGATGCAGAGAAAGAACAGGCGATTTCAATATATGCCAAGCTACTCAGCCCCAATGGAAAAATCGTGTTTGCGGATACCATCTTTCAGGATCAGGAGAGTCGTCATCAGATCGAGGATGAGGTAGCTTCTCTAGGCTATACCGAACTGCTGACAGATTTACGGACCGAATACTATACGACAATGGATGTTTTACAAACCCTTTTATCGAAATATGGTTTTATCACGCACTTTTCCCGATTAAACAAATATGTATGGTTAATGAACGCACAAAAGGAGATTGGTTAATTTGACCATTTATAAACATGTACAGGAACTTATAGGCAATACGCCTCTGCTTGAATTAACCCGTTATACATTACCGGAAGGAATCCGTCTATTTGCCAAACTGGAATTCATGAATCCCGGAGGAAGTGTGAAGGATCGGATTGGCAAGTTTTTATTGGAGCAGGCCTTGGCAAGAGGAGACGTTAAGCCAGGTGGAACAGTAATTGAAGCTACCGCAGGCAATACAGGAATTAGTCTTGCGATGGCGGCTGTAGGCCTGAATTTAAAGGTCATTTTCACAGTACCTCAGAAGTTCAGCGTCGAGAAGCAGCAATTGATGAAAGCTCTTGGAGCTACGGTCGTGAACACACCCACATCAGAAGGAATAACGGGTGCTATAAGCAAGGCGGAATCGCTGGCGAAAGAAATACCGGGGTCGTATATCCCAGGTCAGTTCTCCAATCCGGATAACCCACTCGCACATTATGAACATCTGGGCCCTGAGATTTGGCGTGATTTGAACGGACAGGTGGATGTATATATCGCTGGAGCCGGGTCTGGCGGTACTTTTATGGGAGGATCCCGCTATTTGAAGGAGCAAAACCCGTTAATCAAAACATGTATCGTCGAACCTGAGGGTTCGATTCTCGCAGGAGGTCCCTCGGGACCACATCGTACAGAAGGAATAGGCGTCGAAACGTTATCTTCTTTTATGGATGTAAGTTACTTTGATGCTATTCATACGATCTCAGATGAAGATGCCTTTGAGCGGGTCAAGGATCTAGCCTTGCTGGAAGGCTTACTGGTAGGAAGCTCATCAGGTGCAGCTATGCAAGCCGCATTAAACGAAGCCGGCCACGCAGCCCCCGGAAGTAACATCGTCGTTATTTTCCCGGATAGCAGCGAACGGTATTTAAGCCAAAATATCTATAATGGAGGACAATAACATGAGAGCAAAAACAAAGCTAATTCATGCAGGAATTGTTGGTGATCCACACACTGGAGCAGTGAGTGTACCTATCTATCAAGTAAGCACGTATGAGCAAGAATCGGTTGGCGTACACAAAGGATACGAGTATTCACGTACTGGCAACCCTACCCGTCACGCGTTGGAAGAAGTCATTAAAGAGCTGGAGGATGGCGTTCGCGGTTTTGCTTTTAGTTCAGGAATGGCTGCGATCCACGCTGTACTGTCTTTGTTGAAGACTGGAGATCACGTCATTCTGACGGATGATGTCTACGGCGGGACTTACCGCATTTTCACCAAGGTGCTGAATCGTCTGGGGATCGAGTCTACCTTTGTAGATACCACCTCACTACAGGCACTGGAGCAGGCTTTGCAATCCAATACGAAGGCCATTTATGTAGAAACACCTACCAATCCGTTACTGAAGGTCACCGATATTGCTGCTGTAGCGAAATGGTCGAAACAACATGAGTTGCTGTTCATCGTGGATAACACGTTCAGTACGCCTTATTGGCAAACCCCGTTGGCTCTGGGGGCAGATATTGTACTGCATTCTGCAACGAAATATATCGGCGGTCATAGCGATGTTGTGGCAGGACTTACGGTTGTCAACAGCGAGCAGCTTGGAGAAGACCTGCATTTTATTCAAAATGCCATTGGCGCTGTTCTGGGACCCATGGATTCATGGTTGCTAATGCGAGGTCTAAAAACATTGGGACTACGGATGGAAGCGCAAGAACGCAATACAGAGCAGATTGTGACATTTTTGAATCAGCATCCGACCGTGAGCAAGGTGTATTATCCTGGGTTGCCCGACCATCCGCAGCACAAGCTGGCATCCACGCAAGCCAGAGGATATGGCGGTATGGTTTCCTTTGATGTAGGCAGTGCCGAAAAAGTAGATGAGGTGTTAAGCAAAGTCCGTTATTTCACATTGGCTGAAAGTCTGGGTGCGGTGGAGAGTTTAATTTCTGTACCTGCCCGAATGACGCATGCTTCCATTCCCTATGAACGTCGGCAAGAATTGGGGATCACGGATGGTTTGATTCGTATCTCCGTCGGGATCGAGGATGTTGAAGATTTACTTGATGATTTGAAATCTGCATTAATTTAAGGGAATTTTAAATGAAGTCTATGCTGGCCATCAATCAATTCTTACACTAATTAGGCTCCAAAAAGGTCATGCCTTACAGAAGTTCGCTTCTGCAAAGGCATGACCTTTTGGATATTCGGTATGTTGCCACTTGTATTACAATGACTGTCGCAATACATCAGGCTGGACTCCATATGTGATAAGACCGCTATATTTCATACTCTACAGTATCCATGAATGAAACATATTTATCCTAAACTTGTTCTTTTCAGAGATTTTATAAGATGCATGAGAATGAATCACTGTCGTTATATCTGATTTTCTAATTTCAATAGTACGGTAAAAGAGTTAACGCCGTAAGCGCAAATAACGGGAGCACCAGTCGGTTAAAACGTCTACGGCCATAACCATAATACGGATAAGGAGTAGGGTACCCGTATCCCGGATAAAATCCGCGGGTATGACCTATTGGGTAGTTCGCTCCCGGCATTGCATTTGGAGCCCAGTTCGCATGATTCACCATAGCTTCTGTTCCAACGGGAACCGCCAGATAAATCATTTCATCATCCACATTTTCCATAATGCCATCGTAGTGCATACCGTCATTCATCTGTACACATACATAACGGTGCATGTGTTCCTTACAGATTTTCTTCGCTTCCACCTTTTCCACTTGCCAACGCCTCCTCGATTCTGCTCTTGATCACCTTTTCATGGTATTCAGGACTGGGCGAATTGACACTACGGGAAGAAAGCAAAAAAAAGAAGCACCCCGTGAGCGGCTTCCTTGGAAGGCTGCTGCGCGGACATCTATTCAGGAAACGTCCTGATCAGATGTCCGCCGGGGTACTTAAAACAAGTTTGTCGGCTTAACTGTAGTATAACAGCGGGATGAACCTGTATCTGTGATGTAACTCACTCCGCTATGTTATAAAAGCAAGAAAAGAAATATTTTTACAATAAGATTCGGTAATATTCAGTTGCTTGGACTATAAGAGGCGTTTCTATCATTTGTATCACTTACACGTTGCCCTCTACAGGGTCTCCAAGACCACCCGTGAGCCGTTTCCAGCTTCACCTGCCGGGATCACCACAAGCTTGCGTGGCAAGCGTGCACGAAGTTCAGGCACGTGACTGATTACACCGACAGCCAATCGGTCGTCATGCAGTTTTTCCAGCGACGTAATGACGGTATCCAACAATTCCGGGTCAAGTGTACCGAACCCTTCATCCAGGAAGAAGAATTGAAGCGGGTACTGACCTCGCAGCTGAATCTGGGCCGACAGCGCCAGGGCCAGTGACAATGAGGTCAAAAACGTCTCGCCACCGGACAACGTCGATACCGGTCGTTTGACTCCCCCGTTGGCATCATCACAGATCACAAAACCACCACCAGAGTCTACCTCCAGTGAATAACGCTGTTTGGTCAGGAAGCGCAGACGCTGAGATGCCGCGTGACTAACCTGCATCAGTTGTTCTTCGGCAATATACTCGACAAAAGCATTGCCTCTGAACGCAGATTGCAGTTTGCTGAGCAGCTCACCTTGACGGCTTACCTCCACCCGCTTGTTCTCCAGTTCGGTCCAGCGAACATGTCGCTGCTCCACATCCTCCAGATCACGTTCTGCGCGTGCTTTGGCACGAAGGGCAGCTTCATCCTCAATCCGAACCTGCTGCAATCGTGCTGTGCATGCTAACCACTGTTCCTCCGATACGACTGCACCACCCAGCTTCTGTTCCAGTTCACGTAATTGGGATACCAGCTCACGCTCACGTTCACGGTGCTGCTGGATCTCGCCTGCCAGTCGTTCTGCTTCCTGTGATGGAATCGCCGCGGACACAACGGCATCATCCGAGTCAAACGGGGATTTTTCCAACAATTGCTTCCACCGTTCCTGTGCCTGTTGCAAATGTTCTGTGGCCGAGGTGGCTGCCTGCTGAGCCATAACGTCTTTCTTGGCTGATTCCTGCTTCAGCGTGTCCGCCTCTTTGAAGCGTTGTGCCGTGTCCGAAGCTGTTTTCCGCAGTCCATCCAGACGAGCCTGAGCCGCAGCAATCAGATCTTCTACCCGCTGCTCCCCAACCCACTGGCGCAGGCGTTCTTCCTTCTCGGCGAGCTGTTTGCTATTGCCCTGCCACTGCGTTTGCCACTGGATCAGTTGTTTGTCCAATTCCACCAGCTTCTGCTGGAGAGATTGAATGATCTGGTCTTTTTCCTCAAGGAACGTCACGCTTTTGTTCAGACGTTCCTTGATGTCTTCGGCGCGCGCATCGCGCTCCTGCATCGCCTGATAGAGGGCCTTGGCCTCCTCCTGAGGGATGCCTGGCAGTTCTGTGGCCCAGCGGCCCTGCAAGGCAGCCGCTGCCGCCTCGCTCTCGGCCAGCTTGCGCTCCGCCTGGACGAGCCCGGCACGGCCGGCCTCCTGCGCAGCTGCCGCTTCCATGCGGCGCTGCTGCGCGCCCACAGCCGCCTGCTGCAACGCGGCGGCTTCGGCCTGGAGCGGCGCTGCTGCCGCAGCCAGCGCCTGCGCGGCTTCGCGCAGCGCAGCGGCACGCGATGCCCAGCCTGCCGGGGAGCGCCCGTGTTCGGGCGACCCGGCGGGCTCGGGCTCCGCTGCCGCAGGCGCGGCCTCGGCTGCGGCCGGAGCTTCGCCGGCCGCAGCGCCAAGCTGCGTCAGCAGGCTGCGACGTTCGTGCAGCTGCTGGCGCAGCCCAAAGCGCAGCTCCTGCAGCTCCGCGTGCAGGCTGCGCAGCAGTTCCAGGTCCGCATCGGCTGCGTGCGGACCTTCTCCCGGCGGCGCAGCCGGGAGTGGGTGATGCGGCGAGCCGCACACCGGGCATGGCTCGCCGTCACGCAGCTCGGCGCGCAAGGCGGAGGACAGCCGATGCAGCTCCTGCTCACGCATCGTGCCACGCAGCTGTTCCTCCGCAAGGGCCAGCAGGCTCTGTTCGCGGCTGATGTCCTGCTCACAGGCAAGCAAGGCCTCAAGACCTGCTGACGCCTGTTCTACCAGATGCTGACGCTGATTACTCAGGCGTTTTTCTTCCTCAGCCGCCCCCTTCAGCTTATCGGCTCCCTGTTCTGCCGACTGCTTATAGGCTTGCATGTCAGCTTTGTTTTGCTGCAATTGCTCCGCGGCAGTATCCACACGATGCTTCAGTTCAAGCGCAGCCTGCAGCTGTCTGCGCTCCTCTGACTTCACTTCATTTGGCTTGAGGCTCTCCTGTAGTTCCTCACGCCGTTTGCGTCCACGCTGTTGCAATTCCTTTTCTTTCTCAAGCTGCTGTCCCAGCGCAGTCTGTTCGCCCTGACCCTGTTCCAGCAGCTGCGCGAGGCGCGAGCAATCGGCTTGAAGTCCGTCCCGTTCCCGTTGCAGCTCTTTCGCTTGTTCCAGTTGTTCCAGGCGCAACAGCAGTTTCGGTTCTTCCTCGGCCATTTGCGAACGTGCCGTCTCGGCCTTCTCCGCTTCCTGAACAGCCAGACGCTCATGTTCCAATGCTTGCTGATGAGCTGTCTCGGCGGTATCCTGCCGCTGCTTCTGCGTAAACTTGGCATCTCGAACCGTCTGCAACGCAGGCAGTATTGCATCTGCCGCAACAGATTGTTTCAGCCGTTGTTCACCTGCCTCAACCTGTGGTTCCAGTGCTTTCAGCTTCTGCTGTTCATCTTTCCGGGCCTGCCGTTCGTTACTTAGCTCACGGATTTTACACAGCTGTTCGACTTCCTTCGTAGCTTCATCCAGCGCTTTGCGAGACAATTCAGACTGTTGAACTGCGGTTTGGAGAAGACGTTTGGTTTCTGCCAGTGTCTCTTTGCTGGCATTACCAAGTCCCTGTTGCTCTGCAGCAAGAGATTGGTGAACCATATCGTTATCCTTGACCCGCCGACTTAATTTGATGGCCAACTGATCCCCATACTTCTCCAGATGGAATAATCGTTGCAGCATCTGGCGACGTTCACTGCCTTTGAGTGACAAAAACTCGGCAAACTTCCCTTGCGGAAGTACCACTGCCCGTGTAAAATCATCCATCTTCAAACCGATCACATCTTCAACGCAGCGATTCACATCTGCCAACTTGTCGGCAAGTACCTGCTCTTCGCCATTGACTGTCTCTATGAATTTGCTAATCGTGTTACTAACGGACACTTCATTATTCCGTTTGAAACGTCGCTCTACCCGGAACCTTCGAGTTCCTTCCGCTGACATCAGTTCGAATGTAAAAGCAACCGACAGCGAATCTTCTGCATGATTCATAATGCCTTGTGTACCGTTCACCGCACGTTCTACTTTTCCGTACATGGCGAGTGTGATGGCATCGAGCAAGGAAGATTTACCACTGCCCGTAGGACCGAAAATACCGAATAGACCCGTCTCCGTCAGCACGGTAAAATCAATTTCCTGCATCTCCCGATAACTTTGCAGTCCGGCAACTTTTAATAAAATGGGCTTCATCTTTCCTCGACCTCCTCACGCACACCCGGCTCGTCTTCATCCACAAGTTCCAGGAAAAGCTGTACCAGGCTGTCTTCAGGTTGTGCACCACCCGTCTGGCGCTGATAGAATTTACGGAACAGTTCATGTACCGGTAGCTCGGATCGTTGCTCCAAAAGCCCTGCTGCAGCCATCTCGGGGTACACGGGGCGAATATGAATAATACCCTCATGTGATTTTCGCAACTGCTGAATCTCCTTCAGCGACATCGCCTCGTCCAGCCACACTTCCATGTCGATAAAAGCCTGCGGATCACGTCCCTCGTCCAGCCAGCGATATACTTCTGCTAGACCACCACGTGCCTGCCAACGCACAAGCGGACGCCCAGACGTTAACAAGACTTCCTCTACCTGTGCAGCTCCACCCGGTGCCAGATCGACCATCGTGACAGACTTACTCTGCCCCGCTTCCGAGAAGCTGTAGGCCAGCGGAGAACCGCTATATCGAATCACTCCGTCTCCCTTGACAGCCTGTGCACGATGAAGATGCCCAAGCGCTGTGTATTGCGCACCAGTCGATAAAGAAGAAGGGTCTACCGTGTATGCCCCACCGATCTGAATCGGACGTTCCGAATCACTCTCAAGTCCACCGAGCACATAGATATGGCTCATGGCCAAGTTCACGGTATCCGGGCGAAAAGAAGCTGCCAGACGCTGCATTAACATGCCCACCCGGTGACTGTATGCCTGACGAAGCACATTTTCGTCCCCATCCGTGGTCAGCAATTCATTCAATCTGGCTTCAGAAGGATAAGGTAATGCGGCAATCTGTGCAGTTTCTCCGGTTCGCTTTGCATAGATGGTTACCGCTTCTGAAGTAGGCATCCCTACGAGTGTAATGCCCTGCCTGTTCACCAGTGGAGTTACAGAAGCCACCCGCTCTGGCTGATCATGATTCCCTGCAATTACCACGAGAGGTCTTCCATGCTCCGTCAGACGTGCTGCCGCTTCATAAAAAAGTTGTTCCGCCGCTGCGGGAGGATTCACGGAATCATACACATCTCCGGCCATCAATATGGCATCCGCCTGCTGCTCATCAGCCACCCTGACAAGTTCATCAACGAAATCTTCCTGTTCACGCAGTCGGCTTCGTCCTTCCAGCGTTTTTCCCAAATGCCAGTCCCCTGTATGCAAAATACGCATTGTCCGTTCCACCCCTCTCCCATTTGATATACATGGTTTTGAATTCCGATCTTTTTATAACTTCACTGCATGTCCACCATCAAAAAAGTACAGCCACTTCCGGTCAACTTTCCGTCCCAATATATCTTCAATGGCCCTTCCATACAGCTCCAGCTGGAAGCCATAGTTTTCCGTAAGTGTACGCAGTCCACCGCGATGGTCCAACACCCGATCCGTCTTGTAATCGAGCAACACAAGCTCACCGTCCACCTCATACAGACAGTCAATAATTCCCCGGACCAACACCGTTTCATCTTCAATGGTGGCCTGCATTTTATTTTCTTCATCTACAGTCTGGATTTCTGATTGCGTAGACTGCACATGTAGCCATTCCACAGGGGACTGATGTGCCGGAAGTCCATACACAAACGGGATCTCCCGTTTTACCCACGCTGCACGCATTAGCTCTTTACCTGGTTCTGTATCGAAAAATCCGACCAGCTCTTCGAGTTCGATAGCCTCCACGTGGTGGGGCAGCAAAATCTGAAGCTCAACCAATCGCTGAGTGGTCTGCTCAATAAGCTGTGAGTCAATGGCCGATTCATCTACAGGAAGATGTTGCATCAACGTATGATACACGGTCCCCCGCTCTGTCCCTGTCAATTGCTTCTCTCCCATAAATTTGGGACGACGCAGATGCAATTTGAATGACGTACCCGCAGATCCCGCATCCGAAACATTAACCGTACCGTTTGAATCTGACCCTGATCCGGTCTCACGCTCGTTAGATTCACCAGATACGCCACGTAGTACATGACCTGCTTCATCTTTGGTGTAATTGCTTCCTGGGGTGTTGTGATTCAATAATGTCTCGGATTGTTCTCCCAGTTCCTCCATCACCTCTACGGACTGGATGTCCTGCATCGCAAGTAACGTTTTCAACTCAGTAACAGATGTGCTGGCTGCCACTTGAGTTGCTGCTTCATAGGGGTACGTCCACGAAAGCCGTTGATCAACCTCGCGAATCAGCCGTGTCTCCACTTGTTGAAGAGCTACTGTATCTGCACCTTCATCTCCAATGTTTTGGTTAGCCGTATCTTGTGCACTCTTCGTCAGCTCTTCTACAGTTGCGGATATAACCAAATTCACAGGCTGAACTGCTTTTAGTGCAGCAATTCGTTCTTTCCGCACCTCAGTCATCCCGTCTTCTTCCCCAAGTGTCTGATCCACCACATGGTCACGAGACACCTGATCGGCAGAAACAATAGAAATCGCCCATCGTGATTGATCATCTGCAAGACAGGCTGAGAACGAATCATTGCTTCCTGCAAGTTCTCGCAGCACAGCCGCATCTGGATGTCTCATCAGGGATGGCCCAATCCAGTCCAGGTAGCTCCGCCCTGCAGCAAGCAGATAGTCTGGCAATGCCAGTTCAGGGCTGTCCTTGACCTGAGACCACGCCAGCGCTTTTTTCGAGGCATCTTTTACGGTACCCAGCAGAATCATTTTCTCTTTGGGACGGGTCAACGCAACATACAGCACACGCATCTCTTCAGCAAGCAGTTCAAATTGCGCACGACGACGAATCGCCAGATTGGCTAATGTAGGATAGGCAACCCGATTTTCACGATCTACAAACCTCGGGCCAAATCCCAGTTCCTTATGCATTAGAAACGGTGCGTTCAGATCCTGCTGATTGAACATCTTGGATATGCCACCGACAAAGACAATTGGAAACTCCAAACCTTTACTCCGGTGAATCGTCATGATCCGTACGGCGTTGTCCTGCTCACCAGAGCTACTTGCTACAGTCCCGAGGTCTCCCCCGTTTTCCCGCAGTCTGGAAACATAGGTCAGGAAACGGAACAAGCCGCGATTCGCAGTTGATTCCTCATATTGTCGTGCGCGATCGTACAATGCCTTAAGATTACTTTGACGTTGCAGTCCTCCTGGAAGACCACCAACCCAGTCCAAATAACCGGTTTCCCGATACATACGCCAGATCAGTTCACTTAAACTGCCTTGTCTTGCCTCAAGTCTCCACTGCTGCAATTGACGCATAAAACGAATTAACTTTTGCTGCAGCTCCGAGCCTGAAATCTCCGTTATGTCCATATCTTCGCTTGCCTGTCCAGTAAAACCAGCATCTTGAACTCCATCTCTATGCACATCGAATTCGTGTACATCGTCCAGAATCTCTGCCTCAACAGAAGCTGCTGTTTCCCGCTGTCCTTGTTCCATCTCTGACCAAGCTTCCGGCCACTGCAACTGGACGATATTGGAATCAGGATGATTATCCTGCCGGGATTGTTGTACGGCATTAGTGGAAGTATCGCCCCATTCTCCAGCAGCCGATATAACTGCATCGTAGAATGACTGTCTTTTGTCACCGAGCCGAATCTGTGCCAGTTCTTCTTCATCCAGTCCTACAATCGGGGAACGAAGCACGGAAGCGAGCGGGATATCCTGCCTTGGATTATCAACAAGCTGAAGCAGAGACATCATGATTTCCACTTCCGTAGCCTGGAAGTAGCCCTTGCTCTGCTCCCCTCCAGCAGGAATTCCCTGCTGCCTGAATTCCTCAATCATGAGCGGAGCCCACATCAAGGTTGAACGCAGCAAGATGACCATGTCACCGTAACGTGCCGGTCGCATCGCTTTCAGGGCTTTGTCATATACATGGAGGGCAGGTTTGTCCGTATCCCCAACCATCTCACGAATCCGCCTCGCGATCGCCCGCGCTTCCAACTGGGCCGTTTCAAGTTCGGCACTCTCCAGTTCTGCGGAGACCGATGAATCCCCGTTCTCATCCGTACTCTCTGTCAGATCAGGACCACCGCCCTGACGATCAATTAGCATGAGCTCAGGTGTATATGCCTCATCGCCAAGCGTCTCTGACGGGAACGTAGCCCCATATGCCAGTTGAGCTCGTTCATCGTAAGCAATCTCTGCTACGCCTTCGTTCATGAGTTGCCGGAATATCATGTTAACCGAATGCACAACTTCCGCTCGACTGCGGAAATTCCGCGCAAGATCAATACGTTGACCTGTACGATGCAGACGATCTTCATCATTTACGTTCTCACGTGTGCTCGCTCCATATTGACGATACTTGTTCATAAACAGACCCGGCTCAGCCAACCGGAAACGGTAGATACTCTGTTTGACATCACCTACCATGAATCGGTTACCCGGGTTTTCTCTCGAGATCAGCTTCACGATATCTTCCTGAACCGTATTGGTGTCCTGATATTCATCGAGCAACACTTCATCGAATCGCGAACGGTACTCCATAGCCGCGTCGGAAGGCATCGACAGTTCAGGCGTCGAATCCTCATGTCGCAAAATGTGAAGGCAGTAATGCTCCAGATCACTGAAGTCAACTTGCCCACGTTCCAGTTTGGCCTGTCGATAACGTTCTCCAAATGTACTAACCAGCCTCGACAGTTCCTGCATGAGTGGTGCCGCCTGCTCCAGTTCCTGCCAGAACGAAAACGCAGTTCTTCCGAACAATGAACCTTTCAGGTCGGTCACTGCCTTTTTCGCAGCCTCACGGAGTTCCTTCACCTGATCCTGTAAAGCTGGGTCCGTCTGATCTTTTTTGCAGGGTTTCAGTTTGCCGAATGCAGCGGGTTGAAACACTTCTGGCAACCTTTCCCATGGAATAACTTGGACCGCAGACAACAGCTCTTCTACCATCAACAGGTCTTCTTTTAACGTATCTGAATAAGGTGCCGGACCTTCTGGCTGCATGGAAATATGGATACCTTGACGGAGCAGTCCTGCTGCACCACTTAAAGCAAGAGCCGCATCACGCAAAATACTCTGAACCCATGCTGAATGTCCAAGCGCCTCCACACTTTCCACCTGAAAAGCGGATGCCATCTCTGAGAGCCAATGATCCGGCCAGGAGTGACTGCGGGAGAAATCATACAACCGTTGCACAAGTCGATGCATGGCATCATCGTTTCGTTCTCCACTGAACCAGTCCACCAATTCGCGGAATGTACTACCTTCATCTTCTTCACCGTACTTTTCCTCAAATAGTTCTTCAAGTAGTTCCTGGCGCATGATTTCCGCTTCATTTTCATTCAGGATACGGAAAGCCGGGTTCAACGGAATTTGCTGATAGTACCGGCGAATGACTTCCATACAGAATGAATGCAATGTTGTAATAGATGCCCGCCCAAGCAGGGACAGCTGCTTACGCAAATGTTCTTCCCCAGGCTGTTCTTCAAGCGCACGTTCCAGCGCTTCCCGAATACGTTGTTTCATCTCGGCGGCAGCCGCTTTGGTAAATGTAGCTACAAGCAAGCGATCCACACTGAATCCTTGGGAGGGATCTGCAATCTTGCGAATAATTCGTTCAACCAGCACGGCTGTCTTGCCTGATCCCGCCGCTGCGGCAACCAGAATGTCTTCTCCGCTTTCGGAGATGGCACTCCATTGGTCATCACTCCAGAAGCTACCTTCCGGTTTTGGCATATTCGTCATGATGTTTCCCCTCCCTTGGTGTGAGATAACATATCCCAGATTTGCTGTTTGCCCGGTTTGGACAACAGATTATATTCATTTCCCTCAATATTCTCATCAAACTGACAAACAGGCTTATACGGACAGAAGGTGCACGCCACTTCCTGCTGAATACGATAAGGCTCAATGGCCACATCCCCATCCGTAATTCGGGTACCAATCTCACGGATATTACTGCGAACCGAAGCAAGCAGCGTATCCCATTGCTCTGGCGTAGCTACAGCGGCGCTGCTATAAAAACTTCCGTCTGCCTTAAGGGCAACCGGAATAATGGCTGAATACCCCTTATCCAGAGTGTTATCCATTTGAGCAATTGCGTCCCGATCCGCCAGCAGCAAACCTTTCATTTTGAACCGTTTCAGCAGTTCTTGTCCGGCCTGCTCCGATGTCATGCCGTTTGCGGATTGCAACAGCGGGTTATGCACATGGAAATACAACGTTCCTCCCGGCATCGCCGTTTCCCCAAGCCATTCCTCGGCAGCACTAAGCAGCACCTCCAGATAGGTGAGCATTTGCAATGACAGACCATAGTACACTTCATGTAACTTGAGGTCCGTCTGGCTTGATTTATAGTCAATGACACGCAGGAGCAGACCATTCTCGCCTTCTGCCACATCCACACGGTCAATCCGACCCACAATTTCCATCACACAGCCGTTCTCCAGTTCAAAACGGAGTGGCGGCAGCGGTTTATCCGGTCCAAAATCAAGCTCCAGCCCAATCGGTTCGAAGCTTCCGCGTCTGGACTGTTCCCCGAGAATAACGGATGCCCGGCTAACAATGTCCTTCAATTTGCGGAAAATATAACCGTATCGCTTGGTGCTGAGCAAAATCTCCCCTTGCAGCTGTGGTGCAATCTGCTCCACGGTTTGCTCGGCTTCCTGGCGGCATTGGTCTGGAGTCAAGCTGCCCCAACTACGATTTTCTTCACGCAACCGCATAGCCAGCTGGCTAAGTGCAGCATGAAACAGTTGTCCGATATCAGGAGCCTGAAGGCGATACAATTGCCGTTCTTTGAGACGCAGCCCGTGCGAAGCAAAATGGGAGAACGGACAAGCTACGAACCGCTCCATTCGCGAAACACTCGTCCTTACCTCTGTGCCATACAATCTGCGACTGGTAGCTGTACGTAGTGGTAATGCCCGATTACGATAAAAGATTGATCCCAGCAGTTGCTCCAACTGAGGTCTGCTTGTCTCCCGAGATGCATGCCAGTTGTAGACTGCCCACCACATTTCAGGAATGTCTTCTCCGCGGCGCCATTTGCGCAATTGTCCAATGAGCGCAGACAAACTCTGCCCTGGATGTGTAACATAGGACCAATGAGCTTCTTCCGAGTTCGCAACCGGTGGTTGAGCAAGCAATGGCTGTTCTTGTAAACCAAACATTTTCCGTACATGGCGGACAATCTCGGAAGGAAGCAGTGCTTTCCCCTCATCATCAGCAACCGGGTAACTCAGCCACAACTGGCTGCTTGCCGCTGTAAGTGCCGTATAGATCAGAAAACGTTCATCCAGCATCTGCCTTGTTGCACCTGGTCCAAGCGCCACGCCTCTTTCTGTCAGCAACGATCTTTCCAGCTCCGTTAATACGCCATCATCCTGAGGTACGGCGGGCAATTCACCATCAACTGCACCAAGGACAAATACGTATTTGATGTCCTGAAGACGTGTACGGTCCATGGAACCGACCAATACCTGATCCAGTGCTGGAGGTACCAGACCCAGCTTCAGTTCGGTCAATCCGGTCTCAATCATCCCGGCAAACAGCGTGATATCCAGCCGTTCATTCCCCATCATATCGACCATCTGATCCAATAGATCCAGCACAGCTCCCCACATCTGCCGATGTTCTCTCGAACGTTCGGGATCTCCCTGAGCTTTAGCTTCAGCAGACATATGTTCCAACTTCCAAGGAATTTCGGCATCTTCCAGCAGTCTGTATAATGCTTCGCATTGGGCTTTGGCTGTCTTTGCCTTTTTCATTCGTTTCTCAAAAGCACCCAAGGAATCTGTAATGACCGTTCGACAACTCTCCATTAAAGAAAGCATTTGGTCCCGTCCTCGACTACGGCCATCCTGACCGTTATCTTCCAGTGATAAGCTAGGAACATACTTCCACGGTTTGCCGTCAGTCCAGCGATATCCATGAATACCACAGGCCAGTGCATAATTCTCAAGCTGGTCCATATCTTCACGGGTTATGGAACCATCACGCGGAAGCAACAGATCCGTTTTGACACAGCGAAATACATCCTCGTAACGCCAATGGCGACGAACAATATCCAGTGCGGAACGGATAAACTCAGATAATGGATGATGAAGTTCATTTCTTCTGCGGTCCAGAAAGACGGGTACGCCATAATCCCTAAATAGCGGTTCAGCTATATCAGCGTAGGTATCCAACTGGCGGACAAGTACCGCCATATCCCGATAACGCGCACCTTCGTTTTGTGCCAGGCGCCGCATCTCACGCAGTGCTCCCTCCATCTCAGCTCGACGGTTCTCCGCTGCAACCAGGCGGATTCCGGAATCAAGGCCATCACTTTTCCACCGAATTCGGCGGTCGAACCCAGCCTCTAGATGAGCAAGTCCTGGACGATCCCTGTATCTCGGTGGAATCTCTGAATCTAGCACAGTTATATCGCTCGGTACACCCAGTTCTTCAGCCATTCCTTTCAGGCGCGCGTAGGCACTCGCTGTGGGATAAAACAATTCCAGTTCTCCAGGCAGCGCACCGTGATCATATGGACGATCCAATGTCAGTGCAATCGTCACGGAAGAGGACTGCAACATGAGTCGACCAATCACACTCATCTCCTGTGGCGTGAATCCCTGAAAACCATCAATCCAGATCTGGGCATCCTGCAGCAATGCACTTTCCGACAAACGCTCTGTCAGCTCGGTCAACGTGTCTTCATCATCAATATATAATTGGGTCAGTTCCTGTTCATAGTCACGATATATTAGATTCAAGTCATGCAACTTGTCCTCCAGAATCGGCGAAGTGGATGAGATATTCCCTCCAGACAGCCCTTCTTCCAGCAAGGATGGATCAACTTCATAACGTTTAAATTCACTATATAAGTCATTTAATTCGCCTATAAAACCCAGCTGACTGCCGGATGCACCAAACAGCTTCAATTCTTCCTTACGGCGCTGGATGACTTTGTATAGCAGCATCTTCTTGCCTTCGGCTCCGATCGGAATACGAGCAGAACCGCCGGCTTCCTGCATTACGCGGTAGGCTAACCGGCGAAAGCCAAGCACTTCTGCGCGCATTGTACCTTTAATTGCTCCTGAAGACACCAATGATTGCTCCGTTCGAAAAGAACTCTGTTCCGGAACAAGTAAAATCAAAGGTTTACCTTGCGGCTCCTTTTGCAGCAGGGATGTAATTTCCCGGGTAATCAGCGAGCTTTTGCCGCTGCCTGCCCGACCAATAACAAAACGAACGGACATGTCTAATCCTCCAAACCACACGTACAAGATTTTAATTCCCAGTATAACATATCTGACTTGGTTCGGAACATACGTTTGCCACTATCCGGTAAAACCGGAGAACATCTCCGTTAACACGGCAAAAAGCCCGCAGCTGTTCACACTGTGGACTTTTGACTGAAAGTATCATTCATTTAAACTTTACTTTACCTTACGAGAGATTAAAAAAAGTGAGAAGAGACTCTTCTAATTCTTTTTACTACGCACTTCGAAAATAGCAAATTTCAGGTAATGTCCCTCATCCACGCCCAAAATTTGCGGATGATCCTTACCAGCTGCTTTCCAGTCGATTAGACGCAGCACTTTGCCTGCATCTTCCGCTGCATCCGCAATCGTATCCAGGAAGAGGTCTGGACGCATGTGATATGAACAGCTAGCTGTTACCAAATATCCGCCCTCATTAACCAGTTTCATTCCTTGCAGGTTGATATCCTTATATCCACGGCACGCACCTTTAACTGCTGATTTCGTTTTGGCAAACGCAGGAGGATCAAGGATGACCACATCAAAGGTTTTACCGCCAGCTGCAAGCGCTTTGGATGTATCTACTTTTTGTTCACCAGCACGCGCACGTGCAGTACGTTCATCCAGTCCTTTCACTTGCTCACGCAAGTACTGGAATGCATCGGCAACTACGAATTCGACCCGGTCGGTGAATCCGTTCAGCTCCACATTCGTTCGTGCACTCTCAATGGCATGCTCTGAAATATCAAGACAAGTCACTTTTTTGGCTCCATATTTGCAAGCATTCAACGTGAAGCTACCCGTGTGAGAGAAGCACTCCAGTACGGTGGCACCGTCCCAATAAGGGAATGTAACCACCTTACCACTTTTATTCACAGGCAAGAGCTGCTCTGTACCATCCTGCTCGGTCTGTTGAAGTGTAATTCCACTCTTATAGCCCCAACCCTTCATGAGGGGTTCGATCGCTGCACGATTCTCACGTTGGTCGAAGAAGTAACCTGTCTTCTGGCCTTCCACGATATCCACTTTAATGAGAAGTCCATTCTCTGTAACGGTGACATGCCGCGGGCACTCCCCGTACAGCGGGCCTTTGGTCTGCTCCAAACCTTCCAGTTCACGAATCGAGACATCACTGCGCTCATAGATGCCTTCCGGCTGCATCACTTCAATGAGTGCTTGTACAATGGCTTCACGGCAACGATCCATGCCGAGTGTAAGCAACTGTACAACGAGAATGCTGCCGAACCGGTCAACGATCAATCCTGGCAGAAAATCAGCTTCTCCGTATACAAGACGGTACGCCTCTCCATCCTGGATAAAGCGTTCCCGATGACGCAAGCAATCGCGGAAACGAGCTGCAAAGAACGCCGTGTCCATCTGTTCGGACTCCAGCGGTTGATACGATACAACCCTTACAGTGATCTGAGATGCAGGATTATAATAACCTGTCGCCAAATAGCGACCTTGATGATTCAATACATTGACCAGATCTCCCGGTTCCGGGTTTCCGTCAACAGAGGCAATTTCATTGTTAAATATCCATGGATGCGCATGTTCAAGCCGCTTTTTGCGACTGCGTTCGAGTGTAACTGATGGCAAGGTAGATCCACTTCTTTCATAGTTAGTTAAAAAGATAGGTTTGGTGCGGCGCGTAGATGGCGTTTCGGTTACGAATCGATCTTCCGATCGCTGTTGTCTCCAGATTTTTTTGATTCCCTTTTTTAAAGGGAAAATCCGGAGACAAAGGCGCACGCTTCGCTTCTTCAGATTCGATTTCGTCCCCTCCACTACGTTTGCACGAATCACCGTATCTTTCGAATTGGGGTGCGACAGTTAAGATGCTTTAGTGACGAATTGTTACTACGGTCGCTTTATTTAAATGACGTTACGGTTACGGATTGGTTTTGAGCGTTTTTATTCTTTTTTTGGACTTCCCTACTAAAAAAAGTCTGAAATAACCGCAACACATGTGCGGCTTGCTTCCGCAGATTAGATTCGTCCCTCCACTACGTTTGAACGAATCACCGTATCTTTCGAATTGCGGTGGGGTAATTTAGGTCGCTTCCCTCTGAATTCCTTTAGGCTTGTCATGGTTGTCTTTGTTTACTCATAGGATGAGTTAAGGAACCGGACGGAAGGAATGATATTTCTATGTTTAGAGATGTGATATTGCCCTTACTCTATGGGCTTATTATCTTTTTTGGTGGCATGAAGTTAATGGAGACCGCCTTGCAACGCATGGCTGGGCCCATGTTGGCAGGTTGGCTCAATCGTGCTACCTCTGCTCCATGGAAAGGCATGGCCTTCAGCGCGGGTGCAACGGCCCTGTTGCAGAGCAGTACTGCGGTCACGGTACTCACCATTGGACTGGCTAATGCCAGATTAATTACCTATGGACGCACACTCGGCATCATCCTCGGCACCAACATCGGGACATGTCTGACGACGGAGCTGGTAGGACTGCAGATCGGACGTGCTTCCCTACCGCTACTCGTCCTGTCGCTGACGGGCTGGGCCACGTTTGTTGTACTTGGTGAACGTAATCTGGCCGCTCCTAAACGCACGCGCCAGACTCTGTTTAATATCCAGTACAGCTTCCTCGCGACTGCTGGATTTGCACTCGTCATGACAGGCATTCAGGTGATGCAATCCATTGCCTTACCCTTACGGAGCATGGGCGTGTTTCAATGGTTTCTCGACCGCTCAGCCGACAGCTTGTGGTGGGGCTTCCTGGCAGGTGCCTGTCTGACAGCGCTCATTCACAGTAGCGCGGCTGTCATTAGCATGGCGATTACGCTCGCAGCCACAGGGGTATTGCCTGTGGAGATCGGCATCGCCATTGTGATCGGGTCCAACGTGGGGACCTGCATCACCGCCGTGATCGCTGCCGCGGGCGGAGCATCCGCAGGCAAATTTGTCGCAGCCTCCCATGTTGTATTAAACATTGCGGGAGCGCTGCTGTTTATGCCGCTGATCGGCCAGCTGCATGCAGCTTCGGCCTGGCTGTCAGCGGACAACGGGGCACAGATTGCGCATGCCCAGACCCTTTTTAACATCACCAGTTCACTACTTGCTTTACCATTCTGTTACTTGCCAATCTGGCACAAAAAACCACCGGTCCACGCCCCCGCGGCGAAGTCACCCGTGGCTTGATGATCTGCCTATCAGACCCACAGAGCGCGCGGGCTAACTGATTCGAACCAGAACTATAATGCGTTATACGTTAATGCCTAACTTGTTCAGGGCTACACGCAAGATATCATCGTTATTATCATATCCGCTCTGCTGCTGTCTGGACCATGCTTCTTCCGGAGCATACCAATCCACACCCTTGATCTCTTCAATCTGAGGCTGTAGATCACCACTTTCGGCTTCAACAAGATAGTAATGGACTTCCTTATCTACTGGGCCAAACTCTGCATGTTGGTACGTATAGGCGATGATATCGACTGGCTCCACAATACGACCGACCATACCCGTCTCTTCCAGAATCTCACGCAGTGCCGTCTGTTCAATTGTCTCTCCATCTTCCATTTTGCCTTTGGCGAGAGTCGTTTTACCATAACGATCTACGATAAGCTGAATTTGAAGATTTCCATCTTCCCCTGTTCTATAGACAACTCCGCCTGCTGAAATTTCTTTTTTGTTCATCGTGCTCTCCCCCATCGACTTCAATATCTTATTTTTTTGCAAAAGAAGGACCTCATCTCCCGGGTAGGCTCCCCAAGGAAATGAAATCCTTGTTTCTGACGCCTCGATTACATCGCGGCGGACTTCAGATTCTCTTCCAACACACGTACCAGCGTAGCCTGACTCTCATTGACGCCAGCTTCAACCACCTTGACTCGGCACACTTTACCGACCATATCCATGGTTCCGTCAAAGACCAGCTGAATGTAGTTGTCGCTATAACCGTGCAGCTTGCCACTTCCCTCGCGGCCTTTGGCTTCACCTTCAGGAATGACATCCAGTACCTGTCCGACAAACTGCTCAGCGTACTCCAGCTGCATCTGCTCCGACAAGTCAATCAGTTCATGCACACGTGCATTTTTGACCTCTTCGTCCACCTGATCTTCCATTCGTGCTGCTGGTGTCCCCGTACGCTTGGAATAAGGAAATACGTGCATTTCGGAGAAACCGATTTTCCGCATCAATTCATAGCCATTACGATACATCTCATCGGTCTCACCCGGAAATCCAACAATAATGTCAGTCGTAATCGCTACATCTGGCATCGCTTCCCGAATGCGAAACATTTTGTTGTAGAACTCTTCTGTCGTATATTTGCGACGCATGCGTTTCAACACCGTATCATCCCCCGCTTGCAGCGGAATATGGAAGTGACGGACGAGTTTGTCCGAACGTTTGATCACGTCGAGCATGCGGTCATCGATCTGACTCGCTTCAATCGAGCTGATTCGAATACGCTCCAGACCCTCTACTTTATCCAAATCCCACAGCAGATCGGTCAGATCATAGTTCTCCATGTCATCCCCATACCCACCTGTATGAATACCAGTCAGAACAATCTCCTTGTATCCGGCGTGTACGAGTTGATGCGCCTGTTGAACGATGCTGTTCGCTTCCCGGCTGCGTGAGAGACCACGAGACCACGGAATAATGCAGAATGTACAGAAGTTATTGCAACCATCCTGAATCTTCAGGAAAGCGCGGGTACGATCAGCAAAATCCGGTACGTCCATCTCTTCAAATACACGGGTTTTCATAATATTACGCACCGCGTTAACGGGTTGACGTGACTCCTGAATTTCATTGACATATGGCAAAATCTTGTCACGGTCCTGTGTACCGATGACCAGATCCACGCCAGGGATGTCCAGAATCTCTCCCGGAGAAGTCTGCGCATAGCAGCCTGTAACGGCCACAATTGCCTCCGGGTTGCGCCGAATGGCACGACGAATAATTTGACGGCTCTTTTTGTCGCCGGTATTGGTTACTGTACAAGTATTAATCAAGTATACATCCGCTGTCTGTTCGTCAAAGTCCACTTGATCGTATCCTTCGTTTTTGAACAATTGCCAAATCGCCTCTGTATCATAGAAATTAACTTTGCAGCCTAAGGTGTAAAACGCCACGGATGGCATAATTACATTCCTCCCATTTCTCCGGATTCATATAGCACGCAAGTTAGTGCTGCCATTCCAGCTGTCTCAGCACGCAAAATGCGTTTGCCCAGTCCAACAGATACAGCACCTGCCTGATCAGCTTCTGCCGTCTCCTTCTCAGAAAATCCACCTTCCGGTCCAACAACGATCAATACTTCTGCACTCGCACCAGGTGCAAGCTGTTCAACAAACGGTTTCAGCGCATCTCTCAGCTGTTTACCGTTTTCTTTCTCATAACAATAACATACCAGGCTATAGCCCTCAAAAGAAGATAACAGCCCTTTCCAGGAAAGTGGCTGCTCAACGGATGGAATGCGATTCCGGTGACTCTGTTCGGCAGCTTCCTTGGCAATTTTCCGCCACCGCTCCAACCGTTTGCCTTCTTTCTTGGCATCATATTGCACAATCGTACGTTCTGATAGGAAGGGTACAAATGATACCGCCCCGATCTCAGTACATCTCTGGATGACTGTTTCCATCTTGTCACCTTTGGGTAAACTCTGTGCCACGGTTACACGAATCCGCGCTTCATGGTCCATAACCAGTGACTCTACAATATTGGCCGTCACTTGGCCAGCTTCAATGGTCTCAATCTCCACGAGTGCTTCTCTGGAGTTTCCGTCACTGACAATCAGTTTATCTCCAGGCTTACCACGCATAACCTTGCCGATATGGCGTGCATCATCACCTGTGATAATCACAGCGTGTTCATTAAACTGTTCTGCAGATACAAAATATCGCTGCATAAGTCAATCCACCCATTCTGTCCTGTTATGACTGGAATTCACCCCGCCCAATGACAGGCGTGAATCCAATCGCCACAGATGATCATACAACTTTTACATGTTTCTGACCAGTATATCCGTCCAAACACGATACGCTTTTAGCGATATAATTCAATAATCACCTTTGCCAGATCTACATACATCGTTTGCGCGAACTCATACAAAGGTTGAATCGTCACATTTTGCAAAGGAGGTATAACTAGAATTAATAGGAAGATAAAAATGGACCATTGCTCCACACCTTGCAGCTTGCGGCTGATTGAAGGTGGCAGTGCATCTTCTAGAATCCGATAACCATCCAACGGGGGCAACGGAATCAAGTTAAACAGGAACAGGAAAAAGTTTGTTAAGTTAAAGATAGCGAAGAACGTCGTAATTGCTGTCAGCAGCCGCTCATTATCAATCCCGCCGAGTGCTCCTGAACCAACCAGTGAAGCATAGATGATTGTACCGATGATCGCGAGTAACAGATTGCTTAGAGGCCCTGCTGCGGATACGATGATGCCCATCAATCTAGGCTTGTCAAAGTTAGCCCGATTAACCGGAACCGGACGTGCCCAACCAAAACCGGCAATAATGAGCAGGAGCACACCAAACAAATCAAAGTGAACAACCGGATTCAGTGTAACCCGACCCAACAGCTTGGCTGTCGGATCACCGAATTTGTTTGCAAAATATGCATGCGAGAATTCATGCACCGTAAATGCGATCAGAATGGTCAGCAGGAAAAACGGAAGCTGATCGATCGGATAACGAAAGAACGAATTCCAAAAGTCCATGGGTTACCCCTTTCTGGCTACAAACGCCAGCCAATCCTCATCACGGTGGATCGCACTCACTTCAAACCCTGAGGCTACCAGTGCATCATGCACAACCTGCTCTTTGTTCTTCCAAATGCCCGATACAATATAGGTACCACCAGACTCAAGCGCATTATAGACATCATCTACGAATAACAAAATGATCTCAGCCAGAATGTTCGCCACGACAACCTTAACTGGCAGTTGCACACCAAGCGCAGGGTCCTGACTCCCGAGGACGGACAACAGATCACTCTCTTTAACCGTAATTTGTTGCTCCAGCCCATTCAGTTCCACATTCTCCCTGGCACTGATTACCGCAACCGGATCAAGATCGAGCGCCAGCACATGTTTTGCCCCAAGTTTTATAGCTCCGATAGCCAAAATACCCGAACCTGTACCTACGTCAATAACTTCCTCGCCGCCCTTAATAACCGTTTCCAGTGTGCGCAAGCAGAGAGAGGTCGTTGGATGTGTTCCTGTACCAAAAGCCATGCCTGGATCAAGCTCAATGATTTTCTCATCCGGACTTTCAGGCGTATACTCCTCCCACGTTGGTTTGATCGTCAGACGTTCCGATACACGTACCGGCTTGAAATATTGCTTCCAGGCTGTTGCCCAGTCATTTTCATCCACTGTACGCGTCTCATAACGAACCTCACCTGTATCAATTCCAAATTCAGAGAGTTCCTCAATTCTCGGATGAACTTCGGACTGCAGTGCAACCATATCCGTACCTTCGGAGAAGTACCCTTTGATGACCGCAAAGCCTTCAGGAATATCATTCAAAGGAACGTCGTATAACTCACCATACGTTGTGTCCCGTTTTTTATTTAAAGTACCGGACTCTTCAATCGAAACCCCTCCAGCACCCGCTTCATGTAAAAAATTCGAAATCATCTCCACAGCTTCTTCTGTGGTATGTATTGTTAGTTCATGCCATAACATACTTGGTTTTTCCTCCTCATTTTTTAAACATCCCAACTATTGTACTACACAAGCGAGCCGGAGCACAAAGCCGACCACGAAAAGAAAAACAAAACAGGATATCCGCGTCTAACTGCTCGAATATCCTGTCATCTATTCAACCATATCTATTTCATTTATTTAAGCATTTTGCATAATTGGAATCTCACTTAACAAAAACGACCACCGTTCTGCGTGATCATCTCTGCGGCTTGCGGGAGCGAATCGTTGGATATGGACACGGTCAGCAAAATTTCTTGTTTTATCCTGTCGGCCGAATCCGCTTCGGGCGTATCATACACCTGACCATTGGATAACATTTCCGTTTCATCACTAATCAGGGCAAGTACATTCAATTCGCCACTAAATCCTCCGACGACAGCCGTAGGAGAATTATCGGAGCCCGTAACATCGTGTGAGTTTAAGGCAGACGCTTCATTGCCAAGGCTCTCGATACTCAATTGGTTCGGGTGTAACAATTCCAGGGCTCTGCGTGCAGACTCGGCCTCAGCCCAGCTTGTAAATACAGCTTCGAGGGTAACCGCCGAGCGATCTTCAGTCATGAAGCTCCCGTCCCTGACGTCGATCAGCCGCTTCACTGCGGCGTAGTGCTTCGATATCCTCATGATCCGCAGCTTCAGCGCTGAATTCCACGTCCTCATTTTTAGCGGACTGCAATCGTTTCATCTTTTCCGTTTTCGTGAGAATCTTGCCTGGACGTTCATGTTCTGCCATTGTTATGCTCCTCCCTCAAATTAAAATGAACTAAAACGTGTTACACTGTAACACTCCGATTGTAGTCCCATCCTCCGATCGCTGTTATCCCCAGATTTTTTTAATCCCCTTCTTCCAAAGGGAAAATCTGTGGATAAAGGCGAACGCTTCGCTTCTTCAGATTGGTTCTACACTCTCCGTTAAAGTGTAATTATCTGTCCATCTTATATGGATTTCCTGAAACTAGATCATTCCACCGGCTTGTTCGATAATAGACATCGCGCGGTGATGTACCGATTCATCTACGATGACCGTTAGCAATACATCCCTTCCCGTAGGTCCACCTTGTCCACCATCACTCATGCCGCTTGCAGAAGGATCCGCCGCAGCCATGATTCCAGCGCTCGCATTCGTTTGCATCGAATCGGGCACCCATGATGAAAAACTGCCGGAAACGCCCGGCTTGTAGGAAGCCCCGCTTGGTCCTACACCCGCATATCGGCTGAATCGATTAATCGACAGGTCCTCCACTCGCAATGCCTCCAGTTTTTTGGCTGCCCCTTGTGCCTGCTCCGGGCTATGAAAGTACGCCAAAATATTTTTCTCGGTCATCCGCTTCACCTGCTTCCCTAATTTCTCGCATATCAGCTATGCATATCATTCTCGCCATGCTATCTTTCCGCAAGTTAGCTCAGAATATACCGAAATGCTCCCACAAATTACTGTCGTTCTTCGTAGCATAAATCCATGGATTCTACGAAAACCACTGAAGCACTAAAAAAGGCGTACAAAAAAGGACACCCACGGTAAAAACCGGTGTGGTGTCCTTTGGGACTTGCTTTATTTTATTCTCAGTCGCCGCGGAAGGCGCGTTTTACTCTGTCAAAGAAGGATTGTTCATGCTCATGTGTTTGCTCTCCATCCAGCGCAGCAATTTGGCGAAGCAGATCCTTCTGCTCGTCATTCAGCTTACTAGGTGTAACCACAACCACTTTCACATGCTGATCCCCTTGCCCCATACCGCGCAGGCGTGGTACGCCTTTGCCTTTGAGTCGGAAATACGTTCCCGTTTGTGTACCAGCTGGTACTTTCAACTTCACTTTCTCAGTCAATGTCGGGATCTCAACTTCATCTCCCAGAGCTGCCTGAGCAAAGGTAAGTGGGATTTCGCAATAAATATCGTCACCTTCACGCTCGAAGAAATCATGTGATTTCACGCGAATGACAATATACAGATCTCCCGCTGGTCCGCCACGCAGGCCTCCCTCGCCTTCACCTGTCATACGCAGTTGCGCGCCATCATCTACACCCGCTGGAATGCGAACATGGATTTTGCGTTGCTTGCGGACTTTACCGCTGCCACTGCACGTTGTACATTTTTCTTTGATAATTTGGCCCGAACCGCTACAGTTCGAACATGCACGACGATTAACCATACGACCGAACGGTGTATTTTGCACGACTTCCTGCTGACCGCTACCTTGGCAGACCGAGCAGGTTTCCGGTTTCGTTCCAGGTTTGGCACCTGAGCCATGACACGTATCGCAGCCTTCGGTACGCGGAATCGTAATATCGGTTTCTTTGCCGAATACCGCTTCCTTGAACTCAATCGTCATCGTGTACTGCAGATCATTCCCCCGTTGCGGAGCATTTGGATCACGTCGTCCACCGCCACCGCCGCCAAAGAACATGTCGAAGATGTCGCCAAATCCGCCGCCGCCAAAATCACCGCCACCACCGAATCCACCTTGATTCGGATCGACATGACCATATTGATCATACTGGGCACGCTTCTGACCGTCACTCACTACATCGTAAGCTTCTTTAACTTCTTTAAATTTAGCTTCCGCATCAGCAGCCTTGTTTACGTCAGGGTGATACTGACGGGCAAGCTTACGGTAAGCCTTTTTAATCTCATCGTCGTTAGCCGTTTTACTAACGCCAAGCACCTCATAATAATCACGCTTTTCAGCCACTCTTCCACCCCCATATCATTCACCATATCGCACATCGTGACAAAAGGAAAGCCAAAGCACGGGAGCCCCGGCTATGACTTTCCCTCTAATTCGAACGTCACCGATGTTTAATTCGCGTAGAACTACGAATTAGTTTTGTTTTTTATCTTCATCCACAACTTCGTAATCAGCGTCTACGACGTTGTCACGTTTTGCAGAACCTTGTTGCTCTTCAGCACCTTGTGCTTCTTGCTCTTGCGCCTGTGCTTGCTCATACAGTTTTACAGACAATTGTTGAACGATCTCTGTCAGTTCTTCTGTAGCAGCTTTGATATCCTCCAAGTTGTCGGAAGCCAGAACGCCTTGCAGTTTTTCTTTAGCTGCATTCGCTTTTTCAACTTCGCCAGCGTCTGCTTTTTCGCCAAGATCTTTGATCGTTTTGTCAACAGAGTAGATCAGTTGATCTGCACTGTTTTTCGCTTCAACGAGTTCTCTGCGTTTTTTATCTTCTTCAGCGTGCAACTCAGCATCTTTCATCATTTGCTCAACTTCAGCATCGCTCAAACCGCTGGAAGAAGTGATTGTGATTTTTTGAGTTTTGTTTGTACCTTTATCTGTTGCAGATACGTTAACGATACCGTTGGCATCAATATCGAAGCTAACTTCGATTTGTGGAACGCCACGTGGAGCTGGTGGAATATCACCCAACATGAAACGTCCAAGCGATTTGTTACCCGCTGCCATCTCACGCTCACCTTGCAGAACATGAATCTCAACACTTGGTTGATTGTCTGCATATGTGGAGAACACTTGAGATTTGCTTGTAGGGATCGTTGTGTTACGCTCGATCATTTTAGTGAATACGCCACCCGCTGTTTCGATACCCAGGGACAATGGAGTTACGTCAAGCAATACAACGTCTTTCACATCACCTGTCAGTACGCCCGCTTGTACAGCAGCACCCAAAGCTACAACTTCATCTGGGTTAACGCCTTTGTGAGGCTCTTTACCCGTCAGTTTTTTGATCGCTTCTTGTACAGCTGGAATACGTGTGGAACCACCAACCAATACGATCTTGTCGATATCGTTAGCTGTCATACCCGCATCGCTCAATGCACGACGAGTTGGTTCAAGCGTACGCTCAACCAGACCTTCAGAGATTTCTTCAAATTTCGCACGGCTCAGGTTCAACTCCAAATGCTGAGGAACACCATCAGCGACTGTGATGAACGGCAAGGAGATCGTTGTAGTCAATACGCCGGAAAGTTCTTTTTTCGCTTTTTCCGCTGCATCTTTCAAACGTTGAACCGCTGCTTTATCTTTACTCAAGTCAATGCCTTGATCTTTTTTGAATTCACTTACGAGGTAATCGATAATCACTTGGTCAAAGTCATCGCCGCCCAGTTGGTTGTCCCCGCTAGTTGCTTTAACTTCGAAGAAGCCATCACCCAGTTCAAGAATGGATACGTCGAACGTACCGCCGCCCAGGTCATATACGAGAATCGTTTGGTCTTCGGATTTCTCCATACCGTATGCCAAAGCTGCTGCTGTTGGCTCGTTGACGATACGCAGAACTTCCAGACCTGCAATTTTACCCGCATCTTTAGTTGCTTGACGCTGACTGTCATTGAAGTAAGCTGGTACTGTGATAACTGCTTGAGTTACCGTTTGACCCAGATAAGCTTCAGCATCGGATTTCAATTTTTGCAGGATGATTGCAGAGATCTCTTGTGCAGAGTAGTCTTTGCTATCGATTGTTTCCTTGTGGGAAGTACCCATGTGACGTTTGATCGACATGATGGTACGATCCGGATTTGTGATGGCTTGACGTTTTGCTGTTTCACCAACAACACGCTCTCCATCTTTTTTGAAACCGACTACGGATGGAGTTGTACGTGCGCCCTCCGGATTTGGAATTACGACAGCCTCGCCGCCTTCCATTACTGCTACGCATGAGTTTGTTGTTCCTAAGTCAATACCGATTACTTTGCTCATCCGAAAATTTCCTCCCTCAACAATTTAAAATGAATGGGTCTGATCTGACCCTTATTAGATGTTCATGTTGCTAATCGTGCTCTATGTGTACAAACCTTTATATTAAACTTCGCCCACATTGTTCAACCAAGGAGCCTACTCATTCCTTCCGATACGGAAATTATGAGCTGACTTTAACCATAGCTGGACGAAGCACTTTATCTTTTAGCATGTAGCCTTTTTGGACTTCCTCAACAACGATACCTTCTTCGTATTCGTCGCTCTCCACTTGCATGATTGCTTGGTGGAATTCAGGATTGAACGGTTGTCCTACCGATTCCATTGCTGTCAGTCCTTCATTCGTCATCACAGTTTCCAATTGACGGAAAATCATTTGGATGCCTTTGGAGAAAGATTCGGACTCTGTTCCTTCCGGTACAGTAGCCATGGCGCGCTCGAAGTTATCAATAACCGGTACCAGTTCGGTGACCAGCTTCATCGAAGCGTATTTAGCCAATTCTTCTTTTTCCTTCTGTGTACGACGACGGAAGTTGTCAAAATCAGCTTGTGCACGGACATAACGCTGCTGTTGCTCCTCAGCCTCTGCCTTCAGACGTGCAAGCTCATCCTGCTCCTGATCAGCGATTTCTTCAGCTTGTGCTTCTGCAGCGCCAGCTTCATTGACAGGCTCCTGCTCAGCTGCTGTTACTTCTTGTTCTTCTGTAAATGATTGCTCCTCTTTCAAGATGTTCACCTCCTTATACGAATGAAATGGTTCATTCCCGTCTCTTATTTGAAACGATGCGTCAGCATCGCCGTCAAATCACGGGATAGTGTATTTAAAATATGAATGACACGTGCGTAATCCATCCGCGTGGGTCCCAGAATACCGATCGAACCCAAAGCCTCGCCGTCCAATGAATAGGAGGCTGTAATCAGGCTGCAGTTAGCAAAGGCTTCATGATCATTCTCAGTGCCGATTCGCACTTGAATACCAGATCCACCCGGCACGGGCATCATCAATTTCATGAGTGTTGGTGTCTCTTCCAGCAGATCAAGAATATCTTTTACCTTTTCGATATCTTTAAACTCCGGTTGAGTCAACATGTTGGTGGCACCACTGAGGAACAGACGATTGTCATGTTCGTTGTCAAAGGCACTGTTCAGCACCTGCATAACTTCCTCATAACGTGTAATATGCCGTTCCATCTCTTGCCCAAGTTCGGTATAGAGACGGGATTTTAATTTGTAAATTGGTACGCCCACAAGCTTGGTATTTAACAGGCGAACCACATTCTCCATCTCGGCGACCGAGATTTCTGGTGGAATCTGGACCGTCTTGTTCTCTACCTGACCTGTGTTGGTCACGATGATTGCCACAGCTTCACTCTCGTTCAGCGGAAGCAATTGGAAGTGACGAAGGGACGTATGGAATACTTCCGGTCCAAGCAGGATCGAAGTATAATTCGTCATATGTGACAAAATATTGGATGCATGCTGAATAACTTGTTCCATGACGTTCAGCTTTTCGGCGAAGAACGACTTCAGATCATCCAACTCTTGAGGCTCCACCTGATTCCAGGGAACCAAATGATCGACATAATATCGATAACCTTTATGGGAAGGAATTCGTCCTGCCGATGTATGCGGCTGCTCCAGAAAGCCCATATCTTCAAGGTCCGCCATTTCATTACGGATCGTCGCCGGACTGTATCCAACATCTCCCCTTTTGGAAATGCTCCGGGACCCTACGGGCTCAGCTGAACGGATATAGTCATCCACTATAGCGTTCAGAATCATTCGTTGACGCTCTGTTAACATGGTGAGTATTCCCTCCTTCTGACTGTACTGTCCCATGTCGTTAGCACTCCGGTTAGATGAGTGCTAAGCGGTAATACAAAAATACCAAACTGACGTGATCATTGTCAAGTGAGTTTGATGAGTGGGCTCATCTATTTATAGTATAGACCAATGTCGGCGAGTACTAACAACTTTATTGAACATCCTTTGAAGTAAAAAGGACTGCATGTAGGGCAGAGGTTGACTCGGCTCGATCCATGCAGTCCATTCAGTTGTTAGGCCGAAACGTTAAGCTCTTTCAATACCGCGATCTCATCACAACAATCCTGCTTGCTACAATGAACACAGTCGGTCCATACTTTCTCGGGGAAAATCTCTTTCTCCACCACGGCAAAGCCGTTTTTGAGGAAGAAGGACACTTCATACGTTAACGCCATAACCTTAGGGATTTGTTGTTTCTCCGCTTCTTCTACCAGTCGGTCCAGCAATCGGGAGCCAATACCGAGCCCTTTGTGTCCTTCCGAGATACCGAGTGATCTGACTTCCACCAAATCATTCCCCAGACGACAAAGCGATCCGCAACCCACGACTTCACCATCGACTTCGGCTACAACAAAGTGCTCCAGCTGTCGGTGCAGTATTTCCCGTGATCGCGGAAGCATGATCCCACGCTCTGCATAGCCCTTAATCATTTCATACAGTGGTTCAACATCTTCCGGCACGGCTTTTCTGCATATTACCGACATCCTGCTCTCCTCCTATTACCAAGCTTTCCAGAGGAAAGCTGACTTCGTAGTTGTTAAATTAACACGCTCTGTAAAATCAATATGAATAAATATACAACAAAGCGTATAGAATTTCAAGCTACGAATTCAGCGATATGGACCCGATAAACTCCGCAAAAACGTCATTTCCGAACAGGATACCCTGCTCGCTCAGTC
This sequence comes from Paenibacillus sp. FSL R5-0341, assembly GCF_037975235.1. NCBI lineage: Bacteria > Bacillati > Bacillota > Bacilli > Caryophanales > Paenibacillaceae > Paenibacillus > Paenibacillus sp. FSL R5-0341. The sequence goes on from NZ_CP150241.1 coordinate 4,613,380, forward strand.
GGAAGCCGTCTGCCGTACGCTCAAGCAGTCCTGCGTTAAGCATTTTGCCCAAAGGCTTCGCAAACACTTCTTCCATGGACTCTCCGAACTGTTCGCTAAATCGTGAGGCCGAAGCTCCCTCCAACATTCTCAGTCCAACCATCAGATAATCTTCCATGGCCTCCGGGCGAGCAATCTCGAAATGATCCAGACGAGGCAGCCCTGCGCGTGAAGCTTCAACATAAGGATTTATACCTTTAATATTCATATGCCGTTCGCGGCCCACATATCCATGTGCACCTGCACCCAGACCATAGTAGTCCTCATTACGCCAGTAGGTAATATTGTGACGACTCTCGAAGCCTGGCTTGGCAAAGTTACTGATCTCGTATTGTCCGTAGCCTGCTTCCTTCATACGTCTCATTAATAGAAGATACATCTCCAGCTCGTCATCTTCATGAGGAAGAGGTAACTGGTTCTTCTGATACAGGGTATGGAAAAGTGTATTCTCTTCTACTTTCAGGCTATAAATGGAGTAATGCGGCAGATCCAGTTCCAGCGCTTTGTCGATACTCTCATTCAACATCTCTACGGTCTGGTTCGGCAACCCGAACATCAGGTCAATGGACAGGTTATTCAAGCCCGCTTTACGAGCGTTCTCCAAACTACGATATACATCATCCGTGTTGTGAATACGCCCAATGCCTGTCAGCAAATCATTCTGAAAAGCCTGTACCCCAAAGCTGACGCGGTTAACGCCGCCTTCTTTCATCGCAGCGAGCTTCTCCGCATCCGTTGTTCCCGGGTTGGCTTCCATCGAAAATTCAATATCGTCCGCCCAATTTGGGAAATACGTCTTGACTGAACGTAGAAACACCGCCATCTCATCCGGTTTCAGAGCTGTTGGCGTACCGCCACCTACAAATATGGTCTTGATCTCACCCGGTGGATTTGCCTTAACTGTATGTTCCATCTCCCGTTCCAGCGCTTCGAGATATTGCATCACGGGCTGATCTTTGAGAACGTAGGAGTTAAAGTCGCAATAAAAACATTTATTCGTACAAAAGGGAATGTGAAGATACACCGCTTGGGGCGCACCTGTCTTCCGGCTGTGTGCTGCCAATGTCATGGCAAGTCCCCCTCTATTTGAAAAAAGGAAAGCCATCCGGCTTCCCTTTCAGCTTAGTTATTTAATATTCTGTGTTGTACCATGTTTGCAAACAAACGTCCTAATCTAATTTGAATACACACATTCCGTGTTGTACCTCAAATTAGATTGTTTAGTCATCAATTTTCAGTACCGCCATGAATGCCTCTTGCGGCACCTCAACGTTACCAACCTGCTTCATCCGCTTCTTACCTTCCTTCTGCTTCTCAAGCAGTTTCCGTTTCCGCGAGATGTCACCACCATAACACTTGGCAAGTACGTTTTTACGCATTGCTTTTACCGTTTCACGAGCAACAACCTTAGTACCCACAGATGCCTGAATTGGCACCTCGAACATTTGCCGTGGAATCAGCTCGCGCAGTTTCTCACAGATAATACGTCCGCGGTTATACGCACGGTCACGGTGAACGATAAAGGACAAGGCATCGACTTGTTCGCCATTGAGCAAGATATCCATTTTCGCCAGATTGGACTGACGATATCCAGACAGCTCGTAGTCAAAGGATGCATATCCTTTGGTGCTCGATTTCAACTGGTCGAAGAAGTCATATACAATTTCGGACAACGGGATCTCATACGTAATCGTAACCCGGGTTGTGTCCAAATATTCCATATTCACATATTCGCCACGCTTGTTCTGACACAATTCCATAATGGTACCTACATAATCATTCGGTACGATGATGGCTGCTTTCACGTATGGCTCCTCGACATAATCAATCCGGCCTACCTCAGGGTAGTTGGATGGGTTGTCAATTTGCATTACTTCACCATTGGTCAGCGTCACGTGATAGATTACACTTGGTGCAGTGGTGATCAGCGGGATGTTGAATTCACGCTCAATACGCTCCTGGATAACGTCCATGTGAAGCAGTCCAAGGAATCCGCAACGGAATCCAAAACCTAGGGCACTGGATGTTTCCGGCTCAAAGCTGAGAGAAGCATCGTTCAATTGCAATTTCTCCAACGCTTCACGCAGATCAACATAGTCCGATGTTTCGATCGGATAGAGACCGCAGTAAACCATTGGATTAATTTTGCGATAACCCGGCAAAGGTTCCGGTGTTGGATTTTTAGCATCAGTCACCGTATCCCCGACTTGTGTATCGCCTACATGCCGAATACCAGCAACGATAAATCCAACATCACCCACGTTCAGCTCGTCCACGATGGACATGCGAGGTTTGAACGCTCCAACTTCAATGACTTCAAATGTTTTACCTGTTGCCATCATTTTGATTTTGGAACCGGATTTGATTTTGCCGTCAACAACTCGTACATATACGATTACACCTTTGTACGGATCATAATGTGAGTCAAAAATCAGCGCTTTCAGCGGTTGATCCGGGTCGCCAGTCGGTGCAGGAACACTCTGCACAACTTGCTCCAGAATTTCTTTGATTCCGATACCTGCCTTGGCCGAAGCCAGAACAGCGTTGCTCGTATCCAAACCAATAACATCTTCCACTTCCTGCTTCACCCGATCAGGATCGGCGCTTGGAAGGTCAATTTTGTTGATAACCGGTAAAATTTCAAGATTATTGTCCAATGCCAGATACACGTTAGCGAGTGTCTGGGCTTCAATTCCCTGAGCCGCATCCACAACGAGTAGAGCGCCTTCACATGCCGCGAGACTCCGTGATACTTCATACGTGAAGTCTACGTGTCCCGGTGTATCGATCAAATTCAATAGATACTCTTCACCATCATCCGCTTTGTAAGTCAGTGCTACTGCTTGTAGCTTGATCGTAATTCCACGTTCACGTTCGAGATCCATCTGATCCAGTACTTGTTCTTGCATTTCTCGTGTTGTCAGCGCACCTGTGTACTCCAAGATCCGGTCCGCAAGTGTTGATTTGCCGTGATCTATATGTGCAATAATAGAAAAGTTACGAATTTTACGTTGTCTTGCCCGAATATCAGTCATTCCTTACCCCCAGAAACAGCCTAGTGTCAATCACTTCATTATAACAGTTGATGCAGAGTGCATCAATCCCGTGATGTCTTAACTTTATAATAAAGTGTGATCATGAAACTCCCAGAGGTTATATTGTACCTTTAAATCATGGTATTTTATTCAGCAACTCCGCTAAAAAGAGAGACCACCCACTTGATTCCACTATGAGAGAGATTTTGCAATAGTCCAGCTGTTTTGTCTGCCAACACATCCACCGGAGCCTTACTCTGATCTGCCCCAAGCACTTGGCTTGGTGACTGAACAGGTACAAACGGTGGTTCTTTGACTTCCTTTTGGACAGGTGCAGTCGGAACAGATTCGGTAACCGGTGAAGTTGGCTCTGTTGTCACAGCGGTTGACGTGCCGTCTGATGGATTACCCATATGAAAGTTGCTGCCAGCCAGCTGCATTCCAAACAGCACACCCAGCAACATTAATACAGCGATGGATAACAGTCTTTTACCGAATCTGGACATATGCTTTGCCTCCTGTCACTCTCTACTATTTTGGTCTTCATACATATATAGTCCCTATCCACCCTGTGATGACGTTTCTGCACTGGCTTTGTCCACCTTCTGATCTTCCCAATACACTTGGGCAATCATGTCAGCGAGAATTTTGGATGTCCGTTGTAACTCAGCCCCTGTATTATCGATCCCACCAATCTCAATCAAAATGCTGTTGGGTGAAAGGGTTTGGTTATATTCTCCGTTGTTGGCTCCTCCACCGTCCTTGCCCCAGACACCACGGGATACCCCAGGATACTTGGCTTCCAGTTTCTTATGAATTTTTGCAGCAAAAGCTTCATTCTGCCGCCAATTCGGATTTTCATGTCCAATAATGAAATATACTTTGGCGTAGCCCAAGTCATTAATAGTAGTCGTTGTTTTGCCATGACGCTGTGAATCACGATGAATGTCTATGAGATACGTCAAATCATCATTTTGAGCGAGTGCCGCTTTTACCGTTTGACGGGAATATTTATAGGAATAGTTCCAGTTATAGTCCTTTACTTTGGTGGGGTAATCATCCTTCGCATGCTCTACGCCGATTCCCAGCTTCTCCAGACTGTCTGAGAGATAGGTTCCCACTTGAAACACATTTCCTGTTGATTTGCCTGATGATGGGTTATCACTCTTCGTGCCTAGCAGTGGATTGTAGCCTTCCCGTGGATGAGAATGATAGATGAGAACTGATTTTTTGCCTGTTGTCGGTGAACCGCTATTGTCTTTCTCGCCATCCTTCGCTGGAGGATCTTCTTTAACTTCTCCCTCTCCAGGCTCGCTCGAATCAGGCGGGTCCGTGTTGTCCTGACCTGGTGGAACATGCAGCTCACTACCGGGTTTTCCTCCATCCGCTGAAGCTGTATCCGTAAGACCAGGACCGGGCTGATAATCTTCGGGAGCCTCAGCTTTTTCGTTACCCGAGCCTGGCCGGAGCAGTACAGGTTGGTTCGAACCCATGCCCGGCATTTCTCTCGCAATCAGGCTTTTGGGGTCTTGAGGGTTTACATTCGTCAGCAATTGGAAAACAAAAGAGGTGAGATTCTCACCGGATATGGCAGAGGTCTGTTCTTTCTGGGTGAGATGGGGCATCTCCATACCGAGCATATCGACGAAAAAGCGGCTTGATACGGCGCTCGCAAATCCTTTCATGGAAGAAACGGGTGAATTATTCAAGCGTTTCTCTGCCATTCCCCCGAGACCAAGTACGACAAAAAACAAGGCAGATATGATCATAAGCAACAACAACGTACGGCCCATGGCCAGCACGTGCAGACATCTTTTTTTCCACTTCCCAATATTCCAGGCCAATATCTTGTTCATTCTGCTGTCTCCTTCCCTGCTGGACAACTCTTATACTTCAACTCTATGAGTGCGCCCAATTTGATAGAACAGGAAAATGAAAGATTCCGGGAACAAAAAAAGAAAGTCCGATAGATTCGGACCTTCTTCTCAGCAGTTTAAGTTTTAATGTGTATAGGCGGCTACGTTATCTGGATTCACTGCATCATGGAGGGCGGCGTTAAGTCCTGTAGCGATAACATTGGCGATTCCCTCAATAAACTCATCAATTTCTTTGGGAGTAACAATGAGGTCATGCCCCAGTGGCTCCAGTACCTCTTTCACCAGACTTAGTCGATCTTGCTCACCGATGTCGTCCAGCATACCCATGATCTGTTTCGTCTGATCCGTTTCCTGGCGGAAGTGTGAGCGCATCATCTCAATGACATTGTTCACAATGGTGGACGCATAACATACAGTCGGTACGCCGATGGCGATGCAAGGAACGCCCAATATTTCACGGGTCAAGCCACGTCGTTTGTTACCTATACCTGAACCCGGGTGGATACCAATGTCGGCTACCTGAATCGTTGTGTTTACACGTTCCAAGGAACGGGAGGCCAGAGCATCAATCGCAATAATCGCATCCGGCTTGGTCCGGTCTACAATCCCCTGTACGATGTCACTGGACTCAATGCCCGTTGTACCTAATACGCCGGGAGCGATCGCGCTGACTTCCCGATACCCTGGTGCAACCTGATCAGGCACCAATTCAAAATACTGACGGGTCACCATCAGATTTTCCACAACAAGTGGACCGAGTGAATCCGGGGTGACATTTAAGTTGCCCAGGCCAACAATCAAAACCTTGGATGTTTTGTTGATTCCGGCCTTAACCATAAAATCTTCCATCTCACGTGTGAACTCGGCGGCAACGCGCTCCTGTAACTCCGTATCCCCATTCCGTAGTGACGGCACCTCCAAAGTGACATAGTGGCCTTTCACCCGACCAATGGCTTTGGCTGCTTCATCATTAAGTACATCAATACGTGTGATCGTAATACCCTCTTTTTTCTCTACGTCTTCCCGTAGTCCGGGAATCGTCTGTTTCTGTCCACCTTGCGCCATTTCCTTGGAGTCGATTGCCAAATCGGTACGAACTGTATAGTTTTGCAAATCCAGTGTCATTCTGTCCCTGCCTCCCTTACCGCATTTGAGCATATTGTGTGGGAAAAAGAGTTTCTTTATGCAGCATGTCGAACATCGTAGGAATATCTGTTGCATTTTACATGCTAGCGTGATAGAATATTTTAAGTTGTGAAACGTTTGTATTCATGCAAATGCCTTACAGGAGGTGAATGTAATGCCAAACATCAAATCCGCTGTTAAACGCGTAAAAACGAGCGACAAGCGCCGCGCACTCAACGCTTCCCAGAAGTCTGCACTCCGTACAGCTGTTAAAGCTGCTGATGCTGCTCTGGTAAGTAACGAAGTTGATACTGCAAAAGCTGCGATTCAAGCTGCTTCCAAAAAGCTGGACAAGGCTGTAACTAAAGGTCTGGTTCATAAAAATGCTGCAGCACGCAAAAAGTCTCGCTTGGCGAAAAAACTGAACGCTCTTTCCGCACAAGCGTAAGAAGCGTTACTTATACGATCCAATGGAAAAATCCTGAACAGCATAGGCTTTCAGGATTTTTTAGTATCTGATTCGTTAAGTATAAGACACAGATAAAGCGACCTTTAATCCGATGATCTAACCATCATGGAGCAAAGGTCGCTTTGTTTGTATCATAATAGTATTCTATTACGTTTACGTACTCATTCACGCACCAAGTCTTAATAAGAAAAGCTCCAGACCCAGCACTTTATCCACCGCTCCTGTTTTCATCTGGTAATCCAGTTCACTAAGGTGACTCAAGATCATTCTCAGACGATCCGGCTGAAATTTACGCGCTTGTTCACCCGCAATCTTAACGGCATATGGATGCAGACCAAGCTGACTGGCGATCTGCTGCTGGGAGTAACTTTGCTGGCCTAACTCTTTCACCTGAATCATGATCCGAAACTGACGTGCGATTAAAGCTGCAATTTTAATCGGTTCTTCCCGTTGTTTCAGCAACTCATAGAAAAGAGCCAGTGCTTTCTCCAGTCGCAAATTAGCGAGTTCTTCCACCAGCGAAAATACATTCTGCTCTGTACTACGGGCAACCAATGACTCGATATCAACGCGACGAATTGTCCCCCCATTACCCGCAAACAAACATAACTTGTCTACTTCAGCAGACAGGGTCTGCAGACCTGTTCCCGCGTAGCTGATCAACGTGTCCGCTGCTCCCGTCTCAAAGGAGACATCCCGCTGCTTCGCCAGTTTCACAATCCAATTCAACAGCTCCTCTCCACTCAGTGGAGCAAAAGCAAGAACTACCGCCTGTTTCTTGACAGCCTTCACCAGTTTCTTACGCTCATCCAGCTTGTCCCCTTGGGCCAGAAAAACAATCGTACTGTACTCTGCCGGATTTTCCATATATGTAAGCAGACGATCAACCTGGTGTTCAATCTTGGATTCTTTACCTGCGGTAAACAGACTAGCATCCCTTACAATAATCAATTTCCGCGGAACTAGAAAAGGTACAGTCTCCGCTTCTTCAATAACGACCTCCACAGCCGTTTCAGACAAATCATATGGAATAATCGCAAAATCACGATGTTCTTCTTCAATAACCTGTTCCTTTAACATATCCGTAAACTGCTGTATCTGATACTTTTCCGTTCCATACAGCACATAGATCGGAGCCGGTTCTCCACTACGTATTGCCTTTGTTGCACTTTTCACATCCATTCACGGTGCCTCCTTATCCCTCTTATCCTACCAGAAAAAACGCAAGACAACAAAGGGACCTTACATCCAGTTTACGGATGAAGGTCCCCTGTCCTACATCTATATAAACGCAAACACCAGCAGTTCTAGAAAAAGCCGGTGCGCGGTCATACGACGTCAGTTGTTTGAACTGAGATAGGACGTTTTGTTACTTCCAATATATGCTTGTCATACTGAAAATGTTCTTTCGTTTAGTGGCGTTGAATCCCAATTCCACTTATTTCGCAGAAGCTCCACCTGAAACAGAAGTTACATTAAACGAGTTCTTCGCCGTTGTTCCGTCCTTGTCCGTTTCGTAGTTAAATAGGGTACCATCCTTCGACCAACTTGCTGACTTCAGCGTCCCCTCTATATTACGTTGCTCAACCAGATTAAGAACATCCGGTTCATTGGCAGGTTTGGAGTATATGCTGATTTGATCACCAAGAAGCATAACTACATAGGAGCCGTCAGGTGAATTCCATTCTTTTGGTGCTGCCGTTGTAGCCATTCCTTGATCCGGTCCTGCCAATCCTTTGTTTCCTCCAGAGGTATCTACACCTGTACCGGAATCAGTGGCAGCATTGCCTTCAACCGGAGCATCTTCATTTGTGTTCGGAGCTGTATTTTGAGAAGCGAAGGATTTCGCGTCTCCATTTTCTGGTTCGGTTGTTCCATCCTCTTCACCATCTGTAGAAGATGTAGGAGCACTGCCTGATTCTTGATTTCTCTGCTCAGCGTCTTGGCTCTGACCCTGACTCTTCTGACTATCGGTCGAAGGAGAACTGGACGAATTATCCTGAGTTCCTTTATTCGGAGCAGGCGTTGATTCGGTAGCCGGTTGTTGAGGTGTCGGATCTGTCTGAACTTTAGGCTCCTGCACCTGATCTCCACCATTCTCTTCAGGCATTGTTTCAGATCCCAGGTTATCTCCTTCCGTTGAGGAAGCATTCGAATCATCCACAAATACATCGTTGCTGCTTGGTTGGGATGAAGTTGAAGGATCATAATTCTCAATATTTTTGCTCAATGCATTCTGATCCACATTACCGCTCTCTTGAGTAGCTCCAGAGCTCAGCAACATGGAATCGGCATTCTCAATCTGTTCAGGCTCATATCCCCAGATGGCGAATCCCAATACAACTGCCGCAGCCGCTGCCCCCATGGACATTCGTCCTGCCATCGAGTTAAGCCATTTTTGTTTTTGCTTCGTTTTCCGCTCACTTGAACGTTGTAAATTCTCAAATGCAGCGGGGACAGGATTCATTTCCTGTATGGTGCTACTTTGCTCCCTACGCGCTTCGTCTATAGCATCAAGCTGTGGCATAATCGCATCAACCAGACTAAACTTCGGGCTTACTTGCGGTAATTCTTCCAGTTCTCTGGAAAGAGCTCTGAGTAAACTAAAATTCTCGGCGCACTCCGGACACTTGGCCACATGCTGTAGCATCTGCGCGGTTTCCGCTTCGCCCAGATCATGATCCAGATAGCGGTGCATCCATTCCACCACCTCTTCGCATTTCATCCTGTCACACCACCTTTCTGATATTCCTGTAGTAGATTCTGTAATTGCTGTCTGGCTCTAAATAAATAAGATTTCACCGTATTCAACGGAAGATCGAGACAATCCGCAATTTCATTGTAGGATAAGTCCTGCAAATATCTTAGAACAATAACGGTACGATGATGCTCGGGAAGCTTGTTGATCGCATCCTGAATGTCTTGGGCCACGTATGTAGACATGACCTCGTACTCCACATCCTGATTATCCTGAAAAACCATGTCATGTTCGTCAATGGAGACGGACGGCTTGGTTCTTCTGAATTTATCAATACAGATGTTCGTGACGATGCGTTGTACCCATGTTTTGAATTGGGCCTTTTCTTCGTATGAATTGATTTTGGTGTAAATTCGGATCAACGCTTCCTGAGCAGCATCCAAAGCGTCCTGTTCATTATTTAGAATGTAATATGCGGTCCGATAGACGTGTTGTTCAATCTCCCGCAATAGGGTAATTAGAGCGTCGCGATCGCCCGATTGAGCGGCTCTGATGAGTTCCGGCTCTACCACAAAGGATCCCCCTCTCCCTGCAACCTTACAGACGTGATCATCAATAAAATTGTTGCAAAGTTAAGTATTTTTTTAATTTGCCATAACAAAATAACGGCGTATGTATTAGGGCCGCTGAAATCTTCTCTTAGAATAACAGAAATCGCATAACGAGTCACCAAACGAGTCTAAAAGGGATTCCATTACTTACACGACTCAATTCAAATGCAATGGCATACATTATAGCTAACCACTTATTTGGTCCCTCAAAATAAAAAAAGTCGAAATTTGTCCAAATTTAAGCTATTTTTAATGCAATTTTCATGAAAATAGTGTATTGTAAATTTACATTCATAAACACGAGGTGATGAGCATGCCAGCTCTTGCGAAAATTCAAGCTTTAAAAGAACAAATGCCCAAAGAATACCAAAGTATTTCCCACTTTGTGGAACACGCATTGGAGTCCATTGATACTCTGGTCGAAGAACATCGGAAGTACGTAGCTGCACAGGCATTATACGGCGATAAAATCGTTGGATCGGAAGAACGCTTGTACAGAGAAACCGTACTTGATGTTAGAGCACAGTTGTTGATGACTCTTGAGAAAACCGTAGAAGATCTGTTGCACAAAGGCGACAAACACTGGAACAAACACTTTAAGGATGGCGTGGAGTAGTTTTTATATTTCTTCTACACTTTGAAAAAATGGCCCGTTTTCCGATATTCTCCCTTCTGGAGTGTAACGGAAAGCGGGCTTTTTTTTGTGCTGTACTGGGCTGTGCTGTATTTTGCAATCAAATGAAGTGAGGAATCCCTGTCATCTCGATCAGAATAAAAATTGTTTTACTTATTTTCCTCCAACCTCTGTATGTTAAAATATATCAACTACCTTAACCTATCTTTTGTTAATATAGTTATTCAAGATGGAGGTCAATATTCAAATGACAAACACCCATAGAATCAATAGGCCGCGCGGAAAAATACTTGCAGCTTTATTAACTGCAATTGTGATTTCACTTGTAATGGGGATATATCACTACGTTCCCTTGGATGAAAGAATAGAGAATACTCACTATTATTCATTCGGGTATAAATTTACGGTTGGCTTATTGATTAACCTCGCTATTTTACTTTTCTTAATTACACCACTTTCTATATTGGTTGATGGGTTACTTTTATACAGAAAAAAGGATAATACGCATATGAGATTGCTCGTTGCTATTGCCGCATATGCTCTATTAGGTTTCATAGGTGGAATCATCTACTCGATATTTACACGTAACTTCAATACTTTTTCCGCTCAGACTATCCACATTGTTGTATGTTCTCTTGTCTTTTTAACTTCCCAGTTGGTATTAAATCGGAGTTTTCTTCACTCATCTTCACACCGATAAATAGATCGCGTGCCGTCACTCAACTCCAAACAACTTGTATCGAACATCAATCTTCCCATCTTTCACTCTCATCTGGACCTCACCCATCTGATCCGTCCGATAAATATCTGACCCGGTAGCTTCCAGACGTTCCATCACTCCTGGATTGGGATGCCCATATGTATTGTTAACTCCTGCAGATATCACGGCGGTTTTGGCATTCCAGTATTGGAGCCAGGCTTCGGTGGACGACGTTTTACTACCATGATGAGCCACCTTTAATACGTCAATGGAGATAGATGATGATGCTGAAAGATCATTTGAATTGTCCTGCAACGGGCGTGTAAGTACCCTTTGTACAACTCCCTCTGTAACTCCAATATCTACACCTTTCTGTTCAAACTGGGCCGCTAATGAGCCATCTTGAATCATATAGAGCAGGTCCTGTTCGGCAGCAGCATCCATATCGCCAGTAAACAACATGGAAGTCCCAGCCATGTCTAACAAAAAGACAACGGAATCATGATTTTGGTGTTCAGACACAGGCAAACTACCCGATACATTTACATCCACATGTGCCAGATCTGGAGCTATAAAATGTAGACTCGTCTCTTTATCAGCCTTATAGGACATGCCCTGCTGAATGGCGTATAGAGGAATTTTGCGTTCCATGGCTGTGTCCAGTAATTTATCAAAGTTTTCTTTACCACTGGTTGTGCCATTAAACATGAAACGTTTAACCGGAATCTGTTCCAGCACAGCCTGTAGTCCTCCGGCATGATCCTGATCTGCATGCGTTACAATGACAGCGTCCAGTTGATGTATACCTCTCTTTTTCAATAAGGGAACAACCACCTTGGCTCCTACCTCATACGGATCACGCCTTGTTTTCCATGACTGTTCATTGTTCCCAAAGCTCACCGTTCCCCCACCATCCACCAAAATGTGTTTGCCTTCCGGGGTTGTAATCAATGTACTGTCCCCTTGCCCAATATCCAAAAACTGCACGATGCCAGCTCCAGCAGGCTTCGGAGTCTGGTATGCCCACCACAATCCAGCAATAAAGCTGAGCGCGAGCAACCCACACAACCATTGCTGAGCTTTACTCATTCGTTCATGTGCATAATATCCGGCACCTCGTGCGGTAAACGCACTTGTATACTCCGGCCAGGCTATACTGGCTCCTAATGTCGTTAAAGAAGTTTCTTTTTCACCTACACGGTTCTTACCTTGATCCTGTGCCACGGTAGACATCGAAGAGCGAATGCCCACATTTCCCATTGAAACTGGAGGTTGTCGCCTCACAAGAGGAGCCGTCTCCTCCTCAATAGACGCTGTTTCTCGCTGCTCACCATTGCCACGATACAATAGGTAGAGTAAGGCATACAACACAGCATAGTATGCGGCAATCCATAACAAGGAAGGTGTCGCCCAGATCAGCACAAAACCTGGCAGGCTGTTCATCCACTCCACGCTTACAAATGTCAGTTGGTTCAGTTGAATCGCTATCCATGCGAGGGGTTTCGCCAAAGGAACCCATATGAATGACAATAGCATGGCGACCGTCCCTAGAGGTAATACAATAGCACTGATCAAAGAAACCAGCAGAAAGTTAGCCACAAATGAGAGTAAGGAAAACTGGTTGAAATACAAAATGGTTACTGGGAACGAAATCAACTGAGCGGTCACCGTAACCGATGCTGTTGCAGCCAGAGATTTAGGCCAATTACTGAACAGTCGATTAATCAATGGCATATAGATCATCAAACCTGCGGTCACGAGAAAGGATAACTGAAAGCTGACGCTCAGCAAAAAGTACGGGTCCCACCACATCATCAGTAATGCTGCTGCACTAATCATCTGAAGGCCGTCTCTCGCGAGACCACGACGTGCCATATACAGACCAATCATGGACATAATTCCTGCACGAATCACTGAAGGTGATCCACCGGATAGCAGTACATAAGCTGGCACCAGGATCAGAACAATCGTGAGTGCCGTCTCTCTGGTAAGCCTTAACCAAGATAGAATGAGTAGCAGCGAAGCTACATATACAGCGACATGGGTTCCAGAGATTGCTAGAATATGCGTTAGACCCAGTTGTGAAAAATGACCATAGGTGCCTGGATCGATATCATTAGCTATCCCGATAATCAGACCCTTCATATATCCTGCATGAGGCTCAGGAAATAACTGCTCAACCGCCGAACCCAACGTATGCCTCGTCCAATCCGTCCATCGTAGTACGTTAAATAGTCCAAGCCCTTCAGGGGGAGCTGCTGTAACTGAACTGGCTCCCTTCACTTTGAACAACCAGTGTATGTGCAATGTTCGCAAATAACTCCGATAATCAAACCCGCCAAAGTTCCTGGCTTCTCCAGGAAGGGCAAAAGAACCATTGAGCGTGATTGAATCGCCCCTCTTCCAGCCTGCTGCTACCTGTTGTTCTTCTTCCTCCACCAGTCTGACTTGCACCATTAATTGTTCATCTATTTTGAATACAGATGATGCTGTCAGATCTGTATCTGCTGATGAATCCGATAAGGGCAATATTGAAGACATCTGTATCTTAAAGTCTGCCCGATCTCCATCAATGCGTACATTTGACACAAGCTCACCCTGAATTTCGGCTGCCAAACCGTCCAACTCTCTAGCAGAGATATGAGTAGTCTCGGGCAGTCTGCTATGATTGCGTGCATCATTCCATTCCCAATGTGCAGCACCTCCAATAAAGGCAGTGAGTAAAAATAAAATGGACCATCCACGAACATCAATGAAACGAAGTAAAAGTGGCAGACACGCCAGCGCTCCAATCATTCCCCAGATCAATGTCCAGCCTGTTAAAGCACATGCCATCCCGCTACCGCATAACCAGCAAATCGTAAAGCTTAGCAAAGGTCTACCTTTCATTCATCCCGTCTCCTTCATTTCACCCGATGAACGCAGAAAAACCCCCGGAAAGCCAATTCAGGCTTGCCGGAGGTTCTCCCTCGCGTATTCGACCATATTCACATTAATTGCTCACAGTCATCATCGTTTCCCGCGGGGGCTGATAATTCTCCAGTCTGCGGAACGTTATGCCCTTCTGTTGCATCATGTTGGTAACCTTACCGGTATCTTTAGGATAAGAACGATGAAAGACGATTTCTGTAATTCCACTATTCGCCAGCATATTTGCACATGTCCAGCAAGGTTCGTCGGTCACATACACAGACGAGCCTTCACGGTCAATTCGATCTGTGAATAAAAGCAAATTTTGCTCCGCATGGATTGTGCGAATGCAGCGTTGCTTTTTGACCATTTCTTCCCGACCATCGGTCACGACCAACTCATATTCTTCTGAAATCATGCAACCAGCTTCAGAACAATCCGGGACGCCGGTGGGTGCACCATTATAGGCTGTTCCCAGCAGTTTCTTTCCCTGAACAAGAACGGAACCTACGTGACGACGCGAACAGCGGGAACGGGTCGAGACCATATATGCAATGTCCATAAAATACGTGTCCCAGTCCTTGCGTACCTCTACTGTACTCATGCTGCTTTCCTCCCGCTCAACAAAATTTTTATTCTAATATTACCGGATCTGCACATACGGTGCCATCTTCTCCAGCATCTTCATGCCGATTCCTTTGACCTTCGTCAGATCACTAACTTTCGCAAAAGGACCATGTGCATTCCGATAGTCCACAATGGCTTGAGCTTTCTTCTCCCCAATTCCGGGAAGCTCCGTAAGCTTGGAGACAGGTGCCGTATTGACATCAATCTTGCCATTGTCGCCAGATTCTTCACGAACTACAGGTGGATTACTGTTCAAAGCCGTCTCGGAGGTAACCGAAGGATTCGAATTCGTACTTTGCGCAACTGGTTCAATCGAATTTGAGGTGTCCGGTGGATTAGCATCCGTCTGACTTGTAGTTTGAACTCCCGAATTACCTTCAACTGAAGCGCTCGCATGCTCTTTCGACTTATCTGCCTTTGCATCATTCCCAGTCTGCATTTCACTTGCATCCGATCCTGAAGATGCTCCTGTATTGCCCTGAACCGAAGTAGCCGACAGTACAGCAGGGAGTTCCTGCTCTATCGTCGGCTTCTCGGTGCCGAGCTGCAAGGGTTCCCAGCCACTAGGTGGTTGTTCACTTTTGCCCGACCATAATATAAGTATACTTCCAACCACCGCAGCAGCAATGGTCAGTCCTTTATTCCATCTCATTCTTCCACACCTCTCCCTGAATTCAAAATTATTCATTTCGAACACGGGCGGTGCTTCCGAACCGTTGAACTTTTCCTGATGAAACAAGTTATGCATTTTTCATGTCATGTGAAACAGGTCCTCACGCATAGAATAGAGGGAATGAACTGCGCCAGTACCGTAAAGCATGAAAGGAGGCCTGAAACAATGAAGGTTGGATTTATCGGAACCGGCAGCATGGGCAGCCTGCTGATCTATGCCCTGATCCAATCGGGTGCACTCGAGCCCCGGCAGATCGCCGCCAGCAATCGAACCCCGTCCAAAGTACGTCAGTTATCCCTCCGTTACCCCGGTCTGCATGAATCCCAGAGCAATCGGGAAACGGTGATCCGAAGCAATATCATCTTCCTGTGCGTGAAGCCGCTTGAATTCAAACATGTCATTGACGACATCCTGCCTGTCGTGAATCCCAATCATATAATTGTCTCGATCACCAGTCCCGTGCAGCTGCGACATCTGGAATCTTCACTTCCTTGCAAAGTCTCCAAGGTAATTCCCAGCGTCACACACCAAGTCGGCAGTGGAGCGTCCCTCTGCATACATGGCGAACGAATGACCAGTGAAGACCGCGCTGTGTTGGAAAGTCTGCTCAGTCATATAGGCAGGCCGTACCAGGTGGATGAAGCCTGTACAAGAATCACATCCGACTTCTCCAGCTGCGGACCTGCATTCATTTCGTTCTTTTTGGAACAGTGGATCGAAAGTGCCGTCAAGCTGACAGGCATCAAAAGGGCAGATGCCTGCGCTCTGGCTGGCGAGATGCTTCTGGGAACAGGCAAGCTGCTCACCGAAGGAGGATACACGCCGCAAGAACTTCAAGCTCGTGTCGCTGTACCTGGCGGTATTACCGCTCAGGCACTTGCACTGCTGAAGGTTAGTCTCGACGGTGTTTTCGACAATCTGATCCACACGACACATGACAAATATGATGAAGATTTGTTAAAGCTGGATGAACTATTCCGAGCCGGTGAGATTAACCGGCAACAATATTAACGAGTTTGCCTGGAACGGCAATGACCTTGCGAATGGTCTTGCCTTCCAGCGCCTGCTTAACAGGTGCCAGCTCCATCGTAAAGTCCTGCATACCCTGTGCATCCAGATCCTTCGCGATCGTAGCACGGGTTACGATTTTACCGTTTACCTGAACAACGATTTCTACTTCCGCATCCACTGTCATGGACTCATCATATTCAGGCCAAGCCACGTAAGAGATGCCACCTTCATGACCCAAACGGCTCCACAGTTCCTCTGCCATATGCGGTGCCAGTGGTGACAACAACTGCACAAAGTTCTCCATCGCTTCACGAGGCAGTGTATCGGCTTTGTATGCATCGTTGATGAAAATCATCAGCTGGCTGATAGATGTGTTGAAGCGCAGGTGTTCCAGATCTTCCGTAACTTTTTTGATCGTTTTGTGGGCAGTCCGTTTGAACTCATCCGTTCCACCGTCCACCGTAATCTTGTCATTGATGGCTCCTGTGTCTTCGTTAATGAAGAGACGCCATACACGTGACAGGAAGCGGTGCATGCCTTCAACCCCGTTTGCATTCCACGGTTTTGTCGCTTCCAATGGTCCCATGAACATCTCGTACAGACGCAATGTATCTGCACCGAATTCATTGACAATTTCATCGGGATTGATAACATTACCACGGGATTTACTCATTTTCTCATTATTTGTGCCCAGGATCATACCTTGGTTAACAAGTTTATGGAAAGGCTCTTTGGTATCGACAACACCCAGATCATACAGCACTTTATGCCAGAAACGAGCGTATAGCAAGTGAAGTACTGCGTGCTCTGCTCCACCAATATACAGATCAACTGGCAGCCATTGCTGCTGTTTCTCCTTGGAGATCAGTTCCTTGTCATTGTGCGGATCGATAAAGCGCAGGTAATACCAGCAGCTACCCGCCCATTGTGGCATGGTGTTGGTCTCACGACGTGCCTTCATTCCCGTTTCCGGATCTACTGTATTTACCCAATCCGTAACATTCGCCAGTGGTGATTCTCCAGTACCCGAAGGTTTGATCTGGTCGATATCAGGCAACAGCAGTGGAAGTTGATCCTCCGGTACTGTTTTCATCGTTCCGTCTTCCAGATGCAGAATCGGGATTGGTTCACCCCAGTAACGCTGACGGCTGAACAGCCAATCGCGCAGACGATAGGTCACTTTCCCTTGTCCTTTGCCGTTCTCTTCCAACCAAGCAATCATCTTGGCAACCGCTTCTTCATTGTTCAGTCCGTTCAGGAAATCGGAATTCACATGCGCGCCATCACCAGAATATGCCTCTTGTGTAACGTCTCCACCTTGAATAACCTCAAAGATATCCAGACCGAACTGCTTCGCAAATTCCCAGTCACGTGCATCATGACCCGGAACAGCCATAACCGCACCTGTACCGTAACCTGCAAGAACGTAATCAGCAATCCAGATCGGCAGTTTCGCGCCATTAACGGGATTGATTGCATAAGCGCCGGTGAATACACCTGTTTTGTCTTTGGCCAAATCTGTACGTTCCAGATCACTCTTACGAGAAGCCTGCTCCTGATAGGCCTGAATCGCTTCACGTTGGTCATCGGTTGTAATCGCTTCTACCAACTCATGTTCCGGAGCAAGTACTGTAAAGCTCGCACCGAACAATGTGTCCGCACGGGTAGTGAACACCTTGATGACTTCCTCGCGACCCTCAATGGCAAAAACAACTTCTGCCCCTGTGGATTTACCAATCCAGTTACGCTGCATATCCTTGATGCTTTCAGACCAATCCAGCTCTTCCAGGTCTTCCAACAGGCGCTCTGCATACTCGGTAATTTTCAGGACCCACTGGCGCATCGGTTTACGTACAACCGGATGTCCACCGCGTTCACTTTTGCCATCAATAACCTCTTCATTAGCCAGTACCGTTCCAAGGGCTTCACACCAGTTAACTGCGACTTCATCCACATAAGCCAAGCCTTTATTGTACAGCTGGATAAATATCCATTGCGTCCATTTATAGTATTCAGGGTCCGTTGTGCTGATCTCACGATCCCAGTCATAAGAGAACCCGAGAGATTTGATCTGGCGACGGAAATTGTCAATATTGCGGAATGTAATATGCCGTGGATGTTCACCTGTATCCAGTGCATGCTGCTCAGCAGGCAGACCAAAAGCGTCCCAACCCATTGGGTGCAATACATTGTAACCGCGCATACGTTTATAACGAGAAATTATATCCGTTGCCGTATATCCTTCCGGGTGGCCTACGTGCAGACCTGAACCGGATGGGTAAGGGAACATATCCAGTGCATAAAATTTTGGCTTAACTGGGTCCTCACCCGTTTTAAACGTTTTGTTTGCATCCCAGTATTGCTGCCAACTTTTTTCCATGACTTGTGGCTGATAGCCGTGTTTCGGCTGGTTATTCTCACTCATCTATTGTTCCTCCTTCAGGTTATTCGCTTTATCTTTAATTGCAACAAAAAAACCTCAGCATCCCGTAGCGTTTGCAGCGCTAGGGACGAGAGGTTGAATTCCCGTGGTACCACCCTAGTTAGCGGACGAACGTGCTTCGTCATCCACTCCCTTTGGACCTGTAACGGCGGTTAACCGATGCGGATTTCCATTCCTGAACCCAAGCTTTATACAAGCAGGTTAAACAGAATGGTGTAATCACCGCATTTCTCCAAGGCGAGTTCGCAAATCACTGTCAACCGGCTTGCACCAACCGCCGGCTCTCTGTTATGTACAGGAATTACTACTAATCCTTATCATCGAAATATGTATACAATATCGGGACCATTATATAAAAAAGCAAGCCCAAAGTCAATATTACACGTGATAATTGCCATCTTGGAGAACACAGTTCGAACCGTTCCATAACACTAGTTGTTATTTAGGATAAGCGAAAACGCTCAATGCCTTCCTCCAGATTATGAATGGTCCAATTCACATGTTCCTGATTATCATATTGGCGATAAGCACACTCAATACGTAGTACAAGATCAAAGTACAAGTCATACAGACTTCTTCTTCTCAGCTCACTTTCAGTCGTAATCGCATGCCCATACCCTTTCACAAAACCGGGAGTATAGTTAAAATGACTGAAATAATGCTCCATCAGAGGGTCTGCCCACAAAGAACGTTCAAAATCTATAATCGCTGTGATATGACCTGCATCCACTAACACATTGCCATCCCACAGATCCCAACTGACAAGCACAGGTTCTTTGACATCGTCCAGCACATCCGATTTTTCTTCAATCAAGCGTCTCAACTCAGGGTAATCCATCGAAAATGTAATCCCGGCTTCTTCCCCATCGACAAGAATGTCATCCATCAAATTCATAAATGCTTCTTTCCATGTGGAATATCGCTGTTTTTGCTCCGAGAAATATCCGAACTGCTCACCCTTGATTTCATTAATTCGACGATTGTACTGACCTAGCTGGTGTTCAATGGCTTCCTGCTCTTCCGCAGAATACAGATCCTTGACCTGATTATAGGGTGTTCCAGACATATACTCCATGATAAAATAACGCGCTGGAGCAATGGTTAATGAATCATCATAAGCCAGCAATTGGGGTACGGGAACATCCTGCAGCTCGCTGATAAGACGCAATGCCCCAACTTCGGCAATCATCAGATCCTGTTCACAGCGCATCAGATTTGTCGAAGCTGAAGGAGCAATTTTGAGTACCACTCGCTGTGCATCACTCAGTGTAATGAGATATGCGTGATTGGCCCAGCCATCCACCATTTCCTTGTACTCCTGTATACTTGCAGAGAAGTGCTGCTCTATTATGGCATTCAACTGTTCTGTCGAGAGTCTAGTTTTATATGTACTTTCCACTTATACACCTCACCTTGACTATTTATTGATTTTCTTAGAAAACGCTTTCCATCCGACTATTATGGCCTCCTTTACTATAACTAGCAATACTTTTTGTCACGTAATTATGTCTTTCCTAGCATTCCCTTGGTAGATTATAGAAGCTTGTTATTCATTTTCCATAGAAAATCAAACAAAAAAACTGCCCTTATGCATCATAAGGACAGTTCTCATTATTCGCTCTCATTTCACAGCAACGTAGAACAAGCGCTGTGCGCTGTCTCCGGCCTCTTTCCATTCAAAATCCGCATATACCTTCACGTCTCTGAAGCCTGCCTTGGACAACTCCAGCTTCATCCAGTCCGGGTCATACGCACGCTGAACATGAACTTCTTCAAAGCGCTGGTACATATCCTTGCTACCATCTTCCACACGCGAAAAGATACTGAGATGATGCTCGATCTCACAGCGATCCTGGTCCAGATCACAAGTCCAAATATAAGATACGGAGCGCTCATCCAGTACGAAAGGCTGCTCCTCATCATAACGAATAAGGGTATTGGGATGATGCACATCAAACAGGAACGTTCCACCAGGCTTCAGCATCTCATATGTGCGCTGGAATGTACGAACGACATCTTCTTGTTCAAGCAGGTAATTGACGCAATCACAGAAAGATATTACCGAATCCACAGGCTCCGGAACTCGCCAATCGCGCATATCCTGCTGCACCCAACGTACACTGCCTTCCCGATATAAGCGATGACCCTGAGGCGTGGCCTCCATCTTGCTGCGTGCAACCGACAGCATATCTGCTGAGAGGTCAATGCCTGTAACTTCAAAACCGGAGTTTACGAGCGGGATCGTAATAGAGCCCGTCCCACAGCCAAGTTCAGCGACACTTTTGGGCATTCCATGCTGTTCCCATGCTGTTCTTGCAAACCTTATCCAGTCCGGATAAGGCATATCTTCCATTAATTCATCATAGACGTAGGCAAATTTCCGGTAAGACATGTCAGGCACCGCACTTTCAATTTCATTTTCCAATCCTGTTAACAAAAGAAAAAGCAGGGGCATCCGGTGTATACCCAGCCTATCCCTGCCTTATCCGAGCTCCATGTTACAACTATTTAACCAGTAAAATTACTTGTTTTCACTTTGATCCGCAGGAGCAGTTTCGGACAGATACGTCCAGCTTTCCTTTTGAACCACCAATCCGTCTTTCATCAATTTGCCCAAGGCACGCTTGAAAGCAGACTTACTGATGCCAAAACGCTGCTTGATGATATCCGGCGGGGTTGCATCCGAGTAAGGCATGCCGCCCATAGGACGCTCTTTCATAAAGGCGAGCAGCTTGTCTGCATCTTCGTTACGTCCAACTTGTTTGAGTTGAGTCATGGCCAGATTCACACGTCCGTCTTCACGTACCAGTGTCACCCGACATTTAACTTTCTCACCAAGACGCAGCATATGGCTACGTTCAGATGAATGAATCATCCCAATCGCGCCAAAGCCCAGTACACCGCCCTCTACAAGTACAAAAGTACCCATCTGCAGTGGCTTGTATACCGTCGCTTCAACCCATTCGTTTAACCATGAAGTTGGCGCATGGAAAGACAAGGGTGAAAGCTCACGTTCCCCGGCCAATTTGGCACGCAGACGTCCCTGCTTGTCATGTTCCATGATTACAAAAACTTCATCCCCTACTTGAGGACGCAGTTCTTCCAATTCAGGCAGTTCACGAATAGGAAGCAGTAATTGCCGCCCAAGTCCCATTTCCAGGAAACAGCCCAGTCGTGGGTGAACATCAGCCACAACCAGTCGTGCCATTTCTCCAAGCATGAGATAAGGCTTTTTCATCGTTACGGCCAGACGATCTTCTGTATCAAAGAATACAAATACCTCTAGCATCTCACCAATCTTAATATCCCGTGTTAACTCGGTGTAGTGAAGCAGTACATCTTCCGATCCTGTCGTCAAAAAGAAGCCAAACGGAGACACTTCACGTGAAACCGGCAAAGAGACGACTGTTCCAGCAATCAAACTCATACAGTTTCCACCACTTTGGCATCAGACCATAGACGTTCAATGTTGTAGTATTCACGCTCGTCGCGGTGGAAGATATGAACAACAACATCGCCCATGTCCATCAGTACCCAACGTGCGGAATCCATACCTTCGATACCTTTGATCGTCGCTCCGGCTGCATGAGCCTGTTTGCGAATTTCAGTGGCAATGGCCTGTACCTGTGTATCGGAATTCCCGTGACAAATAACAAAATAATCTGCCACCAGAGAAACATTAATTAGATCCAACGCTACAATATTGGATGCCTTTTTGTCGTCAGCGGCAGCAACCGCCATATTCATAAGTTCTTTCGATGATACTGTCATGAACCAACCTCCATAATCTATAATTGTGCAATTAAGTCATTCCGCGACAGCATAGTCAAAGGATAAATGACACGTCGTTGCGAAATCAGCAAGCTGATCGTCGAATCGAATCCGGCAATTAAACCTTCCTCCAGACTACGTTCAGCCTGTTCGCGAATATGATCCACTCCCGGGAAATCTCGTCCCGGTTCAATGTAATCGGCAAGACATACCACTTTGTCCAGCAAGCTCATGCCTACCCGACCCGAGGTATGCCACCGGATGGCATGAATAACTTCGGAATCCGTTACACCGTAATCACGCTTGGCTACAAAAGCACCGACTTCGGAATGCCAGAGCTGCTTGTCATGCTGCAGAAGTTCCTGGTTTAATCCGTTATCACGGATGACCGCTTCCATCTCCGCTACGGGCCAGTACTTCGCCACATCATGCAATATCGCTGCCAGATCTGCTTTCACAGGATCAGCACCATATTTTTTAGCCAACATCACAGACGATTCCATCACGCCCAGTGTATGCTTCCAGCGTTTTTCCGGCATTTGACCAGATACGGCTTGAATCAGTTCCTCACGGCTTAGTGCCATATAAACCGCTCCTTACAATGTATTGGTGCACCTCATCAGGAATCATGAAGCGTACCGACTGTCCTTTGGCAAGACGTCTGCGTACGGCTGTCGATGAAATATCCACCAAGGGCATCTCGGCTAATAGGACCCGATCCTGTAACTCGTCTGGTAGATCATCCAGATGTAACTGGAAGCCCGGCCGACCAACCCCAATAAAGGTTAAGCGTTCGGCAAGTTCTTCAATCTGCTCCCATTTGGGAAGATAGTTCACCATATCCGCCCCGATAATGAAATAAAATTCATGTTCAGGATGGCGACGCCACAGTTCCTTCATCGTATCGATTGTATAAGACACTCCGCCCAGTTCCATCTCGATGCCCAGCACCTCATATTGCTGTACACCCTTCACTGCCGCTTCCGTCATGTCGAGACGTTGCTGTCCCGAAGCTCCGGCGCCACGTTTGTGAGGTGGAACATGGGAGGGCATGAACCAGATTTCATCCAGTGCATGTGAATCCCTTGCCGCCTCTGCTGCCAGGAGGTGCCCCATGTGGATCGGATCAAACGTACCACCCATGATGCCGATCTTCACCTGCGTCACGCTCCCTTATCTAGGTAGTTCGATTTGTTTGTTATCGCGCGATTCTTTGTACAGGATGATGGTGTTACCGATGAGTTGTACAAGCTCACTTCCCGTTTCACGGGCAACTTCTTCTGCCATCTCTTTTCTGTCCTCGTCATTGTTGTTCAACACTTGCACTTTCATCAATTCGCGCTTCTCAATCGCATCTTCGATGTGACGGAACAGGTGTTCATTCGTTCCACCTTTACCAATCTGAAATACAGGGGTCAGGTGATGTGCCTGTGACCGCAAAAAGCGCTTTTGTTTACCGTTTAACATGAATACTCCATACTCCTTATGTTGAGCAGGCCCTGATTGACAGTTCAAAGACTGTCCAGGCCTGACCGTTCAATTATTATTTTCACACTTCAAAACTGTTTAGTACAGCTCGTCTCATCGTCTCCACTGGAGCCGGAATACCGAGCCAATGTTCAAAGGCCACTGCACCCTGGTATACAAACATACCCAGACCACCGTGTACCGTGCACCCGCGTAACCGCGACTCCCGGAGCAGACGGGTTTCCAGCGGATTGTAGATCAGATCACTCACCGCTGCGCCTTCACGGATCAGTGTGGGATCAACCGGTGCTTCATCAACATGTGGGTGCATGCCTGCAGCCGTTGTGTTAATAACGATATCAGCCGTAGCCAGTACCGTTGCAGCGTCTTCTATGCCACTACCCGAGATCTCTCCCAAGCCATGGGCACGTAAATCCGAAGCGAGTGCAATAGCTCTGTCCGCTGTACGGTTCAGAATGTGGATGCGTTCAGGCTTCTCCAATGCAAGTGCATATATGACACCTCTCGCTGCTCCACCTGCGCCCAAGACAGCAATACGTTTACCCGCAAGCTCCGGCACAGCCTCTTCCTTCAGAGATCGGACATAACCAATACCATCCGTATTGTACCCTGTCAGTGTTCCACCTTCATTGACGATGGTATTCACCGCACCAATGAGGCGAGCACTTTCATCGATCACATCCAGATACTGCATTACCTGCTCTTTGTGCGGGATGGTGACATTGACACCACGATAGCCCAGTGCCACAATTCCCCGAACTGCCGCTTCCAGTTGATCTGGATGAACATGCAGTGGCATATACATTCCATTCACTCCTGCAGCCTGCAGAGCCGCATTGTGCATTGCCGGCGACTTGGAGTGAGCAATAGGATCACCCATGACACCAAGCAACACGGGAAGTGAAGAGTTGAAATTTTTCTGCTCAGACATAGGTCCGCCTCCGATCCATCTGATGTAGAGGTTCTGATAATACTAGATCAAGGATGGGCGGATCTGTACGCGAATGCCTTTTGGAGCATGAACAGCAACCAGTGCGCCAATATCGCCATTTACCTTAATCCAGCCCAGACCCGAGATGAATACATCCGATTGACTGCCGCGTTTGATGCGGAATTCATGTCTGGTCCATTCAGCCATCTCTGCTGCATCCTCACGGGTTGGTGGAGACAACAATTCTCCCAGGTGGTCGCGGTACAAGTCGTCTGCACGCTCCAGCTTCGTCCGGTGAATATCAAGCGCAGTGCTGATAAAACAAGTGAACGACTGACGATCACCTTCAACAAAGTCAAATCGAGCCATGCCGCCAAAGAACAGCGTCTGACCGGAATTCAACTGATACACAGCCGGTTTAAGCGGTTTTTCCGGCATGATGGCAGCGAGATCTTTACGTGAAACAATCTCGCTGAAACGCCATGGATACACGATTCCAGGCGTATCAATGATATATTTTCCATCATCCAGCGGAATGTTTACCATATCCAGCGTCGTTCCCGGATAACGGGACGTGGTCA
The DNA here is from genome assembly GCF_037975235.1 of Paenibacillus sp. FSL R5-0341. NCBI lineage: Bacteria > Bacillati > Bacillota > Bacilli > Caryophanales > Paenibacillaceae > Paenibacillus > Paenibacillus sp. FSL R5-0341. The sequence goes on from NZ_CP150241.1 coordinate 4,639,003, forward strand.
GTTCCTGCTCCAGATCGCTGTAATCACGGATCAGACGGTTAATCAGTGTGGATTTACCCACATTGGTACCGCCAACCACGTACACGTCACGATCTTCGCGATACGTTCCCACGAGCTCAAGCAGTCGGTCGAAGCCCTGATTTTGCTTCGCACTGCACAAGACTACATCCACTGTGCGCAAACCTTGTTCCTTGGCTTGCTTTTGCACCCAGTTGCGAACCTTGTTCCAGTTGGTTACCTTCGGAAGCAAGTCCGTTTTGTTCACAGCAAGTAATACCGGGTTGTTGCCTACAAAACGTTGCAGACCGGAAATAATACTGCCATCAAAGTCAAACAAATCAACGATATGGATGACAAGTGCATCCTTATCCCCGATTTTGCTAAGCAGCGCCAGGAATTCGTCCTGATCCACCGTAACGGATGATGACTCATTGTAGTTTTTGATACGGAAACAGCGCTGGCATATAACCGGTTCACGATCCAATGCCTTCTCGGGGATAAACCCTGGTAATTCCGAATTTTCTGTTTGCAGATGCACGCCGCATCCGCTGCACCTTACGGCAAGATTGCCGTTATGCGGTTCTGTCATTTCTTCTTTTCCTCCTCAAGCCATAAGCCTTTCCTGCGTAAACTCGTTAGAGCAATCCGTTCCACGCGCCGATTGAAGCGGGTCATAAAGCCTTCGTCTCCTATGGAGATTGGCAGTACCAGAACGGTATATAGCCCCATTCGGTTCCCTCCATAGACGTCCGTAAGCATCTGATCGCCTACTACAATCGTTTTTTCAGGAGATAACTCCATCATTTTCATTGCTCTACGAAACGGTACATTCGATGGTTTGCGTGCACTATGCACAAACTGGATATCCAGCGGGGTCGCAAACAGGGATACACGATTCAAATTGTTATTGGACACAATCATTAGCTTGAAACCTGCCTCTTTCACACGTGCAAACCATTCAATCAGTTCGGGCGTAGCATCAGGGGCTTTGGCTCCAACGAGTGTGTTATCCAGATCAGTTATAATTCCACGGTAGCCTTGAGCGTACAGCTCTTCCAGATTAATGTCAAAAACCGTGTCTACACGCAGCTTGGGCATTAACATTTTAAACAAAGAAGTCACCTCAGTTTCATACGACACACTATATCACAAATCCGTCTTTCCTGAAAATGCATACAGCGCCTGATGGCATAGGAAAAAAGGAAAAACGGGACGGGCAACAACTATGCCCGTTCCGCTTTCAGTTCCTTCCGCAGCTTCAAGGCGGTCTGATAGACACCCTTCCAGTCGTCGGCAGTTACGGACGCCGGACTGTAGCGAGTCTGTTCAAACTTCGTAAGAAGCTCATGCAATGTCGCTTCTGCAGCCGGTTTGGCCTGGCTCCATCGAGTTACCGATTCACGAAGTGTTTCGTCTCCGCTCCGGGTCAGTCCTTTGCGTTTCACATACTGAATCCAACGCTCGGTCTCTGCCACTACCTTCTGTTCAGGGGTGAGCGGTCCACCTGTCCGTAGACGAAGCAGGAAGAATCGCATGGAGAAACGATTACGCCAGAACATGTATGCTACCCACAATACGATGATGGCTCCTGCAGCCCAGATAACAAAAGTCGGGATGGCAGACGTTGTCTGCTCAGGTGCAGGGGTCTGCTCTTCCTCTTGTACCGGCTCCTCTTCTGGCTGTTCTTCAGGCTCATCTACAGACTGTACATCAGGCTGTTCCGTGAGCAGCGGCATATCAAAGCCCGGCGTTGCTTCAACGGGAATCCATCCATACTCACCAAAGTAAACCTCTGCCCAAGAGTGTGCATCTGCATTGGTAACGGTGTAGGTCGTCTCAATCTCCGCGCCAGGTTGACGCGGAGCCTGCATGTCCGAATTCAGGGACAGTTGTCCAGGCGCATAACCTTTAACCCACCTTGCAGGAATGCCCTCCGAGCGCGCCATCATCACCAGCGCAGTGGAGAAGTAGTCACAGTAGCCCTCCATAATATCGAACAGGAAGCCTTCCACAAAGTCGCTGCTTACTTTTCGAGATAAATCCGGATTGTTCGTGTATTCAAAATTAGTTTGTAAATAGTTTTGCAGTAATGCCACTTTTTCATACGGCGTATTCGCAGATGCCGTTATCTCGGCTGCCAGATTCGACACCCGGTCAGGGAAACGGGATGGTAACTGCAAGTACATATCATCTGCCGGATTACTGTTATACAGATCTTCAAAAGACTTCGTACGAAGTTCATCCTCCACAATCACAGGGGCTTCAGATACGATGGTATATGTCTTGGGATACTGTGGTTGCTGACGGTCTGTCACCACATGCAGTTCAGCCTGTTCGGCATTCCACAGCATACGTTCCGTTCTGTCCTCACCGTTAATTGAACTCACTTCCGAGATCGAATAAGCACCAAACAGAATCGGATAGACATTGTCATTCAGCATCGTTACGTTCTGAGTCACTTGTTTGGTGTTCACGTTACCAGATTCATCATTCTCCAAAGGCTGTCCTGCTTCAACATTCTCTGTCGCACCGCGTCCACGGTCGTCCCAACCTGTGCCTGTGTACTCCGCACGTGTCTCACCGCGCCAGTAACTGCGCTCATTGGTCGTGACAGACATGACAGGGGTATAGTCGAAGTTGAATCCTCCACCAAGCTGATTGTCTTCCCTGCTGTATCCCGATTCAGTAGCCGCCGGAATATCGAGGTTACCGTTTCCAGCCTGACTAGTGGACGTTCCGGTAAAGTTACGCCAAGCCGTATATGGGTCCGTCAAGGTGGGTGGAATCTCCGGCATATTGACACTGGCTACAATAATCAAAGAAAAGATAATGGCAATATTGGCCAGGATTTTATAAGGATACCGGATAATTCGTTTCCATCCTTGTGGATACTGTAGCTGATAATTACGGAAATGCTGACATACAAGCCATCCCATGCCCGCGAACATCACCCAAGCGATTTCGATCCAGAGTGGAATCTGGGTAAACGAATCGAGAATCCCCATCGAAATGATGTTAACACCCAGAAAAACAAGAATTCGACGTGTTGTGGTCACGAGGCGCAGAGCAGCTTCAAGCATTACCCAAGCACACAAGGAGAACCAGATGTACGGCGTCATGTGCAATATAAACTGCTCCGCCCGGTCCGTTAAAGAACCATAAGGGACGTATACCGTGTAATCAATTAGCGTTTTATGCAAAATGTAAACAACGACAACCGCCTTGATGATCGTCCGATACACCGTTTTGAAGGGCAGAATGACCTCCAGCACACTGACTGCTGCAAGTGTCCATAACACCAGAGAAGTTGTCTCCGTATACCACGATTCCTGCGTAAACGATATCCACTGCATTCCAATCAGGAAAATCCAGAGCAATGAAGCTGCATGATACCAGGATCGTTTGCCTGTAACACTTTCATTTCCTTTTGTACTCATACAGAACCTCCCCCCATCACCGTTGGAAGCTCCTGCAAATGAGAAACCGTGAATGACCGCGTGCCTCTTCCACGCAACATGGCATTCCACTCCGCACTCCGGCGGGATTCACTGGTATCGATCAGAATATGACATGGAGTCATGCCCCGCGTATCGGCCCAGCGCAACAGTTCCAATATTTTTTCATCCTTTTGGGGAGAAATCACAACAAAATAAGCTCCCTGGGGCAGCTGACGCGCTATTCTTTCCACCCCAGGCAACAGCTGGGCATCCTGCCCGTTATATTGAATATCCACCAGATGATGCATCATCTTCTGTCGTTCCAGCAGACTTTCACTGGGGGCCATGAAGGATGTCTCCTCAGACAATGTCAATAATCCCATCCCCATCCGTTCCCTGGCACCATACTCCAGCAGAGAAGCAGCCGTGGACACGGCAATTTCGAATGCTTCCCCATGTTCATAACTTGCTGCCAGCGCATCGAGAACCAGAATGGTTTTCGGTACAGACTCATGCTCGAACTCCTTGGATTTCCAGTTTCCCGTCTTCGCCGTTGCATTCCAGTGAATACGGGAAAGTCGATCTCCGTATACATAGTCACGTACACCATTGATCTGGGTCGTCTCTCTCCTTGAACGAGTTAGCGCCGTCTGAGGACCGGATAACCGTGATTTGCGGTCGTAGAGCTGCCAATATGGAATAAATACCGTTCTTGGCAGTACTCGAAACTCGCCTTTGGCCTTAAACTTTCCGCGATGTTCAATCAGTCCAAATATGTCCTCACTGGCACATTCTGTTTCCGAAAAAACATACTTGCCCCGCTCAAGTGGCGGTGTCTGGAAAGACAGCTCGCCATTTCCTCGCATATTCGGAATCAAACTTTCTTTGAACGACCAGGATTCTCCGTTATGCCGGTGCAGCATTTCACGTACAACCACATAGGGAAGCGGGAGGAATCCCGGAATAGTCAGACTCAGCTGTACTTGAACCTGGTCACCTGCATGCAGCAGTTCTTCGTGATCCGGACCTGAAGATAGCTTGCGCACTCCCTGAGCACGTCTTACTCCGCTAAATCCAGCAATGGCAAGATACACACAGAGCAGGGTTACCATCGACAGCAACATGAGTGATGTCTTCCCGCCCTGAAACAAAACATAAGCCAGACAGCACATCCACACCATTGCGATGCTCCATACGCGTGGGTGGCGCAGCCCTCTATTGACTGTACTCAAAAGCGGCTTCATAAACTATTGCCCCATGGAGACGGGCACGCGTACCTGCTGGAGTACGGCATTCAAAACGGCCTCGGAACTCATACTGTCCAGTCTCGATTCGGGACGAAGCACAATCCGATGAGAGATCACATAAGGGGCCATCGTCTTCACATCATCTGGAAGCACATAATCACGTTCCTGCAAGAAAGCAAAAGCTTTTACGGCCATCATGAAGGATATGGCTGCCCGTGGGCTGGCACCCAGCAATACAGATGGGTGGGAGCGGGTTTGACGAACAACGTCAAGCAGATAGTCCATGACCGGATCACCAATAAAGACTTCCTTAATCTCCTGCTGGATTGCCGAGATTTGGTCCATATGGGTTACCGATTCAAGACGATCTACAGGTTGACCCAGCTGATGTGTCTTCAGCAGCGTTTTCTCAATCTCTTTATCGGGATAACCGAGACTTATTTTCAACATAAACCGGTCGAGTTGCGCTTCCGGCAATGTATACGTACCTTCAAAATCAATCGGATTCTGAGTTGCACAGAGCATGAACGGATGTGGCAGATCATACGTATCCCCATCAACGGTTACGCTGCGCTCCTCCATGACTTCGAGCAGAGCCGACTGCGTTTTCGTTGTTGCCCGGTTAATCTCGTCAGCGAGCAAAATGTTGGTCATCACGGGACCTGGACGGAAATAAAAGCGCTCATCCTTCGGATGAAACACGGATACGCCCGTAATATCACTTGGTAAAATATCAGGATTACATTGAATGCGTCGGTACTCTCCGCGCATGGATTTCGATAATGCCTTAATCAACTGCGTTTTGCCAGTTCCCGGTACGTCTTCAATCAGAACGTGCCCGCCTGCAAGCAAAGCTGTAAGTAAAAGTTGAATTTCAAAGGATTTCCCCATAATGCAGGATTCCAGATTCGAACGAACTGCGGATATGATTTGGATCGACTCTTTGCGCACAGGCATGTGGTCTAACCTCCTAAAAAAGCATACAGATTTCCTTTTATTGTACATGATCCACGGGCCTGAGTACACTCGAAGGAACTCACAATTTGTTTCCAGCCGTCAGATTCACCGCAGTTCACGCATGAATACGACAAAAAAGGCCCGGATACAAGTTATCCGAAGCCTTTGCTGAATCGCCTTATGTTAAAGTAGATATTCCATTCTATGTCAGCCTTTTGGCCTAACCACCAATGCGGCGAGAAATGAAAAGATGATCGCTGACGAAATCCCTGCCGCGGTCAGATCGAATATTCCCGTAATGACACCAAGCCATCCCTCTTTCTCCAGTTCCGTCAATGCTCCGTGCACCAAGGAATTACCGAAACTTGTGATGGGGATTGAAGCACCCGCACCTGCAAATTTAACCAAGGGGTCGTACAGGCCAAATGCATCCGCAAGCGCACCTGCCACAACAAGTGTGCTCATCGTATGTGCCGGAGTCAATTTGACACCATCCATCAGAAGCTGCCCCACAACACAGATCAAACCGCCAACGATAAACGCCCACAAGAACTGCATGACCTTTATCCCTCCTTTTCTATGGCTACCGCATGAGCAATACAGGGAATACTTTCACCCTGCTGGTACGAAATTGGAGACAGCAGTGCCCCGGTAGCAACGACGAGCACTCGCTTAAGATCACCCTTCTGCATTCGATTCAAAATGTGACCATAGGTTACCGTGGCAGAGCACCCGCATCCACTTCCCCCGGCAACAACATAAGGCTGTTTCTCCCGATCATAGATCATCAGGCCGCAGTCATTAAAAACCGTTTGTTCCATAGGAATGCCTTCTTTTTGCAAAAGCTCTTTGGTAATTGGCAGACCGACGGAAGCCAGATCCCCGGTAACAATAAGATCATAATAACTAGGCTCCAATCCCGTATCCCTAAAATGGGAAATCAGGGTGTCGGCTGCTGCCGGTGCCATCGCTGAACCCATGTTAAAGGGATCTTTGATGCCCAAATCCATAATGCGTCCAATGGTCGCTTTGGTAACTACAGGACCATCACCGGTACGAGAGACTACACCACACCCTGCACCTGTGACGGTATATTGCGCATAAGGCGGCTTCTGGGAGCCATACTCGGTCGGATAACGAAATTGTTTCTCGACCGTGCAGTTATGGCTAACCGTTCCTGCAAGGACGTAATCACCAGCTCCCGAGTCAACAATCATGGACGCTAGCGCTAACGTTTCCATGGAAGTAGAACAGGCTCCAAAGACACCCAGATAAGGCACACCCAGTTTTCGCGCTGAAAAGGAACTGCTAATAATCTGGTTCATCAGATCTCCACCGACAAAAAAGTGAAGCTCTTCCTTGGTGATATTGGCATTAACCAAAGCCAACTGGGAGGCCTGTTCCAGCAGTTTGCGTTCTCCCTTTTCCCACGTCTTCTCGCCGATCTCAAGATTGTCATAGACGTAATCAAAATCAGATGACAAGGGACCCTTGCCCTCATCAGGTCCTACAACTGCCGCTTTACCGATAATTCGTGGACGATCCTCAAACTGCCACGTTTGGCGGCCCAATCGCTTCATAGATGTCCACCTCCGAATCCCAGAAAGGCGTAAACGATGCCTACGACAAATGCTGCCACGACACCGAACACGATTACGGAACCAGCAAGTTTAAACATGTTGGCCCCTACACCAAGCACCAGTCCTTCAGCACGATGTTCCAATGCAGCAGAACACATGGAATTGGCAAATCCGGTAACCGGCACAGCCGTTCCTGCTCCTGCCCATTGAGCCATTTTATCGTAAACACCGAGACAAGTTAGAATAACCGATATGAGAATCATCACCGCCACTGTAGGACTGGAAGCCTCCTTGGATGTCATGTCGAAACCGGCCATAAAAGCCTCTTGAATGGCCTGTCCAATCAAACAGACGGTTCCACCAACCAGAAATGCCTTGAGGCAGTTCTTCAGGATTGGACGAGGCGGCTCATGTTTTTTGGCGACTTTCTTGTACTCCTTTTCATCCATGGATAGGGACGATGTTTTTTTTTCGCTTCCGGATGCAGATTGAGCTGGCAAGATACAAGACCTCCTCTATGTGAAAATGGATCAAAGCTATGGCTGAATGCCAATGGGTGTAATCCTCTATTCATTGTTTGTTAATGATCGGAAGGTTATGTATCCGGCGACAGACAGCATATGTTTCCAACAGGACATGCCGTGGAAGCAGGAATGGATTACGCCGGACTGAACACTTATTTAGTTACGTTCTATAAATAAAGAAGAACGATCACGAGCAAGATAAAAAGAACGATAAACAGTACTTTTTCCGTGCCCTCTTCTGGAGGCTTCATCTGATATCCTGGCTCCTTCCTGTTGCAGACAAGCGAATATTAAACATGAAGACCTTCAAAAAATGATGACATCTTCTCCATATATTCATATTCATTGCAGTGGCATCAGGACTGCGACTACAGCGGATAGAATCTTGAAATTCGGACACGATCCGAGCCCAAAACATGCCTTAAATACGTGACATAAACATGGACAATCACTAACGCAAGGTTCATACTGTAATGTGACCAGTGGTTAAATAACAAGTCCTCAGCATATTAAAGTGCATGTTCAAAAAGATAAAAGACTTTTTGAACTACATCTTAAAGGACAACAGGCGGGTAGCCGTTCTACTATGACCTGAACTACATACCAACAGAGGAGTTGTTGACACATGAATGAAAAAACGATGGATATGTTCCGTACATTAACGGAGTTTCCTTCCGCATCCGGTTTTGAACGTGAGCTTCGCGGATGGATGAAAGAGCAACTTTCCGCTTATACCGAGGAATTCGTACAGGATCGCCTGGGAAGTCTTTTTGGTGTATTGCGCGGGGAGGAATCCGGCCCTAAAGTTATGGTAGCCGGACACTTTGACGAAGTAGGTTTCATGACTACAGGCATTACAGAAACAGGCATGATCAAGTTCCGTCCACTGGGCGGATGGTGGAGTCAGGCTGTACTGTCTCAACGACTGGAAATCATCACACCTGATCGCCGGATTACCGGAGTTGTAGGCTCTACACCTACACACTTGCTGGACGAGTCCCAGCGGAGCAAACCTGTGGACCTGAACACCATGTATCTTGATATCGGGGCCGACAACCGTGCGGAAGCAGAATCTTGGGGCATCCACCCAGGTATGCAGATCGTGCCGATCTGTGAATTCACACCCATGGCCAATCCGAAGAAAATTATGGCTAAAGCGTGGGATAATCGTTACGGTGTAGGGCTTGCACTTGAACTGGTTGAAGCACTGCACAAGGAAAAACTGCCTAACACGCTCTATGCTGGTGCAACGGTTCAGGAAGAACTGGGGCTTCGCGGTGCACGTACGGCGGCCAATCTGATTCAGCCGGATATCTTCTTCGCACTCGATTGTAGCGCGGCGAATGATATGACAGGTGACAAGCAGTCCTTTGGACATATTGGACAAGGGGCATTACTTCGTATTTTTGACCCAGGTATGTTCACCCATCGCGGAATGGTGGAGTACGTGCAAGACACGGCTTCGTCCAATCAGATCAAAATGCAGTATTTCATCTCACCAGGCGGCACCGATGCAGGTCAAGTTCACCTGAGTGGAATTGGTGTGCCATCCACGGTTATTGGTATCTGTGCCCGTTATATTCACACCTCTTCTTCCATCATTCATACAGACGACTACGATGCAGCCAAAGAGCTGATCGTGAAGCTGGTGAAGGGTCTGGATCGGACAACAATGAATACCATAATTAATAACGCGTAACAGCTGACAAGAGACCTCCTAACTATATCGGGAGGTCTCTTTTTTATATCCACAACTATATTAGTTGAACTCATTTATACAGAAAGGTTATTCTGTCATCGGAGTAGCACGTGTAAATATTCTTTAGTTCCACGTACGTAGATCAATAGGCCGAACATTATAGGAAATTACACATAAGATACAATAACGGAAGATGAATTAAACACCAAACAGCGGGGGACCTGTTATGGCAGTGGGAAGGAACGGAAAATCGAATAAGGGTTCAAAAAAAACAAATGCCGCAAACACCCTTCTCAATGGCAACCTTAAAGGAAGAAATCTGGAACTTATCGTTGCAGCATTACTGGTAAGCGGGAAGTTAAGAGTGGATGCGGTCACGTTGTTTCGAGAAGCTACACTGGTCGTTGAACTTGTCGGACAATATAAAACGCTCCAAAATGTTACCCCGTCAAATCAAGATAAACTGGTGCAATTCCTTGATGAGATCGGTGGCGATATGACGTTGAATGACGTTATACGGGCTTTTCAACAGAGAATCAATTCCTAAACGCCAAGAAATGAGGTTAAAGTGATGTCTGACTTTGACGGAAATGGGTTCGCTGAGCTGTTAATCATTGTCATTCTCGTTGTTTTATTTGTATTCGGTTCTTCCGATATTGACGATCTTACCGATGCACCTTCACAATCCTAAATGGTCGCACGGATATTACAATCCATTGCACTACGAACTGTATACCTGTTGTAAACGCCAGTCCACAGTTTAGTGGACTGGCGTTTTTGGATGACTAGAGAAATAACGGTGAGAAAGCAATCCAGGCCAAAATAAGGGTAAGCACTATGCAGACATTCTCCACAACGGCTCCACGCTTGGTTCCTGTACTCATCAGATTGGCCCGTATGCGCCACTTGAGTGGTGGTAACGGGCGAATCCCCCGATTGGTTAGTGAATCAGCCAACAAGTGCATGGCATATGCCGTACCTCCCGCTACCCAGATCTCCGGTCCCTGCTGCTGAGTCGTGCTGTAAAGCAAGCCAGCCCATATTGCGGTTCCATACAATGTGTGTGTCAACCCCCTGTGGGTTAGCGTGGTACAGAGCATTAACAAGCTGCCTGTAATTAGATTCCATGGTGCGAATGCGTGACCATAGAATACCAGCCCGAGTCCAATGGCAAACATCAGCACTTTGCGGAGTGAACGGGAAGGCAGGAATGACACGAGCGCAATGAGGATCGCAAGCAACAGGTTCCACGGTTTGGCATGCACATAAAAGTACACGAAGACAGCTGTAGGCAACAGAATCGTCTGTAACAACCTGATCAGGCTGTTAGGTAACGCTCTCGATACCAGCAGCGAATTCGGCTCATCGATGTCAGGCAATAACGAACCAATCAGAGCAACCGTAACTGCCGGTGCTGTCACCGGCATACCAGCTAACTGCAGAACAGATAGCGATACGCCTGTCCCGATAATCAGGTGGGATCTTCCCATCATGATGCAAAAACTTCCTTTCGAAGAAATAGGGAACATATACGGCCCAGTTCCGATTTTACAACGAAAACAAAATAAGAACAATAGTTCGCATTTCTTATTTGTATGAAAATAAATATAACTTTCTGTGACCGGGCTCACACTATTAAATTTATGACTCTTCTATCGTTATTAGTGAATTAAATCACATAAACTGTCGTCAGCTACTTGTATAATTTCAAATATAAACCACTAAAATTGTTGGTAATGTACAGCGTCTATCCAAGGAGGCATACACACATGAACGGAAGAAAAGAGAAACTCGTTATCATTGGTAACGGTATGGCAGGAATCAGTACGGTTGAACAAATTTTGAAATTAACTTCGCGATTCGATATCACCGTTTTTGGCACAGAGCCTTACCCTAACTACAATCGCATTATGTTGTCTTATGTATTGGAAGGTAGCAAAACACTGGATGACATCGTGCTGAATGATCTCCACTGGTATGAGGATTATGGGATTACTCTCCATACAGGAACTACTGTAGCCCGAATTGATTCGGATACGCTTGAGGTCGTTACGGAGGATGGAAATCGCTTCCCTTATGACAAAATTATCATTGCCACTGGTTCCAACTCCTTCATTCTGCCGGTACCGGGACATGACAAAGAAGGTGTCGTTGGTTTCCGCGATATCGCCGATTGTAATGTCATGCTCGATGCTGCTAAACAGTACAAAAGAGCGGCCGTTATCGGGGGCGGACTGCTGGGTCTTGAAGCTGCCAAAGGTCTGGTACAATTGGGCATGGAAGTTACCGTAGTACATCTGATGCAGGATCTGATGGAGCGTCAGCTTGATCCGCAAGCTTCAGCCATGTTGAAGGCCGAACTGGAGCGTCAGGGTATCCGTTTCAAAATGGGTGCGCAAACGTCCGAACTGCTGGGGGGCGAACGCGTTGAAGGAATTCGTTTTGCCGATGATTCCGTACTCAATGTTGATTTTGTGGTCATGGCTGTAGGCATTAAACCCAATACGGCTGTAGCCCGCGAAAGCGGTATGGAAGTGAACCGGGGGATTGTCGTGGATGACTATATGCAGACTTCACTTGCGAATGTGTACTCGGTCGGGGAATGTACAGAGCACCGCGGGGTATGTTACGGCCTCGTTGCCCCATTGTTCGAGCAAGGCATGATTCTGGCGAAACATATCTGCGGAGTTGAAACGGCTCCTTATGAAGGTTCTGTTGTATCCACGAAATTGAAAATTTCGGGTGTGGACGTCTTCTCAACAGGTGAATTCATCGACAGCCCTGAGCACACCGTCATTTCACACAAAGATGACTGGAAACGGACTTACAAAAAAATTCTGCTTCGTGACAATAAAATGGTTGGTGCCGTGCTCTTCGGTGACATTACGGATTCTGCCGAATTGCAGAAACTGATCAAAAATCAAACCGAAATGACCGAGGAATTGTACGGTTCGCTCATGGGCACAGGTTGTGGCGGTCATAAGAAAGCAACCTCTGTTGAAACGATGCCCGAGGACGAGATCGTCTGCGGATGTAACGGGGTCACTAAAGGAACTATTGTCGATGTAATTACAAACCAGGGCCTTACCACTGTAGATGAAATCAAAGCCTGTACCGGTGCAACCCGCTCTTGTGGTGGATGTAAACCAGTTGTGGAACAAATTCTGCAATACGTGCTGGGAGACGGCTTCAGCAGTGGAGCCAAACAGGGAATATGCGGATGTACTTCTATGGGCCGAGATGAGATCGTAGCCGAAATTCGTCAAAAAGGACTGCAAACGACCAAAGAGGTCATGAATGTACTGGGTTGGACTCAACCTGAAGGTTGTTCCAAATGTCGTCCAGCGATCAACTATTACCTTGGCATGATTGCACCGGACACACACGAAGATGAGAAGGAATCCCGTTTTGTTAACGAACGCATGAACGCGAATATTCAAAAAGATGGAACATATACGGTTGTACCTCGGATGTATGGCGGGGTGACTACACCAGCGGACCTCAAACGCATCGCTGACGTTTCGGTCAAATATGATGTTAAAGCTGTCAAAGTTACCGGTGGTCAGCGTCTCGACTTGATTGGTGTCAAAAAAGAAGATCTGACTAAAGTCTGGGCTGAACTGGATATGCCTTCAGGTTATGCATACGCCAAATCGCTGCGTACGGTCAAAACATGTGTCGGCTCCCAATTCTGCCGCTTCGGTACACAGGACTCCATGGCCATGGGCGCTCGCATCGAACGTAAATTCGAACGTCTCGATCTGCCAGCCAAGTTTAAATATGCTGTTAACGGTTGTCCGCGGAACTGTGCAGAAGCATGTACAAAAGATATCGGTATCGTAGGTAATGACGGCGGCTGGGAGATCTTTATCGGCGGTAACGGCGGTATCAAAGCAAGACTTGCTGATTCCCTGTGCAAAGTGAAAACGGATGAAGAGTTGATCGAACTGTGCGGCGCCATCATGCAATATTACCGCGAGACAGGCAACTATCTGGAACGGACTTCCGAGTGGGTGGAACGCATGGGTCTGGAGCATATTCGCTCGGTGGTCGTGGATAACCTTGAGGAACGTAAAGCGTTGATGCAGCGGATTGAGTTTGCACTTGAACATGTTGAAGAGCCTTGGCAAAAAGCGATTCGCAATGAGGAAGGCCAAAGCAAAATGTTCCATGGTATCGAAGTATCGGCTCGTCCATAAACAAGCACGCAAGATCAATACTGGCGGAATGTTAAATAGATAAGGAGTGGTTTAAGATGACGACAAAACAATCAGGCACCTACTTCCCTGCCGGAGTAGTTGAAGAATTCCTGCCACGAATCGGAAGAGTAGTTGAAATCCAGGATCACCAGCTTGCTGTCTTTCTTACATCGGATGGTACCATCTTCGCTGCGGATAATCACAACCCCCACCCTAAGGGTGGGCCGCTGGCTGAAGGCATCGTGTCCGGGCATTATCTGTACGACCCACTGTATGATTGGAAAATCGACCTGACGACCGGACTTGTGCAAGCACCAGACAACGGTCAAGTACAGATGTATCCGGTGAAGGTAGAAAACGGTCAGGTCTGGATCGAAATATAGCTCCATTGAAACGTTCACAGATTGATGCAAAATAATGGGGGAAACCGTGATGTATACACCAAGTGTTGAGGGAATTATTGAAGCTGCGGTTAAAAAACGGGATCAAATGAACGCAAGCCTGCCACGTTACATGGTTGCTGCCTTGATGGCTGGTGCCTATGTGGGACTAGGCATCGTTCTGATCTTCAGTATTGGTGCTCCGCTCCTTGCAGCGCAATCACCACTGCAAACCATGTTGATGGGCATGTCCTTCGGACTCGCGCTCACGCTGGTCATCTTTGCCGGATCGGAACTGTTCACAGGTAACAATATGTTCTTTACCATGAGTACACTGGCAGGCCGAACCACAGTTAACGATACGCTGAAGAACTGGGGACTCGTCTTTGTTGGTAACCTGCTCGGCGCAATTCTATTAAGTCTACTCATTGTCGGTAGCGGCCTGTTCAAAACGGCTACACCGGAACATCTGTTATTCGTCGTCTCTGCCAAAAAGATGGCCGCTCCCGTATCGGAGTTGTTCTTCCGGGGCATTCTCTGTAACTGGCTCGTCTGTCTGGCGATCTGGATGGCAGCACGTTCCAAAGAAGATATCGCCAAACTTGTTCTCATCTGGTGGTGTCTGTATGCCTTTATCGCAAGTGGCTATGAGCACAGTGTTGCCAATATGACATTACTGTCTTTATCCTGGCTGCTGCCGAACCACCCGGATACAATCACAATGGCAGGCTGGTTCCACAACATGATTCCGGTGACACTTGGTAATATCATCGGTGGTGCCCTCTTTGTCGGCATGGCGTATTGGTATACTTCACCGGTGCGTAAAAAAGCCTAATTTTTGATTTTACTGCACATATGTAGCGTAGGTAACACAATATCTATACACTAAAGCCACGATGGATGCCGAACTCACGTTCAGTCACACATCGTGGCTTTTTATTGTTTGTCGATAAGCTGCTACTCTCTCGTACACCTCCCTTTCACCCTCTCGTCCTTCTATAGAGAATTAAAACTTCATTTTACCTTTGTCGCTATCCGCGTTAATCCACAGTTGACATAGCTGGCGTATAGTCGATGGATACTCACACTTATACTCAACCAGCAAAGGATGAACGCTTATATGGGAATTCACACGTACTTCAGGTCACTAAACGATCTTGAACGTATTATTCGTACACCTGGCAAATTCAAATTCGAAGAACACAGCGTATCCGCCCATTCGTGGAAAGTGGTACAGTACGCCAAAACGCTCGCAGATATTGAGGAACAACATGGAGTCATCATCGATTGGAAGAAGTTATACGAAATTACGAGCAGTCATGATTATGGCGAAATCTTCATCGGTGATATTAAAACACCCGTCAAACATTATTCACTGGAGCTGCGTTCGATGCTGCAAAAGGTGGAAGAAGGCATGGTTGAACATTTTATTAATGAAAATATTCCTGAAGAGTTCCAGCCTATTTTCCGCAGACAGCTGCGTGAGGGCAAAGACCAATCGGTTGAAGGACTGATTCTCGAAGTCGCAGACAAGATGGATCAAGTATATGAAGCCTTTGCTGAGCTCCAACGTGGCAATACGGAGAAAGAATTTATCGTTATGTACCGTTATGCCTTGGTCAAAATCAAAAATATCGACCTCCACTGTGTGCAGTATTTTCTGGAACAGATTCTCCCCGACATGATCGATGAAGGTATTCGCTCCCCGTTTGATATTCGCAAAATAACCGAAGAAGCTTTGGCCCAGTAATCAGCTCAAGTCAACATGGTGGTGCTCATCATCCATGGACAGGGCTTTTTTTCGTTCCTGTAATTGCAGTCGATACTCGCTAGGATACATTCCGGTTTTGTTTTTGAAGATCCGGCTGAAATAGTGGGAATCACTATAGCCTACCGCTCCGCCAATGGTCTTGATATCCATATTCTCGTGCGTGACAAGCATCCGCTTCGCTTCATTTATTCGCAGGCCTGTCATATATTTCAGCGGAGTCTCCCCTGTTACTTTCTTAAAACACTTCCCTAGATAGTCCACACTAAAATGCATCTGTCCCGCCATGTCCTGGAGTGTAATCTCATGCATGTAATTCTGCTTCAAATACAGCTTAACAGCCTCTGCGATATCCTCCGGCTTCACCTGCTCATCCAGTACGGCACTGACATGGGCAAGCGAATCCACTGCGCTCCCAAGCTTCAATTCCATCGCATCCAGCAGTGTACGAAGCTGCTCTTCCGACAATGGTTTGAGCAGATAATCCTCCACCTTGTAGCTGATCGCCTGTCGTGCATACTCGAATTCATGATAACCACTCAGAATGACAATCTTCACATGCGGGTAGGCAAAATACAGATATTTGGCCAATTCCAATCCGTTCATCACCGGCATCTGAATATCGGTTACAACCAGATCAGGCACAGTATGTTCAATGAGCTGTAATGCTTCCTGACCGTTCCTCGCTTCACCAATCACCTCAAACCGAGTGCCCAGCTCCTTGAATTTGCGTGATACATTACGGCGAATCAAGGCCTCGTCCTCCACAATAATCGTTCTGTACTTGATCGTCATGGGTTCAGTCATGCTCCTTTCGAATGGAACCACCTAGTGTAATCTGGACACCGCCGGAAGGCTTGTTTGCAATATGCATGTGGGCTGCAGTGCCATACCATAATTTCAATCGGACCCAAATATTCTTGAGTCCCATTCCGTTAATTTCGAGATCGGGCATACGCTCCCACTCCTGTGATTGTTCGATGTAATGCATGATCTTGGCAAGTGCCTCGGGTTCCATGCCAGGCCCGTTGTCTTCCACGTGGATCTGCCAAGTCTCCTGTACCGTATCCATTTCCCCAGTAATGTTCAGTCTCCACGGAGGGGTATCACCCAGTCCATATTTCATGGTGTTTTCGAGTAGTGGTTGTACCATCAGCATCGGAACCTGGATATGTTGCATCTCATCCGGAATATGGAACGCGTAGTGCAGATCATCCTCGAACCGAATCTTCATACACTCCAGATATCGCTCGCAATAATCCAGTTCCTCAGACAGTGGGACCCCGTTCTTACCCGGAGTAGAAATATAACGGAGCATGGATGCAATATGACCACAAAACGCGACAATCTGCTCATTCATGCCTTCTTCCGCCATGATGCTAATATTCGTGATGTTGTTGTAGAGAAAATGCGGGTTCATCTGGGATTGTAACGCCAGTAATCTCGCTTCTGTCTCCTGAGATTTCATCGCCAGCCTGTCCTGAAAGGACTGCATAAGCTGTTGATTCAACCGGATAAACGTATCATTCAACTCATCCATCTCTCGGATGGAACCGGGATGATCCAGCTTGAACAAATGCGCCGAAGCCTGACCTGATATCAGATCGTTCTCACCCGTCTTCTGAATAATGCGCTGTAAGCGATGGAGCGGTAAAGTGACCCGTTTGGAGATCAGATACGAGAGAACCAGAATCAGCATGAGAGTAGCTAACGTCGCACCGATAAACATCACAGCCATCCGGTTAAGACTCGCGAAAAGGGACTGCTTCGATTGCATGACAACAACGGTCCATCCCGTCTCCTGTGACGTCATGTACGTCATCATTTGTTTGGAATGATCGAGAGGATCAGTTACTTCTTGCATGGTATCCGGTGGAAATGAAAGATTTTGAATCAAGTCCACATCATCGAAATGGCCTGCTTCGGAAGCATCGGCGTCCGACGAAAGCGGATATAACCGTGTATTTTGTTCATCCATCACATAGATGCGAAGCTCTTCGTTACTCGCCTGCAAGTCATTCAAATGCTGGAACAGGGTTCCGGCATCCTGCAAAATCTCAACAACGCCCTGGCTGACATAATTGCCATCTTTGTATACCCGGGTAAGCGAAATGTAGGGTTGATCTGATTTCCCCTCCCCTGTTGGCATGGGCAAAGCTCCTCCCTCTAACAGACGGATCACTCGCCAGCCACTCCGCTCCCACGTTTCCTTGTACCAAGGTCGCTGAGTCAGATCTACCGACAGTTGCCCGTTGAATGCACCCGCACCCAACATCTTACCGTTCACATCATAGATATTGGCCTGCTTGGCTGTATTGGAGCTGCTGATAATCGCCAGAATGACATCAATCAGTGTGGTTGTATCCTTATACAATGCCGGATCACTCGTCAGTGTCTGCTCACTGTCCTCTGCTGGTGCCAAGTAGTGACTGAAGTGTTCTTTTACCAGATTGGAATAGACGATATTCATGGAGAAGTTGTTCATTTTCACCACTTCCTGATCCAGATTGCCGACAATCGATACCCCCAGTTGTTTCTGCTGTTCTTCACTTCGATGACGAATGTCACTTGCGAGAAAAACATACAGAAGCCCCGCCACAATGAGCGAAAAGATAATAAATACCGCAGAGTAATAGGCAAACAGACTTTGCTGAAGCGTTCCAAATCGATAGCGCAATCCCCACACACCTCGTCCTATGATGATATTGGTTACACCCATCGAAAATGTCCACCCAACAGAACGCTTTTGTCTATTGAGCGCATTCGTTCTTCGCAGTAAAGTTATCCACATAAGAATACGCTTACATTAAGTGTTTCGGCAAGTGACAATTTTCTTTATATTCCGGGAGGTTCAATGATGAGAAAACGATTTCTATTTTCGCTTGCAAGTGTGCTCTTGCTCTCCACCCTGCTGCTTGCCGGGTGCAACTCAGGTAAAAGTGCGGAAGGTTCGGGTAAGGTGACACTCACGTTTGGAACAAGCCAATCGGGTATTCCGCGTACAGGCATCATGCAGACGATGGCCAAGGAATATGAGCAGGAGACGGGTGTCAAAATTGACTTTCAGGTCGTTCCTGACGCACAGTGGCGTGACCTGATCAAGGTAAAGCTGGCCTCTGGCGAAGCACCTGACATTTTCAATGTCGATGTGGACCCACTGAGCATGCCGGCCAATGTAAGACCGGAGGAAAATGCCATAGACCTGACCAATGAGGAATTCACAGGTCGGATGTCCGAAGAGATTTTGCCAACTGTCAGTCACAATGACAAGGTGTACGGGGTTTCTTTTGCACCAACGAAAATCTGGTATGTGTACTATAACAAACGTATCTTCGCAGAGCTTGGCATTGAGCCTCCTACATCCTATGCCGAATTCAAGACAATCAGCCAGAAAATTAAAGATAAAGACATCATTCCGTTCTATCAAGCACCTGCCAGCGGGTGGTATCAGGTTCTGCCTTTGTTCGAAACGGGGCCTAACTATGAACAAACGACAGCTGGAACCTATGAGAAGCTGAACAATAATGAGATGAAAGTAGCTGATATGACACAGCTTAAGACGGTCATTGAGCAGTTAAAGGAATTTGCGGATCTCGGTTATTTCGGCAAAGACTTCTTGTCCAATACAGTTGAAGCGGGAATTGAAGCGTTTGGTCAGGAGAAAGCGGCTATGCTGCTGCGGGTGCCAGGTACGGAAAAGGAAGTGTCCGAAGCGTATCCGGAAATGGAAGACAACATGGGATTCTTCGTCATGCCATGGGGTGACAATCAGACGATTGGCGTGAATCCGGGCGGATCGGCTGCGATGTTCGGCAACAAGAACAGTAAACATCCCGAAGAAGTGCTGAAATTCTTCCGCTGGATTACCGAGCACGATCATCTGCAACGTGTGTTCGATGAAGGTGAAGGTAACCTGACGATCTGCTGGCCGGAAATCGAACCGAAGCTGACACAGGATTATATTGATTATGAGAAAAATCATGAAAAAGGTACGGTCATGCAGGCCGCTGTGAAATATATTGATCCACAATGGATGGATATTGGCAAGGACTTGTCAGGTATGTTCGCTGGAGCCATGACACCGGATCAGATTCTGCAAAATATTGATAAACGTCGGGCTGAACAAGCCAAAGTGTTGAAGGATGAAGCGTGGCAATAATAGCGTATCTTTCAGATAAACATAAACGCTGAACAGCGTTACATGCAGCGGGCATTTGCCCGCTTGTGTATTTTGGCAGGAAGGAAAGGTGTTACCGGTTATGAATGCAAACAAAATTTATCCCTGGTATTTTTCAACTGGAGCGATTGTGTTATATCTGCTGTTCATTGTCGCTCCCGCCCTGCTGGGCATCTATTACTCCTTCACTGACTGGAACAGCTATAGTTCGGAGAAGAACTTTATCGGTCTGGAGCATTTCCGTACGATTCTGGCGGGTGATCCGACCTATCTGCTTTTTATCAAAAATACAGTCCTGTTCACCCTGGTTACATCCATCGCCAAGACCGTTCTGGGCTTGTTTCTGGCCCTGCTGCTGGTCAGCGGTGTAAAGGCCGCCAATCTGCACCGGATGATTATCTTCTCCCCGCAGGTGCTGTCGTTCCTGATTGTTGGACTTGTGTTCAAAAGTCTGCTCGACCCCAACAACGGGTTCGTTAACGTAACACTACGTTCTATGGGACTGGACGTTCTCGCCCAGAATTGGCTGGGCTCCCTGACCTGGGCCATGCCATCCATCATGGCAGTGGATACGTGGAAAGGCATGGGGTACATCATGGTGCTGTTCATCGCCGGACTGCTCGCCATCCCCCGCGATTATTACGAGGCAGCATCCATTGACGGCGCCGGGTTCGGGCAAAAGCTGTTCCGAATTACGATTCCGATGCTGATGCCTACCATTACGATCGCGACGGTACTTAATATTACGTATGGGCTGAGAGTATTTGATGCCGTATACGTGCTCACCAATGGTGGGCCCGGCAACGCGACGGATGTCATTAACACGGCGGTCTATTCCTCTTTTGCCAAAGGGTATTGGGGACTCGGGAGCGCACTATCCACCATCCTGTTTGTTATCATGGCGATCATCTCCTTCTTCATCATTCGTTTGATGAATCGAAAGGTGGAATACTGATATGCGATTGAGAAAAAGACTGGCTTCGATCGGGTTAAATGCACTCGCCTGGCTGCTTAGCCTGGTGGTCCTGATTCCTTTTGTCGTCATCGTACTGAATTCATTCAAGTCGGACGCCGAGGCCAAAGTGCTGAAACTGACGCTGCCCGAGAAGTTTATCTTCGAAAATTACAAAATCGTCTATGAACAAGGACACTTGGGAGGTTCTTTTTTCAACAGTCTGCTGCATTCCGGGGCCTCTTCCCTGCTATTGGTGTTTGTCGTGGCTTTCTCAGCCTTCACGTTATCACGTAACCATTCGAGGCTCAGCAAGTTTCTGTACTTCTTCCTGATTCTCGGTATCACACTGCCGCTCAACTACATTCCGCTGATGGAAGTGATGAAGTCCATGGGTATGATCAATTCACATGTCGGCATGATTCTGCTCTACACGGCCATGGGCATTCCGATCTCGCTGTTCATTACGTATGCGTTTGTGTCTAACATCCCCAAAGAGCTGGATGAAGCCGCCATCATGGACGGATGTAATGGGATCAAGCTATTCCTGCGAATCATTGTGCCTTTGTTAACCTCGGTGCTAGTGACGGTATTTGTACTGAATTTCCTGAGTGTCTGGAATGAATTCACTGCTCCACTCTATATGCTCAACACGGTGGAAATGTGGCCGATGACGCTGGCTGTATATAACTTCTTCGGACAATTCAGTGCCCAGTGGAATCTGGTCAGCGCGGATATCGTGCTAACGTCCTTGCCTGTGTTAATTGTGTTCCTCATTGGGCAAAAGTATATTGTAGGGGGACTAACTTCAGGAGCCGTTAAGGGGTAAAAGATCTAGTTGACAACAACTCACTTTGTAACTATTATGGTTACAACGGTGGTGATTATCCATGAGACAAATCAGCAGTCGCTTTTCCATTGCGGTTCATACCCTGTCCCTGATCGCTGTTATGCCGAATGAATGCACCGGAGATGTGATTGCTCAGAGTGTGAGTACGAATCCCGTGATTATCCGGCGGATTATGTCCAAGCTGAAACAAGCTGGCCTGATCGACGTCAGACCCGGTGTGGGCGGTGCTTCCTTGTTGAAAGATCCGGCAGACATAACCCTTCTCGATGTATATCGAGCGCTTGAGGTCGTGGAGGATGGGGAGTTGTTTAACTTTCACAAACATCCCAACCCGAAATGTCCGGTGGGAAATATGATCGAACACACCTTACGTGCCGAACTCATTGAGGCTCAGACAGCCATGGAACAGCGCTTGAACCGTGTAACCATACAGCAGATGATGGATCAGATTCATGTCTCTGAATAAAAAAAGCTCATTGCGAGCTTTTTTTAACCCTTTCGTTGTAATCACACCTGTTATAACATTTTTGATTACAACCATAACAAAACACATATCCTAGGAGGAAAAGAAGATGAAAGTTTTGGTTACTGGCGCAACAGGTCACTTGGGTTCACTGGTCGTAGAGGCATTGTTAAAAACGGATTCTGCCAAGGATTTGGCAGTCAGTGTACGTAATCCGGAGAAAGCGGAAGCGCTCCGTTCTCAAGGTGTTGACGTTCGTCACGGTGATTTCGATCAACCGGAGACGTTGGAGAACGCTTTTGCTGGTGTAGACCGTCTGTTGCTCATCTCCACCGATGGTGACAATGAAACGCGTATTCGCCAACATCAGACAGCCGTGGATGCTGCCAAAAAAGCAGGCGTGGGCTTCATCGCTTATACAAGCGTTGTGAATACAGAGAAAAACACCCTGTCCCTGGCTGAAGTACATCGCGCTACAGAACAGGCTATTCGTGAGTCTGGCATTCCTTATTCCCTCTTACGCAATAACTGGTACCTGGAAAATGAAGCAGGCAGCCTACAAGCAGCAACGCAAGGCGCACCTTGGGTTCATGCCACCAACGACAGCCAAGTAGGCTGGGCCACACGTAGTGATTATGCTCATGCTGCCGCAGCTGTACTTGCAGGTGAAGGACATGAAAATACTGTGTATGAATTGTCTGGCAAACTGCGCACGCAAGCTGAGCTGGCTGCCATTGTTGGTGAAGTGCTTGGACAGGAAATCAACGTGCAGAACGTGGACGATGCCGCTTATGCTGACATCATGAAAGGTGCAGGTCTACCGGACTTTGTCGTATCCATGCTCGTTGATATGCAAAGTGCCATTCGTGAAGGTGCACTGGCTATAGAAAGTAATACATTGGAAACATTGCTTGGCCGTCCGGCTCAGCCACTTAGCGAAGGTATCAAAGCGATTGTAGGCAAGTAAGTTTTGAATATAAAAAGGGACACACCAACGAATGTTGGATGTGTCCCTTTTTTGGTATAGCTGAAGATCAATATAACGATATAAAAGTTGTTGAATGGATAACTACTATAAACTCAACCCATTCATTTACGACTGCAATTCGATAGGTGTTTGTTAATTTCCACGACAGTTCATCGCTCATTGCTCATAAGTCATGCTTCAAGAATATAACGTGCAGGAATATGATCGGCCAGCCAGATATTTTCATTTCCATGATAAAAGAGGATTCCATCTAGGGCCGCTTGAGCAGCATTGATTTTCAGAATGACAGGCTGATCATCCCGTCTTCGTCCCACCTGATTGGCCGTATCGATATCTGCGGACAGATGTACATATTGCCTCTGCCGTGGCTGTAAGCCATGTTCCATAATGGAATTCACTGCGCGTGCCGGGGTCCCATGGTACAGGATTTCCGGTGGCTCGGCAGGTGACTTGGATATCTTGTGCGGAGTCGAATGTCCATACAATGCCCGGATGCGGCCTGAAGAGATCTCATGTCTCTTTTTCTCCGAGGCTTGAATCATCTGCTCCAGATCAGCTTCCGTGACTTCCTTCCACTGCGGACTTTCATGCAAAGCCACCAGCAATTGCGAAATTCCCACCCAACCCTCTTCGTCCAGCTCCAGCTCATACTCCCACGGGGCATGTCGCAGAGCGTATGAGAGTTCCTTGCTTAATTTCATCAGATCCAATGTGATCACTCCCCAAATCTAATAAAACTCAATAAAACTCGTCTATTGCTGCGATTGAACCGCTGTTAAAATCTCCTGAATGTTACGAGCTAGCCCTTCATCGTCTTCCTGATTGAATTGATGGTGCCCATCGATCCCGCGATGAATAATGGTGTTCATCACCGGATGAACTTCCCGGTCAGAAGCCACTCGAATCAGGTCATCGGCAAAATCGACGGCTTGTTGCTCGCTGTAGTTGAACGGCTTAATTAGCATCCGAATACTCAAGGCATGAGCCTGTGGCTCCGCCAGCTGATCCCGATGCGTGATGCCATATACCGCACCAAAACCAAACGCAGCCATCACCTGACGCTCTAGTTCTGTCGTCTGTTCCAAAGGCGTGCCAATCAGCTCACACATTTTGTCCACCATCTGCTCCAGCTCGTTTGCCGCCGCAGCCAGAATTACGTCATTAATATCGTCAGCGTTGATAAATTCAGTCATATTGGTTTTCTCCATTTCTGAGCCGTATTTAATCCATCTCTCAGACTCTATGAGAACATTGTATCGGACATAGGGTGTTCCTTTCAAATCCATTTGTGCATAAAAGGCGAAGTGAATGCTTTCGAAGCAACTTTCTGACAGAAAGCTATTAGCTCCGCTTAAAATCTCTATTTATGCGTAGAGCAGTTTGGTAACTGTTCATATGCGTCATTGTTAATCCCGGCGTGGTTCATCGTTTGGCGCAGCTCCGAAACAAACTCCATAAAATAGATCTCAGGACTGCGGCTTCCGGCATAATACTGCAGGTCATAATCGTAATTAAACCTCGAATACACATCATGCAAATCGTCAACTAGCACCTTTTTCATATCCGCTCTCGTAATAGCCGGGTCCATACTGCACTCGTTGACCAGGGTCTGTAATGTCTCTTTGAGCGCCTGCTGATCGTAGGACGGGTTAGACAACAGATGCTGCAAATCGTACAGATCTTTGAAGCGTGGCCTCACTATTGTTTGATGCAGTTTCCATGCAATTTGAATGGAGAGTGGTACGGTGTGAGGAACGACAAAAGCTTCTCCAACCAGGGGTTGGTACGATAGAGCAACAGACTTCTCGTCCAAGTCGAGGTTAAAGGATATATCCAGATGTAGCTCATCGTCATCTTCATACACATTTTCGCTCCTTGGTTCACTATCAATATAAAAGGCAAGTTCCGTGTTCACCGTAGGGAAATCATCCGCCATCGCGTAGTCTATTCTGCGCCAGAAAGCATTCTTACTAAAGCTTCGGAAGACGATACCGTCATTCAAATCCATCTCTGTTACCCGGATCATCCAGTCTGTAAAGATTTCATTGGCCTGATCCTCAGTCTCAATTCGACCTGTATACAGAAAGTCGATGTCGTCCACATAACGAACATTGGGATTCTCCAAATACTGTCTTGTCAGTAAGCTTCCTTTTAATACAAATGGACTATTCACCAGAGAGGCACGCTTCAATAGAGCTTCCAACACAACAATGAATCTCTCATCCTCATTCAAGCTATGTAATTGTACACTTTTTCCGGACATCGTTCTCCTCCTCCATTCATCGTACTCAACTTCTGATTAGATCCATCCACGATCCAGTTCTTCCCGGCTGTCATAGATGCACAGTTCATATTGCTGTTTTAACAATTCGATCTTGTTCATTTGCAAAATGTCATGAATTTCTCCCACTCTACGATAAAACTGTTCTGCACTTTCATATTCCCGGACGGTTACGAATCTCACTTTCCCATCTGCATTCAGCGAGTTCCGTGAGATATGTCCGCCTGAGTCGGCGCATAACTGCTTCAACGTGCCCACATCATCAACATAAACTTTACCGTGCCATTCAAAATAAGGCTTGGACTGCGCCAGCATCGGCTGATCAAAATACGCTTCTTCCTTTGCCTGAATTTCCACCTTCGTCCGAACAACCGTGAATCCGCTATCCCGAAACTTCGCGGTAACCTTTTCAATAACGTTCTTCATTTCTTCATAATCCGTGCTATGTACAATGCCAGTGATCATCGGTTGATTAATATATTCACCTTGGTCCAAGACGATCAACACGGGCTTCACGTCCTGTTCATTGCAGATGTTGATAAAGGTTTCCTTCTCATTCTGCTTCAGATCACTCATGGTTACATGATATTCAAATTCCATCGGGTCACTTCCTTCTACTAATCTTGTGATATGAAATAATCATAATAAAAAAACCAAATCTCCTCTTTTACAAGTCGAATTGGTTTTAATTTGTTGTACAAATACACTTATCTTGCATACCATTTTATAAATGAGATAAAAGATTTTATGAATTACGCCGTCTCATGCTGCTTTTTCGGCTCCACTTCATAGACCTGCGTATGTTCGTTTTCAGCCAAAGACCATTCCACCGTTCCAGGTTTACGCACTTTCCACACCCAGGCTTGAACTCGGAGCGAACTTCTGACCCAGACCAGAGAAGCACAGCGTTTCTCGGAACGCACCGACAGCCCCCAATGAATAACACGTGCAAGCCAAGGATTCACATATTCATTATGTGAACGAACAGATGGCAGTTCATCCTGGAACAACCGTTGCTTCACGTCCATTGGTGGCTGACCGCATGTCCAATAATGGAGCAGAGCTGCAAGGCTATAGATGTCCGACATAGGTCCCTGACTGGATTTTTCCGAATAAAACTCCAGCGGAGAATAGCCAGCCGATGTAAATATCGCCTGTTTCTCTCCAGATTGCATAGGCCAACGGGTCGCTGAGCCGAAGTCCAGAAGTTTGGGCGTACCATCCTCCATCACCATAATGTTGGAAGGTTTCACATCCCGGTGAAGAATGCCTTGCTTATGTATATAATCCAATGTATCCACCAGTGGAAGCAGCGTCTCCGTTATGAATGCAGCATCGAGCGCATGATTGTGTTCATTCAGATACTCAGTCAACGTAATCCCTGTGCAGTATTCCATAACCAGATACCCCGTATCATTCGCTTCAAAATGATCCAAATACGAAACAATATGAGGATGATCCAGTGTCGATAACAGTTCACCTTCGAGCAGAAATGCTGCTAGCAACTCCTGATATTGCCCACTAAATCCACGCGATGAACAGAAGACTCCCCGCTTGTCTGCCTGACGCTCAGCCAGTCGCAGTGGGAAGAATTCTTTAATGGCTACCTTGGCACCTGTATTACGATCTCGCCCTGCATATACAATAGCCAACTCGCTGCTGGCCAATACCTGTCTTACCTGATATGTATCATTTATAATCACATTGCGTTGCAATGCCATTTTGCAATTGTCTTTTCTCATAACAGACCTCTTTTCAACCTTGTCGATCGGAAGACTTTCCGCGTAAATGCATCACTTGGTTCAACCAGTCAGCAATTCATCGCCAACCATCTATATAAACCAAATGATGCAATTTGAAACACCCAACGCGAAATTTTTAAATATTAATGATATCAAGCTTTCTACGATCTACTTCTAATCCCTATTCATACTATTATATAGAAGAAACGGGTTCTCTTATATAGAGTATCGACATATGGGATGAATTACTTTATTAAACTGGAAAAATACATTTCTCCATTCAACTATTACAGCTTTTTTAATAATTCTTTTGTAAAAACTGCCCTATTTCCTCGTTCATTTGAACCAGTACGTCCTGTGAAGGAAAATGTCCTGTATCATACTTGATGGCTTGAACATTCGGAATAATTTTTTGAGCCCGTTCAATACACTTATCCGCTGGGAAAAATACATCCTTCTCCCCCACCAACAACAAGGTTGGTGACGTATAGTTCACCAGTTCTTCCCGCTCCGTGAGCTTGGGCAGATCCTGATCTATACTGACGTATTTAAAAAGTTTGCCGATAATGTTTTTGTCCATTTCTTTCATGCAGTTGCACGACATGGTGTCCGTAATTTTTTGCAAAGAAGATGGTGAAGACGTCATGCGGTACTTGACGAGCGGTAGCGTGATATCCTGAGCTGTTTTGATTTTGGAATTGACAGCGAGACCCGCAGGAGCAACCAATACGGAGCACGAAATGCGTTCCGGAATATAGGTGGCCAATCTGAGGATAATGCCTCCTCCAAACGATGGACCGATAAATGCACTCTTTTCGATATCATAGTGATCCAGCAGATCCGACACCCATAATGCCAAACTATCAAACCGTGTCGAGATGCTGGCTTCCTCACTATAGCCGGGATGACCAATCGTATCAGGAGCAATAATCCGGTATTCTTTAAATAAGGAAGAGAACCATGACAACGTCATCGGATTCACACAATTACCGCCCTGAAGAATAAATAATGGCTTGCCATCTTGAGGACCTGTTAATAAAACATGCGTCTTCCCAAAACGTGTCTCCACATACTCCCGTGTAAATCCCTCACCCAACTCATTCAAATAAATCTCATACTCTTCAAGAATGCTACTCTTGCCTTCTTCACTTCTGTAAATGGAACTCATGTCTGCCTCCTGCAAAATATACTCAAATAACCCATTCTAGTGAATGGACTTGCTAATCAATGGACCAAAAAGATAAAGAGGGCCTGCAGATGACAGGCTCCTCCATATGTTTAACTAATCATATTCAGATGATTATAGAGCGGAAACTGGAAATTGTAAATAACGATTCTAATAGACCAGAAATAAAGGGCTCATCTAAAAAAAATATACTTATTTTCGGCCGTAATCCGCCTTGATTTCGCCCCACTGCTTGGTCTGCCATTTTAGCACTTTATTGCTGTACGTATTGGTCTGGAGCCACTGCTCCGCACGGTCAATCATCAGCCAGATCTCTTCCGTGGAGTTGTCCCGCGCTAACGTCGTGGCTACTTTTTTCTGCTTCAGCCATTTCATGGCATTGACCGAGTCGGTATACACCGTTTTGGTGCTGCCTTCTTTCTTCAGATGTGCTAGAGCATGTACAATGGCCAAAAATTCGCCCAGATTGTTTGTGCCTTTGGAAATCGGTCCAACGGAGAAAATAATCTCACCTGTGCGCGTGTCTACCCCTTTGTACTCTACTGGTCCGGGGTTCCCGCGTGTCCCCACATCAACAGAGATGCTGTCGTAATCCACTTCTTCCGACGTTTCCATACCTGCACTTCTTCCGCTACTGGCTGACTTCGTCTTCGACGCTCCGCCTGCACTTGAACCCCAGTTCCCTTTCCATCCGGCGCGATACGCTTCTTCTGCAGCCGCTTTGGATTCATACGATTTATATTTTGCTCCGGTAAAATGATCCGTTTGCGCTTTGCAATCCGCCCATGTATTATATACGCCTGGCTTCTTACCTTCCCAGACAACATAGTATTTCTGTTTCGCCACTGTGACCCGCTCCTTCATTTGCTACATTCAATACCTTATTGTAAACGATTGGGAGGTCGGAATGAAAGCAGTGGTTTGTTCTTTTAAAGAAAGAAGGTTATGAAAACTCTCCTATGTTTGGAGGATCACCCCATGTCCTCAACATCTCTAAAGCTACTTCCAAAAGCTTGCTTTGATTGTTTTGCATTTGTAGCTCAGTGATGTGTTGATACCTAAGTATTTGTGAATCCGATAGCCTATCCATCGCTTGCTCCAATAACATGAATGACTGTGCACTCACTTCCAGACTGGAATCCCCGATAAATGGGATGATGTTCTCTATATGTAGTATGTAATCCAGGTGTTCAAGAGCGTATAACAATGTGCCTCTGCTGCCCAAGGTCTTGGGGTCTGTTATGACTTCCAATAATGGCTCGACTGCTCGATTATCTCCAATATCAGATAAAGCGATGGCAATTTCATTTCGTAATACATTGTTTTCTGTAGATTTTAAAATTTCAATCAGAAAGGTTAATTGAGATGTATCCCTTTTCTCACCAATACATGCTACTTGTTGGATAGCACCTTCCATATCTCCTTTAGAAAGCATTTCTTGTATTATGTTCGTATACATCGTACGTAATATCACTCCTCTTTTGTTATAAGAAAGGACTACTTAAATAACATCGGTAATTTCCTTATTTTAGGATGTAGGATAATAGTCCCTTTATTATGGGACTATTTCACTTACTCCCCTTTCTTCCTTTCAATTGCATAATTCCCCCAACTCCAGAACAGCCTAATCACAGAGCATAGTGGATATAGAAAGGAACAAAATCAATGGACTGGATATGGAAATCCGTTTTACTTGTACTCATCGGCATGATTCTGTTGCGAATTGCAGGACGCAAGTCGATCTCGCAGATGAGTGTCGCCACAACGGTCATCATGATCTCCATCGGAACAACAATTGTGCAACCTATTGCGAATCATGAGCTTGGCAAAGCGATTGGGTCGGCATCGGTATTCATCGCAACATTGCTTGTGGTGGAACAGCTGCAATTGAAATTTAATGTTTTTGAACGGCTAATGAGTGGTAGTTCCAAAATCGTGGTAGAGGATGGAAAGGTCATTATCCCGAATCTGAAACGTATGCGTTATACGATGGATCAGCTTGAGATGCATATGCGGCAGAACGGAATTACAAGTGTAGACGATCTGGAGACGGCAACGGTGGAGCCCAATGGGCAACTCGGTTACGTGCTAAAACGACATGCTCGTCCCGTGAAGATTGGAGATCTGGAAGAGATACTACGAAACTATACGATTACAGGTAACAGTCCAGCAACGGGAGATCAGCCGCAACAACACAACAGCAGCAAATCTTCAACGCCTAGCGATAACTCCACAGATATTTTCCAAGAAGTCAGCAAAGGTGCTCATGCTCAGCCCGTCGACCCGAAGCTTCAATAGATGCTATCTAACCTCTCCAAAAAAACAATAGACCGGCCCTGCGAGCACGCAACAACATCGCTCCAACAGGTACGGTCTATTTTCACTTCAATTGATTATTTACAAGATTACTCCACGTCATCCAACCCAAGATATAGTCGTAATCAACGTGTGCTTAGGTAAGCAATACCCAAGCCACCCGTAACCGGGTTCTCATAGATTTCACAGTCTACATCGAATACCTCACCAATCATCTCGCGAGTCAGAATATCAGCCGGTTTGCCATGGACCACAATCTGCCCCTTTTTCACCACATAGAGATAATCGCAATATTCTGCTGCTAGTTCGAGATCATGGAGCGCTGCCAATATGCCAATGCCGAGTCCACGGACAATATTCAGAATTTGTAGCTGGTATTTAATGTCCAGATGGTTCGTCGGCTCGTCCAGAATCAGAAATTCAGGTTGCTGTGCCAGGACACGTGCCAAGACCACACGCTGTTTCTCTCCACCGGACAGAGAGGCGTAATTACGATCAGCATGTCCAGTCAGATGTACTTTTTCCAGAGCCTGCTCCACGATTTCGTGATCCCTTTCATTATCCGTTTCCAGCATTTTTTTGTGTGGGGTACGACCCATCATGACCATCTCGCGCACCGTAAAATCAAAACTCAACTCATTAAACTGGCCAACAACGCCCATATGTCTGGAAACAATCTTCGGGCTCGATTTGAGGATATCTGTATGATCCAGAAAAACCTTGCCTTGCTGCGGTTTAATCACTTTATAGATGCTCTTGAGCAGCGTTGACTTGCCACAACCATTTGGTCCGATCAGTCCAACGAACTGTTTACCGTTCACCTGTAATGAAATGTCCTTGATGATGTCCGTGTTCAGCACAGAGATGGATACATTTTCTACATTCAGTTTCATGTTTAATTTCCTCCAAAACCGTAGCCTTTTTTGACCAGCATATACATAAACATTGGCGCACCAATCATCGCCGTAATAATACCGATCGGCAACTCCACACTGGATATGAGAGATCGTGCGATCACGTCCGTCCAGATGAGGAAAATGGCTCCAAACAGTACGGATACAGGCATCACTTTACGATGGTCAGAACCCACCAGACCTCTGACGATATGTGGAATGATGAGTCCGACAAAACCAATCATGCCACAGCTCGCCACCATGACGCCTGTCACCAAAGCAGTTAACAACATGTATACCCTGCGGTACACACTCAGATTAATACCCAACGTAACGGCTGCTTCATCCCCCAATAACATCGTATTGAGAACTCTGGACTGCAACAGGAAAAACAGAATCGCTACCAGCACAACGATACCGACCAGCGGAAGCTTGTTCCATCCAGAAGCCGCCAGGCTGCCCATGGTCCAGAACGTCACCGTTTTGATGCCTTCGGCATTGTTGGCAAAATAAATAATAAAATTGGAGAAAGCGCTACATAGCGCATTAATGACCATCCCAGCAAGCACCAGCTTGACCGACGTCATTTTACCCCGAATCCCTGCCAAAGTCAGGACCAGTAAGGACGCCCCCATCGCACCGGCAAACGCCCAGAAAGCCACCCCGGTCTGTCCAAGCCACCCAATGGCACCGAATCCAATGAGAATCGCAAAAGTCGCTCCAAGTGAGGCTCCTGAGGATATACCCAGTATGTAAGGATCAGCTAGTGGATTCTGCACAGCAGCCTGCATAACAGCACCACACAATGCCAAGCCTGCACCAATAAACATCGCCATCAGCACACGCGGGAAACGAATCTGCCAAATGATATCTGTAAAAGAGCCCGCTTCAATTGGTGTTGCCCCCCACTGAAATCCCGTTAGTTTGTATAAAAGAATACGATATGACTCCGCCAGCGGAATACGAACCTGTCCAATGGAAACCGCAATCCCTACAGAGATAAGCGTAATAATGATTAAAACTGCAATCAGTAAGGCAAACCCCGATTTACTATGAATCAAAGACTCTCTTTTCCCCATACGCTGTGTCTGAACCTGAACCGTCTGTGCCATCTCTTCCCCCATCAATTCGCGTAAAATGTAGAACAAATTAAATTTAGCTATTTACAATGTGTTTTCTCGGATTATAATTGAGAATGATTATCTTTGTCAATTTAAAACACATAGAAAAGGGGTTCATCGTTTAATGAAATTCACATCTAGAACCATTGGCTTCGCTGCGCTAAGCCTCCTGTTACTGCTACTTGTAGCCTGCTCGAATGCTTCAACTTCTTCCCCTGCCGAAGAAACAACTTCAACAACTAACGCGACAGAAACTTCAGCTCCTGCTGAGAATACAAATAAAACGACGTACCCGCTCACCATTGAGAATTTCACGATCTCCGGTGAGGGCGGCGAGTGGAAACCGAAAGCGCAAGTATTCGATAAAGCGCCTGAACGTGTTGTCGCGAATACCCAATCTGCGGCTGAGATGCTCATCAAGTTGGGTCTGACTGATAAAATGGTCGGCGTTGCTGCTCTATACGGTTCCGTTACACCCGATGTCGCGGATGATTTCGCCAAAATTCCGGTATTGTCCAAGGATTATGTCGGTAAAGAGCTGGTTGTAGGCGCAAGCCCGGATCTGGTACTCGGACGAGGCGACTTGTTCGCAGATGCGGACTGGGGCGTGGGTACCGTGGACGGATTGAATGATATGAACATCCGTACATTCCTGCAAACGACGAATCACAAAGGCACACTCGATAGCCTGTATAGCGATATTGCACAACTTGGGCAGATCTTCGATGTTCAGGAAAATGCCGCAACATTCACGGAAAGTCTGAAGACTCGTGTTGCAGCCATTAAGGCAAGTGTAGCCGATCAGCCTGAGCACAGTTTTGCCTATATCGTACCGGCTACGGAAGACACGATTACCGTAAGCAGCATGCAAAACGATACGTTTCAACTTGATGCACTCGGCCTGTTGAAGCTGATAAATACGTTTGATGGAGTGCAAGGTGAAGTTAGTGTGGAACAGCTGATTACAGCGAACCCAGACTACCTGCTCTTGTCCGCTTATGCCGGTTCACCGGATATCGATAAGCTAATTGAGAACCTGTATGCCAACCCTGCCCTGCAAAGCATGAACGCGATCAAAAACAAACAAATCTATGTCACAGATTTCAGCCAGTTCTGGGGTTATGGATATCAAATTCTGGATGGTATTGAGAAAATGGGACAGGAAATGAAAGCTAATCCAATCAAGTAATCGCCGGATGTTGGCTTGTAATGTAGTATTGCAGTGAAGTATTAAAATGAAATAAAAGCAAAGGAGCAGGAGAAGACATTCTCACTGCTCCTTTGCTTTTATCCTCGTGTGCAATAAGTCATGGAACAAGGGCTTGACATTAGTTTGATAACAAACTATATTACACGTATGAAAACAAGAGACGCTATTTCACTCATATCCAAAATTAAAGAGAAGGTCAACCGCTTTATCCTGGCCGAGATGGCTGAGCAGGGAATCCAGGATCTCGCTACGTCTCATGGGGATATTATCTATGCCCTGTACAATAATCACAGGATGACCATGGCTGAAATCGCCAAAAAAATTGGCAAGGATAAATCGACGGTGACCGCACTTGTGGACAAATTGGTGCGGACAGGATACGTCCTCAAGGAGCGTGATGCAACAGATTCACGAGTTGTTCATGTGGCTTTGACTGCAAAAGGCGAACAATTAAAGCCGGTCTTTGAAGAGATATCGCAGCGCATGCTGGACGTGTTCTATGCGGACGTTACGGAAGCGGAGAAAAAAGAACTGCTGCGAATTTTAATGAAAATTCATGGCAACTTCTAATTTTTTTTGGAGAAATAGTTTGATATCAAACTAATAGTTTAGAGGAGGTTTTTGGTATGACGGACTACACTCAATGTTTACCGGAACATGAGGTAAAGAAGATCGGAGAACATGATTTACACTTGGAAATATTCCAAGGAACCCCGCCTCATGACGAAGAAACAACGACCAAGAAGCCCCCACTGCTGTTCGTTCACGGTGCATACACAGGCAGCTGGATGTGGAGCAAATATATCCCCCACTTTGTCCAGCACGGTTGGACCTGTTATGTCATGAACCTGAGAAGTCACTACAAGAGTCGGGTCATGGACATGACAAAGATTACGTTTGACGATTATTTGGAGGATATTCGTGAAGTGTTAGCCGAGTTCAA
The DNA here is from genome assembly GCF_037975235.1 of Paenibacillus sp. FSL R5-0341. NCBI lineage: Bacteria > Bacillati > Bacillota > Bacilli > Caryophanales > Paenibacillaceae > Paenibacillus > Paenibacillus sp. FSL R5-0341. Next base: position 4,673,916 of record NZ_CP150241.1, read on the forward strand.
CGAACCTCCCGTTCTCATTGGCTTTAGCATGGGTGGGATTCTCAGTCAAAAGATTGCAGAAACCGCTACTCTGGCAGGCCTGGTTGTGATTGACGCCAGTCTGAGCAGGGAAGTCCATGAGCTAATCCCCTACCCGGAAAGCAATCGTATCACACCTGGGATCATCATGCCTGCACCTGTCCGTGATGAACTGACCAGTATAGATGAGACGGCAGAAGACATTGCTTTTCAGCGTAAATATCTGCAAACGGAGTCTGCGAAGGCATTTGCTACCTTTTCAGTTCTGTGTGGAGCCGATGGAGTATCCATTAATGGTGATCAGATCTGTTGCCCCAGCTTGGTAATCAAGGCTGTTTCCTGTGAAGACGAAGATCAGAGAGGCAAATTAACCGCCAAGCAGCTGGATGCCGAATATGCCGGACTGTGGGATACGACCCATACGGGGTTACTGGTAGGCCAACGGTATATGGAAGCTGTCGATATCATCTTAGAATGGTTAGACAGATAGCAAGAATGTAAATACAAATAACCGCCCAATATCACTGGGCGGCTTTATTCTGCAACAAAAGTAAGACCTACTGTCTGTTTGGTCAAGACCCCATTTAGTAGACATTATAAAAAGACCCTAGGCTGCAAACTGGCGTCGGTACTCTACCGGCGTCAGTTTTTTCAGTTTCCGTTGTGGCCGTTTTCGGTTGTAAAAACGGATATATTTTTCGATTTTGCTTTGTGCTTCGCTAAGCGTTCGGATATGATAAGGATAGAGTCCTTCCGTTTTGAGATGCGAGAAGAAACTCTCCATCGAGGCATTGTCATAACAATTTCCTCGGCGAGACATGCTGATTCGGGCGCCAACCTTTGGCAGCATGTCGTGGTACGCATGAGACGTGTACTGGAATCCCTGGTCGCTGTGAACGACCAGTCCAGTCACGTCTTTTTGCTTCGCAAACGCCTTGCTGAATGTGCGAAGCACCAGTTCATTGTCGTTGCGTTCGCCTATTTCGTAAGCCACAATTTCGTTATTAAACAGATCCTTTATGGCTGAAAGATATATCCAGCGCTCTCCCACACGATATTGGGTAATATCCGTTACCCATTTATGATTCGGTTTTTCTGCACTGAAATCTCGCTTCAAGAGGTTCTCTGCTACACGCTGCGCAGGTGTATACGAGCTGCTGGAGCGTCGTTTACGACGGATTCGAGATTGAATACCGAGCATTTGCATCAGGCGGAGCACCTTTTTGTGGTTCATCCAAATCCCCTGATCTTGCCAAAGGAACAACTGGAGTTGCCTATAACCATATTTGCCTTCATATCGTTGATACGTTTGAAGCACCTGTTTCTTCGCTTTTGCGTCGCGATCGAATCGTTTGCGTTTTACATAGGCATAAAATCCACTCCGTGACACGCCAAACACATCACAAAGTTTCTGGATATCACCGTATCCCGCTACTTTTTCTATGATCTGAAATCTTTCTTGTTTGCTTCCTTCCTCCAGATTACCAAGCACTTTTTTAGCAACTCATTCTCCCGTTTCAGTTTTTGTACATAGCGGTCTTGATCCAAGTATTCTTTACGTCGACCTCGCTGATCCATCAGTCCAAATTCACCTTGTTCCCGATATTTTCGTATCCAGCGCTTCATACGTCCTGGATCATGAATCCCCAGATGTTCATTAATCTTTCGATAAGTCCACCCCTCAACCGTATGTAGACGAATAGCCTCATTTTTTATCTTCTCCGAATACGTTTTAAACTTTTGTCCCTTAATCGCCATAAAAAATACACCCCCTAGAATTTCATCGGCTGAACCCAGGGGTTTTTCCAATGTCTATTCTAAGGGGTGCACTTCAGTTAGCGCTCAGGTTTCTCTTTTTGAGAAGATAGATCCCCGCAACCAGGATAAACCACACCGGCGTAACAAACAGTGCAACACGCGTATCCTCGGCCAATGCCAATACTACCAGCACAAATACCAAAAACGTCAGAATTAAGTAGTTCGAGAACGGATATAGTGGCAGTTTGAAGCGGCTGCGACTCGCAAGTTCCGGCTGAGTACGACGATATCGGAGATGACAGATCACCATGATGCCCCAGACAAAGATGAAGCATACAGTCGACACGCTCGTGATCAGCGTAAACACGCCCTCTGGCATGATATAGTTCAACACAATCGCGATCAAAATAACAATCGTGGAGAAAAATAACGCGTTGGAAGGTACTTTTCTTTTATTCAGTCGTGCAAATGACTCAGGAGCGTTGTGATCTTTTGCCATGGAGAATACCATACGGCTTGTACTGAAAATGGCACTGTTACAAGCCGACGCTGCGGACGTCAGTACCACAAAATTCACAATCCCGGCGGCGGCTGCAATACCTACAGCTGCAAACACCTGTACAAATGGACTTTCAGTAGGCACTATAGCGTTCCACGGATAGATGCTCATAATAATCAGCAATGCGCCAACATAGAAGAGTAAGACCCGAATCGGAATCTGGTTAATCGCCCTCGGAATAACTTTCTCCGGGTTCTCCGTCTCCCCCGCTGTCAGTCCCACCAGTTCCATGCCTACAAAGGCGAATACCACCATCTGGAACGATATGATGAATCCATGCAATCCATTCGGGAACCATCCTCCATGACTCCACAGATTGGTGAAGCTCGCTGGACCCTGATTCGTTGTAAAACCTTTGAAAATCATATATAAACCAACAACAATGAGTGCCAGAATAGCCACGACTTTAATCAGGGCAAACCAGAATTCCATCTCACCAAACAACTTGACCGTTGCCAAGTTCATAATTAGCAAAATGACCAGCGCAATTAACCCTGGCATCCACTGAGGTACATTCGGAAACCAAAACTGCGTATACAATCCAACGGCCGTAATGTCAGCCATCGCAATGGATATCCAGCAAAACCAGTAGGTCCAGCCTGTAATAAATGCCGCCATATTTCCCAGGTAATCACGCACAAAATCGACAAAGGAATGATACTTCAAGTTGCTAAGCAGCAGCTCCCCCAATGCACGCATGATCAGGAACAATACAACACCCGTTATAATGTAGGCCAGCAAAATGGATGGCCCTGTTAGTTGGATCGTTTTGCCTGCTCCGAGAAACAAACCTGTACCAATCGCCCCTCCAATTGCCATCAGCTGCACATGCCTGTTTTTTAATCCCCTTGTTAACGTTTCTTCCTGCATGGTAAACCACCACTCTCTTTCTGCAAATGCTCTCTACGATGAAAAATAATATTAATCATCATATAATAATTTGCCCAGAATACCTATCCCTCTTTTATATATTTTTTTTTGCACAGCAAAGAGGGCCTCTTTGTGCAAGGTGCCCTCTGGTTTTGTACATATGTACGATCCCTCGTTATCTCATATCATGCTGATCATACATACCTAATGAAATATATTAAAATATATACCAAACATAGAACGGAAACGACTAAAAAGGCAATCGCCAATGAACGTTCGTTTTTCCAAATTCGAATCGCATTAGCAACACTAATCATCACTAGCGCAATCAAACTAATAACACTCGAATACAAATAAAATGAGTTGAACACGATCATCATACATCATACATCCTACGATCCAGATGAACCAATACCAAAGTGGAATCTTCTGAAAAAGCTGCTTCATTATGATTTAATCCTTATATATTAAATTGGTCAGTGTACAAGATATTCTTCAACAGGAATGAAATTTCCTTTATTTAGGTCATAATCCCAAATAATTAATACTATTTAGACCCGATTTTAAACATCTTCACAGTAAAAAGGGCTCCCTCTAAAGGCGCCCTCTGGTCTGTTCAGTTATTATTTTTGCTTATCCAATCAGTTCTGAGGATATCGATCAATGTAATTTCATCGCCCTCTTTGTCCGTACCAATTTCAGATAGCGCGGTGTATCAAATTTTCGATCTTAATGCATCTCGCTACAAATACGGAAGGTTCAGAAAGCACCATCTTTTTAACGAAAAGTGCTATCTAACCAACAACTATTTTTGCTTGTAAAACTCGTGATACAGCTTCATTAACGCCCGTTTCTCAATCCGCGATACATAAGAGCGTGAAATGCCCAGTTCCTTGGCAATCTCGCGTTGGGTGCGCTCTTCCCCGCCTGCTTCTAAGCCGAATCGACCAATCACGACTTCTTTTTCCCGATCATCCAGGATGTCGAGATTGCGATAAATTTTGCTTTTTTCAATCTTGAGCTGCACTTTATCTACAACGTCGTCGGCTTCTGTTCCGAGGATATCAATCAGAGTAATTTCGTTACCTTCTTTGTCCGTACCAATGGGGTCATGCAGGGATACGTCTTTACGTGTTTTCTTCAGGGAACGCAAGTGCATAAGTATCTCGTTTTCAATACATCTTGCTGCAAACGTAGCGAGTTTGGTTCCTTTGCCTTGTTGAAAACTTTCGATCGCCTTGATCAAACCGATGGTTCCGATGGAAATCAGATCTTCCTGATCTTCGCCAGTGTTGTCGAACTTCTTGACGATATGCGCGACGAGGCGCAGATTGTGTTCAATGAGCAAATTGCGGGAGTGTGCATTGCCTTCAGCCATAAGGCGTAAATGCTTGGCTTCATCATCCTCAGCCAGTGGCTGGGGGAACGCATTATTTTTGACATACGAGACGAGTAACGTTAACTCTTTAATGAATAGAGCAATTGCGGTAAACAATCCGGGCACAGATGACACCTCCTGCAGTTTTACAACGATCTGGCCTGAGCACGTGGGGGAACAGGGTCGATCTATTGTATGTAGGCAGGGGCCCAGAAGTGCACGTACACTTGAAAAAGAGGATGATCTTGCGAAGATTTCATACACTCACGGTAACAATCGACCCGACCTTCTGAAGAAGAAGAAATTCTTTCTCGACACTTTGAATAAAATATGTTTTCTCACCAAATAGGACGACATCATTCTCGACTAATGGAACATCGCTTTTGAAATAAATGAAATTATCGGTTTCTCGAAACGCACCTTTGTAGTAGAACATAATACCCCTCTCCCACTAATCGATATTTAGAAAAAAACCTCCACTCCCACATGTTAATGCAGGAGCAAAGGTCTCACATTCCAATTTCTAATTCACCGGAGCTGGCTCCACAGCATCCGGGAATTCCGGCAAGCGCTGTTTGCGCTCCATCGCCAAACTGATGAACAACCCTAGCAAGCCTAACCCGGCAATTACTGCTGCATACAAAGGCACGGATATAAGTCCCGTATGAGTAATTGCATATCCGCCAAGATAGGCACCGCCTGCATTTCCCAGGTTAAATGCGGAGTGACTTGAGGTTGTCGCCAAAAGCGGAGCTTCACGGGTCATATTCATGATTCGAATCTGCAATCCTGGCATAATACCAGAGGCCGCAACACCCCAGAAGAATATCGTAATTACCGCGAGATAAGGATTGTCCAGCGTAATCGTAAGTGCAGCTAGCAATACAGCCAAGATCCCAAAGTTGACGATCAGGGAAGGCATCAGCTTCCAATCCGCCAGACGACCACCAACCATGTTACCCAAGGTAACGCCGAAGCCGAACAGTACCAGAATCCAAGTCACATTCTGCTCGGCAAAACCACTGATGTCCACAAGCATTGGGGTGATGTACGTGAACACTGTGAAGAGACTTCCACACCCCATCGCTCCAACGAGCAGGATCAATAGTACTTGTGGACGCACCAGGTTCCGGAACTGCTGTCCGAGATTAGCAGGTGCACCTTGAGGTAGGATGGGAATAAAACGGATGATACCAATTAACGAAATGATACCCAAAATCGTAATCGCCCCGAAAGATGACCGCCATCCGAGCTGTTGTCCGATAAATGTACCGAACGGAACACCAATGATGTTGGCGATCGTAAGCCCTGCAAGAACAACGGATACAGCTCCTGCCCTTCTCTCAGGTGCAACGAGCCGCGTTGCCATGATTGAACCTACACCCAGGAACGTACCATGGGCAAATGCTGTTAATATCCGTGCCGAGATTAATAACCCGTAGGTAGGAGCAATGACAGACAAGGCGTTACCGATAATGAAAATGCACATCAGCAGCACCAGCAGTTTTTTCTGCGGAATCTTGTGTGTAAACACGGTCAATATTGGCGCACCCACCGCTACACCAAGCGCATATCCCGTAATGAGTTGTCCTGCCTGCGGAATACTTACATTCAGGTCTGTCGCTACATTGGGCAGTAAGCCCATAATAATAAATTCAGTCATACCAATTGCAAATGCGCCAATCGTCAGGCAAAACAGGGATAATGGAAACGCCCCTCGTTTACTGGGCTGTGAAGCCTGTGGTTCTGTTGTGTGTCCTGTGGTGCTCATAGATGTTCTCTTCTCCTGTCTCTTAATCAACGATTTTCTGTCGCCTTCAACCACAAGGCATCTGTTAATTGATCAAACGTTTCACGCATAGCCAGTTTGTCCCGCCAGTGTGCCGGAATGCCGCTTAGCCCGTAATAAGCACCTGCGATTTGTCCGTACACCGCACCCGTGGTATCCGCATCATCACCCAGATTAACAGCTAGCAACGCGCCTTCCTCAAAGCTTGAGGATTTATGGAACGCCCATAATGCTGCTTCAAGTGAACGAACCACGTAGCCACTGCCCTTGATTTCTGGCGGTTCTTTGCTCTGATACGAACCCATGACAACCTCTTCAATTGCGGGTGAAAAAGTAAGCTCTTCCCTCCACTGTCGGCATGTCTCCGGCATCAGCATGACGTTCTTGTCCGCTCCGCGCAGGCCAGCAACAAGTATCGCAGCCAATACCTCACATGCCTCCACACTTTCCGTTGCGGCATGTGTTGTACGGGAGCTCAGCCCTGCATAATGAACCGCCTCCTTCGGACGATTGGCGTAAGCCATCGCGACAGGCGCAAGTCTCATAATAGATCCATTGCCCGCTGTCATCGGGTCGGCTGATCCGCTGTAGGCTTCTCCAGTTAATTCAAACCTCTCCAAGGCACTTCGTGTGGCCCCGCCGATGTCAAAGCAGTCGCCTGTGCTGCTCATATACCCGACCTTGTACCAATTGGTATATCTGCGCATCTGATCCGCAGGATCAAAATCTGCCTTACGTACCAGACTTTCTGCCAGACATAAAGCCATGGATGTATCATCTGTCCACTGCCCGGCCTCAAGCCCGAATACGCCGCCTCCCACAATATCGGTAACGGGTTCGAACGTACCCGGAGGACTGAATTCAACCGTAGTTCCGAGCGCGTCACCCACTGCAAGCCCGATGAGGCAGCCATTGAAACGGTCCTTTTGCAGCATCTTTGTGTTCCTCCCTTACTCCATATACTTTCAGAATCTTTCTTTCATTTTCCCACATCGCTTCATCCGGCGTAAAGCTAATAAATCCAATAACTTAAGTTCCATTTCTTCTATTATAAAAGTGTCGAAAGCTGTTGAACGGTCAGTTCATCCCATTTTCATAAAAAAGTTTTATTTTTTTGAACTGAAAAAACGGTTTATTCAGTACACCGCTTACATGTAAAGGGCTTAACGGTTTGCAACGTTTATCATTTTCTGAAAACAAGTCATTCACGTGAAAACTTTCAATGTAAACATTCATGACGCGCTTGACCCTTCAGTTTGTCCTATGTTACGGTTTTATTAGCTTCAACGCATATTTTTTCCCAAATTAATATTCATTTTCGATCTACTGCGTCAACTAACATCCCGCAGTTTAATGAATATACGGGAATGAATTTGCAGAAAACTTTCACTTTGTTTTATCCCCAAACTAATTCTGAAACAGGAGGAACAAATTTATGATTAAGGCACTGGTGTTTGATTTCGACGGAACGATTATTGATACAGAGACAGCATGGTATATTGCTTTTCGTGATGCTTACAAGGAACACGGCGTGGATTTAACCCTGGAGATGTATTCACAATGCATCGGTACCAGTCTGAAAACATTTAATCCATATGAGTACCTCATCACAGATTTGAATCTTCCGATCGATCGGGAAGCGTTCAGGGAATCCGTTCAGTTGCAGCACGCTGCATTGATGAACAAAGAGGTCGTTCGTCCGGGCATTCAAGAATATCTTGATCAAGCACGTGAAGCAGGACTAAAACTGGCTGTGGCCTCTAGCTCCAAAAGAGAGTGGGTCGAACAGCATCTGGAACAACTGAAACTGAAAGATTATTTTGAAGTCATCCGTACGGCAGATGATGTTGCGAATGTTAAGCCTGACCCAGAACTTTACAATCAAGCACTTGAAGCCCTTGGAGTAACTGCAGACGAAGCCGTAGCGATTGAGGATTCACCTAACGGCGCGCGTGCAGCTGCTGCGGCTGGTATGCACTGCGTAGTCATCTCGAATACCATCACAGGAACATTGGAATTCGATATGCCTCACCAACGGCTGTCTTGCTTGACCGACCTCGCATTTAACGATTTGATTTCGAAGCCACTCGTCACTACCGTCTAAGGTCTGCACGAATTTCGCGATTTAATCCTTAAAGGGGGAGTTCACACATGAAAGCTGTACATTTTGGTGCGGGCAATATAGGCCGCGGTTTTATCGGTCATATGTTGTCCGCTTCCGACTACGAAGTCTGCTTTGTCGCACGTAACCCGAAGAAAATCTCCATGCTTCAACAGAGACAGGAATATCCGATTACCCTGGCAAATAGGGATCAGGATACAACGATTGTCAACAACGTGACTGCCATCAATGTGAGTGAAGAGGATCGTGTTGCCGAAGAGATCGCTTCAGCCGATCTGATCACAACCGCCGTGGGTGTATCTGCACTCGGAGATATCGCTGAGCCGATCGCCAAAGGCATTCAACTTCGCATGAAAAACAATAATCAGGCTCCGCTGCATATTATCGCTTGCGAGAACGCCATCGGTGGCAGCACCCGACTGAAAAAACGCATCTATCCATTCCTGGATGAATCAACCCGTAATAAAGCCGAACGTTATGTTTCTTTCCCCAATGCAGCTGTGGACCGAATTGTTCCGGCTCAAAACCACAAGGACCCGCTGCAGGTCACTGTTGAACCTTTTTACGAATGGGTCGTTCATCGTCCAGCACTTCTGGATGGTTTTAAGAAAATAGATGGCGTCCACTATGTGGATTCGCTTGAACCTTATATTGAGCGTAAAATGTTCACGGTAAATACAGGCCACTGTGTCGCCGCATACTTCGGCTATCTCGAAGGATTCAAGACGATCCGCCAGGTGATGAGTAATTCCACCCTGCGGGCCAAGGTGCGCCATGTTATGGAAGAGACCGGTCAAATGCTCATCCAGAAGCACGGATTCAACGCTCAGAAGCATAACAAATATATCGACACCATACTGGAACGCTTCGCCAATCCCAACCTGACGGATCAGGTTACCCGGGTCGGACGTTCCCCCCTTCGCAAGCTTTCGCCTCATGATCGGCTTGTTCGCCCAGCGATGCAGGCCAGTGAATTCGGAATTGAAATTCCTCATTTAACTTCTGCTATGGCGGCCGCAATGCTGTTCAATGACGAACGCGACGAGGAAGCCATGAAGCTCCAATACATGATTCGCGAAGAGGGTGTCTCCACCTTCATCCGTGAACGCATGGGAATTCCCGACGAACATCCCGTTCATCAGAATGTAATCGCCCGCTATCAAGAACTGAGAGGGCGCAAGGAATCGACTATACTAACCTGATATGATCTATTAGGGTTACTGGTTCGATCCCGCAAACTGAATAGAAGCATGGCCAAGAAGCCGGGAAGAACCTATGCATCAGCATTGTTCCTTCCGGCTCTTTGTCTTTGCACAGCACGGTACACTCTGTAATGTAGTAACCCCGTCAATAAAAACAGCGTATCTCCTCTCTCAAGGAAACACGCTGTTTAATGGTATCGTTTTAACTTACTTTATCGTTTGGCTTAGGCGTGTAGCTCATCCATTTTCTACTCATTCATGATTGAATTAAGGGACGCATATGCCATGGGCAGGAAACCTTCGGACGGTTCACCAATCGGTGCATGGATGTGGAAAACAAAACCATTGCCATCCAGTTCCTTAACAATAAAGTACTCTGTTTTCTTATCATTCTGGGACATCATGTATAGTTGTGCATCCTTCATCGGACCATTGCTGAGTTGTTCAGCCGTTAATTGCTTCACTTCTCCGGTTTCGGACAACTCTTCCTTGGCATCCATCTTCAGCGCATCCAGATTGTAATCCGCCGGCAGCTTCTCAATCTCTACCTCATAATCCGGATCAATCTTCATCGATAATTCCTGGTCTTCCGCGTCAAAAGCCATCGGTTCAAACACATAAAGTGAATACCCTTTCGCTTGTGCCAGTGTCACTGGGCGCTTCTCGGTCATTCCTTCTACCGTTACTTCCAGCTCTGACGTCTTCGGACGATCGGACGTTACAGTACCGCCTGCATTGGAACCGTTATTGTCATCACTTGATTCGATTTTTGCAATCTCAGTGAGGACCAGCTGTTTCGTTGTTGCATCAATGGTTTTCTCTACATATTTGAAACGAACGGAATCTTCGTCATCGATATCATCCAGTGACTTCTGCAGATTTTCGCCCACCTGGAATGACATCGGTTCTTCATTCACTCGAATCTCGACGGTGTGCGGATCAGCCCATCCAGTCAGAATGCCTTCGGCTTCGATTGCAGCACTTTCATTCGGCTGTTGCTCCGGTGCGGGTGACTGTTCTTCCGTATTATTCACTGGTGGCTGTGTAGCAGGATTGCTGTTCCCACAGGCCACAAGCGAGAATCCCATAAGTAAAACCAGTAGTGATGCACTGACTTTCATTGTATTTCCTTTTCGCATATGAACACCTCCGTTAGCTTATACGCAATGATGCTTGTCCATGTTGCTTCTCATCCATTGGCTTGGCTGTATACTAGTACTTACACGGGAGACAGGCGGCTCAATCATGCAAAATGTCTGAATGGTTGCTCAGATCCTCTGCTTAGCTGGCCTGATCCATCTGTACCAGTTTCGCATTGGCTCCGTTAAATGCTTTGGTCTGAAGATTAAATTGCTTTCGGAATTCAGCAAGCTGCGCATATTCGCTATTCCGTACCCGGATGGCTCGCTTGATCTTCACCAGATTAGGTTCCACACTTTCACTCATCAGGCCATATAACTGCTCATCTGCATTCAGACTCTGCTGATACGAAGCCACGAAATTTTCAAATGCACGTGCTCTTGCTTCAAATTGATCCAACACCTTCTCAGCCTGGGTCAACGTTTCTTCATTTTCAAACGATAGTTCCTTAAGGGAGCTGCGCAGGGCCACCGTCTTCTCGTTGGTTTCTTTCATGGCCTCTTCCGCCTGCTTCAACAACGTTCTTCGTTCATGAATATGCTCTGCTGCCTGATCCAGAAGTGCTTCGAGATCACTGTTTTTATTCTTGCCTTTATCTAAAATAGTCTTGTATAACTTCATGTCTTCCTGCTCATGACCAGCCAAGGCCTTCAAGCTCTGATCGATCACCTGACCGCTGAGCACCAATTGATTCACCTGATTTGCCGCAGGCTCCTGCGGCTCTCCACAACCACTTGCCAGCAGAATTAGCAATACGCTAAGTGCCGCAAGCGCCACTTTTTTACTCGTTAGCACCCAAGCCCTTCCTCTCTTGCATCATCTTGTTGTTATATTACAAGCGGCTATCTCCGCTAAAATTGGCTACCCAGTGTGCATCCGGATCGTATACTTCGAACTCGTAGCCCCGATCTTCCAGCAGTTTCAGAATACGTGGCAAAGCCTGCACCGTCTGCTCGCGCTCATGCATCAGAATTACTTCCTTGTCCCGATGTACACTTTTGCTCACCCGGGCCACAATCTTATCCGGCTGACCGGGAAGATTCCAATCGAGTGAATCTGTCGTCCAATCCCACATTTTGAACCCGGCCGCCGCAATGTCACCTCTGAACTTTTCACCGATCTGTGGACTGCTGCCATAAGGTGCACGAATAAGATGAGGTGTAAAACCAATCAAGTCCTGCACCATCTTCTGCTCTTTCTTAAACTCTTTCACAAAGTTCACAGAGCTGCCGCTCTTATACAGCTTTTTATAGTTGTGCGTCATGCTGTGGAGTCCAGGATAACTACCTTCCTTCAACAGCCGTTTCACTGCATCAGGATGCTGATTCAACTGACGTCCGATCATGAAAAAGGTAGCTTTCGCCTCATGCTGCTTCAATATATCCAGCAGTTGTTCTGTATATTCAGTTGGCCCATCATCGAACGTTATGTATGCCAATTTACGAACCTGACCCTGGAACCGTGCCGGCTCCTCCTTCGCATCCGGAGTAACTTGTATCATGCCGAGCTTGGCGGGCTGTTCTATTACAGTAATCGGAGGCGGCGCCACAGCGCTTTTGATCCAATGCGTCATTCCAAGGAATACATATGTAATACCGGTAACGAACAGTACCAGGAGCATTAGAGCTATGCTAATCCTTCCATACCGAATTTTTCTTCGTTTATGTGTTTTCGTGCGACTTGTGCTAGGCGGAATACTGCCACGTTCTCCCGCTCTCTCTTGTTGGACTCTCACTGTAATGCCACTTCCTTACTTTCATTTTTTCCCGATTATTGGTATATTATCTCGTTTCATGTCTCTATATAGAAGATTAATAGAAAAATGGATCGGGAGAATGACAGAATAGTTACAAGCCCGGTTACAATCTACTTATCTCTTCGTTCTCTTTATCTTTCCTGCGGTTACCTTCTCCTGTATAATGAAGTGATTTACGCCATCAGACTTCAAGAAGGAGCTACACCCATGACAAGCTTGAACCGTGCCGGCAGATCCATCTATCTGCTATTCTTTGTCGGCATTATCGCCCTTTCTTTTTCTTCGATCTTTGTACGCTGGTCTACCGCAGATGTTGCGGTCATTGCCATGTACCGTCTATTTCTGACCAATCTGCTAATGCTGCCTTTTGTCTGGAAATACAGACATGAGATGATGCGCCTACGCTTACGGCAGTGGGGCTTGCTGCTTGCATCCGGTGTGATGCTGGCCCTTCATTTCCTGCTCTGGATGGGTTCGCTGCGGCTCACCAGTGTTGCCAGTTCCACCGTTATTCTCGCGCTGGAGCCTATATTGATTCTTGCCGGTTCGGTATGGCTGTTCAAAGCCAAAATCAACCGCATGATGATCATCGGCATGGGCATCGCCCTGCTTGGATCAATCGTCATTGGCGCAGGAGATTTCCAGTTAGCAGGCACTGCACTGCAAGGTGATGTGCTGTCTTTGCTTGGCACAATAGCCGTCGCCGTCCATATGCTGCTGGGTCAATTTTTGCGAGCGGGACTTAGTGCATTTTCGTATAACTTCTGGGTATTCTTCGTGGCTGCTTGCACGCTGGCGGTATATAATCTGATCATGGGCCACCCGTTCGGGGGTTACGCTGCGTCAGAGTGGGGAATCTTCCTGCTGCTCGCCATTGTGCCAACGATCTTTGGACACTACCTTTTCAACTGGCTGCTTCAATATATGAATGCCACGACGGTATCCATGGGCGTACTTGGAGAACCCGTATTCTCTTCATTACTGGCCTGGATGCTGCTCGGCGAGTCCCTCAGTGCATTACAGATGTCTGCCGGGGTCGTCATTATATTCGGGGTATGGATTTTCATTCGATATGGCAAAACCAAACCTCAACCCATTCCTGCTGATGCTCCTATCGCTGGCAAAGGGCCTGTTGAACCTACAGTGGTGTAACTTGCGTTTGTATTAGGATTTTTGTAAAAACAACTGGGACTTGCACCACGCAGATTCCGGTTAAATCCATCCCACTACATATAAGGCGGTGTATTTTGATGAAAAATATTGTATCCATGCGCTGGCTGCTCGCCAGAATGTACGAACCGGATGTCGTCATTGCAGATTGCCGATTCTTGCTCGGTCAGCCGGAGGCTGGAAGACAAGCCTATGAAGCTGGACATATTCCAGGAGCTGTCTATCTTGATTTGGAAAAAGATCTGTCCTCTCCTGTGTCTGCGCACGGAGGACGTCACCCGCTTCCTGATCCGGCTGTGCTCGCAAGTCGTCTCTCCAAAGCTGGCATCGGCTCCAATAGTCGTATTGTTGCTTATGACGATCAAGGCGGCATGAACGCCTCACGATTGTGGTGGTTGCTTCGCTATATCGGTCATGAGCAGGTGTATATCATGGATGAAGGCTTCTCCGCTTGGCAAAATGCCAAGTTCCCGGTAACAACAGATGTGCCGGTACAGATCCCGTCTTCCTTTGATGTGAACGTACAGCCAGCAATGCTGGCAAGTGTTGAGGATGTGCAACAAGCCTCGGCAAGTGGCAGCTCCGTGCTGATTGACTCACGCGATGCCCGCCGCTATGCGGGTCTAGAGGAACCGATTGATGCCAAGGCCGGACATATTCCGGGTGCGTTGAACTACTTTTGGAAAGATGTGTTGGATTGGGATGGACGTTGGACAGGTACTGAGGTGTTAGAAGAGCGTTTCAGTAAGCTGGACAAGGATGGCGCGATTATCGTGTATTGCGGATCAGGCGTGTCGGCTTGCCCGAACGTGATTGCACTGGAAGAAGCGGGATATACGAATGTGAAGCTGTATTCCGGGAGCTGGAGCGACTGGATTAGTTATGAGGAGAATCCGGTGGCGACGGGGGAAGAAGACTAATTTTTATTCAATATACGGAGCTACTTGAATCGTCGAGCCTTGTTTAGCTTTGCTGAGGAATATCGCTTTATACTTCAATATCGCCACATTTGCTCTAGCTGCACTCGTACTGCAATTTAATCTTCAGCAAAAGGTACCAAGATATTAATATCTTTTGTAGTTATGTTAGTTGCAATTTGAGGAAGAAGTGAAGCACCTGTCTGATTTCCGCGAGCTGACTGAATTGACTTCGGCTTTTCTAGCCCATTTTCATAACGGGCTGGAGAAGCCGGATATACGAAACCTTCAGATCGGCTGTTTACATGTCCACTTGTCATTAAATCATCGATAATATTCATAACATCATCTGAAATAGGAACTGAAACGACATTTTTTTTGTATAAGACCTTCAAGCATAGTTTCATCAATCGGAACCCCCTTTTGCATTTTACGTTCAAGCTTTTCTTCCGCAGCTTTTTGAATATCCATTTTTTCACACTCCCTCACATCGACATGACATTATTACACGTAATTTATAAAGTCATTAGGTCGCGTTTCTCCCCCAAAAATCGAGTGAAGTTCTTCGCAAGTTGATTCCTGTGTTGTTTGTTCCTATAGCACGAAAAGAAAACATTTTATTGCTATCGGACCGTAATCCCAATTGAGCATTTCATAGTTGCACACCACACTTACCGCATGTAGGACATATGTCTCCTTTTCTACGAAAACGATTAAAAAATCTTTATAATCCACACAAAATGTTCGATATACAACAAATGAACATCCGCATATCCCATGTATGCATCCTGAAATCTACCTCAGAAATGTGGCACGGGAGAACAGAACAATACATATAACAGCTTGTTAGGAAACAGAGAAAGTTCTGTCTGGTTGAAAGGCAGGAACTAACAAAGGAGAGAAGATATGAAGGGACGAACGAGTCACAAACGAAACACAACCAGCATCTGCGTAAACTTGCTGTTATCCATGCTATTGTTGGTTAGCAGCTTGCCGCTATGGCCTAGCAAGGCAGCAAACGCTGCTGCAGAAGGGTCATATCTCTTATCCCTGAACAGACCGGTGTATAGCTCCTCATCCCTTGGTGGGAATACAGCCGATCATGCCGTGGATGGCAACAAAAATACCCGATGGGAAAGTGTGTGGCAACAGGACCCTCAGTGGATCTATGTTGATCTGGGTGCAGTTGCCTCCATCTCCAACATCTCGATTGAATGGGAAAATGCCTATGCTTCCTCCTTCGACCTTGAAGTGTCGGATGACGAAGTCAACTGGAAGCAAGTGTACTCCACAACGAAGGGTCAAGGCGGTCTGACAGAAGTGGAGGTTTCCGTCAATGCACGATATGTGCGTTTGTTCAGTCATGAACGGGCGCAGCAAGCCTATGGTATTTCTCTGTACGCGTTCGATGTGTATGGAACGGGTGGAGCAAATCCACCTCCAAAACCGACTGCCGCAAACCTTGCCCTTGGTAAATCGGTTCTAGCGTCGTCTGAAGAGATTGACGAACCTAGCCGCTCCGCCGAAGATAAGGCCAAGATGGAGAAGCGCGATTATGAAGCGCGCAATGTCACGGACGGTGATCCAGGTACACGCTGGTCTTCAATATATAAGGATCAGGAATGGATCGTTGTGGACCTTGGTCAACGTCAGGAAATCGGAGAAATTTCTCTGCAATGGGAAAATGCGTTTGGGCGTGCTTACGACATTCAGGTATCCGACGACGCAAAGCAATGGACTACGCTGTATCGGGAGTTACACAGCAACGGAGGACGGGATGACATTCCTGTATATTCAGAAGCCAGATATGTCAAACTCGCAGGTCTTGGCCGAGGTACAACCAACGGTTATTCACTCTATGCCCTTGATGTATATGAGTATATCCAAGGAGATGAAAAACCGGTCTACACCATTCCGTCTATCCCGGAGATGAGCTCGGTACAAGTCGGCGCTGGCAGTTATGCCATTAATGACATCACGATGCTGCAGCCGAAAAACCCTAAAAATCGCACTGCTGACATCACCGCCCCGATTCCATCCAATGACTGGTGGCAATCGATTCTCGTCTCGGATTTAGGAGACGGAAACAGTCTGGTCACGCTCCCATTCAAAAATCGATACACCAAACAGGGCCTTCATATTTTGAATCCTGGTGCTGGATACGTTTCTGCTGATGGCAACTCGATGGATGCAGACGGTGAAGCAGACCTCATCCTGACAACAAGCGATATGAACCCAGCCAAAGTCAATACCAAGATCGCAGGATACGGGGATTACTCCGCTAACATCATCATGAGTGATGATGACACAGCAAAGGTCAATACAACCTTTGTAAAAGGCTCCCCTTTCCTGTACAACACGTTTGAGAACCCGGACACCATCCTGATTCGTTCACCGAACATTACACGTCTCTTTGATGATCAAAACCGTGAGATTGTGTTGCAGGATGGGGAATCATGGACAGGAGATCATATCGGTGTAGAAGTCACCAATCAGGACAGAGCGCCTTCGCCGCAAACTTTTACAAGAAACTATGGTCTTTATGCACCTGAAGGAACCACATTTATCAAGCTGGGCAATACACTTAAGATTAAGCTGGGGTCAAGCGAAAATTATTTGTCGCTCGCTACTCTGCCATCTGCATCAGAATTAGCATACTATTACCAGCATGCCTATGCTTTTGTAACGGATACGAAGGTCGATTACGACTATAACGAAAGCACTTCACAAGTTACAACAACCTTTAACTCCGTTACACAAACGAAGCGTGCCAGCTTTTCCGCCGACACATTAATGGCTTTGTTCCCACACCAGTGGAAACTTGCAACAACTCCACTCACGGAGCTCGCTTACCCTTCTATTCGTGGAATGATGAAAGTGAGCGAAGGCAACAGCTTTACGACACAGGATCGTTTCTACGGCATTATTCCGCAATTTGTGGAGCCGGATGATCCGACATACTCACGCGCGCAATTAATCAGTTATCTGGATCAGCTTGATGCAGATACGTCAGGCAATTTAATGAGTGAAGATCCCTACTGGCAGGGGAAAAAGCTTCATCCGCTTGCGCTCGGTGTGCTCATTAGCGATCAGCTTGGTGATCACGAACGTCGGGACCACTACCTGTCCCTGTTAAGAAGCATTTTGACCGACTGGTACACCTTTTCACCGGATGAACGTCTGCACTCCTATTATTTTTATTACTCGGAGCAATGGGGAACGATCTTCCCTTATGGAAGCGGGTTCGGGGTCAATACCGGGCTGACGGATCATCATTTTACGTATGGCTATTACGTCTTTGCATCTGCAGTGCTGGCAACGTATGATCCAACTTTTGTACAGGATTATGGCGATATGGTTGAACTGCTGATCCGGGATTATGCCAATCCTTCACACACAGACGATCAATTCCCATGGATGCGTAATTTTGATCCTTATTCTGGTCATTCCTGGGCGGGCGGTTATGCCGACAATCGCAGCGGAAACAATCAGGAAGCTGCAGGCGAAGCTCTGTTCAGTTGGGTCGGACAATATATGTGGGGCGAAGTCACAGGGAACAAAGCCTATCGCGATGCGGGCATCTGGGGCTTCGTCACCGAGGAAAAAGCGGCCGAGCAATATTGGTTCAACTACGATGGGGACAACTGGCTGGAAGGATACAAACACGCTACTGTAGGGCATGTATACGGCAGTGCTTACCTGTATGGCACGTACTTCTCCAACGAGGCCGAGCATATTTATGGCATTCACTGGTTGCCGCCCGCAGAGTGGATGACCTATTACGGTCGTGATCCGAAGAATACCGCGGCACTATACAACGGTCTGATCAAAGATCTTGGTGGTCAGCAGGAGCACACATGGCAGCACATCATCTGGCCCTTCCAATCCATCGGGGACCCGGAGACTGCTCTTGCGAAGTGGGATACAAAAGAGATGCAGCAAAACGAAGTCTTTAACGCCTACTGGTTCATGCATAGCATGGCATCCACAGGAACACGTACCATGGATATTTGGGCAGATTCTCCCGCAGCAACCGTATACGAAAAGGACGGTGTCTACACGGCGCAAATCTGGAATCCGTCAAATACCGCCAAAACGGTTCGTTTTTATAATGCAAGTGGGGCCCTGGGTTCAGCTACCGTCTATGCGAAGGCTCAAGTGAAAGTAAATCCATTGGAGCATACAGTAGTCAAGCAGCCAGATGCTTCACAAGGCGTCACCTATCTGGATCGCAGCGAATGGACGATTACCGCCTCTTCCAGTTCGGAAGCAGTCGAACGCATGATTGACGGAGATTTGACTACCCGCTGGTCATCTGGACAAACGCAACAGCCTGGAGACTGGCTCCATATTGATCTGGGCAACGAGCAGATGATGGACACACTTTTCATGAACTCCGGCAACAACGGAGGTGATTATGCCCACGGGTATGAAGTTTACGTTTCGAAGGACGATGAGAACTGGAGCAAGCCAATTGCACAGGGAATAGGCTCATCTCCAAGCCTGTCCGTCGATTTGGGTATGCAGACGGCGCGTTATATCAAAATTGTATTGACTGCTCCCGCAGACAGTTGGTGGTCCATCTCGGAGCTCAAGCTCGCCCGATTTGGAAAATTGCCTCAGACCCCTGAGGATCCAAATCCAGTTCCGTTGTCCGATCGCTCAAACTGGATCGTGACCGCTTCCTCCACGCAAGGAACAGATGTCACAGCTCACATGCTGGATGGAAAACAAGACACATTATGGACGAATGGACGAAAGCAAACGAGCGGACAGTGGATTACGATTGATCTTGGGAAAACGAGTGCTTTTGATGCAATAGAGCTGGACCCGGGGAACGCGAAGAATGACTATCCGCGGCAATATCGTATTTTCGTTTCCGATGACGGGCAAAACTGGGGAACCTCTATTGCTGGAGGCGAAGGCGTGTCAGGACGTCTCTCTATCACCTTCCCTGAGCAGCAGGCACGTTATGTGAAGATCATGCAGACAGGTGAATCCGATCAATGGTGGTCGGTCTCTGAGCTATTTGTTAATCACTATGGAACAGGTAAACAAAAACGTCTGATTTCAGGTGCATGGTCCGTCACAGCGTCTTCCAATGAGGAAGCTGCAACGGCGATACTGGATGGCTCGAACCAAGCACGCTGGACTTCCGGTCAGGCACAAACAGGCGGTGAGTGGCTTCAGCTGGATCTGGGCAATTCAGAGACAGTGAACCGGATTGTACTGGATAGTGCGCACAACAGTGAGGATTATGCTCGCGGTTATGAAGTATACACCTCTCTGGATGGCATGGATTGGGGTAAAGCTGTGGCTACGGGTGAAGGGAAAAATGCCTTGCTCTTCATTGCATTCCCTGCTCATGAGGCCCGCTATATCAAAATCGTTCAGACCGGAACGGATTCTCACTGGTGGTCTGTAGCTGAAATCGCAGTTTATACTGCCGATCAGACACCATGGACACCCGGGGAACAGGATGATCTGCTGCCTACCGAACTGGATCGGACGTCTTGGACAGCTAAAGCTTCCACGTCTGAAGACGTTGGTGCACTGCTGGATGATGATCCGAACTCACGCTGGACCTCTGCATCCGGACAACAAGCAGACCAGTGGATTCAGATCGATCTGGGAAGCATCCAGAATTTCAGCCAGTTAACTATGGACTCAGGCAACAGTACCAATGACTATGCACGTAGTTTTACAATCGTCACTTCAACGGATGGTGAGCAATGGAATTCGGTTTCAGAAGCTGTGGGAACAGATTCTTTAATCTCAGTGACATTCACGAACCAGAAGGCACGATATGTCAAAATTGCTTTGACTACAGACAATGCTGAGTGGTGGTGGTCTATTGCTGAATTGAAGCTGTACCATTGATACGCTGAATTAAAAACCATCAATCTTACGCAGCATTAAGAAATCATTAATCAAGGATTTAAATATCGTTCGTGCAGCCACCTCTCTCCCTCAATTTTGCGGGACAGGGGTGGTTTTTTTTTGGTAATCACCCACTTCTAAATATAATAAGCAGTTATCTCGAATTAAAAACGTATTTTCAAATCACGAATACGAACGGCGGCAAAACACACATATCCGCCTAAGCAACTTTAGAGACCTGCATGTGCTTCTTTGCGCTGTTCCAATCAAAATATTGGGAAATTTAGGATTGACAGCGCAAGTTATCCAATTTACTATAATCATAGTGGAAAACTATGAATAAAATCAGTATCAATAAACCCACTAAAGGAGACTAGAAAATGGCTGCCCTCCAAACGTTTAAAGCATCTGCTCATCTGCAAAACGGAGTTCAAGTGAAAGTAACATCTCGAAACTTCGAGTTTATTATCGACGAGCCCAAAAACTTGGGTGGAACCGATACCGGCATGAATCCGGTGGAAGCTTTACTCGCCTCACTGGGAGCATGTCAGTCCATCGTAGCTAGGGTATATGCACCTAAATTTGGGGTGAATCTCAAGGAATTCTTTGTGGATGTAGAAGGCGATATTGACCTGGATGGCTTTTTCGACAAATCAGAGGTGCGTCCGGGCTATTCCGATATTCGGTATACATTCCGTATCAAAACAGATTCTCCCCAAGAGCAGGTTGAAGCATTTGTAAAATTCCTGGAGAGCAAGTGCCCAGTTGGAGATACGTTGGCAAATCCGGTTAATCTCAAGTTGGACAGAATTATCATCGAAAACTGAACAGTCTATACATACCGTGAAACCGGACTGATATTGAATTGCTAACCGTATAACATATTTAGATATAACAAAGCCCGCGTTTTTCGCGGGGTTCTGGTCATATCTAAATAAACTCGGTTATAAACTTCGTTTGGCCCTTTGAGAAAATATCCTGTTCGAATTAAAGACACTCTCCTTATTTGTTTCCAGCAACCGCCTTTCTGTACGAAGTAGATATAAAGTAGCCGCTTTTTTTTGATTCATGATAACAAAAAAACCGTGATGGACATCTGTCCACCACGGTTGAATAATGAAATCTATTATTACTTTGTACTTAACGATACATTTGCTGTTAACGTCTTGTCGATCGTCGTCCAGTTTACATAAGCACCTAGTATTTCATTAATAATAGAAACCGGAACTACGGTTTCGCCTTTTAAAAGCTTTGGTACGTTACGATTGAACACTAGTTTATCGTTAATTGAATACACATCTGAACCAATTTGAGCACTTATATTTTTCGCGCCTAATTTGATTTGCGTTGTACGCGTCTTATTATCCCATACTACTGTACCACCCAATAGCTCGGAAATGGTTCGAATCGGTACGTAGAACTCATCGTTATGAACAACCGGTTTGATTGTCGTACCACCTACATTCATGGCAACGTCAACATATTCAAGGAAATCGGTCTTTCGAATGAGTCCATGAACCCCTTTCGTTCGATCTACGACCTGAGATACTTCATAATCCGTTGCGGCCGATAGGTACGCATAAGCTACACTTCTATCCATATCAAGCTTATCGGATAAGAATTGAATCGATTCACGTACGGATTCTTTCATTGCTTCATCCAAATCAGGGTCCAGTCCAATTGGAATCCAATAATCCTCGGTTTCAGCAAAGGGTTGCGTGAATTCTCCACGATGTGGTAGTGATGGATCACCTTTCTTTAACACCGTTAACCGAACTGTCCCCCTTAAGGAAGCTTCCAATGCAGTTAACGCTACTTCCCCATCTCCTTGAGCAAAGTGTGGATCTCCAGTATAGAAGAGCCCACCTTTAACTTGAATCGGATAATAGATAGTTGCACCAACACCCAACTCATTAATATCCATATTCCCTCCTGTTTCAATAGGTGGGATAGAACTCACAACCTCGCTGGTATTTGGTGCAACCCCCATAACACCTAGAAACGGGTTAATTGGAAAACGAACATTTTTGCCAGCTTTTGTTGGTAATACACCATACCAATTGCCGTTAATTTCTTCAATAGGCGTAAATATAGATACATTATTATATAATTCCGGTTTTGTTGCGCTAGCTCCCTCTTGTGGGCCTGTATTTTCTGGAAATTCGTTAGGAAGGGCACCTTTACCATGGCGGTTAGAAATGACACCATATGGAACTCGAGTCTGCAACGAAAGGACTTCTACTTTAAGAACATCTCCTGGCTCCGCTCCCTCAACCGCTACTGGCCCAGTGATAATATGAGGTCCGTCTTCTACATAATCATGCTTAATCGCAGAAGCCGCAATCACCTTCGCATCATCCAACACTCCATCGGGTGAGATACCGAATTTGCCGAAGTACTCCACTGGATTTCTCCCTTGATCCTCCATCAGTCCCTCATGCGATACCGTATCAAATGTTACAGCACTTCCTGATGGTACAGTAAGAATCGGAGAGCTGTCTCGATTAGGCAGTGATCCCCAGCGAATGTTCTCAATCGCAGATGTTACATAATAATCACCTTCTACCTTATCGATGGTAGTTGGTTGCAGCGGCATACTGAAGCCCACTGAAGGTAAAGCACATGTAAGCATACCTATAATCCCTACTGAAACCCCAAATTTCCTAATGGTTCGGTTAATAAACATTACATCCCCTCCACTACTTATGTAATATTACCTAACACTTAAATACACACTATCATATAAATATATTTACAACAATGTTTTTTTGTTAATAAAAACAACATTATAAAGCTATATATCAAGAAAAATATATAAATATAAATTTTATCTCAATATACTTATCATATATAAGGTATATAAAATTTAAATATATTTAGTAAACTTGAGGATTCTCCTTCAGAGATTTGAACAAACGAAATTAAGTTACAGGGAAATTATGTATGTATTTCATGTATCTGATCCCGCCTTAGGAACACTACTGCATTCCGGTTCCGGTATAATCACCTGTCCACATGTGATTGCACTGGAAAAAGCGGGATTCTCAAATGTGAAGCTGTATTCCGGAAGTTGGAGAAATTGAATTAATTATTATCAGGAGAATCCAGTGGCTATCGGGGAAAAATAAAGACTAAAGAGCCCATGTTTTCGGCATACATCGTAAAAATCTTTTGAAACAATGGGTTTGAAGATATTTATATACTCCAGCATAAAAAATTCATGCTCGCCAATTCGCTCTTCATGAAGGCAGATTCGAGATACAACTTTAACGTTCTTACGTGGAGGCTGTTGTACAGATGCAGCAATGACCGCTTTGCGTCCATATTCCGAACGTTCATAATCGAAAACATCCAAACGATCAAGCTGATGTACAGTCCAATAGTTTTTTTCAACCGAACGACCGTCGTGGTAACACACCGTTGTCGGAATAAACTGGGTGTTTGTTTTCGTTTCCTCCAACAGCGTTTTAAAATGATCTGATACGTGTCTCGTTCCTGTAATCGTCTCAAAATAATCCACGTTCAGGTTGCGCACCGTAGACAGCAACTCAACCTCTGCCGTTGTCCCCTCTGGCAACGGATTCTCTATCGCCAAATAATTCATATCTAATTGGGGAGTGAAGGTCGTTCCGCCACTAATAAACCCTCTACCTGGATATTGAGATTCCAGAAAATAATAGTTCATAGAAAGAAGTCTCCTTTCCGAATTATGTGCTTTTCAAGTGTGGAGTGATCTTAAAACCGGGAGAGCCGGCAAGGTTCTAATTCATTTCTTGTGCCATCAATAATTTCACTTGCAGCCAGATGCGCAATCAGCGGTGCCAGCGTAATTGCAGAATGCATCACCGTCAGATAAAGTCCATTACTATGATCTTGGAAGCCCACGATCGGATAACCGTCTTCAGGCATGGGTCTCCATCCAACCTTTATGCTTTCCAGTTCCAGTTGATTTCCATGTTTTAGACTACGACGCAATGTGTCGAACGCTCGCTTACCGACCGCCTGCGGTCCGTTTTCCTCCGACTCGTCGATATAATCTTCCGCAGCCAGCAGCGTATAATCCGTCAGTTGACGCGCTTCAAATTGCGCATTGGAGATTAATGTGTGTATCAGTTTATTTGCAGTTTTCATCCGAATCAGAATGGAAGGTGACGACGTTACAGGCACGTGACAACCTAACGGGTTACAAAGTTCGGGTGTACCTGTTCCAGCGGCCAATACCACGACATCTGACTCCACAAAACCCTTGGACGTATGAACGCCAATCAGGCGGGAACCCTCCTGCTGCAGCTCTGTAACGTTGGTTTCGAACTGAATTCTTGCTCCATACGCTTGCGCTTTGCTCAACAACAGCTCCGTTACCGCTATAGGGTCCAGCGCACCTTCTTCGCTCACAAAAACCGCTTCATCCGGATACTTCTTCAGATTCGGTTCCAGTGCCTCAAGCTGCTCCCGGTTTAATTTTTGAGAGCCATGTTGCTCCCTTAGAGGCGGAGTGTCCCAAGTTAGCGCTCCATGCCAATGAATTTTCAGTTCAGACAACTCTTGCTGAAGTGTATGATATTCTTCCACAGCTGCATCATACAAATGCCAATATTCCGGAGCTACCCTATGCGTGGTATGTATCCAGGCAAACGATTTTTCCGTGACTTCACGCGCCGCGGCAGGGTGTCGTTCAATAACGGTGACATCTTGGTTTCGTTTGGATAGATGATAGGCCATACACGCCCCAACAATCCCTGCACCAACAATCACAATTTTTTGTTTATTCAAAACTAACTCTCCTTTGTCACCCTATCACCCCAAGGAATCCATTTTCCAAAGTTCGGAAGGGTTTGCTCCTATTTCGTTGATTAGACATTCTCCACCAACTTAACGATCTCGTCCAATTGCCCATCGACCGCCAGCGGTGTGTACATCCACCATTTGTCGTAGGATACCTTATGCACGTTTCTATTCCGAACAGCATTCAAGCTCCTCCATACTTCCGAACGACACAGTTTGCGAAAGGCGGCTTCGGCACGCGGGTTTTGCCCATTGACCATGATAAACAATCGATCCGCGTCATAATGACAGAGTTCTTCGAATGGAAGCTTTTCCGAGAAAGCGTTATGACCATTATAGTCATTAATGAATTGCTGCACGAGCGGATGAGGCTTCAATTGAAGAGAGCGGTACAGCACATGCCCCATGTTCCGGTCACCTGCCACGCGAAAGCCCGTATCATCGATCACCAGTGCCGCATACGTATCTTGCAGTCCGATAGTGGAACAGAGTCGCTCCTTTGTCTGGGCAACCTTAAGCTGATGTTGTTCCATCCACTCTCTGCTTCTCTTACGTTTGTTAACAACGGCAGATACACTGTCTAACTGTTGGTATACGTCCTGAGATTGCCAGGGGATACGTACCACCTCGGCGATCGTGGAAAATTGTTCGTATTCCCCTGTCGTCATATGCTCATATCCCAAAATAAGATCTGGCTCCATTTCGCGAATCGCCTCAAGATCGTATGGTGCCCATACAAACGGTTTCATCTCAGGCAAATACGGACGAACGTACTCGTTGCGGAATAAATGATAATCCGGTGCTCCGATCGGCGTCATGCCAAGTGCAAGCAAATGGGAGGTAAACAGCAGACCGATAACACGCGGCTCATGTTTCTTGATATAGACGCTGGGAGATACGCCTTCTTGCTGTTTGAACCTTCGGCTGAAATAAAACTCGTCCTTGAATCCAACCTGTGTGGCAATAGAGTGCATGTCCCGGCTTGATGATCTCAGCAAACGTTTCGCATGGTCGACTCGCACACGATGCAAATAATCCATTGGGCTTGTTCCTGTTACCTGCCTGAAAATATGGCTATACTGCCTCGTGCCAACGCAGGCGATAGCAGCCAACTCCCCCACCTTCCAATTGTGCTGGTAATTTTCCTCCATATGAGTGATGGTCCGCAGCACAGCCTCCTTGGTACTCGCCGGCTGATTCGCACAAGCCTTGACCGCAAAGTGAAAAACCGCTTCTTGCAGTAAAATTTCCCGCCTAAAGCGGCTCATCCCCATATCGGTCGTCCGTAGCTCAGCAATTTGATCGAGTAGTTCCATCAGATTGGCCAACGGCTGAATTGCAACCACTCGGTTTCCGATCATTGCCAGTGGATGTTCCTCTGGTTCTCCTTGCCAGTCGGCATCAAACTCTAGCTTATGCCCGTGCACGATATGTCCAGGCTGATGCTCCCACTCCAAGATCGTACCGGGGAGAACCAGAATACTGCTGCTTGGAACGATTGTAAGGCGTTGTCCGTCCAAAACGGCAACGCCTTCTCCCTCATCAATGACCCATAGTTCATAATTGTCGGGTGCAAACATCGTGTGTTCTATACCCGAATGAAACGTATATACATCAAGCCCAATCCAACGTAATCGTACGTTATCCATGGGCAAATCGAAGTTCTGCCACTCCACCGTATGTCACCTTTTTCTAAATGAAAACAATTCTCATCTACAACTTATTGTACGACAATTCAAATATGCAGAAAAGCCCCCTTTATCCAGGGAGCTTTTACACCAATTCTTCATTATTGATTATGTTGTTTGAACAATTCCACGGCTTCATCCAGCAGAGCATCCGTGGAGAATAACGTGTAAGACCACCATTTGTCATGTGGCACAATGAAGACGTTGCCGTTTTTGACCGCAGGGAGGTTTTCCCACAGGCTCGATTCCTGCATTTTTTCATAAAATTCCGTCGAACCCGGTTGGGTATCATTGACCTTAATGATCAAATAATCCGCGGTAAGCTCCGGCAATTTCTCCAGTGACTGCGGCTCCGTGTACACGACGAATCCATCGCTTTTATCAACCTCTTCCTGAACCCATGGCATGCGCTTTAATCCAAGCAGATCGTGCAATACATACCCCATGTTTCGGCTACCTGCTACTTGGAAGGAATCCTTGAAGATTTCTACAGCCGCTACTGTCTCGTCTGCTCCAACAAGATTGCTCATTTCAGCTTTGCGTTCTACTACTTTGGTTTCATGTTTCGTGATCCATTCTTCTGCTTCCGCTTTTTTACCCACGATATCGCCAATGTATCTCAGTTGATCGTATAGATTGTCTTCCCATGGATAGATAATCGTCGGAGCGATTTTCTCCAGTTGCTCGATTATATCCGCTTCGACAAAGGAAGAAGCGATAATTAGATCAGGCTGAAGTGATGCCACTGCTTCCATATTAGGTGGATAGTCTCCGGCAATTTCAACTTCGCTGGCAGCATTTTTTAGATAATAATCCTGTTCGATTTCATATTGAAGTCCACCTACTGGCGTAATGCCCAGAGCCAACAGTTGCGTTGTTGCACTGATGGAAAAAATGCGCTGCGGTGTCACGGGAATCTCTTTTGTTCCGGTAGGATCCGTGAAAGATTTCGTTTGTGAAGCGTTGGCGGATGCCGCCTCTTCCTGACTCGCAGTTCCTGCGTCCGTTGATAATGAAGCTGTCTGACTTCCGGTGGAAGAACCGCTATCGGCCTGTGTGCCACATCCCGCCATAATAAGGACCATCAGTAATATCATTGCTGCAGACATCATGCTATAGGTACCTCTTCGTTTCATTAAATAAATCTCCTCGCTTTGCAGTATTCAGTAATGAGAATCAATATCACTTAGAATAGAATACCGGACAGTCCTCTACTTTGCACATGGAGAATTCGGCGATTTTCTTTAGATCATTGAGAGGTCAAGACATCAAACATTTTTCGTCTTTATACTCGACAGTTATAAGAAGAATCCGGTGCTACCGAGGAAACGTTTTGGAAAGTGACAAAAAGCCACTAATATTATTATATAATAACCTCACCACATATAAGGCTGGCTTCAGCAGCTCATGGAAGGAAGACAACTCTCTATTGAAAGCAACCTTGAATGTACAAGAGCACATACTCATCTGGAATTGTGCATCGCTCAAAATCATGGATGTACGACATATTGTCATACAAGCCGACGAGTGCGTACGTCCTTACCTGTTCCCTGCCAGCGCCTTTCTGTACGTAACGCATGGCAGTGCAACTGTGATTTTGGACGGAAATGAGCATGCTACCAAACCATTCTATATGCTTCATGGGGGCAAAAACACCCGTCTGGACATCATGCCAACGGACGAATCCTTTCATTATTACCTAATTTTCTATAAAGCCTCCTTCCCGCTACCTGGCAAGCAGCATACACTTCAACAACCAGATCAACCATTGCCCTTCCACCTCCAGTACGGTTTTATTCCATACCATCCTGCCATCCTCTACGAAATCGCTGAGCGTATGCTGGGCGAATGGAATAGACCGGGACGCTTGGAGCGGCTCCATACCAAAACACTATTCTATCAATTTGTATATGAATTGCTCAGGCAAATGGATCAACAGCAGGTCAGCATTGTTAGACCTAACCTTGCTTCTCAGCTTATTCGCTATATGCAGGAGCACTACGCCCAGCCGCTGACGCGGAAAACACTCGCGCATACATTCCATTACAGCGTCCCTTATCTGTCCAAGTACTTCCGACGTGAAACTGGCGCAAGTATAATCGATTACTTAATCGGTATTAGGATGAACAAAGCAGGAACGCTGCTGCAAAAGACCGAGTTATCGCTGCAAGAGGTCGCTGCAAGCGTCGGATATGGTGATGTATCCTATTTTATAAGAATGTTCAAAAAGCATACGGGAGTCACACCAAAGCAATTCAAGGATGAGTCCGGACAAGTGGCGAGAGGTTCTTATCGTCCTATTCTTAGGCTTCGATCATCCATTGCTCCGCGTAAACTCCGTCGTTATATTGATATCAGAGATGATAATCATTATCAATATAGCGAAAAAGGAGATTTACGGATGTATAGAAGCAAACTACCTGTAGGAATTACCCTGCTGTTGTGCCTAACTCTATTGGTTAGCGCATGTTCCAGACCAGCAAACACGAATGGAAGCACTGGCAGTACGCAGAGTCCAACTGTAGGTGCAGAGAGTAATATCAGTAACACAACAACCGGCAGCTCGGAGATGGTAACCTATTCTGCGGTTAACGGTGAAGTACAAATCCTAAAAAAACCTCAAAGGGTCGTAATGGTGGCAGGAGCCTTTACCGGTCATTTGCTAGCGCTGG
This sequence comes from Paenibacillus sp. FSL R5-0341, assembly GCF_037975235.1. Taxonomy (NCBI): domain Bacteria; kingdom Bacillati; phylum Bacillota; class Bacilli; order Caryophanales; family Paenibacillaceae; genus Paenibacillus; species Paenibacillus sp. FSL R5-0341. The sequence continues at coordinate 4,703,620 of NZ_CP150241.1, forward strand.
GCCTTAAGCCTGTTGGAACTGGTGATGAGTCCTTTAACAGTTATACAGAAGGAAAGCTCGATGACGTTGTCAACATCGGTAACGATGTACCCTACGAGAAAATCATGGAGTTACAGCCGGATTTAATTGTCGTTTGGAATGACCCTGAAACAATCGAAAAGCTGTCCAAAATTGCGCCGACCGTCGCTGTTGAATATGGAGTACCTCTGCGGGAGCAATTGATGGATTTCGGCAAGATGACTGGTAGAGAAGAGCAAGCGAAGGCCTGGATCGCAGAGTGGGACGCTAAAATCACTGAGTACAAACCACTCGTGGAGCAAGCGGTAGGTGATCGCACTGTTTCGATTTTTGATACGGGAAGTGCCAAAGAATTTTATGCCTACGGGAGCTTTGGTAGAGGTGGAGACATTATTTATGGCGAGTTCGGTCTGAAGGCACCGCCGATCATTCAGAAGGAAGCCATTGGTAGCGGCAAGGGATGGGCCAAGTTATCACTTGAATTGTTACCACAATACGCAGGAGATTATATCTTTATTAGTGGATGGACAGGTGATGAGAGTGGGGATTCCGTTTTTGAAGGTCCGATCTGGGATAACCTCCCTGCTGTCCAGAATAATCACGTTTATCGCGAGAACAGCCGTGGCTTCGTGTTTAGTGACCCGATTTCATTGGAAGCCCAACTTAAATTTGTCGTAGACAGCCTAACCTTAACAGAGTGAAATTCAGTAAACCAAGTTATGTACGAGGCGAGGAGCAATCCTCGTCTTTTTATGTTTTTGTATATTTCTTATCTTTCATTTGAAGAGAGTTTGAAAACAACAGCACACAAATAAACAGGGACCTCTCACCATGGTCGCAAGGGGTCCCTGTCTATGAACTTGTTATATAGTTAATTTCCGTTAAGTGATGGTAAGACCGCCGCTTGCATATCCGGCTACGGTCGTAGCCACATCAATTCCGGCTGTTACTGATGCTGAGAAGACCATAAGCAGGCGGTCACCGGCGGATACCGGAATACTCAGTCCCGTAGTCAAACCACTGGATATTGTGCCCAGCGCCAAAACGCCGGTCAGTGGAGGAGCCAAGGTTACCAATGCACCCGGTACAGCTGTAAAGGAGTTATTAGGTGCAGTGGAACGGAATAATTGTGCAGTTATAGTTACTGTAGATCCAACCAAGCTAAGTCCAGCTGTCGTGCTGAAATAACCGGCCAGTGAAGTAATCGTTCCTGCACGCGATGCGGAGAAAGCAAAGTTAAGCAACGTGCCCGCAGCGCCTGTGAGATCAATAATTCCTCCGTTCACACTTACTCCGGTAGCACTGTTGCCAAAACCAACTAAACTGGAAGTATTCAAAAGTCCACCCAAAACTGTAGTCAAAACCACTGGAAGTCCGGATGCATAAGGAATGATTGCTCCAGAACCTGATGCACCTGTAGCTCCGGTTGAACCTGCTGTGCCTGTCGCCCCTGTTACACCCGTTGTACCTGGTGTTCCCGTTGCCCCAGTCACTCCCGTTGTACCTGGCGTGCCTGTTGCTCCTGTCACTCCCGTTGTACCTGGCGTGCCTGTCGCCCCAGTCACTCCCGTTGTACCTGGCGTGCCTGTCGCCCCTGTTACACCCGTTGTACCTGGCGTGCCTGTCGCCCCAGTTACTCCCGTTGTACCTGGTGTGCCTGTTGCTCCGGTTACTCCCGTTGTACCCGGTGTGCCTGTTGCTCCGGTTACTCCCGTTGTACCCGGTGTGCCTGTTGCTCCGGTTACTCCCGCTGTACCCGGTGTGCCTGTTGCTCCTGTTACTCCCGTTGTACCCGGTGTGCCTGTTGCTCCGGTTACTCCCGCTGTACCTGGCGTGCCTGTCGCTCCCGTAGTTCCGGTTGCGCCTGTGGCTCCGGTGATGCTTGGGGTTTCACCCAGCAGTTCGGAAGAAACCAAACGATGGGCTGTTACCAAAACGCCTGTGCTGCTCTTACCCCATACGGATACTTGAACAGGATCATTAACCGTCGCTGGTGTTGTAAAAGTAAACTCAAAGGCATCAAAATTGGCATAATAATTGTTGGTTATGACTTGATTGGGTGTGATGTCAAGAGACTCACTGACATACAAAACTCTTATTCCACCATCCAGGTAATACCCTTGTATTTGTACGGTTGAGGCTGTCACATCACTGCGGTTATCTATTCTGACGGTAACTGTCTGAGTCGGTCTTACACCGCTAACAGCATTATTTTCTATCGGCCCGGTTGATAAAAAGCTCATCGCTACATCTCCTCTTTTGGGTATATCTTATCTGTTAGATGTCATTAACTGTTTTTTCCTGGGTTACCACCCGGTGTGCATCAACCAATTGTCCAGACGCCTGTTTGCCCCACACTGAAATCCCTACTTCCTCCACACCTTCCACATCTGTTCCAAAAACAAACTCAAAAGCATCTAAATCTGCAAAATAATTTCTGGTCACTGCTTCGTTAGGTGCAATACTGATCACTTCACTCACATACAGCGTTCTAGCTGTGCTTAGCACATAACCCTGAACGGATACAGTTACCGAGTCCACAGCAGCCCGACTTACCAATCTAATCGTTACCTGTTGTGTTGGTCTTACACCGGAAACCGGATTATTTTCTATCGGCCCAGTTGATAAAATAGCCATTTTCCCCATCCCACCTTTTTAAGAACCTCATACTCTAGCAGTATTTGGCATAAGCTCACCTGATAGTAATATTCAATCACTCAACCAACGGTGTGGACAAAACACAGGGGGCAATCCACCATTATCAATAAACAACAACCGTCTAAGCCCCAGGCTTTAGCTAACAAAGACGGGAATATATATAGCAAGGAGAAGAATTTATGCTACCGGAAGATAAAGAGAAAATAAGAGACTATATTTTTATAACTACTAGCATCAATTCCCGAAAAAAAACAAACGACCGTTCCCCCTTTAAATTACAGGGAAACGGCCGCAGCTTAAGACGTCTTTTTTCGTATTTACTTGATGAGGTTAGGACTACGCATATTAAAAACCTAAAACAGGTGTTGCCTCCGCCTGAACACCAATATCATCAACATCCAGAGCCTGAAAATAAAATAATAGTGGGGCGGTTCATTTCCTATCTAAAAGACTCCTTCGTAATCAAAGATTGCCGGAATAGCTGGCTCAGCTCCAGGAACTGATCTACCTCCAAACGGTGAACCGGTCTGAGCTCTTCGCTGCTTCTGGCTCTGGAATGAAGCGTAAGCTTCAGCCCTTCTTGTTGCAGCAAGTACTTCGCGTTGACCGGATAATGACGCCCCTCGAACAAGTGAAGTGGGCCAAGCAAGGTCTGTAATCGTTCGGCTCTTGCTTGATCCTGCTGCCAATTTTCAACGATCCATACGTACAAGTCCGGATGGAAGTTGGTCAGAATCCCACTGTAGCCGTGCGCACCTGCTTGCAGCGATCCCAGATACGAAGTGCCGTTGGCATTATAAATTTTGAGCGGTGTCCCTTGAACGGCTGCGACCTTCTGACGAATCTGTTCCAGATCACAGCTTGTTTCCTTGAGAAAGAAAAAACGTCCGCTATCTGCGCACCACTTCAGCAGTTCTGGAGACAACAAGCGATGGTACGGGATTGGACATTCGTACAGCCCCAGCCTCACATCTGGCAACCGTTCCATGATGGTGCTCAGATTGCGTTTCCACACCGCATCGTCGTCATCTGGACCTGCTATACGGCTTGTCACAAGAATGACAGCATCGACACCTGTCTGCGCAATTGCCGTCAACTCCGTGATTTGTTCCTGCAAATCATCCGAATTATGACCGGAAGCAACAACCGGCACTCTCCCTTTTGTTTTCTCCACCACGAATTTGGCCAAGTCTACTCTCTCTTGTAGCGATAGATGGAGCATTTCACTAGAAAGACAAACCGCGAATAGACCGTGCACACCCTTATCTAAATACCACTCAATTAATTCTTCTAATGCCGTATAGTCAATCTCATTGTCCTCCGTAAACGGAGTGAGCATAACTGGCCACACGCCGTCCGGGAATAAAGTATCGTTCAACATACTGCCTCCTCGCTGACGCCAATTCCATTCTCAGAGATGGCGACCTCCTGATATAATGAGTTCATACCTATCCCTATTATAAAATTGTAAACGCTATTATCGAATGACATAATAACGCCATTTCATGACATCATGTCGCCATGCGTGTCGTGCTGGAGAGAGTGTGGGTGAATCGAAATGGACATCGTTCAATATCAATTCTCGAATTTTTCCAAAATCCATAACGTCGATCTGAAATTGTACTATTGCGGTACAGAGCAGTGCTTGCCTGGACATGAGGTAGGCCCTATGGTGCGTGATTATTACAAAATCCATTATATCCATAGCGGTAAGGGGCGTTTTCATACGGGAGGCCGAACGTACACGCTGGGCAAAGGGCAAGGGTTTCTGATCAGTCCCGAGAAACTAGCGCATTACCAAGCCGATAATGAAGATCCATGGACATACTCCTGGATCGCATTCAATGGCATGCAGGTGGAACGCTATCTCAAGCGATCCTCTTTATCCAACGAACAGCCGTTATTTTCGTCCAATCGAGACGAATATATTCAATCCTGCTTTTTGGAGATGTTCAAAGCAACCGAGCATAACCTGACAGACGAACTTCGGCTGTTGGGCGCCCTCTATTCCTTCCTGTCCGTCATATTGGACCCAGCCTCCATGCCCGTTACCTCACCGGGGGCAAGAGGTCAATATGTGGAGCAAGCCATTGCATTCATCGAGCACAACTATGCAACGGATCTGACTGTCGAACAACTGGCTTCACGCTTGAAGATCAATCGCAAGTATCTGTCCAAAATCTTCAAAGACACCACCGGGTTCACACCTCAACAGTATGTGATTCAATACCGGATGAATCGTGCCAGCGAGCTTATTCAGAAGTCCTCCCTTTCGATGAATGAGATCGCATGCAGCGTCGGGTATAAAGACCCCTTTCAGTTCTCGCGTATGTTCAAAAAAGTGATGGGAGCAGCTCCACGAGACCACCGCAACGAAAAAAAGAAGTAACCTGCCCGAATCGTTCCATAAGATGCTCCCAACCGCTTCAAATGTCAGATTCTTGACGATCAAGTCAGAACCGTACGTCCAGGTAGTCAGCGTCATGATCATGATCAATTGAAAAAGCCCGCACCATATGGCGCGGGCTTTTTCCCGAATATACTCGGATCAAACTTTTTCGATACTTTACTTTATTCAGCAATCATCTTTGGAAACTCATCCAGCAACATATCGCTCGTCAGCATATCTTCATAATTCCATTTGGACTCGATAAAAGTAACTTTTCCGTTTTGCACAGCAGGTAGTTTTTTCCACAGTGGTGTTTCCAGCAGTTCCTTGAAGGACGATTCGGCTTCATCATTCTCAGGATACAATACGAACATATGGTCCCCCACCAGCATCTCGTGCATCAGCTCAGGTGAGATTTCAATGAACGGGGAGCCTGCGGCCGGCTCAATGCCTTTCACCTTCTCAGACATCTGGTAGCCTTGCGGCTGATACAACAGTTCAGGCACGCCGCCTGTTTTCATCAGATACATCTCGTCCGATCCCAATAATACATCAGCACCACAGCCGTTTCGCCTTCAGCGACTTGGCCTTGATCCCGTATCTCGCTCCACATCTTCTCTGCCTTGACATTGTAATCAGCCAGCAATTGCTTGGCCTCATCCTGTTTGCCTGCAATCTCCCCGATCACCGGAAGACGCTCGTTCAATGGCAAATTCTGATCAAAGACAACGGTCGGTGATATTTTGGATATTTCATCATACTGCTTATCCAGTACATAGCCCAGCATGGTCAGATCAGGTTCCAGGGACAGAATTTTCTCAAAACTCGTGGGAAAACCGATATCCTCTGCGGGAGTAATCTCTTTATCCTCATATGCCGAATTGGCAATAAATCTACGGTCGATCCCGACAGGCTGTACACCCAGCGCAAGCAGATCTCCAATCGAATTTCCCTGAAGGCACAACACGTTGCGGCTTCTCCGGTATGCTGACTTCATGTCCCTGGTTGTCTGTGTATAGCCTTTCGGAAGGCGTTGTAATGGCCTGTTGACTCGTTTGCGTTTCTACAGTGGATGTAGTGGTTGTACTTGCATTCCCCCCGGCAGGTGCGCAAGCGCTGACCATAATGGTCAGGCATAACAGCATGACAGCCCCCAATGATACTTTGGTATTTCTGTACATCGATAAATCGTCCCTCTCTATATTTTGATAATGATTATCATATTCATTACCAATATAATCTTGTCTTCTGCGTTCTGCATTAGACAATCTAAGCCTGGTTATAGGACGATCCATTCTTTTCGTTTGATCACGAGCTTCTGACCTATAATTACCGGGTGTTACTCCCACCGTCTTCTTGAAAATGCGGATAAAGTAAGATGCATCCGTGTACCCCACACCCGACGCCACTTCTTGTAAAGAAGCCTCTGTTTGTTCCAGCAATTCACAGGCTATTTCCATTCGAACTTGAATCAAATGATCAATGAGACTGTTTCCGGTCTTATTTTTGAACTGTTTTGCTACATATGGAGCACTATAGTTAAGCCGCTCAGCAACCGTGGATAACGTTATTGATTCCCTGTAATGTTCACGTATGTATGGAGCGGCTTGCTCAACTAGATCAGGTTTAACATTAGCTTCCGTATGTATCTTCCACTGTCTCTCAACTTCGTACGCAAACTGATACAGCTGCGATTTCACCTGCAATCGTTCCAGTGAGTTGGGCTTCAGCCAGATGTGAAGCATTTGCTTAAGTTGAAGCAGCAATTCCACCGGATCATTGGGAGCAAAAGCATATTTCCTTTGAAATGGACTACTGCTCTCAAATTGTCTTTGGACAGACGGTACAGCCGTGTTGGAGAGAGAAGTTTTATATAACACCAGATAGCATTCCATTCTCTCTCTAACTGGACCGATATCCAGACGACCTCCCTTCCCACTATGGATGATATAAAAACGTTCAACATCATGCTTCACACCATCGAGCCGAAAACAAGCGGTACCACGAGCAATATATAAATAGCCAGATGCAGGAAAACGATAGGAGCTCAACGCTTCACCTGGATTCAGAAACTTATAGCGAATATCCATGAGTTGAATATTGGCATAATCCCATAACATTAAGTCATCTTCGTTCAAAATAATTCCCCCTTTCCTATGGGAAGTATAATTGATAACGATTATCATTTACAACAATAACATTTTAACTTCTACATCGTTCAGTTCAAAACGAAAGATTTCCGACTTCATAGATGTATCGACATTCAACATATCTTCATTCAAGCTTCATTCTTTCCCTCTCACTTCTATAGTAAGATGATGTGGACTTACCCATGAACTAGATACTGCAATTCCACAAGGAGGATTTCCATATGAAAAGTTATCTTGTGTTCGGTGCAAGCAAAGGATTAGGAGATGCCTTCGTCAGAGGTGTGCCCGAACAGGGCGATAAAGTCTGGGTCGTTTCTCGAAGCAGACCGGAAAGCCTGGACTTGAGTGATGGTGTACAGCGGATATGGATACAGGCCGATCTTTCTGAGCTGAATGCCGCTACCATTGTTACGGACCAGTTGAAGCATGAACCTTTGGATGTACTGATATACAATGTAGGCATTTGGGAGAAGGAAGGCTTCGAGGATCACTATACGTTCGATAAAGACGAGCCTGCGGACATCAGTCAGCTGATCCATGTTAATATCACTTCAACGATAGTATGTATACAGGCATTATTGCCTCATCTAAGACAATCTGCAGCGGGCAAAATCATTCTTATTGGTTCAACAGCCGGCTTGAATAATGCCAGTAGTACACAAGTATCTTTTGTCGCCTCCAAGTTTGCCATTCGCGGAATCACTGAGGCTTTGAGAGAACATACCAGACATGACGGCATCGCCGTTACATGTATTAACCCCGGAGAACTGGCAGCAGAGATCCCTTATGAAGAAGGACCGGATCGAGCTCTTACTGCGTATGACGGGACACGTATTCCGCTTCAGGATATGGTTTCTATCGTTCGCTGTATCGTGAATTTGTCCAAAGCAGCCTGTGTAAAAGAAATCAACATGCCAGCACTAACGGATATGAACACCTAGCTAGAATAAGAAGAAGATTGCTATACTTAACTGTGCGCCAAAAGCCCACTCTCTTAAAAAGAGAGCGGGCTTTTGGCGCAGTTTAACCGTCAATACCTTTAAATTTTAAACCCTTTGACAAGGTCGTTAAGACGTAGCGCACTTTCCTTCACTTGATCCGATTGACTCGTCACTTGCAGTGATTGCTCGATAGAGGACACCATATGTTCAGCAATATGCTGACTTGAAGCAGCGGATTGCTCACTGGCTGTCGCAATTTCATGAATCGCTCTCACCAACGTCTCAACAGTTTCATTCACCTGTCGTGCTGTCGTGTGGAGATCATTCACCGTTTTGGCTTGTTCAACTGCATGAGTGTAATACTCATCTGCCGTATCTTCCAACAACTTATAGTCATTGCCCACCTGATTGAACATAAAGGTAAGCATTTCCTTCGCGCTAGAAGACAGAAGAGCGACAGACGCTGTAACTTCACTTGTAACATGCCGAATCTCGTCTGCAGCTTGTCTGGAGCCATCTGCCAATTTGCGGATTTCCTCAGCTACAACGGCAAAGCCACGTCCTGCTTCACCTGCACGAGCCGCTTCAATGGAAGCATTCAATGCGAGCAAGTTGGTCTGCGAGGTAATATCCAGAATGGACTGGGACAGAACACCGATCTGGTCCACTGCATGTGCACGCTCCAACGCATCATTCATCTTCACGCTTGCACTTGTATACATTTCCTGAGCTGCCTTACTAGACACACTAGCCTCCTGCTTCAGAACCTCAGCTTTGCCGCTAGTAACATTAGCAGACTCGGCCTTCTCCTTAGTACGGGCGGAGATGTATTCCGCCGCTCGAAGGACCTCATTGACGGATTGATTCATATTCTCGGTATATGCAGAAGTCTCTTCCATCGTTGCCGACAACTCTTCTACCGTTGCAGACACCTCACGTATGCGCTCATTGAGTTCCGACATGTTCTGATTCGTGAGGTCACTCATCTCATTGATCTGCTGAGACTCATTCACCACACTTGTAATTACATTTGAAGTGGAACCCGTCATGTTATGAATGGCACGGGCAATGACACTAATTTCATTCTTACCTTGGAGCAACTGGGGAGCAATGGTAGCTGCCAGATTGCCCTGTGTAACCTCTTCACAGTAGCTATTGATCGCACGCATCCGACGATGAATATTTCTAATCGTCAGATAGGACATAATGACCAAAACAGCCAGTGAAGTGAGGAGAACTATACCAAGAAACAGCGCTGCATCTCGAATGGTATCTTGGGTTTGCGCATATAATTTTGCAGATTCTTCTTCATTATATGTACTTAACTTCGTAACCGTTTCTACAATAGCTGTACTGCTTTTATTAATTCGATCTCTTTCCTCATCATCATAGGTTCCCGTTGTTTTCTTGACGTTCATGATCTGTTCAATGTCCTGGTCGTAAACTTCCAGCTTCGCCTTGAGATCATTGAAGATTTCTTGTTCTGTTGCATCAAGAGTTCTTGCGGAAAACTCGCCCATTCCACCCATCACATTTTTCTTGTTCTTCTGAACTTGCTCATATTGCTTGTCCGTATATTCTTGCTTATCGAGAAGCTTGGTATAGTTGGCACGCATATTATAGAAATCAGCCTTAATCTCCAAAATATTGGTCTGATGCAAGAATCGATCTGTATATAACGCGCCCTGGGCCAGTCTTACATCATTCATACCAAATATGCCGAATAGAAATAGTACAACGAGTCCAATCAAACTAACGGCAATCATTAATATCAAGGTTGTCGTTATCTTCAGCTGTCGAATCCCTCTCCCCCCTGATTTACTACTCCCTGATTTCTTAGACATACATACTCCTCCGGTTCTCCATAGGTCTATATTTCACAACGTGATACTTATAGTATCGGTGCATAGTAGTCTCAATTGTTAGCTATATGTAAAGTTGTGCATCCTTCTGCCCCAATATGATGTCACTTCCACTACTTTCTCGATCCGATCTTAATTCCATTTCTGTTGATTATTTTTCGTTTAGCCTACGGAAATCTACATAAATATATATATTATTCCGACATATAATTAGGCGCTTTTAGCTTAATACACATCTGGGGAGATGGAACATGTCAAACATTTTAAAGAAGCGGGGACTAAAGAAACCACGAACTTCCAGCATCGCGAACACATTATCCATTGTGCTATTGGTCATTATCGTTGTCGTCTTTGCCGTCCTGGGGACGTTCATGTATTCAAGCACACAAAACATTCTGGTCAAACAACAGGAGTCTATGCTTCAGACCAAGACACAAGCGATTGTAAGTGAGTTCGATGCATTATTCAAAGAAAAAGGTTCACTGGTTAAGCAAATGTCAACAAATAAACTATTTCGACAATATATAGAAACGACTGAATCCGCAGAGGTAGCCACCACTTCCACGTATGCAGCGGAAACACAGGACACACTCGCAGCCATTGTAAAAGAAGAACCTTCATTTGCGGATGCCTGGATCGCCGGTCTGGATGGTAAGGGGTTTTGGCTTCAAAATGATGGTGCGGCTTCCGCTCCGGACTTTGATATCCAAGCACGACCGTATTATGAGCCAGTATTAGCGGCAGATGGTCTTTACTACTCTGATCCATATATCGATATCGCATCGAACAATGTACTTATGGGTATTTTTTATCCAATCAAAGATGACAGCAATACCATGATCGGATTTGCCGCGGCCGATATTGCATTTAAGGATATCCCGGCGATTATGGAGAGTTATTCACTAGGAAGCACGGGTTACTCCATTCTACTTTCCAAGACCGGAGATATTCTCTACCATCCGGATCAGGAGAAAGTGTTGAAAGAAAAGATTACGGACACGACTGGCGATATTGGGGACATCGGCAAAAAGATGATCGCTGGAGAGTCTGGAGTGCAGCTAATTAATGACAACGGGGAACGTCGTTATATTGGCTACGCAACCAGTAAAGATACAGGGTGGTCCGTAGGTCTGACCATATCCGAGAAAGAAGTTCTCGCGGAATTAAAAACATTCACATGGATTACGCTTGGCGGATTTGCCGTTGCTACCATTTTGCTCGTGATCATCAGTTACATTACACTTCGTTATCTGCTCAGAGCAATTCCACAACTGCTTGCCAAGATCAAGCTGATTGAACAAGGTGACCTGACAGTTGAACTGGATGCGAAGTCCAATAATGAGATCGGTCAGATTGCTCAAGGCTTGAATTCCATGGTGCAGAAGATTCAAGGCATGCTGCAGATGGTTGGTAGCTCGGCTCATGTCTTGAATCAGTCGTCTAATGATCTGCAAGCCATATCTTCAAGAACGGCAGGGACCATGAACGATACGTCTACAGCCATCAATGAGATTGCCAATGCGACCAATTATCAATCCATTGAGACGGAAAATATTTTACGCAAAACAGGTTCATTATCGAATCAAATCGATGAAATTGCGACGGATGCTCAAGCGATCGAGACGATGGTGCAGACATCTGTTGATCAGAGCGGCCAAGGACTCTTAGTCGTTGAACAACTCTCCAAATGGGCTGAGGAAAACCACAATTCAACACAGGCAATGTCCTCCATTATTCAGGAGATTGATCTGAGCCGTAATGAAATATCCAGTTTTGTGGACACCGTAAAACAAATTGCTTCACAAACCAACCTGCTGGCACTCAATGCATCGATTGAAGCTGCTCGTGCTGGTGAACAGGGCAGAGGTTTTGCTGTCGTGGCCGAAGAAGTGCGTAAGCTTGCGGAGCAAACTGCACAGGCGACAGAAGAAATCAACAAGAAAGTACGTGTCATTGAAGAGAAAACCAACATATCGGTTGAACATACCGTGCGCGGTATGAACATTGCGGATGAAAATGCCAAATCTGTAGAGGACACGAAACAAGTCTTCTTCAGTATTAACAAGGACCTGGAAGATTTGAAATTGCGCATGGTCCAGATCACTGGTAATACAACCAATGTTCATAAGCATAAAGATGAAATTTTCCAAGCGCTGGAGATTATCTCTTCTACTACAGAAGAGAACTCTGCTTCAACGGAAGAAGTTAGCGCAAGCACGCAGGAACAATTGGACAGCATTGAACAGGTGGCTGATCTTTCGAAGCAGTTGAATCAGTTATCCAATAAATTGCAAGACGAATTGAGCCAGTTCAAGGTTGAATAGTATAAGTGACGGTCTCCCTCCTCTTCTCATTTGCGCCTGATCCATTTATTATAAATAGATATGTGTGTACGAAGAGGATTGGAGGAACACATCATCATGAACTTTGCTAAACGTATGGACCACTTCGGTGAAGGAATCTTCACTCGGCTGCTGGAGATCAAACGCAATCGCCTGGAGAATGGACAACCTGTCATTGATCTCAGTGTAGGTACACCCAATATTCCACCTGCGCAGCATATCATCACCGCACTATGTGAAGCTGCTGCTGATCCGTTGAACTATATATACGCGGTGAATGACCAGAGTGAGCTGCTGCAAGCTACAAGTGAGTGGTACAAGCAGCGCTATCAAGTCGAGTTGGACCCGAAGACACAGGTATGTTCCTTACTCGGTTCACAGGAGGGACTGGCGCATATCTCCCTCTCCATCGTGGACGAAGGAGATCTCGTTCTGGTACCTGATCCCTGTTATCCTGTCTTCGCTGATGGACCTTTATTGGCCGGAGCAGAGCTGTATTATATGCCGCAAAAAGAAGAAAACGGATATGTTATTCAGCTTCAGGATATTCCGGAAGATATCGCTCATCGAGCGAAATTCATGCTGGTCTCCTATCCCAACAATCCGACAACAGCGATGGCACCGGATCAGTTCTATCTCGACTTGATTGCCTTTGCCAAGAAGTATGATATTATCGTGCTCCACGATAATGCGTACAGTGAACTCGTATTTGACGGCAAGTCATGTGGAAGTTTTCTTGCGTTTCCTGGCGCCATGGACGTGGGTGTGGAATTCAATTCCTTATCCAAAACCTATGGCCTGGCCGGAGCCCGAATCGGCTTCTGTGTGGGCAATGCAACCATGGTCTCCATGCTGAAAAAGCTAAAATCTAATATGGATTACGGTATGTTCCTACCGATCCAAAAAGCAGCAATTGCTGCCATTACCGGAGATCAGTCCGAGGTTGAACGGGTCAGAGCGATCTATGAACAGCGCAGAGACATCCTCTGTGAGGGCTTCAGCAATCTCGGTTGGCCTATTGCCAAACCTGAAGCGACCATGTTCATCTGGAGCCGAATACCGGCCAACTACGACAGCTCGGAGCAGTTCGCCATGGATCTGGTTACACATGCAGGAGTCATCGCAACACCAGGGAGTGCCTTTGGTCCTTCAGGTGAAGGTTATGTGCGATTCGCCCTCGTTCAGGATATTGAAATATTACAGCAAGCCGTACAGTCAGTCGATGACAGCGGGATTTTGAAATCCAGCTAACGGGAGTAACATTCGAATGTGTTCAATTCAAAATCCCCTCAAGGTACACGCAGGAGTAAGAGCTTCACGTTAGATAACGTGACTCTCGATTCCCTGTAGACCTGAGGGGATTTTTTTCATTTGCGGAGGACTAGGCATTGGGCGAATGGTACCACGTGACAGCAAAAAGCCTGCTCGGGGAGCAGGCTTCTTGCCTCAACAATTTTTTATACAGACTTCCGCCAGTTGGAACGATACATCAGATACAGGAAGTACGGCGTTCCAATGATCGCAATGAGTATACCTGATGGAATCTCTGTCGGCGCCATGACCGTTCTACCGATCGTATCGGCGAGCACCAGCATGACTGCACCCGCTAATGCGGATAAGAACATGGATTGTCTTAACTTGTGCCCCGTCAGTAGCCGCACCATATGGGGTGCAATCAGACCAATAAAACCAACGGTTCCTACGCAAGCAACAGCACCTGCAGCAAGTAGTACACCCACTGTCATGGCCAGCAATCGTGTACGACGTACACCCAGACCAAGCCCCGATGCACTATTGTCGTCGAAAACCAGCAGTTCGAATCTGCGTGCCAGCCACCAGGCCACCGGTACCAGAATAACTAAAAATAATCCGATAACCTTCACCTGTTCCCAGGTACGAGCATAGGTGCTTCCTGTCAGCCAGATATACCCGCTGCTACCGTAGACGGCGCCACGGACAATCAGAATCTGAATACCTGCTCCAGCAATGGCAGACATCGCGATCCCTAGCAACACAACCGCCGAAGGGTTCAGCCCTTTCTTCCAAGCGAGGGAGAACACGACCACTGCAGCAATGGCTGCACCGACAATGGCTGCAATCGGTAGCAAGTACATTGGAAGACCCGGCCATAAGATGATGACCATCATCGCTCCAAGTCCTGCACCTGAGGACACCCCAACGATTGAAGCATCCGCCAGTGGGTTACGTACCGCCATCTGAATGAGCACACCGCTAATTGCCAGTGCTGCCCCTGCACCTGCGGCAACAAGTGTACGCGGAATCCGAAGCTGAACTAATGCGGAGAACAGTCCATCCGACTGGAATAGGCTCGGCAACAGATCAGCCAATGGAATTCGCATGCCGCCAAACATTGTACTGAGCAAGATAAGGGCGATCGTAATGACTGAAAACAATACGGCTATCGGGCCAAATGCAAAACGACGTGCAGGTGCTCCTGTGCTCATCGAAGTGGACATGCCTGAGCCGTTCGCAGCCTTCATGCGTGTAAGCACGAGCCAGATGAGCCACGGTGCACCAATGATCGCCATAACCGCACCCGTTGGTAGTTCCATGCTGGAGTTATGCACCATCTTGGCGAGGACATCTGCTCCAACCAGGAGCGCTGCTCCCCATATGAACACACCGGGTAAAAGTAATCGGTTAGAACGTACACCACTCAATCGAACCAGATGTGGTGCGACCAGTCCCACGAAGCCAATCGGCCCAATTACACTGACGATGACTGCAGCCAGCAATACTGCGAGAATTAAACCACCCGCACGAGCCAATCCAACCTTTTGCCCCAACGAAGAAGCGGTTGATTCATCCAGCTCCAGCATATCCCACTGTCTGGACAAAATTAACGCGAGAAGGGTAATGCCAATTACCCAAGGCCAAGCATAGGACACACCACTCCAGTCCTTCTGCACAAGTGTTCCGGAACCCCAAAGAAACAACCCTTGCGTCTCCATGGAGAAAAAAATATGTAATGCGCTTGTAAATGAACCGAGCACCATCGATACAATCATACCGGACAATGCAAGCCGAACCGGGCTTGATGTTCGTCCGCCGCCCATGAAATAAGCAGCAAATGCTGCCAGCAGACCACCAAGAGCTGCGAAGAGAAAAGGCGACTGACTTAACAGGCCTGGAAAAGCAATAACTCCCAGTACCACCACAAAGTACGCTCCTGCATTAATGCCCAGTGTATCTGAAGCAGCCAGTGGATTACGAGTAATCGTTTGCAGCAAAGCGCCCGCAACAGCCAGTGCGCCGCCTGCAAGAATACCAATCACTGTACGCGGCATGCGCAAATCCCAAACCATATTGTGTTCTAATGTATCCTGTCTGCCTGTAAGTGCATCCCAAACGACATGCAAAGGAATGGAAGCTTCTCCATAACACAGACTTACAAAAAAAAGCACGATGAGAGCGGTTAGACCGCCCCCATATATGCTTATTGTGCGCCAATTCATAGCTGGCTTAGATCCTTGAACCGAACTCATTTGGTAATCGCCTCGACTACCCCATCAACCAATACTTTGGAGGAGATCGGTCCACCAAATGTCCATGTTGTGCTATCGAGTTGATATGTGCGTTTTTCCTTCACAAAGTTCAGTCCGTTCCATACCGAGTTATCTTTCATGGCTGTGCCAAAGACGTCATCGTCTGGTTGTGTAATATAAATGAAGTTACTGTCCTTCACATCGGTTAAGGATTCAATGCCTACTGTGGAGAAGCCGTAGTTTTCAACTTTGTCCGGCTGCCAATCGTTAACCAGTCCGATTTTATCCAATGTACCAATCACAACTGAGTTATCGGTAAACATGCGCAGGCTGACTGCATTTTGATATGTGAACGCTTGTGTCAATGCAAAATTGAAGTTTTCTTTCCCCGCAGCAGCCAGTTTTTCTTTGGCTTCTACATAGTGCTGATCGAGATCACTAAGAACTTCTTTTGCTTTGTCTTCTTTACCCAGAGCCGTTGCAATGTTAGTAAAGATCTCTGTCATCTTGTCATAATCATAGCCATTACCATCATACGGATCATATTCAATCGTTGGAGCAATCGCGTTAAGCTGATCGTATACCGCCGTGTTATTGTCTGCATTAGCAATGATGAGATCAGGCTTCAATGCAGCAATAGCTTCGAGATTCGGTTCACTGCGTGTTCCGATATCCGTTACACTGTCATCCAGTGCTGCTTCGGATGTTACCCACACTTTATAGTTAGCGTTATCTGCGTTACCTACTGGTTGAACACCCAGGGCAACGACATCTTCCGTATATGTCCATTCAAGTGTAACAACACGCTCTGCTGGCTTGT
This sequence comes from Paenibacillus sp. FSL R5-0341, assembly GCF_037975235.1. Lineage (NCBI taxonomy): Bacteria > Bacillati > Bacillota > Bacilli > Caryophanales > Paenibacillaceae > Paenibacillus > Paenibacillus sp. FSL R5-0341. The sequence continues at coordinate 4,720,306 of NZ_CP150241.1, forward strand.
CCAGCTTAAGCTCTCCACGTTTATGCTTCACGGTAACAGGACCTGCTGTCTCTTCAGCCGGAGCACTACCCGAGTCACTACCTTGACTTGTATCTGTTGTAGTGGTGGTTTTACCACAACCCGCCAAAACCAGCACAAAGGCCAGCATGATCAACAATCCGTTTAACCCTTTTTTCATATCTGTATCTCCCCTGTTTGTATGTATTTATATGATAACAATTATCATTATCACTATTGGATTATGCCGTAGGAATTGATTTTTGTCAATGCAAAGTACCTTATTCCCATTCTTTTATGAAATAAAAAAGGAGAGGGATAGCTCAAATGCTATCCTTCCCTTCCATTGCTTGCCTGTTTACATTAACTCAACTGCATCGTAGTGATGCATGTATTATCATTTTCGTATGTAGACAATTGCGTTTCTGCAACCTTTCCATCTCGAACAATACGAATCAGATAGGTTCTGTCTCTAGGCACCCAAAAATCCATAAATCCGTTCGCACCAGACTTAATCACATCATCTTTCATAAAAGTGTTGCCTTGAGAATCGTGAATGGTAACGCTAAATTCCTTATTGCTCATTTCCCCCTGACAACCGGTCAAGCTATGAATTGCGCAGGGATGGGTCTGGTCCACATAGGGCGCAATGGAAAGGAAAAATTCATTTTCAGGCAAAACGTATGTAGTGGTCTTTTTATCTTGATCAGTGACAATTAACTCTTTAGCATTAATGGAGGCAGATTCCGGTGTCTCTTTGCCTGTGCTGATATCTTCCACCAATTTTCTGATGTTGGACGCACTGACTGTACCCGGCTCATCCTTGCCCGCCTTGCTTGCAAACAGGTAGGTTCCGATCACAATTACAACTGCAACACTTGCAATGATCCACATTTGTTTTTTCACCTGGAGTCCATCTCCTCGTCCGTTTTGGTTTATTATAAGGGAGAACACAGCGTTACGGACAGTTAACGACACCAAATTCACCATATATTCACATTTTTTGTATTGCAGTACGAGTAATCTGCAGCTTGTGCACTGTATCATTGATAAGTAAGGGAGGTTGTGTATATATGCTTAAGTCTCCATCCGTATCTGACACTGATCGAAGAGTAAACAAATCCAAACTGGCTCTAAAGACAGCCCTTCTGGAATGGATGTCCCGTAAACCATTGGCCAGCATAACCATTACCGATATTGTCAAATCCGCCGATCTGAACCGCAGCACATTTTACAAGCATTATGTATACAAAGAAGACCTGTTTGATGAATTGTTAAATGACGTGCTTGACGATCTCAAATCAGCCTATCGAGCACCCTATCAGCATTTCCGAGATTTCGATATGAAGGACCTTAACGCCTCAGCAATTCAAATTTTTGACCATGTACTGGCTCATGCCTCCTTCTATACATTACTGGTTCGTTCTAACGTGCTGTTGGATTTCAGGGATACACTTTATATAACCCTTAAAAACTTGTATCTGGAGGATGTGACCGATCTGTCGCCTGATCCAAGGTTGGATAAGGAACTTCTCGCCTGTTATCAGGCTAATGCCGTTCTCGGTTTAGTTACGGGTTGGGTGCAAAGCAACTTCAAATACAGTGCCTCCTATATGGTGGAACAACTGTTGGAATTCACACGCATGAACCGCTCCCAAGAGATTTATCGGTCTAATCTCCATTCTGCAACGAGTCCATCAAAATAAAGTTACGCTACAACTCTGTAGTGGTATCTGCTCTTAAAAAGAGGTACTGTCTCCCCTGAAGCTTGAGAATACAGTACCTCTTTATTATCTCGGAACATTCTTTGTAGTTAGTTGCTGATCCAGCCACCATCTACAGGCAACTCAACACCTGTAATGAATTTGGATTCATCAGATGCCAAAAACAGGTAGGCGTAAGCAATATCCATAGATTCACCAGCATGTGGAGGCAGTGGTGCAAGATTTTTGTAATGCTCCCCCATCTCCACCTGGGATTTGATGCCTGCTTTCTCCACCATACCCGTAAACACAGCACCCGGGTGTACGGAGTTCACACGGATATTATCTTTGGCGAACCATTGTGCCCCGTGTTTGGTCAATGAACGTACAGATCCCTTGGAAGCACTATAAGCCGCGCCCTGAGCATCCGCGATTCCACCAATGATTGCTGCAATGGAAGAGGTATTAACGATGGAACCTTGTCCATTCTTCTGCATATAAGGAATGACTGCCTTCATGCCGAGCCATACACCTGTTCCATTAATGGACATAACCTTGTCCCAATCCTCTAACTCAGCTTCCAAAATGCCTTTGGCCATATGGATTCCAGCATTGTTGACCAGAATATCTATTTTGCCGTATTTCGATACGGTTTCTTCCACAACCGCGTTCCAAGACTCTGGGCTGGACACATCCAGCTTCAGCGCAATGGCTTCTCCGCCATCAGCTACGATCTGTTTAACCTGTTCCTCCAAAGCTTCGACTGCCACATCGGTAGCCACTACCTTGGCTCCTTCTTTTGCAAATAATTGAATACCTGCCAATCCCATGCCACTTGCGGCACCGGTTATAATTGCAACTTTTCCAGTTAATCTGCCCATTTCATATCATCCTTTCCTATTACGATGAGTGCCTCATGATGACACCCAACCTGCTAACACCTTTAGTATACGGATGAAATGAAAGCTCTTTCAATCAGCAAATAGACAGGCTTTTGTGGGATAACCGATAGTGTGTGCCTCCTTTTGTCTGTTATGTCAAAGTTAATCCACAAATCTAAACCCATCTGTTGTTTTCTCTTCTCATACTGTAATTCCATCTCAACGTGCCATAATCCGATCAGCCATTTCCTCGGCCTGCAGCACCGCAGACAAAGGGTCAGAGAGAAAATATCTATTCCAATCAAGGTTAATAATCTGGCAGTGATCTGTCTCGATGGATTTCTGCCATGGTTTGCCTGAAGCTTGATCAAGCCCAGGTCTTGGACCATTATCCAACACCAACAGGTAGTCCTCCACGTACCCTCCAACCGCACTCCTCGCAATATCCAGGTACTCCAAGCCCGGCTCCAACAGTTCCTGGCGAACCTTTCCTGCTGGCCTCAAGTTCAGTAAGCCATAGGCTGCCTTCCCCCCACGAGTTCCCGTATTTCCCACAAGGGTAATATGTTCTCCCCAATTCGGATCAATGACGGTAAATGTCTTCTCTGCGGAGACCTTGCCCGTGATCGTTTGCTGCAAAGTATGTACTCTCCGCACGTATTCCTTAATCCATGTTTCGGCTTCTGTCCGGCGATTCAGAATACGTCCCATCTCTCGAATCTCCTCCGCGACAGAGCCATTACCACTCCCTCCATAGACCACCGTAGGTGCAATTCGGGCATAGGAAGCGTAGGCAGCAGGATTCCAGGTGATAATCAGATCCGGCTCCAGTTCAAGTACTTTTTCGAGGGAGATAAAATTATGATTGCCGATATCCTGTACTTGGTCATAGATATACGGCTCCAGCATTTGGTTGCTCTCAATGAGTGAATGTGGTGCTCCGAGAGGTGTTACCCCCAATGCCAGCACTTCTCCCAAATTCCAGTCGACGACAACACGACTAGGCTTGTTGGGTATCGTAATCTCGCCCATGCTTGTGGCAAGCATTCGAGTTCTGGCTCTTGGCAGCGTGGCCGCCGAGGACTTCCTCACTTGGACTCCTTTCAAATCTATAATCTCCTGATTTGGCCGGGTCTGGTTAGCTTCAACGATGGATAACGTTCGTCCGCTACATCCCGAATAGTGACTTTCCAGAAAGGCGTGTGGTTGGAATGTTTTCGGATCTACATCTGGAATACTGCTCTCTCGACGCTTCCTGTAAAACTCAGGAGAAACCCCATAATGTTTCTTAAAATAGCGACTTAGTGTATAGCCGTTCTCATAGCCTACTCTCTCCGCGATTTCCTGTAAGGTACCTTTCGTACTCACCAGTAGTTTCAGTGCCTGTTCCATCCGAATCTGTGAAAGCACACGACTGGGACTCATATTCAATTGCAGCTGAAACAATTGGTTCAGATACCTCGGACTGCATTCCAGCATTTCAGCTACCTGTTCCACCTTGAGTGGTTCAGCGTAGTGACGGTTCAGATAACGTACTGCCTGATTTACCCGATCCAGTTTCGTACGGTTCTTCCGCTGCTCTTGCATTTGTTTCAGCATCTCGGCGAGCCATTGATAGAACAAAGCCTTAGTTTGAATCCGGCCTGCTGACTGTAGTTCATTCCACTGTCTGTATATCAACTGCATGATTTCAATTAATGGCAATGGATACGTTGGTTCAAAACCAAAACTGACTTGCAGCGACTCCGCCCCAGTATATGTTTGGGATTCTTCAGCATTTGGCTTCTCTGACTCTGGTGACGAATACGACAACACATGTAATTCCATTCGCTTCTTAGCCAGACAATCCAGACGCATTCCTTTGGAGGCGTGCAGAATATAAGCTCCTTTAATAGAGTGTATCTCCTGACCGAGCCAGATCTTCCCCTTGCCATTCGTTATTAATAAAAAAGCATTCGAGGGAAGCGTCCACGTATTAGGATCTTCACTGGTGTTAACCGTCATGATTCGAATATCCAGTAATCGGATCGTTATATGCTCCCATAATGCCCCGTATTCTTCTATGTTCATCGTCATGGACCTTTCTTTATTTCCTCGTTACTACATCCAAAGCTTCGCCTCATCATATATGATAATCATTCTCAGTTCAACCTGTACGTCTGTTCTGAAATGGTTATGCTTTCGCTTCCGAATCGGTTATTGTGCAATTGCGGGTTTCCCTCTAGAGTTATATAAATGAAAATCATTATCAATTAGAAAGAGGGTTCGTCATGTTGTTTAAGAAAGCTTGGTATCGTATGGCCCTGCCGGTTTTGCTGATCATGGCCGTATTCATTAGTGGTTGTACCCAAAAAGAGACGGCGGAACCCGTCGCGACAGAAACAGAATACGCCGCACCACAGACAAGAATACTCTCTACGATGATGGGAGACGTCACCGTACCCCTCAACCCTGAGAGGGTTGTCGTTGACTGGAATATAGGACATGTTCTGGCTGTCGGCGTAACCCCCGTTGGTGTGCCGGGCAGCCTGCTGGATTATGGAATGTTCCTGCGTGACAAGCTTGTAGATAGCGCAGATTTGGGTAACCACAGTGAGGTCTCACTTGAGAAAATGGTAGAGCTGGAACCGGACCTGATTATCACATGGGACCAGGAGAAATTTCAGACCTATTCCAAAATCGCTCCGACTGTCGTATTCGTACCAGATCAGTATGATTCCATGGAAGCCGAAGTGACCGCCATGGGCGAAATTCTGAATCGACCTGAAGAGGCCATAGCGTGGAACGAATCATTTAAACAACGGATCACAGCTGCTCAGGCCAAAATCAAAGATGTGATTCCGGACGGCGCGACCTTTACCGTTGCCGATTTTAACTTTTTGAAAAATCCAGCCATTATCGGCAACAGCGCTAATCGTGGTGGAAGAGCAGCCTATGAATTGCTAGGACTAACTCCAGCACCCAAGGTGAAGTCAGATCTTCTGGACCAAGGCAAAGAAAACCTGGAAGCTAGCGCGGAGGTATTCGGAGAGTACGTAGGTGATTACCTGCTGATGATGGTTACAGAGGGCACGAAAGATCACTCCCTGTTGCCTACCGTCTGGGACAATCTGCCTGCCGTGCAGAACAACCATATCTTCAAACTGGATATCCATAAATATTTCACCGCTGATCCCTATACCTCCATTCTACAAGCCGAAGAGATCGCAGATCGACTCGCAAGTGGACAGACTGAGCTGAATTAGCGCGAGTCTTCAAATCTAGTGAGACCCGAAACCGAACCTACAGTCTGGAATTCAAGACTTTTATCCAGCTCAAAAAAGATTACACAAACAGCGCCCACCAGAATGATTCAAGTGGGCGCTGTTTTCATTTGGTTTGAAATATGTCGTTGTTGCCGAAATACTATATCTAGTTACATAAATAAGTGTTCATACTTTCGAATTTGGGATCTTAAAATCTGAGCAACTCTCCCCAGATCTTGATCATGTTGTTCAATGAATTGTATAACTGAAGATCGATCGAATTGAAGATTTGTTTCCAGCGCACGTGCTTGTTTTGAAAAATCACTGCTAAATGGCTTCGCCTTAATCTTACGCAATGCAATACTTGTTGGCATGCTTAGCGGATAGTCTGTTGTATCTGACAAAAGGCTTAGACCGTGATCGAAAAGTGGGCAGAGTCTATATCCATCAAGACCATGTATAAATGCAATATTATTCAAATGTCGGTCTTCATTTAGCAGAATAGCGTCCAGTGGTAACATGATTGAGAAGTACTCTAGCGTATCTAATTTCAACACATCTTTGAGAAAATCAACAACTAAAAGCACGGAATCTCGTGTGCTTTGTCCTTGCTGCAAATCATCAAATTTGACACCATAACTCTCCAAAATGCGATGCAAAGTAATGATACTTTCTCCCGGCTGCAGAAAATCTTCAGAATAACAACCCGGATATTCAACGTTTTCCTCAATCAGAACACACTGTGTATAAGGAACTATAAGTCCTGATGGAATGTTGGATCGACTAATTAGCTCGAACGCTACCCACTCCGCCAGTCCTTCATAACCAAATTTATTAGCTTTTCCCCACTTATTCTCAATTTTCCATTTTAATTGGTCACCCTTGCTACTACTGACAAAAGTCTTACGAGAATCCTTGCTCACCTGCAAAACGGGGATGGACATCAGCACAAGACAACTCCTCATTAGAAAATCTAATCCAGACATAATCATCATATAACACACCATGGGTTTGTTTTACGATCTCCGAAGCTACATAATCATTCAGACCCAATGATTGCAAAATTTTATCGGCATGGTGTCTGGTGCGAGGGAAGCATCTGGATTCGAAGTAATCCAATACATCTCCTACGGTTACCTTGGACTTGCTTGGAAAAGGGAGAAAAACAGGAGATACACTTTTATCTTGCCACACATCAACCGTTTGATTACTATAATCCAACTTCACTTTGGCAATCACCTGGTCATGCTCCAAGACCTCAAACTCAAGAGGAGAAGATATAAATTTGTTTATTTTTTTCATCTGCTACCTCCCATAGTGATCTTTCATATTTCTTTGTTATGATTATATCATTTCTTCAACTTGTATTTCAGTTCCTTACTGCACCATTCTATAAAAAAAAGCCCGACGCAATTTCGAGAAAATCTCGACGTTGTTCGGGCTTCTTCAGATTGCCTTCCATCCATACAAACCTATCTACGTACTGGAGAGAGCTTTGTTTTTCTCATAAAACCGTGCATTGTGAGAAGATACACCCGCCATGTCGGAAGCAGCAGGTTCCAGATACGTCTTGGCACTGTTAACTGCGAGCACCGCATCGTTAAAAGCACCAGCGATCAGCCTGACTTTGCTTCCATAAGTGATGAAATCACCTGCTCCGAATATACCTGGAATGTTGGTACGCATGCGCTGATCAACGGACACGCCGTAATCTTCACGCGCCAGCCCCCACTGCACGAGGTTGCCAAAATCACGATCATACCCATGGCTTACGACAACTTCATCCACTTCAACAAGTGTGATCTCACCGGTTTCCACATGGGCCAGCTCGACACGCTCGATTTTGTCACCTGTACCGTATAAACGTGAGATGCTATATGGCGTCATGACGTTCGCTTGAGCTTTCATCTGGGCAACCGGCGACTCATGTCCGGTAAATTCATGACGTCTGTGTGCCACCGTAACTTCACTTGCTATTTTGCCCATTTCATTCGCCCAGTCAACTGCGGAATCGCCGCCGCCCGAGATCAGAACACGCTTCCCGGCAAATCGGGATAGATCAGTTACGGTATAGTGCAGATTCGTCAGCTCATACCGATTGGCACCCTCGACATCCAGCTTTTGCACCTGCGTCATGCCTCTGCCCGCACATAACAGGATGGTACGTGTGTAATGACGCTCGCCTGTTTTGGAAATCAGTACAAATACACCATCATCAAGTCGTTCAAGCTCGGCTATTTCCTGCCCAAATACAATCGTTGGATCGAACGTTCTCGCCTGTCTCTCCAGCGATTCAATCAGCTTCTCACAGCGAATCGGATCAACCCCGCCCACATCCCAGATCAGCTTCTCCGGGTACGTACGCATGAATCCACCCAGTTCCTGTTTGGCTTCGATGATCTTGGTACGCATGGCTCTCATACCACTATAGAATGAGGCATACATGCCAGCAGGCCCACCACCAACGATGGTAATATCGTAGATATCCAATTGTGTCTCCGTCGTCATTTACGGCACCAACTTTTCAACAACGTAGTCCATCAATTTTACAGAACCAATTGGACCCACACCGGATACGAATTGGCTTGTCTTCAATGGGAAGACATGATCATTCTTCACAGCCTCCAGATTCGCCCACACCTGGCTAGCTTTCAGATCTTCCATCGATTTCTTCGTGTCATAACCTACGAGGGTTCTGTCTTCCAGGAAAATATAATCCGGATTCATCTCAGGCAAGAATTCCAGGGAGAACTGGCTAAACCAATCTGTAGAGTCTTTGATCGCTTCAGGGCTATTCAGGCCCAGGATATCATAGAAGAAAACACTGCTGCTTCCTCCTTTGGGACCCATGAAACGGTAACGATTGTGCTCAACCCGGAGAACCAATACAGTCTTGTCTCCCAGGGCTTCCGCAATTTTCTCTTTCGCTTGTGAAGCTTTCTCGTCGAATTCAGCCAGTACTTTGGCAGATTGTTCGGTCTTGTCGAATATGGCACCCAGCTTCGGCATAGCACGCTTCATTTCACTGTTGGCATCCAGTGCCACCGTTGGAGCGATTTTGGATAACTCATCATATACGCCCTGCTCCATACCTTCGCCAGCGGTAAGGATCATATCCGGTGACAACGCCAGCAACTGCTCATAGTTATATTGATATTGCTCAACTTCAATGATCTGAACGCCGTGTTCTTTCAAATAATCAGGGCGGTATTCCGCTTCAACTTCCGGAGTTAACAAAACGATTTGGGGTGTGACACCCATCTCGATCAGATACTCGGCATAGATCGAATCGAACACAACCAGATTTTGAGGATGGGTCGGAATCGTTACTTCTCCAAACTGATCCTGCACCACCTTAGTCGCACTTTCATTCGCTGCTTCTTCGGTTGTGCTTGCTTCTCCTTCAGTCTGGGTACTTGATGTTCCAGCTGCAGTATTCTCTTCATTAGTTCCACTGGAACATGCCGCCAGCATAATACTGATCGCCAACAGCATAATGCCCAACCCTTTAAATCTACGTAACATGATATACTTCGCCCCTTATATATATTGATAATGATAATTATTATCAAATAGTATCAAATAAGAAGTATTGCATCCATAGCATATCGTGCGTAATCAGTTGGATTATTGTGCTCTCTCATGAAGAGATTTCGTAAGATTGCGAATGATCTGATTCAGAATCAGAGTATGTCCCGTAATTCCATGACCGTCTACCCACAGATGGGTATCTACGTAAAACACCCGATTATTTTTCACAGCACTCAGCTCGTTCCATTGCGGACTCTCCCATAGTTTCCTCATATTCTCTTCAGCACTGAAGTGCTGCATGATCCGCTTCTCGACAAAAAGATAATCAGGATTGGCTTGTGCCAGCAGGTCAAGCGAACAAGGGTTAAACCAGGCTGCACCTGGTTGTAGTACTTGCGGAAGTGCTAATCCAAGCTGTTCATATAACAATTGTGATACCCCGTGTGAACGCCCACCCAGATATCGATAACCAAACGCTTCTACCCTCAGCAGCATGACTGTGGATGCGGATTGAATGATGGGTTGTAACTGTTGCTTCGCTACACTGACCTCATATTTCATTTGCTCATGCAGTCTATGAGCCTCTTCTTCTTTGAGGAACCAAGCTGCCAATTGATCGAGCATTGGTTCCACATCTTGATGAAGTCCGGTTAGAATCGGTGCAATTGTGCGCAGCTCCCTTTTGACCTCTTCCGTCAATACGTTACCTATCAACATCTCCGGTTGAACTTGGCGAACAAGTTCTATCTCCACCTCATACTGTGTAACCTCCAGCATCTGCACTCCATGCGCTATAAATTGTTCCCGATGATGTGGGGACAGCAGGATTGGAGTGACCACTACGGCATGGGGGATAACTCCGAGATGAATCATCATTTCGCCGCAGATGGGAGACAGTGATACGATCTTTCGCTGCGTCATCGTCTGTCTATATTGCTTAGGTGATACGCCAGTTAGCTGTTTGAAGCGCCGGCTAAAATAATGAGCATCCTCAAATCCAGACTTCTTGGCAATATCCTGAGAGGTTGCTGTAGTTAATAACAGTTCTTCCTGCGCGCGATAGATCCGGTAGTGGGCCAGATAATCCAGAGGTGGCTTACCATATCGTTCACTAAATTTGCGGGAATAATGCCATGGACTAATACCAGCGATCTGAGCTAACTGTGTACGTGTAATCACCTGATCATAATGCTGCTGCATGTAGTCAATAGAGCGAAGTATGCCGTGTTCTGACTTCAACTCGTTATCCGGCTGTTTCCGATACAGATTTCTTAACAATTCATATAACAAATGCTGATTCCCAACCCATCCTGCACTCTGATCCTGTGTATCCTCTTCACTCCAATGCTGAATGATGCTTGCCAGACTTCCACCAGACAGTTGCACCTTTTGATACGCTTCTCCTGACGGTAAACGCCATTCGAACTTCTCAGCTTCCCGTCGCTCATGCAGCACCGAATATGTATCGAACTGAACATGCCAGCCTGCCAAATCCAGATTACCACCTTCAATGACCTCCATTACGGAGTTCTCTTCGAGCGCAATTAATTCTCCAAAGGAGACGTGAACCCGGTGTCCATTTATATTCCAGATCGCTTTTCCATCAATAATAAATATCAGGGTGTGACTGAAAAAGTGGTGCAGCTCGCCTTTCGTTATCCATGCATTGGTTAATGCCTTCGTCGACTTCCACTGAGCGATCCATTCCATGTTGTCAGACATATCCTTATCCTTTCAAAGGGATTCATCATCCCGATCTATACGTTCCACTATATCAAAATACATGACAACTCCATAACCAACAAGTTATGGCTTGAATAAAATGGTGGACTGCTACTGAGCATTTCATACTTGTATTACTCAGATACAAAAACACAAAAAGCCTGTACCATCAGGCACAGGCTCTTTCTTATAAATTTTGATAAGTACTTTGCAATAGTACGTTTTACGTATTACTCCATGCTAGCTTTCGGTGATGCCTGTCCCAATGTCTGACCTTTTCCTGCCATCCAATACGTCAGTCCACCTGAGACCACAAAAGCAATAACCACACCAATGCAGGTGTGTAACAGATTCAGGCTACTCTCTTCGATGAAGAGCGGTAGGCTGATCAAGCTCGGATTGCCAACGATAGCAAATGCCTTGACAGATAACAACCCGAAATACAGTCCACCCGCGGCTCCACCAAGCAATGCCGCGTAGAAAGAGGATCTTTTTCTCATGTTGACCGCGTACAATGCAGGCTCTACGACTCCCAACAGTGCTGTTCCAGTAGCCCAGAAAGCCAGTCTTCTGGATACTGGCTCTTTCGAGCGCAGTCCGTTTGCAAGCGAGGCCCCTGCTTGTCCAACAATCACCACCATCATAGCAGCAATCACCATGGAACCACCATCCATAACCATTTCATTAATGATGATGGCAAGTACCCAGTAGTGTAATCCCATAACTAACATCAGCGAGAAGACCGCTCCCAATAACATTACCGTCACCACTGGAGCGTTAGCTAACAGTGAATCCAATGCCTCTGGCAGATATTCATCGACCCAGGTGCCGACTGGACCGAGCATCATTAAGACCAATGGGACAAGAATCAATAACGTCAGGAATGGTGCAACCATCCCTTTGGAGAATTTTGGACTTATTCGTTGAACGGCTTTTTCCAGATAGGAGGCTGCACAGATCGTTAGAATGACCCAGATGGCAGTAGTGTAAAAAGCCGGCTGGGACACGAGTGGCAAGCCCAGGAAATGGACGTCTTGTTCACCTGACATCATCATGGTCATCTCCGGATGGAACATCAATCCGCCAATAGATGCAGCAACATAGATATTGCTCTTCAACCGATACGCTGTGCTGATTGCTACCAATACAGGCAGTAGATAAATAACACTATCTCCTATAATCCTGAATATCGTAAAGGTCTGGTTGTCCATCAGTGCAGAAGAATCCGCTGAACCGTGCGTATCCATTAACGTAATTATAGCAAGTAAAATCTTAATAACGGCGGCTCCGAGAAACGCAGGCATCAGGGGCCTGAACACATCGGATACAAAATGTAAGATCGAGAATCTGTGCTTCTTCGTGTGTCCCGCTTCCTGCAATGTTGTTCCTTCAGCTTCCCACATGCCCGTACTCTGTAGCGCATTGTAGATCAGGAAAGATTCATCTCTTATTGCCAGATGACACTGCTCACCTGTTACCCGAATATCTGCCACAAACTCTGTTGAGGCAAGAACCGACATGTTCAATTGGGTACTGTCCTTCAGTACCAACGTCGTTGTACCCTTATCGTGTTCTACGAGCTTGATGTTCTCCTTGCCACCTGCGAGTTTCAACCAATCTTCAATCTGTGTGTCATGCATGATGTACAATCTCCTCATGTTACGGTAAACCCGTGTTTTGTGATGTGATACATTCTAATAGCCTCTATCTATATAGACATTTCCATGAAAAAACTTCAATAGGATAAGAAAACTAATTTTCCTTACATTACATGTTCATTTACACAAGGTATATTGACCTACTATGGTTAAAAAAGCAAAAAAGCCTACTCGCATGTAGGCTCTTCTCCAACTTTATTTATGAGTCATACTCGCCATATTCACAACCGACATTCGCAGTCATCAGATGATCAATAAGTATCACGCTACCCTGCTGTTTTTTATACAATTTGATCTCTCCCCGCCCGGTTCCACCATTCCATAGCCGATTGTGAAGTTTCTTCCCGTTCGGAGCTTCGTAATTCACCAGCAACATCTCGTTCTTCGGACATGAAATTTCAATCTCAATGGCGTATCCACTATTTTGCGAGGACACGTTCCAGACAATCTCATCATCGGTTTCATGGCAGTCGAACTTCGTGCGGGTAAACGTCCAAAATTTGGAGAAATTGAACTCATAGCTCTGACCCTCATAATAAAAATCAATCAACAGCTTGCGATCCAATGGAACGCCAAACACTTTGGGTTTACCTCCTCCTACATCAAAAACGGAGTTTTCCAGCCGTCTGCCACTGATCTTGCTGATCAGATTACAGCTACTGAGCCAGACCCAAGGGCTTGTAAAATCCCCACCCCAGTTTTTATCCGCATATCCATATGAAGTTTTAGGGGAAATAGTATAGGTCACACCATCCAGTATGACGGTTCCCTCATATTCCGTCTTCATTCCTTCCGCGTGCCAGAACATCTCAAAGGCATTCATCGCTCGAAACATACTCGCGGCACCATATCCAACATGGAATGCAACCTGCTTGTCGATCTTAAGATCCCAGCTCATCTGCCCACTATCGCTCATATACTCCGGGTGCTTCTCACATTCTTCCTTCGATAGGGCTACCGAGCCCTTCATGCTTGTTTCGGATAACGTACAATCTCCTACAACCAAATCAAGCTGCTCCGAACGCATCTTCATATGATCGATACCATAGAAGCGATGGATTTGTTTCGCATTTTCGCCCCAATGTCCTGCCTTGATCATGACATACGAAGGCTTGTTCGTTGTGCCCGGCAGCTGTCCAAATACGGGGTGTTCTCCACCCAACACAGGGTTAATAATAAAATACTCAATAAAAAATGATTTTTCTTCCCCTGTCTGTTCATTCTTGCCTGTAAAAGAGTGCCACCACCAATCATAACCTCTGGATGCCAGTGGTCCCTTCTCCAACATGTATCGATTTCTGCGTTTGTCCTGTTTATTCATAATGGAATGACCTGCCTTACGGAGGGATAGATTTCGTTTTACACTGTAATGATTATGTATGCTACTGTTGATCCCATCCTAACTGAAGACCTTATCATATGCAATAATACGCTCCATGTTGTATCCTCATAGCAAAGAAGTCGTGCTACGCACGACTCCCCTATATACTTTACTGTATCCTTTTCCCCTTATGACAGTGCCAACATGGCGTTCATATCTTCTTCTGCCGTTGTAATTAACTTCAGACCGAACATGTCCACGAGTACATCCAAGACACCTTCCGATATGAACTCAGGTGGTTTCGGTCCAATCCGAATGTCCTGAATGCCAAGGCTGAACAGGCCGAGCAGGATCGCAACTGCTTTTTGCTCAAACCAGGACAACACGATGCTGACAGGCAACTCGTTAACGGTACAGCCAAAAGCATCCGCCAAAGCCATGGCAATTTTCACCGTAGAACCGGAATTGTTACATTGACCCAGATCGATATAACGCGGGATACCCGTGTCCCCAACCGTTCCGTAATCCACATCATTGAAGCGGAACTTACCACAAGATGTTGTCAGAATAACGGTGTCATTCGGCAACGATGTAGCCAATTCACGATAGTAGTTGCCACCTTTGCCTGGTGCATCACAGCCTGCAATAACGAAGAATCGACGGATATGACCGTCTTTCACTGCCTGAATAATCTCTGGCGCAAGTCCAATCACGGTCTCATGATGATATCCTGTCGTTAAGACTTGCTCAGACTGTACATTAGCCGCAGGCAGTGACAATGCACGTTCAATTAGAGGTGAGAAGTCATCCTCTGTAATTTTGGCAACGCCCTCCAAACCCGCCACTTCGTATGAGAAAAAGCGATCTGCATATGTGCCTTTGATCGGCATAACACAGTTCGTCGTTGCGAGAATAGCACCCGGGAATTGTTCGAACAGTCTGCGCTGATCGTACCATGCTTTACCGATATTACCCTTGAGATGGGCATATTTCTTCAGCGCAGGATAACCGTGCGCAGGCAACATTTCCGAGTGAGTATAGATGTTAATTCCTTTTCCTTCCGTTTGACGCAGTAACTCCTCCAATGCATACAGATTATGCCCTGTCACCACGATGCACTGTCCTTCGATCTGGTTCTGGCTAACCGTAATCGGTTGCGGTACACCAAAACGGTCCGTATGCGCACGATCCAGCACGTCCATAATGCGGATTGCTGCATTACCAACCTTCATTGCCATCTCCAGATGTTCTTGTACATTAAAATTCGAGTTCGTCAATGTCATATATAATGCCTCATGTGTAATCCGATCCACCTCAGGATCAGAATATCCCAACTGGCGTGCGTGTGTCGCATAAGCAGCGATGCCTTTTAACGCAAAGATCATCGTATCCTGCAAACTTGCGATCGTTTCATTTTTACCGCATACCCCAACGACGGTACACCCGCCACTCGGCGTCTGTTCGCATTGATAACAAAACATATGGATTCCCCTCCAAACATAGATTTAACACGCTTCGTTATAAAATAGCCTAACAGACCCCGATAGGAGCGAGTGTGATGGTGCACACAGTTTCTGATCCAACATCTATATATCGTTCTCTGAGACTATCATCCAATCCATACCCTTCCTCCCAACATATGCTATCCAATAGACCAATCTGTCTTATCAGCCAGGTTGTCTAAATGCAGAGGGGGAATGTACTTTGAATAAACCTGTTTCGATCTCGCGGACGTATCCACGTCTGGCCGTGTATAGTCAAGAGAATTTCAGAGGATTACGAAGAGTATACCGTGGTAACTTGGGTATTGCCGATGTTGACGCTGTCCTAACCGGGATTGAGAGTCTGCGATTCTTCTCAACCAATCCGAACGCCACGCTTGTGCTGTTTGATCGGTCACGCTTTCGTGATAATTTCTATATATTGCGGGGAAATCGCAGCATTCGCGAACTGGATGATATCCTCAGAAGAGGTGACGTGGAGTCATTAATCGCTACAAATCAGCGGTTAACAGCAGCTCAGGTTCGCCGAATCCAGCGTACAGGAAACCTGCCTCCAGGCTATCGTCTGATCTAAACTTTTCCCATTGTTATAACCAGTTCTAAGTTCCATTCCAGTGATGTCTGTTATGTCTGTGCATCACTGGAAATAATAACATTGGAAAAGAAGCATATCTCGGCTCATTCTGAAAAATACTGTGTACATAAAAAATATGGAAATGAAACGATTCTAGATTTTACCCGTAAGGGTAATACACAGAGAGAAATCTAATATTCAAGGAGCTGGTCAATTGCAACATTACAGACACAGTGCAGAGGAAACCCTTCAGGATGTGCAAAGTTCCTCCAAGGGACTCACGACCTCCGAAGCTGCGAAGAGACTTGAAACCGAAGGATATAACGAGTTAAAAGGCAAAGATGCAACGCCTGTCTGGAAACTGTTCCTCGAAAATTTCAAAGATCCGATGGTCATCGTGCTGCTGATTGCAGCCGCGGTACAGGTTGTACTTGGACATCTGATTGAATCGTTGATCATATTCCTGGTTATATTGCTCAACGCGGTAATCAGTGTTGTGCAGACCAAAAAAGCCGAGAGCTCGCTCGACGCGCTGAAACAAATGTCTGCTCCCGAAGCCAAGGTCATTCGTGACGGCCAGAAAAAGACCATTCCAGCGAGGGAACTCGTTCCCGGTGATATTGTTATGCTGGACGCAGGCGATTATGTCCCGGCTGACGGGCGTATACTGGAATCAGGCAGTCTGAAAATTAACGAAGGTATGCTGACCGGAGAATCGGAAGCTGCGGAAAAACACGCGGATGCCATCCCGGATGAAGCTCCAATTGGAGATCGGCGCAATATGGCCTTCAGTGGCTCACTGGTTGTATATGGACGTGGCATGCTCGTCATTACGGGTACGGCACTCAAAACCGAAATCGGCAAAATTGCCGAACTGATTGAAAATGCCGAAGCCAAGAACACGCCACTACAACGCAAGTTGGAATCATTCAGCAAAAAACTGGGCTTTTTCATCCTTGGCTTATCGATTCTCATCTTTGCCATTGAAGCTGGTCGTGTGTGGTTGACCGAAGGTACGGAAAATATCGGACCATCCATCGTGAATGCACTGATGTTTGCCGTAGCTGTTGCAGTAGCTGCCATTCCTGAGGCCTTATCCTCCATTGTGACTATTGTATTGTCACTCGGTACGAACAAGATGGCCAAACAGCATGCGATCATTCGCAGACTGCCAGCTGTGGAAGCACTCGGTTCTGCAAGCATCATCTGTACGGATAAAACAGGAACGCTAACTCAGAATAAAATGACTGTCGTGGATTATTACATTCCCCATGGCACCAAGGACGAATTCCCGGATGATCCCGATCAGTGGTCGGAAGAGGAACGCCGTTTGTTACATATTGCAGTGCTCTGCAATGATTCGAATATTAACCAGGAAGGCAAGGAACTGGGTGACCCCACCGAAGTAGCCCTCATTGCCTTCAGCAACCGGGTGAACAAGGATTACAATGAAATCCGTGACCAGTTCCCGCGTGAAGCTGAGCTTCCTTTTGACTCGGATCGAAAGCTCATGAGTACGGTGCATACCTTCGAAGGACAGACGGCTTTGCTGACCAAAGGTGGACCGGATGTGCTGTTCAGCCGCTGTAGCCATGTGTTTATCAACGGTGAAGTTCAGCCCCTCACACCCGAGATTCGCACACAGTTTGAAGAGAAAAATGAGGCCTTCTCCAAACGCGCCTTCCGTGTGCTGGCCTATGCGTACAAAAAATTCGATGACAAAAACCAGGTCACCATTGATGACGAGCACGATCTGACACTGGTTGGCCTGACAGCAATGATTGACCCACCGCGTGAAGCGGTATACGGCTCTATTGAAGAGTCCAAAAAAGCGGGTATTCGCACCATCATGATCACCGGAGATCACAAAACGACGGCTCAGGCCATCGGTGTGGATATCGGACTTGCCGAACCGGATGATCTCGCCATTACCGGAGCCGAACTGGACAAAATGTCCGATGAGGAATTGGATCAACAACTTGAACATATCTCGGTATACGCCAGAGTATCACCTGAGAACAAGATCCGCATCGTGCGTGCATGGCAGCGCAAAGGCAAAGTTGCAGCCATGACCGGAGATGGCGTTAATGACGCACCAGCGCTGAAACAAGCCGATATCGGCGTAGCGATGGGTAGCGGAACAGATGTCGCCAAGGATGCGGCTGCCATGATTCTGACGGATGACAACTTTGTCTCCATCGTGAATGCAGTCAGTGTTGGGCGGATGGTATTTGATAATATCAAAAAAGCCATCGCATATCTGTTCGCCGGTAACCTCGGTGCCATTATCGCCATTTTGTTTGCCTTGATCGTCGGCTGGGTCAATCCTTTTACGGCGCTTCAGCTGCTGTTCATCAATCTGGTGAACGACTCCCTGCCTGCCATTGCCTTAGGTACCGAAAAGCCCGAGCCAGATGTCATGCGACGCAAACCGCGTGATATTAACGAAGGCATCTTCGCAGGCGGAACCCTGCAAGCTGTGATTACCCGTGGTGTCCTGATTGGTGCGGCTGTTATCGTGTCCCAATATATCGGACTAGGCATATCGGAGGAAATTAGTGTCGCGATGGCCTTCACAACCTTGATTCTGGCACGCAGTCTGCAAACATTTGCAGCACGTTCCAACACACAGACCATCTTCAAGGTGGGCTTCACGACTAACAAACTCGTGCTCGGTTCCATCCTGGTGTGTCTCTGTCTCTATGCAATCACACTGATTCCAGGTGTTCGCGGCGTCTTCGCCATCCCGGATACATTTGGCTGGAATGAGTTCCTGATTGCAGGCGGACTCGCTCTTGCTGCCGTCATTCTGATGGATGTCATCAAGTGGATTCGCAATCGAGGGAAACAAGTGACTGCGGCATAAGTTCTGCAGATACACCATGCACAAACAGGCGCCCGTGATCGGAGCGCCTGTTTCTTTGTATAATTATCCCTGTTTGATGCCAAAAGCAATCCATCGTCCATCAACATCCTCGATTACAAACTCCTTGTTATTATAGTCTGTATGATTGAGGTCACGTACGATTTTCACATCGGCGTTGATCAATTGTTGCTGAAGCTCTTCCTGGTTCTTCGTAATAAAATATGCATCATATCCATAGCCATATAATTCTCTGTTGGGAATGACCTTCTGTCCATTGCTTTGGGTTAAAATAATCTCGGTAAGATCACGATACAGGCAAATATGAGGTTCCGCGGTATCAAGATATTCGACCACCCGAAAGCCCATCTTCTCTTCATAAAACTGTGCGGTTCTCTTCATATCCAGCGTCGGAAATACGCTGTGGGACATTAATAATGCATGAGTCATCGGTATAACCCCCTTCATTTTCAGTATGCTATTATGTGTTGCTGTTTCTAATGCTGTTATGTATGTTCAATAATCATTTTAGTTAAATACAGGAAATTCGTCTATTGTTTATTACTAATATCTTTCTATGCTCATCACTTCCGAACGAATCAGTATGACATTATTGCCATATGACGAAATGGAGTGTAAAATGATATATTGCTTTTCATCACATTTTCATCTAGGCTCAATCCGAATTCATATTCATACCCAAGACAGGAATGGTACCGTGAAAGATAAAATTGTCATGCCACTCTGGACATGTTGCCTGTTCATCGTTGTGATGAACACCACCATGTTCAATGTTTCTTTGCCAGTCATTATTCAAGATCTACAGATTACCTCGGACCTGGGGTCTTGGGTCATCTCAAGTTATTCCATTGGTTACGCCTTGTCGACGGTGATCTACAGCCGTTTGTCAGACCGTATCCCGGTACGCAAACTGCTAACGGTTGGACTCCTGATCCTGGGATTATCTTCGTTGCTCGGGTTGTTCGCGCATAGCTTCGCGATTCTGTTGCTGACACGCATTCTGCAATCTGCGGGTGCAGGGGTGATGGCGGGTCTGGGTCTCGTCATTGCAAGTCGTTACATCCCGGTGGAACGACGCGGAGCTGCCATCGCACTCATCTCATCAGGCAGCGCCATGGCTTTTGGTCTGGGCCCCATTGTCGGCGGACTCATTAGCGAGTACTGGGGCTGGAACGGACTTTTTGCCATAACGGTGCTTGTCCTGCTCGCCCTGCCCGTATTGCTCTATTTCCTCCCACGGGAAACGGTCAAAACAGATCAGCCGTTTGATGTTATTGGCGCCATATTAACCGTTATTAACGCCACTACACTTCTTGTCGCAATCACCCAACAATCCTGGTTCTGGTTTGCCATCGGCGTTATCTCGCTTATTGCACACCTCTTGTATATTCGGAAAGCGAATCTTCCGTTTGTGAATCCACAAGTGTTCCGAACGCCAGGATACACCCGGTTAATCCTGATCGGATTCTGTGTGCTGGTCGTGAATCTGGGCAATCTGTTTTTGATGCCACTTGTGCTCGCTGATCTATATGGGCGCTCTTCGCTCGCCATTGGTTTGCTGATTGCTCCTGGAGCTATTGTTGCAGCATTTTGCACCCGTTTCGTCGGACGCTGGATCGACCGTTATGGCAATATGCGATTTATGATCATCGGACACATTCTGCTGGCAGCTGTCCTTGCCTTATTCATGCTCGGACTTGATCAGTCTGCCTTGATCATTACCAGTGGTTATCTCTTTTTCTCGCCGGCACTCTCAGCCTCCATGGCATCATTGAATAATGAAGCGTCACGTGTGCTGCCCAAATCGCAGATCGGTTCCGGTATGGGCATGTTACAACTGATTCAATTCTTCGGTGGTTCGGTGTCTGTAGCCGTGTGTGGGCTGTTGCTCCACAGCATTCCGGGGGTCTCGGTAGAGAAAGCTTACCATGTGGTGTATGCATGTCTGTTGCTCGTCTGCGTTGTTTCACTCGGATTGACCGTCTGGCACAGCAGAGCTTCACGCTCAGGCATTAAACCTGTCACATTGGACAGTTAATCATTAAGTTCAAAACAAAAAGGCCCGCGCCAAGCGCGAGCCTTTTTTAGTTTGGAACAAAAGTACCGTTTTTTAAAAAAGTGGATTACTCAATGAACTTACCGGTTACTTTCCTTATTCCATCCTTCAGCAGCATGCCAACTATTTCCCGTCCAGTGCGAACTTCCAGGCCTCCATGATGCTAATTGGAGCCTTACTGCTGATCTCGCCGTCACCTTCCTGCGTCCAAAGAGGTGGGTAATACGCAAACACTTGTCCTGTCTGGAGTTGAGACATATCCTCTTGCCAGCCTTTCCAACGAAACGTCTGGTAGAACTGCTCCAGGTCGCCATTCGCCAGCCAGTTGATGAAACCTGAATATGCCAGTTCTGTCGATTCCCATTCGAGTGTATCCGGGGCAAAATAATAAATGTGTCCCGTGCGGCCATACTTGCCTGTATCCATTCCGAAGAAACCGCCTGCCGCATCGTATGCGACGACCATCATGCCTTCCAGTACGTCTACCCAAGGTTGCTCACTCACACCATTCCAACTGGTTAGACTTCCCGATGTACTGTCACCACCCGCACCAAGCAGCGTGATCCAGCCATGGTCCAGTACAATGGCTTCTGTCTCATAAGCAACAGCCCCCAAATAGGATTTGGTGCTTATTTGCAGACGATAGAGCGTATCCCCTCCAGCCTCCTGCTGTGCTGGTACATACTCATATGTATTTTCACCGCTATCCAAGAGTTCCTTGAGTTCTTCCCATGCGTGATTCTCACGATCTACTAATTCAGCTATCGTTAATGTATTCATGAGCAGTCTCCTCGCTGATTTTATAAGAGCATATCATGGGTTATTAACCCGTTCAAATCTGCTATAATCTAGCTTCAAAGCTAAATACAAGGGGGAAACGATTTGACTCGCTTAGTTTTACTTATGATTCCAATTCTGATGCTGTTCGTATCCGGTTGTCAGGATCATAGCCAGTCCATGAAGGCACCAGTTTCTGTTCAAAAGTCTGATCCTCAGGTCATCCATTACATATCCCCTCAAGGAAACGACTCGAATAAAGGAACCATTCAATCTCCATGGAAAACATTGCAGCACGCTGCCGACCATGCTTCACCAGGAAGCACGATCTATTTGCGTGAAGGGGTCTATCATCAGAAAGTCAAAATCACCAGGAGCGGTCATTCCTCCAGTAATCCGACCCTATTTTCCAGTTATCCTCAGGAGAAGGTTCTCCTTGATGGTAAAGATCTATCCGTTCGGGGGATTGAAGGGTTGATTGAAATTGAAAATGCCAGTTATATTACGATTCAGAATCTCGAAATTCGTAACTTCACAACCACACTAGGGGGCCAAGTCCCAAGCGGGATCTATGTCCACGGAGCAGGTGAGCACATTCAGCTATTAGGCAACACCATACACGCGATCGCTAGTTACGCATCTCCTGAAGGTCCCGATTTGCGGGGCAGGGATGCCCACGGTATTGCCATTTATGGCACAGAGCACCCTCAAGCATTACGCGATATCATCATCAAGGATAATGAATTGTATGATCTGACACTTGGTTCAAGTGAATCACTTGCAGTCAACGGTAATGTTGATACGTTTGCCATACAGAACAATATCATCCATGATTCCGACAACATTGGTATTGATCTGATCGGGTACGAAGGTACGTCCGAGGACGATACGTACGATCAGGCTCGGAACGGTGTTGTACGAGGCAACGAAGTATACGATATTACATCCAATAACAACCCATCCTACGGTACAGACCTGCCCAATGATACCAACTCGGCGGGCGGCATCTATGTAGATGGCGGGAAAGATCATATCATTGACCAAAACCGGGTGTATCGGAGCGATATCGGAATTGAGATTGCCTCAGAGCATGCTGGACGTTCGACAAGCAACATTACCGTGCGGGATAACCTGATTTATTCCAACCGACTGACTGGCATTGCCATGGGTGGATATGACGAAGAACGGGGAGCTACCGAGGATAGCAAAATTATGTACAATACGCTTGTTGGGAATGATACGCTGAATGCAGGCAATGGACAGTTATTCATGCAATCACGGACGAAGAACAATACGTTCATGCGTAACATTCTCGTATCGGGCAGCTCGGAAGTACTGATATACAATGAATATACTAGCAATACCGACAATGTGTTTGACCATAATGTCTATTACTCACCAGGAGAGCAGCAAGATGCCCTGTGGGTTTGGAAAAATAAAGCCTACTCCGGCATCGCCGCCTACATTAAGGGATCTGGCAACGATGCACACTCTCTATATGTGAACCCGGCATTTACGGATGAGTCCAACGAAGATTTCCGTCTCCAGGCGAATTCTCCGGCGAAGGCGTATGGTTACCTTGCCCCACGGTAAAATAACCCTGAGGAACCCATGTTTGATTAGGGGGCTCAAACTCGCTGAAGTGCACTTTCGGAATCTTCAGACACGCCCTGGTTCATTCTGTTTCACGCAAATAAAAGGAGCCTGTGCTATGTGGGATCATCTCCCTAATCATGCACAGGCTCCTTGTCGTTTTCTTTTGATGCCATCCAACCCTTAACTTCTTACCATCTGTGCTGCATGTGTCACCCGGTTTCGTCCTCCAGTTTTGGAGGCGTACAGGGCGTTGTCCGCTTTTTGGAACAAGGACTTTTCCGTATCTTCCTCGACCACAGTGGCCGCCCCGATACTCACAGTAATGTTATATTCACCCCAGTCGGCTGAAGCAACCTGTGAACGATATCGTTCTGCGATACCGATCGCCTGCTCCTCTTCACAATCTGGAAGAATGATAACAAATTCCTCTCCACCGTAACGCGCCACCACATCCGTACTACGCGAGACCGATTGTAGCAGTCCCGCCAAATTTCCGAGCACCAGATCTCCGATCGGATGTCCGTAGGTATCATTAATGCTTTTAAAATGATCAATATCCACTACCAGAAGAGAGAAATAACGTTGTTTCTCCTGGAACAACAGCAAGCTTTCAACCATTTTTTCCTGGAAAAATCTGCGGTTCTTCAGTCCTGTCAGCAAGTCTGTGGAGGCCAGCGTTTCCAACTGATCATTCACTTTGATAAGGGCCTGCTCTTTGATCTTATATTCCTCGTGTAATCGTTCAAGCTCCTTGTTTGCTTCTTGGGTCGCCTGATACAGCTCCTGCAGCTTCGTTTTGGTATGCAAAATATCCTTCTCATGTTCGATTCGCTTACGCATGACTACAACAACACAATCGACCACGCTTTCCCCGTTACGGGTCTGTCGAACACCGTTAAGCAGCACGGGAACAGGCTGCTGATCACGAGTACGAAACGTGAAGTACATCTCGTCCACATGTCCATATAACTGGATGTAGGGATAGAAATACGTATGGAAAAACACCTTATTGCTCACCGACATGGTGGACTCAATGTGTTGCCCCACAAGCTCATCGCGCTCATATCCAAGCATCGTAAGCAAAGTTTGATTAATCGATTGTACGATGCCCGAATCCGAGATAGAGAAATATCCACAGGGAGCCAGATCTAATTGTATATCCATGGAATAACGCCTTTCTACCGAGTTTTATGCGCTCGTCAAATAATCCTTAATCATGCGGATCGTTTCTTCCGGTTGACTTAGATGCGGATAATGTCCCTTGGCCGTCATCTGTTGCAACCTGCTGTTCTTGAGATGAGCGTGCAAGTAATCCCCTACTTCAACCGGAGCAATGCTGTCTTCGGAACACTGAAGAATCAGCGTTGGCACTGTTGCCTGATTCAGATCAATACGGCAGTCAGATAAAAACGTCACTTCGGCAAATTGTCTCGCAATATGCGGATCTCTGGAGCAGAAGCTTTTCTCCAACTCTTCCGTCAGATCTTTCCGTTCCGGATAGTTCATCACAATGGGTGCCAGATAACTCGCCCACCCAATAAAATTCATCTGCATCATCTCAAGCAATTCATCGATATCATTCCGATCAAAACCTCCATAATAATTCGGAAGATCATTCACGTAACGTGGGGACGGCCCCAACATGACGATTTGTTTGAAATATTTGGGGTTCTGAATCGATGCCAGCATGCCAATCATGCTGCTGACGGAATGCCCGACAAATATGGTGTCCTGTAGTTCAAGTACTTCCATAATTTCCAGCACATCTTGGGCGTATCCTTGGAGGTTGCTATATTTGCCAGCATCGTAATAGTTAATTTGAGATTCACCAGATCCAACATAATCAAACAAAATTACACGGTAGTTCTCCGTAAAACTTGGAACAATGTAACGCCACATATCCTGATCGCATCCAAAACCATGTGCAAATACAATCGTTTGGCTACCTGAACCAAGCACTTTAACATTATTTCTTACAAGCACATCTATCGTCATTTCATATCACCTCTCTGAGGTAGTACTCACTTGAGTCAATCTATCTGATTATTATATCGGAAAATGTTGGGATATGGATTAAAAATGTTTAATCACTTCTTTCACCCACAAAAAAATTCGTTAATCAATGCTCTGAATACGCGCTTTACATTCTGACTATCGTCAGGTAAAATCGATTCAACATGTCGCGCGACAGAGATCAATATTACGGAGGAAAATCATGAGTACTTCAACACACAGCCATTCACCTCAGCATCTATGGGGAAGATCATTCATATTTATCATGTTAGCCAACGCAATATTGTTTATGGCCTTTGAAATGCTGCTTCCCACCCTGCCCCTATTCGTCTCTAGTTTGGGTGGAGAAGCTTCCCAGATTGGGCTTGTTACCGGCATATTTATGTTTTCTGCCATCTTGATTCGTCCCTTCACATCTGTATTAGCAGCTCGAATAGATAAAAAATATCTGTTGATTATCGGTATAACCATCTGTGCAGTAATGACTGGCGCATACTACCTATCGTCAGGTATCTGGATGATTCTCGTGTTCCGGGTAATCCATGGATTTGGATTTGGTTTAGCGACGACATTTTTTGCAACGATGGCTACGGAAAATATACCCAGAGATCGCCGAGGAGAAGGCATGGGTTATTTCGGGGTAGGGGAAACCGTCGCCATATCCATCGGTCCACTGATCGGAACAAGCCTGTTGTTTAAGTACGACTATCAGAGTTTGTTTATGGGAGGTATGTGCATTTTGCTGTTGGCTCTCCTGATGGCCGTGTTTGTTTCCAGAAAGCCTAGACCGTTATCTGGTAGCGTAAGCTCTGAACTTCCTGCTGCGACCGTCAAGTTGATCGAAAAGAAAGTACTGTTCCCTTCGTTGCTCATTATGCTCGTTGGCATTGCAGCCGGGTCGATCATGTCCTTTGTGGCTTTATTCGCTGCCGAGAGAGGATTCAACAATGTCGCCTGGTTTTTCTTTATCGTCGCTATCGCCAGCTTCGCCGTCCGACTCTTTTCCGGAAAAATGTTTGATCGATTGGGACCAGGCTCCGTGTTATTACCTTCAGCGGTGTTTGCAATTGCAGGACTACTGGTTCTGACAATCGCCCAGAATGAGCTGCAATTCCTGATCGCTGGTGCGTTATACGGCTTTGGCTTTGGTGCTATATTCCCGGCTATTCAGACCTGGTGTGTGAATCTTGTAGAAGAACACGAGCATGAAAATGCGATGGCTTCCTTCTTTAATTTTTTTGACCTCGGGATTGGTGGTGGCTCGTTGATCTTGGGTGTGGTAGCTTCTGCATTTTCCTATACGGTGGTGTATGCTATCTCTATAGGCATTTTTGTGGTATATATCTTGTTATATTTGGTATACTCCCAAAAACAGCAGAGGTATACAGCTCGCCAACTGGAGGTAGACATTGAGTAAAAAACGAATCAAAGAAATTGCCATTCAACATTTTAATCGTCTGGGTTACGAGGGGACCAAGATGGCGCAGATTGCCGAAGAGGCAGGCATTCGCAAGCAATCTCTGGCTTATCATTATTCATCCAAAAAAGCGTTATTGCTGGAGTTATATGAGGAAGTCGTGCAGGAGGAACAGCAGTTTGTACGCCAATTCTTCAGCGAGTCTGTTACCCAAACTCTGGATCAGCAGCTATATGCTTTTTTGCATGAACACAAAAATCGCTTCCTGACTCACCCGAACGTTGCTTTTATGTATATCCTTTCCTTTATCACACCGCTTGAGGTGCATGATTTTGTGCTGGCCCAATATCGAACGTACCTCGGGACACTGAAGGAAGAGCTGGCAGCCGTATTTACCAGACATCCTGATATACGCCTGAGTCCGGAAGAAGCCACCGTAGCCTTTGTCACCGTGATGGATGGATTGGATGTACAGCTCGTGTATGAGACACGACAATCCTATGAACAAGCTTTGGCGATCACCTGGAATGTCTTCTGGTCAGGCATCCAGCGCTAACGAATCGATTACGATCAGACTACAAAAATAAGAGGGGCGTCCCGCCAGTCATGTTGATGACTTTTGGGACAGCCCCTCTATTTCTTTATTTCACGGTTAGGATCACACGTTGATAATGCTTCAACTGATGCTCTCCATCATCTTGTACTTCGGCAACGATATGAATGGTATCGCCTGATTTGGCATCGTCAGGAATGGTGAATGTCACCGCTTCGGTGTCACTGCCCTGCAATTTTATCGTATCCACCTGCTCATCCTTGGCAAGGTCACGATGCAATCCAAGTTGCAGATCACCCGCCATTTCTGGCTGAACTTTGTTCTGTTCTACTTTGGAATCCTCATATGTGTCCGCTTCGAAATATCTCCACCACGTATACGTCAGTTGATCTCCATCCGGGTCAGTGCCCTCCGCGTGAAGAGTAACTTCCTCCCCAGGACTAACACTCAGATCCAGCCCTTCCTTAATCGTTAATGACGGATTATGGTTGGCACCTTCGTAAGTGTCTGCAACTGCCCAGTCTGCACGTGCTGCAAAATCATCCTGCACATCGTCAAACCATCTCATCAGAGAGTATTCGGCTTCATAGCGTTTGGTGTAGGGATCGTAATCAAGCACATTGTTTCTAAACAGCTTGTCGTTCACGACGCCAAAGCGTCCACCCCAACCGCCGTAGGAAGGGTCTTCCATACTGCGCAGCCCATTATCGATCAGATAGAAGAAGGATGGAGAATCTCCCTCAGATATAAAATCGTACTTGTCATATTGCGGATTGTTCTTAAGATATTCAGCACTTCCGCGCTGTTCTTCGGCCAGTTCGCCTTCGATCATTTTGCCGTCACCCATTGACGCATACATATCCATCAGCTTGCCATGTCCGTCCAGAATGTTCTTGACCATCCAGTCGCCATGAAGCTTACTGTTCACTTCTTCGGCATGCATCTTCCATGCATAGGCAAAATGCCAGAAGTTCGATTGGTCATTGAGAATACGGATATCCGGCCAATTCTTCGCAATGTATTCGTTGTAGCTGTCATCCTGATCGAGAATGATATACAGGACCAGTTTGTCGCTGACTTTTTTGCGAATCGTATCCCACTCAGCCGTGTCTTTGTACTGTTCCTCAATCGATTTCAGCGCTCGGGCTGTGGTATTGGTACCACCCCATGTCTGAACAATCAGATCTCGGGAATCATTGTCGAGGAAAAGAGTTTCGAGGAATTCGGAACCTTCGGTTTCCTTCTCCATCTCCCCTTTATCGGAAATATTCCCGATCTTGGTCATCGCTCGAAGCTGTTCCGGCTCCGGATAACCCTCCGCATGTTTGGACAAGTTCGGATAGATCTCGCCATAGGCATCGATCATGTCGTACACCCACTGTGTGCCTGTCCAGCGGAACGGTTTGATCCCCGCTTCCTCGTCTCCAGCATAATGATACACGGAGCTGGTCAGTACAATGCCGGCGAGATCCATCTCATTCGAATACAGGAGGAAACGAATGACCGAGTTCATATCATCCACTTCACCGTCGGTTGTAATCACCGTTCTGCCTTTGGCAGCTTGGTTGTTTGCAGGTTCCTGGGTTTCATTTTCCGTCTGCTCTGTTGCCTGATTCGGTGTGTCACTCGCGGTTTGCGGTGCTTTGGTTGCGCATCCACTAATCACCAGAATGATACTGAGACAACCTGCGGCAAAACCGTTTAACCATTTTCTCTTGTTCATAATGCTCCCCTTTCTTGTGTACAGCGTGATGTTGGTGTCGGGATAAGTACGTACTCTGTTTTTCTATCCTTAATATGGACCGTAGAATGCAAAAAAACCCGAACAACAATATGAATGGCACAAAGTCCACGCATAGTGTGTTCAGGTTTTGCCTGCCCGAAGCAGTAACAATCCTTATTTGAATGAAATTATATCATGTTCACAAATGAATGTAAACGTATTCAAACGTTTTTTTCGAATTTATCTTTGATATAGTATAATGCATATAGCCAAGAATCAAATGGATCGGCGTAGGACTAAACCAATTCTCCAGGAGGAATCAGACATCATGCAACAACTGGATGCGGCCTTGAGCCGTTTTGTGGAACAGCAGGATTTATATAATGAAGCTTATGGACTTTTCCAAAATCATGATCTGCGTCCTCGCGAACAACATCACCCACCGGAAGTGGACACACGAATACCTCTTTCTCCAGAACTTCAGTATCTGTACAGTCATTATGAAATGATGGATGCGGATGCGGAAGGTACACTCAAAATGAAAAATGCCGCCGTCGAGATCGGTGATGCAGCGCTGATCGCCTTTGTTGCACCTGAACATCTGCACCGTCAGCAACGAGGTTACCGCTGGATTGGCATGAATGAACCCTATGAAGAATCCTCCACTTGGCCAAAAAATCACATCGTCATCGCAAATGTGAACGATGATCCGATCATTGTAGATGTGGAAGCACCGAACTCTCCCGTATATGCCGCTTTTACAGGTGGAGAAGCCAATCGTGTCGCTGATTCGCTGTCTGATTTTTTCAGTGCACTCGCTATCCTGATCGAAGCGGCACGGAGCTATGCCGGGGAAGTGAAAGATGAAGAAACCTATGAAACCAAGCCCGAGTATCTGGAGCATGTGGAACCGCTAATGAATGATCTGTTGGGAGAAGAGCATACTTCACATCTTTTCGAGTATCTGTCATTTTGTTAAATCATTGTCTTAAAGGAATTGGAGGGACATCGATATGAACTATGTAGCTTTGTTGCGAGGTATTAATGTAGGTGGGAACAATAAAGTTAATATGAAGCAGCTGAAAGAAACGTTTGAACAAGCAGGCATGCTGGATGTCGTGACCTACATCAACTCTGGCAATATTATCTTTGCCGATCATCAGGAACGTGCCAATGCGAATGCGGAGATATCCCATGTGTTAGAACAGGCCATCGCCGCCGATTTTGGCTTACAGATCAGGGTGATGGTGCGGAATATGGATGAAATCCATAGCGTTATTCAGGCGCTGCCAGAAGAATGGGCTAATGATGACACCGCCAAAAGTGATGTGATGTTCCTCTGGGATGAGATCAATGAGCCCTCCGTGCTGGACAAGCTGCCCATCAAACCGGAAATAGGCACGCTGATCTATGTACCCGGAGCCATTTTATATTCGGTCAGCAGAGAAGATGCGTCAAAAAGTGGCATGAACAGGCTTGTGGGGTCCAAAGTCTATGCCTATATGACGGTTAGAAATGTGAATACCACACGTAAAATCTATGCACTAATGCAGGCAGCCGCTGCTACGCGTTAAACAGGTCGCCGTATCCGGCTTCGCAGCAGCTTGTCTCTATGGTGCATTGTAGCTTAAATCACGCAGCTAACTAATGAGATCCGGCTACCGATTGGGGCTGGTTCTTTCTCATTCCCAGCATCATGATTGCCATGAAAACAACCAGAACAGCCACGAGCGTAAATGGAATATGTTTGTCCACCTGATAGAGTGTCGTTGTAAGTATTGGAGTAATGACGGCGGATATCCCCTGAATCGCTGCTACCAATCCCGCTGCTCCTCCCTGCTGTTCTTTGCTAACCGCGAGCGAAGCACCTGCCATGAACCCCGGCATCATCAGACCCGAACCCATACCGAACAGGAAGAATGAGAAATAGTACATGGGCAACTGGGTGAATACAAGAAACAGGATCATGCTTGCGATCAGGAAAAGGGACCCTAGCAAAATCATCGGACGCGGCTGCCATTTCAACCACTTCATCTGAATGACTTGCATGATCAACATGGCTGCTCCGGAAAACATGAGTCCAAACGAAACCATTCGGGCCGTCGCCGCTGGAGATAGAGCCAGTTGATCCTGAAAATAAAATCCCCCGACAACCTGCAATGTCATGATGCCAATCATCGTAACCAAGCCGGCAGCAAGGTACATTCGTAGACCGCGTTGGAATGGGTTGACTTTAGGCGGCTTTGCCTGAATGACGGGTTTGGCTGCTGGAATTAACAACAAAGCGATAATAAACGCAGCAATCGCTATAAAAATGCCAAAATAAAGTGGCCACAGCAGACCGATGATCGTAAATGCTCCTGCAATGGCGGGTCCAAATACAAGGCCGAGTCCATTGGCAGCGCTGATAATCGCCATCCCGCTTCCCCGCTCCTCCCCTTCTGTCACATCACCCATATAGGCTTGAGCAGAAGAGAGTACGGCTGGTATAAACATGCCGATCAGACTGCGCGTCACAATCAGAAGGGTAAGCAACACGCCTCCTCCAATCCATGCATTCAATCCCCCATACAATGCCAGGGCAAATAATGCAAAGCTAACAGACATCCCTATGAACCCAATCAATATGATGGGTTTTCTACCCTTCAGATCACTGAATCTGCCCCATACCGGAGCCATAACCGCCATCATAATGGAACCAAGCGAAATAATAAGACCGGAATGACTTTCTTTCATGCCCAACTCGCGAATAAGCGGCGGCATAATGGGTGCAATCAGCATCAGACCCAACATCGCTGCAAATACGCTAAAAAAAATACTTCCTCTGATTCGGTTCATGCTTATACACTCCTCTATATTTCAGTACAGTAACCACTGTACCTGGAGTATACAAGGCTGAGAGAATGCTTACTGCCTCTATACGGAACAATTCACCGCAAGGCGGATTTATTAATCTTATTTTAAAAAAGATCAACCCATAAAACATTACACCAGACCACTACGATTACAGTACCATCTTCCGATCGCTGTTATCACCGGATTTCTGTGAATCCTTATATGATGGGAAAAATCCGTTGATAAAGGCGAACGCTCCGCTTCTCCAGACTGGTTCTGCACTCTTCGTTCTCGTGTAATCTTTCAATTCATCTTATTTAATAAATCTTTTTCATCTCAGAAGGCCTCACGCCGAATTTACGATAAAATTGCTGCGAAAAGGCACTGACATTGCTGTAACCGACCGCAATGGCGGCCTCGGTGACGTTGTTATCCTGATTGCGCAGCAACTTCATGGCGCTGTCGAGACGAACCTGACGCAAATATTCGAAGACCGTACTTCCGAAAAGTGCCTTGAATCCTTTTTTTAATTTAAAATCGTTAAGTCCCACTTGTCTGGACAATGCTAGCAAGGACGGAGGATCTACCATGCAAGCCTCCATAATCTCCCGTGCCGTATGTAACTTCCGGATGTCCTCTCTGGAGAATCCCGATGGGATTGGCGCCAGATCAAACAGTTGGATCATAAATCGATTCAAGATTTCCAAGGCTGTCGCTTCCATCATTAAAGATGATCGATAACTGTTGTTTAACTCCACAATCAAACTGTCGATCATCGTTCGTATCCGGTTATCCAGTTGAAAGACAATCGGCTTGAACACCTTGCGCCCCAATACCTGATTAAACGCAATCGGCTTGAAACTGCCCAATTGGGCCGCTGCATAATTGAACAGAGAGACCGGAATCCCTAGCGAAAAAGAAGTATACGGCTCCCCGGCTGGAGGATGAAACCATGCTTCAAAATCATACATGAAAATGAGGGCCCCCTGCCCAATGGATAACGAATAATCCATGCCGGAAATATCAACATGCCGTTGACCCGACAAGGCAAATTGCAGCTCCACAATAGGCGTCTCGGATGCAAAATATGTTGGATACGGCTGATGATATTCAACTAGGGAATATAAAATCTCAATGCCACTGTAAGTCGTTACTCTTTTGATATTGCCACTGCCCGCCTTGGGAGAGAGCAGATACGTATGTTCATCCTGCTGACTATAAGGTTCCTGGGTCAGGTAATGCTGATATACTACGCCTAATGCATCATCCGTGCGCATCGGTATTCACCTCGTCTATAACTTGATCAGACTCGTCAGTTAAGAAAGCCTGAATTAATTGATAATGATTCTCAATTAATTCTAGCGTATTTTCTCCCGTTCGACCAGACCCATGACAAGATCGTTACCCTTTAGACTGAAACCGATCCAGAAAACGTTGAATAATAAGGTTCGAGGATTTGCTCTCCCGCATGACCCAGCCAATTGAAATAACACGTTGTATGCCCTCAATCTCAAGGGTGGTAAAGTCATAATGCAATACACTTCTGTCATGTGTGAAGGAGTATTCATGCCCAATCGTTACAGCATTTAATTGAGCAAGCGCGGCATTGACTACTTCAGAATTGTTGGTTCGAAATAGTACATCCACCTCGCCTACCCTTTGTGAAAGTTCCCCTATGAAATCATCCACCAGCTCGTCATTAAATAACACAAGCGTCTCATTCTTCAACTCGTGCAAGGAGATTGACTTTTGATCTGCCAACCGGTTCGTAAGATTCACGCACGCGCGCATGACGCCTTCATCAATCGGTACAAAGTGTAGTCCTGCCAGGTGCTGCTCCATATCATCTTGGTAAAGGGCAATCAGACCGAGATCCACCTGTTTGTTACGGACATCTTTGATAATATTGCGTGCAGCACTCTCGGAAAGTTCAAATTTTAGATCAGGATACCGCTTCTTCATACTCGCGATCGTAGGTATAATACCGGGTACACCACCGGGTATGGCTGACAATCGCAGTTCTCCACGGATGGACTCCCCAATATATTGGGCATCCTCTTTGATCGTTTGTACCATGTCCACGATGGATTTCATTTTATCCAAAATCGGCTTGGCCTGCTCCAGCATAAACGCACCATTACGGGAACGACTGAACAAGAGCATGCCAAGCTCATTCTCCAATCGCGTTATGGCCTGACTGATGGTGGATTGCGTTACTGACAGGGCCGAAGCAGCCAGCGTAATTGATTTTGTTTTTTCCACTTCAAGTGCATATTGCATTTGTTCCAAATTCATAGATAACCTCTATCCTTCTATCATTAATTTTATTTAAGTTAACTACACTTTTGTTAAATATACATGAATCATAAAATTAAGTATACTTTGAACTGAAGGTAAATGTAAGCGAAATCATGTTATCTCACTAGACAAAGGAGTGCTAGATATGAATACGTTTGAGAACCGTTTTGCGGGTAAAGTAGCCATTGTTACGGGCGGAGCATCCGGTATCGGTTATGCCATTGCAAGACGACTTGTCCAAGAAGGGGCTTCTGTACTTGCCGCTGATTTGAATACTGAACGTTTGGAAGCGATCCAAGGCGAACTTGGGGAACGTTTTGTCGGGGTTAAAGCCAATGTGACCGTCGAAACAGATGTGGAGGACATGGTTCAAGCCGCAGTTAAACGATTCGGAAAGCTGGATCTGGCCTTTAATGTGGCTGGTGCATCCCGAGCAGGCGTAATCACTGAACTCTCCGAGAAGGACTGGGATTTTACCGTGGACCTATGTATGAAGGGAGTCTTCCTGAGCATGAAACACGAAGCGATTGAGATGGCCAAACATGGTGGCGGAGCCATTGTGAACGTAGCTTCTCTCAACTCCCAGGTACCTATGTATGCCGGATCAGCCTATGCTTCTGCCAAAGCTGGCGTCGAAATGCTCACCAAGAACGGAGCGCTTGAAATGGCTCGCAACGGTATTCGCGTGAATGCTATCCTTCCTGGCCTGATCGATACACCGCTAACTGCGGAACTGCTCTCCAATGCAGATATTAAAGAAGCTTATATGGAGCGCATTCCTATGAAACGGGCTGCACAGCCGGAAGAAATGACAGGACCTGCCTTGTTCCTCGCGAGTGAGGATGCGGGTTATGTATCGGGTTCCAGTCTGATCGTGGATGGTGCTTGGGCGACTACCGGTTATCCTGACTTGAGCCGCTGGTTCTAACCTATCAAAAGGTATAAATCTCCTGGGCTCTGCCCCACACTAACGTAAAGAAAGCCTATTGGACAGAAATCATTCTGCCGATAGGCTTTTTGTTTGCATTCATATCTGGAAGACATCATTTTTTACACAAATTGCAGACTTCTCTTACCTTTCCTTAACATAAGCTCCCTATACTAAAACAATTGTACAACTCATCACACACGAAACGATAAAGGGGATCTGGAACATTGAAAAAGAGAAATCAATGGCTTGCCGTTCTGTCGATGACTGCTATTCTAACCGCTGGAGCAACAAGCTACACATCCATGATTCATGCTGCTGACGCAAGTAAAACCACCAATGATCATGTCGTATTGCGTACAGCCATACAGAATATGCAGGGTACGGTTACATGGAACGGAA
Source organism: Paenibacillus sp. FSL R5-0341 (assembly GCF_037975235.1). NCBI lineage: Bacteria > Bacillati > Bacillota > Bacilli > Caryophanales > Paenibacillaceae > Paenibacillus > Paenibacillus sp. FSL R5-0341. The sequence continues at coordinate 4,755,922 of NZ_CP150241.1, forward strand.
GCAGTCGCAGTGTTGATATCCAGATCGCAGATACCAAAGTACAACTTCCTGTAGGAACGTCCTCAGCCACCATCAACGGTGTGAAAATTCCTCTGGATAGTAAAAGCTATATCACCAACGGGACAACGTATGTATCTTCCCAAACACTTCAATTAATCACGGATCAATTGATCCTGAAACAAAATAAAACCGGTTTTGAACGGACCGCATCCTTCCAGATGCCCAGTGGCAAAGCAGAAATATCAGCCTCTACGCCAGATGGACAGCGCCTGCTTGTAACCGAAGCGGACAATGGCAGCATTGCCATACTGGATATTGCTGACCTAAAAAACATCAATGTATTGAAGACGGTCAGCTTCCATGACCTCTCCGCCAAAGCTGAAGTCACAAGCGTAACCGTGTCCAAAGATGGCAAATATGGTCTTGCAGTTATTCGCACAGGGGATACGGACAGTGAAGCAAACAAAGGTTTACTTGCCATTGTGGATCTGACAACCTACAAAACGGTAAAAACATATGAACTCGGTATTGGTCCTGACTCGATTGCACTGTCACCTGACGGTCTGCATGCGGTGATCGCGATAGAGGATGAAGAACTGAATAAAGCTGCCGATGAAATTGACTATGCCAACACCAAACGTCCGGGTAGCATTATGGTTGTATCTTTTGCTGGCGGGAACGTATTGGAGGGTGAAATCACGAGCTTGCCGGTATCACTGGACAATGTAGAAGGTGCTATCTATAAGCATGATCCACAGCCGGAGTATGTTGCCATTAGTCCGGATAGCAAAACAGCAGCCATCACGTTACAGGAGAACAATGTCGTGGCCATCGTAGATCTGGAGACCAAAAAGATCAGCTCCATCTTCGCGCTGGGTACCACTTCACATCAAGCAGACCTGAAAGATGACGGTATCGTTCAGTTTAAAGAGACGTTGACCGCTCGTTATGAACCGGATGGGATTGCTTTCTCGGCAGGTGGTAACTACCTGCTGACAGCCAATGAAGGGGACTTGGGCAAGGATGAATTTGAGGATGGTGTAAAAGCAGGCGGACGTAATATTGCTGTCTGGAATCTGCAAGGCCAACGGATGTACGATAGCCAAAACCTCATTGACGAGGCAACCGCCATGGTTGGCTTGTACCCTGATGATCGTAGCCCCAACAAAGGTAGCGAAGTGGAGAATCTGACCGTTGCTACTGTAGACGGCACAACATATGCCGCGGTAGCTTCCGAACGGGCAGATGCCATTTTGTTCTTCGATCTTGCTGATCCGGTCAATCCGGACTATCTGGGTCTGATCCCTACAGCCGGAGAGTCGCCGGAGGGAATCCATCGGGTAAATGGACGCAGTCTGTTTGTGAGTGCTGATGAAAGCACGGGAACACTTAGTTTTTTTGCCAAGAAATAGATCGAGCGCCCTTGGTAAGCAAAGGCTGAAATGAATGGTTTCACGTTGTATTGAGCAGGAAGGGGCGAAAAGCCCCTGTCCTCTCAAACTGTTGTACACGCTATTTCACGTTTCCACATATAGTTGATACCAAACGGTCATCGACGCTTCATATTTTCCAATTCCCGCCTGTTCCGCTCTACTTCCTCTTGTAATACGCGTACTTCCATCCTTAATGCGGATACTTCCTCTTTGACGCCAGACCTCTTCATCACAAGATAGAAAACCAGATATAATACAAGACCAATCATAATAAAGAAAATTAATAGCGTTATAATACCTGCAATACCAAAATTACTAACTCCATCCATAATGTACGTTTTCCCCTTTCCCATATCTTATTAATTTATATTTACAACAATACCATATTTAAGTATAACGAACAGTACAAAAAGCCAAGAGAGCATGCTCCCTTGGCTTTCAATTTATCTATATATACCTTCCTATCCGGTAATCCTTATTCCCAGAAGAAACGACCTGCGAACACTTTTTCCGTCAACAGTTTATACGTTTCTTCAGGCAATTCTTTTTTCATCTTCGCCATAACGGCGTCTTTGCCTTGATTATATTGTGTGGACATGCCAATCTCTGCCGTTGTATTGCTCGCATCCAGACGCATGATTGGGGCTTGAGCATCTTTCGTCCAAGGTGTCCATGCCTCCAGATCAGGTGATCCCCCCGTACCTGGATTGCCTGTGTACAGGAACTGCTTCAGATATGCTGCCATCGCGGCGGACAACTGATCACGTCCTGGTTTGTTTGTATCGCTAAAGTACCCCTCAGGGAAATAGGCAGCAATTCCGTCTGCGTGTCCTGTATAGAAGTCCATGTCTGCACCATGTGGTGCGCCAAGTAATGTAAGCAAACGCTCAGAGATGACTCCAGGTTGTGTGCCCCATGCAAAACGATACGCATATACCGGTGGCTGACCTGCTTTACTTGTCAATTGTTCTGCCACACGCTCTGCATTAAAGCCTGCATAAGCTTCGCTACCGTATTTCAACGCAGCGGCATATTGCTCCGCCTTGGTTTTATCGGTAAACAGAGTCTCATCTGCGATGGATGGAGCGAAGTTCGGATCACCGAAGGCAAATCCGGAGAACTCCGTTTCCAGGCTGCCGAGCAATACAGGTACTTTTTTATAATTGCCATTATTGATGGCGTCAAATCCTTCTTTTGGAATCACTGTACCATCACGGAACAGATGCGGGAATGGGTCCATACGGATTGCGGTTGCCCCAAACGCTGTGACCAACTTGTCCGCAGGCAGTGCACGCAGGTAGCTCTCCAGCTGTGCCTGAGATTGCTTGCCAATCCATGCTTTTGCTTCTTCTGCGTTAGCCGTTTTCCCATCTTGTACGATTAACTTCACGAGTACATCCTCGGATTTTTGCTCACCTTCTTCCGGTGATGCTGTCGTCAATCCTCCGCTGAAAGCGACTGCTTTTTGATACAGTCCTTTGCCAAGTGGAGAGATCAGAGTTGCCAGCACATCACGTGCACCCGCAGATTGTCCGGCTAATGTAACATTACCTGTATCTCCACCAAACCCTTCGATATTATCTTGCACCCACTCTAGTGCACGGAATGCATCGAGCAGACCGTAGTTACCGGAGTCATCCAGGGCATTACCTGTTTTCAGCGCTGCATTCTCGAAGAATCCAAGGGCTCCCAAACGATAGTTCACCGAGATAATGATGCTGTTGGTACTCCGTGCAAGCTGTTCACCCTGAAAATCTTTACCTGATCCGGTCATATTCCCGCCGCCGTGCAGGAACACCATCACCGGAAGTTTCGAACTGGTTGTGTCGGGACGCCAAATATTGAGATACAACGAATCCTCGCTACCTACAGTATTTTTACCGGAAATCTGTAAGCTGTTCGCTGCAAATTCCTTAGCCGATCTCGTTCCTGTCCATGCTTCCGGTTCTTGTGGAGCTTTCCAGCGCAGTTCGCCTACCGGAGGTGCCGCATAAGGAACACCAAGCCAGCCGAGCGTGCCATATTGCTCATAGGTTTTGCCATCAATTGCACCATATTTGGTCTGTTGCAGTGTTTGAGGTTGGAACGCCCCAGCCTCTTTATGTTTCAACCAGCTCTGCTCCAAGGTTCCACTGCCATTCTTGAGCTGCGTCTGCAATGCCTGTGCGGTTGCCTCTGCCAACAGGCGATTGGTAAGTTGACTCACGCCCTTCCCTTGAAGCGCCTTGATTCCTTTACCAGCCGCATAGGTGGAAGCCGCTCCTTGCTCATAATCCGTACCCGCTTCATATCCAAGCACCTTCAGCAGCATTCCGGCGTAACCTTCCGCTGTAAGCGGTGCATTAGGTTCAAACTTCTCCGTTCCTGTTACGATCTCAGACACATACGGATGCTGCTTCAAGTAACCAACGACCGGTTGCAATACTTTGCCTGCCTGAGCCGCATCGTCATACGTTTCCGATCCCTGATAAGCGAGTGCTTCTTTCTCCAATCCGGACAAACGCAAGTACAGTACTGCGGCCTGAATGCGTGTAGCCTTTTTGTTCAGATACGCCGCATTAACACCTTGACCGCTACCGCGAATAAGTTCGGATTGGATCAGCTTGTCCATCGCTGCTGAAGAAGAGGATGCTGTATTGCCTGCTGCATAAGCTGGTAGAGCGGATACACATAACCCCAGAATTGTTGCTACGGCAATCGAACGTTTAATGGTTTTCATGTCATAAATCTCCTCGCTGTCAAATAGTGTGTGATGGGATAATTTCATTGGAAATGATCATGTGAGATGCATATCTGAGAATCAGTATTCCAATGTCTGGATGAGTCTATATCTCTATTTAGGAAAACTTATATCTGCTGCGCTCCTTTCTGCTCAAAATTTCTGCTACGGCGCTTGCGGACATGCCATCAGGCATTTTTTTATATAAAAAAACCTGAACCGAAGGCAAACAGACATCGCTTTAGCGTGGTCTACTGCCCTCAATTCAGGTTTTGCCTGCAATCAGTAACAACCCTGAGGAATGAGGTTCACTCCATATGAAAATGTAAACGCAATCAATCGTTTGATGATGAAAGAACCAACGAATGAACTGACACAGGTATTGCCCTAACACGGTTACAATCCTGTTGTTATGGTGATGTTAGCACAGAATGAAAGCGTTCGCAATATCTTTTTTAATCATCTTGATATGATCTCTGACAGGGTTAACACTAAAAACCCGCATTCTCATGCGGGTCTGAACTTAGCTTATATCATGATTTATCTGGACCGCTAACTCTCCATCCATCGATATCTGCATCTGTCGTCCTATAAATCCTTCATTTACAGTGTCCGTGCCAACTTCTCCAGCAGTTCTACCGCAGGGACCAATACCGCTTCATCAATATCAAATTCAGGATGATGGTGCGGCGCAGGCAACTCGCTGCCAACAATCATATACGTGGCTTTGCCACCTTGCTCCTGTACTCGCCGGATCATATAACTGGCATCCTCGCTGCCGAGTGCAGCACTATCCGAAATGGCCTCCGCATGGGTGAACCCAGCGATACCTTCCGCTTGCTGAACCGCAAGCGTTGCAAGTTCCATATCACACCGAATCGGAATGGCACTTCCGACGACCTCAACTGTAGCGGTCAGTTCGTGCATGGCTGCGCTATGCTCAATGATGTGCCGCACGCGGCGCTCCAGCTCTCGATTGGTTTCTTCACTCGTCGAACGCGTCTCAATAACCATACGGGCATGCTCAGCAATAATATTAGCCCCTGTTCCACCTTCCAAAATACCTACATTGATCCGGGTATCTGCCGAGCTGAACCGGGGTAGTGCATGAATATTGAGCATGGCGGTCGCTGCGCCTAGCAGCGCGTTCCGTCCTTCCTCCGGTGACGCCCCTGCATGGGAAGATACCCCGGTGAAGTGTGTTTCCAGCTTGGTCGTTGCCAGGAACCCGGCAGACGCACCTCTAATATGACCGGATGGCACACCGGTACCCAAGTGCATACAGAACAGGCGATCCACCTGTTCCAGCATTCCTTTTTCCACCATAGCATATGCTCCGCGCACACCTTCTTCAGCAGGCTGGAACAGCAGCCGAATCTTGCCGGCAAACTTCCGGTTACTCAACCGTTCTGCAAGCGCTAGTCCAATCGTTGTATGTCCATCGTGCGCACAGGCGTGCATAATGCCCTCATGACTGGAACGAAATTGTGCCGCTTGCGGCGCATGTTGTTCCAACTTGCTCTCACGGATCGGCAATGCATCCATATCAAAGCGGAACGCCGTTGTTGGCCCCTCCTGCTCCCCTTGAATCTCAGCAACAACGGCGGTGAATCCCCCTCGCATCTGCTCCACGATCACCGAATCTGCACCTTCCCGGAGGGAACGCTGATATGCATCTTCCAGCACTTCAGGCTTGGGCAGCCCCCGCCGTGATGTGTCGTCAATCGCATCTTTTCCATAAGTGACGCTATACCCTAGCTCCGTCAGTATCTGTACCACTTTGGTCGCGGTACGAAATTCCGTAAAACCCAATTCAGGATGTGCATGCAGATCCCGGCGAAGCGCGATAATATCCATCATGTGTCATTCCCCTCTCTCCAACCTCTTTCTATTTCATCGTACGTACAGTCCTACACTACTCATTCAACGTTATAAGTCACTAAGCCTGCTCCTGCTGATCTTCTACAATCTTGCGTTTACTCCCGGACCAAGCGGCAGATTGAAGGCGTACCATAGAATGACCATAACCACCCACACCGAGAAGAACGCAATCGAATACGGCAAAATCAGTGAATAATACGTTCCCAGCTTCGCATCTTTACGATACTCCTGCAGAAATCCTACGAACAACGGTACAAAAGGCGACACTGGAGCCAATGGAATAACGACCGAATCCGATACCCGGAAAATAACCTGAGTGAATGCCGGATGGAAGCCAAGCAACATCATCATTGGAATAAATACCGGGGCTAGAATCGACCAAATCGCCGAGCCACTTGCGATAAACATCGTCAGCAATGCAGACAGGAAGATCAGGCCGATCACCACGGGAATGCCGTTAATGCCCGTCTTTTCCAGCAAATCCGTAATCGTCAGTGCCAGAAATTTGCCCATGTTGCTCCAGTTGAACATCGCCACGAATTGGGACAACGGGAATACCATCACGATAAATCCAGCCATCGTTTTGATCGGTTCAATAAGCAGTTTCGGCAGATCGTTCTGGTTTTGGATCACTTTCAGTTTAATGCCGTAAGTCAGTGCCACGGTAAAGAAGAACAGTAAAATGACAGGAACAATCCCGGCCAGAAAAGGCGAACCCATGACACTTCCCGTTTCCGGGTTACGTAGCACGCCATTGGAAGGCACAACCATGAATGCAATCACGGCGATAAAAAGCAATGCAGCGATCCCCGACGCACGCAGTGCCCGGTTCTCTTCAGGTATTGGCGCTTCGAGCTTGTACACCCGCTCCCCTTCGTAACGGCCCAGACGTGGTTCCAGGAATTTGTCAGTCATGAACCCGGCAACGAGAGTCAGTACAATAACGGAGGCGGACATAAAGTACCAGTTATCCAGAACCGTAACACCCACATTGGGATCTACAGAGGCCGCAATCTCGGTACTGATGCCTGACAGCAATACATCGGTGGTCACAATGAGCATATTGGCTGTAAAACCCGCTCCAACCCCCGCAATGGCAGCAATCAATCCGGCAACTGGATGTCTGCCTACGGCAAGAAAGATCAGCGCTCCAAGCGGAGGCATGATCACAAGCGCTGCGTCCGAGGACACATGGCTGAAGAACGCGATGAAAATGACGAGATAACTGGCGTAACGCGCAGGTACCCGAACAGCCATTTTACGCATGACCGCTTCGAGAAGACCCACCTTCTCCGCCAGACCAATGCCTAGTACCAGAGCGAGGATGGAAGCCAGTGGTTTGAAATCGGCAAAGTTCTTGACCACATTGGGCAATAGCCACTGAATTCCCTCCCTGCTCAGCAAGTTCTTGACATGTACCTGTTCCCCGTCAATCGGGTTATGTGCCGTCGCATTAAAAAGCGATAACACCAGTGTGGCAACCATCAGGGCGACAATGAGATAGATAAACAATAAAAACGGATTGGGAAGCTTGTTCCCCACTTTCTCTACCCAACCAAAAAGTCCTGTGTTCTCCTGTCTGTCCGATTTGACCATGTAAACTACCCCCTGACTGTGATGGAACTGCCTCTGGATAGACTGAACAAGTCGATGAAGGTCTTGTCCCCGTTAGCAGATCATTAACGTACATTTAACGAAAATGTCGTAATTTTAGGACATTATATAATTATCACCGCACAAAGTTCAATACCTGTGTCATGTATTTTAACACTGTAAATAAAAAAACCGCTGAGCTGTCCTTATCATCTCGTCCTCTCCACACGGACATGAGACATAAGGTTGCATCATCGGTTTGATTACTTCGTTCTATGTTCGCTAACCTAACGCAAGAGACGATAACGGTTACTCGGCCTACCCCGCCTTGTATTCAGCTCATTGCCAGCAATTTCGGCCAGTGCAAAAGCAGTGAGGCTACCCATAATACGTTGTACGTGCCTGATGGTCATGGACAGTCCGGAAGCCAACTCTCCAGCTGTAAATTCTTCTTTGCCCATTCGGCGTATGTATGCCTTTATTTTCTGGAATGTACGAATACTTACGCCTGCTTTGTTCAATTGTTCCAGCAATTCGATATCACTTGAATAGGTTTCGTAGGATAATTCGTGGTCTTCTCCTGCCGCCTCCACAATGGTTCCATCTGTCTCATAGATAATGATCCGTCCAGCCTCATCATCCTTGGCATACTGAATAGCTTTACGTGCATGACGTTCGGCATCAAACGCCGTCTCTCCGAACCCAATCCCGGCAAAAGAAGGCAAGTCTGTATCCAGCTCCAGCTGATGCATGGTCGAATGAAGGGAATCCATATTACGGGCCATCACACCTCTCGAACCATACATTAGGTACCTTCCGGTGCCATCCTGATGAAGTGATCCATCGATTAGTTCACAATGTCGCAGCAGCACACCCTTGATCTTCAGCTCCATATACTGCAACTGGTAACGCTCGGTCGACAGTTCTCCCGCTTCATGCAATCGATCGATCTCAATCATAAGTACACCAATCTGACTGTCCTTGAACGCGGAACTGCGAATCTGTTCAATCAGCATGCGTACGGCTTGTACCGTTTCCTGCTTGGTTGAATCAATTTTGAAGACGGGTACCCCGCGTTCCAGCAAACCTTGATACACCGCATACAGACATGTAATCGCTGCTTTGGTAATCCCCTCCTGCCAATGCTGCACATGGAACCCGATCATTTCTTCCACATCATAATCGATGGAAAACACGTATTTCCGTAATTGCTCCTGTGAGAAATTCAGCTCTTCCAAACTGTCCATCAGCCCCCAACTCTCGTTGTCCGTCATATCAATGGAGATATCTTTCACCGGACTGTCCAAGGTGTAGATGGCCTGAAGCATCGCCTTATACAAACTGGCCCCAGTAGGAGGGCAGTATATCGCATGTTCTTTTTCAGAAAGTTCAGCTTGGGCACTCAGATAAGGAATCGGCCCGGTAAATACCCATCCGTGTACATTCTCCCGATTTCGTCTAATGATGTCTCCCGTTTCTCTTGCATGCTCATAGGCATATAGCTCGTAGCTCGCCCCCAGATTGTGTCCCTGCAACGCACGCATGGTTCGCTCAATGGAAGGCTTCGGCCCTACAATTCCGATACGATACATGCACACCCCTCCTTCTCTCACTCCACATTTCAACATATATCATATCGCTCCGAATGTTCCGTGAGTTATAAGCTTTAATTATATACAGAACCGCCAATATAACAAAACAGGCATAGGTGGATTCACCTATGCCCCGCACTGCTTATCACACGACTTAGCAAAGTCCACACTTATTGAATGAATTGGTCCCTATTCCTGTCTGTTCGTCTGAAGTCTATCCTTTTCATTAATCGTAAATTTTACATATAGTTAATCCATTTCATACATTGGTTTAGCATTTGTTGTATACACTGGGTTCTGGATACAAAACAAACTATACATATATTCTAGGAGGATGCATTCATGTTAAACCGGTTTAATGTCCGTGCAGCCAAAATGATGCTCGCGGTGACAACGATTGTTACGGCTACACTCGGAGGAAGCACTGCAGCGTGGGCTGTGGAAGACACCACCTCAACGACATCTGCATCGCCGATTAAAAATGTCATTATTCTCATTCCTGACGGCATGGCTAACGATGCCACTGCTCTGGCTCGTTGGTATAAGGGCTCGTCCCTGACGTTGGACTCCATGGCAAGCGGCATGGTTCGTACACACTCCGCTGATGCGCCGATTGCGGACTCGGCTCCTGCCGGAACAGCTTTTGCCACAGGTTATAAATCGCATACCGGATTTGTTGGCGTACTGCCGGACAAGGCTACGATGCCTGGACAGAAAGCAATTGCGCCTGGAGATGCAAGAAAACCTGTTGCTTCCGTGCTGGAAGCATCTAAACTCGCCGGTAAAGCAACCGGAATTATAGCCACATCCGAGATTATGCACGCCACACCAGCGGACTTCTCTGCGCACTATCCGGATCGCAAAAACTATGATGCTCTCAGCAAACAACAAGTCTACAATGGCATGGATGTTGTGTTAGGTGGAGGTAGCAAATATCTTGAGCCAGCCGGACGTAAAGACGGCGAAAATCTGGTGTCTTCCATTAAGGCACTGGGTTACGATTACGTCACTACACCGGAGGCGATGAAAGCATCCGATTCAAATAAATTATGGGGCATGTTCGCACCCGCAGGTATGGCTTACAATATGGACCGTGATCCTGCCAAGCAGCCGAGCCTTGCCGAGATGACATCCAAAGCCATTGAAGTTCTGTCCAAAGACGAAGACGGCTTCTTCCTGATGGTCGAAGGCAGCAAAGTGGACTGGGCAGCTCATGCCAATGATCCGATTGGTATTATCAGTGATGTGCTGGCATTTGATGATGCCGTAAAAGTAGCCATGGATTTTGCCAAAGCCGATGGAGAGACTGCCGTTGTGGCTGTTACGGACCATGGTAATGGTGGACTCACCATTGGTAACAACGCAACTAGCGGCACGTACGATAAAGAGCCGTTGTCCACATTTATCGGACCTTTGAAAAAGGCCAAGCTGACAGGCGAGGGCGTTGAAGCGAAGCTGAATGCGAAGCGTACGAACATCAAAGCAGTGATGAAACAATACTATGGCATTACGGACCTGACTTCCGAAGAGATTGCCACCATCAAAGCGGCCGAGCCAGGCAGTCTTAACTATGCAATTGGTCCAATGATCAGCAAACGCGCAGGGATCGGCTGGACAACCGGTGGTCATACAGGTGGAGATGTCGTGCTGTACACGTATGCTCCGAACAATGACCGTCCATTCGGTGTGATTGACAACACGGATGTCGCCAAATATATGGCTCGTGTACTGGATCTGGATCTCGACAGCGTGAGCAAACAATTGTTTGTACCTGCCAAACAGGCATTTACAGCCAAAGGCGCGACGTACAAGCTGGACCTGACCGACGCCAAAAATCCGAAGATCCTCGTTACAAAAGGTAGCACCAAGCTGGAACTGCAAATCTACAAAAATATTGCACTGGTGAACGGCAAAAAGACAGCCTTGGAAGGTGTCATTGTCTATAACGGTGTAGAAGCCTTTGTTCCACAGACGGCTGTGGATCTGATTCAATAATTCGTTAGAACTACTGGAACCACAGGAAATTGCACCATTTGGCTGCCGAATATTTCGGCAGCTATTTTATTGTTTGCTGATATGGGGTAGGTTCCTGCTAATGCCTATCGTATAATAAACGTAACAAAAATACATATCATGCAAGAAAAAAGGAGATATTCACCTATGTTGATCAAATTAAACTGGATCACGCTGAGGGTCCTTAATTTGGAAGCTTCGCTCGGGTTCTACCACGACATGCTCGGACTTCCCATTCAGCGCAGATTCGAAAGCCGTGGACGACAGATTGCCATGCTTGGCATGGAAAATGAAACCCAGCTGGAACTGATTGAGGGCAGTGAATCCATTCTTAAACCAGAGGCCGGCGTGTCGATCGGCTATGAGGTGAACTCGTTGGAGGAAGCCATGGAACGATTGGCAGAACTGAATATCCCGATTTTACGCGGCCCTATCCAGCCCAATCCGCATCTGCGGTTTATTTACATTACAGATCCAGACGGCTTCGAGGTACAACTCGCAGAACATGCCTAATTAGGCGAGTGTAACTAAGCACTAAGTGTACGTATCCGGATGACCCGTGGGGTGTGCATGTGTGCAGTCAAACCAGCTGCAATCCCACGTCTGCATCGGGCAGCGTAAGCACGTCTTTGTGTCTGTTTACAGCTTCATGCGGCGCATCAGCGGCACACCTACGCGATTCAACAACCGATCAAGCAACAGCCAGCACCAGCGCCTGCCCCACGGAAGATGGAGCTCATAGACTGCGGAATACTCGAAATCAGCCACAGCTCCACGATTGCGTTTGAACTGCGCAGCCCCGGCGCTCTCATGCAACAGATGACCGTTCTCGCGAGCCTGCCCGATCAGACAGGCCGATAACATACGGTATAGTCCGACAGACTGGGGCGCCGCTGTGTCGTAACCGAACAGCGGTGTTGTCATGATTCCATTTCGGCAGAAATAACCCATGACCGCATCCAGGCGCCCTTCCTTCCGCAATCCATATAGCCTGAGTGTCCCTGATGCCATCGCAGTAGCAATGAACTGCTCGGTGAATTGCGGATTGTGATAGGAGTATTTTTCAAGGTATAACAGCTTGTAAAGCTCCACGATTCGCGGAATATCTGTATTGGCCATATCTGCTGCGGATACGAGTTCGTATTCATGCTTGGCCAATAATTCGTAATCCCTCTTCAGCAGCCAGCGTGACTTCGAATTGCCAAAATTCGGATCATGCGCTCGATATAGGTATATTTGTCGGCTCGGAATCAGTCGACAACCTGTTTCTGTCAGCCTCGCTGTCAAATCAGGATGAAGTCCCGGACACAAGGAGCGAAATACAATGACATGCTTAGGGTATCGCTCTTGTACCGCTGCAAGCAAACAAGCCGCCTGCTCACCGGACATGGCTGGATACAGATTGGTGGACAACAGCCAGTTGTTCACATGCACGACTTTGTTGATCTGCGATTTCTTCATTCCCCAACCTATTAGACTGAGTAACACAGAAAGACCTTTTTCCAACACGGGCTTCTGCAACATGGTCAATTCCTGCTTGGCGTAACTCACGTAATGCGTATATGGCGAGCAGACATAAGCATTATCATACTCCGTATCATTCACGGTTAGCGGAATAACGAGATCATCAATCCGGGCGAGCAGCAATGTCGTTTCCACGTTGGACATAAAGCTTCGGGAACCTTGCTGCATCATAGGTTCCAGATAAGCTCTGGCATATCTGCCATCCTCCGTATTGGGCCAGTCCATGTCTTTGAACGAATGCTGATCATAAAGACGCACGCGTTCAGCACGGTTATCATTCCTAACTTCATATGTACGGTCACCATAGGCCGAGCTGTCTTTCATTCCTTTACTCTTCAACCTTTTACTCCCCCATGAGGTAACATCATCTGTTCAACATCAAGTTCAGTTCCAGTGCTACATCTTCATACTCTACACAACACTGTATAGGAAAAAAATGCCGGCATCAAGCTGTACTCCAGATGATAAAAGCCCGTCCAGTACGCAAAATACGCACCGACAGGCCCTTAACTATTGATTATTAAAGTTTATTCTCAACGGAAGCAGCCTGCTGATCGGAGACTAACTCATTCAGGTCCACAATCAGTTGCTCCAGTTCTCCGAAGCTCTCCACCATCTTCTGTGTCAGGTTACGTTGTTCTTCCATGCTCGCCAGGATTTCTTCTGTCGCTGCACTGGATTGCTCCGTTACACTCGAAATCTCGGAAACCTCATTCACAACTCTGGTGGAAGACTCCCTCATCGTAGCCGAACTAATCTCAATATCTGTCGCTTGATTCAATACATGTTGAGAGTTGCTGTTGATCGTACGGAACACTTCATCTGCCGTTTGCACACTGTCTCTTCCTTGTTGTAACGAAAGACGAATACGTTCGAATCGATCCGTCAATGCCTGCGTCTGTCCTTTCAAGCGCGACAGTATGGTTGCAATATCACTCGCTGATTGACCCGAGTTCTCGGCCAGCTTGCGAACTTCCTCTGATACAACGGCAAACCCGCGTCCATGCTCGCCCGCACGAGCCGCTTCAATGGCTGCGTTGAGCGCGAGCAGGTTGGTCTGATTCGCAATATCCGCTATGCTGTTCAGCATAAGTGTCATGGATTCACTTTCCTCGTTGAACTTTCGCATGTCACTAGCAGTTGTATTGATCGTCTCATATAGCTCTTGCATCTGAATGTTCAGTTGGTCCATCTGTGTGCTTCCTGTTTGCGTGCTCGTTGCCATACTTGAGGACAATTCTTTCATCTGCTGGGAGTATAATGCAACGTCCTTGATATGCTGATCCGACACAGACAAGGATTCCGAAATCTCGGCAACACTGGTCGCCTGGAACTCAACGCCTTTGGCAACTTCACTGAACCCAAGCGTCACCTCATTGGTGATGGAACCAGTCGCATCCACCTTTTGCTTCAATTGATCCGTATAACGAGACAAACCATCGACGGATTCCTTTACACGTTCCAGCATGGTTTCCACTCTTTGTTTCGAGCGCTCTACCTCATTCTGACGTACTTCACTTTCATGAAAGAGTCTTTGATTCAGCTGTGAGACCAGCATCAGAATGGCTCCCGTGAGAGCAAATAGTCCCACATTGACGATATTCCCTATTAGCTCAACAGAATCAACGGTATTCATAACAAATAACTGAAGAACACTGTTGACTAGTAAGACCGAAAATCCAACCACAAAAAATTTCTTGTTAGGAAATAACAATAGAACCGCGGTTATAACCAAACTTAATGCAAAATTGACCGTTCCCCAACCGACATAGACTCCACATATTGTCAGTAACACGGTAATCAGCCATGGAATGAGATGAATATGTTTCTTTTTCGCATTAGCATATGTAATCCAAACTACAAAGATCAGAGCTACTCCATTGGACACAAGTAACTTGGGCATCGTAAAGGCCAGACCCATACCAATGGCAATAATAATCCACAAAATGATACCGATTAATTTGTTCCTTTTCCAAATAATTTCGTCCATACGATCCATGCATACCCCGTCCTTTTATGTAGGTTAAATGTAAGTTGTAGGGCCTTTCTGTACTACATCTACTAGTCTTTGGTCCTGCTTATGCGCAAATCGCAAATACGCAGCGTCTTAGCATAGTACATATTAACTTCATAAGTATGAAATCAGCGCTACTTTATGTATATCGGTATTCAACATTTAAAATGAATATGAAATGTAAAATGATATGCAGGCATATCATTTTACAAACAAAAAAAGGTCTGTCTTATACGTTATGGCGTACAAGACAGGCCTTTTGGTTGTGATATGGATGTGCAGTAACGCTTACTTTCCGAACACAAGCGTCGTATTGGAGGAGCCTGCATACTTGGTGACGAACTCACGCGCATAGCTGGCGCTCTCTACTTGATAACTGTAATTGGTGCTTGGTCTCCAGTTCGTTTTAGGAGAAGTCGGACTACTAAGCGCTGGCGTACTGCCCGTATCCGTAAACTCACCTTTTCCTTTGTCATCCAGGATGCCGCCCTTTTCAGCGCCAGCACCAAAATAGTTGTTTTCGGAATAAATCCGTGCTTTTTCACCAATTGTGATGGCCTGATTAAAGTTATTCGCATAGTTGTTTTTGAGATGGAAGTAACCATATCTTAAAAGTCCAGGACCACGTACATATAAATTTTCGAAGTAATTATTGGACATCGTCACATGAGGTACGCCATTGTAACTGCTGTTACCATCATTCGGATGACCCAGGATGACGCCATACTTATGGTTCGCAAATTTGGAATTGCTAATCGTAATGTAGTCAGCGCGATCACCGATATACAGAAGCTTGTCCAGATCACTTCCGCCAGAGCTATAGCTGTGGCCAGCGAACGTCACATGATCGATCCAGTAATTGGAGCCAGATGTGATGTATACCTGGATATCATCATTGCCGTTGATATTCGCTGAATGTTGAAAGGTCAGATTCTGAAAAATCACATTGCTCGAACTGCTTGTAGATCTGAAATGAATATTCGTTAATGTATGTTTGTCAAAGGAACCTACCAGTGTTTTGTTCGCTCCAAATTCAACCTTTTGCAGAGAGGAAGAAGAAATATTCTGTTCAACAACGACAATTTTGGCTGTAGAGCCTGCCATATGTGTTCTCAGGTCATTGAGATTACTAACGTAAACCACCTGACCGTTCTTGCCACCTGTTGTGGCTGCCTTGGATACACCACTCTCATTCTTGGCACTGCCTGCAAAACCGGTCAGCCCGTTCGTACCTGTGTTTGGATAACTGGCCGCACCATATGTAGATGGAGCCGTTGAGATCGTTAACAACAATAGCGTTACCGCGAGTAAAAGCATCGAAAATTTCTTCAAAATTTCACCATCCTTTATAATATTATCCTCGAAGACAACTCGATTATATCGTGTAACTTTGGCTGTGACAATACAAATATTGCAAAAAGACAACAATTATCACTTTTATGCAACAGTAGATCAGATATCGTGAATAAACGTAATGCCAGGCCTTTCTTGCACACAAAATAGAGCCGCTAATTAGCGGCTCTATAAACGAGTTCGGTTCGTTACAATTTGCTCACTGACGAAAAACCATTCGCTTGCGGATAACAATATATCATGACTTCTGATAGCTGCGGCGGAAGGCACCAGGTGTGATTCGTTCAAGCTTCTTGAAGATTGCTCCATAATAGCTGGTCGATTCGAAGCCAACTTGACGAGCAATATCCTCCATCCCACGCTGCACATTGTCGAGCAGAAGTTCCTTGCTCTTGTTGACCCTTACCTGATTAACATAGCTGATGGGACGAATACCTGTCGTCTTCTTAAACAAATGACAGAAATATTCTGGTGTGACACAGATCAATCCAGCCAGCGTTGGCAAAGTAATCTCTTCAGCATAATGCTGTTCAATATAATCCAGAACCGGCTTTAATCGCTCATACTGCTGCCCGACGGTATCGCTGCCCTCCACAGATACGCGTTGAATAATCTCGGTCAATAAAGTATAGAGGATAGCTGAGCAGGCGTAATTGCTTAATGTCTGCTCTTGTGGTGTTAAGGCTGCTTGCAGCAGCTCCCGCATGCGGGATAGAAGGTATTCAGGCGATGCAAGCGTGTATACGCATGTGTCGACAATGCCCACGGTTTCAAACAAGCTCGCTGACCCGCTGCCATCAAAAATGATCCAGTCGACTTCCCAGTTCTCGGATAGGGCATAGTATTCGTGCTTCTGTCCAGGGAACAACAGTATGCCCATACCCGGCTTGACGATATATTCCGTTTCACTTAGCTTAAGCTTGCCCACACCGCTGCGACATTGTATCCACTGATAATCCTGAATGCCTTGGTCTCGGCGTATATGCTCCTGTTCATGATGCAGACCGATGCCAAGCAAATAAAAAGGGAGCAGCTTGTCTCGGGCAGATAATACCGGGAAATTGCGATTGGGAAGAGGCATAGGACTAACTCTCCTGTTATCTTAATATTGTTATATTATATTAATTATTTAAGATATTCACTCTAATTAATATAGCATATAATCGCAATATATTGATAAATAAAGGAGATCAGAGGATGACAATTAAGATCGGAATTGATTATTATCCAGAGCAATGGGCTCCGGAATTATGGGAGAAAGATGCCGTACTTATGCAAGAGACAGGGGTTGCTATTGTGCGAATGGCAGAGTTCGCCTGGAGCCGAATGGAACCGACTGAGGGGAATTATCAGTTTGAATGGCTGGATGCGGCTATAGAAGTATTCGCTTCGCGCGGCATGGAAATTGTGTTATGCACCCCAACCAATACTCCGCCAAACTGGATGACAACCCGTTATCCGGATGTGCTGCCCATGGATGAGCAACGCCACATCATTCGGCCAGGTGTGCGTGGACATCGTTGCAACAACAGCCCTTCCTTGAGAATGCTGGGCTCCAAATTTGTGGAAGCGATATCACAGCGCTATGGTAAGCATCCCGCTGTTATCGGCTGGCAAATCGATAACGAGATGCACTACCAGGAGTGCCATTGTGATACATGCAATCGTGCATTTGTCGCTTGGCTGCAAAAGCGTTATTCCAATCTGGAGGAGTTGAACCGGGAGTGGGGTACGGTCGTCTGGAGCGGTGAGTACAGCAGCTGGGCTGAGGTAACAACGCCGCTCGGTACCAGCAAACCAATGAATCCTTCTTATCTTCTGGAGTACAAACGGTTTTGTTCCGACAGCGTAGGCTATCTGCTGGGATGGCAGCTTGAGATTTTACGCCGTAACTGTCCAGATCAATTCGTGACGCATAACATGTGGCAATATCCGAATAGCCTGGACTACTATGATATGCACAACGAATTGGACTTCGTCTCTGTCGATTATTATCCGAATGAGCTGTATCGCGATTATGGCGATCGGTTTCCGAGGAACGGAGCGCTTACGCTAGACTTGGTTCGCGGTATCAAGCGCCGGAATTTCTGGGTAATGGAACAGCTCAGCGGAGCACAGGGTGCCTGGATGCCGATTCAGCGTACCCCCTATCCTGGACTGATCCGAGCTCGCTCTTGGCAGACAATCGCTCGCGGTGCGGATATGGTCGTCCATTTCCGCTGGCGGAGTGCTACCGTCGGAGCCGAACAGTTCTGGCACGGGCTGATCGACCACAGCAATGTTCCTGGACGCAGATTCAGGGAATTCTCGGAGCTTACTCGCGAGGTGAACCAATTAGGAGAACTGCTGGCCGACTCAACCATTGTTACCCAGGTTGCGATTCTGCATTCGCATGATCAGCATACAGCGCTTTCTCTTCAGCCGCAGGCGGAAGGGGGAATGCACTATATAGATAACTTGTCCTCTATGCATAATGCATTTCTGAAAATGGGCGTCGGTACAGACGTTATCAATTGGACGGAGGAGCTCGACGGGTACAAGCTGGTCATTGTCCCCTCCCTCTTCCTGTTAAATGAAGAAGTAGCACAGCGACTGGAGCGATTCGCAGCCAAGGGTGGTACGGTTGTCCTCACCAATCGGACTGGCGTGAAGAACATGAGGAACGTATGTGAGATGTTGCCTCTGCCGGGGCTACTGGCTGAAGCGGCGGGTGTTGTTGTAAGTGAATATGATGCCATCGGCAACAGTGAGCATCGGATACGGAACGCGGAGGGCAAGACCTTCGCTGCGAAGCAATGGTGTGATCTATTGGAACTGAGAGGTGCAGAGCCGATCGCCTGGTATGACAACGACTTTTACGAGGGTGTACCGGCGATTACTGTCAATAAGCTTGGTGAAGGTGAAGTGTATTATGTCGGCACTTGGCCGGATCCATCGTATTTCTATCAGCTGTTTGAAGACATATTGAAGGAAAAAGGGTTGGCGCCCGAGATCCAGTTGCCGGAAGGTGTCGAGCTGTCGATCCGAACGAAGGGGGAGCAAAACTTCCTGTTCCTGATCAACCTGACGAATGAGCAACGAGAGATTACGTTGGACGTTCCTTATCGCAGCTTGTTGACTAGCGAGAGATTGAATCAGAAGTTGACGCTTCCAGCTCTGGGAGTAGACATTCTAACTGTATAAGATCAGTAGCTTGTCATATTTAAGAAGGGATGTCTCACAAGGCTTACGACCTTGCGGGACATCCCTTCACTTACTTCACTAACGTCCACCAATTCGAATAAGAGTTATTCCAGTTAGTTCATCTTATTTGATTTTGATCCCCAGTTCATCATTCTTGGCTTCCTGCAAATCATCATAGACCTTATCTGGTTTGCCACGAAGTTTTAATATCATCGACTTCGGATTGTCCAACAGATTGCTGCTGAAAGAATACATCATTCCATCTTCCGTTCCGCTCCCGTTTACCATGGATAAAATGGTCTGCTTCCCGTCTTTAGTGGTAGTTACAATCTCAAGAGGCTGAACGACCTCACTGATCGACAACTTCGTTTTGTAATCGATCTCTTGCTCCGGCTCAAAAACAAATCTAACCCGAGTCACAAGCGGTGATAATTCCACTTCTGACAACATAACTTCATAACCCCCAACGGTAAAAGTACGATTAACGTTCAAGATTTCCGTTTTGGGGATAGAGAATTTGGGATCCAGCGCAAAAGAAAGATTCATTTTTTTGGAAAATTGATATTTCCGTTCCTTTTCCCCGTTTTCTGAATATTCCACCACATCCGGAACAACGGAAGAAAGCTGGAATTGAAGATTCACTTGCTCAGGCAACGGTTTGTTTCGATTCCGTTCAAGTGTACTTCGACCATAGATAGTATGTTTATCATTTGAGAAATGCACGCCTCCTATATTTCCGTTATCCAGAACATAACCTGTTCTTGCATCCGTCATCTTGGTATTGACGATCGAATATATCTCTTGTGAAGCATCCGTTCTAGCGGTATACAATACGGTTATCCTGTTCTCATCTGCCATAACCGCATTCACGGTAAACTGATATATGCCCGATGTAACCGTCTGATCCACGAGTTGCACATAACCATTATTGAGCGTTGAAGTAATCGTAGTACGTTCCATATCCGAAGTTAGCCGGCCACGAAAGGGCTCAAGTACTCCCCAGTGGGTTACAGGCTCAGTATATGTTGCCGGTTGTTGCCCATAGTTTCCAAGCGGGCCCATAAGAAACCAACCTGCAGCCAGAACCGTGACAAGCACTGCCGTGATCCATTTGACACGAAAGGTCCTACCTGATCGTTTTGTTCTGCCCTTTGCGAGACCACGTTGAATTGCAGCAGTCGTGTCCGTCGGATTCCAGTGCTGCTTCTCTCTTTTCACCTGATATGCATCTGCAAGAAGTGCTTTCTCCTCCGGGTTAGTGGTCATGCCAATCCCTCCTATTCTTCATCAACTTGCGCAACTGCTGGAGCCCCTTGTGCTGCCAGGTCTTGATCGTACCTTCCGGTTTGCCGAGGATCGAGGCAATATCCGTCAGTGTCATGTCGTTATAATATTTCAGCAATAATACATGGCGATATTTCGGTTTCAACTTTTGCAAAAGAGATTCCATAGCGATTCGATTATCATCTACACTGATCATCCAAGACGCCGGAATGCTGTCCTCTATATCTTCCTTCGCCAGAGGTGTCGCCCGTTTGCGCCGCCTCTGCTCATCGATACAGATATAGATGAGAATCCGAATGATCCACGACTTGAACGCCTTCTCATTGTTCAGCGTCCGACGCTTGATCCAAGCTCGGCACGTCATCTCCTGTACCGCTTCCAGCGCGTCTTGCTGGTTACGCAAATAACTGTAGGCAATGCTAATGAGCGTATCTTGATGTTCCATAATGGATTGCACAAATGCCGTCTCGTCTTCGGTCTGTACATATATCCTCTGGTTCATCTCTGCTTTTGTTTCCACCCCGCATCCCTCCTTCTCTCTCTTTCTGTGGTATAAGACGGGTGAGTGAAGCAAACGGTTTTTAATATTTGTTCATCAAAAAAGCTCCGCCATCATCATGAGGGAGCTTGATTACATAGCACTTCGGCCGCCGGTATACAGAATTACGCACACGCATGAACAATCCAAGATCAACTGACTTACAGGTTGCCGGTGACTTCAATCCCGTCAGCCAATTGCAAATGGTTTCTCACCCAAGTGGTAAACTGATTCAAAAACATCCGTAATTCAGGCTCTGCAACCACCTGTTGATCCAACTCTGATAAAATCCCCACCCACACTTCCTTCGTAATCGGATTCTCCCAGCAGGGATCTAGAGCCTTCATCTCTTCTCCAGTTCGCGGGTTAATTAAGGGAAATACGCGATCCAATGCAGGACGAATGTAGTCAAAGTCTTCATGATATATGAACAGCATGTCTTCCATCTCTACTTTAACCGATTCTTCTATGTATAAAGGGGATAACACAAAACCCACATTCCGCTGCGGACCTTGATACTGATATATGAGCGTAGGAATAGTCCTTTTTGATTTTTTAGCCATATAGAATCCTCCTATTTCAGGCAAAACTCCTACCGATCAGAGTTCAAACCAGATTAAACCACCTTCGACCTGCCTGGTTTCCTGCTCCATCTGTTGCATCCAGCCCCGCGCCTCTTCACCCCAGATATGAAACAAACAGTAGATATACAACGCTCCGTCCGCAATCTCTTCCACGCCTGAAGCCTCTTCGATCCACACTTCCAGTGCTCTAGGCCAGGAAGGATCCTCACGGTTCAATACAAAGCCGTTGGCATGGTGTTCCAGACTATATATTTCGGTAAACGTTAATGCACCTGCCAGACGCTTCACGACTTCAGGTAAAATCGCAGGCTCCGTTGCTCTAATCCCATATTCCCAGCCCATATGCACAACCTCCTTCAGACTTCGTTCGCTCCAGATTGTTGCTTCTGTTCATGCATTTGATGGATTGAACGATCCAACCACAACTCATACCAGTCCAGAAAATGTAGTCGATTCGTATTGCCCCAATACTGATCAGGATAAATTCCATTGCGGTTAGCCCGGTCATCAACCCAGATCTCTCCGTAGGAGGCTCCCTTAACAATTAGATTCATGGATATGCCACAACCAAAATCACTGATGCGCAGCATGCCTGCCGACCACTTTGGATCAAGATATTCATGTTCCAACGCTTCCCATTCCTCTTCTTCTTTGCTGTCTTCGAACCAGTCATAGTTCCAGTTCCATGCTCCCGTGAATTGAAAAGGGTCCGAGATCGCATTCAGCTCATCATCATAACCAAGCACAGCATATACGCCGTCATCCGGGTTCTCCAGACCATAATAAGGTCCTGCACCACCCGTTCCCATATGAAGAAGCCATGCCTTATACTCCTCCGGCAACTTAATTTGCCATTTCTGTTCAAATTGCGTGATATCCTCCTGCGTCCACACAGGCTCCAATTCATATTCATGGTTTTCTGCACCGAACAGGTCCAGATCCGGGTCCAGACTTCGGAGAGTGCTCAACTTTTCACGCATACGTTCCAGTTGTACATTGTACATGGCCTACTTTCCTCCTTCACTACTCCATTACGTCCGTTCCACGGGGTACCCGCGTTGCTGCAACTCATCCAGTGCTGCTGCCACATCTCGCTCAGGGCACAACTGCTTGATCAGACTGGCAGTCACCGGCTTCTCTTCATATACTTCAGCTACGGCTTCCAATGGCAGATTCTGCAGGTCATAGTACCCTTTGGCCCAATCAACGTAATCTTCCGAGTTCTTCTCTATATATCCAAGTAAAAATTCTGCACCACCTCTGGCGTCCGTTTCATCTTCCTCGGCCATCGCCTGCTGAATCCAGTTACCAACCTTCCATGGCAAGTCGTTTTTCCCTTCCTGCCATAGGCAAAAGGTCACATCCTCCTGATCCAACGTTTCTTCCTGATCTCGCAGAACAGCCATCAACGTCTCCGGTACTTCATCGTACATGCCTGGGTAGATCTCACCATCCTCACGAGCATGCGGGCTCAAGGGTGACTCATGATCGAATCCTTTGATCAACGTGCCTGAGTTCGTAAACAAGACATGCAGATGATCACCTGCGCCGTTATTGATGCTTCCCCATGCCACACCTGGCTGAAGCTCAGCTTCATAATGATGAACACGTAGCCATTTTTCCTCCGAAAAGATGATATCCAATGCAGCAAGTATTCTCATTCGTTTACGCAAGCTATCTGCATTCATCATGGTTGTATCGTTCCAATCCTGCATATGAAATGCCTCCTGTTCACATATGTACACTACATCCGAATTAATTCATCCAAGGTGTTATTTCCCTGTATACTTGGTGTCATGACAATCGCGATCCGACTGGCTTCTCTGGAGACGATACACGCATAATTTCCGGGCTTTAACTGAAACAGAACCCCTTCACACGTCTCATCCGGCTCCAATTCACCGCCACTCACATCATCTGCTGCTCCCAGATAGACGTGTCCAGACGGAACTTGCAAATGATATACTTTTCCACGTTCTGCTACACGTTCTGGATCTCCCTCTACATCCTCCAAACTCCATTCCACCTCATACACTCCATCCGCACCCAGATTCAGGAACAGACAATGGCCTGCATTCACCTCAGCCAGCTCATCCTCCGGAATGGACCACCAGTCCGAAGTATCCTCGACACGATGCTTTAACGTCGCCAGATCATACAAGCACATTGTTGCCGTATCTGTAACCATTTGAAATGTTCTTCGCATATTCAACCGTCCCTTCTGTCTGATTCAGGTCTAAACTCAGAAATATATTCCATCATTATATCAAGCCTGGTACACGTGTAAAAGGAACCCCTGAACCATCTCTGGCTTTCACAACTCTTCATTTATCGCTCCAAACGGTCGATATAAGCATAACTGACTTTTTTGAACCTGATGGAGGAAGCCAAGCCATGTCAATTAACAATAGAAAAGAACCCTTTCGCTACACATTGAAGGAACCGATCAGCTTTGAGATCTATATTCTCAGTATCAACGGAGTCAATGCACCACCCAAGCCCATTCAGGCCGAGCTGTGTGATATCAGTCGATCCGGCTGTCAGCTGTCATTTCCGCTGTCCCTTCCTGTAGAGAACAACGATATCCGAATTGGAATGAATATGTTGCTCTTTGAAGACCCTCTATATATGGAAGGCACTCTCCGCTGGGGTCAAGAAAAAAACACCTCATGGCACTATGGTGTTCAACTCGAAATGCAGGATGGGAACCAGGATCGTCTCTCCCGAGAGATGCGAATGCTTGCAGGGCAAGGAAAAATTATTGTGAAATAGTCATATAGTCTGATAACAAAAACAAAAAAACAGCCCAAGCGAATTGGACTGTTGCATTATTTAGACTCATTATGCCGCTTTACTAGCTGTCACTGGTTGTTCCATTTTGGACCAGTTCACTGTTTTTTCAAGTAGTAATGATACCAACACTCCCATCACGAGACCATTGCTTATAATGGGAATGAGATACATGGGCAACGTTTGAAAGGCTTCTGCAGGAATATTCATGACAGCAACTCCCGTGAGGACCGGCAACGCTACACGATAGATCGTTTTAGAATTAAACGTTGTACCTTCAAGCGTTCTTAGTGCCGTGCCGAACATCTGCAGATAGGCCACGAACAGAACAGCACTGCCGACGCTTGGTGGTATTTGTGCAAAAAAGGCCGTAACCGAAGGTGTAAGACCCATCATACATAACAAGCCCGCTCCAATAATAAAGGCAGCCCGGCGCAGAATGCGAGTACTTTCTAGGAACCCGATTGAAGATGCAAATAAACCAAAGGGCAGCACACCCACACAGGATGACAACATCGTGAACAGACCCGTTAGTGCATAGGATCGCTGATATTGACGGCTTGTTGTCTCTGCCTGATATAGCTTCTCGACTGTGCTTAAGGTGGTGATCGAATTCGTCATATTCACCAGCCCTACGAAGAAAGCAGTAATGACAATGCCCGGTTCCCATCTGGGTGCTCCCCATGGAAACAGCGTGAGGCCTGTTGTTGTCTGATTGGGCTGTCCACTATGCTGTCCAGGGAACAATAGACTATACGCGATCCAGCCTGCCACAATCCCAATCAAGATTGCGTAGTTCCCCAGTTTACCCCTGCCCTTCAATTGAATCCATGCCACCAGAAATGCAATGACGACGGACAATGCCGCAACAGGCAGATCAAAACGGCCAAACTCTGTATATCCAATCATGCCTTTGAAAAAGTTCATGGTCAGTTGAATCGTCATCAGAAATAGCATGGCACTCTTCACCATAGGTGTGAACAGCTTTTGCAGCACTTGCGCTGCCCCCAGCCAGCCCAGAATCATCATCGTTAGTCCCGCTAACAAAAAACCTGCAGCCAGCCCACCACCAATACGCTCCAGACTCATACCCGCTGATGAAGCAGATACCGTCAAGCTTAACGTCAGACCCCACCACAATCCTGATGGACCATCCATGACCGCATATCGATGACCGAACACGGCTTGAAGAATACACACCGCTCCGGTAAGTATAAATGCGTGCTGCATGGAGGCAGCGATCGCATCCGGGGACAGCTGAAAATTATGTCCAATCGATAACGGAACAACAACGGTATTGGTAAACAGGAAGAAAAACCACTGTATGCCCGCCAAAATCAGTGAAGATACGTCCTTCATATTCTTTTGTGAAAACTGCTCTAGATGTCTGTTCATTCGTTAGGAATATCCTTTCACTGTTCTGTATCATAAATGTAAAGTCGCTTCAGACTTGGGTTAATAGTCGTTCCATTTCGGTATAATGATGCTTGCGCGCATGTTCAAGTGGTGTAATCCCGTCCCGATCCGCGATCTTTGGATCCGCACCATATCGCAAAAGCAAAGCGACAATTTCCTGATGACGTACTCCACCATCTCCCAAAATGACCGCTTCCAGCAAGGCTGTCCACCCCAGGTTGTTGACATGGTTCACATCCACATCGCTGCGTGTCAACAGCAGCTCCACAATGTTCACATGGCCACGATCCGCTGCAGGAATAAGGGCTGTACCGCCGAAACGATTGGTTAACCTTGTATCTGCACCTGCTGTAATCGCTAATTCCACCATGTCATACATACCCTCGGCACTCGCGTATAACAGCGTGTTATCCAATCGTGCATCCTGTAGGTTAATGTCCGCACCGGCGTCAACCAGCATCCTTGCCGTATCTATCTTATTACCGTGTACCGCAGCCATCAGAGCTGTTCTCCCCAATGCATCCTGTTCATTCAACCGGCTACCCTGTGCGATAAATCGAATGACCTCATCGGTATGCCCTGCGTAAGCAGCATCATGTATTGTTCTAACCAAGTTGCTTCATCCTCCAATTCAAGGTCTTTCTCATGCAGTAACATTCATATAGAAACCAAGCCCTGTTAGTCAGGTATGCAAATCTAATGTATAGTAACATAAGATCGTAGTATATTAAAAATACATGTTTTGTTGGCTTTCTATACGAATTACATATACATTGCAGGCAAAGGAGACAACCACTTGGATATCAAACAATGCCGCTATTTCATTGCCATTGCCGAGGAGAAACAGATTACAGCAGCAGCCCGAAGACTGCATATGGCTCAGCCACCTTTAAGTCAGCAGCTTAAGTTAATGGAGGAAGAGCTTGGTGTGATTCTATTTGAACGCAAAGGGCGCATGATGGAGCTAACGCAGGCGGGTCGCAGCTTTTATGATTATGCGGTTACCTTGACCAAATATATGGAGGAAGCTGTAATGGAGATGCAAAGTTTCCGTCACGGCATACGGGGCAAACTCGCCATCGGCATCAATACCATATCGGATCGCCTGATCCCGCAAGCACTTCAGCAGTTCCGCACCACTCACCCACAGGTTACCTATAAAATTCAGCAAAATGAATCTGCGCAATTATGCCGATTGCTGGAAGATGGCAAAGTTGAACTTGCCTGTGTACGCATGCCTGTCCAGACCGAACGCTATGAGGTGCTGCACCTGCCACAGGAGCCCCTTTTCTATATTTCTTCAACACCGCTGGATAGCCCGACAGAGATGGGCGTAGGAGCAGAGATGGGAACTTATTTTGAGCAGCTTACAGGTATCCCTCTCCTGCTTCCAAGTACAGAAGGACTCGGTATGTTCGAGCTGATTTTGGACAAGTTCCGGGAACACCAGGTTACCCCCTCCATCATGGGCGAATGCTCGGACATTAATATGTTGCTGGAGCTGGTCCGACTCGGCTTCGCCAGTTCCATCGTGCCACATACGGTACTGCAACTATACCAAGAGCACCCTTTCCACGTATATCGCATTCAGGATCAGCATTCCACGGTTGGCTCGGCGCTGGTCTGGCTGCAGAACCGCTATCTGTCCAAGCCTGCACAACACTTTGTGCAATTGGTACAGGGAATGCTTCCCGTGATCTAAAAAGCTATAAACAAAAAAAAGCAGCTTTACCGGATCACACTCCGGTGAAGCTGCTTTTTTATACTTATGGTTAAGCTTTAGCTGTGAACAACAAGTCTTTTTCTTTGATCGTAGTGCGACCAGCAGACTCAATGGACTCATATTGATGCATGTTCGTAATAATGACTGGTGTAATCGTTGTGTAACCGGCTTTTTCGATCTGTTCCCGGTCGAACTCCATCAGTACATCACCTACGGCAACCTTCGCACCTGCTTGAACTTTAGGTGAGAAGAATTGACCTTTCAGCTTCACGGTATCAATCCCGATATGAATCAACATTTCTGCGCCTGTATCACTTACCAGACCAATGGCATGTCCACTCTTCGATAACGAGAACACCGTTCCGTTGATCGGAGAAACTACGCGGCCTTCAGATGGTTGAATCGCGAATCCTTTACCCATAATCTCTTCGGAGAATGCAGGGTCTGGCACTTCGCTCAGCGGTTTAACTTCACCCGTGATCGGGCTGAATACTTGCTCATCTTGTGCTTTTGCTTCTTCAGTTACAGCAGGAGCAGAAGTTGTTGCAGCTGGTGTTGCAGGCTCAGCTACTGGTGCAGCTACTGGCTCCGATGCATTTTCTTCTTGGAATCCAAGAATGTACGTCAGTACCGCAGCAGCTACGATAGCAATCAAACCACCTGCCAGGGCATAGAGTAGTGTGCTAACTGCCGGGCTAATAAATGCTGCAATACTTGGCAGACCTACTAGACCTGTAAGTACATAAGCTTTAACATTGACGATCCCCATGAATCCACCTGCGACAGCACCACCGATAAGCGCTGCAATAAATGGTTTTTTGAACTTCATGTTGATACCATACATCGCTGGTTCCGTGATCCCCATAATAGCCGTAAGACCTGTGGAATAAGCAAGCGATTTGGTTTTAGCATTTTTCGATCTGAGACCCACACCAAATGCTGCGCCACCTTGTGCCAAGTTAGCTGCAAACATCAGTGGAATAATAAAGTCGTAACCCAGGGATGTCATCGAACCGACAATGATCGGCAACAGTGCATAGTGCATACCTGTAATGATCAGCAGTGACATCGTACCACCAATCAGGATACTTGCGAAGATGGACATGTTGTCGAACAACCATGAAATACCACCTGACAAACCATTACCAAGAACCGTACCGAGTGGTCCAACAGTCATCAACGTCAGTGGAACCATAATTAATAGCGTAACCGTTGGAACAATAAGAAGCTTCAGTGAAGCATGTGTAACGCGATCAACAGCTTTCTCTACATAAGAAGCAATCCAGATGGCGAGAATGATCGGAATAACCGTAGAAGAATACGTTGCTGCTATAACCTTAATCCCCACAAATGTGGTGTCACCATTGGCAAGCAACGCTGTAATTGTCGGGTGCATAATGCCCGCTGCTAACGCTGCGGCAATATACATATTGCTACCCAGCTTACGTGCTGCACTGATTGCCAGAATGATTGGCAGGAAGTAGAATGCACCGTCACCGATTGCAGACAAAATGATGTAGGTTGAGCTGGTATCGGACAACCACTCCAGGGCTACCAGGATAGCCACGATCCCTTTGATCATACCTGCACCTGTAATTGCTGGCAGAATCGGTGTAAATATGCCGGAAATGAAGTCGAACAGAGCACTTACCGGATTTCTCTTTTTCTTTTCTCCAGTTGAAGCACCAGATGATGCATTATCTGCGTTTGGTGATTTGGACATGTTGCCAACAAGTGCGTTATACACTACAGGTACATCGTTACCGATGATAACCTGGAACTGTCCACCGTTCTCCATCACGCCCATAACGCCCGGTGTATTTTTCAGCGTCGCTTTGTCCGCTTTTTTGTTGTCATTCAGGTTAAATCTGAGTCTTGTCATACAGTGTGTGACTTGATCGACATTCTCTTCGCCACCAACAAGCTTCAAAATATCCTTGGACAATTGTTGTTTATCCATTGTGTTTTGCTCCTTTTATGTGTAATGAAGGTTAAAAAAAAACCTAAACACTGAATAATGACAAAGCAGATCAGCTTATCATTATTCAACGTTTAGGTTTTGCCTTTTTAGCAGTAACAATCCCAATTTTATTCGATTGTTTGTTCATTTCTGACAACTCGTTCAATATGAATGGTCAGATACAGTATTTCTTCCTTGGACAACACCCGATTATAGATCTTACGAGTATAATCACTAATCCTTACTGCACATGCATGTGCTTCCGGATACTGCTTGCTCACCAAGTCATGAAGCGGATTATCTTCTTCTTTATCTTCAATCGCCATTCCTTGCAACACACGTTGGGCAAAGAACTTCAGATGAGTTAAAAATCGATAATAACTCAATGAATCTTCATCAAGCTCAATTACAAAGCTGCGTCTTACAATGTTAAGTATGTCCTTAACGATATTCGTAATGCTGATCGTTTCCCTCATTTCACCGTTCATCTGGGCATTAACCAGATGCATCGCAATGAATGCGCATTCGTCTTCGGGAAGCAGGACACCTAATGTTTCCTCAATAATCTGTAGCGCCTTGAGTCCAATGGCATATTCCTTCCGGTACATGCGCTTGATCTCCCAAAACAGTGCGTTACGGATCTGCAATCCTTGACGATGTCGATCAATAGCAAAATGAATATGATCCGTCAGTGAAATGTAGATGCTTTCATGCAGCTTCTCACCTAACACCGTCTCGGCATAACGGATAATCTCATCCGAGCACTCGACATATTCAACCGGGATATCAGACAGAAGCGTTTTGAGTTTCTGTGATACTTCCTTACTTTCAAGCGAGAATATTTTTTCGACGAGACTCTCGTCTATCGATTCACCAGTATGCTTTTTGAAGGCAATTCCACGTCCCATAACGACCAGTTCGTTTCCTCCCGGATCAATTACGGTAACTACGTTGTTGTTAAGCACCTTCTCAATTTTCATTTCTTCACATCACCTTGCACCGTCAAAGTAGTAAAAGGCAAAACCAAAGCAGGTCACGAAATATGCCCTGCTTCTGGTTTTGCCTGATTGAACAGTAACAATCCAGTATTCATTAGCCTTATGCCCATCTTACCATATAATTATCCATATGACAATGTTTTTGTGAAAGCGGTTAATGTGCGTTAATGTGACATAAGAAGATGCTTTACAACTATGCTTGAAGAACTAGTATTTACTCATTGTTGTTCTTAAGACTTGCGCCATTCGTACTTATAACTTCTTTGTACCAGTGGAATGATTTTTTCTTGTAACGATCCAGTGTTCCTGAACCATCATTATTGCGGTCTACATAGATGAAGCCATAACGTTTCTTCATCTCTGCTGTTGAAGCACTTACCAGGTCAATACAGCCCCATGACGTATAACCCATCACTTCTACGCCATCCTCAAGAGCTTCGCCCACTTGTACCAGGTGGTCATTCAGGTATTGAATACGGTAATCATCGTTCACCGTTTTATTGCCATTTTCGTCGGTAATCAGCTCATCGACTGCACCCAGACCATTTTCGACAATAAACAATGGTTTTTGATAACGATCCCAGTATTTGTTCAAGGTTACGCGCAGTCCTTGCGGATCGATCTGCCAACCCCACTCACTCGCTTTGAGGTAAGGGTTTTGTACACCTGCGAACAGGTTTCCTTTACCTTCGATACGTTTCTCGGGATCACCTGTCTCACAGATACTTACATAGTAACTGAACGAGATAAAGTCTACGGTATGCTTCAGAATTTCAGCATCGCCGTCTTCAAACTTGATATTGATATTATTTGCTTTGAAATAACGATTAATGTATTTCGGATAGTAGCCACGTGCATGGATATCAGCAAAGATATCATTGCGCTGTTCAGCATGCATTGCTGCAACCACATCATCCGGATTCGGAGTCAACGGATACGTAGGCATGCTCAGTACCATACAGCCGATTTTGGCTTCAGGCATAATTTCATGACCCAATTTAACAGCCAAGGCACTGGCTACCAATTCATGATGGATCGCTTGGTACAGATCCTGCTTGGACAGTTCTGCTTTTGGCGTGTAGATTCCGCCGCTCATGAATGGCTCTTCCAGTATGGAGTTGATTTCGTTAAACGTCAGCCAGTATTTTACTTTGCCTTTGAAACGGTTAAACAGCACTGTTACATAGCGCTCGTAGAATTCGATCATTTTACGGTTAACCCAGCCATCATACGTTTTGGACAGATGCAGCGGTGTCTCATAGTGAGAGATCGTTACGAGTGGTTCAATACCGTATTTGTGGCACTCATCGAACAGGTCATCATAGAATTGCAGACCTTTCTCGTTTGGCTCCAGTTCATCGCCTTTAGGGAAGATACGGGACCAAGCGATGGATGTACGGAATACTTTGAAGCCCATTTCGGCAAACAATTTAACATCCTCTTTGTAACGGTTGTAGAAATCGATACCGATCAGTTTCAGGTTATCTTCAGTAGGTGCTTCCGTTCTAGGCGTTGTAATCCCGTGTGGCATTACGTCCTGAACAGACAGGCCTTTGCCATCTGTATTATAAGCTCCTTCAAGTTGGTTGGCTGCTACAGCGCCGCCCCATAGGAAATCCTTCGGAAATGGTGTTGTCATGTCAATCATTCCTCTCTAATAACGGTATTTTAATTCTTTGTCTAAATGCATTACTCTATCCTTTGCCGACAGGAAAAAGCGGACAATCTCCAACTAAAAGGGCCATCAGGAAAATTAGATTCCTTCCATGCCAACTTTTGGGTTAGGTTTTGCCCGCTTTACATGCGGTTACAATCCTGGAAACGAGAGAACTACAGTTGCTCACCATTGCTGGAGATTACGTTTTTGTACCAGTCGAATGAATCCTTTTTGGAACGTTTGAGTGTTCCGTTACCTTCGTCATCCAGATCCACGTAGATGAAACCATAACGTTTGGACATTTCGGAAGTAGACATACTCACAAGGTCAATCGGGCCCCATGCTGTAAATCCAATCAGATCCACACCGTCTTTGATCGCTTCTTTCATTTGTTCAATGTGTTTTTTCAGGTAATCCACACGATAGGAGTCATGGATCGAACCGTCTTCTTCAACACGGTCATATGCGCCCAGACCATTTTCTACGATGAACAATGGTTTCTGGTAACGATCCCAGAAGTTGTTCAGGGTTACGCGCAGACCGATCGGATCGATCTCCCAGCCCCAGTCGGACGCTTCCAGATAAGGGTTTTTCACGCCGCCAGTCAGGTTACCTGCTGTTTCTTCCTTGTCTGCGGATGCAGATTTGGTTACGGACATGTAGTAGCTGAAGGAGATGAAATCAACGGTATTGTTCAGCAAGATCTC
Source organism: Paenibacillus sp. FSL R5-0341 (assembly GCF_037975235.1). Classification (NCBI taxonomy): domain Bacteria; kingdom Bacillati; phylum Bacillota; class Bacilli; order Caryophanales; family Paenibacillaceae; genus Paenibacillus; species Paenibacillus sp. FSL R5-0341. The sequence goes on from NZ_CP150241.1 coordinate 4,788,884, forward strand.
ATCATCGCCTGCTTCTTTTTGGATCACGATGTTATTTTCTTCAAAATAACGAGCCATGTAGTTCGGGTATTTACCACGAGCATGCATGTCCGTGAAGAAGAGGTTAATCTGATTCTCGTGTTGAGCCAGACGAACATCTACCGGATTACAAGTTGCTGCATAAGTTTCCATACGAGCAAGCATACAACCTACTTGGGAACCAGGCATAATCTCGTGTGCAAGCTTCGTTACCAATGCACTTGCTACAAATTGGTGATGCAGCGCTTGATAAGTGGTTTGTAGCTTGTTGTCCACTTTATCGATCAGAATGCCGCCGCCAGTGTACGGGCTGAACAGCATGACGTTAATTTCATTAAACGTCAGCCAGTATTTTACTTTATTTTTATAACGGTTGAACACCGTTTCTGCATATCGAACATAGTGCTGGATTACTTCACGGCCAGCCCAGCCGTTGTATTTTTGCGTCAAGCCAAGCGGTGTCTCATAGTGAGACAATGTAACGAGCGGCTCGATGCCATATTTCAACAATTCGTCGAATACTTCATCATAGAATTTCAAGCCTGCTTCATTCGGCTCTTGATCATAACCGTTCGGGAAAATACGTGCCCAGTGAATGGACAAACGGAATACTTTGAAGCCCATTTCAGCGAACAATGCAATATCTTCTCTAAAGTGATGGTAGAAATCGATACCAAAACGTTTCGGGAAACGTTCTTCGATTTTGCCGGAGAGGATCTCTTCAATTCGGGAAGAGGAAATTTCCATGGCATGTCCGCCTGTACGCTTCTCTTTAGGAACATGAGCGATCATGTCCGCTGTGGAGAGGCCTTTGCCGTCCTTATCGAATGCACCCTCCAATTGATTGGCAGCTGTAGCGCCGCCCCATAGGAAGTTTTCGGGGAATCCTTTTTTTGCCGTGGTCATGAACAACAACCTCTTTTCGAAATTTATTTTGGTTTTTCCAGGTAAAAAACTGTACTTCAGAGCAGAAAACAAGAAAAACCTAAACTCAAGGTAAAATAGCACCAAAAAAAGGGGCCTTCATTTCACCATCAGTTTAGGTTTTGCCTGTCTTCACAGTTACAATCCATCAAAAGATGTTATTGCATATTCTGTTGTGTTTGCTCTTGTAATGTAAGCGTAACATATCTATTTTGCAAAATCAACTTCACGATTAGTCGAGTTCGTTGGCAGGACTTTGGACCTCCAAATCCGGGATTTTATCCTTTCCTGATCAAACTACGCCAGATAAATACCTTTCATACTCATGTAAATTCACTCCTCGTCTTACAGTTGGTGACCCCGAAAGTCCTATCTCTTACAATTCATCCTAAAGCCGCTTGAAACCACCCTTGGAACAGGTAGACTTAATTTTAAATGTTTTTTCGGGGGAAAGACTATTCTAGGAGGATTTAGAAATGACACATGAAGAAAACACATCCGGTTGGGACGCGATTGATCAAGCGATCGGAGAACTGTACGGAGAACAGGAGCCACATCATTATGGCACATCCATTCCTTATATGCTTGGAGGTCCGGACCCGCTCGACGGCATCAGCGTGTATTCGGCGAACACACCTATGCCTCACTGGCATTTTGTCACATATGGTTTCTCTGAATTATATGAGAAAGAATCCGATCAATTATCACAAAGTGGATATGGATTCGAGATTACATTTCGTCTTACACGTGGCGAAGAAGAGAACGAACCTCCAGCCTGGGCACTGAATCTATTACAAAATATGGGACGATACGTCTTCAATAGTGGAAATGTCTTCCGCGCAGGCGATTACATGGATGCCAATGGCCCCATCTGCTTGGCGTCTGATACCCTGCTGACAGCGCTCGCTTTTATTGAGGACCCTGACCTGCCCGAGATATCAACACCTAATGGTTCAGTGCAATTTGTTCAAATGGTTGGCATTACAGGTCGAGAACTGGAAATGATTCAAACGTGGAACGCTCGCGGCTTCCTGTCTGCCTGCTCCAGTTTCATGCCCAAATATGTGACGGATCTGATGCGAAATTCGTACGCAGATATTCCTTCTGTTATACAGGCAGTCCAGCTTGGAATCGAACAGGATGGCTCAAGCACAGCGTTTTTATTCATACAACAACTGGGCTGGGAGTCCCCGCGCAAAAAAATGCTGCAAAAAACGGTTCCGGCCAAACTCCAGCTTGGAGCCAATCAGGCCGTTTTGATTGGCAACATTCTTCGCAGCCGAATGTCAAAAGGTGAATCTCTGTCGTTGATCGGACCGGATGTAAATATCATGTTCAAAGCCGGAGAACAGCCTGCCTCATTGGAATCAGATAGACAAATCACACTAACCGTGAACAAGCAAGTTGTTGAAGAACTGGCGCAGAATCTCCATCCGGTTGAAGGGACATTCGAGATTATTTCTTTGGATCGTCTCCTCGTTCAGATTGTTAAAACAGAGATTAAGGACCAGGAAGGACACGTCATTAAAACGATTGGCTAAGACCACTCTCAGATGCAATAAAAGAACTACGTTTTCGCTTAACGACTGTGCAGCAAGGAGGAACAACATGCCTGCCATTACATTTGCCTCACGGCACAAGGAGTCCGCAACTCGCTCGCATGCAGCAGGAACGGCTCCGTTCGACTATTTACCAAAATCCAGTCTGGATAAACTAAGCAAAATCAATCATTTCCTGATTCATGCTTTCCAGAACAGCATCTCGGATATCAAGGAAAATTTAACAGGCACCTATCTTTTTCTACTCACAGATACGGACGGTGTGTTACTTTCCATGGATTACAGTTCAGATCTTGAAGCTGTAGTCGAACATTCTCCCATTCGTCCAGGCATGATCTTCACCGCACAGAGCTGTGGAGTAAACGCCATATCTGTAACGATGAACAGCAACGAACCTGTATGTCTTCTACCCGAGCAGCATGAAAGTCCATATTTTCAAAGTTGGCATTGCTACGCCTCGCCTCTGACCATGGGATCGCAGCATTTCGGTTATTTGGATGTGTCCACCATTAACGCGGATATGCAGGGCGAACTGATTGCCATTGCCAAGCTGATTCCTGCTTATATGCAGAACAGCTACCAGAGTCAACAAGCTGCTGAACTTTCTGAGAAATCAGCGGTTGAGTTCACGGAGCGTCAGTTAACCATTCTGGAGATGATTGCGGAAGGCCTGACCGTAAAAGCCATTGCTTTGAAATTGAAGATCAAGGAATGTACCGTGAATCATCACAAAAAAGTGATTTTCAACAAATTAGGTGTGCAATCCAGCACAGAAGCTGTTTCAATTGCCAGCCGATTGTCTTATTTATAGAGGACCCCTATAGATTCCTATAGGTAGTAAATGAGAACGTTTGTGCTACAATTTAGAGAACAAGCAAGATGTAGAGAGAGAAAACACACACATTTCAGGAGGGTAATATGACAATTCCAAAAAAAGCTTCTTTATTCGCCATGCTCATTATGATTATGCTGGTTGCATCCGCTTGCGGTGACAAAGCAGATAACACAGCCGCAACAGAAGAGCCTACCCCGACAGAAACAACGACGGGAACTGATTCTGATACAGCGAATACAGAAGAAACAGAGAACACAGAACCAGCAAGCGAAGAGTCCAAGGAAACCGATAATTCCCAAGACGTTGAGCTGGGGACTACGGAAAAAGGCTCTTACACCAATGACTATTTCGGCGTATCTCTGAAATTCCCTGAAGCTTGGGAGTTCCAGGATGCTGCAGGCATGAATGAGCTGACTAGTGCTTCATCTGAAGCGATTGCTGGTGATGATGAAACGAAGAAAAAACAAATCGAACTGTCTCAGACCAAAACATTGAACTTGCTTATGGCTTCACAGTACCCATTGGACGGCGGTCAAGTTGGTCCTTCCGCTATGGCGATTGCTGAGAAAGTAAGCCTGCTGCAAGGCATTCGTACAGGTAAAGACTACCTGGAAGCAACCAAAAAATTCATGGTAGATAGTCAGTTCCCTTACGATTACAAAGAAATGACGACTGAAACCATCGGTGGCAAAGAGATGGATCTGATGCAAATCACGATGGATGCAGGTGACGGTTCAACGATTACTCAGGACTACTACAGCACGATTATTGAAGGGTATGCTTTCAATTTCATCTTCACTTACATGGATGATGAGACCAAATCCGAGATTGATAACATCAAAAAATCGGTTCAATTCAAATAATCACTTTTGATTACTGCTATTATACAAAGAACATAAAACTCAACCCCGATAACGATCTGTGGAGATCATCGTCGGGGTTCTTTTGTATTTGAAAAAGACTATATGTTGCATTTACTAACTAGATATTGCGACCCAATGTCCATCCTTGACTTCTACCCATCTGGAATGTTCCAGATTATAACGGTCCTCTACTTCAACATTTTCTCTAGCGGTTTCTTTGACAACATGTCTCTTTTTCTTCGCTTCTACCTCCGGATCAGGCACAGGAATAGCAGACAGCAATGCCTTGGTGTAGGCATGTTGCGGGTTGGAATACAGTTCTTCGCTCTCTGCAAGCTCCACAATTTTCCCGTTATACATGACAGCCACTCGGTCACTGATATGTTTAACCATGGACAAGTCATGCGCGATGAAGAGATACGTCAATCCGAGTCGCTGCTGTAACTCTTCAAGCAATTGTACGATCTGAGCTTGTATCGATACATCCAGTGCAGACAACGGCTCATCACATACGATGAATTCCGGCTCCACAGCCAGAGCTCTTGCAATGCCGATCCGCTGCCTCTGTCCACCCGAGAATTCATGCGGATAACGCTGCGCATGGGTGGGATCGAGACCCACCATCTCCAGCAATTCCTCCACCCGCTTCTCCCGCTGAGCGGCAGTACCTGCAAGCTGATGAATATCAAGGGCTTCTCCAATGATATCCATAATTCTCATTTTGGGATTCAGAGATGCATAGGGGTCCTGGAAAATAATCTGCATATGTCTGCGCATTGTCTTCATCTCCGAAGCGGACAAACGATTAAGCGGGACTCCCTTAAACAGCACATCTCCACCTGTTGGCTCATGCAATCGCAGAATGGCACGCCCCGTGGTTGATTTTCCGCTGCCGGATTCCCCCACAACGCCGAGTGTCTCTCCTTGACGAATATGGAAACTGATATCATTAACAGCCTTTAAGGTATTACCTTTACCCAGATTAAAATGTTGTCTGAGCGATTTCACCTCAAGTAACGGCTGATCGTCTTCCAGATCTCTAGGGACCAAGGATACGGGTTTCGGCTTTTTTTTCTGATCCAGACGTGGTAATGCATTCAGAAGTCTGATCGTATATGGATGTTTGGGGTTAGCAAAAATCTCTGTTGTAGTCCCCGTTTCCACAATCTGTCCTTCCTTCATAACAACAACCCGATCGCACATACCTGCCACTACGCCCAGATCATGTGTAATCAGGATAATCGATGTACCCAGTTGGTCCTGCATATCTTTCATCAAATTAAGAATCTGTGCCTGAATCGTAACGTCAAGTGCGGTTGTCGGCTCATCGGCAATGAGCAATTCAGGACGACAAGCGAGTGCAATACCGATCATGACCCGCTGACGCATGCCTCCGGAGAATTCGTGCGGATATTGGTTGTAGCGTATTTCGCTGCGAGTTATCCCCACCCGCTCCATCATGGCAATCGCCTGCTTCTTGGCTTCCCTTTTGGACACTTTCTGATGTTTGATCAGACTCTCGGAGATCTGTTTACCCACTTTAATAGTCGGATTAAGGGAACTCATCGGATCCTGAAAGATCATGCCAATATCACGTCCACGGATGCTCTCCATCTCTTTCTGCGTTTTATTGGCGAGGTCGACTCCTTTAAATAGAATCTCCCCTTTTTTCATCTGTGAGGGCGGCGATGCAAGCAGCCTCATGATAGAACGTGCTGTTACACTTTTTCCGCTGCCCGATTCTCCTACAATGCCCAACGTCTCGCCTTTTCGTACTTCAAAACTCACTTCTCCCACTGCCTGAAACTCACTCTCTCCAGAGTGAAACGAGACAGATAGATCATTAACTTTCAGTAAAGGTTCCATGCCATCACCAGCTCTCATCCATTTTTCACATACACATATGTATACAATTATTACCTTGACAATTGTTTAGACCCTAAATAATATATACTATATCAATCGGAATAATGCAATTTAAACCTGAATGAAAGGAGGCACGCTTGGTTTGAATCTTGCAGAAAGCAGCAGACTCTCGCGGTTGGTACACAATTTAAGTTTTATTTATGGCAAAATGCTGCTTCATCCTTCCTACCGATATGTTCTGTTCATTCTTGGATTACCGATCAATTTGGTCGTGTTTCTAATATGGCGTTCGAATCGAAAAAATGACGGCTGGGTAGCTGCCAGGCAGGCAGCTGAGCAAGAACTGCTCGCTTCTTCCTACCGGAACAAGCTTAAGTTGGAAGTCGAAGAACAGCTGCGTCGCAAACATCGTTTTTTCCAGCAGCAGGTCAGTGAGGGAGAATTCACACGTCAGACCGAGGAATGGTTGGAAGAAAGTGTTCAGACAGAGTTGAAGGAGCGGACGTCCCGCATACTTCAGGAACAAGGACATCAACGACTTACAATGGCCGATACGTTCCACACCCTTATCGAAAAACCATGGTTTTTCGCGATATCCATTATTCCAGGCTGTCTGATGTATAGCATTTTGTTTTTGTATGGCAATCCTTATCTAAAGTACATATTTGAAAGAATACTGATGACGGTATTCGTCATTCTGGGCGTAGCAACACTCGTATTTACGATTTTGTATCTGTCTCCGTTTAACCCGGCAGCTAACATTCTCGGAGAGACAGCGACGCAGGAACAGATTGCAGCATTCAATCAGGTGTATGGCTTGGATCAGCCTTATCTTACACAGCTTTGGAACAATATCAAGGGAGTTGCCTTCTTCGATCTTGGCAAGTCTTTTGCAGGAAATGAAGATGTCACAGCAACGATCGCAAGGAAGTTTCCAATTACATTGACGCTGGCGGTCATCTCCTTGCTACTGGCACTCGTCATTGCATTACCCATTGGTATCATCTCTGCAATTAAGCCTAATTCGTGGTTCGACTACACCTTCATGTTTATTGCTCTGATTGGATTATCGATTCCGAATTTCTGGCAAGGACTTATTTTCATTCTGAACTTTTCGATCAAAATGCAGTGGCTTCCCGCCACATTCAACCCGCAGAACTGGCTGTCGATTATTATGCCAACCATTGTTCTGGGTACGGGACTCACAGCTGCGGTGGCTCGGATGACCCGTTCTTCTACACTGGAAGTCATTCATGAGGATTATGTCATGACCGCCCGTGCCAAGGGGTTAAGCGAACGTCAGGTCATGCTAAAACACGCTGTACGCAATGCATTGATTCCCATCGTAACTGTGGTTGGACTTCAATTTGGAGCCATGCTGGGTGGGGCAGCGGTAACGGAGAAAGTGTTTAATATCAGCGGTCTCGGTAGTTACATTGTGGATAAGCAATTTATCCCCGATATTCCGAGTATCATGGGCGGAGTAATCTACACAGCGATTACGATCTCCATTATTAATGTAGCGGTTGATCTGCTGTACGCTTTTATTGATCCAAGAGTGCGTTCCAAGATGAAACAATATTAAAGCAGGTGTACTATGACAAAATCAGGTTCCTTTACACAAGAAATGCGTTTCCGGCTTAAGTCTTCTCGCGAATACAGTCAGGCCAGCTTCGCCTGGGTCACGTCCCTTCTCTTGACTGCATTGTTGCTGTTCAACAGTTACGACTGGAGCGGGCAGACGTTCAAACCATTTCTGCTAACGATACTTGGGATCTACTTATTCTTCACACTGGTCCAAAGTGTTATCACCTTTCGGATTCGAAAAGACTTGATCCGTAACGGTACGGTCTCTGCTCTGACTCGCAGGTTAGCCTGGGTTCAGCTACTTGCTATCATTTCAGGCAATATATTTATCGTAACGGCCGCCTTTCATCTGATTCGAAAATCCAGGAACGTGGAGTATACCTTTGCGGTGTACATGCTGTTAACCCAGCTGTTCGTGATCGGTGTATCGGCGTTAAATATCTTCAAACCTTATGTGGCGGACAACTTTTTGCCAGCCATGGCGGTGCTGATATTTATTCTGGTGATCGACCTGGTCGTACTGCTTATCGTATCCCGATATAACGCGACCTCGATCCTCCCTCGCTGGATGATCGGTGTCAGTGTAGTACTGATTCTGACCTCGATCACAGGTAATGTATTTGCCCTATTGCTCGGCATTTCCATCATCGGACGCATTCGCAGACAGGGGAAACAAAAATCAAACTTCTGGAACGATCTGTGGGAGCGCCTTGCTCCGAATATGACTGCGATGTCCGGTTTGTTTTTTATCATTTTTCTGTTCTCGATATCGATCTGCAGTTTCTTCACCTTTGACTACAGCATGGCTGTGGAAAATAACTACTCGGCTCTGCTTCAACCGCCTTCCCTTGCGTATCCCTTGGGAACGGATGACTTCGGACGATGTTTATTTTCCCGGATTGTATTCGGTGCCCGGATCTCCTTGATTGTAGGTTGCATGTCGACCATCATTCCTGTGTTGATCGGCGGAGTCCTCGGAGCATTCTCCGGCTTCTACGGAAGACATACGGATAACATCATCATGCGGCTGCTCGATATTCTCTATGCAATTCCGGGTATTCTGCTCGCCATTGCAATTATTGCAGCGTTCGGAGCTAATACGGTCAATCTCATTCTGGCGCTGAGTCTGGGTTCAATTCCAACGTATGCCCGTACCATGAGAGCCAGTGTACTCTATGTATCTACTTTTGAATTCGTGGAAGCTGCACGTGCACTGGGGTACAACAATCGTACGATTATTTTCAAACACATTATTCCCAATTCCCTTGCGCCCATGATTATCAAGTCCACACTCACGATTGGTGGAGCCGTTATTGCTACCAGCAGTTTGAGTTATCTAGGACTCGGCGTGGAGCCGCATATTCCGGAATGGGGTAACATTCTGAAGCTCGGCAGTACATACCTGGAGACCCACTCTTATCTGGCGATTTATCCAGGCTTGGCTATTATTCTGCTGGTTCTTTCGTTTAACTTTCTCGGTGACGGTCTGCGTGATGCGCTTGATCCCAAGCTGGAAAAGGCCTAAATGATTCATTGAAATGAATGATATATAAAAAAGAATTCACACATCACACATTCAAGATATGGAGGGTAATCCCATGAAAAAACGTACACTCATCTCATTGCTATTAATTCTCGTCATTGTGATTTCCGGCTGCAGTGTAAAAACGAAAACCGAATCCCAGGCGGAGACCGCACCAGCGGACACAACAGAAACTGCGCAAAAACCGGCAGACATTGAACTACTCGCCATGAGTTCTTCCGAAAATGATGTAAACATTGTCCGCGACCAGCTGACTAAAAATGGCTTCAATGTGAAGCTGAACCTGCAGCCGGATTATGGCAGCTTCAAATCCCAGCAGGATGCAGGGAATTATGATCTTGCCTTGTCCAGCTGGACAACAGTAACGGGAAATCCCGATTATGCGGTGCGTTCCCTTTTCAAAACAGGTGGCGATTACAGTATCCTCGCCGATGGGGAGATTGATAAACTTATCGATCAGGCCGCTACCCAAACACCAGACGAATACAAAGACACGTACAAACAATTGGAAGATCGTTTGGTAACGGATCAGGCGTACATCGCTCCTTTGTACATTTCCCTGAAAAGTCAGGCTGTGAACAAAGACATTCTGAATGTCGACACCGTTCGTCTCTCTAAATCCCGCGCCATGGCTTGGGAACCGATTGAGTTCAACGACAGCTCCAAAAATGCCAAAGATCCGTTGATTCTGACGCAAAGTGCATCCGTACTGACTTCCCTTGATCCGATCAAAGGAAACGACGGTTCCATTAACCAGTTAAACACCAATATGTATGTACGTCTCGTTAACTTGACAGACGACGATCAGCTGACAGCAGATGGATCATTGTCTCATAACTTCAGTATTGCTGAAGGAAATTCGGACTACTACTTCATCCTCAGAGACGATATCAACTTTGCGAAGATTGATAACAAAAAAGCTGTAGATACAGGAGAACGTGTCGGTGCAGATGATGTTATCTTCTCCCTGGATCGTGCTAAAAACAAAGATTCCGTTCCGGATCACCGGACGTACAGTTTGCATGAACACATCAAAGAAGCTGAGGTTGTAACGGATCTGAGTGCATTGCAATCCATTAAACAATCCAGTGGCAATGGTACAATTCTCGAAGCATTGGAACAAGGATTGGGCAGCAAAATTTCGGAACTCGTGACTGACAAAACCAAAGCAGATAATAGCGCAGGTAAATATCAGGTCGTTAAACTGACAACAACTGAACCTTTCCCACAAGTATTGAACTACCTGGCTCACCAATCTGCGGGTATCGTGTCCAAAAAACAGGTGGAGAGCATCAACACATATGATGTAGCTTCCTTTGACGTGAATAAAGATATTCCTTACGGTGACCAGAACACGGTGACTGAAGGCGCAGCATACAATAACACCCTTTATACTAGCGGACCTTACATTTTGTCTTACAAAAATGACTATGAAGCAGTATTCTTGCAAAATCCGGGATATCGCAAAGGCACTGAATATGCACCAAAAATTGCTCAGGTCAATGTCCGGTTCATCGCGGATGCAGACAGTGCCCTCTCTGCTCTTCGCAGCAGTGAAATTCACTTATACTACGGTGTACCTGAAACCAAGTATGATATCATCGAAAATGACAGCAAGCTGAAATTGCAAAGTCTTCCAAGTAACGCTGTCTCCTATCTGTTGTTCAACACGGCCAATCGCGAGGTTGCCAAGAGCAGTGACCTGAGAAAAGCCGTGCTGTACTCCATTAATCAAGATGAGATTTTGAGTTTCTACAAGAACAACAAACTCAAAGCATACTCTACAGTAAGCCCGCTCGTTCAGACCGGGAATGAATTGAAAGCTGATCCTGCAAAAGTAAAAGAGTTCTTGAGCAACTATAACGCTTCCAAGTAAACGTATAACAACAAAAGGCTGCCATCAAGATCATGTATTTGATCCT